>NZ_PHNC01000031.1 GCF_003121295.1 Streptomyces orinoci
CGGCAAGAAACACACGACGCTGCACCTAAATGCATTTCGGGGAGAACCAGCTATCACGGAGTTTGATTGGCCTTTCACCCCTAACCACAGGTCATCCCCCAGGTTTTCAACCCTGGTGGGTTCGGTCCTCCACGACCTCTTACAGCCGCTTCAACCTGCCCATGGCTAGATCACTCCGCTTCGGGTCTTGGGCGCGCTACTCTGGTCGCCCTATTCGGACTCGCTTTCGCTACGGCTTCCCCACACGGGTTAACCTCGCAACACACCGCAAACTCGCAGGCTCATTCTTCAAAAGGCACGCAGTCACGAGATGCCACAAAGTACATCCGACGCTCCCACGGCTTGTAGGCACACGGTTTCAGGTACTATTTCACTCCGCTCCCGCGGTACTTTTCACCATTCCCTCACGGTACTATCCGCTATCGGTCACCAGGGAATATTTAGGCTTAACGGGTGGTCCCGCCAGATTCACACGGGATTTCTCGGGCCCCGTGCTACTTGGGTGTCGCACAAGCAAGCCGCTAATGTTTCAGCTACGGGGGTCTTACCCTCTACGCCGGGCCTTCGCATGCCCTTCGCCTACATCAACGGTTTCTGACTCGCCTCCATGGCCGGCAGACCATGAAAGTGCGATCCCACAACCCCGCATACGCAACCCCTGCCGGGTATCACACGCATACGGTTTGGCCTCATCCGGTTTCGCTCGCCACTACTCCCGGGAATCACGGTTGTTTTCTCTTCCTGCGGGTACTGAGATGTTTCACTTCCCCGCGTTCCCTCCATACTGCCTATGTGTTCAGCAGTAGGTGACAGCCCATGACGACTGCCGGGTTTCCCATTCGGACACCCCCGGATCACAGCTCGGTTGACAGCTCCCCGGGGCCTATCGCGGCCTCCCACGTCCTTCATCGGTTCCTGGTGCCAAGGCATCCACCGTGCGCCCTTAAAAACTTGGCCACAGATGCTCGCCGTCCACTGTGCAGTTCTCAAACCAACGACCAGCCACCCATCACCCCACCCCAAAAAGGCGAGTTCACTGGGACCGGCAACTGAAGGACAACCATGACGGCCGTACCCTCAGATACCCAACAGCGTGCCCGGCCCAGCCTCCGAGAAGATTTCGCGTTCCACGCCGAAGCAGTACTAACGAACACCCCTGAGACTGTGCCGAATAGTCAACGTTCCACCCATGAGCAACCGTGCGAGACATTCGCTCGCAGTCGGCTATGTGCTCCTTAGAAAGGAGGTGATCCAGCCGCACCTTCCGGTACGGGCTACCTTGTTACGACTTCGTCCCAATCGCCAGTCCCACCTTCCGACGGCTCCCTCCACAAGGGTTGGGCACCGGCTTCGGGTGTTACCGACTTTCGTGACGTGACGGGCGGTGTGTACAAAGGCCCGGGAACGTATTCACCGCAGCAATGCTGATCTGCGATTACTAGCAACTCCAACTTCATGGGGTCGAGTTGCAGACCCCAATCCGAACTGAGACCGGCTTTTTGAGATTCGCTCCACCTCACGGTATCGCAGCTCATTGTACCGGCCATTGTAGCACGTGTGCAGCCCAAGACATAAGGGGCATGATGACTTGACGTCGTCCCCACCTTCCTCCGAGTTGACCCCGGCAGTCTCCTGTGAGTCCCCATCACCCCGAAAGGCATGCTGGCAACACAGAACAAGGGTTGCGCTCGTTGCGGACTTAACCCAACATCTCACGACACGAGCTGACGACAGCCATGCACCACCTGTACACCGACCACAAGGGGGGCACTATCTCTAGCACTTTCCGGTGTATGTCAAGCCTTGGTAAGGTTCTTCGCGTTGCGTCGAATTAAGCCACATGCTCCGCTGCTTGTGCGGGCCCCCGTCAATTCCTTTGAGTTTTAGCCTTGCGGCCGTACTCCCCAGGCGGGGAACTTAATGCGTTAGCTGCGGCACGGACAACGTGGAATGTCGCCCACACCTAGTTCCCAACGTTTACGGCGTGGACTACCAGGGTATCTAATCCTGTTCGCTCCCCACGCTTTCGCTCCTCAGCGTCAGTATCGGCCCAGAGATCCGCCTTCGCCACCGGTGTTCCTCCTGATATCTGCGCATTTCACCGCTACACCAGGAATTCCGATCTCCCCTACCGAACTCTAGCCTGCCCGTATCGAATGCAGACCCGGGGTTAAGCCCCGGGCTTTCACATCCGACGCGACAAGCCGCCTACGAGCTCTTTACGCCCAATAATTCCGGACAACGCTTGCGCCCTACGTATTACCGCGGCTGCTGGCACGTAGTTAGCCGGCGCTTCTTCTGCAGGTACCGTCACTTGCGCTTCTTCCCTGCTGAAAGAGGTTTACAACCCGAAGGCCGTCATCCCTCACGCGGCGTCGCTGCATCAGGCTTTCGCCCATTGTGCAATATTCCCCACTGCTGCCTCCCGTAGGAGTCTNGGCCGTGTCTCAGTCCCAGTGTGGCCGGTCGCCCTCTCAGGCCGGCTACCCGTCGTCGCCTTGGTAGGCCATCACCCCACCAACAAGCTGATAGGCCGCGGGCTCATCCTGCACCGCCGGAGCTTTCCACCACCAGGGATGCCCCCAGTAGTCGTATCCGGTATTAGACCCCGTTTCCAGGGCTTGTCCCAGAGTGCAGGGCAGATTGCCCACGTGTTACTCACCCGTTCGCCACTAATCCCCGGCCGAAACCGGTTCATCGTTCGACTTGCATGTGTTAAGCACGCCGCCAGCGTTCGTCCTGAGCCAGGATCAAACTCTCCGTGAATGTTTACCGGCCGCGTTTAATTAAAAACTGCCGGTGCACACACACGAGAGCGGAACAACCAGGCGGAATAAGCCCGGTCGTTCACAGCGTCCTCGCTGTGTATTTCAAAGGAACCTCACCCACCACAACGTGGTGGACGGGGTTATTTTATAGTCTGGCGTTGACTTTTGGCACGCTGTTGAGTTCTCAAGGAACGGACGCTTCCTTCGTACTCACCCTCTCGGGCTTTCCTCCGGGCGCTTCCCTTCGGTGTTTCCAACCTTACCAGATCCGATTTCTCGTTTCCGGCCCCCTGCTGGAGCGGGGTTTCTCGCCTTTTCGCTTTCGCGTCCCGGCGTGATCACTACTTTAGCGGATTTCCCCGGTGACTCCTAATCGAAGTCCGAGCCGGAATTCGGGCACGCCGAAATCCATCCCGTTCAGGGGCCGTGCAGTAGTGGATGCCGCCGGTGCGGCCAGAGGTGCCGCCCCGTCATCCGTATGGACGCCGTGGCAACCCGAAGAACTCTACACGAGGCTGTACGCACCATCAAATCCCTCGCGGAGGCCCCCTGCCCGGGGTACTGTCGTCCGCATGACCAAGCAGCATGCGCACACCCAACAGTGGTGGGCCGCCTAGGGCGGCCGGTTCTCGCATGCACTCAACGGCCGCCGCCTCGGCGGCCGTTTTTGCTGTCCGTGGCGGTGGTCCCGCACCTGGGGAGAAGGACACCATGACCACACGGACCACTCGGATCTTCAGCGGCGTCAAGCCCACCGGCCACCTCACCCTTGGCAACTACCTCGGCGCCATTCGCCAGTGGGTGGAATCCGACCAGCACCGGGCCGAGGCCCTGTTCTGCGTGGTCGATCTGCATGCGCTGACCGTGGATCACGACCCCGCCCGGGTGCGGCGGCTCAGCCGGCAGACGGCGACCCTGTTCCTGGCCGCCGGCCTGGACCCGGAGCTCTGCACGCTGTTTGTACAAAGCCATGTGGACGAGCACACCCGCCTCTCCTATCTCCTGGAGTGCACGGCCACCGATGGCGAGATGCGCCGGATGATCCAGTACAAGGAGAAATCGGTCCGCGAGCGGTCCACCGGAGGCAGCGTAAGGCTGTCCCTGCTGACCTATCCCGCGCTGATGGCGGCGGACATCCTCGCCTATGGCGCGGACGAGGTCCCGGTCGGCGACGACCAGGCCCAGCACGTCGAGCTGACCCGGGACCTGGCGGTCCGCTTCAACCAACGCTATGGGCACACCTTCACCGTGCCCCGGGCAGTGCTGCCGGAGGTCGCGTCCCGGGTGATGGACCTCCAGGACCCGACGTCCAAGATGGGCAAGTCGCACGCCGAGACCTCCGGCATCGTCTATCTGCTCGATGAACCGGAGGTGGTGCGCAAGAAGATCATGCGCGCGGTCACCGACAGCGGAAGCGATGTGGTCTACGACCGTGAGGCGCACCCGGGAGTGGCCAATCTGCTGGAGCTGCTGGCCTCCTGCACCGGCGACAAGCCCGCGGTGCTGGCCGAGCAGTACAGCTCGTACGGCGCGCTGAAGAGGGACACCGCCGAAGCGGTGGTCGAGCTGCTGCGTCCGGTGCAGGCACGGCACGCCGAGCTGTGCGCCGACCCGGGCACGGTGGACGCGGTGCTGCGTACCGGCGCCGAACGGGCCCGGGCGCTGGCCCGGCCGACTGTTGACGCGGCATACCGGGCCATCGGGCTGTTGCCCGCGGCTTGAAGTGAGAACACCGGCGGGGACGGGGCAGCGCCCGCGTCCCCGCCGGCCCAACCCTTCCGGTGGTCAGCCCTGTCCGGAAGCCAGTTCCCGGCTGCGGTCGCGGGCTGCCTCCAGGGCGGCGATCAGCGCATGCCGTACCCCGTGCTTCTCCAGCTCCCGGATGGCGCTGATGGTGGTACCGGCCGGGGAGGTCACCGCCTCACGCAGCTTGACCGGGTGCTCACCGCTGTCGCGGAGCATCACCGCGGCACCGATGGCCGCCTGGACGATCAGATCGTGGGCCTTGTCCCGGGGCAGGCCGAGCAGGATGCCGGCGTCCGTCATGGCCTCGACCAGGAAGTAGAAGTAGGCGGGGCCCGAACCGGACAGCGCGGTGGCCGCATCCTGCTGCGCCTCCGGCAGCCGAAGCGTCTTGCCCACCGGCTTGAAGATCGCCTCCGCCCGGAGCAGATGCTCCTCCCCGGCGTGACTGCCGGCCGAGATGACGGACATGCCCTCGTCCACCAGCACCGGCGTATTGGGCATCACCCGCACCACGGCCGTACCGGCCGGCAGCCGCTCCTCGAAGAAGGCGGTGGGCACGCCGGCCGCCGCGCTGATGACCAGCCGGTCAGCGGGCAGATGCGGGGCGAGCTCGGTCAGCAGGGCCGCCATGTCCTGTGGCTTCACGGCCAGAATCAGAGTGTCGGCACGTTTGGCCGCCTCCGCGTTATCCACCACCTGTACGCCGTAGCGCTCCCGGAGCGCTTCCGCACGCTCCGGGCGACGGGCGGTGCACATGAGGTCGGCCGGTGACCAGCCGGCCCGGATCATGCCACTCAGCAGGGCTTCACCGATCTTTCCGGTGCCGAGGACGGCGACCGTCTGGGGCATGGGCACGGACTGACTCACCTCTTCGCGGTACTGGGCGTACTGGGCAGCACGCAGGCCGCAATCCTGCCACTCACACCGGGCGGCATGCGGCGCCTTTACGGCCCGTCTGCCAAGGGCCCCGTACGCACACGCGGTCAGCCGACCAGCAGCACCACCTTGCCCCGGCCGTGCCCACGCTCCACGTCCCGCTGGGCGTCGGCGGCACGCTCCAGCGGATAGGCGGCGCGAATGTGCCAGGCCAGCTCGCCCCGTATATACCGCTCGGCCAGCTCGGCGAGACGCGCCGCCGACCGGGCCGGCGGGGTGGTCCGTACGCCGGCGGAGGCGGCGCGGTCGTGTTCAACCAGGGTCAGCATCCGGGAACGGTTCTTGACCAGGCCGAGCGAGAGGTCGAAGGCCTCGCCCCCCGCCCCGTCGATCACCATGTCCACGCCCTCCGGCGCCAGCCGGCGGATGCGATCGACCAGCCCGTCCCCGTACGCCACCGGGACGGCGCCCAGCGACCGCACATACTCATGGTTGGCCTCCCGGGCGGTGCCGATCACCATGGCGCCGGCCGCCCGGGCCAGCTGTACGGCCGAGGTGCCCACCGAACCGGCGGCACCATGCACCAGCAGTACCTCGCCGGGCCTCGGCGCCAGCACCTCCAGGGCGATATGCGCGGTCTGGTTGCCCGCGGTGAAACCGCCCGCGACCTCCCAGGACATCCCCTCCGGCTTACGGGCGATCTGATCTGCGGGCGAGACCAGCAGCTCGGCATAGGCTCCGAGCCGGCCGAAGCCCAGCACCTCGTCCCCTACCGCCCAGCCGGTGACGCCCGGCCCCACCTGGTCGATCACCCCGGCGAACTCATTGCCCGGGATCCGGGGCAGCGGCCCGGCCCCGGGCGGCGTCCAGCCGGAGCGAATGGCCACGTCATACGGCTGGACTCCGGCGGCCCGCACCCGGACCCGTACCTGTCCCGGACCCGCCTGCACCTCCGCGACCTCCTCCAGCCGCAGCACCTCCGCCCCTCCGGGCTGATGGAACACAATGGCTCGACTCATGGTCCGCTCCCTCCGCTGCCTGGTGATGCGACGCGCGATGTCGTCGTCGCTGGTCACGACCGTAGGCAGCGGGGCGGCACGGGGAATCCGTAGCGCTACGGTAGTCAGCGGGGCGGATCCGCCAGCAGGGCCGCCAGCTCTCTGCGGGACCCGATGCCGAGCTTTGGGTAGGCCTTGTAGAGGTGGTATTCGACCGTGCGCGAGCTGAGGAAGAGCCGGGCGGCGATGTCCCGGTTTCCCACCCCGCCGGCGGCCAGCCGGACCACCTGGCGCTCCTGCGGGGTCAGCGCACCCAGCGGATCGGGGCGCGCGACCGGCGCATCCAAGGTGTCATCACCCACCGCGCGCAACTCCACGCGGGCGCGCTCGGCCCAGGGTATGGCGCCCAGCCGCTTGAACTCCGCCAGCGCATGGCGCAGTTGGGGGCGTGCATCGGTTCGGCGACGCGCCCTGCGCAACCACTCTCCGTACAAGAGCTCGGTACGCGCCTGTTCAAACGGCCGTCCTCCCTCCCGATGCCGGGCCAACGCGGCCTGGTACCGCTTCTCGGCCTCCTCCTCCGGTCCCGTCAACGCCGCACAACGCAGCGCCATGGCACCGGCCCATGACTGCCCGCCCGCCTCGGCCCAGGCGGTGAAGGCCGCCAGCGGCCCGGCCGCCCGCTCCGGCACACCGGCCCGTACCGCCGCTTCCACCAGGTCACCGGTGGCGGGCAGCAGCGCCACGGCCGCCGCCGGCCCACTCCGGCGGGCGTCCTCCAGCCCGCACAGCGCCTGCTCATAACGGCCAAGGCCAAGATCCAGCAGGGCGACCGCGGCCGGCCCGGCGGCCCGCACACCGGCCGCGTCCAGCGCCCGCTCGTCCCCGGCCGACGCCGCGGTACGAGCCGATACCCGCGCGGCGACCGCCAGCAGCCGATCGCGCGGCGCCGCCGCCACATCCGCGATGGTCGCGGCGGCACTCTCCGCCTCATCGGCGATCGACTCGGCCTCCCGCTTACGGCCCGTCACCAGCTGGACGGTGGCCAGCGTGCCCAGCACATCGCCCAGCGAGAGCAGGGTGCTCCGGGCGAAACAGCGGACGGCCTCGGCAGCGGCCAGGTCCAGCGTGGCCTCGTCATCACCGGTCAGCACCGCACAGTCCATGGCCAGCAACCGGATCAGATGGGAGTCGGGGTTGTGATCGCGTACATCGGCCACAAAGCCCCGCAAGGTGTTCATCGCCCGGCGAACCATTGGCCAATCCTCTTGATCCACGGCGGTGTTGAGAGCGGCAACCGCCATAAGCGCCGCCTCGGGAAGATGCTCCGGCCCCAACCGCCCCGCAAGTTCGGCGACCCGGCGCACCAGCGCCCCGTCCGCCACGGCCCAGGCGCTGCGCCAGGCGAGCACCAGCAGCGGAACGGCGGCGTCACGGTGGACCGGCACCATGGGCTCGGCATGGTCCAGGAAGATGTACGCGGCCGCCCGCGGATCCCCGTTGGCATCCGCCACCGCGCCACGCACCATGCCCAGCCCGGCCCTCAGCCGACGGTCGGCGGTCAGCTCCAGGGCCTGTCCGGCCAGCTCACCGGCCTGGTCGACCCGCCCGGTGGTGACCGCCACCTGCGCCGCGGACAACAGCCGGCGGGCGCGCTCCCCTGCTGTCGCGCTGAGCTCGGCCGCCCGTAGCCGGCCGGCGATGGACGCGGCGAACGCCCCGCGCTCCCAGGCCGATTGGCCAACCCGCTCCAGCCGGGACGCGACCTCCTCGTCCGGCCCGTCGGCGGCCGCGGCCAGATGCCAGGCAATACGGTCCGGGCACCGGTCGGCATCGAGCACGTCGGCCAGCGCCCGGTGCGCGGCACGGCGCTCGGCGGGCTCGGCGCCCTGGTAGGCGGCCGCACGGATCAACGGATGCCGGAATCGCAGAATGCCGTCCCAACCACCCTGACTGCTCCCGGTATTCCCGTTCCCCCCGAGGTGGATCAGCCCGGCGTGCTCGGCTGCCCGCAGCTCCTCGGCTCCGGCTCCGAGCCTGCCCGCCGCCGCCAGCACGGTGCCAAGCTCACCGCTGCCCTCGGCCGCCGCGACCAGCAGCACGGTACGGGCCCCAAGAGCCTCGATCCTGGCCTGGTACTCCACCAACAGCCGGTTGGGCACCGGCAGTTCATCCGGCAGCGGAGCGGCACCCGCCTGCTGGGCGGTGGTCAGTGCGCTCGGCAGCTCGACCAGAGCCAGCGGATGGCCGCCGGACTGGACGATCACCCGCTCCCGGACCGGCGCCGCCAGCCCCGGCACCCGTTCGGCCAGCAACTCCCCGGCCGCGGTGGCATCGAGGGAGGCAAGGCGCAAATCCGGAATGCCCGCGGCCAATGGCCGCAGCTCGGCGGGGAGCGGATCACGGGCCGCCAGCAGAAAGGCGATGGGCTCGCCCTCCAGCCGGCGCGCGGCGAACAGCAGGGCCTCGGCGGAGGACGGGTCCAGCCACTGCACATCGTCCACCAGGCAGAGCAGCGGCTGTTCGGCAGCGAGGTGGGAGAGCAGGGTAAGCACCGCCAGGCCGGTGCGAAAACGGTCCTCCGGCGCTTCGTCGGCCAGCCCCAACGCCCCACAGAGCGCCCGCCGTTGCGGACCTGGCAGTGCGGCGAGCCGCTCCTCGGTCAGCACCGGGCGCAACAGCAGATGCAGTGCGGCAAACGGCAGCCTTGCCTCCGCCTCCACCCCGGTGGCCCGCAGCACCCGGACCGCGCTGCCGGCCGTACCCGCCCGGCGAGCGGCCTCACCCAGCAGCGCGGATTTACCGATCCCCGCGATTCCATGTATCAGCAGGGCACCACCCTGCCCGTCCCATGCCCGCTCTAACAGCCCCGCGACCGCGGACTGTTCCGCGTCCCGCCCATACAGCAACGTTTCCCCCTCCCTTGGCCCCATGGCCTCCGGGGACCGCGGGACCCATGGTCCCGGGCGCCCGTAGTCCTACGGATTCGCCAACCAACCCGGGAAGCCTACGTTTTCCAGCATGCTTCGAACCAAGATCGGCGTCTTCGCCCCGGCCCTGACCCTCGACCCCGCCGCCGCTCCCGGAGAGACCGTGGAAGCGGCCCGGCTGGCCGAGGAACTGGGCTTTGAATCCTTCTGGACCAGCGATCTGCTCACCGGCCGCTGCCCCATGCTCGATCCCCTGCTGCTCCTGGCCACGGCCGCCTCGGTCACCACCCGGCTGCGCCTGGGTACCGCCGCATTGGTACCGGCCCTGCAGCCGTTGCCCGTACTGGCCCAGCGGCTGGCAACGCTGCAGTTCCTGTCCGGCGGGCGGCTGATGTTGGGGTGTGACGCGGGCGACGGCACCTGGGCCCGGTGGCGGGGCGGGCTCAAAGACCAGGCCGCTTGGCGGGCCTTGGACATTCCCTTTGAAGAACGGGACACCAGGACGGATGCCACGCTCGCCCGGCTGCCCGGTGTTCTGCGCGGTGAACCGGGTCTACTCGACCCGGAGCAGCCGGAGTTGGCCCTTTCCATTCCCGCCGCGGTGCCGCCACTGCTGATCGGAGGTGAAACGGAAACGGCGCTACGAAGGGTGGTGACCCATGGCGACCACTGGTTCCCGGCCCTTACCTCTCCGGCTTCATTGCGCACCGGCCTGGCACACCTTGGGAAACTGGCGCAGGAAACCGGACGGCCCATGCCGGGCGTCACCATCGCCCAGCCCTTCGGCCTGGGTGACGACGTCGGCCGTCCCCTGATACCCAACCAGGCGGATGCGGTGGCCCAGGTCTATGGCTTCCCGGACGACCGGGCCAAGGCCCTGCTCATTGGCGGCAGCCCGCAGCAGGCGGCGGAACACATCGCGGAGTTCATCGAGGCCGGCGCGGACCGAATCGTCTTCAGCACCTATGACCCGGCCTGGCACAAGCAATACGAATTGCTGGCGGAGGCGGTGGCACTGCTCGGCGACCAGATCCCTGAATCCCATGAATTCCACTGAACGCGCCTGAACGCAAAAATGCCTCAGGGGCGATCCATCAAATGAATCGCCCCTGAGGCTAAAAATTGTTCGGCGGCGTCCTACTCTCCCACACGGTCCCCCATGCAGTACCATCGGCGCTGAAAGGCTTAGCTTCCGGGTTCGGAATGTAACCGGGCGTTTCCCTAACGCAATGACCACCGAAACACTATGAAACAGACAACCGGCTTTTGGTTGTTCGTGGTTTCAGAACCAACACAGTGGACGCGAGCAACTGAGGACAAGCCCTCGGCCTATTAGTACCAGTCAGCTCCAACCGTTACCGGTCTTCCACACCTGGCCTATCAACCCAGTCGTCTACTGGGAGCCTTACCCCATCAAGTGGGTGGGAGCCCTCATCTCGAAGCAGGCTTCCCGCTTAGATGCTTTCAGCGGTTATCCCTCCCGAACGTAGCCAACCAGCCATGCCCTTGGCAGGACAACTGGCACACCAGAGGTTCGTCCGTCCCGGTCCTCTCGTACTAGGGACAGCCCTTCTCAAGACTCCTACGCGCACAGCGGATAGGGACCGAACTGTCTCACGACGTTCTAAACCCAGCTCGCGTACCGCTTTAATGGGCGAACAGCCCAACCCTTGGGACCGACTCCAGCCCCAGGATGCGACGAGCCGACATCGAGGTGCCAAACCATCCCGTCGATATGGACTCTTGGGGAAGATCAGCCTGTTATCCCCGGGGTACCTTTTATCCGTTGAGCGACGGCGCTTCCACAAGCCACCGCCGGATCACTAGTCCCGACTTTCGTCCCTGCTCGACCCGTCGGTCTCACAGTCAAGCTCCCTTGTGCACTTACACTCAACACCTGATTACCAACCAGGCTGAGGGAACCTTTGGGCGCCTCCGTTACCCTTTAGGAGGCAACCGCCCCAGTTAAACTACCCACCAGACACTGTCCCTGATCCGGATCACGGACCCAGGTTAGACATCCAGCACGACCAGAGTGGTATTTCAACGACGACTCCACACACACTGGCGTGCATGCTTCACAGTCTCCCACCTATCCTACACAAGCCGAACCGAACACCAATATCAAGCTATAGTAAAGGTCCCGGGGTCTTTCCGTCCTGCTGCGCGAAACGAGCATCTTTACTCGTAGTGCAATTTCACCGGGCCTATGGTTGAGACAGTCGAGAAGTCGTTACGCCATTCGTGCAGGTCGGAACTTACCCGACAAGGAATTTCGCTACCTTAGGATGGTTATAGTTACCACCGCCGTTTACTGGCGCTTAAGTTCTCAGCTTCGCCCCACCGAAATGGAGCTAACCGGTCCCCTTAACGTTCCAGCACCGGGCAGGCGTCAGTCCGTATACATCGCCTTACGGCTTCGCACGGACCTGTGTTTTTAGTAAACAGTCGCTTCTCGCTGGTCTCTGCGGCCACACCCAGCTCAGAGAGCGTGTCTCATCACCGGACATGGCCCCCCTTCTCCCGAAGTTACGGGGGCATTTTGCCGAGTTCCTTAACCATAGTTCACCCGAACGCCTCGGTATTCTCTACCTGACCACCTGAGTCGGTTTAGGGTACGGGCCGCCATGAAACTCGCTAGAGGCTTTTCTCGACAGCATAGGATCATCCACTTCACCACAATCGGCTCGGCATCAGGTCTCAGACTATGTGTCACGCGGATTTGCCTACGTGACGTCCTACACCCTTACCCCGGGACAACCACCGCCCGGGCTGGACTACCTTCCTGCGTCACCCCATCGCTCACCTACTACAGGTCTGGTCCGTCGGCTCCACCACTCCCCTCAACTCCGAAGAGATCAGGGCGGCTTCACGGACTTAGCATCGCCTGGTTCAGCGCTGGCGCTTCAAAGCGGGTACCGGAATATCAACCGGTTGTCCATCGACTACGCCTGTCGGCCTCGCCTTAGGTCCCGACTTACCCTGGGCAGATCAGCTTGACCCAGGAACCCTTAGTCAATCGGCGCAAGAGTTTCCCACTCTTGTATCGCTACTCATGCCTGCATTCTCACTCGTGAACCGTCCACAACTACCTTCCGGCGCTGCTTCACCCGGCACACGACGCTCCCCTACCCATCACAGCCACCGTTAGATGTACATGCTGCAATGACACGACTTCGGCGGTACGCTTGAGCCCCGCTACATTGTCGGCGCGGAATCACTTGACCAGTGAGCTATTACGCACTCTTTCAAGGGTGGCTGCTTCTAAGCCAACCTCCTGGTTGTCTCTGCGACTCCACATCCTTTCCCACTTAGCGTACGCTTAGGGGCCTTAGTCGATGCTCTGGGCTGTTTCCCTCTCGACCATGGAGCTTATCCCCCACAGTCTCACTGCCGCGCTCTCACTTACCGGCATTCGGAGTTTGGCTAAGGTCAGTAACCCGGTAGGGCCCATCGCCTATCCAGTGCTCTACCTCCGGCAAGAAACACACGACGCTGCACCTAAATGCATTTCGGGGAGAACCAGCTATCACGGAGTTTGATTGGCCTTTCACCCCTAACCACAGGTCATCCCCCAGGTTTTCAACCCTGGTGGGTTCGGTCCTCCACGACCTCTTACAGCCGCTTCAACCTGCCCATGGCTAGATCACTCCGCTTCGGGTCTTGGGCGCGCTACTCTGGTCGCCCTATTCGGACTCGCTTTCGCTACGGCTTCCCCACACGGGTTAACCTCGCAACACACCGCAAACTCGCAGGCTCATTCTTCAAAAGGCACGCAGTCACGAGATGCACAAAGTACATCCGACGCTCCCACGGCTTGTAGGCACACGGTTTCAGGTACTATTTCACTCCGCTCCCGCGGTACTTTTCACCATTCCCTCACGGTACTATCCGCTATCGGTCACCAGGGAATATTTAGGCTTAACGGGTGGTCCCGCCAGATTCACACGGGATTTCTCGGGCCCCGTGCTACTTGGGTGTCGCACAAGCAAGCCGCTAATGTTTCAGCTACGGGGGTCTTACCCTCTACGCCGGGCCTTTCGCATGCCCTTCGCCTACATCAACGGTTTCTGACTCGCCTCATGGCCGGCAGACCATGAAAGTGCGATCCCACAACCCCGCATACGCAACCCCTGCCGGGTATCACACGCATACGGTTTGGCCTCATCCGGTTTCGCTCGCCACTACTCCCGGAATCACGGTTGTTTTCTCTTCCTGCGGGTACTGAGATGTTTCACTTCCCCGCGTTCCCTCCATACTGCCTATGTGTTCAGCAGTAGGTGACAGCCCATGACGACTGCCGGGTTTCCCCATTCGGACACCCCCGGATCACAGCTCGGTTGACAGCTCCCCGGGGCCTATCGCGGCCTCCCACGTCCTTCATCGGTTCCTGGTGCCAAGGCATCCACCGTGCGCCCTTAAAAACTTGGCCACAGATGCTCGCGTCCACTGTGCAGTTCTCAAACAACGACCAGCCACCCATCACCCCACCCCAAAAAGGCGAGTTCACTGGGACCGGCAACTGAAGGACAACCATGACGGCCGTACCCTCAGATACCCAACAGCGTGCCCGGCCCAGCCTCCGAGAAGATTTCGCGTTCCACGCCGAAGCAGTACTAACGAACACCCCTGAGACTGTGCCGAATAGTCAACGTTCCACCCATGAGCAACCGTGCGAGACATTCGCTCGCAGTCGGCTATGTGCTCCTTAGAAAGGAGGTGATCCAGCCGCACCTTCCGGTACGGCTACCTTGTTACGACTTCGTCCCAATCGCCAGTCCCACCTTCGACGGCTCCCTCCACAAGGGTTGGGCCACCGGCTTCGGGTGTTACCGACTTTCGTGACGTGACGGGCGGTGTGTACAAGGCCCGGGAACGTATTCACCGCAGCAATGCTGATCTGCGATTACTAGCAACTCCAACTTCATGGGGTCGAGTTGCAGACCCCAATCCGAACTGAGACCGGCTTTTTGAGATTCGCTCCACCTCACGGTATCGCAGCTCATTGTACCGGCCATTGTAGCACGTGTGCAGCCCAAGACATAAGGGGCATGATGACTTGACGTCGTCCCCACCTTCCTCCGAGTTGACCCCGGCAGTCTCCTGTGAGTCCCCATCACCCCGAAAGGCATGCTGGCAACACAGAACAAGGGTTGCGCTCGTTGCGGGACTTAACCCAACATCTCACGACACGAGCTGACGACAGCCATGCACCACCTGTACACCGACCACAAGGGGGGCACTATCTCTAGCACTTTCCGGTGTATGTCAAGCCTTGGTAAGGTTCTTCGCGTTGCGTCGAATTAAGCCACATGCTCCGCTGCTTGTGCGGGCCCCCGTCAATTCCTTTGAGTTTTAGCCTTGCGGCCGTACTCCCCAGGCGGGGAACTTAATGCGTTAGCTGCGGCACGGACAACGTGGAATGTCGCCCACACCTAGTTCCCAACGTTTACGGCGTGGACTACCAGGGTATCTAATCCTGTTCGCTCCCCACGCTTTCGCTCCTCAGCGTCAGTATCGGCCCAGAGATCCGCCTTCGCCACCGGTGTTCCTCCTGATATCTGCGCATTTCACCGCTACACCAGGAATTCCGATCTCCCCTACCGAACTCTAGCCTGCCCGTATCGAATGCAGACCCGGGGTTAAGCCCCGGGCTTTCACATCCGACGCGACAAGCCGCCTACGAGCTCTTTACGCCCAATAATTCCGGACAACGCTTGCGCCCTACGTATTACCGCGGCTGCTGGCACGTAGTTAGCCGGCGCTTCTTCTGCAGGTACCGTCACTTGCGCTTCTTCCCTGCTGAAAGAGGTTTACAACCCGAAGGCCGTCATCCCTCACGCGGCGTCGCTGCATCAGGCTTTCGCCCATTGTGCAATATTCCCCACTGCTGCCTCCCGTAGGAGTCTGGGCCGTGTCTCAGTCCCAGTGTGGCCGGTCGCCCTCTCAGGCCGGCTACCCGTCGTCGCCTTGGTAGGCCATCACCCCACCAACAAGCTGATAGGCCGCGGGCTCATCCTGCACCGCCGGAGCTTTCCACCACCAGGGATGCCCCCAGTAGTCGTATCCGGTATTAGACCCCGTTTCCAGGGCTTGTCCCAGAGTGCAGGGCAGATTGCCCACGTGTTACTCACCCGTTCGCCACTAATCCCCGGCCGAAACCGGTTCATCGTTCGACTTGCATGTGTTAAGCACGCCGCCAGCGTTCGTCCTGAGCCAGGATCAAACTCTCCGTGAATGTTTACCGGATATCCGGTGCACACACACGAGAGCGGAACAACCAGGCGGAATAAGCCCGGTCGTTCACAGCGTCCTCGCTGTGTTTTTCAAAGGAACCTCACCCACCACAACGTGGTGGACGGGGTTGTTTTATAGTCTGGCGTTGACTTTTGGCACGCTGTTGAGTTCTCAAGGAACGGACGCTTCCTTCGTACTCACCCTCTCGGGCTTTCCTCCGGGCGCTTCCCTTCGGTGTTTCCAACCTTACCAGATCCGATTTCTCGTTTCCGGCCCCCTGCTGGAGCGGGGTTTCTCGCCTTTTCGCTTTCGCGTCCCGGCGTGATCACTACTTTAGCGGATTTCCCCGGTGACTCCTAATCGAAGTCCGAGCCGGAATTCGGGCACGCCGAAATCCATCCCGTTCAGGGGCCGTGCAGTAGTGGATGCCGCCGGTGCGGCCAGAGGTGCCGCCGTGAAACCCTGAAGGGTCCGTGGCAGCTCGGAGAACATTACGGGTCTGCCGAACCGGTGTCAACCCTGGTTCAGTCAAGGTCACTCAGACGCCCGTCGGCGTCCGGCTGGGCGTTCTCCACCCGGCGCAGCAGGCGCGTCAGCAGTTCGCCCAGCTTGCCCCGGTCCTCGGCGGAGAGGTCCTGGAGCAGCTCCTCCTCGAAGACGGTGGCCATGCGCATGGCGTCCATCCACTTATGGCGGCCGCTCTGGGTGAGGCCGACGATCACTCGTACCCGGTTGCTCTCGTCCCGTTCCCGGGTGACCAGTCCTTCGGCGACCATCCGGTCGATGCGGTGGGTCATCGCGGCGGGAGTGAGGCCGAGCCGCTTGGCCAGGTCGCCCGGGCCCATGCGGTAGGGGTCGCCGGCCAGGACCAGGGCCTTGAGGACCTCCCACTCGGCGTTGCTTATGCCGAGCTCCGCCGTCTGCCTGCCATAGGCGACGTTCATACGCCGGTTGAGGCGGCTGAGGGCCGAGACGACCTGCTCGACCTGGGGGTCGAGGTCCTGGAACTCGCGCTGATAGGCGGCGATCTGGTCTTCGAGGCTCGGCTCGGCGGAGCCCGGGATGTCAGCCATGGCCCGCAGTATGACACGGCCGTTGACGCTAAAGCCCTTTGATGTGTACTCTTTAACTTCGAAGTTTAGAGTTGAAGTCTTTGAGCCTGGACTGTTGCGCTCTGTGCCGGTCCAGGCTCTCTCCTGACCTAGGAAGGTGAGTGTGACCACCGCGATGGGCGCAGCACTGCGCCGGATCCAGTTGGGCAACGCGTTGAGCGCGTTCGGCAACGGTTTCACCGTCCCGTTCCTGTTCGTCTATGTGTCGCAGGTACGGGGTCTCGGGGCGAGTACGGCAGGCGTCGTGCTCGCGACCTTTGCCGTGGCCGCTCTTGTTGTGCTGCCGTTCATCGGTCGGGTGATCGACCGACGGGGTCCGCTGCCTGTCGCCGTCGCGGGTACGGTCTCCGCCGCCATCGGGTCGATGGGGCTCGGCCTGGCCGACACCAAGGAGCTGGTGGTGGCGGCCGCCGCCGCGCTGGGCGCGGGTATAGCGGTCGTCCAGCCCTCGCTGGCGACCATGATCGTCTGGTGTTCCACCACGGCCACCCGCTCCCGGGCCTTCGCCATGCAGTTCTTCCTCAACAACCTCGGGCTGGGTGTGGGCGGTCTGCTCGGCGGGCAGCTGGTGGACACCTCCAATGCAGGCAGCTTTGTCCGGCTGTTCGCCATCGAGGCCGTGATGTTCCTGGTCCTGGGCGCCACCGTGGCGACCGTCCGGCTGCCCAAGGCGCCCAAGGTGGAGGACGCGATACCCAGCGACCGCTCCGCCGGGGGCGGCTGGCGGGCCCTGGTGGCCGACCGGGCCATGGTGCAGCTGCTGGTGCTGGGCTTTGTGATGTTCTTCGCCTGCTACGGCCAGTTCGAGTCCGGGCTGGCGGCCTTCGCGGTGGATGTCACCCGGATATCGCCCGCCACCCTGGGCATGGCCCTGGCGGCCAACACCGCGGCCATCGTGCTGGCCCAATTTGTGATGCTCAAGCTGGTGGAGCGGCGCCGCCGCAGCCGGGTGATCGCGACGGTGGGGCTGATATGGACGGCGGCCTGGCTGGCCGCCGGCTTCTCCGGGCTGGTCCCCGGGGCGCATGCCCTGGCGACCACCCTGCTGATCTCCACCTATGCCCTGTTCGGTCTGGGTGAGTCGATGCTGTCGCCGACCATGGCCCCGCTGGTGGCCGACCTCGCGCCGACTCGCCTGGTCGGGCAGTACAACTCGGCGTTTGCCCTGGTCAAGCAGCTGGCGCTGGCAGCCGGTCCGGCGGCCGGCGGGATGATGGCCGGTGCCGGGATGTACGCGGCGTACATCGTGCTGCTGATCTTCTGCTCGCTGGGCATCACGGTGCTGGCGCTGCGGCTGGGCCGCCGGCTCACCCCCGCCCAGGAGAATCCGCTGCGGCACACGGTCGTCCAGCGACGGGTGCCCTCGGACCGTGAGCTGGTGGCCGCCTGAGCGCTCCGCCGGAAGTGCGGGGCGGCGTCAGCCGTGGATGAGAGTCGTGGCTGGTCGCGCCCCGGCGGCGGAGCCGCATGGTGGACAGCGTCCATACCCTTCACCCTTCGCGGCGCCGTCAGGCCGCACCGGGCTGCGCATCCGGCCATGACCCGGTGACGGGCGTCACCCGGCGGTCCGTGTCATAGGTGGCCTGCCGTGGCCGGGAGGGCGAATTCGCACCAGACCGCCTTGCCTCCGCCGGGCGTCCGCCGGGACCCCCAGGAGGAGGCAATGGTGGCGATGATCGAGATGCCCCGCCCGGCCTCGTCCGCCGGTTCGGCGCGCCGCCGCCGGGGCAGGTGGTCGTCCCCGTCGGTGACCTCGATGATCAGCCGCCGGTCGGTGCGCCGCAGCCGCAGCCGCATCGGCGGGGTGCCGTGCTGGAGCGAGTTGGCCACCAGCTCGCTCGCCGCCAGAACCCCCAGGTCCCGCAGGTCGGCGGGGAACCGCCAGCTGGCCAGCACCCCCGAGGCGAAGGCCCGGGCCCGGGGCGCGGCCTCCACCCCGCCGAGCAGCTCCAGCGCGGCGTTGTGGAAGAGCTCCGCGTCGTGCCCGGTACGCGCGGGGTGCTGGAGGACCAGGACGGCGACATCGTCATCGTGCTCTTCGGTGATGCCCATGGTGCGGATCAGCCGGTCGCACATCACCTGGGGCGAGCCGGTGGCGCCGGCGAAGGCCCGCTCCAGGGCGGCCACGCCCTCGTCGATGTCCTGGTTGCGCCGCTCCACCAGGCCGTCGGTGTAGAGGACGGCACTGGAGCCGGGCCCCAGCGGCATCGAGCCCGAGGTGTGCAGCCAGCCGCCGGTGCCCAGCGGCGGCCCGGTGGGCTCGGCGGCGCGGTGGACCACGCCGTCCGGGTCGCGGACCAGGATCGGCAGATGCCCGGCGGAGGCGTAGACCAGCCGTCCCTCGTTGGGGTCGTGCACGGCGTAGACGCAGGTGGCGATCTGGGTGGCGTCGATCTCGGCGGCCAGCCCGTCCAGCAGTTGCAGCACCTCGTGCGGTGGCAGATCCAGCCGGGCGTAGGCCCGTACCGCCGTGCGCAGCTGGCCCATCACGGCGGCGGCCCGTACCCCGCGGCCCATCACATCGCCGATGACCAGCGCGGTGCGTCCGGCGCCCAGGGTGATCACGTCGTACCAGTCACCGCCCACCGCGGTGTCCTGGCCGCCGGGCTGGTAGGTGGCGGCGACCCGGAGGTCGTCCGGCTGTTCCAGCTCCTGGGGCAGCAGGCTGCGCTGCAGGGTGACGGCGGCCTCCCGCTGGCGGCGTTCGCTGGCGCGCAGCCGCTCGGCGGCCTCCACCTGGTCGGTGACATCGGCGGCGAAGACCAGCACCCCGGACTGGTGGCGCGGTGCGCCCTCGCCCGCCGCGATCTGGATGGGTGAGCAGGTGAAGGTGTAGTAGCTGTGCCGGGCGGCGGGTTCGGCGGTGGTGACCCGGCGGGACTTCACCGTGCGCGGCCGGCCGCTGCGCAGCACCTGGTCCATCAGCGGCAGCAGGCCCAGCTCCGCCAGCTCGGGCAGGGCCTCCCGGGCGGGCATGCCGAGGGTGCGCGGGCCGAAGGTCGCGGCATAGGAGTCATTGACATAGGCGAGGCGGTGGTCGGCGCCGTGCACCACCGCGACCAGGGCCGGGACCTGGCCGAGGATGTCGTGCACACAGAGCCCGCCGAGGGCGGGCACGGCACCGGCGGGGTGCGGGGCGGTCTCGGCGCGGGCCGCCGGGACGGAGCCGCCGGCGGCCGGGGCCGCCGCGGCGGTCGTACGGTCGGCGGCCCGCGCCGCTGCTCGGCGCTGTGTTCCGGGGAGCCGGGCGCTCCAGCGGGTGAAGTTCACTGAGGATTACCTCGCGGAGTCGTGCCGGATCAGCTCGGCGACATGCGGTGGCGCGGTCGGGCGCCC
Source organism: Streptomyces orinoci (assembly GCF_003121295.1). GTDB lineage: Bacteria > Actinomycetota > Actinomycetes > Streptomycetales > Streptomycetaceae > Streptomyces > Streptomyces orinoci. The sequence continues at coordinate 20,004 of NZ_PHNC01000031.1, forward strand.
GGTGCGGGGCCACGGTCGGCGATGCGGGGTCCGGGCCCCGGGGATGTGCGGCACGCGTCCAAACCCTCATGATCGTTACTCTTCGGAAGTACGAACCCACCCATGGTCACACGACCAGTGTGGCCGACCGGACTGACATCCGTGAGACGTCGGGAACTCCCGCGGGAGTTCCCCGCTCCGGCGCCGGTCCACCGAGTGGGTCAACTGGCCTCCGGCTGGCGGCCGGTGCCCGCCGCCAGCTCGAACTCGGCGCGCGGGTTCTCCAGCGAGCCGAGTGAGACGATCTCACGTTTGAACAGGCCGGCCAGGGTCCACTCGGCCAGCACCCGGGCCTTGCGGTTGAAAGTGGGGACCCGGCTGAGGTGATAGGCGCGGTGCAGGAACCAGGCCGGGTAGCCCTTGAACTTACGGCCGTAGACATGTGCCACGCCCTTGTGCAGGCCCAGTGAGGCGACCGAGCCCACGTATTTGTGCCGGTATTCGGTCAGCGGCCGGCCGTGCAGCGCGGCGATCACATTGCCCGCCAGGGTCTTCGCCTGGCGTACCGCGTGCTGGGCGTTGGGCGCGCACTCCACGCCCTCCCGCTCGGCGGTCAGGTCGGGTACGGCGGCCGCGTCACCCGCCGACCAGGCGTGGTCCACCTCCTCGATGCGCAGGTCCGGACGGCAGCGCAGCCGGCCGCGCTCATTGCGGGGCAGGTCGGTTGCGGCGAGCACCGGATGCGGTTTGACGCCCGCGGTCCACACCAGGGTGCGGGTGGGGTGCCGGGAGCCGTCGCTGAGCACCGCGACCCGGTTCTCGCAGGACTCCAGCCGGGTTTCCAGGCGTACGTCGATATTGCGGCCGCGCAGCTCCCGCACGGCGTAGACGCCCATCTCCTCGCCGACCTCGGGGAGGATCCGCCCGGTGGCCTCGACCAGCAGGAACTTCAGGTCGTTGGGCTCCAGGTTGTGGTAGTAGCGGGCGGCGTAGCGGGCCATGTCCTCCAGTTCGGCCAGGGCCTCCACGCCCGCGTAGCCGCCGCCGACGAAGACGAAGGTCAGGGCGGCGGCCCGGACCTCGGGGTCGCGGGTGGAGGAGGCTATGTCCAGCTGTTCCAGGACGTGGTTGCGCAGGCCGATGGCCTCTTCCACGGTCTTGAAGCCGATGCCGTGTTCGGCCAGACCGGGCACCGGCAGGGTGCGGGAGACCGAGCCGGGGGCGATCACCAGTTCGTCGTAGTGGATGTCGATGGGGCCGGTGCCCTGTTCCCTGGTGGCCAGGGTGGTGATGGTCGCGGTGCGTTTGGCGTGGTCGATGCCGACGGCCTCGCCGACCAGCACCTGGCACTTGTCCAGGGTGCGGCGCAGCGGTACCACCACATGGCGCGGCGAGATGGAGCCGGCCGCGGCCTCGGGCAGAAACGGCTGGTAGGTCATATACGGGTCGGGGCTGAGCACCAGGATCTCGGCCTCGTCGGCTCTGAGCTTCCGCTGCAGGTGCAGTGCGGTGTACATCCCTACATAACCGCCGCCGACGATCAGGATGCGGGCCGGTTGCTTCTCCGCCGTTGCCTTGGCCAAGGGTGCCCCTTCGGATCGTGGTCCCGAGTCTTCCGCTCCCGGCAAAGCTTCCTTCCATGAGGCAACGCCGGCCGGGGTTTGTCCACAGGGCCGTCGAAATGTATGACAGGCAGCGGAGCTGATCCCTCCCCGTTCCGCCCGTCCTTCCATGGAACGGCCGCGCAGGTCAGAGTGGGTGTGCCGGGGTGGTGAAGTGGTGTGCGATCAACGGTCGGCGAGCGCGTACTCCGATTGGGGACGACCGGTGCGGAACAACCCTCTTCTTTCTTGACCTGGGCTCAACTATGTTCGTACTTCGTCGGGGTACGGAGAGGGCGTGCCCGGCAGTCAGGGCGGGGAGTCTCCGGGGGGAGACGTCATAACCGGGGGAACATATGCACATTCAGGGCTCTCATTGGTCTACCGCTGTCGCGCCGTCGGACAGTAACGGCGGTCGCAGCACGCCACTGCGGGTGGACGCTCAGCGCAACCTCGAACACGTACTGCGAGCGGCTCGCGAGGTCTTCGGCGAGCTGGGGTACGGGGCGCCGATGGAGGATGTGGCGCGCCGGGCCCGGGTGGGCGTGGGGACGGTCTACCGACGGTTCCCCAGCAAGGACGTGCTGGTCAGGCGGATAGCCGAGGAGGAGACGGCCCGGCTGACCGAGCAGGCGCGCACCGCGCTCGGTCAGGAGGAGGAGCCCTGGTCGGCGCTCTCCCGGTTCCTGCGCACCTCGGTGGCCTCGGGCGCCGGGCGGCTGCTGCCGCCCCAGGTGCTGCGGGTCGGGGTGGACGCGGAGACGGTACAGACGCAGGAGGCGCAGCCCCAGCAGCAGCCCCAGCCGAGGGTGCCGCAGCAGCGCCAGCCGGGGGCCACCGGCGGCCAGTTGCACGAGCTGCGGCTGGTGGAGCAGCGCCCGGTGGTCACCGAGGAGCGCGAGAGCTCGAGTGCGGCGGCACTGCTGGATGTGGTCGGACGGCTGGTTGAGCGGGCCCGGGCGGCCGGGGAGCTGCGGCCCGATGTGACGGTGGCCGATGTGCTGCTGGTGATAGCCACCGCCGCGCCGTCACTGCCGGATGCCGCCCAACAGGCCGCGGCGTCCTCGCGGTTGCTGGACATCCTGCTGGAGGGTCTGCGCTCGCGGCCGGTGGGGTAGGTGGTTACCGGGCCGCCTCCGCACCGGGTGCACTCGCGGGAGCGAGACAAGTGTGGGGCGGCCGCCCCTATCGGGTGAATTTCGGCGGCCTCCGTCAACTTGGCGCCAACTCCGGTACGGCCGAAAGGGGTTGCCATCGGGCCGCCGCCTGGTGTTCCGATGTGCGAACTCAACCCGGATGAGTGGTTGCCGTTCAAGCATCTGTTTTTGCCGCGCGCACCCGTGCGACGCTGGCCCGGTATTCGGGTGTCTGTCCGGCGTTGTACGGGAGCCTGAACCATGGGAGTTGACGAGCGGGACGAACCGCAGGGGCATGACGGCGCGGATCGCGCGCCGGCCCGCCAGGTGCCGGGCATTCCCGCGCAGGGCGGACCGGCTACCCCCGGCCGTGCCACATCCGGTGAGGACGTTGCCGGCGATACCGAAGGCGGGGCGAGCGTGCCCCAGCAGCGCAAGGGGGCGCGGCGGGGGGCACACGCCCGTACGGACGGGAGCGCTCGCGCGGAGGGGAGTTCCCGTACGGACCAGACGGACCAGGAGGACGATGCCGCCGGGCCCGGCGGAGAACCGCCGGCGGAGGCCGAACCGCCGCCGTCCGACGCCGAGTTGGTGGCCCGCATCCGGGAGGGCCGGGACGCCGAGGAGCAGGGCACGGCTCACGCGGCGTACCAGGAGCTGTACCGCAGACACGCGCCCGCGGTCCGCGGCTACGCCCGTACCTGCTGCCGTGATCTGCACACCGCCGACGATCTGACCGACGAGGTCTTCGCCCGTACCCTGCACGCGGTGCGCCTGGGCTCGGGGCCGGACACCGCGGTAAGGGCCTATCTGCTGACCACGGTCCGGCAGGTGGCCGCGGCCTGGACCCGTACCGCCCGGCGGGATCAACTGGTGGAGGAGTTCGCCGAGTTCGCCGCCTCGGCCGAGGCGGCCGCCACGGTGGAGCTGGAGGCGGGTTTCGAGCCGGGCGCGGATGTCCGGGCCATGCGACAGGCCGAGGCGTCGCTGACGGTACGGGCCTTCCACAGCCTGCCGGAGCGCTGGCAGATGGTGCTCTGGCACACCATCGTGGAGAACGAGTCGCCAAGCCAGGTGGCCCCGTTGCTGGGCCTGTCCGCCGATGCCACGGCGGTGCTGGCCCGCCGGGCCAGGGAGGGCCTCAAGCAGGCGCACCTCCAGGCGCATGTCGGCAGCGCGCAGGCGGCGGGCGGCGGTTGCGCCCAGTACGCCGACCGGTTGGGCGCCTACGCCCGCGGCGGGCTGCGGATGCGTACCGAGCGGGGGATGCGCAAACACCTGGAGAGCTGCGCCAGGTGCCGCACCGCCGCGCTGGAACTGGCCGATGTGGACGGCCAGTTGCGGGCACTGCTTCCGGTGGCGGTGATTGGCTGGTTTACCGCCGGAGCGTCCGTGAAGGTGGTGGCCAGTGCGGTTGGTGTGACCGGAGCGGCGGAAACGGGAGCAGGAGCCGGAGCGGCGGGCGGGGGCGCGGCCGGTTCCGGTGCGAGTGCGGGCGGGGGCCGGGGTGAGGGGGCTTCCGGCCCGGCCTCGGGTCCGGGTGCGGGGGCTGGTGCGGGGGCTGGCGCGGTCCCGGACGGGGGCGCGGGTGCGGCTTCGCATGCGAGCGCGGTGGGTTCGGGAGCGGCGGGCGGCGGGTCCGCGGCGGGGTACGGGGCCTCGGCGGCCGCGGGGTCCGGTGCGGGATCGGGTGCCGGCTCCGGCCAGGGGGGTACCGCCTCCGGCACAGGAGCGGCAGCCGGAGCCGTCGCCGGGGCCGGTTCAGGCATCGCGGGCGGCGGCGCCGGTGGCGCCACGGCGGGCTCCCGGGCGGGCACCGGCTCCGGCTCGGGGAGCGGCTCGGGGGCGGGGAGCGCCGCCGGGGAGGGCATCAGTGTGCCCGCGAAGGTCGGCATCGCCGCCGGGGCGATGCTTGCCGCCGGTGCGGTGATCGCCTACGCGCTGACCGGTGACCCCTCGGCGCATCCCCCAAGGAAGGTGCAGGCCAACAGCTCGGTGGCACCGGCCGTTCCTTCGCCAACGCCCAGCCCGGAGCAGGAACACACCGAACCACCGGCTCCCTCGTCAGCACCCGCTCCCCCGCCGGAAGCCGCTCCCACCCCTGCGCCACCCCCGGCGAGGCCCGTCCCGCCGCCGCCCGCCGCGCCGCAGCGCCAGCGGGCGACCGTGGCCCGGCCCGCGCCCACCCGGCCGCCCGCCACCCATCACGTCGCTCCCCCGCCCGAGGCGGCTCCCGCCCCGTCGCACCGGGCCAAGCCGGTGGCGCCCGACCGGCCGCCGGCCCCCAAGCCGATGTCCAAGCCGGTCCACCACCCGGCCAAGCCGTCCCCCCGCCCCGCCCCGGCGCCACACCGGCCGTCGGCCTACCAGCTCACCCAGCTGGAGCTGGAGGGAATCGGCGAGGTCGAGGAGCCGGAGACCGGCCTGGAGGAGGGCTTCTCCGCCTGGCCCAGCCACCAGTTCCAGACCCGGCAGGCCGGCTACCGGCACGGGGTGACCGCCAATGGCTCGTCCGAGGTGAGCATCCAACTGCACAAGCCCTGCGCTTCCTTTGACGCCATGGTGCGCGTGGACGAGAGCTCGCTGGGCGAGGGCGCGGTGCGGTTCGTGGTTTACGGGGACGGCATCCGGCTGTGGAGCTCCGGCCTGGTACGGGCCGGTCATCCGGCGCTGCCGGTTCATGTGTCGCTGCATGGGCACAAGCGGCTGCGGCTGGTCGCGGAGCCGAAGGAGCCGTTCGAGGGAGTGGCGCTGGTGGATTGGGGGCAGGCCCGCATCCGCTGCTGACCCGGGGCCCGGGCCGGGTCCGGTGGCGTCCGCCGCTGCGCGGCGGGTTTCGCCCACCCGCCGACCCGATTGCCCCGCGCGATGACCGTGGTTGCGTTTCGCCTGCGGGCCGTTGGAGGTTGTTCGCGCAGTTCCCCGCGCCCCTTACGGGGCGCCCCCTCACCCCCCAAGCGCCCCCCGCAGGCTGGCCCGGTGGGATACCCCGCCCGCGACGGCGCGCTGGCGGGGTGTCACGCCCGTCCAGCAGGTGCCGCGCCGGGCCAGCAGGCGGCGTAGCCAGGTCTCCATGGCGATCACCTCGGCCAGGCCGTCCAGGGGCAGTGGCGCGCCCTCGGCGGCCGCCTGCAGGGCCCCGCGCACCACTTGGGCCTCGATCAGGCCCGCGTCCGCCAGCAGCGGGGTTTCGAAGAGCCCGGCCAGGGGCGCGGCGAAGGTCCGCAGCCCGGCGCGCAGGGCCGCCTGGTGGGAGGCGTGCGAGGTCGCTCCCCAGCCGGGCGGCAGATCGCGGATGCCCGACCCGGCCAGCACGGCGCGCAACACCGAGGCGCGCGCTCCGGGTTGCACTCGTAGCGTTTCGGGGAGCGCGCGGCAGGCCCGTACCACCTGGTTGTCCAGAAAGGGCGCGTGCAGCCGCTGCCCGCGTACCTCGGCCGCCTGTTCAAGGATGCGCAGGTCGGCGCCCTGCCTGGCCAGTGCTGCCGCGGCCCGTTGCTCTCCGGGCCGCTGGGGCAGGCCAGTTGGGCGTACCGCCGCCGCCTGTAGCCGGGCCGACACCTCGGCCAGTGCCTCTCCGGTGAGCCAGCGCGCGGCCGGTCCCGGGCGGCACCAGCTCAGGGCCGCCAGTGAGGCGTCCACCGCGCCCGGCACCCCGGCCAGCCGCTCCCGGTCCGCGAACCCGGGCGTCAACAGCCGTGCGGCGGCGGCCTCCAGGCCCTCCCGGTAGGAGGTACGGGCCAGCCGCCGGGCGGCCCGGTAGACGGTGAAGGGAACGGTGAGAGGGTGGGCCGCGGGCCCGTCGGCCCGTGCCAGGGCGGACACCGGGCGCAGCAGATGGCGTCGTCTGCGGTCCAGCAACAGGTCGGCCAGCCGGGCCGGATGGGCGTCCAGCACCTGCCGTGCGCCATGCCCGGTGAAGTGGTCGGCGCTGCCCGCCACCAGGCGCTGGCGGTGCCGTTCGGCGACGGTCAGCGAGGGTGCCGGTTCATCGGTGAGCGGTCCGGACTCCAAGTCGGCGCAGGGCAGGGCGGTTTCGCCCGCCGCCACCACCACATGGCGCATCCGGGGCCCGGTGGCCAGGGCGCGGGCGCGCTCCAGTTCCTGGGCGCCGGCCCGTCCGCTGTCGGTGGCCAGGTCGTTGAAGGTGACCGCCAGCAGGCGCTCGCCCGTGCCATGCCCGTAGGGGGTGCCCGGAATTCCCGGCAGTCCGGCGGCCAGCAGCGCCAGGGTGCCCGAGGCGCTGCCGCCGGAGAGGTCGGCCCCCAATCCGGGCGCCGGACCGCCGCGGGCGGCGCGCCGGAAGGCCGGCCCCATGCCGGGCACGGGGCCGGGATCCAGCACCCCGGCCCCGTACGCCGACAGATGGCGCGGGGCGGCCAGCCGGGTGCGGACTGCCTCCACCAGGGCGTCCCGGACGCCCTCCACCGCCTGGTCCGGGTCGAGTTGGGGGGCGGCCACGGCGAGCGAGGCAAGGGGTTCGTACCCGGAGATGTCCCGGGCTCCGTCGCGCACCACCAGCGCGTGCCCGGGCGGCACCCGCCGTACGCCCGCGTACGGGGTCCCGTCGCCCACCGCCTCCGGCGAGTCCGGGCAGGCCAGCAGCGCCGCCAGATGCCCTATGTCCAGCTGGGCCTCCACCAGGTCGGCCAGCGGCAGGGCGGCGGTGGCGTAGGCGGTGCCGCCGGCCCAGGCCGCGTGGAACACCGGACGGGCCCCGGCCAGGTCACCGGCGATGGTGATGCGGCGGCCGATCTGGGCGACCGCGGTATAGCTGCCCGGCCAGGCGGTCAGATGGCGCAGTGCCCCGCCGCGCGCCGCCAGCAGTCCGGTGCGCAGCTGCTCGTCGGTGGCGCCGCAGCGGCCCAGCACCGCGATCCGGGTCACCATGGCGGCCCCGGTGCGGCCGGGCTGGTCGGCCCAGACCAGGCGCACCTCGTCGGGCCGCCAGTCGCCCACCGCCCACAGCGGATCCGGGTCCCCCCACAGGAGTTGGGCCCCAACCGGCTGCACGGTGGGGCCGGTGGCCTCCGGTTCGGCGCGGTGCGCGGTCCCGGCGCGGCTCCACCCCACCAACCAGCGCATCGTCGCCTCCACAGGCTGTGGACAACCAGCAATCAGCAGCCATCATGCACAGTGGGACGAACGTCGCGGCGCAAACGCGGACGGCGGATTCGGCCGCCGCCCTGCGCCCAACTCCCCCTGGTCCGAGGTGAAGTGCCGTTTCGCCGGGTCCCCGCGCAGCGCTCCATGCTGCCATGAGCGCGGCCGGATGTGACCATTCCGTATGTGTCCACGGCCGCGTCGCGGCGAAACGATCCGGCCAACGACGGTCCGGCGCAGCCAGACACGACCAGGCGCGGCCAGGTGCGACCAGGTGGTGGCCAGACGCGGCCAGACGCACGGGCGCGACCAGGCGCACGGGCGCGGAGCCGTCGGACCACAGCGGGAAGCCCGCGAAACCATCGAAATGCGGCGTCGCCGCCACCCGTCCCCACCGCCGCCCCCACCGGGCGAACTCCCCCGGGCGGACGGGGCGTTCGCGCGGCGGTGTGCCGCAGTGGTGCCGCGGCGCAGCCCGGGAGGCGCCGCAAGGTGCGCCCCCCGGGCCGTACCGCCGCCCGCGGGGAATGAGGCGACGGCTCCCCCAGCCCACTGGATCCAGGCAGCGGGCCAACCCACGCACCACCATGGAAGCGCCACCGCGAGGGCGGGGACAGAGCGCACGGCGGGCGCACGCGCACACACAACCGGAGCACGTGCCCCTCGGTGCACGCACATACGGACCGCAATCTCGCCATCCGGGACAACGCCCCTTAACGGTCGGGATGTGGGGAACTACGCTGGGTTTACGGATGCCCCGCGCTTATGCCGGGGCGGGCGTCGCCGTAGTCGAGGGGTGCGCATGTCCAGGGAGTCACGCGGGCCGAACGAGAAGCTGGGCACGGTCCTGGCTCTCGCCGGAATCAGCAACGCCGGACTGGCGCGCCGGGTCAACGACCTCGGTGCGCAGCGCGGATTGACCCTCCGCTATGACAAGACCTCGGTGGCCCGCTGGGTTTCCAAGGGCATGGTCCCGCAGGGTGCGGCGCCGCATCTGATCGCCGCCGCGATAGCCGGGAAGCTGGGCCGGCCGGTGCCGCTGCACGAAATCGGCCTGGCGGACGCCGATCCGGCGCCCGAGGTGGGGCTGGCCTTTCCGCGCGATGTCGGCCAGGCGGTGCGCTCGGCGACCGAGCTCTACCGGCTGGATTCCGCCGGGCGGCGCGGGGGCGGGGGCATCTGGCAGAGCCTGGCCGGTTCCTTCTCCGTCAGCGCCTACTCCACGCCCGCCTCGCGCTGGCTGATAACGCCCGCCGACTCCTCGGTGGCCCGGGAGCCCCAACAGGCCGCCCGGGAACGGGAGTCGGGCACGGTCCCGGACTGCGGAGTGCCGCAGCGAGTGGGCCACAGCGATGTGTCCAAACTGCGCGAGGCGGCCGAGGACGCCCGCCGCTGGGACTCCAAGTACGGTGGCGGCGACTGGCGTTCGTCCATGGTCCCCGAGTGCCTGCGGGTGGACGCCGCCCCGCTGCTGCTGGGTTCGTACACCGACGAGGTGGGACGGGCGCTGTTCGGCGCCACCGCCGAACTCACCAGGCTGGCCGGGTGGATGGCCTTTGACACCGGCCAGCAGGAGGCCGCCCAGCGCTACTACATCCAGGCGCTGCGGCTGGCCCGGGCCGCCGCCGATGTCCCGCTCGGCGGGTACGTCCTGGCCTCGATGAGCCTGCAGGCCACCTACCGGGGCTGCGCCGACGACGGGGTGGACCTCGCCCAGGCCGCGCTGGAGCGCAACCGGGGGCTGGCCACCGCCCGCACCATGAGCTTCTTCCGGCTGGTGGAGGCCCGCGCCCAGGCCAAGGCCGGTGACCAGAGCGCCTGCGGGGCCGCGCTCAAGGCCGCCGAGGGCTGGCTGGAACGGGCCAGGGCGGGCGACCCCGACCCCTCCTGGCTGGATTTCTACACCCAGGAGCGGTTCGCCGCGGACGCCGCCGAGTGCTACCGGGACCTGGGCATGCCGCGGCAGGTGCAGCGCTTCACCGAGCAGGCGCTGGCCCGTCCGACCGAGGAGTTCGTCCGCTCGCACGGGCTGCGGCTGGTGGTCTCGGCGGTGGCCGAGCTGGAGTCCGGCAATCTGGACGCGGCCTGCGCGGCCGGCGCCCGGGCGGTGGAGGTGGCCGGGCGCATCTCCTCGGCCCGTACCACCGAGTATGTACGGGACCTGCTGCACCGGCTGGAGCCCTATGGCAATGAGCCCCGGGTGGTGGAGCTGCGCGAGCGGGCCCGGCCGTTATTGGTGGCTTCCACGGCCTGAGCCCATTGGCTTCCGTCCGGTCCCGTTGACGTCCGTCCGGTCCCGTTGACGTCCGTCCGATCCCGTTGACGTCCGTCCGGGCCCGCCGGCCTCGGGGTCCAGGCGCCTCGGGATGCGGGGCGACGGCCCCGAGTATGTTCCCGCCGCGGCGGCGACCGGCCACCAGGACGGAACCCGGCGGTGCCCAAATGCGCCGCTACCCCTCGGCGGAAATCCGCGGAGCGCTCGGTTTCAGGCCACTGTCAGTGGCGCACGTCATGATAGGAGCCTGGAGTCGGGGTGCGGGGAGCGCGGGGAACGCGGGGAGGTGGGCGGCATGGTGGCGTACGACTGCGATGTGCTGGTGATCGGCGGCGGGATCGTGGGCCTCTCGACGGCCTATGCGATCACGCGTGCCGCGCCGGGCACGCAAGTGGTGGTGCTGGAGAAGGAGCGGGGGCCCGCCTTCCACCAGACCGGGCGCAACAGCGGAGTGATCCACAGCGGGATCTACTACCGGCCGGGCTCCTACAAGGCCCGGTTCGCGGTGCAGGGCGCCGCCGAGATGGTCAAGTTCTGTGCGGAGTACGGGATTGCGCATGAGGTCACCGGCAAGCTGATCGTCGCCACCGAGCACACCGAGCTGCCCCGGCTGCACGCCCTGGTCCAGCGCGGCCGCCGGAACGGCATCCCGGTAAGGGAGTTGGGGCCCCGGCAGATAGCCGAGTTCGAGCCGCGGGTGCGCGGGCTGGCGGCCATCCATGTCGGCACCACGGGCGTGGTGGACTTCGGCACGGTGGCCGGACGGCTGGCCGAGCTGGCCGAGGATGCGGGGGCCTCGGTGCGGTACGGGGCCGAGGTGCGCCGCATCGGCCGGCGCGGGCCGGTGGTCGCGGTACGCACCGCGGACGGCACGGTGCTGCGGGCCCGGGCGCTGGTCAACTGCGCCGGGCTGCACAGTGACCGGGTGGCCCGGCTGGCGGGCGTGGATCCGGGCATCCGGATCATCCCCTTCCGCGGCGAGTTCTATGAGCTCGTCCCCGGCCGTACGCACCTGGTCCGCGGCCTGGTCTATCCCGTGCCCGACCCGGCCTTCCCCTTCCTGGGAGTGCACCTCACCCGGGGCATCGACGGCCAGGTGCACATCGGGCCCAACGCGGTGCCCGCGCTGGCCCGCGAGGGCTATCACCGGCGCACCATACGTCCTGCGGACCTCGCCACCACCCTGGGCTACCCGGGCAGCTGGCGCCTGGCCCGCCACCACTGGCGATACGGCCTCGGCGAGTTCCACCGCTCGCTCTCCAAGCGCGCCTTCACGGCGGCGGTCCGCCGGCTGCTGCCCGAGGTCACCCCGGAGGACCTGATACCCGCCCCGTCCGGGGTGCGGGCCCAGGCGGTGCTGCCGGACGGAACCCTGGCCGACGACTTCCACTTCGCCCGCTCCCCGCGCATGGTGCATGTACTCAACGCACCGTCCCCGGCAGCCACCGCCTCCCTGCCCATCGGCCGCGAGGTGGCCCGCCGGGTGCTGGCGGAACTGCACTGAGGGCTGCCCGGGCCGTCTGCACGGGCCGTCTGCCCTGGCCGCCTTGTCCTGGCCGTCCGCCGGGGCCGTCCGCCGAGGCCGTCTGGGCCGACCGCCCGTCCGCGCCGACCGCCCGGACTGTGCGTCCGGGTGCGGCGCGGTGCGGGCACGGGCCGGTACGGGCACGAGCCGGCACGGGCACGAGCCGGCACGGGCACGAGCCAGTACGGGCACGAGCCAGTACGGGCATGGGCAGTACGGTCCGTGCACATCCGGCGCCACCTCACCCGCCCATACGACGCCCTCCGCACCGGCCCCGTACCGCCTCGGTCGCTCGCCCGGCGCCCGCCCCGTACCGCCTCCCTCACCCGCCCGTCCCCGCCCTCACCCGCCCGTACTATGGAAGGACTGTGCCCGAGAACCATGCCCCCACTCAGCCGACCGCCCAGCCGACCGCCCCGCCCCGTGCCCGGCGGGAGCCGATGTTTCCCGATGGTCCGGCCCCGGACCCGGCCGGCTCGCACCATGAGCGGCGCATCCGCTCCTTCCAGCCGCGCCGCAGCCGGGTGACCACCGGGCAGGCCGAGGCGCTGCGCCGCCTGTGGCCCAAGTGGGGCCTGGACATTGACGGCCTGCACCGCCTCGACCTCGGCGAACTCTTCGGCGACCCGAAGCTGCCGGTCGTCCTGGAGATCGGCTTCGGCATGGGCGAGGCCACCGCGCGGATGGCCGCCGCCGACCCGTCCACCGGCATCCTGGCCTGCGATGTCCACACCCCCGGCCAGGGCAACCTGCTGGCCCTCGCCGAACGCGAGGGGCTGGAGAACATCCGGGTCGCCAACGGCGACGCGATCATCCTGCTGCGCGAGATGCTCGCCCCCGACTCCCTCTCCGGCCTGCGCGTCTACTTCCCCGACCCGTGGCCCAAGAAGCGGCACCACAAGCGCCGGCTGATCCAGCCGGAGTTCCTGGACCTGGCCGCCACCCGGCTCGCCCCCGGCGCCCTGCTGCACTGCGCCACCGACTGGGAGCCATACGCCGAGCAGATGCTGGAGGTCCTCACCGCGCACCCGCGCTTCGAGAACACCCAGCCCGACGGCGGCTTCGCCCCGCGCCCCGAGTTCCGTCCGCTGACCCGCTTCGAGGGCCAGGGCCTGGACAAGGGACACATCGTCCGCGACCTGCTCTTCCGCCGCGTCTGACGGCCCCGGGCGGCCGGGAAACCACACCCGGAACGTCACCCCCCTGCCTTAGGGTCGTCAGGTGCATGAGTCGCCGTCCAACCAGCAGCCGATATCCGCGCCCGCACCCGCGCCGCCCGGCGGTTTCCCCGCCCCGGCCCAGGTGCGTTACAAGCCGCGCCGCGCCCTGTGGGACAACAAGGCGATGCGCGCGGGCACCCTGATCCTGCTGCTCGCCCTGTGCGGCCTGCTGATCCTGGCGCTGGTCCGGGAGCAGACCGGCACCCAGGGCTTCCTGGTGGGCCTCGGCCTGGCCGTCCTGCCCGTCCCGCTGCTGATAGCGGCCTTCCGCTGGATGGACCGGGTGGAGCCCAAACCCTGGCGCGTCCTGGTCTTCGCCTTCGCCTGGGGCGCCTGCGCGGCCACCCTGGTCGCCCTGCTGGCCAACGGCTACGCCACCAAGTGGCTGCTCAACACCATCGATGTGGCCCACCGCGGGGACATCAACACCTGGGGCGCCACCTTCGTCGCCCCCGTGGTCGAGGAAAGCGCCAAAGCCGCCGCCATCCTCCTGCTCTACCTCTACCGGCGCCGGGACTTCAACGGGATCATCGACGGCGTGGTGGTCGCCGGCATCACCGCCACCGGCTTCGCCTTCACCGAGAACATCCTCTACCTGGGCAACGCCTACGCCTCGGACCGCTCCTTCGGCGCCTCCGGCTTCTCCACCACCGCCGGGACCTTTGTGGTCCGCGTCCTGATGTCCCCCTTCGCGCACCCCCTCTTCACCTCGATGACCGGACTGGGCTTCGGCATAGCCGCCTCCCTCCCGCAGACCCGCCGCGTCCTGCGCGCCCTGGTGCCCTTCGCCGGACTGCTGACCGCCATGGTCCTGCACAGCGTCTGGAACGGCTCCGCCTCCCTGGGCGGGCTGGGCTTCTTCGCTGTCTACGCCCTGTTCATGGTCCCCGTCTTCGGCACCCTGACCTGGCTGACCATCCACTCCCGCCAGACCGAACTCCGCACCATCCGCGCTTACTTGCCGGAGTACCAGGCCGCCGGCTGGCTCACCCCGCCGGAACCGGTCGCCCTCTCCTCCATGCGTGCCCGCGCCATCGCCCGCGATGTCGCCAAACGCACCGGCGGCCCGGCCGCGGCCCGCACCGTCGCCGAGTACATCTCCTTCGCCACCTCCCTGGCCTTCCTCCGCCAGCGCGCCTACCGGGGCCTGATCGCCCCCGACTTCGAAGCGCGCGAGCGCGAGTTGCTCCACCACCTCTGGCAGCGCAAGCACGTGGCCCAGCCCGCCCTGGCCCAGGCCTCGGCCTCGGCACCACGGCCGGTCCTGGTCCGTCCAGTGCCGTACGGGGCGGCACCGGGGGCGTACGGGCCTGCGGGCCCGGCAGCGTACGGCCCCGGCGTGCCGGGCGGGTACGGGACCCCGACGCCGGGCACCGTGCCGCCATACGGCCCGGGCACCCCGGCCCCGGGCCAGCACCCGGGGTGGGCACCGCCGGGGGCTACGGGGCCTTGGGCGGGACGGTAGGGGTAAGGCAGGCCGGGATCCAAGGGGGCACCACGCCCCACTACCCTCTGAAGGGTGCCCGAAGAATCCGCCTGGACAGCACCCCCCGGTTCCTGGGCTTCCTCGGCTGCCCGCCGCCGCAATATGCAGGCCATCCGCAGCCGGGACACAAAGCCTGAGCAGCTGATCCGGCGCATGGTCCACGCCCAGGGTCTGCGCTACCGAGTAGCCGCCAGGCCCCTGCCAGACCTGCGCCGGACCGCAGACCTCGTCTTCCGCCCGGCCAAGGTCGCCGTCTTCATCGACGGCTGCTACTGGCACGGCTGCCCCGAGCACTACGTACCGCCCCGGACGAATCCCGGCTACTGGTCAGACAAGGTCGCACGCAACATGGCGCGCGACCGCGACACCGATGAACGGCTCACCGCGGCAGGGTGGTTGGTGCTCCGCTTCTGGGAGCACGAGCCATCAGACGTTTGTTGCCTGAAGATCGTTGACACGGTCAGAAACCGCCGGGCACAACTCGGCCTCGCCACGGGCAGCGGGGAGTAGCTCTCCCTCAAAGGGGTTCTCACCAGCACCTGCCACAGACTGCTGCCCCGCGTCGGGGCGGAGCACAGCCTTGATCGCCTCTCCCACAGATTTCGCCACCGGCGGAGGGAAAGCATTGCCAACCTGGCGGTACCGTGCCGTCTTTCCGCCGGAGAACGTCCAACTACGATCGAAGCCTTGGATAATCGCCGCTTGTTCCACTGTAAGCATCGGGCCAGTCGGCCGGAACAAGTCTCGCTCCGGATCACACTTCTCAGGGTCATTGGCGACGCCCCAGGCATCGACACCCAAAGCCTTCCAAGCCGCCTTTGCCCGGCTAGGCCCCAAATCGGCTCCGCCATGCTTCTTGGAACCGCCAACCAGCGTAGGAGCCTCGGTCCCACATCTGGTGGCGTCCTGGAGCCACTTGTCGAAGACAGCCCGCCCTCTGGCCCCGAAAGGTTCACACCGCTCCCGCATAGTTTGCTCAAGCGCCTTGGCGACGGTGACGACTCTGTCGTTACCGGTGGGCCATTCAAACTTAGTGTCCTTCAGGTACTTTTTGGCGATCATTACGAGGATTGCCCGAGGCCGGAGTTGAGGCACCCCGTAACGACGCGCCTCGATCAGCTCCCAGCCGCAGAGCTCGTAGCCGTAACTCTCCAGCTCGGCAACGATGCGATTGCGGTACGGGGTGAACTTATCGTCGAGAATTCCACGGACATTCTCGATCATCACAGCCTTGGGCCTGAGTTGACCAGCAAGCTCCAGCATCCTGGGGAAGAGGTCACGCTCGTCTTCTTCGCCCAGCTGCTGTCCGGCAACTGAGAATGGCGGGCAAGGTACGCCTCCAGCCAAGAGGTCGAGCTCACCGGGCTCAAGCTCGGCCCTGAACTTCTTCAGCTGCTCATGCTGGAACGGGTCAACGTCCTTCACATCGGCTTCGATGATCTCGCACCCAGCCCAGTCTGGGCGCTTGCTGACGTTGTCCCGCAAGGTCTGGCAGGCATGCTTGTCGATCTCCAGGAGAGCGAGGTGGCGGAAACCTGCCTCGTGCAGGCCATACGCCTGCCCGCCAGCACCGGCACAGATCTCAATAGAGGTCGGTCGGTTGTCGCCGGGACTCATCAGCCCTCCTGGGTTAGCTCATTGCAGACGCTCAAGTGTCGCAGAAACCGCCCTGACCGCTGCGGGAGCGCAACGGCACAGGACAGGTCATCTGAACCAGGAGTGTGGCACTAGCCACTGACATCGGAGCTCCGCCGACTGCAGTCTCAGTCCTGCAGCAGGTCGTACAGCCTGCCTTTCAGCTCATCACGGTGAGCGGCTGGAAGCTGCCAGTACAGGGCCCATGCCTTCTCCGCAGGGTTCTGCGGGCGCCCGTTGTGCACCATCCAGGCCAAGAGACTCTTCCGGTCATTCTTAGACAGATTCTCGATGCGATCCCAGACCTGTTCTTTGCCCATCTGCACACCCGTGAGGTGGCGCACAGCTTCGTTGCAGCGCGCGCACTCCGTGATGAGATCTTCAGCGCGCGCCGTGCCGCCAGCTTTGTGAGAGATGACGTGACCCAAGGTCAGCCGAGCCGGCGTACGGGGCTCCTCCGCGTAGAGCTCACCCGCGGTGATCCCACAGCGGCGGCACACATGCCCGTCGCGTTCGAAGACCTCGCGTCGGATCCGCGCGCTGATCTGGCGCAAGCCGGCGTTGCGATGCTCGTGCTCCCAGACCGGCTTGCCAATGGTCTCAAGGTATAGCTGATCAGGCAGCAGACCCGATTTATCCCGATAGGTCTTGATTACCCAGCCTGCCGGCCGAAGGTCACGCATACGCCGGTCTACCTGCTCGGTGCCATGAATCGCTTGGCGGAGCTGCTGCTTGGAGAAGGTTCCCTTCTCACCCACCTCGTCCCGCAGCCACAAGGCAACCCGGACACGAGCTCCCAGCGTCTCATCCCGCCAGTCCAGACCCTCCGACACCCCAACCCCTTTCGAACAAAAGACCGATCGATCACTCGATTAAGCGATTTAGCATAGACGTGCCACACGTTGCCGCGGCAAGTCGCGGCAAGCTGCGTAGTGTGACTGACGACACGTTTCTGGCAAAGCTTGCCACAGGCAGTCCCGCCCTCACCTCGATCGAAGTCTGCGCTGGTGCCGGGGGGTTGGCGATGGGGCTTGAGGCTGCCGGCTTCAACCACCACCTGCTCCTTGAGCTCGATCCGGACGCCTGCCAGACCCTCCACCGAAACCGCCCGTGCTGGCCCGTGCAGCAAGGGGACCTTCGCTCCTTCAGTCCGCCGGTGAACGGCCCAAGCCACAGCCTCGACTTGCTGTCGGGTGGTGTGCCCTGTCCGCCGTTTTCGGTGGCAGGCAGGCAGTTAGGGCAGGCGGACGAGCGCGATCTGTTTCCTGCATTCCTTGATCTGGTCGAGCGCCTCCAGCCACGGGCCGTGCTCGTCGAAAACGTGCGGGGAATCCTGCAAGCCAGATTCGGCAGCTATCGCAAGCAGGTTCTCCAACGCCTTGCCTCATGCGGTTACAGGACCGATTGGCGCCTTCTCTACTCGTGCGACTATGGGGTCCCACAACTGCGGCCACGAGCGATTCTTGTCGCGCTCCGGCCGGAAGCATTCCCCCGCTTCGCTTGGCCGACGGCGATCACATGCAAAGACAGCGCGCCGACAGTCGGCCAAGTGCTTTACGAATCCATGGCTGCCCGTGGCTGGGACCTAGCTGAGGCCTGGGCGAAAACAGCAGACCGAATCGCTCCCACTATCTGTGGCGGCTCACGCAAGCACGGCGGCCCAGATCTCGGGCCCTCAAGGGCGCGTGCCTCCTGGGCGAAGATGGGAGTCAACGGCTCGGCAGTCGCCGACGACGCCCCACTTCCCGGCGCATCAGTGCCAGTGCGTCTAACTCTTCCCCAACTGGCCCTGCTTCAAGGGTTCCCCACCGACTGGCGATTCGCTGGCAGCAAGACATCATGCTACCGCCAGATTGGCAACGCCTTTCCCCCGCCTGTAGCAGTAGCAGTTGGCCGGGCGGTGGCAACAGCGCTTTCACCCTCTTGCTGTTTGCTGGACTCAGGAACCGAACTCAGCGCCTGACACTGGTCGTATGACGCTCTCTACTGAGACGTCTATAACTGCTGGGGGTCGTGCGGCGAGTGCTCAAGCTCGTGCTTTATACGGCGAGCACAGTCGTCAATTTGTTCGCCTGAGGGCAGATGTACAACACCGTGCTTGCGCTGAACCTCCATGGCCAGCTCGACAAAGCTCAGACCAAGGTCCTGGCCATCTGTGAGGATTTCGCGAGCCTGAGGCTTTCTTCCAGCACTGCCGTCCCGGAATTCCTCGTTCTTTATATATAGGGACAAAACTGCGCTGCCACACCACCCATCCACGCGGAACAATGCGTCCGCGAGTGGATGGGTGCGCATGTCAAGACCCATTTCACGCAGACAAGAAAGGACATATATCTCGCGAATGAACGAATAGTAGAACAATCCTATGCGCCACTGCATTGCGGCCCTGGCCTGCTCCCAGGTGCACCGCCCACTGGCCACAACCTTCTCCACGTGAGAGCGCGCGGGTTGCCCCAGCATGCGTATCCCGTCCGGATCTTGAGCGGCAAAGCGGCGCAACTCCTCATAGGGAAACACTCCGCCTAATTTCTCCGCGCAACAATGGAGAATGTGAGCGAAGGCGAAGTCCGGGCGCCAGTCCTTTATGGCAGACACTGCATATCCCTGCTCCGGACGTATGTCCCCTATGGCATGTTCGGAAATCAATCCTTTAACGTCTTGCGGAGTTATCCGATACACCGCTGCAGTTACATGCTGCATGACGTACTCCGGAACATGCCCGCGCCTTGGATGCCGCATCCACCTTTCCAGGTCCCGCCGGGCCCTTCCAGCCTGTGCAAACAGACGGACCACGTCATCGGCCTTGGTGCAGGTCATACCATTCATCGTTTGCCTCCCAGGAGGGAAGCGTAGGTGCAACTCCCTTCGGCCGCTAGGGACTTGCGCACGCAGATGCGTCCGAGCATACCGGCCGCCGACATGCCGCTACGGAAAGCGGCGGAGCGACGACAACGAGCGAACAGAGAGTTCGGCCAGCCGAGTCAATGGTTCTGGGAGTAGGGCAGCATGGTCAACCGACCCTAGAAAAAGATGCGTTGATCTTGTTCGAGACGGCAAGTCCGGATCGCCGCGAGCATGGCCTTCAGCCCGGCACAGGTCACGCGCAGGGTAACACTCGGCTCGTCGCTCTCACGGAATTGCAGAAAGCCATTCGAGTCCCGTTTCACTGTCAAGCACTCTGCACCGCTGCTCGAAAAAGTCGACTTCTGCCATATACACGCCTTGGACATGCTGAGGACCTCACATCTCGCGCGCAATCTGATTGATCAGATCCCTTGACTCTCCCGGGCTCAGAGCCGTGTCCTCGATAACGTTCATGAGTTCTCGGTACTGGACGAGCTGAGGCAAGGCGTCCAGGAATCCACCCCCGAACGGGGAATCGATATGGACGGTATCGAGCTGCGGAACTGCCCCGCCTGCGTAGAAGACAGACTGGGCATGTCCGGTAATCTCCTCGACCTCGAACGGGATCACGCGCAGAGTGACGGAGGGCCAGTCCGCTGCTTCCAGCAGGGCGCCCAACTGGCCCTTCGCCACACGTCGGCCTCCGTAGCGCATTCTCAACGCCGCTTCATGAACGATTGCCTTGTAGGGAACAGGTTCAGCTCTGTTCAGAACCATGCGCCGCCGCGTCCTGAACTCGACAAGAGCCTCCAGCTCATTCACCGGCAGTCCATTGCCGAAGATGGCGCGGGCGTAATCGCGGGTCTGGAAGATGCCCAGCACCACGAGCATTTGGACCGTGCGCACATAAGTGGCGTGATGTTCGAGCTCTGCCACATCCAGCGAGGAAGCCGGCAAGGCGTCCCGGTACGCATCCCACCAAAACTGGCCCCGGCGTTCGCGTGCGATGCCGCACAACGCATCGATGAGGGCCGGATCGTCGCAGGCGTAGAACCCAGCAAGTTTGCGGATACGTTCTTCGCTGATTCCTCGCCGCCCCGCCTCGATCATGCTCATCTTGGCCTGGTCGGTACCAAGCAACTCACCGGCCGCACGCGCTGTCTTGCCGGCGCTCTCTCGCAGCCGCCGCAACTCCGTGCCCAAACGGACCTGTCGAGCCGTGGGGTTGTCCCTCGGTGGCATGTCACCTCCTCGTGCGGCTACGAGTCTGCCGCCCAGAGACATGCCGGTCCACCCACAGGGTGAATCATCTGGGGGAACCTTGCCCCGGGGGATGTATACCCCCTACGGTCCCATCAACCACCGCGCCACACCGCCGGGAAGACCCGAAGTGCAGTCAGCAATCGATGAGTTGATCGTCATCGGCTGGTGGCCAGGCCACGGATGGCGGAGTACGTATGGCGCCCCCAACAGCGCGTTTGGAGACCGTCCCATGAGCGCAACCACCCTTGACGTACCGTCTCAAGAGCACACCTGGCCCTACCAGTTGCTCGTGCCTGCCGTGCCCAGCACCGTGCGCGTCGCACGTGAATTCGTTACGGCCGTGCTGATCGCCACCGACCATGCGGCGCTGGTGGACGACGCTCGCGTCTGCGTATCAGACGTGGTGGCCAATGTGGTGCAGCACGCGGGGGTGCCCAACCTGTCGGTGCAGGTGGACGATCACTGCGATCACGTACTGATCGCCGTGTGCGACGAGAACCCCCACCGCCACCCCTACCTCCGCCTGGCGGGCGAGGACGAGGAAAGCGGGCGGGGGCTCGCGCTGTTGCAGAGTCTGGCCGATGCCTCGGGGCTGAGCCTGGTCTGGGACGGCCTGGAGGTCGTGGGCAAGAGGATGTGGTTTGTGCTGCGGTGATGGTGGCGGGTTGACCTCAACCTTGATTGAGGGAACACGCTGGGGGCATGGACCTACAGCAGATCACCGACCGGCTCGATATCGAGCGGCTGGTCAACCAGTACCTTCGCTCGCTCGACAACAAGAGCTATGAGAACGACGACCGTTGGGCGCACCGCTACTTCACCGAGGATGCGTGGAGTGGGACGCCGGTTGGGGTGTACGAGGGCGCGGATGCTCAACTCTCGTCCACTCGGCGCGGGATGGCGCCGTTTGAGGGGACCGTGCACTTTGGGTCGAACGTCATGGTCGAGCTGGATGGGGATCGGGCCGAGGTGCGGTGGAATCAGTTGAGTACGCACAGGTTGCGGGAGGGAGAAGGGGACCGGCTGTTCTTCTCCGGCGGGCATGTTGAGGCGGAGGTGGTTCGTACGGGAGAGGGCTGGCGGATGCGGCGGATGAGGCTCGCGATCGCTTGGACTCAGGGCACGCCGCCCATTGGGGCGGTGAGTTGAGGGGCGGCGGATTGCAGGGCCTCCCAGCCGGGGCTGTTTCCGCGTTGCGGGTTGGAAAACCTTTGGGAGTCGCGGCCCTGTGCGAAGGGTTTCTGCACCCGGTTTCGTGTTCAACGGTCTCCATGGGTCGCCGGGCGGGGGTGGCGGGGGCGGAGTTAGCCTCGGGGCGATCGGTTTCCTGATTTTGGGAGGTTGGCGGCGGTGGCGAAGGTTCCGGTGGCGGTGACGGCCGCGAGTGGGCTGGTCGGCGGGTATGGGGTGGCCCGGTGGACGAAGAAGCGGCCGCTGGGTGGGGTGGTGCTGGCGGCCGCGGGGGCGGTTGCGGCGCGGCAGTGGACGGAGAAGGCCGGGGCCGGGAAGGCGGCGGCGCTGAGCGGGCTGTATGTGGCCGCGTTCGCTGGGTCGCACCCATTGGCGAAGAAGGTGGGGGCCTGGCCGTCGGTGTTCGCGGTGGCGGGGACGGTGGCGCTGGCGTCATGGGTGGTGGAGCGGGGGGCCGGCGCCTCCTGATTTCCGAGGAGGGGAGGGAGCGGGTCGGCGCCGGGTGGTGGCGAAGGCGTAGCCCGGAGAGCTTGTTGGGTGCCCGTACTGGGCGTCGGGACGCGGCCTGGAGGGGGCGAGGGTAGGGCAGGATGCCCGAGCCTCGGAGCCTGTGCCTGGGGCTCATGGCGAGTGTTGCAGTGGCCCCGCGCGCAGGCCGCGCGGCTATTCGGCAGTGGGTCGGCGGCCAAGTGCCGCGCTGCGGGGCGCCGAGGTGGGGCGACAGAGGCGCGTCGAGGGTTCCCCGGACGGCCGGACGGACGGACGAGCCAAGCGGTGCGGCGCTGGCGAAGGGCTCGCCGGACGCGAAAGGGCGCTGAAGCGGACTGCCTCCGGCCCGCGCCGCCGCCCCGCCGGCGAAGGGCGCCCTACTCCGACGCCGCCCTCAGTCGCTCGATCTCCCCCTCCGTCAGGCGGAGGTCCGCGGCGGCCAGCAAGGGTGGGAGCTGTTCCACCGTGCGGGCGCTGGCCAGGCAGGAGGTCACCGTGGGCTGGGCGGCGAGCCAGGAGAGGGCCACGGTGGCGACGGGGACCTGGTGGGCGGCGGCCACCTCGTGCAGGGCGGACAGGACGCGGCGGCCGCGTTCGGTCTGCAAGTGCCGTGCGGCGCTGGGAGCCCGGGGGCTGTCCACCTCGGTGCCCGGGCGGTACTTGCCGGTGAGGAAGCCGGAGGCCAGGGCGAGGTAGGGGACGGCGGCCAGATTGTGCCGGGCGGCCACGCCGCGGAGTTCGCCCTCGTAGGTGTTACGGGAGACCAGGCTGTACTGGGGCTGGATGGCGGCGTACTTGGCCAGACCGGCCGCGTCCGAGAACTCCAGGGATTCGGCCAGGCGTTGGGGGGAGATGTTGGAGGCGGCGATCTCGCGGATCTTGCCTTCCCGCACCAACTCGTCGAGGGCGGTGAGGAATTCGGCGACGGGGACGGTCTCGTCGTCGTAGTGGGTGTAGTAGAGGTCGATGTGGTCGGTGCGCAGGCGGCGCAGGGAGGCTTCCAGGCCGGTGCGGATGGTGGCGGCGGAGAGGCCGGCCTTGTCCGGGAAGCCGCCGCCGACCTTGGTGGCGATGACCACCCGGTCGCGGTTGCCGCGGCTGGCCATCCAGTCGCCGATGATGGTCTCCGACTCGCCGCCGGAATTGCCGGGCGCCCAGGCGGAGTAGACATCGGCGGTGTCTATGAAGTTGCCGCCCGCCTCGGCATAGGCGTCCAGCACGGCGAAGGACTGGGCGCGGTCGGCGGTCCAGCCGAAGACATTGCCGCCGAGCGCGAGCGGGTGGACGGACAGGCTTCCGATACGGCGAAGAGCGCGGCGCGAGTGGTCGAGCGAGTGGTCAGGCGAATGGCCGGCGGTGTTGGTCATGGCCTTTATGGTTCGCCCCGGGCGGAGGATCCGCCACTGCTCAGTCCGCCGGGGCCGGGGCAGGGGCGGGCATTGGTTCCTTCTGCACGGACAGCGGGGTGGCGATGTCCTCCAGGGAACGGCCCTCGGCGGGTACCGCCAGGAAGGCCGCCACCAGCCCGGCCAGGCACATCAGGGTGGCGCCGATCTGGAAGGCCAGCACCGTGTCACCGACCACCCCACTGCTGGTGAGATCGGCGAAGAGCAGTGGGCCGCTGATGCCGCCCGCCGCCGTGCCCACCGCGTAGAAGAAGGCGATGGCCATGGCCCGGGTCTCGGTCGGGAAGACCTCGGAGACGGTCAGGTACGCGCTGCTGGCCCCGGCCGAGGCGAAGAAGAGCACCACCGCCCAGCAGGCGGTGAGCTTGACGGCACTGAGGTAGCCCGCGCCGAAGAGCCAGGCGGTGACGAACAGCAGGGCGCCGGAGAGGACAAAGGTGGAGGAGATCATGATCCGCCGGCCCACCGTGTCGAACAGCTTGCCCAGCAGCAGCGGGCCAAGGAAGTTCCCCACCGCTATCACGGCGAAGAAGTAGCCGGTGTGGGAGGTGGAGACGCCGAAGAACTTGGTCAGGATCTCCCCGAAGCCAAAGGTGATGGCGTTGTAGAGGAAGGCCTGGCCGATGAAGAGCGCCAGACCCAGGAAGGCGCGCCGCCGGTAGTCGGTGAAGACGGTACGGGCGATGTCCCGGAAGCTGGTGCTCCTGCGCTGGCGGATGGTGATCCGGCCCCGGGCAGGCGGCAGGGTGATGCCCTTCTCCCGCTCGATGCGCCGCTCGATCTGGCCGACCAGTTCCTCCGCCTCCTCGGCCCGGCCATGGATGAACAGCCAGCGCGGGCTCTCCGGCACCTGGCGCCGTACCAGCAGGATCACCAGGCCGAGGACCACACCGAAGCCGAAGGTCAGCCGCCAGCCCACGTCCTTGGGCAGCAGGCTGACATTGAGGAGGATTATCGACAGCAGTGATCCGGCGATGGCGCCGATCCAGAAGCTGCCGTTGATGATGAGGTCCACCCGGCCCCGGTAGCGGGCCGGAATCAGCTCGTCCACCGCGGAGTTGATCGCCGCGTACTCCCCGCCGATGCCAAAGCCGGTGAGGAAGCGGAAGAGGAAGAACCACCAGGAGGTGTAGGAGAGCGCTGTCAGTGCGGTCGCCCCGAGATAGACGGCGAGGGTGACCATGAACAGCTTCTTGCGGCCGAAGCGGTCGGTGAGGCGGCCGAAGAAAAGGGCCCCGCTGCAGGCGCCCGCTACATAGAGCGCCGCGGCGAGGCCCGTGACCTGGGCTCCGGTAATCGGCAATCCACTGCCGTGCTCGGAGAGCCGGCCGGCGATATTGCCGACGACGGTGACCTCAAGGCCATCGAGGATCCAGACCGTGCCCAGTCCGATGACCACGGTCCAATGCCAGCGGGACCACGGCAGCCGGTCCAGGCGCGCGGGCACGGAAGTGCTGATGGTCGCGGTCGTCACACAATCTGAGTTCCCGATCGCACTCGGAACATTCGCGGCAATTTGCCGGATGGGTGTGTGACGGAAGGAGGGCGGCGCGCGCCGTGAATGCGAGCGGGGAGTGGGCGCCCCCGCTTTGCCGCCGAGCACAGCGCCACCGCCGTTTGGGTGCGGGCCGTCTTGGGCTGGTCCCGCCCACGCGGCGGAGCCGCATAAAGAGGCGCCCCGCGCCCCTTATGGGACGCCCTTGCTACGGATGCAGCCCGTGCGCGCGGAGCCAGGGCAGTGGGTCCACCGGGTGACCGCCGGCCGGCCGGACCTCCAGATGCAGATGCGGGCCGGTGGCGTTGCCGGTGGCACCGACCCTGCCGATCACGGTGCCGGTGGCCACCTTGCCGGAGGTGACCACCATGGACGACAGATGGCAGAACCACAGCTCGGTGCCGTCGTGCAGGCGCAGCACTATGCGGTAGCCGTACGCGCCGGCCCAGCCGGCGTGGATGACGGTGCCGCCGCTGACGGCCCGGACCGGGCTGCCGGTCGGGGCGGCGAAGTCCTGGCCGGTGTGGTGGTGCGCCCAGTGGTGGCCGGACTGCCCAAAGCCGGCGGTGAGGCGGTAGGAGGTCAGCGGGAGGATATAGCGGGCGTGGTGGTGCGAACTCCCCTGCGGGGCATGGTGCTTGGTGGAGTGGTGCTGGTGCTTGGTGGAGTGGTGCGGGGCGGGGTGGGCCGCGTTCGCGGCGGCCTCCGCGGCCTGGGCGGCGTCGGCGGCGTGCGTGGCACCGGCGGCGGGGGCGGCGTCGGCACCAGCAGCATGGGCCGCATGCGCGGCGTCGGGGCCTTGGGCGGTGTCCGTGGCCGGGGCCGGCTGGGTCCCGGGGCGTCCGGCCTCCGGGTGGCCCGGCTGCC
This sequence comes from Streptomyces orinoci, assembly GCF_003121295.1. Taxonomy (GTDB): domain Bacteria; phylum Actinomycetota; class Actinomycetes; order Streptomycetales; family Streptomycetaceae; genus Streptomyces; species Streptomyces orinoci. Next base: position 45,519 of record NZ_PHNC01000031.1, read on the forward strand.
GGACCGCCTGGGCCGCCTCCTGGGCGGACTTGGCGGCCTGCTCCGCCTTCTGCGCCGCGATTCCGGCGGCGGCCATCCGCTCGGCGTCCGCCGCGGCCCGTTCCTGGGCCTCGGGCCCGGTGCTGTCGTCGGAGGCGGCCTGCTGGAAGCCGACCTGCTGAAGGATGCGGGCGCGCAGCGCTTCGCCGGCGTCCCGGGCGTCCTGGGCGGCGCGGGCGGCGTCCTCGGGGGTGAGGGAGGCGGCGGGGGCGGTTTCGGTCAGGTCCGCCGCTGCCTTGGCCTCGGGTGCGATCTCAGGCGCGGTCACGGGTGCGGTCTCAGGCGCGGGCGCCGTCGCGGGCGCGGCCTCGAGTGCGTTCTCGGGCACGTCCGGGACGGATATCGCCGCCGTGGGGCGCTCCTGGGCATCGGCCACCCCGCCGGCGCCCACCGCCGCGATCACTCCGACGCCCAGCACCGCGCCACCGCGGACCATGGTGCCACCGCGCTGCTTCGGCACCCGGTGTCTGCCCCGGGAAGCCGGGCCGTCGGCTTCCGCCGGACCCTCCCCCCAGGCGGCCGGTTCGGACGAACTGCCTTCGGTGACAGGGCTGTTGGACGCCACGGGGGCGTACTCCTTTCCTTCCCTCTCGCCTACCGGGTTAGCTGACGGGTTCGGAGCAGGAAGGTCTCCTACGGGCCGCCGGAACGGTCCGATGCACCCCAAGGGTTGGTGGTTCCCCGGTTCCTCACGGGATTCGGCGAAGCGACAAACACGGTGCGGGCCGCCTCTTACGGCGGTTGAGGACCGCACTGCGTTATCGAACGTTAATAGACGCGGAGGGTGGTTTCCAAGCCGAAAGCGTGAATCTGCCGGGGACTTGGCAATTGCTTGGAACCATTCCGCTCCGGGTCGCGTCAGGGCGCCGCCCCCAGGGCCGGCGCCCTTCCGGTACCTCAGGCCGTCGGCCGCCGACGGGGCCGCGTGGAGGCCCGTCCACCGGAACGGCGGCCCCCGGTACGGGACTTGGCGGACGAACCGGACGAACCGGAGGGATTGGCCGAAGCCGGGCTCGACGGAGGTGCGATGACCACCGGCACCCCACTGGGCTCCCGGGCACCGGTGATGTCCGTGAGGACCTCGTCCTGCGGGCGCACCCGGGCCACCTTGGGGGTGATCTTCGCGGTGGCCATCAGCCGGTTCATCTCCCGCCGCTGCTCGGGGAGGACCAGGGTGACCACCGTGCCGGACTCCCCGGCCCGGGCGGTACGCCCGCCCCGGTGCAGATAGTCCTTGTGGTCCATCGGCGGATCGATGTTGACGACCAGGTCCAGGCCGTCGATGTGGATGCCGCGCGCCGCCACATTGGTGGCGATCAGCGCGGTCACCTGCTCGGTGCGGAACTGCTCCAGGGTGCGGTTGCGCTGCGGCTGGCTCTTGCCGCCATGCAGCGCGGCGGCCCGTACGCCCTGCGACAGCAGCCGCTTGACCAGCCGGTCGGCGCCCCGCTTGGTGTCCACGAACATGATCACCCGGCCCTCGCGGGCGGCGATCCGGGTGACCACCTCCTTCTTGGAGCTGTCGTCCATCAGGTGCAGCAGGTGGTGGTCCATGGTGACCACCGCGCCGACCGAGGCGTCCACGGAGTGGGTCACCGGGTCGGAGAGGAAGCGGCGCACCAGCCGGTCCACATTGCGGTCCAGGGTGGCGGAGAACAGCATCCGCTGGCCGCCCGGGGCGACCTGGTCCAGCAGCTTGGTGACCTGCGGCAGAAAGCCCATGTCGGCCATCTGGTCGGCCTCGTCGAGGACAGTGACGGCCACATCGCCGAGCGCGCAGTCACCGCGCTGGATGAGGTCGGCCAGCCGGCCGGGCGTCGCCACCAGCACCTCGGCGCCGCGCGCCAGCGCATTGGCCTGGCGGCCGATGGACATGCCGCCGACCACGGTCGTCATCCGCAGATTGACGGCGGTGGCATAGGCGCTGAGCGAGTCGGTGACCTGCTGGGCCAGCTCCCGGGTGGGCACCAGGACCAGGGCCAGCGGCCGCCGGGGTTCGGCACGTCGGCCGGCGGTACGGGCCAGCAGCGCCAGGCCGAAGGCCAGCGTCTTGCCGGACCCGGTACGGCCCCGGCCCAGGACGTCCCGGCCGGTCAGCGAGTTGGGCAGGGTGGCGGCCTGGATGGGGAAGGGCTCGGTGACGCCCTCCCGGGTCAGGGTGGCCAGCAGCGCCTGCGGCAGATCCAGCTCGGCGAAGGAGGCCACCGGCGGCAGGGCGGGGGTGCTGGTGACGGGCGTCTCGAAGTCGCCCTGCACGGGTGCGGGCCGTCGGCGGGCGGACGCCTGGCCGTCACGGCTACGGGCCGGGGCCTGGGCGTCGCGATTACGGGCGGGCGCCTGGCCGTCACGGGTACGGGCCGGACGCGGGGCGCGCGGGGGGCGCGGAGAACGGGCGGGCCTGCCGGAACCGGCGGCGGAAGCAGTGGACGAACCGGTGGACGCACCGGCGGTGGAACCGGCGGAACGGGCGGAACCGGTGGAGCGAGTCATTCGGGGACCTTCCCTCAAGGGGTGGCACGCCCGAGAAGGAGGCTCCGACGATCCGGTGTGGGCCTGGGCGCGCAGTGCGGGGGGCGAGAGCGGGGGCGACAATGGGGCGCGCACCGCTGGTGCGCGCCCCATTGAGCGTCGTCGGACGGAGTTCGTCAGATGGTGACGATGTTCTCCGCCTGCAGGCCCTTCTGGCCCTGGGTGACGTCGAAGGAAACCTTCTGGCCCTCGAGCAGCTCACGGAAGCCGCTGGAGGCGATGTTCGAGTAGTGGGCGAAGACGTCGGGGCCGCCGCCGTCCTGCTCGATGAAGCCGAAGCCCTTTTCCGAGTTGAACCACTTCACGGTGCCAGTAGCCATGTCTATCTCCTTATTGGGATGGGCCCCAGGACCGGAACAGACCGGCTAAAACAAAAATGCGCCTTCGGCTACATAACCGAGGCGCACACGAGTTCATGGGTACCACAACTGCAACTTTCATCGACCGTAGCACGGGCCGACGGGCTCCCGTAAGCCCCGCCGGCCCGACAGCTCAGTGACCTGCGTCACACCTCGGTCAATGCACTGGCCGGCTATAACTCCACACCCAGCGCCCGGGCGTGCCGGTCCGCCGCCACCTCGGCCTCCGCCTCGTCCAGATAGACCTCGCACACCAGCCGCCCATCGGCGGTCATATTGTGCTCCAGCTCCCAGAGGCTGACCTCGCCGCCGCCCTCCAGCAGGAAGGCGTGCTCATAGAAGCGGCACCAGGTGGCATCCCGGCCGGGTCCGCGCCGCCGGGGCTTGGTGATCAGCGCGATGTGGTGGCCCAGTGCGCCGCTGAGGATCTCGCCGATCACCTCTCCGGGACCGTCGGTGTTCTCCGCCCGGCGCAGCAGCCGCCGGGCGTGGTCCGGGGAGGCCTCCGAGACATACTCCCGGCGCGGCCGGGTGGGCCCCATGGCCAGCAGCAGCTCCTCGGCCAGCCAGGCGGGCAGCTCCTCGTCCTCGCTGCCGGGGCCGATGCCGCCGCCGATACGCTGGTGGACCCGCTGCTCGGCCTCGTCCAGCGCGTCCTCGTCCGTATAGAGCTCGTAGTTGTGGTCGGCGGGGCCGGTGTCGTGCTCCAGCTCGTACAGCAGCAGGCTGCTGCCGTCGGCGAGCAGGAAGATATGCCGGTAGGTATTGCAGCGCAGCGGCCGTGGGCAGTCGTTGCGCTGGCGGTACGAGCGCAGTTCGGTCTGGTGCATCAGCGCCGTACGCAGCCGGGCGAGCACCGGCTCGTCGATCTCGAAGCCGTTCTGGGCCCGTTTCATCAGCTCCGCGACCTGTGCGGCGGGCGTCGGGTCGCCCACCTCGCCCCCACCCATCCGCATCTGCTCCATGCCTCTCGACCTCCCCGCCTTCGCCGCACCCTCCCCGCGCACTTACCGTAGCGGCGCGAACACCAAGCGGGGGCGGGGTTTCCGGCAACTGGCCGGAAGGGTCCGTGGAGTCGGCCGGAGCGGCGGACGCGGAGCAGAGCGTCAAGGTTGAGTCAAGTAGTTGCACCTTCGTGCAAATAAGGGTCTATGCTGCTCCTGTTGTGAAATGCAGGAGGCACCTCGTTCGGTGAGGCGTCTGCACGGACACAGGCCACTGACCCCACGACGTCGAGAGACGCCCAGGGTCAGGACAGGTCTCCCCGGCCCAAGGGGTGACCCCAAGTGGCTTCCCCGGCAAGGGGATTACGCCGTGCAGTGCCAAAGCTCTGACGAGTTGGGGTGAGCCGGTCGTCTGCGGACCGGTCCGCTCCTTGCCGTGTCGTCCGGCGCCCGCGTGCGCCCCGGCCGGGAGGAGGCGAGAGACATGGATGGCAGTTGCAGTAGTCCGGGCCACAGTCGGCCCCGTATCCGTATGTCCTCGTTGACCTCCGGTACGCGGTAACAACCTTTCCTGCGCGTCCTTCACCAGTTGCCACCCGTGCGGCCTTGGCCGCCCCGGGCGCTTGTGCTGCGCGCACGCAGGGAGGATCGCTGCTGCGTGCCCGCAACTTCCCCCATGGGGGACCCGGGAGGCTGTCATGACCGACACCATCACCACCCCTGAGACCGCTCGGGCGCCGCGCGCCGCGGTTCTCGACGAAGCCCACCTCGGCGACATCCGGGGCGCGCTCGGCACCATCAAGCTCGACGACACCGCTCCCCGCAAGGGACTGTCCGCCAAGCTCAAGACCCTGCTGGCGATAGTCGGCCCCGGCCTGATCGTGATGGTCGGCGACAATGACGCGGGCGCCTTCGACACCTATGGCAACGCCGGCCAGAACTACGGCACCAGCCTGCTGTGGACGCTGCTGCTGCTGGTGCCCGTCCTCTATGTCAACCAGGAGATGGTGCTGCGGCTGGGCGCCGTCACCGGCGTCGGGCACGCCCGGCTGATCCTGGAGCGCTTCGGCAAGTTCTGGGGCGCGTTCTCCGTCATCGACCTGTTTCTGCTCAACGCCCTGACGATCGTTACCGAGTTCATCGGTGTCACGCTGGCGGTGGGCTATCTGGGGCTGCCCAAGACACTGAGTGTGCTGGTGGCCGCGGCGGTGGTGATCGCGGCCGCAACCACCGGCTCGTTCCGGCGGTTTGAGCGCACGGCGATCCTGCTGTGTGTGGGGTCGCTGCTGCTGATCCCCATCTACTTCATGATCCACCCGAGCACCGGGACGATGGTCCATGACTTCGTGGTGCCCGGCATGCCGCACGACTCCAAGCTGTCGGATGTGATGCTGCTGATCATCGCGATCGTGGGGACCACGGTGGCGCCCTGGCAGCTGTTCTTCCAGCAGTCCTATGTCATCGACAAGCGCATCACCCCGCGCTTTATGAAGTACGAGAAGGCCGACCTGTGGATCGGCATCGTGATCGTGGTGCTGGGCGCCGCCGCGATGATCGGCTTCACCGCCGCGACCTTCGCGGGCACCAAGGAGTTCGGCAACTTCGATGACGCGGCGGGCATCGCGCGGGGACTTGAGGCCCACGCGGGCAAGCTGGCGGGAGTGCTGTTCGCCATCGCGCTGCTGGACGCCTCCATCATCGGCGCCTCGGCGGTCTCGCTCTCCACGGCCTATGCGCTGGGGGACGTACTGGGCCTGAAGCACTCCCTGCACCGTGGGGTGAGCGGGGCGAAGGGGTTCTACGCGATCTTCGCGGGCGTGATTCTGCTGGCCGCCGTGATCGTGATCATTCCGGGTTCGCCGCTGGGGCTGATCACCACCGGGGTGCAGACCCTGGCCGGAGTGCTGCTGCCGTCCGCCACGGTGTTCCTGCTGCTGCTGTGCAACGACAAGGCGGTGCTGGGGCCTTGGGTCAACGGCCGCTGGACCAACGCGTTCACCTCGGCGGTGGTGGGTGTGCTGGTGATGCTGTCCATCATCCTGACCGCCTCGGTGACGTTCCCGGACATCACCTCCGGCGCGATTCTGGACATCATGGCCATTTGCGGTGTCGCCGGCATCCTGGCCATCGGCTACGCCGAGGTACGCCGCCGCCGCAAGGGCTGGGCGCCGGCGGCTCCGGTGGACCGTACGGGCAAGGAGAACTGGCGGATGCCGCCGCTGGAGGAGCTGCCCGCGCCGGTGATGTCCACCGGGCGGAAGGTGGGGATGGGGGCGCTGCGGGGGTACCTGGTGGTCGCCATGGTTCTGGTGGTGATCCACGTGGTGCAGCTCGCTCAGGGGTGAGGTTGCTTTGGGGGCGGCGTGGGGGTTCCCCCGCGCTGCCGGGGGCCCTGGGTGGTCGGCTGCTGGTTGTGGGTGGTTGCTCGCGCCCGCGCGGCGGAGCCGCAAGGTGCAACTGCCCCGCGCCCCTGAGGGCCGTACCCGGCGGTGATTGGGCGGCTGGCGGTGGACTTAGTTGGTCGGCTGCCGGCCGTGGGGGGGCTGGTCGCGCAGTTCCTCGCGCCCCTGAGGGGGCGCCCGGAGTGGAAGGAGGAGGCATGACGCACAAGTGCCCCTGTGTGCGGCTCGCGTTGTATGAAGGCCCCGAGCGGGCCTACCTGCTGCACGATCCGCAGAGCTGCCCCGCTGCCGCGTCCGGTGCGGTGTACGACCGGCGTGTTCACCTCGCCTATGTCCTGGCCGGACAGGGCCATCGCCCCCACTGGCTCGCCCAGTTCACCGCGCTGCCGCTGGCCGCCGCGCAGCGCATCGCCGAGGCGGCCTCGCCCGCGCCGCGCCCTCACTGACGGCCCGGCCCCCATCCGCGGAGCCGTATGACCCGGGCGCCCCGCGCCCATTTCTCCCGCTTCCGACCGGAGGTGATTCCGCATGTCCGTCTTCACCCTGCACCACCACCCGCTGCGTCACGCCCCCGCCCGCCCGCACCGGCCGCTGTCCGCGCTGTTCGGCCGGGCGCGCCGGATCGCCGCGCGGGTTGCGGACGGTGCCGTGGACAGCCCGGTGCTGCACACCACCGCCCGTCCCCGGGCCCACTGGCGGCCGGTCATCGACGACGACGGCCGACGCCGGCTGGCGGCTTCGTGGCACCGAGAGCTCTGAACAACGCCGTTTCCTTCTCAGGACATTGACGGAGTTACTCATGACCCTGTACCACCAGGACACGCACTGCACCCGCCACGACATCCTCATTGACCACGGCCGCCGTTCGGTGACCGCCGAAGGGCGCGAACTGGAGCTTACCTATGCCGAGTTCGAGATCCTCGCCCGGCTGGCCGCCCGCCCGCTCCAGGTGCACAGCAGGCACCAGCTGCTGACCGCCGTGCACGGCGTCAGCACCGCGGGCGGCCGTACCGTGGATGTCCATATCGCGCGGCTGCGCGGCAAGTTGGGGCCGCGGCTGCGCGAGGTCATCCGCACCGTACGGAAGGTCGGCTATGCCTATGACCCGTCCCGGGCGGCGGCGGCCTGATGCGCTTTGTCCCGCTGACCCGCGTCCGGGCCGCCCGGCAGGGCCCGCCGCCGGTGCCCGTCACCCTGCATGCCCAGTGCGCCGCCGAGGCCGAGGCCAAGGTGCGGGCGCTGTGCATCCTCACCCTGACCTCGACCGGTGCCCATCTGCTGGCTTTCGACCGCCATCCGCAGCCCGACGGCACCGTGCTGATCCGCGTCACCCTGGCCGTGGACGGGCCCGGCGCCTGGCCCCTGGAGGAGCTGGTGGGGCAGCTCTCCCGGGAGCCGGCGGTGCGCGGGCTGCGCTGGCGTCAGGAGACCGGGGTCACCTGACCACCACCGTGACCCGCCAGAGCACGGCGAGGTGCGGGCAGAGGTGGCCCGGGTCGGCCACACACTTCTTGACCGACTGGATCCGGGCGGAGCCCGCGGTGTTGACCCGGAAGTAGCCCATGGCGTCACCGCTGGCGGTGTTCTCGCCTATGGTCCGGGTGAGCACCTGGGGGCTCTCACTGACCGGGATGGACCAGGCCCAGGTGGCGCCGGCGGTCCGGGAGCCGGTGAGCGAGACCCGTACCGTGTCGCCGGGCCGGACCTCGACGGTCCGGCCGTTGTCGGCGTTGGTGAGCCTGACATCCCGTACGGCCGTCACCGGGTGTCCGTCGTCCGGGGCGGCGGAGGCCGGGGCCGCCAGGGCGACGGCGACCATCGCCAGGCCGGCGGCGAATGGAAGGGCGAGCGATTTCGTGGCGTTCATGATCCCCACCTTCGGTAGCCATGTCCTCCGTCATCGACAGGGAGGCGGGGACTCGTCTACACCCTCCGGGGCCGCTCGGCACCCCCGGGGCACCGGATCGCGCCAGGGCCCGGAACGGCGCGTGGATCCGTTCCGGGCCCTGGGCCGGGTAGGCCGTGTGGGACTCGAACCCACAACCAATGGATTAAAAGTCCACTGCTCTGCCAATTGAGCTAACGGCCCGCCCCCGCAGCATAGCCCGCTGCGGGCGGTCAGCTCCGGTCGGCCGCCGCCAGGCGGCGGACCTCGGCCGGCGGGGCCAGGGCAGCCACCACCCGCTCGGGCTCCCCGGTGAAGTCGATCAGGCAGGCGATCTCGTCCACGCCCGCGTTTTTCACGGGAGATGCCGTCCGCCGTGGCGAAGTCCTCGGCCGGCCGGTCACCCACCACGGGGACAGGCGCCCGGCAGGCACGACATTCATACCGTCGAAACCCGGATATATGTCCCTTGTCCGGCACTCGGCGCCCGGCGGAGGATGGCAACTGCCAACCGCGCTACGAAGAAAGGGAGTTACGGACATGCTGTGGGCGGGCTTGGGGCTGGGAGCGATCCTCTTCTGCATCGGCTACTACCGGAATGTGATCCGCAAGAAGAACCAGTAAGCGGACAACGGGATGGCGGTTTCTTTGCCGGCCCACCGCCGAACCGGCCGGGGACGCTCACAGCCTTGGCCGCCGGCTACAACCATCCGTTCTGGCGTGCTTTGTTGACGGCCTCCATACGGTTCCGCGCACCGGTCTTCCGGGTGGCGGAGGAGAGGTAGTTGCGCACGGTGCTGTCGGAGAGGTGCAAACGCCTGGCGAGGGACACCACGGGCGCTCCGTCCACGGCGGCGGCCAGCACCTCGCGTTCCCGGGCGGTCAGCGGGCTGGGCCCGGCGGCCAGCGCGGCGGCGGCCATCAGCGGGTCCACCACCTGCTCGCCGGCGTGCACCCGGCGGATGGCGTCGGCCAGTTCCTCCACCGGCTTGTCCTTGGCCATAAAGCCCAGGGCGCCGGCGTCCAGGGCGCGGCGGCAGTAGCCGGGCCCGCTGAAGGTGGTCACGATGAGCACCCGGCACATCAGGCCCTCGCGGCGCAGCTCCTCGGCAACCTCGATACCGGTGCGGCCGGGCATTTCGATGTCCAGAACAGCCACCTGCGGCCTGGCCGCGCGGACCGCCTGGAGCACCTCGGCGCCCGAGGCGACCTGGGCCACCACCTCGATGTCCCGTTCCAGCCCCAGCAGTTGGGCGATGGCGCCCCGCATCATGCCCTGGTCCTCGGCCAGCAGAACGCGGATCACTGCGTCCCCATCTTCTCTGCGCTCCTCCTGACGACGGGCAACGTGGCCAGCAGGCGGTAGCCGCCGCCCGGCATATGGGCCGCGTTCAGCGCGCCGCCGGCGGCCGACAGCCGCTCGGCCAGCCCCAGCAGACCTTGACCCGGGATGCCGCTCTCCCTCATCTTCCCGGCGCCCGCGGCAGCGTCGCCGCCATCGTCGCTGATCTTCAACTCCACGGCCCCGGATCCATGCGCCACCTCGATCTCGCAGCTGCGGGCCTCGCTGTGGCGGATCACATTGGTGACCCCTTCCCGGACCACCCAGCCCAGCAGCGCGTCCGCGTCGGCCGGCAGCGGCGGCCCGTCCTGGCGTATCGCGGCGGCTGTCCCGGCATCCCGCAGGGCGAGTTGCGCGCTCTTGAGCTCGGCCTTCAGGGACCGCTCGCGGTAGCCGGACACCGCCTCGCGGATCTCCTCCAGTGAGGTGCGGCCGACCGACTCGATATCACCGGCGTGCCGCCTGACCGTCTCCGGGTCAAGGTCGGCGAACCGGCGCACCGCCTCGGCCTTGACCACGATCAGCGAGATGGAGTGGCCCAGCAGATCGTGCAAGTCGCGGGCGAAGCGCAGCCGTTCCTCGGCGACGGCCGAGTGGGCCAGCTCCTCCTGGGCCTCGCGCAGCTCCATCACGGTGGAGAACAGGCGCACTATGGTCGCCGCGGCGATCCCGGACAGCTGGGTGGCGTAGATGATGCCGAAGGACTCGCCCATCTCGTTCCCGGCGATGGCCGCGGTCACCCCGCCCAGGACAGTCGTCAGGACCACGGCCAGGGTGGGCCGCAGCAGCAGCCGTCGGCCGGCCAGGATGCTCCAGACCACCGCCAGCAGGGAGAACAGCCAGAGCATCCCCTCGCCGAAGCGGAGGGAGAGGACCACCGTGAGCACGGTGAGCGCCAAGGCGGGCAACAGGACCAGCACCCGTCCGCACCGGTCGCTGAAGGCCGTCCAGACCGAGAAGAGGTAGCAGGCGCAGAAGACCAGGAGGCCGGTGACGGACGCCCATGCGGGGTTGTCGCGGCCTTCCAGGATGTCCGACAGGGCTCCGATGGCGACGACGACCGCGGGATAGAAAATGTACGGCGCCTTTTCCAGGCCGAATTGCTCGAACTGCTCGAACTGCTCTTGAATCAATGTCTTTCGGCGGAACACTGTGTTCCAAGCCTCCTGAGTCGAGGTCCGGCCCCGGCCCCCACTGGCCTCAGGCGGTGGCGCCCTTGCGGTAGCCCAGGACGGCCAGGCCGGCCAGCGCAACGCTCCAGGCGAGCAGGATGGCCAGCGCGGCGGTGTTCATGGAGTGGCCCAGGGCCAGGTCGGTGGCCAGCTGCTTGTAGCGGTTGATGGGGGTCCAGCCGGAGACCTTGGCCAGCCAGTGCGGGAAGTTCTTGGTGTCGATCAGCAGGCCGCCGACCACCGAGAGCATCAGATAGGAGATCAGGCCCACCGAGTGCGCCTTGGCGCCCTCGATCAGATAGCCGCAGCCCAGGGCCAGCATCGCGATGGGCACGATGCCCACCCACAGCAGGGCCGTCATCTCGCCCCACTCGGCCGCGCTCAGCGAGACATTGTTGACCAGCCCGGCCAGCAGGCTGACCGCCAGCACCGGCGGCAGCGCCAGGAACATGGCGGTGATGCCACGGCCGATGATCACCGTCACGGTGGGGAGCGGGGTCAGGCGCAGCTGCCGCAGCCAGCCGGCCTTCTTGTCCTCGGCGATGCCGCCGGAGGTGGTCATCACCGCGCCCAGGGCACCGAAGCCCGCCATACCGGCCAGGGTGCGCACATCATCCGCGTGGGTGGGGTGGTCGCCGCCCATGTGGCTGGTGAGCAGGTACATCATCACCGGCGCGGCCAGGGACATGATCAGGAAGCCGCCGTCCCGGACGGTGCGGAGCAGCTCCAGCCGAAGGTATCCGAGCAACATGTTACGAACCGCTCCTCGCGTTGTTGCCGCTGGTCAGGGAGATGAAGGCTTCCTCGAGACCGCCGCCGGTGACCTCGATGTTCCGCAGCGCGCCGGACTGGGCGAGGGCGGTGACGGTGGCGTCCGCGTCCACGGTGTTCAGATGGAGCCGGGCACCGCGCACCTCGACCTGGCTGACTCCGGGCATCCGGGAGAAGCCGTCGGGGTCCCAGTCACCGAGGTCGATGCTGACGGTCTTGCCGCCGACGCTCTTCTTCAGCTCGGCGCCGGTACCGTCGGCCAGCACCTTGCCCTGGGCGATGACGACGATCCGCTCGGCGTACTCGTCGGCCTCCTCCAGGTAATGGGTGGAGAACAGCAGGGTGTTGCCGCGGGCGGCGTAGGCGGCCATGGTCTGCCACAGATCGCGGCGGGACTGGATGTCCAGGGCCGCGGTGGGCTCGTCCAGCACGATCAGTTCGGGGTTTCCGCAGAGCGCCAGGGCGAACCGCACCCGCTGGGCCTGGCCGCCGGAGAGCTTGTCCGCCTTGCGGTCGGCCAGCTTGGTGAGCTGGGCGATCTCCAGGATCTCGGCGAGCGGCATCGGGTTGGCGTAGGTGCCGCGCATGAACTCGATGAGCTCCTTGATGGTGACCCGGGGGATCAGGCCGCCCTCCTGGAGCATCGCGCCCACCTGGCCGGCCCGCACCGCCTCCTGCGGCTCCCGGCCCAGCAGCTCGATCCGGCCGCCGTCATTGGCCAGCAGGCCCAGCAGCATATTGATGGTGGTGGACTTGCCGGCGCCGTTGGGGCCGAGCAGCGCGACCGTCTCGCCGCGGTCGATGGCCAGGTCCAGGCCCGCGACGGCGTGGACATCGCCATAACTCTTGGTCACATTGGTGAAGTTGACCGCGGACCCGGTCCTCAGCGGTGTCCGGGATCGCCTGGCTGTCTGCGTCATGCGACTGACCCTATGAAGGGCGCCCAGAGCGCTGATAGAGACAAAAAACCTCTCCTCAGCAGGAGAAATGTCCTGTCCGGGAGAGGGGGCAATACACCGGTGGGCGCCGGGATCCTGGTTGAACCATAAGGTCCTTCCGGGAGCCCGGGAAAGCCGTCAGCGACGGCAATCCGAGCCGGCCGTGCTCAAGTGGTGGCCCTGATATGGCCGTTGGCAATGCGTCCACTGCCGCCAGGTGATTGGCCGGACCAGCCAGGCCCGCTTGGCCGCGCCGGGCGTGAAGTCCGGGTCGTTTTCGGCCACCGGGCACTGCGGCTGTGACGGGCCAAAGGCATCCACAGCTTTGTCGTAAGTCACACGCAAGCGCCCCGCCCGGCGGTGGCCGGACGGGGCGCTGAACGGTAGGCCGTGTGGGACTCGAACCCACAACCAATGGATTAAAAGTCCACTGCTCTGCCAATTGAGCTAACGGCCCGCCCCCGCAGCATAGCCCGGCCGCCCGCCGGACCCGCAGCGGTTTACGCCGCCCGCCATGCGCGAGAGCCCGCGCGGCGCGGGTGCGCCGTGCGGGCTCTGCCTGGGTGGTGGGCCGTCAGCCGTTGCGCTTCCAGCGCGGCTTGTCGGCGCGCCGGTCGAAGGAGGCACCGGCCCGGTTGTTGTCGAAGTGACGGTCGTCGCGGCGGCCGTAGGGGCGGTCGCCGCCGGAGCGGTGGCCGCCGGAGGGACGGTCGTCGCGGCGGTCGCGGTTGAACGGACGGTCGCCGCCACCGGAGCGGTAGCCGCGGTCGTCCCGGCGGAAGCCGGACGGGCGGTCCTCACGGCGGAAGCCACCGCGGTCCTCGCGGTTGTCCCGGCGGAAGCCACCGCGGTCGTCCCGGTCGTCGCGGCGGAAGCCGCCGGACGGACGGTCCTCACGACGGAAGCCACCACGGTCGTCACGGTTGTCGCGGTTGTCCCGGCGGAAGCCGCCACGGTCGTCCCGGTCGTCCCGGCGGAAGCCACCGGACGGACGGTCCTCACGACGGAAGCCACCACGGTCCTCGCGGTTGTCCCGGCGGAAGCCACCGCGGTCGTCCCGGTCGTCCCGGCGGAAGCCACCGGACGGACGGTCCTCACGACGGAAGCCACCACGGTCGTCACGGCGCTCGTCCCGGCGGAAACCGCCGCGGTCCTCGCGACGGTCCTCACGACGGTCGTCGCGCCGCTCCTCGCGGCGGTAACCGCCGCCCCGGCGCTCGAAGTTGCCCCGCTCGTCACGGCGCTCCTGGGCGGGCGCGGCGGCCTGGGCCGGCACCGCCGCGGCGGCGGCCTCCTGCTCGGCGGCCTCGGCGGCGGCTTCCTCGGCGGCCGCGGCGATCACGGCCTCCGGGTCCTCGCCGCGCTCCCGGGCGGCGCGGGCCAGCAGCCGGTCGGCCTCCTCGCGGAGCTCGGTGGCCCGGCGCTGGGCGCGCTCCAGCTGGCGGCCCAGCTCGGCCAGCTCGCGCTCGGCCTGCTTGGCGGCGTTGGCCGCGGAGTCGGCCTGCACCTCGGTGAGCGAGCGGGCGCCGGTGATCCGGGCCACGTCCTCGTCGAAGGCGCCGGCCCCGCCGACGATGTGGCGCGAGGCGTCCACGCCCGCGTCCTCCATCAGCCGGAAGATCTGGCGGCGCTGGTGCGGCAGCGCCAGCGAGACCACGGTGCCGGACTGGCCGGCCCGCGCGGTACGGCCGGAGCGGTGCAGATAGTCCTTGTGGTCACCGGCCGGGTCCACATTGAGCACCAGGTCGATGCCGTCCACATGGATGCCGCGGGCGGCGACATCGGTGGCGACCAGGACGTTGACGTAACCGCGCTTGAAGTCCTCCAGCACCCGGGTACGGGCGCCCTGGGTCATGCCGCCGTGCAGCGCGTCCGCGCGCACCCCGGCGTCCACCAGCTGCTCGGCGACCCGGTCGGCACCCATCTGGGTGCGGACGAAGATGATGGTGCGGCCCTTGCGGGCGGCGATGGCGGCAGTGACCGGAGCCTTGTCCTTGGGCTTCACCACCAGGACGTGGTGGGTCATGGTGGTGACCGCACCGGCCGAGGGGTCCACCTCATGGGTGACCGGGTTGACCAGGTAGCGCTTGACCAGGGTGTCGATCTCGTTCTCCAGGGTGGCGGAGAACAGCAGCCGCTGGCCGCCGACCGGCACCTGGTCCAGGATCTCGGTGACCTCGGGCAGGAAGCCCATGTCGGCCATCTGGTCGGCCTCGTCCAGCACGGCCACCTGGACCTTGTCCAGCGAGGCGGCGCCACGGTCGATGATGTCGCGCAGCCGGCCCGGGGTGGCCACCAGGATGTCCACCCCGCGCTCCAGGGCGTGGATCTGGTTGCCCATGGAGGTGCCGCCGCAGACCACCTTCATCTTCAGGCCCAGTACATCGCCGTAGGGCTGGAGGGCGTCCGCCACCTGCATGGCGAGCTCACGGGTGGGGGTGAGGATCAGGCCACGCGGGCGCTTCTTCTCGGTGTGGCCGCCGGCCAGGGTGGACAGCAGCGGCAGACCGAAGGAGAGGGTCTTGCCGGAGCCGGTACGGCCACGGCCCAGGATGTCCTTGCCGGCCAGGGCGTCCGGGATGGTGGCCGCCTGGATCGGGAACGGAGTGGTGACACCGTTCTGCGCCAGCTTGCGGACCACGGCCTCGTCCAGGCCCAGGTCACCGAAGGTGATCGTCGGCTCCTCGACGGCCTCGACGGTCTCAACGGCCTCGGTGACCTCGACGGTCTCGGTGACCTCGGTGACCTCGGCCTCGGTGACGGCCTCGGGCAGGATGGACTGCTCAGTGGAAATAGACATGCGAAATGCGAAACCTTCCGGAGTTTCGGCACGCGCCCAAGCTCCGTGTCGGCTTCACAAATGACCGCCTCGATGCGGTCAGCCACGGCAAGGTAAGGAACGCGCCACGCGGCGCGCTGCTGTTAGGCGCCGGGCAAATGGGATCAAACGATCTACCACCATACGCACCCCCCACCCCTGAGCGCAAGCCGCCTGCTCAGCGCCGTTTCCACGACCCCGGGGGCCACCCCTCAGGCGACCGGCCCGGCCTGCGGCGTGGGGTGCGGGGCGGGCGAGGTGGCGGGCGGGGGCGGCGGAGGCGGCGAGGAGGGCGGCGGCGGGCTGACCGGCGGCCGGGCGGGCGGCGGCGAGGAGGCGGGCGGCCGGGCCGGAGCGCTGGCCGGCGGCTTGGCGGGCCCCCCGGGCTTGCCCTGCCGGGCCGGCGGTGCGGCATCGTCCGAGTTCTCGGCGGACGGCGCGGCGGAGGACGAGCCGGAGCGCGCGCCCTTGGCCGAAGGGCTGCCACTGGCGCCGTGCGCCGCCTTGGCGTCCGTCCGCCCGGGACGCTCCCCGGCCACCGGAAGCCCGTCGTCCGGCTCGGCCCCGGCCTCGCGCTGCTTGCCGGAGACGGAGGGAGCGGGGCGGCCCGGGTCGCTGACGCTCATGCACCCGCCCAGCGCCAGGGCCGCCACGGCCACGGCCGCGCACCGGATGCCCGCCGAGCGCGCTCTGCGCAGGGGAGGAACAGCGTGCACGGGGATCACGCGCATGGGGGACCGCCTTCAGGTCACAGGGGGACGGGCCCCCTGCCCAACTGGCCCCGCCCCGCGCAGGACACGCGGTCCCCTCCGGCCCCGGGCGTGACCTCAGCCATAGCCCAGTTGGTCCAGCCGTTCGTCATCGATGCCGAAGTGGTGCGCGATCTCATGAACGACCGTCACCTCCGCCTGCTCCACCACCTCTTCCCGGGTGCGGCAGCCGCGCAGGGTGGGGCCCCGGTAGATGGTGATCCGGTCCGGCAGCACCCCCGCGTACCACTCACCGCGCTCGGTCAGCGGCGTCCCCTCATAGAGCCCGAGCAGTCCCGGCCGGTCCGCCGGCGGCTCGTCCTCCACAAACACCGCGACGTTGTCCATCAGCCTCGTCAGCTCCGGCGGGATCCGGTCCAGCGCCTCGGCGACCAGCTCCTCGAACTCCTCGCGCGTCATCTCCAGCACGCTGGCCATTCTGCGGCAGCGGAGGGCTTCCCGCCGGGGGCCGCAGCGGGCCCCGGCAAACCGTTTTGGCGTTCCCACCCGCCATCCCATATGCTTCTCACGTCCCCGAGGCGCTGAACAGCGCAGAGGTGGGCCATCAGCCCTCATCGTCTAGTGGCCCAGGACGCCGCCCTTTCAAGGCGGTAGCACGGGTTCGAATCCCGTTGGGGGCACGCGTGATCCTGTGCGAGACTGGTTCTCGCACACCACAAGGTCCTGTGGAGCAGTTTGGAGTGCTCGCCACCCTGTCAAGGTGGAGGCCGCGGGTTCAAATCCCGTCAGGACCGCTGCACTCTCGCAAGAGAGTGCTTCCCCAAGCTCTTCGAGCTGGGGGATACCCCTAGGCTGGGTAGCTCAGTTGGTACGAGCGTCCGCCTGAAAAGCGGAAGGTCGCCGGTTCGACCCCGGCCCCAGCCACGGTGCGCCCCCCATCTTTGATGGGGGGCGCTGTTTTATGTTGCGGGTTACGGCCGGTCCGGCATCCCGGACCGCACCATTCCGCTCCCAAATGCGTTGGCCGCTCCACAGCGCCGGGTGCGATCCTGGAGCTCGTATGTCTACGCAGCCTGCCCCCACCGTCGCCGATCTCGCCACGCGCCTGACCGAGCTCTCCCTGCGTGATGCGCAGCGGCTCGGCCGCAGGCTGGACGGCGCCCGCCGCATCCGCAAGTCCGAGGCCCGCATGGCGGTGTTCGCCGAGATCGCGGCCGAGATCGACCAAGCCGAGCAGCGGCTCGCGCGCCGCCGCGCGGCCGTCCCGGCCATCAGCTACCCCGAGCAGCTGCCGGTCAGCCAGAAGAAGGACGAGATCCTGGCGGCGGTGCGCGATCACCAGGTGGTGATCGTCGCGGGCGAGACCGGCTCCGGGAAGACCACCCAGATCCCCAAGATCTGCCTGGAGCTCGGCCGGGGGGTGAAGGGCCTGATCGGCCACACCCAGCCCCGCCGGCTCGCGGCCCGTACGGTCGCCGAGCGGGTGGCGGAGGAGCTGCGGACGCCGCTGGGCGAGTCCGTGGGCTTCAAGGTCCGCTTCACCGACCAGGTGAGCCCGGACACCCATATCAAGCTGATGACCGACGGCATCCTGCTCGCCGAGATCCAGACCGACCGCGAGCTGCGCCAGTACGACACGATCATCATCGACGAGGCCCATGAGCGCAGCCTCAATATCGACTTCATCCTGGGCTACCTGGCCCAGCTGCTCCCCCGCCGCCCCGACCTCAAGGTCGTCATCACCTCGGCGACCATCGACCCGGAGCGCTTCTCCCGGCACTTCGGGGACGCCCCGATCATCGAGGTCAGCGGCCGTACCTATCCGGTGGAGGTGCGCTACCGGCCGCTGCTGGAGGAGGGCTCCCAGGACCCGGACCGCGACCAGATCACCGCCATCTGTGACGCGGTGGACGAGCTGGCGCGCGAGGGAGACGGCGACATCCTGGTCTTCCTCTCCGGCGAACGGGAGATCCGCGACACGGCGGACGCGCTGGAGAAGAAGAAGCTCAGGTTCACCGAAATCCTGCCGCTGTACGCCCGGCTCTCCCATGCCGAGCAGCACCGGGTCTTCCAGCGGCACACCGGACGCCGGATCGTCCTGGCCACCAATGTCGCCGAGACCTCGCTGACCGTCCCCGGCATCCGCTATGTCATCGACCCCGGCTTCGCCCGGATCTCCCGCTACAGCCACCGCACCAAGGTGCAGCGGCTGCCGATCGAGCCGGTCTCCCAGGCCAGCGCCAACCAGCGCAAGGGCCGCTGTGGCCGGACCAGCGACGGTATCTGCATCCGGCTGTACTCCGAGGACGACTTCCTGGCCCGGCCGGAATTCACCGATGCCGAGATTCTGCGCACCAATCTGGCCTCCGTCATCCTCCAGATGACCGCCGCCGGGCTGGGCGATATCGAGAAGTTCCCCTTTATCGATCCGCCGGACCGCCGCAACATCAAGGACGGCATCGATCTGCTGCAGGAGCTGGGCGCGCTCGACCCGCGGCAGAAGGATCCGAAAAAGCGCCTCACCCCGCTGGGCCGCAAACTCTCCCAGCTGCCGGTGGACCCCCGGCTGGCCCGGATGGTGCTGGAGGCGGACCGCAATGGCTGTGTCCGCGAGGTCATGGTGATCGCCGCCGCGCTCTCCATCCAGGACCCCCGCGAACGGCCCTCCGACAAGCAGCAGCAGGCCGACCAGCAGCACGCCCGCTTCAAGGACGAGACCAGCGACTTCCTGGCCTTCCTCAATCTGTGGCGCTACATCCGCGAACAGCAGAAGGCGCTGTCCTCCTCCGCGTTCCGGCGGATGTGCAAGTCGGAGTTCCTCAACTATCTGCGGATACGCGAATGGCAGGACATCTACGCCCAGCTGCGCACCGTGGTGAAGACCATGGGTGTGCATATCGCCGAGGAGGACGCGCCCGCCGAGCGCATCCACCAGTCGCTGCTGGCGGGCCTGTTGTCGCACATTGGTCTCAAGGACACCGAGAAGAACGAGTATCTGGGCGCCCGCAGCGCCAAGTTCGCGGTCTTCCCCGGTTCGGCGCTGTTCAAGAAGCCGCCGCGCTGGGTGATGTCCGCCGAGCTGGTGGAGACCTCCCGGCTGTGGGCCCGGGTCAACGCCCGGATCGAGCCGGAGTGGATCGAACCGCTGGCCCAGCACCTGGTCAAGCGCACCTACAGCGAGCCGCACTGGGAGCAGAAGCAGGCCGCGGTGCTGGCCTATGAGCGGGTGACGCTCTATGGGGTGCCCATCGTCGCCCAGCGCAAGGTCAACTACGGCCGGATCGACCCCGAGGTCAGCAGGGAGCTGTTCATCCGCCATGCCCTGGTGGAGGGCGACTGGCGCACCCATCACCAGTTCTTCCATGACAACCGCAAACTCCTCGGCGAGGTCGAGGAGTTGGAGCACCGGGCGCGGCGCCGGGACATCCTGGTGGACGATGAGACCCTGTTCGACTTCTATGACCAGCGGCTGCCCGAACATGTGGTCTCCGGTGCGCACTTCGACTCCTGGTGGAAGCACAAGCACCGCGAGGAGCCGGAGTTGCTCAACTTTGAGCACTCCATGCTCATCAATGAGAACGCGGAGGCGGTCACCAAGGCCGACTACCCGGACTCCTGGCGCCAGGGCCGGCTGAAGTTCAAGGTCACCTATCAGTTCGAGCCGGGCGCGGACGCGGACGGTGTCACCGTGCACATCCCGCTCCAGGTGCTCAACCAGGTCACCTCCGAGGGCTTCGACTGGCAGATCCCCGGACTGCGCGAGGGCCTGGTCACCGAGCTGATCCGCGCACTGCCCAAGCCCATCCGCCGGCACTGTGTACCGGCGCCCGACTACGCCGCCGCCTTCCTGGACTCCGTGGTGCCCCTCCAGGAGCCGCTCACCGCCGCCCTGGCCCGGGAGCTGCACCGCAGGACGGGGGTGCGGGTGGAGCCCGAGGACTTCGACCTGGGCAAGATCCCCGACCACCTGAAGATCACCTTCCGGGTGGTGGACGAGCGCAAGCGGAAGATCGCCGAGGACAAGGACCTGGAGGCGCTGCGGCTGCGGCTGAAGCCCAGGACCCAGGCGGCCATCACCAAGGCCTTCGAAAAGGCCGCCGAGTCCGCCTCCGGCGCCCCCGCGGGCCCCGAGCAGCGGTCGGGCCTCACCCGGTGGACCATCGGCACCCTGCCCCGCACCTTCGAGACCAAGCGGGCCGGCCAGCCGGTCAAGGCGTACCCGGCGCTGGTGGACGAGGGCGCCTCGGTGGCCGTACGGCTCTTCGACACCGAGGCGGAGCAGCGGACCGCCATGTGGCGGGGCACCCGCCGGCTGATCCTGCTCAATCTGCCGTCCAACCCCGCCAAGTTCGCCCAGGACAAGCTGAGCAACCAGCAGAAGCTGGCGCTGTCCGCCAATCCGCATGGCTCCATCCAGGCGCTGTTCGAGGACTGCGTCGCCGGGGCGGCGGACCGGCTGATCGCCGCGCATGGCGGCCCGGCCTGGGACGAGGAGGGCTTCCGCAAGCTCTTCGACGCGGTGCGCACCGACATTGTGAATGTGACGCTGGACACCATCCGCCAGACCCAGGAGGTGCTGGCCGCCTGGCACGCCTGCGAGCGCCGGCTGAAGGCGACCACCAGCCCGGTGCTGCTGCCCTCGCTCACCGATGTCCGGCAGCAGCTGGATGCGCTGATCAAGCCGGGCTTTGTCACCGAGCACGGGGTGCGGCGCCTGCCCGATCTGATGCGCTACCTGGTGGCGGTGGACCGCCGGCTGGCCCAACTGCCCACCAACGCCCAGCGGGACGCCGCCCGGCTGGCCAAGATCAAGGAGATGCAGGACGAGCACGCCTGGCTGCTGGAGCAGTTCCCCAAGGGGCGCCCGGTGCCCCAGGAGGCGCTGGACATCCGCTGGATGATCGAGGAGCTCCGGGTGAGCTACTTCGCCCATGCGCTGGGCACCGCCTTCCCGGTCTCGGACAAGCGGATCGTCAAGGCGATCGACGCCCTGGCCCCCTGACGCCGGAGCGCCGGCGGGCGGCCGGGGAGATCGGGTTCGACCGCACCCCCTGACCTGCTGTAGAGTCTTGCTTCGCAGCCCCGCGGAAGCGGAGCGGCAAGCAAGGTCCTGTGGAGCAGTTTGGAGTGCTCGCCACCCTGTCAAGGTGGAGGCCGCGGGTTCAAATCCCGTCAGGACCGCATCGATTGAGAGGCCCGGACCCCTGGGGGTTCGGGCCTCTCTCCTTTTCTCCGGAACCCTGCGGCCGAGGCCGCCCGGGTCCTAGACTGTGGCGCAGGCCACGCAAATCCCGTCAGGTCCGCCCCGGTTGCGGGCGTTGAAGGCCGGCTCCCCCGGGTCCGGCCTTCTTGTGTGCGCGCTTGACTGGGACACGTGCCAGAGGTACCCACTCAGTGGGAGGTGCTGCGCTCGATGACGATGACCACCCGGACCGAGAGCACCAGCACGGCGGACGGCATCCGGCATGCGACCCGGGCCCTGTTGCGGGCCCATCTCGCGGCAGCCACCGGCTATCGGCACCTGACCCGGCACTGCCCGGTCTGCCACCGGCTGCTGCGGCTGGCCCAGGAGGGCGCCGAGGGGCCCATACGCGGCTGAGAGGGCCCAACGGCGGCCCATGGCAAGGCAATCGGTGACACCGGCCGTCCTCTACCGCTTCCGCACGGCGGGCAGCAAGAACCTCGCACTGTGACGGTAGTCACCCTAAATCCTTACGTATGGGGGGAACTCACACCCTGCCCACCACCGGTCAATTTAATATGTGCAATTGCACCGACCGCTCAACCAACTCCCCGGACCCCTCCGGGAGTCGGCCGGGCGGCGCCCCGCGGGCATAAAAAGATCGCGCTGGACCCGGCGGAGTCCAGCGCGCTCTTCACGTACCAGTCGGGCGGCTCACCGGGTTGGGGGCCCCGGAAATCGCCCCGTCATTCAGTTGTTCAGGCTTCGCTTCGCTGCTGCGGAATGCCCGCCAGCAGGGCACGGACCTCCGCTTCGCGGTATCGGCGATGCCCTCCGAGCGTGCGGATGGACGTGAGCTTGCCTGCCTTGGCCCACCGCGTGACCGTCTTCGGGTCCACGCGGAACATCGTGGCAACCTCAGCCGGGGTCAGCAGCGGCTCGGCATCAGGGGTGCGAGCGGTCATGAGCGGCCTCCTCGGGAGAACCGAGTTCAGGATCGGTTCTTTCCTCTAAATTCTGCACCTTGACCCACGTTGCCCGAAATGGCGGACGCGGGCCGAGTCGGTTATAGGACGAACGGCTTGTCCTCGGCACTACAACTACACCATCTGTCCAGCCACGTCGGCCAAACCGATGGAATTGCCCTCTCAGGTGTTCAACCTCGACGGAACCCGATGGACCATGTCATAGCGGACAGTCACGCAGTCGTGACGATCAGTCACAGTGGGATCAGGGGTCATCAGGCCCGTCAAGAAGAGCAATACCGATCAATCCACCCGTACTCGGATAGAAGGAGCCCTTCCCGGACTCCTTGTCCTATTTTGCCACGAGGGTGGGCGATGGGCGCAAGACTTGACGTAAGTGCGTTAGATCACGGTTGCTCCAATGGCCCGGATCAGGACCTAGGTCCCGTAGCGGAAATCACAACGGTCCCACCATGCCCAAAAGCGGCGTCAGTTGGCGAACTGACGGTCCCGGACGGCCCGCCAGCGCTCGGTGAGCCGTGCATACGCCTCCCCCGCCCGCCGGCCGTCACCGGCCCGCAGGGCGGCCAGCCCCTCCGCGGTGTCCGCCGCGGAACGGTCGTCGGCCAACTGTGCCTCCGGAACCATATGCACCAGCCCGCCGTAGTCCAGCTCCACCAGCGAACGCGGATGGAACTCCTCCAGCCAGCGCCCCACCTCCACCAGGCCGTCGATCAACGGCCCCTCCTCAATGGCATCCCGCAGCGTACGCAGTGCCCGGGCCACCCGTCGCCGGGCCTGCACCATGGGAGTGCGGTAGCGCAGCCGCAGCCCCCCGCCGCCGGAACCCCCGCCGCCCTGCGGGGCCTTGCCGTACTCGCGTTCCTCGTCGGAGAAGAGCACGAACCAGCGCAGCGGCACCTGCCAGGTGGCGGTGCGGATCCATGGCCGGGCATCGGGATTGCGCTCCTGCCAGCGCGCGTAGTCCGCCTCCGCCTGCCGGCGCACCACCGGCGGCAGCACCGCGTCCAGCACCGCGGCCGGAAACCGTTCGGAGAGCTCCTCCAGCGCCAGCCAGCCGCGCAGCCGGGTGCGCCAGGGACAGACACAGACCACGCCGTCCACCACCGCGACAAAGGCGTCACCGCTCTCATGCACCGGCACCGCCACCGGCGGGGTGGGCAGCAAGTCGGCCAGCGAGCGGCGGAGTTCGTCCTGCGCGGTGGGCAGCTCCTCGCGCCGGGCGTAGCCGGCCCAGTGGGAGCGTTCGGGTTCCGGGAAGGCGCCCAGCGGTTCGTAAACCCGGAGATACGCCGCGTACGGGACGTTCACCGACGACGCCAGACCCACGCTCGCTCCCTCAAGCCGGAGGATCACCGCGGGGAGCCGGCCGCCCGCTCCCCCTCCGGTGCAAATCGTCCCATGGCGCCGGAGCCCGGGAGAGTGATCCTCGGCACCGCACCCATGCGAGGGCCGTCCAGGCCCTACGCTCGTGCCAACCGGCCCTCCGGTACCCCGGGAGGGCAACTCCGCGAGACATATGGAGTCACCACAGTGACTGACGTACGTCCCACCTCCGGCACCGACACCGGCAGCACCGAAGGCGTGCTGCACACCCTGTTCCGCTCCGACCTCGGCGGCCATGAGCAGGTGGTGCTCTGCCAGGACCGGGCCACCGGCCTCAAGGCCGTGATCGCCCTCCACTCCACCGCCCTGGGCCCCGCCCTGGGCGGTACGCGTTTCTACCCCTATGCCTCCGAGGAGGAGGCGGTACGGGACGCGCTCAATCTCTCCCGCGGGATGTCCTACAAGAACGCCCTGGCGGGACTGGAGCATGGCGGCGGAAAGGCCGTGATCATCGGCGACCCCGAAGAGATCAAGACCGAACAACTGCTGCTCGCCTACGGCCGGTTCGTGGCCTCTCTTGGCGGCCGCTATGTCACCGCCTGCGATGTGGGCACCTATGTCCAGGACATGGACGTGGTGGCCCGGGAGTGCCGCTGGACCACCGGCCGTTCACCGGAGCGGGGCGGCGCCGGTGACTCCTCGGTGCTCACCGCCTTCGGCGTCTTCCAGGGCATGCGGGCCGCGGCCGGGCACCGGTGGGGTGAGCCCACGCTGCGCGGCCGCCGGGTGGGCGTGGCCGGGGTGGGCAAGGTCGGGCACCACCTGGTGGAGCATCTGATCGAGGACGGCGCCCAGGTGGTGGTCACCGATGTCCGGCCGGAGGCCGTGGCCCGGATCACCGAGCGCCACCCGGAGGTCACCGCGGTGCCGGATGCGGCGGCCCTGGTCCGCGCCCCCCTCGATGTCTACGCCCCCTGCGCCCTCGGCGGCGCGCTGGACGACGCCACGGTGGCCGCCCTGACCGCCACCGTGGTCTGCGGCGCGGCCAACAACCAGCTGGCCCACCCCGGGGTGGAGAAGGACCTGGCCGACCGGGGCATCCTCTACGCCCCCGACTATGTGGTGAACGCCGGCGGAGTGATCCAGGTCGCCGATGAACTGAACGGTTTCGACTTCGACCGGGCCAAGGCCAAGGCGGCCAAGATCTACGACACCACGCTGGCCATATTCGACCGGGCGCATACGGATGGAGTACCGCCGGCGGTGGCCGCCGACCGGCTGGCGGAGGCACGGATGGCCGAGGCACGGGCGACCCGGGTGCCCCGCCAGGCACAGCGGTAACGAGCGGATGCCCGGGAGCCGCACAGCGGTCCCCACAGACGCCCCGCCGGGGTGTGGCAAGGGAGATATCCCTCACCACCCCTCGGCGGGTCGTCGCCAAGAACCGGTTAAAATCGCGGCTGACCAGTGTGGACGGGGCTCCTCGCGGGTTGTGCTCCGTGGCACGTCATGCGGGCGACGTACCGTATGGCCGCGGAAGCAGGTACCGTTGAAGTCCTACAGGCCGGATCCCTCAGCGGGGATCCGCTCTGATCAATGAACGCGTGTCAAGACTCTGGGGCCGTCGAGCCCCGTCATTGAGGGGGTCGAGCCATGGGGCGCGGCCGGGCCAAGGCCAAGCAGACAAAGGTCGCCCGCCAGCTGAAGTACAACAGCGGCGGGACCGACCTCTCACGTCTGGCCAATGAGCTGGGCGCAACGCAGCCGTCAACGAAGCGGCCGCCGAACAGCGAGCCGCTCGAGGACGAGCTGGACGACGACCCGTACGCCCAGTACGCGGCGCGTTACAACGATGACGAGGATGAGGACGACCACACGGTGTCCGATCACTCCGCATACCGTCGCCGCGCTTGACGCGAAGACTCTCACCGACCCGGTCCGGGGCTTGGCCCCGGACCGGGTTCTGTGCTGCCCGGCGCCGGTCAGGCTGAGTAGTCACCGGTCAGGGCCACCGCTTCGGAGTGCTCGCCGCGCTCGGTGATCTCGCCCGCGACCCAGGCGTCCAGGCCCCGGTCAGCGCAGGTGGCCAGGGCCACCTCCACGGACTCCGGCGGCACCACCGCGATCATGCCGACGCCCATGTTGAGGGTCTTCTCCAGTTCCGGACGGGCCACCTCGCCCAGCCGGCCGACCAGGTCGAAGACCGCGCCCGGGGTCCAGGTCGAGCGGTCAACGCTCGCATGGAGATGGTCCGGGATCACTCGTGCCAGATTGTTGGCCAGTCCGCCTCCGGTGATGTGCGAAAAGGCATGCACTCGGGCGGTGCGGGTGAGCGCCAGGCAGTCCAGCGCATAGATCCGGGTGGGCTCCAGCAGTTCCTCACCCAGGGTGCGGCCGAACTCGGGCACCTGGCGGTCCAGCTCCCAGCCGGCCCGGTCGAAGAGCACATGGCGGACCAGCGAGTACCCGTTCGAGTGAAGTCCGGACGAGGCCATCGCGATGACGGCATCACCCTTGCGAATGAGATCCGCGCCCAGCACCCGGTCGGCCTCGACCACTCCGGTGCCCGCGCCGGCCACATCGAACTCGTCCGGCCCCAGCAGCCCGGGGTGCTCGGCGGTCTCCCCGCCGATCAGCGCGCAGCCGGCCAGCGAGCAGCCCTCGGCGATGCCCTTGACGATGGCCGCCACCCGCTCGGGGTGGACCTTGCCCACACAGATGTAGTCGGTCATGAACAGCGGCTCGGCGCCGCACACCACCAGGTCGTCCACGACCATGCCGACCAGGTCGTGGCCGATGGTGTCGTAGACGCCCATCCGGCGGGCGATGTCCACCTTGGTGCCCACGCCATCGGTGGCGGAGGCGAGCAGCGGACGTTCATAGCGCTTGAGGGCACTGGCGTCGAAGAGGCCGGCGAAGCCGCCGAGGCCGCCGACGACCTCGGGGCGGGTGGCCTTCTTCACCCACTGCTTCATCAGTTCGACGGCGCGGTCGCCCGCCTCGATATCGACGCCCGCGCTTGCGTAGCTGGCACCGGTGGTCTCCGAAGACATTGGTCTAGAGATCTTTCGTGTCGGGTGTTACGGGCGGCGCAGGGCGTCCGCGGCGTCGGGGCCGCCTGCGAGCTCGGTCTCCAGCAGGTGCTTGCCGAGCAGCTCGGGGTCGGGCAGCTCCATCGGGTACTCGCCGTCGAAGCAGGCGCGGCAGAGGTTGCCCTTGGCGATGGTGGTGGCCTCGATCATGCCGTCGATGGAGATGTACGCCAGGGAGTCGGCGCCCAGCGACTTGCCGATCTCCTCCACGGTCATCCCATTGGCGATCAGCTCGGCGCGGGTGGCGAAGTCGATGCCGAAGAAGCAGGGCCACTTGATGGGCGGCGAGGAGATCCGGATGTGCACCTCGGCGGCACCGGCCTCACGCAGCATCCGCACCAGGGCGCGCTGGG
Organism: Streptomyces orinoci; assembly: GCF_003121295.1. Classification (GTDB taxonomy): domain Bacteria; phylum Actinomycetota; class Actinomycetes; order Streptomycetales; family Streptomycetaceae; genus Streptomyces; species Streptomyces orinoci. The sequence goes on from NZ_PHNC01000031.1 coordinate 72,367, forward strand.
TGTTGCCGCGGACGATGGAGTCGTCCACCACCACCAGGCGCTTGCCGCGGATGACTTCCTTCAGCGGGTTGAGCTTCAGCCGGATGCCCAGCTGGCGGATGGTCTGGCTGGGCTGGATGAAGGTCCGTCCCACATAGCTGTTCTTGACCAGGCCGGAGCTGTAGGGGATCCCACTGGCCTCGGCGTAGCCCACGGCGGCCGGGGTGCCGGATTCCGGGGTCGCTATCACCAGGTCGGCCTCGGCCGGGGCCTCGGCGGCGAGCCGGCGGCCCATCTCCACCCGGGAGAGGTAGACATTGCGGCCGGCGATGTCGGTGTCCGGGCGGGCCAGATAGACGTACTCGAAGACACAGCCCTTGGGGCGGGCATCGGTGAAGCGGCTGTTGCGCACGCCCTGCTCGTCGATGGCGATCAGCTCGCCGGGCTCCACCTCGCGGACGAAGCTGGCGCCCACGATGTCCAGGGCGGCGGTCTCCGAGGCGACCACCCAGCCGCGCTCCAGACGGCCCAGCACCAGCGGGCGGATGCCCTGCGGGTCGCGGGCGGCATAGAGGGTGTGCTCGTCCATGAAGACCAGCGAGAAGGCGCCCCGGACGTCCGGCAGGACCTTCTTGGCCGCGTCCTCCACGGTCAGCGGCTTGCCGTCGTCATCGGTCTGCCCGGCCAGCAGGGCGGTGACCAGGTCGGTGTCATTGGTCGCCGCGACCTGGGTGGCCCGCCCGTTCTCCTTGGGCAGCGCGGCCACCATCTCGGCCAGCTCGGCCGTGTTGACCAGGTTGCCGTTGTGGCCCAGCGCGATGGAGCCGTTGCCGGTGGCCCGGAAGGTGGGCTGGGCGTTCTCCCACACCGAGGCTCCGGTGGTGGAGTAGCGGACATGACCGACCGCGATATGGCCCTGGAGGGAGCCGAGGGAGGTCTCGTCGAAGACCTGGGAGACCAGTCCCATGTCCTTGAAGACCAGGATCTGGGAGCCGTTGCTCACCGCGATGCCCGCGGACTCCTGTCCACGGTGCTGCAGCGCATACAGCCCGAAATAGGTGAGTTTGGCGACCTCTTCTCCCGGAGCCCAGACACCGAAGACACCGCAAGCGTCCTGGGGGCCCTTTTCGCCGGGAAGCAGGTCGTGGTTGAGTCGTCCGTCACCACGAGGCACACCTTGAGTCTATGGCAGCCGGAAGGTTCATCCGAACCGGGGACGACCGGGGATGTCTCACACCACGCACAGCCACCCGACCGGCACGGTGAATCACTGTCCGCTCAATCGAGCAAGGGCAGTTGTGCGGAGATGTCCGCCCGTTCGCCACTCGCCGTGACGGACGCCTCCGCCACCGCCGAGCTCCAGGCGGTACGGCCGGCGGCCAGCCGCAGCCAGGTGAGCGGGTCGGTCTCCACCACATTGGGCGGGGTGCCCCGGGTGTGCCGGGGGCCCTGGACGCACTGCACCACCGCGAAGGGCGGGATGCGCACCTCCACCGAGCCGCCGGGCGCCCGGTGGGCCAGCGCGTCGGCCAGCAGCCGGGTGGTGATGGCCAACGCCTGCCGGTCATGGGCGATGGTGAGCCCGGTGGCGGCCGCCAGGTCATCGGCGTGGAGCACCGTACGAAGCACCAGGGTGAGGGCGAAGTCCCCCGCGTTGACGGGGCCGTGGGGGGAACGGAGCAGGGTGCCGGGGTCCGCCTCGGCGCCCTCCAGCGCCCGGACGGCGGCGGTCAGCCGGGCGAGCGGATCGGGGTCCGGGGTCACCTCGGCGGGACGGCGGTATGCGGCCAACCAGCCCTGGACGTCCAGGCGTTGCTCGCCCCGGGCGGGGGCGGGCCCGGCGAGCAGGCGGGGCAGCTCCTCCAGAACGGCGGCCAGCTGTGTGATCAGTTGGCCGGTGGTCCAGCCGGGCAGGCGGGTGGGGGCGGCGAGCGCTTCGGCGGGGAGCCCGGCCGCCACCGTCCGTACCGCCTCCGCCTCGCGGAGCAGGGCGGTGCGGGTCTTGGCCGGGTCATAGGCACGGGCCCTGGGCCTGGCGGTCATCGGACGGCCTCCGCTCCGTACTCGCCCAGCCCGAACTCCACCATGGCAAAGGCCCGCTCGGCCAGCGCCACCGCGTCGGGCTGGACGGCTGCGGCGGACTCCCCCGCCAGCAGCCGCTGGATGTTGTGGTCGATCAGCGCATTGCGCGCGCCCATCAGCTGGGCGGCGGCCACCCTGGCCAGATGCGGATCGCCCGGTACCGCCGACTCCAGCTCCTCGGCGAGCAGTTGCTGGGCGCGCAGGGAGAACTGGTGGCGCCGGTCCCGCAGGGCGGGCGTCCGGTCGATCAGCCGGAGCACCCGCAGGATGGACTCCTCGTCCAAGAGCCCCACCGAGGCGTCGTGTTCGGCCAGCGCGCGCAGGAACTGATCCCGGACCGCGGCCACCACCGACTCACCGGGCCGCCGGTCGCGCACCGCTCGGGCCGCGTCGTCGATGTGCACCTCCATGGGGCCGAGGACCAGATCCTCTTTGCTGGAGACGTAGTTGAAGACGGTCATCTTGGACACCTGGGCCGCCGCGGCCACCTCGGCCACCGAGACATTGTCATAGCCGCGCTCGATGAACAGGTCGGCCGCGGTGCGCCAGATGACCGCCCGGGTCTGGATCTTCTTGCGCTCGCGGAGGCTGACTCCTTCGGTCTCCATGGAACGACCTTAGCAAGATCGGTTTGGCCGGGTCGAAAAACATACTCGGCTGAAAAATTGACTCGGTATACCTCGATGCCCCATGGTGGTCCCGGGGGACACAACGGATCACAACCGCCCGTGGAACACGGGCACTTCAAGGGGGCACCCATGTCCGACTCCGCCGGGCGCCGCAGGATCTGCTTCGCCGTGTGCATAGTCACGATCCTGCTGGCCGTCCTGGACCAGAACATCGTCTCGGCCGCCACCGTCCCGATCGTCCGCGATCTGGACCCGGTCCATGGCGTCGATCGCATCCCCTGGCTGATCAGCGCCTTCGCTCTGGCCGCCACCGCCGCCCTGCCGCTCTACGGCAAACTGAGCGACTCCTATGGCGCCAAGCGGGTCTTCCTGGGGGCGGTGGCCACCTTCCTGGTGGGCTCGGCACTCTGCGGAACGGCCCACACCATGCCGCAGTTGATCGCCTTCCGGGCGCTGCAAGGGCTCGGCGGCGGCGGGCTGATGAGCATCACCATGGTGCTGATGGCCCAGCTCAGGGGAGCGGGCGGCAAGGGACCGGGGATCGCCGGCATCGGCGCGGTGATCGCGGGTGCGGGCATGGCGCTGGGACCGGTGGTCGGCGGCGCGCTGGCCGACCACGCCGGCTGGCGCTGGGTGTTCTATATCAACCTGCCCATCGGGCTTGCCGTGCTGGTGCTCGCCGCCCTGCTGATCCATGTACCGCACAAGGCCAACCGGCACCGCATCGACTACCCCGGCGCGGCCCTGGCCGCCGCCTTCTCCATCGCCCTGCTGCTGATCGCGGAGTGGGGCGGCAAGGAGTACGCCTGGGGCTCGGCCACCATCCTGGGACTGGGCGCGGCCTTCGCCGCACTGCTGGCCCTCTTCCTCTGGCGGCAGGCCACCGCGGCCGAACCCGTGCTGCCGCTGTCGATGTTCAAAAACCCGGTGCTGCGCGGCTCCTTCGCGCTCCAGGCCATGCTGGGCGTGGCCCTGATGGGCACCGTGGTCTACATCATGATCTATCTGCAGATCGCCCGTGGCATCAGCGCCAGTGACGCCAGCCTCTTTATGATCCCCATGGCCGTGGGACTGGTGGGAACCGGCCTGTCCTCCGGCCTGTTGCAGAAGCGCGGCTGGAACCACCGCAGCTTCCTGCGCACCGGCACCACGGTCAACGCCCTCGCCGCCATCTCCCTGATCTTCACCGGAGTGCACACCAGCCTCTGGCTGCTGGGCTTTGAACTACTGCTGCTGGGTGTGGGGTTCGGGCTGCTGCTGGGCCAGGTGCTCACCCTGGCCATGGAGTCCACGGCGCCCGAACAGATCGGGGTGGCCACCACCGGCGTCCGCTTCTTCCAGAGCCTGGGCGGCGCCCTGGGCACCGCGCTGTTCGGCACGGTGCTCAGCCGGGTCTATGAGTCCAAGGTCCCCGGCGGCTCCACCAGCCGGATCGCCCGGCTGTCCGGTGCCGCCCACACCCATGCGGTACACGCCCTGGTGACCTCGGTGGACACCGTGTTCGCCTGCGCCGCCGGGGCCATGGTGCTGGCGGTGGTACTGGCCGTACGGCTGCGGATCCCGGCCGGGACGGCCGGACGCGGCACCACGGCCCCGGACGGGAAGACCACCGTGGTGCCGGTCAGGATCAAATGACCGTACGGCGCCGGACGGGCCAACTCGCCCGTCCGGCGCCATATTTCAACCGAACAGCGCGGGGATGGTCCCCTGGTGCGCGGAGCGCAGCTCGTCCAGGGAGATGCCGAACTCGCCCTGGACCTCCAGGGATTCGCCGTCCACCACACCGATCCGGGTGGCGGGCAGGCCGCGCGCCCCGCACATATCGGTGAACCGCAGCTCCTCGCTGCGCGGCACCGCCACCACCGCCCGGCCCGCCGACTCCGAGAAGAGGAAGACAAAGGGGTCCAGCCCCTCGGGCACCAGGATCCGCGCCCCATTGCCCCCGCGCAGACAGGACTCCACGAGGGCCTGGACCAGACCGCCGTCGGAGAGGTCATGCGCCGCGTCGATCATGCCGTCCCGGGAGGCGGCGATCAGGATCTCGGCGAGCAGCTTCTCCCGCTCCAGGTCCACCCTGGGCGGCAGCCCGCCCAGATGGTCATGGATCACCTGGGACCAGGCCGAGCCGCCGAGCTCCTCATGGGTCTCGCCGAGCAGATACAGCAGCTGGCCCTGCTCGGTGAACGCCATCGGGGTACGGCGGTTGACGTCGTCGATGACGCCCAGCACCGCGACCACCGGCGTGGGGTGGATGGCAGTCTCGCCGGTCTGGTTGTAGAGCGAGACATTGCCGCCGGTCACCGGAGTGCCCAGGGCCAGGCAGCCATCGGCCAGTCCCCGGGTGGCCTCGGCGAACTGCCACATCACACCCGGGTCCTCGGGGGAACCGAAGTTCAGGCAGTTGGAGATGGCCAGCGGACGGGCGCCGGTGGCGGCCACATTGCGGTACGACTCCGCCAGCGCCAGCTGCGCCCCCGTATAGGGGTCGAGCTTGGTGTAACGGCCATTGCCGTCGGTGGCCACCGCCACACCCAGGTTGGTGGACTCGTCGATACGGACCATGCCGGAGTCCTCCGGCTGCGCCAGCACCGTATTGCCCTGGACAAAGCGGTCGTACTGGTCGGTGATCCAGGACTTGGACGCCTGGTTGGGCGAGGCCAGCACCTTGAGCACCTGCTCCCGCAGCTCGTCCGAACTCGCCGGGCGGGGCAGCTTGTTGGCGTCGTCCGCCTGCAGCTCGTCCTGCCAGGACGGGCGGGCGTACGGGCGCTCGTACACCGGGCCCTCATGGGCCACGGTGCGCGGCGGTACATCCACGATCTGCTCGCCGTGCCAGAAGATCTCCAGCCGCTCGCCCTCGGTGACCTCACCGATCACGGTGGCGATGACATCCCACTTCTCGCAGATCTCCATAAAGCGGGCGACCTTGCCGGGCTCCACAATGGCGCACATCCGCTCCTGGGACTCGCTCATGAGGATCTCCTCGGGCGAGAGAGTGGCGTCGCGCAGCGGGACGGTGTCCAGTTCCACCCGCATACCGCCGGAACCGGCGCTGGCCAGCTCGCTGGTGGCACAGGACAGACCGGCGCCGCCGAGGTCCTGGATGCCCTCGACCAGGTGCTCCCGGAACAACTCCAGGGTGCACTCGATCAGCAGCTTCTCCTGGAAGGGGTCGCCGACCTGGACGGCCGGGCGCTTGGCCGGACCGGTAGCGTCGAATGTCTCCGAGGCCAGCACCGAGACACCGCCGATGCCGTCGCCGCCGGTGCGGGCGCCATAGAGGATGACCTTGTTCCCGGCGCCGGAGGCCTTGGCCAGGTGGATGTCCTCATGCTTCATCACGCCCACGCACAGCGCGTTGACCAGCGGGTTGCCCTGGTAGCAGGGGTCGAAGACCACCTCGCCGCCGATATTGGGCAGACCCAGGCAGTTGCCATAGCCGCCGATGCCGGCCACCACGCCGGGCAGCACCCGCTTGGTGTCGGGGTGGTCGGCGGCGCCGAACCGCAGCGGGTCCATCACCGCGACCGGGCGGGCGCCCATGGCGAGGATGTCGCGGACGATGCCGCCCACACCCGTGGCCGCGCCCTGGTAGGGCTCGATATACGAGGGGTGGTTGTGGGACTCCACCTTGAAGGTGACCGCATAGCCCTGGCCGACGTCCACCACACCGGCGTTCTCGCCGATGCCGACCAGCAGGGCGTCGTTCTCGGGGGCCTTCTCGCCGAACTGGCGCAGGTGCACCTTGCTGCTCTTGTACGAGCAGTGCTCGGACCACATCACCGAGTACATGGCGAGCTCGGCGCCGGTGGGCCGGCGGCCCAGGATGGCGCGGATCCGCTCGTACTCGTCCTGCTTCAGGCCGAGTTCGGCCCAGGGCTGGGCGGTGTCCGGGGTTTCGGCCGCGTGCTTGACCGTATCCAGGCTCATGAGTTGACCAGCTTCTTGAGGAGCGAGGTGAAGAACCCGAGGCCGTCGGTGCGGCCGGTGCCGATCAGCGGCTCCACCGCGTGCTCGGGGTGCGGCATCAGACCGACCACGTTTCCGGCGGCGTTGGTGATGCCGGCGATGTCACGGAGCGAGCCATTGGGGTTGCCGTCCAGGTAGCGGAAGACGACCCGGCCTTCGGCCTCCAGCTCGTCCAGGGTGCGCTCGTCGGCCACATAGCGGCCGTCGATGTTCTTCAGCGGGACGGAGATCTGCTGGCCCGCCCGGTAGTCGGCGGTCCAGGCGGTGTCCGCGTTCTCCACCCGCAGCTTCTGGTCGCGGCAGATGAAGTGCAGATGGTTGTTGCGGAGCATGGCGCCGGGCAGCAGATGGGTCTCGGTGAGCACCTGGAAGCCATTGCAGATGCCCAGGACGGGCATGCCCGCCTTCGCCTGCTCGATGACGCTCTCCATCACCGGCGAGAAGCGGGAGATGGCCCCCGCCCGCAGATAGTCGCCATAGGAGAAACCACCGGGCAGGACCACCGCGTCAACCTGCTTGAGGTCCTTGTCCCGGTGCCACAGCGGTACGGCTTCCAGACCGGCGATCCGCACCGCCCGCTGGGTGTCGCGGTCGTCGAGGGTGCCGGGGAAGGTAACGACTCCTACGCGTGCCGTCACGATTCGACTCGCACGGTGAAGTCCTCGATCACGGTGTTGGCGAGAAACGTTTCCGCCATCTCATGGATTCGGGCGAGGGCGGCCTCATCGACCGGGCCCTGAACCTCGAGTTCAAAGCGCTTGCCCTGACGGACGTCGGCGATCCCCTCGAAACCCAGGCGTGGCAGTGCGCGCTGCACCGCCTGCCCCTGCGGGTCGAGGATCTCCGGCTTGAGCATGACGTCGACTACGACGCGTGCCACTGGCACTCCCGGTGTGTGGTGCGTGAGCTGAAGCGGTACGGCCAGCGTACAGTCCAGAAAAATCTACGCGCATAGATATCCGGGGGAACGCGCTCGCGTTTACCGGGCGGCCCCGGCGGACGCAAGAAAAAACGCGAAAAAACACCGAAGGGCCCACCGCTGGGATTGCGCCCGGGCACACCGACGGAATTAACTGGGCTTCACTATTTAGCGACCTTTGTTGTACAAAGGTTTTGACATTGGCCGAGAACCCTCGGAATCCTTGCATCACCGCAGGTCAACGCGGGAATGCAAGGGGTGATGCAGCTGAAAGGACCTTTTCGTGGCGCAGCGCGTGGTGGTCATGCTCTCTGACGACATCGACGGCTCGGAAGCCGACGAGACCGTCGAGTTCGGTATCGACGGCAAGTCGTACGAGATCGACCTCAACAAGGCCAACGCCAAGAAACTCCGGGAGATCCTGGCGCCTTACATGGCGATGGGCCGCAAGCGGGCCCGGTCCGGCCGGACCTACCGCCGGACCGCCGTGGCGCCGGACCCGGCGGCGGTGCGCGCCTGGGCCCGCTCGCACGGCATGGAGGTGCCGCCCCGGGGCCGCATCCCCAAGAAGGTCTACGAGGCGTTCAACGCGGGCAACCGGCAAGGGGCCTGAGCCGGCGAGCGGGCCGGCCGGTGGCAGGGGCCCTGAGGCCGGGCCCCCTTCGGCGCCTCCCTTCGACGCCTCCCCCTTCAGCGCTCCCCGGAACCGGATTTGCATTGCACCCCCCATGATCCGCTAGAGTCTGGAGCACGCCGAGGGGCGAGGCCGAAAGGCCGGACTCCCCGGAACGCGCGGGTGTAGCTCAGTAGTAGAGCGCCCCCTTTCCAAGGGGGAGGCGCAGTGTGCGATTCCTGTCACCCGCTCTCACCGTTTACCGGTCACCTCAAGTGGCCTGGTGGATGGTTGCGCGGGTGTAGCTCAGTAGTAGAGCGCCCCCTTTCCAAGGGGGAGGCGCAGTGTGCGATTCCTGTCACCCGCTCTCATCGCTTACCGGCCACTCAAGTGGATCAGGTACAGTGGTGTTCGCACCGCGCGAGAGCGCGGAGCGATGCGGACGTAGCTCAGTTGGTAGAGCGCAACCTTGCCAAGGTTGAGGTCGCGAGTTCGAGCCTCGTCGTCCGCTCTGGAATGGAAGGCCCTGGTCGTCACTGCGACCGGGGCCTTCTTCCGTTCCGGGCAAGGCCGTTGAGAGCGCACGGACGGCAACCGGCCCCGGCCGGGCCGCCGTTGCGGGCTCCTGACGAGGGGAACAGGGATGGGCGGCATACGCGGGCGGCTGGTGGGCTGGCGGGGACGCAGCCGGGCCGCCCAGGTGGACAGCTTCACCCGCTGGACGCTCTATCTGGTGCCCTTCCTCTTCCCCCTGGCCTCGCTGGGCTCGCTGGCGGAGAAGGGGGACGCGGACCTGGTGCCGCGCTGCCTGATGGTGGCCGTCTGCTTTCTGCAGTGCCTGTTCGGCACCGGACTGATCAAGCGTGGCCTTGCTCACTATCTGCGCGGGCGGCCCGCGCCCTGGCTGCGACTGGCCGTCTCCGGCGGGCTCTTCCTGCTCTCGCTCACCCTGCTGATGGTGCTGGCACGGCTCGACGGGCCGGTGCACGCCACCTCGCGGGCCTGGATGGTGCAGGGTTCGGCCTTTGTCTTCCTGGGCGCCTTCAGCCTGCTGGTGCGCATCCGCCGGTATCTGCTGTGCTGCGCGGCCGGGACCCTGGTGCTGGCGGCGGCCTGTGTGCCGGCTGGGCGTGACCTGACGTCCGGGGCCGCGATGGCGGCCGCGGTACTGGTGCTGATGCTCTTCCAGACGCTGTGGAGCATGTGTGTGCGCTCCTCGGCCTGGATCCTCTCGGTGCTGTGGGAGGCGGAGTCGGCGCGGGCGGTGCAGGCGAGGCTGGCGGTGGCCGAGGAACGGCTGCGGTTCGGGCGGGACATGCACGATGTGCTGGGGCGCAATCTGACCGTGATCGCGCTGAAGAGCGAGCTGGCGGGGCAGTTGGTGGGGCGGTTGGGGGCGGACGGTTCGCCGGGTGCGGACGGTTCACCGGCCTCGTCGGGTGCGTCTGCCGCGTCTGCCGCTCTTGAGCAGCTGGCGGAGGTGCAGCGGATCGCCCGGGAGTCGCAGCGGGATATGCGCGCGGTGGTGCGCGGCTACCGGGAGGTGGACCTGCGCACCGAACTGGTCGGCGCCCGGGGGGTGCTGGCCTCGGCGGGCATCGACTGCCGGGTGGAGGACTCGGTTCACGGGGAGCTGCCCGGCGCGGTGCAGTCGGTACTGGCCTGGGTGGTCCGCGAGGGCACCACCAATGTGCTGCGGCACTCCGATGCCCGGCGGTGCGCGGTGCGGCTGTCGGTGACGGACGGGGTGGCCGTCCTGGTCCTGGAGAACGACGGGGTGCGCGGGGACGGCACATCCGAGGGCGAGGGCTCGGGCCTGGCCGGTCTCCGGGACCGCCTCGCCGCACTGGGCGGCGCGCTGGCGGTGGAACGGCAGGGGCGGGTGTTCCGGCTGATGGCGGCGGTGGGGCCGTGTGTTCCGGGTGGTGGTCCGGGGGTTCCGGATGTTCCGGAGACGGCGGGACATTTCAGGCTTTCGGATTCTTCGGAACCTTTGGAGCTTCCTGGCGGAGGGGACGGGCCTTCCGGCGGGGGGTCCGGCTCGGGTTCCGGGCATACGGGGAGTGCGCCAGTGGCACCGGGCGCATCGGGTGTTCCGGGGGTTCCGGGCGAGCGGATCGGCCCGGAACGCCCTCGCGCGGCGGGCGCGCTCCTGGGAGCGTCCGTCTCCGATGGACCGTCGCCGGCACCGGACCTCGCGGGTGCGGGGTCCGGACGGGAACGCGGCCCGATGCCGGGTGAGGCCGTACGGAGGGCCGCCGGGGGCGGCCGGTCGAAGGGAGGTGCCGGTGGGGGTGCGGGTGTTGCTCGCGGATGACGAGCATCTGATCCGGGGGGCGCTGGCCGTGCTGCTGGGGCTGGAGGAGGATCTCGAGGTGGTCGCGGAGGCCGCCTCGGGGCCGGAGGCGATCGCCATGGCGCGGGCGTACCGCCCGGATGTGGCGGTGCTGGATCTTCAGATGCCGGGTGCGGACGGTGTGACAGTGGCCACATCGATACGGGCCGAACTCCCCTGCTGCCAGGTCATGATCGTGACCGGGCACGGCCGCCCGGGGCACCTCAAGCGGGCCCTGGAAGCGGGCGTCCGGGGCTTTGTGCCCAAGACCCTCTCCGCTCGGCGGCTGGCCGAGATCATCCGCACCGTGCACGGCGGAAGCCGTTATGTGGACCCGGAGTTGGCGGCCGACGCGATCTGCGCGGGCGACTCGCCGCTGACCGCTCGCGAGGCGGAACTGCTCGAACTGGCCGAGGACGGGGCGTCCATCGCGGAGATCGCGGAGCGGGTCTCGCTGACCCGGGGAACGGTGCGCAACTATCTCTCCTCGGCCACCGCCAAGCTGGGAGCCGAGAACCGTCATGCGGCAGCGCGCATCGCACGGTCCCAGGGTTGGCTATAGTGGAACCCGCACCGCCCGAGAGGGCAGCGAAATGCGGACGTAGCTCAGTTGGTAGAGCGCAACCTTGCCAAGGTTGAGGTCGCGAGTTCGAGCCTCGTCGTCCGCTCTGGAATCGAAGGCCCCGGTCGTTTACGACCGGGGCCTTCGGCGTTGCGGCGGCCGTTGGCCCGGCCGGGCGATCAGGCCCAGTGCAGGCCGGTGATGCGCTCATACGCCTCGATATAGCGGGCGCGCGTCTGCTCCACCACGGCGGGCGGCAGCTCCGGCGGCGGCAGCTGGCCATGGCGGTCCCAGCCGGACTCCGGGGAGCTCAGCCAGTCGCGGACGTACTGCTTGTCGAAGGAGGGCTGCGGACGGCCCGGCTGCCACTGGTCGGCGGGCCAGAAGCGGGACGAGTCCGGGGTGAGCACCTCGTCGGCCAGCACCAGGTCCTCGCCGTCGAAGCCGAACTCGAACTTGGTGTCGGCCAGGATGATGCCCCGCTCACGGGCGATCTCCCGGCCCCGGCTGTAGACGGCGAGGGTGGCCTGGCGCAGCCGGTGGGCCGTCTCGGCGCCGACCGCGCGGGCCACCTCCTCGTAGGAGACGTTCTCGTCATGCTCGCCGACCTCCGCCTTGGCGGCCGGGGTGAAGATCGGCGAGGGCAGCTCGGAGCCGTCGGTCAGGCCCTCGGGCAGGGCCAGGCCGCAGACGGTGCGGGTCTGCCGGTACTCCGCCAGGCCGGAGCCGGTCAGATAGCCGCGGGCCACGCACTCCACCGGGAGCATCTCGAGCGAGCGGCAGATCAGGGTGCGCCCGGCCCAGTCGGCGGGGGCGCCGGGCGGCAGCTCGGTGGTCAGCACATGGTGGCTCACCAGGTCGGCGAGGCGCTCGAACCACCACAGGGAGAGCTGGGTGAGGACCCGGCCCTTGTCGGGGATCTCGGTGGGCAGCACCCAGTCATAGGCGGACATCCGGTCGCTGGCGACCATCACCAGCTCCCCGCTCTCGGTGCGGTAGAGGTCGCGGACCTTTCCGGTGTGCAGATGCACAAGGCCCGGCACCTCCACGGGTTCGGGCTTCTCGACGAATCCGGACACGCGTCCTCCTGGTGGTTTGTCCAAACGCACTGGAATTCTGCCGTATGGCGGCGGGTGCCCTGCCAGGCGGGGTCACACCCGTTTGCAGATGTGGTCCAGAAGGTTGGCGGTGGCCCGCTGGATCCTGGGGTCGGCATGGCCGGGGCGGTCCAGGGCCCGGGTCCAGCCATGGGTGCCGGCGGCGAAGACCAGGGCGCCACCGGGGGCCCGGTAGAGGGAGGTTTCCTGGTGGCGGCGGGTGCCCTTGGCGTCCCGGTACGGGGAGTGGGCGAGCAGGACGCGCTCGGTGTGCGGGGGCAGCGCGGTGCGCGGGTGGTAGCGGTCGGCCTCGCCGGTCACCAGGCCGGGCAGTTCCTCGCCTTCGGCGGTGCCGGTGCCTTCCCACAGCCAGTGGCCGGAGTTGCGGACCACCAGCGGGGCCGGTGCGGGCACCCGGCCCGCCGACTGGATGCCCAGCAGCTGCTGCTCGGGCAGGCCCGCGTCGCGCCACAGCGGGCGCCGGCCGCGGCGGACCAGCAGCCGGTCCGGACCGGCCGGGGAGGGGGCCAGCTCCGCCCGGCGGTTGAGGGTGCCGGCGGACAGGAAGACCAGCGAGGTGCCCACATCACGGGCCTGCTCCACGGCTTGTCGCATGGGAGCCGTCCAGTAGGTGTGGCACCCCGGGAAGACCAGGCCCCGGTAGCGGCCCGGGTCGATCCGGCCGGAGTGCAGGTCGTGGCCGTGGGCGTAGGCCAGGTCGTAGCCCAGGCGCTCGGCCCAGCGGATGAAGTCGTGCACCGCGGCCAGGCCGGCCGGGCGGCCGTCGCCCGCGTAGGGGCGGTCCAGGGAGAGGGTGGCGGGCGGCTCATGGCCCGGGCCCCCCGCCTCCGGGTAGGCGTTGGCGGCCTGCCAGCTGAGGTCCGGCAGCACCAGCAGGAGGTCGCCGGGCCCGCCGTCGCGGACGGTGAAGGGGACGTAGCCGCGCTGCCCGTCGGCGGCTCTGAGCTCGGCGAGATAGGCGCCCGGCCGCCAGTCCCGCGGGATGCGCAGCCGCCAGGAGAGCCACCAGTGATGGCAGGCGGCGGTACGGCCCGCCACCAGCGGCTCCGGCTGCGCCAGCCCCGGCAGCCGGGGGCTGACGGCCACCTCGGCGGTGGGGTGCCCCGGGTAGTGGCCGACCCGGTGGATATGCACGGTGAAGGGCTGCGGCGGCTCGGTGGTGACCCGCAGGTCGAGGCACTCCCCGGGGGCGACGGCGGCCTCCCCGGCAAAGCCGGCGATCCGGGCGGGGCCCGGCGCGCGGTCCGCGTCGGCCCCTTCCCGGCACTTGGGGATCGCGCCGGATGGCGGGGGGGCCACCGGGCCGGGCGGGGAGGGGTTCGGCTTGATCCGGCTCCGGTCGGGGGCCGGGGCCGGGGGTGGCCCGGCGGAGAGGAGGGACGCTGCCGGGGTTGGCCCGGCGGGCGAGGGGGCCGCTGGCGGGGCTGGGGCGGGCCGGGGAGAGGGAGGGACGGTCACGCCAGCCGGACCGGTTTTTCCGGGCGGACGCCCACCTCGCCCAGCCAGGCGCGCAGGGGCTCGCCATCGCCGTCGTCGATCAGGCTGTGGACGGAGCGCAGCAGATCCGCGCGGCGGGCGCCGCCGATGAGGAGGGCGGGGCCGTCCAGCCAGTCCAGGCCGGGGGTGGCGCCGGCGGTGTCCACGGCGGCGCAGCAGACCATGGCGGTGACATGGTCGGTGAGCAGCTCCCGGCCGCTGCGCGGCGGCTGGAGGGGGAAGAGCGGGGCCAGGCCGTCCATCCGGAGGGCACCGGCCCCGGTGCGGCCCGCGGCCAGCCGGCTCGCCTCCCGGGCCACCTCGGCGCTCAGTCTGGCCTCCAGTTCTTCTCCTATGCCGCCGGCCGCGGGGCCGGTGAGCCGGTCCAGGACCCGGGCCACGGTGGGGGCCACCGGGGTGGTGCAGGCGGCGGAGGCGGCGTCCGGGGCGGCGCCGGTGGCGGCGATGTCGTCCAGGACGCGGTGCAGCCGGGCGGCCTCCAGCCGCCAGGTGCGGTCCACGACCTCCTCCGGGTACTGGCTCCAGCTGACCGGGGCCCAGCCGGGGCCCGGCTCGGCCGGGCCGCCGTGGAAGAGCCGGGCGGCCAGCAGGGAGGCGGCCTCGTCGATCAGGCCGGGCTCCTCCAGCAGGTCACAGGCGGGGCGCTCGCCCAGCCGGGAGGTGAAGCCCTCGGCGAGGCGGTCCCGGCGGGAGAGCTCGGTGAGCGCGGAGACCACGCCCGCGTCCAGCCGGGAGGGCCAGCGGCCCATCCGCCAGGCGGGCAGGGCGACCCGGTTGAGCAGCCGGTCCCAGCCGGCGTAGGCGAGGCCGACCTGTTCCTGGGCGACGATCCGCAGGCCGTAGTCCACCGCCTGGGCCCGCTCGGAGGCGGCGGTGGCCACCCCGCGTTCCATCTCGGCGGCGTGCTCCCGGCAGGAGCGCAGCAGCAGCCGGGCGACCCAGCCCACGAACGCCAGGTGGGGCCTGCTCGCCGCGACGGCCACGGCGGCGTCCAGGCCCCGGACGAAGCGGCGGGCGGCGGCTATGTCGGGGTGGGCGGCCGGGCCGGTGCCGGCCACCACGGGGGCCAGCAGGGCGCGTAGCTCGGCGACCCGCATCCACCACAGGAAGGGCGAGCCGATCACCAGCACGGGGGCGGTGGCCGCCCGCCGCCGGCGGCCGGTCCGGCGGCCGTGCGCGGGGTGGGTACGGTCCTCCAGCCAGCTGTCGCAGTCGGGGGTGAGGGCTATGGCGGAGGGGGCCGGCACCTCCAGCCGGTCGGCGAGGTCGCGTACCAGGCGGTAGAGGTCGGGGGCGGTCTCCTCGGGGATCGCCACGGTGGGGCTGAGGGCCGGTCTGGCCCTGGCCACCACCACGGCCACCACCGCGGCCAGCGCCAGGGCGGCCAGCGCGGCGGCGCTCACCGCCGGGCGGATGGCATCGCCCACGCTGCCGTCCGGGATCCGGCCGGTGAGAGTGCCGACCAGCAGCACCACGGCGACGGCGGCCGGCAGCAGGGCGACGGCCACCGCGGTGCCGCGTACCCGCAGCACGGCCAGGGCGCGGGTACGGGCGGTGTGCGTACCCCCGCCGTTTTCAGCGCTTTCGGTGGCTGCCATGTGATCGATCACCCCCTCGCCTTCCGTGGCGTCGTGCGGTCTGCCGTCGTGGTCCATCCACCACTGTGGCACCGGGTTCGGACATCGCAATGCCGGTGGGCCAGTGGACGGACGGCTTGCGCCGCACGGTAGTTGGGGGTGGGGGCTACGTCAGCCGGTTGGCGGGGTGGTCACTCGATGGGATGGCTTTGGGGAAAGGTGGGTGCGTTTGCCGGGGCGTCGTGGGTGGGCATGCGCCTGCGGCGCGTATTCCGCCCACCCATCCGCCCGGCTACCCGGCGCGATCAGCCTTGGCCCGGCCTTCCGCCGCCTTCGCCGCGATGTCCGTGCGGTGGTGGGAGCCGGCCAGCCGGATGCGGGAGACCGCCCGGTATGCCCGTTCCCGCGCCACGGCCAGGTCCTCGCCGGTGGCGGTCACCGAGAGCACCCGGCCGCCCGCGCCGACCACCGCGCCGGAGTCGTCCCGGGCGGTGCCCGCGTGCAGGACGTACGCTCCCTCGGCCTGGTTCGCCTCCGTCAGGCCCTCGATCACATCGCCGGTGCGCGGGGTGCCGGGGTAGTTGTGCGCGGCCACCACCACGGTGACGGCCGCCTCCTCGCTCCAGCGCAGCGGCGGCAGGGCGGCCAGCGAGCCGGTCGCGGCGGCCAGCAGCAGCCCGGACAGCGGGGTCTTCAGCCGGGCCAGCACCACCTGGGTCTCCGGGTCGCCGAAGCGCGCATTGAACTCGATCACCCGCACCCCGCGCGAGGTGATCGCCAGCCCCGCGTAGAGCAGCCCGGCGAAGGGGGTGCCGCGCCGGCGCAGTTCGTCCACGGTGGGCTGCAGAACGCTCTGCAGCACCTCCTCCACCAGCTTGGGGTCGGCCCAGGGCAGCGGGGAGTAGGCGCCCATGCCGCCGGTGTTGGGGCCCTGGTCGCCGTCCAGCGCCCGCTTGAAGTCCTGGGCGGGCTGCAGCGGCAGCACGGTCTCGCCGTCGGTGACCGCGAACAGGGAGACCTCGGGGCCGTCCAGATACTCCTCGATCACCACCCGGTCACAGGCCAGCGCGTGCTCCCGGGCCGCCGCCAGATCCTCGGTGACCACCACGCCCTTGCCGGCCGCCAGGCCGTCGTCCTTGACCACATAGGGGGCGCCGAAGGCGTCCAGCGCCTCGTCGATCTCCTCCGGGGTGGTGCAGACATAGCTGCGGGCGGTGGGCACATTGGCGGAGGCCATCACGGACTTGGCGAAGGCCTTGGAGCCCTCCAGCTCGGCCGCCCGCGCGGAGGGGCCGAAGACCGGGATGCCGCGTTCGCGCACCGCGTCGGCCACCCCCGCCACCAGCGGGGCCTCCGGGCCGACCACCACCAGGCCGGCGTCCAGCGCGACGGCGAGATCGGCGACGGCCGCGCCGTCCAGGGGGTTCACCTGGTGCAGTTCGGCGACTTCCGCGATGCCGGCGTTGCCGGGCGCGCAGTGCAGGGCGGTGACGTCGGGGTCGAGGGACAGGGAGCGGCACAGGGCGTGTTCGCGGGCGCCGCCGCCGATGACGAGGACCTTCACGGGGCTCACCCTATTGCCTCTCCGGTTGATCAACTCCCGCCCGGGCCACCGGCTCCGATACGGTCGGTGACCACTCTTTCGAGTGGCCCGAAGTGCGCTCATATCCGAATCCGCTGCACTTACGGGCGGCAAAGGCCGGATCCGGCCCCAAACCCAGCCGTTCGGCGGTAGGAATGAGGCCGGTGTCACGGGTAGTACGCAGCGGCGACAGAGGGAGTGCAGGGGTGAGCCAGCCTGAGATGCAGCCCGAAGGGCTCCCCACGGAGCAAGGCGGGAGGCACCGTGGCGACCTGCGCGGCAGGACCTTCCCGCTCGGCGACTGGGGGGAACCCGCTCAGCGTCTTGACGAGCTGTACCGATGGGTGGAGGACGGCGCGATCTATCTGGCCGACTGGTACTTGGCCGACCGCGCCTGGAAACGGCGCTGGGCACGCGGACTCCGGGTGAGCGCGGCGGTCTTCGCGGTGGTGGGTGCGGCGCTGCCGCTGCTGGAGCTGACCCGGGCGGTGCACACCGGGTCCTGGGCGTTCCTGGCGCTGCTGGGCGCGGTGGCCTGTGTGGCCTGTGACCGCTATTTCGGGCTGACCACCGGCTGGATGCGCGCGGTGGCCACCTCCCAGGCGGTGCAACGGCGCCTGGAGGCGCTGCAGTTCGACTGGGCGTCGGAGTGTGTACGGGAGGTGCTGGGCCCTACGGAGGGTACGGCCAGCGAGGCGGCGGAGCGCTGTCTGTCCGTACTGCGCCGGTTCTCCGAGGACGTCTCGGAGCTGGTACGGGCCGAAACGGCGGACTGGATGGTGGAGTTCCGGGCCGGGCCCGCGCCGCTGCTGACCCAGTCCCTGGTGTCCTGGGGGCCAAGGGGCGAGAACGGGGGGCCCGTTGGGCGGTTTCCGCTGCCGCCGGGGTCGCGGCCGAACATGCCCCGGCAGCGGCCGCCGGAGTCGCCTCGGTAGGGCGCCCCGCCAGGGGCGCGGGGCTCCGATGACCATGCGGCTCCGCCACGTGGGCGCGACCAGCCACAACCAACCCGCACCCGAAAACGCGCCAACCGCGCCCCCTTCGCCATGCGTTCAGCTGAACACAATCATCGACCCCTGAGCCAAGCTGCGCGTAGCCGCCGCATGCAAGCCCAGCCAGACATGCCGTTCCCGGGCGAAGGGCCCGTCCTCGTCCGGGCCAGGCGCCGCCCGCTCCTCCAGCGTGGTGGGACGGTCCGGCGCGGCCGGCGGCGCGGGCGGGTTGTCCGGGTCGATGCCCAACACCGGGGCCACCTGGTGCAGTTCACGCAGCAGACCATGGCTGGATCCCAACGGCCCGCCGCCGTCCAGCAGTTCCTCGTTGGACAGCGGATGGGCGAAGTCCACCGGAACGTACGCACCGGCATGGTCGAAGTGCCAGACCAGATGGGACTGCTGCGCCGTGGGCTCGAACATCTCCAGCAACTGCTCGTAGTCCCCGCCCAGTTCGTCCACCGGGGTCACCGACAGCCCGCACAGGTTGAGCAGATGGGCGCGGCGCAGGAAGTGCAGGGCGTCATAGTCGAAGGCGGCCACCGGGGCCACGCCCCCGGACAGGCCGGGCACATAGCCGAAGACCGGAACCGGCGGCAGCCCCGCGTCGCCCAGCGCCTTGTCATAGGCCGCGATCTCCTCGGCGAAGGGATTGTCGGGGCTGTGGCAGAGCACATCGACAAGGGGGACCAGCCACAGGTCACAGGCCACGTGAGCTCACTCTCGTTCTCGCCGATGGGACATTCTCGCCAATGGGGTCAATAGTGAGATGGTCGGGCCAGCGTAGTGCCGTCCGGGGGGTGAGCGTGGTTCAGGAACCGGCCAGTGACTCGATCAGGGCCAGTGCGTGGTCGTTGTAGTCCAGGGTGAGCCGCATCACCTCGGCCGAGTCCCGCCGGGCCAGGGCCTGGACCATCTCGGGGTGGCCGCGCCACAGCCGTCCGCGCAGGTCCGGCACCCGGCGCAGCAGCGGCACCATAAAGACCCAGCTCTGCACCCGCACCCTGGCCAGGAAGCCGGCCACATAGGGGTTGCCCACCAGCGCCGCGAACTCGCCCCAGAACCGCAGGTCGTAGCCGATGAGGACGTCCAGTTCCCCGGCCGAGGCGGCGCGGGCCGCCTCGTCCGCGCGGCGGCGTACCGAGGCCAGCACCTCGGGGCCGGCGCCATTGACGGCCCGTTCGATGGCATGCCGGAACATGCCCTCGAACATCATCCGGCGGGCCTCCATCATGGCCAGGAAGTCGGTGTACGAGAACTCGCGTACCCGGTAGCCCTTGTGCAGCTCCACATCGAGCAGGCCCTGGGAGCACAGGTCGAGCAGCGCCTCACGGACCGGGGTGGCGGAGACGCCATAGCTCTCGGCGATCTCCTTGACGGTGAACTGGCGGCCCGCCGGAAGCCGTCCGGCGATCACCTCCTCGCGCAGGGCGTCCGCGATCTGCGAGCGCAGGGTGGTGCGCTTGACAGCGTCGCTGCCGGGCATGGTGCCTGGCCCCCTCTTGCCGAGTCGTCGATCCCCTGACCGTCCGCGGGCATGCGAACGGCCCCCGCAACAAGATAGGCGAGGGCGGTCGCTCGTGTGTACGGTCGGGTGGCCGGGGTCAGCCGGTGGTGTGGGCGTCGGCCACCGTGAGGGCCTCGTCCAGAATCGCCAGGCCGGCGCGGGCCTCGTCCTCGGTGAGGGTGCAGGGCGGCACCACATGGAGGCGGTTCATATTGACGAAGGGCCATAGTCCGCCCTTGCGGCAGGCGGCGGCGAAGGCGGCCATCGGGGCGTTGTCCTCACCTGCGGCGTTGTACGGGACCAGGGGCTCGCGGGTGGTGCGGTCCTTGACCAGTTCCAGGGCCCAGAAGACGCCCAGGCCGCGTACCTCGCCCACCGAGGGGTGGCGCTCGGCGAGCTCCCGCAGGCCGGGGCCGAGGAGGTGCTCGCCCAGGTGGGCGGCGTGTTCCACGATGCCCTCCTCGGCCATGGCGTTGATGGTGGCCACCGCTGAGGCACAGGCCAGCGGATGGCCGGAATATGTCAGACCGCCGGGGTAGGGGCGCTTGTCGAAGGTGGCGGCGATCTCCGCGGAGATGGCCACTCCGCCCAGCGGCACATAGCCGGAGTTGACGCCCTTGGCGAAGGTGAGCAGGTCGGGGGTGACCCGCCAGTGGTCGGCGGCGAACCAGGCGCCGGTGCGGCCGAACCCGGACATCACCTCGTCCAGGATGAAGACAATCCCGTACCGGTCGCAGATCTCCCGCACGCCCGCCAGATAACCGGCCGGCGGCACCAGGACGCCCGCGGTGCCCACCACGGTCTCCAGGATGATCGCGGCCACCGTCTGCGGCCCCTCGAAGGCGACCACCTCCTCCAGGTGCGCCAGCGCCCGCTCGCACTCCTGCTCCTGGCCGGTGGCGTGGAAGTGGGAGCGGTAGAGGAACGGGCCCCAGAAGTGCACCACCCCGGCCGAGGCGGTGTCGGAGGGCCAGCGCCGGGGGTCACCGGTGAGGTTGATGGCGGCGGCGGTGGCGCCGTGGTACGAGCGGTAGGCGCTGAGCACCTTGGGGCGGCCGGTGTGCAGCCGGGCCATCCGCACCGCGTTCTCCACCGCCTCGGCCCCGCCATTGGTGAAGAAGATCTTGTCCAGGTCACCGGGGGTGCGCTCGGCGACCAGCCGGGCGGCCTCGGCCCGTACGTCCACCGCGAAGCCGGGGGCGATGGTGCACAGCCGGCCGGCCTGCTCCTGGATGGCGGCGACCACCTTGGGGTGCTGGTGGCCGATGTTGGTGTTGACCAGCTGGGAGGAGAAGTCCAGATAGCGGTTGCCGTCGTGGTCCCAGAAGTACGAGCCCTCGGCGCCGGCCACCGCCAGCGGGTCGATCAGGCCCTGGGCGGACCAGGAGTGGAAGACATGCCTGCGGTCGGCGGCCTTCACCGCGGCGCCGGTGGCGGGGAGCGTGCTCACGGTCGGTCCTCGGGGGGTCGGGGATTCGGGGGACTCTGCGGGGCTCGGGGGCCGGGGATGCAGGGGGACGCAGCGGAACTCGGCGGGACCCGGGCGTTCGAGGGTTCGGGGGCGGCGGCGGCAGGCACAGCCTAGGGATCAGCGCGACCGCCCGGTACCGGCACAGTGTCGGGGAGCCCGGCAGACCGCCGACAGAGTGCCGGGGCACGCCACCGGCAACTCATCCGGGACAAATACCGATTCACCGGTATTTCACGTGCTACGGTCGTCCGCGGTTCGCAGTTATGGAACCCCAAGTCCTCTGCGCCTGACGGTCCGAGACCTCGGGCGCTCTTCTCTTTCAAGCACTTTCCGATCTTTCCCAAACGGCACTCACCATCCCCCCACCATCGAGGAGTTCGCCTTGGCTACTGGCACCGTGAAGTGGTTCAACTCGGAGAAGGGCTTCGGCTTCATCCAGCAGGACGGCGGCGGCGCCGACGTCTTCGCCCACTACTCCAACATCGCCACCCATGGCTTCCGGGAACTGACCGAGGGCCAGAAGGTGACCTTTGACATCACCCAGGGTCACAAGGGCCCGCAGGCGGAGAACATCGTCCCGTCCTGACCGCCCGTCGGCACCGGCTCGGCAGGGGCCGGGGCTCCGCGTTTCGCACGCGGGGCTCCGGCCCCTTCGGCGTCCGGCTATTCTCCGCATCGACGAACACGGGGGCACGGGGGTGTTGAAGGAGTGCGGACGTCCATGGAAGCGTTGTCGCCCGATGATCCGCGGACGCTGGGCGGATACCGACTGCTCGGCCGGCTCGGCGCGGGCGGCATGGGCCGGGTGTACCTGGCCCGCTCGGACCGGGGCCGCACGGTGGCGGTCAAGCTGGTCCGGCCGGAGCTGGCCGGGCAGGAGGAGTTCCGCCGCCGCTTCCGCCAGGAGGTCAGCGCCGCCCGGCAGGTGGGCGGCGAGTGGACGGCGCCGGTGCTGGACGCCGACACCGAGGCGGAGATCCCCTGGGTGGCCACCGGCTATATAGCCGGGCCCTCGCTGACCCAGGTGGTGGAGGAGTACGGGCCGCTGCCCGAGCGCAGCGTACGGATCCTGGCCGCCGCCCTGGCGCGGGCCCTGGAGTCCGTGCACGCCGCCGGGCTGGTGCACCGGGACCTCAAGCCCTCCAACGTGCTGATCACCCTGGACGGGCCCAGGGTGATCGACTTCGGTATCGCCCGCGCCCTGGACGCGGTGACCGGCAGCGGACTGACCCGCACCGGGGCGCCGGTCGGCTCCCCCGGCTTTATGTCCCCCGAGCAGGTACGGGGCCGGCCGGTGACCCCGGCCAGCGACATCTTCTGCCTGGGCTCGGTGCTGGCCTTCGCCGCCACCGGGCTGTCCCCCTTCGGCACCGCCGACAGCGGGGTGCACGCCCTGATGTTCCGGATCGCCGAGGAGGAGCCGGACCTGGACCGGGTCCCGGAGAGCCTGCGCCCGCTGGTCGCCTCCATGCTGGCCAAGGACCCGGACCGGCGGCCCACCCCCGGGCAGTTGCTGGAGCGCCCCGGGTCGCGGGAGGCGCTGGACGGGCTGCGCGGCGGCGACCCCTGGCTGCCCGGCGCGCTGGTGGCCCAGCTGGGGCGGCACGCCGCCCAGCTGCTGGAGCTGGAGGAGCCCGGCGCACCGGTGCCGCCCTCCGAGGCGCCCACCCAGGTCGGCCACCCCGCCCAGCCGCCCACCATGACCGCCGCCCCGCCCGTGGCGCCGGTCTGGCACCCGCCGACCGTGGTCCACCAGCCGCCGCCCGCCCAAGAGCGCCCCCGGCGGTCGTATCTGCTGGTGGCGATTGCCGTGCTCGGGGTGCTGGCCGGGGCCGGAACGGTCTATCTGCTCCGGCACCATGGCACCACCCAGGCCGCGCCGAGCCCCTCGCCCACCGTTTCCGCCACCGTCTCCCCCACCCATGGCACCACGCCGACGCAGAGCGCCACCCCCGTCACCGGCACCGCCCAGGACTTCCTGGGGGTCTGGCAGTCCGGCTTCGACACCCATGGCGGTCACAGCAGCCGCACCATCACCATTGGGCAGGACACCGCCCGCATCCAGGGCAGCGGCTTCCTGGACGACGGCACCGCCTACACCTGCGCCTGGAGCGCCACCGTCAACGGCGGGGGCACCGGCGGCACCCCGCTGCACCTGGGCCCCTCCAGCGTGGTCCAGGCCAGCCCCGCCTCCGCCTGCCAGCCCGGCTCCCCCTCCGACCTGGTGCTGCTGCCGGACGGCCGGATGCGGCGCGACTTCACGGACACCGGGACCAAGGACGCGTCGCTGGTGTACCGGCGGGCGGGGTGAGGGCACGCGGCGCGTATCAGCTCACGTAGTTCTTGAGGATCTCCGTGTCGAGGGTGATGCCCACGGGGCCGGGGAGGGCGACCCGGTCACCGAAGGGGGCGCGGTGGAGATCCCGGTAGCACCCGCGCTTGGCGTCCGGGTTGTTGAAGACGACGACCTCGCAGGAATCGCGGTCGATCAGCAGATAGACCGGGATGCCCGCAGCGGCATAGGCATCCGGCTTCTCGATCCGGTCGCGGTCATTGGTGTCCCCGTCGAACGACGTGACCTCCACAACCATCAGCACTCCCGCCGGCTCCGCCCATTCACCCTGCCCCGCGAAGTGCGCGACCGGCGCGAGAGAGGCGTCCGGACGAGCGCGGCCCTTACGGTATCCCTCGACTTTCAGACCTTGCGTCGGGTTGAGGTCGAGTTCGGGACGGGCCTGCATGCACTGCCTGAGCAGCCACATGATGATCGCGCCATGATCACCGTCCGCCACGCGTTTCTCCCCGATCCGTCCATTGATGAACTCCAACATGACGGTCTCGGGCGCGGCGGAGGCGATCTGCTCGAACTCCTCGACCAGCATGTGCGACGCGCGTTCGGCCATGACCGTCATGGTGCACTCCCCTCCAGTCGAAGGCCAGCTTTGCCGACTGCCGACGGCGGCCGGTCTCCTTTGCCGGCCGGTCATCCGGGTGGGTGACACGCCTCTGCCAGGACGGGCCGTCTTATGGGCCGGGAGGGGCGCACGATCCCCTGGTACGTCGGATGTCCCCCTCGCGGGGTGCGCACCCAAGCTTGTTCAACCCGGCCTCGGCGCGGTACAGCTCCAGAGCCTCGGTGATCAGCGCCTTGGCCTCCGCGAAGTCCTGCCCCCAGCTGGTTGTGCCGGTGACCGGCTCCAAAGCGTTGTAACCGCCCTCGTCGGGTGTGTACAGAATGCGGAAGGCGCCGCGCTGATCAGGCATGCGGGGGGCCTCCGGGGGGGATTGACGGCACCAAGTGCCCGTCTGCCGGACGCTGTTGGGCGAGGAACGGCCCGGTCCCGCGGTGAGCGCGGAACCGGGCGAGGGGGCAGTTCCGCCGGGGCGTGGAGGGACGAACCAGCTACGGCCAGTGCACGCCCCTGCTGCCGCGCACGTCCCTGCGGCAATCCGGAGTGTGGGCGGGCGGTGTCGTCACGGGCATACCGTCGAGGGCCCGGCAGAGCTGCGCATGGAGGTGTTCCGCCTCGGCGGGCGAGAGCCGGAGCGAGAGATCGGCGTCGAATCTGCCGTCGCGTTCCAGCCAGAGGGGGATGGTGAGGTTGCCGTCCTCGTCCCGGTGTACGGGCTTGCAGGGCACTCGGCTGATGCGGAGCCCGTAGGGGGTGTGGGGCTGCGGGGTTCCCATCAGGCCGCCACCGCCTGGCGAATTGGCGTGGCCGCCGGAGCCGGGGTACCGATGCGGTGACCGTGGATCACCCATGGGCCGACATCGATGCCGTCGAGGGCGAGCGCGAGGGCGGTGCGGCGCTCGCGTTGTTCGTGTGTGACGTAGTAAGGGCGGATGAGGGGCGCGGTGCGGTGCCAAGTGGGGGCGGCATGCGGTGAGTTGAGGTACGGCTGCCGCCCGGCGGGGAGGCGGGGCGGGGTGAGGGCCCGGACGAGGAGGCGGAGGCCGGAGGCGGTTTGGGGTGGTTGCGGCGCCTGAGGGCGATGTCCGGTGGCGGGACGACCGCCGACTGGCGAGAGCGGACGGCCGAGGCGGCGGGCGCCGGTAGCAGGGAAGAGCAGGGCGAGGAGGGGGCTGAATGTTCGTTGCAGGGCTCGAACGGTACGGTTGGGCACGCTGACGCTCCTATGCGGCGTTGGCCGGCCCCGGGGCGCGCACACGCCGCCGGGGCGCTTTGCATGTGAACGCCGGACAACCCTCGGTGCACGGCGTCGAGTTGAGACCGTAGCCGCATCGCGCCTAGCTCATCAACATTTATGCGTCACGAACAGTGAACCGGCATATGCCAGTTAGCGACATGAGCATGCTCCGCCGACAGCAAGGGCTCGAAAAGCTCCGAACAGGGAGGGTTCAGTAGGGCAGCGCGACACTTCCGGCCGCCTTGAGGCTTGCGAGGAGGCCACCAACGCCTCGGACGGGAGCAGCGATCACAAAGTCCGGCTCGTCACTTTCCCGCAGGAGCACGGCACCGCTGCTCGCAGCCAGCTCAAGACAGTTGTCGCCCTGTTCAGAGAACGACGACTTTTGCCAATCCATTTCCACCCTCATCCCGCTTTCATAGCTCATGCATCACCTCACGGATAAAGTCCCGTGAACGGTCCGGTTCGAGCGACCGTGCTTCGGTTCGCTTCAACACCTCACGGTAGTTCTCAAGGTGAGTCTCCGCATGCAGGAATGTCGATCCCGTGGGAACGTCCAGCTGCACGGTGTCCAGCTGTTGCACCGGCCCGCATACATAGAGAGCGGAGCTGCCCGCGCTGGGAAACCCGCCGGCCGAGAAGGGAACGACGCGGACCCTGACGTTCTCCCGCTCCGATTGCTCAAGCAGGTAGTCCAGTTGGCATCTGGTCACCTTCAAGCTGCCGAACCTCATGCGCAGAGCCGCTTCGTGGACGAGAAACAAACAGTCCGGCGGGTTCGGCCGGTCCAGGACGGCACGTCGCCGCATGCGAAACGCAACCTTGTGTTCAAAGTCCTCCGGCGCCAGCGTCGGCACCGCCTCCCGGAATACGGCACGCACATATTCCTCGTGCTGCAGAAGGCCCGGCAGATGAGTGATCTGTACGTTCCGCAGCGCGACCGCATGATGCTCAAGCTCCGCGAGATCCAGCGCGGTCGCCGTCATCGTTTCACGGTGCTCGTCCCACCAGCGCGGTCCGCGCTCCCGTGCCATCTCGGCGAGCGCCTCGATGTATCTGCGGTCGGCGCACTGGTAGTTGGCGGCCCAGACCCGGACACGGTCGGCGCTCACGCCGAAGCGAGCGGACTCCGTGTTGCTGAGCGTGGTCTTGTTCACCCGGTGCAGGGCGGCCGCCTCGGTCAACGACAGGCCGATGCGCTCACGCATCTTGCGCAGCTCCACCCCCAGGCGCCGCTGCCGCTCGGTTATCGGGCGTCTGATCGGCATGGGCTTCTCGGTCTCCTTGCTTCACAGTGTTGACCGCACTCTGGCACAAGAAGCGAGCAGCCGCCGCCGTGCGAAGCGCTACCCCGCGTCGGCGGCGCAGGCGCACCGGATACAACCGTGGCCGACGGGTCAACCCGACCCGTCGGCCACGCGCGTTCGGTCACCCGGTCACGTCACGTCACCGGAAACCGATCAGAACCGTACTCAGGACAGAAACGAGTTGATCTCGATCGTCTCGTCCCGGCCCGGGCCCACGCCGATCGCGGAGATCGGCGCGCCCGACATCTCCTCCAGCGCCTTGACGTACGCCTGCGCGTTCTTGGGCAGTTCGGCGAAGGACTTCGCCTTGGAGATGTCCTCGCTCCAGCCCGGCAGCATCTCGTACACCGGCTTCGCGTGGTGGAAGTCGGTCTGGCTGTACGGGAGTTCCTCCACCCGCTTGCCGTCGATCTCATAGGCCACGCAGACCGGGATCTGCTCCCAGCCGGTGAGCACATCCAGCTTGGTGAGGAAGAAGTCGGTCAGACCGTTGACCCGGGTCGCATAGCGGGCGATCACCGCGTCGAACCAGCCGCAGCGGCGGTCCCGGCCGGTGGTGACACCGCGCTCGCCGCCGATGACGCGCAGCTTCTCGCCGTCCTCGTCGAACAGCTCGGTGGGGAACGGACCGGCGCCCACGCGGGTGGTGTACGCCTTGAGGATGCCGATCACCCGGTTGATCTTGGTCGGGCCCACGCCCGCGCCGGTGCAGGCACCGCCCGCGGTCGGGTTGGAGGAGGTGACGAACGGGTACGTGCCGTGGTCCACATCCAGCAGGGTGCCCTGGCCGCCCTCGAAGAGGACGACCTTGCCCTCGTCGATGGCGTTGTTGAGGATCAGCGTGGTGTCCGCGACAAAGGGCTTGATCTGCTCGGCGTAGCCCAGCAGCTCCTCCACGATCCGCTGCGGCTCAATGGCGCGGCGGTTGTACAGCTTGGCCAGCACCTGGTTCTTGAAGTCCAGGGCCGCCTCCACCTTCTGGGTGAGGATGGACTCGTCGTAGAGGTCCTGGACCCGGATGCCCACCCGGTTGATCTTGTCCGCGTAGGTCGGACCGATGCCCCGGCCGGTGGTGCCGATCTTGCGCTTGCCCAGGAAGCGCTCGGTCACCTTGTCGATGGTGGTGTGGTACGAGGTGATCAGGTGGGCGTTACCGCTGATCAGCAGCTTGGACGTGTCTACGCCACGCTCGTTCAGCCCGCTCAGCTCGGAGAGCAGGACCGCCGGGTCGACGACCACGCCATTGCCGATCACCGGGGTGCATCCCGGCGAAAGGATTCCGGAGGGGAGGAGGTGCAGCGCGTACTTCTGGTCGCCGACGACCACCGTGTGGCCGGCGTTGTTGCCACCTTGGTAGCGCACTACATAGTCAACGGAACCACCGAGCAGGTCGGTGGCCTTTCCCTTGCCCTCGTCACCCCACTGAGCACCGAGCAGCACAAGTGCGGGCACAGGCGTACACCCCTTCCGGGCGGGGCATGTCCAACGTGCACAGGGTGGTGTCAGCGCTTGGTTTTGGGTGCGCACCACCGCCAGAGCCGTCGAACCGGTGCCCCGGATAGACGAAGCCCCTGGCGCAACAGCGACAGGGGCTCTTGCACCGAGAGGTTACCTGAGGAAGGACGAACGTGTCGGCTGCAGACCCGACCGGACGGCAGCTGCTCGTCGTCATCGACCCGGTCGCCCGGCGCATGGACGGCGAATCCGTACGGATCGCCAGGGACGTGCTGTGCGGTGGGGCGGCGGCGAAGATCTGCCTCCCCAACGGTCCGCAGGAGACCGTCCGGGCGGTGGCCCGGCGCGGCCGGCGGCGGATCGTGATGATCGGCGACGACCGGGCATTACTGCGCGTGGTCGGCTGGCTGCACCGGCAGCGGGAGCTGGACGGGACGCCGCTGGCCTGGGTGCCGGTGGGGCCACCGGAGGCGGTCTCGGTGGCCCGGGCCCTGGGCGTCCCGCTGGGCGCGGTGGCCGCGGCCCGGGCGGTGCTGGAGGGTACGGAACGGCGGCTGGGGCTGCTGGCCGATGACGGGGACGGGGTGGTGCTGGGCGGGCTGTGGGTGCCGGCCGGTTCCTCCGCGCCGTACGGGCCCGCCCTCCCGGCCCCGGCCCGGCCCTGGTGGCGGCCCACGGCGCGGGGTGCGCTGGCCCTGCTGTCCCGCCCCACGGTCCGGTACCGGGCCCGGACGGGCTCTGCGGAGCTGCGGGTGGTGGCGGACGGGGTGCTGCTGGCGGAGCCGGGGCAGGCGGTGGGGCGGGTGGCGGTGTCCGCGGTGGAGGGGCTGGCGGAGGTGGAGGTCCATCCGCTGGGGGTGGAGGATCCGCTACGGTGCCGGGCTCGTTCGGTGACCGTTTCCGGTCCCGGTTTCCGCTACCGCGCGGACAATCACGCCCGGGGGCCGGTGCGGGTTCGCACGTGGACGGCTGTCCCGGAGGGGTGGCGCCTCGTCCTGCCGGGTGCGCCCTAGTTTGCTCCCCGGAGGTTTGCCGGGTGCGCCCCTTTAGGGGCGCGGGGAACTGCCCGACCAGCCGGCGGCGGGCCGCACGTGAAGTCAGCCGGAATGAGGGTGGCGCCGTTTCGGTTACGGGTTCGCTTTCGGCTGCGGGCCGTCGTCGGCCGTTCGCGCAGTTCCCCGCGCCCCTGATGGGGCGCCCGGCGATTCCCCGCGCCCCTGGAGGGGGCACCCTGGTCAGAGTTCGATGAGCAATTCGCGGGGGCCGCGTATGACAAAGCCCCGTTTCCAGGAGGGCTCGGCAATCAGCCGGAGCCCCGGCGCGCGGCGGAGCAATTCGCCGAAGGACGCGGCGAGTTCGAGGCGGGCCAGCGGTGCGCCCAAGCAGTAGTGGATGCCCGCACCAAGGCTGAGGTGAGGGTTGTCGGGGCGGGTGACATCCAGCCGCTCCGGCGCCCGGAACACCGCCGGATCCCGGTTCGCGGAACCGAAGAGCAGGGCGAGCTCCGCGCCGCGCGGGATCACCGTCCCGTCGATCTCGATATCGTCCAGCACCCAGCGCTCGAAGAGCTGAAGCGGGGTGTCGTAGCGCATCAGCTCCTCGATGGCGCCCGGCAGCAGGCCGTGGTCGGCGCGCAGCGCAGCCAGCTGGTCCGGGTGCCGGAACAGCGCCCACCACCCGTTCCCGGTGGTGTTGACCGTCGCCTCGTGCCCGGCGTTGAGCAGCAGCACACAGGTGGCCACCACCTCGTGCTCCGACAGCCGCTCCCCCTGGTCACAGGCCGCGATCAGCCCGCTGATCAGGTCGTCCGCCGGGCGGGACCGCCGCTCGGCGATCAGCTGCGACAGATAGGCGGAGAACTCCTCCGACGCCCGTACCGCCCGCCGCGCGGTCTCCTCGTCCGGGTTGAGCTCGTACATTCCGCAGATGGCCGCGGACCAGGGCCGCAGCAGCCCCCGGTCGGCGGCGGGCACGCCCAGCAGTTCGGCGATCACGGCCACCGGCAGCGGTTCGGCCAGCTCGCTCATCAGGTCGCCGCCGCCGTCCGCCAGCAGCCCGTCCACCAGTTCCCGGGCCAGCCGGGCGACGGCCGGGGCCAGGCCGGCCACCGTACGCGGGGTGAACGCCTGGGAGATCAGGCGCCGTATGCGGGTGTGGTCGGCGCCCTCCAGATCCAGCAGGCCGCTGTCATTGAGCCGGGTGAAGGGCTCGTACTCGGGCGGCGGTGGGGTGCGCCCGAACTCCTCGTGGCCGAAGCGGTGCCGATAGGTGCGGCCCAGCCGCCGGTCGCGCAGCAGCGCGCCGACATCCGCGTGGTGCGGCACCAGCCACTGCCGGGTGGGTTCGAACCAGTGCACCCGCCCGGCCTCGCGGAGCCGGGCGTAGCCGGGGTACGGGTCCGCGGCGAACTCCGCGGACCAGGGGTCGAAAGCGGCCTGAGCCGCCGTATGCGCAGCCATGGGCGGAGGCTAGTGCCCGCCGCTCACCGGCGGGAGTGGCCGAGGACCGCGACCAGCGCCCCGAACGCCCCCGCCCCCGGCGTGATCAGCGCATAGTGGCCGACACCGCTCAGCACCCGCAGCGGCGCCCCCGCCGCCCCCGCGAACCGCCGGGACAGCGTGACCGGCACCTCCGTGTCCCGCGCACCGTGCAGCAGCCGGGCGGGCGCCCGCAAGGGCAGCCACGCCATGGGATCGGCGGACGCGCAAGCCGCACCCCCCAGGAACTCCCGCACCGCGCCCCCGCTCAGCCCCAGTTCGTCCGCCAGGGCCAGATCGGCCACCGGGGCCAGCGCCACCACCGGCGCCACCCCGGCCGCGGCGAGCAGCAGTGCCAGGTGGCCGCCCGCCGAGTGCCCCACCACCAGCCCGGCGGCAGCGCCATCGCCGCCGACCGCCCGCCGGACGTCCAGGAAGCTCTCGGGCCAGCCGCCTCCGCCGCCCACCCGCCGGTACTCCACCAGCGCCACCTCGAAGCCGAGTTCCGCCAACGCCCTTGCGCAGGGCGCCAGATGACGGCGGTCATAGGCCTCGCGCCAGAAGCCGCCGTGCAGCAGGGCCACCCGTGCCCCGGCGTTCCGGCCCCGGCGGCCCGGCAGATAGCGGTCCACCACCTGGCTGGGATGCGGACCGTAGGCCACCGTCTCGTCCGGCGGGGCGTAGGGCAGCGCCAGCAGCGCGCCGGCCTCCGCCGCGGGGTCCCCGGGGCTCCCGGAGTCCGCGGGGTCAGACATGGCTGCGGGCCGTCCACAGTTCGGGGAAGACGCTCTTGGTGGCCCGCTTCTCCAGCCAGGCCACCCCCGAGGAACCGCCGGTGCCCGGCTTGGCGCCCATCGCCCGCCGGGTGGCCACCAGATGGTTGTTGCGCCAGCGCCAGATCAGTTCGCCGATCTCGGTCAGCGTCTCGCCCAGCCGCAGCGCCTCCGCGTCCCCCGCGCCGTCCTCCGCCCCCTCGGCCGCGTAGACGCGCAGCCAGACGGCCTCCACACCTGGGTCGGCGGTGTACCGCTCGGCCATGTCCCGTCCGAGCACCGCCTCCGGCACCGGGTGGCCGCGCCGGGCCAGCCAGCGCAGCACCTCGTCGTAGAGGCCGGGCTCGTGCAGCGCCTTCTCCAGCTCGGCGTGGACCGCGGGGGCGTGGCGGTAGGGCACCAGCATGGCCGGTGACTTCTCGCCGAGCAGGAACTCCAGGCGCCGGTACATCGCCGACTGGAAGCCGGAGGCGTCACCGAGTGCGGAGCGGTAGCGGTTGAACTGGGCGGGCGTCAGATGGGCCAGCGGTTTCCAGGAGTCGTTGAGCGACTGGAGCTCGTACACCGAGCGGCCCAGGGCGGCCAGCGCGGCCGGCAGATCGTCACCGCGCAGGGCGCGGGCGGCGGTTTCCCACTCATGCACCAGCAGGGTGAACCACAGCTCCATGACCTGGGTGGTGACCAGGAAGGACATCTCTCCGGGGTCGTCGGAGAGCGGTTGCTGGAGGTGGCTGAGCACCGAGGCTCGTACGTACTGCTCGTACGGGGTGGTGCCGGTGAACTCCAGGTTGGGGGTGTCACCTGTCGATGCGGACGGTGATGCGGACGGTGGTGTGGGCGTCATCTCGCCTGCCTCCCCTGGGAGTTGGTCCCGGGATCGCCGGGTCTCGCCGCGATCATCGTGCGGGGAGGGGCCCCCGGCAAGGGTTTGACACCCCTGCCGTGGGCACCATGTGAGGTCCGCTCAGCCCAGGGTGCCGGCGGCGGTGGGGGAGCTGTCCTTGAGGAAGGCCGAGCAGCGCTCGTACTCCTCCTGCTCACCGATCGCCTGGGCGGCCCGGGCGAGGGCGTGCAGGGCGCGCAGGAAACCGCGGTTGGGCTCGTGCTCGAAGGGGATGGGGCCGTGGCCCTTCCAGCCGTTGCGGCGCAGGGCGTCCAGGCCGCGGTGGTAGCCGGTACGGGCGTAGGCGTACGACTCCACGGTGCGGCCCGCCTCGAAGGCGTCGTCGGCGAGCTGGGCCCAGGCCAGCGAGGACGCCGGGTAGTTGGCGGCCACCTCGGCGGGGGCGGCACCGGAGGCCAGCGCCTCGCGGGGCTCGGGGTCGTCGGGCAGGTAGGTGGGGGGCGGTCCCCCGAGCAGGTTCTCGTGAATGGACATGGGCTCCATCGTATTTCCGGAGCGCCGGGATGGGCCGGTCCGCGAAGGGTTCGTTCGGTGAACGGCCGCCCGGGGGCGTTGTCCACCGGGCCAGGACCCCGCCTCATGGGTCCCCCGGATCCAGCGGTGGCGCGCTCACCCCGCAGTGGTACTCGGCCTCCGGGTGGCAGGCCGCGCCGCGCGGGGACCGGATGGTGAACCAGGCGAGGGCGGAGCCCAGGACCAGCAGGCCCGCGCAGTAGATCATCGCCAGCCGGAAGCCGCTGCCGAACGCCGCCGGGTCGCGGTAGGAGCTCTCGCCCAGCCCGGCGGCCAGCGGCAGCGCGGCCACCGCCACCAGGCCCGCCGCCCGCGCGGCGGCGTTGTTGATGCCGCTGGCGATCCCGGCCCGGGAGACCTCCACCGAGGCCAGCACGGTGGCGGTGAGCGGGGCCACCAGGGTCACCATGCCCAGGCCCAGCACCAGCAGCCCGGGCAGGACGTCCCGCCAGTACACCGCTCCGGCGCCCACCCGGGCCATCAGCAGCATGCCGACGGCACACAGCAGCGGGCCCACGGTCAGCGGCAGCCGGGGACCGGTCAGCTGCCCCAGCCGTCCGGACCGGCTGGACAGCAGCAGCATCAGCACCGTGGTGGGCAGCAGCGCGGTACCGGCGGCCAGCGCCGACCAGCCGGAGACGATCTGCAGTTGCAGCACCGAGAGGAAGAAGAAGCCGCTGAAGGCCGCGTAGACGCACACGGTCACCGCGTTGACCGCGGAGAACACCCGGATCCTGAAGAGCGCGGGCGGCAGCATGGGGTCCGTCCGCCGCCCCTCCAGCCGGACGAAGACCACCCCCAGCAGCACTCCGGCCACCGCCGGGACCAGCACCCGTGGGGAGAGACCGGCGGCGGGGGCGGCGATCAGCGCATAGGTCACCAGGCCCAGGGCCAGCGCCCCCAGCACCGCGCCGGGTAGGTCGAAGCGGCCGTGCGCGGCCGGGTCCCTGGTCTCCGGTACCTGGCGCAGGGCCACCGGGACGCAGACCGCGGCCACCGGCAGGTTGATCAGGAACACCCAGCGCCAGCCCGGCCCGTCCACCAGCCAGCCGCCCAGAAAGGGGCCGACCGCGGTGGCCACCCCGCCCAGTCCGGACCAGGCACCCACCGCGGCCGCCCGGTCGTCCGGGTGGAAGACGGACTGGATCAGGGCCAGCGAGCCGGGGGTGAGCAGGGCGCCGCCCACCCCCTGCAGTGCCCGCGCGGTGATCAGCACCCCGGCGCTGGGAGCCACCCCGCACAGCAGCGAGGCCAGCGCGAACCACACCACGCCCACCACGAACACCCGCCGCCGGCCATAGCGGTCGCCCAGCGCACCGCCGAGCAGGATCAGCCCGGCCAGGGTGAGCATGTAGGCGTTGACGGTCCACTGGAGCACCGCCAGCCCGGCACCCAGGTCCCGGCCGATATGCGGCAGGGCCACATTGACCACGGTGCTGTCCAGCATGGCCATGCCGGAGCCGAGCACCGCGGTCAGCAGGACATACCGGCCGGTGGGCGTGCGCAGGCGTACGGCGGCTTCGCCGGCGGTTCGGCTCATGCCCCGATGGTCCCCCGGCGGGCGGGTGACGGCCATGCGAGAGGCCCGGCACCGCGAACGGTGCCGGGCCTCAGCCGTGTGTGTGGGGGGCTACTTCAGCTTGGTGCCGGTGGAGCGCAGGTCGGCGCAGGCGCGGGTGACGCGCTCGGCCATGCCGGCCTCGGCCAGCTTGCCCCAGCTGCGCGGGTCGTAGGTCTTCTTGTTGCCGACCTCGCCATCGACCTTCAGCACACCGTCGTAGTTGCGGAACATGTGGTCCGCGACCGGGCGGGTGAAGGCGTACTGGGTGTCGGTGTCCAGGTTCATCTTCACCACGCCGTTCTCCAGCGCGGTGCGGATCTCCTCCTCGGTGGAGCCGGAGCCGCCGTGGAAGACGAAGTCAAAGGGGTCGGCCTTGCCGAAGCGGGCGGCCACGCCCTCCTGGAGGTCCTTGAGCAGCTCGGGACGGAGCACCACATTGCCCGGCTTGTAGACGCCGTGGACATTGCCGAAGGAGGCGGCCAGCAGGTAGCGGCCCTTCTCGCCCAGGCCCAGGGCCTCGGCGGTGCGCATGGCGTCCTCGACGGTGGTGTACAGCTCGTCGTTGATCTCGTGGCTGACGCCGTCCTCCTCACCGCCGGTGGGGGTGATCTCCACCTCCAGGATGATCCGGGCGGCGGCGGCCTTGGCCAGCAGCTCCTGGCCGATGGCCAGGTTGTCGGCGAGGGTCTCGGCCGAGCCATCCCACATGTGGGACTGGAACAGCGGGTTCTCGCCCCGGGCGACGCGCTCCGCGGAGATCTCCAGCAGCGGACGGACATAGCCGTCCAGCTTGTCCTTGGGGCAGTGGTCGGTGTGCAGGGCGATGTTCACCGGGTACTTCTTGGCGACCACATGCGCGAACTCGGCCAGGCCGACCGCGCCGGAGACCATGTCCTTGTTGTACTGGCCGCCCAGGAACTCCGCGCCACCGGTGGAGATCTGGATGATGCCGTCGCTCTCCGCCTCGGCGAAGCCGCGCAGGGCGGCGTGCAGAGTCTGGGTCGAGGTCACGTTGATGGCCGGGTAGGCGAACTTGCCTGCCTTCGCCCGGTCGAGCATCTCGTTGTAGACCTCGGGGGTTGCGATGGGCATTGTCCGCTCCTTGTGATGTACGCGGTGACTTCTTTGCCTGAAAGGGGGCGTTGCCTAGGCGTTGCCTAAAGGGGGGCGACGGTCATCGTCGGACCCATCTTCCCAGACTCACCGAATTGCTCCACAGGTGGACTGTTCGACTCTGGGGCGGGGCGGCCGGGCGGGGTGGGGTTTCCAAGGTCTCCGAGGTTTCACGTGAAACCTCGGAAGACCTTGGGACCCCGCGGCGTTCAGGACAGGCCGAGGTCGTCCAGGCCGTATGCGCTGATGTAGCGCAGCCCGGCGTCTGCGATGGCCTGGGCGGCGCCGCGGTCCACGATGGTGGCCACCGCCACCACCTCGGCGCCGGCTTCCCGGGCCGCCTCCACGGCGGTGAGCGGGGAGCCGCCGGTGGTGGAGGTGTCCTCGACCACCAGCACCCGGCGGCCCTTGATGT
Source organism: Streptomyces orinoci (assembly GCF_003121295.1). Classification (GTDB taxonomy): domain Bacteria; phylum Actinomycetota; class Actinomycetes; order Streptomycetales; family Streptomycetaceae; genus Streptomyces; species Streptomyces orinoci. Next base: position 107,866 of record NZ_PHNC01000031.1, read on the forward strand.
CCGGGCCCTCGATACGGCGCTGCATGCCATGCGTCTTCTGGGCCTTGCGGACCACAAAGGCGTCCAGCTCCCGGCCCCGCGCGGCGGCCGCGTGCAGCATCGAGGCGGCGACCGGGTCGGCGCCCAGGGTGAGGCCGCCGACCGCGTCGTACTCCAGGTCCGCGGTGGCGTCCAGCATCACCTGGCCGACCAGCGGGGCGGCCTGGGCGTCCAGGGTGATCCGGCGCAGGTCGATGTAGTAGTCGGCCTCCTTGCCGGAGGAGAGGGTCACCTTGCCGTGGATCACGGCCTTGTCCTTGATCTGCTGAAGCAGGGCGTCACGCGCGTCGGTCATGCCGATGAGCTTAGGCGAGGGTGCGCCAGGTGAAGGTGGTGCTGATTTCCAGCGGATCGATGGGCGTCACCAGGCGGGGGTGGGTGTTCAGCCCGTTCGGCGGGCCGGACTGGGGCTCCACACAGACCGCCGCCTCCTGCTCGTCATAGATCACCACCCACTCGGTGCGGCTGCTGACGGTCAGCTCCAGGGCGTCCGGCCAGGTGAGGGTCACCTTGACTCCCTCGGGCATGCCGAAGCAGTCGTCCCAGGGGCCGGGCCGGGGCTCGATGCGGCGGCCGGTGGGGATGTGGTCCTCGCCGCGCTCCTCCTGCCAGGCGGCGGAGAAGCCGAGCCGTACGTCCCCGCCGGTGCCGAGGTTCCTCAGGAACCAGGGGTGCCAGCCGGCCTGGGCGGGGAAGGAGTCGGCGGTGGCCTCCACCCCCATGGCGAGGGTGAGGGAATCCTCGGTCAGCTCCACCGTCTGGGTGACCCGGCCGGGGTACGGCCAGGGTTCGGCGAGGTCATAGGTGAACACCGCGGAGGTGTCATCCGCCTTGACGGTGCGCCAGGAGGTGTCGCGGCCGGTGCCATGGATGGCGTGCGGGGGGTGGTTGACGGGGAGCTGGTGGACCTGGTCGCCGGTGCGGAAGCGGGCGTAGGCGGTACGGCCGCACCAGGGGACCATGGGGAAGCAGCCGTACTTGTCTCCTTGCCGCAGGAGCTCGGTGCCGTGGATCTTCAGGCTGGTCAGGGTGCCGCCGTGGCGGTCCACAGCGACTTCGGCGGGGCCGGCGGTCAGCCGGGTGATGTCATTGCTCACGGTCCGACCATAGGTTCCCGCCGCCGGGCGGCAACCCGCAGACGCCAACGGCGGGCCGTCCCCACAGGCGAGCTCACCATTCCGGTTCCGGCCACGGGTGGTGCGCAGGTGGGAGCCAAACGCCCCGCAGGGGCGTGCCCACCCACCGGCGGACGGCCGGAAACGCTCAGCGGCGCCGCCGCAGCACCCGCCCCACCACCACCGCGGATGCGAGCAGCACCGCGGCCGGCGCGGCCCACCGCAGCGCCGCCCGCCCGGTCACCGTCTCCGGCGCCGGAACCGGCGCATAGCGCCCCCTCGGCGGAGCGTGATCGACCTCCTCCGCGGAGCGCCCGATCATCGTCCGCCGGGCATGCGCCGCCTCGGCCGGCGGCTCCTCCTCGCCGAGCAACGCCTCCTCCACCGCCTCGGTGTCGATGGCATCGACGTCCGCCTCCAGCCCGTCCGCCGTCACCGGCTCCGGGCCGGAAATCTCCGGACCGGAAAGCTCGGAGCCGGGGAGCCCGGAACCGGGGAGCTCGGCACCGGAGACCTCCGGAACCTCCCCGCGCAGCTCCTCCGCCAGCGCCGCGCCGAACCGGTCCAGCAGCCGCCGCGCCACCCCCTGCACCGTCTTCTCGTCGAACTCGGCCAGCCGCCCCGCGCTGTCCACCGAGCCGGTGCAGGCCAGCCGGGTCCCGCCCGGCACCGGCTCCGCCTCCGCGCGCAGCACCAGCGTCACCGTGGCCGCGCCCCGCGCCTCGGTGCCCTCGCCGGACAGCTCATAGCGCCCGTCCCGCTCCGTCAGCCGCAGCTCGCCCCGGTAGGTGATGGTGGAACCGCCGATGCGCACCCGCAGCCGCCCGGCCAGCGCGCCGCCGTGCTCACCCGCATCGCCCGCGTCCCCCGGTTCACCGGCGTCCTGCTGCAGCCCGGGTACGCACCTGGCCACCCGCCCGGGATCGGAGAGCACCCGCCGTACGGCCTCGACGGGAAACGGAACGAACACCTCATGCTCCATGGCAAGCGAGCCTAATTCCTTTGCCTGCGTCACGGGGACCCCCGGGTGGGCATCCATGAGGTCCGGGCACCTGGCTCGGTACCTGCCTCAGTAGCCGACCGTGAACCGCTCCCCCAGGTGCTCCGCCTTCTCCACCTCGTCGAGGAGGGCGACCGCGAAGTCCTCGGCGGAGATCCGGCTGTTGCCCTCCGCGTCCACCACCAGGTCGTCCAGGGCGGTGCGGTAGGTACCGGTGCGCTCGCCCGGTTCGATCAGCGCGGCGGGGCTGAGGTTGGTCCAGCGGACGTCCCGGACCGTGCGGTAGTAGTCCAGCGCGTCCCCATGGGCGTGCATGATCTGGAGCAGGAACTCCGGGATGCCCTCGCCGTCCCATACCAGCGTCCCGTCCGGCTTGCGCAGTGATCCGGCGCCGCCCACGGCGATCAGCCGGGGCGCGGTCTCGCCCAGGGAACGCAGCGCCTGCACCAGGGACTTGGCGGCCGGGGCGATGGTGGCCTGGTGGCCGGGGCCGCCTCCGCCGCCGACCGCGCTGATCACCACGTCCTGGCCCTTGGCCACGGCCGCCACCGAGTCCGGGTCCAGGACATCACCGGTGACCACGGTCAGCGCCGGATGCCGCTCGGTGAAGTCAGCGGGGTTACGGACCACCGCCGTCACCTGGTGGCCGCGGTCCAGCGCCTCACGCAGGATCCGGCTGCCGATGGTTCCGCGGGCGCCAAAGAGTGCGATCTTGGCCATGGGGGTTTCCTCCGTTGTCCATTGCTTTGCGTCAGTTGTCATGCTCGTCCAGCGCCCGGCTGAGCGCTCGCGCTGAGGTGGTGGGGCCGCCCAGCCGCCGCACCCCGCCATCGGGGGTATGCAGCAGCAAAGTCGGGAAGGCGTCCACGCCCAGCCGCCGGACCTCCCGGAAGCCCTCCAGCGCCGTCCGGCGGCTGTCCGGGCCGGTGTACGCGGCCACCGCGGCCGCCCCGTCCAGGCCGGCGGCCAGAGCCACCGAACGCACCGTTTCCGGGTCGGAAAGGCTGCGGCCGTCCAGATACCAGGCCCGCTGCAGCGCGCCCGCCAGCTCCAGGGCCCGGTCGGGGGCCTGCTGGGCCAGTGCCACCAGGGCGGTGGCGGCGGCGGCCGAGTCCAGGACCGAGCCGCCCTCGGCGAGGGCGGCGGCATAGCCCTCGCCGAAGACCGCGCCGGTCAGCTCGGCGATCCGGGCGTCGGCGGCCGGGATATAGGGGTAGGCCGAGACCGGCTTGGCCGAGGGCCCGGTGAACAAACCGCCGCCGAGCACCCTCAGCTCCAGCCGGTCGGCGTTCGCCTCCGCGAACTCGCGGACGGTGGGGCCAAAGCCGTAGCACCAGCCGCAGTAGGCGTCGAAGGCATAGGTGACCCGGTGCCGTGGTGGTTGTGCCATCTCTTTCACCAAAATCGTTGCTTGTAGAACCACTGTTGTCGGTGACGTCCACGCTAGGCGGGCCGCACCACCCCGACCAGGTATGCCGAGGTCTGCTCATGGTGAAAAAGCGACACATCCCCAGCGAGGTCATCGAGCTCAGCTATCAGGCCCCGCCCGGCACCCCGGCCGGGGTGGAGGTGATGAGCCTGGCCGAGCTGCGCACCCGGGCCCCCGAGGGCCTGCTGCCCCGGCCCCAGCGGCTGGACTTCCACCAGCTCCTGGCCGTGGACTCCGGCGCCGCCACCCACACGGTGGACTTCACCGGCTACTGGCTGACCGAGGGCTCACTGCTGTGGGTACGGCCCGGCCAGGTCCAGCAGTTCGGCGAGGTCGCCGCCATGGAGGGCACGGTGCTGCTGTTCCAGCCGGGTTTTCTGCCGCCCGGCAACACCGTGGCGGCCCTCGCCGACGACCCCTTCGGCCCGGTGCTGCACCAGCCGGCCGGGACCGACCGGACGGCGGTCTTCCAGGCGGTACGGCATCTGGCCGCCGAGTTCGCCGCCACCGGCCTGCCCGCCGAGGCGCACACCGAGATCCTGCGCCATCTGCTGTCCGTACTGCTGCTGCGGCTGGCCCACCCCGGCACCCCGGCCGGCAGCAGCGTCCCCGCCCCCGGCGATGCCTTTTTGCGCTTCCGGGCCGCGGTGGAGCGGGACTTCGCCACCAGCCACCGGGTCGCCGACTACGCCCGGCGGCTGGGCTATTCACCGCGCACCCTCTCCCGCGCCACGCTGGCCGCGGCCGGGGTGGGCGCCAAGGAGTTCCTCGACCGGCGGGTGATGCTGGAGGCCAAGCGCCTGCTGGCACACAGCGATCTGCCCGCGGTGCGGATCGGCGAACGGCTGGGCTTCGCGGACGCCGCCAACTTCGCCAAGTTCTTCCAGCTGCGCGCGGGGGTCTCACCCGGCGCCTTCCGCGACTCCCTGGGCAGCGGCGGTGCTCAGTAGCGCGGATGCATCAGCGTCGAGGGCAACAGCCCGTCCTCGCGGGTGAGTTCGGCGGCATGCACGGCGGAGGCCAGGGCCTGGGGCGTCAATGTCCTTGGCACCGGCCCGCCTTGGGGCAGGCGGGGCACAACGGGCGTACGGGACGCCAGCAGCAGCCCCCAGTCCGGCCGGTGGCCCCCGTCCGGCTCCGGCCGCACCTGGTAGGGCAGCGTGTACAGCCCCACCGAGCGCACCGTGGCATCCACCGTCCAGAAGGTATGCGGCTGCTCCGAGAGCTCACCGGCGTGCACCGCCAGCCGTCCTCCGGGGGCGAGTTGACGGGTGACCAGACCGTAGAACTCCTGGGAGTAGAGCTTGACGCCCACCGCGCCCCGGGGGTCGGGCAGATCGCAGATCACCACATCGAACGGCGCGGACGGCGCCGGGTGGCCGCGCAGCCAGTTGAAGAGCCAGGCGGAGTCCACCGTCACCCGGCGGTCCCGGAAGGCCCCGTCGTTGAGGGCGGCCAGCCCCGGGTCGGAGCGGGCCAGGCGCACCACCTCGGCATCGGGCTCCACCATGGTCACCGACGCCACATCCGGATATCGCAGCACCTCACGCAGCGCCAGCCCGTCGCCGCCGCCCAGCAGCAGCACCCGGCGGTGCGGTCCGGCCATGGCGGGGTGCACCAGCGCCTGGGGGTAGCGCAGCGGGTCCCCGCCGCCGGCCCGTAGCCGCCCGTCCAGGAAGAGGGAGAGCGGCTTGCCGCCGGCCCCGCCGGTGACCACCACCTGCTGGCGGTCGGTCTGCACCACGATCCGGACATCCCCCCCGTACACCGCCCGCCGGGCGGCCCGTTCGAAGGGGGCGGTGAGCACCGAGCAGGCGGCCAGCGCCAACAGCACCAGGCAGTTGGCGGTCACCAGCACCCAGCGCGCCCGGGTGCTCAGATCGCGGCGGAACAGCCAGAGCACCAGCGCGCCCCCGGCCACCGCGTTGACCGCGCCGGTGACCAGCGCCCCGGTCAGCTGCCCCAGCACCGGCAGCAGCAGGAAGGGGAAGGCCAGCCCGCCGACCAGCGCCCCCACATAGTCGGCGGCGAACAGTTCGGCCACCGCCCCGCCCGCGTCCTGCCGCCGGATGCGCTGGATCAGCGTCATCAGCAGCGGCACCTCGGCCCCGATCAGCACCCCGATGGCCAGCGAGAACGCCACCAGAGCCGGCCGCATATGGCCGAACCAGGCGAAGCAGGCGTACAGCGCCATGGCGGAGAGCCCGCCCAGCAGTGCCAGCGCCACCTCGACCAGGGCGAAACCGGCGGCCGCGCGCCCGCGCAGCCATTTGGCGAGCAGGGAGCCGACGCCCATGGCGAAGACCATCACCGACAGCACCACGGATGCCTGGGTGACGGAGTCGCCGATCAGGGACGAGGCCAGGGCGACCAGTTCCAGCTCGTACACCAGCCCACAGGCGGCGCAGACGAAGACTGTGGTCAGCACGAGGAGGCGGCCGAGCCCGGCCGGTACGGGCAGTCGCGCGGATACCGGACGGTAGTTCATGCCGGAACGCTACGTCACGATCAGACAACGCCCTGTCACCCACAAGAGTTCAATCTGGCTCAGTCCATGGACAGTTGGGCGGCCGCCCGGCCCTCGGCGGGGGACAGCGCGCCGATCCGTACGCCCACCCGGGTGCGGGTGGCCACCAGCCGCCCCTCCTGGGGATAGGCGTGCCAGGTACGCCAGCTGACCTGGCCGTCCCGGCGCTGGGCGAGCAGCGCGGTGAAGGCGTGCGGGCTGCCGGGGAAGGTCCCGGCCAGGCCCTGGGGGTGCTCGGCCACCAGCGCCAGCAACTCCTGGGCGCGGCCGGCGAAGGAACAGCGGCTGAGGGTCTCCACCCGGGCCGCGAACTCGTACTCCCAGGCGCCCACCCGCTTGGCCACGCCCAGCGGCAGCGGGGTGCTGCTGCCGGGTATGCAGGCCACCGTCTCCGAGCAGACTCCGCTCTCCTCCTCCAGGAGCACCTGGTGCGAGGCGCCGAGCAGCCGCAACTGCACGGCGCAGCCGGGGAAGTTCAGGTCGAGCACGGCCAGTGCCGGCAGCGGCTCCCGGCCCAGACACCAGGCAAGATCCGCCGCCCGGGTATCGGTATAGCTGGTTTTGAGAGTGGTGAGCATGGGGTCGGCTCCGCGAGCGAGCAGTGGAGGGTGGCCGGCCCGCCCCGAGGAGGACCAGATCTTCGGGGGCGCCGGATCGATGCCCACAGTGGAGGCTCCAGGTTCCGCTTGCGGGATTTTTAAGGAATCCGGGTGGAACCCGGGTGTATTGGCCTCGGCACGTGGCCCCGAATGAGAGGGGTCCTGAATCTAGCGGCGCGCACGGCATTTTTACCCATCATCGGCGATTTTCCATCCGTGCGTGGGGCTCGCGGTTCAAACGTTCAACAAAAGTGCGCCCGGCGGGAGTTGAACTCCGCCGGGCGCATATGCGGCTCCGCATGAGCCAGTTGCATGAGCGCTGGTCAAGCGGCCTTCAGCAGCTTCTCCACGGCCTCGGCAATCGACTTCTCCGGCTTACAGAAAGAGAAGCGCACCAGTTGGGACGGGGTGCCCTGGCGCACATAGAAGGCGGCCGTGGGAATGGCCACCACCCCGGCGCGCAGCGGGAGTTCACGGCAAAATCGCACGCCGTCCCCATGCCCCCACGCGCTGATGTCCGCCTGCACGAAATACCCGGCGTCCGCGCGATAGGGACGCAACCCCGCACGCGCCAGTCCGGCGCTCAGCAGATCGCGGTTGTGCGCCAGTATCCGCCGCAACTCCGCGGCCCACTCCTCCACGCCCCCCAGCATCTTCGCCAACGGCCGCTGATAGGGCGCCCCGGAGGTGTAGGTGAGGAACTGCTTGGCCCCCGCCACCGCCGCCACCAGCGGGGCCGGGCCGCACACCCAGCCCACCTTCCAGCCGGTGACGCCAAAGGTCTTGCCCGCCGAGGAGATGGTCAGGGTGCGCTCGCGCATCCCCGGCAGCGCCGCGATGGTCCGGTGCTCCAGCCCGTCATAGACCAGGTGCTCATAGACCTCGTCCGTCACCACCGTCAGCCCGTGCTCGATGGCCACCTCGGCCACCACCGCCAGCTCCCCGGCGGTGAACACCTTGCCGGTGGGATTGTGCGGGGTGTTCAGCAGCAGCACCCGGGTACGGGGCGACACCGCCGCCCGCAACGCCCCCTCGTCCAGGACGAAACGGTCACCGTCCAGGGCCAGCGGAACCCCCACCAGGCGGGCCCCGGCGAACCGGGCCCCCGCCGGATAGGCGTCATAGCAGGGGTCGAAGGCCAGCACCTCGTCCCCCGGGTCGCACAGCCCCAGCAGCGCCCCGGCCAGCGCCTCGGTGGCACCGGTGGTCACCAGCACCTCGTCCTCCGGCCGGTACTCCAGGCCGTAACGCCGGGCCTGGTGCTCCGCCACCGCCCGGCGCAGCTCCAGACGGCCCCGGGCGGGCGGGTACTGGTTCTCCCCCGCCAGCACCTCCGCCGCCACATCCGCAAGCAGCCCCGGCGGGCTGGCCAGCTCCGGCACCCCCTGCCCCAGATTGACCGCCCCGGTGCGGCGGGCCAGCTCGGTCATCTCGGTGAACACCGAGGTGCCCACTCCGGTCACCCGCTGAGCGGGCCTGAATCCACCGTCCATCTCCGCTTCCTCCCCAGTCATCCGGCTCTCGGTCCGCTCACCCTAGGGCCTGGCCGACGACCACTGGGGGCGCCCCGTCAGGGGCGCGGGGAACTGCGCGACCAGCCCAAGCGGGCCCGCAGCCGAATGGCAACGCTCGTCGGCAGACTCGGTCTCGTTGCCGGGTGCGCCCCGGTGGACACAACCGGAGGCGCCCCCTCAGGCGCACGGGCCAGTCGCACCATGCGGCTCCACCGCGTGTGCGCGACCAGCCACAAACGACCCGCACACGAAACGCGACCCCGCATACGGAGCCCCGCGCGGGCGCACACCCCGCACGCGCCCCACCACCCCGCACTGAACGGGCGGACGCTGGGCAAATCCCTGACGGAATCCCGCAATCCACCGTGCGCCCGAGCGGGTGGAAGCCACACCCCCCACGGCGTTTACGCACCCGCCCGCCGAGCGCACGCCGCATGGTCGGTATACCGCCACCCTCGTACCGGAGGTGCCTCCTGTGTCAGCCGACACCGCCGTCCCCGTACGAACGCCGGAACCGCGGGGCAGCGCCCGCCGCCAGCCCCGCGCGGAGCGCATCCGCGAGGCACTGCGCCGGGCCACCCCGGCCCTCGGGCTCTACGCGGCGGCACGGCTGACCGGACTGGCCGCGATGGCCGCCTGGGCCTGGAGCATCGGCCGCCATCCGCGCAGTCTGCTGGGCCACTCCTGGGACGGCATCTGGTACGCCGGAATCGCCCGCAACGGCTATGGCCTGATCATCCCTTCCCCCACCACCCGTGGGGTGGTCTTCAACGACCTGGCCTTCTTCCCGCTCTACCCCGGCCTGGTGCACACCGTGGCCACCCTGCTGCCGGTCACCGTGGTCACCGCCGGGCTGCTGGTCTCCTGGAGCGCGGCCGGGGCCGCCGCCTGGGGCATCTACGCGGTGGGCGAGCGGCTGTACGGCCGCCGGACGGCCACCTGGCTGGTGCTGCTCTGGGGACTGCTGCCGCACGCCATCGTGCAGACCATGGGCTACACCGAGTCGCTGATGACCGCGCTGTGCGCCTGGTCGCTCTACGCCCTGCTCACCGGCCGCCGCCTGTGGGCCGGCGCGCTGGCCCTGCTGGCCGGGCTGTCCCGGCCCAACGCCATCGCGGTGGCCGCCGCGGTGGCCTGCGCCACCGTGCTCACCCTCTGCCGGGACCGCACCGCCCGCGCCGACTGGCGGGTGTGGGCCGGGGCCGCGCTGGCCCCGCTGGGCTGGGGCGGATATGTCCTCTGGGCGGGCTACCGCTCCGGCGGCGGGATGCTGGGCTACTTCCGGGTCCAGCGCCGCTGGGGCTCCCGCTTCGACTTCGGCGCCGACGCCCTGCGCTTTATCCGCCACCTCTTCGTGGGCCGGGACTACCTGGCGTACTACGGCTCACTGATCGTCCTGGTGGTGGCGCTGATCGCGCTGGCCTTCCTGATCCTGGAACGCCCGCCCGCCGCCCTGCTCTGCTACGTCCTGGTGCTCTGTGTCATCGCCCTGGGCGGCTCCAGCTACTTCGCCTCCAAGCCGCGCTTTCTGCTGCCCGCCTTCCCGCTGCTGATCCCGATGGCCCTGGGCATGGCAAGAGCCCGGCCGCGCACCGCCGTGGTGACGGTCGGCGCGCTGGCCGGGCTCTCCTTCGTCTACGGGACGTATCTGCTGACGATCGCCCGCATCCCGATGTGACCGCTCAGCTGAACGGACGTCACGCCTCGTCGTCCGGCTTGCCGTCCTCGCCCTCGATCTCGGCCTCCAGACCCAGCTGCTCAACCAGCCAGTTGTCGAACTCGATCGAGGCACGGACCCAGCTGACCGTGCTGGAGACAAAGTGCTCCAGGGAGACGCCGACACCGATCAGCATCTGGGCCTCACCGATCAGACGGACGGTGCCGTCGTCATTGGTGTGGGTGTAGACCTTGGGCCACAGGGTGCGGCGGTTCCAGTCGTCGATCGCCTCAAGGATCTTTCCCTTGTCCTCGATGGCGTGCGGCCGGTCGTAGAACGTCCGGACCGAGAAGACCTGCTGCTCCTCCTCACCACGGAACATGAAGTAGGTACGGAACTGCTCCCACGGCGCGGCGAGGTCGCCCTCGTCATCGACGAGGTACTTCAGCTCCATCTGCTCCAGAAGCTGCTTGACCAGGTCCTGGTCGGGGATGACGGGGCCGGTCGGGCCCGCCTCGGGCTGCGGCTCTGGCTGGCCCCCGAAATTCGGAATCGAGGACGGGTCGATGCTCACCGTGGACTTCCCTTCGTACGGATACCGCCATCCTCCCTCACACCCGCCCCCGCGATGCAACCCCTGGCGGGACCCGGCTCAGATCGCTTCCGCCACGGCGGCCGTCACCGACAGCCCCTCGCCCCCCTCCGGCACCCGGTCCACCCGGACGGTGTCGCCGTCCCGGACCTCCCCGGCCAGGATCGCCCTGGCCAGCCGGTCACCGATGGCCGTCTGCACCAGACGGCGCAGCGGACGGGCGCCATAGGTGAGGTCGGGCGCGGCGCCCTCGGCGTCCTGGCCCAGGGCGGCCAGCCAGCGCAGCGCCGCCTCGCTGACATCCAGGGTGAGCCGGCGGTCGGCCAGCCGCCGCTGGAGCTGGTCGATCTGGATCCGGGCAATCCGCTCCAACTGGGCGGTGCCCAGCGGGTGGAAGACCACGGTGTCATCCAGCCGGTTGAGGAACTCCGGGCGGAAGGAGGCCCGTACGGTCTCCAGCACCCGCTCCTTCTTCTGCTCCTCCTTCAGCAGGGGATCGACCAGGAAGGTGGAGCCCAGGTTGGAGGTCAGGATCAGAATGGTGTTGCGGAAGTCAACCGTCCGCCCCTGGCCGTCGGTGAGCCGTCCGTCGTCCAGCACCTGGAGCAGGATGTCAAAGGCCTCATGGTGCGCCTTCTCCACCTCGTCCAGCAGGATCACGCTGTACGGGCGCCGCCGCACCGCCTCGGTGAGCTGGCCGCCCTCCTCGTAGCCGACATAGCCGGGCGGGGCGCCCACCAGCCGGGCCACTGCGTGCTTCTCGCTGTACTCGCTCATATCGATACGGACCATGGCCCGCTCGTCGTCGAAGAGGAAGTCGGCCAGCGCCTTGGCCAGTTCGGTCTTGCCGACACCGGTGGGGCCCAGGAAGAGGAACGAACCGGTGGGCCGGTCGGGGTCGGCGATCCCGGCCCGGCTGCGGCGCACCGCGTCGGACACCGCCCGTACCGCCTCCTCCTGGCCGATCAGCCGCTTGCCGATCTCCTCCTCCATGCGCAGCAGCTTCTGGGTCTCGCCCTCCAGCAGCCGGCCGGCCGGGATGCCGGTCCAGGCGGCGACCACCTCGGCAATGTCGTCCGAGCCGACCTCCTCCTTGACCATCAGGTTCCTGGCCTCGGCCTCCTGCTCGGCGGCCGCCTCGGCCTGCGCCGCCTCCGCCAACTCCCGCTCCAGCGCCGGGATCTCGCCATAGAGCAGCTTGGAGGCGGTGTCGAAGTCGCCGTCCCGCTGGGCCCGTTCGGCCTGGCCGCGCAGATCGTCCAGACGCTCCTTGAGCTCACCCACCCGGTTGAGGGACTGCTTCTCCCGCTCCCAGCGCGCGGTGAGCCCGCGCAACTCCTCCTCCTTGTCGGCCAGATCGCGGCGCAGCTTGGCCAGCCGCTCCTGGCTCGCCGGATCCGACTCGTTGTTGAGGGCCAGCTCCTCCATCTTCAACCGGTCCACGGCACGCTGGAGTTCATCGATCTCCACCGGCGAGGAGTCGATCTCCATCCGCAGCCGGGAGGCCGCCTCGTCCACCAGGTCGATGGCCTTGTCGGGCAGGAAGCGGGAGGTGATGTAACGGTCGGACAGGGTGGCCGCGGCCACCAGCGCGGAGTCCGCGATCTGCACCTTGTGGTGCGCCTCGTAACGCCCCTTGAGGCCGCGCAGGATGGCGATGGTGTCCTCCACCGAGGGCTCGGCCACCAGCACCTGCTGGAAGCGGCGCTCCAGCGCCGGGTCCTTCTCGATCCGCTCGCGGTACTCGTCCAGGGTGGTGGCGCCGACCATGCGCAGCTCACCACGGGCCAGCATCGGCTTGAGCATATTGCCCGCGTCCATGGCGGAATCGCCGCCGGCACCGGCCCCGACGACTGTGTGCAGCTCGTCGATGAAGGTGATGATCTGGCCCTCGCTGGACTTGATCTCCGCCAGGACGGTCTTCAGCCGCTCCTCGAACTCGCCCCGGTACTTGGCACCGGCCACCATGGCGCCCAGGTCCAGCGCCACCAGCCGCTTGTTCTTCAGCGACTCGGGGACGTCACCCTTCACTATCCGCTGCGCCAGCCCCTCCACCACGGCGGTCTTGCCGACGCCCGGCTCGCCGATCAGCACCGGGTTGTTCTTGGTACGCCGCGACAGCACCTGCACCACCCGGCGGATCTCATGATCCCGCCCGATCACCGGGTCGAGCTTGCCGTCGCGGGCCGCGGCCGTGAAGTCCGTACCGAACTTCTCCAGCGCCTTGTAGGTGCCCTCCGGGTCCGGGGTGGTCACCCGCTGCCCGCCGCGCGCCTTCTCGAAGGCGGCCAGCAGCTTCCTGGCCGAGGCGCCCTGCTGCTCCAGCAGCTCGCCGGTACGGCCGCCGCGGGCCGCCAGGCCGATCAGCAGGTGCTCGGTGGAGACATACTCGTCCCCCAGCTCACGGGCCCGCTCGGCGGCGTCCGCGATCACCGCCAGCAGCTCCCGGCTGGGCTGCGGGGCGGCCACGGTGGAGCCCTGCGCACTGGGCAGCGCGGCCAGCTGCCGCTCGGCGCCGCCGCGCAGCGCGGCGGCGTCCGCCTCCACGGCGGCCAGCAGGTCCAGCAGATTCTCGTTCTCCTGGCCGGCGAGCAGCGCCAGCAGCAGATGGGCGGGCGTCATATCGGCGTGTCCGGCCGACACGGCCCGCTCCTGCGCGGCGGCCAGCGCCTCCCGGCTCTTGTTGGTCAGCTCGGCATCCACGGCTTGGGGCTCCTCCTCGTGCCTGGCCTGTTCTTCAGTGCTGTATTGCTTCCAGCAACATGCACTAAGTTGAGTCTATTCCACTCAAGGTTGGTTTGGGGAGTGCGGCTAGCAGGGTGCCGTCCCTCTTGCGAGTGAAGCGGCGGGAGGACGGTCCTGCCAGCGCGGCCCACCGGTAAGACTGGCTTCCGATCACAAGGGGGTGCAGCATGACGGCTATGACGGACGAGCGGCCGCGCACGCAGCAGGAAGAAGAAGCCCTCCTGGAGTTCTTCCTCGCCCTGGACCCCCCGGAGGGGATCAGGGTCGAGTTCATCGAGGGGGAGATTGTCGTGTCGCCGGCGCCGGATGGTGATCACGAGGACGCCATCGAATTGGTTCTCGCTCAGGTTTACGAGCACTCGAAGGTCCGTATGCAGTTCGCAGGCAACAAAGGGATCAAGCTGCCACGCGGCGGACGGTGCCCCAAGAACTACGCCATCCCGGACGCAACCTTCGCTCCTCGCGAGATGCGCCTCTACCGCGGTGCGCCGACATGGATGGAACCTGATGGCATCGCCATGGTCGTGGAGGTCACAAGCAGCAAGCCCGATGGTGACCGCATCGCCAAGCGGCACTGCTACGCCCGCGCGGGCCTTCCGCTCTACCTCCTCGTGGACCGCGATCAGGGCACGGTGACGCTCTTCAGCGATCCGACCGAAGCCGACTACAGCGAACTCCACACCGCCGACTTCGGCAAGCCAATCACTCTCCCCGAACCCTTCGCCTTCGACCTGGACACTTCCGACTTCCTCTGACTGCCAGACCCCCAACTACCCTGGCACCCATGGCCCACGACCTGCGCAACCTCCCGCCCGCCTACCTCACCTTCTGGCGTGAGCGGCACTTCCCCACCCTCACCACCCTCCGCCCCAACGGCACCCCGCATGTCGTGCCCGTCGGCGTCACCTTCGAGCCCGAGACCCGTACCGCCCGCGTCATCACCCGCAAGCACAGCCGCAAGGTGGCCAATGTCCTGGCCGCGGGCCCCGACGGCGCCCGGGTCGCGGTCTGCCAGGTCGCCCCCGGCGGCTCCTGGGCCACCCTCGAAGGAGTGGCCCGCGTACGCACCGAGCCGGAGGCCGTCGCCGACGCCGTCGCCCGCTACGCCGAGCGGTACGGCCGTACGCCCGCCCCCAACCCCGACCGGGTGCTGATCGAGATCACCGTCACCCGCGCCCTGGGCAGCGTCACCGCGCCCTGACCACCCGGCACTGTCAGACCCTCCCCCTAGCCTCGGCGCCATGACGACAACCGAGGACGCGACGATGGCCCGGATCCATGAGGCCATGACCCTGCACCGCGAGGGCGACCCCGCCGCCGCCCGGCAGCGCCTCACCGCCCTCTGGGAGGAGATCCACCCCGCCGGCGACCCCTTCCACCAGTGCGTCCTGGCCCACTACCTGGCGGACGTCCAGGACGACCCCGAGCAGGAACTCGCCTGGGACATACGTGCCTTGGCGGCCGCCGACTCCGTCACCGACGCCCGCGTCAAGGAACATGACTCCACCCTGGCGATCCGCGGCTTCTACCCCTCCCTCCATCTCAACCTGGCGGAGAGCCACCGCAGAACCGGCAACCTCACCGCGGCCCGCGAACATCTCGCCCTGGCCCGTGAGTTCGGCGACGCCCTCAACCAGGACGCCTACGGCGACGGCATCCGCGCGGCCCTCGACCGGCTGGCCGCCCGCCTGGACGAGCCCCCGGCCCCGTAGCAGCCACGGTGTGGCGGAGAACCGCCATTGACGCCCCGGCCGTCCACCACATCTCCTAGTCCGGCGCGTCCCCCGCCCCGAGCGCCGCCAGCAGTGCGGGCAGCCGCCCCAGGGCATGGAAGGTGCCCAGCGTGTCCATGTAGTCCAGGGCGTGCGTGATCAGACCGTCCCGCACCCGCAGGATCAACAGGCCGGTGATCTCAACCGGTTGGCCACCGTCCGCATGGGTGGCGGTGGCCTTCCACTGCCCGACGACCACCTCCGGGTCGGCCCCGTCGAAGACCACCACATCCCGAATGTCCCGCAGCCGCACCGGGCTGGCCCCCCAGGCCGCCCGGTACCCCTCCCGCACCGCCTCGCGCCCCTCATACCGCTCGGGCCACCCGGGCGTGAGGAAGGGGAACTCATGCACCGCGTCCGGGGCGTAGAGATCGGCGAGATCATCGGCGGACCAGGCCAGCATGGCCCGGTGATAGGCGGCGAGGACATCACGGGGGCTCGGCGGCATTACGCGCTCCATGTTCTTGAACCATTGATCGAATTCAGTCAACAGTACGCCGCCTCCGCCGAGTTCAGCCCGACACCCGTGCCGTGGGCTGCTCGCCCCGTCCCGCCTGGCGGGCCCGCTCGACAACGGTGGTGGCCAGCCGGGTCAGCATGGCGACGTCCGGGCCACCCGAGTCGCTCTGATAGCCGACCGCGCACACCACATTTCCGGCCCGCAGCATGATCTGCCCCGCCTTGCCGGAGCCGGCCGGCCGGGCCAGACCGGTGGACTGGTCGCCCACGGACGGCACTTGGAGCGCCGAGGTCCCCTGCTCGGCGGAGACGGCGGCGACCGCACTGCGGTACCCGCCGACCGCCGCTATCTCACCGGGGTAGGTGACGACCGAGAACATCGCCCGGGCGGACGAGGTGGTGCGGTAGACCGCGCCCGCCGCCCCGGTCGCCATCCGGCACATGCCCGAGGAGCGGTCCTCACAGCCGTCGGGTGGGGTGGTGGGCCCCATCTCGGTCGTCCAGCCGGAGGGCAGGCTCCGCAGGTCGGGAACGATCGCCATGGCCTGGCGGCCGGTCGCCCCGACATCCTGGCCGGACGCCTCGGGCATGACAGGGGGCGGGGCCAGCGGTGACGCGGCGTACGGAGTGCCGGTGACGCCCGGCATGGACGACATGGATGGCATGGACGGCAAGGACGAACTGGGCGCGGACTGCCCCGATTTGGAGTCGGCACTCTGCCGGTGAACGACCCAGTAGACACCGAAGGCAATCCCCAGAATCGCCACAAGTGCCGCGCCGGCCAACGCGAACCGCGTACCCCGGTTCGCCGGCGCGGGCGCCGCACCGATGCTGATGTGCCCCCTCATATTGTCGCCCACATGGATGGTCGTCCGGTCACCGCCGATCTGATCGCGGCCGGCGGTGGTGAAGGCGACCGCCCACCGCCGCTCCAGCTCCTGCCTGAAGGCGGGGTCGGCAGTCAGCACCGCGATCAGCAGGTCACGCATCCCCGCCACCGCCGCCGGGTCGGCGGGCGCCGCGTCAAGCCTGTTCAACGCGGCCCGGCCCTCGGCCAGCTGGCTCAGCCGCCCCCGTACGAGATCGGTCACCCCCTGCTTCAGCCCGTTCCCCGCCCCACTGACCAGCCCGGTGAGTAACTGCACCGCGAGATCAGCCAAGTTGTCCGCTTCCATGTGCGCCCCCTGCGCGCCTTTGACCTGTGGCCCAATAGGAGCACGCGCACCGGTGAACACGGAAGGTCTGCCGAACCGTGCGATGCACCACCCGCGTGCCCGCCGTCATCCCAACAGCACGCGCCACCACGGCCGTTCGGCACCTCTGACCACCCGTTCCGGCCCGGAGGGCGATCAACGGCAAGGCCCGCCGCCCCTGAAACCAGGGCGGCGGGCCTTGAGGGCAGAGGGACCGGTCAGCGCTCGCGGTCGCGTCTGGGGCGCCAGACGACCAGTGCGCTGGTCTGCTGGACGTCCTGGTACGGGACCAGGTCGCGCCGGTAGGAAGCGTGCACCTGGGCCTCGCGCTGCTGCATCGCCGCGGCCGCGCCGTCCACCACCGCCTGGAGCTCCGCGACGCGGGCGCTGAGGGCCGCGACCTGGTTCTCCAGCTCGATGATGCGCTTGATGCCGGCCAGGTTGATGCCCTCGTCCTGGCTCAACTGCTGCACCTGCCGCAGCAGTTCGATGTCCCGGGCCGAGTAGCGGCGGCCGCGTCCGGCCGTGCGGCCGGGCGAGACCAGGCCCAGACGGTCGTACTGCCGCAGGGTCTGCGGATGCAGGCCCGACAGCTGAGCCGCGACGGAGATGACGTACACCGGCGACTCGTCGGTGAGCTCGTAGGGATTACGTCGGCGGCCGTCGCCGGTCGCGGTCATGGGGGTCACGCTCCCTTCGCTGCCTGGAACAACTCCGCGCGGACATCCTCGCCCGCGGTGGCCTCACGATAGGTCTCCAGGGCGTCCCGGGCCTTGTCGCCCAGTTCGGTGGGGACCGCGACCTCCACGGTGACCAGCAGGTCGCCCCGGGTGCCGTCCTTGCGGACCGCGCCCTTGCCGCGGGCGCGCATGGTGCGGCCGTTGGGGGTGCCGGGCGGCAGCTTGAGGGTCACCGGGGGCCCGCCGAGGGTGGGCACCCTGATCTCGCCGCCCAGCGCGGCCTCCGGGAAGGTGACCGGCACGGTGACGGTGAGGTTGTCGCCCCGGCGGCCGAAGACCGGGTGGGAGCCGACATGGACGACGACATACAAGTCGCCGTTGGGCCCGCCTCGTTCGCCGGGAGCGCCCTTGCCGCGCAGCCGGATCCGCTGGCCGTCGGAGACTCCG
Organism: Streptomyces orinoci; assembly: GCF_003121295.1. Taxonomy (GTDB): domain Bacteria; phylum Actinomycetota; class Actinomycetes; order Streptomycetales; family Streptomycetaceae; genus Streptomyces; species Streptomyces orinoci. The sequence goes on from NZ_PHNC01000031.1 coordinate 125,634, forward strand.
GCGGGGATACGGACCTGCATGGTGCGCGAGGAGGTGGCGCGCCCGCTGCCCTTGCAGACCTCACAGGGGTTCTCGGGGATCAGCCCGCGGCCCTTGCAGTCGGGGCAGGGGTCGGTCAGCGAGAATCCGCCGCCGGTGCCGCGGGACACCTGGCCGGTGCCCACACAGGTGGGGCAGACCCTGGGGGTGCCGTTCTTGTCACCGGTGCCGGAGCAGGTCTTGCAGGCCGCCGAGGAGGACATCCGCAGCGGGACCGTGGCCCCCTCGACCGCCTCGCCGAAGCTCAGCGAGACCTCGGACTCGATGTCCTGGCCGCGGCGCGGCTGGGTGCGGGTGGTGCCGCCCCGGTTGAACAGCCCGCCGAAGACATCGCCGAGCCCGCCGCCGAAGCCGCCCCCGCCGGCTCCGCCCTGGGCGCCTCCGAAGAGGTCGCCCAGGTCGAAGTTGAACGATCCGCCACCGCCCGGACCGGGCCGGAAGCCGCCGTTGCCGAAGAGGGCGCGCGCCTCGTCGTACTCCTTGCGCCGCTTGGCGTCGGCGAGTACGTCATAGGCCTCGGAGATCTCCTTGAAGCGCTCCTCGGCCGCGGCGTCGCCCTTGTTGGCGTCCGGGTGGAACTCGCGGGCGAGCTTCCGGTACGCCTTCTTGATCTCCGCCTCGGTGGCGTCCTTGGAGACGCCGAGGGCCTTGTAATAGTCCTTCTCCAGGAAGTCCTTGGTGCTCATCCCCGGCGTCCCTCCTCCCGGTCGCTTGCGGGTGTCCTGGCGTCAGCCCTCGTCCGGGCCACCGCTCTCCTCGGCATCGTCGTCCGCTTCCGCCTTGGGCTGGGCGCCCGGCTGCGGCTCGGCGACCGCCACCCGGGCGGGGCGGATGGTCCGTTCGCCGATCCGGTACCCCGGCTGCAGGATCTGCACGCAGGTGGTCTCGGTGACGTCCGGGGCGTAGCTGTGCATCAGGGCTTCATGGATCAGCGGGTCGAAGGGCTCGCCCTCCTTGCCGAACTGCTGAAGGCCCATCTTGGCGACAACCGTCTCCAGGGACTCGGCGACGGACTTGAAGCCGCCGACCAGCTCCCCGTGGTCACGGGCGCGCCCGATGTCGTCGAGCGTGGGGAGCAGCTCGGACAGGAGGTTCGCCACCGCGACCTCCTTGACCTGCACCCGGTCGCGCTCGACCCGGCGACGGTAGTTCTGGTACTCGGCCTGGAGCCGCTGGAGGTCCGCGGTGCGCTCATTGAGCGCGGCCTGGGCCTGGTCCAGCTGTGCCTGGAGGCCAACCTCTACCAGCTCTTCCCCGGCCGGGGCCGGACCCGCCTTGTCGGCGGGACCGGCACCCTGCTCCTCGGGGGTCTCGGCGTTGGAGGGGCCTTCAGGCTTCTCTTCAAAGCCCGGGGTCTCCTCCGTCACGCCTGAGCACCACCCTTCGGCTTCTCCTCGTCCACGATCTCGGCGTCCACCACGTCATCCTCGGCCTTGGCCTGCTGGCCGCCGGCCGCACCGGCACCCGCGGCGCCGGCGGCACCCTGGGCGGCCTGGGCGTCGGCGTACATGGCCTGGCCCAGCTTCTGGCTGACCGCGGCGACCTTCTCGGTGGCGGTGCGGATCTCGGCGGAGTCCTCGCCCTTGAGCTTCTCCTTGAGCTCGGCGACGGCCGTCTCCACCTCGGTCTTGACCTCGGCCGGGACCTTGTCCTCGTTGTCCTTGAGGAACTTCTCGGTCTGGTAGACCAGCTGCTCGCCCTGGTTGCGGGTCTCGGCGGCCTCGCGGCGCTTGTGGTCCTCCTCCGCGTACTTCTCGGCCTCTTCGCGCATCCGGTCGACCTCGTCCTTCGGCAGCGAGGAGCCGCCGGTGACGGTCATCTTCTGCTCCTTGCCCGTGCCCAGGTCCTTGGCGGTCACGTGCATGATGCCGTTGGCGTCGATGTCGAAGGAGACCTCGATCTGCGGGACGCCACGCGGGGCCGGCGGCAGACCGGTCAGCTCGAACATCCCGAGCTTCTTGTTGTACGCCGCGATCTCGCGCTCGCCCTGGTAGACCTGGATCTGCACGGACGGCTGGTTGTCCTCGGCCGTGGTGAAGATCTCGGAGCGCTTGGTGGGGATCGTGGTGTTGCGCTCGATCAGCTTGGTCATGATGCCGCCCTTGGTCTCGATGCCGAGGGACAGCGGGGTGACGTCGAGCAGCAGGACGTCCTTGACCTCGCCCTTGAGGACACCGGCCTGGAGCGAGGCGCCGATGGCGACGACCTCGTCCGGGTTGACGCCCTTGTTGGCCTCCTTGCCGCCGGTCAGCTCCTTGACCAGCTCGGCGACGGCCGGCATGCGGGTGGAGCCGCCGACCAGGACCACATGGTCGATGTCGGACAGGGAGATGCCCGCGTCCTTGATCACGTTGTGGAAGGGGGTCTTGCAGCGGTCCAGCAGGTCCGCGGTCAGCTGCTGGAACTGGGCGCGGGTGAGCTTCTCGTCCAGGTGCAGCGGGCCCTCGGCGGAGGCCGTGATGTAGGGCAGGTTGATGGTGGTCTCGGTGGACGAGGACAGCTCGATCTTGGCCTTCTCGGCGGCCTCGCGGAGGCGCTGGAGGGCCATCTTGTCCTTGGACAGATCGACGCCGTGGCCGTTCTGGAACTGCTTGACCAGGTAGTCCACCACGCGCTGGTCCCAGTCGTCACCACCGAGGTGGTTGTCACCGTTGGTGGCCTTGACCTCGACCACGCCGTCGCCGATCTCCAGCAGCGAGACGTCGAAGGTGCCGCCACCGAGGTCGAAGACCAGAATGGTCTGGTCGTCCTTGTCCAGGCCGTAGGCCAGGGCGGCCGCGGTGGGCTCGTTGACGATGCGCAGGACGTTCAGACCCGCGATCTCGCCGGCCTCCTTGGTGGCCTGGCGCTCGGAGTCGTTGAAGTACGCCGGGACGGTGATGACCGCGTCCGTGACCTTCTCGCCCAGGTACGCCTCGGCGTCCCGCTTCAGCTTCTGCAGGATGAAGGCGGAGATCTGCTGGGGGTTGAAGTCCTTGCCGTCCAGGTTGATCTTCCAGTCGGTGCCCATGTGGCGCTTCACCGACCGGATGGTCCGGTCCACATTGGTCACGGCCTGGCGCTTGGCCACCTCGCCGACCAGCACCTCGCCGTTCTTGGCGAAGGCGACGACGGACGGCGTGGTCCTGGCGCCCTCGGCATTGGTGATGACGGTGGGCTCACCGCCCTCGAGAACACTGACGACGGAGTTCGTCGTACCCAGGTCGATGCCGACCGCACGTGCCATTTTTATTCCTCCATGACTTGAGTGGAACAGGCTCAAGGGTGCAGGACGAACGGCCGCATGTCAACGGAGCTGAGTCCAGGCGACTCAACTTTTATACGAGGCTTACGATCAGCCGCCGTCGCCCGCGCGGCCAAGGGTCGCCTGCGCGATGCAGATCACCGGCAGGGCGGGTTCAGGGGTGCGGGAATCCTGGGTACTCTCGGCAAAGGCCGGATAAGTTACTGCCTAGTAATCCGGAGTCCGCTCTCGCAGGTTCGAGGAGCCCGTCCCATGCAACTCGCCGCGATCATCGTGGTGCTGGTCCTCAGCGTTGTCGGCGTTGCGCTGCTCGGCCGCGCCATCGCGCAGTTCGTCCGCTTCTTCCGGCTGGGGGCCCCGCTTCCGGCCGGTGCCCGCACCGATGAACCAGCCCAACGCACCCTCACCGTGGCCAAGGAGTTCGTCGGCCACACCCGGATGAACAAGTGGGGCGTCATCGGCATCGCCCACTGGTTCGTCGCCGTCGGCTTCCTCACGCTCGGGCTGACCATCGTCAACGCCTACGGCCAGCTGTTCAAGGCCGACTGGACGCTGCCGGTCATCGGCGACTGGCTGCCGTACGAGCTCTATATCGAGTTCATCGGCTCCACCACCACCCTGGGCATCCTGGCGCTCATGGTGATCCGCCTGATGAACCTGCCGTCCAGGGCCGGCCGCAAGTCCCGCTTCGCGGGCTCGACCGCCTGGCAGGCGTACTTCGTCGAGTACGTCATCCTGGTGATCGGACTGGCCATCATGGTCCTGCGCGGGCTGGAGGGCGCGCTGCACGGCGCCGGCCACTACGAGGCCGCGTACTTCGTCTCGTACCCGCTGGTCGCCGCCTTCAAGGGGCTCAGCGTGGGCACGCTCCAGAACCTGGTCTACCTGACCGCGATGATCAAGCTGGGCGTGACCATGATCTGGATGATCACGGTCGGCCTGAACACCGATATGAGCGTGGCCTGGCACCGCTTCCTGGCCTTCCCCAACATCTGGTTCAAGCGGGAGGCCGACGGGGACGTGGCCCTGGGCGCCCTCCAGCCGATGGTCAGCGACGGCAAGCCGATCAACTTCGAGGACCCGGGCGAGGATGACCAGTTCGGCGTCTCCCAGATCGAGCACTTCTCCTGGAAGGGCCTGCTGGACTTCTCCACCTGCACCGAGTGCGGCCGCTGCCAGTCGCAGTGCCCCGCCTGGAACACCGGCAAGCCGCTCTCCCCGAAGATGCTGATCATGGCGCTGCGCGACCACTCGCACGCCAAGGCCCCGTATCTGCTGGCCGGCGGCGGCAAGACCGCCGAGGGCGAGGAGAAGGCGACCGAGGAGCAGCTGAAGGACGTCCCCGCCGCCGCCCTGGCCGAGGCGGAGCGCCCGCTGATCGGCACCCTGGAGGAGAACGGCGTCATCGACCCGGACGTCCTGTGGTCCTGCACCACCTGCGGCGCCTGTGTCGAGCAGTGCCCGGTGGACATCGAGCACGTCGATCACATCGTGGACATGCGCCGCTACCAGGTGATGATCGAGAGCGCCTTCCCCAGCGAGGCCGGGACGATGCTCAAGAACCTGGAGAAGAAGGGCAACCCCTGGGGCCTGGCCAAGAAGCAGCGCCTGCAGTGGACCAAGGAGGTGGACTTCGAGGTCCCGGTCGTCGGCAAGGACATCGAGGACCTCACCGAGGTGGACTACCTCTACTGGGTCGGCTGCGCCGGCGCCCTGGAGGACCGCGCCAAGAAGACCACCAAGGCCTTCGCCGAGCTGCTGCACATGGCGGGCGTGAAGTTCGCCATCATGGGCGGCGAGGAGAACTGCACCGGTGACTCCGCCCGCCGCCTGGGCAACGAGTTCCTCTTCCAGCAGCTCGGCCAGCAGAACGTCGAGATGCTCAATATGGCCTTCGGCGAGGACGCGGAGGAGGGCGTGACGGTCGCCAAGTCCAAGAAGAAGATCGTCGCCACCTGCCCGCACTGCTTCAACACCATCGCCAATGAGTACCCCCAGCTCGGCGGCGAGTACGAGGTCATCCACCACACCCAGCTGCTCCAGCACCTCATCGACGAGGGCAAGCTGATCCCCGTCACCCCGGTCGAGGGTCTGATCACCTACCACGACCCCTGCTACCTGGGCCGCCACAACAAGGTCTACACACCGCCGCGCGAGATCATCGCCAAGGTGCCGGGCCTGCGGAACGAGGAGATGCACCGCCACAAGGAGCGCGGCTTCTGCTGCGGCGCCGGCGGCGCCCGGATGTGGATGGAGGAGCGGATCGGCAAGCGCATCAACAACGAGCGCGTGGACGAGGCCCTCGCCCTCAACCCCGACATCGTCTCCACCGCCTGCCCGTTCTGTCTGGTGATGCTCACCGACTCGGTCAACGGCAAGAAGAACGACGGCACCGCCAAGGAGTCCATCCAGGTCGTGGACGTCGCCCAGCTGCTGCTGGAGTCGGTCAAGACCCCGGTGGAGCCGGAGGGCGACGGGGAGGCGGCGGACGCCCCGGAGCCGGATCCGGAGCCGGTGAAGTAAGTCCGGACGCCCACACGGCCGGTGCCCGCGCTTGTCCGCGGCACCGGCCGTTGTCGTCGCCCTAAACCCCGACCTTTCCCCTAGGGGATGTCACAGCTCCGCAGCAAAGGGCGCCCTGGACACCCCGGCCCGGCACCGCCCTCACGCGGGAGCGGGTACGTTCGAAGGCGTGGCTGGATTCAGGATGGGACGCGGAGGGGACTCGAACGAGCCCGGCCCCGCGCGGCAAGGACAACACCCCGGGCAGGCCGCCCCCTATGGCGACGGCCGGCAGTGGCAGCGGCCGGGCGGGCAGGACGAGCCGGAGTACTTCGGCGGCGGTCAGCAACCGCAGTACGGGCAGTACGCCGCGCCGTACAGCCCCCCGTACAACCCCCCGTACAACCCGCCGTACGACCCCTACGCCGCCCGCCCCGGCGACCACCCCGGCCAGACCCAGCAGTTCGCCATGGGCGAGGCCCCGGACGCCTACGGTCCCCCCGGCGCGGACGACCCCTATGGCGCCCCCAGCACCTACGGCGGCGGCCCCGGCCAGGCGCCCGCCCCCGCCGGGCCGCCGCCCGGCCCCCGGCTGCACTGGAAGGAGCTGCTGAGCGGCATTGTGCTGCGCCCCTCCGCCACCTTCTGGCGGATGCGGGACCACGCCATGTGGGGCCCGGCGCTGATCGTCACCTTTGTCTACGGCCTGCTGGCCGTCTTCGGCTTCGACAAGGCGCGCAAGGACGTCCTCAACGCCACCCTGAGCTCGGCCGTTCCCCTGGTGCTGACCGCCGGGGCGATCGTCCTGATCTCCGGGCTGATCCTGGGCGCCGTCACTCACACCCTGGCCCGGCAGCTGGGCGGCGACGGCCTCTGGCAGCCCACGGTCGGCCTGTCGATGCTGATCATGTCCCTCACGGACGCGCCCCGGCTGGTCGTCGCAATGTTCCTGGGCGGCGACAGTCCCTTTGTCCAGCTGCTGGGCTGGGCGACCTGGGTGCTGGCGGGCGTGCTGTTCACCTCGATGGTCAGCAAGTCCCATGACATCCCCTGGCCCAAGGCGCTGGGCGCCTCGGCGATCCAGCTGATCGCCCTGCTGTCGATCATCAAACTGGGCACGCTATGACGACAAGGCCCTGGCCGCACAAGCGCGGCCAGGGCCTTGTTCACATTCCGCCGACCGTCAGGCGTCGAGGACCTGGCCCTCGCGCCGCACCACCGGCGGCTCCACGCTCCACGGGAAGTTGATCCAGTCCTCGGTGCGCTTCCAGACGTACTCGCACTTCACCAGGGAGTGCGACTTCTCGTAGATCACCGCGCTGCGGACCTCGGCCACATGCTCCAGGCAGAAGTCGTGCACCAGCTTCAGCGTCTTGCCGGTGTCCGCCACATCATCGGCGATCAGCACCTTCTTGTTGGAGAAGTCGATCGCATTGGGCACCGGGGCCAGCATCACCGGCATCTCCAGGGTCTTGCCGACCCCGGAGTAGAACTCCACATTCACCAGGTGGATGTTCTTGCAGTCCAGCGCGTAGGCCAGGCCGCCCGCGACAAAGACGCCGCCGCGGGCGATGGACAGGACGATGTCCGGCTCATAGCCGTCGTCCGCGATGGTCTGGGCCAGCTCTCGGATCGCCTGCCCGAAGAGCGGATACGTCAGGTTCTCGCGCTTGTCACTCACTGTTGCTTCTTGCCCTGTCCTGCTCTGAGTCTGCTCAGACCTGAGTGCGGTGGAAGTTCTGGAAGGACCGCGAGGGCGTCGGCCCACGCTGTCCCTGGTAACGGGAGCCGTGCTTGACGGACCCGTAGGGGTGCTCGACCGGGGAGGTCAGCCGGAACATGCACAGCTGCCCGATCTTCATGCCCGGCCAGAGCTTGATCGGAAGCGTGGCCATATTGGACAGCTCCAGGGTGACATGACCGGAGAAGCCCGGGTCGATAAAGCCGGCCGTGGAGTGCGTCAGCAGCCCCAGCCGGCCGAGGCTGGACTTGCCCTCCAGCCGCGAAGCGACGTCATCGGGAAGCGTGATGACCTCGTAGGTGGAGGCGAGAACGAACTCCCCGGGGTGGAGGATGAACGCCTCGTCGCCGTCCGGCACCACCTCACGCGTGAGGTCCGCCTGCTCGACCGCGGGGTCGATGTGCGGGTACCGGTGGTTCTCGAACACCCGGAAGTAGCGGTCCAGCCGCACATCGATGCTCGACGGCTGCACCATCGACTCGTCGTACGGGTCGATACGCACCCGACCGGCGTCGATTTCTTTCCGGATGTCCTTGTCTGAGAGAAGCACGGATCGAAGGATACGCGGAGACGACGAAATGCGCGGGCCCGGTCCGGGGGGACCGGGCCCGCGCAGCACACCCGCGGTTTATGATCAACGCTTCGCCTGCGCCACCGGCACCGAGTGCCGCAGCCGCGCACAGCGCGGGCAGCGCAGCAGCCGCCCGGGGCCAAGCCGGTCGGGGCCGAGATTCTGCATCGGGAACGAAACGGTGCTGAACACGTGCCCTTCGGCACAACGAACGATGGTGCGCTCCATCGAAGCTCCCTTTCCCCGAATGAACAACGACAAAAGCCACATTAGGGGATATAAGGGATCTCCTCGAACATGGCACTCCCAGCACCCCCGGGCCGCTTTCCGCGCCCACACGCTACGCCCCAACTCCCGCCGCCCGTACGCCCGTCCCCACCCCGTCCACACCACCCGCGCATACGGAAAGCCCCTCGGGGGACGGTGCACCGAGGGCTTGCATGAGGTAGAGTGTGCGACGATGCGACGCCCTGAGGGGCGGCCGCGCGGGCGTAGTTTAATGGTAGAACATGAGCTTCCCAAGCTCAGAGCGCGAGTTCGATTCTCGTCGCCCGCTCCAAGCAGAAGGCCCAGGTCAGCGACCTGGGCCTTGCTCGTTGCTCGGACCAAGTGAGGCGTTCCGCACCAGATCCGCACCAGAAAAGCAGTGCCCAGTGGGCATCAGTGATCTTCTCGCAACCAACTCCGGCCCCCGGCCTCCTGCGGAATAATCGACGTATGGCACTCCCGCCCAGCGTCACCGAGCTTCGTCGCGCCAGGTTCGCCCGGCGACTTCCTGTTGAACTCTCGGAGCTCAAAGGCCCAGTGCACGGCACCGTCAGGCTGCCGCTGCACATCGCCTGGTCCGGCCTGACCCAGTTCGACCTCGATCAGGCTCGGCTGCGCATGAGCTACTACCGAATCCTTCTCGCCGAAGGACAGCGCGAGGACCTGGTTCGCCATTTGAACCGAGAAGTGCTCATCAGCATGTGGCCGATCCTGCGCACACTCATCAGCCGAGACATCCGCGACGTCTGGGAGAGCGCCTTCGACGAGCTGGTACCTGGCAACCAGGCCGCCGCGTGAATCTCACGGATCTACACCGCCGTCTGCTCGCGGACCTCCTCTCCGTCGGCGATGCCTACCCGCTGGTACTCACGGGTGGCTACGCGGTACAGGCTCACGGGCTGGTCGACCGGCTCAGCCAGGACCTCGATGTGGCCACAGAGAACCCCGATCCGATGGAGGAGATCGCCGCAACGGTGCACACCGGATTGACCGAACGAGGCTGGCACGTACGGGCCTTGGAGACGGATCCACTGTCCGCTCGGTTGATCGTGACCGATTCCACCACGGGCGACGAATGCGAGGTGGACATCCTCAAGGAGGCACTCTGGCGCCCACCCGTGCAAACAGAGCACGGTCTGGTGCTCTCCCTCGAAGACGTGGTCGGCACCAAGGTCCGCGCGTTGGCCGACCGAGGACTCGCCCGCGATCTGATCGACGTCCAGGCCACAGCAGACCGCTGGACCCATACCGAGCTCGAAGAACTCGGCCGCCGTCACGCACGTGACACGTTCGACCTCTCCGACCTCCAGGCCCGGCTCGCCGGCGCAGACTGGATCGATGACGCCGAGTTCGCCGCCTACGGTCTCAGCGAACAGGAGATCGCTGAACTACGACGATGGGCACAGCGCTGGGCTGACGAGATCACAAGGCGACTCCACAAATTCGAAGAAGAAGACGAATCCCTTTAGGGAGCTCCGCCCCAGCCTGGCCCTGCAGGCCAAAACCTACTTGCACCATGGCGGGTTCCATCCGTGTTGCGCATCGACCTCTGCACGCTTTGTCGCCTTGGCAAATCGAGCAGCGACGACCGCTGCAATAATCGAAGCGATTCCGGGCACTCCTGCCACGGCCAAAGGGAGTTCCCACGATCCATCTCCCGCGCCCATCGCCAGATACAGCACCGCACCCCTCTGTGTAGTACCCGACCTCGCGTTTTATCTCTAGCCCATACAACCGACAAGCCTGACGGTACAGTTGGGATTCCTGGATCTCGTGCCAACCCAGGACCGATACTGCTGGTCCACAGGCTCCGTCTCGGGTGATCTCGTGACCTCAGTTGCGGGGCGTACCCTGTCGGCTGTGTACCCCGCCGCTTGCTCGTAGACTCCGCCGAACTTCATTCCATGCATGGATAACCTCTGCTGTCTTCGCCAAGACATCGCGGAGCTGTGATAGCAGCAGAGTCAGCGCTCCTGACAGACCAAGGATCAACAGGGCCAGGCTGTCCAAATTCATCGGGATCCACTCTTTCGACCAACCGGCCTACTGGGCCGACCAGTTCGGCAGGGCAGCACCCTGTCCAGCCACTCTCGATTGGCCTCGAGATCTTCCAACCTCTCTCGCACGCCATCGCCGTAAACAGCATCTCCCCACCTGAAGCGGATCTGCATCGCCCCTCGTGCATCAGGGTGCTTGTGCTCCAGATAGAACGTGCACTGATAGCCCCGCCTCGCTGTCGCCTGCAGGATGCAATCGCAGTAGTGGCGCGCGATCCTCAGTGGAAGGCCCCAGACATCGTCCGTGAGGCGATCAAGGAAGGCGTCGTGTGCGAGAGATACGTCGCGATGCGTATCCAGCTCGAAGATCCACTCATCCTTGGTGGTCCATGAACGGGTCAAGTAAGCCGTGCTGAAGTTCTGGAAGATCGCGATGCGGCGGAGAAGTCCTGAGCCGAGCCAGGCCAGATCCCGCTCTGTTTGCACGAGTGACGCGTACTCACGCTCATCCTCGAGCTCGTAGGGCGATGGTTCCGCTTCGTCCCACAGGGGCACGAAGCCGCCCTCTTCCAGACCGCGCCAGAAAAAGGGGCAGCGCAGTGCCGGGACAGGCCACCTATCCGGCCTAGCCAGCGATGGTGCCGCAGGAGCCTCGCATACCGCAAGCCCCTCTCCCGGGTAATCATCAACGGCCGCCATCCGGCACGCGCTCGCCTGTGGCCGGTCCGGTCATCCCGAAGGCCCAATCGGCCACCCCACGGCTCCGTGCCACAACGTGCCATTCGGAGGGGTGAACAGCCGTCATCACCGGCTCCGACACGCCTCACCCGAGACGCAGAGCGAGAAGCATTTCCGCAGGTCAGGAGCTCTCTCGGCCATTCGACACCGGTTGATTCCCAAGCTTAGAGCGCGAGTTCGATTCTCGTCGCCCGCTCTTCAAAGAAACCCCAGGTCAGGCGACCTGGGGTTGTCTGTTGTCCAGACCTGTTGCGGGGCGGCGTGCCCGCTGCGTGCCCCAAGTCGCGGGAACGCCCTGCCCAGGGCTTGTTTGCTCCCTCAAACCGACCGCCTGCTCGCCTACACGGAACTGCCCCTGCCAGTTGGGCAACCTCGTCCCTTGTCACCGTGCGACTGCGGCAGGACGATGCGCGCTGAGAGGGTGCGCAGGGCAACTGCTCCGATCACCGCGTGACCGAGGGAGGCGCGAACCGTGATCACCCTGACCGAGACGCTCGCTGTGGACACTGTGGACGAGTTCTTGACCGCAGTGGAAGTCACCCACCTCAGCCAGGCGATCGACAACCACATCAAGCGAACAGACTGGCACCCGGCCTATGTTGGCCAGGAGCTGACCGAGATACCGGACGAGGTGCAACAGGTCCTCACCGCAGCGCTGCACCAGCATCTGCCGGAGATCCAGCGCACGTTCCCATCCGCGACCGGGTGCTCGCCCTGGCAGTTCATCCAGTTCGAGGCCGGCGAGGGCGCCACCCGGCACATGGACGGCGTCGCCGCCGATCCGATGGTCGAGCGCGGGCACGTCGCCCGGATCCAGGTCGCCGTGGAGGAGGCAGTGCTGGGCGGCGAATTCTTCTTCGAGACGACATCCAGCGACGAAGTGTGGGATCCGCACTACGCGGACATCCAGGCTCCCGGGTTCGCGGCAGGCATGCGCTTCGCCCGTATCGCTCCGCACGACAGGGTGTCCCGGGACGAGCCGGACACGGCCTGGATCCACACCGTCCGCGGAAACCCGTGGACCACCCCGGCCGGAGCCGGAACCGCCGTCGTCTACGGAGCTCAGCTCATCCACGGCGTCAGCCCCGTCCGCAGCGGCCGCACCCGCCGGTTCATCACAGGCCTCACCACCGGAGGCTGACCCAAGTCACCCCATCGTCCAAAGCGCGTGAGGCCGCCCACGCCCGGTGGTGCAGACCCCGCGCGCCCTCGCGCACGCGCTGCGGCGCTGAGACTCGGGCACGCTTCCGCAGACGGCCGCCAGGCGGTGGGACAGCACGTCCTCCCGGGTAGCCAGCGTCCGAACAAACGGGACGCCGGTGACGCATCCGGCGCCCAGGGCCCCTGGGGGGAGACGTATGTTCGGTACGCGTGGTGTCACGGTGGCTCTGTGCTCGGCGGCCTTGACCGGCTCAGCCCTGATCTGCGCTCCTGCTTCATCCGCCCACGACGACGCCAACGGCGCCATCTGTACCGGCCGCGAGGACGGTTACTCCAGCCCGAGCCTCGGCCTGCTGCCACAGCCGACCCGCATCCACGCCCGGGCCCGCTACTCCTGCTCCGGCCGACCCGGTCAGGACCTCCCGGCCACCGGAACCTTCGAAGGCTTCTCCCCGGCCGCGTCCTGCATTGCGGTCAATGACAACCCCACGGGAAGAGAGGTCGTCCAATACGCCGACGGCCACACCTCGATCATCGTCTACGACAGCTCCAGCACCTTCCGCGCAGTCGGTGTCAACATCGTCCGGCTGGAGGGCAAGGTGACCGAGGGGCGTGGCAAGGGCCTACGAGCCCACCGCACCCTGACCACCCTCGCCGACGGCGTCGCGGCCGAGTGCCTGATCCACACCCGCGTCCATCACGCTCCGGGAGGAGTACAGCTGGAGGTCGGCCCAGAGTGACCGCGGCCACTGCACCGTCATGCCACGACATCAGCAGGTACGAGAGAAGGCGGGAATGACACATCGCTCCCGCCTTCTCGTTCATGCCTCTGTTGCTACCGGCTGCCGGGCTGCTGCCTTCTGGCGTGCGGCGCGGCCCCTCGCATCGATGCCCTCCGCGACCTCTTGCTGCCGCTCGCCGTCGGAGTGCTGGTAGATCAGTGCGGTCTTCTCCGAGGACTGCCCGGCCCGGACCATCGTGTCCTTGAGCGTGGCACCGGACTGGGTGGACAGCGTGTGGCCGGTATGGCGGAGGTCGTAGAAGCGGAAGCCGTCCGGCAGCCCGACCTTGGCCCTGGCCTTCCGCCACTTGCGGCCGAAAGTCGAGCGGCGGATGGAGGCGCCCCGCTCTCCCACGAACAGCAGCCCGTTCGGGTCCTTCTCTGCGAACCAGTCGAGATGCCGCTTGACCTCTATGGAGAGAAAGGCAGGCAGGTAGATGGTGCGCTTGTCGGCCGCTGACTTGGTGTCGCCCTGGACCCGGCGGCCGGTGCACAGCTCGGGCTCCGCGACGGTGACCCGGACCGCGAGGGGTTCGAGCGTGACATCGGGCCGCCGCAGGGCAGCCTGTTCTTCGGGCCGCATCGGGCCGTAGCCGAACACCACCCCACTGTGCCGAGGGATCACAACGAGACAGACATCGTCGTCGTTTCGCCGAGTGCCGTTCCGCCTGCACGGCAAGGACTCCGCCACCGAGGAGCAGCAGACCTGGGCCCTCGGCGCGGTCCGCCGCCCGGTCGTCGGCGCGGCCCGCTCGGCACGGGGCCGGGAACGCGTCGAGGCGCTGTCGGGCGCGTACGAGATGGCGCCGTAGGCGTCACGGTGCCGTCGGCAGGGAGACCTCGAAGCGGCAGCCGCCGGGGACGTTGCAGACGGTGACGCGGCCGGCGTGGGCCTCGACGATGCCGCGCACGATGGCCAGGCCGAGGCCTGCGCCGGCCGGGGGCGTACGGGCCTCGGAGCCCCGCCAGCCGGTGTCGAAGACCCGGGGCAGGTCGTCCTCGGGGATGCCGCCGCAGGCGTCGGTGACGGAGAGGACGACGGTGCCCGGCTCCTGCCGGGCGGCGATGGCGACCGTGCCGTCGGCGGGGGTGCGGCGGATGGCGTTGACGAGGAGGTTGCCCAGCACCCGGGTCATCTCCTTGCCATCGACCTCCACGGGCGCCGCGTCCACGCGATCCCCGACCAGGCGGACGCCGTGTTCCCGGGCGAGTGGCTCCGCCCCGGTGAGGGCGTCGTCCACCAGGTCGTAGACCGACATGCGGCTCGGGCTGAGCGGCAGAACGCCCGCGTGGATGCGGGAGAGTTCGAAGAGGTCGCCGACCATCGCGTCGAGCCGGTCGCTCTCGGCCCGGATCTGCCGGAGGTACCGCTGCGGCTCCTCGGCCACGCCGTCCTCCAGGGCCTCGGCCATGGCGCGCAGCCCGGCCAGCGGGGTGCGCAGGTCGTGCGAGATCCAGGCGACCAGTTCGCGCCGCGAGGCGTCAAGGGCGCGTTCCCGTGCCCGGGACTCCTCGAGCTTGGCACTGGTCGCCGCCAACTCGCGGCCGAGGGCAGTGAGTTCGGCTGTGGCGTCGCCGTCGGGGGCGGCGAAGCTGCCGCTGTGGCCGAAGTCGCGGGCGGCCACGGTCAGGGCTTTGCTGCGGGCGACGACCCAGCGGCCGAGCAGCAGCGCGGCGGCCAGCGACACCACGGCGGCCATGGCGCACACCATGGTGACCACGGTCAGGTCGTGGGGGGAGAGGAACATCGCCCGGGCCACGCTGAGCGTGCCGGCGAACATCGCCGTCACCGACACCGCGGCCACCACCGTGAGGGACACGGCGACGGAGCGGTGCCGCAGCCGCCACAGTGCGAGGGCGCCGAGCGCACCGGCGGCGGCCGCACCGGCGAGCGCATACAGCGCGATCAGCAGGACGTCACGCATCGTCCCCGGCCTCCGGGGTCCGGGTGACGTCCGTACCGGCTGCGTCGAAGCGGTAGCCGACCCCCCAGACCGTGTGGATCAGCCGGGGCCGGGCGGGGTCGTCCTCGATCTTGGCGCGCAGCCGCCGTACGTGCACGGTGACGGTGGACAGGTCGCCGAACTCCCATCCCCAGACCTCCCGCATCAGCTGCTCGCGGCCGAACGCACGGCCGGGATGGCGCATCAGATGGGCGAGGAGATCGAATTCCCGGACGGTGAGGGCGAGTTCGGTACCGTCCCTGCCGGCGAGGCGGGCCACCGGGTCCAGGACGAGTCCGGCGGCACGCAGCGGCGGTGCCGGTGCCGGAGCGGCGGACAGGGCGCGGGCCCGGCGCAGCACGGCCTCGGCGCGCAGAACCAGTTCGCGGGGGCTGAAGGGCTTGGTGACGTAGTCGTCCGCGCCGACCTCCAGGCCGAGGATGCGGTCCTCCTCGTCGCCGCGGGCGGTCAGCATGATGACGGGCACGGGCCCGGCGGCGCGCAGGGTGCGGCAGACCTCGAGGCCGTCCATGCCGGGCAGCATCAGGTCGAGCAGGACGAGGTCGGGGCGGACGTCGGCGGCGAGGCGGAGCGCGGTCGGGCCGTCGGCGGCCCGCTCGACCGCGAAGCCGGCCCGGCCGAGGTAGCCGGCGACGACTTCGGAGACGGTCGGGTCGTCGTCGACGACCAGCACGCGCGCGGGGACTTCGGTGGGCATGCCGTCAAGCCTCGCACTGCCCGGAGCCCGCCGGCGCGGCGCGCTGCCGCCCCGGGGGGCAACGTCCTTGTTTTGTAAGGACCTTGTGTCCGAGATGTCCGAATTCTCTTCGTAGGGTGAGTGGTGTGACTCACTCCACCACCCCCTCCGCGGATGTCGTACTGCCGTGTCTCGACGAGGCGGCCGCTCTGCCCTGGGTGCTCCAACGGGTGCCCGCGGGCTGGCGGGCCGTCGTCGTCGACAACGGCTCCACCGATGGCTCGGCGGACCTGGCCCGCTCGCTGGGCGCCACCGTCGTCCATGAGCCGCGCCGCGGCTTCGGCGCCGCCTGCCACGCCGGACTGCTCGCCGCCACCGCCGACTTCGTGTGCTTCTGCGACTGCGATGCCTCACTCGACCCCGGTCTGCTGCCCGCTCTCCTCGCAGTGGTCCGGGACGGCACCGCCGATCTGGTGCTGGGCCGGCGCCGTCCGCAAGGGGCGGGTGCCTGGCCGCCCCACGCCCGCGCCGGCAACCTGGCCCTGGCCCGTATGGTCCGGCGGCGCACCGGCCTGCCGCTGCACGACCTGGGGCCGATGCGCGTGGCACGCCGGACGATGCTGCTGGGCCTCGGTCTGACCGACCGCCGCAGCGGCTACCCCCTGGAGATGGTGGTGCGTGCCGCCGATGCCGGGTGGCGGGTGGCCGAGACGGACGTCCCCTACCTGCCCCGGACCGGCGCCTCGAAGGTGACCGGTACCTGGCGCGGGACATGGCGTGCGGTGCGGGACATGCGGGCCGTGCTCCGGGCGCCCGCCGTGGTCCGGGAGGGGGCAGCACGGTGACGGTGCCCCCTCCCGGCCGGCCGGGCCCGGCACCGGCCGGCCCCACCACGCTGCTCGTCGTCGCCAAGGAGCCCGTGCCCGGCCGGGTCAAGACCCGGCTCACCCCGCCGTACACGCCCGCCGAGGCGGCAACCCTGGCCGAGGCGGCGCTGGCCGACACCCTGTGGGCGGTACGGGCCATGCCTGCCCGGCGCCGCGTCCTCGTCCTCGACGGCCGGCCCGGCCCCTGGCTGCCGCCCGGCTTCGAGGTCGTCCCGCAGTGCGCGGGCGGCCTCGACGAACGGCTGGCCGCCGCGTTCGCCGACTGCACGGGCCCGGCCCTGCTCGTCGGAATGGACACCCCGCATCTCACGCCGCGTCTGCTGGCCCCCGCCCTCGGGGCGGGCGGCTGGGCGGAGTGCGACGCCTGGTTCGGCCCTGCCCGTGACGGCGGGTTCTGGGCCCTGGGCCTGGCAGAACCACGGCCCGCCCTGCTGCGCGGCGTCCCCATGTCCACCGCCCGGACCGGTGCCGTGCAGCGGCACCGGCTGGTGGCCGCAGGGCTCAGGGTCCGGGACCTGCCCGAGCTGCTCGACGTCGATACCGCCGCCGACGCGGCCGAGGTGGCGACAACGACGCCTGGCGGCCGCTTCGCGCAGGTCCACAGCCGCATCGCAAGGCGGCGGACCACCGGTCAGAAGGGGGGTGTCCGTGCCGACCGGTGAGCTGACGACCCGCACCCCGATCCCGGCCCCCTGGCACGGCGATCCCTATGCCGATGCGGTGCGGACCGGGCGCGGCCCCCTCTTCCTGCGCCGGACCGACGGCTGGCTGCTGCCCCTGGAGGTCGAGCGGTGGTGCGCCGAAGCCGTCCCCGCCGATATGACGGTGCTCGAGCGGTGCCAAGGCCCCGTCGTCGACATCGGCTGCGGCCCCGGCAGGCTCGTCGTCGCGCTGGCGGAGCGTGGCCATCCCGTGCTCGGGGTGGACATCAGCCGGGCGGCCGTCACCCGCACCCGGCGGGCAGGCGGCGCCGCACTGTGCCGGTCCGTCTTCGAGGCCCTGCCCAGCGAGGGGCGTTGGGGCACGGCACTCCTCCTCGACGGCAACATCGGCATCGGCGGCGACCCCCGGGCGCTGCTCGCCCGCGTCGCCCGCATCGTGGCGCCCGGGGGGCTCCTCCTGGCGGAGGCCGCCGAGGCGGAGGTCGATGAACGCCTGCTGGTGTGCATCGACGACGGCCGGGGCCGGTCCGGTCCGGTGTTCCCCTGGGCCCGCGTCGGGGCATCCGCCCTGACGCGCCACGCGAGCGCGGCCGGGTGGCGCACGGCCGAGCAGTGGACCGCCTCCGGGCGGGTCTTCGTCGCCCTGCGCCACCGCACCTGAGCCGTGGGGGCTTTCCGGCCACCGGAACGCCCCCACGTGTGTGTGCCGCGCGGCTCAACGCACCGTCATTTCCTGCCCGTTCGGTCCCGGCGTCGGGCCCGGGCACCTGCGAGGGCGGCCACGAGTGTCGTCGCGGCGACGAGCCCGAGCGCGAGCAGCCAGTTCCGCGCATAGGACAACGGCAGCACCGACGGATTCGGCAGCGGGCCGGGCCGGAAGAGGACCGGGCAGGCCACCGCCGTCAGGCTCGCGGCGACGAGCAGGCCGCCGCGAACCGCGCGCCGGGCGGGGAGCCGGGCGACGACAAGGCCCACCAGCAGCGTCAACGGGGCCATGACCGCGTCGTGCACGATCAGCGGGCCCACCACCCAGCGCGCGACCTGCCCCGGATCCTCGGCTCCCCGGCCCAGAACCCACACGCCCACGGCGATGAACGCGACCCCGCAGACCCCGAGGACGACACGGGCCACGCGCATCACAGCGCCTCCATCCGGGCAACCCACTTGGTCTGCAGGACGCCGGGCCGGTTCGGGGCGATGATCCGCGCCGGAAAGCCGTGGTCGGGCGAGAGCACCTCGCCGTTGAGGCGCAGGGCCAGGAGCGTGAGGGGATCGCGGGCGTAGGTATGGGGCATGATCATGACCCGGTAGGCACCGTGCTGCTGCAGGGAGGTCACCCGGACCAGAGCACCCTCCGGAGCACCGGCCCGGTCCAGCAGGTCGCGCACGCAAACCCCGGTCCAGCGGGCCGACTTGCTCCACCCCTCCACACAGGCGATGGGCAGCGTCACCTCCCGCTGCGGCATGGCACGCAGCTCGTCCAGGGTGAGCTCATACGGCTGAGGGCCGCCGACGTACAGCCGCCAGCCCCGCAGCGCCTGCGCGGTGATCCCGGCACGGGCCGCGGTGCGGTTGACCGGCAGGCCCTGCTCGCCATGACCGGGGTGGCGGGGAGCGAGCAGATCGAGGCCCGCAAGCGGGGTGAACGACTGGCCGGCCGTGGTCAGCGTCACCGCCCCGACGGCGGCGCCCGTGGCAACCAGCAGCGCCCGGCGATCGACGGCGTCCTCGGCCGGCAGGGCGGCCGTCCCGGCCGACCGCCGCCGCCAATACGCCGTGATCTGCGGGTACTTGACGGCCACATGCAGCAGCAGGGAGCCGAACAGCAGCCAGCCGACGGCAAAATGCACGGGGACGAACGAGAACGGCCATGGGTACCACTGCGCGGTGTTGAACAGCCCCGAGAACAGTTCGAAGAGCGCCGAGGCCACCAGCACCGCGACCGACAGCCGCTCCAGGGCATGCGGCACCGAACGCACCGGCGGCCGGACGAAGAGCCGCGGATAGACCGTCCACAACTTCACCAGCAGCAGGGGAATCGCCGCAATGCCACTCGCCACGTGCAGCCCCTGGGTGACCCGGTACCCCCACGCCGGGCGGCTGGGCAAGGCGTTCGCGAACACCGCCGGCGGGTGCTGCAGCACATGACTGACCAGCCCGGTCACAAAGCAGACGGTCAGCGCCGTCCCGAGCAGGCGGCCCACGGCGGTGGCCGTACGCGCATCGTGCAACCGGCCCGTGAACGAGGGGGACTTGAGCACGGGGAAGCGTGGGGAATACCTCATGCCCTCCATCACACCCCGGGCGGCGGGCCGAGACCGGCCCGAAGACCTTACGGAACGCGGACATCACCGCCGGGCGGCCCCGCATCCCCCCGCCCCGGTGCCAGGCTGAGCATGTGATCACCCTGCCCCGCCGCCCCATTGCCGCCACAGCCGTCACCGTCGCATCCCTCACCGCACTCACCACGGTTCTCGCGACGGCCGTCCATGGCGACACCTATGTGACCGACCCCGCCGCCCTCACCGGCTGGTACGCGGCGGCCTGGGCGCTGTTCGGCGTGGCCGCATGGACACTGCGACGGGTACCGGCCCGCCATGTCGCCCCCCTGGTGCTGGCCGGGTCCATGGCGGTGGCGGTGAGCGGGCTGGCCGCCGAACCTCGCACCAGCTCCGACATGTACCGCTACGCATGGGACGGCCGGGTGCAGGCCGCGGGCATCTCCCCGTACGACCACGCACCCGGCGACCCGGCCCTGGCCCGGCTGCGCGACGACTGGCTGTTCCCCCGGGGCGCGGAGTGCGCACGCCCCGAGCGGTTCACGGTCGCCCCGGCGGCAGCCCAGCAGTCGGGTGCGGCAGCCTGCACACGCATCAACCGCCCTGCCGTACACACGATCTACCCACCCATTGCCGAGGGGTACTTCCTGCTCGTCCACTACCTCTCACCACCCGGGGCACGCCACAAACCGTTCCAAGTGGGCGGAGCCATCCTGTCCGTTGCCGTCTCCGCCCTCCTGCTCGCCGCCCTGCGCCGCCGCGGCCGCGCCCACTGGGCCGCCTACTGGGCCTGGTCGCCCGCGATCGCCTTCGAGGCGGTCAACAACGCCCATATCGACGCGCTCACCGCGCTCTTCACCGTCGCGGGCCTGACGGCGGCCTGTGCACGCCCGACCCGCGGCGGCAGCCTGATCGGCGCGGGCATCGCCACCAAGCTCCTGCCCGCCGTCGTCCTCCCCGGCGCCCTCGGCGGCTCACGAGGCACGCTCCGGCGGGCCCTCACCCTCCTGCTGCCGGCGGCAGCGGTCACCGCCCTCGCCTACCTGCCCTATCTCCTGGTCTCGCACGGCTCGGTCCTCGGCTACCTCGGCGGCTACGCCCAGGAAGAGGGATACGACGACCCGACCGTCAAGAACCGCTACGCCCTTCTCCGGCTCGTCCTCCCGCCCTCCTGGGCCCAGCCCGCGGTCCTGGCCGTCATGGCCTCGGCGGTGGCGTACGTGCTGTGGCGCGGCGACCCGGAACGGCCGTGGCGGGGCGGCCTCCTGGTGACGGGCGCCGCTTTCCTCCTCACCACCCCCGGCTACTCCTGGTATGCGCTCCTCCTCGTCGCCCTGGTGGCGCTCGACGGGCGCTGGGAATGGCTCACCGTCGCGATGGCGGGGGCGGCCAAGTACATCGGGGGCCGGGCCGTCGCCGACCCCAACCTCCTGGGAACGGCGGCCTACTGTGTGGCCGGCGCCGCAGTGCTCACGGGATGGCTCAGGCGCCGCTGGGGAGCACACGCGAACTCCGTCATGCCCTCCTCGAAGCCCACCCGCGGCTGCCAGCCGAGCGCCTGACGCAGCCGACGCGACGTCGCCGTGATGTGCCGGACATCGCCCAACCGGTACTCGCCGGTGACCACGGGTTCGGGACCCCCGCATGCCGCACTGAGCACCCGGGCCATCTCCCCGATCGTGCGTGGCGCGTCGCTGCCGCAGTTGAACGCCTCGAAGCCGCCCGCCGCGTGCGAGCCGAGCGCTTCCAGGGCCAGGACGTTGGCCATGGCCACATCGCGGACATGGACGAAGTCCCTGCGCTGCCGCCCGTCTTCGAAGACCCGCGGCGCCTCGCCGCGCGCCAGGGCGGAGCGGAAGAACGACGCGACGCCGGCGTACGGGGTGTCGCGCGGCATGCCGGGCCCGTAGACGTTGTGGTACCGCAGCGACACCGCACGGCCGCCCGTCGCCCGGGCCCAGGACCGCGCCAGGTGTTCCTGGGCCAGCTTGGTCACCGCATACACGTTGCGCGGGTCCATGGCGGCGTCCTCGCTCACCAGGCCGGGCACGAGCTCTCCGCCGCAGTGCGGGCACCGGGGCTCGAAGCGGCGGGCCGCCAGATCCCCGGCCCGCCGGGGACCTGGGCGCACGGGACCGTGCTCCGGGCAGTCGTAACGGCCCTCGCCGTAGACCACCATGGACCCCGCCAGCACAAGACGGTCCACCCCCGCCTCCGCCATCGCGGCCAACAGCACTGCGGTGCCATGGTCGTTGCAGCTCACATAGGCAGGCGTGTCCGCGAAGTCCTTGCCGAGTCCGACCATCGCGGCCTGGTGGCAGACCGCATCGACGCCGCCCAACGCCCGGGCGACTTCGGCGGGGTTCCGTACATCCGCCTCGAGGCAGGCAACGCCCTCCGGCAGAGTCGGCCGCACCGGATGGACGGCCGGCAGCAGGGCGTCGAGGACGACGGGGTCGTGTCCCCGCTCGAGCAGGGCGGCAACAATGTGCGAGCCGATGAAGCCCGCCCCTCCTGTGACAAGTACGCGCATATTTCGACGCTAAGGCCGGTCCCGGCCGCGCCGTGGCGGTGCGCGCAGCACGTCATCACCTCGTAAGACCTGGGCGTGGAGATGGCGCGGCGACGACAGGATCGGGGAAGAGTGGACTCTTCCCCTGCCGACATGGCGCTGGGCGGACCACATCCGTAGCGGTCGGGCAGCCGACGGCCCGCAGACGCGCCGTCACCGACAGCCCGTACGGTCGGTTCCGGTCGGCGTGATCCGTGCCGCGCCGGGGCGCGGCGTTCCGCGGGCCCCGACTGCGTCATCCGTCCTCCTCGGCCCGACCGTTGCCCATGCCAGGGCGTCCACAGGGTCAGGATGCGGAGGTGGCGGGGGTGTCGATGCCGCGGGCGGAGACGGGGTGGGCGCTGCCGTCGGCGAGGCGGTAAGTCAGGCCCACCACGGCGGCCTTGCCGTCGGCGACGCGTTCGGCGAGCACCCGGGAGCGGTCCAGCAGCAGATCGACGGTGTGCCGAGTGTGCTCGGCGATGATGTCCTCATCGGCGGTGAGGCCGGCGGCGCGGGCGGCGAGCACGCTGGGGGTGACGCGTTCGATGACGTCGCGCACAAATCCGCCGGCGCTGACGCCTTCCTCCAGGGCGGCGCGGGTGGCGCCGACCGCGCCGCACGCATCGTGCCCGAGGACCACGACCAGGGGGCAGTCCAGCACACTCACCCCGTACTCGATGCTCCCCAGCACCTCCGGGCCCATCACATGACCGGCGGTGCGGACCACGAACAGGTCTCCCAGCCCGCGGTCGAAGATGATCTCGGCGGCCAGCCGGGAGTCGGAGCAGCCGAACAGCACGGCGAACGGCTTCTGGACCGGTGCGGTCTCGGCGCGGCGTGCGGCGTCCTGGTTGGGGTGCTGCGGCGCCCCGGAGAGGAAGCGCTGGTTACCGTCCAGCAGTATCCGCAGAGCTTCGTCCGGGGTCGGCGTTGAGACGTTGGTCATGACCGCACCGTACGTCCCGGCCCGGCCCACTGCACAGTGGGGTCGGACTGCCGGCCATCAGGGCTCGCGGCCACGCTGCCGTCGCGGTCCGGCACCCGGCCGGAGCCAGGCTCAGGGCCGCTGGAGGGCGGGGATGGCCTTGCGGAGCTGTTCGATGCGGAGCGTGCCCTTGCGCCGCAGCAGCGGAACGTCGCCGGTGATGTCCACGATCGAGGACGACACCGCACCGGGCGTCGGGGGAACCGACAAGCACGGGCGAGGGCATGGGGCGGCCCCGGCCCTCGGGACGCCGCACCCCGGCGACCGCCTCGCGATCGAAGGCATCGGCGCCGACGCCGTACACGGTGCCGGTCGGCAGCACCACCAGCTCGCTCCCGCGCGCAGTCCGCCGGCGTACTCCGATGCGTCGGGCAGCCCGGCCGCCACCGTCCGTCCCCCGGTTGCCGCGGCGCTGCCCCCTCGGCCGGCACGGTGTAGCTCTTTCCCACACCCGGGACGGCGCCCGGATACACCTGCGGCCGTACGCGACCCACCCTGCGGCCACTGCCGGTGCCGTGCCGGCGATCGTGGCGCCGGTGCCCGGGCCCGCACGGACCCGGGTGGCGAAAGCCGCATTTCCGCCATAGTTTGCGGTTATGGCGGACGCCGCGATGCCGACTCCCGGGCAAGCCTTCGAGATGCTGCTGGCCGGCAACCACCGGTTCGCCTCGGGCACCCCGCACCACCCGAATCAGGACGCCGCCCGCCGGGCCGAGACGGCGCCTGGTCAGCGTCCCTTCGCGGTGCTGTTCGGCTGCTCCGATTCCCGGCTGGCCGCCGAGATCATCTTCGACCGGGGGCTGGGAGACCTGTTCGTGGTGCGCACGCTGGGCCACGTGGTGGGGGCGGAGGACCTGGGCAGCATCGAGTTCGGGGTGAGGGTGCTGGGCTGTCCGCTGGTGGTGGTCCTCGGCCATGACGAATGTGGCGCCGTAGCCGCTGCCCGGGCCACGGTGGAGGAAGGTACCGCCGGGGAGGGGTACGTACGGGACGTGATCGACCGGGTGACCCCCAGTGTGCTGGCCGCACGCGCCGCCGGCCTGCACAAGGACCGCGACCTCGTCGCCATGCACGTCCGGCGCACCGTGGACCTGCTGCTTGAGCGGTCCCAGATCCTGGCCGAACAGGTCGCCGCCGGACGAGCGGCGGTGGTGGGCATGTTCTACCTTCTGGCCGGCGGCACCACCCATCTGATCGCGGCCCGCGGCCTGTCGGCGGACGCGGCTGCCTGACTGGTTCCGGCCGCCTGACCGGCCGACCGGACAAGGCGGTCAGTCGTGGCCCCGGCGGCGTGCGGCCGCTCCGCTCGCCAAGTACGCACGCGCGCCGGGATGATGACGTTGATGTGCGGGGGTGCCGCGAGTCCTCGCTCAGGGGTCCAACGCGGGCGTAGTCAAGGGAAGGCACTTCGCCTGCGGTCGGGTCGATCCAGCTGGGCGTGGACGAGCCGTTCCGCGGGCGCGGCGTTGGGCGGGCCCTGGTGATGGCGCTTGCCGACATGGCGCGGCAGCGGAGTTGCTACGGCATGTGGACATCACGGACGAGGACAACGCAGCGGCACGAGCGACTCACCGCCGTGCCGGCGGCATCCCGGAACCGGAAGAGGAGCAAGTGGTGCTCGTCTGGGCCTTCGACCAGGAGTAGTTCCACACGGTGAAGTGGTCCGGCGGCGGGCCCGGATGGCGCTGCCGACCGCTCAGCGGAGGAACGTGGCGAAGGGCGCGAGGGGAGCCCGACTTGGGCTACCTCACCACTGCACTCGACGTGCCGTTCAACGCGCCCGGATGGCGAGGAACGGCGGCAGCCCGGCCCGTTGTGGTTGTGCGGCCGCGAGTCCGGCATTCGGGATCGGCTCGGTGATGGCTTCCAGGACGAAACCGTGGCGGAGCAAGGACGTCAAGTACGTGGACAGCGTTCGGTGTTGGTTGCCGGCCCGGCGGGCGCCCTCAGGGTTGTCCGAGCGCCAGAACCCTTCGGCGAGGTAGTCGCCGACGACCCGACGGGCGGCGCCATCGGCGGTCCGCGTCCAAGTGGCGTGCGGCGCTTCGAAGCAGGGGTGCGGGATGGTGAGGACGAGCGAGCCCCCCCACCGTCAGCACGCGCCGTACGGCCAGGAGCGCGGCCTCGAGGTCGGGAACGTTGTTCAGGGACAGCCCGGCAGTCACCCAATCCACCGAGTCGGCGGCGACCGTGCTCAGTACGCATCCGTCGTCAACCGAGTAGATCACTGTGCCGGGCCGCGCTGCCCCTGCGGCCCTCGCGTGTTCGATCATGCGCGGTGAGGGGTCGATGCCCACAACCGAGGCCCCGCGCTTGGCCACTGCGCGGGCAATGATGCCTTCACCGCAGCCGAGGTCGAGAACACGATGGCCGCCGAGCTCCTCGGGGAGGTGCTCAAGCAGAACCTCACGGTTGAAGTCGTGCATCGCGGAGCCGGCCCGCAGCAGTGCCGCGTACCAGTCGGCGATGGTGTCCCAGGAGTCACTCATGCTGCACCGTAAGTCGCACCAAGCGTCACGCCCAGCCGGAACCGGCTCCGTCTGCCGCCCGGAACTGCGGCGCTCCATGGCCGACCAGCCCGTGGAAAACCATTGCTGCATATATCGACGACCGGTATATATTGATCACATGACTCAACGCCCCATGCAGGAGCCGACATTGCTGCTCCTGACCGCCCTGAGCGACCAGCCACGGCATGGGTACGCGATCACTCAGGAAGTCCTCGCCATCTCCGGCGGCCGGGTGCGGCTTCGGGCCGGCACCCTGTACGCCGCCCTTGACCGGCTGGTCGGCGAGGGGCTGATCGAGGTCTACCGCGAGGAGATCGTCGATGGCCGGACGCGGCGTATCTACACCCTCACCGGCGATGGGCGGGTACGCCTGGCCAACGAGGCCGAGCGGCTGTACGCCACGGCCCGCGAGGCCCGGCGCCGGCTGGGCATCGCCGCCCGGCCCGGCTTCGGACCGGCGCCGAAGGGGGCGACCGCGTGAATCCGCGCCCCAGGGCCCTGGCGCTCTACCCCCGCGCCTACCGCACCGCGCATGGCGCGGAGATAGCCGACCACTTCGCCGAGTCCACCGCGAGCGCGCCGCGGTCCGAACGCTGGCGCGAGGAAGCCGACTTGGCGAGCCATGCCCTGCGCCTGCGGCTCCGGCTGGCCTCGGACCACTCCGGCGGCCGGATGCTGGCCGCGGCCGCTCCATACGCCGTGCTCGGGGCAGCGATACCCGCCGTACTCGGCCTGGCCCAGTATGTGTTGCTGCTGACGCGGCCGTCCCTGCCGCCACACCTGCCCCATGGCATCCCGCTGGCGCTGCGGATGGCCGGGGACCTGGTCCTGGCGGTGGCCGGCCTCGCCGCAGTGGGCGGACGCTGGCGCGCCGCGCGTTGGCTGATGCTCCTCGGCGTCCTGGGCCTGCAGGCCCTGTGGGCCGTACACGGCATCTACCGGCTCGAGGACCACAGCCGTCCGGTGGCGCTCGCCATCGCCCTGGCCCTGGCGCTCGGCTGCCCGCCCGACACCCCGCCGGTCGGACGCGGCCAACGCGGGCGAATGGCCGCCTTCACCGCCCTCGTCCTGCTTCCCCCGCTGGCGCTGCTGCTGTCGGGAGACCTGGGTTCGCCCTATGCCTTCGCCGGCTATGTGCTGCCGCTGCTGGTGCTCTCCGTGCTGCTGGCCGTCGAAGGTGCCCGCTCGGCCACGCCGATGGCCCACGCCACCGGTCTGGCCTTGTCGGCACTGCCCTGGCTGGCCTTCCACGTGGAGGTCGTGCGCCGGAACGGTGCGGGCGCGCTGGTCATCCTGGGCGGCTGCCTCAGCATGCTCGCGGTGGGCTCCCTGGTCGCCTGGGGGCTGCGCCAAGGCCCGGTCAACGGCGAGCAGGACGGCGGCAGTCGGAGCGCATGACGCGCCGCGTCGCACCGCGCATGACGCACCGTTTCCGTCCCTCCCCTGCCCATGCTGAAACTTGCCGGTACATACCGGCACACACCGAAAGCCGACGCCCGCTTATGACCTCGTCACCCGCCCCCTTACCCTCCGAGTCGCCGGCGCCCGCCCGGCACCGGCTGCGGATCCGCATCATCAACTCCGGTTTCCCGGCGGACCCTTGGGAGGACATCCAGATCAGGCCGCTGATCGATGGCGTGGACCTGCTCGAGGACGCCTTTGAGTTCGCGGAGCACCAACCGGTGTGCGGTGATCCCCGGCTTTGGCTGGTCCCCGAAGGCCCGTTGACGGCGCGCGAACAGCCGCACCGGGTACAGCTCGCCGATCAGGACTGCGGCTGCCACGGCGCCGTAATGCTGACCATACGGCGCGACGGCGACACGGTGCTCTGGACCTGGCAGGTCGAGACCGAAGATGCCCGCCCCATTCCCGAGTCCCGGTTCGACGCCGAGCAGTACGACGCCGAACTGGAGCGCGCGGCATGCGACTTCGGCTGGGAGTGGCCGGCCCAGACAGTCGCCCGGCTGCTGGGGGACACCCTGCGCTCCCACACCTCATGGCTCGAACGCTGGTCGTGCGGGATCGACGACATATGGACGAACTGCCACGACCATGTCTGCATCCGCTTCTCCTCCACCGAGGTGGACGCGGACGGCAGGCTCGTCTGCGTCGAGACCTTCAGCGGCACACTGCCGGTCATAAACGCCGATCCCGTGCGGCAAGCGCAGTCCCTTGCCGCACGGTTCCTCGCGGGCGACCCACGGAAAGCCGAGGGAATGCACGCCGACGACCAGGCCGAGAAGCTCGCCCATGGCTGCGAGAACGATGGATACTCGCCCCACTCCAACGGCCCGGTGCCGTCCGAATACCGAATGCCGGCGGACACCGTTGGGACCGCGCCCGGAGAGGCGTGACCGTCCGGCCCCCCGCCAGGCCCCCGGTCCGGCAGTGGGGCCGTCCCCACGGCACCGTCTCCGATGGGGGTGCTGGAGATCATTCCGCTCCGACGCGGGCCAGCCCCGTCCGGTAGGCGATGACGACGAGTTGCGCCCGGTCGCGGGCGCCCAGTTTGACCATTGCGCGGTTGACATGGGTCTTGGCGGTCAGCGGTGTGACATGCAGCCGCGCGGCGATCTCGTCATTGGACAGACCGGTGGCGACCAGGGTGACCACCTCCCGTTCCCGCGGTGTGAGGGCGGCCAGGAGCGGCACCTTCTCGGGGTCGGGGACGGCGGGCTGGGACAGGAAACGGGCGATCAGGGCCTTGGTCGCGGCCGGCGACAACAGCGCGTCGCCCGCGGCCACCAGCCGTATGGCGTCCAGCAGTTCACCGGGGTTGATGCCCTTGCCCAGGAAACCGCTCGCGCCGGCGCGGATGGCCTCGGCGACATATTCGTCGTCCTCATACGGCACGCCCAGCAGTTCACAGATCACCAGGGAGGGGATCGGCAGCGCAAAGTCCTGGACCAGGTCGGCCGGGCCTCCGGCGGCGGCCATGGCGTCCAGCCGCTCGGCGACGATCCGCTCCACGGCGGGGGCCAGCTCCCGCATCCGGCGCACGGTGAACCGGCCGGTGAGCAGCCGGCGGAACCGGGTGTGCTCCGGCGCGTCCATCAAAATGAACCACCCGGGTGCGGGCGGCGGCACCGCGCCCTCCTCCAGCGGGATGCTCGCCCGCAGCATGCGCCGCCGGGAGCTGAACCGTGGATCGGAGAGCACCGTCCGGATGTCCGCGTACCGGGTGACCAGCCAGCCGGCCGCCCCGTCCGGGAAGGTCACCCGGGCGACCGGGGCCTCCTCCCGGAACGCCCGGTACTCCGGCGGCGGGTCGAACGGGCAGGTCCGTGTCACGGGCTGGGTGGCGGTGGCCGGGCATGCGTCGCTCACAGGCGGTCCCTTCCAGACGGTGCGAAGTCCTGCCGCCCACCGTGCCGTTGTCGCCCATGACCTGTCGTCGCCCGCCCGCAGACACTTGACCTACCGCGACCGCGGTACGAGAGGCGAGCGCGGCTACCGCGAACGCGGACGGCGGGCAGGGGCGCCGGCCGCCGCCCGCCGCCGCACCTGAAGCGCCGTCAGGCGCCGTACCACGGCGAGGGCGAAGCCGCAGGCCGCGATCATCAGCAGATTGTCGATGACCCCGGGGACCAGCAGCAGCCTCGACTCGGCGGGGTCGTCGGTGTCGTACCAGGCGTCCTGGCCCGGGACGGAGAGGCTGAGCAGCCCGTAGATCAGCTCCACCACCCAGAACACCCACCAGGCGTTCAGCACCGCCCGGGAGGCGCGCCGCGGGCTGTGGCCGTCGGGGTCGCTGGCGGCCCAGATGTCATCGGTGACCAGCTTGGGTATCCAGAGACTGGCGACGGGCGTGAACCAGCCGCCGAGCGCCCAGCCCCGGCGGTAGCGCTGCCGGGCGGGCTCGAAGACTTCGGCGTTGATACGGACCCGCCAGAACCAGAGCAGCCACATCACGATCACCGGCACCATGAGCAGCCCTTCGAGCAGCTCCAGCGCGGTGAACCGGGACTGGGCCCGGTCGGCCTGGGCACCGGGATAGTCCGCCCCGGTGGAGATGACATGGGTCAGCGTACGGACCAGGCGGACCTGGAGGGCGAGGTACCCGAGCATCACCAGGGCCAGCGCGGCCAGCAGCGCCTGGAGGGCGATCGCCATGCCACGCGGGGACTCGGTCAAGTCGGCCTCCTCCCGCGGCACCACGGACCCGGACGGCGGCGGTCCGAAGCCGGGCAGGGGGGCGGCTCCGGGTACGGCCATGGCCATCGCTCCGGGGTCGGCCCCCGGCCCGGGCATGGCAACTGCTCCGGGCCCGGACCCGGGCCGGGGCATGGCAGCCGCTCCGGGCACGGCCCCCGGCACGCCCCCAGGCCCGGCAACGGGCACGGCCCCCACCACACCCCCCCGCCCAGCAACCCGCCCAGCCGCGGCCGCCTCCGCGACGGGGACCCCGGCAGCGGGGACCCCAGCTGCGGGCACCGTCCCGCCGGAACGCACCCCGCCAGCGGGCCCCGGCCCCGCGGCCGGGGACTCCACATCCAGCAGCTGAGCCGCCTGTCTGCCCAGCCCCGCGAGCACCTCGCCGGGCAGCCAGGGCCCGGCGGCCGCCGCGTCATGGCGGGTGTACTCCACCAGTTCGGCGACGTCCGGCCGTCCGTCGGGGTCCTTGGCCAGACAGCGGGCCATCAGCTCGCGCAGGGGCCCGTCCGCCACCCCCGTCAGGTCCGGCTCCTCCTCCGCGACCCGGAACATCAGCGCGTGCAGCCCGCTGTCCGGCGTACCGAAAGGCGTCCGCCCGGTGGCCGCGAACGCCAGCACCGCCCCGTAGCAGAAGACATCGGAGGCACTGGTGACGCGCCGGCCCCGCACCTGCTCGGGGGACATAAAGCCCGGCGAGCCGAGCACCGCTCCGGTGCGGGTGGCGGGCCCGTCCGGCAGCGGGTGCAGGGCGCGGGCGATGCCGAAGTCGATGACCCGGGGCCCGTCCACGGTGACCAGCACATTGGAGGGCTTGAGATCGCGGTGCACCAGGCCCGCGCCATGGATGTCCCGCAGGGCCAGGGCCAGCCCGTGCGCCAGGGCCCACACGGAGTGCCCGGGCAGCGGACCGTAGTCCTCGGTGATCACCGTGTGCAGAGACGGCCCGGCAACATAGCCGGTGGCCACCCAGGGGATGGCGGCTTCGGTGTCCGCGTCCAGCACCGGCGCCGTCCAGGCCGCGCCGACCTTGCGCGCCGCCTCCACCTCCAGCCGGAACCGGCGGCGGAACTCGGGCTCATGCGCGACCTCCGGCCGGATCACCTTCACGGCCACCGTGCGCCCGCCCTCGGACCGGGCGAGGTAGACCTGGCCCATGCCGCCCTCGCCCAGCTTGCGCAGCACCCGGTACCGGCCGACCCACTGCGGTACCGGCGGCTGCACCGGTGACATTCCGCCCATCGCGCCCGATTCCCTCTCGTGATCGAAGTCGCGATCGAAGTCGCGTCTGCAAGGAGAGCATAAAGAGCAGGCGTTACGGTCCGGACGGCGCCAAGTCCCCGGCCACCGGCCCGTCTCACCGGAACCGGACGGCGCCGAGCCCCCGGCCACCGGGCCCTCTCGCCGGAACCGGACAGCACAACCGCAGCACCCCAGCACCGTTCACCCGGCCCCACCGCGCTCACCGAGCACCCGCAACGCCCGTAGCCCCACCGCGAGATCGGCCACCGCGCCCGGGTCACGCAGTGAACGGCCGGTCAGTTCCTCCACCTTGCGCAGGCGGTAACGGACCGTATTGCGGTGGCAGTAGAGGGAGCCCGCCGCCAGGGCCGTGGAGCCCGCGGCGGCGAACCAGTGCTCCAGGGTGTCCAGCAGCCGGGCCCGTTCCCCGGATGGCAGGTCCAGGAGCCGGGCGAAGACCGAGCGGGCCACCCGCCCGGACTCCTCCGGGGCGGCCGCCACCAGCAGGTCAACCGGGCTGTCGGCGAAGCGGGCCACGCCCGCCGCCCGGCCGCGCAGCCCGGCCAGGGCCAGCCGGGCCAGGCGCAGCGCCCGGGGTGTGTCCTGGAGCGGACGGTACGGCGGGCTGACGCCGACCCGGCCGGCCGCGGCCCGGGAGAGCACCCGCAGGATCGTCTCCTCACCGCCCCCGTCGGGGACCGCCACCAGCCCGACCTGGAGGTCGGGCAGCAGCCGCCAGGCCGAGCGGGCGCGGTCGGCCAGCAGCCGGGCCTCGATGCCGGGCAGCGCCTCCCGGCCCGGCGCGGGCACCTCGGCGGCCACCACCACAAACGGCCCCCCGGCCGGCAGCCCCAGCGCCCCGGCCGCCTCCCAGAGCGTGGTGCGGTCGGTGAGCAGCCCCGAGAACAGCGCCTCCACCAGCACCGACCGTTCCCGCTCGCGTTGCAGCAGCAGTTCCGAGGCGGCCTCCCGGTAGGCCTCGCCGGCCGCCGCGGCCAGCCCTTCCTGCACCCACCAGGCGGCCAGGGCGGCGATGGTCTCGGCGGTGACGTCCTCGGCATCGCGGAAGGCGTCGGCCAGTTCGGCCCACAGCAGCCCGGAACCGATCCGGTAGGCGTGCAGCAGCTCGCCCAGCGGCGTCCCCTGAC
This sequence comes from Streptomyces orinoci, assembly GCF_003121295.1. Taxonomy (GTDB): domain Bacteria; phylum Actinomycetota; class Actinomycetes; order Streptomycetales; family Streptomycetaceae; genus Streptomyces; species Streptomyces orinoci. The sequence continues at coordinate 157,734 of NZ_PHNC01000031.1, forward strand.
GGGCCCGCTGCCGGCCGGTGTCCCGCGCCACCGCCTGCTCGGCGGCGTCCTGCCCGCCCGCCAGCTGCCCCAGGACCAGGGCCGCGTTACGGCGGCAGGAGGCCCGCAACTCCTCGGCGGACACATGGACTTGACTGCCGTAGTAGGGCACCTCGGCGGCGATACGGGCGGCCATCCGGTCGCCGAGTTCGGCGGCCCGTTCCAGCAACAGGGCCGCCACGGGCGCTATTCGGGCAGGCGGGGACGGAGTGCGGCACATGACCGGCAGGCTACAAAGCCGTGTCCGGCCGGGGCACTTGTTGTGCCGGGGCACAACGGGGCGGGACGAGCCCTGTGCTTCGGCACATGGCCTGGGCGGCGGCGGGCAGCGACGATACCGACAACGTTACCGGCCGGTTTCGTAAGTTCCTTTCCGCTGCCCCCGGCAGTTCGACTGCCCGCGTCAGTTCCGCTGCCCCCGCAGCTCCGCTGCCCGCGGCAGTTCAGCTGCCCCGTCCAGGAGGAACCGTGCCCACAGCCGCATCGAAGCGCACCCAGCTCCGCACCGGCAAGCGCCTCGGCGAGCGAACCGGCAAGCGCCTCGCCAAGCCCACCGGCAAACGCACCGGCAAGCCCCTCGGCAACCGGCCCCTGGCCCTGGCCGGCTGCGCCCTGCTCAGCACCACCGTGGCCCTGGCAGCCACCCCAGCCCAAGCCACGCCCGCACGCCCCGCCGCAGCCACCGGCACCTTCGTGGCGCTGGGGGACTCCTATGCGGCCGGCGCCGGCATCCCCGCCCTCTCCGCGGGTCTGTGTCTGCGCTCGGACCACAACTACGCCCACCGTGTCGCCGAGAAGCTGGCCCCGGCCGCCTACCGGGACGTCACCTGTGCCGCGGCCAAGACCGGCGCGCTCACCGCCCGGCAGACCGATGCCGGGATCCCGGTCAACGGCCCCCAGCTGGACGCGGTCACCCCGGACACCTCCCTGGTCACCCTCACCATCGGCGGCAATGACATCGGCGTCACCGATCTGGGGTTTGTGGATGTGGTGGCCGTCTGCACCGCGCTGGCCCCCACCAACCCCCTGGGGGCGCCCTGCCGCGACCACTACGGGGACGGCCTGGCCAAACGGCTGGACGCCACCGCGCCCAGGCTGGCCGACGGGCTGCGGAGGATCCACGCCAAGGCCCCGGGGGCCCGGGTGCTGGTGGTCGGCTATCCGGCGATCCTGCCCGCGGACCCGGTGAAGTGCCTGGGCAAGGTGCCCGTCACGGTGGGCGACACCGCCTATCTGCGGTCGGTGCTGGGCCAGGTCAACAGCATGGTGGCGCGCACCGCCGCCGCCAATGGCGCCACCTATGTGGATGCCTTCAAGGCCACCGAGGGGCACGACAGTTGCTCCTCCGACCGCTGGATCGAGGGGCTGCTGCCCCTGGCGCCGGCGGTGCCGCTGCACCCCAACGCCCGGGGTGAACAGGCGATGGGCGACGCGGTGCTGGACACCCTCAGCGCCCTCGGGGACGCTCCCCGGCGGGCAGCGTCCACTCGTTGACCAGCAGCCGCGCCCGTCCCGCGTCCCGGGCGAAGACCAGCACCTGAAGCCGCCAGCGCGAGCGGCGGCCGCAGGGCGCGGCGGTGGAGCGGATGCCGCGGCCGCCGAGGAAGGCACGGACCTCCTCGGCGGCCGCGGCGCTGGCCACCCGGGCCACCGGGACCAGCAGCCCGTAGGGGTAGCGGCGCCGTCTGCCGAACACGGCCGGTCAGTGCCGGACTTCGGCCGGCTCGTGGTGATGAGCCGCCAGCAGCGCCTCGTATTCCTCCCTGGTGACCTTGGGGATCTGGCCGGTGGGGCCGAAGTACGCCTGGGACATCCGCACCCGCAGCCGCTCCAGCCAGCCGATCTGCCGGACGTTGCCGTTCTCGTCCACCGAGGGCGGCATTTCCAGCGGCTGGTACTGGTGGTGCACGGTGAGCGCGTAGCGGTCCTCCTGCACCAGCGGTTCGTGCACCTCGACGAACTCGCCGTGCGGCAGCCGTACGATGCGCCCCGACTCGCGCCCGTGCAGCACCTTCTCCCGGTCCCGGCGCTGGAGCCCCAGGCACCAGCGCTTGGTGACCACAAAGGTGAGCACCGGCAGCACAAAGAAGCCGATCCGCACCGTCCAGGTGATCGCGTTGATGGAGAGGTGGAAGTGGGTGGCCCACAGGTCGTTGCCGCCGCCGATCAGCAGCAGGCTGTACAGGGCGAGCCAGGCGGCGCCGAAGGCGGTACGGGTGGGGTTGTTGCGGGGGCGTTCGGTGACATGGTGTTCGCGTTTGTCGCCGGTGACCCAGGCCTCGAAGAAGGGGTAGAGCCACAGCGCCAGCAGCACACAGGGAAAGACCAGCAGCGGAATCAGCACGCCCAGCACCAGGGTGTGGCCCAGGAAATTGATTTCCCAGCCGGGCATCACCCGGATCAGGCCCTCGGAATAGCCCATGTACCAGTCGGGCTGGGCGTCGGTGGTCACCTGGTCCGGGCGGTAGGGGCCGTACGCCCAGATGGGGTTGATCTGCGCGATGGCGGCGAACACCCCGATGATCCCGGAGACCAGGAAGAAGAAGCCGCCCGCCTTGGCCATATAGACCGGCATCAGCGGCATGCCCACCACATTCCTGTTGGTCCGTCCGGGCCCCAGGCCCTGGGTGTGCTTGTGGTAGAAGACCAGGATCAGATGGGCCACCAGCAGGGCGGCCATGATGCCGGGGATCAGCAGGATGTGCACCATGTACAGCCGGGGCACCCAGATGGTGCCGGGGTACTGCCCGCCGAAGAGGAACATCACCAGATAGGTGCCCACGATGGGCAGCGAGAGAATGGCGCCCTCCATAAAGCGGATACCGGTGCCGGAGAGCAGGTCGTCCGGCAGCGAGTAGCCCATAAAGCCGTCGAACATGCCGAGGATCAACAGCCCGGCGCCAATGAGCCAGTTGAGCTCGCGCGGCTTGCGGAAGGCGCCGGTGAAGAACACCCGCGTCATATGTGCCAGCATCGACAGAATGAAGACCAGCGCCGCCCAGTGGTGCAACTGCCGCAGCAGCAGCCCGCCCCGGATGTCAAAGCTGATATCCATGGTGGACTTGAACGCCTCCGACATCCGGACGCCGTTCAGCGGGGTGTAACGCCCGTGGTACACCACCTCGTTGAGGCCCGGCTTGAAGAACAGCGTCAGATAGACGCCGGTGACGATGATGATGAGGAACGAGTAGAGGGCGACCTCGCCCAGCATGAACGACCAGTGGTCCGGAAAGATCTTCCGGAGGTTGGCCTTCGCCAGGGAGAACAGGCCGACCCGGCCGTCGGCCCAGGTGGCGATCCGCTCTCCGACGGGGGGTTGGGAGGTGCGGCCCGCCTGAGGTGCCTGCTGTTGCTGCGACATCCGATTGCCCGATCTGTCCGCTATGTGCGATTTTCAGAACAATCGCACGCTTGTCACCAGTCCTCCATCTTCCAGGCTTTTGGCGACCAAATCGGGATTTGCCAGGGAGTGTCGGGTCAGCCGGTCAGCGGAACTCCGCCAGCCTCGGCCGCAGCCCGGCCACGGTCAGCGCGGCCGCCAGCAGCAGCGCGCCGCCCGCCGCCGGCAGCAGGGTGTCCAGGTCCGCACGCCCCCGCCGGGACTCATCGGTGAAGACGGCCTGGTTGATGCCGATGTCCTGGGCCAGCGCGGCCATCCAGGCGTCGAAGTGGGCATTGGACTTGCCCGGATCCCAGCTGATGCCGAAGTCGGTGGCCTCGCGCAGCCGCCCGGCCGCCACCAGCTGCCGGATCCGCTGGTCGTCGCGCTGGTAGACCAGATAGGCGTCCACCGCGCGCTCGGCGGCGGCCCGCTCCCCGGGGAAGGTGAGATTGTCCAGCTCGCGCCGGAACTCGCCGGTGAAGGCCGCGTCATGGTGACCGGAGCGGTAGTCCCGCCAGGAGGCGGCCAGGTCGTCGGGGTAGCGGGCCAGGGTGCTGCCCTGGATGCCGTAGAGCCGCTGCGACTTGTCGAAGTACGAGCTCTCGTACTGCCCGCGCCGCCCGGCGTCCAGCAGATAGCGGCTCTCGTCGGCGTTGGCGTCATAGGCCAGCGCCCGCGCCCGGGACAGCGCCACCACCGAGTCGAAGGAGTCATGCCGGGCCACCCGCAGCCGCTCCGCCGACCCGGTGAACAGCGCGCCGCACAGGCCCAGCGCGGCCAGCGCGCACACCGTGGCCGCCAGCAGCGCCGGGTTGACCACCCGCCGGAAGCGCCGGGCCAGATACCACTGGAGCAGGCCCAGCAGCGCCAGCAGCAGCACCCCCAGCACCACCGCGGTGACCAGCTCCGCGGTGAGCCGGGAAGCCGCGTCCCGGTACTCCCGCTCAAAGGCGGCGTCGGTGCCGTCCACCAGGGTCCGCGCCCGGGGCAGCAGGGTGCTCTGCAGCAGGTCGGTGGCGGTGCGGTAGTGGCCGATGGCCGCCGCCCGGCCGTCCGGACGGGCATCGTCCTCCCGGGCCCGGCCGATCAGCTCCTGGTAGCGGGCGAAGCCGTCGGTCAGCTCCTCGACCGCCCGCTCGGCGCTCCGGTCGCCCTGGGCGGCCACCGCCAGGGTGCGCAGCTGATGGGCGGCGGTGCGCAGGCTGCCGTCATAGTCGCGGCCCGCCTTGTCATAGGAGACCCGGTCGCGGTCGCCGCCGCCGTTGCCGCTGGACAGCAGGAGGTTGGCGGCCTGGGCGTCCATGTCGTTGAGCGCCAGGTTCAGCTCGGCGGCGCCGACGGTACGGGGCGCCTCGCTGCCGGTGATGTCGGACCAGTTGCCGGACAGCGCCTGCCCGGACACCAGGAACAGCACCGCCAGGCCGGCGGCCACCAGCAGCGCGGCGGTACGCAGCAGCCGCAGCCGGGCCGGCACGCTCGCGGCGCGGCGCCGGGCCCCGGCGGCCAGCGCCTCCCCCAGGGCGCGCATCCGGTCGCCGGACACCGAGGGCGCCCGGGAGGATACGGCCGGGGCACCGGCCTTGGCGGCCGCCCCCGGCCGGTTTGTCGCGGTGACCGCCACGTGCCTTCCCCCTTCGCATCAATGCGAGGGGAGTGTGCGACATATGTACGAGAACCGAACCGCCGTTGACGGACCCCTGATGCCTCAACGCCTTGATCTTGACGTGGTGTTGACGCCTCCGCTCACTCGTCCTCCTCGTACGGCGCCTCCTCGGCCAGCCGTTCACCGATGTCATCGGCCCAGCCCTGGGCCCAGGCCCGCAGTCCGGCGATCTGCTCCGGGTCCAGGCCGCAGGCGGCGAACTCCCGGTCGTCCAGCCACTCCACGCCCTCCAACCGGGCCTGGAGATCGGCCAGTTCCAGGCCGTCCCGGGCATGCCGCCGGCCCCACTCCTCCAGTTCGGCCGGCGAATGGTCCCGGGCGGCCGCGCGTACCACCGCCAGGTCCGCGGCCAGCCCCCGGTCGGCCAGCGCCCGCACCCGGATGCCCACCAGGTCCTCCAGGGCGAGCACCGGGCCATCGGCACCGGGCACCGGCGGGCGCCAGAGGGTCTCCTTGCCGATGCCGACGCGGTACTCCCCGCCGCCCGCCGGATCGGAGACCGCCAGCCGTGCCTCCAGCGGCTCCACCGACAGCTCCCGCACCTGCCGGCCGCGCGCCTCCAGCCCCGCCCGCAGCACCTCGGTGAGCTCCGCCATGGGCGTCTGGGCGTCGGTGGCCAGCTCCAGCTCCGCACCGGCGTGCGCGGCCAGGCCGTGTGCCTCGGCCGCGTGCCCGCCCGCGAGGAGCAGGGGGCAGGAGCCGCCCACCGCCATCAGATCCAGCAGCAGCCGCCGCAGTGGTTCGTCCAGTGCCATGATCGTCACTATCGCCCGGCGGAGCCGCATGGTGCTACCGCACCGGCGCCCCTGACGGCGCGCCTCCCGCCGTAGAATCGGTTCACCCGCGCCGAGCCGAGCAGGAAGCGATTCCGTGGCCAACGCACTGCAGCAGTTGATGAGACAGCGACTGGACGGGCAAGGGTGGTCCTACGGAGAGGTCGCCCGCCGCGGTGGCATCCCCCGCTCGACCGTGCATCATCTGGCCACCTCGGAGCGCCTGGTGCGGCTGCCCCAGCCGGCCACCCTGGAGGGGCTGGCCCGCGGTCTGGAGCTGCCGCTGGACCGGGTGCGCCAGGCCGCCGCCGAAGCCTGTGGCATCCATCTGTCCACCGCCTGCCGCCCCGCCACCGAGGCGGACCCGCTGATCGCCGGTGTCCAGCGGCTGTCCGCGGAGGACCGCCGACATGTCGCCGCCCTGGTCGAGTCCTTGCTGGAACGATCCGCCAACTCCCCTCGCCCGCCCGGGCGTTAGCAGCCATCCCGGAACGGCGGAAAGCCGCCCCGGTGGGGGCGGCTTTCGCAGGCGGTACGGGCTCAGTGGTCGTTCGCCGAACCGTTGCCGGACAGGATCGGGATGTGGTCCAGGATGTGCGACAGCGGGTTGTCCCCGTTCTGCATCGTGGAGTTCTCGGTGCACATCTGCTGCTGCTGCGAGGAGAGGATCGGGACGTCCTGGATACCGATGTTGACCAGGCCGAGGACGGACTGGAGGCCCAGCTTCCCGATGGCGATACACGGCTTGTTGAACGAGCCGTTGATCAAGCCCATTTGCGGGCTCATATAGCCGCCGGTCCAGGTGTTTCCATACATCTGCATTGCCTGGTTGGCATTGGAGATGTCCCCGTCATGACCGCGGAACGGGGCGGCCATGGGGACGGAACCGGCGGCCATCGCCGGACCGACCGAGGCGCCCACTGCGGAGACCGTCAGCGCGGCCGTCGCCACTACTTTCTTGATCACGAATTGCCCTTCGCTGGAGGCCGACGGATTTGGAGAGCAACATGTCCAACCGGCACACCGGCCGGGAAGTTATCCCGCTTCATTCGTTCGGACGACCGCCACCGGCCCCGGAATTGCCCCCGGAAACCGGAAACCGGAAAACAGGAAAAACCCCCGGCAGCGGGGCCCGCACACCCGCCGCCGGGGGAATTCCGGTACCGGTACGGCGCTCAGGCGCCGTTGCCCGATCCGTTGAGCGACAGGATCGGAATGTCGTCGAGGATGTGCGACAGCGGGTTGTCCCCGTTGTCGATCGTCGAGTTGTCGGTGCACTGCTGCTGCTGCTCGGAGGAGAGGATCGGGATGTCCTGCAGGCCGATGTTGATCAGGCCGACCACGGACTGGATACCGAGCTTGCCGATGGCGATGCACGGCTTGTTGAGCGTGCCCTGGATCAGGCTCATCTGCGGGCTTTCCTTGCCGCCCGTCCTGGTGTTTCCATAAGCGGTCTTCGCGCCATTGGCGTTGGCGACGTCCTGGTTGTGGCCGTCACCGAAAGCCATCGCGGGACTGCTGACGACGCCCACCGTGGAAGCCGTCAGCGCGGCCGTGGTGAGTACCTTCTTGAGCACGTCTATAGCCTTTCGATCGTGTAGCGCCCCCACTGAGAAAGCGTTCTGCCCAACTCCCCCCGTATTGGAGAGGTTCCGGGCTTTCACTCATTCGAGCCAGCGGCCGGAACCGCCGAATTCTCATTGAATTATCGGCTGCGCGGCCGGTGGACGGGGCCCGCCGGAGCGGCTTACCTGCCAGCGGGTCAGCTGGGTAGGCTGGGGCGACCGGCCCCGCTCTCGCCGGGACCGGCCGAGTGAAGGGACAGCAGATGGGCAGCAGTGCACCGCGCCGCCGCAGTGATACCCGCGAGCGCATTCAGCAGGTCGCGCTGAGGCTCTTCCTGGACCAGGGCTATGAGAAGACGGCGCTGCGCGAGATCGCGGATGAACTGGGGGTGACCAAGGCTGCCCTCTACTACCACTTCAAGACCAAGGAGGACATCCTCGCCGGGCTCTTCGAGACGGTGGGGGCCGAGTTGGACGAGGTGATCGCCTGGGGCCGCGAGCAGGGCGGTGAACTGGACGCCGGGCTGGAGCTGTTGGAGCGGTGCAGCGTGATCTTCGCCAAGTCCGCACCGCTGCTGATCATTTTGCAGACCAACCAGGCGGCGCTGCACTGCATGAGCGTGGGGCAGGACTTCCGGGCCCGGGTGGGGGCGCTGGCCGGGCTGCTGCGCCGGCCGGACGCCCCGGTGGCCATGCAGGTCCGCTCGCTGACCGCCCTGCTGACCCTGCACTTCGGGGTGTTCGCCCTGCAGAGCGTCGAGGGTGACATGGAGGAGAAGCGGCTGGCGCTGCTGGCCAGCGCCCAGGAGCTGCTGGCCTCCGCCTACCGGGAGAGCGGCGTCGGCTGAGGCTCGGCCCCGCCGGGCCGGTGCGCGAGGATTCCGGCGCGGACCGCCTCGGCCAGGCTCTGCGCCCCGGCGTCCTTCTCCGAGAGCAAGGGTGAGGAAGCCATGGACCCCCCAGGGACGTGCACCGAGCGCCCCGAGTCCGCGTCCAGCACGGTGGAGTGGTAATGGCCGAAGTCGGCGAACCGACCCGCAGGTCCACCACGATGTCGCGCAGGGCACCACGCAGAACCTATGGGGCGGCGATCAGGCGGCACTGGAGGCGTGGTCGGGAGCCGGACGGTCGGCGGGGGGCTCGGGGAGCGAGCGGTCGCGGCGGCCGTTGCGGACGAACCAGGAGACGGCCAGGCTGACCAGGCCCACCGCGGAGGCGTAGAGGAACACCTGGTGGATGCCGCCCGCCACGGCGTGCTCATAGGCCGAACGGACCTTGGACGGCAGCTTGTTGAGGCTTGCGGCGTCCAGCCGGGACGAGCCGCCGCCGACCCGGCCGGCCGACGCGCCCAGCCGGTCGGCCATCACCCGCCGCACCTGATGCGAGAAGACCGCGCCGGCCACCGCCACGCCCAGAGTGCCGCCCAGGGTGCGGGAGAGGGTGACACTGGAGGAGGCCACGCCAAGGTCCTTGAGTTCCACGCTCTCCATGGCGACCTGGATGGTGTTCTGCATCAACAGGCCCACCCCGATGCCCAGTACGGCCATATAGCAGCCGGTTTCGGTGCGGCCGGTGCCCACATCCATCCGCAGCATCAGCGCCACTCCGGCCACCAGCAGGGCGGAGCCCGCCACCAGGAAGAGCCGGTACCTGGCGGTGCGGGTGGCGAGCTGGCCGGTGGTGAGGTTGGCGCCGACGATGCCCAGCACCATGGGGAGCATCAGCAGACCGGAGTTGGTGGCCGAGGCGCCCTGCACGGTCTGCTGGAACAGCGGCAGAAAGGTCATCGCGCCCACCATCACACAGCCCATCAGAAAGGCGATGGCGTTGGCCAGTGAGAGGTTGCGGTCGCGGAACAGATGCGGGGGCAGCACCGGTTCGGCGGCCCTGCGCTCCACCGCGAGGAAGAGGGCGGTGGCGGCCAGAAAGACCACCGCCAGGGTGGCGATCACCGGCGAGGTCCAGGGGTATTCGGTACCGCCCCAGGTGGACAGCAGCACCAGGGCGCTGATGGCGGTGGTCAGCAGCACGGCGCCGGCATAGTCCACCCGGGCTTGGGACCGCTGTTGGGGCAGGTGCAGCCAGGAGACCAGCAGGGCCAGGGCGAGCACGCCCAGCGGCAGGTTGACATAGAAGCACCAGCGCCAGCCGAGGTGGTCGGTGATAAAGCCACCCGCCACCGGGCCGCCCACCATGGCCACGCCCATGGCGCCGGAGATCAGCGCCTGGTACTTGCCCCGCTCGGCGGGCGGGATCAGCGCGGCCATCAGCGACAGTGCCCCCACCATCAGCCCGCCGGCGCCCAGGCCCTGCACCGCGCGGAAGGCGATCAACTGGCCCATGGACTGGGAGAGTCCGGAGGCGGCCGAGCCGGCCAGGAAGATGGCGATGGAGGAGAGGAAGGTCCCCTTGCGCCCGTACATATCGCCGAACTTGCCCCAGAGCGGGGTGGCCGCGGCGGTGGCGAGCATATAGGCGGAGGCCACCCAGGAGAGGTGGTCCAGGCCGCCGAACTCACTGACGATGGTGGGCATCGCGGAGCCCAGGATCAGATTGTCCAGCGAGGCCAGCAGCATGGCGATGACCACCGCGCCGATAACCACCTTGGTGGCGCGGGGGGTTGGGGTGGCGCCGGGGGCGGGTTCCTGCGGCATGTTCTCTCCCCAGAACAGGTGCGGGAGCTCCGGCAACACCGGAAACTTACTTGCCGCCGGGCTAGTTTGATGAGGCAACCGTAGGCCGCTAACTAGCCGGGCGTCAAGTAAAACAACGGCTTGGGGACATAGGGGACGGCCCCGGGGAGCGACCGTCCCCGGGGCCGTCCTTGAACCTCCGGCGTCAGCGGCCCGCCGACCGGCGTACCGCGTCCAGCAGGGCGGCCTGGGTGAGGATGGCCGGGTCGGGGGCGGTACGGTCCCGGACCGCGCGGGCGAAGGCGGCCAGGGTGGCAGCCACCTGGTCCTCGGCGGTCAGCCGGCGCTCGGTCAGCCCGTCCCGGGTCTCGATCAGCAGTACGGGGGTGTGGTCGGCGGGCGGGGTGAAGGCGCGGTCCAGGGTGATCCGGCCCTGGCTGCCATGGAGTTCATAGCGGTTGCGGTAGGCGTGCTCCATGCCGAAGGTCAGCTGGGCACTGACCCCCTCGGGGGTGCGCAGCAGCGCGGCGCCCGCGGTGTCCACCTCGCGCCCGGCGCCATTGACCAGATGGGCGCCCAGCACCTCAAGCCCCTCACCCAGCAGGTGCAGGGCGGCGCGGACGGGATAGATGCCCACATCCCACAGCGCCCCGCCGCCCAGGTCGGCACGGTGCCGGATGTCGTCCTCGGCGAAGGCCGGGACGGTGAAGGTGGCGTGCAGGGCGTGGAGTTGGCCGATGGCGCCCTCGCGCACCAGCTCGCGGACCACGGTGTGCTGGGAGTGATGGACGAACATCACATTCTCCATCAGCACCAGGCCGCGCTCCCGGGCCAGCTTCACCAGCCCTTCGGTGCGGGCCAGTTCGGTGGTCAGCGGCTTTTCGGCGAGGACGTGTTTGCCCGCCAGCAGCGCCCGTTCCACCCACTCGGCGTGCAGAGCCGCGGGCAGCGGGACATAGACCGCGTCGATGTCCTCACGTTCCAGCAGTTCGGCGTACCCGCCCACGGCGGTGGCGCCGTACGGGGCGGCGGCCCGTACCGCCTTTGCGGCGTCGCGGCTGGCGACGGCCCGTACCTCCGTGCCGGTGGACGCCGCCATCGCGGGCAGCATCCGCCGGACCGCGATATCCGCACAGCCCAGCACACCGAAACGCAGCGAGGCCGTCATCGGGCGCTCCCCGAACGGGCGTTGAGACAGGCGAGCAGGGTGCGGCCCTGGACATTGAGGTAATGACCATGCCGGACCAGGCTGGTGAGCTGGCCCGGAGTCACCCACGCATAACCGGGCGGGACCTCAAGACCGTCCTCGGCCTCCACCAGCAGATACCGGCTCTCCGCATTGAGGAAACGCCCGCCCTCCTCCGAGTGCACCGCCTCATACCAAGGCGTCGCCGACCGCACATAGTCCAGGAACAACGGCCGCTGCCCGACCGACAGCCGGGCGTAGTTGTCCGGGGTGTACTGCACCGTGGGCCCCAGCTCCACCGTGTCCAAAAACCCGCCCTCCACCCGGGCGTGCACCAGCACATGCAGCACCCCATCGAACTCCCGCGTCAAAAACGCGGTCACCCCCAGGCCCAGCGGCTCGAACAACGGCTGGGTCCAGCGAGTCACCTCACGGTTGCCCGCCTCCACCGACACCGCCACCACCCGGAAAAACCGGCCCTCCTCATGCTCGATGGCATCCTCCCCGCGCTTCCAGCCCGGCAGACCCGCCAACGGCACCCGCTCCGCCCACACATCGTGCCGGGAACGCTCGGCGGTGAACCACGACAACAGCTCCGTATCGGAGCGCACCGCCCGCTGATCAGGGTCAGCAAAGGGCAGACAGGACAGCACCGTGCGCGCGTCCATGTTCACCACATTGTCCCGCCCCAGCAGTTCGGCGATCTGGCCCAGGGTCAGCCAGCAGAAGTCCTCCAGCAGCGGCACCTCCCCCACCGCCTCCACCACCATGTTCCGATTGGACTTGCGCCAGAACCACGAACCATGCTCCGACTGCAGCACATCGGCCAGCACCCGGCCCCGCCCCGGCTCGATGAAGTACTCGATGTACTTCACATCCGCACCCTGATGCACCTTGGTGTAATTGCTGCGCGTGGCCTGCACCGTGGGCGAGAGCTGCAACAGATTGCGGTTGCCCGGCTCCATCTTGGCCTGCATCAAAAAGTGCAGCACCCCGTCGAACTCCTGGGCCAGGATGCCCAGAATGCCCACCTCGGGCTGCTTGATGATCGGCTGATGCCACTCCGGGAACGGAGCCATCCCACCGGCGACCCGCAGACCCTCCACCGTGAAGAACCGGCCACTGCGATGCACCAGGTTTCCCGTGCCCTCCTGGAACGACCAGCCCTCCAGCCCGGCAAAAGGAATCCGCTCCACCCGGAAGGCATTCGCCGCCCCCCGCCCCGCCAGCCAGGACGCGAACTCGGCGGTGCCTCCCTTGGTGGTGGCCGCCGAGAGCGCCAGGCGCTCCGGCAGGCGGGCGTCCACCCGCGGTCGCGGAGTGAGGCCGGTGGTGGAGGGCCCGGCAAGCTTGGCCGACATCTGCTGACTCCCTGGACTCGGTTGCTTCCGTCCGTCACTGCGTGGGTCTCACACCACACTTGAGTGACGAACGAGTCAGTGTCCAGATGCGCGGCGAAGACGGATCATGAATGGCGGAAAATGCCACGGACCTTGAGTGGCAAACCGGCAGATACGTATCTTTACAGCACGGCCGACCGGCCACGCTGCAGGTGATCCGATCAGCGTTCCGTTGGGGGAGCAATGTCCAGGAGCCGTACCTCCGTTGAGCCCGTCCGGCCGGCCGGCCGACTGCCCGTACCGCGTCTGACCACCACCGTGCCCAGGGAGTTCGTCCACCGGGCCGCGGTGGCCGAGGTGTTGCTGACGGGCTGGAGACGGCTGGGCGAGAACCGTTTTGCGGTGAGCGCCCAATGGCCGCGCGGGCACAGCTTTTTCACGCCGGTGCTGGGCACCCAGCACGATCCGATGCTGATAGCGGAGACGGTGCGGCAGGTCGGCTCGCTGCTCTCGCACGCGGAGTTCGGGGTGCCGCTGGACTACCGGTTCGTCATGTGGCACCTGGACTACCGCAGCCACCCCGAGCATCTGGCGGTCGGCTGGTCACCGGCCGAGCTGGAGCTGCTGGTGGACTGCTCGCGGATCCGATGGCATGGGGATTCCTTCGCCGGGATGCACTATGACGTGGTGATCCGCCGGGACGGCGCGGTGGCCGCCACCGGCAGCGCCTCGCTGAGCTGCACCTCGCCCAAGGTCTACCGGCGGCTGCGCGGCGCCCGGCAGGTGCGGCCGCCGGCCGATCTGGGCTCCCCGGTCTATCCCCGCCATGTGGGCCGGGCCTCGGCCTTCGATGTGGTGCTCTCCACGGCGGACGGTGCCGCGCCGCCGGGGCGCTGGCGACTGCGGGCCGATGTACGGCATCCGATCCTCTTCGACCACCCGGTCGATCACATCCCCGGCATGGTGCTGCTGGAGGCCGCCCGCCAGGCGGTGCTCGCCCTCGATCCCGCGGCCCCCGTCTGCCCGGTCGCGCTCAGCAGCTCCTTCCACCGGTATGCGGAGCTGAGCAGCCCATGCTGGATCGAGGCCGAGCGGGGCCCGGCGGACGCGTCCGGGGCGTGCGACACGCGGGTCACCGGCCGCCAGGACGGGGAGTTGCTGTTCTCCTGCGCGATTACCTCGATGCGCCGTTCCGAATAGGACCTGGACAAGCCCTTAGGGACGAATATTGCCGATCAAGTAGCAGACAATCGCGATCACAATGAGCGTCAGAACGACAACTGTCTTTCTCTCCTTGCGCGACATGGATTCCATCACGTCTCCCAGACGACCATCCGATGGGTCGGACTGCCTGGCCTGGAAACTACCCGCGATCAGGTGGTGACACTACGGATCGATCGAAAGTCTGAGGTTGACTTGAGGTTGATTGCCAAACGGCGCGGCGCCGGGGGAATTTGACCGGATGACGTCCCGTCCGGGTTCTCATGCCGCAATACCCCCGACGCTTCCGCTCTCGGTCGTTATGGTCGCCCCGTGACTCTCAGTCTCACCGGCACCGCGTTCTTCGCTCTGCTGGTCGCGGTGACCGTGCTGGCCGTGCTGGCCACGCTGCTGCTCTGGGCCCGGATTCCCGGCCCCCGGCCGCTGCGCTGGCTGGGACGGGTGTTGCTGATCGGCCTGTGCCAGGTGACCGCGATCTGTGTGGTGGCCGTATGGATCAACACCAGTTATGGGCTCTACGCCTCCTGGGAGGACCTGCTCGGCCGGGACGGGGACACCGCCGGGCCGGTGTCCATGCCGGGCCCGCCGGCCCAGCGGGCCAAGTTCACCAAGGGGGACAACGGGCTGCGCGAGACCTACTTCCATGGGGCGCGCTCCTCGCTCTCCGGGCAGGTGATGGTCTGGACGCCCCCGCAGTACGACGACCCGCGCTATCGCAAGACCGGCTTTCCGGTGGTGATGCTGCTGCACGGGGTGCCCGGCTCCCCCCAGTCCTGGCTGGAGCAGGGCAAGATGCCGGGCTCCTACCGCAAATTGCTGCGCGAGGGAACGACCCGGCCGTTCATCCTGGCGGTGCCGATCATCAATCCCGGTGGGGTGGACACCGCTTGCTCCGATATTCGCGGTCGCAAGGTGGCCACCTGGCTGGCCTCCGATGTCCCGGATCTGGTGCGGCACCATTTCCGCACGGCACACGGCCCCGGTTCCTGGGCGACGCTGGGGATTTCCACCGGCGGATTCTGTGCCGCGAAGTTGCCGCTGCAATTCCCCAAGGTTTTCAGTGCCGGGGCGGCGCTGGATCCCGACCCGCTCAACGGAGACGGCGGGGCCATCACCGACCAGGAACTTCGCAAACGCAACAGCCCCATCTGGCTGGTGCGGCACACCCAGGCCAATGTGGCTTTGTTTATGGCCACTTCACGGCAGGACCGGGACAGCCCGCCCCGCTATATCGAGGATTTCCAGCGGGAGGCGGTGGGCAGCCAAGTGCGGCTGCGCACCATGCTGCTGGACCGGGGCGGGCACAACTACCGCACCTGGGTCACCCTTTACCCGGCGGCCTTCGCCTGGCTCGCCGAGCAGCTGCCCGGCGGGCCCCCGGCGGGCTGAGCCACGCCGGCAGTCACGCCGACAGTCACGCCGGCCGCCGCGCGGGCTACTTCTTCTTGGGCGCGTCCTGCGCATCCTGCGGGAAGGTGAGCTGCTGGCTCATCCAGGTCATCACCGGGGCGATCTCCCGCCGCCAGGTGGAGAAGTGGTGGCTGCCCTCGGGCAGGATGATGGTCGCCGCCTTCATCGGGTCCTTGACCGCCTTGAGGAACTTCTGGGTGGCGTCGAAGTTCTTCTCGCCATGGCGGCTGGAGGTGACCAGCACCGAGACCCGGGGCGCCGGCTTGTTCTGCAGCCGCCACATCAGGTCGTGCTCCCGCTTGTTCTGCTTGCCCTGCTCCCCGGAGCCGAAGAGGTTGCCGGTGGCGATGTCGTTGTCCAGCTTGTAGTCGCCGGACAGCGCCGCTGCCGCCGGGTAGACCTCGGGCGCCCGCATGGCCAGCTCCAGCGAGCAGGTGCCGCCGGAGGAGTAGCCCAGCACACCCCAGGCGGTGGCGTCATGGCCCACCCGGTAGGCGCTGCGCAGCGCCTCCGGCAGGTCCTTGGTGAAGAAGGTCTCGGCCTGCGGCCCGCCGGGGACGTCCACACATTCGGTGTCCCGGGGCTGGGCGATGGTCGGGGAGAGCATCACCACGATGGTGGGCTGCATCTTGTTGTCGGCCAGCAGCTTGGCGGCGGTCTCCGGCACCTTGAGGTGCTGGGCCACGCTCTTGCGGCCACCCGGGTAGCCGCTGATGACCACCATCACCGGGAAGCGGGCCCGCTGGTACTGCGGCTGGAAGTACTGCGGGGGCAGATAGACATAGGCCGGGTTGACCGCCTGGGAGCGCCGCCCGACGATGCGTACCGAGTCCACCCGGCCGGTCTTGGCCTCCGGCCCGCGCGGGATCCCGCCGACATGGCTCAGGCCCTCGTCGCCGGTCGGCTGGACCAGGCCGTTCTTGGACTCGTTGACCATGGCCGCGGGACCGTTGGCCGGCACCTGTTCGTAGACATTGACCGGTGCCTTGTCCACCCGGCCCAGCAGCTGGTTCCAGGTGCCGAAGAAGCCAAGGCTGGAGTTGACGGCCAGCAGCACGGTGGTGATGATCATCAGCTGGGTGAGCAGGATGGCGCCCAGCCTGCCGAGGACGGACAGCAGGTTGCGCTTGGCCAGTCGCGGCCACACCCACACCATGAGTGCCACACACAACACGGCGGCGAAGCCCACCGTGTACACCAGTGACCTGCTGGTCAGGCCCATGTGTTTCTCACTCCCTGCCACCCCGTGGTGGGCATCCGCGTTCGACTGAACGGCCCGGTCACCGGATAAGAGGCGGGAACCGGTGGCCAGGGTTGCCCTGTTTTCTTTTCTTCCCCGGCTCTTGTCCTGGCCGCTTCCTGGGCTTGTCCCGCCGTTCCCCGCCCGGAAACGCCGCGCCGGGCACCGTTCGACAGGCCGTACGGGCTGGTCGAACGCGCTCTTCCGCCGGATGGTGGTGACACGGCCGCACGGGGCGGGCCGGGGCAGCGGCGAAGGTGGCGAGCAGGAATGACCGAGGACCAGTCGAAGACGGCCAATCCCTACCTCGGCGGACTGTTCGCCCCGGCCCGGGAGGAGATCACCGCCATGGACCTGCCGGTCACCGGCCGGGTCCCGGACGCGCTGCGCGGCCGCTATCTGCGCAACGGCCCCAATCCGCTGCGGGTGGACGACCCGGCCGGCCATCTGTGGTTCAGCGGCGAGGGCATGGTGCACGGGGTACGGCTGCGCGACGGCCGGGCCGCCTGGTACCGCAACCGCTGGGTGCGCTCGGACGAGGTGGCCCGGCAGCTGGGCGAGAAGGTGCTGCACGGGCCGCGCCATCTGGGCATGGACTTCGCGCCCAACACCCATGTCCAGGAGTTCGCCGGGCATCTGCTGGCGCTGGTGGAGGGCGGCTCGCTGCCCTATGAGCTGGACCCGGACCTCTATACGGTGGGCCCCTTCGACTTCCATGGCACCCTGCCCGGCGGGCTGGCCGCGCATACCGTGATCGACCCCCGCTCCGGGGAGCTGCACACCGTGGCGTACTGCCCGGCCTGGAGCTATGTCCAGTATCTGGTGGCCGCCACCGACGGCCGGGTGCGCCGCTGTGTGGAGATCCCGGTCGAGGGCCGGCCGATGATGCATGACTTCTCGCTCACCGAGCACCATGTGCTGCTCTATGACCTGCCGGTGGCCTTCGCCGCCGGCTGGGGCTCGCCGCCGGCCTTCCGCTGGGACCCCCGGCGCCCGGCCCGGCTGGGCCTGCTGCCCAGGGAGGGCGGGGCGGGGCGGGTGCGCTGGCTGGAGATCGAGCCCTGCTATGTCTTCCACGCCATGAACGCCCATGAGCGGGACGGGCTGATCACCGTGCACCTGGTCCGCTACGACCGCTTCTTCGACCTCACCCGGCCCGCCCCGTTCCGGCAGCCGGCCTATCTGGAGCGGTGGACGGTGGCCACGGCCGATGGGACCGTACGGCGCCTGGAGCTGGACGAGCGCCCGGTGGAGTTCCCACGGGTGGACCCGCGCCGGCTCACCCTGCCGCACCGCTTCGGCTACGCGGTGCACCAGCCGGCGGGCGAGGAGCGCACCGGCTTCGGCACCGGCCTGCTCAAATACGACCTTGAGCGGGGCACCGCCGAGGAGTTCCCGGTGCCGCCGGGCGGTGACATCGGCGAGGGCGTCTTCGTCCCGGCCGGGCCCGGGGCGGCGGAGGACGAGGGCTGGGTGCTGGCCTTCGCCTACGATCCCCGGCGGGCGGCCACCGATCTGCTGGTGCTGGCCGCCCAGGACTTCACCGCCGGACCGGTGGCCCGGATCCATCTGCCGGTACGGGTGCCGGTGGGCGCCCATGGCAACTGGATCCCGGACCAGCCGCCGGGGCCGTAGACAGGGGGCAGGAGCGGAGTCCGGCGGCCATAACACGGGCCGGTGAGGGCATGTACCTGACGGAGCGTTAGCGATAGCCTGCATACAAACAACGGGCATTTCGCCTCATCACCTAACAAATCCCTCGCTCCACAGACAAGGAATTCTCATGGGCCTTCGCAGCCTGCTGCGGACCGCGTTCGGCCGGGCCAGGACGGACGAGCAACAGGAACCCGACCTGCCCCAGCAGAGCACCGGTTCCCCGGCCGCCCCACCCCCCGTCTCGGTGCCCGCCCAGCCCACCGGTGACCGCATCCCCGACCCCGGACCGCTGGAGCCCACCCCCAGCCCGGCACCGGGCGAGCCGGTGCCGGAGCCCGAGCCCCGGCCCCGTCCCATGCCAGAACCGCAGCCCATGCCGGAACCCCAGCCCATGCCCGAACCGGACGGCCCCGGCCCGGTCCCCGAACCGTCCCCCTCCCCGGAGCCGGAGCCCTCGCCCGCCGGAGCGGCGATCAGCCTGGAGAAGGTGCGCTCCACCGCCCCCGGCCTGGTCAGCCTCTACAAGTCGGCGGGCGTCTCACTGCACAAGCAGGGGCTGGCCGGCCAGCGGGCCGCGGTCTATCTGGTGCTGGACCGGTCCGGCTCGATGCGCGAGTACTACAAGAACGGCAGCGTCCAGCATCTGGCCGAGCAGGTCCTGGGCCTGTCCGCCAACCTCGACGACGACGGCACCGTGCCCGTGGTCTTCTTCTCCACCGAGGTGGACGGCATCGCCGACCTGGACCTGACCAACTACGCCGGCCGCATCCAGCAACTCCACGAGTCCTATGGGCACATGGGGCGCACCAACTACGCGGCCGCCATGCGGGCGGTGATCGAGCACTACCGCGGCTGCGGGGCCACCGACCCGGCCTTTGTGGTCTTCCAGACCGACGGCGGGCCGGTCAGCAAGGCCCAGGCCGAGCAGGTGCTGTGCGAGGCGGCCGGGCTGCCGCTGTTCTGGCAGTTCGTGGCCTTCGGCGAACCCGGCAGCAAGGGCTTCGACTTCCTGCGCTCGCTGAAGTCGCTTCCGGTGCCGGAGCGGCGGGCGGTGGACAACGCCGGCTTCTTCCACGCCGGGCGCGACCCGCACACCATCGCCGACGACCGGCTCTACCAGGAGCTGACCGCCCACTTCCCGGCCTGGCTCAGCGCGGCCCGCGCGGCCGGGATCGTCCGCTAGCGCCGCCGCGCGGCAGTTCCACGGTCACCCGCAGGCCGCCCCCGGCCGCATTGGGGGCGGCCTTGACCGTGCCGCCGTGGGCCCGCGCGATGGACCGCACTATGGACAGGCCCAGCCCGGCGCCACCGCCCAGCCGGTCCCGTCCCTCACCGCGCCGGAACGGCTCGAACAGCGCGGGCACTTCGGCCGCCGGCACCTCCGGCCCGGTGTTGACCACCGTCAACCTCCCCGGCTCCACGGCCACTTGGACCGACCCACCCGGACGGTTGTAACTCACCCCATTACGCAGCAGGTTCCCCGCCAGCTGGGCCAGCAGCACCCGGTTGCCGCTGACCGGAGCGGGCACGGTGCGCACCGCGATCCGTACCCCCTCCCGGGCCGCCCGCCCGGCGACCGCCGCCACCTCCTCGGTGACCACCTCCGCCAGATCCGTCAACTCCCGCTTCTCCAGCCCGCGTTCGCTGTTGGCCAGCACCAGCAGCCCGTCGATCAGCCGCTCCGACTTGCGGTTGGCGGCCAGCAGCAGTGCCTTGGTACGGGCCAGCTCCTCGGCGGAGGGCTCGCCCTCCAGCCCCACCTGGATGGCCGCCCGCTGGGTGGCCAGCGGAGTGCGCAGCTCATGCGAGGCATTGGCGATAAACCGGCGCTGGCTGTCCAGGGCCCCCTGCACCGGGCTGAGGAACCGGCCCGCCGTCCACCAGCCGACGCCCACCGCCAGCAGGGCGGTGGCCAGCAGCGCCCCCGCCGACCAGACGGTCAGCTCCCGGGAGGCCGCCGCGCTGACGTCCCCCGACACCCGGTAGACCTCGGTCCGGCTGAGCGCCCCGCCCCGTACCGCCTCCTGCACCGGCAGGGCGGTACGGGCGATCACCGCCGCCCGTTCCTCGGTGCCCTCCCGCGACAGCACGTTCACCGTCACCAGCAGGGCCGTACCCAGCACCAGGAAGATCGCCCCAAAGGCCACCGCGATCCTGGTCCGCGCCGCGATCACCGGCCGCTTCACAGCGCGTACCCCACGCCCTGCACGGTACGGATCAGCTGCGGCTCGCCCAGCTTGCCGCGCAGCTTGCTCATCGCCACCCGGACCGCGCCGGTGAACGGATCCGCGTTGGCGTCCCACGCCCGCTCCAGCAGCTCCTCGGCGGAGACCACCGCGCCATCCGCCTCCAGCAGCAGCTGGAGCAGAGCGAACTCCTTGGGCGACAGCTCCAGCTCCCGCCCGTCCCGGCTGGCCGTCCGCCGTACGGTGTCCAGCCGCAGCCCATGCCGCTCCAGCAGCGGCGGCGCGGGGCGGGCACTGCGGCGGCGCAGCGCCCGCACCCTGGATATCAGCTCCGGAAACTCGAAGGGCTTGGGCAGATAGTCGTCCGCGCCCAGGTCCAGGCCCGCCACCCGGTCCTCCATGGACCCCGCCGCGGTCAGCATCAGAATCCGGGTCCGCGAGCCATTGGCCACCAGGCTGCGGGTCACCTCGTCCCCGTGCACCCGGGGCAGGTCGCGGTCCAGCACCACCACGTCGTAGTCATGCAGCCCCAGGTAGGCCAGCGCGGCGTCCCCGCTGTACACGGTGTCCACCGCGAACCCGGCCCGCCGCAGCCCGGTGGCCACCAGCTCGGCCAGCATCTCCTCATCCTCGGCGACCAGCACACGCATGGCTTCCGCTTCCTCTCTGTGCGGGTCTGTGCGGGGCGGGTCGTACGGGTACGCCCCTTTCCTTCCAGGATGCGGTGTCTAGCAGAGGGGGTGTTTCGCTGATGTCTCCGTCTCGCGGATGTCCGCGCCGCCGGCTCTCGCGGCCGGTGGGCCTCGCCGTCAACGGCCGGGGACCGGAAACCGCCGGAATGGCGATGCCGTACGGGTCCCTGCGTGCGTACGGTTCCCGCATGGAGACCTATCCGCCGGCGGAAGCGCGGGAGCAGCTCGGACGGCTGGTCGCCCGGGGCCGGGAGAGCCACGAGCCCATCGCGATCAGCGAGGGCGGGGAGCCGGTGGCCGCGCTTGTCTCCCTCCCGGAGCCGGCAGAGCTCCAGTGCCTCAGGGGACTCTCCCGCCAATGAGGCGGGGGGCGCATGGCCGTCCCGGCCCGGAGGTCAGTCCGTGTACTCCTTCAGCTCCTCGGTGTCGAGCTTGAATCCCACCGGAGCCGGCAGCTCGACGGGGGTGCCGTAGGGGCGCGTGGTGATGTCGCGGTAGACGCCGTCCGCCAGGCCCGCGTGGACGGTCACGGAGCGGTACTCACGGTCGATGAGCAGATAGACCGGGATGCCCGCCTGGGCGTAGCCGTGCGGCTTGTCGCGCCTGTCGCGCTGGTCGGTGTCCGAGTCGTTGGAGGTCACCTCGACCACCATGAGGATGCCGTCGGGATCCAGCCACTCGCCTTGGCCGCTGGTGTGCTTGTCGGGCGCCAGGGCGCCATCCGCGATGGCGCGGCCTTTGCGGTAACTCTCGACTTTCAGGCCCTGCTCCCCGTACAACCACAGGTCAGGCCGGTGCTGCATGCACAGCTTCTGCAGCCACCTGATGATGTCGCCGTGGTATCCGTCAGGCACCTGCTTGACCCCGATCTTTCCGTTGATGAACTCCAGCCGGACGGTCTCGGGGGCACTGCGGGCGAGCTGCTCGAACTCCTCGACCGTCATCTGCGGCCGGTTCACGGACCTGGGTGTCATGGCGTCGCCTCCTCCCCCCAATGGTGCCCCGATATCCAGGGGCGCTGCTTGCAGCGTGGTCATGTGCATCCCTCAGAGTCGGCCGGAAGCGGGCATCGAGCCTGAACGGCTCATCGGCAACCTAGAACGCTTGAACAGACAGTCGCAAGCCAGTCACCTAACGTTAACTCAACCGAGTTAAGGGCGAGTTGACCCCGCAAACACACCCGCCCGCCTCCGCCTCCAGTACCCCACCGTCAGCACCCCCACCACCGGCCCCCACAGCACCAGGCAGATAGAGGAAGCCGACCACCGTGTGGCCGGTGGGGGTCATTCCGGTGTCGGGGTAGTGCCACCAGAACAGGAACGGTGTCCACAGGAGCAGCAGCACCGCGCACCCGGCCGCGGCCGTGATCGTCGCCGCCCGGGCGGGAATGGGCCGGCCGCCGAGCCATCCGGGCAGGGCCTCGCCCCAGGGGCGGACCAGCCCCAGGGTCAGCAAGGCCGCCCCCTCGGTGAGGACGGTCAGGGCGAGCGGCCAGGCCGCGCCCCAGCCGGTGATGCCCAGCCGGTGGCGGCCCTCCGGGGTGTAACCGGCGGAGAAACCGCAGACCAGGGCCAGTCGCCAGAGCCCGGACGGCAGGGTGAGCAAGGCGGGCAGATGGGCGGCGTGTACAGCCCAGCGGGGTGCGGTGGCAGTGGTCATGGTGACGATCCTGGCGGCGGACGGGCGGCGTTCCCTCGTCCTGCCGAACCGGGTTCCTCCACCGCACGGTGGAACGGCCATGGCGTTAGGTTGGACACCGGGGCGGAGAAGGGGACGGCTCGGCCATGGACCGCGAGAAGATCACCCTGCACGGCGTACCGGAGACCATGCTCTTCACCCTCTACGCCCGCGCGCTGGACAGCCGCTCCCCCGCCCCCGTCCTGGGCGACACCGAGGCGGCCCGGATGGTGCCGCGCATCGACTATGACTTCGAACGGGCGGGCATGGGCCGGCTCACCGCCGCCGGGATCGCCCTGCGCGCCCGTCAACTCGACGACTGGACGCGGCGGTTCCTGCTGACCCACCGCGAGGCCACGGTGCTGCACCTCGCCTGTGGACTGGACAGCCGGGCGCACCGCATCACCCGGCTGCCCACCGTCCGCTGGATCGATGTGGACCTCCCCGAGGTGCTGGCCATCCGCGAGCATCTGCTGCCCCACCCGGCGGGTGACTACCGCACCCTCGCCGCCTCCGTCACCGACGAGGGCTGGCTGGAGCACGTCCCCGCGGACCGGCCCACGGTGGCGGTCTTCGAGGGGCTGTCGATGTATCTGCGCGAGGAGGACGGCAAGCGGCTCCTCCAGCGCATCGTCCACCGCTTCCCCGGCGGGCAGTTGCTCTTCGACTGCTGCAACTCCCTGGCCCTGCGGGTTGCCCCGCTGGTGCCCTCGCTGCGCCGGGCCGGGAGCCGGTTCCAGTGGGCGATCGACGACCCCCGCGAGCCGGAGGGCTGGGCGCCGGGCCTGCGCTGCCTGGACGCGCTGCCGACGGCCGCGCTGCCGGGTGTCGAACGGCTGCCGTGGCCCGGGCGGTTGAGCGCCTGGCTCACCGCCCGGGTGCCGGGGGTGCGGGACATGGGGCGCCTGCTGCGGTACGAATTCGGAGGCTAAGCCGCCCGGCGCATCAGCAGATGTCCACGCCGGAAGCGCTCCCCTTCGAGCGGCTCCCGCAGCATCCGGCCCACCTCGGCGAACCCCGCCGCGCCCGCCAGCGCCGCCAGTTCGTCGATCGGCCAGCGGTAGGCCGTGGTCACCTTGTGGTCGAACGCGGTGACCGGCGCGCCCTCGGACTCGAAGAAGCCGAGCAGCAGATGTCCGCCGGGCGCCAGCACCCGCCCGAACTCGGCCAAATATGCGGGGATTTCGCCCGGCGGGGTGTGGATCACCGAGTACCAGGACAGGATGCCGCCCAGCGCGCCGTCCGGGAGGTCGAGAGCGTCCATGGAGCCGACCTCGAACCGCAGGTCCGGATAGGCGTCACGGGCGATACCGATCATCGCGGGGGAGATGTCGATGCCGAAGGCGTCCAGGCCCAGGTCCCGCAGCAGGGCCGTCATCTGGCCCGGCCCACAGCCCAGTTCGGCCACCGGCCCGCCGCCGGCCGCCCGTACACACTCCGCGAACGCGGCCAGGAAGGCCCGGTCCAGCGGCAGCGGGTCCAGCCCGTTGCGGACGAAGTCGGCATAGCGGACGGCCATGGCGTCGTAGGCGTCCGCCGTCGTACGGAGATGTGCAGAGTCATGGGTCACGGGCGAGGACCCTACGCCAGGCACCCCCGTCACATTCCCGCGCCGCCATCCGTCAGGGCGGTGAGAGCAACGCGAAGCCGATCTACGCCCGGGCCTCCGAGCACTTCCTGATCGCCAAGCCGGTGCCGGGACGGTCGTTTACCGATCCCTGGGCGTAGGCACACTCCGCTGTGTCCGGGTACCCCGACGAGGGGAAGGGACGGTCACCATGACGCTCATGGCGCTTCTCGAACTGCAAGCGCTGGTCGCGGACGACGATCGGGGGGAGGGATACTCCCCCGGGCGGAGAGATGAAAGCACCGCGAGCCTCCTCGTCTGCGAATAGGCGTCAGACACGGGCCGTCTGAGGCCGGTCGCGCAGTTCGCCGTGCCGCTGACGGGACGCCCCGTCGCGAACTCCGGCCCGCAGCAGGGCGATTCGCTGGCGTACGTGCTCCTCGGCGAGGGCGTCCGGCCGCTGAGGGCGGGGCGCCTCGCCCCGACAGTCCCGGCAGAGCCCGCCCGGGAGGGCCTCCGGGCGGCCCGGTACGGCGCACAGGGCGCACTCCATGATGCGCAACGGCTGCCGGGCGGCCGAGAGTTCGGGCGCGGGGAGTTCGGGCGGCATCTTGTCGGTCAGCCGCCTGCGGACCAGCGCGCCCGCGCAGTGCACCGGCACCGGAAGCCCCGCGGTCAGCGCGGTGGTCAGCTGCCCCTCGTCCGCCCCGCGCGCCAGCCACTCGGCGGCCAGCGGCTCCAGGGCCGCGCACTCGGCGGCGGAGAGGCTGAGCCGGGAGTCGGCGCACCCCAGGGCGGCCAGCGCGGCGTACGCCCGGGAGCGCGCGGGACGCCCGGCAGGGGCGCGCGGGGGTGCGGCGGGGCGCTCCTCCTCCGCCTCGGCGTCCAGGTCACCGTCGAGGAACCGCTGCCACCAGGCGTCCGAGCGGGCGCTCCGGGAGAAGTACGTCCGGGTCACCCAGCGGCGGCCGCCCTCCACGGCGAGGTGCTCGGTGATCCGCCGGACGTGCCCCGCCTCGCTGAGCCGCTTCAGCGCGCTACGGCAGGCCGCCTGCCCGTACTCCGGGCTGAGCGCGGCCAGCGTCTTGGCGTCCATGGCGGCACCCTCCGGCAGCCGGTCGATCAACGCCGCGAGGGCCGCCTCACGGGCGGGCAGGTGTTCGAAGTCCCGCCGGGTGCGCGGCGATTGCCCGGGTGCGTTCCGCTTGCCGTAGCCGGGGTTGGCCATGGTGGGTGCGGGGGTGGGGAGGGCGGGGCTAAAGTGCTGGGCAGCCACGGATCGACCTGCTTTCGATCTTGTTGGTCAGACCCCGGTTGGGTGGTGCTACACCCGGGCACGCGCCTGCATGCTCAGGCGGTCGGCATATGCCCTGTACCGTTGTCTGCCTACCGCCCGCTAGTTTGCTGTGGTGCACGAGCGCGCGGCCCCCTCAATGCGTCTGAGGGGGCCGCGCTGTTGTAGCAGTGGTCAGACTGCGGGCGTGTCCTTAATGGAGCCGACGAAGCTGGACCAAGTACCTGCTGGGAAGAGGAGCACAGCACCGGCAGGGTTCTTGCTGTCGCGGACAGGGACGGCTCCGGGGAGGTCGTCGGAGACCTCCACGCACTCGACACCTCCCTGGCTGCGAGACGACTTCCGCCAGGTCATGGCGGACGGGTCAACGTTTGTGGTCACTGGTACTCCTTGATAGCGGTACGGATGTACTCCGCGGATTCGTCGGGGGGAAGGGCCCTGGCCTGCACGTGATCGTAGAAGGTCGTGTACACCCCAACTTCCTCCAGGCTGGTGGCGAAGGAAGAGTTCAAGCCGCTTTCCTGGTAGGCGACTTGATGCCCATCTGAGAGGCTTAGGAGGGAAAGGACCGTTGAGGTGAAACCCCCGGGGATGGCCTGGCGAAAGGGCAGGATTTGAATGGCCACGCGGGGGCGAGTGCCCAGGTCAAGCAGGTGTTGGAGCTGTTGCCTCATGATGGCTGGGCTGCCGACAACGCGGCGGAGGGCCACCTCGTCCAGTACGGACCACAGCCATGGCGCATTCGGGCCGTCGAGAATGGACTGTCGCTCCAGCCTGTGCTGGACGCTTTCTTCCACGTCCAGACCGCCGACCAGGCTGTTCCACTCGGTGATGATGACCCGCGCGTAGCCTTCCACCTGCGCGATGCCAGGGATCATGTTGGCGAAGTGGTAGATGCGCTCCGCCTTTTCCTCGGCCTCGCGGTAGCTGCGTACGAGTGCCGCATACGGGCGTCGGGCGGCCATTGGCCAGATGTCCGTCAGCTCCCCGTCGGCGTCGAGGACTTCGTCAAGGCGTTGGACTACCTCCTCGCTTGGCAACTCCTTGCCACTCTCGAAGCGGCAGATGCGCGCCTGGGAGATCGGAACCAACCCGCCGAGGGCCTGCTGGGTCAGACCTCGACGCTCCCGCAGCCGGCGAAGGCGGCGGGCGAAAAGCTCTTGGGCTGATCGTGGCTGAATAGCCTGCTCTAACCCGTCAATGCACTCAAGTCCGTTTTGCCCATTCACACTTGGGCCTCCTCTCGGCATGCGGGAGCCAGCGAATATCTGGCCCCGAACCTGAATACCGCAGAGGTAGTGAGCCGGACCACATCCGCTCTACGGTGGGGTTCCTGGCCGGGCCTGACAGCCAAGGACGTCGCGGATACCGCGCGGACCGGCCGGACTCCCGCAATCACCCGTAGGTGGTCCTGCCCTGCCCAGATGCCGTCAACCACCATGTCGGCCACCAGCACGGCAGGTACCTCCCTCATGCAGAGGAACTGTCCCATGCCCCCGACCACCGCCCCCGCGGTCCCCCAGATCACCCTGGTCCCCAAGGACATCTCCTATGACCACCGCGCCGCCCAATGCGCTGTGCCGGTGGAACTCACCTACCAGGACGGTACCGTTGCCCCGGCCGCCCTCGTCATGACACCGGCCGAAATGATGCGGGTCTCGATCCAGCTCGACCGGCAGATTGACCGGCGGCGCCGTCTGCTGGTCGAGGACCGCGAGCGTGCCGAAGCGCCGCCCATTGCTGCGCCGGAGACGCCTGGCCAGGACGACCTGTAGTCCGCGCCTCACAGAATTCCCTGCCCGCAGCCGCAGGCAGGGACGACGCGGAGGACGGCCGCCCGGCCGTCCTCCCCGATCAGATGGAGGTTGTAATGCCCGACATAACCGCCGGCTCCGCCCCTTCGGGTGGGCTGCTGCGCTCGAAGCGGCTGATCGATGCGGCACGTCGTCGTGACCTGGTTCCGGGCGACGGCGGCGGCACCGGCAAGTCTGATGGCAACGACGGCTGACTGAGGACGACCACGCGATGACCGCTTTGCGCATCGCGGAGCGCCTGGGCGCGCAAGCGCGGTAAGCCCGAGATCACATTTCTCCTCGCTCCTGGGCCGCGAGAATATCGCGCACATAGGCCAGCAGCTCGCTGAGGACAACCTCGGCGTTGACCGGATCCGATAGCCGCCGGTTGGGCAGGTCCACTTCGGCAGCGGGGCGGATATTGAAGTCTATCGATGCCCCGGGGGGGACAATTTCCTGACGTAGCCACTGCGCGAATTCCGCTGCCTCGCCGGCGGTGCAGTCATTAAGCCCTACGCCGTCGGGGTCAGGGCCCGCATTGCCTTCCCGTTCCCCCTCTGACGTACGGAAGGTGAAGGTCAGCATGTCACCGAGAAGCGGTGACGACATCATATGGGTGAAGGCATCAGGGTCCCTCCTGAGGAGGGCCGCGGCGAAGTGCTCAAGTGAGAGCTCCCAACCGCGGGGGGTCTCATTGGGTGCTCCGAAGATGAACGTGGTTCGGAAGTTGTCAGCGCTGTCCTGCACGTGTGTTCCTCAGTTGAGTCGGTTTACGGAACGTAGCGGGCGTAGCCCTTGACTTCGTGAGCGGCCATCAGGGCATCCCAGTAAGGAACGGCGTTGGCGTCGTTGGTGTCGATTTCCAGGCCGCGTACCTGTCCACCGTTGGGCGGATGTTCCATTGCGGACTTGTATTTCACCAACTCTGTGTAGTCGTCGCGCATGAGGACGTTCCTCTGGAATCGGTCTGCTTTCTGCAGTTTCTCCAGGGTACGGAAAGTTCTGCCACACCCGGGTTCGCGGACATTTTTGGCCTCGACAGCCATGCCATCGGTAGAGCGCAGGCCGTCGGCGAGGATGGTGCCATTCGGCGACAGGCTGGGGTCGATGGGGATTTCCTTCTCCGGGTATCCGGCGACCCGGTACTGGTAGGCATTGTCGTCTGGAGTGCCGCCGGCGTAGTGGCTGTCGCGCAGGGTATTGGCCCAGGCGTCGAACTTTTTACGCTCGGCAGGGGTGAGCGGCGGGAACCGAGGATCCGGGGGCACGGGCGGGGCAACCGGTGGCCGGGCGGCGATGCTTCCGACCGGGGGCTTGTACCCGACAGGCACCATGAACGGCTCAGGTATGAAAGGAAGAAAGGGGGCAGGCGGGGAGCCAAACGGCGAAGTATCCGGTTTGGGCACTGGGACCCTTGCTTGAGAAGCATCAAGGGTGTGGCCCAGGCTGGCGAGGTCGAGTATGTGGTCGTCGGAGGTGACGGCCGTGTGCAGGCCACCGTCCTCGCCGTTGCCACCCAACCGGGGGTCGTCCAACAGCTTGTCCAGTCCTGACTTGCTGAGGAGGTCGTCGCCTTGCTGATACGGCGCCCGACGGTTGGCCGTGCGTATGTGGTCGGCGTACTTCTCGCAGGCTTTAGCGATCTGATCACAGGCAGCAGGCAGGTTGGCCAGCAGCGTGGAACTCTCGTGCACCTTGGCCGGCGGGTGGTCCTTCCCCACGAACGTGTTGAAGAAAGCGTTTACCGCGTCCGCGGTTTCCCCCTGCGCGCTGCGGGTGGCGGTGCGCCAACAGTCTTGGGCGTCGGACAGGACACGGGCGGTGATGTCCTTGGCCATGCGCCAGGCGTTGGCGACGTCCTCAAGCTTCTCCGGGCTGCCACGGAACCGGTCCCCGAAGAGGTACTGAGTGGCTGCCGTTGTGCCGCCCTGTACCTCGGGCAAGTCCTCGCCTTGCCCCAGTGGCGCGGGTGTGCAGTTCGGCTGGCCTGCCGCGCCGTCCCTCGGCGCAGCGCCGCTCTGGCCGATGGCGCGCAGCATGTTGGCGGCGAACTTGCTCTCGTGAGCCATGAAGCGGTTGGCAACCTGGAGTGTGGTCGCGCTGCCGCGGCCCATGATGTCGGTGGCTTGGCCAAGCTGGTTGACCGCGGTCCTGGCGGCGCTGTTGTAGAGAGTGGCGAAGGCGTGGCCGGCATCGTCGTCACCGGCCATGCCCTTCTGGCCGCTGAGTGCAGCGACCAGAGCGTTGACCGTTTCGACGAGCATCTCATTGAGGGTGTGCATACCCCAGGACGTGTCGATCAAGTCGATGGCGTGCAAGCGAAGTTTGTCGTCCATGTCCCCCTCCAGCCCCGTTTTCGCACGGCAGTCTCCCATACCCATGTGCGCCACTTGATCGGAACTCTTCGGTGGCCGGGATACGGCCAAAAAGTGCCCGTGCGCCCGGTTGCTGCGACCACCGCCGGCCTCCCCACCCATAGGCCCGTCGAGCGGAGCCCGCAACCGGCTCGGCGGCCCGATCGTGCTTGTCTGGGAAACGCCCGCATCCAACTCACGGCTTTGGTACGGGAGTTCATCACCGCCGCCACCAACTGGCTCACCGTCTTCCAACTGCCCTCGTACGCAGCGGACCTCAACCCAGTAGCGTGACGGTGCCCAAGCCGAGCAAGGGTCTGTCCAGCACAGCCACCATGGAGAAAGAGCATGACCGACGCACCCCCTGTCGAGCTGTATCTCGCCCGCCGTGACGCATACGCCGATTTCCTTTCCGCTGCTGACGCAGAGTCCCAAGTCGCCTGGTTTCGGAGCGAAGGGCGGTACAAGGACGAGACGGCCGCCATTGAAGCGGTGGACGCCGCATACGCCCATACAAGGGCCAAGTTCAACGTGATTGATGTTGAGGACGTCGGCCCGGTCAAGGAAGCCCGCTCGGTCCTGGAACGGCTGCAAGCCATGCACAAGGACGGCGGCAAAAACCCGGATTGGTATCAGTTCAAGAAAGCACGCGAAGACTTCCGCCAAGCAGCGGCCGCGTACCTGAGAGAGCTGCGCGGGAGGGTCTGACCCTCCATGCTGTGGCCCGCTGACGCCGACGGTGGTCAGCCCCCACGGGAGAGCCGGGCCGGCCGGGACAACCGTCACGGGTGGCGCGTGGGCGGGGATGGCCGCCGCAGGCGGGGAAGCGGCGATGCACCCGGCGGCGCCGGGATGGGCAACCCGCTCAACACGTCTGCGCCGCAGCTTTGGGGATCGCTTGCCTGAGCGGTGGCCCTATGCCTACGGTCGGTCTCCCGACAGCAAGCCCACCGGGGGGAAGCGGTATGGGAAGCACCGGCCAAAATGGGTGATCGGTTCGCCCCCGTCCCCCAGCCCGCAAGCACCCTCGAAGACCTGCGCGCCGCGCTGGCTCAGCTGGCCCCGGCAGCCCTGCCGATGTTCGACGCCGAGCGGGCGGAAGCGGTGCGGGAGGCTCGCGAAACCGTGAACTCAGCCCCACTGCGCAGGTTCGTGGGGCAATGGACGGTGTGCGTCGCCATCGAACGCCATCCGACTCGCGCGGCGCGATTGCGCGAGCTCGAAGCGCTCGTTGCGGAGAGCGGTGATCCACTCGCAGTCCGCGAGATGGTGGCAGAGATCGGCCGTATCCACGACGCCGCGTTTGTCGAAGCCGGCCTCAAGCCGGAGGGTCACACCACCGCGTAAGCGACGATCTGTGAGCCGGAGCCCCTCGCTGCGGTTCGCCTACTCCCGCCTTCGGCGGGTGGGCTCAGCAAACAGAGAAAGGCGCCGCACCCGGCGGTCAGCTCGGCGAAGGGGAGCAGGGCGGGGCACCCGGGTACGGAGCGACATCGCCCCGGGACCTCGCCGTGACCGTCATGATTCGCATGGAGGAGACGCCTTCGTACAAGCGGTCGGCGGCACAAGGGAATTGAGGGGTTCGCACTCACCCCTCGCGACCCTTTGGCCCCGGCGGCAATGTCTACGCTCCGTATTCACCGTCGAGGGAGATCAGGTCGCCGACAAGTGGGCATCGTAAGAGCGTGAACGATGAATTCCCTCCGCGCGCCCAGGCCCTACCAGCCTTTCCCGCCCTCGGCAGCTATGTCATCGACACCCGCACCGGACGCCTCGGCCAGGTCATGGACACCCACGCCGGTTACGTACAGCTACGGCCGCCCAGGGGTGGCATCGAGTGGTACTGCCCGCCCGCAGCGGTGAGGCTTCCCGAGGAAGAGGAGAGCGGGTGGGCTCAGTGAGCACCCGGAGCGTGTTCCTGTTCGGGAGATGGACCCTCCAGCCCGACCGGGAGCCGGACGCCGAGCCGGTGGTCTATGCCATGCAGTGCGCGGTGTGCGGCGCGGGCTCGGAGCCCGGGGAGGATCTCGCCACGGCCCAGCAGTGGACCTTCAGCCATGCGGGCAGCAACCCCTCGCACCACACCTACCGCGAGACCATCACCCGTCCCTGGCGGGCCTGGATGACCCAGTTGCACCGGCTCTGACCGGGGCGGCCCGCCGCCGGGGCCCCCGGCCCCGGGCCGCGCGGCTGCTTCCCGGTACTCGGATACGCTAAAGGTGCCCGTCAAGCAGCGGGCACACCCCCATCCGAGCAGCGACCAGGGAGCAGCCGCAATGGCTCGACACCTCATCACCAGCGCCCTTCCCTACATCAACGGGATCAAGCACCTGGGCAACATGGTGGGGTCAATGCTGCCGGCGGACGTCTACGCCCGCTTCCTGCGCCAGACCGGCCGCGAGACGATCTACATCTGCGCCACCGACGAGCACGGCACCCCGGCCGAGCTGGCCGCCAAGGAGGCCGGGCTGGCGGTGGACGCCTACTGCGCCCAGCAGCATGACGCGCAGAAGGCGATCTACCAGGGCTTCAACCTCTCCTTCGACTACTTCGGGCGCAGCTCCTCCGCGGAGAACCGGGAGATCACCCAGCACTTCGCCCGGAAGCTCAAGGAGAACGGCTTTATCGAGGAGCGCGCCATCCGGCAGGTCTACTCGCTGGCCGACGAGCGCTTCCTGCCCGACCGCTATATCGTCGGCACCTGCCCGCACTGCGGCTACGACAAGGCGCGCGGCGACCAGTGCGAGAACTGCACCCGGGTGCTGGACCCCACCGACCTGGTGGACGCCCGTTCCGCGATCAGCGGCAGCAGCGACCTGGAGGTACGGGAGACCAAGCACCTGTTCCTGCTCCAGTCCAAGCTCCAGGGCGAGGTCGAGGCGTTTATCGACGAGCACGGCAAGGACTGGCCGGTGCTGGCCTCCTCCATCGCCCGCAAGTGGCTGACCGAGGGCCTGCACGACCGCGCCATCACCCGTGACCTGGACTGGGGCGTGCCCGTCCCGGCCGACACCTGGCCCGAACTGGCCGCCGAGGGCAAGGTGTTCTACGTCTGGTTCGACGCGCCGGTGGAGTACATCGGGGCGACCAAGGAGTGGGCGGACCAGGCGCCGGCCGAGCGCGACTGGAAGTCCTGGTGGTACGAGGCGGAGGACGTCCGCTACACCCAGTTCATGGCCAAGGACAATGTCCCCTTCCACACGGTGATGTTCCCGGCCACCGAGCTGGGCACCCGGGAGCCCTGGAAGAAGGTTGACTACGTCAAGGCCTTCAACTGGCTTACCTACTACGGCGGCAAGTTCTCCACCTCGCAGAAGCGTGGCATCTTCACCGACGCCGCACTGGAGTTGCTGCCCGCCGACTACTGGCGCTACTTCCTGATGGCCAACGCGCCGGAGTCGGACGACACTTCGTTCACCTGGGAGCTGTTCGCGGCCTCCGTCAACAAGGACCTGGCCGACACCCTGGGCAACTTCGTCAACCGGGTGCTGTCCTTCTCCCGCAAGCGCTTCGGCGACCATGTCCCGGCGGGCCTGGAGGCCGGGGCGGCCGAGGCGGCGCTGGGCGAGGAGGTGGCCCGGCTGCTTCTGGAGTACCAGGAGCACATGGAGGCACTGCAGTTCCGCAAGGCGGCGCAGGCGCTGCGTGCGCTGTGGAGCGCGGGCAACTCCTACCTGGAGACCAAGGCCCCCTGGCTGGAGATCAAGACCAACCCGGACGGGGCGGCGCTGACGCTGCGCACGGCGATGAACCTGATCCACCTCTATGCGATCGTCTCCGAGCCGTTCATTCCGGCTTCGGCGGCGGTGATGCGGTCCGCTTTCCAGCTGCCGGACGACAACGCGACCTGGGTCAGCCATGACGAGGCGTGCTCGCTGTCCTTTGTGCCGGAAGGCACGCCGTTCACGGTGCCGCCGGTGCTGTTCGCGAAGATCACGGAGGAGGACCTGGAGTCCTACCGGGAGCGGTTCGGCTCCGCCGAGGCGTGACGGGGCGCCCCCGCGGGGGGCGTTGATCGATCGGCAATCGTTCGTTCAGCACGGTCCAGCAGTGTGTGGACCGTGTTGGACAAGCGAATCACCGTAAGTGTTTATGGCTCCGACGAGGTCGGACGGGCCCGGCTGGCCCGGCGGCTGCGCGGGCTGGACGACGTACGGGTCGTACGTGCCGGGGCCGAGGTGGAGGTTCTGCTGCTGGGGCGGCAGGACCGGAATGTGCTCAGGGGTGCGGTCGGGGGCGTGCCGGTGGTGGTCGTCGCCGAGGAGCTCGGTGAGACGGAGCTGATGGCTATCGCCGATTTCGGGGTCTGGTCGGTGCTGCTGGCTTCGCAGGCGTCGCCTCGGCGGCTCGCCCGGGCGATCCACTCGGCGGCGGGCTGCTGCCCGCCGGGGCCTCTGCGCTTGCCCCGCGCCCTGGTCTAGCCCGCCCCCCGGGACGCCGGGTGCGCCCCGATAGGGGCGCGGGGAACTGCGCGACCAGCCCAGGGCGGCCCGCACCAAATCACGATGCCCCGGCCACCCGGGCGGGTTTCCTTTCGGCTGCGGGCCGCCGTCGGCCGTTCGCGCAGTTCCCCGCGCCCCTGGGGGCTTCCCCTTGCATTTCGAGTGCGGGCCGTGCGTGGCTGAGCGCGCAGTTCCCCGCGCCCCTGGAGGGGCGCACCCCGAAGGGCAAAAGGGAACCCCCCGGGTGGGAACCCGGGGGGCGAGGGGGCGGAGCCCCGTTAGAGGGCCGGCTTGCGGAGGGAGAGGTGGAGCTCCTTGAGGCGGGACTCGTCCACTTCGCTGGGCGCGCCCATGAGAAGGTCCTGCGCGTTGCCGTTGAGGGGGAAGGCAATCGTCTCGCGAATGTTGGGCTCGTCGGCGAGCAGCATGACCATGCGGTCAACGCCCGGCGCAATCCCACCGTGCGGCGGCGCGCCGAACTTGAACGCCCGCAGCATGCCGCCGAATTCGCGCTCCACATCCTCCTTGGAGTACCCGGCGATCTCGAACGCCTTGTACATCACGTCCGGTTCGTGGTTACGGATGGCACCGGAGGACAGCTCCACGCCGTTGCAGACGATGTCGTACTGCCAGGCCAGGATGTCCAGCGGGTCCATCGTGTTCAGGGCCTCCAGGCCGCCCTGCGGCATGGAGAAGGGGTTGTGGGAGAACTCGATCTGCCCGGTGTCCTCGTTCTTCTCGAACATCGGGAAGTCCACGATCCAGCAGAACCGGAAGACGTTCTCCTCGAAGTGGCCGGCCCGCTTGGCGGCCTCGACGCGGACCGCGCCCATGATCTTGGAGACCTCGTCGAACTCACCCGCGCCGAAGAACACCGCGTGGCCCGGGACCAGTCCGAGGGCCTCGGTGAGCGCCTTGACGTCGTCCTCGATGAGGAACTTGGCGATGGGGCCGGAGAGTTCGTTGTTCTCGCCGACGCGGACCCAGGCCAGGCCCTTGGCGCCCTGCTCGACCGCGTACTCGCCGAGCCCGTCGAAGAACTTGCGGCTCTGGCCCGCCGTGTCCGGCACCGCCAGGGCACGGACGTGCTTGCCCGCGAAGGCCTTGAAGCCGCTGTCCGCGAACACCGCGGAGACATCCACCAGTTCCAGCAGCGCCCGCAGATCCGGCTTGTCCGAGCCGTACTTGAGCATCGCCTCACGGAAGGGGATGCGCGGGAACGGCGAGGTGACATGGCGGCCGTTGCCGAACTCCTCGAAGAGCTCGGTCATCACCTGCTCGATGACCTGGAAGACATCCTCCTGCTCGACAAAGGACATCTCCATGTCGAGCTGGTAGAACTCGCCCGGCGAGCGGTCGGCGCGGGCGTCCTCGTCACGGAAGCAGGGCGCGATCTGGAAGTAGCGGTCAAAGCCCGCGATCATCAGCAGCTGCTTGAACTGCTGCGGGGCCTGCGGCAGCGCATAGAACTTGCCCGCGTGCAGCCGGGAGGGGACCAGGAAGTCGCGCGCCCCCTCGGGGGAGGTGGCGGAGAGGATCGGGGTGGCCAGCTCGTTGAAGCCGCGGGCGGTCATCTTCTGCCGGATGGCCGCGATCACGGCCGAGCGCAGCATGATGTTGCGGTGCATCCGCTCCCGGCGCAGGTCCAGGAAGCGGTACTCCAGGCGGCGCTCCTCGTTGACGCCGTCCTCGGCGTTG
This sequence comes from Streptomyces orinoci, assembly GCF_003121295.1. Taxonomy (GTDB): domain Bacteria; phylum Actinomycetota; class Actinomycetes; order Streptomycetales; family Streptomycetaceae; genus Streptomyces; species Streptomyces orinoci. The sequence goes on from NZ_PHNC01000031.1 coordinate 193,545, forward strand.
ATGGTGAAGGGGATCTGCTCGGCGGCGCCCAGCACCTCCACCTCGGTGACCTCGATCTCGATCTCACCGGTGGGCAGGTCGGGGTTGACGTTCTCGGCGCCACGGCTGCGTACCGTGCCGTCCACCCGGACCACGGTCTCCTTGGTGAGGTGGCTCAGCGCCTCGTTGGCGGCGGTGCCGGGGCGGGCCACCAGCTGGGTGATGCCATGGTGGTCGCGGAGATCGATGAAGAGGATGCCGCCCAGGTCGCGCCGATTGTGCAGCCAGCCACTCAGCCGGACGTCGGTGTTGACGTCCGCCGCACGGAGCTCGCCGCAGGTGTGGGACCGGTAACGATGCATCGTTCATCCAAGTCGTGGTCGAAGGCGTGGATCGAGAGGCGCTGCACTGGCTCGCCGCGTTGGCTCGCCGCACTGGGTTAGCGTGCATACAGCACTGAGCAAGGGTACTGCCACCGCCGCCCTCAGTGGTCTGCGATGGACAGACCTGCATAAAGTGGGGCAATGCGCACCGAGGACGTACTCGCCGCCGTCGCCACCGGGCTCTGGTACTGGGACGGCACCTCGGGCACCGTCACCTTCGACGCCGAGGCCGCCCGCCTGCTGGGCCTGCCCGCCGAACGCTGTGAGCTCACCGAATCCGCCGCCCGGGCCCGCTTCCACGCGGTGGACTGGGTGGAGATCCAGGGCGTGATCAACCTCGCGGTGGCCGAGGGCACCCTGGCCGAGGCCCGGCTGCGGGTGGTGGACGAGGCCGGGCGGGTACTGCGGACCGTACGCAGCCGCACCCGGGAGGTGCCCCGGGGCGAGCACACCGTGCTGGTGGGCACCCTCCAGGAGGTGCCCGAGCCCCAGCCCGGCACCGCCCCGGCCCGGGCCGCCATGGTCACCGGCGACTGGCGGCGCAACCGGGAGGCGTTCCTGCTGGACGCGGGCCGGGCGCTGGCCGAGGCCCGGTCCACCGCCGAGGTGCTGCGGGTGGCCGCCGGGCTGTCCATGCCCGGCTTCGAGCCCTCCGCGCTCGCGGTCTACGGGACCGAAGGGGGCCGGCTGACCATGCTGGGCCAGCACGGCTATGGCCCGGAGGACCTGGAGACCTTTCTGGACCTGCCGCTGGACGCCCGGCACCCGGCCGCCGAGGTGATCCGCACCGGCCGCGCCATCTATATCCCCTCCCCCGCCGACTATGAGCGCCGCTTCCCGGGCGTCTGGCAGCTGGTCTCCCGCTTCCACCGCCAGTCCTGGGCCTTTCTGCCGCTGATCAACTCGGGCCAGACCATAGGCGCCTGGATGGCCGGCTTCAGCCTGCCGGTGTCCTTCACCCCCGATGAGCGCTCGGTGCTCACCACGGTGGCCCGGATGCTGGCCCAGGCGCTCAGCCGGGCCAGCGACCATGAGGCGGAGAAGGAACTCTCGGTCGGGCTGCAACGCTCGATGATGCCCACCGTCCAGCCGGATCTGCCGGGGATGTCGGTGGCCGCCCGCTATGTCCCCACCGGCGGCGGACTCCAGGTCGGCGGCGACTGGTACGACATGATCCCGCTGCCCAATGGCAAGAGCGCCCTGGTCATCGGGGACGTCCAGGGCCATGACGTCAGGGCCGCCGGGCTGATGGGACAGCTGCGGATCGCGCTGCGCGCCTACGCCTCCGAGGGGCACCACCCCGACGCGGTGCTCTCCCGGGCCTCCCGCTTCCTGGCCGGGATCAACGACGGCTCCGGGGACGAGACCCTGGACCCCCGCTTCGCCACCTGCCTCTATATCGAGGTGGACCCGGCCACCGGGCTGCTGGTGATCGCCCGCGCCGGACACCCCGACCCGGCCATCCGGCTGAGCGACGGCACCATGCTGGTCCGCTCCACGGCCGGCGGACTGCCGCTGGGCATCGACCCGGACACCGACTACCCCACCAGCCGGCTGGTGCTGGAGCCCGGCGAGACCATGCTGGTGTGCACCGACGGCCTGATCGAGACCGGCGGCCACGATCTGGAGACCGGCTGGAACCGGCTGCGGGAGATCATCGAGGGCCATCCGATGGCCGCGGCCGCCGAGGACGGCGACGCCCTGGAGAAACTGGCCGACTCCCTGGTGCAGGCGGTGCACGGACCGTCCTCGCACTACACCACCGGGCCGCTGGTGGACCGGCGGGAGGACGACATCGCCATGCTGCTGCTGCACCGCCGCCCACTGCCCACCGGGGCGGTGGCGGTACCGCCGCGCCGTACCGTGCTGTCCATCGCCCAGGCCGAGCCGGAGCGCATCGCCCAGGCCCGCCGGCAGGTGCGCGAGCTGATGCACGACTGGCCGGACCCGGAGCAGATCGACTCGGCGGTGCTGATGGTCTCCGAGATGCTCACCAATGTCCTGGTGCACACCGATGGGGACGCGCTGCTGATGGCCGCGATATCCGGCGAGCGCGGCAACCGCCGGGTCCGGGTGGACGTCGCCGACTCCAGCGATGAACTGCCGCACCGCCGCCACCCCGGGGAGATGGCCTCCTCCGGGCGCGGCCTGGTGCTGATGGAACTGCTCGCGGGGGCGTGGGGGGTGGAGCCGCAGGGCGAGGGCAAGAACATCTGGTTCGAACTCTATGAGTCGGCTTCGCCGGTGGCGGCCGACTTGGAGTCGATCACCTGACATGGGGTGCCCCCGCCAGGGGCGCGGGGAACTGCGCGACCAGCCCACGACGGCCCGCACCAAATCACGATGCGGGTGCGCCCCGCCAGGGGCGCGGGGAACGGCGCGACCAGCCCAAGACGGCCCGCACCAAATCACGATGCCCCGGCCACCCGGGCGGGTTCATTTTCGCCTGCGGGCCGCCACTGGCCGTTCGCGCAGTTCCCCGCGCCCCTTACGGGGCTCTCCCTGGCACTTCGGGTGCGGGCCGCCTTGCGCTGAGCGCGCAGTTCCCCGCGCCCCTGAGGGGCGCACCTCATGCACCGCCGCTGGCCGGAAGCCTTCGCCGGGCAGCACCGCGGGGCTGGCCCGTCCGGCCGAGCGCGACCCCAACCGGCGCCTGCTGACGGGTGACTTGGGGCTGTGGGCGGTACTGGCCGCCGCGGATTCCGCCGGCGGCCGGATGGCTGGGCTCCGGCTCGCTGTTCGCCTGGAGCGGCTGGAAGCTGCCGCTCATCATCTGCCTGGCGGTGGCCCGGCCGTCCGGCATGACGCTGCCGGAGGACCCGGCCACCGCCGTTGCCCTGCATCTGGCGGCGGTGACGGCGGGCGCGGGGATGCTGCGTACGCTGCTCCGCGCCCGCCCCTGAACGTCAGGCCGCCGATGCGGGGATGGTGCCCAGCCGGCCCGCCTTGAAGTCATCGACGGCCTGGGCGAGTTCGGCATGGGTGTTCATCACAAAGGGGCCGTAGTGCATCATCGGCTCCCTGATCGGCAGCCCGCCCAGCAGCACCACCTCGAAGTTCTCGGTGCGGGACTCCTGAGTGCGGTCCGCCCTTACGGTCAGGCTGTCGCCGGTGCCGAAGACCACCGCCTGGCCCATCCGGAACGGGCGGCCCTCCGCTCCCGCCGAGCCATGTCCGGCCAGGGCGTAGGCCAGGGCGTTGAAGTCGGGCCGCCAGGGCAGCACCAGCTCGGCGCCCGGGCTCAGCGAGGCGTGGATCATGGTGATAGGCGTATGGGTGGCGCCCGGGCCCAGATGGCCCGCCAGGTCCCCGGCGATCAGCCGCACCAGCGCACCGCCGTCCGGGGAGGCCAGCAGCCGGACGCTGCCGCCCCTGATGTCCTGGTAACGCGGGGCCATCATCTTGTCCTTGGCCGGCAGGTTCACCCACAGCTGGAGCCCGTGGAAGAGACCGCCGGAGGCCACCAGTTCCTCCGGCGGCGCCTCGATGTGCAGCAGGCCGGACCCGGCGGTCATCCACTGGGTGTCGCCATCGGTGATCACACCACCGCCGCCGTGCGAGTCCTGGTGCACAAAGGTCCCGTCGATCAGGTACGTCACGGTCTCGAAGCCGCGGTGGGGGTGCCAGGGGGTGCCGCGCGGCTCCCCGGCCGCGTAGTCCACCTCGCCCATCTGATCCATCATGATGAAGGGATCGAGGTGGGCGTAGCTGATGCCGGCGAAGGCCCGGCGCACCGGGAATCCCTCGCCCTCCAGACCGCTGGGCGCCGTCGAGACCGCGAGCACGGGCCGGGCGACGCTGGTCCCGGCGGGTGCCGCGATACGCGGCAGGTTCAGCGGGTTCTCTACGGTCACTGCGGGCATGACGGCCTCCTCGGTGTTCACTTCCAATTTAGTTGAACACTGAACAACTCACAAGGTGGGATCATTCCGCAATGCGCCTCAACGCCGGCGGCCCGCGCCGGGCCGGTCTGACCGTCCTTATCGCCACGGTGGTGGCCCTGGCCGTGGTGGGCCTGCTGGTGGCCACCCATGGCGCGGCCACGGACGAGCCGCTCGCCCAGGGGGAGTCCTCCGGGCACTACCGGGAGCCGGCCGGGACCGGGAGGGCGACGGACGAGGCCATGCGGTCCGCGGTCCGGGTACGGACAGGCACGGAGCGGCCCACGGTGCCGCAGGCGGCGGACCGGGAGGCACCGCACACCGACCCGCTGCCCGCCTCCAAGCCGCTGGCGGCGCGGGAGATGAGCCCCTCACCCGCGATCGGGCCGCTGTTCTACACCGGACAGGGGGACCCGGGCCATGGCTGCACGGCGAGCGTGGTGCACAGTCCCACCGGTGATCTGCTGGTCACCGCCGCACACTGCGTTCACCAGAACGGCTTCCATACCGACATCGCGTTTGTCCCCGGCTACCACGATGGGGTGGCGCCCTACGGGGTGTGGGTGCCCACCGCGATCGATGTCGCCCCGGAGTGGATCAGTGACCGGGACGAGGACCATGATGTGGCCTTCCTGCACGTCCGCCAGGTGGGGTCGGCGACGCCCATCGAGCGGGTGACCGGCGCGGAACGGATCGCCTTCCGGCCCTCGGCGCCGAGACCGGCGCGGGTGCTGGGATACCCCAGCGACAGCGAGACACCGCTGGGCTGCCAGAACGCGACCCGGATGGAGAGCGCCACCCAACTGCGCTTCGACTGCGAGGGCTTGCCCAGCGGGACCAGCGGAAGCCCGGTGCTGACGGATGTGGATCCGGGGACGGGGCTGGGCACGGTCAACGGCGTCCTGGGCGGCAAGGACGAGGGGGGCGACGACGAGACCTCGTACAGCTCGTACTTCGGGGACGATGTACGGGCGTTGTACGAGCGGGCCACGAAGTAGCGCAAGGCGCGGGGCCGTTGCGTGGGGGCTGACCGCCGTCGGCATCGGCGGACCGTACCCCCGCAACGCAACCGGAACCCCTCAGCCGTACATCCGCCGCATCGCGAACTCCACCATCTGCTCAACCGCCTTGGCGTCGAACACCATCCGGTGATCGCCCTCCATATCGAGGACGAACCCATACCCCGTGGGCAGCAGATCGATCACTTCCGCCCCCGTGATCACAAAGTACTTGGACTCCTTGCCCGCATAGCGGCGCAGCTCCTTCAGCGAGGTGAACATCGGGATCACCGGCTGCTGGGTGTTGTGCAGGGCGAGAAAGCCCGGATTGTCTCCCCGGGGGCAGTACACCTTGGAGTTGGCGAAGATCACCTGGAAATCCTCCGGAGCCATCTGCCCGGTGGTGAACGCCCGCACCGCGTCCGCGAGCGACGGCGGCGACGGCTCGGGGTAGAGCGGCTGCTCCGGATAGCCGCCGGGCTGCTGCTGAGGCACATAGCCCTGCTGTCCCACGTTCTGGTCGTAGCCGTACATAAGCAGAAGCGTAACGAGTCACATCACCCCCAACAGGGGTTGCGCCTTATTACCGACCGGTAGCATCATGCAGCTTACTGACCGGTACGCACAGAGGCACTTCCGCCCGTCACCCCTTACGGAGCCGTCGTCATGGGCCACTACAAGTCGAATCTCCGCGATATCGAGTTCAACCTCTTCGAGGTGCTCGGACGCGACCAGCGGTACGGCACCGGCCCGTTCGCGGAGATGGACGTCGAGACCGCCAAGAGCGTGCTGCAGGAGATCACCCGCCTCGCGGAGAACGAGCTGGGCGCCTCGTACGCGGACGCCGACCGCAACCCGCCGGTCTTCGACCCGGAGACCAACACCGCCCCGATCCCCGAGTCCTTCAAGAAGAGCTACCAGGCGTACATGGACGCCGAGTGGTGGCGCCTGGGCATCCCGGAGGAGATCGGCGGCACCGTGGTGCCCCGCAGCCTGATCTGGGCGTACGCCGAGGCGATCCTGGGCTCCAACCCGGCGGTGTGGATGTACTCCTCGGGCCCGGCGTTCGCCGGCATCCTCTTCGAGGAGGGCACCGAGCAGCAGAAGCACATCGCCAAGATCGCGGTGGAGAAGCAGTGGGGCTCCACCATGGTCCTCACCGAGCCCGACGCCGGCTCGGACGTGGGCGCCGGCCGCACCAAGGCCATCCAGCAGGAGGACGGCTCCTGGCACATCGAGGGCGTCAAGCGCTTCATCACCTCCGGTGAGCACGACATGGCGGAGAACATCCTCCACTATGTCCTCGCCCGCCCCGAGGGCCACGGCCCCGGCACCAAGGGCCTGTCGCTCTTCCTGGTCCCCAAGTACGAGTTCGACTTCGAGACCGGTGAACTGGGCGCCCGCAACGGCGTCTACGCCACCAACGTCGAGCACAAGATGGGCCTGAAGGCGTCCAACACCTGTGAGATGACCTTCGGCGACAAGCACCCCGCCAAGGGCTGGCTGATCGGCGACAAGCACGACGGCATCCGGCAGATGTTCCGGATCATCGAGTTCGCCCGGATGATGGTCGGCACCAAGGCCATCGCCACCCTCTCCACCGGCTACCTCAACGCCCTTGAGTACGCCAAGGAGCGCGTCCAGGGCCCCGACCTGGCGGCATTCACCGACAAGACCGCCCCCAAGGTCACCATCACCCACCACCCGGACGTCCGCCGCTCGCTGATGACGCAGAAGGCGTACGCGGAGGGCATGCGCGCCCTGGTGCTCTACACCGCCGCCGTCCAGGACGAGATCCTGGTCAAGGAGGCGGCGGGCGAGGACGCCAAGGCCCTGCACGGCCTGAACGACCTGCTGCTGCCGATCGTCAAGGGCTATGGCTCGGAGAAGTCCTACGAGCAACTCGCCCAGTCCCTCCAGACCTTCGGCGGCTCCGGCTACCTCCAGGAGTACCCGGTCGAGCAGTACATCCGGGACGCCAAGATCGACACCCTTTATGAGGGCACCACCGCCATCCAGGGCCAGGACTTCTTCTTCCGGAAGATCGTCCGCGACCAGGGCCAGGCGCTCACCGCCCTCTCCGAGGAGATCAAGAAGTTCCTGGCCGAGGCCCCCGGCGGCGAGGAACTGGCCACCGCCCGCGAGCAGTTGGCCAAGGCCGCGGTGGACCTGGAGGGCATCGTCGGCGCCATGCTGACCGACCTCGCCGCCACCGAGAAGGACGTCAAGAACATCTACAAGGTGGGTCTGAACACCACCCGCCTGCTGATGGCCTCCGGTGATGTGGTCGTCGCCTACCTGCTGCTCAAGGGCGCCGCGGTGGCCGCCGAGAAGCTGGCCGGTGCCTCCACCAAGGACAAGCCCTTCTACACCGGCAAGATCGCGGCGGCGAAGTTCTTCGCCCGCGAGATCCTGCCGCACCTGGCGGCGGAGCGCGCCCTCGCCGAGACGGTGGACCAGTCCCTGATGGAGCTGGACGAGGCGGCGTTCTAAGCCGCGATCCAATCAGGCGCAGCCCGCGCCCCGGTAGGGGCGCGGGGAACTGCGCGACCAGCCACGGACGGCCCGCAGACAAATCCATCGCGAACCGTCCGTAACAACTCGTGGGCCCGCTCCGGGGAGGGAGCGGGCTCACGGCCGTTCGGGGGGCGGCACCCCGGGCCATACGCGGCGGCTCGGCACACCGGCGCCGATTGCCCCCCGTGCCTATCCTGGAGGCCATGAGCTCTGCGCACCGCTTCGACCGCGGCCACACCGACGACCTGCTGACCTTCCTCGCCGCAAGCCCCTCCCCCTACCACGCGGTGGCCAACACCGCGGAGCGGCTGGAGAAGGCGGGCTTCCGCCAGGTCGCCGAGACCGACCCCTGGGACGCGGCCGGCGGCGGCAAGTTCGTGATCCGCGGCGGCGCCATCGTCGCCTGGTACGTACCGGACGGCGCCACCGCCGCCACCCCGTTCCGGATCGTCGGTGCGCACACCGACTCGCCCAATCTGCGCGTCAAGCCGCTGCCGGACACCGGCTCGCACGGCTGGCGGCAGGTGGCCGTGGAGGTGTACGGCGGGACGCTGCTCAACACCTGGCTCGACCGCGACCTGGGCCTGTCCGGCCGGATCACCCTGCGCGACGGCAGCAGCAGACTGGTGAATGTGGACCGTCCGCTGCTGCGCGTACCGCAGCTGGCCATCCACCTCGACCGGAGCGTCAACGAGGGCCTGAAGCTGGACAAGCAGCGCCATATGACGCCGATTTGGGGCCTGGGCCCGGTGGACGAGGGCGGTCTGATCCGGTTTGTCGCCGAGGAAACCGGGACCTCGGCCGGGGAGATCCTGGGCTGGGACCTGATGGTGCACAGCGTGGAGCCGCCCGCCTATCTGGGCCGGGACCGCGAGCTGGTGGCCGGTCCGCGGATGGACAACCTCCTCTCGGTGCACGCCGGTACGGCGGCGCTGGCCGCCGCGGTCACCGGCGAACAACTGCCCTTTATCCCGGTGCTGGCCGCCTTCGACCACGAGGAGAACGGCAGCCAGTCCGACACCGGCGCCGAGGGCCCGCTGCTGGGCTCGGTGCTGGAGCGCTCGGTCTACGCCCGGGGCGGCTCCTACGAGGACCGGGCACGGGCCTTCGCGGGCACCGTCTGCCTGTCCTCCGACACCGGCCACGCGGTGCACCCCAACTACCCCGAGCGGCATGAGCCGGGGCATCTGCCGCTGCCCAACGGCGGCCCGCTGCTCAAGACCAATGTCAACCAGCGCTATGCCACCGAGGGCACCGGACGAGCCGTGTTCACCGCCGCCTGCGAGCGGGCCGGCGTACCGTTCCAGCACTTCGTCTCCAACAACTCGGTGGCCTGCGGCACCACCATCGGCCCGATCACCGCGGCCCGGCATGGCATCGCCACCGTGGACATCGGGGTCGCGCTGCTGTCCATGCACTCCGCCCGGGAGCTGTGCGGGGCGGACGATCCGCACCTGCTGGCCTCGGTGCTCACCGCGTTCCTGGAGGGTTGACGCGACGGTTCCCCCGGACTGCGGCATGATCTGGCCGTACCACCCGCAGCCATCCCATTCCGGGGGAACCTCCCATGAACACCCGCACCCTGCGTACCGCGGCCGCCGCACTGGCCGCCGTCGCCGCCCTGACCCTCACCGCCTGTGGTGGCGGCGGCGGTTCGGACAGCAAGGACAAGGACAGCACCAAGAACGACAAGGCCGACGCACAGACCGCGGACGGCGCCGACGGGGGTGACGACGCCGGCGAGGAGGGCGAGGACAGCGCCGGCAAGGGCGCGGCCAAGGGCGACGCCTGCACCCCCGCCGATGTCAAGATCGAGACCCGTAAGGTCACTTCGCCCGACCGGCATCTGCTGCTGGTGGCCACCGCCAAGAAGGCGTGCACCGCCTATGGCTTCCCCTTCCTGCGCTTCGACCAGGACCAGGCCTCGGCGGCCTCGGTGGACCAGAGCAAGCCCGCCAAGCCGGTGAAGCTGGCGCCGGGCAAGTCCGCCTACGCGGGCGTGCGTACGTCCTCCGCGGACGGCTCCGGCGGCACCGGCCGGGACGCCAAGCAGCTCAATGTCGCCCTGCAGTCGGAGGGCGGCGACCAGGTGGAGGGCGGCGAGACCCAGGCCGCGCTGCCCGCCACCCCGCTGCATGTGGACGACTCCTCGCAGACCACCTACTGGCAGGACAGCGAGGCCGCCGCGCTCAAGTGGTAGCCGGCCACCAGCGGTTGGCCGCCGCGAGTGGTTGGCCGGTCCCATCGGGGGTAGCCGAAGGGGCGGCCGACCACTCGTGGAAGGAGTTCTCCCATGGGTATGGGAGCCTGCATCGGTCTGATCACCGTCGGGGCAATCCTGACCTTCGCCGTCAACTGGCATATGCACGGCGTCAATGTGCATCTGGCCGGCCTGATCATGATGGTGGTCGGGTTCGTCGGACTGAACGCCTATGTCGCCATCTACAAGCGCCGCCGGGTGCAACCGCCGCCGCCGGCCGCGCCGGTGGTCGAGGAGGACCACCGGATGGTGCGGTGACTCTCCTCAGTGGGAGTCGAGTCCGGCCAGCACCAGCGGCAGCCGTGCGGCACCGTCCGCCGTCACCCGCACCGGAACTCCCCAGTCCTGCTGGTGCACATGGCAGGCCGGGTATTCGTTGGCCGGGTCGTCGTCACAGGAGGCGGCCATGGCCGAGACATGCAGTACGCCCTCGGTCACCCCGTCCGCCAGCACCAGCTCCCGGCGCAGCTCGCTGTCCGCGCCGGCGCCGTCCGCCAGCAGCTCCGGCGGGGTGGAGCTGACCAGCAGCCGGGTGGACGGACCGTAGCGGGTGTCCAGCTTCTGGCCGGGCGGGGCCTGGAAGACCACCTCCAGCAGCAGCCGCCCGGGAGCCACCTCGGTGGCCTCCCGCCGGGTGCGGTGGGCCACCGACTCCACCCGCACCGCCTCCTCCGGCAGCCGCAGCCGGGTCAGCCGGTGCCGGGCGGACTCCACCACCACGATGTCCTCCCCCGCCAGCACCGCGTCGGAGGGCTCCCTGAGGTCCGTCGCCAGCGTGCTCACCTGGCCGGTGGCCGGGTCGTAGCGGCGCAGCGCATGGTTGTAGGTGTCACACACCGCCACCGAGCCGTCCGGGAGCGCGGTGACCCCCAGGGGGTGCTGGAACAGCGCCTGGGCCGCGTCCCCGTCCCGGTGCCCGAAGTCGAACAGGCCGGTGCCCACGGCGGTGCGCACCGTGAACTCCTCCCCGTCCCGCTCCACCCAGCGCAGCGCGGAGGTCTCCGAGTCGGCCACCCACAGCCGCTCCCCGGCGGCCGCCAGCCCGGAGGGCTGGGCGAACCACGCCTCGTCGGCCGCCCCGTCCACCAGCCCCTCGTTGGTGGTGCCCGCCGCCACCCGGACCGTCCCGGCCGCCGGGTCGTAGGTCCACAGCTGGTGCACCCCCGCCATGGCGATCCACACCCGGTCGGCGAACCAGGCCACGTCCCAGGGCGAGGACAGGTCCACGCCCCGGGCGTCCCCGGCGGTCGCCGAGCCCTGCCACCACTGCCGCCCGGTCCCGGCGACGGTCCGTACCGCGCCGGTCGCCGGGTCGAAGGCCCGTAGCGCATGGTTGACCGTGTCCGCCACGATCACCTGCCCGTCCGGCAGCAGCGCCAGCCCCTGGGGCTCGCTGAACCGGGCCGGTTCAGCGGTGAACCCGCGCTCCCCGGTGCCGATGCGGCGCAGCACCGTCTCGCCGTCCGCCGCCAGTTCCACCAGCTGGTGCCGGGTGGTGTCGGACACCAGGAAGGTGCCGCCGGGCAGCGCCAGCGCCTTCCCCGGAAACCGCAGCTCGCCCGCCACGGGCTCCGGGGCCACATACGGCCCGTCCCCGCGCCGCAGTGTCCCCTTGGCCTCGTGCTCCGCCTCCAGCTCGCCGACCAGCCTCTCCAGCGCGTGCGCATGCCCCTCGCCGGCGTGCTGGGCCACGATGTACCCCTCCGGATCCACCACCACCAGAGTGGGCCAGGCCCGCACCGCGTACTGCTTCCAGGTGGCCAGCTCGGGGTCGTCCAGCACCGGGTGGTGCACCTGGTAGCGCTCCACGGCGTCCACCACGGCCTGATGCTCCGCCTCATGGACAAACTTGGGCGAATGCACCCCGATTACTACCGTGGTGTCCCGGTGCTTCTCCTCCAGCTCGCGCAACTCGTCAAGCACATGCAGGCAGTTGACGCAGCAGAAGGTCCAGAAGTCTACAACGACGCACTTACCTCGCAGGTCGGCGAGAGTCAGCTTCTTGCCACCGGTGTTGATCCAACCGCCCTTGCCGACCAGCTCAGGGGCACGGACACGGGCACGGCGCGGGGCTGGGGAGGTGGCGTTCATGGGATCAAGAGTGCCACCCCGGGATGAACGCCGGGTCACGGCAACTTGTCGCCCCTACTCTTCACGACTCACCTTCGCGTGGTCGGTCACGACGCGTCGGAAGAGATCGTGACCGGTGCGCCCGGTGTGGTGTAGAGCCCAGTCCTGAGCCGCTTCGTGCCCATCCTGAGGGCCGGAGTCCTCTCCGCAGCCTTTCGTAGTACAGAACGCTTCGAAGATCACCCCGCCCTCCGGCACGTGCGTGATCGTGTGCGGTACGAACCGGTACACGGCACGGGTGCTCACTTGCCCCCCACCGCCCGGACGCACTTCGCGTGCCGATACACGACCGCCGGGCCTGCCGACGCGCGTTCCACCTCTGCCCGGTACACGGGCTCAAGCTTCCCGATCGGCTTCCTGCACAGCGGGCACGTCTCACCCGCCGGGGCGTAGGTTACGTACTCGTCTTTGATCGCGCCCGCCACCGTCTCGCCATCCCCTCGCGTAGGTCGCGAAGGACGTTAAGGCGAAGCGGAGTTGGTGACGGACCCAAACTGTCCCCCTGCTCGAATGGGTTAGGCAGCAGCTACTCCCACAGCCTCAGCAAGCGCGACAGCATCGGCCTTCAGCGGGCCGGACGCAGCCTTGGCCAAGTCCCGGGCCAGGCTCCGCGCAAATGGCACGTAACGCACCCCTTCCGGGCTGATCTTGTGCGCCGTTGACAGGTAGTGCACCCCTGCCGCCGTCTCGTGCTTCTGGTGGTGCCCGGCCGCAATGTCGAGCAGCAAACGGGAGCGCCGTTCCAGGGAGCCGACGGCTTCCGGCGTGATGGCCTCAGCGCGCCGCAGAGCCTCCCCCGGCGTCAGCAGCCCCACACCGACGCTCACGCCGTGAATCGCGACGTTGGATGCGTCGAACGCTGACGGGGTGTGCGTGTAGCCAGCGGGCAGACGGGATGCCGTACGGTCAGCTTCCGCCAGATACCGCTCAGCGTCACCAGAGCGGCCGTCGAGTCCGCACGAAATAGCGGCTTGCAGGTTCAACGCCCCGTAGACTCCCAGGACTTCGAGATCGCCCTGTTCCAGCAGCTCCCGCAGCAGTGCCATACCGGCTTCGTCCGTCTGTACGGCCTCTTCCCCGAACCCTGCCGCGCGCTGCCCAATGGCCGTAGACCACGCCGCCAGAGCGAGAGAGACGGGGTTGTCGGACTCCTCGCTGTGCGCCCGTCCACGGTCCAGCGCGAGCCAGTACAGCTCGGGCTCACAGATGTGGGCGAGCAACCGCTGAACGAGTCGGTACAGGTCGGCTGTAGCAGCGTGAGCGGCCCTCCGGTCGTCCCCCTGGTGAGCCTTCACGCAGGCGTGCGCGTCCCGGATCAGGTCAGGCAGCAGCGCCCCGACCTCTGTTCGCTGGTACCGGCTGCGGTGCCAGAGCCGCCACGCGCCCTCCACACGGCCTTTCAGCGCTTCAGGGGAGCACGGCCCCACGGTCGGCGTGCCGACGAACGAGACGCCATGCAGAGCCGCCCTGATCGGTGTAACGGAAGCGTGAGACAACTTGCCGACGGCGTCCGCCGGGATGGCCAGCTCATCCCCGGTCAGTATGGCCACATCGGAAATGTGTAGCGCGTGAGCAAGCCGCACGAGGTGCGTGATCGACCTCAGCTCCCGCTCACCGTTCTCGATCTTCTTCAACCAGTCAGATGACCGACCGACCAGACCAGCGAGCACAGCGCGCGTCATCCCTCGGCGTTCGCGAAGGATGCGGACACGCTCACCAGTCGTCAACTCGGCGGGCAGATCAGTCATGTTGCACGCTCCCTTTAACGGGTGAGGCTCTGATACCCGCAGCGTACGCCCGGCAAGCGGCCCCGGTCCGTGACAGCAAGGGCCGTTCGCCACGATCGGTAGACGGCCCTGTCGGCACGGCGCGGATCGATGCCTTTTTGCGCCAGACCCCCCGGGTACCTATTTCGCGGAAAGGTGCGTGGACATGGGGGCCGGGTCCTTTTGGAATATCCCGTTAGAGAATGGAGTGCCCCCGGCACCCCATGTGTCCGAGTGGGGATCCTTGGTGGATCCACTGCCTGACGGTCAGTCACCCCGAGCGCCGTTCCACAAACGATGATTTTCGGCCCGGAATCCGCCGGGACGGCGAACGCCGCGTGAAGGCACGGTTCGAGACGGTCGTCCTGGACTCTCAGGGGCTGTCGTCGTGGGTCACCGCCGACCGCAGGACCCATGCACTGCTTCAGCGCTTCTTCACCATGGGAGCGGACTTCGTGGTCAGCGCCAACACCATCGTGGAGGTCAGCCATGACCGGGTGAACCCACCGCGTCTGAACTGGGTGTTGTCCCAGGTGAAGGTGGAACCGGTAACCGAGCAGGGGGCGCGAGCCGCGGCCCGGCTCCTCAAGTCCACCGGGCTGCACGGCCACAAGTACGCCCTGGACGCGACCGTCGCCGAGGCAGCGCTTCGCCAGCCGGGCCCGGTGGCCATGCTGACCTCGGACGTCGATGACATGACCAAGCTGTGTGGGGACCGGGTACGGCTGATCGGGATCTAGCCCATGCCAGTGGGCGGCCCGCTCACCGGGTTGCCCGGGTCGTCCAGCCGGGCGGTCTGCCCCTGCGCCGTGACGCTGAGGCCGAACCGCTCGAATCCCGGACGGCCGTTTGCCGGCCACCACTGGTACGCGGCCTCCACCTCGCCCCAGAGCCGCCGGGGGCCTGACTGCCGTACGCCAAGACCTATCCGGGTTCGGCCGGCTCCAGGACCGTGCGCTGGTACCGGATGGCGGCGAAGGCGGCCGATACGGGACGGTCCGGACGGCGCCGGCTCAGCGGCTTGGGTCGGTCGCGCCCGTGAAGCGCTTCACGGCCCGGTTCGGGGCCGGCCCGGCCCTGCGGGGCTTGGGCGCGGGCTCCGGCAGGCGGGCCAGCCGCCCGCTGATCGCCGACGCCGCGCGGCTCACCGCGTCGCACAGCGGGGGGATCAGCTTCGCGTCCAGGGCGGTCACCGCGACGGCGGCCACCACCTGGCCGGACGCCGAGTGCACCGGAGCCGCCACGCACGACAGCGACTCCACGCACTGCTCGTAGTCGAACGCGAGCCCCCGCTCCCGGATCCCCGCGACCTCACGCGCCCAGGCGGCCTCCGTCCACCCCGCGGGCCGCTCCGGCACCGGGGCGGCCGCCGCCAGGACCAGTTCGGCCGCGCTGCCGGGCGGCAGGACGACACCGGAGCGCAGCGGGAAGATCTCGTCCACCTCGCCCCGCATGCCCCCGACGACGACGATGTGTCCGGCTTCGGGCACCGACAGGCTCAGGCTCGCCTCACCGCTGACCGCCGCGAGTTCCCGTAACGGCTGAGCCGAGGCGGCTCGCAGTGCGCGCGCCGGATGCCAGGCCTGCCCGAGCCGGAACGTCCGCGGGCCCAGCCGGTAGCGGCCTTTATGACTCTGCACCGCGCCCAGTGCGACCAGCTGCCGGAGCAGCCGGTGGGCGGTGGCCTTCGGCAGCTCGGCATCACTCGCCAGCCGGGTCAGCCCCACCTCGTCATCGTGCGCGAGTACCTCCATGAGTGCGAACGCGCCTTCCAGCACGCCGCGTCCCTCAGTGCCGGATCTCGCCATGAGGGTCCCCCTCTCATGCCGGGCCGTCGATCGGACGGCCCCGCAATTCCCCCGTCAGACCCCTTCGACCTGGTGGACCCCATGTGACGTGTAAATCGGCGGGTGTTGGCTGCCGATGTGCCGAAAAGCAGTGCGGGATCAGTCGAAAGCACCGCCATTGCCCGTAGGGTCCGGTTCGGGCTGAACACCGGCAGCGGTGAACCTACTTCGGCCGCTGCCCTATGAGTAGTTGACGTCTGCACAGTGACGCCCCCCGTTGGTAACAAGGTGCACAGCGAGTCGGGGTTTTGGAACGGCTTCCCTCAGTCGCCGGTCCGTTGAATGGACCGGATCGTTGCCCGTGCGCAGTGATCGAGCCACTGTGTTTCCCGTCAACGGACGGAACGCCGGCACTCCTGCGGGAGTCAAGCGGACGTCCACTCGCGGCAAACAGGGGAGGCACATATGAGCTCCATCAAGACGAGCGCGAAGCAGTTCAAGTACGTCATGGGTGCGCTGACGGCGGTCTTCTTCGGCGGTTGTTCGTGCAGCTGACGTAAACCCCGGGGGTGGGGGCGGCCGGCCGCCCCCACCCCTTCGTCCTGTCCGAGGTGCGAGGGAGGTATCAGTGCTGGAGACGGCTGTCCGGCAGGTGCGGGTGGCCACGGCCATGGTGTTCGGCCGGCGGCTGAACGCACGGGCCGTGGAACGGCTGGTGGCCGACGCGCTCGCCACGCTGGAGGAGTTCGGCTCACTCGGCGACGATGTCGATGAACTGGCCGACGGACCGTTCACCGATCCGGCCGAGCGCCGCGATCTGCAGAACCGGGCGCTCCAGCGCACCGTGCGCAGGCTCGCCGCACGCTCGCCCTTCTACCGGGAACGGCTCGCCGGAGTGGACCCGGCCGGGATCACGACCGAGACGCTCCCCCGCATCCCGGTGACCCGCAAGGCCGACCTGATCGCCCGCCCCGCCGACTTCCTCTGCAGCGACCCGTACCTGGTGACGCAGACCACCGGCACCACCGGAACGCCGGTCCGGATCTGGCTCTCCCGCTACGAGATGGAGCTGTGGCCCGCCCTGATCGCGCTGTCCCTGGTGCTCCGCGGCGAACTCGGCCCCGGCGACCGGATGCAGATCAACCTCAGCTCGCGGGCGACCGCCGCCGTACAGGAGGACGTCGAGGTGTGCCGCCTCGCCAACGCCGCCTGTCATGTCGTGGGACAGGTCCCGCCCGAGGAGTCCGTCGAGCACCTGCTCGGCCGCTCCGGCCCCCGGCCGACGGTGCTCACCGGCAATCCCAGCTATCTCGCCCGCCTGGTGGGCGTCGCCCGCGAACGCGGTTACGGGCCACAGGACTTCGGGCTGCGCGCGGTCTACGCGGGAGGGGAGATGCTGTCGCGCAACCTGGCGGCCGCGTTCCGCGAGACCTTCGGCGCACGCACCGTCGGTGACTCCTTCGGGATGACCGAGCTGCTGCCCGTCAGCGGCCGTACCTGTACCCACCATCACCTGCATATCGACCCCAACATGGGGTACACGGAGGTCCTCGACCTTGAGACGGGCGAGCCCGCCGGGCCCGGCCGCCTCGGCGAGCTGACGGTGACCCCGTATTTCCCCTACCGGGAATGCATGCCCGTCCTGCGCTACAACACCGGTGACGTGGTCCGCACCCTGGACGGCGAGCCCGCCTGCGAACTCGCCTCGGTCCCCGCGGTCTCCCACATCCTCGGCAAGGCCGGACAGGTGTACCGCACCGCCGACGCCGTCGTCACCCCGCGCGACATCGTGGAGGCGCTGGACGGCACCCCCGGCCTGCCATGGCCGCTGCGCCACCGGGCCGAGGTCACCGCCCGGCGCCGGCTGCACATAGAGGTCGCCTCCAAGGAACTCGGCGCGGCCGACGTGACCGAACGGCTGCGGGCCGAGGGCATCGACGCCGATGTCACCGTCCTGCCGCTGGACGACGCGGAAGCGGCGCTGCGCTTCCCGCTCCGCTGCGACCTGCTGGAGCACACCTTCACCCGGAGCCAGGCATGACGGTCTTCTTCCAACTCGCGGTCAGCTGCGCCCTGGTACTCGCGGTGTGCGCCGGCGCCGTCGGCTACTTCCGCACCGTCCGCACCACCCGGCCGCCGATCGGCGTCTTCAACGGTGCCGACATCTTCCTGATGATGGGCTTCGTCCTGGCGCTGCCGTACCTGTACCTGGCGCTGCCCGGCGCGGTCCTGCCGGTGGTGCTCGCGGTGGCCTTCGCGGGCGGGCTGTCCGTCGGCTACCAGCCCGTCATCGGCGACGGAAGGCTGCGCTGGGCGCTGATCGCCGTGCTGATCGCGGCCGTGCTCGGCGCCCACCTTGCCTTCGGCGACACCGCCGCGCCGTACTGGATCGCCAACAGCTGCGTCGTCGGCCTGGTCGTGGTCTCCGCCACCAATATCAACGTCCAGGGCGGGATGCGGCTGAAGAACGTCGCATGGTTCCTGCTCGCGCTCACCGTCTATGACGCGTTCTTCGCCTGGGTCGTCCCGCTGACCGAGGAACTGTCCGACGCGGTCCAGGGCTACCCCTTCGCCCCCGCGGCCGGGTTGCGCCTCGGGGAGGACCTCGGCGCCGTGCTCGGCATGGGTGACCTGCTGGCCTACGCCCTCTTCACCACCGCCGCCTACAAGGCGTACGGGAAGGCGGGGCTGCGCACCGGGATCGTGCTGGTCGTGCTCTTCGGCGCCGTGGCCCCGATGGCCACCCTGCACATCGTCGGCGCGGTCACCGGGCACGCCCCGGCGCTGATCCCGGCCCAGGTGTTCTTCGGCCCGGCGGCCTTCGCCGGCCACCTGCTCCTGCGCCGCCGGGGCCCGGAACGGCGGATGGCCGAACTCGCGTTCCGCCGCGTCGCGACCGCCGGGACTCAGGCCGGGAACGTCCCGGCCCAGGCATAGATGCCGCGGCTCGGCAGCCACGAGAAGCACCGTCAACGCCGCATGGGCGGCACCGTGGCAACGGTGCCGCCCATGCGTCAGTAGCTCAGGTCAGCGGTGGCAGCTCGCCGGGAGGGCCGGGAAGGTCACCGTGGCCGAAGGGTGGCCGCCGCCCTCGAAGTTGAAGACCAGCTTGGGGTGCTTGGTGTTGGCGCCGACGATCTTGGCCATAAAGCCGTAGCGCTTGGGGAGCACGGGGTGCTTGCGGT
The DNA here is from genome assembly GCF_003121295.1 of Streptomyces orinoci. Classification (GTDB taxonomy): domain Bacteria; phylum Actinomycetota; class Actinomycetes; order Streptomycetales; family Streptomycetaceae; genus Streptomyces; species Streptomyces orinoci. Next base: position 212,431 of record NZ_PHNC01000031.1, read on the forward strand.
CCAGCCAGACCGTGAACCGCTTGTGGGTGTCCCCGTCGAGGAAGGCGGCGTGCGGGCCGTTGAGATCGGTCTTCAGCAGCGCCATGGTGCCGGCGCCCGCGCCCGTCTCCTTGGTCACCTGGCAGTTGGGGACGGGCTTGACGCGGTCCGCGGTGATCTGGCCGGTACGGGCGTTGAGCTTGATCACCCAGCTGCCGTGCCGGTAGACCGGGTACTTGGCGCCCAGGACCGCCAGCTCGGCATTTCTGGGGGAGACGATGACCGCGGTGAAGTTGTGGGCCGACATCGGGTAGATGATGGCCTTGTTGCCGTCGGGGAGCCGCTTTTCGGTGATGGGTGCGTGGCCACTGGCCGAGGCCGGGGCCGCGTCCGCCGCGAAGGCGGCGGACACGGGGGCGAGGACGGCACCCGCGAGGGCGGCGGTGGCAAGGGTGACGCGCAGGGCAGTACGGCGACGAGACATGCGTGGCTCCTGAGTGATGAGCGCTTGAGGGATGAGTGTCCGCATGCCGCTTTCCTCAGCTGTGGGGCGGGTGAGTTGGGCGGTGCTGCTGAGGAAAAGCTATGGACCGGGTGTGAGCACGCCGTGCGCCTGATGTCACCAAACCGCTACAGGGAGCGGAACGTTGGTGTCCGGATAGCCCGGCCGGTTACCGCCCCAGCACCCGGTCCCGCAGCACCGGAAACTCCTCCCGGGTGCGGGCGACCCGTTCCGGGTCAAGGTCCACGGTGAGGATCTGCTCGTCGTGGCCGGCCTCGGCCAGGACCTCGCCCCAGGGGTCGATGACCAGGGAGTGGCCCGCCTGCCGTACGCCCGCGTGGGTGCCCGCCGTGCCGCAGGCCAGTACGTAGCACTGGCTCTCCACCGCGCGGGCGCGGGCCAGGAGGGTCCAGTGGTCGCGGCGGCGGTCGGGCCAGCCGGCCGGGATGACCAGGGTCTGGGCGCCGGCGTCCACCAGGGACCGGAAGAGTTCCGGGAAGCGGAGGTCATAGCAGGTGGCCAGGCCCAGGACCGTGTCGGGGAGGGCATGGGTGACCGGCCGCTCGCCGCGGCCGAGGAGTACCGCCTCGCCGCGGTCGAAGCCGAAGCGGTGGATTTTGCGGTAGCGGGCGGCCAGTTGGCCCTCGGGGGAGAAGAGGAGGGAGGTGTTGTAGAGGGCGCCGTCGGTGGCGCGTTCGATGATGGAGCCGGCGTGCAGCCAGACTCCCGCGCCGCGGGCGGCAGTTGACATCGCGGCGGCGGTGGGGCCGTCCAGCGGCTCGGCCCCGGCGGCGAAGCGGTCGAAGGCGAAGGCGCCCAGCGGCCAGAGTTCGGGCAGTACCACCAGGTCGCTGCCGCGCTGGTCGAGGACGAGGGCGGCGGCCCGGGCGCGGCGGGCCTCGGGGGTCTCGTCCTCGGTCACGGCGAGCTGGATCAGGGAGGCGCGCACAGTACCACCGCTCTCGGTAGGGGAAACCTCTGCCGGTCCGACCGGCCGCAGCGTAACTTAAGCCGAGGAGCATGCGATTGAGAGCACGTGCCACCGCCATAAGCCCTGCCCCGCCCGCACCGCCCGAGGGACCACCGTGACCGTCCACCCAAGCCTGCAGCCCGCCGTCGATGCCTGGACCCACTCCATCGAGGCCATCAGCGAACTGGTCAAGCCGCTCGCCGAGAGCGACTGGAACCGGCCCACCGAGTGCCCGGGGTGGTCGGTGCGGGACGTTGTGTCCCATGTGATCGGTGTGGAGTGCGAAATGCTGGGCGAGCCCAGGCCCATTCACACCCTGCCGCGTGATCTGTTCCATGTGACCGACGAGTTCAGCCGGTATATCGAGGTTCAGGTCGATGTCCGGCGCTGCCACACGGCGTTGGAGATGACCTCCGAGCTGGAGTACACCATCATCCGGCGGTCCCGGCAGCTGCGCAATGACAACCGTTCACCGCAGACGCCGGTGCGCTGGCCGCTGGGGACGGACAACGAGCGCACTCTCGAACGGACGTTGACCACCCGGGCCTTCGATGTATGGGTGCACGAGCAGGACCTGCGCCGGGCGCTGGGCGTGCCCGGCAATCTGGACTCGCCGGGCGGGCTGCTCACCCGGGATGTGCTGGTGGGCGCGCTGCCCCGGGTGGTGGCCGAGGACGCGGGCGCCCCGGCCGGCGCCACGGTGGCCTTCGATGTGCATGGGCCGGTGGAGTTCCTGCGCACGGTGCGGGTGGACGAGCACGGCCGGGGCTCGGTGGACGCCAGTGTCTCGCTGGGGCCGACGGTGGCGTTCTCGCTGGACTGGGAGACCTATCTGCGGCTGGCCTGCGGCCGGGTACGGCCGGAGGCGGTGGCCGACCGGGTCAAGGTGGAGGGGGACGGGCGGCTGGCGCGGGCGATCCTCGCCGCGTTCGCCGTCACCCCGTAACGCTCAGGCCGTGAGGTCACGGGCGGGAACATGGACGGTCTCCACCCGGGAGGCCACCACCCGTTCCCGCTCCCGGCGTTCGGCCCGTCCGCGCAGCCGCAGGATCTGGGCCAGGCCCAGCGCCTGGACGGCGAATACGGCGGAGAACGCGGCCCGGTAGTTCTGGCCGGTGGCGTCCAGTAGTACGCCGATGGCCAGCAGGGTGGTGATGGAGGCGGTGAAGCCGCCCATATTGACTATGCCGGAGGCGGTGCCCTGCCGTTCCGGCGGGTTGGCGGGCCGGGCGAAGTCAAAGCCGAGCATGGAGGCGGGGCCGCAGGCGCCCAGCGCCGCGCACAGGGTGACCAGCAGCGCCATGGGCGCGTGCCCGGGCCAGCCCAGCGCGGCCGCCCACAGCAGGGCGGTGGCCGCCACGGTGCCCAGGGCCAGCGGCAGCCGGGCGTCATGGTGCCGGGCGACGATCTGCCCGTAGACCAGGCCGACGGCCATGTTCACCAGCACCACCAGGGTGAGCAGGGCGCCCGCGGTCTCCCGGGACAGCCCCTGGGCCTGGACCAGGTAGGGCATCCCCCACAGCAGCAGAAAGACCATGGCGGGGAACTGGGTGGTGAAGTGCACCCACAGGCCGAGCCGGGTGCCGGGCTCCCGCCAGGCCAGGGCTATCTGACGGCGCACCCGGCGATCGGCGGGCGGGGCGGCGGCGGGCGCCGGGACGGCGTGGCCCTCGGGGTGGTTCTCTGGATGGTTCTCCGGGTGGCCCGCAGTCCGGCCCAGGGGATCGCCCCCGGGATGGCCCTCGGGATGGTCCTTGAGGAAGGCCAGCAGCAGGACCAGCACCACCACTCCGGCCGCCGCGCTGCCCGCGAAGGTGGCCGTCCAGCCGCGGGCGTGCAGCAGATCGGCCAGCAGCAGGGTGGACACCAGATTGCCGGCCATCCCGAACAGCGCCGCCACCTGGGCGATCATCGGGCCGTACCGGACGGGGAACCAGCGCGAGCCCAGCCGCAGCACGCTGATGAAGGTCATGGCGTCCCCGCAGCCCAGCAGCGCCCGGCTGGCCAGCGCCATGCCATAGGTGTGGGAGAGGGCGAAGGCCAGCTGTCCGGCGGTGAACAGCACCGTGCCCAGGGCCAGCACCTTCTTGGTGCCCAGCCGGTCCACCAGCAGGCCGACGGGTATCTGCATGCCCGCGTAGACCAGCAGTTGGAGGATGGAGAAGGTGGACAGCGCGGAGGCGCTGACATGGAAGCGGCGGGCGGCGTCCAGACCGGCCACGCCCAGGCTGGTGCGGAAGACAATGGCGACGAAGTAGACCGCTACGCCGATTCCCCAGACGAAGACGGCACGGCGGCCACCAGGAGGATCCGAGGGAAGGGCGGCGGCGGTGTTCACCGGACCTCGCCGCGGGCCAGGTTGCGTACCCAGCTCACATGCCGCCCGATGATCTCGATGGCCGCCTCGGCGTCCCCGTCCCGCAGGGCGGCGAGGATCTCGGTGTGCTCGGCGATGTTCTTGGCAATCCGGTCCGGATGGGCGTGCATCACCGCCACCCCCATCCGCAACTGCCGGTCGCGCAGCTGGTCATAGAGCCGGGAGAGGATCTGGTTCCCGGCGTTGCGGACAATCTCGGCGTGGAACGCGCGGTCGCTGACCGAGACCGCGGCCAGGTCGCCCGCCTCGGCCTGCCGCCGCATATCGTCCACCAGCTCTTCCAGGCGCTCGATCAGGAGCGGCGGCGCGGGCACCGCCTTGGCCGCGGCGTGCTGCTCCACCAGCAGCCTGGTCTCCACCACATCGGAGATCTCCTGGGCGGACACGGCGAGCACAAGCGCCCCCTTCTTGGGATAGAGCTTGAGCAGTCCCTCGCCCTCCAGCCGGAGCAGCGCCTCCCGGACGGGCGTCCGGGAGACCCCCACGGCCTCGGCCAGACCGCCCTCGGTCAACAGCGTGCCGCCCTCGTAACGCCGGTGCAGGACCGCCTCCTTGACATGCGCGTAGACCCGCTCGGCGGCCGGCGGCCGGCTGTCCTGGACAGTGGGAGCGAAAGACATGCGCACAGCATAGATACAACACAGATGCCTGATGAGACCCTGTCCGCGATCCGGACGCCAACTGGTACGGACCGGTGCGCAGTTCAGTCGGTCAGCGGGGTGATGAACACAAAGCGCAGATCGGGACGCTGTATGGGCAGCAGCACATGGCTGGCCACCCTGACCTCCGTATGGCCGTGGTACGGCAGACACAGGCGGAAGACATGGCCGTCCCGGTGCTCCACCACATCGTGTTCCTCGGACCAGATGCGCCGGCAGTCGGCGTCGGCGTCCAGGATCTCCCTTACCAGCGCCCGCAGTTCGGCGTTCGCCGGGTCACTGTTGGCGGCCACCCGCAGCATGGCCAGATACTGCCGGGCGCAGTTGTCCTCCCAGTCGAGCATCTGCTCCCGGGCCTCGGGGTGCAGCAGCGCCCAGCGCATCAGATTGGGGGCGGGGCGCAGCACCCAGGGGAACCACTCACCCATCAGGTCGTTGGCGGCCACCACATTCCAGGCGGTGTCGGAGAGATAGCAGGGATAGCTCACCTGCTGCTGGAGCAGGCTGCGGACGCCCTCCGGGAGGTCCTCGCGGGGCCGGGCCGGGAGGCCGGGCGGGCGGCGGCCGGTGACGGCCAGGAAGAGGGTCAGCGTCTCGGCGTCACTGAGCCGCAGCGCCTGGGCGACCCGCAGCAGAAAGCTCTCGGAGAAGTCCTGGCGGCGGCCGGCCTCCAGCGCCCGGTACCAGCCCTCGCTGACGCCCGTCATCCGGGCGACATGCGCCTGGGAGAGCCGCCGGCCCGGCCGGGGCTGCACCCAGCGCAGCTCGGGCAGGGTATGGGCGTCGATCCGGGCCCGCCAGGCACGCAGCAGGCGACTGATGGAATCGCCTTGCTGCTCCACGGTCCCTCCAGCACCAGAAACCGACACTGAAAGTGTCGGCCAATCTTAAGTAAATTGCCGCACACGGGCCATTCCACCCCCTGCCAGGGTGATGTCCCGAGGCCGCTCCGTAACACGGAAGAAGGGCCCGGACGCTGCTTGCGCTCCTCACGGGAGGGGGGTGAGGAGACAGCGCGCCGGGCCCTTCTTCCGTTCTGCCGCTTGGCTCGGCCCCGGGCCATCAGCCCCAGGTCAGCAGGCGCTTGGGGTGCTCGAGTACGGCCGCGATATCGGCCAGCACCTTGGAGCCCAGCTCGCCGTCCACCAGGCGGTGGTCGAAGGACAGCGCCAGCGTGGTGACCTGCCGGGGCTTGACCTTGCCCTTGTGCACCCAGGGCTGGAGCTTGATGGCGCCCACGGCCAGGATCGCGGACTCGCCCGGGTTGAGGATGGGCGTACCGGTGTCCACACCGAAGACCCCGACATTGGTGATGGTGACCGTGCCGCCCTGCATATCGGCGGGCGCGGTCTTCCCCTCTCGGGCGGTGGTCACCAGGTCGGCCAGCGCGGTGGCCAGTTCGGCCAGCGTCTTGCGGCCGGCGTCCTTGATGTTGGGCACCAGCAGGCCGCGCGGGGTGGCCGCGGCGATGCCCAGGTTCACATAGTCCTTGCGGACGATCTCCTGGTTGGCCTCGTCCCAGGCGGCGTTGACATCCGGATTGCGCCGGATCGCCAGCAGCAGCGCCTTGGCCACGATCAGCAGCGGGTTGATCCGCAGCCCCGCCAAGTCCGGGTCCTGCTTGAGCTGTTGGACCAGCTTCATGGTGCGCGTGACATCAACGGTGATGAACTCCGTGACATGCGGCGCGGTGAAGGCGCTGGCCACCATGGCCTGGGCGGTGGCCTTGCGGACGCCCTTGACCGGGATACGGGTCTCGCCCGCGACGGCCCCGGCGGGTGCGGCGGGCGCGGTGGCCTCGGCCACCGGGACGGCCGGGGCCGTCGCCTGCTGGGCGGCGGCATGGACGTCATCCCGGGTGACGATCCCGTCCGGACCGGTCGGGGTGACGGCCGCCAGGTCGATGCCCAGGTCCTTGGCCAGCTTGCGGACCGGGGGCTTGGCGAGCGGACGGGCGGCAACGGCCGGTGTGGCAAAGGCCGTTGCTCCTGCGGTCGTCGCGGCACCCTGCGCGGGGACGGCACCTATGGCGGCGGACACGCCGGCCTGACCGGGTGCGTACCCGGCGGCCGGCACCGCGCCGGTGCCGACTCCGGCGGGTGCGGCACCGTGCCCGTTGAGCTCCGCCTGGATTCCGGCGGTCACCGATGAACCCGCCCGGTCCGGCTGCGACTTGCGCGGCCTGCGCTTGGTGGAGGACGGAGCCGCTCCGTACCCCACCAGCACCGCCTGACGGCCCTGGGTGCCCGCCGTCTCCGCGTGCGCGGCCGGCTCGGCCGGCGGCGGAACGGCCGCCGAGGCGTCCGGCTTGCCCTGGCCCACCTCGGTAACCGGCTCCGCCGGACCCGCACCCGGCTGGGTGTCCACGGAGATGATCGGCACCCCGACGTCCACCGTGGTGCCCTCCTCGAAGCGCAGCTCATGCACCACGCCGTCGAAGGGGATCGGCAGTTCCACGGCCGCCTTGGCGGTCTCCACCTCGCAGACCACCTGACCGTCGGAGACGGTGTCCCCCACGGCCACGTACCACTTGAGAATCTCGGCCTCGGTGAGCCCCTCGCCCACATCGGGCATCTTGAACTCGCGGAAGCGCTCGCTGCTCGCAGTCATCGTCACGACTCTCCTCAGCCCTCAGTACGCCAGGGCGCGATCGACGGCGTCGAGTACCCGGTCCAGTCCGGGAAGGTACTCGTCCTCCAGCCGCGACGGCGGATAAGGGGCGTGGTAGCCGCCGACCCGCAGGACCGGGGCCTCCAGGTGGTAGAAGCAGCGCTCGGTGATCCGGGCCGCGATCTCCCCGCCGGAGCCGAAGAAGACCGGGGCCTCATGGACCACGACCAGCCTGCGGGTGCGCTGGACGGAGGCCTGGATGCTGTCGAAGTCGATGGGCGAGATGGAGCGGAGGTCCAGCACCTCCAGCGACTTGCCCTCCTCCTCGGCCGCCGCCGCGGCCTCCAGACAGGTCTTGACCATGGGGCCGTAGGCGGCCAGCGTCAGGTCCGTGCCCTGGCGCACCACCCGGGCGGCGTGCAGCGGGCCGGGGATCGCCTCGGTGTCCACCTCGGCGCGGTCGTGGTAGCGCCGCTTGGGCTCAAAGTAGATCACCGGGTCGTCGCTCTGGATGGCCTGCTGAAGCATCCAGTAGGCGTCCGCGGCGTTCGAGGGGGAGACCACCTTCAGGCCCGCCACATGCGCGAACAGCGCCTCGGGGGACTCGCTGTGGTGCTCCACGGCACCGATGGCGCCGCCGTAGGGGATCCGGATGACCACCGGCAGCTTGACCTTGCCCAGTGCCCGGGCGTGCATCTTGGCCAGCTGGGTGACGATCTGGTCGTAGGCGGGGAAGACAAAGCCGTCGAACTGGATCTCCACCACGGGGCGGTAGCCGCGCAGCGCCAGGCCGATGGCGGTGCCGACGATGCCGGACTCGGCCAGCGGGGTGTCGATCACCCGGTCCTCGCCGAAGTCCTTCTGCAGGCCGTCGGTGACCCGGAAGACGCCACCGAGCTTGCCGACGTCCTCACCCATGATCAGGACCTTGGGGTCGGTCTCCAGGGCGGTGCGCAGCGAGGCGTTGATCGCCTTGGAGATCGAAAGCTTCTCGATGGCCATCAGCGGCTCTCCTCGTCTGCGAACGAAGCCTGGTACGCGGCGAATTGCTCGCGCTCCTCATCGACCAGCGCATGGCCGTCGGCGTAGATGTTGTCGAAGATGGCCATCCGGTCCGGGTCGGGCATGGTGCGCACGGTGTCGCGTACCCGCTTGGCGAGCGCGTCGCTCTCCGCCTCCAGCTCGGCGAAGAAGGCCTCGTCCGCGTGGCCTTCGCGCTCCAGCAGCCGGCGCAGCCGCAGGATGGGGTCCTTGGCCTCCCACAACTCCCGCTCCTCGTCCCGCCGGTAGCGGGTGGGATCGTCGGAGGTGGTGTGCGCGCCCATCCGGTAGGTGAACGCCTCGATCAGCATGGGCCCCTGGCCGCTGCGGGCCCGGTCCAGCGCGGCCCGGGTGACCGCCAGGCAGGCCAGGACGTCATTGCCGTCCACCCGGACACCGGGGAAGCCATAGCCCTGGGCGCGCTGGTAGAGCGGGACGCGGGTCTGCTTCTCGGTGGGCTCGGAGATCGCCCACTGGTTGTTCTGGCAGAAGAACACCACGGGCGCGTTGTAGACCGCGGAGAAGGTGAAGGCCTCGGCCACATCGCCCTGGCTGGAGGCGCCGTCGCCGAAGTAGGCGATCACCGCGGAGTCGGCGCCGTCCTTGGCGACGCCCATGGCGTAGCCGGTGGCGTGCAGCGCCTGGGAGCCGATGACAATGGTGTAGAGGTGGAAGTTGTTCTCGTTGGGGTCCCAACCACCGTTGTTGACACCGCGGAACATGCCCAGCAGGTTCACCGGGTCCACCCCGCGGCACCAGGCGACGCCGTGCTCGCGGTAGGTGGGGAAGACATAGTCGTCGGCCCTGGAGGCACGTCCGGAGCCGATCTGGGCCGCCTCCTGGCCCAGCAGCGAGGCCCACAGGCCCAGTTCGCCCTGGCGCTGCAGGGTGGTGGCCTCGCCGTCGAAGCGGCGGGTCAGCACCATGTCCCGGTACAGGCCGCGCAGTTCCTCGGGCGTGACGTCGATCGCGTAGTCGGGGTGCTCGACCCGCTCGCCCTCGGGCGTCAGCAGCTGCACCAGCTGCGGCTCGCCGGCCGGCTTCCTGCTCCCGGCGCGTTTTCCGCCGCGCGTCTTGCGCGGAGCGGTGCTCTCCACGGTCACGTGTGCTCCTCCGTCTGTCCGGCCCCCGGGGTCGCCGGCGGCCGAAGGGGATCCCCCCGCCGTGGGGCTGGGGTTCTCGCTCGCGTCCCGGCCGGCACACGGGGTGGGTGTGCCAAGGCCCGAACCGGGCGTGACAGGTGTCCCGGCGAATGGCCTGCAATAAGCACGTTACCCAGACTTCGGCATAACCGCGAAACCCCTCTGACCTGCGATTTTGCTTGGATTTCCAAGTAAATCGAGAAAGCCGGGCCAATGCGGAAGCCAATGCACAGGTCACGGCCTTGCGGGCCGCCGGAACGACCGCACGTTATCCCGGACGACTTCGGCAGGGGAAGACTTGATGTGTGAGACTGGCTCTGTGCGCGAAGAAGGAAAAATCACGGTATTCCTGCTCGATGACCACGAAGTGGTACGCCGCGGCGTCCATGAGCTGCTCGTCGGGGAAGCGGACATCGAGGTGGTCGGCGAGGCCGGCACCGCGGCGGACGCACTGGTGCGCATCCCGGCCACCCGCCCCGATGTGGCCGTGCTGGACGTACGGTTGCCGGACGGCAGCGGGGTGGAGGTCTGCCGGGAGATCCGGTCCCGGGACGACTCCATCAACTGTCTGATGCTCACCTCCTTCGCGGACGACGAGGCGCTCTTCGACGCGATCATGGCCGGGGCCTCCGGTTACGTCCTCAAAGCCATTCGCGGCAATGAACTGCTTTCCGCGGTACGCGATGTGGCCGCCGGTAAATCCCTGCTGGACCCGGTGGCCACCGCCCGGGTTCTGGAACGTCTGCGTGACGGAAAGGGACCCAAGGGTGACGACCGGCTCGCCGGACTCACCGAACAGGAACGCCGCATTCTGGATCTCATCGGTGAAGGCCTGACCAACCGCGCCATCGGCGAACGCCTGCATCTCGCCGAGAAAACGATCAAAAACTATGTCTCCAGCCTGCTCGCCAAGCTGGGCATGGAACGCCGCTCCCAGGCCGCCGCCTATGTGGCCCGGCTCCAGGCGGAACGGCGCTGAGCGGGCGCTGTGCCGGATGCTCTGCGGCGATGGGGTGATTCGGGACCAACGTCCTGATCACTCAAGGGCGGGTGCCCCTACGTGGCCGAGTGGTGACCTGCTTCAGTGGTGCGCATGTCACCCGACGCTGACCGGGCCCTGGAGCTGCTCGGCCGCCAGCCCTACGGCCGGCTCTCGCTGAGCATGCGCGCGCTGCCCTTTGTCGTGCCCACCCGCCATATCGTCGTGGACGGGGTGGTGATGGTGCGGCTGCCCGGCGGCTTCGGTTACGCGGGCGCCGGCGACGGAAGCGTCATCGCCTATGAGGCCGACAACTTCGGCGGCCGCGAGGAGGGCCAGGAGGACGTCTGGTCCGTCCAATGCATCGGCGTGGCACGGGCGTTCACCCCCTCACCGGCCCAACTCGAACTCTTCGGCCCGGCTCCCCGGGCGGCCGACAATGCCCCCTTCATCCCCGAATATCTGTGCCTGGAACCGCAGTTCACCAGGTTCCACCGCCTTGAGGGCGTACCCGCGCGCCAGGCCGTACACGCTTGTTGAACTAACATTTGCGGCGTGCCGCGCTCAGATGTCTCCACCGCACCGCCCCCCGACACCGGCACGCTCCGTTCCCTGCTGCGCCGTTACCGGCAGGCCGGGGAACCGGTCACCTGCGAGCCCCTCACCGAGGGACTGCTCAACCGCGGCTACCGGCTGTCCACCACCCGCGGCCGCTTCTTCCTCAAACACCATCTGGACGGCGACCACGCGGCCATCGCCCGCCAGCACGCCGCCACCCTCCGGCTGGGCCTGCTGGGCGTGCCGGTGGCCCCGCCGGTGGAGCGCACCGACGGCTCCACCGTCACCGTGCTGGGCGGCCGCTGCTACGCCCTGCACCCCTGGATCGAGGGGCGGCACCGGGACGGCGGCGAACTGACCGCCGCCCAGTCCCGCCGGCTGGGCGCCCTGCTGGGCAAGGTGCACACCAGCCTGGAGGAGGTGATGGCGGGCTCCGAGGGCACCGCCCAGGACCATGAGGCGGCCGATCCCCAGGACACCTACGCCCTGATCGAGGAGTTGCTGGGGCTGATCCGCCGGCGCCGCCGGGACGCCTTCGACGAACTGGCCGAACACCGGCTGGTGGAGCGCCGCGCTCTGCTGGAACGGCACGCCCACCGCCGCCCCACCGCGGCCGCCACCCCGGCCCGGGGCTGGGTGCACGGCGACTTCCATCCGCTCAACCTGCTCTACCGGGACGGCGAACCGGCCGCCATCGTGGACTGGGACCGGCTGGCGGTCCAGCCCCGCGCGGAGGAGGCGGTACGGGCCGCGGTGATCTTCTTCCTGCGCCCCGACGGCACCCTGGACCTGGCCAAGATACGGCCGTACGCCCGCGCCTACCGCCGGGCCACCGGCGCCTCGCCCGGCGAGCTCGCCGCCGCCGTCCACCGGGTGTGGTGGGAGCGGCTCAACGACTTCTGGATGCTGCGCTGGCGCTACCAGCTGAACGACCACCGCGCCGACCCCGGTTTCCCGGCGTCGGCGGCGCTGTCGGTGTGGTGGACCGGCTCCTATGAGGCGGTCCGCGAGGCGTTCAGCGACTGAGCGGACTCAGCCGGTGAGGCCGAGGCTGGCGTTGCCCTGGGTCGTCCCCTGGGTGGTGCCCTGGTTGGCGTTGCCCTGAGTCGTCCCCTGAGTGGTCCCCTGGGTGGTGCCCTGGTTGGTGTTGCCCTGGGAGGGGTTCTTGCCGTCCGTGGGCTGGCTGGTGGGCCCGGTCGGGTCATGGCTGGGCGCGCCGGTGGAGGGGTTGCCGGAGGGCTGCCGCGGGTGGCGCGGCGGCGCCGTCCGCTCACCGGTGTTGTCACCGGAGTCGCCCGTGCCACCGGTGGTGGAGCCGTTCTCGTCCACCGGGGGAGGAGTGTGCCGGCGGTGCACGTCCGGGGACGGGGACTCGCTGGGGCTCTCGGAGACCGAGGGGGAGGAGCTGGTCTTGGGGGGCTTTGTCCCCGAGCCGTGGTCGGTGTTCTTGTTCATGGACATAAAGGCGACCACGCCCACCACCGCCAGGATGGCCAGCGCGGCGATGAGCAGCAGCCTGCCCCGGCCGCTCCCGCCGCCCCGGCCGCCCGGGACGTAGTCGTCCTGGCCCGGGCCGCCGATGCCCGGCGGCAGGATCCGCTGCGGCGAGGTGTCGCCGTGCGCCGGGTGCGGCATGGCCGTGGTGGCGCCCATGCCCACGCCGCCCAGCGCCTGGGTGGCGGCGGTGGCATGGGTGACCGGGCCGGTGCTCCAGGAACCGGAGTGACCGCCGGCCTCCTGGAGCATCTGGAGGCTGTACTGGACCAGCGAGCGCATCTCCTCGGCGCTCTGGAACCGGTCGTCCGGGTCCTTGGCCAGCGAGCGCATCACCAGGCCGTCCAGCTCCGGCGGCACCGAGCCCAGCACCTGGGAGGGCGGCACCGGGTTGTCCTGGACGTGCTGGTAGACCACCGACAGCGGGGTCTCGCCGGTGAACGGCGGGCGCAGCGCCAGCAGCTCATAGAGCAGGCAGCCGGTGGCGTAGAGGTCCGAGCGGGCGTCCACGGTCTTGCCCAGCGCCTGCTCGGGCGAGAGGTACTGCGGGGTGCCCATGACCATGCCGGTCTGGGTCATGGTGGACGCGGCGCCGTGCAGGGCACGGGCGATGCCGAAGTCCATCACCTTCACCGCGCCGGTGTTGGTGATGATCACGTTGGCGGGCTTGATGTCCCGGTGCACGATGCCGTGCTGATGGCTGTAGGCCAGCGCCTCCAGCACCCCGGAGACGATGATCAGCGCCTGCTCCGGCGGCGGGGCCTCGGCGTTGAGCAGCAGGTCCCGGATGGTCCGGCCTTCAACCAGCTCCATGACGATGTACGGCACGGTCTGCCGGCCGACCACGTCCTCGCCGGAGTCGTAGACGGCCACCACCGCGTGGTGGTTCAGGCCGGCCACCGACTGTGCCTCGCGGGTGAAGCGGGCCTTGGAGACCGGGTCCTCGGCCAGGTCCGCGCGGAGCAGCTTCACCGCGACGGTCCGGCCCAGGCGGAGGTCCTCGGCGGCGAACACCTCGGCCATGCCGCCCCGGCCCAGCCGGTGGGTCAGTCGGTAACGGCCGTCGCCCACCAGGCCGCCGTTACCCCACATTTCCGGCACATCGGGCATACCAGCCCCGTTGGCGTCAGGGTCGGACGGACCCTGGGCGCTCTGCGTCTGTGCCATCAGTCCTCGCCGTCGTGTCTGGCCGCTCACGTGGGGGCGCTATGCGTTGGGCTCTCCTAAGGAACGCTACAGGCTCCGCGGCGCGCTCCGGTCCGGGATGGACCGGCTATCAAACCCGTAGCGGCGCAAGCAAGGCAAATTCCGTGACACCTTGTCGCGCATCCCGTCACGGAACGGGCACGCGGCTTGACGTGCCCCTGGCCTGGGGCACACTTGGCCGGGATACCCGATCCAGCCGATCATCACCAGCCAAGTGTGCGCCAAGGGGGAAGCAAGACCATGAGCCAGGACGGCGCGCAGGGCCGCTATACGGGAGGCACCGTCGGCGGCGGCCGCTACCAGCTGCGGGATCTCCTCGGGGAGGGCGGCATGGCATCCGTCCACCTGGCTTATGACTCGGTGCTCGACCGCAATGTGGCGATCAAGACACTGCACACCGAACTCGGCCGGGAATCGTCCTTCCGCGAGCGCTTCCGGCGTGAGGCGCAGGCCGTGGCCAAGCTCACCCACACCAATATCGTCTCGGTCTTCGACACCGGCGAGGACACCCTCGACGGCACCACCATGCCGTACATCGTCATGGAGTACATCGAGGGCAAACCGCTGCGCTCGGTGCTGGACGCGGATGTGGCCCAGTACGGGGCCATGCCCACCGCCAAGGCGCTGAAGATCACCTCGGATGTGCTGGCGGCGCTCGAGGTCAGCCATGAGATGGGCCTGGTCCACCGGGACATCAAGCCGGGCAATGTGATGATGACCAAGCGTGACGTGGTCAAGGTCATGGACTTCGGCATCGCCCGCGCCATGCAGTCCGGCGTCACCTCGATGACCCAGACCGGCATGGTGGTCGGCACCCCGCAGTACCTCTCCCCCGAGCAGGCGCTGGGCCGGGGCGTGGACGCCCGCTCCGACCTCTACTCGGTCGGCATCATGCTCTTCGAGCTGCTCACCGGGCGGCTGCCGTTCGACGCCGACTCCCCGCTGGCCATCGCCTATGCGCATGTCCAGGAAGAGCCGGTGGCCCCGTCCACCATCAACCACTCCATCCCGCCCGCGGTGGACGCGCTGGTGGCCCGGGCGCTGAAGAAGAACCCGAACGAGCGCTTCCCCAGCGCCGCGGCGATGCGGGACGAGATCGAGCGGGTGGCCGGAACCGCGCATGCCGCGCCCTCGCCGGTGATCGCGGCCGCGGCGCCCCCGCCGCGGGACGGCTCCGGGGTCTCCTCGGCGGTCTTCCCGCCGGTGGACCAGCAGGCGGCGCCAGGGCCCCAGGGCGTCCAGACGCCGTACCAGCCGGGCCCGTACCACACCCCCTACAACGCGGCCCCGCCCGCGCCCACCCCCGCCTACCAGCAGCCCGCCCCCGCGTACCAGACCCCGCCGCCGATGACGCCCGCGCCGGCACCGGCGCCCGCGGCCAAGAGCAACAAGCCGGTGATCATGGGCTCGGCGGTGGTCGCCGTGCTGGCCGTCATCGGTGTGATCGTGGCCATCTCGCTCAAGAGCGGCGGCTCCGACGTCAAGGCCGACCCCACCCCCTCGCACCCGGTGCAGCAGTCGGCCACGCCCCAGGGCGGGGGCACCGAGGGGAAGTTCAAGGACGGCGACAAGACCAAGACCATCGACGCCACCAAGTGCACCCAGGCCACTGACTCCTACAACGACAAGACCAAGAAGAACGCGCCCGACTTCACCTATCTCTACATCGACTCGGTGAAGCAGTGCTTCCAGGCCGCCAACTGGAAGTACAAGGTGGTCTTCCAGGACGAGAACCTGTGGGGCAAGGGCATGGTGCTCGCCCAGAACCCCATCCCCGGGGACACCTTCGACCCCAACAGCACCATGACGCTGACCGTCTCCACCGGCCAGGCCGCTTCCTAGCGGCGGGACCGCGGGGGCTTGGGCACCCCCGCGGCAATCCGGCCGTGCTGACGGATAACGCGCTTACAGATACGGGCCGGAACGGGCACCGCCGTGCTGCTGATGCCCCTCCTCCTGGCCCTCCATGGTGAGCCCGGCGGGCAACGCCCGGCGCATCTGCTCCAGTTGGGCCCGGGCGGCCATCTGCTGGGCGAACAGCGTGGTCTGGATGCCATGGAAGAGGCCCTCCAGCCAGCCGACCAACTGGGCCTGGGCAATACGCAGTTCGGCCTCGCTGGGCACGCTCTCCTCGGTGAAGGGGAGCGACAGCCGCTCCAGCTCCTCCACCAGCTCCGGCGCCAGACCGTCTTCCAGCTCCTTGACCGAGCTGTGGTGGATCTCCTTCAACCGGGCCCGGCTGGCCTCGTCCAGAGGAGCCGCCCGCACTTCCTCCAGCAGCTGCTTGATCATGCTGCCGATCCGCATGACCTTGGCGGGCTGCTCGACCATCTCCGTCACCGGGACCTCGCGCGACTCGTCGTCACCCTCCCCGCCGCCGGGGTTGGTGCTGGCGAGAGCCATGCCGTCCTGGCCTACCACCAGGATGTGCGGGCTCTCCTGCGACCGTTCATTCCTCGGCATATCCATGCCGCCATTCTCTCGCACAAGTGATTTCCCCCTGGTGATGCCCCCGTACACGTGTGATCGAACGGTCCCTGGTGTCACCTACGGCGCAGCCGCAGGGCGAAGAAGCCCAGGCCCAGTCCGGTGAGGGCCAGCCCGGTGCCCAGCGGCAGGATGCGCAGTACCCGGCGGGGCGGCGGCGGCTGCTGCTGGGTGCCCCGGTCACCGGCGGCGCCGTCCAGCCGGGCGGCGGCGGGGGGCGCGGGGGCCCGGGTCGGGGGCGGCGTCGGTACCCTGCTGGGCCCCGGTGAACTCGGCGCTTCCCGCTCGGGGTTGTCCTCCTCGGCGGCCTCGGAGGGGTCCATGGCGCGGCCGGGGTGCGGGCGCCCCACGCCGGCGGCCGTCCCGGCGAGGCGGCCTTCGTCCGGAGGAGGAGAAGGACTGGCCGTACCGCTCAGGACGGCCGTCAGCAGCAGGGCGGACAGCGCTCCAGCGATCACATTCTCACGGTCACATGGACCGGGGCGTCGGGCGCGTTGAAGGGGGCGGGGCGGGTGACGGTGCCCCGGCCCCGCCGTACGGCCGTCAGGTGGTGAGCAGCACCTTGCCCACGTGGCCGCTCTCCTCCACCACCCGGTGGGCCAGGGCGGCGTCCCGCATCGGCAGCGTACGGTCCACCACCGGGCGGACCCGGCCGCCGGAGATCAGGGGCCAGACGTGCTCCCGGACCGCGGCCACAATGGCCGCCTTCTCCGCCAGCGGCCTGGAGCGCAGCGCGGTGGCGGTCACCGCGGCCCGCTTGGCCAGCAGCTTGCCCAGGTCCAGCTCGCCCTTGCGGCCGCCCTGGAGGCCGATGATGGCCAGCCGGCCGTTGACGGCCAGGGCGTCCACATTCCTCGGCAGATACTTGGCGCCGATGATGTCCAGGATGACGTCCGCGCCGACGCCACCGGTGACCTTGTGCAGCTCCTCGACGAAGTCCTGCTCCCGGTAGTCGATCAGGATGTCGGCGCCCAGCTCCCGGCAGTGCTCCAGCTTCTCCTTGCCGCCCGCGGTGACCGCCACCCGGGCCCCCACCGCCTTGGCCAGCTGCACCGCCATGGTGCCGATGCCGCTGCCGCCGCCGTGCACCAACAGGGTCTCGCCGGGCCGGAGATGGGCGATCATAAAGACGTTGGACCAGACCGTGGCGGTGACCTCGGGCAGCGCGGCGGCGGTGACCACGTCCAGGCCGTCCGGCACCGGAAGCAGCTGTCCGGCCGGTACGCACACCTGCTCCGCGTAGCCGCCGCCGGACAGCAGGGCGCACACCTCGTCGCCGACCGCCCAGCCGCTGACGCCGGGCCCGAGGGCGGCGATCCGGCCCGAGCACTCCAGACCGGGGTAGGGGGAGGCGCCGGGCGGGGGCGCGTAGTGCCCTTGCCGCTGAAGGATGTCCGCCCGGTTGACGGCGCTGGCCGCGACCTCGACCAGTACCTCTCCCTCGCCGGGCTCGGGATCGGGCACCTCGGCCCAGAGCAGTGCGTCGGGGCCGCCGGGTGTGGGGATGGTGATCGCATGCATGCGGGTGAGGCTACTCGGCTGTCTTCATCCGTAGCCGGGCAATCGGGCGGGTGGGCGGGTGAAGCCACGCCCCGCAGGGGCGTGCCCGCCCACCGGCGGTCAGCCGGACACCCACGGCAGGGCAAGCAACCACACGCCCGCCCGCCGGGACGGACCCCCGCCCGGCGGGATGACGGCCAGCCCGTCCGCCGCCGCCAGCCCCCGCAGCATCGCCGGGCCATGGAACCGCAGCGGCCGTACCGCGCCCCGCTCCCGGACCACCGGCACCAGCCGGGTGTCGGTGGGATGCGCCGGAACCGGCCCGGACAGGGCCACCCGCTCCGGCGCCCGTACCGCCCGTCCGGCGAGCCCCTGCAACACCGGCACCGCCAGCGTCAGCAGCCCCGCCACCGCGGCCAGCGGATTGCCCGGCAGCCCCACCAGCAGCCGCCCCGGCGCGAGCCGGGCCAGCAGCATGGGGTGCCCGGGGCGTACCGCCACCCCGTCCACCAGCGGCTCGGCTTCCAGCCGGGCCAGGGTGGGGTGCAGATGGTCGCGCGGGCCGGACGCGGTGCCGCCGGTGGTGATCACCAGGTCCGCGGAGGAGGCGGACAGCGCCTGGTACAGGGCCTCGGCGTCGTCCGCCAGCCGCCGGGGGGCGGTCACCTCGGCGCCCAGGGCCGTCAGCCAGGGGCCCAGCAGCGGGCCCAGCGCGTCCCGGATCCGGCCCTCCTGCGGCAGGCCCGCCGACAGCAGTTCGTCACCCAGGACCAGGACCTCCACCCGGGGCCGTACGGTCACCGGCAGTTCGTCGTACCCGGCGGCGGCGGCCAGGCCGAGCACCGCCGGGGTGACCGGGGTGCCCGCGGGCAGCAGTTCGTCGCCCTGGCGGCACTCCTGGCCGCGCGGCCGGATGTCCTGGCCCTGGGTGGCCCGGCGGTTGGCGTGCAACTCGCCCTGGGAGACGGTGCCGTGCTCGGTGCGCAGCACGGCGGTGGCACCGGCCGGGACCCGGGCGCCGGTGGCGATCGGCACCGCGTGCCCGTCGCGCAGCGGCCCGGCCTCCGGCGGGATGTCCTGCCCGGCCAGCACCCCGGCCGCGTCCTCGGGCCCCTCGGGCAGCCGCCAGGGGCCGGGCCCGGCCACCGCCCAGCCGTCCATGGCGGCGGTGTCGAAGGACGGCAGATCGGTGAGCGCGGTCAGCGGGCCGGCCAGGGTACGGCCCAGGGCCCGGTCGAGAGCGCAGGGCTCGCTGCCCAGGGCGTCCGCGGCGTGCGCGGCGATCCGCCGGGCGGTGCGCCAGTCGCGGCGCGGGCCCGGATCGTGGCCCGGGCCGGGGCCCGGGTCGTGGTCAACTCCCGTCTCGGGCACGGTGATCGGCCTCCCCTCGCGCGAACCGCCGGGGGCGGCATGGTCGTAGTAGCGCACGCCCGCGAAGGGCACGTCCAGCTGCGGGACTTCACGTGGCGCCTGGCGCGGCGCGGCGCGCGGCGCTTCACGCGGCCGGGCGGGCGCGGGGACCGGCCCCGGTCCGGCGGACGGGTCCTCGGCGAAGGGATCCTCGGCGAAGGGTACGAAGTTCGCCCTGGGGGCGCTGCCGGTCGTTCTGGGCGGGCGGAGCGGGAAGCGGTCCTCGGCGAGGATGGCCAGCGCCTCGTCGGTGGCCCGGTCCAGGGCGTCGCCCTCGCGGTCGGTCATGACCCGCCCTCGTCCGCCTGCTCGGCCTCCGCCGCCCAGCGGGCGGTCAGCTCCGTCGCCCGGCGGGCCGCCTCGGCCACCGCCTCCGGGCCGCCGCCGCGCTGAGCGGCCGCGTAGCCGATCAGAAAGGTGGTCAGCGGCGCGGCGGGGCGGGTCACGCGGTGCGCGGCGTCCCGGGCGAGATCCAGCAGAACGGCCAGGTCAACGTCGAGTTCGATGCCGAGTTCGGCCTTGACCGCGGCAATCCATTCATCCAGCACGCTCCCATCGTCCCTGATCCGGGCGCGGGCCGTACCGACGTCCTGCCAGGTGTCGCAGTCCAGTGAAGCGCCGGGGCGGTGCAGCCGCCGCAGTGTCAGCTCGGCGAGCGGCAGGCGCAGCGGCAGCCCGGCCAGGGTGCCGTGCTCGGCGGCGAGCAGGCCGAGTTCGCGGTACAGGGGCTCGGTGCGGTAGGCGGCGGCCAGCGGCTGGTCGCGTCCCCCGGCGTCGGTCAGCACGGCGCCGTCCGCCTCGGTGGCGGCGCCCAGCAGGGCCCGTACCGTGCCCGGGTCCAGGAACGGCAGGTCGGCGGAGAGGACCAGCACCGTCTCCCGGGTGCAGTGCCGCAGCCCGGCGGCCAGCGCGGGCAGCGGCCCGCCGCCGGGCGGGTGCTCCCGGGCCCAGGTCACCGGGCGTACGGTCGGGCGGCGGGGGCCGACGACGACGGTGGTCCCGGCGTCCGGGCAGGCGGCCAGGACGCGGTCCAGCAGCGTCCGGCCGCCGACGGTCACGGCGGGCTTGTCGGCCCCGCCGAGGCGTTGGGCGCGGCCGCCGGCCAGGATGACGGCGTCGTGGGGCGTGCTCATGGAGGGAGTATCTCCGAGTCCGCCCCACGCGTGGGCCGGGGTCCTACAGGGCCCGCAGCAGTACCGCCGGCCGTTCCACACAGTCCGCGACGAACCGCAGGAAACCGCCCGCCGTGCCCCCGTCGCACACCCGGTGGTCAAAGGTCAGGGACAGCTGGACGACCTGCCGTACCGCCAACTCCCCTTGGTGTACCCAGGGTTTGGGGACGATCCGGCCCACGCCCAGCATGGCCGCCTCCGGGTGGTTGATGATCGGTGTGGAGCCGTCAACGCCGAACACGCCATAGTTGTTGAGGGTGAAGGTACCGCCGGTCAGTTCGGCGGGGGTGAGCCTGCCGGTCCGGGCGGCCTCGGTGAGACGGGCGATCTCGGCGGAGAGGGCGGCGGTGTTCCGGGTGTGCGCGTCCCGCACCACCGGCACCACCAGTCCCCGCTCGGTCTGCGCGGCGAAGCCCAGATGGACGCCGGGCAGCCGGACGATCTCCCGGGCCTCAAGGTCCACCGTGGCGTTGAGCTCGGGGAACTCGGCGAGTGCGGCCGTACATATCCGGGCCAGCAGCGCCAGGAGCGAGACCTTCTCCCGCCCGGAGTCGTTCATCGCCCGCCGGGCGGCCAGCAGTTCGGTGGCGTCGGCGTCCACCCAGCAGGTGGCGTCCGGGATCTCCCGGCGGCTCCGGCTGAGCTTGTCCGCCACCGCCCCGCGCAGCCCGCGCAACGGCACCCGCTCCCCTTCGGCCACCGGCTTCACCGGCCGCGCCGCGGCCTCCACATCGGCCCGCAGAATCAGCCCCTCCGGCCCGCTGCCACGCACGCCGGCGAGATCAATCCCCCGCTCCCGCGCCAGCCGCCGCACCAGCGGCGAGATCACGGCCGGGGCGGCTCCCGCTGAGATGGTGGGCCCCCGCTGGTCGGCCCCGGGGGCGGGGGCGCCATGCGCGGTAGCCGCGTGGTCGGGGGCCGGGTGACCTGCAGCCGTGTGGCCGGTGGTCGCCGGTCCGGTGGCTGCCCGGCCGGTGACGCCCTGGCCGGTCGCATCGTGGTCGGCGACTGCCCGGCCGTTGGCACCGGGGCCGTCGGCTGCCGGACCGGTGGCGGCCGGGCCAACAGCACTGCCTGCGCCCGGCGTTGGGCCGTTGTGCGCCGGACGGCCAGGCATGGGCCCACCGGCCGCCGGACGGCCGGTCGTTGGCCCGTCAGCCGCCGGGCGCCCACCCGCCGGCCCGCCGGTCACGGTCGGACCTCCCCCGGACGGGGCGAAGTGCGATGGCCGTACCCGGGGGCGGCGCGGGGCCGGGGACTGGGTTCCGTAGCCGACCAGGACATTGCCGGAGCCGCCGGATGACGGGGCGGGATCGCCGGACGACGGGGCGGGCTGCCCGGGCGAGGGCGCGCCCTCGCCCACCGCCACCGTCAACAGCGCGGCGCCCACCGGGAGTTCCGCGCCCTCCTCGCCGTAGCGGGCGGTGACCACGCCCCCGTAGGGGCAGGGGACCTCCACCATCGCCTTGGCGGTCTCCACCTCCACCACCGGCTGGTCGATGGCCACCACATCGCCGACCGCCACCAGCCAGCGCACCACCGTGGCCTCGGTCAGCCCCTCGCCCAGGTCGGGCAGGGTGAACTCCTTCACCACGGCCATCCGCGCCCACTCCCCTCGGACCCCTCGGTCCATTCCGATTCCCACTGCAGGCGGGCCACCGCGTCCAACACCCGGTCCACGCCGGGCAGATGGTGCTTCTCCAGCATCGGCGGCGGATAGGGGATGTCGAACCCGGTCACCCGCAGCACCGGCGCCTGGAGGTAGTGGAAGCAGCGTTCGCCGATACGGGCGGCCAGTTCGCCGCCGGGGCCGCCGAAGCCGGATGCCTCGTGGACGATCACCGCCCGGCCGGTGCGCCGTACCGAGGCACAGACCGTCTCCTCGTCCAGCGGCATCAGCGAGCGCAGGTCGATGACCTCCAGGTCCCAGCCCTCGGCGGTGGCCGCCTCGGCCGCCTCCAGGCAGACCGGCAGCGACGGCCCGTAGGTGATCAGCGTGGCCGAGCTGCCGGGCCGCCGGACGACCGCGGTGCCGATGCCCGGCACCGGTTCCGGCTGCTCCGGCGAGAAGGCCGCCTTGGACCAGTAGAGCCGCTTGGGCTCCAGGAAGATCACCGGGTCGTCGGAGGCTATCGCCGCGCGCAGCAGGCCATAGGCGTCGGCCACCGTGCCGGGCGTCACCACCTGGAGGCCGGGCGTGGCCAGATACAGCGCCTCGGAGGAGTCGCTGTGGTGCTCCACCCCGCCGATCCCGCCCCCATAGGGCACCCGCACCGTGACCGGCATCGGCAGCGCCCCCCGGGTGCGGTTGCGCATCTTGGCCACATGGCTGACCAGCTGCTCCAGCGCCGGGTAGGCGAAGGCGTCGAACTGCATCTCCACCACCGGCCGCAGTCCGTACATCGCCATGCCCACGGCGCTGCCCAGGATGCCCGCCTCGGCCAGCGGGGTATCGGTGCAGCGGTCCTCGCCGAACTCCTTGGCCAGGCCGTCGGTGATCCGGAACACCCCGCCCAGGGCGCCCACGTCCTCGCCGAGGACATGGACGGCCGGGTCCTCGGCCATGGCGTCCCGCAGGGCGCGGTTGAGGGCCTGCGCCATGGTGGCGCTCTGCTGCCCAACGGCGGCGGTCATCGTGCCCCCTCCTCGGCGGCGGTCCCGGCACCGGCTCCGGCCACGCCATGCTCGGCGGCGGTCCCGGCACCGGCCCCGGCCGCAGCCTCCTCCGCCGCCGCCAGTTCCGCCCGCAACTGCGCTGCCTGCGCCCGCAGTTGACTGGTCTGCTCGGCGTAGACATGGGTGAACAGATCCATCGGGTCCAGCAGCGGTTCGCGGTTCATCCGCTCGCGCAGATCCGCCGCCAGCTCCTCCGCCGCCTGCCGCTCCGCGGCGATGCCGTCCTCGTCCAGCAGCCCGCGCCGGGTCAGCTCCCGCTCGACCAGGGCCACCGGATCGTGCGCCCGCCAGGCGGCCACCTCGGCGTCGCTGCGGTAGCGCTTGTCGTCATCGGCGTTGGTGTGTGCCTCCACCCGGTAGGTGATGGCCTCCACCAGGGTGGGGCCGCCGCCGGTACGGGCCCGGCGCACCGCCTCGGTCAGCACCCGGTGCACCGCGGGCGCGTCATTGCCGTCCACCAGCCGGCCGGGCATCCCATAGCCCACCGCCTTGTGCGCGAAGGAGGGCGCGGCGGTCTGCTTGGAGAGCGGGACGGAGATGGCGAAGCCGTTGTTCTGGAGCAGGAAGACCACCGGCGCCCGCCAGACCGCGGCGAAGTTCAGCGCCTCATGGAAGTCGCCCTCGCTGCTGCCGCCGTCGCCCACCATGGCCAGCGCCACCACCTCGTCCCCCTTGAGCCGGGCGGCGTGCGCCAGGCCCACGGCGTGCGGGAGCTGGGTGGCCAGCGGGGTGCACAGCGGGGCGACGCGGGTCTCCCGGGGGTCGTAGCCGGTGTGCCAGTCACCGCGCAGCAGGGTCAGCGCCTGCACCGGGTCCAGGCCCCGGGCCACGGCGGCCAGGGTGTCGCGATAGCTGGGAAACAGCCAGTCCCGATCCTCGAGCGCCAGCGCGGCCGCCACCTGGCAGGCCTCCTGCCCGGCGGAGGAGGGGTAGACCGCCAGCCTGCCCTGCCGGGTCAGCGCGGTGGCCTGGGCGTTGTAGCGCCGCCCGCGCACCAGCTGGCCGTAGAGCCGCCGCAGCAGAGCCGGGTCCAGCTCGTCGGCCGCCTCGGTGCCCAGCAGCCGGTACGGCTCGGCGTCCGGGAGCAGGGGTGCGGGATCGGTGCGGGGCTGCCAGGGCGGAGGCGAGGAGGGCCGGAATGAGCCGGGCTGCTCCAGAACCGTCATGACGAGCACCTCCTTAAGGGGACGCGTCCACAACGAGCTTGACCGGAAAGCGCCGTGCGCTCTCCCTACCGATTGTTCGGTTGATCCTGCATTTTGGCTACAGGCGACCTGGGCCTGTGGACAAACGGTTCAGCCGGCCGTGAGATATGGACAGGGTGTCCATGAAGGGGAGGCAGGGCGGCATGCCGGACGAACAGATGGCCACATCCGCGAGCAGACCGCCCGCGCGGCCGCTGGACGAGATCGACCGCTCGATACTGCGGATGCTGCGCACCGACGGACGTGCCTCGATACGCTCCGTGGCGGAGCGGGTGCATGTATCCCGGGCCAACGCCTACGCCCGCGTCAACCGTCTGATCGACGATGGCGTGATCCGCGGCTTCGGCGCCCGTATCGACCAGGAACGGGCCGGGCAGGGCGCATCCGCCTACATCACGCTGAAGATCGTCCAGAACTCCTGGCGGACGGTCCGGGAGAAGCTCCAGGACCTGCCCGGCGCCGCCCATATCGCCCTGGTGAGCGGCGACTTCGACGTCCTGCTGCTGGTGCATACCAAGGACAACCGGGCACTGCGCGAACTGGTGCTCACCCGCATCCAGGCCATGGAAGAGGTGCTGAGCACCCGTACCCTGCTGGTCTTCGAGGAGCGGGATCTGGACGACGGGCCGGACAAGGCCGAGGTCTGAGCGGTCAGGGCGTCGTACGCAGCCCCGCGAAGGCGGTACGGACCACCGCGTCGGCCACTTCCTCGCTGCTCGCCGAGCCGCCGCGCTCCGGCCGGTACCACTCCACAATGGAGTTGATCATCCCGAACAGCAGCCGGGTGGCCAGCCGGGACTCCACATCCGGGCGGATATCGCCCTCCGCCGCGGCCTCCTTGAGCAGTTCGGCCACCCGGTGGTCGAACTCCCGCCGCCGCTCCATGGCCCAGCGCTCGGTGCCGGTATTGCCGCGTACCCGCAACAGCAGGGTCACATAGGGCAGTTCGGACAGCAGCACCTCCACCTCGCGGCGGGTGACGTACTCCAGCCGCTCGATCGCCCGCCCCTGCCGGGCGCCGGGCTCCTCCAGCACCCCGAACAGGCCGTCCAGCGCCCGGCTTATCGCCAGTCGCAGCAGCTCTTCCTTGCTCTTGACATGGTGGTAGATCGAGGACTTGGAGATCCCGGCCGCCTTGGACAGATGCTCCATGGAGGTGCCGTCATAGCCCCGCCGGTTGAACACCTCCACGGCGACCGCGAGCAGCGATTCTGGGGTGTAGGTGTCACGTCTGGCCATGGTCATGATTGAACCAGGCTCTCTTCGAGGGCCGCGCGGCGGCGCAGGGCCTGGGAGGGGGCGTAGCGGCCGCCGGGGTATTCCCGGTCCATGTTCCGCAGGAACCGGATCAGCCAGCCGGTGTCCAGCCGCCGCCCCCACTCCACCGGTCCCAGCGGGTAGTTCACGCCCGCGCGCATGGCCAGATCGATGTCCTCGGCACCGGCCACACCCCGGGCGGCCGCATCCTCGGCGAAGTCCACCAGCATCGCCACGGTACGGGCGACGATCATGCCGGGCAGGTCCCCGACCAGGCTCACCTTCTTGCCCAGCGCCTGGAACAGGCCGATGGCCGCCCGGACGTCCGCCTCCGGCGCGGTCGCCGAGGGCGCCAGGGCGACGCGGGTGCAGGTGCGGTAGTCCAGCGCCAGGTCGAAGTCGATGCGCGGGCCGAGGCGGGCGGCGTTGGTCGGACCCCGGCCGTCGGCCAGGCGCAGCTCGGTGCCGCCGGGCAGCACGATGCAGCCGTCCGGGGCGGGCCGGTGGGCGTCCGGGGCGGCCCCGGTCCCGTTCCCGACCCCGGTCCCGGTCCCGGCCTCACCGCCGCCGGCTGCTGCCTGGCCGGCCGGCTCCGCCACGCCGCCGACGCCCGCCTCGCCGATCATCTGGGGCAGTACCGCGGCCGGGCCGGTCAGCCGCCCCCGGTAGCCGACCTCCCGGGGCGCCGCGCAGGGCTCCGCGGTGTGCGGCTCCGGCCGTACGGCGTCCGCGCCCGTGCCCTCCCCGTGCTCGTACCAGCCCCGCCCGCTCTTGCGCCCCAGCAGCCCCGCCTCCACCAGCCGCCGCTGGGCCAGGGACGGGGTGAACTTACGGTCCTGGCTGAACGCCTCATACACCGAACGGGTGACGGCCTCATTGACGTCCTGCCCGATCAGATCGGTCAGCTCGAAGGGGCCCATGGCGAAGCCGCCGCACTCCCGCAGCACCGCGTCAATGGTGGCGGGGTCGGCGCCCCGCTCCTCGTACACCCGGAAGGCCTCGGCGTAGAACGGCCGGGCGATCCGGTTGACCACAAAGCCCGGGGTGTCCGCGCAGCGCACCGGAGTCTTGCCCCAGGCGGCCATGGTGGCCCGGGCCCGCTCGGCGGTCTCCTCCCCGGTGGCGAAGCCCCGGACCACCTCCACCAGCGGCAGCAGCGGCGCCGGGTTGAAGAAGTGCAGGCCCAGAAACCGCCCGGGGTGGCGCAGCGCCCCGCCGATGGCGGTCACCGACAGGGAGGAGGTGTTGGTGGCCAGCACACAGTCCTGGCCGACAACCGCCTCCAGCTCCGCGAACAGCTTCTGCTTGACCGGGAGTTGCTCCACAATCGCCTCGATGACCAGGCCGGCACCGGCGAGTTGGGCGAGCGACCGCACCGGGCACAGCCGCCCGGCGGCCGCGTCACGCTCGGCAGAGCGCATACGTCCCTTGGCCACCAGCCGGTCCAGCCGGCCGGTGACGGCCCGCACGGCCCGCTCCGCGCAGCCTTCCGCCGCGTCGTACAGCAGCACCTGGTGCCCGGCGAGCAGGGCGACCTGGGCGATGCCCTGGCCCATGGTCCCGGCGCCGACGACGGCCACCGTACGGTCCGGCTGGATGCCCGGCTGGAGTGCGGTCATAACCGTGATCCTCCCCGATGAGTTGCGGACGGGTCCGCCGGGCCCTCTTGTCCCGACCGATCGTTCGGTTAATGTAGCTGCGAAAGCTCTCCGAAGTCGCCCCACCCACATCCGCTCTCGCATCGGATCCCGTATCCGATCTCGTATCCGATCTCGTATCCGAGCCGTTCGACGAGGAGTTGGTCAGCAGTGACCGCCGAGCTCAGCATCGACACCCTGGCCGCCGACCACACGGCCACGCTCGACAAGGCCCTGGAGACCATCCGCACCCGCGCCTACTGGTCCCCGCACGCCGAGCACCCCAAGGCGTACGCCGACGACGGCCGGGCGGCCTTCGAGGCACTGCGCGAGAAGCGCTTCGAGCTGGACCAGCCCGGCACCGACGGCTGGGCGGGCTCGGAGGTCTCGCCCTACGGCCCTCGCCTGGGCATCGAGTACCCGCACGCCGACCCGGATGTGCTGCTGCCCGCGATGCGCGCCGCGATGCCCGCCTGGCGCGCGGCCGGGCCCCGCCACCGGGCCCTGGTCTGCCTGGAGATCCTCAAGCGGATCAACGCCCGTACCCCGGAGCTGGCGCACGCGGTGATGCACACCAGCGGCCAGGCGTTCATGATGGCCTTCCAGGCGGGCGGCCCGCACGCCCAGGACCGCGGCCTGGAGGCGGTCGCCTACGCGCTCGCCGCCCAGGAGGAGGTGGAGCGCACCGCGGAGTGGTCCAAGCCGCAGGGCAAGCGTGAACCCCTGGAGCTCACCAAGGAGTTCACCGCCGCGCCCCGGGGCATCGCCCTGCTCATCGGCTGCAACACCTTCCCCACCTGGAATGGCTATCCCGGCCTCTTCGCATCCCTGGCCACCGGCAACCCGGTCCTGGTCAAGCCGCACCCGCGCGCCGTGCTGCCGCTGGCGCTGACCGTACGGATCGCCCGTGAGGTGCTGGGCGCGGCCGGGTTCTCGCCGGACCTGGTGGCGCTGGCCGCCGAGCGCGACGGCGAGGGCATCGCCAAGTCGCTGGCGCTGCGCCCGGAGATCCGTCTGATCGACTACACCGGCTCCAGCGCCTTCGGCGACTGGCTGGAGGCCAACGCCCGCCAGGCGCAGGTCTACACGGAGAAGGCCGGCGTCAACACGGTGATCATCCACTCCACCGGCGACTACCGGGGCATGCTCGGCAACCTGGCCTTCTCGCTGTCCCTCTACAGCGGCCAGATGTGCACCACCCCGCAGAACCTGCTGATCCCGCGCGACGGCATCGACACCGACGCGGGCCACAAGTCCTATGACGAGGTGGTCGCCGACCTCGCCACCGCGGTGGACAAGCTGCTCGGCGATGACGCCCGGGCGCATGCGCTGCTGGGCGCCATCGTCAACCCGGGGGTGCGCGAACGCCTGGAGTCCGCTCCCCGCCTCGGCGAAGTCGCCCTGGCCTCCCGCTCGTTGACCAACCCCGACTTCCCCGAGGCCACGGTGCGCACCCCGGCCATCGTCAAGCTGGACGGCGCCAAGCCGGACGCCGAGGCGGCGTACTTCTCCGAGTGCTTCGGCCCGGTCTCCTTCGCGGTGGCCGTGGACTCCGCCGAGGCGGCGGTGGAACTGCTGCGCCGCACGGTGCGGGAGAAGGGTGCGATGACGGTGGGGGCGTACACCACCTCGGCGGAGGTGGAGCGGCTGATCCAGGACGCCTGCCTGGACGAACTCGCACAGCTCTCCCTCAACTTGACCGGCGGGGTGTATGTCAACCAGACCGCCGCCTTCTCCGACTACCACGGCAGCGGCGGCAACCCGGCCGCCAATGCGGCGCTGTGCGACGCGGCGTTCGTCGCCGGCCGCTTCCGGCCGGTGGAGGTGCGGCGGCAGGCGTAGGGGTTGCGTTCGGGTGCGGGTGGCCTGTGGCTGCTCGCACCCACGCGCCCGAGCCGCGTGGTGCGGCCGCCCCTTACGAGGCACCCCCGCACGTCCAGTGGAACAAGGTCATGGCCACACTCGTGGCGAGGTTGTAGCTGGACACCTGCGGCCGCATCGGCAGGGACACCAACTGGTCTGATCTCGCCCGCAGTTCGGGCGAGATACCGTGCCGTTCCGAGCCGAAGGCGAGCAGCGCGCCGGAGGGGATGGTCATCGAGCGGATGTCCTCCCCCTCCGGGTCCAGCGCCAGCAGCGGCCCCTCCGGCAGTTCATCCAGTGCCACCCGCTCCACCGCCGTGGCGTAGTGCAGCCCGGCCCCGGCCCGTACCGCGTTGGGGTGCCAGGGGTCCATATCCCCCGTGGTGAGCACCCCGGCGGCCCCGGTTCCGGCGGCCAGCCGGACCACGGCGCCGACATTGCCCAGGTTGCGGGGGTTGTCCAGGACCACCACGGGGGCGGTACGGGCCGCCAGCGCGGCCAGGTTCGCGGCCCGCTCCCGGCGCGCGGCCAGGGCGGCCACCCCCGTGGGGTGCACCCGGGGCACCAGCTCGCGCAGGGTCCGCGCGTCCACCTCCACCAGCAGCCGCTCCAGCTCCCCCGCCACATCCGGCGCCAGCTTCCCGGCCAGCGCCAGCGCCGCCCCCTTGTCCACGGCAACCGCCGCCCGCACCTCGGCGCCGAAGCGCAGGGCGTGCTTGAGCGCATGGAAGCCGTCCAGGAGGACGGAGTCGGGGGCGTGCTGCTGCCACTGGGGCGGGGCGGTTCCGGTCATGGGCCAAAGCCTACGGACTGGGCTTGGGGGGTGACCTGCGGCGGCGGATGGCCCATACGAGCGCCGATCCGATCACCATGCCGCCGACTCGTCGCCGGACGTCTGTTCACTCACCCACCGCTGGGCCTCCGCGAGGTTCACGGCGGCGCCCACGGGTTCGTACGAAAACCCGTTCCACTCTTCCAGTGCCCGCGGCTCGTCGGGCCGGAGGTGTCCGCCACCGCCGTGGAGCGGGCGGTGCCGGCGCCGGACGTCCAGCGGCGGGCGGCGCCGCTTCTCGTACGCGGCGAGCGGGTCGCCGTCGTCCACGCGCGGGATCGCGCGGGACGGCTGGTTCGGCGGTCCGGGTCGGGAGTGCTTGCCCATGGCCTCGATGGTCTCAGGCGGCGACCGTGGTCGGCCGGGGCGCGGCGGTGCCCTGCTCGGGCTCGCCCTCGGTGAACAGCGCGTGCTGCTGCCACTGGGGCGGGGCGGTTGCGGTCATGGGCCAAAGCCTACGGACCGGGCATGGCGGGTGGACCCGGGCACGGTGCCGGGACCGGCCCGGCGGCCCGTTAGACCGCCCCATGAGCCGGTGCGGCTGCCTCGATGCGGCGGGCCAGTTCGATGTCGTGCTCGGCGACATAGCCGCCCAGGTCGCTTGAACTGATCGACACCCGCACTGTCCGGTAGCCGAGCGTCGCGTCCGAGTGGTGCCCGAGATCGTTCTGAATGGCCGCGATATGGACAATGAACGCGGCGCCCTGGATGTGCCGTACGGCGTAGGACCGCTCGATCTTGCGGCCGTCCGTGGACCAGCCCTTCAGGCCCTGGATCCGTGCCTCGATCTGTTCTCTGGTCAGAGCATCAGCCATGGTTCAAACCCCTGCCGCCGGTGGGCTCCAGCACCTCGCTCAGGTCCTGGCCGGACGACTCAGCTTGCCATGGCGCCATGGCCGCTTCTACGGTGCCGAGCTCCCGCCGGGCCCGTTCCGAGCCCGTCTCCACCACAATGTCAGATCGAAATCTTTACCCGTTTGGCGATCTTGTTGAGTCGCGGATTGCTTCGCTTGTGGAGCGACAGCAGGACGCGAAACAGCTCCTGACTGGTCGGATGCACCTTCGCGAGTTGCGGAGCCACCTCCCACGCCTGCTCAAGAGAGTCCAGTGCCCCATCCCGGTCGCCGAGCGCCAAGCGGGCACGCGCAGTGTCCAGGTGCATCGGACCAACTCGCGTTGCGGGAAGGGTGATTCGTTGTCGTTGCAGGTCCTGGGACACCTGAAGTGCCTTGCTGTGCCTCCGGAGATCGCCGGATGTCGAGATGACATGAACCGCCGTGTTCTGCGGGCCGAAGTGCATCTCATGCTTGATCACATCCTGCGGGAACTCCTCGGCCAATCGCTGGGCCCGTTCAATGTGCTTGTCGGCCTCGGTCTTGTCCCGCAGTCGGCCGGCGAGGGTCAGGCCCCGAAGGTGCAGGCAGCCCAGGCCGAACGCGCGCTCAGGCCCGGTCAACGTGGACTCCGCCTTTGAGATGGCCTGCTCGACCACGGCCAACCCACCTGCGAAATCGCCATTGTTGAGAAACATGCCTGCCTGGTCGCGGGCCGCCACGATTCCCACCAGTGGTGCCGACCGTTCGGCGGCGAGCACCTGCTTGATGGAAGCAAGCTCGCAGAGGTCCAGCCACCGGTGCCGGGCGGCCACCCAATAGACAGTGCTGTAGGTGTCAGCCACCAGCGCCCAGGCTTCTGGCGTCCCCGTCGCGTGGGCGTAGTTCTGGGCCCGGCTCAAGACGTCCGGGAGAAGTGAGAGCACTTCGGCGAGGTCCGTGTTGAAGCGGTGTGCGGTGAGCTTCGAGAGGTCCTGCTTCAACTCCTGGAGCGAACGTGGCGGTTCGCCCGCGAGGTCGAATCGGCGCATTGCCGCTCGAAGGTCTTTGAGGTTGTCCTCGCTTACCACCGGAGCCTTGCCCAGGACCTCATCCAGGGTGATGCCCATCGCGCCGGCGATAGCGGCGGCCATCCCCTGGGTCAGGGCCCGGTCGCCTGTCTCGATCTTGCTCAGCATCGACAGCGACACGCCGGCACGTCGCGCTAGCTGGGCTTGGCTTAGGTTGTGCTCCTTGCGGAGGACAGCGACGTTCTTACCCGGTCCCGGCGTACGTTCCTCGTGGGCCATCAGATCCCCTTCGGTGCAGTGGGTCGTTTCCATGTTCCCAACGTTCCGCTTCCTGGCACACCTCCACTGTGCAACTTCTGTGCAAGTCCACCTTGCTCGCCCGGAGTTGACTGGTTGTAGGCAGACAGTCACATCAAGGGGATGAGTGATGGGAACTGCGGCGGAACAGCGGATGCGGACGCGGACGCGGGAGGAATCGGCGCGGACGATCGCCGAGAACGCTGTGGCGGAGGTCAGGGAAGCCCTCATGGATATGAGGGTGGTCGGCGACGTGGATGTTGCCGGGGTCGTCAATGGGCACGGGCTGGTCAATGTCTCTCTGCTCTCGGCCGACGCATACGCGTTCGCTCGGTGGATTCGCGGCAGGGTTGCCGAGGAGGAGCAGGGGACGGCCCAGCGGTGAGCGAGAGGCCACGCGAAGCCACGCCACCGCCCGGCATGAGGATGTGGATCATTGGCCCGTCTCAGGTCCGGATCGGTGACCTGTTCCGCGTTGACGGCGAATGGCGTCCGGTGACCGATATGAGGGCGGCACAGGAGGCCCGGGTCCGGGTCTTGCACTTCGCCGATCGCGGTCCCGTGGCATTGAAGCCGAACAGCGTCGTAAAGGTCTGCCGACGGGTCGAGGTGGCGGGTACGACCACCGTCCGCCGTCTCGCTCGGGTGGAGTCATCTGCTCGGTGGAGGGGGAGATCATGAGCCGCTGCTTCCGGTACGTCCCATTCACGATCCTCCAGGACCGGACCGCTTGGCCGGAATACCGCGCAGTATGCGTCGCAGGGGAAGACGCCGATTGTGGCGCAGACTCCGGTGAGCTGCCGGGACCCGCTCAAGTCGAAGAGTGGGCGCGAAAGCACACCCAGGACACAGGCCATCTCCGGTACCGCCGCACCTTCAGCGACTATATGCAGCTCGAACCGCCCGAAGATCTCATGCCGGTGATGGTGAGCCAGGGCGAGACGGTTGAGCACGCCAGAGCGATAGAGGCATCCCCAATGCTCAGGCTCGCACGCGCGAGCGCAACCTCATGAGCACCCGCCCGGTCGCCCCGTTGGGTGAGGACGGTCCCGGCCGGGCGGGGCGAGGGCACGACAACGCGGGGAAAGCCCCGCGTTGATCCTGGCCAACGAGGAGAAGGGCACAAGCATGGCAACTCAAGCACTACCTGCGGAGCAGATCACCACTCGGCTTCTGTGGCTGGACCTGACCCGTAAGTGTCAGCTCTCTTGCAAGCACTGCTTCAACGAGTCGGGCCCCGAGGGGACTCACGGCACCATGTCCCGTGCCGACTGGGCCGGGGTCCTGGACCAGGCCGCCGCCTACGGCATCAGCGACATCCAGTTCATCGGCGGCGAGCCGACCATGCACCCGCACTTCACGGAACTGCTCGACCACGCTTTGACCATCGGGTTGAACGTCGAGGTCTACAGCAACCTCGTTCACGTCTCCTCGGAGTGCTGGAAACTCTTCCAGCGCAAGGGGTTCTCGCTCGCCACCTCGTACTACGCGGCTCAGGCCGAGGCGCACGACGCCATGACAGAACGACGTAGCCACCGCCTGACCCGAGCGAACATCGAAAAGGCCGTCCAACTCGCCGTTCCCCTTCGAGTCGGCATCACCACCAACGGGAGCGGACGGCACGCCGACGAAGCCTTGCGGGACCTCGCCGCCCTGGGCGTGGACAAAGCCAGGATCAGGGTGGACCGTATCCGGCCCTTTGGGCGTGGCGCCGATGGCCAGGCACCGGACATGGCTCAACTGTGCGGTCGGTGCGGATCCGGCAAGGCAGCCGTCAGCCCCACCGGTGAGGTCTCTCCATGTCCCATGTCGGCATGGCTGGGTGTCGGCAACGTCAAACGCGCGCCGCTCGCCGATATCCTCAGCGGCGCCGAGATGGCCCGCGCCAATGCCGCCATCCGAATCGAAGCCGGCAAGAAGGACAAGGGGAGCGGAGGCGGAAGCAGCGGCGGCAAAGGCGGCAAGGGCGGTAGCGGAGGCAGTGGGGGCAATGGGGGCGGTAGCGGCCCCTGTGGCCCGACTGAAGACGAGTGCACCCCGGGCTTCCCCGGTAGTTCGTGCTCTCCGAGGAACTGAGAAGGACACATGAGCCACCCCCTCCCCTCCCGAGACTTCTGGGCCCTGGTCCAACCGCACACCGGAAACCTGGCCGGCACCCGGCCCGTCCCGGGTGGCCACAGCTCGGACGTCACAGCCCTGGTCGAGGGTGAGAAGGGGCGGTTCTTCGTCAAGGCGGTCCCCAACCGGCCTGGGGGCCGCCGTGACTCCATCGTCCGGGAACGGCTGATCAACCCGGCCGTCGTCCCCGTCTCTCCCGCTCTGCGCTGGCACGCGGAGGATGACGAG
Organism: Streptomyces orinoci; assembly: GCF_003121295.1. Taxonomy (GTDB): domain Bacteria; phylum Actinomycetota; class Actinomycetes; order Streptomycetales; family Streptomycetaceae; genus Streptomyces; species Streptomyces orinoci. The sequence continues at coordinate 246,473 of NZ_PHNC01000031.1, forward strand.
TGGATCGTGCTCGGCTTCGACTTCGTCGAAGGGCGGTCGGCTTCGTTCGAACCTGGCTCCCCCGATCTTCCCGCGGTCGTCGGCCTCCTCAACCGCATTGGCGAACTGGGCCTGCCCGAGGTGGCCAGAGACTGGACGGAAACGCGGTGGGACCGATTCGCCGCCCAAGACGCAGACACCACGCTTTTCCGGGGCGATGCGCTGCTCTACACCGACATCAACCCGGGCAACCTGATGATCGGGGACCGGGGCACCTGGGCGGTTGACTGGTCGTGGCCGACGCGCGGTGCCGCCTTCATCGACCCCGCCTGTCTCGTCGTGCAGCTTGTCGCCGCAGGTCATAGCCCCGAGTCCGCCGAGTCCTGGGCCACCGGCTGCGCTGCGTGGTCAAACGCGGATCCGAGAGCGATCGATGCCTTCGCCGTAGCCAATCTGCGGATGCATCGTCGGTTCGCGGAGCGGAATCCGGATACCTCGTGGCTCTGGGCGATGCTGGCAGCGAATCAGGCATGGGCAGCCCACCGGGGCATCCGCGAAGAGTAGGTACACCGCCGTCCCTGATCGATCCATCCGCCGCATCCAGTCCTCGCGGTGGAACCAATCGACAGTCCGATGTACCCGTCGATCCAGGAGGCGACTTCCGCATGAGCAGCCAGCCTGTGCACCACCACAACGGGCCGTTGATCCCGATGCCGGAGCTGACCTGGCCTGCGCTTCGCCGGGCTGTCGCGACGGTGGCCCCAGGGCGGTTGCCGGAGATCTTCGAGGACATGCAGCAAGCCTTCGTTCAGGCCGCCCAGGAGAGCAGTGTCGGGCCAATCCGGATGTTCCACTTCAAATGGGGCGTCATCGTGGCCATTGAGCGCGATCCGGAGTGTGCTGTTCGCTTCCACGCGGCGGAGAAGACCTTCAACACCACCGCGGATGACGGGGAGCAACAAGCCGCTCTCATGGAGATTGCCGACATCTGGCAGACGGCCGAGCGCGAGGTGAAGGCCCTGGTGCCCGGGTGAGCGGCTGGACCTACCGCCCCGGTCCACCCCCTCCGGTCAGGCCCGCCCGTTCACCCGCCACCGGCGGGCCGCCCCGCTGCGCGGGAACCCGGGCGCGCACCTCGCGGAACCGCCGGGACACCGCATCCCCCGCCCACCGCAGGAACGACGTCGGCAGGAACACCGCGTCCGCGGCCAGCATGGCCAGGGAGAAGAAGGGGAGGCCCAACAGGACGGCGATGCCCAGGTGTTCGGCCATCATCACCACCAACAGGGCATTCTTCAGGCGGCGGTTGGCCAGGGTGAAGGGGAATGCCACCTGCATGGCGACCGTGGCATAGCTGAGGATCAGCACCATCAGGCCGCTGCCGGCCAGCAGATGGGAGAGCCAGGGCCAGGGGGTGAAGTAGTCCAGGTGCAGGGGGTAGTAGAGCGCGGTGCCGTCCTGCCAGAGGGTGCCTTGTATTTTGTACCAGCCGGCGGTGGCGTAGATCAGGCAGACCTCGGCCATGATGACCAGCAGCGCGGCATTGTGGATCAGGTTGGCCAGGGCGTCCAGTACGGAGCGCGGCTCGCCGGGGGCGTACTCGCAGGCCAGCCACCACAGGGCGTGCACCAGCCAGAGGCCCCACAGGGCGGCGGCCCAGCCCAGGCCGGGCAGCGGGCCGTGGTCCGTCCAGTGCAGCCGGGCTTCGGTGCAGGTCTGGACGAGGGCCAGGGCCAGTCCGCAGCAGATCCACAGGACCAGGCCGCCCGCCCCGCTGGTGGCGCGGCGCCGGCGGCGGGCGTCCAGGGACCAGACCCGGCCGCAGCGGGTGAGCACCAGATAGAGCGCCATCAGGTGCAGGACGTTGTCCCCGCCGTCACCGACGAAGACGGTGCGGTTCTGCAGGGACACCACACCGATCATGGACAGTACGGACATGGCCCGGGTGTGCCAGCCCAGCATCAGCAGCAGGGCGGAGGCCATGGCCAGCAGATAGCAGCTCTCGAACCACCAGTCGGAGCGGTTCCACAGCAGGGCGGTGAACGCCCCGTTGTCGGTGATGAGTTGGCGGGCCAGAGACCAGCTCCAGGGGCCGTCCGGACCGTAGAGCCGGTGCCGGTTGGGCCACTCGCGCAGCAGGAAGCACAGCCAGGTGAAGGACAGGCCGATGCGGATCACGGCCGTCTGGTACGGGCCCAGGGCCCGGTCGGTGAGGTGGGTAAGGCGGGTGAGGTCGGTGAGGCGGGTGAGAGGCCGTCCGGCCCGCTGGAGCGTGCTCATCGGTCCCCCGGCAGATCCTCGGCGGTGATGAGCCACCAGGCCAGCTCCCGGTAGGAGGGGGTGGTGTCGGAGTGCTGCCCGCTGAAGGGGGGCGGGCCCACCGGGGTGCTGACCAGGCGCAGTTGCACCTGGTCCACGGTGCGTCCGTCGCGCATGGTGCCTATCCGGGCGATCACCAGGCGGCGCAGATACGCCTCGGAGAGGCGGCCGCGCAGGCCCAGCGGATGTTCCTGCTGGTCATGGGAGTTGGAGTAGAAGTCCCAGGCCCGGCGCAGCTGGTTCTGCTGGGTGTGGCTGGGGAAGGGGTTGTGACGTATCGCGGCACCGTCCTGGGCGGAGAGGTCGATCCAGTCGCCGGTGATCACGCGGCCGTCGGGGCCGCGCAGCTTGGGGCGTACCTGGACGGAGATGTTCTGCTGGAGCGGGTTGGGGGCGAAGAGCTTCCAGTTCTGCTCGTACTCGGGCAGGACGTACTGGCTGATGGCCCGGGCGTGCTGCCGGCTGACCGTGTTGGGCGGGGCCACATGGAAGAACACCATCACCAGGTGGACGGCGGTGGCCAGGGCCACCAGCGCGCCGCCGCCCGCCACCACCAGCCGCCCGGGCCGGGACAGCCCGGCCCAGCCGGTCGGGGCGGGGGGTGCTGTGGGGGCTGATGGGGCGGGGGAGCTCCCCGCCGCCGGTGAAGCGTTCCCGGCTCTCGCCGGGACAGGGCCCTCCCCGGCCGCCGCCGGGATGGAAGGGCTCCCGCCCCCCGCCGGGGCGGAGCGCTCCCCGGCCGCCGCTGAAGGGCTCCCGTGCCCCGCCGGGACAGAACGCTGACCGGCCATCGCCGGGGCGGAGGGGTCCCCCTCAACCGGGACGGACGACCTCCCCTCCGCCGCCGAAGGATTCCCGGCCCCCGCCGGGGCGGGACGCTCACCGGCCGGCGCGGGGACGAGGGGCCTCCCCGCCGCCGTTCCCGTCTCGTCCGCCGGCATCACTTGTCCACAGCCCTGAGCACTGCCATCTCCACTGCCATCGCCATTGCCCTCAAACGCCCCGATTCCTATGGGTGCCGTCCGCTCACCGACGCCTGGTCGGGACTTGCCTGGAGCACGCTACCGACGCCCGCCACGCCTTGACACCTCACAAGCGGGGCCCGCACCATTGAACCGAACGATCGGTCGGTAGGGGGCCGCTCCGGGCGGGCCTCCGCGCAGACAGAGAGGCAGGGCACGGCATGACGACGACGGTGCCGCACACGGCGACCCCCGAGGCGGTCTTCGACGCCGCCGTGGCCGCCGACGAGCGCATCGAGCCCCGCGACTGGATGCCCGACGCCTATCGCGCCACCCTGGTGCGCCAGATCGCCCAGCACGCCCACTCCGAGATCATCGGCATGCAGCCGGAGGCCAACTGGATCACCAGGGCGCCCTCGCTGCGCCGCAAGGCGATCCTGATGGCCAAGGTGCAGGACGAGGCGGGCCACGGCCTCTACCTCTACAGCGCCGCCGAAACCCTGGGCGTGGACCGCGAGGAGTTGCTGGACAAGCTGCACTCCGGCCGCCAGCGCTACTCCTCGATCTTCAACTACCCCACCCTCACCTGGGCCGACGTCGGCGCCATCGGCTGGCTGGTGGACGGCGCCGCGATCACCAACCAGGTGCCGCTGTGCCGGTGCTCGTACGGCCCGTACGCCCGCGCCATGGTGCGCATCTGCAAGGAGGAGTCCTTCCACCAGCGCCAGGGCTATGAGCTGCTGCTGGCCCTCAGCCGGGGCACCGAGGCCCAGCACGCCATGGCCCAGGACGCGGTCAACCGCTGGTGGTGGCCCTCGCTGATGATGTTCGGGCCGCCGGACGAGCAGTCCGCGCACTCCGGCCAGTCCATGGCCTGGAAGATCAAGCGGCACTCCAATGACGAGCTGCGCCAGCGCTTTGTGGACATCTGTGTGCCGCAGGCCGAATCCCTGGGGCTGACCCTGCCCGACCCCGCCCTGCGCTGGAACGAGGAGCGCGGGCACTACGACTTCGGGCCCATCGACTGGGACGAGTTCAACGAGGTGCTGCGCGGCAATGGCCCGTGCAACGCCGAGCGGCTGGCCCAGCGCCGCGCCGCCCATGAGAACGGCGCCTGGGTACGGGACGCCGCCACCGCCTACGCCGCCAAGCACGCCACCGCACACCAGGAGGACCGGGCATGACCAGCAGCACCGACTGGCCGCTGTGGGAGGTGTTCGTCCGCTCCCGCCGCGGGCTGTCCCACACCCACGCCGGGAGCCTGCACGCCCCGGACGCCCGGATGGCGCTGCGCAACGCACGCGACCTCTACACCCGGCGCAATGAGGGCGTCTCGGTCTGGGTGGTGCCCTCCGCGGCGATCACCGCCTCCTCGCCGGACGAGAAGGACCCCTTCTTCGAGCCCGCCGCCGACAAGCCGTACCGGCACCCCACCTTCTATGAGATCCCGGAGGGGGTGAAGCACCTGTGACTCCTGTGGCACCTATGACGAGGACCGCCGCCCTGGCCCTGGGCGATGACGCGCTGGTGCTCTCGCACCGGCTGGGCGAATGGGCCGGGCACGCCCCGGTGCTGGAGGAGGAGGTCGCCCTGGCCAATATCGCGCTCGACCTGCTCGGCCAGGCCCGTACCCTGCTCTCCATGGCCGGGGACGAGGACGAACTGGCCTATCTGCGTGAGGAACGGGCCTTCACCAACACCCAGTTGACCGAGCAGCCCAACGGCGACTTCGCGCACACCATCGCCCGGCAGCTGTACTTCTCCGTCTACCAGCATCTGCTCTACGCCCAACTGGCAGCCGGGAACGGCCCGTTCGCCCCGCTGGCCGCCAAGGCGGTCAAGGAGACCGCCTACCACCGCGATCATGCCGAGCACTGGACCCTGCGGCTGGGCGACGGCACCGAGGAGAGCCACCGGCGGATGCAGCACGCCCTGGACGCGCTGTGGCGTTACACCGGCGAGCTGTTCGAGCCGGTGGAGGGCGTGGCGGTGGACTGGGCCGCGCTGCGCGAGGACTGGCTCACCCTGGTCGGCGGGACTCTCCGGGAAGCCACCCTCACCCTCCCCCAGGGCCCGCAGGGCGACGCCTGGACGGCCGGGGCCGGGCGGCAGGGCATCCACACCGAGCCCTTCGGCCGGATGCTGGCCGAAATGCAGCATCTGCACCGCAGCCACCCGGGGGCGTCATGGTGACGACCGTCCCGGAGGAGGAACTGCGCGCCCTGGCCGGGGCGGTGCCCGACCCCGAGCTGCCGGTGGTCAGCCTGGCCGAGCTGGGCGTACTGCGCGATGTCCGCCGCACCGGCCCCGGCCGGGTGGAGGTGGACCTCACCCCCACCTACACCGGCTGCCCGGCCATCGAGGCGATGGCGGCCGATGTACGGCGGGTGCTGCGGGAGCGCGGGGTGGCCGAGGTGACGGTACGTACCGTGCTCTCGCCGCCCTGGTCCACGGACGACATCAGCGCCGAGGGGCGCCGCAAGCTCGCCGAGTCCGGCATCGCGCCACCGCGCCCGGCCGGGCACCGGGCGGGGCCCGTAGCAGTCGCCCTGGGCCCCACGCGGACCGCCGAATCGCAGCAGGATCCGGTGCGCTGCCCGCACTGCGGCTCCCCCGACACCACCCTGCTCAGCCGCTTCTCCTCCACCGCGTGCAAGGCGCTGCGCCGCTGTGACCGCTGCCGCGAACCCTTCGACCACTTCAAGGAGTTGTGATGGCCGCGGCCCGCCATGGCGTCTTCCACCCGCTGCGGGTGACGGCGGTGGACCGGCTCACCGATGACTCGGTGGCCCTCACCTTCGCGGTCCCGCCCGGCCTGCGGGCGGTCTTCCGGCACGCGCCGGGACAGCATCTGGCGCTGCGCAGACGGGTGGACGGCGAGGAGATCCGGCGCAACTACTCGATCTGCGGCCCGGCCCCGGGGCCGGAGGGGCCCGCCTCGCTGCGGGTGGCGGTACGGCTGGTGGACGGCGGGGCGTTCTCCCCCTACGCGCTCAAGGAACTGGCGGCGGGGGACACGGTGGAGGTGCTGCCGCCGGCCGGCCGGTTCGTCCTCCAGCCGCGGCCCGGGCACTTCGCGGCGGTGGTCGGCGGCAGCGGCATCACCCCGGTGCTCTGCATGCTCACCACCCTGCTGGCCCGGGAGCCCCGGGCCCGCTTCACCCTGATCCGCAGCGACCGCACCAGCGCCTCCACGATGTTCCTGGACGAGATCGCCGACCTCAAGGACCGCTATCCCGGCCGCCTCCAGGTGGTGCAGACCCTCTCCCGCGAGGAGCGGCAGGCGGGCCCGGTCTCCGGACGGCTGGACGAGCAGCGGCTGGTCACCCTGCTGCCCGCCCTGCTGCCGGTGGAACCGGTGGCCGGCTGGTATCTGTGCGGGCCCTACGGTCTGGTACGGGGCGCGGAACGGGCGCTGCGCACCCTGGGCGTGCCCCGGGAGCGCATCCACCAGGAGATCTTCCACGTGGGCGGCGAGGTGGCGGCGGACCGTCCGGCCTCCCCGGCTCCGGCCGTGCACAGCACGGTGACCGCGCATCTGGACGGGCGGAGCGGCAGCTGGCCGGTACGGGAGGGCGAGACGCTGCTGGAGACGGTGCTGCGCAACCGGCCCGACGCGCCATACGCCTGCAAGGGCGGGGTGTGCGGGACCTGCCGGGCGTTCCTGGCCGAGGGCGAGGTGCGGATGGACCGCAACTTCGCTCTGGAAGAGGAGGAGTTGGCCGCCGGATATGTGCTGGCCTGCCAGTCGCATCCGGTCACCGAGCAGGTGGAGCTGGACTTCGACCGCTGACCGCCCTACCGTGTGCCCCTGGCTTTTTGACGCTGCGTCAGATCGGGGGCCCAGGCCGTGGACTTCACCTTCACCGAGGAGCAGCAGGCGGCCGCCGAGGCGGCCCGGGGCGTCTTCGCCCAGGTCACCCCGGACACCGTGCCCAGCCCGGCGCTGACGCGGGGCCCGGTCGCGGAGGACTTCGACCGGGCGCTGTGGCGGCGGCTGGCCGCGGCGGACCTGCTGGGCCTGGGCGTTCCCACGTCGGCGGGCGGTGCGGGCCTGGGCCCGCTCGCCCTGTGCCTGGTGCTCCGCGAGGCCGGGCGGGTACTGGCCCGGGTCCCGCTGGCGGAGACCGGCGCGGCGGCGCTCACCCTGGCCCGCTACGGCGACCCCTGGGGCCTGCTGCCGCGGATCGCCCGGGGCGAGGCGGCGGTGACGGTGGCCGCCGAGGGCAGCACCGGACATGGCACCGCCGAACTGGCCGTCTCGGCACGGCAGTTGGCGGATGGCGGCTGGGTGCTGGAGGGCAGGCACACCACCGTGCCCTGGGGCGGGTGCGCGGACGCGGTGCTGCTGCCCGCGCACACCCCGGACGGGCGGGCCGTGCTGGCGCTGGTGGCGCCGGGCGCCGCGGGCGTGACCACCGCCGCCCAGGTGGGCACCGATGGCGAACCGCTGGCCGAACTGCGGCTGGACCGGGCCCGTACCGAGCGGGTGCTGGCCGCCGAGGGCGCCTGGGCCTGGCTACGGGCCGTGCTGGCCACGGGGGTGTGCGCGCTGGCCCTGGGAGTGGGCGGGACGGCGCTGCGGATGACGGCCGAATACACCGGAAAGCGTGAGCAGTTCGGGCATCCGCTGGCCACGTTCCAGGCGGTGGCCATGCAGGCGGCCGACCGCTATACGGACCTGCTGGCCATGGAGGCCACCCTCTGGCAGGCCGCCTGGCGCCTGGAATCCGGGCCCGGACCGGCACCGGCGGAGGTGGCGGTGGCGAAGGTGTGGGCCGCGGAAGGGGTGCGCCGGGTGCTGGCCACGGCCCAGCATCTGCACGGCGGCTTCGGCGCGGACGTCAGTTATGCGCTGCACCGGTACCACGCCTGGGGCAAGCGGCTGGAGCTGGCGCTGGGGGCGGGGGCGGCGTGGGAGGAGGAGCTGGGGGGATGGCTGGCGGCCGGGGGGTAGCCGTCGCCGTCACCTGGTTGGCGGTTCCCGGGTGCGGGGGTGGTCCCGGGGTGCGTCCATGGGGCCATGGGCATCAATGACCAGTTCCCGGACACGACGGACACGGCAGCCCGGCAGGCCGAGGGCGAGAACGAGCCGGAGGAGGAGGGGCTGCGGGAGGCACGGGAGCGGCTGGATACGGACTACGACGCGTCGTAGTGCACCCGCCTTCGGCGGGTTGACCCCACCCGCGCACCACCCGTTACCCGGCGCACAGCAGGTTGCCGTCTCCATCGGTGGGCTGGGCGCCGTTGGCGTCGTACGGCCCGTGGGCGGGGAGGGCCCCGCCGCAGGCGGGGCGAAAGGCCGCAGGCGGGGCGAAACGGCGCCGCACCCGGCACCGCACGGATCGCTAGATCACGGAACCCGGCGCGCCACCCGCGCGCACCACCGGCCGCCCCGCCGCCTCCCAGACCTGCATCCCGCCGGCCACATTCACCGCGTCCAGCCCCTGCTGCACCAGGTAGTTGGTGACCTGGGCGGACCGCCCGCCGGAGCGGCAGATCACATGGATCGGCCCCTCCGGGGCAGCCTCCGTCAGCTCCCCGAAGCGGGCGATGAACTCACTCATCGGAAGGTGCAGCGCACCCTCCGCATGCCCGGCCTCCCACTCGTCGTCCTCCCGGACGTCCAGCAGAAACGCGTCCGGCGCCAGCTCGGCGACCTCGATGGTGGGGATTGACGCTCCAAAACTCATGGGGCCGACGCTACCCGACCAGCCCGGCCAGCCGGGCCTCCCGCTCGGCGATCTGGGCGCGCAAGCCCGCCGCGATCTCCTCCAGCAGCCCGTCCGGGTCCTCCGGCGCCATCCTGATCATGGAGCCGATCGCGGACTCCTCCAGCTCGGCCACCAGCCCGGAGAGCATCTCCTTGCGCTCGGCCAGCCACTCCAGCCGGGCGTAGAGCTCCTCCGCCCGGCCGGGCCGCCGCTGGGGCGGGACCGGACCCGCGGCCCACTCCTCGGCCAGTTCCTCCAGCAGCGCCTCGTCCCCGGCCGCGTAGGCGGCGTTGACCCGGACCAGGAACGCCTCCCGCCGCTCCCGCTCGGGCTCGTCCCGGGCCAGGTCGGGGTGGGCCTGGCGGACCAGCTCGCGGTAGGTCTTGCGGGCGGCGTCGCTGGGCCGTACCCGCTTGGGCGGCCGCACCGGCTGTCCGGTGAGCATGGCCATGGCCTCCGGGGTGAACCCGTCCTCCTCCAGCCAGCCGCCGAACAGCTGGTCAATGCCCGGCATGGGCGCCACCAGCGCCGCCGCCTCCTGGGCCTTGCGCAGGTCCTCGGGGTCACCGGTGCGGGCGGCCACCGCCTCGGCGATCCGGGCGTCCAGCCGGTCCAGCGTGGCGTACAGCGGGCCCAGCCGCTGGTGGTGCAGCCGGGAGAAGTTCTCCACCTCCACCCGGAAGGTCTCGACCGCTATCTCGAACTCGATCAGCGCCTGCTCGGCCGTGAGCACCGCCTGCTCCAGCCGCTCGGTGCCCGGTTCCCTGGATTCCGCCTCCGGATTCGTCACCCGCCCAGCGTACGAGCTCCCGGGGGCCACGGCGGTCAGACGCCGACCGCCGCCTCCATCTCCTCCTCGGCGTCCGCCGAAGCCGGAGCCGGAGCAGCAGCCGGAGCCGGGGCCGCGGCCCCCTCCCGCCGGGACTCCGCGCGCCAGGCCACCGCGACCATCGCCAGCCCCGCCAGCAGCCACAGCCCCAGCGTCCACAGATGTCCGCCCAGGCCGCTGCGGCCGAAGTAGAGCAGGCTGCGTACGCCCTCCACAAAGCCCGCGCCGTTCCAGAAGGAGTGCAGCGAGGCGAAGAAACCGCTCTGCATCTCGGGCCGGAAGACCCCGCCGGAGCTGGTGAAGTTGAGCATGACGAACAACACCATCACGCCCAGGGTGGTCCACCGCTTGAGGAAGGTGTGCAGCCCGGTGCCGATCAGCAGGATGCCCGCCGAGTAGGCCCAGGCCATCCCCCAGACCCCCCACAGGTCGTGCTCGACCAGGTGGAACACCGGCCTGGCCAGCACCACCCCGATCAGGCTCACCACCAGCGAGGTGGCCGCCGCCAGCAGGGCGCGGATCCGCATCGGCAGCGCCCCGCCCGCGCCGCCGATCACCGCGACCGAGGCATAGGAGCCGATGCTCAGCGCCACCAGCAGGAAGAAGATGCCCTGCCCGGTGGGGTCGTGTTCGGCGGGCGGCACCACATCGGTGACCTTCAGCGGCGCCTGCTGCCGCTCGGCGACCGGGGCGAAGACCTTCTGCACCACCGAGGCGGTGGTGTCCGAGCCCGCCGAGGCGGTCAGCAGCTCGGGCGCGCGGCGGTCCGGGACATAGGCGCCGAACACCCGCTGGTGCTCCAGCTGGCGCACCGCCTCGGCCCGGCTGGCGACGGTGCGTACCTCAAGCCGGCCGTCCCCGGCCTTCTCCTCAATGGACTGGGCCAGCACCTGGGCCCTGGGCCCGGAGCCGACCACCGCCACCGGCAGCTGGTGCGGGGAAGGGTCGGCGAAGGCGCCCAGGTAGGCGAGCCCCATGCCGAGGCACATCAGCAAAGGGGTGAGCAGATGGGTCAGGACATGACGCAGCGCGGGCCTCATGGCGGCCCCCTCTCGGGTCTTGGATCAGCCAGCCAGGGAAATAGTTGGCTTCTACAACTCATCGGTCAAGTTGTACTATACAACTACATGCGCCGAAAGGAATCCCCAGTGCCGGACCGAACCGATTCCCTGGAGACCATCCAGCGCGAGCTGACCAAGTTCGCCCGCCGGGCCCGGGCCACCGCCGCCCGGATGCACCCGGAGCTGTCCCTGGTCTCGTACACCCTGCTCACCCACCTCCAGGACCAGCAGGGATGCCGCGCCACCGACCTCGCCGCGCACTATCTGCTCGACAAGTCCACGGTCAGCCGCCAGGTCGCCGCCCTGGAACAGCTCGGCCTGGTCGAGCGCCGGGTCGATCCCGAGGACCAGCGGGTCCAGGTGCTCCATCTCACAGAGCACGGCACCCGCACCCTGGAGCAGGTCACCGCCAGCCGCCGCACCGCCTTCCAGCAGCGCCTGGCCGACTGGGACGAGGAGGACCTGGCCCGCTTCGCCGCCTATCTGCTGCGCTACAACGCCTCGGCCTGAGCGGCCCCGGGGCGGCCCGTACCACGGGAAGGCATACAACGAGAAGAGGTGCCTCCCGTGGTGACTTTCGTCACCGGGGAGACACCTCTTCGGTGGTGCGCGAGGGGGGAGTTGAACCCCCACGCCCTTGCGGGCACTGGAACCTGAATCCAGCGCGTCTGCCTATTCCGCCACCCGCGCATCTGGGTGTTGCCTTCGGGCTTTTCGCTTCCCTTCCGGGCCGCTCGCGCCTTCCGACATGCAGAACATTAGCACGCCTCGGGGGGTGCCTTACAAACCCGTTCCCGCTGCCCGGCCGCCCGCGCAGGCGGACGGTTGCGGGACACTGGCTTGCGGGCGCCTCTACGATCCGTGGTGCGAGCAAGCGCGACGGACCGGGGGCGACACTCGTCACTCCTGGCGCCGAAGGGGAACCAGCCGTTTTCCCCGGGCGTGGATACGATCAGTAAGCAGTACAAGGAACGGCACCGAGCATCACAGGCGTCACCGAGGGAAGGAGGTGCCCCGTGGGAGTACTGAAGCGCTTCGAGCAGCGACTCGAGGGTCTCGTGAACGGCACCTTTGCCAAGGTGTTCAAGTCAGAGGTGCAGCCGGTCGAGATCGCGGGCGCACTCCAGCGGGAGTGCGACAACAACGCCACCATCTGGAACCGCGACCGCACGGTCGTTCCCAATGACTTCATCGTCGAGCTCAGCGCACCGGACTTCGAGCGCCTCAGCCCGTACTCCGGCCAGCTCGGGGACGAACTGTCCGGCATGGTCCGCGACTACGCCCAGCAGCAGCGCTACACCTTCATGGGCACCATCAAGGTGCACCTGGAGAAGGCCGACGACCTGGACACCGGGCTGTACCGGGTGCGCAGCCGCACCCTGGCCGCCAGCGAGTCCCAGGAGGCGCACGGCGGCTACCCGGCCGCCCACCGCCCCGGGCCCTCCGCGCCCACCCAGGGCGCCGGATACCCCTCGCCGGCCTCGGCCCCGCCCATGCCCGCCGCCCCGCCGCCCGGCGCGGTCCGCCCGGTGCCGCCGCGCGGCACCCCGGGCGCCGGCGCCCCCGGCGGCCAGGTCCGCCGCTGGATCGAGATCAATGGCACCCGCCACCAGATCTCCCGGCCCACCCTGGTCCTGGGCCGCAGCACCGAGGCGGACGTACGCATCGACGACCCCGGCGTCTCCCGCAGGCACTGCGAGATCCGGGTCGGCACACCCGCCACGATCCAGGACCTGGGATCGACCAACGGCATCGTCGTGGACGGGCAGCACACCACCCGCGCTACGCTCCGCGACGGCTCACGCATCGTCGTGGGCAGTACCACCATCGTTTACCGGCAAGCCGAAGGGTGAAGCGGGGGCAATGTCAGAGCTGACCCTCACGGTCATGCGGTTGGGTTTCCTCGCCGTACTGTGGCTGTTCGTGATCGTGGCCGTACAGGTCATCCGCAGTGACCTCTTCGGCACCCGGGTGACCGCCCGCGGTTCCCGGCGCGGCGCCACCGACCGGCAGACCCAGCGGCAGGCCCAGGCCACCCCGCCGCCGCAGCGCCAGCAGCAGGGCGGCGGCCGCCGCGCCGAGCGCGGCCGCGAGGGCCGCGGCCGCCGCGGCGCGCCCACCAAGCTGGTGGTCTCCGAGGGCACCCTGGCCGGCACCACCGTGGCCCTGCAGGGCCAGACCATCACCCTGGGCCGCGCCCATGACTCCACCATCGTGCTGGACGACGACTACGCCTCCAGCCGGCATGCCAGGATCTATCCGGACAACGACGGCCAGTGGATCGTCGAAGACCTCAGGTCGACCAACGGCACGTACCTCGACCGGACCCGGCTGACCACCCCGACCCCGATCCCGCTCGGCGCGCCGATCCGCATCGGCAAGACCGTCATCGAGCTGCGGAAGTAGTAGGACCATGACGACCGGAGGGTGGGCAGCGAGGTGGCCAACGGCCTGTACCCGGAACCGACGGGCGAGGTGCGCATGAGTCTGACACTGCGTTTCGCCGCCGGGTCGCACAAGGGCATGATCCGGGAGGGCAACGAGGACTCCGGTTACGCCGGCCCCCGGCTGCTCGCCATCGCCGACGGCATGGGCGGCCAGGCCGCCGGCGAGGTCGCCAGCTCGGAGGTGATCTCCACCCTGGTGACCCTGGACGACGACATCCCCGGCTCGGACATCCTCACCTCGCTGGGCACCGCCGTCCACCGCGCCAATGAACAGCTGCGGGTGATGGTCGAGGAGGACCCCCAGCTGGAGGGCATGGGCACCACCCTGACCGCCCTGCTGTGGACCGGCCAGCGGCTGGGCCTGGTGCATGTCGGCGACTCCCGCGCCTATCTGCTGCGCGACGGCGTCCTCACCCAGATCACCCAGGACCACACCTGGGTCCAGCGCCTGGTGGACGAGGGCCGGATCACCGAGGAAGAGGCCACCACCCACCCCCAGCGCTCCCTGCTGATGCGCGCCCTGGGCAGCGGCGACCATGTCGAACCCGACCTGTCCATCCGCGAGGTACGGGCCGGCGACCGCTATTTGATCTGCTCCGACGGCCTCTCCGGCGTGGTCAGCCACCAGACGATGGAGGAGACCCTCGCCAGCTACCAGGGCCCCCATGAGACCGTCCAGGAGCTCATCCAGCTCGCCCTGCGCGGCGGCGGCCCCGACAATGTCACCGTGATCGTCGCCGACGTCCTCGACGTGGGCGGCGACGACACCCTCGGCCACCAGGTCAGCGACACCCCGGTGGTCGTCGGCGCGGTCGCCGAGAACCAGTTCCCGCTCGGCGAGAGCGCCATGCAGACCCCGGCCGGCCGTGCCTCCGAACTGGGCCGCACCCCCCAGGAGCCCTCCGGCGGCTTCGGCCCGCCCGGCAGCGGCGCCGGCCCCGACGGCGCCCCCGAGGGCGGCTTCGGCGCCTTTGTGGACGACTTCGACGAGGAGCCGCTGCACCCCGCCCGCCGCGGCAAATGGATCAAGCGCTCGCTGATCATCGCCCTGGCCCTGGGCGTCCTCGGCGGCGGCCTCTACGGCGGCTACCAGTGGACCCAGACCCAGTACTACGTGGGCGCCAAGGACAGCAACCATGTCGCCCTCTACCAGGGCATCAACCAGAACCTGGCCTGGGTCAGCCTGAGCAGGCTCTACCAGGACCACCCCGAGATCGAACTCAAGTACCTGCCGGTGGACCAGCGCAGCCGGGTCGAGGACACCATCGCCCTCGGCAGCCGCGACCAGGCCCTGCAGAAGATCAAGGACCTGGGCACCATCGCCGGCGTCTGCAAGAAGAAGGCCGAGCTGGACCAGGCCGAGAAGCAGCAGCGGGAGAACAGCAAGCGCAGCAGCGCCACACCCAAGCCGGAGACCAAGCCCGAGGTGAAGATCCCCGGTGAGCTGCGCCTGCGCACCGCCGAGGCCACCCCGGCGGCCACCCCCGCACCCAGCCCCGCCCCCACCCTGAGCGACGAAGAGCGCAAGCTGGCCGACCAGTGCAGCGTCGGCCAGCAGTAGGGCCACCGGGACAGCGAGCATGGCAGCGATCTCCCCCTTGCCGAACACCACCCCCACCGCGATCATCACGGTGGGCCAGCCCAGCAGGCGCAACACCGAACTGATCCTGCTGGCCTTCGCCGTGGTCATTCCCTGCTTCGCCTATGCGAACGTCGGGCTGGCCCTGGACGGCAGGATGCCCTCCGGCATGCTCGGCTACGGCATCGGCCTGGGCCTGCTGGCCGGCGTCGGCCACCTGGCGGTGCGCCGCTACGCCCGCTACGCCGACCCCGTACTGCTGCCGCTGGCCACCCTGCTCAACGGCCTGGGCCTGGTCATCATCTGGCGCCTGGACCAGTCGGAACGCTTCCGCGCCCTGAAGACCTTCGCCCCCGCGGCCACCCACCAGCTGCTGTTCTCCGCGCTGGGCATCGCGCTGTTCGTGGCGGTGCTGGTGCTGCTGAAGGACCACCGCATCCTCCAGCGCTACACCTATATCTCCATGGCGCTGGCGCTGGTGCTGCTGATCGCGCCGATGTTCTTCCCGCCCGTGAACGGCGCCCGGATCTGGATCAACCTCCCCGGCCTGGGCACCATCCAGCCCGGCGAGTTCGCCAAGATCATCCTGGCGGTGTTCTTCGCCGGCTATCTGATGGTCAAGCGGGACGCCCTCGCCCTGGCCAGCCGCCGCTTCATGGGCCTGTACCTGCCGCGGGGCCGGGATCTGGGCCCCATCCTGGCGGTCTGGGCGATGAGCATCCTCATCCTGGTCTTCGAAACCGACCTGGGCACCTCGCTGCTGTTCTTCGGCATGTTCGTGGTGATGCTCTATGTCGCCACCGAGCGCACCAGCTGGATCGTCTTCGGCCTGCTGATGTCCGCCGTGGGCGCGGTGGGTGTGGCCTCCTTCGAAAGCCATGTCCAGGCCCGGGTGACCGCCTGGCTGGACCCCTTCGCCGGCTG
The DNA here is from genome assembly GCF_003121295.1 of Streptomyces orinoci. Classification (GTDB taxonomy): domain Bacteria; phylum Actinomycetota; class Actinomycetes; order Streptomycetales; family Streptomycetaceae; genus Streptomyces; species Streptomyces orinoci. The sequence goes on from NZ_PHNC01000031.1 coordinate 262,287, forward strand.
GGGCAAGTCCGAGGCCAGCGAGCAGATGGCCAAGGTGCTGATGACCTTCGGCTCCGGCGGGGTCTCCGGCTCCGGCTGGGGCCAGGGCAACTCCGACCTCATCGGCTTCGCCGCCAACTCCGACTTCATCCTGGCCACCGTGGGCGAGGAACTGGGCCTGGCCGGGACGATGGCCTTCCTGCTGCTCTACGGGCTTATCGTGGAGCGCGGCGTACGCACCGCACTGGCCGCCCGGGACCCCTTCGGCAAACTGCTCGCCGTGGGCCTCTCCGGCGCCTTCGCCATCCAGGTCTTCGTGGTGGCCGGCGGCGTCATGGGCCTGATCCCGCTGACCGGCATGACCATGCCGTTCCTGGCCCAGGGCGGCTCCTCGGTGATCGCCAACTGGGCACTGATCGCCATCCTGATCAAGATCAGCGACACCGCCCGCCGACCCGCACCCGTCCCCGTCAACAACCCCGACGCCGAGATGACCCAGGTGGTCCGACCGTGAACAAGCCCGTGCGCCGGATCGCGATCTTCTGTGGACTCCTGGTCCTCGCCCTGATGATCCGCGACAACTGGCTCCAGTTCGTCCAGGCCGACGAGCTCAAGAACAACAAGCACAACCTGCGGGTGACCATCGCCCGCTACAGCCAGCCCCGCGGCAACATCATCGTGGACGGCCAGGCCATCACCGGCTCCGAACAGGTCAACGGAGTCACCTACAAGTACAAGCGCAGCTACAAGGACGGCCCCATGTGGGCCCCGGTGACCGGCTACAGCTCCCAGGTCTACGGCAGCAAGTACCTGGAGGGCGTCGAGGACAAGATCCTCACCGGCGACGACGACCGGCTGTTCTTCAACCGCACCATCGACATGATCACCGGCAAGGGCAAGAAGGGCGGTGACGTGATCACCACCCTCAACGCCAAGGCCCAGGAGGCCGCCTTCAAGGAGCTGGGTGACAAGAAGGGCGCCGTCGCCGCCATAGACCCGCGCACCGGCAAGATCCTGGCGATGGCCTCCACCCCGTCCTACGACCCCTCCACCATCGCCGGGGCCAACGACGACGCGGCCTGGAAGAAGCTCAACGCCGACAAGGACCAGCCCATCCTCAACCGGGCTCTGCGCCAGACCTATCCGCCGGGCTCCACCTTCAAGCTGGTCACCGCCTCCGCCGCGCTGGAGAACGGGCTCTACGACAGCGTGGACCAGTCCACCAACTCCCCGCTGCCGTGGAACCTGCCGGACACCAACAACCTCCCGCTGAACAACGAGGGCTCGCTGCCCATGTGCAAGAACGGCAGCATGCGCGAGGCCCTGCGGGTCTCCTGCAACAGCGTCTTCGGCAAGATCAGCGCCGACCTGGGCAACCAGAAGATGATGGCCGAGGCCGAGAAGTTCGGCTTCAACCAGAAGGACCTCACCGTGCCGGTGGGCGTCGCGGAGAGCGTCTACCCCAAGGACAACCGCCCGCAGAACGCCATGGACGGCATCGGCCAGGCCTCCAACCGCGCCACCCCGCTGCAGATGGCCATGGTGGCCGCCGCCATCGCCAACAACGGCAAGCTGATGCAGCCGTACATGGTGGACAAGCTGCGCGCCCCCAACCTCAATGTGATTGACACCACCCAGCCCAAGGTGCTCAACACCCCGCTCACCCCCGAGCACGCCCAGCAGCTGCAGAGCGCCATGGAGACCGTGGTCAAGGACGGCACCGGAACCGCCGCCCAGATCGACGGCGTCAGGGTCGGTGGCAAGACCGGTACCGCCCAGAACGGCGTGGACAACAGCGGAAAGCCCTACGCCTGGTTCGTCTCCTATGCGATGACCGACAAGGGCTCCCCGGTCGCGGTGGCCGTCGTCATCGAGGGTGACAAGGACACCGCCCGCGACGATGTGGCCGGCGGCAAGCTGGCCGCCCCCATCGCCAGGAGCGTCATGGAGGCGGTACTCAAGACCTCGAAGTGACCCCGGTCACGCCCGGCGATAACGGTCGCGTATCGGGTGACGGCCCGGTGCCGAGTACGCCGGGTACCGTATGCGCGAACAGCACACCGCCGGACCCACGCCCCGTGCGGTCAGGAAAACGGAAGGCTGGAGCTATGGAAGAGCCGCGTCGCCTCGGCGGCCGGTATGAGCTGGGCTCGGTGCTCGGCCGCGGTGGCATGGCCGAGGTCTACCTCGCCCATGACACCCGGCTCGGCCGCACCGTCGCCGTGAAGACGCTGCGGGCGGACCTCGCCCGCGACCCGTCCTTCCAGGCCCGGTTCCGCCGTGAGGCCCAGTCGGCGGCCTCCCTCAACCACCCGTCCATCGTCGCGGTCTACGACACCGGCGAGGACTATGTGGACGGGGTCTCGATCCCGTACATCGTGATGGAGTACGTGGACGGATCCACCCTCCGCGAGTTGCTGCACTCCGGGCGCAAGCTGCTGCCCGAGCGCTCGCTGGAGATGACCATCGGCGTCCTCCAGGCGCTGGAGTACTCACACCGGGCCGGGATCGTCCACCGCGACATCAAGCCCGCGAACGTCATGCTCACCCGCACCGGCCAAGTCAAGGTGATGGACTTCGGCATCGCCCGCGCCATGGGCGACGCCGGCATGACCATGACCCAGACCGCGGCCGTGATCGGCACCGCCCAGTACCTCTCCCCCGAGCAGGCCAAGGGCGAGCAGGTGGACGCCCGCTCCGACCTGTACTCCACCGGCTGCCTGCTCTACGAGCTGCTGACCGTACGGCCCCCGTTCGTCGGCGACTCCCCGGTGGCCGTCGCCTACCAGCACGTACGCGAGGAACCCAACCCGCCCAGCGTCTTCGACCCGGAGATCGCGCCGGAGATCGACGCCATCGTCCTCAAGGCGCTGGTCAAGGACCCCGACTACCGCTACCAGTCGGCCGACGAGATGCGCGCCGACATCGAGGCGTACCTCGACGGCCGCCCGGTGGCCGCCACCGCGGCCCTGGGCGCGGCGGGCTACGGCGCCGGCTATGGCGAGGACCAGCCCACCACCATGCTCCGCCCGCATGACGCGGGCGCCCCCGGCCAGACCTCCATGCTGCCGCCGGTCCGCGACGGCGGCGGCTACGGCGGCTATGACGACGGCCCGGGCGGCGGGCACGGCGGACATGGCGGCGGCCGCAAGAGCAGGCTCTCCACCGTGCTGCTGGTGCTGGCCGGGGTACTGGTCCTGGTCGGCGCGATCTTCATCGGCAAGTCGCTGTTCAGCAGCGCCGCCGACAGCGGCGACACCTCCGTCCCGCAGCTGACCGGTGAGACCTTCGACTCCGCCCAGAAGCTCGGCCAGAACGTCGATCTCAAGGTCGTCAAGGACGGCGAGAAGAACTGCGACCAGGACAAGGGCAAGGTCTGCGACCAGGACCCCAAGGTCGGCACCAAGGTCAAGCGGAACAGCACGGTCAAGGTCGTGCTGTCCAAGGGACCGGGGCAGATCGACATCCCCAATGTGGTAGGCAAGCAGTACGACGAAGCCAAGTCGACGCTTGAGGAGAAGGGCTTCGAGGTCAGCCGCAAGAACAAGGAGTCTACTGAGTCGGACCCCAACACAGTGCTGTCCCAGTCCCCCTCCGACGGCGAGAAGGCCGACAAGGGCACCAAGATCACCCTCACGGTGGCCATCGCCCAGGCGAAGAAGCCCGTCCCCTCGGTGGTCGGCACGCCCTTCGACGCGGCCAAGAAGCAGCTCACCGACCTCGGCTTCCAGGTGACCCGGCAGGACCAGGACTCCGACCAGCCGGCCAACACGGTCACCGCCCAGAGCCCGGACGGCAACAGCCAGGCGGCCCCCGGCTCCACGGTCACCCTGACCGTCTCCAAGGGCCCCCAGCAGGCCGCCGTGCCCATGGTGACCATGAAGAAGCTCAAGGACGCCAAGAAGCAGCTCACCGACGCGGGCTTCCAGGTCGGCGCCATCAACGGGCCCCAGGACGACAACGCCGTGGTGACCGCCCAGGACCCGGCCGGCAACAGCCAGGGCGACAAGAGCAAGCCGGTCAACCTGTGGACTGCGGGCATGAACATCCCCGGTGACGTAGGCGGCAACAACGGCGCCAACGGCAACCAGGGCGGCCCACTGGGCAATTGGATAGGCGGACGGGACTGACAAGAAGCCCCCGGTGAGTGCGACTCGCCGGGGGCTTCCCGTTTACCGAACTCCCTGGGGAATCAGCGCAGTTCCTTCGGCAGCGTCCGCTTGACGTCCACCTTCGCGGTACGCACCAGCTCCGCCCAGACCACATACCGGTAGTCCGAGGTGTACATCGGCGTACAGGTGGTCAGCGACAGATAGCGGCCGGGCGGGGCCTACGGCGGCGAGGACCAGCCCACCACCATGCTCCGCCCGCACGACGCGAGCGCCCCCGGCCAGACGCTGCCGCCCGTGCGCGACGGCGGCGGCTACGGCGGCTATGACGACGGCCCCGGCGGCGGCCATGGCGGCAGCCGCAAGAGCATGCTCTCCACCGTGCTGCTGGTACTGGCCGGCGTCCTGGTACTGGTCGGCGCGATCTTCCTGAGCAGGACCCTAACACCCCGAGGACTACCGTCCTGCTCGATGGTCGGATCGGGCGGGCCCGATCCTGTGCCCTGCCCTTCCTAAGCTCCCAATCATCTGGCTGGAGCGCGATCACGTCACTGCTGACACGGCACTCGTCCTGCCCCACCACAACGGAGGCACCCGACAGCGCCAGCCGCAAGATCACTCTGATCCACTGGCAGTTTCAACTACCACGGGATTTTACCTGGCACCCCAAGTCGTTAATTCGTCAACAATAAGGCGGCGAAGTTGTCGAGGATCTCGTCGGCAGTCTTGCAGGCCACAAGGCATTTCTTCGCGTTTCGCCCTTCACAGACCCACCACTATGCGGTGGATTGAGACTTGACGCGAAGATCATGCGCACGTAAAGTCAAGCAGGTACAAACTTCCGAAGGAGGAAAGTGAAGACTCGGAAACTGTTCGCCGTAGGCAGTGCCGCAGCAGCTGTCGCGCTCTCCAGCGTGCTCATATCCGCGCCCACTGCTTCTGCAAGCGGCCCGTCCTGCAACCGGAATTGGTTCTGCCTCTACTACAACTCCAATAACCTGGGCGCGTGGTACGGGACTCTGACCGACGAGCCCAACCTCGATCGCTATACCTTCCAGCGGGTGGATGAATCGCACTCGGCTGGAGACGGTCAGCCAGTGAAGAACAATGCGGCGTCTGCCTGGAACAGGTCCACCCAGACTGTGCGCGTTTACTTCAACTCTGGGTACCGGGGCGTATATGACGTCATCCCGGCGCGGGACGCTTCGGGTGACTCGGCACCGAATCTCGAGAATACCAAGAACAATAATGCGTCGATCTTGTGGATGCAGTGATCACAGACCATTGATGAGTAGCAAATAAAGGCCGCACGGGCCGCCGCGTCCAAATGCGGCGGCCCGTGCGGATTTTTCTGGTTTTTGGTTTCTGGGTCGATGCGCCCCCGGGAGAAGAATCGATGGGAATGCATTTTAATGTAGGTCGCGGAGATCGCGGCTTCTGCATCGCCGCCATGTTGGCTGTCGCCCTTACCGGATGCGGTAACGAGCCGCAAAACCGGGCGGAAGGCAGGGGAGAGGCGGCGGGGCCCTCCTCTCATGCTCCGAGCAACCGCCGGGTACTTCCGATTGAGGCATATATGCTGTCAGATGATGAAAGGGGGCTGCTCCAGCGAGCCAAGGCCTCGATCACCCGCACCTGCATGAAGAGTTTGGGAATCGACTACTCGCCGCCACCTGCCAAATCATCGCCCAGGCTGAACCTGACCGATCGCCGCTACGGATTGGTTGACACAGCTGCTGCGCGTGACAACGGGTACCACCTTCCCAACACCCAGCAAAAATTCTCGTCGGCCGGTAAGAATCCCTTGACGGACGAGCAGGACCTGGCGCTTTGGGGCGGAAATAAGCACGACGGAAAAGCGGCGGAAAAGGAACCCAGAATCAACGGTGTGCAGGTTCCCAAAGGCGGGTGTATGGGGGCTGCCGAGAGAGGACTCTCAGGAGGGACGGAAATCTACGGCGAAGGCGACCTCGCCGTAGAAATTTCCAAGGAGAGCTTTAATCGCTCCCGTTCTGATTCGCGGGTGCGCGAAGCGATCCCGAAATGGTCTCTGTGTATGAAGAAGAGCGGGTACCCCTACACTGACCCGCTCACGTCCGGCGAAGATGTGATGGGCAAAAATGAGCCGTCCAGGCAGGAAAAGGCTGTCGCTGTGGTCGATGCCGAGTGCAATAATAGGACGGAGCTGGCGGAAAAATGGTTCGCCGTTGAATGCGAGATCCAAAAAGGCTTGATAGCGAAGAACAGAAAGTCTCTGGACCGGCTGCGCAAGCTGAAGGAAACAGAGATCGCCAGCTCTCGCAAAGAACTGTCGAAGAGCTGACACTGAGAAGCCCCTCTCCCGTTCGATTACGAGCACGGTCCTGATCGACCGGGATTCCTGGTCGCATGATCTCGGCCGGGTGGACACGTGAAGGCAGGATCTCCAGTGCACCACGAGGGTTACGAACCCTACTCGGGTGGACGCAAGTTCTGTTGACCAGCCTTGCGTGACGATGCCGGTCTCGTCCGACTCGCCTATTTCGGCGTAGGAGTGCCTTGCTCACCGGTTCGGGAACGCGGCCGGCCCCCGACCGGGCGCGGCGGTATCCCACTGACTGACGGACGCGTAGTGGCAAGTGGTGCGCGAGGCGATGCCGGTCCCGGCCTAGCTAGCCGGGGCCGGGGCGGACAGCCGGAGGGCAGATTCCGTCCGGCGGATCGTGATCGGAGCCGTAACCGGAGCGCGGCAACGGTGACGGTTCCGTGAAAGACGTAGGCCCGTTTGTCGTAGCGGGTGGCCATCGCTCGGAAGTTATAGGTCAGTTGGTGGTCCGCTCGGCCTCCTTGCACGGGCAGGTCCCACCACGGGACACCGGTCCGCGTCCGGAAGAGAATCCCGTTTATCACCTTGCGGTGACTTGCCCACTGGCTGCCCTGTTGCCGGACTTGGGCAAATACGGCTTCAGTCGGGTCGACTCCGCATTCGTCACCGGCAAAGAGGTCTCGCAGCCGGGAGCACCCGGGCCTGGGCGTCGGCAGACCGTGGCAGCTGATATCGGCGGCCCCTGGGGTTGCGCGAGCGATCGGCGGGACGCAGCTGCCCCATCCGGTTATCTGTGCCGACACACCGGCTGCTCAGCGCAGTTCCTTCGGCGGGGTCCGCTTGGCGTCCACCTTCTCGGTCCGCACCAGCTCCGCCCAGACCACATACCGGTAGTCCGAGGTGTACATCGGCGTACAGGTGGTCAGCGTCAGATAGCGGCCGGGCGCGGTCTTCCCGGACTCCTTGGGCACCGGGTCGAGCACGGAGACATCGAACCGCGAGGTCTCCTTGAGCTCCTTGAAGACCTTGTAGACGTACCAGACGTCCCGGGTCTCGAAGACCACCGGGTCCCCGGTGCCGATCTTGTGGATGTTGTGGAACTTGGCGCCGTGCCCGTCCCGGTGCGCGGCCAGGGTGACATTGCCCTGCTTGTCCCAGGGCATCGCCGACTTCACCGGCTTGCGGTAGTAACCGGCCACACCCTCGTTGAGCACATCGGTGCCGGTGCCCGGCTTCACCAGCACCTCGCCGTTGTGCATGGCCGGAACGTGCAGAAAGCCGATGCCATCCTTGGTGTCCAGCGCTCCCGGTCCGCTGGCCGCCCAGTGCCGGCGCACCTGGTCGCCCTGCCGCTTGGCCTCGCGGTCGGCCAGCACATTGGTCCACCACAGCGAGTAGACGACAAACAGCGCCGTCAATACCCCTGCGGTGATGAGGAGTTCACCGATGACGCCGACGGTGGCGGCTATCCGCCCGCGCCTACGGTCGTGCCGCTCTGCCACCGCTGCTCGTACCCCGTTTCCATGTTCTGCGACCTGGCGGTCACTCAAGGAGCGCATCCGGCTTCCCCTTGCTCCTCGGCCGCTCGTCCACCATCTTGCCCCACACGATCAGCCGGTACGTACTGGTGAATTCGGGGGTGCAGGTGGTCAGCGTGATGTAGCGGCCCGGCCCGGCGAAGCCCGAACCCACCGGAACCGGCTGGATGACGCCCACATTGGCGGGCGAGGTCTGGTCCAGCCGGCTGGTCACCTCATAGGTGTAGAAGGCGCTCCCGGTCTCCACCACGATCTTGTCACCGGGCCCCAGCCGGTTGACGTAACGGAAGGGCTCGCCATGGGTGTTGCGATGCCCGGCCAGCGCGAAATTGCCCTGCTTGTCCCAGGGCATCGCCGACTTGAAGGGCCGGGAATAGTGCCCCACCATGCCCTTGTCCAGCACCTGGTGCTTGCCGGTGCCCTCCGCGATGGGCGCCTTCACATCCAGCTTGGGGATATAGATGATGGCGAAGCCCTGGCCGGGCGAGAAGGCGCCCGCGTCCCGGTCCTTGCCCCCGCCCGCGTCCCAGGCGTGCTGGAGACTGCTGGCCGCGCCATGCGCCTGCCGGTGGGCGATCACATTGGTCCACCACAGCTGGTAGGCGACAAACAGCAGCATCACCACGCCCACGGTGATGAACAGCTCCCCGGTGAACCGGCTGAGCACCACCCCCAGGCCGTCCCGCCGGGCCCGCCGGGCGGCCCGCCGCCGCTCCGCCCGGCCGCCGGACGGACGCACCGGCACCGCCTCGATCCGGCGCAGCCGCATGGTGGCGTCGTCCTCCGGCGGCAGCGGCTGGGCCACCACCCGGGAGGCCGACGGCGCCGTTCCCCCGCTCACATAGAACGCACCGGAGCCATAAGCCACTTGGGGCGGCCGGAGGTCCTCGGTGGTCACGCCCCGGCCGTGCCGACCACCGGGGCCAGCCCGGCGGACCGTTCCACCGCGCCCTCGTCGCCACAGGCCACCAGCCAGTTGGCGAGCATCCGGTGGCCGTACTCGGTGAGCACCGACTCCGGGTGGAACTGCACGCCCTCCACCGGCAGATCGCGATGGCGCAGGCCCATCACCACACCCGACTCGGTACGGGCGGTGACCTCCAGCTCGTCCGGCCAGTGCCGCTCAAGGTCCACGGCCAGCGAGTGATAGCGGGTGGCGGTGAACGGGGAGGGCAGGCCCTTGAAGACGCCCGCGCCCTCGTGGACGACCGGGGAGGTCTTGCCGTGCAGCAGCTCCGGCGCCCGGTCCACCACCCCGCCATAGGCCACCGCCATGGACTGCATGCCCAGGCAGACGCCGAACACCGGCACCGAGGTGTCCGCGCAGTGCCGCACCATCTCCACACAGACCCCGGCCTCTTCCGGCGTGCCGGGGCCGGGGGAGAGCAGGACGCCGTCGAAGCCGTCCTGGGCGTGACGGGTGCTCACCTCGTCGTTGCGCAGCACCTCGCACTCGGCGCCGAGCTGGTAGAGGTACTGGACCAGGTTGAAGACAAAGCTGTCGTAGTTGTCCACGACCAGGATGCGTGCAGGACTCATCGGGCCACCGCCATGCCGTTGTCTACCGTCACATCATTGAACGGCAGCAGCGGCTCCGCCCAGGGGAAGACGTACTGGAAGAGCAGATAGACGATGCCCAGCACCAGTACCAGCGAGGTCAGCGCCTTCACCCATGCGTTGCCCGGCAGATGACGCCAGATCCACGCGTACATACTGTCCCTACTTGCCGAATGACTACTCGCCGAATGAACCACTCGCCGAAATGACCGAGTGTGGATTGCAGCCCCAGCCTAAGGGGCGCGGCCCCGCCGCGGGGCTCAGCCGGGCAAAGCCTTGGGTTTGCCCCCGGAGGCCGGGCTCACCTCGTCCAGATGGCCCCAGACGATCAGCCGGTGGCTGTGGCCCCACTCCGGATCGCAGGTGGTCAGGGTGAGATAGCGGCCGGGACGGGTCCGGCCCGCCTCGGCGGGCACCGGATCGAGCACCGTGGTGTCGTCCGGCAGCGTCCGGTAGGGCGGGGTGTCCACCCGGTAGGTGAACCAGCTGGTGCCGTCGGTGAGCACCACCGCGTCGCCGGGCCGCAGGCGCGGCAGGTCCTTGAAGGGGTCGCCATAGGTGCGGCGGTGCCCGGCCACCGCAAAGTTGCCCACCGCGCCCAGCGGGGCGGTGCCCGGGTAATGCCCCAGGCCCTTCTTGAGCAGCGCGGTGCCGGTGCCCTGCAGGACGGGCTTGGCCCAGTGGGCGCCCAGCCGGGGGATGTACATCACGGCGAAGGGGGCACCGGAGCGGTAGGCGGAGGGGGGCGGGGGCGGCTGAGCGGCGGGGACGGAACGGGAGCCCGCGGAACCGGATTGGGAGGGGCGGGTGTTGGAGCCGGGTTCTGCGCCGGGAGCGTCGGAAGCGGAGTCTCCGGATCCGTCGTGGCCGGGGTCCGGGCGGCCCGCCGCCGGGCCCGCCGACCACTGCCGGTGCAGCCGGTCCAGCTCACCCCGCATGGCCCCGTCCGCCCGTACCCCCGTCCAGTAGAGGAGGTAGACCACCAGCAGGACCGTCAACAGGCCGACGGTGAGGCAGAGTTCGCTGAGCGTACGGACCAACAGCCGCATCAGCACCTCCTGGTGCTACTCCACGGGCTTGGCGTAGTGGAGGTCAACTGTGCCCGAGTAGCCGGGAAGAGTCACCGCGTCGCGCTGGTCCACTTTCCAGCCGAGGCCATAGGCGGCCACATACTGGAGGTAGTTGCGGATCGCGGGGGACGCGTCCAGCGCCTTGCGCAGCGCGCCCCGGTCGCCGACCGCGGTCACCTTGTACGGCGGGGAGTAGACCCGGCCCTGGAGGATCAGGGTGTTGCCCACGCAGCGCACCGCGCTGGTGGCGATCAGCCGCTGGTCCATGATCTGGATGCCCTGGGCGCCGCCCTGCCACAGGGCGTTGACCACCGCCTGGAGGTCCTGCTGGTGGATCACCAGGTCATTGGGCTGCGGCGGGGGCACCCCGGGGATCTTCGGCCCGGCGCCGGGCGGGGCGTCGGTGAGGGTGACGGTCAGGCCGGGGCCGGTCAGCGGCTGGGTGCCGGCCGCCTCGGCCAGCGCGGCCAGCCGCTTGTTCTGCGCGGTATTGCCGCCGGTGTCCCGCCGGGCCAGCGCGTCCACCTGGGAACGCAGCGTGGCCGCACCGCTCTCCAGCTCGCCATTGGCCCGGCTGCGCTCCTGGATCAGGTCGGACAGCCGCAGCATCGAGGCGTCGGTGCGGATATTGGTGCCCTTGGCGGTGTTGAAGCTCATCCAGAAGATGAGCCCGGCCAGCGCGAAGACGGCCACGGTCAACAGCCGGACCGGCCGGAATCGTCGGGAGGGCTTACCGGTGGAGTCGGCGGAATTGCTCAACGTACCCTTGTCCTCTCCGACGCCGCGGAAGCACTACGCTAACGGACGCCCGGGGGAACCAAGCGCTCTCCACCGGACACAACAGCCCGACCCACAGCCCTTGTACATCCCCAGCGCGGTCACGCAGCGCATCGACAGGAGAGTTCCTCGTGCCGAAGTCACGGATCCGCAAGAAGGACGACTTCACCCCGCCGCCCGTCAAGCAGCAGAACATCAAGCTGAACGCCGGGCGCGGCTGGGTGGCGCCGGTGATGCTGGCGATGTTCCTGATCGGGCTGGCCTGGATCGTGGTCTTCTATGTGACGGGCGGCGACATGCCCATCTCGGCCCTGCACAACTGGAACATCGTGGTGGGCTTCGGCTTTATCGCCGCCGGGTTCGTGGTCTCCACCCAGTGGAAGTAGGGCGGGGTTATCCACACCCTCGTCCACAGTGGGGAAAAACTCAGAAGATCTGTGGATAACTTCCAGTGCGTTGACGCCGGTGTGACTGATCACAAGCACTGCGCTTCCTCCGTCACACCGGCGCCTTCCAGCGCAAACACCGCTCCGGCGGGCCACCGGTAGGCATTTCCCCAGTGGCTGTCCACCAAGTGGGGGATGCTGTGGACAACCCGGGCCCCCACCGGTGTGAGTGATGGCTAGCCGAGCTGGAACGTCCGTACGAGCACCATGGCGGCGATGGCCGCCAGCGCCGCTCCACAGGTGAACAGCTGGACCGCCAGCCGCTTGCCCCGGGGCGCGTGCACCATGCCGTACGCCACCGCGCTGCCCACCACCAGGCCGCCGATATGCGCCTGCCAGGCGATATTGCTCCAGGTGAATGTGAAGATCAGGTTGAGCACCAGCAGCGCCAGCACCGGGCGCATGTCGTAGTTCAGCCGCCGCATCAGCACGGCGGTGGCGCCCAGCAGCCCGAAGATCGCGCCGGAGGCGCCCAGCGAGGCACTGTCCGGCGGGGCCACCAGATAGGTCAGCGCGCTGCCGCCCAGCCCGGACAGCAGATACAGCGCCAGATAGCGGGCCCGGCCGAAGGCGGCCTCCAGCGGGGGGCCCAGCCACCACAGCGAGAGCATGTTGAAGCCGATATGGGCGGGCGACTGGTGGAGGAAGACGCTGGTCAGCAGCCGGTACCACTGGCCCTCGGCGACGCCCTGGAGGCCGTCGTCGGACAGCGGGAAGCGGCCGAACAGCTCCAGCCTGGTGACCAGGTCGTCGCCCACCGCCAGCACCGCGATCCACACCGCGACATTGATCCCCAGGATGATCTTGGTCACCAGGGCGGGGTCGGCATGGTGCGATCCCCCGGCCACCGTTCGCGGCCCGCTGTCCGCCGGCCGCCGGGCGCCGCCGGAGGGACCGGCCACACACTCCGGGCACTGGAAGCCCACCGAGGCGCTGACCATGCAGTCGGGGCAGATCCGCCGGTCACAGCGGGCGCAGCACACCCCCGCCTCCCGGTCGGGATGCCGGTAACAGCAGACGGCCTGGTCGTTCATGCTCTCCCCATCGCCCCGGTCGGCGGGCCGGCCCAGCACACGGCCCCGCCCGTCAATACGGACGGGCGGGGCGCCGGGTTCCCGGCGGGCGTGCGATGCGCCCTATCGGGTCTCGACCACCACGGACTCGATCCTGACGTCCTGCAGCGGGCGGTCGTTGCGGTTGACGGCGGTGCCCGCGATGGCGTCCACCACCTTCTTGCCGGCCTCGTCGGCGACCTCGCCGAAGATGGTGTGCTTGCCGGTCAGCCAGGTGGTGGGGGCCACGGTGATGAAGAACTGCGAACCATTGGTGCCCGGACCGGCGTTGGCCATGGCCAGCAGATAGGGCTTGGTGAAGGCCAGGTCGGGGTGGAACTCGTCGCCGAACTCATAGCCCGGGCCGCCGGTGCCATTGCCCAGCGGGTCACCGCCCTGGATCATAAAACCGCTGATGACCCGGTGGAAGACGGTGCCGTCGTAGAGCGGCTCCCGGGACTTCTTGCCGGTCGCCGGGTGGGTCCACTCCCGCTCGCCCATCGCGAGCTCGACGAAGTTCTTGACCGTCTTGGGGGCGTGGTCCGGCAGGAGCCGGAGCACGATGTCCCCCTGGCTGGTCTTAAGGGTGGCGTAGAGCTGCTCGGCCACGATCTACCTTCCATAGGGTGCGCTGACAGCCTCCGATCCTCGCACGGAGCGGCGGCGGGCGAGTAATGCCCAAAGCCCCGCACGCGACGGCGAACCATGGCATGGTCGAAGCCGAGCTCCCGATGACCCGGATGCCCGCTCGCACATGCCGGACCGCCCATCGGCAGGCATGATCTTCCATTGGGTGGAAAGGCGACAAACCATACGCCACCGAGGAGGAGGTTCTCGTGACCCGCAAGGACAGCGTGCGCGCCGCGACCAGCACCGCCAAGGACAGCGTGCGCCATGCCGCGGATGTGGTGGCGCCCTACGCCGGCACGGCCAAGGACACCGCCGTGCACTACGCCCACGAGGCCCGTACCCGGCTCGCCCCCAAGGTGGCCGAGGCCGGCCGGCAGGCGAAGGCGCAGTACGACGCCCATCTGCAGCCCCGGCTGGAATACGCCCGCGAGGCCCTGCCGCCCAAGGCCGTCCAGGCCGCCGAGCGGGCCCGCGCGGCCGCCGAGCCGGTACGCGAGGAGGCACTCGCCCGCGGCAGCGCCGCCCTGGCCGCGCTGCGCGGCCAGGTCTCGGCCGCCGATGTGGAGAAGCTGGTGAAGAAGCGCGGCCGCCGCTGCCGGGCGGGCCGGCTGGCCAAGCGGGCCGCGCTGCTGGGCCTGATCGCCGGGGGCGCCATCGCCGCCTGGAAGTGGTGGGACCGGCAGTCCAGCCCCGACTGGCTGGTGGAGCCCCCGGCCGCCACCGACCCCGGCCGCTCCCCGCTGACCTCGGTGGACGGCAGCGCCGACCACTCCGTCCTGGACCCGGAGGTACAGGCCAAGGAGGCGGAGGCCGACCGCCTGGGCGAGGGCGAGGACGAGCGGAACAGTTAGGGGCGCGGGGCGCCCCATAGGGGCGCGGGGAACTGCGCGACCAGCCCCCCACCGGCCCGCAGGTGACCAAGACGCCCTCCGACCGCACCGGGCCGGAGGGCGTCCGTGTCCAAGCCGACCGCCCGCTGCCGCCGTCAGAACTGGACGGGCAGGTGGCGCGGCCCCCGGAGCATGGCCGCCTGCCGGTAGGGAGGCGGGTCCTGGAGCAGGGTCGCGGCGCCGAGGCGCGGGATCAGCGCGCCGAGCGCGGTCTGGGCTTCGATACGGGCGAGCGGGGCGCCGTAGCAGAGATGGATGCCGCTGCCGAAGCCGAGGTGCTGGTTGTCCGTGCGGGTGGGGTCGAACCGGTCGGGGTCGTGGAACCGCTTGGGGTCGCGGTTGCCGGAGGCCAGCGCGAGCACCACGGAGGAGCCCTTGGGGATGGTGGTGCCGGCGATGTCGATATCGGCGAGCGGGATGCGTTGGCGCATCTGGACCGGGGGCTCATAGCGCAGCAGTTCCTCCACCGCGGCCGGCAGCAGGCCGGGGTCGCGGCGCAGCCGGTCGAGCTGGTCGGGGTGGCGCAGCAGGGTGAGCACACCATTGGTGATCAGGTTGACGGTTGTCTCATGGCCGGCGATCAGCAGCAGCACGCAGTTTTCAGCGAGTTCCTCCGGGGTGAGCCGAAGGGCGGGGTCGGGTTCGTTGACGAAGGCGGAGAGCATGTCACCGGTGGGGTGGCCGCGGCGCTGTTCGGCGAGGTTGACCAGGTACTGGCCCATCGCGACGCGGGCCCGCTCGCCCTCCTGGTCCCGCTCGGTGGAGGTGTCCTCTCCGGGCCGGATGTCGGCGGCGGCGACCAGCGCGTCGGACCACTGCCGGAACCGCGGCTCGTCCTCGCGCGGCACTCCGAGCAGCCGGCAGATGACCATGACCGGCAGCGGATAGGCGAAGTCGTCCACGACATCGACCTGGGTGCGGTCCCCCAGCCCGTCGAGCAGTTCCCCGGTGGCCCGGGCGATCTCCTCGCGCATGCCATCGACCCGGCCGGGGCTGTGCGGGGGACCGAACGGCCGCATGGTCAGGGTGCGCAGTCTGTGGTGCTCGGGGTCGTCCAGGCGCAGGAACGGCGGCTTCCGCTCCTCCCCGGACGCGGTGGTGCGGCTGCGGGGGTCCGCGCTGAAGCGCGGGTCATGGAGCAGGGCGGTGATCTCGTGGTAGGTGCCGACCAGGTAGCTGCCGTCCGTCTGCCGCACCACGGGGCCGGCTTGGCGCAGTTCCGCGTAGAGCGGATAGGGATCGGGACGGCTGGCGTAGTCGGTGATCCGTTGCAGCAGGGTGTCGGCGGGCATGGGGGTCGGCTCCTCATCGGTGGGCGGGACGCGGGTCGGCTCCTCTTGGGCGGGCGGGAACGCGGGTCAGCCGGCGGTCGGCACCACGGTCAGCCGGCGGTCGGGCAGATGACCGGTGAGTGCCACGGTGGGGCCGTGGGACAGGCCCTTGGGGTCCGGCACATCGGAGGGAATCGGGACTTCGGCCGCCAGCGGACGGTCGGACGCGCCGGGCGCGGGCGGGAACGGGGCGGCGGTCTCGATCAGGTGCTGGTAGTACTCCAGGGACTTGGCCATATTGACGGTGACCGCGGCGGTGACCCGGCCCTGGTAGCCGTAGACCATGGCGAGGCGGCGTTCCTCCAGCGTGCCCTGGGCGATGACCACCTGGTCGGAGAAGGTGGGGACGCCCACCGACTTGATGTTGAGGCCGAACTGGGTGGACCAGAAGGTGGGCAGGGCCAGGTGGGGACGGCGCAGCGGCCCTGGACTGACCATGTTGTGGGCGGCCACCTCGGCCTGGGCGACCGCGTTGCCCCAGTGCTCCAGAGAGAGCAGCTGATACCCGAAGAGCGGGTGGGGGAAGCGGGAGACATCGCCGGCCACGAAGACGTCGTCGGTGACGATCCCGTACATGTTGAAGGCCCGGCACCCGGCGTCGCAGGCGATGCCGCGCGGGCCCGCCGCCAGCCCCGCCTCGGCCAGCCACTCGACATTGCGGACCGCGCCCAGCGCCGCGACGCAGACATCCGCCTCCAGGCGGCTGCCGTCGGACAGGTCCGCGCCGGTGAACCGGCCGGCCGCGTCCCCGCGCAGTGCGGTGACGGTCACCCCGCAGCGCAGGTCCACGCCATGGTTGCGGTGCATGGCGGCGGCGAGTTTGGACAGGGTGCCGCCGAGCGCGCCGATCAGCGGCGCGGGGCCGCGTTCGGTCACGGTGACATCCAGTCCGCGTTCCCGGCAGGCCGAGGCGATCTCGGAGCCGGTGAAGCCGCCGCCGATGACCAGTACCCGGCGCGGCCCGGCGGCCAGCCGCTCGGCCAGGCCCGTGGCGTCCTCGCGGGTGCGCAGGGTGAACACCCCGTCCAGGGCGGCCTCTTGAGGGTTGGGCCAGGGTCTGGCCCGGGTGCCGGTGGCGATCAGCAGCCGGTCGTAGGGCAGTGGCTCGCCATCGGCCAGCAGCACCCGTTTGCCGATGGGGTCCAGGCCGGTGGCGCGTACGCCCAGCCGCCAGTCCACCTGCGGGTCCAGGCGCATCGGAAGCCCGGTGGACCGGGGCGCCGCCTGGCCGAGCAGCACCTGTTTGGACAGCGGCGGCCGGTCGTAGGGCGGATGGGGCTCGTCGCCGACCACGGTCAGCGAGCCGGTGAAGCCTTCCTCGCGCAGCTTCTCGGCGGCCCGCAGTCCGGCGAGCGAGGCGCCGACGATGACGATCCGGCCGTCCTTGAGGTCACCGCCCATCGGGGTTCACCTCCGCACCGAGGAGGATGGCCTGCACCGGGCAGGCCGCCGCTGCCTGGCGCACCCGCTCCAGTTGCTCGTCGGGGACGGCCGGGTTGTACAGCAGCCCCTCCTCACCGTGCAGTTGGAATACCTCCGGTGCGAGGAACACGCATTGCGCATAGCCCTGGCAACGGGTGAGATCCACCACGACCCGCATCCCCGTCACTCCCTCCGCCGTCCTACCCCCTCCTCGCCAGCCTGCGGGACAAACCGGACTTCCGCATCTGGATCGCCCGGCGGCGGGGTCAGCCCAGGGCGCGGTCGAGGTTGAAGGCGGCGCTGATGAGGGCGAGGTGGGTGAACGCCTGGGGAAAGTTGCCCTGCTGCCGGCCGGTGTGGCTGATCTCCTCGGCGTAGAGGCCGAGGTGGTTGGCGTAGGTGAGCATCTTCTCGAACGCCAGCCGGGCCTCGTTCAGGCGCCCGGCCCGGGTGAGGGCCTCGACGTACCAGAAGGAGCAGATGGAGAAGGTGCCTTCCTCCCCTTCCAGGCCGTCCGGGCTGGCCTTGGGGTCATAGCGCCACACCAGCGAGTCGGACACCAGCTCATCGCCGAGGGCGTCCAGGGTGGACAGCCACAGCGGGTCGGTCGGCGCGATAAACCTGGTCAGCGGCATCATCAGCACCGCGGCGTCCAGCACCTCCGAGTCCTCGTGCTGGACGAACGCCTGCCGGGCGGGCGACCAGCCCCGGTCCATGATCCGCCAGTAGATCTCGTCCCGGACCGGCACCCAGCGGGCCGAATTCGCCGGCAGGCTGTGCCGCTGGGCGATGCGCAGGGCCCGGTCGATGGCCACCCAGCACATCAGATGGGAGTAGAGGAACCTCTTGCGCCCGCCACGGGTCTCCCACACCCCCTCGTCCGGCTGGTCCCAGTGCTCGCAGACCCAGTCCACCAGGGCGCACACCCCGCGCCAGTGGCCGCTGGAGATGGGCCGGCACCACTTGTCGTAGAGGTAGACGGAGTCCAGCAGAGCGCCGTAGATGTCCAGTTGCAGCTGGGTGGCGGCGCCATTGCCGACCCGCACCGGTGCCGAGCCCTGGTACCCCTCCAGCTGGGGCAGCACTCGTTCGGGCAGCTCAAGGCGTCCGTCGATGCCGTACATCACCTGAAGGGGGCCGGACGGTCCGCCGCCACGGCGCTCGGTGTGCCGGGTGAGGAAGCCCATGAACGCCTCGGCCTCCCCGGTGAAACCAAGTCTGAGCAGCGCATAGACGGCGAACGCGGCATCGCGCACCCATACATGGCGGTAGTCCCAGTTGCGCCCGCCGCCGATCCGCTCGGGCAGGCTGGTGGTGGGCGCCGCCACGATCGCGCCGGTGGGGGCGTAGGTGAGCAGCTTGAGGGTGAGGGCCGAGCGGTGCACCATCTCCCGCCATCTGCCCCGGTAGCGGGACTGGCGCAGCCAGTTCCGCCAGAAGGCGACCGTGGCGGTGAACTCCCGCTCGGCCCGCGCCCGCGGGCAGCCGCGTGGCGCGGCCTCACCACGGTTCTGCTCCAGGGCGAAGACCGCGCTCTCGCCCCGGGCGAGCCGGAATTCCGCTGCCGCATCCCCGCCGTCGCACTCCAGCGGCACCGTGGCGGTCAGCCTCAGCGACAGCGACAGCGCCGCGCAGTCGAACACCGCGGCCCCGTCCGCCATCCGCACGGTGTGCCGCTCGGCGCCATAGCCGAACCGGGGGGCCACCCGGGCCCGGAACGGGATCGTTCCGCGAACGCACACCACCCGCCGGACCAGCCGGTGGCTGTCCGCCTCGCCGGACTCCGACAAGGGCATGAAGTCCTGGATCTCCCCCAGCCCCTCCTCGGTGAAGAACCGGGTGATCAGCACATTGGTGTCCGGGAAGTACAGCTGCTTGGTACGGGACGGAACGGCGGCGGCCAGCTCGAAGGCCCCGCCCCGGTCCGCGTCGAGGATGGCCGCGAAGACGCTGGGGGAATCGAACGCCGGGCAGCAGTACCAGTCGATGGTGCCGTCGGTGCCCACCAGCGCCACCGTGCGCAGATCCCCGATCAGGCCGTGGTCCGCGATCGGCAGATAACGCTCGGATGTGTCCCGTCCCGGTGCCCCGTACATCGCAGCACCTCCCTGCTGCGCCCGCCGGAAGGAGGCCAACCGCGGCATGCGCCGCCCGGCCGCCCCTGGACGTGCTCACCCCCACTGGTTCGGAGAATAACGCCGCCCGCCGCACGAGCGCTTCCCGCCGGCGCACGCCAAAATGCCCGCATGAGGCGTCGAGCTACACGCACAGTTCAGGCTGGTCGCACCCCGATCAGGCTGGTCGCACCCCGACTCGCCGACTTCCACCCAGGACGTTCCGCCGCCGTGATGCGGTGCCCTCATTGCCCACAGCATGCTCGGGCACCGCAGACTGCCAAACGGCAGAGCCCGCCCCGGCCGCCTACACCTCCGTAGGGGCGATCAGGCTGCGTACGACCGGCGTGGCGATACGCAACACGTCTTCCAAATCGGCCTCGGCGAGGTCGGGCAGGCACAGAACATACCGTTGAGTGGCGATGCCCATCATGATCGCTGCGAACAGGCCCGCCCGCAGGCGCGCGTCAGGCGCGTCCATGTTCGCGGCAACCCGGTCCACCGCCTCGGCGGTGACGTGGCGGCGCATGAGGTCGGCGGCCTCGTCGCTGGTCATACTGGCGCGCATGAGCACCGCCATGGGGCTGTCGGGGTCCGCGGCCCAGGTGCCCAGCATGCCCCGGAGGTAGTTCTCAACAGTGCGGCTGGGGTCGTCGGTGGTCAGTTGGTCAATGGGGATGGAGAAGTGGACGGCCTCGCGGAACAGCGCCTGCTTGGTGCCGAAGTAATTGATGACCGACGACTTGTCCACGCCGGCGGCCGCAGCGATGCCGCGGATGGTGGCGCGCTCGTACCCGAGTCGGCCGAACTGGCCGCGGGCCGCCTCAAGGATGCGCCGACGGGTGCGTTCACCTTTGCGTTCCGGCCGACCGGTGTCCTCACCGCCGTCCTGCGACCGGTTTTCCCCCAACGGTGCGAACGCCGGGTCGGCGCTGGGCATCTCGGTCTCCTTCCGCTTCGCGCTCTGCATCGTACTGGCGTATTGCACCGCTGCGCCGAGGGGCAGCCAGCCGGCGCCCTCGGGCTCGGCGACCACCCCCGGGTAATCCGTTTGCCATCCGATCGACAGGGGGCAAAAGTCATGCCGGACACGCAGGCCAGGAACCTCGCTTCGAGGCTGCGAAGAAGGTAACTGCACCGCCTTGGTCGCGGCGACGGCGCGGCAGAAGATCCGCGCGCCATCGCCCCGGCAACCACCGCCGTCAGCCCACCGGCGGATGGACGTCGCCGGGCTGCGGCTTCTTCGCGTTGACCGCGACGACTACGAGCAGCGCCGCCCCGGCGAGCACCGCAGAGCCCACCCCGAACGATGAGGTGTAGCCGTCGGTCAGAGCCACCTTGGCGCGCTCCACAAGCCCGAAGTCGTGGCTTGCGATGCCGCGGAAGTACGCGGCCCCGGCATGCGGCAGCTTGTTGTCGGCGACCGTCGTGGAGACCGTGGACAGCGCCGCGAGGCCCAGGGCGCCGCCGACTTGCTGGGAGGCGTCGAGGAGCCCGGAGGCGATGCCCGCGTCGTGTTCGCCGACACCGCGAACCGCTCCAAGTGTCAGCGGCACCAGGCACAGCCCGAGCCCGAGCGCGGTGACGAACATGGCCGGCATCAGGTGCGTGGTGTAGGAGGACGACGCGTCCAGCGAACTGAACCAGAGCAGCCCGCCCGCGCCGATCAGCGCACCGGGCGCGACGACGGCGCGCGGCGGGACGAAGGCTACGAGCTTGGCGCCGAGGAAGCCCGCCGAGATACCCATGCCGAAGGTGAACGGCAGATAGGCGAAGCCCGTCTTGACCGGGCTGTAGCTGAGAGTCTGCTGCATGTACAGGGTGAGGAAGTAGAAGGTGGAGAACATGCCGGCGCCGACAAGCAGCATCGTGGCGTACGAGCCCGCACGGTTCCGGTCGCGGAGCAGGCGTAGCGGCATCATCGGTTCAGCCACGCGCGCCTGCGTGAACAGGAAGACGCTCAGCAGGACGGCGGCAACCACGAAGAATGAGACGGTGATTGCGTCGGTCCATCCGTCCTCACCGCCACGGGTGATGGCGTAAACAAGGGACACCATGCCGGCAGTTGCGGTGATCGCACCGGGGACGTCCAGCCGCCCGTTGTCCCGGTTGGCGTCGCCCAGGAACCGGGTTCCGATGACGACAAGGAGCCCGATGGGGACGTTGACGAAGAGGACCCATCGCCAGTTGAGGTAGTCGGTGAGCACGCCGCCGAGCATGAGCCCGAGGGCGGAGCCGACGCCCGCCATGGCGGCGTAAACGCCCAACGCCCGGTTACGTGGCTTCCCTTCGGGGAATGTCGTGGCGATCAGGGACAGCGCCGTCGGTGATGCGATGGCGGCGCCCACGCCCTGCACAACGCGCGCACCAAGGAGCGTGGCTTCGTTGGGAGCGAGCCCGCCGAGCAGCGAGGCGAGGGTGAAGACGGCGAGGCCGAACCGGAACACCCGGCGTCGGCCGTAGAGGTCACCGGCCCGCCCGCCGAGCAGCATCAGACCGCCGAAGGCCAGGGCGTAGGCGTTGACGACCCAGGCAAGGTTGGCGGAGGAAATGTCGAGGTCGGTCTGGATGCTGGGCAGCGCGATGTTCATGATCGTGTTGTCCAGCACGAGTATCAGCTGTGCGGATGCGATGACGGCCAGGGCAAGTCCGGGATGACTCACCGCTGTTGGAGCCGACTGGACGGGTTGGGGGGACGTGGTGGTTGGGCTGTCGCTAGACATGGTTTCTCCAGCACGTGATGGGTGGACCGCAAGGGCGGCCCATGAAAGTGTACAAGCGTTGTTTTTTCTCTGGAGGTCGTCTAGCGTGGCGTCATGAACATCAAGTACCCGACTGTGATCGCAGGTGCCCTGCTGGCCCTCGCCACCTCAACTGGTGTGGCCAGCGCTGAGACCGAGTGCTCCACCAGCCCTGTGGGCGTGTGGTCCGGCACGGTGAAGTTCAAAGACCAGACCAGCCCGATAGACGTCTCGTTCGGCAAGGACGGTGCTGTCTGCCTGGAAACGCCCGTGAGCGTCGGCCAGGGCACCTGGGTGAAGACCGGCGGGCAGACCTTCACCTACGTCATCAAGGAAACGTTCAAGGACGGTTCAGGCATGAGCGGTTGGGTGTCCATAGACCAGAACGCCGTGCTGAACAGCAGTAAGGCCTTTACTAGCTCCGGCTTGTCGAAGGTGTACGACGCATCTGGCAACCAGGTGGGGACGACCGCGGCCACCACCGAAGCCACGCGCAAGAGCTACTCGGCGCCCGGTTGCCACAAGTAGCGGCCGAAGAAAGACACTTGCGCATTCGAACGGGGACGGCGCCCCCAACCCCCGGGGTGGCGCCGTCCCATCAGCGATGAGGGGATCACCATCGATACCGCGCTCCTGGCCCTCCATGTAACGCTCGCGCTGGGCCTTACCATCCTGCTGGGCGTCCAGTGCGCCGAACTCGCCCGCCTGCGACGGCTCGTTGGCGACCCGGCAGAGGCCCGTCCCCATGTCTCGACGGCGGTCGTCACTGCCATTCCGGTGGTCACGGTTGTGGTGGCCGTGACGGGCGGGGCGCTCCTGGGCCGCGGTTTCCATGGCGGACCGTGGGTTGGCGCCGGCGTCTTCTCTTGCTTGGTCATCATCACGGCGGCCGTCTGGACGTTGCGCGCACTGCGTGACACCGCTCCGGAGCGGCCGCGGACGGCCGCCCGCCTCGCCGCCGCCCAGTGGGGAACGCCCGCCTTCACACTGGGTGCCACCTTCCTCATGGCCGCGCGCCCGGACAGCGTGGGGGTCGCCCTGGCGCCCGTCGTCCTGGCGACGGTGGTGACAGCCGCCGCGTTCCGGCGGGGGGCGACGGCCCGTCCTGTACGCGCCGTCTGAACGCCACTCTCTCGGGGCGCCCTGCTCTGCCTGGGCGCCGGTGCGGATGTCAGCGGTGGCCGGTGCCTGATCTGTGAGTCGGGAAAAGGCGGTTCAGCCGTTCCCGCCGCCCGAGGGGTAGGGGGCCTGCTGAACCGCCTCTTCCCGAAATCGTTCAGGGCCTCCGGCCGCCCGACCCGGGGGATTTCAGCGGGCGATCCGCCGAACGCGGCCGGACCCCACGGACATCCTGGCCGCCAAACGCCGGGGCACCGCACGGGGGCTGCACGAGCGGACGGCAGGCCACTGCGAACGCCCGGGCAATCAGCCCGGCCACAGTGGTATCGACAAGATCCTCCGAGCGAGCCCGCTCTGGCCGAACCACCTCTGGTCGAACCGCCTGAGCCCGTCCGCTCTGGGCTCGGTCACCCTGAGCTGGCGCCATCTGGCGACGGGCTGCTCCGGCCCGCGTCAACGCGCTTTCAGTAGGCCTCTTCACGATGTGCTTCCTTCCCCCGTCGTTCCCTGGCCTGTGTCAGCGCCAGAGCTTGTCCTGAAAGTCCGGCCAGGTGACCAGTCCGGGACGCGGGCTCAGCGCCCCGCTGGCGCACCGAACCAGCGGCGCAGCGCCCTCGGCAGCTCATCGGCTCCCTGATCGGTCCATACGACGTAGCCGTCCGGCCGCACCAGAACGGAGCCGAAATCAGCCTCCCGCCAGCCGCGTTCGGGCCGCGCCACGGCCACGTCAACCCGGTCGGCCCAGCCCGCTGCCCTGGTCAGGAAGGCGGACGCCGCTCTGCCGGGCGACAGATCAAGGAGCAGCCCCCGGCCGCTCCGGAGCAGCGCTGCGGATGTGGTAGGTCCGCTCTCGGTCAGCAGCCGCATATGCGGCAACCGCGCGCCCAGCAGGGGATTGGATCCGGCACCGACGTCGTAGCGGATGTCGAGGCCGCTGATCATGCCGCCCAGGTGCCGACGGACGTCTGCGTAGGCTATCTGCTCGCCCAGGACCGCCCGCAATGCCTCCACCTCGGAGCCGCCGAGCAGCAGCAGCGCCTGCGCCTGGATGTTGGTGAGGACGCGGGTTCCCACGGCGCGCCGCTCGGCGTCATAGGTGTCAAGCAGTCCCTCCGGTGCGGCACCCCTCAGCTCGGCGGCGAGCTTCCAGCCGAGGTTCACGGCGTCCTGCAGACCGAGGTTGAGTGCCTGCCCGCCCACCGGCATCTGCGCGTGGGCGGCGTCGCCGGCCAGCAGGACACGGCCCGCGCGGTAGGTGCTCGCCTGCCGGCACATGTCCCCGAAGGCGTTCACCCACACGGGAGTTCCACAGCTGATGTCCTCACCGGTGACCCGCTTCCATGCCGCGGCCACCTCCGCATACTCCGGCGCAGCGGTCCGGTGGTCAGCCGGACTGCCGAACTCGTGCACCATGACGCGGGTGACGCCGCCGCGCGTCGCGGCGATGGCCAGCCCGTCCTCAAGCCGTTCGAAGCGTCTGTCAGGCACGTCCACGCCGCGCACATCCGCCCGCAGAAGCTCCCGCGTCGCATCCCTGCCGGGGAAGCCGATACCGGTCAGCCGCCGCACGACGCTGTCCTCGCCGTCGCACCCGACGAGGTAAGGCGCCCTGACACGGAGGGGGCCAGCGGGACCGGCCGCCTCCGCCTCAACGTAGTCGTCTCTGCGCACCACGCCGCACACTTCGTGCCCCCGACGTACATCCGCCCCCAGTCCGGCGGCCCACGTCCCAAGAAGCTCCTCGGTTCGTGCCTGGGGCACCTTCCACTGCCCCGGGTACGCGGTGTCGAGCCCTCCCAGGTCGAGGGGGATCCCGCCGAAGTGGCTCATGGCATCGTTCGGCACAGCCCCCAGCGGCTCCAGCAGGCCCCGCTGGTCGAAGACCTCCATGGTGCGGGAGTGCAGGGTAGAGGCACGGGACTCGGTGGTCGGCTCGGCCAGCCGCTCCAGCACCACCACCTCCGCACCGCCGAGTCGCAGTTCACCGGCCAGCATCAGCCCCACTGGGCCCGCGCCAACCACGATGACCTGCGTTTCCATGAACTCCTCTGCCATACCTCCCCCTCGCGCGTCCGGCTGTCCAGCCCCGCTCCGGCCCTGCCCGTTCAGCTCCGCGCCTCCGCGTAAGCCTTGGCATGCCCCAAGGTGGCCGTGCTGTTGGTGCTGAGCGCCGTGCGGACAAACCGGCGCGCCTCCTCGATGCCGGCGTCGGCGCCCAGGACCTTGGTGATGTTTTCGGTGTTGATCACCACTGTGTGCTGGGAGGTCGCGGCGACGCCGCCATCGTTCTCCTCCAGCCGCCAATACCCGGTGTGCAGTGTCATGAGGGCCGGCAGAACGATCTGCTTGTAGACGATCCGTTCGTGCGGGAAACACACCCGCACCGACTTGGTGGTGTGCGTGGATCCGTCCTTCGTCCGGGTGTCCATCTCCAGCATCTGAAGGCCGGGCGTCTCCTCGGTCAGCCCGACGCGAGCGACATGCGGCAGACGCTCGGTCCAGCGGTCAGCCTCGTTGAGGAAGTCGTAGACGTCCTTGGCCGAGCCATTGATCTGCACAGTGTCCTCGAAGGAGAGCATCAGCTCTTCGGCGCCGGACACTGCCGCCTCGACGTTGTCCTTGAGCGCGGCCAGTTCGGAGCGGCTGTTGCGGTCGACGGCCTGGTCTATCCACTCCAGCTTCGCCGGGTCGTCGTCAACGGCCCGGTAGTAATGCAGTAGCCGCACGCGCGACTCATTGCCCCCCAGCGGCTCGATGATCCAGGCGCCGCCCATGGCACCCACAGGAGGTGTAGAGACCTCCTGGCGGAAGTCGATGCGCAGCGCGGACGCGTCCAAGGTGCGGCGTGACGTCCAGCTCTTCGCCTCGCCGCGCGCGGTGGCCCAGATCCGAATGCGCTCCTCCTGGCCGCCGCGCTCCAGGTGCTCGACATGCACCGTGGGCGGGAAGATCTGCGGCCAGTTCTCTACCTCGGCGATGAGGCGGTAAACGGCAGCGGCCGGCGCGAGCACCGTGATCTCATGCTCGACCTCGCGGGATTCCGGCTGCGTCATGCTCTTCTCCTTGCTCGATGGGATTCCTGTTGCGCCCCGGCGCCGCCGGTCGGGGGCCTGCTCAGAAGTTGCCGAGTCCGCCGCAGACGTTGATGGCCTGCGCGGTGATGGAGGCAGCGGTGTCGGATGCCAGGTAGGCGACCAGGCCGGCAACCTCCTGCGGGGTGGAGTAGCGGCCAAGCGGGATCTTCGCCTGGAACTTCTCCAGGATCTCCGCCTCGGAGACCTCGTACGCCGTGGCGTAGCCCTCCCGGACGCGCTGCGCCATGGGTGTCTCGACGTACCCGGGGCAGACGGCGTTGACGGTGATCCCGGTCTTGCCGAGCTCGTTGCCGAGGGCCTTGGTGAAGCCGACCACGCCGTGCTTTGACGCCGAGTACGGCGCGCCGAGAACCACACCCTGCTTGCCGGCGGTGGAGGCGATGTTGATGATGCGCCCGCGGTCCTTATGCCGCATGCCGCCGGTGTTGAGCACCTCGCGCGTCATAAGGAAGACACTGTTGAGGTTGGTGTTAATGACGTCGAACCACAGGTCGTCAGCGATATCCGCAGTGACGCCACCTCCGCTGCGGCCGGCGTTGTTCACCAGGACGTCCACCGTGCCAAAGCGGTCAACCGCCGCCCGCACGAAAGCCTTGATGTCGTCGGCGGAGCGGACGTCGCAGGCGGTGCCGTCAACGTCGAGGCCCTCCGCGCAAAGCTCCTTGACTGTCGACGCCACACTCTCGGCGTTGCGGGCGCAGAGGAACACGCTGTGCTGCCGCTCCGCCAGCGCCCGGGTGACAGCGAGGCCGATGCCACTGGTGGCACCGGTGACGAGGGCTACCCGCTGCTGTTGCTGGGACATGTCTTCTCCGTGGATTCGATGGCTGCGGGGACTGTGATGTGCCGCGCTGCGGGCTGCGGTTACTGCGGCAAGCCCAGGAGTCCGCGGGGCACCTCCGAGGTCAGACCGAGGCGGCAAGCTGGGCGTTCACCAGTTCAATGAGCTCACGCGGCGTCTTGGCCGTGATCAGCGCGTCGTCGTCCCCGGCGAGGTGGAACTCGCGCTCGATGCGAGTGCTCGTCTCCAGCAGGGCGAGCGAGTCGTACCCGAGCTCTTCGAAGGTGGCGTCGGTGATGTCGCCTTCGAGCGCGGAGCCGCTGTCTGCGCCAGCGCCCTCCAGCAGGATGCGCTTGAGGTCTGCGAGGGTGAAGGTGTTCTGGGTCATGAGTGGCCTTTCTCGATTTGCTGTGTGTCGAGCGGAAGGAGTGACCGCCGTGTGGGTCAGACGGCACGCACGACGACGGCCGAATTGAAGCCGCCGACGCCGCGGGCGAGAACCAGTGCGGAGGTGAGCGGCCTCTCCCGCGCTTCTCCGGTCACCAGGTCAAGCCCATACCCGGGTGCGGCTGTGACGTTGACGGTCGGCGGGATCACGCCGTCCCGCAGGGCGAGCAGCGCCGCCGTCAGGTCGAGTGGCGCGCCACCGGAGTGCAGTCGGCCCGTCATGGTCTTCGGCGCGGTGACCGGGACAGCGTGCGGGCCGAAGACCGCGTTGATCGCATCGGCTTCGATACGGTCCAGCTCGGTGGTGCCGGCGGCGTCGGCGAAGACGACGTCGATATCCGCAGCGGCCATGCCGGCGTCTGCCAGCGCCACGTCGATCGCCCTGCGCAGGCCAGGTTCGCGGTCGCTGCCCGGCCGGGGGTCGAAGGTGGCGCCGTAGCCGGCGATCTCACCGTAGACGTGCTCCGCTCCCCGGCGCCGCGCCGCGTCCGCGTCCTCCAGGATCAGAATCGCGCCGCCCTCGCCTGGAACGTGACCGGCGGCGGCCTCATCGAAGGGCAGGTAGGCCCGGTCCGGGTCGTCGGCCGTGCTGAGCCGGCCGGTCGCGAGCTGCGGGACCCAGCCCCAGGGGCAAACGGAGCTGTCCACGCCACCAGAAACAATCAGGCTGACGCCCTTGCGGATCTGCCGACGGGCCTGTGCGACGGCGTCGAGCCCGCCCGCTTGGTCGGTGACCACCACGCCGCTCGGGCCACGCATGCCATGACGGATGGAGATCTGGCCGGTGTTCACCGCGTAGAACCAGGCGAAGGACTGGTAGGCGCTGACGTACTGGCTGCCTTTGCTCCACAGGTTCTGCAGCTCCCGCTGGCCGAACTCGAAGCCGCCGGAAGAACTGGCGGTCACCACGCCCATGGAGAACTCGGGCAGTTCTGCAGGGACAACGCCGGCGTCGTCCAGGGCCCAGTCCGCTGCGACAAGCGCCAGCCGCGTCATGTGGTCGGTCTGCGGCAGCAGCCGTCCGGGCAGATACTGTCCAGCGTCGAACCCTGGCACCTCGCCGGCCAGCCGGGTTGGGTACTTCTCGGCGTCGAACCGGGTGACGCGGCCGATGCCGGAGCGCCCTTCCAGGGTGGCGGACCAGTAGTCCGCCATGCCAAGCCCGTTGGGCGCAGTGACACCGAGACCAGTCACCACTACCGAGGCGGTCATGCGTTCCTCCTGTCCGGGGCGGTCAGCACCATCGCGCTCTGGAAGCCGCCGAACCCACTGCCCACCGTGAGCACGGTGTCGGTGTGGTGGTCGCGCGCGGTCAGCGGCACGTAGTCCAAGTCGCACTCAGGGTCCGGGTCGTGCAGATTCGCGGTGGGCGGGACCACGTTGTGCTCCATGGCCAGCACGGACGCGGCGATCTCGATGGAGCCGATGGCCCCGAGCGAGTGCCCGATCATCGACTTGATCGAGCTGACCGGGGTCCGGTACGCGTGCTCACCGAGACTGCTCTTGAACGCGGCGGTCTCATGCCGGTCGTTCTGACGGGTGCCTGAGCCGTGGGCGTTGATGTAGTCGATGTCCTCAGGATTCACCCGGGCCTCCCGCGTAGCCGTACGGATGGCTTCAGCCATCTCGCGGCCGTCCGGGCGGAGGCCGGTCATGTGGAAGGCGTTGCACCGCGAGGCGAAGCCTGCGATCTCGGCGTAGATGTGCGCTCCCCGCCGTCGGGCTCGCTCCAGTTCCTCCAAAACGAAAACGGCGGAGCCCTCGCCGAGGACAAAGCCGTTGCGGCTGTTGTCGAACGGCCTGGAGGCGTGCTCTGGGTCGTCGTTGCGCGGTGTCGTCGCCTTGATGGCATCAAAGCACGCAACTGTGATCGGTGAGATCGGCGCGTCGGTGGCGCCGGCCACCATGACGTCGGCCGACCCTTCGATGATCAGCTCGCGGGCGTACCCGACCGAGTCCAGACCAGAGGTACAGCCGGTGGACACCACCGCGGTTGGGCCCTCTCCGCCGACTTGCCAGGCCACCTCGGTCGCGATCGAGCTTGGCACCATGTGCCCGTAAAGGTGCGGCACCGCATACTCATGGTCGACCAGCCACTTGCGGCCGTTGTCGCTGACGACGCGGTATTCCTCCTCCAGGCCCATGGTGCAGCCAACCGCGCTCCCGATGGTCACGCCGGTCCGGGTCACGTCGAGGTCCAAAAGGTCCAGCCCGCTACTTTCGACTGCCTCCCGGGCCGCCACCATGGCGAACTGCGTCGCCCGGTCGGCGCGGCGGATCTGCTGCGGGGACAGGCCGTGCAGCTGCGGGTCGAAATCAACTTCCGCGGCCACCCGCGAGCGGAATGGTGATGCGTCGAACGAGGAGAGTTTCCTGGTCGCCGTCCTGCCCTCGCTCAACAAGCTCCAGAAATTCTTGACGCCGACCCCGCCCGGCGCCACGACTCCTATTCCGGTGATTACCACCCGACGTGCCACTGGCACAGCCTCCGTTCAGGGAACTCGCATACCCGGTGTCCGTCCAATCGCCGATGGAGTGGGCCGGTCATGAGTCCTGGGTCCAGTAGTAGAAGCGCCGTGCCATGGCATCGGCGGGCGACCGCCAGGTATCGGGGTCGTAAGCCTCGATGTGGGCCTTCAAGTCCTCACTGATGTTCACGAACAACGGGTTGGTGCGCGCCTCCTCAATGGCCTCTCCTCCGTTGTCCGAGTCGAAGTCCTGGAGGTGGAAGTAGAGGCCCTGGTACGAAAAGAGCTGCCGACGACGCGTGCCCATCAGTCCAGGCATCTCCGACTTGTCGAACTCGCCGAAAAGACGCGCGACTTCATCGGCCGACCCCGGCGCCATGCGAGCCACGATCAGGGTGCTGTGCATCCTGCTTCCTTCCTGATTCCCATAGGTGGAGTAGGTGGATTGGGCCGACGCGGTACGCGCGGCCCGTGGTCAACTGGCCCCGCGCTCCCCGCCCCGGTCCGCTGGGCCGGGAGCGCCGAACCAGCGCCGAAGGGCTTCGGGCAGAGCAGTCCGGCCGGGAGCGGCCCAGGCCACATGGCCGTCGGGCCGCAGCAGGACGGCGTCGGTCGCGGCGAACGGTTCGTCCGCGCCGGACACAAGTACCTTGGCCGTGACGATGTCCACCCGGTCCGCCCACCCGGCGGCCGCACCGCGCAGCCCCGCGTCGTCGGAGAAATCGAGCAGTATGCCTCTGGCCCCGCGCAGCAACGGGTAGATGCGGGAGGGGCCTTCGGCTGGGCCAATCTCAGCGTCCGGCATACGCCGACCAACCAGAGGATGGTCACCGGGCCCGGCCTCGTAACGCACATCCAGGCCGCTGACCATGCCGGCCAGATGCCTGCTGACGTCCTCATAGCGGATCAGTTCTTTGAGGACCTCGCGCAACGGCTGTACGGCATCACCGCCGAGCATGAGCAGCCCCTGCGCCTGGGTGTTCAGCAGCAGTCGGGCGCCCACAGGGTGCCGCTCGGAGTGGTAGGTGTCCAGCAGCCCCTCCGGTGCCCGGCCCAGCACCTCGGCGGCAAGCTTCCAGCCCAGGTTGACGGCGTCCTGGACACTGACGTTGAGGCCCTGGCCGCCTGCGGGCAGGTGGATGTGGGCGGCGTCCCCGGCCAGCAGCACCCGTCCTTGGCGATACCGGCTGGCCTGGCGGGTGGCATTGCCGAACGAACTGACCCACAGTGGCGTGCCGTTCCTGATGTCCTCGCCGGTGAGGCGCTGCCAGACAGCGGCCACCTCCTCGAAGTCAGGGGGGGCAGTACGGCGACGCGCGGGCCCAGTGCGCTCGCACATGATGACGCGCATCACGCCGCCGCCCAGCGGGGCGCACATGGCCATGCCGCCGGGCGCCGACGAGCCGATGGGCCGCGGGTGAATGTCGGCGCCCGCCACATCGGCCAAGAGCAGCTCCATGGTCGCCGCTGTGCCGGTGAACTCGAAGTCGGCCAGCCGCCGTACGGTGCTACGGCCGCCATCGCACCCCACTAGGTAGGAGGCCCGTAGCTCCCTTTCGCCGTCCGGGGTTCGGAACCGCGCGTTGACTCCGCTGCCGTCGTCGGCCAGGCCGACGAGCTCCCAGCCGCGCCGGATCTCCATATTGAGCCCGGTAACCCATGCGGTGAGCACTTCCTCGGTGCGCGCCTGGGGAACGCCCTGGGCACCAAAATGCCCGCTTTCAAGCACGCCGAAATCCACCGGTAGCCCGCCGAAGTGGCCAGCGCGACTCGTCGCCAGATCGCTGAACAATGGGAGAATTCCCCGCTGGTCGAATATCTCCATGGTGCGCGCATTGAACCCCAGTCCGCGGGATTCTCCGCTCGGCTCGGCAAGGCGGTCCACAAGGATGGCTTCCACTCCTGCCAACCGGAGTTCTCCAGCCAACATAAGTCCTGCCGGACCGGCACCCACAATCAGGACTGCCGTGTCCGCGGGCCTTTTCTCGGCTGCCACGAACCTTCCCCCTTGCTTTGTTCAGCAACGCCGTGCGGACTCAATTTTCTGATCTCCGGTGATTGGGATCAACACTCCCTTTCAATGCCTGTGTGAGGCTTCCGCAGAGAAACGTCAATTCTTCAGGAGAACGCAAGGTCAATGTCAGAGAACTTCAAAGTCTGCAGCAGGGAAGTGCTTACCACCGGCTTCCGGGGAGGGGCCACTGGCTCGCTGACACTCGCTACCCGGTGCCGTTGCGAGGCTGCGTCGGCAGTCCCGGCAGGAAGAACCCGGCTGCCGCGTAAGAGGGATATCAACGCCACGCTACGACCGAGCGGTGCTGCTTGCAGATGCGGAGCGCTGCTAACAGCCGCGGTCCGGCAGCGCAAGGTCACCACCTTCGGCCCGGGACCGCCGGCCGTCTTCCAGTCCTCGCTGGAGGCAGGAGATCCAAGGCACAGTCCTGTCGACCCCTCGGCAGACGCCTCTCCCCTCCCAAGTCCTCTGACACAGCCAAGTCAGCGGTGAAGGTGTTGGGAATTGCCAGCGAGCAGCGCCGGGTACGGTTCACCCGCTGCCGCGACCCCGGAAAGAAGAGAGGCATGGGCCTCCCGATGCTCTCAGGAGGCCCATGCCATGTATGTGCGGCCGGTGCTGGCCTGCTGTACCGCTCTACGCCGTTCTACGGTCCGCGTGTGATTCTACGGTTCGGGTGTGGTCCCAGGGGCGGCCGATCCGGAATCCAACACCGCGCACGGTGACGATCCAGGAAGTGGAACCCAGTTTGTTCCGCAGGCTACTGACGTGAGTGTCGATAGTACGGCCGGAGCGGCTCCAGCTGTCGTCCCAGACCTTCGACATGATTTCTCGTCTACTCACCACGCTGTCAGGCCTGGAGGCCAGGAGTGAAAGTAGGTCGAATTCTTTTCGCGTGACGTTGACAACATCTCCGCGCATGCGGACTTCGCGGGCGTCTTGGTATACGCACAGAGGTCCGTAGGTGATGATTTTCTCGGTCGGCCGCGTCGGGCGCGCACGCCGCATGACCGCTTCGATGCGGGCAGCGAGTTCCTGAAACCGGTACGGCCTCACCACGCAGTCGTCCGCGCCGGCCCGCAGGGCCAGTACGCAATCCAGTTCAGTACCCCTTGGCGACACGGCAATGATCGGCGTCTCACAGGCGACACGAATTCTCCGGCAGACCTCCAGTCCATCCATATCGGGAAGGTCTAAATCCACAATTACCAGGTCGACCGCGTAATAGGCCGCCAAAACGCCCCTCGCGGCGCCCACAAGCCGCGCTTCATATCCTTTTAGACGGAGGTTATGGGCGAGAGATTCACCTGCAGATGCATCCCCTGCCGCTATAAGCACTCGCATTTAAATGGCCCCCCGGCTGCCGTTCTTGTACGCAGTTGGACAGTATCAGCGGAACGGGCCACACTCAGCACACTGTGCACCTAATCACAAGAGGTAATACCCACTCTGTCGCAAGTCGGACACCGTTACCACGAGTATCACAAAGAAATCGGAAAACTGACCCCAAACCGGACATTTCATGCCGGTGGCCGACTTCATAGCTGCACCACTTGGATAACCATGCCGGACGTATCGGCGACCAGCTCATGAAAGGGAATTGGATCCCCTCAGACCGTTTGGAATGGAGCCAAAACCAATGGCAGGCCGGCCCTTCAGCTGTTTGGCTCATAGTCGAACCGGCCAGCCTGAATGTCGCTGATGAGGGATACCCACGACGGCTTCGACACTCGCAGAGCAGGGCGCCCTGTATCTTTCGAATCCCGGATGCCGACCTGCGAAGCCAGCTTAAATCACGATGGTGCGGCGGCTCTTCTTCGCCCTCGGTGCCCCCAGGCAGGGCTTTCCGTCCTCGTCACGCTTCCACGCCCGCTGGATGCGGAGGGCGGGGCGTCCGTTGCGGCGGCGGAGGTCCCGGGGCTGGAGCGCGGTGATCTCACCCTACCGGCCCCCGGTTTCCGCGAAGGTCTCGATGAGGTCCTTGGCGTCCTCGGCCATGCACTCGTGGATCCAGGCGTATTCCTCGCGTTCGAGAAAGACCATCTCCTCCTCGGCCTCTTCGCCGTCGAGACGGGCCAGGCGGGTGTAGTTGCACGGGTTCGTCGCGGCTGGTGCCGCCCTCCCCGTCACCCACCGAGTAGCTCTTGAACCACGGCGACATGTTTCTGTTCGACCAACCGGTGGTACTTGGCCTTGGTGTCCCCCTGGACGCCGGTGAGCAGGTCGATCTGCTTCATGGCGAAGGGCTCGAACATCTCGTCCGGGCTGCGCAGGTCCGCGGTGAACCCGCGGCCGCGTATCGCAGCCGGGCGGCCATTGCTGTCCGTGTCCGTTCGCCAGGTCCCGGAAGCGCTCAGCGGCTGTCTCGTCGTCGAAGACCTCTGACTCCTGCTTCGCGTCCCTCGCCCCGTCGGCACGGAACAGCACGGCGTACGACACCGTGCCGTCCTTTTTCTCCCGCTTCCCGATGCTGCCACGGATGGCACGTTATGGCCGAGACTTGTTGACACGGTGTTGACGCTATAAACACGGAGAGGCCCTCTGACCCGCGTTTCCGCAGGTCAGAGGGCCTCTCGGCGAGTGGAGCCTAGGGGAGTCGAACCCCTGACATCTGCCATGCAAAGACAGCGCTCTACCAACTGAGCTAAGGCCCCGTCCTGCACCAGACTACCCGGTGCCGGAGGTGTTCCCGACCGGGTATCGCCCGTACCCGTCGCTCTCCGTAGGATGCAGCGCAAGATTCGCGGCAGCGAAGCGAAGGGGAGAGCGAGATGGACGCAGCACAGCAGGATGCCACGGCCCGCGCACGAGAGCTGCAGCGGAGCTGGTACGGGGAGCCGCTGGGGGCCCTGTTCCGCCGTCTCATCGACGATCTCGGCCTCAACCAGGCCCGTCTCGCCTCCGTGCTGGGTCTTTCGGCGCCCATGCTCTCGCAGTTGATGAGCGGTCAGCGCGCCAAGATCGGCAACCCGGCGGTGGTACAGCGGGTTCAGGCGCTGCAGGAGCTCTCCACCCAGGTCGCCGATGGCAGCGTCAGCGCCGCCGAGGCGGCGGAGCGGATGGAGGAGGTCAAGCGCAGT
This sequence comes from Streptomyces orinoci, assembly GCF_003121295.1. Classification (GTDB taxonomy): domain Bacteria; phylum Actinomycetota; class Actinomycetes; order Streptomycetales; family Streptomycetaceae; genus Streptomyces; species Streptomyces orinoci. The sequence continues at coordinate 297,252 of NZ_PHNC01000031.1, forward strand.
TCGGGCGGCTCGGTCCTCAACTCCACCCAGACCACGGCCAGCAGCGGCGCCCCGACCGTCAAGCGGGTGGTCCGCGAGATCCAGTCGCTGCTGCGCTCGGTGGCCGGCGCCGGGGACATCATCGACGCCGCCGACACCCTCGCCCCCGCCCACCCCGAACTCGCCGAATTCCTGCGGGTGTACGGCGCCGGGCGCACCGCCGAGGCGGTCGCCCACTATGAGGCGCACCAGAGCTGACGGCGCCCGGAGCGGGGCTGATGGGTGAGCTGTTCGCCGGGCGGTACCACCTCGTCGATCCCGTCGGGCGCGGCGGCGCGGGGGCCGTCTGGCGCGCCTGGGACCGGCGCCGCGGGCGCTATGTGGCCGCCAAGGTGCTGCTGCACTCCGACGCCCACACCCTGCTGAGGTTCGTCCGCGAACAGGCGCTGCGCATCGACCATCCGCATGTGCTGGCGCCGCGGAGCTGGGCGGCGGACGACGACAAGGTGCTGTTCACCATGGACCTGGTGCGCGGCGGCTCGGTGGCCCATCTCATCGGTGACTACGGTCCGTTGCCGCCGCGCTTTGTCTGTGTCCTGCTGGACCAGTTGCTGGCCGGGCTGGCGGCGGTGCATCTGGAGGGCGTGGTGCACCGTGACATCAAACCCGCCAATCTCCTTCTGGAGGCCACCGGAACGGGGCGTCCGCATCTGCGGCTGTCGGATTTCGGGGTCGCCATGCGCAAGGGCGAGCCCCGGCTGACCCAGGCCAACTATGTGATGGGGACGCCCGGTTATTTCGCGCCGGAGCAAATGGCGGGCGAGGAACCGGACTTCCCGGCGGATCTGTTCGCGGTGGGGCTGGTGGCGCTCTATCTGCTCTCCGGGCGCAAGCCGGATGCCGAGGCCCTGGTGCGGCGGTTCGAGGAACAGGGCGTGCCCGGACCGCCGGACGAGGTGCCCGCGCCGCTGTGGGAGGTGGTGGCCGGTCTGCTGCAGCCGGATCCCGCGCTGCGGTTCCGCAGCGCCACCGGGGTGCGCAAGGCGCTGGCGCCGGTGCTGGAGCTGCTGCCGGAGCCGGGCGCCGAGGAGGAGCGGATCGAGGTCTTCGACCAGCTCGGCCCGCTGCCGCCGGGCTTCGGTCCGGCCGGGCCGGAGCCCGGTACGGCCGTGGCGCACGGTACTTGGGGCGCCATGCCCGCCGTGCCGCCACCGCCCGTACACCCGCCGCGGACGCCGCCGGGGACCCCGGTCCGGACGCCCGTGACGGGCCCCACGCCGCCCGCGCCGACGCTTCCCCTGCCTGCCACCCCGGGGGACGTCCGGCGGGCGTACGGGCCGCCCGCCAGGGTCGCGGTGCCGGTGCTGCTGCTGGCCTTGTTCTGCCTGGCGGTGGGGATCTGGGCGCTGGCCACCGCCTGACCGGGGGTATTCACCTTCGCAATCATTTTATTTGCGTTGGCAAATAGATCTCGGGTGTATGGCGGTTACAGCGGGAAAAGCGAACCGGGCCCCCGCCGTCATCACGGCCGGGACCCGGTCAAAGGGGCTCTATGTCTCACACACCCGAACCTGCGGGCACGGAGTCGGTCGCCTCCGTCCACAGATCCTGCTCGGCGCGATCCGCCTGGATCTGGCGGTACACGAGGAGCCCGCCGATGGCGGCCAGTGCGACCAGGAGGAGCTTCTTCACCGCGCGACCTCGTCTTTCCTTGACGTAAGGGGACTGCTGGTGGCCGATGATACACACCGGCCGATACCGATCGGTGACCTGTGCCCGGCCTTTGCCCGATCCCAACTGCCGTACCGGAAAAGCCGATCGGCCCGGACGGAGAAAATCTCCGTCCGGGCCGATCGCGCCGGTGGGGCTAACAGGACTTGAACCTGTGGCCTCTTCCTTATCAGGGAAGCGCTCTAACCGTCTGAGCTATAGCCCCGCGCTGCACCGAAAGATTAGCGCACTTGGGGCCCAGTCCCAAAATCGCGGTCAGTCGTCCTCGGCCAGGGTCAGTTCCACCCCGCCCACAAAGGAGGCGGAGAGGTTGTAGGCGAAGGCGGCCAGCGTCGCCAGCGCGGTGGCCAGCACCACCTCGATCACCGCGATGATCACGGTGAACATCAGCACCCGCGGCAGCGACAGGAAGGACTGCAGGTCGAAGCCGCCGCCCTCGCCGGAGGTGGCGTCACTGATGGTGCTGCCCACCGCGGAGAAGATCCCCATGGCGTCCAGCACCAGCCACAGCACCCCGACCGCCACGATGGTGCACACGCCCAGCGCCACCGACAGCAGGAAGCTGACCTTCATCACCGACCAGGGGTCGGCCTTGGCCACCCGCAGCCGCGCCGAGCGGGTACGCGGCCCCGGACCGTCCGCGGCCGGGGCCGGGCGCCCGGCGGTCTCCCGGACCGGCCGCTCGGCCTGCTGGGGCGGCACAGCGGCCTTGGCGCCGGTCTTGGCGCCGGCGGTGGTCTTCCCCGCCGGGGCGGCGGCCTTGGCGGCCGCCCCGGTGCCCTTCTTGGCCCCATTGCCCCCGGCCGCCTTGGCGGCCTCCGCCGGAGGCTCATAGGCCTTCGGCGGGTGGTACGGCTCTCGGGTGTCCGTCATGGTTATCCCCCTGCCCGTGGTGGACCCGCCCCGGGAGTCTGCCCCGTCCCCGCCGGGGACACGGGCGCCGGTCTCATCGGATGCGCTGTTCGCGGAACCGCGACGCCCACCCGCGGCGCCCGTGGCTCGACTCACGTCCTACTCCTCGGTGGTCTCGGCCGAGGGCTCCCCGCCCTCGCCCGTCTCGGGCGCCTCGCCACCCGTCACGTCCGCGGCCCCGGCCGACGGCTCCTCATCGACCTCTTCGGCCTCCCGGCCGGCCTCGGCGTTACGGGCGATGCCTACCACGGCATCCCGCTTGCCCAAGTTGATCAGTTGGACGCCCATGGTGTCACGGCCGGTTTCCCGGACTTCGCTGACCCGAGTACGGATCACGCCACCGCTGAGGGTGATCGCCAGGATCTCGTCCCCCTCCTCGACCACCAGCGCGCCGACCAGCGAACCCCGGTCCTCCACGATCTTCGCCGCCTTGATGCCCAGACCACCGCGGCCCTGCACCCGGTACTCGTCCACCGGCGTGCGCTTGGCATAGCCGCCGTCGGTAGCCGTGAAGACAAAGGTGCCCGGACGGACGACGTTCATCGACAGCAGTTCGTCACCCTCCCGGAAGCTCATGCCCTTGACGCCCGAGGTGGCCCGGCCCATCGGCCGCAGCGAGTCATCGGTCGCGGTGAACCGGATGGACTGCGCCTTCTTGCTGATCAGCAGCAGATCGTCGTCGGCCGACACCAGCTCGGCACCGATCAGCTCGTCCTCGCGGCCGTCCTCCATCTCCCGGAGGTTGATGGCGATCACACCACCGGAACGCGGGGAGTCGTAGTCCTTCAGCGGGGTCTTCTTCACCAGGCCCGACTTGGTGGCCAGCACCAAGTAGGGCGCCGCCTCGTAGTCGCGGATGGCCAGGATCTGGGCGATCCGCTCGTCCGGCTGGAAGGCCAGCAGATTGGCCACATGCTGGCCGCGGGCGTCCCGGCCGGCGTCCGGCAGCTCATACGCCTTGGCCCGGTATACCCGGCCCTTGTTGGTGAAGAACAGCAGCCAGTGGTGGGTGGTGGAGACAAAGAAGTGATCGACGATGTCGTCCTGCTTCAGCTTGGTGCCCCGCACACCCTTGCCGCCGCGCTTCTGCGACCGGTAGTCCTCGGTCTTGGTGCGCTTGACATAGCCACCGTTGGTGATGGTCACCACGATGTCCTCTTCGGCGATCAGGTCCTCGATGGACATATCGCCCTCGAAGGGCACCAGCATGGAGCGCCGGTCGTCGCCGAACTTCTCGACGATCGCGGTCAGTTCCTCGCTGATGATGCCGCGCTGCCGCTCCGGCGAGGCCAGGATGGCGTTGTACTCGTTGATCTTGGCCTGGAGCTCGTCGTGCTCCGCCACGATCTTCTGGCGCTCCAGGGCGGCCAGCCGGCGCAGCTGCATCTCCAGGATCGCGTTGGCCTGGATCTCGTCGATCTCCAGCAGGCCCATCAGGCCCGCCCGCGCCACCTCGACCGTGTCACTGCGCCGGATCAGCGCGATGACCTCGTCAATGGCGTCCAGCGCCTTGAGCAGACCGCGCAGGATGTGCGCCCGCTCCTCGGCCTTGCGCAGCCGGAACCGGGTCCGGCGGACGATGACCTCGATCTGGTGCGTCACCCAGTTGCGGATGAACGCGTCCAGGGAGAGGGTGCGCGGCACCCCGTCCACCAGCGCCAGCATGTTGGCACCGAAGTTGGTCTGCAGATCGGTGTGCTTGTAGAGGTTGTTGAGGACGACCTTGGCGACCGCGTCCCGCTTGAGGACGATCACCAGCCGCTGGCCGGTGCGCGAGGAGGTCTCGTCGCGGACATCGGCGATACCGCCGATCTTCCCGTCCTTCACCAGGTCGGCGATCTTCTGCGCCAGGTTGTCCGGGTTGACCTGGTAGGGCAGCTCGGTGACCACCAGGCACTGGCGGTTCTGGATCTCCTCCACCTCGACCACCGCGCGCATGGTGATCGAGCCGCGGCCGGTGCGGTAGGCCTCCTCGATGCCCTTGCGGCCCACCACCAGGGCGCCGGTCGGGAAGTCCGGGCCCTTGATCCGCTCGATCAGCGCGTCCAGCAGCTCCTCGGGCGTGGCCCCGGGGTTGGCCAGGTACCACTGGGCACCCTCGGCCACCTCGCGCAGATTGTGCGGCGGGATATTGGTGGCCATGCCGACGGCGATGCCGGCACTGCCGTTGACCAGCAGGTTGGGGAAGCGCGACGGCAGCACCGTCGGCTCCTGGTTACGGCCGTCGTAGTTGTCCTGGAAATCGACGGTCTCCTCGTCGATGTCCCGGACCATCTCCATCGACAGCGGCGCCATCTTGCACTCGGTGTACCGCATGGCGGCCGCCGGGTCGTTGCCCGGGGAGCCGAAGTTGCCGTTGGAGTCCACCAGCGGCATCCGCATCGACCAGTGCTGGGCCAGCCGCACCAGGGCGTCGTAGATGGAGGCGTCACCGTGCGGGTGGTAGGTACCCATGACGTCACCGACGACACGGGCGCACTTGTAGAAGCCCTTCTCCGGCCGGTAGCCGCCGTCGTACATGGCGTACAGCACCCGGCGGTGCACCGGCTTGAGACCGTCACGCACATCGGGCAGCGCACGCGAGACGATCACGCTCATCGCGTAGTCCAGGTACGAGCGCTGCATCTCGGTCTCGAGCCCCACCGGCTCGACGCGCATTCCCACGCCCTCGATGGCGGCCGGCTGGCCCTCGGGCGTGACGGGGGTGGGCGTGGGGGGAGTCTCGGGAGTGGTCTCGTCGGCCATTGTCGTTCAAAGTCCTTTCAAGCCGCGGAAGTTGGTCCAGGCCGACTCAGATGTCGAGGAAGCGGACGTCCTTGGCGTTGCGCTGGATGAAGGAGCGCCGCGCCTCGACGTCCTCGCCCATCAGCACCGAGAACAGGTCGTCCGCCTGGGCGGCGTCGTCCAGGGTGACCTGGCCGAGCACCCGGTGGTCGATGTCCATGGTGGTCACCCGCAGCTCCTCGGCGTTCATCTCGCCGAGACCCTTGAAGCGCTGCACCGAGTCGTCCCTGACCCGCTTGCCGTTCTCCCGGCCCAGCTGGATCAGGGCGTCGCGCTCGCGGTCGGAGTAGGCGTACTCGAAGTCGTCCTTGCCCCACTTGATCTTGTAGAGCGGGGGGCGGGAGAGATAGACATGACCGGCTTCCACCAGCGGGCGCATGAAGCGGAACAGGAAGGTCAGCAACAGGGTGTTGATGTGCTGGCCGTCCACATCGGCGTCCGCCATCAAGATGATCTTGTGGTAGCGGAGCTTGGAGATGTCGAAGTCCTCGTGCACACCCGTGCCGAAGGCGGAGATCAGCGCCTGGATCTCCTGGTTCTGCAGGATCTTGTCAACCCGCGCCTTCTCCACATTGAGGATCTTGCCGCGGATCGGCAGGATCGCCTGGTACTCCGGGTTACGGCCGGACTTGGCCGAGCCGCCGGCGGAGTCACCCTCGACGATGAAGATCTCGCACTTGGTCGGGTCATTGGACTGGCAGTCCGAGAGCTTGCCCGGCAGCGAGGCCGTCTCCAGCAGACCCTTGCGCCGGGTCAGATCCCGCGCCTTACGGGCCGCCACCCGGGCGGTGGCCGCCTGGATGGACTTGCGGATGATGTCCGCCGCCTCGTTGGGGTTGCGGTCCAGCCAGTCCGTCAGGTGCTCATAGACCGCCTTCTGGACAAAGGTCTTGGCCTCGGTGTTGCCCAGCTTGGTCTTGGTCTGGCCCTCGAACTGCGGCTCACTCAGCTTCACCGAGATGATCGCCGTCAGGCCCTCGCGGATGTCGTCACCCGTGAGGTTGTCGTCCTTCTCCCGCAGCAGCTTCTTGTCCCGCGCGTACTTGTTGACCAGCGAGGTCAGCGCGGCCCGGAAGCCCTCCTCATGAGTACCGCCCTCATGGGTGTGGATGATGTTGGCGAAGGAGTAGACACCCTCGGAGTACTGGGTGTTCCACTGCATCGCCACCTCGAGGGAGAGCTTGCGCTCGGTGTCCTCCGCCTCGAAGTCGATCACCGTGGGGTGGACCAGCTCGCCCTTGCGCGAGTTGAGGTAGCGGACGAAGTCCGAGATACCGCCCTCGTAGTGGTAACGGACCGAGAGCGGCTTGCCCTCCTCGTCCACATGGTCCGGACGCTCGTCGGTCAGCGAGATGGTCAGGCCCTTGTTGAGGAAGGCCATCTCCTGGAAGCGCCGGGAGAGCGTCTCGAAGGAGTACTCGGTGGTCTCGAAGATGTCGCCGTCGGCCCAGAAGGTGACCGAGGTACCGGTCTCCTCGGTCGGCTCGTTCTGCTGCAGCGGAGCCGTGGGAGCGCCCAGCTTGTAGTCCTGGGTCCAGCGGAAGCCGTCCGTCCGGACCTCCACGGCCACCCGCGAGGACAGCGCGTTGACCACCGAGACGCCGACGCCGTGCAGACCACCGGAGACGGCGTAACCGCCACCGCCGAACTTGCCGCCCGCGTGCAGCACTGTCAGCACGACCTCCACGGCCGGCTTCCCCTCGGAGGGGACGATGCCCACCGGGATGCCACGGCCGTTGTCCACCACACGCACCCCGCCGTCCGGCAGGATCGTCACATCGATGGTGTCCGCGTGGCCCGCCAGGGCCTCGTCCACGGAGTTGTCGACCACCTCATAGACCAGGTGGTGCAGACCACGCTCGCCCGTGGAGCCGATGTACATACCCGGCCGCTTGCGGACCGCGTCCAGGCCCTCCAGCACGGTGATCGCACTGGCGTCGTACGACGTCTCACCGCCGGGAGCGGAAGGGGTGGTGTTCTCGTTGGGGTTGCCGGAATCGGCCACGAAGCGCCCTTTCTGGCACAGCACAGACCTTCCCCTGACTGCTGCGGGGAGTTGCCCCCGGCCGGCGGTACCCGGCGGACAGGCAGGAGCGGCTGCGTCGTTCGACTTGTTCCGCGAATTGGCGACGGAATGCCACCAGTCTACCGGTAGCGCCGACATGAATGGGGGTTTGGCGGCGCCTGAGTCCTCATGTGCCGCCCTGAACCGGCCTCAGCCGACTCCCTATATGTGGCCCCGGGCTCCAAGGGGCTCACAGCGGCACTCAGCGCTTCGGGCTGTCAACCGCCCGCAACCGTGACCGGAGTCTCACCGGAGCCGCCCCGTCACCCCTCACCCATAGGTGTCGCCCGGACCACTGCTGCCCGGGGCGCGCAGCGGCCCGTACCGGCGCGCCGGACCGCCCGGCCCCAGCACCTTGATCGAACGCACCGTGCCCGGCCCCAGCCGCTCATTGAGCTTGGCCACGAACTGCGGCGCCAGCAATCGCAGTTGGGTCGCCCAGGCGGTGGAGTCACACTGCACGGTGAGCACCCGGGCCTCCTCCTCATAACGCTGCGGAGCACAGTGCAGCGCCACCTCCTGGCCCACGATCTGCGGCCAGCGGCCCATCACCCCGCCCACCGCGGTGGGCGTCTCCCACCCCCGCTCGGTGATCAGACGGCTGATCGCCGCCCCCAGCGGCAGCGGATCACGCCCGTCCGCCCGCGCGCCCGAACGCAGCCCGCCCCGCCTGGCCTGCTTCTTCTGCTGCGCGGCCGCGCCCCGCGCCCGCGCCTGCTCCCGGGCGGCCCGCAACGCCACCCGCGCCAGATCCACCCCGGAGGGCTCAGGAGTCCGCTCGCTCACACCCGCTCCACGGTGCCCTCGGAAACCGCGTACCGGACACCGGACAGCGCGTCCGGCACATCCTCGGCCACCGCGGCCGTCACCAGCACCTGCTCACCGCCGGCCACCAGGGCGGCCAGCCGCTCCCGGCGCCGGGCGTCCAGCTCGGCGAAGACATCGTCCAGCACCAGCACCGGCTCCGCGCCCTCCGCACGCAGCAGCTCATACGAGGCCAGCCGCAGCGCCAGCGCATACGACCAGGACTCGCCATGGCTGGCGTACCCCTTGGCGGGCAGCTTCCCCAGCCGCAGCACCAGATCGTCCCGGTGCGGGCCGGCCAGCGTCACCCCGCGCTCGATCTCCTGCTTGCGCGCCTCGCCCAGCGCGTCCAGCAGCACCTGGTACAGCTCCTCGCGGCCGCGCACGCTCTCGGTGCCCAGCGGACCCTTGTAGTCGAAGGCCACCGGACCGCCGCCGGGCGCCAGCCGCTCATACGCCTGATCCGCCAGCGGCAGCAGCGCGGCGATCAACTCCAGGCGGTGGGCCAGGAGTTCGGCACCGGCCCGGGCCAGATGCTGGTCCCAGACATCCAGGGTGGACATGTCCATGGAACGGCCACCATGCCGACGGGCCATCGCCGCCGACTTCAGCAGGGTGTTGCGCTGCTTGAGCACCCGCTCATAATCCGAGCGCACCCCGGCCATCCGCGGGGAACGGGCGGTGACCAGCTCGTCCAGAAAGCGCCGGCGCTCCCCCGGATCACCCTTGACCAGCGCCAGGTCCTCCGGGGCGAACAGCACGGTACGTACGATGCCCAGCACATCGCGCGGTCTGACCTGGGAGGAACGGTTGATCCGGGCCCGGTTGGCCTTGCCGGGGTTGAGCTCCAGCTCGATCAGCTGCTGCCGCTCGTCCCGCACCACGGCGGCCCGGATGACGGCCCGCTCGGCGCCCAGGCGCACCAGCGGGGCGTCCGTGGAGACCCGGTGGCTGCCCAGGGTGGCCAGATAGCCGACGGCCTCCACCAGATTGGTCTTGCCCTGGCCATTGGGGCCGACAAAAGCGGTGACGCCAGGGCCGAGCGGGACCTCGGCCCTGGCGTACGAGCGGAAGTCGGCGAGCGAGAGATGCGAAACGTGCATGAGTGCGCGCCGAGCCTCCTGGTTCTGCGGGGGGTGTTACTTGCTCTCGACCGCGTGGCCGCCGAACTGGTTGCGCAGCGCGGCGATCATCTTCATCTGCGGGGAGTCGTCCTGGCGGGAGGCGAAGCGGGCGAACAGCGAGGCGGTGATCGCCGGCAGCGGCACCGCGTTGTCGATGGCGGCCTCCACCGTCCAGCGGCCCTCGCCGGAGTCGGCCGCGTAACCGCGGATCTTCTCCAGGTGCTCGTCGTCGTCCAGCGCATTGACGGCCAGGTCCAGCAGCCAGGAGCGGATGACCGTGCCCTCCTGCCAGGAGCGGAAGACCTCGCGGACATCGGTGACCGAGTCCACCTTCTCCAGCAGCTCCCAGCCCTCGGCATAGGCCTGCATCATGGCGTACTCGATGCCGTTGTGGACCATCTTGGCGAAGTGGCCGGCGCCGACCTTGCCCGCGTGCACCGCGCCGAAGTCGCCCTCGGGCTTGAGCGCGTCGAAGACCGGCTGGACCTTCGCCACATGCTCGGCGTCGCCGCCGTACATCAGGGCATAGCCGTTCTCCAGGCCCCAGACGCCACCGGAGACGCCGCAGTCCACAAAGCCGATGCCCTTGGCGGCCAGCTGCTCGGCGTGCTTCTCGTCGTCGGTCCAGCGGGAGTTGCCGCCGTCCACCACGATGTCGCCGGGCGAGAGCAGCTCGGCGAGCTCGTCGATGGTGGACTGGGTGGCGGCCCCGGCCGGGACCATGACCCACACCACGCGCGGACCGGACAGGGAGTCCACAAGCTCCTTGAGGCTGTGGACATCCGCCAGGTCCGGGTTGCGGTCGTATCCGATGACGGTGTGGCCTGCGCGGCGAATGCGCTCACGCATATTGCCGCCCATCTTGCCGAGACCGACGAGACCGAGCTCCATCAGTTGATCCTCTATGCCGTAGTGGTTGCGGATTGTTCCCCGGTCCGAGCCTACGCCCGGGCCCTGGCGCACACCTGTCGGGACGGAGCGCTCAAACGCTCCGTCGCCTGGGGCCGCCTCAGCCGGAGAGCCGCACCGGCATGATCAGGTACTTGTAGGCCTCGTCGGCCTCCGCGTCCACCGCCGGCTTGCCGCTGAGCAGCGCGGGCTTGGTGGAGGTGGTGAAGGACAGCTGGGCGACCGGGGAGTCGATCGCGGACAGGCCCTCCAGCAGGAAGCCGGGGTTGAAGGCGATGGAGATGTCCTCGCCCTCCAGCCGGGCGTCCACCCTTTCCACAGCCTGTGCATCATCGCTGGAACCGGCCTCCAGGATCAGCACACCCTGCTCGAAGCTCAGCCGCACCGGGGTGTTGCGCTCGGCGACCAGGGCCACGCGCTTGACGGCCTCCACAAAGGGGGCGGTCTCGATCACCGCGACCGAGTTGAACTCGGTCGGGAAGAGGGTGCGGTACTTGGGCAGGTCGCCCTCGAGCAGGCGGGTGGTGGTGCGGCGGCCGGCGCCCTCGAAGCCGATCAGGCCCTCGCCCGCGCCGGAGCCGGACAGCGCCAGCGTGACGCTCTCGCCGCCGCTGAGCGACTTGGCGGTGTCCAGCAGCGTCTTGGCCGGGACCAGGGCGACGGCGGAGACATCCGGGGTCTCCGGCTTCCACAGGAACTCGCGGACGGCGAAGCGGTAGCGGTCGGTGGAGGCCAGGGTGACCGTGTCGCCCTCGATCTCGATGCGGACACCGGTGAGCACCGGCAGGGTGTCGTCCCGGCCGGCGGCGATGGCCACCTGGGCGGCGGCGGAGGCGAAGACCTCGGCCGGGACGCTGCCGGTGGCGGTGGGCATCTGGGGCAGCGCCGGGTACTCCTCCACCGGCATGGTGTGGAGGGTGAAGCGGGAGGAGCCGCAGACCACGGTGACCCGCACGCCGTCGGTGGAGATCTCCACAGGCCTGTTGGGAAGTGCGCGGCAGATGTCGGCGAGCAGGCGGCCGGAGACCAGGACGGTGCCGTCCTCCTCCACATCGGCCTCCACCGAGACCCGGGCGGAGACCTCGTAGTCGAAGCCGGAGAGGCTGAGCGTGCCGTCCTCGGCCTTCAGCAGCAGGCCGGCGAGGACCGGCACCGGCGGACGGGCCGGGAGGCTACGGGCCGCCCAGGCCACTGCCTCCGCGAGTACATCGCGCTCCACCCGGATCTTCACCGGAACCGCCTCCTGCTTGTTGCTGGCTCGTCGCCTTGCCGGCGTCGTCTTCGACTGTCTTCGGCCTCAGTAGCCGGAGACCAGTCTGACGCACACCGCTGACAGCTGTTGCTGCTCGGGGTCAAGTCGGCCCGGGTGGCGTTCGGCGGCCCGAGGCGAAGTTGTGCACAGGACCCACTTCGAAGCGATTTCCCCGCTTGAACTCTGTGGTCGTAGTAGTAGGCCCTGTGGAAACCGTGGAAAACCGGCTTCGCCCAGGTCAGGCCGGGATTTTTGTCCACTGGGCCTGTGGGCGGCGGTGGTGGAAAAGCGGGGGTCGCTGTGGAGAACGGAAAGTTCTGCACAGGCGGTGCACAGGGTGGGGGCACTTCTCCCCAGGGCCGTCCCCAGTTTTACCCGCGTTCCCCACAGGGCAACCCGGCAACTTGGTGTGACGCCTTTCACTCTCCCCGGTAGCTCCGGGCGTTTCGTTGCCGAACAGTGGACATCCGTGTGGAAAGGCTGTGCACAACGGGGCGCTGCCTGTGGGCGGACGGTGGACAACCGGCGGCGTGGCTGTGCACGGAGCGGTCGTCCACAGGGTGTGGAATCCCGTCAACCACAAATCCACACGCCGTTGACCTCCCCTGATGGACTATCAACAGGCCCCGCTGTGGACATCATCTGGATAACTTTCCGGTCCCCAGGGTGTGGACGCCGCTCGCGGGCGGATTCTGTGGAGAACCGCTGGTCATCGGCGCGTAATCGAACAAGGGGTGGGCGGTGCGGGGCGATGACGGCGGCGCGGGACCGCCCGCGAAGGGGCTCCGGAGCGCCTCGGGAGCACCTCCGGAACGCCTCCGGAACGGCGAAGGGCGCCCCGGGATCCGTCCCGAGGCGCCCTTGGCGGCGTGCTCGTGTGCCTGGCTCAGCCGTTCTTGATGCGGTTGGTCAGCTCCGTCACCTGGTTGTAGATGGAGCGCCGCTCGGCCATCAGCGCACGGATCTTGCGGTCCGCGTGCATCACCGTGGTGTGGTCCCGGCCGCCGAACTGGGCGCCGATCTTGGGCAGCGAGAGGTCGGTGAGCTCCCGGCACAGATACATGGCGATCTGCCGGGCGGTCACCAGCACCCGGCTGCGGGAGGCCCCGCAGAGGTCTTCCACGGTGTGCCCGAAGTAGTCGGCGGTGGCGGCCATGATGGCCGGCGCGGTGATCTCCGGGGAGGCGTCCTCGCCGCCCGGGATCAGGTCCTTGAGCACGATCTCGGTCAGGCCCAGGTCCACCGGCTGCCGGTTGAGGCTGGCGAAGGCGGTGACCCGGATGAGGGCGCCCTCCAGCTCGCGGATGTTGCGCGAGATACGGGAGGCGATGAACTCCAGCACCTCCGGCGGGGCGTTGAGCTGCTCCTGCACCGCCTTTTTGCGCAGGATGGCGATCCGGGTCTCCAGCTCGGGCGGCTGGACGTCGGTGATCAGGCCCCACTCGAAGCGGTTGCGCAGCCGGTCCTCCAGGGTCACCAGCTGCTTGGGCGGCCGGTCCGAGGACAGCACGATCTGCTTGTTGGCGTTGTGCAGGGTGTTGAAGGTGTGGAAGAACTCCTCCTGGGTGGACTCCTTGCTGGCCAGGAACTGGATGTCGTCCACCAGCAGGATGTCCATGTCGCGGTAGCGCTTGCGGAACGCGTCCGCCTTGCCGTCGCGGATGGAGTTGATGAACTCGTTGGTGAACTCCTCCGAGCTCACATAGCGCACCCGGGTGCCCGGGTAGAGGCTGCGCGCATAGTGCCCGATGGCGTGCAGCAGATGGGTCTTGCCCAGCCCGGACTCGCCGTAGATGAACAGCGGGTTGTACGCCTTGGCCGGGGCCTCGGCCACCGCCACCGCGGCCGCGTGGGCAAAGCGGTTGGAGGCGCCGATGACAAAGGTGTCGAAGAGGTACTTGGGGTTCAGCCGGGCGGTGGGCTCGGCCGGGCCGGAGCCGGCGGAACCGGAGCCGGAGCCGCCCGCGGGCCGGTCGGCGGAGGCGCCGCCGGGCGCGGGGCGCTCGCTCTGGGCGCCGCCGCGGGCGGGGGGCTCGGGCAGCTCACGGCGCTGCGGCTCGTACGCCGGTACGCCGGGGCGGTAGTCGCCCTGCTGGGGCTCGTACCCGGCGGACTCATAGCCGGATGACTCGTAACCGGAGGGCGCGGGCTGGCCGGCGTAGGGGTCGCGTTCAGCCTCGGTGAAGCCGCCCAAGCGGGGCTGCTGCCAGCCGTACTCGGCGCGCTCCTGGGCCGGCGGGGCTGAGTGGCGCGGCCAGGCGCCGGGCTCGGTGCGGGGCCGGTCGTAGTCGGGGTAGGCGGGACGGACGGCCGGCAGGTCCTCGGCGGCGGAGGGGCGGCCGTAGGGCTCCCGGGGCTCGCGGGCCTCATAGCCGCCGCGGGTGTCATAGCCCTCGTAGGGCTCCCGGCCCCGGTCGGCGGGGGGCTCGAAGCGCTGCGGGCGCTCGGGACGCTCCGGGGCGGCCGGTTCCGCGCCCACGGTGTTGTCCACGGTGATGGCGATCCGGATCGGCCGGCCGCACTCCCGGCTGAGGGTCTCGCTGACCAGCGGGGCCAGCCGGCCCTCCAGCACACCCTTGGCGAATTCATTGGGCACCGCGAGCAGCGCGGTGTCGGCCACCAGGGCCAGCGGCTGGCACCGCTTGATCCAGTGCTCGTCCTTGCTCTCGACGCCCTGGCCCTCGCTGAGCAGCTGTTCCAGCACGCGCGGCCAGACTGCGGCAAGATCGGCAGGCAGGTCAGCCACAGGGCACGCTCTCTCGGTCAGCTTGGGGAGCCCTTGAGTCCCACGAAAGTGTGGTTCTCGGGATGGGCGGGAAGGATTCGGAGTTCAGTCACGGTAGTCAGGCCGTGGTGCGTGGTTCAAGTCGTTGTCCACAGGGTGTGCACAACTGTGCCATGCGGCGGGCGTCCCGGCGTCCCCGGGCATGGCGTGGCCGGGGCGGGCCGGTGGGACCGCTACGGTGGTGGCTGGTGCGCTCCCGGTTTGACCGGATGGCGTAATCGCGCGTACCGTAGCCCGGTCGAGTTGTCGATGGCTGCTGCCGCCTGCCTCCGATGGGCAAGGGTCACTCTCCCGTAGACGGGAGATGATCGTGAAGCGGTGCACTTGCGCACTTGCGAGCTTCCTCGTGGGCGCACGGTGACAGCCAGGCGATGTCCCGCCATCACACGATTCATTTCTGGAGTCCCCGAGTGAGCAAGCGCACCTTCCAGCCGAACAACCGCCGCCGCGCGAAGACCCACGGCTTCCGGCTGCGTATGCGCACCCGTGCCGGCCGCGCGATCCTCGCGTCCCGCCGCAGCAAGGGTCGCGCCCGCCTGTCGGCCTGACCAGCCTGACATCAAGGTCCTGATGTGCTGCCTTCCGAGTCTCGGCTGAGGCGGCGCGAGGACTTCGCGACCGCGGTCCGACGAGGGCGCAGGGCAGGCCGCCCGCTCCTCGTCGTCCACCTGCGCAGCGGTGCAACGGACCCGCACGCACCTGGGGAGAGTGCTCCCCCGGCGCGTGCGGGTTTCGTCGTGAGCAAGGCCGTGGGCAAGGCAGTGGTCCGTAACCTCGTCAAGCGGAGGCTGCGCCACCTGATGCGTGACCGGCTGGAGCAGCTGCCCGCCGGTAGCCTGGTGGTGGTACGCGCCCTGCCGGGCGCGGGCGAGGCGGATCACGGTCAGCTGGCCCGCGACCTGGATACCGCGCTGCAGCGGCTGTTGGGTGGGGATGTTCCCGGTGCCGCCGGGGACAGGGCGCCGCGAAGCTGCAATCCCCCGGAGGGCGATCTCCGGACACCGGGCCCAGGCCCGGGAGGGAGCGCACGGTGAAGTATCCGCTGCTGTGGTTGATCAAGCTGTACCAGTGGACCATCAGCCCGCTGCTGGGCCCGGTCTGCAAGTACTACCCCTCGTGCTCGCACTATGGCTATACGGCCATCCAGGTGCATGGCGCGATCAAAGGAACGGCGCTGACGGCCTGGCGCATCCTGCGCTGTAATCCGTGGTCGCTCGGTGGCGTCGACCACGTACCTCCCCGGAAGCGTCCGGTCTGGCACCAGCGGCTGAGGAGCCGACTGGGCGGGCACCCCGTGCTGGGGCCCGTCGCACAGCCCGAGACTCAGCCCAACGCCCAAGGAGCCTGATTCGTGGACACGATCCTCCGTCCTCTCTATTACGCAGTTTCCTGGATCATCGTCCAGTTCCACTCGTTCTACTCCCTGATGTTCGACAGGGACAGCGGCTGGGCGTGGGGTCTGTCCATCGTCTCGCTGGTGGTGCTGATCCGTATCTGCCTGATCCCGCTGTTCGTCAAGCAGATCAAGGCGACGCGGAACATGCAGGCGCTCCAGCCGAAGATGAAGGCGATCCAGGAGCGTTACAAGAGCGACCGGCAGCGCCAGTCCGAAGAGATGATGAAGCTCTACAAGGAGACGGGCACCAACCCGCTCTCCAGCTGTCTGCCGATCATCGCGCAGTCGCCCTTCTTCATCTCGCTGTACCAGGTCCTCAACCACATCGCGCAGGGCAAGACGGTCGGCGTCATCAACCAGGACCTGCTGAACAGCGCCCGGCACGCGCATATCTTCGGTGCCCCGCTGTCGGTGAAGTTCATGGACAGCGCCCACAAGGTCGAGTCGCTCGGGGCCACCCTGACCGATGTGCGGGTGGTCACGGTCATCATGATCGTGCTGATGTCGCTGTCGCAGTTCATCACGCAGCGGCAGCTGATGACCAAGAACGTCGATCTGACGGTGAAGACGCCGTTTATGCAGCAGCAGAAGATGCTGATGTACGTCTTCCCGGTGATGTTCGCCGTCTTCGGCATCAACTTCCCGGTGGGTGTTCTGATCTACTGGCTGACCACCAATGTGTGGACCATGGGCCAGCAGCTGTTCGTCATCCGCCGCAACCCCACTCCGGGCAGCCTCGCCTACAAGCAGCGCCAGGAGCGGCTGCGCGCCAAGGGCAAGCTCAAGGAGGACCCGGCGGAGATCGAGGCCAAGCAGGCCGCCGAGGCCGCCCGGGCCGCGCGCCAGCAGCCCAAGCGCCAGACCAAGGCCAAGCGGCAGCAGACCGGCGCCCCCGCCGGTGCCGGCCAGCCCCGTACCCGGGCCTCCTCCGGCAATGGCGCGGCCAAGCAGCAGCCGGAGGACGCCAAGCCCGAGCAGGGCGGTTCCCCGCGCAGCGCCAAGTCCGGGCAGCGCAAGGGCCAGCAGCGGCCCCAGCACCCCTCGTCCAAGAAGTAAGAAGGAGTCCACCGTGACGGACACCCAGCACCAGACCAGTGCGGCCGCTGCCGAGGGCACCGACACCCTGTCCCGCCTGGAGCAGGAGGGCGAGATCGCCGCCGACTACCTCGAGGGTCTGCTGGACATCGCCGATCTCGACGGCGACATCGACATGGATGTCGAGGCCGACCGGGCCTCGGTCTCCATCATCAGCGACGACGCCGACAGCCGTGACCTGCAGAAGCTGGTGGGGCGCGACGGCGAGGTGCTGGAGGCGCTCCAGGAGCTGACCCGGCTGGCGGTGAACCGGGAGACCGGTGACCGCAGCCGGCTGATGCTGGACATCGCCGGGTTCCGGGCCCGTAAGCGGGCGGAGCTGGCCAAGCTGGGCGCCCAGGCGGTGGCGGAGGCCAAGTCCACCGGCAAGGCGGTCAAGCTGGACCCGATGACTCCCTTTGAGCGCAAGGTGGTCCATGACGCGGTGGCCGCCGCGGGCCTGCGGAGCGAGTCCGAGGGCGAGGAGCCGCAGCGCCGCGTGGTCGTGCTGCCCGCCTGACGCTTGTCTCCGGTAGTTGTGGTTCGGCCCCGTCTGCACGCAGGCGGGGCCGAACCTTGTCAGCCTGATAGCCCACAACGTTGTACGGAAGGACGGTTCCCCGTGGACGAGGCAGCGGAGCTCCCGCCGGCGCCCCCTGAGGCCCGGGAGGTTTTCGGCGACCGGTTTGCGGATGCCGTGCGCTACGCGGAGCTGCTCGCCGACGCCGGGGTGCGGCGTGGGCTGATCGGTCCCCGGGAGGTGCCCCGGCTCTGGGAGCGGCACCTGCTGAACTGCGCGGTGCTCTCCGAGGCGGTGGCCGAGGATGTCTCGGTCTGTGATGTGGGCTCCGGTGCGGGCCTGCCGGGTATCCCGCTGGCGCTGGTCCGTCCCGACCTGCAGATCACCCTGCTGGAGCCGCTGCTGCGGCGGACCACCTTCCTCTCCGAGGTGGTGGAGCTGCTGGGCCTGGACCATGTGACGGTGGTGCGCGGGCGGGCCGAGGAGATGCTGGGCAAGCTGCCGCCGGTGCATGTGGTGACCGCGCGGGCGGTGGCCCCGCTGGACCGGCTGGCGGGTTGGGGCGTGCCGCTGCTGCGGCCTTACGGCGAGATGCTGGCGCTCAAGGGCGACACCGCCGAGGAGGAGCTCAAGAGTGCCCGGGCGGCGCTGAGCAAGCTCGGGGTGGTGGAGACCTCGGTGCTCCAGGTCGGGGCCGGGGTGGTGGATCCGCCGTCCACGCTGGTGCGGGTGGAGGTCGGGGAGAGCCCCGGCGGAGTGCGGTTCGCGGCCAAGCGGGCCAAGGCGGCCCGGGCGAGCCGGTCGCGTCGTCGGCGCTGAGGCCGCTGCCCTGGGCTGATCCGCTGCCTCGGGCTGATCCGCTGTCTTGGGCTGATCCGCTGTCTTGGGCTGATCCATCCGCCCGTTCTGCTCAGGACAATGCTCCATACAAGCTGCCAAAACTACCCAAACCGGAGTGTCGTGGTGGGGTAGCGGTTGGGGCTATGCATCGTGTTTCACGTGAAACATCGCTCCTTGCTGCATGGGATCATCAGTCGCGGCCGGCTGGCCGCCGGTCGCGACCGCAGGCCGGTCGCCGAGATGGATGTCTCCACAAGGGAAGTGGATTCGTTCAGCACAGAGCGGGGCTTGCTGGTTCACGGCCCTGAAAACATGGCAGGCTCTGCACATCGCGAGCCTGATGTCGAGGAGAGTGAATCCTTGCGGTCCGACGCCAATATCGCGGGGCCGATGGCCGATCCGGTCCCCGGTCCCCGTCCCGCCGACTCCGATCCGGTGCCCGTCCCCCCGGCTCCCGGGAACGCGGTTTCACGTGAAACACCGCACCCGATGCCCAGGCCGGAGGAGACCCGGGTGGTGGTGGTCGCCAATCAGAAGGGCGGGGTCGGAAAGACCACCACCACGGTGAACCTGGCCGCCTCCCTGGCGCTGCACGGCAACCGGGTGCTGGTGATCGACCTGGACCCGCAGGGCAATGCCTCCACCGCGCTGGGCATCGACCACCATGCCGAGGTGCCGTCCATCTATGACGTCCTGGTGGACAACCGGCAGCTCTCCGAGGTGGTCCAGCCGGTACGGGATGTGGAGGGGCTGTTCTGCGCTCCCGCCACCATCGACCTGGCCGGTGCGGAGATCGAGCTGGTCTCGCTGGTGGCCCGGGAGAGCCGGCTGGACCGGGCGATCAAGGCCTATGAGCAGCCGCTGGACTACATCCTTATCGACTGTCCGCCCTCGCTGGGCCTGCTGACCGTCAACGCCCTGGTGGCCGGGGCCGAGGTGCTGATCCCCATCCAGTGCGAGTACTACGCGCTGGAGGGCCTGGGGCAGCTGCTGCGCAATGTGGAGCTGGTGCGCGGCCACCTCAACCCCAAGCTGCATGTCTCCACCATCCTGCTCACCATGTACGACGGCCGGACCCGGCTGGCCTCGCAGGTGGCCGAGGAGGTGCGCAGCCACTTCGGCAAGGAGGTGCTGCGCACCAGCATCCCGCGCTCGGTACGGATCTCCGAGGCGCCCAGCTACGGTCAGACGGTGCTCACCTACGACCCGGGCTCCAGTGGCGCGCTGTCCTATATGGAGGCGGCCCGGGAGATGGCACTGCGCGGGGTCGGTATTCACTATGAACCCGGCACGGCCGCCCACCTGGTGGGCCAACAGCAACAGCAAGACCAGCACAGCATGTCGGAGGGGCTGCAGTGAGTGAGCGACGTAGGGGACTGGGCCGTGGGCTCGGTGCGCTGATCCCGGCAGCGCCCAAGGGATCGGAGAGCGACGCGCCCATGACGGGGCCCGGTGCCACGTCTCCCACCGCGGTTCCGGTGCTGACCGCGGACCGGGGTGCGGCGCTGCAGGTGGCCACCCTGGCGGCGGAGCGGCAGGAGACCGTTTCACGGGAAACCGAGCCGACGGCTGTGGCGGAGGCTTCCCCGGGGGCTGCCCAGGGCACCTCCCCGGCTGGTGCCGCGGCCGGTTCTCCGGCTGGTTCCCCGGAGGGGGCGGGCGGGACGGTCGCCGGGGCGTACTTCGCCGAGCTGCCGCTGGACGCCATCACCCCCAACCCCCGCCAGCCCCGGGAGGTGTTCGACGAGGAGGCCCTCGACGAGCTGGTGACCTCCATCCGCGAGGTGGGACTGCTCCAGCCGGTGGTGGTCCGCCGGACCGCCCCGGAGCGCTATGAGCTCATCATGGGCGAGCGCCGCTGGCGGGCCTGCCGGGAGGCCGGGCTGGAGCGTATCCCGGCCATCGTCCGGGCCACCGACGACGAGAAGCTGCTGCTGGACGCGCTGCTGGAGAACCTGCACCGGGCCCAGCTCAACCCGCTGGAAGAGGCCGCCGCCTACGACCAGTTGCTCAAGGACTTCAACTGCACCCATGACGAGCTGGCGGACCGCATCGGGCGTTCCCGTCCGCAGGTCTCCAACACCCTGCGCCTGCTGAAGCTGACCCCGGCGGTCCAGCAGCGGCTGGCCTCCGGGGTGCTCTCCGCGGGGCACGGACGTGCGCTGCTGGCGGTGGAGGACGCCGGGGAGCAGGACCAGCTGGCGCGGCGGATCGTGGCCGAGGGGCTGTCGGTGCGGTCCGTGGAGGAGATCGTCCATCTGATGTCCTCGCAGACCAAGCGCCCGGCCAAGGCCAAGGGGCCGCGGGCCGGTACCCGGGTGTCCCCGGCGCTGAGCGATCTGGCCTCCCGGCTGTCCGACCGGTTCGAGACCCGGGTGAAGGTGGACCTGGGCCAGAAGAAGGGCAAGATCGTGGTGGAGTTCGCCTCCATCGAGGATCTGGAGCGCATTCTCAGCAGCATGGCGCCGGGCGAGGGCGGTGTGCTGGACCAGAAGCTGACCGGCGAGGAGGCCGAGGGCTAGGCCCCATGCGGTGACCGCCGAGGGCGGGTCGTGTTTCACGTGAAACACGACCCGCCCTTTGCCTTGGTCCGCTGTTCGCCCAACGGGCCTGCGGATACGATGCGTTGGAGTATGGCGGATCAGCACACCGGGTTGAAAACCTTGAGTCGTTGACGACAGGGGCGGGGCCATGCGAACGGTGAGCCGGGCCGGACTGGTGGTGACGGGCCTGAGCCTGGGGGCGGTCGGCGGGTTCGTCGGCAGCCTGCTCAGGGAGCGCAGCGCACTGAGTGCCGCCGGGGGTGCGGCCCGCGAGGGAAGGGAGGAATCGGCTCCATGGGGCGTCGGCTGGTACCGCTCACGCTGGACAATCTCCCGGACCTTCCCCAGCGTTGCCGCTCCTGTGTCTTCTGGGAGCTGGACCCCGTCAGTGGTGAAGCCGCGCTGAGAGCCGGCCGTCCGGAGCTGGAGAAGGAAGCCTGGATCTCCGCGGTGCTGCTGGAGTGGGGCTCCTGCGGCCGGGTGGTCTATGTGGACGATGCGCCGGTGGGCTTTGTGCTGTACGCGCCGCCGGCCTATGTGCCGCGTTCGACCGCCTTTCCCACCAGCCCGGTGGCGGCCGACGCGGTCCAGCTGATGACGGCCTGGCTGATGCCGCGTTACCAGGGCCAGGGGCTGGGGCGGGTGATGGTGCAGACCGTCGCCAAGGACGTACTGCGGCGCGGCTTCAAGGCGATCGAGGCCTTTGGCGACGCCTGCTGGAAGGAACCGGCCTGTGTGCTGCCCGCCGACCATTTGCTGGCAGTGGGCTTCAAAACGGTGCGGCACCATCCGCGCTATCCCCGGCTGCGGCTGGAGCTGCGCTCCGCGCTGTCCTGGAAGGAGGACGTGGAGCTGGCGCTGGACCGGCTGCTGGGCGCGGTGCAGAAGGAGCCCGCGCTACGGCCGCTGTAACGGCGAACGGGCCCGCCCCCAGCCGAGGGGCGGGCCCGTTTCACGTGAAACGGCGCGACTACTTGTGGGCCGAGAGGAACTGGTCCAGGTCACGCTGGAGGGCGGCCTTGGGCTTGGCGCCCACGATGGTCTTCACGACCTCGCCGCCCTGGTAGACGTTGAGGGTCGGGATGGACATCACACCGTACTTGGCGGCGGTGGCCGGGTTCTCGTCGATGTTCAGCTTGACGATCTCCAGCTTGTCGCCGTGCTCGGCGGCGATGGCCTCCAGGGACGGGGCGATCTGGCGGCAGGGGCCGCACCACTCGGCCCAGAAGTCGACCAGTACGGGCTTGTCGCTCTTGAGCACATCCTCGTCGAAGGACGCGTCGGTCACGGCCTTGAGAGCCATTGAGGTCTCCTTGGATCTTTCGGTAGGGGTGGGGGGCGGGGTCAGACGTTGGGGGTCTGCTCGGGCTCGCGGACGTTCTCGCCGTCGGCGAGGGCGGCCAGGAAGCGCTCGGCGTCCAGGGCGGCCGAGCAGCCGGTGCCCGCGGCGGTGATCGCCTGGCGGTAGGTGTGGTCCACCACATCACCGGCGGCAAAGACACCCTTGAGGTTGGTGCGGGTGGAGGGGGCGGCAACCTTGAGGTAGCCCTCGTCGTCCAGGTTGAGCTGACCCTTGAACAGCTCGGTGCGGGGGTCATGGCCAATGGCGATGAACAGGCCGGTGACGGCCAGCTCGGAGGTCTCCCCCGTGTTGACGTTGCGCAGGGTCAGCCCGGACAGCTTGGTCTCGCCGTGCACCTCGGCGACCTCGCTGTCCCAGACAAAGGAGATCTTGGGGTCGGCGAAGGCACGCTCCTGCATGGCCTTGCTGGCCCGCAGGGCGTTACGGCGGTGGATCACGGTGACGGACTTGGCGAACCGGGAGAGGAAGGTCGCCTCCTCCATCGCGGTGTCGCCACCGCCCACCACGGCGATGTCCTGGTCCTTGAAGAAGAACCCGTCACAGGTGGCGCACCAGGAGATGCCGCGGCCGGACAGCTCGTCCTCACGGGGCAGGCCCAGCTTGCGGTGCTGGGAGCCGGTGGCCACGATCACGGCCTTGGCGCGGTGCACGGTGCCGGCGGAGTCGGTGACCGTCTTGATGTCCTCGCTGAGATCCACCGCGGTGACGTCGTCCGGGACCAGCTCGGCCCCGAAGCGCTCGGCCTGGGCCCGCATGTTGTCCATCAGGTCCGGGCCCATGATGCCCTCGCGGAAACCGGGGAAGTTCTCCACCTCGGTGGTGTTCATCAGCGCGCCGCCGGCGGTCACGGCGCCCTCGAAGACCAGGGGCTTCAGCGACGCACGGGCGGTGTAGAGCGCGGCGGTGTAGCCCGCGGGCCCGGAGCCGATGATGATCACGTTGCGGACGTCGCTCACGGGTGTCTTCCTTGTCTGCCGACTGCTGACTGAGGTCCTTGCTGGGTCTCACCCCACCCAACGGATCCTAAGGGGCGAGCATTCCCCTTGGTGGCACCGCAGCGGCGGCAGCGCTTGCTCAGGAGCGTGGCACGGTCTGGTGCGCCAGCACCCGGCCCGGCACCGAGGGAGAAGCGGAAGCACAAGCCGCGGAGACCACATAGGCGTCTACCACCGAGTCATCGCCGGGATGCGGAAGCACCACCAGATAGGCCTCGGTCCCGGAGAAATTCTCCTGCCGGGTGGCCAGCGCGGGTTCGCTGCGGCCGATGCCCTCACTGACGCAGGCGGGGGCGGTGGTCCCGGAGTCCCGCAGGGTCTCGGAGGAGTTCTGGGCGCTCAGGCCGCGGCTCTCGCTGGGCTCATGAGAGTTCAGCAGGGTGTGCACTTGGCTCCGCAGATCGGCGGCGGCCAGGGTCTTCGCCGGGGTGGGGGTGCCCTGGTGCGCCCGGGTGCCGCCGTCCCCGCCGGACTGCAGCAGGAAGCTGCCCACCGAGATGACGGCGGCGGCACAGGCGGTGCCCAGCAGGGCGCGGGGCCAGCGCCGCCTACGGCCCGGGCCGGTGGACGGACCGGCGGACGGACCGCGGCCGGGGCCGGTGGCCGCTCGTGGACGGGCCGGCGGACGGTCGCCGGTTTCACGTGAAACACGGTCGGTCGCGGTGGCCTTGGTGTTGGTGTTGCCCGATGCGGTTGCCACGGTTTCCGCTGCTTCCGCGGTTTCACGTGAAACCGGACCAGGAGCGGGCACCGTGGTTTCACGTGAAACGGTGCGCGGTGCGGTGGCGTCCAGCAGGGCCTCGGCGGCGAGGGCGGCGTCAATCCTTCCGGCCACGTCCGCGGGCATCCGTACCGGACCGGGCAGGGTGCCCAGGCTGCGGCGGATCTCGTCCAGTGAGCTGCGTACGTCCGTACAGAGTGCACAGCCGGCCAGGTGCTCCCTGAGGTCGGCGGTCCGCCCCGGAGGCAGGACCCCCTCGGTGAGTGCGGAGATCTCCGCGACCTCCGGGTGCCCGTCCGTGCCGGTCGTCGAGGTCACGCTCGTCCACCTCCGCCCTTCACTGGATCCGTGTCACTCTGCCCCGCCGCTGGTGGGACGGCCGTCCCCTGCGACCGGTTCCTTTCCCTGTCGGCGGGAGGGCTACCCCTGCCGGCGGGACGCAGATGGGTGAGCATGGGCAGCAGTCTGGCCCGGCCTCTGGCGCAGCGGCTCTTCACGGTGCCCACCGGTACGTCCAGGACGGCGGCCGCCTCGGCCACCGGGTAGCCCTGCATATCGACCAGGACCAGCGCGGCCCGCTGGTCGGGCGGCAGGGTGGCCAGGGCGCTGAGCAACTCGCGGTGCAGATCGCTGCGTTCGGCGGGTTCGGCGGCCGACTCATGGGGTTCCAGGAGCTGTTCCAGCCGTTCCGTCTCGGCGAGCGGTGCGGTGCGCCGGGCGGCGGCCTTACGGGCCCGGTCCAGGCAGGCGTTGACGGTGATGCGGTGCAGCCAGGTGGTGACGGCGGACTGGCCGCGGAAGGTGTGTGCGGCCCGGTAGGCGGAGACCAGGGCGTCCTGGACGGCGTCCGCGGCCTCCTCCCGGTCGCCCAGGGTGCGCAGGGCGACCGCCCAGAGCCGGTCGCGGTGGCGCCGGACGAGCTCGCCGAAGGCGTGCGGGTCGCCCGCGAGGTGCCGGGCGAGGAGTTCGCTGTCGTCCGTCTGGGGTCTTTGCCGCCGGTCGTCTGCAGTGATCGCACTCACCCCGCCCAGAGAGCGCCGTCCCGCACCGGGGGAACGGCCGTTGCCAAGACCAACTTAGGCAGGAGGGGGTTTGGCTGGATAGGGGCAGCAAGGCCCGGCTGAAGAGGTTCAGCCGGGCTTTACCGATGGGTGGTCACTTGCCGAGGAACTGGACGTTGGTGATGGCCTGTTTGTAACCGGCCTCGGTGTAGGTGGCCGCATCGGCCTCGGCGTAGGGCACGGCGGTCATCCACAGCAGGACCCAGCGGGCCTTGGGCTGCTTGTTGAGCGCGAACTTGGCCGTGGTGCCCTTGGTCTTCACCGTCTTCAGCGGGGAGAGGTCCTTGGGCTGCCGGGACGGTGTCAGGCCGTCCACCGCGTAGAGCGACATGGCGGTGTAGTCGCCGCCCCAGCGCAGTTTGATGTCCACCTCGGAGAGCTTCTTCTCGGCGCCCAGGTCATAGACGATCCCCACGCCGTCCTTGTAGGGGGCGAGCTTGGGACCGTCCACGAAGGTGGCCGTGCGCCAGGGCTTGCCGTCACCGTGACCATAGGTGCTGCCCACCTGGTCAGGGTGCTGGCGCACCCCGTCGGTCACATACTCCTCGGCGCCGGCGATCTTCAGCTTCACCGGCTTCTGCTGCTTCTGCGACCCGTCGTCGCCGGAGAACGACGACCGCTGGTCATCACTGTCACTGTGCTTGAGCAGGGCATCCGCCAGCTGCCAACTGCCCAGCCCCAGCGCCACGATGAGGATGGTGCTGACGATCCACTTGATCGCGGTGCCGGTGCGGCTCTGCAGCGGGGGCGGCGGGGTGACCGGCGCCGGCTGTGGACCGTAGGTGCCCGGCTGGTAGGTGGTGAGCCCATAGGCCGGGGCGGCGGGGAACTCCGGCTCCGGCGGCCGGATCCGCGGCATCGCGGCGACCGCCTTGGCCAGCTCCTCCGGCGTGGTGCACGGCTGTTCCTGCCGTGAAGCGGTGGCCCCGTCGTTGACGAGCGCCCGCATCGCCAGCTGGGACAGGCCGCGGTGCACCCCCGCCCGCACCTGGTCGGGGGCGATCAGCCCGACGCCCTTGGGCAGGCCGGGCAGGCCATGGGCATTGCCCTCGTACGGCCAGCGCTGGGTGAGCGCGGCGTACAGCAGGGCGCCGATGGCCTCGGTGTCGGTGCGCTGGGGGTGCTCGGAGGTGATGCCGCGCAGCGCGGCCATCACGGCCAGGCCGCGGATGCGGTACTGGCCGGTTCCGGTGCGCAGTACGGCGCCCGGGCCCAGGCGCAGATGGGCCAGGCCCTCCCGGTGCGCGGCGGCCATGGCCTGGGACACCTGGCTGACGAGCTGGTACGCCTCATGCGGCGCCATGGGGCCGGAGCCGAGCAGGGTGGTCAGTTCGGTGGCGTCGGGCAGCCATTCATGGACGACGTAGACCAGGTCGTTCTCCTCCACCGCGTCCAGCACCTGGACGAAGCGGGGATCGCCGAGGAGCGCGGCGGAGCGGGCGGCGGCGAGCACCGAACGGGCCCGGGGGTGGTCGGCGGGCAGCAGGTGGACCCCGACGGCACGGCGCAGCTTCTCGTCCACCGCACGCCAGCTGCTGAATCCCTCCAGACGGGTGACGCACTCCTCCAGGCGGTACCTTCTGGCGAGCTTATGGCCGCTGTGCAGCTCCGGGCGCTGGGTGTCCTGGGCGGCACCCGTGCCGTCGGCACCCGTGCCTCCCTCTGGCGAGTTCTTCTCGGCCTCCGCCCCGTCGGCCGTGGCCTTGTCCGCCTTGGCGGTCAGCGACGCCTTGTCAGGGGTGTCGCTGCTGTCTGCCACGTCGACGGCAGCCGTGCTCCGTTCCGCCACCGCCGTTCCTGCCTCCCCATCCGTTGCGCCCTGTCCACAGCCACGTCAATTGTGCCCACAGTTCGACGCTATGCACGACACGTGAATACGGGCCAAGGTTGTGCTCCGGTCAACGGCCCAGGCGTCCGCGGACCATGCCCACCATGGCGGTCAGCTCCTCGACGCGCATCCGCTTGGCCGCGATATAGAACACCGCGATCAGCAGCAGGCCGCCACCGGTCAGTGCGGCGAGCGAGCCGGTGACCCCGCCGCCCAGCGTCTGGCCGATGCCATAGGCGGCGACCCCGCTGATCAGTGCGGCGGGGACACAGGCCCCGGCCAGCCGGGCGTAGGTACGCACCACCCGGGCCCCGTCCAGGTCGCCGCCAAGTCGCTTGCTCAGCCGCTTCCAAGCGACGCCGACTCCCACCGCGTACCCCAGTCCGTAGGAGACACCCATGCCGGCCACCGCCCACTGGGCGGGCAGCAGCAGATAGCTGAGGGCTGCGCCCGCCGCGTTGACGGCGGCGACGATCACCGTGTTGTAGAAGGGCGTGCGGGTGTCCTCGTAGGCGTAGAAGGCGCGGAGCACCACATACTGCACCGAGAAGGGGATCAGGCCGAGGCCGAAGGCCATCAGCACATGACCCATGGAGCGGGCGCTCTCCAGCCCGGAGGAGCCGAAGAGCAGGGTGCAGATCGGCACGCCCAGGGCGACAAAGCCGAAGGCCAGCGGCACGATGGCGACCGCCGAGGTGCGCAGCCCCTGGGAGATGTCGTCACGGACGGCCGCGGTGTCGCCGTCCACGGCGGAGCGGGAGAGCCTGGGCAGCATCGCCGCCATGATCGAGACGGTGAGGATGGCCTGCGGCATGCCCCAGATCAGCTGGGCCTGGAGGTAGGCGGTGATGCCGGTGCCCTTGTACCCGTGGTTCTCGGCGGTGTGCCCGGCCGTGGTGGCCAGCTGGGTGACCACGATGTTGCCCGCCTGGTTGGCGAGGACGAAGAGCATGGTCCACTTGGCGAGCTTGGCGGCCTTGCCCAGGCCATGGCCGCGCCAGTCGAACCGCGGCCGGACCCGGAAGCCCGCCGCGTGCAGATAGGGGACCATCGCCAGGGCCTGGACAACCAGGCCGAGCAGGGTGCCCAGACCCAGCAGCCGCAGGCCCTCCGGCGGGATGTTGGTGACCGCCATGCCGCTGTGGGCGGCGGTGCCGTAGACCCAGATGAACAGGGCGCACGTCGTGATCACCACGATGTTGTTGAGGACCGGGGTCCACATCATGGCGCCGAAGCGGCCACGGGCATTGAGGATCTGGCCCATCACCACATGGATGCCCGTGAAGAAGATGGTGGGCATGCAGTAGCGGATGAAGGTCACGGTGACCGAGTTGGCCGCGGGGTCGTTGGCGAAGTCGTTGGAGACCATGCGGACCAGCAGCGGTGCGGCGGCCACACAGAGCACCACCAGGACGCCCAGGATCGCGGCCACCAGGGTCAGCAGCCGGTTGGCGTAGGCCTCGCCGCCGTCGTCGTCGTTCTTCATGGCCCGGACCAGCTGAGGCACGAACACCGAGTTCAGACCGCCGCCGATGGTCAGGAAGAAGATCATCGAGGGGACCATGTTGGCCGCCTGGTAGGTGTCGCCCAGCACACCGGCACCCAGCGCCGCCACCAGCAGCGCCGACTTCACAAAGCCGGTCATCCGGGATACCAGCGTGCCCGCCGCCATCACCGCGCTGGACTTCAGCAGCCCGCCCGCCTTGCCGCCCTTGGCCGGGGCAGCCGCCGGGACCGGCTCCTGCTCGTCCAGCGGCTCGGCCGCCAGCGGCTCGGAGGGCGGCGGGACATACGGGCCGGGGCCCGGCACCGGCGCCTGCTGCTGTGCCTGCGGCGGCTGCGGTGCCTGCGCCGGCTCATAGGGCTGCGGCTGCTGCTGGTCGCGGTACAGATGCGCAAAGGCGTCCCGCTGCTGCTCGGGGGACTGGCCGGGGAAGCCGCCCACGATCAGCTGGGTCTGCTCCTCGGGTCCGTAACCGGGCGCCTGGGGCCAGGGCCGCTGCTGGGCGGCCTGGGTGGGTGCCTGCGCGGGGTCGTAGGAGGACTGGTCGTACGAGGACCGGTCGTACGCCTGGTCGAACGGCTGCTGGTACGGCGCGGGCGCGGCAGGCGCGGCGGGCGCCTGGCCCGGGTACGGGTCGGCGGTGTAGGCGTCCCGCAGGTAAGGGTCCTGGGCGTACGGCCCCGGCTGCTGCGGTTCCAGGGCGGGCGGAACCGGCGGGTACTGGGCCCGCTGGTCACCGCCCGCGCCCTGACCGCGGTCACCGTCGTACGGCGAGTTCATCGCTACCCCACCTCATCAGTCCGCGGCCGACCGGCCCCGCAACACGTCAATGTTCCACTTTCTCACCCGGACCGGACTGCTCACCGCTCGGCGTTCCGGTGTCCATGGTGCGGGCACCGTCCCGGCCGGGCTCGCCGTCGCCGTTTCCATCACCGTCCCGGCCGCCCTCGCCGCCGGTGCCAGGCCCGTCGTTCCCCGCCGGGCGGGCGCCCGACCGCTTGCGCTTGAGGTAGATCCTCAGTCCCGCCAGCACCAGGAGCAGCACGCCACCGGCGATGACCAGGAGCACCATAGGGGTGATCGAGGTGACATGCACGGTGAAGGTCATGGTCTGGCCGAACTGCTGATTGTCGGCAGTGTAGAGGCGGGCCCGCACCACCACCGGACCGTTGGCGTAGGCCCGGGTCTCGAACTTCACCGTCTGGCTGTGTCCGCCCTCGATTTTGATGGGCTGCGACTTGTCCACGCTCAGCCGGTTGGGCTGGCTGGACTCCAGCTCCAGGCGCAGCCCGGTGATGCCCTGCAGCAGGCCGTTCTTCACGGTCACCGGGATGGTGGCGCTGCGCCCGGAGAGGGTGGCGTCGGACTTCTTGACCAGCTGCACCTGCCCGGTGAGGCCCTGCAGATAGTCCTGCACCCCGCCCCGGAAGGCGGCCCCGCCCGCGCTGTCGCCGCGCCAGGAGCTGGACATCTCCCGCATGATCGTGTTGCCGAAGGGGGTGACCACCCGGTCCTGGGCGGTCAGGATCACCTTGAAGCCGTCCAGGGTGTTCTGGGTGCGCTGGATGTCCTGGAAGGCCTGGGCGGGCAGTTCCCTGGCGCGCAGCGCGGCGGGGTAGGAGCCGGGGCCGGGGACCTGCTGGTTGGCGGACGGGTCCGGCTTGGCCTTGGCCGCGTCGCCGAGGTCCAGCGGCTGGGTCCAGCGGCCGTCCGACAGCGCGTGCAGGGCGGCCGCCATGGCCTGGGCCTGGCTGGTGGTGGGCATCCGCTGGGGGGCGACGATGATGCTGCGCTCGTTCTCCGGGGTCTGCTTGTTGACCATCAGGCTCTGCGCCAGGAACTGCTGTACGGCCAGCGAGGCGTCCCCGGCCCGGGTCAGATCGCCCTGGAAGGCGGTGGAGAGCCGGGCGTCGGCGACCACCGCGGTGTTGCCGCCGCCGATCTGCCGGGCGGCGGTGGGGGCGTAGGTGGAGCCGCCCGACTCGCGCAGGCTGTCGCTGCGGGCGATGACGTTGTGCGCTCCGGCCGAGGTGGCCACGTCCACGATGGAGGAGTCCACGGCGCCGTCCACCGGCCAGGCGAAGTCGGTGCGCGCCTTGACGCCGAGGATGGTGTCCACGGTGGTGGCCGCCAGCTCGGTGGCGGGCTGGAGGTGGGCGAGCGCGCCCGGGACGTCCTTGCCCCGGTGGGCCAGCGAGGCCAGATCGGGGTCGCCGAAGGGCAGGGCCACCACCTGGTGGTTCGCCACCGCGTTCTGCAACTGGCTGAGCCACTGCTTGGCGATCACCTGGCCGCGGCCCGGAGTGGTGCTGCCGCCCGGCCCGGCCACCTGGTAGCTCTTGGTCATCGCCTCGGCGGTGGCCAGCAGGTCCGGGTCGATCACCCAGGTGACCGGGAGGTCCTTGCCCAGCGCCACCAGCTGCTGGAGCCGGCCGCCGGGTGCCAGCTCCGCCGTCAGGTCGTCATTGCGGAAGATCGGCGTCTGCTGCTGGTCGGGTTCGGTACGGCCGGTCAGGCGGGTGCTGGAGATCAGCGGCCAGAGAAAGGTGAGCTGGGTCTTCTTGCCGTCGCCGGCCGAGGGCTGCCAGGGCAGCAGGGTGCGCTTGATGCCCAGGACCCGGTCATAGGGCTGGTCGGCGGTCTGGCCGGAGAGGGTCACGCCCAGCGGATAGATGCCGTCCTTGTCCAGGCCCAGGTCCTTGGCGGGCAGGCTCAGGCTGAACTCCCGGGTGATCCCGGGCGGCAGCTTGTCGATCTTCTGGGTGTGGCCGGAGAGCTCGGTGCCGTCCGAGGCCGGGGAGTAGCCGGTGCGCCCGGCGATGTCGTCGATATCGCTGCGGGTGCTCAGCAGCGAGCCCACCCGGAGCCCCACATGGGCGTCGGTGATCACCGACTTGCCGTTGTTGGTGACCGTTCCGGTGATCGTGATCTTGTCGCTCTGGGTGGGCGCGGCGGGAGTCAGCGAGTTCACCGAGACGCCCGCGGTACGCGAGCCGATGGGCTCCGCATGGGCCGGGGGCGCGGCCGGCAGCTGGGCCAGGCCCAGGAAGAGCAGCACCCCGGCCAGCAGCACGGCCAGCGGACGGGACCGGCGCAGGGCAGGGGCGGACGGCGATTCCTGGGGCGTCACCTGGAAGGTTTCCCGGAAGTCTGCCGCCTCGGCCACGCGCTCGCCCGTCTCTCGTCGTCGTCAGTGGTCGTCGGATGTGCGTCCACGAATGGTAACGAGATGCGCTGTGGCGAAGTGCTGCGGACCGGTGTGCAAGATCGCCACGAGGGTTCGATGTCCTGCTCTGACTGGATTGTGAGGTGCGTCACCGGCCGCTCGCCCGGCGGGCCCTCGTCGGGAGGCCCCGTGGGCGCCTGGCCACGTACCCTTTCCTGTTGTGCCGAACGCCAACGACAACCACCACGCCCCGGTCAATGAGCTCACCCAGGTGCAGCGCCGCGCGGTGAGCGAGCTGCTGCGGGTCTCCCCCGTGGCCGACGACCTCGCCCGCCGTTTCCAGGCCGCCGGTTTTACGCTCGCCCTGGTCGGAGGGTCGGTACGGGACGCGCTCCTCGGCCGGCTCGGCAACGACCTGGACTTCACCACCGACGCCCGTCCCGAGGATGTGCTGCGGATCGTACGGCCCTGGGCCGACGCGGTCTGGGAGGTGGGCATCGCCTTCGGCACGGTGGGCTGCCGCAAATCGGGCTTCGACCTGGAGATCACGACTTATCGGTCGGAAGCCTATGACCGGACCTCCCGCAAGCCGGAGGTCTCCTATGGCGACTCCATCGAGGAGGACCTGGTCCGCCGGGACTTCACGGTCAACGCGATGGCCGTGAAGCTGCCGGAGAAGGAGTTCATCGACCCCCACGGTGGCCTGGAGGACCTGGCCGCCAGGGTGCTGCGTACCCCCGGCACCCCGGAGGAGTCCTTCTCCGACGACCCGCTGCGGATGATGCGGGCCGCGCGCTTCGCCGCCCAGCTGGACTTCGAGGTCGCGCCCGAGGTGGTCACCGCCATGCGGGAGATGGCCGGGCGCCTGGAGATCGTCTCCGCCGAGCGGGTGCGGGACGAGCTCAACAAGCTGATCCTCTCCGAGCACCCCCGCAAGGGCCTGCGGCTGATGGTGGAGACCGGGCTGGCCGACCTGGTGCTGCCCGAGCTGCCGGCGCTGCGCCTGGAGCGCGATGAGCACCACCGGCACAAGGACGTCTATGAGCACACCCTGATCGTGCTGGACCAGGCCATAGCGCTGGAGCAGGACGGCCCGGACCTGGTGCTGCGCCTGGCCGCGCTGCTGCATGACATCGGCAAGCCCAGGACGCGCCGCTTCGAGAAGGACGGCCGGGTTTCCTTCCATCACCACGAGGTGGTGGGCGCCAAGATGACCAAGACGCGGATGACCAGGCTCAAGTACCCCAATGACCAGGTCAGGGACGTCTCCCGGCTGGTGGAGCTGCACCTGCGCTTCCATGGCTATGGCACGGGAGAGTGGACGGATTCGGCCGTACGGCGCTATGTCCGCGACGCCGGCCCGCTGCTGGACCGGCTGCACAAGCTGACCCGCTCCGACTGCACCACCCGCAACAAGCGCAAGGCGCAGGCGCTGTCCCGGGCCTATGACGGGCTTGAGGAGCGCATCGCCGCGCTGAAGGAGAAGGAGGAGCTGGACGCCATCCGGCCCGACCTCGACGGCAACGAGATCATGGAGATCCTGGGCCTGGGCCCCGGCCCGGAGATCGGCCGGGCCTACCGGCACCTGCTGGAACTGCGGCTGGAGCATGGCCCGATGGAGCGGGAGCAGGCGGTGGCGGCGCTCAAGGAGTGGTGGGCGACGCAGGGCTGAGGGCGTTGTTTCACGTGAAACGCGACGGCCGGACGTCCTCGGGCGCCGTTGTTTCACGTGAAACCTCGCGGGCCAGGGCCACCGCGACCGCGACGTAGAGCAGGGCGACGACGATCAGCAGGGCCACCGACCGCCCGTCATGCGGCAGCATCAGGGCGGCGACCCCGGCCGCCGCGACAAAGGCGGCGTTGAACAGGACGTCATAGAGCGAGAACACCCGGCCCCGG
This sequence comes from Streptomyces orinoci, assembly GCF_003121295.1. Lineage (GTDB taxonomy): Bacteria > Actinomycetota > Actinomycetes > Streptomycetales > Streptomycetaceae > Streptomyces > Streptomyces orinoci. The sequence goes on from NZ_PHNC01000031.1 coordinate 330,507, forward strand.
AAGCGGTCCGCCACCGAGGCCTGGAGCACGGTGTCGGTGGCGATCTTGGCGCCCTGGGTGACCAGTCCCAGGACGAAGGCGGCGGCCAGCACGGGGACCCTGGCGAAGGACAGGCCCAGGGCCGGCTCCAGGACCGCCGCCGCCCCCGCGCAGGCCGCGATCCAGCCCAGCCGGCCCAGCCGCCCCACCGCCCAGGGGGTGAGCAGGGCGGCGGCGAAGAACCCGGCGCCGGACACGCCCACCGCCAGCCCCAGCAGGGCCAGCCCGGCGCTGCTGCTGTGGGTCCAGGCATAGCGGCAGAGCATCAGTAGAGTCACCGTCAGCGCGCCATAGCAGAAACGCATCACCGTCACCGCGGCCAGCGCCACGGCGGCCGGCCGCCGTCCGGCCAGATGCCGCAGGCCGGCCGTCAGACCGCGTACGGTGCCGCTCAGCGCCCGGCCGAACTCGGCGCGCGGCAGCGGGAGTTCCGGTCCCAGCAAGGTGCTGGGCAGCCGCAGCGCGGCCAGCGCGGCGGCCAGATAGAGCAGGGCGCCCGCCAGCACCACCATGGCGTCGGAGGCGGGGCCGCCCGGCCCGGCCAGGCGCACCCCGAAGGCCAGGGCCCCGCCCGCGGTGGCCGCCAGGGTGCCGGCGGTCGGCGAGAGGGCGTTGGCCATCACCAGCCGCTGCTGACCGTCCACCACATGCGGCAGCGCGGCGGAGAGTCCGGCCAGTACAAAGCGGTTGACGCCGGTGACCGACAGGGCGGAGACATAGAACAGCCAGTCCGGCACCCGGGCCGCGATCAGCAGGGCGGTGCCCACGGCCAGCGCGGCCCGCAGCAGATTGCCGTGCAGCAGCACCTGGCGGCGGCGCCAGCGGTCCAGCAGCACTCCGGCGAACGGCCCCAGCAGCGAATAGGGCAGCAGCAGCACGGCCATGGCGGAGGCGATGGCGGCGGGGGAGGGCTGTTTCTCGGGGGAGAAGACCACATAGGCGGCCAGGGCCACCTGGTAGACGCCGTCGGCGCCCTGGGAGAGCAGCCGTACGGCCAGCAGACGGCGGAAATCGCGCAGACGGAGCAGGACGCGAAGATCACGCGCAACGGGCATGCGGCCCAGCCTCACACAATGGACGGGCCCCCGGGAAACAATTCCCGGGGGCCCGTCCAAAGGAGCGGGGAACGAGGTCAGCGCTCGACTTCGCCCTTGATGAACTTCTCGACGTTGTCCCGCGCCACGTCGTCGAAGTACTGCACCGGCGGGGACTTCATGAAGTACGAGGAGGCGGAGAGGATCGGGCCGCCGATGCCCCGGTCCTTGGCGATCTTCGCGGCGCGCAGCGCGTCGATGATGACACCGGCCGAGTTGGGGGAGTCCCAGACCTCGAGCTTGTACTCCAGGTTCAGCGGGACGTCACCGAAGGCACGGCCCTCCAGGCGGACATAGGCCCACTTGCGGTCGTCCAGCCAGGCCACATAGTCGGAGGGGCCGATGTGGACGTTCTTCTCGCCCAGGTCGCGGTCGGGGATCTGGGAGGTGACGGCCTGCGTCTTGGAGATCTTCTTGGACTCCAGGCGCTCGCGCTCGAGCATGTTCTTGAAGTCCATGTTGCCGCCGACGTTCAGCTGCATGGTGCGGTCCAGGATGACGCCCCGGTCCTCGAACAGCTTGGCCATCACCCGGTGCGTGATGGTGGCGCCGACCTGCGACTTGATGTCGTCACCGACGATCGGCACACCGGCCTCGGTGAACTTGTCCGCCCACTCCTTGGTACCGGCGATAAAGACCGGCAGCGCGTTGACGAAGGCGACCTTGGCGTCGATGGCGCACTGGGCGTAGAACTTGGCGGCGTCCTCGGAGCCCACGGGCAGGTAGCAGACCAGGACGTCCACCTGCTTGTCCTTGAGGACCTGGACGACGTCCACCGGGGCCTCGGCGGACTCCTCGATGGTCTGGCGGTAGTACTTGCCCAGGCCGTCGAGGGTGTGGCCGCGCTGGACGGTGACGCCGGTGGCGGGCACGTCGCAGATCTTGATGGTGTTGTTCTCGCTGGCGCCGATGGCGTCCGCGAGGTCCAGGCCCACCTTCTTGGCGTCCACGTCGAAGGCGGCCACGAACTCGATGTCCCGCACGTGGTAGTCGCCGAACTGAACGTGCATCAGACCCGGCACGCGGCCGTTCGGGTCGGCGTCCTTGTAGTACTCGACGCCCTGCACCAGCGAGGCGGCGCAGTTGCCCACGCCGACGATGGCTACGCGAACCGAACCCATTCCGGTTGCTCCCTGTGTGTACTCGACGAAGCCCTGCGGGTCGCAGGACTCACTTGTCCGGACCGGTGCGTCTGTCACGCCCGGCCCGCTCGCTTTCGATCAGCTCGTTCAGCCAGCGGACTTCGCGCTCCACGGACTCCATGCTGTGCCGCTGGAGTTCGAGGGTGTAGTCGTCCAGCCGGGAGCGGGAACGGGCCAGTGAGGCGCGCATCTTCTCCAGGCGCTCCTCCAGCCGGCTGCGGCGGCCTTCCAGGACCCGCATCCGCACATCCCGTGAGGTCTGTCCGAAGAACGCGAAGCGGGCGGCGAAGTGCTCGTCCTCCCACGTGTCCGGACCGGTGTGGGCGAGCAACTCCTCGAAGTGCTCTTTCCCCTCGGCCGTCAGCCGGTAGACGATCTTCGCCCGCCGCCCGGCCAGGGACGCCGCACGGGCGTCCTCGGGTGCGCCGCCGGTCTCCTCCGCCAGCCAGCCGTTCGCCACCAGCGACTTCAGGCAGGGATACAGGGTCCCGTAGCTGAACGCACGGAACACCCCCAGTGAGGTGTTCAGGCGCTTGCGCAGCTCGTAGCCGTGCATGGGGGACTCGCGGAGCAGGCCGAGGACGGCGAACTCGAGGATGCCGGAGCGTCTGCTCATGTTTCGCCTCCTTGTCCCCCACAGCCTAATCCTTTGATCCCTAACCTTTATTGGTCCCTTATGCCGAGCTGATGTATCGACTCGATACATCCAGACGATAGAACGGCGATCACTCGGCGACAAGGGGAGGGACGGTGAACGAGGTCACATCACCGGTTCGGGGGACCCACGGGGCCTGATTTGGAGTGAACAGCCGCAGTAGTCGGGGTTTGACGGTGCGTAGTCTGTGCGCCACGCGGAGACGGTCCCACCCCGAGGAAGTAGTCCTTCGATGAGCGAGCATCGCCGCAAGCCGCCGCGGCCGCACGGCGGCGGCTCACGAGCCGCGGCCCGGCGCGCGGCCCAGCAGCCGCCGTCCGGCCGCCGTGCCGCACCGCGCAGCGGCTCCCCGGTGCCCGGCCCGCGCCGGGGAACTGACGGCGGCCAGGGCGGACGGGCCGCGGCCCGGCGCGCCGCCCGGCGCGGGGGCGGCGGGCGCGGACGCCCGCCCGGGCCCGCCCGGACGGGCCTGGGCCGGTTCATCGACTATCCGCGTGCCGGCAAGGCCGGGATATGGCGCTGGCTTCCCTCCTGGAAGCTGGTCGCCGGCCTGTGCGGCACCTTCGCGGGGCTGGTTCTGGGCACCGTGGGGGTGGCCCTGGCCGTGGTGCAGGTGCCCAGCGCCCAGTTGGCCTCCAAGGTGCAGAAGAACGTCTACTACTGGGCCGACGGCAAACAGATGGTGGTGGCCGGCGGCGGCAGCCTCAACCGCCAGATCGTGCCCATCGCACAGATTCCCAAGTCCATGCAGAACGCGGTGATCTCGGCCGAGAACGCCAGCTTCTACAAGGACTGGGGCGTGGACCCGATGGGCATTCTGCGCGCGGTGGTCAAGATGGCCGAGGGCGGTGAGACCCAGAGCGGCTCGACCATCACCCAGCAGTTTGTGAAGAACACCTATCTGAGCCAGGAGCAGACGCTCAAGCGCAAGGCCACCGAACTGCTGATCTCGGTGAAGGTGGGCGCCACCCAGAACAAGGACGACATTCTGGCGGGCTATCTCAACACCGCCTACTACGGGCGCGGCGCCTATGGCATCCAGGCCGCCGCCCGCGCCTACTACGACAAGGACTGCGCCGATCTGACGGCGAGCGAGAGCGCCTATCTGGCCGCCACCCTCAACGGCCCCAATCTCTATGACCCCTACGGCGGCCAGGGCCCGGCGGCGACCCCGGAGAAGAACCTCAAGCGGGCGAGCGACCGCTGGAAATGGACCCTGGACCGGGAGGTGCAGACCGGCCATATGCCGGCGGCCGAGCACAACCAGTGGGTGGCCAAGGGATTTCCCACCCCGCAGAAGCCCAGGCCCGCCACCAACCGGGCCGGACAGATCGGTTATCTCACCGATCTCGCCGACAACTACATCGTGGCCCACTCAAAGATCAGCAAGGGCGAGCTGGACAAGGGCGGTTACCAGATCTACACCACCTTCGACCGCGACAGGGTGGCCTCCCTGTCCAAGTCGGTGGAGGCGGTGCGCAAGGCGAACATCAAGCCGCAGACACGTAGCGTGGACCAGTTCGTGCAGTTCGGCGGCGCCTCGGTGGAGCCCAAGTCCGGCAAGATCGTGGCCATTTATGGTGGCGAGAACGCGCTGACCCATTACACCGACAATGCCGACTACACCGGGGTTCAGGTGGGTTCCACCTTCAAGCCCTTCGTTCTGGCCGCCGCCATGGAGCACGGAAAGCGCAATCCCGCGCTGGGACCGCAGCAGAGCGATGACCAGCGCACCCGGGTCTCCCCGGAAAGCGTCTACAACGGCGACAACATGCTGACCCTGCGCACCTACAGCGGAGCCGTCTGGCACGACCGGGACGGCAGCGAATGGCACCAGAAGAACGACGGCGGCGAGGACCGGGGCCTGATCAGCCTCCGCACCGCCATGCAGTTCTCGGTGAACACCCCTTATATCCAGCTGGGTATGGATGTGGGCACGGACCTGGTGCGGGAGGCGGCGCTGAAGGCCGGCCTGGACAAGGAACAACTGGCCTCGCTCACCCCGACCTTCTCGCTGGGCACTTCGGCGCCCAGCGCCATCAGGCTGGCCGGCGCCTATGCCACCTTCGCCGACAGCGGGCGGCAGATCGACCCCTATTCGGTGGAGAAGGTGGAGAAGAACGGCAAGCCCGCCTTCCAGCACGAGCAGCAGAGCAGGCAGGCCTTTCCGGCGAACGTGGCCAATAACGTCACCGATGTGCTGAGAACGGTGGTGCAGGCGGGCACCGGCACCGCGGCCCAGCTCGGCAGCCGCCCGGTGGCCGGGAAGACCGGCACCACGGACGGCAACCGTTCGGCCTGGTTCGCCGGTTACACCCCGCAGCTGTCCACCGCCATCGGGATGTTCCGGGTCGATCCCAACGCCCGTAACCAGGAATTCCTCTCGATGCGCGGGGTGGGCGGAAAGCCCACCATTCACGGCGCCTCCTTTCCGGCCGAGATCTGGGCGGCCTATATGAGCGAGGCGCTGCGCGGGCAGCCGGTGGAGGAGTTCGACGCGCCCCAGCCGATCGGGGAGAAGGTCTACGGCGGCGGCGCCAGCCCCTCGCCCTCCCCCGTGCCCACCGTCCCGGCCGCGCCCTCGGGCTCCCCCTCCGCCTCACCGTCCTCCACCGCCTCACCCACCGCCTCCCCGTCGCCCAGCAAGGGCTGTGCGCCGCCGGACCGGCACTGCACCCCCGGTGCCATCGGCGGCAACGGCGCCACCGACGACGGCGGCCCCGGCGGCCCGGCCGGCGGCGACCAGGGCGAGCCCCCGCCGCCGCCCCCGACCCGGCGGACGGGCGGCGGTGGCCTCTTCGGGGGGCCCGCGGGGTGAGCCGCCCCGGCTCCCGCCGGGTGCCCCACCGGACCGGGTGACGGAGTTGTCCACAACCGCCGCCCCCTCCACAGCCCCCAGCGGGCCCCGGCGCCTTACGGCAGGATGGGCGCATGAGCAGTGATCGGGACGAGCGGGTGGTACGGCCCACCGAGGAGGACGAGGTGGCCGCCGGGGGCAGTGAGCTCATCGGCGGGCCGGCCGGGCGGCGGGCGCTGCCCGGCGGGTGGCGGGCCGCCGCGCTGGTGATCGCCCTGGTGATGACCGGCATGTTCGCCCTGGGCATGGTGCAGAAGCTGCCCTGCTACAACCACGGCTGGTTCTTCGGCGCCACCACCCAGTACACCCACGCCTGCTACTCCGACATCCCGCACCTGTTCTCCGGGCGCGGCTTCGACCAGGGGCTGATCCCCTACTTCGACCGGGTCCCGCAGAGCGCCGGCGATATGGACTACCTCGAATACCCGGTGCTCACCGGGCTGTTCATGGAGGTCGCCGCGCTGCTGACCCCCGGGGGCGACAGCCTCCAGGCGCGCGAGCAGTACAACTGGATCGCCAATGCCGGGCTGTTGATGGTCTGTGCCGTGATCACGGTGATCTGTGTGGCCCGCGTCCACCGCCGCCGGCCGTGGGACGCGCTGCCGGTGGCGCTGGCCCCGGCGCTCGCCCTGACCGCCACCATCAACTGGGACCTGTTCGCGGTGGCGTTGACCGCCGGGGCCCTGCTGATGTGGTCCCGGAGCCGGCCGGTGGCCGCGGGGGTGCTGATCGGGCTGGCCGGGGCGGCCAAGCTCTATCCGCTGCTGCTGCTCGTCCCCCTGCTGGTGCTGTGCCTGCGGGCGGGCCGGCTGCGGCAGTTCCTCACCGCCCTGGCCGCCGGCGCCGGTGCCTGGCTGGTGGTCAACCTGCCGGTGATGCTCAGCTGGTCCGGCGGCGGCTTCCATATCCGGCCCGGCTGGGCCAAGTTCTACACCTTCAGCCAGGAACGGCCGGTGGACTATGGCTCGGTCTGGCTGCTGATCTCCCAGCGCACCGGTGATCCGCTGGGGAACGTCAACACCTATGTGGCAGTGGTGATGATCCTGGGCACCCTGGCCATCGCCGCCCTGGCGCTGTACGCGCCCCGGCGGCCGCGCCTGGCCCAGCTGGCCTTCCTGACGGTGGCCCTGTTCGTGCTGGCCAACAAGGTCTACTCACCGCAGTATGTGCTGTGGCTGGTCCCGCTGGCCGCGCTGGCCCGCCCCAGGTGGCGGGACTTCCTCGTCTGGCAGGGCTGTGAGGTCCTGTACTTCCTGGGGATCTGGTACTACCTGGCCTACAGCGGCAGCGGCGACAAGCGCCAGGGCCTGCCCCTGGAGGGCTATCAACTCGCCCTGGTGCTGCACCTGCTGGGCACGCTCTACCTCTGCGCCCTGGTGGTGCGCGACATCCTGGCCCCGCACCACGATGTGGTGCGGCTGGACGGCTCGGACGACCCCTCCGGCGGGGTGCTGGACGGGGCGCCGGACATAGTGACCCTCCCCGCCGTGCGCGATGCGCGGCCCATGGGGGAGCCGGAGGACGAGGCGGTCCATCAGTGGGCCGGGAGCGGCGGCACACGCTAGCGCCACCGCTCCGGGCCGGTCACTCAAGGGGGGATCAGTGATCGACCACGCGGTCGAACTGGGTGGTGGTGTGCCGCAGATGGGCCACCAGCTCGTCGCCGACCTGCGGCGCGGGCGCGTCATTGGGCACAAACAGGATCGACACCTGCATATGCGGCGGCTCGGCGAACCAGCGCTGCTTGCCCGCCCAGACGAACGGCGAGAGGTTGCGGTTCATGGTGGCCAGCCCCGCCCGGGCCACGCCCTTGGCCCGGGGCATCATGCCGTGCAGCGCCTTGGGCGCCTCCAGGCCCACGCCGTGCGAGGTGCCGCCGGCCACCACCACCAGGTAGCCGTCGCCGGCCGCCTTCTGCTGGCGGTAGCCGAAGCGGTCGCCCTTGGCGACCGGGGTGACGTCCAGCACCGCGCCGCGGTACTGGGTGGCGTCATGGTCACCGAGCCACAGCCGGGTGCCGATGCGGGCCCGGAAGCGGGTCCCCGGGAACTGCTGCTGAAGCCGGGCCAGGTCCTGGGCCCCCAGGTGGCTGACGAACATGGTGTGCAGCGGCAGATGGGCGGCGCGCAGCCGCTCCATCCACCCGGCGACCTCGTCCACCCCGGTGGTGCCGTCGGCCCGGTCCAGCGGAAGGTGTATCGCAAAGCCCTCCAGGCGCACATCCTCGATGGCGGCGTGCAGCTTGGGCAGGTCCTCCTCGCTGATGCCATGCCGCTTCATGCTGCTCATCACCTCGACCACCACCCGGGCGCCGACCAGGCCGCGCACCCCCTCGACCGAGGAGACCGAGCGGATGGCCCGGTCCGGCAGCGGGACGGGTTCCTCGCCCAGCCGGAAGGGGGTGAGCACCAGCAGGTCACCGCCGAAGAGGTCCTTCATCCGGGCCGCCTCGTAGGTGGTGCCCACGGCGAGGGTGTCCGCGCCGAAGCGGGTCACCTCATCGGCCAGCCGTTCGTGGCCGAAGCCGTAGCCGTTGCCCTTGCAGACCGGGACGATGCCCGGGAACTGCTGGAGGACGGACTGCTGGTGTGCCCGCCAGCGCTGGGTGTCGACATAGAGCGTGAGCGCCATGACCGGTCCTGGAGCCTTTCCCTGGGAGTGGACGGATCGGTGGGGTCAGCGGCGCGACATATAGATGTCGAGCGCCTTGTGCAGCAGCTTGTTCAGCGGGAAGTCCCATTCGCCGAGGTACTCGGCCGCCTGCCCGCCGGTGCCGACCTTGAACTGGATGAGGCCGAAGAGGTGGTCGTTCTCGTCCAGCGAGTCACCGATGCCGCGCAGATCGTAGACGCTGGCGCCCAGCGCGTAGGCGTCGCGCAGCATCCGCCACTGCATGGCGTTGGACGGGCGCACCTCGCGCTTGTGGTTGGCGGAGGCTCCGTAGGAGTACCAGACGTGCCCGCCGACGATCAGCATGGTGGCGGCGGCCACCGCCTCGCCCTCGTGGATGGCGAAGTACAGGCGCATCCGGTTGGGGTCCTCGGTGTTGAGGGCCGTCCACATGCGCTGGAAGTAACTCAGCGGCCGCGGGCGGAACTTGTCGCGCTCCGCGGTGATCTCGTAGAGGTGCTGCCAGGTCGGCAGGTCCTCGTAGCCGCCCTGGACGACCTCGACGCCGGCCTTCTCGGCCTTCTTGATGTTGCGCCGCCACAGCTGGTTGAAGCCCTTGTGGACATCCTCCAGGGAACGGTTCTGCAGCGGCACCTGGAAGACATAGCGCGGCTGGACGTCACCGAAGCCGGCCCCGCCGTCCTCGCCCTGCTGCCAGCCCATCCGGCGCAGCTTGTCGGCGACCTCGAAGGCGCGCGGCTCGATAAAGGTGGGCTCGACATCGCGCAGCCGCTTGGCGTCCGGGTCGGCGATGCCGCTCTTGATGGCGTTGGCGTCCCAGCGCCGGATGACCACCGGCGGGCCCATCTTCACCGAGAAGGCGCCCTGCTTCTTGAGGTGGGCCAGCATGGGCTGGAGCCAGTCCTCCAGGTTGGGGGCGTACCAGTTGATGACCGGCCCCTCGGGCAGATAGGCCAGATACCGCTTGATCTTGGGCAGCTGGCGGTAGAGCACCAGGCCGGCGCCCACCATCTGGCCGGTCTTGTCGAACCAGCCCAGGCTCTCCGAGCGCCACTCCGCCTTGACGTCCGCCCACGCCGGAACCTGCATGTGGCTGGCCGCGGGCAGACTCTGGATGTACGCCAGATGCTGCTCTCGGCTGATGGTCCTCAGGGTCAGGCTCATTGCGGGGCGCTCCTCGGCAGGTGTGTCCCCAGGGTCGGGGCTCCGGCTCTCGCGCCGAAGCCTACTGCGACCGGGGAGCGCCCCGTTTGGGCGTACCGCCCGCTATCCGACCACACCGCCCCACAGTCCGCCGTGGGCGATGCCCAGGAACAGCCCGATGGCGGCCGCTCCCAGGCCGATGACCAGGAAGAAGCGCTCGCCGGTGGTGGCCGAGATGAACTGCCCGTACGCCCCGCTCAGCACGCCCGCCAGCCCGCTCCAGGAGCTGAGCAGATGCAGGTCCTTGAAGGCCGAGGAGACAAAGGCCAGGGCGCCGAGCACCACGGTCACCGCGACCATGGTGTTCTCAAGGGGGTGGGGCTTGCCGTCACTGTTGAGCACGGCGTTGAGCAGCCCGCGGGGACTCCTCGGGGTCTGCCGGACTGCCTGTGTCATGGCACTACCTCCTGGAAGGCGGGCGGCGCGGTGTAGCGCCGGTCACACCGATGCGTCCAGCTTGCGGGGCCCGGGCCCGGGATTTCAACCGGACGGCAAGGTGCGGGTACTCTGTACGGTCTGCATCGGTATCTCTCCATAGCCGCACTCCTTGTCAGTGTCGGCCGATACCGTTGACAACGCATCACGACCCTCCTGCCACGGATCGACCGTGGCCGCTGAGTCCAAAGGAGGTGGGTTCCACATGCGTCACTACGAGGTGATGGTCATCCTCGACCCCGATCTCGAGGAGCGTGCAGTCTCCCCGCTGATCGAGAACTTCCTCTCCGTCGTCCGTGAGGGCAACGGAAAGGTCGAGAAGGTCGACACCTGGGGCCGTCGTCGTCTCGCTTACGAGATCAAGAAGAAGCCCGAGGGCATCTACTCGGTCATCGACCTGCAGGCCACGCCTGAGGTCGTCAAGGAGCTCGACCGCCAGATGAACCTGAACGAGTCGGTCCTCCGGACCAAGGTCCTCCGTCCCGAGACCCACTGAACCCCACCGGTTCAGCGGTAATCGGGCTGTATCGCAACGAGTAGCAAGCAGCCAGCACACCCGCCGAGAGGTTCATCCATGGCAGGCGAGACCGTCATCACGGTCGTCGGCAATCTCGTCGACGACCCCGAGCTGCGCTTCACCCCGTCCGGTGCGGCGGTCGCGAAGTTCCGTGTCGCGTCCACTCCCCGCACCTTCGACCGCCAGACCAACGAATGGAAGGACGGCGAAAGCCTCTTCCTGACGTGCTCGGTGTGGCGTCAGGCGGCGGAGAACGTCGCCGAGTCGCTTCAGCGCGGCATGCGCGTCATCGTGCAGGGCCGGCTCAAGCAGCGGTCCTACGAGGACCGCGAGGGCGTCAAGCGCACGGTCTTCGAGCTCGACGTCGAAGAGGTCGGGCCCAGCCTGAAGAACGCCACGGCGAAGGTCACCAAGACCACCGGTCGCGGCGGCCAGGGTGGTGGCTTCGGCGGCGGCAACGGCGGTGGCCAGGGTGGCAGCTGGGGCTCCGGTCCCGGCGGCCAGCAGGGCGGCGGCGGGGCTCCCGCCGACGACCCCTGGGCGACCGGCGCTCCGTCCGGCGGCCAGCCGGGCGGCGGCGGAGGCGGCTGGGGCGGCGGCTCCGGCAACTCCGGCGGCGGCTACTCCGACGAACCGCCCTTCTAGGGCGAACAGCAACAAACTTCTTGATCACACTGGAGAGAGACAATGGCTAAGCCGCCTCCGCGCAAGCCCAAGAAGAAGGTCTGCGCTTTCTGCAAGGACAAGACCGCTTACGTGGACTACAAGGACACGAACATGCTGCGGAAGTTCATTTCCGACCGCGGCAAGATCCGTGCCCGTCGCGTGACCGGCAACTGCACCCAGCACCAGCGCGATGTCGCCACGGCCGTGAAGAACAGCCGTGAGATGGCGCTGCTGCCCTACACCTCGTCCGCGCGATAAGGGAAGGGTGACCAACTAATGAAGATCATCCTCACCCACGAGGTCTCCGGCCTCGGCGCCGCCGGTGACGTTGTTGACGTCAAGGACGGCTACGCCCGCAACTACCTGGTCCCGCGCGGTTTCGCGATCCGCTGGACCAAGGGTGGCGAGCAGGACGTCGCGCAGATCCGCCGCGCTCGCAAGCTGCGCGAGATCGCCACGGTCGAGCAGGCCAACGAGGTCAAGGGCCGGCTCGAGGGCGTCAAGGTCCGCCTTGCCGTCCGCGCCGGCGAGGCCGGCCGCCTGTTCGGCTCGGTGACCCAGGCCGATGTCGCGTCCGCGATCAAGGCTTCGGGTGGCCCCGAGGTTGACAAGCGCCGCGTCGAGCTGGGCTCGCCGATCAAGACCCTGGGCGCCCACGAGGTGTCCGTGCGTCTGCACGCCGATGTCGTCGCCAAGCTTGGCGTCGAGGTCGTCGCCGCGTAAGCGTCGCGCTCGGCAGAGCATCACAAAGGGCCGCATCCCCCCGGGATGCGGCCCTTTGCCATGGGTACGGCCGGTTCATGGGTGCGCCCGGTGCCGTGCGGGCGGCGCTCCGGTCGGCGGTGTCTCGCTCCGGCGCGGCGCCCGGTGGTGCCTTCGCTGGGCCTCGGCGGAAGCGGCCCCGCGAAAGCGCCTCAGCGATGCGCCTCAGCGGACACGGCCGTTCCGCGGCCCGCCGCAGGCCCATACCCGTCGGTCAGGTCCGCACCGCCCCCGTCACCAGCCAGCGGCCGGAGCGGGTGCGCAGCAGCAGCGTCACCATCCGGGTCAGCAGCATCAGGCCCATCGCCCACCACAGCGCCCCCAGCCCGCCCCCCAGCACCGGCACCAGCAGGGCCACCGGTGCGAACACCGCCAGCACCGCCAGCATCGCCCAGGCGAGATAGGGCCCGTCCCCGGCCCCGGTCAGCACCCCGTCCAGCACACAGACCACACCGGTCACCGGAAGGGAGACGGCCATGATCAGCAGCGCGGGCAGTGCCATGTCCCTTACCGCCGCGTCCGTGGTGAACAGCGGGAGCAGCAGCGGCCGTACGGCCACCAGCAGCAGCCCCAGCACCACTCCGGCGGTCACGCCCCACCGCACCATCCTGCGGCAGGCCGCCCGTGCTCCCTCGGTGTCCCCGGCGCCCAGTGAGCGCCCTATGATCGCCTGCCCGGCGATGGCGATGGCGTCCATGGCATAGCCCAGCAGAGACCACAGGGACAGCACGATCTGGTGGGCGGCGACCTCTCCGTCGCCCAGCCGGGCCGCCACCGCGGTGGCGATCATCAGCACCGCGCGCAGCGCCAGGGTGCGGACCAGCAGCGGGGCCCCGGCCTGGGCGCAGGCCCGGATCCCGGCCGCGTCCGGACGCAGTGAGGCGCCATGGCGGCGGGCGCCGCGCACCACCACGGCCAGGTAGCAGACGGCCATGGCGCACTGGGCGAGCACGGTGCCCCAGGCGCTGCCGGCGATCCCCAGGCCGGCCCCGTAGACCAGGCCGAGGTTGAGCGCCGCGTTGGCGGTGAAGCCGCCGATGGCGACATAGAGCGGGGTGCGGGTGTCCTGCAGTCCGCGTAGCACCCCGGTGGCCGCCAGCACGGCGAACATCGCCGGGATGCCCAGGGCGCTGATGCGCAGATACTCGGCGGCGCAGGGCGCGGCGGAGGGGGAGGCGCCGAAGAGCCGGACGACGGCCGGGGCGGTGGGCAGCAGTGCCAGCGCGATCACGGTGCCCAGCAGCAGTCCCAGCCAGATGCCGTCCATGCCCTGGCGGATGGCCCCCTGGTGGTCCCCGGCGCCCAGCCGGCGGGAGACGGCGGCGGTGGTGGCATAGGCGAGGAAGACAAAGACGCCGACCGCGGTGGTCAGCAGGGTGGCGGCCACCGAGAGCCCGGCCAGCTGGCGGGTGCCCAGGTGGCCCACGATGGCGCTGTCTGCCAGGACGAACAGGGGCTCGGCGACCAGCGCGCCGAAGGCGGGCAGGGCCAGCGCGAGTATCTCGCGGTCATGGCGGCGGGCGGCGCGCCGGGACCACGGAAGCGTATGACTCACAGGTCCCATTCAATCTTCCACAGGTAATGAGCGCAATGGCCATTGGTCACTTACGTCACCCCTCGGTGGGCGATCTTCTCTGCGTCGTTTGTCGTGATCTCATCCCAACCACAGAAGTTTTTCTCCTCAACAGCCGGTGGATGGCAAAACCGCAGGTCAGTGCGGTGGGCTGGCGCCGACTGTGGGTTTGTCCACAGCGGTTTCCCCCGCCCCGTGCACAGGTTGGGGCGAGTTCTCCACAGGATGGGGCCGCTCATCCACAAGCCCTGTGGATAACCAGATTGGCTGACGGTGCCCGCGGGCCTACCGTGGACCGGCGCCCGCCGTCTGTTCCCCGTCTCACGGACCCTCCACAGAGGGTAGGAGACCGACCCGAACCCGACGCCTCCCAACCGGAGCAGGGCGACCTGATTGTCAGAGCCGTGCCCTAAGAAGGATGGGGCACTGCGAGGTCCGCACCGCGGACGGGAGGAGGTGGCAGGGTGAGCGTCCCCGAGCCCATGGACGACCCCTGGGCCGACGGCGGCCCCGGCGACCGGCTGCCCTTCCCCCGCTCCCGGCGCGGCGAGGGCAAGCCCCGCGGCGGCGAGGAGGACGCCCCCTGGCAGAGCTCCCAGGGCGGCTTCGAGCGGGTGCCCCCGCAGGACGTCGAGGCCGAGCAGTCGGTGCTCGGCGGCATGCTGCTCTCCAAGGACGCCATCGCGGATGTGGTGGAGGTGCTCAAGGGCACCGATTTCTACAAGCCCGCGCACGAGACGATCTACCAGGCCATCCTGGACCTCTATGCCAAGGGCGAGCCCGCCGACCCGATCACGGTCGCCGCCGAGCTCACCAAGCGCGGTGAGATCACCCGGGTCGGTGGCGCGGCCTATCTGCACACCCTGGTCCAGACCGTCCCCACCGCGGCCAACGCGGAGTACTATGCCGAGATCGTCCATGAACGGGCCGTGCTGCGCCGCCTGGTGGAGGCGGGCACCCGCATCACCCAGATGGGATACGCGGCCGATGGCGATGTGGACGACATCGTCAACAACGCCCAGGCCGAGATCTACGCGGTCACCGAGCAGCGCACCAGCGAGGACTATCTGCCGCTGGGCGACATCATGGAGGGCGCGCTCGACGAGATCGAGGCCATTGGCTCGCGCAGCGGCCAGATGTCCGGGGTTCCCACCGGCTTCAGCGACCTGGATGCCCTCACCAACGGCCTGCACCCCGGCCAGATGATCGTCATCGCGGCCCGGCCTGCCATGGGTAAGGCGCTTGCGCTGGACACTCCGCTGCCCACCCCTGCCGGCTGGACCACCATGGGCGAGGTCCGGGTCGGGGACTTCCTGCTCGGGGCGGACGGCAAGCCGACGAGGGTGGTCGCCGTGACCGACATCATGGTCGATCGCCCTTGCTACGAGATCGTCTTCGACGACGGCACCACGGTGGTCGCCGATGCCGATCACCAGTGGCTCACCGACACCCGCGCCTCCCGCCGTTCCGGCACCGCCGTGGCCTCGGTCAGGACGACCAAGGAGATCGCCGCGACGGTGCGTTGTGGTGCCGAGCGGCGGATGAACCACTCGGTGCGCAACACGGCGGCCCTTGACCTGCCCGCACAGGAGTTGCCTGTCCCGCCCTATACGCTCGGCGCCTGGCTCGGCGATGGCAGCAGCGGTGCGGCTCAGATCACCACGGCGGATCCGGAAATTCTGCGCCGTGTCGAGGCGGACGGGTTCCGCACCCGGCAGGTGGGCACCACGCTGACCTACGCCCTGCGGCTCTCCGTTGACGAGCCGGAGCTGCTGGAGCGTTCCTGTGTGGTGTGCGGCAAGAGCTTTGTGCCCAAGGTCGCCCATGTGCGCAGCTGTGGTCAGTCGTGCGGCGGCAAGGCGCGATTCATCTCCGAGCCGGTGCCGCACACCACGTGCGCCGACTGCGGCGCGGTGTGTTTCTCGCCATACGCCATTCCTCGCTGCCAGCGGTGCACCCGGGACCATGGCAGCCTGCTGGTCAGGCTTCGAGAGCTTGGTGTACTGGGCAACAAGCATATTCCGCAGGTGTACCTGCGCGGCTCCATCGCCCAGCGCAGGGCGCTGCTGGCCGGGCTGCTGGATACGGACGGTACGGTCAACCGAACCGGATCCGTGCAGTTCACGGTGACCAACAAGGCGCTGGCGGACGGGTTCTGCGAGCTGCTGGCCGGCCTGGGTTACCGGTATGGGCGGCAGGCCAGGCGCGTCAAGGGGCGCTCGGCGGATTCAGCGGTGGCCCATGTCATCACCTTCACGGCACTGGAGGATGTTTTCGGGCTGGAGCGCAAGCGCAAGACGCACCGGGAGCGTCGGCGTCCCGCCACCCCCCGGCTGGGGCAGCGGTACATCGCCGAGGTGCGCGAGGTCGCGAGCGTTCCGGTGCGTTGCGTCCAGGTGGACAACGAGGATCACATGTACCTCGCCACCCGGTCGATGGTCCCCACCCACAACTCCACCTTGGCGCTGGACTTCGCCCGCGCCTGTTCCATCAAGCACGCCCTGCCCAGCGTGATCTTCTCGCTGGAAATGGGCCGCAATGAAATCGCCATGCGCCTGCTGTCGGCCGAGGCCCGGGTCGCCCTGCACCATATGCGTTCCGGTTCCATGACCGACGAGGACTGGACCCGGCTGGCCCGCCGGATGCCGGATGTCTCCGCCGCGCCGCTCTATATCGACGACTCCCCGAACCTGTCGATGATGGAGATCCGCGCCAAGTGCCGCCGGCTGAAGCAGCGCAATGACCTGAAGCTGATCGTCATCGACTACCTCCAGCTGATGCAGTCCGGCGGCGCCCGGCGCCCCGAGTCGCGTCAGCAGGAGGTCTCCGACATGTCCCGTAACCTCAAGCTCCTGGCCAAGGAGCTGGAGGTGCCGGTGATCGCGCTCTCCCAGCTGAACCGAGGCCCCGAGCAGCGCACCGACAAGAAGCCGATGGTCTCCGACCTGCGTGAGTCGGGTTCCATCGAGCAGGACGCCGACATGGTCATCCTGCTGCACCGCGAGGACGCCTATGAGAAGGAGTCCCCGCGGGCCGGTGAGGCCGACCTGATCGTCGCCAAGCACCGTAACGGCCCCACGGCCACCATCACGGTGGCCTTCCAGGGCCACTACTCGCGCTTTGTGGACATGGCGCAGACCTAGGGCCTTTCGTTTGGATCATCGTGCTGACCAAAGGAAGATGCCCGCGATGTGAAGTCCGGCCATGTAGATGGTGGCGGTCTTCTCGTAGCGGGTCGCGATCCCTCGCCACTGCTTCAGGCGGTTGATGCACCGTTCGACGGTGTTGCGCAGCCTGTAGGTCTCGCGGTCGAAGGCCGGTGGCCTGCCGCCCCGGCTGCCGCGTCGAAGCCGGTGGCCCCGCTGGTCCGCCGGGACCGGGATGACCGCTCGGATGCCGCGCTTGCGCAGGTGGTCGCGGATCGCGCGGGACGAGTAGGCCCTGTCCGCCAGGACCATGTCCGGCCTGGTGCGCGGACGACCACGTCGTCGGGGAACGCGCAGGCGGGCCATGACGGCGGTGAAGGCAGGTGCATCACCAGCCTGGCCGGCGGTGAGGACGAAGGCGAGGGGCCGGCAGCGGGCATCGGCCGCGAGGTGGATCTTGGTGGTCAGTCCGCCCCGGGACCGACCGATGGCGTGGTCGGCCGGTTCGCCGGCCGGGGCCCCTTTTTGCGGGCTCCGGCCGCGTGCTGGTGAGCACGCACGATCGTGGAGTCCACCGACACGGCCCAGGCCAGGTCCTCATCGGCATCGGCCTGGGCCATCAGCGTGGTGAAAACCCGCTGCCAGGTGCCGTCGAGGGCCCACATCCGCAGCCGGTTGTAGACACCTCTCCAGTTGCCGTACTTCTCCGGCAGGTGGACCCACTGCGTCCCGGTCTGGAACTTGAAGGAGATCGCGTCGATCATTTCCCGGTGATCCCGCCAGCGACCACCACGCTGCGGTGTCCGGTCCGGGAGCAACGGCTCAATCCGCGCCCACTGCGCATCTGTTAACGGCACACCCGGACCAACGACCGACTGATCCAAACGAAACTGCCTAGGCCCTTTCAAGCAGGGGGTGGACCTGCCGCACCCGCACGCCGCACCGGCCCTCATCAGCCAGGCGTGGCCGGGGAGTTGAGCTACCTCACCACCCCGGCACCGGCGGCATGACCTCTGCCGGATCGGTCGGCGGAGCGACCGTCATCGGCGGTCTGGCATCGGGGTTGAGGTTCCGGTGCACCGCCCTTGCCACGGCGTTTATGGTGCTCACCCCGGTATTCATGGTGCGGTTGTGCTCGGTGAGTACCGAGATGGTGTAGTTGTGGCCGCCGCCGGTGAAGGCCCCAATGCTGTGCACCCGCCAGTCCTTTGAGGCGCTGCGCTGCAACCAGCCGTTCTTTACATGGACCTTGGCGTCGCCCGGCGCCCCGGTCGGGGTGCCCCAGCGCTGGGCCGGGATGACCTCGCTCATCAGGTCCAGGACATAGGCCCGCGAACTCGCCTTGAGCACCGCGTTGTCGGCGGTCAGCAGGGCCAGCAGCCGCTGCTGGTCGCGGGCCGTGATCTGGGTCAGGCCCCAGTAGCCATTGGCCCCGGGGACGGTATGGGTCATTCCGGCGGCCCGTACAAAGGCTCTTACTCTGGCCACGCCCAGCCGTTTCCAGAGTGCGGTGGTGCTGGCGTTGTCCGACTCGGTGATCATCTTCCGCGCCCACCGGGTCTCCTCCCGGGTGAGGGTCCGGTGCCGCTGGTCCGCGTCCCAGAGCAGGGTGGCCAGTACGGTCACCTTGACCACGCTGGCGGAGTCGAAGCGCTGGTTCTCCCGCAGGGTGCAACTGGTCCCGGTGGCCGGGTCGTGCAGGGCGAGCGCGGTGACGGACGACCGTCCGCGCAGGGCCGCCTCAATGTCCTTGACCAGCTTCGCCGCCAGTCCCGGCTTCGCCGAGCTGCAGACCACCCGGGGAGTTGCCGCCGCCGCAGGGGGTATGGCGGCGGCCATCAGGGTTCCGGCGGCCAGAGCCATGGACAGTAAGCCGCCGGTGCGCCGGGATATGCGGTGGTGCGTCACTAACGGTCCCCCCTCGATCGGTCACGGGGAGCACACCGGCGGTGTACTCATCGCACTTGACTGGCCGACCAGGTAAAAGGTTGCGCACCCGTCAACCGGCACAACCGGCTCAACCGGCCGAAGAAGTTCTTGACTTGCGAGTACATTAACCGGCTAGGCTGTGGCACATGGGCAGACCGAAGCAGTTCGACCCCGAACTCGCCGTGGAACGGGCGATGGAGGTCTTCTGGCGCAAGGGCTATGCCGCCACCACGCCGCAGGACCTGGTGGACGCTCTGGGCATCGGCAAGGGCAGCCTCTACCACGCCTTCGGCAGCAAGCGCGCCCTGTTCGACCTGGCGCTGCGCCGCTACCGGGACAGTCGGGCGGTTGCCCTGACCGAACTGCTGGACCGGCCGGGTCCGGTGAAGGAACGGCTCCGCGAGGTGCTGCTGTTGCTGCTGGAGAGGGACTTCGCCGACCCCGACCGGCGCGGCTGTCTGGCCGTCAGCACCGCTGCGCAGCTGGGAAGTTGTGATGAACAGGCCGTGGTCCAGGTGCGCCGGATGTTCGACCGCACCGAGGGCGCGTTCCGGTCGCTGATCGAAGAGGGCCGGCGCACGGGCGAGATCGACGCCTCCCGGGACGCCGCCGCCCTGGGCAGTCTGCTGCTGACCACCCTGGTGGGCCTGCGGACCACCGCCCGTGTCGAGGAGGACCCCCGGCGCCTGCGGCGCGCCGTGGATGCCCTGCTCGACTCACTCTGACCAACGTCTGCTCCATTACGGCCGGTTGACCACCGGCCGCTTTTCAGCCGTAGTTCTGTACCTGTGATTCAAAAAAGGGAGATCCCATGGACCTGCGACTCCACTCCAAGACCGCCGTGGTCACCGGTGCCGGCCGGGGCATCGGGCTGGCCACCGTCAAGGCGCTGACCGCCGAGGGCGTACGCGTCCTGGGCGCCGCCCGCACCATCACCCCGGAGCTGACGGCCACCGGCGCGTTCACCGTCGCCGCCGATCTGAGCACCGCCGAGGGCGCCACCCACCTCATCGAGCGCGCCCTTGACCAACTCGGCGGCATTGACCTGCTGGTGAACAATGTGGGCGTCAATGAGACCGTCAAGCCCGGCGGTTTCGGCGAGACCGATGACGCCGACTGGCAGGCCGTCCTGGATCTGGTGCTGCTGAGCGCGGTCCGGGTCACCCGGGCCGCCCTGCCCAGCCTGATCGAACGGCGCGGCTCGGTGGTCAATGTCTCCTCCATCAACTCCCGTCTCCCCGCGGCCGGTCCGGTGGCCTACAGCGTGGCCAAGGCGGCGCTCACCGCGCTGGGCAAGTCGCTGGCCGAGGAGTTCGGGCCGCAGGGCGTGCGGGTGAACACCGTCTCCCCGGGCGTGGTCCGCACCGCCGTCTGGGACGACCCGAACGGATACGCCGGACAGCTGGCCGAGTCCCTGGGCACCGACCTGCCCGGGCTGCTGAAGTCGGTGCCCGAGCGGTTCGGCATCACCAGCGGCCGGATCACCGAACCGGAGGAGGTGGCCGCCCTGATCGTCTTCCTGCTCTCCGATGCCGCCGGGAACATCCTCGGTACGGAGCACCTGATCGACGGCGGAACGGTCAAGACTCTCTGAACGGTCAAAGCCCTCTGAGCCCGGGGAAGTTCAGCGGACACCAGGGGTGGCGCGGGTGGTGACATTGATGCGGTTCCACACATTGGCCGTGCAGATCACCGAGATCAGACCGGCCAGCTGTGGCTCGTCGAAGTGCTCGGCGGCCTGCCGGTACACCTCCTCCGGGACGCCACCCGGCAGCAGGGTGACCGCCTCGGTGAGGGCCAGCGCCGCCCGCTCGGCCGCGGTGTAGAGCAGCGACTCCCGCCAGCCGCTGAGCTGGTAGATGCGCTGCTCGGTCTCGCCCGCCCCACGGGCGTCACTGGTGTGGTACTCGATGCAGTAGGTGCAGTGGTTGAGCTGTGAGGTCCGGATCTGCACCAGTTCCAGGACCACCGGGTCCAGGCTCTCCTTGGCGGCCGCGTCCAGGGCCAGTACGGCCTTGAAGACCTTGGGGGCGGTGGTGCGGAAGTCCAAGCGGGGGGTGTGCCGTAGCTGAGTCATAAGCACCACGCTAGGCAGCCGGGCGACCCCGGATAGGGTGCGTTTCCATGGCAGAATCCCGGGTCAATTCTCCGCTGGGCACCGATCTGCACCTCCAGCTGTCCGGCACCGGCAGCCGCCGCGCCCGGCTGACCGCCGCACTGCGCCAGGCGATCCGCGACGGCCGGCTGGCGCCCGGCACCCGGCTGCCGCCCTATCGCTCGCTCGCCGCCGACCTGGGCATCGCCCGTAACACCGTGGCCGAGGCCTATGCCGAACTGGCCGCCGAGGGCTGGCTGGCCGCCCGGCAGGGCTCCGGCACCCGGGTCGCCCACCGGCCCGCGCCCCCGCCGCCACGGCGCCATACCGCCGCAACCGAGCAGGCACCCGCCCACAACCTGCGCCAAGGACAGCCGGACGCCGCCTCCTTCCCCCGCACCGCCTGGCTGGCCGCCGCCCGCCGCGCCCTGAACGCCGCCCCCAACTCCGCCTTCGGACCCGGCGATCCCCAGGGCCGTCCCGAACTGCGCCGCGCCCTGGCCGGCTATCTGGCGCGCGCCCGAGGGGTACGCACCGACCCCGAACGCATCGTGATCTGCGCCGGGTTCGCCCATGGCCTGCGGCTGCTGGGGGCGGGGGTGCTGCGCGGCACGGTGGCGGTGGAGTCCTATGGCCTGCCCTTCCACCGCTCCCTGCTGGACGCCGCCGGGCTGCGCACCCTGCCGCTGCCGGTGGACGAACACGGCGCCGACACCGGCCGGCTGGCCTCGGCCAGGGGCGTACGGTCCGTACTGCTCACCCCCGCCCACCAGTTCCCCACCGGCGGCCCGCTGGACCCCGCCCGCCGCACCGCCGCCCTGGAATGGGCCCGCTCCGGATCCGGCCGGCTGGTGCTGGAGGACGACTACGACGGGGAGTTCCGCTATGACCGCCAGCCGGTCGGCGCCGTCCAGGGCCTGGACCCGGAACGGGTGGTGTACCTGGGCTCGGTCAGCAAGAGCCTGTCCCCCGCACTGCGCCTCGGCTGGCTGGTACTGCCCGACCACCTGGTGGACGATGTGCTGCGCCTCAAGGGCGAACGCGAGGGCTACACCAGCGCCCTGGACCAGCTCACCCTGGCCGAGTTCCTGGACTCCGGCGGCTATGACCGCCAGGTGCGCCGGATGCGCCAGCGCTACCGCGACCGGCGGGACCGTCTGCTGGCCACCCTGGACCGGCGCGCCCCGCATATCGCGGTGTCCGGCATCGCCGCCGGACTGCACGCGGTGCTGCGGCTGCCGCCCGGCACGGAGCAGTCGGTGGTACGGGCGGGGGAGCGGCGCGGGGTCGCCCTGGAGGGGCTGGCGGGCTACCGGCACCCGCAAAGCACCGATGCCGCCTATGACGGCCTGGTGGTGGGCTATGCCACGCCCCCCGACCACGCCTTCGCGGGAGCCCTGGACGCTTTGTGCCGGTCGTTGCCGGCGCTGCCCTGAGGGCTGCTTCCCGGTGCGGCCGGGTCGTAAGCACGCCGCCGAACCGCATGGTCACCGGCACCCCGAGCCTCTGACGAGGGCGCCCGTACGCTGCCGGGATGACCGTTGATGAACTGCTGCCCACCACCCGGCGGGCCCTGCTGCACCGGGCCGCCACAGCCCAGCGCGAAGGCCGCCTCCCCTCGCTCTCGGCGGCGGTGATCCGGGGCCGCGAGACGGTGTGGTCCATTGGACGCGGCGAGGTGGCCGGCCGGCCGCCCACCACCGACACCCAGTACCGCATCGGCTCCCTCACCAAGACCCTGGTCGCCGTGCTGGTGCTCCGCCTGCGCGAGGAGGGCCTGCTGGACCTGGGCGACCCGCTGGAGAAACACCTGGAGACCACCGAGGGCGGCGAGGCGACCATCGCCCAGCTGCTGTCCCACACCTCCGGCCTGGCTGCCGAGGCGCGCGGACCATGGTGGGAGCGCACCGAGGGAGCGCTGCGCCCCCAGCCGGCCGATGTCTTCGGCGCGCACCCCCGGCGCCATCCGGCGGGCCGGATCCACCACTACTCCAACCCCGGCTACGCCCTGCTGGGGGCGCTGGTGGAACGGCTGCGCGGGGCCCCCTGGCACCAGGTGCTGCGCCAGGAGGTGCTGCGGCCCCTGGGCATGGAGCGCACCGGCTATGCGCCCCGGGCACCGCACGCGGACGGCTGGGCCGTCCACCCCTGGGCGGACGCGCTGCTCCCCGAACCCGCCGTGGACACCGGGCTGATGGCCCCCGCCGGACAACTATGGTCCACCACCGCCGACTTGAGCCGGTTCGCCGCCTTCCTGCTGCACGGCGACGACCGGGTGCTGGGCGCGGACACCCTGGCCGAGATGCGCGCCCCGATGGCCGGACCCCAGGGCGCGGACTGGTCGGGCGGCTATGGCCTGGGCATCCAACTGCTGCGCCGGGACGGCCGGTTGCTGCACGGCCACACCGGCTCCATGCCGGGCTTTGTGGCCTGCCTATGGACCAGCCCGCGGGACGACCTGGCCACCGTGGTACTGGCCAATGCCACCTCCGGGGACGTCGCCGGCCCCGCCGCGGACCTGCTGGACACCGTGGCCCGCCTGGAACCCCGCATCCCGGAGCCCTGGCGCCCTGCCCCGGACCTCGACCCGGCACTGCTGGAACTGACCGGCCCCTGGTACTGGGGCACCCAGCCCATGACGGTACGGCTGCGCCCGGACGGCACACTGGACCTCGCCCCGCTCGACGGCGGCCACGGCCGCGCCGCCACCTTCCGCCCCGGGCCGGACGGCACCTTCACCGGCCTGGACGGCTACTACGCGGGCGAGCCCCTGCGGCCCGTCCGCCGCCCCGACGGCACCCTCAGCCACCTGGACATCGGCACCTTTGTCCTTACCCGCCGCCCCTACGCCCCCGAGGACGCGATCCCCGGCGGGGTGGACGAGCAGGGCTGGCGCTGAACCGCGCCCGGCAACGTACCCATGCCAAGCCCCACCACCCCCCGTAGGGTCACCCCAGGACCCATGCGCCATCAGACCGGCGCAAACGATTTGGAAGGCACCGTGACCGCAGACACCGCACCGGACCTGCTCCACCTCCCCCCGCTGAGCGCCCCCCACTTCGCCCTTATCGAGGACAAGGTCGCCGCGCTGCTGCGCACCGAGGAGACCGTCATCGCCACCCAGGGCGAGGCGCTGCTCCCCCTGGAGGCATGCATCCGCTCGGCCGTACGCCCCGGCAGTACCGCGCTCAATGTGGTCACCGGCCCCTACGGCGAGACCTTCGGCGGCTGGCTGCGCTCCTGCGGGGCCGAGGTGGTCACCGTGGACGCGCCGTTCAGCGGTGCGGTGAGCGCCGAGCGGATCGCCGACGCGCTGCGCGCCCACCCCGCCATCGACTTTGTCAGCCTGGTGCACGCCGAGGCGGCCACCGGCAATACCAACCCGGTGGCCGAGATCGGCGCCGTGGTGCGCGAGCATGGCGCGCTGCTGATGCTGGACGCGGTGGCCTCGGTGGCCGCCGAGCCGCTGCTCACCGATGAGTGGGGCGTTGACCTGTGCGTCATCGGCGCGCAGAAGGCGATGGGCGGACCGGCGGGCGTCTCCGCCGTCTCGGTCAGTGCCCGCGCCTGGGAGCGGATCGCCGCCAATGAGCGGGCCCCGCGCCGCTCCTATCTGTCCCTGCTGGACTGGAAGGAGCGCTGGATCGACGCCGGGCGCACGGTACTGCCGCACGCCCCCGCCCAGTTGGAGATGCTGGCCCTGGAACAGGCCCTGGACCACATCGGCGAACTGGGCCTGGAGTCGGTGATCACCCGCCACCGCGCGGCCCGGGACGCGGTACGGGCGGGGGTACGGGCCCTGGACAGCGCCCTCGCGCCCTATGTGGTGCGCGACCAGGACGCCGCCCCGGTGGCGACCACCCTGCGGACGCCGGACGGGCTGGACGCCCGGGAGCTGGTCCGGGCCGCCCTGGCGGCCGATGGCTCGGTGCCGCTGCAGGCGGCGGGCGGGGCGCTGGCCAAGGAGATGATCCGGGTCAACCACTACGGGCCGGCCGCCGCCCGCGATGTGGTGCTGGCCTCGGTGGCCGCCCTGGCCGAGGGACTGCGGGCGCTGGGCCATGCCGAGCACCCCGCCGAGGCGCTGTCGGCGGCGGAGACCGCCTGGGACGCCACGCTGATGGGCTGACCGGGGAGCCGTCCCGCCGCTTCGGGCCGCGTTCCGGTGCTTTTCCGCACCGGGACGCGGCCTTTTCTCTTGCCCGGATGCCCGGACGGCGGCCCGGCCGCGCCGTCCATGATCGCGTCCAGCGGCCCGGATAGAATCGGAACTCCTGACCCGGTTCTCTCCGGATCTCTTCCGGCCCCCGTCCGCCCCCCCTCAGAGGTCCCCGCCCATGTCCCGGAACGCCGCCTCCGCCGCCTCCGCCGCCTCCGCGCCGGTCCGCTCCGATGCCCGGCGCAACCGGGCGCTGGTGCTCGGCGCGGCCCGTTCGGCCTTCGAGGAGGCGGGGTTGGCGGTGCCGCTGAGCGAGATCGCCCGCCGGGCGGGGGTCGGCGCGGGCACCGTCTACCGTCATTTCCCTTCCAAGGAAGCCCTGTTCAGGGCGACGGTGGTGGACCGGATCCGGCTTTTCGCCGATACCGCACGGGAGTTGGCGCACTCCGCCGAGCCCGGCCCGGTGTTCTTCCGCTATCTCGCCTCGGTGGTCCGGCTGTCCGCCCTCAACAAGGGGCTGTGTGACGCCCTGGAGGCGGCCGCCAAGGGCCGTTTCACGCTCTCGGCGGGCATCGAGCGGGAGTTCCGCGAGGCGCTGGCGGTGCTGCTGGACAGGGCCCAACAGGCCGGTGCGGCAAGGCGGGACGTCACCGTGGACGATGTGCTGGCGCTGCTGCTGGGCTGTCTGTCCATGGAGCAGCGGCGCGGCCCGGACGGGGTGCCCGGCCGGATGACCACCCTGGCCTGTGACAGTCTCCGTCCGGGGCGGTCCATAACGAAACTCTCCCCGGTTCCGCCCGTCGGCCGTAACGAAACCGGCTGTGCGGTGTGCGGTGAGCCGGTTCCGGCGGCCCGTACCGGCCGGCCGGCCCGCTACTGCGGCGGCGCCTGCCGGCAGAAGGCGCACCGGCAGCGGGCCGCAGCTCGTGCCAAGCGGGTCAGAGCGGGTACTTGAAGCCCAGGTGGGTGGCCTGGAAGCCGAGCCGTTCATAGAAGCGGTGGGCGTCCACCCGGGTGGCGTCCGAGGTGAGCTGGAGCAGGGCGCAGCCCTCGGCACGGGCGGTGTCGATCGCCCAGCGCAGCAGCTCGGTGCCCAGCCCGTGGCCGCGCTCCTCGGGGTGCACCCGTACCGCCTCCACCAGGGCGCGGGTGGCGCCGCGCCGGGACAGGCCGGGTATCAGGGTGAGTTGCAGGGTGCCCACCACCCGTCCGTCGCGTACCGCCACGGTGAGGCGTTGGTTGGGGTCACGGTCCAGTTCGGTGAAGGCCGCCCGGTAGGGGGCCAGGTCGCCGGGGGACTCGCGCTGGGCGCCCAGCGGGTCGTCGGCGAGCAGGGCCACGATGGCGGGGATGTCGTCGGCGGTCGCACGCCGGAACTCCAGATCGCTCATGGGCCGGACCCTATGGCCCGGCCGCTCGTCCCACCAGGCCGGCCGGCGCGCCGCCGGGGCCACCGGAGCCAGGGATTCCACCGCTGCCACCAGGGGTGCCGGCTCCGGCCGCCGGGCCCGTACCGGACCTGGCCGGCGCCCGGCACTGAAGCACCCCGGCGCCGGGAAAACGCGGGCGCATCCGCTCACCGGGTGCGCCTACGCTCGCCCCCATGAGCAGACTCCACTTGTTCGACCTCGACGGCACGCTGATCCACAACTCCGCGGCGGCGATCGAGATATCCCGCCACCTGGGCACCGAGCGGGAAACCGCGGAACTGGAACGGGACTTCGCCGCCAGGCTGCTGACCCCGGCCGAGTTCGCGGCCAAGGCCTGTGCCCTGTGGGGCGAGCGGCTCACCGAGGCGGTGCTGGCCGCCACCTTTGAGGCCGCCCCCTGGCTGGAGGGCATCAAGGAGGTCTGGGCCCGGATCGCCGAGCGCGGCGAGCGGATCGCAGTGATCTCGCTCTCCCCGCACTTCTTTGTGGAACGCCTGCTGGACTGGGGCGCCCACACCGCACACGGCTCCCGCTGGCCCGAACTCCCGCTGCGCGGGCCCATCGACCCGGCCGGCATCCTCAACGCCCGGGCCAAGGTACGGATCACCGACGAACTCTGCGCCCGCTACGGCCTGGGCCGGGCCGACTGTGTGGCCTATGGCGACTCCATGTCCGACGCGGCGCTGTTCGCCGCCGTCCCGGTCTCCGTCGCGGTCAACGCCGATCACCATGTACGCGACCTGGCCACCCACTGCTACAACGGCCGTGATCTGCGCGAGGCTTATGCGCTGACGGCGAGCTGAGCCGGGCCCGCGACCGCAATGCCGTGCGCCCGGCGGGGAGTTCAGCCGAGATCCGGGGCCAGCAGGGCCCGTACCCCCTCCACATTGCCGTCGAGGTAGTGGCGCAGCGAGGGCGGCACCACCTCCACCGAGGCCATGCCCTGGCGGGTGAAGGGGATCCGGACCACCTCATAGGTCCCGCGCGGCTCGTCCACCTCGGGGCCATGCCGCAGCGAGAGGTCCATCGAGGCCAGCCGGCAGACAAAGAAGTGCTGCACCTTGACGCCATGGCGGTGCGGCACCGTGTCCACAAAGGCCGGCACCACATCCACCACCTTGGCGCCCAGTTCCTCGTCCACCTCCCGGTGCAGTGCGGCGACCACCGACTCGTCCTCCGGCTCCACGCCCCCGCCCGGGGTGATCCAGTACGGCGGCTCACCGGGCTTGGTGCGTTTGATCAGGATCAGCTGGGGCTCGCCGGAGGCGGGATCCTCGGCCAGCAGAATGGCGCGGGCGGTGCGTTTGACCACCGGTCGTACGGTCATAAGCGACATCTGCCGCGGGGAACAACCGCCAAAACCCCCGTCTCACCAGGAGACGGCGGCGCGCAGCAGCCACTCATGTGCCCGGGCCAGGTGCGGCAGGGCCAGTGACCCGGTCCGTACCACCAGGAAGTAGGTGCGCAGCGGTGGTACCGGCGGGCTGAGCAGGGCCGCCACCTCACCGGTGTCCAGGGCCTCGGCACACAGATAGCGGGGCAGTACCCCGATCCCGGCGCCGGCCGCCACACAGGAGAGCACCGCCCGCAGATCGGGGACGACCACCGTGCCGGCGGCCACCGGCTTGGCATCGAATACCGCGCTCCAGTAGCGCGAGACAAAGGGCAGGCTCTCATGCACCTCCACCACCGGCAGATGCTCCAGCACCGCCACCCCCTTGTCCCGGACCACGGCGGCCCCGCCCAGCCGGGCGGCATAGCGGGGAGCGCCGATCAGGACATGCTCCTCGTCGCAGAGCGGGGTGGCGGTCAGCAGCCGGCCGCGCGGGCGCGAGGTGGTGATGGCCAGCTCATGGTGGCCGTCCGCCAGCCCCTCGAAGAGCTCCTCGGCCATGCCCTGGGCCACCCGCACGGTCAGCCCCTGGACCACCAGCGGGGCGAGCGCGGGCAGCGCGCGCAGGGCGGTGAACTCCGGGGGACCGGCCAGATGCAGGGTGCGCTGCGGCCACTGCTCGTCCAGCCCGGCCTCGGTGATCTCCTGGAGGGCGTCCACATGCGGCGCAACCTTGTGGGCCAGCTCATCGCCGAGGGTGGTGGGCACCACTCCCCGGGCCTTGCGCAGGAACAACGGGTGCCCCAGGCGGCGCTCCAGGGTCCTTATCTGGCCGGTGACGGCCGGCTGGGACAGGCCCAGCAGAGCGGCGGCGCGGGTGAAGGAGCCTGCCCGGTGGACCGTGACAAAGGTGCGCAACAGGGTCAGATCCATGCCGTCTCCCCGGCTAGCCCGAGCACCGACCGTAGAGAACTATAAATAAGTCGATAGGGCTGTGTCGCCAGGGTGATTGGACACTGACGCTGAGTCAACTAGCCTGATTCGGGCGGAACTTCTCCGTGCGATTCGCATGGAGATCCCGGGCGGCTCGAGCCAAGAGGGGGGAGGCTCGAGCCGCCCTTCCCCATGCGTGCTCCATGTGTGCTCCCGCGCTGTCGCCCATGGCGGGGCGCGTGGCAGTCTGGGGCGCATGGATGAGCACCCATGGAGCTCGCCGGCGCTGCCCGGCGAGCCGCCCTACTACACCACGGACACCTGCGCCGGCTGCGGGGCGATCGTCCACGGCATCCACGGCCGGTGGACCTGTGCCGCCTGTGGCAGCTGCAGCCCCTACCAGGAGCCTCCCGAGGGCTGGGCCAGCGAGATCACCCCCGAGGAACTGGCCACCAATACGGTGGGCTACGACGGGCCCGCATCCCGGTAACGGGTCTTCGATCACTGACCGGTTGATGGTCCGCACGGCCAACCGGTCTGCCGGGGTGCCGGATTGGGCACCGGGCTCAGTCGTTCTCGTCCGGCAGGATCACATGCATCGCCCAGGCCACCACCGAGACGATCACGCCACCGACCAGTGCGGAGCCAAAGCCGTCCACATGGAAGGCCAGATGGAGCCGGTCCGCCAGATAACTGGTGAGCAGCAGCATCAGGGCGTTGATCACCAGGGTGATCAGGCCCAGGGTGAGGATGAACAGCGGGAAGGCCAGAAACTTCACCACCGGCTTGACCAGGAAGTTCACCAGGCCGAAGACGATTGCCACCAGCAGCAGTGAGACCGCCTTCTTCACGGTGGTCGCGCCGCCCAGGCTGATGCCCTTGAGCAGCCAGATGGCGGCGGCCAGGGCCGCGGCGTTGGCGATCGTCTTTACTGCGAAATTCTTCATACATGAGATCGTGGCAGACGGGTCCGACAGGCGGCATAAGTGCCGTCGGAACGAGCGGAGGCGCGCGGGAGCCGCGCGGAGAGGAAGACGGCGCATGAAGGCGTTCCGGCTGGACGAGCTGGAGGCGGAGCGGGCCGCCAACAACGGGGCGTATCTGCAGTTTCTGCGGGAGCGCAATATGTCGGTGGGGCTCTACGCCCTGGACGCCGGCAGCCCGGACCCCCAGGGGCCGCACCAGCAGGACGAGGTCTACCTGGTGATGAGCGGCCGGGCGTCGATCACGGTGGGCACCGAGACCACCGAGGTGGGGCGGGGCAGTGTGGTGTACGTCCCGGCGGGGCAGCCGCACCGTTTCCACCACATCAGCGAGGACCTCAGGGTTCTGGTGGTCTTCTCTCCCCCTGAGAGCTGAGCCCGGCCTCCCCCATCCCGTAGGGGTCCGCTCAGGGGTCTACGGGGGCCGCGAGGCCCCCGCCGGGCCCCCTCGCCGCCCTAGCATCGACAGCAGACGGAAGCGGCTTCCCGCTCCGCAACCATCAATGACGCACAGGAGAGCAGGGGACGACATGACGGAGAAGGGGATACTCGCGGGGCTGCCTTGGTGGGTCCAGTGGATTGTGCTGCCGGTCCTGGTGATCGCGGTGTGCGGCTCGCTGATCCTGAGTGTGCTGGGCTTCCTGATCAGCCTGGTGTTCAAGGCCCTGTTGCTGGTGGCGCTGATCGGCGGCCTGATCTTCGTCTTCAAGAAGTTCACCTCCTCCTCGTCCTCCAGGGGCGACTGGTAGGCGCATGACGGCACATGGGCCCCGGGGTGTCCGATGCCCGCGCCGAACTCGGCGCGGGCCGGACGGACTCCGGCGGTTCGGTGTATTTGTCGCTTCGGCGTCTTTCGCTGACTGTGCCCGCCGATTTAAGTCCTCGGCGGAATTCGGGTGGTTCGTCAACTCAGCGCGGTAATGCCCGGGGTGTACTTTTCCCGTCAGCGGCTACCGGCCTTTCACCCCGGCACCGCGTGTGCGAGCGGGCGCCTTGCGGCTTCTGCCCGTCCTGTCCATCTCGCCACGATTCCAACCTGTTTGCCTGTGACAGGAGTAAGTCCTCGGTACTGCTTGCCGCCCGTGTTTCGCCCGCACGTCCGGCGGTTGGCCGTCCGGATTCCCAGCAGCCCTGCCCCGGCTGCCACTTTGGCCAGTTCCTCGCTGTTGCCCGGAACCGATTCTGCCGGGAACGACTCCGCCCCGTAGTCGAGTCGCTACGCTCCAGAGTCGGAGAGCTCGTACTCTCAGTCTCTATCGGTAACTGAAAAATCACTCCTTGTGATCCGGGCCACCTTGTTGTCAGACTATGGCGTCATTAGAGGGTCATGAGGATCCAATCCCGGCCAAACCGACGAAGACGGGGCATTGGGCGATGCGCGACACAGTTCAGGCAGAAGTGATCATGACGTTCCTCGTCTCCGAGGAGCTGTCCTTCCGTATCCCGGTGGAGCTGGGCTACGACAGCAGCGACCCCTATGCGGTGAAGTTCACCTTTCATCTCCCCGGCGATGCGCCGGTGACGTGGGCGTTCGCAAGGGAGTTGCTGCTGGACGGGCTGAGCCAGCCGTCCGGCGAGGGCGATGTGCATATCGCCCCCGCCTCCGCGCAGCATCTGTCGGACGTCTTCATCCGGCTGCAAGTGGGCGGCGAGGGCGCGCTGTTCCGGGCCGGTGCGGCCCCGCTGGTGGCCTTCCTGGACCGCACCGACCGAGTGGCCCCGCTGGGCGAGGAGCACTCGGTCGCCGACTTCGACTACGAGCTGGCCGCCGCGCTGGACAGCATCCTTGCGGGCAACCCCGAGGGCCAGAACGCGGGTTAACCCCGCGCCCCGCCAGGCGCCCCACCAGGGGCCCACCAGGGGCGCGGGAGCGCTGCTCAATATGCGGCTCCCGCCGCGTGGGCGTGCCCAGCCACGTACGTCCCGCACCCGGCAATCGCACCGGGGCGCCCCGCCAGGGGCGCGGGGCGCTGCTCAATATGCGGCTCCGCCGCGTGGGCGCGCCCAGCCACGAACGACGCGCACCCGGCAAACGCGCTCAGCCCTCCCCGGCCGAGTCACCCTCCCCCGCACCCTCTTCGGAAGGCTCCGCCTCAACCCGCACCCGCTCGGCCCGCGGCGAAGCCGCACCGTCCCCGGCCACCCCGGCCGAACCCGGCACCCCAACCGGATCCGCCACCCCGGCCGAACCCGGCACCGTACTCGCCGGCCCCATGGACGCCAGCAACTGGCGTGCCAGCCCCAGCCCCGTACCCCCCATGGTCAGCGCCTTCGCCAGCATGTCGGACACCCCGTCCGCCCCATTGAGCAGCACCATGTGCTCGACACTGCCAAACGCTTCCGCCCCGGCCCGGACGATCTCCGGCCAGTTCTCGGCCAGTTGCTGGGCCACCACCGCGTCCTGGTTGTCCGCCAGCGCCAGGGCCCGGGCCTTGATGGCCTCCGCCTCGGCCAGGCCCTTGGCCCGGGCCGCCTCCGCGGCCGCCAGACCCTTCGCGCGGGCCGCCGCGGCCTCCGCCTCACCCGTGGCCCTGGTCGCCTCGGCCGCCGCCGTGCCCCGCGCCTTGGTGGCCTCCGCCTCGGCCGAGGCCGCCGCCTTCACCCGGGTCGCCTCGGCCGCGGCCGCCAGCTCCGTCTCCCGGGCCTGGGCCTGGGCGGCCGAGATCCGGGCATCCCGCTCGGCCTCGGCCAGCGTCCGCTTCTCGTAAGCCGCCGCATCGGCCGGCTTGCGCACCTCCGCCTGGAGCTGCTGCTCCTTGCGGTGTGCCGCCAGCTCG
Source organism: Streptomyces orinoci (assembly GCF_003121295.1). GTDB lineage: Bacteria > Actinomycetota > Actinomycetes > Streptomycetales > Streptomycetaceae > Streptomyces > Streptomyces orinoci. The sequence goes on from NZ_PHNC01000031.1 coordinate 362,866, forward strand.
GCCACCCGGGTCTCCTGGACCACCACCTCCTGGCGGGCCGCCGCCTCCGCCAGCGGCCCGGCCTGCCGGGCCTTGGCCGCCGCGCTGTCCCGCTCGGCCTGGTAACCGGCCTGGAGGATCTCGCTGTCCCGCTTGGCCTGTGCCATCCGGGCCGCCGCCTGCTGCTCCGCCTCGGTGGCCAGCCGGTCCGCCTCGGCCTGGGCGATCCGGGCGTCCCGCTGCACCGCCGCCGCATGCGGGGCGGAGAGGTTCTTGATGTAACCGGTGGGGTCCTGGATCTCATGGATCTGGAGCGAATCGATGATCAGGCCCAGCTTCTCCATCTCCGTGCCGGAGGCGGCCCGGGTCTCCCCGGTCAGCCGCTCCCGGTCCCGGATCATGTCCTCCACGGTGAGCCCGCCGACGATGGACCGCAGATGACCGGCGAAGACGTTGTGCACCCGGTCGGCCATCACCTTCTGCTGGTCCAGAAAGCGCCGGGCGGCATTGGCGATGGACACCAGATCATCGCCGACCTTGAATATCACCACGCCATGGACCTTGAGTGGAATGCCCTGCTTTGTCACGCAATCCACATGCAGATCGGCCTCGTTGAGGTCCAGCGACAGCTTGCGCACCGCCTGCACCCCGGGCAGCACCAAGGTGCCCCGGCCGGTGACGATCCGGAAGCCCATGCCCTCGCCCAGACCCTCGGTGCGGTGCTTGGAACCGGAGATGACCAGCGCCTCATTGGGCTCCGCCACCCGCCACATCAGCTTGAACAAGCCGATCAGCACGGCGGCCGCGACGACCACGACCCCCGCGACGACTCCGAAGAACACAGTTGAACCCCCCTCTGTCATACGCCCTTGAACAGGGCAAGATGATCAATTCCCCTGGAAACAACGGGGCATGGGCCGGCCGCACAGAACGCGGCGGTCAGCCGCCGTCATAGGCGGCGGTCACATAGACCGTGCGCGGCGGCTGGTAGTCCACCACCATCACCATCGTGCCCCGCTCCAGCCGGGTGCCGGGCTCCGCCGGATACGCCAGGAACGCCTCCGCGCCGCCCCGTACCCGGACAATCACCTCGCCCACCAGTCCGGGACCCACTGTCCCGCTGACTCTGCCCAGTTCACCGACCACCGGTGATCCCCCGTTCTCCCCCAACACCGGCCGCGGTTCAGCCGGCTCGGCGCCGGTGCCCGCCCCTGGCTCTTGCCCTGCCCCTTGCCCCGGGACGCCGCCCGGTACTCACAGTGTGGCGGTCGGCACTGACAACCAGCGCCGCCAGGGCGGTGGTCACCGGCACCGAGAGCACCAGCCCGATGCTGCCGATCAGGGTGCGGACGATCTCCTCCGCCACCAACTCGCTGTTGGCCACGGTGCTCACCCCGCTGTCCGCGATGGAGAACAGCAGCAACAGCGGCAGCGAGGCCCCCGCGTAGGCCATCACCAGGGTGTTGACCACCGAGGCGATGTGATCCCGTCCGATGCGCATCCCGGAACCGTACAGTTTGCGCCAACTCGCCGAGGGATCGGCCTCCTTCAGCTCCCACACCGCCGAAGTCTGGGTCACCGTCACATCGTCCAGCACCCCCAGCGAGCCGATGATGATCCCCGCCAGCAGCAGCCCCCTGATCTCGATATGCGGATACAGGGTGTGCACCAGACCGGTCTGGTCGTCGGTGTCCCCGGTCAGATGGGCCCAGCCGATGAACAGCGAACCCAGCAGCCCGATCACCAGCAGTGAGCCCAGCGTCCCCAGCACCGCCACCGAGGTACGGGCGTTGAGGCCATGGCACAGATAGAGCGCCATCAGCATGATGGCGCTGCCGCCGATCACCGCCACCAGCAGGGGGTCCGAACCCTGCAGGATGGCCGGCAGGATGAACAGGGTCAGCAGCCCGAAGCTGAGCACCAGCGCCACCAGGGCGAACACCCCGCGCAGCCGTCCGATGACCACCACCGCCAGGGCGAATACCCCGGCCAGCACGCCCATCGGCAGCTTGCGGTCCACATCCATCACCGAATAGCGCAGATTCGGCGGGGCCTTGGGGGCATAGGCCAGCACCACCTTCTGCCCCACCGAGTAGTGCCGGGAGGCGCCGGGCTGCACGATCTCGTCAAAAGTGCGCCCCTGGTCCGGCCCCGAGGCGACCTCCACGGTGGTCTTCTCGCACGGCCCCTGCACCGGTGCGGGCTGGCCCTGCCCCTGCGGCGGGGCGGCGGGCTGGGCGCCCAGGGCGGCGCAGTCGGCCCGCTGCACGCCCACCACCCGCCCCGCGCGCGTCTGTTGGTCCAGCCCCACCCCCGAGTGCTGGTGCGGTGGCGCGCCGCCCGGCCAGAGCACCACCAGCCCGGTGGCCACCGCCAGGGCGAAGGGGATCAGTACCGCGGCGATCACCTTGCGCAGATGCGCGGAGACCGGGGCGGCCGGACCATGCGCATGCGCATGGGAGTGCCCGGGGGCGTGGGTGTGCTCGTGCGCGGGGGAGTGCGCCGGGGGTGGGGGCGCAGGGGGCACGGGATCGGTGCGGCTCACCGCCGCATCATGCCAAGGCCCACTGGCCGTGTCCCCGGGCGAGGCGTTAGCGTGGTGCCACCTTTGCAATCGCGGGAGCTCGGAGCACCGGGCTGAGAGGGCGCTGACCTCCGTACGAAGAACAGGTACGGAAGCCGCTGCGTCGACCGCCGAACCTGTTACCGGGTAATGCCGGCGTAGGGAGTTACGGTCTTATGGCCACGCAGGACGCACACACGTCTGCAACCACGTCCACCCACATGTCCGCCGATGCCTCCGCCGAGCGGATCGGCTGGCACAAGGACTACCTCACCGGCTCACGGCCGGACCTCAGGGTGCCGGTGCGCCGGGTGCATCTCAGCAATGGACGGGACGTCCGGCTGTACGACACCTCCGGCCCCTACACCGACCCCGCCGTGGCGACGGATGTACGGCGCGGGCTGGCCCCGCTCCGGGAGAACTGGATCATCGCCCGGGGCGACACCGAGGAGTACTCCGGACGCCCCGTCCGCCCCGAGGACGACGGCATCAAGCACACCTCGCCGCGCGGGGGACTGCGCAATCTGGACGCCGTCTTCCCCGGCCGCCCCCGCCAGCCGCGCCGCGGCCGGGACGGCGCCGCGGTGACCCAGCTCGCCTATGCCCGGCGCGGCGAGATCACCGCCGAGATGGAATATGTCGCGCTGCGCGAAAACGTCTCCCCCGAGGTCGTCCGGGAGGAGATCGCCGCGGGCCGGGCGGTGCTCCCGGCCAACGTCAACCACCCCGAAATCGAGCCGATGATCATCGGCAAGCGGTTCCTGGTGAAGGTCAACGCCAACATCGGCAACTCCGCGGTCACTTCCTCCATCGAGGAGGAGGTGGAGAAGATGACCTGGGCCACCCGCTGGGGCGCCGACACGGTGATGGATCTCTCCACCGGCCGCAATATCCACACCACCCGGGAGTGGGTGCTGCGCAACTCCCCCGTCCCCATCGGCACCGTGCCGCTCTACCAGGCCCTGGAGAAGGTGGACGGCAAGGCCGAGGAACTGAGCTGGGAGATCTACAAGGACACGGTCATCGAGCAGGCCGAGCAGGGCGTGGACTATATGACCGTGCACGCCGGAGTGCTGCTGCGCTACGTTCCGCTCACCGCCCGCCGCAAGACCGGCATCGTCTCCCGCGGTGGCTCCATCATGGCGGCCTGGTGCCTGGCCCACCACAAGGAGTCCTTCCTCTACGAGAACTTCGAGGAGCTCTGCGAGATCCTCGCCTCCTATGACGTCACCTTCTCCCTGGGGGACGGGCTGCGCCCCGGCTGTATCGCGGACGCCAACGACGAGGCGCAGTTCGCCGAGTTGAGGACGCTGGGTGAGCTGAACACCATCGCCAAGCGGCACCACGTCCAGACGATGATCGAGGGCCCGGGCCATGTCCCGATGCACAAGATCAAGGAGAACATCGACCTCCAGCAGGAGATCTGCGAGGAGGCCCCGTTCTACACCCTGGGCCCGCTGACCACCGATGTGGCCCCGGCCTACGACCACATCACCTCCGGCATCGGTGCCGCGATGATCGCCTGGTGGGGCACCGCGATGCTCTGCTACGTCACGCCCAAGGAGCATCTGGGCCTGCCGGACCGGGACGACGTCAAGACCGGCGTCATCACCTACAAGATCGCCGCCCATGCGGCGGACCTGGCCAAGGGCCATCCGGACGCCCAGGAATGGGATGACGCGCTGTCCGACGCCCGTTTCGAGTTCCGCTGGGAGGACCAGTTCAACCTGGCCATGGACCCCGAGACGGCCCGCGCCTTCCATGACGCCACCCTGCCGGCCGAACCGGCGAAGACGGCGCACTTCTGCTCGATGTGCGGGCCCAAGTTCTGCTCCATGCGCATCTCCCAGGACATCCGCCGGGAGCATGGCGGCGAACTGTCGGCCGCCGAGGTCGAGGCCGGAATGGCGGCGAAGTCAAAGGAGTTCGCCCAGGCGGGCAACAGGGTCTACCTGCCGATCGCCGACTAGCTGAAAGCCGGAGGGCTCCACCACACGGAGAGCCCTCCGGCCTGCGTCTGCATGACGACAGTCGGGCAGCTGGGTCAACGGGGCGTGATCAGTTCCAGGTGTGCCGTAGCCGAGCTGGACAAGCTGTCCAGGATCGCACGCTGCTTGACGTCGCGGACGCCCCGAGGAGACGCTGGTCCGCGGTCCGAGAGAGCGGTCATAACCCCCGTGATGGAGCAGGCGATGCGAATCGGCGCTGATCAGGTGCAGCTGGACGAGTACGGGCGCACCTGTTACCAAGACGCACTCTTCACCGGCGAGGTCGAGAGTCACGCGGACAGCGGGCAGCTGGTGATGCTCTTCAGCTACGCCGACGGCATCGAACACGGGCCGCAGCAGGCGTGGTGGCCGGACGGGACCAAGCAGACCGAGGGCGTCACCCGGATGGGCGCCGCCGTGGGTGAGTGGCGGCACTGGCACTCCAACGGCCGGCTGTCGGAGCTGGTCGTCCTGGACGAGCACGGCCGGCTGATGAGCAGAAAGCGCTGGAACGCCGCCGGTGAGCTCACCATGGACAGAGCGATCCGCCGACCCGGCTGATCCGGCCGCGCCGGGCGAGCCGGCCTGAGGTTTCAACGCTCGACCGAGTCAACCGAGTTACTCGTCCTGGCCCGGCAGTCTGTGGGGCCGAGGCCCAGCGGGTGATGCCAGGCCCGTCGTCAGCGGACGAAGATCCGGTGCGGATTGCGGGTGGCGGCGGGCTGGTCCCGGTCCAGGCCGGCCCCCGGGTACGCCTTGCTCGCGCTCCTCACCCCGAAGCTGCCGAGCACGGCGCACAAGCCGGTCACGCCGGCCAGGCCGGGAACAGCGCCGCCGCCCCCGATGAGGCAGGCGGTCACGATCAGGGCCACCCCGGCCAGGAGCATGACCCAGCCGAGCATGCTGCGGTTCTGCTTCTTCTGCGCCGCGGTCGGCGCCGAGTCCAGCACGACCCTGACCGGGACGCGGCAGTGGCCGCAGACAGTGTCCAGGACGACGGACCCCGACTCCGGCCGGTGGGCCGCACCGAGCGGGAACAACTGCCACTGCGAGTGGTAGGTCGTGCTCCGCAGCCCTTCGGTGCGGGTCAGACTCGTCCGGTGGCCCAGGCGTAGCTGCGACACATGCACCGGCGTACTCATCGCTCTTGTCTCCCTCCCCGCACCCGGCTTCCCCAGGCGCCCCCGCGGTCGGCATGTTAGCGAACGAATGTATCCACCATCCGCCGCCCGGCGAGGACATCGGAGCCCGCGGCGAGGACCAGCCATCCGAGCAGGACGGGAGCCGGCAGCCCGCCTGGCTCTGTGCCCGGCAGAACCTTCCCGGCGGCCTGGCCGTGGCTTCCGTACCGAACGTGCCTTACGCGCCGGCGCCAGCCGTTGATCACCGACTCGGCCGTCACCGGGGCCGGGCGGGTGCCTGCTCGCGGGCCGGTCCGGCGGGGATTTTCTGGTGCTCATGGTGAGCATCACCGCCACACCGGACCGTAAGCAGGCGGAAACCCCGACTGCCGCCGTATAAACGGAAGTTCCCTCAATCGGGGCGGATCGGCCGGCTTCCGCTGCGTGAGCCGCTCGCTCGAATGCAAGAGCGGTCTGCTCACTCCTGCCGCTCCTCCGAGGAACCCCCGCCGAAATCAGGGCTGGTGAAACCGGGCCGCGAGTAACCCAGGTGCGGGGTACGGCCGTTCCGGTCCCGGGGCCGGGGCAGGGCGGAAGTGCGGGTCGAGGACGGGGGGTTGGCCAGGGCCTCCCGGAGGAACGGCAGGATGCCGCGCTCCAGCAGGGCCTCCCGCCAGGCGTCCCGGGCCAGATCGACCTCGGTCGGCCGGCGGTGACCGCCGCCCTCCGCACCCGCCCCGCGCCCATTGCGCAGCGCGGTGATCAGCAGTGCGGCCATGGCCACCAGCGCGCCGGCGGCGGTCAGTCCGGCGAACCACCAGCCCACCGTGACCATGGGCCCGCCGACCGAGTCATGGGCCGCGGTCAGCCGCAGCGCATAGCCGATGACCAGGAAGAGCAGCGCGGCGATCCCGGCCAGCACCGGGGCCAGTACGGCCAGCACCGCACCGGCGCCGGCGCCCTCGGAGCCGGTCGCCGCGGTGTCCGTGGCGGAGGTGTGCTCGCCGCCCTCGCCCCGGGCGGACCCGCCGGCGGCGACGGGCTGGGGCGCGGCGGCCGTGCTGTGGGCGCGCTGTTTCTCACGCACCCTGACATAGGTGCGGTATTCCGCCATCGCGCACGCCGAGATGGCGGCCATGGCACCCAGCGCCATGGTGCGCAGTTGTTCGGTGTTCAGCCGCTGTCCCACGGCGGCGATCAGTGCGCTGATTTCCGGGTCTCTGTCCGCTGAACGCAACGCCTGGTCCAGAACCCGCTCGAACTCCGGGCGGTCCTCGGCCAGCAGATGCGGAGCGCTGTTCATGTGCATCCCCCGATGCTCCGTAGGGCCTAGTAGCCGGCTGGTACCGGTCGGTGGGCGGAAACGGAGGAGAGCCTGCTACGGATAAGCCGATGGTAGAGCCGCACCGGCATGGGGTGACAGTGCGTTTTGCGAATTAGCCCATGCCGGTGGAACTCCGTACTTGCCCGTCGTCGGCGCGGGTGAATCGTCAGATGGCCAGGGGAAGTTGCACGACCAGCAGTTTTCCGGCCATGGTGACGCCGCCGTCCATGGCCAGCGCCAGCCCGTCCGCGTAGAGATGCGGACCGCTGACCACCGGCGCGCCTTCCTCGCCGTCCTCGTCCTCGCCGCCGACCTCGCCCAGCAGATAGGGGATGGGGCTGTGGCCATGCACCACCCGGCTGCCGCCATAGGTGTCCAGCAGCTCCCGGGCGGCCTCGCCGCCGGCCTCGTCACGGAAGGCGAACCGCTTGGTGAACTTGCGGAACAGCTCCCAGACCTCATCGGGGTCATTGCGCTGCAATGCCTCGGTGACCGCGTCATTGACGGCCTCGATGGAGTCGCCGTACTCCAGGTACGCGGTGGTGTCGGAGTGCACCAGCAGGTGCCCGTCCTCCTCGGCCATGGCGTCCAGCCGGGACATCCACTGCAGGTGGTGGTCCTCCAGGCGCTCCATATCCGTGCGCTGGCCGCCGTTGAGCAGCCAGGCCGCCTGGAAGGAGGCGGTGCCGGCGCCGGAGTTGACCGGGGTGTCGGCGAACCGCTTGGCGCCGATCAGCAGCAGTTCATGATTGCCCATCAGGGCCTTGCAGTAGCCGCCGGCCGCCGCGGCCTCCGCGGACAGCCGCATCACCAGGTCGATCACGCCCACGCCGTCCGGGCCGCGGTCGGTGAAGTCGCCCAGGAACCACAGCCGGGCGTTGCCCGCGGCCCAGTGGCCCTGGGCGTCGATCAGCCCCTGGGCGGCCAGGGCCTGGTGCAGCTCGTCCAGATAGCCGTGGACATCGCCGACCACATAGAGCGGGCCGGGCCCCGGCGGCAGCGGCTGGGTCTGCGGCGCGCTCAGCGGGGTCAGCTCCACCGTGGGCACATCCTGGGGGGCGGCCTGGGCGATCACCGGGAGATCCCGGGCGGTCGGGGTGTAACCGGCGAGGTGAGCGGTGCCCTCGGCGGGCACGGTCGGGTGATCCATGGCAGGGAATTCCGGGTGCGCGACGGGACGGGCGTATTCGGCGGCGTACGGGGCGGCGGCCTCGGCGGCGTACGGGGAAGCGGCGGGAGGCGCGAGGTATCCGGGGTAGGGCGTGGCCGCCTGAGTGACCCTTCCCGCTGGTTCCTGTCCGGCCCCCTGAGCCATCGACCCCTCCACCGTCGCGCCGCAGTGCACCTTGTGGACCCTGCCTGGTCGCCGGCGGCCCGTGGTGTCGTTCGCCCATCATAGGAATGACCGTCGCGGCTTGTGACGCACCAGGGGCCGTCAATCGGGGAGCGGACCGGGGTTCGCTGGTCATTTCTCCCCAATTGCGTCATTCGCGGCGGTCAACGAGGTGGCGGGCCGTGCCGTCACGGCCGTCGGCCGAACTGCTCGCTTTGCCGTACCCGGGGTGGCCTGTGTTGACGCCGTACGGGCTTGCCGCCGGTGGCGGGCCGTTGCCGCCGGTGGACCGCTGACGTGGTGAGCCGGGGACGGCCGGAGCGCGCCGGAGGGGGCGGGAACGGGATCGGAGGGGGCGCGCGGGGTCGGGCAGGGGTCAGGTGGTGGCCGGGCCGCGCGGGGCGCTGACCGTGGCGCGCGGGGGACGGCGCTCGGAGGAGGTCCGCACGATCAGCTCGGTGGGTATGACCTGCTCAACCAGGCGGCCCTGGTCCAGGCCTTCGATGGCGTCGATCAGCAGCTGGACCACGGCGGTGCCGATCCGGCGCGGCTTGAGGGACAGGGTGGTGATGGGTGGCTCGGTGGTGGCGTAGACGGTGGACTCGCTGCAGCACACCAGCAGCAGATCGTCCGGCACCCGCAGGCCGTAGCGGCGGGCGGCCGCCAGCAGGTCGGTGCCATTGGGGTCGAACAGGCCGTAGACCGCGTCCGGCCGGTCGGGGCGGGCCAGCAGCCGGTCGGCGGCGACCGCTCCGGCGCAGGGGTCGTGGGCGGGGTACTCCTCGTAGACCGGGTCCTGGCCCACCCTCCGGCACCAGTGCAGATAGGCATGGGTGGACAGCCGGGTGTAGGTGTCGGTGGTGGTGCCGGTGAGCAGGCCGATCCGGCGGGCACCGGCGTCGGCAAGGTGGTCCAGGATGCCCAGCACGGCGGCCTCGTGGTCGTTGTCCACCCAGGCGGTGACCGGCAGGCTGCCGGCCGGGCGGCCGTCGGAGACCACCGGGATGCCCTGGCGCACCAGGTCGGAGACGACCGGGTCATGGTCGGAGGGGTCGATGACCACGGTGCCGTCCAGGGCCACATTGGACCAGACATCGTGCCGGGAGGTGGCGGGCAGGATCACCAGGGCGTAGCCGCGGGCCAGCGCCGCGGAGGTGGCGGCCCGGGCCATTTCGGCGAAGTAGGCGAACTCGGTGAAGGTGAAAGGTTCATCCCCGTAGGTGGTCACGGTCAGCCCGATCAGCCCGGACTTGCCCGTGCGAAGGGTGCGGGCGGCGGCCGAGGGCCGGTAGCCCAGCCGGTCGGCGACCTCCCGGACATGGCGGCGGGTGGCGTCCGGCAGCCGGCCCTTGCCGTTGAGGGCGTCGGACACGGTGGTGATCGACACTCCGGCGGCGGCGGCCACGTCGCGGATGCCCGCCCGACCCGCCCGGCCGCCCCTGCGCGCCGACTCCGCGCGGCTCACCTGATGCTTCCCTGGTGCTGTCATGGCGAGCCGATAGTAGGGCTCGGGTGGCTGGTTGGCAGGGCGCTGGAATTCACTGTTGACAGGCACGTTTCTGCATGCCGGTATCCCGGCAATGACCTTTGAAGCAGAGGAAGTTGGGCCGTTCGGCGATAAACCCTCGGCGCCTGGCATATCCACGTCTGATGACCGGTCCGGGTCTCCCCCGGTGCCCAACTCACCTTCACGAGCGATGCGCGCCACGGCGCACGCCAGGGCGCGCGCCGGACCAAGAAGCGCGTCTTCGGCTCTGGACGCCGTATGGGGCAATCCTCATAAGGTGTGCGGTATTCAAGCGAGGAGGATCCACGGTGACCGAGAAGACTCCCAGGCTGCGCCCCGAGCTGGACAGCGTGCCGACCTACAAGCCGGGCCGCCCGGCCGCCCCCGGGGGCCCGGTCGCCTACAAGCTGTCCTCCAATGAGAATCCCTATCCGCCGCTGCCCGGGGTGCTGGAGAGCGCCCTGGCCGCGGCCGGATCCTTCAACCGCTATCCGGACATGGCCTGCGCCGGGCTGATGGCGGAGCTGTCGGACCACTTCAAGGTGCCGCTGACGCATCTGGCCACCGGCACCGGTTCGGTGGGCGTGGCCCAGCAGCTGGTGCAGTCCACCGCGGGTCCCGGGGACGAAGTGATCTACGCCTGGCGGTCCTTCGAGGCGTACCCGATCATCACCCGGGTCGCCGGGGCCACCCCGGTGGAGGTCCCGCTGACCCCCGGTGAGGTGCACGACCTGGACGCCATGCTGGCCGCGATCACCGAGCGCACCCGGCTGATCTTTGTCTGCAACCCCAACAACCCCACCGGCACCGTGGTTCACCGGGCCGAGCTGGAGTCCTTCCTGGACCGGGTGCCCTCCGGCGTTCTGGTGGTGCTGGACGAGGCCTACCGCGAGTTCATCCGGGACGAGAGGGTGCCGGATGGCATCGAGCTCTACCGGGACCGGCCCAATGTCTGTGTGCTGCGCACCTTCTCCAAGGCCTATGGCCTGGCCGGCCTGCGGGTGGGCTTCGCGGTGGCGCATGAGCCGGTGGCGGCCGCGCTGCGCAAGACCGCGGTCCCCTTCGGGGTGAGCCAGATCGCCCAGGACGCGGCGGTGGCCTCGCTGCGCAGCGAGGCGGCGCTGCTGGAGCGGGTGGAGGCGCTGGTGGGCGAGCGCACCCGGGTGGTGGAGGGGCTGCTGGGCCAGGGCTGGACCGTGCCGGAGACCCAGGCCAACTTTGTCTGGCTGCGGCTGGGGGAGCGCACCATGGACTTCGCGGCGGCCTGTGAGCGGGCCGGTGTGGTGGTACGGCCGTTCCCGGGTGAGGGGGTACGGGTGACCATCGGCGAGGTCAAGGCGAACGACCTGTTCCTGCGGGCGGCCGAGGACTTCCGCAAGGAGCTCTGAGCCCGCCGGCTCCGAAACGGCTGAGGCGCCCCGGACCGCAACCCGGTCCGGGGCGTTGTCCTGTCCGGGCTTGAAGTCAAGGGCCGGAGGGGACCCCCCTCACTGGGCCGGAAGGGCCGTGCGTCATAATGGCTTGTGAATGTGAACGCGTTCACAAGCTCGCCTTTATGTCCCGCTTTCAGTGGGGCATACGGGGCAAAAGCGTCGGCGTATGGCGCCGGCGGTGCACGAGGCAAGGAGGGGCAGAGTGAATCTGGCTCTGGCGCCGGAGACCCTGGCGCGCTGGCAGTTCGGCATCACCACCGTCTACCACTTCCTGTTCGTCCCCCTCACCATCAGCCTGGCGGCGATCACCGCCGGGCTGGAGACGGCCTGGGTGCGTACCGGGAAGCAGAAGTACTTCCACGCCACGAAGTTCTGGGGAAAGCTCTTCCTGATCAATATCGCCATGGGCGTGGTGACCGGCATTGTGCAGGAGTTCCAGTTCGGGATGAACTGGTCCGACTACTCGCGCTTCGTCGGCGATGTCTTCGGTGCTCCGCTGGCCATGGAGGCGCTGCTGGCCTTCTTCTTCGAGTCCACCTTCATCGGTCTGTGGATCTTCGGCTGGGACAAGCTGCCCAAGAAGATCCACTGTGCCTGTATCTGGATCGTCGCGGTGGGCACCCTGCTCTCCTCGTACTTCATCCTGGCCGCCAACTCCTGGATGCAGCACCCCACCGGCTACCGGGTGGACCCGGCCACCGGCAAGGCGCAACTCACCGACATCTGGGCGGTGCTGACCCAGAACACCACGCTGGTGGTGGTCTTCCACACCCTCACCGCCGCCTTCCTCACCGGCGCCGCCTTTGTCGTCGGCATCGCCTCGCTCCATCTGTGGCGGGCCAAGCGGCGCCGGCTGCGCGGGGAGGAGCTGGGCGAGAAGCAGCGCCACCAAGTGGGCGCCATGCGGGCCTCGTTGCGGCTGGGGCTGGTGGTGGCGGTGATCGCCGGACTGGGCACCGCCATCAGCGGCGACAGCCTGGGCAAGGTGATGTTCGAGCAGCAGCCGATGAAGATGGCCGCCGCCGAGGCACTGTGGGACACCCAGGCACCGGCGCCCTTCTCGGTGTTCGCGGTGGGGGACGTCTCCAAGGGCCACAACAGCGTGGAGATCGAGGTGCCCGGGGTGCTCTCCTTCCTGGCGCACAGCAACTTCTCCGAGGCGGTGCCCGGCATCAATGACATCGCCCGGCAGGAGGCGGCCCGGTACGGCGGCAAGCCCGATGACTACATCCCCAGCATCTTTATGACCTTCTGGGGCTTCCGCCTGATGATCGGCTTTGGGATGACCTCCTTTGTGGCCGGGGTCATCGGACTGTGGACCACCCGCAAAAAGCTGTGGCTGGCACCGGAGTTCCGCACCGGTGAGGACGAGGTGCCCCGGCTGATGCTCACCCGGACCAGGGAGATGGGGCCTTTCCTCACCAAGTGGTCCTGGCGGATCGGCATCCTCACCATGGGCTTCCCGCTGATCGCCAACTCCTTCGGCTGGATCTTCACCGAGATGGGCCGCCAGCCCTGGGCGGTCTATGGGCTGCTGAAGACCGGCAAGGCCGTCTCGCCCGGAGTGGGCCAGGGCGAAGTCATCACCTCCCTGGCCGTGTTCACCGTGCTCTATGCGGTGCTGGCGGTGGTCGAGGTGCGGCTGCTGGTCAAGTACGCCAAGGCCGGGCCGGACACCGACGAGCTGCCCCCGGCCAGGGATCCCCGGCTGCGGCTGCCCTCGGCACGGACCGGGGCCGAGGCCGACGAGAAGCCGCTGACCTTCGCGTACTGATCCGGCTCAGTCGCCGAACGGAGACAACTCCCCATGCACCTCCATGACTTCTGGTACCTGCTGATAGCCCTCCTGTGGACCGGCTACTTCTTCCTCGAAGGCTTTGACTTCGGCATCGGCGTGCTGACCAGGACCCTGGCCAGGGACCGCACCGAACGCCGGGTGCTGATCAACACCATCGGCCCGGTCTGGGACGCCAACGAGGTCTGGCTGATCACGGCCGGCGCCGCCACCTTCGCCGCCTTTCCCGACTGGTACGCCACCCTCTTCAGCGGCTTCTATCTGCCCCTGCTGGCCATCCTGGTCTGCCTGATCCTGCGCGGGGTGGCCTTCGAGTACCGCCACAAGCGCAATGAGGAGCGCTGGCAGCGCAATTGGGAGCAGGTCATCTTCTGGTGCTCGCTGCTGCCCGCCTTCCTCTGGGGCGTGGCCTTCGCCAACCTGGTACGGGGCGTGCCCATCGGCCCCGACAAGAACTTCACCGGCTCGGTGCTCGATCTGCTGGGCCCCTACGCCCTGTTGGGCGGGCTGTTCACCCTGGTGCTGTTCACCTTCCATGGCGCGGTGTTCGCCGCGCTGAAGACGGTGGGCGAGATCCGTGACCGGGCCCGCGCCCAGGCCATGTGGTACGGACTGGCCGCCGGGGTGCTGGCGGTGGCCTTCCTGGTGTGGACCCAGGTCCAGTCCGGCAACGGCCGCAGCCTGCCCGCGCTGGTGACGGCGGTACTGGCCCTGGCCGCCGCGCTGGGCTGCACCCGGCTGGGCCGCGAGGGCTGGGCCTTCACCTGCTCGGCACTGGCGGTTGTGGCCGCCTTCGCCGTGATCTTCCTGGCGCTGTTCCCGGATGTGATGCCCTCCACCACCGACCCCCGGTGGAGCCTGACGGTCGCCAACGCGGCCTCCAGCCCCTACACCCTGAAGATCATGACCTGGGTGGCGGGCTTTATGACGCCCCTGGTCATCGGCTACCAGGCCTGGACCTACTGGGTGTTCCGGCAGCGGATCGGCACCCGGCACATCCCGGCCGCGCACTGAGGGACCGGTTCACATGAAGCCCGTGGACCCCCGGTTGCTGCGGTACGCCTCCGCCACCCGGTTCTTCCTGGCCGCTTCGGTGCTGCTGGGGCTGGCCGGCGCCGGACTGGTGATCGCCCAGGCGATGCTGATCGCCCAGATCGTCACCGGTGCCTTCCAGCACGGCCGCGGCACCGGCCAACTCACCGGCCCGCTGGTGCTGTTGGCCGTGGTGGCGGCGGGACGGGCGCTGGTGGCCTGGCTCACCGAGCTGGCCGCCCACCGGGCCGCCGCGGCGGTCAAGTCCCAGCTGCGGATGCGGCTGGTGGAGCATGCCACCCGGCCGGGCCCGGACCTGCCCGGCACCGGTGAGCTCACCACCCTGGCCACCCGGGGCGTGGACGCGCTGGACGACTACTTCGCCCGCTACCTCCCCCAGCTCGGGCTGGCGGCCGTGGTGCCGGTGGCGGTGCTGGCCCGTATTGTCACCGCCGACTGGCTCTCCGCCCTGGTCATCGTTCTCACCCTCCCGCTGATCCCGCTGTTCATGGCCCTGATCGGCTGGGCCACCCAGGCCCGGATGGACCGGCAGTGGCGGCTGCTGGCCCGGCTGTCCGGCCACTTCCTGGATGTGGTGGCCGGGCTGCCCACGCTCAAGGTCTTCGGCCGCGCCAAGGCCCAGGCGGAGTCCATCCGGGCCATCACCGCCGACTACCGCCGGGCCACCCTGCGCACCCTGCGCATCGCCTTCCTCTCCTCCTTCGCCCTGGAGCTGCTCTCCACCCTCTCGGTGGCGCTGGTCGCAGTGGGCATCGGGATGCGGCTGGTGAGCGGCGGACTCGACCTCTACACCGGGCTGCTGGTGCTGGTCCTGGCCCCCGAGGCATACCTTCCGCTGCGCGAGGTGGGCGCCCGCTACCACGCGGCGGCGGAGGGCCTGGCCGCCGCCGACCAGGTCTTCGCGGTGCTGGAGCGTAAGCCGCTGCCGGCCGGGGACCGTCCCGCGCCGGACGCCCGCCGGGCGGTGCTGAGCGTGGACCGCCTGATGGTGCGCCACCCCGGACGGGATGCACCGGCCCTGCCGGAGACCTCCTTCGAGCTGCGGCCGGGGGAGACCCTGGCGCTGACCGGGCCCAGCGGAACGGGCAAGTCCACCGTGCTGAACGCGCTGTTGGGACTGGTCCGGCCGAGCGCCGGGCGGGTGCTGGTGGACGGTATGGATCTGGCATCGCTCTCCCCCGAAAGCTGGCGGGCCCAGGTGGCCTGGGTCCCGCAACGGCCCCATCTCTTCGCCGGGACGGTCGCCGAGAACGTACGGCTGGCCCGCCCGGACGCCACCGACGCCGAGCTGCGCGAGGCGCTGCGGGCGGCGGGGGCGCTGGACTTTGTCTCCATGCTGCCGCAGGGCACTGACACCCGGCTGGGCGAGAACGGTGCCGGCCTGTCCGCCGGGCAGCGCCAACGCCTCGCCCTGGCCCGGGCGTTCCTCGCCGACCGGCCGGTGCTGCTGCTGGACGAGCCGACGGCCAACCTGGACGGGGAGACCGAGGCGGAGATCGTCGAGGCGGTCCGGCGGCTGGCCCGGGGCCGTACGGTGCTGCTGGTCGTCCACCGTCCCGCCCTGCTGGCGGTGGCGGACCGGGTGATCGACCTGGGCCGCCCGGACACCGGGCCCGGTGCCGGAGCCGCCAGGGAGGGCGAGCGGGCCGAGGCGCCGCCGCCCGCTCCGTCCGCCGGGGACGCGCCCCGGCCCGCACCCATGGGCGCACCGGTGCGAGGCGCCGGCGCACTCGCCCGGGTACGCGCCCAAGGCAGGCCCTACCGGGGCCGGTTCGCGCTGGCCATGCTGCTGGGGACGCTGGCGCTGGGCAGCGCGGTGGGCCTGATGGCCACCTCCGGCTGGCTGATCTCCCGGGCCTCCCAACAGCCCCCGGTGCTCTATCTGATGGTGGCCGTCACCGCCACCCGTACCTTTGGCATCAGCCGTTCGGTCTTCCGCTATGCCGAGCGCCTGGTCTCCCATGACGCGGTGCTGCGCGCCCTGGCCGGGCTGCGGGTCTCGGTCTACCGGCGGCTGGAGCGCCTGGCCCCGGCCGGGCTGCACCTCACCCGCCGTGGTGATCTGCTCTCCCGGCTGGTGGCCGATGTGGACGCGCTCCAGGACTACTTCCTGCGCTGGCTGCTGCCGCTGGGCGCGGCGCTGGCCGTGGGCGCCGTCTCGGTGGCGGGTGCCGCCTGGCTGCTGCCGGAGGCGGGAATCGCCCTGGCCGCCGGGCTGTTGCTGGCCGGAGCGGCGGTGCCGGTGCTGTCGGTGGCGGCGGCGCGCCGGGCCGAGCGGCAACTTTCCCCGGCGCGCGGTGAGTTGTCCGTACAGGTGGTGGATGTGCTCAGTGGTACCGCCGAGTTGACGGTGGCGGGGGCGCTGGGCGGAAGGCTGGAGCGGGTGCGGCGGACCGACGGCGCACTCACCGGGATCGCGCGCCGGGCCTCCGCCGCCACCGCGCTGGGCGCCGGACTGACCGCGCTGGCCTGCGGTCTGACCGTGGCCGCCACTGCCTGGGCGGGTGTGTCCGCGGTGCGGGACGGCAGGCTGGACGGGCCCTGGCTGGCCGTGCTGGTGCTCACCCCGCTGGCCGCCTTCGAGGCGGTGGCCGGTCTGCCGCTCGCGGCCCAGTACCGCCAGCGGGTCCGCCGCTCCGCCGAGCGGGTGCATGAGGTGCTGGACGCCCCCGAGCCGGTGCGGGACGGCACCGGCCCGGCCCCCGACTCACCCTTCCCGCTCCGGCTGACCGGCCTGACCGCCCGCCATCCGGGCGCCGGGGCCCCGGCCCTGGACGGCTTCGGCATGGAGCTGACCGAGGGCCGCCGGATCGCCGTGGTGGGCCGGTCCGGGGCGGGCAAGTCCACCCTGGCCCAGGTGCTGCTGCGGTTTATGGACGCCGAGTCCGGCTCGTACACCCTGGCCGGCCGGGAGGCCGCCGGTATGGACGGGGACGCGGTGCGGCAGCTGGTGGGGCTGTGCGCCCAGGACGCGCATGTCTTCGACAGCTCGCTGAGGGAGAACCTGCGGCTGGCCCGGCCGGGTGCCGGGGAGGCCGAACTGCGCCGGGCGCTGGCCCAGGCCAGGCTGCTGAGCTGGGTGGACGGCCTGCCGCAGGGGCTGGACACGCTGGTCGGGGAGCATGGTGCCCGTCTGTCCGGCGGCCAGCGGCAGCGGCTGGCGCTGGCCCGGTCGCTGCTGGCCGGCTTCCCCGTACTGGTGCTGGACGAACCGGCCGAGCATCTGGATCTGGCCACCGCCGACGCGCTCACCGCCGACCTGCTGGCGGCCACCGAGGGCCGTACCACCGTACTGATCACCCACCGGCTGGCCGGTCTGGAGGCGGTGGACGAGGTGATCGTGCTGGACGGGGGACGGGTGGTGCAGCGTGGGGCGCCCGGTCAACTGGCCGTGGCGGAGGGCCCGTTCCGGCGGATGCTGGAGCGGGAGGCGGCAGCCGAACAACTACCGCTTTCCATGGCAAAAGGTGCTTATTAGGCTCTGGCTATGGCAGCCACCGCTCAGCCCCCCGACCCCCCGCTCCGCGCCGACTCCCTGGCCCTGGCCACCGAGGCCACCCGCAGTCTGCAGGGGATGTCCACCGAACTGACCGCGCGGATCCCGCAGCTGCTGGAGGCCATGCGCTCGGTGGGCACCGGGCTGGAGCTGCACACCACCCTGGACCGTATCGCGGAGACCGCCGCCGAACTGGCCGACGCCGGGTACGCGGCCATCGGCGTACTGGACGAGACCGGCGAGGGGCTGGCCGACTTCATCACCCATGGCAGCGCCCCCGGCGGCACCGAGGAGGCGGACCGGCTGGCCGAACTGGCCGCCGACCCGCGCTCCCGGGGGCTGTCCCCGGGGCGCGACCTGCTGGCGGTGCCCATCCAGGTGGAAGGCGAGATCTTCGGCAACCTCTATCTGGCCGGGAAACGCGACGGAGGCGAGTTCGGCGTCGCCGACCTGCATATGGTGCGGATCCTGGCCGCCGAGGCGGGCATCGCCATCGGCAACGCCCGGGTGCACCAGCAGGGCCTGCAGCGGATGCGCTGGATCGACGGCTCGGTGGCGGTCACCACCGCCCTGCTCTCCGGCGGCGACGCCGAGGACGCGCTGGCGGTGGTCGCCGAACAGGCCCGCCGGCTGGCCGGTGCCGACGCGGGCATCGTGCTGCTGCCGGACGGGGACGGCGGCCTGGAGATGGCCGCGGTGGCGGCCGGGCCGGACGACCGGTCCCGGCTGCTGGGCACCGTACTGCCGCCGGACCTGCCGGTGGTCGGCCAACTGCTGGCCGGACAGCCGGTGTTCACGGACGACGCGGCCACCGACCCCCGGCTGCGCAGTGCACCCGCCCGGCGCTTCGGCCCCGCCATGCTGCTGCCGCTGAAGAGCGGCGACCGGGTGCTGGGCGCCCTGGCCACCCCACGGCGGCGGGGCACCGCCACATACACCGCCGCCGAGCGCACCCTGGCCGGGCAGTTCGCCGACCAGGCCGCGCTGGCCCTGGTGCTGGCCGAGGCCCAGCGCGACCGGGAACGGCTGGCCGTCTACGAGGACCGCGACCGTATCGCCCGGGACCTGCACGACCTGGTGATCCAGCGGCTGTTCGCCACCGGGCTGGTGCTGGAGAGCGCCCAGCGCCGCGCGGTGGAGGCGGAGGTGCGGCAGACAGTGGCCCGGGCGGTGGACGAACTGGACCGCACCATCCAGGAGATCCGCACCGCCATCTTCGCCCTCCAGCAGGAGCCCACCGAGCTGCCGGCCGGGCTGCGCACCCGGGTGCTGCGGGAGATCGGCACCGCCGCGGTGCCCCTGGGCTTCCAGCCCTCCGCCCACTTCATCGGGCCGGTGGACGCCAAGGTCGGGGAGCGCACCGGAAAGCACCTGATCGCGGCGCTGCGCGAGGCGCTCTCCAATGCCTTCCGGCACGCCAGGGCGTCCCGGATCGAGGTGGTGGTGGACGCCACCGCCCGGCTGGCCGACGGCCGGGAGGCGGTACGGCTGACGGTGGCCGACGACGGGGTGGGCATCCCCGCGGGCGGCCGCCGCAGCGGGCTGCGCAATCTGGCAAAACGGGCGGAGTCGCTGGGCGGCTCCAGTTCCTACGGCCCGGGGCTGGGCGAGGACGGCGGCGGGACGCGGGTGGTGTGGGAGGCGCCGCTGTAGCCGGTCCGGCGGGGCGAAGGGGGGTGCTCCGAACGGTCCTCTGCGGGGGCGGGCAGCCGGACGGCGGGCCACGATCGCGTTCATGCGATCTCTTTGTCGCTTTTCTCGGCTGACCGGGTGCTTTCGCACGCCCTGTCCGGGGCGCGGCATCCGGCGACGGCGCATCGCAGTGGCCGTATGCGCCCTGTGCACGGTGCTGGCGCCGCTGCCGCTCGCCGAGCCCTCGGTGACGGCGCGGACCTCGGCCCGGCCACCGGGCCGGCTGGCCCGGGTCGGTTCGGAGGTGTACCGGCTGGCCCAGGAGGCGGGCCGGGCCAAGGAGCGCTACCAGCGCGGGATGGCGGAGGTACGGGAACGCCGGGAGCTGGCCCGGCGCGCCACCCGGCGGCTGTACGAGCAGCGCCGGATCGCCCGCGAGCTGCACGAGGCCGCTGGGGCCGAGGCCCGCGAGCTCTACCGCACCGGCGGCTTCACCGCACCGGGCAGCGCACTGGCCGCCGATGACCCGGTGGAGCTGCTGACCCTTCAGGAACAGGAGTCCGAGCGGCGGAACCTGCTGGTCACCAGGGTGGCCCAGGCAGATGACCGCAGCCGGGCGCTGGAAGCGGAACAGCGGTCGGCGGCGAACTCCTGGCAGGAGCTGGAAGAGGAGGTGGGGCGGCTGCGCCGGGCCAAGGGCGAGCTGGACGAGCAGCTGACGGAGGCCCGCGAGGAGCTCAGCGGCCTGGCCGAGGCGGCCGTCGGCCATGGCCGGTGCCGACCGGTGGACCGGTCAATTGTGGACGGGGGCGACTCCGCCCACCCGGCGGGCGAGGCGCGGCAGGGCTGGACGCGTCCGGTGCTGGAGTACCAGCTGTCCGCCGGCTACGGCGGCACCGGCGCCAACTGGTCCGGGGTGCACACCGGCCAGGACTTCGCGGTTCCGGTGGGCACCCCGGTGCGCTCCGTCGGACCGGGGACGGTGGTGGCGGCGGGCTGCGGCGGGGCCTTTGGCATCAGCCTGGTGATCCGGCACCCGGGCGGCTGGTACTCGCAGTACGCGCATCTCTCGGCGCCCTTTATGGCCCCGGGGCGGCCGGTGCGGGCGGGTGAATGGATCGGGCTGTCCGGTACCACCGGCAACTCCACCGGTCCGCATCTGCACTTCGAGGTCCGTACCACCCCGGAGTTCGGCTCGGCGGTGGACCCGGTGGCGTGGCTGCGGGGGCACGGGGTGCTTCTGTGAGGAGGGCGGTGCCCGGGGCGTGTTGTTGCCCCGGGCGCTCCGGTGGCGAGGGCGGCGCCCCCGGCACGTCGGTGCGGAGGGCGGTGCCCCCGGTCAGCCCGCCAGCAGCCGCTCGATGACCTTAGCGACCCCGTCCTCGTTGTTGGCCGAGGTATGGCGGTCGGTGGTGGCCAGCACATCGGGGTGGGCGTTGGCCATCGCGTAGGAGGTCCCGGCCCAGCCCAGCATCTCCAGGTCATTGGGCATGTCCCCGAAGGCCACCACCTCCTCGGGGGCGATGCCCCGCTCGGCACAGCACCGGGCCAGGGTGCTGGCCTTGCTGACGCCCGGACCGCTGATCTCCAGCAGGGCGGTGGGGCTGGAGCGGGTGAACGAGCCATGCTCCCCGGCCACCGCGCGGGCGATGGACAGGAAGTCGTCCGGGGGCAGGTCGGGGTGGTGGGCGAGCAGCTTGAGGACGGGGCCGACGTCCGCTCCCCGCTGGGCCAGCAACTCCTCGGCGGCGGCGACCGTGGCGGCGGGGTCGGTCTGGAAGGGCGGGTACTGCGGCTCGTAGTGCATCCCGGTGGTGCGCTCCACGGCGAAGGAGGACCCGGGCACGGCCGCGCGTATGGCATGGACGATGGCCAGCGCGTCGGCGGTCTCCAGCGGCCGGACCTCCACAAAGCGGCCGCCGTCGTGCAGGTCCACCACGGCGGCGCCATTGGCGCAGATGGCCAGGCCATGGCCCTGCACATGGGCGCTGACCACATCCATCCAGCGGGCCGGGCGTCCGGTGACGAAGAAGACCTCGATGCCCGCGGCCTCGGCGGCGGCCAGGGCGGCGACGGTACGGTCGGAGACCGTCTTGTCGTCGTGCAGCAGGGTGCCGTCGAGGTCGGTGGCGATCAGCCGCGGGCGGGGAGCTCTTCGCCGGGCGGCTGGGGTCTCGGGCTGCTCGGTAGCGGAAGTCACCCTCCCATTCTCCGGGAGGGGGCCGGGGCCCGGCATACCGGGAGCGCCTCAGCCCAGCTTGGCCAGGCCCTCGGTGGCGATCCGCTCGAAGACCCCGGGGTCGGCGGCGAAGGCGGAGTCCGGAATGGGCGAGTGGATCACGATCTCGGTGAAGCCCAGCTCGGCATGGCGGCCGGCGAAGTCCACAAAGGCGTCGAAGGACTCCAGCGGACGGTCCGGAGTGAAGCCGGTGAGCAGGATCTTCTCCAGGCCCTGGGGATCCCGGCCGGCCTCGGCGCACTTCTCCTCGATCCGCTCGACCTGCCCGCGCAGGGCGGCCAGCGACTGCTCGGGGGTGCCGGTCTCGAACAGCTTGGGGTCACCGGTGGTCACCCAGGCCTGGCCGTGGCGGACGGCCAGCCGCATGCCGCGCGGCCCGGTGGCGGCCACCGCGAAGGGGATCCGGGGGCGCTGGAGGCAGCCGGGGACATTGCGGGCCTCCTCGGCGGAGTAGAACTCGCCCCGGTGGGAGACGGCCGGCTCACTCAGCAGCCGGTCCAGCAGCGGGACGAACTCGGCGAACCGGGCGGCGCGCTCCCGAGGGGTCCAGGGCTCCTGGCCCAGGGCGGTGGCGTCGAAGCCATCGCCGCCCGCGCCGATGCCCAGGGTGATCCGGCCACCGGAGACGTCGTCCAGCGAGATCAGGTCCTTGGCCAGGGTCACCGGGTGCCGGAAGTTGGGCGAGGTGACCATGGTGCCCAGCCGCATCCGGGAGGTGACCTGGGCGGCGGCGGTCAGGGTCGGTACGGCACCGAACCAGGGGCCGTCCCGGAAGCTCCGCCAGGACAGGTGGTCATAGGTGTACGCGGCGTGGAACCCCAGCTCCTCGGCCCGCCGCCATTCCGCTTCGCCGCCCTCCCGCCAGCGGCGGACGGGAAGGATCACGGTGCTGAGGCGCAGGGAAGTCGTCATGCTTCTGAAGCCTACGTTTCCCCTGTGGCGTTTGAGGCGCCGGCCGTTCGGTAACTGTTCGGCGGCCGCCGACGGCCCTTCTTACCCTGCCTTTTACCGCGCGGGCCGGCGCCGGCGAGGGAGAATCGGGGCAGAGGCACCTACGGGGGCGTGGTGCAGAGCCTTGGAGGTCTCCATGCAAGGCACCCGTTTCGCTCCGGACCGAGGGCTGACCGCCCGCATGGTGAGCACGATGTTCTTTATCGGGCTGCTCTATGTGGTGTTCGTCGGTGTGCTGATGGTGGCCCTGCGCGGAGCCTGGCCGGTCGTCCTGGTGCTGGCGGGCGCTCTGTTCGTCGCCCAGTTCTGGTTCAGCGACAAGATCGCCGCTTTTGGCATGGGTGCCCGGGAGGTCACCCCGGAGCAGGCCCCGGAACTGCATGGCGCGGTGGACCGGCTGTGTGCCCTGGCCGATATGCCCAAGCCGAGGGTGGCCATCGCCGACAGCGATGTACCCAATGCCTTCGCCACCGGGCGCAATCGCGACAACGCGGTGGTGTGCGCGACCACCGGGCTGCTGCGCCGGCTGGAGCCGGAGGAACTGGAGGGGGTGCTGGCCCATGAGCTGTCCCATGTGGCGCACCGGGATGTGGCGGTGATGACCATCGCTTCCTTCCTGGGGGTACTGGCCGGGGTCATCACCCGCGTCGGCCTCTGGGGCGGTTTCAGGCGCGTGGGCGGCCGGGACAGCAACACCGCTCTCCTGGTGGTGCTGATTCCGCTGATCAGCGCGGTGGTCTATGCCATCAGCTTCCTGCTGACCCGGCTGTTGTCCCGCTACCGCGAGCTGTCCGCCGACCGGGCGGCCGCCCTGCTGACCGGACGGCCCTCGGCCCTGGCCGCCGCGCTCACCAAGGTCACCGGGGAGATGGCCCGGATCCCCACCCGGGATCTGCGCCAGGCCGAGCCCTTCAACGCCTTCTTCTTCGCCCCCGCCTTCGCCAAGGACAGCGTCGGCCGGCTGCTGTCCTCGCACCCGACGCTGGAGCAGCGGCTGGACCAGCTCGGCCGGATCGCCGCCCAGCTCGGCCGCCCCTGAAGCCCCGGCCCTCCAAAGCCCCGCCCCCAAAGCTGGCCCGTTCCGAAAGGAGCCTGGTCCATGGGTCTTCTGGACGTCATCCTGGGCCGCAGCAAACCCGTCCGCCCGGATCTCGACCGGCTCTTCGCCCTGCCCTCCGCCGCCCTCACCCTGCAGGCGGGGGCCGGGTTCCGGCCGACCGGGCTGGGCTCGGTGTGCTTCGCCACCGTGGAGGGCGGAGCCTTCGACGGCCTGCGGCAGGAGGTCGGGGAACTGCTGGCCGCGGGCCTGCGGGAGGACACGGAGGACAGCGGGCCACAGGTGGAGTTCAGCCAGGACGGCTACGGCTACACCTGGCTGCTCTCCCGGCACCCGGCCGAGGACACCGCGGGCCTGGTCAACGACCTGCATGCGGTCAACACCCTGCTCCAGGAAGGCGGGTTCGGACCGCAGCTGCTCTGCTCCCTGATGGGCTTCCGCGATGCGGGGCAACGCCCGCTTGCCCTGGTCTACCTCTATAAGCGCGGCACCTTCTACCCCTTCGCCCCGGTGCCGGGCGGGGAGGGCGCAAGCGGCGGGCCGGGCAGGCGGGACAACGGGCTGGAGCTCCAGGTGCGGGCCCTGCTCGGCGATGACCTGCGGATCGAGCCCGACCTGGCCCGCTGGTTCCCGGTCTGGGGCGCACCGGGGCTGTGAGCTCCGGGCTTTACGGCGGCGGGACGCTCCCGTGGCCGGCCCGTCCTTCTTCCGCTACTCGGGGCGCTGCTTGGCGTACTGCTCGGCCGCCCAGCGGGCCCACTCCTCCTGCATGGCGGTCAGCCGCAGCCCGTACTCCAGGGCTATCCGGCCATTGACCGACAACGGGCCTTCGTCCCAGTCAACCCGGGCCTCCACCTCCCGCATGGCCGCGTGCCGGCCGGCCGCGTGGTGTGCCTCGGACTCCAGATAGGCCACCGCTTCCAGCCGGGTGAGGCTGTTGAGGAAGAAGACCCGCAGCATGGCATCGCTGCGCATCTTGCGCTCGGGCTCCGTCTCGGTGAGCCAGCGGTGCAGCTCATGCCGGCCTTCCTCGGTGATGACGTACTCCTTGCGGCCGCGGGCGCCCTCGGTGGAGACCTCCACCAGGCCGGCCGTGGCCAGCTTGCCCAGCTCGCCATAGACCTGGCTCTGGGTGGCCGGCCAGACATTGGCCAAGGAGCTGTCGAATGCCCTCATCAGGTCGTAGCCGCTGGCCGGGCGGTTGGCCAGCAGACCCAGCACCGCATGTCTCAGACTCATGGCGACAGCCTGACATTCCAGTATTGACATGTCAAGGGTGGAGGTTCTAGCTTCGACATGTCACAGTTGGAATGTCGGAGTCATCGGTCGATGACGGACCGGCGAGACCACCGCAACCTGGGGGGCCTGTCATGAACTACCTGCGCGGCTTTATCGCCTGGATCGCCTTCTCGATCGCCGCCACCCTCGACTGGCGCCTGGGAGCCGTCACCGCGCTGATCACCGGGGCGGCGCTGCTGGTCAAGGAGCGCCTGGACGGTTCCCTGGCCGGCTCGCTGATCCTGGAGTACAGCTCGGTGGCCTTCTTCGCCGCCCTCACCGCTCTGGCCCTCGCCCGGCCGCACAGCTGGCTGGGCGCGCACACCGGTGCCGTGTCCTCGCTCTGGCTGGCGCTCACCGCCTGGGCCACCCTGGCCATCGGCCGTCCCTTCACCGAGGAGATAGCCAAGCGCCAGACCTCGCCCCGGGTGTGGAACCACCCGCTCTTCCGCCGGGCCAATGTCGTCATCACCGCCGCCTGGGCCACCGCCTTCACCCTCAGCGCCGCCGCCATGACCGTCGTCTACGCCACCGGCCTCGGCAGCGTGGCCTCCGCCGTCATCCATCTCGCCGGGTTCCTGGTGCCCGCGGTGTTCACCAACCGCTACCGCGCCCGGATGAGGCGGTATGCCGTCCAGGCGGGCCTGCTGGGGCCGGCAGAGGGGAACGCGGCGGTGAGCGGCTGAGCACGGCGCACCCGGCACGGCAGCAACCGACCGACCACAGGAGATTCATCATGACCGCCTCACCCGCCCACCTCGCGGGCAACTACGCTCCGGTATCAGAGGAGTTGACCGCCCACGATCTGCCGGTCACCGGAGCGATCCCGCCCGAGCTCAGCGGCTGGTATCTCCGCAATGGCCCCAACCCACGGGACGCGGCCTCCGGCCACTGGTTCTTCGGCGACGGCATGATCCATGGCGTCCGGCTGGAGAGCGGCCGGGCCACCGCCTACCGCAACCGCTGGGTGCGCACCAGCACCTTCACCCATGGCGCCCGGTACTACGACGAGCAGGGCAGGATCGACCTCACCGCCGGCCATGCCAACACCCATGTGGTGCACCACGCCGGCCGCACCCTGGCGCTGGTGGAGTCCTCACTCCCCTATGAGGTGGACGGCCGGCCGGGGCATGAGCTGGAGACGCTCGGCGTCCATGACTTCGGGGGGCGGCTGACCACCTCGATGACCGCCCACCCCAAGACCTGCCCCAGCACCGGGGAGCTGCACTTCTTCGGCCGCGGCGGCAGCGGGCACCAGCTGGTGTACCACCGGGCCGACAGGGACGGGGAGTTGACCATCAGCAGGCCCATTGATGTGCCCGGCATCACGATGATGCATGACTTCCATCTCACCTCCCGCCATGTGGTGTTCATGGATCTGCCCGTGGTCCTCGATCCGGAGCTCGTCCGGCGGGGCGGCGGCCTGCCCTATGCCTGGGATCCCGGGTACGGGGCCCGGCTGGGCGTGCTGCGCCGCGACGATCCCTTTGGCGAGGTGCGCTGGCTGCCGGTGGACCCCTGCTATGTCTTCCATGCCTTCAACGCCTATGACCAGGGCAAGACCGTCGTCCTCCATGTGGTGCGCTACCCGCACTACGCCGCCCCCGCCCTGGGCCGTGCGGTGCCCGTGCTCTGGCGGTGGACCATCGACCTGGCCCGGGGCACCGTGGCCGAGGAGCAACTGGACGACACCCGCTGTGAGTTCCCGCGCATCGACGACCGGCTGGCCGGGGCGCCCGCCCGGTACGGCCATGCCACGGTCACCGGATCCCCGGGCATCGAACCGGAGCCCGGCACCCTGCTCCGCTATGACCTGCACAGCGGAGCAGTGAGACGGCATGAGTTCGGCCCCGGCCGGATACCCGCCGAGGCGGCCTTCGCCCCGGCCGATGACCGGCCGGGCGGCGCGGGCTGGCTGCTCAGTTATGTCTATGACGCCGCCACCGACACCAGCGATCTGGTCATCCTGGACGCCGATGAGCTCTCCGCACCGCCGGTGGCCGTGGTCCACCTGCCCCAGCGAGTGCCCTATGGCTTTCACGGCAACTGGATAGCCGACCGCTGAGCACCGGCGGCGAGATCGTCCATCACCCTTGCCCGCACCTCCCGTTCGGCGGCCGCGGCGATGAACTCCCCGACATGCTCCTCCCCGACCAGCCGGCGCACCGCCTCTACGGTCCCTGCGGGCAGCGTCACCGGTTCGGTCCGGGGGAGGCCGGGGGAAGGGGCCCCGGTCCCGTCGGGAGCCGGGGGCGGAGCCGAGCGGGGAGCTTGCGGGGCCTGCTCCGGTATCGCGGTCTCGCTGAGGTGGCTGCGCAGGAAGCGGGTGGCCAAGTCGCGCATTGCGCGGGCGAGTTCGGCGTCCAAGGTCTGCTGGGCCAGCGGGCGCAGCCGGCGCACCAGCTGGGCGGCCTCGGCGGCCTCCTCATCGGACGGGGGGTGGTCCAGATAGGGGCGGAAGACATGCTCGGTGGTGAAGTCCAGGAACCGGCCGGCGATGTGCTCCACCTGAACCCGGAGTTCGCGCAGATGGCCCGTGATGGCGGTCAGCGGCACCCCGGCCGCGTACAGCTCGGCGGCCACCGCCAGTTCCCGGGGGCTGGGCACCAGAAACAGGTCGGGGCAGCCCGGCAGCCGTTCCAGGACGCCGAGTTCGACCGCCTCCTCGATGGCGGATTCATCCTGGATGCCGCCGAAGCGGGCGGAGAGCTCGGCGCGGTTGATCCGGATGGCCCGTTCATCGCTCCAGGGGCCGTTGACCTCGGCGACCAGGCCGAGCACCCCGCCCAGGTCCTGGCCGGTGTCCCAGGCGTCCAGCAGCTCCTTGATGCTGGCCAGGGTGTAGCCGCGCTCCAGCAGGGCGGCGATCTGCCGCAGCCGCGCCAGATGGACCTCGCGGTAGACATTTGCCCGGCCGCTGCGCTCCGGCCTGGGCAGCAGGCCCCGGTCCTGGTAGGCGCGGATGGTGCGGACGGTGGCCCCGCTGTGCCGGGCCAGGTCCTCGATCCGGTAGGCCGGCTCGGTCACGAGGCGGCCCGGGCCGCCGCCGGGGAGGAGGCGAGATAGGCGACCGCCGCCTGCAGCGAGCCCTCCTGCGAGGGGTGGTAGGTACGCCGCAGATAGCGCGGGACGGCCGCGCCCAGTTCACGCCAGCTGGGCAACAGCCCTTTTCCGATCGCCCGGTTGTGGGAGCGCAGGGTGTAGCGCACCCGGCCGGCCAGCCGGGGATCGTGCCGGATCAGATAGGTGGCGCCATAGCCCCACAGATAGAACAGCACCGGCGCGGTGATGGCCATGCCCCAGACCCGGCGGGCATAGCGCCCGGGCTCCTCACCGCCGCAGTGCTGGTACATATCGAAGGCCACCGAGCGGTGCTCCACCTCCTCCGCGCCGTGCCAGCGCAGCAGGTCCAGCATCACCGGGTCCGGGCCGGCCCGGTCAAGTGCCTCGGTGCGCAGCACCCAGTCGCCCAGCACCGCGGTGAACTGCTCCACCGCGGCGATCACCGCCAGCCGGAAGCGCAGCCACTCAAGGTCCGGGATCCGCAGTCCGAAGGGGGGCTTGTCGCCGAGCAGCACATCGAAAAGGAAGTCCACCCGCCGGGTGTACTCGGTGGTGTCCAGCCGCTGCTCGGCCAAGTGGTCCAGCACATAGGAGTGCTGCACGCTGTGGGTGGCCTCCTGGCCCATAAATCCCTTGACGTCTCTGAGCAGTTGGGGGTCCCGCACCAGGGGCAGGGCCTCCTTGAAGACCTTGACGAACCACCGCTCCCCGGCGGGCAGCAGCAGATGCAGCACATTGATCACATGGGTGGCGGTGGGCTCGCCCGGTATCCAGTGCAGCGGGGTGCGGTGCCAGTCGAAGGACACCCTTCTCGGCGATATGTGATGGCTCATCCTCACTCCTCAAGATGCTCAGGTCCCCGGGGCCGGGACCCTCAACGGCCCTGGCTACAGCCGGGGTTCGATCCGTGACAGGGCCCGCAGCAGCCGGGGGGCGAAGCGGGACAGCAGCAGTGCGCCATGGGCCTCCGGGGTCACCGGCACCACCGCCCGGTTCTCCAGCACCGTCCGCAGCACGGCGTCCGCCACCTTCTCCGGCGGGTAATTGCGCAGCCGGTAGGCGCGGGCCGCACGGTTGCGCAGCCGCTGCTGCTCCTCCTCCGGCACCCCGGCGAAGCGCGCGGTGCTCACTATCCCGGTGTTCACCACCCCCGGGCAGATCGCCGAGACCCCGATGCCCTGGCCGGCCAGCTCCGCCCGCAGCGTCTGGCTGAGCATCAGCACCGCCGCCTTGGAGGCGCCATAGGCGGACAGCCTCCGCACCGGCTGGAAGGCCGCCGCCGAGGCGATATTGACGATATGGCCGCCCTGCCCGCGCTCGGCCATCTGCCGGCCGAAGAGCCGGCAGCCATGGATGACCCCCCAGAGATTGACGTCCAGCACCCGGCGCCAGTCCTCCGGCGAGGTGTCCAGAAAGGAACCGCCCAGCCCGATACCGGCGTTGTTCACCAGGACGTCCACCACGCCGTACTCCGCGGCCACCCGGTCCGCCAGCTTCTCCATGGCCTGCTCGTCGGAGACATCCACACACTCGGCCCAGGCCCCGGCCGCGCCGGAGAGCCGGGCCAGTTCGGCGGTGCGGGCCGCGCCCTCGGCGTCCCGGTCCACCACGACCACCCGAGCCCCGGCCTCCGCGAAGGCGAAGGCGGTGGCCCGCCCTATGCCGCCGGCCGCCCCGGTCACCAGGACCAGCTGTCCGGCGAAGCGCTGGGCGTAAGCCTCCCGCGCCGTGGCCGGCCGCCGGGCGGCGGCCGCCCGGCCGCCCTGCCGGGTGTGCTGCCGGCCGGCCTGCCGGTCGTTTTCCCGGTCGTTCTGCCGGTTCAGGACGAACTCGGTGATCCAGGCGGCCAGTTGGTCGGGCCGGTGCCGGGGCACCCAGTGCTTGGCCCGCAGGGTGCGGCGCACCAGGCCCGGCGCCCACTGCTCCAGGTCGTCATAGAGGCGCTCGGAGAGATAGGGGTCCCCGGTGGGCGTGATCAGCTGCACCGGCGCATGGGCGTAGGCGTCCCGGCGGGGGTGCCGCAGCCGGGCGCGGACATTGTCCCGGTAGAGCCAGGCGCCGTGCGCGGCGTCCTCGGGCAGCGAGGCGGTGGGGTAGCCGTCCGCCGGGAGCCGTTCCAGCCGCTCCAGCAGGGCGGGCCAGCGCCTGCCCAGCGGCCCCCGCCAGGCCGCCTCCGGCAGCCGGGGCAGATGCAGCGCGGAGACATACCAGGATCTGCGGCCCTGCCCCAGCAGCTGGGCCACCGCCCGCGGGGTGGGCCGGGCGGCCCGGCGCCGCAGCCATAGCCCCAGGTGGTCCAGCGAGGGACCGGAAATGCTGGTGAAGGAGGCCACTCGCCCCTCGGTGCGCCGGGCGGTGGCGAACTCCCAGCCCTGCACCGAGCCCCAGTCATGGCCCACCAGGTGCACCGGGGCATGCGGGCTCACCGCGCCGGCCACCGCCAGGAAGTCATCGGTGAGCTTCTCCAGGGTGAAGCCGCCGCGCAGCGGCCGCGGCGCGCTGGACCGGCCATGGCCCCGGACGTCATAGAGCACCACATGGAAGCGGCCGGCCAGCCGCCGGGCGACCTCGGACCACACCTCCTTGCTGTCCGGATAGCCGTGCACCAGCACCACCACCGGCCGCCCGGCCTCGCCCAGCTCGGCCACGCACAGCTCGACCCCGCCCGAGACCACCCGGCGCTCCCGCGCCCCCTCGATCCCCGCGCCGCTCACGCGGCCACCTCCTCGGCTCGGTGCCGCAGATGCGGCAGGTCCTCGTCCAGCCAGAACGCGCTCTCCACGGGATCCCGGGAGTCGGTCACCACCAGCAGCTCCTCGAACTTGGCGCCGGTGCCGCGGAAGCCCAGATGCGGCTCCACCGCCCACAGCCCGGGCACCGGCGGATGGCCGGAGACCCGGTACGGGCTCCACAGCGGCGACCAGCCCTGACGGTGCCCGCGCAGGGCGTCCGCGGCCAGCCCCCGCAGCGAGTGCACACCGAACCCCAACAGGCTGGGCGCCCAGCGGTGTTGGGGCACCCGGTGCACCTTGTGCGCTATCACCCCGAAGGGATAGGCGCGGTGCCGGTTGGCATAGCCCTGGCGCACCATCAGCGCGTCCACCTCCCGGTAGATCTCGCGCAGCGGCCGCCGCTCGCGCACCTCGCGCAGGATCAGCGCCCGGTGCTCCAGCAGATCCGCGGCCAGCCGTCGGTGCAGGGCGTTGGGCCCCAGGCAGCCCGAGTAGCCGATATCGGCGGTGAAGCCCCGGTACACCGGAGCCAGGTCCAGGATGAACGGCATGCCCGGCGCCAGCTCGCGGCCGGTGGGGAAGAACTGGTGCGGCAGCCGGAAGCCCGTGAAGGCCGTACGGTCGCCGAACCAGGCGAAGGGCAGATGGAACCAGTCCCGCACCCCGCGCTCGCGCAGCCACTCCCGCAGCATCCGCGCGGCCTCCCGCTCGGTCACCCCCGGCCGCAGCCGCCCGGCCACCGCCTCCGCGCAGGCATAGGCCAGCCGCTGCACCTCACGGAAGCCGCGCAGCTCCCCGCCGGGCCCGTCCATGGCATCGGCCGTCATGCCCACCCGCCCGTTCACTGCGCACCGAGTGAAACCCGTTGCGGAATCGGTAAGTTGACAGCAACGAATGTGACAACGTTCAGCGGCTGCGTCAAGGGTCGTGGTCCGGTGCACCGGGGAATGCCAGGGACACCCACCCGTACTTCCGGCCGACCCCCTACGGGTGGGTCAGCCCCGAGGACTACGAATAAGCCACGCTCCAGGCTGACGACGACGGCGCCCGCCCCCACTAGCGTCGAAGGCGTGACAGTGATCGCCATCGACGGCCTCAGCAAGCGGTTCCCCAAGGTGACCGCGCTTGACCGGCTCACCGTGGACATCACCCCCGGAGTGACCGGGCTGGTGGGTGCCAACGGAGCCGGCAAGTCCACGCTGATCAAAATCCTGCTGGGGCTCTCCCCGGCCACCGAGGGCAGTGCCCGGGTGCTCGGCCTGGACGTCGCCACCCAGGGCGCGGCGATCCGGGAGCGAGTGGGCTATATGCCCGAGCACGACTGTCTGCCGCCGGATGTCTCGGCGACCGAACTGGTGGTGCACCTGGCCCGGATGTCCGGCCTGCCGCCGGCCGCCGCCCGGGAGCGCACCGCCGACACCCTGCGCCATGTGGGCCTCTACGAGGAGCGCTACCGCCCCGTCGGCGGCTATTCCACCGGGATGAAGCAACGGGTCAAGCTGGCCCAGGCCCTGGTCCACGACCCCCAGCTGGTGTTCCTGGACGAGCCCACCAACGGCCTGGACCCGGTCGGCCGGGACGAGATGCTGGCCCTGATCCGCCGGATCCACACCGACTTCGGCATCTCGGTGCTGGTCACCTCGCACCTGCTGGGCGAGCTGGAGCGCACCTGTGACCAGGTGGTGGTGATCGACGGCGGCAAGCTGCTGCGCTCCTCCGCCACCAGCGACTTCACGCAGGCCACCGGCTCCCTGGCGGTCGAGGTCACCGACAGCGACACCCACCCCGACGGCACCGCCGCACTGCACTCCGCGCTCACCGCGGCCGGGCTGATGGTGCAGCCTTCCGGCGAGCACGGAGCCCCCGGCTCCGGCCGGGTGCTGCTGGTCGGCCTGGCCGGCGAGGAGACCTATGACATGGTGCGCGACGCGGTGGCCACCCTCGGCCTCGGCCTGGTCCGGATGGAACAGCGCCGGCACCGCATCGCCGAGGTCTTCCAGACCACCGCCGTCCCGACGGCCGGCCCCGCGCAGAAATGGGACAGCCCCGATGCCGCCTGAGTCCTCCCTGGCCCCCGCCCAGGACGTCATCCACAACATCGGCTACCGCAACTACACCGGCGCCCGCCTCGGCCGCCGCTACATCCGGCGCTCGCTCTATGTGCAGAGCCTGCGTGGCGCCTATGGGCTGGGCCGCTCGGCCAAGTCCAAGGTGCTGCCGATGATCCTGTTCGCCGCCATGTGCCTGCCCGCCGCCATCATCGTGGCGGTGACGGTGGCCACCAAGGCGAACAAACTCCTGGTGGCCTACACCGCCTACGCCCCCTATCTGCAGGCGGTCATCGGCCTGTTCCTGGCCGCCCAGGCGCCCCAGTCGGTCTCCCGGGACCTGCGGTTCAAAACCGTCCCGCTGTACTTCTCCCGCCCGATGGAACGCTTCGACTATGTGGTGGCCAAGTTCGCCGCCCTGGCCTCCGCCCTGTTCATCCTCACCGCCGCGCCCCTGCTGATCCTCTATCTCGGCGCCCTGCTGGCCAAGCTGGGCTTCGCCGGTCAGACCAAGGGCCTAGCCGAAGGACTGGTCTCCGTGGCCCTGCTGTCGCTGCTCTTCGCCGGAATCGGCCTGGTGATCGCCGCGCTCACCCCGCGGCGCGGCTTCGGCGTCGCCGCCATCATCGCGGTACTCACCATCTCCTATGGCGCGGTCAGCACCATCCAGGCCATCGCCCTGGCCCGGGACACCACCGACGTCATCGGCTGGCTGGGCCTGTTCTCCCCGCTCACCCTGATAGACGGCGTACAGACCGCCTTCCTCCAGGCCACCTCGGACTTCCCCGGCGGCCATGGCCCGGGCACCGGCGCGGGCGTGGTCTATCTGCTGGTCGTCCTCGGCCTGATCGCGGGCTCCTACGCCCTGCTGATGCGCCGCTACCGAAAGGCCGGGCTGTGACCTCAATCGAGATCGACAAGGTCTCCCGCTGGTTCGGGAATGTGGTCGCCGTCAACGATGTGACCATGCGGGTGGGCCCGGGCGTCACCGGGCTGCTCGGTCCCAACGGTGCCGGGAAGTCCACCCTGATCCATATGATGGCCGGCTTCCTGGCCCCCTCCAGCGGCACCGTCACTCTGGACGGAGCCGCGATCTGGGGCAATGAGCAGATCTACCGGCAGATCGGGCTGGTCCCCGAGCGGGAGGCCATGTACGACTTCCTCACCGGCCGGGAGTTCGTCCGGGCCAACGCCGAGCTGCACGGCCTGGGCGAGGACGCCGCCCAACGGGCCCTGGCCACCGTGGAGATGGAGTACGCCCAGGACCGGCGCATTTCCACCTACAGCAAGGGCATGCGGCAGCGGGTGAAGATGGCCTCCGCGCTGGTCCACGACCCCGCGGTGCTGCTGCTGGACGAGCCCTTCAACGGCATGGACCCCCGCCAGCGCATGCAACTGATGGAGCTGCTGCGACAGATGGGGGCCGAGGGCCGCACCGTGCTGTTTTCCTCGCACATCCTGGAGGAGGTGGAGCAACTCGCCGCCCATATCGAGGTGGTGGTGGCCGGCCGCCACGCGGCCTCCGGTGACTTCCGCAAGATCCGCCGGCTGATGACCAATCGCCCGCACCGCTATCTGGTGCGCTCCAGTGACGACCGGGCGCTGGCCGCCGCGCTGATCGCCGACCCCTCCACCGCGGGTATCGAAGTGGACCTCCAGGAAGGCGTGTTGCGCATCCAGGCCGCCGACTTCGGCCGTTTCACCACCCTGTTGCCCGTCGTCGCCCGGGCCCGGGGCATCCGCCTGCTGGCCGTCTCGCCCTCCGACGAGTCGCTGGAATCGGTCTTCTCCTACCTCGTCGCGGCCTGAAGGGAGCCCCACCGCCATGTTCCATCCCACCGTCGCCCGGCTCACCTACCGCGGGCTCCTCGGCCGCCGCCGGATTGTTGTGCTGCTGGCCCTGCCCGTCCTGCTGTTGCTGGTCTCGGCCGTGGTCCGCGCGCTGACCGGCGCCGACGACGCGACCGCCACCAATGTGCTGGGCGGCTTCGCCCTGGCCACCATGGTCCCGCTGATCGGAGTGATCGCCGGTACCGGAGCCATCGGCCCGGAGATCGACGACGGCTCGGTGGTCTATCTGCTGGCCAAACCGGTCAAGCGGCCCACCATCATCGTCACCAAGCTGCTGGTGGCCATTGGGGTCACCATGGCCTTCTCGGCGATACCCACCCTGATCGCGGGGCTGCTGCTCAATGGCAACAGCGAGCGGATCGCCGTCGCCTATGCCGCCGCCGCGGCTGTCGCCTCCATCGCCTACAGCGCACTGTTCCTGCTGCTGGCCACCCTCACCCGGCACGCGGTGGTGGCCGGGCTGGTCTACGCCCTGGTCTGGGAGGCGTTCTTCGGCAACCTGGTCCCCGGCGCCCGTACCCTCAGCATCCAGCAGTGGGCCCTGGCCCTGGCCGAGAAGATCGGCGCACCGGGAGCCATCACCTCCGATGTCGCCCTGCCCACCGCCCTGGTGCTGCTGGCCGCGGTGACCACGGCCGCCACCTGGTACGCCGGGCAGAAGCTGCGCCGGCTGACGCTGGCCGGAGAGGAGTGAGCACGGCGGCAGGGATCAGGGGAGCAGGGGTCAGCGGCCGAGCAGGGCGCGCACAATGGTGACCTGCTCGGGGATCAGGGAGGTCTCCCCGTCCTCGATGTCCCACAGCGCGTTCTGCAGCACCCGGCCCAGCGTCCAGCACACCGCCCGGTGCCGGTCCAGCTCCAGCACCTCGGTCAGCAGATCGAAGCGGCGCAGCACCGCCCGCGCCGGGTCACCGGTGGCGGCGATGTCGGCCCAGCGGTTGTCCAGGGCCGGGAGCAGGTCGAAGCCCGGGTCGCCGACCAGCGGCTTGGGGTCGATGGCCAGCCAGGGCTCGCGCTGTACTCCGGGCAGCGGGGCCAGGACGTTCTCATAGTGCAGGTCCCAGTGGAGCAGCCGGCGGCCCGGCTCGGCGATCACCTCCCGTACCGCTGCCGCGCAGTCGGCCAGCAGCCGGCGCTCGGCGGGATCCGCCAGCGCGGGGGCGGCCTGCGGCGCGCGCTCCAGCAACCCCTGGGCGATATCCGAGAGTTGGCGCAGCCCGGCGGGGGCGGGGATGGCGTGCAGCCGGTCCAGCAGCCCGGCCAGGTGGTGCAGCGCCACGGTGTCATCGGGGACGGTGGCCAAGGACCGGGCCCCGTCCAGCCGTTCCAGCAGCATGGTGCCCGACTCCGGGTCATGGCCCAGGAGTTGGACCGCGCCATCGCCGCCCCAGGCGCGCAGGGCCAGCGGCTCGCCCACGCTCTCCTCGTCCACCGGCTGGAGCTTCAGCGCGGCCGGGGTGCCGTCCTCGCAGCGGACCGGCAGGATCAGGGCGACCATGCCATGCGCCGGCCGGCCGTCCGGCCGGAGATTCCAGCGGTCCAGGAACTCCGCCGCCAGGTCGGGCAGTGCGGCCACCCACTCCCGGCCGGAGGCGGCGTTGAAGCGTTCATGGAAGGAGGCAAGCTCGGCGGGAACGGTGAGCGATGATGCAGCGGGCACGGCGGCGTCTCCTCACATCGGGGTCGTCACCTCTCCCAACGTCTCAGACCTTGCGATCGCGCCCGGCGCCCAGCCCCAGGAACAGCAGCGCCGCACAGGCCACCAGCAGCAGCCCGATCGGCAGCGTCCAGCCACCGGTCAGCTGGTGCACCGCGCCAATGGCGAAGGGTCCCACCGAGGCCAGCAGATAGCCCCAGGTCTGGGCCATGCCGGAGAGCCGGGAGGCGGTGTGCGCATCCCGGGTGCGCAGCACCATCAGGGTCAGCGCCAGGCCCAGCATGCCGCCCTGGGCCACGCCCATCAGGGTTGCCCACAGCCAGGCGCCGGCCACCGGGGCGGTGAGCAGCCCCACGATGCCGCAGGTCATCAGCGTCACCACGGCCACCGCCAGCGGCCGCTGGTCGCGCAGCCGCCCGGCGATCACCGGGACGAAGAAGGAGCCGACCATCTGGATCAGGGTGTAGAAGGCATAGACCACCCCGGCCTCGCCCTTGCTCATCCCATGGTCGGTGAAGACGGTAGGCATCCAGGCGATGCAGACATAGGCGATCAGTGACTGGGTGCCCATCAGCAGGGTGACCTGCCAGGCGAGCGGGGAGCGCAGCAGATTGGTCTCGGTGCCGCCGGCCGCGGCGCGGGGCGCGGGACCGGTGCCCTGCTGATGCGCCCGGCGGGCGATGACCGCCTGGGGAATCCAGGCCACCACCGCCACCGCGGCCAGCAGCGCCCAGAAGGCCAGCGAGCCCCGCCAGCCGCCCAGGGCGTTCTCCAGCGGCACCGCCAGCGCGGCGGAGCCGGTGGCGCCCAGGATCAGGGTGGTGGAGTACAGGGCCGTCATGGCGGCCGCCCGGTCCGGGAAGTCCCGCTTGACCAGGCCCGGCATCAGTACGTTCAGCAGGGCGATGGCGGTGCCGACCAGGGCGCAGCCCAGGAACAGCGCCACCACCGGGGGTGCCACCCGCAGCAGGATGCCGCCGCACAGCAGCAGCAGCGCACCGCAGAGCACGGTCTCGGTGCCGAAGCGCCGGGCCAGCCGGGGCGCGATGATCGAGCCCAGGCCCATGAACAGCAGCGGGATGGTGGTCACCAGGCTGCCGGCGGCCGCCGCCAGATGGAAGTGGCCGCTTATCTCGCCCATCAGCGGCGAGACCCCGGCCAGCGCGGCCCGCATATTGAGCGAGGCCAGCACCACGCCCAGCATCACCAGGGCGGGGTGGGCACGGACCGCGGCCGGGGCGGCGGCGGTGACGGGGGTGACGGGGGTGGTGGTGTGGGTGATGTCCGGAGGTGTCTGGGACCTCGTTTCCGACATGAAGTGCCTTTCACAAAAGGGGTGTTGCCCGGCTCGCCGGTGGTGCGGCCGGCTCAGCCGTTCTCGGCGAGCAGTGCCTCGACCGCCTGCCTGGGGCGGTCCAGCAGCTCCCGGGCGGCCCGCTCGGCCGCCTCCGGGTCGCCGGAGGCGATGGCGTTCATCAGGGCGTGGTGGTCGCCGTGCACAATGCGCGGCATATCCCGGTCGCCCAGGGCGGTGATCAGCGCTTCGCGCACCGAGCTGCTGAACCAGGCATAGGTGGCGGTGATCGCCGCATTGTGCGCGGCCTCCACCACGGCCCGGTGGAACTCCACGTCATGGTCGGCGTAGAGCTCCAGGCTGCCGGAGTCCGGCTGGCCCTCGGCGTCCTCGAAGGCGGCCTGGGCGGCCAGCGCCCGGCTCATCCGCTCGAGGTCGGCCGGCTCATGGCGCAGCGCGGCCAGCCGGGCCGCCTCCGCCTCCAGCGCGATACGCAGCTCCAGTACGTCCCGGACACCGGCCCGGCGCAGGCCGCGCATGATCTCGGCCGGGTCGGCGGAGGAGACCACAAAGGTGCCCTCGCCCTGCCTGGAGCGCAGCATTCCGGCGTGCACCAGGACCCGTACCGCCTCCCGGACGGTGTTGCGGCCGACGCCCAGCTGCTCGGCCAGGGCGTGCTCGGTGGGGATGCGCTCACCCACCGGCCACTCACCGGCGGTGACCTGGGTACGCAGCTGCTCCACCACGGTGTCCACCAGGGACTGCCGGCCCGCTGCCCGCAGTGCTGCCATGCGCTTGGCCTCTCTCCTTATTCGCCCGGTTGCCCAGTCATCCTACAACTGCGCCCCGACGGTCGCTCGGCTACCGTCGAATGGTGGATCTCCGCACCCGGCTGGCTTCCTGGGTACGCTCCTCGCCCGGCACCCATATCTGGCTGCTGATCATCGGGATCACCAGCCTGGTGATCGCCGCCGCCAGCGAGGGCCTGGAGTTCTTTCTGCTGCACCGCACCAGCAGCAATATCCACGAGCTCAACAAGCATCCGCTGCAGTCGCTGCTGATCAGCGGGTTCTGGATCCAGGACCCGTCCTCGTTCCTGCTCTACGCGGTGCTGTTCGAGCTGATCCACGCCAATCTGGAGCGATGGGTGGGCACCCTGCGCTGGCTGTGGACGGTGGGGGTGGCGCATATCGCGGCCACCCTGATCAGCCAGAAGCTGCTGCTGCTGGCGATCCAGAGCCACCGGGCGCCGCGGGCGATGCGGCATGTGGTGGACATAGGGGTGTCCTATGGGCTGGCCGCGGCGACCGGCCTGCTGGTGTACCGGATCCCCCGGCCCTGGCGGTGGCCGGTTCTGGCCGGAGTGGTGCTGTTCTTCGCGGTGCCGCTGATGACCGGGGCCACGACTTTTACGGATTTCGGGCATGCGATTGCTGCCGCTATTGGGCTGGCTTGCTGGCCGTTTGCCCGGGGGCGGGCGCCGTGGGGCTTCCGGGGGGTCCGGGTGCGGGACGTCCGTGGCTGGTCGCGCAGTTCCCCGCGCCCCTGAGGGGCGCCCAACCGTCCCTACCCGAAGAGCCGTTCCAGGACCACCGCGATGCCGTCCTCGTCATGGGAAGCGGTGATCTCATCGGCCACCGCGCGCAGTTCGGGGTGGGCGTTGGCCATGGCCACGCCATGGGCCGCCCAGCCGAACATCGGGATGTCATTGGGCATATCGCCGAAGGCGATGGTGTCCGCCGCCCGCATCCCCAGCCGCCGGGCCGCCAGCGAGAGGCCGGTGGCCTTGCTCAGGCCCAGCGGCAGCAGCTCCACAATCCCGGCGCCCGCCATGGTCACCCCCACCAGCCCGCCCGCCACCGAGCGCGCCACCTCCACCAGGGCGTCATCGTCCAGGGTGGGGTGCTGGAGGTAGAGCTTGGTGATCGGGGCGGCCCACAGCTCGGCCGCCTCGGTGATCGGGACGGCCGCCACCGGGCCCTCCTTGACCCGGTAGCCGGGGCCGGTGAGCACCTCGCCGTCCAGCCCGTCCCGGCTGGCGGCCAGCCGCAGCGGCCCGGTCTCCGCCTCGATCTTGGCGACCGCCAGCCCGGCCAGCTGCCGGTCCAGGGTCACCTCGGTCAGCAGCCGGTGCTCACCGGCGTGGTAGACCTGCGCCCCCTGCCCGCACACCGCCAGCCCCCGGTAGTCCAGGGCGTCGAGGATGTGCCGGCACCAGGCCACCGAGCGCCCGGTGACCACGATATGGGCGGCCCCCGCCGCCGTGGCCAGGGCCAGGGCGGCGCGGGTGCGCTCGGAGACGGTCTCGTCGGAACGCAGCAGCGTCCCGTCGAGATCCGTGGCGATCAGACGGAACGGCGGCTCGACGCTCACTCGGCGACCGGCTCCAGCAGCTCGCGTCCGCCCAGGTAGGGGCGCAGCACCTCGGGCACCCGCACCGAGCCGTCCGCCTGCTGGTGGTTCTCCAGCAGCGCCACGATGGTGCGGGGTACGGCGCACAGGGTGCCGTTGAGGGTGGCCAGCGGCCGGACGCCCTTGCCCTCGCGCATCCGCACCGAGAGCCGGCGGGCCTGGAACTCGTCGCAGTTGGAGGTGGAGGTGAGCTCGCGGTACTTGCCCTGGGTGGGGATCCACGCCTCGCAGTCGAACTTCCGCGAGGCGGACAGGCCCAGGTCACCGGTGGCCGTGTCGATCACCTGGAAGGGCAGCTCCAGGCTGGTCAGCCACTGCTTCTCCCAGTCCAGCAGGCGCCGGTGCTCGGCCTCGGCCTCCTCCGGGGCGACAAAGGAGAACATCTCCACCTTGTCGAACTGGTGGACGCGGAAGATGCCGCGGGTGTCCTTGCCATAGGTGCCGGCCTCCCGGCGGAAGCAGGGCGAGAAGCCCGCGTAGCGCAGCGGCAGCCGGTCCGCCTCGATGATCTCGTCCATGTGGTAGGCGCCGAGCGGCACCTCGGAGGTGCCCACCAGGAAGAAGTCGTCCTTCTCCAGGTAGTAGACGTCCTGGGCGGCCTGGCCCAGGAAGCCGGTGCCCTCCATGGCGCGCGGCTTGACCAGCGCCGGGGTCAGCATGGGCGTGAAGCCGGCCGCGGTGGCCTGGGCGATGGCCGCGTTGACCAGGGCCAGCTCCAGCAGCGCGCCGATGCCGGTCAGGTAGTAGAAGCGGGAGCCGGAGACCTTGGCGGCCCGCTCCACGTCGATGGCGCCCAGCGCCTGGCCGAGCTCCAGGTGGTCCTTGGGCTCGAAGCCCTCGGCCGCGAAGTCGCGCGGGGTGCCCACCGTCTCCAGGACCGTGAAGTCGTCCTCGCCGCCCTGCGGGACGTCCGGGTGGACCAGGTTGCCGATGCGCAGCAGCAGCCGCTGGGCCTCCTCGGCGGCCGCGTTCTGCTCGGCGTCGGCGGCCTTGACGGCCGCGGCCAGCTCGCCGGTCTTCTTCAGCAGCTCGGCCTTCTCCTCGCCGGCGGCCTTGGGGATGAGCTTGCCCAGCGCCTTCTGCTCGGCGCGGAGCTCGTCGAAGCGAGCGCTGGACGACCTGCGCCGCTCGTCGGCGGAGAGCAGTGCGTCAACGAGCTCGACGTCCTCTCCACGGGCGCGCTGGGAGGCGCGAACACGGTCGGGGTCCTCACGAAGCAGGCGAAGGTCAATCACCCCTCAAGGCTACCGTCGCGCGCTGCGATCACTCGACGCGATATTCCTGTTTGTTGGACTTTGTCCCATTCTGGGATTGCGGAAAAGGCGGAGAGATCCAGAGGGTATCGGTGTTCCGGATAACCGGGAAATTCGGTCTTCCGCCCCAGCGGCCGTTTCCCGGAAAACGCCGGGCAGGTTGCCGGAAAGCTGCCCAGGAGCGGCCGGAAAATGGCCAAAGGGTGCTCAACCGGTGCAGATGATGGCCTGGCCGCGGCCCTCTGACGGGCTGTTGTCCACAGGAACGACCTCTTCCGCTTCTCTGTCCACAGGCTGTGCGTGAAATCTGTGGATCTCGGAAGCTGTTCTTCCGTTTCTATTCACCGGCCCCGCTTCCTTTACGAGGCCGCGGCGGGGTAAACCTCGCGACAGCACTCTTTCGGGTGGCGATTGCTCACCCCAAGGGATTGTTCGAGGCTTTTCGGCTGACGGGTGCTCAGTGGATGACGGCTGTTGACGGGCGCCGGATCTGTGGATAGTCCGATGGGGTGGCTACAGGGATTTGTCGATGTTGACCGTTTTGCGCCCTCGCGGCGCGTCTCGCTCTATCGACTTATCCCCAGATCGAGACCCCCCTGTGGAAAACCTCCCAGGTTTTCCACAGGCCCGGTTTGGATCCGGCCGTCTCAGATCCGGCCGTCCTGGCAGCGGGCCAGCCACTCCGCGGCCGCCACAAAGTCCTCGTCCGAGGTTCCCGGCCGCGGCCGGCCGGTCCGGTCCGTCCGGCCGGCCGGCTCCTCGCCGGCCCGGGGGTAGGAGCCCAGGAACCGCACCTTGGGGCAGGTCCGCTTCAGCCCCATCAGCGCCTCGGCCACCCGCCGGTCCATGATGTGCCCCTCGCAGTCCACCGAGAAGCAGTAGCGGCCCATGCCCTCGCCGGTGGGCCGGGACTCGATGCGCATCAGGTTCACCCCCCGGGTGGCGAACTCCTGGAGCAGCTCCATCAGCGCACCGGGGTGGTCGTCGCGCAGCCAGACCACCATCGAGGTACGGTCCGCGCCGGTGCGCGCGGCCGGCCGGGCGGGCAGCCCGGCCAGCACAAACCGGGTCTGGGCGTTGGGCACATCGTGGATCTCCGTGACCAGCGGCTCCAGTTGATAGGTGGCCGCCGCGAACTCCCCGGCAAAGGCGGCGTCATAGCGCCCGTCCCGCACCAGGCGCGCACCGTCCGCGTTGGAGGCCGCCGACTCCCAGTGGGCGTCCGGCAGTTGGGCGGCCAGCCAGTTGCGCACCTGGGGCTGGGCGACCGGGTGGCCGGTGACCGTCTTGATGTCGGACAGCCGGGTGCCGGGCCGTACCAGCAGCGCGAAGCTGATCCGCAGCAGCACCTCGCGGTAGATGGTCAGCGGGGCGCCGGTGGCCAGTTCGTCCAGGGTGGCGGTGACGCCGCCCTCCACCGAGTTCTCGATCGGCACCAGGGCCGCCGCCGCCTCGCCCTGCCGCACCGCGTCCAGCGCCGCGGGCACCGAGACCATGGGCACCAGCTCCCGGGTGGCCGCCTCCGGCAGGGTGCGCAGCGCGGCCTCGGTGAAGGTCCCCTCGGGGCCGAGATAGGTGTACCGGGTCGCTGACATCACGCGGTCTCCTTGCGGTGGTCGGGAGTGTCCTGGTGATCGAAAGGGCGGGCTGGCCACGATAGCGGTGCCCCGGAGGGAGCCGGTCACCCCTCCAGCAGCCGCTGCCCCACGTACTCGCCCTCGGCACAGCCGCCCGGCACCGCGAACAGGCCGCTGGCCTCGTGCCGCAGAAAGCGCGAGAGCCCGTCCCCCCGGTCCAGCTTCCGCTGCACCGGGACAAAGCCCTTCATGGGGTCGGCCTGCCAGGCGATGAACAGCAGCCCGGCGTCCGGAGCGCCGTCGTCCAGGAAGCCGTCGTGGTAGGAGAAGGCCCGGCGCAGCATGGCCGCGCCCTGGTTGGAGGCCGGTGCCGCCACCCGGATATGGGCGTCCCCGGCGATGGCCAGCGAGCCGTCCGGCAGCGTCTTCGCCAGATCCACCGGGGTGGTCTCGGTGCCGCCGGACAGCGGGGCGCCATCGGACTTGCGGCGGCCTATCACCCTCTCCTGGCGGGCCAGGGAGAGCTGCTCCCAGCTGTCCAGCAGCATCCGGATGCGCCGTACCACCGCATAGGAGCCGCCCGCCATCCAGCCGTCGGCGCCGCCGTGGTCCCCGGGGACGAAGACCTTGGCGGCGAAGTCGGAGTCGGTGGGCTTGGGGTTGTTGGTGCCGTCCACCTGGCCCATCAGATTCCGCGCGGTCCTGGGCCGGTCGGTGGCGCCGGGGGTGCGGTTGAAGCCGTTCATCTGCCAGCGCAGCCGGGCGGTGTCCTGGGCCTGGCGTTGCAGCAGGCGCAGCGCGTGGAAGGCGACCAGGGCGTCGTCGGCGCCGATCTGCACCCAGAGGTCGCCGTCGCTGCGCTTCGGGTCCAGCGCGTCCTGGGTGAAGGCCGGCAGCGGCTCCAGGGCGGCGGGCCGTCTGGCGGTGAGCCCGGTGCGGTCGAAGAAGCTGCGGCCGAAGCCGAAGGTGACGGTGAGGGAGGAGGGCCCGGCGTCCAGGGCGATGCCGGTGCTGTCGCCGTCCGGGACCTGGCCGGCGGTCAGCGCGGCGGCCGTGGCCGACCAGCGCCGCAGCAGGGCGGCGGCGGCCTTGCGGCCGGCGCCCGGGGCCAGGTCGAAGGCCAGCAGATGGCCGTGGGCCTGGGCCGGGTCGGCGATCCCGGCCTGGTGGCTGCCGTGGAAGGGCAGGGCGGCGGAGCCCACGGTGGTGAGCGCGGTGGGCCGCTCGCGCAGCGCCCGGTCCCCGAAGGCGCCCGCGGCGCCGCCCGCGACCAGTCCGGCCGCACCGGCGGCGGAGGCGGTGCCCAGCAGCCGGCGGCGGGTCAACAGCGGCCGGTCGGCGGCCTGTTCGGTCTTGTCAGCCTTCTCAGCCATTGGCGATCTTCACGTTCCCGGTCTCGGTGACCTGGTCGATCTCGGAGGTCCGTACGGTCAGGGTGAGCTGCCACTGCCCGCCCATGGGCAGCTGGAAGCCGGTGGCCCGCCAGTGCCCGGCGGCCTGGTGGGCCAGGGGGGCGCGCAGCGGTCCGATGTTCTTGGTCTGCTGGGTGAACGACAGGCCCAGCTCGGCGACGTCCATGGGGCGCCCGGCGGGGTCGGTCAGCCGGACGTCAAGGGTGTTGCCGCCGGGGCGGGCGGGGTCCATGGTGATGTAGGCGGTGCCCTTGCCGTTGGTGCCGCCGGTGTCGTAGCCGATCCTCAGCCGGGCCGGGCCGGCGGGCGCCTGGGCGGCGGCGGCCTGCCGCTGCTCGGTCTCGGCGCGGCCGGGCTGGGTGCCGGTGAGCACGGTGGTGACGGCCAGCAGCACCACCGCGACCGCGGTTTCGGCGAGCACGGAGCGGCGCAGGCCGCTGCGCCCGGGGTCGGCGTCCCGCTGCCGCTTTTCCGCGGCCTTGGCCAACGCGGCCTGCTGGAGGGCGAGTTGGGCGGCGCGTACGCCGGTGGGGCGCTCGCCCGTGGTCCGGGGCGCCTCGGCGGGCTCGGCGGGCTTCCCGGCCCCGACAGGCCTCCCGGACCCGCCGGACTTACCCCGCGTCGCGGGCCTCGGCCGGGCAAGTGGGGAGCGGTC
The DNA here is from genome assembly GCF_003121295.1 of Streptomyces orinoci. Taxonomy (GTDB): domain Bacteria; phylum Actinomycetota; class Actinomycetes; order Streptomycetales; family Streptomycetaceae; genus Streptomyces; species Streptomyces orinoci. Next base: position 407,569 of record NZ_PHNC01000031.1, read on the forward strand.
GGTGAGTTGGGCGGTCCAGCGGCGGGAGAACCAGCCCAGGCCGACCAGTACGGCCACCAGTCCGATCTTGACCAGCAGCCAGCGTCCATAGCCGGTGCCGGTCAGCGCGTCCCAGCTGCCCACCTGGCGCCAGGACTGGTAGAGGCCGGTGACCACCAGGACGCAGACCGCCCCGAAGGCCAGGGCGGAGAAGCGCCGCACCGCGGCCCGTTCGATCGGTTCGCCCGCCCTGAGCACGGCCAGCAGTGCGGCCAGCCCGCCCAGCCAGACGGCGACCGCCAGCAGGTGCAGGATGTCCGCCGGCATGGCCAGCCAGGGCTGGATGCCCACCGAGGCGTGCTCGGCCAGCGACCAGGTGGCCGCCAGTCCGCCCGCCACCAGCGCCCCGCCGGCGCCCAGGCCCCAGGCCACCGCCCGGCGGTCACCCGGCACCGGGGCACCCTCGCGGGCGTGGCCGCCGAAGAGCACGGCCAGGAACACCGCCGCCGCGCTCAGCAGCACCAGCCGGCAGAGCATGGCCGCGCCGGGCTTGGTGGACAGCGCGTCCCCCAGCAGCGAGAGGTCGGCCACCGAGCCCAGTCCCTTGCCGCCGGTGTAGGCGCCGCGCAGCAGCAACAGGGCGCCGGTGGCGGCGAACAGGGCCACCCAGCCGCCGACCGCCACCCGCTGCACCGGCCGCGAGGACCGGCACACCCCGGCGAACACTCCGGCCCCGGCCAGCAGCGCGAAGCCGCCGTAGGCGGTGTAGCGGCCGATGCCGTAGAGGGTGCCGACCAGCGGGTCGGTGGTGGCGGCGGCCGCCTTCACCACGGTCTTGGAGGGGGCGCCGACGGAGAAGGTGAAGGCACCGGCCACCGGGTGGCTGTCGGCCGAGACCGCCTGCCAGGCGACGGTGTAAGTGCCGTCCGCGATACCGGAGTTCAGGGCCACCTCGGCGGTGTCGGTACGGCCGCCGGAGTGCGCGGGCCGGCCCTCGTCCACCCGCTTGCCCTGCGGATCCAGCACCCGCACCGAGTCGGCGGAGAGCAACACCCCTTCGGAGAAGGTGAGTTGCACCCGCTGGGGCGCGCTGGGCAGCACCGACCCGCTTTTGGGGTCAGTGGCGACGAGCGCGGCGTGCGCGGCGGCGGTGCCCGCGCCCACGGTCAGGGTGCACAGCAGCGCGGCCAGGAAGGTGCCCAGCAGCGCCGCTATCCGTCCGGCGGCCGTTGTCCTCATCCGCGCTCAGCCCTCGGGGCGGTAGGTGGGGCTCTCCACCGGCACCTGGATCTTCACCGGCGCGGAGTCGGCGAAGTGCAGGGTGAACTCCACCTTCTCGCCCTGCCTGGGCAGACGGGAGAGCTTGCCCAGCATCAGATGGGTGCCGCCCTTGGCCAGCTTGAGCTCGCCCTTGGCGGGCACCGGCAGCTTCTCGCTGTGCTGCATCCGGGAGCCCTCGGTGGTGTGCAGGGTGATGTCGGCGGAGAGCGGGCTGGTGACCTTGGTGAGCTCATCGGCCTTGCCGCCGTCGTTCTTCACGGTGAAGTACGCGGCCGCCATGTCGTCCATGGCCGGCTTGGGCATATAGGCGCCGCTGACCGAGAGTTCGGCCTTGTCCTTGCCCGAACCGCAGCCGGTGACCAGCACCAGGCCCCCGGCCAGCAGCAGCGGAAGCGCCGCGGCGGCGGCCACGGTGGTCCTGCGCATCACGGGTTCTCCCCCTTGACGATCTTCGGCAGGGCCTTGGCGTACTGGTCCTCGGTGGTCTCGGCGGTGAAGATCCAGTGCGCCTTGTCGTCCTTGGGGGAGAACCCCACGACCTGGGCGCCATGGCTGACGGTGACCGAGCCGTCCTTTTCCTTCTTGGCCTTCTCCACCAGGATCCCCAGCGACTTGGCGGCCGCCTGGATGGTGGCGAAGTCACCGGTCAGACCGGCGATGTCCTGTCCGCCCTGGGCGTCCAGCCACTTGCGCATCCGCTCCGGGGTGTCCCGGTCGGGGTCGGTGGTGACAAAGACGGTCCGCAGGTTCCGCTGCTCGTCCTTGGGCAGCGTCTTGGCCGCGGCGGCCACATCGGAGACCACGGTGGAGCAGACGTCCGGGCAGTAGGTGTAGCCGAAGTAGAGCAGCACCGGGTGGCCCTTGGTCTCCTTGACCAGCTCGTACTTCTTGCCGGAGGTGTCGGTCAGGACCAGGTCCGGCTTGTCCTTGGGGGTGTCGATCGGGTAGGCGAGCGGCTTGTCGGTCGCGCCGGAGACCTCGGCGGCGGGCTTGTCGCCGGAGGACGAGCCGCCGGAACCGCCGCAGGCCGTCAGGGTGAGCGCGGCGGCGGTGGCCAGCGCCGCGCCCAGGAGCTTGGTGCGCATGGAGCTTCTTCTCCAGGGGTGGGTCGGGTGGCGCGGGAGGGCGGAGGTGCGGCTCCGCCCTCCCGGCCGGGTTCCGTACGGGGGTCAGGCGGAGGTGCGGCGGCGTCCGGCGAACACGCCATAGCCCACACCGGCCGCGCCGAGGACGATGCCGGCGATGCCCAGCACCCGGGCGGTGGTGTCGGAGGACGAGCCGCCGGAGCCGCTGTCCTTGGCCGGGGCGGGTGCCGCCTGCTTGGTGTCATCGGTCTTGGCGAGCAGCTTGAGGACGGGCGCGGGGTGCTCGGGCTCCTTGCCGCCCGGCATGGACGGGTCGATCCAGCGGACCACGTCATTGTCCGAGTAGGTCTGGAGCGCCTTGAACACCAGCCGGTCGGCGTCCGAGGGCAGCTGGCCGACGGACAGCGGGAACTGCTGGAACTGGCCCGGCTGGATCTTGCCGCCGGTCCAGGTGACCTTGGTGACCGCCTCGGTGACGGTGCCGTCGTCGGTCTTGACCGGCTGGTCCAGCTTGCTCTTCTCCACCTTGACGTCCCAGCCCGGCACCGGCTGCGGCATCACCGAGGCCAGCGGGTGCTTGGGGTCCAGATCCAGCTCGACCTTGACCGTGTCGGCGTTGTCCTTCTCATTGGGGACCTTGACGGCGATGGTGGCGTAGCCGCCCTTCTGGGCGGTGCCCGGCTGCACGGTGACATGCGCGAAGGCGGGTCCGGCCAGCAGCAGCACCCCGGCGGCGGCCAGTGATCCGGCCACCGGGAGGCGGCGCAGCAGGGACGAGCGGGTACCCGAGGCGTTCATCACGGGCATGGCGGGCATGGCAGACGTGACGGACTTCAAGGACTTGACGGACATGGCGAAACACTCCAGGGACTGTGGAGGCGGTTGAGGGTGTGGACGCGCGCATACGGCCACGCCGCGACCGCCCCCAGCCATAAAGCCGGAGTGCGTCGCGTGATCAGGCCGCGAGAACCGGCCGCGGCGGGCCCCGCCTGATCACAAAGTGCTGGAGTTCCGGCTCTCGCGCCGGACGCCGCTCCCGGCGCTCGCCGCGCCGCACCGGCGCGGCCGGCTCCTCGGCGCCCGGGCCGAGGAGGGTGCGTATCAGGGCCAGCGCGGCGCGCAGCGCACGGGCCGGCGCCACCTCCGCGATCCCGCGCGCCGACAGCCGTACCAGGCGCCACAGCGCGGCCTCGCCACGCCGCAGCAGCCAGCCCAGGGCCAGCGCGGCGAGCAGATGGCCCAGCAGCATCTGCGGCGACAGCGGCAGCAGATGGCCGAGCGTGTCATGACCGGCGGGGGCGGGCATGGCGGCAGTGCCCGGGTGGGTCATCGGGTCCAGCCCGGCGTCGGTGATCACCCGCCGGGCCTGGTCGGGGGAGAGTCCGGGGTGCTGGTTGCACAGCAGCCGGCCGGCGAAGCCGGCCAGCGGGCCGTCGGCCGGCCGCGGGGCGGGCATGCCCCGCTGCCCCAGGCCGAACAGTGCGTGCAGCGCCAGCTGGCCCAGGGCCAGGGCAGCCGCGATGCCCGGCAGCGAGCGCTCCCGCCCGGCCAGCGGCGCGGCCACCGCGAAGACCCCCAGGCCGCCGGCGGCCAGTGCCCACAGCGGCACGCTCATCCCGGAGGCCAGCGCATGCCCGCCCGCGGACAGCACAACGCAGACCGCGGTGAACACCGCGGCCCGGATCAGTCGCAGATCGGCGCCGGCTCGCGCGACGGGGTGAGGCATGACCGCGCCATCATCCCACCGGACCCGTCCCTTCCCCACGGCAGGGTGGGGCCGCATACCTCAATGCGCCGTCCCGTCGCATCCGCCGAATGAGCGGTGTCGGGCACCCGGCAGGCTTACTACCCGTCGCGCGTGGCTATAGGTATCGATATGTCGAGCCGCAGCCAGGAGGCTGAGCATGAGCATCTGGTGGTCACTCCATTTGCGGCGCGAGGCTGCGAGCGTTCCGCTCGCCAGGCGGCTGCTGGTCGGTGCGATGGAGACGGCCGGAGTCGATCCGGAGACCGCTTATGACCTGGCGGTGGCCCTCAGCGAAGCGTGTGCCAATGCCGTGGAGCACGGTGGCGACTCCTCCACCGGTTATCGCGTCACCGCCCGCATCGAGGGGGACACCTGCCGGATCGAGGTCATCGACTCGGGGCCCGGCTTCACCCCACGGTCCCGCCCCTGCCAAAGCCGCCCCGCCCGCCGCAGGCACAAGCAGACCCCGGCCGCCGTCCATGACGAGCATGGCCGGGGTCTCTTCTTGATCGAGTCCCTGGCGGACAACGTACGGGTCCGCAACCGCCCCGGCCACCGGGGCGCGGTGGTCAGCTTTGACAAGATCCTCAAGTGGAGAGAGGGCGGGCCGCCGCCGGCGGTGGCGCTGCTACGGGCCTCCTGACCTGCGCGGCGCGTTCTCAGGATGTCCGCCGTTCAGAACCTCCGTCGTTCAGAACCTCCGTCGTTCAGAACCTTCGCCGGTCAGAAAACCTCCACCGTGCGCGCCAGCGCTGCCAGCCGCTCCCGGTGTTCACCGGCGGGCAGCGCGGCCAGCCGGCCGCGGGCCCGCTCCGCGTGGCCGCGCAGCAGCCCCGCCGCCCCGTCCAGCGCCCCCAGCTCCCTTAGCAGCGCGGTCAGTTCGCCCAGGGCGCGCGGGCCGCGTCCGGCCCGGGGGACCAGCCGCCGCAGCCGGCGCGCCTGGCGCGGTGCCGCCCGTTCCATGGCCAGCAGCACCGGCAGGGTGGGCCGCAGATTGCGCAGATCGCTGCGGGAGGGCTTGCCCGCGGCCCGCCGGGCGCCCTCGTCCCGGTAGGGCAGCAGATCGTCGCGGATCTGGAAGGCGATGCCCAGCGCCTCCCCGTAATCGGCCAGTGCCTCGGCGACGGCCGGGGCGGCCCCGGTGAGCAGGGCGGCGGCCAGGCAGGTGCCGCGCAGCAGGGCGGCGGTCTTCATGGTCACCATGGCCAGATAGGCGTCCGTACCGCAGTCCAGATCGCCGCGCAGCCGCTCCTCCAGCAGCTGGCCCCGGCAGACCTCCACCCCGGTGCTGCCCACCAGGGCGATGAAGTCCAGCTGGCGGCGCGGTCCGACGCCCTCCAGCCGGTGCTCGGCCAGGTCCGCGAAGTACCGGCAGAGCATGGCGTCCCCGCCCAGCAGCGCCTGGGTGGCGCCGAATCCGGCGGGCACCGAGGGGCGGCCCCGGCGTTCGGCGTCCCCGTCGATCAGGTCGTCATGGACCAGGCTGGCGGTGTGGTGCCCCTCCAGGGCCACCGCCAGCGCCGCCGCCTGTCCGGGGTCGCCGCCGAGGGCCGCCATGCACAGCAGGAACAGCCGGGGCCGCAGCAACTTGCCCTGGGGCAGCAGGGCATGGCGGGCCAGCCGGTCCAGCGGGTCCCCGTCCTCGGGCCAGAGCTCCAGGGTGCGCCGACGGTAGTAGCGGGCGAATTGGTCGTCGCTGAAGGGCTGCGGAGAGTTCAAGGCTCCTCGCGAGGGCTCGGCGGGCGGGCTGACACTCCAGCCTTCCAGCGCCTGCCCCCGGTCACACCCCCACCAGCCACGGAAGGGCGCCTTCCGGCCGCGTACCCGGCACGTTCCGCCAGCACGTTCCGCCGACTGATAAGTTCCGCCGGGTACGCGGCCGTTGGAAGGCGTCAGCCCTTGAGGGCCGCCATCCAGGCCTCCACATCCGCGGAGGTACGCGGCAGCGCGTCCGACAGATTGCGGTTGCCGTCCTCGGTGACCAGGATGTCGTCCTCGATCCGGACGCCGATGCCCCGGTACTCCTCCGGCACGGTCAGGTCGTCGGCCTGGAAGTACAGTCCGGGCTCCACGGTGAGCACCATGCCGGGCTCCAGGACGCCCTCCACATAGGTCTCCCGGCGGGCCACCGCGCAGTCGTGCACATCCATGCCCAGCATGTGGCCGGTGCCGTGCAGGGTCCAGCGGCGCTGGAGGCCCAGCTCCAGTACGCGCTCCACCGGGCCCTCGACCAGGCCCCACTCCACCAGCTTCTCGGCCAGCACCCGCTGCGCGGCGTCATGGAACTCGCTGTACTTGGCACCGGGCTTGACCGCCGCGATGCCGGCCTCCTGGGCCTCGTACACCGCGTCGTAGATCTTGCGCTGGAGCTCGGTGTAGCGGCCGTTGACCGGCAGGGTGCGGGTGACATCGGCGGTGTAGAGGGTGTGCGTCTCCACGCCCGCGTCCAGCAGCAGCAGTTCACCGGAGCGGACCGGGCCGTCGTTGCGCACCCAGTGCAGGGTGGTGGCGTGCGGGCCGGCGGCGCAGATGGAGCCGTAGCCGATGTCGTTGCCCTCAACCCGGGCCCGCAGGAAGAACGTTCCCTCGATATAGCGCTCCGAGGTGGCCTCGGCCTTGTCCAGGACCTTCACCACGTCCTCGAAGCCGCGCACCGTGGAGTCCACGGCCTTCTGCAGCTCGCCGATCTCGAACTCGTCCTTCACCAGCCGCTGTTCGCTGATGAAGACCCGCAGCTCCTCGTCGCGCTCGGCGGTGACCTTGTCGGTGAGCGCGGCCTCGATGCCGGCGTCATGGCCGCGCACCACGCGCACCGGGCCGGTGGCCGCGGCCAGCGCCTCGGCCAGCTTGCGGACGTCCGCGCAGGGCAGACCGTAGAGCCGCTCGGCCTCGGCCAGGCTGTTGCGGCGGCCGACCCACAGCTCGCCCATGCCGTCCAGCCAGAACTCGCCGTTCTCCCGGCTGGAGCGGGGCAGCAGATAGAGGGTGGCGTCGTGGCCCTTTTGCCCGTCCGGGGATGCCGTGGGCTCCAGCACCAGCACGCCGTCCTGGGTCTGGTCACCGGTGAGGTAGGCGTACTCGGTCGAGGCGCGGAAGGCGTACTCGGTGTCGTTGGAGCGCGTCCTGAGGTTGCCCGCGGGGATCACCAGGCGCTCGCCGGGGAAGCGGGCGGAGAGCTCGGCGCGGCGCCGGGCGGTCTGTTCGGCCTGGGGTATCGGCCGCAGGTCGCGCTGCTCGGTGTCGGCCCAGCCGCTCTTCATGTTCTCGGCAAGCTCATCGGAGACGGCCGGGTAGAGGCCGTTCTTCCGCTGCTTGATGGGCTCGTCGCCTTCGGGGTTCTCGGGCGCGGGCTGCTCGGTCATGCTCTCCTCCTCGAACGGGGCCGCCCTCCATCGTAGGTGTGGCCGAAAGCGGGGGGAGAGGGCCGAAAGCCATCGGCAAACGGCCGTTATCGGACGTATCTACTCAAAGTAGGCGGCCATGAGCACCACATCATCGGTGACCTCGGCCGTCCCCTCCGGCAGCACGGTGCGCAGCACATGATCGGCGATGGTCTCCGGGTCGTGCCGGGCGGTCCTGGGCACGGTCGCCGCGGCCAGGTGCAGCCGGGCGAAGGCCCGGTCCATGGCGGCGCCGGTGCCCCTCAGCAGCCCGTCGCTGTAGAACAGCAGGGTCTCGCCGGGGGCCGGTTCGATCTCCACACTGGGCGCCTCCCAGCAGGCGAGCATGCCCAGCGGCGCGGACAGCGTGGTCTCCACATAGTCGGTGCGATGGTCGCCCATGATCAGCGGGGAGCAGTGCCCGGCCCCGGCCACCACCACCTTGCGCAGCACCGGCTCGCAGTAGGCGAACAGGGCGGTGGCCGCCCGGGTCGGCTCGGTCAGCCGCAGCAGCAGCTCCAGATCGGACAGGACGGCGACCGGATCCTCGCCCTCCATCACGGCGTAGGCGCGCAGCGAGGCCCGCAGCCGGCCCATGGCGGCCACCGCGGTCGGCCCGGAGCCGGTGATCGACCCTACCGCCAGGCCCAGCGCGCCCTCGGGCAGCGGCAGGGCGTCGTACCAGCTGCCGCCGCCGCGGGAGCCGGGCCGGTGCCGGACGGCCAGCCGGACACCGGGCACCCGGGGCAGCCGGCTGGGCAGCAGCTCGGAGCGCAGGACGGCCAGGGTCTCCCGGGTCCGGTCCAGCTCCAGCAGCCGGGACAGGTGCTCGGTGGCATAGCCGCAGTAAAGGCCGGCCAGGTGCCGGCGCCGCTCGGTGGGCTCGGCCGGCTCCTCGTAGAGCCAGACGGCGGCGCCGATCCGGTGCGGCCCGGCGGCCGAGTCCAGCGGGACGGCGTAGCTGGCGGCGTAGCCCAGCCGGGCGGCCACCTCGCGATGACGGGGGTCCAGGCCGTCCTCGCCGGTGATGTCCGGATGGCTGACGCCGTCCCGGGTGCCGACCTCGGGCAGGTCCTCCAGCAGGCGCACATAGGGGGACCAGGCGCGGGGGGCGGGGTGCTCATGCGGAATGGTCTCCAGATGGCCCAGGTCCGCGCGGTCCAGGCCCAGGCCCACGGTCACCGGACGGCCGTCGTCCGGATGCAGGGTGACCAGGCCGCGTCCGGCACCCACCAGGGACGCCCCGGCGCGCAGCAGTTCATGCAGGGCCTCGTCCAGGGTGGCGGTGCGCAGCAGCCGCTCGATCAGTTCCTGGAGGGTGGTGAGATCGGATACCCAGCGCGCCAGATGGTCCTGGACCAGGGCGCCCGCAGTGGGTGAAGTGGCCGCGGAGGTAGGGGAGTCGGCGGCGGAGGGAGCAGAAGCCGGAGCGGGAGCGGGAACCGGTGGATCGATTCCGGCCACTTTCGGGAGGTGGGGCGCGCTCATGGCCGTCTGCCCCGGCGGGGCGGGGGTGGTCCGGCCGCGCGGCTGGTTGCCCACCGTACGGGCCGCAGCTCACCGGGGCCTTTGCGGTTCCCCGCCGACCTGCGTGATTTCTGGAATAGCACCGCAAACCCCCTGTCGTGGTGCGCGCTATCGGTGGCTCCACATGTACACGCCCTGGTGAGCGGATGTCCAGCATTGGACCTGTGGGAATGATGGTGTCTGAGGGGTTTTGAAGTTGGCCGGAAAATAGTGCTGTGGCGGCCCGATTGTTGTCGACTGGCGTCGTTCGACAGCGCGTCACCGTTACCGCGGTGGGTACGTACTCGAGGACGGGCAAGGGGAGTTGACGGGCTCCGGAACCCGCTGGCGGGTGCCGGGCGTCCTACCCGGCAACGGCCGCGTCCGTCCCCGGGCGGCGTGGGGCGACCCATGCCGATCGGCGAGGGGCGCACCGGTCCAGCACAAAGCGCCACACCCGCGCCACCCTCCGCCAGGTTTCACGCTCGGCCCCCGGCGTGATGCGCTGCGTTGTACGCGCAGTGACTTGTGATCCATGTGGTGCGCCGGTCCCCGAGGGCCACGGCGCGTTGAGCGCCGCGTCCGCGGTGCCCGTAGTGCCATGCAGTTCACGCAGTCCACGTAGTTCACGTAGGCCATGTAGTTCCGCAGTCCACGCGGTGTTGACGCGTTTGACACCGGCGCAGGCGAGTTCTACCCCAGTTCGACCAGCAGTTCCGACAGGCAGTGCAAGACGGCCCTGGTCAGCGGACCGGGACCGCCTTCGGCGTTCACGGACGTTCACGGAAAGGAACGAGCGCTCATGCGCGAGATCCTCGGCAGGCGACGCAAGCTTTCGCTCCGGCGGACCGGCCGTTCCGCGGGGCTCACCGCGGCCCTGACCTACGCCACCGAGTGGCGCTGGCCGGTACTCCCGGGGGTGGGACTGCGGCCCGGCATCGGCCGGGTACGCGAATGCGGCTGCGCCCATCCGGACTGCGCGGCTCCGGGTGCCCACCCCTTCGACCCCGGGCTGCTGGCCGCCACCACCGACGCCAGGATGGTGCGCTGGTGGTGGACCAACCGCCCAGAGGCCCCCATCGTGCTGGCCACCGGCGGCCGGGCGGCCTGTGCGGTGAGTCTGCCGGCGGTGGCCGGGGCCCGCTCGCTGGCCGCCTTCGCCCGGGCCGGGGTACGGCTGGGCCCGGTGGTGGCCACCCCCACCCGCTGGACGCTGCTGGTGGCCCCCTACTCGCTGGAGGTGCTGGGCGAACTGCTGCACCGCCAGGAGTGGGTGCCGGGCTCGCTGCGCTTCCACGGGGAGGGCGGCTATGTGGTGCTGCCGCCCTCGATGACCGGCTCCGGCCGGGCCCGCTGGGAGGTGGCGCCCAAGACCCCGGCGGCGGGGCTGATCCGCGGCGCCCGCCCGTCCCGTGCGTCCCGCCCGGCCGGTCCCTGGCTGCCGGATGTGGCCACCGTGGTGGACATCCTGGTCGAACAGAGCGCGGCCACCGGGATGCCGGAGGGCGGCAGCCGGCTCGCCCACTGACCGGGCTCCACTGACCGAGCTTCACTGACCGGATTCGGCGCGCGGAGCATCCGCCGCGAGCGAGAGTGGGAGCGCGTACGGACGGGAGACGCACGCGCTCTCACTCGTACGGGTGTAAGCCGCGCCGAGAACTGCGGGAATCGGGCGTACTACGGCCGGTCGCGGGGGGTCGGGACCGCTATGTTCGGGCGAGGGCCCGCTTTGGATGCCGCGCAGGGAACCGCCGTCGGGCGGTACGCGCCCGAGGCCCCCGTCGAACGCAGCAGAACGCAGCAGAACCCCATCAGTACGCAGCAAACGAATCAGTCCGCGGCTAGTTCAGCAGGTGGTCCCATGGAGCGTGTGCTCGCCCGCGCCGACGGCGGATGCCGACGGCGTGCGGTGAATGTCCGGATGATGGTGCTGGCCGGCGTGGTGACGCTGGCCGTGGCGCTGCCGCTGGCGGCCGCCACCGCGGGACCGGCCGGGCTGTCCGGCCGGGTCAAGACCGGCCCCGGCAAACGCCAGGACGCGGCCCGCGCCCGGCAGCGTGCGGCCGTCGCCTCGTCCGCCGGCAGCGCCCCGCGCGCCCAGCTCGGCGACGGCGCCCGCCAGGCACCCCGGGACGGCGCCCAGTGCGGCCCCGAACTCGACTCCGGCCAGGGCCTGCAGGCCCAGACCTGTGTGCTGGCCGACGGACCGGACACCTGGGCGCGCACCTACTACCGCAATGGCACCGGCGGCCCGCTGTCGGCCGTGCTGAGTCTGATGGCGCCCGGCGGGCAGACCCTCCAGGTGCGCTGTCCGATGCCCGCCGCCCAGGCTCCGGACGTCTGTGAGACCCCGCCTTCGGCGACTCCGCGCGGACATGGCGCGTATGCGGCGGTCGCGGAGATCGCGGACGGTCAGGGGAATCTGTTGCTCCGCTCCGGTAGCAACTCGCCGGAGCCGGACGAGGATTAGCCGGGGCGGGGGCGCGCGCCGCGGATACCGCGGCCGGACGGTCTGGACCAGGAGAACAAGGGCCTGGTGGGGACGGCACCGGCGGGAGCGCGCGGGCCGGGCCCGGACATGGAAGCGCCCGGTCGCTGGCGACGGGGGATGCACCAGCGACCGGGCTTTTAAAACCGTAACAAGAGATCGGCCGTTCGCAAATTCGATCGTGGATTTCCGGACGCCGATTTCCGGACTCAGAGCGGGAGTTGTGACAGGAGTCACGTAAGTGACGCCTCCCAGCGCCCGGAATGCTTCGTTCCGCAGATTCCGGGCCGACCGGTGGTCGTCTTCCGTTCTACTTCCGCTAGTTGAGGGTGACCTGACGGCTCGTAAGGCCGCTGCGCGCCCGCCGCTCCTCGGCGGACAGCGGAGCGGAGTCGGCCAGCGCGCCGGCCAGCCGCTCCGCGAAGGCGGCGGCGGGCTTCTCCACCTCCGCCGCACCGGTGTCGGACGGCAGGTCCCACACCGGCACGGTCAGCCCATGCGCCCGGAACGAACCCACCAGGCGGGTGCCCTCGCCCAGCGAGGAGGCACCGGCGGCGTGCAGCCGGGCCAGCGCGTCCAGCAACTGCTCCTCGGGGTGGGTCATCACCCACCGCAGGTGGTTCTTCTCCGGCGTGCGGCACCAGTAGGCACCGTCCACCGAGGACAGCTTGGCGGTGGGGATGGCGGCCGCGTTGGCCCGCTCCAGCGAGGCGGCCACCTCGCCGGTGGCGTTCTCGGCGTTCTCGATCCAGAACTCGAACCCGGTGTGCACCACCGGCTCGAAGGGTGCCTCGGCATCCAGCAGGTCCTGCAGCCGGGGCCCGTCGGCGGCCGGCCGGGCGGAGCCCACCGGGGTGCCGGGCTCGGCGGCCAGCGCCCGCAGCAGGGTGTCGGCCAGCTCGCGGCTGATGTCACCGGAGGCGATGTCGTTCTGCAGGCCCAGCAGCACGGCGCCGTTGTCCCGGCGCAGCGCGGGCCAGGCCATCGGCAGCACGGTGGCCAGGGTGACCGAGGGCACCCCCTCGGGCAGCCCGTCCTTGAGGGTGAGCTCCACGGTGGCGGCGGGCACCAGCTCGCGCAGCGCCACCCAGTCCGCCTCGCCGGGCAGCCCCTCGAAGGGGCGCTGCACCAGCTCGGCCACCGCGTGTGAACTCTGGCGCCCATGGCAGGCCTTGTAACGCCGCCCCGAGCCACAGGGGCAGGGCTCCCGGGCGCCGACGACGGGGATCGCACCGTCGCCGGTTACGGGGGTGGCGGCCTTGGTCTGGGGGCGGCGCTTCTTGGCCATGCGTGCGGGTCTCCCGATCGTGCGTCCGGCTCGTGTGCCGGACGGCACACGCGTTGACGGGCGCGAGCCTAGCGCTCGGCCGGGGCGAGGCCCGGCACGCTCGGACATCGTTGTCCGGGCGGAGGCGCCCGTACGCACCGTCACCGCGGCCGGGAGCCGTGGCCGGAGCTGCGGATGCTCCTGGGTGCTGCCGCGCGTACTCCCGCCGACACCGGCGCAGTTGATCTACGCGTCGGTCTGCGCGTCGAGCTACGCGCCGGTCTACGCGTGCTGCCCCGGCAGTTGATCCACGCCTGGCGATCCCGCAGTTGATCTACGCGCGTCGTCAGGCCGACTCGTCGAGATCGGCGAAATCCAGCTCGTCGGGTTCCAGCCCCGCGTCGAGCCGCACATCCGCGTCGAGCTCAACGCGCGTAGCGAAACCGGTGTATGCGGAGAGCGCCGCCCACACCGTCACCTCGCCCGCGCAGTCGCGTACGCCCCAGCTCTGGGAGAGCGCGCTGATGATGTTCAGGCCGCGGCCGCCGCGAGCCGTGACCGAGGGGGTGGCCGGAAACGGGCGGGTCGGCCCGCCGCCGTCGGTGACCTCCACGGTCAGCCGGCCGCGTTCGTCCACCCGCCAGGCGGCCAGCACACCGCCACCGCCCTGCCCCGCTTTCCCGCCGTTCTCCCGGCTCAGCGGGCGTCCATGCCGGTACGCGTTGCTGAGCAACTCCGAAAGAATCAGTACGGCGTCGTCGATGACCGGCTCCGGTACCCCGCTGTCGCGCAGTTCCCCGCGCATCCGGTGTCTTGCCTCACCCACACCGGCGGGACCATGGGGTACGGCCATGATCGACGACGTGGGCACCTCCTGTGCCACCACCAACGCCACCCCCGAGACCTCCTTTGCCCCACGTCAGGGGATGGATGCCCCAATGGCCTGGACCGGAAACCGGCCAACGGCGAACGGCCGGGGTCACTCAGCGGCCCCGGACACGGACCGAACGCGCCGGTGCACTCCGGGTAATGGGGCACGCGCGTACGGTTGTTGGCGAACCCTGGCCAAGGCGCCCTAGCGACGGCCGAGTTGGGTGAGCACCGCCCTGGGGCGGTTGGTGATGATCGCGTCCACGCCCAGCCGCAGGCAGAGTTCGACATCCTCGGGTTCATTGACCGTCCATACATGCACCCGGTGTCCCGCGCGGTGCAGCCGGGCCACATAGCCGGGGTGGCTGCGGACGATCCGGACGCTGGGCCCGGCGATCCGTACGCCGCCCGGCAGCCGTCCGTCCCGCAGCCGGGGAGAGACGAACTGCATCAGATAGACGGTCGGGATGCCCGGCGCCGCCGCTTGGATCCGTTGCAGGGAACGGGCCGAGAAGCTCATCACCCGCACCGGGGAGACCTGGCCGGGCGGCGGCTCGGCCAGGCCGAACCGGCCGAGCAGCGCCAGCAGCCGCTCCTCCACCTGCCCGGCCCAGCGGGTCGGGTGCTTGGTCTCGATGGCCAGCTCGATCCGCCGGCCGGAGTCGGCGACCAGCTCCAGCAGCCGCTCCAGAGTGAGCACCGCGGTGCTGTCCGGGTCGGGGGTCTGCTGGTCGGGCTCCTCCGGGTCGGCGGCCCGGCCCTTCCAGGAGCCGAAGTCCAGGGCGGCCAGATCGGCCAGCTCCAGGGCGGAGACGGCGCCGCGGCCGTTGGAGGTGCGGTTGATCCGGCGGTCGTGCACACAGACCAGGTGGCCGTCGGCGGTCAGCCGGACGTCACACTCCAGGCCGTCCGCGCCGTCCTCGATCGCCTTGCGGTACGCGGCCAGGGTGTGTTCCGGCGCGTCCTCGGAGGCTCCGCGGTGGGCGACGACGGCCGGCGAGTGGCGCCCGAGCCGCAGACCGTCCCGGGCGGGGTGCGCATAGGTCACCGCGTTATGGTGCCACCGCCTGGCACAATCGCGCATGGACCCGTTGTCCGGCCCTGGTCCGGCCGGCCGCCCGGAGCTCCGGCCGCCTGGTCTCCAGTTGGCTGCCATCTGGTTGCCGGCTGGTTTTCCTGCGGCTCTCCGGTGGCATCCGTTCTCGGCGCACAGACTCCGTTTACGACGCTCTGATGCGTCATGGGGGATGCTGGGGCCGGAGTGGCCCGGGCGTGAACCGACTGACGTGTACCTGATGAGGAGAAGCCGTGAGCACCGAGAACGAGGGCGCCGCGACTACGTCCGCGGCCGGGCCGCAGACGGAGTCTCCGGCCACGGGGGTGCCGGAGACTCCGCGCTCCGACGCCGGGTCTTCTGCGCCCGCGGACACTCCGGCCGCGGACACTCCGGCCGCGGGCTCTTCGGCCGCCCCGGCTGCGCCGCCCGCCCCGGCCGTACCGGACGCTCCGGCCGCTCCCCCTGCCTCGTCCGCCTCGGCCGCATCGTCTGCCGCGCCGCCGGTGCCGCCGGCCGGTGCCCCCGCTTCTCCCGGTGCCCACGAAGCCGCCGCTTCCGCCGGTGCGCCCGGCGCCACCGCTCAGCAGCCCGCTGTCTCCCCGGAGGCGGCCGGTGCCCCCACCGGCGCCTGGTACAACGCGGCCGGCGCCCCGCTGCCGTACGGTCCGCCGCCCGGCGGCCCCGCCGGTCCGGGCGGTCCCGGCGCGCCCTGGGGCATGCCCGCTCAGCCGCCCCGCCGCAAGGGCGTGGGCGGGCTGCTCGCCGCGGTGGTGGCCGCCGCCCTGGTTGCGGGCGGCATCGGTGGCGGTATCGGCTACTGGGCCGCCACCCACAACGACAATGGCTCCACCACCATCTCCGCCGCCGCGGACCCCAAGGTGCAGAGCCGTACCCCCGGTTCGGTGGCCGACATCGCCAGCAAGGCGCTGCCCAGCGTGGTCACCATCGAGGCGCAGAGCAACAGCGGTGACGGCGGCACCGGCACCGGCTTCGTCTATGACAAGCAGGGCCACATCCTCACCAACAACCATGTGGTCGCCTCGGCCGCCGACGGCGGCAAGCTCTCGGTGACCTTCTCCAACGGCAAGCAGTACGACGCCGAGGTGATCGGCCGGGCCCAGGGCTATGACGTGGCCGTCATCAAGCTGAAGAACCCTTCCGGCGCCACCCTCAACCCGCTGCCGCTGGGCGACTCCGACAAGGCCGCGGTGGGCGACGCCACGGTCGCCATCGGCGCCCCCTTCGGGCTCTCCGGTACGGTCACCACCGGCATCGTCAGCGCCAAGAACCGCCCGGTGGCCTCCTCGGACGGCGGTGGCGGCGGCGCCTCCTCCTATATGAGCGCCCTGCAGACGGACGCCTCCATCAACCCCGGCAACTCCGGTGGCCCGCTGCTCAATTCGCAGGGCGCGGTCATCGGCATCAACTCCGCGATCCAGTCCGCGGGCAACGGTGGCGGCCTCGGCGGCGGCCAGGGCCAGTCCGGCAGCATCGGCCTGGGCTTCGCCATCCCGATCAACCAGGCCAAGAATGTGGCCGAGCAGCTGATCAAGACGGGCCAGCCGGTGTACCCGGTCATCGAGGCCACGGTGAACATGAAGGACTCCGGCGGCGGCGCCAAGATCGCCTCCAGCGGCAGCAACGGCGACCCCGCCGTCACCCCCGGCGGTCCGGCCGACAAGGCGGGTCTCAAGCCCGGCGATGTGATCACCCGCCTCGACGACACCAAGATCGACAGCGGCCCCACGTTGATCAGTGAGATCTGGACCCACCAGCCCGGCACCAAGGTCACGGTGACCTACGTCCGCGACGGCAAGCAGGCGACGACTCAGGTCACGCTGGGCGAGCGCAGGGGCGACAAGTAGGACTCGCGGTTACTTGCGGTTAATGCGAACTCCCGGCGCCGTGCCGGGAGTTCGGCTTTGCGGCTGCTGTCGGATCACATGCCGGGCGCGGGCCGTCCAAGGCTGGCGGCGCCCACCCGGCGACGCCGCATACCGGACGGCGCCCTGCGCCCCTTACGGGCTCCGGCGGTCGGCCATGGGCCGGCGGCCCGCTTACCGGCAGCGGCCGATCCTGGCCGGGCGGTCGCCCGGCGCGGGCCCGAGGCACGTCCGCCCCGAGCGCAAAGACCGTCCTGGCCTGGGCGGTAGGGTCCGTCCTGCGCCGGGCGGCAAGACGCGTCCGCCCGGCACCAAGTGGTAGGGGTGGCCCTGTGTCGAGTGTGAACGGCCGGTCTGCGCCGGGTGCCAAGGGGCGCTCGGTACCGGGCGGGAAGGGCCGTCCGGTACCGAGTGGCAAGAGCGGTTCCGTCTCGGGAGGTGGGGCCCGTCCGGCACGGGCCGGAAGGGGCCGGCCTCAGACGGGAGGCCAGGTTCGCTCTGGGGCGAGCGGCAAGGGACGCCCTGCGGTGAATGGCAAGGCCCGCTCGGTGCCGGGCGGCACGGGACGTCCTGCACCGGGCAGCAAGGGCCGCCCCGCGCCGAGCGCGCAACGTCGTCCCGTCCCGGCCGGGAAGGGACGTCCCGCCTCGGGCGGCAAAGGGCGACCTGCCGGGAGCGCGAAGCCTCGCCCCACGCCGAGCACCCGAAGCCGTCCCGCCTCGGGCGGCCCGGCCCCAAGCAGCAAAAGCCGTGCCCTCCCCGGCAGCGGAGCCCGCCGTCCCGCACCCGGCCGCACTCGCCGTCCGGCAGCGGGCAGCCCTAAGCGCCGTCCCGTCTCCAGCCGCAAGCGGCACGGGGCAGGACGTCGCTGGATCGTGCCCATCACCGTCAACCTCGTGCTCGGCTACTTCGGCACCGTACCCTTCGGCTACGCCTGGTCGTTCCTTGCCAACTACCCGCTGGCCGCGCTGGGTTGGACCGAGCGCGACCCCTCCGGTATCAGCGGTCTGCCGCTGTGGACCGTCCTGCTCACCGGTGTACTCGGCGGCTTCCTGGCCGGCTGGGCGGGCATCAACGTGCTCGTCCGGAGACTGACCGGGCTGCCCGCCCGCCGCTACTGGACGATGGTCACCCTCGTCCTACTCCTCCCCACCGCCGTCTTCGCCCTGCTCCCCGAGGCGTGGCAACCCCTGGGCCATCCCTGACCCCGACCCGGTAGGCTGTCCCCGCGCAGCGGCGGGCAGCCGGGCGCGGGGAGGCTTGCCCGAGCGGCCGAAGGGAACGGTCTTGAAAACCGTCGTGGCAGCGATGTCACCGTGGGTTCAAATCCCACAGCCTCCGCCAAGGTCAGCGTAGGTGCTGGTCAGAAGGGGTGTCCCTGGTTCGGGGACGCCCCTTTCGCATGGGGCCTGCCTCCCTTTGGCTCACCGGTCTCCTGGAGTTGAGCGGTGCGTGTGGCCCATCTGTGGCCTGTGCCAGAGCGGGCCCGGACGGGGCTTTGGATGTGACGGGACGTCTCCTGGCGCCGGCCTCGGGATGTTGCGCCAAGTCCCGCGGTTGTCGGCCAACTGCTCTGCTGTCAGGAGGTCGTCCATGCTCTTCTTCCGCAGGCGGATCGCGGCCCCGATCAGCGCGTGAAGCGGGGCATGGGTTGCGGTGCGCCGGGGTCGGCGAGCGCGCCGCTGGGGGATGGCGGAGCTGTGGTGCGGGGGTGGGTCGCAGGCCCGGCGGCCCGGGTTCGGGTGGCGTGCCGTCTCCTCGGGCTCATGCTCGGATAGGAAGGACAGGGGGAGGACAAGGAGCCGACGAGGCTGAGGTGGAGTTGCCATGACCACACCCCGGGACTTGATGATCATCGCCATGGACGTGGCCCCCAGCCGCCCCGTGGAGCAGGGCGAGATGTCGCTCGCGCTGGCGGGAGCGGAGCTGGTGGAGCTGCTGGGGGCGGGGGCCGTCACGCTGCGGGACGACCGGATTGTGCCGGGAGGCGCGATGGTGCCGGGGGACCGGTTGCTGGAGCAGGCCGCGGGATCGCTCGTGCGGGAAGAGCCGTATGAGTCGGTCGAGGACTGGCTGTGGCGCAGGGGCCGTGATCTGGCCCCGGCCTATCTGGCCGCTCTGGAGGGGGAGGGGCTGGTCAAGCGGCAGGGGCATGGGTGGATGCCGTTGCGGGAGGGGCGGGTGGCGCTGGTCGATTCGTCCGATCGCCGCCGGGCGGCGGACCGGTGGGCGGCGGACGAGCCGGTGCTGCTCGCGCTGGCGACGGCGGTGGGGATCCGCGACGAGGGGGCCGGAGACACCCCGGAGGTCGCTGATGAGGAGGTGGAGGCGGTGCTGGCGGTGGTCGTCGGGGCGGTGGTGGAGCTGGAGGGGGTACGGCAGCGCCGGGCGATTGAGCAGGAGGCGTTCGACAACATTTGGCGGGTGCCGTAGGGGACCCCCGGGGCCTGCCTGTGCGGTTGGCCGTTGGCCGATCGCTGGGACGCTGCGCGCCGGGCGGACCGGACCAGAGGGGCCGTACCCGGCCGATGGCATGGCCCTGCCGCCAGACGCTGCCTAAGCGGCCGCGGCCAGCGGGGGGTAGTCGGTGTAGCCGGTCTCGCCGCCGGTGTACATGGCGTACTCGTCCCGTACGGGGTTGAGCGGGGCGCCGGTGCGTAGCCGTTCCAGCAGGTCTGGGTTGGCCAGGAAGGCGCGGCCGAGGGCGATCAGCTCGGCGCCGGCGTCCAGCAGCCGTTCGCCCGCCCGGCGGCCGCCGTCGGCGGGGAGGACGGGGCCCAGTGCCGGGTTGGCGATCAGGGTGCCCGGCCACAGCTTGCGGATCTCCTGGAAGAGGGGCTGGTCCGGATCGGCGAAGACCAGGTGCAGATAGGCGAGGCCGGTGTCCGCCAGGGCCTGGACGAGGGTGGGGTAGAGGGCCTCGGTGTCGTCTTCCCGGATGCCGTTGACGGTGTTTCCGGGGGATATACGAATCCCGACCCGCTCGGGGCCGATCGCCTCTGCCACGGCATGGGCCACCTCCACTACGAACCGGACGCGGTGGGAGGCCGGGCCGCCATAGGCGTCGGTGCGGTGGTTGGTGTTGCGGGAGAGGAACTGGTGGAGGAGGTGGCCGTTGGCGGAGTGCACCTCCACGCCCTCGAAGCCCGCCGCCACGGCGTTACGGGCGGCCGTGGCGAAGTCGGCCACGGTGGAGCGGATGTCGGCGGTGCTCATCTCCCGTGGGACCAAGGCCGGTTGACGTCCACTCGGGGTGTGGATCGTCTCGGGGAGCGGGATGGGAGACGGGGAGACGGGCGTCAGCCCGCTGTTGTCGGGGTGGCCGACCCGGCCGCCGTGCTGCAGTTGCAGGAACATCCGGCCGCCTGCCCGCCGCACCGCCTCGGTGACGCCGCGCCATCCGGCCACCTGGGCCTCGGTATGGATTCCGGGGATGTTGGGGTAGGTCTGGCCCACCGCGTTGGGCGTGGTGCCCTCGGCGATGATCAGACCCGCGGAGGCCCGCTGGGCGTAGTAGGCGGCCATCAGCGGGCCGGGGACGCCGTCGGCGCCGGCGCGGTTACGGGTCAGCGGGGCCATCGCCAGCCGGTTGGGGAGTGGGAGCGGGCCGAGGCGGGTGGGGTCGAAGAGGCGGGAGTCGTGTGGGGTGTTCGCCATGTCCGTACGGTAGAAGTTGACACCGGTGTCAGATTCAAGTGCGCGGTCAGGGAGGGGGGATGAGGGTTGCGGATAGGTGAACTCGCCCGGCGCAGTGGAGTCAGCGAGCGGTCGCTGCGCTACTACGAACAGCAGGGGCTGCTGCGTTCGGAGCGGACACCCGGTGGTCACCGCAACTATGGGGAATGGGCGGTGGACCGGGTGATCCGCATCCAGGCTCTCTACGCGGCCGGGCTGTGCAGCAGGAAGATCGCTCAGCTGCTGCCCTGCCTGCGGGACGAGGACGGGGGTCCCAGTGAGGCCGCCACCGGTCGGCTGGTCAGCGAGCTGGTCGCGGAGCGGGATCGCATCAACGGGAAAATCGCCGACCTGATCCGGTCCCGGGCGGTCCTGGAGGAGGCCATCGACTCCGCCTTGGGTGGGCTGGGCGCGGTGGGGGTTGGTGCGGACGGCACGGACAGTGCGGACAGTGCGGACGGGGCCTTGGCCGATTTGGGCGCCGCTTCGGCTTTGGACGGTGCGTCGGGGGTGTCCGGCGCGTCAGTACCCAACTCGTAGGGAAACGCGGGAAGTTAGCCCCTCCGGGGACAGTCCTCCCGGCCCGGACCGGGGCAGCCCGCCCTCGGAGGGGAGCCCTCATGGGACCGCCCTTGGGGCGCAGGCCCGAAGGGCAGGCTGTCGGCGGCTCGGACATGTGCCAGGTGCGGGCTGTGTGTGGCTGGTCGCGCAGTTCCCCGCGCCCCTGATGGGGCGCCCCAGCCGTAGGCCAAGAGCCGTCAGCCGGCCAAGCGCCCGCACCCCTCGCCGCCCGCTCGGCGGAGTTCCGGTCGCCTTCGGGCGGCGGCCGGGTTTGACTGGCGAGCAGTCGAAACCACCTCGCCTTGTGGCGGAATCACGCGCGGAGAGGACGACATGCCGCCCAGTGACGAGGGTCCGGAGCCGGAGGGCCCGCCAGAGCCGAGCTCGGATGAACTACGCAGGCTGCGTAACCGGCTGGACCGGCTGGAGGCCGGTGCGGCGCGGCGCGGCCCTGGGCGGCCGCTGCGCAACGCCGCCGCCGTGGTGCTGATCGTCATCGCCGCGGTGCTGTCCATGCCGGCCGTACTGGCGGTGTGGGCGCACGATCAGGTGGCGGACACCGACCGCTTTGTGGCCACCATGGCGCCGTTGGCCGGCGACTCCGCGGTGCGGGACGCCGCGGCCAAACGGATTGCCACCACCGTGGTGGACAAGGCCGATATCCCGTCCCTGGTCGGCCAGTTGTCCCGGGCGGCGTCCGAGCAGGGGGTGCCGCCCCGGGCGGCCGACCTGATCCATCGGCTCAGCGGGCCGATCGACAAGGGTCTGACCAGCCTGGTGCACGATGTGGCGCACCGGGTGGTGTCCAGCAAGCAGTTCGCCACCGTCTGGACCGGCGCGCTCCGCGCCTCCCACAACGCCTTTGAGAAGGCGTTGAGCGGCCGGGGCGGCGGGGTGCTGGGGATCAAGGGCGACCAGGTGACCGTGGACCTGGCACCCGCGCTGGACCGGGTCAAGAAGCGACTGGTGGACGCCGGGCTGGACGTCGCCGGGCGCATTCCGCCGGTGCATACCGACTTCGTGGTCTTCGACTCCCCGGACCTGGCCCGGTACAAGACCTGGTTCCGGCTGCTGGGGCTGGCCGGTGACTGGCTGCCGCTGATCACCGTGCTGATCGCCGCGCTCGGCGTCTTCCTGGCCACCGGCCGGCGCAAGGCGCTGATCGGGGCGGCGCTGGGCCTGGTGGTGGCCATGGTGGTGCTGGGGGTCGCGCTGGCGGTGTTCCGGTCCTTCTATCTGGACCACCTTCCGGGCGGTGTCTCACCCGGCGCGGCGGGCGCCGTCTATGACGCACTGGTGCGGTTCCTGCGACAGGCGGTACGGGCGGTGGGCGTGCTGGCGGCGGCGGTGGCGATCGGGGCCTTTCTCACCGGGCCCTCGCACCCGGCGGTCACCGTGCGCACCGCCTGCGGCAGCGGGATCGCCGCGATGCGGCGGGTCGCGGAGTCGGCCGGGTTCCGGGCCGGTCCGGCCGAGCGGTTCACCCGGCGGTTCCGGCGACCGATCGGGGTGGCGATCCTGCTGGTCGCCGCCCTGGTGTTCGCATTCTGGGCGCATCCGACCGCGCTGGTGGTCTTCTGGTTCGTGGTGGCCGTGCTGGGGGCGTTCGCCATCCGTGAGTTCCTCGCCCCGGGCCGCGCCGGGGACGTGGATTCCCGGGCGGTGCCATGACGGACCACGGCCCTGAGGGGGCCGGCTCTTCCGGCTCTTCCGGCTCTTCCGGCCCGTCTGGCCCTTCGGGGTCGTCCGGGCGGTCCGGGCGGTCCGGGCCGTCTGGATCGTCTGGTCCGTCGGGGGCATCCGGGCCGTCCCAGCCATCCGGGTCGTCCGGGCGGTCTGGGCCGTCTGAGCCGTCCGGGCGGCCTGGGGCCTCTGGGTCGTCCGAGCCGTCCCAGCCGCCCGGGCCATCCGGGCGGTCGGAGCCGTCCGGCCCGTCCGAGCCGTCCGAACGGTGTGGCCCGTCCGAGCCGTCCGGGCGCCCCTGGCGGTTCGGGCGGCCCCGGCGGTCCGAGCGGTCCGGGCGGTTCCGGCCGCACGGGCATGGGACGGCCCGGCACCCCGGTCACCGGGGCGGGCATGAGCACCCCCGGCTGACCGCCCTGGATCACAAGCGGCGTACCGCCGTGGAGCACCTCAGGGCCGGCGAGGCCGGCACCCTGTGGTCCCGGCTCACCGCGGTGGACTTCTTCGGCAACTCCTTCCAGCTGGCGGCGCTGGCGATCCTCTGCTTCTTCCCCCTGCTGATCGTGATCACCAGCGCGGCGGACCGCAGTACGGCCGCGGTGCTCGCCGGCTGGCTGGGCCTGGACCACCGGGCGTCCCAGGCCGTGGCCACCCTCTTCAACTCCGGCAGCAACTCCAGCGGTCTGACGGTGGTGAGCGTGGTGATGCTGGTGCTCGCCGCCCTCACCGTCGCCGGCACCCTGCAGAACTGGTACGCCAGGGTGTTCGGGGTATCGGTGCACGGCTGGCGGGTGATGGCCGTCCGGCTGCTCTGGCTGGCCTCGATCCTCGGCTACGGGGCCGCGCATGCCGTCGCCGGGCGGGCGCTGGGCAAGGTCGGCGGTCCGGTGCTGCCCTTCCTCGTCGGGTTCGTCCTGTCCACGCTGTTCTGGTGGTGGAGCATGGCGGTCCTGCTGGCCGGAACGGTGCCCTGGCGGGAACTCCTTCCGGCGGCGCTGGTCACCGCCTTCTGCTGGATGGGGCTGGGCGTCTTCTCCGCGCTCTACTTCTCCCAGGCGATCGTCACCAATGAGCAGCGCTACGGCCCCATCGGCGTAGTCATGATCATCCTGTCCTGGGTGGTGGCGGTGGGGGTGGTCATCCACCTCGGCTCCGTCATCGGATACCGCTACCGCGAACGCCGGGAGGCCCGCCGATGAGGGCGCCGGACCGGCGCCGTACGCCGGTTATGGCGGCCCTGCGCCCGCTGGCCACCGCGACCGGCCTGGTGCTGGCCTACTATCTGCTGCCGCTGGACGAGCGGGTACGGGGCGGTACCGGCGTCAGCCTGGTCCTGGGACTCCTCGGGGTGCTGCTGCTCTTCCTCCGGCAGTGCCGTTCCATCGGGTACTCCGCCACGCCCCGGCTGCGGGCGGTGGAGATGCTGGCCACGGTGGTGCCGCTGTTCCTGCTGCTGTTCAGCGCCGTGTACTACCTGCTGGAGCGCAATGAGCCCGGCAGCTTCAGCACTTCGCTCAGCCGCACCGCCGCCCTGTACTTCACGGTCACCGTGTTCAGCACGGTCGGTTTCGGCGATATCGTCCCGCACTCGGACAGCGCCCGGATCGTCACCATGGTGCAGATGGCCGCCGACATCCTGCTCCTGGGCGTGGCCGCCCGGGTGGTGATCGGGGCCGTGGAGACGGGGCTGCGCCGCCGGGACGGTACCGATGAACCGCCCGACGACGCCTGAAACCAGGGGAGTTGGCCCCGGTCCTACTTCCAGGTGATGCCCTTGCCCAGGGTGAAGGGCTCGCCCCAGTACTCGGCCGCGGCGACCTTCACCGAGGACGAGGGTGCGAGCGACACGGCGCAGCCCTGAGCGGTCTTGCCCTGGGTGAAGCCGCTCGGCAGGTCCTCGCGCTTGCACTTGTCGAAGTCGCCTATGACCATGACGTCTTGCGCCTCGGTGCCGTCCGGCAGCAGGCCCTTCATATGGCCCACGGTGCTGTAAGCCAGGTCCGTGTTACCGGTGTTGGTGATGGTGTAGCGGATGTAGTAGGGCACCTTGCCCTTCACCTGGTCGCCGAGGTTCAGCGAGGCCAGGTCGGCCGGGTTGCCCTGCTCGATCGAGGTGACGGCCAGGTCGATCCTGCCCTTGGTGGTGGTGCCGTAACTGAACGGAAGGTGGGCCGCCTGACCCATCTTCAGGGTTTGCCCGGCCTGGGCGTCGCCGCTGTTGGTGTCGCCGCTGTTGCCCGGAGTGTTCGCGCCGGTGGGTGCGGTGGCGTTGGCACTGGCGCCGGCGGCCGGCTTGGACGAGCTGGACGAGCTCGGCGAGCTGGCGTCGGCGGGCTTGTCGTCCGGACCGCAGGCGGTCAGGGCGAGAGCGCCGATGGCCAGGAGACCGCTCAGCCGCAGGGCGGCCTTACGGGTGTTGATGGCGTTCATTGCGTGGTTCCCCCGTGGTGCGTGATGCGTAGTGCGTGGTGCGCAGCGCTGTGATCAGGCTGCTCACTGAGTGACTGTCATGATCATTGCATGACGTGGTGAGGTGTCCGGTCCGCTCGGGTTCGGCTATGTACGGTTCGCTACGGCCTTGCGGCGGGACGGTGACGGTCGTGACAGTGGTGACACGTGGGAGAGGTCAGGCACGGGGAACTGCGCGTCCGGCCACGCACGGGCTGCGGCCGGACGGCGAGGGCCGAGAAAGTGTGAGGTCTGTCAGGTCAACTCGCTCGCCAGTGGCGGTGGATGACCTCGCGGTAGGTGGTGTGGGTGGGGTTGCCGTCGAGGTGCTGGGTGGCCCAGTCGTGGGCCGCTTCGAATTCCGGGTCCGGGCGGGAGGCGGCGCCGCAGACGGTGCAGTGCATGGCGAAGGTGACGGGTGTGGCGCACTCGGCCTCCGGCCGGAGGGTGCGGGTTGTGCTCATCCGGTGCGCCTGCTCGCGGAGTTGGCGGCCTGGACGTTGGCGGTCAACCGCTCGGCGGGGGTGGCGGGGCGTACGGCGTGGGGTTCCGCGTCCCATTCGAGCCCGCCTCGGGGTGGGCGCAGTTGCAGGAACTTGCCTTCCCTGGCCATGACTTGGCCCAGTCGGCCGGTTCGGGTGTCTACGACGTAGGTGCCGGGTTGGGGGTCTTGGGTGGGGGCGGGGTTGGGTTGCGTAGGCATGGGGCTCCGCTCCTGTTGGGTGGGTGGTCGGAGTCACCGGTCGGTGGTGTGCCCACACGGTAGGCGGACCTGTTCAGCCCTGTCCATGGATATACACGGACATCCAGGTCTATGAGCACACGGATATTCGTGCGTACAGTCACCCGCGTGATGGAGTTCAATCCCACGCGCCCGAAGTGGGCCCAGATCGCCGAGGTCATCCGCAAGCGCATCGCGACGGGCGAGTACCCGGAGCACCACAAGATTTCGGAGGTGCGGCTGGAAGAGGAGTTCGGCGTCGCCCGTGGGACGGTGCGCAAGGTTACGGCCGCTTTGCGCGAGGAGGGGCTGATCATTACGACCCAGGGCATGGGGTCGTTCGTTGCGGAACGGGGCGGCCGGAAGCGGGGCTAGCCCCTGCGTTTGGGGGTGCCCCCTCAGGGGCGCTGGGAACTGCGCGACCAGCCACGTGCGGCCCGCACCCGCGCTCCTGCGTATGTCCGTTGCCGGGTGCGGCGCCGTTTCCGCCTGCGGCGGGCTTGCCCCGCCCCGCGCCACCCGTGGAGGTAGTCCGGGTTGGTTGGGCTTTCCTGCTGGGGCTGGGCGCCGTTGGCGGGTGCGGGTGCGTTGCGCCTGCGGCGGGCTACCCCACCCCGCGCCACCCGTGGAGGTCACCCGGGTTGGCTGGACTCTCCTGCTCGGGGCGGGCGCCATTGGCGGCTGCGGGTGCGTTGCGCCTGCGGCGGGCCAAGGGCGCCGTGCGGCTGCGGCCGCGTTAGGAACCCGGGCTCGTGTGGAGGACTTCCCGCACCTGGTCCGCCGCCCGCTCCATGCTCTCGGAGATGAAGTCCAGGAAGCGCGCGACGTTTTCCAGCCGCTCCGCGGCCGGCGTGCCGCGGCCCAGGACGCCGACGCCCTGCCGTGCGGTCTCGGCGATACTCCTCGTGCCGTGAACGCTGGCCATCATCGACTGGTACCAGACATCGTTGTCCACGATGTACCGCTCGCGGCGGCGCTCGTCCCGCTCCCGGCGGATAAGGCCCTGGCTCTCCAGGAACGCCACCGCCTTGGAGATGGACGCCGGGCTGACCTGAAGCCGCTGGACCAGCTCCGCCGCGGTGAGGCTGCCCGTATCGCTGATGCACAGACAGGCCAGCACCCGGGCCATCATCTTGGGCGTGCCGGATGCCATGAGGACGGTGGTGAACACCTCCTCGTACTCGCGCACCGCCTCCGGGTCGCGGCCATGAGCCTGCTCGGACACCGCCGGCCCCCGGGGCGCGGCCTGCTTGCGCCGGTGGGCGCGGCGCTCGGTGGCGCGGTGGGCCAGGTCGGCGCGGTAGGCGGTGGGGCCGCCGTTGCGCATCACCTCACGGGTGACCGTTGAGGTCGGCCGGTCAAGGCGTCTGGCGATCTCCGCATAGGCCAGGCCGTCGGCCAGTCCCAGCGCGATCTGCTGGCGTTCCTGCTGAGTGAGCCTGCCTCCCGGCACTGCGATCTCCCTTCGCGTTTCCCCGATGCCCCCAGTATAGCGTTTCCTTCCACTTCATTGCAACGGCGGTCACGGCTGACGTTGCGTTACTTGTAGGACCGTTGCAACGATTTATCGGCTGTGACCTGCAAATACGTCAATGTTGCGCAACGAGTGTGTTGCCAGGACCTCGAACGCAACGTAGCTTTTCCGTTGTCGGAAACGAACGGCACGGCCAAGGAGCAGACAATGCAGAAGTTCACCACCCCCGCCCCCATCTCCGCCGTCCTGGACATCTCCGCCGGGCGCGTCCAGCTCATCGCCGCCGACCGCGCCGACACCGTCGTCGAGGTCCTCCCCGCGAACCCCGCCAAGGGCCGCGATGTAAAGGCGGCCGAGCGGGTCGAGGTCAGCTACGCCGACGGTGTGCTGCGGATCCGGGACCGCGAGCCCAAGAACGAGATCTTCGGGCCCTCCGGGTCGCTGGAGGTCACCGTCAAGCTGCCGGCCGGCTCCCGGGTCGAGGCCAGGACCTCCTGCTGCGAGCTGCGCGGCGTCGGCCGCCTCGGGGACGTCGAGTTCCGGGGCGCGTACCGCCAGATCAAGATCGATGAGGCTGCCGGCCTCCGCCTCACCGCGATCGACGGCGATGTCGAGATCGGCCGGCTGGGCGGCCCGGCGGAGGTCAGCACCGCACGGGGTGACATCCGGATCCGCGAGGCGATGCGCGGCGAGCTCGTCCTCAGCACCCAGTCCGGCGACATCTCGGTCGGCGCCGCCCCCGGTGTCTCCGCCGCCCTGGACGCCGGCACCGCGTACGGCCGTATCAGCAACTCCCTGAAGAACGACGGCAACACCGAGCTCGACATCCGTGCCACCACCGCCCACGGCGACATCACCGCCCGCAGCCTCTGAGGAGCAGCAGTCATGACCAACCTGGCGATCGCGGCGAAGGGGCTGCGCAAGTCCTACGGCGACAAGGTCGTGCTCAACGGCATCGACCTGGCCGTTCCGGAAGGGACGATCTTCTCCCTGCTCGGCCCCAATGGCGCCGGCAAGACCACCGCAGTCAAAATCCTCTCCACCCTGACCGGCGCCGATGACGGCCAGATCCGCGTCGGCGGCCATGACCTCGCCGCCGAACCGCAGGCGGTACGCGCCGCGATCGGCGTCACCGGGCAGTTCTCCGCCGTGGACGGCCTGATCACCGGCGAGGAGAACATGCTCCTCATGGCGGACCTGCATCACCTGTCCAAGCGCGAGGGGCGGCGGGTCGCCGCCGAGCTGCTGGAACGCTTCGACCTGACCGCGGCCGCGAAAAAGCCCGCCGCCACCTACTCCGGCGGTATGAAGCGCCGCCTGGACATCGCCATGACCCTGGTCGGCAACCCGCGGATCATCTTCCTGGACGAGCCGACCACCGGCCTGGACCCGCGCAGCCGCCACAACATGTGGGAAATCGTCCGGGAGTTGGTCTCCGACGGTGTCACCGTCTTCCTCACCACTCAGTATCTGGAGGAGGCCGACGAACTCGCCGACCGCATCGCGGTGCTCAATGACGGCAGGATCGCCGCCGAGGGCACGGCGGACGAACTGAAGCGGCAGATCCCGGGCGGCCATATCCGGCTCCGCTTCACCGACCCGGGTACGTACCAGTCGGCCGCCTCCGCCATGCGTGACATCACACGGGACGACGAGGCGCTGTCGCTCCAGATCCCCAGCGACGGCAGCCAGCGCGAACTGCGCTCCATCCTCGACTGGCTGGACTCCGTCGGCATCGAGGCCGACGAACTGACCGTGCACACCCCCGACCTCGACGATGTGTTCTTCGCCCTGACCGGCACCGGCCGGACCGACCAGCCCAAGGAGGGCGTCCGATGAGCTCCTTCTCCCTCGCCCTGCGCGACTCGTCCACGATGCTGCGCCGCAATCTGCTGCATGCCCGCCGCTATCCGTCCATGACGCTGAATCTGCTGCTCACCCCGGTGATGCTGCTGCTGCTCTTCGTCTATGTCTTCGGTGATGTGATGAGCGCGGGCATAGACGGCGGCGGTCCGGACCGGGCCAAGTACATCGCCTATATCGTTCCCGGCCTGCTGCTGATGACCACCGGCAGCACCACCATCGGAACCGCGGTCTCCGTCTCCACCGATATGAACGAGGGCATCATCGCCCGCTTCCGCACCATGGCCATCCACCGCCCCTCGGTGCTCGTAGGACATGTCATCGGCAGCGTGCTGCAGTGTGTGATGAGCGTGGCTCTGGTGGGAGCCGTGGCGGTGGCCATCGGGTTCCGGTCCTCGGGGGCGGGCGTGCTGGAGTGGGTGGCGGCGTTCGGGCTGCTGGTGCTCTTCGCAACGGCGCTCACCTGGATCGCGGTGGGGATGGGGCTGAGCAGCCCCAACGCGGAGGCTGCCAGCAACAATGCGATGCCGCTGATTCTGCTGCCGCTGCTGTCCAGCACCTTTGTGCCGGTGCACTCGATGCCGGGCTGGTTCCGGCCGGTGGCCGAGTACCAGCCGTTCACTCCGGCGATAGAGACGCTCCGGGGGCTGCTGCTCGGCGGCCACATCGGCCACAACGGCTGGCTCGCGGTGGTGTGGTGCGTGGGGCTGGCGGTGCTGGGTTACTTCTGGTCAACGGCGAAGTTCAACAGTGACGCGAAGTAGGCCCGGTATCCCCGCCCAGGCGGCGGCTTACGGTCCGCAGCCGCCGACAACGCCCGGCCACTCACGGGCAAGCCCACCACAGGCGGGGAAGCGGCAACGAGCCCCCGACCCCCCGATCTCTACGACGCGCTGCGCCGCACCGGCGGCAGCAGCAAGGTCAGCTGCGCCCCCCGGCGCCCGGCCCCCGCGCGGCGCGCCGGCCCCGCCCGGTGCGCCAACTCCGAAGCGGCAGGACACCAATGGTGCCCCTGCCGCTTCGCTGCGTACATGGCCTCGTCCGCCGCGCGCAGCAGCTCCGGCAGCCCCGCCCCCGGCCACTGCGCCACCCGGCACAGCCCGATGGAGGCGTGCGGCGCCAGGGTCACGCCCCCCGCGTCCAGCGGTGCGGAGAGGTACGCGGAGAGCCCGTAGGCCAGTTCGGCATCCAGATCGGCGTCCGGGGCCAGCCGCACCACGGCGGTGAACTCATCACCGCCCAGCCGGGCGGCGAACCCGTGGTGCGCCTGGCACCAGGCGGCCAGCCGGCGGCCGACCGCGGCCAGCACCCGGTCCCCGGCCGCATGGCCATGGGTGTCATTGATCTGCTTGAAGCCATTGAGGTCCAGCAGCAGCACCGCCGCATGCGGATGCCGGATCGCCCGCGACGCCCGGGAGGTGAACTCCTCGCGGCACATCAGCCCGGTCAGCCGGTCCGTACGGGCGGTACGCAGCCGACGGACCAGGACAAAGGCGTGGGTGGCCCAGCCAATGGCCGGAGCGGCGACGGGCAGAGCCTGGGATATGAGGTTCATCGGACACCTTCCTGTGCGATCGCCGTGCAAGGGGTGGGTCGCGGCCCGTACCGCGGCAGCCGGTCGTGTTCTCGCGGACCGCAGAGGTGTTCGGTCGCGCAACCGGGCCCGGAATGCGGGCGGTTAATGCTGGACGTCCCCCGAATCACCGCCACCGCAGCGGCGCCGGCACATGGGAAATCGCGGCGAATTACCCCGTGGCGCGCGGTGGACGGCAGCCGGGCGTGCCCAATGAGGCGGGCCCCGGCCGGAGTTCATGCTGAAACGATTCATGAGGCGGGGCCTATGGGATTCGGGGGCGATATGGGGAGTCCGATGACAGTGCTCGGTGAGTGATGGAGGTTTATCCCGGGGCGGTCATGCTTGCGAGGGAATGGGGAGCAGCCGGGGGTTCGGTGGAGATTCGGTGGGCAATCTGGAGTCGCGACGTCGATCAAACGCCGGTCGGTCGGCCAACCATCCGGCACAGACGAGTAGTTCGTTCCTGGAGGAAGACATGGCAAGCACCCGCACTGCCGCCCGTGTATTCGCCGCCGCGGCCGCCGTCCCCATGGCGGCCGTGCTCTTCACGGGCGTGGCCCAGGCCGATGACGGCCACCACGGCCAGCGGGCGACCCACGGCGCCAACGCGGCCGTAGCGGAGGTCGTGGGGAGCGGCGTCGGAGGCAGCAACCACGGCAACGCCAGCACCACCGAGCAGGTGGCCACCGGAAGCAGCGCCACCAACCAGGCCAACACCGCCAGCGTCAACAACCCCCTGGGCTATGGCCACACCGCGATCTACCAGGAGAATGTGAAGATCGTCTTCACCAGCATCCACGACGAGCACGACAACCGCTTCTACAACATGCACGAGTTCCGCTGAGCGCGGCGGCCGCCGGGGGGTCCGGGCGGCCGGGGGGACGGTGACACCGATTCGGTGAGGGACAGGGTCTGAAGAGCGACCGCGCGGCGGCACCCCGGTGCCGCCGCGCGGTCGTTTCCCTTGACGGACCAGTCGAGCTGACGCACAGTCAGAAACCGTGAGCAGCGACCTGGACCGGCGGCTCAGGGCGTACCAGGGCAGGCCCGCCGCCTGTGGCACCGGCAAGGACCCGGTCAACGCCCCCATGATCAGGCACTGGTGCGAGGCCATCGGCGACCGCAACCCGGCCTGGGCGGGCAAGGAGCCGCTCGCCCCGCCGGCCATGCTTCAGGTATGGACCATGGCGGGGCTGTCCGGGGGTCCGCCGGTTGATCCGCCCGGAGGCCCCTCCGGCTCACCCCCGCCCTCCGCCCTCCCCGAACTCACCGCCCTGCTCGCCGAGTCGGGCTGTACGGCCGTGGTCGCCACCGACTGCGAGCAGGAGTATCTGCGGCCGCTGCGCCCCGGTGAGGTGATCACCTTTGAGTCGGTGATCGAGTCGGTCTCGCCGCGCAAGAAGACCAGGCTGGGCCACGGCCACTTCATCACCACCGTCATGGAGATCCGGGCGGACGGCATACCGGCCGGCCGGCACCGCTTCCGGGTGCTGCGCTACGCACCCGGCGCCCCGCCGGAGAAGCCGGCCGGGCCCCGTCCGGAGCGGCCGCGTCCGGTGGTCAACCGGGACAACGCCGGCTTCTGGGACGGGGTGGCCGAGCGGCGGCTGCTGATCCAGCGCTGCACGGCCTGCGGACGGCTGCGCTTTCCCTGGCTGCCCGGGTGCGCCGCCTGTGGCTCGCCGCACTGGACGACGGTGGAGTCGGCCGGCACCGGCACCGTCCATTCCTATGTGGTGATGCACCATCCGCCCTTTCCGGCCTTTGATCCGCCCTATGCGGTGGGACTGATCGAACTCGCCGAAGGGGTAAGGATGATCAGCAATGTGGTGGGGGTGGAACCCGGCCGGATCACCGTGGGCATGCCGGTGCGGCTGGAATTCCTGAGTGCCGGGGAGGGCCAACTGCTGCCCGTTTTCCGGGCGGTGGAACCGGGCCGCCGGATGCTGCCGCCGATGACCGTCCCGATAACCCGCACCCTGATCGTGGCGGGTGCGCTGGCCTCCCGGGATTTCCAGGACGTCCATCACGATCCGGAGGCCGCCCGGGCCAAGGGGGCACCCGACATCTTTATGAACATCCTGACCACCAATGGTCTGGTGGGCCGGTATATCGGCGAGAATTTCGGGCCCCGGGCGGTCATCGAGAAGATGGCGATCCGGCTGGGCGTGCCCAACTACCCCGGTGACACACTGACCTTGACCGGGACGGTCGCGGAGGACGGCGATCCGCGCGAGGTGACCGTCACCGGCGTCAATGCGCTGGGCCGTCATGTGAGCGCGGCGGTGGTGCTGCGGGAGGCCGGCCGATGAGCCTGCGGATCCCCGACCGGCTGGGCGGACGGGCGGCCATCGCCGGCATCGGCGCCACCGAGTTCTCCAAGGACTCCGGCCGCAGTGAACTCGCCCTGGCCGCCGAGGCGGTACGGGCCGCGCTGGCCGATGCCGGGCTGCGACCCGGGGAGGTGGACGGCCTGGTCACCTTCACCATGGACACCAGCCCGGAGATCACCCTGGCCCAGGCCGTGGGCATCGGCGAACTGTCCTTCTTCTCCCGGGTGCACTACGGCGGCGGGGCCGCCTGCGCGGTGGTCCAGCAGGCGGCGCTGGCCGTTGCCACCGGCACGGCCGAGGTGGTGGTCTGCTACCGGGCCTTCAATGAGCGCTCCGGCCGCCGCTTCGGCGCGGGCGCCCAGCGCCACCAGCCCTCCGCCGAGGGGGTGGCGCTGGGCTGGGTGCTGCCCTTCGGGCTGCTCACCCCCGCCTCCTGGGTGGCCATGACCGCCCGGCGCTATCTGCATGTCCACGGCCTGCGGCCGGAGGTGTTCGGCCGGGTCGCGGTCAGCTGCCGGCGGTACGCGGCCACCAACCCGGCCGCGTACTTCTACGGGCGGCCGCTCACCCTGGCCGAGCATGCCGCCTCCCGCTGGATCGCCGAGCCGCTGCGGCTGCTGGACTGCTGCCAGGAGACCGATGGCGGGCTGGCGTTGGTGGTCACCTCCCTGGAGCGCGCCCGTGACCTGCGGCATTCCCCGGCGGTGATCCGGGCGGCGGCCCAAGGGGCCGGACACGCCCAGGAGATGATGACCGGCTTCTACCGTGCGGACATCGCCTCCCTCCCCGAACTGGGCGTGGTGGGCCGCCAGTTGTGGCGCAGCACCGGACTGGGCCCGTCCGATGTCCAGGTCGCCATCCTCTATGACCACTTCACCCCTTTTGTCCTGATGCAGTTGGAGGAGCTGGGCTTCTGCGGACCGGGCGAGGGTGCCGAGTTCGTGGCCGAGGACGTCCTGCCGCTCAATACCCATGGCGGCCAGCTGGGCGAGGCATATCTGCATGGGATGAACGGGATCGCCGAAGCCGTACGGCAGTTGCGTGGTACCGCCGTGAATCAAGTTGCGGGAGCGGCGAATGTGCTGGTCACCGCAGGGACCGGAGTTCCCACGTCCGGGCTGCTTCTCGGCGCAGACGGATGAACCGAGGGCGTGTCACCGACCGGAAACCGCGCCGGGCCCCCTTGACTGCGCGGTATGGACCGACGGAGAAAGATCATCGGATATCTCGTCGCCCTATTGGCGGCCCTGGCCCAGCTCCCCGCGGCATACACCCCGGCCACGGCGGCCGCGCCCAAGCCGCGGGCGGTACGGGCCACCGTCTTCAAGGGCCGGGGATTCGACACCTGCGAGGCCCCGCCGCTGACCACGCTGCGCGCCTGGGGCACCTCGCAGTACCGGGCCGTCGGTGTCTACTTCGCCGGCCGCGCCCGCGCCTGTCCCCGCCAGCGCTATCTCAGCTACGACTGGCTCACCGGCGCCCGTGATCTGGGCTGGAAGGTGCTGCCGCTGTTCGTCGGCTCCCAGTCACCCTGTGTGAAGGCGTCCAACAAGCGCGGCTTCACCATTGGCTCCTTCCCCGAGGACCAGGGGGAGGACGAGGGCGACGAAGCGGTGCGCAAGGCCAGTGCGCTGGGCATCGCCCAGGGCAGCGCCCTCTACCTGGACATGGAGGCGTATGACATCAAGGACGAGAACTGCGCCGGCACCACCCTGGCCTTCGTCCAGTCCTGGACCGACACCGTCTACCGGCGCGGCTATGTGCCCGGCTTCTACAGCAGCGCCGAGTCCGGCGTACGGCATATGGAGCTCGCCCGCCGGGCCGGGGCGGACTCACTGCCCGAGATCATGTGGTTCGCCCGCTGGAAGGTGACCCCCTCCACCGACAAGGAGCGCAGCCTGTCCGCCGGCGCCTGGCAGCCGCACCGCCGGATCCACCAGTACGCGGGGGACGTCAGCGAGACCCATGGCGGCCGCAAGCTGACCATCGACCGCAATCTGATCGACGCCCCGGTCGCCGTGATCGAGTGACGTGATCGCGCGAGCCGCGCCCGGCGGATGAGGGCGGCTACCCCTCCAGGAGGTGGGGACGACCCGACCACTACGACCTGAGGGGGATCGCCCTTCGGCACCTCCGGCCGATACGCGGGGCACCGGGCCGCTCCTAGCGTTGAAGGCATGACCACGACCGTGTGCCCCAGCGCGTCCACCGCCGTGTACCCGTCATTCACCAGCTATGTACGGGCACGGGGCCCGGTGCTGCAGCGCACCGCCCGCTCACTGACCGCCAACCCCTGTGACGCCGAGGACCTGCTGCAGACCGCGCTCACCAAGACCTATCTGGCCTGGGAGCGGATCGAGGACCACCGGGCGCTGGACGGCTATGTCCGCCGGGCACTGGTCAACACCCGTACCTCCCAGTGGCGCAAGCGCCGGGTCGAGGAGTACCCCTACGAGGAGCTCCCGGAGCGCGAGGACAGCCCCCTGGCGGACCCCGCGGAGTCCCAGGCGCTCCGCGACGCCATGTGGCGCGCGGTCCACCGGCTGCCGGACCGGCAGCGGGCGATGGTCGTCCTCAGGTATTACGAGGACCTCAGCGAGGCCCAGACCGCGGAGCTGATGGGCGTCTCCATCGGCACCGTCAAGAGCGCCGTCTCCCGCGCCCTGGGCAAGCTCCGCGAGGACCCGGAACTGGCGGGGGCGGCGTGAGGCCGCCCGGGCCGGGCCGTCAGCTCGCGCCTTGCAGCAAGCTCGCCAGGGACGAGCCCTCCGGCAAGGCCAGCGTCAGCGGCGCCTGATCATTGCGCAGCATCTCCATCAGGGGGACGCCGAGGTCGGCGCACTGGTTGACCGGGCTGCTGCCGCCGAGGGTCACCACATCGCCGTTCAGCCCTCCCGCGGAGCGGGCGGAGGCGGCCCGGGCATGGGGGTGGCTGCTGTGGTTGCCGCAGAAGTTGTCGATCACGTCATTGCCGAAGCCGATGACGCTTGTGGCCTGGGCGGGCACGGCGGCGACCGCCGTGAAACAAGCGGTGAGCAGGGCAAGCGCGCCTGCGGTGAGAATCCGGTTCATGCAGGGGCAACGCCCCACGCCTGATCCGGGTACGGATACGGCAGCCCAAACGGTGCATGACTACGAGCGGCTGATCGCGGGCCGTCCGGTGGTGTACGACTGGCCCGGGCTGGACGAACGCAGTGCGGCGGCGATGTGCTACACCTCGGGGACCACCGGTGATCCCAAGGGCGTGGTCTACAGCGACCGTTCGGTGTAGCTGCACTCCATGGAGGTCAACTCCGGGACGTCCTTCGGTCTGAAGCCGGGCGAGATCTGTATGCCGGTGGTGCCGATGTTCCACGACAGTGGTTGTGAAGGGGCACAACGGTGCAGGGCCAGAAAACGACCTCTGACCAGGCACAACGCGGCCCCGGTACTCCTCGGAGTACCGGGGTCGCTCCGTTGGTGTGAGCTGATTGGCCGTTACGTGCCCACCGAGCGCAGGGTCGTGACGAGGTCGGGAAGCTGCTCGCGGGGGAAGTGCAGCAGCGCCTCGGGAGCGATGCCGTCCTGAACGAGAGGCACGTTCATGCGCCAGGAACCCGGGCGCCAGGGGTGGCGGATGCGGTCGCCGAAGGTCGGGGAGGCGTCGAGCAGCTCGACCAGGCGCAGGGCGTCGAAGACGGGGAGTTTCAGCAGGGCCCACCCTCGGTGGTAGGCGATGAACGCGTCACCGCCGTACCCGAGGGGGACGGCGCGCTGCTCGCGGACGCCGGCGGTTGCTTCGCCGACGTCTTGGCAGCAGGCGGTCGTCTTGATGCGCAGTCGCCATAGCTCTCGGACGACGGGGACCATGTCGAGGTCTATCTCGACGTCCTCGCCGGCCGGGGTCGTGAGGGTCTCGTGCGGGTGAATGACGGGGTCGGCCATGAGGTTCCCCTTGTCATCGGCGGTAGGTGGCCCATCGGTGCGCGGCTTCGGCGAGGCCGGTTTTCCATGGCACGTCGGGGGCGTCGTCGGCGATGTCGTGCCAGAGGCGTCGCTGTGCCGTGGCGAAGACGTCGAGGGCGTGGGGTGCTGCGGTGGCCCATGCGGGAGTCTTGGCCGTCCAGAGTTCGGCGTCGGCGGGGGTGTGGCCGGCGGCGATGAGCCAGACGACCCAGCAGGCGGCGTCGATCCACGCGGCGCCGCGGGTGGGCCATGCCCAGTCCACGACGCGTGCGGTGCCTCCGGCGATGAGGACGTTGTCAGGTGTCCAGTCGGTATGCAGCAGGGTGTCGCCGCGGAGCAGGGCGGCGTCGTCGGGGTGGAGCAGAAGGAACTCGCCGAGGAACGGCGCGGCAATGACTTGGTACGTGGGTGCGCTCATGAGGGCCCCCTTTGGTGAGCCGGCGACGGTCGCCGGCTGTTGTGTCTGGAACCCGCCCCAGCCGCCCATGCGTTTCTGCTATCGGCGGGCGGGGCGGAGACTGTGCCCCGTAGGGTCGAGGTGAGCGGGTCGGCCCGGGGTGTCTCAGACTCCGGGGCGGCTCGTTCGATGGTTCAGGTGGGTCCTTCGGCGGATGCTGGTGGTGCCCCACCAGACGGTCCCGGCTTGGGTGCCGGCCGCGAGGTGTTCGGCCATCTCGTCGTGGGTGTTTCCGGCGGTGGTGGGTTCGGCGGAGACGATCAGGCGGACGGGGCCGCCCTCGGCGATGTGCCGTTGTCACTCCTGGCGGGTGCCGGGAATGCACAGCCACCAACGCTCGCCATAGTCGAGGGAGACGACACCTTGATGCAGGTGCAGCCCTGGCCCGACGTAGGGCGGTTCCACGTAGGCGGGCGCGAGGCCGAGACAAGAGGCCAGGGCGCGCATACCGGCGTCGATCCAGTCGAGCGTATCGCCGGGTCGGCGCGGCGGGGTGTGGGTCATCAGGAGTTGGCCAATGGGCCCGTCGTCGCCGTAGTACATGCCGTATGAGTGCGTGATCTCTGCCAGGAAGGCGAGGCCCGGCGTGGTCTCGATGGTGGTCATAGTTTCTCCACTTCGGCCCACACGTACTTTCCCAAGGGCCTGGTGCCGGTGCCCCAGTTGGCGAGGGCGTCAACGATATGGAGGCCGCGGCCCCGGCCGCGTTCGTCGCTGTGCGGCTTCGGTTGGGGAAGCCGGCGGGCGGTGTCGTGGACCTCCACGCGTGTCCGGTCGTCGTCGGTGTCCAGGACGACAAGCAGGGAGTCGCCGGGCTCGGTGCCATACCGGACAGCGTTGGTCACCAGTTCCGATACCACGAGTACGAAGTCCTCGACGTGCTCAACTGGGTTGTGCCCCTCGGTGAGGATCTCGCGCACGAATTCGCGGGCAAGACGAGCGGACGGCGCCATGGCGTCAAGGACGAGCTGTCGGCGCGGGTGCCTGATCACTCCCAGGCGTTGTGGTTTCACAAGGGGACCTCCAGTAGTCCGGGACCGCTCCGGTCAGCCCTTCCTTCAAGAAGAGGGCGAGCCGATGGAGAGCCTCGGCGCCGGCGTGTGTATGCGGTCGCTGTCCGCGACTATGCTCAACGCGCCAGCGGAGGCCCTCGTCGGAGTCTTGAAACTACGGGGGCCGGGCCGGTGAAAAAACTGACGCACGGTACGAGTTGTCAGAGGCCACCCAGTCCGGGAGCAGGTCATGACTCCAACGCGGTCACCAGCACGGCGCGGAACACTGGCTGCCGGTCATGACCGGCCAACTCAGGGCGGTCAAGGGGCCGTTACCGGGCATCTGCTGAAGGTTATCCGCGAGCGCATTCCGCTTACGCAGACACAGCTCGCCGAACGACTGCGCGTCGATCCGACGACAGTGCAGGCGTGGGAATCGGGGCGGCGCCCTCTCGCCGCCGTGTCGGCCGCGCATCTGCTGACGCTTCGGCGTCGGTTGCTGGCCGAAGGGGCGGATCCCGCTTCCCTCGTCCTGCTTGATGTGGCCATGGATGCCGACTCCGTCATCGGCTACGCCCTTGACGAAGGGCGGTCGGCCGGAGAGGTCCGGGATCACCCCTTGGCGGGTTGGGTCTTCAACCGCGCCTCGACCCACGTGATCGCTTGGGCTCTCACAGGTACGCCCCCGGCGGCATTGCCGCCGGCCCCCGCCGTCACACCGCGTCGTCGCGGCCCGTCTCCCCACTCTCCTGTTCTCGCTGCTCCGCAGCGTCGGCAGTTCTTCTCTCATATGCGGCGGTCGGCCGAGATCGCTGAGCGCATCGGTGACGCCGGGGCCCTTCTGCGGCGCCAGGCCGTCTATCTGTGCAGTTACGACACGGCACCCGACACTCGGGAATGGCTTGCCGACATACAGGGCCGCAGGCCCCTACGGTTCAACTCCTCGGCCTGGTCGCCGCGGTGGGCCGATGCGCGGTCACTGGCAACATCGCTGACCAGGTACGGCGATCTCGACCAACTGCATGGCTTTATCGAGCACGGCCTGAGTGACGACTCAGGGGAACTGGCGAACCTGAACTACTGGGCTTATTGGCTCGGGCACGACGCTCTGCCTCGGTCGGACGACTCGTTCATGGCCGACTCGTCGGCGCAGCGGTGGGACGCCGGCGTCCTGCTGCGAAGCCTGGCGGACAGGCTTGACCCTGAGCTGGGGTGCATTGACCTCAATATCCACTCGGTCTGGTCGTTGCTGGCCAACAAGCCGGGACTGCCGACGAGTTATCCGGCTCTCGCGGGAGATCTCCGCCACCGAGTCGCGCGGCTGCTCGACAGCGGTTCGGTCTCGCGACAAGCGCGTCGTGAGCTTGACCAGGTGCACTACGGTCTGAAGCTGAGTACCTACTGATCCATCGGAGGGACGCGCCGCATGACGAACGATCAGCACGCCAAGGGTTCTGTGAGCTACCTGATGGAGATGGGTGCGCTGAAACGGGCCAAGCGCTCGGGTTGGTGGATCGCGGGTGTGAAGGACCCCGAGACGATCGCCGAACACAGCTTTCGCACCGCCGTCATTGGATCTGTGCTGGCCATGATGGAAGGGGTGGATCCGGCAAAGGTCGCGCTTCTGTGCACCTTTCATGACACCCAGGAGACGCGCGTCGGTGACATCCCCTGGATTGGCCGCCGTTACCTCAAGCCCGCCAAAAACGAGCAGGTTACGGCAGATCAGCTGGCGGAAGCGCATCCGGCGGTCGCCGCCGGCATTCAGGCCATCGTCGAAGAGTACGAGAACGGCGACTCTCCCGAGGTCGTGATCGCCCATGACGCCGACAAGCTTGAATGCATGATTCAGGGCCTTGAGTACCTGGAGCAGGGATACGCCAACGCCCAGGAGTGGGTTGACAGTACGCGGGCCAAGCTCAAGACGCCGTCCGCGATCGCGCTTGCGGATGCGGCACAGGGGATGTCGTCGATCGAATGGCAGCGTGTGTATCTGGCCTGATGTTCAACTTTCGCGGCCCTCGGCGAGCTCCCACTTGGCTGACGGTGACGGCACCTTCAGGCACCGGGCCAAAGGTTCCCCTGGGGAGTCCTTCGGGGCCGTGATGGATGGCAGGAATTCTGGCTGTGAGCCCCAGCATGGTCTGCGCTTCGCCGAGGGAGACACCTGTGATCTCGTGGAGCAGGGACAAACCCAAACGCCGGTGGGAACAGGCATGTTCGGCGAAAAACCCGACACGCTGCATCTCGCCGACGAATCGGTCGGGATCTATGCCGCCCTCCTCCGCCCGGCTTTCCGGTGCGGACATGTCGCACCGCATCACACACGTACCGTTCTGCCAGTACTCCACGTAGCACAGCGGTCCGGCCGCGGAGCAAGAGATCACATCGGTGCCGGTTGACGCGGCTTCAAGGCGCTCAGAGATGCTGCCCCAAGTGCTTGCCAGTTCCAGGGAAAAGGCCCACTCGCCTACCTCTCCCGCCCGCGCAGCGCCCCAAGTGTCGTAGTTCTCCATCCCCTCCCAGACAAATTGGAGCGCCGATTCCTCGTCTTCGGGTATGAACATGTCGGCTTCCTCGCAGGACAGCCGTAGCAGGAGCTCGCGCCCGCTGAGCCCCTTGGCGAGCGTCAGGCAGAACACGTCGTAGTCATCGGCGATCCAGTCAAGCGGACACTTCACTGTTGAGCGCCTCCTTCGGATCTCAAGCCGAGTCTCAACGTATGACACTGCAAACGACATCTTCTCGCCGGGGCGGCGGGGCGCCGGCTTGCCGGACGGAGATGATCGTCATGGCCAGGCCGGGCCGGAGTGGCCAGGGAAGGCCCTAGCCATCGTCCCTGTTCGACCGGCCGCGCGTGCGCTCCGCCGGCCGACCCGCCCGAGGTAGTGACTTACCAGGGGAAACCCCAGCACAATCACCCGGAGCAATCAGCCCGTAACGGCCCTCCGGGAGGCACCCCCGATGCAGAGCACCATGCAGGACGTACCACTGCTCGTCTCACGGATCCTGGTCCATGGGACGACCGTCCATGGGCGGGCCGAGGTCCGTACCTGGAACGGGGAAGCGGCGACCCGCCGGACCTATGCCGAAATCGGGGCGCGGGCGGCGCAGTTGGCGCATGCGCTGCGGGATGAGCTCGGGGTGCGGGAGTCGGATGTCGTCGGCACGCTGATGTGGAACAACGCGGAACACCTTGAGGCGTATCTGGCCGTGCCGTCCATGGGGGCGGTGCTGCACACCCTCAATCTGCGGCTGCCCGCCGAGCAGTTGGGGTGGATCATCAACCATGCCGCGGACCCGGTCATCATCGTGGACGGAAGTCTGCTGCCGCTCCTCGCGGCACTGATGCCGCACTTGCCGACCGTGCGGCATGTGGTGGTCAGCGGCCCCGGTGACCGCTCGGTGCTCGATGGTGCCGCCGCCACCGTGCATGACTACGAGCGGCTGATCGCGGGCCGTCCGGTGGTGTACGACTGGCCCGAGCTGGACGAACGCAGTGCGGCGGCGATGTGCTACACCTCGGGGACCACCGGTGATCCCAAGGGTGTGGTCTACAGCCACCGTTCGGTGTATCTGCACTCCATGGAGGTCAACTCCGGGACGTCCTTCGGTCTGA
Source organism: Streptomyces orinoci (assembly GCF_003121295.1). Classification (GTDB taxonomy): domain Bacteria; phylum Actinomycetota; class Actinomycetes; order Streptomycetales; family Streptomycetaceae; genus Streptomyces; species Streptomyces orinoci. The sequence continues at coordinate 449,459 of NZ_PHNC01000031.1, forward strand.
AGCCGGGCGAGATCTGTATGCCGGTGGTGCCGATGTTCCACGTCAGTGGGTCTAAAGGGGCACAACGGCAACCGCCCTGGTCAGAGGCTCGCAGGCCAGGCAGGGCGCGGCCCCGGTACTCAGCGGAGTACCGGGGCCGTTCCATGTGCGGGATCGGCTTGGGCCGAAGAGGTTCCGCTGGCACTTCCTGGTCTGAAATGATCACGCCATGTCTATAACCAAGGAAGACCTGTTGGCGGCTGTACACAGCATGTCCCGGGACGACCTCCGTGAAGTCGTTGAGGCGGTCAAGACCAAGCTGGCCGACCCCGACAGGGGCGAAGAGGGGATGCTGAATATCGATCCGATGCTCCTCCGGCCAATCGAGGACCTGGAACTCACCGTACGCAGCGCCAACTGCCTTAAAGCCGAGGACATCTTTTCCATCGGTGATCTGGTCTCACGCACCGAGGATGAGTTGCTCCGCTCCCCGAACCTTGGCAGAAAAAGCCTGGACGAGATCAAGGCCGCTCTCGCCGCCCGGGGGCTCTCCCTTGGGATGGCTGGGAAGAACTGACCGGCTGACGTCCAGGCGCCAACTGTGGCGGGTCGTACGACCCGTCGGGAGACCCTAGTTCCCCACGGTGCATAGTGCCTCGGCGAGGTCGGAAAGCTGCTCGCGGGGGAGGTGCAGCAGCGCGTCGGGGGCGATGCCGTCCCGGACGAGGGGGACATTCATGCGCCAGGAACCGGGGCGCCAGGGGTGGCGGATGCGGTCGCCGAAGGTCGGGGAGGCGTCGAGCAGTTCGACGAGGTGCAGGGCGTCGGCGATGGGGAGTTTCAGTAGGGCCCATCCGCGGTGGTAGGCGATGAATCCGTCGCCGCCGTACCCGAGGGGGGTGTCGCGCTGCTCGCGGACGCCGGCGGTTGCTTCGCCGACGTCTTGGCAGCAGGCGGTCGTCTTGATGCCGAGGCGCCACAGTTCGCGGACGACGGGGACCATGTCGAGGTCTATCTCGACTGCGTCGCCGGCCGGGGTGGTGAGCGTTTCGTGTGGGTGGATGAGGGGGTCGGCCATGGGGTTCCCCTTGTCATTGACGGAAGGTGGCCCAGTGGTCCGCGGCTTCGGCGAGGCCCGTTTTCCATGGCACGTCGGGGGCGTCGTCGGCGATGCCGCGCCAGAGGCGTTGCTGTGCCGTGGCGAAGACGTCGAGGGCGCGGGGCGGCGCGGTGGCCCATGCGGGGGTCTTGGCAGCCCACAGTTCGGCGTCGGCGGGGGTGTGGCCGGCGGCGATGAGCCAGACGACCCAGCACGCGGCGTCGATCCACGCTGCGCCGCGGGTGGGCCATGCCCAGTCCACGACGCGGGCTGCGCCCTCGGAGATCAGGACGTTGTCGGGTGTCCAGTCGGTATGCAGCAGCGTGTCGCCGCGCAGCAGTTCGGCGTCGTCGGGGTGGTCGAGGTAGTCGGCGAGGCGTTGCTCGATCAGTTTCAGGTCGAGGTCGCCGGGGGCGCGGACGCCGGACAGGGTGATGATCGCCTCGGCGACGAGCGGTAGGTCGTCGGAGTGGGGGCGGTAGTTGGCGGGCCGGCCGTCGAGGTGCTCGAAGCCGAGCAGGTGCCAGTCGTCGTCGCGGACGGTCCACAGCAGGCGGGGGGCGAGGCCGGCAACGTGCGGGTTGATGGCGGCCTCGCGCTGTTGTGTCCACGCGCGGGGGTGATCGTTGCGCAGGCCCTTGACGAAGACGCGGCCGGCGGGGGTGTCGAGGGTGGCGGCGATCTCGGAGTTGAGTCCCTTGTCGGTGGTCGTCGCGGCGTAGATCGGGCCGGTGCGGGCGGCGACGGCGTCGCGGGTGCTGGCGGGTAGGTCGTCCCATTGGAGTCTCATGGTCACCACGGGCGGGAGTGTAGGGCGCGGGTGTGGCGGTGAGGCCGCCCGCGTGGGGGCGGGCGGCCTCGATGGGGTGTCGGTCTAGTACGGGTTGTCGTCGCCGCAACCGCGCATGACCTCGTTGCCGGCGAGGTTGTCGAGGTCCTCGACGAACTCGATGTCGTCCTCGACGGCGGCCGGTGTCGTGGTGATCTCAACGGCGTTAGGTGCCATGGGTGTTCACCTCCTCTCAGGCGTGCTGGCAGTACCGGTCAAGGGGCGCGCTGGCCTTGCGATACAGCTTCACGAGCGGCATGCACGTGGTGCACTTCTCCTGGAGAAGACAGCCGGTGCAGCCGTCTTGGCGCTGTAGGGCGCGGTCGGCGACGTTCCCCAACCGGGCGAGCCCCGCGACCCCTTCTTTGAGGAGCGGAATCGGGTGGTCGCGGGAGACTTTGCAGACGGTCGCGAGGCCGAACGGGGAGACGTTCAGGGACGTGTGTCCGGCGTCGCATCCGGTGAAGGGGCTGCGGCTGTGCAGGTACTCCGGGGCCTGCTGGGCGAGGGGCTCATGTTCGCCGGCGAAGGTGGGCGACATGTGGGTGTACTCGCGGACGCGGGATGCGTATCGCTCGGCGAGGGCGCGCATGCCGGCGGCCTCGTGGTGGTTCTTGCCAGTGATCACGACGCTGAGGGACAGGGGCAGGCCGGCGTCGTGGGCGGCGTGAAGTCCGCGCATGAAGGCGCGGAAGGAGCCGCGGCGGTTGGTGAAGGTGTCCCAGGTGGCTTCGGTGGCTCCGTAGACGCTCATGGTGATGCGGTAGGGCCTGCGCGTAGTCAGCAGGTCGAGCATGCGCGGCCGGGCGAGGGTCGAGCCGTTGGTCAGGATCTCCACCATCATGCCGAGGTCGTAGGCGAGGGCGTACGTTTCGGGGAAATGGCGGTCGATGGTGCACTCGCCGCCGCCTAGCTCGATCCAGACAATCCCGGCGTCGCGCAGGATGTGCAGCAGCTTCTCGCGGGTGGGCCACGCGAGGCCCTCGTGCCGCTTGTGGCCGTAGACGCAGTGGTCGCAGCCCCAGTTGCATCCGTTGTTCACCTCGTAGGAGGCGCGGCCGTGGCCGTAGGGCGAGGGGTCGCGGACGAGCAGGGTCTCGCTGGCGCACGCGTCGGTGAGGTTGAGGCGCCATCGGGCGTAGGCGATGTTGCAGAGCCAGCCCGGCAGGGGACCGTCGGTGGTCGCGGCGCTGTGTAATTCGAGGTAGTGGTGCGCTTTGATCTTCACGCCGCGGGCGTCGCCGGGGTGGAGCAGAAGGAACTCGCCGAGGAACGGCGCGGCAATGACTTGGTACGTGGGTGCGCTCATGAGGGCCCCCTCGGTGAGCCGGCGGCGGTCGCCGGCTGTTGCGGCTGGAACCCGCCCCAGCCGCCCATGCCTTCCTGCTATCGGCGGGCGGGGCGGGGGCTGTGCCCCGTAGGGTCGAGGTGAGCGGGTCGGCCCGGGGTATGTCAGACTCCGGGGCGGCCCGCTCGCTAGTGCAGGTTGGATCGTCGGCGGAGGCTGGTGGTGCCCCACCAGGCGGTTCCCGCGGCGGCGCCTGCCGCGAGATGCTCGGCCATCTCCTCTTGGGTGCTGCTGGCTGCGGCGGGCTCGGCCGAGACGATCAGGCGGACGGGTCCGCCCTCGGCAATATGCCGCTGCCACTCCTGGCGGGTTTCGGGAATGCAGAGCCACCACCGCTCGCCGTAGTCCAGGGAGACGACTCCCGCATGAAGAAGCAGCCGCGAGCCGACATAGGGCGGGTCCTGGAGGATGGGCCCAAGGCCGAGGCATGAGGCGAGCGCCCGCATGCCGGCATCGATCCATTCGAAGGTTTCGCCGAGGCGTCGGGGCGGGGTGTGGGTCATGAGGAGTTGCGCCACGGGGCCGGCATCGCCGTAGTACATGCCGTACATGTGTGTGATCTCTGCCAGGAAGGCGAGGCCCGGCGCGGTCTTGACGGTGCTCACGACTTCTCCACTTCTGCCCATAGGTATTTGCCGAAGGGCCTTGAGCCGGTGCCCCATCGGGCGAGTGCATCGACGATGTGAAGGCCACGGCCTCGGCCGCGCTCGTGGCTCTCGGCCTTCATCCGGGGGAGCCGTCGCGAGGGGTCGTGGACCTCGATGCGCGTTCGGCGGTCGTCGGCAGCGAGTACGACGAGCAGGGAGTCGCCGGGCTCAGATCCGTACCGAACGGCATTGGTCACCAGTTCTGACACGACGAGTACGACGTCGTCGATGTGACCCGCACGGTTATGCTGGTTGGCGAGGACTTCTCGCGCGAAGTCGCGGGCGATCCGAGCGGACGGCTCGACGGCGTCGAGAATGAGCTGCTCTCGCGGGCGCAGAGGGAGGTTCCTAGCTTCGACTCTGGGCATCATCCGGATCACCTCACGCTCTCCCGACCGCGGGCGGGCGCGTGTTGTGGCGTAGTCACGGCGTCCCCCCGATCGAATCGATGGACGGCCCGTCTCCGTTTAGCAGGCGGGAGAGGTCGCGCACTAGTTCCTCGATGTCCGGCCCGCTCATGACCAGGCGGCCGGTCGTGGGCTCGTCGTCGTTCGCAAAGATGCGCAGCGGGATGAAAAAGCGGCCGGCCTTCGTTCGGCCCAACGGCTTGTCGGACAGACGCTCGATGCGCAGCCTGTTGTAACGGTCTTCAGGCATGGTCCCCTCGACTGGCCTTTGTTGTAAGAGAGTTCACCAGGCGTCAGACCGTAGGCCCGGCATGGAAAGGCACCCCGTAAGAAGTTCCGGGGTGCCTTTTTTCCGGGGGCGAGAGTCAGCCAGCGAGCACACCCACGTGTGCCGCGTGATCACGCAACTCGGCGCGATAGGAGGGGCGTTCCCGCTTGAGGAGATCACGTACGGCCTCGCGCACGAGAGGGAAGAACTTGACCTCTTCGGGTGAGGTCTTCCGGATGCGGCCGATCATGTACAGCGTCGCATAGTCGTCTTGCTTGAGCCTGTTGGCGTTCATGACTTCGACCAGGTACCGGGTGCGCCTTTCAAGGGGTAGAACCGGGTTGTCGTCATCGACGTGGTCGGCGAGGCGCAGTGCCTCAGTGGCGTCGCCTTCCTCGCCGGCCAGGTGTACCCCGTGCATGGCAACGTTCGTGGGGCCGAACGAGGTGCGCCAGTCATTGCGGTCGGTGCCGGCGCGGCGCGCGACGTGGTCTGCCTCGTGGAGCAGATCCCAGGCAGCGGCGGCCCGGCTGTCTCGCATGGTGGCGACGGCCGCGGCGAGATGTAGCGCGCCATGAACTGAGAGCAGTTCCGGGGTGGCGTCGTCCCCTGGTGTGGTGGCCTCTATTGCAGCTCGCGCGAGGTCGGCTGATTCTGTGACGTCGCCGCTACTGGTGAGCACGCTGCACATGTTCCATGCGGAGGCGCCGAGCAGTACGGGGTCGCCGATCTGGTCGGCGAGCTGTAGTGCGCGGTCGGCTGCGACGCGGGACAGCGTCCGCTCACCCACTCGACGAAGGTAGACCTGCAACAGGTGATAGAGGCTGATCACCGCGCGGGCGACTACTTCCTCGTCAGGCCCGACGACATTGCGCCATGTGTGCTGGGCTTCTGCGAGCAGTTGTGGCAACTGCGGCCCGACGAGGGCGTATCGATTGACCTCGTGTTCGTATGCGTGCCATGCATCGTCGATGCGCCGCCGTAGTTCGTCAGGCGCCAGGGGCGTTCCAGGCAGGCTGCCCCCGAGGTGGGATGAGATCGAGGTCAGTGCATGGCGGATGGCGGGCACCGACTCGTGTTCCGCCGAGCCATTGGCGGCGAATGTAACGTTTCGTCCGGTCAGCTCCGCCAGCTCCCGGATGTCGAGAACACGGGCGAGATCGAGCAGGACGGAGAGCTTGTCAACGGGGATGACGCCCCGTTCAACCTTGCTTACCCAGTCTTCCGAGCGACCGATCAGGCCAGCGAGGGCAGCCTGAGACAGGCCCTTACGCTGGCGGTATAGCTTGATGCGGTCCCCGGTGGTGAAGTCGTACGCGTAGCTGTTCACCGGTACCCCTTATGGGACGTGACGACGCAGGTCTACAGCCAGAGTACGCGGGCGGTTAGAAGAGGCTGCGACCGTTGAAGTAACGGTAGTTGGCAGCATGGGTACGGGATACGGCAAAAGGCGGCCCGCCCCCACATGGGGGCGGGCCGCGATGCTGTTCCGGCGGCCGTTCGCAGCCGGAGGAAGGTTCAGTGGCCGGTGGTGGCCTGCCAGATCGAGACAAGTAGGCCCGCGATGGCCAGGAGGGCGGCGAGGCTGGGCAGGGGCCAGCGGGCACGTTCGAGTTCGTCGAGGCGGTTCTCGTGGTCAGCGAGTTGCTTGTCGGTCTGGTCGGATCGCTGCACGAGCAGTGCAAGGGAGCCGTCGATGCGGGCGAACCCTACCTCGACGACGCCCCGAAGCCGTTCCAGTTCGAGGGCGACGTCATTCGGGCTGGGATCTGTCACACGGTGCCCCTGTCGGCGGGGTCCGGGGTGGACGGGTCGGTGCGCAGCCATCGGGGCATGAGGGCCTGGACGCCCGGTAGGGCCATGATCCGCGTGAGGGCGCCGGCGACGGCCAGGGCGCCGGCGACCCAGGGCAGGGATGCGGGGATGCCGGAGGCATCGACGATGGCGGGCAGCATGACCGCGATTGCGACGGCGGTCTGCACGATGGTGCGTGCGGTGTGTTTGGCGGCAGGGCTCAAGGGGGGTGGTGCTCCGTTTCGTGATGAGGGTGGGGCTAGACCTTGGGGACCTTGAGGGCGTCCCACTGCCGGCGGCCGGGGATTCCGTCGCAGAATTGCGGGGCGTCGCCGAGCTTCTGCTGCCAGCGTCGGAAGGACTGGGCATCGGCCGTGGTCCACTGGGGGCCGGGGCCGGAGTGGTAGGCCGAACATCCCTCCTCGACGAGCCGTCGGCCCATGGCGGTCACAATGGGGCTGCGGGGGTAGCTCTTGAAGAACTCGACGCCGGGGAACGGCTCGTAGGCCGGGGTGGGGACGGGCTTGCCGGCCTTGGTGGCGAGGCGCCGGTCGATGCGCTCGCGCATCGTCTGCATGGAGAAGCCGCGGGGGTCGGTCTTGGTGTCGGTCCACTCCTTGTGTCCGATCACGGATGCGGCCGACCAGCCGTAGGCGCGGCAGATCGCGGCGGCGGCGCGCTCGATGGCGTCGAGCTGCGCGTCGGGCCACGGGTCGGCGCCGTTGCCCAGGTTGACGCACTCGAATCCGTAGAAGCGGGCGTTGCCGTCCGCGTTCATCTCTGACGGCTCGGGCAGGGACTGCTCGGCGACGACCGCGGCCAGGACGTCACTGTCACCGGCGCCGGCGTGGTTGGCGCGGCCGGCGCTGATCAGGTACACGGTGCCGTCCTTGGCGATCACGCCGTGGCACAGCGGGCCGGGGAGTTCGGCGTATCCGTCGTAGCACAGCTCAACGGATGAGTCGGTGCCGCTGCTCACGGTGTGGTGGATCATCACGCCGTTGATCGGGCCCCACGCGCCGTGTCCGGCGCGGTCGTGGGTGCGCCACGAGCCGTATTCGACGACGCGCACGCCCTCGGCGCGCAGCGCGGCGAGCAGCTCGTCGGCGGTCAGGGGTGTTGCCATGGTGGGTGTCTCCAGACATGAAGGAAGCCCCGGCACACAGGTGCGCGGGGCGTTCGAACGGGGCGTGCTGGGGGTTAGGCGAGGGCCATCCAATAGCGGGTGCAGATGCCGGCCACGGCTGATCCGGTCCAGTTCACCGACGTGGGGAGGGCGGTATTGCCCTTGTCGCTGGACATGGCGAACCGCGGCGGCCTGCTGGCGCTGATGGCGCCGACCTTGCCGGAGGCGTCCATGCCTTGGCCGATGCTCGCGACGAGTGGTGTGTTCGCCGCGGTGGACCAGTTCAGGACGAACGCCAGGACGTACACGCCGGGGGCGAGGGTCTGCGCCTCGGTCAGCGAGAGGTAGGTCGTGCCGCCGCCGACGCTGTGTTCCTCGGCGTAGCGGCCGGCGGCGGACAGATCGGCGGTGGTCGCGAGGCGGGTTCCGCCCGCGGTGTAGATGCCGGCGTATGAGCCGCTGGTGATACCGCCGGACGCCCCGGAATAGCCGTAGGTGTGCAGGCAGATTTTCGAAACGGTGGCGGTGTCCCGCATGACGATCGACGAGTAGTAGATCCGGCCGGAGGCCGGCCGGTCGCCGGGGCCGCCCGCGCTGTTGGGCGTGGCGCCGTCCATGACGGACGGGTCCGCGTTCCACGCGACGAACCCGAGGTCCGCCGGGTACCAGACGTTCGGGTATGTGATCGGCGGGAGCTGCGCGAGGGGCACGTCGCCGGAGCCGTCGAGGGCTGCGACACCGCCGGCCTTCCCGCGGGCGGTGGTGGCCAGCGCGCCGACGTCGGTCGGGGTGAGGGTCACGGCGCCGGTCTTGCCCGCGACGGAGGTCACGGGGACGGCGGACGGCTGGACGTACCGGGCGTCGGCGGCGGCCTGGTCGAGCGCGCCGACATCGCCGGCGGTGAGCTGCACCGCTCCCGTCTTGCCGTTGACCGACTGCACCGCGCCGCCGCCGGAGGACGCGGGGAGCTGCGCGGCGGGCACCTTCCCGGAGGCGTCGAGCTGCGCCACGCCACCCGGGGCGCCGGCCGTGCTGGCCGGTAGGGCGCCGACGTCGGCCGCGGTGAGTACGACGTCGGCCGCGCTGTGCCCGTTGACCGACTGGACCAGGCCCGGGGCACCGGGAGCGCCGTCCCGGCCGGGGACGCCGACGGGGCCCTGTGGTCCCTGTGGGCCCGTGGCGCCGCGGGGGCCGATCAGAGAGGTGAGCCAGTCGGCGGGGGTGCCGGTGAAACCGGCGGCGAGGGCCACCTCGTAGGCGCTCGCGCCCTGCGCACCGCGTGGCCCCTCCGGGCCCACGATGGGGACGTAGTTCGGTTTGCTGGGGTCGGTTGGGGCAATGTCCGCGAGGTCCACGTGCGGCTGGTCGGCCGGTAGCAGGATGTTGTACGAGCGGCCGTTGGGGATGCCGGATAGGGCTTCGCTGACGGTGTAGGACCAGCCGGTGGGGTCCATGTGCGGGGCATCGGTTGCGGGCAGTGTCGCGCTGATCTGCCCTTGGGCGTCGAGCTGGGCGACGACGGGGCCGCCGAGGATGACGTCGGCCTCGGGGAAGGTCACCTGAGCCGGGGCGCGGAAAGTGACGCTGCCGGACAGCGGCCGGCCGTCGGGACTGAGGTAGCGGCCGGTCACCGTGACGACCGGGATGGAACTGGGCAGCAAGCGCCATTACTCCTTAAGTTCGGCAGCCATAAAGCATCTTCGGCTGTGCATAGACATGCCCGTTGCCGCTGGTCCTGCGGGCCTCGACGACGATTTCGACAAGCGATCCGGGGTCACCCCCCACAGCGCCGGTGTAGTCGAAATCCTGGCCGGCGCGCACGGCAGGCCCCCAGACTTGCCCGTTGACCAGCACGCGCACCTCACCGGCAGTACCGCCGTCCGCGGCCGTGTACATGAAAAGGCGGATCTTGGGTTGCCAAAGGGAGTTGAACGAGCGGGCAACGTCCGCGAACGATGCGGAATCGGTCTTGGGCCAGGACGCGGCAATGTCGGAGTTCTGGGGAGGAAGCAGAGCGATGTAGGGGCATGCGATGCCGCCGTTTTTGACGTCGTCGGCCCAGATCTCGTTTCCCTTCGGGTCGAACAGACGCACCGGCTGCGGCATCTTCTCGTCGGTGCCGTTACGGATGGTCATCGCAGGGCTTCCGTCCTGCCGCTTCATGCTCAGGCCGTACTCACCGTTGCCCCAGTGGCCAACGCCGAGGATCTGCTTTCCCTCGGGGGAGAAGACGCCGAACGCTCCGCCCTCGCCGATGCGGACGTAGCCCTTGCTCACCTGGTCCATGGCGGGCCGGATCTGAGACCGTCCGGCGAGTTCGCGCACCTGCCGTTCAAGCTCGCGGATGCGGTCGAGCAGGTCGAGGGGCACAGCGGCCATTAGGCGGCCTCCAAGAAGAGTCGGGCGGTCTCGGCGCGACCGCGCTCCGGTGGGGTGATGGCAAGCCCGACGATGCGGTAACGCCGGTCGAGGGTCTCGGACCACCAGAGATCGCGGATGCGCAGCCGGATGGTGGCGCCGAGCAGGGCCGGCGTGATGGAGCCGTCCATGCGCACGGTGATCTCGGGAATGGTCAGCGGCGCGCGGGCGCGCATCCAGTCCGCGCGGGCGTGGGCGTCGAGAACGCTCTGTGTGATCACGGTCGAGTAGTCGCTGCTGCCATCGAGGCGGGGCCAGCCGGCGGCGATATCAGCGTCGGCGACGAGCAGCTCGGACATGATCGGGTGCGACTCGGCGGCCTGGTTGCGGTTGTCGGTCGCCCCGCGGCACTGCCATGCGTTGGCCAGGGGCGTTGCATCGACCGGCCATGTGTAGGACAGGACGGGCCCGGGGTGGTCGAGGACGATCTCGCTCGTGCCCGTGCGGATGGGGGAGCCGAGCTGTAGCTCTTTGACGCGCCGGCCGGAATCCGGATCGCGATAGGCAGCAATGCGCCACTCGAAACCGTTCTCCGTGGCGGCGAGTTGGTTGATCAGGTCCCGGATCTTCGGCAGGTCATAGCGGCTGTACGAACGGTCGCGGGCGACGCCCGACGGCGCACCGTCGTAGGTGATGCCGATATCCCCGCCATTGGTGCCCTGCACGTAGTCGAGCAGCGTTCTGACGATGTCGTACTGGTCAACTCCCCTGCTGTCCAAGGAATCTGTCAGCATCCGGTGATCGAGGTAGGAGTCGAACGTTCCGGCCTGCACCTGCATGGAGAGAAAGCCGCGGGCGCTGGATTGTAGAGAGGCCGTCCAGATGATGCCGCCCCACCAGATTTCCCGGTCCCGCTCGATCCACAACGCGGTACGCCCGGGAACGACGGTGGCGCGCACTCGGGCGGCCAACTCCGGTGTGGCAATGGGGATTGTGCCGGAGGCGGTGCCCGTCTTGCCTATGTAGTCGTCGAGGGAAATCCCCTGCAACGGCAGGACGTCGAGCAGTTGGTCTGAGCGCAGGTCGCAGAACAAGGCGCGGTAGGTGGGGGCAGCCATCGTTCACCCCCCGGTGGTGCTTAGTCGGTGCAGTAGGTGACGCCGTCGAGGCTGATCCACGCGGGGGCGTCGAACAATTCGAAGGTGCGCAGGACGCCGGCGCCGGTGATCTCCACACGGGTGAGAGCGGGGCCCTTGCTGGTGACATCGCGGGGCGCGGCCCACGCGAATTCACGACCGCCGGCGGGCCGGATCGGCGCCGGAAGAGTGGCGATGGTCGCGCCGTTGGCAATGGTGGCCCCCGACTTGGTCGGGCCGATCCGGCCGCGCAACATCACCATGGCGCCCAGGCGGCGCCACGAGGCCGGCATGCCATGGCCCGGGTTGCCGTAGCCGGCGGCGAGGGTGAGCGGCTGCCAACCGGAGTCGTAGGGGTAGGGTAGCCACGCGCGGGCGGTGGCGTTCCAACGCTCCAGCCCTGTCACGCCGTTGTCGCGGAACTGGCCGTCGTAGGCGCCGTTGAAGGTCATGGCCCAGCCGTGGGGGATGATGCCGCCGTGCGCGGTGGTGTACTGCCGCCGGTCGGCCAGAGCCCGCGTCCAGTCCAAGCCGCCGACGCCGGCCGAGGCTCCGGCCGGTACGGTCACGTCCCACAGCCGGAGCGCGGCCGGGGGCAGCGTGGGCGGGTTCGGGGTCGCGGTCGGCGTGCCTTGGATGATCTCGGCGGCTACGCGGGTCTGCCCGCTGGTGTCGTACATCCCGTCGTAGACCCGCAGCACAACCGAATCGATACGGTCGAACTGCGGGTGCCCGTCGTCAACCGTGAGCGTCTCCGGGGAGGAGACGACGACCGGGTAAGCCCCCTGAGCGAGGGTGCCCTGCACCACGGCCCGGCCGATGCCGAGCTGCACCTGCATCGGGCCCGCGCTGGTGGCGGCAAGCGCCGCCCCGCCGGGAATCACGCCGGCGCGGCTGAGCAACTCCCCCTCGGGCGCGAGGACACCGACGGGGGCGAGGCGGGTGTCTTCACGGGTCTGTGCGTTCGGCAGCAGCCAAGCGGCGCGCACGGTCACGGGCGGCCTCCTTACCAGTAGGCGGAGCGCCACCGCATGGAGCAGGCGGCGCGCGGGTCGGATGATCCGGGCGCGGCCCGGAAGGCGAAGTTGTTCGTTCCCGGCGCGAGGACGAACGTTGCCTCGGGCACGGATTGCGGGGTCACGGTGTACAGGCGCGAGGCGCTGTGGTTGAGGGTGACCGTGCCGGCGGCGGTATCGACGAGCAGCTCGTCGTCGGGAGCGAGGGTGATGTCGTACTCGATGCGCTCGGCCGTGGCGACGTTGGTCAGCGACGGCAGGGTGAGCGGGCCGCGGAAGGAGATCACCGGGTGTACCGGGGCGTCTCCGTCGTTGACCGCCACCAGGGCGCCGGTTGCCCCTGGCGGCCCGAAGTCCAGCGGCCAGGAGAGACCCTCCGGGCCGGGGTCGAGGTGCCAGTCGAGACCGGGCTCGGCCGTGGGCAGGCGCGCGGTGACGAGCTGCTCGTCGAGCGCGTACCGGCGGGGGTCGGTGGCCTCAAACTGCAACGCCCCGCCCGTGGCGACGCCGGCCGCGTAGCCGCGGGTGACGGGCACGGACCGGCGGATGCAGCGGGCCCAGGACAGCAGGGGCGGGCTGTCGTCGAGCCGCACGACGAGCGGCAGCTCGCCGTCGCGCAGCGCGGTCGCCGCGGCAAGGTGCCGCACGACCGCCCCGACCGCTCCCGGTTCGGCGCGCACGACCAGGCCGTCAACGGTGATCGTGCGGGGCTGTGCGAGCAGCCGGCCGGGCCAAGCCCCGTGCGCGTCGGCGCGGTTGACCGTGCCGGAGTCCAGCCCCGGGGAGTCCTCCCACCCGGTGAGGCTCTGCCACCGGTAGGGGGTGCCGGGGCCGAGCAGGACGTCGCCGAACTGGATGTGCCCGGGGGCGGTGACTATGTCACCGGCGGCCATCGCTCACCCCCTGCCCTTGGCATGCCAGGCCAGCGCCGCGGCCGTCTGGTCCGCGGTCGCATCGCCTGCGTGCCAGTTCTCGATGTGGACGGTCGGCGCCGGGGGCCCGAACATCGCGCCCGCCCCCATGCCGGGGGCGCCGGCCAGGGCGAAGCGGGGAGCGGCCGGCACGGTCACGAGTTGGCGCATGGTGCGATCGACGGCCGGGGCGCCGGCCTCGATGCCCGCGACCAGACCGGCGGGAATGAATTTGCCGATCTGGTCGCGCATCAGCCGCGAGGGCGAATGAATTCCGAGGGCCTTGGCGATCGGGCCGGGAATCATGTTTTTCGCCCAGCTCATCAAAGTAGAGCGCAGCCACGATCCCATGGAGCGAATTCCGTTCCACAGGCCGCGTATAAGGTCTGCGCCCTTGTCGTACAGCATCGAACCGAAATTCCCGAAATAGCTTACGATGCGGCCAGGAAGTCCGTGCACATAATCGAGCATGGAACCGGCGACGCGCTGCGTTCCGCTCCTGATGGACGACCAATGGCCAATGATCAGTCCGACGAGCGTCCAGTTCAAAAAGAAACTGACGATGTGGCCGGGGATGTCGCGGACCCAATCAACGATGGCGTTCCAGACGCGCACGGTGCCGGATCGTATGGAATCCCAATGGCTGATGATGATGCCAACGAGCGTGAAATTCAGGAACAGGTCGAGTAGCCATTGCGCAACGCCCTTGATCTTGCCCCAGACCCAATCCCATACCGCCGCCGTGGCCGCCTTGATGCTGTCCCAGTTCGCGACGATCAACGCGACCAGGCCGACGACCGCGGCAATGATCAGCGGAATCGGGCCCATCGCGAGCAGCCACGCCGCAGCCATGCGGGCGCCCTGGGCCATGGCCTGTGCGCCCATAAGCAGCCATGAGCCGGCCACGCGTGCCGCTGCTGCCGCGGCGCCTGCGCCCTGCGCGATCCAGCCGGCCAGAATGACCGCGTTGGAGGCAACGAAGCGGACGGCCCCGGTTGCGGCTGCGGTGCCCTGCGTGGCCCAACTGACCACGACAGCCGTAGCGGTGGTGCCGGCCTGAACGGCAAGACCGATCAAAGCCGGGAGCATCACCACCGTGATCACGCCGGCCGCGATCGAAAGGCTCGTCGAGTGCTGGGAGACGAACGAGCCCGCCGCTTGGAAGGCGCCGCCGAACTTGCCGATCCACTGCGCACCGGTCATCAGCGCAGGAACCATGTAGTTCCCGAGAACGCCGACGACCTTCTGCGTCACACCCCGCTTAAACATCTCAAATTTCGTCGCAGCGTTGTCCCGCAGCGAATTACCGGCCTCATCGGCCGAGCCCTTCACCTTGCCGAGGGCATCAACGGCATGCGCGGGGTCGAGGGCGTAAATCGCCTGCTGCATGTCCTCGGCCTTGGTACCGAAAAGACCGAGGGCGATCTCACTTTTCTTGGCAGGGTCCTGAACCCCGCGAAGCTTGGTAATGACCTGCTCGAAAGCAGCGGCAGCAGACGGGCCACCCTCGCGGAAAACCTTTTGCATCTTCTCGCCGGACAGGCCGAGATCGGCATACGCCTGCTTCGTCTTATCCGACATGCCTTGGGCTTGAAGCGTGAATTCCTTCAAGCTGTCGGCGACGACGTCACTATCGCGCGCACCGCCCTGCAAACCCTGCTGAAGCAGGCCCATCGACGTCTTGGCATCGAGGCCGAGCTGCCGGAATTCGGTGGGGTACTCCGAAAAGGTGTCGAGCAAATCCTCGGCGGCATCGACACCGTTCTGCGAGCCCTTGACAAGGACGTCCATCGCCTCGTCAGCGCTCTTGGCGAGGCCGGTTTTCATCATCGTGCCCACCGCACGAGAGACCTTGCTGACGTCCTCGCCCATGACGGCCGCGGTGTCGGCGACCCGCCGGCCCATGGTCTGGATCTGCGCTTCCGTCGCCTCCGGCGGCAACAGACCATTGCGGGCTATGCCCTTGATGACCTCGGCGCCGCCCTCGACCGAATCGACGATCGCCCCGGCATACAGCGCACCGGCAACCTTGCCGTACTGCTTGGCGACCGGGCCCGTTGCGCCGAGCTGGGCCTGCAAATGCCCGGTGATCTTCGACTGTTCAAGGGCCTGCCCAATGCCGCCGATCAGCGCCGCGCCGATCGTCGAGCCCACCGCCGCGGCGGCGAACCCTTTCAGCGTGGTGACAAGACCCTGCTTGGCGCGTTCACCGCCGCGGGTGGCGCCCTCGGCGACGCCGTCGCCGAGCTGCTCGCCGGCGTGCTGCCCGGCCTGCCCGGCGGACGCGGCCATCTGGTCGCCTCCGGACTGCACGGCCGCCCGCGCACGAGCGACGCCCCGCTCGATGCCGGAGGGGTCAACGGTGATCGTCGCGGCGAGTTCACCCACCATGAGGGCCACGGCTCACCTCCTGGTGATCGGGCCCCCCTTCGCCGAGGGGGCATCGGGCGAGGGGGTGAGCAAGCGGGCGAGCCGCGATTCAGCGGAGAGAAGGCCGAGGACGCGCACGCGCAGCCACCGCCAGGAACGGGAGCGCAGCAGCGCGCGGTCGCCGAGATCGATTCCGTACACCTCGTGCAGGTCGGCCTCGACGAGCGGCCACTCGTCGAGAATCCGGCGCCAGGTCAGCGACTCGGCCGCGCCCGCTTGTTCTTGGCGCGGGTGGTGGCCGGGCGGGTACTCGTACCACTCGTAGAGCCCTGAGACTTCGTCGTATTCGCCCCGCCCGACCGGCTGCGCCGAGCCTGCCGGTTCGGGGCCAGCCGAGAAGGGTCGCCGGCCGCATTCCAGAAACGTTCCGCCGCGGCCTTGTCCTGCGCGATCCACACCATGGCCGTGATCGCGGCGTGCTTGAGCGCGGGCCACGACACGCCGTCGGAAACCATCTGGTCATGGGCGGGGCCGAGGACGTCGCGGAACACATCACGCTCGGCGGCGTCGCTGAGCACCTGCTCATCAACGCGGCCCCCGTCCGCCGCTACCGCGGCAGCGTTGATCAGGGCTTGAACGCGCAGCCCCACCTCGGCGGAGGGCGCCGCAATCGTGTAGGTGCGGCCCTCCACCGGCAGGGGCAACGATTCGGCGAGCAGCTCGCCGAGGGCCTCGAACGCCATTAGGACCCGGCCCCCTTCTGGATGCCGGCCACCGGGTTCGTGATCTCCACCAGCGGCCCGGACCCGGTCAGCTCCATCTTGATGGTGTCCACGTCATCGGCCTTGCCGCCGTCCGGCTCCCACTTCACCAGCGCGGTTCCCTGGTAGGCGTCCGGCTGGCCCGTGCGGTCGTAGTAGCGCACCCGCACATACGACCCAGCCCCGAACGACATGGACGCCTTGCGCAGGGCCTCCTGCGCCGCGTTGAAGGCACCGGTCACGGGGTGGGCGCGGTGCGCCATCGTGGCCTCAATGCTCCATGCCAGCATCGTTACGGCCTGCTCTGTCCACCCGTCGCTGTCGTAGGTGGTGACGTCTTGCTGCGTGGCCTCCACCTTCGGGGTGAACTCGGTGATCCCCGGGACGAGCGTCCATACCGGGGTGGTGCCGTCCTTACTCATGTCCAGCTCAAGCCGGTAGCGGCGGGCGAGTGCGGTGATCGTCTCGGCCGGCGGCGTCGGGGTGCTCAAGGCGCCTCCTATTCAAGGTGTTTGGCCCGGCGGTGCGCGCGGGCGTGGTAGTTGCTGCTGCGCTCCGCGCGCCCGCTGCTGTCGGCGCCGATCGGGGCGGCCGAGGCTCGAAAGATGAGCTGCACGTGGGCGGCGCCCCACTGGAATGGGCCGGCGCCGTGCAGCACGTCGAACACCGCGTCGTCGAGCGCGGTGACGTCACGCGGGTCGAGGCCGCCACGGGTGCGTACCTGGATGCCGGTGGTGGTGTCGGTGAGCGCGGACGACTCGGTGACCGGGTAGGCCGACAGGCAGATCACGCGATCGGGAGTGGGCGGGGTGGCATCGATGGTGATAGCGGTCTCGCTGGCGGCGTACGGGCCGTCGGTCCGGTAGACGCCGACACTCTGCTCGTGCAGCAGGCGGGCGAGACCGTCGAGCAGGTCGACGGTGTAGCTCATGAGGAGTGATGTCCTAGGTGGTGCCTATGCTCGGCGGCATGGCTGAAGGCAGACCGAACATCCCAACGGACCTGAAGCGGGCCGTACTTGTCGAGGCTGGGCATCGGTGCGCGATCCCTACGTGTCGACAGACCCCCGTCGACCTTGCGCACATCACGCCATGGGCCAAGGTGCGAGAACACACCTTTGAGAACCTGATCGCGCTCTGTCCAACGTGTCACGCGCGTTTTGACCGAGGAGAAATCGACCGGAAGGCAATGCTTCAGTACAAGGCCAACCTTGAGATCGTAAATCAGCGGTATACGGATACAGAGCGACAGCTCTTGAGGGTGTTCTTGCGTCAGCTTGAAATAGACGAACGGTTTCGGAAGTCCATTCCCCCGGGTGCTGTGCTGGCGATCTTTGAGCCGAAAGATGAAGCTCAGAAGCGACTCCGTGAAGTCATCCACATACACAGGCCGATGTGGTGGCTGATAGCGAATCTCCTGGATGACGAACTGGTCCGAATGGGAGAGCCTTGGGCGGTAGCGCCGGATCAGAGCCTAAAGCCGCTTGTGTTGACGGATAATGGAAAGGATTTCATTAGGCGCTGGGCAAGTGCGCAACCCCTCTAACGCAGAGTTCGCTTCACCTGCGCGGCGATGAGCGCCTGAACCTCGCCAGCGGTCTCGGGCAGCACGCTTTCGAGGTACTTCGCGCTGCGCCCGGGAGCGTGCCGGGCGGTCAGGTCTTCGTGGACCCTGCGCGCGTACGGGGTGTCGTAGGAGACGGCGGCGGTGGCCTGCTGTTCGTCGACGCTGACGGTGCCGCTGCGTTCGAGGGTGCCCTCTTCGATCGGTACTTTCTGCCGGCTGACCTGTAGGACGTGTTCGGCGCCCAGGCGCGCGCCGCGGGCGGCGGCCTGCCGGATCGCGGCCGTGGCGGCGGAGCCGTTCCAGCTCAGGTGTGCGGACTGGCTCATTCGCAAGCCACCTCCGTACAGGCCGGCACGGGCAGGCCGGGCGCGGTGTGGCGGGTGACGGTGATCGCGGTCGTGGTGCGTCCGTCGGGGAGCGTGATCCGGCTGCCGGGCGGGCAGTCGAGCGTCGGTCCGGCGATCACGGTTGCGGTGGCCTGGACTTGGCGGCCGTCGGCGGCGCGCACCATGCGCGTGCCCTCGCTCACCAGGGCGCGCACGTTCGGGATGGCGTGGCGGTGCTGCGCCCCGTAGGCGCCCTCACCTGCGTACGGCTCCACGGTGATCTGGTGGCGCAGCAGGGCGTCGGGCACTCTCACGAGATCACCCCCGGGAGCAGGCCGGCGGCCCGCAGGGCGCGATGGGCGCGCGGCGCGAGATCGACGCCGGACGCGGCGGGCGGACCGGCCTTGCGGCCGGACATGGACACCGGGCCGATGGATACCGAGTCCCACACGCCGGCGGCGCCGGTGCCGTCGTCGCCCGTGGCGACCTGCCATTCGACCTGTGCGCAGGTGGCATCCCGCAGGGCTTCGACGACGCGCTGCTCGGTGGGGTCGCCGTCGGCGTCCACCGGGTACACGGCCGTGAGCAGCGCGGCGTCAACGTCTTCGGACGCGCGGGCGAGCAGCCGCTCGGCCCCCTCGGGGGCGGGCTGCCCGGTCCACGCGGCGAGCTGCTCGGGGGTGGCGTAGATGCGGGCGGGCACGCCTCACCTCCCGTCGGTCGTGGTGGCCTTCCGCCGTCCGGCCGGGCGCCGGACGGGCTTGGCGGCCGGCGGGGCGTCCGCGGCCTGCGCGGTGGGTGCAGGGGCGTTTCTGCGGCTGTAGTGGCGGCGCAGGATCACGCGGCGCCCCGGGTCGTCAGGACGACGATCCCCTCGTCGTCGAGGCGGTGCGTTGCGTAGTGAACGTTGGTGGTGACCACGGTGGTTCGGGCGAGGATGTCGCGGTCGGTCTCCACGACGGGCTTGCGCTTGTAGAGCAGGCCCAGGGCGCCGCGGCGGATCATCAGCGCGTTGAACGTCTGCGTCTTGCCCTCACCGCCGGGGGCGGTGGTGACGCGGTCGGAGACGTAGACGTTGACGCCGCCGATCTGGCCGATAACGCCCTGCGGGATGACAGAGGCGGAGCCGAACTTGTCGGCGCTGATGAAGTTGGGGTCCTTGTAGATGGCGGCGCGCTGGAGCGAGTGAATCACCAGGCCGGCCATGGAATCGGGCTCCCACTCGTCACCGAAGCGGGCGATGCCGTCCACCAGGACATCCCACGACAGGGCCTTGTCGGCGGCGTTGACGGTGATCGCTCCGGGCGCCTCCGCGGCGGCCGTCAGGTCCTTGTCGATCTTGCGGGCGATCAACAGGGCGAGCTGTCGCTGCGTCTCGGCGAACGGGTCGCCGAAGGCGACAAGCTTCGCCTTGTCGGTGATCTCCACCGCCTTGCCGGCTTCCTTGATGACGGCCTTGCTGCCGGGGTCGGTGCCAAGCTGCTCGGGGCTCATCGGCGTGCCCTCGGTGAGGTCTTCGGCCTCGCCGAGCGCCTTCCACTTCGGGAAGTTCACGGAGTCGCCGGGCTTGCCTTCGAGGGTGGAGTCGTTGAGTGCCAGGGAGCCGAGCACGAGCTTGCCCTTGAGCTTCGCCTGCACCATGTCGGCCCAGACGTCGGGCACGATCATCTGTGCCGAAGTGGTCTTTCCGGTCGCCATGTTCGGCGGCCCTCCTTACTGGGATGCGGCGGACAGCCGCGCGTAGAGATCGGGGTCGGACTGGTGCAGCGCGACGCGCTCGCCGTAGGTCATGGCGACGAACTGCTCAGCGGTCGGGGTGGCAGGGGCGGCGGGGGTGAAGTCCGCGCCGCCCCGGGCGGGCCCGGCGGGCGGGGCGGCCTCGGCGCGCAGATGGGGGGCGGCCTTGACGGCGTCGGCAATGACCGCGGCGAGCTTGTCGCCGAACTGCTTGTCGTCCGGGTCGAGCGCGGCGAGCTGCTTCTCGACAGTGCGGGAGTCCAGCAGGCGGGCCGGGTCGGCGCCGACGGTGTGCGCGGCCTGGTGTGCGGCCAGCTCGACGCGCAGCTGCCGGGCCTCGGCGCGGGCGGCGTCGCGTTCGGCGGCGGCCTGCTCGGCAAGCCGGGCGGGATCAGCTTCGGCGGCGGCGCCGTCCGGGTCGAGGACGCGCCGCAGCGCGGCGAGTACCTCGTCGCGTTCGGCGGCGGCCTGCTGCGCGGCCTGCTCGGCGACGGTGAGGCGCTGCTCGGCGGCCGGATCGATCACCGGGGCGGCCAGGGCGGGGGCCGCGGCCGGCGGGGCGGTAGCCGCGTCGGGGGCGAGCGGGGCGCCGTGGTCGGCGGCCGGCACCGCGGGGGTGACCGGTGCGGCGGGAGCGTTGCTTTCGGACATCGGGGAATCGGCCTCCGGGCGGTGTGTGGGCATGAAAAAGGGGCCCGCAAAGGCGGGCCCCTCATGGGGAGTTGGGAAAGGGCGTGGCTAGGGCCTGGCCGATGGGTCGGACACGCCTTAGGCGAGCCGGGGTTACCCCTGCTCTCCGCAGCCCACCTTGCCCTTCAGGGCGTCCCCGAGGAGGGGGAGCGCGTCAAGGATCTGACACAGGTTCCCTGGGACCTGGTCGGGCCGGGTCGGGGCGGCAACTGCCGGAGTCGCGCAGAACCCGGCCAGGACGAGAACGGCAACGGAAACCGCAGAAACAACGGCAGTGCTACGACGGGCACGATGCATGAGACCCTCATTCCACGGGAAGTTGACTCGCGAAGCTCCTCCACGCTGTACGCCATAACTCCCCAGGCCAGTGCCGGGGTATGTGCAGCACCATACGCAAGCGGGAATCGATGGACGTCCGTCCGACAACTGCCCGGGTTGACAGTTCGAGGCCCTGGGGGGGCCTGTGCTGACCCATCGGACAGGCCCTAGAAGACTGCTGAAGATCTTGCTCCGGCCGCCCGGCTCACCCTGGATTGCCGGTAAATGTCAATCGTCATCAACCGATGCAAGTCGGGCGCGATTTCAAGATCTTCAGGACACTTCTAGTCGGCGGCGGTCTGGTCGTGCTCGTCGTCCAGCGGACGAGCCTTGGCGTATCCGCGAACCCACGCGCTACGCAGCAGGTCGCCCCGGGGGTACGGGCAGACGGTCACCGGTAGATGCTCGCGGCCGGCTGCTGCGCCTTCGTGGATGGCGCGGACCAGTTCGCTCCGCGTTCCCATGGCTGCCCCCTAGAGCTTGTTCTGCTGCGTGGTGCGCGCCTGCCGGGCGGTCTCGGCTGCGGCATCGCGAACCCCGGTCACCTTCTCGGTGTACTCGGCCAGCGTAGTTCGCGGGTGTTCCTGCCACCAGCGAATGAGATCCTCCGACGCACGGGCGTAAGCCACGTGCGACGGGCCCGTGAACAGGCTCCGCGGGTCCACGCCGGCGGCCTCGGCCTTCCGGTTGAGCAGGTGTCCGCGCAGCTCGGTCTCGGCCTCCAACCACTGTGCATAGATGTGCTCTTGGTACATGGCCCGGATCTGCTCGCGGGTGTAGGCCGTGCGCTGCGCGGCGGCGGCTTCCTCGCGTTCGGCGATCCATCGCTCGATAGCGGACAGGCCGGCGTGCCGGTCGCCGTCGAGGGCCAGGTGCGCCCAGTCGTCCGGGCCGGCGACCGGGGCGAGGGCCTCGTCGAGGGCGGCCCGGTCGGCGAGCTGTCCGGCGAGGGTGTGCGCGCCGCGTGCCTCGACGGCCGGGGCGGGCGGGTACCGGCGGTCGAGTTCGCCGGCGATCCGCTCGACCTCGTGCTCGCGGGCGTAGCGGATGGCCCAGCCGAGGACGTCGTCGCCCACGGTGGACAGGTCCGCGGCCAAGGCGCCGCCGGGGAAGACCTGCCGCAGCAGGTCGCGGCGGTCCGCCTCGGTGGCGAGGGTGGCCAGTTCCCCGGCGTCCGCATGGCGGGCGCGGGCGGCGAGTTGAGCGTCGGAGAGGCCGACAAGGTCCCGGCGGGCGCCGGGCAGGGATGCGGTGACGTCGCGGCGGTCCAGCTCGGCGGCTACCCGCAGAACGTCGTCGTCGCCCAGGTGCGGCAGCACGCGGGCGAGATCGTCGTCGCCGAACGCCGTCAGGTCGGCGAGTCGGCCGTGCGGCCGGACGCGGTCAAGCAGCGCATGCTCGTCGCGCCGGTCGGCCTCCGCCCGTATCCGGTGCTCGTCGCGCTCGTCCAGGTGGCCGGAGCCGTGGGCGACGGCGAGCTGCTCGTCGCTCATCTCCCGCAGGGCGCGCTCGTCCCCGGCGCGCACCCGCGCCGCCTCGACGGCAACCCGCGGCGGGCGTGGCGCAGTGCTGGGGAGGTTCCCGGCGCCGGGCTGCTCCCGGTGCCGCTTGCGGATCAACTCCGGGTGCTGCGCGAGGTGTTCGCGCTGCTGCTTCTGCCAGTGCCGCACCTTGGCCTCGGCCGCGCGCTTGGCGTCCGGATCGGTCGCGGCGGCGGCCCGGTTCTTCCAGCGGCGAATGTTGCGCTCGATGGCGCGCTGCCGCTGGGTGGCTTCGTAGCCGTAGGGGTCGGTGGAGTGCTCTACCGGCGCTCGGGTGACACCGGGCAGGTAGGCGCTCGTCGAGTGCCGGCAGTTGGGGTGTTGCAACCCGTGCCGGCGCGCCTCGTCGAGGGAACCGGCGACGTGCACGCGCACGGTGCGGCCGTCCTCGACGGCGTGCTCGGCCTCGACCGTGTGGGCACCGTCCGGTCCGTCGAGGGTCAGCACCTTGCCCTCGAACGGCTTGCACAGAGGGCACTCGTGCGGGGCGTTGGAGACGATGACCAGGGACACCCCCGCGGCGCGCAGCCGGTCGCCGTGCGCCTCGACCGCAGCGCGGCCCACAGCAGTGCGCACAGCCATCTCGGCATACGACGTCATGGACCACGCGCGGCCGGAGCGGTCCACGAACGTGCGCAGACCTCGGTCGGCAAACCGCGCCATGGCGGCCTGCGAGGCCGCGCGGCGGGTGCCCACGCCCAGAAGCGGCGTCGCGGCTACCTCGCTGACCACCTGCCGGTAACCGTCCTCCACGCCGCGAAGAATGCCGCGGTGGGTGGCGGTGACGCGGTCGATCGTCTCGTGCGCGAGGCGGTCAACGGCGCGCGTCCCGGGCGTGCTTTCACCGATCCGGCGGGCGTCCTCGTCGGCCAGGGCGCCGAGTTCGGCCAGCCCCGCGCGGGAGCCGACGTTGTACGCCTCGGCGACGGCGTCGAACACTTCGAGGGCCGTGGCCTTGCCGAGTTCCTCGACGACGCTCTGCGCGGCCCGCCGGAGCGGCTGAATGTCGCGCAGCTTGGCCACCGCCCACCCGGGCGCCTCAAGGCCGGCGGCAAGCTGCCGGGCGACGATGCCCAGCAGCCGCGCCTCGGCGTCCGCGTACAGGTCCCGGACGCCAGCCGACAGGTCGTCAACAAGGGCAGGGGAGGCGGGCACTCAATCCTCCCCCGGGAATTGTGACCTAGCCCACAAAAGCGCTATAGCCGCAGTTATAGTCCGGCGTCAAAAGATTAGCCGATCTTGGAAACGAAGGATAAGCCAGCTTTGAGGGCGACAAAGCTAGGAGTATCCGGCTTCTCCACTCTAATGCATCTGCTGTCGCCAGTCTCAGTCTTACTTTCGAAGGCACGGGCCTTCTGTCATATTGGCGTCGGACACGTCGCGCGCGCACACGCCTCTCCGCAATAGTCACTGGCCGTCACTTTGTAAAGGTCGTCGCCGCATGAACGAGCTAGTCAGCTTCCCGTCCTCGTTGCTGGCCTTCCTCTTATGCCTGGCAGGGGTGGCCATCTCACATCCTGATGAGGATTTCAGGAGACGCGCGGAGCGCATCCTCCTGGCGATCTTCCAGCGGAGGTAGAGCCGATAGTGCTCGGTCGAGATCAGTCCAAGGTGCCCGCCTGCATCGGGTCGGGCACCGCGGCGCCGGTTTCGGTGAGGATGCGCTCGACCTCCTCAGCAACCGCAACGTCGTCCCAGTCCGGATGCAGTGCGCGCACCTTCGTATCGGTGCTCACGGCCTGGGCCTGCTGGAGCAGGGAAAGCGTCTGCGCGACGCTCTGCGGGTCCTCGCTCACCGAGTCGCCGAACGTGATCGTCGGGCGCTCCGGTGTCAGTGCCGGGGTATACAGGGCCCGGTCGAGCTGGAGCATGACGAGCAGCATGTCGGCCAGGGCCGGGGCCCAGTACCGCGACTTCTTGTCGCGGGTGATCATGCTGCGCCGCTCGCGTGCGGTGACCTCGGTTGCGGTCGCCGCGGTCGAGTCGCCCAGCCCGAAGGACTGCGCCGAATACCCGGCGAGCTGCACCGCCTGCCGCATGATGGCGGCGGTGGTGCGCTCGTGCTCGTCCACACGGATGGCGAACTGGGACAGGGTGATGCCGGCGCCGCCGGAGTCGCCCGGCGGGATGGCAAGGGCCTGCCAAATCTCGCGGTCATCGTCGAAGCTCGCGCCGTGGCCGGGGCCGTGGTGGCGCAGGTAGCCGTCGGGGACGATCAGCCGTGCGCGGGCGAGACGGATGTCGCGCAGCCACGACGACCATGTTTCGTCGAGCGCGTCGAACAGGTCGTGCGCGCCCTGGTAGTCGGACCGGCCGAGCGGGGAACCGCGGTGCCGGCGGTTGGGCCGGATGTTGGGAACGTAGGCGGCGGTGAGCCGGTCGAGGCCGGTCGGGATGCTGTCGCCCTCGGGGCCGAGGGAGTCGGCGAGGCCGGCGGTATCGGGGTGCTCGGTGAGCGGTACGCGGGTGCCGAGGTTGTCGGCGGTGCCCTGGTAGAGGCCGTGGACGATCGTCCCGACCTCGTGGCGTTCAAGGTGGCGCCACACTTCCGTTGCCGAGTCGGTCGGCAGCTCCCGCCAGAAGGTGACGGCGGCGAGCTGCCCCCACTGGAATTCGGGGGCTGCGGCGTCGGCGTGTATCGCGGTGAGCAGCGGCCGGGGGGCAAGGGCGGTGTCCCAGGTGACGCGCAGGAAGACGCCGCCGAGGGCGGCACCGACTTCCGCGGCCTCAAGAAGGGTGTTCGCGATGCCGCCGGCCTCGGTGATCTCGTCGAGGCGGGCCTGCGTCGCCGGATCGGTCACGGTGAACACCGGCGGTTCGCTGAACAGAAGATCAGCGGACGTTGTCGCGATGTCCGCGGGAAGCGGGATATGCAGGCGGGTGTCGTGCCGGCCGGGCTGCGGGTGCTGGTGACGGGCCCACAGCCGGCGGCGGCCGTCCTCGCGGTGCTGCTGACCCCGGTAGACGGTGGCGAGGCGGTGGCGGTCACCGGAGTACCACGCGTCATCGGCGCGCATCTCCCGGTACAGGGCGTCGTGTTGGCGCGGCGGCCAGATGGCGCCGTTGTCGGGCAGGGGCACCGTGTCACCCCCTGCCGTGGTCGGACCGATCGCACGCGGCGGCGGTGAGCGGGCAGGGCTACGCGGCGCCGGCGGCCGGCGTGGTGATCAGGTGGCGCCATTCGTGCGCCGTGCTGTGCAGGGCGTAGCGCAGGGCGTCGAGGCTGTGGTCGTCCCGCTTGATGGGGCGGTCTTCGCCGCGGTCGGCCGCGGTGGGGTCCCATGTGTAGCCGGGGAACTCCGTGAGCAGCCCCTCGCATGAGGAGTGCACGGCCAGCAGGCCGGAGTCGAGCGCGGTCGAGACGCTGCGGATTCCGTCGAGCACCTCATTGCGGGCGCGGGCGACGCCGGGGTGTCCGTCTGTCCACAGCTGTGTGGAAAAGCTGGCGGCCGAGGGGTCCACGAACGTGAACTCGGGCTCGACGTCCAGCTCGGCCAGCCACCGGCGGACGGCGGCGCTGTACTGGGCGTCGGTCATCTGCCGGCGCGCGGCGCGCGAATCGTGGCGCCACTCGGAGCAGACGTACAGTCGGCCGTCGGTGCCCTCGCCGAGCAGTAGCGCGGCGAACGGGTTCGTCGTGCCGTAGTCGATGGCGCACCAGTGCCGGCGCATGGGCGGCAGGGTGGCGACGACGTGCCGCTGCTCGTCGAACATGTCGAAGATCGAGCCCTCGGCAACGACCCATGCCCCGTCGATCATGCGGCGGCGCCACAGACCGACGTACTCGGCGGCCAGCGACGCGACATACGCCGGTGACAACGACGGGTTGTCGTCGAGACGGAAGTGCCACGACCGCAGGTCGAGTTCGCCCTCGCGGTCGAGATAGCCCGTCTTGAGCCAGTGCCGCGGGCTGTCGGGGTTCGTGGTCGCGAGCAGCCGCGCCCCGGGAACGGACAGCCGCGCGAGAAGCTGCGTCCAAAACGCCTCGGGGAGCAGCGTTGCCTCATCGACGTAGGCCAGGGAGGCGGTCAAGCCGCGCAGTCGGCCCTCGGCGCGCGCATCGGCCGCGCCGATCAGATGGACGGTGCGGCCAAGCACGGTCGCTGTGGTGGCGCCGCGGGTGTGCCGGATCTGGGCGGCGACCGGCCCGAACAAAGCCGGGTCGGTGAGCGGCTCGAAGACGTTCCGTTCGATCGTCTGCAACGAGCGGCCGACAACGACAATCAGGCCGGACGGCGGGGCCTCGGCGACAGCGAGCAGCCACGCCAGAAGCGAAGAGATCGTCTTCCCGGAGCGTACGGCGCCGTGCCAAATGCAGATACGGGCCGTGGCCTGCGCGACGCTCCGAAGTTGCTTGCGGGACAGCGGCAGGGAGTCGAGCAACGCTCACCCCCTGGTGCCGGCCCCCTCGTCCCCGTCGGCCTGGTCCTCGTCGGCGAACGCGGCACGCAGGCCGCGGGCAAGGTCGGTGAGCATCGAACGGACCTCGCCGGTGCCGGTGCCGGAGTCGATCTCGGCGAGCCGGGCGGCGCTGGTCAGGTACGAGCCGATGGCCTGCGAATGGTGCCGCTCGTCCTGGGCGGGCGGTTCGTCGGAGACCAGCCGCACGGGCCGGCCGGTGGGCAGCAGCTCCACGCGCACGTACTCGGTGGCCTCGACACGGTCGAGATTGGCGGAGGCGCGGGCGTACAGGCGGGCGACGAGCTGTCGGCGCTGCTCGGCGAGATCGAGCTGCCGCGCCTCGGTGGCCGGGGCGATGCGGGCGCCGCCCTCGAACCTGAGCCCCTCCTCGCGGGCGATCTTCGACACGGTCGAGGACGAGCGGCCGATCGCGCGGGCGATCTGGTTCCGGGACCGGCCGGCCGCGTGCAGGCGGCGGACCTCGGCCCGGTCGTCGTCGGTGATGGGGGCAGCCATGGGCTCACCTCCCGGGCATACGAAAGCCCCGCCAACCGGGGGGTGGGTTGGCGGGGCGTTGCGATCAACTTCCGGGCACGCCGGAGGCGCCACCCATTAGATCACGACTTAATAACGGTCGCAACAGGGGTGCCGAGGGCCTGCTCGACCATGCGGCGCAGCTCCCCGCCGCGCGTGCGCTTCACCCCCAACGCCGCGCCGAGAACCTCCGCTGTCGGTCGGGCGCCGGTCTCCCGTCGTATGCGCCGGTACGCGGCAATGGCGGCGGCCGGCGGGGCGTCGGGCGCTGCTGCGTCGGCGGGAGCGCCGTCGTCGAGGACGTCGTCGGGCGGCGCGGGCGTCGGGAGCGGCGGCGCGGTGAACGTCGCGGCCAAGGGGAGCGGCGCCGGAGCGTCGTCGAGGGCGTCGTCGAGGACGGGCGGCGCCTCGACGGCGGCGACGGCGGCGGCGAGATCGACGAGGGCGAGCGGCGGCGCGGCGGTGGTGGTGGTGGTGGTGGTGGTGAGCGCGGCGGCGGCCTGCTCGGCGCGGGCGGCGGTGGTGGCGGCAGCCTCCGCGGCGGCCTGCGCCGTGTCGGCGGAGGTACGGGCGGCGTCGGCGGCGTCCTGCGCGCGCTGGACGGCGTCGGTGGCGGCGGCGACGGCCGGGGCGATGTCGTCGGCGGCCACGGTCTCGGGCGTCGGCAGCATGCGCACCAGGAGTTCCGTTGCGACGAGCTGCGCCACCGGCGGCACGACGGCGATTGCGGCACCGGCGCCGGTGCCGTCGCTGTGCGACACGTTGAAGCAGAGTGACGTCACGGCGAACGCGATGACCGTTGCCCAGTAGGGCGCCGTCGGTCGGCCGGCGCGCCGGGCGGCGATGACGCCGACGGTGCCGACGACGGCGCCGCCATCGACCAGGACAGCGAACATCCACACGATGTCAGGGGCGACGCCGTGCTCGGCGGCAAGCGTGGTGAGGGATGCGAAGGACAGCCGGAACGCCAAGGCGGCGAAACCGGCGGTGACGGCGACGGCCGCAGCCAAAGGCGCCCACGACGGACGGCTCGGGACGGCGGCCGGTGGGCCGACGATAGGGTTGTGCGTAGCCACGGGGTTAGCTCCCGTTCGGTTAGGGCCCGTTCCGGCATGTGGAGTGCTGGGGCGGGCCTGCTTCGTTTTTACTGCTTGTCGGCTTCGGCTGCGGGCCACTCGCGCACGTACACGGCCTCGTCGTCGAGGCCCATGTCGGGGCCTTTCCACATGAGGACGCGGGCGGCCAGGTGCGCGCGGCGGACGCCGAGCATGCCCTGCCGATGTTCGTCGGCGAGGCGGTCGGGGTCGGCGAGTCCGCCCGCCTCGTTGGCGTCGGCGACACCTTCGCCGTTCTCGTCCGCCTGCCACCCCAAGCCGATGTCGGGATCGTTGAACACGTCGATCCGGTACGAGTAGCGGACCTTCTCGCGCAGGATGCGGAAGACGTACGACGGGTTCATGCCGAGGTCCGCCGCGATTTCCACGCCGGAGACGCCGGCGGCGCGGGCGTCCAGAATCAGCGCGGGCACCTCCGGTTCGTACTTCTTCCACGCCTTCCGGGCGGCGCCGGCGGCGGCCAGCCGTGCCCGCACGTCGGCGGCCTCGTGTTCCTCGAAGGCGCGCACCATGTCGCGGGCGAAGGCGGCGAGCTGGGGCCGCTCGGCGATGTAGGCCGCGAGGGCAGAACGCTGCTCCGCCTCGCTCGCCTTGCCCAGCGCCCTATCAGGGCGCCTGCGGTATACGGCTTCGGAAGACTGGTTCTGCTCGCTCATCTGCTGTTCCCTCTGGGCGGGCCCGCCTCGCGGGTGCAGGTGGGTGTCAGGTGGAGTTCGATGAAGATCACTGTACTGGGTGCTCCACTAGGTACACAACGAGGGTGCGGAAAAGGGCCCGGATCAACTCCGGGCCCTCCTATGGCGTCGTGCGCCTGTGCGCTGCGTGATGGCCGGGCCCGGCGGCGCAGTGGCGGTCCGGGCTTCGATCGAGCGCGCGAGCGTGCGCGGTGGCGCAGGACAGAGGAATCGCGCAGGTTGTGCGCCGTTGGTACCCGTGTGGGTGACCTTGCCCAGGCGCTCACTGGGCATTTTCCCCCTGCCGCACTAGCCGCATGCGTTGACGGCCTTCCGCCTGAGCCCGTACTCCTGACGACGCTCGTTGGGGAGGCCATCGCCCACTGGGAACACATACTCCGGAAGGAGCTTCGCCTATGCGTCGCGCCATCGTCACCATGGCCATCGCCGCCTCGTTGGCCGTGCCCGCGCTGCTCGGCACCGCTGCCACGGCAACCGCCGCGCCCAACGTCAGCGTCCTGCTATGCATTCTCGGCCACGGCCGTCCCAGCTTCATCCAAACCTGCGTCGGCGGCGACTACGACGGCCAACCTCTCGGCTAACACCTACGCGGATGGTCCACCGCGGTGCCGTGTCGACCGGCACCGCGGTGGACCACGGGTGCCCCGGTCTCGCTTCCCCACCGCCGTGTGCGGCTGGTGACGAGGCCAGGGAGCCGGGCCCTTGATGGTCGGCAAGGTGCCGCCGCCGAAGAAGCAGGGCGGATTCCCCGACCATCGGCACTCTCAACGCCCGACTACGTAGTCAGCCAACTACACTCACAAACAAGCTCCTGACCAGCGGCAATAAGCGAACTGCAACTGGAGTACTAGGCGAAGTTCACGACGACGGAGCGTCCATCGATATTCTGTTGCTGCATTCCGTTGACGGCGGCCTCCGCTTCCTCCGCGGAGTCAAAGGAAACGAAGCCGAAGCCCCTCGACCTGCCTGTCTGCCGATCCATGATGACTTCTGCGTGCACCAACTCACCGTAGTCGGAGAACGCCTCCCTCAGCGTCTCATCCGTCGTCTTCCAGCTCAGGTTGCCTACATAGACCCTCACCGACATGCCCTGGTACCTCGCTCTCCTTGGCGGATGCCCGCCACGGCTGGGAGACCAGCCAATGGACAACGGTTGAGGAGACAAACTATTCCAGCAGTGCGAGGAAGGCACAACTGCTGCTAGTAGTGCCCGCGATATCGGAATCCTGAATGTCGCTCAACAGGCGGCCAAGGGGTACGACCCCCGTTCGTGCTGCTCCGCGGCGTCGAGTGCGGCGACCAGGGCGGGCAGGGCGTGCCACTCCCACACCCGCCGGCCCGCCGGGGTCAGGGGTACCGGGGCGGGGCACTGCGCCCCCCACCCGCATGTGACCCTCGGCCCCTCGTCCGGGCCGGTGTGCAGCGTCAGCTCGCCCCCACACCAGGGGCACGGCCGGCCGGGAACCGGGGTGGCGCGCTGGTCAAGGCGCAGCGTCCGCAGCAGGCGGCCGGCGCACTCGTGGGCGACGCGAGCGGAGTCGTGCAGCAGGCGCTCGGACACGGGCGCGAACGGCGCATCGGTCGTGGTGCCGTCGGGCTGTTCCTCGGGGGCGGTGTCCTCGTCGAGCAGTCGGCCCTCGACGTACAGCGCGGCCCAGTGCAGGCCGTGCGCCCGGCTGCCGGGGTCGGTGGCGCTGCGGATGATCCACCGGCGCGGGTCGTCGCGGTCAGTGCGCTGGACGGCGGCGGCGAGGACGTCGGCGAGGTCGAACAGGGCGTGCTCGATGGCGAGTCCGGCGTCGAGGGCGTCGAGGTTGAGCGGCGCCGAGTGCTCGCGCAGGACCAGGGGTGCGCGGTCGAGGACGTCGAGCGGCTCGTCGTCGGCCGGGCGCAGCGTGTGCGCGAGCTGCCGCGGGGGCCATACGTCGGCCGGCGGGGTCTCAATGGCGAGCAGCAGCTCGGCCCAGTGCTGCCGGATGATGGCGAGGTGGGCGGCGGCGCGGTGCGCGGCGGGGAGCGGCACGTCGGAATGTCTCCTGGGCGGGGCGGGAAGGGGCTGGGGCCTCGCGCGCACGGGGGGCGGGTTCGACCGGTCGCGGCGAGCGGTTAGAAGGGCGGCTGTTGGACGTACGCGGCGGGGTGTGGGGCCTGAGTTGCCCATGGGTCAGCGACGGCCTGCTGCGGCTGCTGGGGAGCCTTGTTACGGCCTGACTTGGCGACGGTGGCGGTGGCGTTCTTGAGGGTGGGGCCGACTTCTTCGACGTCCAGCTCGAAGACGGTTCGCTTGGCGCCCTCGCGGTCTTCGTAGGTGCGCTGTTTGAGGCGTCCGTGCGCGATGACGCGGGTTCCACGGGTGAGGGATTCGGCGACGTGCTCGGCGGTCTGTCGCCATACGGAGCAGCTCAGAAAGAGGCTCTCGCCGTCCTTCCATTCGCCGCTGGTGCGGTCATAGGTGCGCGGGGTGGATGCGATGCGGAAATGGGCGACGGCGGCACCGGCGGGGGTGAAGCGCAGTTCGGGGTCGTCCACGAGGTTGCCCACGACGGTGATGGTTGTTTCTCCTGCCACAGCGAGCCTTTCTTTCGTTGGCGCTAGATTTCTTTCTTGAAAGGATAGTACGCGGAAGGGTGCCCGTTGCCCCGCGGATTGCGGGCACCCCGCGGGGTCAGACGGTCTCCTGCGCCGTGACGGTCATCCCGTGCTCAGTGAGGGCGACGAGCAGGCGCTCGGCGGCCTCGACAGCAGCCGGATCAACCGGGTGCCCCTGCCGGTCGTAGCTGTCCGGGTGGAGTGCGTGCAGCTCCCCGGCGAGCAAGGCAACGACGGCCCGGGGCGTCACCGGATGCCCCGACGGTTGACCACATGCGCGGCGGCGGTGCGTCCCTCGGCGCGACGAGGGACGGGCGGGCGCTGCATCAGCCGCTCGTGCCGGTCGTGCTCGCCCTCGGCGTGCTCGGCGAGGACGCGCTCGACGAACGCGGCGGTCTGCTGGTCGAGCCGTTCCTCGACGGCCTGTCGGTGCGCGGCTTCCTCGGCCTGCCTGCGCGCCCGCTCCAGTTGGGCCACCAGGGCCGGGCCGTCGAGGGTCCGCTCGTGCTGCTACTCGTAGCCCTTGGATCGTTCGACGACCACCAGGGCGCCGGCGGCGGCCCACTTGCGGGCCTTGGCATAGACGTGGCGGCGGTCGGCGTGCCGGAACCCCACGTTGGTGGTCAGGCCGGGCCACAGGGCGGTGATGCGGTATTCGGTGAGGTTGCGTGTGTTGTCGCGGTGGCGGGTCATGCGGCGACGCCTTCCTGTGCGGCGAGCGCGGAGTCGAACCGGCCCGGGTGGGGCTTCTTGCGGGGCGCGTTGGAGGTCGCCCCACCGCGCGGGGTGATCCGGCGGGAGCGGCAGGGCTTGCCCTTCTCGGCCTCGCACCACGCGCAGGGCACGCTCAACGGGTCGGGCTGACCGGCGGCGACGGTGGCCTCACGCAGGGCGGCCGTCGGCCGGTACGGGGCGAGCTGCTGCCGGATGGCCGACGGGATGTAGGAGCCGATGGAGGCGAGGCGCGCCTCGATGGCGGGGTGAATGCCGCTGGTGAGTTCCCGATGTGTCGAGGGCGCGGCCTGCCCGGTGGCCACCGCGGCGCGGGTGCCGACCAACTCGGCGCGCCACTGCTCGACGTTGTCGGGGTCCACGCTCGGCAGGGGGTCGGTGTGGCGGTTCATCAGCTCGGCGCGGTGCGGCGCCCACGCGGCGAGCAGGTCGGCCGGCTCGATGGGCCGGAACTGGGCGCTGCGGTCGCCGTTGGCCTGCTCGTAGTAGCGGCGCACCGCGCGGGAGGCGTCCCACCCGGCGGTCTCGGCCATGGCCGGGACGTCAGTCAAGGCCGTGGCCCACGTGCGGATGGTGGCGGCGGCCTGCTCGTCGGTGGCCATGATCCGGCGTATCCGGCTGTCGAGGGTAGCGGCGTAGTTGAGGAGCGCGGCGACGTGGCGGGGTTCCATCAGGCGAGTCCTTCCTGCTCCAGCAGGGCAAGCCCTGCGGCGAGGGTGTTCGTGTGGCTGGTGGGCGCGGCGGTGGGGGCGCGGAACGGGACGACGTTCGAGCCGGTCGAGCCGGGCGCCGGCCGGGCGGGGGTGTGGTCGAGGTCGGCCCAGACCTTGAGCCAGTAACGGGCGCTCTTGGGCGGGTCGCCGGGCGTGATCCGGCGGGCGGCGAGTTCGACGAGGGCGGCGACGCCGTGCGTCTGGACGAGCCGGTACGCGTCGCGCTGCTCACCAAGGCCGAGCGTCCAACGGACCTCGACCCCGGCCGCGTCGAGGGCATCGGCGAGGGGGCGCAGTTGCTCGACCACGGGTGAGCGGCCTCGGGACGCGTGCGGCTGCTGTTCCTCTTGGTGTTTGCGTTCTCTTGCGTTCTGGGGTCCGGATTCCGGACCGGTAGGGGTCTCGTTTTCGGACCGGTGGGGTACGGAATCCGGACCGCCGGGGGTCTTGTTTTCGGACCGGTCCGGATTTCGGACCCCTCCGGATTTCGGACCACCAAAACGGGCGTCTTCGGATTCGGCGGCGCGGCGGTGCCCGACGGCGTGCGGGAGCCGGTAGACGGTCTCACCGCGCGGCCCTCGGGCACCCTCGACGATCTCCAACTCGCCGGACGCAATGAGCTTGTCTACAGCGGTCACGACCGACGAGCGGGCCGCGTTCGTGCGCTGGACGAGCATGGTCGTACCGGCGTACGCGACGCACCGGTCATCCGGGCACTTGTCGGCGATGGCGAGCAGCACGAGCCGGGGCGTGCCCTTAGCGGCGGACCGGGTCCACACCCAATCCATGGCGTCGAGGCTCAACAGGGGTTCCCTTACGGTCGGGGCGGCGGCGGTGCGGGCGCTTGGGTGCGCCCGGCGAGGGCGGCCGGCGTGTGGAGGGGGCAGCGGTAGCCGGTGAGGTACCGGCGGGCGCTCGGAGCGCCGCAGTAGCGGCGCCCCGAGCCGTCCCAGTGGCCGCACTTCACGCGGCCTCATCTCCTGCACCGGGGGCAAGGGCGGGCAGGACCAGCGGCGCCAGACCACCCGAGCGCCACGCCTCGCCGACCAACTCGCGCCCGCCCTTGGCGAACCGCACCGAATGCGACCGCTTGCGGGTGGGCCTGATCTCCACGCCCGGCACCTCGTGCACCTCGCCGGATGTCGGATCGACGACCTGCGGCACGCCGGCCGCGGTCATCTCGTCGAGCAGCCGCTCGGCGAACGCCTCGCGCACGTCCTTGACGATCCGTGTCACGCGCTCGGCCGGGAAGGTCTCCCGTGCCCAGGCGATGAACGCGGCGCGGTCGGTGACCTGCGCGGCCGGTTCACCCCCGGTGAGGCTGACCGTTCCCACCTTGCGCCCGTCCGGCAGTTCCGCGTTGAACTGCCGTGCCCCGCTGGCCTCCTGGGCGGCGTCGAGATGGTGCTGCACCTCGGTCCGGGCCTCTTCGTATGCGGCCTTCACTTCGTCAAGAAGGGCTTTCAGCAAGGCCTCACGGGTGGTCGCCTGCTTGATGTCCTCGGCACTCACGCGGCGCCCCCGGCGGCGTCGAGCAGGTCCTCACGCTGTTCGACCAGCTCGGCGACCGTGGCCTCGGCCGGCGTGTGCCCGTAGTGCGCGGCGAACGCCTCGTCGGCCTCCTCGTTGCTCAACTCCGCTGCACAGGCTGCGTCGTACATCGCGGCCAGGGCGGCGGCGTGCTCGTCGTCCTGGTCCTGGTGCTCCTCGACGACGGCCTCGGCCAGTTGCTGCTCGGCGACGCGGGCCCCGGGCTTGTCCCGTCCGATGGCGGCGAGTTGGTTGAGGTAGTGCTGCGGGACACCGGCCCCCTTGGCGTCCTCCCACACCGCCCGGACGGCGGCGGCATCGCTCGCCCGCCGTGCCTCGGCGAGGAAGTCACGCTGCGGCGCGGCGGCCGACGCGGGCGGCTCCTCCTTGGTGTCCTGCTGGATCTCCCCGGCGATGTAGACCGGGTTGCCTTCCTGGTCCACCACCGCGCCGAGTTCCTCGGGGGTGTAGTGGATGCCGAAGAGGGCTTCCTCGCAGGCATCGCGGGCCACCGCCGAGATGGCGCGGGCCTTGAGCATGGCGGCCGGGTACTTCTTCCATACGTCCTTGCCGAGCAGGCCGGCGCGGCGTGCGTCGTCGATGGTGAACCGGGCCTCGAACGTCCAGTCAGGGTCATCGGTACGGATGATCTGCGCTACGGCACAGGTGGCGTCGCCCTTGATGCGCAGCCGGTGCCCGGCGCGGCGGACGAGGGCGGATATCAGGGCGGCCGACGCGGTCGGCTTGCCCTCGATCACGTGCACACCCGTGATGGCGACCATGGGATGCAGGCCGAGGGACTCGGCGTACTCCACCGCGTAGAGCAAGTTCGCGGGCTGTCCGCGGAACTGACGGGGCAGCAGGCCGGACGCGGCGAACGCCTTGCAGTAATCGAGCTTGGACTCGACCGACATCCGCGGGAGGGCCGGGGCGGCAAGGTGCTGGTGGCTTTGGCGGTCGGCGAGGGCGACGACGGTCATGAGGTGATCCCTTCGGGCGTGGCGAGCAGCGGGTCGAGGACGGCGTCGGTGCTCACCGGGCGCCCTTTTGGCAACTGCCGCTCGACGGCGTCGGCGAGAGCGCGCAGACGTTCGGCAGGCGGGAGCGTGGCCAGCCATGACCACAGCGAGGGCACATCAAGCGCCCTGGGCTGCGGCAGGCGCGTAAAGTCGTGCATTGGACCTCTGTTCCTGGCAGGGAATCGGGTGTCTGTGGGGGCTGTCCGGGTGCGATCCGGGCGGCCCCGTTTTCGTCAGGCTGCGGCGGCCAGGGGCGCCGGCCGGGTGCGATCCGGGGCGGCGGCCTTGTGCAAGCGGCGCAGGATGAACTCGATTTCGTCGGCGCTCTTGGTGCTGCCGACGGCGGCGGCTTCGGCTGCGGCCCGGATGGGCATGGAGTCCCGGCGGGCGCGGGCCCGGTCGAGGACAGCGCGGGCTGCGGCGAACGCCTGCTCGCGGGGAGTGATCACGCTCATGCGGCCCGGTCCTCACTGAGCAAGTCGTCAGCGGTGAGTCCGTAAGCACGCTGGATGGCAGCAAGCCCGGCCGGTCCGGGGACATGGCGGCCGGTCGCCCACCGGTAGACGGTGAGGTACGGCAGTTCCATGCGCCGGGCCATATCGGCAGGCGTGTGATCACCGCGAGCCGCTGCGGCGGCGACCAGGGCGCCGGAGGCATAAGACATGCGTATTCCTTTCGCGAAACAACCGTCTCCGGTCTCTCTCATGCTTGAAACATAGCAGGTTCGTTTCGAGCATGAAAGAAGATGGCCGCGCCGACCCCCTGGTGAAACGTGATCATGAAAGGGGCGTAACCACCCACCTCGGGCGACACCCTGCCAGTACGTGCCGGTACCGTTACTGACGTGACAGCTTCGGCAAAGGAGTCCTAAACTCCGCGTCGAAGACTTGTTCGACAACGAGACGAGCCGCGCACTGCCATGTACTGCAACACGGGGGAGGGTGAACTGTGCCGATCAGTGATCCCGCTGTTGCATCCCTTTCATGCGCGATATCTTTCATGTATGACGTCCCGCGACGACTCCCACACACCAGCCACGTTCGCCCACTGGTTGAAAGAACAACTAAGGCTTCACCGTTACGCAGACCGCGGCGGCCAAACGAGATTCGCCGCGGACAGCGGCATCAGCCCCGCAACCGTGTCCCGGCTACTCCGCGGTGACGGACTCCCGGACCTGCGCACCCTCAACGCACTCTCCGAGGCTCTACAAGTCCCACTCTCCGAGATCCTCGTACGCGCCGGCGTCCTCTCCCCCGAGGACCTCGCCCGGACCGCGACCCGCCCCATCCACCCCGAATCCATCACACCCACACAAGCCGCCCGCGAACTCGGAATCACAAGCCCCGAAGGCGTCAAGGCGTTCGAACGGATGGTGAACGGACTCCGCGCCACCGAACCGGACGACAAACGCGCAAGCGGGTAACAGCACAAGAAAGGCACCGCCCCCTGATGATCACGCGCGCGCAGCTCGCAGTCATCGTCTCCAGCCTCGTGTTCCTCGTCGGCCTCGTCATGGTCGTCGCAGGCGCAGTGCTCGGAACGAACCCCCGACTCGCGGACACCGGCTCAACGGTGGACTTCGCAACCCTGCCTCTCGTGATCCTCGCCATCGTCCGGCACCAGCAATACATCTCCAAGGAGAAAGCGGAAGCATTCCGCCGAGAGGGATACCGCCTCGGTCTCGAACACGCCTCCCGCGGACTCCTCACCCCGCCGCCAGTCACAGACGGCGGCCCGCGAACCCCCGACCCCGACTTGGCAACCGTGCACCGCCTCTACGCGGTGCCCGGCCACGACGACGGCCTCGCCGCTTACCAGCAGGCGCAGTAAGGAGCGGCCCTCTGGCACGCACGCGCTACCGCGGGGGGTAGCGCAGCAGCCACCCCACCACCACAACCAAAGAGGGGGAAGACCGCGCAATGACCGAGCCGTACATCGGTTACATCAGAGTCAGCACGTGGCGAGAGGAGAAGATCAGCCCCGAACTGCAAAAGAAGGCCATCCAAGCGTGGGCGAGCCGTACCGGCCGGCGCATCATCGCTTGGATCGAAGACCTCGACATGACCGGCCGCAACTTCAAGCGGAAGATCATGCGCGGCATTGAGATGGTCGAGCACGGACAGGCCCGCGGCATAGCCGTCTGGAAGTACAACCGCTTCGGCCGCAACGACCTCGGCATAGCCGTCAACCTCGCCCGCCTCGAAAAGATCGGCGGTCAACTCCAGTCCGCCACAGAGGAGATCGACGCCTCCACCGCCGTCGGCAAGTTCAACAGGTCAATCCTCTTCGACCTGGCCGTCTTCGAATCCGACCGCGCCGGCGAACAGTGGAAGGAAGCCCACGCCCACCGCCGCGCCATGCAGCTCCCCGCCACCGGCGGACACCGATTCGGCTACATCTGGCACCCCCGCCGCGTCCCCGACCCCGAGCGACTCGGCGAGTGGAAGCTGCAAGACGAGTGGTACCAGGTCCACGAACACCAAGCCCCCTACGCGGAAACCGCCTACGAGCGAAAGGTCGAAGGCACCGGCTTCAACAACCTCGTCCACTGGTACAACGGCGCCGGCATGCGCACCAGCCGCGGCGGACTCTGGTACGTCTCCAGCCTCATCCGCTACATGGACAGCGGCTTCGCCGCCGGCCTCCTGCGCATCCACGACCCCGCATGCAAATGCGCCTACGGCGAGAACAACGGGTGCATCAACAACCGGTGGATCTTCATTCCCGGCGCTCACGAACCCATCATCTCGTGGGACCTATGGGAGGCATACCTAAAGCACAGGCAGGACACCAAGAAGACCCCACCGCGGGCCCGCAAAGCCAGCTACGCCCTTACCGGCCTCGTCCGGCACAACCTGTGCCGCCACCACCTCAGCGCCGCCTCCGACAGCGGTCGGCACGACGGCAAGAACGTGCGCGGTCACTACTACGTGTGCAGCCAGTACAAGCACCGCGGCAAGCAGGCATGCCCCCAGAACATCAACGCCCGACGCCTCGACGTCGAAACAGAAGTACGCCGGTGGCTCAAACGAGAAGCCGCTGCCGGCATCGACGCAGCACCGGCCACCGGGCAGACGCCTACCGCCAAGGACGAGCGAGCCATTGCGGCGCGCGAGCGGGCCCACCTGCAAGTCGAACTGGCCAAGACCGAGAAGGCACTCGACAGACTCGTCACCGACTCGGCCCTCAACCCGGACAAGTACCCCGAGGACGTGTTCGCCCGAGTACGCGACCAATTCACCAGAGAAAAAGCCCGCCTTACCGCCGAGCTGAACAAGGTCGCCGAAGTGGAAAGCATGCCCATGGCCGAGGACTTCCGCCCCATCGTCGTCGGACTCGCCGAAGAATGGGACACCCTCCTCGTTCAGGAGAAGAACGCGTTGCTCAAGCAGGTCATCCGCCGGGTAGTCGTCGGGTACGCAGACGACGGCAAGAAGCGCAACCGCGGAATCGTCGTCCAGGTGCACCCCGTATGGGAGCGGGACCCATGGGAGCCCATCAAGGGCGAAATCCTCGCCCGCGCAGACACCCCCCTCGCCGACGAAGCCCCGGACAAGCGGCCGACCGCCCTTGAGAACGCCTGAGCAACACACCCGAGGTAGTGACTTACCAGCGGGAACCCCAGCACAATCACCCGGAGCAACCACCGCGTAACCGGCCCTCCGGGAGGCACCCCCGATGCAGAGCACCATGCAGGACGTACCGCTTCTGGTCTCGCGGATCTTGACCCATGGGTCAACCATCCATGCCAAAGCCGAAGTTCGCACCTGGACCGGGGAGACCACCCGACGCCGGACCTACGCCGAGGTAGGCACCCGCGCCGCCCAACTCGCCCACGCCCTCCGCGACGAACTCGGAGTGCACGAGTCGGACATCGTCGGCACGCTCATGTGGAACAACGCGGAACACCTTGAGGCATACCTCGCCGTCCCCTCCATGGGCGCGGTACTCCACACCCTCAATCTGCGGCTGCCCGCCGAGCAACTCGCCTGGATCATCAACCATGCCGCGGACCCCGTCATCATCGTGGACGGGAGCCTCCTGCCGCTCCTCGCGGCACTGATGCCGCACTTGCCCACCGTGCGGCACGTGGTCGTCAGCGGCCCCGGTGACCGCTCGGTGCTCGACGGCACCGCCGCCACCGTGCACGACTACGAGCAACTGATCGCCGGCCGCCCGACGTCGTACGACTGGCCCGAGCTGGACGAACGCAGCGCCGCGGCCCTGTGCTACACCTCCGGCACCACGGGGGAGCCCAAGGGCGTGGTCTACAGCCACCGTTCCATCTACCTGCATTCCATGCAGATCAGCATGGCCGAGTCCTTCGGGCTGTCACCCGCCCACTGTTGTGCCCCTTTGGTTCCCATGTTCCATGTCAACGCCTGGGGGCTGCCGCACGCGGCGTTTATGTCCGGCGCCTCCCTGATGATGCCGGACCGCTTTCTGCAGCCCGCGCCGCTGGCCGAGATGATCGAGCGGGAGCGGCCCACCATGACCGCCGGGGTGCCCACCATCTGGCAGGGGCTGCTGGCCGAGCTGGACGCCCGGCCCCGGAATGTCTCCTCGCTCCAGGCGGTGATCAGCGGCGGTTCGGCCTGCCCGCCCTCGCTGATGAAGGACTTCGAGGTGCGGCATGGGCTGCGGGTGGTGCAGGCGTGGGGGATGACCGAGACCTCCCCGCTGGGGGCGATGGCCTACCCGCCGCCGGAGCTGGACGCGGAGGAGTCCTGGCCGTACCGGATCAGCCAGGGGCGGCTGCCCGCCTCGGTGGAGGCCCGGCTGGCCGGGCCGGACGGGCGGCTGCTGCCCTGGGACGGGAAGTCGGCGGGCGAGCTGGAGGTACGCGGGCCGTGGATCGCGGCCGCCTACTACGGGGGCGCGGGGTGCGAACCGGTGCGGCCGGAGGACAAGTTCAGCCCCGACGGCTGGCTGCGCACCGGTGATGTGGGGACCATCAGCCCCGACGGCTATCTGACCATCACCGACCGGGCCAAGGACGTCATCAAGTCCGGGGGC
The DNA here is from genome assembly GCF_003121295.1 of Streptomyces orinoci. GTDB lineage: Bacteria > Actinomycetota > Actinomycetes > Streptomycetales > Streptomycetaceae > Streptomyces > Streptomyces orinoci. Next base: position 490,030 of record NZ_PHNC01000031.1, read on the forward strand.
GAGTGGATCTCCTCGGTGGAGCTGGAGAACCATCTGATGGCCCACCCGGAGGTGACGGAGGCGGCGGTGGTGGCCGTCCCTGACGAGAAGTGGGGTGAACGGCCGCTGGCCGCCGTGGTGTTGCGGGACGGCTCCGCGCTGACCTGCCAGGAGCTGCACGCGTTCCTGAGCGGACGGGTGGCGCGCTGGCAGCTGCCGGAACGGTGGGTACGGGTGCCGGTGGTGCCCAAGACCTCGGTGGGGAAGTTCGACAAGAAGGTGCTGCGTCAGCGGTATGCGGACGGGGAGCTGGAGGTGAGCGTGCTGGGACGGTGAGTGCGGTGCCGGGCGGGTGCGGCGCCGTTTCCCCGGCTTCGGTGCGCTGTGATCACCAGCGTGCCGCAGGCGGAAACGAGTGCCGCACCCGCCGGCAGGCGGCTCAGCCCCGCGTCCCCGCGACGGGCCGGAGCCACCCCAGCAGCCCCACCGCCACGCAGGCGCAGGCGATCACACACACCCCGTTCCAGCCCCAGGCTCCGAACGCCGGCCCGGCCAGGGCGGACGCCCCGGCCCCGGCGAGAAACGCCGAGCCGACATAGGCCGTGTTGGCCGTGGACGGGGCATCCGTGGCCGCCAACGCCCGGGTCTGGTTGGCCACTTGCCCGGCGACGAACCCGGCATGGATGAGCACCGCGGCCACGCACAGCGCCCACAACTGCCGCCCGCCCAGCCAGAACAGCGGCACCGACACCGCCACCAGCACATACCCGGCCGCCAGCACCCGCCCGGTACCGAAGCGGTCGATGAACACTCCGCAGACCGGTGCCGCCACCGTGGAGGCCAGTCCGAACAGGCCGAACAGTCCGGCGGTGCCGGTGGACAGGTGGTACGGGCCGGAGGGCGCGGTCAGCAGCAGCGTCACCGCGGTCCACAGCGCGCTCCAGGCGCCGAACAGTCCGCCCTGGCGCAGACAGGCGGCACGCAGCACGGGTGAGGAGATCACCAGGCGGGGCAGTGAGGCGGCGGCCCGCAGCGGGTGGGAGGCGCGGCGGGGGCGGGTTTCCGGCGGCAGCAGCGCGGTGGTCAGCAGCCCCACCGCCACCGTCAGTACCGCCGCGCCCCAGAAGACGGCGCGCCAGCCGAAGGCCTGGCCGGCCAGTCCGCCCAGCACCCGGGCCGCCACCCCGCCGGTGAACAGTCCGGCCACCACGGCGGACACATGGCGCGCCCGCCGCTCGGCCGGGGCCCGCTCGGCCACCAGCGGCACCAGCAGCTGGGGCACCACGGTCGCGGCGCAGGCCACCAGTACGGCCGCCGCCAGGGCGGGCAGTCCGGGCGCCAGGGCGGCCACCACCAGCGCCAGCCCGGTCACCACCGAGAGCACGGCCACCAGACGCCGGCGGTCGGCGGTGTCGCCGAGCGGGGCGAAGAACAGCAGCCCCAGGGCATAGCCGAGCTGGGCCACCGAGGCCACCCAGCCGGCGCCGGAGGCGGGTATGCCAAAGCCCCGGGCTATCAGGGCGAGCAGCGGGATGGCCAGGTAGACATTGGCCGCGGTGACCGCCGTACACAGGGCGATCACCCCCAGCGGAACTCCGCGCGGCCGCCCGGACGGGGCGGCTGCCAAGGCGGGTCCGGCGGCGGGCCCGGGGGCGGACGGGGAGCGCTGCTCGGCGCGGGTGGCGGTGGACGGGGAAGGCATGGGGGGCTCCTAACCAACTGGTTGGTTGTGATCTTCGGCCAGGCCGCCCCGTCTGTCAACCAAACGGTTGGTTACCATGTCGCCATGGCAGCTCCCCGCGACCCCGAAGCGACAAAGGCCCGCATCTTCGACGCGGCCACCGCAGAGTTCGCCGCCCATGGCATCGCCGGCGCGCGGATGGACCGCATCGCCCGCGAGGCCAAGGCCAACAAGCAGCTGATCTATGCCTATTTCGGGAACAAGGCGGAACTGTTCTCCCAGGTGCTGGAGAAGCGGCTGACCCAGCTGGCGGTGGATGTACCGGTGGACGCCCAGGACCTGGACGGCTGGCTGGACCGCCTGATGGACTACCACCAGGCCAACCCGGAGCTGATCCGGCTCTTGTACTGGGAGGGCCTGGAGTACGGCAATGGCGCCTTCCCACGCGAGGAGACCCGCCGGGAGCACTACGACCGCAAGGTGGAAGCCTTCGCCGAGGCCCAGCGGCAGGGCGCCATCAGTTCCGACATCCCCGCCGCCGACCTGCTCTTCATGCTGATCGCCCTGGTCTCCTGGCCCAGCGTGCAGCCGCATATGCGGCGGCTGCTGACCGGGGACGGCGAGCAGGACCGCGAGCGGCTGCGCTCCTCGATCAGGACCGCCGCCCACCGGATGACCCGGCGCTGACCGCCGGACCGCCCGGTGGGGGCGGGATCAGCCGTCGTCCGCCCGGACCGCCCCGGTGCGGGCGGGATCAGCCCGCGTCCGCGCCGATCTTGCCCAGCAGGTCCACGATCCGGGTCTGCACCTCCGCGCTGGTGGACCGCTCGGCCAGGAAGAGCACCGTCTCGCCCGAGGCCAGTCCGGGCAGTTGGGCCGGGTCCATGCCCGCCGAGGTGTAGACCACCAGCGGCGTCCGGCTGAGCAGGCCGTTGGCGCGCAGCCAGTCGATGATCCCGGCGCGCCGGCGGCGTACCTGCATCAGGTCCATCACCACCAGGTTGGGCCGGAGCTGCCCGGCCAGGGTGACCGCCTCGCTGTCGGTGGCGGCACAGGCGACCTGTACCCCGCGCCGTTCCAGGGTCGCGGTCAGCGCGTTGGCGATCGGCTCATGCTCCTCGATCAGCAGCACCCGGGCCGGGTGCATCTCGCTGTCCCGGGGGGCCAGCGCCTTGAGCAGCACCGCGGGATCGGCGCCATAGGCGGCCTCCCGGGTGGCCTGCCCCAGGCCCGCCGTCACCAGCACCGGCACCTCATTGGCCACCGCCGCCTGACGCAGCGACTGAAGCGCGGTACGGGTGATCGGGCCGGTCAGCGGGTCCACGAACAGGGCGGCCGGGTAGGCGGAGATCTGCGCGTCCACCTCCTCCCGGGAGTGCACGATCACCGGACGGTAGCCACGGGCGGTGAGCGCCTGCTCGGTGGACGCGTCCGGCGCGGGCCACACCAGCAGCCGGCGCGGGTTGTCCAGCGGCTCGGGGGGCAGCTCGTCGTCCACCGGCGGGCGGGGGGCCGTCGGCCTGGTGATCTGGCCGGGCTCCGCACCGGCCGGGATCTCCACCGCGCCATTGGGCCCGTCCAGCGGCTCGGGTCCCTCCGCGCCCTCGTCCGGGGCGCCGATGGCGAAGGCCCGGCCCTCCGGAGCGGGCGCCGGGCGCGCGCCGGCCTTGGCCTCGCGCTCGCCCTCCGCCGGGTTGGCGAGCTTGCGCCGCCGGCCGGAACCCACACCGGTACCGCCGGGCGGGGTCGCGTCGGCGGGCATGGCGAAGGGCGCGCCCTGCCCCAGCGTGCGCACACTGATCGGCCGCGCGGCCGCCTCGGGCCTGGTCTGCTGCGCGCCGCCGGGTTCCTCGGCCAGCGGCCGCCGGGCCCGTCGCCGGGCGCCCGGGTTCTCGGGTACGGGCGGCTGCCCGCCGTCCCCACTGGGCCCCCGGTGGGTCCCCGGACGACCGGGCGCCTCCGGGCCCTGCTGCGCGGGCTGTTCCCCGTCAGGCGCGGCCGTCACCGACGCCTCGGTGGCCACCGAACCGTCCGGCGCCGACGGCGCGTTGAGCGGCCGGCGCCCGGCGGGCACGCCGGGGGCGGGGTGCTCGCCGGGGGCGAGGAAGGCGCTGGTGCCGCCGACGCCGGCGGGCCCGGTGTGTGCGGCGTACCCGCCGGGGCCGGCCGCGGTGGACGGTCCTTCGTGCGGCGCGGCACCGCTGTGGGCGGGGGGCGCGGCCGGCCCCTCGGGTGGGGCCGAACCGCCTGGCGCGGTGGGGCGGTTGGGCTCGTCGGGGGCGAGGAAGGCACTGGTGCCGCCGCGCCCGCCCGGTGCGGTGTGCGGGGCGTATCCGCCGGGGGTGCTCGCCGTGGACGGCCCCTCGTGCGCGGCCGAACCGCCCTGCCCGGCAGGGCTGTTGTGCTCCCCCGGGGCAAGGAAGGCGCCGGGAGCGCCCGGTCCGGCATGGGGGCCCGGCGCGCCGTACCCGTCCGCCGTGGACGGCCCCTCCTGGGCGGCCGGACCGCCGGGTGCGGAGGGGTGGTTACGGCCTGCCGGAACGCCGGAGGCGTTGGCGTCGCCGGCCGCCGAACCACCGTGCGCCGCCGCGCCGTTGAGCCCCGCGGGGCCGGCCGGTGCGCCGGGCCGGCCGTATGCGCCGGGGCCGGCGGCCGCCGCCGGGCCGTCGGGAGCGTCCGAACCGCCATGCGGGGCCGGACCGTTGGGCGCACCCGCGCCCCCCGGCCCGTCGGGACGCGGCGAGTTGCCGGGCGCGACCGGCCAGCCATGCGCCCCCGGCACCCCCTCCGCACCGGAAGGACCGCCGGAGCCACCCGGCACCGCGGCCGTGCCCGGACCGCCCGGGGCGGCCACGGCCTCGGGCGCGTCCGGAGCCGCCGCCGCCCCCCGGGCCGCCTGGGGCGGGACCGAGGGGTCCGGGGCGGGGGCATAGGGCGGGCGCGGGCCATCGGTGCGGTCGGCGTCGGCGGGGGGCAGGGCGAAGGCGGTGCGCGGGGCGTCCGGTTCGGTGTCCGCCTGGCCGGGGATGGGGCGCTCGGGGACCTCGGCGACGGCACGCCGGGCCCGGCGGCCGGCGGGAGCGGGGGCCGCCTCGGCGGTGGCGTCGGAACCGGGCGCACGGTCCGCCGCCGCGGGCGGCAGCGCGAACGCGGCCCGGGGCGCCTCGGGTTCGGCCGCCTCGCGGCGGGCCCGGCGGCCGCCGCCCGGCTGCGCGGGCACCCGGCCGGCGCCGGAGGTCTCCTCGGCGGCGGGCGCCCGCCGCCGCCCGGTCGGCTGGGCCGGAACGGTCTCCGGCCGCTCGCCCTCGGCGCCCTCGGCGGCATCCCGCCGGGCACGCCGCCCGCTGCCCGGCTCGGGGGCGGGAGCGGCGGGGGGAGCAGGAGTCTGCGGGGCCCGGGGCGCGGGCATCGGCATTATGGTCGTGCCGCTGCCGATGCTGGCGGGCGATTCGGGACGCTCCGGCGCCGCCGTCACCGGCCCGGCGGCCGCGGTCAGCGGCACCTCCAGGACATACGCCTGGCCGCCCGCCGCCCCCGGCAGCTCATGGGTCTGCAGCACTCCGCCGTGCCGGCGGATCACCGAGCGCACGATCGGCTGGTGCACCGGGTCCCCCCCGGCGTACGGGCCGCGCACCTCGATGCGTACCACCGTGTCCCGCTTGGCGGCGGCCACCACAATGGTGGAGTCCCCGGACGGCGGGCCGCCGGCGGGGGCGTTGCCGGTGGAGTCCACCCCGGCCACATCGGCGATCAGATGGGCCAGCGCCCGGGCGAACCACTCCGGGTCGATCTCGGCCTCCAGCTCGGGCGCGTGCACCGCGAACTGGGCGCGGCCCGGCCCGATCAGCTCGACGGCGCCCTCCACACCGGCCGCCACCACCTCGTCCAGCGCGGCCGGTTCCCGCACCAGCTTGCTCTCGCCGGCCTCCAGCCGCTGGTGGGCCAGGACGTTGTCCACCAGCTTGGCCATCCGCCCGTATCCGGCGGCCAGATGGTGCAGGATCTGGTTGGCCTCCGGCCACAGCTGCCCGGCCGGATCGTCGGCCAGCGAGCCCAGTTCGGCCCGCAGTTCCTTCAGCGGGCCGCGCAGCGAACCCTCCAGCAGCTCCAGCAACTGCTGGTGACGGGCGGCCAGCGCGTCATAGGGGCGGCGGTCGGTGAAGGTCATCACGGCGCCCACCAGCTGGTCGCCGTCGCGCACCGGGGCGGTGGTCAGGTCCACCGGCACCGAGCGGCCGTCCTTGGCCCACAGCACCTGCCCGCGCACCCGGTGCTTACGGCCGGAGCGCAGGGTGTCGGCGATCGGCGACTCCTCGTAGGGGAAGGGCGAGCCGTCCGCGCGGGAGTGGTGGATCAGCGGGTGCAGCTCACGGCCGCCCAGGTCGCTGGCCCGGTAGCCGAGGATCTGCGCGGCGGAGGGGTTGACCAGGACGACCTTGCCCGCGGTGTCCACCCCCACCACGCCCTCGGCCGCGGCACGCAGGATCATCTCGGTCTGCCGCTGCTGGCGGGCGAGTTCGGCCTCGGTGTCCAGGGTGCCGGTGAGGTCCCGTACGACGATCATCAGGAGCTCGTCGCCGGTGTACCCGGCGTGCGCGTCGGCGTAAGGGGTGCGGCCGTCCTCCAGGTTGGCGCTGGTCACCTCGACCGGGAACTCGGTGCCATCGGTGCGCCGGGCGATCATCCGGGTGGGCCGGGTGCGTCCGGCGTTCTTCTCCTCCTCCGGCAGCCGCATCGATCCGGGGATGCGGCGCGAGTCGAAGGAGGGCAGCAGATCCAGCAGCCCGCGCCCGACCAGGCCGGTGCCCGGCACCTCGAAGGTCTCCAGGGCGATGTGGTTGGCGTTGACGACCGTACCGTTGCAGTTGACCAGCAACAGCGCGTCCGGAAGGGCGTCGAGTATGGCTGCGAGGCGAGCAGCGCCTCGGGATGGCCTGCTGCTCACTGCGACGCATCCTCCCTGGTTACCGCACGTGCCACCGCCGGGCCGGTGCCCCAGCGCCCGGCTGGGGGACTGCCGCCGTTCCGGCGTGTTGTCGGAGGGAAGTCTACGGGCTGTGGAGTCCGGTGCGACGGCGGATGAGGGGTGTGCGGGACCCGCCGCGTGTCGCCGCCGCCCCGCTCACCCGGCGTCCGCACCGGCTAACGCGAACTCCCCAGCAGGCGCGAGAACTTGTTCCAGCGGGCGATCTCACAGCCGTTGAGACGGCTGAAATCGGCGCTGACCGGGCGTCCCGCCCAGGTGCCGCCGACATGGGCCCGCTCCGGCCCGCCGTAGATCATCGAGCAGTTACTGGCGGGTGGCACCGGTGCGAAGGGGTCGCTGCCCCAGCGGGTCAGCTGGTCCAGCTGGCGGCAGGCCTCGCCGGGGTGCGGCGCGGTGCCCCCGGTGGGGTGGCAGTAGAGGTCATAGCTGCCGTCATGGGTGGTGTCCCGGAGGGTGACCGTGAGGTGGTCCATCGGCTCGGGGGCGGGCAGCGGGATGGGGACGGCCGTGGCGGTGGCCGTCCCGAGCAGGGCGGGGGCCAGGGCGAGGGTGCCGAGCAGCAGACGGCGCAGGGGCATCGGTACTCCAGGACTGAGGGACGGGTGGCGGGCTTGCCGCCAAGACGGCGCGCTTGCCGCTGCGAGCGGCGGGGCTTGCCATGACGAGCGGCGGGGCTTGCACCTCTAACGCGCCGGGCCGGTGCGCGTTGCGCGCCGGGAAAGTGCTTTGCCCCGTCGGTGCAAAGCCCGGTACCGTAGAGTGCGATTGGTGATCGGCCCGCGGGCTGTGTCATCATCTGCAACGCAACACTCGCGCTCGCGCGGGTGTGCTGGAGGCGTCGCCTAGTCCGGTCTATGGCGCCGCACTGCTAATGCGGTTTCGGCTTTAAAGCTGATCGAGGGTTCAAATCCCTCCGCCTCCGCAGCCGGAGCCCCGGTCGTCCTAGGACGACCGGGGCTCTTCTGTTTGGTGTTTGCGCAGGTCAGGCCGGGTGCGCTTAACGGATTTCGTCTCTCGGCGGGGTTCATGTAATGTTGTTCCCGCAACGCCGACCGGCCGGGAAAACCGCCGGGAAGCCAAGCGCTCGTAGCTTAACGGATAGAGCACTTGACTACGGATCAAGAGGTTGCAGGTTCGAATCCTGCCGAGCGCGCAGCCGAGAGGTTGACATCGAGGTATTGATGTCGGTCTTTCGATCGTCGCGGGGTGGAGCAGCTCGGTAGCTCGCTGGGCTCATAACCCAGAGGTCGCAGGTTCAAATCCTGTCCCCGCTACTGGAGCCCAGGGCCCGGCACTCAGGTGCCGGGCCCTGGGTGTTTTTCCGTACGCGGCCCCGTTCGCGGCCCCGTCCGCACCGCGTTTTCTCAGGTGATTCCCAGACGGCGGCAAGAAGCCTCTCACCGGCGGGCATCACGCTGTGCGCATGACCCTTACAGCTACTGATGCGCGGGTGCTGGTCGTGGGGGATCTGGTGCTCGACGAGGAGAGCCGCGAGTGTTCCCGGGGCGGTGTCCCGGTCCGGCTCACCGGTACCGAGTTCGCGCTGCTGCGCTTTCTGATGCGCAACCCCGGCCGGGTGCTGGGCAAGGCGCAGATCCTGGAGCGGGTGTGGTCCCACGGCTTCTGTCCGGGGGCCCGGGCCAATGTGGTCGAGCTCTATATCTCCTACCTGCGGAAGAAGATCGATGCCGGACGGCCGCCGATGATCCACACCCGGCGTGGGGTGGGGTATCTGCTCAAGCCGGCCTGAGCCAGGGCGGGACCGCTCGCCGAAAAAACTCTTGTACGCCGTATGGCGGCCCTTGTACGGTGTACGACGACCATCGCTCGTACACCGTACAAGGAGTTGCCATGACGGCGTCCACCGCTGCTGCCGCCACCCGGCCACCGCGCCATGCCACACGCTGGGTGATCCTCGGTGCGATCTGTCTGGCGCAGCTCACCGTCCTGCTGGACAACACCGTGCTCACCGTGGCGATCCCCTCCCTGACCCGGGAGATGGGCGCCGCCACCTCCGACATCCAGTGGATGATCAACGCCTATTCACTGGTGCAGTCCGGCCTGCTGCTGACGGCCGGCAACGCCGCCGACCGCTATGGCCGCAAGAAGATGCTGGCCACCGGGCTGGTGCTGTTCGGACTGGGCTCGCTGTGCGCGGCCCTCTCCCAGACCACGGGTGAACTGATCGCCGCCCGGGCCGGGATGGGCGTCGGCGGCGCGCTGCTGATGACCACCACCCTGGCCGTGGTGATGCAGGTCTTCGACGCCGAGGAGCGCACCAGGGCCATCGGCATCTGGGGCGCGGTGGCCTCGCTGGGCTTCGCGGCCGGACCGCTGATCGGCGGCGCGCTGCTGGCCCGGTTCTGGTGGGGCTCCATCTTCCTGGTCAACCTCCCGGTGGCCGCGCTGGCTCTGGTGGCGGTGGTCCGGCTGGTGCCGGAGTCCAAGAACCCGGCCGGGGAGCGGCCCGATGTGCTGGGCGCGGTGCTCTCCACCATAGGTATGACCGGAGTGGTCTTCGCCATCATCAACGGCCCGCAGCATGGCTGGACTTCGAGCTGGGTGGTGGTATCGGCGCTGGTGGGAGCTGTGGTGCTGGCGCTGTTCGCCCTGTGGGAGCGCCGGATCGAGCACCCCATGCTCGATATGCACTTCTTCGCCGACCGGCGCTTTGTGGGCGCGGTGACCGGCGGCATCCTGGTGGCCTTCGGGCTGGGCGGCTCCATCTTCCTGCTCACCCAGCACCTCCAACTGGTGCTCGGCTACGGGCCGTTGGCCACCGGTCTGCGGATGACGCCGCTGGCGCTGATGGTGGTGGTGCTCAACCTCACCGGTGTGGGCGCCCGGCTGCTGGGCAAGGTGGGCACCCCGCTGAGCATCGCCCTGGGCATGGGGCTGCTGGCCGCCGGCCTGGCCGCGGTGGCGGTGCTGGGGGCGCACCACTACCCCGGGATGTGCTTCGGCCTGGTCCTGATGGGAACCGGTCTGGCCCTCGCCTCGCCCGCCATGGCCAACGCCATCATGTCGGCGATCCCGGCCGAGAAGGCGGGCGTGGGGGCCGGAGTCAACGGCACCCTGGCGGAGTGCGGCAACGGGCTGGGGGTCGCCGTGCTGGGCGCGGTGCTCAACTCCCGCTTCGGTGCCCTGCTTCCGGCGGTGGCGGCCGGCGCGGTCTCGCTGCCGGAGGCGCTGGGACGGGCCCGTACCGGCGCCCAGCGTGCCGAGGTGGCCGATGCCTTCGCCTCCGGGGTGCACACCGCGCAACTGGTGGGGGCGGCGGCGGTGCTGGCCGGCGGTCTGCTGGCGGCGGTGCTGCTGCGCCGGGCGGAGCTGACCGGTGACGGGCAAGCCGCTTAGCATTCGACCCGTACCATCACCGGCGCAGCCGAGAGGAAAGCCGCATATGGCCGGCGCAGGACGTACCCCCCAGACCAGCGTCTGGCTCTCCCAGCCCAAACCCCGCCAGGCGGCGGGGACCGGCGGAACGCTGGACCGCGACCGGATCGTCGCGGCCACCGTCCGGCTGCTGGACGCCGAGGGGCTGGCCAAGTTCTCCATGCGCCGGCTGGCCGCGGAGCTCAAGGTGACCGCCATGTCCGTCTACTGGTATGTGGACACCAAGGACGACCTGCTGGAACTGGCCCTGGACGCGGTCTGCGGCGAGATGCGGCTGCCCGATGCCTCGGACCGGAGCGCCGACTGGCGCGATCAGCTGCGCCAGCTGGCCACCGAGTACCGGGACGCGCTGGTCGCCCACCCCTGGGTGACCCAGCTGCTCACCCGGTATCTCAACCTGGGGCCCTCCGCGCTGGCGCTGTCCAACGCCGCCCTGTCGGTGATGAGCCGCAGCGGCGTCCCGGAGGAGAAGCGCAATGGCGCCCTGGGGGCGCTCTTCCAGTTTGTCTATGGCTTCGCCGCCATCGAGTCCGTCTATCTGGAGAGGTGCCGGACCGCGGGGCTGAGCCAGGACGAGTACTTCGCCAGTGTGGTGGAGGCTTTCTCGGAGCAGCTGCGGGGCCCGGACGCCTATGACGAGGTGGCCCGCGCGATGGACCAGAAGGACGGGGTGCCGGTGGCGGAGATGCGCCGCCGGGACTTCGCCATCGCCGTGGAGACGGTGATCGCCGGTATGGAGGCGCTGCGGGACCGGGCGCAGGAAACGGCGGAGTAGCCGGGGGCTCGGAAACCCCGGCGGCCGGTTCTGGGAAATCTCGGCGGAGGGGCTTGGAACCCAGGCGGAGAGGCTTGGGAACCCAGGCGGCGGGGCTTGGAACCTGGGCAGCCCCGGTGGTCCGCGCCGACCGTCCCTTGCCGTGCGCGGACCACCGGGGCCGCAGTGCCGGGAGCCCTGTCCATGCCGTTCGGGTTCCCGGGCCGCCGGCGGGGCGGGGGTCCGCTCGAAAGCGCCCCGCCGGCGGGGTCTTTGCTCAGCCCGCCTGGGCGGCGGGCTCGGTGGCCGGCTGCTCGTCCCCGGAGGCCGCGGTGGGGCCGTGGTGCCGGGACTTCAGGGCGACCTCCTTGATGAACAGGGTCAGCAGGAAGGCGACCAGGGCGCAGGGCGCGGCATAGGCGAAGACATCGCCGATGCCATGGCCATAGGAGGACTCCATGATCGTCCGCAGCGGGGCGGGCAGCGCCGAGGGGTCGGGGATGTCACCGCCGCCGGCACCCTGCTTGGCCAGTGCCGCGCCCTGCGGGCCCAGCGCGGTCAGGCCGTCCACCACATAGTCCTTGACCTTGGTGGCGAGCACCGCGCCCAGCGCCGAGACGCCCACCGCACCGCCCAGGGTGCGGAAGAAGGTGACCACCGAGCTGGCCGCGCCCAGGTCCTTGGGGGCCACCTGGTTCTGGGCGGCCAGCACCAGGTTCTGCATCATCATGCCCATGCCCGCGCCCATCAGCAGCATATAGACGGCCAGCTGCCAGTACGGGGTGTCCGCCCGCATGCTGCCCAGCAGCCCCAGACCGCCGGTGAGCAGCGCGCCGCCGGAGACCAGCCAGCCCTTCCAGCGCCCGGTCTTGGTGATCACCTGGCCGGAGACGGTGGAGGAGATGAAGAGCCCGGAGATCATCGGGATGGTCATCACGCCCGACATGGTCGGCGTCTTGCCACGGGCCAGCTGGAAGTACTGGGAGAAGAAGACCGTGCCGGTGAACATGGCGACACCGACGAAGAGGCTGGCCGCGGAGGACAGCGCGATGGTCTTGTTGCGGAACAGCCGCAGCGGAATGATCGGCTCGGCCGCCTTGGACTCGACCAGCACAAAGATGGCGCCCAGCAGCACCGAGCCGCCCACCATCACATAGGTCTGCCAGGAGATCCAGTCGTAGTTCTTGCCCGCCAGGGTCACCCAGACCAGCAGCAGGGTGGCGGCGGCGGAGATGAAGAAGGCGCCCAGCCAGTCCACCTTGACGTCCCGCTTGACGGTCGGCAGGTGCAGGGTGCGCTGGAGCACTATCAGGGCGATCACCGCGAAGGGCACACCGACGTAGAAGCACCAGCGCCAGCCGAGCCAGCTGGTGTCGGTGATGACACCGCCGAGCAGCGGGCCGCCCACGGTCGCCACCGCATAGGTGGCGCCGAGGTAGCCGCTGTAGCGGCCGCGCTCGCGGGGCGCGATCATCGCGGCCATCACAATCTGGGCCAGGGCCGACAGACCGCCCACCCCGATGCCCTGCACCACCCGGCAGGCGATCAGCATGCCGGTGTTCTGCGACAGGCCGGCCACCACCGAACCGCTGACATAGATCACCAGCGACGCCTGGACCAGCAGCTTCTTGCTGAAGAGATCGGAGAGCTTGCCCCACAGCGGGGTGGTCGCGGTCATCGCCAGCAGGGCGGCGGTGACCGTCCAGGTGTAGGCGGACTGGCTGCCATGCAGATCGTGCATGATCTTCGGCAGCGCGTTGGAGACGATGGTGGACGACAGGATCGCCACAAACATGCCCAGCAGCAGCCCGGACAGGGCCCGCATGATCTGGGCGTGGGTCATCGGGGCGGCCTCGGCGCCCCGGGCTTCGGTGTGGCTGTCCCGCACACCTGACGGTGTGGACTTGGCCATGGATTTCCTTTCCGGTGAGGTGGATTACGCGGGTGTACGGGTGATGGCGGCCGCCCGGGGCTGTGGCGCCCGCGGCCGGCACTCGCCGAAGCCCTCGCGGAGCCGGGCGAGCAGACCGATGAGCCGGGCCACATCGTCGTCCGACCAGTCGTGCAGACAGCCGGCCAGCGCCTCGGCGTAACGGGCCGAGACCTGTTCCAGCAGCGCCTCCCCGCTGGGGGTGATGCGCAGCAGCCGCGACCGCTTGTCCAGCGGGTCGCACTGGCGCTCAAGCCAGCCGCGCTCGGCGGCATGGGCGACATGGCGGCTGGTCACCGACATATCGATCACCATCAGCTCGGCGAGTTTGCTCATCCGCAGCTCGCCGTACTGCTTGAGCAGCGACAGCACGATGGCGGAGGTGGGCGGGCAGTCCGGCGGGAGGACCCGGCTGAGGCCGCGTTTGATCACTCCAATGGCGCCGAGCTGCCGGGAGAGCTCCTCGTACTGCTCGAAGGCGGCCATGGATCCTCCAGTTAGGTTGCTTAAGGCAACCATAGAAAAGTTTGGTTGCTGAAGGCAAGTGAAATGATGGTACGGATGGTAAAGGACTGGCCAAGGATTCATTCGGATGGCGTCAAGCCGGGCCCGGCCGTGCGGGGCGTCACCGCTCTTCGCTAGGGTCCTGCCCCATGGCCAACCCCCATCAGCAGAGCCCCGAGGGCAACTACGACCCGGCGGGCAGCACCCAGATGTTCCGTGCCTTCGTCGACGAGGGCGCACCCGGCCCCCGGGCCTCCGCGCCGGCCGCCCGGGCCCGCTCCGGCGGACCCAGCACCGGAGTGATCGCGGCCGTGCTTGTCGCGCTGGCCGCGGTCGCCGTGGTGGTCTGGCTGGCGGTGAGCTGAGCGGCTCACTCCCACTGGACCCATACGTCCCGCGTCTGAAGACGAGCGCCCGGCGGCACCCGCCGGGCGTCCACGCACACCTGCCAGCTCTGCGCCCTGGCCCCGCCGGGGCCGATCGGCACCGGCAGCGGCCGGGTGACCGGAAGCGCCGCCAGGTCAGCGCCGCCCGCCGCGATCACATGCCCGCCGAAGACCACCGTGCCCCGGGTCACCGGGGCGGGCCCGGCGTTGGCGAACACCAGGGACACCCGCTCACACCACCGCTGCGTGCCGGGCGCCCGGCGCGGGGCGGTGACGGTCAGTGCGGCGCTCGCGGGCGCGGGCGTCGGCGTTGCAGGGGGTACGGGCGTACGAGCCGTTGCGCTCGGGCCGGGCAGTGGGAGATGGGTGCGGCCGCCAACGGGCCCGGTACGGCGGGCGGTTGGCGGAGGCGCGGCCGTGGGATCCGCCGAGGGCAGTGGAAAGAGCCGTACGGCGCCGGTGGGCGGGACCGGGCCGGTGGGCCCGGCGTCGGCCAGTGCCACCCGGCTCTCCGGTTCGCCGCTGCCGCACGCCGCGGTGAGAAGGGTTAGGCACAGTGCGGCAGTTGACACCAGGGCGGGTGCCCGGCGATGCGTTGCCCGTCGCATCGCCTCAGTCTGACTGACGGACCGTCAGGGAGCTAGGGCTGTGCGGGCAGCTCCGCTGGGGTGTGGTGTTTTGGGTGCGGGCCAGTTGTGGCTGGTCGCGCAGTTCCCCGCGCCCCTGATGGGGCACCCCGCGCCCCTGATGGGGCACCCCGCGCCCCTGATGGGGCGCCCCTGACGGGGCGCGCCGCTAGTCCGCGATCAGGCCCTCGCGGAGCTGGGAGAGGGTGCGGGTCAGCAGCCGGGAGACATGCATCTGGGAGATGCCCACCTCCTCGCCGATCTGCGACTGGGTCATATTGGCGAAGAACCTCAGCATAATGATCTGCCGTTCCCGGGGCGGCAGTTTGGCCAGCAGCGGCTTGAGCGACTCCCGGTACTCCACGCCCTCCAGCGCCGAGTCCTCGTACCCCAGCCGGTCGGCCAGCGAGCCCTCGCCGCCGTCGTCCTCGGGGGAGGGGGAGTCCAGCGAACTGGCCGTATAGGCATTGCCCACCGCCAGCCCGTCCACCACATCCTCCTCGGAGACCCCCAGGCACACCGCCAGTTCGGGGACGGTGGGCGAACGGTCCAGTTTCTGGGCCAGTTCATCACTGGCCTTGGTCAGCGCCAGCCGCAGTTCCTGAAGCCTGCGCGGCACCCGCACCGACCAACTGGTGTCCCGGAAGAAGCGTTTGATCTCACCCACCACCGTGGGCATCGCGAACGTCGGGAATTCCACGCCCCGTTCGCAGTCGAACCGGTCGATCGCCTTGATCAGGCCGATGGTTCCGACCTGAACGATGTCCTCCATCGGTTCATTGCGGCTGCGGAAGCGGGCCGCGGCATAGCGCACAAGGGGGAGGTTGAGCTCGATGAGGGTGTCACGGACGTAGGTACGCTCGGCACTGTCCCGCTCCAGCGTGGCCAGACGCATAAAGAGGGTGCGGGAGAGGGTGCGGGTGTCGATGGCTTCGCAGTCGTCGAGCACGGCTGGCGGTGCGTCATTGGCGAGCACCTTAGCGCTGCCCAGGTCTACGGACATGCCACCCCCTTGAGGTCGCGGACGGGCCACGGCGACCCCCTCGGGCGAGGGGTTCAGCCTCCACCTGAATACCGGAGGCTGCGCTGTGGCAAACGCAGTTCCAGCAGAATGTCACATGTCGGCAACGCGCTGTAGCGTCAAGTCGATATATCTGCCCCATGACGCCGCATGACATCGGGGAGGGGGTCCCCCGTAAGGGTTAAGCGTCGATTCGATTTGCGGAGCGCAGCCTGGCGAAGCTCCGGGAGAGCAGCCGGGAGACATGCATCTGGGAGACGCCCAGCTCCGCGCTGATCTGGGACTGGGTCAGATTGCTGTAGTAGCGCAGCAGCAGAATGCGCTGTTCGCGCTCCGGCAGCTGGACCAGCAGATGGCGCACCAGGTCCCGGTGCTCCACTCCGGCCAGTGCCGGGTCCTCGTAGCCGAGCCGGTCCAGCAGGCCGGGCAGTCCGTCGCCCTCCTGGGCCGCCTCCAGCGAGGTGGCGTGATAGGAGCGGCCGGCCTCGATGCAGGCCAGCACCTCATCCTCGCCGATCTTCAGCCGTTCGGCGATCTCGGCGGTGGTGGGGGACCGGCCGTGCAGCACGGTCAGGTCCTCGGTGGCGCCATTGACCTGCACCCATAGCTCGTGCAGCCGGCGCGGGACATGCACGGTGCGGACGTTGTCCCGGAAGTACCGCTTGATCTCACCGACCACGGTGGGCATGGCGAAGGTGGGGAACTGCACGCCCCGGTCCGGGTCGAAGCGGTCGATGGCGTTGATCAGGCCGATGGTGCCGACCTGGATGACGTCCTCCATGGGCTCGTTGCGGCTGCGAAAACGCGCCGCGGCGTACCGCACCAGCGGGAGGTTGGCTTCGATCAGGGCGGCGCGCACGCGGGCATGCTCCGGAGTGCCGGGCTCCAGGGTGGCGAATTCCTTGAAGAGCACCTGGGTCAGCGCCCTGGCGTCCGCCCCCCGGCTCTCGCGCGGACGGGGGTCCTCGGCGCACTCCGGTACGCCGGTCTCCTCCGGGACGGCGGCCGGGTCGTCCGGTCCGGCCGACTCGGGGCGGCGTAGCGGGGCTTCGGGCGCTGTTCGGGCCGGCACGGTCACACACCACCCCTTCGCGGTCATTCCATGCGCAGTTGGGAACTAAGGAGGGCACATCTATCAACAAGGGCGTCAAAAGCGGTCATAGCATCACAAGACATGTCCACTGTGTGCAAGCACCGGGTCACTCCGTGTTGGCCGTGGAAAAGGGCATAAAAAACGGCCCCTCACCAGGTGGTGCGGGGCCGTTGGGAAGGACCGGGCTCAGCAGGGATAGTCGGCGATCACCCACGTGGCGAACTCCCGCCACTGCGCCACACCCGCCTGATGGGCGGGGTGCTCCAGATAGCGCCGCAGGGCCGCCTGGTCGTCCACGGCGGAGTTGATGGCGAAGTCATAGGCGATGGGGCGGTCGGAGACATTCCAGCCGCACTCCCAGAAGCGCAGCTCGGGGATCTCCTCGCCCAGCTTCTCGAAGGTCCGCACACCGGCCGCCACCCGGGGGTCATCGCGCCGGACGCCCTCATTGAGCTTGAAGAGGACCAGGTGACGAATCACGGGGCTGCCGCCTTCCGGAGGTACGGGCTCACTTGATCAGCTGGGTCATAAACTCGCCGACGCTCTTGGCGGCGTCCGAGATCCCCTGGAACCCTATCTGCACCAGTTCGGCGGCCCGGGCGGGGGAGTGGATGATGGTGTAGGCCACGAAGATGCCCACGGCCCAGAGCGCGACCCGCCTCGCTTGCGCCATCGTCGTCCTGCCTCCCCTGGCGGCCGTCTCTCGCCCGTCCCCTCAAACGTGGGCGAGAGTCTAACCGTACATTTGGGCGAACTTGCTCCCCCGGGGGAGGCGCGTCGCTTCCCTCACGCCATCTTTAAGGACTTAAGGCCCGGAAAGCGGGGTCCTTCGCCCGCTGGGGGCCGTGGTCCAAGGGCGCAGGATGGAAGCGAGCGGCCGACGGACCTGGCAGGAATCCGGCGGCCCGGGACGACGGCCCCTCTGCGGGGTCCGGCCGCGTGCTTCCCCCCGAGCGCGGCCGGCACCCGGCGGTCGTCTCCTCGTGAGGGGAAGCGGCTTGTCCCCCCGATGCCGCTTCCCCTCTCCGCTTCTCTTTGCCGCTTTTTGTCTTTTGGCAGCCCCGGCCCGCGGCCGGGGCTGCCGGCGTTTCCCACACCTTTCCCACGCTCCGGTGAAGGGGCGCCAACGCGCGGGCATCGAGCGCCAGTTGACCCTGCGACAGAGGTGAGAACCGCCCACCGCCGGGGCACCAGAAAGACACACGGCCGTCCGAGGGCGTGATCCAGCGCCGTGGCGGACCGGGTGAGGAGAACGGTGAGGTTCGCATGGGCGGGTACGAGCTCGCCTTCACCATGCGGGAGCGTGTGGCGGGGGGAGCGGTCGCGGTGGAACTGCGGGGAGAGATCGACATATTGGCCGACCAGGAGCTGGGCCCCCGGCTGGAGGCGCTGGCCGCCTGCTGTCCGGACCTGGTGATCGACCTGCGGGCGGTGACCTTTCTGGACGCCAGCGGGATGCGGCTGCTGCTGCGCACCCGCGACCGGCTGGCCGCCCATGGCGGCCGGCTGCGGGTGGTACGGGGCGGGCCGCGAGTGAGCAGGGTGATCCGGATCGCGGGGCTGGGGGCGGCGTTCGAGTGGCTGGACGAGGTACCGGTGACCGCCGGGGGGTGTTCCTTCCAGGAGGGGATCGTGCCTGCCTGAGGGCCCGGTGGGCGGGCACGCCCCGTCGGGCGTCGTTCCGCTCACGGTGTGGGTAACGGGTGGTGCACGGGCGGGCGTTGTACGCCCCGCAGGGGCATGCCCGGGAGTGGCGCTGCACCGTGTACGGCGAGCAGTACCCCCGCCGTGCCGGTGGCCAGATCCATGGACAGCCGCTGCAGGCCGGGCAGCGGAAAGGCCGGGCGCCCCCGGAAGGGTACGGCGTGCAGCGCCAGCCGGCGGCGGTGCGGGGCGAGCTCCGCGGCGGGCGCGCCCAGACCGCCGAGCGCATGGAGCAAGCCCGCCCGCCCGTCCAGCAACCCGCTGGACAGCACCAGTTCGGGGGTCAGCTCGCACCGGAGCTCGTTCAGCACCCGGCTCAGCCGGGCGTCCGCCCGCTGCCGGAGGTAGGAGTGCAGGGCGAGAGCGACGCCCGCGCTTCCCCGGTCAAGGGCGGCGGGCCGCCGGCCGGCGTGGAGTTGTTCCAGGTCGCGGTCCAAGGCCAGTCCCGCCCGGTCCAGTTGGCCTCGGTCGCCGGTGTGGGCGTAGAGCTGGGTGAACAGCAGCGCGGGGCCGGACCAGCCGTACATCAGCCCGGTCCCGGCCGGCCCGCCGAAGGCGGCCAGCCGCTGGGCGACGGCCAGCGCCCGTTCCTGCTCGCCGAAGTGCAGCCAGCACAGGCCGATTCCGGCCAGCCCGCCGAACAGGCCCGGGCCGCACCCTCGCAGGTCGAACGCGGCCAGCCGGTCCAGTGCGGCCCGTGCCGCCTCCGGGCGGCCCAGTACGTCCAGCACCCATGCCGTGCCGGCGAGCCCGTCATAGAGACCGGGACGGGGCCAGGCGGTGCGCCCGGCGGCCCGTATCAGCCAGTCCAGATGGCCGGACCAGGCCGGATACCGGTGGCGTCCGGTGGCCCACAGGGCGTACAGCACCCCGGCGGCGCCGTACGCCACGGCGGCCGACTGGCGGTCGAACTGCCGTGGGTCGCCGGGGAAGAGCCGGTCCGCCCGCTCCGGGGTGGCGCTCAGCAGCAGGGCGTCCCGGAGGGCGTCCAGGGTGCGCTCCCGGTGCGACTCCACCGGCCAGGCCGGCTGGGCAGGCTCCTCGGGTGGCTGTAGCGCGGTACGCAGCCGGGCGGTGAAGGCGGGGGGCAGCGGAAAGCGTTCGGCGGCGAAGTCCAGTAATTGGCGGTGCTTGGCCGGGGCCAGCCGGAGCAGTGGGGTGAGCGGGACGAACAGGGCGAGGCCCAGGCAGGCCAGCGCATAGCGGTCGGCTTCGATTCCCGGCGGGATCCAGGGTGCGGTGAATCCGGCGGTGCCCAGGGCAGGTTGGGACGGTTCGTCCAGGGGGCGGGCGGTTTCGAAGTCCACCAGGCAGACGCTGCCGTCCGGGCGCAGCAGGACGTTCCCGGGCTGGAGGTCACCGAAGCAGATGCCCCGGCCGTGCAGTTGGGCCAGCGCCGCCTCGACGCGGTCGAACACCGCACACGCCCAGTCGGTGTGGGCGGCCAGTGCACCGGCCGTGGCCCCCGGGAGCAGCAGCGGGTTGTGGCGCTCCATGGCGTCCTGCAAGGGCTCGCCGTCGATGAACTCCTCGGCCAGGAAGAGGTGTTCCCAGTGCCGGGTGAGCGCGTGGGCCTCGGGGACGCAGTCCAGTCCGGCCAGCCGGCGCAGCATGGCGAACTCGTGCCGGAGCCGGGCGACGGCGTCCCGGCCCTCCCGGTCGGTGCCGGCGTACGGACGGGCCTCACGCAGCACCACGGTGCGGCCGGTGGCCGGGTCCACGGCCCGGTAGACGCCCCCCGCGTTGGAGAAGCGCAGGGCGCCCAGCACTCGGTAGGGCAGGGTGCCGGAGCGGGCCCCGGCGGCCTTCAGCGGGCCGGCCAGGAAGTCCGGCACCTCGGCCCAGGGCGGCACCCGGAAGACGGTGCCTCTGAGGTCGGGGACGGGGGCGCCGTCCGGGCCGGGGAGGGCGGGGACATAGCTGCCGTCGGGGCCGAAGCAGTAGTGGGGCCGGAAGGCTCCGTAGCGCAGGTACAGCGGGCCGTCGCGCCAGCGCAGGTCGCTGAGGATGTAGGGGCCCGGAACTCCGGCCAGGCGCCGGGAGAGTTCGGTGAGGGCTTGTTCCAACTGGTCGTTGTCCGCAGGGTAGATGGTGATCAGCTTGCCGCTGGCCGAGCGGGGGGCGCGCTTGGCGTCGGCGAGTGCGGCGAGGGTGCGGCTGCGGAGGAATTTGAAGGCGGTGCGGTGGGTGGTGCAGTGCGCCCAGACCGTGTCGATGGCTCCGGCCGCCTGGCCGGGGACGGCCGAGACATGGATCTTCCAGCCGTGGGTGGGGAGCGGGGTTTGTTCCGGCCGTAGCCGCACCCAGCCGCCGCCTTCCGTGCGGCGCCAGCCGGGTGGGGAAGGGCGGGTGGCCGCGGCGAAGCGGGTGTTGTGGTCCGGGGTGTGTTCTGGGGCGTCCGCGAATTGGGGGTTCGCGGCCAGGTGGGGCTCGTCGAGCATGGGGTCTCCCGGTGGGGCCGGGTTCGGCGGGGTGGGTTCCCGGTCGCCGGGGGCGGGTGTTGTTTTTCGGGGTGCGGGTTGTTCGTGGCTGGTCGCGCCCGCGCGGCGGAGCCGCATATGTAACCGCCCCGCGCCCCTGGAGGGGGCGCCCCGTCAGCCGGAGCGCCCCTGATGGGGACGCGCTAGTCCGCCGCGTCCAGGTTGGTTGTTGGCCACAGGGTGGGCGCTTCCTCCTCCAGGGCCTGGAGTTCGAGGATGTCCGGCATGGTGTTCACCTCCCTTGTGCGGAGTTCAGCGGGTCAGGCCGGGGCGGGCGGCGATGCGGGCCCGTACCTCCGGGGAGCCGAAGTGCAGGTCGATGCGGCGGATGGCGAGGGCCCAGTCCCGCATGGTGCGTACCGGGCGCAGGGTCTCCACCACAAAGGGGTCGCGGCGCCGGTCCAGGGCCCGTTCCCACAGCCGCATCGGCGGGTCAGTGAGCAGGTTGCCCACCGTGCCCTCGTAGACCGGCATGGCGCGGACCGCCCCGTCCGGCTCCACCTGGAGCATGGCGGGCGCGGGCCGGTCGGGGTGCATCATCAGCTCGCGGTTGTCGGTGAAGGTCACCCGCACCGAGGGCGGGGCCAGCGCGGCGAGCCGGAACAGCCGGGCCGGATGGGTCAGTTCGGCCACCCGTGCGTCGTCCAGCAGCTCGGCCCGTTCGTACTCCGGGCGGCTGGCCAGCCCGGACGGGACGGCGATATTGAAGGCCAGCGAGCGCAGTTCGGGAAAACGGGGCGCGATCTCGGTGCAGAACCGGTCGAGTTGGGCCGCGTTGCTGTGCATCACCGTGCAGTCGATGCCGAAGACGAAGGGCCGGCGGCCGTCCTTGCGGCGCCCTGCGGCCATCTCGTCGAAGAGCGCCAGGGTGGCCATGGCCCGGTCGAAGGAGCCGGAGCGGCCCCGGATCCGGTCGTGCACCCGGGCCGTGGCGCCGTCCACGCTCACCACCACCTCGCCGAAGATCCGGGCCAGTTCCCCGGGCATCCAGGGCGCGGTGCGCCAGCCGCTGGTGTAGACGGCGGTATGGATCCCGGCCGCCGCCAGCCGTTCCCCCACCTCGAAGATCCCCTTCACGGCCAGCGGTTCACCGCCGGAGAGGCCGACCAGCCGGGGCCGCAGCTCGATGATGCCCTCGGTGACCCGGAGCAGGTCCGGCACATCCAGCTGCCGGGCCGGCCGGCGGCCGGATTCCGAATAGCAGTGGGAACAGCGCAGCGGACAGGCGTAAGTGGTGTCCCAGACGACGACTTCGGGGCCGGATGGAAGTCTCATGGATTCCCTCGGATTCCGGATCCGGTTTCGGACTGTTGAGCGCCGGCGCTGTTGTGCGCCGGCTGTTGTGCGCCGGGCGCGGTCCGCGCCGCAGTCTGACGGGCTCCTTGCGCTGACTCATGACCTGCCGTCAAACTGCGGCCCCCCGTTGCGAACTCCCTCAGTATGGGCGGACGTTGGGGCCCCGGGGGAGCCCGGTAGCCCCCAGCCGGTTCTGGAGGTTTTCCGCCATATCCGCCTGGAGGGTCCCCTTCTGGACGCCCGGCCCCGGCCGCTTCGATAATGAGCCGGGTGGAGAGCAGGGGCTGGCCCATGCGGATCGCCGCGGTGTCCGGCGGACTGTGTCTGGCCTGGGCGGGGCTGATCGGTTCGATCCACCTGGACAGCAGGTTCACCCTGCCATGGACGCTGGGCGCGGTGGTGCCCTGCTATTTCGCCGGGCTCTTCGGCTGGTGGTACGCCCCGGCGCACCCGGTGGCCCGCCGGCTGCTGCTGATCGGCAGCCTGCTGGCGGTCAGCATGGCGCTGCGCTATACCGCGATGCTGCTGTCGCTGGGCGTGGGCTGGGGGCGGGAGGACCTGGAGGCCATCCTGCCGCCCGCCGAGGACCTGGTCGTCCTGATGGCCAGCGAGGTGATAGACCTCGCGGTGAGCATCCTGGTGGTCCGGCTGCTGGCGCTGCTGCCGGACGGCCGCTACCGCTTCCCCGGCGAACGGGCGCTGCTGCGCTCGATGTGGGCCCTGTTGCTGCTGCCGGTGGTGCTGCCGCCGGCCGGGGTGCGCGCCGGGACGGTCGGCTATGTGGTCTTCTACTACCCCGAGGCCTGGTTCCCCGGACTGGGCGCCCTGCTGCTGGTCATCCGCGCGCTGCGGGCCCGGGCGGCCGGGCAGCGGGACGCGGCCCGGCTGCTCCCGGCCGCCACGGCGGGGGCCGTGCTGTTCCTGGCCCGGGCCTCGGCCCGGCTGTTCCGCACCTGGCAGGGCGAGGACGGCTTCTTCTATCTGCTGGGCACGGTGCTGGGGGCGCTGCCCTATGTGGTGATCTCGCTCTGTGTGGTCTATGCCGCCTTCCGCTACCGGCTGCTGGGCGTGGACATCGTGCTGCGGCCCTCGGTGGTGCATGGCACCCTCTGGCTGATCATCAACAGCTGGTATCTGGGCATGGCGATGACGCTGGGGCTCACCGCCGGGCAGTATCTGCCGATCGGGCTGGCGGTGCTGATCGCGGTCACCGCCACCGCGCTGTTCCAGCCGCTGCGGGCCCGGCTCAACCGGCTGGCCGAGCGGCGGGTGTTCGGCAGACGGCTGAGCAGCTTCGAGCTGCTGGTGCAGTTCGGCACCACCCTGGAACACGCCTACGACCTGCGGCGGCTCGCCCCGCAGCTGGCCCTCTGCCTCAAGGAGGGGCTCAATCTGCGCTGGGTGCGGGTACGGCTGGGCGGCAGCGGGCTGCCCGCCGCGCTGGGCGCCGTGGGCGAGCAACTGCCGGGACCGCGTGGGGAGTTCCCGCTGTGGTACGGGGACGAGGTGCTGGGCGTCATCGAGTTCGGGCCGCGTACCGACCGGCGGTTCACGCCCGAGGACCACGATGTGGTGGAGACCCTGGCCCGGCAGGCCGCGCTGGCCGTGCACAATGTCCGGCTGACCGCCGAACTGGCCTCGCGGGTGGAGGAAGTCCAGCGCCAGACCCGGGAACTCCAGGCCTCCCGGGCCCGTATCGTGCACGCCCAGGACAGCGAACGGCGCCGGATCGAGCGCCGGCTGCACGACGGCATCCAGCAGGAACTGGTCGCCCTGGTGGCCAAGCTCCGGCTGGCCCGCAACCGGCTGGACCGGGGCGGGGATGTGCTGGCCGCGCTCACCGAGGTGCAGGACGACGCCTACCGGGTGATCGACGAGCTGCGCGAGGTGGCCCACGGCATCCATCCGCCGGTCCTCACCGACCAGGGCCTGGTGGCCGCGGTCACCTCCTGCGCCCGCCGGATGCCGGTTCCGGTGACGGTGCACAGCGCGGCCCGGCTGGAGCGGCTGCGGCTGCCGCTGGATGTGGAGGAGTCCGCCTTCTATCTGGTCTCCGAGGCGCTCACCAATGTCATCAAGCACGCCGCCGCCAACCGGGTCACCATCCGCCTGGCGCTCGGGGCGGGCCGGCTGTCGGTGGAGGTGGCCGACGACGGGGTGGGCTTCGCCGCCGAGCACACCCGGACCACCGGCGGCCTGGGGCTGACCGGGATGCGGGACCGGACCGAGGCGGTCGGCGGTACCTTGCGGATCACCAGCCGGCCGGGCGCCGGCACCACGGTGCACGCCCGGCTGCCGGCCCGAGTGAGGGAGGAAGCCGGTGCCTGACCCCCTGCGTGTGGTGATCGCCGAGGACCACTACCTGGTCCGCGAGGGCACCCGCCGGCTGCTGGAGGACACCGGTGACGTCCAGGTGCTGGCCGCGGTCGGCACCGCCGGGGAACTGCTGGACGCGGTGGCCCGGCTGCGCCCCGATGTGGTGATCGCCGACATCCGGATGCCGCCCGGCCACCACACCGAGGGCATCACCGCCGCCCACGCCATCCGGGCCGCCCACCCCGGCATCGGGGTGGTGATGCTCTCCCAGCACGCCAATGAGCACTATGCCTTCGACCTGTTCCGGCGCGGCACGGACGGTCTGGCCTATCTGCTCAAGGAGCGCATCGGCGAACTGGACGAGCTGCTGAGGGCGTTGCGGGAGGTGGCGGCCGGCCGCTCGGTGGTGGACCCGCGCATCGTGGAGGTCCTGATGGGCAGCCACGCCCGCACCGCGGACGCCCCGCTGGCCGCCCTCACCCGCCGCGAGCTGGATGTCCTGCGGCATATGGCCCAGGGCAAGACCAACCGCTCCATCGCCGAGTCGCTCACCCTGTCCGAGTCCACCATCGAAAAGCATGTCAACTCCACCTTCGCCAAGCTGGGCCTGGCCGAGGAGCCCCAACTGCACCGCCGGGTCAGCGCCGTACTGGCCTATCTGCGGCACGCCCCGGCGCCGGGCCCGGAGGGGCCGGCCGCCTCGGGCGGGGTTTAGGGCCCAGCGGGCCGGCCCGCCCGGGGGCCGCGGTACGCCGAAGGGCCACTCCCGTTGGGGAGTGGCCCTTTCAACAGCGGTAGCGGAGGGATTTGAACCCTCGGTGGAGTTGCCCCCACACTCGCTTTCGAGGCGAGCTCCTTCGGCCGCTCGGACACGCTACCGAGGGAGAGCTTAGCGGACGTTGGGCCGTGCTCCGAAATCGGTTTCCTCAGCGGGCCCGGAAGAATTCGGTGAGCAGGGCCGAACACCGGTCCGCCAGCACGCCGGAGACGACTTCGGGGCGGTGGTTGAGACGTCGGTCACGTACCACGTCCCAGAGCGAGCCGGCCGCGCCGGCCTTCTCGTCGGCCGCGCCGTAGACCACCCGGTCCAGTCGGGAGAGCACAATGGCGCCCGCGCACATGGTGCAGGGCTCCAGGGTCACCACCAGGGTGCAGCCGGTCAGCCGCCATTCGCCCATGGTGCGGGCGGCCGCGCGGATGGCCAGCACCTCGGCGTGGCCGGTGGGGTCGCCGGTGGCCTCCCGCTCATTGCGGCCGCGGCCGATCACCGTGCCGTCCGGGCCCAGCACCACCGCGCCCACCGGGACGTCGCCGGTGGCCGGGGCGCGTTCGGCCTCGGCCAGGGCTTCTTGCATGGACGGGTGCCAGGGGTCGCGGACCGGGTCGGGGACGGTGTGGTTCATGGCACCAGTGTGAGCGAGGGTGCTGTGGGTCAGCGGACAGCCTCCAGCACCTCGGTGCAGCCCAGGGTGTCGGCGATCTCGGTGAGGGCGTCCTCGCTGAGCGAGGTCAGCTCCTTGGCACCGATGCCCAGGTCGGCCAGGATGCCCTGGTCGCCCAGTGGCCCGGCCGGCACCCGCTCGGCGGCGGCGACGCCGTCGTCCTCGGACTCTTCCTCGTCCTCGGGCTCGCCCTCCTCGGTGCCGTCCAGGTCGAGGGTGTCCAGGTCGTCGTCCTCGGCGTCGTCACGGCCGAGGATCTCGTCCACCAGCAGAGCGCCATAGGAGCTGCGGTTGGCGGCGGAGGCGTCCGAGAGGTAGATGCGGGGGTCCTCCTCGCCGTCCACCCGGACGATGCCGAACCAGGAGTCCTCCTGCTCGATGAACACCAGGACCGTGTCGTCGTCCACCGACGCCTCACGGGCCAGGTCGGCGAAGTCGGACAGGGTTTCCACGTTGTCGAGGTCTGTGTCGCTCGCTTGCCACCCGTCTTCGGTGCGCGCGAGCAGTGCGGCGAAGTACACCGTGACTCTCCCACTGGTCATAGGCGGTGCCGGGCCGGACGGGGACAGCACCCCGCCCACTCGGAATCGTGGCAGAAACCTCGCCGTTGCGAGAGGTCTTCCGCGCTGCGTCGTGCAGGAGTCCGAAGAGATGCCGCTCACTTTCCGGCCCGGCGGCCGCCATCCGGGTTGGCCCCGCGGCCTGCCCGGTCAGTCGTGGCTCACCAGCGGAATGTGCGCATCCGGAGCTGCTGGCGCATCCGGGCCGCCCGCGCCCGGCGCGGCTGGACCCGGTCGCGGAGCTCCCTCGCCTCGTTCAGCTCACGGAGGAACTGGGCCCTGCGGTGTCTGCGCTCGGCGTCGCTCTCGGGCGCTTCGCGGACGGGGTCGGTCCTGGTCTGTGCCCGGTCGGCCGGTGTTTCCGGCCGGCTGTCGGGCTGTCGTCGATCACGGTCGGCCATGGGCAGCACCACCTCGTGCCGAGGTCCTCGCCCGGCGGAACGCACCGGGCGTCCCTGACCACTCTCCCCCCACTGGGGGGTTTGATGCCAGCGCGCGGCAGAAGGTACCGGCCGACGGCGCGGGCGCCGGTGCCCGAAAGCTCGGTTAATGTCGATGTCATGCGGATCCACGTCGTCGACCACCCGCTGGTGGCGCACAAACTCACCACGCTGCGCGACAAGCGCACCGACTCCCCCACCTTCCGGCGGCTCGCCGACGAGCTGGTCACCCTGCTCGCCTATGAGGCCACGCGCGACGTGCGCACCGAGCAGGTCGATATAGAAACCCCGGTCACCGCGACCACCGGCGTCAAACTCTCCCACCCGCGTCCGCTGGTGGTGCCGATCCTGCGGGCCGGGCTGGGCATGCTGGACGGCATGGTCCGGCTGCTGCCCACCGCCGAGGTCGGCTTCCTGGGCATGATCCGCAACGAGGAGACCCTCAAGGCGGAGACCTACGCCACCCGCATGCCGGACGACCTCTCCGGCCGCCAGGTCTATGTCCTGGACCCGATGCTGGCCACCGGCGGCACCCTGGTCGCCGCGATCCAGGAGCTGATCTCCCGCGGCGCCGACGATGTGACGGCGATCTGCCTGCTGGCCGCCCCGGAGGGCGTTGAGGTCATGGAGCGCGAGCTGGCCGGCACCCCGGTGACCGTGGTCACCGCCTCGGTGGACGAGCGGCTCAATGAGAACGGCTATATCGTCCCGGGCCTGGGCGACGCGGGCGACCGGATGTACGGCACCGCGGGCTGAGTCTCAGCACTGCGTCAGCACTGCCTCGGCAGCACTGTCCCAGCGGCAGTGCCACAGCAGCAGTGCCTCAGCATTTCGAGGCGGAGGGCGAGGGCGACGGCCGCGGGCTGCCGCTGGGCGGCGCGCTGGTGGCGGCACCCGGCTTGGCCGGGAGTTCCTTGAAGGCGTCACCGATGATCAGGTCGATGTCCTCGCCCTTGCGCACATCACTCTTCACCTCGGCCCCGCCGAGCTGCTCGCCCAGCACCTTCATCGGGCCCTCGGCGGCGTCGGGGGAGCCCAGCAGCAGGGCGGTGCCGGGCACCTTCTTGTCGTACTGCTCCGGGGCGTTGCCCACCTTGCCGATCTTGAAGCCGCGCTGTTTGAGCTCCTCGGCGGTGGTCTGGGCGAGCCGGCTGCGGGCGGTGGCGTTGTAGACGTTGACGGTGATGTCCTCGGGCCTGGGCAACGGCTCCTCACGGGGAGCGCCATGCCCCAGGCGGGCGTCCTTGCCGCTGCCCTCGGCCGAGGCCCTGGCGCAGGGCCCCTCATGCCTGGCCGCCCGGTCGGTGGTGTCCGGTCCGCCGGAGAACACCTCGACCAGCTGCGCCGTACCCCAGGCGCCCAGCCCCAGCACGACCGCGGCGGCGGACGCGGCGAGGGCGACCCTGCGAGGGCTCCTGGTACGCCGCATATGCGGGAAGCGTTGGCCCGTGATCCGGTATTTGCCGCCCATGCCAGGAGGGGTGAGCATGCTCATGGGCGGCAGCGTAGTGCGGGCGGCGGGCGCTGCCTACCAGATGATCAGAGGGTTGCGGGCCGCCAACCCGAAAGGGCCAACCTGCGGGGAGACCGCCGGCTCAGTCCAGCTCGAGGACGCGGGCGTGCAGCACCTGCCGCTGCTGGAGCGCGGCACGGACGGCGCGGTGCAGCCCGTCCTCCAGATAGAGATCGCCCTGCCACTTGACCACATGGGCGAAGAGGTCGCCGTAGAAGGTGGAGTCCTCGGCGAGCAGGGTCTCCAGGTCGAGCTGCTGTTTGGTGGTCACCAGCTGGTCCAGGCGTACCGGGCGTGGGGCGACATCCGCCCACTGGCGGGTGCTTTCCCGGCCGTGGTCGGGGTACGGCCGACCGTTTCCGATGCGCTTGAAGATCACACGGAAAGCCTACCGGGCCGGTGGCTCCCGGCGCAGCCATGGCGCGACAGTCAGGCCCCGGTGGTCCCGGAACCCCGGGCGCCGCGCCTGCGGCGGCGGCGCAGCAGCACCAGGGGCACCGCGCCGGTCAGGGCGACGGCGGCAGGGGCGGCCGGGACGGCGGCCGCGGCGCGGTTGATGCCGGACTGGTGGAAGGTGCCGGGGATCGGCAGGGTGTCCCAGCGGTTGAGCGGCCAGGCGACCACCACGGCGCGGCCCACCACATTGCCCACCGGGACAAAGCCGCCGTTGCGGTCGTCCTGGTGGTAGCGGGAGTCGGCGGAGTTCTGGCGGTGGTCACCCATCACCCAGATTCGGTCCTTGGGCACCGTGACCGTGAACTGGCTCTCCGGGTCGGTGCTGCAGGGGGTGTTGCCCGGGTAGACATAGGGCTCCTTGAGCGCCTTGCCGTTGACCTTCAGCGGGCCGGTGCCCTTGCACTCCACGGTGTCCCCGGCCACCCCGATGACCCGCTTGATGAGGTCCTTCTCATTGGCGGAGGGCATCAGCCCGATAAAGCTGAGCACCTTCTGCACCGCATTGGGCTGTGGAGTGGGCTCATTGGCCAGCCAGTTGTCCGGGTCGTGGAAGACCACCACCTCGCCGCGCTCCGGCTTGGAGCCGAACCAGGGGGTGAGCTTGTCCACCAGGACCCGGTCGCCCTGCTGAAGGGTGTTCTGCATGGAGTCCGAGGGGATGGAGAAGGCCTGCACCAGGAAGGTCTTGATCAGCAGGGCCAGCACCAGGGCGACGCCGACCAGCAGCGGCAGTTCCTTCCAGAACGGCCGCTGCTGCCGCTTCTTGGTCTTGGCCGGGCTCGCGGGTTCGTCCGGCCCGTCCTTCTCGGGCCGTGCGCCGACCGCCAGGTCCCCCATGTCCACTCCTCAGCCCGCCTGAAGCTCGTCCTTGCGAATCCTCGCGATTCCTCCGAAGGAGCCACCCTATGCGACGGGGCGGTAAACGCGGGGTCAGCTTCCGGGCGGGCGGTGGGCCTCGATGACGGTGGCGTCAAGGTCCTCGCAGGTGGCGACGGTTGCCGGCAGTCCGGCGGAGGCGACGGCGGCCAGGGCCGCGTCCTGTTGCCGGCGGCTGGTCTCGGACAGCAGCCGGCCGCCGGGGGCCAGCCAGTACGGGGCCTCGGCCAGCACCCGGCGCAGCACATCCAGGCCGTCGGCGCCGCCGTCCAGGGCCACCCGGGCCTCGTGCTCCCGGGCCTCGGCGGGCAGGAAGGCGATATCGGCGGTGGGCACATAGGGGACATTGGCCAGCAGGACGTCCACCCGGCCGCGCAGGCCGGCGGGCAGCGGTGCGAAGAGGTCGCCCTGGTACACCCGGCCGCCCAGCGGGGCCAGATTGCGGCGGGCGCAGGCCACCGCCGCCGGGTCGATATCGGCGGCGTACAGCTCCACCTCGGTGCCGCGGGCCGCCAGCGCGGCGCCCAGGGCGCCGCTGCCGCAGCACAGGTCGAGGACCACGGCGCCCGGGGTGAGCAGGGCGGCGGCCCGTTCGATGAGGAACTCGGTGCGGCGGCGGGGGACGAACACCCCGGGATCGACGGCGAAGCGCCGGCCGCCGAACTCGGCCCAGCCCAGGACGTGTTCGAGCGGGAACCCGGCGGCCCGGCGGGCGGCCATGGCGGACAGTTCGGCGGGCGAGCCGGCGGCCGAGGCCAGCAGCCGGGCCTCGTCCTCGGCGAAGACACAGCCGGCGGAACGGAGTTGGGTGACGATGGAGGAGAGGGACATCGGGAGCCTTCCGGGAAGATCCGAAGGGCGCTCCCGGCGGTCAGCTCATCCGCGGCGGGACCGCGTGACCTCGGGCGGGAGCGCCCGGCCTGCTACAGCGGTAATGGGGCTCACCTCCTGGGCCGTTGATCACTTGGACGCGGAAACAGTACCCGATCCCGCCGCCAGCGGCAGCCGCACCCGGAACAACGCCCCCTGCCCGGGTGCGGTCTTGAGGTCCACCTGTCCCTGGTGCGCCGCCACCAGCGCCGAGACGATGGCCAGGCCCAGGCCGGCGCCACCGCCCCGGCCACGGCTGCGGGAGGGGTCCGCCCGGTAGAAGCGCTCGAAGACCCGGGCCGCCTGCTCCTCGGTCAACCCCGGGCCCTGGTCGGCGACTTCGAGGACGCCCTGGTCACCGGTGCGGCCCACGCCGATGCGTACCGGGGTGCCGGGCGGGGTGTGGGCCACCGCGTTGCCCACCAGGTTGGTGACCACCTGGCGCAGCCGGGCCTCGTCGCCGTGCACCGGCGCCGGGCCGGGCGGCCCCTCGCCGCCGGGGCCGGTGAGGGTGACGGTACGGCCGGGGTCCAGGGCGCGGGTGTCGTGCAGGGCGTCCACGGCCAGGGTGCGCAGGTCCATGGGGGCCGGTTCCAGGGGGCGTTGCTCGTTCAGCCGGACCAGGGTGAGCAGGTCCTCCACCAGGCCGCCCAGCCGGATGGCCTCGCTCTCGATCCGGGCCATGGTGCGGGCCGTCTCCTCCTCACCGGACAGCGCGCCCATCCGGTGCAGTTCGGCGAAGCCCCGGATGCCGGCCAGCGGGGTGCGCAGCTCATGCCCGGCGTCGGCCATGAACCGGCGCATCCGCCGCTCCGACTCGGCGCGGGCGGCGAAGGCCGACTCCAGCTGGGCCAGCATCTCGTTGAGGGCGCTGGTCAGCCGGCCCGCCTCGGTGCGCGGGGACGCCTGGGGCATCCGATGGGAGAGCGGACGGCCGGCGGCGATCTCCGCCGCGGTGGCCTCGATCCGGCGCAGCGGGCGCAGTCCGGCCCGTACGGCGAACCAGCCGGCCAGGCTGAGCAGGGCCAGGGTGCCGCCGCCGATGGCCAGGAAGGCGGTGCCCAGCTGGTCCAGGGTGGTGGAGACCTCCTGCAGCGGCAGGGCCACCACCACTCCGGCGGGCAGCGAGGGGTCCTTGCTCCGGTCCACCGGCACGATCAGCGCCCGCCAGTGGTCCGGGCCCTGGTCGCCGGGGACCTCGAAGGGGTGGCCGAACCGGGACCGCAGCTGTGCGGCGGTCATGGCGGGCCAGCACGGTCGGGGATCACCGGCGGTCATCGGGCGGCGGAACTTCTCCGAGACCGTGCCGTCGGGGCCCGCGAAGGCCACCACATACTGGCTGGGCAGCCAGGAGCCATGGCCGCCGTGGGTGGCCCGGGGGACGCCCTCGGCGGCGAGCCGGCCGGCCAGTTTGTCGCCGTAGCGGGTCAGACGCTGGTCCACCCGCTGCACCAGCTGCCCGCGCACCACGCCCAGGACGAGCGTGTCGCTCACCGTCAGGCCCAGTGCCACCAGGGCGGCGGCCAGCAGCACCAGCCGGGTGCGCAGTGACATGCCCTCAGCCCTGGGGGTGGCGCAGTACGTAGCCGACGCCGCGCACCGTGTGGATCAGCTTGCGCGGGCCCGGGTCCACCTTGCGGCGCAGATAGGAGACATAGGACTCGACGATGCTGAAGTCACCGCCGAAGTCGTGGTTCCAGACCTCCTCGGCGATCCGTGCCTTGGGCTGTACCCGGCCGGCGTTGGCCATGAGGTGGGCCAGCAGCCGGAATTCGGTGGGGGAGAGGGCGACCGTCCGTCCCTCCCGCCACACCCGGTGGGCCACCGGGTCGAGTTCCAGATCGGCCACCACCAGGCGGCCGTCGTCGGGATAGCCGCCGGTGCGGCGCAGTACGGCCTCGATCCGGGCGATCAGCTCGGCGACGCTGAAGGGCTTGGTGAGGTAGTCGTCGCCGCCCGCGCTCAGCCCGCCGACCTTGTCCCCGACGCCGTTGCGGGCGGTCAGGAAGAGCACCGGCAGCCGGTCCCGCTCCCGCCGCCGGCGCAGCCGCCGGACCACGGCGAAGCCATCCATATCGGGCAGCATCACATCCAGGACCACCAGGTCGGGCCGCTTGCGTTCGATCCGCTCCAGTGCCTGCGCCCCGGTGCCGGCCAGGTCCACTTCGAATCCGGCGAAGCGCAGGGAGGTGGCGAGCAGCTCCCTGATGGTGGGCTCGTCATCGACGACCAGCAGGCTGGCCCGGGGAGCGTCCATGGTCCTCTCGGGGTCGGGGGGGCGGGGCAGGCCGCACGGTATGCGGTTTCCGGGTAAGGGCGCGGTGAGGGGTTGCTGTGCGGGTCCGGCTTGCTGTGCGGGTCCGGGGGCTCCAACTCTCCCAGGCCGGCCGGGAGTTCGTAAGACGGCTTATGGGGCGATCCGGACCGCCAGGCCGTCCAGTACGCGCTGGAGACCGTAGTCGAACTTCTCCTCGCGGATCCGCCGGGGGTCCTTGCCGCGCAGCGCGGCGTACTGCTCCTGCAACTGCGGATGCTCCCGGGCCGCCTCCTCGGCGGCGGGCCAGAGCCGTTCCACCCACTCCTGTTCGGTGTGGCCGCTGCGCGCCAGCATGGTCAGCCGGCCGGCCTCGCTGATGCTCATCCCGATGACATAGGCGGTGAGGCCGGACACGGCGGGGTCGGCCTCCCCGGTGGGCAGGCCCGCCTTCTCGGTCACGGCCAGCATGCCCTCGAAGACCCGCATCGCATTGGGCCCCAGCTGGGTCACCCCCAGCTCGCCCAGCACCGAGGCCATCCAGGGGTGCCGGAGGATGGCGGAGCGCAGGCTGTGGGCGTAGCGCGCCAGGGCCGTCCGCCACTGGGCGGGGTCGTCCAGCCGGGGCACCTCGATCTCGCCGTGGACCTCGTCCACCACGAGCTCGATCAGCTCGTCCTTGTTGGCCACATGGGTGTACATCGAGGTGGCTCCGGCGTTCAGCCGGGTGCCGAGCCTGCGCATGCTCAGTGCCTCGATGCCCTCCGTGTCCAGCAGCTCCAGGGCGGCGGCCACGATCTGGTCCCGGCTGAGCGCGGGCTGTTCGCGCTTGCGCCGCCGGGGGCGGGTCCACACCGAAGGGATCGGCTGCTTCTCGTCGGCCGGCATGCGGCTCCTCTCTCTGGCGGGCTCCAGCATAGCCGCCGACCGTACGACGTACGCCATAGCGAACGTCGTACGGTCTCCGTACAGCGTTTGGTGAGACGTACGGTGTTCATACGTACAAGGAGAGCCGATGTTCCAGCACGGCCCCTTCGGCTCCCGGCACTGGCAGTCCCGGCTGGACGGACTGCGCACCGCCCACCGGGTGCCGGGCGCGACCCTGGCCGTGCTCGCCGGGGGCGAGGGACTTCTCCCCGCCGCTGGAGGTCGAACTGACCCCGCTGAGCGGGACGGTGTTCGGTGGCCTGAACGGGCACGGGCGGCCGTCCGAACGCGGCTTCCGCTGCGTGGGCTTGACGCGTGCGGTGCGGGTGGGGCGGGGGTGCGGGGCGGCCTCTACGGCCCGCACTTGACTGGGCGCAAGGCGGTCCGTACGGCCCAAGCCGGACGGGGCGCGCGTCCGCCCAACCGCCGTGGGATGCCCTGGTGTTGCCCGGCGTCGCGTCCTAAGTTGGCTCGGACACTCCCGTCCCGGAAGAGGTGAGTGACCTTGGCCTTCCGGCTACCGGTCCGGTGTGCCCGGAGTTCCCGGCCCCCGGTCGTGCGAGTCCCCGCCCCGGAGCGAAGACGCACCGGCCGTCGAATATCCGGACTCGGCTTAGCCGCCCTCCTGCTGGGCGTACCGGCCGTCCTTACCACCGGCCCCGCTACGGCGGCCCGCCAACCCCCGCCGCTCGTCCAGCCGATCGACCCCCAGCACTGGCGCAACCCCGACGATATGACCTGGGCCGATTACCGGCCCGTACCAGGGACTCACTGGGCCGATCCCCAAGTCAAGCCGAGCAAGCGGATGTTCCGGGGCGCGCTGGTGCTGCTGGACTACCCCGATGAGGAGTTCTCGGTCACCCGGCCCGCCGGGACGGCGAAGTTCGGCAATCCGCAGCCCTCGGCGGCGGGCCTCCCGCGCGGCCGAGTGCCCGCCTTCTACCGGGACTTCCTCAACAAGCCGGGCGCGCTCAACCATGGTCACACCATCAATGAGTACTGGATGGAGGACTCCGGCGGCCGGCTGGGTGTGGAGCTCACCGCCTTCGGGGTGTACCGGATGCCCTGGAAGTCCTACCAGTACGGGATAGACCCGGAGATGAACCCGGGCGCCTGCCCCATCGGCGAGACCTGCGGCAAGGACATCCGGGCCGACGGCAAACGCGCCTGGACCGCGGACGCGGGCGAGGAGCGCACCCGGCAGTTCGACTTCGTCTTCTATCTCACCGCCGGCGCCGATGAGTCCGCCACCTGGCAGGAGTTCGGCCCGATGAAGTTCGCCGGCCCGGGGGACGTACCGGCCGCCTGGGGTCCGCCGTCCCCCGTCCCGGGCGGCGGCAACGCGGCGCCCACGCGCTATGTCCCGTGGACCTCCTGGCAGTCGGCGGCCCGGATCTGGCCCAATGCCGCCGATGGCTCCTCCGTCCAGGCCGAGAGCTCCGGAATGGCCACTTACGCCCATGAGTTCAGCCATATCCTGGGCATCGGGGACAACTACAACAACCCCTACGGGACACCACTGAGCCGCTCCTATACCGGCATCTGGGGCATGCTCTCCCGGGGTTCCTTCAACGGCCCCGGCGGCCCGCACACCCGATGGCGGATACCGGCCACCGCCGGGGGCTCGATGGGCGCCCAGCACATCCTGCGCGACAAGCTCAAGCTGGGCATCGTCGGGGAGAACCATGTGCTGCGCCTGGACCGTGCCGCGCTCGCGCGATCCGGCCCGGTCGTCGCCCGGGTCACCGCCCGCGCCGCGCCC
Source organism: Streptomyces orinoci (assembly GCF_003121295.1). Taxonomy (GTDB): domain Bacteria; phylum Actinomycetota; class Actinomycetes; order Streptomycetales; family Streptomycetaceae; genus Streptomyces; species Streptomyces orinoci. Next base: position 525,283 of record NZ_PHNC01000031.1, read on the forward strand.
GCCGGGGACGGGGGGCTGTCCGGCATCACCGTCGCCCTCGGCGGCGGCGACCATTCCCCCGCCTGCGACCGCGGCACCAACCCCCTGTGCGACGGCGGCGGTTATGACGACTACACGGTCGAGGTGGTGGACCGCATGGGCATGGACTCCTTCACCCCCGACAGCGGAGTGCTGCTGAGCAAGACCAAGAAGGCCGATGACGCCCCCTTCGCCTGGGTCATCGACGCCCATCCCGAGGACATCGGCCTGACCGACTTCATCCGCCCCGACGGCACCCCGCAGAAGATCACCATGGGGGATTACCGGCAGCTCAGCGATGCGCTGTTCCACGCCGGAGCGGACTCCGGCAGCTCGTATGAGTATGTGGACCGGGCCAACCGCCTGCACTTCTATGTCCTGGGCGTCCGGCGGGACGCCACCGGTGTCCTCTCCTATGACATCGGGGTGCGCTCCCTGGACGGGGCCGGCTCCGGGCCGCATGGGCTCTCGCTGGGGCGGGGCACGGGCCGGGGCAAGCCCGGCGGGGGCCGGGCCCACTGCACCTTCCCGCTGGTCAACTCGGGTGCCACGCAGGATATTTACCGGCTGGCGGCCACTACCGGCAGCCATGGCTGGTCCGTCTGGCTGCCCAACCGCCTGGCCACCGCCGCCCCCGGCGGCACGGCCTCGGTGGACCTGGCGGTCACCGCCCGCCCGGGCGCCGCCCGCGAGGGCACGGTCCGGCTGCTGGCCCGCTCGGAGAGCGATCCGGGCAAGGTGGCCAGCGCCGTCTGCTCGCTGGGGAAATAGCTCGGGAACGGCCCGTATCCGGGCGAGATCCGGGGGGACCTGGCCACGCACCGGGTGCCCCTGGAATCCGTAATGCGCGCCCCCGGAATCCGCACTGCGTGCCCCCGGAATCCATGCGAGCCTGAGGGAAAGGAGTGAACGGCGGATTCCCTCGACCGACCAGGAGGCGAACGCCATGACTCTGCCCCCCGAAACCGAGGCCGACCGCTTCGGCGGCCTGCCGGTGCACGCCGGCTGGCAGGTGCTGATGGCCGCCGGAGTGGCCTCCACCGCGCTGGGCGCGGTGATCCTGGCCTGGCCCAAGACCACGCTGACCGTGGTCGGCGTGCTGTTCGGCATCTATCTGCTGGCCTTCGGTGCCTTCCAGCTGGCCGGGGCCTTTGGCGCCCATGTCCCCGGGCACCTGCGGGCCCTGGGGTTTGTCAGCGGCGCCCTCTGTGTGCTGCTGGGGCTGCTGTGCTTCCGGGGCCCCACCGAGTCACTGCTGCTGCTGGCGCTGTGGATCGGCTTCGGCTGGCTGCTGCGCGGGGTGATGCTGATCGCCACCGCACTCTCCACCCCCGCCCTCCCGGCCCGTGGCTGGCAGGTCTTCCTCGGCGTGCTCACCCTGCTCGCCGGGATTGTGCTGATCACCACGCCCTTTGGATCGCTCGCCGTGCTCGCCGTGTGGAGCGGAATACTGCTGATCGTCCTGGGCGTGGTGGAGGTGGCGCACGGCATCCAGCTGCGGCTGCGGGTGCGGCGGCACTCCGCCGTACATTGACCGGCCGCTCGGTCACCCTCCGGCGGAACCGTTGTCCGCCACCACCGGGATGTCGTCGAGCAGATGCGACAGGGGGTTGTCGCCATTGCCGAGGGCCGACTGCTCGGTGCACTGCTGCTGTTGCTCCGAGGAGAGCACCGGGATGTCCTGCACCCCGATGTTGATCAGCACCAGTACGGACTGGATGCCGATCTTGCCCAGCCCCACGCACAGCTTGTTGAGCGAACCCTGGACCGCGGTGATCTGCGGGCTGTCCTTGCCGCCCGCCTCGGTGCGCCCGTACTCCGTCCTGGCGCCCGTGCCACTGGTCACATGGCCGCCGGAGGGCTCCGCCGTTGCCGGCCCGGCCAGTACCCCGGCCGTCGAGGCGGTCAGGGCGACCGCCGTACACATCTTCTTGAGCACGTCCCGGCCTTTCCACTGCTCCACTGCTGCTCCATTGCGAGTGAGCGAGTCCGCTGCTGAGGGGGTCCGCCGCGAGGAGCGGCGAACTGGGTAACGGGGCCCGGAAGGGGAGGTTCTGGACGCTCACTCGGTCGGCGGTGCGGGGCCTGGCGGCGCGGGTTCGGCGGCCGGTCCTGCGGGGCCGGGTGCTCAGGCCAGGCGTACGGCCAGTGCGGCGATGTCGTCATCGAGGCGGCCGCCGCTGTACCGGAGCAGATCACGGTGCAGCGCGTCCAGCAGCTCGCGCGGCCCCGCCGGGGGCTGCCGGCGCATCCAGTCGGTCAGCGGGAAGAACCGGCCGTCGCGGTCCCGGGTCTCGGTGACCCCGTCGGTGAACAGCAGCAGCAGGTCGCCGGCGGCGAAGTCAAAGGTGTCCACGCAGTACTGGTCGCCCATCAGCTCCGCCAGGCTGAGCAGCGGTGAGGGGGTGGCGGAGTCCAGGCTGCGCAGTTCCCCGTCGCTCAGCAGCAGCGGCGGGGGATGGCCGCAGTTGAGCACCGAGAGCCGGCCGCCCCCGCCCGGGATCTCCACCAGCAGACTGGTGACAAAGCTCTCCAGCGCCTCGTCGCTGCCGAAGACGGCGCCATAACGGGTGCTGCTGGCCTCCAGCCGCCGGGCGATGCCGTCCAGGCCGGGCTCGCTGTAGGCGGCCTCCCGGAAGGAGTTGACCACCGCCGCGGCCGACCCCACCGCCGGCAGTCCCTTGCCCCTGACATCACCGATGAGCATCCGCAGGCCATAGGGCGTGGTGGCCACCTCGTAGAAGTCGCCGCCGATACGGGCCTCCGCCGCGGCCGCGACATAGAGCGCCTCGATCTCCACCGCGCCATAGCTGCGCGGCATCGGGCTGAGGACCACCTGCTGCGCCGCGTCGGCCACCAGCCGGACCTGGAAGAGGGTCTGCTCCCGTTGCAGCCGCACATGACTGCCATAGGCGGCCGCCACGGTGACCGCCACGATCCCCGCCGAGGTGTACGCCGTCCCCAGGTCCGGGAACTCCAGGCCGAGCCCGATCATCAGCAGCAGACAGAGCGTGCCCAGCAGAACGGTGGGCAGCACCGGCCACATGGCGGCGGCCAGGGCCGGCGCCGCGGGCAGCAGGCGGCTGATGGCGACGCTCGGCGGCGTGGCAAAGGCCAGGCTCGCGATCACCGCGGTCAGGAGCACGGGCGAGAGCAGGGCAGGGGACCACCGACCGTGGGGACGACGGCGGAGCCGCGGCCGGCCAGGCTTGATCACATACGTAGCATATCCATATGAACCGGACATGCGGCTCGGTGTGGAGGCAGGGCCGGGGTTCGCCCTCGCAAGGGATCACGGCGCCGAAGGGCGGCCGCCATGCCTGAGCTGCCGGATGTGGAGGGCTTCCGCCGGGTGTTCCGGTCCTGCGCCCAGGGCAGGCTGATCGAGCGCATCGAGGTACGCGATACGGGCGTCCTGCACGGGACCAGCGCGCGGCGGCTGCGCGACGCCCTGGAAGGCCGGCGCTTCGCCGCCCCCGGACGGCACGGGAAGTGGCTGCTCGCCCGCACGGCCGGCGGTCCCACCCTGATGCTGCACTTCGGCATGACCGGCCGGCTGCTCTGCGGGCGGCCCGAGGACCCGGCCGAGGCCCATGACCGCGTCCTGTTCACCCTGGCCGGCGGCCGTCAGCTTCGCTTTCGCGACCAGCGCAAACTCCAGGGGCTCTGGCTGGCGGAGGACGAGTCGGGGGTGGCCCGGATGCTGGACTGCCAGGGCCCTGACGCCCTGGCGGTGGGCCGCGAGGAGTTCCGGGCGGCCCTGGCGTCCCGCCACGGTGGCGTCAAGGCCGTCCTCACCGACCAGTCCGTCCTGGCCGGACTCGGCAATCTGCTCGCCGACGAGATCCTCTGGCGCGCCGGGCTGCGCCCCACCTGCCCCGTCGGCGAACTCACCGAGGCCGACCTCCGGCGGCTCTACGCGGAGCTGCGCCGCACCCTGCGCTCGGCGGTCACCGCCGGCTGCGTACCGCCCCGCGACTCCTGGCTCACCGGCCGCCGCGACGCCCCCGACCCGGCCTGCCCACGCTGTGGCGGCCCACTGCGCCGGTCCAGGGTGGCGGGCCGCGGCACGGTGTGGTGCCCGCGCTGCCAGCGGGGTGGGTGAGGGGGCGTTCGCGCCATGCGGGGGAGCGGCGGCCGGCGCCCGTACGGCTGGAGCCTCGGGTCCGGCCTTGGCTCTGGCGGTCCGCCGGTGGGCTCGGATGGCCGGGACGGTCGGGACCGCTGCCGGTGCCGGGGACGCGGGCGGGTTCGATCGGCGGGCGGGTCCGATGGCCGGGCGGCCCGGCAACCCGGGGTCAGGCCTGGACCCGGCCGGCCCGGGCAGGCGGGCGGTCCGATCGGCGGGCGGACTCGACAATCTGGGGTCAGCTACGGATCCGGCCGGCTCGGGCGGGCGGGCGGTCCGATCGGCGGGCGGCCCGGCAACCCGGGGGCAGCTCTGGACCCGGCCGGCTCCGGGCGCTGCGGTTTCTCGACGCGTACCGTTCCGGCGGCGGTCTCGGCGACCGGGGAGTCAGCCAGCGGCCAGAGCGTGGCGAGGGTTTCGCCGGGCAGGGGCCGGGTTGCCGGCACAGTCGGCGCCGGCCGGCGCAGGACGAGCCGGGTGAAACCCCGGTGGGCGGCCGACTCGGCCGGGAGCAGGCCGCAGCGGTGCCGCCATCCGCCCGTCCACCGCTCCCGGCGGTTCCGCCGGAGCGGTGCCGGTGATGGGTGCCGGCGCCTCGGCCACCCGCAGGTGCGGGAGCGAAAGCCGGGGCACGCCGCCCCGGGCGCTGCACCTCGGGCGGTCAGACCGCTGTGGCCGGACGCGGGCTGCCGTGGAACACCTGGCTGACATGCCAGGCGCGATGGGACGGCGCGATGGCGCTGACACCCGGTTGAGGGCCGACGAGCGGACGACCCGCGAGCGCTATGACCTGCTCGCGGGCGGCCGGGCTGTGGCCGGTGAACCGCTGTGAGACCAGGATGCGGTGGCCGTCGCCGACTCCGAGGACGCCCTTGTCGAAGAGCTTGTGGTGCAGCGAGCACAGACACAGTCCGTTCTCGACGTCGTCCGGGCCGCCGAAGGACCACCAGCGCACATGGGCGGCTTCCAGGCCGACGGGCATGGCGCCGATCCTGCCGTCGTAGCCGCAAAAGGCACAGCGGTACTCATAGGCGGTCAGCACCAGTTCCCGCATTCGCCGGTCCCGCTGCCTCCGCGCGGCCCCGAGCGGTCCGGTAGCCGCCGGCTCCGGTTCCAGTCCCACGGCCTCGCTCAACTCGCCGTGCAGCGAGGGCGGAAAGTGCAGATCGAGCAGAACCCGGGCCATCCGGCCGAGCAGCGAGGGGTCCCGCCGCAGCGCCGCCCGTAAGTCCGGCGCCAGCCGCCCGGTGGCCCCCGACGCCCTCAACTCCCTTACCCCGCTGCCCGGACTGCCGGGACCGCGATCGGTGCGCACCTCCCACACCCCGTCGCCGGCCAGGTGGTGGAACGGATATGCGGGCGTGGTCCGGTTGGCCGGGCCGTACTCGGCGAGCAGCTGCTTCAGGTCCTCTTCCACGGCGCTGTACCGCAGTTCGCCCTCGGCATCCCGCTGGAACCGGCCCAGGGCGTACAGCAGCAACAGCGGCTTGTGCGGGGCGCGGGTACCGCTCCGGCTCCACTGCCTCAGTTTCGCGGTGCGTTCGAGCCAGTCCATGACCGGTGAGCATAGGGCGGTCCCGACCGGCCCGGCCGGGCCAGGAACGGAGTACGGCTCGGGTGGCTACGGGCCAGGCGCAGGCCGGGGACGCCGAAAAAAATCAGTGTCCGGGCGGCAACCTTTTCCTCCCCTGCGGCAACTGGGTGCCGAAAGGACGAGTCGGACTACCGGATGGACGGGCATGAGGGCAACGAAGCACGCCGCGCCGCAACCGTGGCGCGGGCGCGGACCGGGCGCGGGCATTTCCTTGGGGCTGCTGGTCTTGGGGCTGCTGGTCGCCGGTGTGCCGGTATGCCGGGATTTGACCGCCCGCACCGGGAGCGGAACAGGCGCCGGCGGCCGGCGGCAGTTGCCCCGTGCCGACCGCAACCACGTCCTGTCCGCCGACGCGAGCGTCGCACAGCCGACCGGCGTCCGGTTTGCCCGCCATTGAACAGCCCGCCGGTTGGCTGCCACCGGCCGGGAACCGAGCACAAGCGCCGTTCGGCCCCCGTACTGGGCGTTGTTACGCTGCGCCCCCGTTGTCCACGCGCATATCACTGTCAGGAGAGGGCGACCGAGGGATGCTCCTCGATGACGCGTCCGCGGAGTTCCATGAATTCTTCGAACGCCACTATGCCGAACTCGCCCGTCTGGCACATCTCCTGACCGGCGAGACCGACGCGGCGGACGATCTCGCAGCGGATGCCCTGGTCGCTCTGTGGCAGCGCTGGGACCGGTTGCGGCAGGCCCGCCAGCCGCTCGCATACGCCCGTGGTGTGGTGGCCAACCTGGCGCGCGGACGGATCCGCAGCGCGGTGCGGGAGCGACGCCGGATCACGCTGTTCTGGTCCCGCAGTCCCCAGAAGGTGGAGGGGCCGGATGTGGCGGATGTGCTGGACGTCCGCGCGGCGCTCGCCCGGCTGTCGTTCCGCAAGCGCGCCTGTGTGGTGCTGCGGCATGCCTTCGACCTGTCGGAGAAGGACACGGCGGTGGCGCTGGGCATCTCGGTCGGTACGGTGAAGAGCCAGACCTCGAAGGGAATGGCCGAACTGGAAAGGCTACTTGGCGGGCGAGCGGCCGGGGACCTGGTGGCAGGGAGGAGGAACCGGTGAACGAGGAGTTCGCCCGTCAACTGCGCGAAGCCGCCGAGGCTCACCGGCCCGACCGCGCGAGGATGCTGGCCCGGGTGCAACGCGGCATGGCCGGCCCCGCCGTCCGGCACCGTGCATGGCCGTTGACGAGGTCCGGGACCGGAGTCGCGTTCGCCGGTCTGGCCGCCGTCGGCGTCCTGGCGACCGGCGGTCTCGCCGTCGCGGCCATCGTCGCCGGCTCGTCGCCGTCGGCCACCGTGCCCGCACCCGCCACCCCGTCCCCGACCGCCGGCTCCTCGCAACCGGCCTCGGACCGCCCCACCCGGGTCGGGCCGCCCCCGGTCACCACCCCGGAGAGCTCACGCCCGGCTCCGCGGGCCACCAGTCCTTCGCCGACCGCCAGTCCTTCGCCGGCCATCGGCGACAGCCAGAAAGGGGCTCTGTGGTCGGCCGGATCGGTGGACCCGCACAGCAATGTCTACTGGACGCAGAGCAACCTCGTCCTCAAGACCACCCAGCCGCTCACCTCGCTCACGGTCGAGATGCGGTTTGCGCAGACCGGCGGGGTGCAGAGCACCGGTAGCTGGCAGACGCTGCCGGGTGGTGACTTCACGGTGAGCGTCCAGGAGGCCGGCGGCACGCTGGTCTACCGCTGGGTCCTCAAGCCGGGTCTGACCGTGCCGGCCGGGAGCCATGAGTTTGCCGCCCAGTTCAACCATGCCGCCGGCGTCCGCAGTGCCGCGGGCGACGGCTACCGCGTGGACGGGCAGGGGCCGGGCGGCTCCGCGTCGGTCCGGGGAGGGTTCGTTCCGGCCCGGTGAACGTGGGGCCGGCGGCCGTGAAAATGCCTCCCCCGATCGAGGCAACCTTTGTGCCACTGGCGGCAACTGACGGGCAGTCGGGGCCGGTTGGAGCCCCGCTGTGCCAGGAGGACATGCCGTTGTCACACCAGAACCGCTCCCATCGTCGCCGTCCGGCCACCCGCCGCGTACTCGCCGCCGCCGTGGTCCTCGCCGCCGCGGGTGCCGCCGTACCCCTGGTCGCTCAGGCCGCACACCCGCCGAATGCCGGCACGCTTGCCGCTGCGGCGGCCGGCAGCGGCCGCTACTTCGGTACGGCGGTGTCCTCGGGCAAGCTCGGGGACCCGGCGTACTCCGGCATTCTCGACCGGGAATTCGACATGGTCACCCCGGAGAACGAGATGAAGTGGGACACCACCGAGCCTTCCCGCGGGGTGTTCCACTTCGCCCCCGCCGACTCGATCACCGGCCACGCCGCCGCGCACCGGCAGCGGGTGCGCGGCCACACCCTGGTGTGGCACCGGCAGCTGCCCGGCTGGGTCGGATCCATCACCGACCCGAACGCGCTGCGCAGCGTGCTGGACAACCACATCACCACCGAGATGAGCCACTTCAAGGGCAAGATCTACGCCTGGGACGTGGTCAACGAGGCCTTCGCCGACGGCTCCTCACAGCACCGCGGCTCGGTCTTCCAGAATGTGCTCGGCAATGGCTTCATCGAGGAAGCCTTCCGCACCGCCCGGAAGGCCGACCCCTCGGCCAAGCTCTGCTACAACGACTACAACACCGAGAACTGGACCGATGCCAAGACGCAGGGCGTCTATGCGATGGTCAAGGACTTCAAGTCCCGCGGTGTGCCCATCGACTGCGTCGGCTTCCAGAGCCACTTCGGCGCCGGCGGCCCCCCGGCAAGCTTCCGCACCACCCTGGCCAACTTCGCCGCTCTGGGCGTGGACGTCCAGATCACCGAGCTCGACATCGCTCAGGCGTCGCCTGCCGCGTACGCCAACGCCGCCCGGGCGTGCATAAACGTCGCCCGCTGCAAGGGCATCACGGTGTGGGGCATCCGGGACAGCGACTCCTGGCGCACCGGTGAGAACCCGCTGCTGTTCGACGCGGCCGGCAACAAGAAGCCCGCCCACCGCGCGGTGCTCACCGCCCTGGGCGGCAGCAGCAACGGCACAGCGGACGGGGGCATCACCTCCGGCGCGGTCTACACCCTCTCCGGCGTGGCCGCCGGACGCGTTCTCGACGAGCCCGCGGGACAGAACGGCAACGGCACCCCGCTCCAGGTGTGGGACGCCAACGGCCGGGCCGCCAACCAGCAGTGGCGGGCCGTCCGTAACGATGACGGCTCCTACACGCTGACCAACGTCGCCGGCGGCCGGGTACTGGAGGAGCCGGGCGGCCGGACGGGCAAGGGGACGAGGGCGGAGGTCCGGGACGCCAACGGCGGCGCCAACCAGCACTGGCGGGCCGTTCGCAACAGTGATGGCTCGTACACGCTCATCAATGCGGCCAGCGGCCGGGCGCTGGAGACCCCCGGCGGCCGGACCGCCAACGGCACTCCCGTCCGGACCGGGAAGGCCAACGGCGGCGCCAACCAGCACTGGAACTTCTGGCCGGCCGCGCCGACGGGCGGCACCTGTGACCTTCCCTCGACATACCGGTGGACATCGACGGGTGCGTTGGCGCAGCCGGCGAACGGGTGGGCCGCGGTCAAGGACTTCACCGATGTGGTGTTCAACGGCAAGCACCTGGTCTATGCGTCGAATGTGTCGGGCTCGTCCTATGGCTCGATGATGTTCGGCCCCTTCAAGGACTGGTCGGACATGGCATCGGCCCGCCAGACCGGGATGGGCCAGATCGCGGTGGCGCCCACGCTGTTCTACTTCGCGCCCAAGAAGATCTGGGTACTGGCGTACCAGTGGGGTGGGTGGCCCTTCAGCTACCGCACATCGAGCGATCCCACGAACCCCAATGGCTGGTCCGCGCCGCAGCCGCTGTTCACCGGAAGCGTCCCCCACTCCGCACCGATCGACCAGACCCTGATCGGTGACGGCCGGAACATGTACCTGTTCTTCGCCGGTGACAACGGCAAGATCTACCGGGCGAGCATGCCGATCGGGAACTTCCCGGGCAACTTCGGCTCCTCGTATACGACGGTCCTGAGCGGCCCGACAAAGGACCTGTTCGAGGCGCCGCAGGTCTACAAGGTCCAGGGCCGGAACCAGTACCTCATGATCGTCGAGGCTCGGGGTGCGAATGAGCAGCGTTACTTCCGCTCGTTCACGGCCTCTGCCCTGAGCGGTTCATGGACCCCGCAGGCCGCAAGCGAGAGCAACCCCTTCGCGGGCAAGGCCAACAGCGGTGCCACCTGGACCAACGACATCAGCCATGGCGACCTGGTCCGCAACAACCCCGACCAGACCATGACCATCGACCCCTGTCACCTGCAGTTCCTCTACCAGGGGAAGTCCCCCGCCGCGACCGGCCCCTACGACCGGCTGCCGTGGCGGCCGGGCCTGCTCACCCTGCAGCGCTGACCCGCCTGCCGCACGGTGATCGCGACCGGGTGCGGCCGGCCGGCACCGCGGGCGGAACGGCGCGTACCCGCCGTTCCGCCCACGGGCCGGATGGGTCAGGAGGGGTCGCCGTAAACCACGCCGCGGCCGTAGCCGCCCAGGTAGACCCGGCCGTATACATCGGGGTCGCCCGTGAGGACGCTGATGGCGCTCCCGCCGAACTGGTGCCGGTCGTCATTGATCCGGACCCAGGTCGAGCCGCCGTCAGTGGACCGGAGCAGCCCGCTGACGCCCTTCACCTTTCCGCTGAGGTAGAGGGCCTGGTAGCGGGCGCCCGGCGCGGCCTTGCCGAAGCCGACGGCGGTCGCCTGCTGCACACCGGCGACCTTGGTGAAGCTCGCCCCGGCATTGGTGGAGTGCTGGAGTCCATTGCCCCCGCCCGCGATCCACAGGTCACCGGCGACGCCCGGCACCGCCTTGAGCTGCCCGTCACCCAGACCGGTGGCCCGGGCGGTGAAGTGCTTCCCGCCGTCGGTGCTGGCGTAGAGGGTGCCGCCGCTGAGGGCGTAGAACGTGCTCGCCGCCGAACGGTCGGCGATCACGACCGCGTCCTTGGGCAGGCCCGAGACCGCCGCCCAGGACGCGCCGCGGTCAGTTGAGCGGAACGGCACCTGGCCGGCCGGGGTCCACACCACCGTTGCGCCATCGGCCGAGACGGCCGCGGAACCGCCGCCCGCGTCACCCACCGGCGCCGTCGCGAACGGCGCCCAGTTCGCTCCACCGTCGGTCGAGTAGGCGCCGTGCTGCGCGTTGCCGAGGCCGACGCGCACCATGAACTCCGGCTTCCGCTGTGCGAAGTCGAGGCCCGTGGTGTTGGTGAACTTCGGTCCGGTCAGTGCCTTGGCGGGGACCTTGGTCAGGTCGATGTGCCGGAATCCGCTGACATCGCCGAGCGCGCTGATCAGCGGGAGGCCCGGAGGCTTGATCAGCCCGAGCGCCACGGTCTCCTCCAGGCCCTTGGCCGGGATCGTCCAGTGCGTCGGCCGCCCGCTGTCCGCCGCGGTCACATCGGTGCTGCCCCATATGCCCGATCCGGTGCCGTACAGCACATGCCCGGAGTCGAAGGGGTCGATGGCCAGCGTGCCCATCCAGTGCCCGATGCCGGTACCCACATACGGTGCCGCGGAGTCGTCGCGCACCGAGGTCGCGCCGAGCGCCTTCCAGGTGGCGCCACCGTCGGTGGACCGGTAGAGCTCGTCGGAGGGCCACCAGCGGTCCAGCGTGGTGACCATCACCGTGGCCGGGTGCCGCGGATCGACCGCCAGGCCGGCGAAGCCATAACCGCCGCCGGACGGCGAGGTGTTCTGCCAGGCCCCGGTGGCCGGTGTGTACTTCCACACCGATCCCGCCGTCACTCCGTTGGGGCCCGGTGTGTTGGTGTACGTCAGATAGAGCGAGCCGTCGCCGGACACCACCCCGTGCTGCGGCAGCTGCCCCGTCGGCCGGCCGGGGACGGCCTGCCAGGTGCTGCCGCCGTCGGTGGAGCGGTACAGGGAGGCGGTCTTGTCCGCCACGCCTGCATAGACCGTCTTGCTGCCCGGCCGGCCGAAGGTCACAAAGGACAGGCCGACGCCGCTGCTCGCACCGTCCTTGACGGGGAAGCTGCCGACCTGGCTCCAGGTCGCGCCGTAGTCGGTGCTGCGCCAGAGGCCGTTCTTGCGGGTGCCCAGGTAGAGCCTGCTGTGGTCGGACGGGTCCACCACCAGCCGCTCACCCATCGACCGCCCGTCCTCGTTGCCGCCCAGCTTGAACGGCAGGTCGGTGCGCCGGAACGTCCGCCCCTGGTCGGTCGAGCGGAGGATCGCTCCATTGCCCGCCCACTCATTGGTGTAGGTGCCGCTCGCGAGGTACAGCCGGTTGGGATCGACCGGGTCGGTCGCCAGGCTCTCGATGCCCAGCAGGTTCCGGTCGGCATCACCGATCCAGTCGGTCAGCGGGATCCACTGGCCGGCGGCCGCGTCCCAGCGGTACGCGCCGCCGATATCGGTCCGGGCGTACAACAGGTCCTTACGGGTGGGGTTGAAGACCAGCCCGGTCACAAACCCGCCGCCGACGATCTGCGCGTTGTGCCAGGTGTATCCACTCCTGGGGGATGCCTTCACCAGCCGCCACTGCTGGTTGGTACCGCTCCGGCCGGCGTACCGGGCGGATGGTCCGTCCGCACCGCTGCCGCCGCCCGACACATCCAGCACCATCCCGCTTGTGCGGGAGACGAACTTCACCGCTCCGCCGCCCAGATGCTGCATCCGCCACTGCTGCGCGGCCGAACCGTGGTCGGTCTGCTGCTCGACGGTGGCGAGCGACTTGGACGTGGCGTCCCGCACTCCGATGACCTTGTGGGTGCTGCGGTTCTCCAGCTCGTAGTAGCCGTCCGCGGTCGGCCTCAGCCGCCACTGCTGGCTCGCGGCATCGGCCTCGCGGCTCTCCTGCCGTATCCGGTCGCCGTCCGAGGCGTCCGTCCCGGGCACGCCCAGCGCCGTGTCGCCGCGGGCGGACACCAAGGTGTAGTAGTCGTCGGGATCCACCGTCGCGGCGTTCGAACCGGCCCGCACAAACAGCAGGCAGGGACCGAGTACGGCGGGCACCCCCAGTGCCAGGCTCAGCGTGGTCCAGCGCCGCCGGTGGCGCCCACGCGGGCGCCGTACGCCACCGGCCGCGTGCGCGCGCCGACGGCGGTCGCTCACCGTGGGATCCGTCTCTTTCATGGGGCCACTCCTTGCTTCGGCCCTGCCGCGCGCACCTTTTCGGCTCGGCGGTGCGATGGCGGCAGGCGGCATTGGGATCGGACGTCAGGGTGTGATCACCTTCGGGATCGCCCGTCAGTTGCCGCCGTTCCGGAAAAGGTTGCCGCGCCGGCCAGAGCGAACCGGGCACGCAGAGCCAGGCCCCTGCGCCGTCGAGCGCAGAGACGCCCGCCCCTGCAACGCCGGCCGGCATTTGGAAGCTGCGGGGGCGTTAAATGAGAGGCTCGCCCAAGGCGGCCAGGACTTCGTCGATGGTGCGGTCGAAGAGCGGTCCCGGGTCGGTGAGGGCGAAGTCGAGGTGGCCGAAGACCTCGACGGCGACGGCTCCGTAGAGGCGGGCCCAGCAGGCGACGAAGACGTAGATGGCCTCCAGGGGCACGGGTTCGCCGGAGAGGTGTTCGCGGACCTCCTCCAACTGGGCCGCCCAGGCAGGGTCCAGGCCGGTCGGCGGCTGGATGCCGCCGTTCCGCCACAGCTGGACCATGAGGTCGAGGATGACTCCGCCGAAGCGCCAGCCCGAGTCGTGCGCGGCGGTCCCGGGTGTGGTGTCGGTGTCGCTGACCGGCTTGGCGAACAGCAGCCCGAACTCGCGGGGATGGGCCAGCGCCCAGCGGCGCAGCTCCTGGCACACCTCGCGGAGCTGCCGGCCGGGTTCGGCGGCCGGATGGCGATCGCGGGCGGCGGCCAGGCTGTCGGCCAGTTCGTCGTAGAGGGACGAGGCCAGCGCCTGGATCAGATCCCGATGACCGGCGTAGTAGCGGTACAGGCCCGGCGCGGTCATGCCCATCTCGCGGGCGATGGCGCGCAGCGTGACGGCGGCCGGTCCTTCCTCGACCAGCAGCCGCCGGCCGGTGCGCAGGATCTCGGCCAGCGCCTCTTCGCGGACGCGGTGGCGGCGCCGGCCCGTGGAGGTTCCGGAGGTTCCTGGAGTGCTCTCCACAGCGGCCTGCCCTGCCTTCCCACTTGACAAAGTTAACGCCTGTAACTTTAGCTCACTCCGGAAAGTTAACAGCGTTAGCAACTACTCAGGGGGAGCTCTTATGAAGTACGGCATCGTCCTCACCTACACGGTCACCCAGCGATGGCTGGCGCTCTCCCGGGAGCAGCGCAACGCGATGCGCGCAACGCATCTGGAGCCGGTCTTCGCCACCTACGCAGACCGGGTGAGGGCCCGCTTCTTCGACGCCGAGGCGTTCAACGGCCGCTTCTCGGACTTCGTCGTGCTGGAGACCGAGGACCTGGGCGCCTACTACTTCCTGGTCGAGGGCCTGCGCGACACTCCCGTGGTCAGTGAGGGCTACCTGACCTTCGGCGAGATCTTCCTGGGCGTCGAGGACGGCTTCCAGGCGTACGAGCAGGCCCAGGGCAGCCGGACCGAATCCCGGTGAGCGCGCGAGCGGGGTATGAGCGCCGCTGGCCGGTACGACTGCTGCGCGCCACGGCCGTACTCGTACTCCTGGACACGCTCCTCCAGGCGGCCCTGGCCGGCCTGTTCGTCACGGGCGATCTCGATCTGCTGGCCTGGCACGCGGCCAACGCCGGTGTGCTGAGCGCGCTCACGGTCGTCCAGACCGTGGTCGCGGTGGTTGTGTGGCGTCTGCTGCGCGCGCCGGGCGGGCCGGCGGCGGCGAGCGCGGTGCTCGCCTGCCTGGTGAGTGTGCAACAAGGGCTCGGTGAAGCCCGTGTGCTGGCGGCCCATATGCCGCTGGGGATGGCCATCTTCGGCTGCGCGACGGCCCTGACGTACTGGGCGTTCACCTATCGCACCAGCACCACGCCGCAGACCGGGCCGTCCATGGCGGAGGTGGCCGAGTGAAGCGCCCGAGCCGACGGAGGATCCTGGGGCTGGCGGCAGGTACCGGGGCAGCGGTGACCGTGGGGGCGGCGGGCTGGTCCCAGCTGGCCGGCGCACCGACTGAGCGGGTCCTTGCCAGCAAGGCGCTGCTGCCCGAACCATTCGGTGTTCCGCTGCCGGTGCCGCCGGTGGCCCGGCCGGTGCGCGGCGAGCAGGGAGCCGACGTCTACGCGGTCGAGCAGCGTGAGGGCCGCATCGAGATACTGCCGGGCCTCAAGACCACGGTGTGGGGGTACGACGGAATCTTTCCCGGCCCGACCTTCAGTGCCCATTCGGGGCGCAGGACGGTGCTTGAGGTGCGCAACAGCCTCACCGTCCCGACGGTGACGCACCTGCACGGCGGCGTTACTCCGCCGGAGTCCGACGGATACCCCACCGACCTGCTGCTGCCCGACCGCTGCTCACCCGGCCAGGCGCATCGGATCCACGGCGGCATGGCGGGCGCCCACGAGGGCCGGACAGCCGTGGGCCACCGCACCTACGAGTACCCGCTGCCGCAACGCGCTGCGACGCTCTGGTACCACGACCACCGCATGGACTTCAGCGCCCCACAGGTCTGGCGTGGCCTGGCGGGCTTTTTCCTCATCCGCGACGAGGAAGAAGCCCGGCTCCCGCTGCCCGGCGGCGAACGCGACATCCCGCTGATGCTGTGCGACCGCTCCTTCGAGGAGGACGGCTCCTTCCGCTACCCGGCCCACAGCCACGACTCCTTCCCCGACGGAGTGCTCGGCGACGTCCAGCTCGTCAACGGCGCACCCTGGCCCGTCCTGGAAGTGTCCGCTGTCCGCTACCGCTTCCGCTTCCTCAATGCCTCCAACGCCCGCCGCTACCGGCTCCGCCTGGAGGCCGGGGGAGGCAGACGCGGACGGTTCGTCCAGATCGGCAGCGATGGCGGCCTGCTGGCCGCACCCCAGCCACTTGCCTCGGTCGATCTCGCGCCCGGCGAACGATGCGACACCGTCATCGACTTCGCCGCCTTTCCCGTGGGCAGCCGCATCACCCTGCGCAACACGGCGGCCCAGGGCGGCATGCGCGAGGTCATGCGCTTCCACGTCGTCCGCAGGGAGAGGAAGGACGACAGCCGTGTGCCGACCCGCCTCGCCGCCTCCTTCGACAAGCTCATGCCGAGCGCGGCGATGCCGGTACGGGTCTTCGACTTCCGGCGGACCCACACCGCTGATGACCGGCAGATGTGGACCATCAACGGCCGGCCGTTCAGCACCGACACCGTGCTGGCATCCCCACGCCTGGGCAGCGTGGAGCGATGGCGCTTCAGCAGCGACTTCCACCACCCCGTGCACATACACCTGGCCCGGTTCCAGGTCGTTGCCCGCGGCGGCAGACCACCGGCCGCCGCTGACGCCGGCTGGAAGGACACTGTGGACGTCCGCCCGTACGAAGTGGTGGAGGCCCTTGTGCGGTTCGCCGGCTACAAGGGGCGCTACATGCTGCACTGCCACAACCTCGAACACGAGGACATGGCCATGATGGCCAACTTCCAGGTCACTTAGCCGGGCGGTCCGTCCCTGGTGAGTGGCGGTTCATGCCGGTCAGGCGGACCAGGGCGGCGAAGCCGTCGGCCTCTCCACTGTCTGCCGCACCCTCACCGCGCTGGCCGAGGCCGGCCGTGCGGACGTCTTCCGCGACACCAGTGGCGAGCGGCTCTTCCGCCACTGCCCCGGCCCCGACCACCGCCACTACCCGATCTGCACCGAGCGCGGTCTCAGCCTGCCCGTCGAATCCGGCCCGGTGGAGAAGCGGGCGGACCGGATCGCCCGGACCTCAGGGTTCACCGATGTCCGGCACGCCCGGACTGCGGCCGGAAGGCAGATCAGGCACGGACATCCCGGGGGTCAGTGGTCGTCCCAGTGCCCGTCGTGCTGGGCGTGACGGTGCCCGTCGTGGATGTAGTCCATGTGGTCGCCGTGCGGCACGGCGACATGACCGCACCCCGCACCGTGCTGGTGCGCGTGCTCCTGGTGGACGGTGTGGCCGGCGGGCTCGCACTCGTCGGTGTGGTCCTCGTGTATGCGGTGCAGGTGCCCGTCGTGGACGTAGTCGATGTGGTCGCTGTGCGGTACGGCGACGTGCCCGCACCCCGCACCGTGCTGGTGGGTGTGGTTCGCGTGAGAAGTGTGCGTACTGGTCAGCATGGCAAATCCTTCTTTTCTCCCCCGATGAGCGGATCTGTTCCGACGGGAGAGCCTGCCCTTCCGGTGTTAACCGCGCGGGGGATTCACGAAAGTTGCCAGAAGTCGGCTGAAAACACGTCATGCGGCAGAAGGTGACTCGCGCATCACATGGCTACCGCCCCGGCGCAGCCCGCCGACGTGAACCCTGCGGCTCGTAACCGCTGCCCTCGCCCACCCTCTTGCGACCAAGAAGCAGCTGGGTGTTCGCTCGGATGGACAACCGCATCAGCGAAGAAGGAGTGCGGGCCATGACCGTTAACACGCCGTCCCCGACATGCAGTTCAGGCTGCACCTGCGGTCCGGGCTGCAGCTGTGGATGCCAGTCCGGCGGCCCGTGCCAGTGTGGCGGTTAGCCGGACACCGCCCACTGTGCCAAGGGCCACAATGAGACAGATGCCGGCGTCATTTCGCCGACTGCCTCCGGCTCGTGGTGGTCGTGCTCGCAGGTGACATCGTCCAGGCCGTGGACGTCCCAGGCGGGGAAGGGATCGGACCATGACGTCCCTGCCTCGTCCGGCCGCACCAGGCAGGCGGAGAGCGCCTGTTGCAGTGCTTCCGGGCACAACTCCGTGCCGATGAAGACGAGTTCCTGCCCTTGTCCGCCCGGCTCGCGGGCAGCGGCGGGCTCGAAGCGGGCCACGGCTCCGGCCTGCGACCACAGCCCGGTCACCCGATCACGCCCGGCCAGCCAGAAGAACCCCTTGGAACGCAGCACTTGGCCATAGGTCCCCGAGTCGAGTTCCTCGGTGACGAATGTCCACAGGCGCTGCGGGTGGAAGGCCCGCTCGGCGCGGAAGACCGTTGAGGAGATGCCGTACTCCTCGGTCTCGGGCGTGTGGTCGCCGTTGAGCTCCCTGACCCACCCGGGCGCCTGCTGGGCACGCTCCAGGTCGAAGAGGCCGGTGCCGAGGATCGTGGACGGGTCCACCCGGCCGTGCTCGGCCGGCACGATGCGGGCGGCCGGATTGAGACGGGCGAGCGCCGCCCGGAGCCGGCCGGCATCCGCCGCGTCCACCAGATCGAGCTTGTTGACCACGATGACGTCGGCGAACTCGATCTGGTCCATGAGGAGATCGCTCACCGTCCGCTCGTCGTCCTCGTACTGGTCCAGGCCGCGCTCCACCAGGCCGTCGCCACCCGCGAGCTCGGGGAGGAAGTTCGCTGCGTCCACGACCGTGACCATGGTGTCGAGCCGGGCCAGGTCTCCGAGGGTGGCGCCGTCGTCCCGGGGGAAGGCGAAGGTGGCGGCGACGGGCATCGGTTCGGAGATGCCGCTCGACTCGATGAGCAGGTAGTCGAAGCGGCCTTCGCGGGCCAGCCGGTCCACTTCGTCCAGGAGATCGTCCCGCAGGGTGCAGCAAATGCAGCCGTTGGTCATCTCGACCAGGCGCTCCTCGGTCCGCGACAGCGCGCCTTCGCCGCCCCGCACCAGCGCGGCGTCGATGTTGATCTCGCTCATGTCGTTGACGACCACGGCGACGCGCAGCCCGTCGCGGTTGGCCAGGACGTGGTTGAGCAGGGTCGTCTTGCCCGCGCCGAGGAAGCCGGAGAGGACGGTCACCGGCAGCCGGTGATCAGTGGCCATGGCCCGTCAGCCCTCCGGGTGCAGCAGCCCGCGCTCATACGCCTTCACCAGGCGCTGCGGAACCAGATGCACGGCGCCCTCGATGGTGACCGGCACCAGCTGGGGCGTGCTCGCCTTCCACTGGGCGCGGCGGTGGCGGGTATTGGAGCGGGACATCTTCCGCTTGGGCACGGCCATGGGTACGAAGACCTCCGTCGTCGGTGCGTGGCGTAAACGCTACATGAAAACGGAAACCGTTACCAAGAGGGTGTCCCGAGTGGCTCGGGCGGTCGTTGACGACAACTGCAACCAAAACTGCGACCGGACAACGACGAGACCCCCGACCGGAATCCGGTCGGGGGCCTCGTTTGCCCAGGTGGGCGAGTGCGGAGGATACGAGATTCGAACTCGTGAGGGGTTGCCCCCAACACGCTTTCCAAGCGTGCGCCCTAGGCCTCTAGGCGAATCCTCCGCCGCAAACAATACAAGACGCGGAGGAGTGCTCGCGAACCCGTTCCCGGGGGTCTTGATCACATCGGGCGGAGGGGGCCGAGCACCCTCCCGGATCCGCTAGGGTGGGAGGCAAGCCCCTCACGTGGCGCTATCTCACCGAACTCCCCCAGGGCCGGAAGGCAGCAAGGGTAAGTGAGCTCTGGCGGGTGCGTGAGGGGCCCTTTGCGTTGGGGTGGGTGGGGAGATTGTGACCGAGGCCACTTGTCGGTGGGGCCCGATATCGTCGTAGGTGTGTCGTCCCTCGCGCTTTATCGCCGCTACCGTCCCGAGTCCTTCGCCGAGGTCATCGGGCAGGAGCATGTAACCGGCCCGCTGCAGCAGGCGCTGCGGAACAACCGGGTCAATCACGCGTACCTGTTCAGCGGGCCGCGCGGCTGTGGCAAGACGACCAGCGCGCGCATCCTGGCCCGCTGTCTCAACTGTGAGCAGGGCCCCACGCCCACCCCCTGCGGCGAGTGCCAGTCCTGCCGTGACCTGGCGCGCAACGGACGCGGATCGATCGATGTGATCGAGATCGACGCCGCCTCCCACGGTGGTGTGGACGACGCCCGCGAGCTGCGGGAGAAGGCCTTCTTCGGGCCCGCCGCCAGCCGGTACAAGATCTACATCATCGACGAGGCGCACATGGTCACCTCGGCGGGCTTCAACGCCCTGCTGAAGGTGGTCGAGGAGCCGCCGGAGCATCTGAAGTTCATCTTCGCGACCACCGAGCCGGAGAAGGTCATCGGCACCATCCGGTCGCGTACCCACCACTATCCGTTCCGGCTGGTGCCGCCCGGCACCCTGCGCGATTACCTGGCCGAGGTCTGCGAGCAGGAGGCGATCCCGGTCGAGGACGGGGTGCTGCCGCTGGTGGTACGGGCCGGGGCCGGCTCGGTGCGTGACTCGATGTCGGTGATGGACCAGCTGCTGGCCGGTGCGGACGAGGCCGGTGTGACGTACGCCATGGCCACCTCCCTGCTCGGCTACACCGATGGCTCGCTGCTCGACGCCGTGGTGGACGCCTTCGCCGCGGGCGACGGCGGTGCTGCCTTCGAGGTGGTGGACCGGGTCATCGAGGGCGGCAACGACCCGCGCCGCTTTGTCGCGGACCTGCTGGAGCGGCTGCGCGATCTGGTGATCCTGGCCGCGGTGCCGGACGCGGCGGAGAAGGGGCTGATCGACGCCCCGGCCGATGTGGTGGAGCGGATGCAGGCCCAGGCCGCCGTCTTCGGGGCGGGCGAACTCAGCCGGGCCGCCGATCTGGTCAACGAAGGTCTGACCGAGATGCGCGGGGCCACCTCGCCGCGGCTTCAGCTGGAGCTGATCTGTGCGCGGGTGCTGCTGCCCGCCGCCTTCGACGACGAGCGGTCGGTACGAGCCCGGCTGGACCGGCTGGAGCGCGGTGCCGCCTTCGCGGGCGGCGGCGGTGGTGGCGCTATGGCCGCAGGTATGGGCGGCGGTGTCGGGTATGTGCCGGGGCCGCAGGGGCATGATCCGGCGGCCACTCCCGGGCTGTCCGGGCCGGCGGCGGCCCGCGCGGCGGTTGTCCAGGGGGCGGCAGCACAGGGGGGTCAGCAGGGACCGATACAGGGTGGTCAGCTGGGTGGTCAGCAGGGCGGCCAGGGGCAGGCACCGGCGCAGGCGCCTGCGCCGGACGCTCCCGCGCCCGGTGCGCCCGCGCCCGCCGCACCGGTGAGCGCGCCCTCCGGGCCGTCCGCGCCCCCCGCCGCACCCGCACCCGCCCCCGCCACGCAGAACGGCGGTGCGCGCCCCGGCGCCTGGCCGACCGCGGCCGCTCCGGGGCAGGGCGGCCCCGCGCCTTCGTCCGCCCCGGCGGCGTCCGCCGCGGCCGTCCAGCGGCCGGGCGCCTGGCCCACGGCGGCCGCCCCCGGCCAGGGCGGCGGCGCGGCGGCGGTGCGGAGTGCGCCCGCGGCCTCGTACCAGCAAGCCCAGCAATCCCAGCAACCGCAGCAGCCCCAGTCGGCCGCGGGCCAAACGGCACCCCAGCCTCCCGCTCAGCCCCGTGGTGACGCCGGCCAGATCCGTCAGATGTGGCCGCAGGTCCTGGAGGCGGTGAAGAACCGCCGTCGCTTCACCTGGATCCTGCTCAGCCAGAACGCTCAGGTCACCGGCTTCGACGGCAGCACGCTCCAGGTCGGCTTCTCCAATGCCGGTGCCCGCGACAGCTTCGCCAACAGCGGCAGCGAGGAAGTGCTCCGCCAGGCGCTGGGCGATGCGCTCGGGGTGCAGTGGAAGATCGAGCTGGTCGTCGATCCCAGCGGCGGCGGAGCCGCCCCCTCCGCTCCGTACAGCGCGCCCGCCCCGGCCGTGGCCCCGCCGCCGCACCCCCAGGCGCAGGCCCCCGCGCCCGCCCCGGCGCAGCCGGAGCGGCCCGCGCCGGCGCCCGCTCCGCAGGCGGCCCCGGAGCCGCCCCCGGTCGCGCCCGAGGACGATATGCCCGCCGAGGACGACCCGGATCTGGACGACACCGCCCTGACCGGCCATGACCTCATCGTCCGCGAGCTGGGTGCCACCGTCATCGACGAGATCCCGCACGAGTAGGGCCGGGGGGCCGGGGAAGCTTTTCCCCGGCATGGCGCACCGCCCCCGGTGAACACGTAGGCTCGCACTACCGACCCATTGTCGCGACAGCACAGGAGCAACCCGTGATTCCCGGTGGTGGCCAGCCCAATATGCAGCAGCTGCTTCAGCAGGCCCAGAAGATGCAGCAGGATCTCGCCGCGGCTCAGGAGGAGCTGGCGCGCACGCCCGTCGAGGGTTCGGCCGGCGGCGGCCTGGTGAAGGCCACCGTCAGCGGTGCCGGTGAGCTCCAGGCCCTGGTGATCGACCCCAAGGCGGTGGACCCCGAGGACACCGAGACCCTGGCCGACCTGATCCTGGCCGCTGTGCGGGACGCCAACGCCTCCGCCCAGCAGCTCCAGCAGCAGAAGCTGGGCCCGCTGGCCCAGGGCCTCGGCGGCGGCATCCCCGGTCTGCCCTTCTAGCCACCGCGGCCTCACCGCGGCTTCATCGCGGCCTTGTCGCCGCAGCCCGGCCGAAGCCGACGGCCGGACAACCGAAGACACAGGAAGAACCAGGAGAACCCGATCCGTGTATGAAGGCGTGGTCCAGGATCTGATCGATGAACTGGGCAGGCTGCCCGGCGTCGGTCCCAAGAGCGCCCAGCGGATCGCGTTCCATATCCTCCAGGCCGAGCCGGCCGACGTCCGCCGGCTCGCGCACGCCCTGACCGAGGTCAAGGCAAAGGTCCGGTTCTGTGCCCTGTGCGGCAATGTGGCCCAGGAGGAGCGGTGCCGGGTCTGTCAGGACCCGCGCCGCGACCCGGCCGTCATCTGTGTGGTGGAGGAGCCCAAGGACGTGGTGGCGATCGAGCGGACCCGCGAGTTCCGGGGCCGCTACCACGTCCTCGGCGGGGCCATCAGCCCCATCGAGGGCGTGGGCCCGGACGACCTGCGGATCCGTGAGCTGCTGGCACGCCTCGCGGACGGTTCGGTCACCGAGCTGATCCTGGCCACCGACCCCAACCTGGAGGGCGAGGCCACGGCCACCTACCTGGCACGGATGGTGAAGCCCATGGGGCTGAAGGTCACCAGGCTGGCGAGCGGGCTGCCAGTGGGCGGAGACTTGGAATACGCCGACGAGGTCACGCTCGGACGTGCCTTCGAAGGGAGACGACTTCTCGATGTCTGACGCAACGCTCCATGACGCCAAGCGCGATCCCGACGATTTCGCCGTCTCCATCGCGGACTCGATCGAGAGCTTTATCGTGGCCGTCGCCGAGGTGTCCCGAGGCGACGAGCCGGACAGCGCCGTGCCCTTCCTGCTGCTGGAGATCTCCCAGCTGCTGCTGACCGGCGGCCGGCTGGGCGCGCACGAGGACTTCGTACCGGACGAGCGGTACGAACCGGACGTCGGCCCCGAGCCGGATGTGGACGAGCTGCGCGAGCGGTTCGCCCGGCTGCTGGACCCGGTGGACGTCTACTCCGAGGTCTTCGACCCGTATGTACCGCGCACCGCGCCCGTCGCCTGCCGGATCTCCGACGACCTCGCCGACATCATCACCGACCTGCGGCACGGCATGGCCCACTACCGGGACGGCCGGGTCAGCGAGGCCCTGTGGTGGTGGCAGTTCTCCTATCTGTCCAACTGGGGGCCCACCGCCTCCGCCGCCCTGCGCGCGCTCCAGTCGCTGGTCGCCCATGTACGGCTGGACCAGCCGCTGGTCGAGCTGGACGGGCTGGACACCGATGCCGTGGGCACCGAGGAGCAGCTGGCCGAGGAGGCGGGTGAGGTGATGGCGGCGGAGATCGGCGTTGCCAAGGGGCTGCGCTCGGTCTGAGCCGTCCTGTCCGGCCGGCCGCCGCTTGCCGTCTTCCGGCCGGGTGCCGGACGGCGCACCTTCGGGACGTGCGCCGCGGCGCGTCTCGTGAGCACCCCGCGCCGCATCCCGCGACGCGTCTCGGAACGCATTCGCATTTCAGGAAGCGTCTCAGGACTCATCTCAGGATGCGGAGCCCCAAGGCCCCAATCGCGCCCATCGATAGACTCTGAATCGTCCGCAATACACAAAAGCTGCGAGGAGCGCACGTGGGCCTTGTCGTGCAGAAGTACGGAGGCTCCTCCGTTGCCGATGCCGAGGGCATCAAGCGGGTCGCCAAGCGAATCGTGGAAGCCAAGAAGAACGGCCATCAGGTGGTCGTCGTGGTTTCCGCGATGGGTGACACGACGGATGAGTTGATCGACCTCGCCGAGCAGGTATCTCCGATGCCTGCGGGGCGCGAGTTCGACATGCTGCTGACCGCCGGAGAGCGTATCTCCATGGCGCTGCTGGCGATGGCGATCAAAAACCTCGGTCACGAGGCGCAGTCGTTCACCGGCAGCCAGGCCGGAGTGATCACCGACTCGGTCCACAACAAAGCGCGGATCATCGACGTCACGCCGGGCCGTATCCAGCAGTCCGTGGACGCGGGCAATATCGCGATCGTGGCCGGCTTCCAGGGTGTGTCCCAGGACAGCAAGGACATCACCACGCTGGGCCGGGGCGGCAGTGACACCACCGCCGTCGCCCTGGCGGCCGCGCTGGACGCCGAGGTCTGCGAGATCTACACGGACGTCGATGGCGTCTTCACCGCCGACCCCCGGGTGGTGAAGAAGGCCCGCAAGATCGACTGGATCTCGTTCGAGGACATGCTGGAGCTGGCCAGCTCCGGCTCCAAGGTGCTGCTGCACCGCTGTGTCGAGTACGCACGCCGTTACAACATCCCGATCCATGTGCGGTCCTCCTTCTCGGGGCTCAAGGGCACCTGGGTCAGCAACGAGCCTCAAGGGAGCGAGCCGATGGAGCAGGCGATCATCTCGGGTGTCGCACATGACACCTCCGAGGCGAAGGTCACGGTCGTCGGGGTGCCGGACAAGCCGGGCGAGGCCGCGACGATCTTCCGGGCGATCGCGGACGCCGAGATCAACATCGACATGGTGGTGCAGAACGTCTCCGCCGCGGCCACCGGACTGACCGACATCTCCTTCACCCTGCCCAAGACCGAGGGCCGCAAGGCGATCGAGGCGCTGGAGAAGACCCGCTCCCGGGTCGGCTTCGACACCCTGCGCTACGACGACCAGATCGCCAAGATCTCGCTGGTCGGCGCCGGAATGAAGACCAACCCGGGCGTCACCGCGATGTTCTTCGAGGCGCTGTCCAACGCGGGCGTCAACATCGAGCTGATCTCCACCTCGGAGATCCGCATCTCGGTGGTCACCCGCGCCGACGACGTCAATGAGGCGGTTCGTGCCGTGCACACGGCCTTCGGCCTGGACAGCGAGAACGACGAGGCGGTCGTCTATGGAGGCACCGGCCGCTGACGCCACCGGGCCCCGGGCCTCCGGCCCGGCTGTCCCGGTCCGTGGACCGCGGCCTGCCCGGCCATTGCTCGGCCCGGCGAATCCATGGCGCCGGGCCGAGCCCCTCGGCAATACTTGGGGGACGTGTGAAGGTTCTGTGATCAAGGCGTTGGTCCAAGCTCCTTGAGCGGCGCACACGGCGTGTTCGAGGATGCGTTCCCCGCCCCCGGCATCCGGCCGAGGAGAACGGCGACTTCGCCGTTCTCCGTCTCAACAGGGCGGTGAAGTCCGGGGGTTGGGGCATGAGGGAAGAGCTGATACGCATGAGGGCAGGTGACCCGCCGCGACGCCTCGCGACGTCGGCCATGGCGCCCGCGTACAACCCTGACGGGGGGACGGGTGTCCAACAGGCGTGGCAGCAGAGGTCATCAGCATCGCGACAGCCCCGGGCCGTGGCGCCGTGGCGGCGCCCCCATACGCCCGGCGGGCCCGTGCGGCGGGCGGCATGCCGGTGATCGCTCCCTGGTCCGCGCCGGCCTCGGCCCGTATCCCCGCCCAGGCGTCCCCCCAACAAGGGGACGCTGACCAGGCGATGGCCGCGGGTACCACAGTCGATCACCTCACCGAGACCTACCGAGCCCACTACCGGTCGCTGCTCGGGCTGGCCGCGCTGCTCCTGGATGACACCGCCTCCTGCGAGGACGTGGTGCAGGAAGCTTTCATCCGGGTGCACTCCGCGCGGAACCGGGTCCGTGACCCGGAGAAGACCCTGGCCTATCTGCGGCAGACCGTGGTCAACCTGTCCCGCTCCGCACTGCGCCGCCGCATCCTCGGACTGAAGCTGCTGTCCAAGCCGATGCCCGACATGGCGAGCGCGGAGGAGGGGGCCTATGAACAGCTGGAGCGCGACCAATTGATCAAGGCGATGCGCGGGCTGCAGCGCCGCCAGCGCGAGGTGCTGGTCCTGCGCTACTTCGCCGATATGACCGAGGCGCAGGTGGCGGAGGTACTGGGGCTGTCGATCGGCTCGGTCAAGGCATATGGCTCGCGGGGCATAGCGGCGCTGCGCATCGCGATGGAGGCCCCGGCATGAACCACCGAGACCAGCACGGGCAGCACGGCCCCAACGGCCCCAACGGTCCCAACAGTCCCAATGGCCATGATGGCCACGATGGGCCGAACACCCCCGACGGCCCGCCCCGCCCCGACGGCCGGAACGGCCTCAACGGCCCGCACGACCGCCGACACAAGGCGCACGACTCGCACAACGCGCACGATCCGTATGACTCGCACGACCAGCAGGACGCCAATGAGCCCTACCGGTCTGACGAGCCCTGCGGAACTCCGAAGGCCCTTGGGGCGCACCAGCCCGGCGAACCCATTGACCTGAACTCCCGCCGCGAACGAGCCCGCGAACGCTCTCCCGAACGCACCCGCGACAGCGTGCCCGGCGTACCCGGCTCATCCAGCGCGCCCGGCGCGCCCGGCGCGGTTGGTGAGGCCGGCCCCGACTCCCGGGAGGAGGCGCTGCGCCGACTGCTGCACGACGCGGTCGAAGGGATCGAACCCGCCGAGGACGCCCTGGAGCGGCTGCGCCGTGCCGTACCTGCCCGCCGGGCCCGCCGCCGCCAGGCCATGGGCGGCGCGGTGGCGGCCGCGGTGCTGGTCGGCGCGGCGCTGCCCGCCCTGCTGCGGGTGGCGGACGTGGCCGACCACACCGCCGACAGCCGTTCGGCCAGCGCGGCCACCACCCATCAGCAGTCCGGCGCCGCCGAGCAGGGGCAGCCGCAGGGCAACACCGGACCGGCGGCCGGTCCGGTGCCGGGCGCCACCGGCCAGGACGCCTCCCGCGATGGAACTCGCAAGGGCGACCCACGCAAGGACCGCGGCACCGGCCGGGCCACTCCGGCCGGCACCCCCGGCGTCGATCCCCGCGCCAGCCTGGAGGCGGTGGCCCCGGTCTGTGTCCGGGGCCAGCTCGGCGACGGCACCGGAACGGTCGGCCCCGCGGACAAGGCGGGCCGGGTCTACGGCGCCTTCCGCGTGGTCAACGTCTCCCAGGCCACCTGCACCGTGGCCGGGCCCGGACTGGTCTCCGCCCACACCGAGGGCGGCGTCAAGGACACCAAGGTCACCGTCCTCGACCACACCCCCGGCGACCCCGCCACCGGGCTGCCCGACCCCAGCGGCGACAACCAGGTGCTGCTGAAGCCCGGACAGGCCTATGAGGTCAAGTTCGCCTGGGTGCCCGCCACCACCGGAAGCGGACAGAACAGCTGCGCCGGCACCGACGGCGCCACCCCCGCGCCCACGGGCAGCCCCTCTCCGGCCGTCGTCCAGCCGACGCCGGCCACCGGGCCGGACACCCCGCAGACCGCCCCGCCCAAGCCCGTGGCCAACCTGGTGGTCAGCCACACCCCCGACGCCGGCGAGCCGGTGGCGGCACAGGCCCGGATCCCGGATGCCTGCACCGGGACGGTCTACCGCACCGGCGCCCTCGCCGTCCCGCCGTCCGCCTAGCCCTACCGGCCTGCCTAGCGCGCCGGGGGCCGGTGCCGTCGCACTGGCGCGGGCCCGTACCGTTGAGGTGTGTATCGGTTCCTGCTGACTCCCCGCTGGTGGGGGATCAACGTCTTCGCACTGGTGGCCATCCCCTTCTGTCTGTTCATGGGCAGCTGGCAGCTGGGCCGCTTCGAGACGCGCGTGGATTCGCACCGGGAGCAGCGCATCCAGGCCGACACGGCGCGCACCGCCAAAGCCCGGCCGCTGGGCGACCTGCTCCCGGTGACCACCGAGACCTCGGGCCATCAGGCATCGGCGACCGGCAGCTATGACACCGATCACCAGCTGCTGGTGCCCAACCGCGACCTGGGCGGCCGCAAGGGCTTCTATGTGCTGACCCTGCTGCGCACCGACGGCGGCAAGGCGCTGCCGGTGGTACGCGGCTGGCTGCCGGGTGACGCGGGCTCCAAGGCAGACACCGCCAAGGTGCCCGCCCCGCCGGCCGGGCGGGTCACCGTGTCCGGCGCCCTCCAGGCCTCCGAGAGCGCGACCTCCCAGGGCGTTGGCGCCTCCGGGGGCCTGCCCAAGGGCCAGCTCGGGGTGATCAGCGCCGCCTCGCTGGTCAACCTGGTGCCCTACCAGGTGTATGACGCCTGGATCACCGAGCCGAAGGCCGCTGGAGCGATGACCCCGGTGCCTCCGGCCGCGGCGCCCAACACCGGCCTGGATCTCAAGGCCTTCCAGAACCTCGGCTACACCGGCGAGTGGTTTGTCTTCGCGGGCTTTGTTGTCTTTATGTGGTTCCGCCTCTTCCGCCGGGAGGCCGAGGCCGCCCGCGATCTGGCCCTGGGCATCACCCCCGACCAGTCGGAAGACCGGAACGATCCTGGTCCGGACGATCCGGACGGCCCAGATGACGCTCGGCGAACGCGATCTCCAGCCGGAGCTGCTTGATCCGCTCCTCCACCACCAGCGAACCGTGGCCCGCGTCATAGCGGTAGACCTCGTGCGGGTGGCCGCGCTCCTCCAGGCGCCGCACATAGTTCTCGATCTGCCGGATGGGACAGCGCGGGTCGTTCATCCCCGCCGAGATATAGACCGGCGCCCGGACCTGGTCCACATAGGTCAGCGGCGAGGAGGCGGCGAACCGCTCCGGCACCTCCTCGGGAGTGCCGCCCAGCAGCGTGCGGTCCAGGGCCTTCAGCGCCTCCATCTCGTCGTGGTAGGCCGTCACATAGTCGGCGACCGGGACCGCGGCCAGGCCCAGCGCCCAGGAATCCGGCTGGGTGCCCACGCCCAGCAGCGTCAGATAGCCGCCCCAGGAACCTCCGGCCAGGACCAGCCGCCGGGGGTCGGCCAGACCGGAGGATATGGCCCACTCGCGGACCGCCGCGATGTCCTCCAGCTCGATCAGGCCCACCCGGTGCTTGAGGGCGTCCGTCCAGGCCCGGCCGTATCCGGTGGATCCGCGGTAGTTGACCCGGACGACTGCGAAGCCATGGTCCACCCAGGCGGCGGGGTCGGCGGCGAAGGCATCGCTGTCATGCCAGGTGGGGCCGCCGTGGATGTCGAAGACGGTGGGGAACGGGCCCTCCCCCGCCGGCTTCTGCACCAGGGCGTGCACCTTGCCGCCCGGGCCTTCCACCCAGACGTCCTCGACCGGGACGGAGTCCGGGGCCTGGCCTATACCGTCCGGCCCGGCCGGCGGGTCCAGCACTATGTGCCCGGCCGTGGACCGGATGACCGGCGGCTTGGCAGCCGAGGACCAGAGGTATTCCACCGTCCCGTCGGGCCGGGGCAGAGCTCCCGAGACCGTGCCGGGCGGGGTGTCCAGCCGGGTCAGGGAGCCGTCCGCCAGTTCATAGCGCCACAGCTCGCTGCGGGCCCGGAAGCTGTGCTCGATCAGCAGGGCCGAGCCATCCGGGTACCAGTCGGCGTCCAGGTCGCCGGGCAGGTCGATGGGGAGCGGGGTCTCCTCGCCGGTCAGCGCGTCCCACAGCATCGGCTCCCAGCGCCCCCGCCGCTGGTGCCCCACCAGCAGCCGGCTGTCGCCGTCCACCGGAGCGAAGCCCATCACCGACAGCCCCAGCTCCTCGGTGGCGCCCCGGGTGTCGTCCAGCTCGGCGACGGTGCTGCCGTCCATGCGCACCACGCGGATCGCCGAGTGCATGGCGTCGCCGTGCTCGGTGTGCTCGATGGCGATCAGGGTGGCATCGTGCGAGAGGTCACCGACGCCGGCCGACTGCTCATGCCGGTAGATCTCCACCGGAGCCGCGCCCGGGCGCATCACATGGACCGTCGAGCCGCCCTTGTCGGTGGAGCTGCCGATGACCGCGGTGCCGTCCCGGCCCAGGGCCAGCCCGGCCGGGTAGGCGGGCTCCAGGCCGGGTGTGGCCGGTTCGTCCGGACCGCCGTGGAAGGGCTGGCGCATCCAGCTGCCGAACTCGTCGCCATCGGTGTCCGAGAACCACCAGATCCACTCGCCGTCCGGTGACAGCACCCCGCCGGTGGTGCCGTTGGGCCGGTCGGTCACCTGCCGCTGCTGCCCGGTGGACCGGTCCCAGGCGTAGATCTCGAAGGTGCCGGTGGCGTTGGAGGTGAACAGCGACCGGTCCGGCGCGTACTCCGCCCAGCCGGGCAGGCCCACACGCGGCGCCCGGAAGCGCTTCTCCCAGTCGGGCAGGGACGCGCCGGCCCCCGGGGATCCGTTGCTCTCAGTCATGCCCCCATTCTGCGCCGAACCGCTGACATCGTGGCCTGGCCCGGCCAGATCTGTGGAGAGTTCACCGGTTGTGGATAACTCGCTCACTCGACCGACTGATCTCCCTTGGCGGAAGGCCGAGTTGGCGGATTCAGCCCGCACACTCGGAGACATGTACGAGACGCCTGCGGACATCACCGCCCTCCAGCACCCGCTCAACGAGAGCTATGCCACAGCCGGCCCGCATTCGCGGTGGCGCGGCGCCGAATCTCCGGGCGCCGGCCCCGGCTGGGCCGGCGGCCGGGGGTCCGGGCGCCGGTCAGGCCCGCCCGGCGGCCAGGTCCATCAGCCGGGAGAGCACCCGGGCGCCGGATGCGCTGATCCCGTCATGCTCCCATTCATTGGTGACCCAGACCTTGGCGGATCCGACCCTCCGGGCGGTATCCAGCGAGAGCCCGGCGTCCACGTATATGTCGTCGTGGTAGACGATCGCCGCCAGCGGCACCGAATTGGCGGCCAGCCGCCGGGGGTCGTACAGCGGTGGCCAGTCGGCCCGTTGGGCCAGCAGCCCGGCCGCACCGGCGAAGGGACGCAGGCCGCTGATCTCCTCGAACATCCAGGGATAGATCATCTCGCCGGTGAACAGCAGCGGTTCGGCGTCCTCGGCGAAGGCGGGGTGTCCGGCCAGGGCCCGGTCGGCGGCCCAGCCGGTGTGTGCCGTGCCCTGGGCGTATATGGACTCCTGCAGCACCGCGTAAAGCGGGTTGTCCACAAAGCCGGTCAGTCCCATCACCTGGTGGAGGAAGGAGTCGGTCAACTCCCCTCGTGCATCCAGGGCTTCATCAAGCAGCCAGTGGACGCGCTCAAAGCCATCGCCCATGCCGAGCGCCAGCCCCAGGGTGCGCAGTCGGCGCGGGGTCAGCCGGTCACCGTTCGGCAGCCGGACTTCGGTGGCCGCCAGCAGGTCGGCTATCCGGCGAAGCAGGGGAGCGTCTCCGGGATAGCGGTCATAGTGCTCCAGGACCCGGTCCCGGACCCGGGGATAGGTATGGGCATAGACCTCGTCGGCGGTCGCGGTCAGACCGGGCAGGCCGCCCGCGACATAGCAGGCCCGCAGCCCTTCGGGCGCCTGGGAGAGATAGGTCAGCGTAAGGAAGCCGCCATAACTCTGGCCAAGCGTCTCCCACGGCTGCCCGCCGCAGAGCTCGCGGCGGATCAGTTCGGCGTCGGCGACGATCGAGTCGGCGCGGAAGTGGGAGAGATAGGCGGCTAGTTGGGCGGCGGAGGAGAAGCGCGCGGCGGAGCGGGCGGTAACCGGTGTGGAGCGGCCGGTGCCGCGCTGGTCGAGCAGAAGCACCCGGTGGGTCTTCAGGGCATGGTCCAGCCAGCCGGGCGAACCGGCGGAGGGACGGGGCGACTTACCACCGGGCCCGCCCTGCAGATACAGCAGCCAGGGAAGTTCCTCGCCGGCCCGGGCCGGGTCGGCCACTTCCCGGGCGAACACCTGGATGGTGGCGGCGCCGCCGGACGGAGCCGAAGCCAATGCGGCAGGGGAGGAGGAGAAATGGTCCAGCGGGACGGTGAAGAGATGGTCAGTGATTGCGTACGCGGGGTTCATAAGTCACTTTCACATTGGCGGCCGACCGCCAAGGTGGGCCAATTGTCAGCGCACTGGGCCCAGTTGGCGCTTGGGGCGCTGGGCAGACTGTTCCGCGCCCGCCCCGGCCCCGCTCGTACCGCCGCCCCTCGCCCAGAGGGAGCGGACATGGCCGAGGTGGCGGGCCATGCACTTCTCGGCCCCCTTGGCGTCGCCGGCGAGCATCAGGTCGAGCAGTTCCAGGTGCTCCTCGGCGGAGGGGATGAGTTCGCCGCGCTCGTCCAGCGCCGTCAGCCCATAGAGCCGGGAGCGCTTGCGCAGGTCGCTGACCGTCTCCACCAGGCGCTCATTGCCCGAGAGAGCCAGCAGGGTGAGATGGAACTGCCGGTCGGCCTCCAGGTAGCCGATGAGGTCGTGTTCCCGTGCGGCTCGCACGATCTCCTCGGCGACCGGGCGCAGGGCCTCCAGGTCCTCCCGGGAGGCGGTCCTGGTGACCCGGCCGACCATGGGCACCTCGATCAGGGTGCGGATCTCGGTGTACTGGTCGAGGTCGCGCTCATTGACCTCGGTGACCCGGAAACCCTTGTTGCGGACCGGCTCGACCAGACCCTCACGGGCGAGATCGAGCATCGCCTCCCGCACGGGGGTGGCGGAGATGCCGAAGTCGTCGGCGAGCACCGGGGCCGAGTAGACCTGGCCCGGGCGGAGTTCACCGGAGATCAGCGCGGCGCGCAGGGCATGGGCGACCTGGTCGCGCAGCCGTTCCCTGGTGGTGATGAGGTTCCGCGCACTCAGGTGCCCCATGACATTCCTTCCGGTGACCGAGCGGACCCCCAGCGTACAATGTCACGTTGCTTTGGTCGGTACCAATGTGTAGGTCCTGCCTGCGGTGTAGAACTCCAGCGCCGCGCGGCCCTGTTCGCGGGGACCGTGGCCGGAGGCTTTGGCCCCGCCGAAGGGCAGATGGAAATCCACGCCGGTGGACGGGGCGTTGACGCGGATCAGGCCGGTGTCCAGTTGGTCCAGGCCGTGGAGCGCGGTGTCGAGGTCGCCGGTGTGCACCGAGGTCACCAGGCCATAGGGCACCGAGTTGGTGATGCGCACCGCCTGGTCCAGGCCGTCAGCGGGCAGCAGGACGGCCAGGGGGCCGAATACCTCCTCGCGCAGCAGGCGGTGGCCGGGAGGCACCTTCTCGGCCAGGACGGGGGCGGTGTACCAGCCGGGTCCGGCGGGGGAGTTGCCGCCGGTCAGCAGGGAGAGCCCTTCGAAGGCCCGGGTGACCCGGTCGCGGGCCTGCTCGCTGATCAGCGGACCGCATACGGTGGCCGGCTGGGCCGGGTCGCCTACCGGGAGGGCGCGCAGGGCCTCGGTCAGGGCCTCGCGCAGCGGGTCGAGGGCCGCACCGACCGCGATCACCCTGCTGGTGGCCGTGCACTTCTGCCCGGCGTATCCGGCGATGGCGGCGGCGATCTCGGTGGCGGCCCGGCCGATGTCGGCGTCGGGCAGCACGATGGCGGCATTGAGTCCGCCCATCTCGGCCTGGACCGGCACCCCCCGGGCGGTGGCGGCCTGGACCACCGACCTTCCGACGCCGGTGGAGCCGGTGAAGGAGAGGACATCGGCGGCTGCGGTGATGGCCTCGCCCTCGGCAGGGCCGCCCGGCACCACGGTGAACACCCCGTCCGGGAGGGCACCTTGGGCCAGCTCGGCCAGGCGCAGGGCGCAGGCGGTGGCCTCCGGAGCGGGTTTGAGGACGACGGTGTTCCCGGCCGCCAGGGCCGGGGCCGCCTTCCAACTGGGAATGGCGAAGGGGAAGTTCCAGGGGGTGATGAGTCCGGCTACACCATGGGGGCGTCGCCGGGTGAGCAACAGACCGGGCCCGCCGGCCGGTTCATGAACGGCGCCGGTGGGCTCATAGGGGGCCTGGGCGTAGTAGCGCCAGATGGCCACCGTGCGGGCCACTTCGGCCCGGGCCTCGGTGAGCGGTTTGCCCACCTCGCGTACGACCAGACCGGCCAGTTCACCGGCCGCCGCCTCGATGGCGGCGGCCAGGGCGGCCAGGGCGGCCGAGCGCGCGGCCGCTCCGCCGGCCAGCCAGCCGGGCTGGGCGGTCCGGGCCCGGTCCACGGCCTCGGTGGCGGCCGCGGCACCGGGCAGCGGCCGCCGTACCAGTACATCGGAGGGGTCGGCCGGGTTGTGCGACAGAAGCAGTGGGGCGGCGGTCACAGGAGGAAGCCTCCGGGGAAGGGGTCGTCCGGGTCGAGGAAGTACTGGGCGGTGCCGGTGATCCAGGCGCGGCCGGTGATGGCGGGGACCACGGCGGGGATGCCGCCGATCTCCGTCCGTCCGGTCAGCCGTCCGGTGAACTCGGTGCCCAGGAAGGACTCATTGATGAAGTCCTGTTCCAGCGGCAGTTCACCGCGGGCGTGGAGCTGGGCCATCCTCGCCGAGGTGCCGGTGCCACAGGGCGAGCGGTCGAACCAGCCGGGGTGGATGGCCATGGCATGCCGGGAGCGGCGGGCGTTGGAGCCGGGGGCGGCGAGGTAGACATGTTTAAGACCGTTGATCTCCGGTCTTTCCGGGTGGACGGGCCGGTCCGGGGAGGCGTTGACCGCGTCCATGATGGCCAGCCCGGCGGCCAGCAGGTCATCCCGCCGGGCCCGGTCGAAGGGCAGGCCGAGGGCGTCCAGTTCGACAAAGGCGTAGAAGTTGCCGCCGAAGGCCAGGTCATAGGTGACCGTGCCATGTCCGGGCACCGTCACCTTGCGGTCCAGGCCCATGCTGAAGGCGGGGACATTGGTGAAGGTGACGGCCTTGGCCGCGCCGTCCACCACCCGTACCTCGGCCGATACCAGCCCGGCGGGGGTGTCCAGCCGCACCGTGGTGACCGGCTCGACCACCGGCACCATTCCCGTCTCCACCAGCACGGTGGCCACCCCGATGGTGCCGTGGCCGCACATCGGCAGCAGGCCGGAGACCTCGATATAGAGCACCCCGTAGTCGGCGTCCGGCCGGGTCGGCGGCTGGAGGATGGCGCCGCTCATCGAGGCATGGCCGCGCGGCTCGTACATCAGCAGGGTGCGCAGATGGTCCAGGTGCTCGATGAAGTGCAGCCGACGTTCGGCCATGGTGGCGCCGGGGATCACCCCCACCCCGCCGGTGATGACACGGGTGGGCATGCCCTCGGTGTGGGAATCGACGGCATGGAAGACATGACGGGTGCGCAACGGGCGTCCCTTTCACGGGTCGGCGGTCGGCGGTCGGGGAGCGGGGGTTGGTCAGTGGTGGCCGGCGGCTATCGCCTTCTCGGTGGCGGCCCTTACCTGGGCCTCGGCCTCGCCGGTCAGGGGGAAGCGCGGCGGCCGGGTGGGTCCGCCATGGCGGTCGGCGAGGTCCATGGACAGCTTGATGGCCTGTACGAACTCGGTCTTGGAGTCCCAGCGCAGCAGCGGGTGCAGCGACTGGTAGAGCGGGAGGGCGGTGTGCAGGTCCTTGGCGACGGCGGCACGGTAGAGCTCGGCGCAGCTGGCCGGGAAGGCGTTGGGGTAGCCGGCCACCCAGCCGACCGCGCCGGCGAGCGCCAGCTCCAGCAGGACGTCGTCCGCGCCGATCAACAGGTCCAGCTCCGGGGCGAGTTCGGCCAGTTCATAGGCGCGGCGCACATCGCCGCTGAACTCCTTGACGGCCACGATGGAGCCCTCGCCATGCAGCCGGGCGAGCAGTTCGGGGGTGAGGTCGGTCTTGGTGTCGATGGGGTTGTTGTAGGCCACCACCGGCAGCCCGGCCTTGGCGGCCTCGGCGTAGTGGGCAAGGACGGCCCGGCGGTCGGCGCGGTAGGCGTTGGGCGGCAGCAGCAGCACCGAGCCACAGCCCAGCTCGGCCGCCTGCTCGGCCCAGTGGCGGGCTTCGGCGCTGCCATAGGCGGCGACCCCGGGCATCACCCTGGCCGGATCGCCCGCCGCTTCCGCGGCGGTACGCACCACCCGGGCGCGTTCCTCGGCGGTAAGGGTCTGGTACTCGCCCAGCGAACCGTTGGGCACCACCCCGTCACAGCCGGAGTCGATCAGCCGGCGGACGTGTCCGGCATAGGCGTCGTAGTCGATGGAGAGGTCCTCGCGCAGCGGGAGCGCGGTGGCCACCATGATTCCCCGCCAGGGGCGGTCGGCGGTCCAGGTGATCTCGGGCATGCCATTGACCCTTCTATATCGTGTGACATTTTATTGATGGGCGCAGTGCCCCACAAGAGCCGAGTGCCCACAAGCGGCTTAGGGGCAAGGTCAGTTGGGCTCGTCAAGAGCGGCCAGAGTGCCCAGCGGCACCGGAACCGCGAATGGCCGCCGCTCCTCCGAGGCCGCCGCACCCCCGCCGCCCGCCGCCAGGCAGGCCACCGCCGCGCCGCACATCCGCCCCTGGCACCAGCCCATCCCGGCCCGGGTGAGCAGCTTGACCGTACGGGCGTCCCGGGCCCCCAGTTCGGCGACCGCCTCCCGGATGCTCCCCGCGGTCACCTCCTCGCAACGGCACACCTCGGTGCCGTCCTGGAGCCAGTGCGTCCAGCCGGGGCCGGGGCGGTGGGCGGCGCCCATGGCCTCGGCGAAGCGGCGCATCCGGTCCCGGCGGCGGCGCAGTTCGCGGACGCGTGCGGGGGCCGGGCGTCCGCTCAGCCGGTGTGCCACCGCCAGGGCGGCCAGTTCCCCTTCCACCGCGGCCAGTTGCCAGCCGCCGATGCCGCCGGTCTCGCCCGCGGCCCACAGGCCGGGGACCGAGGTCTGCTGCCGGTCGTCCAGTACCAGCACCGAGGTGCCGTCCGGTGCCTGCCGGGTCGCACAGCCCAGCGCGGTGGCCAGTTCGATCCGCGGGACCAGCCCATGACCCACGGCCAGGGCGTCGCAGGCGATCCGGCGGCCAGTGCCCGGCAGGGGACGCCAGTCGCGGTCCAGCCGCCGCACGGTGACCGCCTCCACCCGGTCGGTGCCATGCACCTCGGTGACCGCGCTACGGGTGCTCAGCCGCACCCGGTGGCGGGCCAACACCTTTGCGTGCAGCGCCCCTTCGGCCAGTTTGCCGGGGTTGGCCGCCAGCGCCCCCGGGTGCCGGGCATAGCCCAGATACCCGGCGGCCTCCGCCACCAGTGGCACCCGGGCCCCGGCGGTGGCCAGCGAGGAGGCCGCCGCCAGCAGCAGCGGCCCGCTGCCCGCCACCACGATCCGCCGGCCGGGCAGCACCAGGCCGGACTTGAGCATCGCCTGAACACCCCCGGCGCTCACCACTCCGGGCAGCGTCCAGCCGGGAAAGGGCAGTTGGCGCTCATAGGCGCCGGTGGCCAGCAGCAGGGCGCGGGCGCGGATACACACCGGGCGCTGCTCCTCGCCGTCGGCTCCGGTGAGGGCATGCACCGCCCATGGCAGATCGCCGTCCCTGGTGACTGTCCACACATGGTGGCCGGTCAGATGGTCCACCGCACTGGCCGCCAGACGGGAGCGCAACTCCCGGAAGGCGGACCAGTGATGGTGCAGCGCCTGCGGCCGGCCGGCCTTCAGGGCCGGTGCCGGATGCCGGAAGAACTGCCCGCCGGCCTGCGCGGCGTCATCCAGCAGCGCCACGCTCAGTCCCTGCCCGGCCGCATGGACGGCGCCCGCCAGACCGGCCGCCCCTGCACCGATCACCGCCAGGTCATAGGGTTCAGCGCTCATGACCGTCTCCCTGCTGGGTGGTGACGGCATCGCCGGGACGGGCCGGGACCAGGCAGGCCCGCCGGTTGGGCCGTCCATTGACGGTGGCCAGGCAGTCGTAGCACTGTCCGATGCCGCAGAAGGCTCCGCGCGGCCGTCCGCCCCGGCGGGTGGTGCGCCAGGCGAGGATGCCCGCCGCCCAGAGAGCGGCGGCCACCGACTGGCCGGGCAGGGCGGTGACGGTACGGCCGTCGAACGTGATCTCAAACGGCGGACCGGGCCGGGCCCCGGCCAGTTCGATGGGATTACGGGCCACTGCGGCCTCCTCTCGGAGCGGTGGAAGGGGGATGGAGTGCGGAAGCGTCCATGGCGGCGGGGCGGTCCCGGCAAACGGGGGAGCGCTCGCGGGCGTCGGCGGCGCGGCGGACTTCGGACGGATCATTCGGGTGGGTCCCGGGTCAGCGGGGTGTCGAAGCACGACCGGACGTCCCGGACGTGCCGGACGCCCCGGCGAAGCGCCCAGGGCCGAACGGCCCCGGGTCCAGGGGCGGTTTGTCACCCGTCACCAACCGGGCGATGACCAGCCCCGTGGCCGGAGCCAGGCCTATCCCCGCTCCCTCGTGCCCGCAGGCATGCAGCAGCCCGGGGACGGTGGGGTCATGGCCGATGGCGGGCAGGTGGTCGGGCAGATAGGGGCGGAACCCGGCATAGGTCCGCATCGCCCGTACCCGGGCCAGCACCGGGAAGAGGGCGACGGCCTGAGCGGCCAGCCGACGCAGGGCCGCCGTGGAGAGGCTGCGGTCGAAGCCCACCTGCTCCCGGCTGGCGCCGATCAGTACCGGTCCGGCCGGGGTGCCCTCCACCACGGCGGAGGTCTGCAACTCGGCGGAACCGCTGGCCACATCGGCCACATATTCCGCCGAGTACACCTTGTGCCGCACCAGTTGGGGAAGCGGCTCGGTCACCAGGACAAAGCCCCGGCGGGGAAGCAGCGGCAGGGTGGCGCCCGCCAGCCGGGCCAGTTCGCCGCCCCAGGCGCCGGCCGCGTTCACCACATAGGGAGCGTGCAGGGCGCCCTTACTGGTGCGTACGCCCTTGAGTTCACCACTGGCGCCCTTGAGGAAGCCGGTGACCTCCTCGCCCAGGCGCAGTCGGGCGCCGGAGGCGCGCAGCAGATGGGCGGCCGCCAGGGCGGGCTGGACCTGGGCGTCCTGGGGATAGTGGACGCCACCGGCCAGGCCGGGGGCCAGATGCGGCTCCAGTCCGGGCAGCCGCTCCGGCGGAATCTCCTCCGCCTTGACACCCGCCGCCCGCTGCCCGGCCGCCAGCTTCCGCAGGGCGGGCAGCCCTTCGGGAGCGGAGGCGACCACCAGGCCGCCCTTGGGCTCGTACTCGATCTCCGGCGGAAGCGCTTCGCTCAGCTCCCGCCACAACGCCAGGGAGATCAGGGCGAGTTCCAGCTCGGGGCCGGGTTCCTTGTCGGAGACCAGCAGATTGCCCTCGCCCGCCCCGGTGGTGCCGCCCGCGACGGCACCACGGTCGAGCACGGTGACGGACAGGCCATGGCGGGCGGCGTAGTAGGCACAGGCCGCCCCGACCACGCCCGCCCCTATGACGATCACGTCCGAGGAGTCTGTGGTGGACACGCCAGTAATATTTCACATGGCACTGGCCCTGCCAAGGTCTTCACCTGCAAAGATCTTCACCCCAAGGCCCCCGCCCGCCAAGGCCGTCACCCGCCAAGCCGCTCCAGCAGACCGCCCATCCACTCCTCCACCGCGTCCGGCGTGCGTGGCAGCGCCCCGGACAGCAGTCGTGCGCCATCCGCGGTGATCACCAGGTCGTCCTCGATCCGCACCCCGATGCCGCGCAGTTCCGCGGGCAGCGTCAGGTCGTCGGGCTGGAGGTAGAGCCCTGGCTCCACGGTGAGCACCTGGCCCTCCGCCAATACCCCGTCCAAGTAGGCGTCCGCGCGGGCCTGGGCGCAGTCATGGACGTCCAGGCCGAGCATGTGCCCGCTGCTGCACAGGGTGTAGCGGCGGTGCAGATCGCCCTCGGGGCTCTTCAGCACGCCCCACTCGGCCAGGCCCTCGGCGATCACCCGCATCCCGGCCCGGTGGAAGTCCCGGAAGCTCGCGCCCGGTTTGAGCGCGGCCATGCCCGCTTCCTGGGCGGCCAGCACCAGTTCATAGACCTGCCGCTGGACCGGTGAGAAGCGTCCGGACAGCGGCAGGGTGCGGGTGATGTCGGCGGTGTAGAGGCTGTCGGTCTCCACCCCGGCGTCCAGCAGCAGGAGTTGGTCCGGGTCGAGGCGGCCGTCGTTGCGTATCCAGTGCAGCGCACAGGCATGGGCGCCGGAGGCGGCGATGGTCTCATAGCCGGTGCCATTGCCCTCGGCGCGGGCGCGCAGCGCGAAGACTCCCTCGATCCAGCGCTCCCCGCGCGGGTGGGCCAGGGCATGCGGCAGGGCGCGTACCACGTCCTGGAAGCCCGCAGTGGTGTGGTCCACCGCCAGTTGCAGCTGCTCGATCTCCCAGGCGTCCTTGACCAGGCGCAACTCGCTGAGCACCGAGGCGAGTTCGGGGTCATGGGCGGCATTGCGCCCGGGCGGCAGCCGGTCGGGCCCGGTCAGGGGAGCGCAGTCGAGGCCGGTCATCCGGGTGGTCTCGGCCAGGTCGGGGCGGCGTCCCACCCAGAACTCGCCATAGCGGCGGTCACGGTAGAACTCCTCGCCCTGGCGCGGCGACCGGGGCCGGATATGGAGCACCGGCTGGTGGCGATGCGGACCGTCGGGCTCCAGGACCAGCACATGGCCCGCCTGGTCCTCGCCGGTCAGTCCGGTCAGCCAGGCATAGGCGCTGTGCGGCCGGAAGCGGTGGTCGCAGTCGTTGGAGCGAACCCGCAACTCCCCGGCGGGGATCAGCAGTCGCTCGCCGGGGAAGCGGGCGGAGAGCCGGGCACACCGGGCGGCGGTGAAGTCGGCGGCGGGCAGCCGGATGTCCTCGGGCAGCGGGGTCGCGGCCCAGTCGGCGGCCATAAAGGCGGCCAGTTCTGCCGAGACCGGGAGGTCATGACTTCCGGTGTTCGGTCGGGGAGTTGCGGGCTCTGCCATGGAACGCCTCCTGGGACACAGGTGGGTAACGGAGCGACCGACGTCTTGTCAGTGAAATTTCACATTACTATGTTACGGGTCACATTCCAGCCATGCACCACAGGCTGCTGCCCAACTGTTCATGGAGTGACCGCTGATGAACAAGCGCACCTGTACCGCCCTGGCCACCGTGGTGGTGGCCGCCCTCGCCCTAGGTACGGCCGGCTGCTCGGCCCAGAAGTCCAGGAGCGGCGGCCATGGCCCGGCCGGCGCCGGGGCGGGTGCGGTGATCGGCGGCACGCCACAGCGGGGCGGCACCCTCACCGTGCTGTCCGGCCAGGACTTCACCCA
The DNA here is from genome assembly GCF_003121295.1 of Streptomyces orinoci. Lineage (GTDB taxonomy): Bacteria > Actinomycetota > Actinomycetes > Streptomycetales > Streptomycetaceae > Streptomyces > Streptomyces orinoci. The sequence goes on from NZ_PHNC01000031.1 coordinate 566,069, forward strand.
TCTCGACCCCGCCCGCAACTGGGTGATGAGCGATATGGACTTCGGCACCCGGCTGCTCTACCGCACCCTGGTGACCTACCAGGCCGGACCGGGGGCCGAGGGCGGCAGGCTCGTCCCCGACCTGGCCACCGATCTGGGCACCCCCGCCAATGGCGCCAGGACCTGGACCTTCCATCTCAAGGAGGGGGTGAAGTACGAGGACGGGACGCCGGTCACCGCCCAGGACATCAAGTACAACGTGGAGCGGTCCTTCTCCCCGGATCTGCCGGGCGGTGCCGATTACGCGGCCCGCTATCTGGCCGGCGCCGAGGGCTACCAGGGCCCCGCCCAGGGCAAGCACCTGGACTCCATCAAGACCCCGGACGACCACACCATCGTCTTCGAACTCCGCAAGCCCTTCGCCGAGTTCCCCAATGCCACCGTGATGCCGACCTTCGCTCCGGTGCCCAAGTCCCAGGACAAGGGACCGCGGTACGACAACCGGCCGTTCTCCTCCGGGCCTTACCGGATCGAGTCCTATGCCCGGGGAAAGAAGCTGGTGCTGGTCCGCAATGAGCACTGGGACGCCAAGACCGATCAGGTCCGCAAGGCGTATCCGGACAAGCTGGTGGTGCTGATGGGCCTGAAGCCCAATGAGATCGACGACCGGATGATCGCCGCCCAGGGCGCCGACGCCTCCGCCGTCCCCTGGTACGCGCTGCGGCCGGAGAGCGCCGCCAAGGTGCTGCCCAAGGCGGAGGTCCGGGGGCGGATGCTCTCGGAGTCCACCAACTGCACCGACATGGTGCAGATGCACACCGGGCGTGCCCCCTTCGACCAGGTCAAGGTGCGCCAGGCGGTGCAGTACGCGCTGGACCGGGACACCATCCTCACCGCCTCCGGCGGTCCCGCCTTCAACGACCTGTCCACCGCCTATATGCCGGCCACCCTCTTCGGCGGCAAACAGCCGGACACCCTGAAGATCCCGGCCGGTGGCGATGTGGCCAAGGCCAAGGAACTGCTCAAGGAGGCGGGAAAACCGGACGGGTTCAGCACCAGGATGACCGTTTCGGTGGGCGACAAGGGCCGCGCCGAGGCCATCCAGGAGTCCCTGGCCAAGGCCGGCATCAAGGTCACCATCGAGACCGTCGATCCCTCGGCCTTCTACGCCACCATCGGTGACACCAAGAACCGTACCGACATGGTCTATACGGGCTGGTGCCCCGATTACCCCTCCGGATCGACCTTCCTGCCCTTTGTCTTCGACGGCCGCTACATCAAGGAGAAGGGCAACTCCGGCAACCACTCGCTCTTCCGTGACCAGGCGGTCATGAAGCGAATGGACGAGATCGCCGCCATGACCGACGCCAAGCAGGCCAATGCGGCCTGGCAGGAACTGGACGGCCAGATCCTGGCCAAGGCTCCGGCCGTACCGGTGCTGGTCCGGCGCTGGCCGCTGGTGCTGGGCACCAATATCGCCGGGGCCTATGGCCAGACCTCCTTCGGCGGCCAGCTGGACTATGCCTCGGTGGGTCTCAAGGACCCGTCCAAGGCCCGGGACTGAGAGGCGGCACCCCATGTCCGTCCACCAACCCGCCCTGGCCGCCGCGACCGTCGGTGCGAGCCCCTGGCGGCTCGCCCGCCGGGAACTGGGCCGCCGTGCCTCCGTCCGCCTCTCCCTGGTCGTCGTCGCGCTCTTCGCCGTGATGGCCGCCGGCGCTCCGCTGCTCACCCGGCTGAGCGGCTGGGGGCCCGATGAGTTCGACAAGTCGGCCGTGGACCCCTATCTCGGCGGCCAGCCGGTCGGCCCGCTCGGCGGGATCTCCGCCGAGCACTGGCTGGGCGTGGAACCGGTCACCGGGCGCGATCTGTTCGCCCGTACCGTGCATGGTGCGCAGGTCTCGCTGCTGATCGCGCTCACCGCCACCGCCATGGTGGTGATCGCCGGCACCGCGGCCGGGATCGCGGCCGGTTACTTCGGCGGCCGCGTCGATGCGGTGCTCTCCCGGCTGATGGACCTCACCATGTCCTTCCCCTCGCTGATCTTTATGATCGCGATGATGTCGGTGGCCAAGGACGTCAACCGGATCCTGCTGATGACCGCGGTGATCGGGCTGTTCGGCTGGCCCGGGGTGGCCCGGATCGTGCGCGGCCAGACGCTCTCCCTCAAACACCGTGAATATGTGGACGCCGCCCGGGTCGGCGGCTCCGGACCCTGGCGGATCCTCACCCGGGACATCCTCCCCGGCGTCTCCGGACCGGTGATCGCCTACACCACCCTGGTCATTCCCGGCATGATCGCCACCGAGGCCGCCCTGAGCTATCTGGGCGTGGGCGTCCGGCCGCCCACCCCCTCCTGGGGCCAGATGATCGCCGAGAGCGTGTCCTTCTATGACACCGACCCCATGTACTTCGTCATCCCCAGCAGTTGCCTCTTCCTCACCGTGCTCGCCTTCACCCTGCTGGGAGACGCGCTGCGGGACGTACTGGACCCGAGGAGCGGCCGCCAGTGATCCTCTACATCGGACGCCGGCTGCTGGGCGTGATCGGGGTGCTGATCGCCATCGCCGCCGTCACCTTCACCATCTTCTATGTCCTGCCCTCCGACCCGGCGGCCGCGGCCTGCGGCAAGTCCTGCAGCGCCGAACGGCTGGCCGCGATCCGCGCCCATATGGGCCTGGACCAGCCGCTATGGCGGCAGTTCGGCGACTTTGTCACCGGCATCTTCACCGGCCGCACCATGGGCAGCGGCCAGTACACCCTGCACTGCCACTTCCCCTGCCTCGGCTACTCCTATGACAACAGTGAGCCGGTCTGGAACCTGCTGATGGACCGCCTCCCGGTGTCCGCCTCGCTGGCCCTGGGCGCCGCCGTGCTCTGGCTGCTGCTGGGCCTGACCGCCGGGGTGGTGGCGGCCCTGCGCAAGGACACCCTCACCGACCGGGTGCTGATGGTCGGCGCGGTGGCCGCGGCCTCGCTGCCGGTCTACTTCACCTCGATGATGCTGATCTACGGGCTGATCCGCACCGCCGGGCTGCTGCCCTACCCCGAGTATGTCGCCCTCAGCCGTGATCCGCTGCACTGGGCGTCCAATCTGCTGCTGCCCTGGACCGCGCTGGCCATCCTCTATGCGGCCATGTACGCGCGGCAGAGCCGCAGTTCAATGATCGAGACCATGGCGGAGCCGTATATCCGCACTGCCCGCGCCAAGGGACTGCCGCGCCGCACCGTGGTGGTCAAACACGGCCTGCGCGCCGGGATGACGCCCATTCTCACCATCTTCGGGATGGACCTGGGCGGGCTGCTGGCCGGGGCGGTGATCACCGAGTCGATCTTTGGACTCCCCGGCATCGGGCGGCTGTTCTATGGCGCGCTGGCCGGCGGGGACCAGCCGGTCATCATGGGCGTCACCCTGCTCGCCGCCGCCTTTATCGTCATCGCCAACCTGGTCGTCGATCTGCTCTATGCGGTCATCGACCCGCGAGTGAGGTACTGATGTCCCAACCCCTGCTGTCGGTGAGCGACTTGACGGTGGACTTCACCACCCGGGGTGGCGAGGTACGGGCCGTGGACTCGCTGGCCTTCTCGGTGGAACGCGGGCGGACCCTGGGCATCGTGGGCGAATCGGGCTCCGGCAAGACCGTGACCTCGATGGCCGTGATGGGCCTGCACACCTCGGCCCGGGTGACCGGCTCCATCCGGCTGGACGGCCGGGAACTGGTCGGGCTGCCGGAGGCGGAACTGGCCCGGCTGCGCGGCCGCCGGATGGCGATGATCTTCCAGGATCCGCTGTCCAGCCTGCACCCCTACTACACGGTGGGGGAGCAGATCGCCGAACACCACCGGGTCCACTTCAACTCCGGCCGGAAGGCGGCCCGTAGCAGGGCGGTGGAGATGCTGGCCGAGGTCGGCATCCCGGAACCCGCCCGCCGGGCGCGGGAGTACCCGCACCAGTTCTCCGGCGGTATGCGGCAGCGGGTGATGATCGCCATGGCCCTGGCCTGCGAACCCGAGCTGCTGATCGCCGATGAGCCCACCACCGCCCTGGATGTCACCGTCCAGGCCCAGATCCTGGAACTGATCGCCCGCATCCAGCAGGACCGCGGCCTGGCCGTACTGCTGATCACCCATGATCTGGGCGTGGTGGCCAGAGTGGCCCATGAGGTGCTGGTGATGTACGGGGGACGGGCGGCCGAACGCGCCCCGGTGGACGACCTGTTCGCCGCCCCGGCCCACCCCTACACCCGCGGCCTGCTGGACTCCCTGCCCCGCCTGGATGCCACCGACGACCAGCCGCTGCCCGCCATCCCGGGCAGCCCGCCCTCACTGCTCACCCCCGCCCCGGGCTGCGCCTTCGCGCCCCGCTGCGCGGTGGCGGCCGCCGCTTCTGAACCGGAACGGAGCCATTGCGGCACGGTACGACCGGAACTGGCCGCATCGCAGCGGCATTTGGTCGCCTGCCATCTCTCCCTGCACACCACCGGAGGCGTCCGATGACCGCCGCACCCCTGCTCTCGGTACGCGATCTGAGCATGACCTTCCGCACCCGCCGCGGACCGGTGAAGGCGGTGGACGGGATCGGCTTCGACCTGGCCGAGGGCGAAACCCTGGGCCTGGTGGGCGAGTCGGGCTGCGGCAAGTCCACCACCGGACGGCTGATCGTCCGGCTGCTGGAACCCACCGGCGGGACGGTCAGCTATGAGGGCCGGGACATCAGCCATCTGCGGCAGCGCGAACTCAAGCCGCTGCGCCGCCGGTTGCAGATGGTCTTCCAGGACCCGCACTCCTCGCTCAACCCCCGCCAGACGGTGGCCCGGATCATCGCCGATCCCCTGCTGGTCCAGGGCAGTCCGGCGGCCGAGGCACGCAAACGGGCGGCGGAGCTGATGGAACTGGTCGGGCTGATCCCCGAACATCTGGACCGCTATCCGCATGAGTTCTCCGGCGGCCAGGCCCAGCGCATCGGCATCGCCCGCGCCCTGGCCACCGGCCCCCGCCTGGTGATCGCCGATGAACCGGTCTCGGCGCTGGATGTCTCGGTCCAGGCCCAGATCGTCAATCTGATGGAGCGGCTGCAGCGGGAGCTGGGGCTGGCCTATCTCTTTATCGCCCACGATCTGTCGGTGGTGAAACGGGTGTGTGCCCGGGTGGCGGTGATGTACCTGGGGCGGATCGTGGAGATCGGACCCAAGGAACTGGTCTATACGGCCCCGGCCCACCCCTACACCAGCGCTCTGCTCTCCGCCGTACCCCTGCCCGACCCCGCCGCCGAGCGGACCCGTAAACGGATCACTCTGCTCGGCGACCCGCCCAGCCCGGCCGCACCACCGCCCGGCTGCACCTTCCACCCCCGCTGCCCCAAGGCCCAGCAGCGCTGCCGCACCGAGGCGCCGGTCCTGCGGGCCGATGACGGTGGCAGACAGGTCGCCTGCCATTTCCCGGAAGTGCCGGGCGCCCTGACCCTGGTGACCCGTACCGCCTCCCCATGAATCACCTGGGGCATTCCGCATAGGAGCATCCGCGCATGGACCTTGAGCTACGGCATCTGAGGGTGATCTGTGCGATCGCGGACGCCGGGAGCATCACCCGGGCCGCGGCCGCGCTGCGGATGACCCAGCCGGGGCTCAGCGCCCAACTGCGCCGGATCGAGAACCGGTTGGGCGGGGCCATCTTCGACCGGGGCCGCACCGGAGCCATACCCACCGCCTTCGGCGAACTGGTGCTCACCCGGGCCAGGGCCATCCTCCCCGGAGTGGACGCCCTGCTGGCCGACACCGCCCGCCTCGCCCGGCGCCACGCCCCCGAGGAGCTGCGGCTGGGCTCGGTGGGCGCGCCGCTGCTCGCCGAGCTGGTGCTGGCGGTACGCCGCTCGCTGCCCGGCGCCCGGGTGACGGCCCGCTGCCGGTACGCCCCCGGCCCGCTGCTGGACGACCTGGCCGCAGGCCGGCTGGAGGCGGCCGTGGTCGGCGACCACCCCGGCCGGGAACTCACCGCACCCGCCGGGGTGCTGCTGCGCCCCCTGGTCACCGAGCCGGTCTTCGCCCTGCTTCCCGCCGGTCATCCGCTGGCCGCCCGGGAGAGCGTCCGGCTGAGCGCCCTGACCGGCGAGGACTGGGCGGTGCCCCGGCCGGACGGCGACCGCACCCGTGAGTACTGGTCCACCGTCTTCGCCCTGATGGGCCGCCAGCCACGGATGCCCTATGAGGCGGAGGGCCGCCAGCTGGTCGAACTGATCCGGGCCGGCCTGGCCGTCACCCTCTGCCAGGCCACCTTTATCGAGGTCCCCGGCGTCATCGTCCGTCCCCTGACCGGCAACCCGCTCTGGTACCGCCACCTGCTGGCCTGGCCCCAGGACGGGCCCCTGGCCCCGCACGGCGAAACCATCCTGCGCCAGGTCGCCCAGGGCTATCTGGGCGCCGTCACGGGGACGTACGCCCGCTGGCGGGAACGGCACCCGGGACTGGCGGAGCCGGCGGCGTGATCAACCAGTGGGTGTATGCCCGGAGTTCTCCGGCGGCAGCAGGGTGGCCAGCCCGTCCAGGAGCCATTCCAGGACCTGCTCGAAGGACTGGGGTTCCGGGGCATGGCGCCGGGGGTCACCGGCCCAGCTGATGAAGTGCGGGTGCTTGCCCTCGGCCGCGATGCGTTCCAGGTAGGGGGCCGCGGCGGCCTCCAGGTCGCTGTCGGAGCGGAATCCGGCCCGCGCCCGCATGGTCTGTTCCTCCAGCAGGGCAAGCCCGGAGCTCAGCACATGGCCGAGCACGGTCCTGATGAACCCCATGCGGGTGGCCGCGTCCAGACCGAGCGGTTCCAGTTCGGCCAGCGCGCTGTCATAGAGGTGGAGGGCGTTGGGCCCCATGGGGGGACGGCTGAAGGCGAGCCGGGCGAACCAGAGGTGGCGCTGCACCGCGTCCCAGCCGGTGCGGCCCAGTCCGCGCAGCGCCTGCCGCCAGCCCTCGCCACGGGGCACGGTGATCTGCCCGTAGACCTGGTCGGTCATCAGATCGACCAGGCCGTCCTTGCTGCCGACATAGCGGTAGAGCGCCATGGGGCTGCGCACGCCCAGCCGGGTGGCGAGTGCTCGCATGGTGATCTCGCCGGTCACCTGCTCATCGGCCAGCTCGATGGCGGCGGAGACGATGCGCTCACGGCTGAGCTGTTCGGTGGTGCGGGCCGGCGCCGGCTCGTCGAACCACACCAGCCCACCGGTGGCGGGGCGGCGCTCGGAGGAATTCATGGTGGACTCACCCTAACGGTGTGTACGCTGTACACCATGAGTGGACAACGTACACAGGTGTCCGAGGTGCTGGTGGTGGGCGGCGGACTGGTAGGACTCACCGCCGCGTTGGTGCTGCGCCACCATGGGGTGACAGTGACGGTGGTGGAGAAGCGATCGACCACCTCGCCCCAGCCCAAGGCCCGCCGCTTCACTATGCGCAGCATGGAGATCTTCCGGGAGCTCGGCCTGGCCGGACTCGTCCAGCGGGCGGCCCGGGACCTCGCCGGTCACGACCATATGGCCGCGGGGCGGACGCTGGCCGAGGCCGAACAGCTCCCGCTGTGGCTGCCCTCTGGCCCCGGCACGCCCGTCGCCGAGGCCAGCCCTGAACTGCCCTGCCTGATATCCCAGGACGTACTGGAGCCGGTGCTGCGCCAGGCCGCGGTGGACGCCGGGGCCACGGTGCGCTTCGACACCGAGCTGCTCGCCTTCGAGCAGGACGGGGAAGAAGTGGCGGCGCACCTCAACGACCGCGTGACGGGCAGAGGTTGGCAACTACGGGCCCGCTATCTGATCGCCGCCGACGGCGCCCACAGCCCCGTACGCCGGGCTCTGGGCATCGGCCGCTCGGGGCGCGGGGCCATAGGCGAGCCCAGCGTCAATGTCTACTTCCATGCCGACCTGGGCGAGGTCGTCCGCGGCCGGGAGTTCAACCTCTGCCAGATCGAGCACCCGGCGGCCCCGGGCGCACTGGCCTCCGTTGACGGCCGTCACCGCTGGGTGTTTATGAGCAAGGACGGGGCCACCGGCCGGGACTGGCCCGCCCTGCTCCGCACGGCCCTCGGTGTGCCGGCCCCCGACCTGGACGTCCGCAGTGTCCTGCCCTGGCAGGCCGAGATGCTGGTCGCCGACCGCTACTCTTCCGGCCGCGTTCATCTGGCCGGTGATGCCGCGCATGTCATGCCGCCCTTCGCCGCCAGCGGTGCCAACACCGGCATCGCCGACGCCCACAACCTGGGCTGGAAGCTCGCCGCGGTCCTCCGCGGCCAGGCCGCGCCGGCCCTGCTGGACAGCTATGACGCGGAACGCCGGCCGGCCGGATGGTTCGCGGCCGACCAGTCGAGCCGCCGGACGCTGAACCTCCGCGACCCCGGTCCGGCTTCCGACACCACCCTTGCTCACTATCTGGTACTGGCCGCGGGCGGTTTCCAGTACACCGAGGGAGCCCTCCTCGCCGGCCCGGAGAGCTCCAAGGACCCCGAACCCACAACCGAGTTCAACCCCACCGGCCGCATCGGCACCCGCATCCCGCACCGCTGGCTCGACCGGACCCGCACCCACTCGACGATCGACCTCGCCGGTCCCGGCTGGGCCCTGCTGACCACCGGCCCGACCCCGCCCCCCACACCCGGCCTTCCCGTGCACCGGCTCGATGTGGACTTCCTCCCTGCCGGCCAGTGCCTCCTGGTCAGGCCGGACCATGTCATCGCCTGGCGGGGCATGGACGCCGGCGCGGCCACCGAGGCATTCACCGCACTGCTGAACGGCCGGAACGGCATCACCCCTTGCTCCGGACCTCCACTCGATTGATCACGGCATCGGCGAGGGCGACGAGCAGCGTCACCAGCAGCGGTGAACGCGCCCGCGAGCAGTCCGCAGGGCAGCAGCAGCGACACTGCCCGTAAGAGGGACGGGGCCCGGCCCTTGATCAGCCCGGCGCAGCCCGTCAACTGCCCATGGGCAGTCGGTGGGCAGCGTGGGGCCCTGCCGTCATGTCCGTATTTGTCTCCTTCCGCAACGGGTACGCATGCCTTCGATACCTGGGGGACCCTGCGGGCCCGGCCTGGATAACAAAAACCCGGGGAACTTTCTTCTGGAGCACTCCTGACCCCGCGTCGAATCCGGCTATTACCGGCAACGGGGTCGCATTGCCGCCGTTTGTAGGGAAGTTGGGTCCTGACGCTGTGTGGATGAGCCTCAACCCCCGGTCAGAATGGGCAGGTTAAAGGCATGCAGGCCGGGCCGTCAGGGGCATGCAATGGGCTCTGACAAGCCGCCGGTCAGCCCAAAGTGGCTGTGACGACGCTCACTTGCACTTGATTGAGTCCCGACGGCTCCGCTAACTTCCTCAGCTCATCGGGCATGCCTTCGAAAGCGTCCGGTCAACAGAAGCTTCGGCGGCCCCCAATTGGCCAAGGGCCGCTTCGGATTTCCCCGTCATGCGGGCCTGTCCGCGCGTCATTCGCCGAGCGAATGGACGGTCGCGCTCTGCCCCTATCGCCTTACGTTAGGTAAACCCGTGTCATATCAGGCTCGTTCGCCCTGAGTGCGTGCTGTGCGTCGCGGTATCCACGCCCTGTGGAGAGTGAGGCGGCTCCGGCCGGTCCCCGACGCCATATCTGCCAGGTTCCCAACCCCCCTAAGGAGAACACCAATGAGTCGTGCCCGTCACAAACTGAAGACCCTCAGTGTCAAGGCGCGGGCGGCCATCGGGCTTTCCACTGCCGTGGCAATTGGCGCCGTAACCGTCGGCGTCTCCTATGCGAGCACCAGCGGGCACAGTCACCAGAAGCCTGCCGCCGACCAGTCGCCCCACGCGGCGAGCGGAAAGAGCCACCCCTTCGGTCTGGGTGCCATGCCGGTCCAGCCGCAGAAGTCGCTGCCGAGTGCGTCCGTGGAGCCGAAGCTGGCCGCCATGGCCCCCCAGCCGACAGCCGGCGCCGGCAAGTCGAAGAAGGGCCGTGCCGCCCTTCCCGCCAGCGTCGATCTGAGCAAGTACGCGCCCGCGCCCGGTAATCAGGGCCAGGTGAACTCTTGTGTCGCGTGGGCCATTGACTACTCGTCCTACAGCATCCTCGAGCACGAGCAGAAGATCTCCGGCGGGCCCCAGGCGCCCATGTACACCTACTCCCAGGTGGTCAAGGGGAGGAACGTGGGCACCTCGCCGGAGCAGCACTTCCGGATAGCCACCTCGCAGGGCGTTGACTCCAGGAAGGACTACAAGCAGGGCGACTTCGACTACACCGCTCAGCCGACCAGAAACGAAATACGCAATGCAGCGAACTGGAAGCTGACCGGGTACACCCCGCTGCACACCGGCAGTCAGATCAAGACCGATGTGCAGTCCGCCCTCGCCAAGGGCGAGCCGGTCGTCCTCCTGGTCCCGGTGTACAACGACTTCTTCTACCTCTCCCCGAAGCAGGCTTCCTCCTACACGTACTACCCGGACACCGGCACGGGGTATGTGGGCGGCCATGCGATGACCATCGTCGGCTACAACAGCCAAGGCGTCCGGGTCGAGAACTCCTGGGGCAAGAACTGGGGCGACCGCGGATACATCAACCTCTCCTGGAAGTACCTGGCCGACCAGGCGTGGGGAGCCGACGCCGTCGGCAAGCTCGTCCGGCGGTAATACCGTGCGGCGGGAACGCCCAGCCGACTGCCCCGCCGCCAAGGCGGGCGGCACGCTTGCCTAGCTCCGCCGACGCAATGCCCTCTGATCCGCGGAACCCTGCGGTCAGAGGGCATTTATGTGTCCCAGGTCACCGGTTACGGTTCCCGGCGCTCTGCCGAAGCCCTGCCGGTGACAGCCGCCGGGAGCCGGATTCCTCGATCCACTCCCCGCTCACTCCCCGGAGGGGTTCCAGCGCTCGCAAATACAGGTCAGGCCCGGCTCCTTTTTCAAGGAGACCGGGCCTGACCTGCTATTACTGCTGTCGGGGTGGCGGGATTTGAACCCACGACCTCTTCGTCCCGAACGAAGCGCGCTGCCAAGCTGCGCTACACCCCGATGTGCCCCGTGTGCCCGCTCTCGCAGGTTCCCGGCGCAACGAGCTCTACTTTAGCGGACCGGAGACCGTAGGCGAAATCCGGTTTCGGGAGAGGGCCGGGCGGGGGCGGATGCGGTCCAGGAGGACCAGGGCGAGGGCCAGGACGTAGAAGGCCAGGCCGAAGACGACCGCGTTGCCCAGGACGCCGGCGTAGCCGTGGAGATCGACGTCCAGGAAGGGGTAGGGGTAGCGGCCATCGGTGCCGGGGGCGAGGAGGGCGCCGCGGAGCAGGGCGAAGGGGAAGTAGAAGAGCGGGTAGGCCAGCCACTGCCAGGCATGGCGCAGCAGAAAGCCGCCGGGTGCGGTCAGCAGCAGCCAGTCCAGGGCGGCGGCCAGCGGGGTCACGGTGTGCAGCAGCTGGCTGGCGGCCGATTCCAGGGGGGTGCGCTGGCTGCTCATGGAGAAGCCGCTGGAGTCGTTGGAGAGTACGAAGTGGAAGACCAGGCCGGTGATGCAGATATAGAGGAGCACCCCGCCGGTGATCCGCGGGGAGAGGGCGGGGCGCCCGGCCCAGGCGCGGTGGGCGGACCAGGCGAAGGCGGCCGCCAGCAGGATGTTGGACTGGATGGTGAAGTAGCTGAAGAGCCGGCCCAGGTCGTGGGAGTCGATGGTGTCCAGGGCTATGCCGGTCAGCGCGGCCAGGGCCACAAGTGCGCGGAAAGCCGCCGCGAAGGGGCGGCGGCTTGCCGGTATGACCGCGGCGGCGGGCACGCCCGCCTCGCTGGGCCGGGTGGCGGTGGGGGAGGTCGGCTCGATCATCCCCCTACCGTACGGGCGGCCGCGGAAAACGGAAGCGGTCAGTCGCGCGGGACCAGGGTCAGCAGGGTGGCCTCGGGAGGGCAGGCGAAGCGGACCGGGGTGTAGCGGTTGGTGCCACAGCCCGCGGAGACATGGAGGAAGGACCGGTGGCCGCCGGCGCGGTGGGTGGACAGGCCCTTCACCCGGCGGGTGTCGATATCGCAGTTGGTGACCAGGGCCCCGTAGAAGGGGATGCAGAGCTGGCCGCCATGGGTGTGGCCGGCCAGGATCAGCGGGTAGGCGTCGGCGGTGAAGGCGTCCAGCACCCGCAGATAGGGGGCATGGACCACGGCCATCGAGAAGTCGGCGTCCGGCACCGGGCCGCCCGCCACCTCGGCATAGCGGTCCCGCTTGATGTGCGGGTCGTCCAGGCCGGTGAAGGCGATCTCCCGGCCGTCGATCTCCAGGCTGCCCCGGGTGTTGGTGAGGTTGAGCCAGCCCGCCTTGTCGAAGCCGTCGCGCAGCTCCTCCCAGGGGTTGTGGACCACACCGGTCACCGGGGCGTTGCCATTGAGGCCATGGCGGCCGGTGGCCTTCTCCAGCAGATAACGGGCGGGGTTGCGCAGCCTGGGCCCGTAGTAGTCATTGGAGCCGAAGACATAGGCGCCGGGGAACTCCATCAGCGGACCCAGCGCGTCCAGCGTCTCCGGCACGCCCTCGGGGTCGGAGAGGTTGTCACCGGTGTTGATCACCAGGTCGGGACGCAGCCCGGCCAGCGAGCGCAGCCAGCGCTGCTTCTTGCGCTGGCCGCCGACCATATGGATGTCGGAGACCTGGAGTACCCGCAGCGGCCGCATGCCGGTGGGCAGGACGGGGACGGTGATCCGTCGCAGCCGGAAGGAGCGGACCTCATAGCCGGCGGCATAGGCGAGGCCGGCCGCGGTGACCGCGGTGATGGACAGGGGGACTCCGTATCGCGCACGCATACCGCCATGGTCGCAGACCGGTGCGGGGTGGCTTCAACCTGCCGTTCCCGGGGCGGGAGTTGTGGCCGGGCCAGGGTGGCGGGGCGGTTAATACGGGGCGGGAATCGGGGCGGGATGCGAAGATTGCGGCATGACCACGCTCAAGGCAAAGCTCCAGGACGACCTCACCGCCGCCATCAAGGCGCGCGACGAGCTGCGCTCCGCCACCCTCCGGCTCACCCTCTCCGCCATCGCCTATGAGGAGACCGCGGGCAAGACCGCCCGTGAGCTCTCCGACGACGAGGTGCTGAAGGTGATCACCCGGGAGGCGAAGAAGCGCCGGGAGGCCGCGGACGCCTTTGAGAAGGGCGGCCGGGCGGAGTCCGCGGAGCGGGAGCGGGCCGAGGGAGAGGTGCTGGCGGACTATCTGCCGCAGCAGCTGACCGACGAGGAGCTGGCGACGGTGGTCGCGGAGGCGGTCGCCGAGGCCAGGGCCGGCGGTGCGGAGGGGCCGAAGGCCATGGGCGCCGTAATGAAGATCGTCAACCCCAAGGTGTCCGGCCGGGCGGAGGGCGGCAAGGTCGCCGCCGAGGTCAAGCGGCAGCTGGCGGGCTGATCAAGGCGTAGCCGATCAGGAGCCGGCCGATCAGGAGCCGGCCGATCAGGAGCCGACTGATCAGGGCATAAGAGAGGGGCCGCCCGGCCGGGGCGGCCCCTTCGTCTTTTCCGTCAGTGCCTGGGGCGGTGGTGGCCCTTCGCCGGGCGGTCCTGGCCGGAGCTGCCGGTGTCGATGCCGGGGACGGTGTCAAAGCCATAGGAGGGCTTGCCGTCCAGGGCTCCGTTCATGGCGTCGCGCCAGATGGGACCCGGGGTGTCACCGCCGTAGACCTTGTCGTGGTAGCGGCCGCCGATGGTGATGTCCTGCATGGAGACGTTCTCGGTGGCGCCGCCGACCCAGACGGCACCCGCCAGATTGGGGGTGTAGCCCACGAACCAGGCGGCATAGCGGCTGTCGGTGGTGCCGGTCTTGCCCGCGCTGTCCCGTCCGTCCAGCCCGGCCTGCTTGCCGGTGCCGTCCTCCACCACGCCCCTGAGCAGGGTGTTGATGGTGTTGGCGGTCTCCTCGGACATGGCCCGGGAGCACTGGGACTTGGGGACGTCGATGTGCTTGCCATTGGGGCCGGTGGCGGAGGTGACGACCACCGGGGTGCAGTAGACGCCATGGTTGGCGAAGGCGGCATAGGCGGCGGCCATGCTCAGCGGGGACATGTTCTGGGTGCCCAGGGCGATCGACGGCACCTGCTCGACGTCCTTGCCATCGGCCCGCTTCAGGCCCAGCTTGTCCGCCATCTTGGCCACCGGGCAGAGCCCGACGTCACCGATCAGCTGGACGAAGTAGGTGTTGACCGACTTGGCGGTGGCCTCCGCCATCCGGTACGGGCCGGACTCGCTGGTGTTCTCGTTGGTCAGCGACTCCCCGTAGTTCTTCCAGGGCTTGCCGCAGGTCTCCACCTCGTCCGGGTAGGACATGCTGTACGGCGAGGAGTAGGACTGGTCGGCCGACTTGCCCTCCTCCAGTGCCGCCGCCGCGATGATCGGCTTGAAGGTGGAGCCGGGCTGGAAGCCCTTGGAGCCGCCCTGGGCGAAGTTGGCGGAGAGATTGATCTGGGTCTGGTTCTGACCGAAGCCATAGGGCTTGGACTGGCCCATGCCCAGCACCTTTCCGGTGCCGGGTTCCACCATGCTGATCGCGGTGGCCACCTTGTCGCTCTGGTAGACGTTGTCGCTGATCGACTTCTGGACGGACTTCTGGGTCTGCGGGTCGAGGGTGGTGCGGATGGTCATGCCGCCCTCGTTCCACCGCTTGGCCCGGGCCTCCCTGGTCTTGCCGAAGGCCGGGTCGGTCAGGAAGACCTGACGGACGTAGTCGCAGAAGAAGCCCGCGCCGTCCACTGCGGTGATGCAACCGCTCCTGGGGCGGCTGACGTTGAGCTTGACCGGCTTGGCCTGCTCGGCCTTGGCCTGGGCGGGGGTGATGTTCTTCAGCTCCGCCATGCGCTGCAGCACGATATTGCGGCGCTTGGTGGCCTCCTTGGGGAAGTTCACCGGATCGAAGCGGGTGGGCGACTGGACCACGCCGGCCAGCAGGGCGGCCTCGCCCAGATCCAGATCCTTGGCGTGCTTGCTGAAGTAGCGCTGGGAGGCGGCCTCCACGCCATAGGCCTGCTCACCGAAGAAGGTGATGTTGAGGTAGTTGGCCAGGATGCGCTCCTTGCCCAGCTCCTTCTCCACCTTGATCGCGTACTTCAGTTCCTTGATCTTGCGACCCATGGTCTGCTGGGTGGCGACGGCGACCTTCTCCGGGTCGTCGCCCGCTTCCTCGATAAAGACGTTCTTCACATACTGCTGGGTGAGGGTGGAGGCACCCTCGGAGACGCCGCCGGACTGGGCGTTGCGGTTGAGGGCGCGCAGCACGCCCTTGAGGTCCACGGCCCCGTGCTCATAGAACCGGGCGTCCTCGATGGAGACGATCGCCTTCTGCATAAAGGGGGAGATCTGACTGAGCGGCACCACCGTGCGGTCACGCGAGTAGACGGTGGCTATCTGGCCGCCCTGGTTGTCCAGGATCACCGTCCGCTGGCTGAGCGGCGGTGTCTTCATATTGGCCGGGAGGTCGTCGAACTCCTCCACCGTCCCCTTGGCCGCCAGGCCGAAAGCGCCGACGCCCGGGAGGGCCAGACCCGCCAGCACCACTCCGGAGAGCACGCTGACACCGAGGAACTTGGCGGCTTGCCGACCCCTGGAGGGGCCCCCGCCCGAGCGCTTCATAGCCATGAAGGAAAGCCTACGTTCTCATTCGGCGGACAGGCGCCCGTGTGTTCGCCTACGCTGTTCTACGCCCGTCACTGCGGTGCTCCTCAGTCTCAACACTGCCCTCACTCTTGTGGGTGATGAGGTGTGTCCGCATTGCCGCTTGTGTCATTGGCTGTCTGAAGCGATAGGGGTGAACTGCCCTTATTTGCTGGGGTAAGTCGCCGATGTCGTCCGCTCACTCCGTTGGGTGATCTGCCGCGTACGCATAGTCCGTTCGGGCCATTCAAGATTGGGCCCGAAGGGGGTGTTGCCCCCTGTCTGCCTTCCGTAACGTCCTCAACTGGCAACGGTGAATATGCCGCTGCCGCCGTGGGGGAGCCTCGATTCGGGAGAGGACGGCGCCAGCATGGGCTGGGTAACCGACTGGAGTGCGCAGGCCGCCTGCCGCACGACCGATCCGGATGAACTATTCGTTCAGGGCGCAGCGCAGAACCGGGCCAAGGCGGTCTGCACCGGCTGTCCGGTGCGTACCGAGTGCCTGGCGGACGCGCTGGACAACCGCGTCGAGTTCGGCGTGTGGGGCGGGATGACCGAGCGCGAGCGGCGGGCCCTGCTGCGGCGCCGGCCGACGGTCACCTCATGGCGGCGGCTGCTGGAGACCGCTCGTACGGAATACGAGCGCGGGGCCGGCCTGCTGCCGCTGGGCGAGGAGGAGTACGACACCTACGCGGCGGTGGGCTAGCCCCTCGGCCGTTACGGCCCCTCAGTCGTTCCGGTCCGCACCGGCGGTCCGGGCAGCGGGCACCCAACTCTCCTGCGCCGCCGTCTGGTTGGCCAGGCGTTCGCCGATGGCGCGCAGCCCTGCGAGGTCGTGCACATCGCCGGGGAGCGCGGCCACCTCGGCCACCGGCACCTCGGGATGCAGCGCGGTGAAGCGGTCGCGGGTGCGACGCTCACGCGCCAGCACCCGCATGCGCTCGGCGTGCAGCCGCAGCAGCCCCGCGGCCAGCCGCCCGGTGGAGACGCTGGGGTCCGCTACGAGCGGAGGCCCGGGTGCCGTGGTTCCCGTCCGCCCCGTCGTGGCTCCCGGGGCCGGGACTCCTGAGGACGTGGGCTGGGGGAAGCCGTTCTCGGGAGGGGGTGTGCCGGCGGGAGTGACGGTGCCAGGGTCATCAGCGGTACGTGACCCAGCCTGCCCGTCGGCGCGATCGACAATGCCGACGCCGTCAAGATTTTCTGCGTAATGCGCCGGAGCCTCCGGCCCGGGACCGTCCGTTTCCCCGTCCGTTTCCTCCGCCAGCGCCTCGGCCGCGGCCAGCGCGCGCTCCGCGCTCAGCAGGGCGGCTCCGCTGCCGTGCACCCGGTTGAGCACCAGCCCGGCCAGCGGCATCCGCTCCGCGGCCAGCCGCTCCACAAAGTACGCGGCCTCCCGCAGCGCGTCCCGCTCCGGCGCCGCCACCACCAGGAAGGCGGTGCCCGGCGCCTGCAGCAGCCGGTAGGTGGCATCGGCCCGGGTACGGAAGCCGCCGAACATGGTGTCCATCGCGGCCACGAAGGTCTGTACGTCACGCAGGAGTTGGGCACCCATCAGTTTGTTGAGGGGGCCGCTCATCACCGACATGCCGACGCCCAGGAACTTCATCCCGGCCCGGCCGCCGATCTTCGCCGGGGCCATCAGCACCTTGATCAGCTTGCCGTCCAGGAAGGACCCCAGCCGCCCGGGGGCGTCCAGGAAGTCCAGCGCGGAGCGGCTGGGCGGGGTGTCCACCACGATCAGGTCCCACTCGTCGCGCGAGCGGAGCTGGCCCAGCTTCTCCATGGCCATGTACTCCTGAGTGCCCGCGAAACCGGCGGAGAGCGACTGGTAGAAGGGGTTCTCCAGGATCGCCCGCGCCCGGTCGGCATCGGCGTGCGCCTCGACGATCTCGTCGAAGGTGCGCTTCATGTCCAGCATCATGGCGTGCAGTTCACCGCCGGCCGAGCCGTCGATGCCGGGCACCCGGCGCGGAGTGTTGTCGAGCTCGCCGATGCCCATCGACTGGGCCAGCCGGCGGGCCGGGTCGATGGTGAGCACCACCACGCGCCGGCCGCGCTCGGCGGCCCGCAGGCCCAGCGCCGCCGCGGTGGTGGTCTTGCCGACGCCGCCCGAACCGCAGCACACCACGATCCGGGTCCGTGGATTGTCCAGAACGGGGTCGATGTCCAGCGGGGCCGCCGTGTCCAGACTCACTCAGACCACCCTTGCCTTCGCAGTTCCCGTGCCATTCGGTAGAGCCCCGCCAAGTCCACGCCCTCACCGAGCAGTTGGAGCTCGTGTACGGGCAGGCCGAGCCCCTCCAGCGAGGAGCGGCCCCGGCGCTCCAGGGCGAGGCGCTCGGTGTGCTCGCGGGCCTCGTCCAGCAGCGGACCGACCAGCTGCCCGGCGGAACCGGCGCGCCGTATTCCGCCGTGCGCCGTGCGCTCAAGCGCGTACGCCAGCATCTCGGCCACGGCCTCGCGCCGTTCGCCCGCGGCCGCCTCCACCGCGGCGGAGTCCAGGATCTCGGGGCGCACCATATTGATGACCACACTGCCCACCGGCAGCCCGGCCGTGCGCAGTTCGGCGATGCCGTCCATGGTCTCCTGGACCGGCATCTCCTCCAGCAGCGTCACCAAGTGCACCGCCGTCTGAGGGGACTTGAGCACCTGCATCACGGCCTGGGCCTGGTGGTGCACCGGTCCGACCCGGGCCAGCCCGGCCACCTCGTCATTGACATTGAGGAAGCGGGTGATGCGGCCGGTGGGCGGGGCGTCCATCACCACATGGTCGTAGACGAAGCGGCCACCGCGGTCCTTGCGGCGCACCGCCTCGCAGGTCTTGCCGGTGAGCAGCACATCGCGCAGGCCCGGGGCGATGGTGGTGGCGAAGTCGATCGCGCCCAGCTTCTTCAGCGCCCGGCCGGCGGTGCCCAGCTTGTAGAACATCTGGAGGTAGTCCAGCAGGGCGCGTTCGGCGTCGATGGCCAGCGCGAACACCTCGCCGCCGCCCGGGGCCACGGCGATCTTCCGCTCCTCGTACGGCAGTGACTCGGTCTCGAAGAGCTGGGCGATGCCCTGTCTGCCCTCGACCTCGACCAGCAGCGTCCGCTTCCCCTCGGCCGCGAGAGCGAGCGCGAGAGCCGCGGCGACCGTGGTCTTGCCGGTACCGCCCTTGCCGCTGACGACATGGAGCCTGCTCATGGTGCGGAGCCTAATTCCTGGGGGCCGGGCGCCTGGCGCCGGGTGGGGAAGCGGACCCGCGCCGGGTCCGCTCGGCCCCCGGCGGCCGGGCCCCCGGGCTCCTGGGCCAACGGGGGCCCGGGGCAGCGCAGTTCCGGCCACTGACGACGGGCGATGGTGCGGCGACCCCGCCGGGACCCCTCCGGGAGCCGGATGGCCTCGTACGGGCGGGTGCCGCGCGGTCCGGGCGCGGGGCTGTCGGTGGGAGGCACTACAGTCGGGCTCATGACCAAGTGGGAATACTCGACCGTGCCGCTTCTGGTACATGCGACCAAGCAGATTCTGGACACCTGGGGCGAGGACGGCTGGGAGCTCGTTCAGGTGGTGCCGGGCCCCAACCCCGAGCAGCTGGTCGCCTATCTGAAGCGGGAGAAGACGGGATGAGCACCGTCGAGGCCAGGATCGCCGAACTCGGCCTGAAACTGCCGGGCGTGGTGCCGCCGCTGGCGGCGTACCAGCCGGCCGTGCGCAGTGGCGCTTATGTCTTTACCGCGGGCCAGCTGCCCATGGTGGAAGGCGCCATTCCGGTCACCGGCAAGGTCGGCGCCGAGGTGAGCCCCGAGCAGGCCAAGGAGCTGGCCGCGGTCTGCGCGCTCAACGCGCTGGCGGCGGTGAAGTCGGTGATCGGCGACCTCGACAAGATCGTCCGCATGGTGAAGGTGGTCGGCTTTGTGGCCTCCGCCCCGGACTTCACCGGCCAGCCGGGCGTGCTCAACGGCGCCAGCGAGCTGCTGGGCGAGATCCTCGGCGACAAGGGCGTGCACGCCCGCTCCGCGGTGGGTGTG
Organism: Streptomyces orinoci; assembly: GCF_003121295.1. Classification (GTDB taxonomy): domain Bacteria; phylum Actinomycetota; class Actinomycetes; order Streptomycetales; family Streptomycetaceae; genus Streptomyces; species Streptomyces orinoci. The sequence goes on from NZ_PHNC01000031.1 coordinate 585,657, forward strand.
GCGGTGCTTCCGCTGGACGCGCCGGTCGAGGTGGAGATCCAGGTCGAGGTCGCGGACTAGCCGCCGCGGGGCCGGGGCCGCACCGAGCGCTCTCGAACAATCGCGCGTGAGCGCATAGCATCCGGCCATGTCGAAGACCGACGGCCAGACGTCCAACGGCCAGTGGTATCCACCGGAGTGGCCGGACCGGATCAGGGCCCTGACCCGCGGGGAGCTCACCCCGGTGGCACCCCGCCGTGCCGCGACCGTGCTGCTGCTGCGCACCGGCGCCGCCGGGCTGGATGTACATATGCTGCGCAGACGCGCCTCCATGGCCTTCGCCGGAGGCGCGTACGCCTATCCGGGCGGCTCGGTGGACCCCCGGGACGAGCATGACGTGCCCTGGGCGGGCCCCTCCGCCCGGCACTGGGCGGACCGGCTGGGCACCGGCCCGGCAGAGGCACGGGCCATTGTCTGCGCCGCCGTCCGGGAGACCTTTGAGGAGACCGGCGTTCTGCTGGCCGGCCCGGCGCCGGACTCCGTGGTGGCCGACACCACCGGCCCGCAGTGGGCGGCCGACCGGGCCGCCCTGGTCGCCCATGAGCTGGCCTTCGCCGACTTCCTGCGCCGCCGCCGGCTGGTGCTGCGCAGCGATCTGCTGGGCGCCTGGGCACGCTGGATCACTCCCGAGTTCGAACCGCGCCGCTATGACACCTGGTTCTTTGTGGCCGCCCTGCCCGAGGGCCAGCGGGCCCAGGAGGGCTCCACCGAGGCGGACCGCTCGGTGTGGATGGACCCGGTCCAGGGAGTGGCCGGATACCAGCGCGGCGAGCTGCTGATGATGCCGCCGACCCTGGCCACCCTGCGCTCGCTGTGCGCCTACCGGACGGTGCCGGAGGCGCTGGCCGCGTCGGAGGAGCGCGACCTGAACCCGGTGCTGGCCCGGCCGCGCCTGGTGGGGGACGAGATCGTGCTGAGCTGGCCGGGGCATGAGGAGTTCACCAAGCGCCTGTCCCCGGACGAGCTCAGGGCTCCGGGCGGCACGGCTCGTACGGCCCGTACGACCGATGCGGCCGACACGGCCGGCGCGGAAACCACCGAGACCACCGAGACCACCGAGACCACCGAGACCTCCGGACCTTCGGGAGCCGACGTATGACTCAGCCGGCCGAGCTGCCCGGCCGCCCGCGCGAGGGCGCCATCGACGGCGTCGCCACCCCCCGTGCGAGGTGTGTGCTGGCGCCCAATCCGTCCGTGATGACGCTGGACGGCACCAACACCTGGCTGCTGGCCGAGCCGGATTCCGAGTCGGCCGTGGTGGTGGACCCCGGTCCGCTGGACGAGGGCCACCTGCGGTCCGTGATCGGCGCCGCCGAGGCGGCCGGCAAACGGATCGCCCTCACCCTGCTCACCCACGGCCACGCCGACCACTCGGCGGGCGCGGCCCGCTTCGCCGAGCTGACCGGGACCGAGGTACGGGCCGTGGATCCGGCCCTGCGCACCGGCGGCCGGGGGCTGACGGCGGGTGAGGTGATCAACGTGGGCGGGCTGGAGCTGCGGGTGGTCCGTACCCCCGGGCACACCGCCGACTCGGTCTGCTTCCACCTGCCCGCCGACCGGGCGGTGCTGACCGGGGACACCGTGCTGGGCCGGGGCACCACGATGGTGGCCCATCCGGACGGGCGCCTGGGCGACTATCTGGACTCCCTGCGGCGGCTGCGCTCGCTCACGGTGGACGCCGGGGTGGAGACGGTGCTGCCGGCGCACGGGCCGGTGCTGCAGGACGCGCGGGGGGCCGTGGAGTTCTACCTGGCCCACCGGGCCAGCCGGCTGGCCCAGGTGGAGACGGCGGTCGAGCAGGGCCACCGGACCCCCGCCGAGGTGGTCGCCCATGTCTACGCGGATGTGGACCGTTCGCTGTGGCCGGCGGCCGAGCTGTCGGTGCGGGCGCAGCTGGACTATCTGGGTGAACACGGGCTGATCTGAGGCCCGTCCGACCTGATCCCGGCCGATCCGTGGCCCGGACGATCCGTGGCCCGTCCGGCCGGGAACGGCCGAAGGCCCCGCCTGAGGCGGGGCCTTCGGTGCGTCCGACGCGGTGTCCCGCCTCAGCGCGAACGCTTGGCGAGCCGCTCGACGTCCAGCAGGATCACCGCGCGGGCCTCCAGCCGGAGCCAGCCGCGGCCGGCGAAGTCCGCCAGGGCCTTGTTGACGGTCTCCCGGGAGGCGCCGACCAGCTGGGCCAGCTCCTCCTGGGTGAGGTCGTGCACCACATGGATGCCCTCTTCGGACTGCACACCGAAGCGGCGCGACAGGTCCAGCAGCGCCTTGGCCACGCGGCCGGGGACGTCGGAGAAGACCAGGTCCGACATCGAGTCATTGGTACGGCGCAGCCGCCGGGCGACCGCGCGCAGCAGCGCGGTGGCCACCTCGGGACGGGCGTTGAGCCAGGGCTGGAGGTCGCCGTGGCCCAGGCCCAGCAGCTTGACCTCGGTGAGGGCGGTGGCGGTGGCGGTACGCGGTCCCGGGTCGAACAGGGACAGCTCGCCGATCAGCTCGCCGGGGCCCAGCACGGCGAGCATGTTCTCGCGGCCATCGGGCGAGGTGCGGTGCAGCTTGACCTTGCCCTCGGTCACCACGTAGAGCCGGTCGCCCGGGTCGCCTTCGTGGAACAGGGCGTCGCCCCTCGCGAGAGTGACCTCGCCCATGGAGGCGCGCAGCTCAGCGGCCTGCTCGTCATCGAGCGCCGCGAACAGCGGGGCGCGCCGCAGAACGTCGTCCACGAGTTCTCTCCTTGTCGACATGCACAGAGGACCGTGGTCCCCATGATGCCCGTCGGTAAAACTGTGTGATCAAACACAAGTGTGGCGCATCGTCGCCCGAAGCCCTACGGCAGGGGTCCGATTGGGCTGCGGTTTTCCTGCGGCCGGGGCGGATGTCAGTGCTGGGCTTTAGTCTGGCCGAGTGTCCAATAGGCCGGTGAGAGCACGGGGCAAGGGGGCCGGGAGGGTGACCGAGAACCGGGATTCCGCTGTGGGCGAACGCGGTGCGGCGAAGCGGGCGAATGCGGCGAATGGTGACGCTTCGCCGGTCGGTGCCGCCGAGCAGGGGGGTACGGCCGGGAAGGCCGCCGCCAAGAAGACCGCGGCCAAGAAGACCGCGGCCAAGAAGACCGCGGCCAAGAAGACCGAGGCCAAGAAGACCGTCGCGAAGAAGGCTGCCGCCAAGAAGACTGCCGCGAAGAAGGCCGCCGCGAACAAGGCCGTGACGAAGAAGGCCGCCGACAAGGAGACCGGTGCGGTGAAGGCAGCGGCGGGCAAGAAGACGGCTGCGGCCAAGGCGTCCAAGACTCCTGCCGCCAAGGAGCCCAAGACGGCCGCCGCCCCCGCCGAATCCCGTACCGCTCTGGTGCGCCGGGCCCGGCGGATCAACCGGGAGCTGGCCGAGGCCTATCCCTACGCCCACCCGGAGCTCGACTTCGAGAACCCCTTCCAGCTGCTGGTTGCCACCGTGCTGTCCGCCCAGACCACCGACCTGAGGGTCAACCAGACGACCCCGGCGCTGTTCGCCGCGTACCCCACGCCGGAGGACATGGCCGCCGCCGGTCCCGAGACGCTGGAGCAGCTGATCCGCCCGACCGGCTTCTTCCGGGCCAAGGCCAGGTCGCTGATGGGGCTTTCCGCCGCGCTGCGGGACCGCTTCGGCGGCGAGGTGCCGGGCCGGATAGAGGATCTGGTCACGCTGCCCGGAGTGGGCCGCAAGACCGCCAATGTGGTGCTCGGCAACGCCTTCGGCGTCCCGGGCCTGACCGTGGACACCCACTTCCAGCGCCTGGTCCGCCGCTGGAAGTGGACGCAGGAGAAGGATCCGGACCGGATCGAGGCCGAGGTCGGCGCGCTCTTCCCCAAGAGCGAGTGGACCATGCTCTCGCACCGGATCATCTTCCACGGCCGCCGCATCTGCCACTCCCGCAGACCCGCCTGCGGCGCCTGCCCGATCGCTCCGCTCTGCCCGTCCTACGGCGAGGGCGAGACGGACCCGGAGAAGGCCAGGAAGCTGCTGAAGTACGAGAAGGGCGGCCTGCCCGGCCAGCGCCTCAAGCCGCCGGCGGACTATCCGGGCCTGCCGGCCCGTCCGCTGGGGGCCGAGTGACCAAGCCGGCGCCGCCCGAGGACAACCGGGGAAGTCGAGGAAGAGGCATGACCAGCACCTACGGCCGCGAGATCTCGGTGACCACCGAAGGGCTGCCCGACTGGCTGGAGCCGGTGGCCCGCGGCCTGGAGGTCGTCAGACCCGAGCAGCTGAGCCGCTTCCTGCCACCGGAGACCGGCGGGCGCCAGTCCGCCGTGCTGGTGCTCTTCGGCGAGGGTGAACGGGGCCCCGAGCTGCTGCTCCTGGAGCGGGCCGGGACGCTGCGCTCACACGCCGGCCAGGCGTCCTTCCCGGGCGGCGCGCTGGATGCGGAGGACGGCGACCCGGCCGATGGCGGCCTGGTACGGGCCGCACTGCGCGAGGCGGCGGAGGAGACCGGGCTGGATCCCTCCGGCGTCCAGGTCTTCGGCGTCCTGCCGCAGCTCTACATCCCGGTGAGCGGCTATGTGGTCACGCCGGTGCTCGGCTGGTGGCGCAAGCCCAGCGAGGTCCGCCCGGTGGATCCCGGCGAGACGGCCAAGGTGTTCATGGTGCCCGTCGCCGAGCTGGCCGACCCGGCCAACCGCGCCATGGCCGTCCACCCGAGCGGCCACCGCGGCCCGGCCTTCAGCCTGGGCACCGGCGTGGTCTGGGGCTTCACCGCCGGAGTGATCGACCGCATCCTGCACCACGCCGGCTGGGAGCGCCCCTGGGACACCCGGCGGCAGCTCTCGCTGGAACCGCACCACTAGCCGCCCCGGTTCCCGCCACCTCCGCCGACGACCGCAATGCGAGGCAATCCCCGGTGAACATGCTGGACATCCTGCTGCTGACCGCCGCCGTATGGTTCGCGGTCATCGGCTACCGCCAGGGATTCGTGGTCGGGGTGCTCTCGGTCATCGGCTTCCTAGGCGGCGGGCTGGCCGCGGTCTACGCACTGCCCGCCCTCTGGTACCGCGCCACGGACGCCGCGCCGGGCACCCTGGCCGCCATCGCCGCCGTGGTGATCGTCATCGTCTGCGCCTCGGTGGGCCAGGCCGCCACCACCCACCTGGGCAACAAGCTGCGCCGCCACATCACCTGGACCCCGGCCCGCGCGCTGGACGCCACCGGTGGCGTCCTGGTCAATGTGGGGGCGATGCTGCTGGTCGCCTGGCTGATCGGCTCCGCCCTGGCGGGCACCTCGCTGCCCACCCTGGGCAAACAGGTACGGGGCTCCAAGGTGCTGCTGGGAGTGGCCCGGGTGGTCCCCGCCCAGGCCGACACCTGGTTCGCCGACTTCAGCACCGCCCTGGCGCAGAACGGATTCCCCCAGGTCTTCGCGCCGTTCTCACATGAACCCATCACCTCGGTACCGGCCCCCGATCCGGCGCTGGCGGGCGGCCGCGTCGCCGAGGTGGCGCAGCGCAGCATCGTCAAGGTGGTGGGCAACGCCGCCGGCTGCGGCAAGGTGCTGGAGGGCAGCGGCTTTGTCTTCGCGCCGCACCGGGTGATGACCAACGCCCATGTGGTCGGAGGGGTCTCGGAGCCGACCGTGCAGATCGGCGGGCATGGGCGGGTCTATGAGGCCAAGGTGGTCCGCTACGACTGGAAGCGGGACATCGCGGTGCTGGATGTGCCCGCGCTCAAGGCCCCCGCGTTGGGTTTCGCCGGAAGCCAGGCGGAGAGCGGCGCCAACGCCATCGTGGCCGGCTTCCCGGAGAACGGCGCCTATGACGTGCGGGCAGCCCGCATCCGCAGCCGTGTCCAGGCCAACGGTCCGGACATCTACCATCGCGGCATCGTCCGCCGGGACGTCTACTCGCTGTATGCGACCGTCCGCCAGGGCAACTCGGGTGGTCCGCTGCTCTCCCCGGACGGCCAGGTCTACGGGGTGGTCTTCGCCAAGTCCCTGGACGACGCCGACACCGGCTACGCCCTCACCGCCCAGGAGGTCCGCCAGGACGCCGAGGACGGCCGTACGGACACCGAACGGGTGATGACCCAGGGCTGTGCCCTGTGAACCGGCGCTGCCCCGGGCCTGCCGGGCGGCGATGATCGCTGCTCCGGCGCGGCGGTGATCCGTGCCTCAGCGGCTGCGCGGATGGCGCAGCCGCGCCGAGACCCAGCGGGCGCGGCGCCGGATGATGCGGGGGATGCCGATCTGTGGATCGGCCGCCGTCGGCCGGAAGCCACTGCTTCCGGTCCTTGCGGGTACTTCGGCCACAGCCATCGCGGCGTCTTCTTCGGCGCCGCGGTGCTGAGCCAGGTCGCGATGGTCGTGCGTCCAGCCCATACCGAGGTCTGTGCCCGGGGGCCAAGGTCGGTAATCGCCCGCCGGGTGCGCAATTGGCCTATGCACCCGGCAATTGGCCATTCGGCCGAGGGACGCGGGCAGCCGGCTACCGGTCCGGTTCCGGGTCCTTCAGCCAGCTGATCAGCTCATTGGAGAACGCCACCGGGTCCTCTTCATGCGGAAAGTGCCCCAGTCCGTCGAAGAGCCGCCAGCGGTAGGGCGCCTCCACATACTCGCCGGAGCCGGCCGCGCTGCGGGTACGTATCACCGGATCGAGTGAACCGTGCAGATGCAGGGTGGGCACCCGCACCGAGCGCTTCATCCGGCGGTTGAACTGGATGCCGTCCGGCCGGGCCATGGACCGCACCATCCAGCGGTAGGGCTCGATCGAGCAGTGCGCGGTGGACGGGATGGACATCGCCACCCGGTAGGTGTCCACCGTCTCGTCGTCCGGCAGCCGGGGGCCGGACCAGTCCCGGATCAGCCGCCCGACCAGCGCCGCCTCATCCGCGACCAGTTTGCGCTCGGGCAGCCAGGGTCGCTGGAAACCCCAGATGTGGGAGGCGGCCGCGGACTGCTGCGGGTCGGTGAGCATCGCCGACCGCCAGCGGCGCGGGTGCGGCATGGAGGACACCGCCAGCCGGCGCACCAGCTTGGGCCGCATCACCGCGGCCGTCCAGGCCAGATAGCCGCCCAGATCATGGCCGACCAGGGCGGCGTCCGGCTCGCCCAGCGAGCGGATCACCCCGGTGATGTCCAGGGCGAGATTGGCCGGGTCATAGCCCCGGGGCGTACGGTCGCTGCCGCCCACCCCGCGCAGATCCATGGCCACCGCCCGGAAGCCCGCGGCCGCCAGGGCGGGCAGCTGGTGGCGCCAGGTCCACCAGAACTGCGGAAAGCCATGCAACAGCAGCACCAGCGGCCCCTCGCCCATCTCGGCGATATGGAACCGGGCCCCGTTCGCCGCGACCTCGCGGTGGGTCCAGGGCCCCTCGGGCCGTACCACCGTGGCGGGCGACGCGGTGGCGCCCGGTGCCGCGGCCGCCGCGGCGGACCGGACCGGGTCGGGGGACGCGGGCGCTGCGGAAGTGTCGGGCACCGTCATACGGACGAGCGTGTCACAGATGCGTCCGTCTGGCCCGCCCCCGTGGCAGAACGGGGGTGCGGCTTGACCGTGCCCAGCACGGCGGCCGTCTCCCGGGCCGCGGCGATGCTCTTCTCCGGCTTGCTGACCTTCTTGAACTTGCGCACCGCCAGCCAGCCCAGCAGCGCGGCGACCAGCAGGAACGCGGCACCGACGATCAGGAAGGACCAGGCCAGCCCCAGGCCGAGGTTGTGGATCCCATAGGCCGCCGCGAAGCTCAGCACCGGCAGCGAGAAGAGGGCCAGCGTGCCGGCCGCGCCGATGGCGCCGCCGCCGATACCGATCCGGCGGGCGTCCTCCCGCAGTTCGGCCTTGGCCAGCGCGATCTCGTCGTGCACCAGCGCGGACAGCTCGGTGGTGGCCTTGGCCACCAGCTGGCCGAGACTGCGGTCGGTGCCGTCGTCGGCTGCGCTCATCGGCTGCTCCCTCTTCGTCATCTGCTTCTTCGTCTGCGGGCCCGCGGCCCGGGACGGGGCCCTGGGCCGACCCTCAGATCATGCCGGACCATCGTCGCCGGTGGTGCGGCCGGAGGCGACTTCCGCCAGTCGCCGGTGTTCGGCGGCCTTCGCTTCCAGGATGGCGGCCATCCGCAGGTGGTACTCGGGTTTGCCCTGCTCATAGACGTCCGGAATGCCGTCCTGGTCCTCGTCCCGGTCTTCCTCCGCGCAGAGCTTCTTGTACTTGTTGTCCCGCAGCTTGAGCAGGGTGGCCGCGCAGACCGCGGCGATCAGCGAGCCGACCAGCACCGCGGCCTTGACCTCGTCGGCGAGCAACGGGTTTGTGCCGAAGGCGAGTTCACCGATCAGCAGGGACACGGTGAACCCGATCCCGGCCAGTGAGGCGACCGCGAACACATCCGGCCACTTCAGGTCAGGGTTGAGCTCGGCCCGCGTGAAGCGGGCCGCCAGCCAGGTGCCGCCGAACACCCCTATCGTCTTGCCCAGAACCAGGCCGAGCACCACGCCCAGCGTCTCCGGCTTGCGGAAGATGTCGGAGAGCGCGCCTCCGGAGATGGTGACGCCCGCCGAGAACAGGGCGAACAGCGGCACCGCCAGACCCGCCGACAGTGGACGGACCAGGTGCTCCAGATGCTCGCCGGGAGACCGCCGTTCGCCGGGGTGCCGGACACAACGCAGCATCAGGCCCATTGCCACCCCCGCGATGGTGGAGTGGACGCCGCTGTTGTACATCAGCGCCCAGATCACCAGGGCCAGCGGCACATAGACGTACCAGCCCCGCACCCCCTTGCGCAGCAGCAGCCAGAACACCGCCAGGCCCAGTACGGCGAAGCCCAGTGCGGCGAAGTTCAGCTTGGAGGTGAAGAAGACCGCGATGATCAGGATCGCGAAGAGGTCGTCCACCACCGCCAGGGTCAGCAAAAAGGCCCGCAGCGCGGAGGGCAGGGCGGTGCCGATGACGGCCAGCACGGCGAGGGCGAAGGCGATGTCGGTGGCGGTGGGCACGGCCCAGCCGCGCAGCGAGCCACCGCCGGAGGAGGCGACGGAGAAGTAGACCAGGGCGGGTACGGCCATTCCGCAGACCGCCGCGACCACCGGCAGGACGGCCGCCTTGGGATCGCGCAGCTCGCCCGCCACCAGCTCGCGCTTGAGCTCGATGCCGGCCACGAAGAAGAAGACGGCCAGCAGGCCTTCGGCCGTCCAGTGCTGCACCGACAGATGCAGGCCCAGGGAGCCGGGGCCCAGATGGAAGTCGCGTATCTCCGCATAGCCGCCGCGCAGCGGGGTGTTCGCCCAGACCAGCGCGATAACGGCGGCCGCCAGGAGGAGCACTCCGCCGACCGTCTCGGTGCGCAGGGCGTCGGTGATAAAGGTCCGTTCGGGCAGCGGCAACCGGCCGAGAAAGACGGAGCGGCGGTTCTTGGGCGCTGCCACGATGGGGGACCTCCTGGAGTCGACTGGTACACGTGGGCACACGTGTGCGGATTGCCGACCAGACTTCCCGGCGCGCCTCTGATTTTGTCGAGATTTCTACGCGTTGGATATGTACTTTAGCCCGAATGACTGAAGGGCGCCCGGTCGAAACCGGACGCCCTTAGGGGGTAAGACCAGGTCAGTCCTCGCTTGGTGCCGCGGGCAGCTTGGACTGGATCAGCTCCATCACCGAGGAGTCGGTCAGGGTGGTGACATCACCCAGGGCCCGGTTTTCGGCCACATCGCGCAGCAGGCGCCGCATGATCTTCCCGGAGCGCGTCTTGGGCAGCTCGGCCACCGGCAGAATGCGCTTGGGCTTGGCGATCGGCCCCAGCTGCTTGGCCACATGCGCTCGCAGCTCCTCGACCAGGCCCTCCCCCTCCGCCGAACCCTTGCGCAGGATGACAAAGGCACAGATGGCCTGGGTGGTCTGCGGGTCGGTGGCACCGACCACCGCCGCCTCGGCCACCTTGGGGTGGGAGACCAGGGCGGACTCCACCTCGGTGGTGGAGATGTTGTGGCCGGACACCAGCATCACATCGTCCACCCGGCCGAGCAGCCAGATGTCGCCGTCCTCGTCCTTCTTGGCGCCGTCCCCGGCGAAGTAGCGCCCCTCGAAGCGGGACCAGTAGGTGTCCAGATAGCGCTGGTCGTCGCCCCAGATGGTGCGCAGCATGGACGGCCAGGGCTCGGTGAGGACCAGATAGCCGCCGGAGCCATTGGGGACCTCGCGGGCCTCGTCGTCCACCACGGTGGCGGCGATGCCGGGCAGCGGGACCTGGGCGGAGCCCGGCTTGGCGGCGGTGACCCCGGGCAACGGGCTGATCATGATGCCGCCCGTCTCGGTCTGCCACCAGGTGTCCACCACCGGCGTGCGGTCGGCACCGATGTGCTTGCGGTACCAGATCCAGGCCTCGGGGTTGATGGGCTCGCCGACCGAACCGAGCAGCCGCAGGCTGCTGAGGTCGAACTTGGCGGGGATGTCGTCGCCCCACTTCATGGCGGCCCGGATGGCGGTGGGCGCGGTGTAGAGGACGGTCACGCCGTACTTCTGGACGATCTCCCACCAGCGGCCCTGGTGCGGGGTGTCCGGAGTGCCCTCGTAGAGCACCTCGGTGGCACCGTTGCTCAGCGGGCCGTAGACGATGTACGAGTGCCCGGTCACCCAGCCGACGTCGGCGGTGCACCAGAAGACATCGGACTCCGGCTTGAGGTCGAAGACCGCGTGATGGGTGTACGAGATCTGGGTGAGGTAGCCACCGCTGGTGTGCAGGATGCCCTTGGGCTTACCCGTGGTGCCCGAGGTGTAGAGGATGAACAGCGGGTGCTCGGCGTCAAAGGCCTGCGGAGTGTGCTGCTCGGACTGCCGGCCGACAAACTCGTGCCACCACAGGTCCCGGCCCTCCTGCCAGGCGACATCCTCCTGGCCGGTGCGGCGGACCACCAGGACGTTGCGCACCTTCTCGGTGCCGGGCCGGGTCAGGGCCTCGTCAACGGCCGGCTTGAGCGCGGAGGGCTTGCCGCGCCGGAAACCACCGTCGGCGGTGATGACCACCCGGGCGTCGGCGTCTTCGATACGGGTCGCCAGGGCGTCCGCGGAGAAGCCGCCGAAGACCACCGAGTGCGGGGCGCCGATGCGGGCACAGGCGAGCATCGCCACCACCGCCTCGGGGATCATCGGCAGATAGATCGCGACCCGGTCACCGGCCCGCACCCCGAGCTCCACCAGGGCGTTGGCGGCCTTGCACACCTCGCGCTGGAGATCGGCGTAGGTGAGGGAACGGGTGTCGCCGGGCTCGCCCTCGAAGTGCAGGGCCACCCGGTCGCCCAGCCCGTTCTCCACATGGCGGTCCACGCAGTTGTAGGCGACGTTCAGCCGGCCGTCGGCGAACCACTTGGCGAACGGGGGGTTCGACCAGTCCAGCGTCTGAGTCGGTTCGGTCTCCCAGCTCAGGCGCCGGGCCTGCTCGGCCCAGAAGCCCAACCGGTCAGCCTTGGCCTGCTCATACGCCTCCGCGGTGACATTGGCCTGCTCCGCCAGGTCGGCAGGCGGCGCAAAGCGGCGCTCCTCCTTCAGAAGGTTGGCCAGGCTTTCGTTGCTCACGACATCTCCCTTTCCCAGGGGGCCCGTTACGTCCCGGGCATAGCTCACCAGCCCGGGGCACACCCTGACAAGGGCTATGGAGAACTATTGGTTTAGACCTGTGTCCGGAGGGTTGTCCGAGGTCAACACGGTGGATGGCCGGAATTCGCCCCCCTGGCGCGGCCTCGCCGCAGATATCGGTCTACACGGCGTCCAGCACCCCCGGACGGACGGCGGCGAAGGTACGCGACCCCCGGTCGAGCACATAGGCCTGTGCCTCTGCCACATGGAAGTACATCCCCTGGAGGCGGAGTGATCCCTCCGCCACCCGCCGGGCCACACAGCCATACGCCATCAGATGGTCCAGCTGCTGCATCACATTGACCAGCGCCAACCGCTCCACATCGTCCGCCACGGCTCGCTCGGCCAGCGCCACCTCGCCTCGTCCCAGCCGCCCGATCCGCTGCATCCGGGCCAGACTCGGCTGCCCATGCCGCAGCCAACGCCCCAGAGAGGTCAGGTCGTTGGGGTCAGTGCCCTGGTCCGGCCGGCCGGGTCCGGGGAGGGTGCCGGTATCGAGCAACGCCTGCATCGCCCCGCACCCCGAGTGCCCGCAGACGGTGATGCTGCCGACTTTCAGCACCTCCACCGCATACTCCACAGCCGCTCCGACCGAATCGCAGCTGCTGTCGGAGCCGGGCGGCGGCATCAGGTTGCCGACATTGCGCACCGTAAACAGGTCGCCCGGCCCACTGGAGGTGATCATGCTGGTGACCAGCCGGGAATCGGCACAGGTCAGAAAGAGCTCACTGGGCCGCTGCCCGTCCCGGGCCAGCCGGGCCAGCTCATCGCGGACCAAGGGGGCCGTATTGCGCTGGAAAGCACTGATCCCGCCGACGAGTTGGCGCCCGTCCCGACCCGTGTCCGCGTCGCCCGGGGTGCCGGGCCGGGTGAAGTGGTGATGACGCCATGGGGTCCAGGGCCGGTGGATATGCGGACCGGAGGGCTCGGTCGTCGGTCGTCCGGCGGTCTCACGGCGGACGCCGAACCGCGTATGGATGCACTGCCCCAGCGAGCAGAGCACGGCCAGCCCCAGTGCCGTGAGGACCCCCGGCAGCACTCCCAGCAGCACCACCGCAGTCAACGCCAATGCATATAGCGCGAGTTCGCCCATCTGCCGGCCCTGTCCGGGCCGCCGGAGCCTCCCCATCCGCACCCCGGACACCATGACCACCGCCGCGAGCGCCGCCAGCGGAATCACCCCCGAGAAGCCGGCCAGCAGCCCGACGCCCGCCACCCAGCCGAGAGTCAGGCGCAGACTCACCCTGCCGCCCTCCGGGGCGGTGGCCACGTCCGGTCCCTCGCCCGAGGCCAACTCCCTTGCGGCAAGCAGCGCCTGTGCGCTTGCGGCGAGGGTGAGGGCGAGGGCCGCGGCGAGGGCGCCCCATACCGGTGTGTCCACAAGGGGTGGCGGTGAGCTCAGTTGTTGCGCGAGCCATGGTGCCCGGGGCAGCTCCAGCCACCCGCTCATAGCGGTGCCGACGGCCACAGCGGCGATCGGAGCCGGGATCACTCGTGCCCAATTGCCCCATCGTCCGGGCAGCTTGGGCCAGAGCAGCAGCGCCGCGGCCGTGACCAGGGCGATCATGAGCGCCGGGGGATGAGGGCGCCCCCACTCCTGATGGGCCGCCGCCGGGCCTGCCCCACCCAGGGCGGCGGGCAGTTGTCCCAGCGCGATGGTCAGCCCGACCCCCGCGAGCATCCCCGAGAGCGCCGACCTGCCCAGGCCCAGGGCCGCTTGCCCTACCCGCCGTACGCCCACTGCCAGTTGCAGCAGCCCGGCGAGCGCCGCTATGGCGCAGGCGACCCGCCAGCCGTGGTGCAGCACCAGCTCCGCCATCACCACCACCAGGCCGGCGATGGCCGGCCGGCCCGCATACAGCGGAGAAGTGCCGAGCGCCGCCGCCGCGAGGCCGCCGGCCATGGCCGCGATCAGCCCGGTCTGCGGAGGAGCGGCGACCGCCAGTGCGATGGCGAGCGAGAGGACCAGGGCGCTCAGGGAGACGGCCACGGCAAAGGGCAGGTCCCGGCGCCGGCCTGGGCGGGCGGTGGGTAGCGGTTCAACTGTGTTGGCGGAAGAGGGCGGTGGGGTTGCTTCGGCTTGCATCGGCAATTCCCGTCTTCGTCGGGGGCGTGATCGGGCCGGAAGGCGATCACGGTCACGGCGTGCCGCGGCGGGAGAACTGCTGGGCGGCTTTCTCAACTCTCAGTAAATGGATAGTAATGGAGAGTAAAGAGCGAGGGGAAGTCTCAAAGGGCGGCAAAGTCGAGCTTCCGCCTATGGAGTGAATTTGTATGTTTATCAGCTTGTCGCATCTTCTTTTTCCTCCCTCCCATGCGAGGTTGACGGCGCTTGAGCGCTTGAACAGCGAAGCGATCAGAGGACGAGGTGGCTGATGGCGGTTCCATGGAGGGTGACGCTAGGAGGACTCGCGGCATTGGCGCTGGTGACGGGCGCCTCCGGCTGTTCCGGGGAGTCCGGGGACGGAGAAGGCGGTGGTCAGCAGGGAGCCGCGGCGCCCAACGCGGCCCAGCGGCCGGCCCGCCTGATCGGCGACGGCTCCACCGCCGACACCGGGCCCCAGCCCCACCAGCCCAAGCCCCGACGGATGGCGCCCGGGGAGAAGCCGCCGCAGTTCGTCGTCTTCTCCTGGGACGGCGCCGGAGAGGACAGCCAGCAGCTGTTCTCGCATTTCCGCGAGGTGGGCAAGAAGTACAACGCGACCATGACGTACTTCCTCAGCGGGGTCTATATGCTCCCCGAGGAGAAGAAGGACGTCTATGAACCGCCGCGCCACTCGCCCGGCTCGTCGGACATCGGCTTCAACGACGTCCAGGGTGTCCGTGACACCGTGACCCAGCTCCGTGGCGCCTGGCTGGACGGCAATGAGATCGGCACCCACTTCAACGGCCACTTCTGCGGGCCGGCGGACGGCGTCGGCACCTGGTCGCCGGGGGAGTGGCGAAGCGAGATCCGGCAGGCCAAGAAATTCGTCCGGACCTGGAAGACGCACACCGGACTCAAGAAGATGCCGCCGCTGCCCTTTGACTACGGCAAGGAACTGGTCGGCGGGCGGGCCCCCTGTCTGGAGGGCCAGCGCAACCTCATCCCGGCGGAGAAGTCCATGGGCTTCCGCTATGACGCGAGCTCCTCCGGCGGCCGCCAGGTCTGGCCCAACAAGATCGACGGCATCTGGGACTTTCCGCTGCAGGACGTGCCGGTGCCCGGGCGCCACTTCGAGACCCTGTCCATGGACTACAACTTCCTTGCCAACCAGTCCGGGACCACCAAGGGCGACCCCGCCAAGCGCGAGGCCTGGGGCGAGCAGATGAGGGACGGACTGCTCGCCGGCTTCGAGCGCGCCTACCACGGCAACCGTGCCCCGTTCTTCATCGGCGACCACTTCGAGTCCTGGAACGGCGGCACCTATATGCATGCCGTGGAGAGCGTGATCAAGACCGTCTGCACCAAGGAGGGCGTGCGCTGCGTGTCCTTCAAGCAGCTGGCCGACTGGCTGGATGCCCAGGACCCCGAAGTGCTGGCGAAACTACGGAAATTGGACGTGGGTGAGGCGCCGCGGAATGGCTGGGCCCGGCTGGCCGAGACCCAGTCCTACCCGCCGCTCACCCCGCCGGCGCACCATGTCCCGTCGATGCACGCGCCGTCCTCGCAGGAGCCCGAGGACAACGGCGAGGACGATGACGACGACGAAGAGGAGAGCAGGCCGTCCAGGCTCAGACAGGCTGAGGAGTAGCCGCCAGCCGCTCGTCGAGGACAAAGGCCGGGTCCACCTGGGCCGCCAGGTCGGCCCCGGTCCTGGCGTTGCCCCAGCTCTCCGCGTTCCGCAGGTGGAAGTGCACCATCTGACGGGTGTAGCGCCGCCAGTCGCGCCGTTCATGGGTGGCGTCCGCCGCCTCCCGCAGGGTGCGCAGCGCCGCCTGGTTGGGCTGTTCGAGCAGTTCGAAGAGCGGCGGGCGGCCCTTCTCCATGGCGCGCACCCAGTCGGAGTGGCCGAAGGTGGTGAGCAGGTCGTCGCCGGCCTCCTCGCGCAGGAAGTCCAGGTCGTCCTGACCCTGCACCTTGTTGCCCACCACCCGCAGACAGATCCCGAAGTCCCTGGCGTACTCCTTGTACTGGCGGTAGACGGCGATCCCCTTGCGAGTCGGCTCGGCCACCAGGAAGGTCATATCGAAGCGGGTGAACATCCCGGAGGCGAAGGAGTCACTGCCTGCCGTCATATCGACGACCACATACTCACCGGGGCCGTCAACGAGATGGTTCAGGCACAACTCGACCGCGCCGACCTTGGAGTGGTAGCAGGCGACACCGAGATCGGCTTCGGTGAAGGGGCCGGTGGCCATCAGCCGGACCGAGGCGCCCCGCTCCAGCCGTACGGTGCGGGCGCAGGCCCGGTACACCGGGTTGTCCTCGTCCACGCGCAGCAGCCGGGAGCCCTCGCCGGGCGGCGTTGTCTTGATCATGGTTTCGGCGGAGGGGATGCGCGGGTTGGTGCCCCGCAGATACTCCTTGATCAAGGACAGCTGGGCGCCCATCGCGGGCAGTTCGGCGGCCTCCGCCTCGTCCAGCCCGAGCGCCGCGCCCAGATGCTGGTTGATGTCGGCGTCCACCGCGATGACGGGCACCCGGTCCGCGGCGAGGTGACGGATGAAGAGCGAGGACAGCGTGGTCTTGCCGCTGCCGCCCTTCCCCACGAAAGCGATCTTCATGTTCACCAAGCGTAGGTGTGCGGGTGCGTCCTGTGAGAGCGGTGGGTGAACAAGACCACTCCTTCGGGGGGTGTTGGACTGGAGTGCGTACTGTCTTACCCATGAGTACACCTGGAGACCCCCTCGCCGCCCTGGGCGCCCTGCCGGGCGTCGCCGACTCCGTGGACTCCGTACGCCGGGCCGTGGACCGGGTGTACGGGCACCGGGTGATGCGCCGCCGCAGCAATGAGGTGACCGCCGAGGCCGCGCTGCGCGGAGCGCGCGGTTCGGCCGCGCTGTCCGGAGCCGACTGGGCTCTCGAAGAGGTGCGCCGCCGCACCGACTTCAGCGCCGAGGGCGAGCCCCGCATTGTGGGCGCCGCGCTCCGGCTGACCGCGGAGGCGGGTCAACTGCTGAGCGTGTGGCGCCAGTCGCCGCTTCGGGTGCTCGCCAGGCTCCATCTGGTGGCGGCCGGCGGGGTGGAGGCCCAGGACCGGGTGGGGCGGCCCCGGCTGCCCGGTGAGCCGGTCGATGAGCCGCTGGTGAGGCTGGCGCTGCCCGAGGCCGATGAGATGTCGGGCCGGCTCGAAGGCCTGGCCGGGCTGTTGATCGCCGGAAGCCAGGCGCCCGCCGTGGTGACGGCGGCCGTGGTCCATGGCGAACTGCTGGCCCTGCGCCCCTTCGGCTCGCACAACGGCCTGGTGGCCAGGGCGGCCGAACGGATCGTGCTGGTCGGCAGCGGCCTGGACCCCAAGTCCATCTGCCCTGCCGAAGTCGGATACGCCGAACTGGGCCGGGACGCCTATCTGGAGGCTCTCGACGGCTACGCCTCAGGAACCCCGGAGGGGATGGCCGCCTGGATCGCCCACTGCGCCCGGGCGGTGGAGCTGGGGGCGCGAGAGACCACGGCCGTCTGCGAGGCGCTGCAGCGGGGCGCGGCCTGACCAAGTCCAGGGCCACAATGATGACTTGAGGTGCCGCCACACGGTAATGCGGCGGTACCGGACAAGCTCTGGCACCGCCGCTGGCACGTCCGCCGGGTTACCAAGCGTGCACGAAATTCGCCCATCAGGCCGGGTACTTTGCCCGCTGCCTGGTGCGACTGGCCCGTAATCGACGGGTCGGCGTCGCGTGGGTGCCCGGCGTTCGTGCGCGGTCCGTGGGGCCGTGGTGCGTAACGGGCGTCCTCTCGGATGTCCCTGGTCTCGCGGGCCGTTGACTCCTTTCTACTACCGCCGTGGGGCAAGCGGAAGGTTGGGCCGCAGTTCTTTACTTTTATCTTTAAAGCCGGGCAATACGGACAGGGGTGGGGGTGCTGTCCCGGCGGCGGCCGGCCAGCCACAGCAGCCCCGCCGTAACCGCCGCCGCGCCGATCGCGACCCCGACCAGGGCGGAGGCGGACGGCCTGGGCAGTGACGACAGCCGCTGCTTGAGCCGCACCGGGCGGTTGAAGGAAAGAACCGGCCAGTCGCGGGCCAGGGCTTCGCGGCGCAGCGCACGGTCGGGGTTGACGGCATGCGGATGGCCGACGGATTCCAGCATCGGCAGATCCGTCACCGAGTCGCTGTAGGCGTAGGAGCCCGCCAGGTCGTACCCCTCCGACTCGGACAGCTGCCTTATCGCCTCGGCCTTGGTGGGGCCATAGGCGTAGTACTCGATCTCGCCGGTGAAGGCGCCGTCCTCCACCGCCATCCTGGTGGCCACCACCCGGTCGGCCCCGAGCAGCCTCCCGATGGGTTCGACCACCTCGGCGCCGGAGGTGCTGACGATCACCACATCGCGGCCGGCGGCATGGTGCTCCTCGATCAGCGAGGCTGCCTCGTCGTAGATGATCGGGTCGATGTGCTGGTGCAGCGTCTCGGCGACGATCTCGCGGACCTGCTGGACATTCCAGCCCCGGCAGAGTTCGGAGAGATACTCCCGCATCCGCTCCATCTGTTCGTGGTCCGCACGGCCCGCAAGGAAGACGAACTGTGCATACGCGGTGCGCAGTACGGCGCGCTTGTTGATCAAACCGCCTTGGTAGAAGGACTTGCTGAAGGTGAGCGCGCTCGACTTCGCAATGACCGTCTTGTCCAGATCAAAGAACGCTGCCGTACGAGGCAGGGAGTGGTTTTCCACGCCGCCGAGCATAGAGGCCCTCCATTCGGCGTAAGCTGAGGCGTGTGGGTTTGCCTGAGAAGGCTCTCGGGTACACCATGGAAGTCACGGATCGTTCGCGACCGTGTCTAACCCGGCCCGACTCCTCCCCCCCCGAGTCGGCCGTGGGGACGACCCCCGCTCTCCCCCCCGGCGGGGGTCGTCGCATGTCCGGATGTGTTTTGAGCATCTCGCTCGCACTCCCTTCGCTCCACCGGGCCCGGTCGGCGCCCGCGCTGCCTCCTTGATACACGTGACGGAGCGTAATCGGCAGGCTGCTCTCGGGAAGTCACCGGTATAGGTGAGCGGGATATTCACAGCCGCTGAGTTGTCCACAGTTTTTGACCAAGATCCACACGATTTCCCGGTTCGTTGCACGGTGATTCCGCACGAGTTCCGCGACGTTCGCAGAGGCGCGAGCGCGGCGTGAGACGTGGAGGAGGGGAGAGCCGTGACGGGATCCATCACATCCGATTGGCCTGCCGCCGCCGGGGAGCGGCAGGGAAGACCGTTGATTGTCACCGAGGACGAAGCGCTTCTGGACGATCTGCTGCGATTGTGCGCCGCGGCCGGCGCCGTGCCGGAGGTCGCCCAGGCGCCACCGGGACGCGGCGGGAGCTGGGCCGCCGCGCCGCTGGTCCTGGTGGGGGACGACTGCGCGGCCCGGATGGGCGGCGCCGTGCACCGCGAGGGCGTGGTGCTGGTCGGCAGCGACCCGGACGACCCCGGCATCTGGCAGCGGGCCGTGGAGATCGGCGCCCGCCATGTGGTGGTGCTGCCCGACGGCGAGAGCTGGCTGGTGGACCGGATCGCCGACGCGGTGGAGGGCGCCGGGCGCCCGGCGCTCACGGTCGGGGTGATCGGCGGCCGGGGCGGCGCCGGGGCCAGCACGCTGGCCTGCGCCCTGGCCGTCTGCGCGGCCCGGGCGGGGCACCGCACCATGCTGATCGACGGCGATCCGCTGGGCGGCGGCCTGGATGTGCTGCTCGGCGGTGAACGGGCGGAGGGGCTGCGCTGGCCGGCCTTCGCCGGGTCACGGGGCCGGGTGGCCGGCCGCGCCCTGGAGGAATCACTGCCCGAACTGCACGGGCTGCGCCTGCTGAGCTGGGACCGCGGCGACTGCGCGGCCGTCCCGCCGGAGGCCATGCGGGCGGTGCTGGCCGCCGCCCGCAGGCGCGGGGGAATTGTGGTGGTGGACCTGCCGCGCAGACTGGACGGCGCCGCCGCCGAAGCACTGGAACAGCTCGATCTGGGGCTGCTGTTGGTGCCCTCCGAGCTGCGGGCGGTGGTGGCGGCACACCGGATCGCGTCCGTGGCCGGGATGATGCTGGGCGAACTCCGGCTGGTGGTGCGCGGCCCCTTCGGGCCCGGGCTGGACGGTGGCGAGGTGGCCCGGCTCCTGGGCCTGCCGCTCGCCGGTGAACTGCCCCTGGAACCAGGGCTGTCACAGTCCCTGCTCGCCGGCCGCCCGCCGGGCGGGAACGAGAAGGGGCCGCTCTCCCGGTTCGGCACCGAGTTCTGGCAGCAGGCCCTGGTGGAGGACGGGGGTGTGCCGGTATGAGCACCGCCCTGCTGGACGCCGTGCGGCTGCGGCTGGCGGAGAGCGGCGCGGAGCCCACCCCGGCACGGGTCGCCGAGGCCCTGCGTGGTGAGGGACGGCTGCTCGGGGATGCCGAAGTGCTGGGCATCGTTACCCAGTTGAGGTCGGAACTGGTCGGGGCCGGGCCGCTGGAGCCGCTGCTCGCCGAACCGGAGGTGACCGATGTGCTGGTCACCGCGCCCGACCAGGTCTGGGTGGACCGCGGCACCGGCCTGGAGCGCTCGGAGGTGACGTTCCCGGACGCCGCGGCGGTGCGCCGGCTCGCCCAGCGGCTGGCCGCGATCGCCGGGCGGCGGCTGGACGACGCCCGGCCCTGGGTGGACGCCCGGCTGCCGGACGGCACCCGGCTGCACGCGGTGCTTCCCCCGGTGGCGGTCGGCTCGGCCTGCCTGTCGCTCAGGGTGGTGCGCCCCAGGGCGTTCTCCCTGGACGAACTCGTCGCGGCCGGAACGGTGCCGCCCGGCGGCCAGTGGCTGCTGCGCGCGGTGCTGGACGCCCGGCTCTCCTTTGTGATCAGCGGCGGGACGGGCTCGGGCAAGACCACGCTGTTGTCCACCCTGTTGGGGCTGGTCGCGCCGGACGAGCGGATCGTGCTCGCCGAGGACTCCGCCGAACTGCGCCCCGATCATCCCCATGTGGTGCGGCTGGAGACCAGACCGGCCAACCAGGAGGGCACCGGCCTGGTGACCCTGCGGGACCTGGTGCGCCAGGCACTGCGCATGCGGCCGGACCGGCTGGTCGTCGGGGAGGTCCGCGGTCCGGAGGTCACCGACCTGCTGGCCGCCCTCAACACCGGCCATGAGGGCGGCTGTGGAACGGTTCACGCCAATGCCGCGGCGGATGTGCCGGCCCGGCTGGAGGCGCTGGGCTCGACCGCCGGGCTCGACCGGGCGGCCCTGCACAGCCAGTTGGCGGCCGCGCTCTCGGTGGTGATCCACCTGGTGCGGGACCGCACCGGCCGGCGGCGCATCGCCGAGGTGCATGTGCTGGCCCGTGACCGGGCCGGCCTGGTCACCACCGTGCCGGCCGCCGTCCGGGGGCCCAAGGGCTTTGACCGGGCGGCCGGTTGGCCCAGGCTCGCCGCGCTCTGCGGGCGTGCCGGGGGTGCGCGATGAGGGCGGCGGCCGGAGCGCCGCAGGCGCTGGCGCTGTGCGCGGCGCTGCTGTGCGCGGCCATGGCGGTGTGGCTGTCGGCCAGGCAGGGGCAGGAGTTGCGGCGGCTGCGGACGCTCCTCGCCGGCGGCGGTTCCCTGACCGCGGCCGGCCCCGCCCCATGGGCGAAGGCGGAGGAGGCGCTCGGCCGGCTGAGGCAAGTCCTCGGTGAGCGGCGGGAGTTGATGTGCCTGCCGGTCGGCTGTGCGGTCTCCTTGCTGGGGCGGTCGCTTCTGCCGCTGCTCGGTTCGCTGATGGCCGTGCCCCTGGTGCGGCGGTGGCTGGCTGCCCGGCGGCTGCGGCGTGAACGGGAGAGCCGGGAGGCCGCAGTGATCGAGCTGTGCGGGACCGTCGCGGGTGATCTCCGCGCGGGGCGGCAGCCCGGCGAGGTGCTGGCCGGGGTCCGTCTGCCGGAGCTCGGTTCCGCCTGGCCGGCGGTGTCGGCGGCGGCCAGATACGGCGGCGAGGTGCCGGCTGCCCTGCGCAGAGCGGCCGGGCAGCCGGGGGCCGAGGGGCTGAACGCCATGGCCGCCTGCTGGCAGGTGGCCGTCGAGGGCGGCGCCGGGCTCGCCGCCGGACTGGAACGGATCGGTGCCGCGCTCAGCGCCGAGCGCGATCAACGGGAGGAGCTGGCCGCCCAGTTGGCCGGAACCAGATCCACCGCGGTGATGCTCGCCCTGCTGCCCGTCCTGGCTCTCCTGATGGGCAGCGCGCTCGGGGCCGATCCGCTGCGGGTGCTGCTGCACACCCCGGCCGGGCTCGGTTGCCTGGCCCTGGGCGGCCTGCTGGAAGGCGCCGGGGTCGTCTGGACCCGGCGGATCGTCCAGGTGGCGGGAGCGCCGGAAGGCAGGCGCGGGGGATGAGCCGGGGGTATGACCTCGATCTGGTCCTGGCGGCCGTGCTGGTCCTCGCGGCCGGTTGTGCGGTGGCCGGGCTGCATGGAATCCGCCTGCGCAGATCGGCCGGGCGCCGGGCGATGCGGCTGTTCGGGCGGCCCGCGGAGGATGCCCCGCTGAGCCGTCTGGGCGCGCGGGCCCGGCGGTGCGCCGGCTCACCGGGCGTCAGCGAGGCGGCCGGGGCAGGAGTCCTCTCCTTCGCCGTGCTTGGTGGTGTTCTGGGGGCTGTGGTGGCGGCCGCCGTCGGCTACGCCGTATGGCGCCGGCGCCGGGCGCGGCCGGCGGCCCGCGCGGCGGCGGTTGCCGCACGGCAGGTGCTCGACCAGCTTCCGCTGGCCGCCGACCTGCTGGCCGCCTGCCTGGCCGCCGGAGCCGCGCCCCGTGCGGCGGCCGAGGAAACCGGCGGATCGCTGGGCGGACCGCTGGGGGAGCGGCTGGCCCAGGCCGCCGCGGAGCTGCGGCTGGGTGGCGACCCCGCCACCGCCTGGGGCCGGCTGGCCGAACTGCCCGGGGCGCGGGGCCTGGCCCTGTGCCTGGAACGGGCGCATGAGACCGGCGTCCCGGCGGTGGAGCCCATGTCCCGGCTGGCCGGGCGCCTGAGGTCCGCGCAGGCCCGGGCGGCGGGCATACGAGCCCGGCGCGCCGGAGTGCTGGCCACGGCTCCGCTGGGGCTGTGCTTCCTCCCGGCCTTTCTGACGGTCGGTGTGGTGCCCATGGTCATCGGACTGGCCGGCGGGCTGCGCCCCTGAGGTGCGACCGGCCCGCGAAGTCATCCCGGCCCGGCGGCCGGAGGCGCCGGGCGGGACCGACGTGGTGGCTCCGGCAGTCCGGAGCACATGACAAGAGCACGAGATCCAAAGACCCAAGAACCAGAACACCAGGCCCGGAACGGGCAATCGAGGCAAGGGGATGGAAATGGTTATGCGGTGGTGGGGGCGGCGGCGGGCCGCGCTGCGGTCGGCCGGAGAGCAGGGCATGTCCACGGCGGAGTACGCGGTCGGCACCGTGGCCGCCTGCGCCCTGGCGGCGGTGCTTTACAAGATCGTCACCAGTGGGGCGGTGAGCGCGGCCCTGCAGGCGATCATCGAGAAGGCGCTCCATGCGGCGGTCTGAGGGCGGCCACGGTTCCGACGGGGGCTATGTCACGGCCGAGGCGGCCCTGGCGCTGCCCACGCTGGTGCTGGTCGGCATGGCGCTGATCTGGGGGCTGATGGCCGCGTGCACCCAGATCCGGTGTGTGGACGCGGCCCGGGCCGGGGCTCGCGCCGCGGCCCGTTCGGAGCCGCCGGCGGTGGCGGTGGCGGCGGCGAGGTCCGCCGCTCCCGCCGGGGCCGGCATCACGGTGAGCCGGGAGGGGGACCTGGTGCGGGTGCGGGTCGAGGCCCGGACGGCCGGGCCCGGGCCGCTGGCGGTCCGGCTGGGCGGAGAGGCGGTGGCCCTTGCCGAAGACACGGTGGGGTGACACCGGAAGCGCCTCGGTGTGGACGGCGGTGGTCGCCGGCGCGCTGTGCGCCGTCTTCGCGGTGCTGCTGGCCATGGGCCAGGCGGTGCTGGCCCGGCACCGGGCGGGCGGCGCGGCGGACCTGGCCGTGCTGGCGGCCGCCGACCACGCCCTGCTGGGCGAGGAGGCGGCCTGCGGCCTGGCCCGCCGGGTGGCCGCCGCCCAGCGGGCCCGGGTGATGCGGTGTGCGCTGGACGGCGAGATCGCCGAGGTCTCGGCGGAGGCGCGGACCGGACCGTATGCCGTGCGGGCCCGGTCCCGGGCCGGGCCCGCCGTGCCCCGGGCCGATCCCTGATCAGCCGGCCGCCTTGCCGCCGGTCGCCGGGGTGCCGCCGGGCTCCCGTGGCGGGGCGTCGGCCAGCAGCCGGGTGAGCAGCCTGATGGCCGCCTTCTTGTCCAGCGGGTCGTTGCCGTTGCCGCACTTGGGGGACTGGATGCAGGACGGGCAGCCGGACTCGCACTCGCAGGCGGCGATCGCCTCACGGGTGGCCGTCAGCCAGGAGGCGGCGGTGTGGAAGGCCCGCTCGGCGAAGCCCGCTCCGCCGGGGTGGCCGTCGTAGACGAACACCGTGGGCAGCAGGGTGTCCGGGTGCAGGGGCACCGAGACACCGCCGATGTCCCACCGGTCGCAGGTGGCGAACAGCGGCAGCAGGCCGATGGAGGCGTGCTCCGCGGCGTGCAGGGCGCCGCCCAGGGCGTCGGGGTGGACGCGGGCCTGGTCCAGCTGCTCCTCGGTGACCGTCCACCACACCGCGCGGGTGCGCAGCGTACGCGGTGGCAGGTCCAGCTTGGACTCGCCGAGGACCTCGCCGGTGATCAGCTTCCGGCGGAGAAAGGAGACCACCTGATTGGTGACCTCGACCGAGCCGAAACACAGCCGGGCATCCCCCCAGGGGATCTCGGTGCTGGTCTCCAGGATGGAGATGGCGGTGGTGTCCCGGGCGGTCGTCGAGTACGGCGGGTCGGCCTGTTCCACCAGGGCGACCGAGTCCTCCAGGTCCAGCCGGCGGACCAGATAGCTGCGGCCCTGGTGGAGGTGGACCGCGCCCTCGTGCACGGTGGTGTGCGCGGCCGCGGCGTCCACCGTGCCCAGCAGCCGTCCGGTGCCCTCCTCCACCACCTGGACGGGCCTGCCGCCCTCGCCCCGGATGTCGGTGAGGTCGGCGGCCCGTTCCCGGCGGGTCCAGTGCCAGACGCTGCCCCGGCGCCGCAGCAGCTTGCGGGCCTCCAGCTGGGCCAGCAGGCCGGGGGCCTCGGGACCGAAGAGCGCCAGGTCGGCCTCGCCGAGCGGCAGTTCCTCGGCCGCCGCGCACAGGTGGGGGGCCAGCACATAGGGGTTGTCCGGGTCCAGCACGGTGGATTCGACGGGCTGGTCGAAGAGGGCCTCGGGGTGGTGCACCAGATAGGTGTCCAGCGGGTCGTCCCGGGCCACCAGGACGGCCAGCGCGCCCCCGCCGGTACGGCCCGCGCGTCCGGCCTGCTGCCACATGGAGGCGCGGGTGCCGGGATAGCCGGCCAGCAGCACCGCGTCCAGGCCGGCGACGTCGATGCCCAGCTCCAGCGCCGAGGTGGCGGCCAGGCCCAGCAGTTCGCCGGAGTGCAGGGCGCCTTCGATGGCCCGGCGTTCCTCGGGGAGGTAGCCGCCGCGGTAGGCGGCGACCCGGGAGGGGAGGGAACGGTCCACCGCGGCCAGTCGCTCCTGGGTTATCAGCGCCACCAGCTCCGCGCCGCGCCGGGAGCGGGTGAAGGCGACGGTGCGCACCCCCTGGACGGCGAGGCCGGTGAGCAGGTCCGCGGTCTCGGCGGTGGCGGTGCGGCGGACCGGTGCGCCGCGTTCCCCGTGCAGCTCGGTGAGCGGCGGCTCCCACAGGGCGAAGACCACCTCGCCGCGCGGGGAGGCGTTCTCGGTGACCTCGGCCACCGGGACTCCGGTGAGCCGGCCGGCGGAGACGGCCGGTTCGGAGGCGGTGGCGGAGGCCAGCAGGAAGACCGGCTCGGATCCATAGCGGGCGCAGAGGCGGCGCAGCCGGCGCAGCACCTGGGCCACATGGGAGCCGAAGACCCCCCGGTAGCTGTGGCACTCGTCGATGACCACAAAGCGCAGGGCGCGCAGGAAGGAGGCCCATCTGGGGTGGGCGGGCAGGATGGAGCGGTGCAGCATGTCGGGGTTGGTGAGCACATAGTTGGCGTACTGCCGCACCCACTCCCGCTCCTCGACCGGGGTGTCGCCGTCGTAGACGGCGGGGCGGACCGCCTTGCCCAGCGGGGCGGCCAGTTCCTGGACGGCGCGCCGCTGGTCGGCGGCGAGCGCCTTGGTGGGGGCGAGGTAGAGCGCGGTGGTGCCGCGCCCGTTGGGAGCCTCGGAGCCGTCCAGCAGGGTGCTCAGCACCGGCGCCAGATAGGCCAGCGACTTGCCGGAGGCGGTGCCGGTGGCCACCACCGCCGACTCGCCGCGCAGGGCGTGCTCCGCGGTGGCCGCCTGATGGGCCCAGGGGCGGGCGATTCCGGCGGCCCGGATGGCCTCGGTGACCTCCGGCCGGATCTTCTCCGGCCAGGGGGCATGACGTCCGGGACGAGGGGGCAAGTGCTCCGTATGAGTGATGCGTGCAGCCCGGCCTGGCCCGGTGGCGAGTCGGTCGAGGATCGCCCGGGGAGCGGGATGTACGCCCGCCTGCGGCGGGAGTTGATCGTGAGCCATCGACATCGAGTGTGTCACTGGCGTGACGGACAATGGCCCCAAGGCGTCGTGCGCGCCTGCCGGTAAGTGATTGAATGCCATCGCGGCTGCCGATCCATGGGGGGCGACCGCTCGATGCAAGGTGCTGGAGGATCCGTGGACCTGTCCCTGTCGACCCGGACCGTAGGCGACCGAACGGTCGTCGAGGTCGGTGGCGAGATTGATGTGTACACCGCGCCCAAGCTGCGTGAGCAGCTGGTCGAGCTTGTCAACGACGGCAACTACCACCTTGTGGTGGACATGGAGCGTGTCGACTTCCTCGACTCGACCGGTCTCGGCGTTCTGGTCGGCGGCCTGAAGCGGGTACGTGCGCATGAGGGCTCGCTGCGTCTGGTGTGCAACCAGGAGCGCATTCTGAAGATTTTCCGTATCACCGGTCTGACCAAGGTGTTCCCGATCCACACCTCGGTCGATGACGCGGTGTCCGCGACCGACTGACGGTCGCCGGACGACATCGTCACACGGGGGTTCCGGGCCGCGGGGCTCGGTGCCTCCGTGAGCTGGCCCGGTCCCCCTGGCGGGAGCCCGGGCACGTACGCCTGAGGGGGATGGCATGGCCACCGTCGAACTGCTTTTCAGTGCCCTTCCCGAGCACGTCCGTACCGCCCGTCTGGTGGCGGCCGCGGTGGCGCGCCGGGCCGGGGTGGACGAGGCCGTGCTGGACGAGGTACGGCTCGCCGTCGGCGAGGCGTGCTCCCGGGCGGTGGGCCTGCACGCCAGCAATGAGATCCCCACGCCGGTCCGGGTGGTGCTGATCGAGGAGGAGAAGAAGTTCTCCATCGAGGTGGGGGACGACGCTCCGCGGGCGGTCGCCGTCGAGGCCGTCGCCGGAGGCGCGGCGGGTGCCGCCGAGGAGGCCGGCGCGGACGGGGACGATGAGATGGGCCTCGCCGTGATCAGCGGTCTGGTGGACGACGTCGAGGTGACGGCGGGCGAGAGCGGGGGCGTGATCCGGATGAGCTGGCCGACCACCCCGGCGTCCGTGGTTCCCTAGCGCGCCGGCGCCGGAACGTAGCGGCAGCTACGTCATATGCGGCAGACGCCACTGCCGAGTTGGCGGTAGTCGGCGACGGTGCCGGTACCCCGCCTAGGTCGGCGGGCGGGTGGCGCGGTATTTCCCGGAGATCGTTGTCGGAGACGGTTTTCGCGGCCGGTCTTCACCCGGCCCCCATGGCGGCCGCGCGGGGTGTTCACCCGGCTTTCACCGGCCGCAGGCTCATTCCATTACGGCGTACTGTTTCTGATCTCGCCATGCTCCCTACAATCCGTCCATCTTGAGCTCAGGACGCCTGAGCGTGGCGGCTGTTCCGTCGTCGCGGTGCGGCCGCGCGCCCATGTGCCAAACGTCTAAGGAGGACGAATGGCGGGGCACTTCACCCCTGAACAGGTGGACTTCACTCAGAATCTCGCGGTCGAACTCACCGGCGGCAACCGCACCATCGTGATCGTCATCGCGGCCGTCGCGCTCGCGGCGCTCGTGGTGGCCGTGATGCTGGTGCGGCAGGTGCTTGCCGCGGACGAGGGCACCGACAGCATGAGGAGAATCGCCGCGGCGGTCCAGGAGGGCGCCAACGCCTATCTGGCCCGGCAGTTGCGCACCCTCGGCGTGTTCGCCGTGGCGGTCTTCTTCCTGCTGATGCTGCTGCCCGCCGACAACTGGTCGCAGCGGCTGGGGCGTTCGGCCTTCTTCCTGGTGGGCGCGCTCTTCTCGGCGGCCACCGGATATATCGGCATGTGGCTGGCGGTGCGCAGCAATGTGCGGGTGGCCGCCGCGGCCCGTGAGGCGACTCCCGCGCCCGGGGAGCCGGAACGGGATCTGACGGCGGTGTCGCACCACGCCATGAAGATCGCATTCCGGACGGGCGGTGTGGTCGGCATGTTCACCGTCGGCCTGGGCCTGCTGGGCGCCTCCTGTGTGGTGCTGGTGTACGCGGCGGATGCGCCCAAGGTGCTGGAGGGCTTTGGCTTCGGCGCGGCCCTGCTGGCGATGTTTATGCGGGTCGGCGGCGGCATCTTCACCAAGGCCGCGGATGTGGGCGCCGACCTGGTGGGCAAGGTGGAGCAGGGCATTCCGGAGGATGATCCGCGCAATGCCGCCACCATCGCCGACAATGTGGGCGACAATGTGGGCGACTGCGCGGGCATGGCGGCCGACCTCTTCGAGTCCTACGCGGTGACCCTGGTGGCCGCGCTGATCCTGGGCAAGGCCGCCTTCGGCAACGCCGGACTGGCCTTTCCGCTGCTGGTCCCGGCCATCGGCGTGCTCACCGCGATGGCCGGCATCTTCGCGGTGGCCCCGCGCCGCGCCGACCGCAGCGGGATGACCGCCATCAACCGGGGTTTCTTCATCTCCGCGCTGATCTCGCTGGCCCTGGTGGCGGTGGCGGCCTTCGTCTATCTGCCGTCCAGCTACGCCGACTTGAAGGGGCTGGGGGACGCGGCCATCCGCGGCCACCATGGCGATCCCCGGGTGCTGGCGCTGGTGGCGGTGGCCATCGGCATTGTGCTGGCGGCGCTGATCCAGCAGCTCACCGGCTACTTCACCGAGACCAGCCGGCGGCCGGTGCGGGACATCGGCAAGACCTCGCTCACCGGCCCGGCCACCGTTGTGCTCTCCGGGATCTCGGTCGGCCTGGAATCGGCCGTCTACTCCGCGGTGTTGATCGCGCTGGCGGTGTACGGGGCGTTTCTGCTGGGCGGTTCCTCCATCATGCTGGCGCTGTTCGCGGTGGCGCTGGCCGGGACCGGCCTGCTGACCACGGTCGGGGTGATCGTCGCCATGGACACCTTCGGCCCGGTCTCCGACAACGCCCAGGGCATCGCCGAGATGTCCGGTGATGTCCAGGGCTCGGGCGCCCAGGTGCTCACCGACCTGGACGCGGTGGGCAACACCACCAAGGCCATCACCAAGGGCATCGCCATCGCCACCGCGGTACTGGCGGCCTCCGCGCTGTTCGGCTCGTACCGGGACGCCATCGCCACCGCGGTGCACGATGTGCACGCCAACTCCGGTGCCATGGGGCTGAGTCTGGACATCTCGCAGCCCAACAACCTGGTGGGGCTGGTGCTGGGCGCGGCGGTGGTCTTCCTGTTCTCCGGGCTGGCCATCAACGCCGTGTCCCGTTCGGCGGGTTCGGTGGTCTATGAGGTGCGGCGGCAGTTCCGCGAACACCCCGGGATCATGGACTACAGCGAAAAGCCGGAGTACGGCCGGGTGGTGGACATCTGCACCAAGGACGCGCTGCGCGAACTGGCCACGCCCGGACTGCTGGCGGTGATGGCGCCCATCGCGGTGGGCTTCTCGCTGGGGGTGGGCGCGCTCGGTTCGTACCTGGCCGGGGCGATCGGCACCGGCACCCTGATGGCTGTCTTCCTGGCCAACTCCGGTGGCGCCTGGGACAACGCCAAAAAGCTGGTGGAGGACGGGCATCACGGCGGCAAGGGCAGTGAGGCCCATGCGGCCACCGTCATCGGGGACACGGTGGGCGATCCCTTCAAGGACACCGCCGGGCCCGCCATCAACCCGCTGCTGAAGGTGATGAACCTGGTGGCGCTGCTGATCGCCCCGGCGGTGGTGAAGTTCTCCTATGGCGACGACGCCAACCGGGGACTGCGGATCGCGGTGGCGGTGCTGGCGGCCGTGGTCATCGTGGGCGCGGTCTATGTCTCCAAGCGGCGCGGGGTCGCGGTGGAGGCGGAGGGCGACCGGTCGGCCGAGACGGTCGGTCCGGCGGTGGTGTCCTGACCCGGGGCGGACGGCGAGCGGATACGGGCGGCGCAATGCCGCCCGTATCCATGTCCGTGACCGGGAGACGTCGCCGGAGGCGCCGGCCAGGCGCCGCCGGGAATGCGGCGAAGACCACGCCGAGTTTGGTGCAAATGGCGCGAATCACCGCATAGGGCCTGCCCTGTTCGTGGTCGGCACCCGCTGGACGTGTAAGTTCCGGGGCCGGAGAGCCACTGAAGGGACCGAACCGGTGAACAAGAAGCTTCTGACCGCACTGTCCGGCGGTGCGGCACTTGTCCTGGCACTGACGGGTTGCGGCGGCGGTGACGACAGCGGCAAGAAGCTCGACAAATGGGCCAAGCAGGTCTGCGACCAGATGCAGCCTCAGGTGAAGAAGATCCAGGACGCCAACTCCTCGATCGCCTCGATGAAGTCGGAGGAGGACTCCAAGAAGGTCCAGCAGACCGACTCCGCCGCCTTCCAGGCCAACGCCGACGCCTACAAGGAACTCGCCTCGGCGGTGAACAACGCCGGAGCGCCGCCGGTCAAGGACGGTGCGACCAGCCAGAAGAACGCCGTCAAGGCGCTCAATGACCTCTCCGCCGCCTACACCGGGCTGAAGAAGAAGGTGGAGGGCCTCAACACCAATGACAAGGCCAAATTCGCCAGCGGCCTGGACTCCATCGGCAGCGACATCCGCCAGCTCACCGGCAAGAGCCAGGACGCGCTGAACAACCTGCAGTCCGGCGATGTGGGCAAGGCCATGGTCAAGCAGCCGGCCTGCAAGAACAGCTCGGCGAGCGGTACTCCGACCACCAAGTGACCCGCCGTCGGCCGCAAGACCCGGTGCATTGCGCGCCGGGTCTTCGCCGTTGTCAGTGGTGCCCGCGACAATGGTGACCGTGAGTACGCTTCCCTCCGCCGAAGACCCCGCGCGCACCGCCCGCCTGCGCGACGCCCTGCTCGCCGCCGCCTTCACCGCGGACGGCCTGCTCGATCTGCTGGGCGCCTCCGCCTATGCCGCCCTGGCCCGCAGCGAGACCGTCCCCGCGCTGCGCGCCACCCGGGGGGACGGCCCGCTGGAGACCCTGGTCCGGCTGTTCCTGCTGCAGCGGCCGGTGGAGTACGCACGGGCCGAGGCCGCGCTGCCGGTGGAGGAGTGCCTGGCCGACGGCTGGCTGGTGCGCGATGGCTCCAAGGTCCGGGCCAGTGTGGACGTCCGTCCCTACGGCGGGCCGGAGGGGCAGGACTGGTGGATCGTCTCCGACCTCGGCTGTGCGGTCGGCGGGGCCGGCGGGATCGCCTCCGGCTCGGCCGGTCCGGCCGGGGTGGACCGCTCCGAGCTGGTCCTCGGCGTGGGCGGCGCCTCCACCACGCTGGCCGGGATCACCGTACGCACCCCGGTGGACAGCGCCCTGGACCTGGGCACCGGCTCCGGCATCCAGGCGCTGCACGCCGCCCAGCACGCCGGCCGGGTCACCGCCACCGACCTCAACCCCCGCGCCCTGCACATCGCCCGGCTCACCCTGGCGCTCTCCGGCGCCCGGGCCTCGGATCTGCGCCGGGGCTCGCTGTTCGAGCCGGTGGCCGGGGAGCGCTATGACCTGATCGTCTCCAACCCGCCGTTTGTGATCTCGCCCGGAGCCCGGCTGACCTACCGGGACGGCGGGATGGGCGGCGACGACCTGTGCCGGGAGCTGGTCCGGCGGTCCGCCGGCCACCTCAATGACGGCGGCTACTGCCAACTCCTGGCCAACTGGCTGCACTTGGACGAGCAGGACTGGCGGGAGCGGCTGGCCTCCTGGGTGCCGGCCGGCTGTGACGCCTGGATCGTCCAGCGCGAGGTGCAGGATGTGGCCCAGTACGCCGAGCTGTGGCTGCGGGATGCCGGGGACCACCGCACCACGCCCGAGGAGTACGCGGCCCGCTATGACGCCTGGCTGGAGGAGTTCGAGGCGCGTGGCGCCAAGAGCGTCGGCTTCGGCTGGATCACTCTGCGCAAGTCGGGCGCCGACCGTCCCTCGGTGACCGTGGAGGAGTGGCCGCACCCGGTGGAGCAGCCGCTGGGCGAGCACATCCGGTCCCACTTCGAGCGGCAGGACTTCCTGCGTGCCCACGATGACGCGGCGCTGCTCGGCACCCGCTTCCGCCTGGCCGATGAGGTGGTGCAGGAGCAGGTCGGGCTGCCCGGCGCGGAGGACCCGGAGCATGTGGTGCTCCGTCAGGGCCGGGGCATGCGCCGGGCCACCAAGGTGGATACGGTCGGCGCCGGGTTCGCCGGGGTCTGTGACGGGACACTCAGCGCGGGCCGGATCGTGGATGCCATCGCCCAGCTGCTGGGGGAGGATCCGGTGCTGCTGCGCGACCGTACGCCGGAGTCCATCCGGCTGCTGGTGGAGCAGGGCTTTCTGACGCCGGTGGGTGACTGAGGGGCGGGGCTCGCCGGCGCCGGGTGCGGTTCGTGGGGCCCGTACGCCCGGTGGCCTGTCCGGCGCGGGCCGGTGGGGGCTGGGCGCGCAGTTCCCCGCGCCCCTTATGGGGCGGCCCAGAGGCTGTCCGTCCGGTAGACCGGTTCCAGCAGGCCGGGGTCGAAAGGTGCCCGGGTGGCGCGGCCCGGTGGCAGCGGGCGGATCACCACCGCCCGCAGCACCTCGCCGATCGCCGTCCGCTTCTGGGCGAGGTCCAGGGCATCCCAGCGCTCCTCGGTGAAACCTGCCAGCAGATTGTGCAGGGCCTGCCGGGCCAGATACGCCTCCCGCTGCCGCTCGGCCTCCTCGATGCGCCGGGCGGGCGGGCGCTCGGCCGCCCGTAGCGCGTCCAGGTCCGGCTCGCCCGGCCAGGGGGTGTGGTCGGGGGTCAGCCGTCCGCAGCGGTCGGCCAGGGCCCGGGCCACCAGCCGTTCGATGTGCTGGTCCACCAGGTCCATGCGCCGGGCCAGGCCCCGGCAGTTGGACGAGTTGCAGGCGTAGGAGCCGTGCGGGGTCCGTTTGCTGACCGGATTTCCGACCAGTGGCGAATCGCACACCTGGCCGGAGAGATTCAGCCGTCCGCAGCGCAGGATTCCGGACAGCAGATACTTCCCGGCCGCCCTGGCCGCCGGGCGGGTCCGAGGGCGCCGTGCCCGCTCCGGATCAGCGGTGAGATCGGCCGGGTTGATCTTGTAGTAGCCGTTGTAGCGGGCGCACAGCCGCTTCCACTCCTCCGGGGTCGCCACCGTCTCCCAGCTGCCACGTCTGGGCTCACCGGTGTCCGGATCCAGCACGATGGCACCGCCCAGCGCCCGGTAGCCGCAGACGGCCGGATTGGTGATCATGTTGCGCACGGTGGTGCTGGTCCACCGCCCGCCCTTGGCCGTGGCTATGCCCTCACGAATCAGCCATTGGGTAATGGTCCGTTCCGACTGTCCGGCCAGCGCCATATCGATGGCGGCGCGCAGATAGCGGGACTCCACGGGATGCAGCACCTGGTTGTGGCCCCGACCGGCCTTTTCGTCCGCCGCCAGCCAGCCGAAACGGCGCGGACCGCCCGGTCCGTCGCCCCGCCCGGCGGGGGCGCGCCGGCCGTCCTCCGCCGGTGCGCCGGCCCCCGGCGCATCGGGCAGCCCGGGCACCAGCCCCGGTGGCGACGTAGCCTTCATTAAGACCTTCGGAGAATGCGACCGGCTAGTGTACTGGTTGGTACGTACATTACCGTTCGAGTGGCGTTGCGGGCTTCCTCCGTTTGACACGGGGGCGGGATGTACCGTCACACTCCGCAGCGTCACCGCAACTCCCGTACCGAGCGCCGACCGGAAGAAGAGCGAAGTTGTCCCCGACCAGCGAGACCGCAGACGGCGGCCGCCGACTCGTCATCGTCGAGTCGCCTGCCAAGGCGAAGACGATCAAGGGCTACCTCGGCCCCGGATACGTCGTCGAGGCGAGCGTCGGGCACATCCGTGACCTGCCGAACGGTGCGGCCGAGGTCCCGGCCAAGTACAAGGGAGAGCCCTGGGCCCGCCTCGGGGTGAATGTCGATGCCGACTTCCAGCCCATCTATGTGGTCAACGCCGACAAAAAGGACCAGGTCAAGAAGCTCAAGGGGCTGCTGGCCGAGTCCGATGAGCTCTTCCTGGCCACCGATGAGGACCGCGAGGGCGAGGCCATCGCCTGGCACCTCCAGGAGGTCCTCAAGCCCAAGGTGCCGGTCCGCCGGATGGTCTTCCACGAGATCACCAAGGACGCCATCCAGTCCGCAGTGGCCAACCCGCGCGAGCTGAACAAGAAGCTGGTGGACGCCCAGGAGACCCGGCGCATCCTGGACCGCCTCTACGGCTACGAGGTCTCCCCCGTGCTGTGGAAGAAGGTCATGCCGCGGCTGTCCGCCGGACGGGTGCAGTCGGTGGCCACCCGCCTGGTGGTGGAGCGCGAGCGGGAGCGCATCGCCTTCCGTTCCGCCGAGTACTGGGACCTCACCGGCACCTTTTCCACCGGCCGCACCGGCGACGCCTCCGACCCGGGCAGCTTCGCCGCCCGGCTGGCCTCGGTGGACGGCCGCCGGGTCGCCCAGGGCCGGGACTTCGGCTCCAATGGGCAGCTCAAGGACGCCGCCCAGGTGCTGCACCTGGACGAGGCCAACGCCCGTGCGCTGGCCGCCGCCCTGGCGGACACCGCCTTCTCGGTGCGTTCGGTGGAGTCCAAGCCCTACCGGCGCTCCCCCTACGCCCCCTTCCGCACCACCACCCTCCAGCAGGAGGCCTCGCGCAAGCTGGGCTTCGGTGCCAAGGCGACCATGCAGGTGGCCCAGAAGCTGTACGAGAACGGCTTCATCACCTATATGCGTACGGACTCCACGACCCTGTCCGACACCGCGGTCGCCGCCGCCCGGGCGCAGGTCACCCAGCTCTACGGGGCCGACTACCTGCCGGAGAAGCCGCGCACCTACGCGGGCAAGGTCAAGAACGCCCAGGAGGCGCACGAGGCGATCCGCCCCTCGGGTGATCGTTTCCGCACCCCGGCGGAGACCGGGCTCACCGGCGACCAGTTCCGGCTCTATGAGCTGATCTGGAAGCGGACCGTCGCCTCCCAGATGAAGGACGCGGTCGGCGACTCGGTCACCGTGAAGATCGGCGGCCGGGCGGCCGACGGCCGGGACGCCGAGTTCAGCGCCTCCGGCAAGACCATCACCTTCCACGGCTTCATGAAGGCCTATGTGGAGGGCGCCGACGACCCCAACGCCGAGCTGGACGACCGCGAGCGCCGGCTGCCGCAGGTCGCCGAGGGCGACGCGCTGACCGCCGAGCAGATCACCGCCGACGGCCACGCCACCAAGCCCCCGGCCCGCTACACCGAGGCGAGCCTGGTCAAGGAGCTGGAAGAGCGCGAGATCGGCCGCCCGTCCACCTACGCCTCGATCATCGGCACCATCCTGGACCGCGGCTATGTGTTCAAGAAGGGCACGGCTCTGGTCCCGTCCTTCCTGTCCTTCGCCGTGGTCAACCTGCTGGAGAAGCACTTCGGCCGGCTGGTGGACTACGACTTCACCGCCGCCATGGAGGAGGACCTGGACCGCATCGCCCGCGGTGAGGCCCAGGCCGTGCCGTGGCTGCGCCGCTTCTACTTCGGCGAGGGCCCCGAGGGCGGCGCCGCCGACGCCGGCAACGGCGACGGCGACCACCTCGGCGGCCTCAAGGAACTGGTCACCGACCTGGGCGCGATCGACGCCCGCGAGGTGTCCTCCTTCCCGGTCGGCAACGGCATCGTGCTGCGGGTGGGCCGCTACGGCCCCTATATCGAGCGCGGCGAGAAGGACACCGAGGGCCACCAGCGGGCCGATGTGCCCGGTGACCTGGCGCCGGACGAGCTGACCGTGGAGTACGCCGAGGAGCTGCTGGCCAGACCGAGCGGCGAGTTCGACCTGGGCACCGACCCGGCGACCGGCCACCAGATCGTGGCCAAGGACGGCCGCTACGGCCCCTATGTCACCGAGGTGCTGCCCGAGGGCACCCCCAAGACCGGCAAGAACGCGGTCAAGGCGCGTACCGCCTCGCTGTTCAAGTCGATGGCGCTGGACACGGTGACCCTGGAGGACGCGCTCAGGCTGATGTCGCTGCCGCGCGTGGTCGGCACCGACGCCGAAGGCGTGGAGATCACCGCGCAGAACGGCCGCTATGGCCCGTACCTGAAGAAGGGCACCGACTCGCGCTCGCTGGAGAGCGAGGACCAGATCTTCAGCATCACGCTGGAGGAGGCCCTGGCCATCTACGCCCAGCCCAAGCAGCGCGGGCGGGCCGCGGCCAAGCCGCCGCTGAAGGAGCTGGGCACCGACCCGGTCAGCGAGCGGCCGGTGGTGGTCAAGGACGGCCGCTTCGGCCCGTATGTCACCGATGGCGAGACCAACGCCACGCTGCGCCGGGACGACGACGTGGAGACCATCACCCCGGAGCGCGGCTACGAGCTGCTGGCGGAGAAGCGCGCCAAGGGCCCGGCCAAGAAGACCGCCGCCAAGAAGGCTCCGGCCAAGAAGGCGGCCGCCAAGAAGACCACGGCCAAGAAGACCGCCGCGAAGAAGACCACGGCGGCGAAGAAGACGGCGGCCAAGACCACGGCGGCCAAGAAGACCACCACCGCCAAGAAGACGGCCACCGCCAAGACCGCCGCGAAGGCCACCGCCGCGGCGGAGTAGGGCGGGAGAAACGCGGGCGGGCGGCACTCCGGATTCCGGGGTGCCGCCCGCCTTGTCGCACTGGTGACCGGTACGCGAGCGCTCCGGATAGGCTGGCAGGATGACGCGAGCCGAGCAGCCAACCGAGGTGACCTCGATGTCCGGGGCACTGGCCGCGGACTCCCGCGAGCGTGCCGTACGGGCCTTGTTGCGCACCCCCTCCCTCAAGCAGTTGTGGAGCGCACAGCTGGCGGGCGGGGTCGGTGATGCCCTGGGCCTGCTGGTGATGGTGCTGCTGGGACTGCAGGCGGCGGCCGTGGCCGGGGCCTTCGGCGGCGGCTATCGCGGGGTCGCGCTGGCCGTGGCGGCCGTGATCGGCGTCCGGCTGGTGGCCGCGCTGCTCTTCGGGGCCGTTCTGCTGGGCCCGCTCTCCTCGCTGCTCGGCGCCGGCGGCCGGCTGGACCGCCGCTGGACCATGGTCGGCGCGGACGCGGTACGGGCCCTGCTGCTGGCCGTGGCCCCGGTGTGGATCGACTTCAGCCATGACAAGGCCCTGCCGGTGCTGCTGGTCTCGGCCTTCCTGCTGGGCGTGGCCGAGCGCGTCTGGACGGCGGCCAAGGACGCCGCCGCGCCCGCGCTGCTGCCCGCCCCGCCGCCGGAGGGCGACGCGGTGCGCCCGCTGCCGGACCATCTGGACGCCCTGCGCCGGCTGTGGCTGCGTACCTCCTTTGTGGCCCTGCCGCTGGCCGCCGCGGCTCTGCTGCTGGTCACCCTGCTGGGCAAGCTGCTGGCCGTCTGGCTGGACTGGTTTGACCTGCACCAGGCGGCGCTGGGCAGCTATCTGGGCGCCGCGCTGTTCACCGCCTCCGCGGTGATCCTCTACTTCCTGCTGCTGCCCGGCGCGGAGACCGTACCCGTGCGCTCCCCGCTCCAGGGCCTGCGCCGTCCCCGGCATGGACAGCACCCGGACACCGGCCGTACCGGCGCCATCCCGGTCCTGGTCCTGGCCTGCGCGGCGGTGGCCGGGGCGATCGCCGCGGCGGCGGGAGTGGCCGTGCTGCAGGCCATGGACATGGCGGGTGGCCCGGCGGACTTCGCGCTGCTGGCGCTGGCGCTGAGCGGCGGCCCGGTGCTGGGCATCCGCGCCGCGGTCAGGGTGCTGCCCGGCTTCTCCCGGCGCCGGCTGCTGGCCCTGGCGCTGGCCCTCACCGGCCTGGCGCTGCTGGCCGCCGGTCTGGTGCCGGACGCCACCACGGTGCTGCTGCTGATGCTGCTGGCCGGGGTGGCCGCCGGAGTGGCCGCGGCCACCGGCCATCACCTGCTGGACCAGGAGACCGAGGAGGCTCGCCGGGCCCGCCTCACCGAGCATCTGCACGCCGTGGTCCGGGTGACCGTGGCACTGGGCGCGGTGGCCGCACCGGTGCTGGCCGCGGTGATCGGACCGCACCGCCTGGCCGGCGGCGGCGTGGTCTTCGCACACGGCGGCGCCGCCTTCACCCTGATGCTGATCGGCGCGCTGCTGCTGCCGGTGGCCGCGCTGGTGCTGGGCAAGACCGACGACCGGCATGGCGTGCCCGTCCACCGCGACCTGCTGGACGTGGTGCGCGGCGGCGACCCGGACCAGGCGCCCGCGAGCACCGGATTCTTCATCGCCTTCGAGGGCGGCGACGGCGCCGGCAAGTCCACCCAGGTACAGGCCATCGCCGAGTGGATCCGCGGCAAGGGCCATGAGGTGGTGGTCACCCGCGAGCCGGGTGCCACCCCCATCGGCAAGCGGCTGCGCGCCATCCTGCTGGACGTCTCCTCGGCCGGTCTCTCCGACCGGGCGGAGGCGCTGCTGTACGCGGCCGACCGGGCCGAGCATGTGGACTCCCTGGTCCGCCCGGCACTGGCCCGCGGCGCGGTGGTGATCACCGACCGCTATATCGACTCCTCCGTCGCCTACCAGGGCGCCGGACGCGACCTGTCGCCCACCGAGATCGCCCGGATCAACCGCTGGGCCACCGGCGGGCTGGTCCCCAACCTGACCGTGCTGCTGGACGTCTCCCCGGAGACCGCCCGGGAGCGCTTCACCGAGGCGCCCGACCGGCTGGAGTCCGAGCCCGCCGAGTTCCACCAGCGGGTACGGACCGGGTTCCTGACCCTGGCCGCCGCCGACCCGGCGCGCTACCTGGTGGTGGACGCCGGGCAGCAGCCGGACGAGGTCACCACCGTGGTACGGCACCACCTGGACCGGGTGCTGCCGCTCTCCGCGGCCGAGGTCAAGGCCCGCGAGGAGGCCCGTAAGGCGGCCGAGGAGGAAGCCCGCCGCAAGGCGGAGGAGGAGGCGGCGCGCAAGGCCGAGGAGGAGCGGCTGGAGCGCGAACGCCAGGAGCAGCTGGCCAGGCTGCGCGCGGAGGAAGAGGAGCGCAGGCGCCGCGAGCAGGAGGAGGCCCAGCGCCGCGAGGCCGAGCGCCAGGCCGAGGAGGCGCGCAAGCGCGCCGAGGAGACCCGCCGCCGCGTGGAGGAGGAGCGCAAGCGCCGCGAGGCGGAGGAGCGCGCCCGGGCCGCCGAGCAGGAACGGCTGCGCAAGCAGGCCGAGGAGGAGGCGCGGCTGCGCGCCGAGGCGGAGGAACGACGCCTGGAGAAGCAGCGCAAGGCGGAGGAGGCGCTGCTGCGTGCCGAGGAGGCCCGGCTGGCGGCCGAGGCGGAGGCGGCGGCTGGGGCGGGTGTTTCCGGTGCTGGTGGTGATGCCGGTGCCGGTGTTTCCGGTGCTGGGGACGCGG
Organism: Streptomyces orinoci; assembly: GCF_003121295.1. Taxonomy (GTDB): domain Bacteria; phylum Actinomycetota; class Actinomycetes; order Streptomycetales; family Streptomycetaceae; genus Streptomyces; species Streptomyces orinoci. The sequence continues at coordinate 625,122 of NZ_PHNC01000031.1, forward strand.
CCGTCGCATCCGGTTCCGCCGGGCGACCGTCGTTGCGCAAGGCGGCGCCGGAAGCAGGTCGGGAGCACGCCGACTCGGAGCGGACCGAGACCTTGCCGGTGAACCGGGCGGACGAGGGTGAACGGACCGAGGTCCTGCCGCGTCCGGGCGCGGCCGAGACGGAGGTTCTGCCGCCGGTGCGGGGCGCCGAGGCCGCCGCTGAGACGGAGGTCATGCCCTCCGTACGAGGTGCCGAGCCCGCCGCCGAGACGGAGGTTCTGCCGCCGGTACGGGGCGTGGAGCCCGCTGCCGAGACGGAGGTTCTGCCGCCGGTACGGGGCGTGGAGCCCGCTGCCGAGACGGAGGTTCTGCCGTCCGTGCGGGGCGCCGAGCCCGCCGCCGAGACCGAGGTCATGCCCTCCGTACACCGCCCGGACCCGCGCGAGCGGGCCGGTATGCGGGACACCGATGAGACCCTCACCGTGGAGACCCCGGTGGTACACCGGCGCGACCCGCGGGAGGGCCCGTGGGGCGCCGCCGCCGAGGACGAGACCACGGTGCTGCCCCCGGTACGCGGCGCCGGCCCGGCCCAGCAGCGCGTCACCTGGGGCGTGCCCTCCGGGAACGAGGCCGGGAACGCGGCCGCGAGTGACGCCGGAAAGAGCGCGGGCAAGAAGGCCGACGCGGGCGCGAAGGCCGCCGGGCCGGCGCGCCGCCCCGCCGCGCCCGCCCGCCCCGAGGACCCGGTGGAGCGGGTGCCCGACTGGCTGTTCCGCCCCGAGGACCCCAGGCAGGCTCCCGAGCCGCAGGCCCCGCGGGACGCCGCCGACGGCGACCGCACCCGGGAACTGCCGCGGGTCGAGGACCGCAAGCCGCGGCGCCGCCCGGGCTGGTCCCAGGAGGAGACCGGGGAGCAGCCCTCGCTCGCCGACGACCTCTTCGGCCGCCGCGACGAGAAGTGATCACCGGAGAAGTGATCACCGGAGAAGTGACCGCCGGGAACTGATCGCGTCCCCACTGTCAGTGGGGTGTCCCACAATGGGGGACGCGGTCGGCAGCACAGCGAGGAACGGCGGGGAGACAGCCATGGCGGTATGGGACGACCTGGTCGGTCAGGACCGGGTGATCGAGCAGCTCTCGGCCGCCGCCCGGGACGCCGACGCCCTGGTCACCGCCGAGGCGGCCGGCGAGCCTGCGGAGCTGTCCGGCTCCCGGATGACCCACGCCTGGCTGTTCACCGGCCCGCCCGGCTCCGGCCGGGCCACCGCCGCCCGGGCCTTTGCCGCCGCCCTGCAGTGCCTCAGTCCGGACCGCGCCCTGAGCGGCGCCCCCGGCTGCGGCTTCTGCGACGGCTGCCACACCGCCCTGGTCGGCACCCACGCCGATGTCGAGGTGGTCCGTACCGACCTGCTCTCCATCGGCGTCAAGGAGACCCGCGACCTGGTCCGGCGCGCCCAGCTGTCCCCGGCCGGCGGCCGCTGGCAGGTGATCGTCCTGGAGGATGCCGACCGGCTCACCGAGGGCGCGGGCAATGTCCTGCTCAAGGCGGTGGAGGAGCCCGCCCCGCGCACCGTCTGGCTGCTGTGCGCCCCCTCCCTGGAGGATGTGCTGCCCACCATCCGCTCCCGCTGCCGCTCGCTGATCCTCCGTACGCCCTCCGCCGAGGCGGTGGCCGAGGTCCTGGTCCGCCGGGATGGCATCGCCCCGGAGCTGGCGGCCCAGTGTGCCCGCGCCACCCAGGGCCATATCGGCAGGGCCCGTCGGCTGGCCACCGACGAACGGGCCCGGGCCCGGCGCGCCGCCGTGCTCCGGCTGCCGCTCCGGGTCGCCGACCTGGGCGGCTGCCTCAAGGCGGCCCAGGAGCTGATCGACGCGGCCGCCGAGGACGCCAAGCAGGTCGCCGAGGAGATCGACGCCAAGGAGACCGAGGAGCTGCGCGCCGCGCTCGGCGCCGCGGCGGGCACCGGCGGCCGGCTGCCGCGCGGCACCGCGGGCGCCATGAAGGAGCTGCAGGACAAGCAGAAGCGCCGCGCCACCCGCACCCAGCGCGACAGCCTCGACCTCGCGCTGACCGATCTCACCGGCTTCTACCGCGATGTGCTGGCCATACAGCTGGGTTCCGGGGTGCAGCTGGCCAACGCCGAGGCCCGCGAGGCGCTGGACCGTATCGCCCGCGACTCCCGGCCGGAGGCCACCCTGCGCCGGATCGAGGCGATCAGCGCCTGCCGCCGGGCGCTGGACCGCAATGTGGCCCCGCTGCTCGCCGTGGAGGCGATGACGGTGGCCCTCCGGGCCGGCTGAGCTCCGCCGCTCCGCCCGGCAGGCATCCATCCGCCCGGTAAACACAGCCGGGGGGCTGTACACCGCAGCCCGGGTGATTCTCACTCTTACGAGGCGACCTGTGGCCCCAGGGCCAGCGACCAGGGTGTCCGGCCGGATACGCTCCGTATCTCCGTATCTCTTCATCCCCGCGTTTCCGGCCTGCCACCCGCCCAGCTGCCCGCCGCCCCGCCGCACAGAGGGATCAGCCGATGGACCTCAGCCGCCTCCTCCGTACCTCCGGCACCGTGGCCGCCGCCGCGGTCCTGCTGATCTCCGCCTCCGCCGCCGGGCGCGCGACCCCCGCGGCCGCTCCCGCCCACGACCGGGACATCACCGGCGGCTACCTCGCCGGGGCGGACGCCGCACGCTCGCTCAGCCCCTACTACGGCCAGCAGCTGCGCTGGCACTCCTGCGGAAGCGGTGCCACCGGCTTCGAGTGCGCCACCATGCGGGTCCCGCTGGACTATGCGATGCCGCGCGGCGGCGAGATCAAACTGGCCCTCTCCCGCCAGAAGGCCACCGGCGCCCGCTCCCGGCGCCTGGGCTCACTGCTGGTCAACCCCGGCGGCCCGGGCGGCTCCGCGATCGACTACCTCCAGCGGTACGCCGCCAAGAACTACCCGGCGAGCGTCCGCGCCCGCTATGACCTGGTGGCCATGGACCCGCGCGGAGTGGCCAGAAGCGAGCCGGTCACCTGCCTCACCGACAGCGAGATGGACGCCTACGCCCAGGTCGAGCAGACCCCGCACAACCAGGCCGAGATCCGTCAACTGGTCGCCGCCCTCAAGAAGTTCGCGGCCGGCTGCGCCGCCCACTCGGGCCGGGTCCTGGGCCATGTCTCCACCGTGGAGGCCGCCCGTGACATGGACGTCCTGCGCGGCGTACTCGGCGACGGCAAGCTGCATTACATCGGCGCCTCCTATGGCACCTTCCTCGGCGCCACCTATGCCGGGCTCTTCCCGTCCCGGGTCGGCCGGCTGGTGCTGGACGGCGCGCTGGACCCCTCACTGAGCGCCGAGCGGGCCAACCGCGACCAGGCGGCCGGCTTCCAGACCGCCTTCGCCTCCTTCGCCCGCGACTGCGCCCGCCAGAGCGACTGCCCGCTGGGCGCCTCCGGCACCGCCGCCATGGGCGGCAGGCTCAAGTCCTTCCTCACCGGCCTGGACGCCCACCCGCTGCCCACCGCCAGGTCCCGTCCGCTCACCGAGTCCCTGGCCACCACCGGCGTGATCGCCGCCATGTACGACCAGGACGCCTGGCCCACCCTGCGCAAGGCACTCTCCCTGGCCATGGAGGGTGACGGCTCGGTACTGCTGGCGCTCTCCGACGCCTACTACGAACGCGACGCCCACGGCTCCTACAGCAACCTGATGGCCGCCAACGCCGCCGTCAACTGCCTGGATCTGCCCACCGCCTTTCACAGCCCGGATGACGTCCGCCGGGCCATTCCGGCCTTCAACAAGGTCTCCCCGGTCCTCGGCGAGAACCTGGCCTGGGGCGGCCTGAGCTGCGCCTACTGGCCCACCCACGCCACCGGCCGCGCCCACCGCATCACCGCCCGCGGCGCCGCCCCCATCCTGGTCGTGGGCACCACCCGCGACCCCGCCACCCCCTACCCCTGGGCCCGCTCCCTGGCCCACCAGCTCTCCTCCGGCCGCCTGCTGACCTACGACGGCGACGGCCACACCGCCTACACCCGAGGCAGCTCCTGCGTGGACAACGCCATCGACTCCTACCTCCTGGGCACCACCACCCCGCCCGCCGACCAGCACTGCTCCTGATCCGGCCACCGGGACCCGGTACGAAGCACCCCCGGAGCCTGTGTAAACTTGGCGAAGCTGCCGCTGCCGCTTTCGGCCCGGTGGTGTGCCGCCTTAGCTCAGTTGGCCAGAGCAACGCACTCGTAATGCGTAGGTCTCGGGTTCGAATCCCGAAGGCGGCTCGGAAAAATCCCAGGTCACGCCAAGCGCGACCTGGGATTTCCGTTTTCAGGGGCGGGCGGTCTCAGTGCCGCGGGTGCCCGTGGTTCGCGTGGGCTCCGTGTGCGGAGTTCGTCGCGTTGGCGGAGCAGGCGCCGGACGCGCACTGGTCGAGCCAGGTGTTGAAGTCGTCGTCGTAGCGGGTGCCTATGTCCGAGTTGTAGACGGCGTAGCCGCCGGTGTAGTCACCGGTCCGGAACTTGGCGAGCATCGCCTGGATGTCCTCGGGGTGCTTCTCGAACATGTATCGCACCGCCAGGTAGCCCCAGGGGTAGGTGCGGGTCACATCGCTGTTGGCGTAGGTGCTCTGCCAGAGCGTGCTCAGGGTGTAGGTGTGCTTGGCGGCCTCGGTGACCGCCTCGGTGTCGGTGATGCCGCGGTAGCTGTAGGAGACGTACTCGGCCAGGCCCTCGATCCACCAGATGTCCGGGACGGTGATCTCCTGGGCGAAGTCGCCCTTCATGTCGTACCGGCCGTCGAGGTAGTGGGTGTACTCGTGGTTGAGGTTCCATATCCGCGCCGCGAAGCCGTCGTCCGAGGGCTTCTGGTACATGATCGAGCGGGGCTGGTTGGCCGGGTCGGTGGGGTTGCCGGTGAGGGTGATGCCACCGTTGTCGGTGTCAACGCCGAATATCGCGCCCGCATAGGTCTGGTAGTCGCCGCGGCTGGCGAAGACCACCAGCTGAACGGTGTCCTCGTACTGGCCGGGGATCGAGCCGTTGTCGTTGACCAGGCCGTGGAAGTACCCGTCCTGCTTCTGGAGACTGTCGCAAGTGGCGGCCAGGTCATCGGAGTTGAGGGCCTGGGCGCGGATGGTGCGGGTGTCGTCGCAGGTGTAGGTGATGGGGAGGGCGGCCGAGGTCAGCCGGTCGGTGAGGTTGCAGGTGTTGTAGTACGAGCAGTCGTCCTTGTCGTTGGAGTCGGCCAGCTGGGCCACGCCGACCCAGAGCGGGGCGGTGGGGCCGGTGATGGACGAGGCGTCCAGCAGGCCCTTCATCAGCGGCCGCACCTTGTCCTGGAGCGCGGGGTGCTGGATGAAGCGGGCCATTTCGATGCCGGCGTTGGAGTCCAGGAAGGAGTTGTCGCCACCCAGCAGCCCGAGGTGGTCGCGGGCGAAGGAGTAGAGGGTGTCGAGAATGCCGGGGTCGGCCGTGACCGCCTGTACGAAAGCGGGGTTCTGGTGGCCTCGGAACAGCGGCGTATAGACGTTGTTGACCGCTTTGACCATGGCCGGGTACGCGTCGTACGAACTGTCATAGGCGTTCAGCAGCCGCTGGTAGGTGCCGAGATAGCGGGCCTGTTCGTCGGCGCTGTCGGTGAGGGTGATCGCCTCGCCGATGACCTCGCCGTTGGCCTGGCTGACGTCCATGAAGTGCGGGTTGGCGACAAAGGTGTCCAGGGCGCCCTCGATGACGGTGGACAGGGCCGCGCCGTAACTCCCGGTGTCGGCGGGGTGGTTGTACTGGACGTAGTAGCCGGCGCGCAGGAAGACCACCAGTTGCTGGATGTTGGTCGAGTTGTCGCCGGGATAGTTCGCCGCGGCGCTCTGGAAGGCGTTGGCGATGGTCACCATCTGGGCTTCGCGGAACACGTTGTACGCATCGGAACCGCTGACGCCGTACAGGGTGTTGACACAGTCGGTGGTCGAGGACTGGACGAAGTCGACCAGATCGGAGCCGCTGCGGGAGGCGAAGTCCGCCGGGGTGCAGGAGGGCTCATGGGACCGTGCGGGTCTGTTCTTCTTCGCCGCCGCGCCGCTGTTGTGGGTGGTCGCCGGTGCGCTGTGCGGGCGGAGCCGGGTGGGGGCGAGTGGGGTGCGCTGCACCGCGGGACGGTCCGAAGCGGTGGTGGACGGACCGGTGGGCGGCAGCTTCGCGGCTTTGCTTCCGGTTGCCGCCCTGGATGGTTTGGGGGGTTTTATGGATTTTGTTGCTTTGGCGGGGGCCGTCGGGCCGGGTGCCGCCAGAGCCGGGGTGGCCAGGAGGCCGGTGATGGTGGCGAAGGCCGCCATGGAGACGGCCAGGGATCTCAGTGGGGGGTATCGGCGCATCACAACTCCCTCGTACCTATGCGCCTCGCAGGGATGAGCCGGGTACTGACTCGTCAGTCAGGAACCTGGCATGCGGAGGACTCTCCCACCGTTTCCCGTGACAGACCATGGATGGAGGGACAGCACAATCAACGGCCGGGCCACAACATCCCTATGCCGGAAGGGCGGTTAGGAACCGGTCGCTCCGCAGCCACCTGACGCCCATGCCTGGAAATGCGGTGCCCGCTCGATGAGTTCGCGATAGGACTCGGTGGCGGAGCGGAAGAGTGTCTCCGCGACCTCGGACGACAGCCCCTCGCGCCGCCAGGCGAGCAGATAGCGGCACCACAGCGGGGTGCCGGTCAGCGGCTTGACCAGCACCCCGGGGATGGGCCGGATGGTCGCCTGCACCAGGGAGATGCCCAGGCCCTCGGAGATCATGTGCTGCAACTGCAGCCGGTCGCCCAGGAAGTGATGGACCGCGGCCGGGGTGAATCCGGCCGAGGCACAGGCCGCGTAGAAGACCCCCGGCCATCCGGCGCCATCGTCCGGGGTCACAAACCACGCCTCGTCGGCCAGGTCGAGGAGCGCGATCTCCGTGCGGTGCTTGAGCCGGTGGTGAGCCGGCAGGGCGACGAACGACGGCTCGCTGACGATCCCCCGGTGTGCCACGGCATCGGAATGCGCCAGCTCCATGCCGGGGTAGTCCACGGCGATGGCGGCGTCCAGCTCGTTGTTCTCCAGCAGTTCCACGATCTCCGAGGAAGCGTAGACGCTGCTGACGGTCAGCGTGAGCTCCGGCAGCCGGCCGCGGATCCGGGCCACCATCCCGGGGAGCACAGGGGAGTTGGTGGCGGCCAGCCGCAGCACCTGACGTGCCATCGGGCGCATGGCCGGTCTTCGTCCGATGGCGGCGGCGCGGTCCAGGACGTCCCGCGCCTGGGCCAGGACCTCGGCGCCGTACGGGGTCGGCTCCACGCCCGATGCCTTGCGCTCGAAGAGCGGCTCGCCGAAGTCGCGCTCGACCCGCTGCAATTGGGCGCTGATCGCCTGCTGTGAATAGCCGAGAACCCTGGCCGCCCGGCCCAGCGATCCGGCGTCGGCTATCGCACAGAGCACCCGCAGGTGCCGCAGTTCCAGGTCCATCCTCTTCCTCCGCCTGCCTCCGCCGTTGTGCGCTGCGGGTGCCGCGGAGTGCGGTGCCGCCGCGGTACCGCGCCCGGCGCCGGGACGCGCCGGGCCGCCCCGGTGGGTACGACCGCCGAAGGCGCGGTCGCCCTCAGCGGTACCGGATCACATGCAACCGCTCGACCCCCGTCATGTCGAGCGATGCCGGCTCGCCCGAGGCGCCGTCCACCAGGACGGTGCCCTGCTCCGTCCGGAGGGCGATCACCAGCCACCCCACCGCTTCCCGGCCGCGGCCGTCGGTGCGGCGTACCCAGGTCACGGCGCGCGCTCCGGTGGGGAGGGCGGCGAGGGCGCCCAACGCCCCTTGCCAGTCGGGGTGTTCGGAGACGGACATGACCGGGCCCAGCTCGGCAAGGGTCGGCGCGAACCAGGGGGCCCGGCCGGGCGCGGGCGGAGCGGGCATACCGGGCGAACCGGGAGTTTCTCCCGCGTCCCAGCGGGCGAGCCAGTTCCAGGGGTCGGCGTTGGGCAGTCCGAAGGGCGCGGTCTCATCCTTGGGGACGACGACCGTGGCGTCCAGCATGGCGTCCTGCCAGTGGCCGTCCCGCAGAAACCGCTTGGTGTTACAGGAGAAGACCCAGCCGCGCCGGGTCTCGTCCTGGGCGGTGGGCGCGGCCAGTTCGACCTGGCCCCGGTAGGCGTCGTCCAGCCAGAGCCGGGCCTTGGCGACCGCGGAGCCGAAGTCCCCCGCCGCCCGCTCCCATGGGGGACGGGCCCCGGCTCCGGGCAGGGCGCGCAGCAGGACCAGCTCGCGCACCCCGGAGGCGTCGAGCCGGGCCAGCGACGAGGTCAGTCCGTCCAGCAGGACCACCTGGCCCTTGTTGTTGTGCGCGTAGAGCAGATTGCCGGTGGCCTCCTGGCCGCCTATCTCGCGCCGCACCCACACCACGCCCCGGGTGTCCGGCCCCGGCTCCGCCACCGCCTTGATCACATCGTCCCAGTCGCCCGCCGGGACCTGCCCGAACTCGGGGAAGTAGCGCCGGTGCAGCCGTTTCCACCAGCCCGGGGCCTCATCCGACGGGCGCCAGGGCAGCGGCACGGATGGCGCTCCGCCGATCGCGGAGTGCAGGGCGACCAGGCAGCCCCGGGCATTGATGCGCCGGTCCTGCCCCTGGGCCCTGGCGGCCGCCTCCTGCGGCGGAACCGGCTCCAGGTCCGCGAGCGGCGCACTCGGCGCCGGGTGGAAGGGGGAGCCGCCGCCCTTGGGGACGACCACGGAGGCGGCGAGCATGGGCGTCGCCGGATAGCCGGGCTGGGGGAGGGGCCGGCAGGCGAACAGCCAGGCCGTCGCCGTCTCGTACACGGGCTGCGCGGTGGCCGGTTCGACCAGGCCGCCGTAGGTGGAGTGCAGCCAGGCCGCGGCTTGTTGCTGGGGGTTGGTCATCAACGGTCCTTTGTCCAGGGCCATTTGCGCTTGCCGCGCTGCTTCATGTACTCCTCCGTCGGCGGGAAGGTCGGAGCGAAATGTGCCGGCGTTCCGTCGTGCGGGGCCACGACGACCGAACTGAACGGGGCCTTTGTGGGGTCTCCGGTTTCCAGGTGCTCCTTGAAGTCGAAGCGCACGGTCCACCCGTAACGGAACCTGACCGCGGTTTCGGGCAGCATCACAATGGAATCCGGACGGTCCGGGTAGGCCGTGGTCCGCAGGAAATGGGCGGCCGCCGCCACCGCCTCTTCTCTGGTGATCATTTGAGGACTCCATTTCGATACGGAATATGCCCGATCGATGAGACGTTCTTCTCCAGCATGCCGAGTTGTCCGCTCTGGCCGTCCAGAAAGACCACGCCATGCCGGGTGTTGACGGCATTGAAAACATGTGCCGTGCCGTTCGGGCGGCTGATGTAGACGACGCTGCGCGATCCCTCTCCCCGGGCTTTGAGATCGCGCACGATGTCATCGTAGTTGTTGACCATGTTGTAGTGGCCCTTGGGGTAGTTGTGCAGCCCGAGTTGCTCCGGCGGGACATGGTCGGGTGAGAGCTTGGGGGCGGCGCTGACCTCTATGCCGTCCAGCCGGCGGTCCACCGCGACCACATTGTGGCTGCAGTTGTCCACATATCCCGGCTTTCCCGTGTTGTTGACGTCCTTGAGCCAGGGATATTCCTCGTCCAGGAATTTCCTGGCCTTTCGGCCCTTCACCGAGTCGAAGTGGATGGCCTCTTCCTTGACATGCTTGGTGGAGCGCGCCAGCTTGCTCCACTTGCTCGCCCCGGCCGCCGCCTGTTCCGCCGCCCCCTCCTCGATCCCCCGGGCCAGGGCCCCCCGGGCGAGCCCGGCGCCCTTGGTGCCGAGGAGCTCGGGGATGAGGCGGCCGGCGAACTCGGAGGGGTCCTTCTCAAAGCCGTCCACCATGGCCTTGAGCGCCCGCTCGGGGTGGGCCGCGGTGGAGACCAGGCCGGAGAGCGTGGTCGAGACGCCCTGGAGGTACTCGGCCGGGTGGGTCAGGTTGTACGGATCCATGGGGTCGAGGCCGCGCACAAAGTTGACCAGCCCCGCAGTGCCCTTGACGACCCCGCCGGCGACATGGGTCAGCTCCAGATTGACGGCCTCATAGCCGTCGGTGAGGTCATGGCCGAACCGGGAGAGGGGCGGCGGCTCGGCCGGGGCGTGTGCCAGGGCGGCCTTGACCTTGTCCCTGGCCTCCGCGGCCGCGGTGTTGCGCTGCTTCCGGGCGGCGGCGAGCTTCTCCCGGGCCGCCTTGATGTCCTCCCGGCCGGGGTCATGGAACGGCTCGGGCACCGGACCGGGGTCCTGATTCTCCTTGACCTTGGCGTTATAGGCGTCAATGCGCTTGTTGTAGGCCTTGATGGCGTCCTCGGATGCCTTCTTGCCCTTTTTGTAGAGCTCGATGGCCGCCTTGGCCTCGTCCTGCGCCCATTTCACGGTGTGCGCATAGGTCTCCAGCGCACCGCCGGCCGTTTCGCAGGCGTCGGCCGCGTGCAGCCACTTCACCGGGTGGGCGCCGAACTTCTCGCGGAAGGCGTCACCGCCCATGCCCTTCCAGCCCGAGGTGTCCACCTTCTTCATGCCGGTGCCGACCTTGTCGAAGGCGGTGAAGAAGTCCTTGAGGTGCTTGGCGGTCTGCTGGATGTTGTGCGGGTTGCCATGAACCAGGTCATTGGGGTGGTCGGACTCGCCGAGCTGCTGTTCGCCGGGGGTGGCGCCGAGATCGGAGGCGACCTCGTCGCCCCAGTGGTCCACGGCATGGGCCGCGTCGTGCAGACCCACCATGTCCAGGCCGTCGCCGACCCGGTGCGCACCCCAGTCGATGCCCTCGCCGACCAGCTTCTCGCCCTGGTGCCAGCCGTCCTCAAGCTTGCCGAGGCCCTTGTTGAGCCCGCCCTTGATGTCCCCGAGGATGCCCATCAGCCCTCATCCCCGCCCTGCTGGGTACGGGCGCGCTCCTCGGGCGAGGGGCCGAAGTTGTCGTCCAGCATCTTGTTGTACTGAGCGTCCGAGATCCCGAAGGCGCTGTGCAGGTTCTCCGGGTTGAGGCCCATCGGGCCCACGGTGTGCGAGGTCATCACATCCCGGCCGGCGTCCTTCCAGCCCTGGACGCTGTTGTCATAGGCCTGCTCAAAGGATTTCTCGCTGTAGTCCGCGTGCAGGGACTGGCCGGCGATGTCGCCCCAGCCCTGCTGGGTGACCTGGTCCTCCGAGGCATGCGGATTGCCGACGACCGAGTTCAGCCCGATCTTGAGTGAGCCCTCCACATATTTGTCGGTCTCGTAGTACGTGCCGGCCGAGATGCCCGTCTTCTTCGCCAGGGCATTGCCTTCGTTGATCAGCGAACGCACTCCCCACTCCCACCGCTCGCAGAAGGAGTGGAACTCGTCCGTCAGGCCCTCGTGCCCCAGGTCGAGGCCCGACAGCTCCAGTTCGCTGAAGCCGCGGCCCGCGCCCGCCATGCCGACCATGCCGAGATCCTTCAGCTCGGCCAGCGCCATGGTCAGGCCCTTGGCGATATCGGCCATGCCGCCCGTGTCCAGGCCGTCCGTGCCCCCGTGCGCTCCGGCGCCCCCGCTCACCACCGTGTCTCCTCCCCGTTGGTGACGCGCCCGTCACCCATGAAGCCTCTGTTCACCGCGTAACTGTCCGGAACGATCCCGGCCACCGGCGGGAGAAGCAGCGCCTGCTGTGGGCCGTCGGCCGCGTCCAGGGCCACCCCGCAGGGCACTCCCGCCGCCGGAACGGCCGCTTCCAGCAGCCGCGCCCCGAGCACCGTCTGGTAGGTCCACTCCCGGTGGCCCTCTTCCCGCGCCAGTGCGTAACGGGCCAGCGCCGCCTCGTCGGAGAAGGCCAGGATCCAGCGCACCCCGCCGAAATCGGCGGTCAGCCAGCCGTCATCCCGGTAAGGGACGAGCACGGCCGTGGCCCGGAACGCCGCCAGGCGTGCGGTGAACTCCTGCCGCCGGGCCTCCACTTCGGCCCCCGGAGCCTGTCGGCCCTCGCTCCGTGGCGAAGACGTCATTTCCGTGTATTCGGCGATTTTTGAGCGCTGCACCGGCGCCTTCCCGCCGCCCCCGTTGTCGTTCATCGGATCTACCCTGGCATACCTCCGGGCCTGCCCTGTCCGGGGGTAACACTCCTGGAACCGGGCCCAGTTGTCCGGTTGCCGAGCGTGCCGCACCGGTGCGCACAGTAACCGGAACATCTTTTTCCAGAACCTCTTGCCTCGGGGACGAAGCAGGCGCAAACTGGCAAATACACCAGCCAACCGGTGAGAGCCGCACCGTCGGTGGAGACGTTCATCGGCGAGTGACCCCCATCTCGGCGACTGGCTAGGCCCCCGGAAGGGCACATATCGAGGACCAGGGTTGTCAGCGACGACTGACGGCTCGCGGAATCGGTATGGAGCGCCGGGGGCTGTGTTTTGCCCGGGGGCGGCTACAAAGCGCGATCGGGCGGACACCCGGCGAAGTGGCGGCCGGAGTTGACAAGGGTTTGACATAAGCCTGTTGGGGCCTTGTCAGACGGCCGTTGGCACCGGAATCCCGGCCGAAGAAGCTGATTACCAGTTTCCGCAGCACTGTATCGATGCACCGATGTGCGTCCGGCCGGCCGCGTTGTGAAGCGGCCGCTTCGTATGCCGCTCCTCCGCGGGGACCGCGCGCATTCGACGCGGAATCACTGTGTCACCGAGGGACACCACAGGGTGATTCCCCGTGTTTCGCGCTGCGTTGATCTCACCTATGCCTTCCGACTCCCCCGAGGAGAGGTAGATGGATGCTCCAGTCGATGCTTCAGTCATAGTCGCCGGTGCGGGCCCGGCCGGTCTTACGCTCGCCTCGGAACTGCGGCTGGCGGGGGTCGATGTCATCGTCCTGGAACGCCTGCCGCGGCCGACCGGGGAGTCGCGCGGGCTGGGATTCACCACCCGCACCATGGAGGTGTTCGACCAGCGCGGACTGCTGCCCCGGCTGGGCGAGATGGGCACCAGCAACGCCGGTCGTTTCGGCGGCCTGCCAGTGGACTTCGGGGTGCTGGACAGTGTGCACCAGGCGGCCAAGACGGTGCCCCAGTCGGTCACCGAGGCCATGCTGGAGGAATGGGCGCGCGAACTGGGCGCGGATATCCGGCGCGGATATGAACTGTTGGGGATCCGCGATACGGGCGAGGTGGTGGAGGCCGAGGTCGGCGGGCCGGACGGAGATGAATTCCAGCTCACCGCCCCGTACTTGGTGGGCTGTGACGGCGGACGCAGCACGGTCCGCAAGGCGGCCGGATTCCAATTCCCGGGCACCGCGGCCACGATGGAGATGTTCCTGGCCGATATCCGGGGTGTGGAGCTCAAGCCACGGCTGATCGGCGAGACCCTGCCCGGCGGCATGGTGATGGCCGGGCCGCTGGGGGACGGCGGCTGGACCAGGATCATCGTCTGTGAGCATGGCGCCGAGCCCCGGCGGCGTACCGAACCGCCCTCCTTCCAGGAGGCGGCCGCCGCCTGGGAGCGGATCACCGGTATCGACATCTCGCGTGCCGAGGCCGGCTGGGTCAGTGCCTTCGGGGACGCCACCCGCCAGGTCACCGAGTACCGCCGGGGCCGGGTGCTGCTGGCCGGTGACGCCGCGCATATCCATCTGCCGGCCGGCGGCCAGGGCATGAACACCGGCATCCAGGACGCGGTCAACCTCGGCTGGAAGCTGGCCGCGGTGGTACGCGGCACCGCCCACCCGGAGCTGCTGGACACCTATCACGGCGAGCGGTACCCGGTCGGTGAGCGGCTGATGCTCAATACCAAGGCCCAGGGCCTGCTCTTCCGCAGCGGCCCGGAGATCCAGCCGCTGCGCGCTGTGCTCGCCGAGCTGATCCGCTATGAGGAGGTCAGCCGCCATCTCGCGGGCATGGTCAGCGGGTTGGAGATCCGCTATGACGTCGGACCGGGCAGCCATCCGCTGCTGGGCCGCCGGATGCCGCATCTGGAGCTGGTCGGCGAGCGGCGCAAGACCAGCAGCACCGAACTGCTGCACCCGGCGCGCGGGGTGCTGCTGGACCTGGAGGACAACAGCCGGCTGCGCAACAGGGCGGCGGGCTGGTCGGACCGGATCGACCTGGTGACCGCCGCCCCGCACGGCCTCACCCAGGACAGCCCGCTGTGGGGCACCCCGGCCGTCCTGGTGCGCCCGGACGGGCATCTGGCCTGGGCCGCCCCGGGCAGCCACCACGACCTGCCGATGGCGCTGGACCGCTGGTTCGGCCCGTCCCGCTTCCAGCGCGCCTGAACAGCGGCCGTGCCTGGCAGGGAGCTCAAGGCGCTCTGGAGCCAGGGCAGTCGCTATGTCAGCGCCTACCAGTCCTTCGCCTGGTTCTATGCGGTCAACAGCGGTCAGATCTCCATCCGCAACGGGCTGCGCGGCCCCTTCGACGCCGCGGCCTCGGGCCATGTGCCGGGCGAGGGCGGCGCCTTGCTGGTGCTGGAGGAGCTGGACGCCGCCCGGAGGCGCGGCGCCCGGCGAGATCGATGTGGTGTTCGCCGACGCGGCCGCCGTCCCGGAGCTGGACCGGATCGAGGCCGGGGCGATCAACGCGGTGTTCGGCGCCCGCTCCGTCCCGGTGACGGTGCCCAAGACGATGACCGGACGGCTCAACTCCGGTGCCGCGCCGCTGGTTCTGGCCACCGCGCTGCTGGCCATCCGGGATGGCGTCATTCCGCTGTCCATCGGCATCGCCCCCGCCGAGGACTACCGGCTCGACCTGGTCACCGGGCGGCCGCGTACCGCACCGGTGCGCTCCGCCCTGGTGGTGGCCAGGGGCCAGGGCGGCTTCAACTCCGCACTGGTGGTACGGGCGCCGGGCGCCGGCGAAGCCGCGTAGCCGTAAGCACGAGCAACCCATGAGCACCGAGGAAAGGACCGCCATGCCTGGTCATGAGTTCTCCGAGTTCTCCCTGGAAGACCTCAGGCGCATCCTGCGCGAGGGAGCCGGTACCGACGAGGCTGTCGATCTGGACGGCGACATCCTGGACAGCGACTTCGCCGAACTCGGCTATGAGTCGCCGGCGTTGCTGGAGACCGCCGGACGGATAGAGCGCGAGTTCGGCGTCACCCTGGACGACGACCTGCTCACCGAGATCCGCACCCCGCGTGCGCTGATCGAGGTGGTCAACTCCTCGCTGATGCCCGCCCGGGCGCGCTGAGCCACCACTTGTCGCCCAGGCGGTGGAGCGCTTCGGCACCATCGACGTACTGGTCAACAACGCGGGCCGCAGTGGCGGCGGGGTCACCGCCGACATCACGGACGAGCTCTGGCTCGACGTGATCAACACCAATCTCAACAGCGTCTTCCTGATGACCCGCGAGGTGCTCAACGCCGGCGGGATGCGCCACAAGGACCGTGGCCGGATCATCAATATCGCGTCCACGGCGGGCAAGCAGGGTGTGGTGCTGGGGGCGCCGTACTCGGCGTCCAAGCATGGGGTGGTGGGTTTCACCAAGGCGCTGGGCAATGAGCTGGCGCCGACCGGGATCACGGTGAACGCGGTGTGCCCGGGGTATGTGGAGACGCCGATGGCGCAGCGGGTGCGGGCCGGTTACGCGGCCGCGTATGAGACCTCCGAGGACGCGATCCTGGAGAAGTTCCAGGCGAAGATCCCGCTGGGGCGTTACTCCACGCCCGAGGAGGTGGCCGGGCTGGTCGGCTATCCGGCCTCGGACACTGCCGCTTCCATCACCTCGCAGGCGCTCAACGTCTGCGGCGACCTGGGCAACTTCTGAGGGGAGCACGGGACATGACCATGCGAGAGGTTGAGCACGAGATCACCGTGCGGGCCCCGGCCCGGGAGGTGTACCGGCTGATCGCCGAGGTGGAGAACTGGCCGCTGATCTTCCCGCCGAGTGTGTATGTGGAGCAGGAGCCGCTGGGGGAGGGGGAGTCGGGGATCCGGCTGCTGCACGACTAACGGGCCATTGACGACGACCCGGAGAAGCCGGCCTCGATCGACGAGGCCGTGGACCGCAACTCCCGCTCCGAACTGGCCTCGCTCAAGGACAATGTGGAACGGGTCGCCGGCCGGGCGGAGTTGACGCTCTCCTTCACCGACAGTGTGACCATCAAGGGCTCCGCCAAGGACGTCTGGGTGAGTGCCGGACACATCGCCCGGCTGTGGCGTATCCCACCCGGCAGCGTCTACCGGCATGCCGGCGAGCAGCGGTGGCGCCGTCGCACCAGGGGCGGCCGTACCTACTACCACGGCGGTGATGTGCGCCGGACGCTGGAGGGCCGCCGCTGACCGGGCTCCGGCACGGGCGGGCGGCCGTCTCCGGGTGCGGGGGGCGGCCGTCCGTGTCAGCGTGGTGGCAGGGGCCGTGCTGCGTGCAAGGAGGGAACCGCCGTGACCGGCACCAAGAGCTGGAGTGTTCACATCGACATCAAGGAACACGACCACACCGTCACCGCCGAGGCCAGGCTCAGTGGCAAGACCCCGGGCCCGATCGTCGGCGAGGGCACCGCTCGCTGCAACCCGGCCGATGAGAACGTCCCCGACATCGGCGACGAACTCTCCGTCGCCCGGGCGCTCAACCGGATCGCCGACCAGCTGCTGGACAAGACGATCAAGGACATCGAGTCGCACACCCATGAGCCGGTGCGCGGCCTGCGGGCCTGACCCCGGATCCGGCGGCAGCGGACGCCACCACAAGAAGGCGTTCACTCGACTGGGCTAAGTTCCCCGGCCACGTTCGGGCAATATGTGTTCCCTTTACATTGTTCAGTCCACAAATCGAGTGAATTGTGCAGCCGCAAGTGTGGCGCGCTTGCCAGCGCGGAACCGATCAGTAGATACCGGCGCGCCACCGGGCCGTGCCTTGGGTACAGGGGAGTGTTTCCATGACCACTTCGGAATCCGAACGGACATGTCCTTTCCGGCACGATGACGCCCTGGAACCAGACCCCTTCATGGCGCGGATGCGGGTGGAGGCGCCCATCGCCCGTGTCCGTATGCCCTATGGCGAAGGCGAGTGCTGGCTGGTCACGCGGTACGAGGACGTCCGCACCGTCACCCAGGACCGCCGTTTCAGCCGGGCCGCCGTCATCGGCCGGGACTTCCCGCGCATCACCCCCGCCCCCATCGTGCAGTCGGAGGCCATCAATGTGATGGACCCGCCCGCGCTCAGCAGACTCCGCCGCCTGGTCACCAAGGGCTTCAGCAACAAGCAGGTGGAGGAGCTGCGGCCGAAGACCCAGCAGGTGGTGGACGCGCTGCTGGACACCATGGAAGCGCACGGCCAGCCCGGCGACATCGCCAAGGACCTGGCCGGGAAGCTGCCGCTGACCACCATCTGCGAGCTGCTGCAGGTGCCGGCCGCCGAGCGTCCCCAACTGCGCAGCTGGGCCATGGCGATGATGTCCATGAAGCCCGCCGACCGGGAGAAGGCGGCCGAGGCCAAGGCCGGGCTGCGGGAGTACTTCGCCGAGCTGACCGCCGAGCGCCGCCGCAACCCCGGGGACGACCTGCTCAGCAACCTGGCCACCGCCGAGGTGGACGGGGAGCGGCTGGACGACAAGGAGCTGGCCGTGATGGGCATGCTCCTGCTGGTCACCGGCCATGACACCACCACCTATGAGATCTGCAACATCGTCTACACCCTGCTCACCCACCCCGCGCACCTGGCCCAACTGCGGGCCCGGCCCGAGCTGTTGCCCCAGGCCATCGAGGAACTGCTGCGCTACATCCCGTTCCGGCAGGGCGTGGGAATCCCCCGGGTCGCCCTGGAGGATGTGCAGCTCGACGGGGTCACCATCCGCAAGGGGGACGTGGTCCATGTCTCCTATCTGTGCGCCAACCGCGACGACCGGGCCTATGACCGGCCCGATGAGCTGGACTTCGAGCGGGAGGACCCGGCCCCCCATATGACCTTCGGCAATGGCTCGCACCACTGCCTGGGGGCGCATCTGGCGCGGATGGAACTGCAGATCGCCATCGGCACCCTGCTGCGCCGGTTCCCCGAACTGCGGCTGGCCGTACCGCCGGAGGAGGTGGAGTGGAACACCGTCTCCATCTGGCGCTACCCGCTCGCCCTGCCGGTCGCCTGGTGAAGGGGGCCTCGTCATGGCAACGCTCTGCAGACCGGCGATCGCCGTGCCGGAGAACATCATCACCAGGGAAGAGACCCTGGAGCTGGCCCGGACCCTGCATGCCGACCATCCCCAACTGGACCTGGCGCTCAGGCTGATCGGCAACACCGGCGTCCAGAAGCGGCATCTGCTCCAGCCGATCGAGGACACCCTCAAACACCCGGGCTTCACCGCGCGCAACGATATGTACGAGTCGGAGGCCAAGCGCCGGGTGCCCGATGTGGTCCGCCGGGCGCTGGCCCATGCCGAGCTGACCCCGCGCGAGATCGACATGATCGTCTATGTCTCGTGCACCGGCTTTATGATGCCGTCGCTGACCGCCTGGATGATCAACACCATGGGATTCCGCAGTGAGACCAGGCAGTTGCCGATCGCCCAGCTCGGCTGTGCGGCGGGCGGCGCGGCCATCAACCGGGCCCATGACTTCTGCAGCGCCTACCCCGAGGCCAATGTGCTCATCGTGGCCTGTGAGTTCTGCTCGCTGCTCTATCAGCCGACCGATCTGGGCGTGGGAAACCTGCTGTCCAACGGCCTGTTCGGGGATGCGCTGGCCTCGGCGGTGGTGCGCGGCCGGGGCGGCAGCGGGGTGCGGCTGGAGCGCAATGGCTCCCATCTGGTGCCGGACACCGAGGCCTGGATCTCCTATGGCGTCCGGGACACCGGCTTCCACTTCATCCTGGACAAACGGGTGCCGGGCACCATGGCGATGCTCGCCCCCGCCATGCGCGAGATGGCCGAGCCCCATGACTGGGATGTCTCCGGGCTGGACTTCTATATCGTGCACGCCGGCGGTCCGCGCATCCTGGACGACCTCTGCCATTACCTCGATCTGGAAGAGGAAACCTTCCGCTACAGCCGGGCCACCCTCACCGAGCGCGGGAACATCGCCAGCGCGGTGATCTTCGACGCCCTGGAGCGGCTCTGGCAGGACGGCGGGGCCGGACATGCCGCCCGCGGGGTGATCGCCGGGTTCGGCCCCGGCATCACCGCCGAGATCGCCCTGGGCACCTGGGTGGACCAGGGGCAGGTGAACGGCAGCGGCCGGGCCCGCGGACGGGCGGGGGACAAGGCCGGGAGCAAGGCCAGGGACAAGGCCGGGCGCAACGGCGGAGAGAAGCGCACCGCCGCCGTCTGAGCCCGCGAAGCGTCGGAGGGGAGCGCAGGTTGCTGCGGTGACCTGCGCAACTCCCGTTGCGCGCAGGGGTGTCTCGGTCGCACGTCACGTGCGGGTTGTCTGTGGCTGGTCGCGCCCACGCGGCGGAGCCGCATATCGCTTGGGCCCCGCGCCCCCTTGCGGGGCGCCCTAGACGTCGAACTCGGCCGGGTCGATGCCCACCGCGAAGCATGCCTCGCGCACCACGGCCCGCTCGTTCTTGTCGAAGTCCCCGTCGGCGCCGCCGATGACAATGCCTATCTGGATAACGGCCCGTGCCTCGGTGGGCTTCTTCTGCACCTTGCCGATGGTCTGCAGCAGGCTCACCTTGCCGAAGTCGTAGTCCACCGCCAGCTTGTGGCAGTAGTCGGCGAAGCGGGCCTGGAGATCGTCCGCCGGGAAGTTCCCCAGCACCTCATTGGTGGCGATCAGCGAGGCCACCTTCTGCCGCTCGGCGGCGTCCACCGAACCGTCCGCGGCCGCCACCAGGGCGCACATCGCCATGCCGGCGTCCCGGAACGCCCCGCTCTTGAGGTCGTGCTTCTTCGCGATCAGCTGGCCCTGCATCGTCGTGGCCGATTCCTTGAGCCGGTCCCAGAGCGCCATGTGCCTGTCTTCTCCTTGTTGCGATCCGGAAGAGTCGTGCACAGGCTGAACTGGCGGGAAGTTAAAGAAGTTCCCAAGGGATCGTCAGGAAATCCCCAGGGGGTCCTCAGCCGGTCTCCACCGTGGGCAGCGCCAGCGGCCGCACCCGGCCCTCCATCATCGCCCCCAGCCCCAGCACCGAGCAGTGCTCCGGATTGTCCGCGATGCGCACCGTCATCCCGGTGGCGTTCTCGATCATGGTGTCCAGCCCGGGCATCAGCGCGCTGCCCCCGGCCAGCATCACCCCCCGTACGCCCAGATCGGCCACCAGGTCGGGCGGGCAGTCGCGCAGCACCCGGCCCATGGCGTCCAGCACCGCGGTCAGCGGGGTGCGGATGGCGTCCCGGACATGGGCGGTGCTCACCAGCACGGTGCGGGACAGCCCGGTGGCGATGTCCCGGCCGCGTACCTCGGTCTCGGTGCCCGCCCCCGAACGGTCCGCCCGCAGCGCCATATGGAGCGGATAGAGCCCCTGGGTGGGCAGCATCAGCTCATGCTCGCTGCGCAGGTGCTGGATCACCGCGTAGTCCACCGCGTCCCCGCCCACCTGGACCTTCTCCGCGGCCACGATGGAGCCCAGGGAGAGCACCGCCACCTGGGTGGAGGCCGCCCCGCACACCACGATCATGGTCGCCTCGGGCTGCTCCACCGGCAGGCCGCAGCCGACCGCGGCCGCCACCAGGGTGTCCACCAGCTCCACCCGGCGGGCGCCCAGCCCGGTGAGCGTCTCCACCGAGGCCCGCTGGGCGATGGGCTCGGCGTCATGCGGCACACAGACCGCGGCCCGCAGCAGCGGCCGGCGCCGCCAGGCGCGGCGGATCTTGTCGCTGATCAGAAAGCGGAGCATCCGCTGGGCCATGTCGATGTCCACCACCGTGCCGCCGGAGACCGGCCGGACCACCCGGATATGGGCGGGGGTGCGCCCGGCCATGGCGGCGGCCGGATGGCCGACCGCGATCAGTGAGCCGGTTCTGGTGTTGACCGCCGCGATGCTCGGCTCATCCACGATCAGCCCGGTGTCCCGCAGATAGATACGGGTCCGGGACGCCCCGAGGTCGAAGGCGACGGTGCAGCGGCTCAGCTGTTGGAGGCTGAGGGACATCGAAGATCCTTCCCTGGGACCGGCGGATGGCAGGTTGAGGCTGCCGTCCGGCGGCCTTGCCGCCATCGTGCGCGGAGCGGGCGGCCGCCGCGCGCCGGGCTGCGCCGCCCGGGGGAGCGCGGGCGGAGACCGACACCCCCGTCGCCGGTCTCCGTCCCGCTCGCGAAGGAGTCTGCCAGGGGGGTCTGACAACGCCGGGGGCCGGCGGCCGGCCCCGGGGAGATTTCCGGCGGGCCCGGCCGCCGGTATTCAGCGGAAAACGGTCTTGAACCCGTTCCCGGTGACATTCCGGCGCGTATTCCAGAATGCCGGACGGCGGCACCCGTGCCCCGTTCCGCCACCTGGCTCCAGGCCGTGCATCGTGCCGCAGGGACAACGCGGTTGTAGCGGTGGGAACACCCAACGTGCACGTGCATCCGGTCATGCAGAAGCATATGAAGCGGCGTTATGATCCGGGGAAACAAAGGCAGTTGGCATCTCCGGGGAACCGATCGGAGATGTGCCCCGCGACGATCCGGGAGATCCCAGTGTCCCAGGTGTACAACGGCATGGCCGCATCGGGAATCCCGGGTGCCGTCTGGCACAAGAGCCGTCACTCCAACTCACAGGGGGCCTGTGTGGAGTTCGCGAAGTTGCCGGGTGGCGGGGTTGCGGTACGCAACTCCCGCCACCCGGATGGCCCCGCTCTCATCTACACCCCCGCGGAGATCGAGGCCATGTTGTCGGGGATCAAAGACGGCGAATTCGACTATCTGATAGCCGATTAGCCGCGATCCCCCAGCCGTTCCGTGCCACCGGTGACACCGTTATTCACGCGGCAGCCGGAACAGCGCCCAGACGACTTTGCCATGCAGTGCTCCCGCCAGTGGATGCCAGCCCCAGGCGTCACTGAAGGATTCCACCAGCATCAGTCCCCGGCCGCGTTCGTCCTCGGCACCCGCCGCCCCGCCGGCCGGGCTGTCCGCGCTGGGGTCGCGTACCGCGCACACCAGCCGGGAGCCCCAGCGCATCAGATGCAGGCGTATCGGGGACTCCTGCCCCTTGCCCGGGGGGCCGGACGGCAGGGCGTAGCGCAGCGAGTTGGTCACCAACTCGGAGACCACCAGCGAGACATCGTCAAAGAGGTGCTGAACTCCCCAGCCCTGCAAGGTCGTTCTGGTGAAGACCCGAGCGGTGCGGACCGCTTCGAACCGGGGTGGGAGGGCGCAGGAGGCGGAGTCGGACACCGCGGATGCGTCATTCCCGGGCAGCCCTCGCCAGACCGGGGAGAGCACAGTCGATCCTTCGGTACCCATCCGAGGCACTCCTGCAATCGTGGACGTGACAGAGCACGTGTGCGAGCCCCATGGTTCCCAATGCCTACGCCGGATGCAAGGGCAGATGCACGTGCACGAGAGGGATTTGGGGGCGCACAGGGGGGTTGGCGGCAATTCTTCCTACGGTCCATGCGGTAGTGCACCCCCGGTGCCCCCGCCCATGGCCGGTATCGGTAACCGCATGGGCACGCAACGGCGCCGAAAGATGGCAGACTTCGGCGCCAGAGGCCGCGGGGGTCGCCTCCGGAAAGGTCGGGCACGTTCCACACCGGGAACAGGACCGGAAGGAAGGGTCGCAGAGATGACCACGAGCGAGTCGAGCGGTTCCGTGGTACGCCGCATACTTCTTGGCTCACAGCTCAGGAGGCTGCGCGAGTCACGGGGCATCACACGGGAAGCGGCCGGGTACTCGATCCGTGCGTCCGAATCGAAGATCAGCCGTATGGAGCTGGGGCGGGTGAGCTTCAAGACGCGGGACGTGGAGGATCTGCTGACGCTCTACGGGATCACCGCCGAGTCCGAGCGCGAGGCGCTGCTCGGCCTGGCCCGGGAGGCCAACATCGCGGGCTGGTGGCACAGTTACGGCGACGTCCTGCCCAGCTGGTTCCAGACCTATGTGGGCCTGGAGGGCGCCGCCTCCCATATCGGCATCTATGAGGTGCAGTTCGTCCACGGCCTGCTGCAGACCGAGAACTACGCCCACGCCGTGGTGGTGCGCGGGCAGCCGGGGGCGGAGCAGGCGGAGATCGAACGCCGGGTCTCGCTGCGCATGGAGCGGCAGAAGCTGCTGTTCTCCGAGCGGGCGCCGGCCTTCCACGCGGTGCTGGACGAGGCCGCGCTGCACCGCCCCTATGGCGGGCCGGCGGTGATGCGCGGCCAGCTGCAGCATCTGATCGACCTGTCCGAGCAGCCCAATGTCACCCTCCAGGTGATGCCCTTCGAACACGGCGGCCACTCGGGCGAGAGCGGCGCCTTCACGGTGCTGCGCTTCCCCGAGTCGGACCTGCCCGACGTGGTCTATGTGGAACAGCTCACCGGGGCCCTCTACCTGGACAAGGCCGAGGAAGTGGCGCAGTACGAAAGGGCGATGGAGCGGCTGCGCACGGACAGCCTCAGCCCCCGGGACACCCGGGAACTCATCAACTCGCTGCTTCAACAAGCCTGATACATAAGTACGATGACGGCCAGTCAGTAGGTCTGGACCCGTGCGGGCCGATGAGGTCCCGCACTCTCGGACAGGGATGGTGCATGTCGTACTCCTCCTACTTCAGCGAGCTGGCCTGCCAGTACATCGACGGTGAGTGGCGTGCCGGGACCGGCTCTTGGGACATCGTGGACTTCAACCCCTATGACGGGGAGAAGCTCGCCTCCATCACCGTGGCCGGCGCCGAGGAGGTCGATCAGGCCTACCGCGCCGCCGAGCGGGCCCAGCGGGTGTGGGGACGCACCAACCCGTACACCAGGCGGCTGGTCTTCGAGCGGGCCATCCGCGTCATAGACGAGCGGGAGAAGGAGCTGGCCGAGGCCATCATGGCCGAGTGCGGCGGAACGGCCGTCAAGGCGGCCTTCGAGCTCCAGCTGTCCCGGGAGTTCCTGCGCGAGGCCATCCAGCTGGCGCTGCGCGCCGAGGGGCGGATCCTGCCCTCACCGGACGACACCAAGGAGAACCGGCTCTACCGGGTGCCGGTGGGCGTGGTCGGGGTGGTCAGCCCGTTCAACTTCCCCTTCCTGCTGTCCATGAAGCCGGTGGCCTCGGCGCTGGCGCTGGGCAACGCGGTGGTGCTCAAACCCCATCAGAACACTCCGGTTTGCGGTGGCACCCTGGTGGCCAAGGTGCTGGAGGAGGCGGGGCTGCCGGGCGGGGTGCTCAATGTGGTGGTGACCGATATCGCGGAGATCGGTGACGCGCTGATCGAGCACCCGGTGCCCAAGGTCATCTCCTTCACCGGCTCCGACAAGACCGGCCGTCATGTGGCCATGGTGGCCGCCCGGCACTTCAAGCGGACGGTGCTGGAACTGGGCGGCAACAGCGCGCTGGTGGTGCTGGACGACGCCGATGTGGACTACGCCGTGGACGCCGCGGTTTTCAGCCGTTTTATCCATCAGGGGCAGGCGTGTATGGCGGCCAACCGGCTGCTGGTGCACCGCTCCCTGGCGGCGGAGTTCACCGAGAAGTTCGTCGCCAGGGTCAAGGAGCTGCGGGTGGGCGACCCCACCGACCCGGACACCCAGATCGGTCCGCTGATCAACGGCGGCCAGGCGGAGGCCATCACCGCCCTGGTGGACCAGGCCGTCGCCGAGGGCGCCACCGCACTGCTGCGCGGCAAGACGGTGGGCACCCTGGTGGAGCCCTCGGTGCTCACCGACCTGCCCGCCGACGCCGCCGCGCTCCGGCAGGAGATCTTCGGCCCGGTCGCGCTGATCATCCCCTTCGACGACGAGGAGGAGGCGCTGCGCATCACCAACGACACCCCCTTCGGCCTGAGCGGCTCGGTGCACACCGCCGACACGGAACGGGGCGTACGGTTCGCCAGGCGGGTGGACGCGGGGATGTTCCATGTCAACGACGGGACCATCCACGACGAGCCGATCGTGCCCTTCGGCGGGGAGAAGCACTCGGGGGTGGGGCGGCTGAACGGGGACGCCATGGTGGAGGCGTTCACCAGCTGCAAGTGGATCTCCATTCAGCACGGGCGGAGCAGATTCCCGTTCTGATTCCCGTTCCGGTTCCGATCTAGGACGTCAACTGGCCTAGTGGCCGCCTACCGTTGGACCGTCCCAAGCGACGTTATGTGACGAAAGGCGGACGCTATGCCCACTCCCGTGATCGAGAAGGACGCCACCGATGAACGCGGCACCCTGCTCGCCTTTATCGACGGCCAGCGCGACGGCATCCGCAACGCGGTGTTCGGGCTGACCGAGGAGCAGGCGGCCTCCCGGCCGAGCGCCAGTGAGCTGTCGCTGTCCGGACTGCTGAAGCACGCGGTGGATGCCGAGGCGGGGTGGATCGCGCGGGCGAAGCGCAAGGAGCCGGAGGTGATCGACGAGGCCGCCATGGCCAGGTGGCGGGACAGCTTCCGGCTCACCGGGGACGAGACGGTGGCCGGGGTCCTGGCCCGCTGGGAGGAGGTCGCGGCGGAGACGGAGCGCTTTGTCCGCTCGGTGGCGAATCTGGAGGAGACCTTTGAACTGCCCCCGGTGCCCTGGATGCCGGAGAGCCGGACCGTCTCCATCCGCTGGATGCTGCTGCACCTGGTGGAGGAGCTGGCCCGGCACGCGGGGCATGCGGATGTCATCCGGGAGTCGCTGGACGGCAAGAACGAGTACGAGCTGGCGCAGGAGGTGGCTGCCCAGGGCTAGCGGCTCGCGCCCCTGACGGGGCGCACCGGCGCAGGCTCTAGTGGTGGAAGGCGGTATCCACCCGTTCCGGGCGGTCCAACGGCTCGTGCTGGCGCCGGAGTTCCGGCAGCAGTGAGGTCAGGTCGTCCATGAAGAGGTCGGCCAGATCGAGGGTGAAGCCATTGCGGCAGACGATGCGCAGCACCGAGAGGTCCTCGCGGTTGGGCGGGAAGGAGTAGGCGGGCACCAGCCAGCCGCGTTCCCGCAGCCGCCGAGAGACATCGAAGACGCTGAAGTTGTCGATGCCCTTGGCCGTGGTGAAGGCGAACACCGGCAGCTCGTCGCCACGGGTCAGCAGCTCGAAGTCGCCCAGTTCGGCGATGCGTTGGGCGAGGGTGGTGGCCACCTCGCGAGCGGTCTGCTGGACGGCGCGATAGCCCTCCCGGCCCAGCCGCACAAAGGTGTAGTACTGGGCGGCCACTTGCGCGCCCGGACGGGAGAAGTTGAGCGCGAAGGTGGGCATGTCACCGCCCAAGTAGTTGACGCGAAAGACCAGTTCCTCCGGAAGCGCCGCCCGGTCCCGCCACAGCGCCCAGCCCACCCCCGGATAGACCAGGCCGTATTTGTGCCCGGAGGTGTTGATGGAGGCCACCCGGGGGAGCCGGAAGTCCCACACCAGGTCCTCGTCCAGGAAGGGCGCGATCATCGCGCCGGAGGCGCCATCCACATGGACCGGGATGTCCAGGCCGGTGCGCTCCTGGAGCGCGTCCAGGGCGGCGCACACCTCGGCCACCGGCTCATAGGAACCGTCGAAGGTGGAACCCAGTACCGTCACCACCCCGATGGTGTTCTCGTCGCAGAGCTCGGCCGCCGCGCCCGGGTCCAGGTGGTAGCGCTCGCCCTCCATGGGCACCTGGCGGGCCTCCACCTCCCAGAAGTTGCAGAACTTCTCCCAGCAGACCTGGACATTGGCGCCCATCACCAGATTGGGGCGGGCGTCGGCGGAGGGGTAGCGGTCGGCGTTGGCCCGCGCCCAGCGCCGTTTGAGCGCCAGGCCGGCCAGCATGCACGCCTCGCTGGAGCCGGTGGTGGAACAGCCCACGGCCGCCGCCGGATCGGGGGCGTTCCACAGGTCGGCGAGCATGGTGACGCAGCGCTGCTCCAGCTCGGCGGTGCGCGGGTACTCGTCCTTGTCGATGATGTTCTTGTCCCGGCACTCGGACATCAGCACCCCGGCCTGCGGCTCCATCCAGGTGGTGACGAAGGTGGCCAGGTTGAGCCGGGAGTTGCCGTCCAGCATCAGCTCGTCGTGTACGAACTGGTAGGCGGCGTGGGGAGTTATGGGCTTCTCGGGGAGGCAGTGGCGCGGCGGTGAGACGACCAGGTCGGCGACCGGGTCGGCCTCGCCGTAGAAGGGATTGAGGGAGTAGCCGCGTTTGGCGGACTGGTCGTGCATGCCCTTGTGCAGTGCCATGCAGGGTTGCCTACCACGCGAGTGGGGCTCGCATGCCGGGCATCCTGGCGGCCTTTCCTGGGGCAGACCGTTCCTGGTACCGGGGGTACCAGGACGCTCTGGTGTGCCGGCTGACGGCGTTCCGATTGCCGGCGTTCGGCTACTGCTGAGGGGAGATCACCACGGCCGTGCCATAGGCACAGACCTCGGTACCGACGTCCGCCGCCTCGGTGACGTCGAAACGGAACGCCAGCACCGCGTTGGCGCCGCGCGCCCGCGCCTGCTCCACCAGACGCTCCATGGCCTGGTTGCGGGTCTGCACCAGGGTCTTGGTCAGGCCCTTGAGCTCGCCGCCGATCATCGACTTCAGCCCGGCGCCGATCTGGCTGCCGATGTTCCGCGAGCGCACGGTGAGGCCGAAGACCTCGCCCAGCACCCGGTCCACCCGGTAGCCCGGAATGTCATTGGTGGTGACCACCAGCACATCGCTCTGTGTCTGGCCGCTGCCGAAATCCTCGATGCCCATTACATCCACCTTCGTCGTGCGGTATGCCGTTCGAGGATCCTGACGCAGGCCGGGGCGGCCTGGTTGCCCCGCCGTGCCGAGGCCCTGCCGGCACCCCGCCGGCCAGCAGGAACGCGGGCCGTACCGAGGGCGTTATACCTTGGGAACAACTTGGGGCCGCAGACCCCGCCCCCAGCCTGTGCCCCGGGCCTCGCACGAGCCGGTGCCCCTGACCCAGGAGCCCTTTCCTTGATGACGACCCTCGCGGCCGGCCCGACGCAGTGGCTGGACTCGGACTACCTGATCAACCAGTTCGGACTGTTCGGTGTGCTGGCCATCGTCTTCGCCGAGTCCGGCCTGCTGATCGGTTTCTGTCTGCCCGGTGACTCGCTGCTGTTCACCACCGGCCTGCTGGTCACCACGGGCAAGCTCAGCGGCTATCCGCTGTGGGCGGTGTGCGCCCTGGTGGCGCTGGCGGCCGTGCTGGGCGACCAGGCGGGCTATCTGTTCGGGCGCAAGGTGGGGCCGTCGCTGTTCCGGCGCCCGGACTCCCGGCTCTTCAAGCAGGAGAATGTCGAGAAGGCGCACGAGTTCTTCGAGAAGTACGGACCGAAGTCGCTGGTGCTGGCCCGCTTTGTGCCGATCGTCCGGACCTTCACCCCGATCATCGCGGGCGTGAGCCGGATGAGCTACCGCTCCTTCCTGATCTTCAACATCATCGGCGGCACCCTGTGGGGCTGCGGCGTGACCCTGCTCGGGGCGGCGCTGGGCAATGTGGAGTTCGTACGCAAGAACATCGAGCTGATGCTGGTGGCGATCGTGCTGGTCTCGGTCGTCCCGGTGGGCATCGAGGTGCTGCGGGCCCGGGGCAAGGCGAAGAAGGCCCCGCCGGTCGCCACCGGGCACCAGGAGGGCGTGCCGCAGCAGCGGATGCCGCGCGGCCGTCATGCCCGTCGCTGACGACTCAGCAGCTATGTGACGTCACAGGAGTTAACCCAATTAACACCCGCCCCCGCTGGGCACTCGAACTCCTGATCAGGCATGGTTGTCCTGGCAGGAGCACGGTCAGGGAGCGGCGAGGTGGCGGAAGGACAGCGGGGCACAGGGCCTTCGACGGCTGGTGACGGCGGCGAGGACCGCAAACCGCAATCCGACGAGGCGCACAGCGCGTTCACCCCGCCCCTGGGCGTACCGCTGCCGCCGCCGCCCGAGGACGAGCACCCGACCTCGGAGTTCGCCATCCCGCAGGGCGTCGCGGAGCCCACCGAGAAGCGCGAGGGCTCGGCCTTCGCCACCCCGGCCGGGGTGCAGCCGCCCGCCTACACCCCGCCCAGCGGCATACCCCGGGTCAGCCTGGCCAAGGAGGCGCCCTGGCAGGACCGG
Organism: Streptomyces orinoci; assembly: GCF_003121295.1. Classification (GTDB taxonomy): domain Bacteria; phylum Actinomycetota; class Actinomycetes; order Streptomycetales; family Streptomycetaceae; genus Streptomyces; species Streptomyces orinoci. The sequence continues at coordinate 654,086 of NZ_PHNC01000031.1, forward strand.
ATGCGCACCATGCTGCGGATGCCGGTGGGGGAGCGGCCGGTGCCGGAGCGGGCGGAGAAGGAGGGCGAGCCCGGCCCTCCCGTACCGCGCGTACTGGACCTGACCCTGCGCATCGGCGAGCTGCTGCTGGCCGGCGGCGAGGGCGCCGAGGACGTCGAGGCGGCCATGTTCGGCGTGGGGCACGCCTATGGCCTGGGCCGCTGCGAGCCCAATGTCACCTTCACCCTGCTGAGCGTCAGCTACCAGCCCTCGGTGGTGGACCCGCCGGTCACCGCCAGCCGTACCGTGCGCCGGCGCGGCACCGACTACACCCGGCTGTCGGCGGTCTTCCGGCTGGTGCATGACATCACCACGCAGGGGCTGACCCTGGAGGAGGCGTACCGCCGGCTCGCCGAGATCCGCCGCAACCGGCACCCCTACCCGGGCTGGGGCCTGACCGCGGCCGCCGGACTGCTGGCCGGCGCGGCCAGCATGCTGGTCGGCGGCGGGGCACTGGTCTTCGCGGCGGCGGCCATGGGCGCGGTGCTGGGCGACCGGCTGGCCTGGCTGGCCTCCGGGCGGGGGCTGCCGGAGTTCTACCAGTTCGTGGTGGCGGCCATGCCGCCCGCGGCGATGGGCGTGGCGATCAGCGCCAGCCATGCCGGGGTACAGGCCTCCGCGGTGATCACCGGCGGACTGTTCGCCCTGATCCCCGGGCGGGCCCTGGTGGCCGGCGTCCAGGACGGACTGACCGGCTTCTACATCACCGCCGCCGCCCGGCTGCTGGAGGTCGGCTATCTGATCGTGGGCATCGTCTGCGGAGTGCTGATGGTGCTCTACGGCGGTGTGCACATCGGCGGCAAGACGCTCAACCCGGAGGCGGCGCTGCAGCACCGGGAACGGCCGCTGATCCAGATCATCGCGGCCGTCCTGCTGTGCCTGTCCTTCGCCGTACTGCTCCAGCAGGAACGTCACACCCTGCTGATCGCGGCGCTCAACGGCGGGGTGGCCTGGGTGGTCTACGGGGCGCTGGCGGACACCGCCCATCTGGACCCGGTGCCCGCCACGGCCATCGCCGCCGGGCTGGTGGGCCTGTTCGGGCAGCTGCTCTCGCGCTATCAGCACAGCTCGGCGCTGCCCTATGTGACGGCGGCCATCGGACCGCTGCTGCCCGGCAGCGCGGTCTACTTCGCGCTGCTCAACTTCGCCCAGAACAATCTGGACGTCGGCATGGCCAGCCTGACCAAGGCGGCCGCGCTGGCGCTGGCCATCGCCATCGGGGTCAATCTGGGCGCGGAGATGGCCCGGATGTTCCTGCGGGCGCCGGGTACGGCCCGGCGCGCCGCCAAGCGGACGCGCGGCTTCTGAGCCCTGGCAGGCCCGAAGCCGCGCCTCAGGGCGCTCAGTGGTGCGAGCCGCCCGCGGCCTCCAGGCGCTTGTACGAGGCCTCGATCTCGGCCTCGGCCTCGGCGCGGCCGACCCACTCGGCACCCTCGACGGACTTGCCGGGCTCCAGGTCCTTGTAGACCTCGAAGAAGTGCTGGATCTCCAGGCGGTCGAACTCGGAGACATGGTGGATGTCGCGCAGGTGCTCCACCCGGGGGTCGTTCGCCGGGACGCAGAGCAGCTTGTCGTCGCCGCCGGCCTCGTCCGTCATCCGGAACATGCCGACCGCGCGGCACTTGATCAGGCAGCCCGGGAAGGTGGGCTCGTCCAGGATGACCAGCGCGTCCAGCGGGTCACCGTCCTCGCCGAGGGTGTTCTCGACGAAGCCGTAGTCGGCCGGGTAGCTGGTCGAGGTGAAGAGACGGCGGTCCAGACGGATGCGACCGGTCTCGTGGTCCACCTCGTACTTGTTCCGCGAACCCTTCGGGATCTCGATGGTGACGTCGAACTCCACGGGTGGCTCCTCCATGATCAACACATACGTCTGGTGATGCAGTGATTAAGTGTCTCCCACGCGGCGGCGTGGTGGCGAAAGGGGCTGGTCTCATGGTGCCCGAGGTTCTGCGGAGGCCGGGCCTCCGGTGGCGCGGCGCATCCCCGGCGCGGCGCCGGACCGTACGGTTCGTCGCCGTCTCCACGCTGGCCGGGGTGGTGGCCGCGGCCGGCGCGGTGTCCGCCGCCGGGCCGTGGGAGGCGGGCCAGCGCCGGGCCGAGCGGGTCCGCGCCGCCTCGGCCCCGCGCCCGTCCGCCGGGCGGGACGACGACCGGCCGCCCGCCGCGGCCCCGGTGCTGGCCGCCCCCGCCGGACCGCCGGCCACCGCGGCCGGGGTGACGGCCGTACTCCAGCCGCTGCTGGCCGACCCCGCGCTGGGCGAGCGGCACTCCGCCGAGGTGATCGATGTCCTCAGCGGCGAACGGCTGCTGGCCCTGGACGCGGACGGCGCCTACACCCCGGCCTCCACCGTCAAGCTGGCCACCGCCGCGGCCGCGCTGGCCGCCCTGGGCCCGGACCACCGGATCGACACCACGGTGGTGGAGTCGCCCGAGGGCATTGTGCTGGTGGGCGGCGGTGACCCCACCCTCACCGCGCACCCCGGCGGCCCCTGGGCCGGCCTGCCCGAGCTGGCCGAGGCAACCGCCCGGGAGCTGCGGGCCCGGGGCGTGGACCACACCAGGGTGGCCTATGACCTCTCCCGCTACTCCGGGCCGGTACTGCACGAGATCGGCCCCAATGACAACCTCGCCCCGGTGACCGCGCTGATGGCCGACGAGGGACGGCTGGACGACTCCGACCACGGCCCGGCCGCCCGCAGCGCCGACCCGGCCGGTGACGCCGCCCGTACCTTCGCCCGCCTGCTGGCCGACCGGGGAGTGCGGGTGGACGGCGAGGTCACCGAGGGCAGGGCCGCCACCGGGGCCCGCCGGCTGGCCGCCGTCTCCTCACCGCCGCTGTCGGCGCTGGTGGAACGGGCGCTGACCAACAGCGACAACGACATCGCCGAGGCCCTGGCCCGGCAGACCGCGCTGGCCGGCGGCCGCCCGGCCGGCTTCGACGGCGCCGGCCAGGCCACCGCCGCCCGCCTGGCCGCGCTCGGCCTGCCCACCGCGGGCCTGCACCTGGCCGACGGCAGCGGACTGGACCGCGGCGACCGGGTCTCCGCCGACTTCCTGGCCCATCTGCTCGCCCTGGCCGCCGCCCCCGCCCACCCCGAACTGCGCCCGCTGCTCACCGGCCTGCCGGTGGCGGGCTTCAGCGGGACGCTGCGCGACCGCTATCCGGCGGCCGCCGCCCGGGGCCTGGTGCGCGCCAAGACCGGCACCCTGACCGGCGTCAACACCCTGGCCGGCACCGTGGTCTCGGCGGACGGCCGGCTGCTGGCCTTCGCCTTCCTCGCCGACGGCACCCGGGACGCCGAGGCGGCCCAGCGGGCGCTGGACGCCCTGGCGTCCGCCGTCGCCGGCTGCGGCTGTTCCCGGGCGGGCTGACGACCCCTCTCCCTGGCGGCCGCTCAGCACGTACCGTGAAGCCATGACGAGCATCGGTGGTGCGGAGATGGTCGACTGGAAGCTCGCGGTGGCGACCGCGGCCCGGCTGATGCGGCCCGGTCCGGAGGTCACCCGGGACGAGGCCCGGGAGGTCGTCGCGGAGCTCAGGCGGCACGCCGGGGCCTCCGAGGCGCACGTCCGGGAGTTCACGCTGATGCGGCCCGCCGGGGCGGCGGCCGCGACCCCGGTGCTGGTGGTGGACCGGGTGGGCTGGGTCAAGGCCAATGTCGCCGGGTTCCGGGCGGTGCTCGGGCCGCTGCTGGAGAAGATGCAGAGCCGCCGGGCCGGGGTGCCCGGCGGGGCGGTACTGGGCGTGGTGGGCGGCAAGGTGACCGGCGTGGAGCTGGGGATGCTGCTGTCCTTCCTGTCCTCCCGGGTGCTCGGCCAGTACGAGACCTTCGCCCCGGCCTCCCCCGAGCTGCCCGGCGGTGACAACGGTGGCGGGCGGCTGCTGCTGGTCGCGCCGAACATCGTCCATGTGGAGCGGGAGCTGGAGGTGGACCCGCACCACTTCCGGCTGTGGGTGTGCCTGCACGAGGAGACCCACCGCACCCAGTTCGCCGCCGTGCCCTGGCTGCGCGACCACATCGAGGGCGAGATCCAGACCTTCCTGGCCGAGACCGAGCTGGATCCGGCCACCCTGCTGGAGCGGATCCGCGAGGCGGTGCAGTCGCTGGCCGGCGGCCGGGCGCCGGAGGACGAGGGGGAGCGCGGCGGCCGCAGCATCGTGGAGCTGGTGCAGACGCCCGTACAGCGCGAGGTGCTGGCCCGGCTGACGGCGGTGATGTCCCTGCTGGAGGGGCACGCGGACTATGTGATGGACGGAGTGGGCCCCCAGGTGGTGCCCTCGGTGGCCGAGATCCGGGAGAAGTTCCAGCAGCGCCGGGCCACCGGTGCCGGCCGGCTGGACGCGGCCCTGCGCAAGCTGCTGGGCCTGGACGCCAAGTTGCGGCAGTACCGTGATGGTGAGCGGTTCGTACGAGCCGTGGTGGACGAGGTCGGCATGGAGGGCTTCAACCGGGTGTGGACCTCGCCGAACACCCTCCCGACCAAGGCCGAGATCGCCAAACCCGCGGACTGGGTTGCACGGGTGCACGGGAAGACGGACGGATGAGCCGGTCACGCCCCGAGGCGGAAGAACGCTCCCGCAATCACCCTTCCGAGGGACCGTGTGCCAGGGGTGGGCGTGCGATGCTCGGGTAAAGGCTCGTCTCTGTCACCATCTACGCACACAGAGTGACCGACGATGGTGGCTTCCCACGGCCCCCCGCTCCTCTGCCCACCCCCTGCCAGCTGGAACGATTGGACACACGGACATGGGTCCACACCCCGCGGTCGCGGCGATACGCCTGGCGGTCCGCCGCGTACTCCACGACGTTCTCACCCTCGCTCCCCCCGCGCCGGGTGACCGCCCCCCGCTCGTACTGGCCGCCTGCTCCGGCGGCGCCGACTCCATGGCCCTGGCCTCCGCCCTCGCCTTCGAAGCCCCCCGGCTGGGCATCCGGGCCGGCGGCATCACCGTCGATCACGGTCTGCAGCACGGCTCCGACCTGCGGGCCGCCGAGGTGGTCAGCCGGCTGACCGCGCTCGACCTCGACCCGGTCGAGGCCGTCACCGTGACGGTGGGCAAGGAGGGCGGCCCCGAGGCCGCCGCCCGGGACGCCCGGTACGCCGCCCTGGACGCCGCCGCCGAGCGGCACGGCGCCGCGGCCATCCTGCTCGGCCACACCCGCGACGACCAGGCGGAGACCGTTCTGCTCGGCCTCGCCCGGGGCTCCGGCACCCGCTCGCTGTCCGGCATGGCCGTGGCCTCCGGCACCGGCGGCCGCTACCGCAGGCCCTTCCTGGAGCTCGACCGGCAGACCGCCCGCAAGGCATGCCTGGTCCAGTCGCTGCCGGTCTGGGAGGACCCGCACAACTCCGACCCCGCCTACACCCGCTCCCGGGTCCGCCATGAGGCGCTGCCGGTGCTGGAGAAGGCGCTGGGCAAGGGCGTGGTGGAGGCGCTGGCCCGCACCGCCCAGCTCTCCCGGGACGACGCCGACGCGCTGGACGCCTGGGCGGTGGCCGTGGAGCCCTCGGTGCGCGACGACACCGGCGCCCTGGAGGTCGCCAAGCTCTACGCCCTGCCGCCCGCGGTACGCCGCCGGGTGCTGCGCCGCGCGGCCATCGAGGCGGGCTCCCCGGCCGGTTCGCTGTTTGCCCGGCACATCGAGGAAGTGGACCGGCTGATCACCGGCTGGCGAGGCCAGCGGGCCATCAACCTCCCCGGGCGGGTCGCGGTCCGGCGGCATGGTGGCAGACTGGTCCTCCGGCAGGGCTGATTCGAACGGGATGTCAACGAGCTCGGCCTGCCTCCTACCGGGCGGATGAGCCTCGGACAGCCGGATGAGCCTGAATCAAGCGAGAGTGGCGCGGGTGGACGACAAGGACATGGGCACCGACCTGAAGTCGGTGCTCGTCACCAAGGAAGAGATCGACGCGAAGCTGGCCGAGCTGGCCGCGAAGATCGACGCGGAGTACGCGGGCAAGGACCTGCTCATCGTCGGTGTCCTCAAGGGCGCCGTGATGGTGATGGCGGACCTGGCGCGCGCCCTGTCCACCCCCGTCACCATGGACTGGATGGCGGTGTCCTCCTATGGTGCGGGCACCCAGTCCTCCGGTGTGGTCCGCATCCTCAAGGACCTGGACACCGACATCAAGGGCAAGCACGTCCTGATCGTCGAGGACATCATCGACTCCGGCCTGACCCTGTCCTGGCTGCTGTCGAACCTCGGCTCCCGGGAACCCGCCTCCCTCAACGTGGTGACCCTGCTGCGCAAGCCGGAGGCGGCCAAGGTCGCCATCGACGTCAAGTGGGTCGGCTTCGACATCCCGAACGAGTTTGTGGTGGGCTACGGTCTCGACTTCGCGGAGAAGTACCGCAACCTGCCCTTTGTGGGCACCCTCGCGCCGCACGTCTACGGCGGCTGAGCGGCCGTCCCGGACGGATCCGGCCCGGTCACCGGGAACGCTTCCTCGTTTTCCGCCGTTGGAGGAGGGGAAGACGGATTTGTTGACCGTCTGCGGCGTCGTCGGGTGACAATGCTGGGGTACCGTCCGAAGGTCAGTCTTTTCAAGTAATTTCCAAGGTCGAGCAGACCACCGTACGCATAGGCGGCCCGATCAGTGGCAGCCGTGCCTCACTGTGGCAGGAGGGACGGGGCGCTTGCGCCCCGTATGGATGGACGTGAAGCGCTACTTCCGTGGGCCGGTCATGTGGATCGTGCTGGCCGTCCTCGCCGTGGTCGTGTTGATGCAGGTCGTCGGCTCGTCCGGCGGCTACAAGTCGGTGGACACCGGGCAGGTCGTGCAGGCGATCAAGGCCCAGAAGGTGAAGTCGGCCGAGCTGACGACGGGCGACGAGAACAAGATCAAGATCGAGCTGAAGCCCGGCCAGAAGATCAAGGGCAGCAGCAAGGTCCAGGCGAACTACATCGGTGACCAGGGCGTCACCCTGTCCACGCTGCTGCAGAACCAGGTCGATCAGAACAGCAAGGACGTCCTGCCGGACGGCTACAACGTGGCGACCTCGAAGCAGAACCCCTTCGTCGGGGTGCTGCTCTCGCTGCTGCCGTTCGTACTGATCGTCGTGGTCTTCCTGTTCCTGATGAACCAGATGCAGGGCGGCGGCTCCCGGGTGATGAACTTCGGGAAGTCCAAGGCCAAGCTGATCACCAAGGACACCCCCAAGACCACCTTTGCCGATGTGGCCGGCTCCGACGAGGCGGTCGAGGAACTCCACGAGATCAAGGAGTTCCTGCAGGAGCCCGCCAAGTTCCAGGCCGTCGGCGCCAAGATCCCCAAGGGTGTGCTGCTCTACGGCCCGCCCGGCACCGGCAAGACGCTGCTGGCGCGCGCCGTCGCGGGCGAGGCCGGGGTGCCGTTCTACTCGATCTCCGGCTCCGACTTCGTCGAGATGTTCGTGGGTGTCGGTGCCTCCCGGGTCCGTGACCTCTTCGAGCAGGCCAAGGCCAACGCCCCGGCCATCGTCTTCGTGGACGAGATCGACGCCGTCGGCCGGCACCGTGGTGCGGGCCTGGGCGGCGGCCATGACGAGCGTGAGCAGACCCTCAACCAGCTGCTGGTCGAGATGGACGGCTTCGACGTCAAGGGCGGTGTGATCCTGATCGCCGCCACCAACCGTCCGGACATCCTGGACCCGGCGCTGCTGCGTCCCGGCCGCTTCGACCGGCAGATCGCCGTGGACCGGCCGGATATGCAGGGCCGGCTGGAGATCCTCAAGGTCCACCAGAAGGGCAAGCCGGTCGCCCCGGATGTCGATCTGGCGGCCGTGGCCCGGCGCACCCCCGGCTTCACCGGTGCCGATCTGTCGAACGTCCTGAACGAGGCCGCCCTGCTGACGGCCCGCAGCGACCGCAAGCTGATCGACAACCAGATGCTGGACGAGGCGATCGACCGCGTGGTGGCCGGTCCGCAGAAGCGGACCCGGATCATGTCGGACAAGGAGAAGAAGATCACCGCGTACCACGAGGGCGGTCACGCCCTGGTCGCGGCGGCTTCCCCCAACTCCGACCCGGTGCACAAGATCACCATCCTGTCCCGGGGCCGGGCGCTCGGCTACACCATGGTGCTGCCGGACGAGGACAAGTACTCCACCACCCGCAATGAGATGCTCGACCAGCTCGCTTACATGCTGGGCGGCCGGGCGGCGGAGGAGCTGGTCTTCCACGACCCGACCACCGGCGCGGCCAATGACATCGAGAAGGCCACCGCCACCGCCCGGGCGATGGTCACCCAGTACGGCATGACCGAGCGCCTCGGCGCGATCAAGTTCGGCTCCGACAACTCCGAGCCCTTCCTGGGCCGGGAGATGTCGCACCAGCGCGACTACTCGGAAGAGGTCGCCGCGCTGGTCGATGAAGAGGTCAAGAAGCTGATCGAGACCGCGCACAACGAGGCCTGGGAGATCCTGGTCGAGAACCGCGACATCCTCGACAACCTGGTTCTGGCCCTCCTGGAGAAGGAGACGCTGAACAAGGAGGAGATCGCGGAGATCTTCAAGCATGTGGTCAAGCGCCCGGCCCGTCCGGCGTGGACCGGCTCCTCGCGGCGTACGCCCTCCAGCCGGCCCCCGGTGCTCTCGCCCAAGGAGCTGGCTCCCAGCAGCAATGGAGCGGTGACCGCCGAGTCGGTTGACCTGCCGGAGGACTCCCGGCCGGAGAGCTGACCGAGCTCAAGGAGAGCCGGCCAAGCTCGCATAACGAGAGCTGACCAAGCTCACATAAGGGCGGAATGGATGCCGCGTCACCCGGGTTTTAGCCTTGGGGGCGCGGCATCCGCGTTATGCGCGGGTGGGCGGCGCCGTCCCGGCGCATGACGCACGAGAGAACGAGGGAACTTCATGACCGACCCGGTGGCCCTGGACGCCGAGCGCTCCATTGGCGTTTTCGATGAGAAGCGGGCCCAGAACGCGGTTCGCGAACTGCTCATCGCGGTCGGCGAGGACCCTGACCGGGAAGGACTGCGGGAGACTCCGGCCCGGGTGGCCCGGGCCTACCGGGAGATATTCGCCGGCCTCTGGCAGGAGCCGGAGGACGTGCTCACCACCACCTTCGACCTGGGCCACGACGAGATGGTGCTGGTGCGCGACATCGAGGTGTACAGCACCTGTGAGCACCACCTGGTGCCGTTCCACGGGGTGGCGCATGTGGGCTATATCCCGGCCAGCAATGGGAAGATCACCGGACTGTCGAAGCTGGCCCGGCTGGTGGACGTCTTCGCCCGCCGCCCCCAGGTCCAGGAGCGGCTGACCACGCAGATCGCGGACTCGCTGATGGAGATCCTGGAGGCGCGCGGGGTGATCGTGGTGGTGGAGTGCGAGCACATGTGCATGTCCATGCGGGGCATCCGCAAGCCGGGCGCCAAGACGCTGACCTCCGCGGTGCGGGGCCAGCTGCGGGATCCGGCCACCCGGGCCGAGGCGATGAGCCTGATCATGGCGCGCTAGCGCCGAGGGCCGAGGGTGCGGCAACCAGCCACGACGGTGGTGTCCGGCGGTGCCGGACCGGCCGCACCCATAGGCGATATCCGCCCGGCAGGACTATGCGCTGAGGCGGCCGCCGATCCACTGCAGGGCGCCGGGGATCTCACGGCGCCAGGTGTTGAAGTTGTGACCACCGCTCGGCAGGATCATCGAGGACACCCGGGTGGGGTGCTTGGCGGCCAGCTCCACGAACTTCATGGTGTCGTGGTAGTTGTGCTCGCCCTGCTTGCTGCTGGTCACCAGCACCGAGATCTTGGGCAGCGGCTTGTGCTTCAGCCGCCACAGCAGGTCGTTCTCCTGCTGGAGCTTCTTCTTGTCCGGGCCCTCGCCGAAGAGCGCACCGGTGGTGGGGTCGATGGGGGCCTTGTAGTAGCCGGAGAGGGCGACCGCCGCGCCATAGGCGTTGGGGTGGCGCATGGCCAGCTTCAGCGCGCAGTAGCCGCCGGTGGAGTCGCCGATCATGCCCCAGTTCGCGGCCTTGGTGCCGATCCGGTACTGGGCGGAGAGCGCCTTGCGCAGGTCCTTGGTGAAAAAGGTCTCGGTCTGCGGGCCGCCGGGTATGTCCATGCACTCGGTGTCCCGCGGCGGGGCCACGGTGGGGCGCATCATCACCAGGATGACGGGCTGCATCTTCTTCTCTTTGGCCAGCTTGTGGGCCGTGGTCGGGTAGTGCAGGCCCTTGATCAGCGCCTCCGCGGTGCCCGGGTAGCCGGTCAGCACGACCGAGGCCGGGAACTTCTTGTTGGCGTACTGCGGCTGAAAGTACTCCGGGGGCAGATAGACAAAGGCCGGGCTGGCGATCTTCGACTCCGGGCCCTGGATATTGACCTTCTCGATCCGGCCCGCCACCCGCGGCACCGTGGCGCGGGGTACGTTCACCTGCTCGTAGCCGACGACCTGGACCCGGTGGTCGGCCGCGCTGTGGTCCACCACCACGCCCTGCTCCTGCTCCTGGCCGAAGAGGTCGGCCCAGGAGGCGTAGAAGCCGAAGGAGTCGTTCGCGTACAGGCCGATGGCCGCGAACAGGCTCAGCTGGGTGACGAGAAGCATGCCGACCCGGCTCAGAACGGAGCCGATGCTCCGCTTGCCCAGGCGCGGCCACAGCCAGATAGTGAGCGCGAAGAGCGCCACCGCCAACACTGTGGCCAGCGCAAGGACCGTCTTGCTGGTGAGACCCATGAGGTGCTTTCTGCCGAGCGACCCGGCGCCCGAGTCGCGGAATGGTTAACTTTTCCGGGCTCGGCCCCCACGGAACCTCAGCCCCGAAACCGTCGTCCTACAGGGCGCACATTGTCCGGGCGCTGCCGCCAGATGCCGCAGGCCCACTCGACATGGACGACGGGAAGAGATGTCTGTCAGGGTAGATGGCAAAAAGTCCGACGAGGTTCCTCCGGGACCGAAGAGGCTGTCGGGGCTTGCGAGGTTCCTCAAGGGACCCAAGCCCGAGAACGTGCCCGCAGTCGTCGGTACGGTCGCGGCCATCATCGGGCTCGCTGACATCGCGGCCGGCGTCATGCCCCGGTGGCGCTGGAGCCGGGTGCACTACTGGTCCGAGGTGCTGCCCGGATCGGTGACGCAGCTGGCCGCGGCGGGCTCGATCATCGTCGGCATTCTGCTGCTGATGCTGGCCCATGGCCTCAAGCGGGCAAAGCAGCATGCCTGGCTGGCCGGCGTACTGCTGCTGCCGGTGGGTGCCGCCGCGCAGCTGATCTACCGCCACTCCTATCTCGGCACCGCCTTCTCACTGCTGCTCTTCGTCTACCTGCTGCGTCACAAGAGCTCCTTCACCGCCCTGCCCGACCGGCGCAGCCGCTGGAAGGCGCTGGCCAACCTGGTGCTCATGGGCGGGGCCAGCTTCGGCCTCGGCTGGGTGATCGTCGGCTCGCACGCCAACCAGATGGTCGGCGACCCGCCGGTGCATGAGCAGATAGAACACGTCCTCTGGGGCCTCTTCGGCTTCGAGGGCTCCATCCGCTACACCGGCGGCACCGACTATGTGGTCGCCTACTCGCTGGGCGCCCTGGGCCTGCTGACCGTGCTGAGCACCGCCTACCTGGCCTTCCGCCCCGCGTACCCGGCCGCGGTGCTCACCGAGGAGGACGAGGACCGGCTGCGCGAGCTGCTCGACAAGCACGGCCACCGCGACTCCCTGGGCCACTTCGCGCTGCGCCGGGACAAGAGCGTGGTCTTCTCGCCCAGCGGCAAGGCCGCCGTCTCCTACCGGGTGGTCTCCGGTGTGATGCTGGCCAGCGGTGACCCCATCGGTGATGTGGAGGCCTGGCCGGGCGCCATCGAGCAGTTCATGGAGCTGGCCAAGCGCCACTCCTGGACGCCCGCGGTGGCCGGGTGCAGCGAGACCGGCGGCGAGGTGTGGACCCGCGAGACCGGTCTGGACGCCCTGGAGATGGGTGACGAGGCCATTGTCGAGGTGGCCGACTTCAGCCTGACCGGCCGCTCCATGCGCAATGTCCGCCAGATGGTCAAGCGCATCGAGCGCAATGGCTACACCACCAAGGTGCGCCGGGTCGGCGATCTCTCCGCCGAGGAGCTGGCGGCCGTCCAGAAGGCGGCCAACGCCTGGCGCGACACCGAGGAGGAGCGCGGCTTCTCCATGGCCCTGGGCCGCATCGGCGACCCCAAGGACCTGGACGCGATCATCGCCACCGCGCACAAGGAGCCGGAGGAGGGCGAGGACTGCCCCTTCGGCAACCTGCGGGCCATGCAGCACTATGTGCCCTGGGGCAAGGACGGCTCCTCGCTGGAGCTGATGCGCCGCGACCGCAGCGCCGACCCGGGCATGAACGAGCTGCTGATCGTCGCCTTCCTGCAGGCCGCGCCCGAGCTGAAGATCAAGCGGCTGTCGCTGAACTTCGCCTTCTTCCGCTCCGCCCTGGAGCGCGGCAGCAAGCTGGGCGCCGGGCCGGTGGTCCGGATCCAGCGGGCGGTGCTGGTCTTCCTCTCCCGCTGGTTCCAGATCGAGTCGCTCTACAAGTTCAACGAGAAGTTCCGGCCGCGCTGGGAGCCCCGCTTTGTGGTCTTCCCCAACAGCCGTGACCTGCCGCGCATCGGCTTCGCCATGATGCAGGCGGAGGGCTTCCTGGAGCTGCCGCGCCTGCTGCGCCGCCGCCCCACCCCGCCGCAGGAGAGCGTCCACGAGCACGAGGACGTGGAGCAGGCCGAGGTCACCCGCGCCGCCTGAGCCGCTTTCCGCCAAGGCCCTCCCCGGACCCGTCCGGGGAGGGCCTTGGCGTGCCGGGCGCCGCCCGGCGGCGGCCGCGGGGCACACCCTAGGCTGGTTGGCATGAGTAGCTTGCGCGGTCGTATCGGGCCGGTCGGTCTGCCCCAGTGGGACCGGTGCGCGGTGATGGGGGTGGTGAATGTCACGCCCGACTCCTTTTCGGACGGCGGCCGCTGGTTCGACACCACGGCGGCGGTCAAGCGGGGCCTGGACCTGGCCGCCGCCGGTGCGGACCTGGTCGATGTGGGCGGCGAGTCCACCCGGCCCGGCGCGGTGCGGGTGGACGAGCAGGAAGAGCTGCGCCGAGTGGTGCCGGTGGTGCGCCAGCTGACCGCCGAGGGGCTGCTGGTCTCGGTGGACACCATGCGCGCCTCGGTGGCCTCCGCCGCCGTAGAGGCCGGCGCGGTGCTGGTCAATGACGTCAGCGGCGGGCTGGCCGACCCGGCGATGGTGCCCATGGTGGCCGCCGCCGAGGTGCCCTTTGTGGTGATGCACTGGCGCGGCTTCAGCGAGGACATGAACGCCCGGGCCGTCTACCGCGATGTGGCCGGTGAGGTGCTGGCCGAGCTGCGGCAGCGGATGGAGGCGGTGGTCGCGGGCGGCGTCCACCCCGACCGGATCGTGGTGGACCCGGGCCTGGGCTTTGCCAAGAACGCCGAGCACGACCTGGCGCTGGTGGCCCGGCTGGACCGGCTGCGCCGGGAACTGGGCCGGCCGATGCTGGTGGCGGCCTCCCGCAAGCGCTTCCTCGGCCGGGTGCTGGCCGGCCCGGAGGGCAGCCCGCCACCGGCCCGGGAACGGGACGCGGCCACCGCCGCGGTCACCGCGCTCGCCGCCCGGGAGGGCGCCTGGGCGGTACGGGTACACGAGGTACGGGCCAGCGCGGACGCGGTGCGCGTGGTGCGCGCGGTGGCCGCCGCGGCCGGTGAGGAGGCCGAGTGAGCACCGCCCGTACCGACCATGAGGCGGTCGAGCTGGCCAATACCGCCCTGTACGAGGCCATGGAGCGCGGCGACACGGCGGCCATGGACCGGCTCTGGCTGGACGATCCGGAGACCGAGGTCTCCTGTGTGCACCCCGGCTGGCCGGTGCTGCGCGGCCGCGGTGAGGTACTGCGCTCCTATGCGCTGATCATGGCGAGCACCGACTACATCCAGTTCTTCCTCACCGATGTGGAGGTTGCCGTCAACGGTGACACCGCCCTGGTGACCTGCACCGAGAACATCCTCAGTGGCGCCCCGGCCGAGGCGGAGGGAGAGCTGGGGCCGCTGGTGGGACAGCTGGTGGTGGCGACCAATGTGTTCCGGCGGATGGGCTCGCAGTGGAAGGTCTGGTCGCACCATGGCTCCCCGGTGCTCGCCGGGATGGGCGAGGAGGACGAGGGCAACGGGGAGAACGGCGAGGACGAGGGCGGACAGCCCGGGCCGCCGGTGCTCTGAGGGGCGGATGTGGCGTCAGTGTGAGGAGACGGTGATCACTCGTTCGAGTAAGGCCGGGGCCGGGTATGGGAGGGCTGCGAGCCGTCGGGGCGCGGGTGACGCCTGGTGAGCCGGGTCACAGCCGCCCTCCCTTCCCGGCACCCGTGCCCGGGCACTGTCGGTGCTCGCAGGTAGATTCGACGTTGGGTATCCCGGTCGAGGACCGGGGGCGGCCACGCCCGTCACCGACGACCAGCAGGAGTGATTCGTGTGGATCGTGTCGCGCTGCGCGGCCTGAAGGCTCGCGGGCACCACGGGGTGTTCCCCAGGGAGCGCGAGGAGGGCCAGACCTTCATCGTTGACCTGGTCCTCGGCCTGGACACCCGGCCGGCCGCTGCCGACGACGACCTCACCAAGACCGTGCACTACGGCATCGTGGCCGAGGAGGTGGTCGGCATCGTCCAGGGCGAGCCGGTCGATCTCATCGAAACCCTGGCCGAGCGGATCGCCCAGCAGTGCCTCAAGCACGACGCGGTGCGGGAGGTGGAGGTCGTGGTGCACAAGCCCGACGCCCCGATCACCGTGCCCTTCGACGATGTGACCGTGACGATCACCCGGAGCCGAGTATGAGCAGCAGCGACCCGACCGTGCAGCCGGTGCCCGCCTCCGTGGTGGAACAGGTGGACGCCGCCGATGTGACCCTCTCCAACCCCAAATGGGCCGTGCTCTCCCTGGGCAGCAATCTGGGCAACCGCCTGGAGACCCTGCAGGGCGCGGTCGATGCCCTGGAGGACACCCCCGGGGTGCGGGTCAAGCGGGTCTCCCCGGTGTACGAGACCGAGCCCTGGGGCGTGGCGCCGGGCTCCCAGCCCGCGTACTACAACGCCGTGGTGATGGTGAAGACCACGCTGCCGCCGGGCTCGCTGCTGGAGCGCGGGCACGCCATCGAGGAGGCCTTCGAGCGGGTGCGGGACGAGCGCTGGGGCCCCCGGACCATCGATGTGGACATCGTCACCTACCAGGATGTGGTCTCCGACGACCCGGTGCTGACGCTGCCCCATCCGCGGGCACATGAGCGGGCCTTTGTCCTGGTTCCGTGGTACGACGTGGATCCGGAGGCCGTGGTCCCGGGCCATGGCCCGGTCGCCGAGCTGCTGGCCGGAATGGGCCGGGAGGGCGTACGTGCCCGCGCCGACCTGGAACTCCGGCTGCCCGAGTAGCCGTTGACCGTGCGCGCGCCGGTGCGCGCGGCTGAGGAACGACTGATGACGACAAGGGGCGACGGCTCGGTGAAGCAACTTCGGATCGGGGTGCTGCTCGGCCTGTTCGCCGCGGCCGGGGTGCTCTCCTGGTCGGGCGCCCGGCTGTGGGACTCCTTCGGCACCCTGCCCCGGGTGCCGGTGGCGGCCCCGATCGTGCTGGCGGTGATCGCCGCGGTGCTGGCCGCGACCGCCTTCTCGCTGCGCTCGCGGCTGCGCGCCCAGCGCGAGCGGCGGCCCGGCGCCAAGGGGGTGGATCCCCTGCTGGCCGCCCGCGCGGTGGTCTTCGCCCAGGCCAGTGCCCTGGTGGCGGCCCTGGTCGCCGGGGCCTACGGCGGGGTGGGCGTCTTTCTGCTGAGCGTCGGCCTGGATGACCCGGCCCGCCGCGACCAGGCCATCTACGCCGGATCCTCGGTGGTGGCCGGGGCCTGTGTGGTGGCCGCCGCGTTCTTTATGGAGCGGGTCTGCCGTCTGCCGGAGGACGACGACGAAAGCGGCGGCGCCAGCCGGGCCTGACGCCCCGCGGGGCGCTGTGACCCATTCCGCCGCATGGGCGCGACCGGCCGCACCCGGCCTGCCCCCAACGGGAATCACACCCCCGAAACGGTCCGCAGCTCCACATCCGCGCGCTCCGCGCCCACCGCGTCGGCCCCGATCGACCGGCGCAGCGCCTCATGCAGCCGGGCCGGGGTCAGCACCCCGAGAAAGCGGTCGCCGCGCTCCCCGTCCAGCACCGCGATCCAGCCTGCGTCGTGCTGGAGCATGGTGCTGAATGCCTGCTTGAGCGAGGCGCCCAGCGGCAGCCAGGCGTCCATCCGCCGGGCGTGGTCGCGTACCGTGCCCCGGCCCCCGGCGGAGCCCAGCGCCTCCGCCGCCACCCAGCCGTGCAGGTTGTCCCGGTCGTCCAGGACCACTGCCCAGCGGGCCTCCTCGGACTCCAGCCGCCGCAGCGCCTCCGGCAGCGGGTCGTCCAGGTGCAGCACCGGCGGCTGCTCCAGGTCGCCCGCCTCGATCTCGGTGACCGAGAGCCGCTTCAGGCCCCGGTCGGCGCCCACGAAGTCGGCGACATACGGGGTGGCGGGCGCGCCCAGCACCGCGGCCGGGGCGTCCAGCTGCTCGATCCGGCCATGGCCGTAGACCGCGATGCGGTCGCCCAGCCGGACCGCCTCCTCTATGTCATGGGTGACAAACAGCACCGTCTTGCGCACCTGTGACTGCAGCCGCAGAAACTCGCTCTGCAGCCGCTCCCGCACCACCGGGTCCACCGCGCCGAAGGGCTCGTCCATCAGCAGCACCGGCGGATCCGCCGCCAGCGCCCGGGCCACTCCCACCCGCTGCCGCTGGCCGCCGGAGAGCTGGTCGGGATAGCGGTCGCCGTAGACGGCCGGGTCCAGCCCCACCAGCTCCAGCAGCTCGGCGGCGCGCGCCCGGGCCTTTTTGCGCTGCCAGCCCAGCAGATGCGGCACGGTGGCGGTGTTCTCCAGCACCGTGCGGTGCGGGAACAGGCCGACCTGCTGGATCACATAGCCGATGCGGCGGCGCAGCTCGACCGGATCGCCCTGGGCGATGTCCGCGCCGTCGAGCAGGATGCGGCCGCTGGTCGGCTCGATCAGCCGGTTGACCATCTTCATGGTGGTGGTCTTGCCGCAGCCGGAGGGTCCGACCAGCGTGATCAGCTCGCCCTCGGCCACTTCGAAGGAGAGGTCGTCCACGGCGGTGGTGCCATCGGCGTAGCGCTTGGTCACGTGCTCGAAACGGATCACGCTCCCCATTGTGGGGGCGGGGTCCGACATCGCGCTCCCGGCGATGTGACGGTTGTGTTTCCGTCCGGAGGCGATTGTCAGTGGCCGGGGTTAGGGTCGCCAGTGACCGTCGGTGAAGGCCAAGGGGGAGGTGAGCACGGATGTCGGAACCGGCCGGCAACTGCCTGGTCAGGAATGACTGGATCTGCGGCGAGTATGTGCGCACACGGAGCCAGGAGCTGGTGGACGCCACCGTGCAGCACATCGGCATCACGGTGGCCTCGGTGGCCATCGGGCTGCTGATCGCCTTCCCGCTGGCCCTGCTGGCCCGCCGCTGGCGGGCCGCCGCCGGCCCGGTGCTGGGGCTGACCACGGTGCTCTACACGGTGCCCTCGCTGGCGATGTTCTCGCTGCTGGTGCCGGTGTTCGGGCTGTCGGTCTCGGTGGTGGTCACCGGTCTGGTGCTCTATTCGCTGACCATCCTGGTGCGCAACATCCTGGCCGGGCTGGCCGCGGTCCCCGAGGAGGCCCGGGAGGCGGCCCGCGGCATGGGGTACGGCCCGCTGCGGCTGCTGTTCGGGGTGGAGCTGCCGCTGGCGCTGCCCGCGGTGGTGGCCGGAGTGCGGATCGCCACGGTCTCCACCGTCTCGCTGACCACGGTCGGCGCCCTGGTGGGATACGGCGGTCTGGGCAATCTCATCTATGAGGGCCTGCACAGTGTGTTCAAGGCCCAGGTGCTCACCGCCTCGGTGCTCTGTGTGCTGCTGGCGGTGGTGGCGGATCTGGCCCTGCTGCTGGTGCAGCGGCTGCTCACCCCCTGGACCCGGACCGGACGGGCCGGGCGCCCCCGGCGGGCCTGGCGGAAGGCGGTGGCCTGATGGGAGTGGCCGAGGAGACCTGGACCTGGCTGACCACCGGCGCCCACTGGTCCGGCACGGACGGCGTCTGGCACCGGCTGGCCGAGCACCTGGAGCTGACCACCGTCTGTCTGCTGATCTCCTGTGTGCTGGCGCTGCCGGTCGCGGTGCTGCTGGGGCACACCGGCCGGGGCGGGGCGCTGGCGGTGAACCTCTCCAACGCGGGCCGGGCGGTGCCCACTTTCGCGGTGCTGGTGCTGCTGACGCTCAGTCCGCTGGGGGAGTACGGCTCCTGGCCGACGGTGCTGGCGCTGGTGCTGTTCGCGATACCCCCGCTGCTGACCAACGCCTATGTGGGCATGCGGGAGGTGGACCGCGATGTGGTCGAGGCCGCCCGTGGCATGGGGATGTCGGGCCGTCAGGTGGTCGGGCGGGTGGAACTGCCGCTGGCGCTGCCGATGATCATGACGGGGGTGCGTTCGGCCGCCGTGCAGGTGGTGGCCACCGTGTCCATCGCCGCCATGGTCGGGGGCGGCGGCCTGGGCCGGATCATCACCGCGGGCTTCCGGCTCACCTATACCGCCCAGGTGGTCGCCGGGGCGGTGCTGGTGGCCGCGCTGGCCCTGCTGGTCGAGGGGCTCTTCGCGGCGCTGGAACGGCTGTTGGCCCGCTCCCGCCGGCGCGGCGGTGTCCGGCCGCCGGTTTCCCCGGAACCCGCGGATGTCCAGCCCGTGGCCGGGTAGCGCTGCTTGACGACCCTGCAAGGAACTCCCGGAGCGCCGGGGGTTCTTCACCGAGGATGGAGTTGCCGCATGACCAGGACCACCCCGCGCCGCTCGCGGACCGTACGGGCACTGCTGGCGATGGCCGGTGCCACCGCGCTGACGGCCGGGCTCACCGCCTGTGGCGGCCACAGCCTGGAAAAGTCCGGCAGCGGAGGCGGAGGGTCCGGATCCGGCCAGGGTTCACTGGTGATCGGCTCGGCCTCCTTCACCGAGTCGAAAGTGCTCGCGGAAATATATGCGGCGCTGCTCAGGGACGCCGGATATAGCACCTCGATCAAGACCGTGGACGCTCGTGAGCTCTATGAACCGGCCCTGGAGAAGGGCCAGATCGATGTGGTTCCGGAGTATGCCGCCACCCTCACCGAATTCCTGAACAAGAAGCAGAACGGCAAGGACGCCCATGAGCTGGCCTCCTCCGATGCCGCGGCCACGGTGAACGCACTGCGCAAACTCGCCGAGCCCCGCGGTCTGAAGGTGCTGGACGCGGGCCGCGCGGTGGATCAGAACGCCTTTGCGGTCACCACCGAGTTCGCGGCGAAACACCAGCTCAAGACGCTCTCCGACCTGGGCCGGTCAAAGGAGCCGGTCAAGCTGGCGGCGGGGGACGAATGTGCCCAGCGGCCGTTCTGCAAGCCGGGGTTGGAGAAGACCTATGGCATCGATGTCACCGGCATAGACCCACTGGAGGTCGGCAGTACCCAGGCCAAGCAGGCGGTCAAGAGCGGCCGGGACCAACTGGTCCTGACCACCACCACCGACGCCACACTCGATCAGTTCGGGCTGGTGGCGCTGCAGGACGACAAGAAGCTGCAGAACTCCGACAACGTGCTGCCGGTGGTGAATGCGAGCAGGGCGGGTTCCCAGCGGGTCGCGGAGGCGCTGAACAAACTCAACAAGGTGCTGACCACGGCAGATCTCTCCGCGCTCAACAAGAAGGTGGACACCGAGCGGCTGAAGCCGGCGGATGTGGCCGCGCAGTATGTGAAGGACAAGGGGCTGTTGAGCGGCAAGGAGAAGAAGTAGGGAAGACGTAAGATCAAGAGAACGGTTTGGTGCTGGAGTCACACTTCCGGAGCAACGCACGGTAAGTTTCAGGCCATGCCACGAGGACGCCACCGCCATTCCCCTTCCCTGCACCGGCTTCTTCCCTCTTCACTGGTCGCCGCGACATCCGTCGCCTGCGCGGCCGGAGCGTGGACCGTGGACGAACCGGTCGTCATCCGCTCTCTCGCGGCCGCCGCGGCCGCGGCGGCGGTGGTCGGTTCGGTGCTGATGCGCCGTTGGGACCGGGCCGCCGGGAAGCGGGTCGCCCAGCTCACCGCGGCCCGGGTACGGGACGAGTGGAAGACCGACGAGCGGATCGCCGAGCTGGAGACGGACCTGGACGAGACCCGCCAGGCACGCACCCGGCTGGAGGCCAAACTCCGCGGCAAGCGCGCGGAGCTGGCCCGGCTGCGCACCGAGCACGCCGATCTGCTGCGCCGCTACGCCACCGCCGAGACCGAGCGGGCCAGCGCGCTGGAGGGGCGGCGGCTGCTGGCGAGCGGCCGGGAGAAGGAGAAGGCGGGCGTGCCGCGGGCGGCGCTGGCCCTGGAGTCCGCGATCCAGGCCCGTTCCGAGCGGCAGGCCCGTTCCGGTGGCGACCTTTCCCCGGCGGCCTACCGGCTGGCCGCGGCGGCCCTGCGGGACCTCGCTGCGAACGGGGTGCGTCAGCGGGCGGCGGCGTCCTCTGCGGATGCGGAGCCGACGGCGTCGGAGCGTCAGGTTGCGTCTGCGCCGGCCGCAGTGGAAGGCGCATCCGCCCAGTCGGGTCCGGCCGGTTCCGGGGCGGCCCCCTCGGAAGCGGCCCCCTCCGGGGCGGCTCGTTCCGAGGCTGCCGAGTCCCGTGCGTCCGAGTCCCGTGCGTCCGAGGAGCGGTCGGCCCGTTCTCAGCCGTCCTCCGCTGAGGCGGCCCGTTCCGGGGCTGACGAGGCGTCCGCCGCCCAGTCGCCGGCCGAGGAGGCGGCCCCGGCCGGGGCGCCCGCGGTGGACGCCGCCGCAGCCGAGGCCCAGGCCGGAGCCCAGGCCATGGACAAGGCGCCCGTGCCCACTGTCAAGGCACCCGCACCGGTGGCCCAGGCGGCCCCCGGCGCGGCCCGGAGCGGTGCCGGGACCACCCCCGGCGGGCTGGTGCGGCGGCCGGTGCCGTCCGTACCCGTGGCGCGTACCCAGGGCGGGTTCGACTTCTTCGGCAACAACCGCAAGCCGGTGGTGCCCGCCGCCCCGCCCGTGGAGGAGCAGGACCTCGCGGATGTGGTCGGCGAGGAGGCCCTGGCCCAGGACGCCGCCGGTGCCGCCGACAGCGCCGACGGCGAGGTCATCGACCTGACCGCGCACGACGACACCGAGCAGATCGACGTCATCGAGCTGCGCAACGCCATCTGACGCGGCCGGGCCGCTACTTGTCGATGTCGCCGACCACGAAGAACAGCGATCCCAGGATGGCGACCATGTCGGCGACCAGCGTGCCCGGCAGCAACTCCACCAGTGCCTGGATGTTGTTGAAGGAAGCCGAGCGCAACTTCAGCCGGTAGGGCGTCTTTTCGCCCTTGGACACCAGGTAGTAGCCATTGAGGCCGAGCGGGTTCTCGGTCCAGGCGTAGGTGGCTCCCTCGGGGGCCTTGAGCACCTTGGGCAGCCGCTGGTTGACCGGGCCGGGCGGGAGCTCGGCCAGCCGGTCCAGGCAGGCGTCGGCCAGGGCCAGCGCATTGTGCGTCTGCTCCAGCAGGCACTCGAAGCGGGCCAGGCAGTCGCCCTCCTGGCGGGTGACCACCGTCAGCACGTCCGCCAGCTCGGCATAGGCCAGATACGGCTGGTCGCGGCGCAGGTCGAAGTCCACCCCGGAGGCGCGGGCGATCGGCCCGCTGACCCCGTAGGCGTGCACGGTCTCCGGCGCGAGGACGCCCACGCCCCGGGTGCGGCCCCGGAAGATCTCATTGCCGAGCACCAGGCGGTCATAGACGTCCATCCGGGAACGGACCTCGGCCACCGCGTGCCGGGCGCGGTCCGTCCAGCCGGAGGGCAGGTCCTCCTTGAGGCCGCCGACCCGGTTGAACATGTAGTGGATCCGGCCCCCGGAAACCTCTTCCAGCACCGCCTGGAGCTCCTCGCGCTCGCGGAAGGCGTGGAAGACCGGGGTGATGCCGCCGAGCTCCAGGGGGTACGAGCCGAGGAACATCAGATGGTTGAGGACCCGGTTCAGCTCGGCCAGCAGGGTACGGATCCAGACCGCGCGCTCGGGGACCTCCATGCCGAGCATCCGCTCCACGGCCAGCACCACGCCCAGCTCATTGGAGAAGGCGGAGAGCCAGTCATGGCGGTTGGCGAGCATGATGATCTGGCGGTAGTCGCGCGCCTCGAACAGCTTTTCCGCGCCGCGGTGCATATAGCCGATGACGGGTTCGGCGGTGCGGATGCGTTCTCCGTCCAGGGTGAGGCGGAGGCGGAGGACGCCGTGGGTGGAGGGGTGCTGGGGGCCGATGTTCAGCACCATGTCCGTGCTTTCGGCCGCGCCGCCGATCCCCACTGTGGTTTCCGTCATGGGAACAGTTTCCCAGGGCGGGACCCGGGGTCCGTGCCCACCCGCGCACCACACCGCATCCGCCATCGCATCGGCCACCGCATCACCCACCGACTTCCCCGGCGTCCGCCAGCACCCGCGCACAGGACGGGCCCACCGGCTGGACCAGCCAGGTGAAGGCGCCCAGCCCGGCGGGGGAGGTCAGTTCGGCCGCCTCACCGCACTGGGCCAGGGCACGGACATAGGCCGCCGGATCCGTGGAGGCCAGGGTGAGCGGCGGGCGCCGCCCGTCCAGCCCCAGCGCCCGCAGCGCCGCCCGCTGGCTGAGCAGCACCGCGCCCGGCCCCGCGCAGGCGTCCAGGGCCACATGAGCGGTGAGGTCGCAGGAACCGTCCGGCACCGGCCGTACCTCCCGCCCGTCCCGGAACCCGGTGAGGGTGCCGAACGGCGGCCGGGCCGCCCGGCGGTGCGCATAGTCCACGGCCACCGCCAGCCCGGCCCGCAGGCCGGACACCGCGTCCGCCCAGGCCGCGTCCCGGGGGTGCCCGATCTCGGCCCGGCTGCCGGGCGGCGCGCCCTCGAGCGGCCACCAGCGGGCCAGCCACTCGGCGTCCGCGCCGGTGACCGGGTCGCCGGGCAGTTCCTCGCCGTCGTCCTGGACCAGCAGCAGCCGGGGAGTGCCCCGGCCGTCCGTCTCGGCCACGTCCAGCGGCACATTGTCCAGCCACTCATTGGCCAGCAGCAGGCCCGTCACCTCCCGGGGCGGGGCGTCCTGCCAGGTGATGCGGGGGTCCAGCCCGGCCGGCCGGTCCGCCAGCTCCACCGCGTAAGGGCGCAGCCGGGCGGCCAGCTCCGGCGGGCAACGGTCCAGCACCCCGGTCACCAGCTCGCCTCGTCCCGCACCCATATCGGTGAACGTCAGCTCGGCGGGATGACCCAGGGCGGCGTCAACCCGGCGCAGCAGTTCCAGCACCGCCTCCGCGAACAGTGGGGAGGCGTGGACCGAGGTGCGGAAGTGCCCGGCCGGTCCCTCCGGGCGGCGGTAGAAGCCGCCGGGGCCGTACAGGGCGGCCCGGGCCGCCTCCCGCCAAGGGCGCGCTACGGATGTCATATACACACGCTATGGCGGACGGACGGGCCGGCACCCTCCACCTTGGGGAGTAGATGCGGGGAGACGGTATCGATCGCCGGGCTGACCCACGCCCCTGGGCAGCGTGCCTACGCTGGGTGACGTGCAGCGCCTCTACGACTTCCTCCGCAGACACCCCACCGGGGTGGACAGCTTCTGGGCCCTTTTGCTGCTCGGGCTCGGCGCGATGGCCGCGGCGGGGACGGTCGGCGGCGAACGAAACCAGCTGGTCGCCGCCGGGGTGGCGTGCGCCATGTCGGTGGTGGTGGCGCTGCGGCGGCGGCTCCCGGTGTGCATGCTGCTGCTGGCGACGCTGGCCGGGATGGCCCAGCTGGTGCTGGACGTCCAGGCCAATATCTATGACTTCGCCATGCTGGTGATCGTCTACACCGTGGCCTCCGGCAGCAAGCGCTGGGCCTCCCGGTTCGCGCTGATCGGCGGGCTGGTGGCGCCGGTGCTGTACTTCCTGCGCTGGCCGGACAGCTCGCCCGGACTGGCGCACAACCTCATCGCCATGGGCTTCGCCGCCGTCCCCTTCCTGCTTGCCTGGGTGCTGGGCGACTCCATGCGCACCCGCCGCGCCTACTGGGCCCAGCTGGAGGAGCGGGCGGCCCGGCTGGAGAAGGAGCGCGAGCAGCAGGCGAAGATGGCGGTCACCGCCGAGCGCGCCCGGATCGCCCGGGAACTGCACGATGTGGTGGCGCACAACGTCTCGGTGATGGTGGTGCAGGCGGATGGCGCCGCGTATGTCCTGGACGCCTCGCCCGAGCAGGCCAAGCAGGCGCTGGAGACCATCTCCGCCACCGGCCGCCAGGCGCTGGCCGAGATGCGCCGGCTGCTGGGTGTGCTGCGCAGCGAGGAGAACGGTGGCGGGGGCGGCGGCGAATATGTCCCGCAGCCCGATGTGGGGCAGATCGAGGACCTGGTGGAGCAGGTGCGCGGCGCCGGGCTGCCGGTGGACTACCGGGTGGAGGGCGCCGCCCGCCCGCTGCCCAGCAGCGTGGAACTGACCGCCTACCGCATCGTCCAGGAGGCGCTCACCAACACCCGCAAGCACGGCGGCCCGGACGCCGGCGCCAGTGTCAGACTGACCTACTTCGACGACGGGCTGGGGCTGCTGGTGGAGGACGACGGCCGGGGCGCCCAGCACGAGCTCTATGCATCCGGCGGTGCGGACGGCATGGGCCATGGCCTGATCGGCATGCGCGAGCGGGTCGGCATGGTCGGGGGCACGCTGGACGCGGGGCCCCGGCCGGGCGGCGGCTTCCGGATCAGTGTGCTGCTGCCCGCCCGGACCGGCCGCTGAGCCATGACCATCACCGCTGAGCCATGACCATCACCGCCGACCCATGACCATCACCGCCGAGCCATGACCGTCACCAACGCACACCATCATCAGCGCACAACCGAGAGGGAATCCCCGCATGCCGATCCGCGTGATGCTCGTTGACGACCAGGTGCTGCTGCGCACCGGCTTCCGCATGGTGCTGGCCGCCCAGCCGGACATGGAGGTCGTCGCCGAGGCGGGCGACGGCGAGGAGGCGCTCCAGGTGCTGGACGGCACCGGGGTGGACGTGGTGCTGATGGATGTCCGGATGCCCAGGCTGGACGGGGTGGAGGCGACCCGCCGGATCTGCGCCCAGGAGGACCCGCCCAAGGTGCTGATCCTGACCACCTTCGACCTGGACGAGTACGCCTTCTCCGCGCTCAAGGCCGGGGCCAGCGGTTTTATGCTCAAGGACGTCCCGCCGGCCGAACTGCTGGGTGCCATCCGGGCGGTGCACAGCGGGGACGCGGTGGTCGCGCCCAGCACCACCCGGCGGCTGCTGGACCGTTTCACCCCCATGCTGCCCGGCTCCGGCCGGGAGCGGACCAGCCCCCGGCTGGGCCGGCTCACCGACCGGGAGCGCGAGGTGATGATGCTGGTGGCACAGGGCCTGTCCAATGGCGAGATCGCGGCCCGGCTGGTGCTGTCCGAGGCCACCGTGAAGACCCATGTGGGCCGCATCCTCACCAAGCTGGGGCTGCGGGACCGGGTGCAGGTGGTGGTCATGGCCTATGAGAGCGGCCTGGTACGGGCCGGCGGCCAGTCCGCGCCATGAGCCGGCGGGCCAGGGTGTGGCTGACCACGGTGGCGGCGCCGGCCAGGGCCAGGCCGCGGACGGCGTCCCGGGGCCGGGCCGGTGGCAGCGCTCCGGCCCGTCGCAGCCGGGTACGGGCCCACAGGGTGAAGGGGACGACCACGGTGGGCGAGGTGAGCACCCCCGGCGTATACCCGCGGGTGGCGGCCGCCTGGGCCAGGTGCACCAGGCCGTGCAGCCCGAAGCCGTCCAGGGTGGTGCGGTAGAAGGCCGAGCGCCCGCCGGTGCGGTGGCCGTCGGCCGCGGCAGCGGCCACAATGGCGCCCATCACACCTACGGCCACGGCGAATTCACGCCCGTCCACCGTGGCCATCGAGCGCCATATCCGCTCCGGCACCCGGGGGAGGCGTGCCCGCAGCACCGGCAGCCGTTCGCGGGTGAAGCGGTCCATGGTGGCCAGTTCCTCGATGTCGTTCAAGGCCCAGGCGGCCAGGAGACCGAGGGTGACGGCGGGGCCCACTCGTTCGCTCATGGCAGCAGTGTGGCGAGCGGGGCGGCCGGTCAGGGGGTGATCGTGGCCAAGCTCACCCCGCCGTCAACTGCCGTGCCAGCGCCAGGAGATCGCCGGTTCGGGGGTGGGTGGGGTGCGCCGGGCGGGCCAGATAGACGGTGGTGGCCGGGGCGTCGGCGACCGGGACATAGCGCACCCCCGGATGCGGATGGCTCTCACAGGTACCGGCAGCGGCCACCCCGAAGACATCACCGGTGGCGATGACGGTCAGCCACTCATCGACATCGCGCACCTCCACGGTGTGCGCGGGGCGTGCGGCGGGCGGCCACAGATCCAGATGGACGGTGCTCAGACCCGGGCACAAGGCCAGGGTGCCGGAGGCGAGTTGGTCCAGGGTGACCGAGGGGCGGCAGGCCAGCGGGTGGTTGTCCGGGAGCGCGGCGAACCGCTCCTCCCAGTAGAGCTCCTCCACCCACAGCCCGGCGTCGGCCACCGGCCGGCGCAGCACGGCCACATCCACCTCGCCGGTGGCCAGGCCCGCCGCGCCGGTGTCATGGCGGCGCAGCTCCAGCGGGGTCTGCGGGTGCTCCCGGCGCCAGGAGCGCAGCAGCGGCACGGTGAACCTGCCCAGTACGGAACAGCTGTAGCCCAGGCGCAGCGGGCGGTCCACGGCGGCCGCGTCGGCGACGGCGGCCTGGACCCGGGCCAGGATCACCCGGCCGTGCTCGCTCAGCGTCCGGCCCGCCGGGGTGAGGGCCGGGCGGCGGCCGGAGCGGTCCAACAGCCTTACGCCGACCCGCTGTTCCAGCTGGGCCAGGGTGCGGGAGAGGGCGGGCTGGGTGAGCCGCAGGGTCTCCGCCGCGGCCGTGATGGTGCCTTCCTCGGCTATGGCCACCAGGGCCCTGAGGTGGCGCAGTTCCACATCCATGCGTGCGGAGCATAGTTCCGGCGTGGCGGACATTACCCGGGGGGCCGCCCGGAGCCTTAGGGTCGGCGCGCAAGTGCTCGTCGGATCTTGGGAGTTGGGTCAGATGAAGGTTCTGGTCATCGGTGCGTCCGGCACGGTGGGCAGTGCGGTGCGCGCGCTGCTGCTGGAGCGGGGGCACGAGGTGGTCACGGTGGGGCGGTCCGGAACGGCGGACGTGATCGCCGACATGACGGATCCGGGGTCGGTTTCCCGGATGTATGAGCAGGTGACGGGGCTGGACGCGGTGGTCTGCGCGGCGGGCGGCGCGGTGTTCCGGCCGCTGCCGCAGCTGACCGCGGAGGACTTCGAGGCCACCTTCCGCGGCAAGGCGCTCAGTCAGCTGGAACTGGTCCGCCAGGGCGCCCGGCATGTGGCGCCGCAGGGTTCCTTCACCCTGATCTCCGGTGTGCTCACGGAGGAGCCGATCGTGGCCGGGGCGGCGGTCTCGGCGGCCAATGGCGCGGTGGAGGCTTTCGCGCGGGCCGCGGCGATAGAGCTGGCGCCGCAGCGGGTGAATGTGGTCAGCCCGACCCTGGTCGCCGAATCCGCCGACGCCTACGGCGCTTTCTTCCCCGGCATCGAGCCGGTCCCGGCCCGCCGGGTGGCCCTGGCCTACCTACGCTCACTGGAGGGCCACGCCACGGGCCAGATCTACCGGGTGACCACCCCATAAGGCTCGCCGCGTACGCCCCTTCAGGGACGCGGGGAACTGCGCGCCCAGCCACGCACGGCCCGCACCCGAACCAGCAACGGTCATCGGCAGACGCCGTTCCATCGCCGGGTGCGCTCCGTCGGGGGCGCGGGGAACTGCGCGCCCAGCCACGCACGGCCCGCACCCGACCCGGCAACGGCCATCGGCAGACGCCGTTTCGTGACCGGGTGCGGCCCGGTGGGCGTTGTGCCCACCCTCCCCCACGCCTGAACGGCGCGGGGGCACCCCCATCGTCCTGCGGAACGACTGCCCACAACGCGGCGCCCCCGTAGGGGCGCGGGGAACTGCGCGCCCAGCCACCCACGGCCCGCAGCCGAACCGGCAACCGCATCGCACAGGGAACCGCGCGGCCGGCCAAACGCAACCGCACCCCTACCGCAGCACCCCCTCCAGAAAGTCGCTGCCCAGCCGGGCCGCCACCGTCAAATCCAGCTGGTACAGCACATACCGCCCACGCCGCCGCGTAGTGAGCAACCCCGCCTTCTTCAGCACCGCCAGATGGCGGGACACCTCCGGCGCACTGACGCCGTGCTGAACGGCCAGCTCCCCGGTGGTGAAAGCGGTCCGCGCCAGGAACCGGCAGAGCCGGATGCGCAGTGGGTGCGCCAGCGCCTCCAGGCGCAGCTGGAGCAGGTCCAGCGAAGCGGGCGAGGGCAGTTCGGGCGCGTCGGCCGGATAGTGGATGACCGGCCGCCACCCCGGAGCGTGCAGCACCATCAAGTGCGGCCAGCCGAAGCAGGACGGCACCAGGGTGACCCCCGGCCCCACCGCCGGGTCAACCGCCGTCGTCCGGCCACTGATCAGCTTGTCCACGGTGATCCGGCCGGCGTCCTCGTCCAGATGGACCGCCGGCCCCACCGCGGCCAGCGCCTCCCGCAGCCCCTTGCGCCGCAGCACCTCCGTCTTGTGCCGGACATCCGCCGCCAGTTGGACGCTCACCCGCTGCCAGACATCCGCGAAGAACGCCTCCTCGCAGTCCTCCAACAGACGGCGCAGCCAGGCCCGTACCCCCGGCGGGTCGGCCACCAGCCGTTTGGCGAAGTCCAGTTGCCGGGGGCCGCGGGCGGCCGCCCGGTCCAGCGCCTCCGCACGGGCCCGTGCGTCCCGCAGCGGGGACCGGCCCTTGTGGTAGTGACTGGAACAGTTGATCTCCAGCGCGGCGTTGACGAACCGTTCGTCGTCCAGCCGGTCCACCAGGTCCAGTTCCTCGCGGAGCGTGGCCCCGGGCACCCCGCCCGCCTCGGGCAGCCCGGCGAAGGGCATCAGCAGGTCCGAGATCAGCGGGCCCCAGAGGAAGTCCGCCTCGCACAGCCGGTCCGCCAGGTCCGGCTTGAGCGCGGCGGCGGTCGAGGTCGTCCAGCCGTGCAGCCCGGGATGGTGGGCGGGCGCGGCCAGCACATGCAGGGCACTGGACAGCTCGGCCAGCGGCGAAAGCCGGAACAGGAACCGCTCCGGCGGCAGCCCCGCGATGTCGATCGTCACGCTCATGGGCCCATTCTCCGGCCGGAATCCATCCCTCCGGCCGTCGATTGACCATCCCCGTCAATCGACGGGCCAAGCCGGGCCGGCGGCCCGCACGGTGAGGGCATGAACGCGACACAGCAGCACCTGCTCGACCTCTACCGCGCCGCCCAGCACGGAACTCCCGCGCCGCCCGCACCGGGCACCGGTGAGCGGCAGGCGGTGCGCGAGTTCCGTACCTGGCGGCGGTTCCTGGCCGTGGTGGACGAGCGGACGGCCCACCGCCGGGAGCGCCGCCGGGCCCTGCTCCGCCTGTTCCGGCCGCTCACCCAACCGCACTTGGAGCACCCGGGGCACCAGGCGCACCCGGGCCACCAGGTGCACCCGGAAGCAGCCCCCACCCCCGCCCGACCGGCCGCCCCGGGATCACCCGCCCCCGCGCACCAGCTCCAGCAGCACCCCCACCGCCTCGCCGACGGCCGCGGCCGTCCAGTCCAGTGCTGACGCGCCCACCGTCACCTCGGTGAAGGACAGGCCGGGCACCGGGCCGGGCCGCCAGGAGTGGAACAGCCAAGTGCCCTCCCGCTCCGCCAGCAGCACCCCGGCCTCCTCCAGCACCGCCGCCGGGTAGGGCAGCCACACCTGGAACTGATGGGTGTGCGGCTCCTCCGGATGCACCCGGTACCAGCTCACCCCCGCCGCCCCGAACGCCTCCCGCAGCGCCCCCGCCACAACCTTGGCGTGCGCCACATAAGACGGCAGCCGGGGCAGTTCCCGGTCCAGCCCGGACAGGGCGCTCAGCGCCGCCGGCCACTGCTGGAACAGCCTGCCGCCATACCGGTGCCGCCAGGCCGCCGCCTCCTCCACCAGCTCGGCCGGGCCCGCCAGCAGCGCCCCCGAGAGACCGCCCAGCGACTTGTAGAACGAGACATAGACCGAGTCCGCCAGCGCGGCGATCTCCGCCAGGCCCACCCCGAAGTGCGAGGTGCACTCCCACAGCCGGGCCCCGTCGAAGTGCACCACCGCATCCCGCTCCCGGGCCGCCGCCACCACCTCGGTCAGCTCCGCCCAGGAAGGCAGGACAAACCCGGCGTCCCGCAGCGGCAGCTCCAGCGCCAGGGTGCCGAAGGGCTCCTCGAAGGCCCGTATCTCGGCCGCCGTCGGCAGCCGGGGCCGGCTCGTCGGATGCACCGCGCGCAGGCCGCTGAGCTGTGCGTACGCACCCCGCTCATGGACCTCCAGATGGGACAGCGGATGCAGCGCCACGGTGGGCGAGCCGGTGCGCCCGGCCCAGCAGCGCAGCGCCACCTGCTGCGCCATGGTGCCGGTGGGGAAGAAGGCCGCGGCCTCCATGCCCAGCAGCTCCGCCCCCCGCCGCTCCAGCTCGGCGACCAGGCCGTCGCCGTATACATCCACGCCCTGGTCCAGCTGCCCGGCGCCGGCCTCGGCGGCCAGCCGGGCCAGTCGCTCCCCGGCCGTCTCGGCCAGCGGGCTGCCGCTGAGCACTCGCTCGCTGCCGCGCAGCGCGGCCAGCTTCCGGGCCCGGTCCACCTTGGGTGAGTCATCGGTCATAGGGGGATCATGACGTCCGGGACGGACCGCCGCCAGAAGTTATCCACAGGGCTGGGGATGCGTAATACCGGCCGGGATACCGGCGGGTACCTCCTCGCGTAGCATGACAACGGAATCGTCCGGTACCCCCGCGGACTGGAACGGAAGGCAGCGCGCCGAAGTGAACGCACAATCCACCCCCGAGCCGCTGAGCGCGCAGGACCGCCCCGCGCGCCTCACCGTCGGCGTCGTCGGCGCAGGCCGTGTAGGCCCCGCCCTCGCCGCCTCGCTGAAGCTGGCCGGGCACCGCCCGGTGGCCGTCTCCGGCGTCTCCGACGCCTCCCGCCGCCGGGCCGCCGAGCTGCTGCCCGGAGTGCCGCTGGTCAGTCCGGCCGAGGTGCTGGCCGCCGCCGAGCTGGTGCTGCTCACCGTCCCCGACGACGCCCTGCCCGCCCTGGTGGCCGGGCTGGCCGAGACCGGCGCCATCCGCCCCGGCCAGCTGCTGGTGCACACCTCCGGCCGCTTCGGCGCGGCCGTACTGGATCCGGCCCGCCGGGCCGGCGGCCTGCCGCTCGCCCTGCACCCGGCGATGACCTTCACCGGCACCTCGGTGGATGTACAGCGGCTGGCCGGCTGCTCCTTCGGTGTCACCGCCCCCGAGGAGCTGCGGCTGGCCGCCGAGGCGCTGGTCATCGAGATGGGCGGCGAGCCGGAGTGGATCGAGGAGGCCGCCCGGCCGCTCTACCACGCGGCACTGGCCATCGGCGCCAACCATCTGACCACCCTGGTCGCCCAGGCCATGGAGCTGCTGGGCACCGCCGGGGTGAGCGCCCCGGCCCGGATGCTCGGCCCGCTGCTGGGCGCCGCCCTGGACAACGCGTTGCGCAGCGGCGACGCGGCCCTCACCGGCCCGGTGGCCCGCGGTGACGCGGGCACCGTGGCCGCGCACATCGCCGAGCTGCGGGCACATGCGCCGCAGGCCGTCGCCGGATACCTGGCGATGGCCCGTACCACCGCGGACCGGGCACTCGCGCACGGCCTGCTCAAGCCGGAACTGGCTGAGGACCTGCTCGGCGTCCTCGCGGACGGAGGAAACCAGTGACCACCCAACTCGCCCGGGACGCAGCCGAATTGCGCTCCCTGCCGCGCGGCCGAGGCCGCCGCGCGGTGGTGATGACCATGGGCGCCCTGCACGAGGGCCACGCCACCCTGATCCGCGAGGCCCGGCACCTGGCCGGGCCGGACGGCCAGGTGGTGGTGACCGTGTTCGTCAACCCGCTGCAGTTCGGCCCCGGCGAGGACCTGGAGCGCTACCCGCGCACCCTGGACGAGGACCTGACGGTGGCCGAGAAGGCGGGCGCCGATGTGGTCTTCGCCCCCTCGGTGGACGAGGTCTACCCCGGCGGCGAGCCCGAGGTGCGGATCACCGCCGGACCGATGGGGGAGCGGCTGGAGGGCGCCCACCGCCCCGGCCACTTCGACGGGATGCTCACCGTGGTGGCCAAGCTGCTCCATCTGACCGCCCCCGATGTCGCGCTCTACGGGCAGAAGGACGCCCAGCAGCTGGCCCTGATCCGGCGGATGGTGCGCGATCTGAACTTCCCGGTGGAGATCGTCGGCGTACCGACCGTCCGGGAGGACGACAATCTGGCGCTCTCCAGCCGCAACCGCTATCTCTCGGCCGCCGACCGGGCCTCCGCGCTGGCGCTCTCCCGCGCCCTGCTGACCGCCGCGGCCGTGGCGGACCAGGGCCCGGCGGCGGTGCGCCGCGCGGCCCGGGAGGTGCTGGAGCGGGCGGCCGCCCTGGAGCCGTCGGTGGTCCTGGACTATCTGGCCCTGGTGGACCCGGCCGACTTCACCGAGGTCGGCGACGGCCACACCGGCGAGGCGATCCTGGCGGTGGCCGCCAGGGTGGGCACCACCCGGCTGATCGACAACCTCCCCCTGGACTTCGGAGACCTGGGAGCGCGCCGATGACCGGCATACGGCTGCGGGCCCCCCGTCCCGGCTGGACGGCCGAGGCCGATGTGGTGGTCATCGGCTCCGGAGTGGCCGGGCTCACCGTGGCGCTGCGCTGCGCGGCGGCCGGCGCCGCCGTCACCGTGGTCACCAAGGCCCGCCTGGACGACGGCTCCACCCGCTGGGCCCAGGGCGGCATAGCGGCCGCCCTCGGCGAGGGCGACACCCCCGCCCAGCACCTGGACGACACCCTGGTGGCCGGCGCGGGCCTCTGTGACGAACAGGCGGTACGCACCCTGGTCACCGAGGGCCCGGACGCGGTGCGCCGGCTGATCGGCACCGGCGCCCGCTTCGACACCGACGCCGCGGGCGAGATCCTGCTCACCCGCGAGGGCGGCCACCACCGCAGCCGCATCGCCCACGCCGGCGGCGACGCCACCGGCGCCGAGATCTCCCGCGCCCTGGTGGCGGCGGTACGGGCGGCCGGCATCCGCACCATCGAGCACGCCCTGGTGCTGGACCTGCTCAAGGACGCCCAGGGCCGGGCGGCCGGGGTCTCGCTGCATGTGATGGGCGAGGGGCAGCACGACGGAGTGGGCGCGGTACGGGCCCGGGCGGTGGTGCTGGCCACCGGCGGCATGGGCCAGGTGTTCTCCGCCACCACCAACCCGGCCGTCTCCACCGGCGACGGCGTGGCGCTGGCCCTGCGCGCCGGGGCGGAGATCTCCGACCTGGAGTTCGTCCAGTTCCACCCGACGGTGCTCTGGCTGGGGCCGGGCGCCGAGGGCCAGCTGCCGCTGGTCTCCGAGGCGGTACGCGGCGAGGGCGCCCACCTGGTGGACGCCGATGGCCGCCGCTTCATGGTGGGACAGCACGAGCTGGCCGAG
This sequence comes from Streptomyces orinoci, assembly GCF_003121295.1. GTDB lineage: Bacteria > Actinomycetota > Actinomycetes > Streptomycetales > Streptomycetaceae > Streptomyces > Streptomyces orinoci. The sequence goes on from NZ_PHNC01000031.1 coordinate 687,719, forward strand.
CTGGCCCCCCGCGACATCGTGGCCAAGGGCATCATGCGCCGGATGCGGGAGACCGGCGCCGGTCATATGTACCTGGACGCCCGCCACTTCGGCGCCCGGATGTGGGCCGAGCGCTTCCCCACCATCCTGGCCGCCTGCCGGGCCCATGGCATCGACCCGGTGACCGAGCCCATCCCGGTGGCCCCGGCCGCCCACTACGCCTCCGGCGGGGTACGCACCGACCTGTCCGGCCGCAGCACCGTCCCGGGCCTGTACGCCTGTGGCGAGGTGGCCTGCACCGGGGTGCACGGCGCCAACCGGCTGGCCTCCAACTCGCTGCTGGAGGGCCTGGTCTTCGCCGAGCGCATCGCCGCGGACATCACCGCCGCCGGGCACGCCCCGGGCGAGCCGGTGGCCCCGGGCGAGGAGCCGGCCGAGCCGCTGCCCGCCCCCGAGGCCCGCCACACGATCCAGCGGATCATGACCGCCGGTGCCGGAGTCCTCCGTTCCGAGGAAAGCCTGGCCACCGCCGCCGAGCGGCTCCAGGCCCTCGCCCAGGCCCCGGAGAAGCCGGCCGAGCCGGGCACCGAGAGCTGGGAGACGGCCAATCTGCTGCTGGTCGCCCGGGTCCTGGTGGCCGCCGCTCGGCTGCGCGAGGAGACCCGGGGCAGCCACTGGCGCGAGGACCACCCCGAGCGCGACGAGGCGGCCTGGAGCCGTCACCTCCTGGTCACCCTGCGCCCGGACCGTACGCTGGCCATCGCCACCACCGACACCCCCGCCTTCCCCCCGGTCACCCCCTCTTCCCACGCAAGGAGCACCGCGTGAGCACCCCCGAGAACGTCCAGTACCCGCTCACCACCGTGGAGGATTCCGGCTGCGGTGCCGGCTGTGCCTGTGCGGACGAGTCCGGAGAGCAGGAGTGCGGGCTGGACGGCGCGCTGGCCGCGCTGCTGGCCGAGGCCGGCCTGGACCCCCTGCTGGTGGAGGACCTGGCCCATGTGGCCATCGAGGAGGACCTGGACGGCGGGGTGGACGTCACCACCGTCGCCACCATCCCCGAGGACGCCGTCTGCACCGGTGACTTCACCGCCCGCGAGGCGGGCACGGTGGCCGGGCTCCGGGTGGCCGAGGCGATCATCTCGGTGGTCTGCACCGACGACTTCGAGGTCGAGCGGCATGTCGAGGACGGCGACCGGGTCGAGCCCGGCCAGAAGCTGCTGACCGTCCGCACCCGCACCCGTGACCTGCTCACCGCCGAGCGCAGCGCCCTCAACCTGCTCTGCCGCCTCTCCGGCATCGCCACCGCCACCCGCGCCTGGGCGGACACCCTGGAAGGCACCGGCGCCGCGGTCCGGGACACCCGCAAGACCACGCCGGGACTGCGCGCCCTGGAGAAGTACGCGGTGCGCTGCGGCGGCGGTGTCAACCACCGGATGTCGCTCTCCGACGCGGCCCTGATCAAGGACAACCATGTGGTGGCCGCCGGCGGCGTCGCCGAGGCCTTCCGGGCGGTGCGCGAGCGCTTCCCGGAGCTGCCCATCGAGGTGGAGGTGGACCGGCTGGAGCAGATCCCGCCGGTGCTGGCGGAGGGCGCCGACCTGATCCTGCTGGACAACTTCACCCCCGAGCAGACCCGCGAGGCGGTGGAGCTGGTGGCCGGCCGGGCCATGCTGGAGTCCTCCGGCCGGCTCACCCTGGACAACGCCCGCGCCTACGCCGAGACCGGAGTGCACTACCTGGCGGTGGGCGCGCTCACCCACTCCTCGCCGATCCTGGACATCGGCCTGGACCTGCGGGACGAACCCGGTGAGGACGCCGTCTGATGCTGCTCACCATCGATGTCGGCAACACCCAGACCGTGCTCGGCCTGTTCGACGGCGAGGACATCGTCGAGCACTGGCGGATCTCCACCGACGCCCGCCGCACCGCGGACGAACTGGCCGTGCTCTTCCAGGGGCTGATGGGCCGTCACCCGCTGCTCGGTGACGAACTGGGCGAGGGCATCGAGGGCATCGCCATCTGCTCCACCGTCCCCTCGGTGCTGCACGAGCTGCGCGAGATGACCCGCCGCTACTACGGGGACGTACCGGCCGTGCTGGTGGAGCCGGGCGTCAAGACCGGGGTCCCGATCCTGATGGACAACCCCAAGGAGGTCGGCGCGGACCGGATCGTCAACGCGGTGGCCGCCGTGGAGCTCTATGGCGGGCCCTGTGTGGTGGTGGACTTCGGCACCGCCACCACCTTTGACGCGGTCAGCGCGCGCGGCGAGTACACCGGTGGGGTGATCGCGCCCGGCATCGAGATCTCGGTGGAGGCGCTGGGCGTCAAGGGCGCCCAGCTCCGCAAGATCGAACTGGCCCGGCCGCGCAGTGTGATCGGCAAGAACACGGTCGAGGCCATGCAGTCCGGCATCATCCATGGCTTCGCCGGCCAGGTGGACGGGGTGGTCAACCGGATGGCCCGGGAACTGGCCGACGACCCGGACGATGTCACGGTGATCGCCACCGGCGGACTGGCCCCGCTGGTCCTCGGCGAGGCCACCGTGATCGACGAACACGAGCCCTGGCTGACCCTGATCGGGCTGCGGCTGGTCTACGAGCGCAACGCCGGACGCGCCTGAGCCGCCCGGGGGCCGGACGGACCGATTTCGGCCGTCCGGCCTTTGCTGGTCTTCGCCGCCATTACCGCTAACCACTTACCGCTTACCGCCTTTCGGCCGGAATTCCGGGACGCGAGCCACGCCAAGAACTCCGCGATAAGCCAGTTTTGTCCGTTTAGCACTTAAAGTCGGCCCATGCCCACGCCCTATGGATCCCGCGGCGGCATGGCCTTCAGCGCGAACGAACTGCGCGTCCTGCGCCGTGCCCTCGCCATCGCCCTTCAGTCAGACACCCCCACCCGCCGCCCCGCCCCCGAGCGCGACGCGGACCTGCGTGACTGCCTCCGCCTGGTGGCCGCCGTGGACGAGGCCGCCCGCGAGGGCGGCAGGCTGCGCGCCTTCCTCCGCGCCGACCTCGCCCGCTACCGGGCTGCTCTGCCCGGCACCGCCCCCGGCTATCTGGAGCGGCTCCAGGACGCCCTGACGGCCGGCCACCGGCCGGACGCCGAGGACCTGACGGCCCTGCGCGGCCTGTGCGCCACCCCGGCCGGCGCCGCCGAGGTCGTCCGCCGCCGCATCCTGCTGCGGCGCTGCGAGAGCCTGGCCGCCTCCGCCGTGGACTGGGGCCGCGCCGCCCGCCCGGCGGCCGTACCGCAGGCCCGCCCCGCCGGCGCCGAGGCCTCGGAGCAGCCCGTACGGCAGGCCGGCCCCGCCCGTGCCGAGTCCCCGGAGCAGCCCGCGCCGGAGCCCCGGCCGGGCCCCAAGCCCGGCGCCCGCAAGCCCGGTACCCAGCAGCCGGAGAAGCCCCAGCCGCGGCCCGCCGCCCCCAGGCCGGCCCGGCCGGACCGCCCCATCCCCACCCCGGGCGAGGTCTTCCCGCCCCGCCGCAAGCCCGCCCCGCCCCCCGGGGCGCGGCTGACACCGGCGTAATCTGGACGGGTCGCTCAGCCCCACCCCATACCGACCCAGAAGGAGCCGACGGCCATGGACTATGTCAGCGCGCTGGTCCCGCCCGTGGTGATGGCGGTCGCGTTCACCGCACTGGTGGTGACCATCGTCAAGAGCCAGGGCGGCGCCAACAAGGCCAAGGAGGACGCCATCGTGGACGCCGCGCTGGCCCGCGCCGAAGCCGCCGGCCGGGAATCCCAAGGCTCCGGCGCCTGAACAACGGCCGCGGATAACCGCGGCCCGCGCCCCGGGCGTACGATCCGAGACCGCTTTACCGGCTTTCTCTCGGGTCGTACGCCCTTTTTGGCGCCGCTTTGCTGCCGCGATAAACCGGCATTCGAGACATGTCCCACTATTATTCGCGTGTGGTTCGACGCCTGGGTGATCTGGAAGACGCCGTCATGACGCGCGTGTGGGAGTGGAACCGGCCGGTCACTGTTCGAGAAGTCCTGGAAGACCTTCAGCAGGAACGGTCCATCGCCTACACGACCGTGATGACCGTAATGGACAACCTGTATCAGAAGGGCTGGCTGCGGCGGGAAGCCGAAGGCCGCGCCTATCGATATGAGGCAGTCTCGAACCGGGCCGCCTACTCGGCCGCACTGATGAACGAAGCGTGGTCCGTGAGTGACAACCCCGCGGCCGCTCTCGTCGCCTTCTTCGGCATGATGTCGGCCGAACAACGCGAAGCCCTCCGCGACGCCATCCGCATCGTGCAACTCGACGGTCCCGGCGAGGGGACGACAGAGCCAGGGCGATAGCGTCCGCTTATGCCAGCCGCAACTGCCGAGCCCGCCCGGGCAAAAGCCGTCACCGTCCGCCGCGCCCGGACCGCCGATGTCCCGGCCATCCGCGGGCTCATCAACACCTACGCGCGCCGGCGCATCCTGCTCGACAAAGCCACGGTGACTCTTTACGAGGACATCCAGGAGTTCTGGGTCGCCGAGCGGGATGACGACGGTACCGTCATCGGGTGCGGCGCACTGCATGTCATGTGGGAAGACCTGGCGGAGGTCCGTACTCTCGCGGTCGATCCGGCGGCCAAGGGCGAGGGCGTCGGGCACGCTCTCCTCGGCAAGCTGCTGCAGACCGCGCGCCGGCTCGGGGTGCGCCGCATTTTCTGTCTCACCTTCGAAGTCGACTTCTTCGTGAAGCACGGCTTCGTCGAGATCGGAGAGACCCCGGTGGACAGTGATGTCTACAGCGAGCTGCTGCGCTCCTATGACGAGGGCGTTGCCGAGTTCCTGGGTCTCGAACGAGTGAAGCCGAACACCCTTGGCAACAGCCGGATGCTTCTGCATCTGTGATCGCGGACCCTATGTCCGAATCGCGCCCCTATCGTGCCGCTCCGGAAGGCATGCTTCCCGTCCGGAAGGGCAGCTGAACCTTCCCCAGGGGTTTGTGTTTTTCCGGGAAAGGCGGTTTGCTATTCCTCCGTAATCCCTTTTCTGCTGATGAAAGGAAACCCCGTGGCGCAGAAGGTTCAGGTCCTTCTTGTCGACGACCTCGACGGCGGCGAGGCGGACGAGACGGTGACGTTCGCTCTGGACGGCAAGAGCTACGAGATCGACCTCACCACGGCCAACGCGGACAAGCTGCGCGAGGCGCTCGCCGACTATGTGAAGGCGGGCCGCCGCACCGGTGCCCGCGGCACCGGCGGCCGGGGCCGGGCCCGTGGCATCGCCGCTCCGGCGGGCGCCCAGGACACCGCGAAGATCCGCGCGTGGGCCAAGGAGAACGGCTACAGCGTCAACGACCGCGGCCGGGTGCCGGCCGAAATCCGCGAGGCGTACGAGAAGGCCAACGGCTGAATTCCGGTCGGCTGACCCCCGCGTGCCGCCCCGGCGCCCAGCAGCCGGGCCCGATGGCACTCGGTGGCCGCCGCGCTCACCAGCCGGACAAGATCGGGGGCGCTCTGAACGCCCCCGAGGCCGCACACCGGCAGGGTCGGCTCCACCTCGCGTCCCGGCGCGGGAGGCCGCAGCCAGACGGCCTCCCGCGGGACGGGCGGCGGTTTGCCGCCGAGCCCGGACGGCGCGCGGGAACGCCCCTCGCCGACCGGCACCGGAGCGGCGATCCGGCCGCCGGCCCCCTGTGCGGTGAGCTCCAGGGCGACCCCGCCCCACTCCAGCCAGTCCAGCAGCCCCGGCAGTTCCTCGGCGCTGCCCACGGCGGTCAGGAACCACAGCGTCCGGGCCCCGGTGTCCCAGGCCACCGGCCCCGTCCGCAGCCCCCGCCGGAGCACCGCCAGGCCCGCCCCCAGGGGCAGCCCCAGGGCGTCGAATCTGACCCCGGTCGGCAGCCGGAGCGGCTCCCCCTCGCACACCGGCCAGCCCAGCCCCTGCTCGTACCACCGGCGCCACGCGCCGGGCGGGTACGACGGCCCGGGCTGATCCAGCGGGGCCCGGGGGCCGGGCAGGACGGCAGTCATAAACGGTGCAACTGAGCCAGGCCCCTTGGGTTACGCACTGTCCGTACCCGGGCACGCTGCGTATAGAAGAAGAGGGGCGCACAGAGGCTTCCGGTAGTGCGAGGGTGTTCGCCCGTAGCGGAGCCGGAGGGCCCGCGCCGCATGGAGTGTCAGTGGGCGGGGGTAAGACTTTCCCCGTGGGGAGAGGCGGTACGGCGCGGCACGGCAGAGGCGTGGAGCGCCGGCCGGGGGCGGAGGACGGGCCCGTGGAAACGGGCGGGCGTTCGCCATCGGCGTAGTGGTGGTGGGCGTATATGCCTGGCCTGCGGGAACATCGTCTCCCACCATCGGGTTGGAGGAGATGTCGGCTGTTCGGCAGCAGGTTTCCCCGTCGACGCGGGGGTGATCCGGACGGATGTCGGCAGTTGGAATGAGCTGTCCCGTCCTGCGGGACTAGCATGCGGAAGGACAGGGAGGGGACCGACCCCTAACTGCCTGACCGCTCTGAGGAGCGATTAACGATGTTCGAGAGGTTCACCGACCGTGCGCGGCGGGTTGTCGTCCTGGCTCAGGAAGAAGCCCGGATGCTCAACCACAACTACATCGGCACCGAGCACATCCTCCTGGGCCTGATCCACGAGGGTGAGGGTGTCGCCGCTAAGGCCCTGGAGAGCCTCGGGATTTCGCTCGAGGCGGTCCGCCAGCAGGTGGAGGAGATCATCGGCCAGGGCCAGCAGGCCCCGTCCGGCCACATCCCCTTCACCCCCCGTGCCAAGAAGGTCCTGGAGCTGTCGCTCCGGGAGGCGCTGCAGCTCGGCCACAACTACATCGGCACCGAGCACATCCTGCTCGGCCTGATCCGGGAGGGCGAGGGCGTCGCTGCCCAGGTCCTGGTGAAGCTGGGCGCCGATCTCAACCGGGTGCGGCAGCAGGTCATCCAGCTGCTCTCCGGCTACCAGGGCAAGGAGGCCGCCACGGCCGGCGGCCCGGCCGAGGGCACCCCCTCGACCTCCCTGGTCCTGGACCAGTTCGGGCGCAACCTCACCCAGGCCGCCCGGGAGTCCAAGCTCGACCCGGTCATCGGGCGCGAGAAGGAGATCGAGCGGGTCATGCAGGTGCTGTCCCGCCGTACCAAGAACAACCCCGTGCTCATCGGCGAGCCCGGCGTCGGCAAGACCGCCGTCGTCGAGGGCCTGGCCCAGGCCATCGTCAAGGGCGAGGTGCCCGAGACCCTCAAGGACAAGCACCTCTACACCCTTGACCTGGGCGCGCTGGTGGCCGGTTCCCGCTACCGCGGTGACTTCGAGGAGCGCCTGAAGAAGGTGCTCAAGGAGATCCGCACCCGCGGCGACATCATCCTGTTCATCGACGAGCTGCACACCCTGGTCGGCGCGGGCGCCGCCGAGGGTGCCATCGACGCCGCCAGCATCCTCAAGCCGATGCTGGCCCGTGGCGAGCTGCAGACCATCGGTGCCACCACGCTGGACGAGTACCGCAAGTACCTGGAGAAGGATGCCGCCCTGGAGCGCCGCTTCCAGCCCATCCAGGTCGCCGAGCCCTCGCTGCCGCACACCATTGAGATCCTCAAGGGGCTGCGCGACCGCTACGAGGCGCACCACCGGGTCTCCATCACCGACGAGGCGCTGGTCCAGGCCGCCACCCTCGCCGACCGCTACATCTCCGACCGCTTCCTGCCGGACAAGGCGATCGACCTGATCGACGAGGCCGGCTCCCGGATGCGCATCCGCCGGATGACCGCCCCGCCGGACCTCCGCGAGTTCGACGAGAAGATCGCCGAGGTGCGCCGGGAGAAGGAGTCCGCGATCGACTCGCAGGACTTCGAGAAGGCCGCTTCCCTGCGGGACAAGGAGAAGCAGCTGCTGGCCGCCAAGGCCAAGCGGGAGAAGGAGTGGAAGGCCGGCGACATGGACGTCGTCGCCGAGGTGGACGGCGATCTGATCGCCGAGGTCCTGGCCACGGCCACCGGCATCCCGGTCTTCAAGCTGACCGAGGAGGAGTCCTCGCGTCTGCTGCGCATGGAGGACGAGCTGCACAAGCGCGTCATCGGCCAGAAGGACGCCATCAAGGCGCTCTCCCAGGCCATCCGGCGCACCCGTGCGGGTCTGAAGGACCCCAAGCGTCCGGGCGGATCGTTCATCTTCGCCGGCCCCTCCGGTGTCGGTAAGACCGAGCTGTCCAAGACGCTCGCCGAATTCCTCTTCGGCGACGAGGACGCCCTGATCTCCCTCGATATGTCGGAGTTCAGCGAGAAGCACACGGTCTCCCGGCTGTTCGGCTCCCCGCCCGGATACGTCGGTTACGAGGAGGGCGGCCAGCTCACCGAGAAGGTGCGCCGCAAGCCGTTCTCCGTGGTCCTCTTCGATGAGGTCGAAAAGGCCCACCCGGATATCTTCAATTCGCTGCTGCAGATTCTTGAGGACGGCCGTCTCACCGACTCCCAGGGCCGGGTGGTTGACTTCAAGAACACGGTCATCATCATGACCACCAACCTCGGTACCCGGGACATCTCCAAGGGCTTCAACCTGGGCTTCGCCGCCCAGGGCGACGTCAAGACCGGCTACGAGCGGATGAAGGCCAAGGTCAACGAGGAGCTCAAGCAGCACTTCCGGCCGGAGTTCCTCAACCGTGTCGATGACACGGTGGTCTTCCACCAGCTCACCGAGGACGACATCATCCAGATCGTGGACCTGATGATCGCCAAGGTGGACGAGCGGCTGAAGGACCGCGACATGGGCATCGAGCTCAGCGCGGACGCCAAGAAGCTGCTCGGCAAGAAGGGTTACGACCCGATCCTGGGCGCGCGGCCGCTGCGCCGCACGATCCAGCGCGAGATCGAGGACGTGCTCTCGGAGAAGATCCTCTTCGGCGAGCTGCGCCCCGGTCACATCGTGGTGGTCGGCACCGAGGGTGAGGGTGAGGAGAAGAAGTTCACCTTCAGGGGTGAGGAGAAGTCGGCGCTGCCGGACACTCCGCCCGTGGAGTCCGCGGCGGGTGGGGCCGGACCCAACCTGTCCAAGGAGGCGTAGGCGAGCACATAGTGCTCGGTAGTCACCGGCCCCGGACCGCTTCAAGCGGTCCGGGGCCGGTGGCGTTTGCGGGGACTATGGGCGGATGGCCGGGCGGTCGCTGAAGTCTCCAGGGCCTCCAGGCCGCCCGCCCGGCGCGCCGCATCCGCGTAAGTGACCGGTGTCGGTCAGGCGGTCAGACCGAGCGTGGTCAGGCGGTCGGGGTCGGTGAGGATGTCGAGTCCGGTGATACGGCCGTGCCGGATGGTGAACGACATGACGGACAAAGGCCGGTCCCCGGCGAATGAGACAACGCCGGGCGTGCCGTTGACCAGCGCCAGACGCGCGTCCGCCGCAAAGCGGGCGAAGGTGATCGCCTGGGATGCCACGTCGGCTGCGCCGCGCCGCAGGATGCTCGGGACGAGCGTGCCGCCGTCGGAGCGCGCGATCACATCGGGGTCGAGGACGGCCAGGAGGGCATCGAAGTCGCCGCCGCGGGAGGCGGTCAGGAAGGCGTCCACGACATCGCGTTTGCGGGCAACGTCTGTGTCGGCCGCCGGGGCGGCGCCCTGGACCCGGCGGCGGGCGCGGCTGGCAAGCTGCCGGGTGGAGACGGTGGTCCGGCCGAGGATGGGGGCGATGTCGTCGAAGGGCACATCGAACATGTCGTGCAGGACGAAGGCGAGCCGCTCGGCCGGGGAGAGGGTCTCCAGGACGATCATGAGCGCAATGCCCACGGAGTCCGCGATCAGGATTTCCTGCTCGGGATTGATGTGGGCCGGCGCGGTGACCACCGGGTCGGGAAGCCGGACCGACCCGTCGTGCTCGGGCAGCGGTTCCTCGCGCCGCGAGGTACGCGAGCGAAGCATGTCCAGGCATATCCGGCCCACGACCGTGGTGAGCCAGGCCCCGAGGTTCTTCACATCGCTCACATCAGTGCGGCTGAGCTTGAACCAAGCCTCCTGAACGGCGTCCTCCGCTTCGGCGAGCGACCCCAGCATCCGGTAGGCCACTGCCTTGAGTCCGGGCCGTTCCGCCTCAAAACGGTCGGCCAGAAAAAAGTTCTCGCTCACCTGTCACACCCCCGCGTCCGGATCCGTCGGTCCAGTGACAGACGCTAACGGATCAACGGAGATGCAGATGAACGCCGCGGTCACCACCACTGCCAGGATGAAGAACCCCGCCCTGGTCCTGCCGGACGCCATGAAGGGCATCCAGAACATCTACAAGGCCATGTACCAGGGCGGCGTCTCCCCGCAGATCCTGGAACTGGTCCACCTGCGGGCCAGCCAGATCAATGGCTGCAGCGCTTGCGTGTTCGCCGGCGTCGCCGGTGCGAAGAAGCACGGTGAGAGCGACGAACGCCTGCACGCCGTGGCCGCCTGGCGCGAGGCGCCGTTCTTCACCGACGAGGAGCGCGCGGCTCTGGCCCTGACGGAGGCCGCCACCCGGATTGCCGACCGCTCCGGCAAGGCCGTGCCTGACGAGGTGTGGAACGAGGCCGCGGACCACTTCAACGAGGAGCAGCTCTCCGCGATCATCCTGATGGTCAGCCTCACCAACTTCTTCAACCGCATCAACACCACCATCGAGGAGCCCGCCGGCACCACCTGGTAACAAAGGGCTCATTCCTCGACGGCTCCGAACCGCGTCACCCGCCCGGGTCGCTCGTTCCCCACCCGCCAGCTGGCGCCCGTGCGGTTGTCCCTGGGCAGCAGGGTGAAGGTGACCTTGTGGGTGTGGGTGGAGCCCCGGGAGCCCTCTGCGCCCGCGTTGACCACCCAGGCGCGTACCCGGCCGGAGCCGCGGACGTCCTTGCGCATCTCGACCGTGAACTCCATGGTGATCTCCCCGACGTCAAAGGCCAGGTCCTGGCCCTCGCCCGCGGTGGCCGCGCTGGTCAGGCCGGTGCGTATGGCCTGGACGGCCTCGGCCAGTTCGATGTCGTCGAAGCGGGAATCGTCGGACATATGCCCCCCAGCGGTCGCGATCGTGTGCCGGGAGCGTACCGCCGGGCAGGGACCGGCGGACGGGCTTCGGGTGACAAGGGGCACGTGGGGCGGGTCACCTACGGGCGGGAGTAGTAGGCGGCCCACGGGGCTTAGGCCCGCAAGGCGGTGTGCGGGTACGAAGGGAGGCCGTACCGGGCCCGTTTGTCCGCCCCGCGAACCGCCCGTTATCCAGGAATGGCGATCCCGGCCCGCAGCCGGGATCCGGTCATGTCTGGAGGTTTTCCATGTCGAAGCGCATTGCCGTGCACGCCGCCGCCACCGCCGCTCTGGCCATTGGGCTGGGAGTGGCCTTTGGCACCGGTTCCGGCACCGGCCCCGGTTCGGCGTCCGCCGCCGAGGGCACGGTGGGCGGCTTCGCCGACACCGCCGCGCTGGGCGACGCCCTGACGGCGCAGGCGGGGACCCAGTCCAAGGTGGCCGAGCGGGAGCGCCGGGCGGCCGAGGAGGCCGGACACAAGGCCGAGGAGGCCAGGCGCCGGGACGAGGAGAACAAGCGCAAGGCCGAGGAGGCCGCGAAGAAGGCGAATGGCTGGGTGAAGCCGGTGGACGGCTATCAGACCGGCCAGCCCTTCGGTATCGACGGCAGGATGTGGGCCGCCAAGCACAGCGGCCAGGACCTGGTGGTGGACAGCGGCACCTCGGTGAAGGCCGTGCACCGGGGCACGGTGGTCAAGGCCGGGGCCAATGGCGGCGGCGACGGTCCGGCCTATGGCAATGCCATCGTGGTCAGGCACGACGACAACACCTACTCGCAGTACGCGCACCTTTCCCAGGTGAAGGTGGCGGTGGGCCAGAGCGTGGACACCGGGCAGGAGATCGGGCTTTCCGGATCCACCGGCAATTCCACCGGTCCGCATCTGCACTTCGAGATCCGGACCACCCCGCACTACGGCACCTCGGTGGACCCGGCGGCCTTTATGGGCGGCAAGGGCCAGGGGCTGTAGCCGCCGGGGGCTGTAGCCAGAGCTCAGTCCGGTACCTGGATCAGCGGGAAGGTGCCGGTGCTGGTCGGGGATGACTCCGGCAGCCAGAGGACGGCGATGGCGCCGCCGCCCGCCTCCGGGTCGGCATTGCGGAAGGTCAGGCGGGCGCCCAGGACGCGGGCCTGGCCCGCCGCGATGGTCAGGCCCAGGCCGTGTCCCTTGCCGGCGCGGTCCTCGCTGCCGGTGCGGAACCGGCTGGGGCCCTCGCGCAGCAGTTCCTCGGGGAAGCCGGGGCCATGGTCGCGTACCCGGATCACCCGGCCGTCCACGGTGACCTCGATCGGCCCCTTGCCGTGCTTGCCCGCGTTGGCCAGCAGATTGCCCAGGATGCGTTCCAGGCGGCGCGGGTCGGTGGAGACATAGGCGTGCCGGGCCACGCTGACCTGCGCCTCGGGCGAGAAGGTACGGACCCGGCGCTGGACGAACTCGCCCAGTTCGATCTCCTGCATCTCGGCCCGTTCGGCGAAGCCGTCCAGGCGGGCCACCTCCAGGACGTCCTCGACCAGGGTGCGCATGGCCTGGGCCCGGTCCCGGACCAGTTCGGTGGGCCGGCCGGGGGGCAGCAGTTCGGCGGCGGTGAGTAGGCCGGTGACCGGGGTGCGCAGCTCATGGGCGATATCGGCGGTCACCCGGCGCTCGGCCTCGATGCGGTGCTGGAGCGCCTGGGCCATGCCGTCCACCGCGCGGGCCAGGTCATCGGTCTCGTCGCGTACCCGGCCGCCGATGGCCTCGCGGACCCGTACCTCGGTATTGCCGTCGGCCACCATCCGGGCGGCGGCGCTGGCCTTGCGCAGCCGGCGGGAGAGCTGGCCGCCGACCAGGATGCCCAGGGCGCAGCCGCCGAGGACCACCGAGACCGAGCCGATGATCAGGGACCGGTCCAGATCGCTGAGGATCTTCAGCCGGTCCTTGAACTGGGCATGCATGGAGATGATCTTGCCGTTGCGGGTGGGCATGGAGGCCCAGACCTCGGGCGCCCCGTTGTCGGAGTCCTGGAGGTAGGTGGCCCGCTGGCCCAGGCCGGCCGCCTCCTGCAGCGGCTTGGGCAGCGCCGGATCATTGATCTTGGCGCGCAGCATGGTGCGGCCGGTGGTGCTGTAGTAGCGCTCGGCGACCTGGACCCGCTGGTCCATCACATCCCGGGTGCCATTGAGCAGGGACGCCCTGGAGGCGTTGTGCACCACCAGGCTGAGCGCCACCGCCACCAGCGCGCCGACCAGCGCGATGGCCAGGGAGACCTTCCAGCGGATGCCACTGCGGAGCGCGAGCTTCACCATGATGGGCGGGGGAGGGGGGCGGGCACCGGTGGTCAGCCCCTGAGCTTGTAGCCGAAGCCGCGTACGGTCTCGATCCGGTCCTGGCCGATCTTGCCGCGCAGCCGCTGGACATGGACGTCCACGACCCGGGTGTCACCGCCCCAGCCGTAGTCCCAGACCCGCTCCAGCAGCCGGTCCCGGGAGAGCACGGTGCCGGGCGCGGCGGAGAACTCCAGCAGCAGCCGCATCTCGGTGGGGGTCAGGGCGACCGGCACCCCGCCGCGGCGGACCTCCATGCCTTCGGTGTCCACCTCCAGGTCGCCGAAGCGCAGCACCCCGCCCGCCATGCCCTCGTCCGGCCCGTCGCCCGCCTGGCCGGCTGCTCCGGCGTGGCCGAAGCGGCGCAGCACGGCCCGGATGCGGGCCATCAGCACGGCGCCGTCGAAGGGCTTGGTGACATAGTCGTCGGCGCCGGCCTCCAGGCCGAGGACCACATCGATGGAGTCGGCACGGGCGGAGAGCATGATCACCGGCACCGTGGACTCGTCCCGGATGCGGCGGCACAGGCTGACGCCGTCCAGGCCCGGCACCATCACATCCAGCAGGGCGATGTCCGGCCGCTGGGCGCGGAAGCTCTCCAGCCCCTGCAGCCCGTCCGGCACCGCGGTGACCACAAAGCCGTCCCGCTCCAGGGCGAGCTGGGTCGCCTCCCGGATGACGTCATCGTCCTCGACGAAGAGCACATGGGTATCGGCCACCGCTCTCTCAGCCCTCCGTTCCCTGGAACATGCTCTTGGAAGCGTTGCCCGCCCCGACCTTGCTGTAGTCGGTGTGGGTACGCCCGGTTTCCCGGAACTGGTTGTCCGACCAGTGGTAGGTCACCACTTCCTCGCCGGAGGGATCGGCGACCGGGTCGCCGGCTCCGTACACCTGGGTGGTCACCTGCAGATCCCGGCGGTCGATATCGGCGTACACCGGGGACTGCTCGGTGGCGAACACGTCCACATACGAGTCACCCTTCGCACGGTACACATAAGAACCGATGCCGATGGCATCTCCGCAGGTCAGTATGTTGACCACCACATCGTCGCGGTCACCGCCGGTCAGCTGGCCGTATATGACATCGACCGGGTACTCGTTCTTCACACAGGGCTTGAAGTTCTTCTTGACCGCGTCGCTGACCTTGGGATCGTTCTTGATCAGCTTGACCGCGTCCACCTTCTCCCGGGTGGGCGCGGAGGCCGCGGGCTGCTTGCCGGGCTTGGCGCTGGACTGGGTCTGTGCCGGGCCCTCCTTGCGGACGCCCTCGCTGCCGGTGCTGCATCCGGCGAGCAGCAAACCGGCGGCCACGGCCATCGCCGTGACCGCCCCGCCGGTGATCAGTGCAGGTTTGCCCACTGCCGCCTTGGTCAGGCCGCGCACCGTTCGCGCCCCCGCTCATTGCGCTCCAGAGCGTGGAAGTCCAGGTCACGGCTCTCCAGCTCCTGGCGGAGCCGGGCCAGCGCCCGGTGCAGGGTGCTCTTGACCGTGCCGGTGGACATCCCCAGCGCCTCGGCGGTCTCCTCCGTGCTCATCTGCTCCCAGTGCCGCAGCACGACCACGCTGCGCTGTTTGGGGGCCAGCACGGCCAGCACATCCATCAGCAGGGCGCGGTCGGCGTGCTGCTCGGTGCCGTCCTCCACGCTGGCGTCCGGGAGCTGCTCGGTGGGTACCTCGTCCAGCTTGCGGGCGCGCCACCACTCGGTCCGCGTGTTGATCATGACGCGGCGGAGGTAGGCGTCGGCCAGCGACTTGTCCGCTATGCCCTCCCAGCGGCCATAGGTGCGGACCAGGGCGGTCTGCAGCAGGTCCTGAGCGTCAATGGGGTCCGGAACCAGCCGCCGGGCGCTGCGCAGCAGGGCGTCCTGACGGTTGCGAACGTACTCTTCGAAGTCCAGAACCTTGCCGCTGCTGGCCATACTCGCAGCCTCCATTCCGCTTGCGTTCCCCGTGCCTGCCTCGCGCTGGTCAGTCCTCCAGCACGGGTAAGGACGCTACGGATGAGCTGTTGCAACGCGATGTGCAGCAGCCCTTCGGCTGGAGCACAGCTGTCCATAGGTTGTGTAACAGCGGGGAGGAAAGAGCGGCTCTGTCCGGTTCACGTCAGGTGAGCGGGAGCCGGTAGGTGCCATCCGCCAGCGGTTCCACCAGGCCGTCCGCCACCAGACCGTCCAGCGCCCGGGCCCGCTGCACCGGCTCGTCCCACACCGCGTCCAGCGCTCGCTGGGGCACCGGGCCGGTGGCCTCGCGCAGCACCGCCAGCAGCTTGCCGCGCACCTGGCGGTCGGTGCCCGCATAGCTCTGGCCACGGCGCGGCGGCCCGTCATGCGCCGGGGAGCCGGCCGCCCGCCAGGCGCAGTGCGCGGCGATCGGGCAGCGGGCGCAGTCGGGGGTACGGGCGGTGCAGACCAGCGCGCCCAGCTCCATGGTGGCGGCGGCCCACCGGGCCGCCCGCGCCTCGTCCTCGGGCAGCAGCTCCCGGGCCAGCGCCCGCTCGGCGGCGGTGGTGGCATTGGGCGGGTACTGCACCCCGGTCACCGCGCGGGCGAAGACCCGGCGCACATTGGTGTCCAGCACCGGGTGCCGCCGGCCATAGGCGAAGGAGGCCACGGCGGCCGCGGTGTACTCGCCCACCCCCGGCAGCGCCAGCAGCTGGGCGTGATCACTGGGCACCTCGCCGCCGTGCCGCTCGGCTATCGCCGTGGCGGCCGCATGCAGCCGCAGCGCCCGGCGCGGATAGCCGAGCCGGCCCCAGGCGCGCACCGCCTCGCCGGGCGGCTCGGCCGCCAGATCGGCCGGGCGCGGCCAGCGCGCCAGCCACTGCTCGTACACCGGCAGTACCCGGCTGACCGGGGTCTGCTGGAGCATGAACTCGCTCACCATCACGCCCCAGGGCCCGGCTTCCGGGCGGCGCCAGGGCAGATCGCGGGCGTGCTCGGCGAACCAGTCGAGGACGGGGGCGTGCGGCAGCGGGGGCGCGGTAGTCATGGTCTGTGGATCCTGGCACGCCGGGGCCCTGGGCCAAAAACGCGCAGGCGGACCGGGCGGGCACGTTCGGGTGACGAGAGCGCAACCCGGGCCCGGCGGCGGCCGGTTGGGGCGATCATCTGCGGCATGGACTCCGGCCGCGAAGCCCCGCCCCTGGTCCGCTGCCGGGTGTGCGCCAACCCGCTGTGGTGGGACATGACGCCCGTACCCGCCCTGGCCCCGGGCTGGTACTGCTCCACCTGCCGCCACCCCCCGGAGCGCTACCGCAACTCCGCCGCGGTGGCCCCACGGTGCCCGCAGGGCTGCCCCAGCTCGATCACCGAGGTCGGCCCGGACGGTCTGCGAAAGTTCATCTGCCACCGGGGCTGAGCGGCGCTTGCATGGTGCGACGGTTCCCCGTGGTGCGGTGGCTCCGCGTGGTGCGAGGGCTCCGCGTGGTGCGGTGGCGATGGATGGTGCGGTGGCGATGGATGGTGCGAAGGCCCCGCGTCGTACGAAGGCCCCGCGTGGTGCAATGGCGCCATGGACCCGGAGCTCAGCGCCGCGCTGGATGCGCACACCACGCTCACCCTGGCCTACACGGACGCGGACGGGCCCCAGGCGTGCGCGGTGTTCTACGCGCCGTCCCACGCGCCCGCCGGGGGGCCGCCGGTGCTGTACTTCGTCACCTCGCCCGGCACCCGGCACGGCCGGGCGCTGCTGGCCGGGGACGGGCGGGTGGCCTTCACCGCCCAGCGTGACGACCAGGAGTGGACCGCGCTCACCGGGCTCCAGGGACGGGGCCGCTGCCGGGTGCTCGGCGGCGCGGAGCGTGCGGCGGCCTGGGCGGTGTACCGGGCCCGCTTTCCCTATGTGGAACGGTCCGAGCGGCTGCGCCGGGCCGTGGAGAGCACCGAACTCTGGGAGTTGCGCCCCGACTGGCTCCGACTGGTGGACAACGGACGGGGGTTCGGGCACAAGGCCGAGTGGCGGCCCGAAGACCAAGGCCGTTGACGCGGCCGGCTAGGAAACGCGCCTGAGCGTCCATGCGTTGGGGTTGAGGCTCGGGTTGAGGAACGCCTGGCAGCCGCTGCTGTAGTAGCTGCTCACCTGGACCCAGCCGGCCGGGGGGTAAGTGGTGGCGCAGGCGTTGACGGTGGTGCCCACTGGAAGGCCGGTCAGCTGTTTGACCATCTTGACGTTGGGACTGGTGGTGGCGCCACAGGAGCCGCTGATGCCCCAGTTGACATCGACCCAGCCGGCCGGAGTGCGGACACTGCCGCACAGCGTCATGGTGTCGCCGGGCGCGGCCTGCGCCGGGGCGGCCGCCAGGGTGGCGGCAAGTGCCGCGCCCAGCATGGTCAGTGCGGTGGCGTGAAGTCTTCGCATGGTGCCCTCCTGCGTTGTGAGTGATGAGGGCTACTCAATGGGGCGCGCGTGATATCCGGGAGGTGTTTTCCGGCCGTTGTGAGCGGTTGTGCGGCCGTTGCGCCCGAAGTCCTCTGTGCCGGAGGGGAATCGTGGAGGGGGAGATCGTCCGGAACGGGTGTGACAGGTGGGGCTGTGGGCAGATGATGGGAAAAGTAGGCACTCCTACGGCGGGTACGGGGTGGAGCCGCGCCGGTTCTCTCGTAGAGTCTTCGCGTGGGATCTCTGCGCAATCCGATCGGGCCCCTTCCCTCCTCCATTTACTGGCGGCGGAGGGGAGTTGTGCTCGCCCTGGTCATCCTCCTGGTGCTGCTGATCGTGTGGCTGCTCGGCGGCGGGGACGGCGGGGGCTCGCAGAGCGGCAAGAACGACGGCGCCCATGGCACGCCGCCCACGGAGGCCACGATTACTCCCGGGCCCACGCCCTCCGGCCCGCAGATCAGCCAACGGCCGGGCGGGCGCGATGAGTCCGGCGGCACCTCGGGCGGTACGGGCGGTTCCGGAGGCTCCGGCTCGGGAGGCGGCACGGGTGGTTCCGGCGGGTCGGGCGGTACGGGCGGTACGGGCGGTTCAGGGGGGAGTGGCGGCCCGGCGGCCGGAGTGCTCGGCACCGGCAACGGCCGTGTGCTGGCGGCCGGTTCACCGGTGCCGGACTGTACGTCCGGGGTGCTGCACCTGACGGTACGCAGCGTCAAGGACTCCTATGGGCCGGGTGAGAAGCCCCAGTTCGAGATCGTGGTGCGCAACTCCGGCAGCGGTGCCTGCAAGGTGGACTTCGGTTCGCCGGCGGCGGTGCTGCGGATCACCGACCGGTCCGGCGAACACGCGGTGTGGGCCTCGGACGACTGCCCGCGCGGCACCGGCGCGGTCCTGCTGGAGGTGCCGGGCTCCGGCGAGACCAAGCGGGTTGTGGAGTGGGACCGGCAGGCCAGTGTGCCGCGTTGTGCGACGCCCGGCGCGGCGGGGGCGGTGGTTACTCCCGGGACCTACCGGGTCGAGGTGAGGGTTGCCGGCGCTACGGATCGGGTGGAGTTTGTGCTCAATGGGTCTTAGGGGTGGCTTGTGAGGTGCGGGTCCGCTGTGGCTGGTCGCGCCCACGCGGCGGAGCCGCATAATGTGGCCGCCCCGCGCCCCTGGCGGGGCGCTCCCGGAGTGCTAGACGTACCGCTCCAGGATGGATGACTCCGCCAGCCTCGACAGACCCTCCCGTACCGAGCGGGCCCGCGCCTCGCCGACGCCGTCCACCGTCTGGAGATCGTCCACCGAAGCCGCCAACAGCTTCTGCAGACCCCCGAAGTGGTCCACCAGCCGCTCGATGATCGCTCCGGGCAGCCGCGGCACCTTGGCCAGCAGCCGGTAACCCCGCGGCGAGACCGCCGAGTCCAGTGTCTCCGGCGAGCCGCTGTAGCCCAAGGCGCGGGCCACGATGGGCAGTTCCAGCAGCTCCGCGTGGGAGAGCGAGTCCAGCTCGGCGAGCGCCTCCGGCACCGTACGGGTCCGCTTGGCGGTGGGCTCGGGAACGTAGTCCCGTACCACCAGGTCCCGCTCCGGCTCCACGCCGGCGATCAACTCGTCCAGCTGGAGCGAGAGGAGCCGTCCGTCCGTACCCAACTCGACGACATATTCGGCGATCTCGGTGGCGATCCGGCGCACCATCTCCAGCCGCTGGGAGACCGCGGTGACATCCCGGACGGTGACCAGGTCCTCGATCTCCAGCGCGGAGAGCGTCCCGGCGACCTCGTCCAGGCGCAGCTTGTAGCGCTCCAGGGTGGCCAGCGCCTGGTTGGCGCGGGAGAGGATGGCGCCGGACTCCTCCAGCACCCGCCGCTCACCGCCCACATAGAGCGCGATCAGCCGCATCGACTGGCTCACCGAGACCACCGGGTATCCGCACTGGATGGAGACCCGCTGCGCGGTGCGGTGCCGGGTGCCGGTCTCCTCGGTGGGAATGGAGGCATCGGGCACCAGCTGGACGCCCGCCCGCACGATCTTGGTGATGTCCTTGTCCAGGATCAGCGCCCCGTCCAGCTTGCACAGTTCACGCAGCCGGGTGGCCGAGAACTCCACATCCAGGACGAAACCGCCGGTGCACATGGACTCCACGGTCTTGTCCATGCCCAGCACGATGAGCCCGCCGGTGTTGCCCCGGAGCACCCGCTCCAGGCCGTCGCGCAAGGCCGTACCCGGTGCGACCGCACTGAGCGATGCGCGCATCAGCTCGGCCCCGGAGCCGCCCCCGGCCTTGCCGGGGCCCGATGCCCGGTCGTTGGCTGCCACTGCACTCCTCCGGTCGCATGGTCAACGATGGCCGCGGGACGCGCCGCACACGTAACCGGTCGTGTTCGTGCGCAGGTGCGGGACCAGGGGAAAGTCTACTGGCGTCGGGCCGGTTGAAGAGGGGCGTCCTCCGGCCGAGCATGCGCGGGGGACTGACGCCGCACCTTCCCCGGCAGCACCCGCAGCGCCTCGCCTATGTCCGCCACCTCCAGCACCCGCATCCCGGCGGGCACCTTGCCGGGGTCGGACGGCACCAGAGCATGGGTGAAGCCCAGCCGGTGCGCCTCGGCCAGCCGCCGCTGCACCCCGGTCACCCGGCGCACCTCGCCCGCCAGCCCCACCTCGCCGATGGCCACCAGGTTCTTCGGCAGCGGGGTATCCGAGGCCGCGCTGGCCAGGGCCAGCGCCACCGCCAGATCGGCGGCCGGCTCGGAGAGCTTCACCCCGCCCACGGTGGCGCTGTAGATATCCCGCTTGCCCAGGGCGCTGATCCGGCCGCGCTGCTCCAGCACCGCCAGCATCATCGACACCCGGGAGGTTTCCAGGCCCGAGGTGGTACGGCGCGGAGAGGGGATCTGCGAGTCCACCGTCAGCGCCTGCACCTCGGCCACCAGCGGGCGGCGGCCCTCCAGGGTGACGGTCAGGCAGGTGCCGGGCACCGGCTCGGCGCGCCGGGTCAGGAACAGGCCGCTGGGGTCGGCCAGGCCGGTGATGCCCTCGTCGTGCAGCTCGAAGCAGCCCACCTCGTCGGTGGCCCCGTAGCGGTTCTTCACCCCGCGCACCAGGCGCAGCCGGGCGTGCCGGTCGCCCTCGAAGTGCAGCACCACATCGACCAGGTGCTCCAGCAGCCGGGGGCCGGCGATGGCGCCGTCCTTGGTGACATGGCCGACCAGCAGGGTTGACATCCCGCGCTCCTTGGAGGCGCGGATCAGCGCGCCCGCCACCTCGCGCACCTGGGCCATCCCGCCGGGGGCGCCGTCGATCTCCGGGGAGGCCACCGTCTGCACCGAATCCAGCACCAGCAGCGAGGGGTTGACCGAATCCAGATGGCCCAGCACCGCGGACAGATCCGTCTCGGCGGCCAGGAAGAGGTCGTCGTCCAGGGCACCGATGCGGTCCGCGCGCAGCCGCACCTGGCTCGCCGACTCCTCGCCGGTCACATAGAGCGTGCGGTGCTCGGCCGAGGCCGCCTTGGCCGCCACATCCAGCAGCAGGGTGGACTTGCCCACACCGGGCTCGCCGGCCAGCAGCACCACCGCGCCGGGCACCAGCCCGCCGCCCAGCACCCGGTCCAGCTCGCTCACCCCGGTGCTGCGGGCGGTGGCCCGCTTGCCGTCCACCTGCGCGATGGGCAGCGCGGCGGAGGTCACCCGGCCCGGCGCGGTGGTCCGCACGGCGGGCGCGCCGTACTCCTCGACCGTGCCCCAGGCCTGGCACTCGGGGCAGCGGCCGAGCCACTTGGCGGTGGTCCAGCCGCACTCGGTGCAGCGGAAGGAGGGCCGGTCCTTGGCGGACGAGCGGGAGGTACGGGCAGCCATGGCAGTCACGGTAGCGGTGCGCTCTGACATGGGCCGCGGAAAGGTCCCGACAAGGACCGCGGAAAGGTCCCGGCGAGGGCCCCGGAAGGCCCCGGTAAGGGCCCGGCAAGACCCCGGCAAGGGCTCAGGCAGGGCCGCGCTCCGGCGTGCGCCGTGGGCTGCGAGCTGTGCGGAATGTACGGTTCCTGTCCCCCTTCGTGGGAGCGCACCACCCGTATGGGGTAGTCGCCGGGGCGCATCACCAACGCCGCTTCCGCCTCGCCCTACCGTCGCCGGAATGATGACGAGCAGGCCCGAGCGGCCCCCGCATGCCACCGGCGCGCACCGTGCACACCGCCGTGCGCCGCGCGCCGCCCAGACCCCGGTCGTCCAGCCCGCAGCCGTCCACGCCCCCCGGCCCCCGCTGCGCTATGAGCCGCACCTGGACGGCCTGTTCACCTACTGCCTGTCCGTCCTGTGCGACCACGAGGCGGCCACCGCCGCCCTCGGCGAGGTCCTCGCCCAGGCCGAACGCCGCGCCGACCGCGCCCCGGCCGGAGAACTGCTGCGCCCCTGGCTCTACGCCCTGGCCCGCTGGGAGTGCCTGCGCCGGCTCCCGCACACCACCGTCCCCGCCACCGCCTCCGAGGCCCAGGAACCCCACCGGCACGCCGAACTCGCCCGGCTCGCCTGGCCGGAGGCCGCCGGCACCACCCCCGAACAGCGCGAAGCCCTGGAACTGGCGGTCCGCCACGGCCTGTCCAGCCAGGAGGTGGCCGCCGTGCTGCGCCTGGACCACGACGCCGCACGGGCCCTGCTGGCCAGCGCCGCCTGCGAAGTGGAACGCACCCGCACCGCGCTGGCCGTGGTGGAGTCCGGCCGCTGCCCGGTCCTCGCCCGCTTCGTCGGCATCGCCACCGACCAGGGCGCCCGGAGCGGGCACGCCCTGCTGCTGGGCACCACCCTGCGCCGGGAACTGGTCCGGCATGTGGACGAGTGCCCCGACTGCCGCCGCGCCGCCGAGCGGACCCCGGTCGGCGGGTCCTGGCCCGGCACCCACGCCCCGGCCGCCGTACTGCCCGTCCTCACCGCGCCCCGGGCCGCCGCCCGCGCCGCCATGGTCTGCGCCCAGGCCCGCCGCCCGGTCCGCCACCGCACCGTCCCCCGCCAGACGCCGCGCTACGACCGCAACGGCTTCCCGCTGCCCCCCGAAGACCTCACCGCCGGGCGGGACCGGCTGCGCGGCCGGGCGCTCACCACCACCGTGGTCGCCACCGTGGTCGCCGCCCCGGTGCTGGCCCTGTGGGCCGCCCACCGCGGCACCCCGCTCGGACAGGACGCCGAGGCCGCCTCGGTCGCCGCCGGCCACGGCGGCACCGGCGCACCCGGCCATCCCCGGGCCACCGCCGGCACCCCCGGCTCCGCCGCCGGCCGCACCGGCCCGTACGCGCACGGCCGCCGGCCCGGCGCCCCCGCGCCCGGCAACCTCCCGCCGGCCCCCTGGCCCGGCCCCGGACGGCTCACCGTGGAGGCCCAGCCCAGCGCCGAGGGCACGCTGATCACCCTGACCGCCAGCGGTGGCGAGGAGGTTCACTGGTCGGCCGTCCCGGACGCCCGCTGGCTGCGCCTGAGCCGCTCCGGCGGTGTCCTGCGCCCCGGCGAGAGCCGGACCCTGACCGCCTCGGTACTCCCCGGCCGGGAACCGGCCGGGTCCTGGAACGCACGGGTGACCGTCAACCCGGGCGGCTCGGTGGTCACCGTGGAGGGTCACGGCAAGGCACCGGAGCCGATGCGGCGGCGGTGACGCGGACAGCTCCGGGCCCGCAGGAAGAGCCTCTGCCCCCCGGTCCGGGTGGCCTCCGCCGTGTGCCAGGCGCGGGTTGTCTGTGGCTGGTCGCGCAGTTCCCCGCGCCCCTGATAGGCGCCTACGGCGCCCCGTAAGGGGCGCGAGGAACTGCGCGACCAGCCCCCACCAGCGCGCACATGACGCAATCGCGCGCAACCGGGAACAGCCCGAACCCGGAGCCGCGGATCAGCTCGGATCAGCCGGATGCGGCGCGACCGGCAAAAGCGAAGCCATCCGCTCCTCGCACAGCTCCGCCAGCCGCCGGTACCCCTTCTTGCCCATCAGCTCGATCAGCTCGGCCCGGTAGGTCACATACACCGGC
Source organism: Streptomyces orinoci (assembly GCF_003121295.1). GTDB lineage: Bacteria > Actinomycetota > Actinomycetes > Streptomycetales > Streptomycetaceae > Streptomyces > Streptomyces orinoci. Next base: position 711,331 of record NZ_PHNC01000031.1, read on the forward strand.
TCGCCCGCGCCATGCGCCGAGCGCGCCGAGGTGCACCACCAGTGCAGGTCATGGCCGCCGGGGCCCCAGCCCCGGCGGTCGTACTCCCCGATGGACACCTGGAGCACCCGCGTGTCGTCGGGCCGGTCGATCCACTCATAGGTCCGCCGCACCGGCAGCTGCCAGCACACATCCGGCTTGGTCTCCAGCGGCTCCCGGCCCTCGCGCAGCGCCAGGATGTGCAGCGAGCAGCCGGCGCCGCCGGAGAAGCCCGGCCGGTTCTGGAAGATGCACGAACCCTTGAAGCGGCGGGTCTGCCGCTCGCCGTCCTCGTCCAGCTGGGTCCAGCCGTTCTCGGCGCCCTCGTCGTGGAACTGCCAGATCTCCGGGGTGAGCCGGGCCACATGCCCGGCCACTCGCCGCTCGTCGTCCTCGTCCGAGAAGTGCGCGCCCAGCGTGCAGCAGCCGTCATCGGCCCGCCCCGCCTTGATGCCCTGGCAGCCGCTGCCGAAGACACAGCTCCAGCGGGAGGTCAGCCAGGTCAGATCACAGCGGAACACCTGCTCGTCATCGGCCGGGTCGGGAAACTCCACCCAGGACCGGGCGAAGTCCAGCCCGACCTCGTCCCCGGCCCGCTGCTTGCCGGCTTTCGCCTTCTTCGTCTTTGCCACACCTCAAGCCTATGTGTCCCGTGCGCCCCAGTAGCGTGCAGCCATGAGACTCGGTGTCCTTGACGTGGGTTCCAACACCGTCCACCTGCTGGTGGTGGACGCGCACCCCGGAGCCCGCCCCCTGCCCGCCCACTCCCACAAGGCCGAACTGCGGCTGGCCGAACTGCTCGACGACTCCGGAGCCATCTCCGCCAAGGGCGTCACCCGCCTGGTCTCCGTGATCAAGGACGTGCTGCAGGCCGCCGAGGACAAGGGCGTCGAGGAGGTCCTGCCCTTCGCCACCTCCGCCGTCCGCGAGGCCGCCAACGCCGACGCCGTGCTGGAGACCGTCCGCGAGCAGACCGGCATCGAGCTCTCCGTGGTCACCGGCGACGAGGAGGCCCGCCTCACCTTTCTCGCCGCCCGCCGCTGGTTCGGCTGGTCCGCCGGAAAGCTGCGGGTGCTGGACATCGGCGGCGGCTCCCTGGAGATCGCTCATGGCCTGGACGAGATCCCCGATGCCGCCGCCTCCCTCCCGCTGGGCGCCGGCCGGCTCACCGCCGGCTGGCTGCCCGACCCGGTGCCGGACCCGGAGGAGGTACGGGCGCTGCGCCGCCATGTACGCGCCGAGATCGCCCGTACCGTCGGCGACTTCGCCCGGCTGGGCGCCCCCGACCACACCGTGGCCACCTCCAAGACCTTCAAACAGCTCGCCCGCATCACCGGCAACCCCCGGGTGCTCACCCTGGACGCGCTCCGTGAATGGGTGCCCAAGCTGGCCGCCATGACCCCCGCCCAGCGCGCCGCACTGCCCGGCGTCTCCGCCTCCCGGGCGCCCCAGCTGCTGGCCGGGGCCCTGGTGGCGGAGGCGGCGCTGGAGCTGTTCGAGGCCGCCGAGGCCGAGCTGTGCCCCTGGGCGCTGCGCGAGGGGGTCATCCTGCGGCGGCTGGACCACCTGCCCACCGTATGAGGGGCCGCCGTACGCTGTCCCTCGTGACAGAGCCAGTGGTGCGCATCCCGGACGCGAAGGTCGCGCTGTCCACGGCTTCGGTCTATCCGGAGTCAACGGCCGCGGCCTTCGAGATCGCCGCACGCCTGGGCTACGACGGGGTCGAGGTCATGGTGTGGACCGATCCGGTCAGCCAGGACATCGACGCCCTGCGCAGACTCTCCGACTACCACCAGGTCCCCATCCTGGCCGTACACGCGCCCTGTCTGCTGATCACCCAGCGGGTCTGGTCCACCGACCCCTGGACCAAGCTCCAGCGGGCCCGCGCCGCCGCCGAACGCCTGGGCGCCTCCACCGTGGTGGTCCACCCGCCGTTCCGCTGGCAGCGCTCCTACGCCCGGGACTTCGTCCGCGGCATCTGGCGGATGGCCGGCGAGACCGAGGTCCGCTTCGCGGTCGAGAACATGTACCCCTGGCGCTACCGGGACCGCGAGATGCTCGCCTACGCCCCCGACTGGGACGTCACCAAGGACGACTACCGGCACTTCACCATCGACCTCTCGCACACCTCCACGGCCCGTACCGAGGCCCTGGACATGGTGGACCGGATGGGCGACCGGCTGGCCCATGTTCACCTGGGCGACGGAAACGGCTCCAACAAGGACGAGCACCTGGTCCCCGGCCGCGGCAAGCAGCCCTGCGCCGAACTGCTGGAGCGGCTGGCCTCCCGGGGCTTCACCGGGCACATCGTGGTCGAGGTGAACACCCGCCGGGCCATGTCCTCCGCCGAGCGGGAGGCCGACCTGGCCGAGGCCCTGGCCTTCACCCGGCTGCACCTGGCCTCCCCGACCGGGCTGTCCCGCCGGTGACCGGCGTCCCGCGCAAACGCGGCCGCCCCGCCCGGGCCGAGGCCGCCGAGGGCCCCGGCTCCCGGGAACGCATCGTCGCCGCGGCCCGCGCGGAGTTCGCCTCGCGCGGCTACGACAAGGCGTCCATCCGGGCCATCGCCCGGGGCGCGGGCGTGGACCCGGCCCTGGTCCACCACTACTTCGGCCCCAAGGAGCGGCTGTTCGCGGCCGCCGTGGAGGCATCCCTGGCCCCCGCCCTGAGCGCCTCCGCCACCCTGCCGGAGGGTGCCCCCGAGGACCTGGCCGAGGAGCTGACCCGCTTCTTCCTGGGCATCTGGGAGAACCCGGTCACCCGCGAGCCCCTGCTGGCCGTGGTCCGCTCCGCGGTGACCGACGAGACCGCGGCCGCCGTCTTCCGCGACCTGGTCAGCGCCCGGCTGATGCTCCGCATCGCGGCCCACCTGGACACCCCCGACCCCCCGCTGCGCGCCGAACTCGCCGCCGCGCACCTGGTGGGCGTGGTCCTGCTCCGCCATGTCATCAAGGTCGAGCCCCTGGCCTCCGCCGACCCCGCCGATCTGATCGCCCTGGTCGCCCCCGCCATCCACCACCACCTGACCGCACCCGCCGACGGCGGCCGGCCGGCCACCTGAAACCCCGGCGCGCGGGGTGGGGCCCAGGACGCCCCGAAGGGGCGTGCCCACCCACCGGCGGACGGCCGACGAACCGTCTCAAATAACGGAAACCCCTGTCCCGGCGCGCGGAACGCCGCGTACCGTAAACCGCATGCCGAACCTGAGATCCCGCACTGTCACCCACGGCCGCAACATGGCAGGCGCCCGCGCCCTCCTCCGCGCCGCGGGCGTAGCCCGCGAGGACTTCGGCAAGCCGATCATCGCGGTGGCGAACAGCTTCACCGAGTTCGTGCCCGGCCACACCCACCTCCAGCCGGTCGGCCGGATCGTCTCCGAAGCGATCAAGCAAGCCGGCGGCGTCCCCCGCGAGTTCAACACCATCGCCGTGGACGACGGCATCGCCATGGGCCATGGCGGCATGCTCTACTCCCTCCCCTCCCGCGACCTGATCGCGGACTCCGTGGAGTACATGGCCGAGGCCCACTGCGCCGACGCCCTGATCTGCATCTCCAACTGCGACAAGATCACCCCGGGCATGCTGATGGCGGCCCTGCGCCTGAACATCCCCACCGTCTTCGTCTCCGGCGGCCCCATGGAGGCCGGCAAGACCACCCTGGTGGACGGCACGGTCCGTACCAACCTGGACCTGATCAGCGCCATGTCGGAGGCCGCCTCCGAGTCCGTCTCCGACGAGGATCTGGCCCGGATCGAGGAAGCCGCCTGCCCCACCTGCGGCTCCTGCTCCGGGATGTTCACCGCCAACTCGATGAACTGCCTGGTCGAGGCCCTGGGTCTGGCCCTGCCCGGCAATGGCTCCACCCTGGCCACCCACACCGCCCGCAAGGATCTGTACGAGGCCGCGGGCCGCACCATCGTCGAGATCACCAAGCGCCACTACGACCAGGACGACGCCACCGTCCTGCCCCGCGCCATCGCCTCCCGCCCCGCCTTCGAGAACGCCATGGCCCTGGACGTGGCGATGGGCGGCTCCACCAACACCGTGCTCCACCTGCTGGCCGCCGCCCAGGAAGCCGGGCTGGACTTCGACCTCTCCCATATCGACGCCGTCTCCCGCCGCGTCCCCTGCGTCTGCAAGGTCGCGCCCAATGGCTCGTACCACATGGAGGACGTCCACCGGGCCGGCGGCATCCCCGCCATCCTGGGCGAACTGCGCCGCGCCGGGCACCTCCACGAGGACGTCCACGCCGTGCACGCCGACTCTCTCGCCGAGTGGCTCAAGCAGTGGGACGTACGCGGCGGTTCACCGGCCCCCCAGGCCGTCGAGCTCTTCCACGCCGCCCCCGGCTGTGTCCGCTCGGCCGAGGCCTTCTCCCAGTCCGAGCGCTGGGAATCCCTGGACCTGGACGCCGCGGGCGGCTGCATCCGCGACACCGCGCACGCCTACTCCGCCGACGGCGGCCTGGCCGTGCTCTACGGCAACCTCGCCGAGGACGGCTGTGTGGTGAAGACCGCCGGGGTGGACGAGTCCATCTGGACCTTCGAGGGCCCGGCCGTGGTGGTGGAGTCCCAGGAAGAGGCGGTGGACGCCATCCTCACCAAGCGGGTCAAGGCCGGGGACGTGGTCGTGGTCCGCTACGAGGGTCCCAAGGGCGGCCCCGGAATGCAGGAGATGCTCTACCCCACCTCCTTCCTCAAGGGCCGCGGTCTCGGCGCCAAATGTGCCCTGATCACCGATGGCCGCTTCTCGGGAGGCACTTCGGGGCTGAGCATCGGCCATGCATCCCCCGAGGCGGCGGCCGGCGGCACCATCGCCCTGGTCCGGGACGGCGACCGCATCCGTATCGACATCCCCGCCCGCAGCATTGAACTCCTGGTCTCCGACGAGGAGTTGGCGGAGCGCCGCGCAGCCCTGAACGGCCGGTACGCCCCCCGCGACCGCGACCGCAAGGTCTCCCAGGCCCTGCGCGCCTACGCGGCCATGGCCACCAGCGCCGACAAGGGCGCCGTCCGCGACATCAGCAAGCTGGGCTGACGCCGCCGCGAACCGGGCCGGGAATCCACCGCCAACACCCCCCATTCCGCTGCGGTTTCCCGGCCCGGTTCGCTACTTCCACTCCCGGGGATCGCGTGCGTCCACCGCGAACACCGTGCCGTCCGGCCCCGAGCCGAAGACCTTGCCGTCCGCCACCACCGGTGTCGGCAGGGTCCCGGTGAAACCCTGCCCCGCCTGCGCGGGCCGGGGCGCGGTCTGCCCCAGCAGGGTGCCGCGCCGGGTGTCCACGGCCAGCAGCCGGCCATCGGCCGACGAGAAGTACAGCCGGTGCCCCTCGGCCACCAGCGGCGAGGCATTGGCCACCGAGGTCTCCAGCCGCCAGAGCTGGCGTCCTTCCGCTATGTCCACGGCCGTCAGCCCGCCGTCGGAGGAGAGGACATAGACCGCGTCGCCATGGGAGACCGCGCTGGTGGCGGACACCGGCCGGGTGAGCGGCACCCGCTGCTCATGGCCGGAGGCCGGGTCATAACGCAGTACGGCCGACACCTGGTCATCGGCATTGGCCTCGGTCAGGAAGAGGGTGTCGCCGTCCTGGTCGGTGCCGGCCGGGGAGAGGGTGCCCCGCCCCGTCCACTGCCAGAGCGTCTGGCCGCTGTCCGGGTCCACGGCCAGCACCTGGGTACCGTGCTCGGCCGTCGGCGCCACCACATAGGCGGGGCCGACGCCATAGGAGACCAGGACGGGGTTGCGCACCCCAGGCAGCGGATGCCGCCAACGCTCCAGTCCGGTCGCGCTGTTGACCGCGGTGACCATCCCGCCCCGGTCCGCCAGCAGCACCGTGTCGCCCACGGTGTAGGTCCGGCCGCCATAGGCCGAGATGTTCCGCTTCCAGCGGGGGGTTCCGGTGGCCGGATCGAGCGCGGTCAGCTCCCGGCCGTCCGGCGAGGGCACCAGCACCAGGCCGCCGCTGAACACCGGCGCGGTGACCGCATCCCGGTCGGACGGCCGGCCCTCGGCCGCCCGCCGCCAGCGCACCCTGCCCTCGGTGGTGTCCACCCGGGCCGCGTGCAGACCGGGGGCCGAGCAGTACAGTGCCGCCTCGGCATAGCTGCAGAAGCCGGGACGGGGCCCGTCGCCCCGCACTTCCGGCAGCGGCGCCTGCCAGGGATGCCAGACGGCACCCCGGGAAGCCGCTCTGGAATGCCCGGAGTTGTCGGTACCGCCGAACTCACCCGTCGCCCATTTCGCACCCGCCCCCAGCGCCACCGCCGCCACGGCGGCCGAGGCAAACCACAGCGCCCGCCGACGGTTCCGCGCACGCCGGAGCGCGGGTTCGGCCACCGCCTCCCCGGTCGCCTCTTCGGCGGGTGACGGGACGGACGCCTCCTCGCCACCCGGATCCGGCTCCGGGGACGGGCCCGCGGTCCCGTCCGCCGCCTGCTCCTCGGCCGAGGGACCGGCGAGCAGCGCCCAACTGCCCCCGTCCGCCCAGCGGGGGAGCCGGGACATGATGGTGTCGGGGGTGGGGCGCGCGGCGGGGTCCTTCGCCAGGCAGTCCTTAATCAGCGGAATCAGATCTTCCGGCACACCCGTCAACTGCGGCTCATCGTGCACCACCTGATAGGCGACGATATAAGGGCTCTCGGACTCAAAGGGACCACGACCGGTCGCCGCATGCACCAAAACCGAGGCCAGCGCGAACACATCGGCCGCGGGCCCCACTTCACGCGGCCGCTGAAACTGCTCCGGCGCCATAAAGGGCGGAGTGCCGATCAGCTTTCCGGTCTCCGTACGCAAATCACTGTCGTACGGACGGGAAATGCCGAAGTCGATCACTTTCGGTCCGTCCGCGGCCAGCAGCACATTGCTCGGCTTGAGATCCCGGTGCACCACTCCCGCCCGGTGAATGTCCCGCAGTGCCTCGGCAAGCCCGGCCGCCAGCCGCCGTACCTCATCCGGGGTCAACGGGCCGTTCCGCTTGATGCGTTCGGCAAGAGTGGGGCCGGAGATGCACAGGGTCGCCATCCAGGGCCGCTCACAGTCCGGATCGGCGTCCACCACGGGCGCGGTAAAGGCGCCGCTGACCCGGCGAGCGGCCAGCACCTCCTGCCGGAAGCGCGCCCTGAACTCGGGGTCTGCCGCATACTCGGCGTGCACCACTTTGACCGCGAGCCGCAGGCCGGAGGGTGAGCGGGCCAAATGCACCACGCCCATTCCGCCGGATCCGAGCCGGCCTTCCAGGCGGTATCGACCCGCGTACTCCGGATCCTCCGCTTCCGGGCCGGTCCCGGAACTGCGCAGCGGCGGCATCTCCACCCCCGTGTCGTCTCGGCCGCCAACGGCCGCTTGCGGAGCCTAATCGATGCCCGCCGCCAAGCCGGGGAGGACGTGCCGTTGCTTGCTAGCCTGCGCATGCCAGTCAGCGGTCAACATCCGTCAATAGACGGTCGCTTATCGACATGGACAAAGGGGAGGGGCTAAATGGCCAACGAAGAGACGGTCATCAGCGACGAGGCCACCGAGGCTGCCGGGAGCGCCGAAGGCGCCGAGGCCGCCGCACCGTCCGCGGCGGCCGCCGGGTCCGTCTACTACTCGCTGGCGCCGGGCTACCAGGTCAATGTGCGCAGCGGCCCCAGCACCGACCACCAGGTGGTCCGGGTCCTCCCGGAGGGCACCCGGATAGCCATCCGCTGCCAGACCCGGGGAGAGACGGTGGACGGCCCCTGCGGCACCAGCGACATCTGGGACAACATCGGCCCCGGCCAGTACATCTCCGACTCCTATGTAAAGACCGGCAGCAGCGGCTATGTCACGGTCGGCTGCTCATAGCCGCCCATAATCGGCGTATGAGCGAGGTCAAGGCATGAGCGAGCAGCAGGAGACGGTGCCGCGGGGCCCGCGTCCGGAACCCATCCGGTTCTTCGGTACGACCTGGGTCGAGCATGACGGCGGCTACGCCCTGCGCCGGGCCGGCCTCGCCCTGGGCTCACTGGCCGCCGCGGTGGCCGGAGCGCTGCTGCTCCGCTTTGCCTACCAGGGGCTGGCCATCGCCAAGGTGGGCGGCCTGGTCAACCTGTTGGTGATCGTCGGTGTTTCCATCTGCACCGCCCTGGCCTTCCGCCGTACCTGGGAGGGCTTCGTCCGCCGGCGCCCCGCGGCGGCAGACCCGGGCGCGGAACGCTCCATGCAGAGCCTGGTGCTGATCGGCTTCGTCGGTGTCCTGCTCGCCTACTTCCTGCGCAGCCTGCGGGAGGCCCCCGGTGAGCAGCTGCATCGCGAGGAGTACCAGGAGGCACTCGCCCGCCAGGAGCGCCGCCGCTCGGCCCGCACCGGCAACCCGGCGGGGAAGCGCAAGCGCAAGAGCCACTAGAAGCGGACGGGGGCCGGGTTACCGGGGGCGGGTCGAAGCACCCCCGAACCTCGTGTAGAGTTCTTCGAGTTGCCACGGCGTCCATACGGATGACGGGGCGGCACCTCTGGCCGCACCGGCGGCATCCACTACTGCACGGCCCCTGAACGGGATGGATTTCGGCGTGCCCGAATTCCGGCTCGGACTTCGATTAGGAGTCACCGGGGAAATCCGCTAAAGTAGTGATCACGCCGGGACGCGAAAGCGAAAAGGCGAGAAACCCCGCTCCAGCAGGGGGCCGGAAACGAGAAATCGGATCTGGTAAGGTTGGAAACACCGAAGGGAAGCGCCCGGAGGAAAGCCCGAGAGGGTGAGTACGAAGGAAGCGTCCGTTCCTTGAGAACTCAACAGCGTGCCAAAAGTCAACGCCAGACTATAAAACAACCCCGTCCACCACGTTGTGGTGGGTGAGGTTCCTTTGAAATACACAGCGAGGACGCTGTGAACGACCGGGCTTATTCCGCTTGGTTGTTCCGCTCTCGTGTGTGTGCACCGGCAGTTTTTAATTAAACGCGGCCGGTAAACATTCACGGAGAGTTTGATCCTGGCTCAGGACGAACGCTGGCGGCGTGCTTAACACATGCAAGTCGAACGATGAACCGGTTTCGGCCGGGGATTAGTGGCGAACGGGTGAGTAACACGTGGGCAATCTGCCCTGCACTCTGGGACAAGCCCTGGAAACGGGGTCTAATACCGGATACGACTACTGGGGGCATCCCTGGTGGTGGAAAGCTCCGGCGGTGCAGGATGAGCCCGCGGCCTATCAGCTTGTTGGTGGGGTGATGGCCTACCAAGGCGACGACGGGTAGCCGGCCTGAGAGGGCGACCGGCCACACTGGGACTGAGACACGGCCCAGACTCCTACGGGAGGCAGCAGTGGGGAATATTGCACAATGGGCGAAAGCCTGATGCAGCGACGCCGCGTGAGGGATGACGGCCTTCGGGTTGTAAACCTCTTTCAGCAGGGAAGAAGCGCAAGTGACGGTACCTGCAGAAGAAGCGCCGGCTAACTACGTGCCAGCAGCCGCGGTAATACGTAGGGCGCAAGCGTTGTCCGGAATTATTGGGCGTAAAGAGCTCGTAGGCGGCTTGTCGCGTCGGATGTGAAAGCCCGGGGCTTAACCCCGGGTCTGCATTCGATACGGGCAGGCTAGAGTTCGGTAGGGGAGATCGGAATTCCTGGTGTAGCGGTGAAATGCGCAGATATCAGGAGGAACACCGGTGGCGAAGGCGGATCTCTGGGCCGATACTGACGCTGAGGAGCGAAAGCGTGGGGAGCGAACAGGATTAGATACCCTGGTAGTCCACGCCGTAAACGTTGGGAACTAGGTGTGGGCGACATTCCACGTTGTCCGTGCCGCAGCTAACGCATTAAGTTCCCCGCCTGGGGAGTACGGCCGCAAGGCTAAAACTCAAAGGAATTGACGGGGGCCCGCACAAGCAGCGGAGCATGTGGCTTAATTCGACGCAACGCGAAGAACCTTACCAAGGCTTGACATACACCGGAAAGTGCTAGAGATAGTGCCCCCCTTGTGGTCGGTGTACAGGTGGTGCATGGCTGTCGTCAGCTCGTGTCGTGAGATGTTGGGTTAAGTCCCGCAACGAGCGCAACCCTTGTTCTGTGTTGCCAGCATGCCTTTCGGGGTGATGGGGACTCACAGGAGACTGCCGGGGTCAACTCGGAGGAAGGTGGGGACGACGTCAAGTCATCATGCCCCTTATGTCTTGGGCTGCACACGTGCTACAATGGCCGGTACAATGAGCTGCGATACCGTGAGGTGGAGCGAATCTCAAAAAGCCGGTCTCAGTTCGGATTGGGGTCTGCAACTCGACCCCATGAAGTTGGAGTTGCTAGTAATCGCAGATCAGCATTGCTGCGGTGAATACGTTCCCGGGCCTTGTACACACCGCCCGTCACGTCACGAAAGTCGGTAACACCCGAAGCCGGTGGCCCAACCCTTGTGGAGGGAGCCGTCGAAGGTGGGACTGGCGATTGGGACGAAGTCGTAACAAGGTAGCCGTACCGGAAGGTGCGGCTGGATCACCTCCTTTCTAAGGAGCACATAGCCGACTGCGAGCGAATGTCTCGCACGGTTGCTCATGGGTGGAACGTTGACTATTCGGCACAGTCTGGGTGAAGGCATTGCTAGTACTGCTTCGGCGTGGAACGCGATGGATCCTTCAACTGGCTGGGTCGGGCACGCTGTTGGGTATCTGAGGGTGCGGCCGTTAAGGCTGGTCCTCGATCCGGTCCCAGTGAACTCGCCTCTCGGGGTGGGGTGATGGGTGGCTGGTCGTTGTTTGAGAACTGCACAGTGGACGCGAGCATCTGTGGCCAAGTTTTTAAGGGCGCACGGTGGATGCCTTGGCACCAGGAACCGATGAAGGACGTGGGAGGCCGCGATAGGCCCCGGGGAGCTGTCAACCGAGCTGTGATCCGGGGGTGTCCGAATGGGGAAACCCGGCAGTCGTCATGGGCTGTCACCTACTGCTGAACACATAGGCAGTATGGAGGGAACGCGGGGAAGTGAAACATCTCAGTACCCGCAGGAAGAGAAAACAACCGTGATTCCGGGAGTAGTGGCGAGCGAAACCGGATGAGGCCAAACCGTATGCGTGTGATACCCGGCAGGGGTTGCGTATGCGGGGTTGTGGGAGTTTCCTTGATCAGTCTGCCGGCTGGTCGGAGAGTCAGAAACCGTATGGATAGGCGAAGGGCATGCGAAAGGCCCGGCGTAGAGGGTAAGACCCCCGTAGCTGAAATCTATGCGGCTCTCTTGGAAGCCACCCAAGTAGCACGGGGCCCGAGAAATCCCGTGTGAATCTGGCGGGACCACCCGTTAAGCCTAAATATTCCCTGGTGACCGATAGCGGATAGTACCGTGAGGGAATGGTGAAAAGTACCGCGGGAGCGGAGTGAAATAGTACCTGAAACCGTGTGCCTACAAGCCGTGGGAGCGTCGGATGTACTTTGTGCATCTCGTGACTGCGTGCCTTTTGAAGAATGAGCCTGCGAGTTTGCGGTGTGTTGCGAGGTTAACCCGTGTGGGGAAGCCGTAGCGAAAGCGAGTCCGAACAGGGCGACCAAAGTAGCGCGCCCAAGACCCGAAGCGGAGTGATCTAGCCATGGGCAGGTTGAAGCGGCTGTAAGAGGTCGTGGAGGACCGAACCCACCAGGGTTGAAAACCTGGGGGATGACCTGTGGTTAGGGGTGAAAGGCCAATCAAACTCCGTGATAGCTGGTTCTCCCCGAAATGCATTTAGGTGCAGCGTCGTGTGTTTCTTGCCGGAGGTAGAGCACTGGATAGGCGATGGGCCCTACCGGGTTACTGACCTTAGCCAAACTCCGAATGCCGGTAAGTGAGAGCGCGGCAGTGAGACTGTGGGGGATAAGCTCCATGGTCGAGAGGGAAACAGCCCAGAGCATCGACTAAGGCCCCTAAGCGTACGCTAAGTGGGAAAGGATGTGGAGTCGCAGAGACAACCAGGAGGTTGGCTTAGAAGCAGCCACCCTTGAAAGAGTGCGTAATAGCTCACTGGTCAAGTGATTCCGCGCCGACAATGTAGCGGGGCTCAAGCGTACCGCCGAAGTCGTGTCATTGCAGCATGTACATCTAACGGTGGCTGTGATGGGTAGGGGAGCGTCGTGTGCCGGGTGAAGCAGCGCCGGAAGGTAGTTGTGGACGGTTCACGAGTGAGAATGCAGGCATGAGTAGCGATACAAGAGTGGGAAACTCTTGCGCCGATTGACTAAGGGTTCCTGGGTCAAGCTGATCTGCCCAGGGTAAGTCGGGACCTAAGGCGAGGCCGACAGGCGTAGTCGATGGACAACCGGTTGATATTCCGGTACCCGCTTTGAAGCGCCAGCGCTGAACCAGGCGATGCTAAGTCCGTGAAGCCGCCCTGATCTCTTCGGAGTTGAGGGGAGTGGTGGAGCCGACGGACCAGACCTGTAGTAGGTGAGCGATGGGGTGACGCAGGAAGGTAGTCCAGCCCGGGCGGTGGTTGTCCCGGGGTAAGGGTGTAGGCCGTGTGATAGGCAAATCCGTCACACATGAAGGCTGAGACCTGATGCCGAGCCGATTGTGGTGAAGTGGATGATCCTATGCTGTCGAGAAAAGCCTCTAGCGAGTTTCATGGCGGCCCGTACCCTAAACCGACTCAGGTGGTCAGGTAGAGAATACCGAGGCGTTCGGGTGAACTATGGTTAAGGAACTCGGCAAAATGCCCCCGTAACTTCGGGAGAAGGGGGGCCATGTCCGGTGATGAGACACGCTCTCTGAGCTGGGTGTGGCCGCAGAGACCAGCGAGAAGCGACTGTTTACTAAAAACACAGGTCCGTGCGAAGCCGTAAGGCGATGTATACGGACTGACGCCTGCCCGGTGCTGGAACGTTAAGGGGACCGGTTAGCTCCATTTCGGTGGGGCGAAGCTGAGAACTTAAGCGCCAGTAAACGGCGGTGGTAACTATAACCATCCTAAGGTAGCGAAATTCCTTGTCGGGTAAGTTCCGACCTGCACGAATGGCGTAACGACTTCTCGACTGTCTCAACCATAGGCCCGGTGAAATTGCACTACGAGTAAAGATGCTCGTTTCGCGCAGCAGGACGGAAAGACCCCGGGACCTTTACTATAGCTTGATATTGGTGTTCGGTTCGGCTTGTGTAGGATAGGTGGGAGACTGTGAAGCATGCACGCCAGTGTGTGTGGAGTCGTCGTTGAAATACCACTCTGGTCGTGCTGGATGTCTAACCTGGGTCCGTGATCCGGATCAGGGACAGTGTCTGGTGGGTAGTTTAACTGGGGCGGTTGCCTCCTAAAGGGTAACGGAGGCGCCCAAAGGTTCCCTCAGCCTGGTTGGTAATCAGGTGTTGAGTGTAAGTGCACAAGGGAGCTTGACTGTGAGACCGACGGGTCGAGCAGGGACGAAAGTCGGGACTAGTGATCCGGCGGTGGCTTGTGGAAGCGCCGTCGCTCAACGGATAAAAGGTACCCCGGGGATAACAGGCTGATCTTCCCCAAGAGTCCATATCGACGGGATGGTTTGGCACCTCGATGTCGGCTCGTCGCATCCTGGGGCTGGAGTCGGTCCCAAGGGTTGGGCTGTTCGCCCATTAAAGCGGTACGCGAGCTGGGTTTAGAACGTCGTGAGACAGTTCGGTCCCTATCCGCTGTGCGCGTAGGAGTCTTGAGAAGGGCTGTCCCTAGTACGAGAGGACCGGGACGGACGAACCTCTGGTGTGCCAGTTGTCCTGCCAAGGGCATGGCTGGTTGGCTACGTTCGGGAGGGATAACCGCTGAAAGCATCTAAGCGGGAAGCCTGCTTCGAGATGAGGGCTCCCACCCACTTGATGGGGTAAGGCTCCCAGTAGACGACTGGGTTGATAGGCCAGGTGTGGAAGACCGGTAACGGTTGGAGCTGACTGGTACTAATAGGCCGAGGGCTTGTCCTCAGTTGCTCGCGTCCACTGTGTTGGTTCTGAAACCACGAACAACCAAAAGCCGGTTGTCTGTTTCATAGTGTTTCGGTGGTCATTGCGTTAGGGAAACGCCCGGTTACATTCCGAACCCGGAAGCTAAGCCTTTCAGCGCCGATGGTACTGCATGGGGGACCGTGTGGGAGAGTAGGACGCCGCCGAACAATTTTTAGCCTCAGGGGCGATTCATTTGATGGATCGCCCCTGAGGCATTTTTGCGTTGTGCTGCCTGTGCCGCGTTGCGGCGCGTTGAATTACGCAATTGCGTTCAGGCCATGCGGTGCATTTCTTTCCACTGCACCAGCCCCCGTAGCCGCTCACCTCGTGCCAGCCGTTCCACCTCTCGCACCGCGAACAGTCCCAGCCGCCGGGCCTCGCTGCCCTGGGCGCCCGCGATATGCGGGGTGAGCAGCACATTGGGCAGGCCCAGCAAGGGATGGCCGGGCGGCAGGGGTTCGGGATCGGTGACGTCCAGGAAGGCGTCCAGCCGGCCCGAAGCGCATTCCCGGGCAAGGGCCTCGGTGTCGATCAGTGAACCCCGGGCGGTATTGATGACCGTCGCCCCGTCCGGCAGGAGTGCCAGCCGTCGTGCGCTCAGCAGGCCGCGAGTGGCGGGGAGTTCGGGGGCGTGGAGGGTGAGTACCCGGCATTGCCGGCAGAGGGAATCCAGGTCCAGGAGGTGGACGCCCAGTTGTTCCGCTTCGGCGGCCGGTACATAGGGGTCGTACAGCAGCAGCCGGTATCCGGACTCCGCTGCCAGCAACCGGGCGATGACCTTGCGCCCTACCCTGGATGCCCCGACCACCCCGATCACCGTGCCGTCCGTCCCCTGTCGTGCGGCGAACTCCGGCCAGCCGCCCAGTGCCGCGCTGAGCGCCTTCTTGGCGGCCAGCAGGATCACCGCCACCGTGTAGTCGGCCACCGGCCCGGCATTGATGCCGGCGGCCGTCGAAACCAGGAGGCCGCGTTCCCAAGTGGCGTTGGTGACGAGGCCCTTCACCGATCCACCGGTGTGCACCACGGCCCGCAGGGCGGGTGCTCCGGCCAGGGTCGGACGGTCCAGGACCAGGGTGTGGCCCCAGCCGGAGAGCAGCAGCTCGGCGTCGGTCAGGGAAGTGGTGAGCGTGGTCAACTCTTCCAGCCGGGCCCGTAGTTCGGGTGGCAGGACGACGGCGGCGACCTCCTGAGCCATGTCCACCAGGACCCGCATGCCCCCGCCCTGCCCGTTCCGCCCGGCGGGAAAACCCTTGCGGGCACCGGTACCGCCCGGTAACCATCGGTGGATGAAGCACATGATCAGGGCTGCCCGCGCCGCCGAGTGGCGCAAGGTCAAGGAACTGCGGCTCACAGCCCTGTCCGATCCGCTGGCGCCGCTGGCGTTTGTCACCACCTATGCCCAGGCGGCCGCCTATTCGGATGAGCGCTGGCAGCAGTATGCGCGGCAGAGCGAGGAGGGTATGTCCACCGTCACCCTGATCGCCGAGGGACCGGACGGTTGCTGGGACGGCTCGGTGACCGCGCTGGTGGAACCGCCGGGCGAGGACAGCCCCTTGGGGGCGGAGGTGTTGTCCGCCCAGGCGCTCTTCGTCGGGGTCTATGTGCGGCCGGAGCACCGGGGCAGCGGGCTGGCAGGGGAGTTGTTCCGGTCGGCCATCGACTGGTCCTGGGCGCTGGCCGAGCCGCGTATCGAGCGGATCCGGCTCTTTGTCCATGAACACAATGAGCGGGCCGAAACGTTCTACCGGAAGTCGGGATTCGAACGGACCGGAGAGACGCTGCCCGCCCAGGACGATCCGGCGGGAGCCAAGGAGTACGAGCTCGCCCTGCCCCGCCCCCGTCCGGCCCGGTGAGGATCCGCCCGGTGAGAACCCGCCCGCCGGGAGCCCGTCCGCCGAGGATCGGTCCGTCAGGAGCCCGGCCCCCGGTGAGGACCCGCCCGCCGCGCCCCGCGTTCGCCGTTGATGCGCTGGTCACCGCGCTGGTCCAGGCCGCCGTGACCATCCCCTTCATCGTCCCCCGGGAGCCCTCCGTGCCCCCGGCGACCTGGGCGGCGTATGGGATGACCACGCTGTCCGTACTGCCCCTGCTGTTCCGCTCAAGGGCGCCGGTAGCCGTGCTGTTGGCCATCGCCGCGGCCGGCTGGGCGTACCTTCCGCTGCATGGGCCCGGACAGCCGCTGCCCTACGCCCCCTTGGTGGCCGTATTCACCATCGCCGCCCAGGGCGGGCCACGGCAGCGGCGGTTGACGGTGTGGGTGCTGCTGCCGCTGGCCTGCGCGGCACCGGCACTGCATACCAATGAGGCCCGGGAATACCTCTTCACGGCCTTTGTCTTCGGCATGGCCTATGTTCTGGGGGTGCTGCATCGCACCCGGCAGGCGTACACCGCGGCGGTGGAGGAGCGGGCCGCCGAGCTGGAGCGGTCCCGGCAGGCCGAGGCCGAGCGGGCCGCAGAACGTGAACGGGCCCGTATCGCACGGGAGATGCATGACATCCTGTCCCATGCGGTGAGCCTGATGATGGTGCAGGCGGAGGCGGGCCCGCTGGTGGTCCACAGCGATCCGGAGCGCGCGGTACGGGCCTTTGACGCCATCGCGGAGACCGGGCGGGACGCCATGGTGCAACTGCGCCGGATGCTAGGCGTGTTGAAGGACGAGCCGGGCGGTGGCCGTGGTCCGCAGCCGACCCTGGACGGCCTGGAGGCCCTGGTCGCCGAGGTGCGCCGGGCGGGACTGCCGGTCACCCTGGCGGTGACCGGGGAGCCCCGGCCGCTGGCCGCCGACGCACAGGTGACCGTCTACCGGGTGGTTCAGGAGGCGCTGACCAATGTGCTCAAGCACGCCGACGCCACCACCGTGGCCGTATGCCTCGCCTGGACGCCCCAGCGGCTGGCCGTGGCAGTGGAGAACGACGGTGCGCGGTCGCGTACCTCCCGCCCCGGCAGCGGCCAGGGGCTGATCGGGATCAGGGAGCGGGCCGTCGCGCATGGAGGCACGGCCAGTGCCGGTCCGGGCCCCGGTGGCCGGGGCTTCCGCGTTGCCGTGGAACTGCCGCTCATGATCTCCTCGCCCGCGGAGGTGGGACGTTGACGATCCGTGTGGTGGTCGCCGATGACCAGGAACTGGTGCGGGGCGGCTTTGCGATGATTCTCTCGGCGCAGCCCGATATCGAGGTGGTGGCCGAGGCCGGGGACGGCGAGGCGGCGGTGGCCGCGGTACGGGCGCACGCGCCCGATGTGGTGCTGCTGGATATCCGGATGCCGCGCCTGGACGGCATCGAGGCGGCCCGCAGGGTCTGTGCCGAGACGGACACCAAGGTCGTCATGCTGACCACCTTCGACCAGGACGACTATGTCTATGAGGCGCTGCACGCGGGCGCCAGCGGCTTTCTGCTCAAGGACGTCCGGCGGGACGATCTGGTGCACGCGGTACGGGTGGTGGTGGCCGGGGACTCCCTGCTTGCCCCCTCGGTGGCCCGCCGGCTGGTGGCGGACTTCACCAGCCGGGGGACGGCCGGCCCCTCGACGGTGCTGGGCACGCTCACCGCCCGGGAGCGGGAGACACTGGTGCTGCTGGGCCGGGGGCTGTCCAATGCGGAGATCGCGGCCGAGCTGGTGGTCAGCGAGCACACGGTGAAGACCCATGTCAGCAATGTGCTGTCCAAGCTGGGGCTGCGGGACCGGATCCAGGCGGTGATCTGCGCCTATGAGACCGGGCTGATCGCTCCAGGGAGCTGAGCCGGCTCCCTCGCGCGGGGGAGGCGGGAGCCCCGGCATACCCCTCGCACCGGCGATGTGCCGGGCGGCGCCGGTCAGCAGGATGGAGGGGATCAAGGACCTGCACCTTTGGGGGTAACCACCATGGCCGTCACACGCCGCAAGAGTCTCGCCGTCCTCGCCACCGCCATCGCCGTACTGAGTGTGGGCGACATGATCGCCCCGGCGGTGGCATCCGCGCTGCCGTCCGGCAAGGACCCACTGCGGCAGGCGATAGCCGGATTGCCCGATGACTCGGCCACCGGCGCGCAGGTCCGGGTCGGCGGCACCAAGGGGCCGCACCGGGTGGTGACTTCGGGGGTGGCGGACCTGCGTACCAAGACGTCCGTCAAGGGCGATGAACGCTTCCGCGCGGGGAGCATCACCAAGTCCTTCACCGCCTCGGTGGTGCTCCAGCTGGTCCACGAGAAGAAGCTACGGCTGGACGGCACCGTGCAGCATTACCTGCCCGGGCTGCTGCCTGCCTCGTACGACAAGGTCACCGTCGCCGAGCTGCTGAACTTCACCAGCGGTCTGCCGAGCGCCGACGACTATGGTGACCTCCGCAAGGACCGGTACAAGACCTATGGCCACTGGCAGTTGTCGAAGAGCCACTTCAATAAGCCGATGCTGTTCAAGCCGGGCACCGAACAGCACTACGCCAACATCGACTACAACGTCCTCGCGCTGCTGATCGAGAAGGTGACGGGACGGTCCTATGAGCAGGAGGTCCGGGACCGGGTCATCAAGCCGCTGGGTCTGAAGGACACCTACTCCCCGGGCAATGGGACAGAGATCCGCGGCCGCCACACCAAGGGCTACCAGGCGGTCAAGGACCCCAGGACCGGCAGGACCCACCTGGTGGACGTCACGGACTGGAACATGTCCTACACCTGGGCGTCGGGTGATCTGATCAGCACCACCGCCGATCTGGAGCGGTTTATGACCGCCCTGTTCAAGGGCCGGGTGGTGCCGCAGACCGAGCTGAAGCTGATGTTCACGGTGCCCAAGGTGAAGATGCACGAGGACGGCCGGACCGACACCACCAACGCCAAGGATGCGTACTACAGCAGCGGCCTGACCCGGGTGCAGATCGGCAAGAACACCTATGTCTGGGGCAAGACCGGCGGCACCATGGGCTACCTCAGCGCCTTCGGCGCCACCCGGGATCTGTCCCGGACGGCCGTCTACTCGGTGAACGCCACCGATGCCAAGAGCCAGACGCCGCCGGCCATCCTGAGGAAGATCACCATGGCGGCGTTCACCGAGTAGTCGCTCGCTACCCGGTCAGGGTGCGCTGCGGCCAGCGTGCCCTGGCCTGTTCCTCGGAGCGGAGGAACGCCCAGGTGGGCAGGCCCAGTTGGGTGCCGGTACGCAGCAGGTCCGGCAGGTCGGGCAGCGGGGCCACGGCGGCCACGTCCTCCAGCACCAGGGTCAGTGGTGGGTCGAGCCGACCGGAGGATGACCGTTCGGCCATGCCCCGGCCGCGCTCGACCACGCTCGCGGCGAGTGCGGTCAGCAGTGGCATCGCACCCGGGCGGGTGCGGGGATCCTCAATCGCCTCACCCACCACGTACAGGGTTCCCATTTCTGGGATGAATGATTCCAGCGCCGGGGCATCTCCCCGATGCGGATTGCAGGCGTCCCTGATATGGACCGAGCCAAGGGAGTTGAGTGCGCGGGACACCAACTCCTGGGCCATGTCCCGCCGTTCCGGATGGCCGGTGAGGGCCGACTCCAGTTCGCCCGCCATGCCGCCCACCGCCTTGGGGTTGGTGCGCAGAATGCGTACCGGTTCATGGGCCGAGGAGCCCTGGGCCCAGCGGTGCACCTGGCGGAACGCCCGGCCGTCCACCGCGGCGGCGTGCAGCCAGCAGCGCAGCATGGTCTGGGCGGTGTCCGCGGTGAGCGAGTCCAGCGAGCTGAGCGGGCGGACCGGGGCCAGCAGCGCGGCGGCCCGGGCGGCGGCGGTGTCCCGGGACTCACAGCCGGTGGTGGGGTTCCAGCGCAGCCGGTCCGGGGTGTCCAGCAGATGGCCGGGGTCGAAGACCCGGACCGGGCCCAGCTTGGCGCGGGAGTCCTTGGTCTCGGCCCAGAGCCCGGGGTCGCTGGTGGTGACCAGTACGGGGCCCGGGGCCTCCAGAATGGCCCGGGCGGCGATCTCCCGCCGGTCGGTGCGGTAGACCAGGCGGGGCTCGGCGACGGGGGAGCGGGGAGCGGGAATGGTGGCGGGGGGCGCGGACTCATAGGGAGTGGCGGGGGCGGGCGCCGCGGGCGGCCGGGGCGCGGCTTCGGTCCGTACGTCCGGGGTGGTGCCCGGGGTCGCGCCGGGCGCCGCGCCCGGAGGCGCGCCCGGTGCGCCGGTGACCGTCGGCGGTACGTCTCCAACCGGCATGCCCCCAACCGGCGCGCCCCCAACCGGCGCGCCCGGCACCTGGGTTACCGGCTCCTGGCTTACCGCCCCCTGGGTCACCGCCCCCGACTCGGTCGGGGACGGGGCGCCAGACGCACCGCCGTGGTACGCCACGGGCGCAACCCCGCTCGCCCGCCCTTCAGTTGCGGCCGAAGCCCGGCGCGCCTTGGTGCCCCGCCGCCAGCGGGTGACCGTACCGATGGCGAACACCGCCAGCACGGTGAGCACCAGCGCCTCGCTGATGGTGATGCCCCAGAACAGCCCGTACCCCGACAGGGAACCCTTGGGGGCGTCCGGCCAGGCGCCCGGCAGGTCGCGGGGGTCCGACATCAGATGGCGCAGCGCCAGGGGCGTACGCAGCAGGGTCACCCCGTCGGGCCAGTCGCCATGGGTGAAGAAGGCGGCCAGGCCGGTGCCGGTCCACACCAGGAAGGTGACGCCGAGCAGAAAGGCCAGCGCGCTCACCAGCAGCCCATCGGGCACCCCGCCGGTGCCCTGCCCTGCGCCCTGTCCTCTCGCCGGGCCGGAACCGTTGACCGCCACCTCAGGCGACCGTCGATTCCGAGGAGTCGTAGGCGGCCTGTGCCGGCACCGTCTCGGTGGGCAACTCCCTTTGCAGTGAGCCCTCCTCGGTCATGGCCCGGTCGGTGTAGACCAGTGGCCGTTCCGCGTCGGTGATCAGGTGTTTGACCACCTGGACATTGCCATTGACGTCCCAGACGGCGATGCCCGGGGTCAGGGTGGGGATGATCTCCACGGCCCAGCGGGGCAGGCCCAGCACCCGGCCGGTGGCCCGTGCCTCGTCCGCCTTCTGGGCGTAAATGGTCCTGGTGGAGGCCATCTTGAGGATGGCCGCCGCCTCCTTGGCGGCCGCTCCGTCCACCACGTCCGACAGGTGGTGCACCACGGCCACAAAGGAAAGCCCCAGCCGGCGGCCGAACTTCAGCAGCCGCTGGAAGAGCTGGGCGACAAAGGGGGAGTTGATGATGTGCCAGGCCTCTTCCACCAGGAAGATGCGCTTTTTGCGGTCCGGGCGGATCCAGGTGTGTTCCAGCCAGACGCCGACGATCGCCATCAGGATGGGCATGGCGATGGAGTTGCGGTCGATATGCGAGAGGTCGAAGACGATCAAGGGGGCGTCCAGGTCGATGCCCGCCGTGGTGGGGCCGTCGAACATGCCCCTGAGGTCACCGTCCACCAGCCGGTCCAGCACCAGGGCCACATCCAGGCCCCAGGCCCTTACATCGTCTATATCGACATTCATCGACTCCGCCGACTCCGCCTCGGGATGGCGCAGTTGCTCCACGATGTCGGTGAGTACGGGCTGCCGGTCGGTGACCGTCTCATTGACATAGGCGTGCGCCACCTTGAGCGCGAAGCCGGAGCGTTCGTCCAGCCCGCGCCCCATGGCCACCTCGATGATGGTGCGCAGCAGCGCCAGCTGGCCCGTGGTGGTGATGGAGGGGTCCAGCGGGTTGAGGCGGATGCCGCCGTCCAGGGCGGCCATCGGGTCCAGCCGGATGGGGGTTATGCCCAACTGCTGGGCGATCAGGTTCCATTCGCCGACGCCGTCCTCACCCTGGGCGTCCAGCACCACCACCTGCCGGTCACGGAACCGCAGCTGGCGCAGGACATAGGTCTTCTCCAGCGCCGACTTGCCATTGCCGGACTCGCCCAGCACCAGCCAGTGCGGGGCGGGCAGTTGCTGCCCGTACAGCTGGAAGGGGTCGTAGATATAGCCCTTGCCGGAGTACACCTCACGCCCGATGACCACGCCCGAGTCGCCCAGGCCCGGCGCGGCGGTGGGCAGGTAGACGGCCTGCGCCTGGCCGGTGGAGGTGCGTACCGGCAGCCGGGTGGTCTCCACCTTGCCGAACAGCAGGCTGGTGAACGCGTTGGTGAGGAGGGTCAGCGGTTCGAGCACGGCGGTCGCCCCTAGCGTCTAGCGTCGGATGCCGGTCGCGAACGGCAGCGTGTTGACGAAGGCCCGGTGGTGCTCGCGGTCGCACCACTCCAGCTTGAGATAGCTCTTTCCGGCCGACGCTCTTATCGTCCGCTTGTCCCGTGCCAGTTCCTCGGGGGAGCGCGAGGAGACGGTGATGTACCCGACCAGGTTGACGCCGGCCGCCCCGCTGGCCAGGTCCTCGCCCCGCTGGTCCACCCGGGAGTGGTGGGCGACATCGCGCGGGTCCACCACCCGGTTCATCTTGGCGGCGCGCGAGGCGTCCGCGTCGTCATTGGTCTTCTCGGTGAGCATCCGCTCGATGGCCACATCGGTGGGTTCCAGGTCCATACAGACCGCCACGGTGCGGATCACATCGGGGGTGTGGACCAGCAGCGGGGCCAGGAAGTTGACGCCCACCGGGGTCATCGGCCACTCCTTGATCCAGGCGGTGGCATGGCACCAGGGCTCCCGGGTGGCCGACTCCCGGGTCTTGGCCTGGAGGTAGGTGGGCTGGAGCGCGTCCAGCTCGGCGGGCCAGGCATTGCGCTTGGTCATCGCCTGGATGTGGTCGATCGGGTGGTCCGGGTCGTACATGGAGTGCACCAGCGAGGCCAGCCGGCTCTGGCCCAGCGGCTGGCGGACCCGGATGTCGGCCTCGGCCAGCCGGGCGCAGATATCGGTGAGTTCGCGGGCCATGACCACGGCCAGCCCGGCGTCCCGGTCCAGTCCGCGCTTGGCGCCATGGTGCCGGGAGGCGCGGGCAATGGCCTGGGCCTCGGCGGCCAGTTCCCGGGTGTAGTGCATACACGCCACCAGATAGGCGCGGTGCTGCTCGGAGGAGGTGGAGACCATGGACTGCAACTGGTCGTAGGAGTCCTTGAGCCACTGCGGGGCGGCGTCGTCGCCGCGCCGCTCCACATCCTTGGCGTGCGCGTCGGGGTCGGCGGGCAGGGTACGGGCCAGCATCTGCAGCCGGGTGACATAGCCGTCGCCGTTGGCCACATGCTTGAGCAGGGTGCCGAACCGTTCGACCAGCGCCTCCTGGTCCTCGGAGTCGCGCAGCCCGACGCCCGGTCCCTCGATCTCGATGGCGGCGGTGACGGTACGGCGGTCGGCGTGCAGCAGCACCGCGATCTCGTCCGGGCCGAAGGGGGCGGCCAGCCAGTTGATCCGGCCGATCCCCGGCGGCGGCCCGACCTCGACCTCCCGGCCGTCCAGCCGGGTGCCGGCCTCGATCACTCCCGAGCGGTAGGCGGTGCCGCGCCGCAAGGTGCGCTTGTAACTGCGGTTGATCTCGAACCACTTGTAGAACGTGCGCTGTTTGTACGGCACATACACGGCCGCCAGGGCCAGGGCCGGGAACCCGGTGAGGGTGATGATGCGCAGCGGCAGGATGGGCACCAGCAGCCCGCACATCATGCCCAGGAACGCGCCTGCGATGATCAGCGCGATCTCGCCGGTCTCCCGGTTCTTGCCGACCACCGCGTTGGGGCGGGCGCGGCCGATGAGATACGTACGGCGGGGCGCGACCGGCTGGGACTGGGCCTGTGTCGTCAACTCCGCTCACCTCCAGAGGATGTGCCGTTGTTCTGTGCGCGGGGCGCGGGGGTGGCGGAGGGGGCGCCGCCGTTGCCGGCGGCGGCGGGCTGACGGGTGCTGTGGGCGGCGACGCCGCCGGACACCGGGTTGGCGGGACGGGCCTGCTGGGTGGTGGTGCTTCCGCCGTCCCCCCGGGTGCTATGGGTGTTGATGCCCTGCTTGACCAGGCTGGCGGGGGAGGCGATCACGGCGGCGGCCTGCCGGGAGGCCACATCCTTGCTGGCGTTGCGGCTGCTGATGATCTCGTCCCCGAAGCCGGGGACAAAGCGGTAGATCATGGCGCTGGCCAGGATGGCCAGGATGATGATGGCCAGCCCGGAGATGACCGCGTTGAGCGAGCCATGGCCCTGCCCGGCGGAGAGCGCACTGGCGAGGGTCAGCACAATCACAATGATCGGTTTGAGCAGAATGACCGCGATCATGATCCCGGCCCAGCGGCGGACATGTCCCCACATGTTCTTGTCCACCAGGCCCGCGTAGACGGCGGTGCCGAGCAGGGCGCCCACATAGAGCAGGGCGGCCCGGATGACCAGCTCCAGCCAGAGCACTCCGGCGGCGATGATGGACACGATGGACAGCACGATCAGCATGATCGGGCCGCCGCCGATGTCATTGCCGGTCTTGAGGGCGTCGGAGAACCCCCCGAAGAACCGGTCCTTGTTGGCGTCCTGGCCGGAGGCGATCACATCGGTGACGGCGTCGGTGGCCTGGACCACGGTGTAGAGGATCAGCGGGGTGAAGGCGGAGGCGAGCACGGTCAGCCAGAGGAAGCCCACCGCTTCGGTGATCGCCTCGGTGAACGGCACGCCACGCACCGCACGCTTGGCCACGGCCAGCAGCCACAGGACCAGGGTCAGGATGGTGGAGGCGGCGAAGACGACGGCGTACTGGCGCAGGAAGTTCCCGTTGGTGAAGTCCACATTGCTGGTGGCGTGGACGGCGTCGGAGACCTTCTTGATGATCCAGGAGGCGGCTTCCGCACAGCCTTTGGCGAGCGAGGCGGCGGGGTCCAGGGCGCCGGGGGGGTCGGTGGGGGGTTTGGCGGCGTTGCTGCCGCCTTGGCAATAGTGCTGGGCAGGTCCTGCGATCAGATCGCAATTGTTCTTGGTCGGGGACCCGCTGGGTGTGGGCAGCGCCGTGGCGCCTGTTGACCCGCTTGGCGTGGGGGTGGGGACGCCGGTGGTACCGGGAGTGGGGCTGCCGGTTGTACCCGGGGTGGGGGTCGGCGGCGGTGCGGAGAACGCACGCGCCGCAAGCAGAACGGCAGTTGTCTGGACGCTCGTCAGAACGGCGGCGACCGTGAGGGTCCGACGCCGGGACTTACCGGGCATAGGTGAACCCTCCGTACTGCTGGACGGCCTTGGAGATCTCATCGGCCGAGGAGGCGGTTTGGTCGGTGCTGACCGGCGCCGGTCCGTTCTTCTGCGAGAACGCCTGTGCCTTCCAGTCGCCATCGACCCAGCGCAGTTTGATCGACATGGTGAACCAGTCGTTGGTGACCGGCTTGGTCGATCCGGTCCCGGCCATGCCGAAGACGCCGGTGCACCAGACATCCACGGAGGCGGAGGATTCGCTGTACTCCGTGGTCTTGGCGCCAACGGGTGCGGTGCGTGACACGTAGGTCATGCCCCTGGGTGCCTCGCCGTTCTCGTTCAGGCCGACCTTGCTCAGGAAGTCCTTGGAGTAGGCGCCGTCCAGCTTCTTCTGGAGATCGTCCGCCACATCGGCGCTGAACACCTGCTGGACGATCTCGTGCCGCCGCTCCGGCTGGAGGATGTCAGCCGACACCAAGGCCACCGCATAGTTGGAAGCCGCAGACTGCGCCCCCTGCTCCGTATGCGCAAACCCGGACGGAATCCCCCCGTTCTTGCCCTCCACCGGCTTTACGCCGGACGGTGCCGTCGCCGAACTGCTTCCCGTCTTGCCGGACTTCGACGACCCCCCGGCGGAGGAGCCGGACCCGGAGGAGGAACCCCCTCTGTTCGCGAACGCGATTGCCGCGAGCAGCAGGACCACCACCCCCACGACCATGACCAGGCTCCGCTTGGGCCGGGCCGCGCCCCGCCGGCCCTGAGCGGCGTAGGGGTCGATCTCACCCTCCGGCAGCCGGGTACGCGTCACCTGCGCATCGCCGCCGTAGCCGTCGCCACCGAGACTCATAGCGCGCCTGCTTCCTCTCCCACAGCGGAGCGACCCGCAGAGCGACCCGCGGAGCGGTCCCGCTCCCCGCCCTGAGATGACGGTAGCGGGGTGTGCGGTTTCCGGGAGGAGGACCAAAGGGAGTGAGGGGGCATCAGGAGGCAGCCTCGGGTGGGGGGACTCGGGAAGCGAGCGGGGTCTGCGCGGGCGGACGGCTAGACGGCCATGCCGTAGACGATGGTGAACAGCGTCCCCAGCGAGCCGATGATGAAGACTCCGGTGAGCCCGGCCACGATCAGGCCCTTGCCCTGTTCCGCGCTGAAGGTGTCCCGCAGGGCCGTCGCACCGATGCGCTGCTTGGCCGCGCCCCAGATGGCGATGGCCAGGCAGAGCAGGATCGATACGGCCATGATGACCTCGATCATCACCCGGGCCTCTTTGCCCAGGCTGCCGAACGGGCCCCAGTTCGGGGCGATTCCACCAATAATGGTGTTGATGTCGCCCTTTCCGGCTGCCAAAAACATTTCGTAACTCACCGCCCCTTGAAGGGTAGTTGCGCCGCCTGCGCTCCGCGGCGCAGGTCGATACCTATCTTCACCGAAGACGCCGCCCGCGGATGTCGACTTGGCGGCAAATTTTGGCCGGTCCGCATATGCCGGTGGCGAGGTCAGCTCCGTCCCGCGACCGACCGTTGTCAGTGGGTGGCCTTACGGTCACCGTGTGTATCACTTGTGCGGGCCTCGGGCAACGGCGCGCGGAGGGGAGAGTCGTGCACTTGTTCAAGTGCGACCGCGTTCGGTCGGTAGGCTGTGGTGACCGCCCTCGCACGCGTCGCGCCCAGCGGCGGCCGGGCCGGTTCATCGGGTTCATCGCGCTCATCGTCGGGTTCGTCGGGTGCGTCGAGATCAAGGGTGGTAGGGGTGCTGGTTGCCGAACGCTACCGGTTGGCGGAGCTGCTCGGTCGCGGTGGCATGGGCGAAGTCTGGCGCGGCCAGGACGAGGTGCTGGGCCGTCAGGTAGCGGTGAAGCTGCTGCTGGGCGATGGTGGCGACGAGTCAGCGGCCCAGCGGTTCCGGCTGGAGGCGCAGACGGCGGCCCGGCTGAATCACCCTCAAGTGGTCGCGGTCTACGACTTCGGCTCCTGGGACGGGCGTTTCTACCTGGTCATGGAGCTGGTGAACGGCCCCAGTCTGGCCCAGCAGCTCTCCGCCCGCGGCCCGCTCTCCCCGGCCGGGGTGGCGGACATCGCCGCCCAGGCCGCCTCCGGGCTGGCGGCCGCCCATGCGCAGGGAGTGATCCACCGGGACATCAAGCCGGGCAATCTGATGCTGGACGCCAACGGGGCGTTGAAGATCGGCGACTTCGGCATCGCCCGCTTTGTGGACGAGACCTCGGCCGGGCTGACCAGGGCCGGGCAGATCGTCGGTACCAGTACCTATCTCGCGCCGGAACGCGCGCTGGGGCGTCTGGCCGGACCGCCCTCGGATGTGTACGCGCTGGGCTGTGTGCTGTACCACCTGCTGGTCGGCCAGCCGCCGTTCTGGGCGGACAGCCCCACCTCTTTGCTCTATCTGCATGTGGACACCCCGCCGGTGCCACCGCGGCAGCACCGGGCCGATGTGCCGCCCGCCATGGACGCCTATCTGCTGCGGATGCTGGCCAAGGAGCCGGAGGCCCGGCCGTCCACCCAGGAGGTGGCCGACTGGTTCGCGAGCGGTGCCTGGCGCGGCTCCGCGCCGGCCGCCCCCGCCATGGTCCCGGCGCCCCCCGCCATTCCTCCGGCCACCCCCACCGCGCCCCCGGCGGCCGTGCCGCCCATGCCGTCCGGGGCGCCCAAGGCCCCGGGCCCCATGCCCACGGCCCCAGTCCACCAGGAGAGCGTCACCACCTACGCCCTGCCGGGTTCCCCGGCCACCCGCAGCACCCCCGCGGTCGGCGGCCGGCGGCACGGGGCGGGCGGCAGGAGCGCCGGGCGGCTGCGCATCCGTACGCCCAAGACACTGGGCGGAGTGCTGGCGGGTGCGGTGGCCTTCGCGGTGGCAGCGGTCATCGGCGCCTCGGTCTTCACCTCCGAGGACGGCAAGACCAGCGGGAACCGGCCGGACGCCCAGCCCTCCCAGACGGTGCCGGACGGCACGGCCCGGCAGTCCGGCACCGGCACCCACCCGTCCGGGCACCCCGCCCAGCCCAAGCATCCCGCCAGTGGCAAACCGCACCAGCGAAACGGCAAGCACCGCCACAACGACCAGCGGGACCAGGGCGACGGCCAGGACGACTCGGGGGACGACGGCTGACGAGGGCTGGCGGGGACTGACGGGGGCCGGGGCCGCCGCTCGTTCAGTCCTCCAAGTCCGCCACAAAGTGGTCGAACTCGCCCGCCTGGACGCCGAGTACAAAGGCGTCCCACTTGCGCTTGGTGGTGATCACCACCTTCTCCGGGTGGACGTTCTCCCGGATATAGACGTTGTCGTCGCCCTCGTTGCCGAAGGCGACCTCCAGATACTCCGGCATGGACAGATCGTCGGTCGCCGGAATCCAGTTCAGTCCCTCTGGTACGCGCCCAGTCAACGTCTCCCCCTCGGGCTGTCGTTCGTCTGACCTGGCCGCCCACCCTAGAACAGGGGGCGCCCGGCGCACGATGGGGCGAACCGGGCGTGGCCGGGGCGTACTTCGCCGCCACGGCGGAAAGAGATGCGCCGTGATCGCCCCCAACCCCCGCCCCGCGAGCGCGGGCGACCGCCGGCGCGGGCGGCCCAGGCGTGCGGTGGTGCTCGGCGCGAGCATGGCCGGAATGCTCGCCGCGGCCGCGCTGCGCGGCCATGCCGAGGAGATCGTCGTGGTCGAGCGGGACTGTCTGCCCGAGGAGGCCGCGCCCCGTAAGGGCCTGCCCCAGGCGCGTCATGCGCATCTGCTGATGTCGGGCGGGGCACGGGCCGTTGAGTCCCTGCTGCCCGGCACCACCCGGCGCTGGCTGGGCGCCGGCGCGCACCGTATCGCGCTGCCGTCCAGCCTGGTGGTGCTCACCGCCGATGGCTGGGCCCGCCGTTGGCCGGAGAGCCAGTTCCTGATCGCCTGCAGCAGGGACCTGCTGGACCATGTGGTCCGTCAACAGGCCCTGGCCCACCCGGAGATCGTGCTCCGGACGCGCTGTGAGGCGGTGGCCCTGCTCGGGGACGCGGTGCGCATCACCGGGGTGCGGCTGCGGCACCTGGACTCCGGCGGCAGCGAGAGCCTGGCCACGGACCTGGTGGTGGACGCCACCGGCCGGGGCTCACCGGCCGCCCGCTGGCTGTCCGGGCTGGGACTGCCCGTTGTGCGCGAGGAGACCGTGGACTCCGGGCTGGTCTATGCCAGCCGGATCTTCCAGGCGCCGCCAAGGGCGGAGAGCATTCCGGTGGTCTCGGTGCAGGCCGTCTCCGGCACCCCGGAGCCCGGCCGGGGCGGCACCCTGCTGCCCATCGAGGGCGGCCGCTGGCTGCTCACCCTCGCCGGGACCCGGGGCGGTGAACCGACCGGTGAAACGGCCGAGTTCGAGCACTTCGCCCGCTCGCTGCGCCACCCGTTGCTGGCCGATCTGATCGCCCGGGCCAGCCCGCTCACCGATGTCCACCTCACCCGCACCACCGTCAACAGGCGCCGCTTCTATGAACGTTCGCCGTCCTGGCCCGAGGGCTATCTGGTGCTCGGCGACGCGGTGGCCTCCTTCAACCCCATCTATGGCCAGGGCATGACGGTTGCCGCCCAGTGCGCCCTGGCCCTGCGCGCCGAGCTCACCGGGGGCGGCGGACTGACCGGTCCCGGCCTGGCCCGGCGGGCCCAACGGGCCGCCGCGCGGCCGGTGTCCGGCGCCTGGTCCCTGGCCACCGGCGACGATATGCGCTACCCGGGAGCCACCGGCAACCGCTCGGCGGTGGCGGTCCGGCTGACCCATGGCTACTTCCAGCGCCTGGTGCGCACCTCGATGTGCCGGCCCGCCGTCTCCCGGGCGCTGCTGGATGTGATGACCCTCTCCGAGCCCTGGCCCGCGCTGGTCCGTCCCCGGATGCTGCTGGAGGCGCTGCGGGGTCCGGACCCGGGGCGCCGCCCCCCGCCGGAGCCGCCGATCACGGCTGCGGAGCGGGAGTGCTGGGGACTCGCTGCGGACGTCCCCTGAGGCGGCGCAGCATCCGGGCGTCCTGGAAGCCGACGCTGCGGGCCGCCGCCTCCACGGTGGAGCCCTGGGAGATCAGGTGCTCGGCATGTTCGATACGGAGTTCCTGCTGGTAGCGCAGCGGGGTGAGGCCGGTGGCGGCGGTGAACCGGCGGGTGAGGGTGCGTTCGCTGAGCCCCACCGCGGCGGCCAGCCGGCCCAGCGGCAGAGTGCTGGTGTAGCGGGCGTCGATCAGATCCTGCGCCCGGTGCACCGCGTCGCTGAGGTGGGTACGGTGCCGCAGCATGGCGCTGGTCTGCTGCTGGTCGCCGTTGCGGCGGGCGTAGACCACCATGCTCCGGGCCACCCGGGCCGCGGTCGCCGCGCCATGGTGCACCGCCACCAGGTGCAGGGCCAGATCGATCCCGCTGGCGATCCCGGCCGAGGTGACCACCCGGTCGTCGGTGACATAAAGGACGTCACGCACCACAGTGGCCCTCGGATACCGGCGGGCCAGCTCCTCCTGGACGTCGTGATGGGTGGTGCACCGCCGCCCGTCCAGCAGCCCGGCCCTGCCCAGGGCGTCGGCGCCCGCGCAGACACTGGCCACGGTGCCGCCGGCCGTGTGATGGGCGACCAGACGGTCCAGCATCGCGGTGCCGAGCGCGCCATGCCGGCGCAGGGTGGGCGCCCGCCAGCCCGGCACCACGATCAGGTCCCGCTCCCCCAGTTCCGGCCACTCGATGGCGGCCTTCAGCGGTACCCCCTGCGCCGTCGGGATGTCTTCCTGCTCCGCCACATAGCTGAGCTCATAGCCGCAGCCCAGGTCGTTGGCGGTGGAGAACACCTGGGCGGGACCGGCCAGGTCCAGCAGGTGCAGCTGCGGTACCAGCAGGAAGACGACCCGTCTGACGGTCACGATCCAGTCAGCTCCTCAACGGTGGCGATCTTGGCGAACCGACCGGCCAGCGCATACTCGGTGCGCTCGGTGATCGCGTCCGTGGTGAGGGTACGCGGGTCCGCCAGGATCTCCGCCAGGCTGCGGCCGGCGGGGGCGTCCCGGTGCTCGATGGGGTGGGTGACGGTGGCGTCGATCACAAAGGTGACCTCATAGCCGAGGTCGGAGGCCACCCGGGCGGTGGTCTCACAGCACTGCTCGGTACGGATGCCGCTGATCAGCACCTCGCGGATGCCCCGCTCGGTGAGCAGCTGCTGGAGGTTGGTGGTGGTGAAGGCGTTGTGCGAGGTCTTGCTGAGGAAGGGCTCCCCGGCCTCGGGCTTCAGCCCCTCGATCAGCCGGACGAACCCCCGCTCGGGGTCGAAAACGGTACCGGTGCCGGGCTCGGTGTGCGTCACCCACACCACCAGCTCGCCCTTGGCCCGCTGGGCGGCCACCAGCCGGTTGACCTTGTCCACGATGTCGGGGTTGGAGGAGGCGGCCCAGTTCTCCCGCTGCCGGAAGGATTCCTGGACGTCGATCACGATCAGTGCGCTGTTCATGGCTTCAGCATGCGGGGTGGTTGGGCCGCGCCAGAAGGGATGATCAAGTCCGCACCCGGAACGATCCGGTCAGCGATGGCCGGCCCACGCACGGGCGCGGGCCCCGCACGCCGCCGGGCTCCCGTCTTCTGCGGTCCGCGCCGCGCACAGGTGGCATGACGGTTGTGCAGCGTTCAACCGGGTCGGGTTTCCGTGTTGGATTGAGCCGCCCGCGCAAAGGTTTTCCGCCCCGGAGCGCGGTGCCCCCTGGGTGCGGGCCGGCGGTCAACGGTTGCCGGGCACCCCGCCCCGGGCGTACCGCAGGAACGCCCGTAGGGCGGGACGGCTGA
This sequence comes from Streptomyces orinoci, assembly GCF_003121295.1. Classification (GTDB taxonomy): domain Bacteria; phylum Actinomycetota; class Actinomycetes; order Streptomycetales; family Streptomycetaceae; genus Streptomyces; species Streptomyces orinoci. The sequence goes on from NZ_PHNC01000031.1 coordinate 743,039, forward strand.
GGGCGAGCACGGTGCGCGGGGCGTCGCTCTCCCGGAGCGCGATGGTGTTGTTGGGGGTGCGGGAAGCCTCCAGGCAATCGCCGTTTTCGTTGGCTGTGCTGAAGCTGGACTTCTGCCACCGAGGGTTCGACATGGTGCGGCCTTTCACGGCCAGTAGCGGAAGCGCTGGCCGACACGAAGCCGGCGGTCAGCGGTGAACGCCGGGTTCTGCGCCTCGGGCGTAACCCAGGAACGCCCGCAGGGCGGGGCGGCTGAGGGCGAGCACGGTGCGCGGGGCGTCGCTCTCGCGAAGCGCGATGGTGTTGGGGGTGGCGGATACCTCCAGGCACTCGCCGTTGCCGTTGGCTGCGCTGAAGCTGGACTTCTGCCATGAGACTGCAGGCATCGCCTCTCCTCAGAGAGTGAACAACACGTGCTGGATCAGCCCGAGGGAATCCCTCTCAGTGTAGAACTTGGGTTCGATGACGGCTGGCACCGGCGCGAAGGCCGCTTCGCTCAGCTTGTTGAACTCGGTGTCAAATTCATGCAGTTCGCGTGGCTCGCCAATGAAGGGCGAAGTGTTGGGGTGTTCCACATAGGCCGTGCTCAGTTGGGCCACCGAGTGGTCGTAGATAACGAAGGGCGCGCTGAACTGCGGGTGTACCTCTGCCCGGAAGGGCAGGATCTGGATGAGTACGTTCGGTAGCTTCGCCAACTCCACCAAGTGCTCGATCTGGCGGCGCATGATGTGAGGGCCGACGAACTGCATCCGGAGCGCGGCCTCGTGAATGACCGCGTGGAATCGTGGAGGCGCTTCGCCGGTCAGGACTTGCTGTCGTTGGAGCCTGAACTCAACGAACCGCTCGATAGCGGCCGGAGATGCCTCCGGGTTCCCGCCGACGAACAACGTCCGCATGTACTCGGGTGTTTGTAGCAGGCCAGGGATGTGCACCCACTGGAACGAGCGGTGCGCAATGGACAAGGACTCCAGCTCGGCGAGATCGCGGGCCGCGTCACTGTGGTGCGGGCCACGGAAGTCGGACCACCAGCCTCGGCCTGTGGCCTGCCCCATGGCCACCAGCGCCTCAATCAGAGGTTCAGATTGGCAACCGTAAGCCGCTGCCAGTGCCCGCAACTTCACCTCTGGAATGGCTGTTCGGGCCGCCTCGATGTGACCAAGATGTGGCGGACCCAGTCCCGCCGCCGCTGCGGCCTCGCCGACCGACAGTCCGGCCGCAGTGCGCAGCCTGCGAAGTTCCATGCCCAAACGGCGTTGGCGCTGGGTCGGGTTGGCGCGTAGGCCCATCTCTGCCTCCTGCTGATCGTCAGCAGTCTGCCTGCTGGTGACAAGCGACAGCCACTCGTTGGTGGCAATTCCGGTAAGGCAGTTGCAGATCGGCAACTGCGGTCCCTACCGTCGAAGACAACCGCCCCGGCGCCCATAAGCCGGAAGCGCACCGTTCGCACGCGCGCAGCGACACGGCAATGCCACCGCACCCGCCGAGGGAACCCGCCACCTCAACCGGCCAGGAGCCGCCGATGTGCCGCACCGCCCGACCCGACTTCGCCCTGGTCTTCCCGCCCGCCCCGGGCTGGGTCCGTACGGCGCGTGAAGCGGTCCGTACCGCGCTCACCGCCGCGCACCGTGAGGAGCTGACCGATACCGCGCTGCTGCTCACCTCCGAGGCGGTGACCAACGCCATCAACGCCTGCCGGGGGAGCGGCTGTTCGGCGCCGGTCACGCTGCACGCCGAGTGGGCGGCCGGCGGTGCGCTCCGGGTGCTGGTGCGCGATGACGCACCCGGCATGCCGCGCCTGGGGCGGCCGTACCCGGAGCGGCAGGAGAGCGGCCGTGGCCTGCTGCTCATCAGCGCATGTGCCACCGACTGGGGCGTCTGCCGACATGGGCCGGGGCCCGGCAAGGCGGTGTGGTTCCGGATCGCCCGGTGATCCGCCTCGGCAACCGGGCGATCACAAAGGCATGTATCCCGGACAATTCGCATTGCCGCACCCCCGGGTGCGCCCTAGCATCGGCGCGGTGAAGGTGAATTCGCTGGGCTTCCGCACCGACCTGATGCTGCGTGCCATGGGCGGTTCGCGCATCACCGATCACGGCACCCATCTCAGTGTGCACACCCCGGACAACTCCCATTACTGGTGGGGCAATTACCTGCTGGTGCCCCCGGGCAGCGATCCGGCGTACTGGGCGAAGGCCTTCGCCGCGGAGTTCCCGGAGGCCGGGCATCTGGCCATCGGGGTGGATGCCACCGACTCCACCGAGGCGGAATCCTTCCCTCCGGAGGAGCTGGCCCGGCTTGACCTCACCGTGCAGGTGGATGCGGTGCTCACCGCGAGGGCTCTGTTGCCGCCAACCGGCTTGGAGGGAGCGGAAATCCGACCCCTGGATGGTGACGAGGACTGGGCGCTTGCCACCGAACTCCGGTTCGCCACCGAGGACTCGGCGGACCTGCCCGAGCACCGGGCCTTCCTCACCCGCAAACTGGCCGAGTACCGGAGCATCTGCGAGGCCGGTCATGGCGCTTGGTTCGGGGCCTTTGTGGAGGGACGGATGCGGGCCGGGGCGGGGGTGTTCAGCGACGGCGGAGGGCCGGCGCGGTTCCAGAATGTGGAAACGCATCCGGGGTTCCGCCGCCGGGGGCTGGCCGGGGCCGTGGTACGCCACGCCGGCGCCTGGGCGTTGACCAGGCCCGGCGTCCACACCCTGGTGATCGTCGCCGATCCCGGCTACCACGCCATCCGGCTCTACCGCACCCTGGGCTTTACCGACGCCCAGTGCCAGGTGTCGCTGCTCCGGCCGGCTTACGTCTGCTGATCCGGATTACGGACCGACCGCGATTGATATGGCCGTTCCCTGGCCTGATCCGCTGGGTGTCGGCTCGGTGGCGTTCACCGGCTGAGCAGGTCCATGGAACTCCGACCGAGCCAGTCCCCGAACGAGACCGGCTGACCGCCGAGGTTCAGGGGCAGGATCCGGTCACAGGTCGCGCGGCCATCGAACCACATCGTGCCTCGGTGCGGACCAGTGACAATGAGCAGGGTCGAGAAACCGCAACCGTTCTCCTGGATGAACACGGCGCCGGACGTCCTGCGCTCCTGGAACACCTCGTACTCCGCGTCCCACTGCTTCCACGCCTCCTGGTAGGTGTCGTGATCCGGGAAGTTCTCTTTCAGCGGCTCACGTGCGTCGAGTTCCTCTTCATAAGCGCGGTAGGAGTCGGGATCGGGGAAGGCGCTGGTGAGCAAGGCGTAGTTGGTGGTTGTGTCTCCGCACCAGCCCCAGCCTGCCGCGGTTCGGCGCAGGCGGTTGACCGTGCCGCCGGCGCTTTGCCGGAGCAAGTACTCCCGGTACTGGTCCGGAAAGGTAATGCCCAGTTCCGCCTCCGCCTCGCGGATCTCCGCTTCGGACAGCGGTGCCGGGGAGGAGCCCTGCCCCTCGGGCGGACAGCTGAGTTGGTCAAAGCCTCGTCCCCGCGCCAAGCGTTGCGCTTCCGCTATCCAGTCGGTCGTCATACAGGTGAGGGTAGGCATGAGCGATCCGCCGGACGTCTTCGTGACATGACGACGCCCTCCGCCCAACGGCCCGCTGAATCACCCACCGGCCAAACCCTCAAACAGCATGCCGAACCCGGGTTGCGGGGCATCCCGTCAGCTGAATGCGGCGGATACGGTCTTGTTGACCAGGGCGGCGTCGTTGCCGCCGCCGGATATCGGGTTGAAGGAGTAGATCAGGCGCCGCCGCAGGTCGCGGGTGGCGAACATGCCGTCGGTGTAGCCGAAGGTGCTGCCGGTCTTGCCCCAGACGGTCAGGCCATTGGGCATGGTGATGCGCATCAGGCCTGCACTGTAGGCGATTTGGGGCCGGTTCGGGCTCGGGGCGCGGTCGTGGGGTTCGGCTATGGCGGGGACGGTGAACAGCTCGTCCAGCTGGGCGGCGGGCAGCAGCCGGCCCCGGAACAGCGCGGTGAGAAAGACGTCCAGGTCGGCGGTGGTGGAGATCAGGCCCCCGGCACCCGGGTTCTGCTCGGTGACGTCTGCCAGCTGCGGGGTGCCGTCCGGCTGGGGAACGGCCAGATAGCCATGGGCATGCGGACCATGGATGGCGGTATCCGTCTCCGGCGCCGTGGTGTGGCGCAGGTGCAGGGGGCGGAGGATGCGCTGGGTGATCTCCTGCTGGTAGCTGTGCCCGGTCAGTCGCTGGACCAGCATGGCGGCCACGTAGTAGCCGGTGGAGCCATAATTCTGTCGCTGGCCTGGGTCATAGGGCCGGGGGTGGCTCAGGGCCATGGCGATCAACTGGGCCATCGGATGGTCGTCGAAGCGGTGCTCCACCATCCCCTTGGGGTCGGTGGGAATGTCGTCCGGGGTCAACTCCGGCAGGCCGCTGGTGTAGTTGAGGAGCTGGCGCACGGTGATCACCGGGGAGGTGGGCAGGACGCCGGGGAGGTAGTCCTGGACCGGGTGGTCCAGCTCCAACCGGTCTTCGCCGGCCAATTGCAGCACCACGGTGGCAATAAAGACCTTGGTGACGCTGCCCAGCCGGAATCTGCCGTCCGCCGGCACCGGTGCGCCGGTGCTTATGTCGGCCTTGCCGAAGGTGCCCGTCCAGTGCCCGGCCGGTCCGCTGACCCTGGCCAGCATGGCCGTCACCCGGTCGGGAGAGCTGGAGATCGCCTGCTGGAGCGCGCCCGGGTCCAGTGCGGGGAGCGGAGCGCCGGGGCAGTGCGAGGTGGTGGCGGTCTGGGGCCTCCGGGCGGGGGCGGCGAGGGCGGGGGCCACGGTGGTGCCGAGGGTTACGGCCGTCATGATGGCGCAGGCTGCTGTGATCAGGGGGAGTCTGCGACGGTGCGAATGGGACTCGGCAGGGCGGGAGTTGAGCGGTAGGGAGTGGCGGGTCATGTCATAGAGCGTGTCGCACGGGGGATCGGCTCACCATCCGGGAAGGCCCTGGGTACACCCTGAGTGAGCCCCGATGGAGATCAGGTTCGGGATCGGGGGGGCGAGCGGGATTTCGGGCGGAGCGGGATGTGTGCAGCGCCCCTCCCGCGCGCCGGGGGGCGCCCCTTACGAGGCGCCCCCGAATTCCCTAGGGCAGGACCACCAGCCCGTTCCGCTCCGGCGCCGCATTGGCATGCCAGAGGTCCGAGCTGACCGCGTTGACGTTGACATTCCCCAGCAGATGGTCGGAGCTGTCGGCGCCGGCCGGCGTGGCGAGGAAGCCGAGGAACGCGGCGGTCCCGAGGAACAGGGCGGTGATGCGGCGCATGAAGTGCCTTCCCCTAGCGGTGAATTGATCAGGGGGGCGATGCCCGGCGCGGTGCGTCCCCATGCGGGGCATCACCCCTGGGTGGGGTGCCGAATCGATCCTCCGGCCATCCGAGGGCAGGCATGGCTATCCGCCCGCGCTTGGCCGTTGGCGCCCGCGCCGGTCGGCGGGCAGCTGGAGGTAGACGAACACCGCATAGCAGGCAAGGGCGATGGGCACCGTGAACAGCGCCCCGTAGGGGCGTAGGCAGAGGGCCAGGAGCAGCGACGGCAGCGTGCCGGCGACGGCGACAACGGCACGGGCGCGACGGTTCATCATCGGGTCCTCCGGGCCTCGTCCAGGAAGTCGGCCAAAGCGGACCATTCGTCGGAGGCGGGTGCCGGGGTGCCCGACATGGCCCCCGGGTTCTCCCGCCAGGCCGTGCGGACGCCTTGGGAGATCGCCTGGTCGCCGCCGGTGAACAGGGCGCTCAGTTCGTCCATGCGCCCCACCACGCGCCGTACCCGTGGGTCGGTGGCGGGGGCGCCCTCGGTGCGCAGCCGGTCGGCGCGGCGGTAGAGCTCCGGCCACTCCACCTCCAGCAGATAGTGCAGGGCCGGTCCCAGCGAGGCTGACCTGGTGCGCAGCACCTCGATCTGCTCGTCCGCCAGGTGGTCCTTGAGCGCGTCCTCGGCCTGCGGGGCGACCGAGCCGATGGCCCGCAGGGCGTCCAGCAGGGCGTCGGTGCCGGGGGTACGGCCGGCCGAGAGCGCGTCCAGCAGCGTGGTGAGCCGGGTGCGCAGCGTCTGGAGCACGTCAACCGACTCCTGGACCTTGGCCAGATGGTCGTGGATCAGCCGGACCGGGTCCACGCCGGAGTCCAGACAGGTGGCGATGGTCTCCAGGCTCAGGCCCAGGCTGCGCAGCGCCAGGATCTGGTAGAGGCGGGCCAGATCGCCCTCGGTGTACTCCCGGTGCCCGCCGGCGGTGCGGCTGGAGGGGCTGAGGAGGCCGATGGCGTCCCAGTGGTGCAGGGTGCGTACGGTCAGTCCGCTGGCCTGTGCGAGCGGGCCGACCTTCCAAGAGGAGTGCATACGCCCCACCTTGCAGCCTTACGCGACGTCAGGTTCAAGGGGCGGCGGCGGTGAGTGGTGCGGGGGTGTGGCACAGTCAGGTTCGTGGAAGCGCTCCGTCCTCAAGATCCGTCCCGAATAGGTGCCCATACTGTCCTGGCCCGGCTGGGTTCGGGGGGTATGGGGCAGGTGTATCTGGGACGGTCACCGGGCGGGCTGCATGTCGCCATCAAGGTGATCCGGGATGATTTCGCCCAGTCCCAGGAGGCGTTGACGCGCTTCCGGCGTGAGGTCGAGACGGCGCGTGCGGTGCACGGCGGGTATACCGCGCAGGTGGTGGACGCCTCGCTGGCGGAGGCCCCCTACTGGCTGGCCACGGAGTATGTTCCGGGTCCAAGCCTGAGCCAGGCGCTGGCCCGTAGGGGTCCCCTCCCGGAGGAGACCTGCTTCCGGCTGTTCGCGGCGCTGGCCGAGGCGCTGGCCCAGGTGCATGGATTCGGCATCACCCACCGCGACTTGAAGCCGCACAATGTGATTCTGGCGCCGGGTGGGCCCAAGCTGATCGACTTCGGGATCGCCCGGACCGCGGAGCAGACCGCGCTGACCCAGCTGGGGACGGCGCCCGGTACGCCCGGATATGCGGCGCCGGAGGTCATCACCCGCAATGAAGTCGGCCCGGCGGCGGATGTGTTCGCGCTGGGGGCGACGATGGCCTGCGCGGCGACGGGGCGGCCCCCGTATGGCGAGGGCTCATTGGAGTCCGTCACCTATCGGGTGGTGCACGGAAGTATTGATGTGAACGGTGTGGCACCGGAGTTGGCCGCGCTGATCGAGGACTGTGTGGCAGGTGATCCGGGCGCCCGGCCGGATCCGGCGCGGATCATCGAACGCTGTGGGGTCGGTTCGGCGCTGGCGGACGATCCGGTGTACCGGGCGCTGGCCGCGCTGGGGGAGCGCGCGCCGACGGATCTGGCGGCGGCCCGGGCGGCGGGGCTGGTGCCGCCGGGGCATGGGGCCGGAAGCGGGGCCGGCCACGCGGCTTCGGGTGCCGGATATGTGCCGACGCTGGCGCCGGGTGCGGGTGCGGGTGCGGGTGCGGGTGGGGCTGGCGGTGCGGCTCCCGGCGCCGCCGGCGTACCAAGCGGGTTCGGTGCGCCCGGCGTTCTTGGTGCGCAGGGTGCGCACGGTGCGGTGGGTGTGGCGAATGCGTCCGGATTGCCCGGCACGCCGGGCATGCCCCAGGCGGCCGGACTTCCTGGTGCCCCCGGATTCCCCGTCGCCGCGCCCCAGTCCGCGCCCCGCCGTTCGCGGCGTGGGCTGTTGCTGGGAGTCGGGGCGGCGTCCGTGGTGCTGGGGGTGCTGGCCGGATGGGTCGTACTACGGCCGGACGGCAGCGAGACGCATGGCGCAGCAGCGGCAACGGCGACCGCAACGGCCGGACCGGACAAGCCCGTTGTGGCGACCCGCACCCCGGGCGCCTCACCGAACCCGTCCATGTCCGACACCCCAGGTGGTCCGGCGCCCACCTATATCGAGCAGAAGGACGTCAACCGCGACTTCTGGCAGCCCAGGCAGGGAGCGGTCGATCTGCGCGACGGGCAGTGCGCCCTGCCACCGGAGGAGCGGGCCGATCTCTTCCAGATGAGCGTTGACGGCAGCCGGGACGCGTCCGGCGCACTGACCTCCGGCCAGGCGACGGTCTCCTTCCGGCTGAAGATGGACCTTGGCAAACTTCCCAAGCCGTACTACGTAGCGGTGGGAGTGAAGTCAGCGCATGAGATCGACTCCGCGACGGGCAAACCGCGGATGGGCACGCCCAACTTCAGCATCGGCTGGACCAGCAAGCCGGTCGATCTCTTCGCCCAGGACCCCACCAAGCCCGTCAACCTGACGTATCCCCAGGACTTCCGGCAGTTCACCAATGGCCAAGTGGATGAGACCGCCCCGCCGCTCAGCGCGGACCCCGGCAACTGGACGGTCCTCTACTTCCATGTCAACGGGCCCAAGGACTACGCCTCCATCGGCTGCGACGGGTTCGTGGCGAAGTAGCGGAACGCGTCGATACCCGGAAAAGACGAGTGAACTCGCCTCGCTTGGGGGATGGTTGACCAGTGCGCAGAATCTGGGTTGCCGGAGGGATCGGCGTCGGCGCGGTGGCGTCGTTCGTTGCGCTGCTCCTGTTCGCCACCTATATGATCGCGGCGAATATGGGGGGCGCGCCGGGCGTCGGCAATCTTGGGCTGGCCAAGGGGGCTGCACCGGCCGAGTATCAGCCGGTGATAGAGAAATGGGGCAATTTGTGCCCCGCGATCAGCCCGCCGCTGCTGGCCGCCCAGTTGTACACCGAGAGCAACTGGGACCCCAAGGCACAGAGCCGCGCCGGAGCGCTCGGCCTGGCCCAGTTCATCCCGGAGACCTGGGCGCAGTACGGGGTCAGCGCCAGCGGCAGCGGCAAACCGGATATCTGGAACCCGGCGGATGCCATCGCCTCCGCCGCCACCTATGACTGTGCGCTCGCCAAGGACGTCAAGGGCGTACCCGGCGATGCCACCGACAACATGCTCGCCGCGTACAACGCGGGCGCGTATCGCGTCATCAGTGCCGGCGGGGTGCCCGCCATCAGCGAGACCCAGGGCTATGTGAAGTCCATCAGGAGCCTGGAGAAGTCCTTTGCCCGCCCGGTGGGCCGGGTGGCGCCTTCACAACAGGCGGCCGGGGCCATCTACTTCGCCCAGGAGCAGCTGGGCAAGCCGTATCTCTGGGGCGGTGAGGGCGGCAAGGAGGACAATGGGCGCTTTGACTGCTCGGGTCTGACCAAGGCCTCGTATGCCTCGGTGGGGATCGAGCTGCCGCGGGTGGCCAACGATCAGTGGAACGCCGGGCCGCACCCCAAGCGCGATGAACTGATGCCGGGGGACCTGGTCTTCTTCGCCAATGACCTCAATGACCCGCGCAGCATTCACCATGTGGGGCTGTATGTCGGCGGGGGATACATGATCAATGCGCCGCATCCGGGCGCGGTGATCCGGTTCGACAAAATCGACACTCCGGACTACATCGGGGCCACCCGCGTGACGGATGCGGGGGCGAAGGCGTTGCCCAGAGCGAACACCGTGTGAACCCCGGGCCGCGCCGCTTTGTCGCTGGTCACCCTTGGGTAACGTCCTGGTGATCATTGAGTGGAGAGCGGAACGCCCGATGGGAGCGGCGCGTTCCATGGGGGTGGCAGGGCAGTGCCCGTCGCATGGACGGGTGCACGGACCACGGGGGTCTAACAGCTGCACTAGGCGACAGGCGACAGATAGGGGCCACGCACATGCCCGGAGCGATGATGGGCCTTCCCCTGGCGGAGGCGGCGGAGGCCAAGGGCGGCGGCCCGAGCGGTGCCAACCCGGATGTGAGCCTGCTCTACGACATCAACGGCCTGGCCAAGGACGCCCCCGGCTGGTTCGACCATGCCATGGGATTTATGGGCGAGTACGGGATCGTGCCGGCGATGGCCGTGCTGATGGCCTGCGCCTGGTGGAGCGTACGGCGCGGCCGGGACACGGCCCCGGGGATGGCGGCGCTGCTGTGGGCGCCGGTGGCCGCGGGGCTGGCGCTGCTGGTCAACATCCCGATCCGGGACTTTGTACGGCGGCCCCGCCCCGCGCTGGAACACCCGGGGCTGGACATCCTGGTGAAGGGGAAGACCGATTTCTCCTTCGTCAGTGACCATGCGACCTTAACCATGGCGCTGGGTGTGGGGCTGTTTATCGCGCACCGCAGGTATGGGCTGATCGGTATCGGCCTGGCCTTCGTGGAGGCGTTCTGCCGGGTGTTCATGGGGGTGCACTACCCCACCGATGTGGTGGGCGGGCTGGCCCTGGGCACGGCGGTGGTACTGCTGCCGGCTCCGGTGGCGATGATGCTGCTCACGCCGCTGGTGCGGTGGGTCGGTACGACACGGGCAGCCGCGCTGGTGCGGTCGCGGCGGATGCCCGCGCCCCGGGCCGTACCGGAGCCGGATGGTGCGGTGGATGAGGGGGCGCGGTCGCGGCATCGGGATAACGGGCTGGCTGCGTAGAGGGGTTGGGCCCCCCTCGCCCCGCGTTGTGTTTTGGGTGCGGGTTGTCTGTGGCTGGTCGCGCAGTTCCCCGCGCCCCTGGTGGGCGCCGCGTTGTGTTTTGGGTGCAGGCTGTCTGTGGTTGCTCGCGCAGTTCCCCGCGCCCCCTGAGGGGCGCCCCTCAGGGGGCGGCCCCCCTAGAGCGCCTGAGGGAAGTCGAACAGGCGGGCAGGGTCGTACTGCCGCTTGATCTTGGTGAGGCGGTCGGCCGCGTCACCGTAGTAGGCCGTGCGCCAGTTCTTCAGCGTCGGGTCCGTGTAGTTCTGGTAGGCCGCGCCGGAGGCGTAGCGCCGCATGCCCGACTGGATGCCGTCCAGCCAGGCGGTCTGGGTGGCGCCGGACCTGGTGGCCGACCAGGAGGTCAGATACTGGGCCAGGAAGCGGGAACGGCGGTGGACAAAGGCGGTGTCCAGCGGCTTGACCCGGTTGACGGCCCCGCCCAGCGCGGTGAGCTGGACCGAGGCTCCACCGCTGCCGCCCTGTCGGCTGAATCGTTCCAGCTGGCCCAACAGGGCATGGATGCCCGCCGCGTTGAGGGAGCGGTCGTAGAAGTCCGAGCGGGCGGCGTAGGTTTCGCGCTCCAGCTTGCCGGACTTGTCCCGGCCGGGGGTGCGGCCCGGGAGGTGGCTCTGGGCCAGGGTCTTGTCCGAACAGCCGGCGTAGGAGCGCATGCTGTCCAGGTAGGAGCGGCGGTGCAGGGAGACCCTGGCCTTGGCGCCGCCCACCTTGGTGACCAGTTCGTCCATGGCGTTGGCCAGTTCGCCCTGGGTGCCGAGGCTGAAGGCGGCCACGGATATATGGGGGGTGCCGCCGGCGCCGGCGGACAGGTCACAGGCGGACCAGATGGCATCCGGCCGGCTGGGTCCCCACTCCTGCCAGGCGCGCAGTACATCGGCCGCCTTGGACCAGGGCCAGCTGACATAGGCACTGACGCCGTCGCCCACCCGGTGAGTGGTGAAGCGCAGTTCGGTGACCACGCCGAAGTTGCCGTTGCCCGCGCCGCGCAGCGCCCAGAAGAGGTCGGCGTGGTTTTTGGCGTCGCAGTCCAGCGTCTTGCCGTCGGCGGTGACCACGGTGGCACCGATGAGGTTGTCGCAGGCCAGGCCGTAGGCGCGGGAGAGCACTCCATGCCCGCCGCCCAGGGTGAGGCCGGAGACGCCCACGGTGGGGCAGGAGCCGCCGGAGATGGTCACTCCATGGGCGGCCAGACCGGTGTAGACATCGATGAGTTTGGCGCCGGCGCCCACGGAGGCGGTGGCGGAGCCGGTGGTGCGTACCGTCTTCAGCCGGGAGACATCGATGATCAGACGGTGGTCGCCGCCGGACCAACCGGCGTAGCTGTGGCCGCCGTTGCGGATGGCGACCGGCACCTTGAAGCGGCGGGCGAAGGCCAGACAGGAGGCGATGTCGCCAGTGCCCTGGACATAGGCGATGCCCGCCGGGCGCTGGTTGTCGAAGCGGGTGTTGTAGAGCTGGCGGGCGGTGGTGTAGTCGGCGTCGCCGGGCCGTATCAGGCCGCCTGCCAGGCCCTTGCCGAGGGCGCTCCAGTCGGCGGACTTGGGGGCGGCGGCCTTGGCAGCGGCCGCGGTGGGGGTGCCGGGGGCGGCGGAGAGGGTACGGGCGCCGGCCGGGCGGGCCGTGGCCCAGGTACCGGCCGCCGCGAGACCGGTGGCGGCCGTCAGCAGGGTGCGGCGCTTGATGGACGGCGTGCGTATGGACATAAGTGCCCCCGTGGTAACTGTGATCGCCGGCTGATGATCAAACAGATGCCCGGGAACGGGGGGTTGGTTCCATTGGTGCTTGTTGTTCTGGGCCGGGCCGGGGTCAGCCGCGGTATGGCGAGGGCCGGGGGTCAGCTGCGGTGCTGCGAGAGATGGGCGTCGGCGTCGGACCGGGCCAGGGAACGGGCCCGCCGGGCCGGTCCGTACCAGCCGCAGGTACAGCGGGCGGTGCAGAAGGGACCGCGTTCGGTGGTGCTGGTGTGGTGGCCCGCCGGATGGTGAGCGGGCACGGGCTCGGCCATGGCTCCCACGCTACCCGGCCGTGACGGCCGTGTGCGGGCGGTCGTTGAACCGGCGGGTTCATGGTGGTTCTGGTGGTTCGCGGTTTCCGTGAGTTCCGCGGTTTCCGCGAGCTTCCGCGGTGTTTCGGCAGAGCTTCAGGGCAGGGGCTGAGGGCTGATGGCGGTGCGGGGTCACGGACGCGGACGGGTCGCGGCCACGGTGGCCCTCGGTGTGCTGCTGGCCGGCTGTGCCACCTCCGGGCCCGGACAGCGGGAAGAGGGCGCGGGTTCGGCGGCGTTGATGGGCAGCGCCGAGGACCCGGCCCGGGCGCTGGCGGCGGTACGGGCGGTGCCCGCGGTGCTGGCCAGAGCGGGGGGCGCCTGGGTGCGTACCGCCATGGAGACGGAGAGCGGCGGCACCCGGCTGACCATCCGGGGCTCCGGCGTCTATGACTTCGCCCGCCCGGTAGGGGAGTTGACGGTACTGGCACCGGGGGACGTGACCGGTGCGCTCGAACACCGGCCCATCACCGAGGTGTTCATCCCCGGGGCGCTGTATATGAAGAACCGGGGCGCCGGAGTGCCCGCCGACAAATGGGTCCGGCTGGAGACCGGGGCGCTGGGCGATGGCGACCTGCTGACCAGCGGGGCCACCGATCCACTGGCGGCGGCCGAACTGCTGGCCGGGGCAAGGGAAGTGGCCTATCTGCGGGACGAGACGGTGGACGGGGCGCGGGTGCGGCACTACTGGGGAACGGTGGATCTCAAGGACGCGGCGCGGCGGGCCCCGGCCCGGGACCGGGCGGTGCTGCTGGCGGCGGCCAGGGGGTTCTCCGGTGGCACGGTGGCCTTCGACGCCAGCCTCGATGAACAGGGCCGGGCACGGGTGCTGCGCTACCGGTTCCGGGTGCGCAGCCGGGACGGGCGGGGCCGGGCACTGCCGGGAACGGTGGTGTCCACGGTGGAACTGGTCTCGTTCGGGGCGGTACGGCCCCGCGTTCGGCTGCCCGTTCCCGGAGATATCTATGCGGGAAGGGTCGCCGCACCGCAGAAATAGCGCGGGGCAGCGTAGTTGGCCATGGAAATGGTCCTTCTGTGCCATGCGCGGAGTCTGTGCCGATCCCTAACCTGGAGGCGGGAACGCAAGACCCGAGGAGGTGAATCACGTGGTTTCGCGACGCGGTTCGTCGGGCGGACCGGATCCCGTGGCCCTCATCGAGATCGATCTCTACGGGGAGTTGATGATCGCCGCGTCCAGTGCGGAGGAGGAGCGGCTCAGCCCGGACCGTATCGATGAGGTGCTCCGGGTGGACCGGCTCCGCCGGGGTGAGGGCGCGGCGGAGGGCTGAGCGGGCCCCGTCAGGGGCGCTGTGTGCTACGCGGCGGAGCCGCATATCGAATAGCCGCCCCGCGCCCCTTACGGGGCGCCTCAGGACCGCAGCAGGCGGGCCACCGCGGCTGTCGCCTCGGCGACCTTGGCGTCGATCTCGTCCCCGCCCTTGACCGCGGCGTCGGCCACACAGTGCCGCAGATGCTCCTGGAGCAGCTGGAGCGCGAAGGACTGCAGGGCCTTGGTCCCGGCCGAGACCTGGGTGAGTATGTCGATGCAGTAGACATCCTCCTCGACCATGCGCTGCAGGCCGCGGATCTGTCCCTCGATCCGGCGCAGTCGCTTGAGGTGCGCCTCCTTGTCATGGCTGTAGCCATGCGGGCCGGGGTGGGCCGGCGCGTCCTGGCCGTGGCAGGCGCCCATGCCGCTCCCGGCGGCTTCCGTGGTCGTCATGGCACCCTCCGTGTTCCGCGCGGCAGCGCGCCCTTATACCTCATCGGAATACCCCCACGGGGTATAGCGTACTGGAATTGGCGACCGGGTACGGGACCGGCTTTATGAGCACTCTGCCCGATGGGCGACACTGAGGGAATGCCAGTTAGCTGTGGCCCGATGATGCGCCTAGCATCAACGAGACCGAATCCGCTGCACCCCGAGGATCCCACGTGCGCTTTCGTCTGACCCCCAGGGAGACGAGCTTCTACGACATGTTCGCCGCGTCCGCGGACAACATCGTCACGGGCTCCAAGCTCCTGATGGAAATGCTCGGCGCGGACTCGTCCGGCCGGGCCGAGATCTCAGAGCGCATGCGGGCAGCGGAGCACGCCGGGGACGACGCGACGCACGCGATCTTTCACCAGCTGAACTCCTCTTTCATCACGCCCTTCGACCGTGAGGACATCTACGCCCTCGCGTCCTCGCTCGACGACATCATGGACTTCATGGAGGAGGCCGTCGATCTGGTGGTCCTCTACCAGGTCGAGGACCTGCCCAAGGGCGTGGAGCAGCAGATCGAGGTCCTGGCCAGGGCCGCGGAGCTGACCGCCGAGGCGATGCCCAACCTGCGCACCATGACGAATCTCACGGAGTACTGGATCGAGGTCAACCGGCTGGAGAACCAGGCGGACCAGATTCACCGCAAGCTCCTGGCGCAGCTCTTCAATGGCAAGTACGACGCCATCGAGGTGCTCAAGCTCAAGCAGATCGTGGATGTGCTGGAGGAGGCGGCGGACGCGTTCGAGCATGTCGCCAATACGGTCGAGACCATCGCGGTCAAGGAGTCCTGACCCCCGGTGGACACGTTCGCACTTGTCGTGACCATCGCGGTCGCGCTCGGATTCGCCTATACCAATGGCTTCCATGACTCCGCCAACGCCATCGCGACCTCCGTCTCGACGCGGGCGCTGACCCCGCGGGCGGCCCTGGCGATGGCGGCCGTGATGAACCTCGCCGGTGCCTTTCTGGGCAGCGGGGTCGCCAAGACCGTCAGCGAGGGTCTGATCGCGACGCCCACCGGCAACCAGGGGATGCTGATCCTCTTCTCCGCGCTGATCGGTGCGGTGGTCTGGAACCTGGTCACCTGGTACTTCGGCCTGCCGTCCTCGTCCAGCCATGCGCTGTTCGGCGGCCTGGTCGGCGCCGCGGTGGCCGGATCGACGACCGTTCACTGGTGGGGCGTGTGGGACAAGGTCGTCCTGCCGATGTTCCTCTCGCCGCTGGTCGGCCTGATCCTCGGCTATCTCGTCATGGTCTGTCTGCTGTGGCTGTTCCGCCGGGCCAATCCGCACAAGGCCAAGCGCGGCTTCCGTATCGCGCAGACCGTCTCCGCGGCGGGCATGGCGCTCGGCCATGGCCTCCAGGACGCCCAGAAGACCATGGGTGTGGTGGTGATGGCCCTGGTCATCGGCGGTGTGGAGAGCCAGGGCGACCCCATTCCGGTGTGGGTGAAGCTGGTCTCCGCGCTGATGCTCTCGCTGGGTACCTACGCGGGTGGCTGGCGGATCATGCGGACGCTGGGCCGGCGGATCATCGAGCTGGACCCGCCGCAGGGCTTCGCGGCCGAGACCACGGGTGCGGCGGTCATGTTCACCACCGCGTTTATGTTCAAGGCGCCGATCTCCACCACCCATGTGATCACCTCCGCGATCATGGGTGTGGGGGCGACCAAGCGGGTCAACGCGGTGCGGTGGGGTGTCGCCAAGAACATCATTCTCGGCTGGTTCATCACCATGCCGGCCGCGGCGGGGGTCGCCGCGCTGGTCTACTGGGTGGGGAACCTGGCCTTCGGCTGAACCGCCGCCGAGTACGAGAACGGGCCCGCCCCTGCGCCCCAGGGGCGGGCCCTTCGCCTTGCGGCGGCACCGCCAAGCAGCGTCGCAAGGCGAGCTCTTGGTGATCAGCCGAAGCGGCCGGAGATGTAGTCCTCGGTGGCCTGGACCGAGGGGTTGGAGAAGATCCGCTCGGTGTCGTCGATCTCGATCAGCTTGCCGGGCTGGCCGACCCCCGCCAGGTTGAAGAAGGCGGTGCGGTCCGAGACCCGGGCCGCCTGCTGCATGTTGTGGGTGACGATGACGATGGTGAACCGCTCCTTGAGCTCCCCGATCAGGTCCTCGATGGCGAGAGTGGAGATCGGGTCGAGCGCCGAGCAGGGCTCGTCCATCAGCAGCACCTGCGGTTCCACGGCGATGGCCCGGGCGATGCACAGCCGCTGCTGCTGACCGCCGGAGAGGCCGGCGCCCGGCTTGTCCAGGCGGTCCTTGACCTCGTTCCAGAGGTTGGCGCCCTTGAGGGACTTCTCCACGATGCCGTCCAGCTCGGACTTGCGTACCCGGCCGCCGTTGAGGCGGATACCGGCGGCCACGTTGTCGTAGATGGACATGGTGGGGAAGGGGTTGGGGCGCTGGAAGACCATGCCGACCACCCGGCGCACCGAGACCGGGTCCACGCCCGTCCCATAGAGGTTCTCCTCGTCCAGCAGCACCTTGCCCTCCACGCGGCCGCCGGGGGTGACCTCGTGCATGCGGTTGAGGGTGCGCAGGAAGGTGGACTTGCCGCAGCCGGAGGGGCCGATGAAGGCGGTCACCGAGCGCGGCTCGACGGTCATCGAGATGTCGTCGATGGCCTTGTGGCTGCCGTAGTAGGCGGAGAGGCCGCTGACGTCGATTCGCTTGGCCATGGGGATCACTACTGCTTTCTTACCGACGGTCAGCGACCGGACTTGGGGGCCTTCCAGCGGGCTATGCCGCGGGCGACCAGGTTGAGGATCATGACAAAGGCGATCAGCACCAGGGCCGCCGCCCAGGCGCGGTCGTAGCTGGCCGCGTTGCCGGCCGCCCACTGCTCGTAGATGTAGTAGGGCAGCGAGGACTGGGCCCCGTTGAAGGGATCGGTGTTGATCACCTGGGAGCCGAAGACCAGCAGCACAATGGGCGCGGTCTCACCGGCGATCCGGGCGACGGCCAGCATCACACCGGTGGCGATGCCGCCGATCGCGGTGGGCAGCACCACCTTGAGGATGGTGCGCCACTTGGGCACGCCCAGCGCCAGGGAGGCCTCGCGCAGTTCATTGGGGACCAGCTTGAGCATCTCCTCGGTGGACCGGACCACCACCGGCATCATCAGGATGGCCAGCGCCATCGACCCGGCGAAGCCGGAGTAGCCGAAGTCCAGCATGATGATCCAGAAGCTGAGGATGAACAGGCCGGCCACGATGGAGGGGATGCCGGTCATCACATCCACGAAGAAGGTGACCGCCTTGGCCAGCCTCCCCCGCCCGTACTCCACCAGGTAGACGGCGGTCAGCAGGCCGATCGGGGCGGCGATGGCGGTGGCCAGGCCGACCTGCTCCAGGGTGCCGATGATGGCGTGGTAGACGCCGCCGCCGGGGCCGATGGTGAGCACTCCGGCCATGGAGTGGCTGAGGAAGCGGCCGTCCAGCACCTTGGTACCGCGGTCCACGGTCTCCCAGATCAGCGAGACCAGGGGGACCACCGCCAGCAGGAAGCAGGCCCAGACCAGGCTGGTGGCCAGCCGGTCCTTGGCCTGGCGGCGGCCCTCGACAAAGGCGGTCACGCCATAGAGGGCGGCCATGAAGAGGACTCCGGCGATCAGGCCCCACTGGACCTTGTTGCCCAGCCCGGCGGCCAGGCCGATGGCGGCGGCCACCACAATGGCGCCGACCGCGAGCGCGGCGGGGGCCCAGCGGGGCAGCCGCGGGTGGCGCAGCCCGGCCGGGGGCAGCGGGGCGCTGTCGGCGAGCACGGTCTCGTCCAGCGTCAGGTCGCTCATGCCGTGTACTCCTTGCGGCGCGCGATGATCAGCCGGGCGGCGCCGTTGACCAGCAGGGTCAGTACGAACAGGACCAGGCCGGAGGCGATCAGCGCGTCCTTGCCGAGGTCACCGGACTCCTTGAAGCTGCTGGCGATGTTCTGGGCGAAGGTGCCGCCGCCCGGGTCGAGCAGGCTCCTGGAGATCAGGAAGCTGGGGGACAGCACGGTGGCCACGGCCATGGTCTCGCCCAGCGCCCGGCCCAGGCCGAGCATGGAGGCGCTGATCACGCCGGAGCGGCCGAAGGGGAGGACGGACATCCGGATGACCTCCCAGCGGGTGGCGCCCAGGGCCAGTGCGGCCTCCTCGTGCATCCGCGGGACCTGGCGGAAGACCTCCCGGCTGACGCTGGTGACGATCGGCAGGATCATGATCGCCAGCAGGATGCCGATGGTGAACAGCGAGCGCGCGGCGCCGCCGTGGTAGGCCAGCACCCCGGTCCAGCCGAAGTAGCTGTCCAGCCAGGTGTACAGGCCGGTCAGATGCGGCACCAGGAAGAGCGCGCCCCACAGGCCGTAGACGATGGACGGCACCGCGGCCAGCAGGTCGATGACATAGGACAGCGGGGCGGCCAGCCTGCGCGGCGCGTAGTGGGTGATGAACAGCGCGATCCCGATGGCGACCGGGACGGCGATCAGCATCGCGATCAGCGAGCTGACCACGGTGCCGAAGGCGAGTACCGCGATGCCGAAGACCGGCTGGTCGGCGTTGGCGTTCCACTCGAAGGTGGTGAGGAAGTTGCCGTGGTCCTTGGAGATGGCGCTCGCGGCGCGGACCGTCAGGAAGACCGCTATGGCGGCCATGATCGCCAGCAGCAGCACTCCGGAGCCGCGGGAGAGGCCGAGGAAGATCCGGTCGCCGATCCGGGTGGTGCCCTTGGCGTTCCCGGTGTTCTCGGCGGGCTCGGGGGCGAGGGGTGGGGCAGGGTTTTCGGGGCTTATGTCCATGTCATCCACGGGAGTCTCCGGTCTGCGGAGCCGGGCCGTGCGGGCCGGGCTCCTGCGTGGCGGTGCACCGGATGGTGCGGCCCGCCGCGGGGGCGGGCCGCACTCGGGTCAGGAAAGGCCGGCGATGGTGTCGCGGACCTTCGCGGCGATCTCGGCGGGCAGCGGGGCGTAACCCAGGCCCTTGAGCACCGACTGCCCGTCCTCACTGGCGATGTAGGTGAGGAAGGACTTGGCGGCCGGGAGGGTTTCCGCCTTGTTGCCCTTGTCGCCGAGGACCTCGTAGGTCACCAGGGTGAGCGGGTAGGCGCCCTCGGCCTTGGTGGTGTAGTTGAGCTGGAGGGAGAGGTCCTTGCCGGTGCCGACGATCTTCGCCTCGGCGATGGCCTTGGAGGCGTTGTCGCTGGTGGCCTCGACCGGGGTGGAGGCACCGGTGTTGAGCTTCACCGTGTGGATGTTGTTGGCGGTGGCGTAGGACAGCTCGAAGTAGGAGATGGCGCCCTTGGTCTGGTTGACCTGGGAGGAGACTCCGGCCGAACCGTCCGCGGACTGGCCGCCCTTGACCGGCCACGCCTTGGCGGGCGCATAGGACCAGGAGCTGCCGGCCGCCGCCTTGAGGTACTTGGTGAAGTTGTCGGTGGTGCCCGACTCATCGGAGCGGTGGAAGGCCTGGATCTTCAGATCCGGCAGCTTGGCACCGGAGTTGAGCTTGGCGATCGCCGGGTCGTTCCACTTCTCGATCTTGCCGTCGAAGATCTTGGCGAGGGTGTCGGCGTCCAGCACCAGACTGTCCACGCCCGGCACGTTGTAGCCGATGGCGATGGGGCCGCCCACCATCGGCAGGTCGATGCCCTGGCCGCCCTTGACCACGTTCTTGGACTTGGTGACCTCCTCCGGCTTCAGCGGCGAGTCGGAGCCCGCGAAGGCGGTCTTGCCGGAGAGGAACTCCTGGATGCCGGCGCCGGAGCCGGTGGCCTTGTAGTTGACCTGGATGTCCGGGCAGGACTGGGTGAAGTTCTTCACCCACAGGTCCATGGCGTTCTTCTGGGCGGACGAGCCCGAGGCCAGCAGCTGGCCCTTGCCCTCGCACTTGATCTTGCCGGCGGCCTTGGTGGAGCCGCTGCCCCCGTTGCCGCTGCCACTGTTGTCGTCGGAGCCGCACGCCGTGAGGACCAGGGCGCTGGAGACGGCGATGGCGCCGAGAGCGACGGCCCGAAGCCGGTTCTTGCGCTGAAGCTTCACTTTCTGGTGTTCCTTCCGAGAGCCGCCGCTGCGGCGGCGTGCGAGAGGTCCTTGACTACGGCCGAAATTAAGCAGATCAGGTGAAGGGGTCGATGGAGCGAGGTGAACGAGGGGTGAACCTCGCCGGTCGGTGTGGTGGCCGCCCAAACACCTTGGCGAACCCGGGGAATTGTGACGCAGATCTCTGTTGGTTTCGCCGGGGTCGTGACACGATCCGGTGCCGGTGTGGCGATAAGTGACGGCGCGGGGGACGAGTCGCGGAGGTTTTTCGGTGGGGCGGATCGAGGACGCTGCGCTTGGCTATGGGACGGACGCCGCCGGGGGTGCCCGGCGCAGAGCCGCCGCCCTTCGCCGCAGACGCCGGCTGCTCACCGCCACGGCCCTGGTCTGCGCGCTGACCGCGCTGGCCGCCCCGGGTACGGCCCTGGCCGACCCCACCCCGCCCGGGCAGCCGGCCGAGAGCGCCGAGCAGCACCGGCTGGAGGAGGTCCACAGCCAGGTGGAGGCCCTCTACCGGCAGGCCGAGTCGGCCACCGACGCCTATAACGCGGCGGACGAGCAGACCCGGCTCCAGCAGAAGAACGTCGCCGAACTCAACAAGCGGGTGGACGCCGCCCGGCAGCGGGTGGACACCCTGCAGAACCGGATCGGCGCCCTGGCCCGGGCCCAGTACCGCGATGGCGGCGGGATGCCGCCCCAGGCCCGGCTGCTGCTGGCCGGCTCCCCGGAGGCGTTCCTGGAGGGGCTGGTGACCACCCACAAGGGCCAGGAGGCCACCCGGCTGCTGCTCGCCGAGGCCCGTAGCGCCAAGTACGAGCTGGACGGCTATGCCAAGGCGGCCGGCGAGCGCTGGAAGCTGCTGGACGCCGAGAAGAAGAAAAAGGCGGACGCCAAGAAGGACATCGAGGCCAAGCTGAAGGCCGCCCAGGATCTGGAGTCCAGGCTGGCGGCCCAGGAGAAGGAGCGGCTGCGCAAGCTGGAGGAGGACCAGGCCCGTCAGGCGCAGCGTCAGTGGCTGGCCTCCGACCCGCTCAAGGGTCTGGACCTCAAGGGCCTGGACGCGGCCTCCCCGGCGGGCCGGCGGGCGGTTCAGTTCGCCACCGCGCAGATGGGCAAGGACTACGTCTGGGGCGCGGTGGGGCCGGACACCTATGACTGCTCCGGGCTGACCAGCACCGCCTGGGCGGCCGCGGGCCGGCCGATACCGCGCACCTCCCAGGAGCAGTGGCAGCAGCTGCCCAAGGTGGAGATCAAGGACATGCGCCCCGGCGACCTGATCATTTACTTCCAGGACGCCAGCCATGTGGCGATGTATGTCGGCGACGGCACCATCGTGCACGCCCCCCGGCCGGGGCGGCAGGTGACCCTGGCGGGGGCCGGTTCGATGCCGATCCTGGGAGTGGTCCGGCCGGGCTGAGGCCGCGCCGGGTTGCGGCGCGGCGCGGCCTTGAAGCCGCGCCGGGCGGGTGTGACCTGGCAGACGTGACCGCACTCTCACCCGCCCGCCGGCCCCCCGCCCAGGGCGTGACCTTTGTCATGCCTGGCTTTATCCCGCCCTGCCCCAAAAGCGCGTTTGGCGACGGCATATGACAGAGGCGGGTGGCTCCGTACCATTCCGTTGGCCCTGGCCTGCCCGCTAGGGTCACGTCCGGTGCCGCTGCAAGCGCGGTGCCGCCCTCGGGGGGTTGAGGGTCCCTCCCGGCAACAGCCGGGGGAGGAAGGAAATAACGACGTGATGCCCGTATCCGTGCCGCGGCCCGTGGAGCGGACCGCCGCACTGCCCGACGGCGGGCTGACCCTGCTGGTGATCGAGAACGACCCGGCCGGCTCGCTGTCCATGCCGGATGTGGCGGAGCTGACCTCCGCCTCCGGCAAGCCGGTCCGTATCCGCACGGCCCGCAATCTCACCGAGGCCGAGCGCCTGCTCACCTCGGACGTCCAGTGCATCCTGCTGGACCTGGCGCTGCCCGCCGAGGACGGCGCCACCGACGAGCTGGCCACCCTGCGCCAGGTGCTGCGGCTGGCCCCGCGCCAGGCCGTGGTGGCCCTCACCGCCGAGGGCGACGCCGAACGCGGCGCCGAGGCGGTCCGGGTCGGTGCCCAGGACTACCTCTTCCGGGACGGGCTGGACGGCCCGGTGCTCAGCCGCGCCATCCGCTACGCGGTGGAGCGCAAGCGCGCCGACTGCGCCCAGCGCCAGCTCACCGAGTCCTTTCTGCGCGCCCAGGAGAACGCCCGCCTGGAGCGCGGGCTGCTGCCCACCCCGCTGCTGGCCGGGTCCGAGCTGCGCTTCGCCGCCCGCTACCGGCCGGGCCGCAGCCGCGCCCTGCTGGGCGGTGACTTCTACGACACCGTACGGACCCCCGACGGCACCGTGCACGCCATGATCGGCGACGTCTGCGGTCATGGCCCCGACGAGGCGGCGCTGGGCGTCGAACTGCGCATCGCCTGGCGCACCCTGACCCTGGCCGGGCTCTCCGGCGACCGGCTGCTGAACACCCTCCAGCAGGTGCTGGAACACGAGCGCGCGGACGAGGAGATCTTCGCGACCCTGTGCACCGTGGACATCGCCCCCGACGGCCGCTCGGCCGCCCTGCGGCTGGCCGGCCACCCGGCCCCGCTGCTGGCCGCCGCCGGGGCGCCGCCCCGCCTGCTGCCCCAGCACGGCGGCCCGGCGCTGGGGCTGCTGCCGGGGACCCACTGGCCCTGCCTGGATGTCCAACTCGGCGAGCGCTGGAGCCTGATGCTCTACACCGACGGCCTGATCGAGGGCCGGGTCGGCGAGGACGCCCGGCGGCTGGGCCAGGAGGGCATGGTGGAGATGATTGCCCGTCAGCTCAAGGAGGGGCTGCACGGGGAGGCGCTGCTGGACGCGGCGGTCGCCGAGGTGCACGCCCTCAACGGCGGGGAGTTGACCGACGATCTGGCCATGGTCCTGCTGGACCGCTGACCGGCGGCAGAGGCAACTCCCGCCTCAGCGGCCGCCGTTGTACGGCCCATAGGGGCCGTCCGAGCTGGAGCCGCGCCGCCGCGGGCCGCGCCCGGTCACCTGCCGGAGCGCGGGCCGTACGTCCACGAAGTAGACGATGGCCGCGATCAGGCCGAGGATCGGCAGGAAGTTCAGAATGCCGAAGAAGAGGTGCACCGCCACCGCGATGCCCAGCACGATCAGCCAGAAGCCCTTGTTCTGCTTGTCGGCGGCCCGGTAGGCGTCCGCCCGGCGGGTGGCGGCGTCGATAAAGGCCACCAGCGTGAACACGAGCAGCCCGATGGAGATGAAGTACAGAATCTGGCCGAAGCCTTCCACCAGCATGCCGCCCACCTCTTGTCCGTCTGGTGACGTTCCCGTCCGATGACGTTGGCGCGTAGTCAGCCCCTGCTGCCCACCGTACCGGGAGAACGGTCC
The DNA here is from genome assembly GCF_003121295.1 of Streptomyces orinoci. Taxonomy (GTDB): domain Bacteria; phylum Actinomycetota; class Actinomycetes; order Streptomycetales; family Streptomycetaceae; genus Streptomyces; species Streptomyces orinoci. Next base: position 766,709 of record NZ_PHNC01000031.1, read on the forward strand.
GGACACGGCTGGGGTGCCCGGACCGTTTCCGTCCGTTACCGCTCCACGGCCCGGCCGCCTTACTGCTCCTTGGACTCCGCCCGCTTGGCGGCCGGCTTGCGGGCCGCGGTCTTACGGGCGGCCGGCTTGGCGTCCTCCCCGGACCCGGACCCGGACTCGGACCCGTCCTCGGCCTTGGACCCCGACGCCGACCCCGGCTCGGTGGCCACCGGGATCTCCGAGGCGGGCGCGGCCTGCTCGCCCTTCCAGGTCTTCACGGCCTCCCGGCCGCGCTCGGCCAGCTTGTCCCGGGTCTCCCCGGCCTTGGCCACATAGCCCACGGCCGCCCCGACCCCCTGCAGCGCCAGGTCCTGCACCTGCTGGCTCAGCTTCTTCAGATCGGTGTCCATGCTGCCCGCGAGCCGGCTCGCCTTGCCGCTGAGCTGCGCCTGGGCCTCCTTGGCCCCCTTGCTCACCCGCTGTCCCAGCTCCTTGGGGTCCGTCCGGCGCAGCTGCTCCAGCCGGCCGGGCGCCTCGGCGACCAGCTGCCCGAGCTTCTCGGCCGCGAGGTCCGCGGCCCCGGCCGCGGCATAGGCGGTGTCAATGGTCGCCTTGCGGATGTCCTGAGTGATCGCCATGGCGGGTTCTCCCGTCTGTTGTCAGCTGGAAGGTTTGCTGTCGTCATCCCTGGGGAGCCCGTTCTCCCTGCGGAAGGACTCGTAGATCTCGAGCAGCACCTGCTTCTGCCGCTCGTTGATCGAGGGGTCGGCGAGGATCACGCTGCGTACCTCCGCCTCCCCCCGGTCCCGCTCATCGAGGATTCCGGCCTGCACATAGAGCGTCTCCGCCGAGATCCGCAGCGCCTTGGCGATCTGCTGGAGGATCTCGGCGCTCGGCTTGCGCAGACCGCGCTCGATCTGACTGAGGTACGGGTTGGACACTCCTGCCGCATCGGCGAGTTGACGCAAGGTCAGCTGCGCATTGCGCCGCTGCTCACGCAAATACTCGCCGAGATTGCCGACGTTGAGTGATGCCATGGGTGCGATGCTGCCGCACCTTGCTAACTTTTGCAAGCGAATGCTTGCAGGAGTTCTGGCGGGGTATACGCCTTGATGTGACCGGCAGCGATATCTGTCATCTCGCAGAGGTATCTGTCACTGCGAGCCTGAATCGGCGGCCATCCGTTCCATCCACTCGCGCACGGTCACTGCTCGCTCGATGCGGAGGACGACGTCCTTCTTGGACGCTGTGTCCAGGGTCTCCGGGATCTTGTCGAAGGTGCCGGGCAGGACGTCGAGCAAGCCCCAGATCTGTTCACCGGTGCTGACGGTCAGCAGCTGCTGACACCTCCACTGAAACGGCATCTCGGGTCGGTGGGTGAGCCGTTGCACGAGCGTCGGGAACAGGTAGTGCGTCGCGTCTGCAGCGAGGTTCTCTCGCAGCCAGTCGACCGGGAGCCGCTGGCTGAAGCTGTGCATGGCAGCCTCCTGAGCCAGGTCCAGGAGCTGAGCGGTGTCGACGGCTCGGACGGTGCGGGGAAGGGGTGGGGTCATGTCGCGATGATGCCAAGAAGCCCTCGCGGCGCTGAGAGATCGACGACCGGGCCTGGATGCGATCTTCCGACACGGGCAGCCCGGCCGTGATTCCGAACCCGTCGTCGTACTCGTCGAGGCGGTCTGCTCGCAGCCTCGTGGGTCAGCTCGGGTCTTTCGAGGCGGGGCGCCACTCATGGGGTTGTTGGCGGTAGCTGTTCATCGCGCCCGGCGTGGGGCGTTGGTGCCTCGCGAGGATGATCCTCAGGGGTGGTGAGCTTCTGTGGGAGTTGCGCAGCGTATCGCCGACGTCCTGTTCAGGTCCTTGGATTACTTGCAACCGAGGTTGGATCGGCGCGACGAGCTCCAGCGCCTGCTGGTCTGTGCTCTTCAGGATCCTGTGCGCGATGGCCGTCACGGCAGCGTAGGCGGCGGAGTTGGCTGCTGGGCTGGTCAGGGTGTGCAAGTGGTAGAAGTGCTTGTGCCGTTCGGCCAGAGCGGCTCTTTGCTGGTGTCGGCGTGCGACGTTCTGATCCAGGATTTCAGCGTGCTCGTCGCTCGGCGCGAGACTTCGGACCGCCGGCCATGTCAGCAGGACGAGGCTGGCGACGTTGTGCAGGTCGATGAAGTGCTGGCTGGTGTTGATCATCCAGCCGACGCTTGCCGTCTGACATCGACGCCGAGCTGCGGCAAAAGATCGCCCAGCTCGCCGAATACCGCCGCCGGATCGCCCAACTGGCGAGCGGTGAAGGGCTGTTGCTCCCTCCCGAGGTGGTCGGCCTCCTGGAGCGGATGCGCGCGCTCGGGATCAGTGAACGGCGGGTACGGCTCGAACGTGACTCCTGGATCCTGCTGCGAGCCCTGGACCCGCGGTCCATACCGCGAAGAGTCAGGGAGAAGCACGCGGACCTGGACGACCCCGGGACCAGGCGCCTCTACCTTGCCTGTGACCAGTCGGTGGACTGGGATCCGGACGATCCCCGCGTGGACCGGCTCATCGATGACCTGGACGCCTGGGAGACGGCCCGGCGGCGGGACGGCGACCGGGCGGAATTCCTGGAGCTGGTCTCCGCCCGGATCTCCGAGACCTCACCGGCCTGGCAGCGCGTCATCGAGGCGCTCGCCCACCGCGCCGAGCGGCGCCGGGCCGCCGGCCGCGAGGGCTGAAAGCCTGACGGGCCCGAGGACTTGAGGGCTCAGCGGCGCAGGGCCGTCTCCCGTCGCATATGCGAGAGCTTCTCCGGGTTGCGCACCGCGTAGAGCCCGGTGATCAGGCCGTCGTCCAGGCGCACCGCCACCACCGTGTCCAGCTCGCCGTCGAGCCGGATCGTCAGTGCCGGGTGGCCATTGACCTGGGCCGGGCTCATCGAGAGGGCCGCGCCGGCCTTGCCCAGCCCGCCGATCAGCAGCCGGGCCACCTTGTCGGCCCCCACCACCGGCCGCAGCACGGCCTGCTTGACCCCGCCGCCGTCGCCCATCAGCACCACATCCGGCGCCAGGATGTCCAGCAGGCCCTGGAGATCGCCGGTTTCGGCCGCCCGCCGGAAGGCGTCGAGTGCCAGCTGGGTCTCGGTCCGGGAAACGGCCCCGCGCGGGCGGCGCGCCGCGACATGGGACCGGGCCCGGTGCGCGATCTGGCGGACCGCGGCCGGGCTCTTGTCCACGGCCTCGGCGATCTCCTCATAGCCGAGGTCGAAGACCTCACGCAGGACGAACACCGCCCGCTCCACCGGCGCCAGGGTCTCCAGCACCAGCAGCATGGCCATGGAGACGCTGTCCGCCAGCTCCACGTCCTCGGCCACATCCGGCGCGGTCAGCAGGGGCTCGGGCAGCCAGGAGCCGACATAGGACTCCCGGCGGCGGCCGAGGGTACGCAGCCGGCTCAGCGCCTGCCGGGTGGTGATCCGGACCAGGTACGCCCGCTGGTCCCGTACCGTCCCGAGATCGACGCCCGCCCAGCGCAGCCAGGTCTCCTGCAGTACGTCCTCGGCGTCGGCGGCCGAGCCGAGCAGCTCGTAGGCGACGGTGAACAGCAGATTGCGATGGGCGACAAACGCCTCGGTGGCGGGGTCGGTGTGTTCCGTGTGCTCCATGTGCCTGTTCTCCACCGGCTGCTCCCGCCTGTTCGTCTTCGAGGTTGCCACGCGCACAGGACGCCGGTCCCGGCGGCTTTGTGACACCCCCGGGTGGTGGTTCACCTCACACCGCCACCCCGTCACAGCGGGCGGGCCGTCGGCATCTTGTGGTCGTTCACCGCACGGACCACGAGTGAGGATGAGGACCAGATCATGGACGTCCGCTTCAACCTGTTCGAGAACGAGTTCGGCGTCAAGTTCACCAAGCGGTTCGCCGCGGCGGGCCAGTTGATCCACCAGTCATCGCTGCCGAAGAGCACCCAGGAGCTGGTGTCGCTGCGCGTCAGCCAGATCAATGGCTGTGGCTGGTGCATCGACGTCCACACCAAGGAGGCCATGGCCGCCGGGGAGAGCGCGGTCCGGCTCCATCTGGTCGCCGCCTGGCGGGAGTCCACCGTCTTCACCGAGGCCGAGCGGGCCGCGCTGGCGCTCGCCGAGGAGGGCACCCGGCTCGCCGACGTCCACCAGGGCGTGTCCGACGAGACCTGGGCCCGGGTGCGCGAGCACTACGACGACGACCGGATCGCGGCGCTGGTCTCCCTGGTCGCCCTGGTCAACGCGGCCAACCGGCTGGCGGTGATCGTCCACCAGCGGGGTGGCTCCTATGAGCTCGGGATGTTTGCCAAGTTCCAGTAACCGCAGGCGGTTGGCCGGTAGCGCCCTGCCTGACCCAATCCGCCGTGGCACACGGTGGATTGGGCTGGGCGGTGTCTGACGGCTGCTGGGCCGTGCCATCGCTGGGTTCCGTTCCTCCGGTGAGCGGCCCCATGCCCTCCATCACATGTCACGTGCGGGCCGTCTGGGGCTGGTCGCGCAGTTTCCCGCGCCCCTTACGGGGCCCCGCTTGCCCGGCGCCGGGGCGTTGCCCGGACGGGGTGCGCAGTACGGCCGTGGCCACCACCAGCGCGTCGAGGACCAGGCAGGCGGCGGCCCGGAAGGCGAGCCGGTAGCCGCCGGTCAGCGCGTCCGCCGGGGAGGCGCCGCCGGCCGACAGGGCGTGAGTACGGCAGACGGCGAGCGTGCTCAGGGCCGCGAGGCCCAGTGAACTGCCCACCTGCTGCACGGTGTTGAACATGCCGGAGGCCAGCCCCGAGTCCTGCGGGGTCGCTGCCGACATGGCCAGTCCCGCGAGGGAGGGCATCGCCAGGCCGAAACCGATGCCCAGCGGCAGGGTCGCGGGGAAGACATCGGTGAAGTAGGCCCCGTCCGCCGGTAGTTGCCCCAGGATGCCCAGCCCCGAGGCGATCAGGACAAGGGCGGCCGACAGGACGGCCCGGGCGCCGAACCGGCCGATGAGGCGCGGTGCGAGCAGCAATGACATGCCGCCGATCAGCAGCGAGGGCGCCCACGACATTGCGGGACCTGAACATCCGGGGCGGCAGGAGGGGATCTCCGGCCTTCGCCTGTCGTACGCCGAAGGCCGCGAGCAGCGTGAGGGCGCCGAGTCCCAGGCCGCAGGTGCGCGGGGAGCCGAAGCCGTGGTCCGTCGCCCGGACGATGGTGAACACGGCCGGCATCAGGGCGGCCGTGACCAGCACGGCGCCCAACGCGTCGGTGCCGTGGCCTTGGCGGGCACCGCTTTCCGGGGCCAGGACGCGGCGGGCCACCACAATGGCCGCCGTGCCGATCGGCACATTGACGAAGAAGATCCAGTGCCAGCTCATGGTCTCGGTCAGCACCCCGCCCAGCAGCAGGCCCAGCGCGCCGCCGGCGGACTGCACAAAGCCCTAGACGCCGATCGCCCGGGCTCGTTCCGCCGGTTCGGCGAACAGGGTCACCACCATGGCCGGCGTGACGGACGAGGTCACCGCCCCGCCCACGCCCTGGAAGAAGCGGGCGATCAGCAACAGGGCCGGGCGCTGGGCGAGTCCGCACAGCAGTGAGGCCGCGGTGAACACGGTCAGACCGGTGAGAAAGACCCGTTTGCGGCCGAAGAGATCGCCGAGCCGCCCGGCGAGCAGCAGCAGGCCGCCGAAGGGGATCAGATAGGCGTTGATCACCCAGCCCAGGTCCGGCTGCGAGAACCCCAGGACCGGGTGGCGGGCAAATGGGCCATCGGCATCCTGGTCGCCGCGGCCCAGGGCCCGGTGCGCTTCAGCGAGTTGGAGCGCCGTATCGAGGGCATCAGCCGCCGCATGCTCACCCTGAACCTGCGCAAACTGGAACGCGAGGGGCTGCTGGTGCGTACGGTCTATCCGACCGTTCCGCCCAAGGTGGAGTACACCTGCACGGAGATGGCGCTCGAACTGCACGAGACCCTGTTGTCCCTGGTCTCCTGGGCCGGGAGGCACAGCGCCGATATCGCCCGCGCCCATGCGGCTTATGACGCGGGACGGGCGTCAGCATCCGCCTGAGGTCTGCCCTGGTCGCCAGGGGCGCACTGGCGGCCGGATGCCTGGCGGGCCTGCCGGGCCGAGCGGGCCGGAGGTGAGGGCGGCGGTGGTCGTCTTCCGGTGCCGCCCTCGTCATCGGCTCAGACGGCCTGGGTGACGGCCAGCCGCCGGGCGAGGTCGCGGCCCTTGTCCGCCGCCTCCGCAAGGGCCTTGGCACGGGACGCCTCGGCCAGCGGGATCAGTTCGGCCATGGCCGGGTTGGTGGCGGCCAGGGTCAGTTCGGGGACGATGAAGTCCACGTCCATGGCCAGCATGTCCGTCAGCGCGGCCCGCAGGTAGTTCTGGACGTACTCGAAGCCCTCGCGCGGGGTGCCGGGTGCATAGGAGCCGCCACGGCTGGCGACCACGGTGACCGGGGTGCCCTTGGTGGTGGCCTCCGGGCCGGTGGTGCGGCCCATCAGGATCACCTGGTCCAGCCACGCCTTGAGGGTGGAGGGGATGGTGAAGTTGTACATCGGGGCGCCGATCAGCACCGCGTCGGCCTGCTCCAGCTCCTCGATCAGCTTCAGCCGCCCGGCGAAGGCGGCCGCCTGCTCCGGGGTGTGGGTGGCCGGGTCGGCGAAGGCGGCCGAGGCGGCCAGGCCGTCCAGGTGCGGAACCGGGTTCGCGGACAGGTCGCGGTAGATCACCGTGCCCTGCGGGTGCTCCTCCTCCCAGGACTGGCGGAAGGCGGCGGTCACCGCACGCGAGGCGGAGGCCGAGGCGGGGAACAGGGACGAGTCCAGGTGCAGCAGCGTGGCCATGGGGATCTCCGTGAACAAGAGAAGGGGCAGTTGATTAGTGCGCAACTATTGATAGCACAGGTACTTACTTTTTTTCACCACCATACGGGAAGGGAGTACCCTGGGCGCATGGCAGACGGCGCGGCGCACGACGAAGAAACGTGCAAGAAGGTCGATTCCGGGATCACCCGCGTCTTCCAGCTGCTCGGCAAGCGCTGGACCGGAATGGTGGTGGCCGCGCTGCTGGACCGTCCGGCGTACTTCACCGACCTGCGCCGGGCCGTCCCAGGTATCAGTGAGCGCATGCTCTCCGACCGGCTCACCGAGCTCGGCGCCACCGGTCTGGTGCTGCGCGAGGTGGACGAGGGCCCCCCGCTGCGGGTCTCCTACCGGCTGACCGAGGCCGGAGTCGCCCTGGAGCCCGCCCTCCGCGAACTGGGCCGGTGGGCGGAGCGGCATCTGCCCGAGGGCGGAGAGTGCCCCGAGCGGCTTCGCAGGTAAGGCCACGCCGCTCAGCGGGGCACGGCCAGCAGGGTCAGCCCGGCCAGTACCGCCGCCGCGCCCAGCGCCAGGAGGACATACTCCGGCCAGTACCGCTCCCGCCCGCGCACCAGCACATTGCGGGGATCGGCCGGGTCATAGGCGATCAGCACCTCCCGGCCGTCCGGCAGCGGATGTGACCGGCTGGACGGCACGGGGGAGAACACCTCCACGATCCGGCCGTCCTCGGTGGCGAACTGCAGCAGCGGCCGGGCCTCGCCCGGGAGGTCGTCCGGTCCGGCCGGGGGGTGGCGCACCAGGGCCCGGGCCGGTACGCCCACCCGGCGCAGCCGCCGGGACTCGCGGAGGCCGAAGGCCCCGGCGAGGTAGGCGAGCGCGCCGCCGAGCAGCAGGGGTGCGGTGCCTACCGCGATGACCGCCCACATGATGAGCCCCTCTCCGTCTTGACTGTCGGGCCCCGGCTTGAATGTGCCCCGCACACTCAGGGGGCCGGGACAGCCAGGTCCAGTGCTCGCAGCCGGGCCGGGTCGGCGATCACCCGGTAGCCGGTGATCCGCTCTCCCTCGAAGGTGAAGGTCAGCGCCAGCGCCAGACGCCCGTACGGGGCCACCACGGCGCCCACCGCCCCATCCACCAGCGCCGGTTCGGCGAAGCGCGCCCGGTGGCCGAAGGCCAGCACCCCCTGGGCCACCGCCCGCCGCCCACGGGCCATGACCGGCGCGCCCGCCGGTACGGCGGCGGCGTCGGAGTGGCGCACCACATCCGGGGCCAGCAGGGTCAGCAGGGCGGCCAGGTCGCCGCCCCGGGCGGCGCTGAGGAAGGCCGTCACCAGCCGCCGCTGCCGGTCCAGTTCGGCCGCGGGCAGGGCAGGGGTACGCCGGACCTTCGAACGGGCCCGGCTGGCAAGCTTTTTGGCGGCGACCGGGGTGCGGTCCACGATGGGGGCGATCTCCTCGAAGGGCACCGCGAAGAGGTCGTGCAGCACAAAGGCGACCCGCTCCGCGGGCCCCAGGGTCGCCAGCACCACCAGCAGCGCCCGCCCCACCGACTCGGCCAGCAGCGCCTCCTGTTCGGGGCCGGCCTCCTCCCCGGGCGGGTCCGGCAGCTGCCGCCCCGCCGGTTCCTCATGCCGTGCCGTACTGGAGCGCAGCATGTCCAGGCACACCCGGGAGACCACGGTACGCAGCCAGCCCGGCAGATTGCGCACCTCACCGGCGTCGGCCCGGCCGAGCCGGAGCCAGGTCTCCTGGACGGCGTCCTCGGCCTGGCTCAGCGAGCCCAGCATCCGGTAGGCCACCGCGCGCAGTTGACCGCGCTGCGCCTCAAAGCGCTCCGCCAGTGCGGACTGCGCTTCCGCCGCTGTCGTCGTTTCCGTCGCTTCCCTCGCCCCCATCGGTCACCTTTTCCCGCCCCGTACCGACAACCTGCTGACCCATCAAAGCGCCATCCCCGGGACAGGGAGCAAGCACACATGACCGACATCACAGCCCGGCAGGGATTCCTGCTGCACCTGGACTCCAGCGCCGACGCCGCCGAGGATTCCGTCACCCGGCAGCTCACCGCCGGGTTTGTCACCCACTGGCGGGCCCGGCACGGCGAGTCCGGCTACCGCTATCGCGATCTGGCCGCCGATCCGGTGCCGCCGCTGTCCCCGGCCTATGCCACCCTCGGCCGCCGGGTGGAGCGGCAGGGCGTGATCCCCATGGACCGGGTGGACCGGCTGGTCCGTGACCAGGCCGAGGAGCGGCAGTGGTCACTGACCCGCCCGCTGATCGACGAACTGCGCGGTGCGCACACGGTGTTGCTGGGCGTCCCCATGTACAACTTCACGGTGCCGGCCACGCTGAAGTCCTGGATCGACCGGGTGTCCTTCCCCGGCGCCTTCACCGACCCGGACAGCGGCCGGAGCGTGCTGGAGGGCACCCGGGTGGTGGCGGTGGTCGCCCGCGGCGGCGGATACGGCCCCGGCACGCCCCGCGAGCCGTACGACTTCCAAGTGCCCTACCTCCGGGCCTACTTCGGCAATCTCGGCGTGGCCGAGGAGAACCTCCACTTCGTCAAGGCCGAGCTGACCCGGGCCGGTGACATCCCGGCCCTGGCCCGCTTCCAGGACCTGGCGAAGCAGTCACTGGCCGCCGCCCATGCCGACCTCACCGCACTGGCCGCACCGGCGGCCGCGGTCCGAGCCGGTGGCCTGTGATGCGCTGAACTCCTCCCCGGCACCTGGCGCCGTACCGCCTGAAGCGGCTCCTGCTGAGCACCGGCGACGCCCATGGGGTCTGCGCCCAGGCCGGGTTCGTCCCGCACCCTGATCCGCGGAGCTTGATGATATTGAGCTGAGCGGGGTTCGCCGGCCCGCCTAGCCTGGGGCGTATGCCGCCCGCCAAACACCACTTTGTCTGCCTGCCTTGCCGGGCTTCCTTCAAGCAGCCCGGTCCCGGGCCTTATGACCGGGACCGGGTCTGCCCGCGCTGCGCCCGGGAGTTGATCCATGTCGGCCAGGCCTTCGCCGCACCCCGGCGCCGGGATGACCGGGCCTGGCGGGTGCTGACCGTGCTGTTGAACGCGGGCGTCCGCTTCCCCATGGGGTGTAGCGACGGGCCGGGCTACCGGCCGCGCACGCTGGGTGAGGTCAGGGAGCGGATGGCCCACGCCCGCGCGACGGGGGAACCGCTCGCCCAGGCGCTGGTGCGCGAGGAACTGCCGGACTGACCACAGCCGATGCCCGGGCCATGGCACCGGCAGCCCTTCAAAACCTATGTATATTAGGAATCGAGCTAGGAAGTCTAGCTTTGCGTTGAAGGGGGATTTCCATGTCCGCTCAGGCATCGACGGCCCCGGCCGGCAGACCCGGCCTGGACCGCTCGCTGACCCGGGTCGCGCTGATCCTGGTGCTCGGCGCCTTTGTGGCCCTGCTGGACACCACGGTCATCGGCGTCGCCGTGCATGCGCTGGGGCAGCGCTTCGGGGCCGGGCCGGCGGATGTTCAGTGGGCAACCACCGGTTATCTGCTGGCACTTGCCGCCGTGATCCCGGCCACCGGCTGGGCCGCCCAGCGGTTCGGGGCCACCCGGGCCTGGACCGGGTCGCTGGCGGTGCTGCTGGCCGGGTCGGTGCTGTGCGGGCTGGCCTGGTCGCTGGGCAGTCTGGTGGCCTTCCGGGTGGTGCAGGGGCTGGGCGCGGGCGGGCTGTTCCCGCTGTCCCGGCTGATCGTGGTGGAGGTGGCCGGCCGGGAGCGGATGGGCCGGATGATGGCGCTGATGGCGGTGCCCGCCGTGCTGGCACCGGTGGTCGGCCCGGTCGTGGGCGGCGTTCTGGTGCAGGAGCTGTCCTGGCGCTGGGTGTTCCTGCTGAACGTTCCCGTGCTGCTGGCGGCCATTGTGCTGACCCTGCGCTTCATCCCCGCCTCGCGCGGCTCCGCCGCCGAGCGGCTGGACGCCGCCGGACTGGTGGCGGTGAGCGGCGGACTGGCGCTGCTGCTCCATGGGCTGAGCCGGCTGGGAGGGCGGGCCCCGGCCTCGTCATGGGGCCTGCCGCTGCTGGCGGGGGCGGCCCTGCTGGCCGGGTACGGGCTGTGGACCGCCCGCGCGGCCCGGCCGGGCGTCATCCGGCTGGGACTGTTCCGGGACCGCGCCTTCGCGGTCTCCTGCGCACTGGCCTTCCTGGGCAACTTCGCGCTGTTCGCCGGGGCGTTCCTGGTGCCGCTGTTCTTCCAGCAGGACGCGGCCGAAGGAGCGCTGGGCGCCGGACTGGTGATGGCCCCGCAGGGGCTGGGCATGCTGGCCGCCGTACTGGTGGCCGGGCGGCTGATGGACTCCGGGCCCCCGGCCCGGACCATGGTGCTCGGCGGACTCGCCCTGGTGCTGGCCGGTACGCTCCCCTTCGCCCTGGTCCAACCGGGTTCCGGGCAGGGCCTGTTGGCGGTGGCGCTGTTCGTCCGGGGCATCGGCCTGACCTTCGCGATCTCCCCGACCATGAAGACCCTCTACCACTCGCTGCCCGCCGACCGGATGCCGGACGCCACCACGGCCAATGCCATCGGCCAGCAGCTGGGCGGCGCCCTGGGCACGGCGGTGGTGGCGGTGGTGCTCCAGCGGGTGCTCGACGGGGGCTCGGCGGCGGCGGGGTTCCATGCGGCGTTCTGGGTGACGGTGGGGTGCGTGGGGGCGGCCATGGTGGCCGCGCTCCGTCTGCCGCGGGAGGCGTGAACCCTCCGCCGCTGGCGGACGCGAGTCCCGTACGCCGGCGGCGGAGGGGTCAGCCGGCCATGTACGGCCGCGCCGCACGCGCCTCGCGCAGCGAGACCGCCCACCAACCGAGCTGGTCCAGCAGCGCCTTGGCCGCACCGGCCGCCGCGATGCCCGCCTCCTCGTCCAGATGACGGCCCTCCTCGTCGAACTTCCCCCAGGGGCCATGGAAGCTGACCGTCTCCCGGATGGTGACCGCGTGCACCTCGGAGAACACCGGCCGCAGATGCTCCACCGCACGCAGGCCGCCGGACAGCCCCCCATAGGAGACAAAGGCGACCGGCTTGGCCTGCCAGGGGTCGCGGTGCCAGTCGATCAGGGTCTTCACCGAGGCCGGGTAACTGTGGTTGTACTCGGGGGTGATGACGACAAACGCGTCCGCCCGCCGCAGCCGGGGAGTGACGGCAGCCAGCGCGGCCCGGTCCTCCTCGCCGGGGCTGGAGGAGAGGTTGGCGGGCAGCGGATGTTCGGCCAGGTCGATCACATCCACCTCGATCTCGGGACGCTGATCGGTGTGGTGGGCCAGCCACTTGGCGATGGTCGGGCCGAAACGGCCGTCACGGGTGGAGGCGAGGATGACGGCGAGGCGGTACGAGGAGTCCGACATGGGAGCGATCCTTTGGTCCAGGCGGTTGGTTCACTCATGATGCTGAACCCTCAACCAAGCTTGAGGTCAACTGTGATGCGGAATTCGTCGGTTCAGGGCTCGCCGGTTCAGAACTCGTCGGTTCAGAACTCGTCGGGGCACCAAGGGCGCCGGGCGGTACGCAGCAGCAGTTCCGCACGGGCGGCGGCGCCCGGCCGCTCCTCGGTGATCCGGCCCAGCGCGGCCAGCCGCACCGCGGAGCCGTCGCCCAGGCAGAGCGCGCCCAACTCGCCCACCGGAAGGGTGAGATCGGCCTCCCGGTTGGTGGGGGCGCAGTGTGCGCCGTCCGGTCCGGCGTCCAGCAGGAAGCGGCCGGCGGCCGGTCCCGCCGGGTCGGTCACCGCCAGCACCAGGGTGCCGGTGGTGGCATAGGTACGGGCCGCCAGCAGCCGGGGCACATCCAGGGGACGAACCCAGAGGTAGTCGGCGTGGGTGGTGACCCTGGCCGCCCGGGGGTCGGGCAGCAGATCGGGCAGCAGGTCGTCGGGGGCCCGGTAGCCGGTGCGGACGGTGCCGACCCAGTCAATGGTCAACAGATAGTGCCACAGGGCGCGTTCGGCGCGCGGGGTGACGGCGATCAGATCGCGGACGGTGAGAGTGTTCCGCGGACGCTTGGCGTCCCAGCGGTCGTCGGCGGCGTAGACCACCAGCCCTTCCGGCTCGCCGCCGGGGGAGAGGTAGAGAGCGTAGAACGGCCGCGTCCAGGTCCGGGCGGGGTGGTGCAGCTGCCCGGTGGCCTGCAGCCACCAGCGCTCCGGACGGCCGACCACGCCGGGACGGGAGGCGGCCAGCCGCCGGTGCAGCGCGGGCCCGTGCTTGCGTACCGCGTCGCCCTCCACCAGGGCCACCCGCCCGCCGCAGGACGGGCCCGAGTAGCGCCGGTCCAGGCCGGTGCGGTGGACGTCCACCTCCCACTCGGTGACCCAGGTGGCCGGGCCGAAGCCATAGCGGCCGTAGATGGGGTACTCGGCGGCGATCAGGGTGGCGGCGACATCGCCCCGGTCCCGGGCCTCCCGCAGGTCCTCGCCCAGCATCCGGCCCAGCAGGCCGCGGCGGCGGTGGGTGGGGGAGACGGTGACATTGGAGACCGCGCCCGCGGTGACCGAGGCGCCGCCGGGCAGGCTCAGTTGCTGGGTGAAGCTGCGGAGGGTCCCTACGCAGCGGTCGTCGTCGAAGACACCGCGGGTGCGGCGGAAATCGACGGTGGCCCGGCGGAAGGCGATGTCTTCCTCGGAGACCTCGGGGGAGGCCAGAAAGCCGGTGCGCAGGGCGCGTATCCACTCGGGGAGGTCGGGTTCGGTGATGGTGCGGACGTCCATCCCCGCACGGTAGGGGTGGGTTTGTGCGGCCGCACGCGAATTTCTTTGCTGCGGGGCCGCTTTGGGGTTTTGCCTGCGGCGGGCATCGCCCCGCCCTCCCCCAGCTACCGCTGGGAGGTGCCCCCAGCACCACCCGTTGCGCGGCAACGGAGAGGTTGCCCTTTCCGGTGGGGGGTTGCTCGCCGTCGGCGGCTTCCGGCTGTCAGGAGAGCAGGTCGTCCACCTGCGCCTCGCCCTCCCGGTAGCGGCGGGTGATCTCGGCGCCGCAGTCGTCTGCCGTCCGCTGCAACTGCCTGCGGCGGACGGATACCTGGCGCTCATAACCGGACAGCCGGACCAGACCCGCACGCAGCTCGGCATCGGTGCGGGCGGCCAGATCGGACAGCTCCACCTCGCCCAGCATGTCCTCGGCCAGCCGCCGGTACTCCTCGCGATGCGGGGTGCCCAGGGTCACATGACGGGCCGAGGAGCGGTGCTCGGAGGGGCCGTCCGCCAGGATCTCCGACAGCCGGTCCAGCAGCAGCCGGGGCGTGGCGGGCGCCTCCCGGCGGGCCAGTTCGGCGCGCAGGATGTCGATCCGGCCTTGCAGCAGGCGGCGGACATAGCTGAGGTCCGCCTCCTCCCGCTGGGCCTCCCGGCGCAGCGCGCGCAGCTCCGGCAGACCCAGTTCGCCCAGCGGCCGGACCGTGGCGTCGGCCAGCCGGCCGGAACGCTGGCTCGGCGGCCTGGCGGGCAGACTCTCCACGGTCTCCACCCTGTCCAATGCGTCGTGTGCGGTCATCCCGGCTCCGTCCCCTCACGCCGCGTGCGGCCGTCTGCACGCATCGTGCCACCGCCGGTGCACCGGGCGCAGGCCGTCGCCACCCGAACGGCCCCTTGGGGGAACCGGGCATCATGGTCGGCATGCGTGCTGTGGTGCAGAGGGTGGACGGGGCGAGCGTCGTCGTGGACGGCCGGACGGTCGGGGAGGTGCTGGGGGAGGGGCTGTGTGTGCTGGTCGGCGTCACTCACGAGGACACTCCCGCCAAGGCGGCCCAGCTGGCCCGCAAGCTGTGGTCGCTGCGGATTCTGTCGGAGGAGAAGTCCTGTTCGGACGTGGGGGCGCCGCTGCTGGTGATCTCCCAGTTCACGCTTTACGGGGACGCGCGCAAGGGCCGCCGCCCCACCTGGAACGCGGCCGCTCCCGGTCCGGTGGCGGAGCCGCTGGTCGATGAGGTGGTGGCCCAGCTGCGCGCACTGGGGGCGACGGTCGAGACGGGCGTTTTCGGCGCGCAGATGAGGGTCTCTTTGACGAACGACGGCCCCTTCACCGTCCTCCTGGAGGTCTGAGGGCGCCCCCTCCAGGGGCCGGGGTGCGCCCCGTCAGGGGCGCGGGGAACTGCGCGAGCAACCACCCACGGCCTGCGGCCGACCGGCAAGGGGCATCGGCAGACGCCGTATCGTCGCCGGGTGCGGCCCGGTGGCCGGTTGTGCCCACCCTCCCCCAGCTACCGCTGGGAGGTGCCCCCATCGCCCTGCGGAACGACTGCCCGCAACCGGTTAAGGAACCCCTGCCCGCACCAGCGGGGGTGCGCCCAGCAGGGGCGCGGGCAAGCGCTACGGCTCGACCACGACCTCCTGGGACGCCGCAGTCCCATCAGCCACCAGCGCCGCATCCACCGGAACATTCCGCTTGACCAGCGCCAGCGCGATCGGCCCAAGCTCGTAGTGCCGGGCGGCGGTGGTGATAAAGCCCAGCTGGCGGCCCTCCGGGCCGTCCGCCGCCAGCCGGACCGGGGTGCCATGCCCCGGCAGCCGGACCTCGCTGCCGTCCAGGTGCAGAAAGACCAGACGACGCGGCGGCTTCCCCAGATTGTGGACCCGGGCCACCGTCTCCTGGCCCCGGTAGCACCCCTTCTGCAGATGGACGGCCGTACCGATCCAGCCCAGCTCATGCGGAATGGTGCGGTGATCGGTCTCCAGGCCCAGCCGGGGCCGGTGCGCCTCCACCCGCAGCGCCTCATGGGCCAGCACCCCGGCCGCCGGGCCATGCCCGGCCGCGAACTCCTCCAGGCGCTCCCGCGGCAGGAAGAGATCGCGGCCGTACGCGGTCTCCCGTACCGCCACCCCCTCCGGCACCCCGGCGATGGACCCGGCAGGGAGATGCACCACCGCGAAGTCCCCGGTCCGGTCGGCCACCTCCACCCGGTAGAAGAACTTCATGCTCTCCAGATAGCCGAGCAGCGCCTCCTGGGTACCGGGCTCCACATGGGCCCAGGTGGTCTCGCCGTCGTCCACCAGATACAGCGCATGCTCGATATGGCCGTGCGGGGAGAGGATCAGCGCCTCGGTGGCCTGTCCGGGCGGCAGTTCGCTGACGTGCTGGGTGAGCAGCAGATGCAGCCAGCTCAGCCGGTCCGGCCCGGTGACGGTGACCACGCCCCGGTGGGAGAGGTCCACAAACCCGGAGCCGTCGGCGAGCGCCCGCTGTTCCCGGAACAGATCGCCGTAGTGGGCGGCCACGCCTTCGTCCGGGCCCTCGGCGGGGACGGCGCCGGGCAGCGACAACAGAGGGCTCTTCGATCGCAGCATGCGCCCAGCCTACGGCCCCTGCGGCGGCCGCTTCGCAGTGCAGGAAGCACACCGCCCGAAGATCGCGAAGTGCTTCATATCGGTGTCGAAGCCGAACTCCTCGCGCAGCCGCTCGGTGAAGGGCCCGGCCACCGAGAGGTCGGCCTCGATGACCTCGGTGCAGTCCCGGCAGACCAGATGGATGTGATGGTGCCGGTCGGCCAGATGGTAGGTCGGGGCGCCATGGCCGAGGTGGGCATGGCTGACCAGGCCGAGCTCCTCCAGCAGCTCCAGCGTCCGGTAGACGGTGGAGATATTGACGCCGCCCGCGGTCTTGCGGACCTCGGTCAGGATGTCGTCCGGCGTGGCGTGTTCCAGCCGGTCCACCGCCTCCAGCACAAGCTGGCGCTGGGGAGTCAGCCGGTAGCCGCGCTTGCGCAGGTCGCTCTGCCAGTCGGTGTCCACCACGCTCCCAGTTTAGGCGGGGCGCGCCTGCCGCAGATATCGCGCGAGATCGGCCACCGCCGCCGGGTTGCGGGGGCTCTCCACCAGGTCGGCGTAGTCCAGTACGAAGACGCGCTTGTCCCGGATGGCGGGCACATCCGCCAGCGGCGGATAGGAGAGCAGGAAGTCGCGCTTCTTCTCGGCGGACACATCCCCATAGTCGTTGATCACAATGACCTCGGGGCCGCGCCGGACCACCGTCTCCCAGCCCACCGTGGTCCAGGTGTCCTGGAGATCGCCCATCACATTCTCGCCACCGGCCTTGGTGATGATGTCCTGCGGCCCGGCGAAGCGGCCCGCGGTGACCGGCTGGTCCTGACCGCTGTCATAGAGGAAGACCTTTGGCCGCTTGCCCGCCGGAACGGTCGCCCGGGCGTCGGCCACCTGCTTGCGGAACCCGGCCACCAGGGCCCGCGCCCGGTCCTCCACATCGAAGATCTTCCCCAGGTTGGTGAGATCGGTGTAGAGCGCCTCCAGCGGCGGCATCACCCCGCGCCGGCCGCCGGGGCCGCTGTGGCAGGACTCGGTCAGTACATAGGAGCCGATGCCCAGCTTCCGCAGCCCCTCGGGGGTGAAGCCCTCGCCCTCGCCGAAGCCGTAGTTCCAGCCCGCGAAGACCAGATCGGCCTTGGCGTCCAGCACCATCTCCTTGTTGATCTGCTTCCGGGACAGCAACCTGACCTTGCGATAGCCGTCCTGCCAAGGCAGCTTGCCACGGCGGGACTTGTAGTCGGGCGCCACATAGCCCGCCATATGCTTCTCCAGCCCCAGCGCGAACATGATCTCGGCGATGCCGACATCATTGGTGACCACCCGTCGCGGGGCCCGGTCAAAGGTGGTGCGTACACCGCAGTTGTCCACGGTCACCGGATAGTGGCCCGCACCGGTGGACTCCGGCTCGGCACCGGTCACCCTGGCACCGCAGCCCGCCAGGGCAACGACCGTCAAGAACGCGAGAGTTGAGCGGGCAAGGCGGGCGGGCATCAGGCTTGGGCTCCTTCGCGGGGCAGACGGTCGAAGAGCAGCTGCGGGACGCCGGTCTCCGGGTGCGGTACGCGGTGTGCGCGCACCCCGAAGACCTCGGCCAGCAGCCCGGGGGTGAGGACGGCCGCGGGCGGTCCGGAGGCGGCCACCCGGCCCCCGGCGATCACATGGAGCACATCGCAGTGCGCCGAGGCCAGATTGAGATCGTGCAGCGCGGCCAGCACGGTCAGCCCCGACTCCCTCACCAGGGACAGGACTTCCAGCTGGTGGGCGATGTCCAGGTGATTGGTGGGCTCGTCCAGCACCAGCACCTTCGGCCGCTGGGCCAGGGCCCGGGCGATCAGCACCCGCTGCTTCTCGCCGCCGGAGAGGGTGCGGAAGCCCCGTCCGGCCAGATGCGTGGCGCCCACCCGGGCCAGGGCGGTGGCACAGGCCTCGCGGTCGGCCTCGGTGGTACGGGCGGTGGCCCGCTGGTGCGGCAGCCGCCCCATGGCCACCACCTCGGCCACCGTGAAGTCGAATTCACCGCCCGACTCCTGGGGCAGCGCCGCCAGCCGGCGGGCACTCTCCCTGGGATCCAGGCGGTGCGCGTCCGTCCCGTCCAGCAGTACCCGCCCGGCCGCCGGGCGCAGCGCCCGGTAGACACAGCGCAGCAGGGTGGACTTGCCGCTGCCATTGGGCCCGACCAGGCCGACGAACTGTCCGCTGCCGACGCGCAGTTGAATGTCCGTCAGCAGCCGGGTGCCCGCCGCCTCCACGGCCAGGTCCTCGATCTCCACCCGCATCAGGCGCCTCCGAGGACATGGCCGCGGCGGCGCAGCAGCACCACAAAGCAGGGCACCCCCAGCACCGCGGTGACCACCCCGACCGGGAGTTCCACGGGGGCCAGCAGCAGCCGGGAGACGATGTCCACCCACACCAGCAGCACCGCCCCCAGCAGCGGGGCCACCGCCAGTACCCGGCGGTGTTCGGCGCCGACCAGCATCCGGGCCAGGTGCGGGATCATCAGTCCGACAAAGCCGATGGCGCCGCTGACCGCCACCACCGCGCCGGTGACCAGGGCGGTCACCAGGAACAGCCGGCGGCGCAGCCGGTCCGGACCGGCGCCCAGCGCGATGGCCGTCTCATCGCCCATGGCCAGGGCGTTCAGGGAGCGGGCGGAGAACAGCAGAAACCCCAGCCCGGCCAGTACCGCGCCCGCGGCGAGGGGCAGGGAACGCCAGTTGGCCCCGCCCAGGCTGCCCAGCAGCCACATCATCGCCGAACGGGCCGCGTCACCCCGGTCCGCGCTGAAGATCATCAGGGTGGTGACGGCGGAGAAGCCATAGGACAGGGCGGTGCCGGTGAGCACCAGCCGCAGCGGGGACAGGCCCTGTGGAGTACGGGCCACCGCATAGACCAGCACCATGGCGGCCAGCGCCGAGGCGAAGGCGGCGCCGGACAGCGCCCAGAGGCCGAGGGAGCCGAGCACCCCGAAGAGCAGTACCGCGCTGGCGCCCACCGCTGCCCCGCCGGAGACGCCCAGGGTGAAGGGGTCGGCCAGGGCATTGCGTACCAGGGCCTGGACGGCCACCCCGACCGCCGCCAGTCCGGCGCCGACCACGGCGGCCAGCAGGGCGCGCGGCAGCCGCAGCTCCCAGACGATGGTGTAGGCGGAGACCTCGTCCGCCCGTATCTCGCCGCCGGTCAGCCCGGCGTGCAGATAGCGCAGCACCCGGCCCCAGCCCAGTCCGGAGGAGCCCAGGCCCACTCCGCACAGCAGCGAGCCGAGCAGGGCGGCGGCCAGTGCCACCACCAGAGGTGTCAGGGGCAGCCGTCGGGCAGGTGCGGGTAACGCGGTCACGCGGGGATACGCCCTTTCTCGCAGTCCTCGGCGAGGGGGGTGGGTGTGTGCTGCGCGCGCCGCGGGCGATCGGGCTTACGGACCGCCTTCTGGAAAAGGGGTCCGCCTACCGATGGGGGCGCCCCCGCGAGGTTGACGAGTGGGGGAGGGTCAGCGCCGGACTTCGACCGGACTTCCCCCGCGGGGCGCGCGATGAAGAGTTACTGCTCGGGGTTGTAGGGCGTCCCGTCCGGCCGGAAGAAGGACACGCCGTCCGGCAGGTCATCCGGCAGGTTGCGGGCCCACTGCTCCAGGTCCTCCGGGACCTTCTTCAGCTGCGCGGACATATACGGGCGCAGCGGCACCTCGGGGGTGGCCTTCTCGCCGACCCACATCAGGTCGCCCTTGACATAGCCGTACAGCCGCTTGCCGCCGGAGTAGGGGCCGGAGGCGGCGGTACGGGCGACCGCGTCGGTGGCCAGGTCGATCTGCGGCTTCTTGTCCGCCAGCTCGCCGTACCAGACCTCGGCCACGCCCTGGTCGCGGATCATCACGACCTCGATCTTGCGCTCGGCGTCGATCCGCCAGTAGCCGCTCTCGTTCTCCAGCGGGCGGACCTTGTTGCCCTCGGTGTCGAGCACCCAGCTCTGCGAGACATAGGTCAGGAAGTCCCGGCCGTCGTGGGAGAAGGTGACTTCCTGCCCGAAGTTGCACTTCTCGGCGCCGGGGAAGTCGGCCACGCCGGCTCCCTCCCACTTGCCGAGGAGGAAGACCAGGGGCACCAGGTCCCGGTGGAGGTCGCTAGGAATCTCGATCATGAGCTCAGACGATCTGTAGGGGGCTGCGGGGGTGGGAGGACGAGGCTCAGCGCTGGCCCTGGTAGAGCTTCTTCCAGGTCAGCCCGGCGAAGCCGAGAACGCCTACGGCAACCAGAACCAGCAGGGCGGTGAAGAAAGCCTCAAGCACGAGCGCGCTCCTCGGTCGGAGTGAGGGTGTTGTTTTACGGACCTCGGCCGAGTCTAGTCGCGCGCCTGGCGGGCGGCTCTGTGAGGTCGGTCCCGCGGCTGCCTAGAGTGTGCCGCATGAGGAAGAAGCTCGTGATCAAGGTGACGGCGGGCGCGGACGCCCCCGAGCGGTGCTCGCAGGCGTTCACGGTGGCGGCCGTGGCGGTGGCCAGCGGGATCGAGGTCTCGCTGTGGCTGACCGGGGAGTCCTCCTGGTTCGCCCTGCCGGGGCGGGCGGCGGAGTTCGAGCTGCCGCACGCGGCCCCGCTGCCGGAGCTGATCGACGGGATCCGGGCCGGTGGCGGCATGATCACGGTGTGCACCCAGTGTGCCGCGCGCCGTGATATCGAGGAGAAGGACCTGATCGAGGGGGCCCGGATCGCCGGTGCCCAGGTCTTCGTCGGCGAGGCCATGGCCGACGGCGTCCAGGCACTCGTGTACTGAACCGCTACTTCTTGCCGTCCAGCTCGTCCCACCACTCATCCGACTGCGGGTCGCCGGAGGGATCGTCCCACCAGCGGTCGTCCGGCCCCCGGCGGTTGGCCACTATGGCGGCCACCGGCGGGATCACCATCGCCAGCAGGCACATCCCGATGGCCGCCGGGACGGAGAACAGCCGCACCACTGCCCACGCCAGGACGAACAGTCCGATACAGGTGCCCATCATGGCGAAATAGACGTGCCTACGCCGTGCGTACACAACTCCACGGTACGACGGCGAGGAGGGCCGCGGCTCCCCCGTGGCGTCCAACCCCAGGGAGCGCGGCCCTCCGGCCGTGGTGCGGTGACGGCTGTCAGACGGCGATGGCCACCTCGGCCAGGTCGCCCTTGGCGGCCACCACCACCTTGCGGTCCGCGGTCGCGCCCGGCACCAGCGCCCGTACCGTCCAGGTGCCCTCGGCGGCATAGAAGCGGAACTGCCCGGTCGCGGAGGTGGGCACCTCGGCGGTGAACTCCCCGGTGCTGTCCAGCAGACGGACATAACCGGCCACCGGCTCGCCGTCGCGGGTCACCGAGCCCTGGATGGTGGTCTCACCGGCCTTGGCGCCGGAGGCGTCCGGACCGCCGGTCTTTGCTCCACACATATCGAGTCCTAACTCTCGGGTGGCGGGGGTCAGTTGGCGCCGAGCTCGATCGGCACGCCGACCAGCGAGCCGTACTCGGTCCAGGAGCCGTCGTAGTTGCGGACATTGGCCTGGCCCAGCAGCTCATGCAGCACAAACCAGGTGTGCGCGGAGCGCTCGCCGATGCGGCAGTAGGCGATGGTGTCCTTGCCCAGGTCCACGCCCGACTCCTGGTAGAGCGCGCGCAGTTCGTCGTCCGACTTGAAGGTGCCGTCGTCGTTGGCCGCCTTGGACCAGGGGATGTTGCGGGCGGTGGGCACATGCCCCGGCCGCTGGGACTGCTCCTGCGGCAGGTGCGCGGGCGCCAGCAGCTTGCCGCTGAACTCGTCGGGGGAGCGCACATCCACCAGGTTGAGGGTGCCGATGGCGGCCACCACGTCGTCGCGGAAGGCGCGGATGGAGGTGTCCTGCGGCTGCGCGCGGTACTCGGTACGAGGCCGCTGGGGCACCTCGGTGACCAGGTCGCGGGAGTCCAGCTCCCACTTCTTGCGGCCGCCGTCCAGCAGGCGGACATCGCGGTGGCCGTAGAGCTTGAAGTACCAATAGGCGTACGCGGCAAACCAGTTGTTGTTGCCGCCGTACAGCACGACGGTGTCGTCGTTGGCGATGCCCTTGGCGGACAGCAGCTCCTCGAAGCCGGCCTGGTCGATGAAGTCCCGGCGCACCGGGTCCTGAAGGTCGCGCTTCCAGTCGATGCGGACCGCGTTCTTGATGTGGTTCTTGTCGTAGGCCGAGGTGTCCTCATCGACCTCGACAATCACGGTGTGGGGGTCGTCGAGGTGGGCCTGGACCCAGTCGGCGTCCACCAGGACGTCACTGCGGCTCATGCTGTTCTCCTCCGGGGCAGTTGCGGAATGGGCGCCGGGAATGCGAATGCGGTGGAGCGCATGGGGACGGGCGGGCGTTCCCCGCCGGGAAAGGGGTCCCCTGTCAGAAGGGGCGACACAGCATGGCGGCCAGGCGGCACAGGTCTACTGCCCGCCGCTTGGTGAGATCCGCCTGTCGCTTCATGCGACCGATCGTAGGGAGGGGGGTGGAGGGGTGTCACCGTTGTGTCGCATGCTGAGACCAAACCGCCCGCGATGCGGGACGCCCCCCCGTAGGGGCGCGGGGAACTGCGCGAGCAACCACCCACGGCCCGCGGCCGAACGACAGCCCCCACAGCCCACGGCCACACCTCACGTGCGGACCGTCCGTGGCTGGTCGCGCCCGCGCGGCGGAGCCGCACGATGTTGCCGCCCCGCGCCCCCAGGGCGCGCTAGCTACCCGCCAGCCGGACGTCCGTACCACCCAGCGAGATATCCACACCCTTGTCCGTGGCAGTCACCTTCTCCAGCTGAATCCCCCGCGGCAGCCCCGTAATCCGCCGCTCCACATCCAGCTTGCCGCGCAGCACCGGCACCTGGGAGGCGTCCATCCGGATCGCGTTGCCGCCCGCCACCGTCAGCGTGGAGGTGGTGGAAAAGCCCATCACCCCCGCCTTGACCTTGCCATCACCCGCGTAGGAGACGCTGACAGCCGGGCCCAGCGCCCGGCCCAGGTCGTCGTAGTTGAGATGCGCGGTCCCACTGGCCCGCTCGGCCACCGCCGAGGAGAAGCTGCTATTGATCTTGACGCCGTGCAACTGCGCGTCGAAGGAGGAGACCCGGATCGCGTGCCCGTCCCCCGTGTTCGCCGTCACCCCGTCGTCCAGCGAGACATCGACCTCGTCCAGCTTGGAGTCGGCGAGCTGGGTCAGGAAGGGGAAGCCCTTGATCGACACATCCGGCGTGCCGGAGAGGTTCTGGCTGCTGCGTATCTTGTCGGCGGCCTTGTTCTCCGCGAAGTAGACCGCCGCGCGGTCCGCCGCCACAAACAGGCCGCCCAGGACCACGACGACGATCAACAAGGTGCGTATAGCGCGCATCGGATGACGTTCCCCCGGGTGTGGTTGGGCTGCTGCTGCCTTGCCGCGAGCCTAACGCGGTGCCCGTCCGTCCCGGGGGTCAGAGCAGTGTCCGGCCGATCACATAGACGGCCGGTGCGGCCAGTGCCAGCGGCAGTGCGACGCCCGCCGTCATATGGACAAAGCGGGAGGGGTAGTCGTAGCTGGCCACCCGCAGTCCCACCAGGGCGCAGACCCCGGCGGCCAGCCCCAGCAGCGCGGCCGAGGGACCGGTATGGGTCAGCTGACCGCCCATGATCCCGGCGCCCGCCGCCGCGATCAGCGCGATCACCGGGGAGACCAGCGAGGGCAGCGGCACCGCCCGGGCCAGCACGGTGACCGCCACCGCGAGCGCGCCGATCACCACCGCCTTGTGGTCCGCCGCCAGATGACCGGCGGCCAGTACGGTCAGCGCGGCCGATCCGGCGGCGCAGGTCAGCCCGTACAGCCGCTCGTCCGCCGAGGCATGGCTGCGCAGTTGCAGCACTACCACCAGCAGCAGCCAGCACCCGAGGGTGCCGATGAGCACGATCGGCGCCTGTCCGGCCTTGGTGGCCAGCAGGCCGGCGTCGGCGACCAGGCCGCCCAGGAAGGCCAGCGCGATGCCCTGCCGGGCGGGCCACATGCCGTTGAGCCGGAACCAGCCCGCCGCCGTCACCGCCTGCAACAGCACCACCGGCACCGCCAGCGCGGGCCGCGCCAGCGGGGCGGTGAGCGCCAGCAGCCCGGCGAGCACGGCGGTGATCACCGCCGGGCGGAACCCCGGCGGCAGGATCTGCGGCCGGCCCTCGGCCTTCGCCTTCTCCGCCGCGGTCATCGGCCGCTCGGGCGCGGACTCCGCCTCCGGGCGCCCCGTGACCGGCGCGGGCTCCGCCTGGAACGGAGCGGACTCCGGCAAGGGGGCGTGCGCATCCGCCGCGAGCGCGGGCTCATAACCCACCGCCTGTCCGGGCAACTGCACCGGACCTTCCGACCAAGCGCTGCCATAGGAATCGGCCCCGCCATGCGAGCGGGGTACTCCATGAACATCGGAACCGGGCCGCCCCTGGGCGCCGGACGGACCGTAGACGTCATAGTTGGCGGCGCCATGGGAGCCGGATGCCCCGAAGTCACCGGATGCCCCAGAGGCACCGAACCGGCCGTATGAGTCGGCCGCCCCATAGACATCGGATGCGCCGGCCTGGCCATGAAAGCCGGAGGTCGCGGATGCCCCAGCCCCGCCCTGAGTGCCGGACGCCCCAAAGCGAGCCTGTGCGCCGAAGCCATCGGAGGAACCGGATCCGCCGGAGAAGCCGGACCCGCCATAAGCGTCAGCCGAGCCGTACGCGCCCCGGGCGCCGTACGAACCGCCGCCGCCCTGCGAGCCGTACGAGCCCTCGCCGCCCTGCGAGCCGAACGAGCTCCCGGCCCCCTGCGAACCGCTCACGCCGCGCATGTCCTGCGAACCGTACGAGGCCCCGGCGCCTTGCGAGCCACCAGCGCCCTGCGAGCCGTTCACGCCGCGCATGTCCTGCGAACCGTACGGGCTCCATGCGTCCTGCGAGCCGTTGGAGCCCCCCGCGCCGTGCGAGTCGTACGAACCCTCCGCGCCCTGCGAGCCGTTCGAGCCCCGCGCCCCCTGCGAGCCGTAGGAGCTCCCGACGCCCTGCGCACCGAACGAGCCCTCCGCGCCCTGCGAACCGTAGGAGCCCCCCGCACCCTGCGAACCCCCGGCCCCCTCCGGGCCGTACGAAGTGCCCGCGCCCTGCGGACCGTAAGCGTCATCGGGCAGCCCCGCACCGGCCGGCGGCCGGGGGCGCTGCCAGGTGTGGGTGTCCCAGGTGGTGGTCTGCCACGTCTGGGTGGACGGCTCGTCCACGGGCGGATAGCCGTGCAGCTCGCCGGGCGCCGGCCAGGAGGGCTGGGCCGGCCGGCCGGGCTGCCGGTGGCCGTCCTCACCCGGATACGCCCGCGGCTCGCGATCCGGCTCGCGATCCCGCTCCCGCTCGCGATCCCGATCCCGATCCCGATCCCGCGGCGCATAAGGGTCGTACCCGGCGGCCGCATCCGCGTCATAGGGGTCACGCGGCTGGTACGGATTGCCGTAGTGGTCGCTCATGGTGCCGGGATCACCCTCCTGCGAAGGGCGGGAGCACCTCGACCGTGCCGCCCTCGGTCAGCTGGACCGTCGTGTGCTCGCGGGCGCCGACCGGGTCGCCGTCCACGAGGAAGGAACAAAGGGACAGCACCCTGCTGAACTCCGGCCGACGCGCGTGCCGTCGGCGGGCCGCGTCCAGCGCCTGGGCCAAGGTGGCGGCCGCGTACGGCTCTTCGGCCGTGCCGGCGGCGGCCTTGGCCGCGGCCCAGTACCGGATGGTGCCCGCCGGTACCGGCCCTGCCGTGTGTGCGGTCGTCACGGCTGCCCCTTTCACTGAGTGCTGCCTCCATGATGACGGGTGGCGGAGCGCCCCAAACCCCCAGCCGGAAAACCAGACCCCTCTTCGCCCGGTGCTCGCATAGGCTTCTGGTGTGTTGGTACGACTTCTTCGGGCCTATCTGCGGCCCTACACCCGGCCGATCGCGCTGATCGTGCTCCTTCAGCTCGTACAGACCCTCGCCACGCTCTACCTGCCCACCCTCAACGCGGACATCATCGACAAGGGGGTGGTCAAGGGAGACACCGGCTACATCCTGACCACCGGCGGCATCATGCTCGCCGTCACCCTGGCTCAGATCGTGTGCTCCGTGGGCGCCGTCTACTTCGGCGCCCGGACGGCGATGGCGGTCGGGCGTGATCTGCGTGGTGCGGTCTTCGACCGGGTGCAGTCCTTCTCGGCCCGTGAGATGGGTCACTTCGGTGCCCCGTCCCTCATCACCCGGACCACCAATGACGTCCAACAGGTCCAGCTGCTGGCCCTGATGACCTTCACGCTGATGGTCTCGGCGCCGATCATGTGCATCGGCGGTCTGCTGATGGCCCTCAACCAGGATGTTCCGCTGTCCGCCCTGCTGCTGGCCATCGTCCCGGCGCTGGGCATCGTGGTCTCGCTGATCGTCTCGCGGATGCGGCCGGTGTTCCGCGGCGTCCAGGAGCGGATCGACACCGTCAACCGGGTGCTGCGCGAACAGATCACCGGTATCCGGGTGATCCGCGCCTTTGTCCGCGACACCCATGAGCGGGAACGGTTCCAGTCGGCCAACACCGAGCTGATGGATGTCTCGCTGCGGGCCGGCCGGCTGATGTCGCTGATGTTCCCCTCGGTGATGCTGATCGTGAACCTGTCCTCGGTGGCCGTCCTCTACTTCGGCGGACACCGCATCGACAGCGGCCATATGCAGGTCGGCGCGCTGACCGCCTTCCTCAGCTATCTGATGCAGATCCTGATGGCGATCATGATGGCCACCTTTATGTTCATGATGGTGCCGCGTGCCGAGGTCTGCGCCGAGCGCATCCAGGAGGTGCTCACCACCGAATCCAGTGTGGTGCCGCCGCTCGCCCCGGTCACCGAACTGCGCGGACGCGGCCAACTGGAGCTGCGGGGCGTGGAGTTCCGCTACCCCGGTGCCGAGGAGCCGGTGCTCAAGGATGTCTCGCTGCTGGCCCGCCCCGGCGAGATCACCGCCGTGATCGGCTCCACCGGCAGCGGCAAGTCCACCCTGCTGGGCCTGGTGCCCCGCCTGTTCGACGCCACCGCCGGTGAGGTGCTGGTCGATGGCGCGGACGTCCGCGATCTCGACCCGGTGCTGCTCTCCGATGCCGTGGGACTGGTCCCGCAGAAGCCCTATCTCTTCTCCGGCACCGTCGCCTCCAACCTGCGCTACGGCAAACCGGACGCCACCGACGAGGAGTTGTGGCACGCCCTGGAGATCGCCCAGGCCCGGGACTTTGTCGAGGCCATGGAGGACGGTCTCAACTCGCCCATATCCCAGGGCGGTTCCAATGTCTCCGGCGGGCAGCGGCAGCGCCTGGCCATCGCGCGTGCCCTGGTCCGCAAGCCGGAGATCTACCTCTTCGACGACTCCTTCTCCGCGCTGGACTACGCCACCGACGCCCGGCTGCGGGCCGCCCTGGCCCGGGAGACCGAGGACGCCACCGTGCTGATCGTCGCCCAGCGCGTCTCCACCATCCGCGACGCCGACCGGATCGTGGTTCTGGACGAGGGCCGGGTCGTCGGCACCGGCACCCACCACGAGCTGATGGCCTCCAATGAGACCTACCGGGAGATCGTGCTCTCCCAGCTCACCGAGGAGGAAGCAGCGTGAGCAGCGCACCAGCGCGCCGGGGCCCGGCGCCGGCGACGGGCATAGCCCGCCATATGGGCGGCCAGCCCACCGAGAAGTCCATGGACTTCAAGGGCTCCAGCCGCAGGCTGCTGGCCCAGCTCCGCCCGGAGAAGGCCCGGATCCTCACCGCGCTCGGCCTCGGTGTGGGCAGTGTGGCCCTGGCCGTCGCCGGTCCCAAGGTGCTCGGCCAGGCCACCGACCTGATCTTCGCCGGGGTGATCGGCCGGCAGATGCCCGCGGGCGAGACCAAGGCCGAGGCCGTCGCGCAGATGCGGGAGTCCGGCCATGGCAAGGTCGCCGATGTGATCTCGGGCGTGGACTTCACCCCCGGCCATGGCATCGACTTCGGCGCCGTGGGCACGGTGCTGCTCTGGGTCGCCCTGATCTACCTCTGCTCCTCCCTCTTCTCCTTCATCCAGGCCCGGATCGCCACCAACGCCATCCAGCGGGTGGTCTTCCGGCTGCGTCAGCAGGTGGAGGAGAAGCTGGGCCGGCTGCCGCTGAGCTACTTCGACAAGCAGCAGCGCGGCGAGGTGCTCTCCCGGGCCACCAATGACATCGACAACATCGCCCAGACCCTCCAGCAGACGCTGAGCCAGATCGTCACCTCGCTGCTGACCATCGTCGGCGTGCTGGCCGTGATGTTCTGGATCTCCTGGCTGCTGGCCCTGGTGGCGCTGGTGACCGTGCCGGTCTCGGTGGTGGTCGCCACCGCCGTCGGCAAGCGCGCCCAGCCGCAGTTCGTCGCCCAGTGGAAGTCCACCGGCAAACTCAACGCGCATATCGAGGAGATGTACACCGGGCACTCGCTGGTGAAGGTCTTCGGCCGCCAGCGCGAGTCCGCAGAAACCTTCCGCAAGGAGAACGAGGAGCTCTACGCGGCCGGTTTCAAGGCCCAGTTCATCTCCGGGGCGATCCAGCCGGCGATGATGTTCATCGGCAACCTCAACTATGTCCTGGTCGCCGTGGTCGGCGGCCTGCGCGTAGCCAGCGGCTCCCTCTCCATCGGCGATGTCCAGGCGTTCATCCAGTACTCCCGCCAGTTCAGCCAGCCGCTGACCCAGGTGGCCTCGATGGCCAACCTGGTCCAGTCCGGTGTCGCCTCCGCCGAGCGGGTCTTTGAACTCCTCGACGCCGAGGAGCAGTCCCCGGACGCCGCCGACGCCCCGCGCCCCGCGCACGTACACGGTGAGGTCTCCTTCGAAAAGGTCTCCTTCCGCTACGAGCCCGACAAGCCGCTGATCGAGGACCTGTCGCTGTCCGTCCGCCCCGGCCAGACGGTCGCCATCGTCGGCCCGACCGGCGCGGGCAAGACCACCCTGGTCAACCTGCTGATGCGGTTCTACGAGGTGAGCGGCGGCCGGATCACGCTGGACGGGGTGGACATCGCCCGGATGTCCCGCGAGGAACTCCGCTCGCATATCGGCATGGTCCTCCAGGACACCTGGCTGTTCGGCGGCACCATCGCCGAGAACATCGCCTATGGCTCCCAGGACGCCTCCATGGACAAGATCGTGGCGGCGGCCAAGGCGACCCATGTGGACCGTTTTGTACGCACCCTCCCCGACGGCTACGACACCGTGATCGACGAGGAGGGCTCCAATGTCAGCGTCGGCGAGAAGCAGCTGATCACCATCGCCCGGGCCTTCCTCGCCGAGCCGGAGATCCTGGTCCTGGACGAGGCGACGAGTTCCGTTGACACCCGCACCGAGGTCCTGATCCAGCAGGCCATGGCCGAACTCCGCACCGGCCGCACGAGTTTCGTCATCGCGCACCGCCTCTCCACGATCCGCGACGCGGATGTGATCCTGGTGATGGAATCCGGCCGCATCGTGGAACAGGGCAACCACGACTCCCTGTTGGCGGCGGGTGGTGCGTATGCGCGGCTCTACCAGGCGCAGTTCGCAGAGGCGGTGGCGGAGGAGGCGTAGGTCTCTTTCGCGGTGCTGGGTGCGCCGTCTCGGCTTCGCGCCGGGTGGGCCGGGTTGCTTGCCGGTCCGCCCGGCGTTCGCCGTTTGGACGCCGGGGCCGCCGTTCTGCCATTCGTCGGTGTTGCGCGCCAGTGATGCGTTCCGGGGCGGGAAACCTTTGTGAAATCGGCTGGTGGGGCAAAGGTTTTCCACCACGGTTGAACGGTGCACGATTGACCGTGCATCGCCGGGTGCGGTTGCGGCGGTGAGTGGCCCCATGTGCTGGGCTGCGTGTTGTGTGCGGGCTGTGTGCGGCTGGTCGCGCAGTTCCCCGCGCCCCTGAAGGGGCGCACCAGTGGTCGGCCTAGAGCCATCAGGCAGGCCCTAGCGTGCGCTACCTCTCTCTTAAGAGGCGCTCCAACAGACAAACGGTCTCCCTGCCGTTGAGCGATTGGGATCGAAGCATTCCGTGCTTCTGCTCCAGGATGCTGACCTCGGCCGGATCGGTAATGATCTCCCTGGTGCGCTGGGCGCTTACGTACGCGAGGTGCTGGTGTGCGGGAGTCTCCAGCAGCAGGAACGGGCCGCTGAGCCCGGCGTGATTGTCGCAACTCAGCTCAAGGACCTGGATGGAGACTCCGGGGAGATCGGCGCAGTCACGCAGGTGACGGATCTGTTCCCGCATGACTCTGCGCCCTCCCAGAGAGCTCAGCAGAACGGACTCGGCGATGACAAAGCTGGTCGTGGGCGGCTTCTTGCGGTGCAGCAGGGCCTGCCGCTCCATACGGGTGGCGACTCGTCGTTCGATCTCGTCCTCACTGAGCGCCGGGACCGCGGTGCGGAAGACTGCACGAGCGTATGCCTCGGTTTGGAGCAGCCCAGGGACGACTCCCTTTTCATACGAGGACATAACGATCGCCTCGCGCTCGTAAGCGAAGAACTCTTCCGGGGTCGGGGCGAAGTTGGCCCCCCTCGGCAGGTTTTGGAGCACGACCCCCAACACCCCGCCCGTACCCAGCACACGATCGATCCGCTCCGCCATATCCGGCAGCAGAGCGCGTCGCCCCTGCTCGATCGACGCGACCGTCTCCTCGCTGGCGCACAGCTTGTCCGCCAGCGCGCGCTGAGTGAATTTCGCGTTCGTCCGCAGCAGCGCCAGCAGCGCGCCCGCGAGCTGCGCCGAAGACTGCGGCTTCCTGCCGTCCGTCCGTGTCCGCACCGGTGATCAACCCCGCTCGTACCCGAGCCGTACCTTGGGCTTACCCAGCCCGTACGCCCCATCCGTACGGACCCCGCCCCTGGTCCACCGTAGTTGCGCGCTGCGACCCTTGCCGTATGAACGACCCGACGCAACTCCCCCTGTTCGGAAAGCGGTTCGGGCGCCGTAGCTCCAAAGCCGTACCGCTCGCAAGGGAGTTTGCGCACCGTACCCTCGCCGTATGGCAGGTACGCCGCGCCGATGACGTACTCCTCTGCGTCAGCGAGCTGGCCACCAACGCCCTGCGGCACGGCGTCCCGCCAGGACGGGAGTTCCTGCTGCACCTGTGGCTGCTGGAAGACCGCACCCTGCGTGTTGAGGTGCACGACAGCGGCCCCGGCTTTCCGCGGGTGCTTGCCCCGGCCGTTGGCGAGCAGGAGTCCGGGCGCGGCCTGGTGCTGGTGGACGCGCTGGCCGACAAGTGGGGCGTGGGTGAACGCGACCCCGGCAAGGTGGTGTGGTGCGAGTTCGCCGACGCGGTGGCGTGGTGAGCGCGTCAGCTCAATAGGGCTTCCGGCCGCAGAGCGGGCCGTGGGCCGGGCCCGCCCCGGTGGCCCACTCGGCGATGCGGCGCAGCAGCCGCTCGGGGGCGGCGTTCTCCGCGTGGCCGAAGCCGGACTCGATCCAGAGCTCGGAGGAGTCGGGATCAGCGGCGGCCGCGAGGCTGCGCGGGTGGTCCAGGGGGAAGTAGGGGTCCTGGTCGCCGTGGACGATGAGGAGGGGCCGCGGGGCGATCAAGGGCACCGCGTCGATGGGGGGCAGCGGCACCGGGTCCCATTCGCGGGAGTGGACCCGGGTGCGCAGGGCCGCGCGGGCCACCAGGCGGCCCAGGGGCCGGGTCACCGCCCAGTGGACGCGCCGCATGGGGGCCGTACCCCGGTAGAACCAGCGCGCGGGGGCGGAGACCGAGACCACCTTGTCGGCATGGGCGGCGGTGCCGGGGGAGTAGAGGGCGCCATGGCGGAGGGCCACCGAGCCGCCCATGGAGAAGCCGACCGTCACCACCCGGTGATGACCCAGCGCGCGGGCCCATTCCACGGCGGCGGCCAGGTCCAGGACTTCGCGGTCGCCGACCGTGGAGCGTCCGGCCGAGCGGCCGTGCCCCCGGAAGGAGAAGGTGACCACGGGCGCATAGCGGGCGAAGACCGCCGCCGTGCGGCGCAGCGCGGGGCGGTCCAGGGAACCGGTGAAGCCATGGGCGAGCACAATGGCAGGGTGGCGCGATGCGGCGGGACCGGGCTCGTAGGCCGCTTCCAGGCGGACTCCGTCGGCCGTCAAGAGGGCGGTGCGACGACCACCCGAAGTGACCGACGAAACACAAGACCGTGCAAAGTCCCCCGGGCCGGGAAATGTCATGTGGGTTATTCTGCTGGGCAGGAAGGATCCGGGCAGAGTCGCCCCCGGGTCCTTTTGTGCATTCGGACGTGTGGTGGTGGACCGCGCGTACGGGCGCACGCGTGCTTCCGGGCGCGCACCCGAACACTCCCCCAGGCCCCGCCTGGGTGGTACCCCCGTCGCAGGGACCGAGGAGGAACCGACGTCATGGGTGATGGAAGCGCGCACGATCGCGGTGGTGACCGCCGATGAGTTCGCTGTTGCTGCTGACCAATGCTCTCCAGCCGTCCGCGGAGGTGCTGCCCGCGCTGGGACTGCTGCTGCACAGCGTCCGGGTGGCGCCGGCCGAGGGTCCGGCCCTGGTGGATGTGCCCGGGGCCGACGTCATACTGATCGACGGCCGTAGGGATCTGCCCCATGTGCGCAGTCTGTGCCAGCTGCTGAGGTCCACCGGGCCCGGGTGTCCGCTGCTGCTGGTGGTGACGGAGGGCGGGTTGGCCGCGGTCACCGCCGACTGGGGTGTGGACGACGTCCTGCTGGACACCGCCGGCCCGGCCGAGGTGGAGGCCCGGCTGCGGCTGGCGATGGGGCGGCAGCAGATCGCCACCGACGACAGCCCGATGGAGATCCGCACCGGTGATCTGTCGGTGGACGAGGCCACCTACAGCGCCAAGCTCAAAGGGCGGGTGCTGGACCTGACCTTCAAGGAGTTCGAGCTGCTGAAGTATCTGGCGCAGCATCCGGGGCGGGTGTTCACCCGGGCCCAGCTGCTCCAGGAGGTATGGGGCTACGACTACTTCGGCGGTACCCGGACGGTGGACGTCCAT
Organism: Streptomyces orinoci; assembly: GCF_003121295.1. Lineage (GTDB taxonomy): Bacteria > Actinomycetota > Actinomycetes > Streptomycetales > Streptomycetaceae > Streptomyces > Streptomyces orinoci. The sequence continues at coordinate 799,688 of NZ_PHNC01000031.1, forward strand.
GTCCGGCGGCTGCGGGCGAAGCTGGGGCCGGAGCATGAGTCCCTGATCGGGACGGTACGGAACGTCGGTTACCGGTTTGTGCTGCCGGAGAAGCCGGAGAAGTCGGCCGGTGGGGCCGGTGGGGCCGGCGGGGAGCAGAAGCAGCAGCGGCAGGACAAGCCGGGGAAGCCGGGGGAGTCCGGGGAAGCGGATCCGGCCGGGGCCGGCGAACGGCCGGGAGCCAAGGCGTCGCGTCCGGCCAGGCGGTAGGCGCGGCGGTGGGCCGCGGGCGGGACGGACAACGGCGGTGACCGGTGCCGTGACCGATGCCGCGACCGGCGTCGCAACCGGCGTCCTGACCGAAGCCGCAACCACCTCGTGACCGGCGCCGTAACCGATGCCGTTCCGTGAGAAAACGGCCGGTCTGACCGCACGTGGACCCGCGTAGACTGCCCGCCGTGGCCAAGGTGACGCGGGACGATGTGGCGAGGCTGGCGGGGACATCCACCGCGGTGGTCAGCTATGTCATCAACAACGGACCGCGCCCGGTGGCGCCGGCGACGCGGGAGCGGGTGCTCGCCGCGATCAAGGAGCTGGGCTACCGGCCGGACCGGGTGGCCCAGGCCATGGCTTCCCGGCGGACGGACCTGATAGGTCTGATCGTCCCGGACGCCCGGCAGCCGTTCTTCGCGGAGATGGCTCATGCCGTGGAGCAAGCCGCGGCCGAGCGCGGGAAAATGGTGCTGGTCGGCAACTCCGACTACCTCGATGAGCGCGAAGTCCACTATCTGCGGGCCTTCTTGGGCATGCGGGTGTCCGGGCTGATCCTGATCAGCCAGGGGCCCAGTGAGCACGCGGCGCTGGAAATCGACGCCTGGGACGCCCGGGTGGTGCTGATGCACCGGAGGCCCGATGCCATTGACGATGTCGCGGTGGTGACCGATGACATCGGGGGTGCCCAGCTGGCGACCCGGCATCTGCTGGAGCATGGCCACCCCTATGTCGCCTGCCTGGGCGGCACCGAGCGGACGCCGGTCATCGGCGACCCGGTCACCGACCATGTCGAGGGCTGGCGGCGGGCCATGCGGGAGGCGGGCAAGTCGCTGGACGGGCGGCTGTTCGCCGCTCCGTACGACCGGTACGGGGCGTACCGGGTGGCGCTGGACCTGCTGGCCGGGCCGGACCGCCCGCCGGCGCTGATCTGCGCCACCGACGACCAGGCGATCGGCGTGCTGCGGGCCGCCCGCGAGCTGCGTATCGATGTGCCGGGCGAGCTGGCGGTGGCCGGCTTCGACGACGTCAAGGAGGCGGCGCTCACCGATCCGCCGCTGACCACGGTCTCCTCGGACCGCAAGGCGATGGCCCGCTCGGCGGTGGACCTGGTGCTGGACGACGGGCTGCGGTTCACCGGGACGCGGCGCGAGCGGCTGAAGCAGTTCCCCTCCGCCCTGGTGATCCGCCGTTCCTGCGGCTGTGGGAGCCCGTAGGGGGCGCGCCCCGTAAGGGGCGCCCCGCAAGGGGCGCGGGGAACTGCGCGACCAGCCACAGACAGCCCGCACCCGGAACGCAACCCGGAACCCCACCCCCTTCTGCCCAGCTTTTCAGCGCTCGCTCAGACTGTTCTCATGAATGCGGAGGACAGTCTTTGACATGACGGAGAACAGCTACCCCCAGCAGCAGCCGCACCCGTACCCGGCCCCTCCGGAGCACCCTCCGCACCAGCCCGTGACCACCGCCAGTGGTGTCACCGTCTGGTCCGGCGACTCCGGGAGCGGGCACGGTCATGGCGGCGGTGGCCATGCCGGGTTCACCCAGTCGGCCGCCGAGGAGCCCGCCGCGCCGCGTCCGCGCCGCACCGGTGCCCTGGTCGTCGCCTGCGCCCTGGTCGCGGCGCTGGTCGGCGGCGGGTCCGCCGCGCTGGTCGGCGGGCTGGTGCACAAGTCGGACAGCACCAGTGTGTCCACCCCGGTGCAGAACGCCTCCGCCAGGACCACCGGGGTCGCGGCCGTGGCCAAGGCCGTCAGCCCCAGCATTGTGGAGATCAAGGCGGCCACCTCCGGCGGCCAGTCCACCGGCTCCGGGGTCATCGTCACCGGCGCCGGTGAGGTGATCACCAACAACCATGTGATCGCCGGAGCGGACACCGTGCAGGTCACCCTGCATGACGGCACCGTGAAGAACGCCAAGGTGGTCGGCACCGACCCGGACAAGGACCTCGCCCTGATCAAGATCGAGGGAGCGAGCGGTCTCAAGGCGGCCACCTTCGGTGACTCCGGCAAGCTCCAGGTCGGCGACCAGGTGGTGGCCATCGGTTCCCCGGAGGGCCTCACCGGCACCGTCACCAGCGGCATAGTCTCCGCCCTCAACCGCGATGTGACCGTGGCCAAGGAAGACGGCCAGAGCCAGGACGGCCAGGGCCAGGGGCAGGGCCAGGGACGGCAGCGCGGCAGGGGCGGCTTCCCCTGGCCGTTCGAGTTCGGCGGCAACCAGTACAACGGCGACACCGGCTCGTCCAAGACCACCTACAAGGCGATCCAGACCGACGCCTCGCTCAACCCGGGCAACTCCGGTGGCGCGCTGATCAATATGAATGGCGAGATCATCGGGATCAACTCGGCCATGTACGCCCCCACCGGCGCCTCCTCCGACAGCGCGGGCAGCGTGGGGCTGGGCTTCGCCATCCCGGCCAACACCGTCAAGGCCGACCTGGCCAAGCTCCGCGCCGGCGGCAGCGGGCAGTGAGCGGCGGGCCGTCCCCGCGGCTCATGCGAGGCTGGGGACGTCCGCCGTTGCAGACCGACTCGATGAGGTAGACCGATGAGCTCCGCCGACCACGGCGATTCCAGCGCCCGCATCCTGATCGTGGACGACGAGCCCGCCGTCCGCGAGGCGCTGCGGCGCAGCCTCGCCTTCGAGGGCTACGCCACCGTACTGGCCGTGGACGGGCTGGACGCGCTGGAGAAGGCGGCGGCCCACCAGGTGGATCTGATCGTGCTGGATGTGCTGATGCCGCGGATGGACGGGCTGACCGCGGCCCGGCGGCTGCGCTCCTCCGGCGCCACCACGCCCATCCTGATGCTCACCGCCCGCGACACGGTGGGGGACCGGGTCACCGGGCTGGACGCGGGCGCCGACGACTACCTGGTCAAACCCTTTGAACTGGACGAACTGCTGGCCCGTATCCGGGCGTTGCTGCGCCGCAGCTCCTACGCGGTGGCCCCGGCCGCCGAGGAGTCCCAGGTGCTCACCTTCGCCGATCTGCGCATGGACCTCGCCACCCGGGAGGTCACCCGGGGCAGCCGCCGGGTGGAGCTGACCCGTACCGAGTTCACCCTGCTGGAACTGTTCCTGGCCCACCCCCGGCAGGTGCTCACCCGGGAGCAGATCCTCAAGACCGTATGGGGCTTCGAGTTCGAGCCCTCCTCCAACTCCCTTGATGTGTATGTGATGTATCTGCGGCGCAAGACCGAGGCGGGCGGCGAGCCGCGGCTGGTGCACACGGTGCGCGGGGTGGGTTATGTGCTCAGAGCGGACGGCTCATGATCCGCCGGTTCCGTGCCCTGCCGCTGCGCTCCCGGCTGGCGCTGCTGACCGCCTGCGCGGTGGCGGTGGCGGTGGCGGTGGCCGCGGGGGCCTGCTGGCTGGTGACCAAGCAGCAGTTGGAGGACCAGCGGGACTCCACACTCCTCAGCCAGCATGTGGACGACAAGTACGCCAGGACGCTGCTGGATTCCTGCGGCACCGGCGTCCCCGTACAGCTGACCGCTCCCAACTCCTACACCATCCAGCTGATCACGGCCGATGGCGTGGTGTGCACCGCCCCGGGCAAGTCGCCGGTGGATGTGAACGACGACGATCTGGCCGTGGCGCGCGGGGAACTGAAGAGCACCCTGCACAACGCCCGGGCCAAGGACGGCACCGAGATGCGGGTCGTCACCTCGCAGACGCGCGGCATCGCGGCATCCATCGCACAGCCGGTCAGCGGCGTGGAGAAGCCCCTGAAGGCCCTGGCCCTGGTGCTGGTGCTCACCGCCGGGGTGGGGGTGCTGGGCGCGGCGGCGGCCGGGCTCTGGGTGGCCCGCGCCGCACTGCGGCCGGTGGACCGGCTGACCGGCGCGGTGGAGCACATCGCCCGCACCGAGGATCTGGCGGTGCGCATCCCGGTGGAGGGCGAGGACGAAATCGCCCGGCTGTCGGCCTCGTTCAACGCCATGACGGCGGCGCTGGCCTCCTCCCGGGACCGCCAGCAGCAGCTGATTGCCGACGCCGGGCATGAGCTGCGCACCCCGCTGACCTCGCTGCGCACCAATATCGACCTGCTGGCGCGCAGCGAGGAGACCGGCCGGGCCATTCCGCCGGAGGACCGGCGGGAGCTGCTGGCCAGCGTCAAGGCGCAGATGGCCGAACTGGCCGGGCTGATCGGCGACTTGCAGGAGCTGTCCCGCCCGGACTCCGCCCCGGGCAGCGGCCCGGTGCAGGTGATCGGCCTGCATGAGACCGCCGAACGCGCCCTGGCGCGGGCCCGGTTGCGGGCCACCGGCCGCACCATCACCGCCGACCTGGACAAGTGGTATGTACGGGCGGAACCGGCGGCCCTGGAGCGGGCGCTGGTCAATCTGCTGGACAACGCGGTGAAGTTCTCCCCGCCGGGCGGGGAGGTGGAGGTACGGCTGGCCGGTGGCGAGCTGACCGTGCGCGACCATGGTCCGGGCATCCCGGACGATGAACTGCCCCATGTCTTCGACCGGTTCTGGCGCTCGCCCTCCGCGCGCAGCCTGCCCGGCAGCGGGCTGGGCTTGTCCATCGTGGCCCGTACCGTGCACCGGGCGGGCGGCGAGGTCACGCTGCGTCCGGCGGAGGGCGGCGGCACGGTGGCCTCGGTACGGCTGCCGGGCGCGGCGGTGGAACCGCCGCCACTGTGAGATCCGTGTGAGGGAGATGCGTGTAAGGGCATCCCGGTAAGGGACATATCCGGGTCGGGAGCACTGTCCTCCGCCCCACCCAACGGCATAGCGTGAAGGCATCCAATCCGGGAAGGTCCGTATCGGCCTCAACTCAGGGAGTGTGCCGCATGATTGTCGTCACCGGAGCCACCGGGCACATCGGCCGTCCACTGGTCGGACAGCTGCTCGCGGAGGGTGCCGAGGTACGGGCGCTCACCCGCGATCCACGGCGCGCGCAGCTGCCGGCGGGGGCCGAGGTGGTGGAGGCACAGCCGGGATCGGCGGAGCGGCTGGCCGAACTCTGCCGGGGCGCCCGGGTGTTGTATCTCAACCTCGCCGCCACCCAGGGGGCGTCCATCGCAGCGCTGGCCGCCGCGGCGGTGGAGGCCGGGGTGCGGCGGATCGTGCTCAACTCCTCCATCTCCGTGGAGCACGCCGAGACGGCCGGCATGATCGCCCGGATCCATCAGGAGGCGGAGCAGGCGGTAAGGGATTCGGGCGCTGAGTGGTGCTTTATCCGTGGCGGTATGTATGCCACCAACGCCCTGGCCTGGGCCCCGGAGATCCGGGCCACCGGGATGGTGCGCGGCGCCTACCCGGACGCGGTGGCCGCACCGGTGCACGAGGCGGACCTGGCGGCGGTGACCGCCCGCGCCCTGCTCGACGAAAAGGGCGAACACTCGGGCAAGGCCTATGCGGTGACCGGTCCGGCCAATCTGACCATGGCCCAGCAGGTGGCCGGGATAGCCCGCGCCATCGGCCGCCCCGAGGTGCACTTCCAGCAGGTCCCGGAGCGGGAGGCGGTGGCCGCCCTGACCGCCCAGGGGCTCCCCGAGCAGGTGGCCCAGACCCTGGTCGCCTTCGCCGCCCAGTCGGTCGGCACGAACCCGGCCCTCGGCGACGACATAGAACCCATCACCGGCCACCCAGCCCGGACCTTCGCCCAATGGGCAAACGACCACGCCGAAGCTTTCCGCTAAGGGCACCCCACCAGGGGGCGCCCGCCAGGGGCGCGGGGAACTGCGCGATCAACCCCCCACGGCCCGCAGCATCCCCACCCACCCCTGGTGGCTCGGCCTCCGTCCTGGGGGCCGGCAATCAGGGGCGCGGGGAACTGCGCGCCCAGCCACTCACGGCCCGCAGCATTCCCACCCACCCCTGGTGGCTCGGCCTCCGCTCCGGGGCCGACCGCCTCAGGGGCGCGGGGAACTGCGCGACCAACCACCAACAGCCCGCAGCATTCGCACCCCGCCCCCCCAAACCGCAAGGAGCCCCGGCCGACGGGCGGCAGGGGCTCCAGGCAAGGCAGGGCGAGGCCAAGGCCAGCCCAGCAAGGGCTACTTGATGACCGTGATCCGGTCACCCTTCGGCGGCGCCATCGGATGCGCCTTAGAAGAATGCGCCCCCAGGAAAGCCACAAACGCATCCAGGTCGGAAGGACCATTCAACTTGTGCTGCGCACTCTTGAACGTGGCGAACCCATCCCCGCCACCCATCAGAAACTCATTGGCCGCAACCCGGTACGTCTTCTTCGGGTCGATCGGGACACCGTCGAGCTTGACCGAGGAGGCGACAACCCGGTCCGCACCCTTCTTCGTCAGGTCCAGGGTGTACGTAAATCCCTTGCTCACCTGAAGAATCTTGGGCTCCGGGCCATTCACCGGGCCACTCACCTGCTCACGCAGGATGGACAGCAACTGCGCCCCCGTAAGGTCGGCGCTCTGCATCATGTTGTTGAACGGCTGGACCGTGTACGCCTTGCCAAAGGTCACCACACCGTCGCCCTCCTTCCCCGCCGCCTTGTAGGCGAGGTCGGAGCGGATGCCACCCTCGTTCATCAGGGCGATCTGGGCGCCACCCTTGTCCTTGGGGGCCAGCCCCTCCAGCTGGGCGTCGGCGATCACATCGCCGAGCGGCTCTTCCTCCGTGTCCGCGCCCCGGCCGTTGATATCGGCGGAGATATAGCCCACCGGACGGTCGATCTTGGAGCCGGCCAGCTTCTTCCAGTGACCGATCAGCTTGGTCATGTCCGGAGCCTTGGGCACATCGCGGCGCACCACATGGTTGACCGCGTGCGGCGCCTTGGTGGCGGTGCGCACAATGCGACCGGTGTGACGGTCGTAGGTGAGCGTGGTCTCGGTGTAGAGGCGCCCGAAGGAGGCGGCCGAGGAGACCGTGCGCGGGTGGCCCGCCGGGTCCGGGATGGTGCAGGCGTACGCCTGGTGCGTGTGGCCGGTCAGCAGAGCGTCCACCGCGGGCGTGACGTGCTTGGCGATATTGACAATCGGGCCGGAGAGGCCGCTGCCCGGGCCCGAGGCATCGCAGTTGTAGTTGTACGCGTTGGAGGCCGGCATCCCGCCCTCGTGGATCAGGGCGACGATCGACTTGACGCCCTTGCGGTTGAGCTCCTTGGCGTACTTATTGATGGTCTGGACCTCGTCACCGAACTTCAGGCCCTTGACGCCCTCGGCGGTGACCACGTCCGGGGTGCCCTTGAGGGTCACCCCGATAAAGCCGATCTTGACGCCCTTGTGCTGCCAGATCATGTACGGCTTGAGGATCGGCTTGCCGGTCTTGGCGTCGGTGACATTGGCGGCGAGATACGGGAAGTTCGCGCCGGTGAACTTCTTGCCCTTCTCCGCGCAGCCGTCCTTGGGGTGGCAGCCGCCGCGCTGCTTGCGCAGCAGTTCGGCGCGGCCCTTGTCGAACTCGTGGTTGCCGACCGAGGTGACGTCCAGCTTCAGCTTGTTGAGCGCCTCGATGGTCGGCTCGTCATGGAAGAGGGCGGAGGTCAGCGGGGAGGCGCCCACCATGTCACCGGCGGCCGCGGTGATCGAGTAGGGGTGGCCCTTACGGGCCTGGCGCAGGGCGGTGGCCAGGTACTCCATGCCGCCCGCCGGTATGGACTTCTTGGAGCCGTCCGGCTCGGCCTCGGTCACGGTACCCGAGGAGCCCTGCGGCGGCTCAAGGTTGCCGTGCAGGTCATTGAAGGAGAGCAACTGCACATCGACCGTGCGGCCATGGGCCTGGCGGGCGTCGGAGGCCGAGGCGATGGGCGCGGTGCCGGCCAGCGCCCCTGCGGTGGCGGCGAGTACGGCCGCACCTGCGGTGATGCGTCTGGCGAGGCGGCGCTCACGGGGAGGCGTCGCGGACATGAAGGTCCCCCTGCTAGGAGATCAAGGTGTTCGGGTCGGGCGCAGCTTACGTTCAACGCGCGTAGCCCGGCAGGAGGGTTGAGGTAACGGAAGGGTGACGGGTGGGGGCGGGCGGCGCCCGGGGCCCTGCGGAGGCCGGGCCGCCAAGCCGTAGGCTCGCCCCATGAGCGAGGTGCTGAATGATGTGAGCGGTCAGCGGCGGATCGAGGTGCTGGACGAGCTGTCACCGGACCAGGTGGAGCGGGTGCTGGAGCTGTTGCGGGAGGCGGCGGCCGAGGACGGCCAGCCGGCCGTCTCCGAGCAGGGCCGGCTGCAACTGCGCGGGCGCCGGGAGGGGGTGCGTCATGTGCTGGTGCATGACGCGGCCGGGGTGTTCGTCGGCTATGGACAGCTGGAGGACAGCGATCCGGTGGAGGCCCCGGCAGCGGAGCTGGTGGTGCGCCCCGCCTACCGGGGGGTGGGGCATGGACGGGCCCTGGGCAACGCCCTGTTGAAGCAGTCGGGCAAGCGGCTGCGGGTGTGGGCGCACGGCGGCCATCCGGCGGCCCGGCACCTGGCCCAGGTGCTGGGGATGACGCTCTTCCGTGAACTGCGGCAGATGCGGCGCCCGCTGGGCGATCTGGGGCTGGCGGAGCCGGTCTATCCGCCGGGGGTGACGGTGCGTACCTTCCGTCCCGGCGAGGACGACGCGGACTGGCTGGCCGCCAACGCGGCGGCCTTTGCGCACCATCCCGAGCAGGGTTCGCTCACCCAGCGCGACCTGGACGACCGCAAGGCGGAGAGCTGGTTCGACCCGGAGGGCTTCTTCCTGGCCGAGCGGGGGGGCCGGATCATCGGCTTCCACTGGACCAAGGTGCACCAGGAGGAGGGCGGCCTGGGCGAGGTCTATGTGGTGGGCGTACGGCCCGAGGCGCAGGGCGGCGGCCTGGGCAAGGCGCTGACCGCCACCGGGCTGCGTCATCTGGCGGAAAAGGGGCTGCCCACCGCGATGCTCTATGTGGACGCCGACAACAAGGCGGCGGTGCGGGTGTACGAGGGGATGGGGTTCCTGGTGCACGAGGTGGATCTGATGTACCGCACCGAGAGCTGAGCGGCTTCCCCGGTTTGACAGCACACCAGCACTGCCCGCACGCTTTCACTAGTCAAGTAGTGGAAGGGGCGGTGCGTGGTCGAGTTCCGTATCGACCGGCGCAGCGGGGTCGCCACGTACCTGCAGATCGTGCAGCAGGTCAAGCAGGCCCTGCGGCTCGGTCTGCTCGCGCCCGGGGACAAGCTGCCGACGGCCAAGGAGGTCGTCGCCGCCACGGCCATCAACCCCAATACCGTGCTCAAGGCCTACCGCGAGCTGGACCGCGAGGGTCTGGTGGAGGCCCGTCCGGGCCTGGGCACCTTTGTCCGGCGCTCGCTGGCCCGGCCCGGAGCCGGTGCCGACTCGCCACTGCGCGCCGAGCTCGCCGGGTGGCTGGCACGGGCCCGCGCGGCGGGCCTGGACCGCGAGGATGTGGCGGCGCTGGTGGCCTCGGTCCTGGAGGAGGGCTTCGGCGGGGCGGGTGAGCGGGGATGACCGAACTGACCTTTCTGCCCGGCCGGACCGCCCTGGAGGCGGTCGGCCTGGGGGTGCGCTACCGCCGCCGCTGGGCATTGCGCGACTGCTCGTTCCGGGTGCCGGCGGGGCGGGTGTGCGCCCTGGTCGGCCCCAATGGGGCCGGAAAGTCCACCCTGTTGTCGGTGGCCGCCGGGCTGCGCCGGGCGGACGCGGGCGCGCTGAGCGTCTTCGACGGACTGCCGGCGGACCCGGACAACCGCCCGAGGGTGGCCTATCTGGCCCAGGACAAGCCGCTGTACCCGCAGTTCACGGTGGCCGACACACTGCGCATGGGGCGGGAACTCAACCCGGGGCACTGGGACCAGGCCCGCGCCGAGCGGCTGATCCGCCAGGGAAACCTTTCCCTTCACGCCCGGGTGGGCTCGCTCTCCGGCGGCCAGCGCACCCGGGTCGCCCTCGCCCTGGCCTTCGGCAAACGCCCCGAACTACTGCTGCTGGACGAGCCGATGGGCGATCTCGATCCGCTGGTGCGCCATGAGATGACCGCCGCCCTGATGACCGAGGCGGCCGAGAACGCCACCACCATTGTGCTGGCCTCCCATGTGCTGGCCGAGCTGGAGGGCGTCTGCGACTATCTGCTGCTGCTCTCCGGCGGCCGGGTGCGGCTGGCGGGCGAGGTGGAGGATTTGCTGGCCACCCACTCGCTGGTCGTCGGACGGCATGAAGAGGCCGGTGAGCCAAGGGAGTTCCGGGATCACACGGTGGTCGAGTGCCGGGTCACCGGACGGCAGCTCACGGCCCTGGTCCGTACCGAAGAGGGGCCGCTCGCCGGACGGTGGGAGACCTCGGAACCGTCTCTGGAGGATCTGTTGCTGGCCTATCTGCGCTCTCCTCAGGCGCCCTCGCTGCTGACCCCCAGCGCGGAGCCGCGGCTGGGGCTGCGGAGGGCGGTATGAGCGCCGTCGCGGCAACTCCCGCCGCAGAGCGCGGTGGTGGGCCCCGGGGGCTGGCCTGGCTGGTGCTGCGCCGGCACCGGGGTGTGGTGCTGATCGCCTCGGCGGTGCTGGTGGTGGCCGTGGTGCAACTGGTCTTCCTGCGGCTGGCGATGAGCAGTGCGATCGATGGTCTGCAACTGCGTCAGGCCTGTGGCCCCAAGGGGCTGGACTGTGTGCAGACCTGGTCCGGGGCGGACCGTTTTATCGCCGGATACGGTGATGTGCTGCACTACAACGGGCTGTTGGTGGAGCTCCTCCCGGTGCTGATCGCCGCGTTCACGGCCGGGCCGCTGATCGCCGGGGAGCTGGAGAGCGGAACGTACAAGCTGGTCTGGACGCAGTCGGTGACCCCGCTGCGCTGGGTGGCGGCCAAGCTGGCACTGCCGCTGACGGCCTCGCTGGCCGGGGCCGCTCTGCTGGCGGTGGTCTATACCTGGACCTGGTCGGTGGTGCCGTCCGCGCTGCTGCCCGGCCGGCGGTGGTACGAGTCCTTCGACATGATCGGCGTGGTGCCGGTGGCCGGCGCGGTGCTGGGCACGGGGGTGGGGGCGCTGGCCGGGGTGCTGGTGCGGCGTACGGTGCCTGCCATGGCCGTGGCACTGGCCGGGTATCTGGCGGTGCGCGGGGTGGTTGCCCAGGTCCGTCCGTATCTGATCGGGCCCAGCACGGCGACTTCCGCTGAGATGCCCGGCCTGACCGGGGACGACAGCTGGCGCTTCGAGCGCGGGATGCTGGCGGACGGGGCGCGGATCGTGGAGCCGGACTGTGGGGTCGGGGTGAGCCCTGGGAAGTGCCTGGCCCAGCACCATGCGGACCGTTGGTATCTGGATTACCATCCGGCCTCGCATCTGTGGCCGCTGCAGTGGATGGAAGCCGGGGTACTGGGTGTGGTGGGGGTGCTGATGGGGTGGGCGGCGCTGCGGGTGGTACGGCGCGTGCGGGGGTGAGGGTGCGCCTGCGGGGCGCGTGGTTGCCGGGTGCGCACGCCTGGCGGTGAGGCGGCCTGCCGGGTGCGGGTCGTTTGTGGCTGGTCGCGCAGTTCCCCGCGCCCCTGGCGGGGCGTACCCGGCGGGGAATGTCGTCGGGGGGTGGGCGGCGGGATTCCCACACGCCATGTGGGCGTTACCCGTGATTCAACCGCGATTGCCAGTCTTGCCGAATGCAGCCGCTTGCCCCCCATCCCCGAGAACGCAGGCTACGCGCCGCCCCCGAGCCGCCCTCGGGCGAGCCCGGTACGGGCCGGGAGCGGCACCATGAGGGTATGAACCACAACACCAGCGCCCAGGATCATGATCATCCGCACGGCGACCGGTACGGGCGCGGGCGGCCCGCCGTGGGGTTCATGGACACCCGCCGGTCGCAGCTGGCCTGCTCCCCGGTCGTCCCCGAGCTGGAGCCCGACCTGGACGTGGACCTGGACGCCTACGCCAGCCCGGGCGCCCCGGCAAACCCCGGGGACGGTCAGGAGATCGACTTCGCGGACGGCTACGCCCAGCCCGGCCAGGACCCGGACCCGGCCACCGAGCCGCTGCCCGAGGGCCGCTTCCTGGACCGGGAGCGCAGCTGGCTGGCCTTCAATGAGCGGGTGCTGGAGCTTGCCGAGGACCCGGCCACCCCGCTGCTGGAGCGGGCCAACTTCCTGGCGATCTTCGCCGGGAACCTCGATGAGTTCTTTATGGTCCGGGTGGCCGGCCTCAAGCGGCGGATCGCCACCGGAGTGGCCACCCGCTCCGCCTCCGGGCTGCAGCCGCGCGAGGTGCTGGAGTCCATCTGGACCCGCTCCCGCGAACTGATGGCCCGTCACGCCGCCTGCTATCAGCAGGATGTCGCGCCCGAACTGGCCGAGCGGGGCATCCACTTGATCCGCTGGCAGGAGCTGACCGAGAAGGAACAGGGCCGCCTGTTCACCCTCTTCCGGCAGCAGATCTTCCCCGTCCTCACCCCGCTGGCGGTGGACCCCGCGCACCCCTTCCCGTATATCTCCGGCCTCTCCCTCAACCTGGCCGTGGTGGTGCGCAACCCGGTCAGCGGCCATGAGCATTTCGCCCGGGTGAAGGTGCCGCCGCTGCTCTCCCGCTTCCTGGAGGTCTCCCCGCAGCGCTATGTCCCGCTGGAGGACGTGATCGCCGCGCATCTGGAGGAGCTGTTCCCCGGCATGGAGGTGCTCGCCCACCATATGTTCCGGGTCACCCGCAACGAGGACCTGGAGGTGGAGGAGGACGACGCGGAGAACCTGCTCCAGGCGCTGGAGAAGGAGCTGATGCGGCGGCGCTTCGGACCGCCGGTGCGGCTGGAGGTCGAGGAGAGCATCGACCCCTATGTACTCGATCTGCTGGTGAGGGAGTTGAAGATCTCCGACGCGGAGGTCTATCCGCTGCCCGGCCCGCTGGACCTCACCGGCCTCTTCGGCATCGCCGCGCTGGACCGGCCGGAGCTGAAGTACCCCAAGTTCGTGGCCGGCACCCACCGCGACCTGGCCGAGGTGGAGTCCGCCTCGGCGCCCGACATCTTCGCCGCGCTGCGCGAACGGGATGTGCTGCTGCACCACCCGTACGACTCCTTCTCCACCTCGGTGCAGTCCTTCCTGGAACAGGCCGCCGCCGACCCCGATGTACTGGCCATCAAGCAGACCCTCTACCGCACCTCCGGCGAGGACTCGCCGATCGTGGACGCGCTGATAGACGCCGCCGAGTCCGGCAAGCAGGTGCTGGTCCTGGTGGAGATCAAGGCCCGGTTCGACGAACAGGCCAACATCAAGTGGGCCCGCAAGCTGGAGGAGGCCGGCTGCCATGTGGTCTACGGCCTGGTGGGGCTGAAGACGCACTGCAAGCTGTCGCTGGTGGTGCGCCAGGAGGGCGAGGTGCTGCGCCGCTACTCCCATGTGGGCACCGGCAACTACCACCCCAAGACGGCCCGGCTGTACGAGGACCTGGGCCTGCTCACCGCCGACCCGCAGGTGGGCGCCGACCTCTCCGACCTGTTCAACCGGCTGTCCGGCTATTCGCGCCGGGAGACCTACCGGCGGCTGCTGGTGGCGCCCCGCTCGCTGCGCGACGGACTGATCTCCCGGATCGGCCGGGAGGTGGCCAACCACCGCGAGGGACGGCCCGCCTCCATCCGTATCAAGGTCAACTCCATGGTGGACGAGAGCGTGATCGACGCCCTCTACCGGGCCTCCATGGCCGGGGTGCCGGTGGACATCTGGGTACGCGGCATCTGCGCCCTGCGGCCCGGAGTGGCCGGGCTCTCGGAGAACATCCGGGTACGCAGTGTGCTGGGCAGATTCCTGGAGCACTCCCGGGTGTTCGCCTTCGCCAACGGCGGCGAGCCCGAAGTGTGGCTGGGCAGCGCCGACATGATGCACCGCAACCTGGACCGGCGCATCGAGACGCTGGTCAAGGTCACCGATCCCACGCACCGCGCCTCGCTCAACCGGCTGCTGGAGCTGGGGATGTCCGACCGTACGGCCTCCTGGCACCTCGGCCCGGACGGCGAGTGGACCCGGCAGGCGGCCGACGCCGACGGACAACCGCTGAGGAATGTGCAGGAGATGCTCATCGATGCGCGGAGGCGCCGGCGTGGCCCAGCAATCCCATGACCCCACGGGCACGGTGACCGGAACCGTGGACACCGCCCCCGCCGCCCCCGCCGGCGAGAGCGCCGGTGAGGTGCTGGCGCGCTATCTGCACACCCAGGCCACCGAGTTCCTGCGCGGACTGCGGCTGCACGCCGACAGCGGCAATGACGCCGAGGACGCGGCGGAGGCCGCCCGGCTGCTGCGCGGTGCCATCCGGCGGATCTCCGGCGCGCTACAGGTCTGCCGACAGCTCATCGAGGAGGGCTGGGCCGAGGAGTTCGGGCTGGAACTGGCCTGGCTGGCCGAGACGGTGGGACGCGAGTACGCCTGCGCCGCCCGGCTGGCCCGGCTGCGCGGGGCGCTGCACCGGCTCTCCGGGCCCTCCGGCGAGGGCGGGCACAACGGCCTCACGATGGGCGCGGCGCGCGCCGGGGCGCTGCTGGAACGGCAGTTGACGCTGGCGCGCACCCGCGCGCACTCGGCGGCCTTGCAGGCGCTGGGGTCCGCCCGCTTCCACGCGGTGGCGGACGCGGTGGCGGTGCTCTCCACACAGCCGCCGCTGGACCCCTCCGCCCACCGGCTGCGGGCGAGCGAGGTGCTGCCCGCGCTGGCCGAGCAGGCGCACCGGCGGCTGGCCGAGGCGGTGGCGGCCCTGCCGTTGTCCGTGGCCCAACTCCCGTACAACGCCGAGGCGTTGACCCATGGCCTGGCGGCGACCACGGCCGCCGACGCACCGCCCGCCGAGGCGCGGCAGGACGCACCCTGGCACCAGGTGCGGCAGCTGGTGCGGCTGCGCCGCTATGCCCAGGAGATGCTGGACGAGCAGTGCCGCACCGAGGCCGAACCGGCGCTGTCCGTACGGCTGTTGACCGCCGGGCAGGCCCTGGACCGGCACCGGGACGCCTCCGCCGCCGCGGCCGCGGCCGCCGCGGCGGCCCGTACCCCGCGCATCGCCCCGGCCACGGCCTACGCCCTGGGGGTGCTGCACGCGGATCAGCGGCATGAGGTGGAGGCGGCCCGGTTCGCCTTCGGCCGCGCCTGGCAGCGGCTGGCGGGTACGCCATGATCCTGGCCGCCGGGTGTGTGCTGTGGCGGCGCACCACGGACGGGCTCCGCATCGCCCTGGTGCACCGCCCCAAATGGGATGACTGGTCCCACCCCAAGGGCAAGCTCAAGCGCGGCGAGTCCGCGGCGGCCTGCGCGGTGCGGGAGGTACGGGAGGAGACGGGCATGGAGTGCGTCCTGGGGGCCGCGCTGCCGACCTTGCGCTATGAGGTGGGCGGGCGGCTCAAGGAGGTGCGGTACTGGTCCGCCGAGGCGGTGGGCGGCACCTTCGTCCCCACCCGCGAGGTGGACCAGCTCGCCTGGCTGCCCCCGGCCCAGGCCCGCCACCGCCTGACCCATCCCCATGACCGCCCCTTGGTGGACGCCCTCCTGGCAGTCGCCGGCTGGTAGGCCCCGTCAGGGGCGCCCTCCAGGGGCGCGGGGAACTGCGCGAGCAGCCACCCACGGCCCGCGGCCGAACGGCAACGGCCGCGGGCAGACGCCCCACAACCGGGCGGAACCGTGCGAGCCGTCAATTAGGAGCCGCACCCGGAAATCAACGCCGAGGCGCCAGCGCCTCCCACCGCACCGTGACCTCCCCCTGCCGCCACCGGCGCACATCGTCCGCCAGCGGCCAGTCCGCGCCCAGCGCGGAGACGGTCCGTATCCAGCGCTGCCGCGCCCCCAGCGAGGCGTACGGCGCCGCCGCCGCCCAGGAGCGGTCGAAGTCGCGCAGAAACGCGTACACCGCCTCACCCGGCACATTGCGGTGGATCAACGCCTTGGGCAGCCGCTCCGCCAGATCGGACGGCATCCCGAACCCGCCCAGCCGCGCCGCGAAGGTGACCGTACGCGGCCCGCGCGGCCCCAGCGCCACCCAGACATGCCGGCGCCCTATCTCGTCGCAGGTGCCCTCGACCAGCAGCCCGCCCGGCGCCAGCCGCCCGCACAGCCGCTCCCAGACCGCGGCCACCTGGTCCTCGTCGTACTGGCGCAGCACATTGGCCGCCCGTATCAGCAGTGGCCGCCGCCCCGCAGCCAGCGGCACCTCGAAGCCGCCGTGCGCGAAGGTCAGCCCGTCCCGTTCGTAGGGCCGCGCCGCCGCCACCCGGGCCGGGTCTATCTCCACCCCGACCACCGATGCCTCGGGCCGCACCCGCCGCAGCCGTCCCAGCAGTTCCACCGCGGTCCAGGGGGCGGCGCCATAGCCCAGGTCCACCGCCACCGGGTCGGCGGACCGGCGCAGCGCGCCCTGGTGGGCGTCGGCTATCCAGCGGTCCATCCGGCGCAGCCGGTTGGGATTGGTGGTGCCGCGCGTCGCCGAGCCGATCGGTCGGTGGGTGGGGGGCACGGGCGTACGAGCGGGCATGCTGGAGAGGGTACGGCCTGCCGCGTCCCTCACCGGTGCCTTGTCACTCTCGGTAACGCATCACTCTTCGGTAACGCAGGAAATGGGAGTGGGCCTCCGCTGTGTTGCAGCGTTGTGAAGCAGGTCTACGCCCAGGCCAGGCGGACGGAGAGGACTCGAACGGTGAGCCAGTACGCGACCAGGCTCCGCGCCCGCACCACAGGCCCCTTCGCCACAGCACAGCTCCTGCGCCGCGCGACGTCCCGCAAGCCGCGCCGGATCGCCATGCTGAGCGTGCACACCTCGCCGCTGCACCAGCCCGGCACGGGCGATGCCGGCGGTATGAACGTCTATATCGTCGAGCTGGCCAGACGGCTGGCCGCCCTGGGCATCGAGGTGGAGATCTTCACCCGGGCCACCACCGGCGCCCTGCCGCCCAGCGTGGAGCTGGCCCCCGGGGTGCTGGTCCGGCATATCGACGCCGGTCCCTATGAGGGCCTGGCCAAGGAGGAGCTGCCGGCCCAGCTGTGTGCCTTCACCCATGGGGTGATGCAGGCGTGGGCCCGTCACCGGCCCGGCCACTACGACCTGGTGCACTCGCACTACTGGCTCTCCGGCCATGTGGGCTGGCTGGCCGCGGAGCGCTGGGGGGTGCCGCTGGTGCACGCCATGCACACCATGGCCAAGGTCAAGAACGCGGCGCTGGCAGCGGGCGACCGTCCCGAGCCGGCCGCCCGGGTGATCGGCGAGACCCAGATTGTGCTGGCCGCGGACCGGCTGATCGCCAACACCGAGGGCGAGGCCCGGGAACTGGTGCACCACTATGACGCGGACCCCGGCAAGGTCGCCGTGGTGCACCCCGGCGTCAACCTGGACCGGTTCCGGCCCGCCGACGGGCGGCGGGCCGCCCGGGAGCGGCTGGGCCTGCCGCAGGACGCGCTGGTGCCGCTGTTCGCCGGGCGGATCCAGCCGCTGAAGGCCCCCGATGTGCTGCTGCGCGCGGTGGCCGTACTGCTGGAGCGGCAGCCCGCGCTCCGCTCGCGGATCGTGGTGCCGGTGGTGGGCGGGCCCAGCGGCAGCGGGCTGGCCAAGCCGGAGGAGATGCAGAAGCTGGCCGCCCGGCTGGGGATCGCCGATGTGGTCCGGTTCCGTCCGCCCATGGACCAGGAGCAGCTGGCGGACTGGTACCGGGCGGCCTCGGTGCTGGTGATGCCCTCCTACAGCGAGTCCTTCGGGCTGGTGGCGGCGGAGGCCCAGGCCAGCGGCACCCCGGTGCTGGCGGCGGCGGTCGGCGGGCTGCCGGTGGCGGTGCGGGACGGGGTGAGCGGCTTCCTGATCGACGGGCACCGGCCGGCCGACTACGCCACGGTGCTGGCCCGGTTTGCCGAGGAGCCGGCGCTGGCCGAGACGATGGGGGCGGCGGCGGCCGAGCATGCCCGTTCCTTCGGCTGGGAGTCCTCGGCCGCGGCCACCGCCGAGGTGTACACCGCGGCGATCGCCGCCCGCCGGCTTCGCCTACGCTCGGGGCATGTCTGACGCCAAGGACGCCAAGACCGTCATCGAGCAAACGCTGCGTGAGGCCGCGCTGGAGTGGGAGAGCCCGGCCGACGGCTCCTATGTGGTGAAGCTGCCCGGTACCCACAAGCTGTCCACCACCGTGTCGCTGATCGTCGGGCGGCACTCGCTGTCCGTCAACGCCTTTGTGGTGCGGCGCCCGGACGAGAACCATGAGGCGGTGCACCGCTGGCTGCTGGAGCGCAACACCCGGCTGTACGGGGTGGCGTACGCGGTGGACCGGCTCGGCGACATCTATCTGGCGGGGCGGCTGCCGCTGGCGGCGGTGACGCCCGAGGAGGTGGACCGGCTGCTGGGGGTGGTGCTGGAGAACGCCGACGGGGCCTTCAACACCCTGCTGGAGATGGGCTTCGCCACCGCCATCCGCAAGGAGTACGCCTGGCGGACGGCGCGCGGCGAGTCCACCCGCAACCTGGCGGCCTTCGAGCGGCTGACCCGGGACGAGGGCTGAGGACCCGTCAGGCCGCCATCTGGGGTTCGGATTTGGTCCCGGACGCGGGGCTTCCGGCGGTGGTGACGGCGGGCACCGGCGGCAGGCCGCGCATCAGCAGCCGGTAGCCGGCCGCGGCCACGGTGCCCAGTACCGCGCACCCCGCCCACAGGGTGTCGGGCCCGAAGCGGTCGATCACGGTGCCGGCGGCCAGCGGTGAGATCAGGGTGGCCAGGGTCCAGGAGAGCGAGAACACCCCCTGGTAGCGGCCGCGTCCATGTGTGGGCGAGAGCCGGGCCACCAGCCCCATCTGGGTGGGGGAGTTGATGATCTCGCCCAGCGTCCAGACGCAGACGGTCAGCGCATAGGCGGGGAGCGAACCGGCCAGGGCGGTGAGCCCGAAGCCGTATCCGGCGAGCAACGCCGAGACCACCAGCAGCCGTTGGGGGTCGCGGTGCTCGATCAGCCGGGTCACCGGGATCTGGACGGCCACGATCAGAAAGCCGTTGACCGCCGCGACAGTGCCGTAGTCGCTGCTGGAATAGCCCTGGAGCCCCATGGTCACCGGCAGGGCGACATTGGCCTGGGTGAGGATCAGGGCGATCAGGAAGGCCAGTGCGGTCACACCCATAAAGCGGCGGTCGCGCAGTACGGTGCCCAGGCTCACCCGGGGCTCGTCGGCCCCGTCCCCGGCGGGGCGCTCCGGCCGGGACTCGCGGATCTTGAAGAAGCAGAGGGCGGCACAGGCCAGCACCATGGTGGACTCGCCGAGGAAGCCGGCCCGGTAGCTGTACTCGGCGACAAAGCCGGCCGCGGTGGCGGCCAGGGCGAATCCCAGGTTGAGCGCCCAGTAGTTGAGTGCGAAGGCCCGGATGCGGTCCTTCGGGGGCACGATGTCCGCCATGATCGCCTGCACCGCGGGGCGTCCCGCGTTGCCGGTCAGGCCCACCAGGAAGCCGGTGGCCGCGATGGCCGCCGGGTGGTGGACAAAGCCCAGGACGGCCACCGAGGCGGCGAAGGACAGCTGGGCCGTCAGCAGGGTGGGCCGCCGGCCCAGCCGGTCGGTGAGCACCCCGCCCACGATGGACGCCACCACGCCGCCCAGCCCCTGCAGGGCGGCGACCAGTCCGGCGTAGGAGGCCGAGAAGCCGCGCTCATGGGTCAGATAGAGCGCCAGGAACACCGAGACAAATGAGCCCAGCCGGTTGACCAGCGTGGACGTCCATAGCCACCAGAACTCCCGGGGGAGCCCCGCCACGCTCTCCCTCGCCGCCCGCCCGACACGCGCTATCACCGATGCCCCCCGCTGTAAGTGG
Source organism: Streptomyces orinoci (assembly GCF_003121295.1). Lineage (GTDB taxonomy): Bacteria > Actinomycetota > Actinomycetes > Streptomycetales > Streptomycetaceae > Streptomyces > Streptomyces orinoci. The sequence goes on from NZ_PHNC01000031.1 coordinate 819,596, forward strand.
TGTATCCGTGATGCGTACCTTACGGAAGCTGGCGTGTGCACGCCATTGAATTGACGATTCCGGTCAATCGGCCGGGCACGGCACCACCCGCGCGGTCGTTTAGGCTCAAAGGCATGGCCGACGCACCGTACAAGCTGATCCTCCTCCGCCACGGCGAGAGCGAGTGGAACGCCAAGAACCTGTTCACCGGCTGGGTGGACGTCAACCTCAACGAGAAGGGCGAGAAGGAGGCCGTCCGCGGCGGAGAGCTGCTCAAGGACGCCGGCCTGCTCCCCGACGTGGTCCACACCTCCCTCCAGAAGCGCGCCATCCGCACCGCGCAGCTGGCCCTGGAGGCCGCCGACCGCCACTGGATCCCGGTCCACCGCACCTGGCGGCTCAACGAGCGCCACTACGGTGCGCTGCAGGGCAAGGACAAGGCCCAGACCCTGGCCGAGTTCGGCGAGGAGCAGTTCATGCTCTGGCGCCGCTCCTATGACACCCCGCCGCCGGCCCTCGCCGACGACAGCGAGTTCTCGCAGGCCAATGACCCGCGCTACGCCACCGTCCCGCCGGAGCTGCGCCCGCGCACCGAGTGCCTCAAGGACGTCGTGGTCCGCATGCTGCCGTACTGGTACGACGGCATCGTCCCGGACCTGCTGACCGGCCGCACCGTCCTGGTCGCCGCCCACGGCAACTCGCTGCGCGCCCTGGTAAAGCACCTGGACCAGATCTCCGACGCGGACATCGCGGGCCTGAACATCCCCACCGGCATCCCGCTCTACTACGAGCTGGACGCCGACTTCCGCCCGGTCGTCCCGGGCGGCCGCTACCTGGACCCGGAGGCCGCCAAGGCGGCGATCGAGGCCGTGAAGAACCAGGGCAAGAAGAAGTAAGCGGTTTGCATCAAACCCCCTGCCCGCGGGATTCCCGCCGGGAGGGGGCTTGTTGCTGCTCGGGGCGTGCTGCTCGGCGGCCGTCTCCTACCGCTTGGCGTAGTCGCCGTAGCCTTGCCAGTCCACGATGACGCAGGGCTCGTCGCCGAGGACCCAGGCGTCATGGCCGGGCGGGCAGATCATGAGGTCTCCCGGACCGTACTCGGCCTCCTCGCCGTCATCCATGACGACCTTCATGCGGCCGGAGACGAAGTAGGCGACGTGCGCGGCCTGGCAGCTGTCGGTCCCGGCGATGGGCTTGACATGGCTGGACCACCGCCAGCCCGGCTCGAAGGTGCCACGGCCCACCGGGCCGGATGGGGAGTCGATGAGCTGGAGCCTGCCTTTTGCTTCTTCGAAGGGACGCGTTTCATCGGGGCTGTCGAAGCTCGCGCGGATGAGACCGGACATGGATGCCTCCAGGTGTTCGGAGGGCTGGGCACTCTTCTGCTCCACCGCCCACCGTAGCTCGGAAGGCCGGGCCCGACGCCGAAGGAAAAGGCCCCCTGCCGGTGGTTCCGGCAGGGGGCCTTTTTGTGAGAGACGTGAGTGATGAGATGCGCTGTGTTCAGCCGCGGGCGTTCAGCCGCAGCCGCCGCCGCACTGGCAGGGGCCGCCGCTCTGGCAGCCGCAACTGCAACCGGGTCCGCACTGACAGCCGCTCATTCGGTACCTCCTCGACAGGTGGTCCTTCTCTGCACAGTCAAAAGGCACCGCGGGTCGAGCGTCAATGCCTCGTGCATACATATGTACGGGGGCGCGGAGGGCGCACGGGAGCATTCGACGGTGTTATGGCGCCTCGTTGGCGCTGGGCTGCTGGAGGTCGTCCGCGTGCTCTCCGGTCACCAGGTAGACCACCCGCTTGGCCACCGAGACCGCGTGGTCGGCGAAGCGCTCGTAGTAGCGGCCCAGCAGGGTGACATCCACCGCCGTCTCGATGCCGTGCTGCCAGCGGTCGTCCATCAGGTGCTGGAAGAGGGTGCGGTGCAGCAGGTCCATGGCGTCGTCGTCCTGCTCCAGCTGGAGCGCCAGGTCCACATCCTTGGTGATCAGGACCTCGCCGGCCTTGGCCATCAGCCGCTGGGCGAGCTGGCCCATCTCCAGCACCGTGGAGTGCAGATCGCGCGGCACCGCGCGCTCCGGGAAGCGCAGCCGGGCCAGCTTGGCCACATGCTGGGCCAGATCGCCGGAGCGCTCCAGGTCGGCGCTCATCCGCAGGGAGGTCACCACGATGCGCAGATCGGTGGCGACCGGCTGCTGCCGGGCCAGCAGGGCGATGGCCCGGGCCTCCAGGTCGTGCTGGAGGTCGTCCACCCGGGCATCGGCGGCGATCACCGACTCCGCCAGCTTCAGGTCCGCGTCGAGGATCGCCGTGGTGGCGCGCCCGATCGCGGAGCCGACCAGCCGCGCCATCTCGACCAGGCCGTCGCCGATCGAATCCAGTTCCTCGTGGTACGCGTCCCGCATTGCCCTACCTTCTCCCGCACTCCCGCACTCGTGCTTGACACCAGCTGTGGCCGGGAGAGTGCTCGGGGCCCGTCCACGGTTCCACGGTCCGGCTCCAACGCGACGGGTACCGGCATCCGGAGTGAACCGGCACCGACGTCAAGGTGAACTCTCGGCAACGGGTGTTCGAGAGGCCACCCATTTGGCTGTGGAGGTGTCCTTGCCCCCGCATAACCTGGATCCCATGAACGTGAATGCGGCGGTCGCCGCGGCGGCGGCTCTCGCCGGGGTCTGCACCGGTGTGATCGCCATGCTGGCGTTCCGCTGGAGCGAGCGGGACCAGGCACGTCCCACCCGCAGCTCCCTGCACACCGACGCGGTGCTGCCCCCCGGTGTGGACACCGTGCTCTCCGTGCTGCGTTCCTCCGCCGTGGTCCTGGACGAGGCGGACACCGTGGTCAAGGCCAGCTCGGCCGCATACGCCCTGGGGCTGGTGCGCGGCGGCAAGCTGGCCGTGGAGCCGATGCTCCAGATGGCCCGCGACACCCGCCGGGACGGCGAGATACGCCAGGTCGAGCTGGACCTGCCCCGGCGCGGCACCGGCCGGGGCGACGCGCTGGCGGTCTCCGCCCGGGTCGCCCCGCTGGGCTCGCGCCTGGTCCTGCTGCTGGTGGAGGACCTCACCGAGGCCCGCCGTATCGAGGCCGTCCGCCGGGACTTCGTCGCCAATGTCAGCCATGAGCTCAAGACCCCGGTCGGCGCCCTGTCCCTGCTCTCCGAGGCGGTGATGGACGCCGCCGACGACCCCGAGGCGGTCAACCGTTTCGCCGGCCGGATGCAGATCGAGGCCACCCGGCTCACCAATCTGGTCCAGGAGCTGATCGACCTCTCCCGGGTGCAGAACGACGACCCGCTGGAGGACGCCGAACCGGTCCGGGTGGACGAGCTGGTCGCCGAGGCCGTGGACCGCTGCCGCCACCAGGCCGGCACCAAGCAGATCACCATGGCCTCCGGAGGCGCCGCCGGGCTGACGGTCTGGGGCAACCGCAGCCAGCTGGCCGCCGCCCTGGGCAACCTGGTGGAGAACGCCGTCAACTACAGTCCCGCCCGTACCCGGGTGGGCATAGCCGCCCGCCGGGTGGCCGCCCCCGGCGGCGATCTGATCGAGATCGCCGTCACCGACCAGGGCATCGGCATCTCGGAGAAGGACCGGGAGCGGATCTTCGAACGGTTCTACCGGGTCGATCCGGCCCGCTCCCGGGCCACCGGAGGCACCGGCCTGGGCCTGTCCATCGTCAAACACGTGGTGGCCTCGCACGGCGGCGAGGTCACCGTCTGGAGCGCCGAAGGCCAGGGCTCCACCTTCACCCTGCGGCTCCCCGAAGCGGGCGCCGGCCGGGACCGCCGCCGCGACGGCGACCGCTTGGCCGTCGGGGAAACCCTGTGATCCGCCCGATCCGCCGCAGAACCCAGTGACCCCCCACGTACCACCAGACCCGACCGGAGGTCATCCCGTGACCCGAGTGCTCGTCGTAGAGGACGAGGAATCCTTCAGCGACGCGTTGTCCTACATGCTCCGCAAGGAGGGCTTCGAGGTCGCCATCGCGACCACCGGCCCCGAGGGCCTGGACGAGTTCGAGCGCAACGGCGCCGACCTGGTACTGCTCGACCTGATGCTGCCGGGACTGCCGGGCACCGAGGTCTGCCGCCAGCTGCGCGTCCGCTCCAATGTGCCCGTCATCATGGTCACCGCCAAGGACAGCGAGATCGACAAGGTGGTCGGCCTGGAGATAGGAGCCGACGACTACGTCACCAAGCCCTTCTCCTCCCGCGAACTGGTCGCCCGCATCCGCGCCGTGCTGCGCCGCCGGGGCGAGCCCGAGGAGGTCACCCCGGCCGCGCTGGAGGCCGGCCCGGTCCGGATGGATGTGGACCGCCATGTGGTCACCGTGGCCGGCGGCAAGATCGACCTGCCGCTCAAGGAGTTCGACCTGCTGGAGATGCTGCTGCGCAACGCGGGCCGGGTGCTCACCCGGATGCAGCTGATCGACCGCGTCTGGGGCGCCGACTACGTCGGTGACACCAAGACGCTGGACGTCCATGTCAAGCGGCTGCGCGCCAAGATCGAGCCGGACCCGGGCGCGCCGCGCTACCTGGTCACCGTGCGCGGCCTCGGCTACAAGTTCGAGCCCTGAGCCGCGGCGGCCGGAAGAACGGGCGAGGGCCCGGAAGCGATCCGCTTCCGGGCCCTCGGCCTTGTGCTCAGTGCGCGGCCTGCGCCGACTCCGTCGGAGCCGGGCTGTTCTTGCCCTGGGCGGCGCCGGAGGGCTTGGCCGGGGCCGAGCCGCCGGGCTTGGCCGAGGGGGAGGCCGGCTTGCCGGACGGGGTGGCGGCGGGAGCGGAGGCCGGGGCGGAGGGCGCCCCGGCGGGGCCCCACTCCTTGAAGTAGCTCTTGGCCGGGTAGACGAAAGCGCTGATGCGCACATCGCCGGTGTTCTGGAAGGAGAAGCTCAGCTGCGCCTGCTGCCCGTCCTTGAGCCCCCCACGGTCCGACAGCACCGCGGAGGCGTTGCCCTTGCCGCCCAGCAGCACCGAGCCATGCGCCGGAACCACGACCGGACCGGAACCCTTGGCGGGGCTGAGCTTGACCGCGGTGCCCTGGCCGACCACCGTGACCGCCTTCAGCTGCTGGTCCGAGCTGCCGCTGTTGAACACCTGGCCGGTGATCACGGCCGGGCCGGCGGCCATGTCCGGCTGGGTGACCACGGTCATGTTCTGCAGCTTGATGTCGCCGACCGAGGTGGCGGCGTTGTCCGGCTTGACCTGGAGGGTCTGCGCCGAGTTCCCCGCCCCGCAGGCGGAGAGCGTGGCGATCGAGAGCACGAGGGCGGTGGCGGCGAGAGCGCCGCGTCGAAGGCTGCTGCTCACGGCGGCGGCATCTCCTTGGACGAAGTCGAAGTAAGGGGTGTGTCAGCGCGCTTAGGTTACCGAGCCGTCGAAGGGCCGCCGCACCCGACCCGCCCCTGAACCGATCACCCGCCCTCCGCCGTCCGTACGGCCGGAATTCATCGCTCACACCGGCCGCCGTCGAGAAGAAGACCGGGAAGCGGGCGGCGGACATGCGAACAGCGCACGGGCGGATTTCCGGAACGGGAAAGTGAAGGGCCGCCGGAACGATTCTTGGAATTGATCAGCCGTCCCTTGATCAATTCTGTAATCCATCCCGAGAACGCCCCGGCGACTCGAACGGAGTACCGGAAGTGCCCCGACCGGACCCCGGCAAAACGGGACGTTCCCTCGCCCCCCGGCCCGCTCCGATGCGTGTAACGTGCCCGTTTCGCCCGGCCCGGACAACCGCTCCGACCTGCGAATACCCGCTTCCGGAAGCCTGCCGCAGCACGGGACGGCCGCTGTTGTCAAGCCCCGAGATATGCCCTGACCTGCGGAAACGCCATTCAGAACGGGCACTTCCCGTGTTAGACTGGATAGCCACGGAAGGGGTACCTGTCACATGACGTTCAAGGTTGGCGACACCGTGGTCTATCCCCATCACGGGGCCGCGCTGATCGAGGCCATCGAAACTCGCCAGATCAAAGGCGTGGACAAGACCTACTTGGTGCTGAAGGTCGCCCAGGGTGACCTGACGGTTCGGGTGCCGGCGGACAATGCGGAGTTCGTCGGCGTTCGCGATGTGGTCGGCCAGGACGGGCTCGACCGGGTCTTCGAAGTGCTCCGCGCGCCCTACGCGGAAGAGCCGACGAACTGGTCCCGTCGCTACAAGGCAAACCTCGAGAAGCTCGCGTCCGGTGACGTGATCAAGGTCGCCGAGGTCGTGCGTGACCTCTGGCGCCGCGAGCGCGAGCGCGGTCTCTCCGCGGGCGAGAAGCGCATGCTCGCCAAGGCGCGCCAGATCCTGGTGAGCGAGCTGGCGCTCGCCGAGAACACCAACGAAGACAAGGCCGAGGCCCTGCTCGACGAGGTCCTCGCGTCCTGACGCACCGGTGCCGGACGGCCTGACGTCTGGACACTCGACGTAGAAGTGCCGCGGTGCCCGCGCAATGACCGAAAAGTCATTGGACGGGCGCTGCGGCATCTCTGCTCAACAAGCGGTATTCCGGGCCGGGCAGCGGGACCAGTCGTCACGGAAGGGGCTGGTCCGAGGAACGCCCGGCACTTTGAGGCAATACCCAACCCGGCCGAGGAAGCAAACCTGAACGCCATCGCCATGTCTGATCGAGTCGAGACTTCCCCCGCCCGTACCGCGGCGGTCATCCCGGCGGCCGGCCGCGGGGTCCGGCTGGGCCCGGGCACTCCCAAGGCACTGCGCGCCCTGAGCGGCACCCCCATGCTGGTGCACGCGGTACGCGCCATGGCGGCCTCCCGCGCCGTCTCGCTGGTGGTGGTGGTCGCCCCACCGGACGGCACCGCGGAGGTGCGCAGCCTGCTGGACGAGTTCCCCCCGGCCGGGGACCGCACCGAGGTGCTGGTGGTCCCCGGCGGTGAGACCCGGCAGCAGTCGGTGCGGCTGGGCCTGAAGGCCGTGCCCGACGACTACGGCACTGTGCTGGTGCACGACGCCGCCCGGCCGCTGGTGCCGGTGGACACCGTGGACGCGGTGGTGGCCGCGGTCCGTGAGGGCGCGCCCGCGGTGGTGCCCGCGCTGCCGCTGGCCGACACCGTCAAGCAGGTGCAGCCGGCGGACGGCCCGGAGCCGGTGGTGGGCACCCCGGACCGGGCGGTGCTGCGCGCCGTGCAGACCCCGCAGGGCTTTGACCGCCACACCCTGCTCCAGGCGCATGAGCGCTATGCCCACACCGCCCTGGAGGGCGAGGGCGCCACCGACTGCGCCGGGCTGGTGGAGCGGATGGGCGTCCCGGTGGTGGTGGTGCGCGGCCATGAGGAGGCGTTCAAGGTGACCCGGCCGCTGGACCTGGTGCTGGCCGAGGCCGTGCTCGCCCGCCGGAGGGCCAACGATGGCTTCTGAGACCTCGCCGCCCGCCCTGCCGCCCGTACTGCCCCTGGTCGGCATCGGTACCGATGTGCACGCCTTCGAGGAGGGCCGTGAGCTGTGGTGCGCGGGCCTGCGCTGGCCGGACGCCGGTGACGGTCTGGCCGGGCACTCCGACGGCGATGTGGCCGCGCACGCCGCCTGTGACGCGCTGTTCTCCGCCGCCGGCCTGGGCGATCTGGGCGCCCACTTCGGCACCGACCGCCCCGAGTGGTCCGGTGCCTCCGGGGTGACCCTGCTGGCCGAGGCGGCCCGGATCGTAAGGGCGGCCGGGTTCGGCATCGGCAATGTGGCGATCCAGGTGATCGGTGTACGCCCCAAGATCGGCAAGCGGCGCGCGGAGGCGCAGCGGGCGCTGTCCGAGGCGGTGGGCGCCCCCGTGTCCGTCTCCGGCACCACCACCGACGGCCTGGGCCTGACCGGCCGGGCGGAGGGGCTGGCGGCGGTGGCCACCGCCCTGGTCTACCGCGACGGCGCCACCGGCTGATCCTCTGCGGTCACCGTCCCGTGGCATACGGTGACCGTGAACCGACGTGTCGTCAGGCGCGCGGGCGCGCCGGCGCTCAAGGAAGGATCCGGATGGTGTCTGCCGAGCTCTCGGAAGATCTGAAGAAGTTCCTCGACGACAACCCCGTCTTCGCCGTGGTGGCCACGGTCCAGCCGGACGGCAGCCCCCAGCTGTCGGTGGTGTGGATCAAGCGGGACGGCGACGACCTGCTGATCTCCACCACCGTGGGGCGGCGCAAGGAGCGGAACCTGCGCCGGGACCCGCGGGTGACGGTCCTGATCAACCCGCATAACGCGCCCTACACCTATGCCGAGATCCGCGGCACGGCCACCCTCACTACGGAGGGTGGCCAGCAGCTGATCAACGAGCTGTCGCGGAAGTACACCGGCAAGGACTACGCCGACTTCAACCCGGCGGCCCAGGACGACGCCGAGCGGGTGGTGGTGCGCATCACCCCGCGGAAGGTCGTCGGCTCGCTCTGACGGGCCGCCCGGCGCCGCCGGACGCCGTCAGACGCCCTCCGGCTTGCCGACGGCGATCCGTTCGGCCTCCTCCTGGACGGCCCGTTCGGCTTCCGCCTGCTCATACGGTCCCGTCTGGCGGTAGTGCCGGGGCTCCTGCAGAACGGCCGTCAGCCCGTTCTGCGGGACGGCCCGGCCGGCCGGCGGGGCGGAGTGGCGCCGCATCTCCTCGATGCCGCGCAGCACTGCCCGGCGCAGCCGCTTGGACAGCGGCCGTTCGATGCAGCGGTGGACCAGCCAGGCGGCCCCCAGCATCACCGCGATCAGCCCGGTCACCAGGGCCGGGGCGGGCACCCGGTCGCGCAGCCAGTAGATCACCGTCATCCCGATGTACTGGTGGATCAGATACAGCGGGTAGGTGAGCGCTCCGGCGGTGGCCAGCCGGCGCCACTGGAGCCGGTCGAACCAGCCCAGCGCGATCATCGCCATCACCGCATAGGCCAGCGCCAGGATCAGTACGGCCGGCCAGACCGGGACCGAGCTGTTGGTGTTGTCCGAGACGCGCTTGGGCATGTGGTGCAGGGACAGCAGGAACGAGGACCCGGCGATGCCCCACAGCAGGGCCGTGGGCTTGAAGCGGTGCATCAGATAGAAGGCGATGCCCGCGATGAAGTGCGGCGCGAACAGCGGCATCGTCCACATGTCGAGCAGCTTGTCGTCGGTCACCTGCGCGGTGAGTGCGGCCACCGTCCACAGCCCGCAGAACATCACACACTTGCGGTAGGTGACGCCGGTGGCGACCACCAGGGCGAACAGCACATAGAACTTCAGCTCGATAAAGAGCGTCCAGTAGACGCCGTCCACATCCCAGACGCCCGCCCCCTGCTGGAGCATGGTCAGGTTGGTGAAGACGGCGTCCCAGCTCTTGAGGCTGCGTACCTGGGGCCAGAGCGAGATCACCGTGGCGGTCAGCAGTACGCCGAACCAGTAGGCCGGGTAGATCCGGGAGACCCGGGAGGCGATGAAGTCACCCAGGGTGCGGCCCCAGGTGCTCATACAGATGACAAAGCCGCTGATCAGGAAGAAGACCTCGACGCCCAGCCAGCCGTAGCGGCTGACCACGGTCAGATGCGGGAAGACCTCGGTGGGCGGGCGGCCCCAGCCGCCGTGCAGGTCGGTGTAGTGGTAGACGACCACCATCAGGGCGGCCAGCAGGCGCAGTCCGTCTAGTACATAGAGCCTGGGTGCGGAATGCGGGACGGCTACCGGGCCGCCATCGGGTCGGCCTCGGTTGGCGAAGCGCATGTCGTCCACTCCCATGGATTAGTCGGATCTTCGTATGCGGCGGGCGTGCGCGCAGGAATGTTGACACAGGTCGAACCCGTGTCGCCGTGACAGCGGTCTCCTGTCCTCATGTTTCTGTGCGGTCTCCCCTGGATGGTGGTATTCATCTGCGCCCTGTGTGACCGTTCGGTGGCGAGTGGTTGAAGGGTTCGGATGTGCTTGCCCTACCCGGAACGGATGGCCGTCACTGCTTTCCGCATGGAGTCACCGACCCGGCGGGCCAGCGGGCGTTCCACCCACCGGTGCACCAACCAGGCGGCCATCAGCATCCCCGCGACCAGCGCGGGCAACAGCACATAGCGCGGGAGACGCCCGTCGCCGTGCTTGATGATCACCCAGCCGATGCGCTCATGGAGCAGGTAGAGCGGATAGGTCAGCGCTCCGGCTGTGGACAGCCAACGCCACTCGAGCCGCTGTGTCCAGCCGAGGGCCACCGCCGCCAGGGCGAGGAAGAACAGCGTCAGCAGCAAGGCGGCCGGCCAATGCGGAACCTTGTGCCCCATATATCCCTCGGCGCGGCCCTGTGCGGCCAGCAGATCATGCTGAGTGATCAGGAAACATCCGCCGATGATCAGCCAGAGCGCTTGGTTCGGGCCGAACCGGTACATCAGGCAGAAGGAAATTCCCGCGATGAAATACCAGCAGTCCCCGGGCATCAGTACCGTGCTCAGCGGCTCGGCCCCGGTGGCCCTGGCGACGAGCGCGGCAAAGGCCCAGACCAGGCAGAAGCCCACCGCCCGCCGGTAGCTCAGGCCCCGCCAGACGACCAGGGCGAACAGCAGGTAGAACCGCATTTCCACCCAGAGTGTCCAGTAGACCCCGTCCACCGGTTCCACCCCCAGGGGTTCCTGGAGCATCGTCAGGTTGACGGCGGCATCCCGCAGCCCCGGCCGGGGGTTGACCTGTGGCCAGCGCCACAGCACCACGGTCACCGCCAGCACCGCGAACCAGTACGCCGGATAGAGCCGGGTGATCCGGGAGACCGCGAACTCCGCCAGTCCGCGCCGCCAGCCGCTCAGACAGATGACAAAGCCGCTGATCAGGAAGAACAGCTGGACTCCCAGCCAGCCGTAGGAGGCCGGCAGATGGCCGCGGGGGAAAAGGGTGTGCGGGGAACGGGGCCAGGCGCCGCTGCCGAAGGCCAGGTAGTGGTACGCCACCACCATCAGCGCCGCACCCAGCCGCAGCCCGTCCAGCGCGCCCAGCCGGTGCCGGGCCCGCTCACCCCCGGCCCGGCATGGGGGCAGGACCGGCCGGCCGGGATGCTCCTGCTGTACCGGCAGAGTGGAGTGCACCAGCCCTCCTGGGGATCGGGCCGCGAGGCGTGCCGGGGAAGCTATCACGCGAATTTGTACTTTTGCCGCAAAAGCGTAAATAGCCGACAAAGCGCAGCAGTTTGGAGCAGTGGCCGGATCGCGGCCCGGCTGCGGGCCCTGGGCACTGCCATGGGGCCACTACCCTGGTTCCGTGACTATTCGCCTGTACGACACCAGCGCCCGGCAGATCCGTGACTTCACCCCGATCACACGGGGCTGTGTCTCGATCTACCTGTGTGGCGCCACCGTGCAGGCCGCACCGCACATCGGGCACATCCGGTCAGGACTGAACTTCGACATCCTGCGTCGCTGGTTCGTCTACCGCGGCTATGACGTGACCCTGGTGCGCAATGTCACCGACATCGACGACAAGATCATCAAGAAGGCGGCCGAGCAGGGACGTCCCTGGTGGGCCATCGCCTATGACAATGAGGTCGCCTTCAACGAGGGCTATGACGCCCTGGGCTGCCTGCGCCCCACCGTGGAGCCGCGGGCGACCGGTCATATCCCCGAGATGATCGAGATGATGCGCGGGCTGATCGAGCGCGGCCATGCCTATGCCGTGAACGGCAATGTCTATTTCGACGTCCGCTCCTTCCCGCGCTATCTGGAGCTCTCCAACCAGGAACTGGAGAACCTCCTCCAGCCCTCCGCCGAGGACGAGACCGGCAAGCGCGACCCCCGCGACTTCGCCATGTGGAAGGCGGCCAAGCCCGGCGAGCCCAGCTGGGAGACGCCCTGGGGCCGCGGCCGCCCCGGCTGGCACCTGGAGTGCTCGGCCATGGCCCACAAGTACCTGGGCACCGCCTTCGACATCCACGGCGGCGGCCTGGACCTGATCTTCCCGCACCATGAGAACGAGATCGCCCAGGCCAAGGGCTTCGGCGACGACTTCGCCCGCTACTGGCTGCACAACGCCTGGGTCACCATGAGCGGCGAGAAGATGTCCAAGTCGCTGGGCAACTCGGTGCTGGTCTCGGAGATGACCAAGCACTGGCGGCCCATTGTGCTGCGCTACTACCTCGGCACCCCGCACTACCGCTCGATGATCGAGTACAGCGAGGAGGCGCTGCGCGAGGCCGAGTCCGCCTTCGCCCGGATCGAGGGCTTTATCCAGCGCGTGGTGGAGAAGGCCGGCCCGGTGGAGCCCGCCGCCGAGGTGCCGCCCGCCTTCGCCGAGGCGATGGACGACGACCTGGGCGTCCCCCAGGCGCTGGCGGTGGTGCACACCACCGTCCGGCAGGGCAATGCCGCGCTCTCCGCCGACGACAAGGAGGGCGCCGTCGCCCGCCTCGCCGAGGTCCGCGCCATGCTCGGAGTGCTGGGCCTGGACCCGCTGGACGAGCGGTGGGCCGGCGGCGCCGAGCGCGGCCAGGACCTGCATGGAGTGATCGACTCCCTGGTCCGCCTGGTCCTCGACCAGCGCCAGGCGGCCCGTACCCGCAAGGACTACGCCACCGCCGACGCCATCCGCGACCAGCTCCAGCAGTCCGGGCTGGTCGTCGAGGACACCCCCTCCGGGCCGCGCTGGTCGCTCGCCTGAGCGACACTTTTAGCAGGCACGCCTTTGTGTCTGTACCAGCACGTCCGTACCAAGCACGTCAAACGCAGTAGCAGGAAACAGGTGACCCATGGCCGGCAACAGCCAGCGCAGGAACCGCCGTACGTCCAACAAGAAGGGCGCGACGGTCGGCAGCGGCGGCCAGCGACGCCGGGGCCTGGAGGGAAAGGGCCCGACCCCGCCCGCGCATATGCGCAAGGGCCACAAGAAGAACCGGCTCGCCAACGCCCAGGCCAAGCAGTCGGCCCGCCGCCCGGCCCCGCGCCGCGGCGGCCCCAAGGGTGCCAATGAGCTGGTCGTGGGCCGTAACTCGGTGGTCGAGGCGCTGCGCGAGGGCGTACCCGCCAACACCCTCTACGTCCAGCAGTTCCTGGACAACGACGAGCGGGTGCGCGAGGCGCTCCAGCTCGCCGCCGAGCGCGGCCTCAATCTGATGGAGGCTCCCCGCCCGGAGCTGGACCGGATGACCAACGGCCTGCACCACCAGGGCCTGGTGCTGTCCGTCCCGCCGTATGACTACGCCCACCCCGAGGACCTCACCGCCGCCGCCTTCGACGACGGCGAGGACCCGCTGATCGTCGCCCTGGACGGCATCACCGACCCGCGCAACCTCGGTGCCGTGGTCCGCTCCGTCTCCGCCTTCGGCGGGCACGGCGTGGTGGTGCCCGAGCGGCGTGCCGCCGGGATGACCGCCAGCGCCTGGAAGACCTCGGCCGGCACCGCCGCCCGTACGCCGGTGGCCCGCGCCACCAATATGACCCGGACCCTGGAGGCGTACCAGAAGCAGGGCCTGATGGTGGTCGGCCTGGCCGCCGACGGTGATATGGAGCTGCACGAGCTGGACGCCCTGGAGGGTCCGGTGGTCATCGTGGTCGGCAGCGAGGGCAAGGGCCTGTCCCGGCTGGTCGGCGAGACCTGTGACTTCCGGGTGCGGATCCCGATGCCGGGCGGCGCCGAGTCGCTCAACGCGGGTGTCGCCGCGGGTGTGGTGCTCTACGAGGCGGCGCGCCGCCGCGCCTGATCGCCCTGGTTGAGGTGCGGCCGCGGAAGATCATCTTCCGTGGCCGCACCGCCAGTTGGGGACCTTGACGGGTCTCGGACACCTTGGCCCGGTCAAGGCAGTGTCCTTATCTCCGGTCACTCGGTTAGATGAGTGTGGACACCAGAACACCCCGCACACCCACGGGGGGAAGCTCTTCCGGGTACGACGACCAGCCCGCGCTGAGTACGGTGAAGGTTCCCTCCGACCCCGCGCAGGTCTCCGGAAATCACCTGAGCTTCCGTGTACAGCTCGCGCGCCCCCCGCGAGCCGCCCGGCGGATCGCCGTAGCCGCCGACACGGCGCAGCTGCCCACGGTCCCGGGCGCGGCCAGGCGCCGCCCCGTGGTGTGGAGCGGGCGGACCGAGCCCGGCGACGCGGCGCCCACCCAACTCCTGGACGCCGTGCGGGAGTCCGGCGTCACCACGGCCACCAGAGCCGTCGGCGGAGACGTCGGCGCCACCCAGGTGCTGCCCCGGGTCGGGGTGGGCGCTCCGCCCATGATCGGCCAGCGTGGCCCGATCGGCCCCGAGGACAGCACCCAACTGCTGTCCACCGTACGTCCGTCCATGGCGGACGATGGCGAACCTCCGTACGAGCATGGTGAGTTCGACGAGGAGTTCGACGCCCCGCGTGGCGGCCGCCAGGGCAACGACCCGGTCAAGCACGCCTATTACCCCGGGCGCCGGATGAACCTGGGCGTGGTGCTGCTTCCGCTGCGGGTCTTCCTCGGCCTGATCTCCATCTGCGCCGGCATGGGCAAGCTCTGCGACCCGGTCTACTTCGACGGCGGCAAGCGCGGCTCCATGGTCACCTGGCTGACCGCGCTGCACCCCTGGAGCGCGGCCGCCCCGCTGCGGGCCTTCGCGCTGAGCCACCCGGTGGGCTCCGGGCTCACCGTGGCCTTCCTCCAGATCGTCGTCGGCGTCCTGACCATCTTCGGCCTCTGGCAGCGGCTGGCCGCCGGCATCGGGATGCTGCTCTCGGCGGCCCTGCTGGTGACCGTCACCTGGCGGACCGTTCCGGTCTACGCCGCGCCGGACATCATCTACCTGGCCGCCTGGAGCCCGCTGGTGATCGCCGGGGCGCCGTTCTACTCGGTGGACGGCCGGCTGGCGGGCGAGGCCTGGCGGCGGCTGGGCCCGCGCGCCGGGCTGTGGGAGCTGCGGCGGCGGGTGCTGCGCCGGGGCACGGTGATGGCCACCGTGCTGATCGGGGCCTCGCTGATCACCGGTTCGGTGCTGGGCGGTGCCGTACGGTCCTCGCAGAACGCGCCCGTGCCCGGGCCGGCCGCGCCGCCGGCCAACAGTCTGCCGGGCTCCCCGCTGCCGATGCGGCCCAGCACCACCCCGCGCGGCTCGCACGGCCCGTCCTCCGGCGCCACGCCCAAGCCGGGCGCCGGCGGCCACCGGACGGCGGCGCCCACCCCCTCCGCCACCGCGCCCCGCGGCACCGCCAAGTCCCCGGCGGGTTCCACCGCGGCCACCGGCGGGCGTCCGGGCAGCAGCTCGCCGCACTCCGCGCCGCAGACCCCGCACCACCAGCCCGCGGCCCCGGCGGCCCCGCACCACAACTCCTCCGGCGGCTCGGCAGCCTCCGGTGGCACGGGCGGCGGCTCCTCCGGCGGCACGGGCGGTGGCTCGGACTCCGCCGGTTCGGGCGGCGGCGCGCTGGGCGGTCTCCTCGGCTGACCACCCGCCGGCCCACCAGGTCCGCCACGGCGGCCCCGCATCCGCTCAGGCGGGTGCGGGGCCGCTGTGCTGCGGTCGGGCGTGTGCCACCGTGTTGCTGCCGGGGCGGGTGCGGGCCGCCGTGTCGCGGTCGAGCGGGTGCTGGCCATTGTGCTGCTGCCGGGTCAGGTACGGGCCGGCGTGCTGCTGCTGGGCCGGGTGCGGGCCACCGTGCTGCTGTTGGACGACTTTCGGACCGCCGTGTTGCTGTCGGCCGGGTACGGGCCACCGTGCCGCCGCCGGGTGGTCAGGAGGTCGGTGCTGCCACCGCCGGGCGCTCCAAGGAGCCACCGTGCCACGGTCGAGCGCTCAGGGGCTGGCGCGCCACGGTCGAGCGCTCAAGGGGCTGGCGCGCTGCGGTCGGGCCGGTAAGGCCGCCGTGCTGCCGTCAGGCGGGGTACGGACCGCCTAGCTGCCACCGGGCCGCGTACGGGCCACCGCACTGCAGCCGGACCGGCACGGGCCACCGTGCCACCGGCCAGGCGGTCAAGGGCCGCCGTGCCGCCGACCGGGCGGCAAAGGGCCGCCCTGCCCCCCGTTCAGCCCGTCAGCTCTCGGGCCGCCTCGGTCAGGTCCTTGGCGGTGTCGATTGCCCGCCAGTACGCGCCGTGTGGCAGTGGGAAGCCGGCCAGGCGGCGTTCGCGGGCCAGTCGGGGGAAGGTGGTGCGCTCGTGGTCCCCGCGGTCGGGGAGCAGCGCGGCGAAGCCGGGGGAGAAGACATAGACGCCCGCGTTGATCAGGTACGGGGACGGCGGGGCCTCGATGAAGTCCAGTACATGGCCGAATTCGTCGGTCTCCACCGCGCCCCAGGGGATGCGGGGCCGGGCCAGCGCCAGGGTCGCGGTGGCGTCCCGTTCCTGGTGGAAGGCGGCCATCTCGCGCAGGGAGAAGCGGGTCCAGATATCGCCGTTGGTGGCGTACCAGGGCTGGTCGGGGTGGGGCAGCCGGGCCGCGGCGTGCTTCAGGCCGCCGCCGCGGCCCAGGGGTTCGGTCTCCACCACGGTGGTCACCCGCAGCGGCAGTTCGGCCGACACGAGCCAGGACTGGAGGACTTCGGCCAGATGGCCGCAGGAGACCACGGCGTCGGTGACGCCCTCGGCGGCCAGCCAGGCCAGCTGGTGGCCGATGATCGGCATTCCGGTGCCGGGGATCTCCACCATCGGCTTGGGCCGGTCGTCGGTGTACGGGCGAAGCCGTGACCCTTGGCCGCCGGCCAGGATCACGGCTTGCGTGGGACTGCTGCTGTGGTGGGTGCCGGTCATGCCCGGCACCCTATGCCGTGCCGCGGACCACGATGCGGCAGGCCCTTGGCGGTGCGGTCAGTGGCTCTCGGCGACGCCGGCGGCGAAGGAGGTGTCACAGACCGGGCGCGAGTAGGACTGGGCCTTGCGGGCCGAGTGATACTTGGCGACCGCCGCCCGCCCGAGGTCGCGGGCGATGTCCATGCAGTAACGCGCCAGCGAGGGGCGGCCGTTGGTGGCCTCCTGGAGATGGGTGAGGGCGACGCCCGGGTTCTTCTCCTGAAGCTCCGTCAGTAGCCGGTCACGCAGCACCTCGTGCGGTGCCCGGCCGGCCCTGGCCGTGGAAGCGTTGTCGGAGGAGGCGGTGAGCACCTGGGACTCGGCGGTCGGCGCCGCCCAGGGCACGCGGGTGACCGCGAGCGTCCCGGAGAGGACGAGAACGACGGGAAGGACGAGAGCGAGGGTTCTGCCGATGCGGCGGGCGGCCTGATTCATGCCGCAGATGGTAGCGACGGGTAATGGGTAAGCGACATTTAGTCACCCGGTTGAGCGATGTGGCGGCCGGTTTCCTTTCGCCGGGTTGACGTATGGAACCGGCCGCCGCTCGGTCGGTCGGCTCGCTCAGTCGCTCAGTCGCTCAGTCGCTCGCCCGAGGAGGTGGAGAAGACATGCAGCTCGCCCGGCCGGGGCACCACATTGAGCACGGCGCCCTTCTCCGGCACCTCGCGGCCGCCGACCCGGACCACCAAGTCCTTGCGCTCGCCGTCGAGTTCGGCGGTGCCGTAGACATAGCCGTCCGCGCCCAGCTCCTCCACCACGTTCACGGTGACCGCCAGGCCCGCCGACGCGTCCTTGGCCAGCGGGTCGCCGGCCGGCCGCACCAGGTCGAAGTGCTCGGGGCGCACGCCCACGGTGACGGTGCGGTCGCCCCGGTCGGCCGCGGCGGTCAGCGCCTCCCGGGAGACCGGCACTACGCTGTTGCCGAACTTCACCCCGCCGTCGGTGATCGGCACCTCCACCAGGTTCATGGCGGGCGAGCCGATGAACCCGGCGACAAAGAGGTTGGCCGGACGGTCGTACATATTGCGCGGTGAGTCGATCTGCTGGAGCAGGCCGTCCTTGAGCACCGCCACCCGGTCGCCCATGGTCATGGCCTCGACCTGGTCATGGGTGACATAGACGGTGGTGATGCCCAGCCGCCGCTGGAGCCCGGCGATCTGGGTGCGGGTCTGCACCCGGAGCTTGGCGTCCAGGTTGGACAGCGGCTCGTCCATCAGGAACACCTGGGGCTCGCGGACGATGGCCCGGCCCATGGCCACCCGCTGCCGCTGGCCGCCGGAGAGCGCCTTGGGCTTGCGGTCCAGGTACTCGGTGAGGTCCAGGATCCGGGCCGCGTCCTCGACCTTCTGCCGGATCTCCGCCTTGGGCACCTTGGCGATCTTCAGGGCGAAGCCCATGTTCTCCGCGACCGTCATATGCGGGTAGAGGGCGTAGTTCTGGAACACCATGGCGATGTCCCGGTCCTTGGGCGGCAGATGCGTCACATCGCGGTCGCCGATGCGGATGGAGCCGCCGTTGACGTCCTCCAGCCCCGCCAGCATCCGCAGCGAGGTGGACTTCCCGCAGCCGGAGGGGCCGACCAGGACGAGGAACTCACCGTCCTCGATGCGGATGTCCAGCTGATCGACGGCGGGCTTGTCGGCGCCCGGATAGATCCGGGTCGCCTTGTCATAAGTGACCGTGGCCATGGTGTCGGGTCCCTTCACCGGCAGGAACGTGCCGGACGATCCGAGTAGAGGGAGTGGTCCAGTCCAATTCGGACCGGGTTGCCGGTGACGGTACCGGGGCACGAGCCGCTTGTCAGCAGGGTGCGGGTCACGGAAATCACGGTGGGACCGGGCGGGAAAAATCTGTGCTGGGCGGAACCGGAAGTCTGGGTAGACTGCTGGCCGTGCCGTCTTAGCTCAGCTGGTAGAGCAGCTGTCTTGTAAACAGCAGGTCATCGGTTCGAGTCCGATAGGCGGCTCTGTCGAAGCCCGGGTCAGTTACACGCTGACCTGGGCTTTCTTCGTGATCGGCGTCGGCTGGGCCGGGACCGGCCCAAAGCGTTGGCCAGCGGGTGCGCCCGGGGTGAGCCCCCCGGTACCGCGTACCCCTTCACGACGGGCCCGGGGGACGAGCCGCGCGGCTGCTTCTGCGGCGTCCTTGGCCACTTGGGGCAGGACGCTGGTGTACGTGTCCGAGGTGATCGTGATCGAGGAGTGCCCGAGCATCTCCTGGACCACCTTCATCTCGGTGCCTGCGGCGAGAGCGATCGTGGCCGCGCCGTGGCGCAGGTCGTGCAGCCGGATCGGTGGCAGGCCGGACATCGCGACCAGCTTCTCAAAGCGGGCCGTGACGGCATCGGGGCGGAGCCACTCGCCGTTCTCCCGCGTGAAAATGCGGCCGGTGTTCACCCATGCCTCACCCCACTCGAGGCGCTCCCGGTTCTGCCGTTTGCGGTGCGCCTTGAGCACCCTCACCGTGTCCTCGTCGAGCGCGACCGTGCGCGCCCCGCTGTCGGTCTTGGGTGTGTCCTCGTAGACCTCCCGTCCCCTCTGCACGAGCTGCTTGGAGACCGCCAGCACGGCCTGATCGAGATCGGTGTCATCCCACCCCTGCCCACATGCCTCACCGCGCCGCAGGCCCCGGAAGGCGATCAGGTGCCAGAGGGCGTACAGCCGGTCCTCGGCGACGAAGTCGAGGAACTGGCCGGTCTGCTCCGGGGTCCACACCATGACCGGGGAAGGCTTCTCGCCGGTCCGGCGCCACTGCTCGATACGCTCGGCCGTCCACACCAACGCCTTCGGCCGCTTGCCCGGGTCGAGCTTGACGCTGGCGGCCGGATTGAAGGTGATCAGCTGCTGGGCGATCGCGTCGTTGAGTGCCGCCCGCAGCGTGGCGCGGGTCCGCTGCCGTGTGGCCGCCCCGGCCGGGCGCCGGAACGGCGGCATCTGCGCCAACGTCTCCTTGAGGGCCTTCCGCCGGGCCCGGTTATCGCGCCCCTTCCACGGGGTGCCGGCCAACGCTTCAACGACCGCGCGCCGTTGTGTGTTGTTCTCCTCGATCTCCATGTTCCGCTCGACGATGGCGTTGAACATGGCCACGAGGTGATCGACGCGAAGCCGGTTGAGCGGCACATGGCCGATGTGCGGCTTCAGGTGCAACCTGATGTCGTTCTCGTTGCAGGCGATGGCGGTCGGTCGGCCGTGCTTGTTGGCCAGCCAACTGTCCAGCCACTCCCCGACGGTGAGCTTGCTGATGAGTGATTGCCCGGCGTAGAGCTTGCGCTTCGTCTCTTCGTAGTCGGGGATCGGCGCCTTGCTGGCCGACACCGACTCGAGCAGGTCACCGATCCGGGTCCGGTCCTCGGCGTCGTCCTTGCCCGGGATGCCGAGCAGCGCGCGGACCTTGTCGAGGTCGGCCTGTGCCGTGGCCATGGAGTCGTAGCCGCTGCGCCGGAAGGTGCGGCGGGTGTCGTCCGCGCGGGGCGGCAACTCCTGCCGGATGTTCCACAGTCCATGGCGCTTGTTGGTGAGCTTCGGGCAGGACTGCCCGTACTGCTTGCCGGTCTCCGGGTTGCGGCAGGCGCAGCGCCGGAATGTTGATCCTTTCACTCACGCTCCTTCAAGAGGTTTGGTTCTTCTTGCACCCGGTTTCGAGTGCATCAATCCGCCCTCGCAACAACCGCACCTCTGTCTGGAGATCGCGGTCGATGAAGCAGCCACGGGCTTCGAGGAGTTGGGCTACCTTTTGCGCTAGCTGTTCGGCCATGTGCGAGGCATCCGCCTTGGCTGATAGACCCGTTGTGAGCTGCTGCGAGGGCTTCACTGCGCCAGCGTCGACCAGTGGCTCCGGAGCTGTGTCTCTCAGCTCCGACAGCGGCCATGTCCGGCGGGGGAGTCCATGGCTTCCGTCCCAATCCCATTTGGCGGGAAAGAAGTCGAGAGATGCATGGGCCGAGACGATTTCCTGTGCGCGGTCGGTGAAGTCGGCTGGTCCGTCTACACCGAGGATGCACTTCAGGTATTCGATGACCGGAAAGTCGGTGGCCATTCCGGAACCTTCGCCCTCGGCCGTTGAGATGGCCACGATGTCCGCGTCACTGGGCGGCATAAGGAAATAGGAGAAGGGGACATCGAAGATCCGGCAGAACGCCGCGATCTCATCTGCGTCGAACTTCCTGGGGCGTCCGCCCTGCCACGCCCGCTCGGCCGCGCTGACGCTGGCGTTGGACCAGACGCGTCCGGTGTACCGCCCGAGCAACTCGCCGAGTTGCTGCTGCGTCCAGCCGCGGGCGCGGCGTGCGCGAAGCAGGTTGTACGAGACGAGCTGGTTGGGACTCATCACCTCCGCCGATGACTCGGAAGGGTCTTGGTACAGCGGGTTGTTGGCCATGTGGTCACCGTAGACCAGCAGTCAACGAGATGTGAAGCCATGTTCAGAGTTGGTTGACTGTCGGTCAGGCGGCGACCTATCTTCGATCAATGCAGACAATGTCAACCGCAAGGTTGAATGTCCCGCCGCTGCGCGCCGTCCGCGTAGCCCGGGGGATGACCCTGCGGACCGTTGCTCAGCGCTCCGGGATCGACCCGGGGCACTTGTCCAAGGTCGAGCGTGGCGAAAAACAGCTCTCCGTCGAGTCCCTGCACCGGGTCGCAGTGGTCCTGGAGTTGAACGAGCTGGCCACTCTGCTCGAGCCGTACATTGCTGAACGGAGATCGGCATGAGCGCTCCGTCTCAGGCGCTTACAGCCGCCGAGGTTCTCGCTCTCCCCGCCGTCGTCGACGTCTGGCCGACCGTCGGCCGCATCTATGGCATCGGCCGCACGGCCACGTACGAACTGGCCCGTGCCGACGCGCTCCCGGTGCCGGTGATCCGGATCGGACGCAAGTGCCGCGCCCGTCGCTCCGACCTTCTCAAGTCCCTTGGCATTGAGGACAGCACCGGGGTAGCCGCCCCGGCGCTGCCTACCGAGAACGCTCCTCATCACACCAGTTCCCACTAGCGAGAGCGGCGCTGGAGTAGAGGCTCCGGCGCCGCCCGGAAAGCAGACGTCCTCATGCCCAGCATGGCACAGGCACCAACTCCGCCACAGAGCGCCCAGAACCGTCGCCCTGCACTTGTTCTGCCGCTCGTTCCGGAGGCCGCACGGTGACGCGGGCCGTCGACCGGCCCCCTTCGATCGAGGTCAAGCCGATCCCCGAGACGGACCCGTCCGCCGGCATCACGGCCGGTGACGTCACGGCCTTGTGGGCCGAGCAGCAGTTCACCGCCCTCGAGGTCACCGACCCGCCGGAGTACGGCAGTCCGGCCTGGATACGTCTTCGCGCCGAGGACCCGCGCCGTGCCGCCGCCATCATCGAGGCCGCCGAACATTGGCGGCGCCACGTCCAGCGTGAACACTGGCTCGACAAGCTGCTGACGGACGACCCCGAGCGCTGGTTCCACGTCGTGACCCAGGATGCCGACGGCTACGCCCGCACCATCGCAGCCTCTCTCGCCCGTCGCCCGACGAACGAGGAGCTAGCCGGGCGCCGTCAGCCCGTGCCCGTTCGTGAAGTCCGAGCAACGCCCGGCTGGCCGCCGATCGCAATCCCTGGCCGTCCCGGCTGGTGGTGGCACTGCATCGACGGCCGCCAGGTGGACCTTCCGCACAACCGCGTCAGCGGTCAGGAGCGAACATCTTGACCACACACCACGCAGCGCTTGACCCGGCGGTGCGGATGCTCACGGCCTCGAATCCGCTGTCAGAAGTGTCAGAAGTGTCAGAACCGGTCCGCGCGACCGGAACACGGCTGGGTGCTGGCCCTGACGGTTCGGCCTCGCTTTCGCCGGACGCCGCTCAGGTGTCAGAAGACGCCGAAGCCCGTGACCAGCGGAAACCCGCTTGCTCTGACAGCTCTGACGGTTCTGACACTGATCTAGGCGAGGACACCGAGGAAACCCTGCTCGCTGGCCTTCGAGACGGCGTATGGCTGGACGCACAGCAGTTCCCGCCGCTCCGGTACGCCGTCGAAGGACTTCTCCCTGAAGGCTTCTCCCTGTTGATCGGCCCGCCGAAGGCAGGAAAGAGCTGGCTTGTGCTCGACATCCTGCTGGCCGTCGCCGCCGGCGGCTACGCCGCGGGCAAGGTCGCCACTGGTGAGAAGCGGCGCGTCCTCTACCTGGCCCTGGAGGACGGCGACAGGCGCATGCAGGATCGCTGTCGGACCATTCTCGCGGGCGCGCCGATCCCCGAGCGGTTCCACTACATCACCGAGGTCCGGCCCGACATGGTGTTGATGACGATCGCGGCGTTCTTGCACAGGTACCCGGACACGGCGTTGGTCGTCATCGACACGCTCGGCAAGGTCATGCCGCCCGCGGCAATGGGCGAGTCGGCATATCAGCGTGACTACCGCGTGGCAGGCACGCTCAAGAGGCTCGCGGACAGCCGTCCCGGCATGGCGATCACGGCGCTGCACCACGATCGCAAAGCCAGCTCGGAGGACTTCGTCGACTCCGTGTCTGGCACCCATGGTCTTGCCGGGGCGGCGGACACGGTCGTCGTCCTGGTGCGCAAGCGGCAGGCGCAGGATGCCGTTCTCAAGGTCACCGGACGCGACGTACCCGAGGCCGAGTACGCCATGAGGATGGCGGATGGTGTGTGGGTCTTGGACGGCGCAGACCTGGGGGAGGCCGCGGCTCGTGTCCAGCAGCGCGCCGAGGCAGACGAGTTGGGTGAGAAGTCCGTGAGCATCCTGGAGTTCGTCCGCCGACACCCGGAGGGGGCGAGGGCGAAGGCGGTGGCCGAACAGTTCGGCGACGACGCTCACCAGTACCTCAAGCGACTGCTGGACTCTGGACGGTTGAGCAAGCCCGTCCGGGGCGTGTACGTGGCCCCTGACCGTCACCACGAGGAACTGACGGATGTGGGACCGGGCCAGAGGGCCCTGTGCGCCGTCTGCGGAGAGTCCATGACCGTCTACGAGCCCAACCAGACGACGCACCCCGGGTGCAGCACGTAAGCGTCACCCATCGAAGGAGCCGGGGGCGGAGCCACCCTTCGAACGCCGAGAGAGGCGCCAAGCCGTCTGGCAGGCCCGGTAGGACCGCATTCGCGGGACAGCCGCACAGCGCGGGTACGGCTCCTCGTGGCAGCGCATCACTGCCCCCATCCTGGCCGAGCAGCCTCGCCGTCCTGTGCCGCAGCTGCACCTGCCGCAAGCACAACCGTCAGTTATGACCCCCCGCGCCGGAAGATCAAGAAGGCTGCGACCGTGTGCCACCTGCCTTGAAGGAATGAGGACTGGACCAGCGACCAGCCCGCCGCCTCGACGGCCTCGATCTGCTCAGCCATCCCGGACAGCGATCCGCTCCAACCATCCTTCGGGCCACCCTCGTAGACGCGGCATACGAATACCTGCCGACCCTCAGCCATGGCGCGAGTCGCTTGATCCGCGATGGACCTGACCCGAGTGCCCCTCCTGAAGCCCACCCCGACACTTCCCTTCCGCATCCAAGACGGCAAGGCCGTCACGGTAGTGGCTGCTTCGACGAGCCGCTGTACAAAGGCCCCCGAGTCGCCCAGACGGGTCTGCTGGGGGCACGCCGCCCTTGCCTGCCCAGGATCCTGGGGTGGGGGTGGGTGATTCTTCTACGAAAAATCATTCTCGGACCCGGCCCCCCATCCCCCGCACGACGCTGCGAAATTGGGACCGTTTTTGATCAACGGCTTTCTTGGGGGGAGCGGCGACTGCCCGTATCGGAGCCGGAGGTGAACCGCGGCCTCGAACGTGCCGCCCATAGACGCGCCGTCGGGAACAGGCGGCAGGCCCCGATCCGCACCGTGGGGCAGAGCGGATCAGGGCCTGATCGAAGGTGGTGCCTGCCCCGGCCGTCGACCGTCCGCACCTGTCAGGGACAGCCGGGGCGGGCGTTGAGGGGGCGCGATCAGTCCAGGAGCGTGGCGCGCCAGAACCGGGTGATGTTCTCGCGGTAGCCGGTGTGGGAGGGGTTATGGCCGGAGTGCTGGAAGGCCCAGTTGCGGGCGTCTTCGAAGTCGCCAGTTGCCTCCGAGGTGGCGTTGCACGTGGTGCACTCCAACTCGTGGATGATCGGCGGTGCTTCCGGCGCCGTCTCCGGCCCGATCAGCCAGTCGGCGAACCGGATCACGGTGTGCGCGCTCACTGTGACCACCACCTACCGGAGTTGGCCGCCTGTACCTTCGCGCTCAGCCGCTCCTTGTCGGTCGCGGGACGCACGTCGTCCGGGCGGGCGTCCCATTCCAACCCGCCCCGTGGTGGGCGTAGTTGGAGGCATGCTTGCTCGGGGTCGTAGTCCATCACCTGCCCGATCTCGTTGCGGCTTGTGTCCACGACGAACGAGCCAGTCGTGGGCAACGCGTTGCGTTCGCTTGCGGTCATCGTCCCGCCTTCCTGTCATGGGGCTGGCGAGTGCGGATGTCGATTCCGTGCGCTGTCACCCACAACATGGGCCCGGGTTCGCTGCCGCTGTCGATCGGCCACTTGTGGCGGCGCGGGCCCACCGGCGCCGGGCGTGCCACAGGTTGCCGGGCGGGTGCGTGTGGCGTGCGAGCGGCGTGACAGGTGTCAGGGGAGTGGCCGGAGGAGTCCGGCCCAAAGGTTGCTCTCGTCCACGCGAACAACCGAGAGATAAGGTCGTGCATCGCTGGCGCTCCTTATCAGCGTTGGCCATGCCCCCGGGCCGCACCCTCAGCAGCGGTCGCGGGGGTTTCTTCGGTCAAGGACCCACACTTGCGAGCCAGGAGGGGCGTTCCTACCGCCTTCCGAGGACGTTAGACACGGAGTCGGAGTACGTTGCCAAGCGTTCCAAACGTCCCAGGGGGTACCCGTGAACGAAGCTCTGCGCCGCGCGATGGCCCAGGCCCGGGTGACCGACCGCCAGTTGGCCGATCGGTGTGGCGTCGACGTCAAGACCGTTGGCCGTTGGATCACCCAGTCCGGGCGCGTGCCTCATGCCCGTCATCGGTGGGCGATCTGCGAAGCGGTCGGAGAGGACGAGGCCGTGTTGTGGCCAGCAGCCGCGAAGAGGGCAATCAAGGTCGGCCCGGACCGCGAAGTGGTCGCGGTCTATCCCTACCGCTCGGCGTGCCCGTCGACGTTGTGGCGCTCACTGATCACCAAGGCGGAACGGCAACTGGCTTTTGCCGGTTACACGAACTACTTCCTCTGGCTCGAGCAGGCGCGCTTCGGGACGGCGCTGCGCCGCAAGGCCGCGCAGGGTTGCCAGGTGAGGTTTCTGCTCGGCCACCCCGAGAGCGACCTGACGCGGGCGCGAGAGCGGGAAGAGGACGTTGCACTGACCCTCTCCACCCGGATTCGCGTGACGCTCGCCGAACTCGAGAAGATCAGGGAGCAGGCAGGCATCAGTGCGAAGTACAGCGACGGGCACGCGTACCTCTCCGTGTTCCGTTTCGATGACGACATGATCGTGACGCCGCTGCTCACCCACCATGTGGGGCACGATGCCCCCACGCTGCACCTGCGCCGGCACCAGGACGACGGCATGTTCGACCGCTTCGCCGCGCACGTCGAGGAACTGTGGAACCGGGGAACCCCGGTCTGGGGAGGGGAGCGGCACGATGGGTAGGCGCGACTATGAGGACGACCCGAACGCTCCGGCCGCGAACAGTCTCGTTCCGGCCGCCTCCACCATCGTCGTCGACGACACCGGACGCGTCCTGCTTCAACGGCGCAGCGACAACGGTATGTGGGCGCTGCCCGGGGGAGCGATGCACATCGGTGAGTCACTGCCTGAGTGCGCTGTACGGGAGACCAAGGAAGAGACCGGGATGGACGTCGAGGTCGTCGGTATCGTCGGCACCTACACCAACCCCCGCCACGTCTTCGCCTACGACGATGGCGAGGTGCGGCAGGAATTCTCCGTCTGCTTCCTGGCGCGCCCCATGGCCGGACAGTTGGCGATCTCCGAGGAGTCCACGGACGTGCGGTGGTTCGAGCCGGGGGACATCGATGCGTTGCCGATGGTCGCCAGCATCCGGAAGCGCATCGACGACTGGCGGAACGGCCAGATGCCAGCAGCCCGGTAGCTGTCATTGATGCCCTCCCGGAGTAGGCCCCTCACCAGCGAAAACGCCTCTCCGAAGTGAGCCCGGAGTGAGCCCGGACGCCTTCGGACGGGGTAGCAGGGACCGGCACCAGCGGGACCGGCCCCACGCGCTGACCTGCATCAACGGGAAGTAGGCGACCCCGCCCGGCACCAGCCGGACGGGGTCAAGGGAACTTGTAAACAGCAGGTCATCGGTTCGAGTCCGATAGGCGGCTCTGGAAAGCGCGAAGGCCGGGAACCCGATTCGGGTTCCCGGCCTTCGGTCATCGCCGGGTGACTAGCGGACCGCCTGCCGGCCCTCGTGCCGGTGGCCGGGGTGCGACAGTGGCGCCGGCTCGCGGGGGGCGTCCTGGTGGCCGGGCCACCAGGCCTTGTGGCCCAGCAGCGAGGTGATGGTCGGCACCAGCAGCATCGCCATGATGAAGGCGGTGAGCAGGATGCCGAAGGCGACCGCGAAGCCCATCTGCTGGAGCATGGAGTTCTCGGAGATCATCAGCACGCCGAAGCTGCCGGCCAGGATGATCGCCGCGGAGGCGATGGTGGGCGCGGAGCGGGAGACCGCCTCCCGGATCGCCTCCCGGGCGGAGACGCCCCGCCGGACCTCTTCCCGGAGCCGGGCGACCATCAGGATGTTGTAGTCGGTGCCGATGGCCACCACAAAGAGATAGACGATCACCGGCAGCATAAAGAGCATGCCGTCCTTGCCCTTGATGTCCTGGAACAGCCAGACGGTGGCGCCCAGGGTGGCGCCGAAGCCCAGGGCCACGGCGATCATCAGATACAGCGGGGCGACCAGGCTGCGCAGCAGCAGGGCCAGGATGATCATGATGGCCAGGCCGGCGACCGGGAAGACCACCTTGTAGTCGTGGTTGACGGCCTTCTCGATGTCGGTCAGCACCGCGGAGGTGCCGCCCACATAGGCCTGGGTGCCCTGGGGAGCCGCCTGATGCGCGGTGTGCCGCAGCGGGCCCTTGGCGAGCTCGATGGCCCGGTCATCGGTGGACTCGTACTTCAGCACCACCGAGTACTGGGCGACGGAGTCGTGCAAGCCCATCGCGGGGGTGACGGGGTGGCTCTTGTCCACACCGTCGATGGCGGAGAGCTTGGCGGCGAAGGCGTCCACCGTGCTCTTGCTCAGCGGTGAGCCGTCCTTGGACTTCAGATAGACCATGGCCGGGTCGGACTGGCCGGCCGAGAAGCCCTTCTGCATGTCCTTGGCGGCCTGGACGGACTCCAGCTTCTGCGGCAGCTGGCTCTGGGTGTTGAAGTCGGACTTGAAGCCGAAGGCGCCGATGGCCAGCACCGCCAGGACACCGGCGGACAGCACCGCCATCACACCGGGACGGCCGGCGACCACCGAGCCCAGGCTGTTGGCCAGGCGGTTCCTCGGCTGCTTCTTCCACGCCTTGGACGGCCAGAACGCCTTGGTGCCCAGCAGCGAGAAGACGGCCGGGACCAGGGTGAGGGCGGCGATCAGGGTGACGCCCACCGAGATGGCCAGCGAGGGGCCCCAGGTCCGCATCATGCCCATGGTGGAGAGCAGCAGGGCGAGGAAGGCGGCGATCACCGCGCCGGCCGCGGAGGCGATGGTCTCGCCCACCCGGGCGACCGCCTCCACCAGGGCCTCCTTGGGCTGCTGCCCGGCCCGCAGCTGCTCCCGGTAGCGGAACAGCAGGAAGAGGATGTAGTCGGTGCCGACACCGAAGAGGACCACGATCAGGATCGCGGTGATGGAGGGGTCGGCCTTCAGTCCGCCGGCCGCGGCGGCGGTGCCGATCAGGCCCAGGGCCACCGAGAACACCACACCGATGATGATCACCGGCAGGATGGCGATCAGCGGGCTGCGGAAGATGGCCAGCAGCAGCACGATGATCAGCAGCAGGGTCGCCGACATCACCAGGGCGTCGGTGTCGCCCGAGGACTCCTGGGAGTCCAGGTTGGTGGCGGCGGTGCCGGTGATCCCCATCTTCAGATGGGTGCCCTTCAGCAGCTCCTTGCCGTCCTCACGCATCTTCTTGACGGAGTCGGTGAGGTCCTTCTCATAGGAGTTCTTGGTGGTGGCGACGACCTGGGCCAGGCCTATCTCATGGTTGGGCGAGACGGACTTGTCGCCCGCCGTGACCACCTTGGCGACCAGCTTGTAGTGCTTGGCGCCCAGCCCCTGGCTGATCTTGGTCATATCGCGGACATCGCCCGCGTCCAGCTTCCCGCCGTCGGAGCGCTGGAAGACGATGGTGGCCGCGGCCTGGTCGGTGTGCGGGAAGGCCTTGTCCTGGAGCTTGCTGGCCTGCACCGACTCATAGTGCGAGGGCAGGAACTCGGTCTCGTCGTTGGTCGCCTTCAGCCCCGGGGCCAGCATGCCGAGGGCCACGGCTGCGATGATCCAGGCCGCGATCGTCAGCCATGGTCGATGGACGGCGAACCGTCCGATTCGTCGGAACATGGTTGGGGCTCCCCCTCTGGTACTGCCAAGGTGCGAAAGTTCGTACGGGCAGGCCCAACCTAGGGAGTGTCTTTATGCGGTGCCAACGAATTCCTGGGGAAGTCAGGGGGAAATCGGTCCTGGGGTGGGGGAGCCCTCCTCCCTCGGGAGGAGAGCCTCTCACCCGTGGGGTAGAGACCGGACTGCCGAGCGCCTGCACCCGGATTACGCTGCCCCCATGACCGACGCTGCCTCTGCCGCCAGTGCTTCCGAGAACTACCCGGCCCGGATGGAACGGGCCGTGCGGTCCACCATCCAGGCCGGGATGACGGGTCTGATCGTGATGCCCGGCCCCACCCTGACCTGGCTGTGCGGCTACCGGCCGGTGGAAACCGAGCGGCTGACCGCGCTGTTGCTGGTGCCCGGCGGGAAACCCAGGCTGTTCGTACCGGAGTTGGAGCGCCCCGATGCCGAAAAGGCGCCGGGAGCCGCCCTCTTGGCCATCACCGGCTGGCGGGACGGCGAGGATCCGTACGCGGCCATCGCCGGGCATCTGACGGCGCCCGGCCGCTATGGGGTCTCCGACAACACCTGGGCACTGCACCTGCTGGGGCTGCAACGCGCCTGCCCCGGCGCCTCCTTCGCGGCGCTGGCCGAGGCGCTGCCGATGCTGCGCGCAGTCAAGGACGCCCATGAGGTGGCGCGGCTGGCGGCCGCGGGGGCGGCGGCGGACGCCACTTATGAGGAGATCGTCCAACTGCCCTTCGCGGGACGGCGGGAGAACGAGGTGGCCGCCGATCTGGCCCGGCTGCTGCGGCGGTTCGGCCACAGCCAGGTGGACTTCACCATCGTCGGTTCCGGCCCCAATGGCGCCAACCCGCACCATGAGGCGGGCGACCGGGTGATCGAGAACGGCGACATGGTGGTGCTGGACTTCGGCGGTCTGCTGGACGGCTATGGGTCCGACACCACACGTACGGTCCATGTCGGCGAGCCCACGGCCGAGGAACGCAAGGTGCACCGGCTGGTGCGGGAGGCCCAGCAGGCCGCGTTCGAGGCGGTACGTCCCGGGGTGGCCTGCCAGGAGATCGACCGGGTGGCCCGCCAGGTGATCACCAGGGACGGCTATGGCGAGTACTTCGTACACCGCACCGGCCATGGCATCGGCGTCACCACCCATGAGCCGCCGTATCTGGTGGAGGGCGAACACCTGCCGCTGGTACCGGGGATGTGCTTCTCCATCGAGCCGGGCATCTATCTGCCGGGCAGGTTCGGGGTGCGCATCGAGGACATCGTGGTCTGCACGGAGAGCGGTGGGCGGCGGCTGAACAACACGGACCGGGACATGTGGATCGTCTCCTGACGGTCCCCGGAAAATCGCTGGCGTTGCGCCAAGGGGTGTGCACAGTCTGACCCCATGCACATCAGGGACGCGCAGGCCGGGGACTGGGCCGCCATCTGGCCGTTCTTCCGCCACATCACCGAGGCCGGGGAGACCTATGTCTATCCGCGGGACCTCTCTTTTGAGCAGGGCCGCGAGTGGTGGATGGAACGGCCGCCGGGGCGGACGGTGGTGGCCGTGGACGCGGACGGGACCGTGCTGGGCAGCGCCAAGATGGGGCCCAACCGGCCGGGTCCCGGCTCGCATGTGGCCACCGGCAGCTTTATGGTCGCCCCCGAGCAGGCGGGGCGGGGGGTCGGCCGGGCGCTGGGCGAGGAGCTGGTCTCCTGGGCCCGCTCGGCGGGGTACCGCGGGATTCAGTTCAACGCGGTGGTGCAGAGCAATGTCCGGGCGGTTGCCCTGTGGCGCTCCTTGGGCTTCACGGTGGTGGGCACCGTCCCAGAGGCGTTCCGCCTCCCGGACGGCTCCTACACGGGGCTGCACATCATGCATCTGCCGCTGCACCCGTAGGGGCCCCGTTAGGGGCGCGGGGAACTGCGCGACCAGCCCAGGACGGGCCGCACGTGGAATGAGGCGTGTGCCACCCAGGGCGCTGTCTTCGGGTGCGGGTCGTGCGTGGCTGGTCGCGCAGTTCCCCGCGCCCCTGGAAGGGTGCGCCTTGCGCCCCGCTTTCAGGTGCGGGTCGTGCGTGGCTGGTCGCGTAGTTCCCCGCGCCCCTGAGGGGGCGCCCCCCGATGCTTCGGCGCCGGTGCCGTGATCAGCGTCCAGCACGTCGCCGCGGCCAGCAGCATGATGCCGGATGCCCAGGCCAGGCCCACATGAAAGCCGTGCACCACACCCTGTTTGACGATGGCGTCGTGCACGGCCGGGGTCACCCCGCCCGCCGCCCTGAGGTGGCCGCCGATATAGGCGGCCGCCGTGCTGGTGGCGATCGTGTTGAGCAGCGCGGTACCGATGGAACCCCCCACCTGCTGCGAGGTGTTGACCGTGGCCGAGGTGATGCCGGAGTCGGAGGGCGCCACGCCCCGGGTGGCGGTGTCCATCACCGCCACAAAGGTCAGGCTCATGCCGATGCCGAAGAGGATCATCGAGGGCAGCACATGGGCCGCGTAGGAGGCCCGTACCGGCAGGAAGGTGAGCAGGAACAGGCCGACGGCCGACAGCAGCGCGCCGGGCATGATCATCAGCCGGGGCGGCAGATGGTGCAGCAGCCGGGACGAGAGCTGGGTCGAGGTCAGGACGATGGTGACGGACAGCGGCAGAAAGGCCAGCCCCGCGGTGACCGGCCGGTAGCCCAGCACCCCCTGGAAGTAGTAGGTCATATACAGGAACATCCCGAACATGGCGATCACCGACAGCGCCAGGGTGAGGAAGGCTCCGGCCCGGTTGCGGTCGCGGATGATGCGCGGAGGCAGCAGCGGGACGGCCGCTCTGGTCTGCCACCAGCCGAAGGCGGTGAGCAGGAGTACGCCGCCGCAGAGCACCCCCAGCACCACCGGGCTGTCCCAGCCGCGCGGCCCCGCCTCGCTGCACCCGTACACCACCGCGACCAGGCCGGAACAGGCCAGCAGTACCCCGGGCAGGTCCAGCCGGGTGCGCTGCTGGGGGCGGTGGTTGCGCAGGGACCAGGCGGCGCCCAGCGAGGCCGCCACCGCGATGGGCGCGTTGACATAGAGGCACCAGCGCCAGTTGAGGTACTCGGTGAGCAGCCCGCCGGCCAGCAGGCCGATGGCGGAGCCCGCGGCGGCGATGCCGCTGTAGACGCCGAAGGCCTTGCCGCGTTCCCGGGGGTCGGTGAAGGTGGTGGTCAGCAGGGACAGCGCGGATGGGGCCAGGACGGCGGCGAAGACCCCTTGCAGGGCTCGTGCGCCGAACAGCTGCCAGTCGGTCCGGGCGGCGCCGCCCAGGGCCGAGGCCACCGCGAACCCGGCCAGTCCGGCCAGAAAGGTGCGCCGGCGTCCCACCAGGTCGGCGATCCGGCCGCCGAGCAGCAGCAGGCCGCCGAAGGCCAGGGTGTAGGCGGTGATCACCCACTGCCGGTTGGCGTCGGACATATGCAGCTGGCGCTGGGCGGAGGGCAGGGCGATATTCACGATGGTGGCGTCCAGGACCACCATCAGCTGCGCCAGAGCGATGAACACCAGTCCCCACCAGCGGCGGGGGTCGGCCTCGGAAGCGGATGCGGGGGAGGGGGCCGAAGGGGGTATGGGGGGTTCGCTGGATGCGCTGGTCGAGCCCATGCACTCAGCGTAGGTGCGGCCATCGGGGGGCGCGCGCCGAGTTTGCCC
The DNA here is from genome assembly GCF_003121295.1 of Streptomyces orinoci. Lineage (GTDB taxonomy): Bacteria > Actinomycetota > Actinomycetes > Streptomycetales > Streptomycetaceae > Streptomyces > Streptomyces orinoci. Next base: position 852,410 of record NZ_PHNC01000031.1, read on the forward strand.
GGACTTGAGCCCTCCGTGCCGCCGGCCGTCACACCCGGGGAAAGCGGGACTGAAGGTCCCAGATGATGGGGTTGTCGGCCAGGCCCTCGTGCATATCGGCCAGGTCGGCGATCAGGTCGTGCAGGAAGTCCCGGGCCTCCCGGCGCAGCTCCGCGTGGTTGAAGGTGAGCGGGGGCTCGTCGGCCGGCATCCAGTCGGCGCTGACCTCCACCCAGCCGAAGCGGCGCTCGAAGAGCATGCAGTCGGTGGACTCGGTGAAGTCCAGCTCGGCGAAGACCGGGGTGGCCGAGCGGCTGCCGCGCGGGTCCCGGTCCAGCCGTTCCACGATGTCGCACAGCGCCCAGGCGAAGTCCAGCACCGGCACCCATCCCCAGGCTGTGGACACTTCCCGGTCCGCCTCGGTGTCGGCGAGGTAGACATCGCCGCAGAACAGGTCGTGCCGCAGGGCCCGGACATCGGCGGTGCGGTAGTCGGTCTGCGGGGGGTCGGGGAAGCGGCGGGAGAGCGAGTAGCCGAGGTCGATCACGCCCTCGATGGTGTCACGCTCCCGCCGGTGCCCCGTCCCAGCGAGCGGCTACTTGACGTTGATCGCGGTCCAGGTGGCCGCGACCGCCTTGTACTCCTTGCTGTTGTTGCCGTAGAGCGAGGCGGTGGCCTGGAGGGTGCCGGTGCGGGCCGCCCTGTAGTTGGTGGTGGAGGTGAAGTACGTGGTCAGCGCCTTGAACCAGATGCGCTCGGCCTTGTCCCGCCCGATGCCGGCCAGCTTGGAGCCGTCGGCGGTGGGGCTGTCATAGCTGAAGCCATTGACGGTCTTCTTCCCGCTGCCCTCGGACAGCAGATAGAAGAAGTGGTTGGCCGGGCCGGAGGAGTAGTGCACATCGATGCCGCCGATGCCGGAGGACCAGTAGTCCTTGGAACGGCCGTCCTTGCTCGGCTTGTCCATATAGCGCAGCGGCTTGCCGTTGCCGAAGATGTCGATCTGCTTCCCGACGAAGTAGTTGCCGGGCACCGCCGGGTTGTTGGCGTAGAACTCCACGGCCTTGCCGAAGATGTCGCTGGTGGCCTCGTTGAGGCCGCCGGACTCCCCGCTGTAGACCAGCCGGGCGGTGGCCGCGGTGACACCATGGGTCATCTCATGGGCGGCCACATCGAGGGAGGTCAGCGGGTGGCTGTTGCCCTGGCCGTCGCCATAGGTCATGCAGAAGCAGCTGTCGTCCCAGAAGGCGTTGACATAGCCGTTGCCGTAGTGGACGCGCGAGTAGGCGGCCTTGCCGTCGCCGCGGATGCCGCTGCGGCCGAAGACATTCTTGTAGAAGTCCCAGGTGACCGCGGCGCCGTAGTGGGCGTCCACCCCGGCGCTCTGCCGTCCGCCGCCCCAGGTGTCGGTGCTGTTGGTGAACAGCGAACCGGTGCCGGAGGAACCGCCGCCCAGGTCGTAGGTCTTGTGGCCGCCGCGCTTGCCGTCGTTGAGGGTGTACTTGCCACCGGCCTTGGTGGTGTCCAGCGGCACCTTGCCGCTGTAGGTGCTGGTGCCGGTGCCGGTCTCGATGGCCTCGTGGGAGAAGAGCTTCTTGCCGGTGGCCGCGTCGGTGACCACATGCAGTTCGCTGGGCGTGCCGTCCGGCTGGACGCCGGTGACCACGGTCTCGTACGCCAGGACGGGCTTGCCCTGGGCGGCCCAGATCACCTTGCGCGGGGCCTGGCCGGTACGGGCCTGCGCGGTCTTCTCGGCGGTGGCCGCGCTCAGCGCGTTGTGCTGAGCGGTGGCGGGCGTCAGACGGGCGTCGGTGGAGGCGACGGATATCCGTTCCTCGGTCGCCTTGGTGACCGTGGTGGCCCCGCTCCTGGCCTGGTGGACCACCAAGTCGCCGCCCAGTACGGGCAGTCCGTCGTAGGTGCGCTCATAACGGGTGTGCACCGTGCCGTCCGCGTCCTTGATCACATCGCGGGCGATCAGCTTCTCCTTGCCGCCCAGGCCGATCTTTGCGGCCGTGGCGGCGGCCTGGTGCTGGGCGCCGGCCAGGGCGTCCGACCGCTGGGCCGCGGTCAGTGCCAGCGGCGCCCCGCCCGCCTGATCAGCCGAGGCGGTGGCGGAGCCGGTCTGCACACCGACCGCGACCATCGCGGCGGAGGCGACCAGCGCGGCGGCGCGCAGGGCGTTCTTGCGGGGGCCGGCGATAAGGCTGCTTCTCAACTCGGTCTCCTCTGAGGGGGGTTCGGACCGCCGGGGGGTGACGGCCCGCTGGTGCACCAGGTGCGGGAGCGAATTGAGGAGAGAGTGCCAGCCACAGCGCGCTTTTGACAGGGGCGCAACAAGGATGTGATCTAGCGTTATTCAAGGAACGCTCAATTCCGGTCGCGCTCGGGGAACTTGGTTTAGGAAGGCCGGAGCTGGGCCGCTCGCACGGGAAAGGCCCCGCCGGCAAAAGCCGGCGGGGCCTTGGAAAGAAGGGGAGTTGACGCAGGTCAGAGTATGGGCGGCGGCAGATGTGCCGGAGCGGTGGGGAGTTCAGGAGCGAACGCTGCGTGAGCAGGCGTGGCCGGGCGGTGGCGGGCACGATCCGGCGCTGGAGCCGGTGACCATGCTGCTGCTGTCAGAGCGCGGAGAGGTGGTTTCCGCACTTGATGTGCTGTCCAAGGAGATCGTCCACCGGGGCCGCCGCTACCGGGCCTCCGGGCTGAGCGCGGTGGTCACCGGCCGGGCGCACCGGGGTCATGGGTATGGGCGGCAACTGGTGGCGGCGGCCCGGGAGTTCATCGCCGACAGCGGCGCCGACCTGGGGCTGTTCACCTGCGACCGCCCGCTGCGCGGCTTCTATGAGAGCGCGGGCTGGGCGGTCCTCGACGGGGCCGTGCTGATCGGCGGAACGCCGCGGGAACCGTTCCCCTCCGACGCTCCCGGCTTCGACAAGCTGACCCTGGCCGGATTCTTCTCGCAACGGGCGCAGCGCGAGGCGGCGTCCTTCCGGAACGCCCGCATCGCGCTCCACCCGGGGATGATCGACAGGCTGTGGTGAGGGGGTTACGGCTGGTCGTCGGTGGGCGGACGGTTGCCCAGCAGCTCGTCGAGCCTGCGCTGGGCGGCCTCGTCGGCCCGGCTCTCGCCTCCCGGGCCGGCTTCGAACGCGTCGCCGGCCGTGTCCACTCCCTGGCGGGCCTGGTCCTCGCGGCCCTGCAGCAGGCCCTTGAGCTTGTCGAGTACGGACATGGATGTCCTCCTTGGAAAGGTCTGACTCAGTCAGGATCACGGCATTCCTCCCGTTGTGCATCCCGGTGGGGACCCGTAGGGGGCCCCTCCTCCGTTGGCATGATCACGAACTCCGCGCCGCGGCCTACGGTGATCGAGCATCAGCCGCTCAAGATCGAAAGGCCCCGGCGCCGCCATGAAGCCGTCCCGTACGACCACCGCCGTCACCACTCTGCTCGCCGCCACCGTGCTGGCTGCCACGGCCGCGCCCGCCGTCGCGGCGCAGGCCCACCACCGGTCCGTAGACCGGACCGCGCTGCAGCGGGCACTGGACCGGCTGGCGGCCGACGGGGTGCCCGGGGCGGTGGCCGAGGTGCGGGACGAGCACGGGGTCTGGAGCGGCTCGGCGGGCCGGGAGGACCTGCGCAGCCGGCAACGTCCGTCCGCCGACGACCGGTTCCGGGCCGGCAGCGTCACCAAGAGCCTGGTGGCCACGGTCGTGCTGCAGCTGGTGGCGGAGAAGAAGATCGGTCTGGACGACCGCATCGACCGCTATCTCCCCGGGCTGATCCCGGCCGACCACTACGGCAGGCAGATCACGGTGCGCCAGCTGCTGCACCACACCAGCGGGCTGCCCGATTTCCTCGACGTCCTGCGGAACCGGCTGATGGGGGAGTGGCACGGCGACTTCACCAAGCTGCGAACCGAGCACTACACCCACCGTCAGCTGGTCTCGATGGCCCTGACCCTGCCCTCGGAGTTCAAGCCGGGCGAGAAGGGCAAGTGGGAGTACTCCAACACCAACTATGTTGTGCTGGGACTGCTGGTGGAGCGTGTCACCGGCCACTCCCTGGGCCAGCAGGTCGATCAGCGCGTCATCCGGCCGCTGCACCTGAAGAACACCTCCATGCCTGCCACGTCCCGGATCGACGGGCGTCATCTGCATGGCTACCAGCGGTTCCCCCGGCCCACCGACCCGTTCGCCGACATCACCGAGTATGACCCCAATGTCTTCTGGGGTCCCGGCAATGTGGTCTCCAACGCCCATGACCTGAACACCTTCTACCGTGCCCTGATGGGCGGCAAGCTGCTGCCGGCCAAGCTCAACAAGGAGATGCGGAATGTGACCCCGGACGGCGCGGACCGCCCGGGCCGCTATTACGGCCTGGGTCTGGAGGGCACCACCGAGTACACCCGTGCCAGGGCGTACGGTCACACCGGCAGCGTCCCCGGCTACCTCACCTACAGCTTTGTCACCGGAGACGGAAAGCGGCAGGTGACCTTGGCCCTGGGCAGCAACCTGGACCTCAGCCCGAACCCGAAGGCGGCCGACGACGCCAGGGCCTTCCTCAAGACCGCGCTCAACGGCAAGTAGGGCCCGTTGAAAGGGGGTCAGGCCGCCGGGCGCAGGCGCCGGTGGACATGCCCCGGCTGGGAGTAGTGCGGCGGCCAGGGGTCCAGCATCCGGTCGAAGTGGTAACCGGCCTTCTCGGCCACCCGGCAGGAGCCCTGGTTGCCCATCTGGTGGCGCAACTCCAGCCGTTCAAGCCCCTCATCGGCGAAGGTCTCGAAGACCCAGTCGGTGAGGGCGGTCAGCGCGGCCGGGGCCACGCCCCGGCCGCGGGCGGGGGCCGCCGTCCAGTAGCCCACCGAGGCCCGACCGCGTTCCCCCTCCGCCCACTTGACCACCACATGGGCCGCCAGCGCCTCCTGTGCCAGCACCGCGAAGCTCAGCCGCCGCCCGCTCTCCCAGCCGGCCCGCTGGTTGCCCAGCCAGTGCGCCGCGCCCTCGGCGTCGTCCACCGCCAGCGAGGTCCAGCGGCGCAATTCCGCGTCCCCGGCGGCCTCGATCAGCGCCTCGGCGTCCCGCTCCGTCCAGGGACGCAGCAGCAGCGCGGGGGTGGTGCCGGCGGCCGGGGTGCGCAGGGTGACGGTCATCAAGGCCCTCCAGGGGACGTGCGGTTGAGCGCGGCCCCATTCGAGCACGGAATGATCGCTACCGGGATGAGTGCCGTGGGTCACTCCGCCCGGGGGCGACCCACGGTGTCGCCGTCCTCAGACGTTGACGCCGAAGTCCTTGGCGATGCCTGCCAGGCCGGAGGCGTAACCCTGGCCCACCGCGCGGAACTTCCACTCCGCGCCGTGCCGGTACAGCTCGCCGAAGACCATTGCGGTCTCGGTGGCGGCGTCCTCGCTCAGGTCGTAACGGGCTATCTCGGCCTCGCCGGCCTGGTTGACGATGCGGATATAAGCGTTGCGCACCTGGCCGAAGTTCTGCGCGCGGGACTCCGCGTCATAGATGGAGACCGGGAAGACAATCTTGTCGATATCGGCCGGCAGCGCGGTCAGATTGACCTTGATCTGCTCATCGTCACCCTCGCCCTGCCCCGTCGTGTTGTCACCGGTGTGCACGATGGACTGGTCCGGGGTGGACTTGTTGTTGAAGAAGACGAAGTGGGCGTCGGAGTAGACCTTCCCGGCGGCGTTCACGGCGATCGCACTGGCGTCGAGGTCGAAGTCCGTGCCCGTGGTGGTGCGTACGTCCCAGCCCAGGCCGACGGTGACGGCCGACAGGCCGGGGGCCTCCTTGGTGAGGGAGACATTGCCGCCCTTGGACAGGCTTACCGGCATGGTTGAGATCCTCTCGTCGAGCCGAAGTCGCGGACCGGGCGAGGCCGCCCGCCCGTCACCCTCCCCAACGCCCGGCGCGGGCCGGGTGGTTCCGGATTCCTTTACTTTCTTTACCGGCTTCGCACGCCACACCGGCCATCGGGCCGGGCAAATCGAGGTGACGCAGGGGTGGCGGGCGTAAGACCATGGGGGCATGTCCGGTCCCTATGTCATCCGCGGTTCCGTCACGCTGCCCGAGTCCGAGCTCCAGTGGCGTTTCTCGCGTTCCTCCGGGCCGGGCGGCCAGCATGTCAACACCAGTGACAGTCAGGTGGAGCTGCGCTTCGACCTGGCCGCCACCGAGGCCCTGCCGCCGGTGTGGAAGGAGCGGGCGCTGCAGCGGCTGGCGGGCCGGATCAGCGGGGGAGTGCTGAGCGTACGGGCCAGTGAGCACCGTTCGCAGTGGCGCAACCGGGAAGCCGCCGCGGTGCGGCTGGCTACGCTGCTGGCCGAGGCCACGGCACCGCCGCCGCGCCCCCGTAAGCCGACCCGGATCCCGCGCGGCATCAATGAGCGGCGGCTGCGCGAGAAGAAGCAGCGGGCCGACACCAAACGGGGCCGCTCCGGCCGCGACTGGCACTGATCCGCGCCCGGCCGCCCCATCGCCACCTTGCCCAAGTGTCCTGACTTTTCAGGACAGATGGCGGTAGCGACCGCGGAAGTAGGTCAGCGGCCCGTCCTCCGAGTCCGGCGCGTGCGCCGTCAGCACCCGGCCGATCACCAGCGTGTGGTCACCCGCCGGCACCCGCTGCTCGGTGCGGCACTCCAGGGTGGCCAGCGCCCCGCCGACCAGCGGTGCGCCGGATGCCGCGCCGCGCTCCCAGGGGATGTCCGCGAACAGCAGCCGGTCGCTGACCCGGCCCTTCATGGCGAACCGTCCCGCGGTCTGGCGCTGCCCCTCGGCCAGCACCGAGACCGCCCACCGGTCCACCCGGGCCAGCAGATCGTCCATCCGGGAGTCATTGCGCACGCTGACCAGCACCAGCGGCGGTTCCAGGGAGACCGAGACAAAGGCGGTGGCCGTCATCCCCACGTCCTCGCCGCGCGGACCGTCGTCCGGGTCGTGCGCGGTGACCAGCACCACGCCCGCGGCGAGGCGGGCCAGGGCGGCGCGGAACTCGTCGGCGGTCACCCCTTCAGGATGCGCTATGCCGGGCACGGGGGGCTGAGTGGTATCGCAGGTCGTCTGGAACACATGAGCACGCTAGCCGCCCGGCGGACGGGGCGGCATCGGGCTGCGGCCCCACTTCGCTTCTGGTATTGGTCCTAGGCCCGGCGGTCGCCGGACAAGCCTTCCGCGTTTCCCGAGCAATTCCGTGCGCCATTCGCGCAAGCCCAATGAGGGCCCCGCCCAATTTGCGTTGAGAAAGCGTAAGAGGGTGCTCAAGCCCCAGGTCGGGGCGGCTTCGTCACGCGCTGTGACATGACTCACAGAGGCGGGTATTTGTTGACCCTGTGTACCGAGTTGTCAGCTCGCTGTGATTCAGTGGCGTGGTAAGTGGACGACAAGAAAATCTGGAGTAGCTGTCGAGGTCTCGGGGGAGAGCGAGCTATGGAGTCCGAGTCGGAACCGTATGTACGCCTGGCGACCTTGAGGCAGGTCCACCAGGCCGTGGCGGATCTGAACACCGCACGCAGCCTCGCCGACACCCTGCAGACCGTCGCCGACGGCGTGGTGTCCGGCCTGGGCTATGAGCTCGCGGCGGTCAATCTGGTGCGGCCGGACGGTGATCTGGTGGTGGCCGCGGTGGCGGGCAGTGCCAGCGCCGAAGCCTTCCTGGCCGGACGGGTCGGTTCCAGGGTGTCCTGGGAGCGCCGGCTGGCGATGGGCGACCGCTGGGGTGAGCTGCGCTTCATCCCGTACACCGAGGGATGGGTGCTGGACGACGACGATGTCCCGCAGTGGCACACCACCGGCCCGGCGCCGCGCTTTCCCGACGAGTGGCACCCCATGGACCGCCTCTTCGCCCCGATGTACACCGCCGGAACGGCCGGCGGGGAGCTGCTCGGGGTCATATCCGTAGACAAGCCGCGCAACGGACGCCGCCCCGGCGCCTGGGGGCGCGAGGCTTTGCAGATGTATGCGTTCCAGGCGGCGGTGGCGATCAGTAACGCTCATCTACGCGCAAATATGCAGCGGGCCCTGGTCCGGCTGGAACGTGAGGGGCAGGCGCTGCGCGCCAGCGAGGAAAGCTTCCGGCAGGCATTTGAATTCGCGCCCAGCGGTATGGCCATCGCCGAGATGGGCGGCGACCAGCACGGCCGGCTGCACCGGGCCAATGACGCGCTGTGCCGGCTGCTGGGCCGCTCGGCCTCGCAGATGCGCCGCTACTCCTTCTCCGACCTGGTCCACCCCGAGGACATCGGCACCCTGCTGCGTACCTCCGCCGAGGGCGGCCGGGCCGAGCTGCGCCTCCAGCGCCGCGACGGCAGCTATGTCTGGGTCTCGCTGCGCAACTCGGTGGTCGCCGACGCCGCCGACGGCCCCCGCTACCTCCTGACCCATGTCGAGGACATAGAGGACCGCAAGCGGCACGAGCTCCAGCTGGCCCACCGCGCCAGCCATGACTCGCTGACCGGCCTGCCCAACAGCGCCGAGCTGCGCGCCCGGCTCAGCAGCCGGCTGTGCTCCCGTCCGCCGGGCAGCGAGGCGCTCTCGGCGCTCTCCCCCTTCGGCCGGCTGGACGGCTTCGCCGAGGTCACCAGCCTGGTGTCCACCGCCGGGTACGGCCATGGCTTCGGCGGCGAGGGCGTCCCCGGCAGCGCCCCGGAGCCCGTCGCCGAGGAGTTCCGCGAGCCCTCCGGCGGCGACTACTGGGACGAGGGCGCCTATGACCACCATGAGCACACCATCGCCCTGGACGAGGCCAGCGACGACGGGGCCAAGGGCCTGGCCGTCCTCTTCTGCGACCTGGACGGCTTCAAGTCGATCAACGACCGGTTCGGCCACCACACCGGTGACGCGGTACTGATCGAGGTGGCCCGCCGGCTGACCAGCGGCGTCCGCGACGGGGACACGGTGGCCCGGCTGGGCGGCGACGAGTTTGTGGTGCTGGCCGACGGGCTGGGCCGCGCGGACGCGGAGGATCTCGCGGTCCGGCTGCGCAACGCGATCATCCCGCCGATCCGGGTGGACGGCCGGGCGGTGCGGGTCGGTGCCAGCTTCGGCATCGGCTGGGCGGGCTGCGGAATGTCCGCGGACGAGGTGCTGCGCTCTGCGGACCAGCGGATGTATGTGGAGAAGAGGTCCCGGGCGAAGGCCGGGCGGCGGGCGGGCTGAGCCTGTTCTCATCTCGCTCGGGTAGGCTGCGCCGATGCGGCACCGCCGCCGACCGTGGTGGCCGGACCGGCTCCCGACACCGCGGACCGGGCGAGCAGAGCAGGGGTGCCGACGGGCGGACCACTTGGGGAGTGACACGGGATGACGGCCGGTAACAATGGCACGGGCACGCCGCAGGACGACGACCCGTTCGCCTACCTGTACCGCTCGGAGGGCGGCGAGCAGGGTGGCGACGGCGCTGCGTCCGCGCCGCAGCCCGGGGTCCCGCGCACGTCGTACAACCAGGTCCGCCCGGTGGGCTCGCGCCAGTACGGCCCGCAGGGCGGCACCTACGGCGGCCAGACGCCGGGCGGTACCTACGGCGGCGGGCAGCCGATGCCCGCGCACCAGCCCGCCCCGCACTACGCGGCCCCGGAAACGCTCCCCGGCGGCGCCCCCCGCCACCCCGCCTCCGGCCACGGCGGCCATGCCGCCGCCGAACGCCCCAAGCGGCGCGGGCTGCTGGTGGCCGCGATAGCCGTGGTGCTGGTCGTCGCGGGCGGCATCGGTGTGGCCATGCTCACCAACTCCGGCAACTCCGACGACAAGTCCAACGCGGCCAACAGCACCAGTCAGCCGAGTTCGCCGTCCAAGGACAAGCCGACGGGCAAGAAGGACGGTTCGGACGACTCCAAGGACCAGTCTGCGGCCGGGGAGTTGAAGCGGGACGCGGCCAGCCTGAAGCTGATGGGCGGGGCCACCACAGCCAAGGACATCAAGGGCGCGCAAGCGGACGGCGGTACGTACATCACCGGCATGAACAAGCCGGGGGCGGCCGTGGAGTGGACCGTCAACGTCCCGGACGGCGGCGACTACACGCTCGTGGTGACCTACGGCGTGCCGGGTGTGGACGCCAACTCCACGATATGGATCAACGGTGAACGGCGCGACCAGGTGCTGAGTATGAAGAACTTCGCCCAGGCGAAGGCCGGTGAGTGGGACCGATGGACCCACACCTGGGCCTGGATAAGCCTGAAGAAGGGCTCCAACACCGTGAAGTTGTCCTGTGAGCAGGGCAATCAGTGCAACTTCAATCTCGACCAGATGTGGCTGAAGCCGGGGCAGACGAAGGGCTAGACCTGGCTGCGGGCCCAACCCTGTTCCAACTGCACTTGGCCCCGGCCGGATCCTGCTGGCCCAACCTGCGGAGTGGTGGTTCGCCGAACTGAGCGTCCCCACCGTTTGCGGGGCACAAGACCGCTGACGAGGCCCTCGCGCCCCTCGCTCCCTACTGCCTCCGCATCATGAACTCAGGACACGAGGCGGACACCAATATGCGGGCAGGGACCGCTGTCTCAGTCCCTGCCCGCACAAACCTGCAAACTGCCTACTCCTGGGTCACTTCCCCCATATCTCTACGTACTTGACCGCCCACGGGGCGTTGTCGATGTAGTGGCCAGGCGTGAGCACAATGCTCTTGCCATCCCCGCAATTCACGCCGCTTCGGAGCACCACCCGGTACTTCGTCTGGTTGGATACGGAGCGGTCCGCGCCCGTCAGTTCGTGGCATCCAAGGTTGCCAGGTCGGTAGGACGCCCTGCGTCCCTGGAAGTTGGCTTTCGTCCACCCGCAGACCTGACCGCTTTGTCGGTCAGTTGTCGCCGATTCGGAGGCACGTAGCCACCGCCGAGGCCATCGCCTCGCGGGCGGGGGTGAGGTACTTGCGGGGATCGACGGTCGAGGGGTGCGCTTCCAGGAAGGCGCGGACGGCGCCGGTGTAGGCCTGGTTGAGGGCGGTGCCCACATTGACCTTGCGGATCCCGGCGGCCAGGGCGCGGCGGAGTTCGGTGTCCGGGACGCCGGAGGAGCCGTGCAGCACCAGGGGGACGGGTACGGCCCGGTGGAGTTCGCCGATCAGGGCGTGGTCGAGGGTGGCCGTACGGGTGGTCATGGCGTGGGAGCTGCCGACGGCTACGGCGAGGGCGTCAACGCCGGTCTCGGCGACATAGCGGGCCGCCTCGGTGGGGTCGGTGCGGACGCCGGGGGTATGGGCGTCGCCCGGTTTGCCGCCGATGCGGCCCAGTTCGGCTTCCAGGGTGAGGTCCCGCTGGTGGGCCCAGCGGGCGGCTTCGGCGGTTGCCTTGACGTTGTCGGCGTAGGGGAGCCGGGACGCGTCGAACATCACGGAGCTGAAGTCATGCGCGGCGGCCGCGTGGAGGAGTTCCACGGATTCGACGTGGTCGAGGTGGAGGGCGAGCGGGATGGCGGCCGTGCGGGCCACGGCTGCTGTGGCCGTTGCCAGCGGGGTGAGGTTGCCGCCGTGGAACTTCACGGCGTTCTCGGAGATTTGCAGGATGGCCGGGGTGTTGGCGGCTTCGGCGGCGCTGGCGATGGCTTCGGCGTGCTCGATGGTGATGACGTTGAAGGCGAATGCGGGGCCGTGCGCCAGGAGTTCGTGGGTTCTGGCCAGTGGCATCGTTTCAGCTCCTGTTCGTTGGGCGGCACGCCCCTGCGGGGCGTCTGGCTCCCACCCGCGCACCACCCGTGACCCGGCGCCGGGTGGCCGGGCTCTCCTGTGGGGCTTGCCCGCCGTTGGCGGCGTACGGTCCGCGGACGCCGACGGCGGATGCCCCCACTGGCGACCTCACCCACCGCGGCAACGGTCACGGGTGGTGCGTGGGTGGGGTGAGCCCGCCGCAGGCGCAAACGGCGCCGCACCCGGCAACGCACGCCCGCCTCCGGCAAGGGAATCCGCACCCTCACGCGGGAAGGACCTTCACCCGCGGCAGCAGCGCCTCGTACGCGGCACCGTCGAACTCGCCCGCCCCCGCCGCCCGTACCGTCGCCCCCGACAAGGCCACGGCCCGGGCCAGCCGCTCGGGCCAGGGCAAGCCCCGTACCCAGCCGGAGAGCAGCGCGGCCACCGCGGAGTCACCGGCGCCGGTCGGGTTGCCGGGGAGGCGTTCCGGGGCGGCGGCCCGCCATGCCCCGTCGGGGGTGACGGCCAGCACCCCGTCCGGCCCCAGCGAGGCCACCACCGCATACGCACCCCGGCGCCGCGCGTCCTGCGCCGCCCGCAGCGGCTCGGTGGAGCCGGTCAGCTCCGCCAGTTCGGCCGCGTTCGGCTTGACCGCGTCCGGCCGCGCCGCGATCCCCCGGCGCAGCGGCTCCCCGCTGGTGTCCAGCAGCACCGGCACCTCCCGGGCCCGTGCCGCGCGTACCAGATGCGCGTACGCCCCCACCGGCACCCCGGGCGGCAGGCTGCCGCACAGGGCCACCGCCCGGGCCCTCTCCAGGAGTTGGGCGTAGCGGTCGGTGAACTCGGCCCACTCCTCGGCCGAGACCTCCGGGCCCGGCTCATTGAACTGGGTGGTGTCACCACCCGCCGTGTCCACCACCGCCACCGTGCGCCGGGTGTTGCCGGCGATCGGGACCAGCGCGTCGGTCAGCACCCCGGCCCGGCCCCGGGCGGCGTCCGCCAGCAGGGTGCGCAGGGTCTGGCCGTTGGGGCCGCCGGCGAAGCCGGTGACCGTGACGTCATGGCCCAACTCGGCCAGTACGCACGCCACGTTCAGCCCCTTGCCGCCCGCCCGCTCGGCGACCCGGGTGACCCGGTGCGAGCTGTGCGGGCGCAACCGCGGTACCCGGTACGTCAGATCGAGCGCGGCGTTGAGCGTGACCGTGAGGATCACCGGTGCCTCCCTCCCACCCGAAGCTCCCACCAGAAGACTGCCCACCATGGGGATTGCGGGAGCGATCATGCCAAAACAGAAGCGGCAGGCCCAGAGTCGGGGACCTGCCGCTTGGGTGCAAGGGCGGGAGGAATCAGCGCACTTCGGGACGGACCAGCCATTCGCCCTTGCGCATCACGCCGGCCGGCTCGAAGGAGTGGTCCAGTACCACCAGGTCGGCGTCCTTGCCCTCCGCCAGGGAGCCGACCCGGTCGTCCACGCCCAGCAGCCGGGCCGGGTTGGCGGACAGCGCCTGTACCACGTCCTCCACCGGCAGCCGGTCCACCGTCACCGCGCGGCGGAAGGCGGTGTCCAGGGTGAGGGTGGAGCCCGCGATGGAACCGGCGGTGGGGCCGTCGGCGATCCGGGCCACCGCGTCCTTGACCTCCACCCGCATCGGGCCCAGGGCGTACATCCCGTCGCTCATCCCGGCCGCGCCCATGGCGTCGGTGATGAAGGCGACCCGGTCCGCGCCGGCCCGGGCGAAGGCGAGCTGGAGCACGGAGGGGTGCAGATGGGTGCCGTCGTTGATCAGCTCCACGGTGACCCGCTCGTCCTCCAGCAGCGCGGCGACCGGGCCGGGGGCGCGGTGCAGCAGCCCGGGCATGGCGTTGAACAGGTGGGTGGCCACCGTGGCGCCCGCTTCGATGGCCTGGAGCGTGGCCTCGTACGAGGAGTCGGTGTGCCCCACCGCGGCGATCACCCCGAGGTCGGCGAGCATCCGGACCGATTCCAGGCCGCCGGGCAGCTCCGGGGCCAGGGTCATCATCCGGGCGGTGCCATGCGCGGCGTCGATGAGCTTGCGGACGTCCGAGGGGTCGGGGGCGCGCAGCAGCCCGGGCTGGTGGGCGCCGCAGCGGTGCGGGGAGATGAACGGGCCCTCGAAGTGGACCCCGGCCAGCTCGCCCTGCTGGGTCAGCTCGGCCAGTACGGCCGCCTGCCGGGCCAGGTCGTCCAGGTCGCCGGTGACGGTGGAGGCGGCCATGGTGGTGGTGCCGTGCGCCCGGTGGGCGTTGATGGCGGTGAGCGCCTCTTCGGGGTCGCCGGAGGAGAAGGAGGCTCCGCCGCCGCCGTGGACATGCATGTCCACGAAGCCGGGGACGATCCAGTGGCCGGTGAGGTCCAGGGTCGGGCCCTCGTCCATGGCCGGGCCCGGTCCGGGGGCACCTGCTTCCGGGCTCGCGTCCGGAGCGGCGATCCGGCTCGCGTCCGGGCTCCGGTCTGCGCTCGTCACGGGGAGGACGGCCGCGATACGGCCGTTCTCGACCACCAGGCGGCAGCCCTCGGCCACTCCGGTGGGCAGCACCACGCGGGCGCCGGTGAGAACCGTTCGATCCACCATCAGGCGGTTACCTCCGTGAATTCCATGGCGAGCAGGTCCCAGGCGAGCAGGCCCGCGCCCAGGCAGCCGGCGGTGTCCCCGAGGGCCGCCGGGACGATCAGGGGAAGCCGCTGGAAGGTGAGACGCTCCCGGACGGCCGCGCGCAGCGGTGTGAACAAGGTTTCCCCGGCCTCCGCCAGGCCGCCACCGATGATCAGGGTATGGGGGTCCAGCAGGGTGAGGCCGATGACCAGGCCGTCGGCCAGGGCGTCCACGGCCTGCCGCCAGACGGCCTCGGCGCGCGGGTCGCCGCGGCGGACGGCCTCGGCGCAGGCGGCGGCGTCGGCTGCGGGGTCGCCGGTGGCCCGCGCCCAGGCGCGGCTGATGGCGGAGGCGGAGGCCAGGGCCTCCAGGCAGCCGGTGGCCCCGCAGCCGCAGCGGGGGGCGGCCTGATCGCTGCGGACGCGGATATGGCCGATTTCGCCGGCCGAGCCGTGGGCGCCCTCCTCGATGCGGCCGTCGATGCCGATGGCGCCGGCGATGCCGGTGCCCACGGGCATGAACAGGAAGCGGTCGGTGGCGCGGCCGGCGCCGAGGCGGCCCTCGGCCAGGCCGCCGGTGCGGACGTCGTGTCCTACGGCCACGGGGAGGTTCAGGTGCCGGCCGAGTTCGCTTTTCAGCGGGACCTCGCGCCAGCCGAGGTTGGCGGCGTAGACGGCGGTGCCGGTGCGGGTGTCCACGATGCCGGGTACGGCTATGCCCGCCGCTTCCGGGGCGCGGCCGAAGCGGGCCTCGCCCAGGGCGCGGAGTTCGGCGGCGAGGTCCAGGATGCCGGTGACCACGGCGTCGGGGCCTTGGGCTGTGGCGGTGGGGCGGCGGGTTTCGTGCAGCAGGGTGTGGTCCTGGCTGACGAGTGCGGCCTTGATGGTGGTGCCGCCTACGTCCAGGGCGATGACGTGTTTCACGTCGTCCAGTGTTGCGCGTGGGGGCGCGAAAGGTCTAGTCCACTGTTCGGCGCCCCGTTGCACGGGGGGCGCCCCCTCGCGCCCCTTGCGGGGTGCGGCGCCGTTTCCGCGGGGGTGCGTGTCTTGTGCGTTGCCGGGTGCGGCGCCGTTTCCGCCTGCGGCGGGCTCGCCCCACCCACGCGCCACCCGTTGCTGTCTCCCGGGTGGGGTGAGCTTGCCTGCGGGGGTTGCCCGCCGTCGGCGGCTGACGGTCCGCGGTCGCCGACGGCGGGCAACCCAGGCCGGAGAGCCCAACCGACCCGGACAACGGTCACGGGTGGCGCGTGGGTGGGGCCGACCGCCGAAGGCGGGAAACGGTGCCGCCCCCGGCAACGTACGTCCGCCCCCGGCAGGGAATCCGCACCCGGAACCGTGCGCGGGAGGCGCCCCGCGGGAAACGGCGCCGCACCCGGCAATGGCGATCGCCTCCCGGCGCAGCCGGAATGGTGCCGCACCCGGCAACGGCGAGCCCCCGGCGCAGCCGGAACGGGGCCGGGCCCGGAAAAGGGCCCTGCGCCGGGGAACCCTTACGCAGCCCCGCCCAGAATGACGCTGCGCGTCAGATTGCGCGGGGCGTCGGGGTTCAGCCCCCGCCCCTCCGCCACCGCGACAGCCACCCGTTGCGCCCGCACCAGATCCGCCATCGGATCCGCGCCGACATGCACCAGCGTCCCGCCCACCCCCACTATCTCCGCCGCCAGCCCCTCCGGCAGCGGACCGAACGCCCACACCACCCGCCCCGGGCCGGTGATGGCGACCGGCCCGTGCCGGTACTCCATCGCGGGGTAGGACTCCGTCCACGCCCCCGCCGCCTCGCGCATCTTCAGCGCCGCCTCCTGGGCCACCCCATACGCCCAGCCCAGGCCCAGGAAGGTCCACTGTTCCGCCTGGAGCACCGCCGCCGGTACCGAGTCGGTGAGTGCCGCCTCGGCGTCCGTGACCGCCTCGGCCACGGTCCGTACCCCCTCCGGGAGGGGGCCATGGGCCTCCAGCCCGGCCCGCAGCAGGGCCAGTGCCGTGGTGGCGAAGCGGGTCTGGACCACGGAGCGCTCGTCCGCCCAGTCCAGCACCACCGCCGAGCCGGCGGCCCGCAGCACCCCGCTTCCGGGGTCGGCGGTGATCGCCACCGTCTCGGTGCCGGCACCGGCACCGGCAGCGCGCAATTCGTCCAGCAGCCGCAGCACCTCACTGGTGGTGCCGGACCGGGTGATCGCCAGCACCCGGTCATAGCGCCGGCCGACCGGGAACTCCGAGGCGGCGAAGGCGTCCGTCTCGCCCTGCCCCGCCGCCTCGCGCAGCGCCGCGTAGGACTGGGCCATAAACCAGGACGTGCCGCAGCCGGTGACGGCGATCCGCTCGCCCGGTCTGGGCAGTTCCGCCACCGAGGGGGCGAGGGCGGCGGCCCGCCGCCAGCAGTCGGGCTGGGTGGCGAGTTCGCCGGCGGTAAGGGAGACGGAGGGCTTCATATGCGCTGGCTCCTTGGCGGATCGGTTGCCTGATCGGGTGCCTGATCGATTGGCGGATCGGTCATGATCGGTTGTCCGTCTCCGTGGATAGCAGCCGCCCCGCGGTGGAGGGAAGGGCGAGGGCGGGGCGAGCGCCCGTTCGAGTAGCGCTTAAGGTGGCGCGGAAGAGATGGCGGTCACCCGTCAGGGATGGCGGTCTCCATCCGAACTCCATCCGAATGGATTTCTCACCGATCACGAGGGCGGAAAGCAAGTGCAGCGGCGGCGTTTCTTGGGTCTGACGGCGGCTGGTGCCGCGACGGCGGCGATGGCGCCGGCCCTGACGGGTTGCGGTACCGGAGCGGGCGGTAGCAAGAAGATCACCCTGGTCGCGGCGGAGTACGGCGACGGCAAGCCCGCCAACAGCTCCAAGCGCTACTGGGACTCGGTGGCCCGTACCTTCGAGGGCGACCACAAGGGCGTAAAGGTCTCGGTCGAGGTCTACAGCTGGACCGAGGTGGACAAGAAGGTCGCCGACATGGTCGCCGCCGGGAACGCCCCGGACATCGCGCAGATCGGCGCCTATGCCGACTTCGCCGCGGCGGGCAAGCTCTACAGCGCCGACCAGCTGCTGTCCGTCCCCACCCAGGCCGACTTCATCGACTCCATCGCCGCGGCCGGCGAGGTGCACCGGATGCAGTACGGCCTGCCCTTTGTCTCCTCCACCCGGCTGCTGTTCTACAACAAGACCCTCTTCGAGAAGGCCGGTGTGCTGCGCGCCCCGCAGAGCTGGGACGAGCTGCAGGCCGCCGCGTCCAAGCTCAAGGACGCCGGGGTGAAGATGCCCTTCGGCCTGCCGCTGGGCCCCGAGGAGGCACCCGCCGAGTCCCTGCTGTGGATGCTGGGCGCGGGCGGTGGCTACACCGACAAGAACGACGACTATGTGATCAACTCGCATGAGAACGTCCAGGCCTTCACCTGGCTGCGCGATGAGCTGGTGGGCAAGAAGCTGACCGGCTCCGACCCGGCCCGCACCAACCGTCAGGACGTCTTCGACGCCTTCTGCAAGGGCCAGGTCGGCATGCTCAACGGCCACCCCAGCCTGATGCAGCAGGCCGAGGCCGGCGGCATCAAGTACGGCATGGCGCCGCTGCCCGGTATCAGCGGCAAGGCCAAGTCCACCATGGGTGTGGCCGACTGGCTGATGGCCTTCAAGCAGAACGGCCACCGCAAGGAGATAGGCCAGTTCCTGGACTTTGTCTACGGCACCCAGACCGTGCTGGACTTCACCACCCAGTACGGCCTGCTGCCGGTGACCCAGTCCGCCTCCGACCAGATGCAGAAGGACGGCCAGAACAAGAAGCTGCTGCCCTTCCTGGAGCCGCTGCAGAACGCCGTGTTCTACCCGGCCAACAAGACCTCCTGGGCCAAGGTCAGCAAGACCATCAAGGAGAAGATCGGCCAGGCGGTGCAGCCGGGCGGCGACCCCATGGGCGTGCTCAGCGAGATCCAGACCCAGGCGCAGTCGGTGGAGAGTCCCCATTAGCCTGGGCGGCATGGACCGGGACGAAGAAGGGTTCCCCGGCCGGGACGCCGACCCGCACCCCGGCCGGGACTCCGACGCGCTCCCCGCACGGGACGCTGACGCGCCCCCCGCGCCGGACGCCCATGCACTCTCCGCGCGGGACCGCGCCGTGCTCGCCCTGGAGCGGGAGTCCTGGCCGGGGCCCGGCGCCAAGGAGCGGGCCGTGCGGGAGCGGCTGGGCATCACGCCGACGCGCTACTACCAGCTGCTCAATGCCCTGCTGGACGACCCCCGGGCGCCGGCCCACGACCCGGTCACCGTCAACCGGCTCCGCCGGCTGCGGGACGCCCGCCGGGAGCGCCGCTGAATCCCGGCGGAATCGGTAGGGTCGGGGGCATGGGCAGCCACCCTCTTCCGGAACCCGTCACCCAGGCCGGCCGCGACGGCCTGGCCGCACTGCTGAAACGGCCCGAACGGGCCGTAGTGGCACTGGACTTCGACGGCACGCTCGCCGAGATCGTGCCCGACCCCGAGCAGGCCCGGGCGCACCCCGCGGCCGTGCCGGCCCTGGCCCGACTCGCCCCGCACCTCAACTCCGTCGCCGTGATCACCGGCCGTCCGGCCGGGGCCGCGGTGCGCTACGGCGGCTTCGCCTCCGTGCCGGGCCTGGAGCGCCTGGCGGTCCTGGGCCACTACGGCGCCGAACGGTGGGACGCCGCCACCGGCACCGTACGCGCCCCCGCCCCGCACCCCGGAGTCGCCGCGGTCCGCGCCGAACTGCCCGGTGTGCTGGACAACTCCGGTGCCTGGCAGGGCACTTGGGTTGAGGACAAGGGCCGCGCCATCGCCGTCCACACCCGCCGCGCCGCCGACCCGCAGGCCGCCTTCCAGGCGTTGACCGGCCCGCTCGGCGAACTCGCCGAGCGGCATGGCCTGATCGTCGAGCCCGGCCGGCTGGTGCTGGAGCTGCGCCCGCCGGGCGTGGACAAGGGCGTGGCCCTGGCCGAGTACCTCAAGGAGACCGGCGCCGGCTGTGTGCTCTACGCCGGGGACGACCTCGGTGACCTCGCCGCCTTCGACGCCGTGGCACGGCTGCGCGCCGAAGGCATGGACGGGGTACTGGTGTGCAGCGGCAGCGCCGAGGTCACCGAACTGGCCGCCCGTGCCGACCTGGTGGCCGACGGACCGTCCGGAGTGGTGGCCCTGCTGACCGCCCTGGCCGAGCGGCTGGGCTGACCGGCTCAGTCGTCGTCGGGGTCCTTGGCCGCCGCCTTCCTGCCGTCGTCCTTGATGCCCAGGCCGGACAGCGCGGTGGTCCAGTCATGCGCTATGGCCTGCTGGGCGGCGGCCAGTTGGACCTTGCCGGAGCAGATGGCGGTCTTGAGCTTGGTCTCCACCACATCCTTGGGGTTGTTGGGGCCGGCGCCGTCCTTGTGACCGGGCGACGGCGGCTCCACCCACAGATTGCGCGGGTCATTGGGGTCCCCGCCCAGCTGGAGGCTGATGAGATGGTCGTACTCGGCGTCCCGCATCGGCCCCTTGTAGCCGTAGGAGGCCGCGTTGGCGGTCTTCTCCCGGCTGGTGATGTTCACCGGCGGCCGGATGCCCTTGGTGTAACCGGCCTTGCAGATGGTCTCCTTGATGGTGGCCTGGGTGACCTTGGGGTTGGTGGCGCCCGGGGTGCACTTGGGGTCGGGCAGCGGCTGTTTGTCGGCGGTGTAGTGATAGGTGCAGCTGCCGGGGGCGGGCTGCTTCTGCACTGTGTACGCGGGCTGCGGGCCGGCGCCCACCGGCACCGCCTGCCCGTTGGACGAGGAGCCGGATGGCGCCTTGGCGTTGGCGGAGGCCGAGGAGGAGCCCGAGGAGTCCTTGGTGTCGGACTTTTTGTCGGAGCTCGAGGAACAACCGGTGGCGGTGAGGGCGATGACCGTCACCGAGGCGGCCGCGAGGGCGGCCCAACGGGGTGCGTGTGACATGGCACCATGATTACCCGTGCGCCGGGCCGTCCAGGCGGGGCCCCGAAGCGGGGTCGCGCACTGCGCTTTTCGGCTAAGCGCCGTGCGCTCCGGCGCGTTCCGCTTTGGCTGAGGGGGCGCCCCCTGCGCGTTGTGGGCAGTCGTTCCGCTGGGCGGAACGGGTGGGCACAACGCGACCACCGGGCCGCACCCGGAAGCGATACCTGCGTTCATTGCCGGGTGCGGGCCGACTTTGGCTGGTCGCGCAGTTCCCCGCGCCCCTATGGGGCGCGCCCCCCGTGCCCCTGGCGGGGCGCACCCCCCGTGGCCCCTGGCGGGGAGCCGCTACATCCCTTGCAGCGCCGTCAGTTGGTCCATGAACCAGCGGGCCGGGGGGAGGGCAGTAGCGGCCGCGGCCAGCCGCTTGCAGCGTTCGGCCCGTTCGGACGGATCCATCAGCAGCGCCCGGTGCAGCGCCCGCGCGGTGGCCTCCACATCGTAGGGATTGACCAGCAGGGCGTCCTCGGCCAGCTCCGCCGCCGCCCCCGCCTCCCGGGAGAGCACCAGCGCGCATCCGGCGTCGGAGACCACCGGAACCTCCTTGGCCACCAGGTTCATTCCATCCCGGATCGGGTTGACCAGGGCCACGTCTGCCATCCGGTAGGCCGCCAGCGAGCGGGCGAAGTCATCCTTGACATGCAGGTCCACCGGCTGCCAACTGGCGTCCCCGAACTCGGCGTTGATCTCCCGGGCGACCCGCTCCACGGTGGCCGTGTAGTCCCGGTAGACGGTCAGGTCCTGCCGGGAGGGATAGGCGAAGGCGATATGCACCACCTGTCCGCGCCACTCCGGCCGCTCCACCAGCAGCCGCCGGTAGGCGTGCAGCCCGCGCACGATGTTCTTGGACAGCTCGGTGCGGTCCACCCGGACAATGGTCTTGCGGCCGCCGATCCGGGCGCGCAGCGCCGCCATCCGCTCCTCGACGTCCGCCCGGTGTGCCCGCTCCCGCAGGAAGTCCCCGTCCGCGCCCAGGCCGTGCACCCCCAGCCGGGTGGTGCGGCCCTCGAAGCGCACCACGGTGGTGATGCCGTTCTCCCGCTCGGTCTGCGCGCCCAGCACCTGTTCACAGCAGTCCGCGAAGGCCTGGGCCCAGCGCCGGGTCAGGAAGGCCGCCCGGTCACCGCCCAGAATGCCGCGCAGCACCTGCCGGGCCACATCGTCCGGCAGCAGGCGGTAGTAGTCCGGCGGCGCCCAGGGGGTGTGCGAGAAGTGCCCGATGCGCAGGTCCGGTCGCAGTTCGCGGAGCAGCCCCGGCACCAGCGTCAGGTGGTAGTCCTGCACCAGCACCGCGGCGCCCTCGGCGGCCTCCTCGGCCAGCGCCTCGGCGAAGGCCGCGTTGTACGCCTCATAGGCGGCCCACTGGGCGCGGAAGGACTCGTCGAAGACCGGCTCCAGGGGCGTCTGGTAGAGCAGGTGATGGACGAACCACAGCACCGAGTTGGCGATGCCGTTGTACGCGGCGGCGAAGGTGTCCGGCGCGATGTCCAGCATCCGCACCCGGTGGCCGCCGGTGTCGGCGGTGTCGAGTCTGCCGCCCGAGCCTTCGGCCGCCAGGCGGTCGCCCTCGCTCATGGCCGCGCACACCCAGACCGCGCCCGACTCCGGGCCGATGGCGCTGAGCCCGGAGACCAGTCCGCCCCCGCCCCGGCCCGCGGCCAGTGAGCCGTCCTCCCGTACCCGGTAGGAGACCGGGCCACGGTTGGAGGCGACGACGATCGGAGCGGAAGCGGCTTGCTCAGTGACCATGCCGCGAGCCTTGCCGCGTCACGATCCGCTCAAACGTACGCTTAGGCCGCGCGATGCCGGGCGTACTCGGGGATCTCGGCCATCGGCGGACGCTCCTCGGTGTCCACCGCATAAGTGCGCGGAACAAAGCCCTCCGCGGTCCTCTCGAACTGGGTCAGAACCGGACGTACCAGGGACGGCCGGGCGAGCCGCAACTGGGCGGTGCGGTAGATCGCGGCCGCCATCCGGCCGAGCGCCTGCCCGTCCTGATGACGGTGCTTGCGCACGCCCACGTCCACCTGGGCCAGCGCGTCCAGGCCCACCGTGTGCAGCGCGTCCACCAGCAGCCCCAGCTCCACCCCGTATCCCACCGGGAACGGCAGTCGCTCCAGCAGCGAGCGGCGGGCCGCGTACTCCCCGCCCAGCGGCTGGACAAAGCCGGCCAGCTGCGGCCAGTGCAGATTGAGCAGCGGACGGGCCACCAGCTCGGTCACCCGGCCGCCCTGACCGGCCGTCCGGCCGGAGCCGGGCGCACCGAACTCGGCGCCCAGCGGGCGGTCGTACATCGCCTTGACGAAGTCCACCTCCGGCTCGGTGAGCAGCGGACCCACGATCCCGGAGACGAAGTCGGCCGAGAAGTCCCGCAGATCGGCGTCGATAAAGCACACGATGTCGCCGGAGGTCACCAGCAGCGACCGCCACAGCACCTCGCCCTTGCCGGGCAGCGCGGGCAGCCGGGGGAGCACCGAGTCCCGGTGCACCACCCGCGCCCCGGCCGCCGCGGCCACCTCGGAGGTACGGTCCGTGGAGCCGGAGTCCAGCACCACCAGCTCGTCCACCAGCGGCACCGCCTCGGTCATCAGGGCCCGGCGGATCTCCGCGACGATCGCCCCGACCGTCCGTTCCTCGTTCAGCGCGGGCAGCACCACGCTGACCGTGCTGCCGGTCTCGCGTTTGGCGGCGAGGAGCCGGTCGAGCGGACGGTCTGTGACGGACCAGGACCGCCGGGCGAGCCAGCGCTCCACCTCTTCCAGCACCTGAATGACTCCTCGTTGTGTGATGCGTCTCGCCTTGCGGACGGCCCTGAAAACGGCCGCGGGCTTCCGTTACAGTCTTGAACAACGCGGATCCCCGTCCTATGTCGGGGGTCGCCGCGTGCATAAACGCCCGGGCAGCCGCCCGGTGCCATACCGCTCATCCAGAGGGGCAGAGGGACACGGCCCGTTGAAGCCCCGGCAACCCTCCAGCCGGTTCTCCGCAGACAGCGCGAGGCTCCCGGCGGGGAAGGTGCCAATTCCGTCTCATGGCGAGGTTCGCCATGAGGAAGATGAGGAGAAAGGGCCTCGCCTGCCATGGCTGCTGCGCATACCGTCGCACCCTCCGCACCCTCTTCGGTCTCCCTCGGCCCCGCCGTGGCGCTGTCCTGCCGCGAGTGCGGGGAGCGCGTTCCGCTGGGACCGGTCTTCGCCTGCGCGTCCTGCTTCGGGCCGCTGGAGACGGCCTACCGGTTCCCGGACGAGGACCCCCAGGCGCTGCGCCGCCGGATCGAGGCGGGCCCCGCCAGCATCTGGCGTTATGCGCCGCTGCTGCCCGTCCCCGCCGATGTGGCGGACCGGCCCAACCTCAACCCCGGCTTCACCAAGCTGGTCAGGGCCGGCAATCTGGCCCGTGAACTCGGCGTCACCGGCGGCCTGTTCATCAAGGACGACTCCGGCAACCCCACCCACTCCTTCAAGGACCGGGTGGTGGCCATCGCCGTGGAGGCCGCCCGCGCCTTTGGCTTCACCACCCTGTCCTGCTCCTCCACCGGCAATCTGGCGGGCGCGGTGGGCGCCGCCGCGGCACGGGCGGGCCTGCGCTCCTGTGTGTTCATCCCGCACGACCTGGAGGCGGGCAAGGTGGTGATGGCCGCGGTCTACGGCGGCGACCTGGTGGGCATCGAGGGCAGCTACGACGATGTGAACCGCTTCTGCTCCGAGCTGATCGGCGACCCGCTGGGCGAGGGCTGGGGCTTTGTCAACGTCAATCTGCGCCCCTACTACGCCGAGGGCTCCAAGACCCTGGCCTATGAGATCTGCGAACAGCTGGGCTGGCAGCTGCCGGACCAGATCGTGGTGCCCATCGCCTCCGGCTCCCAACTGACCAAAATCGACAAGGGGTTGCGGGAACTGATCGCGCTGGGCCTGGTCGAGGACCGGCCGTACCGGATCTTCGGCGCCCAGGCCGAGGGCTGTTCCCCGGTCTCCCGGGCCTTCAAGGACGGGCACGATGTGGTGCGGCCGGTACGGCCGGACACCATCGCCAAGTCGCTGGCCATCGGCAACCCGGCGGACGGGCCCTACGTACTGGACATCGCCCGGCGCACCGGCGGGGCGGTGGAGGACGTCACCGACCCGGAGATCACCGACGCCATCCGGCTGCTGGCCCGCACGGAGGGGATCTTCGCGGAGACCGCGGGCGGGGTGACGGTGGGCGTCACCCGCAAGCTGATCGCTTTCGGCCAGCTTGATCCGTCGCTCACCACGGTGGTGTTGAACACCGGGGACGGTCTCAAGACGCTGGACGCGGTGGCCGGTGGACCAACGGTCGTTATCCGGCCGAGCCTTGAGGCCTTCCGCGCAGTGGAGCTGTGAGGGCGCGCCCCCGTCGCGCGGCCTGGCCGGTTATGCCCGCTGGGGGCGGCCTTCGGCCGGCGGCCGGATACTGTGCGCAGCGGCCACTCGGCACTCATTCACGTCTTTACGCACACAACTATCAATAAAGAGGTAAGAGTTCATGAGCGTGACCGTTAAGATCCCCACTCCGCTGCGCGCCCTCACCAAGGGAGAGGACGCGGTCCAGGCCCAGGGGGCCACTGTGGCCGAGGTGATCGCCGATCTGGAGCGCAGATACCCCGGCTTCGCCGACCGGGTCCTGGACGGCAAGGGGGTGCGCCGGTTTGTGAACATCTACATCGGTGAAGACGACATCCGCTTCCTGGACGGCCTGAAGAGCGCCACACCCGACGGCGCCACGCTCGCCATCATCCCGGCGGTGGCCGGCGGCTGAGGGTTTCGCAACCTTCCTGCACTGGATACCGGAATCGCCCCGCCCGTTAAACGGACGGGGCGATTCCGGCTGTTGAAGCGCGATACAGTTGGGGCGTTCCCCCGTCGGTGTCAGTGCCGAACGCATATGAGAACCCGTCAAGTTACGCGAGAAATACGCGAGCGATTTGTCGGGTTGGCCGGGTGTGCCCGGCCCGACTTGCCCTGGTTCAACCGGAGTTCACCGGTTATGTGCTTGGGGCCGCCTTGGGATTTCTCGTCCGTCTGACCTGTTGCAGACGGCATCCGTGCAGATACATTCAGCCGCGGTCGACGCGTTCCGGCGCACACCCCCAACCTCTCGGGGGTGAGGTCTGACCCGGGTCCGCGAAGTGCGGTCCTGTGCAAGGGCCAGTAATAGGGGAGTTAGGCATGGCTCAGGGCACCGTCAAGTGGTTCAACGCGGAGAAGGGCTACGGCTTCATCGCGGTCGACGGTGGTGCGGATGTTTTCGTCCACTACAGCGCGATTCAGATGGACGGCTACCGCACCCTCGAGGAGGGGCAGCGGGTCGAGTTCGAGATCTCGCAGGGCCAGAAGGGGCCTCAGGCGGACATGGTGAAGGTGACCGCCTGACCGCGGCGCATCGACCACCCGGTCATCAGGCTCGGCGAAGGGCCCGCACCCATGGGGTGCGGGCCCTTCGCATACCCCGGGCCGCCCCCGGGGATGTATGCGAGTGGCTTGCGCCCGCCCGTCACCCGACCACCACCCCTAGAGGAGCCTTCTGCGAAGGCGCTTGCACTCTCATACCCCGAGTGCTAATGATTGGGCTTAGCACTCTCCAAGTGAGAGTGACAGATTTGGACCGTCGGTGAGGTCGGCGCGTCAGGCGGGGCAAGGAACCGCCGGGCCCGCGGGCCGTCCGTCGCGGGCGCCAGAGCGGTCCGGAGCACTCCACCCCAGTCCTGGGAGGACCACTTCACATGGCCAAGATCATCGCGTTCGACGAGGAGGCACGGCGCGGTCTCGAGCGCGGGATGAACCAGCTCGCCGACGCCGTCAAGGTCACCCTCGGCCCCAAGGGCCGGAACGTCGTCCTCGAGAAGAAGTGGGGCGCGCCCACGATCACCAACGATGGTGTGTCCATCGCCAAGGAGATCGAGCTCGAGGACCCGTACGAGAAGATCGGCGCCGAGCTGGTCAAGGAGGTCGCGAAGAAGACGGACGACGTCGCCGGTGACGGCACGACGACCGCGACCGTCCTGGCCCAGGCGCTGGTCCGCGAAGGCCTGCGCAATGTCGCCGCCGGTGCCAACCCGATCGGCCTGAAGCGCGGTATCGAGAAGGCCGTCGAGGCGGTCTCCGGTGCCCTGCTCGAGCAGGCCAAGGAGGTCGAGACCAAGGAGCAGATCGCCTCCACCGCCTCCATCTCCGCCGCCGACACCCAGATCGGCGAGCTGATCGCCGAGGCCATGGACAAGGTCGGCAAGGAAGGCGTCATCACCGTCGAGGAGTCCCAGACCTTCGGTCTGGAGCTGGAGCTCACCGAGGGTATGCGCTTCGACAAGGGCTACATCTCGGCGTACTTCGCCACCGACATGGAGCGGATGGAGGCGTCCCTGGAGGACCCCTACATCCTGATCGTCAACTCCAAGGTCTCCGCGGTGAAGGACCTGCTCCCGCTGCTGGAGAAGGTCATGCAGTCCGGCAAGCCGCTGCTGATCATCGCCGAGGACGTCGAGGGCGAGGCCCTGTCCACCCTGGTCGTCAACAAGATCCGCGGCACCTTCAAGTCCGTCGCGGTCAAGGCCCCGGGCTTCGGCGACCGCCGCAAGGCCATGCTGGGCGACATCGCCATCCTCACCGGTGGCACGGTCATCTCCGAGGAGGTCGGCCTCAAGCTGGAGAACGCCGGTCTCGACCTGCTCGGCCGCGCCCGCAAGGTGGTCATCACCAAGGACGAGACCACCATCGTCGATGGTGCCGGTGACAGCGACCAGGTCCAGGGCCGCGTCAACCAGATCCGTGCCGAGATCGAGAACAGCGACTCGGACTACGACCGCGAGAAGCTCCAGGAGCGTCTGGCGAAGCTGGCCGGCGGCGTGGCCGTCATCAAGGCCGGTGCCGCCACCGAGGTGGAGCTCAAGGAGCGCAAGCACCGCATCGAGGACGCGGTGCGCAACGCCAAGGCCGCCGTCGAGGAGGGCATCGTCGCCGGTGGTGGCGTGGCCCTGCTGCAGGCCACCCAGGCGTTCGAGAAGCTGGAGCTGGAGGGCGACGAGGCCGTCGGTGCCAACGCCGTCAAGCTGGCGCTGGAGGCCCCGCTCAAGCAGATCGCGGTCAACGCCGGTCTCGAGGGCGGCGTCATCGTGGAGAAGGTGCGCAACCTTCCGGTCGGCCACGGCCTGAACGCCGCGACCGGCGACTACGTGGACATGATCGCCGAGGGCATCATCGACCCGGCCAAGGTCACCCGTTCCGCGCTGCAGAACGCGGCGTCCATCGCCGGTCTGTTCCTGACCACCGAGGCCGTCATCGCCGACAAGCCGGAAAAGGCGGCCGCGGCCGCGCCGGGCGGCATGCCGGGCGGTGACATGGACTTCTGAGCGAACTCCCTTCGCTCGGCTGTCCAGCCGGTACGTACCGAGGGCGGTACCCCTTCAGGGGGGTACCGCCCTCGGGCGCTTCCGGGTGCGCCCCGTCAGGGGCGCGGGGAGGGGCGCCCCTGGGAGGGGCACCCGGAGGGGAAGCCGAAGAGGAGGGTCGCGGCGAAGCCCGCCGCATACCCCGCGAGCAGCCCCGCCCCGTAAAGAGCCATCGCATGGGCCAGGCCATGACTTCCGCCGAGCAGCGGAAAGAGGGCCCACCCGGAAGGACCGATGGCCGTCGCACCGACCGGCCCGCCCCACTGGCCCAGCAGCCCCAGGAAGCCGCCGCCGAACGCCCCGCCCACACAGGCGGTGACAAACGGACGGCCCAGCGGCAGCGAGACGCCGTAGACCAGCGGCTCGCCGATGCCCAGCAGAGCCGGCGGCAGGGCCGAACGCACCGTACGGCGGAGGTCCGGACGGGCGCGGCCGAGCCGCACCCAGACGGCCAGCGCCGCACCCACCTGACCCGCACCCGCCATGGCCAGCAGCGGCAGCAGGGCTGTCTGTCCCTGTTCGGCGATCAGCGTCGTATGGACCGGGATCAGCGCCTGGTGCAGCCCCAGCATCACCATCGGCAGGAAGAGCCCGCCCAGCACAAAGCCCGCAGCGGCGCCGCCATTGGCCAGCAGCCAGTCCGTGAACCGACCCAGGGCCAGGGAGAGTTCGCCGGCCGCCGACATCAGCCCGTAGACCGTGGCCAGACCCGGCAGCAGCACGGTCAGTGCCGGGGTGACCAGCACATCCAGCGCCGTGGGCACCAGGCGGCGGCAGACCCGTTCCACCCTTACCGCCAGCAGCGCCGCGGCCAGCGCGCCCAGTACCCCGCCCTGGCCGGGCACCAGGGCGGTGCCGAAGGGATGCACCCGGGCCACCGCCGGGCAGACGATCACGGCCGCAACGGCCCCGCCCAGTACCGGAGTTCCCCCGTACTCGCGCGCCGTCTGATAGCCCACGAACACCGCCAGCAGCGACATAAAACCGGAGGAGACGGCGGTGAGCGCCGGGGCCAGGGCGGGTGCCCAGCCCAGGTTGCCCAGCACCCCGGCCAGAGCGGCGACCAGTCCGCAGCCCACCAGGGCCGGAATCAGGGGTACGAAGATCTGGGCGACGCGGCGCAGGGCGGGCCCGCCGGGCGGCGCGTCCGGCGTTTCCGCGCCCGTACGGCCGTCCGTGAGCAGACCCTCCAGGGCGGCGGCGACCCGGCCCGCCGTGCCGGGCCCCAGGACCACCTGGCAGGCGCCGCCGCCCTCGATCACCCCCAACACCCCGGACTGCGCCCGAAGTTCGGCGGCCCGTACCAGGCCCGGATCGTGGAGCACCGGCCGCAGCCGGGTCATACAGTGGCCGACCGAGGCGATGTTCTCCGCACCGCCCAGCAGCGGCAGCAGCGCGGCGGCGGTGCGCCGGGGGTCCTGCGGGTCGTTCATGGGTCCTCCGCTGCGTGGCGAACCCCCCTGGTGTCTGCCGGATCTCGGCCGGAGCCGGGTGCGGTTACCCGGCGCCGCCCGGCGGGGCCTCCCGGGAGCGTGCGGCCTCCAGCGCCCGGCGCAGATGGCCGTCGGCGCGCTCCAGCAGACGGGCGGCCCCGGGCCCGTCCACCTCGGCGAGCAGCACCAGGATGGCCGCCTTGACCTCACCGCCGGTGGCGCTGAGCGCCTGCTCGATCTCCTGGTCCGGCGCGCCGGTGGCCAGCGAGACGATCTGCCGGGAGCGGGCGCGCAGTTTGTCGTTGGAGGCGCGGACATCCACCATCAGATTCCCATAGGTCTTGCCCAGCCGGATCATGGTGATGGTGGAGAGCATATTGAGCACCAGCTTCTGTGCGGTGCCCGCCTTCAACCGGGTGGAACCGGCGATGAGTTCGGGCCCGCAGGTCACCTCGATGGGGTGCTCGGCGGCCGCGGCCAGCGGGGAGCCGGGGTTGCCGGCCAGCCCCACGGTGAGCGCCCCGGCCCGGCGGGCGTGGCGGACCGCGGCCACCGCGTACGGAGTGCGGCCGGAGGCGGAGACGCCCACCACCGTGTCGGCCGGGCCGATGCCCAGGCCGGTGAGGTCGGCCTCCGCCGCCGCGGCATCGTCCTCGGCGCCCTCCACGGCGCTGACCATGGCGGCGGGCCCGCCCGCGAGCAGCCCCCGGACCTGCCCCGGCGGGGTGTTGAAGGTGGGCGGGCATTCGCTGGCGTCCAGCACGCCCAGCCGCCCGGCGGTGCCGGCGCCGGCGTAGACCAGCCGTCCGCCCCGGGCCATCCGGGCGGCGATGGCGTCGATCGCGGCCGCTATGGACGGCAGTTGGGCGGCCACCGCACCGGCCACGGTGGCGTCCTCGGCGTTCATGATGGTGGCGATGGCCAGGGTGGGCAGCCGGTCGATCCCGGCCAGGTCCGCGCGGACGCCCTCGGTGGTCAGGGCGGCCAGTTCGGTACGGAGCGCGGTGACGGCGGCGGGGGAGGAGGTCATGGCGTCCTCTGTCGGCGGGGCTGTCGGCGGGGCTGTCGGTGGGAACCGGTGGCCGGCGCTATCGGCCGGCCGGGCGCGGGTGGTGGCGGTGGGCGAGTGCCTCGTAGGAGGCGGACAGCGCGGGTGCCGCCCGGTCGTAGGTGCGCTGGGCGACGCCGATGAACAGGCAGTCCACCACCAGGAGTTGGCTGGTGCGGCTGGCCATGGCGGCCGGGCGCAGCTCGCTCTCCCGGGCCGTGGAGGTGGTCAGCAGCAGGTCGGCGTACTGGGCGATCTCGCCGTCCGGGCGGCCGGTGACCGCGATGGTGGTGGCGCCGCGCTCAAAGGCCGCCTTCAGCGGCTCGATGACATCGGTGGTGCGGCCGGAGTGGGTGATGGCTATGGCCACATCGCCGGTGCGCAGCTGCACCGCGTTGGTGACGGCCAGATGGGGATCGGCGGGGGCATGCGCGATCAGGCCGATGCGCAGCAGCTTCTGCACCAGGTCCTGGCCGACCAGGTTGGAGGCGCCGATGCCATAGACGTCGATCCGGCGGGCGGCGGCCAGCGCGGCGGCGGCCGACTCCAGCTGGGCGGTGTCCAGGGTGGCGGCGGTGTCGGCCAGGCACTGCGCCTCCTCCTGGGCGAGCTTGGCCACCACATCGGCCATGGGGTCGTCCACGGCGATATCGGCGGTGACCGAGGGCGCCCGGCCGGCCGCCTGCTCGGCGGCCAGGGCGGCCAGCGCCAGGCGCAGGTCGCGGTAGCCGGGATAGCCCAGCACCCGGGCGGTGCGCACCACGGTGGCCTCGCTGGTGCCGGTGCGCTCGGCCAGGCCGGTGACGGTGAGCGCGGCCGAGCCCGCCGGATCGTCCACCAGGGCGTCGGCGACCCGCTGCATGGAGCGGGTCATGCTGGGGGCGAGGGTACGGACCTTGGCGGCGAGGGCGGCGGGGCGGGGGACGGGACCGGGGGCGCTGAAAGTTTCTTTCAGTTGGCTGCTCACCCTTGGAAGGTATTTTCGGCTCCGGACGCCGTCAAGCGTCGTTGTCCCTGACAATGGTTCCCATGGAGCTCGAACAGGCACTGCACGCGGCGCGGGCGCTGGTCCTGGCCGATCTGTCCGCCGGGGGCGTGGCCGAACCCGATGTGGTCTCACTGGTGGAGGACGCCGTGGCGGGCCGCCGCTGGTGGGTCGAACAGTGGCCGGAGGGTGCCGAGTTCCTGGTGGGGCTGGTGGCGCAGGACGTACAGGACGCGCTGCTGGACCGGTATGGGCGCTGGCCGCTGTGCCCGGTGTGCGCCTCGGGTGATGCGCACGCCCTGGAGGTGGAGCCGGAGCTGGGCCCCGATCCCCGTTGGGCCTGCACCAAGCAGGCGGTGCTGGTGGCGCGGGTGGGTGCGCTGGCCTCGGTGCTGGGCGGGTGAGCGGGCGGGGTGGCCGTCTATATCGACCCGCCCCGCTGGCCCGGCCATGGCCGGATGTGGTCGCACCTGATCAGTGACGAGAGCTTTGACGAACTGCATGCCTTCGCCGCCCGGCTGGGGGTGCCGGCCCGGGCCTTCGATCGCGATCACTATGACGTGGCGGCGGAGGTGTACGGGGACGCGGTGCGGCTGGGGGCGGTGGAGGCGGGCAGCCGGGAACTGGTGCGGTTGCTGAGGGGGGCGGGGCTGCGGCGGCCCAAGAGGGGTCCGGGTGGGGGTGCGGAGGGGGTTCCCGGTGGGGGCGCGGAGAGGGCACCCGGTGAGCCGGGCGGGAGTGCCGGAAGGGTTCCGGGTGAGGGCGCCGAACATTCGGGCGGGGGGTGATGGGGCGCATTGCGCCGGGTGGGGCCGGGCAGCCGTTGAGTTGTCGGCTGCGATGACCCGGTAATCCGAAGAAGAGGTATGTCATGCGTCCGATCGCTGTGATGACTCTTGGAACGGCTGCGGTTCTGGGACTTCTGGGGGGTGCGAGGGGGGCTACGCCGCCGCGTACTGCTGTGGCGGGGCGCTCCGGTGTGCGGCCCTCCGGGGCGCGGGGGTGTGCGCCTGGGGGCGCGCGGCGGGGGTGAGGGTTCTCGTCTCCGGGGCCTCCTGTGCGGTGCGGGTTGTGGGTGGTTGCTCGCGCCCACGCGGCGGAGCCGCATGTCGTAGCCGCCCCGCGCCCCTTACGGGGCGCCCGTCCCCGCGCCCCTTACAGGCTTACGGCGTGCGGACCGTGGTGGGGTGGTTTTCGCTGCGGGCTACCACCCGGGAGACCGTTGGGGACGGGCCCAGGCGGGAGGAGAGGGCCGCGATGGCGAGGGCCAGGAGGGCCAGGGCGCAGGCGGTCCAGGCGACCGCCGGGTAGCCCCAGCCGGCGCTGATGACCAGGCCGCCCAGCCAGGGGCCCAGCGTGTTGCCGATGTTGAAGGCGGCCGTGGTGGTCGCCCCCGCCAGCGTCGGGGCCGCCTCGGCCACGTTGAACATCCGGGCGTTGAGCGCGGGGGCGGTGGTGAAGGCGGTGATGCCCAGCAGGACCGCCGCGGTCACGGCGGCGGCCGGCTGGCGGGCGGTGACCGCCAGTACGGCCAGCACCATGGCGGAGGCGGCGATGCCGCCGTAGATGGTGCCCATCAGCCGGGCGTCGGCGATCCGGCCGCCCACCGTGGTGCCGATCAGCGCGCCCACCCCGAACAGCGCCAGCACCGTGGGTACCCAGCCCTCGGCCAGGCCGGAGGTCTCGGTGAGCAGCGGGGCCAGATAGGAGAAGAGGCAGAACACCGCGCCGCCGTTGAGGGCGGTGGTGGCCAGCGACAGCCAGACCTGGCGGTCGCGGTAGATGACCAGTTCGTCGCGGAGGCGGGGCGCTTGCCTGGCGGCGGCGGTGGCCGGGACCAGAGCGATCACCCCGGCCAGGCCCAGCGCCGAGAGCGCGGCCACCGCCCAGAAGGCGGCCCGCCAGCCCGCGTGCTGGCCCAGCAGCGCACCGGCCGGGACACCGGCGATATTGGCGATGGACAGTCCGCCGATCATCACCGACATGGCCCGGGCGCGGGCGGTCACCGGCACCAGTGACACCGCCACCGCGGAGCCGACCGCCCAGAACCCGGCGCAGGCCAGCGCGCTCACCACCCGGGAGGCGAAGAGCACCCAGTAGGAGGGCGCCAGCGCCCCCGCCACCTGGCCCAGACCGAAGACGGCCAGCAGCCCGACCAGCGTGGTGCGGCGCGGCAGCCGCAGGGTGGCGGCGGCCAGCACCGGTGCGCCCACCACCATCCCGATGGCGAAGGCGGAGACCAGCAGTCCGGCCCGTGGGATGGAAACTCCCATATCGCGTGCGAGTGGTTGCAGCAGCCCGGAGAGCATGAACTCCGAGGTGCCCAGGGCGAATACGGACAGGCCCAGCACATGGACGGCCACTGGCATGCGGTTCGGGTTGGACATATCCGGTGCCAGCGACAAGCGGCGCATGGTTATTCCCGTCAGCGCGTCAGGAGTTCCAGCTCACCGCGCAGATTGCGGCGGGCGGCCTGCTCCCAGCGCTCGTTGGCGAGCGGGGTGCGGAACAGCCTTGGCAGGGCGAGTAGTTGACGCAGCACCTCGGCGCGTCCGGCGCGGAAGACCTCGGGGGGTACAAAGCCGTACTCCTGGCGGACGGCGGCCGCGTAGGCCGCGTAGTCCCGGGCGCCGCCGGCCAGTACGGCCAGGTCCGCGTCGCAGAGCACCTCGCCGTTGCGGTCGCCGCGCGCCGGGTTGTGATCGATGGTCAGCCGTACCAGGCGGGCGACCTCGGCGGTCAGCCGTTCGTCCAGGCCGAGTTCGGGCAGCGCGCGCTCGGCGAGGCGGGCGCTGCGTTCCTCGTTGGTGGAGCGTTCGGGAAGGTAGACGGCGTCATGGAACCAGGCGGCCAGCCGGACGGCGGTGATGTCCTGGGCGTACTCGGCCAGTTCGTCGATCCGGTCCAGCACCGCGCGGAGGTGGTTCACGGTGTGGTAGTGGCGCTGTGGCTCGGACCAGCGGGACAGCAGCTCGTCGGCGTAGGGGTACGGGCTGGGCAGGCACTCGTCGGTGCCGCGGGCGGCGAGCACGGTACGCGCCCAGCGTTGGCGGAGGTCCTCGGCGGCGGGGTGATCGACTGTGGGAGCCATCCGGCCATTGTGGCCCGGTGGGCGTGGTTTCGGTTCGGGCTGCCGCTGTGGCACCCTGTGCTACATGTCTAGACCAATTCTTGAAGTGATCGCGCTGGGACCCGAGGACGCGGCCGCGGCGCGGGACGGCGGGGCGGACCGGCTGGAACTGGTCACGGACATGGCCGCCGACGGCCTCACCCCGGCCCGGGAGACCTTCGCGGCGGTCCGGGCCGCCGTGGACCTCCCGGTACGGGTGATGCTGCGGGCGGCGGACGGCTTCACGGCGGGCGGTGCGGCGGAGCTGGAGGCGCTGTGCGAACGGGCCCGGGAGCTGTGCGCGGAGGGCGCCGAGGAGTTCGTACTGGGTTTCCTCACCGAGGACGGCCGGGCCGATCTGGCCGCCGTCGCGGCGCTCACCGAGGCGATCGGGCCCCGCGCCCGGTGGACCTTCCACCGGGCGCTGGACCGGGCCGCCGACCGGGACGCGCTGCGCAGGCAGCTGGCCGGGGAGCCGGGCCTGGACACCTATCTGACCGCCGGGTCCGCCGCCGGGGTGGACGAGGGCCTGGCCACACTGCTGGCCGAGGCCAAGCGGGGCGAGGAGCCGGGGTACGGGCCACGGATCCTGGCCGGCGGCGGGCTGCGGCTGGAGCATGTACCGGTGCTGCGCTCCGGCGGGATCGACGCCTTTCACATCGGCGGCGCGGCCCGGCCCGCGGGCTGGGACTCGCCGGTGGACGCGGGGGCGGTACGGGCCTGGCGGGAGGCGCTGGACGCGGCGTAGGGCGCCCCGTCAGGGGCGCGGGGCCCAGGCGATATGCGGCTCCGCCGCGTGGGCGCGACCGGCCACACACGACCCGCACCTGACACACGACCGCCGGGTAAGGGCCGCTCGCCGGAGGAACGGCACCCGGCACGGTCCATGAGCCGTCGGACACCGCCTCTAGCGGGCCCGG
This sequence comes from Streptomyces orinoci, assembly GCF_003121295.1. Taxonomy (GTDB): domain Bacteria; phylum Actinomycetota; class Actinomycetes; order Streptomycetales; family Streptomycetaceae; genus Streptomyces; species Streptomyces orinoci. The sequence continues at coordinate 887,461 of NZ_PHNC01000031.1, forward strand.
GGCGCAGGCGGGGTGACGGCCGCTGCCGGTTGGGTGGTGGTGGCTGCGGGTTGGGCGGCGGCCGCCGTCGGCCGGGTGGTGGCCGCGGCGATCAGTACCGCCAGCGCGCCCAGCGCGGCTGCCGCCAGCGGGAACCAGCGCTCGCCGAGCAGTGCAATGGCCAGGCTGCCGGTGCCGCCGCCGGCCGCCGTGCCCAGATAGAGGGCGCTGCTGTTGATGGAGATCAGCAGCGCGGCGTTGGGCGGGTCGATGGAGGCCAGCCGGTGGGGCAGGGCCACGCTCATCGCCCAGCCCGCCACCGGGGCGATGGCGGCATAGGCCAGGGCGCCGGGCAGGCTCCGGGAGAGCCAGGGCAGGGCGGTCAGGGCGAGCGTCGTCAGGCCGCCCGCGAGGAGCAGGACGGTACGTACGCCCGCCCGGTCCACCGCCCGGCCGCCCAGCCAGCTGCCCGCCACCGAGGCCACTCCGTTGACCAGCAGGATCAGGCTGAGGCGGTCCTGGTCGCCGCCGGTGGCGGGGCGGTCGGCGGTGGCCAGATAGATATAGACCGCCTGGAAGGCCAGGAAGAAGACGAAGGTGGTGGCGGCCGCACCGGCCACCCGGCGGTCGTGCAGCGGAGCCAGGCGCTCCCGCAGTCCGGGGGCCATGGCGGGCGCGGGCAGGCCGCGCAGCAGGGCGGCCAGTCCCAGCAGGGCGGCGGCGCCCAGGGCCACCACCAGCCACATGGTCCAGCGCCAGTCGGTGCGGCCGAGGTAGGCGCCGACGGGGACGCCCAGGGCGGTGGCCACGGTCATGCCGCCCAGCACGGTGGCGATGGCGCGGCCGCGCCGCTCGGGCGGCACCAGGGTGGTGGCCACGGCGTTGGCGGTGGGGGTGTAGAGCGCGGCACCGGCGGCGGCGAGTACCCGAGTCGCCAGCAGAAAGGGGTAGTTGGGGGCGAGCGCGCTGAGCACGTTGGCCGCGGTGAACACGGCGAGCGCGGTGAGCAGGAGCCGGCGGCGGTCCCATCGCGCGGTGAGGGTGGCCAGTACGGGGGCGAGCAGGGCGTAGCCCAGGGCGAACACGGTGACCAGCTGTCCGGCGGAGGCCACCGAGACGCCGGTGTCCCGGGCGATCCGGTCCAGGATGCCGGCCATCACCATGGAGTCGGTGCCCATGGCGAAGGTGCCGAGGGCCAGCAGGAGCAGGCGGAGACGCACGAATGGTCCTTCCAGGGCAGGGTAGGTTGGACGTACGTCAAACGATCGCCGAATGTTGGATAGGTGTCAAACAGTGCCTGAGGAACGGCTGCCACAGCCGGATGTGGCGGACATCGAGCTGTCCAAGTTGCTTCAGGCACTGGGGGATCCGGTGCGGCTGCATCTGTTCCGGGTGTACGCGGAGGGTGGGGAGTACCACTGCTCGGCGGAGGGGCTGGGCGTGGACCACCTCCATAAATCGACGGTCTCGCACCATATGCGGGTGATGCGGGAGGCCGGGTTGACCACTACCCGGGTTGTCGGGCGCAATCGGTATGTCTCGCTGCGGCGTGGGGAGTTGGACGAGCGGTTCCCCGGGTTGGTGGGGGCGTTGCTGGGGGCGTTGGAGGGGTAGGGGCAGGGGGTGTTCGGGGTCGTTGCCGGGTGCGGGTTGTGGGTGGCTGGTCGCGCCCACGCGGCGGAGCCGCATGTGGTAGCCGCCCCGCGCCCCTGGGGGGCGCGCTCGGCGGCGGGGCTAGCGGAGTTGGTTGGGGAGGGGACGGGCGTGGAGGATGGTCAGGCCTGAGACGGCTCGGGTCAGGGCCACGTACAGGCGCCGCAGGCCCGTGCGTTCGTCCGGCTCGGCGGAGACGATCTCCGCGGGCTCGTCCAGCACCACATAGTCGTACTCAAGTCCCTTGGCCAGGGTGGCCGGAACCAGGGTCAGGCGGGCGTCGGCCGTGGTCTCCTCGCCGGGGGCGAGGTGCGGCAGGCCGTCCGCGGCCAGTGCGGCGGCCAGTGCCGGGATCCGCGCGTCCGCCGCGATCAGACCGACCGAACCCTCGCGGCGCAGCGCGGCACGGCAGGCGGCCACCACGGCGGCGTCCAGGCCGGCCGGATCGGCGACCGGGCGTACCGCGAAGTCGCCCGGGGACTCGCGTACCGAGGTCGCCTCGGCCAGCCCCGGCGCGATGGCGGGCAGCAGCCGCGACGCATAGGCGATCACCTCGCGCGGCACCCGGAAGCCCTGGGTGAGCTCCTCCACCGTGGCCTCCGGCTTGCCCAGATGGTGCAGGGCCGCCGCCCAGCCGGGGGTGGCCCAGGGCGTGGTGCCCTGGGCGATGTCCCCCAGCACGGTCGCCGAACCGGTGGTGCAGCGGCGGCCCACCGCGCGGTACTGCATGGGGGAGAGGTCCTGGGCCTCGTCCAGCACCACATGGCCCAGCGAGGGCGTGCGGGAGACCAGGTCCGCCGCCTCGTCCACCAGCACCGCGTCCGCCGCCGACCACTTGGCGCCCTTGACGCCGCGGGCCGGCTTCGCCCAGAGGATGGCCGCCTGCTCCTCGGCGGAGAGCACCCCGGCCGCCTGCTCGGCCAGGAACTCCGGGTCGGACAGCAGCCGCAGCACCAGCTTCGCCGGGTCCACCGGTGGCCAGACCGCCTTGACCACCGCCTTCACCGCGGGGTTACGGGCCACCGCGTCCTGCACCCGGTCGTCCGGCGCCTCGCCCACCTGCTCCATGCGCACCAGCACCGCATGGGCGATCCGCTGCGGCAGGGCCTCCCGGGCCGCGCCATAGCGGATGTCGCGGTCCAGCAACTCCCGGACGATCTCCTCCAGTTCGTACGCCGGAACCCGCCAGCGGCGCGAGCCGCGCACCACCACCAGCGGCTCCACCGGCATGGTGACGCCGGAGCGGACCGCCCGCCGCAGCACCTCCGCCATCCGGGCATCGCCCTTGATCAGGGCCGCCTCGGGGGTGTCGGTGCCGCGTACCTCCACATGCGCCACCAGGTCGTCCACCGTGGCCTGGGCCACGTTCAACTCGCCCAGCGCGGGCAGCACTTGCTCGATGTAGTGCAGAAAGGAGCGGTTGGGGCCGATCACCAGGGTGCCGGTACGGGCCAGCCGCTCGCGGTGCGCGTACAGCAGATAGGCCACCCGGTGCAGGCCCACGGCGGTCTTTCCGGTGCCCGGGGCGCCCTGGACGCAGACCGTGCCGCCGATCCCGGCACGGACGATCTCGTCCTGCTCCGGCTGGATGGTGGCCACAATGTCCCGCATGGGGCCCACCCGCGGCCGCTCGATCTCGCTCTGCAGCAGCTTGCCGGCGGTGTCGCCGGTGGAGGCGTCGGTGAGGTCCTCGTCCTCATAGGCCGTCAACTCGCCGCCGGTGTAGCCGAAGCGGCGCCGCATCCGGACGTCCATCGGGTCTTTCTTGGAGGCCCGGTAGAACGGCTGGGAGACCGGGGCGCGCCAGTCGATGACCATGGGGTCGCCCTCGGCGTCATGCACATGCCGCCGCCCGATGTAGAAACGCCCACCCGTCGCCCGGCCACCGCCCCTGATGGAGGCGCTTCGCGCCGCCCCGTTTGATGCCGCCCCCTCCGCCTGTTCGGCCCCCGGTGCGTGGAGATAGTCCAGCCGTCCGAAGAACAGCGGGGTGTCCGCCAGGTCGGCCAGCGCGGTGATGCGCTCGTCGATCTGCCGTTGCAGCACCTGGGCGTTGACCCAGTTGGCGGCGACATCCTTGATGTCCAGCGCCGCCACATCGGCGCGCATGGCGCTCAACGCGGCCCGGGAGGAGGCCAGATGGGCCCGTTCCCGGGCGAGCGGGTCGGTGGCGGAGCGGTCTGCGGTCGGTTCCGGGGCGTGCGGGGGCACGGTGTCGCCTCCAGGGGTGCGGGACGATACGGGTACCGGCCGGTTTCCGTCCGGGCGGCGGCGCTCCCGGCGGCGGGCACGGGAGGCGGGCAGACGCGCGATCCTAGCGGTGGAGCCGGGGGCGCGCGAGCGAATTACCGCGCGCCCGGAGGAGGCGGATTACCGCGCGCCCCGAGGGGCTCTCAGGGTCGTGGTCCATCTCCCGTAGGGGATGCGGTGATGCTTCAGTCGTACGACGGGGCCCCGCGAGTTACACCGGCAGGCCGATGCCCGGGGCAGCCGCGGCCGTCACCATGGAGACATGACCACCGCAGCCATCACCCCGGACGTCCAGGCCGCCGAGCAGAACGGCGCCATCCACCCGCTGGGCCACGCCCTGCGCGCCATAAAGGCGTTCGCGAGCGCGGCCGTGGATGTGGTGCTGCTGGGGCAGCACGCGACCGAACTGCACGTCAAGCGCTGACCGTTGCAGGGCGCGGGCATAAGCGCGGGCGCCGGGGGCCGTCAGACGTCCTCGTCGGCCGCCAGCAGTTCATGGGCGTCCACGATCCGGTAGGCATAGCCCTGCTCGGCCAGGAAGCGCTGGCGGTGCGCGGCGAAGTCCTGGTCGATGGTGTCCCGGGCGACCACCGAGTAGAAGCGCGCCTCATGCCCGTCCGCCTTGGGACGCAGCACCCGGCCCAGCCGCTGCGCCTCCTCCTGGCGGGAGCCGAAGGTGCCGGAGACCTGGATGGCGACCGTCGCCTCGGGCAGGTCGATGGAGAAGTTGGCCACCTTGGACACCACCAGCACCGAGATCTCGCCCGCCCGGAAGGCGTCGAAGAGCTTCTCGCGCTGGGCGTTGGTGGTCTCGCCCTTGATCACCGGAGCGCCCAAGTGCTCGCCCAGCTCGTCGAGTTGGTCGATGTACTGCCCGATCACCAGGGTCTGCTGCCCCCGGTGGCGGCGTACCAGCGCCTCGGTGACCTTGCGCTTGCTGTCGGTGGTGGCGCAGTAGCGGTACTTCTCCTCGGCCTCGGCGGTGGCATACGCCAGCCGCTCGCCGTCGGTGAGGCTGACCCGTACCTCCACACAGTCGGCGGGGGCGATATAGCCCTGGGCCTCGATCTCCTTCCAGGGCGCGTCAAAGCGCTTGGGCCCGATCAGGGAGAAGACATCCGACTCCCGGCCGTCCTCCCGCACCAGGGTGGCGGTCAGGCCCAGCCGGCGGCGGGCCTGGAGATCGGCGGTGAACTTGAAGACCGGCGCGGGCAGCAGATGCACCTCGTCATAGACCACCAGGCCCCAGTCCCGGGAGTCGAAGAGCTCCAGATGCGGGTAGATGCCCTTCCGCTTGGTGGTCAGCACCTGGTAGGTGGCGATGGTGACCGGGCGGATCTCCTTGCGGGCGCCGCTGTACTCGCCGATCTCGCTCTCGGTGAGCGAGGTCCGCTTGATCAGCTCATGCTTCCACTGCCGGGCGGAGACGGTGTTGGTCACCAGGATCAGCGTGGTGGCCTTGGCCTCGGCCATGGCGCCCGCGCCCACCAGCGTCTTGCCCGCGCCACAGGGCAGCACCACCACTCCGGAGCCGCCGTGCCAGAAGCCGTCCACGGCCTGCCGCTGGTAGGGGCGCAGCGCCCAGCCGTCCTCGCGCAGCTCGATGGGGTGCGCCTCGCCGTCCACATACCCGGCCAGGTCCTCGGCCGGCCAGCCCAGCTTGAGCAGCATCTGCTTGATCTGGCCGCGCTCGGAGGGGTGCACGGCGACGGTGTCGTCGTCGATCCGGGCGCCGACCAGAGGCTGGATCCGCTTGGAGCGCAGCACCTCCTCCAGCACCGGCCGGTCACTGCTCTCCAGCACCAGGCCGTGGGTGGGGTGCTTGAGCAGCCGCAGCCGGCCATAGCGGTCCATGGTCTCGGCGATGTCCACCAGCAGCGCGTGCGGCACCGGGTAGCGGGAGTGGGTGACCAGGGCGTCCACCACCTGCTCCGCGTCATGCCCGGCGGCCCGGGCGTTCCACAGGCCCAGCGGGGTGATCCGGTAGGTGTGGATGTGCTCGGGCGCCCGCTCCAGCTCCGCGAAGGGGGCGATGGCGCGACGGCAGGCGTCGGCCTGCTCATGGTCGACTTCCAGCAGGAGCGTCTTGTCCGACTGGACGATGAGGGAACCGTTCACGCCCGCCCTTTCGCTGTCCGGGTGCCCGATCGGCTGCTGCGGGGGCCGATCGCCAAACTCCCAGTGTCGCCCATCGGGCCCGGTTGTGGAGCGGGTGTGACTATTCGCTCTCGCACACCGCGAAGGCGGTGACGCTCACGGTCTCCCTGCCGCTGCCGTGATAGCCGATGGCGGCGGTCCAGCCCTTGCCGTCCTCGGTGGGGCGGCTGTAGAGGGGGGTGAACTCCTTGCCGTGGCTGCCTTCGAAGCCGCCGCCGGTGAGGTGGGTCTTGTCCGGGCAGTAGACGGTGGCGGAGGCGGAGGTCTCGCCGGCCCGGGAGCTGCCGGCGGTGTGCTTGACGATCACCGCGTGCTCGGGGGTCTCGGCGGTGGCGGGGCTCTCGGCAGTGGCGGGGGCGATCCCCGCGGCGAGGGCGGCGAGGGTGAGGGCGGCCAGGGCGGCCCTGTTGATCTTCGGCATGTCGTGGTCAACGGGGGGTGGGCCGGGGAGGTCACGCGGCGGGGGCAGGAGGCAAGGGCACTTGACCGGGGCCCGCCCCGGGGGCCACTGGCCGTGGCGGAGGGCGTGGGCCTTCATCCGCTTCGACAGCGTCCGCCGTGGGTGTGCGGCTGCGGCCTGCGCTCGGCCGTGTTCGTGGGCGGGCCCGTACCTGAGCGGTGTGCTCATGACTGCGCCTGTGCGTGGGCGCCACCGTGGCCGTGCGCGTAGGCGTCGGCGGTGGCCTCGGCCCGTGTGGGCCGTGGCGCGGCAGTAGGCGTGGTCAGGAGGCCGTTTCGTCGGCCAGTTCTGCGACGCCTGTGATGCGGTGCAGGGGGTAGGTCCGTACCTCGTCGGCCGTGTGGTCGTAGGCGGTGACAAAGCCGCCCTCGACCTTGACCGGGGCGATGACCCGCTGGCTGGCGGCGCCGTCGGCGTTGACGTAGCCGATCCACAGGGTGGTGCCGGTGAGGACGGCGGCCTGCATGGTGGCCAGGGTCTCGGCGGAGCCGGTGCGGGGCAGGCCGCCGGTGGTGGCCGTGGAGGCGGGCTTGCGTTCGGCGGTGGCGGCGCGGTCGCCGGCCCGGATGGCGCGGACCGCGGCGTCCAGCAGGGTGGCGTCGGGGGCGGGCGGGCCCTCCTGGACCGGGACCGGGGCGGAGCGCGGCGGGGTGCGGTGGGCGTCGGGGCGGGTGATCAGCACATTGCCCTCGGCGGACTCGGCGGCCGGGGCGTAGCCCATGGCGCGCAGCCCGGTCAGCAGTTCCTCCGGTCCCGCCTGGGCGGCCAGCACGGTGGGGGCCAGCCGGCGCAGCCGCAGCGGGGCCGAGCGGCGGTCGGCGAGCAGCTCGTTGAGCAGGGCCTCGTCATCGCAGCGCAGATAGGAGGCGGCGGCGCCGACCCGCAGGGTGCCATGGCGGCGGGCCACATCCTCGATGAGGTAACTGAGTGGCTGGGGGACGGGGGTGCGGGAGTGCTCGGTGAGGAAGGCGAGGAGTTCCGCCGCGGTGCGGCCGGCGTCCAGGGCGCGGCGTACCGAGTCGGGGGAGAAGCGGTAGACGGTGGCGCCGCCCTTGGACTCGATATCGGCGAGCACGCCCAGCGTCTGGGCGAGCGGCCGGTGCAGCGGGCCGGGGGCGACGGCGGTGAGGTCGGCCTGGAGCAGGACATGGTCCAGGGGCTCGGGCAGCAGCGGGGCCAGCGCGGGGGCCGGGTCGTCGCCCGCCAGCAGGGCGCGGCCGGGGGAGGCCAGGGCGCCGCGGCCGGTGACGCCCAGGAGTTCGGCCTCGGCCAGGGCCTGGCGGGCCAGCCGGGCGCGCGACTCCTGGCCGGCCGGGTGCTCCCAGGCGAGCCTGGCCAGGACGGCCTCCGCGGGGACCGCGGCGCCGGGCGCCAGCGAGGCGAGCAGGCCCAGGACGCGGCGGCGGACCTCGGGGGCCGCGGTGCGGTCCAGGCCGGGGCCGAGGGCGGCGAGGGTACGGCCCTTGGCGTCCTTGCCGCCGGCCAGCCCGGGGGTGCGGGTGGTGGCCAGCCAGGCGGTGGCCAGGTGGGCCCAGCGCCGCTCGGGCGGCAGCTGGAGCCAGTCGTCATAGGCGGGGGTGGGGGCGTAGCGCTCGTCCACCTCGCCGTCGGAGGCCAACAGGCCCGCCGCATGGGCCAGTTCGGCCCAGAAGGCGGCGGTCTGCTCGGCGCAGTCCAGGACGGTGGCGGTGCGCTTGAGGTCACGTACGCTCAGGCCGCCCGCGCGCAGTACCAGGGGGCCGGTGGTCTCCCAGTCGCTGAGCAGCTCCTCCACGGTGGACAGGGCGGTGAGCGCCTCCCCGGCGGCGGTGGCGTCCACGGTGGCCGGGGAGCGCTCGGTGACCGGTGCCAAGACCGGGGGCACCGGCTCGGGGTGGCGGTGGGCCCGGCCGGCGCGCAGATGCATGGCGACCTCGCGGGGGAGGACCACGGCGCCGGGTGCGGTCGGCAGGAGCAGGCCGCGGTCCAGCAGCCAGCGCAGATGGGGGGCGGGGTCGGCGGTGACGGTGCCATAGGGCGGGCCCCAGAGCAGCCGGTCCAGGACCTGGCGGGCCTCGGCGGGGGCGGTCCGGAGCAGGGCGGCCAGCCGGGCCCTGTCCTCGAACAGTTCGGTCAGTGCGGTGACGGCCGTCACCGGGTCATGGGTGGCGGGCAGCCCGGCCGCCGCCAGCAGTTGCTGCAAGCGCCCCGGGGACATTCCGGCGGTGGCCTCGGCCACGGTAGGGCCCAGGCCGGTGGGCGAAGGCCGGGCGGGGGTGGGGGCGAGCAGGTCGCGGACGGTGCGTACCAGGCGCAGCCGGTCCTCCGGGCCCCAGAGCAGGGCCTGTTGGCGCAAGGTGGCCACAGCGCGCGGGAGGCTGTCCGTGATGCGGGGATCGTCCGGTTCGTCGCCGGTCAGCAGGGCGGCCAGGGTGTCGTACGGGCAGGGGTCCGGGGCCACCGCCAGGGCCTCCGCGGTTTGCAGCGCGAAACGGTCCAGGCGGTCCAGGGCGCGGGCCACCGAGGCGCGGGTGGCGGCCCGGGTGGCCAGCTGGGTGAGGTCGCCGGGCACCGGGCTGAGCAGGTCGGGACGGGCCCGCAGGAGCGCGGCCAGCGCCTGGTCGGGGCGGGCGCGCAGCTCCTCGGCGAGCGTGCGGGGGGCTGCGCCGGTCCGGTCGGTCTCCCGCGACATGGTCATTCTGTTAACGGTACCGGGTCGGTGCCGGACGGTCAGGGGCTGCGCCGGGCCGGTGGTCGTCCCCCGGTTCCAGGGACGGGGAGATCCGGAGCCGGTACCGTCGGGATGACGGCTGCCTGGTAGGGGGAACTTGGGGGATTTGGTGGGGATCGAGAGCGATCAGCTGGTCTTCGACTACCTGAGCCGGGTCGGCGACCTCGCTCAGCGCACCTCGCTGACCTCCGGAGAAAGGATGCGGCTGGTCTCCCGGCTGCGTACCGAGATCGAACGGCAACGGGCGGCGGAGGGTGCGGAGAGTCCGGCCGCGGTGCAGCGCATCCTGGACGGCCTGGGTACGCCCTCGGAGGCGGTGGCCGGGGCGGGCGGCGGCCCGGCGGAGCCGGCCCAGGAGCCCCGCCGGGTGCCGGCCCAGCGGCGCGGCGGCCAGGGAGTGTGGTTTCCCGACGCGGGGGCGCCGCCGCATCTGGCCACCGAGGAGGAGCTGGGCGGTGGGCCCCGGGAGGCGGACGAGTGGTGGCGGGTGGAGGCCACTCAGGCGGGGCCGGGCGACCGGGTGCATGGCTTTGTCGGCGGGATCGAGATCCCCGACATGCTCCGGCCGCCCCGGAGGTCGCCGGAGGCGGGCGCGGGCGTGGACGCCGCCGAGGCCGCCGATGCCGCCGCCGGGGAGCCGGTGGAGCGGCTGGAGCCGGACGAGGGTACGGAGCCGCTGCCCCCGGCCCGCTTCGGGCTGCTGCGCTCTGCCGACGGGGCGCCGCTCAGTCCGGTGCTGCTGCTGGTGTCCCTGCTGCTGGTGACGGGGGCGGTGCTGGGCAACTGGCTGGTGTGCGGGGCGGGGTGGGCGTTGGCCTATGTGACCCGCCGCCTGACGGAGAACGAGTCCAAGGGCGCGGTCCTGGTGGTACCGGGGGTGGTGGCCGGGGGCGGGGTGCTGTGGCTGTGGGGCCGTAGCGGGGGCCACTGGGGGGCACCGATACCGCACGGTCAGCTGGGGCCCGCGCTGGCGGAGACATGGCCGGTGGTGTTGCGGGTGGCTGCGGTGGCTTCGGCGCTCTTCGTCCTCTGGCGCGCGCGCAAAATCGGCTGACCTCTGGGTTTCCGGGTGCGCCCTGTCAGGGGCGCGGGGAACTGCGCGCTCAGCCACGACGGGCCTGCGGCCGACAGCGCGCGCTAAGCGGCACCCTCGCGGAGTGCGGTGCCGGTGCAACGGCCCCACGCCTGGCGGTTGCGTTTCAGGTGCAGGCCCGCCTGTGGCTGGTCGCGCAGTTCCCCGCGCCCCCGGCGGGGCGTGCCCGCGTATTTCGGCGTGCGGGCCGTCGTGGGCTGGTCGCGCAGTTCCCCGCGCCCCTGAGGGGGGCGTCCCCAAGCATTCCGTGTGCGGGCCGTCGTGGGCCGGGCGCGCAGTTCCCCGCGCCCCCAAGGGGGCGCACCCGGCAGCGCACAATGAGCGGCATGAGCCTCGCACCGTTCACCGTCGGCTTCGACCTCGACCTCACCCTGGTGGACAGCCGCCCCGGCATCCGCGCCGCGTACACCGCGCTGGCCGCCGCCACCGGCACCGTCATCGACGTGGACCTGGTGGTCAGCCGGATCGGGCCGCCGCTGGAGCAGGAGCTGCGCAACTGGTTCCCCGAGGAGCAAGTGGCGGAGGTCGGCGCGCGCTATATCGCCGAGTACCACCGGCACGGCATCACCGCCTCGCCCGCCATGCCCGGCGCCCGGGAGGCCGTGGCCGCCGTACGCGAGCTGGGCGGGCGGGTGGTCGTGGTCACCGCCAAGCACCCCCGCAACGCCCGCCTGCACCTGGACCACCTGGGCATCGAGCCGGACACCGTGGAGGGCCTGCTGTGGGCCGAGGCCAAGGCGGAGGCGCTGCGGCGGCACGGAGCCGGGGTCTACGTCGGCGACCACATCGGCGACGTACGCGGCGCCCGTACCGCCGGTGCCCTGTCCGTGGCCGTGACCACCGGCCCCTGCGGCGCCGAGGAGCTCAGGGCGGCGGGAGCGGACGTCCTGCTGGACGACCTCACCCACTTCCCCGGCTGGCTGCGCGGCTACCGCGAGGCGGCCTGACGCGCCCGGCGCCGCTGCTCGGACACCGAGCGCAGCACCCCGGCCGCCGCGATCACAAAGCCGACCGCCATCAGCATGCAGATGAAGTACGCGGCCGAGGGCAGCGGATGGGCACCGAGGAACAGCGGGGCCACGGTGGCCAGCGTGGCCACCGCGCCCACCAGGAAGACAATGGCGCCGGTACGTACAAGCAGGTCCCCGGGCCGGGGCGTTTCATCACTCACCCCAGCAGGGTAGTTCCCCAGCCGTCGGACGATCCCGAGGACGTCTTGTCACCGGGCCCGGGACCATTAGCCTTGGGGGGTAGCGGGTCTGGCGACCCGCTGAAGTGTTATTACCGGCGATCCCAACGAGTACGAGGACGAGGACAGACGTGCCTACCGGCAAGGTCAAGTGGTTCAACAGCGAGAAGGGCTTCGGCTTTCTCTCCCGCGACGACGGCGGAGACGTCTTCGTGCACTCCTCGGTGCTCCCGGACGGGGTCGACTCCCTCAAGCCCGGACAGCGCGTGGAGTTCGGTGTGGTCGCCGGTCAGCGTGGTGACCAGGCGTTGTCGGTGATCCTGCTCGACCCGACGCCCTCGGTCGCGGCCGCCCAGCGCCGTAAGCCCGATGAGCTGGCCTCCATTGTGCAGGACCTCACCACGCTGCTGGAGAACGTCACCCAGCAGCTGGAGCGGGGCCGCTACCCCGACAAGGCCCATGGCGCCAAGATCGCGGGCATGCTGCGCGCGGTGGCCGACCAGCTGGACGTCTGAGCGAAGGCCCGGCAAGAAGCGGGGCCCAGCTCAGGGAAGCCCAGGTCAAGGGAAGCCCAGGCTCAGGGGAACCTGAGCGCGTCCGGGCCGAGGGGCGGCACCAGCCCCTCGGCCGCGGCGCGGGTCAGCAGCCCGCGTACCGCCGCGTAGCCGGCCTCGCCCAGGCCCGCGGTGAACTCGGTGACATACAGCCCGATGTGCTGGTCGGCGACGGCCGGGTCCAGCTCCTGGGCGTGCCGGAGCACATACGGACGGCTGGCCTCCGGGTCGTCCCAGGCCATCCGCACCGAGGCACGGGCCGCCTCGGCCAGCCGGTGCAGCATCGGCGCGCCCAGCGAGCGCTTGGCGATGATCGCGCCCAGCGGGATGGGCAGCCCGGTGGTCTTCTCCCAGTGGTCGCCCATATCGGCCAGCTTGTGCAGGCCATAGTCCCGGTAGGTGAAGCGGGCCTCGTGGATGACCAGTCCGGCGTCCACCTTGCCGTCCCGTACCGCCGGCATGATCTCGTGGAACGGCAGCACCACCACCTGCCCGACCCCGCCCGGCACCTCGGCCGCCGCCCACAGCCGGAACAGCAGATAGGCGGTGGACCGCTCACTGGGCACCGCCACCGTCTTCCCGGCCAGTGCCGCCGCCTCGCCCGGTTCCCGGGTCAGCACCAGCGGCCCGCAGCCCCGGCCCAGCGCGCCGCCGCTGGGCAGCAGCGCATACTCGTCCAGCACCCAGGGCAGCACTGCGTAGGACACCTTGAGGACGTCCAGCTCGCCGCGCTCGGCCATGCCGTTGGTGATGTCGATGTCCGCGAGGGTGACATCCAGTTCCGGCGCCCCGGGCACCCGGCCATGCGCCCAGGCGTCGAAGACAAAGGTGTCATTGGGGCAGGGCGAGTAGGCGATCCGGATGCGCTCGCTCATGCGCTTGGCTCCTCTTCCTTGGCTTCCTCGCCGGAGGTGCCCGCTTCGGCGAACGCGGCCCCCTCGGCTTCTTCCGGGGACGCGGCTTCCCCGCCGGACCCGGCTTCCCCGGCTTCCGTCGCAGGCCCGGCTTCCCCGCCGGACGCGGCCCCCTCCGCTCCCGTCGCAGACATGGCCCCCTCGCCGGAGGCGCCCGCTTCGGCCGGTGCCGGCCACCGGGCCGCTCGCAGCGCTGCCGGGATGGTGCCGAAGGCGCCGGTCAGGGCGGCCAGGGCCGCGCCGATGCGCCAGGACGAACGGTCCCGCGGGCCGATGGCATTGGAGACCGCCCGCAGCTCCAGCACCGGCACCCCGTGCGCGGCGGCCGCCTCGGCGACCCCGAAGCCCTCCATGGCCTCGGCCAGCGCCGCGGGGTGACGGGCCGCCAGCTCGGCGGCGCGTTCGGCGGTGCCGGTGACCGTGGAGACCGTCAGTACGTCCCCGCGCAGCGCCCCGGTGGCCGCCGAGACCGCCGTCAGCAGCGGTTCCGGTGCCCGGTGCGCGTCCACCCCGAAACCCAGGGCGGTGACCGGCAGAAAGCCCTCGGCGGTCTGGGCGCCCAGGTCGGCGGCGACCAGCCGGTCGGCGAGCACCAGGGCGCCCAGCGGCGCCCGGGGCGCGAAGCCGCCGCCGATGCCCGCCGAGATCACCAGCCGGTAGGGCGTGCCGCCCAGCGCGGCGGCGGTCAGCGCGGTGGCGGTGGCTCCGGCCGCGGCGGCCGGGCCCACGCCCGCGGCCAGCACGTCGAGGACCACCCCGGCCGGACGCACCCGGTGCAGCTCGGCGCCGCCGGGCAGCGTCACCGGCCGGTACTCCGGTGCGGCGGCCGTGACCGCGTCCCGCTCGGCGGTGACGGCGGTGACGACCAGGACCCGCATCGTCAGGAGTTGTCCTCGATGGTGAAGTTCCAGAAGCCGTAGACCTTGCTGCCGTCGGCCTGGACCACGCTCAGCACCACCTTGTTGCCCTTGGCGCCCTGCAGCAGGCGGGCCGCGGGAACATTGCGGAAGGTCTTGGTGCCGGGGGTCACCACGCCCTGGCCGTTGGCGACGACCGTCCAGCCCTGGTCGGCGATCTTCTTGTCCACGCCGATGCGGATGGTGTCGTCCACCGACGCCTTGACGGTCTTGCCCTCCTCCTTCAGGCAGGAGGGAATGTCCTTCTTGTCGAGGGCATTGCCGTCGTCATAGCAGGCGGCTTCGCTGGTGACCGTGGTCGATCCGACGGTCAGCGTCGCCAGCGGAGTCGGCTTGTCGCAGGCGGAGAGGGCGACGAGCCCAAAGGTCACGGCCCCGACGGCGGCAGCGGCGCGACGGCGGCGGCCCCGGAAAAACGCAGCGGTCATGGGGGGCAGGCTATCTGGCCTGTCCAGTCACGCTACGCGCGGGTGCGGTGAGCCGCGCCGGGCGGCCGTCAGCAGGCCCCGGACGGCAGTAGCCACCCCCAGCGTCAGGAAGGCCGCCGCCACCGACATGCCCAGCACTCCGTTGAGCGGCAGCAGGATCCCGATGCCGCCGCCGACCACCCAGGCCATCTGCAGCGCCGTCTCCGATCGGGCGAAGGCGGAGGTACGGACCTCCTCCGGAACATCCCGCTGGATCAGCGAGTCCAGCGACTGCTTGCCCAGCGCCTGGGAGATACCGGCCACCGCCGCCACCAGCACCACAAAGAACCAGCCGTAGAGCACGGCGGTGGCGATGGTGGTGCCCAGGGTGACGATCAGCACCAGGGCGATGGTCTTCTCCGGCCCGCGCGAGCGCAGCAGCGCCCCTATGGCGGTGCCCAGCGCATTGCCGCCGCCCGCGGCCACCGCCGCCAGACCCAGCGAGAGGGCGGGGCTCAGCCCGTCCAGCGGATGCACCCGCAGCAGGAAGGCCAGGAAGAAGGTGAGGAAACCGGACAGCATCCGCAGCGCCGCGTTGGCCTGCAGCGCGTGCAGCACCGAGGGGCCGACATTGCGCAGCCCGGGCTTGCGGATCCGCTTGCCGCCGCGCGGCCGGTGCTCATGGGAGGTCATCCGGGCCCGGGTCTCACCCTTGGCCGAGTCCACCTTGTGCGGCAGCGACAGCGACAGATAGGTGCCGAAGGCGAACACCAGACAGGCCCCGTACAGCGGAAAGGGCGGCCCCAGCTGGTGCAGCAGCCCGCCCAGCGGGGCGGCCAGGCCGGTGGCCAGCAGACCGCCGAGGGTCACCCGGGAGTTCGCCTTCACCAGGGAGATCCGCGGGGGCAGCAGGCGGGGTACGACCGCCGAGCGCACCACCCCGTACGCCTTGGACGCCACCAGTACGCCCAGGGCGGCCGGATACAGCTCCAGGCCGCCGGTGGCCACCGCGCCGGACATGGTCAGCGCCAGCACCACCCGGGTCAGCATCGCCGAGGCCATGGCGGCCCGGCGGCCGTGCGGCACCCGGTCCAGCAGCGGGCCGATCACCGGGGCGAGCAGGGTGAACGGGGCCATGGTGACGGCCAGATAGAGCGCCACCCGGCCGCGCGCCTGGTCCGTGGGGACGGAGAAGAACACGGTGGAGGCCAGCGCGATGGTGATCAGCATGTCGCCGGCCGAGTTCACCGCGTGCAGCTCGATCAGCTTGGCCAGGCCCGACTCGCCCGCGCCATGGGCGTGGGTGGCCTTGCGGATGCCTCTGGCGGTGGCTGTCACGGGAATACGGACCACCCGGCCGACACTCCGACCGGTACGGCGGAGCGGGCCGCCACTGGCTGACCGGACTGACCAGGCTGACCGGAAGGCTCCCACCACGCCATACTGCCCCAACTCCGGGCGCGCACGGCACTCACGGCGCGTTCCCCCGGTCCCGGCGGGGGCGCAGGGGAGCGCCCGGAGGGTGCTTGACGAAACCCGGGTATGCCCCGGGTGGCCACCCGAGGTAGCGTGCCTCACGCGCCACCGGCGATCGTTCTTGGCCGCGCCCAGAGTCTCCATCCCGCAGAATGGACATGACCAGGTGCGCTCGGGGCCGATCGGGCGTGGACGTCGACGCGGTCCTGAGGTCCGCTCCGTCCGCCGACCCGGCCGCTCGGCTGGCGCACTCGTGAGACGGCGTGGAAGAGAGAATCGATTCTTGTGAGTGCTGCGATGCGAAGCCGTACCCCGGACCGCCTGTGCGCCGAGGCGGTTGAGATGGCCCGCGCGGCGGCCCTGGAGGCCGCGCTGCCCGGGCAGGTCGGTGAGCACGTCGGGGTGGTCGCCGACGGGGACCGGGTCGTCACGCACTACTTCGCCTGCCTCGACCCCGGTTACCGGGGCTGGCGCTGGGCCGTCACCGTCGCCCGCGCCGCCCGCGCCAAGGTGGTCACCCTGGACGAGACGGTTCTGCTGCCCGGCCCGGACGCGCTGCTGGCACCCGAGTGGGTGCCCTGGAGCGAGCGGCTGCGCCCCGGCGACATGGGCCCCGGCGACCTGCTGCCCACCAATGCGGACGATCTCCGGCTGGAGCCGGGCTGGACCGGCGAGGAGCAGCCGCCGCCCAACTCCGCGGTCTCCGAGGAGATGGCCGAGCTGGCCGAGGCCGAGGACGCGGATGTCTCGGCCGGCCCCCCGTCCGCCCAGCCGACCGCTCCGGCGCGCGGCTCCATCGCCTCGGTCGCCGAGGAACTGGGCATGCGCCGGGCGCGGGTGCTCTCCCGGTACGGGCTGCACACCGCGGCCGACCGCTGGGACGAGTCCCACGGCCCCAAGACTGCCATGGCCCAGGCGGCGCCCGCCTCCTGTGTCAGCTGTGGCTTCCTGATCCCCATCGGGGGCTCGCTCGGCCAGGCCTTCGGCATCTGCGGCAATGAGTTCGGCCCCGCCGACGGCCATGTGGTGTCCCTCTCCTACGGCTGCGGCGGCCACTCCGAGGCCGCGGTCATGCCCAAGCCGCCGCGGCCGGCTCCGCCGGTGATCGACGAGACGGTCGTGGACGTCCTCCCCTCCGAGGAACCCACCGAAGACGCCGACCTCGGCCACGCATAACGGCTTCGCCGGTTACCGGTACGCCCCATACGGGTCCACCGCGTGGGGCGCGAGCACCACCATGCCCCGCCGGGCCCCCTCAGGGGCGCGGGGAACTGCGCGACCGGCCACCCGCGGCCCGCGCCCGACCTGCGTCGTTCATGGGCAGGCGCCCTGCTCCTCGCCGGGAACCTCTCAGGGGCGCGGGGAACTGCGCGAGCAACCACCCGCGGCCTGCGGCCGACCTGCGTCGTTCATGGGCAGGCGCCCTGCTCCTCGCCGGGAACCACTCAGGGGCGCGGGGAACTGCGCGAGCAACCGCCCCCGGCCCGCGGCCGACCAGCGGCGCTCACCGGCAGGCGCCCTGCTCCTCGCCGGGATCCCTTCAGGGGCGCGGGGAACTGCGCGAGCAACCACCCGCGGCCCGCGGCCGACCAGCGGCGCTCACCGGCAGGCGCCCTGCCACCGCCGGGAACCGAAGAGCCGCATGGGGCACCCCCACCCGTAAACCCCCACCGCCAACCCGCGATACCTTCGGCACCGCACGCCGCCGACCGAAGAAGAGCGGCAGCAAGCAGAGGGAGACGACAACGTGAGCGGCAACCCGGCAGCCCAGGAAGACCCCTTCCGCACCGCCCGCCTCCGGCGCGGCGTCCTGGACGCCTGGGCCGCCTCACCCGCCCGCTTCCGCGAGGACGCCAACGCCGAGGAGGACCTCGCCCTCGGCGGCTACCGCGACCGCCTCGTGGTCGAGCTCGCCCAGAACGCCGCCGATGCGGCCGCCCGCGCCGCCGTCCCCGGCCGGCTCCGGCTGACCCTGCATCCGGCCACCCCGGACGGCCCCGCCGTACTCACCGCGGCCAACACCGGCGCCCCGCTGGACGCCGTCGGCGTGGAGTCGCTGTCCACTCTGCGAGCCTCGGCCAAGCGCGACGAGGACGACCAGGAAGCCGAGGGCGAAGGCGAACCCAAGCCCACAACCGTCGGCCGCTTCGGCGTAGGCTTCTCCGCCGTCCTGGCCGTCAGCGACGCCCCCGCCGTACTCAGCCGCACCGGCGGCGTCCGCTGGTCCCTCACCGAGGCCCGCGCCCTGGCCGAGGAAGCGGCCCGTCAAACGCCCGAGCTGGCCGAGGAGATCCACCGCCGCACCGGCCATGTCCCCCTGCTCCGGCTCCCGTTGCCCGCCGAGGGCATTGGCCCCGAGAGCATCGGCCCCGAGGGCATCGCCCCCACATACACCACCCCCGAGGGCTACGACACCGTGGTCGTCCTCCCCCTGCGCGACGGCGCCGCCGAGGACCTGGCCACCCGCCTGCTCACCGACATCGATGACGCCCTGCTGCTGGCGCTCCCCGGCCTGACCGAGGTCGTCATCGAGACCCCCGGCGCCGCCCCCCGCACCCTGACCCGCCGTCAGGAAAACGGCTGCGTCGTGATCGAGGACCGCGGCGTACCCACCCGCTGGCGAGTGCGCCGCGCCGGCGGCCGCCTGGACCCGGCGCTCCTCGCCGACCGCCCCGTGGAGGAGCGGCTGCGCCCCTCCTGGTCGCTGGCCTGGGCCGTCCCGGTGGGCGAGGACGGCGCACCGGTACGCCCCCGCACCGCACCCGTACTGCACGCTCCCACCCCCACCGATGAGCCGCTGGGCCTGCCCGCCCTGCTGATCGCCGGGTTCCCGCTGGAGCCCACCCGCCGCCACACCGCCCCCGGCCCGCTCACCGACTTCCTCACCGAGCGCGCCGCCGAGACCTACGCCGAACTGGTCGCCGAATGGCGCCCGTTGACCACCGCCACCATCGACCTGGTGCCCTCCCCGCTGGCGCAGAGCCCGCTGGACGCCGAGCTGCGCCGCCAGGTGCTGCGGCGGCTGCCCCGGGCGGCGTTCCTGCCCCCGGCGGCCCCCGTCCCGGACGAGGAACCCTTCGCCCTGCGCCCGGTGGAGGCCGAGCTGGTGGAGGGCGCGGGCGCCGAGACCGTGGCGGTACTCGGCGAGGTCTTCCACAGCCTGCTGCCGGCCGGCCTGGAGCGCCGCCCGGAGCTGAGGGCACTGGGCGTGGCCCGGGTACCGCTGGGCGAGGCCATCGACCGGCTGGCCGGGGTGGAGCGGGCCCCCTCCTGGTGGTGGCGGCTCTATGACAGCCTGGCCGGAGTGGACCAGGACCGCCTCACCGGCCTGCCGGTCCCGCTGGCCGAGGGCCGTACCGCCATCGGCCCCCGCCAGGTGCTGCTGCCGCCCGCCGATACGGCCGAGGCGGCCCGGCTGTCCCGGCTGGGCCTGAAGGTGGTCCACCCGGACGCCGCCCACCCGCTGCTGGAGAAGCTGGGCGCCACCCCCGCCGCCCCGCGCGCCATCCTCACCACCCCCCAGGTGCGGGCCGCGGTCGCCGGCTCCCTGGACGAGGGCGAGATCTGGGACGAGGACGCGCTCACCACCGACGAACTCATCGAGACCGTACTGACCCTGGTACGCGACGCCGCCCTCGCCCCCGGCGACGAACCCTGGCTGGCCGCCCTCGCCTTGCCCGACGAGGACGGCGAGCTCGCCCCGGCCGGCGAGCTGGTGCTGCCCGGCAGCCCCTTCGAGAGCGTCATCCGCCCCGGCGAACTGGCCGCCTGTGACGCGGAGTTGGCCGAACGCTGGGGTGAGCAGCCGCTCACCGCGGTCGGTGTGCTGGCCGACTTCGCGCTGGTACGCGCCACCGATGTGGTGCTGGACCCGGACGAACTGGAGCCCGCCGACGGCGACTTCCCCGCACCGGACGACGCGGGCCTGCTGGACGCGGTGGACGTCTGGTGCGAGGACGTCCTGGACCAGCTGCCCGACACGCCCGTACCGCCGGTGGCCACCGAGATCATCGCGGTGCGCGATCTGGACCTGGTCGATGACGACGCCTGGCCGCGGGCGCTCGCCCTGCTCTCCCGGCCCCCGCTGCGGGACGCCCTGACCACCCCGGTGCGGGTACTGCTGCCGGACGGCACCACCGAGTCCGTGCGCCCGTACACCGCCTGGTGGCTGCGCGGCCACCCGGTCCTGGACGGCCGCCGCCCCGCCGGGCTGCGCGCCGCGGGTGGCGATCCGCTGCTGGCGGGGCTGTACGAGCCGGTGGACGCGGCCGGTTTCGCCGACGAACAGGTGCTGCGGGCGCTGGGCGTACGCACCTCGGCGGCTGCCCTGCTGGACGAGCCGGGCGGCGCTGCCGAGCTCCTGTCCCGCCTCGCCGACCCCGCCCGTACCGTCGGCGCCGCCCAGCTCCACGCCCTCTACGGCCTGCTGGCCGGTCTGGACCCGGAGGAGGTCACCCTCCCGGATGAACTGCGGGCGGTGGTGGACGGCGAGGTCCGGGTGGCGGACGCGGCCGAGGCGCTGGTCGCGGACGCCCCGGACCTGCTGCCGCTGGCGTCCGGCCGCCCCCTGCTGCCGGTACGCCCCGAGCGGGCCGCCGCGCTGGCGGAACTGCTCCAGGTGAGGCGCCTGAGCGAGGCGGTCCCCGGTGAGGTGGCCCCCGGCGAGTACGAGGAGCGCCATGTCCCGGCCGAGCTGCGGGTGCTGCTGCCCGGCGCCCCCGAAACCTACCTGGAGCACGAGGAACTCCTCGTGGACGGCATGGAACTGGACTGGCGCCTGACCCCGGACGGCGTCCTGCACGCCGCCACCCTGGAGGGCCTGGCGGCCGGCCTGGCCTGGTCCTGCCACGCCTGGTCCCGCCGCTTCGAGGCGGCGGCCCTCCTGGAGGACCCCTCCCGCACCCCCGAATTGGCCCAATCCCGCTGGTTCGACTAACCAACCCGCCCCGCCAGGGGCGCGGGGAACCGCGCCCCTGCCCCGCACGGCCTGCGGCCGACCGGCGGGGGCGCCCCCTCAGGGGCGCGGGGAACTGCGCGACCAGCCACGGACAACCCGCACCCGAAGGAGAACCCCGCCTACCCTGGAAGGGCACCCACCCCCAAAAAACCAGGAGGCACCGGAAATGACCAGAAAGGTCGCCGACTGCCGCCGCTTCCCCAGCGAAACCAACTGCACCCTCACCATCGCCGGCGAGGAGGAGGAAGTCGTCCAGGCGGCCACCGAGCACGCCGTCTCGGTGCACAAGCACACCGACTCCCCGGAACTGCGCGAGCAGATCCGCAACACCCTGGAACTGGAGAAGACCAGCGACACCGCCTGAGCGGAGCGGAAAGCTCAAGCGGGGAACCGCCGCCCCACCCACCCCCAGACAAACTCCAGCAGAGCCGCGGCCACCACCGCGATCCCCACCGCGGCCCAAGGCAGCGTCGTACCCACCAGCTTCAGCGCGAAGAACTGCTGCAACCACGGCACTCCCAGCACCACCAAAAACCCGGCCCCCATGGCCAGCACCAGCGCCACCCGCCACCAGGTATAGGGCCGGGCGATGATCGCCAGCACCCAGAGGGAGATCAGGAACAGGGTCAGCGTGGCCGCGCTGGTCTCCGCCGCCAGCGCCCCCTCCTGCCCCGCGTAGTGGCTCCGTGCCAGCAGATACGCGGCGAAGGTGGCACCCCCCGCGATCACCCCGGCCGGCACCGCATAGCGCATCACCCGCCGGACGAAGTGCGGCCGGGCCCGCTCCTTGTTGGGCGCCAGCGCCAGGAAGAAGGCCGGCACCCCGATGGTCAGCGTGGACAGCAGCGTCAGATGCCGGGGCAGAAAGGGATAGGGCACCCGGGTGCACACCACCAGCACCGCCAGCAGCACCGAGTAGACCGTCTTGGTCAGAAACAGCGTCGCCACCCGGGTGATGTTGCCGATCACCCGCCGCCCCTCGGCCACCACCGACGGCAGCACCGCGAAGCTGTTGTCCAGCAGCACGATCTGGGCCACCGCCCGGGTCGCCTCGGAGCCGGCCCCCATGGCCACCCCGATGTCCGCGTCCTTCAGCGCCAGTACGTCATTGACTCCGTCCCCCGTCATGGCCACGGTGTGGCCCCGCGACTGCAAGGCGCCCACCATCTCCCGCTTCTGCTGCGGGGTTACCCGTCCGAAGACCGTCCCCCGGTCCAGCGCCTCGCCCATCTCCTCCCGTACCGCCGGGAGTCGGCGCGCATCCACGGTGGACCGCGCACCGGACAGGCCCAGTCTGGCCGCCACCGCCCCCACCGACACCGCGTTGTCCCCGGAGATGACCTTCGCGGCGACCTCCTGCTCCGCGAAGTAGCGCAGGGTGTCCGCCGCGTCCGGGCGCAGCCGCTGCTCCAGCACCACCAGCGCGGTGGGCCGTACCTCCTCGGCCACCCGGGGATCGTCCAGCTCCCGCTCGGTCCGGGCCAGCAACAGCACCCGCAGGCCACGGGCGTTGAGCTCCTCGGTCTGGCCCAGCGCCGGATCGTCCGCCGGCAGCAGCACATCGGGCGCGCCCAGCAGCCAGGTGCTGGGTTCGCCGTCCGGCCCGCGCAGCGCGGCCCCGCTGAACTTACGGGCCGAGGAGAAGGGCAGCGCCCGGGTGCACCGCCAGCCGCCCTGCCCATTGGGGTAGGCGTCGATGATGGCCTGGAGACTGGCGTTGGGCCGGGGATCGGCATCACCCAGCGCGCCCAGCACCTGGCGTACCTGGCGCTCCTCGGCCCGGACCAGCAGCCGCAGTTCGCTGACATCCATGCCGCCCTCGGTGAGGGTGCCGGTCTTGTCCAGGCAGACCACATCCACCCGGGCCAGCCCCTCGATCGCGGGCAACTCCTGTACCAGGCACTGCTTCCGGCCCAGCCGGATCACACCGATGGCGAAGGCCACCGAGGTGAGCAGCACCAGCCCCTCCGGCACCATGGGCACAATGCCCCCCACCATCCGGCGCACCGCCTCCCGCCAGTCGTGCCGCTGCACCACCAGCTGGCTGATGACCAGGCCGATGGCCGCGGGCAGCATCAGCCAGGTGACGTATTTGAGGATCTGGCTGATTCCGGTGCGCAGTTCGGAGTGGACCAGGGTGAACCGGGAGGCTTCCTCGGCCAGTTGGGCGGCGTAGGCCGCGCGCCCCACCTTGCCGGCGGTGTACGCGCCACCGCCCGCGACCACGAAGGACCCGGACATCACCCGGTCGCCGGGCTTCTTCAGCACCGGGTCGGCCTCGCCGGTGAGCAGGGACTCGTCGATCTCCAGCCCCTCGGACTCGGCGACCTCGCCGTCCACCACGCATTTGTCGCCGGGGCCCAGTTCGATCAGATCGTCCAGCACGATCTCGCCGGTGTGCACGGTCACGGCCTGCCCGTCCCGGCGCACGGTGGGCCTGGCCTCACCGATCACGGCCAGGGAGTCCAGGGTCTTCTTGGCCCGCAGCTCCTGGATGATGCCGATGGCGGTGTTGGCGACGATCACAAAGCCGAAGAGGCCGTCCTGGAGGGGCCCGACGATCAGGATGATCAGGAAGAGGACGCCGATGATGGCGTTGAACCGGGTGAAGACATTGGCCCGGACGATCTCCGCCAGCGAGCGCGAGGACCGTACGGGTACGTCATTGACCTCGCCCCTGGCCACCCGTTCGGCGACCTCGCGGGCGGTCAGCCCGCGGAGTGCGGGCGGCGCCGGACCACTCATGCCTCCGACGGTACGGGCGGTCAGCCCGCTTCACCTGCCGAAGGGGTGCTCCCGGCCGCCTGCCGGGCCGCCTGGTGCCGCTTGAGGGCGGCGTCCCGCTTGCGTACGTACCAGACGCCGATCAGGCCGAGCCCGCCGCCGGCCAGGCAGGTCCACAGCCACCACAGATGGCCGTGGTCGTCCAGCCAGCCGTAGAACGGCAGCTGGACCAGGAAGAGGACGAACCACAGCAGGGTGCCGCCGGTGATGGTGGCGACCACATTGCCTTCCAGGGGCTCAGGCGCCTCATGGGTGGGGGTCCACTTCGTCATGGCGGCCAGCCTAGTCCGTCCAGCCGGGCCGATCTTGAGCGGATCCCTGGCCCCATAGGGGTCTACGCGCGGAGATAGCAATTCGGCGCTTGTTTATTCATACTGAACCGGACCGGTTCTGACCGTTGTCTTTTGTTCGATACTCCAAAAGGTCTCCGTATGTCCTCCTCGGCCTCCGCCGCCGTCGAAGCCCAGCAACCGCCCCAGGAGCCCTCCGGCGGCCTGCTCGACCGGTACTTCCGGATCACCGAGCGGGGCTCCTCCATCGCCCGGGAGGTACGCGGGGGTCTGGCCACCTTCTTTGCGATGGCCTACATCATCGTGCTGAACCCGATCATCCTCGGGTCCGGTCACGACAAGTTCGGTCACCAGCTGAACAACGCCCAACTGGTCACCGCCACCGCCCTGATGGCCGGACTGAGCACCGTACTGATGGGCGCCATCGGCAATATCCCCATCGCCTGCGCGGCGGGCCTGGGCATCAACGCCGTGGTCTCGCTCCAGCTGGCCCCCAAGATGAGCTGGCCGGACGCCATGGGCATGGTGGTGCTCGCCGGCCTCGCCCTGATGATCCTGGTGGCCTCCGGCCTCCGCCAGCGGGTGATGGACGCCATCCCCAACGGCCTGCGCCGGGCCATCGCCATCGGCATCGGCATGTTCATCTCGCTGATCGGCCTGGTGGACTCCGGCTTCGTCAGCCGCAACCCGGACGCCGCGCACACCACCGTCCCGATGTCCCTGGGCCAGGGCGGCCAGCTGCACGGCTGGCCGGTGCTGGTCTTCGCCTTCGGGCTGGCGCTGACCTTCATCCTGCTGGTCCGCAAGACCTCCGGCGCCATCCTCATCGGCATCGTGGTGACCACCTTCCTGGCCATCCTGATCAATGAGATGGCGGTCATCCCCGACCTGAGCTGGGGCCTGAGCATCCCGCGCATCCCGGACAAGATCGTCGCCGCTCCCGACTTCGGCCTGATCGGAGACGTCAACCTCTTCGGCGGCTTCCATGAGGTCGGCTATCTCACCGGCTGCCTGTTTGTCTTCACCGTGCTGCTGTCCGGCTTCTTCGACGCGATGGGCACCATCATCGGCGTCGGCGAGGAGGCCGGGCTGACCAACGCCAATGGCCAGCTGCCCAATATGGGCAAGATCCTGATGATGGACGGGGTGGCCGTGGCGGCCGGCGGTCTGGGCTCGGCCTCCGCCAATACCTGCTTTGTGGAGTCCACCGCGGGCGTGGGCGAGGGCGCCCGCACCGGCCTGGCCAACATGATGACCGGTGGCCTCTTCCTGCTCGCCCTGATCTTCACCCCGCTGGCCACCGTGGTCCCCTCCCAGGCGGCCACCCCGGCGCTGCTGGTGGTGGGCTTCCTGATCATGGCGTCCAATGTCCGGGAGATCGACTGGAGCGACTTCACCATCGCCATCCCGGCGTTCCTGACCATCGTCACCATGCCGTTCACCTACTCGATCACCAATGGCATCGGCATCGGTGTACTGGCCTTCATCCTGCTGCGCATCGCCGACCGCCGGATCCGGGAGATCCCCTGGCTGCTGAATGTGGTCGGAGCCTGCTTCCTGGTCTACTTCATGCTCGACCCGATCGAGCAGCTGCTGGGCGCCAAGTAGGCGCCGCCACCCTTCGGACGGAATCCGTGCCGCCCCTGAGCCACCGGCGGCACCGGACGGACGGCAGGCAAACGGCCCCGTCGCTCCCTGTGTGGGGAGCGGCGGGGCCCGCTTCTGTGCGCCCCCGATATCGACTTTCCTTAGGCGAAGTAATGAGTTAATCTAATAAACATGCCGGACCTTTCCCGTGCCGCCGAAGACGCCGCCGCCGTGAACGCCCTGCGCTCGGGTGTGATGCGACTGTCCCGACGGCTCAAGCACCAGCGGGTGGACGAGTCGCTCAGCCCCGCCGAGATGTCGGTACTGGGCACCCTGGCCCGCTGTGGCTCCGCCACCCCGGGTGAACTGGCCCGTAAGGAGCATGTCCAGCCGCCGTCGATGACCCGCATCGTGGCGCTGCTGGAGACCAAGGGACTGGTCAGGCTGGAGCCGCACCCGGAGGACCGCCGCCAGAAGGTGGTGACCCAGACCGAGCGGGCCGAGGTCATGCTGGAAGAGAGCCGGCGCAAGCGCAATGCCTGGCTCGCCGAGCTGGCCGGAGGACTTGACGAGGACGAGTGGGCGACCCTGCGGGCCGCCGCACCCGTACTGGAGAAACTCGCGCACCTGTAACCGCAGTTGCCGCAGAAGGAGGCGAACCCACCTTGAGTTCGGGACCCGGAGCAGACTCCGCACCCGCACCGAACCACCCCAACGACGACGCACCCACCACCTCCCTGCCCCAACAGGCCGCCAAGGGAGGCATGTTCAGCTCGCTGCGAGTCCGCAACTACCGGCTCTTCTTCCTGGGCCAGGTCGTCTCCAACACGGGCACCTGGATGCAGCGCATCGCCCAGGACTGGCTGGTACTCCGCCTCACCGGCTCCTCCGCGGCCGTCGGTATCACCACGGCCCTGCAGTTCCTGCCCATGCTGCTGTTCGGGCTCTACGGCGGAGTGATCGCCGACCGCTGGCCCAAGCGGCGGCTGCTGCTGATCACCCAGACGGCCAGCGGCCTCACCGGCCTCGGCCTGGCGGTGCTCACCCTCTCCGGGCATGTCCAGGTCTGGCACGTCTATCTGACCGCCTTCGCGCTCGGTGTGGTCACCGTGGTGGACAACCCGGCCCGCCAGGTGTTCGTCTCCGAGATGGTCGGCCCCGCGGAGCTGCGCAACGCCGTCAGCCTCAACTCGGCCAACTTCCAGTCGGCCCGGCTGATCGGTCCCGCCGTCGCCGGTGTCCTGATCACCGCCGTCGGCAGCGGCGCGGCCTTCCTCCTCAACGGCCTGTCCTATCTGGCCCCCATCGCCGGCCTGTTGCTGATGCGCACCGGCGAACTGCACAAGCCCTCGGAGCGGACCCCGCGCGGCAAGGGCCAGTTGCGCGAGGGCCTGCGCCATGTCCGGGAGAAGCCGGACCTGATCTGGCCCATCGCGCTGGTCGGCTTCATCGGGATGTTCGGCTTCAACTTCCCCATCTGGCTCACGGCTTTCGTCAATGACGTCTTCCACGCCGGTGCCGGTACCTACGGCCTGCTCAACACCCTGATGGCCGCCGGTTCCCTGGCCGGCGCCCTGCTCGCCGCCCGCCGGGGCAGCTCGCGCCGCCGCCTGCTCTACGGGGCCGCGCTGCTCTTCGGCCTGCTGGAGATCACCGCCGCGCTGGCTCCCTCCTTCTGGGTGTTCGCGCTACTGCTCATCCCCATGGGCATCTGCGGCCTGACCATCAATGTCACCGCCAACTCCGGTGTCCAGCTGGCCGCGGACCCCGCCCTGCGCGGCCGGGTGATCAGCCTGTTCATGATGGTCTTCATGGGCGGCACCCCGGTGGGCGCCCCGCTGGTGGGCTGGGTAACCGACACCTACGGCGCCCGCATCGGCTTCCTCTCCGGCGGCCTGATCTCCGCCCTGGCGGCCATGGGCATCGGCCTGGCCCTGGCCCGCCATGTGGGCGTGCGCCCCAAGCTGGACCTGCGCCGCGGGCATGAGCACCTGGTGTTCGTCCCCCGCGACCGCACCGACCAACCGGAACCGGCGGTCGCCCCGGCGGCCTGACCCCCGCATCCACCGGGCCCGCCGGCACCTTCGGCGGGCCCTCGCCGTGGTCGGCCGTGCCACTCAGAGTCGGATTTCCGTGCGGAATGAGGGCTTCAAGTGAAGGGAAACCCGCCACACTTCGCCGTTCAACCAATGAACGGCCCGCCTCCGGCAGGTGATTGACTACGCCCCATGACGCAAGCGCGAGCTGAAGCCGGCACCGACGCCGACCGCATACCGCGGTCGGTCCCCGCCAGGGAGCCCCGCGCCGCACCGCCCCTCGACCCCGAACTCCGCGCCGCGCTCGCCGCGTTGGGGAACGGCCCCCGCAAGCCCCTCACCCCCGAGAACCTGGCGGACTTGCAGCGGCAGGACGCCGCCGCCCGGCCCCGGCCGTCCGTCCGGGAGCTCCAAGCCGGTGGGCGCTACGAGGTGACGGAACTGCGCACCCCGGACGTCACCCTGGTCAGCGCACGTCCCGCCGGGATCGCCGAGCCCCTGCCCCTGCTCTACTACATGCACGGCGGCGGAATGATCAGCGGCAACGCCTGGGCCGTACTGCCGCGGCTGCTGCGCGAATGGGCGGAACCGCTGAAGCTGGCCGTCATCTCCGTCGAGTACCGGCTGGCGCCGCAGGTGCGCTACCCGGAACCGCTGGAGGACTGCTACACCGGGCTCCGCTGGGCGGCCGCCCACGCGGAGGAACTGCGCATCGACCCGCACCGCGTCATCATCGGCGGCAAAAGCGCCGGCGGCGGACTCGCCGCGGCCCTCGCCCTGCTCACCCGCGACCGGGGCGGGCCCGCCCCGATCGGGCAACTGCTCATCTGCCCCATGCTCGACGACCGCGACAACACCCCCTCCACCCTCCAGATGGACGGCACCGACACCTTGGACCGGACGTCCAACGCCACCGCCTGGCAAGCCGTGTTGGGCGCCCGGTACGGGACCGCGGACGTGCCGCCCTACGCGGCCCCCGCCCGGGCCACCGATCTCACCCGGCTGCCCCCGGCCTATGTCGAGGCCGGCTCGGCCGAAATCCTCCGGGACGAGGGCGTGGCCTACGCCCAGGCCCTCTGGCAGGCCGGCGGCCAGGCCGAACTGCATGTCTGGCCCGGCGCCTGCCATGGCTTCGACACCTTCGCCCCCGGGGCCGCGCTCAGCCGGGACGCCCGTGAGGCCCGTACCCGCTGGCTGCGGCGCCTGCTCGGCCGGCCGGAGGGGAGTGGTGAGGTGGGTGCCTAGGCGGGCGGGGACGCGGCAGCCCGACGCCCTGGCGGCGGGTGTGCCCATGGCGTGGGCGAGCAGGCGGCGCCCACTCGGCGGGACACTGGCCCCATGCGCCTCTTTGTCGCAGTGATCCCGCCCTCGGCGGCGCTGGCCGAACTCGCCCGTGCCGCCGACCCGTTGCGCGGCCTGCCGCATGCGGACCGGCTGCGCTGGACGGACTCCGCCACCTGGCACTTCACCCTGGCCTTCCTCGGCGAGGTGGATGAGGAGCTCCTCCCCGAGCTGGCGGAACGGCTGGCACGGGCGGCGCACCGGCACCCGCCGCACCCGATCCGGCTGGCCGGTGGCGGGCGGTTCGGGGACCGGACGCTATGGGCGGGGGCCGAGGGGGAGCTGGAGACGCTGCGCGGGCTGGCCCGCTCGGCGGGGGCGGCGGCCCGCCGGGCCGGGGTGGCGGTGGACGAGTCCCGCCCCTTCCACGCCCACCTCACCCTCGCCAGGTCATCCGGCAGGACCCGGGTGAACCTGCGGCCCTTCGCCGAGGCCCTGGCCGCCTTCGGCGGTACGCCCTGGACCGTACGGCGCCTGGAGCTGGTGCGCAGCCATCCGCCCCGCTCCGGGCAGCCGGGCGAGCGCCCCCGCTATGAGACCGTCCGGGCCTGGGAGCTGGGACCCTGACCCGGGCGGTTACGCTCAAGGGGTGGACCCCAAGACCAGGAACCGGATCATGACCGGGGCGCTCGCCCTGATGCTCGTCGTTGTCGCCGTGGTGACGGCGGTCAGGTAGCCGCCCCGACGGCGGTCAGGTGACCGCCCTGACGGCGGCCGGATGACCGTCCCGACGGCCGCCGGATGAGCGTCCCGACCGCCGCCGGAGTGGCCGTCGCCCCCGCCCTCACCAGGCGAATGCCTCCGGTGTCTCGCCGGGCCCGGGGAACAGCTCCTCCAGCGAGGTCAGCAGCTGCTCCGGCAGCCGCAGCCCGACCGCCCGTACCGCCGACTGGAGCTGGGCGGTGGTGCGGGGGCCGACGATCGGCCCGGTCACCCCGGGGCGGGTGAGCAGCCAGGCCAGCGCCAGCTCACCGGGCTCCAGTCCGTATTTGTCCGCCAAGTCCTCATATGCCTGGATCTGGTCGCGGTTCTGGGCCTTGGCCAGCGCATCCGCCGACCGTCCGCCGCCCTCGTCCGACCGCCGGATGGCCCCGCCCAGCAGCCCGCCGGCCAGCGGCGAGTAGGGGAGCACCCCCAGACCGTAGGCCCGCGCCGCCGGGATGACCTCCATCTCGGCCCGCCGCTCCACCAGGTTGTACAGGCACTGCTCGCTCACCAGGCCGTAGGAGCCCAGCCGCCGCGCCGTCTCATTGGCCTGGGCCAGCTGCCAGCCGGCGTGGTTGGAGGCGCCCACGTAGAGCACCTTGCCCTGCCGCACCAGGACGTCCATGGCCTGCCAGATCTCCTCCCAGGGCGTCCGGCGGTCCACATGGTGGAACTGGTAGAGGTCGATGTGATCGGTGCCCAGGCGGCGCAGGCTGTCCTCCACGGACCGCCGGAGGTTCAGCGCGGACAGCCGGGCCGCGTTGGGCCACCAGCCGTCGTCCGGCGCCATCGAGCCATACCCCTTGGTGGCGATGACGACCTTCTCGCGGCGCCCGCCGCCCTTGCCGAACCAGCTGCCGATGATCCGCTCGGAACGGCCCTTGTTCTCGCCCCAGCCATAGACATTGGCGGTGTCGAAGAGATTGACGCCCGCATCCAGCGCGGCGTCCATGATCGCGTGACTCTCGGTCTCGTCCGTGCTCGGACCGAAGTTCATGGTGCCGAGGACGATCCGGCTGACCTTCAGTCCCGTACGGCCGAGTTGCGTGTACTCCATGGCCCCGTAGCCAACTGCGGCCGGCGTGATCGACTCAAGGGTGACCCTTTCGAGGGCGCGGCGTACGGGCGTGGGTCAGTCGCGGAGGAAGTCCTCGGTACTGAGGATGAGCTGGGCCGGGGTGTCCGAGAGATCGACCGGCAGCCCGAAGGCGACCGTCGTCTCGACGCGGTATTCGCCGTCCCTGGGCTGGGTGTGGAGGTGGCACCGCCTGGTGTACGGGTCGGCGATCAGGTAGGCGGGTACTCCGGCCATGGCGTAGATGGCCTTCTTCGGGCCGTAGTCGTTGGTGGCGGTCTCCTCGGCGATCACCTCGGCGATGAAATCGACGTCCTCCGCGCGGTAGCGCCCTCGTTCCGTCTTCACGGCCTTATCGCCGACCTTGACGACATCGGGACAGAGCCCGTTCAGATGGCCGGGACATTCGATGCGCACATCGGAGAGCAGGACGACGTCCCTGCCGAATCTGTCTTCCAGTGCGCAGAGGATCTGGAAGATGCACTGCCAGTGCTCGTCTCGTTGCTGGCACACAAAGATGTTCCCGCCGATGATCTCGACCCGGTAACCCTCCGGTACCGAGAGGGAGTTGAACAGATCATCGAGGGCGAGCTCATCGCCGGCATCGGCCGTCCCCGTGGCATCGGTCCGCGTGGCGGTCACCGTGGCGCTCCTCCCCGCTGCTCCACGGTCACGGGGCAGCCGCGCAGTACAACGATACGCACGGCACCGGGGGCACGTCGGGTCAATGCCCGTACGGCCCGCCCACCCCCCACCCCTGCCACATCGCGTCGGCGAACGCCCGGGCCAGCCGGTGTTCGCCGCGGGCGCTGGGGTGTGTGCCGTCGTAGGTGTCCATGGCCAGGTCCCAGTCCTCGGGGGCGGAGGCCAGCAGCAGTGGCGAGCCCGGCGTGTCCAGGTCGGCGACCGTCTTCGCCAGCAGTTCGTTGAAGCGGGCGCACTCCGCGCCGAACTCCGGCTCGTCACGGGCCCGTACGTTGTGGATCACGGGCAGCAGCACCGCCCGCACGGCGGGGTTCGCCTCCCGGGCCTCGGCGAAGAAGCGGCGGACATTGGCGGCGGTCTGCTCCGCGTTGGTGTAGAAGCCGAGGTCTATCAGGCCCAGGGAGACCAGCAGGGTGTCGGGGCGGTAGGTCCGCATCGCCTCCCCGATCAGGGGCGCCTGGTGGTACCAGCCGCGCCCCCATCCGGCCAGATGCGCCTGGGCCTTTTCCGGGAAGGCCGCTCCATAGTCCAGTGCGGTCGCGGCGTCCGTGGCCGGGTCATAGAGCTCGCGGTACGGGCCGACGATGCGGAACGGTCCGTCATGGGTGGCGCAGAGGTGCTGCCACATGCGGTAGCGCCAGGTGAGGTCACCGGCGCTGCCGATGGTCATGGAGTCGCCGACGAACATCAGGTGCATGGGCTGCATTCAAGCAGCCGCCCGACCCCGGCGGCCCGGCGCCCGGACCGCCGCCGGCCAGGCCGCCCGGCGGACCCGTCCGCGCGGTGGTCCACCAGTTGGAAAGCCCTGGTCGCAGGGGGCGACGCCGGGCGCGTCAAGAATGCGTTGGGGTACCCGGCCGGTCCCCTGGGGACCGTCCAACGTCGTGGCATGATCACGCCACCCGGCAGCAATCGCTGTCCGGCACAAGGTCGTTGAGTCCAGAAAGCGGCGTATCGGTATGTCCAAGAAGCGGGTAACCCGGGTCCTCGTCACGGCGGTCGCCGCCCCGGCCCTGGTGATGGGGGTCTCCACCACGGCGCATGCCGACGGCGATGTGACCTGGCGGAACGCGGCCACCCAGGGCTGTCTGCGGGCGTACACGCCCAACTACGACTACCACACGGTGGACACCAGCGCGGGCGCCAAGGTGCACTGCTGGTCCGACAACCACCAGACCACCAACTGGCATGACTCGCAAAGCGGCCTGCAGGACCCCAACGGCGCCTGGACCGAGCGCGAGAGCGGCAATGACGAGTGCCTGACCAGCTACTGGCCGGGCTCCAACGGCCTGGGCGCGGTCTATATCGAGAACTGCTCCAGCCCGGCCAACTACTACGAGCAGTGGTACGAGAAGTGGACCGGCGACGGCTTCAACCTGGTCAACCGGGAGACCGGCCTGTGCCTGGACAGCAACGCCCAGGGCGACGTCTACACCATGAAGTGCAACGGCGGCCGCTACCAGCTCTGGAAGTGAGCCATGGCAGTTGGGCCCGGGGCAACGCGCCCCGGGCCCAACTGCGCGTTCACAGCCGCTCGATGATGTAGTCCACACAGGCCGTCAGGGCCTCGACATCCGCTGGGTCGATGGCCGGGAACATCGCCACCCGCAGCTGGTTGCGGCCCAGCTTGCGGTAGGGCTCGGTGTCCACGACGCCATTGGCGCGCAGCGTGGCGGCGATGGCCGAGGCGTCGATCCCCGGGTCGAAGTCGATGGTGCCGATCACGGCCGACCGCTGGGCGGGGTCGGTGACAAAGGGGGTGGCGTACTTGGACGCCTCGGCCCAGCCGTAGAGCGCCCGGGCCGAGGTGGCCGTGCGGCGCACCGCCCAGTCCAGCCCGCCCTGGCCGTTCAGCCACTTCAGCTGCTCGTTGAGCAGGAACAGGGTGGACAGCGCCGGGGTGTTGTAGGTCTGGTTCTTCAGGGAGTTGTCGATCGCGGTGGGCAGCGAGAAGAACTCCGGGATGTGCCGGCCGGAGGCGTGCACCCGCTCGGCCCGCTCCAGGGCCGCCGGGGAGAACAGGCCGATCCACAGGCCGCCTTCGGAGGCGAAGGACTTCTGCGGGGCGAAGTAGTAGACATCCGTCTCCGCCACATCCACCGGCAGACCGCCCGCCCCGGAGGTGGCGTCCACCAGCACCAGCGCCCCGTCGTCCGCGCCCGGCACCCGCCGGATGGGCATGGCCACACCGGTGGAGGTCTCGTTGTGGGTGAGGGCGTAGACATCCACCCCCGCCTCGGCGCGCGGCTCGGGGTGGGTGCCCGGCTCGGCGGAGACGATGGACGGCTCCTCCAGCCAGGGCGCCTGCCGGGCCGCCTTGGCGAACTTCGAGGAGAACTCGCCGAAGGTCAGATGCTGTGAGCGGGACTCGATCAGGCCATGGGTGGCGATGTCCCAGAAGGCGGTGGAGCCGCCGTTGCCCAGCACCACCTGATAGCCCTCGGGGAGCGAGAACAGCTCGCGGATGCCTTCCCGTACCTCTCCCACCAGGTTCTTCACCGGGGACTGGCGGTGGGAGGTGCCGAGCAGAGAGATACCGGTGGCCGCCAGGGCGGCGAGCGCCTCCGGACGCACCTTGGACGGGCCCGCGCCGAAGCGACCGTCGGCGGGCTTGATGTCAGCGGGGATCTGGATATCAGCCACGGCCGAAGCGTAGACGCTGGCGCTGTCCTTGTAAGGCCGGTCCGCTGGTTGAGACGGACCGTTCCGCCATTGCCGGGTGCGCCCCATAGGGGCGCGGGGCTGCCGCACTTTGCGGCTCCGCCGCGTGGGCGCGACCAGCCACGGGCGGCCCGCAGCCGAGAACGAAACCGTATGCCGCGCGCCCCTATGGCGCCCCTGATGGGGTACCCGGTCCGGTAGGGCCGCCCATGGACGGGGCACGCTCCGGTCATGGCCGATCATGACGAACTGGCGGGAGCCCTGCGGGCGGCGGTCCGCGGCGAGGTGGACTTCTCCGCCACCGCCCGCGCGCTGACCACCATGGACGCCTCCAACTACCGCCGGATCCCCAGGGGAGTGGTGGCACCCAGGGACGCCGAGGACGTGGCCGCCGCACTGGCCGTCTGCCGGGAACACCGGGTGCCGGTGGTGCCCCGCGGCGGCGGCACCTCCACCGCCGGGCAGGCCACGGGGGAGGGGGTGGTGCTGGACTTCACCCGCCATATGAACCGGATCAAGTCCCTTGATCCGGCCACCCGCACCGCAGTGGTGGAACCCGGGACAGTCCTGGACGAACTCCGCGCCGCCGCGGCCGCCCATGGGCTGACCTTCGGGCCGGACCCCTCCACCCATGCCCGCTGCACCCTGGGCGGAATGATCGGCAACAACGCCTGTGGCGCCCACTCGGTGGCCTGGGGCACCACCGCCGACAACCTCCGCGAACTGCGGGTGCTCACCTACCGCGGAGAGCCCGCCCGGCTCGCCCGGGGCACGGACGGGCTGCCGGCCCGGCTGGCGGCGGGCATCGAAACCCTGGTCGCCGAGGAACTCGCCCTGCTGCGCACCGGATTCCGCCCCCTGCCCCGCCGGATCTCCGGGTACGCGCTGGACGCCCTGCTGCCCGAGCGGCGCACCGATGTGGCCCGGGCCTTCACCGGCAGCGAGGGCACCCTGGGTGTGCTGACCGAGGCCACCGTGCGCCTGGTGCGCCCGCCCGCCGCCCGGGCCCTGGCCGTCCTGGGCTACCCGGACGAGAGCACCGCCGCCGACGCCGCCCATCTGCTGCTGCCCCACGGCCCGTTGACCGTGGAGGGCATGGCCGCCGACCTGGTACCGGCCGGGCATGGGCTGCCGGACGGCGCCGCCTGGCTGTTCGTCGAGACGGGCGGGGAGAGCGCCGCGGAAGCCCGGGCCAAGGCCGGGGAACTGTGCCGGGCGAGCGAGGCGGTCGGCCGGGCTGTGATCACCGACCCCCGCCGGCAGCGGGCGTACTGGCGGATCCGGGAGGACGCGGCCGGCACCGCCACCCGGCTGCCGGACGGGGGCGAGGCATGGCCCGGCTGGGAGGACTGCGCGGTACCGCCCGCCCGACTGGGCGCCTATCTCAGGGAGTTCCGCGCCCTGCTGCGCCAGCATGGCCTACGGGGGGCGCCCTATGGCCACTTCGGTGAGGGATGTGTCCATATCCGTATCGACTTCGACCTGTTGAGTGCGGAAGGAGTGCGCCGCTACCGCGCCTTCTCCGCCCAACTGGCCGAACTGGTGGTGGCGCACGAGGGCTCGCTGTCCGGCGAGCACGGCGACGGACAGGCGCGCGCCGAGCTGCTGCCCAGAATGTACGGGACGGAGGCGGTACGGGCCTTCGAACGCTTCAAGGACCTCTGGGACCCCGACGGCGGGCTCAACCCCGGCATGCTGGTCCGCCCTTACCGGCTTGATGAGAACCTGCGCTTCTCCGCGCTGCCCCGCCGTCCCGTCCCGGTGGAGTTCTCCTACCCCGGGGACGGCGGCGACTTCTCGGCGGCGGTGCGCCGCTGTGTAGGGGTGGCCAAGTGCCGTGAGAAATCGCCGGGTTCGGACGGTCCGGGAACGCGAGTGATGTGCCCGTCCTACCGGGTCACCGGGGAGGAACGTCACTCCACCCGGGGACGGGCCCGGCTGCTGCACGAGATGCTGGCGGGCGAGGTGATCGGCGACGGCTGGCGCTCGGCGGAGGTCCACCAGGCGCTGGACCTCTGTCTGTCCTGCAAGGGGTGCCGCAGTGACTGTCCGGTGGGGGTGGACATGGCCACCTACAAGGCGGAGTTCCTGCACCACCACTACGCGGGGCGGCTGCGGCCCGCCGCCCACTACAGCATGGGCTGGCTGCCGCTGTGGCTCCGCGCGGCCGGGCGGGCCGCACCGCTGGCCAACTGGGCTGTCGGCAAACGTCCGTTGGCGTCCCTGCTCGCCAGAGCGGGGGGCCTCGCCCCCGAGCGGGAAATTCCGCGGCTGGCGGAGCAGACGTTCCGGGAGTGGTTCGCCGGGCGCGGAGCCCCGGCGGTGGCCGAGGTGCTGCTGTGGCCCGACACCTTCACCAACCACTTCACACCCGGCGTCGGCCGGGCGGCGGTACGGGTACTGGAAGCGGCCGGGCGCCCGCCGGTGCTGCCACCGGGGCCGGTCTGCTGCGGGCTGACCTGGGTGTCCACCGGCCAACTCGGCATGGCCCGGCGGGTGATGCGGCGCACCCTGGACCGGCTGGAGCCGGTGCTGGGCGGGCTCCCGGTGGTCGTTCTGGAGCCCAGCTGCGCCGCGGCGCTCCGTACCGACCTGCCGGAGCTGCTGCCGGACGATCCGCGGGCGCGGCGCCTGGCCGACTCCGTGCTGACCTTCGCCCAGGCGCTGGACGGCTGGACGCCGCCGGTGCTCGGCCGGCCGGTGGCCGGGCAGACCCACTGCCATCAGCATGCCGTCCTGGGCGACGCGGCCGAGCGCCGGCTACGTGCGGCGGCCGGGCTCAACGGAGAGCTGACCGGGGGCTGTTGCGGACTCGCGGGCAACTTCGGCTTCGAGCGCGGACATTACGGGGTGTCGGTGGCCTGTGCGGAGGAATCGTTGCTGCCGGCGGTTCGGGCGGCGCCGCGCGATGCGATTGTTCTGGCGGACGGGTTCTCTTGCCGTACGCAGCTTTGGCAGCTGCTGCGGGTACGCGCCCTCCACCTCGCCGAGGCCCTGGCGGGGCCCCATTAGGGACGCGGGGCTGCGACTGTATGCGGCTCCGCCGCGTGGGCGCGAGCAATTGGAGGCGGCCCGCAGCCGAAGACGAACCGGGGGTGCCCCGTCGCTTTCAAGGTGCGGGCCGCCGCTGGCTGGTCGCGCAGTTCCCCGCGCCCCTAACGGGGCGGGGCAGGCCGGAAGGAAGAGTGCGGCCCGCCCTGGGGAGCCGCTAGCGCCCCACCATCTCCTGGTAGCCGGGAATCTCGCGAGGATCCCGGGGACCCGGCCCCACATACCGGGCCGAAGGCCGGACCAACCGCCCCGTCCGCTTCTGCTCCAAAATGTGCGCACTCCACCCCGCAGTGCGAGCACAAGTGAACATGGAGGTGAACATATGCGCCGGCACCTCCGCGAAGTCCAGCACGATCGCCGCCCAGAACTCCACATTTGTGGCCAGCACCCGGTCCGGGCGCCGGTTGTGCAGCTCCTCCAGCGCCGCCTTCTCCAGCGCCTCCGCCACCTCGTAGCGCGGCGCGCCCAGTTCCCGGGCCGTCCGCCGCAGCACCCTGGCCCGCGGGTCCTCGGCACGGTAGACGCGGTGGCCGAAGCCCATCAGGCGCTCGCCCCGGTCCAGCGCCTGCTTGACGTAGGTGGTGGCGTCACCCGTGCGCTCGATCTCCTCGATCATGCCCAGCACCCGGGACGGCGCCCCGCCGTGCAGCGGCCCGGACATGGCACCCACCGCGCCGGAGAGCGCGGCCGCCACATCCGCGCCGGTGGAGGCGATCACCCGGGCGGTGAAGGTGGAGGCGTTCATGCCGTGCTCGGCGGCGGAGGTCCAGTACGCGTCCACGGCCTTGACATGGCGGGGGTCGGGCTCGCCCCGCCAGCGCTTCATAAAGCGCTCGACAATGGTCTCCGCCTTGTCGATCTCCCGCTGGGGCACCATCGGCAGGCCCTGGCCGCGCGCCGACTGGGCCACGTACGACAGCGCCATCACCGCGGCCCGCGCCAGGTTGTCCCGGGCGGTGGCCTCGTCGATGTCCAGCAGCGGCTTCAGACCCCAGACCGGCGCCAGCATGGCCAGGGCCGACTGGACATCCACCCGGATGTCACCCGAGTGCACCGGGATGGGGAAGGGCTCGGCCGGCGGCAGGCCGGGGTTGAAGGAGCCATCGACCAGCAGGCCCCAGACATTGCCGAAGGAGACCTGGCCCACCAAGTCCTCGATGTCAACGCCTCGGTAGCGGAGCGAACCGCCTTCCTTGTCTGGTTCGGCGATCTCCGTCTCGAACGCGACGACTCCTTCGAGTCCGGGTACGAAGTCGGACATCAGGCGGCTCCTCGTGATGTGTTCGACATGCGAATGCCGACCTGCCGGTGTCCCCGGCCGGTGGTCGGCGGATGTCTGCGTGTCTGCTGTTGCTGCGGCTGCTTGTGGCGGGCCGAACCGGCTACGCGGCTGTGGATCAGGCTCGCGGTCCGTATCGGTCTACCCGGTCATGCCCCGTCCGGGCGCACTTCACCCCGGCCCTTCACCCATCCTCAGTCAGGATGCCGGGCCGAGCCGGAAACCAGGGTCCTCGGCGTGGGCGGTCATCGCGCCCGCCCGGAGATTTTCCCGGGTGGGCGGGACCAGGGGGAAGGGTGATGTCCGGCACACCGGCCGTTTCGCCGCGGGGAGGGTTGAACGGCCCCGGCGGCGGGCAGGATGTTCCGGCCCTCCGCCCCCGTTGGTTCTGTTCGGACGGCCGCCATGTGCTGCAAGATGTGGCCGTGTCGTACGCCGAGGAGTTGGACCCCGCCGCGATGCGGGCGCATTACCGGTCCACGGGCCTGCATGAGGCCGAGCTGGCCGCCGATCCCTTTGAGCAGTTCGCCCGCTGGTTCGCCCAGGCGGTGGCGAGCGGGCTGCATGAGCCCAATGCGATGGTGGTCGCCACCGCGGACCCGGACGGACGGCCCGGCGCACGGATGGTGCTGCTCAAGGGATATGACGAGCGGGGCTTTGTCTTCTTCACCAACTACGGCTCCCGCAAGGGAGTTGAGATCACCCGCAACCCCTCGGTGGCGCTGGTCTTCCCCTGGCATCCGATTGCCCGTCAGATCGTGATCGAGGGACGGGCCGGACGGGTGGAGCCGGAGGAGACCGCCGCGTACTTCCACTCCCGGCCGCACGGCTCCCAGATCGGCGCCTGGGCCAGCGCCCAGTCCACGGTGGCCGCCTCCCGGGAGGAGATCGAGGAGTCCTACCGCCGCCTGGCCGCTCTGCACCCGGAGGGCTCCGAGGTCCCGGTGCCACCGGAATGGGGCGGCTTCCGGGTGGAGCCGGACCGAGTCGAGTTCTGGCAGGGCCGCGAAAACCGCCTCCACGACCGCCTCCGCTATGTACGCCGGCCCCATGGCTGGCACGTAGAACGCCTCTACCCATAAGGGTGCGCCCCGTCAGGGGCGCGGGGAACTGCGCGAACAGCCACCCACGGCCCGCGGCCGAACGCAGAACGATCCGTGGGCCTGGCCCGCCGCACACAGTGCGAACGGTGCCGAGCGGACGACTCGGCGGCCCACGGATCGGGTGACTGCTGGGGCGGTGACACTTTCGTGCTCCGCACGGGGCCGGCACAGCCGACCCTGCTGCGCTTTGCGCGACAACGGGCTGCGCTAGCCCGCAGTCACCTCACGCGTCCGGACTGAAATCATTGGCCGAACCACCTCCCTTCTCGTGTGCTCCACACCCTAGGAAGCGATCCCCGAGGGAACAACCGAATTTCCCGGGGCACCGATTTCACCGAAGCCGGTGTGGTTTCCGGCCGGGTCGAGTTGAATGACCCGTCGTGCAGCAGATGCAGGCGCGTCCCGCTGGGGGTATCTCGTGACCGCTCCACACCAGTCCGGCCCGGCCCGTCCTTCCACCGCCGACGCAGCCGAGAACAACCTCGCAGCCGAGAACAGCCACGCAGCGGAGAACAACGACGCGGCCGAGAACGAGGACCACGACCTGCTCGCCGCCCTGCTGGACGGCATGGACGCCGCACTGTGCGCCTTCGACGCGGAAGGCACCATCACCCACTGGAACCGCGAGGCCGAGCGGATACTGGGCTGGAGCGCCAGGGAGGCGGTCGGGCGCCGGGGCCTGGCCGGCTGGGCGGTGCGCGAGGCGGACGCCGAGGAGGTCACCGGCCGGCTGCTCGGTGCCATGCGGGCACCGGGCCGCCAGGTGGACGAGTTCGCGCTGCTGACCAAGGACGGCGGACGGGTCCTGGTCCGGGTGCAGACCTCCGCCGTCCCCGGCGCCGACGGCCACCCGGCCGGGGTCTACTGCGCGTTCAGCGAGGTGCACACCCAGATCGACCTGGAACGCTCGGTGGCGCTGAGCGAGGCGCTGTTCGGCGACGCCCCCTGGGGCGTGGTGCTGATCGACGCCGACCTGCGCCCCGCGCTGGCCAACACCACCGCCGCACGGGCACTGCGCACCACCCGTACCGCGCTGCTGGGACGGCCACTGGGCGATCTGCTGGAGCATGGCGCCGAGGACCTCGAAGGCGTGCTCCAGCATGTGCTGGCCGCCGGGGCGCCCCCGGCACCCGCCGAGCTGTGGGTGACGGTCCGCGGCGACTCCGGCAATGGCAACTCCGAGGCGCGCGGCGCCGGTTCGGGCGGCGAGCGCCGCTGCTGGCGCAGTGGCTTTATGCGGCTGTCCACCCCGCTGGTGGAGGAGCCGGTGCCGCTGGGAGTGGCCTGGCTGTTCCTCGACGTCACCAAGACCCGGCTGGCCGAGCAGGAGAGCGCCCGGCTGCGCTTCCGGGGCAGTCAGCTGCACCGTGCGGGCCGGGCGGTGGCCGAGTGCGAGGACCCGATGGAGGCGGCCGCGCTCTATCTGGACTTCGCTCTGGCCGGCTTCGCCGACCATGCGCTGATCGACCTGCTGCCGCAACCGGAGGCCGAGCCCACCCTGCCGGTGCGGCTGCTGCGGGCCGCGTCCGCACCCGCCGGGGCCGGGCCGTCACCGGCCGGCACGGCGCTGCCGGTGCCCTACGAGGAAGGGCACCCGGCGCTCCAGGCGGTGGAGCGCTGTGGCTCGGTCCGCGCGGTCACCGACCGCAGCCGGGACTGGGCGACGGTGCACCGCTGGCCGTCCGGCACCCAGCACGCGCTGGCCACCGCGCTGCGCAGCCGGGGGCGGACGGTCGGCGTGGTGACCTTTCTGCGCGGCCCGTCCCGACGGGCCTTCGACCGCTCGGACGCCACCTATGCGGAGGACATCGCCACCCGCGTCGCGGCCTCCATCGACCTGGCGACCCTGACGGCACACTGACCGCCCGCCGCCACCCCCGGCATCCCGGCATCCCGGCATCCCGGCATCCCGGCGGCCCGGCGTGCCGGTCGCCCCGCGCGAGCGCCGAGAGCCCCCACCCCGCTCAGCGCCGGAAGAAGATCCGGTCCCCGTACTCGCCCAGCACCCGGCCGTTCCACTCGTGGCCGCCGTCCACATTTCCGGAGCGCAGCATGGGTGGGTCGATGCCGCGGGCGGCCAGTTCGCCGGCCGCGGTGGCCACCACGGCCTGCATCAGGGCGCAGGTGACCACCGTGGAGGCGGGGGCGAAGGGGGCGGCGATGCCCTCCGCGGTGAGCTCCGCGTCGCCTACCGCGATCTTGCTGTCGATCACCAGGTCACAGTGGTCCTTGAGGAAAGTCCCCGAGGAATGGCGGGACTTGGTCTCCTCGGCGTAGGCGAGCGAGGTGACGCCGATGACCTTCAGCCCCAGGGCGCGGGCGTTGATGGCCATCTCCACCGGCAGCGAGTTCCGCCCGGACAGCGAGATGACGATCAGTACGTCGCCGGGGCGCGCCGGACTGGTGTCCAGCACCGCCCCGGCCAGCCCGTCCACCCGCTCCAGGGCGCTGCCCAGGGTGGCCGGGACCACGTCCACCCCGACCGTCCCGGGAACCGCCAGCAGATTCATCAGGGCCAGCCCGCCGGCCCGGTAGACCACGTCCTGGGCGGCGATCGAGGAGTGGCCGGCGCCGAAGACGAACAGCCGCCCGCCCTCCGCCACCGTGTCGGCGAGCATGGCGCCGGCGGCGGCGATATGTTCCGCCTCCTCGTCGCGGGCCCGCCGCAGCAGATCGACCGCGGCGTCGAAGAACCGCCCGGCCAGTTCGTTGGCGCTCATCGCAGGGGGCTCCCTCGCGGTCGATGGGGTCGATGGGTCTGGGGTGCCGGTCTCTGGTGGCGCCGATCACGGTGCGTTGTCCACCTGCGCCGTGTCAATACGGCGGCAGGGCCGTAGCGGCCACTCTTGTCGGTGCCATGCGTCAGAATTGGGGCAGGGCCAGCGCACGACTTATCGAGGGGCACGGCATGTCCGGACTGATCGACACCACGGAGATGTATCTCCGCACCATCCTTGAGCTGGAAGAAGAGGGTGTGGTCCCGATGCGCGCCCGCATCGCCGAGCGGCTCGACCAGAGCGGCCCGACGGTGAGCCAGACGGTGGCCCGCATGGAGCGCGACGGCCTGGTCACGGTGGCCGGGGACCGTCATCTGGAGCTGACCGAGGAGGGCCGGCGGCTGGCCACCCGGGTGATGCGCAAGCACCGGCTGGCCGAGTGCCTGCTGGTCGATGTGATCGGCCTGGAGTGGGAGCAGGTGCACGCCGAGGCCTGCCGCTGGGAGCATGTGATGAGCGAGGCGGTGGAGCGGCGGGTGCTGGAGCTGCTGCGCCACCCCACCGAGTCGCCCTATGGCAACCCCATCCCGGGCCTGGAGGAGCTGGGCGAGAAGCCGGAGCCCGACCCCTATGACGGCATGGTCAGCCTGAACGACCTGGAGCCCGGCAGCGAGGGCAAGACGGTGGTGGTGCGCCGCATCGGCGAGCCCATCCAGACCGACGCCCAGCTGATG
The DNA here is from genome assembly GCF_003121295.1 of Streptomyces orinoci. Taxonomy (GTDB): domain Bacteria; phylum Actinomycetota; class Actinomycetes; order Streptomycetales; family Streptomycetaceae; genus Streptomyces; species Streptomyces orinoci. The sequence continues at coordinate 930,245 of NZ_PHNC01000031.1, forward strand.
TACTCGCTGCGCCGGGCCGGGGTGCAGCCGGGGGCCGTGGTCAGTGTGACGGAGTCGCCCGGTGGGGTGATGGTGGGCAGCAGTGGCGAGGCCGCCGAGCTGGCCTCCGATATCGCCTCGCATGTGTTTGTAGCCAAGCGCTGACCGGCGCTTTCACGGGATTCTCCGGTGCCATGAGGGGCCGGGCGGCCGGCTGCCGCCCGGCCCCTCCGGCTGTCCGGGGACGTCCCCGGCGAGGTGTGTGGTGTGGTCAACTGCCCTTGGCGTGGCCGGAGTCGGCGGAAAGGGCGCGCGCTTGGGCAGAGAGTGTCACGCTGGCGTCGTGGCATATGCGTGCGCGCCGCCGACCAGGGAGGGGCTCCGTGACAAGGGCTGACAAGAGCCCCGGTGCCCTGCCGGGCACCGGGGCTCCGCCTCCCCGTTTTCCCCCCACGGCGACCCGGGGCCCCGAGCTCCCAGGGTGCGCCTCGCGGACCTCTTTCCCCGAGCGGTCCGCGCCCAGGTCGATTACTCCCCTGGGCGCCGACCGCCAATCCTTGACCCCGGTCACTCGAACGAGGGGTGTTGCGCGCAACGGCCGACTCATTCGAAAGGGGGTTCCATAAGGTGGAGCTGTCCGGGGGTGAAGTGGGGGTGTCAGGAGTCATGGCGCGGCGAATCGAAGTCAGCGGAAGCGGTGGAGTCCGGCTGGCCGCCTGGGAGTTCACCGGCCGGGGCGGCCCGGTCGGCGGCAGTGTGCGGGCGGGGTCCGGCGGCGCGGGCGGGGTGCTGCTGTTGCACGGTCTGATGGGCCGGGCGGCGCACTGGGCGGAGACCGCCGGCTGGCTCTCCGCCCGTCACCGCACGGTGGCCCTGGACCAGCGCGGGCACGGCCGCAGTGACAAGCCGGTGGCCGGCCCCTATGCCAGTGAGGCTTATGTGGCCGACGCCCAGGCGGCCATCGAGCAGCTGGGGCTGGCCCCCGCGATCCTGGTCGGCCATGCCATGGGAGCCCTGACCGCCTGGCAGCTCGCCGCCCGGCGGCCGGATCTGGTGCGGGCGCTGGTGATCAGCGATATGCGGGCCTCCGCGCTGGGCGCCGCGACCCAGCGCCGCTGGGGGGAGTGGCTGCGGTCCTGGCCGGTGCCCTTCGCCACCCTGGCCGAGGTGCGCAAATGGTTCGGCCAGGACGATCCCATGCTGGAGCGCCCGGCTCCGGCGCGGGGCGATTTCTATGCCGAGGTGATGGCCGAGCGGGCGGATGGCTGGCGGCCGCTGTTCTTCCGCCGGCAGATCCTGCTCGCCCGGGAGTCCTACGCCCATGATGCGCACTGGGAGGACCTGGCCCGGGTGGAGTGCCCGGCACTGGTGGTGCGCGGGCTGGACGGGGAGCTGGGCCGGGCCGAGGCCCAGGAGATGGTGCGGGTGCTGCCCCGGGGGCGCTATGCGGAGGTGCCCGATGCCGGGCACTTCATCCACTACGACCAGCCGGCCGCCTGGCGGCGGGTGGCCGAGCCCTTTGTGGAGGCGGCCGCGGGAGCCCGTAAATAAATTCAACGCCCGTTGACATAACTGCCCGGGAGGTGTGCACTGGCAGTAGGGCGAGCGTGCTCGCCGGAGCGCTGGGAATCCCCGGAGGTTTGGTGTCATGACCACCGATCTGACCACTGGCCTGACCGCCGACACGGCCCTTGACGCGGATGTCGTCGTCATCGGAGCCGGCCCCACCGGGCTTCTGCTGGCCGGGGATCTGGCCGCGGCCGGGGTGTCCACTCTGCTGCTGGAGCGGCGCGGGGAGGAGTCCAACCTCACCCGGGCCTTCGCCGTCCACGCCCGCACCCTGGAGGTGCTGGACGCGCGGGGCCTGGCCGAGGAACTGCTGGCCACCGGCACCTTCCTCAATGAGCTGCGGATCCTCGGCGCCACCCGGCTGGACGTCGGCAGCCTGCCCACCCGCTTCCCGGGGGTGCTGATCACCCCGCAGTACGAGACCGAGCGGGTGCTGCAGCGGCGTGCCGAGCGGGCCGGGCTGGAGATCCGCCGGGGCACCCGCTGCACGGGGGTGCGCCAGGACGCGGAGGGCGTCCAGGTGTCCGTCGAGGGTCCGGACGGGGCCGGCCACACCCTGCGCGCCCGTTACGCGGTCGGCACCGACGGGGTGCACAGTGCCGTCCGGCAGGCCCTGGGCATCCCCTTCCCCGGCCACTCCATACTCAGCTCGGTGCTGCTGGCCGATGCCCGGCTGGCCACCGATCCCGGGGTGGCGCCCACCATCAAGGCGGGCCGCGAGGGCTTTGCCCTTATCGCGCCCTTCGGTGACGGGTGGTACCGCGTCATCGGCTGGCGCGCCGGCAGCGAACTGCCCAGCGATGCCCCGGCCGACTATGAGGACCTGCGCGACCTGGTGCGCTCGCTGTTCGGCACCGACTTCGGGATGGGCGAGCCCCGTTGGACCTCGCGCTTCCACAGTGACGAGCGGCAGGCGCCGCGGTATCGCGAGGGCCGGGTCTTCCTGGCCGGGGACGCCGCGCATGTCCACTCACCGGCCGGCGGTATGGGCATGAACACCGGCATCCAGGACGCCGCCAATCTGAGCTGGAAGCTGGCCGCGGTGCTGCAAGGGCGGGCCGGGGAAGGGTTGTTGGACAGCTACCAGACGGAGCGGCATCCGGTGGGGCGGCAGGTGCTGCGGGTGAGCGGTGCGATCATCCGGGCCGCGCTGGTCACCGCACCGCCGCTGCGGGTCGCGCGGGCGGTGGCGGGTGGTGCGCTGGGTCTGCTGCCGGGGGTCACCCGGCGGGCGGCGCTGACCATCAGCGGCCTGGACATCGCCTATCCCGCGCCGCCGGGCTCCCATCCGCTGACCGGGCGCCGGGCGCCCGATCTGCCGCTCGCGGAGCGGGAGTCGGGGCCGGTGCGGCTGTATGAGGCGCTGCGGGCGGGGGAGTATGTGCGGGTGCTGCCGCGGGGATCGTCGGCGGTTGGGGGTGACCCCGACGACGGCGTCGTCACGGTTACCCGGGCCGACGCGGTCGGTACGACGCTTCTGGTGCGGCCGGATGGGTATGTGGAGAGCGCTTCGGAGTGAGGGTGCGGCTTGTGGGCGGTTGCTCGCGCAGTTCCCCGCGCCCCTGAGCGGCTACCGGTTCGTTTCCGGGTGCGGGCCGTCCATGGCCGGTCGCGCAGTTCCCCGCGCCCCTGTGGGGCGCCCAACAGGGGCGGGGGGCCTCATGCCTTGGCGACTGCGGCGAGGACTTCCGGGAGGCGGCGGGCCAGGCGGGGGGCCGCGATGCGGAGGCCCGTCCAGGCCGCCAGCAGGCCGTAGCCGAAGCCCAGCGGCAGCAGCAGCGGCAGCCAGCCGTGGTGGCCCGAGGTGTGCAGCCACACGGTCAGCAGCACCAGCGGCACACACTGCGCCGAAGCCGCCAGCAGGCCGCCGAGCAGGCCCAGCCAGGCGATGGACGTCTGGCCGGGGCCGACGTTCTTGAAGGCGTTGCCCTGCGGCACCGCGTACGGCAGCAAGGCCGAGGTCACCGCCCCGGTGGCGAACATCGCGCCCAGCAAGGCCAGTCCAAGACCCAGCACCTCCGGCAAGGTGTCCCAGTGCCCGGTGAACGCGGTCAGCGCGGTCACCAGCAGCACCAGATAGGGCACCGCCGGCAGGGCGAAGGCCAGGGCGCGGCCGCGCAGTTCGAGGTAGGCGTCCCGGGGGCCGTTGATGGTCTGCATCACCAGCCAGAATGCCGAGCCGTCCGTCCCGAACAGGTTGTACATCTGTCCGCCGACCATGGCGACGGCCATAAACGCCCAGTAGGAGTTGCCGTTGTGCCGGGCCACATTGAGGAAGGGCACCAGGGCGCCGATGACCAGCTGACTGGTCCAGGTCATCCTGGTCTTGGGATCGCGCAGCACATAGCGCAGGCTGCGCAGCATCACCGCTCCCGTACGTCCCTGCGGCAACAGCCGTGCCAGTCCGGTGCTCACCCGCTTCCGCTCGGGCTCGGCGGCGGCCAGGGTGGAGGAGTCCGGCGACGTCAGCACCTTGGTCAGGCCGCGCTGCCACCACCACAGCAGCAGCGCCAGCACCGCGGCGGACAGGGCGAGTTGGGCCGCGGCAAGGCCGTATGAGCCCTGGCCGGTGGACCGTACCGCGTCCATCGCGGAGCCCGGCGGCACCCAGCGCAGCACCTTGGCAAAGGGTTCGAGCCTGGCCATTCCACCGGCGTTACTGAGCTTCTGCAGACCGTAGTTGGCCACCTGGATACCGACCGCGATCACCAGCCCGCTCAGCAGGGCCAGATCCCGGCCCTTGCGGCTGGACAGCAGCCGGACATTGGCGGTGGCCACCGCCCTGGCCAGGGCCACACAGGTCAGCAGGGTGAGCGCCACGGCCGGTACGCCCACCGCGAAGGCCGCGCCGCCATGGGCGGTGGCGATCACCGAACCGACCGCCAGCACCAGGGTGAACGCGGGCCCGATGCCGACCAGTGAGGCGGCCAGCAGGGACACGGTGAGCGGTCCGGGCCGCAGCGGCAGCATGGCCAGCCGGGTGGGGTCCATGGTCTCGTCCCCGCTGGGGAAGAACAGCGGGACGAATGCCCAGCCCACCGCGAGCACCACCGCCAGCAGCACGGTCAGCGCCGCCACATGGGGATGGCCGCGCAGCACGATCAGCCCCAGCAACTGCAGTGCCGCGTAAAGGGCGGTGAACACAATGGAGGTGATCCAGACGGCCTTGCGCTTGCTGGACTGCCGCAGGCCGTTGCGCAGCAGCGAAAGCTTCAGCCGGATGAAGACCGGGGTCAGGGAGGCGCCGGAAGCCTTGGTGGCGGAGGCGTTGGCGGTGGTGCTCATCGGACCCCGCCGCCCAGCCAGTCGAGGTTCTCGCCGGCCGCCTGCCCCTGGGCGCCCACCAGTTCCAGGAAGGCATCCTGCAAGGTGGCCGCCTCGCCGCGGACTTCCTCCAGCGTGCCCTGCGCCCGGATACGGCCGCCGGCCAGCACCGCCACCCAGGAGCACAGCGACTCCACCAGCTCCATCACATGGCTGGAGAAGACCACGGTGGCGCCGGAGGCGGTGTACTGCTGGAGCACCTTGCGGATGGACTGGGCCGAGACCGGGTCCACGCCCTCGAAGGGCTCGTCCAGGAAGAGGACTTCGGGGTTGTGCAGCAGCGCGGCCGCCAGCCCGATCTTCTTGCGCATTCCGGTGGAGTAGTCCACCACCAGCTTGTGCTGGGCGCCGGCCAGGCCCAGTACGTCCAGCAGCTGGGTGGCCCGGCGGTCCACCTGCTCACCGGGCAGCCCCCGCAGCTGCCCGGTGTAGGTGAGCAGTTCGCGCCCGGAGAGGCGCTCGAACAGGCGCAGCCCCTCGGGCAGTACCCCGATCCGGGACTTCACCGCGGCCGGGTCCCGCCAGACATCATGCCCGGCGATCTCCACCCGGCCGGAGTCGGGCCGCAGCAGCCCGGTGACCATGGAGAGCGTGGTGGTCTTGCCCGCGCCATTGGGGCCGACCAGCCCGATGAACCGGCCCGACGGTATCTCCAGATCGATTCCGGCGACCGCGACCTGCTCGCCGAACCGCTTCCACAGCCCCTCGATCCGCACGGCGGCGGATGTGCCGTCCCGTCCCACTGCCATCCCTCACTTCTGTGTTGCCCGGGGACGGCGACCCGCCCCCGTACAGCCAGACTAGGGCCGGGCGGGGGCGGGGACAGGTGACAAACGTCAGGGGTTGCGGGCGCCGGCCGGATCGCCGCCGCAGGCGTAGGCGAGGGCGCTCACCAGCTCCTCGGCGTCCGGCAGCCAGCGGTTGGCGGCGGTGGGCTGACGGGCCCACTGCACCGCGCCCCGGTTGCCCACCCGGCTGGGCGGGGCGACCACATAGTCCCCCTCGCCCCGGGCCACCAGGTCCAGCGAGGAGGGGCGCCAGCCGAGCTTGCGGACGGCGTCGGCCACCTTCAGGGCGCCGCCCGGGAGGACGAAGAACTGCATCCGGCGGAACGGGGTGCTGCTGATCGGCCCCAGTTCGATGCCCATCCGCTCCATCCGGGCCAGCGCCAGACAGCCGGCCGACTCCGAGACGTCCAGCGCGTCAAAGGTGCGGCCGGTGGGCAACAGCACCGAGGCAGACGGGTTCTTGGCCCACATCCGGCGGGCGCCGGCCGGGCTGCCGGTGGCCTGGGTGGCCCAGTCGGGGCGGGCGGGGTGAACTCCTGGCGCGGGGCAGTCGAGTTCGCCGCACGAGCAGCGTTCGCGGCCGTTGTCGGCCTCCAGCCAGGTACCGGCGACGACGTCCCAGTGCCGTTCGTCCGTGTACCGGACGGCGGCGTCGAGCACGCGCTCGCCGCGTTGTTGGGGGATGCGCGGCGCTCCTACTCCGATGGTCTCTTCCACGCTCATCACAACTCCCCCTGTCACCAGGGGTTACGGCTCAGGCTCGGGCTTATGACGCGCCCGGCGACACAGCACGTGGGGCGCACGGGTGCATGTACGGGGGCGCAGAGGCGGCTTCGCCCCTGTGCAGGGGTAGCCACCTTCGCGGCAGAAGCGGGCACAGCTCAGCGAGACATCAGCGAGATACCGGTAAGTCCCGTAAGTCCCGCATTCTCCGGACATCAGGGGGGAAAAGATCACAGAAGGCAGCGTTCCGGCTGTCCCAGCTTCTCGCTCCGTAGTTGGCAGTCTCAGGGGGTTACAGATGGCCGCACGGCCACTCGTGGCGCGGCAGCCGAATGAACGGCTGCAGGCGCTCATCCAGGAAGCCGGCTGTTCCAATGCCGGGTTGGCGCGCCGGGTCAATATGTGCGGCGCCGAGCACGGTCTCGATCTGCGCTATGACAAGACCTCCGTGGCCCGTTGGCTGCGGGGCCAGCAGCCGCGCGGACGGGCGCCGGCCGTGATCGCCGAGGCACTCGGCCGCAAGCTGGGGCGCAGCGTCACCATCGACGAGATCGGCATGGCCAATGGCAAGAACCTCGCCTCCGGCGTGGGCCTGCAGTTCTCCCCCACCGTGATGGGGGCCATCGAGCAGGTCTGCGAACTGTGGCGCAGTGACGTCGGCCGCCGGGACTTCCTCAGCGGCACCTCGGTGGCGGCCTCCGCGCTGGTGGAGCCCAGCCGGGACTGGCTGATCACCGGCGCGGACGCCCAAGTGGCGCGGAGCGCGGGCGCGCGGGTCGGGCCGTCGGATGTGGAGGCGGTGAAGTCCACCACCGCGGCGCTGGTGGAACTGGACCACCGCTATGGCAGCGGACATGTCCGCCCGGTGGTGGTGCACTACCTCAACAGCGTGGTCTCCGGGCTGCTGGCGGGCTCCTACCGGGAGGCGGTGGGCCGTGAACTCTTCGCCGCCGTCGCCAGGTTGACGGAGCTGGCCGGTTATATGGCCGTGGACACCGGGCAGCCGGGGCTGGCCCAGCGCTACTACATCCAGGCGCTGCGGCTGGCACAGGCGGCGGGCGACCGCGGCTACGGCGGTTATGTCCTGGCCGCCAGCATGAGCCACCTGGCCGCCTCGCTGGGCAACCCCCGGGAGATCGCCCAGCTGGCCAAGGCGGCACAGGAGGGGGCCCGGGGGCAGGTGCCGCCCCGGGTGGAGTCGATGTTCTACGCGGCCGAGGCGCGCGGCCATGCGCTGCTCGGGGACGCCCGCTCCTGCCAGACGGTGGCCGCCAAGGCCGTCACCAAACTCGAACAGGCCGAAGGGGAAGGGGAGTCGGGGGACGATCCGGTGTGGATCCGCCACTTCGACCGGGCTTATCTGGCCGACGAACTGGCGCACTGCCACCGGGATCTGGGCCAGCCGGAACCGGCGCGCCGGCACGCGGAGGAGGCACTGGCGGCCCATCCGCCGGGCCGGGTCCGCCGCCGGGCGATCGGAATGCTGCTGCTGGCCACGGCGCAGGTGCAGCAGCGCGAGGTGGAGGCCGCGTGCGCCACCGGCAGCCGGGCCGTGGAACTGCTGGGCACGCTGCGGTCCAACCGCGGCGCGGAGTATCTGGACGACTTCCGGCAACGCCTGGAGCCGTACCGGGACGAGCCGATGGTCCGGGAGTTCGGAGCACGGATGGAGTTGCAGGCGGCGTAGGGGGTGCGGCTGGGGGTGCGCGTGGTCGGTTCCGGGGCCGGTGCGGTGCTGCTTGGGCTTACGCGGCCGGTTGCGGGCGTCAGCGGGGTACGGCCGGGTGTGGGTGCCGGTCGCGGGGCCAGTGCGGTGTGGCTGGGGTGCGTGGCCGGTTGCGGGCGCCAGCGGGGTACGGGGCCGGGCATGCGTGGCCGGTCGTGGGGGCCAGCGGGTAGCGTGAGCCGCCGGTCGTAGTCCCGTACAGCAGCCTGAGGAGTCCCGGTGACGCAGAGCGGACAGGGGAATGAGTCGCGGCTCCCGGGTGAGCCCTGGGGGTCGCGGGCCCCGTTGCCGCCGGAGGTCCCGGCCGCATCCGCGCCGGGTGCGCCGGCACCACCGGCGGTGCCGCCCGCCCGTCCTCCCATACCGGGCGCCCCGGGGGCGACTTCCGGTGCGCCGGGCGCTTGGGTGCCGCCCGGGGGTGTGGGGGCGGGGGGTCCTTCCGCGCCGGGTGCGCCTGGTGCGGCGCCGGGCTGGGCCCCGCCCACGTCGGGCGGGGAGCCCGTTGCGACCCAATACCTGCCACCGGTGCCGAGCGCCCCGCCCGCCGGGGCGGCCTCCGGCGTGGATGCGGGTGCGGCGACGCAGTACTTGCCGCCGGTGCCGGGCGGTGGGCCCGGAGCTCAGGGTGCCGGGGGGCGGCATGCCGGTGCGGCGGCCCCTGGCGTGGATGCGGCTGCGGCCACGCAGTACTTGCCGCCGGTGCCGGGCGGTGGGCCCGGAGCTCAGGGTGCCGGGGGGCGGCATGCCGGTGCGGCGGCCCCTGGCGTGGATGCGGGTGCGGCGACGCAGTACCTTCCGCCGGTGCCCGGCGGGCAGTCGGTGATGTCCGCTCAGGGCGTGGATGCGAACGCCGCCGCCGCGACGCAGTACCTGCCGCCCGTGCCGGGCGGCGGGGCGAGGGCCGAGGACGCGACGCAGATGCTGCCCCCGCAGGGCGGGGGAGCGGCTGCCTCGTATGCGCCGCCCGTGGAGTTCGACGGACTGTTCCGCGCTGCGGAGCCCACCCAGCAGCTGCCGCCCGTGCCCCCGGGCGTGGGGCCCGTGCGCTCCGCGCCGGGGGAGCCCGCGCCGCGGCCCCGGCAGCGGAAGATGGTGCTGATCGGCGCCGGGGTGGCGGCCTGCGCCGCCGCGGGGCTGGGCGTGGGGGCGCTGCTCAGCGGTGGCGGGGGAGGCGGCAAGGCGGCCGCCGACACCCCGCAGAGCGTGGCCAGTACCGAGCCCGGCAGCAGCCCCTCCGCCACCGCCGGCAAGCCCGCCGATCCGGCACAGGCCCAGGCCCAGGCGCTGGACGCGCTGCTCAAGGACAGCGGCAACAGCCGGGATTCGGTCATCAAGGCCGTTGACGCGACCAGGAGTTGCAAGGATCTGGGCAAGTCCGCCGGAGATCTGCGCACCGCCGCCGGGCAGCGCAATGACCTGGTGAGCCGGCTGCAGAAGACGGCCATCGACAAGCTGCCCAACAACGATCAGCTGGCCGCCCAGCTGACCAAGGCGTGGCAGTCCTCCGCCGCCGCCGACAACAGCTATGCCTCCTGGGCCGACCACGCAGGCGGCAAGCACGGCTGTGTCAAGGGCCACGCCCGTCCCACCAAGGACGCGGCGGCCGGCGACCGGGCCAGCGGTGAGGCCACCGCCGCCAAGAAGAAGGCAGCGGACCTGTGGAATCCCATCGCCAAGAAGTACGGGCTGCCGCAGCGCCAGTGGACGCAGCTCTGACCCGGCCGTCAACGGAACGTACGATCGATTCCGTGCAAGGTTCGGAGAAGTCTTCCCGCCGCGGCCGCCGCTCGACCACCATGGACGGCATGCCGCTCAATGACATGCCATGGTGGCGCTGGCGAGCGAACGTGCGCTCCGCGCTGCACATGCTCTCGGACCCGGACTTCCAGCGGGAGTGCTGGCTCACCGGGCGCGAGGGCTATGGGGACGTGACCGACGCCGTTTACCGGCTGGTCGAGGACACCTGGCTGGACAACTGGTCGGCCGAGAAGTACGTCGGCACCGTCTTCCGGGACTCCGGCGAGGCGGCCCTGGTGGATGTGGCCGTGCTCCGGGTCCTGAAGATCATGCACCAGGTGGGGGCGGACGCCCCGGTCTCCGCCTTCCTGGAACACCACGGCTGGCCCGAGGCGGTACGTGCCGCCCGCGAGGCGCATCTGCGGCTGGCGGCGGGCGACGGGGACGACCCGGATGTGCCGCCGCGCTCGCTGCCGGTGCTCGCCATGCTCACCCAGGTCTGAGGCACAGGCTCGCCCAGGTCTGAGGCACACGCTCGCCCGGGTCCGAGGCACACGCTCACCCCGGGCCGAGGCACACGCTCACCCCGGGCCGAGGCCCGCCCGGTCCGGGACGGGGCGCGGATATGCGACGCTATTGGGCTATGAACGCCTCGCAGCCCGCCCCGGCCGACCAGTACGTCCTCACCCTCTCCTGCCCGGACAAGCAGGGCATCGTGCACGCGGTGTCCAGCTACCTGTTCATGACCGGCTGCAACATCGAGGACAGCCAGCAGTTCGGCGACCATGACACCGGGCTGTTCTTTATGCGGGTGCACTTCGGCGCCGAGGCCCCGGTGACGCTGGAGAAGCTGCGGGCCAGCTTCGCGGCCGTCGGGGACTCCTTCCAGATGGACTGGCAGATCCACCGGGCCGACGAGAAGATGCGGATCGTCCTGATGGTGTCCAAGTTCGGGCACTGCCTCAACGACCTGCTGTTCCGCGCCCGGATCGGCGCCCTGCCGGTGGAGATCGCGGCCGTGGTCTCCAACCACACCGACTTCGCCGAGCTGGTCGCCTCCTATGGCATCCCCTTCCACCACATCCCGGTGACCAAGGAGAACAAGCCGGAAGCCGAGGCCCGGCTGCTGGAGCTGGTCCGCGCGGAGAACGTGGAACTGGTGGTGCTGGCCCGCTATATGCAGGTGCTCTCCGACAACCTCTGCAAGGAGCTGTCCGGCCGGATCATCAACATCCACCACTCCTTCCTGCCGAGCTTCAAGGGCGCCAAGCCCTACCACCAGGCGCACGCCCGGGGCGTCAAGCTGATCGGTGCCACCGCGCACTATGTGACCGCCGACCTCGACGAGGGCCCGATCATCGAGCAGGAGGTCGAGCGGGTCGGTCACCAGGTGACCCCGGAGCAGCTGGTGGCGGTGGGCCGGGACGTGGAGTGCCAGGCGCTCGCCCGTGCCGTGAAGTGGCACAGCGAGCACCGGGTGCTCCTCAACGGCGGCCGCACCGTCGTTTTCGCCTGACCCTCGGGGCCCTTGGGGTCATTGGGGACCTTGAGACCCGTAGGGCCCTTACAGCCGGGACAGTGAGGCGGCCGCGAAGAGCACATCGCGGATCGCCTCCTGGTCACCGTCCTGCCCGGCGGCCGCTTCCTGTGGCGGTATCCGGCCGGCGGCCAGTCGGCAGAACTCCACGCTCTCCAGGGCCACATGGGCCACCTCCGCCTCGCGGGCACCGGTGGCCATGGGCGAGTCCAGGGCGATATACCAGTGGCCGCCGCCCCTGCCCTCGATCTCCAGGTGCAGTGAACGGCCCGGGGAGGCGGCCGAGCGCAGCGCATGCGGCGGCGGTGCCAGCCCGGCCCGGCGGCGCCGGTCGATCGCCCGGGGCAGCAGCCGGACGGCCAGATCGATCAGATGGTTGAGGTGGGACGGGGCCGGCGGCCCGTAGGGGTAGTCCACCGCCCCGGCGATGTCCTCGGCGTGCACCCAGCACTCAAAGGCCCGGTCCAGGAAGGCATCGCTCAGCGGCAGACTGAACCTGCCGTAATCGACGGGCAGTTGGGCGACGCGGTCGTCGGCGAAGGAGGCCGTACGGACCAGGGCCCGCCCCTGCTCGCGCCACTCCCGGCGCACCTCGGCGGCCGGGCGGCCGCCCTCGTCCGGGGCCTCGGCACGGGCGGTGGCGGCCGGATCGCGGGAGAGCGGGACGGACAGGCCCAGCGCCTCGGCGACCAGGCCGTCCACCGCGGTGAGATGACCGATGACGGTGGCCACGGTGGCGTCCCGGGTGGCCGGGCGCCGGCCGTCGAACCAGGCCAGCCGCACCGGAGCCTGCCAGTCCGCGGTGTCGATGTCCCTCAGCAGGGCGTCCAGCCGGGCGGTCTCCGCCTCGTATGGCACCGCCCAGGCGGGCACCGGGACCTTGGCCGGGCGGCGGGCCAGACAGTGCGCCAGCACCCGGGGGCGCAGCGCCGGATTGAGGTCCAGGCTGTCCTCGGGGTGCAGCAGCGCCACCGCGTCCCGCAGCCGCAGGGCCTCGTCCGCGCAGTCGGCACAGTCCGTCAGATGCGCCTCCACCGCGGCGGTCTCCTCGGCCGAGCAGGCGGCCAGGGCCCAGGCGCCCAGCAGGGACTTCAGCAGCTTGTGGGAGACCGGCCAGGACAGGCCGTCCTCGGCGGCGGGCCGGGGACCGGGGATGGCCGGGCTCATCGCCGGCTCCCGGCGTGGGCACCCGGCGGCGCCATGGCCCGGGCGGACCGGCGCGGCCCCTGGTGCGCGGTGGAGAGCAGTTGCAGTCCCAGCCGGAGCCGGCGGCGTGTCTCGTCCTCGGTGACGCCCAGGCTCGCGGCGGCCCGGGCGCAGTCCAGCCGGTGGAAGTAGGCCAGGTCCAGGGCCTCGCGCAGCGGGGCGGGCATGGAGCTGACGATGTAGTCGGCGCGGGCCGCGGCGGAGGCGGCACGGACCCTCTCCTCGAGCTCCCGAGACCCGGTCCGGCCCTCGCTCTCGTCATGGCTCTCCCCCTCGCTCGCGGCCAGGCGGAGCCGGGTGACCGCCTGCCGGTGGGTGAGCGAGGCAAGCCAGGAGCGTAAGGGGCCGTCCTTGGGGTCGTACTCCTCCGGGTGCTCCCAGAGGTGGCCGAAGACATCGCGGGTGACCCGGTCCGCGCCGTCCTCGTCGCCCAGCACCCGGTGGGCCAGGCCGTGCACCAGGGAGGCGAAGCGGTCGTAGAGCTCACCGAGGGCGGCGGCCTCGCCGTGCGCCAGCCGCTGCTGCATCCTGCGGTCCCAGCGCGGTGGTGCCTCGTTCGCCATCGTCATGTCGCCCCCTCGAAAGCCGTGCCGTGCCCGTGCGGTGCTGTGCGGTGCCATGCCGTGCCGTGCGTGCTCAGTCAGGTATCTCGCATGGATGTACGTCGTACTGATGCCCAAATGCACGTGAGCCCACTGTCACATGCTCATCGAATGTAGTGGGCCGGTCCGATGACGATCGCTCCTTCGGGGTGAAAACCGGCAACCACTGTCCGCTTCGCGGCGCCTGCTGCTAAGGCTATGTTCGATTTATTACGGTCTGGTCGATCACGGCGGATCGGACCTGGCCGAATGTGCCGATGTGTTATGCGCGTGTGACCGTATCCAGGGGAATCCTGGGGAAGGACCGCTTCAAGGCTGGGCATAGGCTCAGCGGCGGCCGGTCCATGTCAGTCGGCGATCTGATGCACACCACTTGGGTGTGCCGGGCGGCCTTACCGCGGAAGGGCTCATTCCGAAGACCCGGAGAACGACGAGTGAAAGGGCTCGGGCGCGTGGCATTGAAGGTGTCGGAGCACGAGCAGGGGAACTGGGCCGTGCTCCAGGTCTGCGGCGAGATGGATCTGGTGACCGCCCCCGCGGTGCGCCAGCATGTCCATGAGGCGGTGGCCGAGGGGCGGCGGAGCCTGGTGCTGGACCTGGCCGAAGTGCGGTTCTGCGACTCCAGCGGGGTGGGGGTGCTGATTGCCGCGCGGCGGCTGCTGCGGTCCTGCCAGGGGAGGCTGCGGCTGATCCTGCCCGCCCAGGGGGCGGTGGAGGGATCGCATGTCAACCGGGTGCTGGCGGCGCTGGGGGTGCGCCGGCTGTTCGAGGTCTACCCCGACTTGGCCAGCGCGACGGAGGAGGGCGCGGATCCCCTGTCCGCATAGCGGGGTGGGCACCCCGTCAGGGGCGCGGGGAACTGCGCGAGCAACCGAGGACGGCCCGCGGCCGGAGGCGGAACGCGCCCCGGCGCGGTGGGAAGCCGGAACCGGGTTTCCCTCTCCGCCCGCTATCGGGCAGAGTGCTGTTTATGCAGCTCAACGCCACGTTCCGGTTCCCTTGCGCCCTCGCCGTAACCGCTTGCGCCGTGCTGGTGACGGGTTGTGGAGGGAAAGCCGAGTCCGCCCGTCCCTCCGGCACCGGCAAGGTGACCGTCTCCTATGAGGAGCCCCGGGACGACGGCGCCGATGAGCGGCCCTTCCTGCGCAGGCACCGGCTGCCCGAACGGGTGGCGGACGACCTCAACCGCACCGTGCGCCTCCCCGAGCCCGTACAGATAGTCGGCCGCACCTGTAAAGGCGGCGACGACTACCCCGAATACGACGACGACCGGGGCCGTATCGTCCTCTGCTACGACTATGTGGACGAGATACGCGGCCAGTTCAAGGACGCCCGGGACAAAGACCCCGACGGGCGAACCGCCGGAGTGGTCACCGAGTCGCTCTACCACGAGGCCGCGCACGCCCTGGTGGACAAGCTCCAACTGCCCTTCACCGGACGGGAGGAGGACGTCGCCGACCAGTTCGCGGCCTACCGGATGATCCCGCACGGCGCCCAGGGCCGGGACGGCCTGCTGGCCGCCGCCGACAACTACGCCGCCTCCGCCGCGGGCGACGAGGACGGGGAGGAGTTCGATCCCTCCGACGAACACGCCCCGGACGCGGTACGCGCCGCCAACTACCGCTGCTATCTCTACGGTTCGCGCCCCAAGGAGGCCGACCGGCTGATCGACGGCACCCTGCTCACCGATGAACGGGCGCGCGGCTGCGGTGCGGAGTACCGGGCCCTGCGGCGCGGCTGGGACAAGCTGCTGGCCCCGTACGCGCGTTGAGGGGCAGCGCCGGTCAGCACGGCCCCAGGGTGGTGGTGCCGGGTGCCGCCCGGTGCCCCAGCCCGGTGCGGTAGGCGCCCAGCGCCGCCTCGATACGGCCGCCCCGCCGCAGCAGATCGCCCAGCAACCGGCAGAGATCGGCCAGATCGCCCGCCGCGCCGGTGCGCTCCAGCAGGGACAGCGCCGCGCAGTAGTGCTCCTCGGCCGCCTCGGTGTCGCCCCGCTCCTCCGCCATGATGCCCAGCAGCCGGTGCGCCCCGCCCGCATGCACCGCGCCCCGCTCATCGCCCAGCGCCGAGGGCGCCAGCAACGGGCGCAGCAGCTCCACCGCCTCGGCCGTCTTGCCGCGCCGCCGCAGCACATCCGCCAGTTCCACCTCCACCTGGCCGGTGAACAGCGCGGCCCGCTTGGCGGCCAGGATCTCGCGGGCGGTGCGCAACTCCCGTTCCGCGGTGGCCAGATTGCCCTCCTGGGCATGTACATAGCCGCGCATCCAGTGGCAGTGCGCCAGTTCGGTGCGGATGCTCAGCTGTTCATAGAGCTCCTGGGCCTTGGCCAGCGAGCGGTCGGCCTCGGCGATCCGGCCCTCGGCCACCAGCGTCCGGGCCACCGCCCGGTGGGTGCCGGCCACCAGGGCGGGCTCGTCCACCTCCGGGGCCAGCGCCAGCGCCAGCTGAGCGGCGTGCGCGGCCCTGGCGTACGCCCCCATGTCCATATAGGGGCCGATGGCCGCGGTGTGCAGCGCCAGCAGCACTCCCGGGTCGTGCGGCCCGGAGGCGGACAGTTCCTCGATGGCGGTCTGCAGCAGATGGCAGGCGTAGCGCAGCTCGCCCGCCAGCAGATGGGCGGTGGCCCGGCCGCGCAGGGCCGGCACCCGGTGTGCCAAGGGCTGTTCGGCGAGCAGGAGTTCGGCACCGGCGAAGTGGTCGCGGGCGGCGGCCAGTTCGCCGGTCTCCAGGGCGCAGTCGCCCAGCCCCTGCAGGGCGGCGGCCTGTTCGGCCACCAGATGGTGTTCGGCCGCTTCCCGGTGCAGATCGCGGAAGGCGGCCGCCGCGTCCTCGGCGGCGCCGGTGGTCAGGATCCGCCGGGCCAGGGCCAGGCGCGGTGCGAAGTCGGCCGGCCCGCGTGCCGGTATGTCATGGGTGCTGCTGTTCTCGGCCACGTCCACCCCTGGGTTGATGACGTCGCAGTCAAGCGGTGGGTTGCGCCCGCATGGGGTCATCTATGCCCAGACCAGGCGCATTTCGCTCCTGCCGCGCTCCCGCTCGCGCCGAGGTGGCTAACGGACCAGTTCGCGCTCCAGGGGCGTACGGAACCGGGGCGTGATGCGTACCGTACCGAGCCAGGAGGCCAGCCGTCGCGTTTCGGCTTCAATGGCGGCGGTGGCCTCGCGCCCCACATCCGCCAGCAGGCGCCACACCACTTCACCGTCGGCCCGCTGGGCCCAGCCGCCCACGATGCGGCCGTTCCACCAGACGGTGGGGCCGATATTGCCCGCGCGGTCGAAGAGGGCGGGCACATCCTCGGGGGAGAGGTACCAGTCACGGTTCCGCCAGCCCATGGCGGTCGGGTCCAGGGCGGGCAGCAGGGCCGCCCAGGGCTCCGGCTCGGTGACGTCCGCCAGATCCTCCGGCAGGACATAGCCGGTCCCGGCATCCGTCAACCCGGCCTGGACGGCGCCGAGATCGGCCAGGGCCCGGCGCGTGTCGCGGACCGTCCAGCCGGTCCACCACTTGAGGTCGGCCTCGGTCGCCGGGCCGAAGGCGGCCAGCCAGCGGCGGGCCAGCTCCGCCTTGGCCTCGCGCTCGGGGAGCTCCGGCAGCGGGGGGACCAGCGCCCAGGGGTAACTGCTGCTGGTCCAGGAGCCGCGGGGCCGGGCGCGGCGCAGCCGCCCGTCGGAGGCCAGCAGGCGTACGACCCGGCTGCCCACGCTCTGCCGGGACTGGTACGGCTTGCCGCGGGCCGTGACGATCTGCTCGCCCAACGCGGGGACCAGCCGGGTCAGTTCGGCGGTGGTGGCCTCGCCGCGGGCCGCTAGGACGGCCAGCACCTCGCGCTCCACGGTGGCGAGGCGTTGCTCGTCCCACTCCTCGCGGTGTTCGCTGTGCTCGCGCAGGAACTTCAGGAGTGTGCGGCGCTCCCGGGCGGCGATGGCGCGTCCGGTGGAGGACTCGACATACGGCGCGAGATCGAGGGTCACCGCGAACAGGGTGCGCCGCATGGAGAGCAGCTTCACCAGGGTTACGTCCTGGTAGAGGGCGCGCTCCACTTCCTGGGGCGAGGGGGTGGTGAGCCGGGCGCAGGCGGAGAGGTAGACGGTGGCGGCGTCGGTCGCGTGCAGCCCCACCAGGGCGTTGGCCACGGCTTCGACGGTGGCCGTACGGTGCGCCGGGGCCAGGAGATGACGTCGCCCCAGGCGGGCGCGGCGCTGGGCGTCGCTGATGCGGGCTGTGCTCATGGGGGTGACGGTAGGGGGCACTTAGGTCGGTCCCTGTCCTACATCGGCCGCGGCCGGTGCTCATGCGGTTCCCCGCGCCCCTGGGGGTTCCGGTTGTGGGCAGTCGTTCCGCAGGGCGATGGGGGCACCCCCGGCCGGAGGCTGGGGGAGGGTGGGCACAACCGGCCACCGGGGTGCACCCGGCGACGATGCGGCGTCTGCCGGCGGCCCTTGTTGTCCGGCCGCGGGCCGTGGGTGGTTGCTCGCGCAGTTCCCCGCGCCCCTGGAGGGGCGCGCCCCGGCGACGGGACGGCGTTTGCCGACAGCCCTTGCCGGTCGGCCGCGGGCCGTGGGTGGTTGCTCGTGCAGTTCCCCGCGCCCCTGGAGGGGGCGTACCCGGCGGGGGACGGGCGCCCCTGGTGGGGCGCCCGTGCGGCAAGATGGGCGCATGGGGAGCTTCGCCGCGGAGGGCGGCGCACAGGACGGCCCGGTCGCCGGACGCTACCGGCTCGGCCGCCGCATCGGACGGGGCGGCATGGGCACCGTCTGGCAGGCCACCGATGAACTCCTCGGCCGCGAGGTGGCGGTGAAGGAACTCCACACCGAGGACCGGGACCTCACCCTCCGCGAGGCCCGTACCGTGGCCCTGGTCAAGCACCCCAATGTGATGGTGCTGCATGACATCGTGGAGCAGGACGGCCGCCCCTGGATCGTCATGGAGCTGATCGACGGCCGTTCGCTCTCCGACCTGCTGGCGGCCCGGGGCCCGGTCGGCCCCCGGGAGGCGGCCCGTATCGGGGTGGCTCTGCTGGGCGCGCTGCGCGCCGCGCACGCCCGGGGCGTACTGCACCGGGACATCAAGCCCGCCAATGTCCTGATCGAATCCGGCACCGGCCGGGTGGTGCTCACCGACTTCGGCATTGCCCGGGTTCCGGGCGCCACCACACTCACCGGCACCGGGGCCTTTGTCGGGTCGCCGGAGTACACCGCGCCGGAGCGGATGTCCGGCGGCCAGGCCGGGCCGGAGTCCGACCTGTGGTCGCTGGGTGTGCTGCTGTGCGCCGCGCTCAGCGGGGAGTCCCCGTTCCACCGCGACTCCCTGGGCGGCATCCTGCACGCGGTGGTCTATGACGAGATCCGCCCGCCGGACTCGGCCGGTCCGCTGCTGCCGGTGGTACGCGGCCTGCTGGAGCGGGACCCGGCCCGCCGGATGGGCGCCGACGAGGCCGAGCGGCTGCTGAACGGCTATCTGGAGACCGGCCGTACGCCCGCCGCCTCGGTGCACTACACCCCGACCCAGCGCAGTGTGCCCACGCCCGTACCACCGGCCGCAACCGCGACGCCGCCCCCACCGCCCGGCAAACGTCCCTCCCGGGCCCGTACCGCGCTGCTGGCCGGGCTGGCCCTGATCGTCCTGGCCGGCGCGGGGGCGGCGGTGGCCGTCACCCTGCTGGAGCGGGAGGGCGGCGGCGCGGACGCCAAGTCCGCGCCGAGGAACGGGAGTTCGGCTGGGGCGACCGTATCCGCGAGCCAGTCCCCGCCGCAGGCCCCGGCCACCGCCACGGTGAACGCCCCGCCCGGCTTCCACGCCGTCCAGGACCCGGCCGGGTTCGCGCTGGCCGTGCCCGACGGCTGCACCCGCTCCTTTGAACCGCCCCGGGTCTTCTACTACTCGCCCGGCAAGGAGTTCCGGATCGGCATCCTCATCCAGGACCCGCAGGAGGGCGGCCCGGCCGGTGCCATGCGCAACTCCGCCACCCAGGCGCCGGACCGCTACCCCGGCTACCGCGACGGCAAGGTGGCCCGGAGCCGGCACCGCGGCGGTGACGCGGCCACCTGGGAGTTCACCTGGGACGGCTTCGAGAAGTCCGAGGGCCCCCGGCACACCTACGACCTCAGCTGGAACGAGGCGGACAAGATGTATGACATCTGGGTCTCCGGCCCCGAGGCCAAGTCGGCCGAGGCACAGCGCTACTTCCGGACCGCGCTGGACACCTTCGCCAGAATCCGGCCGTCCTCGGGCCGGTGAAGGGCAAAGGCCCGCCGGCCAAGAAGCTACCGGCGGGTACCCAAAACCGGGGGAGCACACTTACGCTCGCCCTCATGACTGCAGCGCACACGCGGCACCACCCCACCGGCGGCGGCAACCCGGTGGCCCCTCCGGCCGGACGTACGGCGGCCGATGTGGTCACCCCCGAGCTACTGGCGCGGCTGACCCGCGCCGTGACCGGCTCCGGCAGCACCGTGAGCCATGCGCCCTTCACCGGCAAGGTCCTGGCCGAACTGCCGGAGTCCACCCCGGAGGAGGTGGCCGGGGCCTTCACCCGCGCCCGTGCGGCGCAGCACCGCTGGGCCGCGGTGCCGGTACGTACCCGGGCCGCGGTTCTCCTCCGCTTCCACGACCTGCTGCTGCGGCGCCAGTCCGAGGTGCTGGACCTGATCCAGCTGGAGACCGGAAAGACCCGGCTGCACGCCCATGAGGAGGTACAGGCGGTGGCGATGGCCGCCCGCCACTACGGCCTGGCCGCCCCGGCCTACTTGCGGTCGCGCCGCCACACCGGCGTCCTCCCGCTGCTCACCAGGGTCACCGAACTGCGCCTGCCGCGCGGCGTGGTGGGACAGATCGCCCCCTGGAACTACCCGCTGGAACTCTCGGTGGGCGATGCCCTGCCCGCCTTCGCGGCCGGCAACGCGGTGGTGATGAAGCCGGACACGGAGACCGCCCTCAGCGCGCTGTGGGCCCGCGAACTCCTGGTGGAGGCAGGGCTCCCGGCAGATCTCTGGCAGGTGGTGCTGGGCGAGGGACCGGTGGTGGGGCCGGCCGTGGTCGCCCACGCCGACTATGTCACCTTCACCGGCTCCACCCGCACCGGCCGCGAGGTGGCCCAGGGCGCCGCCGCCCGGCTGGTGGGCTGCTCCCTCGAACTCGGCGGCAAGAACGCCATGTTGGTGCTGGACGACGCCGATGTGGACAAGGCGGCGGCCGGTGCGGTGCGCGCCTGCTTCTCCTCGGCCGGGCAGCTGTGCATCTCGGTGGAGCGGCTGTTCGTCCACTCCGCCGTCGCCGGACGGTTCCTGGAGCGGTTCACCGCCCGTACCAGGGCGATGCGGCTGGGCGTCTCGCTGGCCTATGGCGCCGACATGGGCTCACTGGCCTCGGAACGCCAACTCGACGCCGTGGTACGGCATGTGGAGGACGCGGTGGCCAAGGGCGCCACGGTCCTCACCGGCGGCCGCCCCCGACCGGACATCGGGCCGCTGTTCTATGAGCCGACCGTGCTGGACGGAGTCGGACCGGAGATGGCCGTCTACGCCGAGGAGACCTTCGGCCCGGTGGTGTCCGTCTACCGTTTCGACGACGAGGACGAGGCCGTGGAGCGCGCCAATGCCACCCCCTACGGCCTCAACTCCAGCGTCTGGACCCGTGACGCACGCCGCGGCCGGGCGGTGGCGGCCCGGCTGCGCACCGGCACCGTCAATGTCAACGAGGGCTATGCGGCGGCCTATGGCAGCGTCGGGGCGCCCATGGGCGGCATGGGCGACTCCGGCCTGGGCCGCCGCCATGGGTCCGAGGGCATCCTCAAGTTCACCGAGGCGCAGACCGTCGCCGAGCAGCGGGTGCTGCCGCTGGGCCCGGCCTTCGGCCTGGACGACCAGGCGTACGCCAAGCTGCTCACCGGCGGGCTGCGGGCGCTGAAGACCCTGCGGCTACGGTGAGGAGGGCACGGCGTGGAGCGGGTGGACGAGCTGGTGGGCGATCAGCCGGAAGAGCAGGCGGACGATCAGCCGGACCATGACCCGGACCATGACTACGACGTGATCGTGGTCGGTTCCGGTTTCGGCGGCGCGGTGGCCGCCCTGCGGCTGACCGAGAAGGGCTACCGGGTGGGGGTGCTGGAGGCGGGCCGCCGCTTCACCCCCGAGACCCTGCCCAGGAACTCCTGGGACCTGCGCAACTACCTCTGGGCGCCGAGGCTCGGCCTCTACGGCATCCAGCGCGTCCATCTGCTGGGCAAGGTGATGGTGCTGGCCGGGGCGGGCGTGGGCGGCGGCTCGCTCAACTACGCAAACACTCTCTATGTCCCGCCTGCGGCCTTCTTCGAGGATCCCCAGTGGGCCGGAATCACCGACTGGCAGCGCGAGTTGGCCCCGTACTACGCACAGGCCCGGCGGATGCTGGGCGTCCGGGCCAACCCCCACACCACCCCCTCCGATGTCCATCTCAAGGCGGCCGCCGAGCGGATGGGCATCGGGCACACCTTCCACACCGCGCCGGTGGGCGTCTTCTTCGGGGACGGGCAGGACGCCGACGGCACCGTACGGGCCCGGCCCGGCGAGGCGGCGGCCGACCCCTACTTCGGCGGCGCGGGGCCCGCCCGCCGCGCCTGCACCGAGTGCGGGGAGTGCATGACCGGCTGCCGGCACGGCGCCAAGAACACCCTCACCGAGAACTACCTCCACCTCGCCGAACGGGCCGGGGCGGTGATCCACCCGATGACCACGGTCATCGCGGTCGGCGAACACCCCGACGGCGGCCACCGGGTGGCCACCGTGCCCACCGACCGGCGGCGGGCCCGGCCGAAGGTGCTGCGCGCCGGACAGGTGGTGATCGCGGCCGGCACCTATGGCACCCAGACCCTGCTGCACACCATGCGGGACACCGGTACGCTGCCCCGCCTCTCCGCCCGGCTGGGCGAACTGACCCGTACCAACTCCGAGGCGCTGTGCGGCGCCCAGACCGACGACCGCCGCTACCGCCGGGCCCATGGCGAGCGGAAGGCCGACTTCACCCGGGGCGTGGCCATCACCTCCTCGGTGCACCCCAACCCCGACACCCATATCGAGCCGGTGCGTTACGGCAAGGGGTCCAACGCCATGGGCCTGCTGTCCGTCCTCCAGGTGCCGGTGGGCACCCCGGGCCGCCGGGCGGCGGCCTTCGCCGGACGCTGCGTACGCCACCCGCTGCTGCTGCTCCGCTCGCTGTCCAACCGCCGCTGGTCCGAACGCACCATCATCGTCCTGGTGATGCAGTCCCTGGACAACTCGCTGACCACCTACCGGCGCCGGAAGGGGCCGGGCAAGGGGCTGCTCACCGCCCGGCAGGGCCATGGCGCCCCCAACCCCGACCAGATCCCGGAGGCGGCCGAGGCGGCCGGCCAACTGGCCAAGGAGATCAACGGTTTCGCGGGCAGCAATGTCGGCGAACTGACCGGCACCCCGCTCACCGCCCACTTCCTGGGCGGCTGCCCGATCGGCGCGGACCGGGACAGCGGGGTGATCGACCCCTACCACCGGCTCTACGGCCATCCGGGGATCTCGGTGGTGGACGGGGCGGCGGTCTCCGCCAATCTGGGCGTCAACCCCTCGCTGACCATCACCGCCCAGGCGGAACGGGCGATGGCCCTCTGGCCCAACAAGGGCGACCCCGACCCCCGCCCGCCCCAGGGCGAGGACTACCGGCCGCTGGCCGCGGTACCCCCACGCCACCCCGCGGTCCCCGAAACCGCCTTCGCCGCCCTCCGGTTGCCTCTCCTGCCGGTACCGGAGGTGCCCCGAAGGGATGCCCCGTAGGGGCGGCGCTTCGGGGGCGCGGGGCGGCGGCTCCGTCGTGCCGCCGCTGTGTGGGCGCGACCGGCCGGGTGCGGGCCCGTACCCGGAGCGCGACGGAGCCTAGCGGTGCCCGCCCTCCGCCGTGCGCCGCCGCCGCGAAAACACCACCGCTCCAGCCCCAACAAGCACCGCCGCCCCACTAAGCGCCCCCAGCACCGGCATCGCCGAGGACGACCCGGTATGCGCCAGCTCCCCATTGGCGGGCAGCTTCGCCAACTCCCCCTGCGGCGCGGTCCTGTTGACCTCGTGCGCCGGCCTCACAGCGGGCTTCGCGGCCGGCTTCGCGTCCCCCCGCTCACTGCCCGCGGCCAGCACCTCGAACGGGTAGGACGCCCCCGGCGAGTACCCGCACCCATGCTCCGCGGTGCGGTAGTAGCCGATCTGGAAGGCCGCCCCCGACCCGGCGGGCGCCTTGGCATCCACCGCCAGCCGCAGCCGGGCGTCGGCATGACCCCCGGGCCGCAGCTCGCGTACCTCGGCGAAGTAACCGGCGCGGTAGCGGATGTCCTGCCACCGGCGGGCCTTGGGGTCGTACCACTGCAACCGCAGATGCCCGCTGGTCTCGGTGGCACCCCGGTAGGAGAAGACCTCCACATAGGCGGCCACCGACGGCAGTTGGGCGGTGGAGGTGTTGCTCACCCGGTAGGTGAACTCATGCCAGCCGGAGCCCGCCACCAACTGCCCCGGCAGCCCGTGCAGTTCGGTCCGGGCCAGCGGGGAGCCCACCGCGCAGCTGCCCGGAGTGGCCGCCGGACTGGACGAGGCCGTGCTGCTGGTCGTCGGGGGCGGCGCCGGTGCGGTGACGGTGGAGGAAGCCGTGGAGGTGGACTGGGACGTGTCCTGGGACGTGGACGCACTGGTCGGCGCCGTAGCCGTCCGAGTGGCCGTCGCATCAGGCGACTTGGGGTCCCCGGGAGCCGCCGCCTCCGGACCCGTGGTGGCCATGGCGCTCGGCGCCGTGGTCACCGACGGCGGCCCCGCCGCGAGCGCGGACGGCGCGGTCAGCAGCACGGCGGGGCCGGCGGCGGCAGTGGCGGCCACCGCCACCAGAGCACGGCGAAGCTTCATGGAGCCCTCTCCCGGGATGGTGCGGTTAGCACGTACATGACCAGTCGCCCGGGCGAAGGGTTGTACGGGCCCGCACCGACCCCGGGTGTGATTGATCTCACCCACCTGTGGGCCGGGGAAAGCGAAGGGCCCCGGGCCGTCTACGCGGGGGCGTGCGGACGGCCACGGGGCCCTTGAGTGCCGGCACCGAGGTTCAGGGCGGTTCGGTGCCGCGGAGCGGCGCCGGGGGGAGCGCCGCCGGCTGGGGAAGTGGTCGGACCAATGGCGGTGCTGTGAAAGGGACTTGGTGTTCCCTTTGCATCGTGGGGTATGGACCTGGCCGGGCGCAACCGTTCGGGCGGATACGGTCGGTTCCAGGCGTCCCCGGAACCGACCGCCCCTTGGGTGGCGACCGGGCTGCTGTCCCCTGCCGACCGGCCACCGTCACCGGAGCGAGGTCCCACGACACGCCCTTGGGGCGCGTCTCACACTCCGGTGGTTCCGCCCCGTCGATATCGGGCGCCCAGCTGAACAGGGGCGGAGGCCACGCGTGGAACTCTGGGATTTCCCCATGCCCCGGCGACGCCGGGTTCGGGGGGAGAGCCGCTCCTGGCTGGTGCGGCAACCCGTCCAACGAAGGCCGTCCCAAGCCGGTCACGCACCGTAGGAGTGATGGGCCGGGCGCCCGGTTACCCCCTATCCGGACCCCTCAGACCCGCCCCCGGCACAGCTCCAGCAGGGTCATCGCCAGCGCGGTACCACTGCGGCCCAGCTGCTCGCTGTAGTGGTTGAGCACCTCCATCTCCCGGGAGAAGCTGATCCGCCGCCCGCCGGAACCGATGCGCTCGCGCTGGATCGCCGAGGAGACGGCCATCCGCTCCTGGATCAGCCCGATGATGCGGCCGTCCAGCTCGTCGATCCGCTCCCGGGCGTCCCTGATCATGCCGGCCGCCTCGGCGGTACGGGCGCCGGTGTCCTTGACCGCTCCGGAGGGCAGCCCGGCAGGCGTTGCCGTGGGGGTTCCCGTGTGGATTTCCGTGTGCATCCGTGTCTCCTGGGGTTTCGGTCCCCGGGAACGGCCCTCGGCCCTCGTGGAGAACGACACAGCGCCCCGGGCCTTGGGCCGGCCCGGGGCGCTGTGTCGAAGTCGCTTGTCAGAGGTTCAAGCAGCACGACCATGGCAGCCGGACGGGCCGGTGCCATAGGTAAAGACGAAGGTCGTGTGCTGACGCATGGGGCTCAGTATGGCCCCATGGGTGGCTGGGGCACCAATCCGGGACGCTCCCCGGGGCCCCGGATTCGGATGGTGAGACAAAAGCAAACCCCCGCGCGCCGGTAGAATCGACAAATAGAGACCCCCATCCCCGATCCGCCGGAAGGCCGCCGAAGTGTCATCAGCGACTCCAGCCGCCGCCCACGACCACACCGCGGAGCCGGTGCTCGTTGTCGACTTCGGTGCGCAGTACGCCCAGCTCATCGCCCGTCGCGTCCGTGAGGCGCGGGTCTACAGCGAGATCGTTCCGTCCACCATGCCGGTGGCCGAGATGCTCGCCAAGAAGCCCAAGGCGATCATCCTCTCCGGCGGTCCCTCCTCGGTCTATGAGGAAGGCGCCCCGCGCCTGGACCGCGCCATCTTCGAGGCCGGGGTCCCGGTCTTCGGCATGTGCTACGGCTTCCAGCTGATGGCCACCGCCCTCGGCGGCACCGTGGACAACACCGGTGCCCGCGAGTACGGCCGTACCCAGCTGCATGTCAGCAAGCCCGGCTCCACCCTCTTCGAGGGCACCCCGGACGAGCAGTCGGTGTGGATGTCGCACGGCGACGCCTGCTCCGCCGCCCCCGAGGGCTTCACCGTCACCGCCTCCACCGACATGGTGCCGGTGGCCGCCTTCGAGAACGACGAGAAGAAGCTCTACGGCGTCCAGTACCACCCCGAGGTGATGCACTCCACCCACGGTCAGCTGGTGCTGGAGCACTTCCTCTACCGGGGCGCGGGCATCGAGCCCACCTGGACCACCGGCAATGTCATCGAGGACCAGATCGAGGCGATCCGCGCCCAGGTCGGCACCAAGCGCGCCATCTGCGGCCTGTCCGGCGGCGTGGACTCCGCGGTCGCCGCGGCACTGGTGCAGAAGGCCATCGGTTCCCAGCTGACCTGCGTCTATGTCGATCACGGCCTGATGCGCAAGGGCGAGACCGAGCAGGTCGAGAAGGACTTCGTGGCCGCCACCGGCGTTCAGCTGAAGGTGGTGGACGCCCAGGAGCAGTTCCTGGTGGCGCTCGCCGGGGTCAGCGACCCCGAGGAGAAGCGGAAGATCATCGGCCGGGAGTTCATCCGGGTCTTCGAGCAGGCCCAGGCCGAGATCATCGCCGAGGGCGACGAGACCGGCGAGCCCGTCGAGTTCCTGGTCCAGGGCACCCTCTACCCGGACGTCGTCGAATCCGGCGGCGGCACCGGCACCGCCAACATCAAGTCCCACCACAATGTGGGCGGCCTGCCGGAGGACCTGGAGTTCAAGCTGGTCGAGCCGCTGCGCCAGCTGTTCAAGGACGAGGTCCGGATGGTCGGCCAGGAGCTGGGCCTGCCCGAGGAGATCGTCCACCGCCAGCCCTTCCCCGGCCCCGGCCTGGGCATCCGCATCGTCGGCGAGGTCACCCGCGAGCGGCTGGACCTGCTGCGCGAGGCCGACGCCATCGCCCGCGAGGAACTGACCGCCGCCGGCCTGGACCGCGAGATCTGGCAGTGCCCCGTGGTGCTGCTGGCCGACGTCCGCTCGGTCGGCGTCCAGGGCGACGGCCGTACCTACGGCCACCCGGTGGTGCTGCGCCCGGTCTCCTCCGAGGACGCCATGACCGCCGACTGGTCGCGGCTGCCGTATGAGGTCCTGGCCCGGATCTCCACCCGCATCACCAATGAGGTGCGCGACGTCAACCGGGTGGTGCTGGATGTGACCAGCAAGCCCCCGGCGACGATCGAGTGGGAGTAACCCTCTGGGTCGCTCCTGACCGCGTTTGACCGATTCCGGCCGCGCCGTCTTCCGTCCCTCCGGACGGGGGCGGCGCGGTCGTCGTTTCAGCGCTCCTCCAGCGCCCGCCGCCAGACCGGGCTGTCCACATAGTGGTTGTCAAAGCGCTCCGAGCTCTCCCTGATCTCCTGGACGCTCGCCTCGCCCCGGTACACCCGCTCCAGCAGCCGGTAGTAGTCGAACCGGTGCAGCCCCGGAGTGAAGACCACCAGCAGCTCACCCTCCTCGCCGGGTGCCGGGGCGAAGGCGTGCGGCACGGTCGGCGGGACGGTCAGGAAGTCGCCCGGGCCCAGGGTGAGCACCTCGTCCCGCACCAGGAACCGCACCTTCCCGCCGAGCACCAGGAACATCTCGGTGGCCTGGGTGTGGAAGTGCGCGGGCGCGCCCGGCGAACCCTTTTTGAGCGTGGCCCGGTTGGCGGTGAGAGCCCCGCCGGTGGCGTCCGCGTCCGCGAGCAAGGTGATCAGGCTGGTGGCCCCATCCTGCAGAACCTCGGCTTCGGCGGCCCGCACCAGGACGGGGTGGTGGGCGGTGGTGTTCACGTTCACGGGGCTCCTTGGAGCTGGGTGCCGGTGGCTGACACCCATGAACCTACGGGTCCGAGAGACCCGCCTCATGGTGCATTTTCCGGCTGCTTTTTGAGGTCAATCCGGCCCATGCGGAAAGCCTGTTGCGCCCCGCGAGGGCGCTGCCCTACCGTGGAGCAACGAGACGAGACGTCTCGTCACCCCAAACTGTCTCGGAGGTGTTCCGCCATGGAGCGTGTGATCGAGCTGGACTCCGGCATCCGGCTGTGGACCGAATCGCGTGGCGACCCGTCCCGCCCCGCCCTCCTGCTGGTCATGGGCGCCGGAGCCTCCGGTCTCACCTGGCCGGAGGCGCTGGTGGACGCCCTGGCCGACCGGTACTTCGTGATCCGCTACGACCACCGGGACACCGGCCGCTCCACCTGGGCGTATGAACAGCGCCCATACCGCCTGGCCGAGCTGGCCGACGATGCCCTGGCGGTGCTGGACGCCCATGGCGTCCGGTGCGCCCATCTGGTCGGGATGTCCATGGGCGGGGTGCTGGTCCAGTTGCTGCTGGCCGACCGTCCGGAGCGGGTCACCCGGGCCACACTGTTCGGCACCTGCGCGCTCAGCGAGGCCCCGCTGGTGGAGCCGGACGGGACCAGGATTCCGGCGGCGGAGCTTCCGGGGCCGGACGCCCGGCTGCTGGAGTTCTGGGCCCGCCCCATGGCGGACCACGGCCCGGAGGCGGAGCTGGAGCGGCGGGTGGAGCACTGGCGACTGCTCAACGGTGACCAACTGCCCTTCCATGCCGAGGAGTTCCGCGCCCTGGAGCGCCGCATCATCCGGCACACCGGCCACCACCGGCCGTCCACCGCCCATGCCCTGGCCGACCAGTCCGGCCTGGTACGTACCGAGGCCCTGGCATGCAACACCGTGCCGGTAACGGTCGTGGAGGCCCCCGCCGACCCGGTCTGGCGCCCGGCCCACGCCCGTCACCTGGGGCAGGTGATCGCGGGGGCGCGAGTGGTGCGGGTGCCAGGGATGGGACATGCGATCAGCCGGGAGTGCGTGGGGGCGCTGACTGCGGCGATCTGCGGGTGAGCGGGATGTGGGCCGTCAATGGCTGGGGGTGTCGGTCGT
Source organism: Streptomyces orinoci (assembly GCF_003121295.1). Classification (GTDB taxonomy): domain Bacteria; phylum Actinomycetota; class Actinomycetes; order Streptomycetales; family Streptomycetaceae; genus Streptomyces; species Streptomyces orinoci. The sequence continues at coordinate 958,979 of NZ_PHNC01000031.1, forward strand.
TCGACGGGGATTTACCACAATCGCCTCAAGCTGAGCGTGCCCTTCCCTATCGACATCGATCTCACGGCGGTCAATAAGCGTCGGCCGTTCTAGGGCGAGTGCCGGGCGAATGGCGGTGCCCGGCCCTGGCCTTGGCACATACCCAGCGGTAGCTTCCGGTCCGTACGTAACTCGTGCGCAATCCGCACGTACTCCGCACGCACGGACCACCCGGAGGAGAGCCGCCGATGCCCGAGCAGCAAGCGCAGGCACAAGCGCAGGCGCAGGAAGCACCCAAGCCCCCCGCCCCCATCCCCACCGAAAAGCTCCGGTTTGCGCTGCCCCCGGAGCACAAGTCCGTCGCGGATGAACGGACTTACCGTAAACAGCGACTGGCGGCCGCCCTGCGGCTCTTCGGCCGGTTCGGCTTTGAAGAGGGGGTCGCGGGCCATATCACCGCCCGGGACCCGGAGTTCACCGACCACTTCTGGGTCAACCCCTTTGGGATGTCCTTCAAACACATCACGGTCAGCGATCTGATACTGGTGAACCACCAGGGCCAGGTCGTCGAGGGCCGCCACCATGTCAACCAGGCTGCGTTCGCGATCCATTCGCAGATACACCGGGCCCGGCCGGAGGTGGTGGCCGCCGCGCACAGCCACTCCACCTACGGCCGGGCGCTGTCCACGCTGGGGGAACTGCTGGAGCCGATCACCCAGGACGTCTGCGCCTTCTACGAGGACCATGCCCTCTTCGACGACTACACGGGTGTGGTGGTGGACGAGGAAGAAGGCCGCCGAATCGCCACCGCCCTCGGCCCGCACAAGGCTGTGATCCTGCGCAACCATGGTCTGCTGACCGTGGGCGACTCGGTGGACGCGGCTGCCTGGTGGTTTATCACCATGGAACGCTCCTGCCAGGTGCAACTGGCTGCCAAGGCAGCCGGAAAGCCGGTGCGGATCAGTCCCGCCAACGCCAAGCACACCCATGACCAGCTGGGCAATGACCTGGCGGCGTGGATCAACTACCAGCCGCTGTACCAGCAGATCATCCGCAGCGAGCCGGAACTGCTCGACTGAGCCGCCCGGCCCCGCGCCGCCCGCGCGATACGCGGGCTGACCCCCGCCCACCGGCGGGGGTCGAAGCCGCCAAGGGGGCCGAATGGCCATGGAATCGCACTCCATCGGCATCCCGCGCCCCCACCCCGGGTCCTGCACCGGATGAGTGACGGCGTTTTCCACAAACCCGCCGCCATCCACAGGGCTCAACGCCAGAGCCCGCCTTTCCGTATGGTCGAAGAACGACGAAGGGCCGGAAGCGGGTGACGAAGGGCGGTGGGCTGCATGGCATTCCTGAGGCGCGGGAACGCACGCGGGGACCTGGGAACGAGCGGCCCCGGCCGCCGGGCCGACCTCTCTGCCTACGCACTGCTCCCGCTGCGGGCCTTCCTCGGGGTGACCTTTGTCTACGCGGGCCTGGACAAGCTGACCGACTCCGCCTTCCTGGCGGCCGGCGGACCAGGTTCCATCGGCGAGTTGATGCATGGGGTACGGGACACCGCCGCCATCCCCGGCCTGGTGGACCTGGCCCTGAAGAGCCCGGTGGGTTTCGGTTACGCCATAGCCCTGGGCGAACTGGCCGTAGGACTGGGCACCTTGCTGGGCTTGTTCGCCCGAGTCGCGGCCCTCGGCGGGGCGTTGATCTCGCTCAGCCTCTGGCTGACCATGAGCTGGTCCGCCACCCCGTACTACTACGGCAACGACCTTGCCTATCTAATGGCTTGGCTGCCCCTGATCATCGCGGGTGCCCCCTTGCTCTCGCTCGACGCCATACGGCAAGGGCCCCGCCAAGGGCTCGGCCGCCGCAGGACCCTGTTCACCTAGCGCACGTCCTCCAGCGGCGCGGGGAACCACCCGACCAGCCGGCCAGCAACATTCCCCACAGCAACTCTCCACCCCCCGGCAGCCAGGGGCGAAGGAAGCGCTCGAGCAGTCAGCGCAGGCGCGCCTGTTCGCCCTCAGCCGGCTCCGCATCACGCGCCCGGTGCCGCCGCACGGCATAGGTGAGCGAGGAGACCAGGCCCGCCACACAGAAGCCGACACCCAGCAAGGGCAGGATCAGATAGGAGGGGAAGTGCCACCACCCGCGGGCCGCCGCGAGATACGCCACGAAGCCACCCAACAAAACGAGACCGACTACGAGTTTGCCGGGTTCGAAGTCATGACGTCGCACGAGTCACCTCCACCTGGCCGACACCCGTCTTGAGCCGCAGCTCCACCGTGCCCCGGGAGGCATGCCCGGCGGGCGGTCGCAGCGTCACATGCTTGTGCTGGGTGAACTGGATGTCGATGTCCTTGGGATCGGTGCCGGGCAACTGGATTGTGCCGATACCGGTCTCCACCCGCACATCCGCCGTGACGTCCTGGGGAAGGACCACCTTGAGCTTCCCGGCCCCGGCCTCCGCCCGGGTGCTGACCGTGGGCGCCGCCGGGCCCCCGGTCTTGGGCCAGGGCAGGCCGGTCAGATCCAGCACGCCTATGCCGCTGCCGATCTGATAGCCGGGCCTTATCTCGGCGGAACTGGTGGGCCGCCAAGTGGTCCTGGCCCAGTGGGCGGTGACCGTCTTGGGCAGTGCGGCGGCACCGGCCAGCAGCGCGGCGGTGAGCACCGCGGCGGTCACCGTGCCGCCGCCGGTGCGCCCATACCGGGAGCTGACCGCGAGGCCCAGGCCGAAGACACCGAGGGCGCAGGCCAGGCCGATCTCCAGGGTGGTGCCCAGCGGCCGTCCATGCCAGACCAGGTTGGTGGCGGCGCAGAAGGCGGCTATGGCCAGCAGGAAGGTCCAGCCGCCGAGTTGCCTTTCCTCGCCGCCGAGTTGGCTTTTGTCCCGGACCCGGGGTGAGCGCGGTGGGGCGGCCACGGGTGTGGTGTCGATGGGCCCGTCGTCCGGGCCCCAGAGATAGCCGGTGCCGGCCCGGCCCGTCCTCGGTATGCCATCCCTGGTGATCGGGTCGCGCCACCAGGAGGGGGCGCCGGGGGGCGGTGGTGCCAGCGTCTCCGGGGGAGCGTCCGGCTGGGTCTTGTGCGCCTTCTGTGCTCCGGGCACGGCCGTCATGGCCGCGCCGCCATCCGCTTCCCGGCGCCGGGAGGACCAGTAGGCCGCGCCTATGAGAGCGAAGGAGAGCATGAGCGAGAAGGACATCGCCCCGCTGTTGTTGATCATGGAGAGGAAGAGTCCACAGCCGACCAGCGCGCAGAGCACCGCGGTCAGTGCCGGGCCCTCCACCCGGCCGGACAGCAGCCGCCGGACCTCGTTCTCCTCCTCGCCTTCCAGCGGGATGAGCAGCCAGGCGAAGCCATACACGATCAGCCCGACGCCGCCGGTGACCGCCAGGACGCCCAGCACCACCCGAAAGATCACCGGATCCACGTCCACAAAGCGGCCCAGGCCACCGCACACGCCGGAGATCACCTTCTGGTCCCGGCTGCGCCGCAGCGGCGGCCGGGCGTCGCCCTGGTCGCCGGGGGGCGCCTCCGTGGGCTGCGCGTTCCGCGCGTCTTCGGTGGGGTGTGCGTCGGTCATAGGCACATGGTGTCAACCGGAACACCGGCGCGGCATCAGTGGTGACCCTGGCCGCTCCCTGAGATTGTCCCTGAGACCGCCCCCGCTAGGGTGGATGATCGAACATGTAGCTGAAAACCGGAGGGGTGCGGTGACTGAGTCTGTGTCCGGACAGCTGCTCGCCGGCCGTTACCGCCTCCTGGACCGGATCGGGCGCGGCGGCATGGGCACCGTCTGGCGCGCCGAGGACACCCTGCTGGCCCGTCAGGTGGCGGTAAAGCGCCTGCACGTCCCGCCCGGCCTGTCCGAGGAGGAGCTGGCCACCCTCTATGAGCGGACCCGCCGGGAGGCCAGCAGCGCGGCCCGGATCAGCCACCCCAATGTGGTGGTGGTGCACGACGTGGTCGAGGACGAGGGGCTGCCGTGCATCGTGATGGAGTATGTGCCCTCGCGCACCCTCGGTGACCTGCTGAAGTCCCGCACTCTCAGCCCCGAGGAGACGGCCCGGATCGGCCGCGGCATGATCGCCGCGCTGCGTGCGGCGCACGCCGCCGGGGTGCTGCACCGGGACGTCAAGCCGGGCAACGTCCTGCTCGGTGAGGACGGCCGGGTGGTGCTCACCGACTTCGGCATCGCCTACTCCGCGGGCAACTCCACCCTGACCAAAACCGGTGAGATGGTCGGCTCCATCGACTACATCGCCCCGGAACGGGTCAGGGGTGCCAAGCCCAGCCCGGCCGCCGACCTGTGGGCGCTGGGCGCCACGCTCTACCGGGCGCTGGAGGGCCGTACTCCGTTCCAGCGGGACACCCCGGTGGAGACGGCGTACGCCATAGCCGTGGACCCGGTGCAACCACCGGTCAACGCCGGGCCGTTGACCCGGCTGGTGGAGACGCTGCTGGCCAAGGACCCGGCGCTGCGGCCCCCGGCCGAGCTGGTGGAACAGATCCTCCGCGAGCCGGCGGCCGAGCCGCCGACGGTGCGGATGGCGAATTCGGCAACACAGGCGCCTCCGGCGACCGGCACTTCTGCCGTGACCGGCACCTCTGTCATCACCGGACCCTCCGCCGTCATCGGAACATCTCCCGTGACCGGGACATCCGCGCCGTCCCGGACCGCGCCGACCGCTCAGCTGTCTCCGGCGGCTGAGACCTCGCCGGTGGGCCGGACATTGCCGCCGGCCCAGGCGGCGCAGCCGGAGGCCGGGGCGGCGGCCGCCGCCTCCGCCGGCTCCCAACCGGCCGGGCCGAAGCCCGGCCGTGGCCGTGGCCGCACCGTCCTGTGGGCCTCCGCGGCGGTGGCCGGAGTGGCGCTGCTGGCATCGGCCGCCTATGTGCTGACCCCAGGCGACGGGCAGGGCAACGGCGCGGGGCCGGCAGCGAGCGCCCCGCCCGCAACCCGGTCCACCCCTTCGTCCGCTGCGCCGTCCTCGCCGCCCCCGGTGCCGCAGGGCTACCGGCTGGTGACGGAGCAGGGGATGGGCGTCGCCTTCCCGGTGCCCGAGGGCTGGACCCGCAAGCCGGTCAAGGCGGGGGTCAGATATGTGGACCCCACCGGCCTGGTCGCCGTCGAGGTCGATGTGCTGGACCTGGCCGGCCCGGACCACGTCCAGCACTGGAAGGACGTGGAGGAGCAGGCCAAGGCCGACCCGGACATGCAGCAGTACAAACGGGAGCGGCTGCAGCCGACGCTCTACCGCGGCCAGCCCGCCGCCGTCTGGGAGTTCAGCTGGCAGGGCCGGGCGCGCCGGTTCCGGGCCATTGACCTGGGCTTCGGGCGCGAGGGCGGCAACGAGTACGCGATCTATCTGTCGGCTCCGGACGCCCGCTGGGACCGCTACCGCCCGGCCTTCGACGCGGTGCGCGACGGCCTGCGCATCAACAGCCATTAGGGGTACGGGCCATGCCGGAACCCCGGGTCCGATCAGGGACGACCCCGATACCGCGGCGGCCCCCGCCATGTGACGATCGAGGCATGACCGGCGCAATGACGACGCAGCCCCGGGCAGGCGCCGCCTACGCGCCGCCCGCCACCACCGACCCGGCCCCCGTGCGCAAGCTCTACCGCAGCGCCGAGGGCCGGATGCTCGGTGGTGTGGCGCGCGGCCTCGCCGGGCACCTGGGGGTGCCCGTGTCCTGGGTGCGCCTGGTCTTCCTGGCGCTGTTGATGGCCCAGGGGATCGGCGCCCTGCTCTACGCGGTGTTCTGGTTCGTCGTCCCGCTGGGGGTCGGCGGGGTGGAGGTCCGCCCGGAGGAGGAGGTCACCGAGGACGGCCGCCGGCTCTTCGCCCGCAAGCCCGACCGGGGGCAGCTCTTCGCCCTGCTGGCGCTGATCGTGGGCGCCGCCATCCTGCTGGACCGGCTGCATCTGGGCAGGGCCAATGTCTATGTCTGGCCGCTGGTGCTGATAGGAGCGGGCGTCGCCCTGGTCTGGCGGCAGGCGGACAACGCCCGCCGGGCGCACTGGATGGAGGTCAGCCGCCGCAAGCGGGTGCTGCCGCTGGCCCGCGGCGCGGCGGGAGTGCTCCTGGTGGGGGCGGGCGTCACCGGCATAGTCGTGCTGCAGAGCTCGGCCCAGCACCTGGGCACCGTGCTCCAGGCCTCGCTGGCCGTGCTGGTCGGCATAGCCCTGCTGGCCGGGCCCTCGGTGGTGCGGATGACCCAGGACCTCTCCGCCGAGCGGACCATGCGCATCCGGGCCCAGGAGCGTGCCGAAGTAGCCGCCCACGTCCATGACTCCGTGCTGCACACCCTCACCCTGATCCAGCGCAATGCCGAGGACTCCCGGGAGGTGGCCCGGCTGGCCCGGGCCCAGGAGCGGGAGCTCCGCGCCTGGCTGTACAACCCCGAGGGCCGGGGCAAGGACGAGGCCGAGGAGCCGCAGACCCTGGCCGAGGCGGTCAGGGCGGCCGCCGCCGAGGTGGAGGATCACCATGGCGTCCCCATCGAGGTGGTGGTGGTCGGTGACTGCCCGCTGGACGAGAAGCTCGGCGCCCAGCAGCAGGCCGCCCGGGAGGCCATGGTCAACGCCGCCAAATACGGTGGCGGCGGGGGAGCCGTCCAGGTCTATGCCGAGGTCGAGGGCCGGACGGTCTTTATCTCCGTCCGTGACCGGGGGCCCGGCTTCGATGTGGACGCCGTTCCCGAGGACCGGATGGGCGTCCGCGAGTCGATCATCGGCAGAATGCAGCGCAACGGAGGCACGGCCCGGCTGCGGTCCGCGCCGGACGGGGGAACCGAAGTGGAGCTGGAGATGGAGAGGGCGGAGCAGGCGTGATGACGAATGGGCCTGAGGCAGCACCGGTGGAGCGCCGGGTACGGGTCGTGCTGGTGGACGACCACCGGATGTTCCGTACCGGGGTGCAGGCCGAGATAGGGGCCACCGACCGCACCGGTGTCGAGGTCGTCGGGGAGGCGGCCGACGTCGATCAGGCGGTCACCGTCATCACCGCCACCCGGCCCGAGGTGGTGCTGCTGGATGTCCACCTGCCCGGCGGCGGCGGAGTGGAGGTGCTGCGCCGCTGCGCGGCGCTCTCCGCGGCCGCCGAGTCGCCGGTCCGCTTCCTGGCGCTGTCCGTCTCCGACGCCGCCGAGGATGTCATCGGCGTGATCCGGGGCGGGGCCCGCGGCTATGTCACCAAGACCATCACCGGCACCGATCTGGTGGATGCGATCTTCCGGGTCAAGGACGGCGACGCCGTCTTCTCGCCCCGGCTGGCCGGCTTTGTCCTGGACGCCTTCGCCTCCACCGATGCCCCGCCGGTGGACGAGGATCTCGACCGCCTCACCCAGCGGGAGCGCGAGGTGCTGCGGCTGATCGCCCGGGGCTATGCCTACAAGGAGATCGCCAAGCAGCTCTTTATCTCCGTGAAGACCGTGGAGTCCCATGTCTCGGCGGTGCTGCGCAAGCTCCAGCTGTCCAACCGTCATGAGCTGACCCGCTGGGCCACCGCCCGCCGTCTGATCTGACCGGAGACGATCTTGACAGGCGATGGCTGATCGGTAGCCGCCCAAGGGAACCTCCCTGATCCTTTTGCCGTCTAGCTAGGCGAAAGTGCGGCTCTCGATCAGCAGGGCCACGGCCCGCCCTGGGCCGAGATCCGGAAACGCGAGTCCGAACGAGAGCCCATGAGTCTGACCGGGACGCCTTTTTTCCTGACCACGATCGTGCTCACCGTGGTGGCCCTGGTGCTGCCGCTGGCACTGTGGAGCAGAGTCGGCGGCCCCCCGCTCCTCAGACACCTCGTCCGCTTCCTGATGCTGATATTCGCTCAGGCCACGGCGATAGCCATGGTCTTTGTCGTGGTCAACAACGCCAATGGCCTCTACGACAACTGGGACGACCTGCTCGGCACCGGCAACCATGTCAATGCCGCCGCCAACCTGGGCAAGGACGGCACCGGCGGCAAGTCCCTGAAGGACCTGCCGAAGGTGAAGCAGAAGTTCAAGCCGGCCTCCGACTCGCGGATGGGCGCGGGCGTGCTGCAGACCCAGCTCAAGGGCCAGGTCTCCGGCGTCGAGGGCGAGGTCTACGTCTGGCTGCCCCCGCAGTACAACGACCCCGGGTTCCAGCACAAGAACTTCCCGGTGGTGGAGGTCCTGCCGGGCTTCCCCGGCTCCGCCAAGGCATGGTTCGGCAGCCTCAACGTCAACACCCAGGTCAAGCCCATGATGGAGCGGGGCGAGGTGGCGCCGTTCATCATCGTCGCGCCCCGTACCAATCTGCTGTCCAATGGCGCCGACACCGGCTGCGCCAACACCCCGGGCACGGTCAACGCCGACACCTGGCTGAGCTTTGACGTCCGCAAGATGGTGATGGACAACTTCCGGGTCGCCGGCAAGCCCGACGGCTGGGCCGTCGCCGGCTACTCGGCCGGTGCCCACTGCGCCGCCAAACTGGCCATCGCCCACCCCGACCGCTACCGGGCCGGCGTCAGCCTCTCCGGCTACAACGACCCCATCGGCGAGCCCCTCTCGCTGACCTCCAAGTCCCCGCAGCTGCGCGATGAGAACAACCCGCTGAAGATGCTGGGGCGCGCCAAGACCCCGCCGAAGATCTCGCTGTTCATTTCCGGCCAGGAGAACGACGGCTATCTGGCCGGCATGGCCATCAAGAAGGTGTCCAAGCCCCCGACGATGGTGCATGTGGAGAAGATCCCCGACGGCGCCGGCGGCCACCGCACCTCGGTGTGGAAGGAACAGGTCCCCGAGGTCTTCCGCTGGCTGACCCAGCAGGTCGCCTACTAGCGGCCCGCCGGGCAGCAGCCGGTCAGAACGGCCGGGAGGCGCCCGCGAAGGGCATCGAGTCCACCGGGGCGATCCGCACCGGGGCGCCCGGGTGCGGGGCGTGGATCATCTGGCCATTGCCCACATAGAGCCCCACATGGCTCACCCCCGAGTAGAAGAACACCAGGTCACCCGGGGCAAGCTGGCTGCGGGAAATCCGCTGCCCGGCGTTGATCTGGGTGTAGGTGGTACGCGGCAGCGACACCCCGGCCGCCTGCCAGGCCGCCTGGGTCAGCCCCGAGCAGTCGAAGGCCGAGGGCCCGGTGGCCCCCCATACATAGGGCTTGCCCAGCGCCGAGTAGGCGAAGGCCACCGCCTGCGCGGCCCGTGCCGAGGGGGCCTGCACCGGGATGCGCGGCGCCGAGCGGCTGGCCCGTACCTCTGCGGTGGCCGGCCCCCCGGCCGCGTCATCGCCCTCCACCGCGGCCCGGTCCCCGGCCGGCAGCCGGGACAGCAGCTCCTTGGCCGCCGCCAGCTTGGCCTCGATCTCGCGCTTGCGGGCGGTCAGCCCCTGCTGCTCCCGCCGCAGCTCGGCCAGTTTGGCCTCGGCCCCGGCCCGCACCTGGTTCACCTCCCGCAGCTCCTGACGCACCCGGGAGAGGGCCGTCGCCTGTTCGCCGCCCGCCCGGTCGGCCATGGACGCCTGGTCCAGGAACCGCTGCGGTGAGGAGGCGAACAGCAGCCGCACCGTGGCGGGGATCCCGCCGCTGCGGTACTGGGCCGCGGCGTAGGAGCCCAGGGCATCACGCGCCTGGTTGAGCCGCTCGGTCTTGCGGGCCGCCTCGTCCTGCAGCCGGTCCAGCGCGGCCCGGGCCCGGTCGGCCCGGTCCTTGAGCCCGTCGTACTGCTCGGTCGCCACCTCGGCCTGCCGGTAGGAGCGGGAGATCTCCGCCTTCAGCCGGTCCGGGCTCTGCTGGGGCGCGGCCTGGCCGCTGCCCTCGAAAGCGGTGGCGGTGGCGGCACCCGCCAGCGCGATGGTCGCCGCGGTACGGACGGTACCGCCGACGAACGGGTGCTGCTTGGGCTTTCGGTGCGACGCCACGGTGGCCGTCACTTCCTTCCGGTCCGGCAAGGGCTGACCGGCGGCGGCCCGTACGAGGGGGAGAGAGCGGGCCACCGCCGTCTGGGGCAGGACGCTAAACCGCGGGCAGGCGCGGTAACGCACATGACCGTTACTGGCCGAAATCGGTGGGGACTCGACTGGTGCTGGCCGGACATTTCGGATGCATGCGGAGTGAACTGGTCCGTGCTTGACCGAGCTGTTGATCTCGCCGCCCCTCGGACCGGGGGAGTGGTATGGGCGGGTTAGGGTCGATGGCCATGGACGTACTGATTCACGCCGTGGTCGGCCTGCACATCATCGGCATCGCGGCCCTGCTCGGCGGCTTCCTGACCCAGATGAAGGCGCTGGGACAGGGTGAGGGACGTATGGTTCCGGCCATGCTGCACGGCGCGCTGACCATGCTGGTCACCGGGGTCGCGCTGGTCGGCCTCAACCAGGCGCAGGGCGCCACCGTCAACACCGTCAAGATCGGCCTGAAGCTGGCGCTGCTGGTGGTGATCCTCGGCCTGGTCTACATCAAGCGGGACGAGGAGAAGGTGGCCTCCGCCGCCCTGGGCACCGTGGGCGCCCTCACCGCCACCAACATCTTCATCGCCGTGCTGTGGACCTGAGCACGCTCTGGCCGAACCCGGACCGACTGTCGGTGGGGCCGCCTAGACTCGGACAACGATGAGCAGCCTCTTTGACGACAGCTTCCTGGCGGACCTGGCCCCTTCCGAGGAGGAGCCCCCGCCGCCCTCGGAGGACGCGCACACCGAGCCGGTGCCGCACGACCTCTTCGAGGGCGCCTTCGACATGCCCGTTCCCCGGGAGGCGTACTACCGCGACGGCGCCCCGCGCCCCGTGGTGGACCCGGCCGCGCTGCTGGACGGGATGAACGAACAGCAGCGCGCCGCCGTCATGCACTCCGGCTCCCCGCTGCTCATCGTGGCCGGTGCCGGATCCGGCAAGACCCGGGTGCTCACCCACCGCATCGCCCACCTGCTGGCCACCCGGGGCGTGCACCCCGGCCAGATCCTGGCGATCACCTTCACCAACAAGGCCGCCGGGGAGATGAAGGAGCGCGTCGAGCAGCTCGTCGGCCCCCGGGCCAACGCGATGTGGGTGATGACCTTCCACAGCGCCTGTGTGCGGATCCTGCGCCGGGAGAGCAAGAAGCTGGGCTTCACCTCGTCCTTCTCGATCTACGACGCGGCCGACTCCAAGCGCCTGATGGCCCTGGTCTGCCGCGACCTGGACCTGGACCCCAAGAAGTTCCCGCCCAAGTCCTTCAGCGCCAAGATCTCCAACCTCAAGAACGAGCTGATAGACGAGGAGACCTTCGCCGCCCAGGCCGCCGACGGCTTCGAGAAGACCCTCGCCGAGGCCTATGCCATGTACCAGTCGAGGCTGCGCGAGGCCAACGCGCTGGACTTCGACGACATCATCATGACCACCGTCCATCTGCTGCAGGCATTCCCGGACGTGGCCGAGCACTACCGGCGCCGCTTCCGGCATGTCCTGGTGGACGAGTACCAGGACACCAACCACGCCCAGTACACCCTGGTCCGCGAGCTGGTGGGCACCGGCGAGGAGGCTGCCGAGCTGTGTGTGGTCGGTGACGCCGACCAGTCCATCTACGCCTTCCGCGGCGCCACCATCCGCAACATCCTCCAGTTCGAGGAGGACTACCCCAGCGCCACCACCATCCTGCTGGAGCAGAACTACCGCTCCACCCAGACCATCCTCAGCGCCGCCAACGCCGTCATCGAGCGCAACGAGAACCGCCGCCCCAAGAACCTGTGGACCGAGGCCGGGGCCGGCGCGTCCATCACCGGATACGTCGCCGACACCGAGCATGACGAGGCCCAGTTCGTCGCCGACGAGATCGACCGCCTCACCGACGCCGGTGACGCCAAGGCCGGGGATGTGGCGGTCTTCTACCGGACCAACGCCCAGTCCCGGGTCTTTGAAGAGATCTTCATCAGGGTCGGACTGCCCTACAAGGTCGTCGGCGGAGTGCGCTTCTACGAGCGCAAGGAGGTCCGGGACGTCCTGGCCTATCTGAGGGTGCTGGCCAACCCCGAGGACACCGTCCCGCTGCGCCGCATCCTCAATGTGCCCAAGCGCGGCATCGGCGAGCGCGCCGAAGCCATGATCGATGCGCTCTCGCTGCGCGAGAAGATCAGCTTCGCCCAGGCGCTGCGGCGGGTGGACGACGCCTATGGCATGGCCCCCCGCTCGGCCAACGCGGTCAAGCGTTTCAACGTGCTGATGGATGAGCTGCGCACCATCGTGGAGTCCGGCGCCGGTCCGGCCACCGTGCTGGAGGCGGTGCTGGAGCGCACCGGCTACCTCGCCGAACTCCAGGCCTCCACCGACCCGCAGGACGAGACCCGCATCGAGAACCTCCAGGAACTCGCCGCCGTGGCCCTGGAGTTCGAGCAGGAGCGCGGCGAGGAGGAGGGCGCGGGCACCCTGGCGGAGTTCCTGGAGAAGGTGGCCCTGGTCGCCGACTCCGACCAGATCCCGGACGATGACACGGAGGGCACTGGCGTCATCACCCTGATGACGCTGCACACCGCCAAGGGCCTGGAATTCCCGGTGGTCTTCCTGACCGGGATGGAGGACGGCGTCTTCCCGCATATGCGCGCCCTCGGCCAGACCAAGGAGCTGGAGGAGGAGCGGCGGCTGGCCTATGTGGGCATCACCCGGGCCCGGGAGCGGCTGTATCTCACCCGTTCCAGCATGCGCAGCGCCTGGGGCCAGCCCGCCTACAACCCGCCCTCGCGGTTCCTGGAGGAGATCCCCGACCGGTATGTGGAGTGGCGCCGCACCGGCTCCTCCACCCCCTCGGCCTCGGTGTCCGGCCTGGCCTCCGGTTCGTCCGCCTCGCGCGGCGGTACGTCCTCGCGCGGCCTCGGCGGGAGGTCCGGGCCAAGCGGCTTCGCCACCCGGCGGGCGCAGGACCGTCCGGTGGTCTCGCTGGCCATCGGCGACCGGGTCACCCATGACTCCTTCGGTCTGGGCACAGTGGTCGCCGTCAAGGGCAGCGGGGACAACGCCGAGGCCACCATTGACTTCGGCCAGGACAAGCCCAAGCGGCTGCTGCTGCGGTACGCGCCGGTCGAGAAGCTCTGATCCCGGGCGGGTACGGGAGTCTGCGCGCGGTCAGGTCGGGTCGAGGCCGTGGCCGCGCAGCCATGGCAGCGGGTCCACCGCCGATCCATTGGGCCGTACCTCGAAGTGCAGGTGCGGCCCGGTGGAGTTGCCGGAGTTGCCGGAGTAGGCGATGACGTCACCGGCCTTGACCTGCCCCGACCGCATCCGGGTGCTGCTGAGGTGGCAGTACCAGGTCTCGGTTCCGTCGGGGGCGGTCACTATGGCCATGTTTCCGTAGGCCACGTTGTACTGGGTGCGCACCGTGCCGTCGGTGGCGGCCATCACGGGGGTGCCATAGCTGACCGGGAAGTCGATGCCGGTGTGCACCGACATCCAGTTGACGCCGGCCTGGCCGAAGTAGGCGCTCAGGCCGTGCTGGGTGACCGGCAGGACGAACTTGGGCCGCTCGGCCTCCTTGCGGGCCGCCTCCTCCGCCCTGCGTTTACGTTCCTGCTCCTGCCGCGCCTTGAGGTCCAGGCGCTCCTGGGTGCGGCTGGCGCGGGTGGCGAAGTCGTCGGCGCCCTGGCTGAGCCCGGCGAGCTGGGTGTCCAGCTTGCTGTTGGCCGCGGAGAACTTCACCGGGGTGTCGGTGGCGGAGGCCTGGGTCTGTTTGGCGTCCGGCCCTCCGGTGGAGGCGACGGAGGCGGCCGCGATGCCGGCCACTCCCATTACGGCGACCGAGGGCACCGCCACGGTGAGCAGGGCCTTGCGGCGCGGCCGGTAACCGGCCTTGGCCTGGGCGCCCTTGCGGCGGCTGCGGCCGTGCGGCGGCTGTCCGGAGGGCGCGGCGGCCTGCCCGGTCACTTCCGGGGGGACGACCATCGCGGCCATGGTCTCGCAGTCGGCCATGGCCAGTGCTTCGGCCGGTGCCTCGGCCGGTGCCGGGGCCCAGGGCGCCGGGTCGGGCTGCGGCTCGGCCAGCGCGGTGACCAGCGTCGGGTCGTGCCGGGGTGCGGGGTCCGGTTCGTCCACGGTGGCGTAGGCGCTGGTGTCCCAGGTCTGGGTCTGCCCGGTGGCGCCGCCCCAGGTTTCGTCCGGCTGATGTCCCCAGCCGGCGCTCTCCCACTGGCCGCTGTCCTGCGGGTGCCCGGGGTAGCCGGTGGACTGCCAGTCCTGGAAGGTCTGCCGGCCATGGCCGCCGGTATCCCACTGGCCGGTGCCGTTCCACTGGCCGGAGGCGTCCGGGGAACTCCACTGCCACTGGCCGGAGTCCGCGGTCGCGGGCCACTGGTCCGGCTGCCGGCCGGAGTCCAGAGCGCTGAAGTCCCAGACCTGGGTGTGGCCGCTGCTGCCCCAGCCGCTGGTGGTGTCCCACTGCCCGGAGTCGCCGTATCCGGCGGGGGCGTAGGCGGTGGTCTGCTGCTCGTACGAGGCGTACTGCCCGTAGGGGCTCTGCCCGTAACCGGCATCGGGAGCGGGAACGGTCGGGCCGGGGCCCGCCGATGGGTGACGGTCGTTCACCACCACTTCCATTTCGCCTTGGGAGCAGGAGAAGTAGCGGCGACTGTACCCGGCGGTATGCGACGGCCACAATCTTCCGCACGTTTTGCAGTGCCGCCGCCTGGGCAATTGGCAGCCTTTCGGTGGACCCGGCCCAGGGGACTCGCTTTGACGTTCGAAAAAGGTTCGAAATTTATCGGGCGTGACGGATGGGATCGGCGGTTCGGAAAAGGTCTTTCGGGATCAGGCGACCGACACCGCCGCCGAGCTGTCCCCGAGTTCCTCCTCCGTGGTCAGGGCCTGTCGGATGCTCGCCACCACCGCCCAGTGCACCGGCAGCGCCAGATGCCCCACGCCGCTCACCCGTACGTTTCGCGACAGCAGGTCCGGGTGATCGAGGCGGGCGGATTCCGCCGGCACCATCACTTGGTCGAGTTCACTCCAGAAGCTGATGAAACGCGTGCCACAGCCGGGAGCCGGTCCGGCGAGTTCGGCTATCACCTCGGATTCCGGGCGCAGTTGTCTCACCAGCGGGTGCGCGGACATCAGCGGGGCCACCCGGGTGCCGCCATGCGGCGTGGCCAGAGTGACCAGGGTGCGGATACGGGCGTCCCCGCCCAGCCGCTGTATGTAGTAGCGGGCCACCAGACCGCCCAGGCTGTGCCCTATGACGTCGATGCGCGGGCTGCCCGTCCGGGCACACAGCTCCTCCACCCGGCGGCCGAAGAGCTCGGCGGCGGTCCGCAGATCGCGGGTGAGCGGCGAGTAGTTGAGGCATTCCACCAGGGGCCAGCCATGCCGCCGCAGCGAGCGCCGCAGCAGCACGAACACCGAACGGTTGTCGATGAACCCGTGCAGCAGCAGGACCGGAGGCCGGTCGCCGGGCCCGGCGGCGGGGGGCGGCACCGGCGGTGGCGGACGGCGCTCCTGGCGCACCCCCGTGGGATACAGCAGCAAGTGCGCCGTGAGGATCAGTAACTCCAGCACGGTGGAGCGGACCAGCGCCGGTGAGGGGCGCATGGTGGTGGAAACAGCGGGCAAGGCGCCCATGGCCGACCTCCCGAACGGCACACAGAGCGGGGCTCTGTCCCCCCGTGTGCCCTCATGGGCAGCTGTGCGCGGCCGTCGTACCACCGTGCCGTGCGGCTGTCGGCACGGTGGTACGAGGGCCTCGTCGCGGCTCCCCTGGCGCCCGCCCCGTGGTCCGGCGGTTCCGGGGCCGGCCCGGCTGCCTGAGGGCGCCGATGGGACGGCGGCCCGGGCGAGGCGCGGGGAAACGGGAGCGGTGCGTAGCGAACGTGGTGTCCCACGTGTGATTTCCCCCTCGGTATCCTCCGCGAAACGGCGGGTTGCGGGATGCTGGAGGCAACGTTCGTTAACGTCCCCGGCCCGCCGGGCGCGAGGAGGCTCGCGGCCGGTTGACGGCAGGCGCACATGGAGGCAGTGATGGGAGTGACCGGTCCGATCCGCGTGGTGGTGGCCAAGCCGGGGCTCGATGGACACGACCGCGGGGCGAAGGTCATCGCGCGTGCGCTGCGGGACGCCGGGATGGAGGTCATCTACACCGGCCTGCACCAGACGCCCGAGCAGATCGTGGACACCGCCATCCAGGAGGACGCCGACGCCATCGGCCTGTCCATCCTCTCCGGAGCGCACAACACCCTTTTCGCCAGGGTGATAGAGCTCCTCAAGGAGCGGGACGCGGAGGACATCAAGGTCTTCGGCGGCGGCATCATCCCCGAGGACGACATCGCCCCGCTCAAGCGACTGGGCGTGGCCGAGATCTTCACCCCCGGCGCCACCACGGCGTCCATCGTGGAGTGGGTCAACGCCAATATCCGCCAGGCCGCCGGGGCTTGACCACTCCATGAGCGCGGGCGGGCGCCCGGTGCCGGTCATGGCTCCAGCTCCGCCCGCATGACGGCCCGCAACCGCAGGGTGTCCACCAGTCGTTGGAACGCCTCGGTCCAGTAGTCGAAGGCGCCGGGCGAACTCCCGGTGTGCTCCGGCTGGTCCGGGGCGCCGACCAGGGCCTGCAGGCGGTCGGCCTGGTCCGGGTCCAGACAGCGCTCGGCCAGGCCCATCACCCCGCTGAAGCTCCAGGGATAACCGCCGGACTCCCGGGCGATGTCCAGGGCGTCGATCACGGCCCGGCCCAGTGGTCCGGCCCAGGGGACCTCGCACACGCCGATCATGCGGAAGGCGTCGGGCAGCCCATGGGTGGCGATGAACTGGGCCACCCACTCCGCCCGTTCGCCGCGCGGCAGCGCGGTCAGCAGCTTCGCCGGATCCCGCCAGGAGGACTCCCCGGGGCCGGGCGGCGCGGTGGCCGGGCCCAGCAGGGCCCTCGACCACTCGGTGTCCCGCTGCTGAACGGCGGCCCGGCACCAGGCCGCATGCAGCTCCTGCCGCCAGCCGTCGGCCACCGGCAGCGCCACCGCCCCGGCCGCACCGCTCACCCCGAGATGGGCGGGCCAGACGGACAGCGGGGCCGCCTCCACGATCTGCCCCAGCCACCAGGAGCGTTCCCCGCGCCCGGACGGCGGGTTGACCACCACCCCGTCCCGCTGCATGGCGGCATCGCACTCATGAGGTGCCTCCACCACGATCAACGGGCCCGCACCGCGCAGCCGGTCCCGGCTGACACAGGCACGGGCCCGCCGCGCCATCCGGGCCGCCAGGGCCGACTCCGGCAGGAGGGTCAGCAGCCGGGCCGCCAGCGCCCGTACATTGCGACTGCGGTCGGCCAGGGCGGCCTCCAGAAACGGCTCGTCGGCGGGGCGCAGCCCGTCATGGAACGAGTCCAGGAACATCAGCCGGTCCTCGGCGCGCTCGCTCGCCCAGGTGCCGGCCAGCAACTCCCGGGCGGCATCGGGGTTCTGGCGCCGGAGCGTGGCCAGGACGGCCGAGCGCTCCGCGAACAGCCCCTCCCGCCAGACGCGTTGCCGGTCGGCCGGGCCGCTGCCGGCCGGTTCGGCCGGGCGGGCGCGCAGGGCGAACTTCCACTGGGGGTTGAGTCGGGCCAGCCAGCGGGCCCGTTCACCGCCCAGCCGGAGCACCTCCTGGCGCAGATCGCTGCGGGCGCGGGCGGCGTCCAGCAGCTCCGGCAGCAGGGCGTCCGGCGCCCGGTAGCCGCGCAGATTGGCGGCGGCCAGCCACTGCGGCAGCAGTTCCACCAGGTCCGGCGCGCTGCCGCGCCGGCCGGTGGCGGGCCCCGCCCGGTCGGCCAGCAGCAGGGCCAGCCGCCGCCGGGCGGCCTCCGGCAGACAGGGGCGCGGATCCTCCGGAGCGGGCTCCGGCCGGGCCCGGGCGGCGGCCGGGAGCGCACCGGCCCGCCGCCGCACGGCGTGCAGGGCGGCCTCGTCCAGCAGGGCCAGCGCGGGGGCCTGACCGGGGCGCCCGGCGGGTGCGGCGCGCCGGTCGGTGCCCAGCAGGGCGGTGCTGAGCAGTTCGTCCCAGGTGGTGGTGTGCATGGGAATGCCTCCGCTTCGGTGGTGGGCGCGCGTCGGGCGGCGGACCGTGCACCGGGGACGTCGGTCCGAGGGGCGTGGGTTTGCAGGGCTGCCGGGGCATGGGGCCGTGGCGTGGGCGGAGCTGTGCCATGAGCCTCCGGTTCGTGGCACGCCTCGTTCACGGCGCTACTGGGGGGCTGCCTCGGCCCGTGCGGTCACAGCGGTACCGGCTCCGGGCCCCAGGTGGCCAGCGGGGTGAAGCCACGGTGGCCGTACTCGCCGAAGACCGTCACCGGCCGCCCGCCGGATATCGCCGCCAACCGCCACAGCCCGGCGCGCTCGGCGCACCGCGGGTCCACGGGCAGTGCCGAATCGCCCTGGGCGTCCGCCAGTTGCCAGCCCTGCGCCGGGTCCGGTATCGGGGTCACCGCTGCCAGCACCACCGGCCAGGACTCCAGCCAGGGATCCCCGCGGAGCGCCTCGCCATAGGCGCTGAGCGCGGCCGTGATGTCGCCGCCCGGCGGAGGCTGGGCACAGGGTGCCGGCGGCCCATGGCGGGCACCCAGGGTGGCGCGCAGCGGACTGGCCGAAGGGTGGAAGGCCAGCTCGGCGTCGAAGGCGGTGCCCACCGGCAGTGACAGCTCGGGGGCCCGTCCGCCCGCCCCGTAGGACAGCAGCAGGGCCATCCGGCCGGAGTCCCGGCCGTACAGCCAGATCCGGCGGGTCACCAACCGGCCGTCGTCGGCGTCGCGTTGGGCCAGGATCGCCCAGTGGTCGCGGACCGTGCTGCCCGAGGCGGAGAGGGTGGCGCCGTCCACCGGAATGCCGACCCTGGAGCGCACGGTGGCGGCAAGTGGCTCCGGCAGCCGGTCCAGCCGTAGAAAACCCTGGTTGAGGGTGTGCAGCAGGGCGCACTCGGCCAGCAGCCGTTCGGCCGCGTCGGCACCCGATCCGGCGATCGAGCCCAATTCCCGGGCGCGCGCCGCGAGTCCGGGGGCCTGGGCGTCGATCATCCGGGCGGCCGTCTCCTCCCACTGAACGGCGGACCACGCCCCGTCCGCCGCCAGACCGCCGCCCACCAGATCCGCCAGCCGCTCCTCCAACTCCCGGGCGCCATCGGCGATCCGCCGCATCCGGCGCTCCGCCCGGCGGCGGGCAGTCTCCCCGGCACCGGGGGCCGGCCCACCGGCGTGATCACCGGACTCGCCACCGGCCTCGTCCCGGCGCCGGGCCAGCCAGTCACCGGCCCAGTCCGGCGGTCCGGCGGCCGCGTCCGGTACCGAATCCCGGTCCGTGGACCACAGCAGCAACAGCCCCAGCGCATGCTTGCACGGAGACTTCCGGCTGGGACAACCGCAGTGGAATCCGGGGCCGTTGAGATCGACAACCGTCCGGTACGGAGTGCTGCCGCTGCCCGCGCAGTGGCCCCACACCGCGTCCCCCCATGCGCCCAGGCCCGACCACGGTCCCGGCGTGGCGAGCCGGCCGGCCGCCGCGCGTGATGCCTCGTCAGATGCCAGCGCGAGCACCTGGTCCGATGTCCAGCGTTCCCCCTGCCCAGTCATGTCACCGAAGTTAAGGCACCCCACTGACAATCGCCCTGACCTGCGGCTTCGTTGGCGCAAGGCCCATTGTCAGTGGTGTGGTGCAGGGTTGGAGACACATCCCGGAGCGCACGCACACCGAGGGGGAACCGTGACCGTGCCCGGCATCTCCGCCGAACCGCCCGAGGCCCTGCGGCCGCACGCCGAAGACGCCTTCGCCGAGGAGCTCAAGGCGCTCGCGGCCGCCGACGACCGCCCGCGGCCCGCCCGTTGGCGACTGTCGCCCTGGGCGGTGGCCACCTATCTGCTCGGCGGCGTGCTTCCCGACGGCAGCGTGATCACCCCCAAGTATGTGGGGCCGCGCCGCATCATCGAGGTGGCCGTCACCACGCTGGCCACCGACCGGGCGCTGCTGCTGCTCGGTGTCCCCGGCACCGCCAAGACCTGGGTGTCCGAGCATCTCGCCGCGGCCGTCAGCGGGGACTCCACGCTGCTGGTGCAGGGCACCGCGGGCACCGCCGAAGAGGCCGTCCGCTACGGCTGGAACTACGCCCGGCTGCTGGCCCACGGCCCCAGCCGGGAGGCGCTGGTGCCCAGCCCGGTGATGCGGGCCATGGCCGAGGGCATGACCGCCCGGGTCGAGGAACTCACCCGCATCCCCGCCGACGTCCAGGACAGCCTGATCACCGTGCTCTCCGAGAAGACCCTGCCGATTCCCGAACTCGGCGAGGAGGTCCAGGCGGTGCGCGGCTTCAATCTGATCGCCACCGCCAATGACCGCGACCGCGGTGTCAACGAGCTGTCCAGCGCCCTGCGCCGCAGATTCAACACGGTCGTCCTGCCGCTGCCGGGCACCCCGGAGCAGGAGGTCGAGATCGTCGCCCGCCGGGTGGACCAGATCGGCCGCTCGCTGGAACTGCCCCCCGCACCCGACGCAGTGGCCGAGATCCGGCGCGTGGTCACCGTCTTCCGTGAACTGCGCGAGGGGGTCACCGCCGATGGACGCACCAAGCTCAAGTCGCCCTCGGGCACGCTCTCCACGGCCGAGGCGATCTCCGTGATCACCGGTGGGCTGGCGCTGGCCGCGCACTTCGGCGATGGAGTGCTGCGTGCGGGCGATGTGGCGGCCGGAATCCTGGGCGCGGTGGTGCGCGATCCGGCGGCCGACCGGACGGTCTGGCAGGAGTATCTGGAGACCGTGGTCCGGGAGCGGGACGGCTGGCAGGACTTCTACCGCGCCTGCCGTGAGGTGTCCCGATGACCGTCGCCCTGCTGGGAGTACGCCACCACGGCCCGGGTTCGGCCCGGGCGGTGCGTGCCGCGCTCGACCAGTGCGCGCCCCGGGCCGTGCTGATCGAGGGCCCGCCGGAGGCGGATGCCATCGCGCACCTCGCGGCGGAGGAGGAGATGCGGCCGCCGGTGGCGCTCTTCGCCCATGCCGTGGACGACCCCGGCCATGCCGTCTGGTGGCCCTTCGCCGACTTCTCACCGGAATGGGTGGCCCTCCGCTGGGCACTGGCACATGGCGTCCCGGTCCGTTTTATCGACCTGCCGGCCGCGGTGACCCTGGGCCGGAACGAAGCGCTCCAACGGGCCGCCGCGGCCGACCCGTTGGGCCGCCTCGCCGAGGCGGCCGGATACGACGATCCCGAGCGCTGGTGGGAGGACGTCATCGAGCACCCGCCCGCCGCGGCTTCACCCGCCGACGCCCTCGCCCCCTTCCAGGCCGTGGCCGAGGCCATGGCAGTGCTGCGGGCCGATGAAGCCGGGGCGGAGCCGGGAGGCGGCACGGGCCATGGACGCGGTGCCTCGCATGGCATGGCGGCGGTGAGCGAGATGGCCTGGCACGGCCCGGATCGCCGGGTGAGCGGGACCATGACCACCGGCCGCGGGCCGGAGGGTCCGGCATCGGGGGGCGGTGGCGCCGATGAGCCGGTTCGCCCCGCGCCCGGCGGCATCGGTGCCGGCCGCGACGCGGGCCGCCCGGCGAGCGCAACGAGCGCAAGCGGCAAGTGCAACCTCCCGGCATCCGGAGGCCCGGCATCCGGAGCCGCCGGTCACGACACCATCCGCGAAGCCCATATGCGGCTCAAACTCCGCCAAGCCCAGCGCGAGTTCGGTGACCGGATCGCCGTGGTCTGCGGGGCCTGGCACGTTCCGGCGCTCTCCGTCCGGCGGACGGTCGCCGCCGACCGGCAGCTGCTCAAGGGGCCGGCCAAGGTCAAGACGGCCATCAGCTGGGTGCCCTGGACACACCGGCGGCTGTCCCGGCACAGCGGTTACGGGGCCGGAATCACCTCCCCCGGCTGGTACCGCCACCTCTTCCACGCCCCGGACCGGCCACTGGAACGGTGGATGACCACCGTCGCCCGGCTGCTGCGCGACGAAGGGCACCCGGTCTCCTCCGCGCATGTCATCGAGGCGGTCCGGCTGGCCGGCACCCTCGCCGCGCTGCGCGAGCGCCCACGGCCGGGGCTGGCCGAGACTCTCGACGCGGTATGCGCGGTGATGTGCGAGGGCTCGGAGGTGCCCCTGGCACTGGTCCGGGACCGGCTGGTCATCGGTGACACTCTCGGCGAGGTCCCCGAATCCGCACCCGCCGCACCCCTGCGCCGCGATCTGACCCGGCTGCAGCGCAGCCTGCGCCTCAAACCCGAAGCCGACCGCAGAGAGGCGGAGTTCGACCTCCGCAAGGACACCGACGCCGCCCGCAGCAGGCTGCTGCACCGACTGCGGCTGCTCGGCGTGGACTGGGGCACCCCAGTGCCCTCGCGCGGCGGGCTGGGCACCTTCCGGGAGAGCTGGCGGCTGTGCTGGCATCCGGAGCTGTCGGTGCGGGTGGCCGAGGCCGGCGTCTGGGGCACCACCGTGGAGACGGCGGCCACCGCCAAAGCCGCCACCGCGGCCGGCCGGGCGGTCTCCCTCGCCGAGATCACCACCCTGGCCGAACAGTGCCTGCTCGCCCAACTCCCCGACGCCCTGCCCACGGTGATGCGCGCCCTGGCCGACCGGGCCGCGCTGGACAGCGAGGTGGCACACCTGGCCCAGGCCCTGCCCGCCCTGGTGCGCTCGGTGCGCTATGGAGACGTCCGGCGCACCGACACCGGCGCCCTCGCCGAGGTGGCGGCGGGCATCGCCGAGCGGGTCTTCATCGGGCTGCCCGCCGCCTGCGCGGGCCTGGACCGGGACGCGGCCCAGGAGATGAGAGGCCACCTGGACGCCGTGCACCGCGCCACGGCACTGCTCGACCGGCCGGGCATGCGCCGGCGCTGGACGGATGTGCTGAGCGCCCTCGCCGAACGCGAGGGCCTGCCCGGGGAGATACGCGGCAGGGCATGCCGACTCCTCTTCGATGAAGGGGAGTTGGATGAGGAACGGGCGGCCCGGCTGATGGGCCTGGCGCTGTCGCCGGGCCGGGCACCGGCCGAAGCGGCCGCCTGGATCGAGGGGTTCGCCGGCGGCGGAGGCTCCGGCGGCATGCTGCTGGTGCACGACAAGCGCCTGCTGACGCTGATCGACACCTGGCTGACCGGAGTGACCGCCGAGGCATTCACCGATGTGCTGCCCCTGCTGCGCCGCACCTTCTCCGCCCATGAGCCGGGCGTACGGCGCACCCTGGGCCGGCTGGTCCGCAGTGGCCGGGCGGCCGCCGCCGACCCCAACGACCGCAATCCGGACGCCGGTTTGGACCCGGACCGGGCGGCCGCCGTCCTTCCCGTCATGCGCCTGCTGCTCGGGCTGGACACCCCGCAGCGCGCCGGCCAACCGGCGATACAAGGAACGGAGGCGTCATGACCAGCGGCAGCACCCCCCTTACTGATCCCGGAGCCGAGCGGCTGCGCCGCTGGCGGCTGGTCCTGGGCGCGGAGCAGGGAGCGGACGGCACCGGCTGCGCGCTCAGCGGCCATGACGCCGCCATGGACCGGACCCTGGAGGCGCTCTACGGTTCCCGCCCCGAGCGCAGCGAGGGCCGCTCGGCGGGCCTGGGCGGCTCGGCGCCCCAGGCCGCCCGCTGGCTGGGGGACATCCGCGCGTACTTCCCGACGTCCGTCGTTCAGGTGATGCAGCGCGACGCAATAGAGCGGCTCGGGCTGGCCGCACTGCTGCTGGAGCCGGAGCTGCTGGAGGCGGTCGAGCCCGATGTGCATCTGGTGGGCACCCTGCTGTCGCTGGGCAAGGCCATGCCCGAGGAGGCCCGGGAGGCCGCCCGGGTGGTGATCCGCAAGGTGGTCCAGGAGCTGGAGCGCCGCCTGGCCGGCCGTACCCGCGCCACCCTCGACGGCGCACTCGACCGGGCCGCCCGCCTCAGCCGCCCCCGGCACCGGGACATCGACTGGAACCGCACCATCCGCGCCAACCTCCACCACTATCTGCCGGAACACCGCACCGTGGTGCCCGAACGGCTGATCGGCTACGGCCGCGCCGCCCGGTCGGTGCGCAAGGAGGTGATCCTCTGCGTTGACCAGTCCGGCTCCATGGCCGCCTCGGTCGTCCATGCCTCCGTCTTCGGCGCGGTCCTGGCATCCATGCGTTCGCTGAGCACCCGCCTGGTGGTCTTCGACACCGCGGTGGCGGACCTCACCGAGCAGCTGGCCGACCCGGTGGAGGTGCTGTTCGGCATCCAGCTGGGCGGCGGCACGGACATCAACCGGGCGCTGGCCTACTGCCAGGCCCGGATCACCCGGCCCACCGAGACCGTGCTGGTGCTGATCAGCGATCTCTACGAGGGCGGGATACGGGAGGAGATGATCAAACGGGTGGCCGCCATGCGGGCGGCGGGGGTGCGCTGTGTGACCCTTCTCGCCCTGTCCGACGAAGGAGCGCCCGCCTACGACCGGGAGAACGCGGCGGCGCTCGCCGCGGCCGGCGCCCCCGCCTTCGCCTGCACCCCGGACCGTTTTCCGGAGGTGATGGCGGCCGCGCTGGAGGGCCGTCCGCTGCCCGTGGGCGAGCCCATACCCCCGGACGGCGCAGGTCAGCCGGGCTCCGTACGGGCTAAGTGAGCACGGTGCCTGTGAGCGTAATCACGGCCGGAGTGTGACCTGCGATTTAGGGTCGCCCGGTTCACGGGGATAACCTGCGAGACGGACATGCCGCGTCAACGGTGAACGTGTGCCGCCCTCGTTACAGATCGCGTCGTCACGCTGCCCGGCGGCACGCCCGCGCAGACAACGAACCGCGATATCCATGGAAAAGGGACGGACGCGCGTGGACCTGTTCGAGTACCAGGCGAGGGACCTCTTCGCCAAGCACGGTGTACCGGTGCTGGCCGGTGAAGTCATCGACACGCCTGAGGCGGCGCGCGAGGTGACCGAGCGTCTGGGCGGCAAGGCCGTCGTCAAGGCGCAGGTCAAGGTCGGCGGCCGTGGCAAGGCCGGCGGCGTGAAGCTGGCCGGCTCCCCGGACGAGGCGGTGGAGAAGGCCGGCCAGATCCTTGGCATGGACATCAAGGGCCACACGGTCCACAAGGTGATGCTGGCCCAGACCGCGGACATCAAGGAGGAGTACTACGTCTCCTACCTGCTGGACCGCACCAACCGCACCTTCCTGGCCATGGCCTCCGTCGAGGGCGGCATGGACATCGAGGAGGTCGCGGCCACCAAGCCCGAGGCCCTCGCCAAGGTGCCGGTGGACGCCAACGAGGGCGTGACCGAGGCCAAGGCCCGCGAGATCATCGAGGCCGCCAAGTTCCCGGCCGAGATCGCCGACGGCATGGTCGAGGTCCTGCAGAGCCTGTGGGTCACCTTCATCAAGGAGGACGCCCTCCTCGTCGAGGTCAACCCGCTGATCAAGAGCGGTGAGGGCAAGCTCATCGCGATCGACGGCAAGGTCTCCCTGGACGACAACGCCGACTTCCGCCAGCCCGAGCACGCGGCGCTGGAGGACAAGGCCGCGGCCAACCCGCTGGAGGCCGCCGCCAAGGCCAAGGGCCTGAACTACGTCAAGCTCGACGGTCAGGTCGGCATCATCGGCAACGGCGCGGGCCTGGTGATGAGCACCCTCGACGTGGTCGCCTACGCCGGTGAGAAGCACGCGGGCGTCAAGCCGGCCAACTTCCTCGACATCGGTGGCGGCGCCTCCGCCGAGGTCATGGCCAACGGCCTTGAGATCATCCTCGGCGACCCGGACGTCAAGTCCGTCTTCGTCAACGTCTTCGGTGGCATCACCGCCTGTGACGAGGTCGCCAAGGGCATCGTCCAGGCCCTGGAGCTGCTGAAGGACAAGGGCGAAGAGGTCACCAAGCCGCTGGTCGTGCGCCTCGACGGCAACAACGCGGAGCTGGGTCGCAAGATCCTGTCCGACGCCAACCACCCGCTTGTGCAGCGCGTGGACACCATGGACGGCGCGGCCGACAAGGCCGCCGAGCTGGCTGCGGCCGCGGCTAAGTAAGGGACGAGGACTCCACAACCATGGCTATCTTCCTCACCAAGGACAGCAAGGTCATCGTCCAGGGGATGACCGGTGCCACGGGCATGAAGCACACCCGGCTGATGCTGGGTGACGGCACCAACATCGTCGGCGGCGTCAACCCGCGCAAGGCCGGCACCGAGGTCGACTTCGACGGCACCGCCGTCCCCGTCTTCGGCTCGGTCGCCGAGGCGATGGAGAAGACCGGCGCCGACGTCACCGTGGTCTTCGTGCCGCCGGCCTTCGCCAAGGCCGCCGTCATCGAGGCGATCGACGCGGGCATCGGCCTGGCCGTCGTGATCACCGAGGGCATCGCGGTCCACGACTCGGCCGCCTTCTGGGCGTACGCCCAGTCCAAGGGCAACAAGACCCGCATCATCGGCCCCAACTGCCCCGGTCTGATCACCCCGGGCCAGTCCAACGCCGGCATCATCCCGGGCGACATCACCAAGCCCGGCCGCATCGGTCTGGTGTCGAAGTCCGGCACGCTGACCTACCAGATGATGTACGAGCTCCGTGACATCGGCTTCTCCTCGGCCGTGGGCATCGGTGGCGACCCGGTCATCGGCACCACCCACATCGACGCCCTGGCCGCCTTCGAGGCCGACCCGGAGACCGAGCTGATCGTGATGATCGGCGAGATCGGCGGCGACGCCGAGGAGCGGGCCGCGGACTTCATCAAGGCCAATGTCACCAAGCCGGTCGTCGGCTACGTGGCCGGTTTCACCGCGCCCGAGGGCAAGACCATGGGTCACGCCGGTGCGATCGTGTCCGGTTCCTCCGGCACCGCGCAGGCCAAGAAGGAGGCCCTGGAGGCGGCGGGTGTCAAGGTCGGCAAGACGCCGTCCGAGACCGCTCGCCTCGCCCGTGAGCTGCTGGGCGCCTGAGCCAGGCAGCCTCAACGGTCCCAAGGACATGGGCCCGCACTCCGCCCGGAGTGCGGGCCCATGCCCGTATCGGCTGTATGCCGTATGAGCCGCTGAACACGACACGACGGTCATTTGCCGCTACCCGCCCGAAAGGCGCGTTGTTGGCAGCATGGCCCTCGTGACCCAATTTGCCCAGGGTGACCATGCGTTCCCGATGCCCCCACGGTCGGCCGCCCGCGGCCCCTCCGCGGCGGGCACGGCCTTTTTCGGTGGAGCCCTCGCCGCCGGCCTGGGGCTGGGCGCCTTCGCCACGATGGTGCTGGCCCTGTGGATCGTCTCCCCGTACCCGGACAGCGGACCGAACGGGGCGCTGCATATCGCCACCGACATCTGGCTGCTGGCACACGGTGCCGAGCTGGTGCGCAGCGAGACCCCTTCCGGGGTGCCCGCGCCGATGGGGCTGACACCCCTGCTCTTCACGGTGCTGCCGTGCCTGCTGCTCTATCGCGCGGCCCGTCAGACGCCACTGATCACCCGGGCGACGGAGGAGGCCCCGGAGGCCGGGGAGACCGGAGAGACCGGAGAGACCGCGGAGGACGGCAGGACTCCGCACCAGGCCAAGGGCGAAGCCGGGTTCGCGGCCGGGGACTCGGCCGATGGGGCGGCTGGGGACGCGGCCGCGGAAGCGGCCCGGGCCGCAGCGGAGGAGGAGGCTCAGCTGGTCGCCCTCGGCCTGGAGGTCCTGGCCCTGACCGAGGACCCGCCCGTACCGCCGCTGCCGCCGCGCACCGCGTTCACTGCCCTGCTGGGCGGCTATCTGCTGGTGGGCATGGCGGCCGTGCTCTACGCCTCCTCCGGGCCGGTGTCCGTGGAGCCGCTGAGCGCACTGCTGTATCTGCCGCTGTCGGCCGCCGCGGCCTGTGGGGCCGGGGTGTGGGTGGCCGCCGGCTGCCCGGGCCGCCCGGTGCCGTCCGCCCTGCGCTGGATTCCCGCCCGGATGCGCGCCTGGTTCACCCGCCGCCGGCTGGTGGCAGTGGCCTGGGCCGGAGCCGCCGGCACGGCGGTGCTGCTGGCCGGCGGCGCCCTGCTGCTGACCATCTCGCTGGGCGTGCACGCGGGAGCCGCGCAGGAGACCGTCACCCAGCTGGCCGCCGGCTGGTCGGGGCGAGCGGCGGTGATCCTGCTGAGCGTGGCCCTGCTGCCCAACGCGGTGATCTGGGCCGCCGCCTACGCTCTGGGGCCCGGCTTCACGGTGGGGGCGGGCAGCGCGGTGGCGCCGCTGGCCCTGCCCTGGCTGGGCACGGCCGACCGGCCGGTGCTGCCCCGCTTCCCACTGCTGACGGCGCTGCCGGCCGAGGGCGCGGCGGGCCCGCTGATGCTGGCGGGCGGTGCGGCGCTGGCGGTCGGGGTGGGCGCGGCCATCGCCTGCGCCGCGGTGCCGCGGCGCCCGGCGGAGGCGGGATGGCGCGAGGTTGCCGCGATTGCCTTCCTCGCCGCCCTCTTCTGCGCCGCGCTGGCCACGCTGCTCGCCTACGCCTCGGGCGGCCCGCTGGGCCGGGGCACCCTGGCGGGCTTCGGCCCGCACTGGCAGTACATGGGCGCGGCGGTCCTGGCCTGGTCCCTCATGGGGGTGCCGGGCGCGCTGATCGTACGGTGGCGCCGCCGGGCCGTTCCGCGCGTGCAGGAGCCCGAGCCTGCGCAGGAGCATGAGCGCTCGGCACCGGAACCGGCGCCCGAGTCCGAGCTCGAGCCGGAGCCGCAGGTGGAGCTGGAGCCCGAGCGCAAGAAGAGGGGACGGGGCGGCTGGTGGCGCCGTGCCGGGATCCTCCTCGGTCTGGACCTGGCCGCCGAGATGCCCAAGCGGGCCGTACGCGCCTCCTGGTGGCACCAGCTGGCCGGCTGGCTGGGCTTCGCCACCGGCGCCACCAAGGCTTTTGGGGCCGACGAGGCCGCCGGGGCTGCTGAGACCGCCGAGTTCCACGAGTCCGCCAAGTCCGCTGAGGGTGCCGAGGTCGCCGAGGGCGGCGAGGCTGCTGCGGATGGCGGGCGCGCCGCGGACTCCGAGGCCGCCGTAGCGGACATCGGGACTGCCGAGGGGGTCACCACCGCCGGGGACACCTGGGCCGCTGGTGGCGCCAAGGCGGTCCAAGGCTCTGGTACGGCCAACGCCACTGAGATCATTGGGGACTTCGGGGTCGCGGAGGATACGGGCGCCCTCCAGGGAGCCGGGGACGACGCGAGTGCTGGGGCCATCCAGGGCATCGAAACCGTTGCGGGCTACGGGATGACCGAGGGGACGGGGGTGAATGCCGGGGCCGACGAGCGCATCGAAACCGCTGAGGGACCCAGGCTCCCCGAGGGTTCCGGTACGTCCGAGGATTTGAGAGCCGCCAACGAGGCCAGAGCCACTGGGCAGTCCGGGGCCGCCGACCGCAGCACGCCTGCGGATGCTTTTGGGACCGCTGGGGGCTACGAGCCCGGCGAGGGTGCCGGGGCTGCCGAGGGTGTCACGACCGCCGACGGCGTCGGAACCGTCAACGATGCCGCAGCCGCGCAGGACTTCGGGATCGCCGGGGATGCCGGGATCGCCGGGAGCGGCGGGGCCACTGGGGACTTTGGGGCTGCGCAGAGCCTTGGAGTCGCCGAGGCTGCGAGCACTGCTGAGGGACCCGGGACAGCCGAGGGCATGGGGGTCACGGAGCGCACGGAGATCACCGAGGGCGTCAGGGCTGCGGACGGTATGGGACCGGCCGAAGACCTCAGGGCTGCCTGGGAATATGGAACCGCCGCCAGGGGAGAGTGGGCCACCCGGGACTTGAGGGCTGCCGAGGGTGCCGAGGGCGGAGGGACCGCCGGTGACTTTGAGGCTTCTGACGGTGACAGGGCCGCTCGGGACTTCGGTTTGGACGAGGGTATCGGTGCTGTCGAGGGCGTCACGATCGCCGACGGCGCGGCAGCCGTCAAGGATGCCGGGACCGTCCAGGACTTCGGGACCGCCAGGAGCGGCCGGGCCGCCGAGGATTTCCGAGCCACCCAGTCCGCTGCGGTCGGCGAGGGCGTCGCCAGTGGCCCGGACTTCGGGTCCGTCGGGGACGTCGTGGGCGCCGAAGTCCCCGTGTCAGACGGGGGAGTTGGGATCGTCGAGGATTGTGGGCGCGCCGGGAGCCCGGAGGGTGTCAGGGCTGTGGATGATGTCGGGATCACCGGGGGCGGCGATTTCACCGAGGGCGCCGGGGGTGCCGGGGGCGTCGAGGCCACTGGGGAATTCGGGGCCCCCAACGCGGCCCGTACTGCGGCGAGTTCGGCGTCCGCCGAGGGCGTCAACGCCACCGGGGGCTTTGCCGCCGACCCGGTCTTCCGGATCACGGAGAGCGCCGGGACGGGCAGGGATGCCGGAACCGGCAGGGATGCGGGGATCGCCGGGGGCCCCGGGGCCAGTGAAGGCATCAGGACCGAAGACACCCTGGCCGTCGGTGGCTTCGGCGCCCCGGAGGGTGTGAGAAGGGCCGGGGGTGCTGGGGCCGGCGGTGGCATGGGGGCTGGTGAAGAGGTTTTGGTCGCGGGGGACTTCGGGATTCCGGAGGGTGTGAGAACGGCTGGGAACGCCGATGCGGCTGCGGATCTCGGTGCCATCCGGGGTCTCGGAGCCGCCGGAGCCGCCGGAGGCCCTCGGGACATGGAAGAGATCAGGTCACCCGGGGATGTGCGGAATGGCGGGGACATGAGGGACCCCGGAGGCATGAGCGCTCCCGGTGACGTCAGGACCACCGTGGGTGGCAGAGCCGCCCGGGCCGACGGGATCGCTCACCCGCCCTTCGTCGGTGCGGAGCGGGACGAGGCGCCGCAGCCGCTCTTCGGGGGCGCGTCCTCGGACGAGCCGGATCCCGAACCGGTACTGGGGCGAGAGCCGGAGCCGGGGCGGGAAGCGGAGCCGCGGCGGCATCGCGAGCCGCAGGATCCGGAGCCCGGGACCCCGCAAGCAGAGCCCGTCCACCCCCAGGAGCTGCTTGAACCGGAGACCTTGCCCGTGCAGCCGGTGGGCGGCGTGGTGCTGGGGGCCGACGCGCAGGCCGCGCCGCCGCGGCGGCGCAGGCGGCGCTGGTGGCAGCAGCCCAGGGCGGCGGGCAAGGCGCGGCACGCGGCCCGTAAGGCGTCCGGGAGGGCGGGGCGCCGGGCCCGGCACGCGGCCGCCGCCCCGGGCACCGCGGAGCAGGCCGAGCACCAGCACCCCGAGTGGCATGACTCCGGCGCCCGCCAGACCCGCTGGGCAGCCCTCAAGGACTCGGCCGGCGGGCTGATGGCCGACTTCGAGCCGAGTGAGCCGGACAATCCCCCCGAAGAAGGGTGAGGGGGCTCAGTCCTCGGCGTTCAGCAGCGGGCGCAGCTGCTTGGGCAGATGTGTCTGGCAGGACTGCCGGGAAGCCTGGGTCAGGGCGTCGTCCACACAGGTGTAGTAGTCGCGGTAGACCAGCTGGAAGCCATAGGTGGACAGCACGATGGCCAGCGCCAGGCCGCCCATCACCAGTCCGCTGACCGCCGCCGTCACCTGCGGCCGGACCCCGCCCGGCTGCGGGGCCGGGGCGCCCTTCTCCCGGGGCCTGCCCTTGGCGCGCAGCGAGCTGATGGCCCAGTACACGGAGAGCGCACCCAGCAGCAGTGCCACCTCCTCCAGGCTGAACAGGGCGAAGAAGAAGCCCCACAGTCCGGAGAGCAGAGCATAGCGCGCCCGCCGCTGGGCCGGGTCGCTGGGGTCCCAGCGCGGGCCGCCGGGGCCGCCCGAGGGGTTCTGCTCGCCGCCCGGCGGGCCGCCGAAGCCGCCGCCCTGCCGGCCCGGCTGGCGGCTGCTCCACTGGCTGCCCCAGGCCGGCGGCTGGTCCGGCCGGCCGCCCTCCTCAGGCCCGGGTCCAGAACCGGAACCGGAACCGGAGCCAGAACCGGAACCGGAGCCGGAACCAGAACCGGAACCCGCCCCCGGACCGCCCTCCGGCCGGCGCGGCTGCCACGGCCGGTCGGCCTGGCCCTGCGGCGGCGGCGCGAAGGGGTTGTCTTCTTCGCGCAGGGCTTCCTCGCGCAGGGCGCCGCCCTGGTACGGCGAGCGGGCGTCGGTCACGCGTCGGTCCGGCATGTGGAGTGCGTCTTCCCCTGATCGTCTGTGTCGCGTAGTCGCGGGTGCGGGTA
Source organism: Streptomyces orinoci (assembly GCF_003121295.1). GTDB lineage: Bacteria > Actinomycetota > Actinomycetes > Streptomycetales > Streptomycetaceae > Streptomyces > Streptomyces orinoci. The sequence goes on from NZ_PHNC01000031.1 coordinate 990,900, forward strand.
CGGATCATGCGTCGCGGGTCCGCGAGCCGCGTACCGCGTACTGCACCTCGAGCGTACGGCGACGCGCCCGGTTCGCCGGAGCCGTGCACGGAGCCGTGCGCACGGCTGTGATGCGCTGTGATGCATTGCCGCAGACGCTACCTGCCGCGGACGCCCCCGTCCCGCAGAGCCCCTGGCGGGTGCCGGTATCGTTGCCAGCGGTCGGCGGCTTCGTAAGGTCCCCCGTATCCGGGGGGCCTTCAGCCTTGTACGACCATACAAAACCGCAGCCGCACCGCCCGCGAGAAAGGGCCCCACCGTGGCCTCGCCGCCCCCCGCCCCCGCCCGACTGGTCGTGCTGGTCTCCGGCTCGGGTACGAACCTGCAGGCCCTGCTGGACGCCATGGCCGCCGATCCGGAGGGCTTCGGCGCCCGGGTGGTCGCGGTGGGCGCCGACCGCGCGGGCATCGCCGGCCTGGAGCGCGCCGAACGCGCCGGACTGCCCACCTTTGTCTGCCGGGTCCAGGACCACCCCACCCGCGAGGCCTGGGACGCGGCACTCGCCGAGGCGACCGCGGCATACGAGCCCGACCTGGTGGTCTCGGCCGGCTTTATGAAGATCGTGGGCAAGGAGTTCCTGGCCCGCTTCGGCGGACGCGTCATCAATACGCACCCCGCCCTGCTCCCCAGCTTCCCCGGCGCCCACGCGGTGCGCGACGCGCTCGCCTATGGCGTGAAGGTGACCGGGTGCACCGTCCACTTCGTGGACGACGGCGTCGATACCGGCCCGATCGCCGCCCAGGGCGTGGTCGAGATCCGGGACGAGGACGACGAAGCCGCTCTGCATGAGCGGATCAAGGAAGTCGAGCGACGGCTGCTCGTCGAGGTCGTGGGGCGTCTGGCCCGTCACGGCTACCGCATAGAGGGACGAAAGGTAACGATCCTGTGACCGCCGAAGCCATGAAGCGGCCCATCCGCCGGGCGTTGATCAGCGTCTATGACAAGACGGGCCTGGAGGAGCTGGCCCGTGGCCTGCACCAGGCGGGCGTGGAGCTCGTCTCGACCGGTTCGACGGCCGGGCGGATCGCGGCCGCCGGCGTCCCGGTCACCAAGGTCGAGGAGCTGACCGGCTTCCCCGAGTGCCTGGACGGCCGGGTGAAGACCCTGCACCCGAAGGTGCACGCCGGGATCCTGGCCGACCAGCGGCTGGACGCCCACCGGGCCCAGCTGGACGAACTGGGCGTGGCGCCCTTTGAGTTGGTGGTCGTCAATCTCTACCCGTTCCGGGAGACGGTGGCCTCGGGGGCCGCGCCCGACGAGTGTGTGGAGCAGATCGACATCGGCGGTCCGTCCATGGTCCGTGCCGCCGCCAAGAACCACCCCTCGGTGGCCGTGGTGGTCAACCCGGCCCGGTATACGGAGGTGTTGAAGGCGGTCGCCGACGGCGGCTTCGACCTGGCCCGCCGCAAGCGGCTGGCCGCCGAGGCGTTCCGGCACACCGCGGAGTACGACATCGCGGTGGCCAACTGGTTCGCAGCCTCCTACGCGGCCGATGAGAGCCCCTGGCCGGAGTTCATGGGCGTCGGCTACACCCGCAAGCAGGTGCTGCGGTACGGCGAGAACCCGCACCAGCCCGCCGCCCTCTACACCGACGGCACTGGCCAAGGGCTGGCCCATGCCGAGCAGTTGCACGGCAAGGAGATGTCGTACAACAACTTTGTGGACACCGAGGCGGCCCGCCGGGCGGCCTACGACCACCAGCAGCCCTGTGTCGCCATCATCAAGCACGCCAACCCCTGTGGAATCGCGGTCGGTTCGGATGTGGCCGAGGCCCACCGCAAGGCGCACGCCTGTGACTCGCTGTCCGCCTTCGGCGGTGTGATCGCGGTCAACCGGCCGGTGTCGGTGGCGATGGCCGAGCAGGTCGCCGAGATCTTCACCGAGGTCATCGTGGCCCCCGGCTACGAGGACGGCGCGGTGGAGGTGCTGGCCCGCAAGAAGAACATCCGGGTGCTGCGCTGCCCCGAGGCGCCCGCCGCGCACGGCGAGGCCCGCGCCATCGAGGGCGGGGCGCTCATCCAGGCCAAGGACCGTCTCCAGGCCGAGGGCGACGACCCGGCCAACTGGACGCTGGCCACCGGCGAACCGCTGGCCGCCGGGGAACTGGCCGAGCTGGCCTTCGCCTGGCGCGCCTGCCGCGCGGTGAAGTCCAACGCCATCCTGCTGGCCAAGGACGGTGCCACGGTCGGCGTCGGCATGGGCCAGGTCAACCGGGTGGACTCGGCGAAGCTGGCCGTCCAGCGCGCGGGCGAGGAGCGGGCGCGCGGCTCCTACGCCGCCTCCGACGCCTTCTTCCCCTTCCCGGACGGACTGGAGGTGCTGACCGCCGCGGGCGTCAAGGCCGTGGTGCAGCCGGGCGGTTCGGTGCGTGACGCGGAGGTGGTGGAGGCCGCCAAGGCGGCGGGCGTGACCATGTACCTTACCGGCACCCGGCACTTCTTCCACTGAGCTCCGCCGAGAGCCACTGCGAGCCACCGGGATTCCGCAAGATGACGAACGCCGCGGGCCGCGCCCCCGTCACCGAGGGCGCGGCCCGCGGCCGCCGCTCACTGCACGCGTATGGACAGCGTCCCGCACATCTTGTCGGCGAAGGTCTGGTTCTTGGCGTCCCACAGCGGCCAGAGGTAGCCGAGGTAGAGGAACCCATCGACGGCGTGGGCGAGGTAGCGCACAAAGGTCGGGCCGAAGCCGAGCGGCTGTCCGTCCCGTTCCCGGACCACGGCTATGCCCAGCGCCTTCTTGCCCAGCGTCTGCCCGGTCCGGCCCTGGCGGTAGCACATCCACAGGCCGAGGCCGAGCCAGGCCAGGAAGGCCACCAGCATCAGCCCGAAGCCCAGGACCTCCTGCCCCCGGTGCGGCCGGCAGAACCCCTGCTCGTACCCGTAGGAGTCGATGGGGCAGTCCTGCTGGCTCTTTCCGATCATCACCGCGCCGACGATGACGACGATCATCGGTATGACACTGCAGATCAGCGAGTCCAGCAGCACCGCCCCCACCCGGGACCACCAGCCGGCCAGCACCGGCTGCTGGTAGCCGTACGGGCTCTGCGGGTAGCCGGGATAGCCCGGGTACCCGGGGTACCCGCCGGGCGCGGGGTAGCCGTAGGCCGCCGGGGGCTGCTGCGGGGGCCCCGGATAGGGCTGCTGCGGCGGATAGGGCGGATACGAACCGGGCGGGTTCGGGTGGGTCACCTGGGTTCCTTCGACGATGGTCAGCAGGGTCAATGGGGACGTGCCGGGCCGCCCGGGGCTCCGCCCGCTACCGCGGGCCAAGGGCCGGCCATCGGGCCCGGCCCGCCACGACGGCGGCCCCGGCGCAGATCATCGTGGCACACCACCATTTCCGTTACGACTTCCGTTACGACCTTGATTGGTAGCAGCGGCCCCCGATCCTGGAGGATGACCCCATGACCGCCCAGATTCTCGATGGCAAGGCCACCGCGGCCGCGATCAAGTCCGAACTCACCCAGCGCGTCCAGGCGCTGAAGGCCAAGGGCATCACGCCCGGACTCGGCACCCTGCTGGTGGGCGACGACCCCGGCAGCACCTGGTACGTCAACGGCAAGCACCGGGACTGCGCCGAGGTCGGCATCAACTCGATCCGCCGCGAACTGCCCGCGACCGCCACCCAGGAGGAGATCGAGGCGGTCGTCCGGGAGCTCAATGACAACCCCGAGTGCACCGGCTATATCGTCCAACTCCCGCTGCCCAAGGGCATCGACACCAACCGGGTGCTGGAGCTGATGGACCCGGCCAAGGACGCCGACGGCCTGCACCCCATGAGCCTGGGCCGCCTGGTGCTCAATGAGACCGGCCCGCTGCCCTGCACCCCGGCCGGGATCATCGAACTGCTGCGCCGCCATGGTGTGGAGATCAACGGCGCCCATGTGGTGGTGGTCGGCCGGGGCATCACCGTGGGCCGCTCCATCGGGCTGCTGCTCACCCGCCGTTCGGAGAACGCCACGGTCACCCTCTGCCACACCGGCACCCGTGACCTCTCCGCCCATCTGCGCCAGGCCGACATCATCGTGGCCGCCGCCGGGGTGGGCCACCTGATCAAGCCCGAGGACGTCAAGCCCGGCGCGGCCGTGCTGGACGTCGGCGTCAGCCGGGACGGCGAGGGCAAGATCATGGGCGATGTGGACCCCGAGGTTGCCGCGGTGGCCGGCTGGCTGTCCCCCAACCCCGGTGGCGTCGGCCCCATGACCCGCGCCCAGCTGCTGGCCAATGTGGTCGAGGCCGCCGAGCGCGCCGCGGGAATGAGCGATGCCGGCTGAGCAGGGGAAGCGGCCGCTCCGCAAGTCACGTCGCTTCCCCCAGTTCACCCGGGACACCGCCCGTCCCGAGGGCGGCGGCCGGGCCGCCCCCGGCGGCGCTCCCGCCCCCGCCCGCCAATGGCCCCTCCTCTCGGTCCTGGGCCTGACCGGCCTGGGGCTGCTCCTGGTCGCCCTGGACGGTTTCAGGGTGGGCACCCTGCTGATCGGGGTGGCCATGATCGGCGGAGCGGTGCTGCGCTGGATGCTGCCCTCCGTCGGCATGCTGGCCGTACGCTCCCGCTTCACCGACATGGTCATCTACGGCGGCCTGGGGCTGGCCATCGTGCTGCTGGCCCTGATGGCCCAGCCGCACGCCTGGCTGAAGATCCCCTTCCTGGACGACGTGCTCCACTTCACCGTCTAGCCCTGCTCGGTGCCGGGTTTCCTTTGTCCTTGCGGCCCGTCCGGCAAAGGAAACCCGACATCGAACGGGCCCGGGCCCGGCCTGCTCCTGGCCTGAATTGGGCTGTGTGGTCCGCCGGTTGGAGAATGCTCGTCCGGGCCTCGTCATGATGTGCGGCAGGAGGCCACTGGGCTGTGGGGACATCGCATGCGTATGGGGTGGAACATGCGCCGTTGGAAGGGACTGCCCGCTTCACCGGACGAGCGGGTACGGCAACCGGCCGTGCGGCGGCGAGGGTTGCGCGGCACTGTCGGGCGGGGCACCTGGGCGGGCCGCCTGGAAGGTGCCGCGCCGGGGAGCACCGAGCGCCCCGTACCAGGGGAGTGCACCCTACTGGCCGGTGAGTTACGGGAGTTGCGGGAACGCTCCGGGCTGAGCCTGGCCGCGCTGGCCGGACGCACCCCCTACAGCAAGTCCTGCTGGGAGCGCTATCTCAACGGCAAGAAGCTGCCGCCCCGGCAGGCGGTGGACGCGCTGTGCGCGGTGACCGGCGAACCCCCCGGTCGGCTGCTGGCGATCCGGGAACTGGCCGAGCAGGCATGGAGCGTACGGGCCGCCCCGCCGCCGCCCGCCCCGGAACCGGATGGGCGCCACCGGGTCCGCCGGGCCTTTGTGCTCACCGGCACCGCGGTCGCCGCCGCGGCCCTGATCGTCACCCTGCTGCTCACCGCCGGGCGGCACGCCTCCAGCCCGGTGGAGACCGGCAGCCTGGCCGCGGGCTCCTACCCCCAGTCCTATGCGCCCGGCTGCCATGGCCAGGAGTGCGAGGGCGCGGACCCGGCGCGGATGGGCTGTGGTGCGCAGGGGCTGGTGGACACCCTGCTCAGCCACCAGGCGACCGGCGGCCGCCGGATCGAGATCCGCTATGCCGCCCGGTGCGGGGCGGTATGGGTGCGGGCCATCAGGCTTCGCCTGGGCGACCGGGTACAGCTGAGCCTGCCCGGCGCCCTCACCAAGGAGATCAGGGCGGCCGGCCGGCGGGACGCCGAGATCTACCGCTCCACCGCCATGACGGCGACCGACCGGCCCCGCGAGGTCCGGGTCTGTCTGCGGCCCGCCGAGGGCGCTCCGGAATGCTTCGCTCCGGAATAAGCCCGCCCCGTGTTCGGCGGCCGGTCCTCCACCCCCGTGGGAGAACCGGCCGTCGAACACGGTTTTCAGGATCATGAGCCGTCAATTCCGGATCAAGGTTCAGCCGCTCTCTGTGGCACATGGGTGACCATCCCGCGGCAATCCGCTCGATTGGTCTCAGGACCGTCGCCGTCTCGTACCAAAGTTCGTACCAAGGGGCTCATGGCCAGGGGCTCATGGCCGGAGGCTCGTACGGGGCGGGGGAGTGCACTCATCAAGGTGATCAATCCCAAACACCACCGTGCGCCGCCCGGTTGGGAACTGCCATGCTGAGTTGTGGCATCCCCTGGGTAGCAGGCTTCGAGACTTCGCGGGGGCGCTGCGGGCGGCACCGGGGAACAGCAGGTGGTACGCACCGGGACAAGGGGAGGGCAATGCCTCGTTGGAGGGCGCTACCGGACGATCTCGACCCTCAAGTGCGCGAATTCACCGAGCAGTTGCGCAGACTGGTGGAGCGCAGCGGCCTGGGCATCAGTGCGGTGGCGGACCGCACCGGGTACAGCAAGACCTCCTGGGAGCGCTATCTGGGGGGCAGACTGCTGCCGCCGCGCGGTGCGGTGGAGGCGCTGGCCGAGGTGACCGACACCAACGCCGCCCATCTGGGCACCCTCTGGGAGCTGGCCGAACGGGCCTGGAGCCGGGCCGAGCTACGGCATGACGTGACCATGGAGGCGGGCCGGGTCGCCGAGGCCAAGGCCGCGCTGGCCGCCGACGCCCCGGCGGAGGAACCGGCTCCGGTGCCCCAACCACGCCCTGAGCAGCGCAAGTTGGGGGCTCCGGCGGGTGCTGGGGTGGATGTGCGGGATGGTGGTGGGGTGGATGTGCGGGACAAGGCCATCCCGCTCAACGCCGAGCGCCGCCCGGCCGGGGCGCGCCGCCGTCCCGCCCTGCTGGCCGTGATCGGGGTGGTCGGCGCCGTACTGGTGGTGGTCGCCGCGGTGCTGCTGATCGGTGGCGGGAACGACGACCCCAAGCCCTCCGCCCCGCCCGCCGCGGCGCCCGGCACCACCCAGCCCGCCTCCGGACTGCCCGTCCGGGCCCGGTGCGACGGCGCCGCCTGCAATGGCAAGGACCCCGAGTCCATGGGCTGTGGCGGGCAGTATGCCGACACGGCCGGTTCGGCCACGGTGGGCACCTCCTATCTGGAGATCCGCTACAGCAAGTCCTGCGGTGCCGCCTGGGCCCGGATCACCCAGGGTGCTCCTGGCGACACCCTCAAGGTCACCGCCGCCTCCGTCACCGGGCACGGCCGGATACAGCGCGGCACCGACGGGCACACCACCATGGTCGCGGTGTCCGGGCCCGGCGAGGCCAGGGCCTGCGCGGTGCTCAGGTCCGGCCGTACCGGCTGCACCACCCCGCACACCGGTTCCACCGCACCACTGGCCTCCCCCCTGTCCTCCCCGCTGACCGGCGGCTGAGCGGGCCCGTGCGGGCGGGTGTTCCGGCGTCGTGAGGCGTCCCACACCGGGTCGGCGGTATGAGCTGTGCCCCGTCGGATAGCCTGACGCCGGATCTCACGCACACGGGATCCGCACCCATGGGCAGGGACACCCACCCCAGTTCGCAGCAGGAGATCGCCATGACCCGCACTCCCGTCAATGTCACCGTTACCGGCGCGGCCGGTCAGATCGGCTACGCGCTGCTCTTCCGCATCGCCTCCGGTCACCTCCTCGGCGCCGACGTGCCGGTCAAGCTGCGACTGCTGGAGATCCCCCAGGGTCTGAAGGCCGCCGAGGGCACGGCCATGGAGCTGGACGACTGCGCCTTCCCGCTGCTGCGCGGCATCGAGATCACCGATGACCCCAATGTGGCCTTCGACGGTGCCAATGTCGCCCTGCTGGTCGGCGCCCGCCCCCGCACCAAGGGCATGGAGCGCGGTGACCTGCTGGAGGCCAATGGCGGCATCTTCAAGCCGCAGGGCAAGGCCATCAACGACCATGCCGCGGACGACATCAAGGTCCTGGTGGTCGGCAACCCGGCCAACACCAACGCCCTGATCGCCCAGGCCGCGGCCCCGGACGTGCCGGCCGAGCGCTTCACCGCGATGACCCGCCTGGACCACAACCGCGCCATCTCCCAGCTGGCCAAGAAGACCGGTGTGGCCGTCTCCGAGATCCGCAAGCTGACGATCTGGGGCAACCACTCCGCCACCCAGTACCCGGACATCTTCCACGCCGAGGTGGCCGGCAAGAACGCGGCCGAGGTCGTCAACGACGAGCAGTGGCTGGCCGACACCTTCATTCCCACCGTCGCCAAGCGTGGTGCCGCCATCATCGAGGCCCGTGGCGCCTCCTCGGCCGCCTCCGCCGCGAACGCCGCCATCGACCACGTCCACACCTGGGTCAATGGCACCGCCGAGGGCGACTGGACCTCCATGGGCATCCCGTCGGACGGCTCCTACGGCGTCCCGGAGGGCCTGATCTCCTCGTTCCCGGTCGTCTGCAAGAACGGCACGTATGAGATCGTCCAGGGCCTGGAGATCAACGACTTCTCCCGTGCGCGGATCGACGCCTCCGTCAAGGAGCTGGAGGAGGAGCGGGCCGCGGTCCGTGAGCTCGGCCTGATCTGAGTCCCCTGAACTCCCAGGGCGGCCCCCGCGTGGGGCCGCCCTTTCCTTATGCCTGGCGTTATGCCCGGCTCCCGATCATCGGGCAGGCAGGCGTGCGGAGTTGGCGCCGGGGCTACCCGTAACTTGTAGCGGCCCGGGGCGACTTTGCCCGGCATCGCACCGGACAAGGCGCGAACCCGAAGGAACGGGACCCGGGCGCGTACTGAATCAAACGATGCCCTCGGCCGGGTTGGGGATCGTCAGCAAAGGTGCACCGTTCAGCGTGGTGCTCACCACCCCATCGGACAGCACCGTGACCGCCCCGCCGAGGAGGCTGGTATCGATATCCGCCTCGGCCGGCGCGGCCAGCGCCGCACTGCCCAGGCACAGCAGCAGCGTTGCGGCGGCCGTGGTCAGGAAACGGCGAGCGGGGGTCATTCGGACTCCTCGGAAATCGGCGGGGCGGGACGGCGAGAGGCATACCTGCCGCGGTGCCGCCGCATGCGCCGTACGCGCCCGTGCGCCACTGGGAGCGCCCGCGCGCCCGGAGCCGGAAGGTCCACAGCAAGCAGAGGCGCTTTGCTTCAAGTGCACTTGAGGGCTTTAGCGTGTGCGGCATGACGGTGATCGACGGCAACCCCGTGCAGGCCCCGCCCGTGGACGCCTGTGTGGCCGCCGGGGCGGACTATCCGCGCCCGGACGGGCAGGACAGCTACACCATCGGTGAGGTCGCGGAGTTCACCGGGCTGAGCGCGCCCACTCTGCGCTGGTACGAGCAGATCGGGCTCATGCCGCAGGTGGAGCGGTCACACAACGGCCAGCGCCGCTTTGGCAACCGGGACCTGGACTGGCTCAACTTTGTACGCCGGCTGCGGCTGACCGGGATGCCGGTCGCCGATATGGTCCGTTTCGCGGAGCTTGTCCGTCAGGGTGAGGTCACCTATGACGAACGGCGGGAAATCCTGGAGCGGACCCGCACCGAAGTCCTCACTCGTGTATTGGAGTTGCAGGACACGCTCGCCGTGCTGGAATCCAAAATCAACTTTTACGCGGCCGCCCACCGGGCGCCGGAAGGGGCCTGAGGCCATCATGAGCAATGTCATTGAGCCGGTCGAGCGGATGGCGAAGGTTGAACTGGGCGGTGGCGGGCCACTGGTGGGTGTTCAGGGCTTCGGTGCCATGGGCATCAGTGCCGCGTACGGAGCCACGGACGAGACGGCCGCCCGGGACACCCTGGAGGCCGCTGTGGAGGCGGGGGTCACCCTTATTGACACCGCCGATATGTATGGGGACGGGGCCAATGAGGAGTTTCTGGCGCCGTTTGTCGCCGCGCACCGGGAAGAGATCACCCTGGCGACGAAGTTCGGCTTCGACTACCGCACCCAGGGGCCGGGTTACCGGGCCATTCGCAATGAGCCCGCGTATATCAGGGCGGCGGTTGAGGCGAGTCTGCGCCGTTTGAAGGTTGAGGTCATCGACCTCTACTACATGCACCGCCGTGACCCGGCCGTGCCGCTCGCGGAGTCGGTGGGTGCCATGGCCGAACTGGTGCGGGAGGGCAAGGTCAAGTACCTCGGCCTGAGCGAGGTCACCGGTGCCGAGCTGCGTGAGGCGTATGCGGTGCACCCGATTGCCGCCGTGCAGTCGGAGTGGTCGGTCTTCAGCCGGGACGTCGAGCGCAGCGCGGTGGGCGCGGCCGCCGAACTCGGGGTCGCCTTCGTGCCCTACTCACCGCTCGGCCGGGGCTTTCTGACCGGTGCCTTCACCGATGCGAGCACCGACCTTGCCGCCGATGACTTCCGGCGGGTGTTCCCGCGCTTCAGCGGGGACAACGCCCGGGCGAACGCCGCCCTGCTGGCGCCCCTGCGCGAGATCGCGGCCGCCCGGGGCGCCACCATGGCGCAGATCGCCCTCGCCTGGCTGCAGCACCGTGCCCAGGTCCACGGCCTGACCGTGGTGCCGATTCCAGGAACCCGCAAGCGCGCCCGTCTGCTGGAGAACACCGCCGCCACCCGGATCGCGCTCACCGCCCAGGAGCTGGCGCTCCTGGAGCCGATCGCCGGGCGGGTGGCGGGAGAGCGTTACTCGGATATGTCCCTCACCTCCGTGGGCCGGGAGGCGTAGTCAGGCAGCCATCCGTACCGCCCGCCCGCTGACCCGTATCCGGGCGTCGTCCGGGTCGATGCGGACGGTGAGGTCGCTGGGCCGTCCCAGGTCCTCGCCCTGGCGGATGGTGAGGGTGGTCGCCGTCCGGATCAGGCCCAGGGTGCGCAGATATCCGCCGAAGGCGGCCGCGGCCGCGCCGGTGGCCGGGTCTTCCACGACTCCTCCTATGGGGAAGGGGTCCCGGGCGTGGAAGCGGTGCTCGGACTCGCGCCAGACCAGATGCACCGTGGTCCAGCCGGCCGCCCGCATCACGGCGCCCAGTGCGTCGAAGTCGTAGTGCAGATCGGCCAGTCGGGCGCGGGAGGCGGCGGCCAGTACCAGGTGGTCATTGCCGGCGAAGGCGATATGGGGCGGCAGGGCCGGGTCGAGGTCGGCCCGGTCCCAGTGCAGGGCGTCCAGGGCCGTCACCACCTCGTCGGGCGAGGCGGGGCGGGAGTGGGCGGGGACGCTGGTGAGGGTGGCGTGTACGGCGCCGTGGTCGTCGGTGGCCGTATCGACACGGATGTCGCCGGCCCGGGTGCCGAAGAGCAGCTCGCCGGGGCCGATGCGCTCGGCGAGGGCGACGGCGGTGGCGATGGTGGCATGGCCGCAGAAGTCCACTTCGGCGAGCGGGCTGAAGTAGCGGATGGTGAAGCGGCGTTGGGCGGTGTCGGCGGTGGTGAGGAAGGCGGTTTCGGAGTAACCGGTCTCGGCGGCGATGGCAAGCATGCGCTGTTCGTCCAGCGCTTGGGCGTCCAGGACGACACCGGCGGGGTTGCCGCCGGTGGGGGTGGTGGTGAAGGCGGCGTAGTGCAGGACTTCGGGGGTGCGAGCTTCGGGGGTGGGGTTCATGGGGGACAGCTTGCCGGGGCGGCGTTATCGTGACCAACGATGGTTGGTGATGGGGGCGATCGAGGATCTCGATAGGGTGCGGCGGCATGGACACCCGAGTGCTGCATACCTTCACCGCCCTTGCCCGAACCGGCAGTTTCACGGCCACCGCCGCCGAGCTGCATCTCGCGCAGTCCACGGTGACGGTGCAGATACGCGCCCTGGAGAAGGAGTTGGGGGCGCGGCTCTTCGACCGGATGCCCAGGGGCGCACTGCTCACCGAGGCGGGGCGGCGGCTGCTGGCGCACGCGGAGGATGTACTCGCGGCGGAGTCACGGCTGTTGGCGGCGGCGCGGGAGGACGGGCCGGTGGCGGGGCGGGTGGTGGTGGGGGCGGGGGAGACCTTGTGCTCGGCTCATCTGCCCTTTGTCATCGCCGCTTTGCGGAGTACGCACCCGGAGGTGGAGGTGCACCTGGAGCCCTGCGGTACGGCGGAGGCCGTGGAGGGGCTGCGGTCGGGGCGGCTGGACCTGGCGCTGCTGCTGGAGGAGCGGCCGGACTTCGCGGAGGTCCGGGTGCGGCGGGTGGGGGCCGAGCCGCTGGTGCTGTTGTGCGCCCCGGATCACCGGCTGGCCGGTGCGGGGCGGGTGGTGGACTGGGCGGAGCTGGCGCGGGAGAGCTTCTTCCTGCATGAGCAGGGCTGTTCCTATAGCGACCGGCTCGCCCGGGAGCTGCTCGCGGTGCCGGGTGCGCGGCCCCGGCTGACCCGGTTCGGCAGCATCGAGGCGGCTCGCGCTTGTGTGGCGGCGGGGCTGGGGCTGACCGTGCTGCCCCGGGCCAATGTGCGGGATGCGCTGCGGGAAGGGCGGTTGGCGGTGGTGGACGGGCCCGCGCTGGGCGAGGTGTCCGTCCACCTGGCCCACCACCGGCGACGGTTCCTCTCCCGGGCCGCGGGGGCGGTGGCGGGCGAGGTGGGGCGCCGCTTTGCGGAGTAGGTGGGGTGGGGTTGGGGGTGCGGGCCGGGTGTGGCTGGTCGCGCCCGCGCGGCGGAGCCGCATATGCGGCGGCCCCGCGCCCCTGATGGGCGCCCCCCGACCGCACCCCCTCAGCCCTTGGGCTGGGTGAAGCGGAGGCGGTTGCCGAAGGGGTCGCGGAGGCCGCAGTCCATGCCGTAGGGGCGCTCGGTGGGCTCCTCGGTGAACTCCACGCCCTGTTCCAGCAGGGTCTGGTAGGTCTTGCGGCAGTCGTCCGTGTGCAGGATGAGCCAGCCGCCCATGGCACCCTTGGTGACCAACTCGCGGACCTGCTCGGCCGTTTCCTCGGACATCGCCGGGGGGCCCGGCTTCTCCAGCAGGATCTGGCGCTCGGGGTGGCCGGGGACGCAGACGGTCAGCCAGCGCATAAAGCCCAGCTGGACGTCGGCGGCGACCTCCAGGCCGAGCTTGCCGACATAGAAGTCAAGGGCCTCGTCCTGGTCGAGGACGTAAATCTGGGACTGGGTGATGTTGGTGAACATGGTGGCAACGCTAGTGGCCGGGCGGCGCGGAAACTTATCCAAAACTGCTCGGTCAGTCGCTGGGCCGGGTCCAGGCCATGGTGAAGCAGGTGGGGACGGGCAGGCCCGCGGTCTCCTTGCGGTACGCCCTCGGTGACCGGCCGGTGATCGCGCTGAAGGTGCGGCTGAAGGTTCCCGGGCTGCCGAAGCCGACCTCGAAGCAGATGTCGGTGATGCTGTGGTCGGTCTCCCGCAGCAGGAACATCGCCCGCTCCACCCGGCGGCGTTGCAGATAGCGGTGCGGTGTCTCACCGAAGGTGGCCCGGAAGGTACGGGTGAAGTGCGCCTCGGAGACATGGGCGATCCGGGCCAGCGCCGGGATGTCCAGGGGCTGCGCATAGGCCCGGTCCATGGCGTCCCGGGCCCGCAGCATCAGGCGGTTGGTCACTTCGACGGCGCGGCTCACCACGCCATCTCATCATGGCCCCCGGCCCGGTGGGTCAGTGGCCGGTGGCCGCCCAGACGCCGGACGCGGCCGCATCGCGGGCGAAGTCCGCGAAGTCGCGCGGCGCACGGCCCAGTACGCGCCGCACTCCGTCCACAACCTGTGCGTTACGGCCGTCGGTGATCAGGGCGAGCAGGTCGGCGAATTCCGGCGGGAGCTGATTGTCGGCGAGGAAGGCGCGGAAGGACTCCTCGGGAATGGGGAGATAGCGGATGTCGCGGCCGGTGGCCCTGGAGAGTTCGGCGGTCACCTCGTGGAAGCCGAGCAGGCGCGGGCCGGAGAGTTCGTAGGTCTCGCCGATATGGCGGTCGTCGGTGAGTGCGGCCACCGCCACCTCGGCGATGTCCCCGGTGTCCACAAAGGCTTCGACGGCGTCGCCGGTGGGCAGGGCCAGTTCCCCGGCGCGGATGGCGTCCAGGAAGAAGCCCTCGCTGAAGTTCTGGTTGAACCAGCCGGCCCGCAGCACGGTCCAGTCGGCGCCGGAGTCCTGGAGGGCGCGTTCGCTCGCCTGCGCGCCCTCCTCGCCGCGGCCGGAGAGCAGCACCAGGCGCCGGGCACCCGAGGCGACGGCGGTCTCGGCGAAGGCGCCGATGGTTTCCCGGGCGCCCGGAAAGCCCAGGTCGGGCTGGTAGCTGACATAGACGGCGCGAACGCCGTCCAGCGCGGCCGGCCAGGTGGCCGGGGACTGCCAGTCGAAGGCGGGGGTCGCGGAGCGGGAGCCGATGCGGACGGCCAGGCCGCGGGCGGCCAGCTGCCGGGCCACCTTGCGGCCGGTCTTGCCGGTCCCGCCGAGGACGAGGATGGGCTGTTCGGTCATGGTCTCAGCGAATCGCGGAGTGGGTGGGGCGGCCCATGGTCCTCGCGCTCTCGCGCATATGCGGGCGTCTCGGCGGCGCGATTGCCGTAACCACCCCGTGACAGCGAGCGAGTTAAGTGATTCAGGTCACGTTTCGCGAAGAAAAGGGCATACGTTCCGCGCTTCTGGTTAGGCGCCGCCCGTTGTCGAGCGCCCGTTCGTCGATAACGGCAGAGCACACCACCGGAGGACAGAGGAATGACACGCCACGTCGAGACGATCCATATCGACGGTGTCTGGCGCGCCGCCGCGGCCGGTACGCGGCGGGAGGTGCTGGACCCCGCCGATGGCACGACCCTCGCCGTGGTCTCCGAAGGCGGTGCCGAGGACGCCGACGCGGCGATCGCCGCCGCCCGGCGCGCCTTTGACCAGGGGCCCTGGCCGCACACCCCGGTCGCCGAACGGGCCGCCCTGCTGCGGCGGGTGGCCGAGCTGCTCCAGCGCGACCGTGAGGAGATCGCGCTCACCGAGAGCCGGGACACCGGAAAGACCCTGGAAGAAGGGCGGGTTGACGTCGATGACGTCACCAATGCCTTCCGCTACTTCGCCGACCTGGTGGTCAATGAGGGCGGCGGCCGGGTGGTGGACGCCGGCAGTGACCAGGTGCACAGCGTCGTGGTGCATGAGCCGGTCGGCGTATGCGCCCTGATCACCCCATGGAACTATCCGCTGCTCCAGGCCAGTTGGAAGATCGCCCCGGCGCTGGCCGCGGGCAACACCTTTGTGATCAAGCCCAGCGAGATCACCCCGCTGTCCACCGCCCATCTGATCCGGCTGCTGGCCGAGGCCGGGCTCCCGGCCGGGGTGGCCAATATCGTCACCGGCCCCGGTGACCCGGTGGGCGCCCGGTTCGCCGAGCACCCCCAGGTGGATCTGGTCTCCTTCACCGGCGGACTGGCCAGCGGCACCAGGGTGATGCAGGCCGCCGCCCCCTCGGTGAAGAAGGTGGCCCTGGAACTGGGCGGCAAAAACCCCAATGTGGTCTTCGCCGATGCCTGCGCCACCGACGAGGACTTCGACACCGCCGTGGACCAGGCCCTCAACGCCGCGTTCATCCACAGCGGCCAGGTCTGCTCGGCCGGTTCCCGGCTGATCGTCGAGCAGTCGGTGCGTGAGCGCTTTGTCGCCGAACTCGCCCGCCGCGCCCAGAAGATCCGCCTGGGCCGGGGCACCGAGAAGGGCGTGGAGTGCGGCCCCCTGGTCTCCGCCGAGCAGCTGGCCAAGGTGGAGGGATATGTGGCTTCCGCCCTGCGGGAGGGCGCCGTACTGCGCTGCGGCGGCTCCCGGCCGGAACCGGCCGAAGAGCGGCCCGCCACCGGCTACTTCTATGAGCCCACCGTGCTGGACCGCTGCAACCGCGGGATGAAGGTGGTCCGGGAGGAGACCTTCGGCCCCATCCTCACCGTGGAGACCTTCCGCACCGAGGAGGAGGCGGTCGCCCTCGCCAATGACACCGAGTACGGGCTGGCGGGCGCCGTCTGGACCAAGGACGCGGGCCGTGCCCGCCGGGTCGCCGGGCGGCTGCGCCACGGCACCGTATGGATCAACGACTACCACCCCTACCTGCCCCAGGCGGAGTGGGGCGGCTTCGGCAAGTCCGGCATCGGACGCGAGCTGGGCCCCTCCGGTCTTGCCGAGTACCGGGAGGCCAAGCACATCTACCAGAACCTGGCGCCCCGTCCGGTGCGCTGGTTCGCCGGCTAGCGAACGCCCCCGGCCGGCCAACTCACGTCCGATCGTCCGATCCAGCACAGGAGAACCACCCATGTCCCCCGCAGTGGAAAAGATCGAGGCCGACTATGTCGTGGTCGGCGGCGGCACCGCAGGCTCGGTGATCGCCTCCCGGCTCACCGAGGACCCCGGAACCAGCGTCGTGGTCATCGAGGGCGGCCCCTCCGACATCGACCGCCCCGAGGTGCTGACGCTGCGCCGCTGGCTCGGCCTGCTCGGCGGTGAACTGGACTACGACTACCCCACCACCCCCCAGCCGCGCGGCAATTCGCATATCCGGCACAGCCGGGCCAGAGTGCTCGGCGGCTGCTCCTCGCACAACACCCTGATCTCCTTCAAGCCGCTGCCCGGCGACTGGAACGAGTGGGCCGAGGCCGGTGCCGAGGGCTGGGACGCCGAGTCCATGGACCCCTACTTCGGCCGGCTGCGCAACAACATCGTCCCGGTGGACGAGAAGGACCGCAACGCCATCGCCCGCGACTTTGTGGAGGCCGCCCAGCGGGCCGCCGATGTGCCCCGGGTGGAGGGCTTCAACAAGAAGCCCTTCCATGAGGGCGTCGGCTTCTTCGACCTGGCCTACCACCCGGAGAACAACAAGCGCTCCTCCGCCTCCGTCGCCTACCTCCACCCGCATATCGAGGCCGGCGACCGCCCCAACCTCCGCATCCTGCTGGAGACTTGGGTGCACAAGCTGGAGCTGGACGGCAACCGGGCCACCGGCGTCCGCGCCCGTGCCCAGGACGGCACCGAGCTGCTGGTCCGGGCCCGGCGCGAAGTGGTGCTCTGCGCGGGCGCGGTGGACACCCCCCGGCTGCTGCTGCACTCCGGCATCGGCCCCAAGGGCGATCTGACCGCCCTGGGCATCGAGGCCGTCCATGATCTGCCGGGCGTGGGCGAGAATCTGCTGGACCACCCGGAGTCGGTGATCGTCTGGGAGACCGAGGGCCCCATCCCGGAGAACTCGGCGATGGACTCCGACGCGGGCCTGTTCGTCCGCCGGGACCCGGCCTCCAACGGGCCGGATCTGATGTTCCACTTCTACCAGATCCCCTTCACCGACAACCCCGAGCGGCTGGGCTATCGGAAGCCCGAGCACGGGGTGTCGATGACCCCCAACATCCCCAAGCCGCGCAGCCGCGGCCGGCTCTACCTCACCAGCGCCGACCCCGCCGTCAAGCCCGCCCTGGACTTCCGCTACTTCACGGACGAGGCGGACTATGACGCCCGTACCCTGGTGGACGGCATCCGCCTGGCCCGGAAGATAGCCGCCACCGAGCCGCTGGCCGGCTGGCTCAAGCGCGAGGTGTGCCCGGGACCGGAGATCACCGGCGACGAGGAGCTCAGCGAGTACGCGCGCAAGGTCGCGCACACCGTCTACCACCCGGCGGGCACCTGCCGGATGGGCGCCGAGGACGATGAACTGGCCGTGGTGGACCCGCAGTTGCGGATACGCGGCCTGGAGGGTGTGCGGATAGCCGACGCCTCGGTCTTCCCGACCATGCCCGCGGTCAACCCGATGATCGGGGTGCTGATGGTGGGGGAGAAGTGCGCCGAACTGCTTGTCCGGCGCCCCGATGGGAAGGGGGACGCCAAGTGACCGCTTCCGGTAGTAGCACCGGCCGGCCCGTCTTCTCCGTACGCGACCTCTGGAAGGTCTTCGGCCCCAAGGCCGGACGCGTCCCCGGCAGCGAACTGGCCGACCTGGAACCCGAGGAACTGCGCAGCCGCACCGGCTGCACCGTCGCCGTCCGCGATATCTCCTTCGATGTCCGGCCCGGCGAGGTCTTTGTGGTGATGGGCCTGTCCGGCTCCGGCAAGTCCACCCTGGTGCGCTGCCTCACCCGGCTGATAGAGCCCACCAGCGGCACCATCGCCATCGATGGCGAGGACGTCTGCGCCATGGACAAGAACGCGCTGCGCGAGCTGCGCAGACACCGCGCCGCCATGGTCTTCCAGCACTTCGGCCTGCTGCCGCACCGCACCGTGCTGGACAATGTCGCCTACGGCCTGGAGATCCAGGGCATGGCCAAGGCCCAACGCCGCGCCAAGGCCGCCGAGATGGTGGACAAGGTGGGCCTGGGCGGGCTGGAACTGCGCCGCCCCACCCAGCTCTCCGGCGGCCAGCAGCAGCGCGTCGGCCTGGCCCGCGCCCTGGCCGCCGACCCCGAAGTGCTGCTGTTCGACGAGCCCTTCAGCGCCCTGGACCCGCTGATCCGCCGGGATATGCAGGACGAGGTGGTCCGGCTGCACCGGGACGAGGGCCGCACCATGGTCTTCATCACCCATGACCTCTCCGAGGCGCTGCGCGTCGGCGACCGGATCGCGCTGCTGCGCGGCGGCCGCCTGGTGCAGTGCGGCACCCCGGAGGAGATCGTCGGCTCCCCGGCCGACGACTATGTCCGCGACTTCGTCCGCGATGTACCGCGCGAGCAAGTGATCACCGTGCGCCGGGCCATGCGGCCGGCCGCCCGGGGCGAGGCGGACAGCGGCCCCGCGCTCGGCCCCGGCACCACCGTCGCCGACGCCATCGAGCTGGTCGCCCGGGACGGCGGCCCGGCCCGGGTGGTGGAGCGCGGCCGGTGTGTGGGCATGGTGGACTCCGAGTGCCTGCTGCGGGTGGTCGCCGGGCTGGACGGCCGGGAACGGATCGAGAAAGCCGCGGCATGAGCATCACCGGTACCACCACTTCCCCCGTGGCCGTCCTGCCGGCCGCCGCCGCCCGGCTGCTGCGCCGGCCCGCCGCCCGCAAGGTGCTGGCCGTGCTGCTGGCCGGGGCGCTGCTGGCTCCCGTCGCCAACTCCCTGTGGGGCAGCGGCAGTTGGCCGCACCAGCTGACCGTCTCGCTGACCGGTCCGCTGGGCCGGGCCAATGACTGGATCGTGGACAACCGCGACAGCCACTGGGTCTTCCTGTACTTCTTCGGCTATATCAGCGAGGCCATCATCGGCTCGGTCCGGGCCGTCTATCTGGTGCTGCTGGCCCTGGGCTGGGCCGGGGTCACCGCGGCGGCCGGACTGATCGCCTGGCGGGCCGCCGGGATGAAGGCCGCCGTCACGGCGCTGGTCTCCTTCTCGGTGTGCGGCCTGCTGGGCATGTGGGTGCCCACCATGCGCACCCTGGCCCTGATGATCGTCGCGGTGGCCGCGTCCATTGTGGTGGGCGCGCTGCTGGGACTGGCCGCCGGGCTCTCGGAGCGGGTGTTCCGCCTGCTGCGGCCGGTCCTGGACACCATGCAGGCACTGCCCGCCTTCGCCTATCTGCTGCCCGTGGTGCTGGTCTTCGGCATCGGTGTGGCCCCCGCGGTGCTGGCCACCGTGGTCTATGCCGCCCCGCCGATGGCGCGGCTCACCGCGCTGGGCCTGCGCTCCACGGACCGGGGCGTGCTGGAGGCGGTGGAGTCCCTGGGCGCCACCGGCACCCAGCGGCTGCTCACCGCCCGGCTCCCGCTGGCCCGCCGGCAGCTGCTGCTGGGCGTCAACCAGACCATCATGATGGCGCTGTCCATGGCCGTGATCGCCTCGGTGATCGGCGCGGACGGCCTGGGCGACCGCGTCTACCAGGCCCTGTCCACGGTGGATGTGGGCGCGGCCCTCGCCGCGGGCATCCCGATCGTGCTGCTGGCGGTCGTGCTGGACCGGATCACCGGTGGCGGCACCGGCCCCGGCCCGCGCCCCGCCCCGGGCCGCGCCCGGATCGCGGCCGGCTGGGCGCTGGCCGCCGCCGTGGTCGTCGGCTGTGCGCTGACCCGTACCCGGACCTGGCCCGACGGCTGGACCGTCACCATCGCGGCCCCGGTCAACCGGGCCAAGGACTGGATGGTGGACCACCTCTACAGCGGCATCCCCGGCATCGGCGGCACCGCCGACTGGGCCGCCCACTACACCGGCTGGGTCCTGGACCCGCTCCGGGACGGCCTCCAGGCCCTTCCCTGGTGGGCCGCCCTCCTCCTGGCCGCCCTCCTCGCCTGGCCCATCGGCACCTGGCGCACCACCCTCACCGCCGTGCTCTCCCTCGCCGCCATCGGCGTACTGGGCCGCTGGGACGCCGCCATGGACACCCTCTCCCAGGTGCTGGCCGCCGTGGCCGTCACCCTGCTGATCGGCTTTGCGGTGGCCGTCGCCGTCGCCCGCAGCACCCGGGTGGAACGGCTGCTGCGCCCGGTACTGGACGTCTTCCAGACCATGCCGCAGTTTGTCTACCTCATCCCGGTGGTCGCCCTGTTCGGCGTGGGCCGGGCCCCGGCCGCCGCCGCGGCCGTGGTCTATGCGCTGCCCGCCGTGATCCGCATCGCGGGCCAGGGGCTGCGCCGGGCCGACCCCTCGGCCATGGAGTCGTCCCGCTCGCTCGGCGCCACCAGCGGGCAGCAACTGCTGCACGTCCAGTTCCCGCTGGCCCGCGCGGAGTTGCTGCTGGCCGTCAACCAGGCCGTGGTGCTGGTGCTGTCCGTGGTCATCATCGGCGGCCTGGTCGGCGGCGGGGCCCTCGGCTACGACGTGGTCTTCGGCCTGGCCCAGGGCGACCTGGCCACCGGCCTGGTGGCCGGGGTGTCCATCGCCTGTCTGGGACTGATGCTGGACCGGGTCACCCAGCCGACGAAGGGAGCGCGCGATGCGTCCTCGTAAGACCCTGATCGCCGCCGCCGCGCTCGGCCTGCTGGCCGTCACCGGCTGCGGTGCCGCCGATATGACCAAGCAGGGCTCGCCCTACGCCAATGCCGCGGGCATCAAGAGCGTCACCCTCTCCGTGCAGTCCTGGGTGGGCGCCCGGGCCAACGCCGCGGTGGCGCAATACCTGTTGGAGCATGAACTCGGCTACCGGGTGGACACCGTGCAGGTGGACGAGGTGCCCGCCTGGGACGCGCTCAGCCAGGGCCGGGTGGACGCCATTCTGGAGGACTGGGGCCACCCCGACCAGGAAAAGCGCTATGTGACCGACAAGAAGACGGTGGTGGACGGCGGACAGCTGGGCGTCACCGGCCATATCGGCTGGTGGGTGCCCAAGTACTTCGCCGACGCCCACCCCGATGTCACCGACTGGAAGAACCTGAACAAATACGCCGGCCAACTGCACACCCCGGAAAGCGGCGGCAAGGGCCAGCTGCTGGACGGTTCGCCGTCCTATGTCACCCATGACAAGGCGCTGGTGAACAACCTCAAGCTGAACTACCAGGTGGTGTTCGCCGGTTCCGAGGCGGCCCAGATCACCCAGATCAAGCAGTTCGCCAAGGAGAAGCGGCCGTTCCTGACCTACTGGTACGAGCCGCAGTGGCTGTTCAACGAAGTGCCCATGGTGGAGGTGAAGTTGCCGCCCTACAACGCGGACTGCGACGCCAAGGGAACCAAGGACCCCTCCTCGGTGGACTGCGCCTATCCCACCACCCCCCTGAAGAAGTTCTTCAACGCCGGCTTCACCCGCAACGGCGGGGCGGCCGCCCGGTTCCTGAAGAAATTCCACTGGACCAAACAGGACCAGAACGAGGTCGCCCAGCTGATGGCCGAGGACAAGCTGTCCGCGGAGGAGGCGGCCAAGCGATGGGTTCACACACATCCGGAGGTGTGGAAAGCATGGTTGTGACGGCAACAGGTCGTCAGGACGCGAGTGATCCCTATGAAACCGTCGGGACCGCCGTGGTGCACGACATCTTCACCGAGACCGCGGCCCGGCTGGCCGGCCAGTACCTGGCCCTGGCCGACGCCACCCCCGACGAGACCGAGAGCGGCCGCCTGCGCGAGCGTGCCATGCGCCTGCTCACCCTCAAGCGCACGGTCCCGGCGGACGACCGGGCCCAGCTGATCGCCTATATCCGGCTGTGGCGGGGCGAGTTGGAGTCGCTCAAGGGGATGGCCCGGTAGCCGCGGACCGGCCCTGGCGTCAGGCTTCGCGCAGCTCCCGGGCGCTGTCGGCCAGGGCCGTCATGGACTTGTGGTGCTGGCCTCCGCCGAAGGTGACCCGGGTGGCGCCCAGTTGACCCAGTTCCCGGGGCGAGGGGCCGGTGGGCAGGGCGAGGGCGTTCACCGGGAGGGTGACCTCCGCCGCGAACCCGGCCAGCTGCTCCGCCGGGGCCAGGATCGGGTAGAGGCAGTCGGCACCGGCCTCGGTGTAGCGGCGGGCCCGGTCCAGGGCCTGGCCGGGGTCGGCCACCCCGTGCAGAAAGGTGTCCACCCGGGCGTTGATGAACAGCGCCTCGCCCGCCTCGGCCCGTACCGCCGCCAGGTAATCGGCCTGCTCCGCCGGGTCCTTGAGCCGCCCGGTGCGGTGGTCGCTGTCCTCCAGGTTGCAGCCCACGGCGCCGGTCTCCAGCAGCCGCTCCACCAGCTCCTTCGGCGGCAGGCCGTAGCCCGACTCCACATCCGCGGTGACCGGGACCGGTACGGCCCGGACGATACGGGCGATGGCGGCGAACATCTCGGCGGCCGGTGCCTCGCCGTCCTCGTACCCCAGCGCCGCCGAGACCCCCGCGCTCGGCGTGGCCAGGGCCGGGAAACCGGCCTCGGCGAAGACCCTGGCACTGGCCGCGTCCCAGGGGCCGGGCAGCACCAGCGGATCACCAGTGGCCCGGCCGTGATGCAGGGCGCGCAGCGTGGCGGCGGTCATCGCTGGTGTCCCGGGGGAGTGCGGAAGGCGACATTGAAGCGGTTCCAGAAGTTGATGACGCCGATCAGCGAGACCAGATGGGAGAGCTGGGTGGGGTCGAAGTGCTCGGCGGCGCGGGCATAGACCTCGTCGGGGACAAAGCCGTCGGTGAGCACGGTGACCGCCTCGGTGAGGGCGAGCGCGGCCCGCTCCGCCTCGGTGTAGATGCCGGTGGCCTCCTCCCAGGCGGCCAGCAGATGGATGCGCTCCTCGCGCTCGCCGCCCGCCAGCGCGTCCTTGATGTGCATATCGATGCAGTAGGCACAGTGGTTGAGCTGCGAGGCGCGGATCAGGATGAGTTCGACCAGGGCGGGGTCAAGGCCCTTCTTGGCGGCGCCGGTTGCGGCGTACATCGCCTGGTAGACCTCGGCGGGCAGCTTGCCCTGACGGGGCGACGACATGACGGACTTCTCACTTTCTCGGGTTCTGGGATTCCCCGGCGGGGTCAGTGCTTGACCGGGGCCGCCCGGTAGGTACCGGGGGTCATCCGGGTGGTGACGCCGATCCGGTTCCAGGCGTTGATGGCGACGATCACGCCGAGGACATGGGCGAGTTCGGTCTCCTCGAAGTGCTCGGCGGCGCGGGCCCAGACCTCGTCGGGGACAAAGCCGTCGGTGAGCACGGTGACCGCCTCGGTGAGGGCGAGCGCGGCCCGCTCCCGGTCGGTGTAATAACCGGCCGCCTCCTCCCAGGCGTTGAGCAGATGGACGCGCTCCGGCCGCTCACCGCCTGCCAGGGCGTCCTTGGTGTGCATATCGATGCAGAAGGCACAGCGATTGAGCTGCGAGGCACGAATCTTGATCAGCTCGACCAGGGTGGGATCCAGGTCCTTCTTGGCCGCGGCCTCGACGCCGGCCAGCGCCCGGTGGACCTCGGGGGCGAGCCGTGCGAAGTGCATCCGCGGGCCGTGTGCGTTCGTCATGGCACCGACGCTACGCCGCATCAGGCCCATCGGTATGGTCCATTCCCATGACGGATTCCTGGGCCACTTCGGCGGCGGTGGCGGGCGTTGACCTGCATCTGGACCTGACCGGTCCGGGCGGGGTGCGGGCTGCGCTGATCCGTGCCCTGCGGGAGGCGGTGCGCTCCGGGCGGCTGGCGGCCGGCACCCGGCTGCCCTCCTCCCGCTCGCTCGCCGCCGACCTGGGGCTGGCCCGTAACACCGTCGCCGACGCCTATGGCGACCTGGTCGCCGAGGGATGGCTGACCGCCCGGCAGGGCTCCGGCACCCGGGTCGCGCCCCGTCCGGCACCCCGCCCGGCGGGCCGGCGGCCCCGTCCGGCGCCGGCCGCCGCCGGGCCCGCATACGATCTGCGGCCCGGCTCCCCGGATGTGTCCGCCTTCCCCCGCGCCGCCTGGCTGGCCGCCGCCCGCCGGGCCCTGGGCGCCGCCCCCCACTCGGCCTTCGGCTATGGCAACGGGCAGGGGCGCCCCGAGCTGCGGGCCGCGCTCGCCGACTATCTGGCGCGGGCCCGCGGGGTACGGGCCGACCCGGAACGGATCGTGCTCTGCGGCGGCTTTATGCAGGGCCTGGCCCTGCTGGGCCGGGTGCTGCGGGCGCGCGGCATACGGGAGATCGGGATGGAGCGGTACGGGCTGTGGATGCACCACCGCACCCTGGAGCGGGAGGGGCTGGCGCCATACCCGCTGCCCCTGGACCAACACGGCGCGGTGGTCGGGGAGTTGGACGGCCGCCCGGGGCTGCGGGCGGTGCTGCTCAGCCCGGCCCACCAGTTCCCCACCGGGGTTCCGCTGCACCCCGGCCGACGGTCGGCGGTGGTGGAGTGGGCGTCCCGGACCGACGGGCTGATCCTGGAGGACGACTACGACGGGGAGTTCCGCTACGACCGGCAGCCGGTCGGCGCGCTCCAGGGGCTGGCGCCGGAGCAGGTCGTCTACTGCGGCACGGCCAGCAAGTCGCTGGCGCCCGCGCTGCGCATGGGCTGGCTGGTGCTGCCGGAACACCTGGTGGAGGAGGTGCTGGAGCTCAAGTGGACGGGGGAGTGGGGCGGCAGCGCGCTGGACCAGCTGACCCTGGCGGAGTTCCTCACCTCGGGGGCGTACGACCGGCATGTGCGCTCGATGCGGCTGCGCTACCGCAGGCGGCGGGACCAGCTGGTGGCGGCGCTGGCCGAGCGGGCGCCGCATATCGGGGTCACCGGGATCGCGGCCGGGCTCCATGTGGTGCTCCGGCTGCCACCGGGCACGGAGCAGGCCACCCTGCAGGCGGCGGCCTGGGAGGGGCTGGCGGTGGACGGGCTGGGGCGGTTCCGGTACGGCGGGGAGGGTGAGGGGGCTTTCGACGGGCTGATCGTGGCCTATGGGACGCCGCCGGAGCATGCGTTCTCGGGGGCGGTGGAGGCGTTGCTCCGTGCCTTGCCGGGCTCCGCCGGGGGGTGAGGGACGGCGGCCGACGGCCCGGCACAACGGTTGTCCTAGGCGTCCGTACTGTCCCAACAAGCCCTGTTCTGTGCTGAGATGGGTTCGCGAGAAGTTGATCAATGGGTGTTATTCTCGGCCGCCTTGGCGTGAAACATCCGCCATGCGATCGGGGGCGGCGGTGCGGGGGTATTCCATGCCGTCCGAATCCCCTCATACGGAGGGAATCTGCGTGAAGCAGAAGTTGGTCAAGACGCTTATGGCTGCCGTGGCAGTCCCGGTGCTGATGGCGGTGGCTTCGGCACCGGCCCAGGCGAACGGCTGGGTGACGTGGAAGAACGTCAAGACGGGTAACTACCTTCTTTACGACGGCAATGGCAACGTCAAGGGCGGCTGGGCCACGCCGGGGACGACCGACTGGCAGTACAACTGGTACGACTTCCAGAACAGTGACGGCAGCTACAACGAGGCCCCCGGCGGCGGCAACTGCCTGACGGGCTACTACCGCCAGGTGTACACCGAAAGCTGCAACGCCCGTCCCGACCAGACGAACTGGTGGCAGCGCTGGTACGAGATCTCGACCTCCTCGGGCTGGAAGCTGAAGAACCGTCAGACCGGTTACATCCTGGACGACGAGGGCCACGGCGGCATCTACGCCAACGTCAACGACGTCAACTCGTCCGAGAACCAGCGCTGGCGCTGATCCCGGGCAGCCGCGGGCGGCAGTCCCGCGGCCAATTGACCGGAAGGGCTTGTCGAATCGATTCGGCAGGCCCTGCCTCAGTCGCTCCGGCTCTCACTTGCCGCCCGCGAGGATCTTCCTGGCCGCTGCCGTATTCCGCTGCTGCCGCTGCCGCATCTCGTCCAGGTGCTGGGCCTGCTTCCGGCTGATCTGCTGCTGATAGGCGGCGTTGACCAGCGCGATGGTCTGCAAGTAACCCGTCTGACGCTTGCACTTGATGTCAGTGACGGCGACCTCGATCTCGGCGGGGGAGGGTGGCGGCAGGCTCGCTCCCTTCGGCGTGGGCAGGCCCCGGCCCAGAAGCGTCCGGTCGTGCCCGGGGGCCAGCGGATTCGGGTAGAGGAACCCGGAATCCTTCATGCAGGCACTCCACTTGGCTGTCACGGACCGGACCCGGCTGTCGCCCTGAGCGGCGGTGAGGGCCTCCGACCGGTACTGCTGGAGCAGCGTGAACATCGTTTCCGGACTCTTGCCGAGCAGCTTCTCGCGTGCTTCTCCCTCGCAGCCGAGCTTGCCCTTGCGGGGGTCGTCGAAGAACGCCTGGGCCACCGCCGGCGGAATATCGCCGTCGGCCTGCTGCCCGGCCCCGGGACTCGCCGATGGGGCGGGGGACGGAGCGGTGGCCGGGGACGGCTCCCGGTAGCCGGAGACCTTTACGGTTTTCAGGTCCATGACGCCGAAAATCACATAGGGAGCCGGCTGCTCAGGGCCTTTGTCCAGCTTCAGCGAGGCGGGCAGTTCCAGCCCCTTGGCGCGCATGCACTGCTGACCGAGCACCGTCTGGGCCTGGGCGAGCAGCGCCTCGTCCGCCGCCGAGTCATATGCGTCCAGCGGGAAGGTCATGGAACCGTCGGGCCGGATGGCGGCGCTGCCGCCCTTGAAGTCGAGCGGCTTGGACGGGTCTTCGTCAGCGCCCTTGGCCAGTGGCGGAATTGACGGTTCCGGTCCGGAGATGTCGGGCAGGGCGGCCGCCTTGCCGGGTTGTGAGCCTCCCGCGCTCCCGGAGCCGCCGCAACCCGCGATCGAAGTGACGGCCACCAGGACGGTGCTGGCCAGCCACAGTGGCTTGAATTGATTTATCGATCTCATTTGGACCGAGTGTGACAGAGGGCTGTCCACACCGGGCAATCGGACGCCGTCCAGGGGTACTTAGCCCGCATCCGCACCGGAGGCGCCCGGCGCTTCCCCGAAGCGGGCCAGGGCCAGTGCCCCCAGCACCGCCAAGGTGAAGCCCGCGATGGCCAGTGGGGCCAGGCCCTCGCGGGTGCGGTCGCCCAGCCAGGCGACGCCCACCAGCGCCGGGCCCACCGTCTCCCCGATCACCATCCCCGCCGTGGCGGCCGTCACCGAGCCGCGCTGCAAGGCGGAGGTGAGCAGCAGAAACGCCGCCCCGCCGCCCAACAGCAGGGCGTAGACAGCCGGGTTGGCCAGCAACTCGGCAGGAGAGAAGCCGTCGATCAGCCGGACCGCGACCTCCACCACACCGAAGCCCAGCCCCGCCCCCAGTCCCAGCACCGCCGCCCGGGCCCGCCCCGGCAGCCGGCCGCCCAGCGCGCCGATGCCCAGCACCGCGGCGGCCACCGCCAGCACCCCCAGGCGCAGGGCCTGGGAGCCGGTGCGGTGGCCCTCCGCGCCCGAGGCCAGGCCCAGCATGGCCAGGCCGCCGCAGACCACGGCCACCGCCGCCCACTCCACCCCGCGCAGCCGTACCTTGAGCACCTCGGCCGCCACCACCGCCGTCACCGCCAGGCTGGCGGCCAGCGCCGCGCCCACCGCGTAGATCGGCAGGGTGCGCAGGGCCACCAGCTCCAGCAGGAAGCCCAGGCCGTCCAGGGCCAGTCCGGCCAGATAGCGCCACTGGCGGGCCGCCCGTACCAGCAGCACCGGGTCCACCCCGGAGCCGCTGCCGGGGGCGGCGGCCCGGGCGGCCACGGCCTGGAGGACGGAGGCGGTGCCGAAGCAGACCGCGGAGCCGAGAGCGCAGAGCATGCCGAGGATCACGGCGCCGACTCTAGGCCCGGCGGCGTCCTCAGCGGAACGCGTGCACCAGGTGGCCGCTGGGCACCGGCTCGTCCGGCCAGCGGCCCAGACCCCGGCCCACCTCGGCGAAGTCGTCCCGCTCCAGCCGCCAGCCGCGTGCGGAGAACAGCGGCTCCGGGTCGTCGGTGCCGTAGTGCCAGGCGGCGCCCCGCTCGGCCATTGCGTCGAGCATGGGGCGGGAGGCCGGATCCCGCAGCAGTTCCCCGCTCACAAAGTCGGTCAGCAGATGGCTGCCGGGCGCGGACAGCGCGGTGACCCGGTCGAACAGCCGCAGTACATCGGCCTCATGGAGGTACTGGGTGAGCCCCTCGACCAGCCAGCAGGTGGGCTCCCCGGGCCGGAAACCGGCCGCGGTGAGGGCGGTGGGCCAGTCGGCGGCCAGGTCCACGGGGACGGCGACCCGGCGGCAGCGGGGCGCGGGCGCGTCCGCCAGCCGTTTCTCCTTGAGGGCGAGCAGCTCCGGCCGGTCGGCCTCGAAGACCGTGCTGCCGTCCGGGAAGGGCAGCCGGTAGGCGCGGGTGTCCATGCCCGCGGCCAGCAGGGCCAGTTGACGGGGGCCGCCCTCGGCGGTGGTGACGGCGGTGAGCAGATCGTCGAAGTAGCGGGTGCGCACCGCGATCGCGGGCACATCACCGAACTCCTCGATGAGCTCCCGCCCGGCGTCCCCGGCCAGCACGGCGGCCAGCGGATCGTCGAAGAGCCGGTCGGGGCGGGTGGATTCGCGGCCGCGCAGGGCGGCGGTGAGCAGGGCGGTGTCGGCCACGGGGTCGAGTCCGGGCATATCGGTGTTCCTTTCGTGCGGTGAGACCGAGGCCGCCAGGCTGCCCCAACTCCGGCCCTCGCGGCGGCAATCAGCGGCCCGGTGCGTAAAAGCGACACCCGGATACCGTTGTCCGGTGGAATCAGTCGCCCTGGACGCCCTGGACAGACAGTTGATACATGCCCTGCAGCTGGACGGCCGGGCCTCCTTCAGCCGGATCGCCGCCGTGCTGGACACCTCCGACCGCACGGTGGCCCGCCGCTATCAACGGCTGCGCGCCGCGGGCGCGTTGCGTGTGGTGGGGGTGCCGGACGCGCGCCGGCTGGGCATGCTGGAGTGGTTCGTCCGCATCCAGTGCGCCCCCCAGGCGGCGATCCCGGTGGCCGACGCGCTGGTGCGGCGGGCGGACACCTCCTGGGTGGGGCTGTCCTCCGGCGGCACCGAGATCACCTGTGTGATCCAGGCCCGGGAGGGCTCGATCGGCGGCAGCCTGCTGCTGCCCAAGCTGCCCCGTACCTCGCTGCTGACCTCGGTGACCGCCCAGTGCGGGCTGCGCCCGGTGGCCGGGGAGAAGGGCTGGTCCGGCCGTACCTCGGCCTTGTCGCCGGAACAGCGGGCGGCGCTGGCCCGGCCGGTGGACCCGTCCCGCGCCGTCCGGCTGACCGAGGCGGACGAGCGGCTGTTCGGGGTGCTGGCCACGGACGGCCGGGCCGCGGTGCCCGAGCTGGCCGCCGCCACCGGCTGGTCGCAGTCCTCGGTCCGGCGCCGGCTGGAGGAGCTGCGGCGGGCGGGGGCGCTCCGCCTGGATGTGGAGATCGACCCGGTGCTCTACGGCCGGGGCTTCGGGGCGATGCTCTGGCTCACCGTGCTGCCCGCCGAGCTGGACCGGGTGACCGGCGCGCTGGCCACCCACTCCGAAGTGGCCTACGCGGCCGTCACCACCGGCCGGAGCAATGTGGTGGCCGTGCTCGCCTGCCGGGACGCCGACGCCCTCTATGACTACCTGGCCATCAAGGTGGGCGCCCTGCCCGGTGTGCTGGGCGCCGAGACGGTCCCGGTCACCCGGCACATCAAGCGGGCGGGCACCGTGTCGGCGCCCGCCCGGTAGGGCCGGTCCGGCTCAGGAGGAGGCCAGCACCGCCCGCAGCTGGCTCAGCCCCCAGTCCAGGTCCTCCTTGCTGATCACCAGCGGGGGAGCGATCCGGATGGTGGAGCCATGGGTGTCCTTGACCAGGACGCCGCGCTCCATCAGCCGCTCGGAGATCTCCCGGCCGGTGCCCAGGCCGGGGTCGATGTCCACCCCGGCCCACAGCCCCCGGCCGCGTACCGCCCGCACCGCGCCCGCGGTGGCCAGCAGGCCCAGTTCCCGGTGCAGATGCTCGCCCAGTTCGGCGGCGCGCTCCTGGAACTCGCCGGAGCGCAGGATGGCGATCACCTCCAGGGCCACCGCGCAGGCCAGTGGGTTGCCGCCGAAGGTGGAGCCGTGCTCGCCGGGGCGGAAGACGCCCAGCACCTCGCGGGAGGCGACCACCGCGGAGACCGGCACCACGCCGCCGCCCAGCGCCTTGCCCAGGACATAGACATCCGGCACCACGTCCTCGTGCTCACAGGCGAAGGTCCTGCCGGTGCGGCCCAGGCCGGACTGGATCTCATCGGCGATGAACAGCACATTCCGCTCGGCGGTCAGCCGCCGTACCCCCGCCAGATAG
Organism: Streptomyces orinoci; assembly: GCF_003121295.1. Taxonomy (GTDB): domain Bacteria; phylum Actinomycetota; class Actinomycetes; order Streptomycetales; family Streptomycetaceae; genus Streptomyces; species Streptomyces orinoci. Next base: position 1,021,165 of record NZ_PHNC01000031.1, read on the forward strand.
CCGGGCGGCGGCACCAGCACCCCGGCCTCGCCCTGGATCGGCTCCAGCAGCACGGCCACCGTGTGCTCGTCGATCGCCGCCTCCAGGGCGGCCAGGTCGCCATAGGGAACGATCTCGAAGCCGGGGGTGTAGGGGCCGTAGTCGGCGCGCGCCTCCGGGTCCGTGGAGAAGCTGACGATGGTGGTGGTGCGGCCGTGGAAGTTGTTGTCGGCGACGATGATCTTCGCCTTGCCGTCCGGTACGCCCTTGACCCGGTAGCCCCATTTGCGCGCGGTCTTCACCGCCGTTTCCACCGCCTCCGCGCCGGTGTTCATCGGCAGCACCATCTCCTTGCCGCAGAGCGCGGCCAGTTCACTGCAGAACCGGGCGAAGCGGTCGTGATGGAAGGCGCGCGAGGTGAGCGTGACCCGGTCCAGCTGGGCCTTGGCGGCGTTGATCAAACGGGAGTTGCCATGGCCGAAGTTGAGCGCCGAGTACCCGGCGAGCATGTCGAGGTAGCGGCGCCCCTCGACATCGGTCATCCACGCCCCCTGAGCGCTGGCCACCACCACCGGCAGCGGATGGTAGTTGTGGGCACTGTGAGCCTCGGCGGCGGCGATGCTGCGTTCCGTGGATGCGGGTGGCGTAGCGGTCAACGTGCTCTCCGTTCAAGGTCGGCGCATGCTGTCTGACGCCTTTCTAACACCGGGAACCGGCCATGTGACCGGGCCGTCGGCAAGGAAGAGCCGCCGCACCTGAGAGAATGAGGGCATGGCTCTTGATCGTCCGCGCGCGCTCTCCGGTATCCAGCCCACGGCCGGCTCGTTCCACCTCGGCAACTACCTCGGTGCCGTCCGGCAGTATGTGGCGCTGCAGGAGAGCCATGACGCGTTCTACATGGTCGTGGACCTGCATGCGATCACCGTGCCGCAGGACCCGGCCGAGCTGCGGGCCAACACCCGCGTCGCCGCGGCCCAGCTGCTGGCCGCCGGCCTGGACCCGGACCGCTGCACCCTGTTCGTCCAGAGCCATGTGCCCGAGCATGCGCAGCTTGCCTGGGTGATGAACTGCCTCACCGGCTTCGGCGAGGCCTCCCGGATGACCCAGTTCAAGGACAAGGCGGCCCGGCAGGGCGCCGACCGCACCACGGTCGGCCTGTTCACCTATCCCATCCTCCAGGTCGCCGACATCCTGCTGTACCAGGCGAACGCGGTTCCGGTGGGTGAGGACCAGCGTCAGCATGTGGAACTCACCCGGGACCTGGCCGAGCGCTTCAACGCCCGCTTCGGTGACACCTTCGTCCTGCCCGCCGCGCATATCGTCCGCGAGACCGCCAAGATCTACGACCTCCAGGACCCCACGGCCAAGATGAGCAAGTCGGCCGCCTCGCCCAAGGGCCTGATCAATCTGCTGGACGAGCCCAAGGTCTCGGCCAAGAAGATCAAGAGCGCGGTCACCGACACCGACACCGTGATCCGCTTCGACCGCGAGCAGAAGCCGGGTGTCAGCAACCTGCTGACCATTTACTCCACCCTCACCGGCACCACAATCGCCGAACTGGAGCGGAACTACGAGGGCAAGGGCTACGGTGCGCTCAAGACCGACCTCGCCGAGGTCATGGTGGAGTGGGTGACCCCCTTCCGCACCCGCACCCAGGAGTACCTGGATGACCCGGAGACCCTGGACTCGATCCTGGCCAAGGGTGCCGAGAAGGCCCGCGCCGTGGCGGCCGAGACCCTGGCCCAGGCGTACGAGAAGGTGGGCTTCCTGCCCGCCAAGCACTGACGCCACGGCACTGACGCACGGACGCGCGCCGGGACGGCCGGGGACATCTGGCAGCGGCCCGGCGCAGCCGCCACACTGACCACGGGGACACAGGCGCACAGGAGGGAGAACTCGATGGGGACCGTGACGCTCGGCGTTTCGATCGCCGTCCCGGAGCCCTACGGAAGCTTCCTCCAGAAGCGCCGCGAGGGCTTCGGCGACCCGCATGCGCACGGCATCCCCACGCATATCACCCTGCTGCCGCCCACCGAGGTGGACGCCGCCGCGCTGCCGGAGGTGGAGGCGCACCTGGCCGAGGTGGCCGCGCTCGGCCGGCCCTTCCCGATGCGGCTGTCCGGCACCGGCACCTTCCGCCCGCTGTCCCCGGTGGTCTTTGTCAAGGTGGCCGAGGGCTCGGCGGACTGCGCCTGGCTGCAGAAGCGGGTACGGGACGCGGCCGGCCCGCTGGCCAGGGAGCTCCAGTTCCCGTACCACCCGCATGTCACCGTGGCCCATGGCATCTCCGAGGAGGCCATGGACCGCGCCTATGCCGAGCTGGCGGACTACGAGGCGGCCTGGACCATTGAGGGCTTCGCGCTCTATGAGCAGGGAGAGGACGGTATCTGGCGCCTCGAGCGCGACTTTCCCTTTGGGGCCGGGGTGAGCCCGGCGGCGCCGGTGGTACCCCGCCAGGCCGGAGCCTTCCCGCAGGCCCGCCGGGTGTGAACTGCCCCGGGGCAACCGGGGTAAGCGTCGGATCATGGACTGGCTCACTGGCCTCCCGCTGATCGGACCCCCGCTGGCCCGCCTGATGCGCACCCACGCCTGGCGCTCCTACGAGACCCTGATGCGGGTCAAATGGAACCGGCTGGCCGCCACCATCACCTTCACCAGCTTCCTCGCCCTGTTCCCGCTGCTCACCGTGGGTGCGGCCATTGGTGCGGCGCTGCTCAGCGCGGACCGGGTGCGCTCGCTGGAGGGCGATATCGCCAAACAGGTCCCGGGCCTGTCCAGCAGCCTGGACCTGGGCTCCTTTGTGGACAACGCGGGCACGGTGGGGGTGGTGGCCGGGGCGCTGCTGCTGTTCACCGGCGTGGGCTGGGTGAGCTCCCTGCGGGAGTGCCTGCGCGCCGTCTGGGAGCTGGAGGAGGACCCCGGCAACCCGGTGCTGCTCAAGCTCAAGGACGCGGCCGTGCTGGTGGGCCTGGGCTGTGTGCTGCTGCTGTCCCTGGCCTGCTCGGCCTTCGCCTCGGCCGGGGTGACCTGGGCCGCCCACCGGGCCGGGCTGCCCGGTCCCGTACTGTCCGTGGCCGGCGTCCTGGTGGCCGTGCTGGCCGACTTCCTGGTGATGCTCTATGTGCTCTCCCGGCTGCCCGGGGTGCTGCCGCCCCGGCGCCGCCTGCTGGTCGGGGCGCTGATCGGGGCGGTCGGCCTGGAGGTGCTCAAGCTGGTGCTCAGCGGCTATCTGGGCCATGTGGCCGCCAAGAGCATGTACGGCGCGTTCGGCACACCGGTCGCCCTGCTGCTGTGGATCAACTTCATGGCCCGGCTGACCCTTTACTGCGCGGCCTGGACGGCGACCAAAAGCGCACGGTCACCCGCGCCCCGTTAGGGGCGCGGGGCAGCGAATAGCTGCGGCTCCGCCGCGTGGGCGCGACAAGCCACCCACGACCCGGTGGACTCACGACCGCCGCAGCGGCCACTTCCGGTGCACCACATACGCCGCCGCACCCAGCGCGATCAGCGAACCCGCACCGACCCCGACGGCTGTCCACAGCCCGCCCCCGCCGCTCCCGGAGCCGGAGGCAGACGCCTGGGCCGCGTCCTGGCCCTTGCCGCCGTCCGCTCCCTTGTGCGCGTCGTTCAGCGGCGGCACCAGCAGGCCCACCGGCTTGACATGCCCGGCCGCCTCAAAGCCCCAGTCGAAGAGCCGGGCGGTCTCCTTGTAGACCTCATTCGGCTCCTTGGTCTCCGGGTTCATCACGGTGACCAGCAGCTTCTTGCCGTCGTGCTGGGCCACGCCGGTGAAGGTGTTGCCCGCGTTGGTGGTGGAGCCGTTCTTCACCCCGGCGATGCCCTTGTAGACCGGCACCCCATTGCCGGTCAGCAGCCGGTTGGTGTTCTGGATGCCGAAGGTCTCCCGCTTCTTGCCCTTCTTCTCCTCGCCCGGGAACTGGGCGGTGGCCGTGGAGCAGTATTCGCGGAAGTCCGCCTTCTGCAGGCCGGAGCGGGCGAAGAGGGTCAGGTCATAGGCGCTGGAGACCTGGCCGTCGGCGTCATAGCCGTCCGGGGTGACCACATGGGTGTCATTGGCCTGGAGCTGTTCGGCGTGTGCCTGCATGTCCTTCACGGTCTGCGCCACCCCTCCGTTCATGGCGGCCAGCACATGCACCGCGTCATTGCCCGAGCGGAGGAAGACCCCCAGCCACAGGTCCCGCACCGAGTAGGTGGAGTCCTCCTTGATGCCCACCTGGCTGCTGCCCTCGCCCATGCCCTCCAGGTCGGAGGAGGCCACCTTGTGCTCCTGGGTCTTGGGGAACTTGGGCAGCACCGTATCGGCGAAGAGCATCTTCAGGGTGGAGGCCGGAGGCAGCTTCCAGTGCGCGTTCTTGGCCGCCAGCACCTCGCCGGACTCCGCGTCCGCCACCAGCCAGGAGTCCCCGCTGAGCTCCTTGGGCAGCTCCGGCGCCCCGGGCAGCAGCTGCACCTGGGGGCCCGGCTTGCCCAGCAACTCGCCGCCCACCGTGGACATCTGGGCGGGCGGCTGCTTCGCCGGACGCCCCTTGCCGTCGGCCGGGGCATGCGGGTCATGGGTGGCCCTGGGATGCGGCGTCGCCAGGGCGGGGGCGGCCGTGGCCAGCGGAAGCAGCAGCAGGGCTGCGGCGGCCGCCAGCGCGGCGGTCCGCCGGACGGGAAGTGATGTGGGGTTCGGCACGCTGGTGAACGTACCTTCCCTTGCCTGCCCGGGCGTCCTGTCCGTGGCAGGTGAGTGAGCCGAGGACCCGATAGGACCAGTCGCCGGGACGGATCGCATACTGAAACCCATGGTGAATTCTTCCGGGGAGCCCGCCCCCCGAACCCCCGCTGTCCTCTCGCGCCCCGTGTCCTGGTTCCTGCTCGCCTTCGGGGTGTGGAGCTGGTTCATCTGGATCACTTTCGCAAAGAATCTCTGGAAGGACGGCAGTGGGCTGGCCTTCGACCACGCCGGCAACCCGACCGCCTACTTCTGGGTCCACCTGGCGCTCGCGATCACCTCGTTTCTTCTGGGGACGGCCGTCGGCCTCATCGGGTTGCGCGGTGTGCGGGCGTTGCGGCGTACCTCATAGCGCCTGACCGGCGCGCTGAGAGCGGTTCCCCGCCGGAGCCCCGTTGATGACTCCCCGCCAGAGAAGCCGATCACTTGGCCGATTCCCAGGACGTACGCCCGTTCGTGTGTTTACGGTGAGGCGCATCGATGGGCGGAGGGGGCACGGCGATGCAAGGGGTCGGGAAAAGGGGCCGGCTGAGAGCCGGTATGGCGGGCGCGGCCCTGATGGGGCTGCTGGCGGCGGGTACCGGGGGGTGCTCGCTGGTCTCGTCGGACGACAAGAGCGACAAGCCGGTGACGGTCGGCACCACCGACTCGATCACCAGCCTGGATCCCGCGGGCGCCTATGACGCCGGATCCTGGGCCCTGTTCAGCAACGTCTACCAGTCATTGATGACCTATGTCCCGGGCGGGACCACTCCGGTCCCGGACGCCGCCGAGGACTGCCGCTTCACCGACTCCGGCCTGCGGGTCTACAGCTGCCGGCTGCGCTCCGGCCTGACCTTCGGCAATGGCGATCCGCTGACCGCCAAGGATGTGAAGTTCTCCTTCGACCGGGTCAAGCGCATCAACTGGCGCACCGGGCCCGCCCCGATGCTGTCCACCCTGGAGTCGGTGCAGACCCAGGGCGAGGACCGGGTGGTCTTCCATCTGCGCACCCCGGACGCCACCTTCCCGTTCAAGGTGGCCTCCAACGCCGGTGCCATCGTGGACGGTTCGCGCTATCCGGCGGACCGCTTGCGCACCGGCGGCGAAGCGGACGGTTCCGGTCCGTACACCCTCAAGCGCTATCGGACCGGCTCGCTGGCCGAGTTGAAGCCCAATGGCAAGTACCACGGTGCGATCAAGAACGTCGGCGGGCCGGTGACCGTCAAGTACTTCACGGACTCGGCCAAGTTGAGCGATGCCTGGCGGCAGGGTGAGGTGGATGTGGCCTACCGGGACCTGCCGCCCGCCGAGATCGCCAAGCTGGCCCAGTCCACCGGGGACCAGCATGTGACGGAGAGCGCGGCTCCGCACATCCGGAACCTGGTCTTCAATCTCCGTAAGAACTCCCCCTTCGCCGAGGGGGCGGTACGGCAGGCCGTCGCCTCGGTGATCGACCGCTCGGCGCTGGCCAGGGACGTCCACCACCGCACCGTGGAGCCGCTCTACTCGGTGATCCCGCAGGGCGTCACCGGCCACACCACCGCCTTCTACGACCGCTATCCGCAGCCCGATCCGGACCGGGCCCGCCGGCTGCTGAAGGAGGCCGGGGTGAACACCCCGGTCCACTTCGTCCTGGCCTACTCCCAGGGCGGGGCCGCCAACCGGGACGAAGTGACCATGCTCAAAAAGCAGTTGGAGGCCACCGGGCTGTTCACGGTGGACGCCCGCTACGCCGACTGGAACGACTTCCAGGACGGCCTGGCCAAGGGCGGCTTCGACTCCTACCTGGTGAGCTGGCTGGGCGACTATCCGGACCCCGACACCTTCACCAGCCTGGTGAGCAGCGACAGCGCCATGCACTCCGGCTATGCCAGCCCCAAGGTGGACCGCCTGATCCGCGCGGCCCAGCAGAACCAGCACCGGGAGCAGAGCGCGGAGGAGTTCCGTACCATCCAGAAGATCATTGCCGAGGATGTACCGCTGCTGCCCCTGTGGCAGAAGAAGCAGTATGTGGTCACCAAGCAGTCGATCTCCGGCGGTCAGTATCTGACGGATGGTACGGGGCTATGGCGGCTGTGGCGCCTGGGGCGGATCTAGCGGGCGGTGGTACGGGAATAGGTGCTGACCACCGCCCCATTGGGGAAGGAACGCACCGACTTCAGGGTGAAGTCGGTGATCTGGAACCCGGCGCCGAACATCGGCATCCCGGAGCCCAGCACCACCGGATAGGTCTTGATCACCAACTCGTCTATCTCCTCGCGGAGTTCACCGGCCAGGCGGGAGCCGCCGCAGAGGTAGATGCCCAGGCCCTCCTCCCGCTTCAGCTCGCGCACCCGCTCGGCCGGCCCGCTGGAGATGATCTCCACCGCCGGGTCGGGGGACTCGGTGAGGGTGCGGGAGGCCACATACTGCCGCAGATGGGCATATGGACTGGTGATGCCCTCCTTCAGGGCCACCTCATAGCTGCGCCGGCCCTGGATGACGGTGTCAAAGCGCCGGTTGGGCAGCCCGTCCAGGCCGAGCGCCCGCCGGCCGTGACTGGCCAGGGTCTCCGGGTAGTCCGAGGCCAGCCACCGGAAGAACTCCTCGTCCGCATGACGGAGAAAGAACTGTGCGTCCCCATCCGGGGCCCCGATGAAGCCGTCGATGGAGGCGGCCATGAAGTAGGTGAGCTTGCGCAAAACGGTCCTCTCGCCGGGCGTGCGCGGCCTGACTGACTCGACCACTACGTATATAGTGCTTCAGGTGTAGTGGTTGCGCAAGACCCATCCCCAATTCAGCGAGGCGGAGTGAACATGGTCAGAAACCCGGAGCGCCGGACGGCACTGGTGGACGCCGCCATCGAGGTACTGGCGCGGGAGGGGGCGCGCGGGCTTACCTTCCGCGCGGTGGATGCGCAGGCCGGTGTCCCGGCCGGTACGGCCTCCAACTACTTCGCCAGCCGGGATGAGTTGTTCACCCAGGCGGGCCGCCGGATCAATGTCCGGATGACCCCCGACCCGGACCTGGTGGCCCAGGCCATGCGGCCCGAACCCTCGCGTGAACTGGTCACCGAGCTGATGCGCTGGCTGGTGCGCCGGATGACCGAGGAGCGCACCGGCTATCTGGCCTTCCTGGAGCTCCGCCTGGAGGCCACCCGCCGCCCCGCGCTCCAGGCCGAACTCAACCGCGCGGTACGCACGGAGTTCGAAGCGAGCGTGGACTTCCATCTGAGCTCGGGACTGCCCGGGGACGCGGACACCGTCAAGGTGCTCTATCTGGCGATGACGGGGCTGCTGTTGGAGCACTTCACGGTGCCGGAGGTTTTGTCCGGGACGGAGCTGGACGATTTGGTGGCGACCCTGGTCGAGCGGATCGTGCCCCGTTAGGGGCGCGGGGAACTGCGCGACCAGCCAGCCACGGTCCGCACTGGACAATGGCGCGTCTGCCGACGGATGTCGATTTTCAGGGTGCGGGCCGCCTTGGGCCGGTCGCGCAGTTCCCCGCGCCCCTGAGGAGGCGCCCCCTAAAGCCCCTTCCTCGCAAGGAAGTCGAGGACCAGCTTCCGCCACTCCTCAGGACGTTCCACCATCGGCAAGTGCCCCGTGGCCAGCTCCGCGTACTCCGCCCCCGGGATCCGGGACGCCAGGAAACGGGAGTTGTCCGGGGACACCAGGTTGTCCCGAGTTGCGGCAACGACCAGCGTGGGCACCGAAATCCCCGCCAGATCCCCCCTTGTGTCCGAGCGGAGAATCGCCCCGGCCTGCTCAAACGCCCCGGACGGAACATCGGCGGCCATCCCCGCGATGAGCTTGTCCAACTCTTCGGCGGGGAGCGCGTTCACATACTCCTCGCTGAACGCGCTGAGCAGATTGAACCGGGCGAAGTCGGTCAGATCGCCCTGGCTCAGCAGGCCGCGCCAGATGCCCAGCGCGGTGGTCACCCGGTTGTCCGGCGCGGCCAGCCCGGCCGCCAGCACCAGGCCGCGTACCCGCTCCGGGTAGCGGGCGGCGGTCTTCACCGCCACCAGGGTGCCAAGCGAGAAGCCGATCACCGTAAAGGTGTCCAGCCCGGCCTCGTCCGCCGCGGCCACGATGGAGTCGGCGAGGTCCTCCGCGGTGAAACCGTCCGCGGCGCGCGGGGTGGCGCCCGAGCCGGGGTAGTCCGGCCCGACCACCGTGTGGTGCTCGGCCAACGCCGGGATCAGCGAACCGTAGTTGGCCTCGATGCCGCCGCCCCCGCCATGGGCCAGCAGAATGCCGGGACCGGAGCCGTCAACGATGTGCGAAAGGGGAATCCGTGTCATGCCCCGCAGGTTGGCATCTGACATCAGTGTGAAGGTCAAGGTGAAGGTTTCGACCCGCCCGGAAAGGATCGCTTGATGCGCATCGGTGAACTGTCCCGGCGGACGGGAGTCAGCGCCCGTCTGCTGCGCTACTACGAGGAACAGGGCCTGCTGACCGCCGAGCGTGACTCCAATGGCTACCGCCGTTACTGCGCCCAGGCACCCGAAAGGGTGACCAGGATCCGGGAACTCCTGGCCGCCGGCCTGACCACCGAGGTCATCCGGGACCTGCTGCCCTGTGTCCAGGGCGGCCCCGGGCTTATCGGCTGCAGCCGTTCGGAGGGCATCCTCCAGCGGCAACTCGACCGGCTGGAGACGGAGATGGAGCAGATCCGGCGCCGCCGGGACGCCCTGCTGAAGGTGCGCGAGGTCTCCGAGGCACGGCGCCGCGCGGACCAGGAGCTGGCGAGGATGGCGCTACGGGCGTCATAGCCCGTGCCGCGCCAGGAAGTCCAGGGTCAGCTTCTGCCACTCGTCGGGCCGCTCCATCATCACCACATGTCCCGCCTCGATCTCGGTGTACTCGGCCCCCGGGATCCGGGCCGCCAGAAAGAGGGAGTTCTCCGGGGACACCAGGTTGTCCAGGGTGGCGCCGATGACCAGGGTGGGCACCGAGATCCCGGGCAGGTCGCCGGTGACATCGGCCTCGGCCACCGCGCCGGACTGCTCCGGCGCTCCGGCCGGGATGGCCCGCGCTATCAGCCCATAGAAGGTCTTCAGCTGGGACCGAGGCACCGAGTTGAAGAACTGCCGGCTGAAATAGGTCATGGCGACAAAGCGGGCGTAGGCCTTGCGGTCGCCCTCGGCCAGCAGTTTCCGGGAGAGGTCCAGGGAGGCCAGTACCCGGTTGTCCGGACCGGGCAGTCCGGCGGTGAGCACCAGGCCGCGCACCCGGTCCGGATGCCGGGCGGCGGCCCGGATGGCGACCAGGGTGCCCATGGAGTAGCCGAGCACAGTGAAGCGCTCCACACCGGCGGCGGTCGCCGATCCGACGATGGCGTCCGCCAGCCCGTCAATGGTCAGCGGCTCCTCGGAGCGCGGAGTCGCCCCGGAACCGGGGTAGTTGGGGGCGACCACGGTATGGCACCGGGCGAGCGTGGGAAGCAGGGCCAGGAAGTTGCTCTCGATGCTGGCCCCGGCGCCATGCGCCAGCAGCAGCCCGGGGCCGGAGCCGGTGACGGTGGTGGACAGAGGGATCCGTGTCATATCCGCAGATTCCCATGCGCGGGTCGGGCGCGGCTGGTGGCTGAGTGGTACCTCACACCTTCAACTCGGGCCCCGTCGGCCCGGTGAGCGCGGCCCGTCCCGCCCCGAGCGAATTTCCGGGAACTCGTGTTCCTCGCCATGAAAGGGATTCGTATGGTGAATTACCCGCGCCGGTCGGGGGAGTGCACGGAATGTGCGCGCGCCCTTGACGCGACTCCCCGGAACCGCGACGCTCATGCAACCTGAGGCAACCAGGTAACCCGGCAACCCCGCCAAACTTCGGCAGAGGAGTCGTTCCATGGCGCTACGGTTCTTCGGCAAGGACCCCCTCACCAATGGCGATGACTGCCCGACAGTCTGGGTGGATGAGACCAATGCCGATCTGGTGTTCCAGGGCTGGAAAGCGGACCACCGGACCGAGGCCGAGTGCCTGGCGGACGGCCATATCCCCGACAGCGAGGCGGTGATCCGCATTCCCGCCCGAATGGTTGAGCTGGTCAGGAGGGCCTGTGATGCCGCAGAAGAGCGTTCCCGGCTTCACTGAACTGATAACCGGCTGCCAGGGCACGGCCGTTCACCTGGAAATGCGTGACAACTACGCGGTCTCCGCCGAGGCGGAGGACTTCCGGGAATGGCGCAGAAACGGGCGCATCGGCCCCGGCTCCCTCAGCCGCCGCCGGCCATGGCTGGACCTGGTACGCGAGACCGTCGGCCGGGGCGTGGTGATGCGCCGAGCCCGCATAGTCTCCGAGCCGGTCACCGAGTACATACGCTACGAGCACGCCGGAACTCATCTGAATGTGGCGGCCGGTGAACAGGTCCGCTGGCTGCCGCGCCGGCTCACCAACGATCTCGTCCTCCCGGGAAACGACTTGTGGCTCTTTGACAACCGCCTGATCCGCTTCGGTCATTTCACCGGCGACGGTGCCTCCGCGGGGCATGAACTCTGCGACGACCCCGTGGTGGTCAAACAGTGCGCCACCGCCTTCGAGGCGATATGGGCGCGCGCCACGCCACACGAGATATTCACGGTCTGATCGCACCACCGGGAATGTCAGCCATGCCCAGCTACCAGTCCTCGGCTGTTCAGACCGCCCGTCGGGCGGTGGCGGACCGGCTCCGGGAGGTCCGGCTCGATGCCGGGCTCACCGGGCAGGAACTCGCCGTCCGCTGCGGCTGGAACAAGTCGAAGTCCTCGCGTATCGAGAACGCCCGTACCCCGCCGTCCGATTCGGACATCCACAAGTGGTGCGCCGCCTGCGATGCCTCGCCCCAGGCCGCGGATATCATCGCCGCCTCCCGCTCGGCGGAGTCGATGTACATCGAGTGGCGCCGTCTCCAGCGCACCGGGCTGCGCCGCCTCCAGGAGAGCCGCCGGCCGCTCTATGAGCGCACCAGGAATTTCCGGGGCTATGGCTCACATGTCATCCCCGGCCTGTTCCAGACCTTCGCCTATGCCCGCGCCCTGCTGATCTCGATCGGCCGTTTCCATGGCACTTCGGACGACGCCGAACAGGCGGCCGAAGCGCGCGTCGCCCGCTCCCGGCTGCTTTCCGAAGGCGGGCGCCGGTACGCGGTCCTGGTCGAGGAATCCGTGCTGCGATACCAGATCGGTGACTCGGTGGTGATGGCCGGGCAGCTGGGGCATCTGCTGTCGGTGATGTCACTGCCCTCGGTTTCCCTGGGCGTCATTCCCTTCGGCGCGGCCGAGCGGAGTATGTGGACGCTGGAGGCGTTCAGCATCTTCGACGAACAAAGGGTCCATGTCGAACTGCTCACCGCACAGATTACGGTCACCGCTCCCGGCGAAATAGCGCTCTACGCAAAGGCGTTCGCCGAACTGAGGGAACTGGCGGTGTACGGACCCGAAGCACGAACCCTCATCGTGGCCGCGATCGACGCACTGAGCTGAACCGGCATGCAACTCGGTAGAACTTCCTTGAGTAGCGGAGCGGTTGATTCCTAGCGTCGTCATATGGAGCGTTTCCGGGGGATTGGCGAAGCCCGGCAGGACATGGGGCTCGCCGCGCTGCGGCGCTCGGCCGCCGGCCTGGCGGCAGAGCTGCGGGACGCGCTGTCGGCTCATGGGCTCACGGTGCAGGTGATCGCCGAGCCGCCGATGTCGGGCCGGGCATATGTGTCGATCCTGGAACCGCTGATGGAGGAGGAGGTACGGGTCATCGCTGATGCGCTGCGGGAGTACCGGGGAAGTGGGCGTAACAGCCTCAGTGTTGGCGTCGCCGAGGCGAATGCGCGCAGTCGCCGCTATCTGGACTTCGCGGAACAGGCGGAACAGGGCGGCTGCGCGGAGTGCCGCCGCCTGAAGGAGCGCTTCTCGGCGGCGGTGCGCGGGGATGACGCGGAGGCGGCGGAGGGGTGGCGACTGATGCTGGGGAGGCACTTGCGGGAGCAGCACTGAGTTCTGCGCACACCTGCGCTTCCGGTGCGCCCGGGCCCTTCCGGGTGCGCCCGGTTGGCGTGGGCCGGGTTTCCGCACGGGGGGTGCGGGTTGGGCGGCGGTTTCCCGCCCAGTTGGGGCGCGTCATTTCCCGTGCGGGTTCGCTGTGGCTGGTCGCGCAGTTCCCCGCGCCCCTGGAGGGGCTGGCCGGAGAGCATCGGCAGGCCCCTATGGGGCCAGGCGGTTGTCGGCCAGGGCGCGGAGGAAGGCGCTCCAGGAAGCGCGGGGCGGGTTGAGCGTTTGCCCGCTCGGGCGCTTGCTGTCTCTTATCGGGACGGAGTCGGGTCGAGTGTCCGATACTTCGAGGCATTCCTCTGCGTTGGGATCGCTGTGAGTTGATTTGCGCCAGACGGCGCTGGTCAGGGCTTGCATGCGCTCAGTTCCTCTACGACCTGTTCAAGGAAGGGGATCGACTCCTGCGGTGCAAGCGCGGCGGCCTGGAGGAGGCCGTACTTATGGCAATGCCGGACCACAGATGCCTTGTCGGTGACGAGTTTCCCGAAGCTTCCACCTTCCAGGTAGACCACATCTGGGCCATGTTCAAAGGACATCAATGTCATGGATCCGCCCATCGCAGGGTGGCCCCCGGCCGCGAATGGGAGGATCTGCACTTCAATGTTGGGGGCTTTCGCGGCCTCGATGAGGCGCTCCAACTGCTCGCGCATCACCATTGGTGTACCGACTGCGCGTCGTACAACGGCCTCGTCGAGCACAACCCACAGGAGTGGCGGGTCCGGCCGGGTGAGGATGGTCTGGCGATTCATCCGGTAGGTCACCTGTTGTTCGATCTCGTCGGCGGTACACCATGGCTGTCCGACGAGGAACAACTCTCGGGCATAAGCCTCGGTTTGCAGTAGGCCGGGGATGCAGTGGGCCAAGTACTGGCGCATAACGGTGGACTTGGCCTGGTAGTCCCTCAGCCTCTCGGTGGGGAAGGGCTTCCGCCAATTGTTGACGGGCCCTTTCTCTACGTGCTCCCAGAGGTCATGCAGGTCACCGTCCGCGTCAAGCGCCTCGTCCAGCAGCTTGGAGACGTCCTCGGTCGGCACCTCGTTGCCCAGCTCGTACTGGGCGATCCGGCTGTGGGTCGTATGAACCCTGGAAGCGAGCTGCCGCTGAGTCCAGCCCACTCGCAGGCGCAGCTTCCGCAGCTTCACCCCGTACAAGCACGCCAGTGAGGCGCTCGGATCGAGCTTCACCGGTGCAGGCACCTTTGCCGCCCCCCATTTTCGCGTAGCGCAGCCGCAAACCCCTACCCCTGGTGAGCCTAGCCACACCCCCCGATGCTGGGTGCTGAAACGGGAGCGATCCAACCACCCGAGGTACCCACCCATGCCCCAGACCCAACCACCCCCCGACACCCACCAGTTGCGCCGAACCGCCGCCCGGCTGGCCGTCGAACTCCACGACGCCCTGCGAGCCCACGGCTTCGCCGTGCAAGTGGCGCCGGAGCCGCCCATGGACGGCCACGCCTACATCTCCCTCCTCGACCCCCTCCGCGAGGACGAGGCCAGGGTGCTCACCGACGCGCTGCGCGCCTACCGGGCCAGCCGCCGGGAAACGCTGAGCATCGGCGTGGCCCAGGCCAACGCCCGCAGCCGCAAGGGCGGTCTGGCATGAATGACCGGCCACCGCCCCCCTGCCCGGAGTGCCGGCGCATCAAGGCGCACTACTACGCCGCCGACAGGGCCGGCGACCGCCCCGCGGCCGAGGCATGGACCACGGCCATGGGCCGCCATCTGCGCCAGGCGCACTGACGCTTGGGCGCTCCGGGGCGGCAAACCCTTGTGAAGCCGGCCGCAGGGCAAAGGTTTCCCGCCCCGGAACGCCCCGTCACTCAGCCAGCGTATGCGCGACCAGCGCGTTGGCGTGGCCATGGCCCAGGCCGTGCTCCGACTTCAGCCAGCTGACCAGCTCCATGTGCTTGGTGAGCGGGGAGGAGCGGATGAGATCCTTCCACTCCGCTATCGGACGGCCGTACTTGCGCTCGATGGAGGGGAAGTAGCTGGCGGGACCCTTAACGGTTTCAGTCATGCGGGCAGTGTGTCACCACCCACTGACAACGCCGCCGGCCAGACGATCTCGTAGTAGCGCACCCGCTCGTCCTCGCCGGTCAGCCGCATGCCGGCCGCCGCCATCACTCGCTGGGAGGCGATGTTGTCCAGGTCGGCGTCGCCCTTGACGCGGGCGATGCCGTGCTGCCGGGCCAGGCGCAGGAGTTCGCGCAGCGCCTCGGTGGCGTACCCCTGGCCCCGGGCGCCGGGCACCAGGCCATAGCCGATGGTGACGGAGCGGTCGGGGCACGGCGGGCCGTGGAAACCCAGACCGCCGATCACCTGTCCGTCCGCCCGGCGGCGGATCTCATAGCCGCCGAAGGGCTGCGGATTCCCGGTAACCGCACAGTGGTTGAGGAAGTCGGTGGCCGCTTTCACGTCCCCGTCGCTGGGATAACCGGGCGCCCAGCGGTCGCCGGGAGCCGGGGTGCGCGTCACGACTCGTCTGGCCTCTTCGACGGTCATGGGGTGAAGTAGCAGCCGTTCGGTTATGAGGTCGCTCATATCAGCGATCACTAGCACGGGAGACGGGGTTTGGCCATGGGATTGCGGGTCCTTGACGACACCGAGGTACGGGCCCGGCTGGACGCCCGTACCGCGACGGAGGCGGTACGGCGGGCGTTGCTGGCGCACCATGCGGGCACCCTGGCCGCGCCCGCGCGGGTACGGGCCCCGCTGGGCGGCGGTGACCTGGTGGTCACCGCCGGACGGCTGCGCGAGCAGGGGCTGTTCGGGTTCCGGGCGTACGACACCCTGGTGGATGCCGAGCAGTTGGTGGCTGTCTGGGACGAGACGGGCCAACTGCGGCTGGTGGTGCACGGGGAGGAGCTGGGGCCGCGCCGTACCGGGGCGATCGGGGCGGTGGCGCTGGATGCGATGGCCCGGCCGGGGGCGCTGCGGCTGGGCTTGGTGGGGGCCGGAGTCCAGGCGTGGACGCAGTTGTGGGCGGTGAGCGCGGTGCGTGCGGTGACGGAGGTGGCGGTGTGGTCCCGCCGGAGGGAGCGGGCCGAGGGGTTCGCCCGGCGGGCGGGAGAGCAACTCGGGGTAACCGTAAGGGTGGTGGAGCGGGCCGAGCAGGCCGTGCGGGAGCGGGATGCGGTGATCGTTGCCACCAAGAGCACGACTCCGGTGGTGGCGAGCGAGTGGCTGGCGCCGGGGACGCACTTGTCCACGGTTGGCCCCAAGGGGCCGGAGGCGCATGAGGTGCCGGTGGAGTTGGTGGAGCGGGCGGAGGTTCTGGTCACCGACTCCCTGGCACAGGCGGCCGGTTCACTGTTCCCGGCGGGGCGGCTGGTGGAGTTGGGCGCGGTACTGGCGGGGGCGGCGCCTGGGCGTACCCATGCCGACCAGATCAGCGTGTTCTGCTCGGTTGGGCTGGCCGGGACGGAAGTGGCCGTGGCGGCGGCGCTGGTGGGGTAGGAGCGGGTGTTGTCCGGGCGCGGGTCGTGTCTGGCTGGCCGGGCCCGCGCGGCGGAGCGGTATATGTGGCGGCCCCGCGCAACTGACAGGGCCGTCGGGACGGGGCTGCGATTTCGGGTGCGGGTCGTGTGTGGCTGGTCGCGCAGTTCCCCGCGCCCCTGATGGGCGCCCGGCGCGAGCCGTATATGTGGCGGCCCCCGCCCTGATGGGCCCCTACTCGGTGCCCCCCGCTGCACCCCGGACATCCTGCTGGTGCGGGGTGATCACGCGGACGTTGAAGGTGGGTTCGGGTGCCGGGCGGTCCGCGCCGGCGGCGATTGCGGTGGCGGCCGGGGTGAGCAGCGCGGCGGCCAGCGCCGCGGTGGCGGCGGCACGAAGAGCGGTGCGGCGGCGGTCGTTTCGCATGCGAAGGCTCCTGGACGTACTCGGTCGGCTCCCGGTACACGGTAGACGCCGCGTTTGCCCGAGTGGTTCATTCCGTGTCACGAGCGTGTGACAAGGGCCGCGTTTAGTGTTCGTCAAGCATTCGGCTGCGTGGGGCGGGCAGGCTGAGGCCCGTTATCCGGAATCGGGCAATCTCCCTGGAAGGGAAGCCAGTTATGCGTATCGCTCGTATCGCCGTGGCCGCCGCCGTGACCATGGGCGTCGCCACCATGGCCGTGGCCCCCGCCTCCGCCGCCGTCGCCACGGCGCACAGCCCCCGCACGGCGGCCGTGGCGGCGAATCCCAAGACCATCAAGGCCGCCGAGTACAACCAGGCGCGGAGCATCCTGGCCAACGCCGGAAGCCAGACGGCGGCCAAGTCGCACCCGGTGCACGGGAAGAACGATGTGCCGGTCGGCTATGGCACCAGCCTGCTGGCCGCGGCGCGGGACGAGTTCCGGGCGCAGGACAAGAATCTGCCGGCCAAGGACAAGAAGTCCGATATGTCGATCGCGCACTACAACGCGATTCACAGCGCGGCCTCGACGATGCACATCGACCGCTGGTGACATTGACATAAGACAGCGGGCCCCGCCCCCGGGAAAACCGGGGGCGGGGCCCAGCTCACTGCCGTACGGCGGGGATCAGAAGCGCCGGGTGATCAGCGCCCGCTTGACCTCCTGGATCGCCTTGGTGACCTCGATGCCACGCGGGCAGGCGTCCGTGCAGTTGAAGGTGGTGCGGCAGCGCCAGACACCGTCCTTGTCGTTGAGGATCTCCAGCCGCTGCTCACCCGCCTCATCACGCGAGTCGAAGATGAAGCGGTGCGCGTTGACGATCGCCGCCGGGCCGAAGTACTGGCCGTCGTTCCAGAACACCGGGCACGAGGAGGTGCACGCGGCGCACAGGATGCACTTGGTGGTGTCGTCGAAGCGCTCGCGGTCCTCGGCGGACTGCAGGCGCTCGCGCGTCGGCTCGTTGCCCTTGGTGATCAGGAAGGGCATCACATCCCGGTAGGCCTGGAAGAACGGCTCCATGTCCACCACCAGGTCCTTGAGGACCGTGAGCCCCTTGATGGGCTCGATGGTGATCGGCTTCTCCGGGTTGATGTCCTTGATCAGGGTCTTGCAGGCAAGGCGGTTACGGCCGTTGATGCGCATGGCGTCGGAGCCGCAGATGCCGTGGGCGCAGGACCGGCGGAAGGTCAGCGAACCGTCCAGGTCCCACTTGATCTTGTGCAGGCCGTCGAGCACGCGCTCCTTGGGGTCGATCTCGACCTGGAAGTCCTGCCAGGTGGCCTCCGCGGAAACCTCCGGGTTGAACCGGCGGACCCGGAAGGTGACCGTGATGTAGGGGGAGGCCTTGCTCGCCGCCTCCACCTTGTCCTCGATCGCGGTGCTCATCAGTACTTACGCTCCATGGGCTGGTAGCGGGTCTGCACGACCGGCTTGTAGTCGAGGCGGACGGACTCCTTGCCGTCCGCATCGACCTCGCGGTACGCCATGGTGTGGCGCATAAAGTTGACGTCGTCGCGGTTGGGGTAGTCCTCGCGGTAGTGACCACCGCGCGACTCCTTGCGCGCCAGCGCGGAGACGGCCATCACCTCGGCCAGTTCGAGCAGGTTGCCCAGCTCGATGGCCTCCAGCAGGTCGGTGTTGAAGCGCTTGCCCTTGTCCTGGATGGACACGTTCTTGTAGCGCTCGCGCAGTTCGGCGATCTTCTCGACGGCCGTCTTGATGGTCTGCTCGGTGCGGAAGACCATGACATTGGCGTCCATGGTCTCCTGCAGCTCCCGGCGCAGCTCCGAAACCCGCTCGGTGCCGGTGGAGTTGCGCAGCCGCTCGACCTGCTCCATGACGAACTCGGCCGGGTTCTCCGGCAGTTCGACGAACTCGGCCTGCTGCGAGTAGTCCGCGGCGGCGATGCCCGCGCGGCGGCCGAAGACATTGATGTCCAGCAGCGAGTTGGTGCCCAGGCGGTTGGCGCCGTGGACGGAGACACAGGCCACCTCGCCCGCGGCGTAGAGGCCGGGGACGACGGTGTCGTTGTCGGCCAGCACCTCGCCCTGGACATTGGTGGGGATGCCGCCCATGGCGTAGTGCGCGGTGGGCTGGATCGGGATCGGGTCCGTGTAGGGCTCGATACCGAGGTAGGTGCGCGCGAACTCGGTGATGTCCGGCAGCTTGGCGTCCAGCTGCTCCGGCGGCAGGTGGGTGAGGTCCAGGTAGACGTGGTCGCCCTCGGGACCACAGCCGCGGCCCTCACGGATCTCGGTGTAGATGGAGCGCGAGACCACGTCACGGGAGGCGAGGTCCTTCATGACCGGCGCGTACTTCTCCATGAAGCGCTCGCCGTCCTTGTTGCGCAGGATGCCGCCCTCACCGCGGGCGCCCTCGGTGAGCAGGATGCCCATGCGCCAGATGCCCGTCGGGTGGAACTGGAAGAACTCCATGTCCTCCAGCGGCAGGCCGCGCCGGTAGCAGGCCGCCTGGCCGTCACCGGTGAGGGTGTGCGCGTTGGAGGTCACCTTGAAGAACTTGCCGGTGCCGCCGGAGGCGTAGATGACCGCCTTGGCCTGGAAGATGTGGATCTCGCCGGTGGCCAGCTCATAGGCGACCACACCGGCGGACTTCTTGACGCCGTCCACCTCGGTGATCAGCTGGTCGAGGACGTAGAACTCGTTGAAGAACTCCACACCCTCCTTGACGCAGTTCTGGTACAGCGTCTGCAGGATCATGTGGCCGGTGCGGTCCGCGGCGTAGCAGGACCGGCGGACCGGGGCCTCGCCGTGGTTGCGCGAGTGGCCGCCGAAGCGGCGCTGGTCGATGGTGCCGTCCTTGGTGCGGTTGAACGGCAGGCCCATCTTCTCGAGGTCCAGGACCGCGTCGATGGCCTCCTTCGCCAGGATCTCGGCGGCGTCCTGGTCAACCAGGTAGTCACCGCCCTTGACCGTGTCGAAGGTGTGCCACTCCCAGTTGTCCTCCTCGACATTGGCCAGGGCGGCGGCCATGCCGCCCTGTGCCGCGCCGGTGTGGGAGCGGGTCGGGTAGAGCTTGGTGAGCACCGCCGTGCGGCTGCGCTTGGTCGCCTCGATGGCCGCGCGCATGCCGGCGCCGCCGGCGCCGACGATGACGGTGTCGTACTTGTGGATCTTCATGTCGCGTCAGCCCCGGGCCTTAGGAAATGTTCGGGTCGAAGGTGAAGATGACCAGAGAGCCCAGCAGGACGGTGAACACCGTGGCCGTGTAGAGCAGCATCTTCAGCCAGAAGCGGGTGTTGGCGCGCTCGGCGTAGTCGTTGATGACCGTGCGCAGGCCGTTGGCGCCGTGCAGCATGGCCAGCCAGAGCATGATCAGGTCCCACGCCTGCCAGAACGGCGAGGCCCAGCGGCCGGCCACAAAAGCGAAGCCGATCTTGCTGACACCGCCGTCCAGCACCAGCTGGATCAGCAGGTGGCCCAGGACCAGGACGACCAGCACGATGCCGGACAGCCGCATGAACAGCCAGCCGTACATCTCGAAGTTGGTCCGGGTGGACTTGGGGGTCTTCTTGGTGCGCTTGCGCGGCGCCTCGATGACCGGGGCCGGGTTGTCGGCGTCGTACATTTCGACGTCCGCGGCTGCGGGGGTGGCTTCAGTGGACATGTCTCGCGTCAGCTCCCGAACAGCGTGCGCAGCGTGTGCTGGAGCACGGGGTAGAAGGCGCCGGCCATCAGCACGACCCAGATGCCGACAACGGACCACAGCATCTGCTTCTGGTAGCGCGGGCCCTTGGACCAGAAGTCCACGGCGATGACGCGCAGGCCGTTGAGCGCGTGGAAGAGGATGGCGGCGACGAGGCCGTACTCCATCACATTGACGACAGGTGTCTTGTACGTCGCCACGACCTTGTCGTACGCGTCCGGGGAGACGCGGACGAGGGCGGTGTCGAGGACGTGCACGAACAGGAAGAAGAAAATGAGGACGCCGGTGACTCGGTGAGCCACCCAGGACCACATGCCTTCCCGGCCGCGGTACAGCGTTCCAGCCGGCACGGAAAACCCTCCGGGAGCGGGATTTGGGGCCTGCCGGCTTCTCTGTCGGTCGGGCCCGGCCGGGTACGGTCCACCGGCCCTGGCCATCGTAGCGACGCCTTGTCGGTTCGGTCGCGCGGGGTGTGGCAGCTGTGATCAAACTGGCATGTACGGGTCGCTGCGGGGCGGGCGGATGGTCCGGCGGGTGCCAGGTCACATTCATCCCCATGGGTTAGGCGGAGGGCGGGCGTTGGAGGTAACGCCCTGAGAATGGCAATACCTTGCCCTGAAATGGGAGGTTTTGTCCGATGGGATTCACCCGCACTTCGGCCATTCGGGGAACCGTGGCCGCCGCCGCCCTGCTCACCACTCTCACCCTGATGGGCTGCCCCCGGGAGCAGACCGGTCACCGCGGCCAGGCCGACGGGCGCTCCGCCTCGGCCGTGGCGCCGGCCACCTCCGGGGCTGCCTCGTCCTCCTCCGCGTCCTCCTCGGCGGCCGATCCGGTGCCGGCCGGGCCGCCGCGTGTGGTCCCCTCGGTACGGTCCTTCACCGCGCACCCCGGGCCGGGCTGGCGGCCCGCGCGTACCGCCAGGGTGGTGGCCGACCCGGCCGGGCCGCTGGCCGCCGAGGCCCGTACCCTCGCCGCCGACCTGTCACTGGCCGCGGCCGTGCCCCCGGCCCGGCCCGGTGACCTGGAGCTGCTGCACCGTCAGGGGCAGCCGGCCGAGGGGTACGAGCTGGCGGTGCGCGGCGGGCGGGCGGTGATCACCGCCTCCGACCCGGCGGGCGCCTTCTACGGCGGCCGCACCGTGATCCAGGCGGTGCGCGGCGCGGGCGGGGTGCCGGAGGGGGTGCTGCGGGACGCGCCGGACCGGCCGCAGCGCGGGCTCAACCTGGACATCGCCCGCAAGCACTTCAGTGCCGAGTGGATCGAGGGGCGGCTGCGAGAGATGGCCGACCTCAAGCTCAACCAGCTGGCCCTGCACTTCTCGGACGACCAGGGCTTCCGTATCGAGAGCGAGAGCCACCCGGAGATCGTCTCGCCGCAGCATCTGACCAAGGCGGAGGTGCGGCGGATCGTTTCACTGGCCGGTGTGCTGCATATCACCGTGGTGCCGGAGATTGACTCGCCGGGGCATCTGGGGGCGGTCATCAACGCCCACCCGGATCTCCAGCTCAAGGACGCGCAGGGGGTGGCGTTCCGGGGCGCGGTGGACATCAGCCGGCCGGCGGCGGCGCGCATCGTGGACGATCTGACGCGGGAGTTCGCGCCGCTGTTCCCCGGTCCTTGGTGGCACCTGGGAGGTGACGAGTACCGGGCGCTGACCGTCAGCGACCCGCAGGCGTCCTTCCCCGGCCTGGCCGCGGCGGCCAGAGCGCGGTACGGGCCGCAGGCCCGGGTGCAGGACCTGGCCACCGGCTGGCTCTCGGACCGGGCGGCGGTGGCCCGTTCCCTGGGCAAGCGGCCCAAGGCCTGGAACGACGGCTTCTTCCGGGACGGGGTGGCGCCGCCCGACAAGGGCATCGAGGTCGAGTACTGGACCGGCAAGGAGCTGGGGGCGCGGGATCCGGCGGAGTACCTGGAGGAGGGGCGGACCGTGGTCAACCTCAATGACGAGTACCTCTATTACGTGCTGGGGGAGCCCAATGACTTCCGGTATCCGACCGGGGAGCGGATTTATCGGGAGTGGGGGGTGACGGTGTTGCGGGGGGATAGGGCGGTGTCCCTTCCCCCCGGTTCCGGGGCCGGATCTGCGTCCGGGTCCGCTTCGGGGGCTGCGGCCACCGGGCCGGACCGGGTGCCGGGCGGGCGGCTGGCGGTGTGGTGCGACCGGCCGGACGCGCAGACGCCGGAGCAGGTCGCGGCGGGGATCCGGTTGCCGCTTGCGGCTGTCGCCCAGCGGCTCTGGGACCCCCGGCCGCCGGAACTGGGGTGGGCGGAGTTCTCGGCGCTGGCGGGGCGGGTGGTGCGGCGGAGTTAGGGCGGGCGTGTTGTGTTCCGGGTGCGGGTTTGGCCCCCGCGCCCTTGGGGGGTTCCGGTTGTGGGCAGTCGTTCCGCAGGGCGGAACGGGTGGGCACAACCGGCCACCGGGGTGCACCCGGCGACGATGCGGCGTCTGCCGATGACCGTTGCCGTTCGGCCGCAGGCTGTGGGAGGGCTGGTCGCGCAGTTCCCCGCGCCCCTGGAAGGGGCGCGCACCCGGTGACGATGCGGCGTCTGCCGATGACCGTTGCCGTTCGGCCGCAGGCTGTGGGAGGGCTGGTCGCGCAGTTCCCCGCGCCCCTGGAAGGGGCGCGCACCCGGTGACGATGCGGCGTCTGCCGATGACCGTTGCCGGTCGGCCGCAGGCTGTGGGTGGCTGGTCGCGCAGTTCCCCGCGCCCCTGGAAGGGGCGCGCACCCGGTGACGATGCGGCGTCTGCCGGCGACCGTCGCCGTTCGGCCGCAGGCCGTGCGTGGCTGGGCGCGCAGTTCCCCGCGCCCCTGCGGGGGAGCCGGAATGCGCAGGTCAGGGGTGCGGGGGCACCGGAAAGGGGGGACAGCCGCTAGCCTCACCGCTGGAAACCCGTCCCGTGAACGAGGGCCCGATGAAGATCGAATTCCTGCTGCACAACGCGTACGGAATCGGCGGCACCATCCGCTCGACCGTCAACCTCGCCTCCGCCCTCGCCGACCGGCACGATGTGCGCATCGTCAGCGTCAACCGCCCCGTGGACCGGCCGGAGCTGGACATCGACCCGCGGGTCACCCTGACCCCGCTGGTGGACATGCGCGAGGGCACCGAGGGTGACGAGTACCACACCCCGCTGAACCAGAAGCCCAGCGCCCTCTTCCGGGACGAGCGGATCGACAACGGGCGGATGGCCGCCACCGCGCTCACCGACGAGCGGGTCGCCGCCCACCTCGCCGCCACCGACGCCGATGTGGTCATCGCCACCCGGCCCAAGCTCATCGGCTACCTCAGCGCCTATGGCAGCGACCGCTATCTGCGCCTGGGGCAGGAGCACCTCACCCATGAGGCCCATGTGACGGAGCTGCACCGGGTGATGGATCCGGCGATCGCCGCCCTGGACGCCTTCACCACCGTCTCCGAGGCCGACGCCGGGCACTACCGGCAGGCGCTGCCGGACGCGCGGGCGCGGATCCTGTCCATCCCCAACGCCGTCCCGGCGCCCGCCGCGGAGCCCTCGGACGGGACATCGAAGACCATCGTCTCGGCCGGCCGCCTGGTCGGGGTCAAGCGCTACGACCGGCTGATCGCCGCCTTCGCCAAGGTCGCCGCCGAGCGCCCGGAGTGGAGTCTGCGCATCTACGGCCGCGGTCCGGCCAAGGCCAAGCTGCGCAAGCAGATCGAGGAGCTCGGCCTCTATGAGCGGATCACCCTGATGGGCGCCCGCTCGCCGATCGAGACCGAGTGGTCCAAGGGCGCGGTCGCCGCCGTCGCCTCGGACGCCGAGTCCTTCGGCATGACCATCGTGGAGGCCATGCACGCCGGTCTGCCGGTGATCGCCACCGACTGCCCGCACGGCCCCCGCGAGATCATCACCGATGGCACCGACGGCATCCTGGTGCCGCTGGACGGCGGGGACGCCGTGGACGCCTACGCCCAGGCCCTGCTGAAGCTCACCGGCGACGCGGAACTGCGCTCCCGGCTGGGCGCGGCCGCCCGTACCGCCGCCCGGCGCTATGAGCCGGAGGCCATCGCCCGCCGCTATGAGCAGCTCTTCGAGGAGCTGCGCCCCGGCTGCACCACCGCCAAGCCCGCCAAGGGCGGCCTGCTGCGCGGCCTCTTCGGCGGACGGCGGCCGCAGAGCGCCGCCCCCGCCCCGCGCAAGGCCGCCGCCGTGGAACACCCCGAGGCCCGCTGTGCCGTGGCGGCCGACGGCTCGCTGCTGGTACGGCTGCGCGCCGCCCAGCTCACCGCCGAGGACACCCATCTGCTGCTGCGCCACCGGGGCAGCAAGGGCAAGGAGGCGGTCCGGGTGCCGCTGCCCGCCCAGCGGGGGGACACCTGGGTGGAGGCCCGGCTGGACCGGGGCGCGCACACCCTCGCCGAGGGGCGCTGGGACTGCTATGCCGAGCGCGCCGGGGACAAGACCCGCCGCCGGCTGACCGCCGGCCTGGTGGAACAGAAGGCCCTGCTGGGGCTGGCGCTGCCGGCCGGTGCGGTCACCGCCTGGGTGCCGTACGAGACCAGCGACGGCTATCTGGCGGTGCGCACCTGGCAGCGTGACCGGCACGCCGAGGCCGCCGAGGTGCGGGTCGGCGAGGACGGGGTGACGCTCACCGTCACCGCCCATGGCACCACCCTGGGCACCGGCGCCGAGCTGATCGCCCGGCTGCGCGGCGCCGACGGCGCGGTGGCCGACGTCCGGGCGCCGCTGGCGGACGGCACCGGCACCCTGCCGTACCAGCCGATGAGCACCCGGCGCGGCGAGGAGCAGGACCTGTGGGACCTGTACATCCGGCCGGCCGCCGGGGCGGCGCTGGTCCGGGTGGGCCGGCTGGGCGGCGACTTCGCCGACCGCAAGGGCATCGACACCTTCCCGGCCGCCACCCGGGGCGAGGTCCGGCTGCGGCCGTACTTCACCGTCACCAACGACCTGACCGTCTCGGTCAAGGACAGCGCCGGGGAGGACTGACCGGCGGGCGGCGAGGTGTGAGACGGATGACGGCCGGGACCGCCACCCCCCACAGGAGAGGCCACGGCCGCCATCCGCTGCGGACCCTGGCGGGGCACGCACTACGTACAGCGCCGGGCGGTCCGGATCCGTCACACCGGGCCGCCCGGCCGGGACCCGTCTGGACGCGGCGGGGGCCGGGCACGTAACGTGCGGGTCCGCACCAGGCTCTCCGGGGGTTAACCAGACGATGAATCCGTGCGGCAACTGCCGCGCCGCCGCCGTCGGTCCGGACGGGCGCTGTGCGGCGTGCGGCGCCCAGCAGCGACCGGCGGCCGCCGCGCCGCTCATGCCCACGGCTCCGCCCCCGGCGCCGCCCGTGGCCCCGGTACCCCCGATGTCTCCCATGCCCGCGTACCCGGCGGCCGGGCCGCACCCGGACACCGCCGCGCCATGGGGCGCCCCGCCACCGGACGGAATACCGCCCGACGGGATGCCGCTGCCCGGCGTGGACCAGCGCCGTGGCGTACGCACCGCGCTGGACGTTCTGCTGATCGTCAGCGTGCTGGGGCTGCTGCTGATGGCCGTGGCCCGCTTCCAGCAGTACGCCGTCATCGGGGAGATCCTGGACCAGGCCCCAAGGGTCGGCGACGCCACCGCGCGGCACGCCAAGAACGCGGACGACCTCTTCCGGACCACCAACCTCCTTTACCTGGTGGTCGCTGTGGCCACCGTGGTGCTCTGGGTCATCTGGTTCCGGCGTGCCCGGCTCAACGCCGAGATATTCGCGCCCGGTTCGCACCGGTTCGGCAGTGGCTGGGCGGTGGGTTCCTGGTTCACCCCGGTGGTCAACCTCTGGTTCCCCAAGCAGATGGCCAATGACATCTACCGGGCCAGCGCCCCCGGCGGGCCGCAGAGCGCCCCCAAGGGACTGCTCAACTCCTGGTGGACCGTGTTCCTTTGCGCCTCGGTGAGCAGCACCGTACTGAGCATGTTCTACAGCGCGCTGGACGCCCGGATGCGCTACGCCCACGACCACTATGTGCCGGAGGACTGGGAGCACGATCTGCGGCTGATGAGGGTCTTCAGCCTGCTGGACGCCTTCGCCCTGCTGCTCTACGCGGCCGCCGGGGTGCTGGCGCTGCTGGTGGTACGGCAGTTGACCGCCCTCCAGGAGCGGCGCGCCCAACTCCCCCCGTCCCTCCCGCCCTACGGCGCAGCCCCCTACGGCGCCCCGTACGGCAGTCCCTACGGCATGCCCTACGGGCCGGGCGGGGGCCCCGGCCCGCAGGGCCCCAACCCCTATGCCCATGGCCCCGGTTACTGAGTCAAGAGCTCCGCAAGTGGCACAAGACATGGACGCGCACGGGGATGACGCCGAGCTGACCGCCGCGATACAGGCGGCCCAGAACGGCGAGGAGACGGCCTTCCGTACCGTCTACCGGTCGGTGCACCCCCGCCTGCTCGGCTATGTGCGCACCCTGGTCGGCGACGGTGAGGCGGAGGACGTGGCCTCCGAAGCCTGGCTGCAGATAGCCCGGGACCTCCAGCGGTTCACCGGGGACGCGGACCGGTTCCGCGGCTGGGCGGCCCGGATCGCCCGCAACCGGGCGCTGGACCACATCCGGATGCGCGGCCGCCGCCCCGCCATCGGCGCCGACGACAGCGAACTGGCCACCCGCCCGGCCGACTCGGACACCGCCGATGCGGCCCTGGAGTCCCTGGGCACCGGACGGACCATGGCCCTGATCGCCCGGCTGCCCCAGGAACAGGCGGAGGCCGTGGTGCTGCGGGTGGTGGTCGGACTGGACGCGGGCAGCGCCGCCGAGGTGCTGGGCAAGCGGCCGGGCGCGGTACGCACCGCCGCCCACCGCGGCCTGCGCAGGCTGGCGGAGATGATGACCAAGGGAACCGGGAGGGCTGCCGCGGTGAGCACCGACACCATTCCGGTTCAGCGCGACGCCCGGGACCGGGCCACCCCCACCGGTGTGACGCGTTCGCCCGCGCGGACGCAGAAGGACATGTGATGGCGGACGACAATTCCACCTCGGTGGAGCGCGGCTGGCCGGACGAGGACAGTGCCGAACGGCTGCTCGCCGGTCAGCCCCTGGCACCCTGCCCCGCCTGTGATGGTGCCGACCGCGGCGGTGCGGCTTATGACGGTTCCGCCCTTGACGGTTCCGCCCGTGTCCGGTGCGGGTGCGTGGCCGGGGCCCTGGAGGCGGCCCTGACCGCGCTGCGCTCCCCGGCGCCCCTCCCCGACGGGCCGCTGCCCGGCGAGGAGGCCGCCCTGGCCGCCTTCCGCGCGGCACGTTCCGGACAGGCGGTATGCGAACTGCCGGAAACGGAACGGGCGATGAGCCAATCGCCGGCCGGCGAGCCGTCGGTGCCCGGACGTCCCGTAGGGGAACGCCCGGCCGGTCAGGGGCGGGCCGCCGAGGTCGCGCCCCTGGCGCCGGGCCGGCGGCCCCGGCTGCGCCGTCCGGCCCGGGTGGCCATGGTGGTGGCGGTGGCCGGATGCGCCCTCAGCGGGGTGGCGGTGGCCGCCGGAGTGGTCGATCTGCCCGCCGCCCTGGGCGGTTCCCGGCACAAGTCCCCGGCGGGCGTGGCCGTGGAGGAGCCCGACCAGACCTCGGCCGCCCCGGCCCCCCAGGAGTCCGGCGCCCACCCCGGGGGCACCCCCCACGGGACCGCGCGCCCGGACCGTCCGTCCCCCGGCCGGAACCGGCCGTCCACCGGCTCGTCCGGCACCCCCGGCGACCGGTCCGCCGGGCCGTCCGCCGGCCCCTCGGCGACCCCGCCCCGCCAGGACGGCCAGGACCAGCCCGCCCCGGACTCCCAGCCCACCCGGATCCCGCACGACTGGCTGGTCCGGGTGTGCCGGGACTACCTGGTGCCGGGCAATCTGCTGGGCAGGAACGACCCGGCCCTGCGCGCCCTGGAGCGCACCGCGGGCGGCACCGACCGGGTGCGCGGCTACTGCCAGGACCTGCTGCGTGGCGAGCCCTCCGGCGACCAGGGCTCGCAGGGCCAGAACTCCCAGGGGCAGGACTCCCAGGGGCAGAGCTCCCAGGGCCAGGACAACTCCGTCCTGCCCCGGGCCGGAGGCCTGCTGGGGCTGCCCGCGCAACAGGGTGTGACACATTCCGGCGGGTTGACGCTGTAGTACATGAGGCCGACTGGTCATCGGCCGAGCGAGAGCCGCCGCTCCCCCCTGCGGGCGGCTCCGCCCCACGGCGCGGGCAGGAACGACTCCCCCCCTCCTGCCCGCGCCGTCTGCTTTCCCGCCCGGCGGCCCATGGCCTGCGCGTCCCCTGACAGCCCACGGCGGCCGTCGCTACAGTCCGGTGGCCTGGACTGCGGCAGACGGGAGGCGCGAACCCATGACGCACAACCCTGATACGCCCCGGACCACCGAGTCCGGGTTCCCGGTCAAGCCCGTCTACGGGCCCGGGGACCTGGCTTGCTGGGACCCCGAGGAGCGGCTGGGCGAACCCGGCGGCTATCCCTTCACCCGCGGCGTCTACCCCACCATGTACACCGGCCGCCCCTGGACCATGCGCCAGTACGCGGGCTTCGGCACCGCCGCCGAGTCCAACGCCCGCTACCGGCAGCTGATCGCCCATGGCTCGCACGGGCTGTCGGTCGCCTTCGACCTGCCCACCCAGATGGGATACGACTCCGACGCCCCCCTGGCCCGGGGCGAGGTGGGCAAGGTGGGGGTGGCCATCGACTCCCTGGACGATATGCGGGTGCTCTTCCGGGACATCCCCCTGGACCGGGTGTCCACCTCGATGACCATCAACGCCCCCGCCGCCCTGTTGCTGCTGCTCTACCAGCTGGTCGGCGAGGAACAGGGCGTCAGCGCCCGGCAGTTGACCGGCACCATCCAGAACGATGTGCTCAAGGAGTACATCGCCAGGGGCACTTATATCTTCCCGCCCGGCCCCACCCTGCGGCTGACCGCCGATATCTTCCGCTACTGCCGCAGCGAGATCCCCCGCTGGAACACCATCTCCATCTCCGGCTACCACATGGCCGAGGCCGGGGCTTCGCCCGCCCAGGAGATCGCCTTCACCCTCTCCAATGGCATCGCCTATGTCCGCACCGCCCTGGCGGCCGGCATGGCGGTGGACGAACTGGCCCCCCGGCTCTCCTTCTTCTTCGTCTCCCGCACCACGCTCCTGGAAGAGGTCGCCAAGTTCCGTGCCGCGCGCCGCATCTGGGCCCGGGTGATGCGCGAGGAGTTCGGCGCCAAGGACCCCAAGTCACAGATGCTGCGCTTCCACACCCAGACCGCGGGCGTCCAGCTCACCGCCCAGCAGCCCGAGGTCAACCTGGTACGGGTGACGGTGCAGGCGCTGGCCGCGGTGCTGGGCGGCACCCAGTCGCTGCACACCAACTCCTATGACGAGGCCATCGCCCTGCCCACCGACAAGGCCGCCCGGCTGGCCCTGCGCACCCAGCAGGTGCTGGCCCAGGAGACCGATGTCACCGCCATCGTGGACCCCTTCGCCGGCTCCTATGCGGTGGAGTCGCTCACCGACGCCATGGAGGCCTCGGCGGTGGAGCTGATGAACCGGGTCGAGGACCTCGGCGGTGCGGTCGCGGCGATCGAACACGGCTTCCAGAAGGGCGAGATCGAGCGCAACGCGTACCGCATCGCCCAGGAAACGGACAGCGGAGAACGGGTGGTGGTGGGCGTCAACCGCTACCGGCTGGACGAGGAGGAGCCCTATCAGCCGCTGCGGGTGGACCCCGCCATCGAGGCCCGCCAGCAGCAGCGGCTGGCCGAACTGCGCGACCGGCGCGACGGCCGGGCGGTGCGCTCCGCGCTGGACGCCCTGCGCGAGGCGGCCTCCGGCACGGCGAATGTACTGCCCCCGATGAAGGAGGCCCTGCGCGCCCGGGCCACGGTGGGCGAGGTATGCGGCGCGCTCCGCGAGGTGTGGGGCTCCTATGAACCCACCGAGACCCTTTGAACCCACCGGGACCCTCTGACTTCCACCGAGAACCTTGGACTTCCGCCACCCCGTGACGGCGGTCTGCCCCGTTTGCGAAAATAACCGGATGTCGTCTTCGCCGCGCCGCGCCTGCCCCGTCTGCTCCCGGGAGATCGCCGTCGTCGGCGGCCGCTACGCCCGTCATGATCCGCCCGGCCGCCGCTCCGCCTTCTCCTATGAGCTGGTCTCCTGCCCCGGCTCCCGGCGCTCCGCGCCACTGCTGGCGACGGCCCCCCGGCTGTTCGACCCCGAGGAGCCGCCGATGGAAGGCCAGGGCCAGCTGTTCTGACCCCCTGTCCCCGCCCTCCCCGCTACCTCTTGCAGATCAGATCGTGGCCCGGACGCCGGCCCTCGGTCAGGAAGGCGGTGACCGCCGCGTCCCCACAGGCATTGCCATTGGCCAGATAGGCGCCGTGCCCGCCGGAGTCCACGCTCACCAGCCGGGCCCGCTTGCCGAACGCCTCCCGCATCCGCAGCGCATAGCGGTAAGGGGTCGCCGGATCACGGAGGTTCTGGACCATCAGCACATTGGCGGGGCCATGGCCATCGATGCGCACCGGCCGGTCCGCAGGCGCGTTCTTCCAGAAGGCACAGGGCGTGATGTTCGCCGGCATCCCATTGGTCAGCGGATACCGGACGCGGTCGGTGGCCACGGCCCGCGCGTAACCGGCGACCTCGCCCGGCCAGCGGGCGTCATTGCAGATGGTCGCCACCATCACGGCCGCCTCCTGGTCGGAGGCGGCGGGCGACGGCAGCGGCCTGCCCGCCTGCGCGGCCCGGATGGCATCCCCCAGGGCCTGGAAGGAGCCGTCCGAATACAGGCTCATCTGGAGCGTGTTGCGCAACTCATTGCCCTGGCCGCCGGGTTGCCGGTCCAGCCGCGCGGCCAGTGCCAGGAACATCGGCCGGACATCCTGCGGCCGCTTGGCCAGACCATGCGCGGCGGCCCACTTGGCGAAGTCGGGGAACCGGTCCTCCGCACCCTTGGCCATATGGGCCAGCCAGCCGCGCGCCACCAGGGCGGGGTCGGGGTCGTCATTGCTGTCCAGCACCCAGCGGTCGGTGTGCTGCGGATACTGCTGGGCGTACCAGGCCCCTACATAAGTCCCGTAGGAGCGGCCCCAGGCGGAGAGCTTGCGTTCGCCGAGCGCCTGCCGCAGTTGGTCGATGTCCCTTACCTCGTTGGCCGTGGACAGCGAGCGGAGCAGCGGGCCGCCGTTGCGGTCACAGGCCGCGGCGATGCGGCGGGAGCGGGCGACGTTCTCGCCGATGTCGCCGCCCGGCCCCGGCCAGCCGCGCAGCTTGGCCAGTTTCCGGTCGTCCGGGTCGAGTTGGCAGCTCGTCGGGGTGCTGCCGCCGACGCCGCGCGGGTCGAAGGCGACGATGTCATAAGCGCCCTTGGTCGCCGCCCGTACTCGCTCGCCCTCGGCGGCCAGCATCTGCTTCCCCGCGCCGCCGGGCCCTCCGGCGATCAGCAGCAGGGTGCCGCGCCGGGCTTCGGGGTGGTCGCTGCGCAGCCGGTAGACGGCGAGGCGGGTGTGCGGGCCGTCCGGTTCGCGGTAGTCGAGCGGTACGGACAGCTCCGCGCACTCCCGGCCCGGCGCGTCCGCGCACGTCTGCCAGCCAAGGGTGCCGTGCGGCTGCGCTTGCGCCGGCGCCGGAGCGGCGATGGCGGTCCCCGCCAGGACGGCGGAGCCGAGCGCCATGAGCAGGGCGCGTCTGCGCCGGGTGTTCCTGCGGTGCGGGTTGCCGAATGTCATGGGGTACAGGGTTGTTGATGTGCCGGGCGTGGTCCCATCCGGGCAGCTGGTGGGTGCGGATGGGGCTAACCCCCGGGCCCGGGGAGGGCCGCGCCTGCGGCGCGGTTTCCGCCGACCCGCCCGCCCGTTACCCGGCAAGTGGCTCCTGACGGTGCCGCGCTACTTCCATGGAATGGTGAGCCAAGGGCTCTGCGGATCGCTCATCAGCAGCCGGTGCGCTTCCAGTACGCCCTGGTACCAGTTGCCGAACTCCTCGTCGTCGAAGTGCAGACAGCGGCCGAGGATGTAGCCCGCGGAGAAGTCCGCCCAGGAGTGGTACTCGGTCTTGCTGACCGTTCCGGTCCGGACCACCGCCGACTCCGCCTCGGCCAGGTCGCAGAACCGGGCCCCCAGGCCCCAGCGGGCCATCTTGGAAGCCCGCCCGTAGTCCCAGGAGAGCACGGAGCGGACCTGTTTGCCCTCCGGCAGCAGGCCGTCGGCGCGGAAGCGGGACTCATAGCGTGCGATGCGTCCGATGAGCCGCTGAACCCGGCCCACTTCGGCGTCGATGTCCTTGCAGCGGGCGAATGTCCCGCCCTCCGCGGCATTGTGGCGGATCACGCGCCCGGTGGCCTCCCGCCAGTGCGCGAGTTCCACCGGGCCGCCGTACTCGCGAGCGAGCGCCCGGCGCACCCTCAGCACAAACTCCCAGGTACCGCCGCCCGAGTAATCGGCCCGCAGCAGCTTCTCCTGAGTGGAGAGCCATTCCTCACGGGTGGTGATTCCCCACCATTCCCGCAGGCGCTCCCGTTCCGAGGTGAAGCCGCAGCCGTGCCAGGCCATGTTGTTCCACAGCGAACCGTTCTGCACGCACAACAGCGCGCCGCAGGCCAGGCCGTGGGCGACCGGGCCGTCCACGGGCGCACCCACCCGCAGGGTGTTGAGGGTCATCCGGCGGTGCGTCGGCGTTCCCTGGAAGCGCTGCTGCCATACGGCCCGGTGGCCCGGGGAGGCGGGAAAGAACGCCTCGCACGGTGTACCGGGGTTGACCGCCAGCCAGGGAACCGTCGGATCGGGCCAGCGCTCGGCGACTTCGCTCAGCCGCCGACTGTAGTAGACCGGGTCGGCGGTGGGGGCGGGCAGCATGCCCGGGGTGTGGAAGACATAGCCGTGCCCCCTCACCTGGGGCAGCGGATAGGACCTCCAGCTGGGCCGGTCCGGAGCGGTCTCGGCGTTGCCCCGGGAGACCGCGAAATAGAGGTGGGTCCCGGCCAGAAGACGGAGGTAACCGTCCCAGTCCCCCCGCCACTTCGCCTCGTACAGCCCCCGCTCCACCTCGGTCGGCGCCTGCCAGGCGGGCGGGACGGCCGGTGGGGCCGGCGGTGCCGGCGGGGCGGCGATCGGCTCGGGCCGCTTCCAGATTGCCATGAGCGTGCACTGTACAGACAGCTGTCCAGCGGCAAGAGTCGGAGGGTATGCGACGGGGCGCCGGAGGAGGATCGCATGACAGGACTGACGGCCCAGGAAGCCGGCGGGGTGGCCCGCCTGGTGGCGGAGCTGGCCGAAGGCCGGGTCACCGCCCAGGAGTTGACCGAGCGTTCGCTGCGGCGCATCGAGGCCACCCAGGGCACCCTCAACGCCTTCCGCCGGATACGCGCCGAGGCCGCCCTGCGGGAGGCCGCGGAGGCCGACCGGCGGCTGGCGGCGGGGGAGCGGGCGCCGCTGCTGGGCGTGCCGGTGGCGGTGAAGGACGACATGGACGTGGCCGGCGAGCCCACCGGGTTCGGGTGCCCGGGGGAGTTCCCGCCCAAGCGGGCGGACAGTGAGGCGGTGCGCCGGCTGCGGGCCGCCGGAGCGGTGATCGTCGGCAAGACCAACACCCCCGAGGTGGGCCAGTGGCCGGTCACCGAGGGGCCCGCCTTCGGCGTCACCCGCAATCCCTGGAACCCGGCCCACTCGCCGGGCGGTTCCTCCGGCGGCGCCGCCGCGGCCGTGGCGGCGGGCCTGGTGCCGCTGGCGCTGGGATCGGACGGCGCCGGATCGGTGCGCATCCCCGCCGCCTGGACCCATCTGGTGGGGATCAAGCCACAGCGGGGGCGGATCTCCTGCTGGCCGGAGGCGGAGACCTTCCGCGGCATCGTCTGCTACGGCCCGCTGGCCCGTACCGTCGAGGACGCGGCGCTGCTGCTGGAGGCGGTCAGCGGAGCGCACCCCCGGGACCGGCACCGCCCGCCCGCCATCAGGGCGTTGGCCGCCGCACGCCGGGAACCCAGGCGGCTGCGTATCGCCCTGTCCTTCCGCCCCGCCTTCGCCGCCGTACGGCACCGGCTGGACCCGGGGGTGCGGGCGGCCGTGGAGCGCACCGCGGAGCGGCTGGCGGCGCTGGGCCATGAGGTGGTGGCGGAGGATCCGCGCTATGGACAGATCGGACTGGCCTTCCTGCCGCGGTCGATGACCGGCATCCGGGCCTGGTCCCGGCGGGTCCCCGACCGGTCCGCACTGGACGCCCGCACCCGGGGCAATGCCCTGGCCGGACTGGTGCTGGGCGGCGGGGTGCTGGCCGCCGCGCGGGCCGCCGAGGGGCCGCTGCGGCAGCGGGTGGGCGAGCTGTTCGGCCGGTTCGATGTGGTGCTGACGCCGACCACGGCGGTGCCCCCGCTGCGCACCGGGGCGCTGGAGGGGCTGTCCGGGCGGGCCACCAACTCCCTGATGAGCGCGGCCTGTCCCTATGCCTGGCCATGGAATGTGCTGGGCTGGCCGGCCATGAGCGTACCCGCCGGGTTCATCGACGGACTCCCGGTGGGCGCCCAGCTGCTCGGCCCGGCCGCCAGTGAGCCGCTGCTGATCTCACTGGCCGCCCAACTGGAGGCGGACCAGCGCTGGTTCGAGCGGTGGCCGCCCAACCGGCCGGAGTGACACGGCGGTTACGGCGCCAGGATGTCCAGCTCCGCCATCGCCCCGGTGGCGATCCGGCGGGTCAGCTCCTCGGCGCGGGCCGCGTCGTGTTCGCGTACCGCCTCGGCGACCCGGACATGCAGGGTGACGGCGGCGGGGTCCGGGTCGGCGAACATCACCTGGTGCCGGGTGCGCCCGGTGAGCACCGCCTCCACCACATCGCCGAGCCGGGCGAACATCTCATTGCCGGAGGCGCGCAGCACGGTGCGGTGGAAGGCGACGTCATGGCCCAGGTACGCCTCCAGCTGTCCGCCCCGCGAGGTGGCCACCATCCCCAGGGCGTGCTCGGTGAGTTCGGCGCACTGCGCGGGGGTGGCCTGCCGGGCGGCCAGCCCGGCCGCCACCGGTTCCACGGCCAGCCGCAGCACGGTCAGCGAACGCAGCTGGCGGGGACGGTCGCTGCCGGCCAGCCGCCAGCGGATGACCCGGGGGTCGTAGACGTTCCACTCCTCGGCGGGCAGCACGGTCACCCCGACCCGGCGGCGGGAGGCCACCAGGTGCATGGACTCCAGGACGCGTATCACCTCGCGGATCACGGTGCGGGACACCTCGAAGCGCTGCTCCAGCTCCTCGGTGCGCAGCACGCTCCCCGGGGGGTGCTCACCACTGGTGATCGCGGGTCCGAGGGATTCCAGCACGCGGGCGTGCGGCCCCTGCCCCTGGTTTTCCATGGCCTCAGCCTAAGGGGCGGCGGCCACGGCAATTAAGTATGACGTTTAAGTCACAGGGGCTTGAATAAGTCGTACCCAATGGGTTTCAGTGGGTCGGCGGGTCCGGCGTCGAGGGCGACGCCGGTGTCAGACAGCGAGGTATCCGATGAGCAGCCGTCCGGTCGTGGTGGTCATGGGCGTCGCCGGTACGGGCAAGACCACGGTCGGCCCGCTGGTGGCCGAGGCGCTGGGCGTGCCCTATGCCGAGGGCGACGACTTCCACCCCCCGGCCAATATCGCCAAGATGACGGCCGGCATCCCGCTGGACGACGCCGACCGGGCCCCCTGGCTGGACGCGGTGGGCGCCTGGGCACGCGGCCGTGGCGGCCGGGGTGGTGTGGTCAGCTGCTCCGCGCTCAAGCGCGCCTACCGCGACCGGCTGCGCGCCGCCGCCCCCGGCATTGTCTTTCTCCACCTCACCGGGGAACGGCAGTTGATCGCCGGCCGGATGGCGGCCCGGACCGGCCACTTTATGACCACCCGCCTGCTGGACTCCCAATTCGCCACCCTGGAACCGCTCCAGGCCGATGAAGCGGGCGTCGTCGTGGACATCACCCCCGAGGCCGCCGTCATCGCCGAACGGGCAGCCGCCGCCCTGCGCCGGCTGTAGGCCGCACCCCCCAACTCCCTTACCTAGGAAGCCCCGTGAGCACTCTCAGCGTCGAGATGCTGGCCGCGGCCCCCGCCGGACCGATCACTTCGGCAGGTCACGCACAGCTGGGCATCGCCGTACTCGTCGGCATAGCCGTCATCGTCCTTCTCATCACCCGCCTCAAACTGCATGCCTTCCTCTCCCTCACCATTGGCTCCCTGGTGCTCGGCGCGGTCGCCGGGGCGCCGCTGGACAAGGTGATCACCAGCTTCGGCAATGGCCTGGGTGCCACGGTGGCCGGAGTGGGGGTCCTGATAGCCCTTGGCTCCATCCTGGGCAAGCTGCTGGCCGACTCCGGCGGTGCCGACCAGATCGTGGACACCATCCTGGCCCGGACGGGCGGCCGTTCGATGCCCTGGGCCATGGTGCTGATCGCCGGGGTGATCGGGCTGCCGCTGTTCTTCGAGGTCGGGATCGTGCTGCTGATCCCGGTGGTGCTGCTGGTCGCCAAGCGCGGCGGCCACTCCCTGATGCGCATCGGCATCCCGGCCCTGGCCGGGCTGTCGGTGATGCACGGCCTGGTGCCGCCGCACCCCGGCCCGCTGGCGGCCATCGACGCCATCGGCGCCAACCTGGGGGTCACCCTGGCGCTGGGCGTGCTGGTCGCGGTGCCCACCGCCGTGATCGCCGGACCGCTGTTCTCCAGACTCGCCGCCCGCTGGGTGGATGTGCCCCCGCCCGAGCGGCTCACCCCCCAGCGCCCCTCCGAGGAACTCCGCCGGCGCCCCGGTTTTGGCGCCACGGTGGGCACGGTGCTGCTGCCGGTGGTGCTGATGCTGGTCAAGGCGCTGGTGGATGTGGTGGTGGACGACCCCCGGGACCGCCTCCAGCGGATCGCCGATGTCATCGGCTCCCCGCTGATCGCCCTGCTGGCCGCGGTGCTGCTGGCCATGTTCACCCTGGGCCGGGCGGCCGGCTTCGGCCGGGAACGGCTGACCGCCACGGTGGAGCGGGCCCTGATACCCATCGCCGGGATCCTGCTGATCGTCGGCGCGGGCGGCGGCTTCAAACAGACCCTGATCGACGTCGGCGTCGGCCGGATGATCCTGGACCTCTCCAAGGGCTGGTCCGTCTCCGCCCTGCTGCTGGCCTGGCTGATCGCGGTGGCCATCCGCCTGGCCACCGGCTCCGCCACGGTGGCCACCATCTCCGCCGCCGGCCTGGCCGCCCCCCTGGCGGCGGGCATGAGCACCACCCACACCGCCCTCCTGGTCCTCTCCGTGGGCGCCGGTTCGCTGTTCTTCAGCCATGTCAATGACGCGGGCTTCTGGATGGTGAAGGAGTACTTCGGCATGGATGTGGGGCAGACACTCAAGACCTGGTCACTGATGGAGACCGTGATCTCGGTGGTGGGCCTGGGCTTTGTGCTACTGCTCTCCCTGGTGCTGTAGCTGAGGCTGTAGCCGGTGCTGTAGCGGGGCCTGTAGCGGGGCCGCCCCATACCTCCCGGCGAGGTAGGCATCCACCTCCCCAAGGTCCTCCGTGGCCAGCCCCACATAGCCGTCCGGGCGTATCAGGAACAGGCCCGTCCCATAAGCCCGTTGCGCATGCCCGCCCCCGTCGTGGACATCGGCGTCGGCCCCTCCGATCCGTACCACCCGCACTTCGGTGGCGGATTTCCTTGGCGCATCGCCCTCGCCGGCCAAAGGAAATCCGACTCCGAGCGCGAGCAGGGTGAAGTGGGTGCCGCGGAAGAGGTCGAAGAGGCTGACCATGGTGCCGTCGGGGGACTTCAGGGGGGCGTCGGGGGCGCGGTCGCCTGCGCGCAGGGCGGTGGGCGGCAGGGCGGTGCGGGTCTCGTGGGTGAGCGGGCTGTCGGGGTAGCCGAGGTGCAACTGGTGGGTTTCGGTGCCCCGTTGCTCGGTCATCTTGCGGCCGGGGGCATCCCCCTGGTGCAGCCGGGTGCTCAGGCCCAGTACGTTGGCGGCCACCGGCAGCCGCTCGGCCTGGTAGGAGTCCAGGAGGGCGTCCGGGGCACCGTGCCGCAGTACCCGGTGCAGCTTCCAGCCGAGGTTGTAGGCGTCCTGGATACCGGTGTTGAGGCCCTGGGCGCCGGCGGGGGAGTGGATATGGGCGGCGTCCCCGGCCAGGAAGACCCGGCCGGTACGGAATTGCTCGGCCATGGCCGTCCTGGCCCGGAAGACCGAGGCCCAGTGGACGGTTCCGGCGTGCAGCCCGGTCCAGGAGTCCACCAGCCGCCGTACGGCCCCCGGATCCGTGTCGGGCTCGGCGCCGCCCAGGTCGGCGAAGAGCTGGAAGGCCGTGCCGGGCAGGGGGCACAGGGCCAGGGTGCCCTGCTCGAGGTGCCAGAGATGCCAGTTGTCCCGGTCCAGGCCGGTCACCTCCAGGTCGGCCACCATCATGGGGTTGGGGTCCACGGTGGAGCCGGTGAACGGAGTGCCGAGGGCGGTGCGTACGGTGCTGCGTCCGCCGTCGGCGGCGACCAGATATGCGGCGTGCGCCGTCTCCTCCGTGCCGGCGGCGGTGCGCAGCTGGGCCGTCACGCCCTGGGGGGTCTGGGTGAAGGTGGTGAGCCGGGTGCCGAACTCCACCTGGCCGCCGAGCTGTTGCAGGCGCCGGTGGAGTATTTCCTGGGTGCGCCACTGGGGCAGCAGCCAGGGCTCGGCATGGGGGACGTCGGGGGTGGGGCCGGGGCGGGTGATCATGTCCCACTGCCTGGCCTTGCGGCCGTTCTCCCAGGCGGCCATGGTCGGCAGGCGCATGCCCGCCTCATAGATCTCCTCGACGATCCCCAGGTCGTCGAAGAGCTCCAGGGTGCGGGGCTGGAGGCCCTTGCCCCGGGAGCCGGGGAACAGCCGGTCGCCGGCCTCCAGCAGCCGGAACTCCACGCCCCTGCGGGCCAGTTCGCAGCCCAGCATCAGGCCGGTGGGGCCGGCTCCCACGATCAGGACTTCGGATGCGGACATAAGGATTCCCCCTCCTTAACGGCGTTCAATTTAATGCCGTTAAGGAGGGTGTCCTGAACACCGTTAAACTGTCAAGGTGGGAAACCGACTGGACCGTGATCAGGTGGTGCGCACCGCGCTGGGGGTGCTCAACGAGGAGGGCCTGGAGGGGCTGACCCTGCGCCGCATCGCCAAGGAGCTCAATGTGCAGGCGCCGGCGCTGTACTGGCACTTCAAGCACAAGCGGGACCTGCTGGACGCGATGGCGACCGAGATGATGCGCGGGATGTTCGAGGGAGTCGCCGCCGCCGAAGCGGCGGACTGGCGCGAGGCGCTGGTGGAGACCCAGCGGGCGTTCCGCCGCAGTCTGCTGAGCTACCGCGACGGCGGGAAGGTGTTCAGCGGGACGCGGTTCACCGATACCAGTTATGCGCCGCCCATGGAGGCGCATCTGCGGCGGCTGGTCGATGGGGGGCTGCGGCCGCGGGCGGCATTCCGGGCGGCGTTCACGGCCAACTGCTACACGGTCGGGTATGTGATCGAGGAGCAGGCGATGGGGCCTGATCCGGGGCGGGGCGAGAGTGGCGGTCAGGGGTACGACCTTGAGGCCCGCGCCCGGCGGCTGGCGGACTATCCGCTGACCGCCGAGGCGGGGTTCGAGCTGTTCGGGGATCCCGAGGCGGGGTTCGAGGCGGGGTTGCGGGCGGTTGTCGCGGGCATCGAGGTCACGTTGGCGGCGCCCCTGACGGGGCGCCCCTAACCGTCAAGTGACCTACGCAGCAAGGGTGTCAGGCGCCGCTCCACGCATACATGGATCACCC
Organism: Streptomyces orinoci; assembly: GCF_003121295.1. Taxonomy (GTDB): domain Bacteria; phylum Actinomycetota; class Actinomycetes; order Streptomycetales; family Streptomycetaceae; genus Streptomyces; species Streptomyces orinoci. The sequence goes on from NZ_PHNC01000031.1 coordinate 1,061,171, forward strand.
AGGCCAGGGTCAGCATCAAGGCGAGGGTGAGCGCGAGGGTTCCATAGGCGGGGATGCCCAGGCGGCGGTGGAGGAGAGCGATCACCACCCAGCCCAGGTGTTCGTGGACCAGGTAGAAGGGGTAGGTCAGCGCGCCCGCCAGGGGCAGCCAACTCCAGTTCGCCCAGCGGGCCTTGCCCAGGGCGATGGCGGCGACCATCGCATAACCGGCGGCCAGCACCGCGATGATGGCGTACTGCGAGCGGTAGGAGAAGTAGTGCGGGCCCGGCGGATGCCATAGGCCCGCCACCGCATAGTGCTGCCCCACCAGAAAACTCATCAGCACAATGCCCCAGGACAGCGCGGAGTGCCCGAAGCGGTGCAGCAGATACAGGCCGATGCCGCCGATGAAGAAGGCGGAGTACTCCGGCATCACCACCACCCGCAGCAGCTCGATATGCGAGGCGGTGGTGATCACCGAGGCCAGGGTCCACACCGAGCAGAACATCACCACCCGCTGCCGGGTCGCCCCCGGCACCACCACGAACAGGGCGAACAGCACATAGAACCGCAGCTCCGCCCAGAGCGTCCAGCACACTCCCAGCACCCGCTGGGCGCCGGCCGGCTGTTGGAGCATGGTCAGGTTGACCAGGGTGTCGCTGGCCGAGACGGTCTTGTAGCCGGCCCAGGGCAGTGCGAAGACCACCGTCACCAGCGCGATGGCCACCCAGTAGGCGGGATAGAGCCGGGCGGCGCGGGAGGCGAAGAAGGACCGCAGGGAGCGGCCCCAGCCGCTCATGCAGATGACAAAGCCGCTGATGACGAAGAAGATCTCCACCCCCAGGCAGCCATAGGCGAAGGCCGGGGAGAGGTGCGGGAACTGGTGGCGGGGCGAGCCGCCCCAGGCGCGGCCGACCTCGCCGCCGCGTCCTCCGTAGTGGTAGAGCGCCACCATCAGGGCGGCGATCAGCCGCAGTCCGTCCAGGGCGTACAGCCGCCCGCCCGAGGAGCCGCGGCTGCGGACGGGCTCGGGGGCGGGGGCCGGCCGGGGAAGAGTGGGGGCCGTCAACGGGTCACCGGTGCTTTCCGGGTGAGCCGCCGGCGCAGGGCGCGTGCCCGGCGGGCCATCCGGCGCACGGCGGGGTTACGGGGCAGAAAGGCGAGCTGGGAGGGCAGGGCGCCGGGCAGCCCCAGCGCGGTGAGGCGGCGGCGCTTGAAGTAGCGCCGGGTACGGGCGTCCAGGTGCCCGGCGAGATAGCGCTCGGCGGCCGGGCGGAGGCCGGGGTGGAGCTGGGGCTGCATGGCATAACCCACGGCCTGGAACAGGGAGTTGAGCTCCTCGGAGGAGGTGGCGGGTGGCGGGGCGGGGTCGGCCAGGTCGGGGAGCAGGGCGTCCACCAGGGTCACCGGGACCCGGTTGCTGTTCTGGTACGGGGTGAGCCGCTCCAGCAGGAGCCCGGTGCCGGTACGGGCGGTGGGCAGGGCGTAGAGGCTTTGGGCGGTGATCAGGGCGGTGGAGAAACAGCCGGTCACCAGCGCCGGGCGCAGCCGCTGGAACACTACCTCGGCCAGCGCGGAGGTGTGCAGCACGGTGAGCTCCGCGCCCAGCCGCCGCGCCTCCTGCTCCAGCCGGCCCGACCAGTGGGCGGGGGCGGTGGGGTGCGGTTTGAACACCACCCGGCGGTGGCCCCGCGCCACGGCCCCGCGCAGCATCCGCAGATGCAGTTCTTCCTCCTCCCCGGGGGTGAGGATCTCCAGGGCGGCGAGGTACTGGCCGAGCAGGAGCGCCGACTCCTCGGGGGCGGGGGGCAGTTCGGTGGCGTCGGAGAGTTCGGCCAGCACCTTGGTGAAGACCTCGCCGGGGATGATCTCGGCGGGCACTCCGAACTCGGTGAGCAGCAGCGGCCGCAGCCCGGGCACCAGGTCCAGGTGGAGCAGCCGGTGGATCCGGGTGCCGATCAGCGGGTCCAGCTTGTTGCGGGTGGGGCCATAGCTCATCAGACCGTCGGCATAGACCTCCAGGGGCGCGTCCGGGAACAACTGGGCAATGGCCTGGGCGGGGTTGACCTGGATGGATTCCACGATCAGTGCCACCCGGTCGTCGCCCAGGCCCCACAGCAGCCGCAAATGGCGTTCCCACAGCGGGACATCGTCGGGGCGCGGGGCCCAGCCGCCGGGGTGGAAGGGGCTGATGGTCTCGTTCCAGGACAGCACCCCGTCGAAGCGGGTGCGCAGCCGCTCGAAGCCGGGGGCCCGGTCGGGGCCGGGGGTGGTCTCGGGTACGGCCGCGTTATTGGCGATCAGCAGCAGCCGCCGTCCGGCGGGGGCGAACAGTCCGGCGTCCAGGGCGGCGGCCAGGGTGGCCGCACCATAGAGGGTGGAGGCCAGGAAGATCTGGGTGGTGGGTGCCGGGCGCGGGGTCATCGGGCCGCCTCCGCCGGGACCGGGCGGCGGCGCAGCCGGCGCAGCCGGGCCGCGCGGTCGTCGTCCATGGAATTCAGGGCGTCCCTCAGCAATTCCGGGGGCAGTCGTTTTATGGCGGCCGCGCTCATCGAACGCAGGGTGCGGGCCACGGCCGGTTCGAACCGTTCGATGCCGCCCAGGTGATGGGAAATAATGGCGCAATAGGTCCGCACGGCTTTGGGCAGGAGTTCCCGGGCCTCGGGGTCCTGTGCGGTCTCCTCGATTACCTGGTCGAATGCGCGAATGAAATCGAGTTGGCGTACATCGCCGATCTGGGTGAGCGAGGAGGCCACTCCGCGCCGGTAGAAGACCCCGGGCAATCCGGCCACCGCGAATGAACGGGCCCGCCGGTGCAGCCGCCAGATCCAGGGCCGGTCCTCGGCGGTGCGCAGTCCGTCGGGGAAATGCAGCAGCCCTTGGTCGAGCAGCCGCCGGTGGTAGATCCCGGCCCAGGCGTAGGGGTAGTCCACGGAGGTGGAGCGGTGGGCGGGCAGTATGGCGCCGCGCGGGTCCAGCGGGGTCCAGCGCCGGCCCTGGGGCACCCGGTGCACGGTGCGGGTGCGGCCGGTGCACTGGATGTGGTCGGTGCGCAGGAAATCGACGTCCAAGTCCTCGATCGCGGCGAGGAGTTGGGGGTAGTAGCCGGGGGCCAGCCAGTCGTCGCCGTCCAGGAAGGCCAGATACTCGCCGCGGGCCGCGTCCAGGCCGGTGTTGCGGGCGGTGGCCAGTCCGCCGTTCTTCCGGTGCCGTATCAGCACCGCACCCGGCAGTTCCCCTTCCGCGCGCCGCAGGATCTCCGGCGTGTCATCGGTCGAACAATCGTCGACGAGAATGAATTCGAAGTCCTCGCGGGTGTTCGCCTGCAGGCTCCTCAGGGTGTCCGGTGCATAGGTCTGCACATTGAAGAACGGCACGATGACGGAGAGCTTGACCACTCGGGTGAGGTTAGGCGGCCGCCCGGCATTCGTTCTGACCGCCGCTGTAAGTGAAGGTGAACGAAGCGCGGCGGAATGATGAACCCGCCCTGCGCGTCAACCACTTCGCCGATCGTCGATGTGCTGTTTACCGGCTGTTGCGCTCGCGTTGGCCACCCAAACGGAATCAATTCCTATGGTCATGGATGTGCCATCACGTACCGAATCCCCGCCGGTGGTCGCGGTGCTCGCCGACTCCGATACGCGGTGGAAATGGGGAGCGCTGACCGCGCGCCGGCTGGTGCCCGGGGCCCGGCTGGACGGATATCTGCTGCGCGGCCGGGCCACCCCGACCGTCCGCCAGCTGTCCGAAGTGGGCGTGGCCGCCGAGGAGTTGCGCGAGGTGACCGGGGCGGAGTTTGTCCGCTCGGTGGATCCGGACCGGCACCGGGTGGTGGTGCTGGCCTGTGTGGGCGGCGCGGTGCAGGCGATGCTGCACGGTCTGGCGTGGCAGTGGTCAACCAGCGTGGCCCGTCCGGTGGTTGTCACCGGCTATGTGGGCGTGGTCTATGAAAAGCTGGCGGACGGACTGCTGTTGCGCCATGGGGCCGATGTGGTGCTGGCCAACTCCCGTGCCGACGCCGAGCGGTTCCGGGAGGTCTACGCCGGAGTGGGCGCCCCGGCGGGCAGCGTAACCGAATGCGCCCTGCCCTTCCTGGACGGCGCGCCCCGCGCGGGGGAGCGCAACGGCCCGTTCACCGTGGTGTTCGCCACCCAGCCCTCGGTGCCGGAGAAACGTGCCGACCGGCGCTATCTGCTGGAACGCGCGGTACGGCACGCCCGGCTGCACCCGGAACGGGAGGTGCTGGTCAAACTGCGCAGCAGGCCCGGTGAGCACACCACCCACCTGGAGGAGATCCCCTACCAGCGGCTGGCCGCCCGGCTGCCCGGTGAAGCGCCCGCCAACTTCCGTCTGGTGTACGGGCATATGGGCGAAGTGCTGGACCGTACCGATCTGCTGGTCACGGTGAGCTCCACGGCCGCGCTGGAGGCGCTGCACCGCTCGGTGCCCACCGCCGTCCTCACCGACCTGGGCATCCGGGAGGAGCTGGGCAACCACCACTTCCTGGGCTCGGGCTGCCTGACCTCCTGGGACCGGCTGGACGCCGGGCAGCTGCCCAAGGCGGAACCGGCCTGGGCCGCCCGCCAGGGCGTGGCGGGCGCCCGGCCCTATGAGCGGGCCTTCGACGCCGCGCGGGAGCGGGTCGAGGAGCTGATGGGGCAGCCCCAACTGCCGCCACTGGCGCCGTACTACACCCAGGAGACCGCACCCGGATACCTCCCGGGCATCCTGGCCCGCCATGGCTTCGCCCCGGACGGGCGGCCGCTGCCGGGCCGTGCGCCCCGGCCGCACGCCGAGAGCGCACTGCGCCGGGCCGCGCGGGAGGCGCTGCGGGAGGCGGCCAGGGGCGCCTACCGGCAGGGAGTGCAGCGGGTGGCCCCCGTCATCCGGCGGCTGGGGGAGCTGTGACCGCCCCGCCGCCATCCGTCCAACACGCCGGAGAAACCGGCCACTTCGAGGAGAGCGCCATGCCCGCCGTGCTGGCTGTCATCCCCGCCCGGGGCGGCTCCAAGGGCGTACCCGGCAAAAACCTCGCCCCGGTCGGCGGGGCCCCGCTGATCACCCGCGCGGTGCGGGAGTGCCGGGCCGCCCGGCTGGTCACCGAGGTGGTGGTGTCCACCGATGACGACGCGGTGGCCGAGGCGGCCCGTACCGCCGGGGCGCTGGTGGTACGGCGGCCTGCCCCCCTGGCGGGGGACACCGCCAGCAGCGAGGCGGCGGTGCTGCACGCCATGGATGCCTACCAGGGCATGCGCGGCGGCCCACTGGACGTGGTGCTGCTGGTCCAGTGCACCAGCCCCTTCCTCACCGCCGCGGATGTGGACGCGGTGGCCGCCGCCGTGACCGAGCGCGGCGCGGACAGCGCGCTGACCGTGGCGCCCTTCCATGGCTTCCTGTGGCGGGACGGCGCGTCGGCGGGGGACGGTGACGACGGCGCCCCCTCCGTACCCGGCGACCAGCCGCCGTACGGCGTCCGCGCCCGGGGCGTCAATCACGACAGCGCTCACCGCCCCCGCCGCCAGGACCGCCCGGAAGACCTGCTGGAGACCGGCGCCGCCTATGCCATGCGGGCGGACGGCTTCCGGGCCGCCGGGCACCGCTTCTTCGGCCGTACCGAGCTGGTGCGCACCGACCCGGCCCGGGTGCTGGAGATCGACGACCCGCACGACCTGGCCCGCGCCCGGGCGCTGGCCCCGCTGCTGGACACCCGGCGCCATCTGCCCACCAGGGACCAAGTGGACGCCGTGGTCCTGGACTTCGACGGCACCCAGACCGACGACCGGGTGCTGATCGACGCCGAGGGCCGGGAACTGGTGGCCGTCCACCGGGGCGACGGACTGGGCGTGGCCGCCCTGCGCCGGGCGGGGCTGGCGGTGCTGATCCTGTCCACCGAGACCAATGCGGTGGTCGCCGCCCGCGCCCGCAAGCTGAAGGTGCCGGTGGTGCATGGCACCGACCGCAAGGACCTGGCGCTCAAGCAGTGGTGCGAGGAGCGGGGCATCGACGCCCAGCGGGTGCTCTACCTCGGCAATGACGTCAATGACCTCCCTTGTCTGGACCTGGTGGGCTGGCCGGTGGCGGTGGCCGACGCCCGGGAGCCGGTGCGCCGGGCCGCCCGCCTGGTCACCCAGGCGCCCGGCGGCAGCGGAGCGGTACGCGAGATCGCCGGCTGGCTGCTGGGCCCGTCCCTGTGAGACCCCGACCCGAACCCCGCACCCCGGCTCCCGCACCGCAGCCCCCACACCCCACAACACCCCGGCAACCCCGGCCCCAATCAGCGAAGGAAGCCCAGATGCTCTCTGCACTCCCCGCCCGGCGCACCCGTCAGCTCGGTGACCGGCCGGTGGGCCCCGGCCTGCCGGTCTACATCACCGGTGAAATCGGCATCAACCACAATGGCGACCTGGACACCGCCCTGGCGCTCATCGACGCGGCGGTGGACGCCGGGTGCGATGCGGTGAAGTTCCAGAAGCGGACCCCCGAGGTCTGCACCCCGAGGGACCAATGGGGCCTGGAGCGGGAGACGCCCTGGGGGCGGATGACGTATATCGAGTACCGCCACCGGGTGGAGTTCGGCGAGGAGGAGTACCGCAGGATCGATACGCACTGCCGGGAGCGCGGCATCGCCTGGTTCGCCTCGCCCTGGGATGTGGAATCGGTGGCGTTCCTGGAGAAGTTCGAGGTGCCCGCGCACAAGGTGGCTTCCGCCTCGCTCACCGACGACGAGCTGCTGCGGGCGCTGCGGGCCACCGGCCGCACCATCGTGCTCTCCACCGGGATGTCCACCCCGCAGCAGATCCGGCACGCGGTGGAGGTGCTCGGCAGCGAGAACATCCTGCTGTGCCACGCCACTTCCACCTATCCGGCCAGGGCCGCCGAGCTCAATCTGCGGGTGATCAACACCCTCCAGGCCGAGTACCCCAATGTCCCCATCGGTTACTCCGGCCATGAGACGGGCCTGCAGACCACGCTGGCCGCGGTGGCGCTGGGCGCCTGCTTTGTGGAGCGGCACATCACCCTGGACCGCGCCATGTGGGGCTCCGACCAGGCCGCCTCCGTCGAACCGGGCGGTCTGCAACGGCTGGTGCGCGATATCCGGGTGGTGGAGGAGTCGCTGGGCGACGGGATCAAGCGGGTCTACGACAGCGAACTGGCCCCGATGCGCAAACTGCGCCGGGTGGCCGGGGTGGTGGCCGGTGAACTCGAACCCGCCGCGGTGTGACGGGCGAGACGGCGGTGACCGACACCCTGGCCTTTGTGGAGAGTCCGGTCCAGCTCCTCAACGTCCTTGAATGGGCGCACTCCGGGGCGCTGGCCCGGCCGCCGGGCCAGGGGACGCCGCTGTGCGGCCAGGTGCCCCGGCAGAAGGACGGACGGGAGCCGGAGGCCGGCGGACTGCTGGTGGTGGTGCTCGCCCCGCATGACCCGATGACCCGCGGCCAGCTGCGGCGGATGGCCGAACTGGCCCGGGAACAGGGGCACCGGCTGCGCTGGGAGGAGGCCCGCGGCGGGCCCGGCGCCCCGGTGCACACGGTGGGCACCCTGGCCGGACCGCTGCGCGCGGCCCGGCGGGTGGTGATCGGCGATCCCTTCTCCCGTTATGTTCAACTGCTGTTGACCATCACCCGGGCCCGGGAGCTGGTGGTGGTGGACGATGGCACCGCCACCATGGAGTTCGTCTCCCAACTGGCGCGCGGGGAACGGCTGATGCGCTGGCATCGCACCGGCGGCCTGGGGGCGCGGGACATAGTCTTCGCGCCGGTTTCTGCTTCCGCGCGCCGGATGCTCACCCCAAGTGGCCGTAGAGACATCCGTCTGTTCACCTCGATGCCGGTCCAGGCGCCGCCCGGAATCACCGTGGAAACCAATGACTTCGCCTGGACCAGGTCCGTCTTCGGCCCGCCCCGGCTGACCGGCGGCACCGATCTGGTGGGCACCTCGCTGGTGGAGACCGGTGTGGTGGACGGCGAACGCTATCTGGCGGCGGTGGCCGCCCTGGCCGACGGGCATGGCGCCACCCGGTACTTCGCACACCGCCGGGAGCGCACCGACAAGCTGCACGAGATAGCGTCCCGGATCGGTCTGGAGGTGGTACGGCCCGAACTGCCCCTGGAAATCGTGGCCCGGCGCGGCCCCATCGGCCGTACCGTGCTGAGCTTTCCGTCCACCGTGGTGCACACCCTGCCGCTGGCCCTGGCCGGCACCCCGGTCACCGTGGCGGTCTGCGGCATCGACCCCTCCTGGCTCACCGCTCACGCCTCGCCCCGCGCCGGGGACTTCCTCTCCGGCGTCACCACCAGCGCGGGGCGCGCGGTGCGCCGGCTGCCATATCTCCCCGCTCCGGCGCGCGGTTTGTGAGTGTGTCTCGCAAAGGTACGCCCGTAAATACGGGTCATACCCCCCGGACGGCCCATCCATGCGGCTGAACTTTTCGTGATCGGGAGGCAGTTGCCCCTCGCGTGGCTCTACTCTTCGCAGGGTGAACCATTTGATGCCCTGTGATACCGCGCCCGGCGCATCCGCCGGCCGACCCGGAAGCGACCGCACCGACGAGCTCACCGGACTGCTCCCGGCGGCCCTGGAGACGGAACTGATCGCGTTCCGGCGGGACTTGCATATGCACCCGGAGTTGGGGAACCGTGAGTTCCGTACCACCGCGGCGATCAGGGCGAGACTGGAGAAGGCGGGCCTGCGCCCGCGGGTGCTGAACTCCGGCACCGGGCTGATCTGTGACATCGGGCGGGCCCGGGCGAGCGCCACCCGCCGCCCGGTGCTGGCGTTCCGGGCGGACATCGACGCACTGCCCATCCCCGACACCAAGACCGTTCCCTACCGCTCCACCATTCCCAGGATGGCGCATGCCTGCGGCCATGACGTCCATACCACCGTGGTGCTGGGCACCGGGCTGGTGCTGGCCGCGCTCGCCGAGGAGGGCCGGCTGCCGCACCCGGTGCGGCTGATCTTCCAGCCCGCCGAGGAGGTGCTGCCCGGCGGCGCCCTGGGCGCCATCGACAGCGGGGCGCTGGAGGGCGTGGCCCGGATCGTGGCGGTGCACTGCGATCCCAAGGTGGAGGTGGGCCGGCTGGGGCTGCGCACCGGGGCGATCACCTCCGCCTGCGACAAGATCGAGGTGCTGCTGGACGGCCCCGGCGGGCACACCGCGCGCCCGCATCTGAGCACCGACCTGGTGACCGCCGCGGCCCGGGTGGCGCTGGATGTCCCGGCGCTGCTGGCCCGGCGGGTGGACACTCGCTCCGGGCTGGCCGTCACCTGGGGGCGGCTGGAGACCGGGCACGCGGCCAATGTCATCCCCCAGCACGCCGAACTCGCGGGCACCGTACGGTGCCTGGACCTGGCCGCCTGGCGGGACGCCCCTGACCTGGTGCACGCCGCGGTGGACGAGGTGGCCACCCTGCACCGCGCCAAGTCGCAGATCAACTACCTGCGCGGGGTACCGCCGGTGGTCAACCACCCGGAGATCGCCGGGCTGCTGGAGCGCGCCATGACCGCCCGGCGGGGCGCCCAGTCGGTGGAGGACACCGAGCAGAGCCTGGGCGGTGAGGACTTCTCCTGGTATCTGGAGCATGTCCCGGGGGCGATGGCCCGGCTGGGAGTGCGGCCGGTGGGCGACACCACCCGCCGGGATCTGCACTCCGGGGATTTCGATGTGGACGAAGGAGCGATCAAGGTCGGAGTGGAGCTGTTCACCGCGGCTGCGCTGCTGGATTGTCCGTAAATGTAGGTTTCTACAAAGCAAGGGCCGCTTGCGACGATCCGATAACGGCTTTGAAGCTCCCCTTTTCATCCCATCTACGCGCGTTACGATTCCCCGCGAACCAGCGCCAATGGAGGCGCTTCGAGTGAAGGGGCCCTCGTGCGCCGGGTATCCACGATCACCGCTGCGGCAGTTTCCACCGCCGCCCTCGCATTCTCTCTCACCGCCTGTGGTTCGTCCTCGACCGAGTCGAGCGGCGGCAAGGACAAGGGTGTTGGCCTTGCCTATGACGTCGGCGGCCGGGACGACCACTCCTTCAATGAGTCCGCCGCCCGCGGTATGGACAAGGCCAAGAAGGACCTGGGTGTCGGCGGCCGGGACATGACCGCCAAGAACGGCGAGACCGAGGCGGAGCGCGAACAGCGCCTGACCTCCCTCGCCGACGCCGGTTACAACCCCGTCATCGGCGTTGGATTTAACTACCAAAAGTCCATTGAGGCCGTGGCCAAGCAGTACCCGAAGACCACCTTCGCGGTGATCGACTCGGTGGCCGCCGGCTCCAATGTGGACAGCGTCACCTTCGGTGAGAACGAGGGCTCCTACCTGGCCGGCGTCGCCGCCGCGCTGAAGTCCAAGAACCACAAGGTCGGCTTCATCGGCGGTGTCAACAACGCGCTGATCCAGAAGTTCCAGGCGGGCTTCGAGCAGGGCGTCAAGGACACCGACTCCAAGGCCCAGATCACTTCGCAGTACCTGTACCCGAACAACGACAAGGGCTTCAACGACCCGGCGGCCGCCAAGGACAAGGCCAACGGCATGCTCGACTCGGGCGTTGACGTGATCTACACGGCGGCGGGCCTGTCCGGCAACGGCTCCATCGAGGCCGTCGCCGCCCGTAAGGACTGCTGGGCCATCGGCGTGGACTCCGACCAGTACCAGCAGGCCGGCCTGGAGAAGTACAAGGACCACATCCTCACCTCGGTGGTGAAGAACGTGGACGTGGCGGTCTACGACGTGATCAAGAGCGTCAAGGACGGCAAGCCGCTGTCCGGCCCGCACCAGTACCTGCTCAAGGACAACGGTGTTTCGCTGGCCACCTCGGGCGGCTTCATCGACGACATCAAGGACAAGCTCGACGCCGCGAAGAAGAAGATCGTGGACGGCGAGGTCAAGGTCCGGATCGCCCCGCAGCAGAGCTGATCCGCCGCTGAACCGAGTACGGGCCCGGCGGGAAGACTTCCGCCGGGCCCGTACGCAAGTGCCAATGCTACGCGCGTAGCGTCGAGTTGAGCCAGATAGCGTCAACCAGCCCAGCCGGAACGACCGGCCCGCCGCCCGGCGGACCGGCTCCACCCACCGCTCCCTTCCCCGAGGAGAGTGCGCCATCAAAGCGTCCACCAGTACCGCTCCCGCCGTCGAACTCGCCGGCATCACCAAGCGGTTCCCCGGCGTCGTGGCCAACCACGACATCCACCTCACGGTCCGCAAAGGCACCGTCCACGCCCTCTGTGGCGAGAACGGCGCCGGCAAGTCGACCCTGATGAAGATCCTTTACGGGATGCAGAAGCCCGATGAAGGAACGATCAAGCTCGACGGCGAGCAGGTCAGCCTGCACTCGCCCGCCGACGCCATCGCCCGCGGCATCGGCATGGTGCACCAGCACTTCATGCTCGCCGACAACCTCACCGTCCTGGAGAACGTCGTCCTCGGTGCCGAGAAGCTCTACGGCATCGGCAACAAGGCCCGCGCCAAGATCAAGGAGATCTCGGACGCCTACGGCCTGGGCGTGCGCCCGGACGTCCTGGTGGAGGACCTCGGCGTCGCCGACCGCCAGCGGGTGGAGATCCTCAAGGTCCTCTACCGGGGCGCCCGTACGCTGATCCTGGACGAGCCGACCGCGGTGCTGGTGCCGCAGGAGGTCGATGCGCTCTTCGACAACCTGCGCGAGCTGAAGTCCGAGGGCCTGACCGTCATCTTCATCTCCCACAAGCTGGGCGAGGTGCTCTCGGTCGCCGATGACATCACCGTCATCCGGCGCGGCACCACGGTGGGCACCGCGGTGCCCAGCGAGACCACCCCCAAGCAGCTGGCCGAGCTGATGGTCGGCGAGGAACTGCCCTCGCCGGAGACCCGCGAGTCCACCGTCACCGATGTGCCCATGCTCACCGTCGAGGGGCTGCGGCTGTCGGCCACCGACTCCGACGGCGCGGTGCGCACCGTGCTGGACGGCATCGAGTTCACCATCCACAAGGGCGAGGTGCTGGGCCTGGCCGGTGTGGAGGGCAACGGCCAGGCGGAACTGGTCGAGGCGATCATGGGCATGCGCGACCCGGACGCCGGCACCATCACCCTGGACGGCGCCGAGATCACCCACCTCGCCACCCGCAAGCGGCGCGAGGGCGGCATCGGCTACATCCCCGAGGACCGCCACCGGCACGGCCTGCTGCTGGAGGCCCCGCTGTGGGAGAACCGCATCCTGGGCCATGTCACCGAGGCGCCCAACTCCAAGGGCGGGCTGCTGGACAACAAGGCCGCCCGGGCCGACACCGAGCGCATTGTGCGTGAGTACGACGTGCGCACCCCCGGCATCGAGGTCACCGCGGCCTCGCTGTCCGGCGGCAACCAGCAGAAGCTGATCGTCGGCCGGGAGATGAGCCACCACCCCAAGCTGCTGATCGCCGCGCACCCCACCCGGGGCGTGGACGTCGGCGCCCAGGCGCAGATCTGGGACCAGATCCGCGAGGCCCGGCGCGAGGGCCTGGCGGTGCTGCTGATCTCCGCCGACCTGGACGAGCTGATCGGGCTCTCCGACACCCTGCGGGTGATGTTCCGCGGCCGCCTGGTCGCCGACGCGGACCCCGCCACCATCACCCCGGAGGAGTTGGGCTCGGCCATGACCGGCGCAGCCAGCGGCCACCTCGAACACCACGAGGAAGGGACCCCGCCCGGCGCGGACGAGGGCGAAGGGAAGAACTCGCCGGAAAGCGAGCCGGAGAGCTCGCCGAAGGCCGAGAAGGACCAGAAGAACTCGCCCAGGAACTCGCCGAAGAACTCGCCCAAGCGCGAGAAGAAGAGCTCCAAGAACCAGAAGAACAGCGGCAAGCGGGAAGGCGGTGACGAGAAGTGAAGAAGATCGACAAGAACAAGCTGATCCTCGGCCTCGCCGCACCCGTGCTGGCGATCGTCGCCGCCTTCATCATCACGTCGGCCATCATCGGGGCCACCGGCAAGGACCCGTTCCACGCCTACCAGGTGATGGTGGACTTCGGCTCCAAGGCCGACAGCCAGGTGTGGATCATCAACAAGGCCACGCCGTACTACCTCTCCGCGCTGGCGGTCGCCGTCGGCTTCCGGATGAACCTGTTCAACATCGGTGTGGACGGCCAGTACCGGATCGCGGCCTTCTTCGCCGCGGTGGTCGGCGGCTACTTCACGCTGGGCCCGGTGGCCATCCCGGTGATGATCATCGTGGCCATGGTGGTCGGCGCCATCTGGGCGGGCATCGCCGGTCTGCTGAAGACCACCCGCGGCGTCAGCGAAGTGATCAGCACCATCATGCTGAACTCCATCGGCGCCTCGCTGATCGGCTACTTCCTCCAGGACGGCCGGCTGGCGAAGAAGGAGGGCAACCTGATCCACACGCCCTACCTGCCCGGCTCCGCGCACTTCTTCGAGTTCCCCACCCAGACCAAGCCGATCTACGGCTTTGTGGTGATCGCGGTCATCGCGGGCGTGGCCTACTGGTTCCTGCTGGGCCGTACCCGCTTCGGCTTCGACCTGCGCACCGTGGGCCAGTCCGAGTCCGCCGCGCAGGCCAGCGGCGTCAGCGTCAAGCGCATGGTGATCACCTCGATGCTGATCTCCGGCGCCATGGCCGGCCTGGTCGGTATGCCCACCCTGCTCGGTGTCTCGTACAACTACGGCACCGACTTCCCCACCGGCATCGGCTTCACCGGCATCGCCATCGCGCTGCTGGGCCGTAACCACCCCATCGGCATGGCGCTGGGCGCCCTGCTCTGGGGATTCCTGGACCGTACCGGCACCCAGCTCGAGTTCGAGGGCTACGCCCAGGAGATCGTCGGCGTGATCCAGGGTGTGATCATCCTGTGCGTCGTCATCGCCTATGAGCTGGTGCGCCGCTATGGCCTGAAGATCCAGCAGCGCAAGGTCGGCGAGGAGCTCGCCGCCCAGGCGAGCAAGAGCGACAAGGCGGAGGCAGCCGCGTGAGTACGACCGTCACCTCCTCACTGGCCGACCGCCTGCGCGGGGCCAACAAGCCCGAAGGCCGCCGGCGGCTCTCCTACCCCGTCGTGATGCTGATACTGGCCGGCGGACTGATCCTGCTGGCCGCCCTGCGCGCCCTCACCGGCGCCAATGACCTGACCTCCTCCGGTCAGTACGGCTCCGCGCTGGCCGCCGCGGTGCCCATCGGACTGGCCGGTCTGGGCGGCCTGTGGGCCGAGCGCTCCGGCGTGGTCAACATCGGCCTCGAGGGCATGATGATGCTCGGCTCCTTCGGCGCCGGGTGGATGGGCTGGCAGCACGGCCCCTGGGTGGCCGCCCTGGCCGGTGTCATCGGCGGCGCGCTGGGCGGTCTGCTGCACGCCGTCGCCACCGTCACCTTCGGGGTGGACCACATCATCTCCGGTGTGGCCATGAACATCCTGGCCCTGGGTGTCACCCAGTACGCGGCCAAGACGCTCTTCGGCGGCCAGGGCAGCGCGGCCCTGGCCGCGGGCGGCAACGACAAGCAGTCGCCGCCGATGGCCGACATGTCCAACTTCTCCATCCCGGGCCTGGACGACTGGCTGCAGTCCCTGGAGAAGCACCACTGGTTCCTGGTCTCCGACGCTGCGGGCATCCTGCGGGGCTTCACCTCCCAGGTGTCCTGGCTGACGATCGTGGCCGCCGCGCTGTTCGTGGTCACCTTCTTTGTGCTCTGGCGCACCTCCTTCGGTCTGCGCCTGCGCTCCTGCGGTGAGAGCCCGGTGGCGGCCGAGTCCCTGGGTGTGAACGTCTACACCTACAAGTACGCGGCCGTGGTGGTCTCCGGCGCGCTGGCCGGTCTGGGCGGCGCCTTCCTGGCCATCGGCACGCATATGTACTCCGACGGCCAGACCGGCGGCCGCGGCTACATCGGTCTCGCCACCATGATCTCCGGCAACTGGCGGCCGGGCGGGGTGGCCATGAGCGCCGGGCTGTTCGGCTTTATGGACAGCCTCCAGCTGCGCTCCGGCGGCCCCACCGTGCACGCCCTGCTGCTGCTGGTCGCGGTGCTGCTGCTGGGCCTGGCCCTGTGGCGGTTCCGCGGTGGCAAGCTCAAGCCGGCCGTGGTCAGCGCGGTGATCGCGGCGCTGCTGATCGTCTGGTACGCGGCCAGCAAGTCCGTCCCGCTGGAGCTGGTGGAGTCCACGCCGTACCTGGTCACCCTGCTGGTGCTGGCCCTGTTCTCGCAACGGCTGCGGATGCCCAAGGCGGACGGCAAGCCCTACCGGAAGGGCCAGGGCAAGTGACTGTCTCCTTCGACTGGGAGAACCTGCGCGCGCAGGCCCGGGACGCCATGTCCCGGGCCTACGCCCCGTACTCCGGCTTCCCCGTCGGGGCCGCGGCCGTCGTGGACGACGGCCGGGTGGTCACCGGCTGCAATGTGGAGAACGCGGCCTATGGCGTCGCCCTGTGCGCCGAATGCGGCCTGATCTCCGCCCTGTTCTCCTCCGGCGGCGGCCGGCTCACCGCCTTCACCTGCTGCGACCGGCACGGCAACATCCTGATGCCGTGCGGCCGCTGCCGTCAGCTGCTCTGGGAGCACGGCGGGCCGGAGCTGGCGGTCGATACGGCCTCCGGCATCCGTCCGCTGGCGGAGCTGCTGCCGGATGCGTTTGGGCCCGCTGACCTGAATCGTTGAAGATGTCCTTAAGCGCCGGAGGGGCCGAGGCTCGGCCCCTCCGGGTCACTTTCCGACCCCGGGAAGCTCTGAGGACGCACGAACTTAAGGAAAATGTGCTGATGGACGCCATTTCCGTCATCCGCGCCAAGCGCGACCGCGGCCGTCTGACCGATGAGCAGATCGACTGGGTGATCGACGCCTACACCAAGGGCATCGTCGCCGACGAGCAGATGTCCGCCCTCGCCATGGCGATCCTGCTCAACGGCATGGACCGCGCGGAGATCGCCCGCTGGACGGCGGCGATGATCAAGTCCGGCGAGCGGATGGACTTCTCGTCCCTGCCCGTGCCGACCGCGGACAAGCACTCCACCGGTGGCGTCGGCGACAAGATCACCCTGCCGCTGGCACCGCTGGTCGCCGCCTGCGGCGCGGCCGTGCCGCAGCTGTCCGGCCGCGGCCTGGGCCACACCGGCGGCACCCTGGACAAGCTGGAGTCCATCCCCGGCTGGCGGGCGCTGCTGTCCAACGACGAGATGATGGACGTCCTGCGCAACGTGGGCTCCGTCATCTGCGCCGCTGGCGACGGTCTGGCCCCCGCCGACAAGAAGCTCTACGCGCTGCGCGACGTGACCGGCACCGTCGAGGCCATCCCGCTGATCGCCTCCTCCATCATGTCCAAGAAGATCGCCGAGGGCACCGGTTCGCTGGTGCTGGACGTCAAGGTCGGCTCCGGCGCGTTTATGAAGAACATCGAGGACGCGCGTGAGCTCGCCTCGACGATGGTCGGCCTGGGCACCGACCACGGCGTCAAGACCGTCGCCCTGCTCACCGACATGTCCACCCCGCTGGGCCTGACCGCGGGCAACGCCCTTGAGGTCCGTGAGTCGGTGGAGGTGCTGGCCGGCGGCGGCCCGGCCGATGTGGTCGAGCTGACCATCGCCCTGGCCCGGGAGATGCTGACCGCGGCCGGCCTGCCGGACGCCGACCCGGCCAAGGCCCTGGCGGACGGCTCCGCCATGGACCACTGGCGCCGCATGATCCTCGCCCAGGGCGGCGACCCCGACGCGGCCCTGCCGGTCGCCCGCGAACAGCACGTCGTCACCGCCTCCGCCTCCGGCGTCCTCACCAAGCTGGACGCCTATGCGGTGGGTGTCTCCGCCTGGCGCCTGGGCGCGGGCCGGGCGCGCAAGGAGGACCCGGTGCAGGCGGGCGCGGGCATCGAGATGCACGCCAAGCCGGGCGACTCCGTGGTGGCCGGCCAGCCGCTGCTGACCCTGCACACCGACACCCCGGAGAAGTTCGACTACGCGCTGGCCGCGCTGGAGGGCGGCGTGGAGATCTCCGCCGAGGGCACGGACTTCAAGCCGAACCCGATTGTGCTGGACCGGATCGCGTAGCGTTCCGGGCACGCACGGGGCCGGTCGGTTTCCGACTGGCCCCGTTGGCGTTTGCGGCGGGGTGCGGGTTGTCGCGCCCCTTATGGGGCGCTGCCCTCTTCTCCCACTGGCGTGAACGCCGGTTCCAGCGACCGCAGAAGGCCGATGAGGTCGTCCAGGCCGAGCCCGCAGTGGGCGGCGCGGTGTGCGGCCATCAGCAGCAGATGCGCGGTGATCTGCTGGTTCCATTCGCCATGGATCCACTCATGGACCTTCTCCACACCCGCGTCATTGAGCAACACACCATGTTTCCGGGCCACTTCGCCCGCCACCTCGGCGATGGCATGGAAGACGGTCGGCGCCTCGCGGGTGCCGGTGATGCCCGGGTAGTGGTCCCAGGTCCGGAACGAGAACTCGAAGCCGTCGGGCGGGTCGGCCGCCAGAGAGGCGAAGTAACTCGGCTCGCGCTTGGGCCACTTGTCGTGGATCAGCTCCACGGTGTATTCGGTCATGCGCTGATGGTGACAGGGAGGTCTGACAACGGGCCCTCAATGGGGTGAGTGGGGGGTGGTTGAGCGGCGGTCTCTCATTCCTCGTGCCAGATTCGGCGTTATGACCCGACAGGTTCGACTCACCGCCGCCATCACACATGAGGACCAGTGGTACGTGGCACGCTGCCTTGAAGTTGACGTGGCCAGTCAAGGGACCACCATCGAAGAAGCCCTGGCCAACCTCCGCGAAGCGCTGGAGCTCTACTTCGAAGACGAACCGGTACCTGCCGTCCATGACGTCATCACGGCGCCGGTCCAGGTTCAGGTCGCGTGAGCCCGGCACTGCCCAGGGGCTCTCCGGGGTGCAAGTCGCCAAGGCCCTGATCGTGACGGGTCCAAGCACATTTCCACTCGAGGCAGCCACGCCAAGTACCGCAAAGGCGAGCGGACGGTAATCGTCCCTCTGCACCCGGAACTGGCTCCCGGCATCCTGCGGGCCATTCTGCGTCAGGCCGAGTGGGACGTTGACACCCTTCTCGGCAACCTGTGACGGTGAAGGGGCCACCGCGCCACGGTGAGTGGCGTGATGGCCTCGGCGTGGCCGCAAGTAGCCTTCGAGCATGGGAGGTTGACTCCCGGCGGCCTCGGTACTCAGTCTCGTCCTCACCCCGGCGGGAGTGGTGAGCCGCCCGCTTGGGATGGGCGGCCTCTGAGGACATGGTCATGTGGCACGGGCTTTCATAGCTTGACGTGCCACCCGCCCCGGGCGAGGATCGTCCGCCCCTCGGCGTTGACCAGTACCCGGGCGCCGCGCACGGGTAGTTCGCCGTTGCTGAGCCAGTAGGCGCGTACCTCGTCGAGGATGTTCCACAGGCGCCGGGGTCCCCCCTGGTGGACGGTCGGCCGGCCGGCGCCGGTCGCTGTGGCGCGGGCCCATGATCCGTCGGGGTGCGCCATGATCGCGGTCCGCTGCTCGCCGTCCTGGCGGTAGCGGTGGACGATGCCGGGAGCGGTGACGCTGAGCATGGAGTCGAGGTCCCACGCCTGTTCAACGTCCACGACCGGGTACGGTCCCGTGGTGACGTCTTCGCCCTCTTGCTGCTCTGCGGTGTGGAGGAGGGCATTGAGACCGGGCGGATAGTCGTCACCGTGCCGGACCGGCATGAACCCTGCCCGGTCCCACTGCACTCGGCCCGTGGCGCCACCATCCGGGTTCTTCTCGGCGGTGACGAGGAGGGAGGTGCCGGCGATGGTTGTCACCAGCCGCCCACCAGGGCACAGGGCGTCGAGCCAGCTTGGCGGGATGGTGCGGACGGAGACCATGGACACGATGCGATCGACGGACCCCGCTTTGAGGGGCAGGGGCCCGGTCGCATCGACGGTCATGACGTGAGGTTGTAGGCCGGTGGCGTCGAGGCGGTCTCGTGCGGCCGCTACAAGGTAGGGGTCTACGTCCACGCTGGTCACCTGCTCGGGGTGGGCCAAGTAGCGGGCGGCGAGGGCGGTCCCGTAACCGGAGCCGGTGCCGATGTACAGCAGAGAGTCGGCGGGGTCGAGGCAGGCGTGCCGGTGCATGTTGATGACGAGGCTCGGCAGGGTGGCCGAGGATGTCGGCCGGCCCGTGGGGTGCTCGTCGGGTTTGGCGTGGTCGGCGTGCAGGGGGCCGACGCGGGTTACCAGGGACTTGTCGGCGTAGGTGGCCGGCAGCCATTCCTCGTCGTTCTGCGGGACGTGCAGGGCGTAGCCGTCGCCGTCCCGCTCCCACCATCGCGGGATGAAGATGTGCCGGGGTGTTGTGGCGACGAGGGGGTGCCATCGTGAGGAGCGGTGCGCGACGGCCTCGGCGAGCGCTTCGGCGTGGTGCTGCCAGTTCACGCGGTGGCCTCCAGAGTGGTTGGGACGGGGGGCGACGTTTCAAGTGGTGCCTAAAAGGCCGGGGTTGGGCCGAACTCCTCCTCGTATGCGGGGTCGCATGCTTCCGTGGAGGCCGGGTCGCAGTCGTTGGAGTCGTCCGGCGTGCACGCGGCGCGCGGCATGGGAATGGTCGTGGTGATCTCCGCCCATCGAGGGCTGTTGAGGATGTCGGCAAGGCACTGCTGCCGGACGTTACCGGCGTTGATGAACCGCGACAGGATGCAGCCGGATACGTTTCCGTCCGGATCGACGGATACGCGGTGGCGGAAGCAGTGCCCGCACAGGTCCCCGGTGGTGGGTCCGCCGGCGGTGGGGTCGGCGGCGCGCCCGATGGGGCGGGCCTTGTCGATATTGATCACGCGTACGCCGAGGGCGCGCAGTTCGGCCTCGGCTTCCTTGACGCGCTGTCCTTCGTGTACTTCGACGATGCCGACGCGGAGGGCGATACTGCGGTCGAGGGCGGCGATGATGTTGGCGCGGGTGCGGGCATGGCTGCCTTTGGCCTTGGTGATCTTCTCGTGGTCCTCGGCCTGGTCGGAGTAGTACGAGGTGGCGAGGCGAACGCCGGGGCGGGAGAGTGCGGCCCAGAGGGCGGGGCGGATGTGGGTGAGGTTGCTGTAGACCTCGACGGTCAGGCCGGCGTCGATGGCTTGGGCGATGTAGTGCGGGAGATGGGGCGAGAGGGTCGGTTCACCGCCGATCAGTTGGACGGTGGGGATGCCGAGGGCTGCCGTGTCGGCGATGACCTGCTGCCAGTCTTCACGGGTCATGGCGCCGGGGCCGGCCTTGGGTCCCGAACTGGTGCAGCAGTGAGCGCAGTTGAGCTGGCAGGTCCCGGTGATCTCCAGCTCCATGGAGCGGACGCCTACGGGGGCGGTGATCGGTTTGCCGGTCTCAGGGATGACGACGGTCATGCGTACTCCTCCTGCTTCCGGTGGTGCGCCTGGTGTGGCTGGGACCCGTCCCGCCCGCCATGTGCCTTCCTGTCATCGGTAGTTGGGGCGAGGGCTGTGCCCGTACGCTCGTGATGAGCGGGTCGGCCCGGGGTGTCTCAGACTCCGGGGCGGCTCGCTCGCCAGTGCAGATGGGGCCTTCGGCGGATGCTGGTGGTGCCCCACCAGACGGTCCCGGCTCGGGTGCCGGCCGCGAGGTGTTCGGCCATCTCGTCGTGGGTGTTTCCGGCGGCGGTGGGCTCGGCGGAGATGATCAGGCGGACGGGGCCGCCCTCGGCGATGTGCCGCTGCCACTCCTGGCGGGTGCCGGGGATGCAGAGCCGCCACCGCTCTCCGTAGTCGAGGGAGACGACACCTTGGTGCAGATGCAGTCTTGGGCCGACGTAGGGCGGTTCCGCGTAGGCGGGCGCGAGGCCGAGACAAGAGGCCAGGGCGCGCATGCCGGCGTCGATCCAGTCGAGCGTTTCGCCGGGTCGGCGCGGCGGGGTGTGGGTCATCAGGAGTTGGCCAATGGGCCCGTCGTCGCCGTAGTACATGCCGTATGAGTGCGTGATCTCTGCCAGGAAGGCGAGGCCCGGCGTGGTCTCGATGGCGGTCACTGCTTCTCCACTTCGGCCCACACGTACTTTCCCAAGGGCCTGGTGCCGGTGCCCCAGTTGGCGAGGGCTTCAACGATGTGGAGGCCGCGGCCCCGGCCGCGTTCGTCGCTGTCCGGTTTCAGCCGGGGGCGCCGGCGTGCGGTGTCGTGGACCTCGATGCGGGTCCGTTGGTCGTCGGAGTCGAGGACGACGAGCAGGGAGTCGCCGGGCTCCGTTCCGTATCTGACGGCGTTGGTCACCAGCTCAGAGACGACGAGGACGACGGCGAACTCGTGCTCGGGGTCGGCGATTGCGGCGGCGTTCTCGACGAACTCGCGGGCGTGGGCACGGGCGGCGGCGGGCGCCTCGGCGGTGCCGGCGAGGATGAGCTGCGTCGGGGGCACCGTCGGGGGTTGGCAGCAAGGCGTTTCGTTCCGTCTCGGGACTAACGTCACCATAGGTATCCCCTCGTAGACACACGCTGACCAGCGCGCGAAATTCGTCGCGCCGGGCGAGACAAGTTGAGGTGTCTCACCGTTGTTCAGCGGGACGAGCGAACCGTTGTTGATGGCATGGGCGCCAGCGTCTATGCGCACCGCGCATACGGGTATGCGCCCTGCGGGTATGGGGGCTCGTATATCCGTTCTTTGTTACTTACCGTGAGAGGGACAGGCACGGGTGAACTGGTCCGACAGCGCCTTACAGGCTGCGTCCGCACAAGGCGACTACGGCCGTGTGATCCAACTCGTCCGCGCTTCTGTGCGCATGACGCAAGGGCAACTCGGCCACGCCTGCGGCTTGTCTCAGTCAGCGATCTCCCGGCTGGAGAAGCGCGGCACAGGTGAGTACAATATGACGGCCCTTGCTCGGGCTGCGCACCATCTCGGCATCCCGCCCCGACTCGTTGGCCTTGCCGACACGGGCGCCGTGCCGGGTCAGCGCAGAGATGGAAACGATGACGTGAAACGCCGGAACTTCCTGGCGGACGTCGCTGTTGTGGCAGCGGCGCCAGCGATCAACGCAGTAACGCCCCCGCGCCCCGAATGGGACGGCGGGCAAGCCGCTGTGCTTCGTCTCGCCACAACCGCGTATCGGCGGATGGACGCCACCGTTTCAGCGCGGCACTTGGCGGACACCGTCGCAGGGCACTTGCGCCTCGTTCAGACGGTGGCCACTCAGGCCGCCGATCAAGCCGCGCGGAACCGCCTTGCCGCAGTCGGCAGCGAGGCCGCCAGCCTCGCAGGTTGGCTGAGCTGGGATATGGCCGATCAAGGCTCGGCGCGTACCTGGTATGGCGCTGCGATCAAGGCAGCGCGGCGCGCCGGTGATCCACTGCTGATCGCCTACCAGCAGGGCAGCCTCGCTCAGTTCGAGGTCGAGTACGGCAACTGCGCACAGGGAATCAGGTTGATCCGCTCGGCTCGGAGGCAACTGGGATCCTCCTGCCCACCGATCGCTGCCGCGTGGCTGTCCTCGCTGGAGGCTGTCGCGCATGCCACGGCCGGCGACGAGCGAGCCGCCGACCGAGCTCTTGCCACCAGCGCCGCCGAAGTCCACCAGGTGTCAGGAACGCAGGCACCTCCATGGCCTTGGGTGTTCACGTTCGACGAGCGCAAGGTCGCAGCCGCCCGCGTGACGTGCGGTGCCCGACTGGCGCGACCCAGATGGGTGCTTGCCTCCGTCGGGGACGCCGCATCCGCTCTGTCATCCAGCCACGAGAAGCAGAGGGCCCTACTGCAACTTGACGTGGCCAACGGCCACATGGCGGCAGGCAATTTGGACACCGCCTTCGCCTTGGCGACCCAAGCGCTCGACACCGGGCTAAAGCTACGCTCGGGGCGTGTGGCTGAGCGTGCTCGCGCCTTTCGGCGAGGTTACTCGTCCACCACACCACCATCGATAGTCCGTGACTTCGACAGCCGCCTGAACGACGCCTACCTGTAAGCGAGGGGCATACATGAGGATCGGCATTACCGGGCATCGAGGACTCTCCGAGGCAGTGGAGAAGGATGTCCGGCAAGCACTTCACGAGGTGATCGAGGCGTATCCGCCGGGCGGACTTACCGGGGTGAGCTGTATCGCTGACGGGCCCGACGCGTGGTTCGCCGAGGAAGTGCTTCGGTGCGGAGGCCGTATTGAGGTAGTAGTGCCGGCGGCCGAGTACCGCGAGGGCCTGCCCGCCTGGCACCACGAGTCCTATGACGGCCTGCTGCGGCGCGCATCAGACATCCACCACACGGGACTGACCCGGTCCGACGCTCAAGCGCACATGACCGGCAGCGAGCTACTCGTAGGGCTCGTGGACGAGCTCATTGCCGTATGGGATGGGCAGCCCGCACGCGGGTACGGCGGTACCGCCGACGTTGTGGCCTACGCCAACCGTACAGGGGTTGCAGTTCGGATTCTGTGGCCGGAGAACGCCACCCGAAGCTGATCCGAAGCCGCTGAACGACAAAAGCGCCCCTGCTCCGGCCGGAAGCCGGAAGACGACTACCGCGGCGCCAAACTCGGCGCCGTCCGGTCCCTGTCACCCCGCCGCCAGACGTACAGCGCGCGATCTTCGCCTACCTCCGGCACTTCGGGCTCGTCTTCGGCGCATTCGACTTCGCCCTCGCCCCCGCCGGCCAATGGACGTTCATCGAATGCAACCCCTCCGGGCAATGGGCATGGATGGAACCCCCCACGGGCCTACCCATGACCGCGGCCCTCGCTGATCTCCTGGAACGAGGCACCCATGACCACCGAACCTGATCTCAGCTCCACCGCAGCCAAGCTGCGGCACCAGCTCACGGCCCAGCTTGCCGCCGACGGCCGGCTGCGCAGTCCGGCATGGCGCGCCGCCGTCGAGACCGTCCCCCGCCACGAGTTCGTACTCTGCTTCTATCGCGAGACGGACGACCCCGGGCTGACGACGTGGACCCCCGTCACGGCCGACCTCGTCGGTGTCGAGGAATGGCTGCGGCAGGCGTACGCCGATGACACCCTCATCACGCAGTTCGACGGCCAAGAGATCGACTGGACCGACCCGAAGCCCATCAGAGGCGCGCACCCGACGTCGTCCTCGACCCTGCCGACTCTCGTCGTGCACATGCTGGAAGAACTCCGGCTGCACGACGGAATGACCGTGATGGAGATCGGCACCGGCACCGGCTACTCGGCCGCTCTCATGTGCCACCGCCTCGGCCCCGACCGGGTCACTTCCATCGAGACCGACCCCGATGTCGCCGCCCGCGCCCGCGACGCACTCAACCGCTGCGGCTACGCCCCGCGCCTCGTGGTCGGTGACGGACTCGTCGGCCACCCCGAGGGCGCCCATTATGACCGGACGATCGCCACCTGCGGCGTGCGCCACATCCCCCACACGTGGGTGCAGCAGACCCGTCCCGGCGGGCTCATTCTCGCCACCCTCCGCGGCTGGATGCGCTCGCTCGGCCTGGTCCGCCTCACCGTGGACCGCGAGGGCCGCGCCGAGGGCCGGTTCATCGACGGCGACCCGAGTTTTATGATCGCCCGACAGCAGGACGCGCCCAAGAGCCTCGGGATGATCCCCGCACCGGACGACGGTGCCTCGCGCAGCACCCCCTACGGGCCCGACATGCTCACCGCGGCAGGCAGCGGCTTCGTGGCACAGCTCGCCATGCCCAGCGCCCGCTTCTTCTCCATGCCGGCCGACGACGGCACGCCGTGCACGTACGTGCTCGACGGCCGGAACGAGTCCTTCGCTGTCCTCACACCCAAGAGCGACGACGAATGGAACGTCCGCCAGGGCGGCCCGGCTGCCCTCTGGGACCTGCTGGAAAACGCGCTCCACACCTGGCGCGCGGCCGGCTCCCCAAAACCGACGGAGTTCGGCGTCACTGTTGCGGCGGAGAGTCAGTGGGTGTGGCTCGGTACACCGGACGGCCCGAGCTGGCGCCTGCCGACTCCGGCACAGAGCACGGACGGCTCCGCGTAGCCAGACCGGACCAGAACCGGACCAGGAACCAAACGGCCGAGCCCCGTCCCGCTTGGCCCGGCTGTCCACGGGCTCCGCGAGCACGACCGGGCCCGCGTCCAACTCCCCGGCACAGCTGGCGGGTTCGGGGCCGGTCCGCTCATTCGCCGCAGCCTGGCCGACGGCGAGCCGGTCTGCCAGCGGGTGCCCGCACCCGCGGGCGCCCCGCTCGCGGAGCTGGTGCGGACGAGGGACGGCCGATGGGCCGGGCAAGCAGGAGCGTTCCGGAAGCGGTCACCGCGCAAGGGGCCGATTGAGCACGATGTCGCCCGCCATGGCGCGGACCTCCGCATGGGTGTGGCCGGGGTGCTCGGCGGCGAGGAAGTGACTGCCGATGGCGAGACTGAAGGCGAGCAGGCTGCGGGCCTCGATCTCGTCGGGGTCGTCGCAGAAGGTGCCGATCATCTCGCGCAGCAGGGCCATTCGTTCGTTGTCCACCCGGCGCAGACGCGCGGCGGCAACCTCGTCGCGCCGGGCCCAGTCGCGGATTGCGAGATCGAGCGGCAGCAAACGGTCGGCGGACAAGGTCAGTTGGCCGGCCAGCCGGATCTTCTCCCGTGGGTCGCCGTCGAGGTGCCCGACCCGTTCGAGGACCTCGTCGATGCTCTCGCGCTCCCAGGTGTCCAGCATCGCTTCCAGCAACGCGTTGCGGTCGGCGAAGTATCCGTAGAAGCCGCCCTTGGTGACCCCGAGCGCCTTGGCGAGGGCCTCGACCCGGACGGCGTCCACGCCTCCGGAGGCAAGTGCCCGGAGTCCCTCCTCGATCCAGGCCTCACGCGGTGTGCGCTTGGCGCCCATGATGTGTCTCCTCTCACGCCCCGCACCCTCTATACGGCACCGTATGGGCGGGCTAGCCTCGCTGTTGTACGCCACCGTATAACTGGTTCGGCAGGGAGATCCCATGGCCGTCGGCTTAGTTGCCTTTCACTGCGCCCAGCACGAGTACGCCGAGGGGGTGAGGCGATGAGGCTTCCGAACGCCACGCACACTTCGCGACCGTGGCGGATTCATGAACTCGCCCCCGATTTCCGGGTGGAGGACGTGTGGTCCTTCCGCACCCCCGGCGCCGGGCCGGATGACTTCCCCGTGATGCTCGCCGCGCTGGCGGCGGCCGGCGGGGCCGGCACCCAACCGCCCCTGGTCCGGCTGTTGTTCGCGGTGCGCTGGAAGCTCGGTGCGCTGTTCGGCTGGGACGCCCCCGAGACCGGGCTCGACAGCCGGGTCCGCTCGCTGTGCGACCGCCTGCCGGATGACCTGCGCGGGCCGGCGACCGGGACGACGACGCCGGACACCCCCTTCACCACCGTGTACGAGCTGCCGGCCGAGGCCGCCAAGGAGCTGGCGAACAGGACCGTCCACACCATCTGCCACCTCGGGTGGGTGCCGGCCGGCAACGGTGAGTACGAACTGCGGATGGCGGCCCTGGTCAAACCCAACGGCCTCTTCGGACGGCTCTATATGGCCGGCATCAAGCCGTTCCGCCACCTGATCGTCTACCCGGCGCTGACCCGCCAGTGGGAACGCGCCTGGCGCGACCGTGAGCGTCTGTGCGCCCGGCCGCAGCAGCCCTAAGCGTGGGCGGCTGCCCGCCCCGCGCGCCGCTCACGGAGCGCCTGCCGGGTCGCGTACAGGGTGATGGACGCGGCGGCGACCATGGCCGTCAGGCCCAGTACGACCGTGCCGGACCAGCCCCCCGCCCGGAAGGCCAGCGCGCCCGCCATGCCGCCCACCGAACTGCCCGTGTAGTACGCGGTCTGGTACAGCGCCGAAGCCTGGGCGCGCCCCGTCTGGGCCGTGCGGCTCACCGAGGACGAGGCCACCGCGTGGCCCGCGAAGAAGCCGGCCGTGATCAGCACCAGGCCGAGGAGGACGGAGAGCAGCGAGTCCGCCAGGGAGAGCAGCAGGCCGAAGGCCGTGGTGCCCATTGCGAGGTAGAGCGCCCCGCGCCGTCCCAGCCGGCCGACCAGCTTTCCGGCCGTGGCCGAGGAGGCGGTGCCCACCAGGTAGACCAGGAAGATGGAACCGACCACACCCTGGGGGAGGTTGAAGGGCTGTCCGGCCAGGCGGTAGCCGATCACCGTGTAGACCGCGCCGAAGACGGTCATAAACAGGGCGCCGATGGCGTAGAGCCGCAGCAGCAGGCCGTCCGACAGATGGCCGCGCAGGGTACGCCCCAGCTCGCGCGGCGCCAGTGAACCCGGGGTGAAATGACGGGCCTTGGGGATCAGCACCCGGAAGGCCACGGCGCACCCCACCGCCAGCGCGCCCACCGCCGCGAGCCCCGCGCGCCAGCCCCACGCCTGGGCCACCCAGCCGGCCAGAATCCGCCCCGACATGCCGCCGATGGCGTTTCCGGCGACAAACAGCCCGACCGCGCCCACCAGGGCCCTGGGCCGTACCTCCTCGGCGAGGTAGGCCATCGCCGAGGCCGGCACCCCGGCCAGCGCCGCGCCCTGCACCGCGCGCAGCGCGACCAGCCAGCCCAGGCCCGGGGCGAACGGGACCAGCAGCCCCACCAGTCCCGCCACACAGAGGGCCGCCGTCATCACCGCGCGCCGGCCGTAGCGCTCGGAGAGCGCGCTGAGCGGGACCACGGCGAGGGCGAGTCCGCCGGTGGCGGCGGAGACGGTCCAGGACGCCTGGTCGGGAGCCACGCCCAGGCCGCTGGAGATCGCGGGCAGCAGGGCCTGGGTGGAGTAGAGGAGCGCAAAGGTGGCGACTCCGGCGGCGAAGAGCGCGAAGCTCATCCGGCGGAAGCGCGGATCGCCGGGCGCCAGGCGGGAGTTGGGATCAGGGGACGGCGAGCTGGAGGCATCCGCGCGCACGCTGGCGGCGGATGCCCCGGTATCGGCAGGAGGCATGGCCAAACCGTATGCACGCTGCATTTGATGCGTCCAATGCACAAAGTGTCCATAATCCATCCCGTGGCGCATCAGCACAGCTCAGGAGGGTCCTTGTCACCGTTGGGCAACGAAGAAGACATCCCGGTTACATACGACATCCTTGCGGGGACGCCCGAAATCGCCCCGGGCTCCTGGGCGGCCACCCTCACTCCCAGGCTGGCCCAGTTTGTCGCCGCCGCCCGGCACGAGCATGTCACCCGGGCCGCGCAGCAACTGGCCATGCCGCAGTCCACGTTGAGCCGGTCGATGGCGCGGCTGGAGCAGGACCTGGGGGTGACGCTCTTCGCCCGCCGGGGCCGTACGGTCTCGCTCACCGCGGCGGGACGGGCGTTTCTGTCCTCGGTGGAACGGGCCCTCGCCGAGGTGGACCGGGCGGCGGAGTCGGTACGGGCGGACGCGGACCCGGCGGGCGGCAAGGTGGCCTTCGGCTTTCTGCACACCCTCGGCTCGGAGACGGTACCGGAACTCATCCGCGCCTTCCGGGTCGATCACCCCAGGGTGCGCTTCCAGTTGGTGCAGAACTATGGCGAGGCGATGCTGGAGCGGCTGCGCGCGGGGGAGTTGGACCTGTGCCTGACCTCGCCGGTGCCGGACGCGCCGGATCTGGTGGCGCGGCGGCTGGACGAGCAGAAGCTGCGGCTGGTGGTGCCGGAGGATCACCGGCTGGCGGCGCGCAAGCGGGTGCGGCTGGCGGAGGCCGCGTCGGAATGGTTTGTCACCCTGGAGCCGGGTTACGGACTGCGGCGGATCACCGACGCGGTGTGCGCGGCGGCCGGGTTCACGCCGAAGGTGGCCTTCGAGGGGGAGGAGGCGGAGACGCTGCGGGGGCTGGTGGCGGCGGGGCTGGGGGTCGCCCTGCTGCCGCCGCCCGCCGTGCCGCGCCCCGGAGTTGTGGAGTTGACGGTCACCGCGCCGCGGGCGGTGCGGGAGATCGGGGTCGCCTGGCGGGAGGGGCATCCGGATACGGCTCCGGTGGCGGCGTTCAAGCGGTTTCTGCTGGCGCGGCGGGGGCAGTTGCTGCGGGGGGCGGGGGAGTGAGCGCGGGTTCGTTTCCGCCTGCGGCGGGCTCACCCCGCCCGCGCGCCACCCGTGACCGTTGTCAGCCGAGTTGAGCTCTCCATCAGTGGCCGGTCGCCGTCGGCGGCTGCGGACGGGCGGATCAGTACCCCAGCGACGAACCGAACCCCGCGGCGAGCGGCATCCGCAAGCCCAGCGGCGGCGGTGCCGCCAGCGCGTCGGCCACCGGACGGGCGTAGGGATGCCCAAAGAGCGAACCCCGGACGAAGTCCACGGCCAGCGCCAGCACTTCACCGCGATGCTGGCGCAACGCATGCCCGTCCGAGTGCACTTCGAACCGGCACACCTGCCGGTTCACCTTCTTCGCCCGCTCCGCCAGCCGGTAGGACAGATCCGGATCCGTACGCTCGTCATTGGTGCCGTGCACCAGCAGCACCCGCCGCCCCGCCAGCTGCCGCACCGGATCCGGGTCCAGCACCGCCTCCGGCTCCGGCAGCCAAGGCGCCAGGGCCAGCACCGCGGCCACCGCCGGATGGCCCGCGGCCCGCAGCGCCGCCCGGCCGCCCAGGCCCGTACCGGCCAGGCACACCGGTACATCGCCATAGCGCCGCAGCACCTCGTCCAGCGCCCAGGCGGTGTCGCCCACCGGGTGCGCGGAGGTCCCGTTCCAGCCCCGGCAGCGGTAGCGCAGCACATGGACGGCCAGGCCGTCCGCCGCGCAGGCCCGGGCCAGCCGGCGGGCCAGCGGCCGCTGGGCGGCCAGCGAACGGGCCGTGGGGCGGCGGGTGCCGGCCTCCCGGCCCTCGGGCAGGAGCAGGGCCACCCCATGCACCCGGGCGGCGGCCCCCAGCGGCTTGCCCAGGCGGGGAGCCCGCTGCGGAACCGGCGGCGCGAACGCTTGCTGAGCCATGGCAGACAACGATGGCAGAAGGAGGCCCGGAGTCCACCCAGGCGATGGGTCACCGTTCCGTATCGTTCGGTGATATCTACGCGCGTAGGGCTTAGAGTGCCGAAATGACGAGCGAGAGCATCACTCAACCCACCCCCGAACAGATCCGCCGCGCCCCCAAGGTGCTGCTCCACGACCACCTCGACGGCGGCCTGCGCCCCGCCACCATTGTCGAGCTGGCCGACCGGGTCGGCTACGACAAGCTCCCCGAGACCGACCCCGACCGGCTGGGCGTCTGGTTCCGGGAGGCCGCGGACTCCGGCTCGCTGGAGCGCTACCTGGAGACCTTCTCCCACACCTGCGCCGTCATGCAGACCCGCGAGGCCCTGGTGCGGGTGGCCGCCGAGTGCGCCGAGGACCTCGCCGAGGACGGCGTGGTCTACGCCGAGGTGCGCTACGCCCCCGAGCAGCACCTGGAGGCCGGGCTCACCCTGGAAGAGGTCGTGGAGGCGGTGAACGAGGGCTTCCGCGAGGGCGAGCGCCGGGCCCACGCCAATGGCCACCGCATCCGGGTCGGCGCCCTGCTCACCGCGATGCGGCACGCCGCCCGCGCCCTGGAGATCGCCGAACTGGCCAACCGCTACCGGGACTCGGGCGTGGTCGGCTTCGACATCGCCGGCGCCGAGGCGGGCTTCCCTCCCACCCGCCACCTGGACGCCTTCGAATACCTCAAGCGCGAGAACAACCACTTCACCATTCACGCCGGTGAGGCATTCGGCCTGCCCTCCATCTGGCAGGCCCTCCAGTGGTGCGGCGCCGACCGGCTCGGCCACGGCGTGCGCATCAGCGACGACATCGAGATCGCCGAGGACGGCACCGTCCGGCTCGGCCGGCTGGCCTCCTATGTGCGCGACAAGCGCATTCCGCTGGAGATGTGCCCGACCTCCAATCTCCAGACGGGCGCGGCGAGTTCCTATGAGGAGCACCCGATCGGGCTGCTGCGCAAGCTGCATTTCCGGCTCACCGTGAACACCGATAATCGGCTGATGAGCGGCACCAGCATGAGCCGTGAATTCGAGCACCTGGTCAAGGCGTTCGGCTACACGCTGGACGACATGCAGTGGTTCACCGTCAACGCGATGAAGTCCGCCTTCATCCCATTCGATGAACGTCTGGCGATGATCAATGACGTGATCAAGCCGGGTTATGCGGAGTTGAAGTCCCAGTGGCTTTTCCGGCAGACGGCCACCGCACCGGTGGCGGGCAACGGCGCGGAGCAGGAACGGAACTGACCGCCGCATCGCGGCGAATACCGTGAAGACGGCCGGGACTCAAGAGAGTCCCGGCCGTGTCGTTGGCCCCGGCCCGTCGTTCTGGTGACTAGGTTGCAAAGCCGCGTGTAATGCCCGGACATTCCCCCCGTCACTGAGGACAGATTCCAAATGAAGCAGGGAACCATCAAGTCTTTCGGTATCGCCGCTCTCGGGGCCGTCATCGCCACCGGCGCGGCCGGCACCGCCTCGGCAGCGGGCCCGTTCGAGACGGCGGCCACCACGGCCCAGTCCGTGACGCGGTCCCTCCCCATCGAGGACGTCGCCCCCATGGTGCCGGGCGGCCCGGTGCTCTCCGCTGCCAACCGCGTCGTCGGCTCCTCGGCCTTCACCCAGGCGACCAAGGCCCTGGACAAGGCCACCACCAGCCAGGGACGTCATGTCCGCCGGGTCAGCAGCACCCGCCATGGTGTCCAGCAGACGCCCGCCGCGGAGACGGCCACCGAGGCCGCCCCGGCCGACGCTCCGGCCGCCGCCCCGGCCAAGAAGGCCGCCCCCAAGGACAGCAAGGGCAACGGCGGGCTGCTCAGCGCCCTGGGCAAGCTGCCGGTCGGCCTGCCCAAGAACGGCCTGTCCATGCCGATCGGCACCGGCGGGGGCCACTGACCTCACGCCGCCGAAGCCGTTAAACGCCGGACGGGCTCACCTCGGCCCGTCCGGCGTTTGACGTCCTCCGCAGCGTGCGCTCCCCGCGGACCTCGCCGGGCGCCTCACCGGCGGCGGGCAGCCCGCGGCGCAGCCGGCCGCGCACCGCCGGGACCACCGCCAGATACGCCAGCGTCACACCGGTCACATTCAGCAACAGCGCGTCCAGGTCCAGCACCTGGCCCACCACCCCGCTGCGCACCGCCTGCAATACCAGCGAGAGCATGGCGCTGGTGAAGACCGTACGGGCCAGCGAGCCCAGCGGGGAGACCTCGATCCGGCCGCCCGCCCACGGCAGCAGCACCCCCAGCGGCGCAAAGGGCAGCAGCCCCGCGCAGATGGCCCGCGCCGCCTGCCAGGGGCCCAGCGCCAGGTCGGCACGGAGCGTGGCGAAGGGCTCCATATGCGCGGCGGTCACCCAGGGTGCGGTGAGCGGACGCAGGGCCAGCCAGCCCACTGCGATCAGATGCGCCGCGAGGAGTACGCAGCCCACGACGCGGTAGCGGTATCGGAGGGCGGGCGTACCGCCATAACCATGACGCTGCACGCACCACAGGACGCGGCGCGCGGGGCGCGCGGTTCCGGCCGCGGGTACGCAGCGTCAGCGCCGGTGCAGGAGCCGGTCCCGGGACCGGCTCAGGGTGCCGGGGTGCCCCCGCCCTGCAGGGTCTCCGGATGGGCCCGGGTCTCCTCGGTGCACGGATAGCCACGGGGCGGCTCCGCGCCCGGACCGCCCAGCACCACCACCCGCTTGCCGCCGGTGGCGGCCGTCCCGGCGAAGGTGCACACCACCTGGGCCAGCGCCAGCGGCGAGAGCTCATCGGGCGGGGTGCTCAGCCGCAGGGCGTCGGCCGGATCACCCTGGCGCGGGCCGGTCACCGTCAGCCGCTGCGGCACATCGGTGGAGAACCCGGCCTCGTCCTCGGCGGGCGTGGGCTGCCGGCGCAGCTCGTCCAGCAACGCCTGGGCCAGCCCCGGCGCGTCCTGGCGGCCGGCCGTGGCCACCGCCCGGGTCACCGGCAACAGCTGGGAGGTGCACACCAGTTGGACCGGCATGCTCACCGTGCCGGCCGGCGGGGTGGCCGGTGCCTGGGGGTGTACCTGGCAGGTGGCGCGGGAGGGTGCGCCGCCCGCGTCCACCGGTACCGCGGTGCCCCGGATCCCGCACCCGGCCAGGGCGCACAGCGCCAGAGCCAGCAGCGCGCCACGCGCGGTGCGTCTCATCGTGCGCCCCCTTCCGGGGAGCCGGGCCCGGAGCCCGTCCCGCCGGGGTGCCCGGCATCGCCCTCCGGCCGGGCCGGCTCGCTGTCCCTGGGCAGGGTCAGGGTGAACACCGCACCGCCCTCTGGGGAGTTGGCCGCGGTGATCTCGCCACCATGGATATGGGCGTTCTCCAGCGCGATGGACAGCCCCAGCCCACTGCCCTCCGAACGCGGCCGGGAGGCACTGGCCTTGTAGAACCGGTCGAAGACATGCGGCAGGACATCCTCGGGAATGCCGGGGCCATGGTCGCGCACCTCGATCACCAGCAGCTCACCTTCGCCGTCGCGGGCCCGGGTGCGCACCGAGACCCGCACCGGGGAGCCGCCGTGCTTGAGCGCGTTGCCGATCAGATTGGCCAGGATGACATCCAGGCGGCGCGGGTCCAGGCGGGCCATGATGCCGCGCTCGGCGTCCAGTTCCACCGCGTCCAGCCAGGCGCGGGCGTCGATGCAGGCGGTCACCTGGTCGGCCACGTCCACATCGTCCAGCACCAGGCGGGCGGTGCCCGCGTCAAAGCGGGTGACCTCCATCAGGTTCTCCACCAGGTCGTTCAGCCGCCGGGTCTCGCTGCACACCAGCTGGACCGCGGGCGCGATCATCGGGTCCAGGGAATCGGCCTCGTCCTCCAGCACCTCGGTCACCGCGGTGATCGCGGTCAGCGGGGTGCGCAGCTCATGCGACATATCGGCGACAAAGCGGCGGCTGGCCGCCTCCCGGGCGCTGAGCTCCTCCACCCGCTTCTGCAGCGACTCGGCGGTCCGGTTGAACGTCCGGGAAAGATCGGCGAGTTCATCGGTGCCCGACACCTGAAGCCGGGTGTCCAGCTTGCCCTCGCCCAGCCGGCGCGCCGCCTCGCCCAGGCGCTGCACCGGCCGCAGCACGGTGGAGGCGGCCGCCTGGGCCAGCAGCGCCGAACCGATCAGGGCCAGGCCGGTGGCGATCCCCAGCGACCAGGCCAGGGAGTTGAGGTCGGCCCGCTCATTGTCCAGGGACTTGAGCAGATAGCCGGTGGGGCCGCCGCCGATCACCCTGGCGCCGCCCACCAGATAGGGCTTGCCGTCCAGGGTGATCCGCTGCCAGTACAGGTGGTACGGGTAGGGATTGGAATCGTCCACCCGGCGCTGCCGGTTGACCGCGGTGACCAGGGTCTGCGGCACCACCTTCAAGGTGAACAGATCACGGTCGGAGGGCGCCGCGCAGTCACCGCCGCCCTTGACCTTGCCGATCAGCAGCACCTCGTACTTCTGCGAGGTGGCCGCCATCCGGTCGGCGGCCTCCTGGAGTTCGGGGCAGGTCGGCGTCACGGGCAGCGAACCGGTGTTGTCCTGGAGGGACTTGCGGAAGTCGTCCAGGGCCGCGTTCTGGGTACGGGTGAGCACCGCGTCCCGGTTGAGCCAGTAGGCGATCGCCGAGGCCGAGACCGCGGCGGCCAGCGCCACCAGCGCGAAGACCAGCATCAGCCGTAGCCGCAGACTGATCCACCGCATGCTCAGCCGCATGACGTTCCTGGGCGCCCAGCCCCGTGCCCGACCGGGCTCTGCCATGGGTATCCGTACCAATCGCTCGCTACTGCGGGGTGTCCAGGCGGTAGCCGACCCCGCGGACCGTGCGGATCAGGGTAGGGGAGGACGGCACGTCCTCGACCTTCGCCCGCAGCCGCTGGACACAGGCGTCCACCAGGCGGGAGTCGCCGAGGTAGTCGTGCTCCCAGACCAGGCGCAGCAGCTGCTGGCGGGAGAGCGCCTGGCCGGGCCGCCGGCTGAGCTCCAGCAGCAGCCGCAGCTCGGTCGGGGTGAGCTGGAGGTCCTCCCCGTTCTTGGTGACCGTCATCGCGGAGCGGTCGATCACCAGGGAGCCGAAGGTCGCCGAGTCATTGGACTCCCGCTCGCCGCGGCGCAGCACGGCCCGGATCCGGGCGTCCAGCACCCGGCCCTGCACCGGCTTGACCACATAGTCGTCGGCCCCCGACTCCAGGCCCACCACCACATCGATGTCATCGCTGCGGGCGGTCAGCAGGATGATCGGCAGCTGGTCGGTGCGACGGATGCGGCGGCACACCTCGAAGCCGTCGATGCCCGGCAGCATCACATCCAGCACGATCAGATCCGGCCGCTGCTCACGCAGCATCTTCAGGCCGTCCTCACCCGTCGCCGCGGTCACCACACGGTGGCCCTGACGGGACAGGGAGAACTCGAGGGCCGTGCGGATGGCGTCGTCATCCTCGATCAGCAACAGGAAAGGCACGGTGGTCATTCTGGCCTACGACAGGCCGGTAGTTCGACTCGCCCGGCTCCGCCGGGTTCGTCACGGCCCCTGTTGCAGTGCTGTGACAGTCGGCGGACAGCGTGATGAAACTGGCCCGGCAGGCTTGGGTTCACCGGGCAGCACGAAGGTCCGGCACCACCGGACCTACTGGCTTCCATGACGGGGGGCGCGAGATGAACACGCTGCACAGCATCACCACTGGCGCGGTGCGCACGCGCCTGCACGACACCGGCCGCGGCGCACGGGGCAACGGCCGGGGCCGGGCACCGTATCTGGCCGCGATCGACGCGGAGGTCTATGCGCTTCCGGCCCCCGCCGCCGAGAAGTCCACGGAGCGCGACGACGCCCGCCGGGAAGCTCCTCTTTCCGCCTCACAGCGCGAGGCGGAGTTCACGGCGTATGTCCAGGAGCGGCGCGCCGCCCTCTACGCCACCGCCTACCACCTCACCGGCGACCGCTACGAGGCCGAGGACCTGCTGCAGAGCGCGCTGTTCTCCACCTACCGGGCGTGGGACCGGATCACCGACAAGGCGGCCGTCGGCGGCTATCTGCGCCGCACCATGACCAATCTGCACATCAGCGCCTGGCGCCGGCGCAAGCTCAACGAGTACCCGACCGAGGAACTGCCGGAGCAGCCGGGCGAGCAGGACGCGATGCGCGGCACCGAACTGCGCGCGGTGCTCTGGCAGGCGCTGGCCCGGCTGCCCGAACTGCAGCGCACCATGCTGGTGCTGCGCTACTACGAGGGCCGTACCGACCCGGAGATCGCGGAGATCCTGGACATCAGCGTGGGCACGGTCAAGAGCAGCATCTGGCGCTCGCTGCGCCGGCTGCGGGAGGACGAGGCCATCGGTTCCGGCCGGGGCGTCGAGGAGTCCTTCGGCGAGCTGGTGGCCTGAACGTCCCCCGGGGAACCGGGGGATACGGGGGAGCAGGGGGGAACGGGGGAGGAAAACGGGGGAACAGAGGGGGGAAAGGGAGCGGGCGGACAGCCGGGGGGTCTGTCCGCCCGCTCTCGTCATATCCGGGCTTCTGCCGTCATGTCCGGGCTTTCCCGGTCATGTTTGGTTTCTGCCGTTATGCCCGGGCTTCCTCGGGGTGTGGTGACCGTACGGCCGCCCGGCAGCGCCGCCCGGCCGCGGCGGCCGCGGCGATCCGGCCCATCGCCGCCTGCCCGTCGCAGGGGTGCGCCCCCAGCGCCACCTGGCGGGCCACAATGGCCCGTTCACCGCGCATCAGGCGCAGCCCGCGGCGCAGCAGATAGACCACCGGCTTGCGGCCCTCGCGCACATCGCGCAGAAAGCGGCGGCGGAAGGTGGTCGCCGGGCGGCCGCGCAGGCACAGCGCGTCGGCCAGCAGGTCCAGTTCCCGGCAGCGCTCGATGACATCGGCGGCGAAGATGCCCTCCGCGATGAACAGCCGGGTACGGCCGATGTCCAGGGTGCTGCGCCCGGTGATGGAGCTGGAGCCGATGTCATAGCGGGGCACCTCGGTGCGCGAGGTGCGGCACAGCTCCTCGATGGCCCGTACCGCCGCCGCGGCGTCCCAGGACAGCGGGGAGTCCCAGTCGGCGCCGCCGCCGTCCGGGAGTTGGGGCAGCGTGGGGTCGGTGCCCTCCTTGTAGAAGTCGTCCAGGTTGAGAACCGGAAGGCCGGTGCGGGCCGCCAGCGAGGACTTGCCGGAACCGGAGGGACCGGTCAGCAGGATCACCCGGGCAGGCGCGGCCGAGGAGGGCAGGAGGGAAGTCACGGAACACCAGTGTGACGCATTGACCCGCATGAGGGATCCCTCCGGGTCTGGGTGTGCGCGAGGTGTCACGGCTCAACTACGCTGCGTCGCTGAACGCTTCATCCCTTATCGGGAAATCCCCGGAACTCACCCTCGGCAGGTTGTCATGGCTCGTCATGCTCGCTCCCGTCGTTCCTCCCTGCGGCTGCCACGCTCCGTGGTACGCGCCGGACTGACCGCCTCCGCCGGGGCGACCCTGGTCGCCGCGGCCGCCGCCCAGGCCAGTGCCGCCGGGCCCGCGCACGCCTCGTTCGGGCGGACGGATGTGATGGCGGCGGTGGACGGGATGCACACCGCGCTCCAGAAGTCGGTGGCCGGACTCTCGCCCGTGATCAAGACCCTGCCGGTCAACCCGCTGGCGAAGACGCCGGTCGATCCGCTGAACAACCAGGCCCGCACCCAGGTCGCGGACTTCAAACCGGTGAGCACCTCGGCGGTCACCGGGCCGCTGTCGGTGGAGGGCGGCAAGGTGCAGAATCTGCCGGTGGCGGGCGGGGCGCTGGGCAAGCTGCTGCCGTAACGCGTCCGCGGTTCTCCGGCGATGGGTCACGGCCGGTCCGGCACCGCCGGACCGCACCGTGGTGGCCGGCCGCCGTGGTGACGGGCAGGGACCCGGGGGCTTCGCCCCCGGGTCCGAGCGGCCGGGCTCAGTACGACGAACCGCCGGCGCCCAGCGAACCCGTGGGGTGCCAGACGGTCTTGGTCTCCAGGAAGGCCGTCAGCCGGTCGGTGCCCGGCTCGGCGGAGAAGTCCACCGAGCGCGGACGGAAGACCCGCTTGAGGTTGTCCGCGGCGCCGATCTCCAGCTCCCGTGCCAACTCCGCGTCCGCACCGGCCAGATCGACCGCGTTGACGTCCTGGTGCGCGGCCAGCGGAACCGCCAGCTCCGCGGTCCGGCCGGAGAGCAGGTTGACCACACCGCCCGGCAGGTCCGAGGTGG
Source organism: Streptomyces orinoci (assembly GCF_003121295.1). Lineage (GTDB taxonomy): Bacteria > Actinomycetota > Actinomycetes > Streptomycetales > Streptomycetaceae > Streptomyces > Streptomyces orinoci. Next base: position 1,099,099 of record NZ_PHNC01000031.1, read on the forward strand.
CCAGCACCTCGCCCAGCGACAGCGCGGGCAGCGGGGCCCGCTCGGAGGCGATCACCACGGCGGTGTTACCGGTGGCGATCACCGGGGCGATCACCGAGACCAGGCCCAGGAAGGACGACTCCTGCGGGGCCAGCACGGCCACCACACCGGTGGGTTCGGGCGAGGAGACATTGAAGAACGGCCCCGCGACGGGGTTGGCGCCCCCGACGATCTGGGCGACCTTGTCGGTCCAGCCCGCGTACCAGACCCAGCGGTCGATGGCCGCGTCCACCTGCGCCGCCGCCTTGGCCTTGGACAGGCCCTCGGCGTCGGCCACCTCGGCGGTGAACTGATCCCGGCGCCCCTCCAGCATCTCCGCGACGCGGTAGAGGATCTGGCCCCGGTTGTAGGCCGTCGCACCCGACCAGGCGCCGAACGCCTTGCGCGCGGCGACCACCGCGTCCCGGGCGTCCTTGCGGGACGAAAGCGGGGCGTTGGCCAGCCAGTTGCCCTTTGAGTCCGTCACCTCGTACACCCGCCCGCTCTCGGACCGGGGGAACTTGCCCCCGACGAACAGCTTGTAGGTCTTGAGAACGCTCAAGCGATCAACAGTACTCATTTGCGCTCGCCCTCCGGGCTCGACGGGGCGAGGTACGCCTCCAGACCGTGGCGGCCGCCCTCGCGGCCGAAGCCCGACTCCTTGTAGCCGCCGAACGGCGAGGTCGGGTCGAACTTGTTGAACGTATTGGCCCAGACGACCCCGGCGCGCAGCTTGTCGGCCACGGCCAGCATCCGGGAGCCCTTCTCGGTCCAGATGCCCGCAGACAGGCCGTACTGCGAGTTATTGGCCTTGGCCACGGCCTCGGCCGGGGTACGGAAGGTCAGCACGGACAGCACCGGGCCGAAGATCTCCTCGCGGGCGATCCGGTGCGCCTGGGTGACGCCGGTGAACAGCGTGGGGGCGAACCAGTAGCCATGGGACGGGAGTTCACAGGCCGGGGCCCAGCGCTCGGCACCCTCGGCCTCGCCGCTGTCGGCCAGCGCGGTGATCCGGGCCAGCTGCTCGGCGGAGTTGATGGCACCGATGTCGGTGTTCTTGTCCAGCGGGTCGCCCACGCGCAGGGTGGACATCCGGCGCTTGAGGGCGTCCAGCAGCTCGTCCTGGATGGACTCCTGGACCAGCAGCCGGGAGCCCGCGCAGCAGACCTGGCCCTGGTTGAAGAAGATGCCGTTGACGATGCCCTCGACGGCCTGGTCGATGGGGGCATCGTCGAAGACGATATTGGCGCCCTTGCCGCCCAGCTCCAGGGTGAGCTTCTTGTCCGTACCGGCCACGGTACGGGCGATCTGCTTGCCGACGGCGGTGGAGCCGGTGAAGGCCACCTTGTCGATGCCCTCATGGGCGACCAGCGCGGCACCCGTGGAGCCGTCGCCGGTAAGGATGTTGACGACACCCTTGGGCAGGCCCGCCTGGCGGCAGATGTCCGCGAAGAACAGGGCGGACAGGGGGGTGGTCTCGGCGGGCTTGAGCACCACCGTGTTGCCCGCGGCCAGCGCCGGGGCGATCTTCCAGGCCAGCATCAGCAGCGGGAAGTTCCACGGGATGACCTGGCCCGCGACACCCAGCGGGCGGGGGTTGGGGCCGAAGCCGGCGTAGGAGAGCTTGTCGGCCCAGCCCGCGTAGTAGAAGAAGTGCGCGGCGACCAGGGGGAGATCGGCGTCGCGGGTCTCCCGGATCGGCTTGCCGTTGTCCAGGGTCTCCAGGACGGCCAGTTCGCGGGAACGCTCCTGGATGATGCGGGCGATACGGAAGAGGTACTTGGCGCGCTCGGAGCCGGGCAGCGTGGACCACTTCTCAAATGCCTTGCGGGCGGCCTTGACCGCAGCGTCCACATCCTCGGCGCTCGCCTGCGCCACCTCGGAGAGGACCTCCTCGGAGCTGGGCGAAACCGACTTGAAGACCTTGCCGTCGGAGGCTTCGCGGAACTCGCCGTCGATGAACAGCCCATAGGAGGAGGCGATTTCGACGACCGAGCGGGACTCGGGGGCCGGTGCGTATTCGAAGGCCATGGTCAGTCCACCGTCACATAGTCGGGACCGGAGTAGCGCCCGGTGCTCAGCTTCTGGCGCTGCATCAGCAGGTCGTTGAGGAGGCTGGAGGCGCCGAAGCGGAACCAGTGGTTATCCAGCCAGTCCTCGCCCACGGTCTCATTGACCAGCACCAGGAACTTGATGGCGTCCTTGGTGGTGCGGATGCCGCCGGCCGGCTTCACTCCGACCTGGACACCGGTGAGTTCGCGGAAGTCGCGGACCGCCTCCAGCATCAGCAGGGTGTTGGCCGGGGTGGCGTTCACCGCGACCTTGCCGGTGGAGGTCTTGATGAAGTCCGCGCCGGCCAGCATGCCGATCCAGGAGGCGCGGCGGATGTTGTCGTACGTGGACAGCTCGCCGGTCTCGAAGATGACCTTGAGGCGGGCGTTGCCGCAGACCTCCTTGACGGCCTTGATCTCCTCGAAGACCTCGAGGTAGCGGCCGGACAGGAAGGCGCCCCGGTCGATCACCATGTCGATCTCATGGGCGCCCGCGGCCACCGCGTCCTTGGTGTCGGCCAGCTTGACCGGCAGCGCGGCGCGGCCCGCGGGGAAGGCGGTGGCGACGGAGGCGACCTTGACGTCGGAGCCCTGCACGGCTTCGACGGCGGTGGCCACCATGTCGGGGTAGACACAGACCGCGGCGGTGCGGGGGGTGCCGCGGTCGGTCGGGTCCGGGTTGAGGGCCTTGCCGCACAGGGCCCGGACCTTGCCCGGGGTGTCCGCACCCTCCAGGGTGGTGAGGTCGATCATCGAGATGGCCAGATCGATGGCGTATGCCTTGGCCGTGGTCTTGATCGAACGGGTACCGAGCGTGGCTGCGCGGGCTTCGAGCCCGACCGGATCGACCCCCGGCAGTCCGTGCAGGAAGCGGCGCAGCGTGCCCTCGGAGGCGGTCACGTCCGCCATCGAGGCCAGTCGCTCCGCGGCGTCATTGCCGGAGGAGGGGACTTCCGTACGAGGGTGAATAGTCACCGGATGAGCATATCTACGCGCGTAGCAACTGTCATCAGGCGGAAAGCGGTTGTGACCGTTCCGTTTTGCTGGCGAACACCGGTGAGAGCTCTTGGCCTTGGGTGTTGCCGTACCGCAACCTCCGACCGGGGAACGGTCCGGCAGAATCGGGCGCATGACCACTCCCGAGGCACCGCAGTATGCCGACCGCTGCTACCGCTCCTCCGCCGGGATCGGCAGCGGGGTGCTGCTGCTGGCCCTGACCGCATGGCTGGGCGGTGACGCGCTGGTGCGCGGTACGGGCCGGACGCCGTGGCTGGCGCTGGCCGGGATGCTGCTGGTGGTGCCGGTGGTGATCGCGTTCACCCTGCGGCCCGCGGTGTGGGCCGGCGAGGACCGGCTGCTGGTGCGCAACCCCTTCCGCACCATCACTCTGCCCTGGGCCTCGGTGGACACGGTACGGGCCGGGTACTCCAGCGAGGTGCTGGCCGGGGGGCGGAAGTACCAGCTGTGGGCGATCCCGGTGTCGCTGCGGCAGCGCAAGCGGGCCGCGCGGCGGGTGACGCGGGATGTGGCGCAGGGGACGCCGGGGGCTGCCGCCGCGCCGGAGCCGGTGCGGGCCGCGGCGGACCAGGCCATCGCGGACCTCCGCGACCTGGCCGAACGCTGCGCGGGGCGGGAGTCGGCGCAGGGTGCGCCTGTTGTGCGCTGGGCCTATGAGTTGCTTGCCCCCGCTGGGGCGGGGGCGGTTTTGCTGGCGGTGCTGCTCGCGTTCGCGTAGCCGGGCACGGCTGAGGGTGCGCCCTCGGGGCGCTGGTATCGCTTCGGGGTGCGCCCTGAGGGGCGCGGGGAACTGCGCGACCAGGCGACGACGGCCCGCACGGGCACGGGAGCTCGGGCCGGCTGAGCCGTGGAGTCGGCTCCGCCGGGGCGGGGCGCCGTTGACCGCCGGGTCACATTCCGGGTGCGGGCCGTATGTGGCCGGTCGCGCAGTTCCCCGCGCCCCTGGGTGGGGTGCCCCATTAGGGGCGCGGGGAACTGCGCGAGCAATTGGGGGCGGCCCGCAGTCGAAATGAGTCCTGGCCCGGCTGGGCGCGCCGTTGGGCGCTGGGTCGCGTTGCGGCTGCGGGCCGTCTGTGGCTGGTCGCGCAGTTCCCCGCGCCCCTTACAGGGCGCCCCCGGCGAATCGTGCGGCCTCGCCGGGGTGAGCCCTGGTGCTGAGGGGCGGCCCCTCAGATGCCCGCGGCGCGGGAAAGGTCGGCCTTGATCGCCGAGAGCACCTCGGCCGCATGGGCACGCGCATCCCCCAGCCCGCTCGCCGAGGCGACCGGAACCACAACCTCCAGGTAGCACTTGAGCTTGGGCTCGGTACCGCTGGGCCGGACGATCACCCGGGCCCGGGAGACCGTACCCGCCTCATCCCCGGCCAGCTGGTAGCGCAGCCCGTCCGTCGGCGGCAGCGCCTCCGTGCCCTTGGCCAGGTCCTCCGCCGAGGAGACCCGCAGCCCGGCCAGCACCGCCGGCGGCTGCGAGCGCAGCCGCCGCATGGCGTCGGCGATCAGCGAGAGGTCCTGCACCCGCACCGACAGCTGGTCGGTGGCGTGCAGCCCATGCTCCACGGCCAGATCGTCCAGCAGGTCGGTCAGCGTACGGCCGGACTCCTTCAGCTCGGCCGTCAGCTCGGCGACCAGCAGGGCGGCGGTGATGCCGTCCTTGTCGCGGACGCCCTCCGGGTCCACGCAGTAGCCCAGCGCCTCCTCGTAGGCGTAGCGCAGCCCGTCCACCCGGGCCAGCCACTTGAAGCCGGTGAGGGTCTCGGTGTACGGCGTGCCGGTGGAGGCGGCCGCGATCCGGGACAGCAGCGAGGAGGAGACGATGGTGGTGGCGAAGGTGCCACCGGCCTTCTTGTGCACCAGGTGGGTGGCGAGCAGCGCGCCCACCTCGTCACCGCGCAGCATCCGCCAGCCCTCGGCGGTGTCCGGGGCGGGCACGGCGACCGCGCAGCGGTCCGCGTCCGGGTCGTTGGCGATGATGATGTCCACCGCCTCGCCGCGGGCGACGGCGTCCCGGGCCGTGGCGAAGGCCAGGTCCATCGCGCCCGGCTCCTCCGGGTTGGGGAAGGCGACGGTGGGGAAGTCCGGGTCCGGGTCGGCCTGCTGGGCGACCACCAGGGGCGCCGGGAAGCCGGCCCGTTCGAAGGCGGCGGTCAGCACGGTGCGGCCGACGCCGTGCATCGGCGTGTAGACCACCCGGGCGTCACGGGCGGAGCCATTGGTGAGGACGGCGTCGGTGCGCTCCAGGTAGGCCCCGACCACGGACTCGCGCAGGGTCTCCCAGCCGGTGTCCGGCCGGGGCACATCAGCGAGGCTGCCGATGGCCGCGATCTCGGCGGCGATGTCCGCGTCGGCGGGCGGCACGATCTGGGAGCCGTCGCCCAGGTAGACCTTGTAGCCGTTGTCCCGCGGCGGGTTGTGGCTGGCGGTGACCTCGACGCCGGCCACTGCGCCCAGGTGGCGGATGGCGAAGGCGAGCACCGGGGTGGGCAGCGGGCGGGGCAGCAGCGCGGCCTTCAGGCCGGCGCCCACCATCACTGCCGCGGTGTCCCGGGCGAAGTCGGCGCTCTTGTGGCGGGCGTCATAGCCGATGACCACCGTGCCACCGGCGTGGCCCTGCTTCTTGAGATAGGCGGCCAGCCCGGCCGCGGCCCGGATGACCACGGCGCGGTTCATCCGCATGGGGCCCGCGCCCAGCTCACCGCGCAGACCGGCGGTGCCGAACTGCAGGGTCCCGGCGAAACGGTTGGCCAGCTCGGACAGGTCGCCGGCCTCGATGAGCGCGGCGAGCTCGGCACGGGTCTCGGCGTCGGGGTCCTCGGCGAGCCAGGTCCGGGCCCGGTCGATGAGCTCTCGCTCCTGCTCCACGGTTCTCCTCCGGAGGTGGATATGAAGATGCGGGATCGTTGGGACGGGTGAAGGGGGCGGGGTTCGCACCCCGCCCCCTTCTACCCATCGGCGGCAGCCACCTGCCGTCAGAGCTTCGGCAGCACCTGCGCCAGCAGCGCACCCATGCGGGCGGCGGAGTCGCGGCCGGCCTGGAGCACCTCTTCGTGGTTGAGCGGCTCACCGGTCATGCCCGCGGCCAGGTTGGTGACCAGGGAGATGCCCAGCACCTCGGCGCCCGCCTCGCGGGCCGCGATGGCCTCCAGCGTGGTGGACATGCCGACCAGGTCGGCGCCCAGGGTGCGGGCCATCCGGACCTCGGCCGGGGTCTCGTAGTGCGGGCCGGGGAACTGCGCGTAGACGCCCTCCTCCAGGGAGGGGTCCACCTCCTTGCACAGGGTGCGCAGCCGCTGCGAGTACAGGTCGGTGAGATCGACGAAGTTGGCGCCGACGATCGGGGAGGTGGCGGTGAGGTTGAGGTGGTCGCTGATCAGCACCGGCTGGCCGGGGCGCATCCCGTCGCGCAGACCACCGCAGCCGTTGGTCAGCACCACGGTCTTGCAGCCGGCGGCGACCGAGGTACGCACCCCGTGCACCACGGCGGCCACGCCGCGGCCCTCGTAGTAGTGCGTACGGCCGAGGAAGACCAGCGCGCGCTTGTCGTTGACCTTGTACGAGCGGATGGTGCCCGCGTGGCCCGCGACCGCGGCCTTGGTGAAGCCCGGCAGCTCGGTGACCGGGAACTCGGCCTCGGGGGCGCCGAGCGCTTCGGTGGCGGGGACCCAGCCCGAGCCCATGACCAGGGCGACGTCGTGGGTCTCGGCGCCGGTCAGCTCGCGCAGGCGGGCGGCGGCCTGGTCGGCGGCGGCGTACGGGTCGGCCTGGATGTCCGGAGTAACTGATGCGTTCACGCGGACGAGGGTAACCGGTCATCGCCTACGCGCGTAGATGTCCCAGGTCACGGTCCAGCGACGGTCACCTCACGGATGGCGCCGAAGGGCCCGGACCAAAGTCCCCCGGTCAGCAGGGCCGCTTGCGCAGTTCCATCACATAGTCGTGCGGCGCTCCGGCCGACTCGGCGGCGTCGGCGATCTCACCCAGATAGCGGGCCGAGGGCAGCCCGCCCTCATAGCCGTTGAGCACATAGATCCAGGCCGGCTCCTCGCCGTCCAGGGTGTCCACCCGGACCTTCAGCCGCCGGTAGATGTCCAGGCCGACGCCCTCCCAGCGGTCCATGGACTCCTCGTCCATCGGGGCGATGTCGTACAGCGCCACAAAGACCTGGGCGCCGGGCTCCTCCACCACGGTGGCCAGCGCGCCCTCCCAGCCCATCTGCTCCCCGCCGAAGGTCAGCCGCCAGCCGTTGAGCCATCCGGTGCCGCGCAGCGGGGAGTGGGGGGCGCGGCGGGACATCAGCCGGGCGTCGAGGTTGCCGGCGTAGGCGGCGTAGAGCGACATGGTTCTGAGGGTACGGGAGTGAGGCGGGACCGCATTTGGGATGGCAGGCTCATGGGGAGGGCCCCGGAGGGAGTCGCTTTGATGGGTGCGGGACAATGGAGTACGTGACTCGGATCGTGATCATCGGTGGCGGACCCGGCGGCTATGAAGCGGCGCTCGTCGCCGCTCAGCTCGGCGCGGAGGTGACCGTCGTCGATTGCGACGGTCTGGGCGGGGCGTCGGTGCTCACCGACTGCGTGCCCTCGAAGACTCTTATCGCCACCGCCGAGGTGAAGACCAACTTCGACTCCTCGTATGAAGAGCTGGGGATCACGGTTGACGACGGCGAGGACGGCACCGTGGTCGGCGTGGACCTGGGCAAGGTCAACCGCCGGGTGAAGCGGCTGGCGCTGGCCCAGTCGCACGACATCACCGCCTCGGTGACCCGGGCCGGCGGCCGGGTGCTGCGCGGCCGGGGCCGGCTGGAGCCGCAGCAGTCCGCCGACGGCTCCCGCCGGGTGGTGGTACGGGCCGCGGACGGCACCGAGGAGACCCTGGTGGCGGACGCGGTGCTGATCGCCACCGGCGCCCACCCCCGGGAGATCCCGGACGCGCTGCCGGACGGCGAGCGCATCCTCAACTGGACCCAGGTCTACGACCTGGAGGAGCTCCCCCGGGAACTGATCGTGGTGGGCTCCGGTGTCACCGGCGCCGAGTTCGCCGGCGCGTACCAGGCGCTGGGCTCCGAGGTGACCCTGGTCTCCTCCCGGGACCGGGTGCTGCCGGGCGAGGACCCGGACGCGGCCGCGGTGCTGGAGGATGTCTTCCGCCGCCGCGGGATGAATGTGATGGCCCGTTCGCGGGCCCAGTCGGCCAAGCGGGTGGGCGACCGGGTGGAGGTCACCCTCGCCGATGGGCGGGTCATCTCCGGTACGCACTGTCTGATGGCCGTCGGCTCCATCCCCAACACGGCCGGGATCGGCCTGGAGGAGTCCGGCGTCCGGCTGACCGAGTCGGGTCATATCTGGACCGACAAGGTCTCGCGCACCAGTGCGCCGGGCGTGTACGCGGCCGGTGACTGCACCGGAGTGCTCGCACTGGCGTCCGTCGCCGCCATGCAGGGCCGAATTGCCATGTACCACTTCCTGGGTGATGCGGTGACCCCGCTCAATCTCAAGGCGGTATCCGCGAACGTGTTTACGGATCCGGAGATTGCCACGGTCGGTTATTCGCAGGCGGACGTGGACAACGGCCTGATTGACGCCCGGGTGGTCAAGCTCCCGCTGCTGCGCAATCCGCGGGCCAAGATGCAGGGCATTCGCGATGGATTCGTGAAGATGTTCTGCCGCCCCGGCACCGGCATCGTGGTGGGCGGCGTGGTGGTGGCACCGCGGGCCAGCGAGCTGATTCATCCCATCTCGATCGCGGTTGACAACAATCTGACAGTGGAACAGATCGCGAACGCGTTCACCGTGTACCCGTCCCTGTCCGGCTCGATCGCCGAAGTGGCACGGCAGTTGCACACCAGGAAGACCCAGCGGGAGTCCTGAGTTGCCAGGGAGCCGGATGAGGCGATCAACTTCCCGGCTCCCTATATCACTTACCGGCCTGCCCGGCGGGTGGCTTCCGTTAATTGCCGCAACCTGCTGAAAGCCGATGGTCGTTGGCGTTACTGTCGGTTTCGTGTTCGCTGCAGAACGTCGTCAATTGATCCTCGAAATGGTGCGGGCCAACGGGGCGGTATCGCTCCGGGAGCTCGCCCGCGTTGTCCAGACCTCCGAAGTGACCGTGCGGCGTGACGTACGGGCACTGGAAGCCGAAGGGCTGCTGGACCGCCGGCACGGTGGCGCGGTGCTCCCCGGCGGTTTCACCCGGGAGTCGGGCTTCCCGCAGAAATCCCATCTAGCCACCGCCGAGAAGACGGCCATCGCCGATCTCGCGGCGAGCTTCGTCGAAGAGGGCGAGGCCGTCGTGGTCGGCGCCGGCACCACCACCCAGGAGCTGGCCCGCCGCCTGGCGCGGGTGCCGGGCCTGACCGTGGTCACCAACTCCCTGCTCGTTGCCCAGGCCTTGGCGCACGCCAACCGGGTCGAGGTCGTGATGACCGGCGGCACGCTGCGGGGTTCCAACTATGCGCTGGTCGGCAGCGGGGCGGAGCAGTCGCTTCAGGGGCTGCGGGTGTCCCGGGCCTTCCTCTCCGGCAGCGGTCTGACCGCCGAACGGGGCCTGTCCACCTCCAATATGCTCTCCGCCAGCGTGGACCGGGCGCTGGTGCAGGCGGCGGCGGAAGTGGTGGTGCTGGCCGACCACACCAAGCTGGGCACCGACACCATGTTCCAGACGGTGCCCACCGATGTCATCACCAGACTGGTGACCGATGAGCCCCCCGCTCATGACGACCGCGCGGCGACGGAACTCCAGGCTCTCGCCGACCAGGGGGTGCACATTTCGGTGACCGGCTCCGGTCCGGGTGCCCCCGGTGCCTCCGGCGACGGCCGCCGCCGCGATATGCCTCCGCTGCCGGGGCAGCGGCGGACCCATCCGCTGGCCGCTGACGGCCGGCATGGTCCGCAGTACCCCGGCGGGCCGGGGCAGGGGGGTGCGCCTGGGGCGCAGCTGCGCGGTGCGCTTCCGGTGGGTGAGCAGGCGTCGGTACGGGTCGCCGATTTGGCCCCGCGGCGGAGATAAGGGTGCCCCCGTAAGGGGCGCGGGGAACTGCGCGAGCAAGCATTGGCCGCCCGCAGCCGATGACGAAACCCCGGGCCGGGGTTTCACTGTCGGGTGCGGGCCGCCATCGGCTGGTCGCGCAGTTCCCCGCGCCCCTTACGGGGCGCCCAGAAGGACCGTTACCCCTGGATGCCGCGCAGCGTCAGCTTCAGCAGGCGGTCGGCCAACTCCGGGTCCTCCGGGGACTGTTCGACCGCCAGCGAGATCGCATTGGTCAGCTGCATCAGATCGGCGATGTCCACATCGGGCCGCACCACACCCGCCTGCTGCGCCCGGGCCAGCAGCGTGCTGCCCGCCGCCCGCATGGGCGTGCTGCACCGGGACAGCGCGCTGGCCTCGTCGCTCTGTGCGGCCATCAGCGCCCTGGACAGCCCCCGGTAGGTGCTGGCGTGCGTCACGATGGCCCGTAGCCAGTCCACCAGCGCCCGGCAGGGCTCGGGTGCCGCCAGCAGCTCGCGGGAGCGGGCCAGCAGCTTGTCCACCTCGTCCTGGAAGACGGCGCTCATCAGCGCCGTGCGGTTGGGGAAGTGCCGGTACAGCGTTCCGATGCCGACCTCGGCCCGGCGGGCGATGTCCTCCAGGGAGGCATCGGTGCCATGCGCGGTGAAGGCCGTACGCGCCTCGCTGAGCAGCCGTTCGTAGTTGCGGCGTGCGTCCGCGCGCATGGGCCTTGGTGACGTCCGCGCCGTATCGGTCGTCATGTCCGTCCGTCCTCCCGCTCGCTCCCCCGCGAACCCAAGGATGCCATCAACGCGACGGGGCCCCTGGCCGTTACCGGACAGGGACCCCGCGGGACGAGCGCCGGGCGCGGATCAGTCCTTGATCTCGCAGATGACGGCGCCGGACGAGACCGAGCCGCCGACCTCGGCGGTGATGCCCTTCACGGTGCCCGCGCGGTGGGCGTTGATGGGCTGCTCCATCTTCATGGCCTCCAGGACCACGATCAGGTCGCCCGCGGCCACCTGCTGGCCCTCCTCCACGGCCACCTTGACGATGGTGCCCTGCATCGGGGAGGTCAGCGAGTCACCGGAGGCCGCGGCCCCGGCCTTCTTGGCGGCGCGGCGCTTGGGCTTGGCGCCACCGGCGGCCGCGGTACGGGCGATGGTCATGCCCAGCGAGGAGGGCAGCGAGACCTCCAGGCGCTTGCCGCCGACCTCCACCACCACCGTCTCCCGGCCGGGCAGTTCCTCGTCCTCCTCGGCCGCGGCGCCGGTGAAGGGCTGGATGGTGTTGTTGAACTCGGTTTCGATCCAGCGGGTGTGGATCCGGAAGGGCTCGGCGGTGAAGTCGGGGTCGGCGACCACGGCGCGGTGGAAGGGGATGGCGGTGGCCATGCCCTCGACCTCGAACTCGGCCAGGGCGCGGGCGGCGCGCTGCAGGGCCTGTTCCCGGGTGGCGCCGGTGACGATCAGCTTGGCCAGCAGGGAGTCCCAGGCCGGGCCGATGACCGAGCCGGACTCCACACCGGCGTCCAGGCGCACGCCCGGGCCGGTGGGCGGGCTGAACTTGGTGACGGTGCCGGGGGCGGGCAGGAAGTTGCGGCCCGGGTCCTCGCCGTTGATGCGGAACTCAAAGGAGTGACCGCGCGCCGGCGGGTCGTCGTAGCCGAGCTCCTCGCCGTCGGCGATGCGGAACATCTCCCGCACCAGGTCGATGCCGGTGACCTCCTCGGTGACCGGGTGCTCCACCTGAAGACGGGTGTTGACCTCCAGGAAGGAGATGGTGCCGTCCTGGCCGACCAGGAACTCCACGGTGCCCGCGCCGACATAGCCGGCCTCCTTGAGGATGGCCTTGGAGGCGCGGTACAGCTCGGCGTTCTGCTCCGCGGACAAAAACGGGGCCGGGGCCTCCTCCACCAGCTTCTGGTGGCGGCGCTGCAGGGAGCAGTCACGGGTGGAGACCACGACCACATTGCCGTGCTGGTCCGCCAGGCACTGGGTTTCCACATGCCGGGGACGGTCCAGGTAGCGCTCCACAAAGCACTCGCCGCGGCCGAAGGCGGCCACCGCCTCGCGCACCGCGGAGTCATACAGCTCCGGGACCTCTTCCATGGTGCGGGCGACCTTCAGGCCACGCCCGCCGCCGCCGAAGGCGGCCTTGATGGCGATCGGCAGCCCGTGCTGCTCGGCGAAGGCCACGACCTCCTCGGCACCGGACACCGGGTCGGGGGTACCCGCCACCAGCGGCGCGCCCGCGCGCTGGGCGATATGACGGGCCGCCACCTTGTCGCCGAGGTCGCGGATGGCCTGCGGCGGGGGGCCGATCCAGATCAGCCCGGCGTCCAGCACGGCCTGGGCGAACTCGGCGTTCTCGGACAGGAAGCCATAGCCGGGGTGGACAGCGTCGGCCCCCGACTCGGCCGCCGCGGCGAGCACCTTGGAGATATCGAGGTAGCTGGTCGCGGGGGTGTCACCGCCCAGCGCGTACGCCTCGTCTGCCACCCGGACATGCAATGCGTCACGGTCCGGGTCGGCGTAGACCGCCACACTGCCGATCCCGGCATCCCGGCACGCACGAGCGACGCGGACAGCGATTTCGCCACGGTTGGCGATGAGCACCTTGCGCACGATGGCTCCCTCCTTGAAACAAGGTGAGTTTAGGTACTGGCGACACCTTGTGCCGACCCGACTTCCGGGGTGACCTTGCCCACACGCTGCGTTAACCGGGGTCCGAGGGACGTCCCCCGGATGGATGAGTTCCCCGATCTCCCACGGTACGCCGGGTTTCCTGGTGTCCGGCTGGAGCGCCGATGTGGTCCGGATCTCGGGCGGCTCGCGTGAGTGGTGATGACATGGATTTGTGGGGTCCCTACGAATGGGTGACGCAAAGTTTGCGTCTGGTCCGGAGCCCGGACATCTCCCGAGGAAGGGTTACCCGCCAGTAGTGGAGGTCATCCCCCGGGTAACGGCGGACCGGGCGGCGCCCTGGAGTCCGTCCGCCGTCAACTTCCCGGCCGTCGCCGCCACTTGGCGCAGGGCCGCCAGTACCTCGCCGCGCCGCCGGGCCAGCTCGGCGGCGGGCAGGGCCACCGAGACCGCGGTGGCCGGGGTGCCGGCGGCGGGCACCGGCACCGCCAGACAGGCCACCCCGGCCGCGCACTCCTCGATCTCCATGGCCATTCCCTCCCGCCGCACCCGGCGCAGCTGGGCCTCCAGGCGTTCCGGCGAGGTGATGGTGCGCGGGGTGATGGCGGGCAGTCCGGCGGCGGCCAGATAGCGGTGCCGGGCGGCCCGGGGCAGCGCGGCCAGCAGCACCTTGCCATGGGCGGTGGCGTGCGCGGCCTCGTCCCGGCCGGGGGCGAAGCCGCCGGTGGCGGCGGGTCCGCTGCCGGTGGCGGCCAGGACCGCCACCGTGCCGTCCCGGTAGCCGCTGAGGTAGGCGTCCGTACCCACCGCCCGGCGCAGCTCCAGCAGCAGCTCCTGGACCTCGCCGCCGATGCGCATCTGCCGCTGGAAGGCGTGGTGCAGGGCGGGCACCCGGTAGCCCAGCACATAGCCGGCCGGGGTACGGGCCAGATGGCCGCGGGCGGTCAGGGCGCCCAGCAGCTCATAGGCGGTGGACAGCCCGCAGCCCAGCCGCCGGGCCAGGACCTTGGCGGGCACCGGCCCATCGGCCTCGGCGAGGACGTCCAGTACGTCCAGGGCCCGGTCCACGGACTGCGGCATAACGGGGTTCCCTCCCGGTTCGTACGCTTGCCTTTGCTGTCCCAAGAGTGTGCGAATTCCCGGGATTTATGGGGGAGTTAGGGGTTGGGGCGGGCTGTGGCGGAGTGACCGATATGCCATGACATCGTTGAAGATGTCATGATCAAGCGCATTGCTGTGGCCGCCGCTCTGGCCTCCGCCGCACTCTCCGTGACCTCCGCCGCCACCGCCTCCGCGGCACCCCTGCCGCTGCCCTCGGGCTCGGGGCAGGCGGCGGCCCCGGCCCCCGCTCCGGGCCACGCCCCGGCGGCGCAGTCCGCCCCGGCGGCTTCCGCGGGGCACAACAGTGCGCCGCCCCCCGGGATGCCCGCCAAGGGTCCCGCCACAAGCCTCTACCCGGGGGCCGTGGAGGAGCTGGGCAAGCTGCAGCAGCTCGATGAGCTCAAGCAGCTGAACCAGGTGAAGAAGGTCGGTCAGGTGACGCAGGTGACGAAGGCGCTGCCGCTTTAGGCGGGGTTTTCGGGTGCGGGATCCGGGTGGCTGGTCGCGCAGTTCCCCGCGCCCCTGATGGGGCCCGCCCTAGACCCAGAGGTCGGTGATGGCCACGTCCAGGCCCGCCAGCAGCTCGCGCAGCAGCGGCAGGGACAGGCCGATCACATTTCCCGGATCGCCCTCGATGCCCTTGATGAAGGGCGCCGAACGGCCGTCCAGGGTGAACGCTCCGGCGACATACAGCGGTTCGCCGGAGGCCACATAGGCGGCGATCTCGGCGTCGGTCGGCTCACCGAAGTGGACCGTTGTCGAGGCGGTGGCCGAGCCGCGGCGGCCGGTCTCGGTGTCGATCACACAGTGACCGGTCCGCAGCACCCCCGAGCGGCCGCGCATGGACTTCCAGCGCGCGGTCGCGTCCTCGGCGTCGGCGGGCTTGCCCAGCGCCCGGCCGTCCAGCTCCAGCACCGAGTCACAGCCGACCACCAGCGCCCCCGCCGACCGCGGCAGCGCCGCCACCGCGGCGGCCTTGGCCTCGGCCAGCACCAGCGCCAGCTCGCCGGGGGAGGGCGCGGTGAGCGCGTCCTCGTCCACCCCGCTCACTATCACCTCGGGCGCGAGCCCGGCCTGGCGCAGCAGGCCGAGCCGGGCGGGGGACTGGGAGGCGAGGACGAGACGGCGCTTGGCATTCATGACGGCCAGCCTACGGAACCCGCTACTTCTTCAGCACCGCCCGCATGACCTGCTTGGCGATCGGCCCGGCCAGCCCGCCGCCGGAGACGTGCGCACGGTCCACCCCCGAGCCCTCCGGGTCGATGAACACCGCGACCGCCACCGGGGAGCCGTCGTCCTGCTTGGCGTAGGAGACGAACCAGGCGTAGGGGATCTTCTCCAGGTTGGCGCCGTGCTGGGCGGTGCCGGTCTTGCCGCCCACCGTCACCCCGTCGATCAGCGCCGCCTTGCCGGTGCCCTCCTTGGCGGTGAACTCCATCATCCGCTGCACCTTGCGGGCGGTGTCCGGGGAGACGGCCTGGGACATCCGCTCGGGCTTGAACTCCTGCACCGTGGACAGGTCCGGTCCGCGCAGCTTGTCCACCAGGTGCGGCTTCATCAGCTTGCCGTCGTTGGCCAGGGCGGCGGTCATCATGGCCACCTGGAAGGGGGTGGCCGCCAGGCTGCCCTGGCCGATGCCGGTGAGGGCGGTCTGCGGCCGGTTGAGGTCCTTGGGGTAGACGCTCCCGGTGACCCGCACCGGCATGTCCACCTGCTGGTTGAAGCCGAACTTCTCGGCCGTCTCGCGCATCTTGTCCTTGCCCAGCTCGGCGGCGATCTTGGCGAAGACGTTGTTGCAGCTGTACTGCATGGCCACCTTGAGCGAGGCGTTGCGGCAGGGCGCGCTCTCGTTCTCGTTCTTCATCGGCGTCACCGTGTCCGGCAGGTTCCACGGGTACGGGGAGTCGGTGGGGGCGTCGATATCGGTGTAGAGCCCGTGGTCCAGGGCGGCCGCCGCGGTGAGGATCTTGAAGGTGGAGCCGGCCGGGTAGAGCTCCTTGATCGCTTTGTTGGACAGCGGCTTTCCGTCCTTGTCCGCCTCCAGCCGCTGCCAGGTCCGCTGGTCCTGCCTGCCCTCCCCGGCGATCGCCGAGGGGTCGTAGGAGGGGGTGGAGGCCAGCGCCAGGATCCGGCCGGTGGACGGCTCGATGGCCACCACCGCGCCCTTGTACTTCCCCAGCCCCTTGACCGCGGCCTGCTGGGCATTGGGGTCGATGGTGGTGACCACATCGCCGCCGCGCGGCTTGCGGCCGGTGAACAGGTCGGTGGTGCGCTGGAGGAAGAGGCGGTCGTCGGTGCCGCTGAGGAACTTGTCGTAGACGTACTCCAGCTGGTTGCTGCCGAAGGTCTGCGAGGAGAAGCCGGTGACGGGGGCGTAGCGGGCGCCGTCGGTGTAGCTGCGCTTGTACTTCAGGTCGCCGCCGGTGGTCGGTACGGAGCCGGTGACCGGTTCGCCGCCCACGATGATGTTGCCGCGCGGGTGGGCGTAGGCGTTGATCCGGACCCGTCTGTTCTTCTCATGGCCGGCCAGCTCGTCGGCCCGGCCGAACTGGAGCCAGGTGGCCTGGGCGAGCAGGGCGAGGACCAGGGTTCCGGCGAATATGGCGATATGGCGGACGGGCTTGTTCATGGCGTGACAGACTCCCCTGTTCGCGTCATTTCATGAGTGATGATGCGAATTGGGAATCACTTGGTTGCACTTTTGCCGAACCTGTGCGTTTTGGGTGCGCCGGTAGGGGCGCGGGGAACTGCGCGGGCAGGCATCGGCGGCCCGCAGCCGACGACGAAGCCCCGGCCTGGGGTTTCACTGTCGGATGCGGGCCGCCATCGGCTGTTCGCGCAGTTCCCCGCGCCCCTGACGGGGCGGGCTACGCGGGCCAGTAGGAGGTGCGCCAGGCGCGCGGGCCGGGCCGCGGCACCCGCTTGGTGCCGGTCAGCCGCGCCGGGTCGGCCCACTCCGCGCGTACCTCGGAACCCGGCGCGGCGGCGGCGCGGGCCGCCGCGCGGGCCTGGACCACCGCCAGTGCGGCGGCCAGCTCCTCGGGGGTCGGGTTGCCCCGTACGACCTTGATCACGTCAGCGTCCCTTCCGACGGCTTCGAGGGCTTCGACGGCTCGGCGGCTCGGCGGCCGATCCGTCAGAGCGGAATGTTCCCGTGCTTCTTCGGCGGCAAAGACTCCCGCTTCTCGCGCAGCGCCCGCAGCCCCCGCACAATGTGCCGCCGGGTGTCGGACGGCATGATCACCGCGTCCACATAGCCCCGGTCCGCCGCCGCGTACGGGTTCAGCAGCGCGTCCTCGTAGTCGGTGATCAGCCGGGCGCGCAACTCCTCGCGCTCCTCGTCCGATTCGACTGCCGCCAGGGAACGCCGGTGCAGGATGTTGACCGCCCCCTGGGCGCCCATCACCGCGATCTGGGCCGTGGGCCAGGCCAGGTTGAGGTCCGCGCCCAGGTGCTTGGAGCCCATCACGTCATACGCCCCGCCGAACGCCTTCCGCGTGATCACCGTGATCAGCGGCACGGTGGCCTCCGCATAGGCGTAGATCAGCTTGGCGCCGCGCCGGATGATGCCGCCGTACTCCTGGTCGGTGCCGGGCAGGAAGCCGGGAACGTCCACAAAGGTGAGCACCGGGATGTTGAAGGCATCACAGGTACGGACGAAACGGGCGGCCTTCTCCGAGGCGTTGATGTCCAGGCAACCGGCGAACTGCATCGGCTGGTTGGCCACCACACCCACCGGCCGGCCCTCCACCCGGCCGAAGCCGGTGATGATGTTCGGCGCGAACAGGGCCTGGGTCTCCAGGAATTCACCGTCGTCCAGCACATGCTCGATGGCGGTGTGCATGTCGTAGGGCTGGTTCGCGGAGTCCGGGATCAGTACGTCCAGCTCCCGGTCGGCCTCCGTCACCTCCAGCTCCGCCTCCTCCGGGAAGGCCGGCGGCTCGGAGAGGTTGTTGGACGGCAGATAGGACAGCAGCGCCTTGACGTAGTCGATGGCGTCCTTCTCGTCCGCCGCCATGTGATGGGCCACGCCCGAGGTGGTGTTGTGGGTACGCGCCCCGCCCAGTTCCTCGAAGCCCACATCCTCACCGGTGACCGTCTTGATCACATCCGGTCCGGTGATGAACATATGCGAGGTCTGATCCACCATCACCGTAAAGTCGGTGATCGCCGGGGAGTAGACCGCACCGCCCGCGCACGGGCCCACGATCAGCGAGATCTGCGGGATCACCCCGGAGCCGTGCACATTGCGGCGGAAGATCTCGGCGAACAGGCCCAGGGCGACCACGCCCTCCTGAATCCGGGCCCCGCCACCGTCGTTGATGCCGATCACCGGGCAGCCGGTCTTCAGCGCGAAGTCCATCACCTTGACGATCTTCTCGCCGTAGACCTCGCCCAGGGACCCGCCGAAGATGGTGAAGTCCTGCGAGTAGACACAGACCGTACGGCCGTCCACGGTGCCGTAACCGGTCACCACCCCGTCCCCGTAAGGGCGGTTGTGCTCGATGCCGAAGTTGGTGGAGCGGTGCCGCGCGAACTCGTCCAGTTCCACGAAGGAACCCTCGTCCAGCAGCAGCTCGATCCGCTCGCGCGCCGTCAACTTCCCCTTGGCGTGCTGCTTTTCCACCGCCCGGGCGGAACCGGCGTGGGTGGCCTCCTCGATCCGGCGCTGAAGATCCGCGAGCTTGCCCGCGGTGGTGTGGATATCGGTTCCGTCCGGGTTTCGCTCAGGCATCGGGCTGCGGCTCCTGCTCGTTCCTGGGGACGACATGGGAAGGCGATCTGGGAAAACGATCTGGGGCAACGGTGGCTACCGGTCCGTAGCGTATCGGCGCCACTGCGTTCCGGCAGTGCGTCGTTGGCCACATCCGCACCACTCCTAAGGTGGTCCCATGACGCCCCCCGACAGCTCCGCAAGCCGCTGGTCCGACCTGGACCGGCCACCCCTCGACGCCCCGGCGCTGCGCCGCGCGCTGCTGCGCCCCGGCGGGCTGTGGACCTCCCTGGAGGTGGTGGCCAACACCGGCTCCACCAACACCGATCTGGCCGCCGCCCGGGGCGAGGAGGGCGCGGTGCTGATCGCCGAGGAGCAGTCGGCCGGACGCGGCCGGCTGGACCGCAGCTGGACCGCTCCCGCCCGTTCCGGCCTGTTCTTCTCCGTCCGCCTCACCCCCGGCCCCGCCGTGCCCGCCGAACGCTGGGGCTGGTTGCCGCTGCTCGCCGGGGTGGCCACCGCCACCGCGCTGTCCCGCACCGCCGGCGTGGACACCGCCCTGAAGTGGCCCAATGACCTGCTGGTGCACATCGGCGGCGAGGAACGCAAGGCGGGCGGCATCCTCGCCGAACTCAGCGGCGACTCGGCGATCGTGGGCATCGGCCTCAATGTCTCGCTGCGCGCCGGTGAACTGCCCGTACCCACCGCCGGTTCACTGGCCCTGGCCGGGGCCCGGACGCTGGACCGCGACATCCTGCTGCGGTCCGTGCTCCGCTCGCTGGCCGAGTGGTACCAGCAGTGGCGGGCGGTGGGCGGCGACCCTGCCGCCTGCCGGCTCCAGGAGGCCTACGCGGCCGGCTGCGCCACCCTGGGCCGCCGGGTACGGGCCGAACTGCCCGGCGGGGACGAACTCACCGGCGAGGCGGTGGCCCTGGACGGGGACGGCCGGCTGGTGCTGGCCACCGACGAGGGGGCGCGGCGGCCGGTGGGCGCGGGCGACATCGTCCACCTGCGCCCGGCGGCAGAACCGCCGGGGCAGTCCGCGTCGCCGGAGCCGTCGGGGGAG
This sequence comes from Streptomyces orinoci, assembly GCF_003121295.1. Lineage (GTDB taxonomy): Bacteria > Actinomycetota > Actinomycetes > Streptomycetales > Streptomycetaceae > Streptomyces > Streptomyces orinoci. The sequence goes on from NZ_PHNC01000031.1 coordinate 1,118,691, forward strand.
TGAGCGGAGCCGTCCGCGTCGCCGGAGCCCTCCGCGTCGCCGGAGCCGTCCGGGGAGTGAGCGGAGCCGTCTGGAGAGTGAGCTAGGGCACACCTGCCGTATCGTTGTCCGCGGAAACTTCGCTAGCGGCGATCGGCAGGGCAGTGCGCACGGATCGGACAGGGGGCGGGCGGTGACCGCCGACGACGGAGGCGCCTCCCGCGCCGTTGGGGCCGAGGGGGTCGGCAGCGCCGGGGACCGGGATGTGACCGCGTCCCTGGGCGCGGACTACGGGGACGAGGCCGCCGAGGAGGGCGCCGACCCGCTGGCGCTGCGGCTGGAGGCGCTGATCCTGGGCGCCGAGCGGCGCTACACCCCCTTCCAGGCAGCCCGCGCGGCCGGGGTGTCCATGGATCTGGCCGCCCGCTTCTGGCGGGCCATGGGCTTCGCCGACATCGGCCAGGCCAAGGCGCTCACCGAGGCGGACGTGCTGGCGCTGCGGCGGCTGGCCGGCCTGGTGGAGGCGGGGCTGCTGAGCGAGCCGATGGCGGTGCAGGTGGCCCGGTCCACCGGCCAGACCACCGCCCGGCTGGCCGACTGGCAGATCGACTCCTTTCTGGAGGGCCTGACCGAGCCTCAGGAGCCGGGCATGACCCGGACCGAGATCACCTATCCGCTGGTCGAGCTGCTGCTGCCGGAGCTGGAGGAGTTCCTCATCTATGTCTGGCGGCGCCAGCTGGCCGCCGCCACCGGACGGGTGGTCCAGGCCCAGGACGACGCCGAGATGGTGGACCGGCGCCTGGCGGTGGGCTTCGCCGACCTGGTCGGCTTCACCCGGCTCACCCGGCGGCTGGAGGAGGAGGAACTCGGCGAGCTGGTCGAGGCCTTCGAGACCACCGCCGCGGACCTGGTGGCCGCGCACGGCGGCCGGCTCATCAAGACGCTGGGCGACGAGGTGCTGTTCTCCGCGGACGACGCGGGCACCGCGGCGGAGATCGGGCTGCGGCTGATCGAGACGCTCAGCCATGACGAGACCATGCCCGAGCTGCGGGTGGGCATCGCCTTCGGCACCGTCACCACCCGGATGGGAGATGTCTTCGGCACCACCGTCAATCTGGCCAGCCGGCTGACCTCGATAGCGCCCAAGGACGCGGTGCTGGTGGACGGGGCCTTCGCCGAGGAGCTGGCCCGCTCCGGGGACGCGCCCAAGTCGGAGGCCCAGGCGGCGGAGGAGGGGGCGCACCAGCCGCCCTACCGGTTTGCGCTCCAGCCGATGTGGCAGCGGCCGGTGCGGGGGCTGGGCGTGGTCGAGCCCTGGCTGCTCACCCGGCGGGAGGGCGGGGAGTAGGGCGGTCGCGTTCCCGGCCCCAGGAGTGCCCCTTGGGGGCTTACGCCCCCGACATGAACGAGGCATGATCACCCGCACCGACAACGCCGTGGGAAAGGGTGTGCACCGTCATGAGTGAACAGCGCTTCGGTGACCAGGTCGCCGTCCGCCGGCATGAGCACGTCGCCGAGCTCGTCCTGGACCGGCCCAAGGCCATGAACGCCGTCTCCACCGAGATGGCCCGCAATATCACCGAGGCCACCGCCGCCATCGCCCGGGACCCCGGGGTCCGCGCGGTGGTGCTCACCTCCACCCACCCCCGCGCCTTCTGTGTGGGGGCCGACCTCAAGGAGCGCAACTCCTTCACCGAGGCCGACCTGGCCCGCCAGCGCCCGTATGCCCGCGCCGCCTACGCCGGGGTGCTGGAACTGCCCGTCCCGGCCATCGCCGCGGTGCATGGCTTCGCCCTGGGCGGCGGGTTCGAACTCGCGCTGTCCTGCGATCTGATCGTGGCGGACCGTACGGCCGTGGTCGGCCTGCCCGAGGTCTCGGTGGGGGTGATCCCCGGCGGCGGCGGCACCCAGCTGCTGCCGCGCCGGGTGGGCGCCGCCCGCGCCGCCGAGCTGATCTTCACCGCCCGGCGGGTGGAGGCGGCCGAGGCCCGGGAGCTGGGGCTGGTGGATGTCCTGGTGCCGGAGGGCGAGGACGGTACGGAGGCACTGGCGCTGGCCCGGCGGATCGCCGCCAACTCCCCTGTGGGGCTGCGCGCCGCCAAGCGCGCCCTGCGCCTGGGCCACGGCCTGGACCTGCGCACCGGCCTGGATGTGGAGGACGCCGCCTGGCGCACGGTGGCCTTCTCCGGCGACCGCGCGGAGGGCGTGGCCGCCTTCAACGAAAAGCGCACGCCCGACTGGCCGGGGGAGTGACGGCGGGCCCGGGCCCGGACCGCCGGGGAGCTCGGCACCTCGTACGGCGGAACGAGCAGGACGTTCTTAGGCTGGAGTGCGGGAGCTGCGCTCAGTGACGGGATGTGAGGCTCGGGTGTCGGACGACCAGCGGCGTGACGATCGCCTGTGCGCGGTGGTGGGGGTGACCCAGGCGATGGCCGCCGCCCCGACGGCACTGGACGGCGTGGTGGCGGCGGCCGAGGGGGCGCTGCACGCGCTGGACGGCAGCTTTGCGTCGATCTCGGTCTGGGAGCGCGAGCACGGGCGGCTGCGGGTGCTGGTCAATGTCGGCGAACTCGCCGACGGTGAGGAGCGGTTCCCGGCCCGGGAGTGCTACCCGGTGCATGACTTCCCCGAGGTCGCCGAGTTCCCGCACGAGAAGTGGGCGGGCGCCCGGCCGCACGCCTGGGTGGAGACCGCCCGGGAGGCGGGCACCGGGCACCGGGCGGCCGCGCTGCGGCGGCGCGGCCGGGGCAGCTGTGTGATAGCGCCCATCGTGCTGCACGGCCGGGCCTGGGGCGAGCTGTATGTGGCCCGCCCGGCCGACGGGCCGGTCTTCGGTCGCACCGACGCGGACTTCGCCACCGTGCTGGCCGCCGTCACCGCCGCCGGGATAGCGCAGACCGAACGGCTGGAGGAGGTGCGCAGGCTGGCCTACACCGACCCGCTCACCGGCCTGGCCAACCGGCGGGCGGTGGACGCCCGGCTGGACGAGGCGGTGGAGCGGCACCTGGCGGACGGCACCGTGGTCGGGCTGGTGGTGTGCGACCTCAACGGGCTCAAGCGGGTCAACGACACCCTGGGGCACGCGGTGGGCGACCGGCTGCTGGAACGCTTCGGCTCGGTGCTCTCGCTGTGCGGGGCGCGGCTGCCGGGGACGCTGGCCGCGCGGCTGGGCGGGGACGAGTTCTGCCTGGTGAGCGTGGGGCCCTCGGCGGACGAACTGGTGCGGGTGGCGGAGGAACTCTGCCACCGGGCCGGGGAGTTGGAGCTGGGCGAGGGCGTGGCCTGCGGGGTGGCGTCCACCGGGGATCCCATTGGGCCGGTGGGCACCGCCCGGCGGCTGTTCCGCCTGGCCGACGCGGCGCAGTACCGCGCCAAGGCGGCCGGTTCCCGCAAGCCGGTGGTCGCCGGGCGCGAGGGCGGCCGTGCGGACCCGGTCGTCCGCCTCGCCGACCGCCCCCCGGCCCCACCCCGCGCGGAACGCCGCCGCTTCCGGGGGCGGCGCTAGCACGGGGGCCGCAGCGGGCATGAGGGGCGAACCCCGCGTTGTTGAAATGGGCACCCGGCCAGGTGGTGACAGACGCCAATTCAGTATCTAGGGTGCCTGAATATGGATATGCAGGTAATCGTCGGCCCCACCGGCACGACCGCCGAAGACGTCCTCGCCGTAGCCCGCGACAACGCCCGCGTCGTGGTGTCCCAGGACGCCCTGGACGCGGTCGCCGCCGCCCGCCGCACCATCGACGAACTGGCCGCCAAGCCCGACCCGGTCTACGGCGTCTCCACCGGCTTCGGCGCCCTCGCCGTCCGGCACATCAGCCCCGACCTGCGCACCCAGCTCCAGCGCAACATCGTCCGCTCGCATGCGGCCGGCATGGGTCCCCGGGTGGAGCGCGAGGTGGTCCGGGCGCTGATGTTCCTGCGCCTGAAGACCCTGGCCTCCGGCCACACCGGAGTCCGCCCGCTGGTCGTGGAGACCATGGCCGCCCTGCTGAACGCCGGCATCACCCCGGTCGTCCACGAGTACGGCTCCCTCGGCTGCTCCGGCGACCTCGCCCCGCTCTCCCACTGCGCCCTGACCCTGATGGGCGAGGGCGAGGCCGAAGGCCCCGACGGCACCGTGCGCCCCGCCGCCGAACTGCTCGCCGAACACGGCATCGAGCCGGTGGAACTCCGCGAGAAGGAGGGGCTCGCCCTCCTCAACGGCACCGACGGCATGCTCGGCATGCTGGTGATGGCCTGCGCCGACCTGGCCCGTCTGATCACCTCCGCGGACATCACCGCCGCCCTCTCCCTGGAGGCCCTGCTGGGCTCCGAGAAGGTGCTCGCCCCCGAGCTGCACGCCATCCGCCCGCACCCCGGCCAGGGCGCCAGCGCCGCCAATATGCTGCGGGTACTGGCCGGTTCCGGGCTGACGGGACACCACCAGGACGACGCCCCGCGCGTCCAGGACGCCTACTCCATCCGCTGCGCCCCGCAGGTGGCGGGTGCCGGCCGGGACACCCTGGCGCACGCCCGCCTGGTCGCCGACCGGGAACTGGCCTCGGCCGTGGACAACCCGGTGGTGCTGCCGGACGGCCGGGTGGAGTCCAATGGCAACTTCCATGGCGCCCCCGTCGCCTACGTCCTGGACTTCCTGGCCATCGCCGCCGCCGACCTGGCCTCCATCGCCGAGCGGCGCACCGACCGGCTGCTGGACAAGAACCGCTCGCACGGCCTGCCCGCCTTCCTGGCCGGTGACCCGGGCGTGGACTCCGGCCTGATGATCGCGCAGTACACCCAGGCCGCCCTGGTCAGCGAGATGAAGCGGCTGGCCGTCCCGGCCTCGGTGGACTCCATCCCGTCCTCGGCGATGCAGGAGGACCATGTCTCCATGGGCTGGTCGGCGGCGCGCAAGCTGCGTACCGCGCTGTCCGCGCTGACCAGGGTCATCGCGGTGGAGCTGGTCGCCGCCACGCGGGCGGTGGAACTGCGCACGGACCGTACGCCCGCGCCCGCCACGGCGGCGGTGCTGGCGGCGGTCCGCGCGGCGGGCGTCCAGGGGCCGGGCGAGGACCGCTTCCTCGCCCCCGACTTGGCGGCCGCCGAGGAGTTCGTCCGCACCGGCCGCCTGATCGCCGCCACGGAACCCATCACCGGCCCCCTCAACTGACTCCGGCCCGCCAGGCGCGCCCCGCCAGGGGCGCGGGGCTCCATTCGATGTGCGGCTCCGCCGCGTGGGCGTGACCAGCCACAACGAGCCCGCAGCCGAACGACGCTAGCGCGCGGCCGTACGCGACCTGCGGACCGCGCCGGTCACCAGCACCCCGCCCGTCGCGACAAACGCAACCCCGCCCACCAGATAGGGCGTGGTGTCCACACTGCCCGTGTCCGCCAGGTTCAACTTCGCGCCGTCGGCCGCCGTCTGCCGAGCCGTCGGCGCGACGTGCGGCCGGGCCGCCGGACGCGAACCCGGCGCCGAACCCGGAGCGGAAACCGAACCCGGAGCAGCGGACGGACGCGAACCCGGCACCGTATGCCCACCCGGCACCGCATGTGCACTGGGCACCAGCCACACCCCGCACAGCACCAGGGCCGCCGCAGCGGCGGTGAGCAGCGGACGGCGTGCGGTCACAGGACGAATCCCCTTCGCGGCGGCGGAGATTGAGGCCGTGACCACTCAGCGGTCCCGGCCGTCACGATGGTAATGACACACCCGCACCCCTGGGAAGCCGCGGACGGCAACCGCCCTCTCACCCACCCCCGCCGACCACCCCGGCTTGGGCCTGAAGACCCCAAGGGGCTTTACTGGGTGGTCTTCCCCACACTTTCGACAGGGGTGGAACGGGCGAATCGACCCACGCGTTCATTAAGCAATAACCGGGACGCATGGGCCCGACGGCTCGGTTCGGGGATTCGGGGTCCAGAGGCAATGGAGAAGCGTGTGATGACGGACGGCAAGCGCCGCAAGGGCCTGGTGGCCGCGGCCGCCGTGCTCGGTGGAGTGCTCACCCTCGCCGCCTGCAACGGCGGCGGCGACAAGAGCGACGGCAAGGACAAGTCGCAGAGCAGTGTGGACGCCGCTGCCGCCAAGGACGCCTCCCAGGCGCAGATCAAGATCGAGCCCAAGAGCGGTACCAACAACGCCGGTATCACGGCCGACGCCACTCAGGTGACCGTCAGTGACGGCGAGCTGACGTCCGTCAAGATGACGACGGACAAGGGCACCCCGGTCGAGGGTTCGATCTCGGCGGACAAGAAGTCCTGGAAGCCCAAGGCCAACCTGGAGCGCTCCGCCAAGTACAAGATCGCCGCCGAGGCGCAGGACGCCAAGGGCCGCAAGGCCTTCGCCAACTCCTCCTTCTCCACCGTCTCGCCGGACAACAGCTTTATCGGCTCCTTCACGCCGGAGGACGGTTCGACCGTCGGCGTGGGTATGCCGGTGTCCATCAACTTCGACAAGCCGATCAAGGACCGCAAGGCCGTCCAGTCGCATCTGACGGTCACCTCCAGCAGCGGCCAGCAGGTGGTCGGCCACTGGTTTGACGACCAGCGCCTGGACTTCCGTCCCAAGGACTACTGGAAGGCCAACTCCGAGGTCACCATGAAGATGGACCTAGACGGCGTGGAGGGCGCGCCGGGCATCAAGGGCGTCCAGAAGAAGACCGTCAACTTCAAGATCGGCTACTCCCAGGTCTCCACGGTGGACGCCAAGACCCACCAGATGACGGTGGTGCGTGACGGCAAGACCCTCAGGACCATCCCGATCTCGGCCGGCAGCCCCGAACACCCCACCTACAACGGCCAGATGGTGATCTCGGAGAAGTTCACCGAGACCCGGATGGACGGCACCACGGTCGGCTTCACCAAGTCGGACGGCAAGGGCGAGTACGACATCCCGGATGTCCCGCACGCCATGCGGCTGTCGAGCTCCGGCACCTTTATCCACGGCAACTACTGGGGCAGCGGCGTCTTCGGCAACGAGAACACCAGCCACGGCTGTGTGGGTCTGCAGGATGTGCGCGGCGCCGGTGACCCCGATATGCCGGCCGCCTGGTTCTTCAAGAACTCCCAGATCGGTGACGTGGTCATCGTGAAGAACTCCGACGACAAGACCATCGCCCCGGACAACGGCCTCAACGGCTGGAACATGGACTGGAGCGCGTGGGTCAAGGGCAGCGCGACCGGCTCCTGACCGGATGGACCGGATGACCGGATATACCGGGTAGAACCGACCCCTTCGCCGGGCGGCGGCCTCGACGGCCGCCGCCCGGTGGCGCTTCAGCCCCGCGCCTCCCGCCGCATGGGCCACAACCGGGGGCCACCGCCCGGCAGTTGCAGCTCCTTCTCCACCACAAAGCCGAAGTGCGCATAGAAGGGCAGATTGGACTCCGCCGAGGACTCCAGATAGGCGGGCAGCCCGGCCGCGTCCGCCTTGGCCAGCCCCGAGCGCAGCAGCGCGGCCCCATGGCCCTGCCCCTGGGCGGCCGGGTCGGTGCCCAGGGTGCCCAGATACCAGTGCGGCTCGGCCGGAGCGTGCTCGCCGATCAGGGCGACCAACTCATGCAGCCGCGGCGCCCGTTCACCCAGCAGCTGCCTGGCCCACTCCTCCGGCGGGGGATCGGTCGAATGCGCGCCCGGTGGCGCCCACAGGGCAGCGGCGAAGTCGGTGAACTCGCAGTGTCCGTACGGCCCGTAGAGCCACTCGGCCTGCAAGCCGAAGAACTCACCGAGGGCGGTGGGGCGGGTGGCGTCGTCCGGGAAGAGCCAGCGCATCACCGGGTCGTCATCGAAGGCCCGCGCCAGAATAGTGCGGATATGGGCGGTGTTGCCGGTGTCCACCGGTTGAGGTAAAGGCATGCGGCCAGCGTAGGTGCTGCGCCGGCTGGGGGGTGTTCGGCTGCGGGTGGTTGGGGGCTGGTCGCGCCCACGCGGCGGAGCCGCACATCGGTAATGCCCCGCGCCCCTGGATGCCCCCAGTGATGGGGCGTCTGCCGACTGCTCCTGCCGTTCGACTGCGGGTTGTGGGTGGTTGCTCGCGCAGTTCCCCGCGCCCCTGGGGGGCGCGGGAGAATGGGGGCGTACGCCGAGGAGAGAAGGACCGTGACCCAGCCCAGTGACGCCGCCGTACGGGACGCCGTACGTGCCCTGCGTACCGTCGCCCCGGACGCCGATGCCCTGGAGGACGCGGTCTATGCCGCCGCCTCCACCCTGGCCGCCACCCCCGGCGGCTGGCCGGACACCGCTTCAGCACTGTCCCGGGCCTTTGACGCCGCGCTGCGTCACGCCTGGGAGGGCGGCTGGCAGCCCGCCGATGTGGACCGGCTGGCCCGCCGCCGGCTGGACGCCGTGGCGGCCGAGCTGTGCAGGGCGGCCATCCGCGCCGAGGCCCGTCACTACACCGCCGCCACCCTGCCCCCGCGCTGGGCCGCCCAGCTGCGCGAACTCGGCGGCGGGCCGGTGGAAGCGGACCTGGACGCCCTGGCCCGGCGGCGGCGCCTGACCCGCTTCGAGACCGCGGCCCATGCCCTGACCGCCCTGCATCTGATCGACACCCTGCCGCGCATCGGCGCCATTGGACCGCTGCCCGGCGCGCCGGTGGCACCCGCCCGTCCGGCCTCGGTGCCGCCCAAGACGCTGTCCCGGATCAGGGCCCTGCTGGCCAAGGCCGAGTCCACCGACTACGCCGAGGAGGCCGAGGCGCTGTCCGCCAAGGCGCAAGAGCTGATGGCCCGTCACTGCCTGGACGAGGCCCTGCTGGCCGCCACCGCCGAGGGGCCGTCGCCGGGCGGTCCCGCCGCCTGCCGCATCGGTGTCGAGGGTCCCTATGAAGGGGCCAAGGCCCTGCTGCTGGACGCGGTGGCCACCGCCAACCACTGCCAGTCCGTCTGGTCCGGCGAGCATGGCTTCGCCACCCTGGTCGGCTTTGAATCCGACCTGGAACTCAGCGAGTTGATGTACACCTCACTGCTGGTCCAGGCCACCGCCGCGATGCGGGGTGCCGCTGACGCTCTCCCCCGAGCTCTCGGCTCCGCTCGAGCAGGGGGGACCCCCATCTCGCGCGGCCGCTCCCGCCGTACCCGCGACTTCCGGGAGTCCTTCCTGATCGCCTACGCCGGACGGATCGGCGACCGGCTGGCCGCCGCCGTCCGCGAGGTCACCGAGCGGGAGTCCCGCGCCGAGGCACTGCCGGTGCTGGCCGCCCGCGAGGTGGCGGTCGGCGAGGCCACCGGCCGGCTCTTCCCCAGAACCACCGCCCACCGCCTCAAGGGCCGGGACCCGGAGGGCTGGGCCAGCGGCGTCCGCGCCGCGGACCGGGCCCGGCTGCGCTGAACCCGGTGCGGGGCGGCGCGGATCCCGGTGCGGGCCTGCTGTGTTGGCCCCGGTGCCGGGTGGCGCTGCCGCCGGTGAGGGGCTGCGCTGAATCCGGTGCGCGGCGGGGCCGAACCCAGCGTCCGGCGGCGCTGAACCGGCGTTCGGCCGCACACCAACCGCCTCACTGTCCCGCGCCGGTGAACCGCTGCTCAGGAACGAGGGGTGTCCCGGCGGCTGGCCGCCAGATAGCCGATCAGCGCGAGGATGGGCAGCAGCAGCGCCAGGGTGACCGGGCCCGTACCCCAGCCCAGGCCGCCATGGGCGGCGGGGGCGCCCATCCAGTCGGCGAACGAGGCGCCCAGCGGGCGGGTGAGGATATACGCGGCCCAGAAGGCGGCCACCTCGTTCAGCCGGCCCAGGCCGCCGGCCAGCGCCGGCACCGCGATGGCGGCGGCGAACAGCAGACCGGAGGACAGATAGCCCAGCCGCAGGGTGCCCGCCGTGAGGTCACCGACGGCGGTGCCCAGGGCGAAGGTGGCCAGCACCGTCGCCCAGTAGTAGACCTCCCGGCGGCGGGTGCGAATGCTGTGGATGGACAGGCTCCGCTCGGAGGCGTTCCAGGCGAACAGCACGGCGGCCAGGATGGCGGAGAAGGCCACCGTGGAGACCGCGTACGGAATACCGGCCACCACATGGAAGACATCGGCGGCCATGGTGCCGAACACACTCACCATGACGATCGCCGACCAGTAGATCCAGGGCCGGTAGCGCTCCGCCCGGAACTGCAGGGTCAACAGGACCAGGAATCCGCCCAGTCCAAGGGCTCCGGCGGGGACGGGGCCCAGTACCCGGCCCAGATAATCCGAGGCGGTCTCGCCCATCCCGGTGGTGAGGATCTTCACGACCCAGAACAAGGCGGTGACTTCGGGCACTTTGCTCAGACCCGATACCGGCACCCGCCGGTGCGCGCTGCGCCGGCCCGGCGCGTCCCGCACCTCCACGGTGACCGTCCCGTCACCCGATATCCCCATGCCCGCTCCGTTCTTCCGGCGCATGACCCTGCGCCGCGACCGCCAATGACTACAGCACTGTAGACAGTGGCTTGTAGGCAGAAGATCAAGGGAACCTGGCCCACGGGCCCGGCCGGGCCCGCCCTCAGAGTCCGAGCACGCTCCCGTCCGCGGCCAGCGCCCGGAAGTGCGCCGCCGGATCGTCCACCAGTCGCCGCTCCTTGAGGTCCAACAGACCGCCCACGCTGTCCACTTGGGCCGCCAGCACCCCGTCCGCCCGGACAATCCGCTGCTCCACCCGGATCGTCTTGCCCTCCCCCCACAGGAACGCACAGCTCACCGTCACCTCGTCCCCCGCCCGCAGCTCCCGGTGAAAGCGCAGCGTGGTCTCCAGGTTCACCGGCCCCACCCCCCGCTCCAGCAAGGCGCTCTGCCGGATCCCGGCGGCCTGAAGCGCGGACCAGCGGGCGTGCTCGGCGTACTGCATATAGACGCTGGTGTTGAGGTGGCCCTGGGCGTCGGTCTCATAGCCGCGAACGGTGAGGGATACGGTGAAGGGAGTCGTCATGCGCTGATCAACGCCGGGGTCCGGGTGGGGAGTTCCCCCGGGGGCCTCCGGCGCCGGAGTGAGGATCACCAGAGTCCCCTCGCTGCCCGGCCGTACCGCGTGCACCGTCCCCGCCGGAATGGTGTAGATCTCGCCCGTCTCCAAGGTCACCGGCCGTCCCTGGACGGAGAGTTCCAGCCGTCCCTCCAGTACCAGCAGTGCCTCCGGTGCGGGATGGCTCTCCTCGGGGAGCGGGTGCTCGCTCATCCGCCCGACTTTGAGCTGGGTGTTGGATATCTGGGTCACGGGTACCGAGCGCCACGCCTCCGCCAGGGCGTGGGCGGTTTCCGTCAGGTTGGCCAGTGTCATGGCATGCCGCTCTCCGGTGACGGTGGCCGTCACCTGGTGGGGGATGGGATTGGGTGCGGTTGACGCTAGCCGGAGCGGAGGCGAGGTTGGCCGACCGATTGGCAAAGTCTGTTCGGGTCAGACCACTGTTCCAGAGTTGCGGGCTCTGTCGCCGAGTTCGCACCAGAACAGCTTGCCGCTGGCCCCCCGGCGGCCGGTGCCGATGGACCAGCTGCCCCAGTCGTCGGCGTAGCTCCGGACGATTCGCAGGCCGCGCCCGCAGGTGGCCAGGGGCTCCGGCGCGGTGGCGGGAGCGGAATGGTCGGGCGGTGCGTCGAAAGGCGGTGGAACCTTTGGGTTGGTGTCCCAGACCCCGATGCGCAGTCGGCAGTCCGCCAGTTCGCGCACCTGGACCTCAGTGGGGCCGTGTGAATAGCGATACGCATTGGCGACGAGCTCGCCGAGCAACAGTTCGGCGACGTCGGCCAGTTCGATCCAGGCGTGACTGCTGAGCACACCGCGCAGCGCGAGGCGGGCGATGCGAGCGGAACGGGGGTCATGCGGGAGAGTGAGCGTGTAGGACCAGGGGGTGTCCGGCGATACGGTTCCCATAGCGGGCTCCTTGGGGGCGGACGCGAGGCGTTGCGCTGCTCCGTCCCAGGAGGTGGTTGAGTGGCTTGGCTCACACCGTAGGCCCGCTGTTGGCCTATATTCCACTTGGTTGCGGGAAGAAGGGCCAACTCGCCTCTTGTGGGTGACGGTCGAGAAGTGAGGAGGCGCCGGTGGCCCCGGCCAACTGCCCAACTCTGCGTCAGCGACGGCTCGGTGCGGAGCTGCGCAAGCTCCGCGAGAAGGCGGGCCTCTCCACCACGGCGGCGGCCGCGCGGCTGGGCGTCAACCAGTCGCGGATCAGCAATATCGAAGCCGGCCGCTATGCGGTGGGGGCGGACCGGGTTCGGGCCATGGCCCGCAATTACACCTGCTCCGACCAGACGCTCATCGAGGCGCTGGCCGGACTGACGGGCGGCCGGACGCGCGGATGGTGGGAGGAGTACCGGGAGATACTCGGGGCGGGCCTGCTGGATCTGGCCGAGTTGGAGCATCACGCGCGAGCGCTGAGGATTTCCGGGGTCGTCCACCTCCCGGGGTTGTTGCAGACTGCCGATCACGCTCGCGCGGTCATCAGTGAGACGGTTCCGGCGCTGGAGCCGTACGAGATCGAGCACCGGATGTCCTTCCGTATCAAACGTCAGGCCGTTCTGCATGGGGACCGGCCCACTGCGCTGACGGTCGTGATGCATGAGGTGGCGTTGCGAATCGGGGTCGGTGGTGCTGCCGTTGCGCGCAAGCAGCTTCGGTACCTGATGGACATGAGCGAGCGTGAGAACATCACCATCCTTGTCATTCCGCTCGGCAGCGGGGCGCTTCCGAGTTCCGGTCAGCCCGTCGTCTATGCCCACGGCCCGGTCCCTCAACTCGATACTGTGGAACTGGACACCGATCACGGCTGTGAGTTTCTCGATGCCGAAGCTCAGTTGGTCCGCTATCGGACTGTGCTGGACCGTATGGAGTCGATTGCCCTGGATCCCCGTGCATCGCTTGAACTCATTCGCCGCGTAGCCAAGGAAACCTGAGAGGAGGGACGCGATGACCACCTGCGATTGGCAGAAATCCTCGTACAGTGCCGCAGGGGCGAACTGCGTGAACATTGCCGCGACTTCAGACGGTCTGTTGCTGCGCGAGAGCGACGACCCGAGCGCGGTGCTCGATCTGACGGGCGGCCAACTGCGCGCACTGATAAGAGCGATACGCAGGGGCACCGTCGGCTGACGCCCTCATGCGCGCCATCCGCCCGCACCCTACAGAGCGCCCCCGAACCTCACCCCCGCGGGCGCGCCCTTATGTGCATCCGCTCCCCCTGCCGTCCGAACAGGCTCAGCACCTCCACCGGTCCGGCGCCCGTGGAGCCGAACCAGTGCGGCAGCCGGGTGTCGAACTCGGCGACCTCGCCGGGGCCGAGGGTCAGATCGTGCTCGGCCAGCACCAGGCGCAGCCGCCCGGAGAGGACATAAAGCCACTCATAGCCCTCATGAGTGCAGGGATCCGGCCTGGACCGGGCGGCAGGGAGCACCATCTTGTAGGTCTGCAGCGGACCGGGCCGGGTGGTGAGCGGCAGGACGGTATTGCCGTTGACGGTCCGGGGCTTGAGGCGCACCCGGGGGTCACCGACCTCGGGGGCGCCGACCAGTTCGTCCAGCGGCACCTGGTGCGCCTGGGAGATGGGCAGCAGCAGCTCCAGGCTGGGGCGGCGCTGGCCGGACTCCAGCCGGGAGAGGGTGCTCTTGGAGATTCCGGTGGCCTCCGAGAGGGCCGCCAGCGTCACCCCGCGCCGGGTGCGCAGCCGCTTCAGGCGGGGGCCGACCTCATTGAGCGTCCGGCTGACGGCGGCGGCTCGTTCCTGATCGGCACCCTCTTGGCCGTCACGTTCCTGGCCGTCACGTTCCTGGTCGTCCATACGGCCATGGAAACGCCGCGTCCCGGAAATGGCAACAACGATTGCCGCAAGCGGACGGCTGCCCGCACCCTGCGGGCGGAGGTGTCCAAGATGAACGAGTACGCGTATGAGCATGAGTACGACGTGGTGGTGGCCGGCGCTGGGGCGGCGGGGCTGAACGCAGCGCTGGTGCTGGGGCGTTGCCGCCGCCGGGTGGCGGTGGTGGACGCCGGGCAGCCGCGCAACGCCCCGGCCGGGCAGCTGCACGGCTTCCTCTCCCGGGACGGGATGCCCCCGGCCGCCCTGCTGGCGGTCGGGCGGGAGGAAGTCGCCCGGTACGGCGTGGAGTTGATCCAAGGCCGGGTGGATCACGCGGAAGCCGCCGGGCGCGGATTCGCCGTACGCCTGGCGGGCGGGGCCGTGCTCGGCGCCCGCCGGCTGCTGGTGGCCACCGGGCTGCGGGACGGCCTGCCCCCGATACCCGGCGTCGGCGAACGCTGGGGCCAGGACGTCCTGCACTGCCCCTACTGCCATGCCTACGAGGTACGCGACCGGCCGCTGGGCGTGCTGGGCACCCACCCCGGGGCGGTGCACCAGGCCCTGCTGCTGCGGCAGTGGTCGGACGATGTGGTCCTCTTCCGGCACACCCTGCCGCTGGCCGGGCGGGACGGCGCCCGGCTGGCGGCGCGCGGGGTGCGGATCGCCGAGGGCGCGGTCAAACGCCTGGTGGTGGACGGTGCCCGGCTGCGCGGCGTGGAACTGGCCGATGGGCGGATGGTGCCGCGCGAGGCGGTGTTCGTACGGCCGGAGTTCACCCCGCAGGACGGCCCGCTGACCGCCCTGGGCTGCGCCCGCGACGCCGACGGCTGGGTGATCACGGACGGCGCGGGGCGGACGAGTGTGGCGGGGGTGTGGGTGGCGGGCAATGTCGCCGACCCCCGGGCCCAGGTGGTCACCGCGGCGGGGATGGGGTCGGCGGCGGCGATCGATCTCCACCAGGACTTGGTGGGGGAGGAGTTGGCCCTCTTGGCCCGCTAGGTCTGTTCGGGCGCGGGCCGTTGGCGGCGGCTCGCGCCCACGCGGCGGAGCTGCGTATCGAACGCCGCGTACCGAATGCGGCATATCGAATAGCGCCCCGCGCCCCGGAGAACGCCGAGCCGCCCACCGGGCGGCACCCGAGGGCGAGCCGGGCGGCACCCGAGAACGAACCGGGCCGCACCCGAGGACGAAGCGGCGTCTGCCGCAACCCCCGCCCCCCGGCCCCGGGTTGCGATGGCCGGCTGCGGGTCGGTCGGATGGGGCGCGCCCGGTTAGTCCACGGTGAGGACGACCTTCCCGGTCACCCGGCCCGTGTCACCCAGCGCATGCGCCTTGGCCGCCTCGGCCAGCGGGAACGCCGCCTCGATGACGGGCTTGAGCCGACCCTCGCTGACCAGGTCGGCGATGGCCCGCATGCCCTCCTGGTCGGCCTCCACGATCATCGGGCGGGACCGCACGCCCCGGGCGGCGGCCCGTTCCGCCAGGCCCTCCGGCATGGCGAGGACGGCGATGGAGACCAACTGGCCGCCGGGCTTGAGCACTTCCAGCGAACGGTCGGCGGTCTCGCCGCCCAGGGCGTCCAGCACCACATCCACCGGCTCGATCTCGGTGAAGTCCTGGCTGCGGTAGTCGATCAGCTCATCGGCGCCGAGCTCGCGCAGCACCGCATGCTTGGGCGCGCTGGCCGTACCGATCACATACGCCCCGAGCGCCTTGGCGATCTGCACCGCGAAATGGCCCACCCCGCCCGCCGCGGCATGGATCAGCACTCGCTGGCCGGGCCGCACACCGGCCGTGTCCACCAGCGCCTGCCAGGCGGTCAGCGCGGCCAGCGGCATTGCCCCCGCCTGGATGTGGTCC
This sequence comes from Streptomyces orinoci, assembly GCF_003121295.1. GTDB lineage: Bacteria > Actinomycetota > Actinomycetes > Streptomycetales > Streptomycetaceae > Streptomyces > Streptomyces orinoci. The sequence goes on from NZ_PHNC01000031.1 coordinate 1,134,259, forward strand.
ACATTCTCCGGCTTGCGCACCAGCGCACGGGCCGGGGCCACCACATACTCCGCGAAGGAGCCATGGCCGTGCGGGTAGGGCAGCATGCCGAAGACCTCGTCACCGGGCTGGTGCAGGGCGACCCCGATGCCCGTGCTCTCCACCACGCCGGAGACGTCCCAGCCCAGCACCCGCGGGAGGTGGTCGATAAAGCCGCCGAAGGTGCGGTGCTTCCAGTCGGTGGGGTTCAGGCCGGCCGCGCGGACCCGTACCAGCACCTCGGTGGGGCCGGGCACCGGCCGGTCGATCTCCACCTCCCGGAGCACCTCCGGGCCACCGTAGCTGTCCTGGCTGATTGCCTTCATCGTCGTCATGCCCACCAGCATTCCCGCAGCCGACCTGCGCTGACAGTGGCCCGGAGGTCATGATGTGAAAGAATCGGGCCATGCATCGGGTAGTGGTTCTCGCCGTGGACGGTGTCATCCCCTTTGAGCTCAGCCTGGCCTCCCGGCTCTTCGGGGCGGCCACCGACGCCGAGGAGCGGCCGCTGTACGAGGTCGTCACCTGCTCCGTGGACGGCGGGCCGGTACGTACCGCCGCCGACTTCTCCATCGCCGTGCCGTACGACGCCTCCGCGCTGGCCGGCGCGGACACCGTGGTGCTCCCGGCCGCCGAGGAGTTTCTCGCCATCACCGGCCGGGAGACGCTGCCCCGCCCCCTGGCCCGGGCACTGGACCGGATCCGCCCCGAGGCCAGGATCGTCGGGATCTGTGTGGCCACCTTCCCGCTGGCGGCCGCGGGCCTGCTGGACGGCAAGCCCGCCGCCACCCACTGGGCCCATGCCTCCCTCTTCCAGCGGCTCTACCCCCAGGTCGAGCTGAACCCCGAGGTGCTGTTCACCGACGGGGGCCGGGTGCTGACCTCGGCCGGCGCCGCCTCCGGCATCGACCTGCTGCTGCACCTGGTGCGGCTGGACCACGGCAGCCGGGTCGCCAACCAGGTGGCCCGCCGCTGTGTGGTCCCGCCACAGCGCGAGGGCGGCCAGGCGCAGTATGTGGAGAGCCCGGTGCCGCCGAGCACCGACAACGGCACCTCCGCCACCCGCGCCTGGGCACTGGAACGACTGGAGCAGCCCCTTCAGCTGGCCGACCTGGCCCGGCACGCGGGCATGAGCCGGCGCACCTTCACCCGCCGCTTCCGGGCCGAGGTGGGGCTGAGCCCTGGCGCGTGGCTGACCGCCCAACGGGTCGAACTGGCCCGTCAGTTGCTGGAGAGCACCGATCTGCCGGTCTCCCGGATCGCCGAACGTTCCGGCTTCGGGACCGATGCCACCCTGCGGCAGCGCCTGCATGCCGCGATCGGCGTCTCGCCGGGGGCGTACCGGCGTACGTTCCGTGCTTCCGGGGCGTAAAACCCTTCAGCCGAAGAGGGGCAGCCGCAAGGATTCCCGCCCCAGAAGGGCGCGTTCCGCGGCGGACGGCTCGGCCCGCCCCGTACCGACCAGGACATAGCGGACGTCCTCCCACTCCTCGCCGGTCGTACGTCCCAGCAGGCCGTCCAGGGTGTCGCGGACCGCGCGGAGGGAGGAGGGGGCGGGGCCCGGGCCGGGGTGGTGAGCGATGAGGTCCAGATGATGGACGGCCGCCTCAACGGCCAGGGTGGTCACCAGGTCATCAGCAGTGATCACATGCCCCTGGGTGCCCAGGAGTTCATCGCCGTCCAGGCGCTCCGCCTGGACCAGTACGGCACATGCCGTCTCCCGGTACAGCTCCGCCAGCGGGCGGATGTCCGACCAGACGCAGGCCATGATCCTGGTGTTGCGGCGATTGCGGGCCGCCTCCTCCGTACCCGGCCGCCAGTTGCCCCAGTACGACACCGCGTCCACGTCCGGCGGGCCCTCGGCCGGAGTGCCGAAGGCGACCAGGGCGCGCTGGGCGTCGCCCAGCAGATGGAACACCAGATCCCGGGCCGTCCAGCCCGCACAGCCGGTGGGCCGCCAGCCGGACTCGTCGTCCAGGGAACCGGTGAGGGCAAGCAGATCGGTGTAGGCGGTGCGGAGCAGGGCGAGCGCCTTGGTGTCCGTCATCCCGGCAGTATGGCCGCGCACTGGCGAACTCGGCGCCGCTGCCGCACCGTTGGATCATGCTTCGCACGACAACGGAACGCCAACGGCTGGAGTCCATCCAGCGCCATACCGACTCCTGCACCACCGCCGTGCTGGAGGGTCTGTCCCCGCAGCCCTCCTGGAACTGCCTGGAACTGGGCGCGGGCGCCGGTTCCATCGCCTACTGGCTCGCCCAACGCTGCCCGCGGGGCCGGGTGGTGGCCGCCGACCTCGACACCCGGCTGCTGGACCCGGACCGGGCCCCCAACCTGGTGGTGGAACAGACGGACCTCACCAAGCCGGACTACGCGCCCGGCCACTTCGACCTCATCCACGCCCGCTATCTCTTCTGCCACCTCCCGGCACGGGACGAACTTCTGGCCCGCGCGGCGGACTGGCTGGCCCCCGGCGGCTGGCTGGTCATCGAGGACCCGTACCAACTCCCGGCGGAGACTTCCCCCTTCCCGCCGGTGCGCCGCCTGATGGCCGCCTACGCCCGGCTGTACGACGCCCGGGGCGCCGACCTCACCTGGGCCCGGAGTCTGCCGGCGCTGCTGGCCCGCAATGGGCTGACGGAGGTGGACTACTCCGCCAACCCGGCCCGCATGGGCGCCGGCCCACAGGACCGCTGGGCCCCACTGATCCGCCAGGCGGCACCGGAGCTGCTGGCGCGGGGACTGGTCACCCAGGACGAACTCGACGCGTTCGAGGGGCTGCTGGCCGATCCGTCCTTCATCGACATTCCGCAGGTCACCATTGCGGCGTGGGGGCGACGGGCGGGGTAGCGCTCACGGTGGCCGTGGGCGGTATCCGTCGCAGATGCCCAGCGCCGCATGGGCCTCGTCCAGGATGCGGCCGATCCCCGAGGCGGCCTGACGGGCCTGGGCGGCATCGCCCGTCGCGGCCACCTCCTCCAACTCCCGCAGGCGCGCCGCAGCGTCGGGCTGACGCTGGATGTGGACATAGACCGACCACTGAGCGACGAAGCGCCGCAGAGGAGAGATGTCGGAGCCCTGCCGGGACTGGTCGGCGGCTTGATCGAGTTCTCGGGTGAAGGCCGGCAGAGCCGCTGGAGCGATCTGCCCGATGGCTTGCCGGAGTTCTGTCACTGTGGCGGGCGGCTGCGGGGTTGCTTCTCCCATGGACGGATCCTGACCCGGCGCCCGGCACCGGACGTTGACGGTCCGGCCGGAGCAGCGGGCTCGGCACTCCGCCTACGCCACCCCGATGGGGCAAGCCACCCCCGCGCCCCTCAGAGGCCAAATGTTCCGCGGCTGCTGGCCTTTGGACGCGGCACAGCACAGCCTGCTGTCCTTCACCGCGTTCCCTCATAACTCGAAGTCACCGCCAACTCACCGCATAACCTCAGCAAGAGATCTCCGGAGCTTCGGACTTGCTCGTCCAGGGCCGGCAGCGGCGTCGGTAGTAGGCGTAAGTCAGAGCAAGAACCATGGGCCCCCACAAGCCGAACAGTCCGCTGACCGTCACAGCCAACGCCCGCCACCAGCCGTTGTCGTACGGGGGATCAGTAAGGCCGGCGATACCGAACGTAGTGAACGTCCAATCTACGAGCAGCCCGGTAAGAACCAGCCCGGCAAGCGTCGCAGGCACGATCACTACGAAAGGAGCAAGACGCCTGCCGCCCAACACAGGGACCCAGTCAGGCAGAACCTCTCCCCACCACCGGACCAGTCCGAAACAGAGACATGGCCCGCGCAGCCCGTACCGGCTCCCCAGTCGTGCGCGATCTCCAGCGCACGCCGGGCACGCCAAAGACGGTACCCAGCAGCCGGGTTACAAGGCGAGGGCCGGCCGCTGAGATGTCCGGGCGCCGTCAGCAGTCAGCCGTCTGTGGGCACAACCCCGGTCAGCCAAAAGCGCGGCCCGGATCGCCGGAACGCTCCCCTTGTCATCGCCATGGTCCTCCAGGAGCGAGGGCGCTCCCTGGAGATCCTCCAGGTGGACGCGCAAGGCGTCAGCCAGATCCATGAGCATCTTGACGTTGTTCACGGGGATGCGGCCGGACTCCACGCGGTACACCCAGTCCTCGGTCCGGTGCAGCAGCTCGCCCAACTGCCGTTGGCTCAGCCTGCGTCGCCCGCGGTAGAACTGCACCCGTTTGCCGAACGCCTGGTGATCGGTCATGCCCCGCATCGTCTGCCTCCCCTGGCTGGTTACGCCGCTACGAGGACCACACGCCGCGCGCCAATGACAGGGAATCGACTGAGTAGGCTCATCCCATGCCGTAGATCGAGCACGAAAAGCGCATGGCCCGCCCCCTCCTGATCCCCCGCCTGGCACGGCGGGTCAGGCAGGCCGTCAGCGCTCGCAAGGAGGGACAACCGCGGTACCTCGAACACGGCGAACCGCCGGTTGCCCCGTAACTGGCCTTTCGGCACTGGGGCGTTCAGCCGCCCATCTTCGCCACGCCGATCGGGCAAGCGACCCCCGTCCCCCCGATCCCGCAGTACCCGGCCGGGTTCTTCGCCAAGTACTGCTGGTGGTAGCCCTCCGCGTAATAGAACGGCCCCGCCGGGGCGATCTCCGTGGTGATGTCGCCGTAGCCGGAGGTGCGCAGGACGGGCTGGTAGGAGTCGCGGGAGGCGAGGGCGGCGGCCTGTTGGGCGGGGGAGTGGGTGTAGATCGCAGAGCGGTACTGGGTGCCGTGGTCGTTGCCCTGGCGGAAGCCCTGGGTGGGGTCGTGGGACTCCCAGAAGGTGCGCAGCAGGACCTGGTAGGAGACCTTGGCGGGGTCGAAGACCACCCGGACCACCTCGGTGTGGCCGGTCAGGCCGCTGCAGACCTCTTCGTAGGTGGGGTGGGGGGTGTGGCCGCCCTGGTAGCCCACGGCGGTGGTCCAGACGCCGGGGAGCTGCCAGAAGATGCGCTCGGCGCCCCAGAAGCAGCCGAGGCCGAAGTCGGCGACGGCCAGGCCGTCGGGGTACGGGCCGGTCAGCGGGTTGCCCAGCACCGTGTGCCGCTCGGGGACGGCGAAGGCCGGTTCCGGGCGGCCGGGGAGGGCTTCGGCGGGGGTGGGAAGGGCCGGGTGGGGGCGGTAGGTCATGGGGCGCTCCTCGGGACGGGTGGCGGGTTCAACGGGTGGGGCGGGGAGGGAAATTCCCCGGGAGCGGGGGCTGGGGGCGGGGCTCGCCCGTCGGACGCGGCGTAACCGGACGTGCGGGGCAAGGCTGCGCGAATCGCGCAGCCGGCCCGTACGCACCGGGCAGCGCGCCCGCTAGGCCCGCGCCCGTTCCCACCCCGCCACCGCCTGGGCGCGGCACAGGACATAGGCGGTGACCGGCTCCGGGCCGCAGGTCCAGGGGAGGGCGCCGACATGGCCGTCCACCGCGCGGAACTGCTCCAGCGCCTCGCCGTAGCGCCCGGCCTGTACCAGGAACCAGGCCAGCAGGTGGCGGACCTGGGGCAGCTCGGGGTGGTCGGCGGGGGCGTGGTTGGCGGCGAACTGGGCGGCCTCGATGGCCTCGCTGATCACCACGCTCTGGAAGAGCGTCCGCACCAGGTTGGTGTCCGGAAGGTGGTCGAAGACCGCGAACAGCGGGAGCGCGGGCAGCAGGCTGCCCGGGGCGGCGCCGGCGGCGGCCCGCCGGGCGAAGGACTCGGCCTGTTCCTGGGAGCCGTGCCACCCCGCGCTCCAGTAGCGCAGCGCCACCAGGTGGGCGCCCATGTGCTGGGGCGCGCGGGCCAGCACCGTCTCCCACAGGGACTGGAACTCCGCCTCGTTCGCCCCCAGCCCGCGGGCGATGCCCAGCTCCACGATGTAGGGGACCGGGTCGCCGGGGGCCAGCAGGGCCGCCTCGGCGCAGACCGCCCGGGCCTCCTCCAGGATCATCCGGTAGTCCTGGGAGGAGGGATCGTGCAGGGCGCGGTTGAGCAGGAACTGGGCCTGGACCGCGGCGCCGCCGGCGTCCTTGGGCGCCACCACCCGCCAGTGGCGCAGCCACATGCCTCCGGTGCCGGGGGACTCCATCAGCTCCCGGGCCGCCGCCCCGGCCAGGGTGAGCACCCGGTGCCAGCGCAGCTCGGTGCCGGCGGGGGTGCGGGAGAGCAGCTCGGCGGCCGGCTTCCAGTCCTGGGTGCGGCGGGCCTCGGCGACGGCGGCCAGCAGCTCCGGATCGGGGCCGGGCAGCCGCTCGTCCAGCCGCTCGGCCGGCAGGAAGCCATGCGCTCCGGCCGGATCGACGGCCGCGCCGGCGCCCCGCAGCGCGTCCTGCCCGGCACGCCGGCGGCGCATCGCGGGCGTGACCACAAACCCGCAGATGATCACGATCGCGAGCAGGATGACCAGAAACTCCATGAGCTGTCCTGAGGGAGAACGAGGGGCGGGCGTCGATAGGACGAGGGCGGACGTCAGTAGGACGAGGGGGCGCGGGCAATCGTTCCTGGCGAGCGCGGGGCAGCGCGGGCGGCGGACGGGCCGTGGCCCGATCGTTCATGTCCCGGTAACAAGTGAACAGCCTCCTTCCGGGAAACCGGGACTACCCTCGGGACAATGAGCGACCAGCACTCCTTCGAAACCCTCGCCATCCACGCCGGGCAGGAACCGGACCCGCTGACCGGGGCCGTCGTTCCGCCCATCTACCAGGTGTCCACCTATAAGCAGGACGGCGTCGGCGGCCTGCGCGGCGGCTATGAGTACAGCCGCAGCGCCAACCCCACCCGTACCGCCCTGGAGGAGAACCTGGCCGCCCTGGAGGGCGGGCGCCGTGGTCTGGCCTTCGCCTCCGGCCTGGCGGCCGAGGACACCCTGCTGCGCACCCTGCTGACGCCGGGCGACCATGTGGTCATCCCCGACGACGCCTATGGCGGCACCTTCCGCCTGTTCGCCAAGGTGATCTCGCGCTGGGGCGTGGAGTGGTCGGTCGCCGACACCTCCGACCCGGCGGCCGTACGGGCCGCGCTGCGGCCCCGTACCAAGGCGGTCTGGGTGGAGACCCCCTCCAACCCGCTGCTGGGCATCACCGATATCGCCGCCGTGGCCGAGGTGGCGCACCAGGCGGGCGCCCGCCTGGTGGTGGACAACACCTTCGCCAGCCCCTACCTCCAGCAGCCGCTGTCGCTGGGCGCCGATGTGGTGGTGCACTCCACCACCAAGTACATGGGCGGGCACTCCGATGTGGTGGGCGGCGCCCTGATCACCGCGGACGCCGCGCTGGCCGAGGAGCTGGTCTACCACCAGAACGCCATGGGCGCGGTGGCCGGACCGTTCGACGCCTGGCTGACCCTGCGCGGCATCAAGACGCTGGCCGTGCGCATGGACCGGCACTGCGCCAACGCCGAGCGGGTGGCCGAGCTGCTGGTGGCCCACCCCAAGGTGACCGAGGTGTACTACCCGGGCCTGGAGAGCCACCCGCTGCACGAGGTCGCGGCCAAGCAGATGCGTGCCTTCGGCGGCATGGTCTCCTTCCGGGTGGCCGGCGGCGAGGAGGCGGCGGTGGAGGTCTGCAACCGCGCCGAGCTGTTCACCCTGGGTGAGTCGCTGGGCGGCGTGGAGTCGCTGATCGAGCACCCGGGCCGGATGACGCACGCCTCCACGGCCGGGTCCCCGCTGGAGGTCCCGGCGGACCTGGTGCGGCTGTCGGTGGGCATCGAGTCGGCGGACGACCTGCTGGCCGACCTCAAGCAGGCGCTGGGCTGAGAAGGTCAACGGGGTCTGAAGGGCCCGTCGGCAGGCGTTGGGCTGAGCGGGTCAACGGGGCCTGAAGGGCCCACCGGCAGGCGTTGACCCAAGAAGGCCAACGGGGGCCGAAGGGCCTCATCGGTCCCAGACCAGCGGTGGCGTCTGTGCCGGGGACGCCACCCAGGGCCGCACCAGCGCGGCCCAGACACAGAACGCGCAGACCGCCAGCGCCAGCAGCACCCAGCCGGCCGTACGCAGCCGCCGGCGCCGGCGCAGGATCCGGCGGCCGCGCCCGGCCGCCCTGGCGGTCAGGCCGGGCGGCAGGGCCGGACGCGAGGCGCCCAGCATCCGGCGCACCTCGTCCTGTTTACGGTCGTAGGAGCTCATGACACCGCCGCCGGAGGCCGGCTGCGCACGGCGGCCACCGCCCGGGCGCACAGGGCCCGTACCCGCTCCACCGGCAGGCCCAGGGCGGCCGCGGTCTGCTCCTCGGCGATCCCCTCATGCAACCGCAGTACCAGAACCAGCCGTTCCTGGGGGCTCAGCCGCCCCAGGATTCCGCCGGGGCGGCGGCGGTAACGCCGCGCGGAGCGGGCGAAGCGGAGGGCGAGCTCGGTGCGGGCGCGTTCATAGGGGTCCTCGCCGCGCAGCCGGTCCCAGCGGGCGTAGGTATCGGCCAGGGCCTCGGTGAGCAGCCGCTCGGCCGCGGCCGGATCCCCGGTCAGCAGCAGGGCAGTGTGCAGCAGCCGCCCGCCCGCGCCCCCGGCGAAGGCTTCGAACTCCCGGGCCCGGCGGCGCTCCCGGTCCGTCCGCCGCTGCTTCATCCCTCAAGGACAAAGCCGGTGGCCCGGCAGGGTCAAGAGGCGGGCGGTACCTGCGGCCCGGAGCCGTGCACCTCGGAGAGCGCGGAGTTGAAGCGGGTGAGCAGCGTGGTGAACACGGCCCGCTCCTCCTCGTCCCAGCCCTTGGTGCACAGGGCCATCAGCTCCCGGCGGGAGGCGCGCACCTCCTCCAGGCGGGCCTTGCCGCGCGGGGACAGCTGGAGCACCACCGCGCGTCCGTCCTCGGGGTGCGAGGTGCGCTTGACCAGGCCGGTGTCCACCAGCGGCGCCACCTGGCGGGTGACGGTGGACGAGTCGATGCCCATCCCCGCGGCGAGCGCCTTGACGCCCATCGGGCCTTCCATGTCGAGGCGGTTGAGCAGCAGGTAGGCGGCGCGGTCCATGGAGTTGGCGACGCGGCCGACACCGCCGAGGCGGGTCTGCTCGGCGCGGCGGGCGAAGACGGCGACCTGGTGCTGGAGCGTGTCGAGGACACCGGGTGCGACCTCTGCCGTCATGTCCGGAGGCGTGGGCATGGCTGGGGACTCACTTCATACGCGGCTGGAAAAGCTCGGGATTGGGGGACAGAGTACGCGGCCCGGGGCGCCCCCGGGTCCTCGCTCGGTAAACCCTCGGTATGCGGTGCATATGAGGTGCACACTGCCCCCGCGGGCCGCGCGGACTGCGAGACTGGGCACATGGCCGCACGCGTTGGCGACAAGGACGCCTCCGGCATCCCGGAGGACGATGTTCCGGTGACTCTCGAGGCGGTGCGCGGCGCCCAGAAGACGCTCTCCGGCGTCACCCGCACCACCGCCCTGGAGGGCAGCCGCCACCTGTCCCACCTGGTCGGCTCGCCGGTCCACCTCAAGTGCGAGAACCTGCAGCGCACCGGCTCCTTCAAGGTACGCGGCGCCTATGTGCGCATCGCCCACCTCTCGGCGGATGAGCGGGCCGCGGGCGTGGTCGCCGCCAGCGCGGGCAACCACGCCCAGGGAGTGGCGCTGGCCGCCTCGTTGCTGGGGGTGCGTTCCACCGTCTTCATGCCCCAGGGGGCGCCATTGCCCAAGATCGCCGCCACTCATGACTATGGAGCCGAGGTGCGGTTGCACGGGCAGGTGGTGGACGAGTCGCTGCGCGCCGCGCGGGAGTACGCCCGGCGCACCGGGGCGGTGTTCATCCACCCCTTCGACCACCCGGACATCGTGGCCGGACAGGGCACGGTGGGCCTGGAGATCCTGGAGCAGTGCCCGGAGGTACGCACCGTGGTGGTGGGCCTCGGCGGCGGCGGGCTGGCGGCCGGGATCGCGGTGGCGGTGAAGTCGCTGCGGCCGGATGTCCGGATCGTGGGCGTCCAGGCGGCGGGCGCCGCCTCCTACCCGCCCTCGCTGCGGGCCGGGCACCCGGTTGCGCTGGCCGCCCCGGTGACCATGGCGGACGGCATCCGGGTGGGACGGCCCGGCGAGGTGCCCTTCGCCATTGTGCGGCAGCTGGTGGACGAGGTGCGCACGGTCTCCGAGGACCAGCTCGCCGGTGCGCTGCTGCTCTGCCTGGAACGGGCCAAGCTGGTGGTGGAGCCCGCCGGGGCCAGCCCGGTGGCGGCGCTGCTGGCCGCGCCCGGCCGCTTCGAGGGGCCGGTGGTGGCGGTGCTCTCCGGCGGCAATGTGGATCCGCTGCTGATGCAGCGGGTACTGCGGCACGGCATGGCCGCGGCCGGCCGCTATCTCTCGCTGCGGCTGCGGCTGACCGACCGGCCGGGGGCGCTGGCGGCCCTGCTGGACGTACTGTCCGGCTCCGACGCCAATGTGATCGACATCAGCCATGTGCGCACCGATCCACGGCTGGCGCTGTCCGAGGCGGAGGTCGAACTGCACTTGGAAACCAAGGGACATGAGCACTGCGCGGCCCTGCGCGCGACCCTCCGCGAGGCGGGTTACCCGGTCCTTTCCTGAGAGAGCGTGCCCCGCCAGGGCCAGGGGCGCGGGGAACTGCGCGACCAGCCCAAGACGGCCGGCACCCGGAAAGCACAAAGCCCCCGGAGCGGCGCTCTCCGGGGGGCTCTGCTCAGCCGGCTGCGGCGACAGCTCAGCCGGCGTACGGCTTGGCGTCCAGAATGCGGACCTTGGCCTTGCGGCCGTTCGGCAGCTCGTACTCCGCGTCCTCACCGGTCTTCTTGCCGTTGACGCCGGTGCCGAGCGGCGACTGCGGGGAGTAGGTCTCGATGTCCGAGCTCGCGTACTCCCGGGAGGCGAGCAGGAAGGTGAGCGTGTCGTCCGGGTCGCCGTCGAAGGCGATGGTGACGACCATGCCGGGGGCCACCACGCCGGACTCGGCGGGGGCCTCGCCGACCTTCGCGTGCTCCAGCAGCTGCGTCAGCTGGCGCACACGGAGCTCCTGCTTGCCCTGCTCCTCCTTGGCCGCGTGGTACCCGCCGTTCTCGCGCAGGTCACCTTCTTCGCGAGCCGCCGCGATCTTGGCCGCGATCTCGGTGCGAGCGGGACCAGACAGGTAGTCCAGCTCGGCCTTGAGCTGGTCGTACGCCTCCTGAGTCAGCCAGGTGACGTTGTCGCTGGTCTGGGTCACAGGTGCTCCTCGTCGGTGCTGGGGGAAAAACTTGGGGTCACGGATACAAATGAACGCCCTACTCAGAAGGGTGCACCTCCATCGGCGGGCGAAACCACGAGCCTAACAATTGCGTCCGGAATGGGGGAAGAAGTCGCCGGGACCAACCCCGCAAGTTTTACGTCAACGCAGGTCAGAGCGTTGATCAAGAGTTGCTTGCGGTGCGGCAGCCCTCAAGATCGGTGGCCGCGGCCCAGGCCGTGGTACGCAGCGTGACCAACTGGGTGAAGTGGCTCCGGCCGCGCTCCAGGGGGACGTCCTTGCGGGCCACCTCATTGCCGTCCGAGCCCAGTGAGCGCAGGGTGCACACGCCCTCGGTGCTCTTGTCCTTGCGGATCTCCAGGACCGCCTGGACGCTGCTGTCGGAGACCGTCCTGGAGCGGATCAGCTGGCCGGTGACCTCCGGCGCAGTGAGATAGTGCACACCCGCCCAGCCCACACCGCCCGCCAGAGCGGTGCCCAGGACGATGGCCGCGATCTTCAGCTTGCGGTCGGCGCGCTGGTCCGCCGTACGGCCGTAGCGGCCCTCGGGCAGCGTCGGCGACTCCGCAGCCATGATCGTTCCTCCTCCGGGCCGATTTGTGAACGCGGAATGAATCGGGTCCCGCTTCGGTCACTATAGGAGGCGTCTGAAGAGACCAGTGACTGAGGATCGAGCCTTGACTGAGCAGCTGCGAATGATGGCCGTTCACGCCCACCCCGACGATGAGTCGAGCAAGGGCGCGGCCACGATGGCCAAGTACGTGTCCGAGGGGGTGGACGTGCTGGTCGCCACCTGCACGGGAGGGGAGCGCGGCTCCATCCTCAACCCCAAGCTCCAGGGTGACCCCTATATCGAGGAGCACATCCACGAGGTCCGGGCCAAGGAGATGGCCGAGGCCCGGGACATCCTGGGCGTCAAGCAGGAGTGGCTGGGCTTTGTGGACTCAGGGCTGCCCGAGGGCGACCCGCTGCCCCCGCTGCCCGAGGGCTGCTTCGCGCTGCAGGACGTCGAGGAGGCGGCCGGGCGGCTGGTGAAGCTGATCCGCGAGTTCCGCCCGCATGTGGTCACCACCTATGACGAGAACGGCGGCTACCCGCACCCCGACCACATCATGACCCACAAGATCTCCATGGTGGCCTTCGAGGCCGCCGGGGATCCCTCGCGCTACCCCGAGGCCGACGAGCCCTGGCAGCCGCTGAAGCTCTACTACAACCAGGGCTTCAACCGGCCGCGCACCCAGGCGCTGCACGAGGCGCTGCTGGCCCGCGGCCTGGAGTCCCCCTACGGCGAATGGCTGGAGCGCTGGGAGAAGATGGGCCGCGAGCGCACCCTGACCACCTTTGTCCCCTGCGGTGACTACTTCGAGATCCGCGACAAGGCGCTGATCGCGCACGCCACCCAGATCGACCCCGACGGCGGCTGGTTCCGGGTGCCGCTGGACCTCCAGCGCGAGGTCTGGCCCACCGAGGAGTACGAACTGGCCAAGTCTTTGGTGGGCACCTCCCTCCCCGAGGACGACCTCTTCGCGGGCATCCGCAACAATTGACCCCATGATGAGCGCGACTGCCACCCTCGCCGCCGGCCACCTGATGCCGCTCGCCAAGGACCTCGACCAGAACAAGGTCACCCCCGGCGTGCTCGGCTTCATTGTGTTCGCCGTGATCGGCGGGGCGGTCTGGCTGCTGATGAAGTCCATGAACAAGCACATGCAGCGGGTGAACTTCGAGGAAGCGGCGGAGGCGGCGGAGCCGGCTCCCCAGGAGACCGGCTCCGCCGCCAACAGCGGCAAGAACTGAGGCGACCCGCCTCAGCGCGGGAGCGCCGCCAGCACATCCCGCGCCCGGCGGCCCGGCACCATGCCGAGCCGCCATGCCTGCCAGCCCTCCTCCGGGTCCGCGCCGCGCTCCAGGATCAGCGAGTACGCCTCCGCGCACTGCTCCAGCGCCGGATCGGCCGCCCAGTCGGCCGCCGCCAGCTCCCGGCGCAGCGCCGCCAGCTCCTCCCCGGCCACCGCCGCGCCCACCACCGAACCGCCCGGCGAGGCGAACGGCAGCAGGGTGCAGCGCAGAAAACGCGCCCAGCTCTCCCCGCGCCGGTCACTCACCTCGGCGAACAGCCCGGACGCCGTGGCCAGCAGCTCCAGCGCCTGGTCCGCCTTGCCGTTGCCCGCGTCGATCACCGCCAGCTCCACACACGACCAGCCCTCGCCATGGGCCACCCCCACCCGCTGGAAGTCCAGCCGGGCGTCCTGGAGCAGCTGCCGGGCGAAGCCGCTGTTGCGCAGGCTTCCGGTCTGCGCCGCGCGCTGGTCCCGGGTGACCCGCGCCGAGTGGTGCCGGGCACAGGCCAGCCCGTAGACATCGCGCATCCGGCTGAACATATTGCGCGCCCGCTCCAACTCCCTCAGCGCGGCGGCCAGATCACCCTGGTCCTCCAGCGCCTGCCCCAGGTAGTACAGCGACCACGCCTCGCCCCGGGCGTCCTCCTGCTCCCGGTGCCGGGCCGCCGCCGTACGCAGCCCGTCCGCCGCCGCCGACGCCTCCCCGGTCAGCAGCCGCACCCGGGCCAGCATGGTCAGCGCCCAGGCCGCGCCACGGGCGTCCTGGGTACGGCCGTACAGCTCCAGCGCCTCGTTCAGCTCCTCCTCGGCCGGACCCGCCTGGCCCATCCGCAGCCGTACCTGCCCCAGCTGGAAATGCGCCCAGGCGTGGCCGTGCACGCTCTCGCTCTCCAGATGCAGCTCCAGCGCCACCGTCAGCAGCTCCAGCGCCTCCGCCAGCCGGCCGCGGTCGCGCTCCACCGCCGCCAGGGCGTGCATCGTCCACGCCCGGTCGCCGCCCAGCTCCGGAGCCGACTGCAACTCCAGTGCCTCACGCAGCTTCTGCGCCGCCTCCGGCAACTGCCCCTGGTGGTGCAGGGTGATGCCCAGATCCCGCAGCGCCCGCGCGGCCCCCGGCGTGTTCTGCGCGCTGAAGTAGAGATCCACCACCGAGGACAGCGTGGTACGGGACTTGTCCAGCTCACCCAACTGCCGTGCCGCCACACCGGTCCGCCACTGCACCGAGCGCATCAGCAGCCCCTTGTCGGTGTCCTGCGTCAACTCGCTGAGCTCGCCCAGCCGGTAGAGATCACCCCGCAGCAGGCAGTAGTCGCACAACGCCCCCAGCAGATGCAGCACCGCCGACTGGTCCACCCCCTCGGCATTGCGCAACGCCGCCGTGATGAAGCTCGATTCATCGTCCAGCCAGCGCAACGCCGCATCCAGCGAAGGGAATCCATGGGCGCCGCCCGCCCCCCTGGCGAACATATCGGCCCGGGTGGAGGTCTTGCCGTCCACCATGCGGATCACCGTATCGGCCAGCTCCGCATAGCTGCGGATCAGCCGCTCATGGGCGGCGCCCCGCTCCCCGGCCTCCTCCTCGTCCTGCAGCCGCGCACCGGCGAAGTCCCGTACGAGATCGTGCATCCGGTACCGCCCCGCGTGCACCGGCTCCAGCAGCCCGGCCCGCGCCAGCGCCGTCAGCTGCCGGGCCGCCTCCTTCTCCCCGGTGCCCAGCAGCGCCGCCGCCGCGGCCCCGCCCAGCGAGGCCCGTCCGGCCAGCGCCAGCCGCCGCAGCAGCCGCCGCGCCTCCTCGCCCTGGTCGATATAGCGCAGCCACAGGGCCCGTTGCACCGGATCCGGCTGCCCCGCCGCCCGCAGCTCACCGGCCAGCCCCCGGGCGCTGCGCGCCCCCAGCGAGGAACCCGCCACCCGCAGCGCCAGCGGCAGCCCGCCGCACAACTCCGTCACCGCGGCCACCGACTGCTCGTCATACGGCCCCGGATCCGGCTCCTCGGCCACCGCCCGCAACAGCTCCTCCGCACCCGCCGGGTCCAGCGGGCCCACCTCCAACTGGTGCACCCAGCCCGCCAGATCGGCCGGCAGCGTCAGCGGAGCCCGCGAGGTGACCAGCACCAGGGACTCCGAACGGTCCGGGACCAGCGCCCGCACCTGCTCCGCGTCCGAGGCGTCGTCCAGCACAATGACCACCGGCAGCCCGGTCAGATGCTGGTGGTAGACCTCCGAGAGCCGCTTGAGGTGCTGGTCCCGCGAGGAGCGCTCCCGGAACAGCAGCTGATCACGCGGCGCGCCCAGCCGGTTGAGCAGATGCAGCAGCGCGTCCCGGGTGGACAGCGGCGGCTCGCCCCGGCTCTCGCCGCGCAGATCCACCAGACAGGCGGCCCGGAACTGGTCGCGCAGCGCATGCGCCGCGCGCAGCGCCAGCGCCGAGCGCCCCACCCCCGGCGGGCCGTGCAGCACCACCACCACCGGACGGGTCTCGGTGCTGGCACGCGCCTGCTGCACCCACTGGGCGATCCGCGCCAGCTCCACCCGGCGGCCCGGGAACGGGCCCCGCTCATCCGGCAGTTCCTCGAAGGAACGGGCCAGCACACTGCGCTGCCGGGCGGCCGCGCTGCGGTCCCCGCCACGCAGCTGCACCCCCCGGGACGTACCCTCGCCATTCGGCCCGGCGCCGGTGCTCTTCTTCACCCGGGTGGCACCCTGCAGCATCCGCTGCCGGTCCAGAAACGGCCGCACCCCCCGCACCTCCACCGCCGTGAGCCACTCCAGACGCAGCTGCTCCGAACCGCCCGGCCGGCCGCGCAGCCCCGCCCGCCGCCGGCCCGCCGACATCGAGCCCGCCGTCAGCCTCAGCACCGCCGCCAGCGAACCGGCCGCCACCGCCGCCGCCCCCGCCGCCACGGCTGTGCCCCCCGAGGTACCCGCACCCAGATCCACCCCCAGCGCCGCGGCCGCCGCCACCACCGCGGCCAGCACCGGAGTGCCCAGCGCCGCCCCGGACAGCCCCGCCCCCACCGGCCGCGCCGCGGCCGCCTCCTCGTCCAGCGCGCGCAGATAGGCCGCGTACTCCCCGGCCGCCGGCGCCGCCAGCGTGTCGAGCTCCTCCCGCGCCCGGCGCAGCAGCGCGGCGGTATCCGTACGGCCGCCGCTGCGCCGCTCCTCCTCCTCGACCGCCCGCCTCAACAGGCTTTCCACATCCGCACGATGGCCCTGCCGCAATGCGGGCAGCGAGCTCTGCATGCCGTTCCCCCTAGACCAGCTGACGCCACGGACATACCAGTGTTCCGTGCCGGAGGCTTTTGCGGCAGCCCTGTGGGTAACTCATCCCGGCGCCCGGTTGCGCAAGGACGGGCACCATGCGGGACCGAGGGCGCCAACCCCCGTGTGCCCGGCCGGTGTTCACCGGCGTTGCCGGCGGTTGCGCACCAGACGGACGACATAGACGGGGGCGCCGATGACGGCGGCGATGATGAGGGCCCAGAACACGAAGTAGGCGGGGCCGGGGTGGGAGCTGGTGGTATTGGCGGCGGCCAGGACGGTGGCGAGCGGCTGGTGGTGCATCTTCTGCTCCTGGGGTGTCGGTGGGGCGGGGGGTCAGACGGCGCGCAGGCCGGGGCCGGGCTGCTGGGTCCGCTCCGGGGCGATGTCATGCATCAGGGCGATATAGCCGTCCTCGACGGTGGCACTGGCACTCTCCGCGTCCGGTGCCGGGGCGCCGGAACCGATCACCCGGTAGGTGGTGCCGGTGATGCCCGGGACGACATTGACCGTGGGCAGCGCCGGCGCCGGGGCGGTGGCCGGCCGGGTGACGTGCCACACCATGCCCTCGGCACGGGTGGCGAGGTCGCCGATGGCGCCCTGGAAGGCGATGTGCCCGCGCTCGATCACCACCACATTCGGGCAGGTCTGCACGATGTCATCGACGATATGGGTGGAGAGCAGCACCGTCCGGTCGCCGGCCAGCCTGGCGAGCAGGCTGCGGAACCGCAGCCGCTCCTCGGGGTCCAGTCCCACGGTCGGTTCGTCCACGATCAGCAGCCGGGGGTCGTTCAGGATGGCCTGGGCGATGCCCACGCGGCGCTTCATGCCGCCCGAGTAGCCCTTCACCTTCCGGTTGGCGACATCGCTGAGCGAGACCAGTTCGAGGACCTCCTGGACGCGGGCGCGGCGGGCGCGCCGGTCGGTGATGCCCTTGAGCAGCGCCATGTAGTCGAGGAACTGGGCGGCCGACAAGTCCGGGTACAGGCCGAGCTCTTGGGGGAGGTAGCCGATGGTGGCCTTCACCTCTCGGCGCCGGCTGCGCGACAGGAGCTCGGTGCCGTCCACCGCGACGGTGCCCGAGGCCGGCAGCAGCACCCCGGTCAGGACCCGCATAAAGGTGGTCTTGCCGGCTCCGTTGGGGCCGAGCAGACCGACCATGCCGACGGGCAGGCGCAGGCTGATGCCGTCGAGGGCGCGGACCTCGCCGCGCCGGAAGGTGACGGTCAGATCGTTGATGGTCACATTGGGCGCGGTCATGACGGGCTCCTCCTGGTGAGCACGAGCTGGGTAATCACAAGGGCGGCGAGCGCCATGAGCAGCAGGAAGGCGATGCTGAGGACGGCCTCGCCGCCGGTCGGGGTGATCCCCCGCTGCCTGGCGTCGAACAGGAAGCCGTGGAACCAGACACCGGACGGGTACTCGCCGTTGGCTTCGAAGGGCGTGCCGGCAGGGGTGGGGATCCCGAAGCGCGGGCCGACCATGTTGCCCCAGAACCAGTAGCCGAACAGACCGATCCGGTACAGCACGGGCCCGGTCAGGTACGGGACGGTGACCGAGCCGGCCACCACGAAGACCAGCCCGGGCAGGAGGATGACGGCGAACGCCGCGAGGCCGACCGGGATCACCCCGGCCCCGTGCTGGGCGGTCAGGTAGCCGAGCAGGCCCGCCCAGGCGACGGCGACCGGTGTGATGGTCGCTGCGCCGGCGCCGATGGCCTTGCCCCACAGGCGCGGGCCGACGCCGGTGGGCGTCGAGGTCAGGAGGTCGTTCAGCTCCAGCCGGGCCTCCCGCCGGACGCGGTCGGCGAGGACGGCGCCGACACCGATCGGGCACAGCATGATGAAGTTGCCCGCCCAGTCCGCGACCAGCGTGTCGTGGTCCGTGATGCTGCCGAGGTCCACCGGCAAGGGCGCTGCGCAGCGCAGCCCGATCAGCCCGAGCACGACCACCCAGACCGCCGGGCGGCGCACCTGCATCAGGTACTCGTAGCGGGCGGCCGCGACGGTCTTGGCCCACCAGCCGCCATGAGCCGTTGTCGGCGCGGCGGTTCGCCGAAGGACGGCGGTCATACGGCATCGCTCCCCACGAATCGTTCGGGACGCCCCAGCAGCAGGCCGGCCGCGATCACGGCGACGACGCCGACGGCGGGCAGGGCGATTCGGTTGACGGTCCACTGGTGCGCCGGGACCTTGGCGGCGACGCCCATGAACAAGTACTGCGCCCGCAGCACCGTGTTGTCCCGGATGGCGGGCCCCATCAGGTCCTGGGCCAGCCACAGGCCCCCGATCAGGCCGCTTGCTGCGGCCGGGCTGCGCAGGGCGATCGCGGTGAGCATCGCCAGCGCGACCAGCCAGAGCATCGGCGGGGCCCACACCAGGACGTAACCGCCCGTGCCCTGCCCCATGGGCCATGCGTTCAAGGCGCGGAACACCACGGCGTCCAACAGCGTGACCAGGGCCGCCGGCACCACCACCAGACCGGCACGCAGGAACAGCACCCGGCGGTAGACCGTGGTGGTCATCACCAGCTCGGCGCCGGAATCACGCCCCACGACCGAGCAGGCCGCCACGGCGGTGCCAAGCGGGGCGACGCCCGCCAGGACCGCGCCGGCGGCGAGGTCGAGGTGCTCCGCGCCGGCCCCGGTGGCATGCATGCCGATCACCAGGATCGCGCCGCCCAGCGTTGCCGCCAGTGCCGTCACCGGCGGGGCGATGCCGATGACCCGCAGCTCCAGACGGAGGCGGGCCCAGATGGACCGGTTCACGTCCACCTGCCGGCTTGTGCGGGCCCCGTGTCGCCACGGGGTGTGTCAAGGTCTCGATGCATGCCGTCAAGCCTGGTGATGCCGACGGGAGTTCGTACCGGCCAAAAGTACTGACCGGGTTGATCGGAGCGGTCCTTTTGGCCGGTACGGCGGCCCCCGACCGGTTCCGTAGCCTGAGCCCCGTGATGGTGATGGAACGGCCGGCCGCACTTGCCGCCGGACGAAGCAACCTTCTGCTGGGACTCGGCTTCGCGGCGGTGCTGGCAGCGACGGCCTACTGGCACGCCGCCCACACGGGCGGCCGGGGCTGGCTGCCCGACTGCGGCATCGGTGCCGTGGTGTGCGCCGCGGCGCTGCTCCGGGAGCGCGACCGGCCGGCCGCCGTGGCCGTCGGCCTGTCCGTCACCGCTGCCGGCGTCCTCGCCGCCGGCATGGGGTACCTGCCCAGTCAGCCCGGCCTTGCCGCGTCCCTGGCGCTGACGGTCCTCGCCGGCTCCGCGGTCCGGGGACTGCCGCCCTGGCAGGCGGCTGTGGTCGCCGCGGCCGGGCTCGCGGTCACGGCAACCGGCCGGCTCGTGACCACCTCACATGCCATCGGCACATTCCATATGGGCGTCCAGGGCTGGCTGGCCGGTCTCGGCGCGGGGCTCGTCCTGCGCCTCCTGGAGCATCGCCGCCGGACCGCCGTCGAGGCCGTCCGGCGAGACGAACGCCTGGCCCTGGCACGGGAGTTGCACGATGTCGTCGCCCACCATGTCTCCGGCATCGTGATGCACACCCATGCCGCCCAGATCATGCTCCGCAAGCAGCCCGACGCCCTCGGTGCCGCCCTGGCGGACATCGAACGCTCGGGCACCGACGCCATGGACGCCATGCGACGGGTGGTCGCCCTGCTCCGCGACGCGGAGGACGGCGCCGCCGTCACCGCGGGAACGGAGCAACTCATCGACCTGGTCCGCCGCTTCGAAGAACACGGACCGGCCGTCGATCTCCGGCTGCCCACCGGGACGCCGGACTGGCCACCCGTGGTCACCGCCACCGTGTACCGGATCGTCCAGGAGTCCCTGACCAATATCGCCCGCCATGCCCGCGGCTCCCGTGCGGCCACCGTCACCATCGCCCAGGACAGTACGGACATCACGGTCGAGATCGGCAACGATGCCCCGCCGCACCCCCCGGTCCGCACCTCCCCGCGTGGCGGCTACGGCCTGGTCGGCATGCGCGAACGCGTCGAGGCACTGGGCGGTACGCTCAGCGCCGGTCCGCGGCCCGGCACCGGCTGGTCGGTGCGGGCCACCCTGCCCCTGCAAGCCGGAGACCGCCGATGAGCATCAGCGTGCTGGTCGCCGACGACCAGGCCATGATCCGCACCAGCCTGCGCCTCATCCTGGAGGACGAACCCGACATCACCGTCGTCGCGGAAGCATGCGACGGCGCCGAGGCCATCGCCCTCGCCCGCCAACTGCGGCCCGACGTCTGCCTTATCGACATCCGCATGCCCCGCCTCGACGGCATCGACGTCACCCGCGCACTCGCCGGCCCGGGCGTCACCGACCCGCTCCGGGTCGTCATCGTCACCACCTTCGGACTCGACGACTATGTCCACGGCGCCCTCCAGGCCGGAGCCCTTGGATTCGTCCTCAAAGACGGCGACCCCACCCTGTTCACCGCCGCCGTGCGGGCCGCCAACGCCGGGGACGCCCTGATCGCCCCGTCGATCACCCGGCGCCTGCTCCGCAACCTCGCCCCCGTCAGAACCTCCCCGGCGCGCCGGCCCGACCCCCCGCTCACCGACCGGGAAACCGACGTCATCCGCGCCGTCGCCCGGGGCCGCACCAACCAGGAGATCGCCGCCGCCCTCTTCATCTCCGTCAGCACCGTGAAGGGCCACCTCGCCGCGATCCAGAACAAACTCCGAGCCCGCAACCGCAGCGAGATCACCGCCTGGGCCTGGGAATCCCACCTCATGCCGGGCAGCGCGGACCAACGGAACGGCAACCGATAGCGAGTGGGCTCCGCCATCGGGGCCGGGGTGCTGTGAGAGTCTGGACCGTATGAACCGGTTGGCTGGTGTGACCTCGCCTTATCTGCTTCAGCACGCTGACAACCCGGTGGACTGGTGGCCTTGGACGCCGGAGGCTTTCGAGGAAGCACGGCGCCGCGATGTGCCCATTCTGCTATCGGTCGGTTACGCGGCGTGCCACTGGTGCCATGTGATGGCGCACGAAAGCTTCGAGGACGAGGCCATGGCCGCCTACCTCAACGAGCACTTTGTCGCCGTGAAGGTGGACCGCGAGGAGCGGCCGGACATCGACGCCGTCTATATGGAGGCCGTCCAGGCCGCCACCGGCCAGGGCGGCTGGCCGATGACCGTCTTCCTCACCCCCAAGGCGGAGCCCTTCTACTTCGGCACCTACTTCCCGCCCGAGCCCCGGCACGGCATGCCCGGCTTCCGGCAGGTCCTGGAGGGCGTGGCAGCCGCCTGGCGGGACCGCCGCGATGAGGTGGGCGAGGTCGCGCAGCGCATTGTGCGCGACCTGGCCGGGCGCTCCCTGCGGATGACGGACGCCCGTCCGCCCTCCGCCGAGGAACTGCACCCGGCCCTGCTGGAACTCACCCGGGACTTCGACGCGGTGCACGGCGGCTTCGGCGGAGCGCCCAAGTTCCCGCCGTCCATGGTGCTGGAGTTTCTGCTGCGCCACCATGTGCGCACCGGGTCGGAAGCGGCCCTGGAGATGGCGCAGGCCACCTGTGAGGCCATGGCCAGGGGCGGCATCTACGACCAGCTGGGCGGCGGCTTCGCCCGCTACTCGGTGGACGCCCGGTGGACCGTTCCGCACTTCGAGAAGATGCTCTACGACAACGCCCTGCTGTGCCGCGTCTACGCCCATCTGTGGCGGGCCACCGGCTCGGTGATGGCCCGGCGGGTGGCGCTGGAGACGGCCGATTTCCTGGTCCGCGAACTGCGCACCGCCCAGGGCGGCTTCGCCTCGGCGCTGGACGCCGACAGCGACGACGGCAGCGGACACCACACCGAGGGCGCCTACTACGTATGGACACCGGACCAGTTGCGCCAGGCGCTGGGCGAGGCGGACGCCCAGGATGCCGCCGACTGGTTCGGGGTCACCGAGGAGGGCACCTTCGAGGGCGGCGCCTCGGTGCTGCAACTGCCCGACACCGAACGGCTGATGGACGCCACCAAGCTGGCCTCGGTACGCGACCGGCTGCTCCGGGCCCGCGATATGCGGCCCCGCCCCGGCCGGGACGACAAGGTGGTGGCCGCCTGGAACGGCCTGGCCATCGCGGCCCTGGCGGAGACCGGCGCCTACTTCGACCGCCCCGATCTGGTGCAGGCCGCGGTGGACGCCGCCGACCTGCTGGTGCGCGTCCATATGGACTTCCATGGGCGGCTGTTGCGCACCTCCCTGGACGGCACCGCCGGCGGCCACGCCGGGGTGCTGGAGGACTACGCGGATGTGGCCGAGGGCTTCCTGGCGCTCTCCCAGGTCACCGGCGAGGGCGTCTGGGTGGACTTCGCCGGGCTGCTGCTGAACACCGTCCTCACCCACTTCACCGATGCGGACGGGGCGTTGTACGACACCGCCGACGACGCCGAGACCCTTATCCGCCGCCCCCAGGACCCCACCGACAGCGCCACCCCCTCGGGCTGGACCGCGGCCGCCGGAGCGCTGCTGACCTACGCCGCCCTGACCGGCAGCGACCCGCACCGCGAGGCGGCCGAACAGGCGCTGGGCCTGGTACGCCAACTGGCCGGGAGGGCCCCGCGGTTCATCGGCTGGGGGCTGGCCGTGGCGGAGGCGCTGCTGGACGGGCCGCGCGAGGTGGCGGTGGTGGGCCCGCCCGAGGACCCGGCCACCCGGGAACTGCACCGCACCGCGCTGCTGTCCACCGCGCCGGGGCTGGTGGTGGCGGTGGGCGAACCGGGCCCGGCGGAGGACGCCGAGGTGCCGCTGCTGGCCGGACGCCCGCTGCTGGACGGCCGTCCGGCGGCGTATGTCTGCCGCCGCTTCACCTGCGCGGCGCCCACCTCCGACACCAAGGCCCTGGCCGCCCAACTCGGCCGCTGATGAACCCGCTTGAACTTGACGCGCCTGTCAAGTTCTAGCGTCTGGGGTGTCTTTGCGTGTCCGTCCGTACCACCGCAGGAGGCTTCCCATGAGCAGCTCTCTTCCCGCGACGCATCGCGAGGTCCATCTGACCGCCCGTCCCCAAGGGCCGCTGACCACCGAGGTGTTCGAGATTGCCGAGGTCCCGGTGCCCCGGCCCGGACCGGGACAACTGCTGGTCCGCAACCGCACCATGAGCGTGGCCGCCGTGATGCGCACCCTGATGGACGAGGGCAACGGCCTGCCCATGCCCTCCTATGAACTGGGGCAGCCGATGTGGGGCGAGGCGGTGGGCGAGGTGGTCGCCGCCAATGACGCGGCCGGCTTCGCCCCCGGCGACCTGGTGTCCACCCACGCCGGCTGGCGGGAGTACGCGGCGGTGGACGCGGCCCAGGCCACCCGCCTGGACCCCGGGGTGCTGCCGGACCCCGCGGCCCACCTCTCCCAGGGGCCGACCGCCTATATGGGCGTGGTGCGCGGCATCGAAGTACGGCCCGGGGACACGGTGTTCATCAGCGGCGCGGCCGGCGGCGTGGGCTCACTGGCCGGACAGATCGCCAAACGGCGCGGGGCCGACCGGGTGATCGGCAGCACCGGCTCCCAGGCCAAGGCCGAGGTGCTGCTGAAGGAGCTGGGCTATGACGCGGTGGTGCTGCGCGGCGCCGGCTCCTTTGCGGAGCAGCTGCGCGCGGCGGCACCCGACGGCATCGACGCCGTCTTCGACAATGTCGGCGGCGAGCAGCTTCAGGCCGCGCTGACGGTGGCCAACCGCCGGGCCAGGGTGGCCCTGATCGGCGCCCTGGCCTCACAGCTGGGCGTCTCCGAGACCCGGCTGGACACCCTCTCACTGGTCTCCCGCGGTATCTCGCTCAAGGCCATGGCGCTCTTCGACCACCTCGACCTCATCCCGGAGTGGAACGAGTTCTTCGGCCGGGGGCTGCGCGAGGGCACGCTGAGCTTCCCGCGCACCCGCCTCACAGGAATCTCCCAAGCCCCCCGTGCATTGTGCGAGTTGACCGAGGGGCGGCACATCGGCGCGGTCCTGGTGGATCTGTGACCCACGGAGGACGGGGTGCGCATCGGCGAGACGGCGGCGCTGGTGGGCGTCTCACCCAGGACCCTGCGCTACTACGAGCAGGAGGGGCTGATCCAGGCCCGGCGCACGCCCTCCGGGCACCGGGTCTACGGGCCGCGGGAGGTGCGGCGGATCAGGACGGTGTGCGCCCTGCTGGCCACCGGGCTGACCATCGGCGACCTCCGGGCCTTCGGTGACCTGCTGGACCGGGACCCGGACTGCCCGCTGCGCAACCCGGCGACCGGGGCGGTGGTGCGGCGCCGCATCGACGACCTGGACGCCCGTATCGAGCGCCTCACCGAGCTGCGGGAGCGGCTCGCCCGGTCCCTGGGCGAGCCGCCGAGGGTGCCGGGGCCGGTGAAGCCCTTCGCGCTGCCGCTACGGGAAAGGGCGTCCTGAGCGGCCGCCTCTTCAACGGGCCAGGCCACTCGGGACGCCGGCCGCTCAAAGTGCCAGATCGCCCAAAGCGCCAGGCCACCCAAAGTGCCAGGTGCTCAGGACGCGCTCAGAGCGCCAGGCCGGATTCCAGGACGTCCAGGGCCTGGCCGATCAGGGCCAGCGGGTCCTCGGTCTGGCCGCGGTCCACCCAGACCATCAGTGCCTCCTGCATCGCGGTGAGCACCGCCGCGACAAAGACCCGCACCCGCAGGTCGTCGGCGCCGCACCCGGTCCGCTCCGCGATGAGGTCGCGCAGGATCCGGCTGGACTCGCCCATGCCCTCACTGGAGCGGGCGCGCAGCGCGGGCACATCGCGGATCAGCCGCATCCGCATCCGCATCTCGGGGCTGTTGCTGCTGATCACCTGCTCCAGGCCGCCCAGCACCACCTCGCGGACGGCGGTCAGCGGGGCTTCACCGGCCGGGCGGGCCCGCAGCATGGACTGCAGCAGCGGGTCGTACTCGTCGGTGAGCACGATGTCTTCCTTGGTGGGGAAGTAGCGGAAGACGGTGCTGGGGGAGACATCGGCGGCCTCGGCGATCTGATCGACCGGTGTCGCGTCGTACCCCTGCTTCTCGAACAGGCGGTAGGCCGCGTCGCGGATCGCCTGCCGGGTCTGGATCTTCTTCCGTTCGCGCAGGCCCGGCCGGGGGCCGGGGTGCGCGCCGGGGGAGGGAGGTGCTGAGGCCATGAGCGAATTCTCAGGCATGCGCCGATTCGGTGACCACCTCGCGGTCATCCGTGCCGCCTTCCGGCCGGGGGTTGGGCAGGAAGGCCGCGACCAGGGCCAGGGCCGCCAGGGCGGTGATGCCGCAGATGACCAGGGCGAGGTCCATACCGTGCAGATAGGCCAGGTCGGCGGAGTGGGCCAGCGCCCGGTCGCCCAGCTTCGCGGCCACCGCGTGCGCCCCGATGACGGAGTCCTGGGCGGCCGAGGCGGCCGGGTGGGGGAGCCGGCCGGTGTCCAGGTGGGCGGTGTAGCTGCCGGCGATCACGCTGCCCAGGATGGCCAGCCCGATGGCGCCCGCCACCTGGCGGAGCGTCATCAGCAGGCCGGAGCCACTGCCCGCCCGGTCGCGGGGCAGGGCGCTCAGCCCGCCGGTCATGGCCGGCACCACGGCCATGCCGAAGCCCAGGCCGACCAGGGCGAGCCAGACGGCGGTGAAGCCATAGCCGTCATGGACCGAGGTGGTGCCGCCGGTGAACGCGGCCGCCGCCATGATGCCCAGCCCGGCGCAGATCACCGGGCGGGGGCCCCACCGGGTGAGCAGCGGACCAATGGCCCGGGAGGCCACCAGCATGCCCAGCGGCATGGGCATCATCCGCACTCCGGTGCCCAGGGCGTCATTGCCGAGGACGGTCTGCAGATAGGCGGGCAGCACAAACATCAGGCCGGTGAGGGTGAACATCACCAGGGAGGCGGCCACGGTGTTCCACAGAAAGCCGCGGTGCCGCAGCAGGGAGAGGTCCAGCATCGGCCTGGCCTGCCGGCTCTCCCACAGCACCAGGGCGGTGATCAGTACCACCGAGGCGGCCAGCATGCCCAGCACCACCGGTGAACTCCAGCCGCGGGCGGGGCCCTCGTTGACGCCGTAGACCAGGCTGCCCAGCCCGGTGACGGTGAGCACGGTGGTGAGGGCATCGACCCTGGGGGCAGAGGGGTCGGAGGTCTCCGGGAGCAGGGTGAGGCAGGCGACCATGGCGATGGCGATCAGCGGGACGTTGATCAGGAAGATCGAACCCCACCAGTAGTGGTTGAGCAGCAGGCCGCCCAGGATGGGGCCGAGCGGCAGGCCCAGCGCGGAGGCGGCGGAGACCAGCCCCATGGCCTTGGCCCGCTCCCCGGGGGCGAACAGGGTCGGCACCACGGACATGGTGAGCGGGAAGATCAGCCCGGCGCCCACGCCCATCACCGAGCGGGCGGCGATCACGGTGGCGGAGTCATCGGCCAGGGTGCCCAGCAGCGAGCCGGCCAGGAACACGGCCAGGCCCGTCACCAGCATCCGGCGGCGGCCGAAGCGGTCGCCGAGGAAGCCGGCCGGGAGCATCAGGGCGGCCAGGACGACCAGATAGGAGTCGCCTATCAGCTGCAAGGTGCTGCTGTCGGCGTGGAGTTCGCCGGCCATGGTGGGCAGGGCGACATTGAGGATGGTGCCGTCGAAACCGAGGGTGAGCATGCAGGCGACGATCGCGCCCAGTGCCCACCAGCGGCGGGGGTCGGGGCTGGGAGTGGTCACGGTCCCTCCGGTGGCAGGAGTCGGTGTCTTGTGACAGTAACTCGCAAAAGATTAAAGCTGTCAAACGACTTTGCCTGTCGCTGACGTTCTTGATGCCGTCCTGACTGTCAGTGGCGTGTGTAACGCTCTGTACGGGGCAGGCGACCGGTCAGTGAGACACAGGAGGGGGATCGGTGATGGGTGCAGCCGTGCTGAACGTGTCGGCCGTGCTGGTCGCGGCGCTGTGCGTGGGGGGATATCTGCTGGCCGGAGAGGCCGCCGTGCTGGCCGTGGTGCTGGCCGCGATCGGTGTCCTGGCATGGAAAGTGGCCGCGACCTCACGGCCACGGCCACTGCGGGGCGGGTCCCGGGCGCATCGGGCGCCCAGACCCTCTGTGTCGTCCTCAGTGGTGCGAATACGCCACCAGGGAGATGCCGACGTAGTGCACCGCAAAGGCGGCCAGCGTCAGCGAGTGGAAGACCTCATGGAAACCGAACCAGCGGGGTGAGGGATTGGGGCGCTTGATCCCGTAGATCACGCCGCCCGCGCTGTAGAGCAGACCGCCGACGATCACCAGGACCAGGACGGCGATGCCTCCCTTGCGCAGGAAGTCGGGGAGGAAGAACACCGCCGCCCAGCCCATGGCCACATAGCAGGGGATGTAGAGCCAGCGTGGCGCACCGAGCCAGAACACCCGGAAGGCGATGCCGGCCACCGCCGCGGCCCACACCGCCCACAGCAGCAACTGCCCGCGCCCGCCCGGGACCAGGAGCATGGTCAGCGGGGTATAGGTGCCGGCGATGATCAGGAAGATATTGGCGTGGTCGAGCCGGCGGAGCACCGCCGTGGTGCGCGGGCTCCAGTTGCCCCGGTGGTAGAGCGCGCTGACCCCGAACAGCAGACAGGCGCTCAGTACATAGACAGCACAGGCGATCCGGGCTCGGGTGCTGTCGGCCAGGGCGGTCAGAAAGACGCCGGATACCAGCACGGCCGGGAACATCCCGGCGTGCAACCAGCCGCGCAGCCGCGGCTTGAGCGGCGGTGCCTCATTCGCGGCACCGGCGGGAGTCGGGAGAGCGACGGGCGCTGCGTCGGGCGCGGAAGTCATGGGCTCATGCTAACTACGCCACCGTAGGTTACGGCGCGGTCTCACGTGGCGATGGTCACGGGGGTGCCCTCTGGACAGAAGCCCAAGGGAGTCGGATGATCAAATGAGTGCGGGCGGCACCGGATGAGCGGAAACGGGAAGCGTCTGGGTCGCAGCCCCCAAGGGGCGAATGTGCAGAAGCGGACTCCCGCCGTCGTTGAACGGCGGCGAAGAGCCGTTCCACCCTCAATAAGTGACGCCGGGACGGACATTGGCGCCCGGCGGGACGGAGCGATCGTGGCGCGCGCAATTGCGGCTCCCACCACCCTCACCAACCACCAGGGGCTGATCTCCTGGGTCGAAGAGATCGCCGCCCTCACTCAGCCGGACCGGGTCGTCTGGTGCGACGGCTCCGAGGCGGAGTACGAGCGCCTCTGCGAAGAACTGGTCGCCAAGGGCACCTTCAGAAAGCTCGACCCGGTCAAGCGCCCCAACTCCTACTACGCCGCCTCCGACCCCAGCGATGTGGCACGTGTGGAGGACCGCACCTTCATCTGCTCCGAGCGGGAGGAGGACGCCGGGCCGACCAACCACTGGAAGGCGCCGGCCGAGATGCGCGAGATCTTCGCGGGCGAGAACGGCATTTTCCGTGGCGCCATGCGGGGCCGCACCATGTATGTGGTGCCGTTCTGCATGGGGCCGCTGGGCTCGCCGCTGTCCGCGATGGGCGTGGAGATCACCGACTCCGCCTATGTCGCCGTCTCCATGCGCACCATGACCCGCATGGGCGCGGCCGTCCTCCAGGAGCTCGGCGAGAACGGCGACTTCGTCAAGGCCGTCCACACCCTCGGCGCCCCCCTGGAGCCCGGCCAGGCCGACGTCCCCTGGCCCTGCAACTCCACCAAGTACATCTCGCACTTCCCCGAGGGCCGGGAGATCTGGTCCTACGGCTCCGGCTACGGCGGCAACGCCCTGCTGGGCAAGAAGTGCTACGCCCTGCGCATCGCCTCGGTGATGGCCCGCGACGAGGGCTGGCTCGCCGAGCACATGCTGATCCTCAAGCTCACCCCGCCCCAGGGCGAGCCCAAGTACGTGGCCGCCGCCTTCCCCTCCGCCTGCGGCAAGACCAACCTGGCCATGCTGGAGCCCACCATCTCCGGCTGGACGGTGGAGACCATCGGCGACGACATCGCCTGGATGCGCTTCGGCGAGGACGGCCGCCTCTACGCCATCAACCCCGAGGCGGGCTTCTTCGGCGTCGCCCCCGGCACCGGTGAGCACACCAACGCCAATGCGATGAAGACCCTTTGGGGCAACGCGGTCTTCACCAATGTCGCCCTCACCGACGACGGCGATGTGTGGTGGGAGGGCATGACCGAGGAGCAGCCCGCCCATCTCACGGACTGGAAGGGCAACGACTGGACGCCGGCCGGCACTTCGCCCGCCGCGCACCCCAACGCCCGCTTCACCGTGCCCGCTTCACAGTGCCCGATCATCGCGCCCGAGTGGGAGGACCCCAAGGGCGTGCCCATCTCCGCCATCCTCTTCGGTGGCCGCCGTGCCTCCGCCGTGCCGCTGGTCACCGAGTCCTTCAGCTGGCAGCACGGCGTCTTCATCGGCGCCAACGTCGCCTCCGAGAAGACCGCCGCCGCCGAGGGCAAGGTGGGCGAGCTGCGCCGGGACCCCTTCGCCATGCTGCCGTTCTGCGGCTACAACATGGGCGACTACATGGGCCACTGGATCAGGATCGGCCAGGGCCGGGACCAGTCCAAGCTGCCCAAGATCTACTACGTCAACTGGTTCCGCAAGGATGCGGACGGCCGGTTCGTCTGGCCCGGCTTCGGCGAGAACAGCCGGGTGCTGAAGTGGATCGTGGAGCGCCTGGAGGGCAAGGCGGAGGGCGTCGAGACGCCCATCGGTGTGCTGCCGACGCGCGACTCGCTCGACCTGGACGGCCTGGACATCCCCGAGGCCGACCTGGAGCTGCTGCTCACGGTGGACCGGGAGGTCTGGCGCGAGGAGGCGGCGCTGGTGCCGGAGCACCTCAACACCTTCGGGGACCACACCCCGAAGGAGCTGTGGGACGAGTACCGGGCGCTGGTGCAGCGCCTGGGGTGATCCCCCCTGCGGGCCGGTGGGCGGGCACGCGCCCGCGGTGCGAACTCCGCCCACCCGCCCGCCGATTGCCCTCCGGACAGCGGGCGGGTGGGAAGCTGCACGCCGAAGGCGCGTGCCCGCCCGCCGGCCCGCTCACGGCGCGCCCGGATGTGCTGTCCCGGGAGATCGGTGCCGCCTCAGCGCCGGGTGGCGGCGCGTCGGCGGACGGTGTCCGGGAGGGTCCTGCTGCGTCAGGCGGCGAGCCGGCTGCAGGCGGACCGGGCGCGGGTCACCAACTGCTCTTGGTCACGCCGGGCAGCTCGCCCGCGTGGGCCATCTCGCGCACCCGGATGCGGGACAGGCCAAAGGCCCGCAGATGGCCACGGGGGCGCCCGTCCACGGCATCGCGGTTGCGCAGGCGGGTGGCGCTGGCGTCGCGGGGCTGCCGGCTCAGTTCCCGCTGGGCGGCGGCGCGTTCCTCGTCCGAAGACCCGGGAAACGAGATGACCGCCTTCAGCGCGGCGCGGCGCGCGGCGTAGCGGGCCACGACGAGGCGCCGCTGCTCATTCTTCGCGATCTTGCTCTTCTTCGCCATCAGACCTTCTCTCCCCGGGCGCGGATACGGGCCACTGCGGCCTCGATGCCGATCGTGTCCACGGTCTTGATGCCCTTGGCCGAGAGCGTGAGCCGGACATGACGGCCTTCGCTCGGCAGCCAGTAGCGCTTGCGCTGGATGTTGGGGTCGAAGCGGCGCTTGCTGCGCCGGTGCGAGTGGGAGATGTGATGGCCGAAGCCGGGCTGCCGGCCCGTGAGTTGGCAGTGGGCGGACATGGGGTTCCTCCTCCATTGGCGGCAATGGCAGCACACTAACGCTTAATGAAAATGAAAACCAATCTCCTGTATGGTGCTGTTCATGGCCAAGCACCGCCGTAACTTCCATGAGGAGCGCCGAGAGCCATGAAGCCCGGAATCCACCCCGCCTACCACCCGGTCGTCTTCCGTGACCGGGCCGCCGACTTCGCCTTCCTGACCCGCTCGACCGCCACCAGCGACAAGACCGTCGAGTGGGAGGACGGCAACACCTACCCGGTCATCGACGTCGAGATCTCCTCGGCGAGCCACCCCTTCTACACCGGCACCCAGCGCATCGTGGACACCGCGGGGCGGGTCGAGCGCTTCGAGCGGCGCTACGGGCGCTCACGGAGCAAGCGGTGAGCGGGGACCGGACGCCGCTGCCGGTCGCGATCGTCGCCGGATTGCATGCCGGCGCCCGCCGGGCCGCCGTCGAGGAGATCCTGCGCACGGTCCCCGGCTCGGTCGCCCTGCACCACGACCTGACGTCCGCCGTCCACAGCGCGGTGCACCGCACCGTACGTGATGCCGGCGGCCTGCTGGACAGCGGTGACGCACCCCTGGTGAACGACTGTGCGTGCTGCGCGCTGCGCGAGGACCTGGTCCCCGAACTGCTGCGGCTCGCCGGGGAGAACAGGTACCGGCTTGCCGTCGTGGAACTGTGGGACTCCGTCGAACCCCAGGCCATGGCCGGAGTCATCGCCGACGCGGGTGCACCGCTCGCGCTGACCGGGGTCGCCACCGTGACCGACCCGGCCCTTGTCCTGCCGTACCTGTCCAACGGCGATGACCTGGCCGACGCCGGGCTCGCCGCCGCCCCGACCGACCAGCGCACGGTCGCCGACACCTTCGCCCGGCAACTGGAGTACCCCACGGTCATCGCCCTCGGTGCGGACGGTTCGCACCCGCAGGACGTCGAGCCCGCCGACGACTCCGACCACGCGCTGCTCGCCCAGCTCACGCCGGGCGCCCGCAGGGTACGCGTGGACAGCGGTGCCCTGGGCGCGGTCCTGCTGGCGGGCTTCGATGTGGCGGCGGCCGCCGCCCGTGTGCACCCCGCGTGCGCGCTGCTGCCCCAGGAGGCCGACGAGCATGAGGTGAGCACCTTCGTCTGGCGGCGCGAACGGCCCTTCCACCCGCAGCGCCTCTATGCGGCGCTGGAGGACCTGACCTGCGCCGCCGCCCGCAGCCGTGGACGGTTCTGGCTGGCGGACCGCCCCGACACCCTTCTGTCGTGGGATGCCGCGGGCGGCGCGCTCTGCGTGGAGTCGGCCGGCCCCTGGCTGGCCGCCCTGCCCGACGCCGCCTGGGAGATGGTGCCCGCCGAACGCCGCCTCGCCGCCTCCCTGGACTGGCACCCCGAACACGGCGACCGCTGCCAGTACCTGACCTTCACCTCACCCGGCCTGGACCGCGACGGCCTGTCGGCCCTGCTCGACTCCTGCCTGCTCACCGATGACGAGTACGCGGCGGGCAGGGAGCGCTGGCAGCAACTCTCGCACGCCTTCGACGACTTGCTCGACCCCGTGACCTGAAGGAAAGGACCGATCTCACCATGCCCCGACCCACCAGCAAGCGGCGGCAGACCGTCAAGCGCCGGCGCGTGAACCCGCTGGACGCCGCCGGCATCACCTATGTCGATTACAAGGACACCGATCTGCTGCGGAAGTTCATCTCCGACCGCGGAAAGATCCGCAGCCGTCGGGTGACCCAGGTGACGCGTCAGCAGCAGCGGCGGATAGCGCAGGCCATCAAGAACGCACGCGAGATGGCGCTCCTGCCCTATAGCTCCCGGTAGCCGGAGCGACCGCCCGGCGTCCTGGGACACCACACCTAAACCGCCAGCCCCAGTGCCGCCGCGTGCGCGGCCAGCCGTCGCGCGGCCAGGGCTGCGCCCGCCTGGTCGCCGCGCTGGGTGGCGACCACCAGGGCCTGGCCGGCCAGCATATGGGCGCGCTGGTGCAGCCTGGCCGGGTCGCCCGCCCGCGACGGAGCCGCCCGCAGCGGCGCGTTGCCGCCCCGCAGCCGGGCCACCGCCGCCGCCAACTCACCTGCCGCCGCGTCCAGTTCCGGCGAAGCCGCCAGTGCCCGCAGCTCGTCCGTCACGGTCAGCAGCGCCGTGAGATGCCCGGCCAGCCGGATGTCCAGTTCCTCGGCGCGGGAGCGGTGCAGACCCCGCATGGCGCCACACTGTGCGGCCACCGCGTGCAGCGATGGCGTGCGGATCGGCTCGTACATGGATGGCCTCCTACTGCTCAGGAGGCCATCTTAACTTGGACAATGTCTAAACCTGCACATAATCTTCGAGGAAGGTGCCGATCCGGGTCACGGCATCCGCCAGATCCTTGGCATTGGGCAGGGTGACCAGCCGGAAGTGATCCGGCTCCGGCCAGTTGAAGCCCGTCCCATGGACCACCATGATCTTCTCGGCCCGGAGCAGGTCCAGCACCAACTGCCGGTCGTCCTTGATCGGATACACCTTGGGGTCCAGCCGCGGGAAGGCGTACAGCGCTCCCTTGGGCTTCACACAGGTCACCCCGGGGATCTGCGTCAGCAGCTCATAGGCCACATCGCGCTGCTCCAGCAGCCGGCCGCCCGGCAGCACCAGCTCATTGATCGACTGCTTGCCGCCCAGCGCGGTGGCCACCGCGTGCTGCGCCGGCATATTGGCGCACAGCCGCATATTGGCCAGCACCGTCAAGCCCTCGATATAGCTGTCGGCATGGGCCTTGGGCCCGCAGACGGCCAGCCAGCCGCTGCGGTAACCCGCCACCCGGTAGGCCTTGGACAGGCCATTGAAGGTCAGGGTCAGCAGATCCGGGGCGATGGCGGCGGTCGGGGTATGGGTCACCCCGTCATAGAGGATCTTGTCGTAGATCTCATCGGAACAGACGATCAGGTTGTGCCGCCGGGCGATCTCGGTCAGCCCGCGCACCATCTCCTCGTCATACACCGCACCCGTGGGGTTGTTGGGATTGATGATGACGAGCGCCTTGGTCCGGTCGGTGACCTTGGACTCGATGTCCGCCAGGTCCGGCATCCAGTCCGCCTGCTCGTCACAGCGGTAGTGCACGGCCCGGCCGCCCGCCAGTGCCACCGAGGCGGTCCACAGCGGATAGTCCGGTGCCGGGACCAGCACCTCGTCGCCATCGTCGAGCAGCGCCTGCATCGACATCTGGATCAGCTCCGAGACGCCGTTGCCGAGGTAGACGTCCTCCACCGAGAGCTCGATGCCCTTGGTCTCGTAGTGCTGCACCACCGCCCGCCGGGCGGCGAGCAGGCCCTTGGCGTCCCCATAGCCATGCGCGGAGCCGACATTGCGCAGCATGTCCTCGAGGATTTCCGGCGGGCACTCGAAACCGAAGGCTGCCGGGTTGCCGGTGTTCAGCTTGAGGATGCGGTGTCCCGCCGCCTCCAGCCGCATGGCCTCCTCCAGCACCGGGCCACGGATCTCGTAGCAGACGTTGGCGAGCTTCGTTGACTGGATCACCTGCATGACGGCCACCATACGGGGGCCGGCATCGGCATGCTCGCCCATTGACGGCCGTCCGACGGCCGCGATCCGGGGCAGGTCAGCGCACCGGCGTCCGCCGCACACTGCGGCCCGCCAGCACGCTTGTCCGACGGCCGTCTTCCATCACAAAGCGTCCGTCGATCAGCACGTAAGGAATGCCGGTAGGAAGCCGCTTCGGATCTTGGAATGTTGCGCCGGCGGCCACCGTCGCCGGATCGAAGAGCACCAGGTCCGCCCGCCATCCCTCGCGGATCACCCCCCGGTCGGGCAGCCTGAGCCGGGCGGCGGGACGGGACGTGAGATGCGCCACGCACTCCTCCAGCGACAGCACCCCCAGCTCACGGACGTAGCGGCCGAGGTAGTGCGGAAAGGTGCCATACGCCCGGGGGTGCGGCTTGGCGCCCTCCAGGATGCCGTCGCTGCCACCGGTGTGTGTGCGGTGCCGCATGATCATGCGGACGTTCTCCTCATGCCCCACATGCTGAAGGACGGCCGTCGCCAGCCGGTCCTCGATGAGCAGATGGCGTACGCACTCCCAGGGGCGCCGGCCGCGCTCGCGGGCCATGGCGCCGACGGTCCGGCCCACCCAGCCGGACAGGGCCGGGGCGCGCACCCCGGAGACCTCCACGGTGTCCCAGTCCACCGGCACCCCATGGCAGCCGTCCGCCCCCGACACCTCCAGTGCGTGCCGGATCCGTTCCGCCGTTCCCGGATCGCGCAGCCGCGCCAGCAGCGCCTGTGGCCCGCCCTCGGCGGCCCAACTCGGCAGCAGCGCGGCCAGGGTGGTGCTGCCGGGGGTGTAGGGATAGCTGTCCAGGGTTACGTCCACACCGGCCGCCAGGGCCCGGTCCAGCAACTCCAGCAGTTCCGGGGCGCGGCCCCGGTTCTCCGGGAAGTTCAGCGTGGCATGGGCGAGATGGAGCGCACAGCCCGACTCGCGCGCCAGCGCCAGCATCTCGCGGTACGCGCGGAGGGCGCCCGCGCCGTAGGAGCGGTGGTGCGGGCAGTAGTAGCCGCCGTAGTGCGCCACCACCCGGCACAGTTCGGCGAGTTCGGTGTCATCGGCGTACATGCCGGGCGGATAGGTGAGGCCGGAGGACATGCCGACCGCGCCCTCGCCCAGCCCCTGCGCCAAGAGCTCGCGCATGGTGGTGAGTTCGGCGGGGGTGGGCGGACGGTTGTCCCATCCGGTGACCAGCATGCGGAGGGTGCCTTGGGGGACGAGGTAGGCGGCGTTGACCGCGATGCCGCGGTCCAGGAAGTTGAGATATTCGCCTACGGTGCGCCAGTTGAAGTCGCTGGGGGCGCCGACGCCGTTCCAGCCGGCGATCTGGGTGCGTATGTCGCTGAGGGTGCGGTCGTTGACCGGTGCGTAGGACAGGCCGTCCTGGCCCAGGACTTCCAGGGTCACGCCCTGGGCGACCTTGGCCAGATGCTCCGGGTCGCGGAGCAGGGCGAGGTCGCTGTGTGCGTGCATATCGACAAAGCCGGGGGCCGCGGCCAGGCCATGGGCGTCGAGGGTGCGCCGCCCGGAGGGACGGGGGGTTCCCTCGCGGGCGATCCGGGCGATCCTGCCGTCGGAGAGGGCGAGGTCGGCGCGGTAGGAGGGCGCGCCGGTGCCGTCGATGAGCTGGACGTCGCGGAGCACGGTGTCCATGGGGCTCCCCGGTGAGCGGGTTCGCTTTGCGGGTTGTGGGTGGCTGGTCGCGCCCACGCGGCGGAGCCGCATATGTAGCTGCCCCGCGCCCCTGATGGGGCACCCGCGCCCCCGGAGGGCACCCGGAGGCGCTGGCCCCGCGCCTAGAAGAAAGTGCGGATGAATTCCGTGACCACGCCCTCCTCCGTCACCACCGGAATCAGCTGCCACTTCTCAAACGCCGTGCAGGGATGGGAGATTCCCAGTCCGACCCAGTCCCCGACCTCCGGCTCCGTCGCGTTCTCGGCCACCTGGACGAAGGCGTGCTGGTCGGCCAGGGCCGAGACGGTCAGGCCATGGGCCGGGCGCAGGGAGCCGTCCCGGGCGGAGCGGATGACCTGGACCGTGGGCAGGCCCAGGTCGTAGGGCGCGTCCCGCTTGCCCGCGTTGAGGAAGGCCAGGCCGGGCTCCGGGCGGGAGACCACCTGGGTCCACAGGCGGAACGCCGGGCGCAGCTCGCCCTGTTCCGGGTGGCGGTTAAAGGGGGTCTTGTTGCGGTACTGGCCGTCGTCGTGGGTCACATACGCCCCGGAGCGCAGCAGCTTCAGCACCGGAGCCGACAACTCGGGCAGTTCGCCGAAGACTTCGGCGACCGTGTCGAACCAGGCGCTGCCGCCCGCGCTCACCACGATCTCGTCCAGCCCCTGGAAACGGCCTTCGCGGTCGAAGGAGACGGCGAGCGAGACCAGCCGGTGCAGCCAGTGACGCACCGACTCCTGGTCCGCGCCCGGGATTTCGGCCTCGTAACCGGCCACCCCCACCAGCCGCAGGGTGGACACGTCGCGTACCGCGTCCGCGACCACCGCGCACTGCGCCTCGGTGCGGACACCGGTGCGTCCGCCCTCCGCGCCCAGTTCCACCACCACGTCCAGCGGGCGGCCCGCTCCCGCGTCGCGCAGCGCGGCGTCCATCAGCTCCACGCCGCGTACCGAGTCCACATAGGTGATGATCCGCAGCTCCGGGTCGGCGGCCAGTTCCCCGGCCAGCCAGCGCAGTGCCGCGGCGTCCACCACCTCATTGGCCAGGAAGATCCGCCGGATGCCGAAGGCGCGGTAGATGCGCGCCTGGGCGGGCGTGGCCGCGGTGATGCCCCACGCGCCGTGGGCCAGCTGGCGCTCGAAGAGCTGGGGCGCCATGGAGGTCTTGCCGTGCGGGGCGAAGGCCAGGTCCCGTTCGGTGGTCCAGCGTTCCAGCTGGGCCAGGTTGTGCGCCAGGGCCTCGGCGGAGAGCGTCAGTACGGGGGTGCCGAAGCCGCCGGTGAACAGTGACCGCCGCTCGGCCGCCAGCGCGCCGACGGTCAGGCCCTCCGCGTCCGGCGGCAGCCCCTTGAACCGGTTGCCGACCGGTTCCAGGGCGAGGCGGGCGACGGGGTGGTCGGCGGCGACGGTCATTTACCCTCCGGAGCGGTTCCATTGCATGATCTGCAACATTTGTGCGCAAAGCGCTCCGGGCTGTCTAACACCTGGCCGGGCGCCGGGTCAATGGTGGATTGACGCTGTGGCCAGGCGGTCTTCCATGGCGGCCGCGCCTGGCCGGCCGGTCGCCCGCCAGGTGCCGGACGGGGGTGCGGCTGGGCGTATCCGGCCAACTTGCGGACGGGCCAAGCCGGTTCATTGCGCCCAGTCCCAGGGGCCACAACAATGTACACGTCAAAACGGCTGCTCTTCCGTCCGGAGAGGACACACCCCCCATGAAGAGACCGCTCGTCGGCGTGCTCACCACCCTGCTGCTCGGCGGGGCCACCATCGCCGGTACCGCACCCGCCACGGCCGCCCCCCAGCCCCGGCACAAGGCCATCGACTTCGCCGGCACCGTCGCGCTCAGCAACTGTTCCGGCTCGCTGATCAGAATGCCCGACTCCGCGGACAATGACCCGGCACTGGTGATGACCAACGGCCACTGCCTGGAGACCGGCATGCCCGCCCCCGGCGAGGTCATCACCGACCAGCCGTCCACCCGCAGCTTCACCCTGCTGAACTCCAGTGGAGGCCGCGCCGGGACGCTGCGGGCCACCAAGGTGGCGTACTCCACCATGACCGACACCGACGTCACCCTCTACCAACTGGGCACCAGCTACGCCCAGATCAAGCAGCGCTATGGCATCAACGCGCTCACCCTGTCCGGGGACCACCCCACGGCCGGTACCGCGATCAAGGTGGTCTCCGGCTTCTGGAAGAAGATCTACTCCTGCAATGCCGACGGGTTCGTCTACCAGCTGCACGAGGGCGACTGGGTCTGGAAGGACTCGCTGCGCTACACCTCGACCTGCGATGTGGTCGGCGGCACCTCCGGGTCCCCGGTGGAGGACGCCGCCACCGGCAAGGTGATCGCCATCAACAACACCGGCAATGAGAACGGGGAGCAGTGCACCGAGAACAACCCCTGCGAGGTTGACGAGAACGGCAATGTCACGGTGCGGCAGGGGACCAACTACGCGGAGGAGACCTTTGAGATCACCCGGTGTGTGGCGCCGGGGAACCGGATCGATCTGAGCCTGCCGGATTGCACCCTGCCGAAACCGGCGGGCTCGGACGGCTGAGCGTGCCGCGTGCGCGTGCGTGCCGGGCTCTCCGGGTGGGGGACCGGCACGTCGCGTTTCCGGGTGCGGATTGTGGATGGTTGCTCGCGCAGTTCCCCGCGCCCCTGAGGGGCGCTCCCTACGGCAGCCCGTGGACGTGCGGCCCCACCGCCGAGGACCACCCGTTGCCCGCCGCCGCGTCCCAGTTGGTGGACCAGGTCATCGCGCCACGGATCCCCGGATAGGTGTGCGGCGGCTTGAAGGAGCCGCAGCCCGTACCGCCGGCCAGGCAGTCCAGGGCCCGGTTGACCACCGAGGGGTCCACATAGCCGCTGCCCGCCGCCCGGGACGAGGCCGGGACCCCGAGACCCACCTGGGAGGGGGACAGACCGCCTTCCAGCTGGACGCAGGCCAGCGCGGTGAGGAAGTCCACCGTGCCCTGGGCGTAGACATTGCCGTCGCAGCCGTTCATCGAACCACTGTTGTAGAACTGGGTGTTGACCACGGTCAGGATGTCCTTGATGTTGAGCGCGGTCCGGAAGTAGCCCGCCGAGGGCGACTGCATATCGATGGTCTGCGGCGCCATGGTGATCACCAGTCCGCTGCCGGCCTTGGCCGACAGTGAGCGCAGCGCCTGGGTCATATAGGTGGGGTTGAGGCCGTTCTCCAGGTCGATGTCCACCCCGTTGAAGCCATAGCGCTGCATCAGTGCGTAGACGCTGCTCGCGAAGTTCTCCGCCGAGGAGGCGTCGTTGACGCTCACCGAGCCCTTCTCGCCGCCCACCGAGAGGACCACCGACTTGCCCGCCGCCCGCTTGGCCGCGATGTCCGCCTTGAACCGGTCCTCGCCGTAGTGCAGTGCGGGGTCGAGGGTGAAGTCCACCGCGCCCGGTGTGCTGGTGGCGTCGGCGAAGGCGACGGCGATGATGTCATAGGCGTCGGGCACATCGGTGAGCTTCTGCACCGTGGCGCCGTTGTCGAAGTTCTGCCAGTAGCCGGTGAGCGCGTGCCTGGGCAGCGAGGGGCCGCCCCCGCCGGTGCCGGTGGTGGCCGTGACCGCGGCCGAAAGCGCCGACTCGCCCGCCGAGTTGGCGGCGGTCACCTGGAACCGGTACGCGGTGCCCGGGGCGAGGCCGGTGACGGTGGCCGAAGTCCCGTTGACCGACTGCACCTTGGCGCCGTCGCGGTAGACGGTGTAACCGGTCGCGCCGGGGACCGGGTTCCAGGAGAGGGCCACGGAGGAGGGGGTCACCGCCCCCACCGTCAGCCCGTCCGGCGCGGCCGGCACCTGGCCGCCGGGCGGGTTGGGGCCGCCGCCGGGGCCGGTCAGAGCCAGATCGTCGGCGAAATAGGCGGGCTGTCCGTACCAGCCGTGCAGATAGACGGTGACCGAGGTGGTGTCGGCACCGGTGGTGAAGGTGGTGTTCAGCTGCTGCCAGTCACCGGCGTTGGGCGTCCAGGTGGAGACGTCCGTGGTGCCGGTTCCGCCGGCGCCCAGGTAGACATAGGAGCCGCGCACCCAGGCGCTCAGCTGGTACTGGGAGTTGGGCTTGACGGCCACGGTCTGGGTGCACCGGGCGTCGTCCTGGCCGCCGGGAGTCGCCTTCAGGGCGCTCTGGCCGCCGTGTACGGGTGAACTCACGGTACTTCCGCTGTCGCCCGAACAGGTCCAATTGGCCAGCCCGTTCTCAAAGCCCGGATTGGCCAGCAGATTGCCGTCGGCCGCCCGCGCGGGGCCGCTGCCGAGGGCGCCGATGCCGCCGGCCGTGAGCAGTAGTGCCGTCAGTGTGCTGCCCAGGCGACGTCTGAGGCCCAGGGGACGTGGGGGATGCATCACTTACCTCCGGTGGAAGGGGAGTTGGTGGGGGGTCTCCCGTGGCGGTGAGAGTGGTCCAGACCAATTCATCTGTCAAGGGTTGCGGCAGGCTCCGTTGCCGGGGTACGGCCGCTGGGCAGGATGGGCGCACGGCCGATCCGGGGCCGTAGAGCCAATGTGACGGGAGTGATTCCACGGTGCCGATGGTGCGGTCAAAGGGCGTGATTCCCATGGTCCTTGTGGCGCTGGCGGTGGTCTGGCAATGCGTGCTGGTGGGGTACACCTACGCCCTCGCCGGGCATGCCGCGGACCGGGGGGCCAGGGCCCAGGCCACCGGGCGCGACTGCCGCGCCGCGGTACGGGCCGACCTGCCGGACGGCTGGCCCGCCCGTCCCTGGTGCGAACGGGACGGGGCGAGCTACAAGACAGTGGTGGTGCTCAAGGTGCCCCTGATGCTGCCGGGACATATCAACTGGCCCTGGCCGGTGCGCAGTTCGTATACCGTGACCCGCGACGACTGAAGGACGGTGCCGCCGGTCCTACTTCCTTGGCATATGCGGACAGTGGTGCCGGAGGGACTGTTCTCAGCCGCCGTATTGGTGGCTAAAGTGCTCAGGCGCGGGGGGTCTGCCGGCAGTCGTCCGCGACTGCCTCAGCCGCCCGTGGCCGGAGTGAAACGGGGAAGCCGACGTGCCGATTGCGATAGCCGTCACCAGCCCGGACCTGGTTCTCCCGCCGGGTGACGGGCCGACCCCCGCCGCCGCCGTGCTCCAGGGGCCCGACGACCAGCCACTGGACACCGCGGTCACCCAGACGGCCATCCTGCTCGACCAGTGCGGCTATCTGGTGGTCCTCTACCCGGACGCGCTGCCCGCCCCCTATGTCCGCCGGCTGCACACCGTACGCACGGTGCTGGAGAGCGAGCGGATCGCCCTGCTGCCCATCGCCCTGCCCCCGCTGGCCGTCGCCGTACTGGCCCGGCAGTTACGGCAGTTGTCGGTCTCCGACCTCAGCCCCGGGGTGCTCGCCTGCGCCGCCCGGCTGCTGGCCCACTACATCTACGCCGGAGCCCAACTGGCCAGCGTCGCCCGGCTGGACCGGGTACCGGTCTCCCTCGCCCCCCATCTGCGCTCCCTGCTGCCGGGCGCCGCCTTCGGCGTCCTGGTCAGCCCGGCCCCCTGCCTGATCCGCCTGGGCAAGGCCCGCCCGCCCGGCGGCCCCGCCTTCCCCACCCGGCTCACCGTGGCCCGTACCAAACCCCCTGCCAAGTCCCGTAGCAGCGGCGGCGACTGGGTGCTGGACACCCTGGCACCCCACTGGCGGGTGGAGGGAGTACAGGAGGTGTGCCCGCTGCCCGAGGACTCCGGGCGCTGGTGGGGCACCCGGCGGGCGGTGGAGTTCGCCGCCGCCATCCCCGACCCGTCCATCCTCTACCACCTGGTCGCCTCCGTCCGCAGAGAACGCTGCCGCTGGTGCGGCCTGGAACTCATCGGCGACCGCTGCGGATTCTGCGCTGCCCCCCATCTCCCGCCGGAGCACCAGCTGCCGCCCGCCGCCGCCCACCCGTTGACGAGGTAGTCGAACCAGCCATGAACTCACGCCAGCGCCGTGGTGTCATCCTGCTGCTTGTATCGGCCGTCTGCGCCATCGGCGCCTTCTCCGGCGTCCTCGCCGTGATCGACGACGCGGACTCCAAGGTGGGCCCCGAGATCACCGCCTATGAACTCAGCACCGACGTCCCCGCCTACCAGCCGCTGACCCAGGGCCAGTTCAAAAAGGTCTCCCTCCCCAGACGCTGGCTGCCGAAGACCGCGGTGACCGACCTGGCGGAGGTCAGCGGCAAGGTCGCGGTCAGCCGGCTGCGCCAGGGATCCCTGCTGCAGAGCGACATGGTGGCCGACCGCCCGGCCCTCCGGCCGGGACAGCAGGAGATCGCCATCATGATCGATGCCGCCACCGGAGTCGCCGGGAAGATCACCCCGGGCTCGTCCGTCAACATCTACGCCACCTTCCCCGCCGAAAGCGGCGGCCAGCCCCGGGCCCGCCTCATCGTCAGCGGCGCCAAGGTCATCGACGTCGGCAAGCTCACCGCCCTCCAGCCCAAACAGGGCGAGGCCGCAACCGCCAGGGAAGCGGTGCCCATCACCTTCGCCCTGGACACCCTGGACGCCCAACGCGTCGCCTACGCCGAGTCCTTCGCCACCCATGTCCGCCTGGCCCTGATCGCGCCCGGCGACCAGAGCCCGGCCCCGCCCGGCCAGCGCGACTACACCTTGAACGGCGACAAGTGAGGTGAGGGATGGCCACCAGAATCCTGCCCGCCGTCGGTGACCCGGAGACGGCCCGCTCGGTGACCGCGCTCCTCGGCCAGCTCCCGGACACCGAACCCGCCCAGCCGCTCGCCGACTCCACCACCCTGCTGGACACCCTGGCCCGGCTGGCCGCCGACTCGGTCACCGACCTGCCCGAGATCGTCCTGGTCCATGAACGCATCGGCCCGGTGCCCGCCCTGGAACTCGTCCGCGAGGTGGCCCTGCGCTTCCCCGCCACCGCCGTCATCCTGATGACCGCGGACACCAGCCCCGCGCTGTTCTCCGCCGCCATGGACGCCGGCGCCCGCGGCCTGGTCGGACTCCCGCTCTCCTACGACGAACTGGCCGCCCGCATCCGGGCCACCACCGACTGGGCCCGCGGGGTACGCCGCCATCTCGGCGCCGACGCCGAGCTCCCCGGCGGCCCCGGCGGCACCGTGGTCACCGTCACCGGCGCCAAGGGCGGCGTCGGCAGCACCGTCATCGCCGTACACGCCGCGCTGGCCGCCCGGGCCACCGGCCGCCCCGTCGCCCTGGTCGATCTGGACCTCCAGAGCGGGGACATCGCCTCCTATCTGGACGTCCAGTTCCGCCGCTCCGTCGCCGACCTGGCCGAGATCCACGACATCTCCCCCCGGGTCCTCCAGGACGTCCTCTTCAACCATGAGACCGGCCTGGGCCTGCTGCTCGCCCCCGCCGAAGGCGAACGGGGCGAGGAAGTGGGCGAACGCACCGCCCGCCAGATCATCACCGCACTGCGCGCCCGCCACCAGGTGGTGGTGATCGACTGCGGCACCCAGCTGACCGGCGCGGGCGCCGCCGCCATCGAACTGGCCGATGTGGCCGCCCTGGTGCTCACCCCCGATGTGGTCGCGGTACGCGCCGCCAAACGCATGGTGCGGATGTGGGAACGGCTGAAGGTCCGCAAACCCGAGGACACCGTGGCGGTGCTCAACCGGGCGGTGCGCGGCGCGGAGATCCAGCCACCGCTGATCGAGCGCATCACCGGCACCCGGGTGGCCCGTACCACCGTCCCGGCCCGCTTCAAGGACCTCCAGCCGGTGATCGACTCCGGCCGGCTGCACGACCTGGACGCCCGCGGCCCCGTCCGCCAGGCCATCTGGGGACTGGCCGGAGAACTCGGCCTGGTGACCGGCACCGCCACACCGGTCCCCGCCGGGCGCCGCCACCGGGGGAGGAGGAGTGGATGACAGCGGACGACCGGGGCCAGACCTCGGTGGAGTTCCTCGGCCTCCTGCCGCTGATCCTGCTGGTGCTGGCCATCCTCTGGGAATGCGTCCTGGCCGGCTACACCTACACCCTGGCCGGCGACGCGGCCGACCGGGGCGCCCGGCAGGGCGCGGCGGCCGAACCCGACGGCGACCAAGCGGCGTGCCGGCAGGCCGCGCTGGCCAAGCTGGGCGACGCGTGGCGGGCCGGAGCCCAGCCCCCGGACTGCCACCCGGACGGCCCGGACCTCTACCGCGCCAGAGTCACCCTGAAGGTCCCGGTGCTCTTCCCCGCCCTCGGGCAATTCCCGCTCACGGTCAGCGGGGAGGCATCGGCGGCCCGGGAGCCTGCGCCATGACCGGGCGGCGCATCCGGTTCCGGCGCGCCGCGGCCGTGGTGGCGGTTCTTGGCCGACGGCTGGGGCGCCCCATCAGGGGCGCGGGGCGGCTATTAGATATGCGGCTCCGCCGCGTGGGCGCGACCAGCCACATACGGCCCGCACATGACACGTGCCCGAGGGGCTGGGGCCGCTCACCGGAGGAACGGCACCGGGCGGTGGCACGCTCCAAGAGCCGTCGGACACCGCCTGGCCGCATCGGCCCCCGGCGGGCCCTGGCCGCGATCGGGCGCCGGATCCGTTCCCGGCGCGCCGCCGCCCTGATCCGGCACCGCGTCCGGTGCCAACAAGGCCAGACCACCGTGGAGTTCATCGGCATGCTGCCGGTGCTGCTGCTCATCGGGCTGGCCGCCATCCAGCTGGGCCTGGTGGCCTATGCCGCCGAACAGGCCGGCACCGGCGCCCGCGCCGCGGCCCGTGCCGCCGCCCGAGGGCAGGCGGGCGAGGACGCGGGACGGGCGGCCATGAGCGACTGGATGGCC
This sequence comes from Streptomyces orinoci, assembly GCF_003121295.1. Lineage (GTDB taxonomy): Bacteria > Actinomycetota > Actinomycetes > Streptomycetales > Streptomycetaceae > Streptomyces > Streptomyces orinoci. The sequence continues at coordinate 1,179,132 of NZ_PHNC01000031.1, forward strand.
CGGCGGGCCCGCATCGGGGTCGGGCGGAACGCCGACGAGGTCACCGCCACCGCCACCGTCACCATCCCCTCCGTCATCGGCATCGACCTGGGCGCCACCCTCTCCCGGTCGGTCACCATGCCCGACGAGAAACGGCCGGTGCTGCCATGAGCCTGCGCGCCCGCCTGAACACCCCCGAGACCGGCCGGGGAGCCCACGAGGAGAACCACCTGGTCGCCGCCTACCGGGCCAAACTGCTGGAGGAGATCGACCTCGCCGAGATGTCCCCGCTGGCCGCCACCGAGCGCCGGGTCCGCCTGGAGCGCGTGCTGGGGCACATCATCAGCCGCGAGGGCCCGGTCCTCTCCACCCATGAACGCTCCCAGCTCATCCGGCGGGTGGTGGACGAGGCCCTGGGACTGGGCATCCTGGAACCGCTGCTGGAGGACGCCTCCATCACCGAGATCATGGTCAACGGCCCGGACCAGGTCTTTGTGGAACGCGCCGGCCGGGTGGAACGGCTGCCGCTGCGCTTCGCCTCCGAGGAGCAGCTGATGCAGACCATCGAGCGGATCGTCTCCACCGTCAACCGGCGGGTGGACGAGTCCAACCCCATGGTGGACGCCCGGCTGCCCTCCGGGGAACGCGTCAATGTCATCATCCCGCCGCTCGCCCTCTCCGGCCCCACCCTCACCATCCGCCGCTTCCCCCGCGCCTACACCCTCAGCGAACTGATCAGCCTGGGCTCGCTGGACGAACAGATGCTGCTCCTGCTCTCCGCCCTGGTACGGGCCAAGTTCAACATCATCGTCTCCGGGGCCACCGGCGCCGGAAAGACCACCCTGCTCAACGCCCTCTCCGGCCTGATCCCCGAAGGCGAACGCATCATCACCATCGAGGACTCCGCCGAACTGCGCCTGCAACAGCAGCATGTGATCACCCTGGAGGCCCGCCCGCCCAATATCGAGGGCAAGGGCCAGATCACCATCCGCGACCTGGTGCGCAACTCCCTTCGTATGCGCCCCGACCGCATCGTGGTCGGCGAGGTGCGCGGCGGCGAGACCCTGGACATGCTCCAGGCCATGTCCACCGGCCACGACGGCTCGCTGGCCACCGTGCACGCCAACAGCGCCGAGGACGCCCTGATGCGGCTCCAGACCCTGGCCTCCATGTCCGAAGTGGACATCCCCTTCCCGGCGTTGAAGGACCAGATCAACAGCGCCGTGGACGTCATCGTCCAACTCGCCCGCAGCGCCGATGGATCCCGCCGGATCAGCGAGATCGCCATCCTGCACTCCCGCGGCCGCGAGGACTACAAGATCGCCACCGTCTGCCGCTTCCAGCCCTGGCCGCTGGGCTCCGACGGCGTGGTGCGCGGCGAGTTCGGCTACTACCCGCTGCCCCCGCGCGTCGCCGAACGCCTCCACCTCAAGAACGAACCCGTCCCCCCGGCCTTCGGCGTGGCCGCCACCGAGGAGCAACTCACCAGCCGCCAGGCCCGGTAGGGCCAACCCGCCAACCCGCCAACCCGCCAACCCGCCGGCCCGACCGTCCGACCGCCCGACCCGAGAGGAGCCCCCCACCCGCCATGACCGACACCGCCCTGCTGACGGTCGGCGCCACCGCGCTGTGCTGCCTGTGCGCCATCGCCGGTACGCACCTCTACGCCGCCGGCCGGGCCCAGCGCGCCGCCCTGGCCGCCCGGCTCGCCGACCCCGGCGGCACCCCCGGCCCCCGGCACCGCAGACCCTTCACCGGCCTGGACCGCAGACTGCGCCGCACCACCGCCGGCAAACGCATCGAACACCGCCTGGCCGCCACCGGACTCGACCTGACCCCCGGCGAGTTCCTCATCGGCATGCTCACCGCCGCCACCGCGCTCTGGCTGGCCGCCGCCCTGCTGCTGGCCCCCTTCTTCGGCCCGCTGGCCGCCCTCGCCGGCGTATGGGGCGCCTTCGCCTACCTCAACTGGCAACGCCAGAAACGCAATGAGCGCTTTATGAACCAACTCCCCGAACTCTCCCGGGTGGTGGCCAACGCCACCCAGGCCGGACTGGCCCTGCGCACCGCCCTGGCCATGGCCGCCGAGGAACTGGAGGACCCGGCCGGCGAGGAACTCTCCCGCGTCGCCGACCGGCTGGCCATCGGCCACACCCTGGACGACGCCCTGGACGAACTCGCCAAACGCCTGCCCTCCCGCGAGCTGGCCGTCCTGGTCACCACCTTGGTCCTCGCCAACAAGGCGGGCGGCACCCTGGTCAGCTCCCTGCGCAACCTCACCGTCACCCTGGAGGAACGCAAGGAGACCCGGCGCGAGGTCCGCACCCAGCTGGTACAGGTCACCGCCACCGCCTACCTGGTGCCCGCCATGGGCCTGGGCGCCCTGCTGCTGATGGACCGCATCTGGCCCGGCGCCCTGGACAAGATCACCGGCTCGGTGGTGGGCCAGACCGCCGTGCTCGTCTCCCTCGGCCTCTATGTCCTGGGCTTCTTCCTCATCCGCCGCCTGGGCAAGATCGACGTCTGAGGAGACCGCCATGGCACTCCTGCTCGCCCTCCTCCTGGCCCTGGCCACCGGCGGCGCCTGCTACGGGGCATACCTCTGCCGCTCCGAAGCCCGTCTCCCGCCCGACCTGGCCATCGCCCTGGAAGTAGGCGCCACCCGCACCGGCGCCGCCGGCTCACTGATCGACCGGCTCGGCATGCGCTACGCACCCCTGGTACTACGCCTGATGGGCCCCGCCCGGGTCAGCCGGGTACGCCGCCGCATCGACCGGGCGGGCAACCCCGGCGGCCTCACCCTGGACCGCTACGCCGCCCGCCGCTTCGTCTACGGCGTCACCGGCACGGTGGGCGCCCTGGTGATGCTCGCCGCCGGACAGTGGATCCTGGCCCCCCTGATGCTGGCCTTCGCCGCCTTCTGGGTCGAGGTCGGCATCTGGACCGCCGTCCGCGCCCGCCGCAACGCCATCGAACGCACCCTGCCCGACTTCCTGGACGTCCTGGCCGTGGTCGTCTCCGCCGGACTGGGCTTCCGCCAGGCCCTGGACCGCACCGCCGAGAAATACGCCGGCCCCTGGGCCGACGAACTGCGCATCACCCTGCGCCAGATGGACATGGGCGTCAGCCGCCGCCAGGCCTTTGACGACCTGCGCCGCCGCAATGACTCCGAACAGGTCGCCATGTTCGTCACCGCCCTCCAGCAGGGCGAGGAACTGGGCACACCCATCGTGGAAACCCTGATCGCCATCGCCAACGACATGCGGCGCACCGACGCCCAGAACGCCCGCCGCAAGGCCGCCAGGGCGGTGCCCAAGGCCACCACCATCGTCACCATGATCATGGTCCCGGCCACCCTGATCCTCATCGGAGCCACCATGTTCCTGGGCTCCGGACTGCTCGACTGAGACCGCCTGATGGAGACCGCTCGACCGCTACCGCTCGACCGCTACCGCTCGACCGCTACCGCTCGACCGCGACCACTCGACCGAGACCGCTCAATTCGCTACCGCTCACTGACCGGGAGGGCCCAGCTTGACGGAGGCCGGGGCGCTGCCCGCGCTCAGAATCCAGCTCAGCGCCCTGCAGGCGCTGTGCCGCCAAGTCTTCGGCTTCCGGCTGGCGATGATCGCCCTGGCCGCCCCCTTCGCCCTGCGGGCCGTCCCCCGGGGCTGGCCCACCGCCCTGATCGCCGGCGCCGTACTGTGCACCGTCACCGGCTCCTGCGTACTGATAAGGGACTGGGAACGCTTCGGCCCGCTGCTGCTGCGCCACCCCGCCCTGCTGGGCCTGGACACCCTCGCCGGGGCGCTGCTGCTGTTCGCCGCCGGACCCGAAAGCCCGCTGGCCTACGCCACCATGTGCACCCCGCTGCTCGCCGGGCTGGTCTACGGCTGGCGGGGCGCCGCCTTCTTCGCCGGGCTCACCCTCCTCAATGTGGCGCTCGCCTACCTCGGCGGCCACCATGGCCGGATCACCCTGGCCGGAGCCACCCTGCTGCCCGGCGTCTGTGTGCTGGCCGCGGCGGTCGGAGTCACCCTGCGCGGCCTGGTGCTGCGCTTCGGCGCGGCCAGCGAGGCCCTGCTGCAAACCCGCTCCCGGCTGGCGGTCAACGAGGCCGTGACGGCCGAACGAGCCCGGCTGGCCCGGGAGATGCACGACTCGGTGGCCAAGACCCTGCACGGCCTGGCCCTGGCCGCCGAGGGCCTGGCCCGCAGCACCGACCGGCTGGACCGGCAGCAGACCCGCGCCCAGGCCGAACTGGTGGCCCGTTCCGCCCGCCGCGCCGCCGCCGAGTCCCGCCGCCTGCTGGCCGGACTGCGCCAGGAATCCGGCATGGACGACGGCCCCCCGCTCGCCGACCGACTCGCCGGCTGCCTGGCCGACTTCACCCGCCGCACCGGCCTGCCCGTCACCTGCCACACCCCGCCGCCCGCCGCCCCGCCCGTACCCCGCCCCATCGCCGCCCATCTGCTGGCCATCGTGGCCGAGGCCCTGGAAAACGCCCACCGGCACGCCCTGGCCTCCCAGGTGGAGGTCACCCTCCAGGCCACCGAAGGACGGCTGCGCCTGACCGTCCACGACGACGGCCGCGGCCTGCCGCCCGGCCTCACCCTGGACGGCCTGCGGCGCACCCGGCACTTCGGCCTGCTGGGCATGGTGGAACGGGCCGCCCATATCGGTGCCCGCATTTGCATAGGCAAGGGCCGGACCGGTCAAGGGACCGCTCAACGGACCGCTCAAGGCGCCGGGGTACTCGGACAGGGCACCGGCCAAGGCACCGAGGTACGGCTGGAGTTGCCGCTGGCCGCCCTCGATCCGGCGGCACCGGCCGAACCCCCCGCTTCCGTCGCCCCCGACGACAACAGGAGGCCGCACCATGCCGCACCCCAACCCGCCCCCGCACCCAATGGCCGCGGATCCGGGCGGGCTTGAGAACCGCCCGCTCCGCGTCCTGGTGGTGGATGACAACCCCGTGGTCCGGGCCGGGCTGAGTGCCCTGCTGTCCGGCGGCGCCGGGCTGACCGTGGTGGCCGAGGCCGCCGACGGCCACCAGGCCGTACTGGCCGCCCGCCGCCACCGGCCCGATGTCACTTTGCTGGACGTACGGATGCCCCGGGCCGACGGCCTGTCCGTACTCCCGGCCCTGGCCGAGCTCACCGCCGTGCTGATGCTGACCTACAGCGAGGAGACCGAGACCGTGCACCGGGCGCTGCGGCTGGGCGCCGGGGGCTATCTGGTGCACGGGGAGTTCACCGCCGAGGAACTGATCACCGCCGTCCGCGATCTCCGGGCGGGCCGGGCCCACTTCACCGCCACTCCCGCCACCGCCTTGCTCGCGCATATGCGCGCATCCCTCAGCCCTTTGCGTAAGCAACTTGATCTGGCACAGTGCCAGTTGAGCCGAAGGGAGGTGGAGGTGATGGACCTCATCGCGTCCGGCATGACCAATACGCAGATCGCCGCCGCCTGCTTCATCAGCGAGAAGACGGTCAAGAACCACATCAACCGCATCTTCACCAAGCTGGGGGCGGACCACCGCAGCCAGGCCATCGCCCTATGGCTGGGCACCGCCCGGCGAGAGGTACGGCGGTGAACACGAGCCGAAGCGGAGGCGTCTCCCGCTGCCGGATCCGGCCCCCGCTTTGGGCCCTGGGGCCCAAGCCCGTGGCGCGCCCGGCCGCGTACCGTCGCCAAGTCAGCGGCGGGGCAGGCCCCATGCGACCGGGAGGGGACGGACGTGAACGACAGACTGCTCAGGGCGGCGGTCGGCACCCGGGTAAGGATGGCGTCCTGGCGGGACACCTGTGTCCGGCGGATGTTCCGGGAGGGCAGCACCCGGGGACAGACCGCGGCCGAATACATCGGCATGATCGTGGTAGTGGTCGCCATCATGGCGGCCGTCGCCGGCTTCACCGACATCGGCACCACCATCAAAAACAAAATCATCGCGGCCATCAACAAGATCGCCACCTGATGCCCGCCGCGGCCGCCCGGGGCGACCGCGAGGCAGGACAGGCCCTCCCCGTCTACCTCACCGTGGTGGCGGGCCTGCTCTTCCTCGCGTTCGCCTTTTTCGTGGTCGCCCAGGTGGCCGTGGCCCGCAACGGCGCCCAGTCGGCCGCCGACGCCGCCGCCCTGGCGGCCGCCCGCGACGCCCGCGACCAGCTGCGCACCCAGCTGGTCAACCAGCTGTCCACGCCCACCGGTTGGCCCGCCCTGATCCAGGGCACCGGCTATGTGGACCCCGGCGCCTGCCAGGCAGCCCGCAGCTTCGCCACCCGCAACCACTCCGACGCCCTGGCCGGAGACGAGGGCTGCCACCCAATCGCCGGGCCACGCATTGGATTTGGCGTCAAGGTGCGCTCACAGAAGGGCGTCAGCAGCGATCTGCTGCCGGTCAAGGACCAGCACACCGAAGCCAAGGCCACGGCCGTCGTCCAGCCCCGATGCGCCCTGCTGCCACCCCTTCCGGCCGCCGACGGTCATCTCCACCTCACCTGCTCCGGCGGCCGCACCTGGAACATCGACCCCCGCGCCCCCGTCATCCCCGCGAGCCTCCCCACCGCCGACGACCTGTACGCCGTACGCCTCACCGGCTGACCATGGCTCGCCCCGGCGCATAGCCCCAACCCTCCACCCATCCACCGAACCCGAAACCGACACCCAAGCCGCCGACGCGGCGCCCGAGAAATGAGCAACCGAGTAGAGGACGAGCGGTAATGAGACTCTGGCAGAGCCCCTGGCGGCATCACCTCGCGACGGCCGTCTCCACGGCCGCGGTGCTCGCCCTGACCGTGTCCGCCTGCGGCAGCGACGACAGCCACAAAAAGGCGGACGGCCCCGCCACCGGCCATAGCGCCCCCAAGTCCCAGACGGTACGGGCCGACAACGACAAACCGGTCACCAGCATCAAGGGACCCCAGGGCATAGTCCTCGACATCACCTCCGCCACCCGGGACGCCGGCGGCTTTGTCACCGTCAATGGCAACCTCAGAAACACCGGCAGCGAGGACTTCACCGAAACCCAGGCCTGGACCGGCCCCGAACTCGCCGTGATCCGCGGCGTCGGCGGCAGCTCCCTGGGCGGCGCCACCCTGGTGGACGAGAAGGAGAAGAAGCGCTACTACACCCTGCGGGACACCGAGAACCGCCCGCTGGCCAGCGCCGGACTCGCCATCGTCAATGCCAAGTCCGAGCAGCAGGTCTATATGCAGTTCCCCGCCCCGCCCAAGTCCACCACCCAGGTGGACATCCAGATCCCCACCTTCCAGTCGGCCGTCCTCAAGCTGACGGACGGGTGATCGTCTTGCCGCCCCTCCCCAGCCGCCTGCTGTCCTCTCTGTCCTCTGTCTCCTCTCTGTCCTTCCTCGCCCTCTTCGCGGCGCTCGCGGCCCCGTCCACCACCACCGCCTGGGCGGACGATGTGCCCTCGGCCCCATCCGTCTTCCAGGGCCATATCGACCCCCACGCCCCGGGGTTGAAGCTCCCGCCCGGCAAGTCGCTGGCCCCGCCCAAGGTCCTCGACCTCAAGACCGTCATCGGTGACGAAGGCGGCAAGGAACGTCGCGAGGACTCCCGCTCCGATGTGAAGTTCCAGCTCCAGGCCGAGGTCCTCTTCCCCAAGGACAGCTCCCGGCTCACCGACGACTCCCGGATCAGAGCCATCGCCGCCGAAATCACCCGCCAACGGGCCCACCAGGTCCAGATCTTCGGCTTCACCGACAACCTCGGCTCCCACCAGCACGGCCTGGAACTCTCCAAGGAACGCGCCGACTCCGTACAGAGGGAACTGGCCAAGTTCCTCGGGCCCGACGTCAGTTACCAGATCCGCGGCTATGCCGAGGACCAGCCGATAGCCGCCAATGACACGGAGGAGGGCCGCGCCAAAAACCGCCGCGTGGAGGTGACCTTCCCCCGCGCGGATTAGCGTCGTCCCGTCACGGGCGCGGGGCGGTCACACGATGCGGCACCGCCGCGTGGCGCGATCGGCCACCGGCGGCCCCACCCGAGACACGACGCACCGCTCCCGCACCGCCCGCACCCGGCCAAATCCCGCGCATACGCCTGCGCCCCCGCACCCCCCAAGTGCAGGATGGGACCAGTGAGGGAGACGGCGATGCCCAGGAGGACCATGTGTGGCGCGGCGGCAACCGGACGCATACGGCCGGCCTGACCGCCGCCGTGGCCGCCACGGCAGTCACCGCCCTGCTGATCGCCCCGGCCACCCCGGCCGCGGCCACCACGGCCGACCCCGCCACCACCACGGACACCGCCACCACCCCCCTGCCCGAATACCGCACCGCCCCCGGCGCCACCACCATCAGCGGTGCCCTCTCCGCCGGTGACGGCCCCCTGCTCAAACCCGGCGCTCACACCGACGCCCTCAGCCCCGGCGAGCGCAAGTTCTACACCGCCCGCCTCGACGCCACCTCCGACGCCTACCTCTCCGTCGTGCTCGCCCCCGCCCCCGGAACCACCCTCAAACCCGAGCGGATCCGGCTGTCACTCAACGCACCCGACGGCCGTGAATGCGACGCCGCCCAGGCCGCGTTCGCCGACGGCGACAGCGCTCACCCGCTGGCCCTCTACACCGTCCGCCGCCTCACCGCGGGCGCGGGCGCCTGCCGCCAGTCCGGCACCTACCGCGTCATCCTCGCCCGTACCGCGGACACCGCCGACCCCAAGGCCCCCGTCTTCCCCATTGAGCTGAAGTACATGGCCGAACCGGGCCTCAAGCCCGGCACCCGCTCCGACTCCCTCACCGCCCCGCCCACCTGGACCACCCAGCCCCCCACCACCCCCACCGATCCCCCCAGCCACCCCACCACCGGCGGCACCGGCTTCAATGACGCACCCCCGCTCGCCGACGGCACCTGGCACGACCGGCTCCAGCCCGGGGAAACCCGCTTCTACCGCATCCCCCTCAACTGGGGACAGCAGCTCTCCGCCACCGCCGAACTCCCCCAAACCCTCGCCCCTGCCGGCTTCTACGTCGCCAACGGCGTACGCCTCGCCCTCAACAACCCGGCCCGCGGCCCCGTAACGGAGTCCACCCAGGCATACCAGGGCAAGCCGCAAACCCTCACCCTGAACACCGCCCCCGTCGCCTACGCCAACCGGCTGCGCGACCCGGCCGACCCGGCCGCCGCCATGCGCGTCGCCGGCTGGTACTACCTCCAAGTCGGCCTGCACCACCGCCTGGACGAGGTCGCCACCGGGCCCGTACCCGTCACCCTGCGCATCACCATCACCGGCCGCCCCAAGCCCGCCCCCGCCTACACCGGCGACCCCATCACGGCCGGCTTCGACACCCGCGCCAACCCCAACGCCGCCCCACCCGGCACCGGCTCCCGCCCCCGACTGATCCTCGGCTACACCGGCATCGGCACCGGCACCGCCCTACTCCTCTGGCTGGGCACCTGGCGCCTCCTCGCCCGCCGCAGACACCTCACCTGACCACGTACGGCCACCGGCACCGCGCCCCCTCACAACAGGTGGTCCGCCTTCCCGGCCTTGATCTCCAGAATGAGGGCCCGCAGCGCCTCCCGGCTGTCGGTGAGACAGCGGTCCTCGGCCCCGGCTACGGCTATATAGGCGTTGCCGGTTGTGTCGGTGCCTATGCGGAAGCAGGCTTCCCCCTCGCCGCAGTAGGGCTCTTCCCAGGTGATGTCTCGCACAGCTGCCTCTTCAGAGTCGGTGGGCGATGTCCTGAGGGAGCCCGCGCCCCCGTCAGGCCGGGTGCTGCACCCACCCTCACAACAGGTGGTCCGCCTTGCCGGCCTTGATGTCGAGGATGAGGGCACGCAGCGCCTCCCGGCTGTCGGTGAGGTAGCGGTCCTCGGCCCCGGCTACGGCTATGTAGGCGTTGCCCGTTGTGTCGGTGCCTATGCGGAAGCAGGAGTTGCCTTCACCGCAGTAGGGGGCTTCCCAGTTGATGTCTCTCACAGCTGCCCTTTCACAGTCGGTGGGCGATGTCCCGGATGAAATCACGCGAATCCCTTGGATTCAGCGACAGCTTCTCCATCCAGTCCAAGTGCGCCCGGTACTTCGCCAGTTGTGCTGCTCCGTGCAGGAACTCCGGGCCGTGTGAGCTGTCCAGCTGCACGGTGTCCAGTTGCGGTGCCCCGGCTTCGGCGTAGAAGATCGCCTGCCCGGCGCCGGGAAAGGCACCTGCCTCCACGGGGAGGGCAAGCACCGTGATGTTGGGCCGTTCCGCCATCGACAGAACATGTTCAAGCTGCGCCCGTGCCACCTTCCGTCCGCCGAACCGCATACGCAGAGCGGCCTCATGAATGATGGCGACCAGCTCGGGCGCCGGGTCCGTCATCAGTATGCGCTGGCGCTCCATACGCAGTGCCATCCGCAACTCGGTGTCCTGCGAGGGCAGTCGGGGAAGCACGACCTCGAAGAGCGAGCGAGCGTGGTCCCGGGTCTGAAGCAGGCCGGGGATGTGCACTGACTGGGAGACCCGCATTCGGACGGAATTCGCCTCCAGTTCGGCGATATCCAGAAGGCCCGCGGGCAACCGGCCCCGGTACTTCTCCCACCAGCCCCGGGCCTGCGGCCGAGCCATATCGACGAGAGCGTTCGCATACCGGTCGTCCGAACAGTCGCAGTTGCAGACCCAGGTCCGTACCCGCTCCGGACTGATGGGGCGCAGCCCTGACTCAAAGTTGGAGATCTTGCCGCGGTCTACGCCCAGCAGCCCCGCGATGTGCTCCGGGCTGACACCGGCGGCGGTCCGTACCTTGCGCAGTTCTGCGCCGAGGCGGCGCTGCCGCTCGGTGGTCCATGTCCTCTGCGCCATCTGAGCCCCATTCCCGTGCCGTTGGGGGCAGTCTGCCGTGTTCGCTGGCGTTGATCCACGGCAGCTCGGGTCTCCCCGAGGGCGGGGTAAATCTACCCCTGATCCGCTACAGTCGGTACCGCACCGCTCACAGACTGCTGGAGCGGCTCCCGCAACGTGCACACCCACGCCTCCACACCGCACCACCCCCAACACCCCACCCCACACCCCCACCCGGAGCTGCCGTATGCCCGTCAGCCTCTGCCCCCTGGCCAACCCCCACGCCCTCCACGCCTACGAGCCCGCCGAACACCCCGCAAGCACCACCCGTACCGCCAACCCCACAGGTCTCGCCTACAGCTTCACCGTCCCGGGGGAACCCCGATCCGCCGCCCTGGCCCGCGCACAAGTCCGCACCGCACTCCGAGCCCACGGGCTCGCCGACGCCGAGGAGGCCGTACTCCAGACCACCGGCGAACTCGTCGCCTGCGCAAGCCTCTTCGAGCCCGGACAGAACCTCTACCTCTCCCTGCACTGGCGCGACCGCGCCATCCGCACCGTCCTATGGGACCCCCACCCCTCCCACGCCCACGACCGTGCTGCCCAAACCCTCTGCACCGCCCGCCGCAAGCGCATCCTGCTCCTGCTCGCCTGTGTGGTACGCGAATGCGGCGGCACCTGGGGCATCGACCGCCCCAGCCCCGGCAACGAGGGCACCAAGGTATGGGCCAACCTCCCCCACACCGGCGCCAAGTCCTACGCCGTACGCCGCTGCTGAGCTCCCCGGAGCTCCTCCAACACCCCCTTGATGGTGCGGATCATCAACCGAGGCCGGTAGAAGACGTCATCCCGGGTGAAGCGCAGACACCGGCGAATCCCGGCGCACCCCGCAAGCTGGTTGAACCGCGCCACGTCCGCCTGGTGGGCACGCCTGCTGCCATGCCAGGTAAACCCTTCGATCTCCAGCGCCAGCCCCTACGCCCGGAACAGGAAGTCCAGCCGCCGCACTTGCCCATTGGCAGTGGTCACCTCGACCTGCGACTCCGGATGCAGCCCGGCATCGTGCATATGCAACCGCGCCAACGACTCGGCGGGCGAGCCGCAGCGAGGGTCGGTCAGCGCCAGCGAACTCCGGGCTCGCCGGACAAGGGTGCGTGAGCCTCCCAGTGCGGCCTCAACCTGGGGGCGCAGCACCAGCCCCTGCAACAGTGCTGAATCCACCGCGACCACCGCCTCATTGCGCGGCAAGGCCCGTAACAGATCGCAGACCGTACGCACCGGCGTGGTCACCCGGACCCCTCCAACGGTGGTTACCTCATGCTCCCCCAGCTCCGCTCGATGAACCGCGGCCCCACCCGGACGCCGCTCCCGGCAGCCCCCGAGCACCGTGAACTCGACGGCATACGGCTCCAACATCTCAATGCCGTGCGCCGCGGCCGCCGTACTGTGGCTCCCCACCAACCCCGCACTCTGCAGCTGATAGGCCCTGGCCCGCATCTGAAGGTCCACCCTCACACCCGGCGCGGCCCAGGCGCCAAAGTGCAACCGCTGCCACCCCCAACGCCGCAGAGCCTGGGCGGCGTTCCTCTGCCCCATGCCCATGGCGACCATCTGTGAGGTCAACAGAACCCCACCCTGCGCCGCGGCCAGAACAGCCAGTGCTTCCCGGTCAACCCCCATGCCCCCACCACACCGCACCCCCCTCCCCGCGTCCACCCCTGTGGATAACCCCACCCCACGCCCTACTGAGTGCTCAGAGGTGGGAAACCTTTGGCGGGGCGCCGGAAAGGGCAAAGGAAATCCGCCTTTGAGAGGTAGGCGGTCAAGGGATGACCAAGACCCGGACCCCCCGGCGCACCCCCCAGCCCGCCATCGTGCCCGCGACGGACTCCAGGACGTGCCGGGCGCGGAGGCGGGGCGCGCCCAGGCGGCCGGGGGGCATGGTGCGGACGGCGAGTACGGTCAAGTCGCGGGAGAGGTAGGCGACATCGATGGGGAAGCGCATACCGAAGGTATGCACGCCGGCGGCCGGGGTGAGCAGGAGGGCGCCCTCAATGGTGTCCCGTCCCAGCAGGCCACGGGTGCGGGCGCGATAGGAGGAGGCGATCTCCAGGGGGAGGGGTGGGAAGTCCCCTGGTCCCACCTGGAGTTGGGCGGGGCCGTCGGGCCAGTGGGGCATGGGTGAACCTTTCTGCGCTGGGCGCGGGCGGGGCGAATCCGCCTTTCGGGTGGCCAAGTTATCCACAGAAGCCCGGACCTCCACAGGGCCCAGCAAAGAATCCCAGATCTCCCTAACCTCGGCTCATGACTTGGTTGTTGGCGGTACTCGCAGGGTTCTACGGCGCCGTTGCCGGGTGGCTGCTGCCGCGCGTGCGGTACCGGCTGGCTGTTGAGGAGGGGCAGTTCGGGTTAGGTGGGGTGGGGGGAGGGGCGGCCGTCACCGGGGCCCTTTGTGCGGGGCTCGCTCTCGCTACGGGCGCGCGGCCCGAGTTGGCGGTGTGGCTGTTGGCGGCGCCGGTGACCGTATTGCTGGCGGAGGTTGACCGTTCTGTGCGGCGGTTACCTGATCTGCTGACGCTGCCGCTTGCGTTGGCGGTCACCGGGCTGCTGGGGGTGGTGGCACTCATACCCGGCGCGGCCGGTTCCTGGCCGGGCGCGTTGCTCGGCGCGGCGGCCCTCGGGGGGTGGTACCTGCTGCTGTTCCTGATCCACCCACGAGGCATGGGGTTCGGCGATGTAAAGCTCGCGCTGGGGCTGGGCGGCGCCCTGGGGTGGTACGGCTGGGCGTGGTTGATCTTCGGCGGCTTCGCGGGGCTACTGGCGGGGGCGGCCTTTGGTCTCTGGCTGCTGCTGGTACGCAGGGCCGGACGGGGCACGACGCTGGCCTTCGGCCCGTTCATGATCGCGGGGGCGTGGTCCGGGGTATTGCTGGGCGCCTGGTCAATGCGGGGGTGAGGCGGCGGGGTGGGGCGGGGGCCGGGGAGGGAGGGGGAGGGGGGAGGGGGCGCCCCCCCGCGTCGTCGGGGCGGCCGAATCACGTGCATGCACCGTGACGAACAATGACGGACTGTGACCCTCACGGGATCGGGCTCGTCAAGGTGGCGATGACTTTATGCAACATTTTCGGAAGCCGGGCGGCCCGGCGGGGCGTTGCAGACCCAGGGGTCGGTTATGGCCCGGGAACCCAGTACTGGCGGGGTTTCCAGGGCGGGCAATTGATCACCAGGACGGCCAAAGCCAAGATCAGTAAGGCCGTTTCGGGTCAGCGTGGCAGCGGTTGTCACCCTTGTGCATGCACAGAGCACGGCCTCCGACCGGTTATGGTGGAAACCCCCCCTCGGGCCGGTCCGTATCCCCCCCACGGACCGGCCCGTTTTCTTTTCGGGGCCCTCACCCTCCGTAACAGCGCGCTCATCCGGTCCCGACCGGTCATCCGAGCGGTCATCGGTACGGGCGATAACGGCCAGGAACCGTTAAGAATCGCCGCGGCGGGCCCAGATGTTGACTCCCTCGGTGCTCACCGCGAAGGAATCGATCTCGGCGAGCTCTTCCTTGGTCAGCGCGGGGGAGTCCAGGGCGGCCACATTGGCCTCCAGCTGGCCGACGCTGGAGGCGCCGGTGAGGGCCGAGGTCATCCGCTCGTCGCGCAGCACCCACTTCAGGGCCAGCTGGGCCAGGCTCTGCCCGCGCCGGGCGGCGATCTCGTTCAGGCCGCGCAGGCGGCGTACCACGTCCTCGGTGAGCAGGCCGGGGTCCAGCGACTTGCCCTGGGCCGCCCGGGAGCCCTCCGGGACGCCCTGGAGGTATTTGTCGGTGAGCAGGCCCTGGGCCAGCGGGGCGAAGGAGATACAGCCCATGCCCTCGTCCTCCAGGGCGTCCAGCAGGCCGTCGTCCTCGGTCCAGCGGTTGATCATGGAGTAGGAGGGCTGGTGGATCAGCGCCGGTACACCCATCTCCCGCAGCAGGCGGGCGGCTTCCCGGGTCTGCTCGGCGTTGTAGGAGGACACCCCCGCGTACAGCGCCTTGCCCTGCTGGACGGCGGACGCCAGGGCGCCCATCGTCTCCTCCAGCGGGGTGTGCGGGTCGAAACGGTGTGAGTAGAAGATATCGACGTACTCGACACCCATTCGGGCCAGCGAGGCGTTCAGTGACGACAGGAGATACTTCCGCGAGCCCCACTCACCGTACGGTCCCGGATGCATCAGGTAGCCGGCCTTGGTGGAGAGCACCAGCTCATCGCGGTAGGGCCGGAAATCCTGGGCGAAGAGTTTGCCGAAGTTGAGCTCGGCGGAACCGGGCGGCGGGCCGTAGTTGTTGGCCAGATCGAAGTGCGTGACGCCCAGGTCGAAGGCCCGGCGCAGAATGGCCCGCTGGGACTCCAGAGTGCGGTCGTCCCCGAAGTTGTGCCACAGTCCAAGGGAGATGGCAGGCAGTTTGAGGCCGCTGCGCCCGGTACGCCGGTACTCCATGGAGTCGTAGCGGGTATCGGCCGCGCGGTAAAGCGAGGGATCGGTCATATGGCCACTGACTATCACGGGCCGGTGACAGCCCGAGTTGGGTCCTCGCGACACGCTGGCAGTAATGTGGCGCCCTCACGGGGCGACCGAACTGGCACTGGCATGGAGGGGCTGGAAAGACGTGAAGTTGCGCGACCTGGTGTACGGGCTCTACGCGCGCCGGGTGGAAGGCCGCCTCGACCACGCCCAGGTGCCCAAGCACATCGGTGTCATCCTCGACGGCAACCGCCGCTGGGCGCGGGCCGACGGGCGGACCACCGAGCAGGGGCACCAGGCCGGCGCCGACAAGATCCATGAGCTGCTGGGCTGGTGTGACGAGACCGATGTCGAGGTCGTCACCCTGTGGATGCTCTCCACCGACAATCTGGACCGCCCGCCCGCGGAACTGAAGCCGCTGCTGGGCATCATCGAGAACACGGTGCGCGGGCTGGCCGCCGACGGCCGCTGGCGGGTGCACCATGTGGGCACGCTCGATCTGCTGCCGCCCGAGACCCAACTGGTGCTCAAGGAGGCCGAACAGGCCACCCTGGGAGTGGACGGGATACTGGTGAATGTCGCCGTCGGTTACGGCGGACGGCAGGAAATCGCCGACGCGGTGCGGTCGCTGATCCTGGAAGCGGCCGACAACGGCACCTCCTTCGAGGAACTGGCCGAGATGGTCGATGTCGACCACATCACCAAGCACCTTTACACGCGCGGCCAGCCGGACCCGGACCTGATCATCCGCACCAGTGGGGAACAGCGGCTGTCGGGTTTCATGCTGTGGCAGAGCGCGCATTCCGAGTACTACTTCTGCGAGGTCTTCTGGCCCGCTTTCCGGAAGGTCGACTTCCTGCGCGCGCTGCGTGATTATGCGGCGCGGCACCGGCGTTACGGTTACTGAGCAGGCATCCTTTCCATACGGTCCGTCACTGCCCAACAGGCGTGAGTGCGCAGGGCATTTGCCCGTCTTGCACGCCGGGCGCCGCCGTCGGCGGACCGGTCGTTCACCTGCGCGTCGCATATGCCGTTGCATGGTCAAGCGGTTGGGCGGGAATATCCCCTCCAGGCCGGCGGTCGATCCCATGACCGTCGCTCTGCAAGCGGACGGCATGGGGCCGTTCGCCCGGGAGGCCCTTTGCACACGGACGACGACCGTGCGGTGGCGGAGCGGACCAGAGGTGCCGCGGCCGGCACGGACGAGAGGGGTCGTCGGATGGCCCCCCAAGGGGCGTGGACCCGGCCCTTTCCCCGCGACGATGTCGCGTCCAGACCTCTCCCCGAGGGGGTTCGTGCACCCTATGGTGACCAGCAAGAAGCGCCGTGAGATCGACCGGCGCACGTATGTCCTCGACACCAGCGTTCTGCTGGCGGACCCGGGGGCCATGGCCCGTTTCGAGGAGCATGAGGTGGTGCTCCCGGTGGTCGTGGTCACGGAGTTGGAGGCCAAGAGGCACCATCCGGAACTGGGGTATTTCGCCCGTAAGGCGCTGCGTTCACTGGACGAGTACCGGGTGCAGTACGGCCGGCTCGACGCCCCGATCCCGATCGGTGAGCTGGGGGGCAGCCTGAGGGTCGAGCTCAACCACTCCGACCCGGGCATACTCCCGGTGGGTTTCCGGGCGGGCGACAACGACTCGCGGATCCTGGCGGTCGCCCGCAACCTCCAGGCCGAGGGCTATGACGTCACCGTGGTCTCCAAGGACCTGCCGTTGCGCATCAAGGCATCCTCGGTGGGGCTGCTGGCCGAGGAGTACCGCGCCGAGTGGGCCATCACCGACTCGGGCTGGACGGGCATGGCGGAGCTGACCGTCGGTGCCGAGCAGGTGGACCAACTCTTCGCCGAGGAACGGGCATATCTCCCCGAGGCGGCCGAACTGCCGGTGCACACCGGGCTGGTGCTGCAGTCCGAGCGGGGCAAGGCGCTGGGTCGGGTCACGGCGGACGGCTCGGTGCGCCTGGTGCGCGGCGACCGGGAGGCGTTCGGCATCCATGGCCGCAGCGCGGAGCAGCGGGTGGCGCTGGATCTGCTGCTGGACCAGGAGGTGGGCATTGTCTCGCTGGGCGGCCGGGCGGGTACGGGCAAGTCGGCGCTGGCGCTGTGCGCCGGGCTGGAGGCGGTGCTGGAGCGACGGCAGCATCGCAAGGTGATGGTGTTCCGTCCGCTGTATGCCGTCGGCGGGCAGGAGTTGGGGTATCTGCCGGGCAGCGAGGCGGAGAAGATGAGCCCCTGGGCCCAGGCGGTCTTCGACACTCTGTCGGCGGTGACCACTGCCGAGGTGATCGAGGAGGTGGTGGGGCGCGGGATGCTGGAGGTGCTGCCGCTGACCCATATCCGGGGCCGTTCGCTGCATGACGCCTTTGTCATCGTCGATGAGGCGCAGTCGCTGGAACGCAATGTACTGCTGACCGTTTTGTCGCGGATCGGCGCCAACTCGCGGGTGGTGCTCACCCATGATGTGGCCCAGCGCGACAACCTGCGGGTCGGGCGCTACGACGGAGTGGTGGCGGTGGTGGAGAAGTTGAAGGGGCATCCCCTCTTCTCGCATGTGACCCTGACGCGTTCGGAGCGGTCGCCCATCGCGGCGCTGGTGACCGAGATGCTGGAGGACGGCCGCATCTAGCGCGGCATCGGGGCCGTACCCGGGCCCCATCTGGGGTCACTCCTGGGGCAGTTGAGGACGGTGCGCGGCAAAGCGAGGAAGCCTAGCCGCGCGCCGTTGTGTTGTGCCGGGCTTTCCGCAAATCCTGTCGCATAAACGGGATGTGACCTTTCCCACGCAACGAAGAATTGCTTCTTGGCGTGTCGTTCGGGCAGAGTCTGGGTCCTGTCAGGCCCCGCATACGGCGGTTGCCCCCCTGGGGGCGTGTGCCACCACCAACTGAACAGCGTCGCCGTATGCCGCCCGGGTACGGGCCAGAGTCTCCAGTGACCGGCCGGTTCCGCAGTGCGGGTCCGTCCAGCGGAGAACAGCGCCAGGGGCACGATTGCGCTCGCGAGGTCACCGATGCGGGCGATGCTGGAAGGAAACCGTGTGAGCCGGATCTCGGTCCGGGGATTCGCCGTGGCATCTGCCACTGCGGTCACCGCCGTTGGCGCCGTCGCAGGTGTCGCCTCGGGTAGTGAGCAGGGTGCGACCAACAAGGTCGAGGCCTCCGCGGCCGACACCACGGTCCTCGCGGACCTCCCCGCGGGTCACAACGCCCAGGTGCAGGCCGCTTCCCTGACGCAGCAGGCGGACACCCAGGCAGAGGTGGCTCAGTCCACGGCCAAGAAGGACGCCGAGGAGGCCGCGCGCAAGCAGGCCGCCAAGGACGCCACGGCCAAGAAGGAAGCCGCGGACGCCGCCAAGAAGAAGGAGGCGGAGGAGAAGGCCGCCAAGGAGCACCAGAGCGACGACAGTGTCGCCAGCCGCTCCGCCAGCCGCTCCAGCCTCGACTTCCCGGTCAAGGGCTCCTACTCGGTCGCCGACGTCCAGGCCATGGCCCGGCAGATAGTCCCCGGCGACCAGTTCCAGTGCTTCAGCAATATCGTGAACAACGAGAGCAGCTGGGACTACACGGCCACCAACGCCTCCTCCGGCGCCTATGGCCTGGTCCAGGCGCTGCCCGGTTCCAAGATGTCCTCGGTCGCCGATGACTGGCGCACCAACCCGGCCACCCAGATCAAGTGGGGCCTGAGCTACATGAACGACCGCTATGGCAGCCCCTGTGGCGCCTGGTCCTTCTGGCAGGCCAACCAGTGGTACTGAGCGGCGATTTGCCGTAGCCGAGCCCCCGGTCTTCGTCGGCCGGGGGCTTTGTCGTATGCCGGTGTGAAACCGATGGGACACCGGGTTTTCGTGGGGTCCGGGTAACGTCGGTGGGGATGACCACGGGGACCGAGCCTGGAATGCGGCTGCGCCGCGTGCGGGGGTAGAGGGAGAAATGTCCAGATTGCCACAATGGCTCGGCGATGTGGGGTCGGGTCTGACGCGGCTTGCCCAGCGGCTGGAGGAGCGCAAGGCGAAGACCGATGCCACGGGGGGGCTCGCGGGGCCCGTTCCCGCCCCCGTGCCGGTTCCGGCCCCGGTTACGACGCCGGCTCCCACGGCCGACGGGGCCGGGGCGGGCACCGTGCCGGGTGTGGGTGTGGGGCCGGACCCGGATGCCGGGTTCGGCTCTGATGCCGAGCGTGGTGCGGGTGCGGGTGCGGGTGCGGGTGCAGGTTCTGGTGCTGGTGTCGTGGCCGGGGCGGATGGCGAGTCCGCTGGCGGTGTTGTGGCCGGGGCGGAGGCGGTGCTCGCCGGGGACCCGGCAGCGGAGCCGGTGACCGCCGGGCCGGTCGTCGCCAAGCCGTCGGCGCTCCGGCCCGATCCGGTGGCCGCCGTTCCCTGGGGCGTGCGGGTGGCCGCCGAGGTGGCCTGGCGGTTCCTGGTGCTGGCCTTCACACTCTGGGTGCTGATGCAGGTGATCAGCGCGGTGCGGCTGGTGGTGATGTCCTTTGTGGCCGGCCTGCTGATCACCGCACTGCTGCAGCCCACCGTCGCCCGGCTGAAGGCCCGGGGCGTGCCCCGCGGGCTGGCCACGGCGCTGACCTTTATCTCCGGCTTTGTGGTGATGGGGCTGGTGGGCTGGTTTGTGGTCTGGCAGGTGATGGAGAACGCCGACGATCTCTCGCAGCAGATCCAGGACGGTCTGGCCAACCTCAAGGAATGGCTGCGCACCAGCCCGTTCCATGTCACCCAGGATCAGATCAACCACATCGCCGACAACCTCAGCAATGCCATCGGCTCCAACACCAGGGAGCTGACCTCGGCGGGGATAGAGGGTGTCCAGGTCATCTTCGAGGTGCTCACCGGCGTCCTGCTGGCGATGTTCTCCACCCTCTTCCTGCTCTATGACGGCCCCAGGATCTGGGGCTGGCTGCTGAAGCTGGTGCCCAGCGCCGCCCGGGAAGGGGTGGCCGGGGCCGGTCCGCGGGCCTGGGCCACGCTGACCGCGTATGTGCGCGGGACGGTGATAGTGGCCATGATCGACGCGGTGTGCATCGGGGTCGGGCTGTACTTCCTCAAGGTGCCGATGGCGGTGCCGCTGGCCGTGTTCATCTTCCTCTTCGCCTTTATCCCGCTGGTCGGCGCGGTGGCGTCCGGGGCGCTGGCGGTGGTGGTGGCCCTGGTCTCGCACGGGGTGTTCACCGCGACCATGGTGCTGATCGTGGTGCTGGCGGTGCAGCAGATCGAGGGCCATGTGCTCCAGCCGTTCATCCTGGGGCGGGCGGTGCGGGTGCATCCGCTGGCGGTGGTGCTGTCGGTCGCGGCGGGGGGGATGGTTGCCGGGATCGGGGGAGCGGTGGTGGCGGTTCCGCTGGTGGCGGTGACGAATACGGTGGTCGGGTATTTGCGGGCCTATGCGAAGGAAGGTTCCGCCTGAGGGGTCGCTGCCGGGGGCGGTGCTGTTGCCGGGTGCGGCTCCGTTCCCGCCTGCGGCTCCGTTCCCGCCTGCGGCGGGCTTCACCCCGCCCACGCGCCACCCGTGGACCTTGTCCGGGTGGGCTGGACTCGCCAGGGGGTGGTCACCCGCCGTCGGCGGCTGACGGCCGACGGGCGCCGACGGGGCTCAGCCCGCGAAGGAAAGCGCCACCCTGACGGGGGAGTAACGGGTGGTGCGTGGGTGGGGGACACCCGCCGAAGGCGGCAACGGCGCCGCACACGCCAAGGGGCCCGCTGACCGGAAAATCGGTCAACGGGCCCCTTCTGAACCAGCGCGGTAGCGTCCGCACTACGCGCCCAGCGCGGCCTCCGCGTCCAGGGTGGCGGCAACCGCCTGCAGGACGGCGGCGATCTTGAACGCCTCCTGGATCGTCTCGCGGCTCACCCCGGCCTTGCGGAGCACCTGCTCATGCGAGTCCAGGCACATGCCACAGCCGTTGATGGCCGAGACGGCCAGCGACCACAGCTCGAAGTCGACCTTCTCCACACCCGGGTTGCCGATGACGTTCATCCGCAGACCGGCACGCAGGGTGCCGTACTCCGGGTCCGACAGCAGGTGCCGGGTGCGGTAGTAGACGTTGTTCATCGCCATGATCGCGGCAGCGGCCTTGGCGGCGGTGTACGCCTCCGGGGAGAGGTTCGCCTTCGCCTCGGGCTCCAGCTCGCGCAGCACAATCGGCGAACGGGACGCGATCGCGCAGGCCAGCACGGTGCCCCAGAGCTGCTGCTGGGGCAGCTCCGAGTTGCCGATCACCGAACCGAGGTTCAGCTTCAGATCCTTGGCGTAGTCCGGTATGGCGGACTTCAGCTCGTCGAGGGCCATGGTGGATCAGCTCGCGAGCAGGGCGGCGGCGTCGAGGGTGTCCTCGCCCTTGTTCCAGTTGCAGGGGCACAGCTCGTCGGTCTGCAGGGCGTCGAGGACCCGCAGGACCTCCTTGGGGTTACGGCCGACGGAGCCGGCGGTCACCATGACGAACTGGATCTCGTTGTTGGGGTCCACGATGAAGACGGCACGCTGGGCGTAGCCGTCCTCGCCCTCGACGCCACAGGCCGCCATCAGCTCGTGCTTGGCGTCGGCCAGCATCGGGAAGGGCAGGTCACGCAGGTCGGCGTGGTCCTTGCGCCAGGCGTGGTGGACGAACTCCGAGTCGCCGGAGACACCGAGGATCTGGGCGTCACGGTCGGCGAACTCGTCGTTCAGCTTGCCGAACGCGGCGATCTCGGTCGGGCAGACGAAGGTGAAGTCCTTCGGCCAGAAGAACACCACGCGCCACTTGCCCTCGTAGGACTTGTGGTCGATCTGCTGGAACTCCTTGCCGGCCTCCAGCGAGACGCAGGCGGTCAGGTCGAACTCGGGGAACTTGTCACCGACAGTGAGCACGCGCTCTCCTTGAGACGAGGTTGTCCCACTCGCGGGACTTCCTGGGGTTGGACGGCTCCCACACTGCCACAGGAGGCATTGATAGCGGAAATAGCTATGCTGAGTGAACTTGATTGGAGTTGGTTATCGATGGTGTCACCCATAGGCTCCGGCCCCCAGCCCGCGTCCGCCGGCCGTGCCCGCCAGCCCAGTCTGGCCCAGCTCAGGGCGTTCGTCGCGGTGGCCGAGCATCTGCACTTCCGGGACGCGGCCGCCTCGATCTCCATGAGCCAGCCCGCGCTCTCCGGCGCGGTGGCCGCCCTGGAGGAGGCGCTCGACGTTCAGCTCTTCGAGCGTACGACGCGGAAGGTGCTGCTCAGCCCGGCGGGTGAGCGGCTGGCCACGCGGGCCCGTACGGTGCTGGAGGCGATGGGGGACTTCCTGGAGGAGGCCGAGGCGGCCCGCGCGCCCTTCACCGGAGTGCTGCGCCTGGGGGTGATCCCCACGGTGGCGCCCTATCTGCTGCCCACCGTGCTGCGCCTGGTCCATGACCGCTACCCGGCCCTGGACCTCCAGGTGTACGAGGAGCAGACCTCCTCGCTGCTGGACGGTCTCACCCATGGCCGGCTGGACCTGCTGCTGCTGGCGGTGCCGCTGGGGGTGCCGGGCGTCACCGAACTCCCGCTGTTCGACGAGGACTTTGTGCTGGTCATGCCCTGCGACCACTGGCTGGCCGGACGGGATGACATCCCGCGCAGCGCGCTGCGCGAGCTGGATCTGCTGCTGCTGGACGAGGGGCACTGTCTGCGCGACCAGACCCTGGACGTCTGCCGGGAGGCCGGACGGGCGCCGGGCACCCCGGAGACCACCAGCGCGGCCGGACTGTCCACCCTGGTGCAACTGGTGGGCGGCGGCATGGGGGTGACGCTGCTGCCGCGTACCGCGGTACGGGTGGAGACCGGCCGTAGCGACCGGCTGGCCACCGGCAGCTTCGCCGACCCGGCGCCCTCCCGGCGGATCGCCCTGGCGATGCGGTCGGGGGCGGCCCGGCAGGGGGAGTTCGAGGAGTTCGCGGAGGCGCTGCGGGGGGCGGTGGGCAAGTTGCCGGTGCGGGTGGTGCGTTGAGCGGCGAGGTCAGCCGCGGCGGCCGGCGCGCTTGAGGATTTCCGCCACGTCCAGGTCGATCTCCGCGCCGATGGAATCGGGGAGTTGGGCCCGCTCGCCCGGCTCATAGGTGCGGTGGTCGCGGTATTCGTTGGCGTATGGGTCGGTCAGGATGTGCAAGCGCTGTTTCTTGCGATCGACGATGACATAGACGGGGATCTTGGCGATCGCGTAGGCGGCGACCTTGGTTCGCAGGTCCTGGAGGTAGTTGGTCGAGGTGACTTCGAGCACCAAGCGGAAGACGGCCGGGTCGTAGAGGTTCTTCTCGATGTGATGGTCGTCGATGTCCGCGTCCACCACGGCAAGATCCGGGACGGCGAACTCATAGGGCCCGTCCGGGAGCCACAGGCCCACACCCTGAAGGACCTCGGTCTCCCCGGTGTGCGCTGCCAGGAAAGCGACGGTGAGGTCGGTCAACGACCTCGCATGGCGGCTGTCGGGCGGTGGTGTCACGACGATCTGTCCCCCCAGGACCTCGACGCGGTGGCCGGGAAGCTGCTCGGCGAGCTTCATGGCCTCCTCAAGCAGGTTCGGCTCGTCGTGATCGCAGGGGTACTCAACAGCTGCGGCGGACATGGTGTGCCTCCTGACGGCCGGTGTCGAGACCATCATGGTAGGGCGCGGCGCCCGCCTGCCGCCCGTGTGCGTACGTTCACTCGTAAGTGGGTTCGGGCCTGCCCGGCCCGCCATGGGGCCCGGTCCGCGGGGGCCGTCGCGGGCCGGGCCCGGGTCGTCATTCCGTCCGCAGCCCGTCCGGCCGCATCATCCGCAGCAGCGGCGGCAGGCTGAGCAGTGTGACCAGGGCGATCACCGCCGTGCCCGCGGCCGTCATGGGGGTGAAGGCCCACCAGTCGGTCACCGGGCGGCCGACCAGGCGGAGCATGGTCCAGCCCAGGGCGAGGCCGCCGGCCACCGCCACCGCCATGCCCAGCGCCACCGGGATAGCGGTCTGCCAGAGCACCGACCAGGCAAGGGTGCGGCGGCGGGTGCCAAAGGCGACCAGTACGGACAACAGGCGCTTCCGCTCCCGCAGTTGCTCCAGGGTGCCGATCAGCAGGCCGGCGCCGATCAGGGCCAGGGTGAGCACGGAGCCGATCAGCAAGGAGCGTTCGATGGCGGCGTAGTTCTTGTCCTTCCGTACGCCGCCCAGCCGCCAGATGCGCATGGTGGGGTCGATATGGGCGCCGGTGTTGCGCACCCGCTCGATGGCGTCGGCGTCCCCCGGCACGGTCTTGACCGCCACCTGCGTCTCCACGTCCGGGATGGCCGCGGTGTTGATGGCGGACGGGGTGACCAGGACGCCGTGGTGGTGTTCACCGGTGGGGTCGGGGCGGGCGGTGACCAGGTGTGCGCCCCTGGGGACGGTCCAGCGGTAGTCGGTCTTCCCGGTCCCGGCCGTGAAGGAGGAGACCGTCAGCTTGTCGCCGGGGCCGAGCTTGCCCCGGGTGCGGGGCTGGTCCGGGGAGTCGGCGACAAAGGAGTCGCCGTCCCGGCAGGAGGTGATGGTGGCCAGTGAGCGCAGGGTGCCGCAGTCGGCGATGACGATCTCGCCGGTGTAGTCGGCGCCCTCCTTGTTGGCGTACTGCCGGACGAAGCTGATCGCTCCCTGGACGCCGGGGGTGGCCCTGAACCGGCTGGTGATCTCCTGGAGCCGGGAAGCGGAGGCCAGCTGGGCGCTGCCCGCCATCTGGGAGTGGGTGGGGTTGCCGGCGTCCTTCTCATAGTCGCCGCGGGCCGCCGCGAACAGCATCTGGACGGCGATCGCGCCGGCCACCGCCACCGCGATGCCGCTCACCGCCCGGGCCGCCGGGCCACTGCTCAACTGGAGCCTGCGGACCGCCAGTTGCCAGGATGGCGAGCCGCCGCGGAACCGGGCGACCACGCTCTCCACCAGCCAGGGGAGCACCGCGGTGACGCCGATCAGCAGCAGCACCGCGCCCCCGCCCACCTGATAGGTGCTGACCGGGTCGCCGGCGTCGCCGGTCGCCTTGCCGAAGGCCGGCACCAGCAGGGCCAGGCCGGCGGCGGGGAACAGCAGGCGCCACCACAGCCGGCGCCGGGGCGGGCGGGCGCTCCTGATCACGCCCAGCGGCTCGATGGCGATGCCGCGCAGCGCGAACAGGGCGACCAGCACGGCACAGGCCGGCACCGCCAGCGCGATCAGGGCCACCAGCGGGAGGCCGGGACGGAGGTCGCCGGGGAAGACGCTGGCGTCCTGGATGGTGACCTGTGAGGCCAGTTCCCGCAGTCCCAGGAAGAGGGCGCTGCCCACGGCCAGTCCCAGCACCGAGGCGGCCAGTGCCTCACCGGCCGCCATCCGGCGGATCATGGACCGGTCACAGCCCATCAGCCGTAGCGCGGCCAGCCTGCGGTCCCGGCGTTCGCCGCCGAAGCGCACCGAGGTGGCGATGAACACCGCCACCGGCATCAGCAGCACCACGCCGACCATGATGGCCAGCACCATCAGCTCCGGAGTGAGCGGATCCCCGGGCTGTACTTCGCCGAAGTGGTCGGTGCGGGTGGCGGACCGGTCGTCGAGCCGGTCGCTTCCGGCGTAGAAATACAGCTCATTGGGACCGATCAGGCCCTGGTCGCCGATGGTGCCGATGACGCGGTCGGGGTAGCGCTCGCGTAGCAGCCTGCCCTCGGCGGAGTCCATCAGCCGGGCCATCGCGGGCGAGACCACCATCTCGCCGGGGCCGGGGAGGCTCTTCAGGCCGGGCGGTACGGGCGCCTGGGGGCCGTCCGGCCGCAGCAGCGCGCCATGCACCGGCTTGTCCCGGTACTCGTCGAAGACATGCCGCAGCAGCAGGGTCCGGCTGCCCGGGGCGGGTGTGGCGGACGGGGCGGACGGGGTCTCACCGGCCGCACGGGCGGCCTCCCGCTGGTGCCGGGCGTCCAGCATGTGCGGCACCGAGGCGGCGCCCATCAGCAGGGCCACGCCCAGGCCCACGCCCAGTGCGGTGAAGACGGCGCGCAGCCGGCTCTCGCGGCCACCGGTGACGGCGAAGCGGGCGCCCAGGAGGAGGTCGCGCAGCCAGGCGGCGGGGCCGGAGGGGCCGGTGGGGTGGGTGGTGTCCCGGTCGCCGCTCATACCGCACCGGCCATGTCGCGGGCCTTGCCGTCGCGGACCACGACCTCGCGGTCGGAGTAGGCAGCGACCCGGGCCTCATGGGTGACCAGCACCACGGCGGCGCGGGTGTCCCGGGCCGCGTCGGTCAGCAGCTGCATCACCCGCTCGCCATTGAGCGAGTCCAGGGCGCCGGTGGGCTCATCGGCGAAGATCACTCGCGGGGTGGTGACCAGCGCCCGGGCCACGGCCACCCGCTGGCCCTGGCCGCCGGAGACCTCGCCGGGCCGCTTGCCGCGTATGTCGGCGACCTCCAGCCGTTCCAGCCACTCCAGCGCCCGGCGCTCGGCCTCCTTGCGCTTGAGCCCGGCCAGCCGCAGCGGCAGGGCAGCGTTCTCCACGCAGGTCAGCTCGGGCACCAGCTGGCCGAACTGGAAGACAAAGCCGAACTCGCCGCGGCGCAGCGCGCTGCGTTCGGCGTCGGGCATCTCCGACAGCGGGCGGCCGTCGTAGGTGACGGTGCCGGAGTCGGGGCGGATGATGCCGGCCAGGCACTGCAGCAGCGTGGACTTGCCGGAACCGGAGGGTCCCATCACCGCGACGACCTCGCCGGCGTGGATGGAGAAGTCGGCGCCGTCCAGAGCGGGAGTGGGCCCGTAGGACTTGTGCAGGCCGGTGGCGGTCAGCAGGGAGCCGGCGGGTATCACCGCGTCACCTCCTTGGCCAGTGCGCCCAGCCGGGCGGCGGTCAGCTCCAGCCAGCGCAGGTCGGCTTCCAGGTGGAACAGGGCGTGATCGCAGATCAGCTGATCGGCCAGGTCGCCGGTGCGCTTGCGCTGGGTGAGTTCGCGCATCAGCCGCAGGTGCTCGGAGCGCTGGACGTCCAGCAGGGTGCCCGCGTCCCGGCCGGTCATCAGGGCGAGGACGACCTTGGTGTAGAGGGTGGACTGGAGGTAGGGCTCGGGCTTCTCGGGCTGGGCCAGCCAGTGGCCGACATCGGTGACCCCGGCATCGGTGATGGCGTAGCGCTTGCGGTCGGGGCCGCCGCCCTGCTCTATGCCGTCCACTTCGACCAGGCCGTTCTTCAGCAGCCGGGACATGGTCGAGTAGACCTGGCCGTAGTGCAGGGGGCGGTCGTGGCCGAAGCGCTCGTCAAAGGCCCGCTTGAGGTCGTAGCCGTGGCGCGGGCCGGATTCGAGGAGGGCGAGCAGGGTGTGTCCGATTGACATGCGGGCGACTATACATGGGGGGTATACGCGGGGTGTATAGCTGGGTATGGCTTCCCCCGCCGCCGCCCGGGGTGGGGGTGGTTTGGCTTTGGGTGGCGGCCGTGCGGCGTGCGGGGTTTTGTTTTGGGTGCGGGTTGTTTTGGGCTGGTCGCGCAGTTCCCCGCGCCCCGAAGGGGCGCCTGCGGCGCGTCGAAGGGCGGGGCGGGGCGAGTGGTTCGGGTGCGGGCTGCTTGTGGCTGCTCGCGCAGTTCCCCGCGCCCCTGATGGGGCGCCGTTACTCGGCCCGCGGTGGGCGGCCCCGGCCGCGCATGGTGCGTACCCCGCTGGGCAGCCGCCCGGCCTCGGCCAGCGCCTTGCGCAGCAGGAACTCGATCTGGGCGTTGGTGCTGCGCAGTTCCTCGCCCGCCCAGCGGGCCAGCGCGTCATGCACCAGTGGGTCCAGCCGCAGCAGCACCTGCTTGCGCTGCCGCGGCCGGTTGTCTCCGGGGAGGTCGTCGGTCACTGGTACAGGGTGCCGGTGTTGAGGACGGGCTGGGCGGCCCGGTCGCCGCACAGCACCACCATCAGGTTGCTGATCATGGCCGCCTTGCGCTCCTCGTCCAGTTCCACGATGCCCTGCTCGCTGATCCGGGCCAGGGCCTGCTCGACCATGCCCACCGCGCCCTCGACGATCAGCTGCCGGGCGGCCACCACGGCGCCCGCCTGCTGCCGCTGGAGCATGGCCGAGGCGATCTCCGGGGCGTAGGCGAGGTGGGTGAAGCGGCACTCGACGATCCGTACTCCGGCGGCCCGGACCCGTACGGCCAGCTCGGCGGCCAGCTTCTCGGTGATCTCCTCGGCGTTCCCGCGCAGCGAGAGGCTGCCGTCCTCGTGCCCGTCATAGGGGTACTCGATGGCGATATGCCGCACCGCCGTCTCGGTCTGGATGCCGACGAACTGCTCGAAGTCGTCCACCTCGAACAGCGCCTGTGCGGTGTCCGCGACCTGCCAGACCACCACCGCGGCCAGCTCGATGGGGTTGCCGTAGGCGTCGTTGACCTTCAGTACGGGCGTCTCATGGTTGCGCACCCGGGTGGAGATCCGGCGCCGGCTGGTGAAGGGGTTGACCCAGCGCAGGCCCTCGGTGCGGATGGTGCCGCGGTAGCGGCCGAAGAGCTGGACCACCCGGGCCTCGCCGGGGGCGATGGTGTTCAGCCCGCGCATGGCTATGAAGGAGGCGATGATCAGCACCACACCGCAGATGACCACCGCGGCGGCGGGACCGTGATGTCCGGCACTGCCGAGCGCCGCGCCGCCGACGATGGTGCCGATCCCCAGCAGCAGTCCGACCAGGCCCAGCAACAGGGCCAGTCCGCCGCCGATGTCCTTGGCCGGGATCTCCCGGGTTTCGGGCCTGACCGCCTGCTCAGCGGTTGTTTCGGACATGACGGGTCCCCCCTTGGCGATGTCTAGCAAAGTGATAGCACATTATCGCCCTGTACGGTTTCCCGCATCGCGCCGTACCCGGGCCCGCCCCCCGGGGTGCTGTATGTCACGTTTGGCAAACGCTTGATCGATGGGCCTTTCGTGACTGTTGCGGTGTTAGCTTCGTGAGCTGGTTCGGGGGCGGACAGACTGGAGCTACGGGAGAGATGGGTCGAGCGGAAGCACGACGGGCGCAGAAGGGCCGCGGCGCCCGCAGCGCAAGGGGTAAGAAGCCGAAGAAGACCGGCATACGCCGCTTCTTTACCTGGAAGAAGCTGCTCGCCTACTTCTTCGGCCTGATCCTGCTGGGGATGGGTGCCTTCGCGGCGCTGTACTTCTCTGTTGACGTACCCGCCAGCGGGAACAGCGCGGCGGTGGCACAGAGCAACGTCTACCGGTTGCCCAACGGCAAGGTCCTCGCACGGTCCGGCAAGTTCAACCGCGAGGAGGTGGCCTACGCGAAGATCCCGGCGAACATCAAGGACTCGGTGGTCGCCGCGGAGAACAAGAACTTCTGGACCGACCCCGGCATCGACTTCATGGGCACCAGCCGAGGCATTCTCTACACACTGATGGGCAAGGGCACCCAGGGTGGTTCCACCATCACCCAGCAGTATGTGAAGAACTACTACCTGGACCAGCGGCAGACCGTTCAGCGCAAGGTCAAAGAGCTGATCATTTCGCTGAAGCTGCAGCAGACCAAGTCCAAGGAAGACATCCTCGCCGGGTACCTGAACACCAGCTTCTTCGGCCGCAACTCCTACGGCATCCAGGCGGCCTCGCACGCCTACTTCAACAAGGAGCTCGACAAGCTCAGCATCGAGGAGTCCGCCTACCTCGCCGCACTGCTGCAGTCCCCGAGCTCGTACGACGTGGTGGTGGGCAGCCCGGCCGGCAAGGCGGCGGCCATCGCCCGCTGGAACTATGTGCTGGACAAGCTGGTCGAGATGCACAAGATCCCGGCCGACAAGCGCAAGACCATGCAGTTCCCCAAGGTCATCTACCCCAAGGCCGACCCCGGCCTGGATGGCCAGAAGGGCTACATAGTCGCCATGGCCCGAGACCAGGCCAGCCAGATCCTCAAGGCCCAGGGGCGCGACCTGGCCGCCGGTGGCTACACCATCACGGTCACCATCGACGACAAGAAGCAGAAGGCGCTGGAGAACGCGGTCAAGGCCCAGATGACCGACCAGCTGGAGCCCAAGACCCGCAAGGCCGACCGCAATGTGCAGGCCGGTGCCGTCTCGGTGGACCCCAGAAGCGGGCAGATCGCGGCGATCTACGGCGGCCCGGGAGAGACCGGGCCGACGCCGCACTGGATCAGCAACGCCACCCGCTCCGACTTCCAGCCCGGTTCGACCTTCAAGCCGCTGATCTACACCGCGGCGTTGAAGAACGGGTCCAAGACCCAGACCGGCCAGCCGATCAACGCCAACACCATCTACGACGGCACCAACCAGCGGCCGGTGGTCAACTCCAGCGGTGAGAAGGTCGGTTACGCCCCGGAGAACGAGAACCACATCAACTACGGTCCGGTGACCGTGCAGTCGGCGATGAACCAGTCGATCAACTCGGTCTTCGCGCAGATGGCGCAGGACGTCGGCCTGCATGACGTCAAGACGCTGGCCGGCGACATGGGCATGAACACCAAGGACCCGGACTTCGTGGAGAAGCCCGCCATGGCGCTGGGTTCCATGGGTGCCAGCCCGCTGGAGATGGCCGGGGTCTACGCCACGCTGGACGCTCATGGCAAGAAGGTCTCCCCGACCATCATCAAGTCGATCAACTGGAAGGGCACGGATGTAGACCTGCCCAAGGCGGTCGGCAGCAGCGAGCCCATCGACCGCAACACCGCCGACGGTGTCACCTCCCTCCTCCAGGGCGTGGTCAACGACGAAGAGGGCACCGGTAACGTGGTCAAGAGCGACCGCTACCAGGTGGCCGGTAAGACCGGTACCTCGGAGGAGGACCGCTCGGCCTGGTTCACCGGCTACACCCCGGACCTGGTGACCTCGGTCGGCCTGTTCGGTGAGTCCCCGGAGGGCAAGCACGTCTCGCTCTACGGCGTCGGCAGCGACGATCCCACCAAGCGTGTCAACGGTGGTGGCATGCCCGCCAAGATCTGGGACGCGTACACCTCGGCGGCGCTCGGCGACGACGCCACGCCCAAGTTCGACTTGGAGACCGAGGACGGGCCCGCCACGGCGACGCCCCCGCCGCCCACGGCCACCGCGCCGCCGAGCCACGTGGCGACCACGCCGCCGGCCTCCCACTCGCCGTCGCCGACGCACACCCAGCCGTCGGTGCCGCCGACCAACACCCACACCGCGTCGCCGTCGCACACTCCGCCGTCCCACCGGCCGTTGCCGACGCCGACGGATCCCACGGGAATCATCCAGGGCAATGACAACGGTGGCCCGGGCGGTGATCCGGGCACCAACAGCTTCTCCAGTAGGCAGTAGCGCGGCGCGGCCGCCGTCCCCCACAGCGGGGGACGGCGGCCGTCGTCGTTCTCAGCCTCCGTTGACCTGGGTGGCGATCCGGTCGCCCAGCGCCTTGTCGATATTGCGCCAGTACTGAAGCGCCCGTTCCAGTACCGGACGGCTCACGCCGTTGCGCAGGTGGCCGGAGACGTTGGACGCCAGCCGCTCCCGCGCCGCGTCGTCCAGTACCGAGCGGACCATGGTTCCCGCTTGCCCCCAGTCGTCATCGTCGCGGTGGAGCTTGTACGCCTCGCGGACCATCTCGCCGGAGGCCTCCCAGCCGGCGATTTCGCCGAAGCGGGTGGTGTCGGCGGCCGGGCCGCCATAGGAGTTGGGGGCGTACGGGCGGGCGGTGCGCGGGATGTCGTAGCGCATCGGGCCGTCCTTGGCGTATGAGTTGACCGGCGAGTGCGCCCGGTTGGGCGGCAGCTGGGCGTAGTTGGGGCCGATGCGGTAGCGGTGGCTGTCGGGGTACGAGAAGAGGCGGCCCAGGAGCATCTTGTCGGGGGAGGGGCCGATGCCGGGCACCAGGTTGGAGGGCTCGAAGGCGGACTGCTCGATATGGACGAAGAAGTCCTCCGGGTTGCGGTCCAGGGTCATCCGGCCGACCTTGATCAGCGGGTAGTCGCCATGCGGCCAGACCTTGGTGAGGTCAAAGGGGTTGAAGCGGTAGTCGGCCGCGTCCTCGAAGGGCATCAGCTGGACGTGCAGGGTCCAGGACGGGGCGTTGCCGCCCTTGATGGCCGTGAAGAGGTCCCTGCGGTGCAGGTCGGGGTCCTCACCGGCCAGCTGGTCGGCCTCGGCCTGGGTGAGGAACTCGATGCCCTGGTCGGTCTTGAAGTGGTACTTGACCCAGTGCTTCTCACCGGCGGCGTTGACCCACAGATAGGTGTGTGAGCCATAACCGTTCATATGGCGCCAGGTCCTGGGGATGCCGCGGTCGCCCATCAGCCAGGTGACCATGTGCGCGGACTCCGGGGAGAGGGTCCAGAAGTCCCACTGCATATCGTTGTCGCGCAGGCCGTTGTCCGGGCGGCGCTTCTGGGAGCGGATGAAGTCCTGGAACTTCTGCGGGTCGCGGACGAAGAAGACCGGGGTGTTGTTGCCCACCAGGTCGTAATTGCCCTGTTCGGTGTAGAACTTGACGGCGAAGCCACGGGGGTCGCGCCAGGTGTCGGGGGAGCCCTGTTCACCGGCCACGGTGGAGAAGCGGGCCAGGACCTCGGTGTGCTTGCCCGGCTGGAAGAGGGCGGCCTTGGTGAACTGGCTGACGTCATTGGTCACCTGGAAGCTGCCATAGGCGCCGCCGCCCTTGGCGTGGACCACCCGCTCGGGGACCCGTTCCCGGTTGAACTGGGCCATTTTCTCGATCAGATAGTGGTCCTGGAGCAGGATGGGGCCGGAGTCGCCGATGGTGAGCGAGTGTTCATCGCTTTCCACCGGAATGCCCACATTGTTGGTGGTGTAGCGGTCGTTCTGGGCCGAGCCGGTCATGGGACGCCTCCCGGAACGCGGTGAGAACGCTTGAGAGTGAGGACGTCTGCCGCCCTCCGCTCCGGCCCAGTGAACTCCCGCTGACAGCCCGTCGGCAACACCGCTAATGCGTCGGCGTGGGCAGGCCCAGTTCGAACCACACCACCTTTCCGGTGCTCAGCCGGGTGGCCCCCCAGCGCCGGGCCAGCTTGTTGACCAGGTAGAGGCCGCGGCCGCCCTCGTCCGAGGGGCGGGCCTGGCGCAGCCTGGGCAACTGCGGTACGTCGTCGCCTACTTCGCAGCGCAGGACATCGGTACGCAACAGCCGTAGCGTGATGGGACGTTCGGCATACCGCACCGCATTGGTGATCACCTCGCTGACCAGCAGCTCCACCGCGTCGGTGAGGTCCAGCAGGTCCCAGCGGGCCAGCGCCCGGCGGGCCAGGCGGCGGGCCTGTCCGGCGGTCTGCGGGCGCGGGTCCAGGAACCAGTAGGCGACATCGCTGGGGGCTATGCCCTCGAAGCGGGCGGCCAGCAGTGCGATGTCATCGTCCCGGTCGCCGGGGCCGAGCATGCCCAGCACCTCGTCACAAAGTGGCTCCAGTGGCGGCGGGTTGGGGCTGGTGAGCCGGGCGGTGTCGGTGAGGCGTTCACGGAGTTGCTCTATCCCCGTCCATACATCGCGGATACGGGACTCCACCAGGCCATCGGTGTAGAGGAGCAGGGTTGCGCCGGCCGGGGCGTCCAGTTCCACCGCCTCGAAGTCCACTCCGCCCACGCCGATGGGGGCGCCCGGCGGCACCCGCAGCACCTCGGCCCGGCCGCTGCGGTGCAGCATGATCGGCGGCGGATGACCGGCGTTGGCGACCACGATCCGGTGCGAGACCGGGTCGTAGACCGCGTAGAGGCAGGTGGCCATCCGGTCCGAACCCAGGCGCTGGGCCTGCTCGTCGAGGTGGTGCAGCACCTCGGCGGGTGGCAGGTCCAGCCCGGCCAGGGTCTGCGCGGTGGTGCGCAGCTGGCCCATGATGGCGGCGGAGGTCATGGAGTGGCCCATCACATCGCCGACCACCAGGGCTATGCGGTTGCCGGGCAGCGGGATGGCGTCGTACCAGTCGCCGCCCACCCGGGCCGTCTCGGCGGCCGGGAGGTAGCGGCTGGCCAGCCGGACGCCGGTGGGCTGGGGCAGCGAGTCGGGGAGCATGGTGCGCTGGAGCTCGTCGGCGATATAGACCTCGCGGCCGTAGAGCACCGCCTTGTCCACGCCCAGCGCGGTATGGGTGGCCAGCTGGGCGGCCACCAGCAGGTCGTCGCCCTCGAAGGCGGGCCGGTCCGGGCGGCGGATGAAGACCGCCGCGCCGATCACCCGGCGGCGGCCGCGCAGCGGGGCCAGGATGGTGCGCTGTCTGTCCGGTATGTGCCGTCCGGCGCCGAGCAGTTCGGGAAGGGCCGCCCGCGCGGCGGGGGAGTCACCGAAGACCGGGCGCACCCCGCGCAGCACTTCCGCGAGCGGCCCGCCTATCCGGACCTCGCAGCGTTCGGCGGCCTCCTCGGCCAGTTCCAGGCCCAGCGCGGCGTCCTCGGGCGGCGGGCTGCCTTCCAGCGGGCCGGGGAACCCGGCGGTCTCCAGGCCGCGGGCGTACTCCGGCAGCCGGTCGGTGCGGCGCAGCCGCAGCACCACCGGCCCCACCGGGCGCTCGTCGCCCACCGGCAGCGGGTCGCGCAGATAGACCAGGATGGCGTCGGCGAAGGTGGGCACGGTGGCCCGGCACAGGCCCAGCACGATCTCGTCCAGGTCGATGCCGCGGGCGATCCGGCGGGTGGCGGCGCCGACGAAGCGCAGGCGTTCGCCACCGGGGACGCTGGGCGCTCTTCCCGGGCCGTGCGGCCCATGACCGTCGATGCCGCCGCGGTCCGCGCCGTCTGCGCCGTCTGCGCCATCCGCGCCGTCGGTGCGGTCGGTGCCGTGATGGGCGGGGCCGTGAGCGTCTTCGGCGGAGGGAGCGCCGGCCCCGGAGAGAGCGTTGGCGTCCGAGGGGGCGTTGGTGCCGGAGGGAGTGCCGGTGCCGGAGGGGGCGTCGGCGGCCCCGGACTGGGGCGGGTCCCCGGGGTTGGGCGCGGCCCCCGCGTTGGGTACGGCCTCGGCGCGGGGCGCACCTCCGGCGTTGGGCGCACCTCCGGCGTTGGACGCGCCCCCGGCGCGGGGCGCGCTCTCCGTGGATGCCGTGGCCGTGGAGCGGGACTTCGCCGCCGTCCGGGGCGCGTCCGCGGGGGACTGCCGGGTGCCCGGCGCTGTGGGGCCGGGGCCGTCCTTGGCACCGCGGGTGCCATAGCGGCTGGTGCCGTGCGGGCGCGGGCCCTCGTCCCGTGCGTCGGGCGCGGAGCCGGCCGCGGGCTCGCCCGCGGGGGTCCGGGCGGCGCCCGGAACGTCATCGGGAACCCGGTCGCGCTCGGCGGGGTCCGCGGCGCCGGGTACGGGGGCGTGCCCGGGGCCGTTCACCACCGGCTGAGGGGCGCAGGCGCCCTCCCGGGGGCGCGCGGTCTGGTCGCCGGGACGGGGGTCGGGGCCGGCCGCCCCCAGGGGGTCGGTGCCGGGGGTACGGCGCTGCGCGGGCGTGCCCGGCGTCCGCCGGACACCGGCGGCGGGCCGCCCCCCATGGGCGTTGGGATGCTCCGTCACGCGTGGAATTCCATCCGTCGGGGCTCTGAGGCCCGGTCGCACAGGGCGCGCCGCGTCAGGCGGCGCGTCGCAGGTTGAGGAAGATCTGGATCTCGGGTGGGACGTCGGTGCTCGCCGGTGCGTACGCCGGCGAGCTCTCGCCGAGGATCTCGAAGCCCGCTTGGCGTACGACCTCGCGCAGGTCGTCCCGTAGATAGCCGGATACCCGGATGCTGTGGCCGAGGAACGGGATGGCGTAGTCGTCCACGTCCGCCTCGACCATGGACAGGGCCAACAGTCCGCCGGGGCGCAGCAGTTGGCGCAGCATGCGCAGGGCGTGCGGGATTTCCGCGCGGGGCAGCATCAGCAGGGAGAAGAAGGCGGCGATCCCGTCGAAGGTGCCCAGCCGGCCGTCCCTGAGGTCGGCCAGGTCGGCCAGGTGGAAGGTGGCCTCGGGTACATGGGCGCGGGCCAGTTCCAGCATGCCGGGGGAGAGATCGACGCCGGTCACCCGGTGTCCGGCCGCGGCCAGCTGGCGGGCGGTGGGCAGGCCGGTGCCGCAGCCCACGTCCAGCACCCGGGAGCCGGGGGGGAGCGACTCGGCGAGCCAGGCGCCGGCCGCCAGTTGGCCCTCCTTGTGCGGAAAGGCCTCGTCATAGCGGTCGCCGATGGCGTCGAAGGCCTCGGCCTGGCCGCTGCGGTCCAGTCCCGAGCGGGCGTAGTCGTCGTATTCCCGCAGGTCGTCACCGCTCACGGGTCCGCCCTTTCTGCGACTGCGATTCATGTGATCGAGCGTCACTTGCCGTGCCGGGATGGCGTGTACGTGTCTCGCGGAGGACGATCCTACGGTTGCCCGGTGGGGAGACGGCAAGCGTCCCAGTCCTCCGGGAGCTGGGGCACCGGCCAGGCGGGGTCGGGCCGCCACTGCTCCCAGCCGGAGGTGAAGGGCGCGCCCCAGGCCTCGATGTGCTCGGCCGCGGAGCGTCCGGCCGCCCGTACCCGCTCGGCCTGGGCGGCGGTGAGCAGGCCCACTTGCTGGGCGCGGGCGAACTCGTCCTCGTCCTTCCACTCCCAACTGCGGTCCGGGTGGACGGCGATGTCCAGGAAATGGTCCTCGGAGTCCACGCCGCGCTCCCAGCGGGTGAGGGGTTCCTCAAGGTTTACGTACCAGTTGCGGAACCGCCATTCCAGGTCCCAGAAGAGCCAGATGGACCAGGGCTCGCCGGGGCGGGCCAGCTTGAGCACGCCGGGGCCGAACCAGGAATCGACCGCGGTGGTACGGGGTTTGGTGTACCGGGTGGCCAGGGGTTCGCGGTAGAGCGGGGTGCCGTCGGCGAGCACGGGGCGGACGCAGCGGGTGCCGGGTGCCATCCAGGCGGCCAGCAGTTCGGGGGTGTCCCGCACCACGGTCATGGGCCGGCAGATGTGGATGCGGTCGGTGGCGTTGCCCCGGTAGCGCCAGAGGATCTGGTCGCCCGGGGACCAATGGGGCTGCTGGTGCTGGGTTGTGGGGTCGGCCGCCGTTTCCGCTGTCATGGAGGGATCTTAGGGGGTGGGTGCCGGGGGCCGCCGTGATGCGGTTCTCTTGGGCGGGGGTTGCGTTGGGTGGGGTGCGGGTGTGTTCTCGGGTGCGGGTTTGGTGTGGTTGATCGCGTCCACGCGGCGGAGCCGCATGATGGCGCGGCCCCGCGCCCCTGACGGGCGCCCCCGGTAGGGGCGCCCCCTGACCGAGCGCGCCCCTACGGTCGCGTCATCCGCAGTACGTCCAGCGCCTCGTCCAGTTGCCGCTCGGTGAGCAATCCGCGCTCGATATAGCCCGATTCAACGACCACCTGCCGGATGGTCTTGCGTTCGGCAAGCGACTTCTTGGCCACTTTGGCTGCCTCCTCATAGCCGAGGTAGCGGTTGAGCGGGGTCACCACGGAGGGGGAGGATTCCGCGTACTCCCGGCAGCGCTCGGCGTTGGCGGTGATGCCGTCCACCGTGCGGTCGGCCAGCAGCCGGGAGGCATTGGCCAGCAGCCGGATGGACTCCAGCAGGTTCTTGGCCATCACCGGCAGCATCACATTGAGTTCGAAGTTGCCGGCCGCCCCCGCGGTGGCCACCGTGACGTCATTGCCGGTCACCTGGGCGGCGACCATCAGCACCGCCTCCGGCACCACCGGGTTGACCTTCCCCGGCATGATCGACGAACCGGGCTGCAGATCGGGCAGGTTGATCTCGGCCAGGCCGGTGCGCGGTCCGGAGGACATCCAGCGCAGATCATTGGAGATCTTGGTGAGGCCGACCGCCAGGGTGCGCAGCTGGCCGCTGGTCTCCACCAGGGCGTCCCGGGCGCCCTGGGCCTCGAAGTGGTTGCGGGCCTCGGTCAGCGGCAGCCCGGTGGCGCGGGCCACTTCGGCGATCACGGCGGCGGCGAAACCGGGCGGGGTGTTGATGCCGGTGCCCACCGCCGTTCCGCCGAGCGGCAGTTCGGCCAGCCGGGGCAGGGCGGACTGCAACCGCTCGATGCCATAGCGGACTTGGGCCGCGTAGCCGCCGAACTCCTGGCCGAGGGTGACCGGTGTGGCGTCCATCAGGTGCGTCCGCCCGGACTTGACCACCTCGGCGAACTCCCCGGCCTTGCGTTCGAGGGCGGCGGCCAGATGGTCCAGGGCGGGGATCAGGTCCCCGGTGACCGCCGCGGTGGCGGCGATATGGATCGAGGAGGGGAAGACATCATTGGACGACTGGCTGGCGTTCACATGGTCGTTGGGGTGCACCGGCCGGCCGAGGCGTTCGGTGGCCAGGGTGGCGATGACCTCGTTGGCGTTCATATTGGACGAGGTTCCGGAGCCGGTCTGGAAGACGTCCACCGGGAAGTGGTCGTCCCAGCGCCCCTCGGCGACCTCGGCGGCGGCCGCGGTGATGGCCTCGGCCAGGTCCTGCTCCAGCACCCCCAGCCCCGCGTTGACCTTGGCCGCCGCGGCCTTGATCCGGGCCAGCGCCTCGATATGCGCCCGCTCCAGACGGGCCCCGCTGACCGGGAAGTTCTCCACCGCGCGCTGGGTCTGGGCCCGCCACTTGGCGTGGGCGGGGACCCGCACCTCGCCCATGGAGTCGTGCTCGGTCCGGTACTGCTCGCGCTCGTTCATCGTCATCCGCCTCCTGCCAGGCACAGCGTTTGTCCGGTTCCCCATGTTCCCCAAGGCCACTCTCAGCCAGTAAATACCGCGGGTAACAACTGAAATCGGGGAGGCTTTATGACACGCAGACCCACCCTGCGCTGTTCTCTCGCCGCCGTCGCGGCTTTCGCAGCCGTTTTCGGTGGATTGGCCGCAAACGGCCCCGCCGCCCACGCGGGAACGCACTCGCGGTTACGCGTCACCCCCCTCAGCCCGGAACTGGAGAGGATCCGGGCCGCGGAGTCCGTCAAGCTCTACGGCGACAGTGCGCAGCGTCCGCTCGCCGACCGTAAGACCTCGCTGATCTCGCTGGGTGACAGCGAGATCTCGGGGGAGGGGGTGGGTGTGTACGAGCCGGGCACCCATGGCCCGGACAACTGGTGCGACCGCTCACCGGACGCGGCCATCCACCGCACCGCCATACCGGCCGATGTGACCTACAACGTGGCCTGCTCCGGCGCGTACACCGGCAACATCCGCATCGGCGGCAGCAAGCAGTACCCCGATGAGCTGGTGCAGAGCGACAATCTGGCGATCAAGGCCCGCAACACCCGGGTCAAGCTGGTGCTGCTGGTGGCCGGGGCCAATGACGACCTGCAGTTCGGCCCGGTGATGACCGACTGTGTGACCCGCTTTGTCACCCTTCAGGGGCCCTGTGAGCCCAAGTACGCGCCGGACTGGCAGGCCAGGGTGAACGGGCTGGTGCCCAAGGTCGAGCAGACGGTCAGGGATCTGCGGACGGTGATGACCAATGCGGGCTATGCGAACGGCGATTACAAGCTGGTGGTGATGGGCTACCCCAGCCCCATCGGGCCGGATGTCGAGGACAACCCCGACTTCCCCGGCAAACTCCCGGGCGGGTGCATGGGTTACACCTCGGACGCGGCCTGGGGCCGCAATGCGGCGGTGCCCGCCTTTGAGCGCGGGATGCGCAAGGCGGCGCTGGAGGCCGGGGCGATCTATCTGGACAACTCCCGGCTGTTCCATGGCCATGAGGTGTGCATGGAGAACACCTGGGCGCGCGGGCTGTGGATCGACCTGTCCAACCCCATTCCGCCCAACGCCAATTCGGTGCGCCAGTCCTTCCACCCCAATGAGCGCGGGCATGCCGCCTTCGCGTCCTGTCTGAGCCAGCTGTACGCCTCGGACTACCGCGAGGCGGGGTGTGCGGACCCGGCGGGCAATGGGACGCCCGTACTGCGGAAGGGCGCCTGGGACGACGCCTTCCGGCCGCTGAGGAACGCCGCGACGGGCAGCTGTATGGACGCGTACGGGGCGAGCAGCGCCAATGGCACGGAGGTGGGCGGCTGGGACTGCACGGGCGTCCGTAACCAGGGCTGGTGGTACGACGCACGGGAGCAGTCGCTGCACAGCGAGTTGACGCACGCGCGGTGCCTGGATGTGCCGAATGGGTCCTATGAGGCCGGCGTGGGGCTGGAGTTGTGGAAGTGCCACGGCGGCACCAACCAGCGGTTCACCGTCTCCGGCGGCACCATCCGGCCCGTGGGCGCACCGCAGTTGTGCCTGACGCTGGGAGCGGCGAAGGACGCGGTGCGGCTGCAGAAGTGCGCGGGTACGGCCGCCCAGCGCTTCGCGTAACCGAGCTCACCGGTGGGCGGTTGCCCGCTGCCGTCGGCGGCATCGTCCGGCCGCGGGGCGGGGAACCGGCCACCGTGGCGCCGGGCGGTCGGGCGGGGAGCCGCCCCCCCCGGGGCACCCGCCCGCCGGGCGGGAAACCGCCCGCCATGGGCGCCCGCACCGGCGGCCGGGCGCCCCGCGGCGGTCAGCTGCCCGGTCGCACCGGGATCGAGGTGAACGTCGGTGCCGGAGCCGGGTCGGTGAAGAAGTCGTTGCCCTTGTCGTCCACCACCACAAACGCCGGGAAGTCCTCGACCTCGATCTTCCAGACGGCCTCCATGCCGAGTTCCGCGTACTCGACGACCTCCACCTTCTTGATGCAGTCCTGCGCCAGCCGGGCCGCCGGGCCGCCGATGGAGCCCAGGTAGAAGCCGCCGTGCGCGGCACAGGCGTCGGTGACCTGCTTGCTCCGGTTGCCCTTGGCCAGCATCACCTTGGAGCCGCCCGCCGCCTGGAACTGCTCGACGTAGGAGTCCATCCGGCCGGCCGTGGTCGGGCCGAACGACCCGGACGCGTAGCCCTCCGGCGTCTTGGCGGGACCGGCGTAGTAGACCGGGTGGTCGCGCAGATACTGCGGCATCTCCTCACCCGCGTCCAGCCGCTCCTTGATCTTCGCATGTGCGATGTCCCGCGCGACCACCAGCGGACCGGTCAGCGAAAGCCGGGTCTTCACCGGGTACTTGGTGAGCTCGGCCAGGATCTCGTCCATCGGCCGGTTGAGGTCGATGCGCACCACGTCTTCGTCGCCCAGGTGCTCATCGGTCGTGTCCGGCAGGAACCGGGCCGGGTCGGTCTCCAGCTGCTCCAGGAAGACGCCCTCGGCGGTGATCTTCGCGACGGCCTGGCGGTCGGCGGAGCAGGACACCGCGATGGCCACCGGGCAGGAGGCGCCATGCCGCGGCAGGCGCACCACGCGTACATCGTGGCAGAAGTACTTGCCGCCGAACTGGGCGCCGATGCCGATCTTCTGGGTGAGCTCGAAGACCTTCTCCTCCAGCTCCTTGTCCCGGAAGCCGTGGCCGAGTTCGGAGCCGGACTCCGGCAGTTCGTCCAGGTAATGCGCGGAGGCGTACTTGGCGGTCTTCAGCGCGTACTCGGCGGAGGTGCCGCCGACCACGATCGCCAGGTGGTACGGCGGGCAGGCGGCCGTACCCAGCGAACGGATCTTCTCCTCCAGGAACTTCATCATGGAGCCCTCGTTGAGGACCGCCTTGGTCTCCTGGTAGAGGAAGGACTTGTTGGCCGAGCCGCCGCCCTTGGCCATGAAGAGGAACTTGTAGGCGCCGCCGTCGGTGGCGTAGAGCTCGATCTGGGCCGGCAGGTTGGAGCCGGTGTTCTTCTCGTCCCACATGGTCAGCGGGGCCATCTGCGAGTAGCGCAGATTGAGCTTGGTGTAGGCGTCGAAGATGCCGCGGGAGAGGGCCTGTTCGTCGCCGCCCTCGGTAAGGACGTTCTGGCCGCGCTTGCCCATCACAATGGCGGTGCCGGTGTCCTGGCACATCGGGAGCACGCCGGCGGCCGCGATATTGGCGTTCTTCAGCAGGTCCAGGGCGACGAACTTGTCGTTGGGGCTGGCCTCGGGGTCGTCGATGATCTTCCGCAGCTGGGCCAGGTGGGCCGGGCGCAGATAGTGCTGGATGTCGTGGATCGCCTCTTCCGCGAGCTTGCGCAGCGCCTCCGGCTCGACCTTGAGGAAGGTGCGGCCGTCCGCCTCGAAGGTGGACACGCCCTCGGAGGTGACCAGTCGGTACGGGGTGTTGTCCTCGCCCAGGGGCAGCAGATCCGTATAGGCGAACTCAGACGGGGCAGACATTGCGGCGATTCCTCACTCGGCAGGCAGCTTGGCTGGCGTCCTCGACAGCGCCCTCCAGCGTAGGCCCGTCGCCCGGGACGTCGTCTGTGAGGTAGGGCTCAGTCCCTCGTAGGGGGCTCGGCCCCCGCCGGGCCTATCGCGATCTATCGCGTTTGGTTTACCCTGTGGGACGTGGACGAGTCAGCTC
This sequence comes from Streptomyces orinoci, assembly GCF_003121295.1. Classification (GTDB taxonomy): domain Bacteria; phylum Actinomycetota; class Actinomycetes; order Streptomycetales; family Streptomycetaceae; genus Streptomyces; species Streptomyces orinoci. The sequence goes on from NZ_PHNC01000031.1 coordinate 1,221,570, forward strand.
TGGACAAACAGGTGGCCAAGGTGCCGCTGACCAAGACCGCCCCGGCCGGGCCGGCGCTGCGCGCCTCCGACGCGGACCGCGACCGGATAGCGGAGATCCTGCGCGAGGCGCTGGCCGAGGGGCGGCTCACCGCCGAGGAACACGCGGAGCGGGTGGAGGGCGCCTACCGGGCGCGTACGCTCGCCGAGCTGGAACCGCTGGTGCACGACCTGCCCGCGGCGTACCGCCCGGCGGACGCCCCGGCGCCGGAGCGCCCGCCGGCGGACGGAGTGCGCCCGGAGGCGGGGGCGAATCTGATCGCGGTGTTCGGGGGCGCCGGGCGCAAGGGGCGCTGGCAGGTGCCGGCCCGGATCAACGCGGTCGCGATCTTCGGCGGGGTGGAGATCGATCTGACCGAGGCCACCTTCACCCAGCAGCATGTGGTCATCAACGTGGTGGCGCTGTTCGGCGGGGTGGACATCAAGTTCCCCGAGAATGTCTCGGTGCGCTGCACCGGTACGGGCATTTTCGGCGGCTTTGACGTGAGTACCCATGAGGCGCCGGATGCGCAGGCGCCGGTCATCACGGTGACGGGTTGCGCCATTTTCGGCGGGGTCGCCGCAAATCCCAAGCGGGGCAAGCGGGTTCGGAACCTGAACGACTAGCGCGCCCCGGCGCGGTGACGGGCGGTGTTCCGCTCATGGCAACGGTGTGAATAAGCACGCGCACAGCGGGTAAAGCTTGGTGCATCGTCTCTCGTACGGCTGCGGGTGCGAATGGCCGTGCAGGGTGAGACGGGCAAATGGTGACTCAAATCGGCCGAGCAAAGCCGTCGTCAGGAGTAGACCGTGCTGCTACCGCATCAGCCCCTGCAGGAAGCCGCCGTTCCGTCGCCGCGGATCGCTCCGCGGGATCAGGCAGGCCCCTGGCATTCGGAGGCGGTGTGCCGCCGGGATGAAGCCGGGCTCTTCTTCGCACCATCGAAGGAGCCGACGGCCGCGCGACTGTCCCGGGAAGAGGCGGCCAAGCGTGTCTGCGCCCGCTGCCCGGTGATGGTCGAGTGCCGGGAACACGCCCTGCTCCAGCCGGAGCCCTATGGGGTGTGGGGCGGGCTCACCGCCGCCGAGCGCCGGGTGGTGCTGGCCCGTCGGCGGCGACGGGACGCGGAGCTGCAGCGCTCCACCCGGATCGCCGCCGCCGGTTGAGGTGGTGTGCTGTTCAACGGGCCGGGCCCCGCCGCGAGTTGACGGCGGGGCCCGGCCCGTTGAACGGCGTACCTCGTCAGTTGGGGCGCTTTCTTCCTCGGCTGGGGACGTGCTTCGTCAGCCGGGGCGTGCTTCGTCAGCCGGGGCGTGCTTCGTCAGCTGGGGCGCTCGAAGTCGATGGCGCTGTAGGCGCGCAGCTTGGACAGCCGGTGGGTGGAGTCGATCTGCCGGATGGTGCCGGACTTGGAGCGCATCACCAGCGACTGGGTGGTGGCTGTCTCGGCGCGGTAGCGCACTCCGCGCAGCAGGTCGCCATCGGTGATTCCGGTGGCCACGAAGAACACGTTCTCACCCTTGACCAGGTCGTCGGTGCTCAGCACCCGGTCCAGGTCGTGCCCGGCGTCCAGGGCGCGCTGCCGCTCCTCGTCGTCGCGCGGCCAGAGCCGGGACTGGATGGTGCCGCCCAGGCACTTGATGGCGCAGGCCGCGATGATGCCCTCGGGGGTGCCGCCGATGCCCAGCAGCAGATCGACGCCGGTGCCCTCGCGGACGGCCATGATGGCGCCGGCCACATCGCCGTCGGAGATGAACTTGATCCGGGCGCCGGCCTCGCGGATCTCCTTGACGATGCCCTCGTGGCGGGGGCGGTCCAGCACCACCACGGTGACGTCCTCACAGGAGGAACGCTTCGCCTTGGCGATCCGGCGAATGTTCACTCCCACCGGGGCGGTGATGTCCACGAAGTCGGCCGCCTCCGGGCCGGTGACCAGCTTGTCCATGTAGAAGACCGCGGAGGGGTCGAACATGGAGCCGCGCTCGGCCACGGCCATCACCGAGACGGCGTTGGCCATGCCCTTGGCGGTGAGGGTGGTGCCGTCCACCGGGTCAACGGCCACATCGCACTCGGGGCCGGTGCCGTCGCCCACCCGCTCGCCGTTGTAGAGCATCGGGGCGTTGTCCTTCTCGCCCTCGCCGATGACCACCACACCGTTCATCGAGACGGTGCCGATCAGTGCGCGCATGGCCCGTACCGCCGCGCCGTCGGCCCCGTTCTTGTCCCCGCGGCCCACCCAGCGGCCCGAGGCCATGGCGCCGGCCTCGGTGACCCGGACCAGCTCCAGGGCCAGGTTGCGGTCGGGCGCTTCCGGGCTGACCTCCAACTGGGACGGGAGGTGATGATCGGTCATCGGGCGCACCTTTCTGGACGGCTACGGGCCGTGGGGCCCTCCCTGTCCCGGGTGGGCCAGGAGGGTGACGGTGTCCATGACTTTATCCGTTGATTGCGAGAATGAGCAGAGCGCCCTACGCATGAGCGGCGTCAAGGGCGGGCGGGGGCGCGAGGCCGTCCCGCCGTCAAGATCGGCCGGGCCATGGGGGACCATGGTGGGGTGGCAGGCAGGAACGGTAAGAACCAGACGGTCCGGAACATGGTGCTGTCGTTGGCGGTGGTGGTCCCCATGGCCGGGGTCAGCTACCTCTTCATCCCGCACGACAGCCGGGGCATGCAGCCCGCCCGGACCGTCGATTACCGGGTGGAACTGGACACGGCCCGGCGCGCGGCCCCCTATCCCGTGCTGGCGCCCGAGGGGCTCGGCGGCGACTGGCGGGCGACCTCGGTGACCTACCGGGTGGACCAGCGCACGGGCAAGGTATGGCACCTGGGGTTCCTGGACCCGGACACCGAGTATGTGCAGCTGGAGCAGAGCGACGGGCCGGCCGTCTCCTTCATCGACGACTCCACCCAGCACGCGGAGAAGACCGGGCGCACCCAGCGGGTGGGCGGCGCCGTCTGGCAGCGCTATGAGGGGCCCAGGTACAACGCGCTGGTGCGCCAGGAGCGCGGGGTGACCACGGTGGTGGCCGGGACCGCCTCCCAGGAGCGGCTTGCGCAGATGGCCGCCGCGCTCAGGCCCGGCGGGAAGAACCCGGGCTGAGTGCGGCGGCCATCGCTTGGGCCGGTGTCGCGTCAGATGACGGTGGCCGCCTGGTCGAAGGACAGGCGCGGGGCGCGGGGACGGTAGGCGTCCTCGCCCGGCTTGCCGACGTTGATCACCATCAGCGGGGTGTGCTCGTCGTCCAGGAACTCCTTGCGCAGGGCCTCGGCGTCAAAGCCGGTCATCGGGCCGGCCGCCAGACCGGCCGCGCGCAGGCCCAGGATGAGGTAGCCCGCCTGCAGCGCGCCATTGAGCAGGGCGGAGTTCTCGCGGACCGGGCGCTCGGCGAAGAAGACATCCTTGGCCTGCGGGAAGGCCGGGAAGAGCGTCGGCAGTTCCTGGTGGAACTCATTGTCGGTGGCCACGATCAGCGACAGCGGGGCGGTGCGGGTCTTGGCCTGGTTGCCCTCGGCCATGACCGACACCAGACGCTCGCGGGCCTCGGCGGAGCGGACCAGCACCAGGCGCAGCGGCGACTGGTTGAAGGCGGTCGGGGCCAGCTTGATCAGGTCGTAGACGGCCTGGATCTGCTCGTCGGTGACGGGCTCGTCGGTGAAGGTGTTGGCGGTGTGGGCCTCGCGGAAGAGGAGGTCCTGGGCGGCGGGGTCAAGGAAGAGGCTCATGGGCTCCACCATAGGCCAGAATTATGTGAAGCTTCAACTAAATCGGATGAGGCCCACCTCACCCCGCGCCGGACCCCTACCCTGGCGCCATGACCGACACCGAACAGACCACCGACGACCTCGGCGCCCTGGGCTATGAGCAGGCCCGGGACGAGCTGATCGAGGTGGTGCGCCGGCTGGAGACCGGCGGCACCACCCTGGAGGAGTCACTGGCCCTGTGGGAGCGCGGCGAGGCACTGGCCAAGGTCTGCCGGCACTGGCTGGAGGGCGCCCGCGCCCGACTGGACGCGGCGCTGGCGGAGGAACGGGAGTCGGAAGACGGGGACTGAGGAGTCCCCGGGGGCCCGGGTGCTCTTGTCCCGGGTGCTCTCGCTCCACCGCGACGACGAGCCGCCACCCTCCGCCCGGTCCGGCGACCGCGACGGTGACCGGCCGCCCCGGCCGGATGCGGCGACGACGCGGCGCCCGCGCCCATGACATCGCCCGCACCCTAGAGAGCGCCCGCACCCATCAGACGGAGAACCGCCTCAGCGGACCCGCACCGTGAACTCGCCCTCCGCGACCCGGGCGCGCAGGTCCTCCCCCTCCGCCACCTGCGCGGGGGCCCGTACCACCGCCCCGTCCGTACGCTGGAGCACCGCATAGCCGCGCCGCAGGGTGGCCGCCGGGGACAGCGCCACCACCCGGGCCAGGGTGTGCGCCAGCTCGGAGTCGGCCCGGTCCAGCAGGTGGCCCAGGGTGCGCCGGGCCCGCCCGGTGAGCGCGGAGATCTCCTCCTCGCGCTCGTCCACCATCCGCTGCGGACGCTCCACACAGGGCCGGGCCCGTACCGAGGCCAGGCCGCGCTCCTCGCGGTCCACCAGCGCGGTGACACAGCGCCGCGCCCGGTCGCGCAGCTGCCGCACCCGCAGCAGTTCCTCGCCCACGTCCGGCACCACCCGCTTGGCCGCGTCGGTGGGCGTGGAGGCACGCAGATCGGCCACCAGGTCCAGCAGCGGGCTGTCGGGCTCATGGCCGATCGCCGAGACCACCGGGGTGCCGCAGGCGGCCACCGTCCTGATCAGGCGCTCGTCGGAGAAGGGCAGCAGGTCCTCCACGCTGCCGCCGCCCCGGGCCACGATGATCACGTCCACCCCGGCCAGCGCGTCCAGCTCCCGCACCGCCTCGATCACCCGCGGCACCGCCTGCGCCCCCTGCACGGGGACATTGCGCACCTCGAAGCGGACGGCGGGCCAGCGGTGCCGGGCGTTTTCCAGCACATCCCGTTCGGCCGCCGAGGCGCGCCCGCAGACCAGGCCGATCAGCTGGGGAAGGAAGGGCAGCGGCCGCTTGCGCTCGGCGGCGAACAACCCCTCCGCGGCCAGCGACCGCTTCAGCTGCTCCAGCCGGGCCAGCAGCTCGCCCACCCCCACCGGGCGGATCTCGGTGGCCCGCAGCGAGAGTGAGCCCCGGGGCGCGTACCACTCGGGCTTGGCGTGCACCACCACTCGCGCGCCCTCCGAGACGACGTCCGCGACCTGGTCGAAGACGGCGCGGTAGCAGGTGACCGAGAGCGAGATGTCATGCGCCGGGTCGCGCAGCGTCAGGAACACCACCCCGGCTCCCGGGCGGCGCGAGAGCTGGGTGATCTGCCCCTCGACCCATACCGCGCCGAGCCGGTCGATCCAGCCGCCGATCAGCCGGGACACCTGGCCGACGGGGATCGGGGCCTCGGGGGACGTCTGGAGAGCCATGCGGTGAGCGTAGCGGTGGGCCGGGTGACGGTGGCGGCCCGTACGATGGAGCGCATGACCGCCAAGCCTGCCCGCAAGGTTCTGCTCGCCGCCCCCCGTGGCTACTGCGCGGGCGTGGACCGCGCCGTGATCGCCGTCGAGAAGGCCCTGGAGCAGTACGGCGCACCGGTGTATGTGCGCCATGAGATCGTCCACAACAAATATGTGGTCAAGACCCTGGAGAAAAAGGGCGCGATCTTTGTGGACGAGACCGCGGAGGTGCCCGAGGGCAACATCGTGATCTTCTCCGCGCACGGGGTGGCTCCGGTGGTCCACGAGGAGGCCAAGCGCGGCAAGCTGGCCACCATCGACGCCACCTGCCCGCTGGTCACCAAGGTCCACAAGGAGGCCGTCCGCTTCGCCAAGGAGGACTACGACATCCTCCTGATCGGCCATGAGGGCCATGAGGAGGTCATCGGCACCAGCGGCGAGGCGCCCGAGCACATCCAGCTGGTGGACGGTCCGGAGGACGTGGCCAATGTCGAGGTCCGCGACCCCGACAAGGTCGTCTGGCTGTCCCAGACCACCCTCTCCGTGGACGAGACCATGGAGACCGTGGACGCCCTCAAGGGCCGCTTCCCCAACCTCCTCTCGCCGCCCAGCGACGACATCTGCTACGCCACCCAGAACCGCCAGACCGCCGTCAAGCAGATGGGCGCCGAGGCCGACCTGGTGATCGTGGTCGGCTCCAAGAACTCCTCCAACTCGGTCCGGCTGGTCGAGGTCGCCCTCGGCGCCGGCGCCCGGGACGCCCACCTGGTGGACTACGCCGAGGAGATCGACGAGAGCTGGCTGGAGGGCGTGAGCACGGTCGGCGTCACCTCCGGCGCCTCCGTCCCGGAGATCCTGGTGCAGGGTGTGCTGGAGTGGCTGGCCCAGCGCGGCTTCGAGGACGTCGAGGTGGTCACCGCCGCCGAGGAGTCCATCACCTTCTCCCTCCCCAAGGAGCTGCGGCGCGACCTGCGCGCCGAGGCCGCCCAGGCGGCGGGTACGGCCGGGGAGTAACCGGAGCAGCCGGAGCCAGCGAAGCACCGGAGTAACCGCCACCGAGGGGTGCGGGCCGCCCGCGGCCCGTAGCGTGAATCCCATGGACGTATTCGGTGTGGACATCGGCGGCTCGGGCATCAAGGGCGCACCGGTGGACCTGACCCATGGCGAGCTGGCGGGGGAGCGCTTCAAGGTGCTCACCCCCCAGCCCTCGACGCCCGAGGCGGTCGCCGGGCGGGTCAAGGAGGTCGTGGACCACTTCGGCTGGAGCGGCCCGGTGGGCGTCACCTTCCCCGGAGTGGTGGTCCAGGGCACCACACGCACCGCCGCCAATGTGGACCGGCAGTGGATCGGCACCGACGCCGAGGCGCTGCTGGCCGGGCGGCTGGGGGTGCCGGTCACGGTGCTCAATGACGCGGACGCGGCCGGGCTGGCCGAGATCACCTATGGCGCCGGACGGGGCCGCAAGGGCACCGTGATCGTGCTGACCTTCGGCACCGGCATCGGCAGTGCGGTGTTCACCGGCGGCCGGCTGGTGCCCAATACCGAGCTGGGCCACCTGGAGCTGAACGGCCATGACGCGGAGACCCGCGCCTCCAGCCGGGCCAAGGAGGAGGGGGATCTCAGCTGGCCTCGCTGGGCGCGCCGGGTACAGCGCTATCTGGCCCATGTGGAGCGGCTGTTCTCCCCGGAGCTGTTCATCATCGGCGGCGGCGTCAGCCGCAAGGCGGACAAGTTCCTGCCGCTGATCGAGGGGATCAGCGCCGAGGTCGTGCCTGCGCAGCTGGAGAACACCGCGGGGATCGTGGGGGCCGCGATGGCCGCTTCCGCTGCGCGATCCGTGCCAGCTTCCGCTGTCTGATCCAGGCCAGCCGCCGCACCAGCGCCACCAGGGCGGCCAGCAGGGTGCCGCCGTAGAGCCAGCCGGCCTGCAGGGACAGAAAACTCACCAGCCCCATCAGCTGGCCGGCCAGACCGCGGGTCCCGTCGTCCACCGGGACGGCGCCCACCGCGAAGGCGATGGGGACGGCCACCGGGGCGGCCAGCCACTCGGCCGGCCTGATCATCAGCGCACAGGCGGCGCAGGCCAGCAGGAAGCACCCGCCATAGGCGGCGGGCGAGCCGGCCAGCAGGGCCGAGTCCAGTGCTCCGGTCACCAGCATGGCGCCGGTGGTGAGCAGCCCGCCGCCCAGCCCGGTCAGCCGGGCGGCGGACAGCCGCCGCAGCACCCTGGGCAGCCGGGGCGGGGTGCGTCCGCCGCCCATCCGGTAAACCGTTCCTGCGGAGCCCTGGCCCAGGGGGACGGCCGGGCGGGGCACCGGCGAGGGACGGCCGGGCCGGTGCGGGGTGCTGCGCGTACTGGGTCGCTCCACCCGACCAAAGTAGGTTGAGAACCGGGAGAAATCCGGCGTTGGACACGCCGGTCACATCACCTCGGCCATTCGTTCGGTGAGTCATTCGTACGGGGCAGGGTGCCGATGGCGCCCCGTAGACTGGTTGACCGGCCCGACCGCGGGCCGCGGACCCGCCTTACTACAGGAAGTCGTCACGTGTCGCTCACGATCGGAATCGTCGGTCTGCCCAACGTCGGCAAGTCGACGCTGTTCAATGCCCTGACCAAGAACGACGTGCTGGCGGCCAACTACCCGTTCGCCACCATCGAGCCCAACGTCGGCGTGGTGGGCGTCCCCGACCCCCGGCTGGCCCGGCTGGCGGAGATCTTCGGCTCGGCCAAGATCCTCCCCGCCACCGTGGACTTCGTGGACATCGCGGGCATTGTGCGCGGCGCTTCCGAGGGTGAGGGCCTGGGCAACAAGTTCCTCGCCAACATCCGCGAGTCGGATGCCATCTGCCAGGTCATCCGCGCCTTCAAGGACGAGAACGTGGTCCATGTGGACGGCAAGGTCTCGCCCAAGGACGACATCGAGACCATCAACACCGAGCTGATCCTGGCGGACCTGCAGACCATCGAGAAGGTGCTGCCCCGCCTGGTGAAGGAATCCCGCATCCAGAAGGACAAGGCCGCCAAGGTCAAGGCGGTCGAGGAGGCCAAGGCCATCCTGGAGGAGGGCAACACCCTCTTCTCCGCGGGCATCGTCCAGGGCACCGAGAAGCACGAGCCGCTGCACGACCTGCACCTGCTCACCACCAAGCCCTTCCTCTACGTCTTCAACGTGGACGAGGAGGAGCTCACCGACGAGGCCTTCAAGAACGAGCAGCGCGCCCTGGTCGCCCCCGCCGAGGCCATCTTCCTCAACGCCAAGCTGGAGGCCGACCTGGCCGAGCTGGACGACGAGGAGGCCCTGGAGCTGCTCCAGTCCGTCGGCCAGGAGGAGCCCGGCCTGGCCACCCTGGCCCGGGTCGGCTTCGACACCCTGGGCCTGCAGACCTACCTCACCGCCGGTCCCAAGGAGACCCGCGCCTGGACCATCAAGAAGGGCGCCACCGCCCCCGAGGCGGCCGGTGTGATCCACACCGACTTCCAGAAGGGCTTTATCAAGGCCGAGGTCATCTCCTTCGACGACCTGATCGCCACCGGCTCGGTCGCCGAGGCCCGCGCGGCGGGCAAGGCGCGCATGGAGGGCAAGGACTATGTGATGGCGGACGGGGACGTGGTGGAGTTCCGCTTCAACGTCTGACGCTGACCAACGGACAGACCAGAGGGGGCCGGTTCCTTCGGGAACCGGCCCCCTCTGCGAACTTCACCGTGAGTGCGGGGGCAACCCCATGCCGCCGATCGGTTCGCGGGTGCGCACCGTCGCCCCGCTGTCGGCCCGTCAACTCCCCCTTGGAACACGCCGGTTGGGCAGCCGTGCCGACTCCGGCAGCAGCTCGATGGCTGACCAGCCGTCAGGGGAAGGTCACCGCTTGCCGCTCCGCCGTGGGGGTGTCCGACCGGTGCGGCGCGCGTGGCGGATGTGACCGCCGAGACGGCGGATGCCGCCTGAGCGAGGGTGCCGCCGGGGCGCGGCCCGGCTCCCGTCCCAACCCCGCCCACACCCCGTTGAGCTGCAATTCACCACATCTGGTGAATCCATGGCCTTGAGTTGCGGTCGGCAACCGAGGGTTGCCAAGCTGTTGCGGACCGTCAACCTCTGGGAGTGACCGTGGCTTTCGGTGACCAGCCCGCCTACCTCCGTGTCGCCGGCGATCTCCGCCAGAAGATCGTCGCCGGTGAGCTGCCGCCGCACACCCGGCTTCCCTCCCAGGCCCGCATCCGTGAGCAGTACGGGGTCTCCGACACCGTCGCCCTGGAGGCCCGCAAGGTGCTGATGGCCGAGGGCCTGGTCGAGGGCCGTTCCGGCTCCGGCACCTATGTCCGGCCCCGGCCCGAGCGGCGCGCGGTGGTGCGTACTGGCTACCGCTCGGCGGGCGAGTCCTCGCCCTTCCGCCAGGAGCAGGCGGACGTCAAGGTCAAGGGCGCCTGGGAGGCGCGCAGCGAGCAGCGGGTGGCGGACGAGGCCGTCGCCGAGCGGCTGCGCATCGAGGTGGGCGCCCGGGTGATGCGCACCGAGTATCTGTACCGGGTGGCGGGGGAGCCGGCCATGCTCTCCACCTCCTGGGAGCCGCTGGCCCTCACCGGCCGGACGCCGGTGATGCTCCCCGAGGAGGGCCCGCTGGCCGGGCGCGGGGTGGTGGAGCGGATGGCCGCCATCGACCTGGTGGTGGACAACGTCGCCGAGGAGATCAGCGCCCGTCCCGGGCTGGCCCAGGAGACCCTGGCGCTGGGCGGGGTGCCCGGTCACTGGGTGCTGGTGGTCTCCCGGACGTACTTCGCCGGCGGCTGCCCGGTGGAGACGGCGGATGTGGTGATGCTCGCCGAACGGCACCGGATCGCTTATCACCTGCCGGTGAAGTAGCCGTTTCGGCACCGTTCCGGCAGCACGAACTTACCCGCGAGTCAGCTTAAAGGCACTGGAAAATCCCTTCCGTTTACCCCGGCCCATGGGAGGGATGTGTGGCCTGTGCACCAATGTGTCCGCATTTGCTGGTCGGCCACTCTCTGTTGCAAACCTCACATAGCCCGTCCTCAGGGCCTTTTGGCAGGACCAACTTGGCCAAATCGCTCGTACGATGGCGCGGTTTGTGTCCTGCCATGGGGGAGATCAGAGAGCAAAGGAGTACCGGGGCGTTGAGTACCGAACAGGGTTCCCACTCCCATTACCGCCGGACCCTCGGTCCGGTGGCCCTGACGGCCGTCGGCCTCGGGTCGATCATCGGATCCGGCTGGCTCTTCGGTGCCCAGCGGGCCGCCGGTATCGCCGGCCCGGCCGCGATCGTCGCCTGGGTGATCGGCGCCGTCGTCGCGCTGACCATCGCGCTGACCTACAGCGAGCTGGGCGCCATGTTCCCCAAGGCGGGCGGCATGGTGCGTTACGGCCAGTACTCGCACGGCTCGCTGGCCGGTTATCTGGCCGCCTGGGCCAACTGGATCGCCATCGTCTCGGTCATACCCGGCGAGGCGACCGCCTCCGTGCAGTACATGAGCTCCTGGAAGTGGGCCTGGGCCAAGGACCTCTACAACGGCAAGGAGCTCACCGGCAGCGGTGTGGCCCTCGCCAGCGTCCTGCTGGTCTTCTACTTCTTCCTCAACTGGTTCGCGATCACCCTGTTCGCCAAGACCAACAACGCGATCACCGTCTTCAAGGTCGTCGTCCCGGTGCTCACCGCCGGCGCCCTGATGTACGCGCACTTCGACACCCACAACATCCACACCGCCGGCGGCTTCACCCCCAACGGCTGGAGCGCGGTCTTCACGGCCGTCGCCACCTCGGGCATCGTCTGGGCGTACAACGGCTTCCAGTCCCCGCTGAACATGGCCGGTGAGGCCCGCAACCCGGGCAAGTCGCTGCCCAAGGCGGTCATCGGCTCCATCCTGATCGCGCTGGTCATCTACATCGCGCTCCAGGTCGCCTTCCTGATGGCCGTCCCCTCGCACGACCTGTCCGCCGGCTGGAAGGCGCTGACCTTCAAGTCCCCGCTGGCCGACCTGGCCACCGCCTGGGGCCTGAACTGGCTGGCCATGATCCTCTACGCGGACGCCTTCATCTCGCCCTCCGGCACCGGCATGATCTACGCCGCCACCACCTCGCGCATGATCCACGGTGTGCAGGAGAACGGCCACCTGCCCGGCGTCTTCGGCAAGGTGGACAAGAAGACCGGCGTTCCGCGCCCGGCCCTGGTGCTCAACCTGGTGGTCGCCTTCCTCTTCCTGGCCGTCTTCCGTGGCTGGGGCTCGCTGGCCGAGATCGTCTCGGTGGCCACCGTGATCTCCTACATCACCGGCCCGGTGGCCGTGATGTCGCTGCGCCGGATCGCCCCGGACCTCAAGCGCCCGGTCAAGCTGGTCGCCATGCCGGTGATCGCCCCGATCGCCATGGTCTTCGGCTCGCTGGTGCTCTACTGGGCCAAGTGGCCGCTGACCGGCAAGGTCATCCTGCTGATGGCGGCCGGCCTGCCGATCTGGGCCTTCTATGAGCTGCGCAAGCCCTGGGCCGAGCTCAAGCCGCACCTGAAGGCGGGCGCCTGGATGGTCGCCTACCTGTTCGTCATGTCGGCCGTCTCCTATGCGGGCAGCACCAAGTTCAACGGCCATGGCTACCTGGCCGAGGGCTGGGACATGCTGCTGGTGGCCGCGATCGGCCTGGCCTTCTACTACTGGGGTGTCAGCAGCGCCTGGCGCAACCCCACTCTGGTCCAGACCGAGAAGGAGATCCTGGCCGCCCAGGCGGCCGAGGAGGCGGTGGCGGACGCTCCGGTGGAGCCCGCCCAGACCCGCTGATCACCCTCAGGTGGCCGAATGCGCATCTCTTCGTGAAAACCCGTATCCGCTGCGTAAAGGTCGGGCGTACGCTCGGGCATATGCGGACTGCGGTTTCTTCACGAGGCGCTGACGGGTGTGCGCCGGTGCGGTCTGCGCCGGCGCACGCCGCTATGGTCACGACGACGGAAGGGCAGGGGCGATGACCGACAACGGGGCGGCCCTGCCCTGGCTGGTGATCCGCCAGGACGACAACGGCAACCGCTACCGCGTCGGCCGCTATGCCACCAGGACCGAGGCCGAGCGGGTGGCGGACCGCCTGGACGCCAAGGGTCACAAACAGCTCTACATCGTGGAGCGGGTGGGCCGGGCCTGAGTGCCCGGCCGGCACGCCGCGGCTGAGCCACGCGCGCCCCCGCCACCCGGCGGCAGCCGGGATACGCCGACCCCCATACCGGGTATGTGCTGATTATTCTCCCCAATTCGGTCAAGTGTGCCGATGGGATCACGGCAGGTGTGGGAAGTGATCGGCGTGAGCGACAGCACTGGGACTCTGGCCTCGGCCCCCGGATTCGCCGAGTGGACCTTCCCCGCGGAGGCCGGAGCCGTGCGCACCGCCCGTACGCTGGTGCGCGACACCTTGCACGAGTGGGGCATGTCCGCCCTGACCGATGTGACGGTGCTGCTGGTCAGCGAGCTCGTCACCAACTCCCTGCGCCACGCCGGCGCGCCCATCGGAGTGCGGATGTCCGCCCCCCGCGACGGGGCGCTGCTGGTGGAGGTCTCCGACCCGGTTTCCGAACCGCCCCGGGAACGCAGCGCCCATCCCGAGGACGAGGGCGGCCGCGGACTGCAACTGGTGGCACTGGCCTCGCGCCGCTGGGGTACGCGTCGAGGCGAGAGCGGAAAGACCGTGTGGTTCGAACTGGGCTTGCCGGGCCGGGAAGCAGGGGAGGACACATAGCGGGTTGAGACCGTGCTGTGATCGTGAAGTCCGTGTCCCAAGGACTCCCCGTGCTGGATACTCGGCCTTCTGATGCCGGTGCGAGCACTTCAGCCGGAGGGGACGGGCACGTGAGCGAACAGCAGGCGGGTACTGCGGCGGACGGGACCGAGGGCGCGGACGCCACCGTGATGTGGCAGAACAGCCCGCCCGGCTCCCTTTATGACTACATCCGTGTCGCCTCCTTCTCGCTGGACCCCGCCGGCCGGATCGAGCAGTGGAGCGAACGGGCCGCCGAGCTGTTCGGAATAGAGCCCGCCCAGGCCGTGGGCAGAGACCCGCGTGAGGTCTTCGCCGCCGCCCCGTCATCTCAGGGGGCGCCGCGGCGGATCCCCATTTCGGGGGAATTCCCGGAGGGCGACCGGCCGTGGACCGGGCTGGTCCCCTATCAGCGGGACGGGCAGCGGCAGGGCCTGGCCGAGATCTATGTAATGCCCAGTCAGAATGCCCATGGCGAAAGGGCCGCGCTCTGTGTGGCCGTCGATGTAAGGGCGATGCAGGGGATAGAGACCGACATCGCCGCCTCGGAAGCCGTTTTCGGCCAATCTCCGCTGGGCTTCTTCTTCTTCGGTACGGACCTGCGGCTGCTCCGGGTCAATGAGAGCTTTGCCCAGACCTTTGGCCGTCCCGCCGAGTGGCACCGGGGCCGTACCCCGCATGACTTCCTGCCGCGCACGGAGGCCGAGCGGCTGACCGCGGCCCTGCGGCAGGTCCTGGACAGCGGACGGCCGGTGGCCGATCTGCAACTGGTCGGCCCGGTCCCCGGGGAGAGCGAACGCCGCCGCTGGTCGGTCTCCCTCTACCGGCTGCACAGCGGCAGCGGCCGGCCGATCGGGGTGGCCGCCATCGCCACCGATGTCACCGGGCGGCGCCGCGCCGAGCGCGAGGCCGCCGGCGTACGGCGCAACCTGGCGCTGCTCAACGAGGCCGGCGCCCGCATCGGCACCTCGCTGGACCTGGAGACCACCGCCCGCGAGCTACTGGATGTGGCCGTGCCCCAGTTCTGCGACCTGGCCTCGGTCGATCTCTACCAGGGCCTGCTGGTCGGCGACGAGGCCCCGCCGGGGCTGGCCGACGGCAGCGCCGAGCTGCGCCGGGTGGCCTCCGCCAGCGCCGTCTCGGGCGCCCCCCGGGCCACCGACGACAAGCCCATCCAGGTCGGCGAGGTGCACCGCTACCCCTTCCACTCGCCCTGCGCCGGGGCGCTGCGCACCGCCCAGCCGCAGGCCATCCCCGGCCGGGAGAGCACCGAGACCTCCGAGCTGGGCGACTCGGTGCGCTCCACGCTGGCGGTGCCGATGGTGGCCCGGGACACCGTGGTGGGCCTGGTGCAGTTCACCCGCACCAAGGGCAGTGAGCCCTTCGGCGACCGGGACACCGCGCTGGCGGTGGAGCTGGCCTCGAGGGCGGCGGTGTGCATCGACAACGCCCGGCTCTACCGCCGGGAGCACGAGCGGGCGCTGATCCTCCAGCGCAGCCTGCTGCCCCCGGTTTCCCCGGAGGCGGCCGGGCTGGAGATCGCCTGCCGCTATCTGCCCGGGAACGCGGCCACCGAGGTGGGCGGCGACTGGTTCGATGTCATCGAGCTGCCGGGGCACCGTACCGCCCTGGTGGTGGGCGATGTGATGGGCCGCGGACTGCGGGCGGCGGTGGCCATGGGCGAACTGCGCACCGCGGTACGGACCCTGGCCATGCTGGACCTGGAACCGGCCGAGGTGCTCTCCCAGCTGGACGAGATCGCGCACGGCCTGGGGCGCCCCGGCGGCACCCAGTCCGCGCCGCGCGGGGTGCGCGGGAGCGTACGGCCCGCCGACCTCTCCGAGGTGTACCTGGCGACCTGTGTCTACGCGGTCTACGACCCGGTCACCCGGCGCTGTACGGTCGCCAATGCCGGGCATCTGCCGCCGGTGCTGGTCGAACAGGGCAAGCCGGCCCGGCTGTTGGAGGTGCAGCCCGGGATGCCGCTGGGGGTGGGCGGCGAGCTCTTCGAGGAGACGGTGGTGGAGCTGCCGGACGGGGCGCTGCTCGCCCTCTACACCGATGGCCTGGTGGAGTCCCGGGACCACCCGCTGGACGAGGGGCTGCAGGCGTTCCGGGACGCGCTCACCGATCCCGCGCGGCCGCTGGAGGACGTCTGTGACCATGTGCTGGGCGCGCTGGACACCCACCATGGCGAGGACGACATCGCCCTGCTGATGGCCCGGCTGCGCGGGCTGCCGCCGGACCATGTGGGGGACTGGACGCTGCCGCCCGAGCCGCGCTCCGTGGCGCGGGCGCGTGAACTGGCGCGTGAGCAGCTGCCGTTGTGGGGGCTTGAAGCCCTGGTGGATACCGCCGAGTTGCTGGTGAGCGAGCTGGTCACCAATGCGCTGCGGTATGGGGAGGGGGAGATCCGGCTGCGGTTGCTGCTGGACCGTACCTTGGTGTGTGAGGTGTGGGACGGGGGGCTGGTGCAGCCTCGGCGCCGCCGCGCCAATGACACTGATGAGGGTGGACGGGGGTTGCAGTTGGTGGGGTTGCTGAGTGCGGCTTGGGGGTCGCGGCGGATCCCGCACGGCAAGACCGTTTGGTTTGAGCTGGCGTTGCCGGGGGGTGGGGGTGAAGTCCCGGACGCCGTTGAGGCGTTGATGTCGCTCTACTGACGTTCCGGTGGGCGGGCATCGCCTCTGCGGGGCGTAAGTCTCCTGCCCGCAGGGTCCGTTGTGCGGCATACGAAGTTCACGGACCCGCCAGCCGCCCCCGCGTCGCCCCGCCCCCGAAAGTGGCGGGCAGCAGCCCCGCCAGCACGATGCCCCCCAGCAGCGCACCCCCCAGCGCCCGGGTGGGCCGGCGGTCCGCCGTGGCTGCGTCGAACTCGGCGACCTCGAAGTCGGCCAGGGCCCTGGCCTGACGGGCCAGCGCGTCCGCCCGGCGGAGCGCCGGCAGCGCCGCCCCGGGCGAGCGGCCCGGCGAGCGGCCCCGCGCCAGGTGCCGCTCCGCCTCGGCCAGCCGGGTGCGTGCCCGGCTGCCGACCGCCCCCCGGTGTGTGGTGATGAAGTCCCGCGCCCCGGCGACCTCCGCCCGCGCCAGCAGCAGCGCCCGGGCGGCCCGGCCCCGTTCCCGGTGCCCGGCGGCGGCCGGGTCGCCGGCGGCCGCGTCCAGGCCGGCGGCCGCCGCGTCCACCCGGCGCAGCACCGCCAGCGGGTCGTACCGCCCGCCCCGTACCTCCTTGCGCGCCAGGTCCAGTTCGGCCAGGGCGTCCGGCGGTGGATGCCGGGTCTGCTCGCGTGCGGCCGCCGCGTCCACCAGCGCGGAGCGCAAGCCCCGTTCGGCGCCCTGGATTTCGCGTATCCGGCGCAGGGCCGCCGTGGTGAGAGTACGGGCCTGGGACAGCGCGCCCTCCGCGGCCCGCAGGGAGACCGCCGCCCGTGCGGTGTCCTCGCCCAGTGCTCCGTTGAGGGCCCGGCGGGCCTCGGCCAGCGCGGCGGTGGCGAAGGTCAGCCGGTCCCGGGCCTCGCCGGGATAGGTGGCCACCGGGGCCAGGGCGTCCGGGGCGCAGCGCGGGGCGAGGTCGTCCAGGGCCTGCCGGGCGGCGCCCACCCGCGGGGCCAGGGCCTGGGCCGCCTCGTCGGCGGTGCGCAGTACCGCGGCGGCCTGGTTGCGCAGGTCGCGCAGCCGGTCGAAGGCGCTGGACTCGGCGTCCAGGCGGCGGTTGGCGCTGGTGCAGCGGGAGCAGATCTCGTCCAGGGTGTGCCGGCGGAACTCCGGGTCCGGTGCGGGGGTTTCGTCCAGCCGCATGCGCAGCCGGAAGGCGTCGGCCAGCTCCCCCCGGGCGTAGCCGACGGCCTCGGCGAAGGGCTGGGTGGCCCGCTCGCCCAGCTGGGCTATGGCGAAGGCGAGTTCCTCGGCGCTGGTGCGTACCGCGTCATCGGTCTCCACCAGGTTCCGGGCGGCCTCCGCCTCCAGATCGGGCAGCGGGGTGAGCGGCTGGGCCAGCCGGGCCAGGCCGGGGGTGGTGGAGCCGGCGGCGGCCAGGCGTTCCTGTTCCTCGCGCTCCTCGCGGCGCAGCCGGCCGGCCCGCCGGGATCCCAGGTGGAGGCCGAGCGCGCACAGGGCGAGTCCGGCGGCCACCGATGCCCATACCCGCCGGGAGCCGGGGAGCAGGGCGCCGCCGCCGGGGTCGCTGCGGCCGGGGATGATCACCGGGGCGCGTACCGGCTGGCCGGTGAGGAGGGCGGCATAGCCGTCGGCGGCGCCGATGGCCGCCCCGGCCCAGTCGTGCTGGGCCAGGGCGGGGGCGATGGCGATGGCGGCCACCTGGTTGATCTGTTCGGGGCGGATGCCGGAGTCGGGGGCCACCGAGACGGCGAACTGGTGCTGGTAGGTGGCGATGGCCAGCAGGACGTCATGCGGGCCCAGGCCGTTGCGGTCGGCGGTGGCATCGGCCCAGTCATGGCCCAGCCGGCCGGAGAAGTCATGGACATAGGTGACGAACAGCCGCAGCCGATGGGTGGCGTGCAGGCGGTTGAGCGCCGTCTCGACCTGGATGCGCCGATGGCCCAGCGCGCCGACCGTGTCCGTGATCCCCCCTCGGGCGTCCAGGTCGAGGGGGGCGTCGGCGCGGGCGACGGCCGCGGCCGGGAGCAGCAGGGCGAACAGCGCGAGAAGCGCACTGAACAGGCACAGGCCAGGCGCACCCGGCCGGTACCGCCTCAAAAGCCGCGTCACACTTTGGAGCCTATGACCGGATTGTCGAGGCCGCTACCGGGAGCGCGTGTGGTATTACGCCTCGTGTTCACGCCCCCGGCGACGGATCTTGTTCCCCAGCCAGACCAGGGGGTCGTAGGAGCGGTCCACCACTCGTTCCTTGAGGGGGATCAGCGCATTGTCGGTGATCTTGATCTGTTCGGGGCAGACCTCGGTGCAGCACTTGGTGATGTTGCAGTAGCCCAGGCCGTGCTCCGCCCGGGCGGCCGCCTTGCGGTCCACCCCGGTCTCGGCGGCCGCGTCCAGCGGGTGCATATCCAGCTCGGCCACCCGCATCAGAAACCGCGGACCGGCGAAGGCGGGCTTGTTCTCCTCGTGGTCACGCACCACATGGCAGGTGTTCTGGCACAGGAAGCACTCGATGCACTTACGGAACTCCTGGACCCGGTCCACATCCTGCTGCCGCATCCGGTACTCGCCGGGACCCACTCCCGGCGGCGGGACGAAGGAGGCCACCTCCCGCGCCTTGGCGTAGTTGTACGAGACATCGGTCACCAGGTCCCGTACCACCGGGAAGGCCCGCATCGGGGTGACCGTGATGGTCTCGGCCGGGTCGAAGACCGACATCCGGGTCATACACATCAGCCGCGGCCGCCCATTGATCTCCGCGCTGCACGAACCGCACTTGCCCGCCTTGCAGTTCCAGCGGACCGCCAGATCGGGCGCGGCGGTGGCCTGCAGCCGGTGGATGATGTCCAGCACCACCTCACCCTCGTTGACGGTGACGTCGAAGCCGGCCAGACCGCCGCCGTCCGCGTCACCCCGCCACACCTTGAAGTGGGCCTGATAGCTCATCTGGAACCTCCGAGGAGACCCCGCCCTTCAGGGCGGGGAGGAATCGGACACCTGCGGAGCAGGGCAGGGAACGGCCAATCGCCGCCGGAGCGGTGGGCCGCCCGGCGTCCGAAAACCCGCACAGGGGCACAAGCCGGCCTGATAGCCTGCACGTTGTGGCTGATCTCAAGGCCGCCGGGCTGGCGGCATCGGCCTGTGGAGCCGGTGTAGGACCTCAACGGAACACTCCGGGCGGGCAGTCGGCGATGAAGCAGGAAGCCCTACGGCGCGAGCCGTAGGAATCTCCCTCGTTCCCGAGGGGGAGGAAGTCAAGAGGTGAGCTCCTCGTCGGTCAGATACTTGGCCAGCTCTTCCTTCTCGAAGAGCTCCATCAGATCGGTGCGCATCGGCACGGCGTCGATCCGCTCCAGCCGGATCCGGCCCAGCGCCGGGTCCTCCGCGGCGGGTTCGGTGGAGTCCTCGGCCAGCCGGCACACCAGGTTGACCCGGCGCCAGCGCCGGTCCATCGCCGGATGGTCGTCGCGGGTGTGCCCGCCGCGGCTCTCCTCGCGCTCCAGCGCGGCCCGCGCCACACACTCGCTGACCAGCAGCATGTTCCGCAGGTCCAGGGCCAGATGCCAGCCGGGGTTGAACTGCCGGTGGCCCTCCACCCCGGCCCGCCGGGCCCGGACCCGCAGCCCGGCCAGCCGGCGCAGCGCCTCCTCCATCTCGGGCGCCTTGCGGATGATGCCCACCAGATCGTTCATGGCCTGCTGGAGCTCGGTGTGCAGGGTGTACGGGTTCTCCCCGGCGCCCTCCGCGCCGTCGGCGGCCTGCTCGGCGCCGAACGGGCGCAGCGCCTCCGCCTCGGCCGAGGCGATATCGGCCTCGGAGACCGTGGGCCGGTCCCGGTCGGCGAGCCCGGCCGCGTAGCGCGCCGCGTACAGCCCCGCGCGCCGTCCGAAGACCAGCAGATCGGAAAGGGAGTTGCCGCCCAGCCGGTTGGAGCCGTGCAGGCCGCCGGCCACCTCACCGGCCGCGAACAGCCCCGGCACTCCCACCGCGGCCGCGGTGTCCGGTTCCACCTCCACCCCGCCCATCACATAGTGGCAGGTGGGGCCGACCTCCATGGGTTCGGCGGTGATGTCCACATCCGCCAGTTCCTTGAACTGGTGGTGCATGGACGGCAGTTTGCGCTTGATCACCTCGGCCGGCATCCGGCTGGAGACATCCAGGAACACCCCGCCGTGCGGGGAGCCCCGCCCCGCCTTGACCTCGGCGTTGATGGCCCGGGCCACCTCGTCGCGGGGCAGCAGCTCGGGCGGGCGGCGGTTGTGGTCCGGGTCGGTGTACCAGCGGTCCGCCTCGGCCTCGGACTCGGCGTACTTCTCCTTGAAGACATCCGGGATGTAGTCGAACATAAAGCGCTTGCCGTCGCTGTTGCGCAGCACCCCGCCGTCGCCCCGCACCGATTCGGTGACCAGGATGCCCTTGACCGACGGCGGCCAGACCATCCCGGTGGGATGGAACTGGACGAACTCCATATTGATCAGCCGGGCCCCGGCCAGCAGCGCCAGCGCATGCCCGTCCCCGGTGTACTCCCAGGAGTTGGAGGTCACCTTGAAGGACTTGCCGATGCCCCCGGTGGCCAGCACCACGGCCGGCGCCTGGAGGACGAAGAACCGCCCGGACTCGCGCTCATAGCCGAACACCCCGGAGACCCGGCCGTGCTGCCGCAGCACCCGGGTGACCGTGCATTCCTGGAAAACCTTCAACCGGGCCTCGTAGTCGCCCAGTTCGCGCCGGTCCTCCTGCTGCAGCGAGACGATCTTCTGCTGGAGGGTACGGATCAGCTCCAGGCCGGTACGGTCGCCGACGTGCGCCAGCCGCGGATACTCATGGCCGCCGAAGTTCCGCTGGGAGATGCCCCCTTCGGGCGTGCGGTCGAAGACCGCCCCCCAGGTCTCCAGCTCCCAGACCCGCTCCGGGGCCTCGCGGGCCAGCAGTTCGGCCATCCGCCAGTTGTTGAGGAACTTCCCGCCGCGCAGGGTGTCCCGGTAGTGCACCTGCCAGTTGTCATTGGCGTTGACATTGCCCATGGAGGCGGCGATGCCGCCTTCGGCCATCACCGTATGCGCCTTGCCGAACAGCGACTTGCAGATCACCGCGCAGCGCAGTCCCTGCTCCCGCGCCTCGATGGCGGCCCGCAGCCCGGCGCCGCCCGCCCCGACCACCACCACGTCCCAGGGCTGGAGATCCACCCGCGTCATCAGAAAAACCTCGGATCGTCGAAGGCGCCGCTGGCGACCAGGTAGACATAGAAGTCGGCGACCGCCACGCTCACCAGGGACGCCCAGGCGAGCTGCATATGACGGGCATTCAGCCTGCTGACCAGGCCCCACATCCGGTAACGCACCGGGTGCTTGGAGAAGTTGCGCAGCCGGCCGCCGACGATATGCCGGCAGGAGTGGCAGGACAGGGTGTACGCCCAGATCAGCGCGATATTGGCGAGCAGCACCAGGGTGCCCAGGCCCATATGCCCCCAGTGCCCGTCGGCGTCCCGGAAGGCCAGCACCGCGTCATAGCTGAGGATGCCCGCCACGATCACCGCGAAGTAGAAGAAGTAGCGGTGCAGGTTCTGCAGGATCAGCGGGAAGCGGGTCTCCCCGCTGTAGCGGGCGTGCGGCTCGGCCACCGCGCAGGCCGGGGGCGAGGCCCAGAAGCCCCGGTAGTAGGCCTTGCGGTAGTAGTAGCAGGTCAGCCGGAAGCCCAGCGGGAAGATCAGGATCAGCAGGGCGGGGGAGAGGGTCCACCAGGAGCCGATCACATCCCAGTCCGCGCCGCCCTTCATGGGCACACAGTTGTGGGCGATACAGGGCGAGTAGAACGGCGAGACATAGGGCGCGGCGTAGTAGTCGCCATTGGCGAACGCGCGCCAGGTGGAGTAGACGACGAAGGCGAGCAGCCCGGCCGCGGTGCCGGCCGGGGCCAGCCACCAGCGGTCACGCCGCAGATGGCGGTCGCCGATGGCGGCGCGGGAGGGGTGGAGCACACCGCCGGGGGCCGCGGTGCCGGGTCTGGGGTCAGTGCCAGTGGCCAAGGGGGACTCCGGGAGGAGTGGGGTGTGAGGGGGCGGGTCCGGGGCGGGCCCGCTAGGGCGCCCGCCGGTCGCGGCAGCCGAGTCCTTCCTCGTCCGCGTCCCGCCACAGTGAGGCGTCATAAGGGGTGTCGGAAACCTGCACCATCACCGGGCGCGGCGCCTCGGCGGGCACCGTCTCCCGCAGCAGCGCGAAGTTCTCCCGCAGGTGACCGGCGTCGGTGCGCATCCGGCGCAACTCCCGGTCGTCCTGGGGGAGATGGCGCGCCAGCCGGCCGAGCGCGCGGTCGAGATCGTCCAGGCAGCGCTGAACTGCCGTCAAGTCATCGTTAAGGGACATGAATTGCCCTCACTTCCGCGGGTCGGCGGTTGCGGGTGGCGACGATGATGCGACAGAGAGTGTCGCGCGTCACACCCCTTCAGGGGAAGATAGCCGCCGCGATTGCGCCCGCGCGGACGCGTTCACCCGCTTGCACTACCGGGGCCCAAACCTTCGTCCAGCCGGGTGGCGTGCGGGTGTGCGACGCCGTGTCGGGCCGCCTCGCCCCGGGACGTCGCTTTCAGTGTCGGGGGAGAAATGCGATCAGCGGCGTATTGCGCCGACCGAGGCGGAGGTTTCGTCGATGCCCTTCACGATGTCCTTCAGAGTGCCGAGGTCGCCGGGGTCCGTCCGGCCCCGCCGCGCCGCGGCCCTGCTCCTGGCCGCCGCGCTGCTGCCGCTGCCGCTGCTGGCCGGCTGTTCCTCGGACGACGGCCGGGCCGAGGACCCCGGAGCGCCGCCGGACATCGCCGCCGCCCCGCGCGCCAAGGTCGCCGACCGGGGCACCCTCACCTGGGCGGTGGACGCCCTGCCCGCCACCCTCAACACCTTCCAGGCGGACGCCGACCGGGGCACCGCACAGGTGGCCGGGGCGGTGCTGCCCGCCCTGTTCACCCTGGACCGGCAGGGCCGGCCACAGCGCAACCCGGACTATCTGCGCTCCGTCCGGACCACCGAGCAGGACTCCCGGCAGGTGGTGGTCTACCGGCTCAACCCCGGCGCCGTCTGGAGCGACGGCAAGCCCGTCACCGCCGCGGACTTCCAAGGCCAGTGGAAGGCGCTGCGCGGCAAGGACAGCTCCTTCTGGGCCGCGCACAACGCCGGGTACGAGCGCATCGAGCAGGTGGCGCGCGGCGCGGACGACCGGGAGGTACGGGTCACCTTCAACCGGCCCTACGCGGACTGGCCCGCCCTGTTCACCCCCCTCTACCCCAGGTCGGTGACCGGCGACGGCGGCGCCTTCAACGACTCCGCCCGCCACCAACTCGCCCTGTCCGCGGGCCCGTTCAAGTTCCAGGAACGGGACGAGGAACAGGGCACCCTCACCCTGGTCCGCAACCCCCGCTGGTGGGGCGAGCGGGCCAAGCTGGACAAGCTGGTGCTGCGGGCGGTGCCCCGGGACAAACGCGCCGCGGAACTGGCGGCCGGCCGGCTGGACCTGGCCGAGATCACCCCGGCGGTGGCCGCCCGGATCGGCCGCGACAACGCCCCGGCGCGCAAGGAGAACGCGGACGACGCCAACAAGGCCGCCCCCTCGCTGCGCGGCCTGGCCGTACGCCGCTCCCTGGAGCCGGGCTACACCCAGCTCGCCCTCAACGGCGCCTCCGGGCCGCTGGCCGATGAGCGGGTACGGCGGGCGGTGGCCCGCGCGGTGGACCGCAAGGGGATCGCCGAGCTGGTCCTGGGCCCGCTCGGCCTGCCCGCCCGGCCGCTGGGCAGCCATGTGCGAGTGGCAGGCCAGCAGGGCTACCAGGACAACAGCGACGCCCTGGGCAGCTCCGACCCGCACGCCGCCCGCGACCTGCTGGCCGAGGCCGGCTGGAAGGAGGGCCCCGACCCGGCCAACCCGCCACTGCACCGCCCCGGCCAGGCCGGGCCCAATACGGTGCCGCGCAATGCCCACCACCCCGACGACAAGGGGGTACGCGGGCGCCCGGCGCCCAGAGCGGTGCCGGACGAGATCACCGGCGACGGGGCCAGCGGGCCCGAGCTCTACGAGGACCACAAGGACCCCGGCGGCCGGGTGGTGGCCGCCCCTGCCCGCTACAAGGACGGCAAGAAGCTGGTGCTGCGCTTTGTCCTGCCCAAGGGGGCCGACTCCGAGCCGCTGCGCGAGGTGGGCGAGCGGATCGCCCGGGAACTGGACGGCATCGGCATCCGCACCGAGATCACCAAGGTCGAGGACGCGGGCTTCTTCAAGGACCACATCGCCTCCGGCGACTTCGACCTGGCCCTCTACTCCTGGCCGGTCGGCGCCTTCCCGGCCACCGAGGCCCGGCCGATCTTCGCCAAGCCGCGCCCGGCGGCGGACGGATCGCTCCAGGTGGAGCAGAACTACACCCGGGTGGGCACGGACCAGATCGACCACCTCTTCGACCAGGCCTCGGCGGAGCTGGACGGGGACGCGGCGCGGGACCTGGTACAGGCCGCGGATGCGCGGATCTGGGCGGCGGCGGCGTCGGTGCCGCTCTACCAGCGGCCGCAGCTGGTGGCCGTACGGGCCACCGTCGCCAACGCGGGTGCCTTCGGCCTGGCCACCCCCCGCTACCAGGACATCGGCTTCCACCGCTGACCGGGCGCCCCCCGCCGCCGGGCGCGCCCTTCCAGGGGCGCGGGGAACTGCGCGCCCACCCACCCACGGGCCCGCGCCCCTGGAGGGCGAAGGCGAACCCCCAGGTCAGCCGTGCCCTCAAGATCCCCGGAAGCCCAAGCCGCGGCGGCCCCGTACCATGGAGTGAGGCCGTGGCTTGAGCCCGGCAGGGCACGCGTACCAGTCCGTACGCGCCGCCATCCACGAATCCGGGAGAAGCGCCGCAAGTTATGCCCACGCGCCACGACATCCGTAACGTCGCCATCGTCGCCCACGTCGACCACGGCAAGACGACCATCGTCGACGCCATGCTCAAGCAGGCGGGAGCCTTCGCCGCGCACCAGCTCGACTCCGTCGATGACCGGGTGATGGACTCCAACGACCTGGAGCGCGAGAAGGGCATCACCATTCTCGCCAAGAACACGGCGGTGAAGTACCACCCCAAGGACGGTGGTGACCCGATCACCATCAACATCATCGACACCCCCGGCCACGCCGACTTCGGCGGCGAGGTCGAGCGCGGCCTGTCGATGGTGGACGGCGTGGTCCTGCTGGTCGATGCCTCCGAGGGCCCGCTGCCGCAGACCCGCTTCGTCCTGCGCAAGGCGCTGGCCAAGCGGATGCCGGTCATCCTGTGCATCAACAAGACCGACCGCCCCGACTCCCGGATCGACGAGGTCGTCAACGAGACCTATGACCTCTTCCTGGACCTGGACGCGGACGAGGACCAGATCGAGTTCCCGATCGTCTACGCCTGCGGCCGTGACGGCATCGCCTCGATGACCAAGCCGGAGGACGGCACCGTCCCCGCCGACTCCACCAGCCTGGAGCCCTTCTTCTCCACCATCCTGGAGCACATCCCGGCCCCGGTCTACGAGGAGGACGCGCCCCTCCAGGCCCACGTCACCAACCTCGACGCGGACAACTTCCTCGGCCGTATCGCCCTGCTGCGCGTCGAGCAGGGCGAGCTGCGCAAGGGCCAGACCGTGGCCTGGATCAAGCGCGACGGCTCCATCGCCAATGTCCGCATCAGCGAGCTGATGATGACCGAGGCGCTCACCCGCAAGCCGGCCGAGAAGGCGGGCCCGGGTGACATCTGCGCGGTGGCCGGTATCCCGGACATCATGATCGGCGAGACCCTGGCCGACCCGGAGAACCCGGTCGCCCTGCCGCTGATCACGGTGGACGAGCCCGCCATCTCCATGACCATCGGCACCAACACCTCGCCGCTGGTCGGCCGGGGCGGCACCGGCAAGGGCGCGGACGCCAAGACGGCCGTCAAGGACCGCAAGGTCACCGCCCGCCAGGTCAAGGACCGGCTGGACCGTGAGCTGATCGGTAACGTCAGCCTCCGGGTCCTGGAGACCGACCGCCCGGACGCCTGGGAGGTCCAGGGCCGTGGCGAGCTGGCGCTGGCCATCCTGGTGGAGACCATGCGCCGGGAAGGCTACGAGCTGACCGTCGGCAAGCCCCAGGTGGTCACCAAGGACGTGGACGGCAAGGTCTACGAGCCGGTCGAGCGCATGACCATCGACGTGCCCGAGGAGCACATGGGCGCCGTCACCCAGCTGATGGGTGTCCGCAAGGGCCGGATGGACAACATGTCCAACCACGGCTCCGGCTGGGTGCGCATGGAGTTCGTGGTCCCCTCCCGTGGTCTGATCGGTTTCCGTACCGAGTTCCTGACCCAGACCCGCGGTACCGGCATCGCCCACTCCATCCACGAGGGTCACGAGCCCTGGTTCGGCACCCTGACCACCCGTAACAACGGCTCCCTGGTCGCCGACCGGGCCGGTGCGGTCACCGCCTTCGCGATGACCAACCTCCAGGAGCGCGGCGTGCTCTTCGTGGAGCCGGGCACCGAGGTGTACGAGGGCATGATCGTCGGCGAGAACTCCCGCTCCGACGACATGGACGTCAACATCACCAAGGAGAAGAAGCTCACCAATATGCGGTCGTCCACGGCCGATGTGGCCGAGTCGATCGTGCCGCCGCGCAAGCTCTCCCTGGAGCAGTCGCTGGAGTTCTGCCGGGACGACGAGTGCGTGGAGGTGACCCCGGAGGCCGTCCGCATCCGCAAGGTCAACCTGGACGCCCGCGAGCGCGCTCGCGCGGCCTCCCGCGCCAAGCACGGCTGATCTTCCGCCGCAAGGCCCGGAACTACCGCTTCCACAGCGGCGGTTCCGGGCCTTCCGCTTGCCCGCCCAACTCCGCTGACGGTTCGTCAGTTTTCATGACCGAGTGTCCGGATAGCGTGCGCTCCTCGCCGGATTCTGTGTCAACGGCCCTTTGATTCATGCCCATCTGGGCAGCGTTTGTCCGTATATGAGGCGCGCATCTGGGGTTGATGTGACCAAAGCGAGACCCTTTAAGTGTGGTTTACAGCGCGCACGTGCTCAATAGTGGGGCCAATAGCTCGGGTCAATGGGTCAAGCGCTGTGGGGAGCGCCGACTCACGAGCACACTTGAGGTGCCG
This sequence comes from Streptomyces orinoci, assembly GCF_003121295.1. Classification (GTDB taxonomy): domain Bacteria; phylum Actinomycetota; class Actinomycetes; order Streptomycetales; family Streptomycetaceae; genus Streptomyces; species Streptomyces orinoci. The sequence continues at coordinate 1,248,557 of NZ_PHNC01000031.1, forward strand.
GTTCCTCTCCGCTGTCAGGGGTGTCAGCGTGGGGCCGGTGCCTCTCTCGTAGTGACAGTGGACTCCTGAGGAGGCGAACCCATGCGCGGTGCCAAGAGCGCCAAGTGGGCTGCGTGCGCGATAGTCGTGGCCATGGCCGCGACCGCTTGTGGCGGCGGCAGCAAGAGCGGCAATGACGACAACGCGGCCGTTGACCCCAACGGCGTGTTCTCGTACTACAACACCGAGCCGCAGAACCCGCTCATTCCGACCAACACCAATGAGGTCGGCGGCCACTACATGCTGACCAACCTCTTCCGGGGTCTGGTCACGTTCGACATCAAGAACAAGCTGATGATGGCGAACGCGCAGAGCGTGGACACCACGGACAACCAGCACTTCGACATCAAGCTGAAGCCGGGCTGGAAGTTCCACAACGGCGAGACGGTGACCGCCTCTTCCTACGTGGACGCCTGGAACTGGGCCGCCAACGTCAAGAACGCGCAGCTCAACTCCTCCTGGTTTGTGGACATCAAGGGTTACGACGATGTCCACCCGGACAAGGGTGACCCCAAGGACGACAAGATGTCGGGCCTGAAGGTCGTCAATGACAACGAGTTCACCGTTGACCTGTCGCACCCGGTTTCCACCTTCAAGGACCGTCTCTTCTACGACGCCTTCTTCCCGCTGCCCAAGGCGTTCTACAAGGACCCCAAGGGCTTTGGTGAGCACCCCATCGGCAACGGCCCTTACAAGATGGAAGGCAGCTGGGAGCACAAGGTCCAGCTGAAGGTCCGTAAGTTCGACGACTACAAGGGCGATGACAAGCCGAAGAACGGCGGCATCGACTTCAAGTTCTACAGCAAGGACGACGCGGCCTACGCGGACCTGCTGTCGGACAAGGTCGACATCATGTACCAGGTGCCCAACTCCGAGGTGGGCAAGTTCAAGGACGACCTGGGCGACCGCTCGGTCAGCCAGCCCTTCGGCGGCAACACCAACGTCGGCTTCCCGCTGTACAACGACGAGTGGAAGAAGCCCGAGAAGGCCAAGGTCCGCCAGGGCCTGTCCATGGCGATCGACCGCGACACCATCGCCAAGACCGCGCTCAAGGGCAGCAAGGAAGCCGCCACCGGCCTGACGCCCCCCGGCATCGAGGGCTACCAGGCGAACGCCTGCGGTGACTTCTGCAAGTTCGACCCGGCCAAGGCCAAGGAGCTCATCAAGCAGGGCGGCGGCGTCCCGGGCAACAAGCTGGTCATCACCTACAACGCCGACGGCGCCAACAAGGAGTGGGTGGACGCGGTCTGCAACGACATCCGGCAGAACGCCGGTGTGGAGTGCGTGACCGACCCCAAGGCCACCTTCCAGGAGTCCCGCCAGCTGATCACGGACAAGAAGCTCAGCAACCCGTTCCGTATGGCGTGGGTGATGGACTTCCCCAACATCTCCAACTTCATCGCCGAGCAGTACCGCACCGGTGCGGGCGCCAACGACATGGGCTTCAGCGACAAGGGCGTTGACGACCTGATCCAGAAGGCGGACGAGTCGAAGAACATCGACGACGCCAACAAGATCTACTACCAGGCCGAGCAGAAGATCCTCCAGGAGCAGATGCCGTCCATCCCGCTCTTCGTCGACCACACCGTCGCCGGCTGGTCGAAGCGCGTGAAGAACGTGAAGTTCGACTACCAGCGCCAGGCGATCTGGACCGACGTCGAGGTCAAGAAGTAACCGGGACGCTGAAGTGACGCAGGCCCAGCGGCCGCCCTCCCACAAGGACTTGGGCGGCCCCTGGGCCCGTCGGCGACAGGAGGAACCATGGGGCGCTTTGTCGCGAGGCGACTGCTCCAGATGATCCCGGTGTTCATCGGGACCACGCTGCTTATTTTCCTGATGGTGTATTCGCTGCCGGGCGATCCCGTCAAGGCACTCTTCGGCTCCAAGGCGGCCGACCCGGCGACGGTGGCCAGACTGCGTCATGAGTACGGGCTGGACAAGCCCCTGCTCCAGCAGTACTGGGACTACATCACCGGTCTTTTCCAGGGGGACTTCGGGCAGAGCTTCACCGGCCGGCCGGTGGCCGACCTGATGGCCGAGGCGTTCCCGGTGACCATCCGGCTGGCGCTCTTCGCCTTCGCCATCGAGGTGGTCTTCGGTATCGGACTCGGTGTGCTCACGGGGCTGCGCCGCGGCAAGTTCCTGGACCAGGCCGTGCTGATCTTCACGCTGATCGTGGTGTCCATCCCGGTCTTTGTGCTCGGCAACATGGCCCAGTTCCTGATCGGTGTGAAGTGGAAACTGGTCACACCGACCGTCCAGGACTCGACGGACCTCAGCCAGCTCATTCTCCCGGCGGTCGTGCTCGCCCTGCTCTCGCTGGCGTATGTCACCCGGCTGACGCGGACCACCGTGGCGGAGAACCTCCGCGCCGACTACATCCGCACCGCCGTCGCCAAGGGCCTGCCCCGGCGCCGGGTCGTCGGGGTGCACCTGATGCGCAACTCGCTCATCCCGGTCGTCACCTTCCTCGGCACCGACCTCGGCATGCTGATGGGCGGTGCCATCATCACCGAGGGCATCTTCAACGTCCCCGGTGTGGGCAACACCCTCTACCACGCCGTCATCACCAGCGAAGGCCCCACCGTGGTCGGCGTGGTGACCGTGCTGGTGCTCGTCTACCTGGTGAGCAGCCTGGTCGTTGACCTGCTCTACGCAGTCCTGGACCCGAGGATCCGCTATGCCTGACAACAAGACCCCCCAGGCGGGCCCGGCCGGCGTCGCGGGCACCGGTCCGAGCACGGCCGCCGGTCTGGCGGACGCCTCCAACGCCAGTGTGGCGAGCGCCGCCGAAGTCATCGCCGAGGCGGGCAAGCCGGAGTCCCGCGAAAAGGCCCGCAGCCTCGGCCAGGACGCCTGGCGCGAGCTGCGCCGCAACTGGATCTTCTGGGTGTCCGGCGTCCTGCTGGTGCTGCTGATCCTGATGGCCGCCTGGCCGTCGCTCTTCACCGATGTGGACCCGCGCCACGCCGACCTGCGCAACCACTACCTCGGTGGGCCGCAGTGGTCGCACTTCTTCCAGGAAGACTGGTTCGGCTACAACGTCCAGGGCCAGAGCGTCTACGCGCGTACCGTCTACGGTGCCCGCGCCTCGATCATCGTCGGTGTCTGTGTGACCATCGCCGTCACTGTTCTCGGCGGCATCATCGGCATGATCGCCGGATACTTCGGCGGCTGGGTTGACACCGTGCTCTCCCGCCTCACCGATGTGTTCTTCGGCATCCCGCTGCTCCTCGGCGGCCTGGTGCTGCTCCAGGCGTTCACCAACCGCACGGTGTGGACGGTGACCTTCGCCCTCACGGCCTTCGGCTGGATGCAGATCGCGCGTGTGATGCGCGGTGCGGTCATCACCCAGAAGCAGGCCGACTTTGTCACCGCGGCCCGGGCACTCGGCGCCGGCACCAACCGGATCCTCTTCCGGCACATCCTGCCGAACGTCCTCGGCCCGGTCATTGTGGTCGCCACCATCGCGCTCGGCGGCTATATCGCCACCGAGGCGACCCTGTCCTACCTGGGCATCGGCCTGAAGGACCCGACCGTCTCCTGGGGTGTGGACATCTCCGCCGCCCAGAAGGACGTCCGGGACGGCCCGCACGCCCTGATGATGCCGGCCAGCTTCCTGAGCCTCACCGTGCTGGCGTTCATCCTGCTCGGCGACGCGGTGCGCGACGCCCTCGACCCCAAGCTGCGCTGAGGGAGGCGTACGTGACCACCACCACCGAGAAAACCGCGAACGTCCCCGAGCAGTCGGGGGAGAAGAACGCGCCGCTGCTCGAAGTCCGCGATCTGCATGTGGAGTTCCACACCCGGGACGGCGTGGCCAAGGCCGTCAATGGCGTCAACTACTCCGTCAGCGCCGGCGAGACGCTCGCCGTGCTGGGTGAGTCCGGCTCCGGCAAGTCCGTGACCGCGCAGGCCATCATGGGCATCCTGGACATGCCTCCGGGGCGGATCCCCAAGGGCGAGATCCTCTTCCGCGGCCAGGACATGCTGAAGATGTCGGCGGACGAGCGCCGGAAGATCCGCGGCGCCAAGATCGCCATGATCTTCCAGGACGCCCTGTCCTCCCTCAACCCGGTGCTCTCCGTGGGCTATCAGCTCGGCGAGATGTTCCGGGTGCACCAGGGGATGTCCAAGAAGGACGCCAAGGCCAAGGCCATTGAGCTGATGGACCGAGTGCGCATCCCGGCCGCCAAGGAGCGGGTGAACGACTATCCGCACCAGTTCTCCGGCGGTATGCGCCAGCGCATCATGATCGCCATGGCGCTGGCCCTGGAGCCGGACCTGATCATCGCGGACGAGCCCACCACCGCCCTGGACGTCACCGTCCAGGCACAGGTGATGGACCTGCTCGCGGAGCTCCAGCGCGAGTTCAACATGGGTCTGATCCTGATCACCCATGACCTGGGTGTGGTGGCGGACGTCGCCGACAAGATCGCGGTGATGTACGCGGGCCGCATTGTGGAGACCGCGCCGGTGCACGAGCTCTACAAGCGCCCGGCCCACCCCTACACCAGGGGCCTGCTGGACTCCATCCCGCGCCTGGACCAGAAGGGCCAGGAGCTCTTCGCCATCAAGGGTCTGCCGCCCAACCTGCTGAACATTCCGGCCGGTTGTGCCTTCAGCCCTCGCTGCCCCAAGGTGCAGGACATCTGCCGTACCGAGGTCCCCGCGCTGCACGATGTGGCCGAGCAGGACGGTACGGCGATGCCGGGCCGGCGGAGCGCGTGCCACTTCTGGAAGGAGACGATCCATGGCTGAGACGGCCGACGTGAAAGAGCCGAACGTCTCCGACGTCAAGGTCAGCGACGCCAGCACCACCGCCGAGGTGGAGGCCGTGCTCGACGCCCCCGTGGAGCGCGGCGAGCCCATCCTCCAGGTCCGCAATCTGGTCAAGCACTTCCCGCTGACCCAGGGCATCCTGCTCAAGAAGCAGGTCGGCGCGGTCAAGGCGGTGGACGGGGTCTCCTTCGACCTCTACCAGGGCGAGACCCTGGGCATCGTCGGCGAGTCCGGCTGTGGCAAGTCCACCGTCGCCAAGCTGCTGATGACCCTGGAGACGGCCACCTCCGGCGAGGTCTTCTACAAGGGCCAGGACATCACCAAGCTGTCCGGGCGCGCCCTGAAGGCCGTCCGCCGCAATATCCAGATGGTCTTCCAGGACCCCTACACCTCGCTCAACCCCCGGATGACGGTGGGCGACATCATCGGCGAGCCCTTTGAGATCCACCCCGAGGTGGCTCCCAAGGGCGACCGCCGCAAGCGGGTCCAGGAACTGCTGGACGTGGTCGGCCTCAACCCGGAGTACATCAACCGCTACCCGCACCAGTTCTCCGGCGGTCAGCGCCAGCGCATCGGCATCGCCCGCGGCCTGGCGCTCAACCCGGAGATCATCATCTGTGACGAGCCGGTCTCCGCGCTGGACGTCTCGGTGCAGGCACAGGTCGTCAACCTGATGGAGCGGCTGCAGGACGAGTTCAACCTCTCCTACATCTTCATCGCCCACGACCTGTCCATCGTCCGGCACATCTCCGACCGGGTCGGGGTGATGTACCTGGGCAAGATGGCGGAGATCGGTACCGACGTACAGATCTACGACCACCCCACCCACCCCTACACCCAGGCACTCCTGTCCGCCGTCCCGGTCCCCGACCCGGAGGCGCGGGAGGGCCGGGAGCGGATCATCCTCACCGGTGACGTCCCCTCCCCGGCGAACCCGCCGTCCGGCTGCCGCTTCCGCACCCGCTGCTGGAAGGCGCAGGACAAGTGCGCCGAGGAGGTGCCGCTGCTGGCGGTGCCGGAGGTGTTCGCGGGCAAGCAGACGCCTGCGGCGCATGAGTCGGCCTGCCACTTCGCGGAGGAGAAGGACGTGGTGCACGCGGCCTAGCCGCGTTCTCTGCCGATCAGGGGCGCCCGGACCATACGGTCCGGGCGCCCCTTTGCCTTGCCGGGACGGTCGGGAGCGCCCCCGGTCCCTCGTACGGGCGGTTTGGCCGCCCCGACCCGCGCGGACAGTCGTTATGAAAGTGCGCAGAGCCGCTGAACCGCTGATATTTGGCTCTACGCGGGACATGGGCAGCAGATGGACAGCTTTGAGGAGGCACTCCATGCGGGGAGGCAGGCGCGCCAGGGCCATGGTGGCTCTGGGCGGCCTTGTGTTCGCCATGGCCGCGGCGGGGTGTGGCGGGGGCGGCGGAGTGCCGGCGGGGTGGGTGCGGGCCTCCTGGGGGGATCCGCAGAATCCGCTGGAGCCGGCCAACACCAATGAGGTGCAGGGGGGCAAGGTGCTGGACATGATCTTCCGGGGGCTGAAGCGCTATGACCCGCGCACCGGAGCGGCCGTGAATATGCTGGCCGAACGGATCGGGACGCGGGACTCGCAGAACTTCACCATCACCGTCAAGAGCGGCTGGACCTTCAGCAATGGGGAGAAGGTCACCGCCAAGTCCTTTGTGGACGCCTGGAATTACGGGGCGCTGCTCGACAACAAGCAGAAGAACGCCTCCTTCTTCGAGTACATCGACGGCTATGAGAAGGTGCATCCGGCCGCGGGGGCGGCCAGTGCCCGGACGCTGGCCGGGCTGGTGGTGAAGGATGAACGGACCTTCACCGTGCGGCTGCGTACCAAGTTCTCCACCTGGCCCGACACTCTGGGCTATACCGCCTATGCCCCGCTGCCCAGGGCCTTCTTCGACGATCACCGGGCCTGGCTGAAGAAGCCGGTGGGCAATGGGCCGTACACCATTGACTCCTATACCCGGGGTTCGGCGATGCGGCTTTCGCGGTGGGACGGTTACCGCGGGCCGGACCGGGCCGCCAACAAGGGAGTGGAGCTGCGGGTCTACACGGACAACAACACCGCCTACACCGACCTCCAGGCGGGCAATCTGGATCTCGTGGACGACATTCCCAGCACCCAGCTGAAGAATGTGACCAAGGACCTGGACGGCCGGTACATCAACCAGCCGGCCGGGATCATCCAGACCCTGGACTTCCCGATGTACCGGGCGGAGTGGAACAGGCCGGGGATGGAGAAGGTCCGCAAGGGCCTTTCCATGGCCATCAACCGGGAGCAGATCACCACCCAGATCTACCGCCGCACCCGTACCCCGGCCACCGACTGGACCTCTCCGGTCCTGGGGGAGAAGGGCGGTTACCGGGCCGGGCTCTGCCAGGACGCCTGCACCTATGACCCCGGGCGGGCCAGGCGGCTGATCGAGGAGGGCGGCGGGCTGCCCGGCGGGCGGGTGACCATCTCCTCCAATGTGGACAACGGTTCACACCGGCTCTGGATGGATGCCGTCTGCAACAGCATCAACAACGCACTGGGCAACGACCGTTCGTGCACCGTCAACCCCATCGGCACCTTCGCGGACTTCCGCAACCAGCTCTCCGACGAGCGGCTGGACGATATGTTCCGCTCCGGCTGGCAGATGGACTATCCGCTGATCCAGAACTTCCTTCAGCCGCTCTACTACACCGATGCCTCCTCCAACTACGGGAAGTTCAGCGATCCGGCCTTCGACCGGCTCATCGACGCGGCCAACTCCCGGACCAGCACCGCCGGGGCCATCGCCGAGTTCCAGGAGGCGGAGACGGTCCTCGCCCGGCAGATGCCCGCCATTCCGCTGTGGTACCAGAACGGCAGTGCCGGGTACTCGGAAAAGCTCTCCGGAGTGATGCTCAATCCCTTCAGCGTCCCGGTCTATGAGCGGATCACGGTCAAATGAGCCGCTATGTGGCCCGCCGGCTGCTCCAGATGATCCCGGTGTTCATCGGGAGCACCTTCCTGATCTTCTTCATGGTCTATGCCCTGGGCGATCCGGTGGCCGCCCTCTTCGGCGACAAGGCCCCCGACCCGGCCACCGCGGCCCGTATCCGCCAGGACCTCTATCTCGACCAGCCGCTGTGGAAGCAGTATCTGCACTACATGGGGCAGGTGTTCGCCGGGAATTTCGGCACCGCCTTTAACGGCCAGCCGGTCACCGAACTGATGGGCAGCGCCTTCCCGGTGACCCTTCGGCTGACCATTGTCGCGATTGTCTTCGAGGTCGTCATCGGCATCGCCCTGGGGGTGCTCAGCGGACTGCGCCGCGGGCGCCCGGTGGACACCACGGTGCTGCTGCTGACCCTGGTGGTGGTCTCGGTGCCCACCTTTGTCAGCGGCTATGTGCTGCAGTATCTGATCGGGGTGAAGTGGCGGCTGGCCTCGCCCTCGGTCTCACCGGAGGCCACCTTCGGGGAACTGCTGCTGCCCGGCGTGGTGTTGGCGCTCACCTCGCTGGCCTATGTCACCCGGCTCACCAGGACCTCGCTGGCCGAGAATGCCCGCGCCGACTATCTGCGCACCGCGCTGGCCAAGGGGCTGCCGCGCCACCGCATTGTGCTGCGGCACCTGCTGCGCAATTCCCTGATCCCGGTGGTGACCTTTATCGGCGCCGATATCGGGGCGCTGATGGGCGGGGCCATCGTCACCGAGCGGATCTTCAATATCCGGGGAGTGGGCTTCCAGCTCTACCAGGGCATCCTGCGGCAGAACTCGCCCACCGTGGTCGGCTTTGTCACCATCCTGGTCATTGTCTTTCTGCTGGCCAATCTGCTGGTCGATCTGCTCTATGCCGTGCTCGACCCGAGGATCCGCTATGCCTGAGCCCGAGCAGCGGGAAGTGATCGGTTCCGGCTCGGGAGGCGCCATGAGCATGGCCTCCGGGGAGGCGGAGTCCCTGAAGGGAGGTCCGCTGCCGGGCAGCGCGGACAGCGGCAAGGCGCGCAGCCTGTGGTCCGACGCCTGGCATGACCTGAGGCGCAACCCGGTCTTTGTGGTCTCCGCCCTGGTGATCGTCTTCCTGGTGCTGATCGCCGTATGGCCCTCGCTGATCGCCTCCGGCAACCCGCTCCAGTGCGACCTGGCCAGGGCACAGGACGGCCCTCGGCCGGGCCATCCTTTTGGCTTCGACGCCCAGGGCTGCGATGTCTACACCCGGACCGTGTACGGGGCACGGGCCTCCATCACCGTAGGGGTGTGCGCCACCACCGGGGCCGCGCTGCTGGGCAGTGTGCTGGGCGGGCTGGCCGGGTACTACGGGGGCTGGTGGGACGGTCTGCTGTCCCGGCTGGCCGATGTCTTCTTCGGCATCCCCATCATCCTGGGCGGACTGGTCTTCCTCTCCGTGGTGACCGGCGCCTCCATCTGGCCGGTGGTGGGCTTTATCGTGCTGCTGGGCTGGCCGCAGATCGCCCGGATCGCCCGGAGCGCGGTGGTCACCGCCAAACAGCACGACTACGTCCAGGCGGCGCGGGCGCTGGGGGCCGGTGACGCCCGGATGCTGCTGCGGCATATCGCCCCCAATGCGGTGGCGCCGGTGATCGTGGTGGCCACCATCGCCCTGGGCACCTATATCGCCCTGGAGGCCACCCTCTCCTTCATCGGCGTGGGGCTGCGGCCGCCCACCGTCTCCTGGGGCATCGACATCTCCAATGCCTCCACACTGATCCGCAACTCCCCGCACATGCTGCTGTGGCCGGCCGGGGCGCTGAGCCTGACGGTGTTGGCGTTCATCATGCTCGGCGACGCGGTGCGCGACGCCCTGGACCCCAAGTTGCGCTGAGAGAAGAGCAGATGGAGAACACCGCACTGCTGGAGGTACGCGATCTGCGGGTGGAGTTCCGCACCCGGGAGGGCGTGGCCAAGGCCGTCAATGGCGTCAGCTGCACCGTGCACGCGGGGCAGACCCTGGCCGTGCTGGGGGAGTCCGGCTCCGGCAAGTCGGTGACCGCGCAGGCGGTGATGGGCATCCTGGACTCGCCGCCCGGCTTTGTCACCGGCGGGCAGGTGCTCTTCCAGGGCCGGGACCTGCTCACCATGGGCGAGGAACAGCGGCGCCGACTGCGCGGCGCCAAGCTCGCCATGATCTTCCAGGACGCGCTTTCCGCGCTCAACCCGGTGATGACGGTGGGTGCCCAGCTGGCCGAGATGTACCAGGTCCACCGGGGGATGTCCGGTAAGGAGGCCCGGGCCCGGGCGGTCCAGCTGATGGACCGGGTGCGCATCCCCGCCGCCAAGGAGCGGGTGAACGACTATCCGCACCAGTTCTCCGGCGGTATGCGCCAGCGCATCATGATCGCCATGGCGCTGGCCCTGGAGCCGGATCTCATCATCGCGGACGAGCCGACGACCGCCCTGGACGTCACCGTCCAGGCCCAAGTCATGGATCTGCTTGCGGAGTTGCGGCGCGAGTTCAATATGGGGCTGATCCTGATCACCCATGATCTGGGTGTGGTGGCGGATGTGGCCGACAGGATCGCGGTGATGTACGCGGGCCGCATTGTGGAGACCGCGCCGGTGCACCAGCTGTACGAGGCGCCCGCCCACCCTTACACCCGGGGGCTGCTGGACTCCATCCCGCGCCTGGACCGCAAGGGCCAACGGCTCCATGCCATCAAGGGGTTGCCGCCCAGCCTCACCGCCATCCCGCCCGGCTGCCCCTTCAACCCCCGCTGCCCCCGGGCCCAGGACATCTGCCGCACCGACCGGCCGCCGCTGTTCCCGGTGGCTGCCGGGCGGACCAGTGCCTGCCACTTCTGGAAGGACACCCTCGATGCGCGCTGACGGCGAGGCGATCGGTGAGGCGATCCTTGAAGTGCGGGATCTGGTCAAGCACTTCCCGCTGACCCGGGGGGTGCTGTTCAAAAAGCAGGTGGGCGCCGTGCGGGCCGTTGACGGGATCTCCTTCGACCTGCGGCGCGGTGAGACGCTGGGCATTGTAGGGGAGTCCGGCTGCGGCAAGTCCACCATCGCCAGACTGCTGGTGAACCTGGAACGGCCCACCGCCGGACGGATCCGCTACCGCGGCCAGGACATCGGCAAGCTGTCCGGGGGCGCGCTGAAGGCCGTCCGCCGCAATATCCAGATGGTGTTCCAGGACCCTTACACCTCGCTCAACCCCCGGATGACGGTGGGCGACATCATCGGGGAACCCTTTGACATCCACCCCGAGGTGGCTCCCAAGGGCGACCGCCGCAGGCGGGTGCGGGAGCTGCTGGACGTGGTCGGCCTCAGCCCCGAACACATCAACCGCTACCCGCATCAGTTCTCCGGCGGTCAGCGCCAACGCATCGGCATTGCAAGGGGGTTGGCGCTGCGGCCGGAGGTGATCGTGGCCGATGAACCGGTCTCGGCGCTGGATGTGTCCGTGCAGGCGCAGGTCGTCAATCTGCTGGAGCGGCTGCAGGAGGAATTCGACCTGGCCTATGTCTTTATCGCCCACGATCTGTCCGTGGTACGGCATATCAGTGACCGGGTGGCGGTGATGTATCTGGGCCGGGTGGTGGAGATGGGTACGGACGCGGAGATCTATGAGCACCCCACGCACCCTTATACACAAGCGTTGTTGTCGGCCGTCCCGGTGCCGGATCCGGCGGCGCGGCAGCGGCGGGAGCGGATTCTGCTGACGGGCGATGTGCCGTCACCGGCAAATCCCCCTTCGGGGTGCCGGTTTCGCACGCGGTGCTGGAAGGCGCGGCCGAAGTGTGCGGAGGTTCAGCCGCTGTTGGAGGTCCCGTCATGGCTGGAGGAGGCGGGCGGGCCCGCGGCGCATCCTTCGGCTTGCCATTTTGCGGAGGAGCGGGGGGTGGTGGCCGGGGCTTGATCGAGTCGGGTCTTGATCGAGTGGGGTGTTGCATCTCCGTGATGTACAGGGCCTGTTACCCCCATCGGGTGGCCCGTACCGTACAGAGGTGGACACGGGTCGGTTGGGCAGCGAATCGGTGCGAGTGCCTCAGGGGCAGCGCGGCAGGTATGTGTTCGCCGGGGTCGGCGCGGTGCTGCTGGCGTTGGTCTGCCTGGGGTGGGCGGTGGACAGTGCGCGCCGCGTGGGGACCGGGGAGTATCTCAAGTTCGCCTTTGACGGCAGCTGGGGGTTCTACGCGCGCTACGGGGGCCAGGGGATGGACACGTACCACCTCTATATGGGGGTGGCGCTCGCTGTCTTCGGTGCTTTGGCGCTGGCCGGGAGGCGGGTGGCCCGGGGCGGGCTGATGGCGCTCTCGTTGTTTATGGCGCTGCAGTCGGTGCGGGCGTTGATCGCCTTCCATGACGAGCGGTACCGGATGCTGTTCGGGCATGGGGGTGACCGGTGGACGTACAACGTCCTGACGGAGGGGGCGAGTGTGGTGGTGGGGGTGCTGATCCTGCTGGTGCTCGCCGTTGTCTCTCCGGGTGGGCGGTACGTTCCGCCGCCTCCTGCTTATGGGCCGGGGTATGCGCCGCCGGTTGATGCGCGGCCGGTTGATATGCGGCCGGCGCCGGGGTATCCGCCGATGCCGCCGCAGCCGCCGGGGAGTTGAGTGCCACTGCCCCTGGGGCGCCCCCGGTGAGGGTTCGGCGTCTGCCGGGGTTTCCTGTGTGTTGGCCGCGGGCCGTCGGTGGCTGGTCGCGCAGTTCCCCGCGCCCCTGAGGGGGTTGCTCCCGGCTTTCGGCTGCGGGCCGTCCGTGGCTGGTCGCGCCCACGTGGCGGAGCCGCATGACGTAACCGCCCCGCGCCCCCTACGGGGCGCCGTCGCCGGAGAGGGCTGGGTCGAGGACTACTTCCGTGTCGCGTTCGACCGTCGGCGGCTCCGGGAAGTGGCAGGCGGAGAGGTGCCCTTCGCGGCTGCCCTCGGCGCGTAGCAGCGGCGGTTCCTGGGTGGCGCACAGGTCGCGGGCCTTCCAGCAGCGGGTGCGGAAGCGGCAGCCGGAGGGCGGGTGGATGGGGGAGGGGACATCGCCGGCCAGGCGGATGCGTTCGCGGACGGGGGCATCGACATCGGTGGCCTCGGGGACCGCGGAGAGCAGGGCGTGGGTGTAGGGGTGGCGGGGGTGGCGGTAGATGTCCTCGCGGTTGCCCAGTTCCACGATCTTGCCGAGATACATCACCGCGACGCGCTGCGAGAAGTGGCGGACCACGGCCAGGTCATGGGCGATGAAGAGGAAGGCGATGTTCAGGTCACGCTGCAAGCGCTGGAGCAGATTGACCACTTGGGCCTGGATGGAGACGTCCAGGGCGGAGACCGGCTCGTCGGCGACGATCACCTTGGGTTCCAGGGCCAGTGCCCGGGCCACCCCGATCCGCTGGCGCTGGCCGCCGGAGAACTCATGCGGGAAGCGGTTGTAGTGCTCGGGGTTGAGGCCCACGGTTTCCAGGAGTTCCCGGACACGGGCCTCGCGGCCGCCCGGCGGGTTGATGCCGTTGATCTCCATGGGGCCGGAGATGATGCGGCCCACGGTCTGCCGGGGGTTGAGCGAGGAGTACGGGTCCTGGAAGATCATCTGGATCTGGGAGCGGATGGGGGCCAGCTGCCGGCGGTCGGCATGGCTGATGTCCTGGCCCTGGTAGAGGATGCGGCCCCCGGTGGGCTCCAGCAGCCGGGTGAGCAGCCGGCCGGTGGTGGACTTCCCGCAGCCCGACTCGCCGACCAGGCCGAAGCTCTCGCCCTCCGCGATGGCCAGGTCGATGCCGTCCACGGCCTGTACCGCGCCGACCGTGCGTTTGACGGGGAAACCGCCCCGGATGGGGAAGTGCTTGGTCAGCCCCTCGGCGACCAGGATGTCGGTCATGGGTGCTCCCTCAGCCCAGTCGGGGCTTGATCTGCTCGGCGAAGATGGTGCGTTGCTGCTCGGGGGTGAGATGGCAGGCCGCGCCGCGCCCCTCGGGCAGCCCCGGGCGTTCGGTGCGGCAGCGGTCGCCGCCCACCGTCTCCGGGTAGCCGCAGCGCGGGTGGAAGGGACAGCCGGGGGGCGGGGCGAGCAGGCTGGGCGGGGCGCCCGGGATGGGGTTCAGCGGCTCGGCGACATCGGAGTTCAGCCGGGGCATGGAGCCCAGCAGCCCCCAGGTGTAGGGGTGTTGGGGCGAGCGCAGCACCTCGCGCACCGGGCCGCGTTCCACCGCCCGGCCCGCGTACATCACCAGCAGATCGTCCACTGTGTTGGCCACCACTCCGAGATCGTGGGTGATCAGGATGATCGCCGAACCGGTCTGCTGCTGGAGCTCCTTGAGCAGATCCAGGATCTGCGCCTGGACGGTGACATCCAGGGCGGTGGTCGGCTCGTCGGCGATCAGCAGCTCGGGGTCGCAGACCAGGGCCATGGCGATCATTGCGCGCTGGCGCATACCGCCGGAGAACTGGTGCGGGTAATCGTCCACCCGTAGCGCCGGGTTGGGGATGCCGACCTTTTCCAGCATCTCGATGGCCCGTAACCGGGCGTCCCGCCGGGAGGCGCCGGTGTGTTTGCGGAAGGGCTCGGCGATCTGGCGGCCCACCGTGTAGTACGGGGAGAGGGCGGTCAGCGAGTCCTGGAAGATCATTGCCATTTTGTGGCCGCGCAGCTTCTCCAGGGTGGATTCCGCGGCTCCGGTCAACTCCTGGCCGTCCAGCAGGATTTCACCGCGTACCTCGGTGCTGCGTGGATCGTGCAGTCCCAGCACGGTGAGGTTGGTGACCGACTTCCCGGAGCCGGATTCGCCGACGATGCCCAGCGTACGGCCGCGTTCCAGGTCGAAGGAGAGTCCGTCCACGGCCTTGACGATGCCGTCCTCGGTGCGGAAGCGCACATGGAGGTCGCGTACGGAGAGAAAGACGTCGGGGGTCACGGCTGTTGGGCTCCTCCGGGCTCGCCCGGCGCGGCGGGCGTTCGATGGCCATGGGGACGGGGCCAAGGGGGACGGGGGGAAAGGCGGCCGGCCCGGTCAGGCCAGCCGTACCCGGGGATCGATAAACGCATAGGCCGCGTCCACCACGATATTGGCGAGGACAATGGCGGTGCAGCCCACCAGCATTACGGCCATCAGGGTCGGCAGATCGGTCTGGTTGACCGAGTCCACCGCCAGCCGCCCCAGGCCGTGCAGGCTAAAGGTGAACTCGGTGATGATGGCGCCGCCGAACAGCGAGCCCAGGTCGATGCCGAAGATGGTGACAATGGGCGCCAGCGCTCCCCGCCAGGCATAGCGGAAGAAGACCGTACGCCCGCTGAGGCCCTTGGCGCGGGCGGTGCGCACATGGTCCTCGGAGAGCTGCTCGATCATCTGGGAGCGGGTCATCCGGCTGTAGTTGGCGATAAAGATGATGGAGAGCACCAGCCAGGGGATGAGCAGCCCGGTGAACCATTTCCAGGGATTGTCGGTGAAGGGGTAATAGGCGGGGTTGTCGGCCCACTTGAGCTTGGTGACCAGCACGGCCAGCGCGATCACGCCCACAAAGTAGATCTGCAGCGAGTTGCCGATCAGCGACAGCGAGCTGAAGAACTTGTCCAGCCAGGTGCCCCGGTAGGCGGCGGCGATCATTCCAATGCCCACACCCACGGTGAGGAAGACCACCGCGCTGCCGATGGTCAGGGAGAGGGTGGTGGGGAAGCGGTCGGTGATGGTGCCCCAGACCGGCTGCTGGTTGGAGAAGGAGTAGCCGAAGCAGGGGGCAGGGCAGTGGCCGACCGAGAGGTCGCGTCCGGCGAAGATGCCCACCATGTAGTGCCAGTACTGGACGGGGACCGGCCAGTCCAGGCCCAGGTTTTTATGGATGACGGCCAGGGCGTCGGGGGTGCAGTTCTTGCCGCAGGACATCCGGGCCGGGTCGGAGGGCAGCGCAAAGAACAGGAAGAAGGTGATGGCGCTGATCAGCAGGATGATGACCAGCGCGCCCAGGGTGCGGCGGAGCAGGAATCTCAGCATGGCGGCGCGGCCTTAGGCGGTAGGCGGGCGGCCGGGACGGACTGCGGTCCCGGCCGCGGGACGTGAGGTGAAGGGGCGGTCTACTGCACAGACACCGTCTACTTCACAAACACCGAGGTGGGGTCGGCATAGCCGTACACCGGGTGGTATTTGACGCCGCCCAGGCCCGAACCCCACAGGGCGAACTGGAGGTTGGCGTAGGTGGGTACGGCCGGGACGTCATCGGTGAGGATTTTGTCGGCCAGCTTCATCCATTCCGGGGCCGCCTTCTTCACATCCGGGATGGCGCTGATCCGGTCGATCTCGGAGTTCACCGAGGAGTCGTTGAGGTGGGCGTAGTTGGAGGCGCCGTCGGAGATGGTCCGGCCGTCGTAGAGCGGTTCGATGACGGTGGAGGCCACCGGCCAGTCCGCGCCCCAGCCGGTGCGGTAGATGTCGAACTTGTTCTTGGCCTCGCCGATGGAGTTCTCCCAGACGTTGGAGTCGATCTCCTTTTTCTGGACCTTGAAGCCGGCCCGCTCCAGGGCCTGGGTGATCACCACCGAGACCTTCTGCTGGACATCGGTGTTGGCATAGGCGTAGACGATCTCCTGGCCCTCCTTGCCGGCCTCCTTCAGCAGGGCCCTGGCCTTCTCCGGGTCGCCATTGGGCTTGGCCTTTTTGCCGAAGGGGTCGCTGGGCTGGTAGCCGTCAACGGAGGGGGAGAGCAGATTGGTGGCCAGCTGCCCGGCGGTGGCCCCGCCGATCTGCTGGATGATCTGGCCGCTGGGCATGGCATAGGCCAGTGCCTTGCGGACCCGGATGTCCTTGAGCCGGTCCATATTGAAGTTGATGACGTCCAGATAGGGCTGGAGCTCGATAAAGCGGCGGGACTTGGTGGAGGAGTCGTTGAGCACCTTTTCCACCATTTCCGGGGCCACCGCGTTGGTCCAGGACATGCCGTTCTTGTCCGCTCCCTGGTCGGCCAGCAGCCGCCGGGTGGAGTCGGTGAACTGGTGGCCGAAGCTGATCTCGAACTTGTCCACGAACTGGTTGCGCAGCGGGTCGGTCCTGGGGTCCCAGTTCTCATTGCGGACAAAGGTGAGGGACTTGCCCACCTTGTAGTCGCCGACCTTGTAAGGCCCGTCCGCGAAGGGCGCGTTGTCGTACTTCTGCTTGGTGTCCTTGTCCGCCTTGATGGCCCCGACATTGGGCATGGCGGTGGCGAACGGGGCGTCCGCGTGCGGCTTCTGGAAGTGGAAGATGACGGTTTTGTCGTCCGGGGTGTCCAGCACCGAGGACGGCAGGTGCTTGCCGTTGTAAGGGCCGTCCGGGAGCGCCTTGCGGTAGCTGGTGCCCTCACCGGAGAGCCACTGCTGGATGTACTGGGGGCCGTCGGTCTCGAAGGAGGCGTAGAGCCGCTCAATGCCCCAGCGGACGTCCTGGGCGGTGATCGGCGAGCCGTCCTGCCACTTCAGCCCGTCCTTGAGGGTGAACTTCCAGGTCTTGCCGCCGTCGGAGGAGGTGCCGGTGTCGGTGGCCAGGTCGCCGACCACCTTGACATGCCCCTTCTCGTCGATCTTGTAGCCGGTGAGTGAGCGGTTGTAGAGCAGCTGGTTGATCAGCATGTCGCCGTAGTAGATCTGCCCCGGGTCCAGGTGGTGGAAGGCGTCACGCTGCAGCACGGTGACCGTGCCGCCCTTCTTGGCGCCGGCCGGCTGGGGGGCCGGGCCGGTGGAGTCGTCCTTGTTGCCCAGCGAGTAGTTGGAGGAGACATTCTTGTCCTCGCCCGGCCCCGCGCTCTGTTTGCCGCCGCCGCCTCCGCCCCCGCCGCTGCTGCACGCGGAGAGCACCAGGGCTCCGGCCGCCAGTGCGACGGCCGTGTACCGGGCCCTTCTCCGGTTGACTGACCTGCTCATGAATTCTGCACCTGCCTGCCTGTGGAAGGGACGGACGGTCAATAAGGCGTGCGGCTTACCGGCCGACTAGCGTTTGGTGCGCGGGTCGAAAGCGTCCCGGACGGAGTCCCCGAGCAGATTGAAGGCGACCACGAAGACGATCATCGCCAGCCCGGGGAAGAAGATGTAAGTGATGTCGCTCTCGTAGTACTTGGCGCCATTGGCGAACATCCGGCCCCAGTCGGGGGTGGGTTCCACAATGCCGACGCCGATGAAGGAGAGCCCGGCCTCGGCGGTCACCAGGGCGGGCAGCATCAGGGTGGTCTGCACCAGAATGGGCGTCCAGAGATTGGGCAGCAGCTCCTTGGTGATGATGCGCCAGGGCGAGGCTCCGGTGACCCGGGCCGCCTCCACGAACTCCCTTTCCCGCAGGCTGAGTACCTGGCCGCGGAGGAGGCGGGCGATGCCCATCCAGCCCAGTACCCACAGCACCAGGATCAGGGTGATGACCCTGAGATAGGTGGGGGTCTCCTTCTCCGGGCTGACGAACATCGAGTAGACGACCGGGGTGAAGGCCACAAAGGACAGCTGCTGGGGAAAGGCCAGCAGCAGGTCGATGAACCGGCCCAGGAAGTAGTCGGTACGGCCGCCCAGATAGCCGGCCGTCACCCCGATCAGCACTCCGGTGACCACACAGAGCAGGGTGGCGATGGCCGCGATCAGCAGCGAGGTGCGGATGCCGTACACCAGCTGGGTCAGCACATCCCGGCCCAGGGTGGGCTCCAGGCCGAACCAGAAGCGGCCGGAGATACCGCCGTTGGGCGCCACCGGATAGCCGAACTGGTTCAACAGGCCGTTGTCGTCGAGGCCATAGGTCTCGGTGGGGTTCTTGCCATAGAGCTTGGAGATCAGCGGTGCGGCGATGGCCACCAGGAAGAAGAAGACGACGATGACGGCGGAGACCACGCCGGCTCGGTCGCGTTTGAAGCGCCGCCACATCAACTGGCCGGGGGAGCGGCCGACCAGGTCGGCCGTGGGCACCACCGGCTCCATATCGGTGGCCACCACGGGGCTCTGGGCAGGACTCGTCATCGGCGCACATCCTCCGCCACGTCGGCTGGTAAACCTCGCGTGTGACTTCGAACACCTTGAGTTGAGCGGACTCTGGCAATGGAGATATGGCGCAGTCAAGGGGGTTGCAGCGGACGATGCGCGGCTCCGCCGCATCTTGAGCGAAGGTTGTGCAGATCGAGGTGGCGGCGTGCTTGACACTCCGTCAAGTACGCCGCCGGTCCGTTCAGTTCAAGGAGTGCTACATGCCCAGGCTCCGCTTGAGGAAGTCCACTTGGAGCAGCAGCAGATTTTCCGCCACCTGTTCCTGCGGGGTCATATGCGTCACCCCGGACAGCGGCAGCACCTCATGCGGGCGGCCCGCGGCCAGCAGCGCGGAGGACAGCCGCAGGGTGTGCGCGGCCACCACATTGTCGTCCGCCAGGCCGTGGATCAGCATCATCGGCCGGTGCGGTGCGGCGGCGTCGGCCAACTCGCCATCGGTTACGAGTGAGTTGCGGCGGTAGACGGCGGGCTGCTGGTCCGGCAGGCCCAGATAGCGCTCGGTGTAGTGGGTGTCATAGAGCAGCCAGTCGGTGACCGGTGCGCCCACCACGGCCGCGTGGAAGACATCCGGGCGGCGCAGCGCCGCCAGCGCGGCCAGATAACCGCCGTAGGACCAGCCGCGGATGGCCACCTTGGTGAGGTCCAGCGGGTACTCCCCGGCCAGTGCCCGCAGCGCCGCCACCTGGTCCTCCAGGGTGGCTCCGGCGAAGTCCCCGGCGATGGCCTTCTCCCAGTCGGGAGAGGTGTGCGGGGTGCCCCGGCCGTCCGCCACGATCACCGCGAAGCCCTGGTCGGCGAACCACTGGGAGGTGAGGTGGGCGTTGTTGGCGGCCACCACCCGGGCGCCGTGCGGGCCCCCGTAGGGGTCCATCAGGACCGGCAGCGGGCCGTCGCCCTCCCGGTGGCCGGCGGGCAGCAGTACGGCGCACGGGATGCGCCGGGCGCCGGCCAGGGTGAGCCGGGGGCGCGCGGTGAGCAGGGGTGTCTCGGCGTAGGAGGCCACCGTGGCGATGCGCTTGCCCTCCCGCAGTACCGCCACCCGGGTGCCGGGGCGGTCGGGGGCGGCGGAGACCAGGACCGTCAGGTCGCCGCCACGGACGGCGTAGTGACGGCCCGGGGTGTCCGAAATCCGGTGCACGCCCTGGGAGTTGACCAGGTGGACATGGACCTCCCCGGTCTCCGGTCGGTCCGCTGCGGGGCCCGCCGAGGCCAGCACCAGCAGATCGTCCTCGCCGATGTCCAGTACCTCCTTCAGGTGCAACTCCGGTCCGGTCAGCGCCCGTTCACCGACCAGCAGCCGGCGGGCGCCGTCGGTGTCGGTGATGCGCACCAGCTCCCCGTCCGGGGTCCGGGCGGGCACCCCGGGGAACAGGTCCAGCCAGACCGGGTCCCGCTCGGTGAGCAGCGCCCGGGTGGCGCCGGTGGCGGTGTCCACCTCCAGATATGCCTGGGAGCGCTGGTCACGGGCCTGCACCAGGAGCAGCGGGCGGCCGCCCTCGGACCAGTGCACCCGGGCCAGGTAGGGGAAGCGCTCCCGGTCCCAGGTGATCTCGGTGCGGGAGCCGTCCAGGCCCAGCAGGGCCAGGGTGACCTCGGCGTTGGCGGTGCCGGCCGCCGGGTAGGCGACCTCGGCGGGGGCGGCGGCGGGGTTGGCCGGGTCGCTGATCCACCAGCGGGCGACCGGGGATTCGTCCACTCGGGCGGCAAGCAGGGCATCACTTTCGGGTGACCACCAAAAGCCGCGCGAACGGTCCATTTCCTCGGCGGCGATGAACTCCGCCAGTCCCCAGGTGACGCCCTCGCCCTCCGGCGCCGCCAGCACCCGGTCGGTGGCGCCGTCCGCCGTCACCACCCGCAGCGCACCCTCGGCGACATAGGCCACATGACGTCCGTCCGGGGCGGGCCGGGGGTCAACCACCGGGCCGGGTACGGGCAGTTGACGGGTGGTGCCGGCGCGCAGCTCGGCCACGAAGAGCCTGCCGGAGAGGGCGAAGGCGGCCAACTCCACGGCCGCGTCCACCGCATAGCCCACGATGCCTGCCGAGCCCTCCCGGCTGCGCTCGCGCCGGACGCGCTCCTCGGCGGACAGCTCCTCCTCCGCCCCGGCCAGCAGGGCGACCGGGTCAGCGGCGGTCAACTCCCGTCCCTCGTAAGGGTCCAGAACCCAGAGCAGATAGGTCCGGTCGGTGCCGGAGCGGGACCGCAGGAAGACAACGCGCTCGCCGTCCGGCGACACGGTGAAGGCGCGCGGGGCGCCCAGCGTAAAGCGCTGGGTACGGGCGTACTGGCGGGGAAACGAGAGCTCTTCGGTCATGGCGGGGAGCCTACGGCCGACGTCCGTCCGGGCGATGGCATGCGTTCGTGCGCCCCGTATTCGCTCCTGTGCACCGAGTCAAGACCGCACGCGGAAAGTTATGATCGCTCACGCACAGTGGGTAAGAAATTCCCGCGGCATGCGCACGCCGGATCTCCGGTGCGCGCTTGCTGCGCTTTGCCGTTTGCGTCGTTTGTCGTTCGTTGGACCACGTACCTGGAGGTGAACCGCTGTGGCACTCTCGATTTCGGCGGTGGTGCTGCTGGCGATCATCGTCTTCCTGCTGGTCCGGAAATCAGGGCTGAAGGCGGGCCACGCCGCGATCTGCATGCTGCTGGGCTTCTATCTGGCCAGCTCCTCGATCGCGCCGACCCTCCACCAGCTGACCACGAACGTGAGCAGCATGATCAGCAACATCAGGTTCTGACCGCCTTGCCCGCCGTCCGGGGCCGGCAGCCGCGGGCGGCCTGCCCGGCGGGCGCGCCCGGCTCGTAGGCTGGTGGCATGACCGACCTTCCAGGCCGCCGGCTGCTCCTGGTGCACGCCCACCCGGACGACGAATCCATCAACAACGGCGCGACCATGGCCAAGTACGCCGCCGAGGGTGCGCTGGTCACGCTGGTGACCTGCACCCGGGGTGAGGAGGGCGAGGTGATCCCGCCCGCCCTGGCGCATCTGGCCGCGGACCGGGACGACACCCTGGGCGCGTTCCGGGCGGGCGAGCTGGCCGCGGCGATGAAGGAGCTGGGGGTCACCGACCACCGCTTCCTGGGGGGCGCGGGGCGCTACCGGGACTCCGGGATGATGGGCGCCCCGCAGAACGACCACCCCGGCTGCTTCTGGCGGGCCGAGGTGGACGAGGCCGCCGCGGCCCTTGTCGAAGTGATCCGCGAGGTGCGGCCGCAGGTGCTGGTGACCTATGACCCCAATGGCGGCTATGGCCACCCGGACCATATCCAGGCGCACCGGGTGGCGATGCGCGCCGTCGAGCTGGCGGCGGAGAAGGCGTTCCGCAAGGACCTGGGCGAGCCGTACGAGATCGCCAAGGTCTACTGGAACTGTGTGCCGCGCTCGGCGGTCGAGGAGGGCTTCGCCCGGCTGCGCGCCGCGGGCAAGGAGCTCTTCCCCGGCATCGCCTCGGTGGATGATGTGCCGGGCGTGGTGCCCGATGAAGAGGTCACCGCGGCCATTCCCACCGCCGCCTATGCCGCGGCCAAGGCGGCCGCGATGCGGGCGCACGCCACTCAGATCGCGGTGGACGGGCCCTTCTTCGCCCTCTCCAATGACCTGGGGCAGCCGCTGTTCGCCGATGAGTACTACCGATTGGTGCGCGGCGAGCCGGGAGTGGCGGAGGGCCGGGAGGCCGATCTCTTCGCCGGGGTGAGCGGAGTGAGCGGACCGAGTGGAGCGGGCGCATGACCGAGCGGCTGAACTTCGGGCGTCTGCTGGGGTATGCGGGACTGCTGGTGCTGGGCGCGCTGGTGGGGTTGGCGGGTTCGCTGGTGCAAGCGGGCTGGTTCCCGGGCGGGTTGCTGCTCGCGCTGCTCGCCGTCGCCGGGGTGACCTATGGCGGGGTGACCGCCACCGGCACCCGGACCGGCGGCGCGGTGGCCGGGGCCGGCTGGCTGCTGGCGGTGGTGCTGGCGCTGGGCAACCGGCCGGAGGGAGACTTCCTGTTTCCGGCCGGACTGACCACTTATGTCTTTCTGTTGGGCGGAATGGTGCTCGCTGTGATGTGCGCCACGCTTGCCGGACTGCCGCAACCGCGCGGCGGTGCGGGCCGACTTGGCAACTGAAGTGGTGATTTCCGCCTGAGGTTTCGCCGGTGCCGGAATACCGGATTCCGGTCACGGTGGCGCGTCCGGCGGGGTCGGCCGGGGGGTGATCCAGCGGTCGCCGGGTGCGCGACCGTGGTGCCCAGTATGGTGGTGCCGCCGTCGAGCCCCCCTGACCTTGGGCATGGGCGACCCCTCAAGCGGTCAGAGGGCGGCGGAGAGTAACCGGGAGAACCTGCTTTGAGCCGTGAATCTGACAGTTCGTCCTCTGGGGCCCAGGGGCGCGGTGGCGCCGCGTACCCGTCGGGAACCCCGCCGTACGGAACCGAAGGACAGACGGCGGGCGCCAAGCCGGAGACGCCGAAGACCGAGACCACGCTGACCACCCGGATCCGGATCAATATCCCGGGTTCGCGGCCCATCCCGCCGGTGGTGATGCGCACCCCGGTCGGTGACGAGGCGTCGGGTGGCGACGCGTCACAGCAGCAGCAAGGCCGGCAGCAGCCGTCGCAGCCGTCCAAGTCGCAGCCGCCGGGGTCGCCGCAGCAGCGGCCGCAGCAGCCGGGCCAGGCGCGGCAGCAGGGCGGGGGCGGGCAGCCGGGTGCGAGCGCCGCGTCGCGCGCCCCGGAGCCGCCGGCCGCGCCCGAGCCGGAGCGCCCGGCGGAGAAGACCGCCACCAGCGACTGGTTCGCGCCCCGTAAACCGGCCGCCGCCACCCCGCCGCCCGCGGCACCCCTGCCGCGCCGCAACCCGCAGGCCGGCATGCCCGGCGGGGGAGCGCCCGGTGGCGGGGCCGTGGCCGGTGGCGCCGCGTCCGGTCCCAGGCAGCATCCGCCGGTGCCGGGTGACCCCTTCGCGGGGGCCCCGGCGCAGGGCGGCGGGGCGCCCTGGCCGGGCGACACCGGCTCCCATGGCGCCGGCGCGCCCTGGCCCGGGGAGACCGCACAGCCGCCGGTGCCGGGTGACCCCTTCGCGGGCGCTCCGGCGCAGGGCGGCGGGGCGCCCTGGCCCTCCGGTCCCGGGACCACCGGCTCGGTGCCGGTACCCGGTGACCCGTTCGCGGCCGCGCCCGGGCAGGGCGGCGGTGCCTCCTGGTCCCCAACACCGGAGACCACCCAGCAGTTCGCCGCACCGGAGACCACCCAGCAGTTCCCGGCGCCGGGTCTGCCCGGCCAGGGCCCCAAGCTGCCCTTCCCGGTCCCCGGCGAGCGGACCGACACCCCGCACCAGGGCTTTCCCGCGGTGCCGCCGCCCGGTCCGGGCGCTCCGGCCCAGGGCGGCCCCGGCGCGGGGGCGCCGCAGGGCGGCAAGAAGCAGGGCCGGAAGAAGGGCGGGCAGCAGCCGGGCGGCAACGCCCAGGCGAACGCCGCCGCGCAGGCGAACGCCGCCGCCGAGACGCAGGTCGCCGGGATGCCGCCGGTGCCCGCGCCGGGCGGACCGGCCGCGCCCGGTGTGCCCGGCGTGCCCGGTGCTTCCGGCGCCAAGAAGCCGGTGGACAGCGGTGCGCCCCGGGTGCCGGTGCCCAAGCCCAAGCCCGTATCGGCCGTGCCCAAGCCGCCGGCCGCGGACGGGGACCAGGCCAAGGTGCCGCCCGCCAAGAGCGCGCCCAAGGCCGCCCCCAAGAAGAAGGGCCGTTCCAAGCTGGTGCTGCTGGGCGGCGGACTGGTGGCCCTGGTGGGCGTCGCCTATGGCGCCGGTCTGCTGATGGACCACGCCGATGTGCCCCAGGGCACCACCGTGCTGGGCGTGGACATCGGCGGCAGCTCCAAGGAGCAGGCGGTGCAGAAGCTGGACGCCCGGCTGGGCGACCGGGCCACCGCGCCGCTGAAGGTGTCCATCGGCGGTAAGCAGGCCCAGCTGAAGCCCTCGGTGGCCGGGCTGTCCATCGACACCCAGGAGACCGTGCGCTCGGTGTCGGGCCGGGACTACAACCCGGTCACCGTGCTGGGCTCGCTGGTCGGCAGCGGCCGCAAGGCCGAGCCCACCGTGATCACCGACGAGGAGAAGATCACCGCGGCGCTGCAGGCGCTGTCCGGCGAGGCGGGCGGGGCCAAGGACGGCACCATCCGGTTCGTACCGGGCAAGGCGGTGCCGGTCTATGGCAAGCCGTACCAGGGCCTGGACATGGACAAGGCGGTCAAGGCGATCTCCGACGGGTATCGCAAGCGCGCCGAGACCGGCCAGGACACCGTGATCGACCTGCCCAGCTCCGGCCAGCAGCCCAAGGTGAGCAATGCCGAGGTGGACCGGATGATGAAGGACTTCGCCGAGCCGGCCATGTCCGGTCTGGTGACCATCCAGACCTCCGACCATCTGCACAGCATCCAGTTCGGCCCGGACCGCTCGCTGCCCAAGATCCTCTCCGTGAAGGAGGTGGGCGGCAAGCTGGAGGAGAGCTACAACCTGGAGGCGCTCAAGTCGCTCTACGGGCAGGCCTTCGCCGGGGTGATGGTGCAGCGGGCCGACGGCAAGACGCCGGTCATGCCGCAGGACGTGGTGGGCGCGCTGCGCAAGGCGCTGCGCGGCAGGACACCTGCCGAGCGGGTGGGCATCATCCAGCTCAACGGGAGCTGACGGCCGTCGCCGGACGAGCCGGCGGCCGTCAACGGGCGCCGGGCATGACAGATGTCATGCCCGGCGCACGACGCCCGACACTGCACAGGCGGCCCGCCGTCCCCCGAAGATGGACGCATGACCACGACAGCTTCCACGTTCACGGGGGACGAGCGGCGTACGGGCGGGGCACCCGTCGTCAGCTTCGCGAACGTCAATAAGAGCTATGGCGCCGTCCAGGCCGTAGCCGACCTCAATATCGAGCTCCATCCCGGCGAGACCGTCGCCCTGCTGGGCCCCAATGGCGCGGGCAAGTCCTCCACGCTGGACCTGCTGCTGGGACTGCGCAACCCGGACTCCGGCACGGTCCGGCTGTTCGGCACCACCCCGCAGCGCGCCATCGAGCAGGGCAAGGTCGGGGCGATGCTGCAGAGCGGCAGCCTGATGGAGGAGGTCCGGGTCCGCGAGATCATCAAGCTGGCCTGTGATCTGCACCCGCGCGCCTACCCGGTGGAGCAGGTGCTGGAGCAGGCGGGCATCACCGAGATCGCCGACCGTCTGGTCAACAAGCTCTCCGGCGGCCAGGAGCAGCGGGTGCGGTTTGCGATGGCGACCGCCGGGGCCAATGAGCTGATCGTGCTGGACGAGCCCACCACCGGGATGGATGTGACGTCCCGTCAGCAGTTCTGGGGCGCCATGCGCCGGCAGGCCGACGAGGGCCGGGCGATCCTCTTTGCCACCCACTATCTGGAGGAGGCGGACGCGATCGCCGACCGGGTGATCGTGCTGCACCGCGGCCGGGTGCTGGCCGACGGCTCCGCCGCCGAGATCAAGGCCCGGGCCGGTGCCCGGAAGATCTCCTTCGATCTGGACGGGGAGCTCCCCGAGGCCGAGCTGCGGCAGCTGCCGGCCCTGGCCGGGCTGTCGATGGCCGGCCGTACTGTGCGGATACAGTCCCACGACCCGGACGCCACCGTGCACGCCGTCTACCGGCTGGGCCTCTACCCCCGCAATCTCGAGGTCGCGGGCCTGGGCCTGGAGCAGGCCTTTATCGCCATCACCGACGCCGCGACCGCCGAGGAGGGCGGGGCCCGATGAACACCCTGATCAAGCTTGAGGTCGCGCGCACCCTGCGCAACAAGAAGTTCATGTTCTTCTCGCTGCTCTACCCGGTGCTGCTCTATCTGATGATCTCGGCCGGGGTGAAGACCGACTCCCCGGTGGGCGACACCAAGCTGAGCTTCGCGCTGCTCTATATGGTCTCCATGGCCTCCTTCGGCGCCATCACCTCGGTCCTGGTGGGCAACAGCGAGCGGATAGCCAAGGAGCGGGAGAAGGGCTGGACGCGCCAGCTGCGGCTGACCGCGCTGCCGGGCCACGGCTATGTGCTGGCGAAGATCGCCTCGGCCGCGGTGGTCACCCTCCCGTCCATCCTGGTGGTCTTCGCCTCCGCCGCCGCGGTCAAGGGCGTCCGGCTGGAGACCTGGCAGTGGCTGGCCCTGACCGGCACCATCTGGGCGGGCAGCTGTGTCTTCGCGGCGCTGGGCGTGGCCATCGGCTACGCGGCCACCGGTGACGCGGTACGGCCCATCGCGATGATCGTCTACTTCGGCCTGTCCATCCTGGGCGGCCTGTGGTTCCCCTCCACCAGGTTCCCCAGCTGGCTGAAGCACATCGCCGAGTACGTCCCCACGCATGCCTACGCCGGTCTCGGCCAGGCCATCGAGCGCGGTGACACCCCGGGCGGCAAGGACCTCGTCATCCTGGTCGGCTACCTGCTGATCTTCGCCGGTGCGGCCGCCTGGCTGTACCGCAGGGACACCCACAAGAGCTGACCGGAACGGGTACGAGTCCATGGTGAACAGCGGGAACGCGGGGCTGTCGGACAGCGGCTATCTGCGGGTGGGCCTGCCGCCGGAGAACCGCCGGCAGGCCGTGGCCAAGGCGTGCTGGGCGATGCTGTATCTGTCGTATCTCGCCATCACCGTCTCCGACCTGACCAGCGGACGGCACTCCGCGCCCGCCACCGTGCTGGGCGGGCTGGGCCTGGCCGCCTATCTGGCCGGCTACGCCTATGTGCTGTTCAGCCGGCGGCCCGTCGGCCGGATCGCCAGCCCCAAACTGGTGGTGCTGGGCGGGCTGTTCGCGCTGAGTGTGCTGCTGACGGTCACCATGGGCGGGGCGTGGCTGCCGCTGATGGTGTACGTGGCGGTCTCCAGTGGGGTGCTGCTGCCGTTCAAGTGGGGCATCCGGGCGGTGGTCGCCATCGCCCTCATCACCGGGGGGCTCGGCCTGCTCTCCGGCCTGGAGCCGCAGGTCAACGGGTGGATCGTGATGTCGCTGCTGCTGAGCGGCGCCGGGATGGCGGCGGTGGCACAGATGGGACGGACCATGCGCGAACTGCGCGAGGCCCGGGCCACGGTGGCCCACCTGGCTGCCAATGAGGAACGGCTGCGGCTGGCCCGGGACCTGCACGATCTGCTGGGCCACTCGCTGTCGCTGATCACCCTCAAGAGCGAGCTGGCCGGGCGGATGCTGCCGGACGCCCCCGAGCGGGCCGCCCAGCAGGTGGCCGACATCGAACGGGTCAGCCGGCAGGCCCTGGTGGACGTACGGGAGGCGGTGAGCGGCTTTCGCCGCCCCACCCTGGGCGGTGAACTCGCCCATGCCCGGACCGCCCTGGCCGCCGCCGGGATCATCGCCGACCTGAGCCGGGCACCGGACCGGCACCCGGACCTGGCGCCGGACGCGGAGGGCGCGCTGGCCTGGGCGCTGCGCGAGGCGGTGACCAATGTGGTGCGGCACAGCGGCGCCCGGCGCTGTGCGGTGGAACTGGCCGAGGAGGCCGATGAGTTGTGCCTGACCGTCACCGATGACGGGCGCGGCCCGGAGCGTCCGCATGGCAACGGCCTTACCGGACTGGCGGAACGGCTGGCGCTGACGGACGGACGGCTGCAGACCGGCCGGGCGGCGCGCGGCGGCTTCCGGCTGCGGGCCTGGGTGCCGCTGAGCCGGCGGGTGCCGGCGGAGCCGGGGGAGGGGGCCGGTGAGGGGGCGTCGGCGGGGGAGGGGGCCGCCGACGCCCGGCCGTGACCGTGCGCCGTACGGTGGCGCCGCGCAGGCCCCCTACCCTGTCTCCGTGACAGCTCAGCCGGTCGGTACCGCCCATCAGCGGACCATTCGCGTCCTCCTCGCCGAGGACCAGTCCATGGTCCGCGAGGCCCTGGCGGCCCTGCTGGGGCTGGAGGGTGACATCGAGGTCGTGGTCCAGGTGGCCCGCGGCGACGAGGTGCTGGACGCGGTCCGGCGCACTCCGGTGGATGTGGCGCTGCTGGACATCGAGATGCCCGGGGCGACCGGTCTGGAGGCGGCCGAACTGCTGCGCGCGGAGCGGCCGGAGCTGAAGGTGGTGATCCTGACGACCTTCGGCCGGCCCGGCTATCTGCGCCGGGCCATGGAGGCCGGGGCGGCGGGCTTCCTGGTCAAGGACGCCCCGGCGGCGCAACTGGCGGACGCGCTGCGGCGGGTGCTGCGGGGGGAACGGGTCATCGATCCCACGCTGGCGGTGGCCGCGCTGACGGAGGGCGCGAATCCGCTGACGGAGCGGGAGCGGGCGGTGTTGTCCGCGGCGGCGGGTGGGGGTACGAATGCGGAGATCGCTGCGGTGCTGCACCTTTCTCATGGCACGGTGCGCAATTACCTCTCCACGGCCATCCAGAAAACCGGCGCCCGCAACCGGGCCGACGCGGCCCGCATCGCCCACGAAAAGGGCTGGCTGTAGCGCGCCCCTCCCGGCGCCGGGTGCGCCCCGTCAGGGGCGCGGGGAACTGCGCGATCAGCCACCCACGGCCTGCGGCCGAACGGCAACGGTCGCCGGCAGACG
Source organism: Streptomyces orinoci (assembly GCF_003121295.1). Taxonomy (GTDB): domain Bacteria; phylum Actinomycetota; class Actinomycetes; order Streptomycetales; family Streptomycetaceae; genus Streptomyces; species Streptomyces orinoci. Next base: position 1,277,815 of record NZ_PHNC01000031.1, read on the forward strand.
CCGTCTCGTCGCCGGGTGCGGCCCGGTGGGCAGGACGTGGTGCCCGCGCAAAAATCAGTTGAGCATCGCCCGCGCGGCCAGCGCCTGGTGGCGGACCGTCTCCGCCATTTCCGGCCGCACCGTGGCCAACAGCCGCGCGTACTCCTCCAGTTCCCGCGCCCCCCGCATGAACTCACCGCGCTCCACCAGCAGTTCGGCATGCTCATAGCGCAACCGCGCCGGATGGCTGGGCAGCAGCAGGGACAGCTCCACCGCCCAGAGCTGGACACCGCTCCGCTCGGGACGGGCGGCGGCCCAGGCGCGGATGTTGTTGAGCACCCGCAGCACGATCTCCAGCGGATCCGCGGGGGAGAACGCCGAGGCCGACAGCGGGGTCCCGGTGGTCCCCGCGACCAGCTGCCCCGCCTCCTCCTCGGTCAGCAGCCGCCCGCCGTCGAAGGGATCGGCCAGCGCGTGCTCCCCGTAGGGGTCGCCGAAGCCGACCACGAAGTGGCCGGGCAGCGCCACCCCGTACACCGGCGCCCCGGCCCGCCGGGCCACCTCCAGCCACACCACCGACAGCAGAATCGGCAGTCCCCGCCGCCGCCTGAGCACCTGGTCCAGCAGCGAGGACTCCAGCCGCCGGTACTCCGCCGGGGTGCCATGGAAGCCACAGTCCACCCCCAGCAGCTTCGCCAGCGCCGCCGCCCAGCGGGTGGGCTCGGCCCAGCGGCCCAGCGCGGGCAGCAGTCCGGCCAGCCGGTCCAGTTCCATCTGGACCGCGTCGAAACCGGACTCGTCCAGCTCCGGCTCCGCCTCCGCGGCGATCAGCAGGCACAGCAGGGCCAGGTCCGGCCGCTCGTCCCGGGCGGCCTCGGCGAAACGCTTGCGGTTGGTGCTGTCAGTCATCCCCGCCGTCATCCCCGCTGTCCGTCATCCCCGCCGTCCGTGCCCGTGGTCTCCGGCGTCCGGTAGTGGTAGGCGGACAGCGTCCGGAAGCCGAGCCGGTCGTACAGCGCGGCCGCGCCGTCGTTGCCCGTCTCCACCTGGAGGTACGCGGCCGAGGCGCCCTCCTGGAGCGCCTGCCGGGCCAGCCGCGCCATTACCAGTGTGCCCAGTCCCTGCCGCCGGGCGTCACCGGCAACGTGCAGGGCGGCGAACCCCGCCCAGCGTCCGTCGGTCACACAGCGGGCTATCGCGGCCGGGCCCTGATCGCCCGGCACGGTGGCGAACCACACCGAGGGCCCGCCGGTGAGCACCGCCCGGGCGGCGTCCCCGGCGGCGCCCCGGCCGTAGGCCGCGAGCCAGGCCGCGTCCGGCTCCCGGCTCAGCTCCACCGGCCGCTCTCCGCCCTCCGGCTCCGCGTCGGCGATCGGGGCCAGCGCGGCGGTACGCAGCAGCGCATGCCGCTCCGCCCGCCAGCCGCGCCCGGCCAGCTCCTGGTCCAGGGCCCGGTCGAAGGCCGGATCCCCGGTGCCCACCTGGAAGCGCGGGGGCAGCCCCCGCTCCGCGTACCACTCGGTCACCCGGTCCACCGCCGCCGGCAGCGGCAGTCCGCAATCGCCCAGCGGCAGCACGGAGTTGGCGCGGGCGGTGAAGCCGCCGGCCGCCCGCAGGATCCACTCGCCCAGCCGCCCGGTCTCCACCGGAGGCCAGCCGCGTGTGGCGACGCGCAGCAGCTCCGGTACGCTCGCGGCCGGACCGCGCCGCCGCGGCGGGGTGGGCGGCACCACCTTCCCCGCCACCAGGGCGGCCTCGGCGATCTCCACCGTCTCGCCGTCCCGGCGTGTGACGCACAGCACACCGCCGCTCCAGGAAGTGAGCACCCCCACGGTGTCGGTGAACCGCTCCGGGGATCCGCGGCGGTCGTTCAGTGACCGCACTGACACCCTTTTTCCCACATCAGCCGCATTGATCCGCACTTCGAGCCGTCCGCCCGTGGTGAATTCCACAGCTCTGCCCGCCCCTCTTGTTCGTCAAGTGCCCGGGAACGGAGATACTAGGTGTGGGCATCGACGACGCCGCGCTCCCGCGCGAGATGACCCCTACCGAGGAGGAACGACAGCGTGACCTACGTCATCGCGCAGCCTTGTGTCGACGTGAAGGACAAGGCGTGCATCGAGGAGTGCCCCGTCGACTGCATCTACGAGGGCAACCGGTCCTTGTACATCCACCCGGACGAATGTGTCGACTGCGGTGCCTGTGAGCCGGTCTGCCCGGTAGAGGCGATCTTCTACGAGGACGACACCCCGGACGAGTGGAAGGACTACTACAAGGCGAATGTCGAGTTCTTCGACGAGCTCGGCTCGCCCGGCGGCGCCTCCAAGCTCGGCCTGATCGAGCGGGACCACCCGTTCATCGCGAGCCTGCCGGCGGACATCAACCCGCAGCACTGACCAGCAGCCGCCTCCGGCCCCGTACCGCCCGCGCGTACGGGGCCGCGGCATTGGCCCACCCGGCGCACCACCCTTGGCGCACCCCCCCTCAGCGCACCCCCGCGCGCCCCTAGCGCAAGAGAGCGAGCATCGTGAGCAGCCCCGTCTCCTCCCGCCTCCCCGTCTTTCCCTGGGACCGCCTGGAGCCCTACAAGGCCACCGCCGCCGCGCACCCCGACGGCATCGTGGACCTGTCGGTGGGCACCCCGGTGGACCCGGTGCCCGCGGTGGTCCAGCGGGCGCTGGCCGCGGCCGCCGACAGCCCCGGCTATCCCACGGTGTGGGGCACCCCGGCACTGCGCGAGGCGCTCACCAGCTGGGTGGAGCGCCGGCTGGGAGCCCGCGGGGTGGCCGAGGAGAACGTCCTGCCGGTGGTCGGCTCCAAGGAGCTGGTGGCCTGGCTGCCCACCCAGCTCGGCCTGGGCCCCGGCGACAAGGTGGCCTACCCGCGGCTGGCCTACCCCACCTATGAGGTGGGCGCCCGGCTGGCCGGCGCCGAGCCGGTGGTCTACGACGCCGAGACGTTCTTTGCGGCCGACGCCGCGGGGACCGAGCTCGACCCCAGCGGCCTGAAGCTGCTGTGGCTGAACTCCCCCTCCAACCCCACCGGCCAGGTGCTCTCCGCCGAGCAGCTGCGCCGCGCCGTCGCCTGGGCGCGGGAGCACGGGGTGCTGCTGGTCAGCGACGAGTGCTACCTGGAGCTGGGCTGGGAGGCCGACCCGGTCTCGGTGCTGCACCCGGAGATCTGCGGCGGCTCCTTCGAGGGCATCGTCGCGGTCCACTCGCTCTCCAAGCGCTCCAACCTGGCCGGCTACCGGGCCGCCTTCATCGCCGGTGACGCCGGGGTGCTGGGCGAGCTGCTGCGGATCCGCAAGCACGGCGGAATGATGGTGGCCGCCCCGGTGCAGGCCGCCACGGTGGCCGCGCTGGCCGATGACACCCATGTTGCCGAGCAGCGGGCCCGCTACGCCCACCGCCGGACCGCGCTGCGCGCCGCCTTCGAGGGCGCCGGCTTCCGTATCGAGCACAGCGAGGCCTCGCTCTATCTGTGGGCGACCCGGGACGAGCCCTGCTGGGACACCGTGGCGGAGCTGTCCAAGCGCGGCATCCTGGTGGCTCCGGGGGAGTTCTACGGAGCGGCGGGCGAGCGCTTTGTACGAATCGCCTTCACCGCCACCGATGAGCGGGTGCAGGCGGCGGTCCAGCGGCTGTCGGAGTAGCGGTACGCCCGCGCGCCGGACGCGGACAGGCAAATGGGGGCCCGGGAGATCGTCTCCCGGGCCCCCATCGCGCAGTGATGCGCCGGCGGTCCGCTCAGCCGAGGGAGGGCAGGCCGTGCGGCACCGCGTCGGTGAGGCCCGCGCCACCGGTGGGCAGACCGCCCTTGGTGACGCTCTGGGTGGCGCCGCCGACGGCCGAGCCCGCGGAGCCGGCCAGCTCGCCCGTGGTGTGCTGGGTGGACTTGGCGGTCCTGCCGACGGTGCCCATCGCCTGGCCGGCGGCCGGGCCGGCGGTGTGCACCGCCTTGCCCGCGGCGTCCGTCGTCATGGTGCCGGCCTGCTGGGAGGCGGCCTCCACCTGGTTGCCGAGGTGAGCGCCGTCCACCGCGGTCAGCCCGCCCAGGTCGGGGGCCTGGGCGAGGTCCGCGGCGTTCGCGGCACCGGCCGCGCCGACCAGCGGAGCGGCACCCGCTGCGACGAGCAGAGCCGCTCGGGCGATGCGACGCGTGAGGGGGAGGGACATGTTGCTCCTTCGACGGTTGCGATCCTTTGCTGTCCGGCGAGCGGACGCAGTGACTACGGCCGGAGCCCCGGGAAGGTTGCGGTGCGCCAAGGTAAAGAGTGAGCAATGCGTCGCATTATCGGCTCTGTGAACAATCGGGCAAACCCGGCCCGGTATGGACGGGCGTATTGGGGCGGGAAGCCTTGGTTGTCCAGGGAGTTCACCGCCCTGGTCTCCCGGGTGCCCCGTGGGTCCCGATGGCAACCTGCCGCACCGTCGGATGCCCCGCACGGAGACGGCCTCGCACTACTGAGCGGTGGTGATCCGTACCTCGGTGGAGGTGTCCTCGGTGGTGCCGGCCTTCTGCCAGCCGTCCCTGGAGTGCTTGGCCGTCCACTCCCGGCCGTTGAACACCACGCGCTCGATGCGGAGTTCGGCCGCGTGCGCCACCGCCCAGGAGGCCAGCTCCCAGCCCTGCCGCTGCACCGCGTCCTGCTCCGTGGAGATGGTCCGTACCTGCTGGACGGGCACGGTCACGGTGCCGGAGCTCCCGGCCGGGCCGCCCTTGCCGCCGGTGGTCGGCGGGCCGGAGGGGTCCACCGTCCCGGCGAACTCCCGGCGCAGCTTGGTCCGTACCGCGGCCGGATCGCCCGGCTTGCCGTCGCTGGGGCTGGTGGAGCAGCTGAAGGCGGCGCCGGCGCGGCCGGTCAGCGCCGCCGCCAGCCGGGTGGCGTCCGTCTCGTGCTTGGCGTACGCCTGCGGGAAACCGCTGTGCTGCACCCGCTGCGCGGCCACCGTCAACGGCAGCCGGGACCAGCCCGGCACCTGCTTGAGCTGGTCGTAGAACGCCCCGGCCGAATACACCGGGTCGGTGATCTGCGCGGCCGTGCCCCAGCCCTGGGTGGGCCGCTGCTGGAACAGCCCCAGCGAATCCCGGTCGCCATGATGGATGTTGCGCAGCCCCGACTCCTGCATGGCGGTGGCCAGCGCAATGGTCACCGCCCGCTCCGGCAGCCCGCGGGTGGTGCCCACCGCCGTGATGGTGGCGGCGTTGACGGCCTGTTCCGGGTCGAGCGAGTACGTCCCGCCGTCGGCCGTGGCGGTGCAGCGGGGGGCACCCGGGCCACCCGTCAGAAAGTGCGCCACCAGGTAGCCGATCAGGGCCAGCAACACGGCACAGGCGGCCGCGACACGCAGCAGCCGGCCGCGACGGGCGACGGGAATCCGGGACATGCGGCCCACGTTACTTGACGCACGGGGAGGGAGTCCGAGCCGGGCGGGCCCGTCGCGCCGGGGGTTAGAGTCACCTGTCATGGAGCATGCCGCACTGGACCTGTCCCTGGACGCCGCCGCCCTGACCGCCCGCCTGGTGGACTTCCCGTCGGAGAGCGGGAACGAGGGGCCGCTGGCCGACGCCATCGAGCAAGCGCTGCGCGGCCTGGGGCACCTGACGGTGCACCGGCACGGCAACAACATCGTCGCCCGCACCGAACTCGGCCGCGCCGAGCGGGTGGTGCTCGCCGGGCACATCGACACCGTGCCCATCGCCGGCAACGTGCCCTCCCGGCTGGACGACAAGGGAATTCTCTGGGGCTGCGGCACCACCGATATGAAGTCCGGCGTCGCGGTGCAGCTGTGCATCGCCGCCACCGTGCCCGAGCCCAACCGCGACCTCACCTTCGTCTTCTACGACAACGAGGAGGTCGCCGCCGACCTCAACGGCCTGGGCAAGGTGGCCGAGGCCCATCCCGAGTGGCTGCGGGCCGACTTCGCGGTGCTGCTGGAGGGCTCCGTCGGCGAGGTCGAGGGCGGCTGCCAGGGCACCCTGCGGGTGCTGCTGCGCACCAAGGGCGAACGGGCCCACTCCGCCCGCTCCTGGATGGGCTCCAACGCCATCCACGCCGTCGGCCCCATCCTGGCCCGGCTGGCCGCCTATGAACCCCGCCGGCCGGTGATCGACGGGCTGGAGTACCACGAGGGCCTCAACGCGGTGCGCATCGAGGGCGGAGTGGCCAACAACGTCATCCCCGACGAGTGCACCGTGACGGTGAACTTCCGCTACGCGCCGGACCGTACGCCCCAGCAGGCGCTGGAGCACGTCCGTGAGGTCTTCGACGGCTGCGGCGTCACCGAGCTGGTGGTGGACGACCACTCCGGCGGCGCGCTGCCCGGACTCTCCCACCCGGCCGCGCGGGCCTTTATGGAGGCCGTGGGCGGCAGCGCCCGGCCCAAGTTCGGCTGGACCGACGTCGCCCGGTTCAGCGCGCTGGGCGTGCCCGCGGTCAACTACGGCCCCGGCGACCCGGTCTATGCGCACAAGCGGGACGAGCATGTGGTGGTGGAGCGCATCCACCACTGCGAACGGCGGCTGCGGGCCTGGCTCACCACCTGATCACCGGCCCTCCGGTGGCCTAGGCTGAACCGCACGATCCTTTCCCGCCGGCGAGCGGGCGGGGCCAGGCGGAGGGAGTACACCGATGGTCAACTCCGAGGGGGCGCGCATCCGGCGGGAGCAGCGCCGTGGGCCGGTGCTGCGCCGGCACGGGCAGATGCAGCAGGGCACCACCGACCAGCATCTGCTGGACACCAGAGGGACCGCGGACTGGGTGCACGAGGACCCCTTCCGGGTGCTGCGCATCCAGTCCGAGTTTGTCGAGGGCTTCGGCGCGCTGGCCGAACTGCCCCCGGCGATCAGCGTGTTCGGCTCCGCCCGCACCCGGCGGGGCAGCGCCGAGTACGAGGCGGGGGTGGCCATTGGACGGGGCCTGGTGGAGGCCGGTTTCGCGGTGATCACCGGCGGCGGGCCGGGGGCGATGGAGGCCGCCAACAAGGGGGCCATGGAGGCCGGCGGGGTCTCCGTCGGCCTGGGCATCGAGCTGCCCTTCGAGCAGGGCATCAACCCCTATGTGAACCTGGGGGTGGACTTCCGCTACTTCTTCGTCCGCAAGACCATGTTCGTCAAGTACGCCAGCGGCTTTGTGGTGCTGCCCGGCGGACTGGGCACGCTGGACGAGCTGTTCGAGGCGCTGACCCTGGTCCAGACGAAGAAGGTGACCCGCTTCCCCATCGTCCTCTTCGGCTCGGAGTACTGGGGCGGGCTGGTGGACTGGCTGCGGAACACCCTGGTGGCCCAGGGCAAGGTGGGGGCCAAGGACTTGCAGCTGTTCCATGTGACGGACGATGTGGAGGAGACGGTCGCGGTGGTCACCAAGGAGGCGGGGGCGTAGGGGGGTTTGGGCCCCTTCGGGCCCCTTCGGGGCCTTTGGGGGCGCGGGGCGTTCGCGTTATGCGGCTCCGCCGCGTGGGCGCGACCAGCCGGCGCCGGCCCGCAGCCAAAACGAAACCCGCCCCGCGGACTACGCCAACCCCCGCCGGGCCACCGCAGGTGCCCGGTGCCCGGCGATGGACGCCACCATCTCCAACACCTGCCGCGTCTCGGCGACTTCGTGCACCCGGTAGACCCGGGCGCCCAGCCAGGCCGAGACCGCCGTGGTGGCCAGCGTCCCCAACAGCCGTTCCTTGACCGGCTTGTCCAGGGTCTCGCCCACAAAGTCCTTGTTGGACAGCGAGACCAGCACCGGCCAGCCGGTCGCGGCCATCTCGCCCAGCCGCCGGGTGGCCTCCAGCGAATGCCGGGTGTTCTTGCCGAAGTCATGGCCCGGGTCGATAAGGATCCCGTCCCGCCGCACCCCCAGCCGCTCGGCCCGCTCGGCCAGCCCCACGGTGACCCGCAGGATGTCCGCCATCACATCCTCGTACTCGGTCCGGTGCGGCCGGGTACGCGGCCGGACGCCGCCCGCGTGGGTGCACACCAGCCCGGCCCCGTACCGCGCCGCCACCTCGGCCAGCTTGGGATCGACGCCGCCCCAGGCGTCGTTGAGCAGGTCCGCGCCCGCCTCGCACACCGCCTCGCCGACCTCGTGCCGCCAGGTGTCCACGCTGATGACCACCTCAGGGTGACGGCGGCGCACCTCGGCCACGAAGGAGACGGTGCGCCGGGCCTCCTCCTCGGCGGTCACCTCCGCGCCGGGCCCGGCCTTCACCCCGCCGATGTCCACAATGGCGGCGCCCTCGGCGATGGCCTGCTCGACCCGGGCCAGCGCGGGCTCGTCCTGGAAGGTGGCGCCCCGGTCGTAGAAGGAGTCCGGTGTCCGGTTGACGATCGCCATGATCACCGGCTCCTGAGCGTCGAACTCGCGTCGTCCCAGCCGCAGCATTTCCCGCACTCCCTCTCGATGGTCCGCAGCGACCTTAACTGTCAGTGCGGCATGGCACGATCGGAGTGAACGGATCGACAGGGGAGATGGCCGTGTTCTGGTTCTTGCTCATCGCGCTGATCGTGGTGGTCGGCGCGGTCACGCTCGCCGTGCTCGGCGGGCGGGGCGGAGTGCTGCCCGAGGCCCCGCCGGACCGGATCGCCTGGCCGCTGCCCCAGGACCGGCCGCTGGCCCGCGCGGATGTGGAGGCGCTCCGGCTGCCGGTGGTGCCGCGCGGCTACCGGATGGCGGACACCGATGACGTCCTGGACCGGCTGGCCGCCGAACTGGCCGAGCGGGACGCGCGGATCGCCGAGCTGGAGGCCGCGCTGGCGGGGGCCCGGGCGGCCGCGGGAGGCCCCCCGCGCGGTCCGGGCGCGGGGGAGGACGCCGCGGCGGAGGCCGGGGCGGGCGAGGAGCGGCCGGAGTCCGGCCGGGACGGGGGCGAGCGGTGATGGCCGGACGTGGAGCGGTTCCGGGGCCGGACGGGCTGGCGCGCTGTCCCTGGGGCCTGGAGGCCGAGTCGATGGCGGACTACCGCGCGTATCACGACACCGAGTGGGGGCGTCCGGTGCGCGGGGACGACGCCCTCTATGAGCGGATATGCCTGGAGGCGTTCCAGTCCGGGCTGTCCTGGCTGACCATCCTGCGCCGCCGGGAGGGCTTCCGGGCGGCCTTCGCCGGGTTCTCCATCGAGAAGGTGGCGGCCTTCACGGAGGAGGACGCGGAGCGGCTGCTGGCCGATCCGGGGATCATCCGCAACCGCGCCAAGATCGCTGCGGCCATCGGCAACGCCAAGGTTGCCGCCGCCTGGGGCCCCGGCGAACTCACCGAGCTGGTCTGGTCGTATGCGCCGGAGGCCCGGCCGGTGCCGCGCACCGCGGCGGATGTCCCGGCGGTGACGCCGGAGTCCACCGCTCTGTCCAAGGAGCTTCGGCGGAGAGGGTTCCGCTTTGTGGGTCCGACCACGGCTTATGCGCTGATGCAGGCGTGCGGGCTGGTCAATGACCACTTGGCGGACTGCCATGTGCGGGCGGCCCATTAGGGGCGCGGGGAACTGCGCGACCAGCCCCAGACGGCCCGCACATGACAAGCGACCGGCGGTATGGGCCGCTCACTGGTGAACGGCACCTGGCAATGGCGCGGACCATGAGCCGTCAGGCACCGCTTGGGCCGCTTTTCGGGTGCGGGTTGTTCTCGGCTGGTCGCGCAGTTCCCCGCGCCCCTAATGGGGCCCGGCAAGTTCCGTGCGCCCCTGACGGGGCCCGGCAGTACCCGCGTCCCAGACGGAGCCCGGCACCGCACCCCTGGCGGGGCGCCCTCCGGTCAGTGGCCCACGAAGCGGGGCTTCTCCTTCTTGAGGAAGGCTTCCACCGCGATGCGGTGGTCCTCGGAGTCGCCGGCGACGGACTGGAGCCGCTCCTCCACGGCCAGGGTCTCGGCCAGTGAGTGGTCCGCGCCATAGGCCACCGCCTCCTTGAGCGCGGCATAGGCGCCGGTCGGCCCCTCGGCCAGCCGGCGGGCCACCGCCAGGGCGTGCCCGGCCAGCTCGGCCGCCGGGACCACCTCATTGGCCAGGCCCAGCCGCCGGGCCTCCTCGGCGCTCACCGAACGCGGGAAGAGCAGCAGGTCCATGGCCCGGCCGTGTCCCACCAGCCGGGGCAGCGTCCAGGAGACGCCCGAGTCGGCGGCGAGCGCCACCCCGGCGAAGGAGGTGTTGAAGGCGGCGGTGTCCGCCACCACCCGGTAGTCCGCCGCGAAGGCGAAGCCCGCTCCGGCACCGGCCGCCACCCCGTTGACCGCGGCCACCACCGGCTTGGGCATGCCCGCGATGGTCATGGTGATGGGGGTGTAGTGCTCCTTGACCGTGTCCATGGTCCCGGCGGCCCCCCGCTCACGGTGCTCGGTGAGGGTGGCGATGTGCTCCTTGAGGTCCTGGCCGACGCAGAAGGCCCGTCCGCTGCCGGTCAGCAGTACGGCCCGTACCGCGGGGTCCTCGGCGGCGCCGCGCAGGGTGTCTCGGAGCGCCACCTTGGTGGCGGTGTCCAGCGCGTTCATGGCCTCGGGGCGGTTGAGGGTGATCGTCGCGAGTCCGTCGGTCACCTCGTAAAGCACGGTGTCGGCCATGATGCGTCCCCTCTTCTGCGGTTCACCGGCGTCGGTCTCGCGGGTCAGCTTGCCCGAGATCATCACCGGGGGATATGTGACCTGCGTCAAAGAATCGGGACCCGCTGGGGGAGGCGGTCCGGCGCCCCGGTGCCGGGCAATCGGCGAATTGAGTGGTTTTGCCGGATCGAGTTGCCGAAGGGATGCCGACCGATGTTGGTCATTGGGTCGCACGATGCGGGATAATGGCCTGGAAGCAATGTGTTCGATGCCGGTGACACCTGGGTTGTCGGCTGCGACGGGCTGGTTTCAGGAAGGGGAACGAGCATGGCGGCCATGAAGCCGCGGACGGGCGATGGCCCGCTCGAGGTGACCAAGGAGGGGCGGGGCATCGTCATGCGGGTTCCGCTCGAGGGCGGCGGTCGTCTCGTCGTCGAGCTGACCCCCGATGAGGCCAAGGCTCTCGGTGAGGCCCTGGAGAAGGTCACCCTCTGACCTTCCCTCAAGGCCACGGTCTTTTCTGCGCTGCCCCGGCAGGCCGCTCACGCGGCCCCGGGGCAGCGGCGTTTCCCGGCCGCCCCGGACTCGCTCAGCCGCGCCGGACCGCGCACAGCAGCCCGTCGCCCACCGGCAGCAGGGAGGGCAGCAGGACCGTGGACTCCCGTACCAGGCGCAGCAGTTCACGCAGGTGCTGCACCTCGGCCGGCGGGGCCGCGGTGTCCACGGTGCGGCCGTCGGCGAAGACGCCCTCGAAGCAGACCAGTCCGCCGGGGCGCAGCAGGCGCAACGATTCCGCTAGATAGTCCAGGTACTCCAGCCGGTCGCCGTCGCAGAACACCAGGTCGTATCCGCCGTCGGCGAGGCGGGGCAGCACCTCCAGCGCCCGGCCGGGGATGAACCGGGCCCGGTTGCCCGCGAAGCCGGCGGCGCGGAACGCCTGCCGGGCGAACTGCTGGCACTCCGGGTCGCTGTCCACGGTGGTCAGCACGCCGTCCGGGCGCATGCCGTGCAGCAGGTGCAGGCCGGAGACGCCGGTGCCGGTGCCGATCTCGGCGACCGCCTTGGCGTCCACCGCCGCGGCGAGCAGGCGCAGCGCGGAGCCGGTGCCGGAGGACACCGAGGGCAGCCCGGCCTCCAGGGCCCGCTCCCGGGCCCAGCGCAGTGCCGCGTCCTCGATGTGCTCGACGCCGTACGCATCGGCGAACGCCCAGCTCATCTGCCGGTTGCCGGTAATGGCCCTCTCCTGTCCCCATGGATCGACGCAACCGTGACTGTATCCGCTGCTCCCGGGAACCCGCAGATGGGACCGCGCGTTAGGAGGGGAGGAACAGCGTGAGCACGCCGAACGGAGAGGGCGTACAAGGGGAGTTGGCGGGTTCGGAGGGCGAGGCCCCGGACCAAGACCAAAAAGCAGGTCAAATTTCCTTATCCGGAGCTAACGGGCGAGGTGGATATGGTAGGGGCTCCACTGGACACCACCAGAGCCGACAGGGGAGGTGCGGCTACGGCCGTCGACCGTCGGGGAGTGCTGAGGCGCTTTCTCAGGTCCGCCGTCGAGCCGAAATCCGTGACCAACACCGCTGACCGCCCAGGCCCGCACGACTCCGCCACCGCGAGCTTCGCCACCGATGCGGATCCGGCGGCGTGGACTCCTCCCACCTGGGAGGAGATTGTCAGCACCCACAGTGCACGGGTCTACCGCCTCGCCTACCGTCTGACCGGCAATCAGCACGATGCCGAGGACCTCACCCAGGAGGTCTTCGTCCGGGTGTTCCGCTCGCTGTCCACCTACACCCCGGGCACCTTCGAGGGGTGGCTGCACCGCATCACCACCAACCTCTTCCTGGATATGGTCCGCCGCCGGCAGCGCATCCGCTTCGACGCGCTGGCCGATGACGCGGCCGAGCGGCTGCCCAGCCGTGAGCCCTCTCCCCAACAGCACTTCAACGACACCCACTTCGACGCCGACGTCCAGCAGGCGCTGGACACCCTGGCGCCGGAGTTCCGCGCCGCGGTGGTCCTCTGTGACATCGAGGGTCTGTCGTACGAGGAGATCGCGGCCACCCTGGGCGTCAAGCTCGGCACGGTGCGCAGCCGTATCCACCGGGGCCGTTCCCATCTGCGCAAGGCGCTCAGGCACCGCTCGCCCGCCGCCCGGGCCGAGCAGCGCTCGGTGGCGGTGGCTCCGGGCGTCGCGCTGAGAGGGGAGGTAGGGATCGCGTGAGCGGTTCAGGCGGTCAGTCCCCCGCCGAGCAGCACCTCGGCGACCGTCTCGCGGCCCTGGTGGACGGGGAGTTGGGGCACGATACCCGGGAGCGGGTGCTGGCGCACCTGGCGACCTGCTGGAAATGCAAAGCGGAAGCCGACGCCCAGCGTCGGCTCAAAAGCGTGTTCGCGGAGGCGGCTCCGCCGCCGCTCTCCGCGGAGTTGCTGGCCCGGCTGCAGGGTCTGCCGGGCATGGGCGGTGCCGATGAGGACGACGAGCCGGGCGGACCGGGCCTCGGCAGCCGGGGAAAAGGCGGTTTCGGCGTCCGGGCCGAGGCCTTCGCCCTGCTTCCGGCTCCGGGGAGAGCCCGCGGCTTCCGGATTCATGAGGTGGGGCGCTCGCGCGGCCGCCGGTTCGCCTTCGCGGCGGCCGGCGCGGTCTCGATAGCGGCCTTCGCCCTGGCCGGGGCCCAGCCGCTGGAGACCGCGGTGGAGGCCCCGCGGGCCCGGGCCGAGGACCCCCAGGTCTCGGCCACCTCCCTGGCCTGGGCCTCGCGCCCCGGCGCCGCCTCGGGCCGCAGAGCCGGGCCCGTCGCCCCGGCGGGCACCGGGACGCGCCGGATGGGCCCGCCGCTCCCGCGCACCCTCCCGGTCATCCCGCCCCCGGCGCTCCCCGCACCGCCGCCCCCGGCGGACCGGATCAACGCCATGCGCTGATGCGCACCCGACAGGCCGGGTGCCCGCTTGTCCGTCCGCCCGGACCTGGTTGAATCGCTGGTGGGCCGCCCGTCCAAGGGGATGCGGCAGCCCCCGGACCAGCTGTGGGGGAGAGGGATGGACCAGGGGAACTCCGACGCCAGGACGCACTGGTGGAGCCGTCCGCGCCGGCCGCTGGATGACGGTTCGGATGGTGCTGCCGATGCTGCCGGTACTGCTGGCACCGCCCCGGAGCGAACCGGCGTCCCGGCCGACGCCCCGGTGCCGGGTGCGGCTGCGGGTGCGGGGGCCCCTGCGGGTCCGGACGGTGCGCCTGTGGATGCGGCGCTTCCTGGCCAGTCGGGCGGTGCCGCTGCGGGGTCGGTAGCTCCTGCGCGTCCGGCGGGTGCGCCTGCGGACGCGGTGCCCCATGCGCGTCCGGCTGTTGCGCCCGAGGGCCCGGCGCCCTCCGGCCGTCCGGCCGGTACGCCCCTGCATGCACCCGACCCCTATGGCACGCCGCCCTACGGCCGTCCCGGCCCCTGGGCCCCGGCTCCCCCGGTCCAGCGCCCCGTTCCGACTCCGCCACACGGCACCACCGGCCCGTTCTCCGGCGCCCCGCTGCCACCGCCGCCGGGCGTCCCGGCTGCGCCCGGAAGCGGTTCCCAGCTGCCTCCGGCGGGGCCCGGTGGCCCGGCCTTCGCCCCGCCGCCGGGCACGGGCGGAGCTGCTCCGGGCTCGGCGAGCGGTACGCCCGCCATGCCGTCCGGCACCCCGGCCCCCGCGCCCGCTGCCCCTGCCCAGCCCCTCGCCGGTCCGGCGGCAGCCTCGACCCCGGCACCCGGAGGACAGGCCGTGCCGCCGGGCACCCCGGCCGCCCCGCTCGGCGGGCCCGCCGTCTCATCGGCGCCCGGCCACCCCGCCGCTGCGGCGGGACAGCCGGGCGCGGCAGCCCTGCCCCAGGGCGTACCCGGCGGCGCCGTAGGGGCTGGCCCGCACCCGCAGGCACCCGGTGCGGTGGATGCGCAAGCGCAGGGCCCCTGGCGCTATGACCCCTGGGCGCGGGCGGGTGAGGGGCCGGGGCCCGAGCCGGGGGGCAAGGCGGCGTTCGGGCCCGGCAAGCTTGTTGTCGGCGCGCTGCTGGTGGCGCTGGTGGCCGGCGGCGTCGGCGGCGGCGTCGGGGCGTACCTGGAGCGGGACGGGCGGATCGGCAAGCATGTGACGCTGCATCAGCCGTCCGCCGAGCCCGGCGACCGGGACCCCGGCAGCGTGGCCGGGATCGCCTCCCGGGTGCTGCCGGGCGTGGTGACCATCCATGTGCGCGGCAGCTCCTCCCAGGGCACCGGCACCGGCTTCGTCCTGGACAAGCAGGGACACATCCTGACCAACAACCACGTGGTGGAGCCCGCCGGTTCGGATGGCGCGATCACCGTGACCTTCAATGGCGGGCAGACCGCCAAGGCCACCGTGGTGGGCCGGGACGGCGGCTACGACCTCGCCGTGATCAAGGTGTCCGGGGTCTCCGGCCTGACCCCGCTCGCTCTGGGCAACTCCGACTCGGTCCGGGTGGGCGACTCGGTGGTCGCCGTGGGCGCCCCCTTCGACCTGGCCGGCACCGTGACCACCGGCATCATCAGCGCCAAGGAGCGCCCGATCACCGCGGGCGGTCACAAGGGCGACGGCAGCGACATCAGCTATGTGGACGCGCTGCAGACCGACGCCCCCATCAACCCCGGCAACTCCGGCGGCCCGCTGGTGGACGCCAGGGGCCGGGTCATCGGCATCAACAGCGCCATCCGCTCGGCCGGTGACTCCGAGGCCGGCGGCCAGGGCGGCAGCATAGGCCTGGGCTTCGCGATACCCGTCAACCAGGCCAGGCGGGTGGCCGAGGAGCTGATCAACACCGGCAAGGCCACCCACCCGGTGATCGGTGTCTCGCTGGACATGGGGTACTCCGGTGACGGGGCCCGGGTGAACGACAAGAGCGGCGCCGTCATCCCCGGCGGCCCGGCCGAGAAGGCGGGCATCAGGCCCCAGGACGTGATCAAGAAGGTGGACGGCACACCGGTGCACAGCGGCCAGGAGCTGATCGTCAGGGTGCGCAGTCACCGCCCTGGTGATCAGCTCACCCTGACCCTGGAGCGCCAGGGCCAGGAGCGCACCGCGCGCCTCACCCTGGGCTCGGCCCACGCCGGCTGAGGCCGCCGGGCGGCACCGTTGGCCCGTTGTTGGCCTGGGCGTCTCCCGTGTGGAGCGCGCGGCCAGGTACCGTGATAGACGGCCTCACCCGTGGCCGCCCACGCATCAAGGAGCTGCAAGGTGCTCGACATAGGACCCATGAAGCTGGTCTTGCTCGTCGTCCTCGCTGTGCTCATCTTCGGGCCGGACAAGCTGCCCCAGATGATCCAGAATGTGTCGCGCACCCTGCGCAAGATCCGCCAGTTCTCCGACAACGCCAAGCAGGACATCCGTTCCGAGCTGGGTCCGGAGTTCAAGGACTTCGAGTTCGAGGACCTCAACCCCAAGACCTTCGTCCGCAAGCATGTCCTGGAGAAGGACGAGTACGGGCTGAAGGAGATCCGTAACGGCTTCGACCTGCGTTCGGACGTGGCCGAGGTCACCGACGCGGTGAACGGCCGGGAGACCCATGAGGCCACCGTTCCCGCGACCGGCGGCCCCGACCTGCTGAAGAAGCCGCAGCGCGTCCAGCCGGGCGAGCGCCCGCCGTTCGACGCCGACGCCACCTAGCGGGCACGGCGGACGCCCCGGGGTTGCGCCCCGGGGCGTCCCTTACGGATCAGCGCGGGCCCCGCATGCCGGGCCCCATTGACGGTGGTGGCTATCCTCCCTTTGTTTGGGGCGATGTAGCCCGCCGTAATGGGCCGGATACGACCACGGGCCAATGAGGAGGCACCGCGCAGATGGAGACCACGAGTCGGGCCGCGACGGCCGCAACGTCCTCGGATGGCTCCGCTCCCCGGGAGGTGCCGCACCATGGACCCGGCACCCGGCGCTCCGTGGACGGCTATCTGATGGCCTCGTTCCCCTGGTACGGCCTGGACGAGGCGTTCACCGGACGGCGCTGGCTGATGCAGGTGGGCACCGCCGCCGACGGCACCATCGAGCATGGCTCGACCGGCCATGGCACCGAGCCCACCCTGCGCACCGACTGGAACGGCCGGCCGGACAAGGCGGCCCGTACCGAGAAGTTCTCCGGCGCCCAGCGCTTCGCCGTGGTGGTGACGGTCGCCAGCCGCCCGGTACGCCGCAGCGCCGATGGCACCGGCGTACTGGAGGCCACCTCGGTGTCCTCGGCCGCCTGGCTGGCCGGAGCGGGCCTGCTGTCCTACACCTGGCCCGCCCATATGGAGCGCGCGCTGCGGCAGAGCTGGCTGGACCAGCAGACGGCGCTGGCCTGGGAGCTGGCCGACCACCTGGACGAGGAGCCCTGGACCACCCTCTCGCTGCCGGTGGACGGGGTGGCCACCGACTTCCGCTACCGCGAGTCCGACTACGGCTGGGTGCTGGCCGGCTCCGCCCAGGGCGGAGCCGTCAACATCGGTGCCTATGGCCGCGGCATGAGCGCGTACGGCATGGGCTTCGCGGTGGTCAAGGACATCACCGACTACGGGCGCTGAGGCGCCGGCCCACTTCGGACCCCACCCGGCAACCCGCCCGGTCAGAACTTGTTGCGCGGCGTGATGCCGAGTGACATCCCCGACAGCCCCCGCTGCCGCCCGCCCAGCTTGCCCGCGATGGCCCGCAGCGCACTGCCCGCCGGGGAGTCCGGGTCGCTGAGCACCACCGGCTTGCCCTCGTCGCCGCCCTGGCGCAGCCGGACGTCGATCGGGATGGAACCCAGCACCGGCACCGTGGCACCGGTGGTCCTGGTCAGCCCGTCGGCCACCAGCCGGCCGCCGCCGGTGCCGAAGACATCCACCATCTCGTCGCAGTGCGGGCAGGGCAGCCCGGACATGTTCTCCACCACGCCCACGATCTTCTGGTGGGTCTGCACCGCGATGGCCCCGGCCCGCTCGGCGACCTCGGCGGCGGCCTGCTGAGGGGTCGTCACCACCAGGATCTCGGCGTTGGGCACCAGCTGGGCCACCGAGATGGCGATGTCACCGGTGCCCGGCGGCAGGTCCAGCAGCAGCACATCCAGGTCGCCCCAGTAGACATCGGCCAGGAACTGCTGGAGCGCCCGGTGCAGCATCGGGCCGCGCCAGACCACCGGGGCGTTGCCCGGGGTGAACATGCCGATGGAGATGACCTTCACGCCATTGGCCGAGGGCGGCATGATCATGTTCTCCACCTGGGTGGGGCGGCCCTCCGCGCCCAGCATCCGGGGCACCGAGTGGCCGTAGATGTCCGCGTCCACCACGCCGACCTTGAGGCCGTCCGCGGCCATCGCCGCCGCCAGGTTGACCGTCACCGAGGACTTGCCGACGCCGCCCTTGCCGGAGGCCACGGCATAGACCCGGGTCAGCGAGCCGGGCTTGGCGAAGGGCACCTCGCGCTCGGCCTGGCCGCCGCGCAGCGCCGCCGCCAGCTCCCGCCGCTGCTCATCGCTCATCACATCCAGCTCGACGGTCACACCGGTGACGCCCTCGACGCGCTCCACCGCCTCCCGGACCCGGGCGGTGATGGTCTCGCGCATGGGGCAGCCGGCCACCGTCAGATAGACCGCCACCGCGACCGTGCCGTCCGCCGCGATCTCCACGGATTTGACCATGCCCAGTTCGGTGATCGGCCGGTGGATCTCGGGGTCGTTCACCGTCGAGAGCGCGGTGCGCACCGCCTCTTCGGCGGGGACGGAAGCCTGGGTTTCGGTAGCCATGCCCTGATGGTACGGCGCACCACCGACACCTCGGAAAGGCCGTCAGCGGTCGCGTTCCTCACTCTCCTGCTGGAATACCCGGCGCTGTTCCATCTCCTTGATCAGTTCCTGGAACTCGGCGCGGATCCAGTCGCGGGTGGCGACCTCGCCAAGTCCCATGCGCAGCGCGGCGATCTCCCGGGTGAGGTACTCGGTGTCGGCGATGCTGCGCTCGTTCTTCTCCCGGTCCTGCTCCAGGTTGACCCGGTCCCGGTCGTCCTGCCGGTTCTGGGCCAGCAGGATCAGCGGGGCGGCGTAGGAGGCCTGGAGGGAGAGCACCAGGGTCAGGAAGATAAAGGGGTACTGGTCGAACCGCAGGCCCATCGGGGCGGAGGTGTTCCACACCACCCAGATCACGATGACCACCGTCATCCAGATGATGAACCGGCCGGTGCCCAGGAAGCGGGCGATCTCCTCCGAGGTGCGGCCAAAGGCCTCCGGGTCGTACTCCGGCAGCCAGCGCCGCCGCTTGACCTGAGGCTGGTCCAGCCGGGCCCGCCGGGCGGCGGGCGGGGTGGTCCGTTCTTTGGGGCGTTCCCGCCCAGGGGTGCGTTCGGCACGGGGGATGAGCCCGAACTCACGGGCGCGGTCAGTGGCCATGGTCCGCCTCCGGCATCTCGCTCATCTCGCTCATGCCCAGCGCACCCTGGTGCAGTTCGGTCTCCCGCCAGTCCTCCGGCAGCAGATGGTCCAGGACGTCGTCCACGGTGACGGCGCCCAGCATGGAGCCGCCGGCGTCCACCACCGGGGCGGCCACCATGTTGTAGGTGGCCAGATAGCTGGTGACGGCGGGCAGCGGGGTGTCCGGCGCCAGCGGCTGCAGATCGGTGTCGGTGATCGAGCCGACCAGGGTGGACGGCGGGTCCCGCAGCAGCCGCTGGAAGTGCACCAGCCCCAGGTATTTGCCGGTGGGCGTCTCATCGGGCGGCCGGCAGACGTACACCTGGGCGGCCAGTGCCGGGGAGAGGTCGGGATTGCGCACCCGGGCCAGCGCGTCCGCGACGGTGGCGTCCGGGCGCAGCACGATCGGCTCGGTGGTCATCAGGCCGCCCGCCGTGTGCCACTCGTAGGACATCAGCCGGCGCACATCCGCCGCCTCGTCCGGCTGCATCAGCGTCAGCAGCCGTTCCTTGTCCGCCTCGGGCAGTTCGGAGAGCAGGTCGGCGGCGTCGTCCGGGTCCATCTCCTCCAGGACGTCGGCGGCCCGCTCCTCCTTGAGCTTGCCGAGGATCTCGATCTGGTCGTCCTCGGGCAGCTCTTCCAGGACGTCCGCCAGCCGGGCGTCGTCCAGCGCGGCGGCCACCTCGGCGCGCCGCTTGGGGGAGAGGTGGTGCAGTACGCCGGCCAGGTCGGCGGGGCGCATCTGCTCAAAGGTGGCCACCAGGTTGGCCGCGCCCTGCCCGTGCTCCTCCAGCGAGAAGCCGGTGACCGCGGACCACTCCACGGTCAGCTGCTCTCCCTTGCGGCGCAGCGGGCCGGTCTTGCCCACCCGGACGAAGACCTTGTCGATCTCCCAGTCGCGCCGGGCCTGGAGCTGGGTGATGGCCACATCCAGAACGGTGGCCTCCTGGCCGGTGTCCACCAGCTTCACCTTGCGGTCCAGCAGTTCGCCCAGCACCAGGGTCTCGCTGGGGCGCTGCTCGAAGCGCCGCATATTGATCACGCCGGTGGTGATCACCTGGCCGGATTCCACACCGGTCACCCGGGTCATCGGCAGGAAGACCACGCGCCGGCTGGCCACCTCCACCACCAGTCCCAGGACGCGCGGCGGCCGGGCGCCGATGCGGAGCATGGCCACTACATCGCGTACCCGGCCAACCCGGTCGCCATTGGGGTCGAAGACCGCCACCCCCGACAGGTGAGATACGAACACCCTGGCGCTCGCCGCCATGCCGCGCACCTCCCTTGGGACTCCTGGGCCATGTTCCGGCCATGTCATATGTTGCGTTCAGGCTAACGTGGCCGGTTGCGCGCTGCCGCAGGGAGGGCCCGTGCGGCCGTTGGCGCGGGTACGCTGCCCTCCTCCGGGGCGGACGGGAGGCAGGAGCACAGGTGCGAACGCGGAACGCGGCCGGGGTGGTGGCCCTGTGCCTGGGGCTGTCCACCCTGCTGACGGCCTGTGGCGGGGGCGAGGACCCCGACGCGGGCACCAATGGCGTGGGCAAGCTGGGCGCCGCGGCGATCCAGGACCGGGCACGGGAGGCGGCCCGGCAGGCGGACGCGGTCCATCTCTCCGGCAATGTGGCCGGCCAGGGCCGCAGCTACCGGCTGGACATGCGGCTGAAGAAGGACGGCGGCACCGGCCGGGTCGCCTCCGACACCGGCTCCTTCGAGCTGCTGCGGATCGGCGACGACCTCTTCCTCAAGGCGGACGCGGCCTTCTGGTCCCGCGGCGACGGGGCCGCGCGGGGCGCCGGCACGGGCGCGGCGAGCAAGCTGGACGGCAAATATGTGAAGGTCCCCACCGGCGACCCCGCCTACCGGCAGCTGCGCGGCTTCACCGACAAGGATGTGCTGCTGGACGGGCTGCTGGGGCTGCACGGCAAGCTCTCCCGCGGTGCCCACGGTTCGGTCGGCGGAGTCCCTTCCATCCGGGTCAACGGCACCGACGCCAAGGGGACGGGCGGCACGCTGGACGTCTCCCTGGCGGGCCGGCCCTATCCGCTGCGGGTACGCCGCGCGGGCGGGGCGGGGCAGGTCGAACTGGGGGACTGGGGCAAGGACTTCGCGCTGTCCGTGCCGCAGAAGAGCGCACTGGTCGATTACGGGAAGCGGATCCCTGCGGGGGGCTGAGCGGAAAACTTTTCCGGGCAATCGGGCGGGCGGGTGGGTGTCCTACGCCCCGAAGGGGCGTGCCCGCCGACCGCCCGGTCGCCGTCAAGCCCGCTTCCGCCGCAGCAGCCGCGGCAACGCCGCCGGAATCGGCCGCCGTGTGGTCACCGGAGTGGCCAGCGGCACCGCGGCCAAGGAGCCGTCCGGCAATGGCGCCGTCGCACCCGTCGGCTCCAGCCGCAGCACCCGGCACTCACGAGCCCACCGCTCCTCGATCCCTTCCGCGTCGGGCGCGTTGAGCCGCTTGCCCTTCAACTCGGCGACCGCGGCGGCCCAGTTCTCGCTCCGCGCGGGCAACTCGGCCACTCGCGCCGCCCATTCCACCAGCCGTCCGCCCCGCTCCTTGCTGCGGACGGTGACCGTCGCGGAGGCGCCGTCCGCCAGCCCGAGGTCGTCCAGCGGCTGCTCCCCGGGCCCGCCCACCACACACGCCGCACCCTCGTGCCAGATGTGCCACAGCGCACGGGCGGGCCCCTGCGGGCCCCGCACCCAGATCAGGCCGGACTTCTTGGTGGCCTCTTCGATCAGGGCCTGTGTCAGCTCCATGCGCTCACTCTATGGCCCCGCGCCGCCACCGCGCGCCGGTGCGCCGGTTACCCTCCGCCATGTTCCGGCCTAGGCTTGTGCTGTGAGCGATGCACCTGCGCAACAGAAGGCGGCCCCGGCCACACACTCCACCACCCTGCCCACCCCGGCCGCCCCGGTCCTCCGCACCGAGTTCCTGCTGCTCGCGGTGGCCGTCACCTCGGTCGCCTTCTCCGCGCCGCTGATCGCGGCCACGGCGGCGCCCCCGCTGGCCATCGCCTTCTGGCGCAACGCCATGGCGGTCGCCGCACTCACCCCGGCCGCCCTGCTGCGCCACCGCACCGAGCTGCGCTCGCTGGGCCGCCGCCCCCTTCTGCTCACCCTCGCCGCGGGCGCCCTGCTGGCCGTCCACTTCGGAACCTGGCTGCCCAGCCTGCGGATGACCACGGTGGCCTCCTCCACCGCCCTGGCCACCACCACCCCGATCTGGACCATCCTGCTGCTGCGCATAGGCGGCAGACGCCAGCCCGCCCTCGCCTGGGCGGGCACCGTGCTCGCCGTCCTGGGCGTCCTCATCCTCACCGGGGTGGACTTCGCCGCCTCCCCGCGCGCCCTGGCCGGTGACGCGCTCGCCCTCGCCGCCGGCATGACGGCGGCCGGGTACGTCCTGCTGGGCGCGGAGGTGCGCCGGACGGTGGGCACCGTGGCGTACACCTACCTCTGCTACGCCACCACCGCCGTGCTGCTGCTGGTCCTCTGCCTGACCACCGGCAGTGCGCTGGGCGGCTACGGCGGCGGCACCTGGCTGCAACTGGCCCTGCTCACCGCCACCGCCCAGCTGCTGGGCCACTCCCTGCTCAACCGGGTGGTCAAGAGCGTCGGCCCCTCGGTGACCTCGACCTCGCTGCTGCTGGAGACACCGGGCGCGGCCCTGATAGCCGCCCTCTGGCTGGGCCAGACCCCGCCCGCCGCGGCCTGCCCGGCCCTGGCGGTGATCCTGGCCGGCCTGGCCCTGGTGATCCTCGCCGGCCGCCGGCGCCAGGGCTGAACCGGCCGCCGGCGCCAGGGCTGAACCAACTGCGGCCCTAGAGCCACCCATTGCGCTTGAAGCCCCGGTGGATGGTCACACAGATCGCCACCGTGACCACCATCACCAGCGGATAGCCGTACGTCCAGTGCAGCTCCGGCATCTCGTCGAAGTTCATGCCGTACACCCCGGCGATCATCGTCGGCACCGCACAGATCGCCGCCCACGACGTGATCTTGCGCATGTCCTCGTTCTGCGCCACCGAGGCCTGCGCCAGATTGGCCTGGAGGATCGAGTTGAGCAGGTCGTCGAAGGACACCACCTGCTCATGCACCCGGGCCAGATGGTCGGCGACATCACGGAAGTACTTCTGTATCGCCGGGTCCACCAGCCGCATCGGCCGCTCACTGAGCAGCCGCATCGGCCGCATCAATGGGGTGACCGCCCGCTTGAACTCCAGCACCTCCCGCTTGAGCTGGTAGATCCGCCCCGCGTCACCGCCCCGTGAACCCCCCTTGCCCGTGGGTGAGAAGACATCGATCTCCACCTCGTCGATGTCGTCCTGCACCGCGTCGGCGACGGCCAGATAGCCGTCCACCACCTGATCCGCGATGGAGTGCAGCACCGCCGACGGGCCCTTGGCCAGCAGCTCCGGGTCGTCCTCCAGCCGCAGCCGCAGGGCGCGCAGCGAACCCTGGCCGCCGTGCCGCACGGTGATGATGAAGTCCTCGCCGAGGAAGCACATCACCTCGCCGGTCTGCACCACCTCACTGGTGGCGGTCAGTTGGGCGTGCTCGACATAGTGAACGGTCTTGAAGACCGTGAACACCGTCTCGTCATAGCGCTCCAGCTTGGGCCGCTGGTGGGCGTGCACCGCGTCCTCCACCGCCAGCGGGTGCAGCCCGAACTCCCTGGCTATACCGGCGAATTCCGGCTCGGTGGGCTCATGCAGCCCTATCCAGGCGAAGCCGCCCTCGGCCCGTACCCGGCGCATTGCCTCCGCCGGACCGCAGTGCGCGCTCACCCGCCGGCCGTCCCGGTAGACCGCGCAGTCCACCACCGCGCTGCCGCTTTCGGGACGGCCATTGCCCGGGTACGGCCGGGGGGCGTCGGCCCGGCGCAGGGCGGGACGGACGGCGGCGCGCAGATCGCGGATCATCGACATGACGGGCTCCATTCACGGGCCGGCCGCCGGCGGGGCGCGGTACCGCGGCATGGCCTTGGACGGCGCGCCCGGTACGGGCGTACATACGTCCACGGAGCCGCACCGGGCACCTCGGCCGGCGGCTGTCCGCGGAAGAACTCCGCGGAGAAAGTGCTGACGGACTTGGGAGCGTTCCCCCGTCAAATACCGCGGGCGCGAAGGGAGTCGGGCCGGTTCAGCGGACGCGGGCCCGGGGCGGGCGGACGGGAGAATCGCCGGTACTGCACGGTCGACTGGGATCCACCGCAGCCCCACCTCCTCCGGCCGGTCCCCCTGGGGACGACAACACTCGCTGACCAGGGGCCAAGGCTAGCAGCCGGGTTGACGGCCCGGTCGGCCCCTTTGCGCGTTCGATACTCCCGCTCTCTATGCTCGGCCCATGTCTGACGTGCTCGCCCTGGTAGAGGCCCGGCTGTGCGCCGCCTTCGGTGAGGTGGACGCCCGCGCCGCGGTGACCTTCCTGGGTACCGACCGCATCGAGGTCCTCCGCTTCACCGGCGGCGCCGACGAGGATGTGGTCCGCTACGCCACCCTCGGTATGTCCGCCCAGCCCATGACCGACCCGGCCCTCCCGTCGCCCGGCCACCACCCCTCATCGAGCCGCTTCGCGGCGCCCCTTTCCGTCACCCTGGCCGACCCGGTACGCGGCCCCCGCGCCGAACTCCTGCTCTCGGTACGCCCCGGCCGCGCGGACACCGACAAGGTGCTCCGCCCGCTGGCGGTACTGGCCGCCTCGCCCCAGGTGGAGGGTGTGGTGGTGGCACCGGGCGCCTCACTGGACACCGGCGAACCGCTGTGGCCCCAGGCCCCGTTCACCTCGGTCCTGGTCGCCGAGCCCGGCGGCCTGGTGGCGGACCTGGAACTCCCCGACCCCATGGAGCCCGTCCGCTTCCTCCCCCTGCTCCCCATGACCCCCAATGAGGCGGCCTTCAAGCGGGTGCAGGGGGCGGCCGCGCTGGAGGAGCGCTGGCTACGCCATGGCACGGACCTCCGCGACCCCCTGCGCCGGGGGGTGCCCCTTTAGGGGCGCGAGGCAGCTGCATCATGCGGCTCCGCCGCGTGGGCGCGACCAGTCACGTACAACCCGCACACACAAAGCACACGCAAACGCGAAGCAGCTCGCACAAACACCAAGCGCCCGCCTGTCCCTCCGGACGAGTGATCGTCCTTGACGCGATGACGTATCGGGGAGGACCGTTGGACCCTATGAGGGGCGAACCCAGTTGCCCGAAGTGCGGTGGCCGGGTCCGAGCGCCCGGTCTCTTCGCCGACTCCTGGCAGTGCGCCGTGCACGGTTCGGTGCACCCTCTGCAGCCGGTCGTCCCGCCGAGCGTGGAAGCGCTGGCCGTGGTGGTCAAGCGGTCCCGGGTCCCGGTGTGGATGCCCTGGCCGCTGCCGGTGGGCTGGCTGTTCACCGGCGTGGTCTGCGCCGGTGACGACCGTGGCGGCGGCCGCGCCACCGCTCTGGCCTGTTCCGGACCCGGCCCGCTCGGCGGCCCCGGCGAACTGCTGCTGATCGCCGAAGAACTGGGCGTGGGGCTGGGCGCCCGCTACGCGGGCATCGACGGGCCGGACCCCGGACCGTATCTGAGCGTGGACGGCCCCCCGCACGCCAAGCTGCTGGCATCCGGCCGCCCCACCCACCTCTGGCATGTCGATGGCGCCCCCGGCGACCGGGCGGTGTTCGCCGGCGAGGCCCGCGGACTGTGGCTGTGGGCCATCGCCTGGCCGGAGACCTCGGCCCTGCTGATGTACGACGAGCTGGTCATCACCGATCTGCGGGACGCCGGCGCCGAGGTCGAGCTCGTACCCTGCGGCGCGCTGTCCCCCCGCATCCTGTCCCCCTGAGGCGCCGGCCGCCCTGCCAAGGCGGCCGGGCGGG
The DNA here is from genome assembly GCF_003121295.1 of Streptomyces orinoci. Lineage (GTDB taxonomy): Bacteria > Actinomycetota > Actinomycetes > Streptomycetales > Streptomycetaceae > Streptomyces > Streptomyces orinoci. The sequence goes on from NZ_PHNC01000031.1 coordinate 1,303,560, forward strand.
CGTGCGGTGCCGGTTATCCTGAACGGACCGTCCATTTGTCCGTGCCGTCACCGTTGGGAGTTCCGCGTCGTGCGCATCGACCTGCACACCCACTCCACGGCCTCGGACGGTACCGACACCCCCGCCGAGCTGGTCCGCAAGGCCGCCGCCGCGGGGCTGGACGTGGTGGCGCTGACCGACCACGACGGTGTGGGCGGCCATGCCGAGGCCATCGCGGCCCTGCCCGCCGGGCTCACCCTGGTCACCGGCGCCGAACTCTCCTGCCGCCTGGGCGGCGTTGGCGTGCATCTGCTCGCCTACCTCTTCGACCCCGCCGAGCCCGTCTTCGCCGCCGAGCGCGAGCTGGTGCGCGACGGCCGGGAGCCGCGGGCCCGGATCATGGTGGCCCGGCTGCGCGAGCTGGGCGTGCCCGTCACCTGGGAGCGCGTGGCCGAGCTGGCCGCGGGCGGTGCGGTGGGCCGTCCCCATGTGGCCGCCGCCATGGTGGAGCTGGGTGTGATCGACAGCGTCTCGGACGCCTTTACCGAGCAGTGGCTGGGCGATGGCGGCCGGGCCTACGCGGAGAAGCACGAGTTCGACCCCTTTGAGGCGATCCGCCTGGTCAAGGCGGCCGGCGGGGTCACCGTGCTGGCGCACCCGCTGGCCGTCAAGCGCGGCCGGTGCCTCTCCGAGACCGAGATAGCCGCCTTCGCCTCGGCCGGCCTGGACGGCGTCGAGGTGGACCACATGGACCATGACGCCGCCACCCGCGCCCGGCTGCGCGGTCTGGCCGCCGAGCTCGGCCTGCTGACCACCGGCTCCAGTGACTACCACGGCAGCCGCAAGAGCTGTGAACTCGGCGAGTTCACCACCGATCCGGAGATCTACGGCGAGATCACCCGCCGGGCGACGGGCGCGTTCCCCGTCCCGGGCGCGGGCGGCCGAACGCTCCGCTGACCACCGGTCGCACCCTTCCCACCTCCTGACCCCCCCGTACCGGGCGCGCTTCAGGGCGCCCGCACGCTCCTCCGCACTCTCGCAAGGCACCACCGTGTTCGACGTCGCCGTCTTCGGCTCGCTCTTCCTCACCCTGTTCGTGATCATGGACCCGCCAGGGATCACGCCGATCTTCCTCGCCCTCACCGCGGGCCGGGCCGCCAAGGTCCAGCGGCGGATGGCCTGGCAGGCCGCCGCCGTGGCCTTCGGCGTGATCGCCGTCTTCGGCATCTGCGGCCAGCAGATCCTGGACTATCTGCACATCACCACCCCCGCGCTGATGATCGCCGGCGGTCTGCTCCTGCTGCTGATCGCCCTGGACCTGCTGACCGGCAAGTCCGAGGAGCCCACCCAGACCAAGGACGTCAATGTCGCCCTGGTACCGCTGGGCATGCCGCTGCTGGCCGGGCCCGGCGCGATCGTCTCGGTGATCCTGGCCGTCCAGCACGCCGACTCCGTCGCCGCCCAGGTCTCGGTGTGGACCGCCATCGCCGCCATGCACATCGTGCTCTGGCTGGTGATGCGCTACTCGCTGCTGATCATCCGCGTGATCAAGGACGGCGGAGTGGTGCTGGTCACCCGGCTCGCGGGCATGATGCTCTCCGCGCTGGCCGTGCAGCAGATCATCAATGGCATCACCCAGGTGATCAGCCACCACCACTGACGCCGCCGCGATGCCGACGCCCCCGTACGGAAGGTCCGTACGGGGGCGTCGGCACATCGGCGGGCGGTGGGGTCACCGCGTTCCGGTGTCGGCCGGGCGGATATAGATGCGTTGGCCCATCGAGGCGGCCTGCTGCACGATCCGGTTGACGGAGGCGGCGTCTACGACAGTGCTGTCAACGGCGGTGCCATCGACGTCGTCGAGGCGCATGATTTCGAAGCGCAAAGCTTCTCCCTTCGTCTGATCCTCCTGAGGAGAACTGAATGAACGTGACGCACGCGACTGCTGTGGCGGCGCGTTACACGGCTGTACAACGAAGGTACTCGCTCAAACATTCCCTACGCTAAGGAAATTTTTAACCCGCCTAATGACCCCGCGCCCCATGACCCCATGTCTGCCGGTCTCCCACCCCGACCGCACCCTTGAACGAAACGACCCCACATGACTGACGCAACCCCGGTAAACCCTTCCCCCCTTGACTCCCCCCTTGACCTGCGTGCCGTGGTCGCCGGCATCGAGCGCACCAATGAACTGCTCACCCGGGTGCTCGCCGAGGTGGCCACCACCCCCTCCACCCACGCGGTCTTCGTGGACGCCGGCTACGCCTACGCCGCCGCGGGCCGCCTGGTGGCCGGCACCGAGGACCGGCGGGCCTTCGAACTGGACGCCGAGGGGCTGATCGAGGCGTTCATCGACAAGGCGCGCACCATCTTCCCGGACAGCCGGCTGCTGCGCGTCTACTGGTACGACGGCGCCCGCCGCCGTATCCACACCCCAGAGCAGCAGAGCATCGCCGAACTGCCGGACGTCAAGGTCAGACTGGGCAACCTCAACGCCAACAACCAGCAGAAGGGCGTGGACTCCCTGATCCGCTCCGACCTGGAGTCGCTGGCCCGCCACCGGGCCATCAGCGACGCGGTGCTCATCGGCGGCGACGAGGACCTGGTCTCCGCCGTGGAGGCCGCCCAGGGCTATGGCGCCCGGGTGCACCTCTGGGGCATCGAGGCGATCGGCGGACGCAACCAGGCCGAGCCGCTGCTGTGGGAGGTGGACAGCCAGCGCACCTTCGACCTGGACTTCTGCAAGCCCTATGTCACCCGCCGCACCGGCTTCGAGTCCCTGGGCGAGGCCCTGGCCCGCGGCCCCGCGCCCAGCCGGGAGGATGTGCGCTTCGTCGGCGCCCGGGTGGCCGCCCAGTGGCTGGGCGCCCGGGGCCATGACTCGCTCTCCGAACTGCTGCCCGGCCACCCCTATCTGCCCGGCACCGTGGACCAGGAACTGCTGGTGGAGGCCGAGTCCCTGCTCGGCCTGTCCCTGCGCGGCCACGCCGACCTGCGCCGGGCCCTGCGCGACGGCTTCTGGGACCACCTGCGGATGCAGTTCTAGCTCCCCCGGCCGCCCCGCCCCATGCCCATGCCTGATCCGGGCGTGCCGGAGTGCGCGCGGGGAAGGCGGATGGAACCCTTGGGGCTATGGGCGGCCGCCGCGGCATGCGCCGGACGGCCCGATTCCCCGCCGGAGCACAGAACAGAAACGAGGCGATCGGCCATGTCGGCTTCCGACCGCGCGGGGCCCGGAACGCCCTGCTGGGTGAGCCTGCTGACCGGTGACCTCGCCGGCGCGCAGCGCTTCTACGGCAAGGTGCTGGGCTGGACCTTCCGGGCCGGCTCGCTGGGTGAGGACTTCCTGGTCGGCCTGCGCGAGGGCAGGCCGGTGGCCGGCATCGGCAATGTGGCCCGCTCCATGGGGGTGCCGGTCTCCTGGACCGCGTACTTCGCGGTGGACGACGCCGACGCGGTGGCCGCCAGGATCCGCGAGCGCGGCGGCACCGTGGCGGTGGGCCCGCTGGCCTTCGGCAGCGGCCGGGCAGTGCTGGCCGCCGACCCCGACGGCGCCGTCTTCGGCTTCTGGGAGGGCCGGGTCCTCCCCGGCTGGACCATCGGCAGCGGCGCCGCCCCCGCCTGGCTGGAACTGCGCACCCGCAATGGCTTCGACGCCGCCCAGTTCTATGGCGCGATCTTCGGCTGGGACAGCCAGGACACCGACCTCGCCTATGAGGACGACGCGGTGATGGTGCGGGTGCACGGCCACACCGTGGCCTGCCTGCGCGGCGGCGGCGTGGAGGCCGCGCCCGACCCCCGCATCCGGCCACGCTGGCATGTCTACTTCTGTGTGGACGACGTGGACCAGGCGGTACGGGCGGCGCTGGAGGCCGGTGGCGGGGTGGCGGAGGAGATCGGCCCGACCACCGAGCACGAGGCCACCCTGCGCGACCCCGAGGGCGGCCTGTTCACCGTCACCACCGATCAGACCCGCTGACCGTCTCCCAGAAGCGGACCATCGCCTCCGCGGTGGCCTCCGGGCACTCGGCCGCGGGGGAGTGCCCCGCGCCCTGGATCACCGTTGTCACCGCGGACAGCTCCTTGCCCATCCCCTCGATCTGGGGCACCGGCCAGGCGTAGTCCACCGCCCCGCACAGCACATGCTTGGCCAGTGGCACCCGCGCCAGCTCGTCCACCCGGTCCGGCTCCGTCATCAACTGCCGTCCGGTACCGATCAGTTGCTCGGGCACCGTGCCCAGCCAGCGGTGGTGCAGAAACTCCCGCAGGGCCGGCGGTGCGGCCGGATCGGCCGCCTCCGCCTCCATCCCCTGCATCCGCGTCCACACCTCCGCCATGCTCATCCCCAGCTCGGTCAGCGCGTGCAACAGCAGCGCGGTACGGGCCCGCTGCGACTCGGCGACGGCCCCGCGGCCGCTGCTCATCAGGGTGAGCGAACGGTACGGAGCCGCGTCGTGAAGCACCGCGGCCCGTCCGATCAGCCCGCCCAGCGAGTGCCCCACCAGGTGCACCCCATCGCCCAGCGCGGCCGCCTGCGCCCGCACATCCAGCGCCAACTCCCGCTGCGCGTACGCCGCTTCATCGCGCGGCCCGCCGCTCTCGTACTGCCCCCGGCCGTCCACCGCCACCGCCCGGTAGCCCGCCCCGGCGAGCGGCGCCAGCACCGCGATGAAGTCCTCCTTGCTGCCGGTGAACCCCGGCACCAGCAGCACGGTGCCACGCGGCGGCCCGGCGGGACGGGCGTCATGCACGGCGAACTCCCCACGCGCGGTGGCCAGTCGGTACGCACGGGCACACGGGGGCAAGGTGAGAAAGGGCGGCCTGCTCATGCCCCGAGGCTAACCGAGGCCAACCTCCACGTCCGATCCCCGCCGGACCCGGCCACCCTGGTCACCGGCGAGGCCGCCGCGCCCCCACCAGGGGCGCGGGGAACTGCGCGCCCGGCCCAAGCCGCCCCGCAGATGAACTTGCACCGCTGCCGCCACGGCGAAAACACCCGTGGCCGGCCACCTCCAAGAGGTAACCGGCCACGGGTTCGCCTGCGGCCCTTACCCCTCCGCGGCTGCGACAGCCTTCTTGGCGGTGCGGGTCCGCTTGGGCGCGGCCTCGGCCCCGTCCACAGCGGCGACCGCCTTCTTCGCCGTCCGCGTGCGCTTCGGCTTCTCCTCGACAGCGGTCTCGACCGCCGCCGCGGCCTTGCGAGTTCGCTTCGGCTTCTCGGCGGCCGCCTCGGCCGCCTCGGCCTCGGCCACCGGGGCGGCGGCCTTCTTGGCGGTGCGGGTCCGCTTGGGCGTGGCCTCGGCCCCGTCCACAGCGGCGACCGCCTTCTTCGCGGTACGCGTCCGCTTGGGCGCGGCCTCGGCGGGCGCCTCGGCGCCGTCCACCGGAGCAGTGGCCTTCTTGGTCGCCCGCGTGCGCTTGGGCTTCTCCTCGGCGACGGTCTCGACCGCTTCCGCGGTCTGAACTGCCGCCGCAGCCTTGCGAGTTCGCTTCGGCTTCTCGGCGACCGCCTCGGCCGCCTCGGCCTCGGCCACCGGGGCGACAGCCTTCTTGGCGGTGCGGGTCCGCTTGGGCGCGGCCTCGGCCCCGTCCACAGCGGCGACCGCCTTCTTCGCGGTACGCGTCCGCTTGGGCGCGGCCTCGGCGGGCGCCTCGGCGCCGTCCACCGGAGCAGTGGCCTTCTTGGTCGCCCGCGTGCGCTTGGGCTTCTCCTCGGCGACGGTCTCGACCGTCTCCGCGGTCTGAACTGCTGCCGCGGCCTTGCGAGTTCGCTTCGGCTTCTCGGCGACCGCCTCGGCCGCCTCGGCCTCGGCCACCGGGGCGACAGCCTTCTTGGCGGTGCGGGTCCGCTTGGGCGCGGCCTCGGCCCCGTCCACAGCGGCGACTGCCTTCTTCGCCGTCCGCGTGCGCTTCGGCTTCTCCTCGGCGACGATCTCGACCGCTTCGGCGGCCTCAACCGCCGCGACCGCCTCAACCGCCGCGACCGCCTTCTTCGCGGTACGCGTCCGCTTGGGCGCGGCCTCGGCGACCGCCTCGGCCTCGGCCACCGGGGCGGCGGCCTTCTTGGCGGTGCGGGTCCGCTTGGGCGCGGCCTCGGCCCCGTCCACGGCCTCAACGGCCGCCGCGGCCTTGCGAGTCCGCTTCGGCTTCTCGGCAGCCGCCTCGACCGCTTCGACCGCCTCAACGTCGGCCACCGGCGCAGCCACAACCGGAGCAGCGGCCTCAACAGCCTCAACGGCCACAGCCGCCCGGCCCCCACGAGTCCGCTTGCGCCGCGCCGCGACAGGAGCCTCGGCCACCTCCACGGCGGCCGGGATCTCGGTCGCGCTGACCGTTTCCTCGACCACAGCGGCCACCGGAGCAACCGGAGCAACCGGAGCCACCGGCGTCACCGGAGAAACCGGCGCCACCGAAGCAACCGAAGCCCCACCGCCCCGCGTACGCCGCCGGCGCCGCGGGCGGGCCGGGGTCTCCGGGGCCGTGCCGGCCCCGGAAGAAGCCTGCGCGGCCTCGGGCGCCGGCACCTGCGCCTGCGCCACTCCGTCCAGCGGCCGCCCAGACCGCGTCCGCCGCCGCTGCCGCGGCGCCCGGCTCCGCGCCGGACGCTCCTCGGCCACCGCCGCAGCCGGACCGGCCGACCTGCGGCCCCGGTCGCCCCGGCCACCGCGGCCGCCGCCACCCGGCTCGCCGAGATCCTCGATCTCCTCGGCCGCCAGCCCGGCCCGGGTGCGCTCCGAGCGCGGCAGGATGCCCTTGGTACCGGCCGGGATGCCCAGCAGCTCGTACAGATGCGGCGAGGTGGAGTACGTCTCCTCCGGCTCGTCGAAGCCCAGCTCCAGCGCCTTGTTGATCAGCTTCCAGCGCGGGACGTCGTCCCAGTCCACCAGCGTCACCGCGGTACCGGACTTGCCCGCCCGGCCGGTGCGGCCGATGCGGTGCAGATAGGTCTTCTCGTCCTCGGGGGACTGGTAGTTGATGACATGGGTGACGTTGTCCACGTCAATGCCGCGCGCCGCGACATCCGTGCAGACCAGCACGTCCACCTTGCCGTTGCGGAACGCCCGCAGCGCCTGCTCGCGCGCTCCCTGGCCCAGGTCGCCGTGGACCGCGCCGGCCGCGAAGCCGCGCTGGGTCAGCTGCTCGGCGATGTCGGCCGCGGTCCGCTTGGTCCGGCAGAAGATCATCGCCAGGCTGCGTCCCTCGGCCTGGAGGATCCGCGCCACCATCTCCGGCTTGTCCATGGAGTGGGCCCGGAAGACATGCTGCGCGATATGCGCGTGCGTCTGGCCGGAGTCATCCGGCTCGGTGGCCCGGATATGCGTCGGCTGCGACATATACCGGCGGGCCAGCGAGATCACCGCACCCGGCATGGTGGCCGAGAACAGCATGGTCTGCCGCTTGGCCGGCAGCATGGTGATGATGCGCTCCACATCCGGCAGGAAGCCGAGGTCGAGCATCTCGTCGGCCTCGTCCAGCACCAGCGCCTTGACCTGGGACAGGCTCAGCTTCTTCTGGCCTGCCAGGTCCAGCAGCCGGCCCGGCGTGCCGACGACCACGTCCACGCCCTTCTTGAGGGCCTCGACCTGGGGCTCATAGGCCCGGCCGCCATAGATCGCCTGAACCCGGACATTGCGCACCTTGCCCGCGGTGAGCAGGTCATTGGTGACCTGCTGGCACAGCTCACGGGTGGGGACGACCACCAGCGCCTGAGGGGCGTCGGTCAGCTGCTCCGGCTTGGCCCGGCCCGCCTCGACGTCCGCGGGGACGACCACGCGCTCCAGCAGCGGCAGTCCGAAGCCCAGCGTCTTTCCGGTGCCGGTCTTGGCCTGGCCGATGACGTCGGAGCCGGCCAGGGCGACCGGGAGCGTCATCTCCTGGATGGGGAAGGGATGCACGATGCCGACGGCTTCGAGTGCTTCGGCGATCTCGGGCAGGATCCCAAGGTCTCGGAAAGTGGTCGGAGTCTGCGAGCTAGTGGAGGTTTTCAGGGGTTTGCCTCTTCTTGTGAGACGCGGCGCGAGGCGGCGAAGGGGGTCATACGGTTCCGTACGTACCGCACGTACCGCGCCGGATTACGGGTCGGCCGGGCTGGCCGGATGGCGCGGGACCACTGCCTTCGCGCGGGCACACGTGCCGCGAGCGGATCCCTCCTGGCGTACGGACGTCTCGTCCGAGGGGCGTGGAGGGCGGTCGGTTTTGTGGAAGCCGATCGGGCCACCGACCGGGCATCCGCTGGCGCTCCGGGGAGTCGCTCCCAGAAGAACCGGCATGGGTGCGGCCTGCCGAATACTCGGCGGGCCATATAGCACTGTACCCCGGAAACCCCGACCCGTGCCCCGACGGAACCTGACTGTTACCGGAGGGCACTGGCTGACCAGGCATTTCGGGACGGGACGGGGCGGGCTATCGTTCGCACCATGGAGACGCCCGACAAGGCCACCGAGCCCGCAGAAGAGCACACCGGAATCGCTGCCCAGGACTGGGCCACGGCCTCCGCCGACCCGCAGTACCGGGCGGCCGTAGTGGATCTGCTCGGCGCCCTCGCCTACGGCGAACTGGCCGCCTTCGAGCGCCTGGCCGAGGACGCCAAGATGGCGCCCCACCTGGACGACAAGGCCGCCCTGGCCAGGATGGCCGCCGCGGAGTTCCAGCACTTCGAGCGGCTGCGCGACCGGCTGTCCGCGATCGATGTGGAGCCGGTGGGCGCCATGGAGCCGTTCGCCGCCGCACTGGACGAGTTCCACCGCCAGACCGCGCCCTCGGACTGGCTGGAGGGCCTGGTCAAGGCGTATGTGGGCGACTCGATCGCCAGTGACTTCTACCGGGAGGTGGCCGTCCGGCTGGACTCCGACACCCGGGCCTTGGTGCTGACCGTGCTGGACGACACCGGCCACACCAGCTTCGCGGTGGAGAAGGTACGGGCCGCCATCGAGGCCGAGCCCCGGGTCGGCGGCCGGCTGGCGCTGTGGGCGCGGCGGCTGATGGGCGAGGCGCTCTCCCAGGCCCAGCGGGTGGTGGCCGACCGGGACGCGCTGTCCACCATGCTGGTCGGCGGGGTGGCCGACGGCTTCGACCTGGCGGAGGTCGGCAAGATGTTCTCCCGGATCACCGAGGCGCACACCAAGCGGATGGCCGCGCTCGGTCTGTCCGCCTGAGCGATCTGCGTGGCAGGGGTGGCCTGACCGGCCTGCTCCGGGCCCTCCCGCTCGCACCACGGTCCCCGAGGGGCCCGCTCACGCCGTGGCTGACCGGCGGGGCGGGCCGTCTCCCAGTGCCTTGGCCCCATGTGACGTGCTCTGCCGCAGCAGCAGCGACAGCAGGGTGACGCCGACCACCAGGGACCCCAGCAGGGTGGCCACGGCATGGCCGGGGCCGAGCACGGAGTGGGTGAGCAGCCCGCCGAACAGCCCGCCGGCCGGACCGGTGGCCAGGGCCAGCGCGCGGGAGCGGAAGCGTCCGAAGCGGGCGGGCAGCCAGCGCAGCGCGCCATAGGAGACGGCAAGGCCGATGAGGACCGACCCGAGCGCTTCCCAGAAAATCATGGTGGGTTCCCTCCCGTGCGTGCCGAGAAGCGGATGCGATTCGGTCGTGGCGGTCCTACCCCGCGACCATATCGGGCAACCCTCGCCGGATCCGGGTGCGACAACGGCGGGGATCCGGTCAATTGGGCACCGGAGCCCCGCCGTTGGCCGCCAGCGGTGACGCTGCTCAGCTCGCTCAGATCTCTCTGATCTCGCTGATCACTCAGATCTCGCTGATCGCTCAGATCGTGGTGAAGCCGACCCTGCGGACGGTGGGCTTGCCGATCTCCACATAGGCCAGCTTCTCGGACGGGACCAGAACGCGGCGTCCGTCTTCGTCCGTCAGGCTGAGCAGCGGTGCCTTGCCGGCGAGGGCCTCCGACACCAGGCGCTCCACCTCTTCGGTGGCCTGCCCGGTCTCCAGAATGATCTCGCGGGGCGTGTGCTGCACGCCGATCTTGACCTCCACGGCTACTGTCCCTCCGATGGTGTGCGGTCCCCCATGGCGTAGCCCCAGGGGAGGGGTGCGCGGCCGACCGCGCCCTACCTGCCACACATTAGCCCGGCGCGGCCGGGTGTCAGTGGTCCGGTCAGTGTTCCGGGCCGCTCTTGGGGAATCCGGCCAGACCACGCCAGGCCAGCGAGGTGATCAGCTGGACCGCGGTGGCGCGCGGCACCGTGCTCTCGCTGGAGAGCCAGTAGCGGGCCACCACCTGGGAGACGCCGCCCAGGCCCACCGCCAGCAGCATGGCCTCCTCCTTGGCCAGCCCGGTGTCCTCGGCGATCACCGCGCTGATCGCCTCGGCGCAGGCCAGCGAGACCCGGTCCACCCGCTCGCGGACGGCGGGCTCATTGGTCAGGTCGGACTCGAAGACCAGACGGAAGGCGCCGCCCTCGTCCTCGACATAGGCGAAGTAGGCGTCCATGGTGGCCGCCACCCGCTGCTTGTTGTCGGTGGTCGAGGCCAGCGCGGTGCGCACCGCCTGCAGGAGGTTGTCGCAGTGCTGGTCCAGCAGCGCCAGGTAGAGGTCCAGCTTGCCCGGGAAGTGCTGGTAGAGCACGGGCTTGCTGACCCCCGCGCGCTCGGCGATGTCGTCCATCGCCGCGGCGTGGTACCCCTGCGCCACAAAGACCTCCTGGGCCGCGCCCAGAAGCTGGTTGCGTCGGGCTCGGCGCGGCAGGCGCGTGCCCCGGGGGCGCGCCTCGGTCTGCTCGATGGCTGTCACGCCGCCTCCCATGATCGTTCCCTGTACGGCGAGCACCGTGACCGCCATCGTACTTTTGGGTAACCGGCCGTCGCCTGGCCGTAGGGGAGAATTTCATCCGGCGGACGCTGTGGGAAGCCCACAAATATCCGACAAATCCCGCAGGTCATCACAGGTCGCCCCCGTTCGCCCTGATCAGCGGCCCTGGTCCGCCCTATCAGCGGGCCCGGTCCGCCCTGATCGGCGGTCCCGGTCCGTACCGCCTCCTCGGTCAGCGGTAGTCGTCCTCGTCCAGTTCCACGACCCTGGCCTGCTCCGCCCGGTCCGCCTCATTGGCGGAGTAGGTGTCCAGAGGGGTCAGCGGCTCATCGCGGTCCGGCGCCAGGTCGGTGTGCTGCTCCGCCGCGTCGGCCTCGGGTGCCTCGACGTCGAACTCCATGGCCTCGCCCTCGTTCTCGATGTCGTCGTCTTCGAAGGTGTCAGGGTTGATCGGATCGACGGGCATGCTGGATGTCCCCTTCCGTCGTGTCCCTTGTGCCCTCCGGGAAGAGCGCCCAATGCTCCTGGCTACGAGCCTAGGAGACCGCGCCCCGCGCCGCCAGGTGATCTGTGATCGCCGCCACAGGCGTTTCCGGCGTGATCGTCTCGTAACATTGCCCGCATGTCCGAGACCGAGTCCCTGGGTGCCCCCGTGGTGCCGATGGTGCCGTCCACGCCCTTCGCGCAGCTCAGCGCGGGGGAGGAGCGGCGCACGGTGTCGCTGCCCGGGGTCACGCTGACGGTCCGGCGCCGGCCGGGCCGGGAGCCCGGACTGCCGCCCGCCCTCTTTGTCCATGGCCTGGGCGGCTCGTCCAGCAACTGGACGCCGCTGATGGCACTGCTGGCCGACGCGCTGGACGGGGAGGCGCTGGACCTGCCGGGCTTCGGCGATGCGCCGCCGCCGGACGACGGTGACCACTCCATCACCGCCTATGCCCGGGTGGTCATCCGCTATCTGGACGCCGCCGGGCGCGGTCCCGTCCACCTGTTCGGCAACTCCATGGGCGGCGCCATCGTCACCCGGGTCGCCGCCGTCCGCCCGGACCTGGTGCGCACCCTCACCCTGGTCTCGCCCGCCCTGCCCGCGCTGCGGCTGCAGCGCACCGCGCTGCCCACCGCACTGATGGCGGTGCCCGGCGCGGTGCCGCTGTACGCCCGGCTGACCAGGGACTGGACGCCCGAGCAGCGCACCGCCGAACTGCTGGCCCTGTGCTACGGCGACCCCTCACGGGCCACCCCGGACCAGTTCGGCGCCGCGGTCGAGGAGTACCGGCGCCGGCTGACGCAGCCCTACTGCTGGGATGTGATGGCCCGTTCGGTACGCGGCCTGCTGGACGCCTACACCCTGGGCGGTCAGCACTCGCTGTGGCGTCAGGCCGAGCGGGTGCTTGCCCCTACTCTGCTGGTGTACGGATCACGCGACCAGCTCGTCTCCGTCCGTACGGCCCGCCGGGCGAGCGCCACCTTCCGCGACTCGCGGCTGGTCGTGCTGGTGGGTGCGGGTCATGTCGCGATGATGGAGGACCCGGACGCGGTGGCCCGCGCCTTCCGGGATCTCCTAGCGGACACCGCCAAGACGTCTGAACGGAGCGCCTCGCCTCGTGGGTAAACACAGCGCACGCGCCCCCCAGGCCGCTTCCGCGCCTCCCGCGGAGCGGCCAGGGACCGTGACCGGGACTGTCAATGGGACTGTCAACGGGACCAGAACTGTCTCCGGGACGGGGACTGTGACCGGGACCGGCTGGGCCGTCATCGGCCCCCAGCGCGTCCAGACCGCGCCGCCCCTCCGGCCCACCGTGCCGGTGACCCCCGCTTCCGCCGCTTCCGCGCGCCGGGAGCCCGCCCCCTCGCACCGGGGCCGTGCCGGCGGCGGGCGCGCCCGCACCGTCACCGGAGTGGCTGCGGCCCTGGTCACGGCCGTGCTGGCCGTGGTGGTGGCCGGCCAGGTGGAGGACGGTACGGACACCAAGGCCCAGGCCAGCACCGCCGACGCGGACGGCCGCTCCGCCCCCCAGAAGGCCTCCCGCTCGGACAGCCGCCCGACCCCGGACGGCGGCGTCAAGGCCCCGGTGAGCTTTGAGCAGAAGATGGCGCTGCGCTACCCGCTGGACGCCAAGGCGAAGGCCTCGGGTGATTTCCAGACCGTCGGCGGCCATGACCAAGCCCCCGGTAAGGGTGAAGTTCTCCGTTACCGCGTTGACGTTGAGAAGGGCCTGCCGCTGGACGGGGCGCTGTTCGCCGAGGCCGTCCACAAGACCCTGAACGACGACCGCAGTTGGGGCCACGGCGGCCGCCGCACCTTTGAGCGTGTGTCCTCCGGTCACGCGGACTTCGCCATCACCCTGGCCAGCCCCGGGACCACGGCGGCCTGGTGCGCCAAGTCCGGCCTGGACACCACGGAGGACAACGTCTCCTGCGACTCGGCCGCCACGGACCGCGTAATGATCAACGCCTATCGCTGGGCGCAGGGTTCACCGACCTTCGGCGACCAGATGCTGGCCTACCGCCAGATGCTGATCAACCACGAGGTGGGCCACCGGCTGGGCCACGACCATGAGACCTGCCCCAAGGCGGGGGCGCTGGCGCCGGTGATGATGCAGCAGACGAAATTCCTCGCCACGGACGGGGTCACCTGCCGCCCCAACCCCTGGCCGTTCCCGGCCTAGTTGCCCCCTCTTCCTGCCCGTCCCGCAACTCGAACCACACCCGCTTCCCCACGAGTTGCAGCTCGTCCCAGATCCAGCTGACCCCGGACGAGTGCGCGATCCCTCGCACGAGCGTCAGCCCACGACCGCTCTCCTCATCGTCCCGGGCCTGCCGGGGCCAGGGGAGACGGCGGACGTTGTCATCGCACACGGCCACGACGATGCCGTTGGTGTTTGCTGTCAACTCAATGCGCAGGGTTTGCACTCCGGCGTGCTGCACCGCGTTGGTCACGGCATCGGATACACAGATACGGGCGTCGTCAGCGAGCGCGGAATGGCCGGAGGCCGCGAGCACTCCGGTGACGAAGTGGCGGGCTACGCATGGAGTTGTCAATGTTGCGGGAGCCCTCAACTCGTATGAGTGGGCCGAGTCGTCGTGGGTGACTTCCGGCGCGCGGAGCACGGCTGGATTCATGGGGTGTCTCCCGATGCGATGGGATGCGGGGTGCGATCGTCCAGTCGCCCGTGACCTGGGCATTGCTCGTCCAACTGGCTGGCGACCAGACGCACTTCGGATGGCCGGGGAACGCTGCCGACTGATGTGCGCAGGACCGTAGGGCACACAAGTGGGACGGTGCAATGGTGGGACGCGAGTCCCACTCGTGAGGGTGGACCCATGGCACAGTGAGCGGCACACTCATGGGCGTCAGCCGAGGGAGAGCCATGCCGCCGAGAAGCCAACCCACCGCGAGGCAGGCGCGGTTGGGCGCCGAGCTGCGCAAACTCCGGGAGAAGGCCGGCCTGACCGGTGCGGAACTGGCCGCCCGCATGGGCGGTGAACGGGCTCAGATCAGCCATGTGGAGTCGGGCCGCTATGGCGTCAGCGCGGAACGGGTGCGGCGCTGGGCCGCGTATTGCTCGGCCACGGACAAGTATCTGGTTGACGCGCTGGCGCAAATGGCGGAGGAGCGTACGAAGGGGTGGTGGGAGGAGTACCGGGGAGTGCTCTCACAGCAGTTCCTCGACATCGCGGAGCTCGAACATCATGCGAAGTACCTCTGGTCGATCGAGCTCCTGCACATCCCGGGCATCTTGCAGACCGAGGACTACGCAAGGGAGTTGATGAGCGGAAGCCTTACCCGGCTACCGGCCCGCGATGTGGCCGCACGAGTCGAGCACCGGCTGCGGCGCCGCGAGATCTTCGACCGGCCGGCGCCCGCGCGTTTCGATGTCTTCATCCATGAGGCTGCCCTCCGCATGCTCTACTGCGAGCGCGTAACCATGCGGGCGCAACTGGACTTCCTCACCGAGGTCGCGGAGTGGCCCAATGTGAGAGTGCGCGTCATCCCCTTTGAAACGCGCCTCACCAGCTCGATCGGGTCGGTGCTGTACGCCGGCGGGCCCGTTCAGCAACTGGACACCGTCCACCTGGACCAGGCGTTCCAGGGCATCTTCCTTGACGCGCAAGCGCAGCTCGCCAAATATCAGGCGCTGCTCCATGCAACGGAGAGGGCTGCCCTCCCACCAGCAGAGTCAAGCAAGTTCATCCAACGCATCGCAGAGGAACTGTGAGCTGTCCCAATGCCCCGAATAACCGCCTGGCAGAAGTCCTCGTTCTCCGGTCCGGATGACGGCCAGCACTGCGTCGAGTTGGCTGGCAGAGGCAAGGTCATACTGATCCGTGAGAGTGACAAGCCAGGAGTAGTTATACGAACGAATTCGCGGATGTTTGGAGCGCTGCTGAAATGCTTAAGCGTCGGAACACTCCTTAAAGAGAGCTAGTTTAATTTCTCCAGGTGCCTGCGAACGTTATTGTGCGTTTGGCTAGGTGGCGTCGTCTGCAGCCGGATTCACGCAAGAGGTTAACGTTGCTGGAGCGTGCGATCGAGCGTGAAGGCGGTTGCATCGCCTTCGTTGCCGCAAATACGAAGAGGAGGCTATTTCGTTCGCGGCACAGGAGTTTGGCTGCGGAGTCGCCGTCAGCGCCGTTCGGCCCATGTCAACTGGAACTCGTTGCCTCTGTCTACTCCCACTCGACGATCCAGTGAGCCTCTTCGAAGTATTGGCTGAGCGAAGCCCTGTCTTCTACCCAAGCATCCCCGCCGTCATGTCGGAAGTCTCGGTCCGCAGCGGTGAGAATCAAGTAACTAGGCGGGTCATCCGGAAGTTCTTGGATTTTTACGTACTTGCCTTGCTCGTCTCCGGAGGAAATACGTCCTACGGCGCCAATTTTAATCATGTCGATTGCCTTTCTGGGGGTCAGTCACTCAGGGGGATGTGATTATTTACAATAGCCTTCTTGTCTCCTGGGTTTTCAAATATTTCCATGTGTACATGAGGTACGTGAGGCCAGTGATTCCCCGCCAAGGAATCCTGGTCCATCCGGAACTGCCGAAGGCCATCGGCGCTCCGGAAAACGCCTCGATTTTTTCCCAACTCTTTGTAACCGGGCCCCAAGAATTCGGCGCCGGCTTGGAGGGCCTCATCAGACGTCATGGGGTGATTACTGACGATGCTGCCCTTTCCGGCGCGGGTCTCGGCAACAGCGGGGTGCTCGTCTTGCTCGCAGCCCATCAGCCCCAGGGGGTCGATCCATGTGTGTGGGTTGTGGACGTATCCCTTCGGGTTTGGCGCCGACGTCAGGCCCAATGGGTCGGCTGTTGTATAGCGGGCCGTTTCTGGCTCGTAAGTCCGGTATAGGTTGTAGTGAGAGGCGGTTTCCGCGTCGAAGTACTGACCTGGGAAACGCAGCGGCGTGTAGGCTGTGCTGTTCGCTGTCCAGGCCGTTGCGCCCCAGAGCGTGGATTGGCTGTGCCAAGCCGAACGGCCGGTCTCGTCAATCAATTCTGTTGGCGTGCCAACGAGGTCGGTGACGATGGCGAAGAAGCGAGAATCGATTTCCCGTTGGGAGACACCGACTGCAGTTATGCGCTCGGTTTGAGCGACTGGGCGCAGATCATTGTGATCCCAGGTGAGTGTCACCTGGTTTGGAAAGGTGTCCAAAATGGTTGTCTGCTCGGCGAGCTGCGGGCCATCCCACGTGAAGTCCACTTGTTCGGCGATCTCGTTGACAGCGGCGAGGCGTTGCTTTGTGATACGCCGACCCAGAGGATCGTAAACGTACCGCCAGTAGGTGCCGTCAGGAGTGACTACTGCAGTCAAATGGTCCTCGGCATCCCACTCGTAGCGCCAGGTGTCGGGCTTGCGGGAAAGGCGTGCTTTCTGGCGGAGGACGATACGGCCCTGGGCGTCGTGCTCGTAACGGAGGTTGCCGGCGCGGGCTATTCGGGTGCCGGTATAGGTGCGGGTGCCTTGGGCCTCCACACTAGGGTGCTCGGTGGGCCAGGAAGCTTCGGTTTGGTTGCCCACTGAGTCGTAGGCGTAACGCTCTGTCCAACCAGGAGCGTTGACGGCAGTGACGCGGCCGATGGCGTCCAGGTCGAAGGTACGGGTGCCGGTGTGGGCATCGGTGATGCCGGTGAGGTAGCCGTCGCGGCGGTAGGTGTAGGCGCGGTCGATGAGAGGGGTGGTTGGCTCGACGCCGCCGGTTAGGGATTGGGAGGCTAGGCGGCCGAGCGGGTCCCAGTTGTGGGTAAGGGTGATGCCGTTGCCGAAGTGGCGGGCTATTTCTCGGCCTGCGGCGTCGTGTTCGAGGTCGAAGGTGTGGCCGGAGGTGGTGAGGGAGGTTCGGCGGCCTGCGGCGTCGTAGGTCCAAGTGCTGGTGGCGCCGCTGGGGGTTGTGCGGCGGATGCGACGGCCGAGGGTGTCGTAAGTGAACGTGATGGTGCGGCCGTTGGTCGTTTCCGACTTAATGCGGCCGAGGCGGTCGCGGTGGTAGATGAGGGTGGCGTCGGGGTTGGCTGCTTTTAGGAGGCGGCCTGCCGGGTCGTAGGTGTAGGTGGTGGAGTGCCCGTTGGGGGCCGATTTGGTGATGACGCGGCCGAGGGTGTCGTGTTCGTAAGTGATCGTCTCGCCGAGGGCGTTGGTGCGTGAGGTGAGTTGTCCTGCGGCGTCGTGGGTGTAGGTGAGGGTACGGCCGTCGAAGTCGGTTTCGGAGGTCAGACGGCCGGCTGGGTCGTAGTCGTAGGTCCAGGTCAAGCCCTGGGGATTGGTGACCTGGCGGAGTTTGAGGTTGGTGTCGTGGGAGAATTCGTGGCGGACGCCGTCGGGGGTTGTCTGGGCAACAAGAAGGTCAAAGTGCGTGTACTCGTAGGTGGTTACGCCGCCGATGGCGTCTACATAACGGACGCAGTTGCCTTCCCCGTCGTAGGCCCAGGTCTCCTCGGAGCCGTCTGCTGAGATGCGGCGGGCGAGCTTGCCCTCGGGGGTCCAGGTCAGGCGGGTGGTTGCGCCGAGGGGGTCGATGATGGTGGTGATGCGGCCGAAGGCGTCGCGACGGTAGGTGGTGGTGTTGCCCAAGGGGTCGCGTATTTCCATGGGCAGACCGGCGTTGTTGCAGGTGATGTGGGTGGTGTTGCCCAGGGCGTCGGTGACCGAGGCCGGGTGGCCGTATTCGTCGTAGGTGTAGTGGGTCTGGGCGCCGGCCGGGTCGGTGAGCGAAGTGCGGTTTCCGGCCGCATCGTAGGTCCGGTGCCAGGTGGCGCCGTCGGGGCCAGTGGTGCTTTCGGGGAGGCCGAGGTCGTTGTGGGTGGCGGCGAGGCGGGAGCCGTCAGGGCGGATGATCTCGGTCAGGTGGCCGTCGGCGTCGTAGCGGTATTCCGTGGTGCGGCCGAGAGGGTCGGTGCGGGAGAGCAGACGGTCGTAGCGGTCCCACTGGGAGAGGGCGGTTGCACCCAAGGGATCAGTTTCGGCGATGAGTTGGCTGCGGTTGTTGAAGGTGTAGGTGCTGGTGTGGCCGAGTGAGTCGGTGAGCTTGGTGGTGCGCAGGCCGGTGTCCAGGTCGGGCTCGGTGTATGCGAAGGAGAAGCGCATATGGCCTTCGGTGCCGGACTGGCTGATGCAGCGGTCCTGGTCGTCGTAGACGAAGGAGTAGCTGCGGTCGTTGCGGTCGGTCCAGGAGGTGATACGGGCGCGTTCGTCGTAGGTGAAGCGCAGAGGTTGACCGGAGGAGTTGTAGACCTCGGTGAGGTTGCCGTCGGTGTAGCCGTAGCGGAGGATCTCGATGTCGTCTCCGCCTTCAAACGCGAGGTACAGGGCGGTGATTCGGCCGGAGTCGGTGGTGGTCAGGAGGCGGTAGCCGCTGTCGTGGGTGATGGCGGTGGGGGTGCCGTCCGCGGTGTATTCGTAGGTGATGCGGTGGCCGGTGCGGTCGGTGATCTGTTCCAGCAGGGCCGTGCCGGGCTGGTATGGGGTGAAGTGGCGTATGTGGCCGGTGTCGGGGTCGGTGATGACGTAGGCGCCATCCAGCGTGATGGTGAGTGGCCAGCGTGGGCCCTTGGCCGGGTAGGTGGGTACGCCGGGGGCGGGGTGGGGGTAGGCGAGCAGGCGGGCGTGCTCGTCGATGTAGATGACGCCTTCGGCGTCGATTTCCAGGCGCTGGTCGATGCTGCTGGCCCAGGAGGGGCCGAACCAACGGCCGCACTGGAAGCCAGACTTGTGGCGCCGGTGGAAGACCAGCGGGAGGGTGCCCGGCAGTGTCACATCGACTTCCGGCAGGAACATCCGTCCTGTGGAGAGATCGACGGGGTCTCCGCCTTTGCACTCCTTGCCCTTTGGCGGATTGCTCTCATGGGGGTTCGCTTTGAGCTCGTCACGTGCGGCGTTCCGCACCGTGCTGTCCGCTGCGTCCTCCGCCCCGCGTTTCGCGGCATTGAGCGCGCCCCGTTCTGCTGCGGCTGCTTCGCCGCCGCCGGTGAGCATCAGGAGGGCGTTGCCCAGGAGGCGGCCGCCTGATTGGGCGGAGTCGGTGTTCCAGCCGTCGCCGAGGATGGCTTTGGGGAGGCGTTCGGGGTGGGAGGCCAGGGAGAGCAGGCCGGCGGTGGTGGTGCTCAGGCCGTCGAGGTACATGGCCGGGTGGGTCATGTTGTAGGGGTCGAGCGGGTTGAGCATGCGGGCCGTTTTGTACAGGTCGGTGACTGAGCGGAACATGCCGCCGCCGAAGTGGAGGAGTTCGACCTTGCCGCCGTCCTTGAGGTCGAGCAGATCGCCCTTGAGCTGGTTCTTCAGGGAAGGCTTGGGCGGGGCGAGCTGGACGGCGGCGTCCACCTTTGACTGGGCTTCGGCGCCGGCGGTGTTGCGTTGTTTGCGGGCCTCGGCCAGCAGGTGCCGGGCCTTTTCCATATCGGCCTCGCCCGGGTCGTGGAAGGGTCCTGGGCGCGGGCCGGGGTCTTGGTGGTTGTCGAGTTTGTGGTTGTAGGCGTGGACTTTGTCGTTGTAGTCCTTGCGGGCCTTTTCGGAGTTGGCCTTGCCCTGTTTGTACAGGCGGATGGCTTCCTTGGCCTGGCCCTGGGCCCAGGTGACGGTGTGGGCGTAGGCCTCCAGTGCGGCGGCTGCCTTGTCGCAGGAGTCGGCGGCCTTGGCCCACTTGCCGGGTTCCGGGGCGAACTTGGCGTCGAAGGCGTCGGCGCCCTCGCCCTTCCATTGGCCGGAGTGGATGCGTTGCAGGCCGGAGTGGACGGAGTTGAAGGAGTGCTGGAAGGAACGCAGGTGTTTGGCGGCGGCGTTGAGTTGTTTGACGTCGCCGTGGACGAGGTCCTTGGGGTCGTCCGTCTCGCCGAGCTGGCGTTCGCCGACGTGGGCGCCGAGTTCGGAGGCGCTTTCCTCGCCCCAGTGCCGCACGGCACGGGCTTTGCCGTGGGCGCCGACGTCATCCAGGAGGTCGGCGGTTTTGTCGGTGGTCCAGTGGATGGCTTCGCCGGTTTCCTTCTTGCCCTCGGTCCAGACGTGTTTGGCTTCATTGCCGATGGCGTGGCCGAGCTTGCCGACGCTCTTGGGGAGAAGGCTCATGGGTTACTTCTCCTCCAGGCTGCGGGCGGTGCGGTAGGCCATGCCAAAGGGGGTGGGGCCGCCGGTCTTGGCGCTGTCCATGAGGTCCTTGCCGGTCTGGGTCCAGGTCTGGCCGGCGTGATGGGCGGCGTCCTCGAAGGACTTGGCGCTGAAGTCCGGGTGCAGGGCGTCGTTGAAGCCGTTGTCGCTCAAGGTCTGCTTCCAGGTCTGGTGCTCGACCTGTTCCTCGCTCAGGTGGGGGTTGCCCATGAGGGCGTTGGCGCCGACCTTGAGGGTGTTGGAGATGTAGTGGTCGGTTTCGTAGTAGGCGCCCGCGGACAACCCCACCTTCTTGGCGAAGTCGTTGGCGTCGCGCATCAGAGCGCGTACGCCCCATTCCCACCGGTCGCAGAAGTGGCTGAAGGAGGAGGCCAGTCCGTCGTGGCCGGTCTCCAGGCCGGAGAGGGAGAGTTCGCCGAAGCCGCGGCCGGTGGAGGCCTCGGCTATACCGCCGACATCCGACAGCTCGCTCATGGAGTTACGGATGCCGTTGGTGATGTCAGCCAGCGCCTGGGCGTTGGCGTCGAGCTTGCCGTTGCCGCCGCCGCTCATGAGGTGCTCTCCTCCATCTCCGCCAGCAGGCGGGCCGCTTGTTCGGGGGTCACGCGCAAGTCGGGGTTGTCCACCGCGCAGTCGTCGGGGACGACGCCCATGACGGGCGGGAAGAGCATGGGGTACGGCCCGGCCAGGTCCAGGGCGACACCGGTGGGGACACCGGTGGCCGGGACGGCGACGTCGAGCAGGCGGGCGCCATGGGCGGTGCGGTATTCGATGTCCGGCGGCTCGGTGCCCTCGGGGGTTTGCGCCAGCACGAAGTGGGCCAGGGCGGATTCGCCGGTGAAAGCGAGGATCCAGCAGATGCCATGCTGGGTGACGGACATCAGATCGCCCGAGTCGCTGTGCACGGGTATCAGCACTTCGGTACGGCGGAATTCACCGAGCAGCGCCCGCGGATTGCCCTGCTGGGCATAAAGCGTTGTTAGTTCGTCAGTCAACGACATCTATAGGTCCCTCCCCATCCGGCAGGTTATCGGGGAGGAGTGACAAGGGGGTTGGAGGGGTGCGCCGGGGCGACCGCGCTGCGTCGGGTTTCCGTGAGGTGGAGGTCGAGGTAGCGGGTGAGGGTCAGGCAGTCCTGGGGGGCGTCGGCCTGGAAGGAGATGCGGCGGAGCAGACTGACCTCGCTGAGCGAGACGCCGGCCCGGGCCAGGACGAAAACCAGGGCCAGGAAGGCGGACCGGGCGTTGCCGTCGTCGAAGGGGTGGAAGAAGCAGACGTCGAGATAGGCGCGGGCAGCGCGGGCGGTCAGGGGGAGGGGGCGTCCGCTGTCCGCTGCGCTCTCGGCCAGGCAGGCGTCGAGGCGGGCGCGGGTGTCCGGGCCGATGCCATAGCGTTCCCGGCCGCCCTTGGCGAAGGCGGGCAGGGTGCGGAACGGCGGTGGGTGTGGGGTGTCCAGGACGTGCTGCTGCCAGCTGCTGAGCAGTTCGAAGTCGAGGGACGCGCCGCGGGCGGCGTCGGCCCGCAGTAGTTCCAGGGCGGTGAGCAGGCCCGCCGCGCGGGCCGGGTCCACGGCGGCGTCCCAGAGGCGGATGTCTTCCGCCGCGCCGTCGCGGGAGGGGACCACGGGTGCGTCTCCGCCGCCGTCCGGGGCCTGATGCCAGGGCGTGGACTCGCGTACGGCCAGCCAGCGCTCCAGGTGGTCGGGGAGAGGGGCGGCGGGAATGTGGCCGTCGTCCGGCCGCAGTGAGCGGGCGAGCCCTTCGGCGACATCGTCCACCAGCACGGTGTCGGGGGCGGACCAGCTCTGGAAGCGCCCACCGATGGCCTGCTCCACCAGATCCGCCGCGACCGCGGGTGCGACGCCCCAGCGGCTGAGGTACCAGGTGAGCACTTGATGGCAGTGCCGATGCCAGCCACTGCCGCCGCCGGTGCGGTCGGTCACCTGGAGGATCAGGTTGCGGGCGGCGCGTTCCCAGAGAATCCGCTCGTTTTCGATGTCGGCCAGGTTCAGGGGGTAGGTCTCGAACCACCCGGTGAGACTCTCCAGCCACTCGCGCCACTCGCACAGCGCCGCGACGACTCGGGCGAGCGTCTCCTCCGGAGTGGTGACCGAGTCGGGCGGGCAACACCAGTTGCCGACCGGTCCGCCGTCGAAGTCCCCCTCGTCGTGCGACCAGCGCCAGCCCAAGGCCCAGCGGCCATAACGTGCCACGAGTGCCTGCGACATGGCGTCGGCCCAGGCCCAGAGTGCGGCCTCTTCCCAACTCCCGTCGCCCACGGGGGCATTGGGGCGGGGTGGCACACGCCGGGCCGGTCCCAGCGAGTGCACCACCTGCGTGGCCGAGGCGCTGTCGAAGGGGTGACGGGCGGGATCCACCTCGTCCCAGCTCAGCTCACCGGGGTTCAGCTCGGATATCACCGGGCAAGGATGCCACCCCGGTCCGGCCTAGATTCAAGTGGATTTTCGCAGGTCAGTGGTGTGTGAGGGCTGTCGTTGACCAGGATAGGAGACATTCGGTCTCGGATCGCGAGACACCTTTGCGATGCCTCGCAAAGTAGTTCAATCTGCTACGCATGTCGCGCCTCGCCCACCCCGCCAGGAACGCCAGCATCGAGCTGGCGCTCATCGGTGTGGCCGCGCACGCCGTCGCCGACATTCACTGTCGCTGAACGCAGCCCTCATTCCCCCGCGCCGCCCCGCCGGGGGCGGTTCGCGTGCAGCCAGGCGTATGGCCCAGTGACGCCCTGATTTCCAACCGCCTTCCCGGGTGTGCGCATCTCCCACGCGTCCCTGAAAGGCCCACCATGCCCCGTCACCGTCACACCCACCGCATCGCCATCGCCGCCTCCCTCGTCGCCCTGATCACCGGCGCCGTCGCCTGCGGCCCCAAGGGGCAAGGCGACACCAAGAACGGCGCCGCCGGTGCGCCCAGGAGCGGTGGCACGCTCACGGTGCTCAACAGACAGCCGCAGAAGGAGTTCGATCCCGCCCGGCTCTATACCTCCGGCGGCGGCAATATCCCCGGCCTGGTCTTCCGTACCCTCACCACCCGCCACCGCGCGGCCGGCGCCGAGGGCACCAAGGTCGTACCGGACCTGGCCACCGACACCGGAAAGGCCAGTGAGGACGCCAAGGTCTGGACGTACACCCTCAAGGACGGGCTGAAGTACGAGGACGGGACGCCCATCACCAGCGCCGACATCAAGTACGGCATTGAGCGGTCGTTCGCCCCCGAACTCTCGGGCGGTGCGCCCTACTTGCGTGACTGGCTGGTCGGCGGGGACACCTACCAGGGGCCGTACAAGGAGAAGAAGGGGCTCGACTCCATCGAGACCCCGGACGCCAGGACCATCGTCTTCCATCTGCGCAAGTCCGAGGGCGACTTCCCCTACCTGGCCACCTCCACCCAGTTCGCACCGGTGCCCAAGGCCAAGGACACCGGGGTCAAGTACGCCGAACACCCGGTGTCCTCCGGCCCCTACAAGGTGGTCCGGAACGAGGGCGACGGCCGGCACCTGGTGCTGGAGCGGAATGACCAGTGGTCGCAGGACAGCGACAAGGAGCGGCACGCCTACCCGGACAAGGTGGATGTGCAGTCGGGGCTGTCCACCGAGGTGATCAACCAGCGGCTGTCCACCGGTTCGGGCGCGGACGCCGCCGCCGTGACCACCGACACCAACCTCGGCCCGGCCGAACTCGCCCAGATCGGCGGCAACAAGGAGCTGGCGGCCCGGGTGGGCACGGGGCACTTCGGTTACACCAACTACCTGGCGTTCAACCCCAAGAGCAAGCCCTTTGACGATCCCAAGGTGCGCCAGGCGGTGGCCTGTGCGATCAACCGCACCAGTGTGGTCAACGCGGCCGGCGGTTCCTCGCTGGCCGAGCCCGCCACCACCTTCCTGCCCAACCAGGCGACCTTCGGCTATACGCCCTACGACCCGTTCCCGGCCGGTGCCACCGGCAACCCGGACAAGGCCAGGGAGCTGCTGAAGGAGGCCGGGCACCCGGACGGGCTGGAGATCACTCTGACGCATTCCACCGCGCAGGACTTCGAGACCAGCCCGGATATTGCCAGCGCCGTGCAGGCATCGCTGGAAAAGGCCGGTTTTAAGGTGAAGTTGGCGGGGCTGGAGAGCAACGCCTACGACGAGAAGGTGCACAGCGTCCAGAACCAGCCCGATCTCTTCCTGGCGCACTGGGGTGCCGACTGGCCGTCCGGCGGTCCGTTCCTGGCGCCCATCTTCGACGGGCGGCAGATCGTCAAGGACGGCGCCAACTTCAACACCGCGCAGCTGGACGACTCCGGCGTCAATGACGAGATCGACGCCATCAACAAGATCACTGACCATGAGGCGGCGGCCAAGCGGTGGGGCGCGCTGGACCAGAAGATCGGCGAACAGGCCCTGGTGGTCCCGCTGTTCCACCCGGTCTACAAGCGTCTGGTGGGCAAGGACGTCAAGAATGTCGTGATCAGCGACTGGACCGGTGTTCTCGATGTGTCGCAGGTCGCGGTCAAGTGACGCAGGAGATTCAGCAGGAGATCCAAGAGAACGACATCAGCGGCGCCCGGCAGGTGCTGCGGCGGCTGCGGGCCCGTAAGTCCGCCCTGGCGGCCGCCATCGTGCTGGGCCTGCTGGTGCTCTTCGCACTGGCGGCGCCGCTGCTGGCCGCATGGGAGGGGCAGGATCCCACCACCTACCACGACGGCCTGGTCAACTCGGCGGCCGGCGGAGTGCCGTTGGGGTCCTTCGGCGGGGTCAGCGCCGAGCACTGGCTGGGCGTGGAACCGGGCACCGGCCGCGATGTCTTTGTCCGGCTCTGCTACGGCGCCCGGGTCTCCCTGGTCGTCGCGCTCGGCGCGACCGTGGTGCAGGTGGTGGTGGGGGTCGCCCTGGGCATCACCGCCGCGCTGGGCAACAGGCTCGCCGACAGTGTCATCGGGCATCTCACCGATGTGCTGGTGGCGCTGCCGTTCCTGGCCTTCGCCGTGGCGCTGACCGCGGTGGTCCCGGCCGATTTCCCGCGTCCGGTGCTGCTGGTGCTGGTCATTGGACTGCTCAATGGTGTCGGCGGGCTGGCCCGGCTGGTACGTGCCCAGACGCTGAGCCTGAAGAAGCTGGACTATGTCTCGGCGGCCCGGCTGGCCGGCGGCTCCTCCTGGCGGATCGCCCGCCGGGAGCTGCTCCCCGCACTGGCCGCGCCCGTGATCACCTATGCCGCCGTGCTGCTGCCCAGCAATATCGTGATGGAGGCGGGCATGTCCTTCCTCGGCGTCGGGGTCAAGCCGCCGACCCCCTCCTGGGGGCAGATGCTTTCCACCGCCACCACCTGGTTCCGCGCCGACCCCATGTATGTGGTGCTGCCGGCACTGCTGTTGTTCGTCACCACCCTCGTCTTCACGGTGCTGGGGGACGCGCTGCGCACCGCGCTGGACCCGCGGGAGGCCTCCCGGCTGCGGGTCGGGCGCGCCGGCCGGGCCGGGCGCCGTAAGGAGAGCGCCATATGACCGGGTATCTGCTGCGCCGGATCGCCGGCGGGCTGGCGGTGCTGCTGGTGCTGTCGGTGATCATCTATGCGGTGTTCTATGTCGCCCCCGGCGACCCCGCCCGGCTGGCCTGCGGGCCGCGCTGCAACCCCGAACAGATCCGCCAGGTAAGGGAGCAACTGGGGCTCAACCAGCCGGTGTATACGCAGTACTGGCACTTCCTCCAGGGCATTGTGGCCGGGCATGACTACTCCACCGGTACCGGGACCATGCACTGCCAGGCGCCCTGCCTGGGGCTGTCGTACCAGAACGACCAGCCGGTCACCGGCCTGATCATCCAGCGGCTGCCGGCCACCGCCTCGCTGGCGGTGGGCGCCATGGTGCTCTGGCTGCTGCTGGGCGTGGGCACCGGAGTGCTCTCCGCGCTCCGCCGGGGCGGCATCACCGAGCGGGTGCTGACCTGGCTGACCCTGGCGGGCACCGCCACCCCGGTATTCATCACCGGGCTCGGTCTGCTGATGCTGTTCTGCGCCTATCTGCAGTGGCTGCCCTTCCCGTCCTATGTCCCGCTGACCGACGATCCCGAGCAGTGGGCCTGGAACATGCTGCTGCCCTGGCTGGCGCTGGCACTGCTGGAGGCGGCCAAGTACGCCCGGCTGACCCGCAGTTCCATGCTGGAGACGCTGGCCGAGGACCATATCCGCACCTTCCGCGCCTATGGCCTGGCCGAGCGGTCGATCGTTGGCGGGCATGCGCTGCGCGGTGCGCTGGCACCGGTGATCGCGCTGTCCGCGGCCGACTTCGGGTCGATCTTCGGCAATGCCATGCTCACCGAGACCATGTTCGGCCTGCCCGGGCTGGGCCAGCTGATGGTGACCTCGACCAAGACCATCGACCTGCCGGTGGTGGTGGGCGTGGTGCTGGTCACCGGCACGGCCGTGGTGGTCGCCAACATCCTGGCGGACGTTCTCTACGCCGTCGCCGACCGAAGGGTGGCCCTGCGATGAGCGCTGCGACGAGCGCCGAGACGAGCGGCGGGACGGGCGCCGAGAAGAGCCGGTCACTGGTGTCCGTATCCGGTCTCACCGTGGACTTCCCGGTGGGCGGGAACGTCGTACGGGCCGTGGACGGCCTGAGTTTCGAGCTGGCCGAGGGCGGTGCGCTGGGGATCGTCGGCGAGTCCGGCTCCGGCAAGAGCACCGCCGCCTACGCCCTGCTGGGGCTGCACCGGGGCACCGGGGCGCGGGTCACCGGCTCGGTGCGGGTGGCCGGGCATGACATCAATGCCCTGGACGAGGCCCAACTGCGAGGCGTGCGCGGCGGGGTGGCGGCCATGGTCTTCCAGGACCCGCTCTCCTCGCTGGACCCCTATCAGGCCATCGGCGACCAGATCGCCGAGGTCTACCGCGTCCATCGGCGCGACGCCTCCCGGCGCGCGGCGCGCGCACGCGCCGTGGAGGTGCTCGACCGGGTGGGCATTCCCGATGCCGCGCGCCGGGCGCGCTCCCGCCCCCATGAGTTCAGCGGCGGCCAGCGCCAGCGTGCCCTGATCGCCATGGCGCTGGCCTGCGAACCCAGGCTGCTGGTGGCCGACGAGCCCACCACGGCGCTGGATGTCACCGTGCAGGCCCAGATCCTGGATCTGCTGCGGGAGCTGCGCCGGGAGACCGGCACCGGGCTGATTCTGGTCACCCATGACCTGGGCGTGGCGGCCGGCAACGTGGACCGGCTGCTGGTGATGAAGGGCGGGAAGGCGGTGGAGCACGGGCCGGTGCGTACGGTGCTGGACGCGCCGCGCGAGCCCTATACCCGCGACCTGCTGGCCGCGGTGCCGCGCATCGAGGTGCGGCGGCCGGCGCGGGCGGCGTCCGGGGACGAGCCGCTGCTCGAAGTCACCGGGCTCAGGCGGGAGTTCGGGCGGGGCAGAAACGCCCTGACTGCCGTGGACGGGGTGTCGCTGACCGTACGGCCCGGCGAGACCGTCGGCCTGGTGGGGGAGTCCGGCAGCGGCAAGACCACCCTGGGCCGGATGCTGGTCCGGCTGCTGGAGCCCACGGGTGGGGAGCTGCGCTACCGGGGGCATGACCTCGGCGGCCTCAGGGAGCGCGAACTGCGGCCGTTCCGCGGTGAGTTGCAGATGGTCTTCCAGGATCCGGTGGCCTCGCTCAACCCCCGGCGCAGCATTGGTGAGTCCATCGCCGACCCGCTGCGGGCGGCGGGGCGGCTGACCGAGGCGGAGATCACCTCCCGGGTGCGGGAGCTGCTGGAGCGGGTGGGGCTGGATCCGCACGCCTATCACCGCTATCCGCATGAGTTCAGCGGCGGGCAGCGGCAGCGGGTGGGTATCGCGCGGGCGCTGGCTCCGCGGCCCAGGCTGATTGTCTGTGATGAGCCGGTGTCCGCCCTGGATGTCACCACCCAGGCGCAAGTTGTGGGGCTGCTGGGGGAGTTGCAGCGTGAGCTGGATCTGGCGCTGGTCTTTGTCGCCCACGATCTGGCCGTGGTGCGGCAGGTCAGTGACCGGCTGGTGGTGATGAAGGGCGGCCGGATCGTGGAGGAGGGGCCCGCCGACACGGTCTATGAGCGGCCGCAACACCCGTACACCCAGGGGCTGCTCGCCGCCGTGCCCCGGCTGGCCCCGTCCGGGGCCGCCGCCCTGGCCGGTCCCGGGGAGTGACCCCCGGAGCCCGGCCGGAAAAGCGGCCCGGCGGGGGCGCCCGGCGCCACCCGGCGAGGAAGGCCGCTTAACGCCCCGGATCAAGGGAAAGTCACGCCCGTTCACCCCTTCCGGTGGCGCGACGGACAACCGTCCGCCGCGCCACCGGGAAGCGCCCCTAGCGTGCTTCCGGCTGCCGTACGTCGTCGGTGTCGGAGGAGATTCGGGGGTGTTGCGCTCGTGCGTGTGGGACTGCTGACCGAGGGTGGTTACCCGTATGCGGCAGGTGAGGGCGGGGAGTGGTGCGACCGGCTGGTGCGCGGACTGCCCCGTCATGAGTTCGAGATCTACGCGCTGAGCCGTACCGCCCGCCAGGAGGACAGCGGCTGGTACGCGCTGCCGGGCAATGTCCGCCGGGTGCGGGCGGCCCCGCTGTGGGGCGGGCCCGGGCCGGGCTGTACCGGGCGGGCCCAGGGCAGCTATGGCCGGCGCGAACGGCAGCGGTTCGCCGAGCACTTCGGCTGCCTGGCCGCCGCGCTGACGGCACCGGAGCCGGAGGCGTACCGTTTCGCCGAGGGGCTCTACGGGCTGGCCGCGCTGGCCCGGGAAGAGGGCGGGCTGGCCGCCGGGCTCCGCTCCGAAGACGCCCTGCGCGTCCTGGAGTCGGCCTGCCATGAGCCGGGCGCGCACCCCGCCGCCCGGGATGCCAGGGTGGCCGATCTGCTGGTGGTCTCCGGGCTGCTGGAGCGTGCCCTGCGGCCGCTGTCCCAGGACTGGTACGGGGCGGCCGACGGCGATCTGGGGCTGGCCCGGGTGGATCTGTGCCATGCCGCCTCGGCCGGTCCGGCCGCCCTGGCGGGACTGCTGGCCAAACGCTTCTTCGGAACCCCGCTGCTGGTCACCGAGTACCGGGTCCATCTGCGCGACTACTACCTGGCCGCGCCGCCCGGCCCCTCGCCCGCGGTACGGGCCCTGCTCGCCGCCTTCCACCGGGCGCTGACCGCCGAGGTCTATGCCCAGGCCGCCCTGATCACCCCAGGAGACGCCCAGGTCAGACGCTGGCAGGAGCGGTGCGGCGCGGACCGGGGCCGGCTGCGCACCGTACCGCCCGGCATGGACGCCGGGCTCTATGAGGCGGTGGGCGAGGGGGCGGCCGGGGAGCTGGACGACGGGCTGACGCTGCTGGCCGTGGGCGGCCCCGCCGAGCCCTGTCTCTGGGAGGCCTTCGCCGCTCTGCGCGAAGCCGAACCGGGGCTGCGGCTGCATCTGGCCGGCCCGGCGGAGGACCCGCCGCGGCTTGCGGGGGTCACCCGGGCCGCGGTCTGCGGGCCGGAGGACTACGCGGCGGGCAGTGTGGTGATCCTGGCCGGGGCCCCGGACGGCTTCCCGGTGCCGCTGGCCGAGGCCATGTTCTGCGGCCGTGCGGTGGTGGCGCCGGACGCCGCGGTGGTACGCGAAGTGGTGGGCGGTACCGGGCTGTTGGTGTCGCCGCGCGACCCGGCCGCGCTCGCCGGCGCCTGTCTGTCCCTGCTGCGCGACCCGGAGCGCCGGGCCCGGCTGGGCGCCGCTGCCCGGGCCCGCGCCCTGGAGCTGTTCACCGTGGAGCAGAACATCGCCGCCTTTGGCGCGCTCTATCTGGAGATCCTCTCCAGATCCCCGGTCCGGCACGACAGCCCGGACCGGTCCGTCCCCTTCGCCGAGGCCGCCCGCCCCCGGGCCACGCTGTCCTGGTCGCCCCGGGCCGCCGCCCCCACCTGGGCAGGCCGCCGGTGAGCCCCTCGGTAACCGCCCGGCCGGACCAGGCCGCCCGCGAGGCCACCGGCATAGCCACCGACCCCGTCCGGACCCTGCTCCACCGCCACCACACGCTGTGCTCGGCTGCCGTCGATCCGCTGGAGATCGCCGCCGCCCTGGAGGCGGACGGCATCACCGACCGGGTGGCCGCCGAGTACCGGCACCGCGATGTGTTCTCCCTGGCCGAGGAGCTGCACGCGCGGGCCGCGGGGGACCAACCGGAGGATGTGGCAAGGCCGTTGGGGGCGGTCACGGCGCCGTCCACGGGCTGTGCGGTACGGCCCGGACGCAGCGGCTGGGGCGCCCGGGGCACCCTGGCCTGGCTCTGGCTGGTGGGCTATGGGCTGGTCGGCGACCGGCTGCTGTGGGCCCTGCTGCACCGGGGGCACCGCCTTGGCCTGCACGCCCTGGGCGGGGCCGCCGCGCCCACCGCCCTGGCGCTGGCCTGTGTGGTGGCCCCCGCCGCCTGGTGCGCCCACTGGTTCACCGCCACCGCCCGTAGGGCGCTGGCCGGCAGCCGGTCGCTGGCCGAGGTCCGGGCCCGGCTGCGGCCGGTGCTGCTGGTGGCGGTCACCGTGTTCACCGGGCTGCTGCTGGGCTTCCTGTGGTCCGCCCGCTCCGCGCTGCCCCCCGGTCGCACGGCCGCGCCGGTCACCGCCTATGGGGCGGTGGCGGCCCTGGGCGCGCTGCTCTTCCTGGCCCGGCTGCTGGCCGGGCACGGGCTGGTCCGTACCGCGGTCACCGCCACCGCCGCCGCCGCCCTGGCCGAGGCGCTGGCGCTGGCGGTGCTGCTGGCCGCCCGGCTGCCCGGCTGCGGGGCGCTGGCCTGGCCGCTGGACGCCCTCACCCGGGCCCTGGGCCCGGCCGCGCTGCCGCTGGCGGCCTGCGCCGTACCGGCCCTGGCCCTGGTGGTCCACGCCTTCCCCGCGCTGACCCGGGCCTCCGCCCACTGGCGCGGGGACCCCGCATCCGCATCCGGCACCGGTGCCGATGTCCCTTCCGGCGCCTGAAGTGCACCGCAACTGCCTTAAGGAGCACAAGAGATGACCGTCCATCCGGTAAGTGGCTGCCCGAGCGGCACCGGGCGAGAGCGAGGGCGTCAGCGATGAGGGTCCTGTTGCTCGGCGCCAATGGCTATCTCGGCCGCTTTGTGGCCGACCGGCTGCTCGCCGACCCCGCCGTCCAGCTCACCGCCCTGGGCCGGGGCGATGACGCGGACGTCCGTTTCGACCTGGCCACCGGCAGTCCCGGGGCGCTGACCCGGTTCCTCAACGCCGTCCACCCCGGGGTGGTGATCAACTGCGCGGGCGCCACCCGGGGCGGGGCCCGCGACCTGGCCCGGCACAACACGGTGGCGGTGGCCACCGTCTGTGAGGCGATGCGGCGCAGCGGCTGCGGGGCCCGGCTGGTGCAGATCGGCTGTTCCTCGGAGTACGGGCCCTCCCAGCCCGGCTCCTCCACCGCCGAGGACGCCATCCCGCGCCCCGGCGGCCCGTACGGGGTGAGCAAGCTGGCCGCCACCGAGCTGGTGCTGGGCAGTGGGCTGGACGCCATTGTGCTGCGGGTGTTCTCCCCGGTCGGGCCGGGCACCCCGGCGGGCTCCCCGCTGGGGCGGCTGGCCGAGGCGATGCGGCGGGCCATGCAGAACGGGGACAGCGAGCTCAAGCTCACCGGCCTGGGTGTGCAGCGGGACTTCGTGGATGTCCGGGATGTGGCCCGGGCGGTGCACGCGGCCTCGCTGTCCGCCGCCCAGGGCGCGGTCAATATCGGCACCGGCCGGGCGGTGCGGCTGCGGGAGGCGGCCTCCCTGCTGGCCCGGGTGGCCGGCTTCGGCGGCGCGCTGCACGAACTGGACGATCCCCATCTGGGCTCGGCCCCCGCCTACCCCTATCCGGATGGCTGCGGCGCCTGGCAGCAGGCGGATGTCCGTACCGCCCGGGACCGGCTGGGCTGGCGGCCGCGGATCAATCTGGAGGAGTCGCTGGCCGACATCTGGATGGAGGCCGCGTGCCGTATCTGACCTCCGGCCGGGGCCGGCCGGCGGCCAGGGCCCACCGGCTCCCGCTGCGGCTGGCGGCCCCCGGCTTCGGCCATCCGCTGCTGGCCCCGGCCGAGTGGTCCCGGCTGGCCAGGCCCGGACTGCCGCTGGACTGGGCGGTGGTGGGCGGGAGTCCGGCCGGTCCCGGCAGCCGGCCGGACGCCTACTGGTCGGCGGTGGTGCTGCCGCTGCGGGCGGCGGGGGTACGGGTGCTGGGCCGCCTGGACTTCGCCTTCGGCGCCCGGCCCTTCGGGGAACTGCTCTCCGACGCCCAGCGGTATCTCAACTGGTACCGGGTGGACGGCTTCGCGGTGGCCCGCTGCCCGATGGACGCCGAGGCGCTGGCGGAGGTCCGGCGGCTGACCGGGGCGCTGCGCACCCTGCTGGTCAACGCCCATCTGGTACTGGTGCACGGCCGCTATCCGGTGCCCGGATACGCCGCGCTGGCCGACCAGTTGGTGACCTTCACCGGGCCCTGGTCCCGCTACCGCCACTCCCGGGAGCCGCAGTGGGCCGCCGAGCATCCGCCGGGGCGGTTCTGCCATCTGGTGCACTCGCTGCCGGGCGACCGGCTGGCGGAGGCCCTGGCCCTGGCCCGCGCCCAGCGGGCGGGCACCGTCTACCTCACCGACCGCACCGACGCGGCCGGGGTGAGCCCCTGGGAACCGGTGCCCGGCTACTGGGACGAGCTCGTCTCGCGACTCGGACCTGGTGTCTCGGAATGAGACGGGGCGTGGCAGTGTTACGCGGAAGAAAGCCGCGTCTATGTTCCCCGCATCCGCGGGAGTGACCCTCCTGGAGTGCCCGTGTCGCTGCCACCGCTGGTCGAGCCGGCTGCCGAGCTCACCGTTGACGAGGTCCGTCGGTATTCCCGCCACCTGATCATCCCGGACGTCGGGATGGACGGGCAGAAGCGCCTGAAGAACGCGAAGGTGCTGTGCGTGGGTGCCGGCGGCCTCGGCTCGCCCGCTCTGATGTATCTGGCCGCGGCCGGTGTCGGCACCCTGGGCATCGTCGAGTTCGACGAGGTGGACGAGTCCAATCTGCAGCGCCAGATCATCCACTCGCAGTCGGACATCGGCCGTTCCAAGGCGGAGTCCGCGCGGGACTCGGTGCTGGGCATCAACCCCCATGTGAACGTCGTTCTCCACCAGGAGCGCCTGGAGGCGGAGAACGTGATGGAGATCTTCGCCCAGTACGACCTGATCGTGGACGGCACCGACAACTTCGCCACCAGGTATCTGGTCAATGACGCGTGTGTGCTGCTGAACAAGCCCTATGTGTGGGGCTCCATCTACCGCTTCGACGGCCAGGCCTCGGTGTTCTGGAGCGAGCACGGCCCCTGCTACCGGTGCCTCTACCCGGAGCCCCCGCCGCCGGGCATGGTGCCCTCCTGCGCCGAGGGCGGGGTGCTGGGTGTGCTCTGTGCCTCGATCGGTTCCATCCAGGTCAATGAGGCCATCAAGCTGCTGGCGGGCATTGGCGAGCCGCTGGTCGGGCGGCTGATGATCTATGACGCCCTGGAGATGACCTACCGCCAGGTCAAGGTGCGCAAGGACCCGGACTGCGCGGTGTGCGGCACCAACCCGACGGTCACCGAGCTGATCGACTACGAGGCGTTCTGCGGGGTGGTGAGCGAGGAGGCGCAGCAGGCGGCGGCGGGTTCCACGATCACTCCCAAGCAGCTGAAGGAGTGGATCGACGAGGGCGAGCCCATTGACATCATCGATGTCCGGGAGCCGAACGAGTTCGAGATCGTGTCAATCCCGGGGGCTCGGCTGGTGCCGAAGAACGAGTTCCTGATGGGGGACGCGCTGCGGGATCTGCCGCAGGACAAGAGGATTGTCCTGCACTGCAAGACGGGGGTGCGATCGGCGGAGGTGCTGGCGGTGCTGAAGTCGGCGGGGTTTGCGGACGCGGTGCATGTGGGTGGGGGAGTTATCGGGTGGGTCAACCAGATTGAGCCGGACAAGCCGGTGTATTGATCGCGCGCGGTTGTGGGCAGTCGTTCCGCAGGGCAACCGCCCACCGGGCGGCACCCGGCGACGATACGGCGTCTGCCGGCGGCCGTTGCCGGTCGGGTGCCGGCCCGCTTGGGCTGGTCGCGCAGTTCCCCGCGCCCCTTACGGGGCGCAGGTGGTGCCCGGCCTGGGTGGGGTGCCGTTCAACAGGTAACTGTTGACCAGAGCCGTCATGCACGGGTTGCCCGAGTTGTACGCACCGTGGCCCTCACCTCGGTAGGTGACCAGGACGCCTACGTCCTTGCCGAGTTGGCGGGCCATCCGGCCCGCGCCCTCATAAGGGGTTGCCGGGTCACCGGTGTTGCCGATGACCAGGATGGGGGCCGCACCCGGCGCGCTCACCTGGGGCGTGCGCCACTTGCCCGGGACCGGCCAGCCGGTGCAGTCCAGGAGGGACCAGGCGGCGGACTCGCCGAAGACCGCCGACGCCGCCCGGAACGCGGGCAGTTGGGCGCGTACCTGGCCGGCGGAGTAGCGCTGCTGGGCATCGACGCAGCTGATGGCCCGGTTCGCGGCCTGCAGATTGCTGTAGTGGCCGTCCGGCTCCCGGCCGGCCAGGGAATCGGAGAGCGAGAGCAGGACGCTGCCGGTGCCCTTGCTCATCGCCTCCCGCAGGCCCAGGCTCAGATAGCGCCAGGTGTCCTTGGAGTACAGCGCGGCCGCGATGCCGTTGACCGCCTCGTCCCGGGTGAGGACGCGGCCCTGCTGCTCGGTGGGCAGCGGGTCCTGGTGCAGCCGGTCCAGCAGGGCGGTGATCTCCGTTTGGCGGGGGCACTGGCCGGGACAGTCCTTGAGGTAGTCGTCCAGGGCGAGCTGGAAGCCCTTGGTCTGGCCCAGGGTGCCCTGGAGCGGGTCCTGGGTGGGGTCCACCACCGCGTCCAGCACCGCCCGGCCGACCCGCCGGGGAAACAAGTGGGCGTAGACGCCGCCGAGTTCGGTGCCGTATGAGATGCCGAAGTAGTGCAGCTTGTCGTCGCCCAGCGCCTGGCGCAGCCGGTCCATGTCGCGGGCCGCGCTGGTGGTGTCCACCTGGCCCAGCAGCCGCCCGGAGTTATGGGCGCAGGCCGCCGCATAGGCGGCGTTCTGCTGCTGGGTGCGGTGCAACTCGGTGTCGTTCTCCGGGGTGTTGTCGGTCTGGGCCGCCTCGTCCAGCGCCTTGTCGTCCAGGCACCGTACGCCCGCGCTCTCCCCGACCCCGCGTGGGTCAAAGCTGACCAGGTCATAGCGGGCGCGCAGGGCGCGGTAGCCGGGGGCGAACTGGGGCAGGGCGGCCACTCCGGAGCCGCCGGGGCCGCCGAAGTTGAAGATCAGGGAGCCGATGCGGTGGGCCCGGTCGGTGGCCTTGGCGCGGATCAGGGCGATGCCGATGGTGTCGCCATGCGGCTTGGTGTAGTCCAGCGGGGCGCGCAGGGTGCCGCACTCCCAGTCCGCGCCGGGCGCCCGGCCGCCGCCCTGGGCGGCGGTGGGGGCGCCACAGGGCTTCCAGCCGATGGCCGGTGGCCGGTCGTCGTCGGTGCGGTCGGGGCTCGCCGGGGTGCTGCCGCCGCAGCCGGCGGCGGTCAGGATGAGGGTGAGGGCGAGCGCGGACAGGCTGCGGGTGGGGCGCATGTCCCGACCCTACGGAAGGGCGGGGGCGCGTGGCAGGGGGCGTTGGGTGCGTGTCAGAGCCCGGGGGACCACGCACGCGGGTCCGGGTCCGGCGGGGGCTGGGACGGCGGGGTGGGGCTGGGCGTGGGGCCGTGCGGCGGGTGGACCATCGGCCCGGACTGCGTCTGCCAGAGTGCCACCAGCGTGGCCAGCAGCGCGGCGACGGCCAGGGCACCGGTGGCCAATTGCCCCCGGTGTCCGTCGCGTGAGGCGCGGTTCGGCATATGCCCCCTCCCAACTGGTCTGGTTCCTATAGGACTATGCGTCCTATGAGCACACCTTGTCGTGTGCTGGAACCGTACCGTTCAGGAGGTAGGCGTCCACCGCGTTCTTGACGCAGGCATTGCCGCTGTCGTAGGCGCCATGGCCCTGCCCCTGGTACGTCATCTCGGTGGCGACCCCCGGGCCCAGCGCCTGGACCATCTTCCGCGCTCCCTCATAAGGGGTCGCCGGGTCACCGGTGTTGCCCACCACCAGGATCGGTGCCGCGCCCTTGGCGCTGACGTCCGGGTTCTGCCACTCGCCCTTGACCGGCCATCCGGTGCACTGGGTGAGCCCCCAGGCCATGAAGTCACCGAAGACCGGGGATACCTTGCGGAACTCCGGTACCAGGGTGGAGATCTGCTGGGCGGAGTAGCGCTGCGCATAGTCGGCGCAGGTGATGGCGGTCAGCGAGGCCTGGAGCGAGCTGTAATGCCCGTCCTGGCTACGGCCGTTCATGGCGTCGCCCAGGGCCAGCAGTACGCGCCCGTCACCGTTCTCCGCGTCCTCCACGCCCTCGGTGAGGTAGTCCCAGAAGTCCTTGGAGTACAGGGACTGGGCTATTCCGCTGGTGGCCAGCGACTGGGTGAGCTGACGGCCGTCGGCACCCGGGATGGGCTGCTTGCCCAGCCGGTCCAGCAGGGCGGTGATCTGTTGCTGGGTGGGGCAGTTGTCATGCTGGTGGGGGCAGTCGGCCAGATAGTTGTCCAGCGCCAGCTGGAAGCCGCGGGTCTGGCCCAGGGCGCCCTGGACGGGATCGGTGGTGGGGTCCACCACCGCGTCGAACAGCGCCCGGCCGACCCGCTGGGGGAACAAGTGGGCGTAGACGCCGCCCAGTTCGGTGCCGTAGGAGACGCCGAAGTAGTGCAGCTTGTCGTCGCCCAGCGCCTGGCGCATCAGGTCCATGTCGCGGGCGGCGTTGGCGGTGCCCACATGGGGCAGCACCTGGTGGGAGTGCTTCCGGCAGCCGTCCGCGTACTTCTCCACCCTGTTCACCAGGGCCTGTTGCTCCTCCGGGCTGGTGGGGGTCGAGCCGGCCGCGTAGTAGGTGTCCAGCTCCTTGTCGTCCAGGCATTTGACGCCCTCGCTGCGGCCGACGCCGCGCGGGTCGAAACTCACCAGGTCATAGCGGGCGCGCAGCGACTTGTAGTCATCGGCGAAGGCGGGCAGCGAGGTCACCCCGGAGCCGCCGGGGCCGCCGAAGTTGAAGATCAGGGAGCCGATGCGGTGGGCCTGGTCGGTGGCCTTGGCGCGGATCAGGGCGATGCCGATGGTGTCGCCGTGCGGCTTGGCGTAGTCCAGCGGGGCCCGCAGGGTGGCGCACTCCCAGTCATTGCCCGGCTTCTTGGCCGGGGCGCCCTCACTGACATCCGGGGCCGGGCAGGCGCCCCAGCTCAGCCGGGGTGCGCCGGATTTGGTACTGGACGAGGCCCTGGGCTCGGCGGCCGTCGGAGCGGGGGCGTCGGAGGTGCAGCCGGGCAGGACGAGCGCGAGTGCCAGCAGACAGCAGGAGCGTATGGATCTCGGCACGGCGCGCTCCCGGGTCTCGACGGCGGGGACACGCTCCATGCTCGGGGCGGGGGTGGCGGGGCGCGCGTGCTGTGCGGCGTACGGGTGATGCGGGTGCCCTTCGGCTTTGGGGGCGGGGACTGCCGCCCGGGCCGGGTGGGTGCTTATTATCTCGACGTCGAGATACTCGTGATCGAGCAATATAACGAGTGGCAGGCGGAAGCCAACTCCCCCTCAGCGAAGGAGAGATATGAACGCCCGCTCCGGACTCCGGAACATCCCACCGACCACCCTCGCCGACATAGTGGGAGGCGGGCAGGTCATGGACATCGGCATCCGGCCGCTGTGGGCCTCGATGCCGCGAATCGCCGGTCCGGCGTTCACCGTGCGATGCCCTCCGGGCGACAACCTCATGGTCCACGCGGCCATCCATCGCGCGGAACCTGGTTCGGTCATCGTGGTGGAATCGGGTGATCTGGACTACGCGCTTGCCGGGGGAAATGTGTGCGCCGTCGCCCAACGCCGGGGGATCGCGGCGTTTGTGGCCGATGGGGTGCTACGGGACCTGGCCGAGGTGCGCGCCATGGGCTTCCCCGTCTTCGCCAGGGGCGTCATCCCCATCCCCGGCACCAAGACCGCCGCCCATCCGCTCAACGTACCGGTGCGCTGCGGCGGGGTGACCGTGCACGCCGGTGACATCGTGGTGGCGGACGAGGAGGGCGTCGTCGTGGTGCCCCACGCCCGCCAGGAGGAGGTACTCCTGGCCGCCCGGGCCAAGTTGGCCAAGGAGGCCGATGAATCCCTTGACGCCTGGGAGGAGGCGCACCGCGCCCGCATCGACCGGATCCTCCGCGAACAGGGCTTCCAGGGCTGACCTCGCCGTCGCCGGGTGACGGGCCCGGGGCAGGGCCTCTGGTCACTGCGCTACCAGCGTGACGTCCACTGGTCACTGCGCTACCAGCGTGACCTCCGCGGCCTTGACGCCGGCCCACACCTTGTCGCCCTCCGCCAGCGCCAGTTCGGCGGCCGCGGCGGGGGTGATCTCGGCGGTGAGCTGCGGGGGGCCGTCGATCAGCACCCGGATCCGGCCGCCCTGGGCGGTGAGTTCGCGGATGGTGCCCGGCCAGATATTGCGGGTGCTGGTGTGTTCCGGGGGAGTGGTGTGCAGGGTCACCGCTTCCGGGGGTATGACGGCCAGGGCGGAGGTGGTGTGCGGCGGGAGCGGGTCGGCGGCGGTGACCTCGGCCCCGTCGGGGAGCAGCAGGGTGCGGGGTGAAGTCGCCTCTCCGGGAAGGGCGTTGCGGCCCAGCATGCGGGCCACCCAGGGGGTACGGGGATGGCGGCTGAGCTCGGCGGGGGTGTCGTACTGGGCGATGCGGCCGTGCTCCAGTACCAGGATGTGGTCGGCCAGCGAGACGGCCTCCACGGGGTCATGGGTGACCAGCAGGCAGACACCGGGGAAGCCGGCCAGGTGGGTACGCAGGGTGTGCCGGACCTGGGCCCGGGTGGTGGGGTCCAGGGCCGCCAGGGGCTCGTCCAGCAGCAGCAGTCGGGGCCCGGCGGCCAGGGCGCGGGCCAGGGCCACTCGTTGGGCCTGGCCGCCGCTGAGCGCTGTTGGCCTGCGATGGGCCAGTTCGCCGATGCCCAGCCGGTCCAGCCATTGCCGGGCCTGGCGGCGCGCCTCGGTCCGGGGGATGCCCTGGGCGCGCAGGGCGTAGGCGGTGTTGCCCAGGGCGGTCAGGTGGGGGAAGAGGGCGCCGTTCTGGGGGACCCAGGCGATATGGCGTTGGTGGGACGGGGTGAGCCCCATCTCAACGTCTCCTATGCGCAGGGTTGTTGCGGTGGCCCGCGGCGTTATGCCGAGCAGTGCTCGCAGCAGGGTGCTCTTTCCGGCGCCGTTGGGGCCGACGATGGCGACGGTGGTGCCGGAGGGGGCGTCGAGGGTGGCGGTGACGGCGCCGGTGACGGTGGCGCGGAGGGGGTACGCCGTTGCCGGGTGCGGCGCCGTTGGGGGGCACGCGCCTGCGGCGCGTGGTGGATCCCACTTGCTGTCAGCAGACTTGGCAGGGGTTTCCGGCGGGAGCTGGGCGCCATTGGCGGCGGGCGGGTTCAGCCAGCGGCCCCGCAGCGAGACCAGTACCCCCGAGGCAATCACCAGCAGCAGCAGGGAAACCGCCGTTGCCCCCGCCGGATCGTCCTGCAACAGCAGATACACCTGGAGCGGCAAGGTCTGGGTGACCCCGGGGAGATTGCCGGCGAAGGTGATGGTGGCACCGAATTCGCCCAGCGCACGAGCCCAGCACAGGGCGGCTCCGGCCACCAGGCCCGGCGCCACCATCGGCACCGTCACGGTGGCGAACACCCGCAAGGGGCCCGCGCCCAGGGAGGCCGCCGCCTCCTCGTAGCGGACGTCCAGTCCGGCCAGTGCCCCCTCCAGGCTGACCACCAGGAAGGGCATGGCGACAAAGGCGGCCGCCACCACCGCTCCCGCCGTGGAGAACGGCAGGGTCACACCGAGGGAGGCCAGCCAGGGGCCCGTCACCCCGCGCCGCCCATAGCCCTGGAGCAGGGCCACCCCGGCCACCGTGGGCGGCAGCACCATGGGGAGCATCACCAGGGAGCGCACAAGTGCCTTGCCCCGAAAGTCGGTTCGGGCCAGCAGCCAGGCCAGGGGGACTCCCAGGCAGAGGCTCAGCAACAGGGCCCAGCCGGATACCGTCAGGGAGAGGGTGAGTGCCGAGCGCACCTCGGCCGAGCCCAGCCGGGCGGGCAGGGTGCGCCAGGGTGTACGCGCCAGTACCCCGCTCAGCGGCAGCAGCAGGAACAGCACCGCCAGCCCGGCGGGCAGGGTCAGAGCAACGGGCTTGCTTTTCACGGCTGTTGGAAACCGGCCGCGCGCAGGAGTGTCCGGGCGTCGGGGGAGGCAAGCCACTTGACGAAATCGGCTGCCGCGTTGGCGTGCCGGGAGGACTTCAGGGTGGCGGCCGGGTAGGAGGCCACCGCGTTCTGGGCGTCCGGGATGTCCACGGTGGTGACCTTGCCCTTGGCCGCCGCCGCGTCTGTGACATAGACGATGCCGGCGTCCGCCTCACCGAGGGAGACCTTGCTCAATACGGCGCGGACACTGGGCTCCTGGGAGACCGGCTGCACGGTGAGGTGCTGCCGGTCCAGCACCTGCTTGCTGTAGCGGCCCACCGGCACCTGTGGTGCGGCCAGTACCACCTTGAGGCTGCTCGCGGTCAGGTCGGAAAGGCCCTTGATGTGCTGGGGGTTGCCCTCGCGGGTTGCGATGACCAGCCGGTTCCTGGCGATCAGGGAGGGCTTGCCGGTGTCCGCCCGCAGGCCGTCCATGGTCTTGGTGTCGGCGGTGACCAGCGCGTCGGCCGGGGCGCCCTGGCGCACCTGGGCGGCCAGTTCCTGGGAACCGGCGAAGGAGAACCTCACCGTGGTGCCGGGGTGTTGCTTCTCATAGGCGGCGCCCGCCTGTTTGAAGACATCGGTGAGGGAGGCGGCCGCCAGCACGGTGAGGGTGGTCCTGCCCTCGCCCTTGTCCGAGGAGGAAGAGGAGGACGAAGAGGACGAGGAGGAGCAGGCGGTCAGTGGCAGCAGCAGGGCGGTGGCCAGCAGGGCGGCGAAGACGGACTTTTGGCGCATAGCGGGCTCCGGATCAGACGCGGTCGATGTGCACATTGGTGGCCTTGACCCGGGCCACCGCCTCCATCCCCACGGCCAGCCCGAGTTCCTCCACCGCCTCGCGGGTGAGCAGCGAGACCAGTCGGTGCGGTCCGGCCTGGATCTCCACCTGGGCGGCGACATCGCCGAGCTTGACGGCGGTGATGATGCCGGGGAAGGCGTTGCGGGCGGAGGTGTAGGGCTCCTGTTCATTGCCGTCCGCCGCCAGGGCCGCCGCGAAGGTCGCCAGATCGGCGCCCTCGATGGTGCGTTTGCCCGACTCGTCCCGTTCAGTTGGTATCCGTCCGGAGTCCGCCCAGCGGCGGACGGTGTCGGGGCTGACGCCGAGCAGCCGGGCCGCCCGGCCGATGGTGTAGGACTGCATATGCGGCACGTTAGGGGCGTGGAGCTCGCATCTGCAAGGCGATCCTAGATCGCTCCCTTGCGGGTGAGATGGGTGAAGGAGATCCAGCCGGGCAGCACCGGCAGCCAGAGCGTCATCAGCCGGAACAACAGCACCGCCGGGGCGGCCTGTTCGGCGGGCAGCCCGGCGAAGGTCAGTGCACCGGTCATGGCGAACTCCACCGCGCCCACCCCGCCCGGGGTCGGGGCCGCCGAGCCCAGG
This sequence comes from Streptomyces orinoci, assembly GCF_003121295.1. GTDB lineage: Bacteria > Actinomycetota > Actinomycetes > Streptomycetales > Streptomycetaceae > Streptomyces > Streptomyces orinoci. The sequence goes on from NZ_PHNC01000031.1 coordinate 1,345,603, forward strand.
GCGTTGGCGGTCAGGAAGACCACCGCCGTGCTGGCGTAGCTCAGCCCGCCGCCGAAGGCGCGGATCGCGGCGTCCAGGCACATCACATTGGCTCCGGTGAGCAGCAGCATGCCGCCGATGCCGGAGAGCAGCTTCTGGGGGCGCTGGAGGACGTCCAGCATGCGCGGCACCACCCCGGCGAACAGTGAACGCACCCGGGTGGAGACAAACTTGCGCAGCACCGGGATGGCCGCCACCACCAGCACCAGCACCGCCGCGGTGAGCAGGCCGCCGATCACGGTGCGGGAGGGGCCCAGCGAGGAGCTGCGTTCGGTGCCGGTGACATAGCCGAAGGACAGCAGCAGCATGATGTGGCAGGCCAGACCGAAGAGCTGGGAGGCGCCCACACTGGCGACCGCCAGCCCGGGCCGTACGCCCGCCCGTTGCAGAAAGCGGGTGTTGAGGGCGACACCGCCCACCGCGGCGGGGGCGACCACCTTGACGAAGGAGCCCGCCACCTGGGCCAGTACGGTCCGGCCGAGGGTCACCTTCTCCGGGACAAAGCCCAGCAGGGCCATCGCGGCGGCGAGGTAGGTCAGCGCCTGGAAGGCCACCGCCACCGCCACCCAGACCCAGTCGGCCTGGTCCACCAGCTTGCCGAACTGGATATGGGTGAGCTGGGTGAGCAGGAAGTAGGCGGCGAAGGCACCGGCCACAAAGCTGATCAGGGTGCGGGGCCTGACCCGCTCCAGCCGCACCGGCTCTATCGGGGCCTGCGGGCGGATCAGCAGCACCTGCTGGCGGATCCTGACCAGCAGGTCCTCCTCGCGGGCCTCCTCCAGGGCCTCGTCCATGGCCTTCTTCTCGGCCTGGCGCTCGGCCTTCTCGGCCGCCTTGAGGGACTTGCGGTCGGTTTCCGGGGCCCGCGCCGCCTCCTTGGCCTCCTTGGCCGCACGGGCGTTGGCCAGTACCGTCTCGCGTTCCCGCTCGGCGCGCTCCCGGGCCAGCCGGCGCAGCGCGGCCCGGCTGATCCGGGTCAGGGCCAGCGGCTGGAGCAGTGGCAGGCTGTCGGCCACGGCGTCCGGGCCCAGCACGCTCACCGCGGTGTTCACCGCGCGCTCCGGGCCCACCCGCAGCGCCAGGGTGACCAGCAGCTGGGCCACGTCCATCCGCAGCACCAGATCACCGGCCGCGATCTCGCCGCCGCGCAGGTCGGTGAGGACCACATTGCCGGAACGATCCACCAGCAGGGCGTCCCCGTCCAGCCGGCGGTGGGCGATCCGGCGCGACTGAAGGACCTGCACCTGGCGCCAGGCGCTGGCCATCAGCTCGTCGGTGAGCTCCTCGTCCGGGATGGTGTCCAGGGTGCGGCCGGGGATGTGCTCATAGACCAGCATCACCGCGTCCGGGCCCAGCTCGGAGGTGGCGATCAGCTTGGGGGCGTTGGCGCCCGCGGCGATGGCGGCATAGGCCAGCAGCGCCTCCTGCTCCAGGGCCTGGCGCAGCGACTGCAGGCTGCGGCGCTGGGTGATGCCGCGCAGCGCCAGGCGCTGCCAGAGGCGGTAGAAGAAGCCCTGGGCCTGCTGCTCGCGGTCCACCACGGTGACATCCAGCGGCGGGCCGTCCTCCAGGGTGACCAGATAGCGGCGGCCCCGGTCGTTGTGGACATGCTCGGCGGGGTCCTCGGTGCGCAGCGCGGTGACCGGCTTGAAGCCCACCCGGCGCAGCCCGGCCAGCAGATGCTGGCCGGTGGGGCGGACATTGGGGGAGCCGACGGCGTAGAGGGTGCCATAGGCGACGGTCCAGCCGATCAGGACCGTGATCACAATGGAGAAGGGGGTGGTGTAGCCGTTGACCAGGACGGCGAAGGCGTCCAGCAGCAGCACCGCCCACATGGCGATCCGCCAGCGGGGACGGCGGGACATGCCCACCGCCGTCATATAGGCGATCACCGGGGAGAGGTAGCCGTGCACCGGGTCGGTGACGCCGCCGCCCGGGGTGATGCGGATCAGCGCCTGGTGGATGGACTCCGGGGCGGCCTTGGCCACCCAGAGGTCGGTGGCCAGCGAGACGCCGTGCGCCAGCACCGCGGCCAGCACTCCGTCGGCGACCCGCAGCCCGTCCCGTTTGATCAGCCGCTCCACGGCGAAGGCGACCGGGACGATGAAGATCGCCACATTGGCGGTGAGTCCGGCGAGGTTGGCCAGCAGCTGGGGGGCGTGGCCGGCGCTCTCATGGATGTCCTGCGCCAGGCCGGTGGTGGTCTGGTGCGCGAACGCCGCCAGGGCCAGCACCAGGGCGATGCCCAGGATGCCCAGGAAGAGGCGCACCAGGTCGGCGGGGCGGTGGACGCGGGCCGGAAGCAGCGGCTCGTCGCCGGAGACCTTGTCGATGTGGAACTCGCCGTCCTCGTTGTCGCGGGGGTACGAGCCGTGTGCCCCCGTTCCTCCATCGCCGGGCAGCCCTCGGGGAGCGCGGGGCTCCTCCTGGGGAGGCTGCGCGCCCTTTGGTTCGTCCGACCCTTCTTGGTCTTCTCGTTCTCGTATCACCGTCACCGCCCGGAAGATGGTGGCATGGCCCGGCCGGGCGCGGGGGTAGCAGGGTGCACTTCAGGGGCGCGGCCAAAGGATCGTACGCCCTGTAGTGCCGGTGCGCACTCTGGGTGATCTTGTGGAATTCCGGGCTCCGGGTGCGGGCGGGCCGGGTGTCCGGGGGCTGCGGCAGGATGGGCGGAATGGACGCGCTGCCGGAATACGCGGAACGGGTGCTGGCCGTTGCCGAGGAGATCCCGCCGGGCCGGGTGATGACCTATGGCGATGTCGCCGAGTGGCTGGGTGAAGGAGGGCCGCGCCAGGTGGGCCGGGTGATGGCGCTCTACGGGGCGGCGGTGCCCTGGTGGCGGGTGGTCCGGGCGGACGGGGCACTGCTGCCCGGCCATGAGGCGCGCGCCCTGGAGCACTACCGGGTGGAGGGCACGCCCTTGCGCGAGGGTCCCGCCGGGCCCCGGCTGGCCATGGCGCGGGCACGGTGGGACGGGTCGCCGGACGACGGGGGCTCCGGTGCGGGGTAGCGGGCCCGGCGGGCTTGGGACGGCGGCGGGTGCGGGGGTGGTGCGGGTTCCGGGCGCCTTGGCGGCGGTGCGGGTTCCGGTTCGGGTGCCGGGTGCGGGGCCGGTTCGGGTGCCGGGTGCCGCCCCGGTTCCGGTTGCGGCTCCCGCCCCGCCCCGCGCACCGGTTCGGGTGTGAATCCCGCCACCCGCGCGGGCGCGGGCAAGCGGCGACACCCGAAGGGATGAGGCGGAAGTACGGGTGGGGTGACGCCCGGGACGCGCTGCGCCCCGGGCGCCCGGTGGCGTAGCGTCGGGTGTCCCCCCGACCGACTCCCGCATCGACCGCAACACCCCTCCCCGCGACCCCATCAGGACCGGCAATCCATCGTGAGCTCGACCCTTTCCCTCGCTGGTTCCCTCGCTGCGGCCACCGCCCAGGGTGGCTACCGGCTGGTCCGTACCAGGCCGGAGCGGGCGGCCCCTCCTGACCTGGACGCTGCCCAGCGTTCCGTGGTTGAGCACCGGCAGGGGCCGCTGCTGGTGCTGGCCGGGCCGGGCACCGGCAAGACCACCACCCTGGTGGAGGCGGTGGTGGAGCGCGTCCGCCGGGGGACCGACCCGGAGCGGGTGCTGGTGCTGACCTTCAGCCGCAGGGCCGCCGTGGAATTGCGCGACCGGATGGCGGCGCGACTGGGGGGCGCGCAAGGCCCGCAGGCCACCACCTTCCACTCCTATTGCTATGGCCTGCTGCGGGCCCACCGGGACACCGGTCTCTTCGCCGACCCGCTGCGGCTGCTCTCCGGTCCGGAGCAGGACGTCGCCGTCCGTGAACTGCTCGCCGGGCAGGCGGAGTTGGAGCGCGAGGGGCGGGTGCGGGTGCGCTGGCCCGAGGAGCTGCGCGCCTGCCTGACCACCCGGGGCTTCGCCGACGAGGTGCGCGCGGTGCTGGCCCGCAGCCGGGAACTGGGCCTGGACCCCGGGGCGCTGGGCGCCTTCGCCGCCCGCAACGGCCGGACCGACTGGGCGGCGGCCGCCGCCTTCCTGGCCGAGTACCTGGATGTGCTCGATATGCGCGGGGTGATCGACTACGCGGAGCTGGTGCACCGCGCGGTGCTGCTGGCCGAGCGGCCGGAGGTGGCCGCGGAGCTGGCCCGCTCCTATGACGCGGTGTTCGTGGACGAGTACCAGGACACCGACGCGGCCCAGGCCCGGCTGCTGAGGGCGCTGGCCGGAAACGGCCGTACCCTGGTCGCCTTCGGCGACCCCGACCAGTCCATCTACGCCTTCCGGGGCGCCGATGTGGGCGGCATCCTGGACTTCCCGCACGCCTTCCCGCGTACCGACGGCAGCCCCGCCCCGGTCGCGGTGCTCACCACCGCCCGCCGCTCCGGCGCCGCCCTGCTGGCCGCCACCCGGCTGCTCACCCACCGGATGCCGCTCACCCGGCTGCCGGCCGCGGCCGTCCGCGCCCACCGTGAGCTGACCGCCGTCCGGCCGGGCGGCCGGGTGGAGGCGTACACCTACCCGACCCCCGGCGCCGAAACCGAGAACATCGCCGACCTGCTGCGCCGCGCCCATCTGGAGGACGGCGTCCCCTGGGGCGCCATGGCGGTACTGGTCCGGGCCGGTGCCCGCTCGCTGCCGTCCATGCGGCGCGCGCTGACCTCGGCGGGAGTGCCGGTGGAGGTGGACGGCGACGATATGCCGCTGCGGCATGAGCCGGCGGTGGCGCCGCTGCTGACCGCGCTGCGGGTGGTGGCGGAGTCGGCGGTCGCCGGACGGACCGGACCGGCGGGCGGACAGCAGCCGGACGACAACAACGCACCCCGCAGCGCGGTCAGCAGCGACGCCCCCCGGCCGCGCCTGCGGCTGACTCCCGAGGTCGCCCTCGACCTGCTGACCTCGCCGCTGGGCGGCATGGACGGCGCCGATCTGCGCCGCCTGGGCCGGGCGCTGCGCGAGGAGGAACGGGCGGCGGGCGAGGCCGTACCCCGCCCCTCCGACACCCTGATCGCCGAAGCACTCGCCGAGCCCGAACGCCTGATCGCGCACCACAGCTCGTACGCCAGAGGCGCCCAGCGCCTGGGCGCGCTGCTGCGCACGGCGCACGAGCTGCTCGTCCGGGGGCGCACCGTGGAGGACGCCCTCTGGGCGCTCTGGGACGGCACCCCCTGGCCCGACCGCCTGCGGCGCTCCGCCCACCGCGGCGGCGCGGCGGGCCGTAACGCCGACCGCGACCTGGACGCGGTCTGCGCCCTCTTCGAGACCGCCGCCCGCGCCGAGGAGCACACCGGAGGCCCCGGCGCCCTGAACTTCCTGGACGAACTGGACGCCCAGGACATCGCCGCCGACACCCTCACCCGCCGCGCGGTGCGCCCGGACGCCGTCCGGCTGATGACCGCGCACCGCGCCAAGGGTCTGGAGTGGCGGCTGGTGGTGGTGGCCGGTGTCCAGGAGGGCCTCTGGCCCGACCTGCGCCGCCGCGGATCGCTGCTGGAAGCGGACCGGATAGGCCGCGACGGCATCACCGAACCGCTCAGCCAGGCCGCCCTGCTGGCCGAGGAACGCCGGCTGTTCTATGTCGCCGCCACCCGCGCCCGGGACCGCCTGGTGGTCACCGCCGTCAAGGCCGCCGCCGAGGACGGCGACCAGCCCTCCCGCTTCCTCGCCGAACTCGGCGTCCAGCCCGCCGACATAACCCAGCGCCCGCGCCGCCCGCTGGCCGTCTCGGCCCTGGTCGCGGAGCTGCGCGCCACCACCGTGGACCCCACCGCCTCCGCCGTGCTGCGCGCCGCCGCCGCCGAACGGCTGGCGCGGCTGGCCGCGCTGTGCGACGAGGAGGGCCGGCCGCTGGTGCCCGCCGCCCACCCGGACCGCTGGTGGGGCCTGTACGAACCCACCCACAGCCCCGCCCCGCTGCGTGACGCCGGGCAGCCGCTGGCCCTGTCCGGCTCCGCCCTCGGCCAGCTGGCCAACACCTGCTCGCTCCAGTGGTTCCTGGGCCGCGAGGTGAAGGCGGACGCCCCCGCCACCGCCGCCCAGGGCTTCGGCAATGTGGTGCATGTCCTGGCCGACGAGGTGGCCTCCGGCCGTACCCCCGCCGATCTGTCCGTACTGATGGAGCGCCTGGATACGGTCTGGGACGCGCTGGCCTTCGACGCCCCCTTCAAGTCCCGGCAGGAGAAGGAGAACGCCCGCGCCGCCCTGGAACGCTTCCTGCGCTGGCACGTCCTGGAACGCGGCCGTACCCCGGTGGCCACCGAGCACGGCTTCGAGGTCACCCTCCGGGCGGGCGAGCACCGCATCCGGGTGCGCGGCTCCATGGACCGGGTGGAACGGGACGCCGGGGGCCGCGCCTATGTGGTGGACTTCAAGACCGGCCGCACCGCCCCCACCGCCGACGAGGTGGCCCACCACCCCCAGCTGGCCGTCTACCAGCTCGCCGTCGAGGAGGGCGCGCTGGACGAGGCCTTCGGCGGGGTACGGCCCCCGGTGGGCGGCGCCGAGCTGGTGCATCTGCGGCAGGGCGCAGCCAGGAAGGACGGCGGGGACGCCCTGCCCAAGGTGCAGGGCCAGCGGCCGCCCGGCGAGGCACCGGACGGCGACTGGATCGGCGGGCTGCTCGCCGAGGCGGCCGGGCGCGTCCTGGAGGAACGCTTCGCCCCGCGCCCCGGCGCACACTGCGGCAACTGCTCCTTCCGCACCTCCTGCTCGGCCCGGCCCGAGGGCCGCCAGGTGATCGAATAGGGCGTTGTCAGTGGGTCCGGTTAGCGTCTTGTCCCGTGAACCCGCGCCTGACCGACCCCGAGCAGCTCAAGGAGCTGCTGGGCATCCCCTTCACCCCGGAGCAGACGGCCTGCATCACCGCGCCGCCCGCCCCGCAGGTCATCGTGGCCGGGGCCGGGTCGGGCAAGACCACGGTGATGGCCGCCCGGGTGGTCTGGCTGGTGGGCACCGGGCAGGTCGCCCCCGAGCGGGTGCTGGGGCTCACCTTCACCAACAAGGCGGCCGGCGAGCTGGCCGAGCGGGTGCGCAAGGCGCTGGCCCAGGCCGGCGTCCACACCGGGCAGCCGGATGACGGCGCCACCGGCGAGCCGCAGATCTCCACCTACCATGCCTTCGCCGGGCGGCTGCTGAAGGACCACGGCCTGCGCATCGGCCTGGAGCCGGACGTCCGGCTGCTCGCCGACGCCACCCGCTACCAGCTCGCCGCCCGGGTGCTGCGTACCGCCCCCGGCCCGTACCCCGCGCTCACCCGCCCCTTCGGCGACCTGGTCGCCGACCTGCTCGCCCTGGACGGCGAACTCGCCGAGCACCTGGTGGAGTTGGACGAGCTGCGCGCCCATGACACCGAGCTGCTGGCCCGGCTGGAAGGTGCCAAGCTCTCCAACGCCGATCTGCGCAAGGTGCCCGAGACGGCCCGGGCCCGGCTGGAACTGCTGGGCCTGGTCAGTGCCTACCGGGCCGAGAAACGGCGGCGCGGCCTGCTGGACTTCGGCGACCAGATCGCCCGCTGCGCCGAACTGGCCCGCACCCGGCCGGAGGTGGGGCGGCTGCTGCGCGAGGAGTTCCAGGTGGTGCTGCTGGACGAGTACCAGGACACCTCGGTGGCCCAACGCCTGCTGCTGGCCCACCTGTTCGGCGGCGGCAGCGGCCATCCGGTCACCGCGGTCGGCGACCCCTGCCAGGCCATCTACGGCTGGCGCGGCGCCTCGGTGGCCAACCTGGACGACTTCCCCCGGCACTTCCCGCACGCCGACGGCAGCCCCGCCCGCCGCCAGTCGCTCAGCGAGAACCGCCGCAGCGGCGGCCGGCTGCTGCGCCTGGCCAACGGCCTGGCCGCCGAGCTGCGCGAGCGCCATGAGGGCGTGGCGGCGCTGCGCCCGGCCCCCGGCGCCGAGCACGACGGCCTGGTGCGCTGCGCCCTGCTGCCCACCCACGCCGAGGAGTTGAGCTGGCTGGCCGACTCCCTCGCCCACCTGGTGCGCACCGGCACCCGGCCCGGCGCCATCGCGGTGCTGTGCCGTACCGCCACCGACTTCGCCCGGATCCAGGGGGAGTTGACCGCCCGGGACATCCCGGTCGAGGTGGTCGGCCTGTCCGGGCTGCTGCATCTGCCGGAGATTGCCGACCTGGTGGCCGTCTGCGAGGTGCTGCAGGACCCCACCGCCAACGCGGCACTGGTCCGGCTGCTGACCGGCCCGCGCTGGCGGATCGGCCCGCGCGACCTGGCACTGCTGGGCCGCCGGGCGCGCACCCTGGTGCCGTACGGCAGCGCGGGCACCGACCCGGAGCGGCGGCTGGCCGAGGCGGTGGAGGGCCGGGACCCGGCCGAGACCATCTCCCTGGCCGATGCCCTGGACACCTTTCTGACCGGCGAGGACGCCGACGACGGCCTGCCCTTCTCCGCCGAGGCCCGGGTGCGCTTCGCCCGCCTCGCCGCCGAACTGCGCGATCTGCGGCGCTGCCTGGCCGATCCGCTGATGGACCTGCTGCACCGGGTGCTGGCCACCACCGGCCTGGAGGTCGAGCTCTCCGCCTCCCCGCAGGCCCTGGCCGCCCGCCGCCGGGAGACCCTCGCCCAGTTCCTGGACATCGCCGCCTCCTTCGCCGGGCTGGACGGCGAGGCCGGGCTGGCCGCCTTCCTGGGCTTTCTGCGCACCGCCGCCCAGTACGAGAAGGGGCTGGACAACGCGCTGCCCGGCGGCGAGGACACCGTCAAGGTGCTCACCGCCCATAAGTCCAAGGGTCTGGAGTGGGATGTGGTCGCCGTTCCCGGCCTGACCGCCCGCGCCTTCCCCAGCGAGCAGTCCCGCGACCTGTGGACGGCCCAGGCCAGGGTGCTGCCGCACGCCCTGCGCGGCGACGCCGGCACCCTGCCGGAGGTGGCCTCCTTCGACGCCAAGGGGCTGGCCGCCTTCAAGGCCGCCATGAAGGAACACCAGCGCATCGAGGAACTCCGCCTGGGCTATGTCACCTTCACCCGCCCCCGCTCCCTGCTGCTGGCCTCCGCCCACTGGTGGGGCCCGGAACAGAAGCGCCCCCGCGGCCCGTCCGCCTTTCTGCACGCGCTGCGCGAGCACTGCGAGGCCGGCCATGGCGAGATCGAAGCCTGGGCCGATCCGCCCGAGGAGGGCGCCGAGAACCCCTCCCTGACCGCCACCCAGCAGGCCGACCTGGCCTGGCCGCTGCCGCTGGACGAAACGGCGCTGCGGCTGCGCCGGGCGGCCGCGGCGGAGGTACGAGCCCGCCTGGAGCGCCAACTCGCGAGCGGGGACGGCGAGTTGCCCTCCGGGGCGGGCCGGTCGTCGGACCCCGCGCCCGACCCGGAGCACGCCGCCGTACCGGACAAGGCCGCCGAGCCCGCTTGGGCCCACGCCCACGACCCGGACTGGCCACCGCCGGAGGAGGACGAGTTCCCCGAGCCCATGGACGAGGACGGGTTCCCCGAGTCCATGGACTGGGACGCGCTGTCCAGTGTCCGTCCGGACGGTGACCCGGGCCGGGCTCCGCTGCCGGCTCCCCGGCAGCAGGGCGAGGCGGCGCTCACTCACGAGGCGGCGCTCGCCCATGAGTCAGCGCTCACTCCCGAGGAGGCGCTCAGTCATGAGGAGACGCCCACCCCCGAGGAGACACTCACTCCCGAGGAGGCGCGGCTGATCGCCTCCTGGGACCGGGATCTGCGCTCGCTCACCGGTGAGCTGCGCCGGGCCCGGGCAACGGTGCGTGAGGTGCTGGTCCCGGCCTCGCTGACCGCCACCGAGCTCACCCGGCTGGCGGCCGACCCGGACGGCTTCGCCCAGGAGCTGGCCCGGCCCATGCCGCGGCCGCCGCAGCCCGCGGCGCGGCGCGGCACCCGGTTCCACGCCTGGGTGGAGTCCCGGTTCGAGGCCCTGCCGCTGCCGCTGCTGGGCCCGGACGAGCTGCCCGGCGGCGCCGAGGACGAGCCGGAGATCGCCGACGAGCGCGATCTGGCCGCGCTCAAGGAGGCGTTCGAGCGCACCCCCTACGCCCATCGCGCCCCGCACCGGGTGGAGGTCCCCTTCCAGCTGGCCCTGGCGGGCCGGGTGATCCGCGGCCGGATCGACGCGGTCTACCCGGGCGAGCGGCCCGGCACCTTCGAGATCGTTGACTGGAAAACCCACCGACGCCTCCCCCGGGGCCTGGAGGGCCCGGGAGGTGCCCCCATGGCCGACCCGCTCCAGCTGGCCGTCTACCGGCTGGCCTGGGCCGAGCGGCACCGGCTGCCGCTGTCCGCGGTCGGCGCGGCGTTCGTCTATGTACGCGACGGCGAGGTGGTCCGCCCCGAGGGCCTGCCCGACCGGGCCGGGCTGGAGCGGATCCTGCTGGAGGGGGATGGGTGAGGTGGCTCACGGCTGTGGTCAGGCGGGAAACACCGGTCCCGGTTACCGCCGGTGTCCGGATAGGCTCGACGGCATGAGCCCGACCCCGGACAGCGCCGTCCGCAGCTATATCGCCACGCACCGTGCCGCCTTCCTCGACGACCTCGCCGAGTGGCTGCGCATCCCGTCCGTCTCGGCCGACCCCGGCCGCGCGGGCGAGGTACGGCGCAGCGCCGACTGGCTGGCGGCCAAGCTCCGCGAGACCGGCTTTCCCACCGTGGAGGTCTGGGAGACGTCCGGCGGCCCGGCGGTCTTCGCCGAGTGGCCCGCCGGCACGGAGGGCGCGCCGACCGTGCTGGTCTACGGGCACCATGACGTCCAGCCCGCCGCCCGGGAGGACGGCTGGCACACCGAGCCCTTCGAGCCGGTGATCAAGGACGGCCGGCTGTACGCCCGGGGCGCCGCCGACGACAAGGGGCAGGTGTTCTTCCACACCCTGGGCCTGCGGGCCCACCTGGCGGCCACCGGCCGCAGCGCCCCCGCCGTCAACCTCAAGCTGATCGTGGAGGGCGAGGAGGAGATCGGCTCGCCGAACTTCCCGGCCCTGATCCGGGAGCACGCCGACCGGCTGGCCTGTGACGCGGTGATCGTCTCCGACACCGGGATGTGGTCCGAGGACACTCCCACCGTCTGCACCGGGATGCGCGGCCTGATCGACTGCCAGATCGACCTCTACGGCCCTGACCAGGACATCCACTCCGGTTCCTTCGGCGGCGCGGTGCCCAACCCGGCCACCGAGGCCGCCCGGCTGGCCGCCGCCCTGCACGACGAGGACCGCAGGGTGGCCGTCCCCGGCTTCTACGACGGCATCGTGGAGCTGACCGACCGCGAGCGCGAACTCTTCGCCGAGCTGCCCTTCGACGAGAAGAGCTGGCAGCGCACCGCCCACTCGCACGGCACCCTGGGCGAGTCCGGCTTCACCACCCTGGAGCGCGTCTGGGCCCGGCCCACCGCCGAGGTCAATGGGATCTCCGGCGGCTACCAGGGGCCGGGCAGCAAGACCATCGTCCCCGCCAAGGCCCAGCTGAAGCTCTCCTTCCGGCTGGTGGCGGGCCAGGACGCGGAGGGCATCCAGCAGGCGCTGCGCCGCTGGGTGGCCGGCCGGCTGCCCGAGGGCATCCGGCACGAGATCACCTTCTGGGGCGCCACCCGTCCCTGTCTGACCCCGCTGGACGACCCGGCGCTGCGGGCTGTCGTACGGTCGATGGAGCGCGCCTTCGAGCGGCCGGTGCGCTTCACCCGGGAGGGCGGCTCCGGACCGGCCGCCGATCTGCAGGACGTACTGGGCGTTCCCGTGCTGTTCCTGGGCATCTCGGTGCCCTCGGACGGCTGGCACGCGCCCAACGAGAAGGTGGAACTCGGCCTTCTGATGAAGGGCGTGGAGACCGCCGCCTATCTGTGGGACGAGCTCGCCGGCTAGCCGGCCGGCCGTACCCGCCATGTAACACCACCATTCGCAGGGGGAGTTGGAAGCAGCCGTGACCACCTGGACCGAGCCGGCCGCCGACCGGCCGATCAAGCTAAGCGGCGCGAGCGGCATCGACCGCGCCGCGCATCACCGCCTCGACGAGGCCTGGCTCTCCGCGGCCTGGAGCCACCCCTCCACCCGGGTCTTTGTGGTCTCCGGCGGTCAGGCGCTGATCGACGACACCCCCGACGGCCGCACCGAACTGGTGATGACCCCCGCCTTCGAGGCCCCGCCCACCGAGACCCATCGCTACTTCCTGGGCCAGGACGAGGACGGGGTGGCCTACTTCGCGCTCCAGAAGGACGCGCTGCCGGGCCGGATCGACCAGTCGGCGCGCCCCGCCGGGCTGCGCGAGGCCGGGCTGCTGCTCTCCCCGCGGGACGCCGGGCTGCTGGTGCACGCGGTGGCCCTGGAGAACTGGCAGCGCCTGCACCGGTTCTGCTCGCGCTGCGGGGAGCGCACGGTGATCGCCGCGGCCGGGCACATCCGCCGCTGCCCGGCCTGTGGCGCCGAGCACTACCCGCGCACCGACCCGGCCGTGATCATGCTGGTCACGGACGAGAAGGACCGGGCGCTGCTGGGCCGCCAGATGCACTGGCCGGAGGGCCGCTTCTCCACCCTGGCCGGCTTTGTGGAGCCGGGGGAGTCCATTGAGCAGGCGGTGCGGCGGGAGGTCGCCGAGGAGGCCGGGGTGCTGGTCGGGGCGGTGGAGTACATCGCCAGCCAGCCCTGGCCGTTCCCCTCCAGCCTGATGCTGGGCTTCCGCGCCCAGGCGCTGTCCTCCGACATACAGGTGGACGGCGAGGAGATCCATGAGGCCCGCTGGTTCTCCAGAGAAGAGCTGCGGGCCGCTTTCGAGTCCGGAGAGGTACTGCCTCCCACCGGAATCTCCATCGCGGCCCGGCTGATCGAGCTCTGGTACGGCGAGTCCCTGCCGTCCTGAGGGCTTGCGCCCCCGGCCCGGGTCAGATGCCGATCTTGGCCTTGACCTGGGCCAGCGAGGGGTTGGTGAGCGTCGAGCCGTCCGCGAACAGCACGGTCGGGACGGTCTGGTTGCCCCCGTTGGCCTTCTCCACAAAGGCCGCCGACTCGGCGTCGTGCTCGATGTTCACCTCGTTGTACGCGATTCCCTCGCGGTCCATCTGGCTCTTCAGGCGTCGGCAGTAGCCGCACCAGGTGGTGCTGTACATCGTCACGGCGGACATCGAGGCTCCTTTGCGGTCGGGGGTGGGTGGTGCTCCGGTGGTTGAACGCGCGACCGGCTTTGGCCATTCCCCGGCCGGCACGCCCCCGGTTCCGCCGGTACCCCGGTATTCGTATGACCGGCCGGGGCCGGCTGTGGACGACGGTCCCGGCCCGCTCCGCGAACCTGGCAGCATGGCGGGGTGACATCAGCGACGCACTCCACCCTCTTCCCCGCCGTGCCGGAGACCCCGGACGCGGTGCTCGACGGGCTGGACCCCGAGCAGCGCGAGGTGGCGACCTCCCTGCACGGACCGGTGTGCGTACTGGCCGGCGCCGGCACCGGCAAGACCCGGGCGATCACCCACCGGATCGCCTATGGCGTGCGCTGCGGAGTGCTCCAGCCGGCCAGTGTGCTGGCCGTCACCTTCACCAACCGGGCGGCCGGCGAGATGCGCGGCCGGCTGCGGCAGCTGGGCGTCACCGGCGTCCAGGCCCGCACCTTCCACTCGGCGGCCCTGCGCCAGCTGCAGTACTTCTGGCCCAAGGCGGTCGGCGGCGAGCTGCCCCGGCTGCTGGAGCGCAAGGCCCAGCTGGTCACCGAGGCCGCCGCCCGCTGCCGGCTCCGCCTGGACCGCACCGAGCTGCGCGATGTCACCGGCGAGATCGAATGGGCCAAGGTCACCCAGACCGTCCCCGAGGACTATCCGGCCGCCGCCGCCAAGCTCGGCCGCCAGGCCCCCCGCGACCCGGCCGAGATCGCCCGGATCTACGCCACCTATGAACAGCTCAAGCGCGACCGCTCGGTGATCGACTTCGAGGATGTGCTGCTGCTCACGGTGGCCGTGCTCCAGGACCGGCAGGACATCGCCGAGACCGTTCGCCGCCAGTACCAGCACTTTGTGGTGGACGAGTACCAGGACGTCAGCCCCCTCCAGCAGCGCCTGCTGGAGCTGTGGCTGGGGGACCGGGACAGCTTGTGTGTGGTCGGTGACGCCAGCCAGACCATCTACTCCTTCACCGGCGCCACCCCGGATCACCTGCTGAACTTCCGGGTCCGCCACCCCCATGCCACGGTGGTCAGACTCATCCGCGACTACCGCTCCACGCCCCAGGTGGTGCGGCTGGCCAACGGGCTGCTCGCCCAGGCCACCGGCCGGGCCGCCGAGCACCGGCTGGAGCTGGTCTCCCAGCGGGAGAACGGGCCGGAGCCGGAGTACGCCGAGTTCGCCGACGAGCCCTCCGAGGCGGAGGGCATCGCCCGGCGGATCCGCCGGCTGCTGGACTCCGGCACCCCCGCCAGCGAGATCGCGGTGCTCTACCGCATCAACGCCCAGTCCGAGGTGTATGAGCAGGCGCTGGCCGACGCCGGGGTGCCCTACCAGCTGCGCGGGGCCGAGCGGTTCTTCGAACGGCCCGAGGTGCGCGAGGCCCAGCTGCTGCTGCGCGGCGCCGCCCATGCGGCGGGCGGCGCCCTGGACCCCCGGCTGAACAACGCCGGGGAGCTGGCCTCGCAGGTGAGCGCGGTGCTCTCCAGCCGGGGCTGGACGCCCGAACCCCCGGCCGGCTCGGGCGCGGTGCGCGACCGCTGGGAATCCCTGGCCGCACTGGTCCGGCTGGCCGAGGACTTCGGCCGGGCCCGGCCGGACGCCGGCCTGGCCGACTTCTCGGCCGAGCTCACCGAGCGGGCCGCCGCCCAGCACGCACCCACCGTGGAGGGTGTGACTCTCGCCTCACTGCACGCGGCCAAGGGCCTGGAATGGGACGCCGTCTTCCTGGCCGGCCTCACCGAGGGCATGCTGCCGATCACCTACGCCAAGACCGATGAGCAGATCGAGGAGGAGCGCCGGCTGCTCTATGTCGGGGTGACCCGGGCCCGGCGCCATCTGACCCTCTCCTGGGCGCTGTCCCGCTCCCCGGGCGGCCGGCCCTCCCGCCGGCCCAGCCGGTTCCTGGCCGGCCTGCGGCCAGGCTCCAAGGCGCCCCGCCCCGGAACGGCGGACATCTGGGAGCCGGTGGCCGGCGGAATCGAACGCGGCCGGCCGGCCGGCCGGGTGCGGCGGACGCCCGCCCGGTGCCGGGTCTGCGGCCGCACCCTGACCGAGGCCGGCGAGATCAAGCTGCTGCGCTGCGCGGACTGCCCCTTCGAGCTGGACGAGGGGCTCTATGAACGGCTGGTGCAGTGGCGCGGTGAACAGGCCCGTCTGCTGGGCCAGCCGGACTTCTGCGTCTTCACCGACAAGACCCTGCTGGCCATCGCCGAGGCGGTTCCGGGAACCGAAAGCGAGCTGGCGGGCATCCCCGGTATGAGGAGACGCAAGCTCGCCCAGTACGGCGCCGACCTGCTCGCACTGTGCGCCGGAGGAGAGCCGGAGAAGTCTCCCGAAAAATAGTTTGCGCGGTCGGACGGCGTACCCATAGCCTTCCGAACACGGGAACACACGGTTCTTCCGGGAGCCGTTGGTTCCGTGCTGTACTCAACCGAATCCGACGGACTCCGGTCCGTCCCCGAGACGCCGAGAGGAGGCGAGACCAGTGATCAGCTTCATCATTCCGAACAAAATGACCGATCGCCCGGTCTTCGCCATGCTTCCGCTCGGCGCCGCCATCCGTCCCGTTTCCGTTTCGGTCAACGGCACCGGTATGTCCGCCGTCGTCCCGTCCCTGGTCAATGAGCGACCGACCAAGGCGTCTGCGGTAGTGGCAGCGGCAGCCGAAGCGGCACTCGCCCCGGCGAGCGCCCTCGCGCCGAAGACCGAAGGCGCCGGATCCCTGAAGCGGCAGTACCAGCACCACTCGCAGTGGGCCTTCCGTGGGCTCGAACCCTGGAGAGATCCAGCCTGATCGCGTGATCAGGTCGGCACCTTCCAGGGCCGCGGAACCCACACCGGGATCCGCGGCCCTTTTGTTTGTCCCCAAGCCGGGGACGCCAGCCCGGCCACCAGCCGGAACGACAGACGAGGAAAAGAAACCGTGCAACTCAGGACGCACACCCCGTCAGCCACCGACTTGATCCCCCCGCCCGTCCCCACGGAGGACAACTTGACTTCCCTCACCGCCCTGACCGACCTCGACGACGCGATCGAGAACCTGGGCGTGGCCGTTCCCTGCCGCAGCAACGACCCCGAGGTCTTCTTCGCCGAGTCCCCGGCGGACGTGGAGTACGCCAAGTCCCTCTGCCAGGCCTGCCCGTTGAAGGAAGCCTGCCTGGCCGGCGCCAAGGACCGCCGGGAGCCCTGGGGCGTCTGGGGTGGCGAACTCTTCGTCCAGGGCGTGGTGGTGGCCCGCAAGCGACCCCGCGGCCGCCCGCGCAAGAACGCGGTCGTCGCATGAACACCCTCGGCACCATCGACCGCCCCCTGACGCACGACCCCAAGAAGCAGGATCCGACCATGCAGCGCCCGATCTCCGAGCCCTTTGGCTCCGACTCCTTCGCCCGAGACGCCTCCGGCGCGACCGCCTCGCGCCAGAACAGGAACCTTGAAATGCAACTGATCCCAGAAGTCCTGGCCCGTGCCCAAATGCACGACCGGCTGCGCGAGGCCGAAAGCGAGCGCCTGGCCTGGCGCCTGGTCACCGCCCGGCGGATGCAGCGCCGGGCCGAGCGCGCCTCGCTGCGCGCCCGCCGGGCCCTGGCCATGGCCGTGATGCACTGAGGCCACACCTGCGGTGGGCCGGTCCGAACGGACCGGCCCCCCGGTGTTCGGGTGCGTTGTCCGCCGGCCGGGCCGCCCACGGGGATATCGTCTCCGGGTGGACCAGAAGACGCCTGACCCAGCGCAGTTGGACCCTGAGGCCACCGGGAAAACCGTGTGTGCCCGATGCGGCATCACCGCCGCCGGCGGCACACCGCCCACCTGGACCTGCTCCATGGAGAACGGCAGCCGCCGCTACTTCTGCGACGACTGCGCCCGGGCCAACCTCAGAGCGATCGAAGGCCGGCTCGACTCCTCCTGGTGGTAGGGCCCGCGGGACCCGGGCCCCGCCCGCTCAGGCGGGAGCCTCCTGGCTGAGACTGCCCGCCGCGAACCCCGGAACCCACGCCTCCATCTCATCCCGCAGCCGCACCGTCGCGCCGAGCTGGCACAGCACCCCGATGGTGCTGGTGGTCACCCGGTGGATCAGCAAATACGAGGGCGGCAGGTTGAGCTGACGGGCCAACTGATAGGCGGGGGACCGGGGATCGGCGATCCGCGCCGCCTGGGCCCGCATCCAGTCCCGGCTGAAGGTGAACTCCGCAGTCCGCGCCGGCTCGATGATCGGCAGCAGATAGTCCAGCACCGCGCCCGGATCCAGCTCTGTCCCCGGCTTGACGAAGCCCTCCGCACACAGCAGTTGGAGCACCTCCTCCGCCTCGCCGTCCAGCGCCAGCCGCAGCGCGGTGCCGATCTCCGGCGGCAGCCCCTGCGGCAGCCGGTCCACGGTGCCGAAGTCCAGCACCCCCAACCGCCATCTCTCCGGCGGGCCGTCGGGGGAGTCACCGGTCAGCAGCCGGAAGTTGCCCGGATGCGGATCGGCGTGCAGCAGCCCGGTACGTGCCGCGCCCGAGAAGAGGAAGCGCGCCAGCAACTGCCCCGCCCGGTCCCGCTGCTCCTGGCTGCCCTTGGCTATCACCTCGGACAGCGGCGTGCCCTCCAGCCACTCGGTCACCAGCACCTGATCGCTCTGGTGCACCACCTCGGGCACTGTCACATCCGGATCCCCGGCGAACTCCCGGGCATGCTCCCGCTGGGCCCGCGCCTCCAGCTCATAGTCCAGCTCCTCCGACACCCGGTCGCGCAGCTCGGAGATCAGCGGCTTGATGTCCATCCCCGGCACCAGCGGCCCCAGCAGCTTGGCGAACCGGCCCAGTTGGGTGAGATCGGACAGCAGCGCCTCGCCCGCCCCCGGGTACTGCACCTTCACCGCGACCTGCCGCCCGTCCCGCCAGACGGCCCGGTGCACCTGCCCGATGGACGCCGCCGCGGCCGGCTTGTCCTCGAACTCCTGGAACAGATCAGGCCAGTCGGGGCCCAGCCGCTCGGCCAGCGCCGCGTGCACCGACTTCACCGGCATCGGCGGGGCCGCCTCCTGAAGCTTGGTCAGCGCCGCCCGGTAGGGGCCCGCCACTTGCTCCGGGAGCGCCGACTCAAAGACCGACAGGGCCTGACCCAGCTTCATCGCCCCGCCCTTGAGCTGGCCCAGGGTGGCGAAGAGCTGCTCGGCGGTGCGCTGCTGCAACTCCGCGGCGATCATCTCCGCCGGCCGCCCGCCGATACGTTTGCCGAGCCCCAGTGCGGTGCGTCCGGCGAACCCCAGTGGCAGCGCGGCCAACTTGGCGGTACGAGCGACCGCCTTGCGCGGTAGATCAGACATGCGCCCCTCCAACTCGCTGAACAGCCACGCCGCTGACGGCGGTTACCCGTGCATTCTCCCGCGCGGCGCTCCGGCGGCCGAGGGAAAATCCGGATCGCCGGATCCCGCCGCACCGCAGGGGCACCGCGGATGGGGTGCGATGGGACGCGAGGACCAGCCCGGACCCGGCAACGCCAGCTCCAGACGCGACCCCGCGTTCGCCCGGGACCCACCGTCGAGGAACGCCAGCGCCCACGACGCGGTCAGCCCCGCCACCACCGTGGCCAGTGCCATGTCGCAAGACGGTACCCCCGGGCGCCGGCCGGACCTCCACTGGGCGAGCATCCGGGGCCAGGCGGCGTCCCGGTCCGCCTCCGCCAGCTCCAGACAGCCCGCACAGGCCGACCGGCCGGGCAGCACCAGCGGGCCCACCACCCCGGTCGCCTCCACCACCCCCGCGTACAGATGCGGGATACCGGCGGCCAGCAGCTCCCGGGCTCCGGCCGGGTCCGGCGCCCAGACCGACAGGCCGTCCCGGGGCGTCAACAGCTGGAGCGCCAGCGGAGGTTCGGGTGGCGCCCCGCCGCCGACGGCCCGGGCCCGGGGCGGTGGCTGGGAGGCGGTCCGCCGCACCACCCGGCGCGCTGCGGCATCCCGCCGCTCTCCGGTCTGGTCCGGATCCAGCCCGCCGGGGGCCGCGTCCCAGGGCTCCACACAGCCCCCGTCCAGCACATCCACCCGGCCCACTCCGGAGGCGGAGAGCAGCGCCGCGACCATCGCCCCCACCCGGCCGGCGCCCCGCACCTGCACCCGGGCCCGCCTGCGGGCGGCCAGCAGCCCCGCGGCCGCGCCCGGCTCGGGGTGCAGCAGGGCCAGCGAGGACCGGTCCGGCCGCAGCCGGTCGGCGGCCGCGCCCATGGCACGCGGGGCGGCGGCCTCCCGGCCGGCCAGCGGATCGTCCAGGAGACCGGCCGCGGCCAGCCGCCTCACCACGGTATCGGCCCGGTCCTCCGCGAGCCCCATGGCCGCGGCCTGCTCGCGCAGCAGCGGTAGCCCCCGGGTGCCGTCCAGCAGGGAGAGAAAGGCCCCGGTCGCGGTGTCCACCGGGGAGACCACCACCGCATGCGCCCGGGTCATCCCGAACTGCACGGTGTCCCGGCTCCGCCAGGCGCGGCGCAGCGCGGGCTTGATCAGCGGATGCATGGCATCCGGCAGCCTGTCGGAGGACGGCGGGGCGGACGGCGGGGCGGACGAAGGAGTGGATGACGGAGCGGACGACGGAGCGGACGACGGAGCGGACGACGGAGTGCGCTCGCATACGGCGGTGTTCAGCATGGTTCCCCCTCAAGTGAGCGGTTCTGCCCAGGTGTTGGGCGAGTGCCGTTCGGTGGTCTTCAGCATGCGCTACCGCCGCGATTGCCGTGCCGAGTTATCCACAGGCACCTGGTATTCGTCGTACAAACGCTGGCGAGGGTCCCCTTTCTTCGCCAACCCGGCGGGCGGCGGGACTTCACCCGCTGCCAGCGGGTAACGTCGGGGCGTGCCCGTCGACCCCCTGCACAGTGCCGCAAGACCACCGCGCAGTGCCTCGCACCCGCCCGCCAAGGGCGCGGAGAGCGGCGCGGTCGAGGTCCGCCGGAGCGCGCGCCGCCGCAGAACGGTCTCCGCCTACCGCGAGGGTGACCGCACCATCGTCCTGATCCCGGCCCGGATGTCGGACGCCGAGGAGCGGCGTTGGGTGAAGGTGATGCTGGAGCGGCTGGCGGCGCAGGAGAGCAAGCGGATGCTGGGCGACGCCGAGCTGGCCGACCACGCCGCCCGGCTCTCGGAGCAGTATCTGGGCGGCCGGGCGCGGCCGGACACGGTGCGCTGGGTCACCAACCAGAACACCCGCTGGGGCTCCTGCACCCCGGCCGAGGGCAGCATCCGGCTCTCCCACCGGCTCCAGGGCATGCCGGAGTACGTGGTGGACTATGTGCTGCTGCATGAACTGGCACATCTGCTGGTGCCGGGTCATGGCCCGGACTTCTGGCGGCTGCTGGAGGCGTACCCCCGCACCGAGCGGGCCCGCGGCTATCTCGAAGGGGTGGTGGCGGCGGAGCGGCTGCCGCATCTGCCCGCCGCCCGCAGCGAGTGACCCCGGCGGACCAGGGGCCACCCGCCACCACGGCGGCCGCTCACAGCCGGGCGCGGGTGCGCTCCACCAGCCGTACCACCGACTCATCGGCCACCGAGGCCACCTCGTCATAGGCGAACCAGCGGACGTCCAGCGACTCCTCGCTGACCGCGTGCACCGCACCGGCCGGCGCCAGCGCCGCGTACTGCACATCCAAGTGCCAGGCACAGGGCGTCCGATGACGGTCCAGGCGCACCGGACCGCCGGGCAGCAGGGTCAGCCCGGCGACCCCCGACTCCTCGGTGGCCTCGCGCAGCGCGGCCGCTCCCAGGGTGGCGTCGTGAGTCTCGCAGTGGCCGCCGGTCTGCAGCCACATCCGCAGCTTGCGGTGCAGGGTGAGCAGCACCCGGCCGCCCGCCGGGTCCACCACCAGGGCACTGGCGGTGAGGTGGCCGTCCGCGCAGGGCTTGAACATCCCGTCCGGGTGGGCCTGGAGGTGATCCAGGTAGGCCAGCCGCAGCGCCTCCTGCCCGGGTTCGGCGGAGGGCGCGGACCACTCCTTGAGGACCCGCTCGGCGTCCTGGTGCAGGGCCGGCGGGATCACTCCCCGGAGTCCTTGCCCTGGTCCTCCTGGCCCTTGCCCTGCTCCTCGCCCTTGGCGGAGTCCTGGGCGGAGTCCTCGCCCTTGGCGGGCTCCCCGGGCTTCGGCCGGCCGCCGCCCGCCGCCTCGCCCAGCATCTTGTCCAGCTCGGAGAAGTCCAGGTGCTCGCGGTGGACAAAGCCGTCCGGGTCGTCCAGGTCGGCGGCGGTGGGCAGCATGTCGGGGTGCTCCCACAGGGCGTCGCGGCCCTCGGCGCCACGGGCGTCGGTGAGCGAGGCCCACAGCCGGGAGGCGTCGCGCAGCCGGCGCGGGCGCAGCTCCAGGCCGATCAGGGTGGCGAAGGTCTGCTCCGCGGGGCCGCCACTGGCCCGGCGGCGGCGCAGGGTCTCCCGCAGGGCGCCGGCGGACGGCAGATGGGGCTCGGCGGCGGCGTGCACCACCGCGTCCACCCAGCCCTCGACCAGGGCCAGCGCGGTCTCCAGCCGGGCCAGCGCGGCCTTCTGCTCGGGGGAGTCCTCGGGCTGGAACATGCCCTGCTGCAGGGCCTCCTGCAACTGCTCGGGGCGCGAGGGATCGAGCTGGCCGACCGCGTCCTCCAGCTTGGCGGTGTCCACCTTGATGCCGCGGGCATAGCCCTCCACGGCGCCGAACAGATGCGAGCGCAGCCAGGGCACATGGGCGAACAGCCGCTGGTGGGCAGCCTCGCGCAGGGCCAGGTAGAGCCGTACCTCGTCCTTGGGCACGCCCAGGCCGGAGCCCAGGGCGTCGATGTTCACCGGCAGCAGGGCGGCCTTGCCGGCCGGGCCCAGCGGCAGGCCGATGTCGGTGGAGCCGACCACCTCGCCCGCCAGCACGCCCACCGCCTGGCCGATCTGGGTGCCGAACATGGCGCCGCCCATGGAGCGCATCATCCCCAGCAGCGGGCCCGCCATGGCCTGCATCTCCTCGGGCAGCACCCCGCCCATGGCCGCGCCGACCCGCTCGGCGACCGGGTCCACCAGCTCCTTCCAGACCGGAACGGTGGCCTCCACCCACTCCGCGCGGCTCCAGGCGACCGCCGAGGCGGAGCCGGAGGGCAGCGAGGTGACGCCGTCCAGCCACAGGTCCGCCAGGCGCACCGCCTCCTCCACCGCGGCCCGCTCGGCGGCCGTGACGCTGGAGTCCTTGGTGCCGTCGGCGGTGCCCTGGGCGACCGTCTGACGGGCGATGTCCTTGGCCATGTCCCAGTTCACCGGGCCGCCCTCGTAGGAGAGCATCTGCCCGAGCTGCTGGAAGGCGGCGCCCAGATCGGCGGGGTTCATCGAGCCGAACATCGCGGCGAAGGGGTTCTCCCCGCCGCCGGCGCCCGCCCCGAAGCCGAAGGGATTCGCGGGGCCCTGTCCGCGGCCGCCGCCGCCACCCTGGTCACCGCCCTTCTTCTTGCCGTTGTCGCCGTCCTCCGGCTCCTCCGGCGGAAGACCGAATCCGAATGGGGTGTCACTCACGGGTTTCCTCGGCTCGTAGGGCCGCCGGCCCCGGGCCGACGGCGAATGCCCGACAACACCACCCAGCGTAGACACCTCCTCCGGTTCCGGGCTTGGTGCTTCCCCGTCCCGGGGGCTGCGGCAGGATGGACGTCACCTGGTACGTACGGTTCATGACACTGGTGATGGCGCGTACGCACTGAAGACAACCGCTGGAGACGCCCGGTGAGTTCCCCCGACCGAGAAGTTCGCGCAGCGCGAAACGGTTCCGCGCGAGACAGTACGAGCCTGCCCGGCCGACGGCCCGTGGTCGCCGTGACCGGTGCTGCGCAGGGCGTGGGCGCGCTGCTCACGCGCCGCCTGGCCGCGTCCGAGGACATCAAGCATGTGATCGCCATCGATGAGCGGCGCGGTGAGGTGACCGAGGCGCAGTGGCATGTCCTGGACGTCCGGGACCCGGCCATCGCGGAGAAGCTGCGCGGCGCGGATGTGGTGGTGCACCTGGCGCTGGACCTCGACCTGGAGACCGATCCGGCCGCCCGTACCGCCTACAACGTCCGCGGCACCCAGACCGTGCTGACCGCGGCCGCCGCGGCCGGGGTGCACCGGGTGGTGCTGTGCACCTCGGCGATGGTCTACGGGGCGCACCCGGACAACGATGTCCCGCTGGCCGAGGACGCCGAGCTGCGGGCCACCGCCGAGGCCACCGGGGTCGGCGATCTGCTGGAGATCGAGCGGCTGGCCCGGCGGGCGCCACGGGCGCACCCCGGGCTCAATGTGACAGTGCTGCGGCCGGCCGTCCTGGTCGGCGGCACCGACACCGCGCTGACCCGGTACTTCGAGTCGCCGCGTCTGCTGGTGGTGGCCGGTTCCCGGCCCGCCTGGCAGTTCTGTCATGTGGACGACCTGGTCAGCGCGCTGGAGTTCGCCGCCCTGGAGAAGGCGGAGGGCGAGCTGGCGGTGGGCTGCGACGGCTGGCTGGAGCAGGAGGAGGTCGAGGAGCTCAGCGGGATCCGGCGGATGGAGCTGCCCTCGGCGGTGGCGCTGGGCGCCGCCTCCCGGCTGCACCGGCTGGGGCTGACCCCCTCCCCGGCCGGGGACCTGGCCTACACCATGCACCCCTGGGTGGTCAGCGGGCACCGGCTGCACGACGCGGGCTGGCGGCCGCGCTGGACCAATGAGGAGGTACTGGCCGAGCTGCTGGAGGAGGTGGCCGGACGGCACACGGTCGCCGGGCGCCGGCTGGGGCGCAAGGACGCCACCGCCGCGGGCGCGGCGGGTGCGACGGTCGCCCTGCTGGGTACGGCCGCGCTGGTGCGCAGGGCGCGCAAGGCCCGCCGCCGGGCGTAGGCCGGTGCCACACGCCTTGGCGGAACCTCCGGACGCCGGGCGGCCAAGCGGTAGGGACGCCCGGGGCGGGGCAGGATCCGGGGTACGGCACGATGGACGTCATGGCACGCACTGAGGACCACCCCGGCGAACTGGCCGCCCCGGAGCCCGTCCGGCTGCTGGCGATCCGCGACACCCCGCTGTCCGTGGACGAGGTGTTCACCGCCGTCGGCGACGATGCGGCGGGCGGCACCGTGCTCTTCGTGGGCACCGTCCGGGACCACGACGGCGGCGCGGACGTCGCCGGGCTCGGCTACTCGGCACACCCGTCCGCCGAGGCCGAGCTGCGGCGGGTCGCCGAGAAGGTGGCGGCGGACTTCCCGGTCCGGGCGCTGGCCGCGGTGCACCGGGTGGGGGAGCTGACGGTCGGCGACCTGGCGGTGGTGGTGGCGGTGTCCTGCCCGCACCGGGCGGAGGCGTTCGAGGCGTGCCGACGGCTGATCGACGACCTCAAGCGTGAGGTGCCGCTGTGGAAGCATCAGCGGTTTTCGGACGGTACGGAGGAGTGGGTCGGCGCGTAGCGCCGTCCTTGGGGGGTGGTGGCCGGGCGACGGGCGGGAGGGTGGGGATTTAGGGCGTTTGGGGGTTTCGGGGGGCTTTGGGGTTTGAGGGGGCTTTGCTCGGACGGTTCGCCTCCGGTTGCGTAACCGGTCCCCTGACGGGAGCGTTGAGTCGGCAGGCTATTAATCTGCTCATCGGTCAGTTAACGGTGTGTCAAGGGGTCGGAGGCCGGTATGGCGGCGCTCGCGTGGTTGCTGATTCCGGTTGTCGCGGCCGCCGCGGCGGCGCTGTGGGGAAGCTGGGCGGCCCGCAACCGCAAGGCCGGCGATGTCGCGGAGCTGGCGGGGTACGAGAAGTTCCGTGAGGCGATGGAGCGCTCGGATTCCGGGTCGGGCTCGGCCCAGCCCCCCTCTTCGGCCGCCTGACCGGCCACGATGGCCTCCGGCTGCCCCGGACGGACCGCCCCGGGAGTGGACTGTCGGACCGGTCCCGTACTGTCGTTCCATGCCCCGCCGCACCGCGACGATGCTCGCCTCCCTGCTGACGCTGATCGCGCTCCTCTGCGCAGGTGTGCTGATCCCCGTGCCCTACTCGGAGATGTCCCCCGGGCCCACGGTCAACACCCTGGGCGACCACGGCGGCGAGCCGGTGCTGCAGATCTCCGGCCATGAGACGTACCAGAACAGCGGCCACCTCAATATGACCACGGTGCGGGTCACCGGCTCGCAGTACCGGATGAACCTGATAGAAGCGCTCTACGGCTGGCTGGACAACGACTATCTGGTGGTGCCGCACAGCACGCTCTATCCGGACGACAAGTCGCCGGACGAGCTGAACCAGGAGACCGCCGAGGAGTTCAGCCAGTCCCAGGAGAGCGCCAAGGTGGCGGCGCTCAGGCATCTGCACTTCCCGGTGGGCAGCCGGGTGGTGGTCTCCACCGTGGTCAAGGCCAGCCCGGCGGAGGGCCGGCTGCACGCGGGCGATGTGATCAAGGCGGTGGACGGCACCGAGGTCAAGCAGCCCGGTGATGTGGCCAAACTGGTGACCAAGCACCGGCCGGGGCAGCAGGTCTCCTTTCGGGTGATCCCCGCCAAGGAGGCGGCCGCGGCCGAGAAGGAGAAGCGGCAGCCCACGACGGAGAGCACCGTCACCCTGACCACCGCCGCGGCGCCGGGGGACAAGCGGGCGATCGTCGGCATCCAGGCCGGGACCGCGCACACCTTCCCCTTCTCGATCAACATCAAGCTGGCGGATGTCGGCGGGCCCAGCGCCGGGCTGATGTTCGCGCTGGGCATAGTGGACAAGCTCACCAAGGGCGGGCTGACCGGCGGCAAGTTTGTCGCCGGCACCGGCACCATCGACGACGACGGCAAGGTCGGGCCGATCGGCGGGGTGGAGATGAAGACGCTGGGGGCGCGGGCCAAGGGCGCCCGCTACTTTCTGACGCCCAAGGACAACTGCGCCGCCGCGGCCAAGGACACGCCGTCGGGACTGACCCTGGTCAAGGTCGATTCCCTGGACGATGCGTTGGCTGCGCTCGGGAAGATTCGTACGGGGGATTCGGCGGGTTTGCCGCGCTGCACGGCGAGGTGAGGGCCGGCCGGGCACCCGGCTGGGAGTGTTTCGTTGCCGGGTGCGGGCCGTCTATGGCTGGTCGCGCCCACGCGGCGCAGCCGCAGGATGCAGCTGCCCCGCGCCCCTGAGGGGGCGCCCTACTCCGCGAAGGTCGCGGCCAGGGCGTCGGCCAGGCCGGGGACCAGGTCGGGGCCGGTGAGCACCTCGGTGGGGGAGTCCTTCTCCCGCAGCCGGATCGCCGACTCCCGGGCGCCGTCCCGCAGCACCGCCACCGTCATCCGGACCTCCTGCCGCTCCGGGTGCTTGGCCACCCAGGAGGCCAGCTGCTTCTCGCTCATCCCATGCGGCACCGAGCCCTCGGCGGATGGCGGCAGCATCAGCCGCTCCACGGTCAGCGCACAGCCCACCACCGCCTCGGGCCAGGCGATGGTGCCCAGGAACTCGTCCAGCGCGGTGCCGGCGGGCAGCTCCTCCTGCTCGATGGGGGTGTAGGAGGGGGCGGCCCCGCCCTCGGCGGGCTGGTCCAGGCCGAGCTGGGCGGCCAGCGCGGGCTCCTGGGCGCGCAGCCGCGCGGTGTCCACCAGGGCGAACAGCCGGGCGGGCTGGTCCCAGCCGAGGCCGGAGGCATAGTCGTCGATCTCAAGGACGGCGCGGGTGAGCGGGCTGGCGGCCATGGGGGCGCCGGGGTCGGGGAGGCTCGAGGAGCCGGTGTTGCTGGACATGCCCAATATCGTGCCTTGCCCGGGGCCGAAAACGGGAACCGAGTAAGCCCTCGGTAAGTTGCCACACTGGGCCCTGCTATCCCCGGGTCCCGATCCACAGCTCCACCGACAGCGAACTTCGAGGTGCGCACCTTGGCTTTCCAGATGCCGGACCGCGGCGGAGGCCCCACAGGGCCACGGATAAGAGTCGGCCGGCCGCCCCGGCGCGTGAGGACCCTGCTGACCACCCTGGGTGTGCTGGCCGCGCTGGCCATGCTGTTTGTGATGTTCGCCGGGTTCTGGACCGACTGGCTCTGGTACCGCTCGGTGCACTACTCCTCGGTCTTCACCACCACCCTGGGCACCAAGATCGGGCTGTTCGCGGTCTTCGGTCTGCTGATGGCGCTGGCGGTGGGGTTCAACATCTGGCTGGCACACCGGCTGCGGCCGCCGCTGAGCGCCATGTCGGTGGAGCAGCAGAGCCTGGACCGCTACCGGATGGGCATCGCCCCGTACAAGAAGTGGGTGCTGCTGGCGGTCACTTCGCTGGTCGCCCTGGTGGCGGGCGCTTCGGCGGCGGGGCAGTGGCGCACCTGGCTGCTGTGGGTCAACGGGGTCTCCTTCGGCCAGAAAGACCCGCAGTTCCACAAGGACATCTCCTTCTACACCTTCGATCTGCCCTGGTACCGCTTCCTGTTGAGCTTCGGCTTCGCGGCGGCGGTGCTCTCCCTGATCGCCGCGGCCCTGGTGCACTACCTCTACGGCGGACTGCGGCTGACCAGCCCCGGGCATCGGGCCACCGCGGCGGCCACCGGTCATCTCTCGGTGCTGCTGGGCCTGTTCGTCCTGCTGAAGGCGGTGGCCTACTGGCTCGACCGGTACGGCCTGGCCGTCAAGTCCAGCGGTCTGAAGTCCACCGAAGGCTGGACGGGCCTGCGCTATGTGGACGCCAATGCCTTCCTGCCGGCCAAGACCATCCTGTTCATCATCGCGCTGATCTGCGCGGTGCTGTTCTTCGCGACGCTGTGGCGGCGCACCTGGCAGCTGCCGGTGATCGGCTTCGGGCTGATGGTGCTCTCGGCCATCCTGATCGGCGGGCTCTACCCGGCGATTGTGCAGAAGTTCCAGGTCCAGCCCAATGAGCAGGCCAAGGAAGCGCCGTACATCAAGAAGAACATCACCGCCACCCGCCAGGCGTATGGCATCGACGGCGCCCAGGAGAAGGACTACACCGGCGCCAGCGACCTCAAGGGCAAGGACAAGGACAAGCTGCGCGCCGCCGCCGACACCACGGCCGCGCTGCGCATCCTGGACCCCAATATCGTCTCCCCGGCCTTCCAGCAGCGGCAGCAGGGCAAGGGCTACTACCAGTTCCCCTCCACCCTGGATGTGGACCGCTATCAGGTGGACGGCAAGGAGCAGGACACCGTCATCGGACTGCGCGAGCTGAACATCAGCGGCATTCCCGAACGGAACTGGATCAACGACCACTTCAAATACACCCACGGTTACGGGGCCATTGCCGCCAAGGGCACCGACGCCGACGGCCAGGGCGAACCCGACTACCTGGAGCGTGACCTGCCCGCCGAGGGCAAGCTGGGGACGTACCAACAGCGGGTGTATTTTGGCGAGAAGACCACCCAGTACTCGATCGTGGGCGGTCCCCAGCAGGAGCTGGACTACTCCAGCGACAAGGGTGAGAAGAGCTACCGCTACCGGGGCAAGGGCGGGGTGAGCCTGTCCAGCCCGGTCAACCGCGCCGCATACGCGGTGGCCTTCGCCGAGCCGCAGATCCTCTACTCCGGTGCCATCGGCGAGGGTTCGCGGATTCTCTACAACCGCACCCCCAAGGAGCGGGTGGAGGCGGTGGCGCCCTGGCTGACCATTGACGGCGACGCCTATCCGGCGGTGATCGACCACCGCATCCAGTGGATCGTGGACGCGTACACCACCAGCAATGGCTACCCCTACGCCTCCCGCACCACTCTGGGCGATTCCACCGCCGACTCACTGACCACCGGCCAGCGGGCGGTGGTCGCCCAGCAGAACCAGGTCAACTACATCCGCAACTCGGTCAAGGCCACGGTGGACGCGTACGACGGCACCGTCACCCTCTACCAGTGGGACAAGACCGACCCGGTGCTCAAGACCTGGATGAAGGCGTTCCCGGGCACCGTGAAGCCCAAGTCGGCGATAAGCCAGGACCTGTTGGCGCATCTGCGCTATCCGCAGGACCTGTTCAAGGTGCAGCGGGAACTGCTCACCCGCTACCACGTCACCGACGCCGAGACCTTCTACACCGGCAGTGAGCGCTGGCAGGTTCCGGATGACCCCACCAATAAGTCGGGGCACGCCGTTCCGCCGTATTACCTCAGCATGAAAATGCCGGACCAGGCACAGCAGGCGTTCTCCCTGACGACCACATTCACGCCCAACAGACGGGATAATCTGGGGGCGTTCATGGCGGTGAACGCGGATGCCAAGAGCGATGACTACGGCAAGATCCGTATTCTGAAACTGCGTTCGGACCGGACGGTCTCCGGTCCGCGCCAGGTGCAGAGCCAGTTCAACAGCAACAATGAGATCGCCAGCAAGATCAATATTCTGAAGCGCGGCGACTCGGAGATCGAGTACGGAAATCTGCTGACCGTGCCGCTGGAGGACGGGCTGCTCTATGTGGAGCCGGTCTATGTGCGGGGTGCGGGCGTCAACTTCCCGCAGTTGAAGAAGGTGTTGGTCACCTATGGCGACCGCACCGCCTTCGAGGACACCCTGCCGCAGGCGCTCGATGTGGTGTTCGGTGGCAAGGGTGCCACCGCGCCCCCCAAGCCGCCGGGCACCACCCCCACCGGGCAGGACGCCACGGTCCAGCAGGCGCTGAAGGACGCCCAGGACGCCTGGGATGCCTCCCAGAAGGCCCTGGAGAACAAGGATCTGACGGCCTATGACAAGGCCCAGCGGTCCCTGAAGGACGCGCTGGACCGGGCCAGCAAGGCCGAGAAGGAGGCCGCCGCCAAGGGCGGTGGCAAGAAGGAGGGCGGCCAGTAGGCCGAGCGAGGGAGCGTCACCCCGCGACATGGTACGGTTGTGCCACAACAGCGCGGGGTGGAGCAGCTCGGTAGCTCGCTGGGCTCATAACCCAGAGGTCGCAGGTTCAAATCCTGTCCCCGCTACGGAAGGACAAGGCCCGGAGTCCACGGACTCCGGGCCTTGTCGTGCGTCCGGGCATCGGTCCAAGGGCCGGGACCATCGTTCGCATCGGGCGCCACGCTGCTCTGTGCGGGTTATGTGCGGGGCTTTTGATTAGAGTTTGGAGCGCCGTTGTGTCGGGAAGTCGGGAAGTCGACAAAACGCTGAAGTGACCTCACTGGCTGCGGTATTCCAGGTGTACGCAGGTTGCGGGAGTGCGACGATGGGACTTATGGGGGACAGGGCGAGGCTGGTGGAGACGCGTCGGCTTGTGGCTCCCCGCGCCGGGAGCGAGGACGAGCAGGACGCGTCGCCGTGCCCGGCCGAGCCCATGCCCGCCGCGGACACCTCCTGCGCCGCAGACCCGGCGGACCTCGAACTCGAGACCGCCCGCCGCCGCGCCATGGAGACCGGTGACCCGGCGGCCTTCAGCAGACTGGGCGCGCTGCTGCTGCGCCGGGGCGATCTGGACGGGGCCGAGCGCCATCTGCGCGCGGCCACCGCCGAGGGCGACCGCTCCGCCGCCAACAACCTGGGCGTACTGCTGCACCAGCGCGGCTACGCGGACGAGGCCGCCGCCTGGTGGCGGGTGGCCGCGGTGGCCGGCTCCGCCGCCGCGGCCCACGCCCTGGGCCGCTACCACCGCGAGCGCGGCGACGAGCCGGCCGCCGAGTACTGGCTGCGCCAGTCCGCCGAGTCCGGCCATGCCCTGGGCGCCTACGCCCTGGCCGATCTGCTGGAGCACCGCAGCGATGTGGGGGCCGAGCGGTGGTTCCGCTCGGCCGCCGAGCGCGGGCACCGGGAGGCGGCGTACCGCCTGGCCCGCATCCTGGACGGCCGCTCCCCGGGCAAGGTGCCCGCCAACGGCCTGGCCGCCAGCCTGGGCCCGCAGCGCAATGTGGCCGGCGGCGACACCTCGGTACGCGATCTGCGGGCCGCCGCGGCCGGCGGGCGCGAGGCGGCCGAGGCCGAGCAGTGGTACCGCCAGGCCGCCGCCCGCGGCCACCGCCGGGCCGCCCTGCACCTGGGCACCCTGCTGGAGGGGCGCGGCGAGACCGAGGAGGCCGCGCACTGGTATCTGACCTCCGCCAAGGACGGCGAGTCCCGGGCCGCCTGCGCGCTGGGCTTCCTGCTGCGCGATGCGGGCGACACCGAGAGCGCGGCCGTCTGGTGGCGGCGGGCCGCCCAGGACGGCGACGGCAACGCCGCCAATGCGCTGGGCGCCATGCACGCCGACCGGGGTGAGCCCCAGCAGGCCGAGCGCTGGTACCGCGCGGCCCTGGAGGCGGGGGACGTCAACGGCGCCTACAACCTGGCGCTGCTCTGCGCCGAGCAGGGCCGTACCGCCCAGGCCGAGCAGTGGTACCGCCGCGCCGCCTACGCCGGGCACCGGGAGGCCGCCAACGCGCTGGCCATCCTGCTGCTTCAGGGCGGTGACGCGGCGGGCGCCGAGCCGTGGTTCTCCAAGGCGGCCGAGGCGGGCAGCGTGGACGCCGCCTTCAACCTGGGCATCCTCTACACCCAGCGGCAGGACGAGCGCACCGCGCTGAAGTGGTACGAGCGGGCCGCGGCGGCCGGGCACACCGATGCCGCCCTCCAGGTGGCCCTGGTGCTCCAGCGCGAGGGGGAGGATGCGGAGGCCGAGCGCCATCTGCGGGTGGCCGCCGAGGGCGGCAGCGCGGAGGCCGCTTTCCGGCTGGCCTCGGTGCTGGAGCGGGATCCGCACCGGGACGAGGCGGCGGAGACGGAGTGCGAGCGGTGGTACCGCAAGGCCGCCGAGGACGGCCACCGGCGGGCCCAGGTCCGGCTGGGCATGCTGGTCGCCGAGCGGGGCGATGTGGTGGAGGCGGCCCGCTGGTACCGCGAGGCCGCCGAGGCCGGCAGCCGCAATGGCGCCTTCAACCTGGGGCTGCTGCTGGCCCGGGAGGGCAGCGAGCCGGAGGCCGCCATGTGGTGGGCCCGGGCCGCCGAGGCCGGGCACGGCCGGGCGGCGCTGCGGCTGGCGCTGCTGGCGGCCCGGCGCGGCGATCTGGCCGAGGGCCAGCGGTGGTGCGCGCAGGCGGTGGAGTACGGCCCGGCGGAGGTCGCCGAGCGCGCCGCACGGCTGCGGGACGCGCTCCAGCAGGAGCTCTCGGCCTGACCGGGCCGGCCTGGCTTGCCGCTCTTTGGCACTCCGTTTGCGTGACCGTCGCACGGAGGTTACAGTTGGGACATCGACGCGGGGTGGAGCAGCTCGGTAGCTCGCTGGGCTCATAACCCAGAGGTCGCAGGTTCAAATCCTGTCCCCGCTACTGAAGACGAAGGCCCGGATCCTTGAGGATCCGGGCCTTCGGCGTTTCCCGTCCTGCCCCTTCTACCCCGCCGAGCAGTCCGGGCACAGACCCCGGTAGGTCACCTCGACCGCGGAGACCTGGAAGCCGAAGCGCTCCGCGGACGGCAGCCCGGCCAGCAGATCGCCCTCGGGGTGGACATCGCGGATGGTGCCGCAGCGGGAGCACACCAGGTGCTGGTGGGCATGGTGGGCGTTGGGGTCATAGCGCTTGGCCCGGCCGTCGGTGCTCACTTCCAGGACCTCGCCCAGGGAGACCAGCTCCCCGAGGGTGTTGTAGACGGTCGCCCGGGAGATCTCCGGCAGCCGTTCGGCCGCCTTGGCGTGCACTTCGTCAGCCGTGTAGTGCACATGGTCCCCATCGAGCACCTCCGCGACCACCCGCCGCTGCGCGGTCAGCCGCCAGCCGCGTCCTCGGAGCCGTTCCAGCAGGTCACTCATGCCATTCACCCATCAATCGGATAGCTCCAGAGTAGCAGTGGGCCTTGTCCATGCATGGAACCGGTATTTGTGTCACCTTCATCTTGACTTAGACAAAGTCTAATG
Organism: Streptomyces orinoci; assembly: GCF_003121295.1. Taxonomy (GTDB): domain Bacteria; phylum Actinomycetota; class Actinomycetes; order Streptomycetales; family Streptomycetaceae; genus Streptomyces; species Streptomyces orinoci. The sequence continues at coordinate 1,378,428 of NZ_PHNC01000031.1, forward strand.
TAGGATCGGTTTCGGCTCCGGATGGGAGTCAGGACGAGATCTACGGAGGTCGCACGTGTCGGTTCAGGGCGAGGCCACCACTACGGGTCCGCTGACCACGGAGTCCGGGGCTCCGGTGGCGGACAACCAGAACAGCGAGACCGCGGGCATCGGCGGCCCCGTCCTGGTGCAGGACCAGCTGTTGCTGGAGAAGCTCGCGCACTTCAACCGGGAGCGCATCCCGGAGCGGGTGGTGCACGCCCGGGGCGCCGGCGCGTACGGCACCTTCACCGTCACCGCGGATGTCACCCGGTGGACCCGGGCGAAGTTCCTCTCCGAGGTGGGCAAGCAGACCGAGACCTTTCTGCGCTTCTCCACCGTGGCGGGCAACCTGGGCTCCGCGGACGCGGTGCGCGACCCGCGCGGCTTCGCGCTGAAGTTCTATACCGAGGAGGGCAATTACGACCTCGTCGGCAACAACACCCCCGTCTTCTTCATCAAGGACGCCATCAAGTTCCCGGACTTCATCCACACCCAGAAGCGCGACCCGTACACCGGCTCCCAGGAGGCGGACAACGTCTGGGACTTCTGGGGGCTTTCGCCGGAGTCCACCCACCAGGTGACCTGGCTCTTCGGCGACCGGGGCATCCCCGCCTCGTACCGGCACATGGACGGCTTCGGCTCGCACACCTACCAGTGGAACAACGAGGCCGGCGAGGTCTTCTGGGTCAAGTACCACTTCAAGACCGACCAGGGCATCAAGAACCTCACCGCCGAGGAGGCCGCCAAGCTGGCCGGCGAGGACCCGGACAGCCACCAGCGGGACCTGCGCGAGGCCATTGAGCGGGGGGACTTCCCCAGCTGGACGGTGCAGGTGCAGATCATGCCCGCCGAGGACGCGGCCACCTACCGCTTCAACCCCTTTGACCTCACCAAGGTGTGGCCGCACGCGGACTACCCGCCGATCGAGATCGGCAAGCTGGAGCTCAACCGCAACCCGGAGAACATCTTCGCCGAGGTCGAGCAGGCCATCTTCTCCCCGGCCCACTTTGTGCCCGGCGTCGGCCCGTCCCCGGACAAGATGCTCCAGGGCCGGCTCTTCGCCTATGGCGACGCGCACCGCTACCGGGTGGGCATCAACGCCGACCAGCTGCCGGTCAACCGCCCGCACGCCACCGAGGCCCGTACCAACGGCCGGGACGGCTACGCCTATGACGGCCGGCACGGCAAGGCCAAGAACTACGAGCCCAACAGCTTCGGCGGTCCGGCGCAGACCGGCCGTCCGCTGTGGCAGCCGGTGCCGGTGACCGGCGTCACCGGCAACACCGCCGCCCCGGTGCACGCCGAGGACAATGACTTCGTCCAGGCGGGCAACCTCTACCGGCTGATGTCGGAGGCGGAGAAGGAACGTCTGATCAACAACCTGGCGGGCTTTATCGCCAAGGTCTCGCGGGACGAGATCGCCGAGCGGGCGATCAACAACTTCCGCCAGGCCGATCCCGACTACGGCAAGCGGCTGGAGGCCGCGGTCCAGGCCCTGCGTGGCTGATCCACCGCCTGCCGTACCACCGAAGAGGCCGGACGCCATGGGGCTCCGGCCTCTTCGGCCGTCATCGAGCCCCTTTGGCCGTCATGGGGCGAGTGCCCGCTCCCGTACCGGGGCCCAGCAGCGGATCACATCGCGCACCGACACCACACCCACCGCCTCCTGCCCGCTCAGCACGATCAGATGCCGGAAGCCGCCGGCCGCCATGGCGCTCGCCGCCTCCTCCAGGGTCCAGCCCGGAGCGGCGAAGACCACCTCGGTGGTGGTGTGGTCGGCCACTCGCTCCCGGTCCGGATCCTGGCCCGCGCCCAGCGAGTTGAGGATGTCGCGCTCGGTCAGAATGCCGGGCCCGCCGGCGTCCGGGTCGAGGACCACCGCCGCGCCGACCCCGCGCAGGGACATCAGCAGGGCCGCCTGCCGGAGGGTATGGGCGGGGCCGACGGTGAGAACCACCGTGCTCATGGCGTCTTGGACGAGCATGGACAAAGCCACCTCCTTGCCGGACCGTGAACTCCGGGCTGATATTCACAAGTTCACAAGCGTGGCGGATCCTCATCGTCACACAACGGCCGAGAACGGACAAGGGGCGTACAGGGGAGGAGTGCCCGGGGGCCTCCTCCGCCGCACGCCCCCATGGGTCAGCGGGTGAGATAGCCCAGCAGTTCGTCGTGGAGCAGGCCGTTCGAGGCGGCCGCGTTTCCGCTGTGCGGGCCCGGACGGCCGTCCAGGCCGGTGAACCGGCCCCCGGCCTCCTCGACAATGACCACATTGGCGGCCATGTCCCACAGCGAGAGCTCCGGTTCCGCGCAGATGTCCACCGAGCCCTCGGCGACCATCATGTACGGCCAGAAGTCCCCGTAGCCGCGGGTGCGCCAGCAGGCCCGGGTCAGCTCCAGGAAGCCCGGAAGCATCCCGCGCTCCTCCCAGCCGGACAGCGAGGAGTAGGCGAAGGAGGCGTCCTCGATGCGCGCCACCCGGGACGCCTGGAGCCGGGTGGCCGACATCAGGCTGCGGCCGGTGTACGCGCCGGAGTCCTTCGCCGCCCACCAGCGGCGGCCCAGCGCCGGGGCCGAGACCACGCCCACCACCGGGTGGAAACCGCCCTCGCCCTGCACCATCAGCGAGATCAGCGTGGCCCACACCGGCACCCCGCGGACATAGTTCTTGGTGCCGTCGATCGGATCGACCACCCAGCGACGCGGACCGGTGCCCTCGCTGCCGAACTCCTCGCCGAGTATGGCGTCGCGCGGCCGCGCCCGCTGGAGCTGGCTGCGGATCAGCTCCTCGGCGGCCTTGTCCGCCTCGCTCACCGGGGTCATGTCCGGTTTGGTCTCGACCTTGAGATCGAGGGCCTTGAACCGGTCCATGGTGGCCGCATCGGCGGCGTCCGCGAGGACGTGGGCCAGTCGCAGATCATCGTGGTAGTCGGACATGCTGGGAACATTACCCGTGGCCATGGCCTGAGCACGTGCAGGCCCGCTGGGGCTCTTGACACCGTCTGGCGGTGCGTCAATTCTGTGGCCACACTGGTCGTCCACTGTCGTCGGCCGTACGGCCGGGGAGGCGACGATGCCCGCGGCAAGAGATCTCTTACTGGACGCGGCCTTCACCGCGCTCGGGACCCGGCCGTGGAGCGGGGTCCGGATGGTGGATGTGGCGGCCGCCGCCGGGGTGTCCCGGCAGACCCTCTACAACGAGTTCGGCAGCAAGGACGGCCTGGCCAGGGCCCTGGTCCGGCGGGAGGCGGAGTCCTTTCTGGCCGGGGTGGACCGGTCACTGGCCGAGGCGGCCGAGCGGCGGCCGGAGGATCCGGGGGCATGTCTGGCGGCGCTGGCGGAGTGGACGCTGCGGGCCGCCCGTACCAATCCGCTGGTCCGCGCCGCGCTCACCGGCTGCCGCGGCGACCGGCTGCCCGCCCAGGCGGCGCCCGCGGTGCCCGCGCCCCGGACCGCCGCCGCCCCCGGCCCGCGGTCCGCGCCCTCGCCCGGGGCCCTGCTGGAGCGGATGTGCGCCGGGGTGGTGGCCGTGGTGGGCGGAGCGGAGCGTGATGCCGAGCGGGTACGGACGGCCTGTGAGGCGGCGGTGCGGATGACGCTGTCCTATGTGGTGGCGCCGGGGCCCTCGGACGCGGAGGCCGGGGAGCGGGTGGCCGGGGTGGCCCGGGAGCTGCTGGGCGGGTGACGGGGGTTCGGCGGGCGTCCGGTCCCCGGCCTCAGTGCGCCGAGCCGGACAGCTGGAGCCCGATGACTCCCAGGATCACCAGCGCGATGGACACCAGCTTCAGGGTGGAGACCAGGTCGCCCAGGAAGACCATGCCGTAGACCGCCGTGCCGGCCGCCCCGATGCCCGTCCACACCGCGTAGGCCGGGCCCACATCCAGCTTGCGCAGCGAGAGCGTCAGCAGGCCGAAGCTGCCCAGGGCGAAGCAGGCGAAGGCGATGGTGGGCCACAGCCGGGTGAAGCCGTGGGAGAGCTTGAGACAGACGGCGAACCCGGTTTCCAGCAGTCCGGCGACCACCACCAGCAGCCACGCCATCCGATTGCCTCCCGCGTCCTGGACCGCCCCGGGTGTCACCGGTGTGTTTGTTGCACTTGCCGCTGACGGTCAGTCGCAAACCCAGGCGATCGAACGCGGGCGATCAGTCGCCTTCCCGCCGCTCGCGGGTGGCCAGCAGCCGGCGCAGGGAGAACAGCCGCTGGGGGTCGGCATGGCCGTCCGCCACCCACTGGTCCAGCGCGCAGTCCGGCTCGTCATGACTGCACGCCCGGGGGCAGCCCTCGGTGCCCGGCTCCAGGTCGGGGAAGGCGTGGATGACCCGGGAGGGGTCGATGTGGTTGAGGCCGAAGGAGCGTACGCCCGGGGTGTCGATCACCCAGCCGCTGCCGTCGGGCAGCGGCAGAGCCAGGGCCGAGGTGGTGGTGTGCCGGCCTCGGCCGGTGACCGCGTTGACATGGCCGGTGGCCCGCTGCCGCTCCGGGACCAGATGGTTGACCAGGGTGGTCTTGCCCACGCCGGAGTGGCCCACAAAGGCGGTGATCCGTCCGCGCAGCCGCTCGCGCACCCGCTCGGCGGCGTCCCCGTCCGCCAGCTCCTGACGGTTGGTCACCACATAGGGCACACCCAGCGTCCCGTAGGACTCCAGCAGCCGCTCGGCCGGGGCCAGGTCGGACTTGGTGAGCACCAGCAGCGGCTCCAGCCCGGCGTCATAGGCGGCCACCAGACAGCGGTCGATCAGCCGGGGCCGCGGCTCGGGATCGGCCAGGGCGGTGACGATGGCCAGCTGGTCGGCGTTGGCCACCACCACCCGCTCGAAGGGGTCGGTGTCATCGGCCGTCCTGCGCAGCACCGAGCGGCGCTCCTCGACCCGGACGATCCGGGCCAGGGTGTCCTTCTTCCCGGTGAGATCGCCGACCACGGCGACCTGGTCGCCGACCACCACGCCCTTGCGGCCCAGTTCGCGGGCCTTCATGGCCAGTACGGTGCGGTCCTCGACCAGGACCGTCAGCCGGCCCCGGTCCACGGTGAGGACAAAGCCCTCGGCGGCGTCCTCGTGCTTGGGGCGGATGCTGGTGCGGGGGCGGGTGCCCTTGCGGTTGGGGCGGACCCGGACGTCGTCCTCGTCGGTGTGCTTGCCGTAGCGGCGCATGGCTGGTCGCTCTCTCAGACTCTCGGCACCGTCGCTCCGGCGCCGGAGCCGAGCATCGCGGTCCACAGCTCCGGGAAGTCCGGGAGCGTCTTGGCGGTGGTGGCCACGTTCTCCACCCGCACCCCGGGCACCACCAGGCCGAGGACCGCGGCCGCGGTGGCCAGCCGGTGGTCCTCATAGGTGTGGAACACGCCGCCGTGCAGCGGGCGCGGGCGGATGCGCAGTCCGTCCGCGGTCTCGGTGACATCGCCGCCCAGCTCGTTGATCTCCTTGGCCAGCGCGGCCAGCCGGTCGGTCTCATGCAGCCGCAGATGGGCGATGCCGCGCAGCTCGGACTCCGAGTCGGCCAGCGCCGCCACCGCGGCGATCACCGGGGTCAGCTCGCCCACCTCGTGCAGATCGGCGTTCAGGCCGGTGATCCGGCCGGTGCCGGTGAAGGTCAGCCCGGTCTCGGTGAGTTCGCAGGAGCCGCCCATGGCGGTGAAGATCTCGCGCAGCGCGTCACCGGGCTGGGTGGTGTGCTCCGGCCAGTCCGGGATGGTCACCCGGCCACCGGTGACCAGGGCGGCGGCCAGGAACGGCGCTGCATTGGACAGGTCCGGCTCCACCACCAGATCACGGCCCAGCAGCGCGCTGGGCGACACCCGCCAGACATTGGGCTCGCCGCCCGACTCCGGGGTGTCCACCTGGGCACCGGCCGCCCGCAGCATGTCCACCGTCATCCGGATATGCGGCATGGAGGGCAGTACGGCGCCGGTGTGCCGCACCTCCACGCCCTGGTTGAAGCGCGGTCCGGACAGCAGCAGGGCGCTGACGAACTGGGACGAGGAGGAGGCGTCGATCTCCACCGGGCCGCCGTCCAGCGCCCCCGCGCCATGCACCGTCAAGGGCAGCGCGCCGCGGTCGTTGTCGTCGATCCGGGCGCCCAGGGCGCGCAGCGCGTCGATCACCCCGTGCAGCGGACGCTCATAGCTGCGCGGGTCGCCGTCGAACCGGATGGGGCCGTCGGCCAGCGCGGCGACCGGCGGCAGAAAGCGCATCACGGTGCCGGCGTTGCCCACGTCCACGGTGGCCGGGCCGTGCGGATGGGCCGGGATCACCCGCCAGGTCTCGCCGGTGCCGTCCGGGCCCACGCCTTCCTCGATGCCGACGCCCATGGCGCGCAGCGCCTCGGCCATCAGCAGGGTGTCGCGGGAGCGCAGCGGGCGGCGCAGCCAGCCGGGCTCGGCGGCCAGGGCGGCCAGCACCAGACCGCGGTTGGTGACCGACTTCGAGCCGGGCACGGTGACGGTCGCATCGACGGCTGAGGTGGCGGTCGGGGCGGGCCAGAGGTCGGTGTGCGCGGGGCTCTCGGTCATGCCCTCAACCTTAGTGGCTCGATTCGGGCTCACACTCCGAGCAGCCAGCGCCCGCCGGCCACCAGTGAGGCCAGGGTGACCACATGGAACAGCAGCAGCCACAGTGCCGCCGGCGTCCGGGTCAGCCGGGCCAGCTGGTCGGCGTCGGAGTCGCCGGCGCCCCGGTAGCGGCGCTTGTGCTGGAGCTCGAACACCGGGCGCACCCCGCCCAGCAGCAGAAACCACACCACGGCATAGGCGAACATGCCCTGCACCTCGGAGCCGGCCCGCCAGGAGACCAGGACGAACGCGGCCCCGGCCAGCAGCACGGTGAGCACCCCATAGGCGTTGCGGATCATCACCAGCATGGCAGCCAGCAGCCCGGCGGCGCCCCACAGCAGCGCCGTGCTGTGCCCCGCCGCCAGCAGCGCGGCCCCGGCCAGGCCCAGCAGCGAGGGCGCGACATAGCCGGCCGCCGCGGTGAGCACCATGCCGGGGCCGGTGGGCCTGCCGCGGGAGACGGTCAGGCCCGAGGTGTCCGAGTGCAGGCGTATCCCGGACAGCCGGCGGCCGCTGACCAGCGCCACCAGGGCATGGCCGCCCTCATGCGCGATGGTGACCGCGTTGCGGGTCAGCCGCCAGACGGGACGGGGGAGAACGGCCAGCAGGGCCACCAGCCCGGTGACGATCACCGTCCAGTGCGAGGGGGCGGGCTGGGTGCCGAAGACGCGGTCCCAGAGATCGGTGGCGGTGATGTCCATCGGTGGGCCGCTCTCCTTGCTGCTGTGGTGCTGTGCTGCCGCGGGACTGTGGCGCTGCGCTGCCGCGGTGCTTCCTGCTGAGGGACGGCCGATATCGGCCAATGGTTCCCCGCGGCCGGGACCGCTGAGGCAGCATGGGCGTACGAGGCGTGAGCGAAGGGGCGGTTCATTCAGATGTGCGGGCGGTACGCGTCGAGCCGGCGGCCGGAGGACCTGGCCGGGCTCTTCGAGGTCGAGAAATGGGAGCCGGAGGAGACCCTGGCCCCCGACTGGAATGTGGCCCCCACCAAGGAGGTGCCCGCGATCCTCGAACGTCCGCTGAAGGGTTCCTCAGACCCGCGCCCGGTACGGCAGTTGCGCACCCTGCGCTGGGGCCTGGTGCCCTCCTGGGCCAAGTCGCCGGAGGGCGCCGCCCGGATGATCAACGCCCGGGCGGAGACGGTCCATGAGAAGCCGTCCTACCGGCGGGCCTTTGAGTCCCGGCGCTGTCTGCTGCCCGCCGACGGCTATTACGAGTGGGTCACCGGGGCCCAGGAGCGCGAGCTGGAGGAGAAGGGGCGCCGCAAGCGGCCGCGCAAGCAGCCGTACTTCGTCACCCCGGCCGACGGCTCGGTGATGGCGCTGGCCGGCCTGTTCGAGTTCTGGCGCGACCGTACCCTCCCCGACGATCACCCCGCCGCCTGGTGGGCCACCTGCTCGGTGATCACCACCGAGGCGGACACCGAGCCCTTCGCCGGTGAACCGCATGAGGGCGGGCCGCGCTCCCTGGCCGAAATCCACCCCAGAATGCCGCTGTTCCTCACCCCCGACCGCTGGGCGGCCTGGCTGGACCCGGGGTGCACCGACCCCGAGCGGCTGCGGCCGCTGCTCACCCCGCCGCCGGCCCGGCTGCTGCGGGCCTACCCGGTGACCACGGCGGTCAGCGATGTGCGCAACAACGGGCCCGAGCTGGTGGCGGAGCTGCCCGCGCCGGAAGCGGCGACGCTCTTCTGAGCTCTTCCGACGGCCATGATGTCCTCCATGAATTCCCCCATGCATGTGGAGAAGGCCGGCACCCCCGGCGGCGAGGCCCGCATCCACTGGCACCCCGCCCCGCGCCCCCGGCTGGTGCTCGCCCTGGGACATGGCGCGGGCGGCGGCATCGAGGCCCGGGATCTGACGGCGCTGGCCGCCGCGCTGCCGGAAGCGGGAGTGAGCGTCGCCCTGGTCGAGCAGCCCTGGCGGGTCGCCGGACGCAAGGTCGCCCCGGCGCCGCGCACGCTGGACGAGGCATGGTGCGCCCTGTGGCCCGCGCTGGCCGCGCCGGGGCTCCCGGTGGTGGCGGGCGGCCGCAGCGCGGGGGCGCGGGTGGCCTGCCGGACGGCCGCCGGGCTGGGCGCGCACGGGGTGCTGGCGCTGAGCTTCCCCCTGCATCCGCCGGGCCGGCCGGAGAGGTCACGGGCGGAGGAGCTGGTCTCGGCCGGGGTGCCCACGCTGGTGGTGCAGGGGGCGCGGGACCCCTTTGGGCGGCCGGAGGAGTTTCCGTCCCGGGTGGAGCTGGTGCCCGTGCCGGGCGGAGACCACGGCTTCGCGGTGCCCAAGAGGAGCGAGGTGGGCCAGGAGGAGGCGCTGGCCGTGATCACCGACGCCGCCCGGTCCTGGCTGGCGGGGCTCTGAGGACGCGTCGCCGGACGCGGTCCGCCGAGCGGGAATGCGCCGCGGGGCCGCCGCGTTGACGCCCTCGTAAAAACGTCAAGCCCTGGCACCTGACAAAGGAATGGGAGTCTCCCGCAATGGGTTCGATCGCCTGCCTGTCCCGCCCCTGCTCGGCCAATGCCGGATGGCCGGTGACCGGCCTGCCCCAGGCGGCCGCGGCTGGAGCGGCGGGCCGGGCGGATCGTCGTCTATTCTCCGAATCGAGCGAGCCCGTCATCGGGTCCGCCACGACGCTGGAGGAGGTGGGTCCGGTCGCCGGCACCGACGCGGGGACGAACGACAGCCCGGAGCCGCAGGCTGCCGAGAGCGTGGCGGAGCGCAACGCCCGCTTCGAGCGCGACGCGCTGACCTTCCTCGACCAGATGTACTCCGCGGCGCTGCGCATGACGCGCAATCCCGCCGACGCCGAGGACCTGGTGCAGGAGACGTATGCGAAGGCGTACGCGTCGTTCCACCAGTTCCGTGAGGGCACCAACCTCAAGGCCTGGCTCTACCGCATCCTCACCAACACCTTTATCAACTCCTACCGCAAGAAGCAGCGCGAGCCGCTGCGCAGCGGTTCCGAGGAGATCGAGGACTGGCAGCTGGCGCGTGCCGAGTCCCATATGTCGCAGGGCCTGCGTTCCGCCGAGTCCCAGGCGCTCGACCATCTGCCCGACTCCGATGTCAAGGCGGCCCTTCAGGCCATTCCCGAGGAGTTCCGCATAGCGGTATACCTCGCGGATGTCGAGGGCTTTGCCTACAAGGAGATCGCGGACATCATGGGTACCCCCATCGGCACGGTGATGTCCCGGCTGCACCGGGGCCGTCGGCAGCTGCGCGGGCTGCTGGAGGACTACGCCCGTGAGCGCGGTCTGGTCCCCGCCGGGGCCTCCGCCGCGCCGAACGGTTCCGACGCGTCGCACAATCGGAAAGGCTCGGACTCATGAGCTGCGGAGAGCCGCACGAGACGGACTGCTCTGAAGTCCTCGACCACCTCTATGAGTTCCTCGATCGCGAGATGCCCGACGGGGACTGCGCCAAGTTCGAGGTGCACATCGACGAGTGCAATCCGTGCCTGGAGAAGTACGGCCTGGAGAAGGCGGTCAAGAAGCTAGTCAAGCGCTGCTGCGGTCATGACGACGTGCCCGCCGATCTCCGGGCCAAGGTGATGGACCGGATCCAGCTGATCCGGGCCGGCCAGGCGGTGCCCGAGCAGGATGTGGTCGCGGAGGCCAGGGCCGCCGAGGCGCGCGGCCTGCCGCGCGACTGACCCCCGCCGCCCGGCCCAAACCGTCCGCCCCCCGAACATCACCCGAACGGACGGCTCCAGCGGTGGATGCGGCCGCCATCGGGCGGCCGCCGCCCTATTCTCCCCTTCCTGATGACGGGCCGATGGCAGGACGGGCCGCCGTGTTCGAGCACGGCCGGTACCGGGGCGGAACGGGGAGGACACCTGATGGGGGCACTTCCGGCGACGGCGCGAACCGGGGTCGCGTGCGCCGTGCTGGCCGCCGTCGCCTGTGGCGCGCCCGCCGTGTGCGCTCCGGGGGACACCCCCTGGCCGACGGTGGTCCTGCTCGCCGCGCTCTGTGCGCTGGGGGAACGGCTGCCCCGCTGTTCGCTGACCCTGCCGGCCCTGCTCACCGGGGCCTTGCTGCTTCCCCCGGCCGCCGCCGCACTGCTGGCCTGGCCGTCGGCGCTCACCACCCGGGTGACGGACCCGCCCCGGACCACCCGCCGCATCTGGCGCGCGGCCGTATACGCCCTGGCCACCACGGCCGCGTCCACCACGGCCACGGCAGCGCTGGGCGAGCCGCCGCGCACCGCCCGGCCGCCCGAGGCCCTGCCGGGTGCGCTGGCCGCCGCACTCACCCTTTTCCTGCTGACCGCCCTGCTGGACGCGGCCATCCGCCGCGCCGCGGACCACCGCCCGCTCCGGGCCGCCTGGCGCCGGCTGCCGCGCGAGGTGCTGGTGCCCACCCTGGTGCACGGTCCCACCGCCCTGCTCACCGCCGTGCTCTGGCACAGCGCCTACGGCCCGCCGGGCGCCCTGCTGGCACTGCCGCCGGTGTGCGTCTGCTGCTGGTTCCTCGACCGCCGCCGCCGGGAACGCGCCGCCCACCAGGCCGCCGTCCGGGCCCTGGTGCAGGCCGTGGACCTCAAGGACCACTACACCCGGGGGCACAGCGAGCGGGTCGGCCGGGCCTCGGTGCTGATCGCCCGGGAGCTGGGGGTGGCCGGCGAACGGCTGGAGGCGCTGCGCTTCGCGGGCACCCTGCACGATGTGGGCAAGCTGGGGGTGCCGACCCGGCTGCTGCGCAAGGACGGCCCGCTCACCCCGGAGGAGCGCCGGGTGATCCAGCTCCACCCCCAGTACGGCCATGAGATGGTGCGCGGCATCGGCTTCCTGGCCGAGGCCCGGGCGGCCATCCTGCACCACCATGAGCGGCTGGACGGCAGCGGCTACCCACTGGGGCTGACGGACCGTCAAATCCCGCAATCCGCCAAGGTGGTGGCGGTCGCCGACGCCTTTGACGCGATGACCTCCACCCGCTGCTACAGCCGCGCCCGTCCGGTTCCCGCCGCCCTGGCCGAGCTGCGCCGGTGTGCCGGATCGCAGTTCGACCCCCGGATGGTGGACGCCCTCTCCCGCGCCGTGGACCGCCATGGCTGGCACCCGGAGACAGTGGCGGAACAGGACGAAAGCGCAGTTCCCGCCCGCCGAAACGTCCCTCCTGATCACCAGCCGGCCCACCCGGGCGGCACTCGTTGAGCGCCCCCGCGCCCGGCACCCGGACGTCCGGCGCCGCCCATGGAACGCCTCTCCGGACGCGTTTCCGGACGTATCTCCGGGCGAACCTCCGGACGCGTCCGTTGACGGGCCTCGGCGCGCACCTCCGCACACACCTCCCCGTGCACCTCCACCCGCACCTCTGGGTCCACCTCGCCGCCGGCGCCTGCGCCCTTCTCGCCCTGGCCTGGACCGCCCGGCACGGACTGGCCCAGCCCCGGGTCGCCCTCGCCTACGGCCTGCTGATCGCCCTCGGCGAGGCCATCCGGCGCCGGCCGCCCCCCGGCGCCGGGCCGACGGAACCGGCGGACACCGCCCCGGTGAGCGCCGCCGGCTGTATCGCCTACGCCCTGCTGGACGGCGTCGGCGGCGACCCGGTCACCCAGGGCGTGCCCCAGGGGCCGCAAGTGCCCCAGGTGGTCGCCGTGGTGCTGGGCGCCACCCTGGCCGGCGCGGTGGGCCGGCGGCCCGCGCCGGACCGGCTCGCCCGCCGGGTGCTGCACTCGGCCTTCGCCGCCCTGTGCTGCCGCGCCCTGCACCAGCTGGGCGCCCTCGCCCACCGCCCCGGCTACGGCCCGTACCACGCCCCGGCGCTGCTGCTCCTGCTGGCGCTGACCGTGCTGTGCGACGCGCTGGTGGCCGCCGCCCTGGCCCGCTCCCGGCAGGGTGGCGGCTATGCCACCGCGCTGGGCGAGCGACTGCGTGCCCTGCCCGGTCTGGGCACCGCGGTCTGCGCCACCGCCGTGGTCACCGCGCTGGCGCCCAGGGTGGCCGGGCTGTGGGTGCTGCCGGTGTGCGCCCTGCCGCTGCTGGTCATCCAGCTCTCCGCGCGGCTGGGCGAACCGGCGCCGGCCACCCGGCGCCAGACGGTGGCCTCGCTGGCCCGGGCCACCGAGATCGCCGGCTGCACCCCGGCCGGTCACGCGGGACGCGTAGCCGCCCTCAGCCGGGCCGTCGGCCGGGAACTCGGCCTGTCGCAGGAGGAGCTCACCGTGGTCGAGTACGCGGCCCTGATGCACGACGTCGGCCAGCTCTCACTCGTGGACCCGGTGCCCGCCGGGGCCACCGAGCCGCTGCCGCCCGAGCAGCGCCGCCGCATCGCCCGCCTGGGCGGTGCCGTGGTGCGGCAGACCGGGGTGCCCGCCGAGGTGGCCCGGGTGGTGGAGCACCAGGCCGACCCCTACCGGGAGGCGCCCCTCGCGGCCCGTATCGTGCGCACCGTCAACGCCTATGAGGACCTGGCGGCCACCGGGGCGTGCGGCCCGCGCCGCGCGCTGGAGCGGCTGCGCGGAGCGACGGCGTACGACCATGAGCCCGGGGTGGTGGAGGCGCTCGCCCGGGTACTCGCCAGACAGGAGCCGCCGGGCCGGGCGGCGCTCTCCGCACTGACGGACGCCCCGGCGGATGCGGAGTAGCACGGCTAACCCACGGGTAATGAGCGGGCGTCCGAAGGGGCATGGTTGGATGCGAAGAGAAGCTGTAGTGACGAAGAGCAAGACGGGAATGCGGGATCGGGGGGTGTCGTGGGCGCCGTCATCGGCAACGAGGCGTGGTGGGCACCGCCCCCCGCGGTGACGGCCCGGCACACCGGCCGGGTCGTGACAGATGAGGCGTGGCGGACGGCCGTCGGGGAGGACGGCATCCGTCACCAGGGCCATCCGGCGTGGGCATACGCACAACGTCGAGGAATCAGCAGGCGGACATCGTGAGGATCTTCGGCAGGGTAAGGCACCGGCCTTCCGCCTCCTGGCGGCAGGCCACCGACCGCGCCTTCACTCTGATCGGCGACGGCCGGTACGAGGACGCGGGCGCGCTGCTGACGCGCGCCGCCGACATGGAGCCATGGCTGTCCGAGTCATGGTTCAACCTGGCACTGCTGCACAAGTTCCGGCATGACTGGGAGCAGGCCCGCGCCGCCGGCCTGCGGGCCGTGGCACTGCTGGACCGGGAGGCGGGCGCCCCCGACTGGTGGAATGTGGGCATCGCCGCCACCGCCCTGCAGGACTGGCCGCTGGCCCGCCGCGCCTGGCAGGCGTACGGGCTGAAGGTGCCCGGCGAGGGCAGCCCGGCCGGTGAGCCGGTGGGCATGGAGCTGGGCAGCGCTGCGGTGCGGCTCTCCCCGGAGGGCGAGGCCGAGGTGGTCTGGGGCCGCAGACTGGACCCGGCGCGGATGGAGGTGCTCTCCATCCCGCTGCCCTCCTCCGGCCGCCGCTGGGGCGAGGTGGTGCTGCACGACGGCGTCCCGCACGGCGAGCGGGTGACCGCGGCCGGCCCGTCCTACCCGGTCTTCGACGAGATCGAGCTATGGGCGCCCTCGCCGGTGCCCACCTGGGTGGTGCTGCTGGAGGCTGCCGCCGAGTCGGACCGGGACGCCCTGGAGCGGCTGGCGGCCGACGCGGGCTTCGCCGCCGAGGACTGGTCCTCCTCGGTGCGGCTGCTGTGCCGCACCTGCTCGGAGAGCCGGATGCCCAGCGACGAGGGCGACGGCGAGCATCTGGACCCGCACGACCACAGCGAGCCCGGCCACCCCGGCCCGCTGGGCCACCGCACCGCCGGCTCCGGCCTGCTGTGGGTGCCCGAGCGCGAGTGCGGCATCGCGGCGCCCGCCGGGCTGGTGCGCGGGCTGCTGGACGGCTGGGTCGCCGACAGCCCCGACACCCGTGAGTGGCGTGATCTGGAAGAGGTCTGCTGAGGCCGCGGGGCGGCACCCGTACCCTGTCAGGGCAAGATAGTGCTTTCGGGTTGTGAGAGAGGCATACGGCGGCCATGGCGCAGCAAGAGACCGAGCAGTCGGTGAACGAAGAGTTCATCGATGATGTGACGGACGCGGAGGAGCGCGAGCGGGCGCACCGGGAGCGGGGCACATCCCGTCCGATCACCGTCTACGGCAACCCGGTGCTGCACAGGGAGTGCCAGGACGTCACCGCCTTCGACGACGAACTGGCCAGGCTGATCGACGACATGTTCGCCAGCCAGCGCACCGCGGAGGGCGTCGGCCTGGCCGCCAACCAGATCGGTGTGGACCTCAAGGTCTTCGTCTACGACTGCCAGGATGACGAGGGCGTCCGGCATGTCGGCCATGTCTGCAACCCGGTGCTGGACGACCTCCCGGCCGACCAGCGGGTGCTGGACGACTCCAACGAGGGCTGTCTGTCGGTGCCCACCGCCTACGCGGAGCTGGCCCGCCCCGACTACGCGGTGGTACGCGGCCAGGACATGCACGGCAAGCCGATCGTGGTGCGCGGCACGGGCTACTTCGCCCGCTGCCTCCAGCACGAGACCGACCACCTCTACGGCCGGCTCTACATCGACCGCCTGTCCAAGCGGGACCGCAAGGACGCGCTCCGGCAGATGGCGGAGGGCACGCCGCGGTACCCGGTCGTTCCCAACGACTGACCCCGCCGGGGGTGAGCCGGCACCGGCTCACCCCAGCTCGGCGGCCTCCATGATGGGCCGCAGCTCAACGACCCCTTCCCGGAAGGGAATCCGGGTCGCCCAGTCCTTGGCCTCGTCCATGGACGCGACCTCGATCACCCAGTAGCCGGCGACCAGTTCCTCCGTCTCGGGGAACGGACCGGCGATCACGCTCGGCCGGCCGCCGGCGAACACCACCCGCGCCCCGTCCGAGGACGGCCGCAGCCCGTCGGCCGCCAGCAGCACCCCCGCCTTGGCCAGCTCATCGTTGAACCGGCCCATCTCCGCGAACTCCTCCTTGCCCGGCAGCGCCCCGGCCTCCGAGTCCTCGTTCGCCTTGACCAGCATCATCACTCGCATCGGCGGATACGCCTCTCTGCTCGATGAGAAAACGGCAGGACCGCCGGACAGCATTCACCACCCGGCGGTCCTGCCGCACGCCTATCCGCTTCGCGTCTCAGAACTCGTCGTCGAAGGAGACCGAGCCTTCAACGGCGATCTGGTAGGCCGAGGCCCGCCGCTCGAAGAAGTTGGTCAGCTCCTGGACGTTCTGCAGCTCCATAAAGGAGAACGGGTTCTCCGAGCCATAGACGGCCGGGAAGCCCAGCCGCTGGAGCCGCTGGTCGGCCACGCACTGGAGGTACTCGCGCATGGACTCGGTGTTCATGCCCGGCAGGCCCTCGCCGCACAGGTCCCGGCCGAACTGCAGCTCGGCCTCCACGGCCTCCTTGAGCATGTCGGTGACCTGCTGCTGGAGCTCCTCGTCGAAGAGGTCGGGCTCCTCCTGGCGGACGGTGTCCACCACCTCGAAGGCGAAGTTCATATGCATGGTCTCGTCGCGGAACACCCAGTTGGTGCCGGTGGCCAGACCGTGCAGCAGACCGCGGCTGCGGAACCAGTAGACATAGGCGAAGGCACCGTAGAAGAACAGTCCCTCGATGCAGGCCGCGAAGCAGATCAGATTGAGCAGGAAACGGCGGCGGTCGGCCTTGGTCTCCAGCCGGTCGATCTTCTCGACCGAGTCCATCCACTTGAAGCAGAACTGAGCCTTGTCCCGGATGGAGGGAATGTTCTCCACCGCGGCGAAGGCGGCCGCCCGCTCCTCCGGGTCGGGGAGGTAGGTGTCCAGCAGCGTCAGATAGAACTGGACATGCACCGCCTCCTCGAAGAGCTGCCGCGACAAGTACAGCCGCGCCTCGGGGGAGTTGATGTGCTTGTAGAGGGTGAGCACCAGGTTGTTGGCCACGATGGAGTCACCGGTGGCGAAGAAGGCCACCAGCCGTCCGATCATGTGCTGCTCGCCCGGCGAGAGCTTGGCGAGGTCGGCCACGTCGGAGTGGAGATCGACCTCCTCCACGGTCCAGGTGTTCTTGATCGCGTCCCGGTAGCGGTCATAGAAGTCCGGGTACCGCATCGGACGCAGCGTCAGCTCGAAGCCGGGGTCGAGCAGGTTCTTCGGGCGTTCGGGCGAGGAGGTGTCGGCGCGAAGCGCCGTCGATGAGGGGTGGTGGTCGGGCGACGGGTTGGGCATTACTGGCAGGCCTCGCAGGACTCGGGGTTCTCAAGGGAGCAGGCGATGGCGTCCGCGTCGGGCGCGGCCTGCTGGACGGGGACGGTGGCGGCGGACGAGCCGGACGCCGCGCGGGCGATCCGGGTGGCCGGGCGCGAGCGCAGGTAGTACGTGGTCTTGATGCCCTGCTTCCAGGCGTATGCGTACATCGAGCTGAGCTTGCCGATGGTCGGCGAGGCCATGAAGAGGTTGAGCGACTGGCTCTGGTCCAGGTACGGGGTACGGGCCGCGGCCATGTCGATCAGCGAGCGCTGCGGGATCTCCCAGGCGGTGCGGTACAGATCGCGCACCTCCTGCGGGATCCAGTTCATCTCCTGGATGGAGCCATTGGCGTCCGTCATGGCGTCCCGGGTCGTCCGGTCCCAGACGCCCAGCTTCTTGAGGTCCTCCACCAGATAGGTGTTGACCTGGAGGAACTCCCCGCTGAGCGTCTCGCGCTTGAACAGGTTGGACACCTGCGGCTCGATGCACTCATAGACGCCCGCGATGGAGGCGATGGTGGCCGTGGGGGCGATGGCCAGCAGCAGCGAGTTGCGCATGCCGACCGAGGCGATCCGGGCGCGCAGCGCCTCCCAGCGGTCCGCCCAGGCGGGCACCGCGTTGGGGTAGTGGTCCGGGTGCAGCACCCCGCGGGCGGTGCGGGTGGCGGACCAGGCCGGGTGCGGGCCGTGCCGCTCGGCGAGGTCGGCGCTGGCCTCGTACGCGGCCAGCATGATCCGCTCGGAGATCCGGGTGGACAGCTCCTTGGCCTCGGCGGAGTCGAAGGGCAGCCGCAGCCGGAAGAACACATCCTGAAGGCCCATCAGGCCCAGACCCACCGGCCGCCAGCGGGAGTTGGAGTTGCCCGCCTGCTCGGTCGGATAGAAGTTGATGTCCACCACGCGGTCCAGGAAGGTCACCGCGGTACGGACGGTACGGTCCAGCTTCGCCCAGTCCATCTCCCCGTCCTCGCCCAGGTGGGCGGCGAGGTTGACCGAGCCGAGGTTGCAGACGGCGGTCTCCCCGTCGTCGGTCACCTCGAGGATCTCGGTGCAGAGGTTGGAGGAGTGGACGACCCGGCCCGGCTCGGCCGTCTGGTTGGCGGTGCGGTTGGCGGCGTCCTTGAAGGTCATCCAGCCATTGCCGGTCTGCGCCAGGGTGCGCATCATCCGGGCGTAGAGCACCCGGGCCGGGATGGTCTTGACGGCCTTGCCCGCGGCCTCGTACGCGCGGTACGCGGCGTCGAACTCCGCGCCGTAGAGGTCCACCAGGTCCGGGGTGTCCACCGGGGAGAACAGCGACCAGTCGGCGTCCGCCTCCACCCGGCGCATGAACTCGTCCGGGATCCAGTGCGCGATATTGAGGTTGTGGGTGCGGCGGGCCTCCTCGCCCGTGTTGTCCCGCAGCTCCAGGAACTCCTCGATGTCCGCGTGCCAGGTCTCCAGGTAGACACAGGCCGCGCCCTTGCGCCGGCCGCCCTGGTTGACGGCCGCCACCGAGGCGTCCAGGGTGCGCAGGAAGGGCACGATGCCATTGGAGTGGCCGTTGGTGCCCCGGATCAGCGAACCGCGGGAGCGGATGCGGGAGTAGGACAGGCCGATGCCGCCGGCGTGCTTGGACAGCCGGGCCACCTGGTGGTAGCGCTCGTAGATGGAGTCCAGCTCGTCCAGCGGGGAGTCCAGCAGATAGCAGGAGGACATCTGCGGGTGCCGGGTGCCGGAGTTGAAGAGCGTGGGGGAGGACGGCAGGTAGGAGAGCGTGCTGGTGAGCCGGTAGAGCTCGGCCACATCGGCCAGCGCCCGCTCGGTGTGGTCCTCGGCCAGGCCGCAGGCCACCCGCAGCAGGAAGTGCTGCGGGGTCTCGATCACCTGACGGGTGATGGGGTGGCGCAGCAGATAGCGGCTGTGCAGGGTGCGCAGGCCGAAGTAGCCGAAGCGGTCGTCGGCGCCCTCGGCCAGCGCCGCCTCCACCAGCGCGTCCAGGCGCTCCGCGTGGGTGGTGACGAACTCGGCGGTCTCGTCGCCGATCAGGCCCTCGCGGTGGCCGGTGGCGACCGAGGCGGAGAAGGAGACGGCGCCCTGTCCGGCGGCCTCCTCGCGGATGGCCAGGGTGAGCAGCCGGGCGGCCAGCCGGGAGTACTCGGGCTCCTCGGCGATCAGCCCGGCGGCGGCCTCGGTGGCCAGCGAGCGCAGCTCGGCCTCGTCGGAGCCGGGGTGCCGGCCACGCAGCGCGGCGGCGGCCACCTTCCCGGGGTCCGTGGCGGGCAGGTCGGCGGTCAGTTCGGTCAGGGTGCGCAGCAGCGCGGTCCCGGGACCGCCGGACGCTTCCGCTGACACTGAGGCCGGTTCTGCGGGCGCGATGGTCACGTGTGGCTCTCCCTCGCTCGGCTGGGGGCCGGGCGGGAGGACGGCAAGGCACGCCAGGGCAGCCCCGAGCGCATCGGAGCGTTCGCCACACCAGCGTCCCTCGGCCCAACCCGCGAGGCCCGGACGTATTCCACGCCCAGGCCGGGCCGGGGGCTCGGTCATGGGCGTGCTGCCGGCAGGTCCTCGGACTGGTGGTGCGTCAAAAGAGCACACATTCACCGTTGCGGGACAGTTCCGGAATTCCACCGGATTCCCCTGCGGCGGCAGCGAAGACGAGCATACATCTAGTGCCGGGTGACGGAGGCACCCCCACATCTAGTGCCGGGATCGTGATAGTGCGCCCAGGGCTGGGCCTGATTGCCATGCTGAGGCCGCCCGGGGACCGGGACCGACGCGCCCTGATCGAGGCTTGTGTTCGCTTACTGACGCAATGTGATTAATCTACGGAATGCGCAATTCCTGGCCCCGTCCGACCCCGTGAAGGACGCCCATGTGATGCCCCTCCGCTTCTCCCTGGCAAAGACCGTCTACGGTACCCGCCGCCGGGCCCTCTGCAGCCTGGTGCTGCTCGCCGCGGTGGCCCTGGCGGCCGGGCTGGGCGGTCATGGAGTCGGGGAACGACTGGCGCCCGGCGGCTGGACCCCGGCCCACGCCCAGTCCACCCGGGCGGACACCCTGCTCGCCGACCGCTTCCACGCCGGGCAGCCGCAGCTGCTGTTGTTGGCGACCGCGAAGGGTTCCATCGACGCCCCGGAGGCGGACCGCGCCGGGCGCGCGCTGACCGCCCGGCTGACCGCCGACCCGCGCGTGTCGTGGGTACGCGGCTACTGGCCCCGGCAGACGCCCGAACTGCGCGGCCGGGACGGGCACAGCGCCCTGGTGGCGGTGCGCTTCGCCGGGGACGAGAGCGCGGTCCGCGCGGTGAGCAAGGAGGTGACCGACCGGGAGACCAGGCCGGGCGGAGCGCTGAGCGTCGCACCGGCCGGGGAGTCCGCACTGTTCTCCGAGATGGAACGGCTCAGCACCAGGGGCGCCATGATCGCCGAGCTGATCGTGGCGCCCCTGGTGCTGCTGGTGCTGCTGTGGGTCTTCGGCAGCCTGGTGGCCGCCCTGCTGCCGGTGGCGGTGGGCGCCTTCGCCGTACTCACCACCACCGCGCTGCTAAGGGCGCTCAGCGAGCTGATGACGGTCTCCATGTTCGTCCTCAATATCGCCACCGCCCTGGGTTTCGGCCTCGCCGTGGACTACTGCCTGCTGATCGTCAGCCGCTTCACCGAGGAACTCCACGGCGGGGCGCGGCCGGTGACCGCCGCCCGGCGGGCCATGCGCACCGCCGGCCGGGCGGTGGTGTTCTCCGCCGTGACGGTCGCCGCCGCACTGGGCGCGCTCACCGTCTTCCCGCTGCCGCTCACCCGCTCCCTGGCGCTGGGCGGCGCGGTGGTCGCCCTCTGCTCGGCCGCCGGCGCCTTCCTGGTGCTGCCCGCGCTGCTGGTGCTGCTGGGGCCGCAGGTCAACCGCTTCGACCTGTTCCGCCGTTGGCGGGGCAGCGGCCGGCCGGTGGCCGAGGGCCGCTGGTACCGGCTGGCGCTCTGGGTCACCCGGCGGCCCGCGCTGGTCGCCCTGGGCACCCTGCTGCTGCTCGGCCTGCTGGCCCTGCCCGGCGCCCAGGCCCGGTTCGGGATGTACGACGACCGCATCCTGCCCGCCTCCTCCCCGGTGGCCCGCGCCTCCCAGCGGCTGCGGGCCGAGTTCCCGGCCGACGACGAGGACGCGGCCGGCGTGGTGCTGCCCGCCGTCCATGTCCTGCCCCCGGGAACGGACCACAGCCGCCCGGCCCTGCGCTCCGCCCCCGACGAGCCCGCGGTCCACGCCTACGCGGCCCGGCTGTCCCGGCTCCCCGGAGTACGCCAGGTGACCACCGCCACCGGCGTCTACCGGAACGGGCTGCGCACCGCCCCCGCCGGGCCCTGGGCGGCGTCCTTCACCGGCCCGGCCGGCACCTGGCTGAGCGTCCGCCCCGCAGCGGACTCCGCGCTGTCCCCCGAGGGCCGCCGGCTGACCGAACGGCTGCGGGCCGAACCCGCCCCCGCCCCGGCCCTGGTGGGCGGCCCCGGCGCCCGGCTCACCGACACCGAGGACGCGCTGCTGGGTCCGATGCCGCTGGCCGTACTGCTCACCGTGGCCGCCACCCTGGTGCTGCTGTTCGCCTACACCCGCAGTGTGCTGGTGCCGGTGAAGGCCGTGCTGCTGAATGCGCTCAGCCTGGCGGCCACCTTCGGCATCATCGTCGCCGTCTTCCAGCAGGGCCGGCTGGAGGCACTGATCGGACCGCTGCGCGGCCCGCCCACCACCGATGTGGTCATCCCGGCGGTGATGTTCTGCACCGCCTTCGGGCTGTCCATGGACTACGAGGTCTTCCTGCTCTCCCGGATCCTGGAGGAGCACCGCCGGGGCACCCCCACCCGGCTGGCGGTGGCCACCGGACTCCAGCGCACCGGGCGGCTGTTCACCTCCGCCGCGCTGGTCTTCGCGGTGGTGATGGCCTCGCTGGCCGCCTGCGACCTGGTGATGCTCCAGCTGATCGGCTTCGGGCTGGCGGTGGCGGTGCTGCTGGACTGCACGCTGGTACGGGCGTTGCTGGTGCCGGCGGTCATGTCCCTGGTAGGCCACGCCAATTGGTGGCCCGCCTCCCGACGGAACGGCGCGCCCCACCAGGGGCGCGGGGAACTGCGCGACCAGCCCAGTGCGGCCCGCACGTGACGCACGACCGTTTGCACGGGGTCGCCTTTCAGGCGCGGGCCGGGTTCCTACAGGGGCGCGGGGAAACTGCGCGACCAGCCCAAGGCGGCCCGCAGTTGAAAGGCGGCCCCACGCCAACGGTTTCGTCTCACATGCGGGCCGTACGTGGCTGGTCGCGCAGTTCCCCGCGCCCCTGCAAGAGGCACCCGGCGCTTTGTAAGCTACCCACAGTCCACCGCCGGTGAATCCGTCACCTTTCCAAGGCCCAAAACACCCCCACACCTGGCACTCTCTCCAATGAGCCCTCATCGCCCGGCCGTTGCCGTGACGTCCGCGGCTTGTTGATACCGGACTGATCCCAAAGGAGACGGATATGGCCGACGACACCGCCGTACTGGTGACCGGCATGGGTGCGATAACCCCCCTGGGCGCCGACGCCGCATCCACCTGGTCCGCCCTGCTCGCCGGAAAGTCCGGAGTGCGCGCGCTGACCGAGGACTGGGCCGCGGAGCTCCCGGTCCGTATCGCGGCCGGACTCGCCGTGGAGCCCGCCCCGTTGCTGGACCGGGTACAGGCCCGCAAGCTGGACCGCTGCGAGCAGGTGGCGCTGATCGCCTCCCGGGAGGCCTGGCAGGACGCCGGGCGCCCCGAGGCGGATCCCGAGCGGCTGGCCGTGGTCATCGGCACCGGCACCGGCGGAGTGCTCACCACCCTGGGCCAGGACGATGTGATGGAGCGCTCCGGAACCCGCCGCCTCTCCCCGCACACCGTGCCCATGCTGATGCCCAACGGCCCCGCCGCCTGGGTCAGTATGGAGCTCGGCGCGCTGGGCGGGGCCCGGACGCCGGTGAGCGCCTGTGCCTCCGGCGCGGAGGCCATCGCCATGGGCCTGGACCTGATCCGCGCCGGACGGGCCGATGTGGTGGTCGCCGGTGGCGCCGAAACCTGTCTGCACCCCTTCACCCTGGGCGCGTTCGCCCAGATGAAGGCGCTGTCCACCCGCCATGACGACCCCGAGGCGGTCTCCCGGCCCTTCGATGTGGACCGCAGCGGCTTTGTCATGGGCGAGGGCGCCGGTGTGCTGGTCCTGGAACGGGCCGAGCACGCCCGGGCCCGTGGCGCACGGGCGCATGGCACGCTGGCCGGCGCGGGCCTGACCTCCAGCGCCCAGCACATCACCGCCTCCGACCCGGAGGGGCAGGTAAGGGCCATCCAGATGGCCCTGAGCTCGGCCCAGTTGGCACCGGCGGACATCAACCACGTCCACGCCCACGCCACTTCCACCGAATCCGGCGACCTGGCCGAGGCCCAGGCGGTGGCCCGGGCCATCGGTGATCACGCCGCCATCACCGCCACCAAGTCCATGACCGGCCATATGCTGGGCGCCTCCGGCGCGGTGGCGGCCATCGCAGCCCTGCGGACCATGGCCAGCGGCACCCTGCCCGCCACCCGCAACCTGGACCGTCTCGACCCCGGGGTGGCCCTCGATGTGGTGCACGGCGAGAACCGCTCCGGGGCCTGGACGGCCGGACTGGTCAACTCCTTCGGCTTCGGCGGCCACAACCTCAGCCTGATACTGACCCGTTGACCGTCCGATCGGTCAATGCCCGCCCGGCGCCCCGGCCGTGGCGGGCGGCAGCTCCACCTGCACCCCGGGCTCGCCCGCGTCCGCCGTGTAGTCCCCGGGCGAGGTCTGGTCCACCCCTTCGGGGGCCTTCAGCGCCCGGAACACCACGGTCAGCACCACCGCCACCACCAGATTGAGCACAAAGGCGGTGAGCCCGATATACCCCTTCTCGCCCAGGAAGGGGATCACATTGGTGTTGCCGAAGTGGTCCTGGGTGGCGCTGGGTGTCTCATACGCCCGCCAGGTTCCGTACCCCATGCCGGCCGCCCAGCCCGCCAGCAGGGCCCAGCGGTGGAACCAGCGGGT
Organism: Streptomyces orinoci; assembly: GCF_003121295.1. Taxonomy (GTDB): domain Bacteria; phylum Actinomycetota; class Actinomycetes; order Streptomycetales; family Streptomycetaceae; genus Streptomyces; species Streptomyces orinoci. The sequence continues at coordinate 1,402,167 of NZ_PHNC01000031.1, forward strand.
GAACAGCCCGCCCACCAGGGCCGGTACGGTCTGCAGCACCCAGATGCCGCCCAGCAGCTGGAAGTTGATGGCCACCGTCTTGTCCATGGTGAGCACGAACACCAGGGCGCCCACCTTCACCAGCAGCGAGGCCAGTTTGGACACCTTGGCCTCATGCTCCGGGGTGGCGTCCGGCCGGATGAAGTCCTTGTAGATATTGCGGGTGAAGAGGTTGGCCGCCGCGATGGACATAATGGCGGCGGGCACCAGCGCACCGATGCCCACGGCCGCGAAGGCCACCCCGGTGAACCAGTCCGGGAACATATCGGCGAACAGCTGCGGGATGGCCAGCTGCCCGTTCTTCACCTTCACCCCGGCGGCCACCGCCATAAAGCCCAGGATCGCCAGCATGCCCAGCATCAGCGAATACAGCGGCAGAATGGTGGTGTTGCGCCGGATCACCTCCCGGCTGCGGCTGGAGAGCACCGCCGTCACCGAGTGCGGATAGAGGAACAGTGCCATCGCCGAACCCAGCGCCAGCGTGGCATAGGTCCACTGTGCGTCCGGCCCCGTCGTCACCAGCGAGCCGCGTGGCTTCCCGGTGGCCTGGTTCACCGCCGCGAAGGCATGCCCCGCCTTGGTGAAGATGCTGTCGAACCCGCCCAGCCGGATGGGGATATAGATGATCGCGACCGCGATGACGATATAGATCAGCGCGTCCTTGACGAAGGCGATCAGCGCCGGCGCCCGCAGCCCCGAGGAGTAGGTGTACGCGGCCAGCACACCGAAGGCGATCAGCAGCGGCAGGTCCTTGACGAAACCGTTGGCGTGCTCGCCGCCGCCCACGCCCATCACATCCAGCACCGCCTGGATGCCCACCAGTTGGAGCGCTATATAGGGCATCGTCGCCAGCAGCCCGGTCAGCGCCAGCGCCAGCGACAGCCCCCGCGAGCCGAACCGTCCCCGGACGAAGTCCGAGGAGGTCACATAGCCGTGCCGGTGCGAAACCGACCACAGCCGGGGCAGAAAGGTGAACACCAGCGGGTAGCACAGGATGGTGTACGGCACCGCGAAGAACCCGGCCGCCCCGCCCGCATAGATCGCCGCCGGTACGGCCACAAAGGTGTACGCGGTGTACAGGTCACCGCCCAGCAGGAACCAGGTCACCCAGGTCCCGAACGACCGCCCGCCCAGCCCCCATTCATCCAGATTCTCGGCGTTCTCCGCCCGCCGCCACCGGGCGGCCAGGAACCCCATCACGGTCACCGCCACAAAGAACAGACAGAAGACCGTCAGCGCGACCGCGTTCACCCCGTGCTTCATGACCGCCCACCCCCCTTACGGGCCCGCTGGTGCCTGCGCACCAGCACATAGGCCACCGCCGTCAGCCCGGTGGAGATCAGCACCCAGAGCATCTGGTACCAGTAGAAGAACGGAACGCCCGCCAGCCTGGGCTCGACCCGCGCATAGGAGCCGACCCACAGCATCGCCCCGAAGGGAACGGCCAGACAGACCCCGGCCAGTACCAGCTCCACCGGTACAACTCGCCCGCGACTGCCCTCAGATGGTTCCGGCATGCGGCTGCTCCTCCCCCGTGCGCGATCACTTGCGTAATGTGCGGGCAATGTAGGGGAGGGGGCCTCCGGGCGTAACCCCCTGTCCGGATATCGGTATGACAACGTCATACGGGCCTTGGGGCGCGCTCACCCTCTCAGCGCCGCACGCACCGCCGCCGCCCCGCGCGTCGCACGTTCCGCCGCCGCCTGCTGTCCCGCCGGATCCTGTCGGCAATCGCCGCACAGCGTCTCCCCGTTCAGCGGGGTGAACAGCCGCGGCTGGATGTGCCGCTCGCCCCGGCACTCGCGCATGCGCCCGACGCGCGGCTCCAACCACGCGTTGGATGAGGACGGTTGCCGTCCGATCTCCGGCAGCCGCGGCACCTGGGGCATCTTCCGGTCAAGCCGGTCCCGCAGCAGTGCCGCCGCACAGTGCACCGGCTCCGGCAGCCCGGCGGTCAGTGTCTCGCGCATCTCGGCCACCGAGACCCCGCGCAGCAGCCACTCACCCGCCAGCGGCGCCAGCCGGGCGACCTCCCGTCCGGTCAGCCGCAGCCGTCGGTCCTGGTGCGAGAGCGAGGCCAGCACCAGCGCCCCCCGCTCGGCCAATGGATGTGATTCCGGGGCTGGTTGCGGCTCGGCGCCACGGGAGGGCTGGGAGGGCGGGTGGTCAGTCTTCTCCCCAGTGTTGGTAGGGGAGCCACCGACCGGCCGGGGGGCCGGTCCACCGACGACCGGTTTCCCGGCACTCGGTACGAACCCGTCCCGGATCGCCACCGCCTCCTCGGCGTCCAGCGGCACCCCCGACACCAGCTGAGCGGTGGTCCATCGCCCGCCCGTTCCCTGGCGGCGCCACTCATGCACATAGCCCGCTGCCGCCAACTCCCGTTTGGCGCGCTGGAATCCACCGTTCCGAATCCCGGCCCGCGCGGCGGCCGCCGACAGCGACAGTCCTGTTGTGTCCGGCAGCGACAGCACCCACAGCAGCAGTCGAACGGCGTCCGATCCCAGGCGGGGATGACGGATGAGATCGTTTGAAACCTGGGTGAAGAAGCGGGCGGGGGCGATAACATGCTTGAGCATGCGCTGAGAGCTCCTGACTCATGGTGCGTGTAGACCCCTGGCCCGGCTCTGCATCCGGCGCTGGGGGTCGCTTCGTTTCGGCGAACGTAACCCGCCGGTGGGCCGGAACGGTGTCCGCCTGGGGCAAGCAACACCCCTGTGGGTGACGGAGGTTGGCACCGAAACGCCACGCATGGCACGGTCCGGTGTGTCGTCCCCTTGGATCACGCCGCCCTGCTCTTTGACGCAGGTACGCATTGAGACGCGCTGATGTGTTTCTTGATCCCTTGGCTACGGTGTGCGCTCCACCCAAGGCGTACGAGAGGAGCACTGCCCATGGCTCGCAGGCTGCGGATGATCGGCACCAACTCCGGTAACAACGGCTGCCCCACGCTCTACGAGGACCTGGACACGGGCGAAGTCCTCGTCCAGGGTGACGAGGTCCGGGACCCAGGCGACATCGCCCAGCTCAAGAACGTCAAGGCCGGGGAAGGCTTTGTGGTGGTGCCGCGAGAGCTGATCGTTGACTTCGGCCCCAAGGAGGTGGCCCGAGTGCCCGTGCTCATCGGCTTCGACGAGTTCGACGAAATGTTTGAGACGTTCGAGCACACGGCTTGGCGGCTGGAGACCCGGGGCGCCTATCGGTCGGACGAGGAGACCGAGACCTACCGCCGGTTCGTCCGAGGCGAAGACGCCGGTTACGACCTGGACGACGCCTGGTGCGTATCCCGCCGCCAACAGTCCGCCCTGGGCAAGAGGTTCGAGCGTGTACGCGTGGTCGATAACCCGCCCACCCAAGGCCAGCTCTACCTCCTCGATGGCGCGCGCCGGAACTCTGCCGTCGGCGAAGAGATCCGCAACCTCTGGCGCGGTGAAGCGGAGCGACTGAAGCTGCCGGCCCAGGACTTCTGGATCTTCGACTCCCGGGTAGTGGCACTCCTGCACTTCGACGAGGCCGACCGTATGACCGGCGTGGAGCTGATCACGGAGCCGGTCCAGGTCCTGCGGTACTGCCAAGTGCGCGATGCCGCCTGGCACTACGCCGTCCCTCATAAGACCTTCTCGGCTCGGGTAGCTTCCACTGGGTGACCACCGATTTCCAGCGCGGCCGGATCGGCCTCGGTGCGCGGCTGCGTGAGCTACGCACCGAGGCGGGCCTGACCGTACGAGAACTGGCCGGCCGCTGCGGCTGGGCGCCATCCAAAATCTCGAAGCTGGAGAACGGCAAGCAGACGGCCACGGCCGACGACCTCGCCAAATGGGCTCAGGGCTGCGGCCGTTCCAAGGTCGCTGATGAGTTGCAGGGACGACTGCGTGGTCTGGAGTCCTCCTACCGCTCATGGCGCCGCCAGCTCACTGCCGGACACCGGCCGGTCCAGGAGGCATTGGCCGTCGAATACCACCGCTCGTCCCATATGCGCGCATGGGAGGCGGCGATGGTGGTGGGGATCCTTCAGACCGCGGAGTACGCCCGCCACATCTTTACCGGGTATACCGACCTTCACCAGTCGGTCAGGGATATCGACGACGCGGTACGAGCCCGGGTGAAGCGGCAGGAGGCGCTGTATCAGCCGGGCAAGCGCTACAGCATCGTCATGGGGGAAGCCACGCTCTACGCACGCGTGTGCCCGCCCGATGTGCTGGCCGGTCAACTCGATCGTCTCAGCGGCGTGGCGGCGGGCCTGGACACCTTGTCGCTCGGCATCGTTCCGTTCAGTGCGCGTTTGAGCATCCCGCCGGCCAACGGCTTCTGGATCTATGACGAGCGGCTGGTCATCGTCGAGGACTGGCATGCCGAGTTGTGGCTGGACGACTCCGAGAACATCGCCCTCTACCGCCGGGTGTGGGAGACGTTGAACACCTCGGCGGTGTACGGACGAATGGCCCATCGCCTGATCGCCCGCGCCCGGGCGGCGCTGGACCTGGCCTGAGCAACCACTCGAAACACGCCTCGGCAGTTGAGAAACAAGGCGAAACCTTGCGTCCGACAGGAAACACCTCTCCTTACCGTCCTGTGCATGGACTTGAGGACTGCCGTCAACGGCCGCCGCATTCGCCCCCACTGGCTCCCGCAACCCGGCGTACTCGACAGCATCCCCGCCGGCCGCTGGTGGGACGCCATCGCCATCGACGGCCCCCTCGGCATCGCCGTCGCCGAGCAGCTCGTACGGAACACCGGTGACGACACCGGCCCCATCGCCCGCGACCCGCTCGGTCCCCGGCCGCGCACCTACTTCCTGGTTCTGACCGGCACAGCTGACCGGTGGTGCGAGCCGGGAACCGTACCGCTGGGGGAGGGTTGCTATGTCGTGCTCAACGGCACGCTGGACGCGGACCGGGAAGCCGTGCACTGGGTGGTACGGCCACGGCTCCCCGAACTACTGGTTCCGCAACGCCAGTTGCGGGCAGCCCTCTCGGCGGCCCGTGTCAGGCCCGGGGCCGAGAGGTGGCTGGTATCCCGGGAGACCCACCCGGGCGTGGCCCGGGAAGCCTGGTCGCAAGGGCGGACGGCAACGCTCCGCCTGGGCAACCCCTTCGAGGCGATTCACCTGCCCGCCAAACTGGTTGAGGGACGCATCCACGGGATCAAAGACCGTGCGGCGATCGAGCGCCGCTTCCGCGCGGCGGGCATCGGCGGCGCGGTGATCGTCTCCCGGTCGCACGACCGGTACAGCGTGCTCGTACCACCCGGCACGGCCGAGCACTGGGCCACGCCCGGGACGGAATGCCTGGGCCGGGAGCATCCCTTCGGCTACCTCTCCGTTCCGCCGCCACACCGGGTGGAACCACCGGGTGCCTATTGGTTGTTGGACCCTCCCGAGAACGAGAACGGGCTCTGCGATCCACCTCGCGTACGCATGCTCATCAGGGATGATGTACGGCACACGTAGGCTTCCGACGGCGTTCGGGGTGCCGCGCCACGATGGTGGCCGCGGTGCGGCACTGGTGGCCGGGGTCCTACACCCCCCAACAGGCCTGCGAGCTCTCACTGTTGCTGCCCCGGCTGTTCATCCAGTTCTTCTCCGGCACCAGCCTGGTGTTGGAGCGGGACGGCGAGATCGGGGGCGTTCCTGGTCGGCTTCCACTCGGCGGACGACGCCGAGCGGGCGTATATCCACTTCGTGGGAGTGGACCCGCGGTTGCGCGGCCAGGGCGTGGGACGGGCCCTGTACACCGCCTTCTTCGAACGGGCCGCAGCGGCCGGCCGACGGGAGGTAAGGGCGGTCACCTCGCCCCGCAACACCGGTTCGGTGGCCTTCCACCAGGCGATGGGCTTCACGGTGGAGCCGGGAGACCGAAAGGTCAACGGCGCGTGGGTGCACAGCGATTACGACGGCCCGGGCCGGGACCTGGTGTGCTTCCGCAGAACGCTGCCCGGCGCCGGCTGAGCGTCCGGCAGCGGCGGGATCTCCCAGCTCCCGGCGGCGCACCCAGGGCCACGTCCTCCAAGGACCCGCCCGAATCCGCGGAGTCGCCCGGGGCGCGCTTCAGGACCGTCTCGGCGGCCTCGAAGGCACCCAGAGCCTCGGCATCCCCGCCCCAAGGAGGAGTTGCCCCTCCCCGGCCCGGGGGGACTCACCCCTCCGGCCGCCGCAGCCGGGCCACGAACTTATAGCGGTCGCCCCGGTAGACCGACCGGACCCACTCCACTGGCTTGCCCTCCGCGTCCAGGGAGTGCCGGGAGAGCATCAGCATGGGCAGCCCGGTGTCCGTGCCCAGCAGGCCGGCCTCGCGCGGGGTGGCCAGGGAGGTCTCGATGGTCTCCTCGGCCTCCGCCGGCCGTACGTCGTAGACCTCGGCCAGCGCGGTGTAGAGCGAGGTGTATTTGACCAGGTTGCGGCGCAGCGCCGGAAAGCGCTTGGCGGACAGATGGGTGGTCTCGATGGCCATCGGCTCGCCGCTGGCCAGCCGCAGCCGCTCGATGCGCAGCACCCTGCCCCCGGGGACGATGTCCAGCAGCCCGGCCAGCCGGTCGTCGGCGGTGACATAGCCGATGTCCAGCAGCTGGGAGGTGGGTTCCAGGCCCTGGGCCCGCATGTCCTCCGTGTAGGAGGTCAGTTGCAGCGCCTGGGAGACCTTGGGCTTGGCGACAAAGGTGCCCTTGCCCTGGATCCGCTCCAGCCGCCCCTCCACGACCAGTTCCTGCAACGCCTGGCGCACCGTGGTGCGGGAGGTGTCGAACTCCGCGGCCAGGCTGCGCTCCGGCGGTACCGGGGTGCCGGGCGGAAGGGTTTCGGTCATCTGAAGCAAGTGGCGTTTGAGGCGGTAGTACTTGGGAACGCGGGCGGTCCGCGTCGCGCTGCCCGGGCCGCCGTTTGCGTCCGTACCGTCCTCGCTCGCCATGGGGTGCCTTCCCGACTCCGATCCTGCTGCCGTCACCGGCATCCTCCGTTTATCGCGGTCACATGGTGGCACGGGCAGAGCCCGAGGGGACCGGAGACGCCCAGGTCGTCCTCAGGTGTCGGTCCGGTAACGGAGCCGACAGCGACTCTTATACACCCTTGACACCCCAAAAGGTCTAGGCCAAGCTGCGGGCACTGGTCTAAACCATTAAAGACCACTTTCGGTCTCTGAGGAGAGTGCTGACCGTGAAGCGTGGGCTCATAGCGGCGACGGGTGTCGTGGCCATGTTGGTGAGTGTTGCTGCCTGTGGGTCCAGTGGCGGCGACGACAAGGACGGCGATTCCGGTTCCGGCAAGGGCAAGACGCTGACCGTCTGGTTTATGGACGGCTCCAACCCGGCCGGCTGGACCAAGTCCGTACAGGCCGAGTTCGAGCAGAAGACCGGCGCCAAGCTCAATATCCAGGTCCAGAAGTGGGACGGCATCCAGCAGAAGCTGACCACGGCGCTCTCCGAGTCCAGCCCGCCGGATGTCTTCGAGGTGGGCAACACCCAGACCCCGTCCTACGCCCAGACCGGCGGCCTGGCCGAACTCGACGGTCTCAAGAAGGAGATCGGCCAGGACTGGACCGAATCCCTCAATAAATCCGCCGAGTTCGAGGGCAAGCAGTATGCCGCCCCCTGGTGGGCCGCCAACCGGGTGGTCATCTACAACAAGAAGATCTGGGCCGACGCCGGCATCAAGGATGTGCCCAGGACCCGGGCCGAGTTCTTCAAGGACCTCCAGGCCATCGGCAAGCAGGACGGCGTGGAGCCGCTCTACCTCCCCGGCCAGAACTGGTACTTCTTCGACGGGCTGACCATTGGCACCGGTGCCGACCTGGTGAAGAAGGACGGCAATAAGTACGTCTCCAACCTCGCCGACCCCAAGGTCGCCAAGGCCATGGACATCTACAAGCAGTACCAGGCGTTCAGCAAGGCCCCCAAGGACAAGGACGAGGCCACCCCGCAGCAGGCCGATGTCTTCGCCAAGGGCAGGACCGGCGCCTTTATCGGCATGGGCTGGGAGGCGCAGACCGCCATCAAGGCCAACCCGGCCATCGAAAAGGACCTGGGCTACTTCGCCATTCCGGGGGAAAGCGCCGACAAGCCCGAGGGCGTCTTCCTCGGCGGCTCCAACCTGGCCATCGCCGAGAACAGCAAAAAGCAGGCCCTGGCCAAGGAGTTCCTGAAGATCGCGCTGTCCGACAAGAACGAGGGCGCGCTGGCCCATGAGGCCGGGCTGATCCCCAACAAGTCCTCGCTGCTCTCCCAGGTACAGGCCAACTCCGCCGGTGCGGCGGGCGCCCCGGCCGCCAAGGGCGGCGGCACCACCCCGCTGATCCCCGAGTGGGCCGCGGTGGAGAACGCCCCCAACCCCATCAAGACCTATATGACCGCGGTGCTCGGCGGCGCCTCGCCGGAGCAGGCGGCCAAGCAGGTCGAGGGCGAGATCAACAAGCGGCTCAGCCAGAAGTCATGACCTGAGAGAAGGTTCCGGGCCGGGGACCGGCAGGGGTCCCCGGCCCGGCCATGCACCAACGCAGCACCGTTCGACAGGGGAGAAGGCGGACGACGATGTCAGCGCAGACCGAAGAGGCGGCCGTCCGGCCCGCCGCCGGGGACGGCAAGGGCGGTGCGCCGCCGCCGGAGAGCCCGCGCGGCAGGCCCCTCCCCGGCGTCCCGTATCTGCTGATCCTCCCCACCGCCGTGCTCACCGTGGGGGTGCTGGGCTGGACGCTGGTGCAGAACGGCCTGATGTCCTTCCAGACGCTCAACCCCCGGCAGCTCATCCGGCATGTCACCGAGTGGACCGGCATCGACAACTACCGGGAGCAGCTGACCAGTTCGGAGTTCTGGCATGTCGCCGCCCGCTCGCTGGTGTTCACCGCCGTCAATGTGGTGCTGATCATGCTGCTGGGCTGTGCCATCGGCCTGCTGCTGGCCCGGCTGGGCAGCAAGCTGCGGCTGCTGCTCTCGGCGGCGCTGGTGCTGGCCTGGGCGATGCCCGTGGTGGCCGCGACCACCGTCTTCCAGTGGCTCTTCGACCAGCGCTTCGGCGTGGTCAACTATGCGCTGGACAAGCTGGGATGGCATTCCATGCACGGCTACAGCTGGACCAGCGGACAGCTCTCCACCTTCTTTGTGATCACCGTGCTGATCGTCTGGCAGTCGGTGCCCTTTGTGGCCGTCAACCTCTATGCGGCCACCACCACCATCCCCAGGGAGCTCTATGAGGCGGCCGCGCTGGACGGGGCCACCGCCTGGCGCCGGTTCACCTCGGTGACCTTTCCCTTCCTCAAGCCGTTCTTCCTGGCCACCACCTTCCTCGAAGTCATCTGGATCTTCAAGGCGTTCACCCAGGTCTTCGCCGTCAACGAGGGCGGCCCGGACCGGCTCACCGAGACCCTGCCGGTCTATGCCTTCCAGGAGGGCATGGGCAGCCAGCACTTCGGGGTGGGCGCGGCGATCTCCATCCTGACCATAGTGATGCTGCTGGCCATGACCGCGTACTACCTGCGGCTGGTGCTCAAGCAGGAGGAGGACGAACTGTGAGGCGCTCGGTGCTCGGCCGGATCTGGCCGGGGGTGACGGCGGTCCTGCTCTCGCTGGGCTTCGCCTTCCCCGTCTACTGGATGTTCGCCACCGCCTTCAAGGCCAACAAGGACGTGGTCAGCGAGACACCCGTCTGGTTCCCCACCAGCCCCACCCTGGAGCACTTCCAACGGGCCGTGCACGCCGACGGGTTCTGGACCTTTGTCGGCAACTCGCTCACCGTCACCCTGGCCGCGGTGGCGCTGTCCCTGGTGATCGCCCTGCTGGCCTCCTTCGCCATCGCCCGGATGCGTTTCAAGGGGCGCAAGAGCTTCATCCTGGTGATGATGATGGCGCAGATGGCGCCCTGGGAGGTCATGGCGCTGGCCTACTACATGATCGTGCGCGATGCGGACCTGCTCAACAGCCTCACCCCGCTGATCGCCGTCTACACCGTGATGGTGCTGCCGTTCAGTGTGCTCACCCTGCGCGGCTATGTGGCCGCGGTGCCCAGGGAGTTGGAGGAGTCCGCCATGGTGGACGGCTGCACCCGCTTCCAGGCCTTCCGCCGGGTGATCTTCCCGCTGCTGGCGCCCGGGGTGATGGCCACCTCGCTCTTCGGTTTCATCACCACCTGGAACGAGTACCCCTATGTACTGATCCTCAACAAGGACCCGGGCGCCCAGACCCTGCCGGTCTGGATCACCGGGTTCCGCACCGCCTTCGGCGACGACTGGGGGGCCACCATGGCGGCGTCCTCGCTGTTCGCCCTTCCGGTGCTCGTCCTGTTCATCGTTCTCCAGCGCAAGGCAGTCGGCGGCCTTACCTCCGGCGCAGTGAAGGGCTAGTACGCATTCCATGGACTCCCAGCTCAACCGTGACGCACTGACCGTCCTCCAGCCCGGCTTCGCCGGCACCACCGCCCCCGACTGGCTGCTGCGGCGGCTGGGCGAAGGGCTGGGCGCGGTGGGGGTGTTCGGCCGCAATATCGTCTCCGCCGCCCAACTGACCGAGCTCACCGCGCGGTTGCGGGCCGAGCGGGAGGATGTGCTGGTGGCCATCGACGAGGAGGGCGGCGATGTCACCCGGCTGGAGGTGCGCACCGGCTCCTCCTTCCCGGGCAATCTGGCCCTGGGCACCGTGGACGACACCGGGCTGACCCGGGACGTCGCCGCCGAACTGGGCCGCCGGCTGGCCGAGTGCGGGGTCACCTTCAACTGGGCGCCCTCCGCGGACGTCAACTCCGACCCGGACAACCCGGTCATCGGCGTACGCTCCTTCGGCGCCGACCCGGAGCTGGTGGCCCGGCACACCGCGGCCTATGTACGGGGCATGCAGTCATCCGGAGTCGCCACCTGCGTCAAGCACTTCCCCGGGCACGGGGACACGGCGGTGGACTCGCACCATGACCTGCCCCGGGTGGAGGTGGACCTCCAGACGCTGCGGGAACGGGAGTTGGTGCCGTTCCGGGCGGCGGTGGCGGCCGGGGCCAAGGCGGTGATGAGCGCCCATGTACTGGTACCGGCGCTGGATCCCCGGCTGCCCGGCACCCTCAGCCCGGCGGTGCTGCACGGCCTGCTGCGGGCCCCGGCCGAGGAGGGCGGGCTGGGCTTCGACGGGCTGATCGTCACCGATGGCATCGAGATGAAGGCCATCGCCGAGGGCTATGGCCTGGAGCGGGGCACCGTGCTGGCCATCGCCGCCGGGGCGGACGCCATCTGTGTCGGCGGCGGGCTGTGCGACGAGGACACCGTGCTACGGCTGCGGGACGCCCTGGTACAGGCCGTCCGCCAGGGGGAGTTGGCGGAGGAACGGCTGGCCGACGCGGCGGCACGGGTACGGGCCCTGGCCCGCTGGACCTTGGGAGCGGGCGCCGCGGCGGGGACGGCGCCCGCCCCCGAGGTGGGCCTTGTCGCGGCCCGGCGGGCGCTGCGGGTCACCGCCTCGGCGGACTGGGCACCGCTGACCGCGCCCGCCTATGTCGCGGCCTTCACCCCGGTGGCCAATATCGCGGTCGGCGATGAGACCCCCTGGGGTGTGGGTGCCGAACTGGCCCGGCTGCTGCCCGGCACCGAGACCGGCACCCATGGCCCGGAGGACGCCGGGGTGGAGCGGGTGCTGGCCGCGGCGGGGGAGCGGCGGGTCGTCGCCGTGGTGCGGGACGCGCACCGCCATCGCTGGATGGCCGAGGGCCTGGCCCAGCTGCTGGCCGTCCGCCCGGACACGGTCGTGGTGGAGATGGGGCTCAACCAGGCGCCCCCTGCTGGGGCGTTGCATATCGCCACCCATGGCGCGGCCCGGGTTTGCGGCACCGCCGCCGCGGAGGTGATCGCCGGCGGTTAGGGGCGCCCCATCAGGGGCGCGGGGAACTGCGCGACCAGCCAAATACGGCCCGCACGCGACAGATGACCCCAGTAGAAGCCCACCCCCAACTCCGCGCCGGGTAACGGGTGGCGCGTGCCCCGAAACGGCGCCGACGCGCGAACTACAACCCCTGCCAGGCCGGCTTCGCCGCATAGGTAGCGCGGAAGTAGTCCGCGAGCTTCAACTTCGCGGCGGCCGCCTCATCGACCACCACCGTCGCATGCGGATGCAACTGGAGCGCCGACGCCGGCACCAGCGCGGAGACCGGCCCCTCCACCGACGCCGCCACCGCATCCGCCTTGCCCGCCCCCGTGGCCAGCAGCACCAGATGCCGGGCCTCCAGGATGGTGCCGATGCCCTGGGTGATGACATGGTGCGGCACCTGGTCGATGTCGCCGTCGAAGAAGCGGGCGTTGTCCACCCGGGTCTGCTCGGTGAGGGTCTTGATCCGGGTGCGCGAGGCCAGCGAGGAGCAGGGCTCATTGAAGCCGATGTGCCCGTCGGTGCCGATGCCCAGCAGCTGCAGGTCCACCCCGCCGGCCTCGGCCAGCGCCCGGTCATAGGCGTCACAGGCGCCCTGGACGTCCTCGGCCGTGCCATCCGGGCCCATAAAGGAGTCCACGGTCAGCCCCAGCGGCTCCACCACCTGGCGCAGCACCGTGGAGCGGTAGGACTCCGGGTGGTCGGCGGGCAGCCCGACATATTCGTCGAGCTGGCAGATGCGGGCCCGCGAGGGGTCCACGGCGCCCGACCGGACCTTGGCCTGAAGCGCCTGATAGACGGGCAGCGGGGTGGAGCCGGTGGCCACCCCGAGCAGGGCGTCGGGCTTACGGCGCAGCAGGGCGGCGATGGCCTCCGCGATGAGCTCGCCGCCTGCCTTGGCGTCCGGGACGATGACAACTTCCACGCTGGGGCCTGCCGATCTTGAAGGTGGGTCTTCGACGGTGGTATAGACCAATCTAACAGAGGCGTCCGGCCCGGTCTCCGGATGGCGGGGCATGCCAAGGCAGTTGGCTCACGGGGGGCCGGCCGGACCGGTCGCGCACCGGAGGCCGACTCGGGGCCGCGGTGCTGACCGGGACCCTCAACCCGGCCCGCACCGCAGCCCGGAGCGATATCGGCCGGTCCGCCGGAACGGGGTGTGCGGGCCCCGGGGCGGGGAGCGGCCGAGCGGAGGCCGGGCGCGGTCAGGGCAGAGAGCGCCGGGCCTCGATCCGCCCTCCGGTGCGGGGAGAGCGGAAGCCGTGCGCACATTGTGGACTAGACCATTCCTGGCTGTCCATGCCCGTGCACGGCCGGAAAGCGGCACCCGACCCTCCGGCACCACCGCTTCGGCGGAGCCGTACCACCGGCCGTCGGCGGAGCCGCACCACCGCCGTCGGCGGAGCCGGGGGAGAGGAACTAGGCTCACAGACGTGCCCTCCATGAACGACCTCGTACGCCAGCACACCACCCTCGACGACTCCGACCTGGAGTGGCTCCATCTGCTGGTCTCGGAGTGGCAGCTGCTCTCCGACCTCTCCTTCGCCGACCTGGTGCTGTGGATCCCCACCATGGACGGCACCCGCTATGTCTCGGTCGCCCAGATGCGTCCCAACACCGGCCCCACCTCGTACCAGAACGACATGGTCGGCCATCTGGTGCCGCGCGGCCGCCGCCCCATGCTGGACGCCGCCCTGGACGAGGGGCGGATTGTGCGCGAGGGCGATCCGGAGTGGCGCGAGGAGGTGCCGGTGCGGGTGGAGTCCATCCCGGTCCGCCGGGAGGGCCGGGTGCTGGGAGTGATCGCCCGCAATACCAATCTGCTGACCGTGCGCACCCCCAGCCGGCTGGAGCTCACCTATCTGCAGAGCGCCTCCGACCTCGCCCAGATGATCGCCGCCGGGGCCTTTCCCTTCCCTGGGCAACAAGTCGACATGGACGCCTCGCCACGGGCCGGTGACGGACTGATCCGGCTGGATGCGGACGGCATCGTCCAGTACGCCAGCCCCAATGCGCTCTCCGCCTACCACCGGCTGGGGCTGGCCGCCGACCTCGTGGGGCATCATCTGGGCGAGACCACCGCTCAGTTGGCACCCTCCCGGGGCCCGGTGGACGAGGGCCTGGCCAAACTCGCCAGCGGCTGGGCACCCCGGGAATTCGAGGTGGAGGCCAATGGCGGAGTCATCCAACTGCGGGCGATTCCCCTCAAACCCAAGGGAAATCACATCGGTTCACTGGTGCTGCTGCGCGATGTGACCGAACTGCGGCGCCGCGAGCGGGAATTGATCACCAAGGACGCCACCATCCGGGAGATCCATCACCGGGTGAAGAACAATTTGCAGACCGTGGCCGCCCTGCTGCGCCTCCAGGCCCGCCGGATCTCCTCGGCGGAGGGCCGGGAGGCGCTGGAGGAGGCGGTCCGCCGGGTCGGCTCCATTGCGATCGTCCATGAAACGCTGTCGCAGAACCTTGACGAGCGGGTGGAGTTCGACGAAATCGCCGACCGGGTGCTGGCCATGGTTTCCGAGATCTCCCCGGGCCGGGTGACCACCCGGCGGACGGGCCGCTTCGGAATCCTGGACGCCGAGGTCGCCACTCCGCTGTCCATGGTGCTGACCGAGTTGCTGCAGAACGCGCTGGAGCATGGGTTCGGGGCGGGGGAGCGGGGCACCGTCGAGGTCACCGCGGTGCGCGGCGGCAGCCGGACGGACGCCCGGTTGCTGATCTCCGTCCAGGACGACGGGCGGGGCCTGCCCGAGGGCTTCGATCCGCAGCGCGCGGGGAACCTGGGGCTGCAGATCGTCCGGACGCTGGTGGAGGGGGAGTTGGGCGGCACCTTCGATATGCGGCCGGCCACCGAGCGCGGCACCAGGGTGGTGCTGGACATTCCGGTACGGGCGGAGAAACCGTAGCGGTGCGGAGAAACCGTAGCCGTTTCGTTGCCGGCCGCGGCCCGGCGGCGCACAGCACTGAGCCCCGGACCTCAAAGAGATCCGGGGCTCAAAGCTGTCGCGTGCTCAGCACGGGGGATACTGCGCGCTGCGGCTCGGGGGGCGAGGGCAGTCGTCAGACAGGTGGCGTCAGGCGGTCGCGTTGCGCGCCCGGTTGCGAGCGGCGCGGCGCTTCATGGCGCGGCGCTCGTCCTCGCTGAGGCCACCCCAGACGCCGGAGTCCTGGCCGGACTCGAGCGCCCACTGCAGGCACTGCTCCATCACGGGGCAGCGACGGCAGACGGCCTTGGCTTCCTCGATCTGCAGCAGCGCAGGACCGGTGTTGCCGATGGGGAAGAACAGCTCGGGGTCTTCCTCGCGGCAAACGGCGTTGTGACGCCAGTCCATGGCTGCTCCATCTCCTCGTAATTGCGGCTACGTTGCTACGTTGCTTGTGAATGTGAACGCTTTCACGAATCCCCCCGCAAGGGAAGGGCCGACCTCCAGTCCTAAGACTGGTGCGGTCCAGGTAAGTGAGAGGGGGTTCGGGCAATTCAGGGAGCCGAGATGAGCGGCCGTCCCGATCGCCAAGAAGAGACTCGCAAACCTCGGCGGCGGATACAACCCCTTCTGGAAAGTTTTTTTTGATTCCTCGGTGTCGGCTAGGTCACAGCCGTACTTCCAGGGGGTGGAACCCAGCCTAAACGTTCGAGTGGAAGGACTTTCGCCCTCGTCACTCACACAATCACACGCAGTGCTCGCCGAACGCCTGTGAACGTCACGCTGGTACGCAGTCCCAGGTGGTCACCGTCCATCTGGAAGGGCAGCGGCACCTGCGAATGCAAGGTGAAGTCCGTCAGGTCGTGCAGCGACACCGCGTGTTTGCCCTGTGGTCCGCGCTCGGGGCTGGAGGCCAGCAGCTGCCGGCCGTAGCGGCCGGCCGTCAGAGTGCTCAGCTTGGTGAGTCCCAGCACGTCAAGGGCGGTGTCGAAGGACGCCTGGGGCAGCGCGTAGAGCGGCCGGTTGCCCAGATAGGTCCAGGGCGCGGTATTGCAGATTATCGACATGACGAGATTCTCGAGTGGCTCCCCGCCCGGCCGTTCGAGGGTGATCGTGCCATGTCTGCGGTCCGGCTCACCGAAGAACTGACGCATCACCTGTCGCACATACAGGGAGTGCGTCGAACGCTTGCCGCGCTCCCGTTGCTGCTCGACCCGGCCCACCACACCGGCGTCGAAGCCGAAGCCCGCGCAGAAGGTGAACCAGCGCGGGGGGACCCCCTCGTCCTGGGAGCCGGGGGTGCCGGCCGCATGGCCCAGGCCCACGGTGCGCTCGCTGCCCTCGCGCAGCGCGTCCAGCAGGGCGCCGGTGGCCTCGACCACATCATTGGGCAGGCCCAGGGCCCGGGCGAAGACATTGGTGGAGCCGCCGGGCACCACCGCCAGCCGGGGCAGGCCCTCCGGGTCGGGGCCCCGGTGCAGCAGGCCGTTGACCACCTCATTGACGGTGCCGTCCCCGCCGAGGGCGACCACCAGCTCGGTGTTGCCGCTCTCCGCGGCGGCCCGCGCCAGATCGCGGGCGTGGCCCCGGTACTCGGTGGTGGCGACCTCCAGTTTGAGGTCGCTGGCGAGCGCGTGCACCAGGACATCACGCGTACGGGCACTGGTGGTGGTGGCCGAAGGGTTGACCACAAGAAGCGCACGCATGCGCGCCAGCCTACCTACTTGTGGGTACACGCCTCATCTCCGGCCCGGCCGATCGACCGCGGGGGACGGTGGTGGCGGGGCTACCCTGCAAGGGTGAGCAGCAAGCAGTCCTCGTCGAAATCCGCCGGAACGGCCGCCGACCGATCCGCTGAAACGGCCGCCGGCCGGGCCCGGCCCGGATCCGTGCCCACCGGCCCCCGGCCGCCGCGCCTGACCGGCGCCGCGGCGCTGACCGCAGTGGAGGGGGTGGCACTGGCCGGCAGCGGGATCTATCTGCTGGCCATGGCGCTGCTGAGCAAGCCGGACAGCCTGCGCCAGGCGCTGACCGCCGGGGTGACGGTGCTGGTGCTGGCCGCCCTGCCGCTGGTGGCGGCGCGCGGGCTGTGGCTGCTGCGGCGCTGGAGCCGGGGCCCGGCGATCATCACTCAGCTGATGGCGCTGCCGGTGGCCTGGACCTTCTGCAACGGCGGCGGAGCGCTGATCGCGGCGGGCGCGGCCCTGGCGCTGGCCGCCGTGGTCACCCTGGTACTGCTGGTGAACCCCACGGCGACCGAGGCGCTGGGCATCGGCCCGCGCGAGGACTGAACCCCCCGGGGACCGGCCCGGCGCTCACTCCTCGACCAGCAGCCGGTCCCTGAGCTGGGCCAGCGTGCGGGCCAGCAGCCGGGAGACATGCATCTGGGAGATGCCCACCTCCTGGGCGATCTGGGACTGGGTCATATTGCCGAAGAACCGCAGCAGCAGGATCTTCTTCTCCCGAGGCGGCAGGTCCTCCAGCAGCGGCTTGAGGGACTCCCGGTACTCCACGCCCTCCAGCGCCTCGTCCTCGGCGCCCAGGGTGTCGGCCACCGCCGGGGACTCGTCGTCGGTGTCCGGCACATCCAGGGAGAGCGTGCTGTAGGCGTTGGCGGACTCCAGCCCCTCCAGCACCTCCTCCTCCGAGATGCCCAGGTGCTCGGCGAGCTCATGCACGGTGGGCGCGCGGCCGTGCCGCTGGGAGAGCTCCGCGGTGGCGGTGGTCAGCGACAGCCGCAGCTCCTGAAGCCGGCGCGGCACCCGCACCGCCCAGCCCTTGTCCCGGAAGTGGCGCTTGATCTCGCCCACCACCGTGGGGGTGGCATAGGTGGAGAACTCCACGCCGCGGTCGGGGTCGAACCGGTCCACCGACTTGATCAGGCCGATGGTGGCGACCTGGGTCAGATCGTCCAGCGGCTCGCCCCGGTTGCGGAACCGCCGGGCCAGGTGCTCCACCAGCGGCAGATGCATCCGCACCAGGTGGTTGCGCAGCTCGGCCCGCTCGGGTGACCCCATGGGCAGGGCACGCAGCTCCACGAACAGGGCCCGGGCTCCGCTGCGGTCCTGCGGATCGGGGCGCTGCCCGGTGTGGTGCTGGTACTGGTCCATGTGGTCCGCCCGCTCCGGTGGGTCACTCGCCTGGTCCGGCTCCAGGGCCGCGGCGCTTCCCGAACCGTTCCGGGCGGGCTGCTGCGGGATGGCCGGGGTACGCACTTCCCGCGACGATGCAGTACTCACGGAGCCCCCTCTTCCGTCACGGCTGTCCGGGGCCGGCGCCGCGCTTCTTGTGCAGGCTGATGCTGACCGTACGGTCGTCCGCGACGGTGGAGTCAACCTCGCCGGCCAGTGCGGAGAGCACCGTCCAGGCGAAGGTGTCGCGCTCGGGTGCGCGGCCGTCCGTGGTGGGTGCCGAGACGGTCACCCTGAGGGCGTCACCGACGAGTCGGAAGACGCAGCTGAGCACGGACCCGGGAACGGCCTGTTGCAGGAGGATGGCGCATGCCTCGTCCACGGCGATGCGCAAGTCCTCGATTTCGTCGAGGGTGAAGTCCAGTCGGGCCGCGAGACCGGCGGTGGCCGTTCGTAGCACCGACAGGTAGGCACCCGCAGCGGGCAGCCGGACTTCCACGAAGTCCTGGGTCGTCCCAGGCGCGCCTGCGATTGGGGACACCCTCACCTCCAAGGTGGCACAAGCTTCTTGAGCTGTTATGAGCGTCGGCCCCCGTTCCCCTCCGTCGAAGGGTGACACAGGCCGCCGCGGCACATTTCCGGCTGCGACGCTATCGCGATCTGTGGATCCCTGCCGCAACCCCGCGACTGTCACTCATGGTAAACCCATGAGTACGGAACGTGGCTAGGGGTCTGCGGTCCCAAATCGAAAGAGAAGTCGCCCTGTTGGGATTTTCGTCACTCTGCGCGAGTGCCGCAAGGGCTTCTCCGCAGAAGTGCCGAAGAGCTCAATCCATCGTCGCCCGGCCCCCGATGGGAGCGGTGGCCGTGGCGGGGGATTCGTCCCGGTCCCGCACTGACCACGTGAAACGGCGCCGGGCGCGATCAAGGACGGTCGGCACGGCGGACGCGCCGCCGACGCCCGCAGCCCGGGTAAGGGCCCTTCCCCATCCGGCGCGAGAGATTTCGCTGTGTAGCGAAGACCTCGGGAACGGGGCGGCCCGGCCGACCGGTTCGGCTTCCGTACGGGCGTCCCGGCCACCGGCATCGTCACTCTCCGCTATCGGCGCGGAGGCCCGAGGACGCGCCCGGCACGCCGCCGTGCGCATCCTGCCCATGCCCCAGCGCCCCTTGCAGCGTGGCGAGTTCACGGATCATGCGGGCATGGTAGGGCATGTCCAATGGCTCTTGGGGCGCCCCGTCGGGGGCGCGGGGCGGCTGCGGCATGCGGCTCCGCCGCGTGGGCGCGACCAGCCAAAGACGACCCGCACGTGACATGTGACCCGGAAAATGGGGCCGCTCATACCAGGTGCGCGTCCACATAGCACCAGCGCCAGTTCTGTCCCGGCTCGAAGCTGCGCATCACCGCGTGCCCGGTCTCCTCGAAGTGGGCCGTGGCATGCCGCCCCGCCGAGGAGTCACAGCAGCCGACGTGTCCGCACACCAGGCACAGGCGCAGCTGCACCGGGTGGCCGCCGTCCGCCGCGCAGCCTTCGCAGGTGGCGCTCAGCGGCGCCGGTTCGGGGCGCGGCAGCCCCGCGAGGTGGGAACAGTCGATCATGATTGCCAGGTTAGAGCGCCCAGCCGAGGAGCCGCCATGGACGTCATGCCCCTGCTGTTGCTGGTCGCGGTCAGTGCGGCGAT
The DNA here is from genome assembly GCF_003121295.1 of Streptomyces orinoci. GTDB lineage: Bacteria > Actinomycetota > Actinomycetes > Streptomycetales > Streptomycetaceae > Streptomyces > Streptomyces orinoci. The sequence continues at coordinate 1,421,770 of NZ_PHNC01000031.1, forward strand.
CGCCGGGGCGGCCCGGCGCACCCCGGTGCCCGCGCCGCTGCTGCTGGTCGCGGCCGGCCTGGTGGCCTCGTATCTGCCCGGAGTGCCCGGCTATGCACTCCAACCCGAGGTGGTGCTCCCGCTGTTGCTGCCCCCGCTGCTGCACACCGCCGCCCTGGAGAGTTCCTATCTCGACCTGCGTGCCAATCTGCGTCCGGTGGCGCTGCTGTCCGTCGGCTATGTGCTGTTCGCCACGCTGGCCGTGGGCTGGGCGGCCTATCTGGTGGTGCCCGGACTGCCGCTGCCCGCCGCCCTGGTGCTGGGCGCGGTGGTGGCCCCGCCGGACGCGGTGGCCGCCACCGCCATCGCCCGCCGACTGGGGCTGCCCTCCAGGATCACCACCATCCTGCAGGGCGAGTCGCTGGTGAACGACGCCACCGCGATCACCGCCTACAAGGTGGCGCTGGCCGCGGTGGTGGGGACCGGCGTCGGCTGGGCCCAGGGCATCGGGGAGTTCGCCATGGCGGCGCTGGGCGGCATCGCGACCGGGCTGGTGCTGATGGTGCCGCTGCACTGGCTGCGCAAGCGGCTGCGTGACCCGCTGCTGCAGAACACCCTGTCGCTGCTGATCCCCTTCGCCGCCTACGCCGCCGCCGAACAGCTGGGCGCCTCCGGGGTGTTGGCGGTGGTGGTGGTCGGCCTGTACCTGGGACACCGGGCCTGGCAGGTGGACTTCGCCACCCGGCTCCAGGAGGAGGCGGTGTGGCGGATGGTCTCCTTCATCCTGGAATCAGTGGTGTTCGCCCTGATCGGCCTGCAACTGCCGGTGGTACTCAGGGGACTTGGCGCCTATGGCCTGGGGCAGGCCCTGTGGTACGCGCTGGCGGTCTTCCTGGCGGTGGTCGTCTCACGCTTCCTCTGGGTCTTCCCGGCGACCTTCCTGCCCCGGGCGCTGTCCGCCCGGATCCGCGAGCGCGAGCCGGACACCGACGCCCGGGGCGTGGTGGTAGTCGGCTGGGCCGGGATGCGCGGGGTGGTATCCCTGGCCATCGCCTTCGCGATCCCGGTCACCGCCCACCACGGCAGTCCCTTCCCGGCCCGGAACCTGATCCTCTTCCTGACCTTCGGCACGGTGATCGGCACCCTGGTGGTGCAGGGCCTGACGCTGCCGCCGCTGATCCGGGCGCTGCGCCTGCCCGGCCGGGACGAGCAGGCCGAGACCCTGGTGGAGGCCCAGGCGCAGAGCGAGGCCTCGCTGGCCGCCGAACGCCGCCTGGAGGAACTGCTGGCGGACGAGCGCAACGCCCTGCCGCAGCCGCTGGCCGACCGGCTGCGGGCGGTGCTGGAACGGCGCCGCAACGCGGTCTGGGAGCGGCTGGGCGCGGTGCACCAGGTCACCGGGGAGTCGGTGGACGCCACCTACCGGCGGCTGACCCGGGAGGTGATCGGCGCGGAGCGCGCGGTCTTTGTGGCACTGCGGGACGCCCGGCGGATCGACGACGAGATGCTGCGTACGCTGCTACGGCGGCTGGACTTCGAGGAGGCGGCGGCCTACCGGGAGGAGGAGTAGTAGTCCGCGGCCCCGGTGACCACCACGGCCACCGAGGTGCCCGGGGCGAACGCGCCCTCCCGCAGCAGCGTGGTCACCCCGTACAACGCCTTGGCGACATAAAGCCGTTCCAGGCCGATATCGTGCAGTTCTCCGAACTCCCTGGAGAACTCCTCCAGTTCGGGAGAGGTACGGGCATAGCCCCCGCAGTGGAAGCGCTCCTCCAGCCGCCAGTTCCCGCGCCGCCCGCCGAAGGCCGCCCGCTGCAGCCGCTCCACCTCGGCGCCCAGGAACCCGCCCTTGAGCACCGGGAAACCGATCGCCCGCTGGTCCGCGGCCAGCCCCGCGGCCAGCCCGGCGAGGGTGCCGCCGGTACCACAGGCCACCGCCACCACTTCGGCGGCGCCGCGCAGTTCACGCCCCAGCGCCGTACAGCCGCGGGCGGCCGCCGCGTTGCTGCCGCCCTCCGGGATGACCAGGCAGTCCTCGGGCACCAGGGCGGCCAGCACCTCGGGCTCGGCCTTGCGCCGGTAGGTGGCGCGGTCGATGAAGCGCAGCTCCATGCCGTCGGCCGCGCAGCGGGCCAGCGAGGGGTTGAGCGGGCGGCCGGCCAGCTCCTCGCCGCGTACCACCCCGATGGTGCGGAAACCCAGCAGCCGTCCGGCGGCGGCGGTGGCCCGCAGATGGTTGGAGTAGGCGCCGCCGAAGGTGAGCAGGGTGCGCCGCCCGGCCTCGGCGGCGGCCAGCAGATTGGGCTCCAGCTTGCGCCATTTGTTGCCCGGCAGCTCGGGGTGTATCAGGTCGTCCCGCTTGAGCAGCAGCCGCACCCCGCGCCGGGTGAACCGGTCGTCCGCGACCTCGGTGAGCGGGGAGGGCAGACGGGGCCGCAGGGCGGCCAGGGCGGCGGCGGGGCTGGTCACCCGTCCATTGTCACCCGTCCATCGTCACCCGGCGCCGCTCACTCCGGCGGGGCGGCCGGGTGCCCGGCCAGCCGGTCCCGGACCCGGGCGCGCAGCCGGTCCATGGTGAAGCCGGTGGGGTCCACCTTGCCCGGCCGCCACTCGCGGTGGCCGATCACCGAGCGCTCGGTCCAGCCATGGCGGCGGCAGAGGGCGGCCGCGGTACGGGCGATTGCCGCCAGCTGGTCCGCCGGCCAGGGGTCCCGGCCGTCGCCCAGGTTGACGCACTCCAGGCCGTAGAAGTGGGTGTTGCCATCCGCGTCCGCCTTGTGCACCGGGGGCAGCGGACGCTCCTCGATCACCGCCCGCAGGACGTCCGAGTCCCCGCGGCCCGCGTGATTGGCCCGGCCGTGGCCCACCAGATGGATGGTGCCGTCCTTGGCGATCACGCCATGGCACAGCGGGCCGGGCAGCCCCTCCCGGCCGTCCCGGCAGAGCCGGACGGTGTCCGTGGTGCCGCTGGTGGCGGTGTGGTGGACCACGATGCCGTGCACCGGGCCCCAGGGGCCATGGCCCGCCCGGTTGTGGGTGCGCCAGCCGGGCACCTCGCGCACGGCGCAGCCCGCGCCCCGGAGCGCGGAGAGGAAGTCGCTCGCGGACAACGGCGGGGCCATGGCGGTCTCCTGTAACGGCGGGTGAGGGAGATGGCGGGTGGGGACAATGGCCCTGTTGTACCGAAAAGTTCGCAGGTGGTCCGGGTGTTCGGATATCGTGCGAGCCGATTCGGCCGAGTGCCGGAGCAGCCAGCCGGTACCGACAGCGCGAGGACACAAGGACGTGGACTACCAGGCCGTACTAGAGGAGGTCGCCGCCTTCGCCCGCCCGCTGGTCGGCCGGGGCCAGGCGGCCGACTACATCCCGGCGCTGGCCGGGGTGGACACCGGCCAGTTCGGCATGGCCGTCGCCGATGTGGACGGCGGGCTGTACGGCGTGGGGGACTGGGAGCGGCCGTTCTCCGTACAGTCCATCTCCAAGGCCTTCGGACTCGCCCTGGTGCTCGCCGAGGGCGGCGACCTGATCTGGGAACGGGTCGGCACCGAACCGTCCGGAAACGCCTTCAACTCCCTGGTGCAGCTCGAATACGAGAACGGCATCCCGCGCAATCCCTTTATCAACGCGGGCGCCCTGGTGGTCACCGACCGGCTGCAGACCCTCACCGGGGACGCCAGCACCACCCTGCTGGAGTTCCTGCGGGCCGAGAGCGGCAACCCCGAGGTGTCCTTCGACCCCGAGGTGGCCCGGTCCGAGTCCGAACACGGCGACCGCAATGCCGCCCTGGCCCACTTCATGGCCAGCTACGGCAACCTCGACAACCCGGTGCCCACGGTGCTGGAGCACTACTTCTGGCAGTGCTCCATCGAGATGAGCTGCCGCGACCTGGCCCTGGCCAGCGGGTTCCTGGCCCGGCACGGACTGCGCACGGACGGCAGCCGGCTGCTGCCCCGCCGGGAGGCCAAGCAGATCAACGCGGTCATGCTGACCTGCGGAACCTATGACGCGGCCGGCGACTTCGCCTACCGGGTGGGCCTGCCGGGCAAAAGCGGAGTGGGCGGCGGCATCATCGCCGTGATACCGGGCCGCTGCACCCTGTGCGTCTGGAGCCCCGGCCTGGACTCCCGGGGCAACTCGGTGGCCGGAGTGGCCGCGCTCGACCACTTCACCACCCTCACCGGATGGTCGGTGTTCTAGGCGCCGTTGCGGGGACCGTTCCGGCACCCCGGGCGCGGTGGCAGGGCGCGAAGCGGTGGCGCATCGTGGGTGCGAGGACACCAGGAGGTGGGCACATGGAACACGAGTTGCGAGCCGAGTACGCGGCCGGCAGCTCCCCGGCCGACGAGGACCCGGCGGTCAAGACCTGGCATGTGGTGCGCCCGGAGGAGGGTGCCAGGGCCATGTGCGGCCGGGATCTGGACCCCGCCTCGGCGGTCCGCTCGGTGGACCTCTGGGGCACCGGCAAGGTGCCGATCTGTCACTCCTGTGGGGCGCTCTTTCTCCGCGAGTCGCCGTAGTGGACCACCGCGAACGTCCCTCCCGGGCCATCCCCGGGGCGGTGGTGTGGACACGGACGGCCTCCGTGACGCCCCTGCGCGTCCTCCCGGACGGCTGCCTGGACCTCATCTGGACCGGTGAACGGCTGCTGGTGGCGGGCCCGGACACCGGCGCTCACCTGGTGACCGGCGCCCCCGGCGGCACCGCCACCGGAGTACGCCTCGCCCCCGGCACCGGCCCCGCCCTGCTGGGCGTACCCGCCGCGGAACTACGCGACCTCCGGGTACCACTGGCCGACCTATGGCCGGAACACCGGGTGCGCCCGCTCCACCAGCGCATGGCGGAATCCACGGCCCCGGGACGTGCCCTGGAAGAGGCCCTGCGCCCGGCGGAGGACGCGCCCTGGCCGGGCCGCGATCCGCTGACCGCCGGCCTCCTCGCGGGCGCCCGCCGGGGCCGGCCGGTATCCGCCCTGGCCGCCCAACTCGGCGTGGGCGAACGCCGGTTGCACCGGCACAGCCTGCAAGTCTTCGGCTACGGACCCAAGATGCTGACCCGGATACTCCGCATGCGCCAGGCCCTGACCCTGGCCCGCGCCGGCCACCCCTTCGCCCAACTGGCCACCACCTGCGGCTACGCCGACCAGTCCCATCTGGCCCGCGAAATCAGGGCCTTGACGGGCGTCCCCCTGCGCGAACTCATCCCCTGAGGGTGCCCCCTCAGGGGCGCGGGGCCGCGACATCATGCGGCTCCGCCGCGTGGGCGCGACCGGCCACGCACGGCCCGCGGCCGACCGGCAAGAGTCGCCGGCAGACGGCCCGGTGGGCGCAACGCGGCTCAAACGCAACTAGCGCCCCAGCGGGGCGAAAAGATCAACCCCATTACCATCCGGATCCCGGACCACCGCATACCGCTGCCCCCAAAACGCATCCCATGGCGCCCGCACCCCCTCGTAACCGGCGCCCGTCAACTCCCCGTAAACCCGGTCCACTTCTTCCGGTCCGTCACACAGAAACGCCAGACCGAGCCGCCCCGGACCGGGCGGTGGCGGGGCCTCGTCCAGGGCTGCCGCGCTGTCCCACATCAGCCGGAGGCCGCCCGGCAGGGCAGCCTCCACATGCGGTTCCTTATCGGCCCCGGGCGGCAGGTCCAGGCCGAGGCGGCGGTAGAAGGCGAGCGAGGCGGCCATGTCGGAGACCACGATGCCGATGGCGTCGAAGCGAGGTGTCATACGGCGAGGCTAGGCACCCGGCGGCCGCCCCGTCTTGAACGTTTCGGACAGCCGCCGCTCAAGGGCAGCGGATGACCTGCCCCGCATACGACAGGTTCCCGCCGAAGCCGAACAGCAGCACCGGCGCTCCCGACGCCACCTCGCCGCGTTCGACCAGCTTGGACAGGGCGAGCGGGATGCTGGCTGCCGAGGTGTTGCCGGACTCGGTGACATCGGTGGCGATCACCGCGTTGACCGCGCCCAGCTTGCGCGCCACCGGCTCGATGATGCGCAGATTGGCCTGGTGCAGCACCACTGCCGCCAGCTCCGCCGGCTCGATTCCGGCCCGCAGGCACACCTCGCGGGCGATGGGCGGCAGCTGGGTGGTGGCCCAGCGGTAGACGGACTGGCCCTCCTGGGCGAACACCGAGGGCGAGCCCTCGATGCGTACCGCATGGCCCATCTCCGGGACCGAGCCCCACAGCACGGGGCCGATGCCGGCCTCCTCGGCCGCGGAGACCACCGCCGCGCCCGCGCCGTCGCCGACCAGCACACAGGTGGTGCGGTCGGTCCAGTCGGTGACCGAGGTGAACTTCTCCACCCCGATGACCAGCGCGTTCCTCGCCGCCCCGGCGCGAATCGCATGGTCCGCGCTGGCCAGGGCGTGGGTGAAGCCGGAGCAGACCACATTGACGTCCATCACCGCGGGCGAGGGCAGCCGCAGCCGGGCGGCCACCCGGGCCGCGGTATTGGGGCTGCGGTCCACCGCGGTGCAGGTGGCGACCAGCACCAGGTCGATCTCCTCGCGGGCCAGCCCCGCCGCGGCCAGCGCCTTGGCCGCCGCCTCGGCGGCCATGAAGTCAACGGTCTCCTCCGCGCCGGCCACCCGGCGGGTGCGGATGCCGACCCGGGAGCGGATCCATTCGTCGCTGGTATCGACCATCCCCGCCAGTTCGTCATTGGTGAGAACCCTGGCGGGCTGGTAGTGGCCCAGGGCCAGAACACGAGACCCGGACATCGGTGGTTCCTCCTGCGCGCGTGATCCGGAACCACCAGTGTTGATGGACCACCGCCGGGATCAGGTGCGAGAACGACCAATGTTCCGGCCGGAATACTGGGCGCACCCCACAGCGCCCGCCGCGCGCCTAGTGCGAGCCGTCCACCACGGTGCCGGTGTGGACCTTCTCCCCGGCCTTGTCCGCCGCCTTGTCCGCGGCCGTCTCCTCCGACGCGGAGGCCGCGGCGGCAGCGGTTCCGCCGTCGTTCTTCATCGCCTTGGCCTCGCTCTTGAGGATGCGCATGGACTTGCCGAGCGCCCGCGCCGCGTCCGGCAGCTTCTTGGAGCCGAAGACGACGACCACGATCAGCACAACCACCAGGAGGTGCCAGGGTTCCAGGGCGTTGCGCAGCATGTGTGTCCCCACTTTCTCGGCCGCTTGGAGCTACTTGGATGCCCGCATCGGTGCTTTCACCATACTTGCTAGATTGCGCAACCTGACAACCAAAAGCAGTGGTCATCCGTCTATACGTAGGGGAACGACGGGATGACCCCCGGAGCGGATGAGGTCGCGCAGAATGACGGGCAGGCGGGGCAGGCGCGAGCGCCGGCGAATGCGTACCTTCACCATCGTCGCGGTCTCCTTCCTGGTGCTGCTCACCGCCGGAGCCGGCTGGCTCTATCTGGAGCTCAACGGCAACATCAACACCTTTGACGCCGACGGGCTTTCCAAGAACCGGCCCGGCGCCTCCGCCGCCGGCAAGAACGTCCTGGTCATCGGCTCCGACTCCCGCGCGGGGGACAACAAGAAGCTCGGCGGCGGGCAGGGTGACGTCGGCCGCTCGGACACCACCTTCCTGCTGCATGTCTATGGCGACGGCGAGCACGCGGTAGGCGTCTCCATACCCAGGGACACCCTGGTGGACATTCCGCCGTGCAAACTGCCCAACGGCAGCTGGACCAGCGGCGCGAGCCGGCAGATGTTCAACTCGGCCTTTTCGGTGGGTGATACCGCCAAGGGAAATCCGGCCTGCACCCAGAACACCGTGGAGAAACTCACCGGACTGCGGGTGGACCACACCATCGTGGTGGACTTCGCCGGGTTCTCCTCGATGACCTCCGCCGTGGGCGGGGTGGACGTCTGTGTGCCCAAGGATCTCTACCAGGGCGACCTCAACCCCAACCTGGGCTCACGCGGCGAGCTGGTCTTCCACAAGGGAGAGCAGAAGGTCTCCGGGCAGAAGGCGCTGGACTATGTCCGGGTCCGGCACGGCATCGGTGACGGCTCCGACATAGGACGAATACAGCGGCAGCAGGCATTCGTCTCGTCGATGATCAAGAAGGTGAAGTCCGAGGGCTTCGACCCCACCACCCTGCTGCCACTGGCCAACGCCGCCACCAAGTCGATGACCGTGGACCCGGGACTGGGCTCGGCGCAGAAGCTGCTCTCCTTCGCCATGTCGATGAAGAACATCGATCTGCACAACATCAAGTTTGTGACCATGCCCTGGCGTTACCAGGGCAGCCGGGTGGCCGTGGTGGAGCCGGACGCCGACCGGCTGTGGGCCGCGCTGCGGGCGGACGAGACCGTGGACGGCAAGGACGCCGGCAAGAAGGGCGCGAAGAAGGACGACAAGCCCTCCCCCTCCGCCCCCGTCTCCGGCGCCGGGGTGAGCGTCTCCATCACCAATGCCACCCGGATCAACGGGCTGGCCGCCCGGGCCGCCGGAGCACTGAAGGAACACGGCTACCGGATCACCGCCACCGCCACCTCCGCCACCCGGGACGAGGCCACCACGGTGATCGACTTCGGGCCGGGTGAGGCGGATCACGCCCGCACCCTGGCCAGGCTCTTCCCCGGCGCCTTTGTGCGTGGCACCGCGGACCATGGGATCGCGGTCACCCTCGGCCGTGACTACGCCACCGCATCGGCCTCGCCGAGCCCCTCCGCATCGTCCTCCGCACCCGTACCCTCGGAGGTGGCCGAGAAGGCCAGGTCGGCGGATGACAATCCCTGCTCCAACCTCACCTACGGGTGACGGCGGGAAAGCCGGGAACCGGGCCTTGGGGAGTTCCGTTGTCCAGGTGTACACAGAGTCAGTTCGTGATCTTGATGAGTGACCGTTCCATCGCTCGCCCTCCGAGGAGAGTTCCCATGTCCGTCACCCGGGCACTGTCCAGGCCGCTGCCGGCCCTGTTCGCGGGGCTGCTCGCCGCGCTGCTGGTGCTGGCGGGGGCGATGCTGTACGCACCCCCGGCGCATGCCGCCGGCGGGGTGAGCGAGGTGGCCGACCACCTCAAGAAGAGCCCGGTCTATGTGGACCCGCGGATGTCCTCGCAGCTGTCCTCCTCGGACGCGGAGGCGCTGGCCAAGAAGATCAAGGACGCCGACAAGCCGGTGTTTGTCGCGGTGCTGCCCAACACCTCGGAGTTTCCGCCGGACTCGATCATGAACAACCTGCGCACCGAGGTCGGCATCTCCGGCGTCTACGCCATCCGGCTCGGCGACAAGTTCAATGCCCACGCCGACGGCAGGGTGCTCTCCAAGAACGCGGTACAGAACCTCACCTCCGATGCCAGGGCCAACAACAGCAGCGCCAATGCCGAGCTGACCGCCTTCGTTGACGGCGCCGTCAAGACCGCCAAGGGCCATGCCCCCGGCTCCTGGGGCGGCTCCGGCAGCTCCGCCGCCGGCCTGGCCGTGGGCGCCGCCGTGGTGGTGGCCGGTGGCGCGGGCGCCTTCGTCCTGGTCCGCCGGGCCAGGAGGAAGCGCGAGGAGCGCGAGCGCGCCGAGCTCCAGCAGCTGCGCGTGGTGGTGGACGAGGACATCACCGCCTTCGGCGAGGAGCTGGACCGGCTGGACTTCAACCCCGGCCAGCCCGGCGTCAGCGACGATATGCGCAAGGACTACGAGCGGGCGCTGGACGCCTATGAGGACGCCAAGGCCAAGATGGAGGCGGCCAAGCGGCCGCAGGATGTGACGGCCGTCACTCAGGCGCTGGACGAGGGCCGGTTCGCCCTGGCCACGCTGGCCGCCCGCCGCTCCGGCTACCCGCTGCCCGAGCGCCGGGTGCCCTGCTTCTTCGACCCGCGCCATGGGCCGTCCGTCCAGGATGTGCCCTGGGCCCCGCCGGGCGGCGCGGTGCGCACCGTCCCGGCCTGCCAGGCCGACGCCACCCGGCTGGCCTCCGGGCAGGAGCCCATGTCCCGCACCGTCCAGACCGCCCAGGGCCCCCAGCCGTACTGGAACGCCGGCCCCGCCTACGGCCCCTGGGCCGGCGGCTACTTCGGCGGCGGCCTGCTGCCGGGCCTGCTGGTGGGCACCATGCTCGGCAGCATGCTGAGCACCCCCGCCTACGCATACGGCGGTGACGGCGGCTTCGGCGGCGCGGAGGGCGGCGACTTCAGCGGTGCCGACTTCAACTCCTCGGACTTCTCCGGCGGTTGGGACGGCGGCGGCGGAGACTTCGGCGGTGGCGACAGCGGCTTCGGCGGCGGCGACTGGTAACCGAGCCAGGTCACTGATGGGACGGGCCGAACCGGACTCTCCGGTTCGGCCCGTCCGTCATTTCCCCGTCTTCGTTCCCTGCGCGTCTTCCTTCCGCTTCCTTCCGCTTCCTTCCGCGTTCAGAGCCAGCGCCGCCGGGCCAGCCACAGGCCCGTCCCATAGAGCACCAGCACCACCGCCAACAGGCCGTAGTACAGCGGCGGCAGCACCGACATGGACAGCACCGGCCCCAGCGGGGACACCGGCAGCAACAGCCCCAGCACCGACAGCCCGGCCACCGCCGCCCGCAGCGGCCCCGGCACCCGGGAACCCCCGGCCGCCGCCCGCCCCGAGCGCAGCAGCACCATCACCATCGCCTGGGTCAGCAGGTTCTCGGTGAACCACCCCGAATGGAAGGCGGTCTGCCCCTGCTGCCCGCCCAAGGACCGCAGCGCCAGGGCCAGTACGCCGAAGGTCGCCAGGTCGGCCGCCGCGTTCAGCAGACCGAAGCCGGTGACAAAGCGCACCAGGGACCGCGGCCGCAGCAGCGCCGGACGGGAGCCCGCCCCCGTGCCCGGCCGGTCGAAGGCCAGCGCCAGCTGGGCCGCGTCAAAGCAGAGGTTCTGCACCAGTACCTGGGCCGGGAGCATGGGCAGGAAGGGCACCAGCAGCCCGGCCGCCAGCATGGCGATCACATTGCCGAAGTTGGAGGACAGGGTGATCCGCAGATAGGCGGCGATATTGCCGGTGCTGCGCCGTCCGGCGTCCACGGCCCGGTCCAGGGCGGTGAGATCCTTGGCGGTCAGCACCACATCCGCGGCCTCGCGCACCACATCCACCGCGTCCCTGGGACAGATGCCCACATCCGAACCGGACAGCGCCGCCAGGTCGTTGACGCCATCGCCCAGGAAGCCGGTGGGGCGGCCGCCGTCCCGCAGGGCCGCCACAATACGTGCCTTGTGCTCGGGGGCGCAGCGGGCGAAGACCGTGGTGCCGGCCGCCAGTCGCGCCAACTCGCCCTGGTCCAGGGCGTCGATCCGGTCGGCGGTGACCACCTGGCCCGGTTCCAGGCCCAGTTCACGGCAGACCCGGGCGGCCGTGCCCGGGTGGTCGCCGGTGAGCACCTTGACCTCGATGCCACGGGCGGCGAGTGCGCCCAGGGCATCGGCGGCGGTGGGCGTCACCGCGTCGCGCAGCGCCACCAGGCCGGTGAACTCCAGCCGGTGCTCGTCCGCCGGGCCATAGGGGCCGGGGCGCGCGGGCCGTTCGGCGCGGGCCACGGCCAGCACCCGCAGCCCCTGGGCGGCCAGTTCGGCGGCCCGGGCCAGCTGGCGCTCGCGCTCCGGCGGACTCAGGGCGCAGCGCTGAAGGACGTCCTCCGGAGCCCCCTTGACCACCAGCAGATGACGGCGGTCGAAGAGGGGGGCCGGGGCGGGCCGTACCACGGCGGTGGCCAGCCGGCGGCCCGGACCGCAGGGCAGCGCGGCGACTCCCTCGTACTCCTCCTGGCCGCCCGCCCCGGGCAGGTCCTCGGCGGCGGCCAGTACGGCCTCGTCCAGGGCGTCCGGCATGGGGGGTTCGGCCAGTTGCAGCGTCCATAGGGCGTTGACGGCGGCCCAGCGCAGCACCTCGGGATCGTCCCGGCCGTCCGGGCCGACCGCCCGGTGGAAGACCGGCTGGTCCTGGGTGAGGGTGCCGGTCTTGTCCACACAGAGCACCTGGACGGCGCCCAGGTCGTGCAGGGCCGGCAGCCGCCGCACGATCACCTGGCCGCCCCGGGCCAGCCGGGCGGCGCCCCGGGCCAGTACCGCGGTCACCACCACCGGCAGCATTTCCGGGGTGATGCCCACCGCCACGGCCACCGCGAAGGGCACTGCCTGAAGTCCCCGGCCGCTCAGCAGGGCGTCGGTGATCAGCACCAGCGGGGCGGTGAGCAGCATAAAGCGGATCAGGGTCCAGGCAATGCCGTTGACCGACCGGTCGAAGGGGCTGGGCAGCCGCCGCCCCGGGCGCCGGCCCCCGGCGAAGGCGCCGGACAGCGCGGTGTCCGCACCGGTGGCGATCACCACCCCGGTGCCGCTGCCGGAGACCACACTGCTGCCCTGAAAGCACAGCTGGGGCCGGTCGAAGCCGCCGCCCGCCGCTCCGTCCTCGTAGTCGTGCCCGGCCGGGTGTTTGCCCACCGGGGCCGATTCCCCGGTCAGGGCCGCCTGGTGGACGGTCAGTCCGGTGGCGCGCAGCAGCCGCAGATCGGCGGGGACCAGGTCACCGGGGCCGAGCAGCACCACATCGCCCGGGACCAGCTGGTCCACCGGGACCTCCCGGGCGGCGGGCGGGGACCCGGCGGTGGCCCGGCGGCGTACGGTCGCGGTGCCGGCCACCAGCCGGCGGAGGGCGGCGGTGGCCCGTTCGGCGCGGTGCTCGCCGGTGGCCCGCAGCACACAGCTGACCGTCACCAGGATGGCGATCACACAGACGGTGCCCCAGGAGGCGAGCACCGCGGAGATCACGCCCAGGCCGATGAGCACGGCGGTGAACGGGTCCCGCAGGCCGCGGGCGAAGCGGCGGGGCCAGGAGTCGGTGCGCCGCCCGGGCGGCAGATTCTCGCCGTACCGGGCCAGCCGGTTCTCGGCCTCCGCCTCGGTCAGCCCGCGCGGTCCGCTGTCCAGGGCCCGCAGCACCTGGAGGGTGGTGCGGGGGCCGGGGGTCTCCGGTGTCCTCGGCCCGGCGGCCGGGCCGGCCTCAGGCGCCCAGACCACGGAGGTGTCCGGCACCGGCCCGCGGTCCAGCATCCGCCTGGCGGTCGGAGAGCTGGCCGACCATACGGCGGACAATGGTCACCACATCGGGATCGTCCACCAGGTACACCACCCGGCGCCCCTCACGGCGGGAGCGCACCAGTCCGGCCAGCTTGAGCTTGGCCAGGTGCTGGCTGATGGCGGGCAGCGCGCCGCCGACCCGCTCGGCCAGGCCGCTGACATCGCTCTCCCCTTGGGCCAGGGCCCAGACCAGGTGCAGCCGGGCGGGCGAGGCGAGCAGGCCGAAGGCGGCGGCGGCCTCGGCCAGGACCTCCGCCGAGGGGTCGTCGAAGCCTCCTTCGAGCGCCTCGAATCTGCCGACGCCTGCCGCCACTGTCGCTCTCCGTCCCTTGGGGGGCACTTCTCATCCCGGGCGGGACCAGTTTAGGCAACCTCGTCCGAACAACCGGGGGAACAGGTGAGCGAGGGTTCCTTCTTGCCGCCGGGCTGCCCGCCGCGGGGCCGGGCCACAGTGATCAATGCGGGGGCGCGTGCCTCAGGGCGGGGGCAGCGCCGGGAACCCCGGCGGCGGCTCCGGGAAACCGGACGGCGGCCGTAGGGACGGAAGGGCGGGCGGCCGGGAATCCCCGTCACCCTTCTTCTCGCCGGACAGGCCCTTGGCCACGGTGAAGAAGACCACGCCGATCGCCAGCGACAGCAAGGTGAAGAAGGCCAGTGCCGCCAACTGGCCGCCCGCCCTGGCCCGTACCCGTCCGTCACCCGGCGGCGTGGCCGTGGCCCGGTCCGGACGGCCCGCCGGATAGCGCACCACCACCGCGTCCCCCTCGAAGACGGTGGCGGACCCCGCCTCCTCGAAGCGATGGGTCCGGCCGTCCGGGGTGCTGAACTCATAGACATGGAGCAGGGAGGAGCTGGACGACTCCCGATGCCCCTGGCGCCGCGTGGTGGTGACCTCATACGCCCGCAGACAGCGCCCCTCGGCGGTCAGCCCGCTGTACCAGGCCGCACGGATACGGCGGTGCCGGATGAGTACCCACACCATTCCGGTAAGGCTGCAGACCACTAAAAATCCGGGTATGGCGGGAAGAAGGTAGGTAAACACCGGCTCATTCAACAGGGTTGCCCTTGGTCCAGGCCAACGCCCCGTCAGATTACGGCGCCCAGCGGCCCCCTCGCACCCGGCGCCGCAGCACCCACCCGGACAAATCCCGGTCCCAGTCCAAGAGTTGGGACTCCCGGAAGGGCGCAAAACAGACCGCACCCGGCCCATCATCTGGACCGGGTGCGGAAGGACCGGCCGCGCGAGACAAGATGCGCGCGCCGGATCGCCTGGGACTGGCTCAGGCCTTCTTGGTCTCCCAGAAGATCCGGTCGATCTCGGCGATCAGCTCCAGCGCCTTCTCGCCCGTCTTCGGGTCGTTGGACGCCTTGGCCGCGCTCAGCGCCTTCAGGGTGTCATTGACCAGCTGGTGCAGCTGGGGGTACTTCTCGAAGTGCGGGGGCTTGAAGTAGTCGCTCCACAGCACGGAGACATGGTGCTTGGCCAGCTCGGCGCGCTGCTCCTTGATGATCAGGGCCCGGGTACGGAAGTCCGGGTCCTCGTTGGCCTGGTACTTCTCCTGGACGGCCTTGACGGACTCCGCCTCGATGCGGGCCTGGGCCGGGTCGTACACGCCGCAGGGGAGGTCGCAGTGCGCGCTGACCTTCACCTTCGGAGCGAACAGGCGGGAAAGCATAAGGTGCTGTCCTTCCTCGTGATCGTCTTCTCAGGTGCGAGATTACTCGGTGTGGGAAGGCTTTTCCCGGGTGCCCCGGCAGGCTTAGGACGAAAGTCCGGTGCCGTCCGGGACCGGATGGAGATTGGACCGGGAGTGAGGTGCCGTGGTGCAGGAGCAACTGGACGAGCGCGGGCAGGAGCTGGACCGCGAACGTCGCGGACTGCTGCGGATCGGGCTGGCCGAGGTCTACAACCCGTCGATGGTCCCGACTCTGAATCCGGGGGACCAGCTGGTCGTCCAGTACGGAGCGGTGGTACGGCCGGGGAATGTGGTGGTGGTGCGCCACCCGTTCCGGCAGGATCTGCTGATCGTCAAGCGCGCGGTGGAACGGCGCGACGGCGGCTGGTGGGTGCTGGGGGACAACCCTCTGGTGGAGAACGACAGCCGGGAGTTCGGCACGGTCCCCGACGAACTGGTGGTGGCCCGGGCCTGGATCAGGCTGCGCCGCCCGCCGGCGCCCGGCGGCCGGTCCGCGGCCGCCCTGCTGAGGTGGGTGTGCTCGGCGGTACGGCCGATGCGCGGGGTGGGCTATCCCGGGCGCTCGCTCTCCCGGCGCTTGCGGGCGCGGTAGGCGGCCACATTGGCTCGGGTGGCGCAGCGGTCGGAGCAGTAGCGCCGGGAGCGGTTGGTGGAGGTGTCCAGATAGGCGTTGCGGCAGGGCGCGGCCTGGCAGATGCCCAGCCGGTCCACGCCCAGTTCGGTGAGGTGGACCGCCAGGCCCATGGCCGCGGTCGCGGTGTAGCCGGCGGCGGCGTTGCTGGCGTGGTCGGCGATATGCATATGCCACAGCGGACGGCCGTCGGCGTCCCGCTGCTCATGGCCGGAGATCTGGGGGCTGACCGGGAACTCCATCAGCAGGGCATTGAGCAGGTCCACGGCCCGTACCTCGTCGCCCTCGTCCGCGGCCTCGAAGACCGCGCGCAGCCGGGTGCGTACGCTGCGCATCCGGGTCACATCGCTGTCGGTGAGCCGGCGGGCCATCTGGGAGTTGGCGCCGAACAGGGCCCGGGCTGCCTCGATGGAGGTGAGGGTGTCGGTGCCGCGCGCCGGCTCTTCGGTGTTGACCAGCCGGACGGCGAAGTCCGAATAGAGGGCCAGTTCCACGGGAATCCTTCTGCGGCTGGGCCGGGTTGGTAACGGATGTCGTTACCACGAGGGTATTACACGTGGGGGGTTGGCGGGGGGTTCGGGTTGTGAATCCGGGTGGTGAAAGGGCGCCCGGCGGGGCCATGCGGCCGCCGCCGGGCGTTCGTACCTCAGAGTCTCTCAGAGCGCTCTCAGAGCATCCTCAGAGCACCTTGGAAAGGAAGGACCTGGTCCGCTCGTGCTGGGGATTGGTCAGCACCTCCCGGGGGTGTCCGGACTCCACCACCACGCCGTTGTCCATAAAGACGATGGAGTCGCCCACCTCGCGGGCGAAGCCCATCTCATGGGTGACCACGACCATGGTCATGCCGTCCTCCGCGAGGCCGCGCATCACATCCAGGACATCGCCGACCAGCTCCGGGTCCAGGGCGGAGGTGGGCTCGTCGAAGAGCATCAGCTTGGGCTCCATGGCCAGGGCGCGGGCGATGGCCACCCGCTGCTGCTGACCGCCGGAGAGCTGGGAGGGGTAGTTGCCCGCCTTGTCGGCCAGGCCCACCCGGTCCAGCAGCTTCAGCGCCCGCTCCCGGGCCACCGCCTTGGTCTCCCGCTTGACCTGGACCGGCGCCTCCATGACGTTCTCCACCGCCGTCATATGCGGGAAGAGGTTGAAGCGCTGGAAGACCATCCCGATGTCCCGCCGCTTGGCGGCGACTTCGCGGTCCTTGAGCTCATAGAGCTTGTTGCCCGACTGGCGGTAGCCGACCAGGTCGCCGTCCACATACAGCCGCCCGGCGTTGATCTTCTCCAGGTGGTTGATACAGCGCAGGAAGGTGGACTTGCCGGAGCCGGACGGGCCGATCAGGCAGAACACCTCGCGGGGGGCGACCTCCAGGTCGATGCCCTTGAGTACCTGGGTGGCGCCGAAGGACTTGTGTACGCCCTCGGCCTTGACCATCGCTGTCATCGGGCCTCCTGGGGGCGTCGCAGGGTGAGCATGTTCGCCTTGATCTTCTGCCAGGGCGTGGGCGGCAGTTGGCGCAGCGAGCCGCGAGCGAACCGCCGTTCCAGGTAGTACTGGCCGACGCTGAGCACGCTGGTGAGCACCAGGTACCAGGCGGCGGCGACCAGGAGCATCTCCACCGTCGCGCCGGATGTCTGACCGATGTTGGTGGCCGCCTGCAGCAGGTCGTAGTACTGAACGGCGATCACCAGCGAGGTGGTCTTGAGCATATTGATGAACTCATTGCCGGTGGGCGGCACGATCACCCGCATCGCCTGCGGCAGCACCACCCGGCGCAGGGTCTTGGCGTGGCTCATGCCCAGCGCGTGCGCGGCCTCGGTCTGGCCCTCGTCCACCGCCTGGATGCCGGCCCGGCAGATCTCGGCCATATACGCGGCCTCGTTCAGGCCGAGCCCCAGCAGGGCGGCCAGGAACGGGGTCATAAACGAGGACCAGTAATCCTTGTAGAACGGCATCAAGTTGATGTACTTGAAGACCAGGCCCAGGTCGAACCACATCAGCAGCTGCACATACACCGGGGTGCCACGGAAGAACCAGATATAGGCCCAGGCGATGGAGGATGTGACCGGGTTCTTGGACAGACGCATCACGGCCAGGATGATGCCGAGGACGACACCCAGAACCATGGACAGAATGGTGATGGTGATGGTGTTGCGGACGCCCTTGAGAACGTTGGCGTCAAAGAAGTAGTCCGGAACAGCGTTCCAGTTGATGTTGCCCTGTGCGAAAGCGTTGATCAGTGCGCCCAGTACGGCGAGGGCGATGGCCGCGACGATCCAACGGCCGTAGTGCCGTACGGGGATGGCCCTCAGTGTCTGGGGGGCGGGGGCCTTGTCGTGGGGGGCGGCGTCGGACGGTTCACCGTCCGGCTCGGCCTTGTCCTTGCCGGAACCGGCCTTGTCGGCAACGGAGTCGGCCTTGTCCTTGCCGGGATTGGCCTTGTCTGACCCGGTTTTCGCCTCACCGGGCTCGCTGCCGGGCTGGTCGTCGGCCTCGGCCTCGGCTTCGGCCTTGGCCTTATCGGAACCGTCCGAGGATTCCTTCTCGGCGCCGTCCGAGGGCTCCTTGTCGGTGCGCTCCGAGGCGTCCTCGTCCTTACCGGCGGAGGCGGCCTCGTCCGCATCCGCTGAGGCGGTTCCCTCCGTACCGGCCGGGGCGGCCTCGTCCGTACGGTCCGCGACGGCCTCGTCCCCATCCGCGGAGGCGGTTTTCGCGATGGCCGCCGAGGCGGGCAAGTCGGTACGTACCGACGCGGCCTTGTCCGCGTCCTCACCGGCGGCGGGCTTTGCGGCGGGCTTCCCGTCCGGCTTTGCCTCCGGCTTGTCGGCCGTGGCCTTGTCCGGGAGCGGTGTGCTCTCCGGTTCCTTTTCCTTGGAACTGCTGTCCTTCTCTATGGACACAACTGTGGCCTTTCAGCGAGCTGTTGAGCGCGGAATATTGCCGTCAGGAACCACCGTTGATCTTTGATTCGGTGATCGCGCCCGCCTTGACGCCCCACTTGTCAAGGATCTGCTCGTACTTGTGGCTGGCGATGATGCGGTCCATCGCGGCCTTGATCGCATCCCGCAGCTGGCTCTGGTTCTTGGGCACCGCCATGCCGTACGGCGCGGCCTCCACCTGGTCGCCGACCAGCTCGAAGTCATTTCCGCCGCCGGAGGTCTTCACCGCGTACGCGGCCACCGGGAAGTCGCTGAGGCCCACATCCGCGCCGCCGCTGCGCAGCCGGGTCTGGGCCAGGACGTCGGTGTCGAAGGCCTCGATGTCCAGCTTCTTGTCACCGCACTTGTCGGCCTGCTTCTTGGCCATGTCCTCGGAGGTCGTGCCGCGTTGGACCACGATCTTCTTGCCGCACAGGTCGTCCAGCGACTTGATGCCCTGGGTCTTGCCCTTGGGCACGTACATCGAGACACCGGCCTGGAAGTAGTCCACGAAATCGACGCCATCGCCGACCTTGGTCTTCTTCTCCGGGTCCACGCCGTTCTGGCGGTCCTTGGTGTCGGTCATCGCCGACATGGCGATGTCATAGCGGTTGGAGCGCAGACCGGCCATCAGCGCGTCGAACTTGGAGTTGTTGAACTGGAACTTCACGCCCAGTTCCTGGCCCAGCGCATCGGCGATGTCCGGGTCCATGCCCACGGTCTTGCCGTCCTTGATGAACTCCACCGGCGGATAGGCGATATCCGAACCGACCTTGATGACCTTGGAGTCCTTGATCGACTGCGGCAGCTTGTCGAAGAGCGGGGCGGAACTGCCGGTCGCCGAGGAGTCGCCGTTGTCCGAGTGCTTCTTGGTCTGGTCGCCACAGCCGGTCAGCAGCAGGGCGCCGGCGACCGCGATCGCGCCGACGGCGGCCAAACGACTCCTGGCGGCAGCCGGGCGGGGGGTGGTGCTTGCGGTCATTGCTGGGTCCTCCTGCGGGTGAGGGGATAGCCGAACGTATGGACTCTGCAGGGCACGCGCGATTTGCCTGCCCGGGCCCCGCGCATGCTTCGTTGGTGCGCCGCGACCTCGGGTGATTCGGCATCTTGCCACCTGAACCGCACCATTCGGGGGGCCCGCAATGTCAAAATCGGATAACAAGGCGTGCCCCGTTCGGCACCGGCTGCTGTGCTCGGCTGCCCGGGGCCGACCGCTTGCGTTCGTTTGGCGACGAGAGACATCTCACGCACCAGACGTCCCATTTCCCGGACTTAGCAGACCAGTTGACAGGTTTCTGACCGTCTCCGGTGGCCGCCCTGACGGGACGGGCCGGATCTCGCTCGTGAGCCGGGCGCTCTTCCGGTAGAAAGACCAGTTACACCCCGCACCCGGGGCCCAGGACGCGCAGGTGCGAGCACGTCCGCTGTCCTTGCTGCCCGTTGACTGTCCTTGCTGCCGTTGACGCGCAGATGGCCCGCGCACCGCCGGGCCGAGGACATGTGCCCGACCCTCCCCGCATACCAGGGGCGGTTACCCTCGATAAGCAATCACGACAAAGGGGTCAAGATAGTGGCAGCGGAGATCGTCAACCCTCGCAGCGAGAGCGATGCGGGCCGGCCGGGGCCGAGTGAGCCCTTCGATCCGGCCTTCGCGCTGCACCGGGGCGGCAAGATGGCCGTGACGGCGACCGTCCCGGTGCGCGACCGGGACGATCTGTCCCTCGCCTATACGCCGGGTGTCGCCAAGGTGTGCAGCGCCATCGCCGAGCAGCCCGAGCTGGTGCATGAGTACACCTGGAAGTCCCAGGTGGTCGCGGTGGTGACGGACGGCAGCGCGGTGCTGGGCCTGGGAGACATCGGGCCGGAGGCATCCCTGCCGGTGATGGAGGGCAAGGCCATTCTGTTCAAGCAGTTCGGCGGGGTGGACGCGGTGCCCCTCGCGCTGGACTGCCGGGGCGTGGACGAGATCGTGGAGACGGTGGCCCGGCTGGCCCCGTCCTTCGGCGGCGTCAACCTGGAGGACATCTCCGCCCCGCGCTGCTTCGAGATCGAGCGCAAGCTCCAGGAGCGGGTGGACATCCCGGTCTTCCATGACGACCAGCACGGCACCGCCGTGGTCACCCTGGCCGCCCTGCGCAACGCCGCCAGGCTGACCGGCCGCACGCTGGGCGAGCTGCGCGCGGTGATCTCCGGCGCGGGTGCCGCCGGGGTGGCCATCGCCCGGATTCTGGTGGAGGCGGGCATCGGCGATGTGGCCGTGTGCGACCGCAAGGGCGTGGTCTCCGCCGACCGTGAGGACCTCACCGAGGTCAAGCGGGAGCTGGCCGGTTTCACCAACAAGGCGGGCAAATCAGGCACGCTGGAGTCCGCGCTGGACGGTGCGGACGTCTTTATCGGCGTCTCCGGCGGCACCGTGCGTGAGGAGGCGGTGGCCACCATGGCCAAGAACGCGCTGATCTTCGCCATGGCCAACCCCAACCCGGAGATCCACCCGGACGTCGCCCACAAGTACGCGGCCGTGGTCGCCACCGGGCGCAGCGACTTCCCCAACCAGATCAACAATGTGCTGGCCTTCCCGGGCATCTTCGCCGGTGCGCTCCAGGTGCGGGCCTCGCGGATCACCGAGGGGATGAAGCTGGCCGCCGCGGAGGCGCTGGCGGCGGTGGTGGCGGACGAGCTGAGCGCGGACTGTGTGATTCCGTCGCCCTTCGACGAGCGGGTCGCTCCCGCGGTGACGGCCGCGGTGGCGGCGGCGGCGCGGGCGGACGGGGTGGCGCGGCGCTGAGCGTCCTTCATTGCCGGGTGCGCCTGCAAGGGGCGCGGGGAACTGCGCGATCAGCCCAGAGCGACCCGCACCCGGCAACGAAACCCCCGGGCCCTCTGGGGCCCCGCGGGCGCAACGTACCGGCGGGGCGACCGCCAATACGGCGCGTGTCACACCCCCATCCCGTTCCGCCGAGCGCAGCGACCGGGCTAGGTTCGGATCATGTTCGCTGCCTACGCCTCCCGTATCGACCGTGATCAGCCGCTGAACGGACTTGAGTTGGGGGAGCGCCCCGAACCCGAGGCGCGGCCCGGCTGGACGATCATCAATGTCAAGGCCGCCTCGCTCAACCACCACGACCTGTGGTCACTGCGCGGGGTGGGCCTGGACGAGAAGCTGCTGCCGATGATCCTCGGCTGCGATGCGGCCGGGACCGACGCGGACGGCAACGAGGTGGTGATCCACTCCGTCATCGGCCAGAGCGGCCATGGGGTGGGCCCGGACGAGCCGCGCTCCATTCTCACCGAGCGCTACCAGGGCACCTTCGCCGAGCGGGTCGCCGTGCCCGCCTGGAACGTCCTGCCCAAGCCCAAGGAACTCTCCTTCGCCGAGGCCGCCTGTCTGCCCACCGCCTGGCTGACCGCGTACCGGATGCTGTTCACCAACGCGGGCGTCCGCCCCGGGCAGTCGGTGCTGGTGCAGGGCGCCGGCGGCGGGGTGGCCACGGCCGCGATCGTGCTGGGAGCGGCGGCCGGGCTGCGGGTCTTCGCCACCAGCCGGGACGAGAACAAGCGGGCCCGCGCGGTGGAACTGGGCGCCGAGGCCGCGTTCGAGGCGGGCGCGCGGCTGCCGCACCGGGTGGACGCGGTGATCGAGACGGTCGGCGCCGCCACCTGGTCGCACTCGGTCAAGTCGCTCAAGCCGGGCGGCACTTTGGTGATCTCCGGGGCCACCAGTGGCCCCAACCCGCCCGCCGCCGAGCTCACCCGGATCTTCTTCCTGGAGCTCAAGGTGGTCGGCTCCACCATGGGTACCAAGGAGGAGCTGGCCGATCTGCTGAGCTTCTGCGCGGCGACCGGGGTACGGCCGGTCATCGACTCCACGCTGCCGCTGGACCGGGCGCGCGAGGGCTTCGAAAAGATGGCCGGTGGTGAGCTGTTCGGGAAAATCGTGCTCACGGTATGAACGGCGGATGCGGACGAGACGTCTGATCGCATCAGTGCCGGCGGTGGGGGTGGCGGTGGTGTCCTGCCTGCTGCCGTCCTCCGCGTTGGCGGCGGGGAACGCTGATCATTCGGGGCATGCGGGCCTCGCCGGCCACGCGGCCCCCTCGGGTATCCCGCCTCTTACCGATGAGCGGGGACGGGCTCTGACCCTCCACGGCTGGAACCTGGCCGACAAGGACCACCGTGGAGCGTCGGCCCTCTCCGGCATTACCGAGCGCCATCTGCGCGATATGGCCGCGCATGGCTTCAACTTCGCCCGGCTGGCCGTCTTCTGGGACGATCTGGAGCCGCGGCGGGGGCAGTTCAGTGAGCGCTATCTGCGCAAGATCGAGCGCATTCTGGGGTGGGCCGCGCACTACCACGTCAAGGTGGTGCTCGATGCCCACCAGGACGTCTACGGGCCCAAGTTCGGCGGTCACCGGGGTATTCCGGAGTGGGCCACCCGCGATGACGGGTTGCCCTATGCGCCCCATCCCGGGGACTGGTTCTCCGAGTACTACGAGCCCGCCGTGCAGGCCGCCTTCCAACACCTCTATGAGGACGCGGACTTGCGGGCCGCGCAGGCGCGGATGTGGGGCGTACTGGCGAAGCGCTTCAGGGACCAGCCGGCGCTGCTGGGCTACGACCTGATCAACGAGCCCATGGGCAAGCAGCGTCCGGGAGAGGATCTGCCGGGCGCGGCCCGCCGGGTGGAGAGTACGCAGATCACGCCCATGTACGGGCGCCTCGCGGCGGCCATCCGTGCGGTGGACCGCCGCCACTGGCTCTTTGTGGAGCCCACTCCGGTGGTGGGGGAAGGGGTGCCCACTTCGCTGGGCAGGGTGCCCGACCCCAAGGTGGTGTACGCCCCGCACTTCTACAACTCCGCGATGGAGCTGGGGAAGGACTATGACCCGGGGGCGGGGTGGATCGAGGCGTATGAGGCCGCTGTGGTCCGTTACCCCCGTGAGCAGCGGGTACCGGTGGTGGTGGGGGAGTGGGGGCCGCCGGACAGTTCGCTGCCGCAGATGCGGCGCTACTACCTGGACGCCCTTGCGTCGCTGGCCCGCTACTCCAGCGGCTGGGCGGGCTGGACCTGGTGTTACGGGGGTGCGTATTGCGCCCTGGATGCGGGGGGTCGCTTCCAGCGCAACAAGGAGCTTATGGCCGCGCCGTATGCGGAGGTGGTGGCGGGGCTGGTGCGGGACCAGTCCTATGACCCGCGCGCTCGGCGCTACGGGCTGCGGTACGAACCCCGGGGCGGGGTCAGTGAGTTGTCCTTGCCCGGACCCGGGTGGCGGGTGTCGGTCACCGGGCCGGTGAGGGTTGAGGTGCGAGGGCGGCGGGTTCTGCTGCGGTCGGTGGGTTCGCGTGGTCCGGTGACGGTGACGGTTGAACCGGGCCGGGAAACCGCACCCGTTGGGCGCTCTGGGGGTGCGGGTTCCTGACCCGGTTCGGGTGGGCACAACCGCCACGGGGCCGCACCCGGTGACGATTCGGCGTCTGCCGATGGCCGTTGCCGTTCGGCCGCGGGCCGTGGGTGGCTGGTCGCGCAGTTCCCCGCGCCCCTGGAGGGGCGCACCCGGCGACGGGGCGGCGTCTGCCGATGGCCGTTGCTGGTCGGCTGCGGGCCGCGGGTGGCTGATCGCGCAGTTCCCCGCGCCCCTGACGGGGCGCACGCTCCGCGCCCCTGGAGGGGCGCCCCTAGCGGGGACCTCCTTCGCGTAGCAGGGCCCCAATGCGGGTCGCCGCCTGGGCCAAGTGGGTCCTGGTTTCGGCCAGTTGGTCGGGGGTCACCCCGTGGTCGCGGGCCGTGTCGCGGATTTCGTCGCGGAAGCGGTCCAGGAGGCGGTCCAGGTCGCGGGCCGGGTCCTTGGAGAGGGCGTCGGGGGCCGTGGCCCAGTCGGGGGCGGGGGCGTGGTCGCGGGGCTCCTCGCGGGGCGGGGTCCAGCCCTGGCCGGCCAGGGAACCGAGCTCGCGGGCAAGGGCGTTGACGCCCTCGGCGAGCCCCGAGGGCCAGTCGCCCTTGCGGGTGTGCTCGCGGACCTGCTCCTGCACCCGCTCCTTGATGCGCAGCACCTCCTCCCGGGCGTGCTCCTGGGCCTCGCGGGCCTGACGGCGGGCCCGCTGGGCGTCCTGGCGGGCGCGGCGGCTCTCCTCCTTGGCCCGGCGGGCCTGTTCCTTCCACTCCTCCTTGGCGCGGCGCCATTCGTCCTTGGCGGTGGCGAAGTAGTCCGCGGAGGAGCCGGTACCGGCCTCACCCCGCGCCTGGCGCATCGCCTCGCGCATCTCGCGGCGCAGATCGCCGGCCGCGTCGCGGACGTCCTCGCGGATGTCGGCGGCGAGGGCGGAGACGGAGTCCTGGATCTCCAGCTCCAGCTCGGCCAGTTCGCCCTGGCGGTCGGCCAGTTCGGCCCGGCCGGCCTCGGTGATGGCATAGACCTTGCGGCCGCCCTCGGTGGTGTGGGTGACCAGGCCCTCGGCCTCCAGCTTGGCCAGCCGGGGGTAGACGGTGCCGGCGGAGGGCGCGTACAGCCCTTGGAAGCGCTCCTCCAGCAGCCGGATGATCTCGTAGCCGTGCCGCGGTGCCTCGTCGAGCAGCTTGAGCAGATACAGCCGCAGCCGGCCGTGGGCGAAGACGGGGGGCATCAGAGAACCTTTCCGTTCACGGGGGCGTCGGCGGGCTCCTCGGGCGAGGGTGGCCTGCGCAGCACGGCGACGGTGCCGGAGGCGGTGGTGGCCTTGAGCGAACCGCCGCCGGAGCCCAGTCGGCCGGTGATCCGCTTGGCGCCCCACTGGCCGCTGACCCGCAGGTCCTCAAAGGCGCAGGAGGCGCCGCCGGTGGCGGTGCTGGCCTCCACATCGGCGTCCACCGGGTGCGGCAGCCGGATGGCGATATCGCCGGAGACGGTGCTCACCTCCAGCGAGAGGGCGCCGCCGGTGGCGGAGAGATCCACCAGCACATTGCCGTTGACCGTCTTGGCGCGCACCGTGCCATTGGTGCCCTCCACCAGTGTCAGGTCGCCGGAGACGGAGTTGAAGATCAGGTCGCCGCCGAGGGCCTGGGCTTCCAGGGCGCCGGAGACGGTCTGCGCGCTGACCGGGCCGCCGAGGCCGACCAGGGTGGTGTCCCCGGTGACGCCGCGCAGCTCGGCGGGGGCGGTGATGCCGGAGACCACGGCGGCGGCGCCGACCGTGCCGACCTCGACCCGGGTGCCGCAGGGCACGGTGAGGGTGACCTCCACGGTGCGCTGCCAGCCCTTGCGGTCCAGCCACTTCAGGAAGCTCTGCCAGGTGAGGTCGTCATAGCCCACCCGGAGCGTGCCCTCGTCCAGCCGGACCCGCAGCGGCGGGCCCTGGAGGGCGGACAGCTCCAGCCGGGCCGGGCCGCCGTCGGTGCCCACCACATTGACCGTGCCATTGACGACGCTCACATTGAGGGCGCTGACCGGCTCATCGAAGGTGAGCTTCTGGGGTGTGGTCAGCGACCACTCGGACCGGTCGGGCATGGGGACCTCCTATATCGCGTCTTCCCATAAACACGATATATCGCGGCTCCCGGAAGTCAAGGGCCGGTGGTTGGCATAGCGTTGACGCATGTCCGCGACTGATCACGCCCCGGCCGGTCTGCTGCTGCTCTGCCGGGCCGCGCCCGACCGCCTCCGCCTTGCCGCCCGACTGCTGGGCACGCCGCTGCTGCTGGCCCCGGCGGGGGAGGGGTGGAGCGTGCTGGTTCCCGCCGCCGGGGCGGCGGATGCGGCGGAAGGGGTCGAGGAGGGCGGCAGCCCGGCCGCGCGGGCCGCGCGGTGGGCCACCGCCCTGACGGCCACCGGGGGCCGGCCCGTGGTGGGGCTGTGGTGGGACGCGGACGGGGCCGGGTTTGTGGTGGCCGCCGGTCTGCGGCGCACCGCCGGGCACACCTGGCTGGCGGACGGTACGCCGCTGGGCGAGGCGGACGCGCTGCGCGTCCTGCGGGTACGGCTGGGGCTGGACCCGGTGCTGGACGCGGAGGCGCTTCAGGCGCTGGGCCGGGCGGATTCGGAGGCCGATGCCCGCGCCCGGCTGCGGGGGCTGATCGCGGTCCTGGGCCGGGCCGGACTGCGGCTGGGGCCGGGCCTGGCGCCCGGCAAGGGGCGGGAAGAGCTGTACGCCGCCGCGTCCGCGCTGCCGTTGGCGGAGGCGGTGCGGGGGCCGGGCCCGCGGGCCCTCGGCCCACAGCTCGCCCGGCGGGTCCGGGTGCGGGTGCGGGTGCTGGGTGCGGCCGAGGTGGGTGCCGGTCTGGTCCTGCTCACCTGGGCGGGCACGCGGCGGCGCGGCTGGGCGGCGGTGGGGGCGGCGCTGGTCGTGGACGGGGCGCTGGTGCTGGCTTATGAGCGGTGGCGGCGGGAGGGGTAGGGATCGCCGGGTGCGGGGTTTTGTCTGCGGGGCGGTGGGTGGTTGCTCGCGCCCACGCGGCGGAGCGGCATATGTGGCTGCCCCGCGCCCTGGGTGGAGCGCGCCCGGCGACGGGACGGCGTCTGCTGGCGACCATTGCCCTTCGGCTGCGGGCCGGTGTGTGGCTGGTCGCGCAGTTCCCCGCGCCCCTGACGGGGCGCTCGCTCGCCGGTCAGGTCAGCGCCGGTGGGGCGGCCCCGCACGGTGGCTGCGAAGGGTGTGGGCGGTCCACCCGGTGGGCTACTCGTCGTCCTCGTCGTCCAGGCGGGCCAGCCAGGTCGCCAAACGCTCCACCGGCACCTCGAAGTCCGGGTTGAGATCGACGAAGGTGCGCAGCTGGTCGGCCACCCAGCCCAGGGTGACCTCCTCCTCGCCTCGCCGGTTCTCCAGCTCCTCGATGCCGCGGTCGGTGAAGTACAACGCTCTCTCCGTCAGATGGGGTGTGGCCGGACAATGCCGTCCAGGATAGGCCGCCCGGGCCGAAAGGCCTTGGCCACGGCCTCTCCCGGCCCCTCGCGCCCGTCAGGGCAGCGGACTAGCCTGCTGCCACACCGCGGAACGGCGGAACGATCGTCGGCGATCGCGGCATCATCGCGGATGACGGGGGTGGCGCATGGCCGACGGAATCACTCAGGTGCGGCTGGACGACGGCACGGTGGTCTGGGCGCGGGTCAGCGAGGCCGAGGAGCTGGCCGGGCCGGGGGAGGGCGGCTACCGGGATTCCAGCGCCGTGCACCGGGTCGCCGACCTGGCCGGCGGGCTGTCCGATGTGGTGCGCGGGGTGGTGGGCTCGCTGCGCGAGGGGCTGGCCGCCGCCCGGCCGGACGAGGTGGAGGTCGAGTTCGGCATAGAACTCTCCGCCAAATCCGGCAAGGTGATCAGCCTGCTCGCCGATGGCGAGGGAAGGGCCTCGGTGAAGGTGACGCTCACCTGGTCCGAAAGCGGATCCGAAACCGGACGGGCGGCTCCGGCCCCCGGAGGCGTCAACTCCGCTTCCGCCGGTGCCTCTTGAACTCCCTGGAGGGCACCGTGCGCCGCAGTGTGGTGCGCATCTGCGCACCCGGCGGCGGAAAGGAGCCCATTGGTGACCGTTTCTGGGGCAGCGGGTTCTTTATAGCGCCCGGCCTGGTCCTGACCTGTGCCCATGTGGTGGGGGTGGGAGGTGGTGACGTGCTGGACGGCGGCACCGCCATCGACATCACCGACTGGCGGGAACGCACCACCGAGGGCCGGGTGGTGCTCGCCATGCCCCGCCCGCAAGACCCCCAACGCCCGCCCAGCCCCTGGCCGTTGCCCGATCTGGCCCTGGTGGAGGTGGCCGGTGCCGAGGACGCCGAGTGCCTCTGGCTCAGCGACCGCTCGGCCGTGGTCCCGGCCCCCATCAGCCTGCACGGCTGGTCCCGGGAGCTGGGAGAGCTCACCCTGCGCTTCGGCACCGGGATCGCCGCCGGCGGCGACGGCGGCAGCGCCATGCTGCTGCGCGGCGAGATACCCGTGGAGGGCTGCTCCGGCGGGCCGGTGCTGGACACCGGACGGGGCGCGGTGATCGGCGTCAGCAAGGGGCGCGGCCGGGACACCGCGGGCCTGGCGGTGCCCATCACCGCCCTCCGGCGGCTGGCCAACGACCTGCCCGGACGGGCGCGGCTGCATGCCCTGGTCCGTGCCCATGACCGCCACCACCTGCTGCGCTACCGAGCCTTCGGCACCACCGCCACCTGGACCGGCCTCCAGCGCGGGCTGCGCCCGCAGGGCCGGGGGCTCACCCCCGTGCTGCGTACCCAACTCTTCGCCCAGCTGGCCGAGTTGCCGCCGCCGGAGACGCCCGGCGAGGTGATGGCCCTGGTGGACGAGGTCAAGAGCCGGGTCATCCAGGACCCCTACCAGCCCGGCGTGGAGCATGACCCGCGCAGCTGGCGGGAGGGCGTGGGCCTGCTGTACGACCTGCGCGACGGCGCGGGCGGCAAGGAGGACGGCGGCACGGCCCGGGATCTGGAGGTGGAGGCGGTGCTGCTGTACGCGGCCCATGTCGCGGCGGCGGTCAGCGCCCTGGGCCGGGCCGAGGACGAGCGGGCGCTGCGCGACCTGGGCGGCTGGCTGACCCTGAACGCCGAGGCGCTGGAGCTGCCGGATGTCATCCGGCATGACATCCGCCGCATTCTGTACGGGGGTTCGGCCGGATTCCCCCAGGTGCCCGAGACGGCACCGGTCCGGGACGGGGCGGTGGTGCTGACCCCGCGGAAGACGCCCCCGCTGAAGCCCGAGCAGCGGCCGGTGCGTGCCCGGGCCGATGTGATCGTGGAGATAGACCAGTTGCTCTATGGCGACCGTTACCCCTGGCGGGTGAAGCTGCTGCGCGAGGATGACCTGGTCACCCCGTTGTGTGAGGATGAACTGGGCGCACAGCGGCAGGAGTTGGCCCAGGTGCTGCGGGAGCCGATCGCGGACGCGCTGCGCAAGGGCGATGTGGGCGAGCATCTGGCCGCCCTGCAGCTGATCGTGCCGCGGGAGCTGTTCGACGAGCCGCTGGACGACTGGCGGCTCGCCCCGCCCGGGGCCGGGGCCGGCTCCATCGACCCGCGCAGCCTGCCGCTGGGCCGGCGCCGGGTGGTCTATCTGCGCGACCGGCGGCGCCGGGACGAACCGGCCATCCCGGAGTGGATCAGCCGCTGGAAGGGCGCCGAGCGCGGCGGGCTGACCGCGGTGCCGCTGCGCCGGGAAGTGCCCGTCCAGGGGCATGGCCGGGGCCGCCGGGAGAGCCCGGACGCGGCCTACGCCCGGCTGTCGGAGGTTCCGGACACCGCGGTTCCGGTCTACTGCGGGCCGGTGGCCAGCGGGGAGGGGGCGCAGGCGATGGAGGCGGCGCTCGCCGCGGGGCACGCGGTGGTGATCTGGCGGCGGTGCGCCAGTGAGCACAGCGATTGCGCCGACTTCCACCAACGAGTGGGCGAGCTGCTGCATTCTGTGGGGAGGGCGGGGGAACTCCACCGAACGATAAGGAGTTTGCGGCGCCGCTGTGCCGATCCCGAGGCGGACCAGGAGGTGCTGTGGGCACGGTCGATCGCGGTCCTCTTCGACTCGCCCGAGCGGCCGCCGCTGCCGGATGTGCTGCGCGCCCCCGGCGGCTCCAGATGACCGTGGGCCGGCCGGATGGCCGTTGCGTCAGCCAGATGGCCACACGTCAACTTCCTTGCCAACAAGGTGTCAAAGGGGTATCAGGCACTCGGCAGGCCGGTCGCCGGAGGGTAACGTCGTTGCGGGGACGGGAGTTCCACCGGGCGGCGGGGCGAGCGGCACGGCGGGCCTGTCGAGGGCCACACCAGCGACGGAGGAGCCCAGGGTGAACGATTGGCGGATCTACCGCGGAGCGGGCCTGCCGCACGACGGCATACGGCGGCTGCCGCCACCCCCGCCCTGGCGGGACTTCGCCGCCTCCGGGCCGGACCGGGGAGCGGCCGCCGACCCCAGTGCGGCACGTCGGCTGGGGGTGCTGCGCCGGCTGGTGGAGAACCACCATCCGCGGCCCGAGGAGGTGGAGGCGGTCAACGCCGCGCTCTATCTGCGCCGTCCGCTGCTGGTGACCGGCAACCCCGGAACGGGGAAATCCACTTTGGCCCATGCGGTGGCCCATGAGCTGGGCCTGGGGCGGGTGTTGCGCTGGCCCATCGTCAGCCGCAGCACCCTGCGCGACGGGCTCTACCACTACGACGCCATCGCCCGGCTCCAGGATGTCCAGCTGGAACGGGCCGGCGGCCTGGAGGGCGTCCGGCACTCCATCGGCTCGTATATCCGCCTGGGCCCGCTGGGCACCGCCCTGCTGCCGGGGGAACAGCCCCGGGTGCTGCTGGTGGACGAGCTGGACAAGAGCGATCTCGACCTGCCCAACGACCTGCTGAACGCCCTGGAGGAAGGCGAGTTCCAGCTGCCCGAGCTGGAGCGGATCGCCGACCGGGAGCCGGAGGTGGAGGTCGGCACCGATGACGGCGGCCGGGCCCTGATCCGCGGCGGCCGGGTGCGCTGCACCACCTTCCCGCTGATCGTCCTCACCTCCAACGGCGAACGCGACTTCCCCGCCGCCCTGTTGCGGCGCTGTATCCAGCTGGAGCTCAAACCCCCCGGCGAGGAGCAGCTGACCGCCATGGTCCGGGCGCACCTGGGGGATGACGCGGTCACCGAGGGCGAGGAGCTCATCCAGCGGTTCCTGGACCGCGAGCCCGGCGAGGTGATCGCCGCCGACCAGCTGCTCAACGCGCTCTTCCTCACCCAGCACGCGCCGCGCACCGAACCGGTCACCCGGGAGCGGCTGGCCGACATGCTGATGCAACCGCTGGACCGACCGAGGTGATGAGGGGTGATGAGGGATGACCGCGCCCCCCGAGCCACGACTGCACCAGCTCATCGCCCGGCTGCGGGCGGCCGCCCTCGATCTGACCGCCGAGCAGATCGCCGACGCGGTCTGGCTCGCCCGGTGGATGACCCCACGGCCGGAGCCTGAGCCCATAGTCAAGAACGGGCCGGTGTTCACCGGCGGCGAGCCGGAGGTCCGGCCGCCGGCCGCCCCCCTGGTCGCCCCGGTGGGCGCCCCGGTGGCCGGGACGGCCGCCGAGACCCGCCGGGCCGAACGCACCGCCCCCGTCTCGCTCTATGCCGAGGGGCGCGCCGAGACGCCCGTACGCCCCCGGGGGCGCCCCGAGGTGTTCCCCATCCGGGTGCCCGCCGCCACCGCGCTGCCCGGCCTGCTGGGCCTGCAGCGCTCGCTGCGCCCGCTGCGCGGCTACCGCTCGCTGGCCGCGCCGCTGCCCGGCCCGCTGGACGAGCAGGCCACTGCGGACCGCGGCGCGCGCACCGGCGTGCTGGAGCCGGTCTACCGGCCCGGCGCCCGGCAGGCTGCCACCATGCAGCTGCTGATGGACACCGCCTCCTCGATGGTCGTCTGGGAGCGGATGCTGGAGGAACTCCAGCAGGTCTGCGCCCAGTTGGGCGTCTTCCGGGACGTCCAGGTGCGCTATCTGCACCGGGGCCCGGACGGCACCCCGCTCATCGGCACCACCGCCGCCCCCGGCGGCGGGCCCGATCTGGGGCTGCGCCCCGCGGATCAGTTCCGCGACCCCACCGGACGGCTGCTCACCCTGGTCATCAGTGACTGTGTGGGACCGCTGTGGCGCGAGGGGCAAGCCCAGCGACTGCTGCACCACTGGTCACGCACCTCGCCGGTGGCCATCGTCCAGCCGCTGCCGCCGAGGCTGTGGAGCCGTACCGCGCTGTCCGCCGAACCCGGGCTGCTGGTCCGCGACCCGGAGGCGGGCGGGCGCCTGGGCTTCCGGCCGGACGGCTTCCGGCGGCCCGCCCGGCCGGACGCGCTGCCGGTGCCCGTACTGCTGCCGGCCGGCGAGGCGCTGGGCGCCTGGGCCCGGCTGCTGTCCGGCCCCGGCCGCAGCCAGGTGCGCGGGGCCGCCGCCTGGCTGCTGCCCGACCACCCCGCCCTGCCGGAACCGGCCGAGGACACGGACGGGCGCGGCGCCGACGAACGGCTGCGCTCCTTCCGGGCCGGGGCCTCCTCGGGAGCGCTGCGGCTGGCCGTGCACCTGGCCGCGGTGCCGCTGACCCTGCCGGTGATGCAGCTGGTCCAGCGGGCCATGCTGCCCGACACCGGCCCCATGGAGCTGGCCGAGGTGCTGCTCAGCGGCCTGCTGTGGCGGCTGCCGGACCACGGCGAGCAGCAGGGCACCGGACCCTGGTACGAATTCGCCGCGGGGGTACGGGAGTTGCTGCTCCAGTCGCTGGAGCAGGGCGAGGCCGCGCTGGTGCTCAAACACTGCTCGGACTATGTGGAGCGGCAGTTCGGCAAGGGCGCCCGCAACTTCTCCGCGCTGGCCGTCGCCCAGCTCACCGGCGAGGCGGCCGCCGGCACCGACGCCGGTACCCCGGAACCGGAGCTGTTCGCCCGGGTGCCCGCCCGGGTGGTCCGCTGGTACCGCAGGGTGCCCACCGAGACCGGGCCGCTGGCCGAGGCGGAGGCGCTGCTGGCGCTGTGGCACGCCCAGGGCGACCCGGAGCTGCTGCACCGCGCCCGCGGCCTGGCCGAACCGGCCCTGGGCCGGGAGGTGGACGCGGTACGGGCCCATCTGCTGCTGGGCAAGGTGCTGCGGGCGCTGGCCGGCACCGAGGACATCCGCCGGGACCCGGCCGCCCGGCGGGAGACCCTGGAGCAGGCGGCCGGCGTACTGGCCGAGGCCCACCGGCGCACCGGACCCGGCAGCCCCGGGCACACCGAGGCCGCCCTGGAACTGGCCGCCGTCCGGCATGCCGCCTGGCAGGCGGACGGCGAGCGGGAGCGGCTCCACGAGGCCGAGCGGGTGCTGCGCGAGCTGCCTCCCGGCAGCCGCCGCCATCTCCGGCTGGGGCGGGTACTGCTGGATCTGGCCCGCACCGAGCCGGAGCCGCTGCCCCGGACCGAGCCGCTGCCCCGGACCACCGATGCGGCCGCCATGGCGCACGGCGCTCGCGGGGCGGACAGCGGGGGCGATGACCTCGCCGGAGTCCTGCGGAGGCTGCGCGAACCGGCCCGTACGGGGCCCGAGCCGCCGCCCCGCGCCGTGGGCCCGCTGGCCCTCGCCACCGAGGCCGCCGCCGAACTCCGGGCCGGCTGCGCCCTGCTGGACGCCGAGGACGCGCCCGCCGTCCGCCGCTGCGCGGCCCGGCTGGACCTGGCCCGGGCGCTGCGGCTGGCCGGTGCCCCCGCCCCCGAGACGCTGGCCGCGCTGGAGCTGGCCGAGGCCGCCGCGGTGGACGACTCCCAGCGCCTGCACTGCCGCACCGAGTCGGCCCGTACCCATGCAGCCCGGCGGGACTGGCTCCCCGCCGACGCCGCCTATGAGTCGGCGGTCTCGCTCACCGGCCGGGACAGCCCCCGGCGCAGCGAACTGCTCGCCGAATGGGGGGAGTTGCTGCTGGCGCGGGCCGAGCACGGGGACGACGAGACCGTCACCCGGGCCGAGGCCGTGCTGCGCGAGGCCTTCGCGGTGGTGCCCGGCCGCTCCCCGCTGCGCTCCGGGCTGCAACTGCTGCTGGGCCGGGCCCTGGTGCTGCGCTCGGCGCGGCTGGGCTATCTGCCCGACCTCTATGAGAGCTGCCATCTGCTGGAGCAGGCCGCCCGGCGGTCCGAGGACGGCATGGTGCGCGCCGAGGCCTGGCTGGCGCTGGGCACCGCCCGGCTGGCGCTGCGCGAGCACTCCGCCGCGATACCGCTGGCCGACGCGGCCGCCGCCTTCACCGCCGCCGCCGAGGAGGCCGGCCGGCAGTCCACGGAGCCCGGCTCGGTGATCGCCGCCCGTGCCTGGCACCGCTATGGCGAGGCCCTGGAGCGGCTGGGCCTGCACCGGCAGGCGCTCACCGCCTACCGGGACGCCGCCCGGCAGTGGCGCGACCTGACCGCGCGGCTGGCCGAGGTGGACTGGGCGGAGGTGCGGGCCACCCGGGAGAGCGTGGCGCGGCTGTCCGGCGGTTGACCACAGGTGTTCCGAACGGGTTTCCGGATTACGGTGGTTGGGAAGAACCGAGCAACCGCGTCGGCCGCCTCCGGCGGACGGCGGCAGGGAGGGAGACGAGGGTGCCGAAGCAGAGGAACGCCGCTACGGCCGACCCCAAGAACAGCGCGGCCGGCGTGCCACTGCCCGACCTCACCGGCGTCGGCCTGCGGAATCTTCGCACCATGGCCGACCCGGCACTGACGGCCGCGGTGGAGAGCACGCTGCGGCACTCCGCGGAGTTCGGGGAGATGTGGTACTCCAGCGGGGCGACGGTGGGCAAGCGGACGCGTCCGGGGGGCAGGACCGGCAGGTGACGCGCGGAGAACCGGACAACGGCCGGACGATATCCGGCCAGAGTTCGGCGGGTCAGAGTGCGTCCGCCCAGAGTGCGTCCGGCGGGAGTTCGGCGGGCCGGAGTGCGTCCGGCGGGAGTTCGGCGGGTCAGAGTGCGTCGGGCCGGAGTGTGTCCGGCCAGAGTGCGTCCGGCCGGAGTCCGGCGGGCCGGAGTTCACCCGGCGGCGGCCCCGGCCGGGCGGTGCCCGCCGCCGCGCTGGACCGGCTGGCCCGTACCCGCTCCACCGCCCAGGACCGGGCCCTGCTCCGGGACGCCCTGCACAGCCGGCGGCTGGTCCTGCTCAAATCCCTGCTCACCCGGCTGGAACGGCAGCCCCGGACGCTGGCCGGGGCCGCCGGGCGGCGCTTCGAGGAGCACTGGCGGTTACTGGAGCGCGCCGAGGAACGCCACCCGGGCCCGGCGCGCGACACCCTGGACTACCCGGCCGTGGGCAACTGGCTGGCCGGTGCGCTGACGGCCCCCGACGGACCGGAGATCACCCGGGCCGCGGCGCACCTGGGCGCCGTGGCCACCGCCGCCGCACTCCTCTCCGGTATCTCCTTCACCACCGAACTCGCCACCCCCGACGGCACCTTGGCCCTCCCCGGCATAGGGCTGCTGGAGACCGGCGCCCCCCTGGTCCGGCTCACCGCCCGGGCCCGTACCGCCCGGCTGACCGCCGAGGGCCGCCGCACCGGCCCGGTCCTGCTGCGGGCCGCCGGCCGGGTGGCCGGGGCGGGCGCCGGCTGGCACGCCCTGCGCCGGCTGCCCGGCGGCCGGGCCCTGCTGGACGACCTGGACCCCTACCGGGCACCCGCCCGGGGCGTGGGCCGGGCCGCGCTGCCCGCCGCCGCCCGCGGCGCCACCACCCCCGAACCCTGGACCCGCCGCTGGCGGGCGGCCTGGACCCTGCTGCGCGCCACCGATCCCGAACGGGCCGCCGAAACCGCCGAACTGCTGCGCTGCCTGGTGCCGCTGGCCACCCCGCCGGGCACCGCCGTCAGCGCCACGCTGCGGGCCGCCCCCGGCGCGGTGCTCACCACCCTCCCGGACGGCCCCGCCGACCTGGCCGAGGTGCTGGTCCATGAGACCCAGCACAGCAAACTGGCCGTCCTCCACGATGTGCTGCCGTTGCACCGGGCCGGCCCGCAGGCCGTTCACAAGGTCGCCTGGCGCCGGGACCCCAGGCCCCTGGAGGGGGTGCTCCAGGGCTGCTACGCCCATCTGGCGCTGGCCGACTTCTGGGCCAGGGCGGCCGGCCGGCAGGGACTGTCGCCCGGGGCGCGGCAAACGGCCCGCGCACGCTGTGATTCCTACCGCCAACAGGTCGCGGAAGCCCTGCCCATCCTGCTTGAATCCAATGAACTCACTGTCGCGGGCAGGGAGTTCACCTCCGGAATGGAACGTCTGCTGGCCACCCTGGGACGCTCCGGCCGGTCACTGGTGAGGGTCGGCGACGCGTCACCGCTTGGTGACGTACGGTAATCTTGCCGCCGCGTCAGACGGCCGGGCCGGTCCCGGACACCGCGGTGCGAAGGAACGAGGGACGTGCATGAACACGCAGCGGCAACCGGCTACCGCCGGTGCGCAGGACCAGGTCAGTGAGCTCTTCGTCGTCGTCTTCGCCGGCTACTACCGGCCCTGGGCCACCTGGATCCAGCACCGCCTGGAGAGCCATGGCCACCGGGTGGTGCTCCAGCGCTGGGACCCGCCCCGGGAACTCCCGCTGGAGAGCGCGCTGGGCGATCTGCTGCTGGCCCGGGGGCGGATCCTGCTGGTGCTCAGCGACTGGTTCTTCGAGCTCGGCCCCCGTCCGGAAGGGGAGTGGACCCAGGCGCTGCGCGGGATCGTGGCCGCCAACGCCGAGCGGTTCGCGGCGGTCAACCTCACCAACCGGGCACTGCTGCCCGCCACCGCCGTACTGGAGCCGGTGGACCTGTGGGGCATCGGCGCCGCGGAGGCCGAGCGCCGGCTGCTGAGCCGGCTGGGGCTGCCGGAGGGCCCGGCCCGGCGCGAGCTGCCCACCTGCTCCCGCTACCCCAACGACCCGCCGGCCGTCTGGGGCGAGGTCCCCCGCCGCAACCGCCGCTTCACCGGCCGCGACGAACTGCTCAACCGGCTCCAGCAGCAGCTCACCGAGGCCGAACAGGGCTCCGCCGTAGTGGCGTTGCTGGGCATGAGCGGCATCGGCAAGACCCAGATGGCCGCCGAGTATGCGCACCGCTTCAGCTCCGAATACGACGTCATCTGGTGGGTGAACTCCGACACCCGGGGCACCCAGCGCGAACGCTGGGGCGAACTCGCCCCGGAACTGGGCCTGCCGGTGGGCTCCGAGCCCGGAGAGCGCATCCGCGCGGTCCGCGAGGCGCTGCGCCGCGGCCGGCCGTACGGCCGCTGGCTGGTGATCTTCGACGGCTGGGACGACCTGGAGGGCGCCGAGGAACTGCTGCCCACCGGCCCCGGCCATGTGCTGATCACCTCACGCAACCGCGGCTGGGCCGAGGCCGGGGCCACCGTGCTGGACGTCCCCGGCTTCCTGCGCGCCGAGAGCACCGCCTATCTGATGCGCCGCGCCCCCCGGCTGACCGCGGCCGAGGCGGACGACGTGGCCGTCGAACTCGGCGACATCCCGCTGGCGTTGGTGCAGGCCGCCTCCTGGCTGGGCGAGTCGGACATGGAGGTCTCCGAGTATCTGCGCATGGTGCGCGACGGGGAGATGGCCCAGCTGGTCGATCCCAGCGGCCTGGACGGGGTGCCCCGCTCCTCGCTGACCTCCTGGTCGATACTGATCAACCGGCTCCGTGAGTCCCAGCCGCACGCGGTGGAACTGCTCAGCCTGTGCACCGCCTTCGCGCCCGGCCGGATCCCCATCGGCCTGGTCCGGCTGCTGCCGCCCGGCCAGCTGCCGGACAACCTCGGCTGGCTGGCCGGCGACCTGCCCAGCTGGACCAGGGCCCTGGACACCCTGGTCAACTACTCGGTGTTCACCCGGCGGGACGCCCGTTCCACCGGCGATCCCACCGCGGAGCCGGGCCCGGAGCAGGAGGCCGTGCATATGCACCGGCTGGTGCATGACATCGTCACCCGGCTCACCTCCCCGGAGGACCGGCAGGCCCACTGCCGGATCGTCCGCCGGATGCTGGCCGCCGCCGACCCCGGCAACCCCCAGGACTCCCGGCTCTGGCCCCGCTACGCCGAACTGCTGCCACACCTGGAGCCCTCCGGCGCCCTGGGCAGCCATGACTACCGGGTCCAGGAGACGGTGCTCAATCTGCTGCGCTACTGCCTGCACAGCGGGGAGTACCAGACCGGCACCGAACTCGCCGAGAAGATCCGCGAACAGTGGTCGGAGCTCTTCCCGCCCGAGCACCCCAGGATGATGGAGCTCACCAACCAGCAGGGCAACATCCTGCGCGCCTATGGGCAGTTCAGGGCCGCCTATGAGCTGGACCGGGAGATGCTGGAGCGACTGCGGGCCCTGCCCGAGGCGGACGCCACCAGCCTGCTGCTCACCGCCGGGTGCCTGGCCGCCGACCACCGCTTCCTGGGGCAGTACACCGAGGCCCTGGAGCGCCAGCAGGAAGTGCTGGACACCGCACGGGAGTTGCTGGGCCCCGACGACTTCCTCACCCTCCAGGCCCAGCACCATCTGGGCGTGGGGCTGCGGCTGCTGGGCCGCTACGCGGACGCCTATGACATCGACCTCAAGACCCTGCGCCGCCGCGAGACCCTGCTGCGTGCCCGCCACCCCGCCACCCTGATGTCCGGTATCGCCTGCGCCCGCGACCTCAGGCTGCTGGGCCGCTACGGCGACGCGCTGGCCCGCCAAGAACTGGGCATGCGGCTGCACTTGCAGGTGCTCGGGCCACAGCACCCCAACACCCTCCGGGCCCGGCACAATCTGCTGCTGTGCGAGCGGCGGGCCGGCTCCCACCAGGACCTGGGCGGGGCGATGGCCGCCCTGCTGGAGGACATGGAGCGGGTGCACGGCCGGGGGCACTACGCCACGGTCGGCCTGGTGGTGGACTACGGCAACTACGCCCGGGAGCACGGCGATCTGCGCCAGGCGCGGGATCTGATCGAGGAGGGTGAGAGCGCCTTCCGCGGCCTGCTGGGCCCGGCGCATCCGATCAGCACCGGGATGCTGTCCAACACCGGGCTGGTGCTCCAGGCGGCGGGGGAGCGGTCGGAGGCGCTCACCATGTTCGAGTCCGCCTACGCCGGACTGTCCGTCACCTTGGGCACGGACCACCCCTGGGTGCTGGGCTGCGCGCTCAACGCGGCCGCCGGACGGAACTTCAACGGCCGCCTGGAGAGTGCCAAGGAGCTGAGCCGGGACACCCTGCGCCGGGCGCGCCGGGTGCTGGGGCCGGACCATCCCTTCACGCTGTCCTGCGAGGTGGCGCTGGCCTGCGATTTGCGGGGGCTGCGGGAGCATGAGGAGGCGGGCAAGGTGGAGGAGGATGCCCTCCAGCGGCTGGCCCGTACGCTGGGGGCCCAGCACCCGCACACCCAGTCCGCGCGCCAACGCGTCCGCCCCTACTGGGACTTCGAGCCCTACTTGGGCTAGCGCTCGGGGGGGCGCCCCATCAGGGGCGCGGGGAACTGCGCGAGCAACCCACCACGGCCTGCGGCCGACCGGCAACGGTTGTTGGCAGACGCCGTTTCGTTGCCGGGTGCGCCCCGGTGGGCGGTTGTGCCCACCCTCCCCCAGCTACCGCTGGGAGGTGCCCCCATCGCCCTGCGGAACGACTGCCCACAACCGCAAGAAGAGCGGGCCCAGGGTCAGAGACCCCGGACCCGCCCTACTGGCCAGTCAGGCGAACCCTTACGCGTCGAAGACCTCGGCGATCAAAGTAGCCTGCTCCACCTGATGCCGCTTCGCGGAACCCACCGCCGGCGAGGAGGAGTGCGGCCGGGAGATCCGGCGCAGCCGCTCCGCGGCCGGCACATCCGCCCCGACCGCCAGGTCGAGGTGGTCGATCAGGTTCAGCGCGATAAACGGCCACGCACCCTGGTTCGCCGGCTCCTCCTGCGCCCAGATGTACTTCTCCGCGTTGGAGAACTTGGCGATCTCCGCCTGGAGTTCGGCACCCGGCAGCGGGTACAGCCGCTCCAGACGGATCAGCGCGGTGTCGGTGATGCCGCGCTTCTTCCGCTCGGCGTCCAGGTCGTAGTAGACCTTGCCCGAGCAGAAGACCACCTTGCGGACGTCCGCCGGGTTGACGCTCTCGTCACCGATGACCGGCCGGAAGCCGCCCGTGGTGAACTCCTCCGCCTTGGACGCCGCCGCCTTCAGCCGCAGCATCGACTTCGGGGTGAAGACGATCAGCGGCTTGTGGTGCGGGTTGTGCACCTGCCAGCGCAGCAGGTGGAAGTAGTTCGACGGCAGCGTGGGCATGGCGACCGTCATGTTGTTCTGCGCGCACAGCTGGAGGAACCGCTCGACCCGGGCCGAGGAGTGGTCCGGGCCCTGGCCCTCGTAACCGTGCGGCAGCAGCAGGGTGACGCCGGAGGTCTGGCCCCACTTCTGCTCGGAGGAGGAGACGAACTCGTCCACGATGGACTGGGCGCCGTTGACGAAGTCACCGAACTGCGCCTCCCACAGCACCAGCGCGTCCGGGCGGGCCAGCGAGTAGCCGTACTCGAAGCCCATCGCCGCGTACTCGCTGAGCAGCGAGTCATAGACGTTGAAGCGCGCCTGGTCCTCGGAGAGGTACATCAGCGGGGTGTAGTCCTCGCCGGTCTCCCGGTCCACCAGCACCGCGTGGCGCTGGCCGAAGGTGCCGCGGCGGGAGTCCTGGCCGGCCAGCCGGACCGGGGTGCCCTCCATCAGCAGTGAGCCGAAGGCGAGGGTCTCGCCCATGCCCCAGTCGATGGTGCCGTCCTCGATGCTGGCCGCGCGGCGCTGCAGCTGGGGCAGCAGACGCGGGTGCACCGTGACATGGTCGGGGATGTTGACCTGGGACTCGGCGATCCGCTTGATGACCTCCTGGGAGACCGCGGTCTGCACCGGCACCGGGAACTCGGCCTGCGGGGCCGGGACTTCGGCCGGGGTCTGGGCGGTGTCGGCCTCCCGGACCTCGATGAAGACCTTCTCCAGCTGGCTCTGGTAGTCCTGCAGCGCCTGCTCGGCCTCTTCCAGGGTGATGTCGCCACGGCCGATCAGGGACTCGGTGTAGAGCTTGCGCACCGAGCGCTTCTTGTCGATCAGGTCGTACATCAGCGGCTGGGTGAAGCCCGGGTTGTCGGACTCGTTGTGGCCGCGGCGCCGGTAGCAGATCAGGTCGATGACCACGTCCTTGTTGAACGCCTGCCGGAACTCGAAGGCCAGCCGGGCCACCCGGACCACGGCCTCCGGGTCGTCACCGTTGACGTGGAAGATCGGGGCCTCGATCATCCGCGCCACATCGGTGCAGTACATCGAGGAGCGCGAGGACTCCGGCGGGGCGGTGAAGCCGACCTGGTTGTTGATGACGATGTGCACGGTGCCACCGGTGCGGTAGCCGCGCAGCTGCGACATGTTGAGGGTCTCGGCCACCACGCCCTGGCCGGCGAAGGCCGCGTCACCGTGCAGCTGGATGGGCAGCACGGTGAAGTCGGTGCCGGCCTTGCCGATGATGTCCTGCTTGGCGCGGGCGATGCCCTCCACCACCGGGTCCACGGTCTCCAGGTGGGAGGGGTTGGCGGCCAGCGAGACCTTGATCTGCTCGCCGTCCAGGCCGGTGAAGGTGCCCTCGGCGCCCAGGTGGTACTTCACATCGCCGGAGCCGTGCATCGACTTCGGGTCCAGGTTGCCCTCGAACTCGCGGAAGATCTGGGCGTAGGACTTGCCGACGATGTTGGCCAGCACATTGAGCCGGCCGCGGTGGGCCATGCCGATGACGGCCTCGTCCAGCCGGGCCTCGGCGGCCGCGTCCAGCACCGAGTCCAGCAGCGGGATGACGGACTCGCCGCCCTCCAGCGAGAAGCGCTTCTGGCCGACGTACTTGGTCTGCAGGAAGGTCTCGAAGGCCTCGGCGGCGTTGAGGCGGCGCAGGATGCGCAGCTGCTCCTCGCGCTCGGGCTTGGCGTGCGGGCGCTCCACCCGGTCCTGGATCCACTTGCGCTGCTTGGGGTCCTGGATGTGCATGTACTCGATGCCGGTGGTGCGGCAGTACGAGTCACGCAGCACGCCCAGGATGTCGCGCAGCTTCATCATGGACTTGCCGGCGAAGCCGCCGACCGCGAACTCCCGCTCCAGGTCCCACAGGGTGAGGCCGTGCTCGGTGATGTCCAGGTCGGGGTGCTTGCGCTGGCGGTACTCCAGCGGGTCGGTGTCGGCCATGACATGGCCGCGCACCCGGTAGGAGTGGATCAGCTCGAAGACCCGGGCGGCCTTGGTGACATCGTCGTCGTGCGAG
This sequence comes from Streptomyces orinoci, assembly GCF_003121295.1. Classification (GTDB taxonomy): domain Bacteria; phylum Actinomycetota; class Actinomycetes; order Streptomycetales; family Streptomycetaceae; genus Streptomyces; species Streptomyces orinoci. The sequence goes on from NZ_PHNC01000031.1 coordinate 1,463,668, forward strand.
GCGTCGATGTCCCGCATCCAGCGGACCGGCTCATAGGGGATGCGCAGGGCCTCGAAGATCTCGTCGTAGAAGCCGTTCTCGCCCAGCAGCAGCTGGTGCATGATGCGCAGGAACTCGCCGGAGGCGGCGCCCTGGATCACCCGGTGGTCATACGTCGAGGTCAGGGTCATGACCTTCGAGATGCCCATCTTGTTCAGGGTGTCCTGGGAGGTGCCCTGGAACTCGGCCGGGTAGTCCATCGCGCCCACGCCGATGATCAGGCCCTGGCCGGGCATCAGGCGCGGCACGGAGTGCACGGTGCCGATGCCGCCGGGGTTGGTCAGCGAGGCGGTGACGCCGGTGAAGTCCTCCATCGTCAGCTTGCCCACCCGGGCGCGCTTGACGATGTCCTCGTAGGCCTGCCAGAACTCGAAGAAGTTGAGGGTCTCGGCCTTCTTGATGGCCGCGACCACCAGCTGGCGGTCGCCATTGGGCTTCACCAGGTCGATGGCCAGGCCCAGGTTGACATGCTCGGGCTTGACCAGGGTGGGCTTGCCGTCCTTCTCCGTGAAGGAGTAGTTCATCGACGGCATCAGCTTCAGCGCCTGCACCATGGCGTAGCCGATGAGGTGCGTAAAGGACACCTTGCCGCCGCGGGCGCGCTTGAGGTGGTTGTTGATGACGATGCGCTGGTCGAACAGCAGCTTCACCGGGACGGCGCGGACCGAGGTGGCGGTCGGCAGCTCCAGGGAGGCGTTCATGTTCTTGGCGACCGCGGCGGAGGGGCCGCGCAGCGTCACATACTCGGGGCCGGCCGGGGCCTCGGTCGCCGGCTGCGCCTTGGGCTTGGGCCGGGCGGCCGGAGTGACCGGCTTGGCGGGCGCCGGAGCCGCGGCGGGAGCCGGGGCGGCGGCAGCGGCCGGCTTGGCCTGCGGCGCGGCGGGTGCCGGGGCCGGAGCGGCCGGCTGGGCGGCGGGCGCCGGGGCGGCCGGCTGGGCCGGGGCCTTTGCGGCGGCGGGCGGCGCGGCGGGGGCCGTGCCCGCGGGCGCTGCCGCCTGCGGCGGATTCGCGCCCGGCTTGTAGTCGGCGAAGAAGTCCCACCAGGCTCGGTCGACCGAGTTCGGGTCCTGGAGGTACTGCTGGTAGATCTCGTCGACGAGCCACTCATTGGGACCGAACACGTCGGCAGGGCTCTTGCCCTGCCCGTCTTGGTCGGTCGAGATGCTCGATGAGTTCGGGGACTGTGGCGACACGGCGGCAACCGCCCTCTTCCGCTTCCTAAGGTGGTGGACAGCGGGAATAAAGGCTACGCCTGTCAGGGGCTCCGATGCAGGCCACCGGGGCCAGTCGTCGCCTAAGTCACACTCTCCACCGGGTTTCGTGGCATGACGGGACGGGAAACACACGGGGTTCTGCGTCTCCCCGTGGTTTCCAGGTTCGCTGAAGCTCGCCCCACATCCATCGGAATGTGTGCGTCCGCCATCGACCCTACGTCAACTCTGATCACGAAGGTCCTCCCGGAAGAGTGACCTTGATACGACAACCACGCGCTGACTCGGCCACCCCTATGCTCCCGCCGTGCAGATCGACCGCCCAGCGGGCGATCGCCAGCCCCAGCCCGGTGCCGCCGTCGCCGCCCGGCCCCTGGTGGTCCGCGCCGCCCCGGTTGAACCGCTCGAAGACCCGGTGCCGCTCCGCCTCCGGGATGCCCGGCCCCTCGTCCAGCACCTCCAGCGCCAGCGAGCCGGGTGTCTCGCCCTGGCGGGCCCGTACCGTGACCCGGCCATGCGGCGGGCTGTGCCGCACCGCGTTCTCCACCAGATTGGCCACCACCTGGTGCAGCCGCTCGGCGTCCGCGTGCGCGGTCAGCTCCGGCGGCCGGACGTCCAGATGCAGATGGACGTCCTTGCGGGACCGCGCGGTACGGCCGGTGACGGCGTTGCTGGCCATGCTCGCCTCCTTGAGCACCCCGGCCAGATAGGGCCACACCTCGAAGCGGCGGGCGCGCAGCGGGACCACCCCGTTGTCCAGCCGGGACAGATCCAGCAGCTGTTCCACCAGCCGCCCCAGCCGCTCGGTCTGCTGAAGGGCGGTGCGCATGGTCTCCGGGTCGGCCGCCGAGACCCCGTCCACCACGTTCTCCAGCACCGCCCGCAGGCCCGCGATGGGGGTGCGCAGCTCATGGGAGACATTGGCGACCAGCTCCTTGCGGTGGGTGTCCACCGCCTCCAGGTCGGCCGCCATCCGGTTGAAGGCGGTGGCCAGCGCCCCGAACTCGTCCCGCCGCCCGTCGCTGACCCGCCGGGTGTAGTCGCCGTGCGCCATGGCGCGGGTGACCTCGGTCATCTCGTCCAGCGGCGCGGTCAGGCCATGCGCCACGAACTGGGTGATCAGCAGCGAGGCGATGATCGAGAAGATGGTGATCACCCGTAGCTCGGTGGCCGAGTGGATGGCCAGGAACACCAGCAGGGTGGTGATCACCACCGAGCCGATCACCAGCGCGCCCAGCGCGGCCTTGACCGAGCGGAACGGGTCCAGCGGCCGCAGCGCCTCCCAGACCCGCGCCCACAGCCCCGGCCGCTCCGCCCCGCCCGTCCTCACGCCGCCGGGGTCTCCAGCGCGTACCCGACCCCGTGCACGGTGCGGATCCGCTCCGCCCCGATCTTGCGGCGCAGCGCCTTGATATGGCTGTCCACGGTGCGGGTGCCGGAGGCGTCCGCCCAGTCCCACACCTCGGCCAGCAGCTGCTCCCGGGAGAGCACCGCCCGCGGGGTGTTGGCCAGACAGACCAGCAGGTCGAACTCGGTGGGCGTCAGATGGACGTCCGCCCCGCGCACCCGCACCCGCCGCTGGGCGTGGTCGATCTCCAGCTCGCCCAGCCGCAGGATGCCGCTGCGCGGGGTGTGCGCGGCCAGCGTGGCCCGCTCCACCCGGCGCAGCAGGACATGCACCCGGGCCGCCAGCTCCCGCATGGAGAACGGCTTGGTCATATAGTCGTCGGCCCCCACGCCCAGGCCGACCAGCATGTCCGTCTCGTCGTCCCGCGCGGTGAGCATCAGCACCGGCACCGGCCGCTGCGCCTGCACCCGGCGGCACACCTCCAGCCCGTCATAGCCCGGCAGCATCACGTCCAGCACCAGCAGATCGGGCTGCCATGCCTCATTGGTGTCCACGGCGGCCGGGCCGTCGCCCGCGGTCCTTACCTGAAAACCCTCGGCGCGCAGCCGTGCCGCGATGGCCTCGGCGATGGTCCGGTCGTCCTCGACGATCAGCACCCGCCGCTGTGCCCCGGCGGAGACCGCCGCACCGCTCGGGCCGATGTGTGTCTGCTCCATTGCGCCCGCCCCCAGCGTTTTAGTGCCCGCCACCCTCCAGGTGTGGCAAGCAGGGTACGGGCAGGTGGCGGGGCACGGCTACGCGGCGCCGAACGCCAGGTGGACGACGTCCGGGACGCCTCGGGCAACCGCGATCTCTTCGGTGGTTACCTCGGCGAATCCGGCATTCCGGAGGGCTTCGTCAAACTCTTCGGACGGCTGTGCGGACCATACGGCCAGCACTCCGCCGGGCGTCAGCAGCTTCCGGCAGGCGGCCAGTCCGGCGGGGGAGTAGAGACCCCCGTTGTCCTCGGTGACCGTCCAGCCGGGACCGTTGTCGATGTCCAGGCAGAGCGCGTCGAAGGAGCAGCCGCCCTGCTGGACGTAGGCCACCAGATCCGCCTGGACGATCTCGGTGCGCGGGTCGGCCAGCGCCGCCGCGGAGAAGGCGCCCAGCGGGCCGCCGCGATGCCAGTCGATCACCGCCGGCTCGCGCTCCACCACGGTGATCCGGCCCCAGCGGGGCTCCTCGGCCGCCCTGGCCAGCGAGAACCCCACCCCCAGGCCGCCGATCAGCAGGGCGGGATCCCGGCGCCCGGCGGGCAGCGCGGCCAGCGCCGCCTCCACCAGCCGCCGCTCCGAGCGGCCGTCGGAGGTGTCCATCAGAAAGCAGCCATTGGCGATGATCTCGTGGACGGCGCCCGGCCCCTCGCCACGGCGGCGCAGCACCACCTCCCCAAAGGGGCCGTCGCGGCGGTCCAGGGTGACGGGAGGGTGGTGCGGGGCGTGTGAAGCGGTCATAGGAGCCTCCGTCGGATGTCAGGGTGGTGACAAAGGACTTCCTGATCCTTCCAAGGAGTTGATGCGCCGGGGGGCGTGCCCCTTAATGTTCGTAGCGAGCGGCCGGTCCAGGTCGCCGGAAAGGGGCCTGGCCGAGTGAGTGCGGTTGACCCCGGCGGGGTGCGGCGGCGGCTTCGCGCGCTGGGCGAGCTCATACCCACGCTCCGGGCCACCCCGTTCACCTTCTGCTACGGGCTGGTGCTGCTGGCCACCGCCCTCTATGCCGAGCTGGCCGACGAGGCCACCGTCAACCGCCTGCTGCGCGGCTCCAGCACGGACGCCGCGCATCTGGCCGACCGTCCGGCGCTGGTCATGGTCGCCAGCGCGCTATGGATAGCGGGCGGCCTGTTCTCCTTCTACGGCCTGGCCTTCGCCCCCGTGCTCGGCGCCCTGGAACGCCGGGTCGGCGGGCTGCGTACCGCCGTGGTCTTCACACTGGGCCATGTGCTGGCCACCCTGGCCACCGAGCTGCCGGTGGCGGGCGCGGTGGCGGCGGGGCGGCTTCCGGCCGCGTCGCTGCACCGGCTCGACTACGGCATCAGCTTCGGGCTGATGGCCTGCCTGGGGGCGCTGGCCGGGCTGCTGGCCCCGGCCTGGAAGTGGACCATCCTGGGCGGCGCGGGCCTGCTCTGCGCCCAGGACCTGATCGAGTTCGCCGATCCACTGGCCAGCTGGGGGCATCCGATAGCGCTGCTGATCGGCATCGCCTGCCAGGTGCGGCTGCGTGACCGGGTCCGTCCGGGGTACGGGGCCGCTCCGGCGCGGGGCACGGCCGGCGACCCGCCCCGGGTTCCGGAAGGGTTGCTGCCGGTACCGGACGGGCCGCTGACCATCGCCCGCGCCGCGGAGGCGCCGCGCGAGAGCGGGCTGCTCCACGGGCCGCGTCCGGCCCGGACCGAGCCCGCCCCGGCCCCGGATGCGGCGCCCGGCGGCGAGCCCCGCCATGCGGACGCCCTCGGACCGCGCTGAGGCCGGCGCCCCGTAAGGGGCGCGGGGCGGCTATTCGATATGCGGCTCCGCCGCGTGGGCGCGACAAGCCCCCACCGGCCCGCAGGTGACAAGTGGCCGCAGTCCAGAGCCGATCATCGGGCGTCCTGACTGCCCATACGCACCGCGCGCCCCGCGAGAGCTCGTGCTCACCGGCCCCGTGAGCGCCCCGTCCTCACCGCACCCCGCGGTGATCGCTCAGAGCGAACAAGCCCTCGGGAACAACCGCACCCTCCCCACGCATTGAGTCGGCATAGCTCAACTTGCCTGCCGAAGGGGAGATCATGGCTTCGACGTCCACACCGCTCACCCTGCCCGTCCTGCCGCTCGACGACGAGGTCGTGCTGCCCGGCATGGTGGTTCCGCTGGATCTGTCCGCCACCGAGGTACGCGCCGCCGTCGAGGCCGCCCAGGCCGCCGCGCAGGGCGGGGCCAAGCCGCGGGTGCTGCTGGTGCCCCGGGTGGACGGCACCTACGCCGGGGTGGGCACCCTGGGCAGCGTCGAACAGGTCGGCCGGCTCTCCGACGGCGACCCCGGCGCGCTGATCCGCGGCCTGCGCCGGGTGCGCATCGGCGCCGGGACGACGGGCCCGGGCGCGGCCCTCTGGGTGGAGGGTGCGGTGATCGAGGAGGTCACCCCCGACCCACTGCCCGGTGCCGTCACCGAGCTGATGAAGGAGTACAAGGCCCTGGCCACCAGCTGGCTGCGCAAGCGCGGCGCCTGGCAGGTGGTGGACCGGGTCCAGCAGATCGAGGACCTCTCCCAGCTCGCCGACAACTCCGGCTATTCGCCCTTCCTCACCGTCGCCCAGCGCGTCGAGCTGCTGGAGACCGCCGACCCGGTGGCCCGGCTGAAGCTCGCCGTGAAGTGGCTGGGCGAGCACCTGGCCGAGCAGGATGTCGCCGAGTCCATCGCCAAGGACGTCCAGCAGGGCGTGGACAAGCAGCAGCGCGAGTTCCTGCTCCGCCGCCAGCTGGAGGCCGTCCGCAAGGAGCTGGCCGAGCTCAATGGCGACCCGGAGAACGAGTCCGAGGACTACCGGGCCCGGGTGGAGGCCGCCGAGCTGCCGGAGAAGGTCCGCGAGGCGGCCCTGAAGGAGGTCGGCAAGCTCGAACGGGCCTCCGACCAGAGCCCGGAGAGCGGCTGGATCCGCACCTGGCTGGACACGGTGCTGGAGATGCCGTGGAACGAGCGCACCGAGGACGCCTATGACATCCCCGGTGCCAAGGCCGTGCTGGACGCGGACCACGCGGGCCTGGAGGACGTCAAGGAACGGATCACCGAATACCTGGCCGTGCGCAAGCGGCGCGCGGACCGGGGCCTGGGAGTGGTCGGCGGGCGGCGCGGGGGCGCGGTGCTCGCGCTCGTCGGCCCCCCGGGCGTGGGCAAGACCTCGCTGGGCGAGTCCGTGGCCCGGGCCATGGGCCGCAAGTTCGTCCGGGTGGCGCTCGGCGGTGTCCGGGACGAGGCGGAGATCCGCGGCCACCGGCGCACCTATGTCGGCGCGCTCCCCGGCCGCATCGTCCGCGCCATCAAGGAGGCGGGCGCCATGAATCCGGTTGTCCTGCTGGACGAGATCGACAAGGTGGGCTCCGACTTCCGCGGCGACCCGGCCGCGGCCCTGCTGGAGGTCCTGGACCCGGCCCAGAACCACACCTTCCGCGACCACTATCTGGAGGTCGAACTCGACCTGTCCGATGTGGTGTTCCTGGCCACCGCCAACGTTCTGGAGGCCATCCCGGAGGCCCTGCTGGACCGGATGGAGCTGGTCCGGCTGGACGGCTACACCGAGGACGAGAAGGTGGTCATCGCCCGTGACCACCTGCTGCCCCGCCAGCTGGAGCGGGCCGGACTGGACGCCGCCGAGGTCACCGTCGCCGACGAGGCGCTGCGCAGGCTGGCCGGGGAGTACACCCGCGAGGCGGGCGTACGCACCCTGGAGCGCACCATCGCCCGGCTGCTGCGCAAGGTGGCCGCCCAGCATGAACTGGGCGAGCGCGAGCTGCCGTTCACCATTGGCACGGACCAGCTGCGGCCGCTGATCGGCCGCCCGCACCACACCCCCGAGTCCGCCCAGGACCCGGCCGAGCGGCGCACCGCGGTGCCCGGTGTGGCCACGGGGCTGGCCGTCACCGGTGCCGGCGGCGACGTCCTCTTCGTGGAGGCGTCCCTGGCCGACCCCGAGACCGGCGGCGCGGGCCTGACCCTCACCGGCCAACTCGGCGATGTCATGAAGGAGTCGGCCCAGATCGCCCTCTCCTTCCTCCGCTCCCACGGCGCCGAACTGGAGCTCCCGGTCGGTGACTTCAAGGACCGCGGCATCCATCTCCACGTCCCCGCGGGCGCGGTGCCCAAGGACGGGCCCAGCGCGGGTATCACCATGACCACCGCACTGGCCTCGCTGCTCTCCGGGCGCCAGGTGCGGCCGGAGGTCGCCATGACCGGCGAGGTCTCGCTCACCGGGCGGGTACTGCCGATCGGCGGCGTCAAGCAGAAGCTGCTGGCCGCGCACCGGGCCGGGATCACCACGGTGATCATCCCCAAGCGGAATGAGCCGGACCTGGACGATGTCCCCGCCGAGGTCCTCCAGAAGCTGGAGGTCCACCCGGTCTCCGACGTCCGCCAGGTCCTGGAACTGGCCCTCACCCCGGCCACGGCGGAGGTCGCCATGGCGGCGTAGGGGCCCCGCATGGCCCGCGGCCGAACAGGCCGCCCCTGCGGGGCGGATCACCCCACCCACGCACCACCCGTGGAGGCCAACCGCCAGGGTTGCGCTCTCCGGTGGGGGGCGCCCGCCGTTGGCGTCAGCGGGCCGCGGTGGGGGTGCCCCGCCAGGGGCGCGGGGAACTGCGCGGCCAGCCACACCCGGCCCGCGGTCGGGCGACAGGCAGTTGTCGGCAGACGCTTCGTCGCCGGGCGGGGCGCCCTCCCAGGGGCATGGGGAACGCACGACCGGCCGCCGTCCCCCGAAGCAGCCCACATCGCCAACCCCCACCACACATTCCTTAACCTTGGGCCGTGCAGTTCTCGATCCTGGGCCCGGTGGCCGCATACAACTCCGAGCGGCCCGTGCCGATCGGCGGCCTGCGGGTACGCGCCCTGCTCGGGCTGCTCGCCCTGGAACCCGGCCGTACCATCCCGGTGGACCGGCTGGTGGACGCCCTCTGGGGCGACGAACCACCGGCCAAGCCACGCAACGCCCTGGCCACCGTGGCCAAACGGCTCCGCGCCGCACTCGGCGAGACCGGGCTCGTGGCGGGCGGAGCCGTCGGCTACGCCCTGGCGGCCCCGCCGGAAGCGGTGGACGCCGAACGCTTCGCCCGCCTCGCCGAGCGCGGTACCGCCGCCCTCTCCTCCGGCGACCCCGAGACCGCCGCCTCGCTGCTGGCCGAGGCGCTGGCCCTGTGGCAGGGACCGGAAGCGCTGGCCGACCTCATCCAAGTTGCTCCCTACGCCGCCCCCGCCGCCGCCCGGCTGGCCGAGCTGCGCCTGCGGGCGGTGGAGGACCTGGCCGCCGCCCACCTGGCCGCCGGCCGGTTCGCCCAGGCCCTGGACGCCCTGGCGGCCGACCGCGCCGCGCACCCGCTGCGCGAGAGCCTGGCCGCCCTGGCGGTACGGGCCCTGGCCGGCGCCGGCCGCCAGTCCGACGCGCTGGCCCAGTACGAACTGACCCGCGCCCTGCTCGCCGATGAACTGGGCATCGACCCTTCCCCGGAACTCTCCGCCGCCCACCTGGCCGTCCTGCGCGGCGAACTCCCGCCGCAAGCGGCACCGGCCCGCCTGACGGCCGTATCCACCGCCGTATCCACCGCCGCACCCACGCCCGCATCCGAGCCGGCCACCCACAACCTCCCCACCCACAACCTCCCCACCCCCCGCACCGGCTTCATCGGCCGGGAGGACGAACTCGCCGAGCTGACCGCCATGTTGGCCACGGGCCGACTGGTCTGCCTGGTCGGCCCCGGCGGGGCGGGCAAGACCCGGATCGCGGTGGAATGCGCCGCCCGCGCAAAGGAGTCGGCCGTCCGCATGGCCGAACTGGCCGCGGTCACCGACCCCGACCAGGTGCCCTACGCCGTGCTGGCCGCACTGGACGTCCGGGACACCGTGCTGCAGCGCGACGACGGCGCCGCCGCCGACCCGCTGGACCGGTTGGTCACCGCCCTCACCGGACGCCCGCTGCTGCTGGTGCTGGACAACTGCGAGCAGGTGATCGAGGCGGTGGCCGAGCTGGTGGACCAGGCCCTGGCCCGCTGCCCGCAGCTGCGGGTGCTGGCCACCAGCCGGGAACCGCTGGGCATCCCCGGCGAACAGCTCTGCCCCGTACCGCCGTTGGGCCTGCCCGGGCCCGGGGACGGCTGGCAGCGGATCGCCGAGGCCCCCGCCGTACGGCTCTTCGCCCAGCGCGCCGCCGCGGTCCGCCCCGGCTTCACCGTCGATGAGGACAACGCGGCCGCGGTGGGCGCCATCTGCACCCGCCTGGACGGCATGCCGCTGGCCATCGAACTGGCCGCAGCCAAGGCCCGGATGCTCACCCCCCGGCAGCTGGCCGACCGGCTGGACGACCGCTTCCGCCTGCTCACCGGCGGCAGCCGTACCGCCCTGCCGCGCCAGCAGACCCTGCGCGCCGTGGTCGCCTGGAGCTGGGACCTGCTGACCGAGGACGAGGCCCGGGCGGCCCGCCGCTTCTCGGTGTTCGCGGGCTCGGCCACCCTCGAGGACGCCGAGCGGGTGTGCGGCGCGGATGCCCTGGACGCCCTGCTCTCGCTGACCGGCAAGTCCATTCTGACCGCCGGCGACGACGGCCGGCTGCGGATGCTGGAGACCATCCGCGCCTATGCCGCCGAGCGCCTGGCCGAGGCGGGGGAGGCGGCCGAATGGCGGCTGCGGCACGCCCGTTGCTTCACCGAACTGGCCGAGACGGCCGAGCCCCTGCTGCGCACCCGGGCCCAACTGGCCTGGATCGACCGTCTGGTCACCGAGCACGACAACTGCCTCACCGCGCTGCGTGGCGCCCTTGAACTTGCCGAGACCGCCCTGGCGTTGCGGCTGTGCGCCGCGCTCGGCTGGCTGTGGTGGCTGCGCGGCCAGCGCGGCGAGGCCGCCCACTGGGCGGGCCTGGTGCTGGCGGCGGCCGGTCCCGTCCCGCCCGCCGGAGCCGTCCGCGCCCATGCCGCCTGCCTGCTTGTCTCGCGGATCGGCGACTTCGCCCACCCCACCGACTTCACCGCGGTCGCCGGCGAGTGGCCGGCGGAGTTCGCCGCCGGCTTCGAGGAGCTGACCGAGCGGTTGGCCGCGGAAGGCCCGGTGCACCCGCTGCTGCTGATCTCCGGCGCCTCCCTGACGGCCGTCGCGGGCCGCACCGAACGGGCCGTCCAACTCTTGGACGGCTACGCCGAGTCCACCGATCCCTGGCTGGCGGCCACCGCCCGCCTGGTACGCGGCAGTCTGCGGATGCACGAGCGGCGGCCCGACCTCGCCGATCCCGATCTGGAAGCCGCCGCCGACGCCTTCCGCCGGCTCGGCGAACGCTGGGGCCTCAGCCAGGCGTTGATGCTGCTGATCCGGCACCGGGTACTGCGTGGCGGCGGACTGGCCGCGGCCGGGGCGCTGATGACCGAGGCGGACGGTCTGATCGCCGACTGGCTGGGCGCGGACGAGATCGTCGCCACCCTGCTGCGCCACGCATATCTGCGGCTGCGCGAGGACGATCCGGACGGGGCGGCGGCGGATGTGGCCCGGGCCGCCGGGGCCGCCTCCGGCGCGGGGGCCGGCGCCGCGCTCCAAGTGGGGCTGGCGCGGGCCGCGGTGGACGCCCGCCGTGGGGACTTCGAGGCCGCGTTGCCCGCCTTCGAGCGCGGCCTGGCCGAACTGGAGGCGCAGGGGGCGAACCCCTATGACACCGCGTTCTTCCGCATCAACCATGGGCGGGCGCTGAGCGCCCATGGTGACCACGCCGCCGCGGTGGAGCGGTTCCGCACCGCGCTGCGCAGCATGGAGCGGGTGCCCTACACCCCGTTGCGCATCATGGCCCTGCTGGGATTCGCCGCCACGGCGGTGTCCGCGGGGGAGTACGAGACGGCGGCGGTCGTCTACGGCGGCTGCGCGGCGGTGTTCGGAGTGGGCCAGGGTTCCCCGGACAGCGTCCGGGCCCGGGAACGGGCCCGCGCCGCGCTCGGCCCGGCGGCGTACGAGGCCGCGTTTGCGCGGGGCGGCTCACTGGATCTGGGGCAGCTGCTGGAATTCGTGGCCTCGGCGGGCTTCTGACGTTGATGTGGCGCACCCGCCGCGTTGTGTCCACCGGGCTGCACCCGGCGGCGATGCCGGCGTCCGCTGATGGCCCGCTTCGTTCGGCTGCGGGCCATGGGTGGCTGGTCGCGCCCACGCGGCGGAGCCGCACATGTGACAGCGACCCGCGCCCCTAAAGGGGCGCCCCCAGCACCAGCCGGGAGGGGCGGGCGGTGTCGTGGTGGACGCGGTAGACCGCCGGGGCGTTCAGCGGTGCGGGGTCCGCACCGTAGCGAGGCCGGCCCAGGGCGGAGAGTTCCAGGCGGATACGGTGGCCGGGGGCGAACTCCGCGTACCCACAAGCAAGTTGGACGCGCAGTTCGCGGGCGGCGGCCGGGCCGGTGCAGACGGCCTCCGCAAGGGCCAGGGCCAGCACCTGCCCGTCGGGCCGGACATCGGTCAGAGCCACCAGCAGCCGCCCCTCGGCCACCGGGATCCGCAGTCGCAGCACCGCCTCGGCGGCTCCCGCCGGGACCGGCCCGGGCAGCGGGCCGGAGGTCCAGCACAGGACGTCCTCGCGCAGCTGGACCGGCCCGCGGTCGGCGCCGCGGGGGAGCGGCGGCACGGGGGTGTACGGGTCGTGGTACAGCACGTCGGAGGGTTCCCGGCCGGGAGGGGCCAGGACCAACTTCCCGTCACCCGCGGCGCTTTGGGCCGCGCCGCCACTGCTCAGGAACCAGGTCTCAGGCCGCACGGGAACCCCTGCGGCAGGCCACCAGCGCAAAGCCGGCCGAGGCCAGCAGCCAGCCGGCCAGCACCAGCAGGGCGGCGGCGTGCGGCGCCCGGCCGTGGGCGGCGTCCAGCGCCAGCTCCGCATAGCGGTTGACCGGGGTCACCCGGGACACCCCCTGAAGCCAGTGCGGCAGCTTGTCCACCGGCGCCCACAGGCCGCCCACCACCGACAGCAGCACATATCCGGCCACCGAGACCGCCTGGGCGAGCTGCGGGCGCAGCAGATGGCCCACGCCCAGCGCCAGCAGGGCGAGCGGCGCCACCCCCAGCCACAGCACCAGCACCGTGGCCGCCCACTGGGCGGGCGAGTGGTGCACCCCGTAGCCCAGCGCACCGGCCAACTGGACGGCCAGCACCGGCGGCACCGCGCCCAGCATCCCGGTCAGGGCGCGCACCCCCACCACCTGGGCCGGGCGCACCGGCATCAGGCGCAGCTGGCGCAGCCAGCCGCCGGCCCGGTCCTCGGCGATACCGCTTCCGCTGTTGAGCACCGCGCCCATGGCGCCGAAGGCGGCCATGGTGACGGTGAGGAAGGACAGCGACTCGGTGTCCTGGGCACCCCTGGCCTTGTTCGCCAGCACCACATACATCACCAGCGGGGTGACCAGCGAGACCATCAGGAAGCTGATATTGCGCACCAGCCGGGTCGCTTCCAGGCGCAGATAACCGAGGGTCATATCCATTTTCGCGTTTTCCTTAATGTGCAAAGGGAGTTGATGGTCAGCGTCCGGCACCGGTGAGGGCGACAAAGGCGTCCTCCAGCCCGGCGCCGGTCACCTCCAGGCCGCGTACCGGCCCCAGCGCGGCGAGGGTGGCATCGGCGTCCACGGTGCGCAGCCGGACCCGGCCGCCCCGCGTCTCCGCTTCCAACACGCCCGGCAGCATGGCCAATTGGGAGACGGGCATACCCGGGTCGGCGAAGCCGATGATGCGGCCGGCCGCCGCCTGCTTCAGCTCGGCGCTGGTGCCGTCGGCCACCAGCCGGCCGCGGTCGATCACCACCACCCGGTCGGCGTTGGCGTCCGCCTCCTCCAGGTAGTGGGTGGAGAAGACAATGGTCCGGCCCCGGGCGGCGTACCGCCGCAGCGCCGCCCACAGTTCCCGGCGCGCCTCCACATCCAGCGCGGCGGTGGGCTCGTCCAGCACCAGCAGCTGTGGGTCACCGGCCAGCGCCATGGCGAACCGCACCCGCTGCGCCTGGCCGCCGGAGAGCCGGTCCACCCGCTTGCGGGCCAGCCCCTCCAGTCCGGCCGCCCGCAGGATCTCGGCCGTGGGCAGCGGCCGCGGGAAGGCGCGGCGCACAAAGCGGATCAGCTCGGCGACGGTGACCCGGGAGACCAGCCCGCCCTCCTGCATCATCGCGCTGACCTGCCCGGCCCGTACCGCCTGCGCCGCGGGGCAGCCGAACAGCTCGACCCGGCCCTCGTCCGGCTCCAGCAGGCCCAGCATCATCGCCACCGTGGTGGACTTGCCCGCCCCGTTGCGGCCGAGCAGGGCCACCATCTCGCCCCGCCGGATCGTCAGGTCCAGACCGTCCACCGCGGGGGCGGCGCCACCCGGGTAGCTCTTGCGCAGCCCCGACAGCCGGACCGCCGTCGCCGCCGTCTGACCGATCTCCATCGTCCTTGAATCCCTTGCCCTCGCCGTGCTTGACGACTTCACTGTCGAGGGAGGCGATGGCAGGCCGATGGCACCGCGATGGCAGCGCCGATGGCAGCACCGGGGGGGCGCCCATGGCCGGGCCCGCCGTGGATATCAGGGCTCCAGCACCACCATGTGCCGCCGCTTGTTGTGCTCCCTCAGCGCCTTGCCGAGTTCCCGAGCGCTGCTTCCGTCACCCCGCTCCAGGCAGGCGTCCCGGGCCCGCATGAACTGGACGCAGGCGTCGCAGGTGACGTAGTTGACGGACCCCATGGCCGAGGAGTGCGGCACGGTCACGACCGGGGCCGCGTGGGTCATGGTCAGCGGCATGGCGATGGGCCGGGGCATCATCATGGGCGCGCCCCCCGGCTGACGCCGCCGCTCCGGCCGACGACGACCGGAGGACGGCCCCCGAGTGCCGAAGGGTCGTCCTGGCCGCTCGCCCCCACTTGCCGCCTCTCGTCGGCCCCGGCCGGCCGCAGCGCGTCGGGCCGGGCCTCCCACTCTGCCCAGACGCCGGAGTACGCAGGAGCGCTGGAAGAGGGCAATGTGAAGCGGGGCGCCATCACCCCCGAACAAGCCGCTGAACGAGTCGAGTCCCTGGCGGAGCGGCAAGCGGCTCTGGTGCGGCGCACTCCACCCCTCGTGGTCGTGATCCTGGATGAGAGTTGCATCCGGCGGCCGATCGGAGGGGCTGAGGTCATGGAGCGCCAGCTGGCCAGACTGATCGAGTTCGCCGAACAGCCGGACAACACGCTCCAGTTGGCGCCCTACGCCATAGGCGAGCGACGCCCGTTCAACCGGCTGGTGAATCTGCTGGTCCTGTCCGACCGCTCTGTTGTCTCCTACGTGGAGTCCGAAACGCATGGGCACTTGGACCGGGAAATGACCTCCTCGCTGCCGTTGATGAGGGCCTCCCATCAGCTACAGGCCGAAGCACTCTCCCAGGCGGATTCAGTGGCCGTGATCGAGCAGGTACGAAAGGGCACCCCATGACGACCGACTCCCTCCCCCTCACCTGGTTCAAGTCCTCCTACAGCGGCAACGGCGGTTCCTGCATAGAGGTCGCCACGGACCTCGTTGCCTCGCGTGGCGTGGTCCCCGTCCGTGATTCCAAGGACCCTCATGGGCCCGCACTGCTCTTCGGCTCCGGCGCCTGGTCGTCGTTTGTGACCAGCGTCAAGAACGAGGAGCGGCAAGGCCGTTAACCTCCGTCGGCCGGAGCCCTGACCTGCTACCCGCGGGCCGGGGCTTCTTTGTTGCGGCCGGCGGCGGAACGGACGTCATCCCGCGCCAGGGTGCCCGACGCGACCGGACAAGGGCGTACCCGATAAACGCTTCTTATCCGCCGATACAAAGCCGGTATTGGACGCGCGAGTTACGCGTCCCCAAAACTTACCTGCATGCCGCAGCTTCAAGATTCCACGCAAAAGTCGGTCGCCCAGGTACTCGCGGACGCGATGGTGCGGCATGGTGTCGCGGAAGTCTTCGGGCAGAGCCTGCCCACCGCCTTTCTGCTGGCCGCCGAGAGCCGTGGCATCCGGCAGGTGGTCTATCGCACCGAGAACGCGGGCGGCGCCATGGCCGACGGCTTCGCCCGCGTCAGTCATCGCACCGCCGTGGTGGCGGCCCAGAACGGGCCCGCCGCAACCCTGTTGGTGGCCCCGCTCGCCGAGGCGCTTCAGGCGTCCACCGCCGTGGTGGCCGTGGTCCAGGATGTGCCGGCCGGCAACCGGGACCGCAACGCCTTCCAGGAGCTGGACCACTTGGCGCTGTTCGCCTCCTGTGCCAAGTGGGTGCGCCGCCTGGAGGACCCGGCGCGGGCCGCGGACTACGCCGATATGGCCTTCACCGCCGCCGCCTCCGGCCGCCCCGGTCCCGCGGTGCTGCTGGTGCCCAAGGACGTGCTGGACCAGGAGGTTCCGCCCGAAGTGCCGCCCCGTACCGCCTGCCTGGGGCGGGTGCCGCTGGACCGGCCGCGGCCGGCTGCCGAGCAGGTGCGCCGGGCCGCGGAACTGCTGGCCGGTGCCGCCCGCCCGGTGATCATCGCGGGCGGCGGGGTGCATGGCTCGGACGCGGCGGCGGAACTGGCCGCGCTCCAGGAGCACGCCGCGCTCCCGGTGCTCACCACCCCCATGGGCAAGGGCGCGGTGGACGAGCGCCATCCGCTGTCCGGCGGCGTCATCGGCCACTTCATGGGCCACCGCGGCATGGCCCATGGCCTGCTGCCCTGGCTGGCGAAGGCGGACGCGGTGCTGCTGGTGGGCACCCGTACCAACGAGAACGGCACCGACTCCTGGCGCACCCTGCCGCGCAGCGCCCGCTATGCCCATCTGGACATCGACGGACGGGAGATCGGCCGCAACTACGAGGCGCTTCGCCTGACCGGAGACGTACGGGCGGGCCTGGCGGATCTCCGCGCCGCACTGGCCGGGCAGGCCGTCCGCCCGGAGGCCGAGCGGGCCCTGGCCGAGGCCCGCCGCGGCTATCAGGACAACACCCTGGACGTACGCACCAGCGAGGCCGCCCCGCTCCGCCCGGAGCGGGTGATGGCCGAGCTGGACCACCGGCTCACCCCCGAGACGGTGGTGGTCTCCGACGCCAGCTACTCCTCGGTGTGGACCGCCAACTATCTGCACGCCCGCCGCCCCGGCCAGCGCTTTGTGAGCCCGCGCGGACTGGCCGGCCTCGGCTGGGGCCTGCCCATGGCGCTGGGCGCCCACCTGGCCCGGCCCGGCGCGCCGGTGGTCTGTGTCACCGGTGACGGCGGATTCGCCCATGTCTGGGCCGAGTTGGAGACGGCCGTCCGCGAACGGCTGCCGGTAGTGATCCTGTTGCTGGACAATCGCCTGCTGGGCTACCAGAAACACGCCGAGATCCACACCTACTCCGCCGCCACCAGTGCGGTACCGCTGGGCCCGGTGGACTACCCGGCCATCGCCCGCGCCTGCGGGGCGCCCGCCTGGGATGTCCGCCAACCAGCCCAGTTGGGCGGCGCGTTGGACGAGGCCCTGGCGGCGGGCCGGCCCGCACTGGTGCGCATCGCTACCGACCCCGATGCCTTCCCGCCGCTCACCGGGTGGGAGAACGACCCCCGGCTCGGAACCCAAAACCCTCAGGAATGAATCCGAAAGGAAGCTCCGTGGTCGACTACCGTGCCTTTTTCGCCGAGAAGATTTCCGAGATCAAGGGCAACGGCCAGTACCGCACCTTTATCGAGATCGAGCGTCTGGCGGGACGTTTTCCCACCGCGCTGCACCACCACAAGGACGGCCCCCGGGAAATCACCGTCTGGTGCAGCAACGACCATCTGGGAATGGGGCAGCACCCGGAGGTCGTGGCGGCCATGCAGCGCTCCATAGAGCGTTCCGGGGTCGCGGCCGGCGGATCCCGCAACATCTCCGGTACCAACCACACCCATGTGCTGCTGGAACGGGAGATCGCCGAACTGCACGGCAAGGAGGCCGGGCTGACCTTCATCACCGGCTATGCCGTCAATGACGCCGTGCTGGGCGTCCTGGGCAAACTGCTGCCGGGCGTGGTGTTCTTCTCGGACGAGCTCAACCACGCCTCGATGATCCTGGGCATGCGCGCCACCCGCGCCGAACGCCGCATCTTCCGCCACAACGACCCGTCGCACCTGGAGGAGTTACTGTCCGCCGCCGACCCGGACGTGCCCAAGGTGGTGGCCTTCGAGTCCATCTACTCCATGGACGGCGATATCGCCCCCATGCCCGAACTGTGCGCCGTCGCCAAGCGCCACAACGCCCTGGTGTATGTGGACGAGGCCCATTCCGTCGGCATGTACGGCCCCGGCGGCGCCGGGATGGCCGCCCAGCTGGGCTGCGCCGACCAGGTGGACCTGCTGATGGGCACCTTCGCCAAGGGCTATGGCACCGCGGGCGGTTACCTGGTCGGTGACGCCCCCATCGTGGACGCGGTGCGCAGCTTCGCCCCGGCCTTTATCTTCACTCTGGCCATGCCGCCAGCGCTGGCCGCCGCCGCGCTGACCAGCGTGCGCAAACTGCGCGAGAGCGACAATGAGCGCATCCTGCTGCACCACCGCGCCCAGCTGGTCAAGAGCCTGTTCCAGGAGGCGGGCATCCCGCTGGTGTCCACCGAGAGCCATATCGTCCCGGTGCTGGTGGGCGACGCCCATCTGTGCAAGGAACTGGCGGACCGGCTGCTGGAGGACCACCTCTGCTACGCCCAGCCCATCAACTTCCCCAGCGTGCCCCGGGGCACCGAGCGGCTGCGCATCAACCCCTCGCCGGTGCACAGCCCGGCCGCGGTGCGGCACTTCGTCAGCGCGGTGGACGAGGTGTGGGACGACCTGGGCCTGCCCCGGGTCCCGGCGCCCGTCACCGGCAGCGGCACCGGCACCGAGCCGGCTCCGGCCCTGCGGGCGGGCGCCCGGTGACCGCGCCCGCGAGCCCGCGTCTGTCCGCCGGGCCGGCTGAGGACACCGATCCCCAACCGGCCACTCCCTGGGCGAAGTTCACCCTGCTCTACGCGGTGTTCTTCCTGATGGGCGCGGAAATGTACCTGGTCTCCCCGCTGTTGCCGACCATCTCCCGGGACCTGCACTCCTCCACCACCGCCGCGGCCGCGCTGGTCACCTCCTATGTCCTGACCTACGCCATCGCCGGACCGCTGTTCGGCGTCTGGGCCGACCGGGTGGAGCGGCGCCGGTTCATCACCGGGGGAGTGGCGGTGTTCCTGGTGGGCAATGTGCTCTGCGCGCTCGCCCCCACCCTGCCCACCCTGATCGCCGCCCGCGCGGTCACCGGCCTGGGTGGCGCGGCCGCCGCCCCGGCCATCTGGGCCCATCTGGCCGAGGCCAGCGCTCCGGCGCAGCGCGGCAAGGCCGTCTCCTGGGGCGCCTCGGTCTACTCCCTGGGCCAGGTGGCCGGTGTGCCGCTGGGCACCCTGATCGCCCAACTGTCCTCCTGGCGCTGGCCCTTCGCCGGTATCGGCATTCTGCTGGCCTGCACCGTCCCGGTGCTGGCCACCCGGCTGCGCGGCCCGCGCCCATCCGGCGGGCGCGGCTGGGCCGCCATCGTCCGGCCCTGGGGCGATCCCCGGATCCGGCTCGGCCTGCTGGCCACCGCCCTGCTCCAGGCCGGGCGGCTGGGCACCTACACCTATGCCGGCGTGCTCTTCTCCCGGCGCTTCGGCTTCTCGCTCGGCAGCCTGGGCCTGATCGGCCTGCTGGTGGGCTTCGCCTCGGTGGCCGGCTCCACGCTCACCGGACACCTGGTGGACCGGGCCCGGCGCCAGGGCACCCATGAGATCCGGCTGGCCATCGGCTGGGCGCTGGTGTTCACCGTGGGGGTGGTGGTCGCGGTCAGCACCACCACCCTCTGGCTGAGCCTGGCCGGGCTGTTCGTCTGGTTCGTCGCGGGCGGCGCCTTCTACAGCACCCAGCAGGCGTACCTCAGCACCGTGGATCCGACCCAGCGGGCCTCGGTCGTCTCCTGGAACAACTCCATGATGAACGCCGGCATCGCGGCGGGCACCAGCCTGCTGGGCGCCCTCACCGTGGGCGGCGCCGGATTCGCCACCCTGGCCGGGGCGTTCGGCGTGGCCGCCGCCCTGTGCTCGGCGGGTGTCGTCCTCGCCGGCCACCGCCGGACCGTCGCGGAAGGGACCTCATGACCGCCTCACCGCTCCCCATGGCCGCGTCCGCCCAGGGCTCGTATGTGTACGACGAGACGGGCAAGGACTATCTGGACGCCTCCTCCGGCGTCCTTAACGTCAACCTCGGCCATGGCAACCCCCAGGTCCTCGCGGCCATCCGGGACCAGCTGGCGAAGGTGACCTTCACCCACCGCACCCAGTTCGCCAACCGGCCGCTGGCCCGGCTCACCGAGGAACTGCTGGCCGTCGCCCCGGCCGGGACAGGGCATGTCGAATACGCCAACTCCGGCTCCGAGGCCAATGAATGCGCCCTGCGCATCGCCCTGGCGTACCACCATCGCACCGGCTCGCCCGGCCGTACGGTGGTGCTCTCCGAACAGCCCAGCTATCACGGGATGACGGCGGGTGCGTTGGCCCTGACCGGCCAACCGCCCAAACTGGACCCGTCGTTCGCCCCGCTGCTGCCCTCCGCGCTGGCCGCCGACGGCAGCCGGGTACGGCCCGTGCCGGGCGCCCTGCGGGCCGGGACGGAGCAGTGGCGGCACGCCCTGGACACGGTGGGCCGCGCCCGGGTCGCGGCGGTGATCGTCGAACCGGTCGGCGGCTCCTCCTCCGGCGCGGCCCCCATGGCCGAGGACACCCTGCGATGGCTGCGGGCCGAGGCGGACCACCATGGCTTTCTGCTGATCGCCGATGAGGTGATGTCCGGGTTCGGCCGCACGGGGCGCTGGTGGGCCTGCGACCATGCCGGAGTGGCGCCGGACCTGCTCACCTCCGGCAAGGGGCTGACCGGCGGCTACACCAGTCTGGCGGTCACCCTGGTCCAGGAGCGGGTGGCCGCTGCGTTCGAACGGCCGCTGGGATCGGTGGTACTGGGCCATACGATGTCCGGGAATCCGCTGGCCGCGGCGGCGAGTCTGGCCGTGCTGCGGCAGTTGCGCGGCCAGGACCTCCCGGCTCGGGCGGCCGTGCTGGGGGCGGAACTCTTGGAGCGGCTCTCGAAGTTGGGGGCGCCCTACCCTCTGGTGACCGGGGTCCGCGGCCGGGGCCTGATGCTCGGCCTGGGACTGTCCGGGGACCCGGCCCGGCCCCTGGAACTCTCCCGGACGCTGATCGCCGCCGCTCGCCGGCATGGACTGATTCTCTGCCCCGGGGGCATCGATGCCACCACTGAGAGTGTCATGGTGGCTCCGCCGTTGACGACATCGGATCACGAACTCACCGAGCTGCTGCGGCGATTGGAGTGCGCCTTGGGTGAACTCCCCGCTCCGGTGCGGTGAGCGGTCTTCATGCGCGGGCGGTGCGCGGCTGCCCGCGCATGGCGTCTGCCGATGGCCGTTGCCGGTCGGCTGCGAGCCCGCTTGGCTTGTTCGCGCAGTTCCCCGCGCCCCTTATGGGGCGCTGCGCGACCAGCCCAGGCGGGCCCGCAGCCGAACGGCCAAAGGTATCGGCAGACGCCGGAACGTTGCCGGGTGTGCCCTTTTGCTGGCCCGCACCCGGACACCGCCTAGTCCGGGCGAAGCCACTCGCGCCCTCGGGACCTGCTGTACCCCACAAAGTCCCGCACCGCGGGCGACTCCTCGCCCCGGCGCCAGGCCAGGGCCACCCCCACCCGTACCGGGCCGTCCGCGAACGGGCGTACCACCGCGCCCGGCGGGCACAGCTTCAGGGCCCGGCGGCGGTCGAGTACCGAGACCCCCGCCCCGGCCGCCACCGCCGCCAGGATCTGTTCCGACTCCGGCTCCTCCTGGACCAGTTGGGGGCCGCCGTCCGGCCAGACCTGCTCGATGATCCGGTCGTAGAAGGCCGGTCCCTGGTGGCGAGGCCACAACACCACCGGCTCATCGGCGAGTTCGGCCGCCGGGACGCACTCCAGCGCGGCCAGCCGGTGGGTCCGGGGCACCGCCACCACCATCTCCTCCGCGCCCAGCTGGAGCACCTCCACCCCCTCCGGCCGCTCCGGCCCCCGGATAAAGGCCACATCCACCGTCCGTTCCAACAGCAGCTCCAGGTTCCAGCTGGTCCACCCGGTCAGCGCCTCCACCCGGTAGCCGGGGTGCTCCTTACGGAAGCCGCGCACCAGCTCGCCGACCCGCAGATCCGCCCCCGAGCGGGTATAGGCCACCCGCAGCAGGCCGGAGGAGCCCCGCGCCGCGCTACTGACCGCCCGTACCAGCGCCTCGCTGCGCTCCAGCAACTCCGGGGCGCCGTCCAGCAGTCGCCGCCCCGCGGCGGTGAGCCTGACCTCTCCCCGTCCGCGGACGAACAGCTCCGCCCCCAGCTCCTTCTCCAACACCTTGATCTGCTGGGACAGCCCCGGCTGGGCGATCCCGATCTCGGCCGCCGCACGCCCGAAGTGCAGGTGCCTGGCGAGGACGACAAAGTAACGCAGACGCCGTAATTCCATGATCCGGATGGTAGGCGGGGGGCTGCCGGGACTCCATGGGGCGATTCCCGGGTTGACCCGTCAGCGGATGGTCAGCGGATGGTCAGCGGATCGTGAGCGGGCCGTCAGCGGATTGAACGCCGGCCTCAGCCGACCGTTCTGGCCAGGAACAACCCCGTGGTGGTGGTCATCCGCACCGCCCCGCCATGGGCGTCCACCAGCGAGGCCACCTCGGCCAGCAGCGCCGCCCGGGTGTCCGGCGGAAGCCGCCGGTAGAAGGAGAGCGAGGTGAGCAGATCGACCGTGCCGGCGGTGGAGCGCACATGCTCGGTCACATACCGCCGGTGGGTGAGACCGGCGAACCCCCGGTCCGCGCGCAGTTCCTCCCACACCCAGTCGTAGTCGCCCATCACCGACTCCCGGGGCCGGGCGTCCAGGATGGAGTGGTCGGGCAGTTCGCCGAGCTGCCGCAGGTGTGCCTCGATCACCTCCTCGCGGAGGGCGTCCTCGGACAGATACCAGTCGTTCCAGAACAGGGCCACCGCCCCGCCCGGCACCAGCGCGGCCTTGGCCAGTTCCCAGCGCAACACCGGATCGACCCAGTGCCACGCCTGGGCCGACAGCAGCAGCCCGAACCGCCGCCGGGCCGGGCGCGGCCAGCTCTCGAACTCCCCGGCGACCACCGTCACCCCGCCCAGCCCGGCGGTCTTGCGCTCCAGTACGGCGGCCATCCGCGGATCCGGCTCCACACAGGTCAGCCGCACCCCGCGGGCCGCGAACGCCAGGGTGGCCTTCCCGGTCCCCGCCCCGACCTCCAGCGCGTCCCGGCCCTGCGGCCCGGCGAACTCCAGGACGTCGTCCACCAGTTGTTCCGGATAGCCGGGCCGGGCCGACTCATACTGCTCGGCGACTTCCCCGAAGACCTTGCGGCGCTCAGGATCGGGCTGCGCATGGATGTCCGTCATGCCCCCACACATTAGGGCCCCAACCTGACGGTGGCGGACTTCAGTTGACCGACGCGCGCTGCCGGATCAGGCCGAGTCCAGCCCCGCCGCCAGATGCGCCAGCTGCTCCCCGGAGAGCTCGATACCGAAGGTCTCCGCCAGCACCGTCCCCAGCTCCGCCGGTTCGATCTTCCGCTGGGCCAGCAGTTCTTGGGGGCCGAAGGTGTCCAGCGCGGTGGCGTCCAGACGGTGGTGCTCGGTGACGCCGAACCGCTGGGCGAAGGGGCGCTTGACGAAGGGGGAGCGCTGATGGGTGGAGACATAGTGGTTGGCCACCACATAGTCGATGGGGTGGCTGGGGTGCAGGGTGAAGGTGTGACGGTCCACCCAGCCATCGGCGCCGTACTGGTGCAGCCACCACTCGTCCACGCCCAGCGCACCCTCCCGCCGCTCCATGCGGAAGCGCCAGCCGTCGAAGTCCGCCTCCGCGCCATCGGTGATCTCCACCGGCTCCAGCGGGCCCCGTCCGAAGCCGACATCGCACAGCCATAGCCGCGGGTCGCCGTCCGCTCGTACGCCCATCAGGGCATGGGTGGCGGGCAGTACCTTCTCCGCGCCCAGCGTCACCCGCCCGATCAGCCCGGTGAACTCAAAGCCGAACCGCTCCAGTGCGGCGGCGAACAGCACCGCGTGCTCAAAGCAGTAGCCGCCCCGGCGGCGGTGCACCAGTTTGTCCTGCACCGCGGCCAGGTCCAGTTCGACTGGTATGCCCAGAATGACGTCCAGGTTCTCGAAGGGTATGGAGGTCACATGCGCCCGCTGGAGCCGCCGCAGCGCCTCAAGCGTCGGCGCCCGTTCCCCCGTGTATCCGATCCGGTCCAGGTAGGCGTCGAGGTCCAGCCGGTGGCCGTCCCAAATCCGCGTGGCAGCCGCCTGATTCATGGGTCCCAACTCTCCCGGATCCCGTGATCCGTGCTCTTGGTACAGCTTGTGCCGGCTCTGAACTGTAAGCGGCGAGCGGTGGCCGCACCTCTGTCGCGAGACCGTACTCAGTCAACTCCCGGTCCTAGGGCGAGGGACGGAGGGCGCCACCGCCCGGCATGGGGCGGGCCTGCTCCAGCGCCCCGCGAGCGGCCGAAAGTTGACCGTAGCCAATCAGGCCCCATTGATGGGTTAACACATCACCGCTTGCATGGCCCTGCCCAAGAGATGTTCCGGTGCAGGTGCAGGTACGGAGGGAATTCCTTGCGTAAGGCCAGAGCACAGAGCGGCAGGACACGCGGCAGGAAAAGCGGTGGGGGGAGCGGCCGGCGGGGCCCGGGCGCGGGCATAGGCGGTCTCGGTGGCGCGGCGGCGCTGGTCTCGGCCGCCGCGCTGGTGGTGAGCGGGGCCCCGGCCCTGGCCGCCGCCAGGACCCCCGCCCCGTCCCCGGTGGAGGTGATCCCGGGGCAGGGCACAGCAACTCCCGCGCTGGTGACCGGAATCCGGGAGGCGGTGACCGCCAAGGCCGGCCCGGCGGACGCGGCACGCGCGCACCTGGCGCGCCAGGAGGGCCGGTACCGGATCGCCGATCCGGACCATAACCTCACGCCGGTACGGACCCTGCGCCAGGACGGCACCGAGACCGTGCGGCTGCAACAGCGCTACCGGGGCGTGGAGGTCCTCGGCGGCCAGTATGTGGTGCGGATGGAGAACAAGGACGGCAAGCGGGTCGTCACCGGCACCTCCGGCAGGTACTTCACCGGCCTCAGGACCGCGGTCCGGGCCCAGGTCGGCGAGCAGACGGCCGTACGGCGCGCGGTCGCCGCGGTCGCCGGGCAGCTGGGCGGGCGGACCCTGGGGCCCAAGGATGTACCGCCCCGCCCCGGCCGCCCCACCCCGGCCGCCGCCGCGCTCAGCGGGACGGCACGGGGCCTGGTGGTGCTGCCCCGGGGCAGCGGGGTGCTCACCCAGCACATCACGGTGCACGGCCGGAACCCCGTCACCGGTGAACCGGTGCTGCGCGAGGTCTATATCGACGCCCGGGCCGGGTTCCCGGTGCTCCAGTACAGCGGCATCCAGACCTTCGCCGGGCCCGCCGCGCCCGGCACCGCCACCGCCCGGAACGCGCGCCAGGACACCCGGCGGGCCACCGGTGACCCGGTCACCACCGGCTCCGGGGTGAAGTACGACGGACAGACCGTCGAGCTGGGCGTGGAGCTGGACCCGGCACGCAAGGAGTATCTGCTGCGCGACCGCAGGCGGATGGCGGATACCTCGAAGAATGTGATCGCCACCTGGGACGCCCGCGGCAAGGACGTGGCCGAGGCAAATGGCAAGTGGCCGGCGGGCATCCGGGAGTTCGGCTCGCCCACCCCGGAGTTCGGCAAGGACGCCACCGAGTCCGGCGCGGTGGACGCGCACTGGGCGGCGGCCCAGGTCTATGACTACTACCGGTCCGTCCACAAGCGGGACAGCCTGGACGGCCAGGGCATGACCATCAACTCCCTGGTGGGCGTGACCGACTTCGGCGGCAGCTATGTCAACGCCTTCTGGGACGGCACCAAGATGGTGTACGGCGGCGGCGACAAGGAGTACCGGACGCTCTCGGCCGGACTGGACGTGGTGGGCCATGAGATGACCCATGGGGTGGTGGAGAACTCCGCCGGCCTGGTCTACGCGGGCCAGTCCGGCGCGCTCAACGAGGCGCTGGCCGACTACTTCGGCGCCGCCATCCGGACCAACACCTACGGGATCGCCATGGACGACCCCGACGCCGGGCTGCTGGGCGGCTCGCTGTGCCGCACCAAGTCGCCCCGCCAGTGCGCCTTCCGGGACCTCGGCGACGGCCGCACCACCAGCAAGAGCTTCCTGGGCGTGAGCTTCGCCACCGACAATGGCGGAGTACACCTCAACTCCACCATCTTCTCCGGTGCCTTGTGGGATATGCGCAAGGACCTCGGCCCCACCCTGGCCGACAAGATCGTCTACCGGGCGCTCACCCGCTATATGACCCCGCTGGACGGCTTCACCGAGGGCCGCAACGCGGTGCTGGCCGCCGCCCGCGAGCTGAAGATCTCGGCCCGCGCCCTGCGCGCGGTGGAACGGGACTTCAACGCCCATGGCATCGTGCCCAACTGGGAACTGGCGCTGGGCGTGGACTCCGACCGGCTGCTGGACAAGGTGAACACCAATGACAGCACGGTGGGCGCGGGCGGCGGCTACTGGGCCGCGGCCAAGTCCAATGACGACGGCTCCGAGCCCTACTCGGTATGGGCCGGCCACTCCGACGGCACCGGCGCCACCCGGCTGCTGAGCCCCAACGACGGCCGCTACCACGTCGATCCGGCCACCGACGGCAAGACGGTGGCCTGGGCCGCGTACGGGCCCGACGGGGTGGATGTACTCTCCCGGCCGCTGTCCGGCGGACCGGTGCGCAAGCTGTACTCCACCACCGGCACCGTCACCCATGTCCGGGTCTCCGACATCGCGGTGGTCTTCGAGGTCGCCGACCCCT
Organism: Streptomyces orinoci; assembly: GCF_003121295.1. GTDB lineage: Bacteria > Actinomycetota > Actinomycetes > Streptomycetales > Streptomycetaceae > Streptomyces > Streptomyces orinoci. The sequence goes on from NZ_PHNC01000031.1 coordinate 1,489,916, forward strand.
TCGGCGGGCGGCATGTGGGCTATGTGCGCACCGGGGAGAAGAAGGCCGCCTTCGTGGACGACGCCCGCCCCGAGCAGTCCACCTCACTGCCCTCGGTCAGCGGCTACCGGATCGCCTACGCCCGCGCCTACCCGGAGGGCGACTCCTACCGCTATGGCACCGAGGTGCTGGATCTGAGGAGCGGCACCAGGACCTTGATGTCCCAGCTCGGCACCCCGGCCGAGATCGGGCAGACCGGTATCAACCACCAGAATGTCTTCTGGCTGGTGCCCGATGGCCAGGGCCAGGGACGGACCGTGGTGCGCCGGGCGGCCCTGGACGGCACCGCGCCGGTGGACTTCGCCCGGGACAAGGCGGCCGAGGCCGGATACGCCTTCGACCTGACCGTCTCGGAGAGCGCGGTGACGGTCAACTCCCAGGTTCCGGACCAGGGGTACCACAACGAGACCATGGCCAAGCTCTGGCAGTTCACCACCGATGGCGCTCCCCGGGGCCGGATGTCCTGCAACCGGGGCGAGCAGCTCTCCGGGGTGGCGGTCAGCGGCCGTCAGGTGGTGTGGCTGGACGGCACCACCGGCTGGACCGACCTGGTCACCCGCACCCGCCCGGCCGGTAACTGCGGCTGACCGACCGGGAAGTGAGACCGTGCCCCCCGGCGCCGATGTGCCGGGGGGCACGGCGGTACGGGGCCGGCTCAGCCGTCGGCCAGGGCCTTCAGCCGGGCGTAGGAGCCGTTGAAGCGGTCGTGGTCCCCCACGGTGGGGCCGGAGTCGGTGTACTGCCACACGGTGTGGAAGCTCCAGCCGGCCGGGAGGGCGCCGGGCGTGGCGCCATAGCGCGCCGTCCACAGCGGGTTGACGGAGCCGAAGCCGGTGTAGTCACCGGTGCAGCGGTGCCACCAGCCGGTGGTGGTGTAGAGGACCGCGTCCCGTCCGGTGCGGTCCCGGTAGGTGGCGAAGAAGTCGGCCATCCAGTGCGTCAGTTGGCGGGCGCTCAGGCCGTAGCAGGCCTCCCCGTAGGGGTTGTACTCCATGTCCAGCACACCCGGCAGTGTCCGGCCGTCCGCCGACCAGCCGCCGCCATGGCCGGCGAAGTAGGCCGCCTGCGCCGCGCCGGAGGAGTTGTCCGGCAGGGCGAAGTGGTAGGCGCCGCGGATCATTCCGGCCTGGTACGGGCCGTCGTACTGCTGGGTGAAGTAGGGGTTGGTGTAGCTGGTGCCCTCGGTCGCCTTGGCCCAGGCGAAACGGACCCCGGAGCGGTAGAGGGAGCCCCAGGGGACGTTGCCGTTGTGGCTGCTGACGTCCACGCCCTCCACAAAGGCCAGCGGCGCGGGCGGGGGCGCTCCATGGCCGCCGCCCTCGTGGGGCCGTACGGTCACGCCCATCCAGTCCCGCCCGGGATGCGATGGTCTGGGCGGGCCGCCTGCGGCCCGGGCGGCGCCGGGCAGCGCGCACAGCAGCGCCAGCGCGGCAAACAGGGCGGTGAGCAGGGAGAGGGCCCTCGGGGGGCCGGAACAGTGGTGCGCGGGCATGGTGCCTCCGGGAGCTCGGTGGGGGAGTCTCGGTGGGAGGTGGGGTTTTGGCCATTGGTGTGGTCATGTCATGGCCTTGAGTCAGTGATACCCCGGCCCGGGGCCCGGGATGCTGCCATTGGTCCGATCCTGGGAAATACTGGCCCGGCCGCGGCGAATGGCCGCGGTGGAGAACTGTCGGCGGCGGAAAAGCGAAGAGGGCGCGAGGTGCGGGAGATCGGCGAGGACGGGGAGCAGGAGTTCCTGGCGCTGGAGCGGGAGTTGGCGGTCTTCCTGCGCCGGGCGCGGGCGTCCTCCGGGGAGATGGCCCGCGAGGTCCACCCCGAGCTGGAGCCCGCCGCCTATGGACTGCTGGTGCGGCTGGCCGAGACGGGGCGGCAGCGGGCCACCGAGCTGGCCGCCTACTTCGGCGTGGGCAAGGCCACCATGAGCCGCCAGCTCCGGGCGCTGGACGAGCTGGGGCTGATCGCCCGCACCCCCGACCCGGCGGACGGCCGGGCCTCGCTGGTCGAGCTGACGGAAGAGGGCAGCGAGCGCTTCACCCGGGTCCGGGATGCGCGGCGTGCGCAGTATGTCCGCAAACTGGCGGACTGGGACCGCGCGGAGATCGCGGAACTGGCCCGCCTCCTCCACCAACTCAACACCAGCGTCGGCCCTTAGGCCGCCCCATCAGGGGCGCGGGGAACTGCGCGAGCAACCACCCCCGGCCCGCGGCCGAACATCAAGGGGCATTGGCAGACGCCGTGTCGGCGCCGGGGTGCGCCCTTCCAGGGGCGCGGGGAACTGCGCGAGCAAGCCCCACGGCCCGCGGCCGAACACCAAGATGCGCTGGCAGACGCCGCATTGGCGCCGGGTTGCGCCCCTCTCAGGGGCGCGGGGAACTGCGCGACCAGCCCAGGGCGGCCCGCACCGGAAATGGGGGTCTCGTCGCCGGGTGCGGCCCGGTGGTCGCGTTGTGCCCACCCTCCCCCAGCCTCCGGCCGGGGGTGCCCCCATCGCCAGCGGAACGACTGCCCACAACGCGGCGCCGGTGCGCCCCTCTCAGGAGCGCGGGGAACCGCGAACGGTTCGCGCCCGGAAACGGGACGGGCCTACAACTCCGCGTAAACCGCGGACGCGTCATCATGCCGCTTCCCACACCCCACCGGAGCCGTCAGCTCCAACTCCCGCACCCGGTCGATCAACATACCCGGCCCCCCTTTCGCAAGCAGCGCCGCACAATCCGCCCAGCCCCCCTCCCGGAAAACCTCCACCCACCGCGCAGCCCCATCGCTGAGCGCGGCCAGCGCCCGTACCGAATCCCGCGGCAGACTCCCGGTGACAGCCCGCCGCACCACCGACGGATCCGCGGCCGCCGTGAAGAACCCACCCTCCGCATTGCGATGCTCATCCGTCACCGCACCCCTCCCCGCCAGCACCGCGATCCGCTCATCCAGCACCGGCGTCACCTCCCCGCCCACCCCCTCCACCAGCAACACCGAATCCGACAGCACCAGATACTCCACCCGCTCCTCGTCCCAGCGGGCCACCACCACCGTCGCCTGCGGCGTACGCCGATGACCGAGGTCACACAGGTCCCCATGCGCCTCGGCGGTACGGGAGATGGCGGCGCCCAGACACTCCGCCAGCGTCAAGTCCCGCCGGGAGACCGCCCCTTCGAGCAACGCTCCGCCAAGTCGCGCCGCATACCAGGGCACATCGTGCGTACAGCCCGTCTCACCGGACGGCGGCGGCGTCACCCCGTCCAGCAACACCAGTGCCCCGCCCAGCCCCATGGCCGGCAGCACCGCCGATACGAAGTCCTCATTGGGGCGCCCGGGATCACCCGGGCGAGTGGCGAGTTCGATGCGCATGGGGCCAGTGTGCACCAGCCCTGATTTCAGCGGACGTTGGCGCGCATCCTTCCGGCGGGCAGGGCGGTTTACCGGGTGGCGGTCGCCGGGGGGGAACCCGGGGGAGAACCCGGCGGGGGATCCCAGGGGGAACCCAAGGGGGAACCCAGGGAAACCCCTAGCGGGTCATCTCCCCGTCCGGAGCCACTCCTTCGAGTGGCCCAGCGCATGATCGGCGGCCGCTGCGCAGAGGTGCTGGAAGGGTCACTTGAGCACCTGGGGTGGGTACGGATGAGAGCAGATGGTGAGCACCGGTGCGGAAGAAGCGGCTTCGGGGCGGGCAGCGCGAGCAACAGACCACGGCGGTGCCCGAGCGCACCGCCCGGGTACGGAACCGGCTCATCGTCGCCGTGTTGATCACCTCGCTCACGGTGCTCGGCGCCGGGGCCCTCGGCCTCGCCGACGCCCTGCGCGAGGCGGGGGACTCCCAGCGCGCGGTCCCGCTGGGCCGTACCGCCGCGGACGCGGTCCAGCTGGCCCATGCGCTCGCCGATGAGCGGGACGCGATGACCGAGTATGTGGCCGCCGGCCGCGGGCCGGTGCCGGCCGCGCTCACCGCCCAGCGGGCCCAAGTGGACCGTACGATAAGGCGGTTCGCCGCCGCCCCCGAGGTGCGCCATGCCCTGCCGTCCGCCGTACGCGGCCGGCTGGACAAGCTGGCCGAGGTACGGCGCCGGACCCTGGCCGGTCCGGGCGAGCCGCTGGCCGCGTTCACCGCCTACACGGCCACCGTGCAGGCGCTGCACGGCGTGGCCGGGACGCTGGCGGTACGGCTGCCCCCCGGCAGCGGGGCGGCCGATGCCTCCGCCGTGGCGCTGCTGGGCCGCGCGGTCGAGGAGGACTCCGCCACCCGTGGCCTCTATCTGGCCGCCCTCGCCGGCCGGGGCACCCGCCCCGAACTCCAGGCCGCCGCCCAGCAGACCGCCTTCCGGGAACAGGCCGCGCTCGCCGACTTCACCCAGCTCGCCCCGGCCAAGGCCCGCGACGCCTATGCCGCCACGGTGACCGGACCACAGGCCACCGCCGCCGAGGCCCGGCTGGCCCGGATCACCGAGGGACGGCAGTCGGCGGACACCGAACGGGCCGTGGACCCGGACACGGTGCGCGGCACGCTCACCGCCCGGCTGGCACTGATGCGCCAGGTGGAGTCCGCGCTGGCCGGCGCGGAGGCGGCGCACCTGGACCGGGTGCACGGCCGGGACGTCACCGCGCTCCAGGCGCGCTGTGCACTGATCGGCTGCTGCCTGCTGCTGGCGCTGCTGGCGGGAATCCAGTCCGCCCGTTCCGTCACCCGTCCGCTGGCCGCGCTGCGGCTGGGCGCGCGCCGGGTGTGCGCCGACCCCCTGGCCCGGGAACCGGTCTCCGTCAAGGGCCGGGACGATGAGTTCGCCGAGGTGGCCCGGTCGGTCAATGTGCTGCATGGCACCGTGGTGCGCCAGCGGGAGCGGATCGGCCTGCTGGAGGGGGAGCGCGCCCGGCTGGACGCCGCCCGCCAGGACCTCGCCGACGAGCGGGACGCGCTGCGGGTAAGGGACCGCGAACTCACCGAGCGACTCGCCGGGTTGACGGTACGGGCCCATGCCACCTGCGCCGGTCTCTCCCAGCGCACCCTGCTGCTGGTGGAGCGCCAGCTGTCGGTGATCGAGGCGCTGGAGGCGCACGAGGCGGACCCCGACCGGCTGGAAGTGCTGTTCAAACTGGACCACTTGGCCACCAGGATGCGCCGGAACAGTGAGAACCTGCTGGTCCTCTCCGGGGCCGAGGCGGGCGCCGGGCACGCCGGGCCGGTGCCGCTGCTGGACGTACTGCGGGCCGCGGTCAGCGAGATCGACCGCTATGAGCGGGTACGCATCCACTCACTGCCCGCCCGGGCGCAGCTGGCCGGGTCCGCGGCGGACGATGTCAGCCATCTGGTGGCCGAACTGCTGGAGAACGCCACCGAGTTCTCCCCGGCGGATGTGCAGGTCCAGGTCTCCGGCTGGCTGCTGGAGAACGGCGATGTGATGCTCTCCGTCCAGGACGAGGGCATCGGCATGGCCCCGGACCGCCTGGACCAGCTCAACTCTCTGCTGGCCCAGCCCGATCCGGAGCCCCGGGTTCCGATGCCGGGGGCGGACCGGGGGCCGGATGACGCGGTGATGGGCCTGGGCCTGTATGTGGTGGCCCGGCTGGCGGGCCGCCACGGGGTACGGGTGCAACTGCGCGAGCAGCGGCCCGGGGGCATCACTGCCGTGGTGGTCCTCCCCGCCCGGCTCCTCCCCCGGGACACCCCGCCCGCCGCCCCGCCCCGTACCACCCGCCGCACCTCCAGCATCGGCCCGCTCCCCGCGCCCCCGGACCTCCCCCCGGACGACGCCACCCTGGAACTGGCCCTGCCCCCGGCCGACCGCCCCCCAACGGGCCGCCATGCCCGCCCGGTTCCGCGCCTGGCGCAGCCGGGGGGCGTACCACCGGCGGAAGCCGGGGCTCGCCTCGCTCCCGGCACCGGTGACGCGGGGCCCGGTGGCCCGGGTGCGGTACCGGGGCCGGTTGGCGTACCCGACGTGGCAGGTGCCGGACCCCGTCCGGGCGCCGGGCTCGGGGCCGCGCCCGGACAGGGGCAGGGGCCGGGTGCGGAATGGGCCCGTCCCGCCGCCGGTGAAACGTACGTGCCCGGGGCGACGCCTCGCAGCGCTGCGGCGGCACACGGCATGCCCGGCGCCACCGGCGGCGTAGCCGGCACCGGGACGGTGCCCGGCACCGCGCGGACGCGGGAGACCTGGGCCGCAGCGAGCGGTGCGCCCGGCACCATGGCGGCAACAGACGACATGCCCGGCCCCGCGGGCGTACCCGGCATGGCGCGGGCGCGGGACACCGCGGCGTCGGCGGCGCCCGGCAGCGCAACCCGCAGCGCGGTCACCGGCAATGGGCTGCCGAAGCGGACGCCCAAACCGCTGGCGCAGAAGCCGCCGCAGCACCGTGTGCGCCGCGCCGTGGACGCCGAGGCGCTGCGCCGCAAGCTGGCCGGGTTCCAGCAGGGGGCGCGGGACGGGCGGCGCGACGCGGCGGCGGAGCTGGCGGGGCGGGAGCACAACGGCCGGGCGGGGGAGCCGGAACAGGGCGGCAATGTCGAGGAGGCACGCGGTTGACTGCAATTTCCCGGGGGGCGACCCCCGTCACTCCCGGCATGGTGAACGGTGCCGGTTATGGACTGAGCCATGAAGCGCGCAGTCTGCGCTGGCTGTTGACGGATGTGGTCGATGAGGTGCCCGGCGTGCGATCGGTGGCCGTGGTCTCCTCCGACGGGCTGCTGCTGCTCTCCTCCGAGCCGGAGCACGACCCGGAGTACGACCCGCAGCATGGCTCGCAGCACGGCCCGGCGGCCGGCCCCGGGCCGGAGAGCCCACGGGAATCCATCGCCGACCTGGCCACCATCGTCGCCGGCCTGGGCAGCCTGACCACCGGCGCCGCGGCGCTGATGGACGGCGGCACGGTCAAACAGACCATGGTCGCCATGGAGGAGGGCAGCCTGTTTGTGATGACCATCAGCGATGGCTCACTGCTGGGCGTGCATGCCGCCCCGGACTGCGATATGAGCGTGGTCGCCTACCATATGGCGCTCTTCGTCGGCCGGGCCGGACATGTGCTGACGCCCGAACTCCGCAGGGAACTGAGGCAGTCGGTGGAGGCGGTCAGATGAGGATGTTCTCCGTCGCGGGCGAGGCCGACCGCTGGGCGCGGGCCCGCCGCACCGCCCGGGTACGCCCGTACTCGCTCACCGGCGGGCGCACCCACTGCGGACATGTACTGCTGGTGGAGAGCTTCGTCGGGGCGCTGGACTCCGCCATCGACCCGGAGGCCACCCCGCCATTGGGCGTCCCCACCGGCAGGACGCAGCCGGAGTCACGGGCCATCGTCGGGCTCTGCCGCCGGCTGCGCTCGGTCGCCGAGGTGTCGGCCCTGCTGAGGATGCCGCTGGGAGTGGTGCGGGTACTGCTCAGCGATCTGGCCGACCAGGGAAGGATCCGCGTCTACGGCACCGGTCACGGCACCGGACGGCCGGACCGCGCGCTGCTCGAAAGGGTGCAGTGTGGACTTCGCAGGCTCTGAGACGTTAACGCACCAGCCGGCGGGCCGGGACCGGCCGCAGAGCTGGGAGACCGACCGGACCCGCGCCCCCTCCGCCACAAAGATCGTCATCGCCGGGGGCTTCGGGGTCGGCAAGACCACCTTCGTGGGTTCGGTCTCCGAGATCACCCCACTGCGCACCGAGGCGGTGATGACCGTGGCGGGCGAGGCGGTGGACGACCTCACGGCCGTTCCCGAAAAGGAAATGACCACGGTGGCCATGGACTTCGGGCGCATCACCCTCGAACCCGACCTGGTCCTCTATCTGTTCGGCACACCCGGCCAGAAGCGGTTCTGGTTTATGTGGGACGACCTGGTGCGCGGGGCGATCGGCGCGGTGGTGCTGGTGGACACCCGGCGGCTGGAGGACTGCTTCCCGGCCCTGGACTACTTCGAGAGCAGCGGCCTGCCGTACATCGTCTCGGTCAACCACTTCGAGGGAACGGCCCGTTATGAGGCGGAAGAGGTCCGCGAGGCCCTCTCACTGACCGACCAGGTACCGGTCCTGATCATGGACGCCCGAAAACGGATCAGTGTCGTGGAGTCCCTCCTCACCCTGGTGGGCCGCGCCCTGGACATCACACCGGACCGAACACCGGAACGGAGGTGAGGCGCGGGGCGGCGGTTGACGTCACCGGGCGCCCGGTGGGCCGGAGTTGGCGCCATGCGGCGGCGCTTCAGGAGCGCTCCAAGCGTCGCAGCCCGGCGAGTTCCGCGCCGCTGACGCCGGCCAGCCGGCGTTCCACCTCCGCGAGCCGGCCTCGGGCTGCGTCCCGCTGCCGCTTGCGCTCGGTGGTCAGCGACAGCTGGGAGTCGAGCGCTGCCCGCGCCCGCCGGGCCTCCTCGGCGGCGCGTCGTTCGCCGTCCACCAGCCCGGCGACGGCAGCCAGCCGCCGGTCGGCCGCCGCCCGGTACGCCTGCCAGCGCCCGTACCCCGGCAGGTCCCCGCCGAGCAGGAAGGCCAGGGTCCGGGAGAGCGCACCGGCGCCGGTGCGGTACTGCTCCCGGGCCACGGCACCCACCGCGTCCCGGCCGCTGGCCAGCTTCACCCGGGCCCCGGCCAGGGACTCGTCCAGCCGGGCGGCGGCGGCCCGCCGGGTGCGCAGCTCCGCCTCGGCGGCGCGCCAGGCGGTGTTGGCCGCCTCCGACCGCCGGTACAGCGAACGCAGCCGGGCGAGCAGCACGCTCACCGGCTGTCCGGGCGGCGGGGCCGCCGCCCCCGGCACGGGGGTCAGCACCAGGCCGGTCAGCAGCACCAGGGCACACAGCGCACACCTCAGTCGTCCCGGCACCGGCCCACCTCCTCGGCAGGGAGGATGACCGGTCCGGTACTACTTATCGCGCGGGGCCGGGGCAGATCACCCGCGCGGGCGCGACCAGGGCCATCTCAGTCCCCGGGCGGGCCCGCCCTCGGGATCATGGACGTACTTCCAGCCCCGGGGCAGCCCCAGCCGGCGCGTGGTGCCGGCCACCTCACGGCGGTAGACGAGCACCGTCGGCGGCCCGCCCCCGGCGTCCGGGACGGGCACCCGGTAGGTCTTCGGCGGGTGGCCGGTCACACCCAGCAGTACCGGCAGCACCCGGCCGTCCAGCGGCCCGCCCACAAAGGGCACATCCTCGCTTTTCACGGGGTCCAGTGTCCGTCAGGCGTCCCCGCACGGCGGAATCAGGTGCTCCGCCTGGGCCAGTACCGGCAGCACCCGGCCGGCCAGCCGGGCCACCGGACCGTCCGCGGGCTCCTGGGCGAGCACCGCCCGTACCACCCGGGCCGCCTGTTCATCACCGGCGGCCGTGGTCACCAGCAGCGCGACAAAGTGGTCCACCAGCCAGTCGCGCAGCTCCCCGGTCGCCGGGTTCTTGTGCTCGTCCAGCCAGATCAGCGAGGCGCCCTCCACCGCCGTTATCCAGGTGCGCACCATCATCCGCAGTCTTATCCCCGGCTCGGGCACCCGAAGATGCGCCAGGATCTGCGCCGCGGCCGCCCGGCGCACCTCGTCCACGATGGCGCAGGTGCGCGAGGTCTCCACCACACTGCCGCCGCGCAACAGGGCGGCGAAGCCGGTGTCATGCTCGTCCACAAAGGCCAGATAGCGGTCCAGGGCCGAGGCCAGCCGGCTGCTGAGCGGGCCGGACGGCGGCTCCGCGAAGCACAGTTGGAGATCGTCGGCGGCGCTGCGCAGCGCGGCCTCGTACAACTGGGGCTTGCCGCCCGGGAAGTAGCGGTAGACCAGCGGACGGGAGACGTCCGCCGCGGCCGCCACATCGTCCAGCGAGACCTCCTCCGGCGGGCGGTGCGCAAACAGCGCCAGCGCGGCGCTGATCAGCTGGGCGCGCCGCTCGGCGACACCGAGCCTGCGGTAGGAGGCGGTTGGGCTGCCGGTCATGCCCGCAGCGTAACCGGCGCATGGGGCCCCGGCCCGGGACGGGCCATCACCGTTGGGCCCCGGGGGCGCGTCACGCCGGAGCGCGGACCAGGGCGCGCGCCCGCGTGCGGGGCGCACCACGGCGCGGCCGCCCTACGCGACCGCAGCCCCGCAAGGGGCCCCGTATGCGCCCCATGCACCGCAGCAGCACGCACCCCTCACGCCAGCAGGCCCGAACTGCGCCACAGCCGGCGGCCCGTGCCGCGCAGTACCCCTATCTCGTCCAGGAAGTCGGTCAGCCGCTTGGCCCCGGCCCGCATCACCTCGCGGCGGTGGTCGCTGGCCCGTACCTGGGCGACGGCCTCCCGGCGGTCCAGGCCGACATTGGTGTAGACGGCCGGGTTGACAAAGGCGATGGAGAAGACCCGGGCCGCCTCCCCGGAACTCAGCCGGGTCAGCCGGGCCTCCCAGCGCGGGCAGGTGGTCATCTGGCGGCGCAACTCCTCGCGGGCGTACCGCACATGGCGGGCCTCCTCCACCACATGGATCCGGGTGATGCCGCGCACCAGTGGCTGCACCCGTTCATCGGCGAAGGTCAGACGCTGCATATAGTCCAGGATCTCCTCGCCGAGCAGGGTGCAGGCGAAGGAACCGGGCGTGGTGGAGACGGTCTTGAGGACCCGGGCGAGGTTGTGGTGCAGCCGGGACACCGGGTACGCGGGGGCACCGCTGTGCCGGATCATCCGGGCGAACATCTTGGAGTGGCGGCACTCGTCCGCTATCTCGGTCAGCGCATAGCGGACATGCGCGCTGGTCACGGGCTTGTCGTAGATATGCCGGACCAGCAGCTGCATCAGGATGATCTCGAACCAGATGCCCAGCGAGGCCAGTGCCGCGCCCTCATGGCGGGCCAGTTCCATGCGCTGTTCCTCGGGCATCCGGCGCCAGAGCGGGGTGCCGTAGAGCGAGACCAGCTCCGGCGGCCAGTACCACTTGCCCGGCACCTCGGGGGCGTCCCAGTCCAGCTCGGTGTCCGGGTCGAAGGAGTGTCTGGCGGAGGACTCCAGCAGCCGCTCGGCCACCTGCTCGCGGTCCCTGAGCGGGCCGAGCGCGTCCCGGAGTCCCTGCGTCGCGGTCGCCCTGTCGGCCATGGCGGTTCCCATCTTCTGTCCAGGACTGAGGTACCTCGGTGCCGGGGTACACCTGCTTATGAGACTGCTTGTCAGCAAGCGCGTCAATCCCCGGAATGCCTGCCGACACGAGTTGCTGACGGCTCATTGACCCGGGAGTAACCGCGTGTGAGCCTGCCAGGCAGCGGCGCGGTGTGATGCGAGGAGGCATCGATGACGACCCGGCAGCTCTATGTGAAGCCGACCGAGCCAGGGTGGGAGGTGCCGGCCAGTGGTGCGGCCCGCTTCGGCTGGGAGTACCAGGACGGCCGGGAGCGGCTCCTCGCGCTGTACCAGAAGGGCAAGGACAAACAGTGGGACGCCGGCAAACGGCTGGACTGGGACCTCGAGGTCGATCCGGACGACCCGCTGGGCGTGCCCGATGAGAACCTCACGGTGTACGGGACCCGTTACTGGGACCTGATGAGCGAGGCCGACAAGCGCCAACTGCGCCATCACTTCGCCTCCTGGCAGTTCAGCCAGTTCCTGCACGGCGAACAGGGCGCGCTGGTGTGCGCCAGCCGCATCGTGGAGTCGGTGCCGGATCTGGACGCCAAGTTCTACTCGGCGACCCAGGCCATGGACGAGGCCCGGCATGTGGAGATCTACAGCCGCTTCCTGCACGAGAAGATCGGTCTGCTCTACCCGATAAACGACAACCTGCGGGCGCTGCTGGGCGACACCCTGCGCGACTCCCGCTGGGACATGCCCTATCTGGGGATGCAGGTGCTGATCGAGGGCCTGGCGCTGGCCGCCTTCGGCATGCTGCGCGACACCACGGACAAGCCGCTGCCCAAGCAGATCCTCACCTATGTGATGCAGGACGAGGCCCGTCATGTGGCCTTCGGCCGGCTCGCACTGCGCGACTACTACCGGCAGTTGACCGAGGCCGAACTGCGCGAGCGCGAGGAGTTCGTCATCGAGGGCTGTTATCTGATGAGGGACCGGCTGCGCGGTGACGAGGTGCTCACCAACTTCGGGATCCCGGCGGGCGAGGCCGGCGAACTGAGCGAGCGCTCGCAATTCCTGCAGGTTTTCCGGAAGTTGCTCTTCAGCCGTATTGTGCCCTGTGTGAAGGACATCGGTCTGTGGGGCGAGCGGCTCCAACGGGCCTATGCCGACATGGGGGTGTTCGAACTCGGTGACGCCAACCTGGACCTGTTGATGGCTCAGGACGAGGAGCTGGCCGAACAACTGGACGCCCAGCGCTTCAAGGCGGAGGAGGCGGCCCGTACCGCCGAGGTGGCACGGACCATCGCCGAGGGAGAGGCGAGCGAAGCGGAAGAGTGAGGATCCTGCGGTAACTGCGGAGCAATCAAGGACTTTTCACGCGCTTGGCGCTGCTTTGTCACCGTTTTGTGAGCTGTGGCGCATAACGGAACGCCTTGCGGTACAAGGACGTCTTCGCGGGGAGAACCAGGACAGGCAGGCGCGAGGGAGTGGGATCGTTCATGGCTGAACTTCACGAGCGGAGGCGGCATATCGCGGTGGCGGCGGGGGCCGCGCTGGCGCTCGTCGCGGTGATAGGGGGCTCCGTGGCCATGGCGACCCAGGACTCCGACGACAGCGCCCAGGGCCGGGTGACGGTCGGCGCCCCGGGCAGGGTCCCCAGCGAACGGGGCAAGGCCGCCGATCCGGAGGCGCCCGCCAACTCGGGCCCGGTGTCCGACGAGATCTCCCATGACAGCGAGACCGAGGGCAAGGTCGTCAACATCACCATCGATGACGGCCCCGATCCGGTGTGGACCCCCAAGGTCCTGGAACTGCTGCGCAAGAACGGGGCAAAGGCGACCTTCTGCATGATAGGGCCGCGCGCCAAGGAGTATCCGGACCTGGTCAAAAAGGTGGTCGCCGAGGGCCACCGGCTGTGCGACCACTCCGTGGACCACAACACGGCCATGGACAAGCGTTCCGAGGACTACCAGAAGCACCAGGTCCTGGACGCCCTGAAGATGATCCAGGACGCGGCCGGGGACGGCGCCCGGGTCCAGTACTACCGAGCCCCCGGCGGCGCCTTCACCCCCTACAGCCGCAAGCTGGCCGCCGAGCACGGCATGCGGCCGCTGGGCTGGCAGGTGGACTCCAACGACTGGCGGCGCCCCGGCGTCGCCCGCATCGAGTCCAACGTCAAGCGCGAACTGCGCAACGGTCCCACCATCCTCTTCCACGACGGCGGCGGGAACCGCTCGCAGACCATGGCAGCGCTTGACGAAACGCTTCCCTGGCTGAAGCAGCAGGGCTATGGCTTCAGCTTCCCCAAGATCTGAACCCACGAGGTGCCTCACGGGCAGCGAAAAGCCCGCCCCGGAATTCCGGAGCGGGCTCTTTCATCGCTGTGCGCTCGGCAGGATTCGAACCTGCAACCTCTTGATCCGTAGTCAAGTGCTCTATCCGTTAAGCTACGAGCGCTTGGCGTCCCGGCGGATTTCACTTGCACCGCCGTTCAGCTGCTGGAACAGCTTACATGCTCCGGAAGCCTGCTTCGCCCCGGAAGTGGGACACCGTGACGACTCTCACAAACCGGACTTCTTGTGGCGGCGCGGAACGCGCACCAGCCGCGCTTCACAGCCGTCTGCCGGACTGTTCACTGCCAAGACCGACCGGTGGTGCGCATCGTCTGGGTGGCGACGGGAGGGAAATGTTCTGGTCGCGAGTGATCGTCTGTGGCCGGAAGTTGGCCATCCATGGCTGTCTCTCTACTGTTCCTTGACCGATTGGGCGATGACGCTGTCCCCAGTGCTGATACAAGGACTCAGGGGGGAAGCAGTGCATCGCAGGAATCTGCTGAAATCGGCCATGGCTCCGGCCGCCATCGGGGCCATGGGCGTCATGGGGGCCAGCGGAGCCGCCTCGGCCGCTGAGCGGCCGGCTCGTTCGCCGGAGAGCGGGAAGAAGGCCACCGCGGCGGGTCGTTCGGCGCCGCTCTGCGTGCAGATCGTGATGTTCGACGGGGTGGAGGAGCAGGACTACATCGCGCCCTTCGAAGTATTCGCGGCGGCGAAGAGGATCGGCGGTGCCCTTGAGACGTCGTATGTGGCGCTGGACGGTCCCCGGACCGTGACGTCCTCCTATGGAACGAAGATCGTGGTCGAGAAGGGCTGGGCGCCGGAGTCGGCCGACCTGCTTGTGGTGCCCGGCGGCGGCTGGGGCTCGGCCGGGGCGGGCGTCTCGCAGGAGATCCGCCGCGGGACCCTGCCGAAGGCCCTGGCGGACGCCAAGCGTCCGGACCTGATCATGGCGTCCATCTGCACCGGGGCGATGCTGCTGTCCGCGGCCGGGCTGACCAAGGGCCGCAACTGCACCACGCACCACAAGGTGAAGGATGAACTGCGCAAGCAGGGCGGGGTCATCCGGGACGCCCGGGTCGTCGATGACGGCGACCTGGTGACGTCGGGCGGGATCACCTCGGGGCTCGACCTCGCCCTGTGGCTCGCTCAGCGGGAGCTGGGCGACTCCGATCTGGTGCTGTCGCTGGAGCTGATGCTGGAGTATGAGCGCCGCGGCATCGTCTGGCACGCCCCGGGCGCGGCCGCCAGGTAGCCCGCGGGGAGCGGAGCCCGGCCGGCCTGCCCGGCAGGCCGGCCGGGCTCCGCTCAGCCCTCGCCCATCATCTTGCGGATCTCGGTGATGAGGACGGTGAGGGCCTTGCGCTCGGGGACCGTGGTCTCCGGGTGCCAGAGATCCATCAGCAGGCAGGTGCGCGGGCGCGTGCCGCGGTTCCACGCCTCGTGCTCGAAGGAGTAGTCGAAGAGCAGCGTCTTGCCCTCCTCCCAGGCCCGGGTCTCCCCGGCGACCGTGATGCCGCAGCCCTCCGGGATATCGACGGCCAGGTGCAGATTGATGCTGAAGTTCCACAGGTCGCAGTGCGGGGCGATCGAGGCGCCGGGCAGCAGGGTGGAGAAGTGGCACTCCAGGAGCGGGCAGAGCAGCTCGGTGTCTACGGCCGACTCCTTGAGCACCCGGTACGCGGTGGGCACCGCGGCCGCCGACTCCGCGACGAGGCCGCCCTTGCGGTACAGATACAGGGCCTGCCAGTCCTCCTGGCGCCGCAGATAGTGCTCGTAGTCCGAGAACGCGCCGCGACGGTCCGCCCAGGCGGTCTCCAGTTCGTCCTTGATCGTGGCGTGCGCCGCCTCGAAGGCCGTGACCACAGGGGCGAGTTCGGGGTGGCCATGGGGGTCGTGCCAGGGTCGCTGGGAGATCCCCGGCAGGATCCACTTCGCCGCCTTCTGGAGGGGATGCCGCTGGTGCCGCTGTCGCGTCTGCGGCGCGAGCATCTCGTCCACGCGCTCAAGCGCGTCGGAGCCGTACTCCTCCCTGAGGGCGGCGAAGGCGAGTTCTATCTCCGGTGTCATGGGACCTCTCCAGGATGTGCGGAACGGGGACTGTGTGTGGACGGCGGTCAGCCGGCCGCGGTCTCGGGTACCACGCCCAGACCGAGCGGATCGGCCCCGTAGGTGATGCGGATGACGCCGTCGGTGTGGCGGTCCGCGGTGGCCGCCACACCGAAGACCTCCCGCAGGAGGCCCGGGGTCAGCACGTCCAGGACCGGGCCCGCGGCGACAACGGCGCCCTGGTGGAGCACCACGAGGTGGTCGCAGAGCCGGGCGGCCAGGTCGAGGTCGTGAAGGACGGCCAAGGTCGTGATGCCGGTGGAGCGGATGAGGGCCAGGAGCTCGAAGCGGGCGCGGATATCGAGGTGATTGGTGATCTCGTCGAGGACGAGGAGCTCCGGCTGCTGGGCCAGCGCCCGGGCGAGCAGCACACGCTGGCGCTCGCCGCCGGAGAGCGAGGTGAAGTCCCGTCCGGCCAGGGGGCGTGCGCCGCATGCGTCGAGCGCCTCCTCGACCGCCGCGTGGTCAGCGGCCCCGTCCCGGCCGAGCAGCCCGTGGTGCGGGGTGCGGCCGAGGGCCACGACCTCGGTGACGGACAGCCCGGCCGGGCCGGCCCCCGCGTCCTGGAGGACGGCGGCGGTGCGGCGCGCGGCGGCCCGCGGCGACAGGGACCAGACGTCGTCCCCGCCGACCCGGACCACGCCGTGCTCCGGCCGCAGGGAGCGGTACACGGCGCGCAACAGGGTGGACTTGCCACTGCCGTTGGGGCCGACGAGGCCGACGATGTCCCCGGGGCGCGCCTCCAGGGACGCGCTGTGCAGGACGGGCCGGCGGTCGAGGGTGATGCGGAGCTGGTCCACGGTCAGTTTCATGCAGCGTCCAGGCTGTTGTTGCGGCGGAGCAGCCAGAGGAAGAAGGGCGCGCCGAACAGGGCGGTGAGGATGCCGATGGGCAGTTCGTTGGGGCTGTTGACCGTGCGGGAGAGCAGATCGACGACCACCAGGTAGATCGCGCCGACCAGGGCGGCCCGTGGGAGCAGCCGCCGGTGGTCGGCGCCGCTGGTGAGGCGGACCAGATGCGGGATCATCAGCCCGACGAACCCGATGCCGCCGGCGACGGCGATGACGGTGCCGGTCAGCAGCGCGGCGAGCAGCAGCAGAACCGCCCGCAGCCGGTTGACATCGACGCCGAGTGCGGTGGCCGACTCGTCCCCCGCGAGCAGGGCGTTGAGCCGCCGTCCGAAGAGCGAGAGGAGCGCGGTGACGGCGACGACGACGGTGGTGACCACGGGGAGCTGCTCCCACTGGGCGCCGGCGACGCTCCCCAGCAGCCAGAAGACCACCTGTCGCAACTCGGTCGGAGTGGCCCGCAGTTGGAGGTAGCTGGTCGCGGCGAGGAAGACATAGCCGACGGCCACGCCCGACAGCACCAGCCGGGTGGGGGCCAGCCGGCCCCGGCGCCGGCCGAGAAGGAAGACCAGGACCACGGCGGCGATCGCGCCCAGGAACGCGGCGGAGGACACGCCGAGTCCGCCGAGGGCGCCGCCGGCGAGGGTGATGACCAGCACGGCGCCCAGGGAGGCGCCGGAGGAGACGCCGATGACGTAGGGGTCGGCCAGCGGGTTGGCGACCACCGCCTGCAGCACCACGCCGGACACCGCCAGGCCGGCGCCGACCAGCGCGGCGAGGACGACGCGGGGAACCCGGAAGTTCCAGACGATCTGGTCCAGGGCCGGGTCGCCGGGCGCGCCGCCGCCCGTCACATGGTGGAGGACGATCCGCCAGACGTCGGCCGGTGGCACATCGACGGCCCCGATGCCGACCGCAACCATCATGACGGCCGGCAGCAGGGCCGACAGCACCACCAGGACCAGTGCGGGACTCAGCCGTTGGTGAAGGCTTCGGGGTGGAGCATCCTGGCGATCCGGTCCACCGCCACGTCGTTGCTCGGCCCCTCGTAGATCGAGTCGGACAGGACGACGAAGCGATTGTTCTTCGCGGCTGGCCACTGGGGGAACTCCTTGAACAGTTTACGGGCGTAGGCCGCGGGGTCGGGATCCTTGTAGCTGATGACCACAAGGGCGTCCACCGGTTCCGAGGCGACCTTCTCCTTGCTGATGTTGGCGAACGGGCCCTTGGAGGCGGACGCGAAGGCGTTGCTGCCGCCGGCCTTGGCGAGGATGTCGTTGAAGATCCCGTTCGCCGCGATATAGCTGAAGTCGTCACCCGTGTTGGAGAACCCCACCATGACCCGGGGGACCCGCTTCCCCCGGACCTTGGCGGACGTGGCGTCGATCGCCTGCCGCGAAGCCGCGATGATCTTCTCGGCGCGGTCGCCGACATGGAAGATCTTTCCCAGGTCGCGCAGCAGGGTGTAGCTGTCGGCGATGGTCGCGTGCGAGGTGTCCTGGTCACAACCCTGAGGGGAGACATACGCGTTGGCGCCGACGGAGGCGAGGTCCTTGCGGGTCGCGACGCCGTTCTTGGCGTCCAGACCGTAGGACGTGGGGGTCAGGACCAGGTCCGGGCGCAGGCCCAGCATGGTCTCGCGGGGGACGTCCGAGGCTTCGTTGAGCTTGATGTTCCCGGTGGGCAGGGCCTTGATGGCGTCGGCCCTGCCCTTGACCTCGGAACGGCCGTAGGACTGGGTGTTGGCGACCACGCGGTCGCCGAGCCCGAGTGCCAGCAGCGAGGAGACCTCGGCGACGGAGGCGCCGTTCATCACGACCACCCGGCGGGGTGCCTTGGTGAACGTGAGGGTCTGGCCGCAGTTGGTGAGGGTCACCGGATAGCCGGGGCCGCTTGTCTCCGCCGACGGTTTGCCGGCCGGCGAGGGCGAGGACCCGCAGGCGGCGGTGGCCAGACAGAGCAACCCTGCCAGGGTTGCTCCCGCTACGGACCGATATGATGGCAATTCGGGCTCCTAGAACAGGGATTGACTGCCTCTCAGTAGTCGGACCGGGACCCCTCGGAGTTCCCCTGCGAAACCGGCTTCCCGGCGAGCGGCTTCTTCTCCGGGGGAGCGGGCAGGGCGCCCGTCTGCACACAGTGGTCGAGATAGCGGAACACCAGGGCGCGGTCGGCCTCGGGGCAGACGATCCCGGTATCCTCCAGGCCGCGCAGCACGTTGTCCGCCCTGACCCGGCCCAGCCCGAGGTCCGGCTCGTCGCCGTCGTCGGACCCGGCCGTCCAGGAGTCGAGGAACGCGCCGGTCGTCGCCGCCACGTCGGCGGACCGCGGCAGTTCCTCGCGCCACCGGCCGAGCGGCAGCCGCTTGACGGCGTAGCCGTACTCCTGCACCCAGTCGTACAGGTCGTCCAGCCTCACCTGGGGAACGGGCGCGTGGTTGAACACCGTGCCGGCCGCCGCGGTCAGGGACAGCCGTACGACCGCCTTGGCCACATAATCAACCGGCGTCCAGACCTCCGCCTCGAAGAGCTCCGGCAGGATGCCCGCCGGAATGCCCGAGCGCAGCACGCTCCAGAGGAAGTCCCGCTGGTTGACGAAGCCGGTCCCCGCCGGGCCGGTCACCCGCCCCAGCCGGTGCAGGGTGACCGGGAGCCCGCGCTCCGCGGCCTGCTCCAGCAGCCGCTCCGAGGCCCACTTGCTCTGCTGGTAGCCGTAGACCAGCCCGGAATGCGCCGGAAGGAACGCCTCCGGCACCTCGGGGCTGTGGCTGCGCGGCGGGGCGACGGACAGGGTCGAGACGAGGTGGACCGGGACGGAACGCTCCGCCGCCATACCCAGCAGCCGCCGGGTGGCCTCGGTGTTGGCGCCGCGCAGGCTGGAGTAGTCCCGCATGATGCTGACCGTCGCGGCGTTGTGCCAGATCGCGTCGCAGCCCGCGGCCAGCTCGGCGAACCGGTCGGCCGAAAGACCCAGCAGGGGCCGGGAGAGGTCGGACGGGACGGCGGTGATCCGGCCCTCGTCCGCCGGCCACGGCAGTCGCTGTCCGGCGAACGACGTGCGGAGCCGCTCGGTGGCCTCGGCCGCGTCCTTGGCGCGGACCAGGCAGACGATCTCCGCGTCCGTCATGGCGAGGAGTTCGGCCAGCAGATGGCTGCCGACGAAACCGGTCGCGCCGGTGAGCAGGACCCTGCGCGGCGCGCCCGTCGGGCGGGTCCCCCCGCCCGGCCGGATGTCCTCGTCCAGGACGGCGTCGGCGAGGAGGGCCGCGGGCAGCGCGGGGGCGGCCGGCCCGGGTGCCGGGTCCCGGCGGTCCTTGTGGTCCTCATGGGCCAGGAACCCGGCGAGTTCGGCGGCCGTCGGGTACTGGAACAGCCAGGCGACGCGCACCTCCCTGCCCAGTTCCACGCCGAGCCGGTTGGCGACCTGGATCGCCTGGAGCGACTGGGCCCCGAGGTCGAAGAAGTCGTCGCCTGCCGCGATGCCGTCCAGGCCGAGGACCTGCTCCCACAGGCCGGTGATGGCGCGCTCCACCGAACCGCCGGCGCCGGGCGCCTCGGCGGCGGCCGGCGCCTCGGCCGCGAGCAGCGCATTACGGTCGATCTTGCCGGAGGCGGTGCGCGGCAGCCGGCCGGTGAACCGGACGGCGGACGGGACCATCGCGGGGGGCAGGATCGCCCGCAGGTGGTCCCGGAGCTCGGCCGCGCCCGGCGCCGGGGACTCCGCCGCCACATGTGCCACCAGCCGGCGGGTGCCGTCCGGCAGGACCTGCCCCACGACGGCCGCCTCGCGGACGCCGGGGTGGGCCAGGAGGACGGTCTCGACCTCGGCGGGCTGCACCCGATGGCCACTGATCTTGAACTCGTCGTCCGCCCGGCCGCCGAAGTACAACTGGCCGTCGTCGCCGAGCCGCACCAGGTCGCCGGTGCGGTACGCGCGTGGACTGCCGGTCAGCCGGGGGAGCGGGGCGAAGCGCGCCTGGTCCGCCACGCGGCCGCGGTAGCCACGGGCCAGCGCGTCGCCGACGATGTGGAGCTCGCCGTCGAGAACAGCGGCGCGCAGGCCCGGCAGCGGAAGCCCGATGGGCACCTGGCCGGCGGCCAGGTCCGGGTCGTGCAGGTCCGCGACGGTGGCGACCACGGTCGCCTCCGTCGGGCCATAGGTGTTGAACAGCCGCACGGCCGGGCCGACGGCCTTACGCCACCGGTCCACCCGCTCCGGCAGGGCGGCCTCGCCGCCGATGATGACCGCCCGCAGCCCCTCGGGCAGCGCCGCGGCACCGGTCGAGACGGCGTAGGCCACCTCGTGCCAGTAGGCCGTGGGCAGATCGAGGAAGCTGACACCCAGCCGCCCGCAGGCGTCCAGCAGCCCGGACACCGACTCGGTCATGTCATCGGTGCGCACCACCAGGGTGGCCCCCGTGCACAGGGTCAGGAAGATCTCCTCGACACTGGCGTCGAAGTGCAGCGGCGCGAACTGCAGGACCCGGTCGTCGCGGCGCAGGCCGTAGCGGTGGGCCGCGCCGGTCACGAAGTGGGCCAGCGCACCGTGGGTGATCTCCACGCCCTTGGGCTTTCCGGTGGAGCCCGAGGTGTAGATGACGTACGCCAGGTCGTCGGACGCGCCCGAGGACGCGAGTGGGGCGCGCTCGTCGTCCTGGCCGTCCTCGCCGTCGAGCAGCAGCACCGGGTGATCCCCGAACGCGGCCGCGTGGGCCGCGAAGGTGAGGACGACGGCCGGACCGGCGTCCTCCAGCAGCGCCGCCGTACGGGACGCCGGGGCGGCCGGGTCCAGCGGGCAGTACGCGGCCCCCGAGAGCAGGACGCCCAGGATCGCGGTCACGGCCTCGATGCCCCGGGGCAGGGCCACGGCGACGAGCGTGCCGGGACCGGCCCCGCGGGCGGCGAGCCGCTGGGCGACGGCCCGGGCGTCGCCGAACAGCGTCCCGTAGGTGACGCTCCGGCCGTCGTGCTCGACGGCGATCGCGCCCCCGCGCCGGGCGGCATGGTCGGCGATCCGGGCCAGGACCGGCCGGACAGGCCCGGGGAGCGGTCCGCCGTCGAGCACGGTCAGCGGCCGCAGTTCGCCGAGCGGCCGGCCGGGCCGGGCGACGGCCTCGCGCAGCAGGCGCAGCAACCCCTGCTGATGCGCGGCCAGTTCCGCCTCCGTGTAGAGGCCGGGGTTGGCGTCCATGGCGATACGCAGGCCCGCACCCTCGGCCCGGTCGTAGACGTTGACCGACAGATCGTCCACGGGACCGGCCGACACATTGTGGACCGTGCTGCGGTGCCCGGCGAAGCGCAGGTCGTACTCGAAGGGCATGACGTTGATGCCGGGGCCGGACAGCCGCCGGGTGCCGCCGACCAGCTTCAGATCGCGCCGCAACTGCTCGTAGCGGTAACGCTGGTGAGGCAGCCCGGCGCGCAGTTCGCCGGACACCCGCAGCGCGAGGTCCCGCAGGCCGTCCCCGTCCTCGACGGCGACGCGCAGTGCCAGGACGTTGCGCACCATGCTCGGCACGCGCAGCGACACCGAGCCGAGGCGGCCCATGGCGGGCAGGCTCAGGACGATGTCCCGCGCGCCCGACACCTGGTGGACGTAGCCGGCGGTGACGGCCACCAGTACGTCGGACCAGGTCACCGAGAGCTCACGGGCCAGGGCGCGCAGCGGCTCGACGTCCTCGGGACCAAGGTCCACCACGCGGCGCAGGAAGGTCCGCGCCGGCAGGGCATGCCGGTCGGTGAGGCTGGCCACCGCCGGACGGTCGGCGAACCGCTCCATCCAGTAGGCGCGGTCCTTCGCGCAGCGCTCGGACTGGCGGTACGCGGTCTCCTCGGCCCGGACCGACTCCAGGGTCCCGAAGCCGTTGGGAGCGAGGGGCCTGCCCTCCACCAGGGCCGTGTAGGTCTCCGCGACGCGGCGGGCGACCAGGGCGAGGCCGAAGCCGTCCAGCGCGATGTGGTGCACGCGGTGGTACCACAGGAAGCGGTCCTCGGCTATGCGGAACAGCGCATGCCCGAAGACCGGTTCGCTGGTGAGATCGACCGGGCGGTCCATGTCGCGCGCCATCCAGGCCAGGGCCGCCGCGCGCGGGTCCGCGAGTCCCGTGAGGTCGGCCGTGTGCGGGCGCCACTCCAGGGCGGGCACGGCGACCTGCCACGGCTGTCCCTCGTCAACGACGAAGCGGACGTTCAGCGCCTCGACCTCGGCGACGGTGTCGCGCAGGGCCCGTTCGAACACGGTGGTGTCGACCGGGCCGTGGATCTCGACGTACTCGCCGGTGTTGAACGCCGGGCTGTCCAGGTCGAGTTGCTGGCCGGTCCAGATGCCCTCCTGGGCGGCGAGCAGCGGCCGGCGCCCGTTGTCCTGGTCAGGCATCGCCACGGGAGACTCCCGCCTGGCGCTCGGACAGCAGCGTCCACCACTCGCCGAAGGATGTGCGTTCGGCGAGCTCCAGGAAGGTCACCTGGACTCCGGCGGCCCGCCACCGCTCGGCCAGGGTGGTGATGCGCAGCGAGTCCAGGCCCGCGAGGAGGGGGTTTTCGTCCAGGTCGACGTCGTCGGGTCGCTGGTGCAGGAACTCCGCCAGATCGGCGCGGAAGACCGCCAGCGTCAGGGGCTCAGCCATGTCGTTCTCTCTCGTTGCTGCGGGGTGGTAGCTGTGGGCCGGTCAGTTGACCTTGCGGTCCGAACCGCTCCAGAAGCGCTCGCGCAGCTCCCGGCGGAGGATCTTCCCGCTGGGGTTGCGAGGCACCTCGTCGATGAACTCGTAGGCGGCGGGCAGCTTGAAGGACGCGAGCCGGCCGGCGAGGAAGCGGTGGAGGTCGCGGGGGGTGGGTTGGTGCCCGGGGGCCGGGACGATGAACGCGTGGAGGGTCTCGCCCCAGCGCTCGTCGGGGGCGCCGACGACCACGGCGTCCGCCACGCCGGGGTGGGCCTCCAGGGCGTTCTCGATCTCGGCCGGGTAGACGTTCTCGCCGGCGACGATGACGGCGTCCTTGATCCGGTCGCTGATGAAGACATAGCCGTCCTCGTCGATGTATCCGGCGTCCCCGGTGTGGATCCAGCCATCGACCAGGGTCTCGGCCGTCTTGCCGGGCAGGCCCCAGTACTCGACCATGCGGGCCGGGGTGTGGAGGCAGACCTCGCCGACTGCGCCGGTGGGCAGTTCGCGCCCGTCGGCGTCGATCACCTTGGCGCGGACGCCCGGGTAGGGGTGGCCGGCGGCCTTCATCAGCGGGCTTCCCGGGACATGGGCGTGCGGCGGCAGGCAGCAGGCGGTGTTGCCGGTCTCGGTGAGTCCGTAGATCTGCGCGAACTCGCTGCCGAACATCGCCAGGCTCTCCTCCAGCAGGGACTCGGAGATCGGCGAACCGCCGTACACGATCTTGCGAAGCGTGGTGAAGTGCTCCGGGGTGATACCCGGTTCGGCCAGCATGAGCCGGAGCATGGCGGGGACCACGCACGCGGTGGTCACCCCCAGCTCCCGGATGAGCTCGACGGCGGTGTGGGCGGCGAAGGCCCGCATCACGACCACGGTGACACCGGCGTTGAAGTTCTGGGTGGCCCACCACAGGCCACCGACGTGGAAGCCGGGGATGCCGACCAGCGCGACATCACCGGTCCGCCAGTCGATCCACTCCAGACCCTCGCTCGCGAGCGCGTCGCGGATGGCGAAGCAGCTGCGGTGGGCGAGCACGACGCCCTTGGGCAGGCCGGTGGTGCCGCTGGTGTAGATCTGGGCGAGTGGGGTGTCGGGTCCGGCGTCCACCTCCGGTTCGGTCGCGGGGTGGGCGGCCTTCCAGGCCGCGAACCCCTCGGGAGCGCCGAGCCGGACCACGGTCGTCGGCGGACCGTCCGGCAGACGGTCGACAACCGGCGCGAACTCCTCCTCCAGGAAGAGCAGTTCGGTGCCGGAGTCCTGGAGGATGTGGCTGACCTCGTGGGCCGTGAGCCGCCAGTTGATGGGCACCAGCACGGTCCCGCTCTTGGCACAGCCGAAGAGGATCTCGTAGTAGTGCGCGGACTCCTTGCCGAGGTAGGCGACGCGGGTGCCCGGGGCCGCGCCCGTGGCCCTGATGGCGTGGGCGATGCGGTTGCTCTCCTCGTGCAGCTGTCCATAGGTGGTGGTGCTGCCCTCGAAGAGGATCGCGGGGGACCCGGGCTGCCGTCCGGCGTGGAAGCGGGCCGTTTCCACGAGGGTCCGGAGCTCCGGGTGGTACAGCTTCTCGCCGGTGGTCTGCTTCTCCGTGAATTCGGCCATTCCCAGGTCACTCCGCTCTCGGCAGTTCATCGGGTGCGCCGCCGCAGGGAGGCGGCGGCGCACATGGAAAGGGTTGTCACTCGGCGTTGACGAAGGCGAGTTTCACTTCGCCGTCACAGCGCCCGCCGGCCTCGTCCCAGTACCGGTACGTGGTGTCGGCGAGGATCATCGGGGCGGAGCCGCCGGGTGACCGGCGCGCCACCGACGCGAAGGAGAACTCACCGGAGAATCCACGGGCGTTGATGGGACGGCGGAAGTTCCCGCCGAACCGGGCGATGAGGATGTCGGGCAGCTGGTGACGCCAGTAGTCCTCCAGCGTCCAGCCGGCGAACTCCTTCAGCAGCCCTTCCTTCACCGACTTGGCGACCGCGTAGTACATCATCTGGTTGTAGCTGATGTTGACCTCGACCGCGTTGAGATGACCGGTGTCGTCGATGTAGCACGACTCCGGGATCGCGAACTCGCAGCGGGCCGAGACCTGTCCGTCGCGGACGAAGACCACGGCGGAAGTGAGGTACTTGCAGTGCGCCTTGTACGGCTTCAGCACCCGCTCCATGAGTCCGGGATCGTTCCCGAACTCCAGTGGTTTCGCGTCGAGTTGCCCGGTCATGCCGGCATACCGTCGTAGAGCTTGTGCTCGTCGTGCACGGTCACGCGGAAGGAGACCACCGGCTCCGGCGTCTTGGTGTGCAGCGCGCGGTGGATCAGGCTCCGGTTGTCCCAGATCAGCAGGTCGCCCTGTTCGGGGTGGAACAGCCGGATGTTCTCGTGCGCAAAGGTGTCGTCCAGCTGACCGGTGGCCTCGAAGAGCCGCCGCAGCAGGTCCGACTCGACCGGCTTGCCCTGCGCGTCCTCCAGGCCGACGGTGAAGCCCTCGCTGATGTAGAGGACGGTCTCACCGGTCAACGGGTGCTTGAAGGTCAGCGGATGGCGGACCGGAGGGGTGTGCTCCTCGATCTCGGCGAGGATCTCGGAGATCGGCCGGTAGACGTCGTGCGGACGGATCTTGAAGTACTTGCGGACCGAGTGCACGCCGTAGAGGCCGGCCACCTCGTCCTTGAGCTCCTGTGGCAGACGCTCGTAGGCCTGGCCCATGTCGATGTAGTAAGTTCCCCGGTTCTTCTGGGGGATGACCTGCGGGTAGATCAGTGTGAGTCCGAAGGGGTCGGGCATGAACTGGTAGTCCGCGTGCCAGAACTTGCCGGTCTTCGGCACACCGATCTGCTTGCCGTCCTTGGGCACATTCGAGGAGACGAATATCTCCTCGACCTCGGGGTGCTTGTACATGGGCTCGTAGTAGACCACCGGGCGGCCGAACATCTTGCCGAGCTCAAGGTACTGGGTGGGCGTGAGGTCCTGGCCCTTCAGCACCGCGATCTTCTTGGTGTAGATGGTTTCCTTGATCGCCTTGATGTCCTCCGACGTGGCGGTGGTGTGGTCGAATCCCTCGACCGTGGCTCCGAAGGAGGAGCCGGACTGCGCTTGGATCTTCACGGTTTCTCTTCCGTTCCGCTGAAGTGTGGTCACTGGGCGAGCTTGGAATCGATCAGCTGGGCGGTCGCGTCAAGAGTGAGGTCCTCCTGAAGCTCGTTGTCCGCGATGGTGACGCCCAGATCGCGCTCGATGCGCATGCTGATCTCCACCAGGGTCAGCGAGTCCACGTCCAGCTGTGCGAAGGTCGCCTCCGGGGCGAAGAGTTCGGCCGGAGCGTTGTGCAACGTCTTCACGATGCCGACCAGTTGGTCGTAGGTGGTGCTCATGACGCTAGTTCTTCTCCTTGGTCGTGCGGCAGGCCGGGCTGAGCGAGAGCCGGCCAGGTCAGAAAGCAGGAGCCCCAGGTGAGGCCCCCGCCGAAGGCGGTGAGCAGGACGTTGTCGCCGGGCCGGATCGCACCGCGGGCGGCCGCGTCGGCCAGGGCGAGCGGGATGGACGCGGCGCCGGTGTTGCCCACCGACTCCACGTTGGACACGCAGTGGTCCATGGGGAGTCCGAGGTTCTCGGCCACCGAGCGCAGGATCCGGAGGTTGGCCTGGTGCGGGACGAAGTGATCGACGTCCTCGGCCTTGTGGTCGGCGAGGGCCAGCGTGTTCCGCGCGGACGCCGTCATCCGGGTCACCGCGTGCCGGAAGACCTCTTTGCCCCGCATCGAGAAGTGCCGCTCCTCCCGGCTCGCCTCCCCGGGCGAGGTGCGCTGCCGGGAACCGCCCGCGGCCACCATGATCATTTCTTCGTTGGCGCCGTCGCTGCCGAGGTCGAAGTGGCCGACCGCGCCCGGCTCTTCGGGGCCGCCGGCCCGGAGCACCACGGCGCCGGCCCCGTCCCCGAAGATGATCGCGTTGGTCCGGTCATCGGGATCGACGATCGACGAGTAGGTGTCCGCGCCGATCAGCAGTACCCGCCCGGCCACCCCCGCCGCGATCAGACCGGCGGCCGAGGCCAGCCCATAGACGAAACCGGTGCAGACGGCGCTGATGTCGAACGCGGCCGCCCCGTCGAGCCCGAGCCGGGCGGCGACGACCGGGGCGGTCGCCGGGCACGGCCGGTCCGGGGTCGTGGTGGCGACCACGACGGCGTCCACGGCGTCCGTGCCCGCCGAACGCAGGGCCAGGCGGCCCGCCTCCACCGCCACATCGGAGGTGGCCTGGCCGGGCTCGACGAAGTGCCGCTGCCCGATGCCGGTACGGGTCCGGATCCAGGCGTCACTGGTGTCGAGCCGCCGGGACAGTTCCTCGTTGGTCACCACCCGCGGCGGGACCCAGCCGGCCAGCCCGCACAGGACAGCGGCCCGGCCCTGCCGGGCGGCGGAGGGAAGTACGGACGGACTGGTGGGGGAAAGGCTGGGCACGACGGTGTCTCCTCGGATCACATGCTCTTCTTGCGGATGCCGGTGTGCGGTGGCCGGACCGGGCGGAGCCGCCGGGCACGGCGGCGGGCCGGGGGCGCGTCGCTACCGGGCGGGACGCCCGCGGAGGGCCAGGACCGCGACGGCACCGGCACAGATGCCGGCCGCGATCACATAGACGGCGGTGCGCACCCCGTCCAGCAACTCACCCTGGGAGAGGCCGTGGTTGCCCACGTCCCCCACGGCGATCAGGGCCGCCAGCCCCACGGCGCCGCCCACCTGCAAGGTGGTGGACGCCAGGCCCGAGGCCACGCCCTGGTCGCCCGGCTCGACCCCGGCGGCGGCCGTGATCCACATGCCGGTCCAGGCGGCACCCTGGCCGAGGCTCATGAGCACGATGCCGGGCACCAGGCGCAGATAGGAGCCGTGGTCGTCGAAGGCCAGCGCGAGCGCGAGCGCGCCCACGGCCCCGACGGCCAGGCCGCCGACGAGCATGGTCCGTACCCCGAGGACGGCCACGGCCCGCTCGCCGGCCTGCGTGCCGACGGCGACGACCACCGCGGGCAGCAGGAAGGCGAGACCGGTGCCGATCGCGCTGTAGCCGCGCACGGTCTGGAAGTAGACGGTCAGGAAATAGGGCACCGAGCTGAATGTCGCGTTGAACAGCGCGGTCATCCCCATCGCACCGAGCAGCCCGCGGTGCGTGAACAGCCGGGCCGGTGTGAGGGGGGCGCGGGTGCGTTTCTCGACGACGGCGAACAGCGCCAGCAGGAGCACCGAGAGGACCGCGCTGACCAGGATCGTGGGGCTGCCCCAGCCGGCCTCGGGGCCGTGCACCAGGACGAAGACCAGCAGGGTGATGCCGCCGGTGGCGCTCAGGGCACCGAGGAGGTCGAAGTCCCCCCGGCGGGAGAGAGGTTCGTCCGGCGGGAAGAGTACCCAGCCCGCCAGGGCCAGGGCGCCGGCGAGGGGGACATTGACGACGAAGACGGACGGCCAGCCGAAGGCGTCCACCAGGACACCGCCCAGGAGCGAGCCGAAGCACAGCCCGCCGGCGCCTGCGGCGCCCCAGACAGACAGGGCACGGTTGCGGCTGGGGCCTTCCTCGAAAAGGGTGTTGATCAGGGAGAGGGTGGCGGGGAAGAGCAGGGAACCGCCGATGCCCTGGACCGCGCGGACCGCCACCAGGACGCCCGCGGAGCCGGACAGCCCGCCGATCAGTGACGAGACGGCGTACAGCAGCGAGGCGGCGACGAAGACGCGGCGCCGGCCGAGCAGGTCCGCTGCCCGGCCGCCCAGCAGCAGGAACCCGCCGGTGGCCACCACATAGGCGCTGACCACCCATTGGAGGTCCTGGCCGGAGAAACCGAGGCCCGAGCCGATGCTCGGCAGGGCGACATAGACGATGTTGAAGTCGAGCGAGATGACCAGTTGCGCGGTGGCCAGGACAAGCAGGGCCAGACCGAGTCGCGTGCGCGCAGGGGCGCTCGCCGTTTGCAATCCAGGCATTGTGTGGAACTTCCCCCTTGATCCACTGAACCGGTGCATAGGGGATTCCATGTCAGCGCCCCACAGGAGTGGGTGAGCCTGGTGGCAGCCCTTCTGCATCGCGCCGTGCGCAGTCAGGTCCCCACCTACGGCGAGTCACCTGTAAGGAGTACGGCTCGAACTGGATTCTGATGTATGCGGTGATCTTCGGCCAGCTTCGACGCCGGATATCGGACTGTCCCCGAGCAGTCTTGCCGAACGCGCTTCCATGCGCTGTGCATGGGGATGGTCCGGGCCGCGTGATTGTTCATTCCCGGGATATCGAAGCAGGTCAGGTCCGAGAGCCTGGAGGTTCCTCCGATGGCTCGGGGAGTGTCATGAGCGACATATGGGGCTGCCGCCGTGAAGGCCGTTCGAGAGGAATCCCTGATTCGGTAGTCAGTTTCCGGCCCGCTCAGAGAAGTTGGGAAGTAAGAGATGACTGATTCGCGCCCTTGGCTGAAAGCGTGGAGTTGGTTACTCCCGGTGTCCGGGGGAGTGGGTGTAGGGGCGGGGTCGGACGAGACTGCTGGAAGGGGAGTGGCTGTTGTCACGGACAGATACGGCCGGTGAGGGGGAGGCAGAGGTTCCGCACGAGGCCGCTGGCATGGCCGGAAAGAGCGCAGCCGCCGCGGACCTGGCCAACTTCCTTGATGTGCCCCGTTTCCGGTCAACAACCGCCCCGGTTCACGCGTGGTTCGATACACCGGTATCGCTGAACTTGCCGCGAATAGCCGGACGTTGGCGGTGCCGCCGGGCCCGCCCGGGCGGCCCGGAGTGATGCCGGGGCGGGGCTTTCTTCACGGAGTCCCGGACGCGAAGCCCGCTGCCCCCGGGTGAGCTGCGGTCTGTACCAACACCGTCGCCAGAGCCGTTCCAAGACCGGTGCGAGGAGGCCGGAAAGAGTGCCTGTCTGCGAATTCCGGCGCGACTTCGGTTCCACGGGGGGCGCTTGTGAGGAATGTGGCGCACAGAGGGCGGAAGACCCCCTTCCCATGGCGGGATCCGGCCTCACCCAGGGGTGATCACCATGTTGAACGGGGAACCGAATCCGCGGCCGGCGCGACGGCGCCGCGCCCAGTGGACCACGCCGAGGAGGAACCCCATGCGATTGCGCCCCGTCCTGGCTGCCGCGGCCGCCACCCCCATCCTGCTGGCCACCGTCGTGGGGGCGGCGGGCACATCGGCGGCCTCCCCTCGGGCGACGGCCGTCGGACACCCCGTGCCGTCGGCGGCCGCCGGTCCGTTCGCCGCTCCCGACCCGCTGCGGGCCGTGTTGCTGGAAGGGGCGGACAAGGCGACCGTGCAGTGGGTGGGCGACCAGTCCGGCTCATCGGACCGGGACTGGTCGACCGGCGGCAACTACCACTACAGAATCCTTCCCACGGCCGGGCAGGACACCGCCGGCGTCGGCTGGAAGCTCCGGTTCACGCTGCCCGAAGGGCGGATCTTCGCCCAGGAATACGAGCAGGACAGCGTTGTGCAGGACGGCAGCACCGTCACCATCACCCCCAGGGACGGCTACCGCGGAAACCTCCCGGCGGCCGGGATCGGTGTCGTCCTGGAGTGGCAGGCCGACGACCGGCCGGTCGAGGCCGTACCCGGTGATCCCGGGAAGGCCGCACCCTTCACCCCCTACGCGGACGCCGGTCTCTACCCGACGCCCGACCTGGAGGCCCTCCACCAGGCGTCCGGTGCCCGGCAGTTCACCACGGCCTTCATCGTGGCCGACCCCCAGGGCGGTGCGGTCCCCGTCTGGTCCGGACAGCACTCGCAGCCCGTCTCCGGCAACTTCCTGGTGCCGCAGATCAACAAGCTGCGCCGGTCCGGCGGCGACGTGGTGGTGTCCTTCGGCGGCGCGAGCAACCAGGAACTCGCCCTGGCCATCGGCGACACCGCGGGGCTCACCGCGGCCTACCGTGGCGTGGTGGAACGGCTGAAGGCCACCAGGCTCGACTTCGACATAGAAGGCACCGCCATCCTCGACTCCCGGGCCAACACCCGCCGGGCCCGGGCCCTCGCCGCGCTCCAGCGCGAGTACGAGGCGAAGGGGCAGCCCCTCCATATCTCCTACACGCTCCCCGTCATGGAGGACGGCCTGACGGCGGATGGCCTGGCCATCGTCCGGGACGCGGTGGCCCAGGGTCTGAAGGTTGACACCTGGAACGTTATGACCATGGACTACGGGCACCCCGTCAAGGACATGGGCGGCGCCGCGATATCGGCGGGCACCGCGCTGCACGAGCAGCTGAAGCCGGTCTACCCGGCGGCCTCCGACGCCGAGCTGTGGAAGGAGGTCGGCATCACCCCGATGCTCGGGAAGAACGACGTCCCCGGGGAGACCTTCACCATCGACGACGCCGCCCGGCTGACCCGGTGGGCGAACGAGAAGCACATCGGCCGGCTCGCCATGTGGCAGATCCAGCGTGACCACCCGTGCGCCGGCGCCACTGTCGAGCTCAACTGTTCCGGTATCCCGGACCAGAAGGACTATGGATTCAGCGCTGAGTTCAGCAGGTTCACGGGCTGAGTACGGTGGTACAGCCGCCGCTCACTGTTGCCGGCGGCCGAGGCTGACCAGCCGCAAGTGCTGCCGCCGCGCCGTGTCCGCGATCCGGCGCTCGCCCTTGTGCCGGTGCGTTCCGATGCCGGTGCGTTCCGGCGCGCCCCGTCGTTGTCGCAGGTCAGAGCATTCCTGATACCGCATCAGGTGTGCGGTCCCGTGTATGTCCCGCGATGGCGAAATATGCGGTTCATGTTTGGCGTCAGATCTTGATGACGGTGGCGCGCGTTCCGCACAGGGCCGTGAGATCTTCCGGGTCCGAGGTGAGCACGGTGACGGGCCCTGGGGCGGCGAGGGCGGTCGCGCCGAGCATGGCGTCGATGGCGTACTTGCGGCCGTGCATGCCTGCATCGGTGAGCAGGGCGGCGGCGTGGCGCGCGACTGCGTCGGTGACCGGCTCCACGACGATGCGGGAGAGTGTCCACTCCAGGGCCGGGCGGTTGATGCGTGGGTGGACGACTTCCACCAGAGTGGCTGCCGACGTGATCACGCGCAGGTCATCGGCGCGTGCCAGGGCGAGCCAGGCGGTGACCGTGCGGTCGCGCAGCACGGACTTGGCCAGTCCCTCGCTGTCGAGCACCAGCGTGCCGCCCGGGGCGGCAGGGGAGCGTGTCACGCCGCGCCGGCCTCATCGCCGGTCTGCGCCGCGCGTGCCTCGTGGAGCTGGTCGCGCAGGGCCTGCACCTCCTCCTCGCTGATGGGGCCGTGTTCTGCCTCGGCGACCTGGATGAGGTCGTTGAGGTTGTCGCGCTCGATCTGGCGGGCGACCGCGGCAGCGACGTATGAGGACAGGCCGGAGGGGCCGCTGCGGGCGCGGGCGGCTTCGGCGATGTCCCGGGGCATGGTGATCGAGTACTTCTGGGTAGGCTCGCTCATGCTCTTCATGCTACCGAAGATGCTACCTCCACGCGCCGAGTCGACCACGGTCCACCTTGGCCAGATCGGTGGTGGTCAGCGATGGGCTGCTCTGGTACCACGGGATCAAGATCCAGACAGCGCGGTCGTAGCGGGGGAACGTGGGCTGGCAGGAAGAAGTCGTCTCGGCGCTGGATGCCTGGGTGGCCCACGAGGGCGTACCGGCGCGGGAGCCACGGTGGCGTCTCCTGGGGCGGGCGGTACGGGGCCGAAAGCCCGGCGAGTACGTCGTTGACGTGCGCGGCTCCGACATCGGGACGGATCAGCTTCAGGGCGACAGCCTGAGACTGGCCGGGCCCGACGAGAGCGGTGTCGATGCCGGCCACTCCGTCCTCGACGTCTTCAAGGACGGTACCGCCTTGCGGGTGCGCGTTCCCGAGTTCGCGGACCCCCGAGACCCCCATCTGTGGATGAAGCCGCAGCCCACTGGCTTCCTTGTCAAAGCGCTACGGGAGGGCATGGCCGCGCTGACCGATGCCCCGCTCGCTCACCTCATGGCTCGAGGCGAGGCGGGCACGGGGCGGCTCGCACCGACCGGGCCTCCGCAGGGCGTGCTCCTGCCGGCCCAGGAGCACGCGTACCGCGCATGCATGGGTGAGGGGCTGTGGCTGGTCTGGGGCCCACCGGGCACTGGGAAGACCACGGTCCTCAAGCGGGCCATCGGTGACCTGATCACCCGGGGCAAGCGGGTGCTGCTGGTCTCGGCCACCAACATCGCCGTGGACAACGCCCTGTGCGGCGTGGTGAAAGAGCGGCGCCACGCAGGCGGGGAGATCGTCCGAGTGGGGCCGCCCCACCTACGAGAGGTCGCGGAGGACGCGAGCGTCTGTCTCACCCTGATGGTGCGCGAGCGGCTGGCCGAAGCCGATGCACGGCGCCGCGCCGTCGCGGCTCAATTGGTCGAAAGCCGGGAGCGGGCACGTCAGTTGGAGGAGTTGGAGCGCAGCCTGACGGACTTCGATCCGGTGGCGTACGCGGCAGACCGCACCAGGCTCGATGATCCCGCCCGTACACCCGGGGCCCTGAAGAAGGCGCGCGACGAGGCGCACCGCGACTCCCAGGCGGCAGGAGATACGGTCACCCGACTGGAAGAGGCGTACCGGTCCGCGGTCGAAGCAGTGAAGGCGACGGAACAGGCCCAAGCCGACTGGAAGTCCCACGACGAGCACGAGGCACACCTCGCCCGACTCCGGTCGGTGGTCACCGACCTGGAGGCGAAGGCCCTCCTGGCTGACAGCGATCGTGCAGCGGCTCAGGAGCTTCTGGACGGACTCGAGCAGCTGAAGGGCTTCGCGAAGCGCCGGGCCAGGCGGGACAGAGAAACGGCGCGGGTCAGACTGGAGACGGTAGGAACCGAGGCCCGGAAGGCCGAGGAGAAGGCGGCGGATGCCCGTTCCGTCCTCGCCCGCCAGGAGGAAGGCATCACCGGACGACTGGCGGAGTTGCGCGCGCGGATCCCGTTCAGCAAGCAGGAGATCACGCTCCGGCAGACGACCCTGCGCACGGTGGAGAACGACCTGGACCAGGGCTGGCGAACCCACCGGACCACCACCGCCCGCCTGGATACCCTCGCCAGGGAACTCGGCCTCTCGCAAGCGGCAGAGGCTCGCGTCGCGGAGGCCGACCGCCTCGGCCATCCCAGGTGCCATGCTCTGGCGACAGCCCTCAAGCCTCAAGTCGTCGCGGACCAGGAGAGCCGTCCTGTCCTGGAACGCCGCCACCGCGAACTCCAGGAGGAGTACGACAAACTCGCCCGCGACGCCCAGGGCGAGATCATCCGCGGCGCGAAGCTCGTGGCCACCACGCTCGCCCGCTTCCGAACCACCAGAGCGGTGTTCGAGGGCGAGTACGACGTCGTCCTGGTTGACGAGGCCGGCGCCGCGACCCTGCCCGAAGTCCTCCTGGCTGTGGGCAAGGCGAAGACCACGGCCGTTCTGCTCGGAGACTTTATGCAGCTCGGCCCTGTCCTGCCGAAACTCGACGCCAGGAAACGGCCGGATGTCGCCCGCTGGATCCTGCGCGAGGTATACGAACACTTCGGCATCGAGTCACCGGCGGCTGCCGTCAGCCACCCGGGCTGTGTCGTCCTGGACGTCCAGCACCGCTTCGGCCACGACATCATGAGCCTCGCGAACGCCCTCGCGTACGACGGTGTGCTGAAGCCCGGCCCCGGCGTCGAACAACGTGCCGCGCGGCGCGCACCCGACGACGCCGAAATCGTGATCATCGACACCGACGGGCTCCAGAACCTGGCCCAGGCCCACCGTACGGGCCGCCGCAAGGGATGGTGGCCGGCCGGTGCCCTGCTGGCGCGGGCACTGATCGACCTCCACCGCGAGGACGGCGAGGCGGCCGGAGTCGTCACGCCCTACCCGGTACAGGCGGAAGCCACCCTGGAGGCACTCCGCGACAACGAGTTGACAGATGGCCAGGTCGCCGAAGTCGGGACGGCACACCGCTTCCAGGGCCGTGAGTTCCCGGTAGTCGTCTTCGACACCGTGGAGGACGACTACGGCGACGGCCTCTGGATGTCCCAGGCAACTCGGGCCCCCGAGGCGACGACCTGGGCCCGCAACGGCGTACGCCTCTTCAACGTCGCCGTCACCCGCGTACAGACCAGGCTGTACGTCCTCGGAAGCCGCAGCCGCATCCTCGCCGCGGGCGAGCAGACGGCCATGGGCAAGCTCGCCGCACTGATCCACGACCGGCGCGCCAAGTGGGTCCCCGCGAGTCAGCTCGTTGCCCCCGGTGGGCAGCCCGACATCCCTCTCGGCCCGTTCAGCACCCGCCTCGCAGACGTACTTTCGCGTCACGTGGAAGTCACCGACGTCCACGACGAGATCTCCTTCTACGAGACCTTCGCCGACCGCCTGGCCGAGGCCCGCACCTCCCTGTGGATCTGGTCCCCCTGGACCGCGAAACGCCTGCTCGGCCTCCTCCCGGTGCTGGAGGACGCGGTACGCCGAGGAGTGC
Organism: Streptomyces orinoci; assembly: GCF_003121295.1. GTDB lineage: Bacteria > Actinomycetota > Actinomycetes > Streptomycetales > Streptomycetaceae > Streptomyces > Streptomyces orinoci. The sequence continues at coordinate 1,525,300 of NZ_PHNC01000031.1, forward strand.
GCGTGACGGTCTTCGTCCGCGACCCCTACGACACGGGCCAGAAGAAGCACGCCCACCTGGTCGGGCAACTGCGGACCGTGGTTCCAACCGTTGTTTCCGTCAATGTCATGCACCAGAAGATCGTTGTCATCGACGAGCACACGGTTCTGCTGGGCAGCCTCAACTCCCTCTCGCAGAGCCGTTCCCGCGAGGTGATGCTGACCATCAAGGGCGGCCACTTCGCCCGCAAGATCCTCACCCACGAACACGCGGAGGACTTCGCGAGGCCGCCGCGATGCGGTGCGTGCAAGGGAGACGACGTGGACCTACGGCGTCGAGGCGACGGCTCCTGGTACTGGAGGTGTTTCAACCGGGCGTGCCCGGCACGGCAGGGCACCCGGGCGTGGGAAGCGCCGGTGCGCCTCGGGTCGGGGCGTCGTCGCTGAGCTCGATCTCCGCCCACACGGTCTTGCCGGACGGGGGACGCGGCACGGTACCCCAGCGCGCCGCTGGCGACTGGACGATGAGCAACCCTCCGGCCGTGCTCGGTGAGCCTCCGTCAGCGCATCCCCGACAAGGTGCGTGGAGGGTTGCCGACCTGGCTTGACTCAGGTCGCGGACCGCCCAGTGGCCGCGGCGGGTGGACGAGAACGGGCGATGGTGCGGCTGGCACTGGGACACGACGACCGGGCCCGAAACGGCTGCGGCCGGCCCCCTGCAATGGAGGCCGGCCGCAGTTGTCGGTGCAGGTCGGCGGTGTCCCGCCGAGTGGTGCGCGTTCCGCCCGTCTCTCGCTCAGCGGGCACCCAGAAGCTCTGGCGCCGTATTGAGAACCGAGTCGAGCAACCCGGGGAAGCAGGAGTCCAGTTCGGCCCGCCGCAGGCTCAGCATCCGGCGGGAGCCGTCCACCCGGACCCGGATCACACCCGCCTCGCGCAGCACGCGCTGATGATGGGAGAACGTGGACCGGCTGATATCCAGCCCGGCGGCCTGCTGAAGCCCGGTGCAGGGCGACTCCCCCTGCTCCGCCAGCGCGCGCACGGCCAGCAGCCGGGCCGGATCGGCCAGCGCCGCAAGGACTTTGGCCAGCCGCAGGTCGGCCGGTTCGATATTCATCGACGCGTTAAGAGGTGGGTTGCATATGAGCACCGGCAAAGTGGCCATGGTCACCGGCGGTTCCCGCGGCATAGGCGCGGCCATCGCCCGGCGTCTGGCGGAGGACGGCCTGCGGGTGGCTCTCACCTATGCCGATTCGCCGCACCGCGCCGACGAGGTGGCCGGGCAGATCGAATGCGCCGGAGGCCAGGCACTCGCCCTGCGGGCCGACGCGGCGGACCCCGATGCGGTCACTGCCGCGGTCGAGCGCACCGTCGCGGCGTATGGGGGCCTGGACGTTCTGGTCAGCAACGCGGGCGTGGCCACCGTCGGCGCCCTGGACGAGCTGGCGCCCGAGCAGATCGACCGGATGATCGACGTGAACGTACGCGGCGTCGTCCACGCTGTACGGGCAGCGCTGCCCCACCTTGGCGACGGCGGCCGGATCATCACCATCGGCAGCGTCAACGCCGAGCGCATCCCCTTCGCCGGGGGTGCGGCTTACGGCATGACCAAGGCCGCCATTGCCGGGTTGGTGCGCGGCCTGGCCCGGGACCTGGGCCCCCGGGGTATCACCGTGAACAACATCCAGCCCGGCCCCACCGCCAACGACCGCATGACGGAGGACGGGGCGCTGGCCGAGGCCATGCTCCAATGGCTGGCCCTGCCGCGTATCGGCAGCCCGCGGGAAATCGCCGCCCTGGTCTCGTACCTCGCGGGGCCAGAGGCAGCATTCATCACCGGGGCCAGCCTCACGATCGACGGTGGCTTCACTGCATAACGGCCGGGCCAGCCGTCTGGCCGGCCCGGGACTCAGGGCGAATGACGTCCCCCGCCGGATGGTCCAGCTATCCGGTCCGGTGAAGCCGAGCGCAGAGCGTGATACCCCGGCACCGGAAGTGGTCGCCATGCTGGAGAAGGTACGGAAGCGCTCCAGCGACTGCGGCGAGCACCGGCCACTTTTGGCGTAAACGCCTGTGAATGCGAGCCCCGTTGCCTTCCAGGACGGCCTGGCCGCCGACAGGACTGCACGCTGCCCGAAAAGGGCTGGGGTTCGCTGATCTTGGAGAAGACCCGCCCGACGGCCGGGAAAAGGTGGACCGGTACGGGCGCCGTACACGATGAGCGAGGACTCAAGAATCGCCCGGCCAACGAAACGCGGGTCGCTCCCGTCCCTCCCCGGCTGGTGCGCATGCTCCTGACGCATATCGAGACCTTCGGGACCGCGGAGGGCGGTCGGCTGTTCTTCAATGAGCGCGGGGGAGTGGTGGCCTCCACCACCTATTGGCGGGTTTGGGATGAAGCGCGCCATATCGCGTTCAGCCCGGAGCAGGTCGATTCGCCGTTGGCCGGCCGTCCCTACGACCTGCGGCACGCCGCACTGTCGTCCTGGCTGAACGCCGGGGAGGTTGCCGAGCGTGCGGGCAACAGCGTTGAGGTGCTGCTGAGTCGGTACGCGAAGTGCATCGACGGCCGCCAGGACATGGCCAACCGCCGTATCGCCGAGCTGCTGGATGTTTCTGGGGCCCGACCTGCGGAAACGGACCCTGGATCCCGTCCACGAATAGTCCACGGGGCCCGAAATACAGCCGCTCACGGTGGCATCCGCTCGCATATGCACGAAGACCCCGCACTCAGCGATCTCGCTGACGGCGGGGTCTTCCGGCACTTCAAGTGAAGTGCCCCCGGCAGGATTCGAACCTGCGCACACGGCTCCGGAGGCCGTTGCTCTATCCCCTGAGCTACGGGGGCGACTCGTCCGCGTTCTTCGCTGTTCCCGCGGCGACGAGAAGAACAGTACCAGCTCCGGGCGGGTGATCAGAAACGAGTACCGGGGGGCTGCCTCCCCCGGGCGGGGTGGAAGTGGGGAAAAGCCGGACGCGGTGCGGTGGGCGCGCCTACTCTCGGGTTGTGCCTGGGTTGTCCGGCCGGGTGCTGGTTGTCGATGACAACCGGGTCATCCGGCAGTTGATCAGGGTCAACCTCGAGCTCGAGGGCTTTGAGGTGGTGACCGCGGCCGATGGTGCCGAGTGCCTGGAGATCGTTCACCGGGTCCGCCCCGATGTGGTGACGCTGGACTTCGTCATGCCCCGGCTCGACGGTCTGCGTACGGCCGCGCGGCTGCGGGCCGACGTACGGACGCGGGAGATACCGATCGCCATCATCAGCGCCTGCACCCAGCTGGAGCTGGACGGCGGCCGCGCGGCGGGGGTGGATGCCTTTCTGGCCAAGCCCTTTGAGCCGGCCGACATGGTCCGCCTGGTGCGGAGGCTGATGCGGGGTCCCGGGGGAGAGGGGGAGGAGGCGGCCGCTTCGGGGGATGTGGAGCCGGTGGTGCGGCCCGCCGGGTAGTGGAGTCATAACCGGGGAAGCCGGGGGCCGGGGGAAACCTGTTCACGGGGTGCTCATCTTTCTCCCCTAGGCTTGGGCCTGTGACCCCCGCCGATCTCTCCCGCACCGTGTTGCACACCGTGCGGTGCGCCGTCGAGGCCGATGAGCTGCGCGCCGCCGTGCCGGACGGTGCCGGGGTGCGGGTTCCGCCGCGGCCGGGGTGCGGCGACTACGCCACCAATGTGGCGCTGCGGCTGGCCAAGGAGAGCGGGCGTCCGGCGCTGGAGATCGCCGAGCTGCTGCGGCGCCGCCTGGCCGGGGAGCCGGGCATCGCCGGGGTGGAGATCGCCGGACCGGGGTTTTTGAACATCACGCTGGAGCGGCCGGCGCACGGTCGGCTGGTGAGGGAGCTGCTGGCCCGGGACGAGCGCGCCGAGCCCTTCCCGCTGCGGCCCGCCGAGGAGTCGGTGCGACGGCTGGGGATGGACGCGGCCCGCTGGAGCCTGGTCACCCCGCCCGGAGTGGACCGCCGGCTGCTGCTGGTGCAGCGGGAGGAGAACCCCCTGTTCCGGGTGCGCTACGCCCATGCGCGCTGCCGGGCGCTGCTGCGCAATGCCGCGGATCTGGGTTTTACGCCCCAAGTGGGCGACGAGAACGGGGAGTTCGGGCCGGGCAGCCAGGAGCTGCTCGCCGAACTGGGCGAGCACCGGCGGATCGCCGCCGCCGGTGACCCCGGCCGGCTCGCCCGGCATTTGGAACGTCTCGCCGAGGGCCTGCTGCGCTGGCAGGCCCGATGTCCCACGCTGCCCCGCGGGGACGAGAAACCCTCGGCCGTCCACCGCGCCCGACTGGCCCTCGCCGAGGCCACGGGCAAGGTGCTCGCCGACGGCCTGACCCAGCTCGGCATCACCGCACCCGCACACCTCTGAGGAGATCAGAGTCATGAGCCGCTCCGCCCACCCCGCCGGGCCCCGCTACGCCGATGTACTGCCGGAGGGCGGCTACTCGGCCCCGCCCGCCGACCTCAACTCCCTTGATCCGCGCGTCTGGTCGCGTACCGTGACGCGCAACGCGGACGGTGTGGCCACCGTCGCCGGGATCGACGTCAAGCAGCTGGCCGAGGAGTTCGGCACCCCCGCCTACTTCCTGGACGAGGAGGACTTCCGGGCCCGCTGCCGCGCCTGGAAGTCGGCCTTCGGCGAGGAAGCCGACGTCTTCTATGCGGGCAAGGCCTTCCTCTCCCGGGCCATTGTGCGCTGGCTCACCGAGGAGGGCCTCAACCTGGACGTCTGCTCCGGCGGCGAGCTGGCCACCGCGCTGGACGCCGGGATGCCCGCCGAGCGGATCGCGCTGCACGGCAACAACAAGTCCACCGAGGAGATCACCCGGGCCGTCCGGGCGGGCGTGGGGCGGATCGTGGTGGACTCCTTCCAGGAGATCGCTCGGGTGGCACATATCGCCGAGCGGCTGGGCAGGCGGCAGCGGGTGCAGATCCGGGTGACGGTGGGCGTCGAGGCGCACACCCATGAGTTCATCGCCACCGCCCATGAGGACCAGAAGTTCGGCATCCCGCTGGCCGGCGGTCAGGCCGCGGAGGCGGTGCGCCGGGCGCTGAAGCTGGACGGCCTGGAACTGGTGGGCATCCACTCGCACATCGGCTCGCAGATCTTCGACACCTCCGGCTTCGAGGTGGCCGCGCACCGCGTGGTGGGCCTGCTGAAGCAGGTCCGGGACGAGCACGGGGTGGAGCTGCCGGAGATCGACCTGGGCGGTGGCCTGGGCATCGCCTACACCTCCGAGGACGACCCGCGCGAGCCCCAGGAGATCGCCGGGGCGCTGCGCGAGATCGTCGAGCGGGAGTGCAGGGCCGCCGGGCTGGCGGTGCCGCGGCTGTCGGTGGAGCCCGGGCGGGCCATTGTGGGCCCGACCGCCTTCACCCTCTACGAGGTGGGCACCGTCAAGGAACTGCCGGGCCTGCGGACCTATGTGAGCGTGGACGGCGGTATGTCGGACAACATCCGCACCGCGCTCTATGACGCCGAGTACTCCGTCGCCCTGGTCTCCCGTACCTCCACCGCCGGGCCCATGCTCTCCCGGGTGGTCGGCAAGCACTGCGAGTCCGGCGACATCGTGGTGCGCGACGCCTATCTGCCCGCCGATGTGGCCCCCGGCGACCTGCTGGCGGTGCCCGCCACCGGCGCGTACTGCCGTTCCATGGCCAGCAATTACAACCACGCCCTGCGTCCGCCGGTGGTGGCGGTCAAGGACGGCGCGGCCCGGGTGATCGTGCGCCGGGAGACCGAAGAGGACCTGCTGCGGCTGGATGTCGGCTGACGTACAGCACCCGGGATCCCATATCTCGGATGCTGGACGGGCGAGGGAAACGCCCGTCCGGTGAGTGAGACTGGTGCGTACCAACAATGTGCAAAGGAAACGAGGTCGGATGATGCGTGAGCGTCCGCTGAGGGTGGCGCTGCTGGGCTGTGGAGTGGTCGGCTCCGAGGTGGCGCGCATCATGACGACGCACACGGACGACCTCACGGCGCGCATCGGAGCGCCGGTGGAGCTCGCCGGTATCGCCGTGCGCCGGACCGGCCGGGTACGCGCCGGAGTGCCCCAGGAGCTGATCACCACCGATGCCACCGCGCTGGTCAAACGCGGGGACATCGATGTGGTGGTGGAGGTCATCGGCGGGGTGGAGCCCGCCCGCTCCCTGATCACCGCCGCCTTCGAGCACGGGGCCAGCGTGGTCTCGGCCAACAAGGCGCTGCTGGCCCAGGACGGCGCCGCGCTGCACGCCGCCGCCGAGGCCAGGGGTGTGGACCTCTACTACGAGGCCGCGGTGGCCGGTGCCATCCCGCTGATCCGCCCGCTGCGCGAGTCGCTGGCCGGGGACAAGGTCAACCGGGTGCTGGGCATCGTCAATGGCACCACCAACTTCATCCTCGACCGGATGGACTCCAGCGGCGCGGGCTACTCGGAGGCGCTGGACGAGGCCACCGCCCTGGGCTACGCCGAGGCCGACCCCACCGCGGATGTGGAGGGCTTCGACGCCGCGGCCAAGGCCGCCATCCTGGCCGGAATCGCCTTCCACACCCGGGTACGGCTGGATGACGTCCATCGCGAGGGCATGACGGAGGTCACCGCCGCGGACTTCGCGTCCGCGAAGCAGATGGGCTGCACCATCAAACTGCTGGCCATCTGCGAGCGGGCCGCCGACGGCAGGTCGGTCACCGCCCGGGTGCACCCGGCGATGATCCCGCTCAGCCATCCGCTGGCCAGCGTGCGCGAGGCGTACAACGCGGTGTTCGTGGAGGCGGACGCGGCGGGGCAGCTGATGTTCTACGGGCCCGGCGCGGGCGGCTCGCCCACCGCCTCCGCGGTGCTGGGCGACCTGGTGGCGGTCTGCCGCAACAAGCTCGCCGCCTCCACCGGCCCCGGCGAGTCGGCCTACACCCGGCTGCCGGTGAGCCCCATGGGCGAGGTGGTCACCCGCTACCACATCAGCCTCGACGTGGCCGACAAGCCCGGTGTGCTGGCCCAGGTGGCCACCGTCTTTGCCGAGCACGGGGTCTCCATCGACACGGTCCGGCAGCAGGGCAAGGATGGGGATGCCTCCTTGGTGGTGGTCACCCACCGGGCCACCGACGCCGCGCTGTCCGACACCGTCCGGGCGCTGCGCCGGCTGGACACGGTGCGCGGGGTCGCCAGCATGATGCGGGTCGAGGGTGAATAGGGGAGTGAAGGAAGCCATGTCTGCAAGCAAGGCCACCCGCCAGTGGCGCGGCATCATCGAGGAGTACCGCGACCGGCTGCCGGTGAAGGACACCACCGAGGTGGTCACCCTGCGCGAGGGCGGCACCCCGCTGGTGCCCGCCCAGGTGCTCTCCGAGCTCACCGGCTGTGAGGTGCATCTGAAGGTGGAGGGCGCCAATCCCACCGGCTCCTTCAAGGACCGCGGGATGACCATGGCCATCACCCGGGCCAAGGAGGAGGGCGCCAGGGCGGTCATCTGCGCCTCCACCGGCAACACCTCGGCCTCCGCGGCGGCCTACGCGGTGCGCGCCGGGATGGTCTGCGCGGTGCTGGTGCCGGAAGGCAAGATCGCGCTGGGCAAGATGGGCCAGGCGCTGGTGCACGGCGCCCGCATCCTCCAGGTGGACGGCAACTTCGACGACTGTCTGACGCTGGCCCGTTCGCTGTCCGACAACTACCCGGTGGCGCTGGTCAATTCGGTCAACCCGGTACGTATCGAGGGCCAGAAGACGGCCGCGTTCGAGATTGTGGACGCCCTGGGCGACGCCCCCGACATCCATGTGCTGCCGGTGGGCAACGCCGGTAACATCACGGCCTATTGGAAGGGTTACCGGGAGTACGCCGCGGATGGCGTCGCCGCCCGCACCCCCCGGATGTGGGGCTATCAGGCGTCCGGTTCGGCGCCGATCGTGCGCGGGGAGCCGGTGAAGGACCCGCACACCATCGCCACCGCCATTCGCATCGGCAACCCCGCCTCCTGGAAGTTCGCCGAGCAGGCACGGGACGAATCGGGCGGACACATCGATGAGGTGACGGATCGCCAGATCTTGGCCGCCTACCGGCTGTTGGCCTCCCAGGAGGGCGTCTTTGTGGAGCCCGCCTCGGCCGCCAGTGTGGCCGGCCTGCTCAAGGCCGCCGAGGAGGGCAAGGTCGATTCCGGCCAGCGGATCGTCTGTACGGTCACCGGCAATGGCCTCAAGGACCCGGACTGGGCGGTGGCCGGTGCGCCGCAGCCGGTGACGGTGCCGGTGGACGCGGCCGCCGCCGCGCATAAGCTCGGCCTGGCCTAGCCGTTCGCGGGCCCGTACCGGCGCGGGCCCGTACCGGGACAAGTCCCGGACAAGAAGCCGGAACCCAGGGCAAATCCCCTGGAGAGCGCAGGTTGGCGTGCGACACGCATCGCGCGCCTCCTGTGCGCCCTATGTCGCCACAGAACCTTCCTTCGATAGGCTGTCCTCACTCCGCCCCGTCGCTGACCGAGCCGCACTCCACGCGGCCTTGCCGTCGCGGCCCTTGCGGATGTCGCACGTCCTGCCAAGGCCCCACCAAGGAGAGTCATCGAACGATGGCCGGTCCCGCCTTCCGCGCCGCCGCCGTCCGAGTGCGCACCCCTGCCACCAGCGCCAACCTCGGTCCCGGCTTCGACGCCCTCGGTCTGTCCCTGGGCCTCTACGACGACGTCGTGGTCAGGGTCGCCGAGTCCGGCCTGCATATCGACATCGCCGGTGAGGGCGCCGACAGCCTGCCGCGTGACGAGGCCCATCTGCTCGTACGGTCCCTGCGCACCACCTTCGACCTGCTGGGCGGGCAGCCGCGTGGGCTGGAGCTGGTGTGTGCCAACCGCATTCCACACGCCCGGGGCCTGGGCTCCTCGGCGGCCGCGATCTGTGCCGGGATCGTGGCGGCCCGGGCGGTGACCATAGGCGGCGCCGAGCGGCTGGACGACGCGGCGATGCTGGAGCTGGCCACCGAGCTCGAGGGCCACCCGGACAATGTCGCCGCCTGCCTGCTCGGAGGCTTCACCCTGGCCTGGATGGACGCCGGAGCGGCCCGGGCCATTCGGATGGACCCTGCCGATTCCATCGTTCCGGTGGTCTTCGTCCCGTCCCGGCCGGTGTCCACCGAGACCGCCCGGGGGCTGTTGCCGCGCACCGTCCCCCATGTGGACGCGGCGGCCAACGCCGGACGGGCGGCGCTGCTGGTGGAGGCCATGACCAGGCGTCCCGAGCTGCTGCTGGCGGCCACCGAGGACCGGCTCCACCAGGAGTACCGCGCCCCGGCGATGCCGGAGAGCGTGGCCCTGATGCAGCGACTGCGCGCGGACGGCATCGCCGCGGTCGTCTCCGGCGCGGGCCCCACGGTGCTCGCGCTGGTCGAGGACAGTGCGGCCGACAAGGTCGCACGGCTGGCGGGCGAGGGGTGGGCGGCCAACCGGCTGGCCCTCGACGCCGGGGGGACGAGCGTGCTTCCGCTCGCCTGAAAGGGCGGCCGGGAGCCATACCCGGCCCCGCGAAAAACGCGGTTGCCGGTCTTCGAGAGGGGGAATGTTTGTGGGATCCGGTAGTGTTAACCTCAAGTCTGCACCCGAAGCCACATCGGCTCGGTGCTCCGTGTCCCGATCAGGGACCGCTTTTCTTCCGGGAGCCTCCCAGACTGCCTGAGCAGATTCGAGCACGCTCCGGAATCGGCGTGAGCGACTGAGTGAAGCGATGCGTCTTGTCTTCACTGAATCCTTCACGCCGGCACCAATGCACTGATTTCCTCCGCCGTGATGACCGCGGCGGACCACCGCCCCGGCCGGTCGCGTACAGGACCGCAGCCGGACAGCACAACCGGTCGCCGAGCCAGACAGGCCGACGCCCGCTCCAGGGAAGGACCCCTTCGTGAGCGACACCACCGATCTGATGGGCGTGAACGCCACCGGCACCTCCGATGCCGCCACGTCCGCCACGGACGCTCCCGCCGCGCCTGCCACCGGTGCCGCCGCCCCCAGGCGGCGACGCTCCGGCACCGGCCTCGACGCCATGGTCCTGGCCGAGCTCCAGCAGCTCGCCTCCAGCCTCGGCATCAAGGGCACCGCGCGGATGCGCAAAGGCCAGCTGATCGAGGTCATCAAGGAGAGGCAGGCGGCCGGCTCCGGTTCGTCCGCCAAGACCGCCGCCGAGCCGGCCGAGGCCGCCGAGGCCAAGCCCAAGCGGCGGGCCACCTCCCGGACCCGTACGGCCGGCGCCAATGGCGCGCAGCCGGAGGCCGCGGCGGACACCGCCAGGCAGACGGCCGAGCCGGCCGCCGCCCAGCAGCAGATCGAGATCCCGGGCCAGCCGAGTGGGGGCGCCCCCCAGCTCGAGCGCAGCCGAGAGCTTGGGGGAGACGAGGCTCCGGCGGGCGAGCGGCGCCGTCGCCGGGCCACCGCGCCCAGCGGCAGCCCCGAGCCCTCCGCCGAGGCGCGCGGTGAGGCCCGTACCGAGGTGCTGACCTCGGAGAAGCCGGCGGAGGCCGCGGCGGACACCGCCGAGGGCCGTACCGCCAAGGGCGACCGCCAGGAGCGCGGCGACCGCGCCCAGAAGGGCGAGCGCCGGGAGCGCGGCCAGCGCGAGCGCGACCGCCGTGGCCGCGGCGAGGACGGCGCCCAGCAGGGCGGCCGTCAGCAGCGTCCGCAGGGCGGCGCCCAGGACGAGTTCGACGAGGACGGCGGTGGCCGCCGGGGCCGTCGCGGCCGCTACCGCGACCGCCGGGGCCGCCGGGGCCGTGAGGAGTTCGCGGGCGAGCCGCAGGTCTCCGAGGACGATGTCCTGATCCCGGTCGCCGGCATTCTGGACATCCTCGACAACTACGCCTTCATCCGGACCTCCGGCTACCTGCCGGGCCCCAACGACGTCTATGTCTCGCTGGCCCAGGTCCGCAAGAACGGCCTGCGCAAGGGTGACCATGTCACCGGCGCGGTGCGCCAGCCCAAGGACGGCGAGCGGCGCGAGAAGTTCAACGCCCTTGTCCGGCTTGACTCGGTGAACGGCATGGCGCCCGAAACCGGCCGCGGCCGCCCGGAGTTCAACAAGCTCACCCCCCTCTACCCGCAGGACAGGCTGCGGTTGGAGACCGACCCGGGCGTGCTGACGACCCGGATCATCGATCTGGTCGCCCCCATCGGCAAGGGCCAGCGCGGTCTGATCGTGGCCCCGCCGAAGACCGGCAAGACCATGGTCATGCAGGCCATCGCCAACGCGATCACCGTCAACAACCCCGAGTGCCACCTGATGGTCGTCCTGGTGGACGAGCGTCCGGAAGAGGTCACCGACATGCAGCGGTCGGTCAAGGGCGAGGTCATCTCCTCGACCTTCGACCGCCCGGCCGAGGACCACACCACCGTCGCCGAGCTGGCCATCGAGCGCGCCAAGCGCCTGGTGGAGCTGGGCCACGATGTGGTCGTCCTGCTGGACTCCATCACCCGCCTGGGCCGCGCCTACAACCTGGCGGCCCCGGCCTCCGGCCGGATCCTGTCCGGTGGTGTGGACTCCACCGCGCTCTACCCGCCGAAGAAGTTCTTCGGCGCCGCGCGGAACATCGAGGACGGCGGCTCGCTGACCATCCTGGCCACCGCGCTGGTGGAGACCGGCTCGCGGATGGACGAGGTGATCTTCGAGGAGTTCAAGGGCACCGGCAACATGGAGCTCAAGCTCGACCGGAAGCTCTCGGACAAGCGCATCTTCCCGGCCGTGGACGTGGACGCCTCCAGCACCCGCAAGGAGGAGATCCTGCTGGGCGGCGAGGAGCTGTCCATCGTCTGGAAGCTCCGCCGGGTGCTGCACGCCTTGGACCAGCAGCAGGCCATCGAGCTGCTGCTGGACAAGATGAAGCAGACCAAGTCCAACGCCGAGTTCCTGATGCAGATCGCCAAGACGGCGCCCGCGCCGGGCAACGGCAACGACTGACGGCCGGACCGGCGCTGACCACCCGGAACCTCCCCTTCACCGATGGTGAAGGGGAGGTTCCGCGTTTTGGCCGCCTCATTTGTGATCTTGCCGAGTCCTCTCCGTGACCTCCTGAGACTTCCGCCACAGCCGACGCACCCGCCGCCGTCCGTCGCACATCCGGTCGAGCGCCGGAAAGTCGCAGGTGAGAGCGGGTGTGACCGGTCCGGAAAGCCTCGCCGGAGCGGTCCGTTCTTAAGAAAGTCCTCACCTTTCGCTGTGCAACCCTGTCGCAGACCCCGCCGTCTGAGCTGGCGAACATCCGCCCGAGTGACCGGGGGCGGCAGGGGGCAGCAGCAAACCAGCGGAGGACTGAAGAGGGTATGGCTGACGACAGCAGGAGCACGGCCACGTCACGCCGCCGTGCCGGCCGGTCTCGCGGCCGCAGGCGCAAGCCCCCGGTCCGCCGCAAGGGCTGGCGAATAACGCTGTGGACGGCCGCCGCGCTGGTCGTCCTGGGCGGAGGCGGACTCGGCTTCGTCTACTACAAGCTCAACGGCAACATCCATGGCGTGGACATCAATGCCGCGCTGGGCACCGACCGGCCGGAGAACGTGGACAACGGCTCCGAGGACATCCTGGTCCTCGGCTCCGACTCCCGGGCCGGTGCCAACAAGGAGTACGGCGACGACACCGGCAGCGCCCGCTCCGACACCGCGATGATCGTCCATGTCTACGCGGGTCATAAGCAGGCCAGCGTGGTCAGCATCCCGCGCGACACCATGGTTCCCCGCCCGGCGTGCAAGACCACCGACGGCAAGGTCAGCCCGGCCGTCCGGCGGGCCCAGTTCAACGACGCCTACTCGGTGGGCGGCGCGGTCTGCGCGGTCAAGACGGTCGAGGCGATGACCGGGATCCGCATGGACCACTACCTGGAAGTGGACTTCACCGGCTTCAAGAAGCTCATCGACAAGCTGGGCGGCGTGCCCGTCACCACCACCAAGGCCATCCACGACAACAAGAGCCACCTGGACCTGCCGGCCGGCACCCACACCCTCGACGGCGAGCAGTCCCTCGGCCTGGTGCGCACCCGGCACGGCGTGGGCGACGGCAGCGACCTGGGCCGGATCAAGCTCCAGCAGGCCTTCATCAAGGCCCTGATCGAGCGGGTGAAGTCGGTCGGTCTCTTCAGCAGCCCCACCAAGCTCTACGGCCTCGCCGACACCGCCACCAGCGCCCTGACCACCGACTCCGAACTGGCCTCGGTGAACAAGCTGCTGGGCTTCGCCAATGGGCTCAAGGGCATTGGCTCCAGTGATATGCACATGGTGACGCTGCCGGTGGCCGCCGACCCCATCGACCCCAACCGGGTCGCCCCCATCAACTCCGCCTCGAAGCAGATCTGGCAGGCGCTGCACGACGACAAGCCCATCCCGGACGCCGCCGTCAAGGCGGGCGCGGGTGCCAAGACCGGCGCCGATGGCGTGGTGAAGTAGCCCGGGAATACCGGCGGGCCGACCCCCGTTTTGGGGGATACGGCCAGTGCTGGCAAACTGGTACGTCGGCCCCGGTTCACGTCCGGCAATCCCGCCGTACGACCCGGAGCCCTCCCGAACCTAGGAGAATCCCTTGAAGCGCGACATCCACCCGGAGTACGTGGACACCCAGGTCAGCTGCACCTGTGGCGCCTCGTTCACCACCCGTAGCACGATCGCCGGCGGCACCATCCGCGCCGAAATCTGCTCCGAGTGCCACCCGTTCTACACGGGCAAGCAGAAGATCCTCGACACCGGTGGCCGTGTGGCGCGGTTCGAGGCCCGCTTCGGCAAGAACGCCGGGTCGGCCAAGAAGTAGCGACCCGACGGCGCCGGTCGGCCGCCCCCCGTTGCCATGGGAGGCGGCCGCACCGGCGCTTTGTCGTCCAGCAGGCCAGCAGGCCCGTCCAGTCCTTTTCGCTTAGGGAATCCTGATGTTCGAGGCAGTCGAGGAACTCACCGGTGAGCACGCCGACCTCGAAAAGCGGCTCGCCGACCCCGCCGTACACGCGGACCAGGCCAATGCCCGCAAGCTCAACAAGCGCTATGCGGAGCTGACCCCGATCGTCTCCGTCTACCGGTCCTGGAAGCAGACCGGCGACGACATCGAGACCGCCCGCGAGTTCGCCGCCGCCGACCCGGACTTCGCCGCCGAGGTCAAGGAGCTGGAGAAGCAGCGCGAGGAGCTCACCGAGCGGCTGCGCCTGCTGCTCGTCCCGCGCGACCCCAGCGACGACAAGGACGTCATCCTGGAGATCAAGGCCGGCGCGGGCGGCGACGAGTCCGCCCTGTTCGCCGGCGATCTGCTGCGGATGTATCTGCGCTACGCCGAGCGGGTCGGCTGGAAGACCGAGATCATCGACTCCACCGAGTCCGAGCTGGGCGGCTACAAGGACGTCCAGGTCGCGGTGAAGACCAAGGGCGGCAATGGCGCCACCGAGCCGGGCCAGGGCGTCTGGGCGCGGCTGAAGTACGAGGGCGGGGTGCACCGCGTCCAGCGGGTGCCCGCCACCGAGTCCCAGGGCCGTATCCACACCTCCGCGGCCGGTGTGCTGGTCACGCCGGAGGCCGAGGAGATCGACGTCGAGATCAACCCCAACGACCTGCGGATCGACGTCTACCGCTCGTCCGGCCCCGGCGGCCAGTCGGTCAACACCACCGACTCCGCGGTGCGCATCACCCACCTGCCCACCGGGGTGGTCGCCTCCTGCCAGAACGAGAAGAGCCAGCTGCAGAACAAGGAGCAGGCGCTGCGCATCCTGCGCTCCCGGCTGCTGGCCGCCGCCCAGGAGAAGGCCGAGGCCGAGGCCGCCGACGCGCGCCGCAGCCAGGTGCGCACCGTGGACCGCTCCGAGAAGATCCGGACGTACAACTTCCCGGAAAACCGGATCTCGGACCACCGGGTGGGCTTCAAGGCGTACAACTTGGACCAGGTACTCGACGGCGACCTGGACGCGGTGATCCAGGCGTGTGTGGACGCCGACTCGGCGGCCAAGCTCGCGGCCGCCCAGTAACGTCCGCAACGTTGGTCATGGAGCGCAACAGGAGGAAGGCCCAGTGAACCTGCTGCTCGCCGAGGTGGCACAGGCCACCCAGCGGCTGGCCGACGCCGGCGTGCCCTCCCCGCGCTTCGACGCGGAGGAGCTCGCCGCCTGGGTGCACGGCGTCAAACGCGGTGAACTGCACCAGGTGGCCGACGCCGACTTCGACGCCCGCTACTGGGAGGCCATCGCCCGCCGGGAGGCCCGCGAACCCCTTCAGCACATCACCGGCCGGGCCTTCTTCCGCTACCTGGAACTCCAGGTGGGCCCCGGGGTGTTCGTGCCCCGGCCGGAGACCGAGTCGGTGGTCGGCTGGGCCATAGACGCGGTACGGGCCATGGACGTGGTGGAGCCGCTGATCGTCGATCTGTGCACCGGCTCCGGCGCCATCGCGCTGGCCCTGGCCCAGGAGGTGCCCCGTTCCCGGGTGCACGCCGTGGAGCTGGACGAGGGGGCGCTGGCCTGGGCGCGCAAGAACATCGAGGGCTCCCGGGTGCAACTGCACCACCAGGACGCCCTCCAGGCGCTCCCCGAGCTGGACGGCCAGGTGGACCTGGTCATCAGCAACCCCCCGTACATCCCGCTCACCGAGTGGGAGTACGTCGCCCCCGAGGCCCGCGACCACGACCCGGAGCTGGCCCTGTTCTCCGGCGAGGACGGCCTGGACACCATCCGCGGCCTGGAGCGCACCGCCCACCGGCTGCTGCGCCCCGGCGGCGTGGTGGTCATCGAGCACGCCGACACCCAGGGCGGACAGGTGCCCTGGATCTTCACCGAGGAGCGCGGCTGGGCCGACGCGGCCGACCACCCGGACCTGAACAACCGGCCCCGGTTCGCCACCGCGCGAAAGGCGATGCCGTGACGACGGCAGCGGCAGCACAGACATTCACCCCGTACCAGGAGGTTGGCTAGAGATGGCACGGCGTTACGACTGCAGCGACGCGACCGACCGCAAGACCGGTCTGCGCGAGGCGGCCGCCGCGGTCCGCCGCGGCGAACTGGTCGTGCTGCCCACCGACACCGTGTACGGCATCGGTGCGGACGCCTTCAGCCGGGAGGCCGTGGGCGACCTGCTCCAGGCCAAGGGCCGCGGCCGGGGCATGCCCTCGCCGGTCCTGATCGGCTCGCCCAACACCCTGCACGGGCTGGTCACCGACTTCTCCGAGCAGGCCTGGGAGCTGGTGGACGCCTTCTGGCCGGGCGCGCTGACCCTGGTCGCCAACCACCAGCCCTCGCTGACCTGGGACCTGGGCGAGACCCGGGGCACCGTGGCGGTGCGGATGCCGCTGCACCCGGTCGCCATCGAACTGCTCACCGAGTTCGGCCCGATGGCCGTCTCCAGCGCCAACCTCACCGGCCACCCGGCCCCGCAGACCTGCGACGCCGCCCAGGAGATGCTGGGCGACTCGGTCTCCGTCTACCTCGACGGCGGCCCCACCCCGGCCGATGTGCCCTCCTCCATCGTGGACGTCACCGGCAAGGTGCCCGTCCTGCTGCGCGCCGGTGCCATCAGCGCCGAGCAGCTCCGCGAGGTGGTACCCGAGCTCGAGGTGGCCAATTGATCGCCCCGCAGGGGCGTGGCATAGCGGGACCGGAGCAGACCACCGACACCTTCCGCATCCTCCACGTCAGCACCGGCAATGTCTGCCGCTCGCCGATCACCGAGCGGCTGACCCGCCATGCCCTCACCGAGCGCCTGGGCGACCCCCTCGCCGGCGGCCTGGTGGTGGAGAGCGCCGGCACCTGGGGGCACGAGGGCGCGCCCATGGAGGCGCACGCCGCCACCGTGCTCTCCGACTTCGGCGCCGACGCCCAGGGCTTCACCGGCCGGGAGCTGCTGGACGAGCACGTCATCCGGGCCGATCTGGTGCTCACCGCCACCCGCGACCACCGCGCCCAGGTCATCTCCATGGGGCACTCGGCGGGCCTGCGCACCTTCACCCTCAAGGAGTTCACCCGCCTGGTACGGGCCATCGACCCGGCCACCCTGCCCGCCCCGGACCACCCCGGCGGCATGGTCGAGCGCGCCCGTGCCCTGGTGCAGGCGGCCGCCGCGCTGCGCGGCTGGCTGCTGGCCCCGGATGCCGAGGCCGACGAGGTGCACGACCCCTATGGCGCCCCCATCACCTTCTTCCGCTCCATCGGCGATGAGATCAACCAGGCGCTGGACCCGGTGGTGACGGCGCTCACCGGCGTCCCCGCTCCGGCGTAGGCGCTGCATACGCCCGGCCGCGGGCCTACATTGGGTGGTGAGCACCCCTTCTTCGGCGCACTGCTGCATCGGAGCCCACGATGCCCGTCACACCCGCTCCGGCCAGGGCCGCCGCCGCGGCCGACGTCCCCGTCCCGGGTCCCGGCCGGGGTCCGGGCTTCGAGGCCCTGCTCAGACAGGACCCCGAGGTCGCGGACCTCCTGCTCGGCGAGGAGGCCCGGCAGTCCTCCGGCCTTCAGCTGATCGCCGCCGAGAACTTCACCTCCCCCGCGGTGCTGGCCGCCCTGGGCTCCCCGCTGGCCAACAAATACGCCGAGGGCTATCCGGGCCACCGCCACCACGGCGGCTGCGAGGTGGTGGACATGGCCGAGCGGATGGCCATGGAGCGGGCCAGGACGCTGTTCGGCGCCCAGCACGCCAATGTCCAGCCGCACTCCGGCTCGGCCGCGGTGCTGGCCGCCTATGCCGCCCTGCTGCGGCCCGGTGACCGGGTGCTGGCCATGGGGCTGCGCGAGGGCGGGCACCTCACCCATGGCTCGCCCGCCAACTTCTCCGGCCGCTGGTTCGCCTTCACCGGCTATGGGGTGGACCCGCACACCGGCCTGATCGACTATGCCCGGCTGCGCGCGCTGGCCCGGGAACTACGGCCCCGCGCCATCGTCTGCGGCTCCATCTCCTACCCCCGCCACCTCGACTACGCCCTGTTCCGGGAGATCGCCGACGAGGTGGACGCCCATCTGATCGTGGACGCCGCGCACCCCATCGGCCTGGTCGCCGGGGGAGCGGCGCCCAGCCCGGTGCCCTACGCCGATGTGGTGTGCGCCACCACGCACAAGGTGCTGCGCGGCCCGCGCGGCGGGCTGCTGCTGTGCGGGGAGCGGCTGGCCGAGCGGATCGACCGGGCGGTCTTCCCCTTCACCCAGGGCGGGGCGCAGATGCACACCGTGGCCGCCAAGGCGGTGGCCTTCGGCGAGGCCGCCACCCCGGCCTTCGCCGAGTACGTCCACCAGGTGGTGCGCAATGCCCGGGCGCTGGCCGCCGCGCTGGCCGAGCAGGGCCTGGCCATTGCCACCGGGGGCACCGACACCCATCTGATCACCGCCGATGTGGGTCCGCTGGGCCTGGAGGCCACCGCCGCCCGCGGCCGGCTGGCCGCCGCCGGGATCGTCCTGGACACCTGCGGACTGGCCGCGCACGGGGCTACCCGGGGCCTGCGGCTGGGCACCGCGGCGGTCACCACCCAGGGCATGGGGGAGCCGGAGATGACCCGGGTGGCAAAGCTGATGGGCGCCGCCCTGGGCGGTGCCCAGGGGGTACGCGAGGAGGTGGCGGAGCTGGCCCGGCGGTTCCCGCCGCCCGCCATCGGGTCCTGAGCCGGCCGCAACCGCCGGGGGGTCATCAACGTCCTCATCTGCATTCACCGGATACCCCCGCCCGCGCTTATGGTGGTGGGCTGTGATGTCCTGCGAGAACCCTGGGGCGGCCCGTGCGTGAATACCTGCTGACGCTGTGTGTCACCGCGGCGGTCACCTATCTGCTGACCGGCCCGGTTCGGAAGTTCGCGATCGTGGCCGGTGCCATGCCGGAGATCCGTGCGCGTGATGTGCACCGCGAACCCACCCCACGGCTCGGCGGCATCGCGATGTTCGGCGGGCTGTGCGCGGGACTGCTGGTGGCCGCGCATCTGACCAGCCTCAAGCCGGTCTTCCAGGCGTCCAACGAACCCCGCGCGCTGCTCTCCGGCGCCGGGCTGATCTGGCTGCTGGGCGTGCTGGACGACAAGTGGGGCGTGGACGCCCTGGTGAAGCTGGGCGGCCAGATGATCGCCGCAGGTGTGATGGTGCTCCAGGGCCTGACCATCCTCTGGCTGCCGGTCCCCGGCGTGGGCACGGTGGCGCTGACCCCGATGCAGGGCACCCTGCTGACCGTCGCCCTGGTGGTGATCACCATCAACGCGGTGAACTTCGTGGACGGCCTGGACGGCCTGGCCTCCGGCATGGTGTGCATCGCCGCGGCGGCGTTCTTCCTGTACGCCTACCGCCTCTGGTACGGGCACAACGTGGAGTCCGCGGCCCCGGCCGCACTGTTCGCCATTGTGCTGATGGGCATGTGCCTGGGCTTCCTGCCGCACAATATGCACCCCGCGCGGATCTTCATGGGCGACTCCGGCTCGATGCTCATCGGGCTGGTGATGGCCGCGGGCGCCATCTCCATCACCGGGCAGCTGGACCCGGACGCGATAAGCCTGTTCACCGGCTCCGAGCGGGCCACCACCCAGAGCATGGTGCCGGTCTACATCCCGCTGCTGCTGCCGCTGACGGTGATCGCGGTACCGGCCGCCGACCTGGTGCTGGCGGTGGTGCGGCGCACCTGGAACGGCCAGTCGCCGTTCGCGGCGGACCGCGGGCATCTGCACCACCGGCTGCTCCAGATCGGCCACTCGCACAGCCGGGCGGTGCTGATCATGTACTTCTGGTCGGCGCTGATCGCCTTCGGCACCGTGGCCTACTCGGTGCACTCGGGCAGCGGGTGGCTGTTGCTGCTGGTGGTGGCCTTCAGCGCGGTGGGGCTGGTGCTGCTGCTGATGCCCCGCTTCACCCCCCGGGTGCCCTCCTGGGCCCAGTGGGCGGTCCCGCCGCGCTACCGCAGTACGCCGCCCCAGCAGGCCGGCCCCGAGGAGACCGCGCTGGCCGAGGAGGCCGCCGCCCGGATGGGGCTGCATGGGTGCACCGCGGTGGGGGAGCGCCAGCGCTTCGCCTCGGCTCCCAAGACCGGCGGCTAGCCGGGACCAGCCACCGGAAACGCCCGTACCAGACCCCGGACCGCCCGTCAGTCCGGGGACGGGCGGCTTGACCCTTGCGTGTGACGGGCGGCACACGATATAGGTAAAGGCCTCATCAAATAGTTTGTGATACCGTTCACTAAACCCGGTGGCTGAACGAAGGACCGTAGTGCGACGGCCCTTCGGTCGCGAGTCCCCTCGTGCGCCCGGGATACGCTCGTCCCCGACGAATCGTTGCTTCCAACTCCGCCGGAGAGACCCTTCATGCAGGCCAACGACGCCCGAATGCCGGTTCAGTGCGCCGTGCCGACAGCTGCTGTCGGTGTAGTCGCCATCGCCGTAGGTTTCGCACTCGCCGGAGGAAAGGGAGCCATCGGTTCCGCCGTCGGCGTCCTGCTGACGCTCCTGGTCATGGGCGGCGGGCTGCTCGGCCTGCAGCGGACGGCCAGGCAGTTCCCGCAGCTGTTCCAGGCCATGGGCCTGCTGCTGTACATGACCCAGTTCCTCTTTGTCGCGGTGTTCCTGATGGTGTTCAAGGGCACCACGCTCTTCAGCCCCAAGGCCTTCGCCTTCTCGCTGCTGGCCGCGACCCTGACCTGGATCGCCGCCCAGGCCCGCGCCTGGATGAAGGCCAAGGTCTTCTATGTGGATCCGCGGCCCGTGGACGCCGAGAAGCCCGCGCCGAGCGGCTCCCCCTCATGAGCGGTAGGGCCGAGATAAATGCTTGCGTGCTCACCTGCTATCGTCCGGTGCCATCTGAGGTGCAGCGGACGCGGATGACCGGATCCCCGTTTTCAACGGAAGAGAGCCGGACGTCGGCGCAGCTGATGCCCGTGATGTCTTTCGGCCACCGGCCGACCTGCCGCACCCCCATCCGTAAGACCAGTCCAGTGCCGTTCCGTGGCTGCACGCCGCGCCGACACAACGAGGTTGCCGTACCTATGCGCCACGCCGAAGGAGCTCGCGGTGAGTGCTGACCAGATGCTCGCCTTCGAGACCGATTGCCACATCTTCAACGGGTGCGGCTTCCCGGCCCCAGGGCTCCACTCGTTTGTCTTCAAGCCGCTGTTCACCATCGGCGGGGTCGAGTTCAACAAGCCCATGCTGCTGGCTGTGTTGGGCTCGCTGGTGGTCGTCGGCTTCTTCTGGGCGGCCTTCGGCCGCGCCAAGGTGGTGCCGGGCAAGCTGCAGATGATCGGTGAGGCCGGTTACGACTTCGTCCGCCGCGGCATCGTCTACGAGGCGCTCGGCAAGCGAGTGGGCGAGAAGTATGTGCCCTTCATGGTCTCGCTGTTCTTCTTCGTCTGGATGATGAACCTCTGGTCGATCATCCCGGTCGCCCAGTTCCCGGTGACCTCGATCATCGCCTACCCGGCGGGCCTGGCCGCGGTCGTCTATGTGATGTGGGTCTTCCTGACCTTCAAGAAGCACGGCTTCACCGGCGGCTGGAAGAACATCACCGGCTACAACAAGGAGCTGGGCTGGGTCCTGCCGCTGATCGTGGTGATCGAGGCCCTGTCGAACCTGATCATCCGGCCCTTCACCCACGCGGTCCGGCTCTTCGCCAACATGTTCGCCGGCCACCTGCTGATCGTGATGTTCACCATCGCCAGCTGGTACCTGCTGAACGGGGTCGGCATCGCCTACGCGGGCGCCTCGTTCCTGATGACCGTCGCGATGACCGCCTTCGAGCTCTTCATCCAGGCCGTCCAGGCGTACATCTTCGTCCTCCTGGCCACCAGCTACATCCAGGGCGCGCTCTCCGAGCACCACTGAGCACCCCCGTCCCGCCCCAGTTCAACCCCTAACGTCCGGTGGCCAACCCCCATCGGTCCGTGAAAGAGAAGGAAGTAACGGCATGTCCGCTGCTCTCGACATGGTCAACCTCGCCTCCGACAAGGCCTTCACCGGCAGCGCCAGCGCCATCGGCTACGGCCTCGCCGCCATCGGCCCCGGCGTCGGCGTCGGCATCATCTTCGGCAACGGCACCCAGGCCCTGGCCCGTCAGCCCGAGGCGGCCGGCCTGATCCGCACCAACCAGATCATGGGCTTCGCCTTCTGTGAGGCGCTCGCCCTGATCGGCATCGTCATGGGCTTCGTCTTCAAGTAAGCCCAGCGACCACCCTTTTCGACGAAAGGCACTGATGTGAACGCCCTGGTCATGGCGGCGGCCGAGGAGGCGGAGAACCCGCTCCTCCCGCCGATCCCAGAGCTTGTCATCGGCCTTATCGCCTTCCTCATCGTCTTCCTGTTCCTCGGCAAGAAGCTCCTCCCGAACATCAACCGGGTTCTGGACGAGCGCCGGGCGGCCATCGAGGGCGGCATGGAGAAGGCCAAGGCAGCCCAGGACGAGGCTCAGCAGGCACTCGAGGACTACCGGGCCCAGCTCGCCGACGCCCGCCACGAGGCCGCGCGGCTGCGCCAGGAGGCGCAGGAGCAGGGCGTCGCGCTGATCGCCGAGATGCGGGCCGAGGGCCAGCGGCAGCAGGAGGAGATCATCGCTGCCGGTCACGCCCAGATCGAGGCCGACCGCCAGGTCGCCACGGCCACGCTCCGCCAGGACGTCGGCAAGCTGGCGATCGACCTGGCAGGCCGGATCGTCGGTGAGTCCATGACGGACTCCGCGGTGCAGAGCCGCACCATCGACCGCTTCCTGGACGCCCTGGAGGCCAAGGCGGCCGAGCAGAAGACGGAGGCCGGCCGGTGAACGGAGCGAGCCGCGAAGCCCTGGCTTCCGCACGTGAGAGCTTCGACGCGCTGGCGGACAACACCGCCGCCGACGCCGAGAAGCTGGCCCAGGACCTTGCCGCCGTCACCGCGCTGCTCGACCGCGAGGTGTCGCTGCGCCGGGTCCTCACCGACCCGGCGCAGGCCGGCGAGGCCAAGGCCCAGCTGGCCGCCCGCCTGCTGAGCGGCCAGGTCGGCGAGGAGTGCGCCGAGCTGGTGGCCGGTGTGGTGCGGTCCCGCTGGTCCTCCTCGCGCGACCTGGTGGACGCGCTGGAGGAACTGGCCGCGACCGCCGAGCTGGTGGCCGCACAGCGGGCCGGCGCCCTGGACGACGTCGAGGACGAGCTGTTCCGCTTCGGCCGGATCGTCTCCTCCGACTCCGCACTGCGCGCCGCGCTGACCGACAAGGTGGCCGCCCGTGCCGCCAAGGCGCAGTTGCTGCACAGCCTGCTGGGCGGCAAGGCGCACCCGGTCACCGAGCGTCTGGTTGTCCGGCTGGTCACCGCCCCGCGGGGCCGTAGCCTGGAAGCGGGCCTCACCGCCCTGTCCAAGCTGGCGGCGGAGCGCCGTGACCGGATGGTCGCGGTGGTCACCTCGGCGGTACCGCTGAGCGACGTCCAGAAGCAGCGCCTCGGCGACGCTCTGGCCGGACTCTACGGACGCCGTGTCCACCTCAACCTGGATGTGGACCCCGAGGTCCTCGGCGGCGTCCAGGTGCGGATCGGCGACGAGGTCATCAACGGCACCATCGCCGACCGGCTCGCCGAGGCGGGCCGCCGGATGGCCGGCTGACCAGCCACCAACTCAAGAGCAGTACTGACGGCCCGAGTTGGGCCGTCCTGTGGGGCCGGGCCCCGCAGGCAAGAAATACTTCGGGCCCAACAAGGAGAGCAGGGAACCCAGATGGCGGAGCTCACGATCCGGCCGGAGGAGATCCGGGACGCGCTGGAGAACTTTGTCCAGGCGTACAAGCCGGACGCGGCCTCGCGCGAGGAGGTCGGTACGGTCAGCGTTGCCGGCGACGGCATCGCGAAGGTCGAGGGCCTTCCCTCGGCCATGGCGAACGAACTGCTGAAGTTCGAGGACGGCACCCTCGGCCTCGCCCTCAACCTCGAGGAGCGCGAGATCGGCGCGGTCATCCTCGGCGAGTTCAGCGGCATCGAGGAGGGCCAGCCGGTGCAGCGCACCGGTGAGGTGCTCTCCGTCGGTGTGGGCGAGGGCTACCTCGGCCGCGTCGTAGACCCGCTGGGCAACCCGATCGACGGCCTCGGCGAGATCAAGACCGAGGGCCGCCGCGCCCTCGAACTGCAGGCCCCCACGGTGATGCAGCGCAAGTCGGTCCATGAGCCGATGGAGACCGGCTACAAGGCCGTTGACGCCATGACCCCGATCGGCCGTGGCCAGCGTCAGCTGATCATCGGCGACCGCCAGACCGGCAAGACCGCCCTGGCGATCGACACGATCATCAACCAGCGTGCCAACTGGCGCACCGGCGACCCCAACAAGCAGGTCCGCTGCATCTATGTCGCCATCGGCCAGAAGGGCTCCACCATCGCCGCGGTCCGCGGCGCCCTGGAGGAGGCCGGCGCCCTGGAGTACACGACCATCGTCGCGGCTCCGGCGTCCGACCCGGCGGGCTTCAAGTACCTGGCCCCCTACACCGGTTCCGCCATCGGCCAGCACTGGATGTACCAGGGCAAGCACGTCCTGATCGTCTTCGACGACCTGTCCAAGCAGGCCGACGCCTACCGTGCCGTCTCCCTGCTGCTGCGCCGTCCGCCGGGCCGTGAGGCCTACCCGGGCGACGTCTTCTACCTGCACTCCCGGCTGCTGGAGCGCTGCGCCAAGCTCTCCGACGACATGGGTGCCGGTTCGATGACCGGTCTGCCGATCGTCGAGACCAAGGCCAATGACGTCTCGGCGTTCATCCCGACCAACGTCATCTCCATCACCGACGGCCAGTGCTTCCTGGAGTCGGACCTGTTCAACGCCGGCCAGCGCCCGGCGCTGAACGTCGGTATCTCGGTGTCCCGAGTCGGTGGCTCGGCCCAGCACAAGGCCATGCGCCAGGTCTCCGGCCGACTGCGTGTGGACCTCGCCCAGTACCGCGAGCTGGAGGCCTTCGCCGCCTTCGGTTCCGACCTGGACGCGGCCTCCAAGGCGGCCCTGGAGCGCGGCAAGCGCATGGTCGAGCTGCTGAAGCAGACCCAGTACGCCCCGTACGCCACCGAGGACCAGGTCGTCTCCATCTGGGCCGGCACCACCGGCAAGATGGACGATGTTCCGGTGGAGGACATCCGCCGCTTCGAGCGCGAGCTGCTCGACTTCCTGCACCAGAGCCACAAGGGCCTGATGACCAGCATCGTCGAGGGCGGCAAGATGTCCGACGACACGCTGCAGGCGCTGGGCGACGCGGTGGAGTCCTTCAAGCAGCGCTTCGAGACGTCGGACGGCAAGCTGCTGGGCGAGGGCTGAGCATGGGTGCCCAGCTCCGGGTCTACAAGAGGCGGATCAAGTCCGTCTCCGCGACCAAGAAGATCACCAAGGCGATGGAGATGATCGCCGCCTCGCGCATCGTCAAGGCACAGCGCCAGGTGGCCGCGTCCACTCCGTACGCCAGTGAGCTCACCCGGGCAGTGACCGCGGTTGCCACCGGGTCGAACACCAAGCACCCGCTGACGACCGAGGCGGAGAACCCGGTACGGGCCGCGGTCCTGCTCGTCACGAGCGACCGCGGTCTGGCCGGCGGCTACTCCTCCAACGCCATCAAGGCGGCGGACAAGCTCACCGAGCGGCTGCGCGCGGAGGGCAAGGAGGTCGTCCACTACATCGTCGGCCGCAAGGGCGTCTCGTACTACGCGTTCCGCGAGCGCCCGGTCGTCGATGCGTGGACCGGGTTCACCGACAGCCCGACCTACGCCGACGCCAAGAAGGTGGCGGACCCGCTGATCCAGGCCGTCCTGACGGACACGGCCAAGGGCGGCGTGGACGAACTGCACATCGTCTTCACCGAGTTTGTGTCGATGATGACGCAGAACCCGGTCGAGAAGCGGCTGTTGCCGCTCAGCCTGGAGGCGACGGAAGAGGAGTCCGAGACGGCGAAGGACAAGATCCTTCCGCTGTTCGACTTCGAGCCGTCGGCCGAGGGCGTGCTCGACGCGCTGCTGCCGCGCTATGTCGAGTCCCGGGTCTACAACGCGCTGCTGCAGGCCGCGGCTTCCGAGCACGCGGCCCGCCGCCGGGCGATGAAGTCCGCGACCGACAACGCGGAAGAGCTCATCAAGTCGCTCAAGCGGCTTGCCAACGCGGCCCGACAGGCCGACATCACCCAGGAAATCAGCGAGATCGTCGGTGGCGCGAGCGCCCTGGCCGACGCGACCGCGGGGAGTGACCGATAAATGACCACCACTGTTGAGACGGCTGCTGCGGCGGGCCGCGTCGCACGGGTCATCGGCCCCGTCGTCGACGTGGAGTTCCCCGTCGACGCGATGCCGGAGATCTACAACGCGCTGACCGTCGAGGTCGCCGACCCGGCCGAGGCCGGCAAGAAGAAGACCCTGACCCTGGAGGTCGCGCAGCACCTGGGCGAGGGCCTGGTGCGCGCCATCTCCATGGAGCCCACCGACGGTCTGGTCCGCCAGGCCCCGGTGACCGACACCGGCGAGGGCATCACCGTCCCGGTCGGCGATGTCACCAAGGGCCGGGTGTTCAACACCCTGGGCCGGATCCTCAACGAGCCCGAGGCCGAGGCCGAGGTCACCGAGCGCTGGTCCATCCACCGCAAGGCCCCGGCCTTCGACCAGCTCGAGTCCAAGACCGAGATGTTCGAGACCGGTCTGAAGGTCGTTGACCTGCTGACCCCGTACGTCAAGGGCGGAAAGATCGGTCTGTTCGGTGGTGCCGGTGTCGGCAAGACCGTGCTGATCCAGGAAATGATCATGCGTGTGGCCAAGCTGCACGAAGGTGTTTCCGTCTTCGCCGGCGTCGGTGAGCGCACCCGTGAGGGCAACGACCTCATCCAGGAAATGGAAGAGTCGGGCGTTCTGGACAAGACCGCGCTGGTCTTCGGTCAGATGGACGAGCCCCCGGGCACCCGTCTGCGCGTCGCGCTGGCCGGCCTGACCATGGCCGAGTACTTCCGTGACGTCCAGAAGCAGGACGTGCTGTTCTTCATCGACAACATCTTCCGCTTCACCCAGGCCGGTTCCGAGGTCTCCACCCTGCTGGGCCGGATGCCCTCCGCGGTGGGTTACCAGCCGAACCTGGCGGACGAGATGGGTCTGCTCCAGGAGCGCATCACCTCCACCCGTGGTCACTCGATCACCTCGATGCAGGCGATCTACGTCCCCGCGGACGACCTGACCGACCCGGCCCCGGCCACCACCTTCGCGCACCTCGACGCGACCACGGTGCTCTCCCGTCCGATCTCGGAGAAGGGCATCTACCCGGCGGTGGACCCGCTGGACTCCACCTCCCGCATCCTGGACCCGCGTTACATCGCGCAGGACCACTACGACTGCGCCCGCCGCGTCATCGGCATCCTGCAGAAGTACAAGGACCTCCAGGACATCATCGCCATCCTCGGCATCGACGAGCTCGGCGAGGAGGACAAGCTGGTCGTGCACCGCGCCCGCCGCGTTGAGCGCTTCCTGTCGCAGAACACCCACGCGGCGAAGCAGTTCACCGGTGTGGACGGTTCGGACGTCCCGCTGGACGAGTCCATCGCGGCGTTCAACGCCATCTGCGACGGTGAGTTCGACCACTTCCCGGAGCAGGCGTTCTTTATGTGCGGTGGTCTTGAGGACCTGAAGAACAACGCCAAGGAGCTGGGCGTCTCCTGAGCATCCCGATGCTCGCGGTCCGGGGGCGGGGCACCTCCGCCCCCGGACCGTACGTCCCCTATTCTTTGACCCAACGCCTGCCTGCCCGGCAGGTGTCCAACCCGAGGAGCCACGTTGGCTGCTGAGCTGCACGTCGAGCTGGTCGCGGCGGACCGGAGCGTCTGGTCCGGCGAGGCCACCCTGGTCATCGCGCGTACCACATCGGGTGACATCGGCGTCATGCCCGGCCACCAGCCGCTGCTCGGTGTGCTGGAGTCCGGCCCGGTGACCATCAGGACCACCGACGGCGGTTCCGTCGTCGCCGCGGTGCACGGGGGGTTCATCTCCTTCGCGGACGACAAGCTTTCGCTGCTCGCGGAGGTCGCGGAGCTGGCGGACGAGATCGATGTCCAGCGCGCGGAGCGGGCGCTGGACCGTGCCAAGTCGGAAGCCGACGCGGCCGCCGAGCGGCGCGCGGCCGTCCGGCTGCGTGCGGTCACGGGCGTTCACTAGCCCGGGACCGACCAAGAACATCCCTCAGCCGCGGGCCGCCTGGAACAATCCGGAGCGGTCCGCGGCTGAGGCAGTACAGGTGCGGTTGCTCTGGATCATGCGAGGAGGTCGGTGGTGATGGTCCTCGCTCTGCTCGTGGGCGGCATCGTCGTGCTGCTGGTTCTGCTGGGTCTGTTTGTCTTCGGCCTGCGCCGGCGGCTCATCCAGCGGTCGGGCGGCACCTTCGACTGCAGCCTGCGCTGGAACGTTTCCGAGGAGCCGGCCGAACCGGCGGGCAAGGGCTGGGTCTACGGCGTCGCCCGCTACAACGGCGACCGGATCGAGTGGTTCCGGGTCTTCTCCTACGCTCCACGCCCGCGCCGGGTGCTGGAGCGTGCCTGTATCGAGGTGGCGGAGCGCCGTCCCCCGCTGGGCGAGGAGGAGTTGGCGCTGCTGTCCGACGCGGTGGTGCTGGTCTGTCTGCACCGGGGCACGCGTCTGGAGCTGGCGATGAGCGAGGACGCGCTCACCGGCTTCCTGGCCTGGCTGGAGGCGGCGCCGCCCGGGCAGAGAGTCAATGTGGCTTAAATAAAAGGTGTCTCTCTGAATGGGGGTACCTCCCAGCGTTAGCTGGGGAGAGTCAATGTGGCGCAGGGGCCCGGGGCTTGTGCCCCAGGCCCCCGGTGTGCGGCCGTCCGCTACCTCAGCCCGTTGTCCAGCGCGGTCATCAATGTCCCGCTGTCTCCGGACATTTCCCAGATCATCGCCCCGCCCAGGCCCTTGGACTTCAGCCAGGCGGTCTTCTTGCCGATGGACCAGGCGTCGTCGAAGGTCCACCACTGGCCGTTGTCGCCGGTGAACCCATAGGTGGCGACGGCCTGTTCATCGTGGTAGACGGTCATGTCCGGTACCGAAGCGATCAGGTTGTCGTAGCCACGGGTCCCGGCCTCCTCCGGGAACTGTCCCGGTGCCGCTCCATTGGCCTGCTGCCAGGCGCCATGCGCTCCGCCGTCCGCCACCTGCTGCCAGCCGCGGCCGTAGAAGGCCAGTCCCAGAGCAAGCTTTTTGGGGTCCACCCCGGCGTCCAGATAGGTCTGGACGGTCTTCTCCACACTGAACTTGGTGGTGTTGGGGTCCTTGGGGTCCTGGTAGAGGTTGCCCTGGTGGCCGGTGCGGTGGGGTTCCCAGCTGTTGTCGCTGCCGGAGCCATGGAAGTCATAGCCCTGGACATTGGCGTAGTCCATGGAGTCGAAGACATTGGGCTTGCCGGAGGCGATCTCCCAGCCCGCCGCCAGCTTGGCCGGGTCGGCCGGGGTGAAGGCGGAGAGCAGGTACTTCTTGCCGGTGCCGGCGCTCAGCGCGTCCAGCTGCCGCCGGAACTCGGCGAACAGCAGGGTGTTGTTGGCCTTGTCGTCCGGTGAGACATGGTTGCCCGGGTGGCCCTCGGAACCCGGCCATTCCCAGTCGATGTCAAAGCCGTCGAACACCCCGGCCGCCGAGCCGTCACCGCCGCGTCCATTGCTGACCGGCAGATTGCCCTTGATGTACATATCGATACAGGACTTGACGAACTTCTGCCGTGAGGCATCGGTCTTGGCGACATCCGAGAAGTACTTGCTGTACGTCCAGCCGCCGATCGAGATCAGCGTCCTCAGCCCCGGGTATTTGGCCTTGAGCTTCTTGAGCTGGTTGAAGTTGCCGGCCAGTGGCTGGTCCCAGGTGTCGGCCACGCCGTCCACCGAGTCCCCGGCGCCAAAGCCCTTTTCGTAGTCCGCCCAGGAATCCCCGGCGCCATCACCCTGGTTGGGGTCCTCCGGGTTGGAACCGGTGGCCTTGGTGACGCCATTGAGACAGGTGAGGTTGGTGGGATCGATGTTGGAGAAGGCGTAGTTGAGCTGGGTGAGCTTGGCCGCCGCGCCCGTGGTGTCCAGGGACTTCACGGTGTAGTTCCGCCCGTAGATGCCCCATTGAACGAAGTAGCCGATCTTGGAGTAGCCGCCGGGCTGCCCCTGGCCGCCGGTGGTCCGTACGGTCAGCGGGGCGCTGGCCGGGCCGGTCTGGCCGGCGTTGTCCCGGGCCAGCACGGTGTAGGTGTAGTCGGTGCCGGGCGTCAGACCGGTGTCGGTGTACGAGGTCTGCGCCGTGCTGCCCACCTTGCCGGTGCCGCGGTAGATGTCGTACTCCTTGATGCCCTTGTCCGCGGTGGCGGCCGTCCAGCTCAGGGTTATCGAGGTGTCGGTGACGGCCGTGGCCTGCGGGGTGCCGGGTGCGGAGGGCGGCTGGTCGGAACCGCTCTTTGTGGTACGGAAGGTGGCCGCCGGGCTCGCGGGACCGGTACGGCCGTCGAGGTCACGGGCCACCACCGTGTAGCTGTACTCGGTGTCCGGGGTCAACCCGGTGTCGGTGTAGGCGGTTTCGCCCACCGTGGCCACCTTGGCGGCGCCCCGGTAGACGTCGTACTCCTTGATGCCCTTGGCGTCGGTGGCCGGGGCCCACTTCAGCGAGATGCTGGTGGCGGTGATGGCGGTGGACACCGGCCGGCCGGGGGCGCTGGGCGGAGTGCCGGTGGAAGAGCCGTCACAGGAACCACCGTTGAGCTTGCAGCCGGAGGGGGCGCCGTCACCGTAGGCGGTAAAGCCGAAGCTGACGCTGGCGCCGGGCGCCAGAGTGCCGTTGTACTCGCGGTTCTTGGCGGTGTAGTGCGAGCCGGAGCGGGTGACCAGGGCGTCCCAGTAGGCGCCCAGGGTGGTGGTGGAGGGCAGATCCCACTCCACGGTCCAGCCGTTGAGGGTGGTGCTGCCGGTGTTCTTGAGGGTCCACTGCCCCTGGTAGCCGGTGCCCCAGTCGGAGGTCTTGGCGAAGGTGGCGGTGGGTCCGTCCTGGAGGTGGGGCCGGCTGCTCTGGCCGTGGGCCGGGGCGGCGAGGCCGATGAGTGCCGCGGCCGGCAGGAGGAGGGCGGCAAAGGCCGCGGGGATTCTGAGGTTCAAGGGTGCTCCTTGAAGAGGTCCGGATGGTGGGGGGGTGGGGGGTTGTCCGTGACCTGCGAGTGAAGGGAGCGTAAAAAGGTCTGTACCAACGGTCAAGAGGTCTGGACCAGACCCAACTCCTGGGCCAGTACGGCCGCTTGCACCCTGCTGCGCAGCCCCAGCTTGGGCAGCACCCGGCTGACATGCGTCTTCACCGTGGTTTCGGCCATTCCCAGCCGCTTGCCGATCTCCGCGTTGGACAAGCCCTCGCCCAGGGCCGCCAGCACCTGGTGCTCTCTCGGGGTCAACGGCCGGAGTACGGCGGGGTCCGCGCGGGGGGCGGGGGTGCGGCGGGCGAACTCCGCGATCAGGCGACGGGTCACGGTGGGGGAGATCAGGCCCTCGCCGCGGGCCACGGTGCGTACGGCGGCGATGAGTCCGTCGGCCTCGGTGTTCTTCAGCAGGAAGCCGGCGGCGCCGGCGCGCAGGGCGCCGAAGACGTACTCGTCCAGGTCGAAGGTGGTGAGGACCAGGACGTCGGCGAGGTGCTCGGTGGTGATCCGGCGGGTTGCCGCGACGCCGTCCAGGCGGGGCATTCTTACGTCCATCAGCACGATGTCCGGCCGCAGTTGGCGGGTGAGGCGGACGGCTTCTTCGCCGTCGGCGGCTTCTCCGGCGACTTCGATGCCGGGGGCGGAGCGGAGGATCAAGGTCAGGCCTGAGCGGACTGCTGCCTGGTCTTCTGCGACCAGGACGCGGATGTCGTTCACTCTGCTTCTCCTTTGGCGGGTGCGGTTGCTGTTTGGCTGCGGGGCGTGGGTGGCTGGTCGCGCAGTTCCCCGCGCCCCTGACGGGGCGCACCCGGCGAGGGCAGCGGGGGTGCCCCCGGGCATTAGGCGGGGTCCAGGGGGAGTTGGGCTGCCACCTGCCATAGGCCATTCGCGGGGCCCGCCGTGAGGGAGCCGCCCAGTAGGGCGACTCGTTCACGCATGCCGGTCAGGCCGGCGCCCGCCCCCGGAACCCGGGGCGCTCGCCCGTCAGCGGTGAGCTCGCTGGTCACCCGGACCGTCAGCGCGCCCTCGTCCGCGCAGAGCACCACCCGCACCGTGCCCGGCGCCGCGTGTTTGACCACGTTGGTCAGGGACTCCTGGACGATGCGGTACGCGGCCAGTTCCACCGGCGCGGGCAGCGGGTCCGGCCCGCGCTCATCGTGCAGCCGGAACCGGAACCGCCGGTCCCCCGCGGCGGCGCGGGCCTGGGCCAGCAGCCCCGTCAGCCCGTCCAGCGTGGGGCGGGTGGCCGGCTCCTCGTCCCCCGGCTGGCGCAACACCCCGATCAGCCGCTTCATTTCGGCAAGCCCCTGCACACTGTTCTCCCGGATCACCCCCAGCGCCTCCCGGGACGCTTCGGGCTCCCCGATGGACAGTGCGGCGGTGGAGTGCAGGGCGATGGCGGACAGATGCCCGGCGATCACATCATGCAACTCCCGTGCCATCCGGGAGCGTTCGGCGACCACTGCCTGGCGCCGGTCCAACTCGGCGAGCAGCGCGGTCCGTTCGGCGGTCAGCCGGGCCGTCTCGGCGGCGTCCCGGTGGCGGCGCACACTCACCCCGGTCCAGGCCGGGGCCGCGGTGAGCACGCCCAGCGTCACCCCGATCAGCACCGCCGCCGGCCGGCGGAGGACCGCGATGGCCGACAGCGTGCCCAGCACGGTGACCAGTTCGCAGGCGCGGGGGAGGATCCGGCAGGCGGCGGGCGGGCCGTAGAGCACCGCCGCGTAGACCAGGTCGGTGTACATCACCCAGGAGGCCAGCAGGCCGCCGGTGGCCATATCGAGGGCCAGCGCCGCCGTGCCGATGGCCAGCGCGGTCAACGGGGCGCCGCGGCGCAGGACTTCGGCCCCCGCCATCAGCACCAGGGCGGCCAGCGCCAGCCGCTTGGGCAGGCCCAGCGGCCCGGCGTTGCTCAGCCCCAGTGCGTACAGCAGGAGCCCGCCGGTCAGCCCGGCGGCCGCGACCAGCAGATCGACGGTGTGCGGGCGGCGCGGCGGACGGAGCGGTATGGAGACGGGCACGCCCCCATCACAGCACCTCAAAGGGGCGCGGCCGTACATCGAAGGATGCAGGCGGAAATCCTCTTGGCCGACGAGGATCCGGCCCCGCGCCCCGGCGAACCTGGAGGGGAGACCGAGGAAGGAGCACCGCCGTGATCGTCACCCTGATCGTGGTCTGCGAGGCCGGCTTCTGGGTGCTGCTGGCCGCCGGGCTGGGCCTGCGCTATCTGGCCGGGATGCCGCGGACCGGGGCGGCGGTGCTGCTGCTGGAGCCGCTGCTGGAACTGGTGCTGCTGATCGCCACCGCCGTGGACCTGCGCAATGGTGCGACCGCCGACTGGAAGCACGGACTGGCGGCCGTCTACATCGGCTACTCGGCCGGGCTGGGCCACGCCACCCTGAAGTGGGTGGACCAGCGCTTCGCCCACCGTTTCGCGGGCGGGCCGCCGCCGGTGAAGCCGCCGAGGTACGGGGCGGCACGGGCGCTGCACGAGTGGAAGGTGGCGGGCCAGTGGGTGCTGGCCGCCACCGTCGCGCTGGCCCTGCTCCAGGCGGCGGTCTGGTACGTGGGCGACTCCGGGGACACGAGTTCGCTGCGCGCCTGGCAGGGGAAGATGCTGCTGGTCATCGGCATCAACCTGGTGATCGCGCTGAGCTACACCCTCTGGCCCAAGCGGCCCGAGCACTGACTCACCGGTTCTCGCCGGGCACCCAGAGCACGTCGCCCAACTCCTTGTTGGCCGTCCGGGCCAGAATGAACAGCAGGTCCGAGAGCCGGTTGAGATAGGTCGCAGTCAGGGCGTTCATGGAGTCGCCGTGTTCGGCCAGCGCCGCCCAGGTGGAGCGCTCCGCACGCCGCACCACCGTGCATGCCTGGTGCAGCAGCGCGGCCCCCGGAGTACCGCCGGGCAGGATGAAGCTGCGCAGCTTCTCCAGGTCCGCCAGGAAGCGGTCGCAGTCCGCCTCCAGCTTGTCCACATAGGACTGCTCCACCCGCAGCGGCGGGTACTTGGGGTTTTCCACCACCGGCGTGGCCAGGTCGGCGCCCACGTCGAAGAGGTCGTTCTGGACCCGTACCAGCACCCGGACCACCTCCTGCGGCAGTTGCCCCAGCGCGATGGCCACCCCGATGGCGGCATTGGCCTCATTGGCGTCGGCGTAGGCGGCGATCCGGGTGTCGGTCTTGGCGGTGCGGCTCATATCGCCCAGGGCGGTGGTGCCGTCGTCTCCGGTGCGGGTGTAGATGCGCGTCAGATGGACCATGCGGTCGAGGGTATGCGCTGCCGGGTTGCCGGCGGCCGGCCGCGCCCGCGCGGCGAGCGCCGTACCGGGGAGCGGCCGTGCGCCCCTTACGGGACGCACGGGGCGCAAGGGGCCCAACTGCTCTGTGTGGCACGCCCGGTGGGGGCGCGGAGTGTGACGTCCGTCAAACAGGACGTGACGCGCATCTCTAACTTCCCAACTGCGCCCCGCCGGGCGCTAAGGTCCGCCGGGAGAGCGTATGAACCGTGAGTAAGGGGAAGCTGTGGCCAGGAAGCTCGCCGTCATCGGTGCCGGACTGATGGGTTCGGGTATCGCGCAGGTCTCCGCGCAGGCCGGCTGGGACGTCGTGCTGCGGGATGTCACCGACGAGGCCCTCAAGCGCGGTACGGACGGCATCGCGGCCTCGTACGAGAAGTTCGTCGCCAAGGGCAAGCTGGAGGCCGCCGCGGCCGAGCAGGCGCTGGGCCGGATCACCGCCACCACCGACCTGGACGCGGCCGCCGACGCCGACATCGTGGTGGAGGCGGTGTTCGAGGACATCGACACCAAGCGGGAGATCTTCCGCACCCTGGACGGCCTGGTGCGCGAGGAGGCCGTGCTGGCCTCCAACACCTCCGCCATCCCCATCACCAAGATCGCGGCAGCCACCCGGCGCCCGGAGCGGGTGGTGGGCACCCACTTCTTCTCCCCGGTGCCCATGATGCAGCTGTGTGAGCTGGTGCGCGGCTACAAGACCAGCGATGAAACCCTGGCCACCGCACGGGAGTTCGCCGAGGGCGTGGGCAAGACCTGCATTGTGGTCAACCGCGATGTGGCCGGTTTTGTGACCACTCGTCTGATCTCGGCGCTGGTGGTGGAGGCGGCCAAGCTCCATGAGTCCGGCGTGGCCAGCGCCGAGGACATCGACATCGCCTGCAAGCTGGGCTTCGGCCACGCCATGGGCCCGCTGGCCACCGCCGACCTCACCGGGGTGGACATCCTGCTGCACGCCACCGAGAACATCTACACCGAGTGCCAGGACGAGAAGTTCGCGCCGCCGGAGAGCATGCGCCGCATGGTGGACGCCGGCGACCTGGGCCGCAAGAGCGGTCAAGGCTTCTACCAGTACTGACCGGCAAGCGCCAAAATCCGTTCACCCCACCGTGTGAATTCGGTATTGATTCGCTAACAGACGGCAACTTTGGCGTGTGAGAGGCAGTCAGTTCTTTGGATCCACTTCCACCCGCATCCATCTCGCAGCACTCCCGGGAGCGCATATGCACATCAGGGGCGATCACGCCGAGCTGGTCGTCGGGGGGCGCCTCGACGTCCGTAATGCGGCGGACGCCCGTACGGTCCTGCACTCCGCTCTGGACGCCGGCCGCGGCGATCTGGTCCTGGACCTGACCGAGCTGGACTCCTGGGACGCCACCGGACTGGGCGTCATCATGGGCGCCCACCGCCGGGCCGGGCGCACCGGCCGGCGGCTGGTGCTGCGCGGGGTGCCGGACCGGATGCAGCGGGTGCTGGTGGCCACCCGGCTGCACCGCATTCTCGCCATCGAGGAGGGCTCCCCCCAGAGCCCCTCGGCCGCCCGGCCCGCGTGCAAGCGGGCCGGATGAGCCGGTCGTTTCACCAGGTGCCCCGATTCCTCATCGGATCGTGACGTCCGGGGGGCCACGGCACCCTTCGCTTCGGCGATACTGTCCCACGGTCTGTTCGGTTT
This sequence comes from Streptomyces orinoci, assembly GCF_003121295.1. Lineage (GTDB taxonomy): Bacteria > Actinomycetota > Actinomycetes > Streptomycetales > Streptomycetaceae > Streptomyces > Streptomyces orinoci. Next base: position 1,561,245 of record NZ_PHNC01000031.1, read on the forward strand.
CCCGTCGCAACGCAAGCCCACGACGGGCGCCGGACCGGAGGTCGTAAAGAGCGCGGACAGGCCGTGAGGGCATGACGGTACGCCACGCGACTTGGGGGCTTTGACCATGGACCCGACCAACTACGACCCGGTGCCCGGGGATTCGGGCGACATCCGCGGTGACACCGGCGCGGAAGCGGCGGCGGCCGAGGAGGCCCCGGCCCGCGGCCCCGCCCAGGCCCGGGTGGTCCGGCTGGTCGCCGGGGACTATCTGCTGACCGTCAACCCGGTGGACGGCAGCGAGATAGAGCCCTGCCCGCCGGGTGAACTGCCCGCCCGTCCCGAGCGCCATGACGCCGCCGAACGCGCCGAGTTGCGGCGGGCGGCCGCACCGCCGCCGCCCGCCCGCCCGGCCGGTCCCCAACTGCCTTTGGTGGGACGGTCCCAGGAGCGCGAGCGGCTGGGCCGACTGCTCTCCCGCGGGCGTTCGGTGCGGCTGACCGGCCCGGCCGGCTCCGGGCGCACCGCGCTGCTGGACGCCCTCGCCGAGGACTGCGCCACCCTGGCACCGGACGGCGTGGTGCGGCTCTGCGGCCACCAGCGTTCGGTCACCGAGCTGCTGCACGAGCTGTTCACGGCCGTCCACCACGCCCCGCTGTACCGCCCGGACCGGGCCGAACTCCTGGCCCACGTAAGGGAGATCGGCGCCGTGGTGGTGCTGGACGACCTGGAGTTCGGCGGCGCCCAGCTGGACGAGCTGCTGGACGCCACCCCCGAGTGCGCCTGGCTGCTGGCGGCCACTCCCGAGGTCGCCGCCCCCTCCGCCGACTCCCATCTGGAAGAGGTCTTCCTCTCCGGGCTGGACCGCACCGACTGCCTGGAGCTGCTGGAGGCCGCGGTCGGCCGGGCGCTCACCGACCAGGAGGCCGACTGGGCGGCGGATGTCTGGTTCGACTCCGAGGGGCTGCCGCTGCGGGTGGTCCAGGCGGGAGCGCTGCTGCGGCTGGGCGCCGCGGTGGACGGCGAACAGCGGCCGCCGGTACGGGAACTGGCCGTGGAGCTGGCCGGCCGGCTGTCCGAACAGGCCCGGGAGGCGCTGCGGTTCGCCCTGGCGCTGGGCGGCGAACTGCCGCACCAGGCGCAGCTGCCCGCGCTGGTGGGCGACACCCACGCGGACGCGGCGGCCGGCGAGCTGGCGTCCGCCGGGCTGGTCACGGCCGCGGGCGCGCGCTACCGGCTGGCGCCCGGGGTGGCGGAGGAGCTCATCGCGAACGGGCGGGGTGAGTACGGAACGGACGCGGGCGCGGACTCGGGCTCGGACTCGCGCTCGGGGGAGCGGGTGCTCTCCGCCGCCCAGCACTACTCCTGGTGGGCCGGGCACCCCTCGGTCGCCCCCGAGCGGATCGCCGCCGAGGCGGACGCCGTGCTGGCCGTACTGGCCGCGCTGGTGGCCGGCGGGCGGCCGGGGCAGCCGTCGGCGGCGGTGCTGCTGGCCCGTACCGCGGCACCGGCGTTCGCCGCCGCCCTGCACTGGGGCGCCTGGGAGCGCGCCCTGCGCCATGGCCAGCAGGCCGCGCGGGTGGCCGGTGAGGTGGGCGAAGAGGCGTACTTCCACCATGAGTTGGGCGTACTGGCGCTGTGCACCGGCCAGGTGGAACGGGCCCGCGCCGAGCTGGAGACCTCGGTGGGGATGCGGGGGGCGCTGGCCGACAAGCGCGGCGCGGTGGCCGGGCGCCGGGCCCTGGCCCTGGTGGAGGACCGGTCCCGGCAGGCGCGGGGCGCTGGGGCGGGTACACCGTCCGGGGTTTCCGGGGCGGGCGTGAAGCCCGGTGCGCTTCCTGGGTCCGCCGGGCCGCGTTCGGTGCGTCCTGGGGTGGTGCCTCCTTCGGCGGTGCCTCCTGCGGTGGCGCCTCCCGCGGTGGTGCCTCCTTCGGTGCCGCCGGTTCGGCCTGCCGATGACGCCACCACGGCGATCATCAGCCGGGTGTCGGCGGTGCCGGGTCCGTCGGCCCGTCCTTCCGGTGTGGCCGGTGTGGCTGGTACGGCCCGTTCCGCGCAGGGTGCGGCGGCGCCGCAGGGCTGGGCCAAGAAGCTGATGGCGGGAGGCAACCGGCGCAATCTGACGGCCGCGGGGGCCGGAGTGCTGTTCGCCGCGGTGCTGGGCACGGTGGTGACCATCGGGGCGACCTCCGGCAAGCACGGGGACGACGGCGGTCCGGCGGACCGGGTCAGCCCGCGCCAGTCGGCGTCCCAGCAGGATGACAACGGTGGGATGAGCGCGGACCAGCCGGTGACGGGGGAGAGCGGACGGCCGCCGGTGCCCGGCCTGCCGGGCCGTCCCGGCCACAGTGCCGGGCCCGGCGCAGAGCCGTCCGCGTCGCATGGGGCGACCGGAGGGCCCGCGCCGTCCACGCCGGGGCAGAGCGGGGCGCCGGTTACGCACTCGCCTCAGCCGTCGGATACGGAAACGGGGGAGCCGACGCATACGGGGTCGCCGTCGCCGACGGACAAGCCTTCGCCGTCGAAGACGGCTGACCCGGGGCCGACGGGTAAGCCGTCAACGCCGGGGCCGAGTCCGGTTACCCAGTCGGCCAGCGTGTCGGCGCCGTCCAAGACGAAGGGGTAAGGGTTCGCAGCCCGGTGCGGGGTCTGCGGCTGGCCGCGGGGGTTCCCCGCGCCCCTGGCAGGGCGCACCCGGCGACGAAACGGTGTCTGCCGACGGCCCTGGTCGTTCGGCTGCGGGCCGCGTGTGGCTGGTCGCGCAGTTCCCCGCGCCCCTAAGGGGGCGCGGGTACCCGAGGGGTGACCCTCTGGGGGGTCAGAAGAGGCGGAGCTTGTCGTCTTCGATGCCGCGCATCGCGTTGTAGTCGAGGACTACGCAGCCGATGCCGCGGTCGGTGGCGAGGACCCGCGCCTGCGGCTTGATCTCCTGGGCGGCGAAGATGCCGCGCACCGGCGCCAGATGGGGGTCGCGGTTGAGCAACTCCAGGTAACGGGTGAGCTGTTCGACCCCATCGATCTCACCGCGCCGCTTGAGCTCCACCGCCACCGTCTGCCCGTCCGCGTCCCGGCACAGGATGTCCACCGGGCCGATGGCGGTGGGGTACTCGCGGCGGATGAGGGTGTAGCCCTCGCCAAGGGTCTCGATGCGGTCCGCCAGCAGCTCCTGAAGGTGCGCTTCCACGCCGTCCTTGATGAGGCCCGGATCGACGCCCAGCTCGTGCGAGGAGTCATGGAGGACTTCCTCCATGGTGATGATGAGTTTCTCGCCCGCCTTGTTGATCACCGTCCACACCCCGTTGTCGCCCTCCTTGAGCGTGCAGGGCGGCGACATCCAGTTGAGGGGCTTGTAGGCCCGGTCATCCGCGTGGATGCTGACGCTTCCGTCGGCCTTGACGAGGATCAGGCGGGGGGCGGAGGGCAGGTGGGCGGTGAGCCGGCCGGCGTAGTCCACGGAGCAGCGGGCAATGACGAGACGCATGGTGAGCCACGCTACTCGACGACCCCTGCTCCACGCGATTCGCCCTGGATGGGCCCCTTCGCCGTTGGCCAGTTGTATGTGCGTTCTCCTGGTGGGGCCGCAGTGGCCGGATTACCGTTGAAGCGGGCGGTCGCCGTACGGGCACAGGGCGTCGTCGTCCGCTCGCCCATCCCTGAGACCCCGTACGCGGGGTCGCGAGAGGAGAACCCATGTCGCTCGACGTCTCACCGGCCCTCCTGGCACAGGCCGAGCGAGGCGAGGTCGATGAAGCGGAGTTCATCGACTGCGTCCGGAACTCCCTGCCTTATGCATGGGAGATGATCAGCTCCCTGGTGGCCCAGCTCAGGGTTGACGGTGGAACGTTCGCCGACAACCGGACGCCGCCGCCGGACGAGCAGGCGCGCGGCCAGTTGCTGCGGGCCATGGCGAGTGACGCGATTCGCGGTGCGCTGCAACGGCACTTCGGGGTCCGGCTGGCGTTCCAGAACTGCCACCGGGTCGCGGTGTTCCCCCTGGATGCCTCGGCGGACGAGCGCCTGGCCCGATTCACCTCGATCCGGGGCCAGTTGCTCAATCAGTCGCCGGAGCTTCGCGACTGCTGACGCGGCGCCGCTGCCGCTCCGGGCGAGGGGCGCATCCCGCGGAGTGGTGTAGTGGTGCGGGTACGCCACTCCGCGCCGGGAGCGAGGCGCCGGCCGGCTCCGGACGGCGTTCGCCACCCGGGGGGCGGCCGTACCGGAGTGGCGCACCCGGACACCTGCACCGCACCGCACGGGAGCGGCAGCGCCCCGGATTCCTGTGACCGGGGGCGCTCAAGGAGGCAAAAGGCCAGGGGAACGCTCAGGGCAGGAGGGGCAGCAGGGGCAGCACCTCGGCCCCCAGCCGGCGCAGGTTCTCCTCGGTCCCGGCGAGGTCGCCGCAGCCCTCGGCGAGCAGCGCGAAGCGCCTGATGCCGGTGCGCTCGGCGGTGGCCGCCAGACGGTCGGCGCACAGCCGCGGCGGGCCGACCGCGTGCAGCTCGCACAGCAACTCCGTGTAGGCGTAGGGGTCACGCATCCGCCGTACCCGGCCGTCCACCGTCACATGGGCGCCCAGCCCCTGCTGGAGCCAGCCGGGCATCGCCTTCTTCAGGGTCTCCGCCGCTTCCGCGCGCCGGTCGGCGATCTGCAGCACCCCGGCCGAGACATGCCCGGCCGCCGCCACCTGATCCGGTGAACTCCCCGCCTCCAGCGCGCACTTGCGCCAAAGCGCGATCATCTCCGCCTTCTCCTGGTCACCGCTGTGCATGCCCAGCAGCATGGGCAGCCCGTGCCGGGCGGCCAGCCGTACGCTGGCAGGCGAGGTGCAGGCGACTATCACCGGCGGGCCGGGATGGTCCAGCAGCTCGTCGGGCCGGGGGACCACCGGCACCTCGCGGAAGGAGAACCGTTCCCCCGCGGCGCTCACCCTGGGCCGGCGCAGCCAGCGCATCAGCAGGTCCAGGGATTCGGGGAAGTCGCTCTCGTACGCCGCCAGGCCGGAGTTGAACACCTCCAGGTCCACCCAGGGGCCGCCGCGGCCCACGCCCAGGGTGAACCTGCCGCCCGAGGTGAGGTGCAGCAGGGCGGTCTGCTCGCCCAGGGCGACGGGGTGGGTGGTGGGCAGCACGCTGACCGCGGTGCCCACCCCGATCCGCCGGGTGCGGCCCAGCAGCAGGGCGGCCAGGGTGACCGCGGACGGGCAGACGCCATAGGGGACAAAATGGTGCTCGGCCACCCAGACCGCGTCCAGCCCGGCCTCCTCGGCGACCTCGGCCGACCGTACGGCCCGGTAGAGAGCCTCCCCATGGCCCTGGCCCGGGAACTGGGCGGCCAGGACGAATGCTCCAACGCGCATCGCTTGTGTGCCTCCTAGCGACGGACTGGCGATCGAATCGCCGTCCCGGAGGCAATAACGGCCGACGCGGGCCCGAAGGTACGGCCCTCCGGCAGGTTTTCATGATGATCGTCAGAGCGCGGTCGGCGTCCCGGGGTGGTGACGGGGACGCGTACGCTGGTCACAGGCCGTAGCTCCCCAGAACTCCGAGGTGCCCCGTGTCCCCGCGCCGAAACCGCCCGCGAGGCGGCGCCGAAAGGCGAGCCGAGATCCCGCCCGAGCGCGAGGGGGGTGACCGCTACGGACTGGAGCGCACCGAGAGCTGGCAGGGCGAGGAGTGGTCGGTGCGGATGATCGGCGGCGGGGCGGCCGCCAAGCACTACCGGTGCCCGGGCTGTGACCAGGAAATCCCGCCCGGGGTCCCGCACTTGGTGGCGTGGCCCCAGTACGGGGCCGGGGTCGAGGAGCGGCGGCACTGGCACAAGTCGTGCTGGAACGCGCGGGACCGCCGGAGCGCGAGGCTCCAGCGGTCCCGTAACGCGCCGCGCTATTAGGTGAGTTGGGTTGTGTTGGGCTGTACGGGGCCCCTCGCGGGGCGCGGTCAGGCGTCGCGGCGGCTCATCAGCGCATGGGCGCCGGCCAGCGAGGCGGCGGTGAGGACGGCCGCGATCAGCAGCGAGATCCCGGCCCCCGGGCCGCCCGGACCGTTGGCGGCCGGGTAGAAGCCGCTCAGCTGGGCCGGGACCGAGTACTCCACCAGCTTGGCGGCCAGGCTCCGGAAGGAGCCCAGGAACATCGCCAGGATCAGCGGCAGCAGCACCAGGCCCAGTACGGTGCTGATCGCTCCCGCGGAGTGCCGCAGCATGCCGCCGATGCCGAGGGCCAGCAGGCCCAGCAGGGAGAGGTAGAGGCTGACGCCGGCCGTCGCCCGCAGCCAGTCCATGGCGGTGTCCCGGTAGTCGGTGTGCCCGCCCAGCGCCGCCTGGTCGATCAGGGCCACCAGGGTGTTGGCGACCAGGGTGGTCACAAAGGTGAGCGCGAAATAGACGATCGCCTTGGCGGCCAGCACCCGGGTGCGGCTGGGGCAGGCGGTGAGCGTGGTGCGGATCAGGCCGGTGCCGTACTCCGAGGAGAGCGTCAGCACACCCAGGGTGAGCACCGGCAGCATGCCGAGCAGCACCCCGATGAAGCCGAGGTCCAGGGCGCTGGACGTCCGGTCGGCCGTCCCGGAGGCGCGGGCGGCCAGTACCACGGCGACCAGGGTGCCGACGCCGATGACGACCACCAGCATCACGCCCAGCGTCCACATGGTGGAGCGCAGCGAACGGATCTTGGTCCACTCGGCCTTGACCGCGTCGCCGAGGGTCGCCTCGCGCACCGGGATGGGCGACACATAGCCATCCGGGCCGGCGGTGCCGGGCCAGTAGGGCTGCTGCTGGGGCATCGGGGTCGGGGCGGTCATCGGGCGTCGTCCTCGCTGTGGCGCCGCGCGGCGGCGGTCCCGGCCGGGGCGGTGTCGGTGGTGGGCGGCTGTTGCGGTGGTGCGACCGGGGCGGATGCGCTGGGCTGGGCAGGCGCGGCCGCCGTGGCGGGTGCCTGTGGTGTGGCGGCCGTGGACGGGGCTGCTCCGGCGGGCATCGGCACGCTCCGGGGCGCCTGGCCCGGCGCGGGTGGTGCGGCGGGTGGTGCGGGTGCGTCCTGCGGCGCGGCGGGGGCGGATGCGCTGGGCTGGGCAGGCGCGGCCGCCGTGGCGGGTGCCTGTGGTGTGGCGGCCGTGGACGGGGCCGGTCCGGCGGGCATCGGCACGCTCCGGGGTGCGGCTGCGCCCCGCCCGGCGGCGGCGTCCGCCGGCGTGTGGGCGCTGTGGGGGGCCGCGAAGGGGGACGGGGCCGTGGGCGCGTACCCGGCTCCGGGGGCGGCGGGCGCCGTACCCGCCGGCGGCGCCGGCTGCTGGGCGTAAGGGTTGGGCAGCTCGCCCGGCAGGACCGGGTAGACCTCGCCCGGCCCGCCCGGCGGCGGTGTGCCCCAGCCGGGCGCGGCCGGCTGCTGGTAGCCGGCGCGCGGGTCCGCCGTGGAGCGGTAGTCCACCGCGGCCTGGGTCATCCGCATATATGCCTCTTCCAGCGAGGCCTGGTGCGGGGAGAGCTCCCACAGGCGGATGCCCGCCCCATGGGCGAGATCGCTGATCCGTGGCAGTGGCAGGCCGGTGACGCGCAGCGCCCCGTCCGGCTCCGGCAGCACCTGGCCGCCCGCCTCCACCACCGTCGCGGTGAGCTTTTCCCGGGCCTGGGGCTCCCCGTCGGGCGTACGAACCCGGGCGAACCCGGCGGAGTTGGCCGCGATGAAGTCCGGCACGCTCATGTCGGCGAGCAGCTGCCCCCGGCCGATGACGATCAAGTGCTCGGCGGTCAGCGCCATCTCGCTCATCAGATGCGAGGAGACAAAGACCGTACGGCCCTCCGCCGCCAGCCGCTTCATCAGGTTGCGGACCCAGAGGATGCCCTCCGGGTCCAGCCCGTTGACCGGCTCGTCGAAGAGCAGCACCTGGGGGTCGCCGAGCAGCGCGGCGGCGATGCCCAGCCGCTGCCCCATGCCCAGCGAGAAGCCCTTGGAACGCTTGCGGGCCACTTGGCGCAGGCCCACCACATCCAGCACCTCGTCCACCCGGCGGGCCGGGATGCCGGAGTGCTGGGCCAGGGACAGCAGGTGGTGGTACGCGCTGCGGCCGCCGTGCACGGCCTTGGCGTCCAGCAGGGCGCCGACCCGGCGGGGGGCGTTGGGCAGCTGCCGGTAGGGCAGCCCGCCGATGGTGACCCGGCCGGAGGTGGGCACGTCCAGGCCCAGGATCATGCGCATGGTGGTGGACTTGCCGGAGCCGTTGGGCCCCAGGAAGCCGGTGACCATACCCGGTCTGACCTGGAAGGTCAGATTGTGTACGGCCGTCTTGGCGCCATAGCGCTTGGTCAGGCCGACTGCCTCGATCATGCTCCGCCCCTCGCCGGTGGTCGGGGCCATTGCGCCTTGTGGGATGCCCCCTTTCGGGTAAAGAGGATAACGAGCGGCTGACGGGTTCCCGCTGTCGCCGAAATGCCGCCCGCAGGCCCGTAAGGGGCGCGGGGAACTGCGCGACCGGCCACAGACGGCCGGCACATGACAAGCAGCGGCCGCCCCCGGCGAAGCCGACCGCACCCGCCGAAGGCGACCGCACCCGGCGACGGCACGGAGCCGTCAGACAACCCCTACGCGTCGCGCCTCTTCAGCACCGCATAGCCCCCCAGCAGCGCGGCCACCACCCACAGCACCATGATCCCCAGGCCGCCCCAGGGGCCATAGGGCGTCTCATCGGTGCCCGGGATCACCTGCATCACCTTCTGGCCGGCCTTGTCCGGCAGATAGTGGGCGACCTTCCTGGTGGCCGAGACCCCCTGCAGGATGTTGGAGATCAGGAAGAAGAACGGCATCAGAATGCCCAGCGACAGCATGGGGCTGCGCAGCATCGCCGCCACACCCATCGAGAACATCGTGATCAGCGCCATATAGAGGCCGCCGCCGATGACCGCGCGCAGCACTCCGGGATCACCGAGGTATGCCCGGTGATCACCCAGCATGGCCTGTCCCAGGAAAAAGGTGAGAAAGCTGGTGGCCATGCCAATGACCAGGGCCAGCAGCGTGGCAACAGTGATCTTGCTGAACAGGAAAACACCACGCTGGGGAACGGCGGCCAGCGAAGTGCGGATCATTCCGGTGCTGTATTCATTGGCGATCACCAGCACCCCGAAAACGATCAATGCCAGCTGTCCCAGGCCCATGCCCGCGAAACTGATGAAGGTCGGGTCGAAAGTGAACTTCTCGCGGACCGAGAGCTTGTCGTAGTCGTCCCCGGCCAGCTTGCTGATCAGCGCCCCCAGTCCCACCGTCACCAGCACCGCGACCCCCAGCGTCCACACCGTGGACCGCACCGACCTGACCTTGGTCCACTCCGAACGCAGCACCTGTGCCGCCACCGCCATGGCTCACGACCCCTTCTTCTGCCAGTCGGCTCCCCAGCCCGCCTCCGGCGGCCGGGCCTGGTGGTTGGGATGCGCGTGGTACTCCACCGCCCCGGCGGTCAGCCGCATAAACGCCTCCTCCAGCGAGGCCCGCTGGGGGCTGAGCTCATGCAGGGTGATCCGGTGCCGCGCGGCCAGCTCGCCCAGGTGCTCCGCGTCCTCGCCATGCACCTCCAGGGCGCCGTCCGCGGCCGGCACGGCGGTGATCCCGGCGCCGGAGAGCACATCGCGCAGCCGCTCGCCCTCCGGTGACCGCATCCGGACGAACGACCTGGAGTTCTGCGCGATGAACTCGGACATCGAGGTGTCCGCCAGCAGCCTGCCCTGGCCGATGACGATCAAGTGCTCGGCGGTGAGCGCCATTTCGCTCATCAGGTGCGAGGAGACAAAGACCGTACGCCCCTGGGCGGCCAGCGACTTCATCAGATTGCGGATCCAGTGGATGCCTTCCGGATCAAGGCCGTTGACCGGTTCGTCGAACATCAGGATCTGGGGATCGCCCAACAGCGCGGCCGCGATGCCCAGTCGCTGCCCCATGCCCAGCGAGAAGCCCTTGGCGCGCTTACGGGCCACCGGGGTCAGGCCGACTACGTCCAGTACCTCACGCACGCGTACCGCATCGATGCCATTGCTCTGCGCCAGACACAGCAGATGGTTGTAGGCGCTGCGACCACCGTGGATCGCCTTGGCGTCCAGCAACGCGCCCACCGTGCGCAGGGGGTTGTGCAGCTGGCGGTAGTGCCTGCCGTCGATACGCACCGTGCCGCTGGTCGGATTGTCCAGATCCAGCATCATCCGCATGGTGGTGGACTTGCCCGCGCCATTGGGGCCCAGGAAACCGGTGACCATGCCCGGCCGTACGGTGCAGGTCAGACCGTCAACGGCGAGCTTGTCGCCATAGCGCTTGGTCAAGCCCTCAAGCTCGATCATTCAGCCACGGTAAGGGCGCCCGGAGCCATCCGCCACCGGAGCGGCAGGGTCCGTACCCGCCCACGTGCCGCGCGGCAAGCCGCCCCCCGTGTGGGCATCGTCCGCCCATATGCGGCCTACCGCGGAAAACCGTGGGAAAGGAAAGCGCGCCTAGCGGCTCTGCTGGGCCGGCACCCCGCGCGAGATCGGCTCGTCGTCCCCCGGCACCCCGGCCGCGGCCACCGCCGCGCCGGTCAGCGTGGCCAGCATCTCGCGGACATTGGTCAGCTGGGCGTTGATGGAGTCCCGGCGGTTGGTGAGGGCCGCCAGCTCCCGCTCGGATTCGCTGCGGATACGGTCCGCCTTGGCATTGGCGTCGGCCACGATGTCCTCGGCCTGGCGCTGCGCGGTCTCCACCGTCTGCCGGGCCCGGCGCTCCGCGTCGGTGCGCAGCTTCTCCGCCTCCAGGCGCAACTGCTCGGCGCGGTGCTCGATTTCGGCCAGCCGCTTCTCCGCCTTGGCCTGCCGGGAGGCCAGATCGCGCTCGGACTGCTCGCGCCGCTTGGCCAGATTGGTCTCGAAGTCGGCCGCCGCCTGGGCCGCCTTGGCGCGCGTCTCCTCGAAGAGGGCGTCCGCCTCCTCCCGCTTGGACTGCGCGTCCTTCTGCGCCTCGGCCCGCAGGGTGGCCGCGTCGCCCTTGGCCTTCTCCACGATCCGGGCGCCCTCGTCCTCCGCCTTGGCCTTGCGGTCGGCGGCGAAGGACTCGGCGTCATTGCGCACCTGCTGGGCCGCCGACTCGGCGAGCTCGCGGTGCTGCTCGGCCGCCCGACGGGCCTCCTCACGCAGATCCTTGGCCTCTTCCTCGGCCAGCCGAAGGATCTTCTCGACCCGCGCCCCGAGCCCCGCGTACGACGGCTCGGAGTCGTTGATCTGCGCCTGAGCGTTCTGCGTTTCGAGGTGCAGCTCCTCGATGCGCTTTTCCAGAGAGGTGATCCGGGCCAGTGCGCTGTCACGGTCGGCGACGAGCTTGGTAATGCGGTCGTCCACCTGGCCGCGGTCGTATCCACGCCGCACGAGCTCGAAGCCGAAGGGGGAGGAAGTGTCGCTCATGGGGTTCCTGTCGAAAGAGACCGGTGAGGTGATAGAGGGAATCCTAGGGGCGATAGCGGCGTGTCAAGGGGCAGATGGTTGTACTCGTGTGGGAGATCTGGAAAATGTCCCCCCGATTGAGTGGCTACTTTCCAGACTGCTTACCACCCGATCGAGTTGAGCCGACACCAGCGGTCGCCTTCACCCCGCCCTCCTTGGAGCCGCCTGCCCCGGGGGACTCAAATGATTCCAACGCCTCCAACACGTCCTGGACACGGGAAATCTCGGCGTTGATGTCCTTGCGCCGGCGCATCAGCGCCTCCAACTCCCGCTTGCCCTCCTCGACAAGGGCCTCCGCCTCGGCGGTGGCCTCGGTGCGCAGGCGCTCCGCCTCGCGTACCGCGGCGGCCTTCTTCTGCTCGGCCTCCTTCAGCAGGCCCTCGGCCTTCTTCACCGCGGCGATGCGCACCTTGCTCGCCTCACCACTGGCGTCCGACAGCATCTGCTTGGCCTTGGCCTCCGCCTCGGCGAGCTGCTCGGTGGCCGCGGCCACCAGCTTGTCGCAGCGCTCGCCGGCCGACTGCATCGCCTCGGCCACCTCCCGGCGGGCCCGCTCGTGCAGCTCCTCGACCTCACTCTCGATCCGGGTACGCAGCTCCTCGGCCCGCTCCCTTATGGCGGTGGCGTCCCCGCGCGCCTCGGACAGCAGCGAGTCGGCGTCCGTACGGGCCTGCTCCACCAGCGAGTTGCTCTCGCCGGTGGCCTCGGCCACGATCCGCTCGGCCTCCTTGCGGGCCGCGCCGACCATGGCGTCGGCCTGCTCCTCGGCCGCGGCGGCCGACTTGACCGCCTCCTCCTGCGCCTTGGCCACCAGCGCGTCGGCCTGCTCGGCCGCCTCGGTACGGCGCCGGGCCGCCGCCTCGCGCGCCTCATCGACCGTACGCTCGGCCTCTTCGAGCGCCTCGGTACGGATCCGCTCCGCCTCCAGCACCGCATCCGCCTTCAACTTGGCCGAATCCGCACGGGTGCTGTTGGCGTTCTCCTGGGCCGCGCTCAGCGCCGCCTGCGCCTCGGCCGCCATCCGCTCCGCCTCCGCGGTGGCCTCGGCGATCAGCTCGTCCGCCTGCGAAGCCGCCTCCGCACGGCGGGAGTTGGCCGCCTCGCGGGCCTCGTCGGCGATCCGCTCCGCCTCCCGGCGGGCGCTTTCCAGCACCTCGGCCGCGTCCCGGCGGGTGCGCTCCGCCTCCGCGGCCGCGTCCGCCACCATCCGCTCGGCCTCGCCACCGGCCTCGGCCAGCCGGACCCGGGCCGCCTCCTGGGCCTCCACCAGCGTGGACTCGGCCTCCGCCCGCAGCTTCTCGCCCTCGTCCGCGGCCTTGGCGATCAGCTCGTCCGCCTGCCGGGCCGCCTCCGCCCGGTGGGCGCCCGCCTGCTTGCGGGCCTCGTCCACGATCCGGTCGGCGTCCTCCTGCGCCGAAGAGGTCAGCTCCGCCGCCTCGTTGACGATCCGCTCGGCCTCGGCATGCCCGTCCGCGCGCATCTTGTTGGCGTCCTCGCGGGCCTCCGCCCGGGTGCGCGCCGCGTCCTGCTCGGCCTGGGCCAGCGCGTCCGAGGCGTCGGTACGCATCTGCTGCGCCCGCGCCGAGGCGTCCGCCACCAGCCGGTCCGCCTCCGCGGTCGCCTTGGCCAGCAGCTCGTCCGCCTGCTGCGCCGCCTCCATCCGGTGGGCGTCGGCCGCGTCCCGCGCCTCGTCCACCGTACGGGCGGCCTCCGCCACCAGCCGCTCGGCCTCGGCCCGCGCCTCGGCGCGCTCCGCCTCCGCGGTCTCGATCGCCTCCTGGAGCGTGCCCGCCGCCTCGGTACGCAGCCGCTCCGCCTCCGCAGCGCCCTCGGCGCGCTCGGCCTCGGCCGCCTGACGGGCCTGAGCCAGGGCGCGCTCGGCCTCGTCCACCAGCTTGCCGCTCTCCGCGGTGGCCTCGGCGATCAGCTCGTCCGCCTGCCGGGCCGCCTCGGTGCGCTTGGCATGGGCCGTCTGCCGCGCCTCCTCCAGAACCCGGGCGGCCTCCTCCTCCACGCCACGGGCCTCGGCGATGGCGTCGGCGATGGTGCGCTCGGCCATCTCCTGGGCGGCCTCGGTGGCCGCCTGGGCCTCGGCGCGCAGCCGCGCCGCGTCCTGACCGGCCCGCTCCCGCTCGGAGTGCGCCTCGGACCGGACCCGGTCCGCCTCCTGCTGCGCCTCGCTCAGGGTGCGCTCGGCGTTGTGCTCGGCCGCCGAGCGCAGCCCGGCGATCTCCTCCTCGGCCTGCTCATGCAGTCCGGCCACCGCATCCCGCACCTGCTGGGCGGTCGCCTCGGCCGCCGAGACCAGCTCGGCCGCCCGCTGCTCGGCCTCCTCGACCAGGCGCTCCGCCTCGGCCTGGGCCTCGGCCACCCGCTTGCGGGCAGCCGCCAGCAGCTCCTCGCTCTGCTCATGCGCCGCCTGGCGCTCGGCCTGGGCCTCGCTCCGGGCGTCACCCAGCAGCTCCTCGGCCTCCCGGCGGCGGCGCGCGGCCTCCTCCTGGGCGGCGGCCAGCGCCTCGGCCGCCTCGGCGGCGGTCCGTTCGGCGGCCGCGTTGGCCTCGGCCCGCACCCGGTCGGCGGTCTCCTGGGCCTCGGTACGCAGCCGCTCCGCCTCCGCGGTGGCCTCGGCCAGCAGCCGGGCCCCGGCCGTCTCGCCCTCGGCCCGGGCGGCCGACGCCTCCTCGGCCGCCTCGGCACGCAGCCGCTCGGCCTCCTGCTCGGCCTGCGCGGTCAGGGCGCGCACCCGCTCGGCCGCCTCGGTACGCAGCCGCTCCGTCTCCTCGGCCGTCTCCCGGCGCAGCCGCTCGGCCTCGGTGCGTGCCTCGCGCAGTGCCGACTCGGCGGACTCAAGACGCTGCTCGGCCTCGGTACGCAGCCGGTCCAGCTCCTCGGACGCCTCCTGGAGCCGGGCCGCCGCGGCCCGCTCGGCCTCCTCCCGCGTCTTCGCCGCCGCCTCGGCGGCCTCGGCGCGGGTGCGCTCGGCGTGGTCCTCGGCCTCCTCGGCCATCTCCTCGGCCTCGGTACGGGCCCGCGCCAGCAGCTCCTCGGCCTGCTTGCGCGCCGCCGCCGACCGCTCGGCCGCCTCGGCGCGCACCCGCTCGCTCTCCGCGGTGGCCGCCGCCCGGGTCTCCTCGGCGTTGGCCTTGGCCTTGACCAGCAGCTCCTCGGCGGTCCCGGCCGCCTCCTCGATCTGCTGCAGGGCCTTCTTACGGGCCTCGGCCCGGATCCGCTCGGCCTCCTCGCCCGCCTCGGCGCGCAGCTGCTCGGCCTCGGCACGCAGCCGCCGGGCCTCCTCCTGGAGCTCGACCGTCTTGGCCCGGTACTCCTTGGTGTCGTCCTTGGCCGCGCCCTTGAGCTGCTCGGCGGTGTCCTCCGCCTGCGCCCGCAGCCGCTCGGCCTCCGCCTGTGCCTCCCGGCGGATCCGCTCGGCCTCGGCGGCCGCCGCCTTGGTGGTGGCCCGGGCCTCCTCGGAGGCCTTGGACAGCACCTCCTCCGCGGTACGGGCGGCCTGGGCCAGCCGCGCCGCCGAGTCCTCGGCGGCCTCGTTACGGGCCTTCTCCGCGGCCTCCGCGATCAGCCGCTCCGCCTCGGCGGCGGCGTCGGCGCGCAGCTGCTCGGCCTCCGCGCGCAGCGCCTCGGCCTCCTTGGTGGCCTCGCCCACCAGCCGGGCGACCTCGGCCTTGGCGGTACGGGTGCGCTGTTCGTTCTCCGACTCGGCCTCGCTCAGCCGGGCCGAGGCCGTCTGACTCGCCTGGGCCAGCAGCTTCTCCGCCTCGGCCCGCGCCTCGCGCAGCGCGGCGTCGGCCTCCTGCATCCGGGCCTCGGCGGCCCGGGTCAGCTCGGCGGCCGTGCTGCGGGCCTGGTCGGACTCGGCGCTGGTGGCCGTGCGCAGCTGCTCGGCGTGCTCGGTGGCCTCCTGGGCCTGGGCGGAGGCGGCGGTCAGCAGCCGCTCGGCGTCGGTGCGCGCCCGGCGCAGGATCGCTTCGGCTTCGGCCCGCGCCTCCTCGGCGGCCACACTCAGCCGGGCCCGGGCCTCCTCGGTCAGCCGCCGCGCCTCGGCGCGCGCCGCCGACAGGGCCTGCTCGGCCTCGGCGCGGGACTCCTCCAGCAGCCGGCGGGCCTGTGACTCGGTACGGGCCCGCAGCTGTTCGGCCCAGGCGACGTTCTCATTGACATGCGACTCGACGGTCTGGCGGCGCTCATTGAGCTCCTCGTCCAGCCGCTGACGGCGGGCCACGGCCTCGGCGTGCAGCTCGGCGTCCAGCCGGGCCTGCCGCTCGGCGGCCTCCTGGAGCAGCCGCTGGGTCTGGGCCCGGGCCTCGCGCAACTCCCGCTCGGCGTCGGTGCGCAGCTGGTCGGCCTGGATCTGGGCATTGCGCAGCAGCTGCTCGGCCTGGTAGTCGAGACCGGCCGCGTCATAGGCGGGGCGGTGGGCCAGGGCGCGGCGCGCCTCATGGAGCTTGGCGCGCAGCACCTCGACTTGGTAGCCGAGGTCATCGGCGTGCTGGACCGCCTTCTCCCGCTCGGTCTTCAGCCGCTCCATCTCGGCCTCGAACTTCGAGAGGTGGTCGGCCTCCTCCAATTGACTCTCGTGGCGCTCGTAGCCCCGCACAGCGCGGTCCATCCGTCCCCTGGTCGCGTCGGTGGCCGGCCCCGTACTGCGTGTGGTGGAAACCCGGAGCCCGCCCTTCCGAAGAAATGGTGTCAGATCATCGGCACAGCCTGGGCCGGGCCCCACCCGCGCCCCGGCCGAACCTGCACTCTACCGGCCGGGGAAGGTGTGGGTCAGTGCTCCTCGGCGCGGCGGGGTGCCGAGGTGACGAGTTCGGTGAGCACGCCATGGCAGTCCTTGGGGTGCAGGAAGGTGATGCGCGAGCCCATGGAGCCGGTGCGCGGCTCGTCGTAGAGCACCCTGACGCCCTTGTCCCGGGTGGCCTGGGCGTCGCCGTCCACATCGGCGGTGCCGAAGGCGATGTGATGGACCCCTTCCCCGTTCCTGGCAAGCCACTTGGCGACGGTGGAGTCCTCCCGGACGGGCTCCAGCAGCTGCAGATAGGAGGCGCCGCCGTCGGAGGTCTCATTGATCTTCAACATGGCCTCGCGAACGCCCTGTTCCTCGTTGACCTCGGTGTGGAACACCTCGAAGCCATAAGTGGCACGGTAGAACTCGACGGTCTTGTCGAGGTCGAAGCAGGCGATCCCGATGTGGTCGATGCGCGTCAGCATGGAACCAGTGCACCGCCGTACGGTTGGTTACGCAACGTGCGCGCGATCACACCACGGGGCCGGTGACCGCGGCCGTACCGCTCAGTACATTGACGAAACCACGTCACCGCCCGACATCCGCCCGAAGGAGCCGTGTTCATGTCTGGTACGAACGGTCCGACCGGTACCACCTCTGTGATCGTCGCGGGCGCCCGGACGCCCATGGGCCGGCTGCTCGGCTCGCTGCGCTCGTTCTCCGCGGCCGACCTGGGCGGGGCGGCCATCAAGGCCGCGCTCGACCGGGCGGGCATAGGGGGCGACCAGGTCCAGTACGTGATCATGGGTCAGGTGCTGCAGGCCGGCGCCGGCCAGATCCCGGCCCGCCAGGCGGCGGTCAAGGCCGGCATCCCGATGAACGTCCCCGCGCTGACCGTCAACAAGGTCTGTCTGTCCGGCCTGGACGCCATCGCGCTGGCCGACCAGCTCATCCGGGCCGGGGAGTTCGAGATCGTGGTGGCCGGCGGCCAGGAGTCGATGACCAACGCCCCGCATCTGCTGCCCAAGTCGCGCGAGGGCTACAAGTACGGCGCCGTGGAGATGCTGGACGCCATGGCCTACGACGGACTGACCGACCCCTTTGAGCACATCGCCATGGGGGAGTCCACCGAGAAGCACAACACCCGTCTGGGCATCCGCCGCGAGGAGCAGGACGAGGTGGGTGCGGCCTCCCACCAGCGGGCCGCGGCCGCCCAGAAGAACGGCCTGTTCGAGGCGGAGATCACCCCGGTCGAGATCCCGCAGCGCAAGGGCGAGCCGGTCATCTTCAGCCGGGACGAGGGCATCCGGCCGGAGACCACCGTGGAGTCGCTGGGCAAGCTGCGGCCGGCCTTCGCCAAGGACGGCACCATCACGGCCGGCACCGCCTCGCAGATCTCCGACGGTGCCGCGGCGGTGGTGGTGATGAGCAAGGCCAAGGCCGAGGAACTGGGCCTGGAGTGGATCGCCGAGATCGGCGCGCACGGCAATGTGGCCGGGCCGGACAACTCCCTTCAGTCGCAGCCCTCCAACGCCATCAAGCACGCACTGGCCAAGGAGGGCCTGGGCGTTGACGACCTCGATCTGATCGAGATCAATGAGGCATTTGCGGCCGTAGTGGTCCAGTCAATGAAGGATCTGGGCGTTTCCCTGGAAAAGGTGAACGTCAACGGCGGGGCCATCGCGTTGGGTCACCCCATCGGCATGTCCGGTGCCCGGGTGGTGCTGCACCTGGCGCTGGAGCTCAAGCGGCGCGGCGGCGGGATCGGCGCGGCGGCGCTGTGCGGTGGCGGCGGCCAGGGTGACGCGCTGATCCTGCGCGTACCCGGCAAGTGAGCCGTCCCGGCACTGCCTTTCAGCACTGACCGCACATTCGGAACGGAGCGGATATGACGGACGTCCCCGCACTGGTCGAGCAGGCGCGGGCCGGCCGGCCCAGGGCCGTGGCCCGGCTGATCTCGCTGGTGGAGGGGGCGTCCCCGCAGTTGCGCGAGGTGATGGCGGCCCTGGCGCCGCTGTCCGGCAACGCCTATGTGGTGGGCCTGACCGGCTCGCCCGGGGTGGGCAAGTCCACTTCCACCTCCGCCCTGGTCACCGCCTACCGGCGGATGGGCAAGCGGGTGGGCGTACTGGCCGTGGACCCCTCCTCGCCCTTCTCCGGCGGTGCGCTGCTCGGTGACCGGGTGCGGATGTCCGAGCACGCCTCCGACCCCGGGGTCTATATCCGCTCCATGGCCACCCGGGGCCACCTGGGCGGGCTGGCCTGGGCCGCCCCACAGGCGATCCGGGTGCTGGACGCGGCCGGCTGCGAGGTGATCCTGGTGGAGACGGTGGGCGTCGGCCAGTCCGAGGTGGACATCGCCTCCCAGGCGGACACCTCGGTGGTGCTGCTGGCCCCCGGGATGGGCGATGGCATCCAGGCGGCCAAGGCCGGAATCCTGGAGATCGGTGACGTCTATGTGGTCAACAAGGCCGACCGGGACGGGGCGGACGCCACCGCCCGGGAGCTGAACCACATGCTGGGCCTGGGCGAGGCCCGCAGGCCCGGTGACTGGCGGCCGCCCATCGTCAAGACGGTGGCCGCCCGCGGCGAGGGCATCGACGAGATGGTCGAGGCGCTGGAGAAGCACCGGGCGTGGATGGAGGAGCACGGGGTGCTCGCCGAGCGCCGCCGGGTGCGGGCGGCCCGTGAGGTGGAGACCATCGCGGTGACCGCCCTGCGCGCCCGTATCGGCGACCTCCACGGCGACCGCCGCCTGGGCGCGCTGGCGGAGCGGGTGCTTTCCGGTTCCCTGGATCCGTACGCAGCGGCCGACGAGCTCATCGAGGGGCTCACCAACGGGGGTTGAGGGCGCGAAGCGCCCCTCCCAGGGGCGCGGGGCGCTGCCGATATGCGGCTTCGCCGCGTGGGCGCGACCAGCCACAACCGGCCCGCAGCCGAAAACACACCCGGGGCGCAGCCCTGACTCAAAGCAACCCCCGGGGTGCGGCCCCAACTCCCGAAGCGGAGTTACCCCTTACCCCGCGTGGAGCGCAAGTGCTGCGCAACCGGCGCCAACGACTCATGCAACGCCTTCAGCTCATCCGCCGACAGCAAATCAATGAAGTGCTGCCGCACAGAAGCCACATGATGCGGCGCGACCTTCCGCATGACCTCCCACCCGTGCTCCGTCAGCACCGCGAACAACCCCCGCCGGTCCGACTCGCAGTTCTCCCGCCGCACCAGCCCCGCGTTCTCCATCCGCGTGATCTGGTGCGAGAGCCTGCTCTTGGACTGCAAGGTCGCACTCGCCAGATCGCTCATCCGCATCCGGTGATCCTGGGACTCGGAGAGATTGACCAGGATCTCGTAGTCGTTGTTGGTCAGACCGAACGGCTGGAGATCCCGTTCGAGCTGGTGCATCAGCAGCCGGCTGACGTCCAGATGGGTCCGCCAGGTCCGCTGTTCCTCGTCGCTGAGCCAGCGAGTGCCGTTCTCGGTGTCCATGAGTGGAATCTACCTAAATAAGTTGAATTTTTAACAGGTCGCCATGTTACAAGGGTCGAAGTGAGAGGTCAGGCGTTCGACATCACACTCCGGAGGGTACCGCTCACAGCCCGAAACGGCGCTGGAGATCCCCAAGCTGCCCCGGCAGTCCGGGAGCGGACGACTGGTTCACAGGATTCGCGTGGTTCGCACCCGATGCACCCGGTACGCCCTCTTCGTCCGGTGAACATCCTTACCCCGCTCAGCACTCCGCGCAGATAGCGGTGGTCGTAGTGGTGGCAGGGCGAGGGGCAGTCGGCCCACCCCATCAGCGCCCACCCGGATCGGCGGCTCCATGAACACCACCGGCCCGTTGGAGACGGCCATGAACTTCCCCGTGCCGATCAGCGTCAGGAACCCCGGCGCAATCGACTGCTTCAGCGCCGGCGAGGGCTCGAAGGCCAGCAGATTGCCCGAGCACACGGTGAGGTTGCCGTCCTCCATGTCATAGGAGTTGACCGGCCATCTCGCGCGCAAGTCCCGTCCTCCAGCGCGGGGTTGGCGCATCCTGGACCTGCGCTTGGCGGGTAGGCCGGGCGCTTCTGCTGTTCGGTGTACTGCCGGGTGATCGACAGCGGTGCGTCGCCGCATGATGCCGGAAGTACGACGGTAACCAGAAGTGCCCGTGCGTGATCGCTCGGTTTACGCGGTTGGTGAAGTCGCGCCGCAGGATGTGGTCGGCCTCGCCACATGTCGGCCTTGCCGTTGAACTCCCTCAGCCCTGCCTGGAAGTCCTCGCGCACGTTGCGCATGTTTTCCTCGCACTCTCAGCATCTCGTCGTCCAGGACGCCGCTTTGGTACTTCGTGACGAAGGCCAAGTGAACATGCGTCGCGGAAACTACGATGGTGGCTGTGCAGCTCCGGTACAACTTCCGCGTGTACCCCGGGCCCGGTCAACGCGTAGCGCTGGCCAAGGCGTTCGGGTGTGCCCGTGTGGTGTTCAACGACGGGCTTCGCGCCCGTCAGGAGGCCCATGCCGCGGGGCTGCCATACATCAAGGACACCGAGCTGCAAAAGCGGGTCATCACCGCCGCCAAGCGCACCGACGAACGCGCCTGGCTCGGCGAGGTGTCCTCCGTGGTGCTGGTCCAGTCGCTCCGCGACCTGCACACCGCGTACCGGAACTTCTTCGCCTCGGTCACCGGCAAGCGCAAGGGGCCCAAGGCCGCGCCGCCCCGCTTCAAGTCACGCAAGGACAGCAAGCAGTCGGTCCGGCTCACCGCGAACGGGTTCAGCGTCCGGCCGGACGGCCGCCTGTACGTGGCCAAGGTCGGCGACCTGCGGGTGAAGTGGTCCCGGACCCTGCCGTCAACGCCGACGTCCGTCACGGTCACCCTGGACGCCGCCGGGCGGTACTGGGCATCGTTCGTCGTCGAGGCCACTGCGGACATCCTCCCCGAGGCCGCCGCCGACACCGGGATCGACCTCGGCCTGAACCACTTCGCCGTCCTCGCCGACGGCCGCAAGATCGACTCCCCGAGGTTCCTGCGCCGGGCGGAGAAGAAACTCAAGCGCATGCAAAAGGCCCTCAGCCGGAAGGAGAAGGGCAGCAACAACCGGGACAAGGCCCGAAGGAAGGTCGCACGGCAGCACGCCCGCGTGGCGGACCGGCGCCGGGACTGGCAGCACAAGCTCTCCACCCAGATCATCCGTGACAACCAAGCGGTGTTCGTGGAGACGCTGTCCGCCAGGGGCCTGGGCCGCACGAGGCTCGCCAAGTCGGTCCACGATGCCGGATGGGCACAGTTCGTCGGCATGCTGGAGTACAAGGCTGTCAAGCACGGCAGGGTCTTCGCCAAGGTGGACCGGTCGTTCCCCTCGTCGCAGGTCTGCTCGGCCTGCGGCATGCGGGACGGGCCCAAGCCCCTGCATGTCCGCGCATGGACGTGCGGGAACTGCGGCACCGAGCACGACCGGGATCACAACGCGGCGAAGAACGTTCTGTCCGAAGGACGCCGGATCGTCGCCGCCGGACGGGCGGAGACGTTAAACGCCTCGCAGAGCGCGGGTAAGACCAGGACCCCGGTCCCGGCACAGCGCGTTGAAGCAGGAAGCCCCCGAGAGGGTCAGCCGACCCTGGTAGGAAACCCTGCCCCCAATAGGGCTTAGGGCTGGCTTAAGGGCGGGGGCACGTCAAATTGTCATTGAGCGGCTGGAGCAACTGTCGGCGTCATAGGCCACCGGGCCGTCGCAGCTTCTCCTCCACCTGTACGCCTGGATGTCCACCGTGACACTGCCCGACAGTTCCAGCCGGAACGCCTCGCCCGAGCCCCGGCCCACCAGCTCCCGCCGACCCGCCGCCGACCAGGGCCCCGGCCCCGCACCGCCCTCAGGGGCGCCCCCGTACCGGCGCCGCGCCCCCCGGCTGTCACAATGGCCGGGAAACTTGTGAACGCGGTCACAAGCTGTGACCGCCCGGCCACCACCCCCGACCCGAAGGTGCTTCCGTGGACCTCAAGACCGCCACCGCCCTGCGCCGGCTCCGACTGGTCTCCTCCCCGGAGGCCGTCTCCTGGCTGCTGCTGATCGTCTGCATCGTGCTGAAGAACACGACCTCGTTCAACGCCGTTCCGGTCATGGGCTGGGTGCACGGCATCTGCTTCATCCTCTACGCCGTCTTCCTGGCCGACGCCTGGAACCGCACCAAGTGGCCGCTGAAGACCGCCGCCCTCTATCTCTTCCTCTCCGTCCTGCCCACCGGCGGCTTCATCGCCGACCGGATGCTGCGCCGGGAGGCCGAGGCCAGCGTGATCGCCGCCCGTGCCCGCAAGGAAGGCGTGGTCAGCGCATGATCGCCGCATTCTCCGTGACCCCCATCGGCGTCGGCGAGGACGTCGGGGAGTATGTCGCCGAGGCGGTCCGGGTGGTCCGCGCCTCCGGCCTGCCCAACCGCACCGACGCGATGTTCACCTCCGTGGAGGGCGACTGGGACGAGGTCATGGACGTCATCAAGCGCGCCGTGGCCGCCGTGGAGGCCCGCTGCGGCCGGGTCTCCCTGGTACTCAAGGCGGACATCCGCCGCGGCGTCACCGACGGCCTGACCACCAAGGTGGAAACGGTGGAACGGCACCTCGCCGGGGGGTGAGGGTTTCGGGGTGCCCTGAGCGCGGAGCGCGTATGCCCCTTACACCTGGCGCGGGCACACGCGCTCCGCGCTCCGCTGCCCAGCCGACGTGGCCGGCCGCGATGGTGACCGGTCGCGGTGGTCGTGACTCACTCGATCGCGGCGCCGTGCACCGCGCGCTGGCCGAGGCGAGCGATGAGGACCGTCCCGGCCTGGAGCGCGCCGCCGGGCTGATCGCCGCCCTGGCCGCCCGGCCGGAGCGGGAGGTACGGGCCGAGTGGGCGCGCGGCGTCATCGCCGCCGCGGGCCTCGACCCGCACACCCAGGAGCTGCCCGCCATCCGCGCGGTACGCAAGGCGGAACCCGGCCTGAGCCTGCGGGCGGCCGTACAGGTGGTCCGCGAGGCCAAGGGCGAGCCCGTCCCCTAGGCCCGCCGCCCCGGCCGTCTCTTACTACGAGACGCCCGGCCCCGCCCGGGAGCCGACCGGTACGCTCGTCTGCGTGCCCAAGCCCCTCAGCCTCCCCTTCGACCCCATCGCCCGCGCCGACGAGCTGTGGAAGCAGCGCTGGGGAGCGGTGCCCGCGATGGCCGCCATCACCTCGATCATGCGCGCCCAGCAGATCCTGCTGGGCCAGGTCGATGCGGTGGTCAAGCCCTATGGGCTGACCTTCGCCCGCTATGAGGCGCTGGTGCTGCTCACCTTCTCGAGGGCCGGGGAACTGCCGATGTCCAAGATCGGCGAGCGGCTGATGGTGCACCCCACCTCGGTTACCAACACCGTGGACCGCCTGGTCAAGGCGGGCCTGGTGGACAAGCGCCCCAACCCCAAGGACGGCCGCGGCACGCTGGCCTCCATCACCGAGAAGGGCCGCGAGGTGGTGGACGCCGCCACCCGCGACCTGATGGCCATGGACTTCGGGCTGGGGGCGTACGACGCCGCCCAGTGCGCCGAGATCTTCGAGGTGCTGCGGCCGCTGCGGGTGGCGGCCGGGGACTTCACCGAGGAGCCGGCGGGCGAACAGGGCTGACGTGCACGCCGCCCCCGACGCACCGGGGGCCGCGAAGATCGCCCCGGAAGGTACCGCTACGCTCGATGCCATGAAAAAGAGCGTGCTGACCCGCTACCGCGCCCTCGCGTACCTCACCGGCGTGCTGCTGGTCCTCCTCACCATCGGCGTCATCGCCAAGTACGGGCTGAACATGGACGGCGTCGCCGGCCCGGTCCGGATCGTGGCCATCGCCCATGGCTGGCTGTACGTCCTGTACCTGGTCTTCGCCTTCGACCTGGGCTCCAAGGCCAAGTGGCCGTTCGGTCGGCTCGCCTGGATCCTGATCGCGGGCACCATCCCCACGGCGGCCTTCTTCGTGGAGCGCAAGGTCTCCCGCGAGCTGGAGCCGCTGCTGGAGGACGCCGAGCCCGCGCCCGCCAAGGCGTAACGGCCGCCAAGGCATAACAAGCCCCACAGCGCCCCGGACCTCCCTTGTGTTCGGGGCGCTGTTGCGCGACCATTTACTAGGACGTCCTAGTAAATCGCACGCAGCGCAACGGAGCGCGGAGAGGTGGTCGGCACCACATGGACGCAGCAGCCATCGAGGCGGGGCGCAGCCGCTGGCAGGCCCGCTACGACGCGGCCCGCAAGCGCGACGCCGACTTCACCACGCTCTCCGGCGACCCGGTCGAGCCGGTCTACGGCCCCCGCCCCGGGGACACCTATGAGGGCTTCGAGCGCATCGGCTGGCCCGGTGAGTACCCCTTCACCCGGGGCCTGTACGCCACCGGCTACCGGGGCCGCGCCTGGACCATCCGCCAGTTCGCCGGCTTCGGCAACGCCGAGCAGACCAATGAGCGCTACAAGATGATCCTGTCGAACGGCGGCGGCGGGCTGAGCGTCGCCTTCGACATGCCCACCCTGATGGGCCGCGACTCCGACGACCCGCGCTCGCTGGGCGAGGTCGGCCACTGCGGAGTGGCCATCGACTCCGCCGCCGATATGGAGGTCCTCTTCAAGGACATCCCGCTGGGCGATGTCACCACCTCGATGACCATCAGCGGCCCGGCCGTCCCGGTCTTCTGTATGTACCTGGTCGCCGCCGAACGCCAGGGCGTGGACCCCCGCGTCCTCAACGGCACGCTCCAGACGGACATCTTCAAGGAGTACATCGCCCAGAAGGAGTGGCTGTTCCAGCCCGAGCCCCATCTGCGCCTGATCGGCGACCTGATGGAGCACTGCGCCGCCAACATCCCCGCCTACAAGCCGCTTTCGGTCTCCGGCTACCACATCCGCGAGGCGGGCGCCACCGCCGCCCAGGAGCTGGCCTACACCCTCGCCGACGGCTTCGGCTATGTCGAACTCGGCCTCTCCCGTGGCCTGGACGTGGATGTCTTCGCCCCCGGCCTGTCCTTCTTCTTCGACGCCCATGTGGACTTCTTCGAGGAGATCGCCAAGTTCCGCGCCGCGCGCCGGATCTGGGCCCGCTGGATGAAGGAGGTCTACGGCGCCAGGACCGACAAGGCGCAGTGGCTCCGCTTCCACACCCAGACCGCCGGTGTCTCCCTCACCGCCCAGCAGCCGTACAACAACGTCGTCCGCACGGCCGTGGAGGCCCTGGCCGCGGTCCTCGGCGGCACCAACTCCCTGCACACCAACGCCCTGGACGAGACCCTCGCCCTGCCCAGCGAGCAGGCCGCGGAGATCGCCCTGCGCACCCAGCAGGTGCTGATGGAGGAGACCGGCGTCGCCAATGTCGCCGATCCACTGGGCGGTTCCTGGTATGTGGAGCAGCTCACCGACCGCATCGAAGCCGATGCCGAGAAGATCTTCGACCAGATCAGGGAACGGGGCCTGCGCGCCCACCCCGACGGACAGCACCCCATCGGCCCCATCACCTCCGGCATCCTGCGCGGCATCGAGGACGGCTGGTTCACCGGCGAGATCGCCGAGAGCGCCTTCCGCTACCAGCAGTCGCTGGAAAAGGGCGACAAGAGGGTGGTCGGCGTCAACTGCCACGAGGGTTCGGTGACGGGCGACTTGGAGATCCTCCGCGTCAGCCATGAGGTGGAGCGCGAGCAGGTACGCGTCCTGGGCGCCCGCCGCTCCGCCCGCGACGACGCGGCCGTCACCGCCGCCCTGGATGCCATGCTGACCGCCGCCCGGGACGGCTCCAACATGATCGAGCCGATGCTGGACGCGGTACGCGCGGAGGCCACGCTGGGCGAGATCTGCGGGGTGCTGCGGGAGGAGTGGGGGACGTACACGGAGCCGGCGGGGTTCTGAGGCCCGGCTGACCGTCCCGGAGCCCGGAGCGGAGCCGCCTTGCCGCTCCCGAACTGGCCTCCACCGCATCCTTCGTTGGAGTGCCCCGGCGAGTGACCAGCCGTAAGCAAGGGAAGGCTGCCGCCGCTTCCGAGGGGTCCACGGACACTCCGACACCAGGGGGATTGGTATGGCCCGAAACCTTCGTGCCCGCGTCTGCACCGTGGCGAGCGCACTTGTGCTCGCCGCCTCCGCGACCATCACCACCATCACCACCGCCACCCCGGCATCCGCGGCCGACCAGCTGCTCTGCTGCGACCAGGCGGTCAATGCGAACAATTCCACCGCACAGAACGTCGCCAGGCTGGTGGGCGCCGACTTGTCCCGCACCACCGGCACGGTCGGCGTCCAATGCCATTCCCTGGACCCGGTGGGTCCCGCCCGGAACTGCGGCGGGGAGCCCCTCGTCTGCGCGCACAACAACTTGGGCATCCTGGCGACCGGTTGCAGGCCGTTTAACGTCAACCGTTGAGTGGACAGTGGCCCCGGCCGTCGTCCGGGGCCACTGTGTGCTCATTCCGCGCGGACCGGAGTCACCACTCGATCAGGACGGCGCCGTTGCGGGGATCTATCAGCGATCATTGGGACCGTCATGTCGGGGAAGTGACGTTCGATTCTCGTGCCCGCGCAGGGGCGCGCTCGTCGTCACAGCCGTCTACCTGACGCCCCCTCGAGTCTGGTCGGGTCCGCTACGGGCGATGCCCTGGACATGTACGGACGTGAACTCTGCTGACAGGGGGTGTCGTTGGCAGGAATCGCGGGTGGTCATCGAGGCGGCCGTGTGCAGGCGAGGGCGCCGGCTGACCGCTCGGTCCAGGCAGCTCGTGCTGGAGGTCCGACGCTTCGTTTTAGGAAAGTCCGGCAAGCCATTTCCAATCCCCGGCGCGAGTACGCAGATCGGCAGCGGCCTGCTCAAGGCAGTTCTCGGATTCGACCAGGTCAGCCCCTGGCCCAGCAAAACCATGACGACCACCAGCAACGGACCTCTGAGTACGGGGAGCCGGGCGAAGCGTGAGGTGTCCAGGGACGATACGTCGGGAGGCGCGGTCTTCCACTCGGGTCAGGGGGTGCAGAGAACCTCCATGACTTTAGAAAACCATGCCGTCTCGGTTCCCGGAGCCGTTTCTCCGGTAGATCGTCACAAACCAGATGCCATCCGACTACGCCGAGGCCCCGTCGCCGACTGGAGCATTAGAAGGCCGGGAAGTCACCGCGATTTCCACCAACTCACCCTCCTCCGAAATCGCGACTACCGCCTCGCCGCAATATATGTATCGGGCGGGGCTTTGGCTTGAGAGCATGATCCCTATCTGGCGCGGTATCCGCACAAAAGCCAGCTTCGCGAAGATCGATGCCACGAAGTTTTCAGATGAGGAGTCATCGAGATGGCCTTACTCTTCCCAGTATCGAAGATCGATCTTCGGTGCTCGCGCCTGAGAGTCGGCCGCGAAGGGAAGCTTCTGCTGCGCATTGGACCGTGGAGGCTCCTCCAGGACAATCACCTGTGTGAGCATACCTGTGCAGGGATCGACCTTCATCTCCACCGCACCTCCGCTGGTTCCGGTGACACGGAGATAGAGCGGCCTTCCGTCAGGGCGGGGAGTCCAGGTGACCTTCATAGGGATCCAGGGGTCACTCTCGATGGCTGCAACCTTCGCATGCTGCCGAACCGCAAACTGAGATCATGAGCTCCCCTAATTATTACCTGGGCAAGGCGTGGATGAGTGCGGGAAATTGTCCGGGGCTCCGCGATGCACCAAATTTCAGCTGCCAGGCATCGACGACCCACCGCTTTGTGTAACCCGTCGGCTGACGTTGCCGTCAACTACTGTGGTCAAGACGCCCAGAGGGCCCGCCGGAATCAAACCTGGCGGGCCCTCTAAATTCCAACCTGATCCCACTATTCCCTGCCTTCCAAGGCAAGGTCTGTCAGGATCGCAGGGTGTTGCCGGACGCCTTGCGTCCCCGCGTCAGCCGGTAACCTGGAAAGGCGCCTTCGCTACTCGCGCGGGCGGCCAACCTCAAGGAACTGCCGATAAAGAAGGTGCAATAGCGCCGCGTATGCGTGTTGCGACCGAGCGGCCGCCTGATCGCTACCCGTTGCAACCTCACCGAGCCGATCAATTCGACGCATTAGTTCTTCCAGCACTGCAAGGACGTCAACTGGTGCTGGCTTGAAGATCCCGCGCTCTACATAGCGGATCACCGTCGTCACATACTCGTCGACTCCAGCCAAATCGCTGTGCGCAAGAACCAGGCCCTCGCTTGACCGCTCGAAGGGAACGGCAAGTGGCGCCATAGAGTACAGGATTCCATAAAGCTCAGCATCAGTTACGTAGTCCTCACTCCTGGCGCACGCAAACCCACATAGGCGGACCAAGGCGTGAACAGCGTCTTCACTCACACCCATAGTCGCCAAGAATTCAAGCTCCCTCTCGAAGCTCCTCAATGAGGAACCCGCACTGAAGATAGTTCAGGACGGACCGCCGAGCCCGATTACAGCAACGATCCACCTATTTGTGCAGCACCTGTCCACTGACGTTGCCGTCAACCATTGCCGTCAAAGATACCAAAGAGCCCCGCCGTATCTTCCGGCGGGGCTCTTCACTACCCTTTAAGAATCAGAACAGAATCTGGGTGCTGGACTCCCGACACGCCAAAATCCGCGTCCCTGGGGTGCGACCAGATGCTGTAACTGAGACACGCTACAAGGCCGTCGCCGCTGGCCGACCTCAGCGCCAAGCAGCGAACCCGCGAGGAATGGGACTCCCGCACGTCGGTGAATTTCAACATCTCCTCAACCTGCGCCGGCTTCGCAAGGGAAATGGTGAGCGGCTGGTACACCGTTTTGAGCTTCATTCCGATGACACCATAGAATGTCACCTCAACAAACTCGCGTACGGAAGCCGGATCGACACTTCGCAGCTTGAGCTCCGAATGGCTGACACTGTATCGCCATGGCCGGAACTTCCGATCGAAGGAGATGGGAAGGCTCGCAGCCGGCTGCACTGACTCCTCATCAGGGAGCGAATGGGTTGGCAACGGAACTTCCGTTTCTGTAGAAGGTCACGCGCGACCACGCGCTCGGGTTGTCCTGGATGTAGCTTAGCTCCCATCCAGTCGCATGCCCATCGAAGATCGGATCCAGCCCCCTCCCGGTGCGAGCGGCTGCCACCGGATCGTCGATGCCATCCAGGTTGAAGTGGATCGGCGTCTTCCCGTCATTGACATAGCCTTTGAACTCGCTGACCCATTTATCACCGGCAGAGGGCCAATCATGGTATGACTTGGCGCCAACCGAGTCCGAAAATTCATGAAGGGCCATCGGGTTACCATCGACCTCGCTAAGCCCGAGGGCAATCCCCTCAGAATCACTACCGACCCGTGTTGCCCTGACTATGCCTTCGACTCCTTCAAGGGCTCCTTCCCCGACCTTCAGCCCGGCCCTGGCCTCGGCACCAAGGGGCGGAATGACCATGGCGACGGCTGCTCCGGCGCCGATGCATTGGCCCCAGGTGGGGTTCTTTATGCATCCCTTGAGGTCGTCGAGGCCGGAGTACTTCCAGAAGAGGCGGTTGATGGTGGGATCGATGGCCGGCATCTCGATGTTGTAGCGGTCGGGGGCAAACTGACAAGGTGTCAGTTCCCGGTTCATCGGGATGATGCAGGTCTTCTTCTGGTGTTGTTCGTGCTGCTTCTTGCGGAGCTCGGCAGCTTGCTTGCGTGCGGCGTCAAGCTCGGCTTGCCGCTTTGTGATCACGTCCTTCCAGGCTGCGGCGGCAAGCTCGTTGGCCTCCCTTTCGCTCTTCCCTGCCTTCACAGCGGAGCGGTGGGCTGCGTCTGCGCTCTCGTGGGCCACCATGGCCGCTTCCTTGGCGTACTTCACCGAGAAGTCGGAGTCCGCGGCGGATTCTTCGGCGTTGGCGGCGTCGCGGTCTGCCGCGTCTGCTGCGCTGCGTGCTGTGGTGGCGGAGTTGGCCGCCTTGGCGGCGGATTTCTCGGCCTGGGTTGCGGACTTGTCGGCTTCTGCGGCGTACTGCTTCGCCTGGGCTGCGGACTTCTGCGCTTCCGAGGCGGCCTTTTGGGCTTCGGTGTTGGCGTTGGCGGCGTCGGCTGCGGCCTTGGCGGCGATCCAGCGGTTTTCCTGGGCCTTGGCGGCGATGATGGCGCCTTGGTCGAGGAGGTTCTGGAGCTGGGCGATGTGGGTGGCGGCGAGCTGGTCCTTGCGTTCGGCCATGTACTGGCCGACCTGGATGAAGGTGTGGAGCTCGTCCGCGGGGCCGGCGAGGGCGATCTTGCCGGCGGCCTGCATCTCCGGGCCACCGCTGGAGATGAGCTGGGAGGCGTTGACCTCTTCGTCCTCGTGCCGTGCCGCGTACTGGCCGGCGTTGATGAACGCGCCCATGGTCTTGGGGTCGTTGGTGGCCAGGGCCTTCTTGCCGGCTTCCTTCACCCCCGGTCCGCCGGCGGAGATGAGCTGGGAGGTGCGGATGCTGTAGTCGTCGATTCCGGCTGTGTACTGGCCGGTGGTGTAGAAGTCGCGGATCTGCTGGTCACTGCCGCCCAGCGCCTTCTGTGCCGCTGTGCGAACCGACGGGAAAGGGCTCTGACCGGCCAAGTCGGCGACGTCCTGGCGGATTTCGTCCTGCTGGGCCTTCTGCCAGCCATTGCGCAGGAAGTCCAGGACGTCGGCGTCGGTACCGGACAGGGCGTTGGCAGCGGCCTCCTGGAGGAAGGGGCCGCGGGTCTTCATCGCCTTGAGAGCCAGTTCACGGCCCTTGGCAGCGGTGGCCTTGGGGTCGGCGTCCGGCTTGGATGCCTCTGCAGCGAGGGTGGTGGCGATGTCGTCCAGGCCCCGGGCGTCATACGCCGCCTGGGCCGAGGCGGCGGTGATCCGTTCCGCCTGCGCCTCGCGGGATCTTGCGACGTCGATGGCGGCGGAGGTACGGGTGGCGAGGTCCTGCGCCTCGGCCTTCCGGGCAATTTTGAAGACCTTGTTGGCGGTGGCTACTGCTGAACTGGCCGCTTCGGCAGCAGATTTGGCGGATGCGGCATTCTTGGCTGCGTCGGCGGCTGCCTTCTTGGCCTCGCCGGCGTGCTTGACGGCATCCTCAGCCGCGTCGGCGGCCTTGTCCGCGTGGTCAGCTGCCCGGTTGGCCGCATCCCGCGCCTCGTAGGCGGCTGCAGCCGACTCATTGGCCAGTTCCTCGGCCGAATCGGCGGCGGCGTCGGCCTCCTTCGCATGACGCCGGGTCTCCTCGGCGGCCGCATGTGCCTCGCCGTTGTAGTCCCCGGCCTGCCGCGCATCCTGGTCCGCGGCATCGGCCTGGTCGGCAGCATCGTTGGCATCGGCAGCAGCACCATGGGATGCCTTGGCTGCCGCTGCCGCCGCCTTGGAGGCGTTACCGGCCTGCAAGGCGGCCGAAGCCGACAGCCTGGCGAGCCCCGCAGCCTGACGGGCACTCTTCGCGGAGTTCTTCGCCTCCTCGGCCTTGCCGGCGTCATGCTCCGCGGCTATCGAGTCGTTGTACGCCTTCGCCGCTGCCTCCGCGGCGGCGTTCGCCGCGCTCGCCGTCTGGGCGGCGGCCATGGCAGCCACCCGTGCTGACTCCTGGGCCTCGCTGGCCGCCTCAATGGCCGTCTGCGCCGCGTTGGCGGCGGCGAGGGCCGAGCTGGCCGCCTGCTTCGCCTTGACCGCGGCGGTCTTGGCATCATCGCGGGCCGCTGCGGTCTGCTCGGCCGCGCGCTTGGCGTCCTGCTTGGCCGCCGCCGCAGCCTCCACCGCCCGCTGCCGGGCAGCCTCAGCGGCCTTGGTGGCCTTCTCCGCCTGCGCACCGAACTGCTGCGCCTGCTCGGTGAGCTGGGCGATGGTGGCATGTTCCTTGTCGCGGTTGCGTGCCACGAACTGGCCGACGTCGAGGAACTCGACGATGTCCTCGGGCGTGCCCTTGAGGGCGGCCTTGCCGGCCTCCTTCACATTCGGGCCGCCCGCCATGATGATCTGGGAGACCTTGACCTCGTTGTCCTCCCTCCGGGCCACGTACTGGCCGCTGTTGAGGAAGCCCTCCAAAACCTTGGGGTCGTTGCTGGCCAGAGCCGCTTTACCGGCCTTCTGGACCCCAGGGCCGCCCGCCATGATGATCTGGGAGACCTTGACCTGCTCGTCGTCCCGCAGCGGCGCCTGCCAGCCGTTGCGCAGGAAGGACTGCACGGCGTCAGGGGTGTTGGTGGCCAAGGCCTTCATCGCGGCCTTGCGCACCCCCGGCCCGCCCACACTGATGATGCGGCTGACATCAATGCAATCGTCGTCGAACTGAACGCCGTCCTTCTTGGCGAAGAACTTCTTGACGTCCTCGTCCGTACCCAACAGGGCTTGCTCCGCCGCCGCCTTGACGCCCGCACCGCCATGCCGCCACAGCGCGACGATCTGCGCTCGGTCCGACAGCGGGGGCAGGCCATCGTCCGGGTCAGCGGCCGCGGCCGCGGGATGGACACCGAGCAGGCCCGGCAGGAGGAGAGCCGAAAGCAGCGCCCCGCCGACACCGCGCAGACCAAGCGTTCCCCCACCGTCTCTCTGTCGGCGTATGGGCTGTTGTGGCGCTCCATTGCCAGAGCGCGGTAGCCATTTCATGCAGCAAGTTCTTTCTCGGTCCGGAGCCGGCTGTGCAGCAGCCGACCCGCCAGTTGTTGAGGCCTGAAGGTCTGTTATCGCCGTGAAATTGCCCACGGTGCATGCAGACGTGCATCGTCGCCTTTTGAACAGCCCCCCGGCATGGTCGAGCGCACAACTACCTATGGCTTCAATGCCGATGGGGACGCGCTTACGCGTAGCTTACATGTGCTTTACTGACTGCATTCAAGGGCCACTTTGACCCCAACTCACCTACCGGAAGGCGAACATGGCCATTTCCCGTGCCCCCAAGGGCACCGTTATGGGTATCTTTGCAGCGATTGCCGCATGTATCGGATTCGCGTCGGCGGCCGTGGCCCAGCCCGCACCGCAACCCAAACCCGCTCCCGCACCCGCCTCCGGCCCGTCCGACATGTCCTACGCCGTGGAAACGTTCGCGTACCCCAACGCCGCGCAGATCCTCAAGGAACAGGGCATCACCTTGTACACGGGCGACGGGCACATCATGCTCACCAACTGCTCCGCTGCCCACGACATCACCGTCAAGGCGCGCGACGCTGGCAAGG
This sequence comes from Streptomyces orinoci, assembly GCF_003121295.1. Lineage (GTDB taxonomy): Bacteria > Actinomycetota > Actinomycetes > Streptomycetales > Streptomycetaceae > Streptomyces > Streptomyces orinoci. The sequence continues at coordinate 1,594,509 of NZ_PHNC01000031.1, forward strand.
ACTTCTGCTTCGCCGTCACCGGCAAGAAGGGCTACCTTTCCCTCAATCTGCCGGGCGCCTACGGCATATGGACCCAGGACTACGCCGTCACCGCGACGATCACATCCGATGGCAAGGACACCGTCGTCAACGCACCCAAGAACACCTACACAGGCTTCGGTGAGGGCGACCAGCAAAAGCACGCCCCATCCGTCCTGGTCACGCTCCGCGCCAACGGCTGACGCCCCCGGCCGGAAGCCGGCAAACCACCACTCCAGCTCGTGTGCAGCGCCATCGACGCGCCGCACGCTCACCCCACAAGGAAGAACCACACCATGCCTGGCATACGTCCGCGTGCAGCGTGGATGGCAGGAGTCCTCTCGGCCGTCACCGCAGCCGGACTGCTCACCGGGGGACCAGCCAACGCCGTCGTCGGCACGCCCCTGAACGACTCCTACGCCTTCACCGCCCAGCTCGACCTCGACAACGGCAAGCGGTCCTGCTCCGGTGTGCTCGTCGAGCAGCAGTGGGTGGCCACCGCAGCGAGCTGCTTCGTCGACAACCCCGCGCAAGGTATCCAGGTCCCGGCCGGAAAGCCTGCGCTCCCCACCACCGCCACCATCGGCCGCGTTGACGCCGACCATCAGACCGGCACCACAGTGGATGTCGTCGAACTCGTCCCCCGCACCGACCGCGACCTGGTCATGGCGCGCCTGGCCAAACCTGTCACCGGCATCGCCCCGATCGGCTTGTCCTCCAGCCTCCTTGTCCCTGGCGAGGACCTGCGGGTGACCGGCGCCGGCCGGACGAAGGAAGAGTGGGTTCCCCAGCGCCTGCACACGGCCATGTTCACCGCAGGCGAGGTCAAGGACGGCACCGTCGCGCTGTCCGCCAAGTCCGACAGCGCGGCGATCTGCCAGGGAGACACCGGCGGTCCGGCCTTCCGCGACATCAACGGCCGCTATGAACTCGTCGGCATCCACAGCCGCTCCTGGCAGGGCGGCTGCCTCGGCACCGACCCCGCGGAAACGCGCACCGGCGCCGTTGACGCTCGCACCGACGACATCGCTGGCTGGATCCAAGCCGTAGCCTCCCGGACGCTGCTGGCCCGCGCCAACTGGGCCAACGCCGGCTACATGGCTTCCGGCCACTTCACCAATAATGGCGCGAGCGACAGCAAGCGCCGCATGGATCTCTTCGTCGTCTGGAAGGACGGCTCCGCCAGCCTGTACCAGGGCGCCGACCACGACGACCCCAAGTACCCCTTCACCATCGAGTACAAGATCGCAGGCGCAGGCAGCACCTGGAAGTATGCCCGCGCCATCACCGGTGGCAACTTCGCCGGCACCGGCTCCGACGGACTGTTTGTGAAGTGGACCGACGGCGAGGTCACCGAGTACGCCCACCTCGACCAAAACGGCGTCCACGGCGAGAAGAAACTCGTCAAGGGCGTCAACGAAGACCCCAAGAACTACTGGAAGAACGCCAAGCTGGTCGCCGCCGGACGGTTCACGCCCAACAGTCAGCGCGACGACGTCATCACTCTCTGGGAAGACGGCTCCACCTCGATGTACACCAACATCGACGCCAAGGGAGTCAGCGCCCACACCCAGCTCGGCAAGGACGGCTGGACGGCGGCAGCTCAGATCACCGCAGGCGAGTTCACCGGCAAGGGCACCGCAGACCTGCTGATCCGCTGGACGGACGGACAGACCACCATCTTCCCCGGCGTTGATGCCAAGGGCTTCCACAACAGCCGCATCAACATCCGGCCCGAGAAGTCGGCTTGGGCCAACGCCGAAATCCTGACCACCGGAGCCTTCGCTATCGCCGGCGCACGACCGAACGACATCCTCATTCGCTGGTCCAACGGTCCTCTGAGCTACTACCCCGGCGTTGACGCCAAGGGCACGCACAGCGAGATCCAGCTCGTCGGCTGACGCAGGACACCGGAGGCTGCTGTTGACGGATGCGGCGGCCTCGGCCGGCATGGGGCCTCTTGGTCAAATGAGCACCGAAGAGGTCGGTGTTGAATGTACGGCAGCCCAAACGGTTGGGGCGCGGGCCACCACCGTGGTCAAGGCCATGCGTTGCCTCTCGCCAGTGTGCCGCGCCCCCTCCCGTGGGAAGCTCTCGCGAATTCGGCTCGCCCAACGCTTGCGCGCCGTAGCGTCTGGGGCTACGGACGAGTGTGTGGGGAGGCGCCGTGTCGAGTGAGACCAGTCAGCCGCCGATGGCGTGGCGGTTGTGCGGGAACCAGGTCAAGTTGTGGCGTACGGACGCCGACGTCAGCCGGGACCAGCTGGCGAACGAGGCCGGGTACGACTACGAGTATGTGAAGTCCATGGAGTTGGGGCGTCGGCGCCCGACGCAGCGGTTGCTGGAAGTCGCGGACGAAATGTGCGGCGCTCGCGGCAAGTTGCTGGCGTCGTTGCCGTATCTCCAGCCGGAGAGGGAGCCCGGGCGGTTCCAGCATTTCCTGGATGCGGAGGCCAGGGCGATCGCCCAGTACCACTACGAGACGGTGGTAATTCCCGGGCTCCTTCAGACGGAGGAGTATGTCCGCGCCCTGTGCAAGGCCAAGTGTCCACCGGTCGATGATGAATTCATCGAGAAGACGGTGGCCTCGCGGCAGCAGCGGCAGGAGCGGCTGAACAATCCGACAGTGCTGTTCAACTTCGTGCTGTACGAAGCAGCGTTGCGCACCCTTGTCGGGGGTCGCGAGACGATGAGGAAGCAGCTTCTCCATCTGATCGACCTCAGCGCCTTGCGTAATGTCTCCATCCAGGTCCTGCTTGCCGAGCATGGATCGCACGACTGGCTCGAAGGGCCCATGTCGCTGCTGGAGACGGACGAGCGTGAGACTTACGCCTATTCGGAAGGGCCGGGTTTCCAGATGCTCTTCGCCGAGCGCGAGGTGGTGAACGACTTCTCCATGCGGTACGGCATGCTCCGATCGCAAGCGCTCAACACAACGGACTCGGTGCGTTACATCCAGAAGTTGGTGGAGGAACTGTGAGCAACAGAGGCATCTGGACTAAATCCAGCTACAGCCAGGCGAATCCCGATGGCAACTGTGTCGAGGTCGCCGTCTGTGCGCGGACGGTGCGCATACGGGACTCGAAGCGCATATCCGGGCGCATACTCGCCGTACCCTCCGCAGCCTGGGCGGAGTTCATCGCCAAAGTCGGTGAACGGCCATGACCGGCCCAACCGCATGGTTCAAGTCCAGTCATTCGCAAGGGGATGGCGGCGACTGCGTCGAAGTGGCCGTTGCGGTACTTACCGTTCACATCCGTGACTCAAAGCGCAGGCTCGGCCCGCAGCTCGCCGTACCGGCCACCGCCTGGGCCGAGTTCATTACCAACGTAGGCGAACGACTATGAACGGCCAACCGCATGGTTCAAGTCCAGCCACTCGCAAGCGGATGGCAGCAGTTACGTCGAAAGTGGCCGTCACGCCGCGAACCGTGCGCATCCATGACTCAAAGCGCCGACGCAAAGAGCACCTCGCCGTACCGGCCGCCGCCCGGGCGGAGTTCATCGCCCAGGCGGCCGCTCAACCGTCAACGCCCCCGCGACGGCATCCAGTGGTGCACCGTGAAGTCCCCCCGTTCCAGCGTCTCGAACGGCGCACTGCCCAGACACTTGGCGACGCTGTTCTTCGGCAGACCGTCCAGCGCCCAGCTGTAGCCGAGCCGGTCCTTCGTACCCTTGGGGCCGCCGTCCAGCACCGTGAAACCGAACCGCTTGCCCCGGATGTCGCCGATCGACGGCACACCCTTGAAACTCTCCTCGGTCACCACTCCGGTCGCGACGGCGACCGGACCGCCGGTCAGCAGGCAGTCGATGCGGCCCTTGAAATATCCGCCCCAGTCCTTGCCCATATGGTGACTGACATAGAACGTGCCGTGGGCCTTCTCGGCGAAGCCATGGGCGTCGAAGGTGAAATGGACGTCGTCACCCGGGCGGCGCTTGAGCTTGCCGGAGCCGGTGAGTGAGGGCTCGTCGGCGGTCCGGGCCGTGGTTCCGCTCTCGTGTGCCGCCGCCGGGCCGGTGACGCCCAGGGTCAGCGCGGTCGCCGCGCAGGCGGTGAGGGCGGCGATGGAGAGCGTAAGGGAACGGCGCACTCGGCGCATCGCTACCTCCTGGGGAGATGGGGAGACGGGGAGAAGTGTGAACTCCGGTCCGGGGACCGGTCGTTCACAGCCTCTCCCGCGCCACCCGCCCGCACATCCCACCCAAGGAGGGCCGCTCTCCACCGTGCGGTGGAACGCCGGTCAGCCGCCGAACATGGCCCCCAGCCGCTTTCGGTCCGGCTTGCCCACCGAGGTGAGCGGGATCGAGGGCAGCAGGTGCACGCCCTCCGGCGCGTAAATGCGGCCTTTTCGAGCCGTGACGAACTCGCGGATCAGCGAGGGATCGGGGCGCTCGCCCGGCGCGGGCACGATCGCGGCGTGGACATGTTCCGCCGCGTCCTCGTCCTGGACGCCAAAGACCGCGCACTGGGCCACCGCCGGATGGCTGAGCAGGAGTTCCTCCACCTCGGAGGGGTAGACATGGCCGCCGACCACAATGATCTTCTCCTTGATCCGGTCAACGACGAACAGATAGCCGTTCTCGTCGAGGTAGCCGAGATCTCCCGTATACAGCCAGCCGTCCCGCAGCACCTCCGCCGTGGCGTCGGGCCGTTTCCAGTAGCCGGCCATCATGCCCGGGGTGCGCACCACGATCTCGCCCTGCTGTCCGGCGGGCAGGTCCGCGCCGGAGGGGTCGCGGACGACGATCTCCACGCCCGGCAGCGCCCGTCCCACAGTGACCCGGCCGTCCGGCCCGGTCACCGAGTGCTCATGCGGGGCGGCCTGGGTGATGGCCTGGGCCTCGGAGAGCCCGTACAGACCGTAGAGAACGGGGCCGAACGCCTCGGCCGCCTGCCGCAGCCGGGCCGGGGATGCGGCGCAGCCGCCGTAGGAGATCCGGCCCAGGGTGGACAGGTCGGTGCGGGGGAGGGCCGGGTGGTCCAGCAGCCGGTAGATCAGCGGCGGCAGCAGCCAGAGGTGGGTGATGCCCTCGCGTTCGACCGCGGCCAGCACCTCGCCGGGGTCGAAGTCCCGTTGCAGGACCACCGAACCGCCCTGTAGCAGCGCCGCGTCGGCGAACAGCCCGGCCAGATGGGCCAGTGGGGTGCAGGCCAGATAGCGGGGCGCCTCGCCGGCGCCCTCGAAGCGCATCTCCAGGGCCTCCCGGTAGGGGCCGTGGAGCGAGCGAATGCCCTTGGGAATGCCGGTGGTTCCGCCGGTGTGGCGGATGCACCAGTCGTCCTCCGGGCGCACCCGGACCGACGGGGGCCGCGCCTCCTGCCGGGCGGCGGCGGCCAGTACGTCCTCGGCGAAGGAGCTGGGCCCCAGGGCGAGCGCGGGCGGCAGGCCGGGCAGGGCGAGCAACTCCTTGGCCGCCGCGTGCCGTTCGCCGTCCACCAGTACCAGCACCGCCTCGACGCTTGCCACGATGCGGGCCATGGTCTCCGGGCTCATCCCGTCGTAGAGGCCCACCACCCGCGCCCCGGCGAGCCCGGCGGCGTAGCGGGCGGCGAGCGCCTCGGCGGTGTTGCCGGTGAGCAGGGTCACCGTGCTGCCATGGGTCACGCCCCGCTCGATGAGCTCCCCGGCGAGCCGCCAGGTGAGGTCGCGGAACTCGCCCGCGGTGATCCGCGCTCCATCGGCGGTGGTCACCGCGGTCCGCTCCGGTGCGGCCGACAGGGCGTCCAGGATGGCTGCGGGGTAACTGACAAAGTCATCACGGTCATTGGGGGAGGACACGCCGGGCTCCTGACGGTGAGTAGTGGGCTGCCGCACTTGACGTTACGCATGGCCGCTGATGCCTTCCACGACCAGTTCGGTCATGTGCTCATGCCGGGGCGGCCATAAGCGGCAGCTGCTCGATGGCCAGGTCACGGAAGTGCCGGGCGGCGGCGGACAGATAGGCGTCCCGGTGCCAGACCAGGGTGAGGGTGCGCCGGCAGTCCGCCGCGTCCAGGCGCACCCAGGCGACGGCGCCATGCCGGGGATGGCGGCGGGACATGTCGGGCAGCAGGCCGATGCCCAGTCCGGCGCTGATCAGGTCGGGGGTGGCGGCGGGCTCATCGCCCTCGCAGGTGATGACGGGGGCGAGCCCGGCCTCGGCGAACAGCCTCTCCAGCAGGGCGCGTTGCCAGTGTCCGGGGCGGGTGCTGACGACCGGCTCCCCGGCCAGCTCGGCCACCCGCACCCGCTCCCGACCGGCCAGCCGGTGCCCAAGCGGCACCACGAGCCACACCTCTTCCCGGAGCAGTTCCACCGAGCGGACCGTGGGGCCGGTCAGCGGCTGCGAGGCTATGCAGAAGTCCACCTCCCGGGCGCGCAGTTGGCGGCGCATCTCCTCGATGGGGGACTGGTGCAGGCGGACGGTCACACCCGGGTGACGGTTCTGGAAGCAGGACAGCAGCCCGGCGAGCGGCAGCAGGGTCTCGGCCGCGACCGCCACCGAGCCGCCCTGGTCCGCCCCGGCGGCGTCGGCGAGTTCCCGGCGCGCGTCATCGAGCTCGGCCAGGGCACGCTCCACCCGGCGCAGGAAGGCGGCGCCATGCCGGTTGAGCCGGATGCGCCGCCCCTGACGGTCGAAGAGCGGAACCCCCAGCTCACGCTCCAGCCGGATGATGGTCCGGCTCACCGAGGGCTGGGCAACACCGAGTTCGGCGGCGGCCCGGCTGATGTGCTCGTGGCGGGCGACGGTCCGGAAGTAGCGCAGGGACAGCAGATCCATGCCCGAAGTCTGGCCCCGTCAGGGGCGCGGGGCTCCGATGACCATGCGGCTCCGCCGCGTGGGCGCGATCAGCCAGGGGCGGCCGGCACCCGGAGCGCACACCCCACCCGGAAACCCCTACGCACTCCCTCCGGCCGCCGCCGCCAGTCCCCCCACCAGCAGCGCCGTGAACCCCCGCGCCCACTCGCCGTCCACCGGCTCCGCGCTCACCAGCGTGCGGTGCACCACCGCCCCCGCGATCACATCGAAGATCAGGTCCGCGGTGCGGGCGGCCAGTACCGGGTCGGGCTCATAGGGGAGTTCGCCGCGCTCCTGGGCGCGGGCGCGGCCCAGGAGTACCAGGTTCTTCTGGCGGTCCACGATCGCGGAGCGGATGCGTTCCCGCAGGGCCTCGTCGCGGGTGGATTCGGCGACCACGGCCATCAGCGCGGTCTTGGTCTCCGGCCGGTCCAGCAGGGCGGCGAACTGCCGTACCACGCCCTCGATATCGGCCCGCAGACTGCCCCGGTCCGGCAGTTCCAGGTGCTCGTCGAAGAGATCCGCCACCGCGTCCACCACCAGTTCGTTCTTGCCCGCCCAGCGGCGGTAGAGGGTGGTCTTGGCTACGCCGGCCCGGGCGGCGACCTCGCCCAGGGTGAGTTTGCCCCAGCCGAGTTCGACCAGGACCGTGCGCGTGGCGTCGAGGATCGCCCGGTCGGCCTCGGCGCTGCGCGGGCGGCCGGTGCGGCCTTGGGGACGGTTCATGGGCAGGGACCTTACTCCCGGGTAGGGGTGTGGGTATGAGGGAGATCACTCCCGCTGGAATGGCGAGGGGGGCTTGCCGGGAGAGTGGGGTGTGCAGTTACGCTACGGCTCGTAGCGTAAGAAGCGAGCGACAACCACGGTGCCGGGTGGGGACCCGGCGCAATCACAGCGAGCACCGCTACGAGCGAACGCCGATGGCGGACTTTCCGATTCACCGGGCGGAGGGGGGAGGATGGACTCATGCAGCCACGGAACATGTCCATGAGTGGAGTCGTTGACCTCGCCGCGGTGAAGGCCGCCGGGGAAGCCAAGCAGAAGGCGGAGCAGGCGCGGGCCGAAGCGGCACGCCGGGGCGGCACGCCGGCCGCCGGGGCGGGCCGGGTGGTGCTCGATGTGGACGAGGCCGGTTTCGAGCGGGAAGTCCTCCAGCGTTCTGCCGAGGTGCCCGTAGTCATCGACTTCTGGGCCGACTGGTGCGAGCCCTGCAAGCAGCTGGGCCCCCTGCTGGAGAAGCTGGCCAAGGAGTACGCGGGCCGGTTCGTCCTGGCCAAGGTGGATGTCGAGGCCAACCAGCTGCTGTTCCAGCAGTTCGGCGTGCAGTCCATCCCCGCCGTCTTCGCGGTGGTGGCCGGCCAGGCCCTGCCGCTGTTCCAGGGCGCCGCGCCCGAGGCACAGATCCGCCAGGTGCTGGACCAGCTGATCCAGGTCGCCGAGCAGCGCTTCGGCATCGTGGGCACCCCGGTGGAGCCGGGTGCGGAGGGCGAGGCCGAGCCGGCGCCGCGTCCGGCGAGCCCGCACGACCTGGCGCTGAGCGCCGCTCATGAGGCACTGGACCGGGGTGACCTGGGCGGTGCGATGCGGGCGTACAAGAATGTGCTCTCCGACGACCCGGCCAATGTGGAGGCCAAGATCGGCCTGGCGCAGGCCGAACTGCTCAGCCGCGTCCAGGCGCTGGACCCCCAGCAGGTGCGCAAGGCGGCGGCCGAGGCGCCGGGCGATGTCAAGGCGCAGATCGACGCGGCCGACCTGGATCTGGCCGGCGGTCATGTGGAGGACGCCTTCGGGCGGCTGCTGGATGTCGTCCGTCGCACGGCCGGTGAGGACCGGGACGCGGCGCGGGTGCGGCTGCTGGAGCTGTTCGATGTGGTCGGCCCCGAGGACCCCCGGGTGACGGCGGCGCGTACGGCGCTGTCCCGCGCCCTGTTCTAAGGGCGTCGTTCCGGCGGTGTCCCGCGCCCCCTGAGCCACTCAGGGCGCGGCATGCGTCGGTTATCAAATCTTAATAAGGTGACGGCCGTTACGGTCGGTAAGGAAAACCCGGGCTTGTGTCCGGGTTTTTCTGCTTTGCCGGGTGAAAGTCCGGCCACTCAGGGTGGCTGTCCGATGCGTCCCGGACTTCCCTTGGTTATCCGCGCGTTACTCGCTAGTAATGAACCTCTTGTGTACCGCCCCGGAATGGACCACGATCGGCGCATCTCGGTCCATCACCGTGGCGCGGCAGCCAGTCGGCGTACGGGAGTTGGGTCCCCACCGAGTGGGCCGGCGAGGTGTGCCGGTTCTTGGGACAGGGGGGTCGCCGCTCAACGGCGGTGCCTGTCCCGGAGGTTGCGCGAACCGGCGTGGCCAAGTGGTTGTCGCTCGGGGGTGATCGCCGCACGGCGGCGCTCTTCCTCCCGAGGACGTAGCACGTCTCCCACCCGAGGCGGGGTTCATCGGCCCGTACCTGGGGTGCACGTCCGAGAAGGAGGCAAGACATGAAGTCCCAGGCACGCGGTGGGACCAGATGGAAGCGGTTTGCAATCGTCATGGTGCCGAGTGTTGCGGCATCGGGTGCGGTCGCGGTCGCGATAGCGCAGGGCGCGCTTGCGGCGTCCTTCCAGGTTTCCGGCCAGCAGTTCCAGGTGACCGCCGGGCACATCCACGGCGAGGGGTTCACCCAGTACGGTTCGGTGGACCCCAACAAGAAGGGGCCCAACCCGGTCGCGGTGGTCGGGCTGAGCGACGCCGACATCAGCAGCCTGTGCCAGGCGGTCAACGTTCCCACCCCGTTCGGTGAGGTGGGCATGACCCTCAAGGCAGGTGACGGCGACACCAAGGTGCACGCCAAGGGCCTGTACATCGATGCCGACGACCTCCAGGTGCGCCAGGCGCAGTTCAACGACATCGACCTTGGTGTGGCGGCCGGCTCGACCAGCAAGGGCCCGGGGATCTCGGACGGCGACCGGAAGAAGACCTCCCCGGACTCCTTCGCCCAGCAGGCCAGGTCCGTGGACTTCGACGGGGTCAACCAGCGGGCCTGGGCCACCACGGCGGGATCGTTCACCCTGCCCGGCCTGCACATGGGCGTCAGCCTGGGCCATGCGGAGTGCAAGGTGCCCGGTAACTGATCCATTGGGCGCGGGAGTTGGCCTGCCGCCTCTCGCGCCCCTCCGGGCCGCCGGCTTGTAACACCGATCCACCAGTTCCGAGGAGCTGTTCACCATGAGCGCCGATACGCCATCACGACCGGCCCGCAGCTTCGGTGGCGCCCGCCGTTCGTTCCGGGACTGGCGCGGTCAACGCCCGTTCTGGGCGGGGCTGTGGACCCTGCTCGCGGGTGTGCCCATCATGTACATCCCCTACCAGACCGTTAAGTTCGGCGACTTGAGCATCCGGCTGGCCACCACCGCCGGCGCCGGTTCGCTGATCATCGGTGTGCTGCTGGTGGTGCTGGGACTGACCATGTGGTTCCAGAAGCACTCCCGGGTCTTCGCCGGGTTTGCCGCCATCCTGCTGGGGGTGGTTTCTCTGGTGGTCTCCAACTTCGGTGCCTTTCTGCTGGGCCTGCTGCCCGCGCTGATCGGCGGCGGGCTGGCGATCGCCTGGGCCCCGGGCAAGCCGGTGGAGGAGACGGCGGCCCCGGCGGGTGAGCCCGCGCCGACCGGCCCCTCGCTTGTGAAGGAGCCGAAGAGTGCCGAGTGAGGACGAGCAGCAGGATGCCCGGACCGGCGGGCGTCATGCCGGCCCGCGCAGACCCCTGAAGCCACTGCTGGCCAAGCTGCATATGCCCGCGGGCAAGGCGGTGGCGCTGGCGGCGATGCCGGGCGCGGTGCTGATGGGCATGGGGTTCACTCCCACGCTGGCCCAGGCCAAGCCCACCGATCCGCCCAACCCTTTCGGGGACGCGCTGTGCGCCACGGCCCCGGACAAGACGCCGGACCCGAGCGCGACACCGAGCGGCAGCCCGAGCGCCACCCCGGGCCAGAGCGCCACACCCCGTGAGAGCGCCGAGCCGAGCCGGACGCCGGAGCCATCGCCCACGGCCACCACGGACGAGGGCAAGGACGCGCGGCCCAGCCCGTCGCCGAGCCACACCCCGCAACGGCACGACGGCAAGACGCCGGCGCCGGACCGTACCCCCGCCGCCACACCGACCCCGACGCCCACTCCCACGGCCAAGGGCCCGGTCGGCCTGCCCCTGCCATCGCTGCCGGGGCTGCCCACGCTGCTGCCGCTGCCGGGACAGGAGACGTCCGCCAAGCCGACCGACCGGGCGACGGCACCGACGTCGGCCCCGGCTCCCGGCGAGAGCCCGTCCCCCTCCGGTCCGGCGGCGCAGAAGCCGCGGCCGACCGCCGAGCCCTCCCGGACCCCCGCCGCGCCGAGCGAGTCGCCGTCCGCCTCCGCGTCGCCCTCGCCCTCCGCCAGTCCTGGCGAGAGCGCGTCACCGACGCCGGACGCCACCAAGACGCCCAAGCCGTGCCCGAGCGCCACCGCCAAGGCGAACGGCTCCCAGTTCCCCGATCAGCCCTGGTACCTGGAGACCACCAAGCTCACCCTGACCTGGCTGACCTACCAGGGCATAGTGGACGTCACCACGGTCGGCGGACAGCACAAGAAGGCGCTCAAGTTCACCGCCAGCGCCATCGACATCCACAACCTGCACCAGATCGTCAATGGCAAGGGCTTTGAGTACCATGTCACCGGCTATGGCGATACGCCCACCTTCCGGGGCGGCCAAGTCACCCTCTACACCGAGGAGTTGAAGGGCAAGCTGCTGGGCCTGGACACCCCGCTGACCAGGGTGGACTACTCGCCCTCCAGTCCGCCCCCGCTGATCCCGGGCCTGCCGCTGCCGATTCCGATCTGGTTCACGGATGTGAAGCTGCGCCAGTCGGGGCAGTTCGGCGGCAACCTCACGGTGCCCAATATGCATGTCTATCTGACGCCGGGCACTTATTCGTAGGCCCCCGCATACGGCCGTGGCCGCCACCCCTCAACAGGGGCGGCGGCCACGGCCGTTGGTGCGGGAACTCTTAGTTGTTCTCGCCCAGGTGGTGCACCCGCACCATGTTGGTGGTGCCGGGAACCCCGGGCGGGGAGCCGGCGGTGATGATCATGGTGTCGCCCTCGTTGTAGCGGTTGAGCTTGAGCAGCTCGGCGTCCACCAGGTCCACCATGGCGTCGGTGTTGTCCACATGGGGGACCACAAAGGTCTCCACGCCCCAGCTCAGGGTGAGCTGGTTGCAGGTGGCCGGATCGGTGGTGAAGGCCAGGATGGGCTGCTCGGCGCGGTAGCGGCACAGGCGGCGGGCGGTGTCGCCGGACTTGGTGAAGGCCACCAGCGCCTTGCCGCCGAGGAAGTCGGCGATCTCGCAGGCCGCACGGGCCACCGAACCGCCCTGGGTGCGCGGCTTCTTGCCCGGGACCAGGGGCTGCAGGCCCTTGGAGAGCAGCTCCTGCTCGGCGGCCTCGACAATGCGGGACATCGTCTTGACGGTCTCGATGGGGTACGCGCCCACCGAGGACTCCGCGGAGAGCATCACCGCGTCGGCCCCGTCCAGGATGGCGTTGGCGACGTCCGAGGCCTCGGCGCGGGTGGGACGGGAGTTGGTGATCATCGACTCCATCATCTGGGTCGCCACGATCACCGGCTTGGCGTTGCGGCGGCACATCTCGATGAGCCGCTTCTGCACCATCGGGACCTTCTCCAGCGGGTACTCCACCGCCAGGTCGCCACGGGCCACCATCACACCGTCGAAGGCCATCACGACCTCCGCCATGTTCTCCACGGCCTGCGGCTTCTCCACCTTGGCGATCACCGGGACCCGGCGGCCGACCTCGTCCATGACGCGGTGGACGTCCTGGACGTCCTTGGCGTCGCGGACGAAGGACAGGGCGACCATGTCGCAGCCCATCGCGAGCGCGAACTTCAGGTCCTCGACGTCCTTCTCGGACAGCGCCGGGACGTTCACCGCCGCACCGGGCAGGTTGATGCCCTTGTGGTCGGAGATGACGCCGCCCTCGATGACGATGGTCTTCACCCGCGGGCCGTCCACCTCGGTGACGCGCAGCTCGACATTGCCGTCGTTGATCAGGATCTGGTCGCCCTTGGCGACGTCACCGGGCAGGCCCTTGTAGGTGGTGCCGCAGATCGTCTTGTCGCCGGGCACATCCTCCACGGTGATGGTGAACTCATCACCGCGCACCAGCTCCACCGGACCGTCCGCGAAGGTCTCCAGGCGGATCTTGGGGCCCTGGAGGTCGGCCAGCACGCCCACCGCGCGGCCGGTCGCCTCGGCCGCCTGGCGCAGCCGGTCGTAGCGGCCCTGGTGCTCCTCGTGAGTCCCGTGGCTCATGTTGAAACGGGCCACGTTCATACCGGCCTCGATCAGCGTCTTGAGCTTCTCGAAGGAGTCAACGGCAGGGCCCAGGGTGCAGACGATTTTGGAACGGCGCATGGGGCGATCCTATCGGTTTGTTTCAGAGCGGAATATTCGAGCTGTGGGAACGTACGGCGAACTGTGGTGGATCAGGCGGTGACCAGGGCGTACACCTGGGTGGCGATCTCCAGCTCCTCATCGGTGGGCACCACCGCCACGGCTACCCGGGAGCCGGCGGGGGAGACCAGCCGGGCCGAACCGGAGTGCTCGGCGTTGAGCCCGGCGTCCACCGCCAGGCCCAGCTCCTCCAGACCGGCGATGGCGGCCTCGCGCACCGGGGCCGCGTTCTCGCCCACCCCGGCGGTGAAGGCCACCGCGTCCACCCGGCCCAGCACCGCGTAGTAGGCGCCGATGTACTTCTTCAGCCGGTGCACATAGATGTCGAAGGCCAGCTTCGCCCGCTCGTCGCCCTCGTCGATGCGCCGGCGGATCTCGCGCATGTCGTTGTCGCCGCACAGTCCGATCAGACCGCTCTTCTTGTTCAGCAGCGAGTCGATCTCGTCGATGGACATCGAGGCATTGCGCGCCAGGTGGAAGATCACCGCCGGGTCCAGGTCACCGGAGCGGGTGCCCATCACCAGGCCCTCCAGCGGGGTCAGGCCCATGGAGGTGTCCACACAGCGGCCACCGGCCACCGCCGTGGCGGAGGCCCCGTTGCCCAGGTGCAGCACGATCACATTGACCTCGGACGGGTCCTTGCCCAGCAGCTCCGCGGTCTTGCGGGAGACATAGGCGTGCGAGGTGCCATGGAAGCCGTAGCGGCGCACCCGGTAGGCGTCCGCGGTGGCCACATCGATGGCGTAGCGGGCGGCGTGCTCCGGCATGGTGGTGTGGAAGGCGGTGTCGAACACGGCCACCTGCGGCAGATCGGGGCGCAGCGCCATGGCGGTACGGATGCCGGTGAGGTTGGCCGGGTTGTGCAGCGGGGCCACCGGGATCAGCCGCTCGATCTCGGCCAGCACCTCATCGGTGATCAGCGTGGGCTCGGTGAACTGCTTGCCGCCGTGCACCACCCGGTGGCCGATGGCCGCCAGCTCGGGGGAGTCCAGCCCCAGCCCGTCGGCGGCCAGCTCGGCGGCGACCGCCTGGAGGGCGGCGGAGTGGTCGGCGATGGGCGCCTCCTGCTCGCGCTTGTCGCCGCCCGTGGCCAGCGGGGTGTGCACCAGGCGCGAGGTCTGCTCCCCGATGCGCTCGACCAGGCCGGCCGCCAGCCGGGCGCCGTCGGCCATGTCGAGCAGCTGGTACTTCACCGAGGAGGAGCCGGAGTTGAGGACGAGGACTCGGGTGCCGTTGGCAGTCATGCGGTGCTTTCCATAAGGGCAGTTGGGGAGGGAAACGGGCAACGGGCCCATCGCGCCGGGGCGATGGGCCCGTGGGGCCGTCAGGGTTCGACGCGCTCGCCGCGCTGCTCGCCCTGGGCCTGGATGGCCGTAATGGCCACGGTGTTGACGATGTCCTGCACCAGCGCACCGCGCGAGAGGTCGTTGACCGGCTTGCGCAGACCCTGCAGGACGGGGCCGACGGCGACCGCTCCGGCGGAGCGCTGGACGGCCTTGTAGGTGTTGTTGCCGGTGTTGAGGTCCGGGAAGACCAGCACCGTGGCCTTGCCGGCCACCTCCGAGCCGGGCAGCTTGGTGGCGGCCACCGCCGCGTCCACCGCGGCGTCGTACTGGATGGGGCCCTCCACCAGCAGGTCCGGACGGCGCTCCCGGACGATCTCGGTGGCCCGGCGGACCTTGTCCACATCGGCGCCGGAGCCGGAGGTCCCGGTGGAGTAGGACAGCATGGCGATCCTCGGCTCCACCCCGAACTGCTGGGCGGTGCCCGCGGACTGGATGGCGATATCGGCCAGCTGCTCGGCGTTGGGGTCGGGGTTGACCGCGCAGTCGCCGTACACCAGCACCCGGTCGGCCAGGCACATAAAGAACACCGAGGACACGATCTGGGCGTCCGGCGCGGTCTTGATGATCTCGAAGGCCGGGCGGATGGTGGCGGCGGTGGAGTGCACCGCGCCGGAGACCATGCCGTCGGCCAGCCCCTCCTGGACCATCAGGGTGCCGAAGTAGGAGACATCGGCGACCACATCGTGCGCCAGCTCCACGGTCATGCCCTTGTGGGCGCGGGCGGCGGCGTAGATCTCGGCGAAGCGCTCCCGCAGCGGCGAGGTCTGCGGGTCGATCAGCTGTGCCTCGCCCAGGTCGATGCCCAGGTCGGCGGCGCGCTTGCGGATGGCGTCCGCCTCGCCCAGCAGGGTCAGATCGCAGACGTCCCGGCGCAGCAGGACATCGGCGGCGCGCAGCACCCGGTCCTCGGTGCCCTCCGGCAGCACCACCCGGCGGCGGGCGGAGCGGGAGCGCTCGATCAGCTTGTGCTCGAACATCATCGGGGTGACCCGGGGCGTGGCGGCGACCGAGATCCGCTCGGTCAGGGCGGCGGTGTCCACATGCCGCTCGAACAGGCCCAGCGCGGTCTCCGCCTTGCGCGGCGAGGTGCCGTCCAGCTTGCCCTCGATGGCGAACAGCTCGGCGGCGGTGGGGAAGGAGCCCTCCGGCACCGAGGCCACCGGGGTGCCCGGGGCCAGCCGGTCGGCCAGCGCCAGGATCTCCGGGCCGGGCTTCTGGTCCAGGGTGAGCAGCACACCGGCGATCGGCGGGGCGCCCGCGCTGTGCGCGGCCAGCGCGCCCAGGATCAGGTCCACCCGGTCGCCGGGGGTCACCACCAGACAGCCGTCGGTCAGCGCGGGCAGGAAGACGGGCAGCATGGCGCCGCCGAACACAAAGTCCTTGGCGTCCCGGGCCAGGCCCGCGTCATCGCCCAGCAGCACCTCGGCGTCCAGCTTGCGGACGATCTGCGCCACGGTGGGCGCGGAGAGAGTGGCGTCCTCGGGCAGGGCGTAGCAGGGCACCGGCAGGCTGGCGGTGAGCCGCTCGGCTATCGACTCCCGGTCGCCCGGGGCGACCCGGTTGACCACCAGGGCCACCACATCGCAGCCCAGCGCCTGGTAGGCGCGGTAGGCGTTACGGGCCTCGGCGCGCACCGACTCGGCCGTCTGGTTCTGGCCGCCCACCACGGTGATCACCGAGGCGCCGAACTCATTGGCCAGCCGGGCGTTGAGGGCCAGCTCGTCGGGGAGGTTGGAGCCCACATAGTCGGTGCCCAGCACCAGGACGTACTCATACTCCCGGGCCACCGCCAGATAGCGCTCCACCAGGTGGGAGACCAGCTCGTCGGTGCCGCGCTCGGCCTGGAGGGCGGAGGCCTCGGCATAGCTGAGGCCATAGACGCTTTCGGGGGACTGGGTCAGCCGGTAGCGGGCCCGCAGCAGGCCGAAGAGGAGGTCCGGCCCGTCACCGTGGACCAGCGGCCGGAACACCCCGACCCGGTCCACATGGCGGGTCAGGAGCTCCATGACTCCCAGCTCGATGACCTGGCGGCCGTCTCCCCGGTCGGTCCCGGTCACGTACACGCTGCGCGTCACGCGTGCTCTCCTCTTCCATGGCTGGCTGTCGTTGTGCCCGAGCCTGCTCGGCCTGTGCCTGCTCGGCCTGTGAAATTACCCGATAGGGTGGGCTTGCCCTCTTGACAATACCTGCGACCGTGGATAAGGCGCGCGTCAGGCGGGTGACCATGGATGCGGCAGCACCGGCGGGCCCATGGAACAATCGGGTCCGGCTCACAGGTACCAGTAGCGAGCAGGAGACACAGCACGATGCGCATCGGAGTCCTCACCGCGGGCGGCGACTGCCCTGGCCTGAACGCTGTCATCCGCTCGGTGGTACACCGGGCGCTGGTGGAGCACGGTGACGAGGTCATCGGCTTCGAGGACGGCTTCAAGGGCCTGCTGGAAGGACGCTTCCGCAAGCTCGATCTGGACGCGGTCAGCGGCATCCTGGCCCGCGGCGGCACCATCCTGGGCTCGGCCCGCCTGGAGCGCGCCCGGCTGCGCGAGGCCTGTGAGACCGCCAAGGACTTCTCCCGTGAGTACGGGATCGACGCCCTGATCCCGATCGGCGGCGAGGGCACCCTGACCGCCGCCCGGATGCTCTCCGAGGCCGGCCTGCCCGTGGTGGGCGTGCCCAAGACCATCGACAACGACATCTCCTCCACCGACCGCACCTTTGGCTTCGACACGGCCGTCGGCGTCGCCACCGAGGCCATCGACCGGCTGAAGACCACCGCCGAGTCCCACCAGCGGGTGATGGTCGTCGAGGTGATGGGCCGCCACGCCGGCTGGATCGCCCTGGAGTCCGGCATGGCCGGCGGTGCCCATGGCATCTGCCTGCCGGAGCGCGCCTTCGACCCGGCCGATCTGGTGTCGATGGTCGAGGAACGCTTCGCCCGGGGCAAGAAGTTCGCGGTGATCTGTGTGGCCGAGGGCGCGCACCCGGCCGAGGGCACCATGGACTACGCCAAGGGCGCCATAGACCAGTTCGGACATGAGCGCTTCGCCGGGATCGGCACCAAGCTGGCCGGTGAGCTGGAGCGCCGGCTGGGCAAGGAGGCCCGCCCGGTCATCCTGGGCCACGTCCAGCGCGGCGGCACGCCCACCGCATACGACCGGGTGCTGGCCACGCGCTTCGGCTGGCACGCGGTGGAGGCCGCGCACCGTGGCGAGTTCGGGATGATGACCGCGCTGCGCGGTACGCAGATCACGATGGTGCCGCTGGCCGACGCGATCACCGAGCTCAAGCGGGTGCCGGAGGACCGGATGGACGAGGCGGAGTCCGTCTTCTAGGGGCCCCCGCCAGGGGCGCGGGGCCCAGACGATATGCGGCTCCGCCGCGTGGGCGCGACCAACCCCCACCGGCCCGCAGCAAAGCAGAGCGGCCCCATGCCGTCGGTCACTTGTCGTGTGCGGGCCGTGGGTGGCTGGTCGCACCCACGCGGCGGAGCTGCATGGTGCAGCCGCCCCGCGCCCCTTAGGGGGCGAGCAATGCCGCCAGCAGGGCGCGGGCGTACGGGCTGGTCCGGCCTCGGTCGGGCGTGGCCACGCCGATGTAGCGCGCGGGGCGCGGCGGCGTGATCGGGACGACCGCCAGGCCGGCCGTGGACGGGGCCAGAGCGACGCTGGGGATCAGCGAGACGCCCACCCCGGCCGCGACCAGCGTCTGGGCGAAGAAGTAGTCCGTGGTCGCGGAGGCGATACGCAGTTCTCGCCCCGCCAGTGCGGCATACCGTTCCAGGAACGCCTGGGTCTTCATACACCCCAACACCCAGCGCTCCCCGAAGAGTTCGCCCATCTCCAGACTCTCCCGGCCGGCCAGCCGGTGCCCGCTGGGCAGGACGGCCGACAGCGGGTCGTCCACCAGGGGCGTCCACTCCAGCCCGGTGCGCACCGGCAGCGGGCCGTCGAAGTGGTAGGCCAGGGCCAGATCGGCCCCGCCCTCGCGGACCAGCGGCAGGCTGTGCTCCGGTTCCCGGTGGAGGACGGTCAGTTCCACCCCGGGATGATCGGCGACAAACCGGGTCAGTGCCGGGGGCAGCAGCCGCCGGCCGCCGCTGCCGAAGGTGGCCACGGTCAGTGCGGGGCTGCCCATGGCCAGCCGGTCTATCCGCCGCCGCGCCTGGCTGAGTTCGGCATCGACCGTCTCCGCCGTCTCCACCAGCAGCCGCCCCGGATCGGTGAGCGTCACACCCCGGGTGCTGCGCCGCACCACCTCGGTACCCAGACTCCGTTCCAGCGCGGCTATTTGCTGGGACACGGCGGAGGGCGTCAACAGCAGTGCGGCGGCCGCCTTGTTGAAGCTGCCGTGCCGGGCCACCTCGCGCAGGGTGCGCAGCCGCTGGACATCGATCATCAGTCTCCCTAACGACGGATTAAGCAAGCCCCCACTTCTGCTGTTGATCGTATTCGGGAAGGCTGGGGCCACGGCAGACGGCCGGGGAAACAGGGGAGAAGTGATGCGGAAGATTGCCGTGATCGGGGGCAGCCGGTACTTCGGCCGGCGGGTGGTCCAGCGCCTGCGGGACGAGGGCGACCAGGTGACCCTGATCAACCGGGGTTCGGCACCCGCCCCGCCGGGGGTGGAGCATCTGATCGCCGACCGCGACGATGCCACCGCCCTGCGGGCCGCGCTGGGCGGCCGGACCTTCGATGTGGTCCTCGACCAGGTCTGCGGCACACCGCGCCAAGCAGCCGTGGCGGCCGAGGTGTTCCGCGACCGCACCGGGCGCTATCTGATGACCTCCACCATCGAGGTCTACGATCCGGCCACCTCCGAGCACATCCGGCGCGGCACCGCACCGCTGACCGAGGAGGCCGCCGACCCCGCCCGTCAGGCGGTACGCCCCGAACTCCCCTGGCATGAGGAAGAGTTCCGGAACGCCCACTACGGCGAGGGCAAGCGCCAGGCGGAGGCCGTCTTCACCCGGGACGCCGCCTTCCCCTTCGCCGCCGTACGGTCGGCCCATGTACTGGGCGGCGGAGCCGCCGACTTCACCGGACGGCTGCGGCACTACGCGGAGCGCATCCGGGCCGGGCGGCCGGTGGACGTCCACCCGGTGAACCACCCCTCCTCCTTCATCAGCGCCCATGAGATCGCCGACTTCCTGGTCTGGGCGGCGGGCGAAGAGTTCACCGGTCCGGTCAACGCCCGCTCCCACGGCGAGCTGACGGTGACCGGTCTGTGCGAGCGCATCGCCGCGCAGGCGGGGCGCGAGCCGGTCTACCGCACGGTGCGCTCGGCCGCCTCGCCCTATGCCTTCGACCGCTACTACGGCATGGACAACTCCCGGGCGGAGCGGCTGGGTTACCGCTTCGGCCACACCGGTGACTGGCTGCCGGAGGTCATCGCCGAAGAACTCGAAGAACTCATGGAAGAGGTCTGAAAGATGCGCCGACGCAAGCTTGGTACCACCACCGTCGGTGCCGTGGGCCTGGGAGCCATGCCGCTGTCCATTGAGGGCCGCCCCGACGAGGCCCGCGCCCTGGCCACGGTCCATGCCGCGCTGGACGCCGGGGTCACCCTGATCGACACCGCCGACTCCTACCATCTGCTGCCCGGCGAGGCCGGACACAATGAGTCGCTGATCGCCCGCGCGCTGTCCCGCTACGGCGGTGACCGGGACGCGGTGCTGATCGCCACCAAGGGCGGCCGGGGACGCCCCGGCGACGGCTCCTGGACGGTCAACGGCCGCCCGGAACACCTCAAACGGGCCTGCGCCGGCTCACTGCGGCGGCTGGGTGTCGAGGCCATCGGCCTCTACCAGCTCCATAAGCCGGACCCCTCGGTGCGCTGGGAGGATTCGGTGGGCGCACTGGCGGATCTACTGGACGAGGGCAAGATCCGCGCGGCGGGCATCTCCAATGTCAACCGTGAGCAGATTTCCCAGGCTTGGGAGATCCTCGGCGACCGGCTGGTGTCCGTACAGAACCGCTTCTCCCCGGCCGTCCGGGACAGCGAGGCGGAACTGCGGCTCTGCGAGGAACTGGGCCTGGCCTTTCTGCCGTGGAGCCCGCTGGGCGGGATCTCGCGCAGTGCGCTGGACGGTGACGGCCAGGGCGCGGTCGCCCACCCGCAGTTCCACCGGGTGGCCCGCGAGCGCGGGGTGAGCCCGCAACAGGTCTGCCTGGCCTGGCTGCTGGCCCTTTCCCCGGCCGTGATCCCGATCCCTGGTGCGTCCCGCCCGGAGTCCATCCGCGATTCGGCCGGGGCGGCGGGTCTCTCCCTCACGGAGGAGGAGATCGCTCGCCTCTCGGCCGATGTCGCGGGGTAAGTGGAGGGGCATGCCCTGCCCTTGAGGTCACATGGCCGACTGACCCCTGCCCTTGACGCCGGTTACGAAGGAGGTCCAGGAGGACACGGGGAAGGTCAGCTCGGGGCCTTGGGGGGCTTTGGAGTCGCGGACGGGGACGGTGCCGATCGCGACGGCAAGGTTGGTGGCTATCTCGATGCAGTTGCCGCCGTTGTTGCTGTGGGAGGACTTGTACCAGCGGGGGGACTCGGTCGTCACGGGGCACCCTTTCGCCAACCTCCGTGCAGTTGGCTGAGCTTGGAGTCACACGGTGGGATGGGAACCGCTCTTGACGCCGGTCACAAAGGCGGACCAGGCGCCGGATGGGAAGCGCAACGCGGGCCTGTGAGAGGCCTTGCTGTCACGGACGGGGACGGTACCGCTAGCGCGGACAAGGTTGGCGGCAACTTCCACGCAGTTGCCGCCGTTGCTGCTGTAGGAGGACTTGAACCAGCGGGGGCGTTCAGTCGTCACAGTGCGCCCTTTCGTACCTGCTCGACGTTGAGGTCACACAGTGGGCTGGCCCCCACCCTTGACGCCCGTTATGAACGAGGCCCAGGAGGGCATGGGGAAGGCCAGTGCGGGGCCTTGGGGGGCTTTGGAGTCGCGGACGGGGACGGTACCGCTTGCGACGGCAAGGTTGGCCGCAATCTCAACGCAATCGCCGCCGTTGCTGCTGTAGGAGGACTTGAACCAGCGGGGGGATTCGGTCGTCACGGTGTGCCCTTTCCTATCTGCTCGATCATGGCCAGAGACTCCGCCTGTGACAGCGCTTCGGCCTGTAGCTGATGGTAGGCCGTCAGCAGGGGCAGCACGGCTGCCGTATCGCGCTCCAGGTGTCCTCGCAACTGGGACTCCGCGTACGCCACCACGGACAGGTCCGACATCGTCAGCAAGTTCATTGGGAGGTTGAACGAGCGCCGCGCTCCTATCTCACAGGGTGACACCAGCAATACCCAGTTGGGGAGGGAGGCGACTTCGACCAATCGGCGAAACTGGCCCTCCATAACCTCGGCGGCGCCCACCGCATGGCGAAGACAGCTCTCATCCATCACCACCAGCATCATGGGTGGCCGAGGGCGCACCAGCGCGGCTTGTCTCTGCGCGAGGAAGGAGACGCGCTCCTCTGCCTGTTCAGGCGTGATGGCTCCGCGCTGCACATCACCATCCGCCAACGCCCGTGCGTACTCGGGGGTCTGCAACAGGCCAGGAACGAGCCCGATCTGGAACAGCCGGATCTCCACCGCCCGGGCCTCGTACTTAACGTACTCCGGGAACCCCTCCAGCAACGCGCCATGCTTGATCTCGCGGTACTGGCGCTCGAACGTGTCTGCTGTGCCCGTAAGCCCGAAGGCCTGGTCCGTACTACGCGAGAAGCGAAGAGTCGGAGGTTTCCGACCGGTTTCTACCGCAGAAATATGCACGCTGGAATATTCCGTGCGGTCGGCGAGGTCCTCTTGGGTCCAGCCGCGCGCCTCCCGCAAGCCGCGCAAACGCGCCCCGTATGCCGCCTCCGGCGAGGCGTCCGGGTTCAACTCCTTGCGATTCAAGGGCGGTTCACCATCCCTCCGTTCCCCTCCAACAGCTTGAAGGGTGTCTAAGTATGGGACACGCTGAGCCCTCCGCGTAGCCGTTTCGCTACACAGAGGAGCAGTCGTGCCCGGCAAGACCCCCCACCACGCAGCAGAACCCCCGTCCCCAACCTCTGCCTCCTCCGCCCCCGGCACCCCCAGAGCCGACGCACAGAGACAGGCACCCCAGTCCAGTGCCGCCTGGCCCCCGGACCGTCGCACCGGTGAACGGACCTCGCGCCACGGACAGTTCGTATCCGGCGAGGGAGGCTCGCCTCAGTGGGCGCCCGGACTCGGGGAATGGGTGGCGGACACTTCACGCGCACGCGTGGGCGTGGCCATCGCGTGGGACGGCCCGGAAGGCGAGGTGACCTTGCGCGCGCCGGAAGGCGGGGAGCCCTGGGTGACCAGGACCTTCCGCCGCGCCAGTGCCCGCGAAACCCTGGACGCCCGCGTCACGATGCTCAACCGCAAGGGGTTCACATGCTGACGCCCCGGCCCCCTGTCCCGCACACCGGCGGCCCGCCGGCCTACCCGGCGAAGGAGACCTGTCCCGTCTGCAACCAATTCCGCAGCGCTGTCAACGGGGCCATGGGGCGCGCCGAATGGGCGGGCGTACAGCACTTTGAGGAGCAGCGCCGGACGGCCGAGGAGCAAGCGGCGAAGCACCGCGAGGCATGGGGCCGCCAACCTTGAGGGCACCCCGCACCAGGAGGACGCGCGGTGACCCCGAGGCCGCGTAAGTGACTGACCGGCACACGACATGGACGCATGATGCCCTGCCCTTGCGATCGGCAAGGGGCAGGGCATTTCGTCATGTGCAGATGGGCATGGAGCGCAGATCTGTCGCCCCGGTCAGTTGGCCGCTTCCGTGACTGCTGTGAGCGGCCAACGCCCCTGCGACGAGACGGAAGTTCGCCGATGCGGTGGGTCAGCCGCTGGACGGGACGAGGGTGTGTTCGGTGCCGAGGTGTTCGCTGCTGGTGTCCTCGTAGAGGGAAGTCTCGCCGTCGGACCAGCGGATGACGAGGTCGTCGGTGCGGCCGTTGCCGGTGAAGTTACCGGTGGTCATGACAGTGCTGTGAGTCCAGGTGCTGAAGTTGCCCCCGTGGACGGTGTGGGTGGCGCCCAGGCCGTTGACGGTGGTGCCCACGTAGCTGTTGATCGAGCCGTCCTTCCAGCGCACCAGCAGATCCCACTTGCTGTTCCCGCTGAACTCGCCGGCGGTCAGCAAAGTCGCGTCCTCCCACGCCTTGTTGGAGTCCTTGAGCTTGTGCTCCTCCGAGAACTTCCTTTCCGCCCCGACGTTGGTGTAGAGCGTCAGCTCGCCATCGGACCAGCGCACCATCAGGTCGGTGACGTATTTGTCGGCGTTGAAGCGGCCCGCAGTGATCTGGGTGGCGTGCTTCCAGGTCTCGGCTTGGGCCGTCTTCTTTTCGACCATCGTGGTGCCGTCCCAGTTCAGGCCCCTTGAGCCGACATCGCCGAAGAGCGAGACCTCGCCATCGGACCAACGCACCAGCAAGTCGAACTGGTTGGAGCCGGTGAAGTCACCAGCGGTGATCCCTTCCGCGTACTTCCATACGCTGCCTTGCGGCGCCAGTGGCTGCTCACCGCTGAATCCGCCGCGGCCATCGCTGTTGTAGAGAGTGACCTCACCATCGGTCCACACCACGATCAGGTCGCTGCGCCCGCGGCCATTGAAGTCGCCAGCGGCCATCAGCTTGGCGTGCTTCCAGGTACTGGCGCCGCCCATGGTGTAGCCAGGGACGGTGGGCTGTTGGTAGTCGCTGTAGTGGGGGCTGCGGCCGTGCTGAGCGTCATCGTAGAGACGGAAGAAGTAGTCCTGATGCATCGGACTGTAGGTGATGCGGTCGTACATTTTGGGGTACCGCCAGTCGGTTTTGGTAATACCCCCGCCGTTGTAGCCACCAACGTTCCCGATGATCACACCGGTTGCGCCGTGGATCTCGGAGAACCAGGGTCCTCCCGAGACGCCGCCCCACATGCCAGCGCAGTCGATCTGCATCTGGTTGTACCCCGACAGCGGCCATGTCTTGGTGTCACACTTCACCGCTGTGTCGGCTCTATTGTGGCCGATCATGGGGTAGCCGAAGATCGTAACGTTGTTGTAAAAGCTCTTGGTGCGGGCAAGGGTGTTGCCGCCCACCACGTCCTGCACATTCTTACCCTTGACCGACTTCAGGCTGGCGAACGAGAAGTCCAGGTCAGAAGTGGGGCTTCTGTCATCACTACCTTGATATTGGCCGTAGATAAACCATTTTTTCACCGGCCAGATTCCGTATGGCTGGACGGCCGCGGAAGAGTAGTTGGGCACGAACGCCACATGCTCGTGGAATGCGCAGTGGCCTGCGGTCAGGATGAGATTATGCCCCGGGCTTTGGACCACGCTGGCCGAGCAGTAGTGGGCCTTAAGGTTTTTGTCGAGGCCGAAGAGCGCGCCGACGGATTTCAGGCCGCCGGAGGGATGCGCCTGGTCGCCCGCCGCCACGCCCGGCGTATCAGTCGTGGGGGGAGTACCGGTCGGCGCAGGGGGCCGCCCGGAGGGGTCGGTGGCGGAGGCGATGCGCTCGGGTGTCCAGAACCGGCTTAGTGCCTCGGCTTCCGCATCACCGTCAGTGTCGTCCTGAGCGGGATCTGTCGGAGTCGGGGAGGCCTCCTGCGTAGGGGACGCCAGCGGCGTGGAGTTCGGCAGGGGGGCGGCCGCCGTGCTGGAGGCTGCGCCGGGGTGCGTGGCGGCCGCATTGGACCTGTTGGGTGGGTTTGGCGTCTGTGCGTCTGCGGCTATTGCCGGGCCGGCAGCCAGGACGAGGAGACCTGCTGCAGCTATGACGGCACGCCGGAGCCGGGCTCCGTGCAATGACATGGCTTCACTTTTCACTCGGATAAACGGCTCCCCTGTTTTCAGGGAAGGCTTTAGAGACGAGCGCCTGCACTGAATGAGGGCTCGCCAATGGGCTTCCGGCCCGGGGGGCCCGGTTCCGGAAGGTTGAGGGGAGGAGGCCTAGGCCGCGGTGGAGTTCCTGCGTCGCCGGTCGCGGACGGTAAGGGTGACGATGGTCACCAGCCCGACAGAAGCAACGGCGATGACGGCCCACAGCCAGGGACTGGGCCGACTATTGGGCGCAGTCGATGCGGAAGAGCTGGGAGGCGGGGACGACGGCACTTCAGCTTTCGAGGACACGATCAGGTTCTGAGTCACGCTCTGCCGTCCCCTATGCGAGGACACCGTGACCGGATAGACCCCCTCGGGGAGATCCCGTCGCAACTGGACGTGCCCCGCATACACGTAGGGCCCGTTCTCCTCGTCCTGTCGGAGTCCTGGGTCGTCATCGGTATGCATGCGCAGAACCAACGGGTGCTCAAATGCCGGGGACTTCGCCTGGAGAGTGCCCGGCTCATCTTTGTCGACAGCCATAGAGACAGCTGCCTGCGCACCAGGGCGTACTCGATGCGCTTGCACCACTGGGTCAATGGGGTCGCTGTAGCGAGGGTAGACGTCGAAACGGTGGACATAGCCCGAATAAGGCGCTTTATTCACCGTCACCTCAGTGCTGGCGATTTCCCGCTCGTGATAGTAAGCGGTGACCACATATCGCCCCGGATAGCCGGTCGTGTAATGACCGTATTCATCCCCGCTTTCCGTCGCCCGATCATCGCGCGGAGTAACTTCCACCACGTTCGGAAAGAGATACGACAGTTGGTCATTGGGGTCGGCAGGCCGGGCCCTGATCTTAGCTTTGTCCCAGCCGGGGGGCATTCCACTGAGGTGGACGGCGGCGATACCACCGGCCCGCACCGGCGTGTGCCCATGCGGGCCCAAGCCGAACACTTCAAGCCGCGGCCGCACGGGAGCGGTCGGTGAAGCGGACGTTGAGGGTGACGGTGTCTCCGCATGTGCCGGGGCAACAGAGAGGAACAGCGCGCTTGCCACGGCGGCGGCGAAGGCGGGTAGGCGGGCGGGACGGTGCATCAACGCCTCCGGAGAAGAGCGATGAACGCGCCCGCTTCGTTTTCTTGGCGGTCACCCAAGAAGGCAGAAGGGTAGGAGGCGCAGCCAATTGCGGCAGTCGGCAGCGATCGGTTCGCCGTTCCTGCTGCGGAGCCGCCGATGGGTAGCCTCTGCACAGCGGCAAAATTTCGGGCGGCCATGTGGGCACCCGGTACTGCCGTCAAGCCAGCGGTTTTTACACGGTGCAGGCTCCGAGCCCCGAAAGGTATGGCCCCGCGCATTCCACTTCTGTTCACGGTCGTTCCCCCCAACTCCCCGTCCCCTGCACCCGATGGGCTGCCTCAGATTGTTCTGGGCGGTGGCGAGTCGAAGTGATCATGCCACGTTGACGCTCGTGCACACAACCGTTTCGTAAACCACTCATGCCCTGAGCTTTGCTTGAACCATGTACTTCCCCAGGGCCAAGGCGGTCCGCTCCGAACGCCCTCGTGCGCCTGAGCTCGGAGCAGTTGAAGGATTTAAGACAGTGGTGATGGCGATTCCAGCCGATCTTGACGAGTGTGTGCCCAAGCGGGCTTCCCCAACCCCGCCATCTCTTTCATGATCACTCCTGTTCAATGGCGACTGCTCCACGGTGCGCGCCGTACATGCCCGGCTCGATCAGCCAGAGCTCAACAGTGAATGGGAGAACCGGACTGACCACGGTGACGGCTGCCATAGCCACGGCGGCAATCTTCAGCACCGGACTCTCCTCGGCCGCCATGGCTGCCGAGCGCAACACCCACGAACGGTCGGCTTCCACCTCGCCGAGCCGACCGCGCGCACGCCGGCCCAGGATGAAACTCAACTAGGCTGACGGGCAACGGTTCCTGGCCGCTCTTGACGTGATCAACGCGATGCCCGACAGCCCGGCTGAGCAAGGAGAGGCGGCGGTCCAGGCATACCTGGCCGAACACCTCCCCACCTACCAGGGCGGCGCCGTGGCCTTCGGCTGGTGGCAGACCACCAGGTGCGTGGCCGCCATCACCGCCGCCGTCGCCGGCGGTGCGGTTCCCGTTGCCAAGGTCGTCAAGCTCAAGAAGTTCATCAACAAGGCGGGAGGCGTAAAGAAGGCGGCCTACCTGCTGATCCGTATTGCCCCAGGGGCGAAGAGAAGATCAGTGAACTCGGTGCAACCCTTGGCGGTTTGGCATCGGCCGTGCTCGGTGTTGACTCGATAAAGAGGCAATGCCACTGACCGGGGAGTCCCCATCGTCATGACGAGTACCAAGGCACGCACAACAGCTCTGATCACGCCGGTCGCGCAGGAAGTCCAGGACGCGGCGAAGGCCCTGGCGGCGCAGGGCCGCACCGCCCAGGCCGTCCGCCGGCTGCGCAAGGGGTCCGGCCTCAGCATTCATGTGGCGCCCGTCGCCCTGAACATGCTCACCCAGGGGCATACGCTGCCCATCGACTACCGGCAGGCAGTGGACGCGCTGCGGCAGTGCGATGCCAGGCTGGTCAGTGAGATGAGGAACCTGTTGCGTGACGGAGACCAGGACTCGGCCATCAAACTGCTCCGAGAGCAGACCGACATTGATTTGACTGGGGGATACCACCTCGTCATGGCGTTGAGCGCGCAACTCGACGCGCGCTGACCCAGGTCCACCGGCCCGGCCAGGCTCACCCCTTCACCGCCCCGCCCATCGCGAAGCCCGCGCCCAGTCGGCGGGCGATCAGCGCATAGAGCAGCACCACGGGGGTGGAGTAGAGGATGGCGAAGGCGGCCAGCTGGCCGTAGATGATCTGGCCATAGCTGCCGAAGAAGGTGAACACCGTGACCGAGGCGGGGAGTTGGTCGGGGGAGAGCAGCAGCAGGAAGGGTACGAAGAAGTTCCCCCACATCAGGGCGAAGCAGTAGATGGCCACCACGGACACCCCGGGGCCCATCAGCGGCAGCACCACCCGGGTCAGTGACTGGAGCCAGCCCGCCCCGTCCGTCCAGGCCGCCTCCTCCAGTGACTTGGGCACCGAGTCCATGAAGTTCTTCATCAGCCAGATGGCGAAGGGAAGTTGCGCGGCGGCCATGAACAGCGCGGTGCCGTACAGGGTGTCGATGAGGTTGACCCGGACGAACAGCCCGTACACCGGCACCATGATGGCCGTGATCGGCAGACAGGTGGAGAACAGGATGGTCAGCAGGTAGGGCCGGTTGAAACGGGAGGGAAAGCGGGACAGCGGATAGGCGGCCAGCGCGGCGCAGCCCACCGTGAGCGCGGTGGCGCCGCCGCACAGCAGCAGGCTGTTGAGCATGGGCCGGAAGGTGGTGTCCTCGTTGAGCACCGCGGAGAAGTTCCCGGTGCCGGGGGAGGCGGGCCAGCGGACGCTCAGCTGGGCCTGTGGATCGACGGAGGCCAGCAGCAGCCACAGCAGGGGGAGTGCGAAGGCGGCCGTGACCAGCAGCAGCGCGGCGTCGGCGGCCAGCCGGTGGCGGGTGCGGCGGTGGGGGGACGGGGGCATGGCACCTCCGTACGCATAACCGGGCTACCGCCCGGAGCATAGCGCCGCCGCCGTACGGCCGGACAGGGCGCGTACCCGGCCCGGACTCAGCGGGGCCAGGCGGTCAGCGCCAGGTCCACCGCCCGCCCCAGTTCCCCGGCGCTCGCGCCGTCGGCCGCCTGGACCGCGATGCCGTAGGAGACCAGGCTGATATAGCGGGCGAGATCGGCCGCATCGGTACCGGGCGGCAACTCGCCCTCAACCAGGGCGCGTTGGAACCGGTCCCGCAGTGCCGCCTCCCCGGCCTGCCGTCGGGCGATCACCTCCTGGCGCACCGGGCCGGCCTGGGCGCTGGTGGCCAGCGCGCCCTGGATCAGCAGACAGCCCGGGCCCTCCTCGCGGGTGGTCACCCGGATCACACCGCGCAGCAGGTACTCGGCGGTGGCTCGCGCGGTGGGCTGGGTCATGGCCTCTCCGACATGGCTCGCCGGCCCCTGGCCGTAGCGGTCCAGGCACTTGCGGAACAGGGACTCCTTGTTGCCGTAGGCGGCATACAGGCTGGGCCGGTTGATGCCCATCGCCTTGGTGAGGTCGGAGAGCGCGGTGCCCTCGTAGCCATGCCGCCAGAACACGCGCAGCGCGCGGTCCAGGCCCTCTTCCAGGTCGAACTCACGGGGGCGTCCGGTTGCCATGGCCGAGCCTCGCCTTCCTGCCGTCCTTGGCTTCTGTACTGATCGATATGTTAGCGTCCCACTTGTATACCGAGCGGTACAGATCTTGGGGAGGACACCGATGGGCAAGACGCTGGCGGGTAAGGTCGCACTGGTCACCGGCGGATCGCGGGGCATAGGGGCGGCCACCGCCCGGGCGCTGGCCGAAGCCGGCGCGGATGTGGCGATCGGCTATGCCGCTTCTGCGGACAAGGCGGAGGCGGTGGTGCGGGAGCTCAGGGAGTCGGGGGCACGGGCCGGGGCGTACCGGGCCGACCAGGGCCGGCCGGCCGAGGTGGCCGAGCTGGTGGCCACCGTGGCCAGGGACTTCGGGCGACTGGACATTCTGGTGAACAACGCCGGAGTGCTGGCGCCCGGTGCGGTGGACGACATCGGGGCCGATCTCGCCGCGCTGGACCGGCAGTTGACGGTGAACCTCGGCGGGGTGACGGCGGGTATCCGCGCCGCGGCCCCCCTGCTGGGCGAGGGCGGGCGCATCATCACCATCGGCTCCAACCTGGGCGTCCGGGTCGGCCGCTCCGGGATGGCGGACTATGCGGCGACCAAGGCGGCGCTGGTGGCCTACAGCAAAGGGGCCGCCTGGGACCTGGCGCCCCGGGGCATCACCGTCAATGTGGTGCAGCCCGGCTCGGTGGACACCGATATGAACCCGGCGGACGGGCCGCGGGCCGACGAGCAGCGCGCGGGCAACGCCATGGGCCGTTACGGCCGTCCCGAGGAGATCGCGGCGGCCGTGGCCTTCCTGGCCGGTCCGGACGCCTCGTTCATCACCGGCACCACCCTCGACATCGACGGCGGCTACCTGGCCTGAGGAGTGGCCCGCAGGAGCGCGGGCCGTATTGGACATGCGGCCCCGCCGCGTGCGCGCGAGCGGCCGGCGCACCACACAACCCGCACCCGGAACCCAACCCAGCGGTGCCCTAATCCGAATACACCCGGGCCGCGAAGGCGGCGACCTGGTCCTGCGGCAGGTTACGGGCCACATCCGCCTCGCTGATCATGCCGACCAGCTTCTTGTTCTCGATCACCGGGAGCCGCCGGATGTGGTGGCTGCCCATCTCCCGGACGACCTCCTGTACATCGGCGTTGGCGTCGATCCAGCGTGGGGTGCCCTGTGCCAGGTCGGCGGCGGTGCAGGTGGACGGGTCATGGCCCTCGGCCACGCAGTTGATGACGATGTCCCGGTCGGTGATGATCCCGCACAGCCGCTCGTCCTCGTCACTGACCGGCAGGGCCCCCACGCTCAGATCGCGCATCCGCTGGGCCGCATGCTGCAGGGTCTCGGTCGCCGGGATCCAGTGCGCGCCCGGGTGCATGATGTCCTTGGCGGTGGTCATGGCGTCCCTCCTGAGGGCGTTCGGATGCCTCCATTTCCATCCTTGCGCCAGGGGCGCGGGCATGCACCTCGGGGCCGGGCCGGGGGCCGGGCGGTTGTCAGTGGCCGGTGCCAGACTGAGGAAGACGGCACCATGCCGCGAATCCGTCGAAGGAGCACCCATCATGCTCGGAACCAACTTCGTCACCGGCGCCCCCAACTGGATCGATCTGGGCACCCCCGATGTGGAGGCGGCCGCCGCCTTCTATGGCGCCGTCTTCGGCTGGGAATTCCAGTCCGCCGGTCCGGAGAGCGGGGGCTATGGCTTCTGCCAGCAGGACGGCAAGACGGTCGCCGCCATAGGGCCGCTCACCGAGGAGGGTGCCTCCTCGGCCTGGACGGTCTACTTCCAGACCCCGGACGCCGATGCCACGGCCAAGGCCGTGGAGCAGGGCGGCGGTTCGGTGCGGATGGCCCCCTCCGATGTGATGGAGGCGGGGCGGCTGGCCGCCTTCACCGACCCCGGCGGGGCCGAGTTCGCGGTCTGGCAGCCCGGCGCGGTCAAGGGCTTCGAGCTGGCCTCGGTGGACAACGCCCTGTGCTGGGCGGAGCTCCATGCCGCCGACGCCACCGCCGTCTATGCCTTCTACCGGGGGCTGTTCGGCTGGCGGGGCGAGGACATGGAGGTGCCGGGGATGGTCTACAAGATCCTGGCCACCGCCGAGGGGGAGCCGGAGAGCGCGGCCTTCGGCGGGATGGCCCCGTTGCAGGAGGGCGACCGGCCGCGCTGGATCCCGTACTTCGCGGTGGCCGACGCGGACGAGAAGGTCACCAAGGCACAGGAGGGCGGTGGTTCGGTGGTGATGCCCGCCTCGGATGTCCCGGATGTGGGCCGGATCGCCTGGCTGGCCGACCCCTTCGGGGCGGTGTTCGCGGTACTCAAGCCGGCGCCGGCGTCTCCGGCGTAAGCGAATGTGTGCCGTGCGGCACACGGCATGGGGCACTGGGTGAGGCGATTTTGCCTATGCTTTGCCGCATGCCCGATCTGGGCCGGACATCCCGCTTGATCCCCAAGTCGTGGTCAATCCACGGAGGGCAGGGTTCGCGGGAGTGCGGCAAGGTGACCGGCGCCGTGCTGGCCGGCCCATGGGGCCGCGGGCCACGGCGCCGGGGAGGCCGCCTTGGTCATGCCCGGGGCGGCCGGTCCGCGCAATGGATGCCTGCCGCACCGGAGAAAGGCCGTCATTCGCAAGGGAATTACCCCGTTCGAGGCGAGGGCGGTGAGTACGGCCGGGCTATGCCTGCGGTGTCGCACTGCCCGGGCTGCCAGGGCTATGTGATTCGGCTGACGTAACGTCAAATGTCAAAAGCCCTCGTCTGGTAACAGGCGAGGGTTTCCTGCTGCCGATGGCGGCCGCAAGGCGCCGCCGGGGGGCCGGATAAGGCGGATCGCGGCAACTGCCGCCTGATTATTTCCAGTTGGCGCCGCCTGTCCGCGACGGTCATCTGGCGCATCCTGCCTCCTTTGCGCCGTTGTCTCGCTCTCGGCGACGGGCCGCCCGCGGATTCGTTCTCCCCCGTGGAGCGAACCCGCAGGCCGTCGCCGTTCCCGGCCCGCAAGTGGCCGGTAGCCAGATGATGCAGGAGAGATGCGATCATTACTGTGGGGAACTTTTCCCTGGAAAAATTCCCCACAGTAATCCACTTCCCTGCTGAGGGGTGGCCGTGATAGGGGGAAACCGGAATGGACAAGCAGGCGTTGCAGGCCCTGCTGCGGGAGAGCAGGGCGCTCATCGATCCAGGCGCCTACGGTCTGTTCAGGTCATTACGGCAGGGCCGACGGGCGCCGGGGCTGACCCAGGCGCAGATGGACCAGCTGTTGCATCGTGCACAGGGTACCTACAACCGTCTCGAAACCGGCAACTACCCCAATCCCTCCGAGGATTTATTGCGGGATGTCGCCCGGCTGCTGGCCTTCACCGAGCATGAGTGGACCCTGCTGTGGCGCTATACCCTGCGCCGTGACCCGCCAACCCCGCTCGACCCCGGCTCCGGCCAGGAGGTGGTGGAGGCCTGGCGTGAGGTGGTGCACGGAATATCCCATATGGCCTATGTGGCCGACCAGTCCTGGCGGGTGCTGGACTACAACCAGCCCTTCGCCGATCTGTTCCCCGGCGGCAAGGTGCCGGAGAACAGCATGCGCTGGATGGCCAATCACGCCGACGCCCGGCGGATCCTGGCCCGTTGGGAGGAGTGCTGGCTGCCGCTGATCCTGCCCCAGCTGCGGTCCGCGCTGGCCGCCATGCCGGACGACCCCACCCTGGCGGAGATCAAGGAAGTGGTGCTGGCCGACCCGGTCACCGGGCCGATGTTCCGGGCCGGCGGGGTCTCCCCGGGCGCCCAGGCGTACCGCTATGAACGGCCGTTGCTGCACCCCCTCAAGGGGCCCGGCTGGGTGCATATGTGCCCGGCGCAGCCGCTGGACACCCCGGGCATCCGGCTGATGATCATCGTCTTCCACCCGGGTGAGGACCGCCCCGGCGACTCCCGGCTCAGAGCGCTCAGCCCCCAGTAACGCTCCGGCGGGAGCTCACAACTCCTCGCGTAGCAGCCGCAGATACACCGCCGAGAACAGGGCGCCCACCAGCAGCAGGAGCAGCGCCACCGCGGTGCCGTAGCCGATAAGGGACTTCAGGAACGCCTGGTCGTACATGAAGACCGGGAGCGTCTGGCTGCGCCGGCCGGGCCCGCCCCGGGTCATGGCCCAGATCAGCCCGAACACCGAGAGCGTCTGCAGGGTGTTGAGCATCAGATTGGTGCCGATGGAGCGGCGCAGCATGGGCAGGGTGATATGCCACAGCCGGCGCAGCCCGCCGGCCCCGTCCACCTCGGCCGCCTCGGTGATCTCCTGGGGGATGTCGGCCAGCGCGGCGGAGTAGACCAGCATGGAGAAGGCGGTGCCGCGCCAGACGTTGGCGAAGGAGACGGCCAGGATGGGCAGGGTGAACAGCCAGTTCTGGGTGGGCAGATGAAGGTGTTCCAGCAGGGTGTCCAGGGTGCCGCGGCGGTTGAAGAAGGTGTAGAGCAGAAAGCCCGCCACGATCTCCGGGAGCACCCAGGCGGCGATCACCACCGAGCCGGTGAGGGTGCGCACCGGCCTGGAGGCCCGGCGCATCAGCGCGGCCAGTGCGAAGCCCAGGGTGTTCTGGCCGATCAGCGAGGACAGCACGGTGAACACCAGGGTGAGCACCACCGCGTTGCGGAAGCCCTCGTCGGCGAAGGCCCGGCGGAAGTTGGCCAGCCCGGTGAAGGAGGCGGACGCCTGGCCGGTCAACTGGGTATTGGTGAAGGCCAGATAGACGCAGTAGCCGATGGGCCCGGCCAGGAAGAGCAGCATCAGCACGGTGGCCGGGAGAAGGGGCAGCCGGCGGACGAGGCGGCGCATGGTCACTGCCCGCCGGTGATGGCGCGGACCTGCTGGTCGTAGTGGTGGGCGGCCTGATCCACGGTGGCGTCGCCGGTGGTCACCGACTCCATGGCCTCCCCGATGGCGCTGGAGATCTGCGGGTAGACCGGCAGCGCGGGGCGGTAGTGGGTGTCCTTGACCAGACCGGTGAAGAAGGCCACGGCGGGCATGGAGCCCAGGTACCGGCGGTCGGCGGCCACATCGTCGCGGACCGCGATCTGGGCGTCCCGGACGCACCACTCAAGGGCGTTGGCCCGGTTCTGGAGGGTGGCGATGGCCTGCCAGGCCAGCTCGGACCTGGCGGACTTGGCGGTGATGGACCAGGTCCAGCCGCCGGAGAGGCTGACCCGGCCCGGGGCGGCGCCGTGCTGGGTGGGGAAGGCGGCCTGGCCCAGCACGGTGGACCAGCGGGGCCAGGGTTTGCTGCCGGTGGGCAGCCAGCTCTGGCCCAGCCAGGAGCCGTCCAGGTCGATGGCGAGCTTTCCGGCGGGCAGCCAGTCGTTGATCACCCGGGTGCTGACATTGGGGTCCAGGGCGTCGGAGGGGTCGGGGCCCAGCTTCTCGCCGTAGACGGTGCGGACAAAGGCCAGCGCGTCCTTGAAGCCCTGGCCGCCGGTCACCCACTTCTTGTCCGCCGGGCGGTAGAGCGGGTCGGGGCCGGTGCCGTAGAGCAGCATCTCAAAGCCCTGGATCACCGCGGCCTCGCCCGGCCCCTTGCCGGTGTAGACGTTCAGCGGGATCACCCCGGGCACCTTGGCCTTGACGGTACGGGCCGCGTCCAGCACCTGCTGCCAGTCGCGCGGGTGCCAGTCGGCGGGCAGTCCGGCGCGGGCGAAGATCTCCTTGTTGAACCACAGCCCCCGGGTGTCGGTGCCGTCCGGCACGCCATAGGTCTTGCCGTCCTCGCCCCGGGCCGCCGCCCTGGCGGTGGGAAGGTAGTGCCGCCACTCCGGCCAGGAGGCCAGCTTGTCGTCCAGCGGTCTCAAGTAGCCGCTTTTGATATCGGAGTTGATCAGAAAGGTGTCCTCGCGGACCACATCCGGTGCGGTCCGGGGGGAACGCATCATCTGCTGGAGCTTGGTGTAGTAGTCGTTCTCGGCCGCCTGGATGGGAATGAGCTTGAGCTTCTTGCCGGGATGGTCCCGCTCGAACTCCTTTTTCACGGTGGCCAGATAGTCGTCCATGATGCGGAACTTGTTGTCGGTACTGCGCTGGTAGGCGATGCGCACGGTGTCCGGGCCGCCGTCGCTGCCACCGCCACAGGCGCTGAGCGAGGCGAGGACCAGGGCGGTGGCGAGCAGCGCGGGGGCGGTGGGGCGCATGGGACGACCTCCTGTTGTCGGCACCTTGCTGCCTGGGTACGTTCCCGGGCCGGCCCGCCCGCACGCGTTCAGCGGCCCCCGGTCACCCAGCGGTAGCGCAGCTCGGGGCGGCCCACCTGCCCATAGCGCGGGGCCCGCACGGCGCGTCCGGTGTCCACCAGGTGTTCCAGATACCGCCGGGCGGTGATCCGGGAGATGCCCACCTCGGCCCCCGCCGCGCCCGCGGAGACCCCCTGGTCGCCGGCGCCGCGCAGCACCTCGGTGATGGCCCGCAGGGTGGCCGGGCTGAGGCCCTTGGGCAGCGGGGCCGGGCGGGGCGAGCGCAGCACCGCCAGCGCGCGGTCCACTTCCTCCTGGTCGCCGGCCTCCCCGGCGGTGGTCCGGAACTCGGCGTAGCGCAGCAGCCGGTCCCGCAGGGTGGTGAAGGTGAAGGGCTTGAGGACGTACTGGACCACGCCCAGCGAGACGCCCTCCCGGACCACCGCCAGATCGCGGGCCGAGGTCACCGCGATCACATGGGCGCCATGGCCCGCCGAGCGCAGCGAGCGCAGAAAGCGCAGGCCGTGCCCGTCGGGCAGATAGAAGTCCAGCAACAGCAGGTCTACCGGGGCGCGTTTGAGGAACTGGGCGGCGTCCGCCACCGAGTGCGCCACCCCGGCCACTGTGAAGCCGGGCACCCGGCCGACATAGAGGGCGTGGGCGTCGGCGGCCACCGGGTCGTCCTCCACCACCAGCACCCGGATCGGCGGGCCCTGGCCGGTCACGGCCGGCTCCCGGCGGGCGTCCCGAGCGGCAGCCGTACGGTGAACTCGGCGCCGCCGGAGGGGGCTTGGCCCACTTCCACGGTGCCGCCATGGCGCCGGACGGCCTGCCGCACCAGGGCCAGGCCCAGGCCGCGGCCGGGCGCCTTGCCGGAGACGCCCCGGCCGAAGAGCTCCTCGGCCCGCTCCGGCGGTACCCCGGGGCCGCAGTCGCCGACTCTCAGCAGCAGTTCACCGTCCTCGGCCCGGACCGTGACGGTGATTCTGGGCCGGTCGGTGGCCGCCACCGCGTCCATGGCGTTGTCGATCAGATTGCCCAGCACGGTGACCAGGTCGCGGGTGGGCAGCTGGGCCGGCAGCAGACCGTCGTCCAGCTGGGAGTCCTCGGTGAGCAGCAGCTCCGCCCCGCGCTCGCCGGCCTGGGCGGCCTTGCCCAGCAGCAGGGCGGCCAGCACCGGTTCGGCGACGGCGTCCACCACCCGGTCGGTGAGCGCCTGGGCCAGCTGGAGTTCGGCGGTGGCGAAGCCCACCGCCTCCTCGGCACGGCCAAGTTCGATCAGTGAGACCACGGTGTGCAGCCGGTTGGCCGCCTCGTGCGCCTGGGAGCGCAGCGCTTCGGCGAAGCCGCGTACCGAGTCCAACTCGCCGGTGAGCGCCTGGAGTTCGGTGTGGTCGCGGAGGGTGGCCACGGTGCCCCGGTGCTCCCCGCCGGAGACCGGGGAGGTGTTGAGCACCACGATCCGGTCGTCGGTCAGATACACCTCGTCCACCCGGGGCGCACCGGACAGCAGGGCCTCGGTGAGCCCCGGCGGCAGTCCCAGCCGGCGCACCGGGCGGCCGATCACCGCCCGTCCGCGCAGTCCCAGCAGTTCCCGCCCGCCGTCATTGACCAGGGCCACCCGCCCCTGCCCGTCCAGCATCAACAGCCCCTCGCGCACCGCGTGCAGGGTGGCCTGGTGGTAGTCGTGCATCCGGGCCAGCTCCTCGGCGTTCATGCCATGGGTGTGGCGGCGCAGCCGGGTGTTGAGCAGATACGAACCGGCGCCGCCCAGGGCCAGCGCGCCCACCGCCACCGCCAGCAGCGCTGCCACCTGCCCGCTCAGCCGGCGGCTGATGGTCTTCACCGTGATCCCCGCGCTCACCAGCCCGACGACCCTGCCGCCGGTGCCGCGTACCGGGGTGACCGCGCGTACCGAGGGGCCCAGGGTGCCGGTGTAGGTCTCGGCGAAGGTACGGCCCGCCAGGGCGGGGCCGGTGTGGCCCAGGAACCGCTCGCCGATCCTGGCCGGATCGGGATGGGTCCAGCGGATGCCGGCCGGGCTCATGATGGTCACGAAATCGACCCCGGTGTCCCGCCGGACCTGCTCGGCGTAGGGCTTGAGGGAACGGGCCGGGTCCGCCGAGACGGCCGCCTGGCGCACCGCCGGCGAGGCGGCCACCGCGGTGGCGATGGCGGTCACCGTGCGGCGGGCGGACTCCTCGGCCTCCGACCGGTCGGAGAGGTAGGCGAACGCGGCGCAGGTGGTCACCACGGCGGTGACCAGCACGATCTGCACGGCGAACAGCCGGCCGGCCAGGCTGCGGGGTCTACGCATGGCGGACAGTGTGCCTTGTGGTGCATTGGTGAACGTAATGCACTTAAGGGTGACCGCCGTCACAGCGGACGTGCATAGTCCTCGGGACGAGCCGCGAGAACGAGGAGGCAACGTGGCATCCCTGAGCGAGGGCGGGCGGCGGGACCGCACGCACTATCTCTATCTCGCGGTGATCGCGGCGGTGCTGGCCGGAATCGTGCTGGGCCTGGCCGCGCCCGGCTGGGCCGTGGAACTCAAGCCGCTGGGCACCGGGTTCGTCAATCTGATCAAGATGATGATCTCGCCCGTGATCTTCTGCACCATTGTGCTGGGCATCGGTTCGGTGCGCCGGGCCGCCAAGGTGGGCGCGGTGGGCGGGCTGGCGCTGGGCTACTTCCTGCTGATGTCCACCGTGGCCCTGGCCATCGGCCTGGTGGTGGGCAATGTGCTGGAGCCCGGCAGCGGGCTGCATCTGACCGAGAGCCTGCGGCACGCGGGCGCGGCCCAGGCCAAGGGGGCGCACCAGTCCACCGCCGACTTCCTGCTGGGGATGATCCCCACCACCCTGGTCTCCGCCTTCACCGGCGGCCAGGTGCTCCAGACGCTGCTGGTGGCGCTGCTGACCGGATTCGCCCTGCAGGCCATGGGCCCGGCCGGGCAGCCGGTGCTGCGGGGGATCGGCCATCTGCAGACCCTGGTCTTCCGGATCCTTGCCATGATCATGTGGGCGGCTCCGGTGGGGGCGTTCGGCGCCATGGCGGCGGTGGTCGGGGCGACCGGCACCGATGCGCTGAAGTCGCTGGCCGTCATCATGATCGGCTTCTATCTGACCTGTGCGCTGTTTGTGATCGTGGTGCTGGGGGCGCTGCTGCGGCTGGTGGCCGGGGTGAGCATCTTCGCCCTGCTGCGGTATCTGGGGCGGGAGTTCCTGCTGATCCTGTCCACCTCCTCCTCGGAGTCCGCCCTGCCCCGGCTGATCGCCAAGCTGGAACACCTGGGCGTGAGCCGCCCGGTGGTGGGCGTCACGGTGCCCACCGGCTACTCCTTCAACCTGGACGGCACCGCCATCTACCTCACCATGTCCGCCCTGTTCATCGGCGAGGCCATGGGAAAGCCGCTGGCCCTGGGGCAGCAGATCTCGCTGCTGCTCTTTATGATCGTCGCCTCCAAGGGCGCGGCCGGGGTGACCGGCGCCGGACTCGCCACGCTGGCCGGCGGGTTGCAGTCGCAC
The DNA here is from genome assembly GCF_003121295.1 of Streptomyces orinoci. Lineage (GTDB taxonomy): Bacteria > Actinomycetota > Actinomycetes > Streptomycetales > Streptomycetaceae > Streptomyces > Streptomyces orinoci. The sequence goes on from NZ_PHNC01000031.1 coordinate 1,633,890, forward strand.
CGCCCTGAACTGGTGGATGGTGTGGGGCTGATCGTGGGCATCGACCGCTTTATGAGCGAGGCCCGCGCCATGACCAACTTCGCGGGGAACGCGGTGGCCACGGTGCTGATCGGCATCTGGATGAAGGAGATCGACCGGGCCCGGATGGCCGAAGTCCTCGCCGGGCGGCTGCCGTTCGAGGAACGTACGCCGCAGGCCGGTGAACCGGAGGGCGAGCCGGTCACGGTCTGAACAAGCCACCCCCACGGCGGAGCCGGGCCCCACCCCGGCTCAGGTCCATCACCCGGCACCGCGGGGCCGACGCCGTGGGGGTCCTCAACTCCCGCCGGGTTTCCCCGGCTGGGTGCCCGCCCGCCCGCGCAGCCGGGTCACCAGCCGGCCGGCCTCCGGGGCCGGGACGCCCGCCGCGGCCAGTACGGTGACGGCCGCCGAGCGGCCCGCCTCCGCCGGGTCCAGCACCCCCTCGTTGACGGCCTGCATCAGGCCGAAGAGCACCTGCTCATGGACATAGGCCAGGGCGGCGGCGGGCAGCGGGGAGGTGAACCGCCCGGTGTCCAGGCCGCGTTGGAGCAGTGCCTCGCCCTCCCGGCGCACCGGTTCCAGCCGGCGCCGGATGCCCTCCATGGTGACGCTGCGCTGGGCGAGGGAGACCAGCAGCCGGTAGCCGTCGGCGATCTCCCACATGGCGAGCACGGCGCGGGCCAGCGCCTCGGCGGCGTCCTGCGGGTCGTCCGCGGATGCCACCGCGGCGGCGCGGGCGGCGCCGACCGCCACCGCGGCCTCGTCCACCAGGGCCGCGATCAGCGCGTCCCGGCTGGGGAAGTGCCCATAGACGGTGCGCCGGACCACCCCGGCGGCGCGGGCGATCTGCTCCATGCTGGCGTCCGGGTCGCGCAGCAGCTCCGCCAGGGCGACGCCCAGGATGTGGCGGCGATTGGCATCCGCTCGGCCGGTCATCGCACCTCTTCTCACTCGGTGAGCCTCATTTTGCCCAGCGGCGAGGTGGCGGCGTAAATTGCACAGCACTGTGTAATTGCACAGCTCTGTGCAAGTGGGCTGTGCGAGAGAGGGGAGTACACGCGATGCCGCTCGGCATGCGGACACCGGCCCATGAGCTGGACGGGCCCTACCGGCGGCGATGGTGGGCGCTGGGGGTGCTGTGCATCAGCCTGCTGATCATCGTCATGGCCAACACCTCGCTGACCGTGGCAGCGCCGGACATGGTCAAGGACCTCGGTCTGGGCAGCGCCGACCTCCAGTGGGTGATCGACGGCTACACCGTGCCCTATGCGGCGCTGATGCTGATCCTGGGCGCGGTGGGTGACAAATACAGCCGGCGCGGGGCCCTGGTGCTGGGCCTGCTGGTGTTCGCCGGGGCCTCGGTGGCCGGATCCCTGGTGCACAGCGCGGCCGGAGTGATCACCGCCCGCGCGGTGATGGGAGTGGGCGCCGCCATGATCATGCCGGCCACCCTCTCCCTGCTGTCCGCCACCTTCCCCAAGGCCGAGCGCGCCAAGGCGATCACCATCTGGACCGCCACCGCCGGACTGGCCATCGCCGTCGGCCCGCTGGTGGCCGGAGCGCTGCTGGAGGACCACGGCTGGTCCGCCACCTTCCTGATCAATGTGCCGATCGCCCTGCTCGGCGTGGTGGGCGCCCTGCTGCTGGTCCCGCCGTCCAAGGCCGAGGGCGTGGAGAACATCGACTACATCGGCGGCCTGCTGTCCGTGATCTGGGTCGGCTCGCTGATCTACATGATCATCGAGGGCCCGCACTTCGGCTGGGGCGGCAAGGCGATCGGCGCCGCGGTGGCCGCCGGAGTGGGCCTGGTCTGCTTCATCCTGTGGGAGCTGCGCCACCCGCGCCCGGTGCTGGATGTACGCCGCTTCACCCGCCGCGCCTTCGCCGGCTCCACGCTGGCCGTGGCCCTGTTCTTCCTGGCCGTCTTCGGCGCCTTCTACTACCTCACCCAGCATCTGCAGTTCGTCCTGGGCTACTCGGCCCTGGACACCGGGGTGCGGATGCTGCCGCTGGCCGGAGCGGTGTTCGTGGGCGGCGCGCTGACCGCCTTCCTCACCCCCAAGGTGGGCATGAAGGTCACCGTGGCGCTGGGCATGACCGTCGGTACGGTCGCCATCGCGCTGCTGACCCGGGTGGACGCCTCCTCCACCTATGACGACTTCGTCCTGCCGCTGATCATCCTGGGCCTGGCCATCGGCCTGTCGCTGTCCCCCTGCACCAACGCCATCATGGGCTCCTTCCCGGAGACCCAGCTGGGCGTGGGCGGCGCGGTCAACAGCACCTCCATCGAGATGGGCGGCTCGCTGGGCATCGCCATCCTGGGCACGGTGCTGGCCAAGACCTACTCGTCCAACCTGGCCGACGCCGCCCACAAGGCGGCCGCCGCGGGCGCGCCCGGCCTCCCCGGCAAGGCGCTGTCCGCCGCCCAGGACTCGGTGGGCGCGGGCCTGTATGTGGCCAAGGAGGCCGGCAAGCAGGTGGCGGCCCAGGCCGCGCCCAAACTGGGCCCGGAGAAGGCCGCCGCGCTCGGCGCCCAGCAGGCCCAGCAGATCGTGGACGCCGTCCACAAGTCCTTCGCGGACGCGGTGGCGCACACGAGTGTGGTGGGCGCGGTGGTGCTGGGGGTTGGCACGGTGGTGGTCGCGCTTCTGCTGCCGGGTCGTAAGGCGACGGCCCACCAGGCCGAGCCGGTGAGCGAGTCCCGGGAGGCCGAGCGCGTCTGAGTCGCCCGGCCCGCCCGGGGCCCGCTTTCGGGTGCGGGCCGTCGGTGGCTGGTCGCGCCCACGCGGCGGAGCCGCATACGTGGCCGCCCCGCGCCCCCATGGGGCGCCCCCTGCGGGGCGCCCCACTCCTACCGGGCCGGGCGGAGCCAGACCGTGGCCAGGGGCGGCAGCGTCAGCTGGACGCTGGCCGGGCGGCCCTGGTGGTGGACCGGTTCGGCCTTGACGGGGTCGGGGTGGATCACGCCGCCGCCCCCGTAGCGCAGGGCGTCGGTGTTGAGGCACTCCTCCCACAGCGGGATGCCGCCCGGCACCCCCAGCCGGTAGCCCGGCCGCACCACCGGTGAGAAGTGGCTGACCACCAGCAGCGGGCTGCCATCGGCGGCGAACCGCAGAAAGGCGAAGACATTGTCCTCGGCGGCGTCCCCGTCCACCCAGGAGAAGCCCGCCGGATCGGTGTCCCGCTCCCAGAGCGCGGGCAGCTCGCGGTAGCGGGTGTTGAGGTCGCGTACCAGGTCGCGGACGCCCCGGTGGTCGGCCTCGGCCGCGTACGAGGGGTCCAGCAGCCACCAGTCGGGGCCATGGCTCTCCGACCACTCCGCCCCCTGGGCGAACTCCTGGCCCATAAACAGCAGTTGCTTGCCGGGATGGGACCACATAAAGCCCAGGAACGCCCGGTGGGTGGCGCGCCGCTGCCACCAGTCGCCGGGCATCTTGGACACCAGCGAGCGTTTGCCGTGCACCACCTCGTCATGGGAGATGGGCAGCACATAGTTCTCGCTGTAGGCATAGACCATGGCGAAGGTCATCTCGCCATGGTGGTACTTACGGTGGACCGGCTCCTTGGAGACGTACTCCAGGGAGTCATGCATCCAGCCCATGTTCCACTTCAGCCCGAAGCCCAGCCCGCCGAAGCCGCCCGGCCCGGTCAGATGGGTGGGCCGGGTGACACCGTCCCAGGCGGTGGACTCCTCGGCGATGGTGACCACCCCGGGGCAGCGGCGGTAGACGGTGGCGTTCATCTCCTGGAGGAAGGCCACCGCGTCCAGATTCTCCCGGCCGCCATGGGCGTTGGGCGTCCACTGGCCGGGCTGCCGGGAGTAGTCCAGGTAGAGCATCGAGGCCACCGCGTCCACCCGCAGGCCGTCGATATGGAACTCCTGGCACCAGTAGACCGCGTTGGCCACCAGGAAGTTGCGCACCTCGGTGCGGCCGAAGTCGAACTCCAGGGTTCCCCAGTCCGGATGGGCGGCCCGCTGCGGGTCCTGTGGCTCATACAGCGGACGGCCGTCGAACTCGGCCAACGCCCATTCGTCGCGCGGGAAATGGGCCGGTACCCAGTCCATGATGACCCCGATGCCCGCCCGGTGCAGGGCGTCCACCAGGTACTTGAAGTCATCGGGGGTGCCCAGCCGGGCGGTGGGGGCGTAGAAGCCGGTGATCTGGTAGCCCCAGGAGCCGCCGAAGGGATGCTCGGCGACCGGCAGGAACTCCACATGGGTGAAGCCCAGATCGGACACATAGGCAGGCAGCTGCTCGGCCAGCCGGCGGTAGCTCAGCCCTGGGCGCCAGGAGGGGAGATGGACCTCATAGACGGAGAACGGCGCCTGGTGCACCGGCCGTTCGCCCCGCCGGGCCATCCACTCCTGGTCCCGCCACACATGGTGCGACCGGTGCACCACGGAGGCGGTGGCGGGCGGGGCCTCGGTACGCCGGGCCATCGGGTCGGCGCGCATGGTGTGCGAGCCGTCCGGCCGGGTGATCTGGAACTTGTAGAGCTCTCCCTCGCCGACGCCGGGGACGAACAGCTCCCACACCCCGGTCGCGCCCAGCGAGCGCATCGGGTGGCCGGTGCCGTCCCACAGGTTGAAGTCGCCCACCACGCGCACCCCTTGGGCATTGGGCGCCCAGACGGTGAACCGGGTGCCGTGCACCCCCTGGTGCTCCATCGGCCGGGCGCCCAGCGCCTGCCACAGCTCCTCGTGCCGGCCCTCGCCGATCAGATGCAGATCGAGTTCGCCCAGCGCGGGCAGGAAGCGGTACGGGTCCTCGATCTCGGTCTCCGCCTCCGCGTAGCGCACCAGCAGCCGGTAGGCGGGGATCCCGGCCAGCGGCAGCACCGCGGCGAACAGCCCGTCCCCCTCGTCCAGCAGCTCGGCGCGCAGCCCCTTGGCGCAGACCGTCACCGACTTGGCGAACGGCCGCAGCGCACGGAAGACCACCCCGCCGGGGGCATGGTGCGCCCCCAGCAGGGCGTGCGGATCGTGGTGGGCGCCGCGCAGCAGCCGCTCGCGCTCCCCGGGGTCCAGCGGGCCGGCCGGCCGTACCCCATGGCGGCCCGGCGCGGGCACGGCGGGCACGGCGGGCGCCGATGGCGGTGCCGGCGGGTGCGCGGGCCGGGCGGGGCCGGGCAGAAAGGTGGCCGGGATGTGCCCGGGGCCGGGATCCCGGCGGGGCGGCGGGCCGGACGGCGGTCGTGCGGTCACGGGGTGGTCCTCCCAGAGGTGGTCGGTACGGGGCGGGGCTTCAGGGGGCGGCCGCGGTGCCCCGTTCCCGGCGGGCGCCGTCGGCCCGGGCGGCCAGCCGGCGGACGGCGGACATCGGGACCGGCAGCCAGTCCGGCCGGTGGCGGGCCTCGTAGAGGACCTCGTAGACGGCCTTGTCGGTCTCATGCGCCCGCAGCAGGAGCGGGTCCTCACGGGGGTCGGTGTGCACCCGGGCGTAGCCCTCGCAGAACGCCTCCCGGGCGCGCTCGGCCCAGCTGCCGCCCTCGGCCCGGCCCACCGCGGCCGCGTAGTCGAAGGACCGCAGCATGCCGGCGATGTCCTGGGCCACCGGCTGCGGGCGGCGGCGTTCGGCCAGCGGGCGGGCCGGCTCGCCCTCGAAGTCGATCAGTGACCAGCGGCCGTCGGCCGGGGTGCGCAGCGCCTGCCCCAGGTGCAGATCGCCATGGATGCGCTGGGCGCGCCGGACGGGCCCGCCGGTGCCGGAGGCGGCCAGGTCCGCATAGGCGGCCCCCAGCGCCGACCGGTAGGGGCGCAGTTCGGGCACGGCCTCGGCGGTGGCCTCCAGCCGCCGGGTCATGGCGGCGGCCAGCCGGTCCAGCCGGGCGGCGTCCAGCCCGGCGGTGGGCAGTACGGCGGCCAGCGTCCGGTGCACCTCGGCGGTGGCCTGGCCCAGGGCGCGGGCGCAGGCGGAGAAGTCGGCGGCCATTCCCAGTGCGCCCAGGGCCAGTTGCCAGCCGTCGGCGGAACCCGCCAGGAAGGGCTGGAGCACCCCGAGGGTGGCCAACTCGCTGCCTTCGCCGGGGAGTTCGGCCTCGGCCCAGGCGGCCGGGGCGGGTACCCGGGTGCAGCCCGCGCGGGCCAGGGCGCGGGGCAGTTCCAGGTCCGGGTTGAGGCCCGGGGCGATCCGCCGGTAGAGCTTGAGGATAAAGGCGTCCCCGTACACCACCGAGGAGTTGGACTGTTCGGCGCCCAGCTGGCGGGGGGCGAGCCCGGCGGGGATGTTGGTGCGCGGTTCGCGGCCGAAGCGCAACGGTCCCAGCCGGCCGGGCAGTCGCAGCCGCTCCAGCAGCACGGTGGCCAGGCGCGGGTCGGCCAGCGCGTCATGGACGGCGCGGCCGCGCAGCGGCCCGGTGGCGGGGCGGCCGATAAAGGCCGGGCCCAGCCGGGCGGGCGGGGAGTCCTGGGCGCCGAGCAGCAGTTGATAGCAGTCGCCGGGGTGCTCTCCGTCCTGCCGCACCCGCAGCAGCAGATGCAGCAGGGCGCCATCGGGCAGCAGTTCGGTGCTGGTGACCGGGGTCAGCCCGGTGATCGGCCGTCCCTTGCCGGCGAACCAGCGCTGCCTGGGCAGCCAGGCGGTGAGCAGTGGTGCGAGCGAGGCCAGCGGTTCCGCCATGGTGTCCGGATGGGGCGGTGCAGCGTCCGACATGCGTCGCGTCCTTTCCCCGGGGCACACGACAGATTCGGGCAAAGTGTCCCGGATTGCGGCTTTGAGCGGTGCGCGGTGCGGGACGTGTCGGGCGAGGATCGTCCGTACGGAAGGGACCGCCACGGAATCGATCGGCTGGGCCCGGCTCGTGTGTAGTAGGGAGGGTTTCCCGAGGACGGCGTGCGAAACGTGTCCTTGCGCGGGGGCGGCCGGGCCCCCGCGCGGACGGCCCGGCTAGTGGTCCCGGCGCAGCCGGAACCAGTAGAACCCGTGCCCGGCCAGGGTCAGCAGATAGGGCAGTTCACCGATGGCGGGGAAGCGCACCCCGCCGATCAGCTCCACCGGATGCCGGGTGCCGAAGGCCCGCAGATCCAGCTCGGTGGGCTGGGCGAAACGGGAGAAGTTGTTGACGCACAGCACCAGGTCGTCCTTGTACTCGCGCAGGAAGGCGAGCACCGCCGGGTTGCTGGACGTCAGTTCGGTGTAGCAGCCCAGCCCGAAGGCCGGGTTCTGCTTGCGGATCTCGATCATCCGCCGGGTCCAGTGCAGCAGCGAGGACGGACTGCTCATCGCCGCCTCCACATTGGTCACCTGGTACCCATAGACCGGGTCCATGATGGTGGGGAGGTAGAGCCGTCCCGGATCGCAGGAGGAGAAGCCCGCGTTGCGGTCCGGGGTCCACTGCATCGGGGTGCGCACCCCGTCCCGGTCGCCCAGCCAGATGTTGTCGCCCATGCCGATCTCATCGCCGTAGTAGAGGATCGGCGAGCCGGGCAGCGACAGCAGCAGCGCGGTGAACAGCTCGATCTGGTTGCGGTCGTTGTCCAGCAGCGGTGCCAGCCTTCGCCGGATGCCGATATTGGCCCGCATTCGCGGATCCTTGGCGTACTCGGCGTACATATAGTCGCGTTCCTCGTCGGTGACCATCTCCAGGGTCAGCTCGTCGTGGTTGCGCAGGAAGATGCCCCACTGGCAACGGGCCGGAATCTCCGGGGTCTTGGCCAGCACCTCGGAGACCGGGTAGCGCGACTCCCGGCGCACCGCCATGAAGATCCGCGGCATCACCGGGAAGTGGAAGGCCATATGGCACTCGTCGCCGCCCTTGGCGAAGTCGCCGAAGTAGTCCACCACGTCCTCCGGCCACTGGTTGGCCTCGGCCAGCAGCACGGTGTCCGGGTAGTGCGCGTCGATCTCGGCCCGTACCCGCTTGAGGAAGGCATGAGTGGCGGGCAGGTTCTCGCAGTTGGTGCCCTCCTCGGCGAAGAGATAGGGCACCGCGTCCAGCCGGAAGCCGTCGATGCCCAGGTCCAGCCAGAACCGCAGGGCGGCCAGGATCTCCTCCTGCACCGCCGGATTCTCGTAGTTGAGATCCGGCTGGTGGGAGAAGAAGCGGTGCCAGTAGTACTGCTTGCGCACCGGGTCGAAGGTCCAGTTGGAGGTCTCCGTGTCCACGAAGATGATCCGGGCGTCCTGGTACTGCTTGTCGTCGTCGGCCCAGACGTAGTAGTCGCCGTACGGGCCCTCGGGATCGGTGCGCGACTGCTGGAACCAGTCGTGCTGATCGCTCGTATGGTTCATGACAAAGTCGATGATGACGCGCATACCGCGCTGGTGTGCCGCGTCCACGAACTCCACGAAGTCCGCCAGATCGCCGAACTCCGGCAGCACCGAGGTGTAGTCGGAGACGTCATAGCCGCCGTCCCGCAGCGGGGACTGGAAGAACGGCGGCAGCCACAGGCAGTCCACGCCCAGCCACTGCAGATAGTCCAGCTTGGCGGTCAGCCCCTTGAGGTCGCCGATGCCGTCGCCGTCGCTGTCCTGGAAGGAACGTACGAGAACCTCGTAGAACACCGCGCGTTTGAACCAGTCGGGATCACGGTCCTTGGCCGGAGTGTCCTCGAAGGTGTCCGGTACGGGCTCGTTGACGCTCATGGTGTGGGTGACCCTCCGATCGGTGAGGACGGTCGCAGCGAGAACACATGCGCGGGCGCCGGGGAACGGCCCGGCTCCAGGCGCACATAGTTGTCCCTGCCCCAGTGGTAGGTCTCGCCGGTGAGCTCGTCGCGCACCGGGACGGAGTCGTGCCAGTCCAGGCCGAGCTCCGGCATGTCCAACGAGACCGTCGCCTCCTGGGTGTGGTGGGGGTCGAGGTTGACGACCACCAGCACACAACAGGAACCGGAGCGCTTGGAGTAGACGATCACCGAGTCGTTGTCGGCGTGGTGGAAGCGCAGATTGCGCAGTCGGCGCAGCGCCGGCAGGCTCCGGCGCAGCCGGTTGAGCACGGTGATCAGCGGGGCCAGGCTGCGCCCCGCCCGCTCGGCCGACTCCCAGTCACGGGGCCGTAGTTGGTACTTCTCCGAGTCGAGGTACTCCTCACTGCCGCTGTGCGCCGGGATGTTCTCGCACAGCTCGTATCCGGCGTAGACGCCCCAGGACGGGGAGAGGGTGGCCGCCAGCACCGCCCGCACCTCGAAGGCCGGCCGGCCGCCCTCCTGGAGATAGGCGTGCAGGATGTCGGGGGTGTTGACGAAGAGATTGGGACGCATCACCGAGGCCGTGTCACGGCTGAGCTCGGTGAGGTAATCGGTCAGCTCCTGCTTCGTGTTGCGCCAGGTGAAATAGGTGTAGGACTGCTGGAAGCCGATGGCGGCCAGGGTGCGCATCATGGCGGGGCGGGTGAAGGCCTCGGCCAGGAAGATCGCATCGGGGTCGGTGCGGCCGATCTCGGCGATCACCTTCTCCCAGAAACACACCGGCTTGGTGTGCGGGTTGTCCACCCGGAAGATCCGCACCCCATGGTCCATCCACAGCCGCAGCAGCCGCAGCGTCTCGCGCACCAGGCCGTCGAAGTCCGCGTCAAAGGCCAGCGGATAGATGTCCTGGTACTTCTTGGGCGGGTTCTCCGCATAGGCGATGGAGCCGTCCGCGCGGTGATGGAACCACTCCGGGTGCTTGTCCACCCAGGGGTGGTCCGGGGAGCACTGGAGCGCGAAGTCCAGCGCCACCTCCATCCCCAGCTCATGGGCCCGGGCGACAAAGCGGTCGAAGTCCTCGAAGGTCCCCAGATCCGGGTGGATGGCGTCATGCCCGCCCTCGGCGGAACCGATCGCCCAGGGGCTGCCCACATCACAAGGGCCCGCCGTCAGCGCGTTGTTGGGGCCCTTGCGGAAGGAGGTGCCAATGGGGTGGATGGGCGGCAGATAGACCACATCGAAGCCCATCGCCGCCACTGCGTCCAGCCGCTTGGCCGCGGTATTGAAGGTGCCGCTGCGCACCGGTACGCCGTCCCGGCCCAGCACCGCCCCCTCCGAGCGCGGGAACAGCTCGTACCAGGAGCCGAACAGTGCCCGTTCCCGCTCCACCAGCAGCGGCAGCGGGCGGGAGGCGGTGACCAGTTCACGCAGGGGGTGGTCGGTCAGCGCCCGTACCACCTGCGGCACCAGGGCGGCGGCCAGCCGGTCCGCCGGGCGCAGCCCCTCGTCGCGCAGGGCCTCGGCGGCCCGCAGCACCGCCTGGCGGCCGTTGTTCTTGGGCACATTGGCGGCGGCCCGCTCATAGAGCCGGGCGCCCTCCTCCAGGACCAGTTCGGTGTCGATGCCGGCCGGGACCTTGATCCGGGCGTTGTGCCACCAACTGCCCACCGGATCACTCCAGGACTCCACCGCATAGGTCCAGCGGCCGGCGGAGTCACAGGTCACCTCGGCGCCCCAGCGGTCGGTGCCGGGCGCCAACTCCCGCATGGGGCACCAGGGTCCGCTGCGGCCCGCCGCGTCCCGGAGCACCACATTGGCCCCCACGGCGTCATGGCCCTCACGGAACACCGTGGCGGTGACCTCGAAGCTCTCGCCGACCACGGCCTTGGCCGGTCTGCGGCCGCAGTCTACGAGCGGGGCGAGGTCCAGGACGGGAATACGGCCGATCATGGAATCACCTGGGGGTTCGGGGGAGGGCGGAGGGAGCGGGCCCGGAAACGGCGGGTTCTGCTCTTTCTATCCGCTCGGCTGGCAGTCGGCTGGCTTCGGGCATGACTGCTCCTGTCCGCTTTCACTCGGGTGGGCGGCGGAAGATGGACCAGAACGAAGCGGAATCCGGACCATGGTCGGTGAGGACGGAAGCGCGTTTCTGTATACCGGTGAGCTTTCCCAGCAGGCGCGGGCAAGCATGCCCGTACCGTGCGAACTACCGGTGCGTAGTTCATTGGCGTGCCCCCGGCGCCGCCTGGGACGGCTCCCCGGCCTCCGTCACTCGTACGGAGTCTGCTACCCGGGTCGATCGGCTGCAATGCGAGGAAACGGGACGACCACGGGCCGGACGGCCCAGCGGTGCCCAGGCCCGCAGTTCGAAGGTCGCAGCGACTTCTGGCCTTGGAATACCTTAGGCGGACACCGGACGTATTTCTCGGTCGTACCGAAGCATCAACCGGTGGCCGACTCCTGACGGTCGTCAACTACGCGCCCACCGGCGGAGGTTCGCACCGGGGAACCGGGCAGCCGCAGTGGCCCCACCAGGGGGTGGGGGAAGTCCTTGATGCCGGCGGCGCAGGCGCGCACCGGATACCGGGCCGGCAGGGCGGCGAACTCCTCGCCTTTCATGGTCAGTTCACCGATCGTCCGGGGCGGCACCGGGTCCTCGGCCGGGCCCGCCACCGAGGGCCGAGACGCGGTACGCCGCCCGGAGCGGGCCGGGCCCGCCAGATTGAGCAGATGGCTACGCTCATCCGTGCTCGGCCGGAGGGCGCCCGCGATGGCCCGGAGCACCGCGTCCGAGGCGTTGGCCGACTGCCCCTGCTCCAGCCGCGGGTAGTACGCCACGCTCACTCAGGCCGGCTGGGCCGGCGCGGGTGTGTCCATGCACACCAGTCAACACGGGCTGGGTGCGCCCCTGACGGGGCCCCGTATCAGGCATAAGGAGGGACTTGGCCGCTTGAGCCCAACGCGAGCGCGTCGCGCCGCTACCGTCGTGCGGGTGAAGGCCATTCGTCGATTCAGCGTGCGCCCCGTCCTTCCGGAGCCCCTACGACCGCTCAGCGAGCTGGCGCGCAATCTGCGCTGGTCCTGGCATCCCGAAACCCGCGAGCTGTTCCAGACCCTGGATCCCGAGGGCTGGCGGGCCGCCGGCGGCGATCCGCTGCGGCTGCTCGGCTCGGTCTCCGCGGCCCGCCTGGCCACCCTGGCCGAGGACCGGCGGTTCCGCCGCCGGCTGGCGGCCGCGGCCGACGATCTGCACGACTATCTCACCGGCCGTCGCTGGTACCAGGAGCGGCCGCCCGGCCTCCCGGCGGCCATTGCCTACTTCTCCCCGGAGTTCGGCATCACCGCGGCTCTGCCGCAGTACAGCGGCGGCCTGGGCATCCTGGCCGGGGACCATCTGAAGTCCGCCAGCGACCTGGGTGTTCCCCTGATCGGCGTCGGACTGCTCTACCGGCACGGCTACTTCCGGCAGTCCCTCTCCCGCGAGGGCTGGCAGCAGGAGCACTACCCGCTGCTGGACCCCAATGAACTCCCGCTGTCCATGCTGCGCGAGGCCGATGGCAGCCCCAGCCGGGTCGCCCTGGCCCTGCCCGGCGGCCGCCGGCTGCTGGCCCATATCTGGCGGGCCCAGGTGGGCCGGGTGCCGCTGCTGCTGCTGGACTCCGATGTGGAGGAGAACGACAGCGGCGAACGCGATGTCACCGACCGGCTCTATGGCGGCGGCAGCGAACACCGCCTGTTGCAGGAGATGTTGCTGGGCATCGGCGGGGTGCGCGCGGTGCGCAGCTACTGCCGGCTCACCGGCCATCCGGCGCCCGAGGTCTTCCACACCAACGAGGGCCACGCGGGCTTTCTGGGCCTGGAGCGGATCCGTGAACTCGTCGAGCGCGGCGTGGAGTTCGACGCCGCGCTGGAGAGCGTACGGGCCGGCGCGGTGTTCACCACACACACCCCGGTACCGGCCGGCATCGACCGCTTCGACCGGGAGCTGGTCGCCCGGCACTTCGGCCCGGACGCCGAACTCCCCGGGCTGGACACCGAACGCGTCCTGGCGCTGGGCACCGAGAGCTATCCCGGCGGCGACCCCGCCCTGTTCAACATGGCCGTGATGGGGCTGCGGCTGGCCCAGCGCGCCAATGGCGTCTCCACCCTGCACGGCCAGGTGAGCCGGGAGATGTTCCGCGGGCTGTGGCCCGGCTTCGACGCCGAGGATGTGCCCATCACCTCCATCACCAATGGGGTGCACGCCCCGACCTGGGTCGCCCCCGAGGTCTTCCGGCTGGGCTCCCGGCACATCGGGGTCAGCAAGGCCGAGGAGGCCCTGACCGTGGGCGGCTCCGAGCGCTGGGACTCCGTCGCCGAGATCCCCGACGCCGATATCTGGGAACTCCGCCGCACCCTGCGCGAACAGCTGGTGGAGGAGGTGCGCGAGCGGCTGCGCGCCGCCTGGCGGGAGCGCGGCGCCGGCACCGCCGAACTCGGCTGGATCGACGGGGCGCTGGATCCGGATGTGCTCACCATCGGCTTCGCCCGGCGCGTCCCCTCCTACAAGCGCCTGACCCTGATGCTCCGGGACCGCGAGCGCCTCACCCGGCTGCTGCTGGACCCCGAGCGGCCGGTGCAGATCGTGGTGGCGGGCAAGGCCCACCCGGCCGACGACTCGGGCAAGCGCCTGGTCCAGGAGCTGGTCCGGTTCGCCGACGACCCCCGGGTGCGGCACCGCATCGTCTTCCTGCCCGACTACGGCATGGGCATGGCCCAGAAGCTCTACCCCGGCTGTGACATCTGGCTGAACAACCCGCTCCGCCCGCTGGAGGCTTGTGGCACCTCGGGAATGAAGGCCGCCCTCAATGGCTGTCTCAACCTCTCGGTGCTGGACGGCTGGTGGGACGAGTGGTACGAACCCGACTTCGGCTGGGCCATCCCCACCGCCGACGGCTCCGGCACGGATGAGGAACGCCGCGACGACCTGGAGGCCGCCGCCCTCTATGAACTCCTCACCAACCAGGTCGCCCCGCGCTTCTATGACCGCGGACCGGACGGACTGCCCGGCCGCTGGATCGAGATGGTGCGCAGCACCCTGGCCACCCTGGGACCCAAGGTGCTGGCGGGCCGGATGGTGCGTGAGTATGTGGAGCGGCTCTATGGTCCCGCGGCCGAGGCACAGCGGGCGCTCACTCCCGAGGCGGCGTGGGAGCTCGCCGAGTGGAAGGCGCGGGTGACGGCCGCCTGGCCGGGCGTCGCCGTGGACCATGTGGAGGCCGTCTCGGACGGCCCGCTCAATGGCACCGCCGAACTGGGCGCCACCCTCTCGCTGAGGGTGAGCGTGCGGCTGGGCGAGCTGGACGCCTCCGATGTGGAGGTCCAGGTTGTCACCGGCCGGGTGGACACCGCGGACCGCCTCACCGCCACCACCGCCTTTCCCCTGAAGCCCACCGGCGCCCCCGCCCTGGACGGTCGCCGCCTCTACGAGGGCCCCCTCACCCTGGACCGCACCGGCCCCTTCGGCTACACGGTCCGTATCCTGCCCACCCACCGGCTGCTGGCCCATGGGGCGGAACTGGGACTGGTGGCGGTGCCGGCGGAGGTTTCGGGGGAGGCGGCGGGGGTGTTGATGCGCTGAGTCCCCGGCGGCGGGTCAATGGCGGGTCAATTCGCCATATGGATTCCCTATGGACCTGTCGCCTTGCGAGGTGAATTGCGCGACTGGAGTGCTTTGTCCTGTGCCTACGATGTGCGCCGATCTCGGTTGTGGAAGGAGAGGCGCATGGGGGAGCCACTGCAGTCGCGCATCCTCGACTACTACGACGAGGCGGACCGGGAGAAAGGCCAGGACGACGGACTGTCCTATGCCACCCCGGTATTCGTCCCGGCCCATCCTCGTTACTGAGCTTGTCGGTGTGATGTCGTGGGGGCTGACGGGTGGTGATCGTCGCGGTATGCCCGAGTCATGAGGTATCCGCAAGGCGGTGGCTTGACCGCCGAACGGCGGGCATTCCGTGAGCGCATCCGTGTGGAAGCGGCCAGGATGTTCGCCGCCGGACAGGACAACGCCGTGGTGGCCAAGCGATTACGGGTCAGCGTGCGGTCGGTGCAGCGGTGGCGCCGTTCCTGGAACGACGGCGGCCCGAAGGCCCTGCAGTCCAGGGGCTCACCAGGCCGCCCCAAGCTGAGCGAGGCCCTGTTCGCGGTGCTGGAACAGGAGCTGGACAAGGGGCCGGTCGCGCACGGCTGGCCGGACCAGACCTGGACTCTGGACCGGATCAGGACGCTGATCGGGCGCTGTTTCCACAAGAGCATCACGCTGTCGGCCATCGCGCAGATGCTGCGGCGGCACGGGTGGAGCCACCAGGTCCCGGCCCGGCGTGCGCTGGAGCGCGACGAGGACGCGATCACGGGATGGGTGAGGGAGACCTGGCCGCAGGTGGAAGCACCGCGGCGGCGCTCGGTGCCTACGTCGTCTTCGAGGACGAGGCCGGCTTCTCGATGACGCCGCCCACCACCCGCACCTGGTCGAGGCGAGGCCGGACTCCGGTGGTCCGGGTCCGCGGACGCTCCCGGCGCAGAGTCTCCCTGGCCGCCCTGTGCTGCTACCGCCCAGGCGAACGTTCACGCCTGATCTACCGGCCCATGATGCACAAGGACCACAAGACCAAAGAGCGCCGCAGCTTCGCCTGGACCGACTTCCGTGACCTGCTCGTGGCCGCCCACCAGCAGCTCGGCGCCCCACTCGTAGTGGTCTGGGACAACCTCAACACCCACCGCGCCGCCGGGATGCGCGACTTCATCGCCGGGCACGACTGGATCACCGCCTTCCACCTGCCGCCCTACGCGCCCGACCTCAACCCGGTCGAGGGCATCTGGTCACTGCTGCGGCGCAGTTCCCAGACCAACACCGCCTTCACCGACCCCGACCAGTTCGTCCGGCACCTGCGGCACGGCCTGCGCGAGATCCAGTACCGCAGTCACCTCATCGACGCATGCCTCACCGCAACCGGACTCCCGCAGACCAGATCACCCTGACGACATCACAACGACAAGCTCAGTATCCGGCGAACGGTGAAGCGCCGTTGATCGCCTTTGAGTTGTTGCAGCATCCCTCCGGACCGGCGGTGCCGGTGGCCTTCACCACCCTGGAGAAACTCGTTGCCGCGCTGGGCCCGGCGCAGCCCTGGCTGGCCTCCTCCATCGGCCCGTTCACCGAGGCCATGCGGGACGCGGGCCTGCCGATGGTGCACCTCGACCCGGTGATCGAGCCGGGACACCACAACTGGACGCCGCAGGACCTTGAGGAATACGCCCGGAAGGTGAGCTGATGGCCGACCACGCGGCCAAGTACGAGGCCCTTGAGACGATGTACACGACCTTTCACCGGGAAGGGAAGAATTTCCGGGGGCTGGCTTCGAAGGTCAGCCCGGCGGTCGCGTCATCGGGAGATGCGGCACTCGACCATTCGATCAATGCCGTCGCTGAGTTGATCAAGGAATTGCATGATGCCCTCGCCACCCGGATCGAGGACCACGGCAAGAAGGTGGAATACGCCACCAACTCCTTCCGCAACAACGACGCCAATGAGGCAGAGGTCTATGAGGACCTGACGGACGACAAACACAAAGCCTGGTAAGCACCGGGACCAGACGGAACGCATTACGGAACGAAGTACGGATCGAGTACGGGGGAAAGCGCGGTGACGGACAGCTGGGTCGGCGGCGACATCGGCGGACTGGCGGCCATGGGCCTGGCCTACACGGACGCGGAGAAGGATCTCAACGGTCCGCTCAAGCCCCTTGGCACATCGGTGGATTCACTGGTGAAGGTCATGGGGTGGCAGGGCGAGTCGGCCACCGCCTTCCTGGCCAAATGGAGCACCGACGCCATGACGGCGGGCGCCTTCAGCGCCTTTGTCAGCTCGGTCGGCAAGGTACTGACCGATCTCTCCAATGACCTGAAGACCGCGGAGAGCGCGCTGCACAACGCGGAGGATGTGGCGGTACGGGCCGGGGTGACCATGCGCGGCCAGGGCCAGTCCATGGATCCCCCGGCAGGCGCCGATGACAAGGTCGTCAAGGCCAGGAATGAGTACGAGACCGCCCGCGCCGAGTGCCTGCACACCGCCCAGAAGGCCAGGATCGACGCGGCCCGCCGGCTCAACGCGCTCTACGACCAGGTCACGGCCACCTCCGGGCTGCAGACCGGCGACAAGGTCACGCTGGCCGACTATCTGCGCGGGCTCTATGCCATCGACGCCGAGGCCCACCGGGCAAAGGGCGACAAGGCGGCGGCCCAACTGGACTCCGCGAAAAAGGAGATGGAGGAGTCCAAGAAGGCGCTGCAGAAGGAGGTCGAAGCCTTCACCAAGGAAGGCAAGTCCCTGCCCGCCGAGTTCCCGGCGAAGTCCCGCTATGCGGATGCCATCAAGCAGGTCATGCAGCTGGACGCCACCATCAAGGACGCGGGCTCCGGGCGGCTGCCCGCCGACGGTCCGCTGAATGTCAAGGTGGCCGACGCGGCCGAGGCGCTCAAGATGGGCAGGGGACTGGAGGCCCTGCCCAAGTTCCTCCGGGAGATCCCGGTGGTGGATGTGGCCGCGGCCGGGGCCTGCGGCATTCTGGGCGCCCAGACCGACCACGACAGGGGAATGTCCTGGAAGCGCTCCCTGGTGATCAATGGCACGTCCAACTTCGGTGGCCTGGCAGCCGGTACGGCGGTGACCGCGCTGGCGCTGGCGGACGCGCCGGTGGCGGTGGCGGCCGGGGTCGGCGGCGTGGTGGTGATCGGAAGCACCATGCTCATCGACAACGCGCTGCATGAGCACTGGAAGGAGGACATCCACGATCACGGGGTGATCGGCGGAATCGCCTTTGGCAGCAAGCATATTGCCTCCGAGACCGCGCATGACGGCTGGAATCTGGTCAAGGGTGCGGGGAAGGGCGTCTGGCATGGCCTCAAGAGCATCTTCTGACCCGCTCGCCCCCGCCAAGCTCCCCGGTCTGGGCACCAGTTGGCACCATCGCGGCCCCGGCTACTGGATACGCCGGGTGGCGTCCCCCGCCGGAAAGCTCCTGGTCTATCTGGCGGTTGGCGGCTTCGCCTTCGGCGTCTACCGCCTCGCGGTGGCCTCCCTCCCCTCCTGGGCGCGGCTGGCCTGCCATCTGCTCCTCGCCGCCGCCTGTCTGACCGGCCTGACGCTCGGCTGGCGCTCGGCCCGCAAGCGGCTCCGGGAGCGGCTGCTGAATCCTCCCACCCCCGAACAGACCTGGGAGGAGCACCGTTCCGGCCGCCAACGCGGCGTCTCCGCCGCCCTGAGCGGCCGGTTCGCCGCCCTGCTCGCCCTGCCGCTGCTGCCCGCGCTGGCGGCGTACGGCGTGGGCATGGTCTGCGCCAACGCCTTCGTCCGCGAACTGCCCTCCGAGGCGGGGGCCCGGAGGGCGCTCGGGCAGCGGCCATGACGGCCACCTCACCCTCGGCGGTTGGCGCCGGCTATTGGCTGTGGCGGGTGCGCAGGACCGTTCTCGGCCTGGCCTTCACCGCGGTTCTGGCCAGCCTCTTCTACGACGCCCACCGCTCGGTGACCGAACACCTCCCGGAGCCTTACCGTCTCGCGCTCAACGCCGTGCAATTGGTGGCCTGCGCCATCGCCCTCTCACTCGGCTGGACGGCGACGCGCAAGGCGGAACAGGCGGACGGCCGATGGCGCCATGGCCGCCTGATCGCCGTGCCGTTGCTGCTTCCGCTGACCGCATATCTGCTGGGCGCGCTGAGTGCCGAGCTGACCATAAGAGACCTGCCACGCCCGTCCCGTCCCGCCGCTCCCTCTCGCCCCACGCGCCCTCCGGCTCCAGACAAACCGCGCTGGTCAATGCGCCTGGGCGCCCTGTTCATCCTGCTGATGGCCCTCGGCATGGGCGGCTATGCGGGGAGCTCACTCCCCTATGCGCTGGGCTGGTCCGGCACCCAGGGCACGCTCACCGTCACCGGAACCTACTGCAGCTACACCAGCCGTGGCGGCTGCTCGGTGGGATCGACCGGCACCTTCCGGTCGGATGACGGCAGGACCGTCGATCCCACGGCGACCATCGACACGGAATACAGGGTCGGCCGGCATGTCGCGGTCTCCCGTGACGGCGGCACTTACTACTCCACCAACGCATCGGCCGCCTGCGGCTGGCTGGCGGCCCTCAGCTTCTCCCTCTGCCTTCTGTGCGCCGGCCTGCCGGGCGTGCTCCTGGGCAGACGCATCACCAAGGAAGAGCACCCCAAGGCGGCACGCTGGACGACCCGCGTCCTGACCGGCGCTTTTTGCGCTGCGGTGGTGCTGGGTGTGGGGGCGTTGGTCATCGGAGATTAAGTGGAGGTCAGCGCCGGTACGGCGCTGTTGCGCGGCGGCGTTTATACCGTCTCTCGAACATCGGCGTCAGGATGTGACACGGAGCGTCAGTTCGCGTAGTTGACGGCCGGTGCAAGTGATGTCGTATCGGCGCGCGTTACGGACAGCCGCCTTGGCCAGGGCCTTGCGCTGGTGGAAGTTCTGGCCCAGCTCGTCCAGGGCCGTGGCTAGCGAGCGCGGGTCGCCGGGAGCGTAAGGAACGCCCGAGCTCCCGAGGATTTCCCTCACGCCGGGGAGGTCGGAGTATACGACGGGGAGCCCGTGGGCCTGGGCTTCGATGAGGACGAGCCCGAAGGCCTCCAGACCCCTGGTCGTGAAGACGAAGGCGTCGAAGTGCGGCAGACGGCACCACAGTTCAGCGCGAGGCAGGTACTGATCGAAGTGGACCCGGTCCCGCAGGCCGAGTTCGACAGCTCGTTGTTCCAGATGCTCCCGCAGGGGCCCTTTACCGATCACGGTCAGGCAATGGGGCTGATCGGTGAGAGTGAGGGCTTCGATGGCCGTGATCGTGGACTTGTTGTCGTCCAGGCGACCGGCGTGCACCAGAGACAGGGGCCGCGTCCCGGCAACTGGCTGATGGCGTACCTGGGCATCGGCCAGACGAATGCCCCACGGGATGGTGGTGATGTGATCGGTGAACCGGCGCCCGGTGAGGCGGTCGATTTGGTCGGCGAGGACGGAGGTTGGGGTGACGATCGCGGCGCTGGCGGCGGCGACCTCGTTCATGGCCTCGTGTTCCGCTGCGCTGCGCTCGGCCGCCGCCACCTCGGGGCCGTGGGCGATGGCGACGATGGGGATGGTGCCGGCAATTCGGCTGAGGGCCAGACTGAGTGCGAACCCGACGTACTGGGCGTGGATGGCGTCCGGCCGGAGCTGCTCGATGAGCGCCCCGACCTCTCGCGTCAGTTGGTCAATGTACTGGCCGAATCCGGGACCCTGGGGGCGCTTTGTCGTGGAAAGGGGAATCAGGTGATCGAAAGCGGCCTTCCACGCCTGATCGACCGGTGTCCTTCCGAGGAAGGTCGTATGGGTGTCGGACATGGCGCGGTAGAGGTCGTTGACGAGGGTCAGGCTCCCGGACGACGGCTCGGAAGCGCGGTTGATGCCCGTGACGATGGTCAGGGGTTTCGTGGCCATGCGGAGATCCCCTTGATGGATGACCGGTGGGCGGGGCCCAAGGACGGGGCTTCGCGGTCCATTGTGGTCCGCGGGTTGGCTGTGGTCTTCCGTCCGCGGTGACGAGGTGGCGCCCACCACGACGCCAGGTGCGGCGTGAAGACGGCGCTGACCTCCTGGGCTGGGTGCAGGAAGCCTTTGCTGTCCTGCTTGGCCGTCCACGCTCTGATGGCCGACCGGGGGTAGACGGGGTGTATCCCGATCTCCCCCTTGGGGAGGATGCCGTTGAAGGGTGTAGGGATGCCCTCGTGGTTCCAGTAGTCCCATGCTTCCAGTGCCTTGGCCTTCTCGAAGCAGTGGTAGAGCTGCTG
Organism: Streptomyces orinoci; assembly: GCF_003121295.1. Lineage (GTDB taxonomy): Bacteria > Actinomycetota > Actinomycetes > Streptomycetales > Streptomycetaceae > Streptomyces > Streptomyces orinoci. The sequence goes on from NZ_PHNC01000031.1 coordinate 1,654,411, forward strand.
GTAGCGCGGCAGGTACCGGATCTCGCGGAAGATCATCTGGCCGATCAGTCCCGGCGCGACTTGCCAGAGCGTGCTGAGATCAGAGCCTTGGAAGGTGACCGATGCAGTGTCCTGGGATGGGTGCAGTGCGGTCCGGGCGAACAGGTGGGACAGCCGCCGCCGCACGTACTCGGCGACTCTCGGGGCGAGCGAGGGTTCCATGCCGTCGATGAGCTGGACGAGCTGCTGATGACGCGGATTGAAGCGGGCCAGGTCGAAGAGGTCGTGCATGCCGTCCACGGCGGCGAACGCGATTCTCTTGTACAGCCAGTTGTTCAACTCCCCGGCCTGGGCGCAGGACTTGGTCTCCGGAGTAGTGGAGTGGAGCATCAGGTACTCGGACAGCACCTCGAAATACAGGTAGCCGAGGAACGGCACAGCGGGCACGGCGGCAGCCAACTGGTCGATGAACTCGGGGGCTGCGGTCGCGCGGCCGGCTGCGTTGCGCAGGGCCGTGTCGAAGAACACGGCCGCGGCGCGCAGCCCGGCCAAAAGGGCGCGATCGAGCTGGTCATTCTCGGCCGGGGTAAGGAAGCTCTGGTAACGAACGTAGGTGCGCAGGTGGATCGCGCCGAGGTGCAGATAGTCCACGCCCTTGGTGGGGATCGGAGCGTCCGGGGTGACCTCGAAGATCATGGGCGTGGTGTTGGGCTTCGTCTGCATCAGGTAGGCGCCGAGGTTGTGCGGGCGCAGTCCCTTGCGCTGACGGACCAGAGGGGAACAGTACAGGGCTCCGACCAAGCACCCAGTGGAGACGTGCAGCTCACCGCTGGTGCGGATGGCGGTGATGTCCTTAGTGGTGTGCAGCAGGTACATGGGTCGTCCGCTGATGAGCGCTTCGGCCATCGCGCTGTGCTGGATCAGCCACCCGTTGGGGGTGGAGCCCTCCAGATAGCGGCGCCAATCGCTCTCGCTTTCGGCCAGCGAGGCAGGGGCCGGGCGCTGCGCGGGCCTGGTGAAGTCTGTGTGAGCGTGCTCCCAATCGTCGCGCAAGGGAACTCCTGGGGGTGAAGTCAGCAGCGGGCCGGGGAGTTCAGAAAGCTCTACAGGGTCTCGACGTTCGCTCCGGACAGGCGGTTTCGGCAGTCGAGTACATACGGTGCATTTTTCTCGATCATCACGAGGTCGAACCGGGTGTGGTCCATGAGGAGCACCACGGCGTCAGCGGCAGCCACCTCATGAGGGCTCGCATCGACCCGGGGCACGTTCAGCTTGCGGGTGTCGCTCTCCGGGACGTTCGGGTCGGCACCGCGGACCTCGGCGCCGAGGTCGATGAGAAGTTCGGCGACCCGCGCTGAAGGGGAGTTGCGGAGATCGGTGGCGTTGTACTTGTAGGTCAGGCCGAGCAGCAGGATGCGAGATCCCTTGACGGACAGGCCGCGCTTGTCGAGGCCGTCCACGACACGCTGGACGACGTAATCGGGCATGTGCCGGTTCACGTCGTCGGCGAGTCCTACGAACCGGAAGGGGACCCCCAGCTCCTGCTCGACCTTCCACGAGAGGAACAGCGGATCGACGGGCAGGCAGTGCCCGCCGACTCCCGGCCCCGGGGTGAACCGCGTGAAGCCGAAGGGCTTGGTCGCGGCGGCGTCGATCGCCTCCCAGATGTTCACGCCGAGGGGTGCTGCCAGCGTCGCAAGCTCGTTCACGAGGGAAATGTTGACCAGCCGGAAGGTGTTCTCCAGCAACTTCGCCAGTTCGGCGACCTTGGGCCCGGACACCGGGACCGTGGTCCGGAAGATGCCGTCGTAGAAACCCTTGATCACTTCCAGAGACCTGGCGTCGATCCCGGACACCACCTTCGGTGTCCCGTCGAACGACCAGCGTTTGTTCCCCGGAGCGATGCGCTCGGGACTGAACCCGGCCAGGAAGTCCTCCCCAGCCCGCAGGCCCGACACCTTCTCCAGGACCGGCAGAAGCAGCTCCTCGGTGCACCCGGGGTAGGTCGTGGACTCCAGGACCACAGTCCCGCCGGGGCGCAGGTGCTCGCCAAGGGTCCGCGCACAGGTCTCGACGTACGTCAGGTCCGGCACACCGTCTCGCAGCGGGGTCGGCACGGTGATCACCGCGATGTCGAAACCGGCCAGCGCGGTAGCGTCGGCAGTCGGCGAGTGGGCCCCGGTGTCCAGCACCGCGCGGAGCCGCGAGGAGGCCACGTCCTCCACGTAGGACTGACCGGCGGCGAGCTGCTGGACACGCTGCGGGTCCACGTCGTAGCCGATGACACGGTGACCCACCTCTGCGGCGCGTACGGCCAGTGGAAGCCCTACGTAGCCTTGACCAGCGACCACTACCTGCATGGCAGCTCCTACTCGATGGCGGTGCTTGAATGGACCGTCGTTCCTGGTCTGGCAAGGAGAAATGCTGTGCCCCTGGTGTCTGTCGTGATGCCCGTGTACAACTCGGCGACGACTCTCGGCGCAGCCGTCCGATCGGTGCTCACGCAGACCCACAGCGACCTGGAGCTGCTGGTCACCGACGACCAGTCCTCCGATGGCTCCATGGACCTGCTCCGCGAGTTCGCCGAGCAGGACGAGCGCGTCCTGCCGAAGTCGGCACCCGACAGGGGCGGTGCAGGCCGGGCCCGCAACCTCGCGATCGAGCGGGCCCGTGGGGACTACGTCGCCTTTCTCGACTCCGATGACCTGTGGCTGCCGGAGAAGCTGAAGCGGCAGCTCGACTTTGCGAAGGCGGGTGACGCGCCGCTGACGTACACGTCCTACTTCAAGATGGATGCCGGCTACGCCGGTGAGGCCGCCGACTTCGTGCCCAATGGGCGGGTGGTGCCGGCCCGGCCATGTGTGGACTACTCCGCGATGCTGCGCCGGAACTACATCGGCGCTTTGACGGCGATGTACGACCGCACGGTGCTTGGCACACGGCTCATGCCGGAAATGCCGAAGCGCCAGGACTACGCATTGTGGTTGAGCATCCTGCGGGATGGCTTCAAGGCTCGTGGACTGGCCGAGCCGCTCGCGGTGTACCGGGCTCACCGGCCAGGGTCGCTGTCGTCCAACAAGCTCTCGCTGGTCCCCTACAACTGGGCGTTGTATCGCGAACACGAGCACCTGTCGGTCCCCCGTTCTCTGCGGGCGCTGGGCGGAGACGTGTGGCAGTCGCTGCGCAACTCGCGCATCTAGAGCCGCGCACGAGCACCCGGAAAGCCCGGTGCGCGGCCGCTTCCGGAAGTGCTCGACGCGTCCCCGCCCCGTTGCCCGTGCCGCGTGATCGGCGGCTGGGCCCGGGGGTGGGACTCGGCGGGATACCGGTACGACCGGTCAGCTACGCGGCCGAGCTGACGTCGGCTGGCGCGCGCAGGAACAACTGGAGGAGCAGTCGGCGGTCGGCGACCGGGACGGCCTCCTGACCGCTCCGGAGCGCCTCCCGGCCGTGCAGGAAGCGGCGCTGGTTCACGATGAGGTAGTCCCCGGGCTGGAGCATCAAGGAGACCTGCCCCTGGATGAGCTCCGCAGCGAGATCCTGGGCGGCATCGGCGTGCGCTCGGCCGAGATCGGACCTCTCCAGCATCTTGGCGGTGAAGCGGACGAACCCCTCGTCCGCGGCGGAGCCGTCCAAGATTGGGAACGGCTTGTACTCCTCGCCGACGCCGTACAGGTCGAAGAAAGTCCCGTAGTGGTAGGCCGTCTCGGCCAGCAGGGCGCGGCTGTTCCCCGACAGCCGCGCAACTGCCGCGTGGGCGTCGGACAGGAGGCTGAGACCACCGCCGAGCGGGTCGGGGCGGACGCACAGGAGCGTGGTGTAGTCCGGGGGCAGGGTCGCGTTCACCAAGTCCATGTGGAACGCGTTGTACCCAATGCCGCTGGACTTGCCGGGGGCCTTATCGACCTTGACCCCGATGTCCTTCCACAGGGGCCACCGCGGGAAGGGCGAGAAGGGGATGGCCACCTCGGCCGCGAAGGCCGTCGCCAGCCGCAGGAACCGGTCGCCGGTCCCCAGCGCCTTGGCGAGGTTCCCCAGGCGCAGCACGGCGTATCCGCCGCCCGCCCTGGTCAGCGTATGGCGCAGGGACGCGGCGGTGTCCTCGAACCGCGGGGTGGCCCTCAGCTCGGTCCGGTACTCCTCCATGGTGGACCGGGCCGAGGATGAACCGTCCAGTTCCCAGGGTGGGAGTGGAAGGTCGATCAGAGCAGCTTCGAGTTCGCTCGGGATGTCGATGAACACGCGGAGCTCCCCTCTCTTTCCGATTTTGCTCGGGTACTGCTGCCGTCCAGGGCGCCGAAGCGGTCCGACAATGGGTGGGTCTCGTCGGGCTTTGTAGCCGCGGAGGCGTATGCGTCGTCAGGGTCACCGGCGAGGGTTGGCACAGCACAGCGGCGACGGCCACGCCCCCTCTCTCCCAGCCAGTGCGTCACCACTCGCAGAGACGTCCACGGCCCATACAGCGAGTACGTACAGGTCCGTGTGGTCGGCCGTGACCAGAATGAACGGCTTCCCGGAGCGCAGTTGGTCGTAAGTGGCCTGGTGCGACTCGGCATGCGCCGAGTTCCGCAAGGAGGTTGGAACGCCGTCCCGTTGGAAGTCGTTGGGGGACCCTGCGAAGGGCGCCGCACAGTGTCGAGGTTGCGTACGGACCGGGATTGAGCCTCTCGGCGATACGCAACGCCTGGCCGCGGAGCCGTCGCACTCCCCAAACCTGGGAAGGCGGTCTGACAGTCCAACACGACCTGAATGGCCGCGCGTTGGTCGTACGCCGGGCCTTCTCCGGTCGCTTCGCACCGTAGCTTCGTAGGCGGCTGAAGGTGCCGCTTACCTGTATCGCTGGGTGGGGTTCGTCTCGTAAGGCGTCCAGGCCATCACCGTATGCGCGCATTCCGGTCACCAGCTCTCCCGGGCGGCGCTTCGGCGGTTGATGACCTGGTCGAGCTGGAACCACAGTGACATCACTTGGTCCGGGTCCAGGATGAGCAGAGTCTCGTGCGTGTTCCCGCCGTCGTAGTGAACGAGCAATGGGACCGCGCTCTGCTCGGCCCGGGGGTCATAGACAACGTCACGCTTGAGCAAGGTGATTTGGGAGACGTACGGGTCACTTGTGGTCATGGTCGCCTCGCTGGTGGTCGTGCCGCTGATGTCCCGGTCCGGGCGTGCCTGCTCGTCCGTGGAGGCCGCATCACCAGGCATCGGGTGCGGGACGATCGGGTGGGCGTCCTTCAGCCGCTCCTGCAAGGTCTTTCTGGGGCGCGGCGTCTCGTCGAGCGGGGGCAAATTGGGCACGGCGGTGCCAGGCCAGTAGGGCATGGGTGAGCTCCGGAGTGGTCGGGGAGTGGAGCCTTGGGGCGCGGCGAGCCGCCGCACTTGGGAGAACCGGGGTCAGGTCAGGGCACCGTCGAAGCGCGTGGATGCCTCTTCGGGGACCGGCACCCGGTTCAGGCAACCAGTATCCGGGTCTGTGGGTTAGCTCACCATGCTCTGGGTATCGACGTTCCGGGTCGCGTATCAGTTGACTCGCTTATACAAGGGAGGGCTGAACTGTGCCAGCAGCCAGGGAACTTGACCCGCTGCGGAACCTAGCCTCTCTGGCTGGGAAGATGCTCAGGAACCGGCGCAAGGCGGCCGGCCTGACGCAGAAGCAGCTCGGTGAGCGGATTCCACTCTCGCAGGCAATGATCGCGGGTATCGAACTCGGAAACGAGATTCCCACCGCACCAACTGGACAGCTGATCGATGACGCCGTGGGGGCAGATGGCGAACTGGCGGCCATGTGGCACCACGTCCGCAAAGACCTCCAGCAACAGGCACTGTTCCCGATCTGGGCTCACGGCTACCTGGAGGCCGAGAGGGAGGCCACGCGCATCCAGCACTTCGCGCACGTCTTTCCCGGTGTGACGCAAACCGAAGACTACGCTCGCGCGATCTTCGAGTCTGCTGCCCCCCTCTTCGGTGGTGACATAGAGGAAAAGCTCGAGGTCCGCATGGAGCGGCGGAGCATCCTCGACCGCGACGACCCGGTGTGGTTCTGGAGCATCCTCGACGAGTCCGCGCTCTACCGGGTCGTCGGTAGCCACGAGGTCATGTGCGCGCAACTTACCCACGCACTCGAACTCGTCAAGCGCCCCCGCGTGACATTCCGCATCCTGCCCTACGACAAAGGCATGCCAGGTGGCGTTGTCGCTATTGGGGCCGTCCTGCTGCTATCGCGCCCAGGGAAAAACGAAGCAGTCTACTGGGAGAGCGGCCTCAACGGTGCCCTCCTGGAGATTCCTAGCGAAGTGGGGGTATACAGGGCGTTCTACGATCACCTGGATCTCGAAGTGCTGTCACCGAGAGCGTCAACTGAACTGATCCGCAAGGCTCGTGAGGAGCACCATGCCCACTGCACACGTCACTAGCATGTCTGGCCTTCATTGGCGCAAATCGACCCATTCCGGCAATGGTCACGAGTGCGTGGAGGTATCTGACGACCTCGCGCCTGATGGGCTCATTCCGGTCCGGGACAGCAAGAACCCAACCGGACCGAAACTGATCTTCTCGGACGCGGCCTGGTCCACGTTTGTCCGCAGCCGCTACGCAGGCGAGATCACCAACTAGGCGCCACCGCACAAACGCGGCTCGCCCCAGGTGTGTTGGGGCGAGCCGCGCTGTGCTGTCCGGACCACGGCAGTGTAGGCATTCGGCGTCCCGTATGGCAGTGCGCCGTCACTATCCGCTCACGCCAACCGGCCGCCCCGCCGGAGTTCCTCGTGCCGGTGACGGCGGAGGGGCCGAACCCCTCCGCCCAGGCGATCAGTTGACGTTCACGCCGTCCCAAGCGCGCTGAACCGCCTTGTACTGCTTGCTCTTGGTGCCGTACAGGTCGCGGGCCGCCTTCAGGGTGGCGGCGCGGGCGCCGTGGTAGTCGGTGGTGGAGGTCATGTGCTCGGTGAGCGCCTTGTACCAGATCTTCACCGCGGCGTCCCGGCCGATGCCGGTGACCGGCTTGTGGTCGTAGGTGGGGCTGTCGTAGTGGACGCCATTGATGGTCTTCTTGCCGCTGCCCTCGGCCAGCAGATAGAAGAAGTGGTTGCCGATGCCGGAGCTGAAGTGCATGTCCTCCTTGCCGATGCCGGGCTTCCAGTAGTCGGCCGAAGGCGGCCAGCCCTCGGCCCGGTTGGCCTCGGCGTCCCGGCTGGGGCGGTCCATATAGCGCAGCGGCTGACCGTTGCCCAGCAGGTTGACCTGCTCGCCGATCAGGTAGTTGCCCGGGTTCTTGGGGTTCTTGGCGTAGAACTCCACGGCGGTGCCCAGGATGTCGGAGGTGGCCTCATTGAGGCCGCCGCTCTCGGAGTTGGTGTAGCGCAGCTTGGCGGTGGCGGAGGTGACGCCATGCGTCATCTCATGGGCGGCGATGTCGATGGAGGTGACGGGGGTCTTGTTGTCCAGCCCGTCGCCGTAGTGCATACAGAAGCAGCTGTCCAGCCAGAAGGCATTGGCCTGGTTGTTGTCGTAGTGCACATAGAGCTTGGGCGCCTTGCCATTGCCCTTGATGCCATTGCGGTGCAGGACCTTCTTGTAGAAGTCCCAGGCGACCGCGGCACCGTACTCGGCGTCCACGGCGGCGGTCTGCGCGATGGTGGGCTTGCCGTTGCCCCAGACGTCCTTGGCGTTCCGGAAGGCGGGGGCGCTGTCCTCGTCCAGGCCGCCGCGCATGTTGAAGACCTGCATATTGCCGCGGTCCTGGTCGCGCAGCACCCACTGGCCGCCGATTTTGACCGAGCCCACCTTGACCCGGCCGCTGTACATGCTGTTGCCCTCGCCGGTCTCCACGGCCTGCCAGTCGGCGAGCTTCCTGCCGGTGGTGGCGTCGGTGACCACATGGAGTTCGCTGGGGGCGCCGCCGGGCTGGGTGCCGCCGATGACCGTCTCATAGGCGAGCACGGGCTTGCCCCCGGCGGCCCAGATCACCTTGCGCGGGGCCTGGTCCTGGACGATGGGGCTGCCGCCGCCCGCGGCGGAGGGGGCCAGCGACTCGGCGGAGCGGCGCGCGGCCGGCGGGGTCACCTTGGCCTTGGTGGTGGGGACCTTGATGGGGGCTTCGGTGGCCTTGTCCACGTCCTGGACCCGGCCGTCCCTGGTCTGCTGGACCACCAGGTCACCGCCGATGACCGGCAGCCCGTCATAGGTGCGCTCATAGCGGGTGTGCACGGTGCCGTCGGCATCCGTGATGGTGCCCTGGGGAACCAGCTTCTCCTTGGGGCCCAGGTGCAGGGCCTTGGCGGGGTCGTCGGTTCCGGTGGCGGCCTGCGCGGGGACGGCGGTGAAGCCGCCGGCGAGCAGGGCCGCCGCGACGGCGGCCGCACCGGTCGCCACGGCCGGGCGGCGGGCGCCGGAGCGGGCTATTCGGGACTTGCGCACACGAACTCCTGATCTGTGGACTCATCGGCCGAAGAGTGGGGCCGACTGCGCAAGTTTGATCGAACTCGCGTGCGCCGCGATGGGGAATTCGGGGCTGGAGATGCACCAGTTGCATAAACGCTGGGTCAATTGGTGCTGTGTACAGGGACTTATAGTGTCAAAAGGTGCATTTCGGTGTGAGGGAGTGCACATGGTGAGGCGCCGCCCGGGGGAGCGGAACTCACCCCGGACGGCGCCTGGTTCAAGGGGAACCGGTGGTGCCGGAAGGTCAGCCGTTGGTGCCCGCCCGGCTGCCCACATTGATGGCGGCCCAGGCGTTGGCCACGTTGTTGTAGGTGTCGCTGCCCACGCCGAACAGCTCACCGGCCGCCCACAGGGTGGCGTCCCGCGCCCCCGCATAGTCGGTGCTGGACTGCATCCGCTCGGTCAGCGCCTTGAACCAGATCTTGGCGGCGTTGTCCCGGCCGATGCCGGTGACGGGCTGGCCGTCATAGGTGGGGCTGTCGTAGTGGACGCCATTGATGTCCTTGGGGCCACTGCCCTCGGAGGCCAGATAGAACCAGTGGTTGGCCGGGCCCGAGGAGTAGTGCACATCGATGCCGCCCAGGCCGGAGTCCCAGTAGTCCTTGGAGGCGCCGTCCTTGCTGGGCTGGTCCATATAACGCAGCGGCGTGCCATCGCCATTGATGTCGATCTTCGCGCCGATGCGGTAGTCGCCCGGGTCCTGGGGGTTGTGCGCCCAGAACTTGACCGCGGTGGCCATGATGTCGCTGGTCGCCTCGTTGAGACCACCGGACTCACCGCTGTAGTTGAGGTTGGCGGTGGCCGCGGTGACCCCGTGGGTCATCTCATGGGCCGCCACATCGATGGAGGTCAGCGGCTTGGCGTCACCCTGGCCGTCGCCATAGGTCATGCAGAAGCAGCTGTCGTCCCAGAAGGCGTTGACATAGCCGTTGCCGTAGTGGGTCCTGCTGTATGCGCCCACGCCGTCACCGCGGATGCCGGAACGGCCCTGGACGGTCTTGTAGTAGTCCCAGGTCAGCTGGGCTCCATAGGCCGCGTCCGCCCCGGCCGTCGCGGGGTCGTTGACGGTGCCGTCGCCCCAGACGTCGGTGGAGTTGGTGAACAGCGAGCCGGTGCCGTCCGAGCCATGCCCCAGGTCATAGGTCTTGTGGCCGCCCCGGGTGCCGTCGGTGAGGGTGTACTGGCCGCCGGACTGGGTGGACTCCAGGGAAACCTGCCCGCTGTACTGGGTGTTGCCGGTGGCGGTCTCGATGCCCTGGTACTCGTAGAGCTTTTTGCCGGTGCGGGCGTCGGTGATGACATGCAGCTGGTTGGGCGTGCCATCGTCCTGGAGCCCGCCGACCACGGTCTCGTACGCCAGCACCGGAGTGCCCTTGGCCGCCCAGATCACCTTGCGCGGCGCCTTGGCGGCCTTGTCGGCCTTGGCGCCATGCGTCCGGGCCGATGTGACCGCCTGGCGCTCGGCGGTGGCGGCGGAGAGGGAGGGAGCGGTGGAGGCGATGGCCAGCCGGGCGTTGTTGGCCCTGGTCACGCTCTTGACGGTGCCATGGGCGGTGGCGTCCACCACCAGGTCGCCGCCGAGCACGGGCAGTCCGTCGTAGGTGCGCTCATAACGGGTGTGCACCGTACCGTTGTTGTCCTTGACGGTGTCCTTGACCACCAGCTTCTCCCTGGAACTCAGTCCCAGTTCGCGGGCGGTCTTCGCCTTGGTGGCATTGGCCTGGCGGATCAGCTCGGCGCGCTGGGAGGGGGAGAGCCTGGCGGGCTGGGCGCCGGGGTCCGCCTTGGTTATCAGCTGCTGGCGGACGGGTCGTTTCGCCTGCTCGGTACCGGCGTTGGCGGCGCCGCTCTGGACGCCTACGGCGAGCAGCGCGGTGACCGCGACCAAGGCGCCGCCGGCTACGGCGCGTTGACGGCTGGGGGAGCGTCGGGGGGTGGGTCTCACACTGACTCCTTCTGCGGTGGCCGCGCAGGGGGGATGCGGCCAAGGCCGATGTGAGGGGGTGGGGGGTTGGGGGGTGTGGGGGGTCCGACGTCGGTTGTGGTGCAGAGTGCCATCGATCTCATGAACATGTCAGGACTGCACCAATAAGTTGGCCGGAAAATGTCCGTTGGCCAAAGAGCGGTGTCCGCATATCGGGCGCGGGTAGCATCGCGCCGTCCGCCGACAACGCTGCGCTGAAAGGAAATTGAGACGTGACCGTGGAACGCATAGGCCCGCCACTGACCGCCGGGGAACGCGAAACCCTGCGCACTTTCCTGGACTTCCACCGGGCCACGCTCGCCATGAAGTGTGAGGGGCTCTCCGAGGAACAGTTGCGCCGCAAGGCCAGCCCGCCCTCGCAGCTGTCGCTGCTGGGGCTGGTGCGGCATATGGCCGAAGTCGAACGGGCCTGGTTCCGCCGAGTGATCAACGCGGAGGAGGTGCCATGGCTGTGGTCGGAGGTCGGTGACTATCAGGAGGCGTTCAATGCGGATGCCTCCACCATGGAAGAGGTGTTCACCGCCTGGGAGACGGAGATCGAGCACTCCCGGCGGATCGAGGCGGCGGCGGAGTCGCTGGAGGTGAGGGGTTATCAGCCGCGGTGGGAGAAGGAGGTGTCCTTGCGGCTGGTGATGCTGCATCTGATTCATGAGTATGCGCGGCATAACGGGCATGCGGATTTCTTGCGCGAGGCGATTGACGGGGTTACGGGGGCTTGAGGGTTCGCCCCGTGGGCCGGTCAACGGTGTGCGGCGATGGCGGTCGGGTGCGGGTTGGGTGTGGCTGGTCGCGCCCACGCGGCGGAGCCGCATAGTGAAGTCGCCCCGCGCCCCTTATGGGGCGCGGCTCTGGTCTTACTATGGATGGCTAAGCCACAACTATCGTTGGAGAAGGCGCGAGTCGCTTTATGGGCCGTAGCTACGATCAGTTCTGTCCGGCCGCGCGGGCCCTTGATGTGATCGGCGGGCGGTGGACCCTGCTGATCGTACGGGAGCTGCTGCTGGGGCCCCGGCGCTATACGGACCTGGTCGCCGGGCTGCCCGGCATCGGCCCCAATGTGCTGGCCGAGCGGCTGCGCGAGCTGCGCGAGGCGGGCATCCTCACCCAGGCCAAACTGCCGCCCCCGGCCGCCTCCACGGTCTATGAGCTGACCGAACTGGGCGCCGCCATGCGCCCCTTGGTGGACGAGCTGTCCCGGTGGGGGATGCGGCTGATGGGGCTGCCGCGGCCGGGGGAGCGGTTGCGGCTGGGCTGGGTGCTGGGCTGTGTACGCGCCAGTTTCCGGCCGGAGATGGCCCGCGGGGTGCATGAGACCTATGAGTACCGGGTCGATGGCGAGGCGTTCCATCTGCGGGTGGACGACGGGTCGCTGGAGGTGCGCCATGGCCCGGCCGCCGCGCCCGACTGTGTGCTCACCGCCGATCTGTGGACCGTACTGGCCATTGGCTCCCGCCTGCTGCCGGTCCGGGAGGCCCTGGAGGGCGGTCTGGCCCGGCTGGACGGTGAACTCGACGTGCTGGAACGGGCGATAGCCATTCTGGGCGGGCATCTGGAGGCCACCGGCGGGCGCTATGGGATCGTGGGCGCCGTTGGCGCCAGTTTCCGGCCGGAGGCGGCGCGGGGTGTCCATGAGAGCTATGAGTTCCGGGTCAACGGTGGTGCGCTGGTCTTCCATGCCGTGGTGGACGACGGGGCCGTGGAGATGCGGGCGGGGGCCGCGTCCGAGCCGGCCGCGATGCTCAGTACGGACCTGGCCACCCTGATCCGGCTCGGGGCCGGTTCGGTGAGTTTGGAGGAGGCGCTGGCCCGGGACACCACGTCGGTCGCCGGGGATCCGGAGGCGGGGCTGCGGATGGCGGCGGCCTTCGGGGCGGTGGTCAGCGCCCCGTAGGGGGCGCTCTCCGGGGACTGCGCCCCCTACACCACGCTCTCCCGCCAGGCCCGGTGCAGCTCCGAGAACCGGCCCGTGCCCGCGATGAGTTCGGCCGGGGGGCCGTCCTCGACGATCCGGCCGTGTGACATCACCAGCACCCGGTCCGCGATCTCCACCGTGGACAGCCGGTGCGCGATGATCACCGCGGTACGGCCACGCAGCACCGTGTGCATGGCGCGCTGGACGGCCTGTTCGCCGGGGATGTCCAGCGAGGAGGTGGCCTCGTCCAGGATCAGCACGGCCGGGTCGGCCAGCAGGGCCCGGGCGAAGGAGACCAACTGCCGCTGCCCCGCCGAGATCCGCCCGCCCCGCTTGCGGACATCGGTGTCATAGCCCTCCGGCATGGCGGTGATGAAGTCATGGGCGCCGATCGCCTTCGCCGCCCGCTCGATGTCCGCCCGGGTGGCGTCGGGACGGCCGATGGCGATGTTCTCGGCGATGGTGCCGGAGAACAGGAACGCCTCCTGGGTCACCATCACCACCCCGCGCCGCAGATCCGGCCCGGACAGCTCGCGCAGTGGCACCCCGTCCAGCAACACCTCGCCCTCGGTGGGGTCATAGAACCGGGCCAGCAGCTTGGCCAGGGTGGACTTGCCCGCGCCGGTGGAACCCACCACGGCCACCGTCTGCCCCGCGGGCAGGGTGAGGTCGAAGCGGGGCAGCACCTCGCCGCCGGTACGGTAGGCGAAACTCACGCCACGGAAGCTCACTTCGCGGCCGGGGCGGGCGGCCGGACGGTTCGGCAGCGGCCGTGGTGCGGCGGGCTCCGGAACCGAGGGGCGCTGGGCCAGCAGCCCGGCGATCTTCTCCAGGGAAGCGGCCGCCGACTGGTAGGAGTTGAGGAACATCCCCAGCTGGTCCACCGGGTCGTAGAGGCGGCGCAGATAGAGCACCGCCGCGGCCAGCACGCCCAGGGCCAGCCCCCCGTCGGCCACCCGGTAGGCGCCCCAGACCACGATCCCGGCCAGCGAGACATTGCAGACCAGCCGGGAGGTCATCACATACCAGGCCATGGCCGTCATGGCGGCCCGGTTGGTCTCCCGGTGACGGGAGTTGAGCCGGTCGAAGTGGGCGTCATTGACGCGCTCCCGGCGGAACGCCTGCACCGGCCGGATGCCATTGATGGTCTCGGTGAACTTCACGATCACCGCGGCGATGGCGGTGGACTTGTTCCGGTGGATCACCAGCGAACGCCGCCCGTACCAGCGCACCAGCAGCCACAGCGGAGTGAAGGACAGCAGCGCCACCACACCCGTCTCCCAGTCCAGCCAGATCAGGGTGACCGAGACCAGGAACAGCGAGACGGCGATGCCCATCAGCTCCTGCAGGCCGTCGTTGAGCAGCTCGCGCAGGGACTCGATATCGGTGGTGGCCCGGGAGATCAGCCGGCCCGAGGTGTAGCGCTCATGGAAGTCCACGCTCAGCGTCTGGGCGTGCCGGAAAATCCGGCCGCGCAGATCCAGCAGGGCGTTCTGGCCCACCCGGGCGGAGATCTGGATATAGGCGTGCATCAGCAGGCCGGAGGCCAGGGCGCAGCCGAGGTAGGCGGTGCCCACCGCGATCAGCGGCCCGTAGTCATGGCGGCGCACCGCCGGGACACCCCGGTCGATGGCGTAGGCCACCAGCAACGGGCCCGCCTGGACGGCGGCTTGCTGGAGCAGCAGGACCAGGACGGTCAGCCGGACCCGGCCCCGGGCGGGGGCCAGCAGCGAGCGCAGCAGGGCCAGTGAGGCGCCCTTGGGGACATGCAGCACATCCTGGCTGACGGCGTCGGCGGTCCGGGGATCCGGGGTCTGGCCGGTATGGTCCTCGGTGGCGGAGGGCTGGTCGGAGACGGAGGTGGTCATCGTCGGGCGTCTCCTTCGGCTTGCGGGTGGTGCTCCTGTCCGGACATGAGTCGGGCGTACTCCCGGTTACTGTGCAGCAATTCCTGGTGTGTGCCCACCGCGGCGATGCGCCCCCGGGACAGCAGGGCCACCCGGTCGGCGAGCAGCACGGTGGACGGGCGGTGGGCGACCACCAGGGCGGTGGTGGTGGCCAGCACCTCCCGCAGCGCCCGTTCCACCAGCGCCTCGGTGTGGACGTCCAGGGCGGACAGCGGGTCGTCCAGGACCAGAAAGCGCGGCCGGCCCACCACCGCCCGGGCCAGCGCCAGGCGTTGGCGCTGTCCGCCGGACAGGCTCAGGCCCTGCTCGCCGACCTGGGTGCGGTGGCCCTCGGGCAGGTCGTGGACGAAGTCCGCCTGGGCCACGGCCAATGCCCGCAGCAGCTCCTCCTCCCGGGCCTCGTCGGTGCCCATCAGGACGTTCTCGCCCGCGCTGGCGGAGAACAGGGTGGGTTCCTCGAAGGCCACCGACACCAGCCGGCGCAGCCGTTCCCGGGGCAGGGCGGCGATGTCCTGGCCGTCCAGGGTGATCCGGCCGGCGGTGGCCTCGTGCAGCCGGGGGATCAGCGCGGTCAGCGTGGTCTTGCCGCTGCCGGTGGCGCCGACCAGGGCCATGGTCTCGCCGGTCCGGATGTGCAGGTCTATGCCGCGCAGCACCGGCGGCGCCTCCGGCGGGGCGTCGGGGTAGCGGAACTCCACGCCCGTCATGCGCAGTCCGTCCCCGGGCAGCGGTGGCTCGGCGGTGGCCGGGGCGGCCGGGTCGGGGGAGGGCAGGGGAGCGTCCATCACCTGCATATAGCGGTCGGTGGCGGCCGCCGCGTCATTGGCGATGGCCAGCAGGAAGCCTATGGACTCCACCGGCCAGCGCAGGGCCAGGGCGGTGGAGAGGAAGGCCACCAGCGCCCCGGCGGTGAGGTGGTCGTCGGCGACCTGCACCATGCCCAGCATCAGGGCCGCCCCGATGGCCACCTCCGGCAGCGCCATGATCAGGCCCCAGAGCACGCCCAGCAGCCGGGCCTTGTGCATCTCGGTGCCGCGCAGCCGGGCGGAGAGCTCCGCGAACGCCCGTTCCTGGCCACGGTGCTGGCCGAATCCCTTGATGACCCGGATGCCCAGCACGCTCTCCTCGACCACCGTGGTCAGATCGCCCACCTGGTCCTGGGCGGTGCGCGCGGCCCGGGAGTAACTCACCTCGAAATAGCGGCAGAGGATCACCAGCGGGACCACCGGGGCCAGCAGCACCAGGCCCAGCGTCCACTGCTGGAGCAGCAGGATGACAAAACCCAGCGCGATGGTCAGCCCGTTGACCACCAGGAAGGTCACCCCGAAGGCCAGGAAGATGCGCAGCAGCATCAGATCGGTGGTGCCCCGGGAGAGCAACTGGCCCGAGGGCCACTGGTCGTGGAAGGAGACCGGCAGCCGTTGCAGCCGGCGGTAGAGGGCGGCGCGCATCCGGGCCTCGACCCCGGTGAGCGGGCCGGCCACCATCATCCGCCGGACGCCGAACAGCCCGGCCTCCAGCACCCCCAGCACCAACAGGGCCAGCCCGCCGAGCCACACTCCCGAGGGGTCCTTGTCGGCGATCGGCCCGTCCACGATCCACTTCAGGGCGAGCGGGATGACCAGGCTCATGGCGGAGGCCGTGGTGGCCACCGCCACGGCACCGAGGAACCTGCCGCGCACCGGCCGCACATAGGGCCACAGGCGCAGCAACGAGCGCACGGTGGAGCGGCGTTGGGCGGCGGGCTTCTCTTCCTCGGTTCCGGTCATCAGTGGCGAGACTACGGTCCGCCACTGACACCGCTCATGTGGTTTTCCCGCCCTGGGCCGTTGGCGGTGGGGTGTCCAGGACCGCCAGCAGCAGCACCGACCTGGGCGGCACCATGGTTCGGGTGCCCGCGCGGCGGCGTACGCCGGGGGGCGTGCGCTGGTCCTCCCGGGAGGTGTCCACCAGCAGTTCATAGCCCTCGGCCCAGGGCGGGCCGGGCAGGGTGAACTCCACCGGCGCGGCGCCCGCGTGGAAGAGGGCCAGGAAGCTGTCGTCGGTGATCTCGGTGCCGTCCGGGGCCCGCCGGGCGATCCGCCGGCCGGAGAGGTACATGCCCAGGGTGGCCCCGGGGGCATACCAGTCGGCCTCGGTCATCTCGGTGCCGGCGGTGGTGAACCAGGCCAGGTCGCAGGGGCCCTCCTGGTCCCCGGGGCAGCCGGTGAAGAAGGAGTGGCTGCGCAGCACGGGGTGGGCGCGGCGCAGCGCCAGCAGCCGGGTGGTGAGCTCGGCCAGCGGGCGCCAGGCGGGGGTCTCCAGCAGTGACCAGTCCACCCAGCCGGTCTCGTTGTCCTGGCAGTAGGCGTTGTTGTTGCCGCCCTGGGTGCGGCCCATCTCATCCCCGGCCAGCAGCATCGGCACCCCGGCGGACAGCAGCAGGGTGGTGAGCAGATTGCGGGCCTGCCGCCGGCGCAGGGCGAGCACCGCCGGGTCGTCGGTCTCGCCCTCCACCCCGCAGTTCTGCGAGCGGTTGTCATCGGCGCCGTCCCGGTTGCCCTCGCCATTGGCCTCGTTGTGCTTGCGCTCGTAGGACACCAGGTCGCGCAGGGTGAAACCGTCGTGCGCGGTGATGAAGTTGATGGAGGCGTAGGGGCGTCGGCCGCCCCAGCCGTAGAGGTCGCTGGAGCCGGAGAGCCGGTAGCCCAGGTCCCGTACGTCCGGCAGGGCGCCGCGCCAGAAGTCGCGTACCGCGTCCCGGTAGCGGTCGTTCCACTCCGACCAGGGCGGCGGGAAGCCGCCCAGCCGGTAGCCGCCGGGGCCCAGGTCCCAGGGTTCGGCGATGAGTTTGACGGTGCGCAGCACCGGGTCCTGGGCCAGGGTGGACAGAAACGGCGAGAGGGTGTCCACCTCGTGGGCGGTACGGGCCAGGGTGGAGGCCAGGTCGAAGCGGAAGCCGTCCACTCCCATCTCGGTGACCCAGTAGCGCAGCGAGTCGGTGATCAGCCGCAGCACATTGGGCTGGAGGACATTGAGGGTGTTGCCGCAGCCGGTGAAGTCGGTGTAGCGGCGGGCGTCGTCCTGCAGCCGGTAGCAGCGCCGGTTGTCGATGCCGCGCAGCGAGAGGGTGGGGCCGAGCTCGCCGCCCTCGGCGCTGTGGTTGTAGACCACGTCCAGGATGACCTCGATGCCGGCCGTGTGCAGGGTGCGCACCATCTTCTTGAACTCGCCCACCTGCTGGCCCCGGCTGCCGGAGGCGGAGTAGGCGGCGTGCGGGGCGAACCAGCCGATGGAGTTGTAGCCCCAGTAGTTGCGCAGCCCGCGCCGCAGCAGATGGTCCTCATGGGCGAAGTGGTGGACGGGCAGCAGTTCCACGGCGGTTATGCCTAAGCGGTCCAGGTGTTCCACGGTGGCCGGATGGGCCAGGCCCGCGTAGGTGCCGCGGAGGGCCTCGGGCAGCTGGGGGTTGAGCCGGGTGAAGCCGCGCACATGGAGTTCGTAGATGACGGTGTCGGCCCAGTCGGTGGCCGGGCGGGACTCGCCGGCCCGTTCGCCGTCGGCCACCACCACCCCCTTGGGGACATGGGGGGCGGAGTCGCGTTCATCGCGGACGGTGTCGGCGATGTGCTGGTGCGGCCAGTCGCGGACATGGCCGTAGACCTGGGGCGGCATGGTGAAGTCGCCGTCCACCGCCCGGGCGTAGGGGTCCAGCAGCAGTTTGGCGGGGTTGAAGCGGGCGCCGGTCCAGGGGTCCCAGCGGCCGTGCACCCGGTAGCCGTAGCGCTGGCCGGGCAGCACCCCGGGCAGGAAGCCATGCCAGACCTCATGGGTCAACTCCCGCAGCTGATGGCGGGTTTCCCGGAGGGTGCCGGACTCGTCCTCGGTGAACAGGCAGAGTTCGACGGCCTCCGCGCCGGCCGCCCATAGGGCGAAGTTGGTCCCGGCCACCTGGCCGGGGCCCACCGTGAAGCGGGCGCCCAGCGGTTCGGGCGAGCCCGGCCAGGCGGTGGTGCCGGGCGGCCTGAGCTGTCCGTTGAGCTCGGCCGGACTGCCGGGAGGGGGTTGCGCCGTTCCGGTGGTGAAGATGACGCTCTGTTCCGTGTGTTGCTCGGATGCGCTGGGCACGTGTCGCCTCCGGGCGGCTTTCGGGTGGCATGCCGCGATGTCGCCTGTCCCCCCTTTCTTCCCACTCCAGCGCGATAGTGCGCATGCGCTCACACGTGTGACCGGTTGCAGCAAGGGAGTGCAGCGACGTTTCCCGGGAGGAAACGTGTCGTTGGGACCGTTGTGACACCTTTTGCGCTTCCGCGCGCCCTGCGCGGGCTGTTTGTGCTGGCCGCACTGGCCCTGCTCGGGGGATGCGCCCCGGGCGCCCCCGAGCCCGCGTTGACGGATGACGAGCGGCCCGCCGCCGAGCTGATCCGGGTGGTGCCCGGCGACGGCGCCAAAAATGTCCGGGCCAATGACGCGTTCGAGGTGCGGGTGTCGGAGGGCCGGCTGGAGCAGGTGCGGGTCACCGAGATCTGGGACAGCGGGCGGCGCGCGGTGGAGGGGCGGGTGATGGACGGCGGGCGCAGCTGGCGGCCGACCGGCGGGCCGCTGGGGCTGGCCGCCCGCTACACGGTGGACGCCGTGGCCCGGGACGCCGCCGGCCACCGGGCGGCCCGGCACACCGAGTTCAGGACCTATGTGCCGGAGCACCGGTTCGTCGGCTATCTGACTCCGGCGCCGCACTCCACGGTGGGCACCGGAATGATCGTCTCCTTCGGCTTCAGCCGGCCGATCAGCGACCGGGCCGCGGTGGAGCGCGCCATCCAGGTCCGTTCCCGGCCGCCGACCCAGATCGCCGGGCACTGGTTCGGCTCCTCCCGGCTGGACTTCAGGCCGCGCGAGTACTGGAAGCCGGGCACCGTGGTCACCGTGGATCTGCGGCTGCGCGATGTGCGGGGGGCGGACGGGGTGTACGGGGCGCAGCGCAAGACGGTTACCTTCACCGTGGGGCGCAGCCAGGTCAGCACGGTGGACGCGGCGGCGCACATGATGACCGTGGTGCGCGACGGGGCGCCGCCGGCCAGGGTTCCGGTGACCACGGGCGGCCGGGCGAACCCGACTTATCACGGCAAGATGGTGATCAGCGAGAAGTTCGAGGTGACCCGGATGAACGGGGACACCGTGGGCTTCGGCGGCGAGTACAACATCCGCGATGTGCCGCACGCCATGCGGCTGACCGGTTCCGGCACCTTTCTGCACGGCAACTACTGGGCCAAACCGGAGGTGTTCGGCACCCAGAACGTCAGCCATGGCTGTATCGGTCTGCGGGATGTGCAGGGCGGCGGGCGGGACACCCCGGCGGCCTGGTTCTACAACGGCTCGCTGATCGGCGATGTGGTGGAGGTGGTCAACTCCGCCGGGCGGCCGGTGACCGCGGACAACGGGCTGGGCGGCTGGAACATGTCCTGGCAGGACTGGCGGGCCGGCTCGGCGCTGCGCGAACTGGACTGACTTGGGCTGACTTGCCCGGCGCGCGGGGGAGTTGGCGCCCCCGGCCGCCGGGCGGTTGGGACGGAATGGTGACATTCGCGGGGGCGAATGATGTCCTATGTGTGTGGTTGTCTGGCGCCATGCGCGCATGGCGCGTTGGCGGCTTCGCCGGTTCGCCGACTCGCCGGCGGGGGAGGCCGTCTGGGGGGCACCGCGGGGCCGCGGGCCGGGCGAGGGGAGACAAGCGTTGTGATTGCGCAGCCGATGTCCGACAGCCGTGGGCGCCGCCGGGCGCTGGCCGCACTGCTGCTGGGGACGGCACTGGCCCTGACCACCGCGTGCGGTGGCTCGTCCGGCGGGGGAAGGACGGGCGGCGGGCGGGGCGGGGAGGAGTCCCGGGCGGTGGTGACGATCACGCCCAGGGACGGCGCCAGTGATGTGGGGACCAGCGGGGCGCTACGGGTCACCGCGCGGCAGGGCAGCCTGACTTCGGTGAAGGTGACGGACGGCAAGGGGCGTCCGGTGGAGGGCCGGATATCCGGCGACGGCTCCTCCTGGGAGCCCTCCGGTCATCTGGCCGCCGCCACCAGGTACACGGTGGACGCCATGGCCAGGGACAAGGACGGCCGGCAGTCCGCCAAGCACGCCGTCTTCACCACCCTGACGCCCAAGAACACCTTTGTCGCCTACTTCACCCCGGAGGACGGCAGCGAGGTCGGCGTGGGGATGCCGGTGTCGCTGGACTTCAGCCGGGGCATCACCGACCCCCGGTCGGTGGAGAAGGCGGTCCGGGTCACCGCCGACCCGCCGGTGGAGATCAGGAGCCACTGGTTCGGCAACGACCGGCTGGACTTCCGGCCGGAGAAGTACTGGACGCCCGGCACCAAGGTCACGCTCAGCATGAACCTGGACGGCGTCCAGGGCCGGGAGGGCGTCTACGGCACCCAGAACAAGACCGTGCGGTTCACCATCGGCCGCAGCCAGATCAGCACGGTGGACACCCGCAGCCATGAGATGACCGTCCGGCGGGACGGCAAGGCCGTCAGGACCATTCCCATCTCGGCCGGCGGCCCCGGACACACCACCTACAACGGCCAGATGGTGATCAGCGAGAAGTTCGAGGTGACCCGGATGAACGGGGACACCGTGGGCTTCGGCGGCGAGTACGACATCAAGGACGTGCCGCACGCCATGCGGCTCTCCAGCTCGGGCACCTTCATCCATGGCAACTACTGGTCGGGCGAGGGCACTTTCGGCTCGGCGAACGTCAGCCACGGTTGTGTGGGCCTGTTCGACGAGCGCGGGGGCGGCGACCCGTCCACCCCGGCCGCCTGGTTCTACAACCATTCGCTGATCGGCGATGTGGTCGTGGTGGAGAACTCTCCCGACAAGACCATCCAGCCGGACAACGGGCTCAACGGCTGGAACATGCCCTGGTCCCAGTGGACGGCGGGCGGCTGAGCCGGGCGGGCACCGCGGTCCGTTCACCTCAATTCACAACGACTGTGCCGTGCATGGACGGGTGGATCGTGCAGATGTAGCTGAAGGTGCCGGAGGAGTTGAAGGTGAAGCTGTAGGAATCGCCAGGGCTGAGCGTCGGCGAGTTCAGCCCGGAGCCGGTCACGGTGTGCGATACGGAATCGTTGTTGGTCCATGTCACCGTGGTGCCCTTGGTCACCGTCAGGGTTGACGGCGAGAATGCGAAGCCGGCGATGGTCACTTGGCTCGCCGCCGCCGGTGCGCTCGGCGCCGCGGGGGCCATCGCGACCGTGGCAGGGCCTCTGGAGTATCCGTGGTCACCGGTCTCCCGGCCGTGCCCGTCGCCGCACCACGCGGCCGCCGTTGAGACGCTCGCGGCGGTGACAGCGGCGACCAGCAGGCTTGTGACGCGACAGCGGCGGGCCCACTTCGGGGAATCCATGCCTGATCCATGAGTCATGATGCGACCCAATCTGTGCGGGTCCACGCGCGTCCCGCGAGGATGCGGGTCGCGCATCCAGACATTTCCGACGATACGTGGCGCATCCATGAGCTGTACAGGGCGGTCGCCGGGTCCGCTTCGTGGCTGAATCATTGCCTTCTTGGCGTGAAATTGATCCTTCAATCAGCCAGCCATGTGCTCGCCGACGCCGGACCGAGATCTGACGCCCCAAAACTTGTTAGGCAAGCCTTTCCTGTCCTACGTTCTGCGCCACCAAGCCAGGTCCGGCGCCGTGCGAAGCCCCATGGATATGCGCACTCAATGCCATCCGCCTGACTGGATCCCAATCGTCCCGGGTGGAGCCGCAGCGGCCGAACCCTGCTCGTCATGGAGGGGCCCACCATGCTCCGAACTTTTCGGCCCGCCATCGGCCTGGCACTCGGCACGGTGTGCGCGCTGGCGCTGACCGCTTGCGGCGGCTCGGGCGACAACGCCGGTGACAGCGCATCGGCCGCGCAGGGCGGTGCCTCGCTCAAGGGCCAGACGATCACCGTCTACAGCGGCCAGCATGAGCAGACCGTCAAGGCACTGGCGGCGGACTTCGAGAAGCGCACCGGGATCAAGGTCAAACTGCGCTCCGGCGACGAAGCGGAGCTGGCCAACCAGATCCTCCAGGAAGGCCCGGCGTCCCCCGCCGATGTCTTCTACGCCGAGAACCCGCCCGCACTGACCACCCTGGAGGAGAAGGGGCTGCTCGCCCCGGTCCGGCCCGGGACGCTCAAGTCCGTTCCCGCCGGGGACAGTTCACCCAAGGGCGACTGGGCCGGTGTCTCCGCCCGTACCGCCGCCTTCATCGCCGCCGAGGGCAAGGGCGCCGACACCGCGCCGCCCGCCTCCGTACGCGACCTGGCCAAGCCCGAGTGGAAGGGGCGGCTCGGCATCGCACCCGGCGAGACCGACTTCGCCCCCGTCGTCACCCGCATGATCAAGACCGATGGCGAGGACGCCGCCAGGAAGTGGCTGGCGGGCCTGAAGGCCAACGCCAGGACGTACGACAGCAACGAGGACCTGTCGGCGGCCGTCAACAAGGGCGAGGTCGAGGGCGGCGTCATCGACCACTACTACTTCTACCGTCTGCGCGACGAACAGACCGCCGCCAGGACCCACGCCAAACTGCACTACTTCGCCAAGGGCGACCCCGGCGCACTCATCGACGTCTCCGGCGCCGCCGCCCTCAAGAACGGCAAGCACCAGCAGGCCGCCCAGGCATTCCTCGCCTACCTCGACAGCGTCCCCGCGCAGCAGGTGATCGCCGGCTCCGAGAGCTATGAGTACCCGCTCGTACCCGGCGTGAAGGGCAAGAAGGAACTGCCCGAGCTCGCCACCATCGGCACGGTCGCGAACGGCGCCGGCCTCGGCGACGGCAAGGACGCCCTCAGGCTGCTCCAGGACACCGGCCTTCTGCCATGACCGGACTCCCCAACCCCGCAGGCCCGTCACCGCTGGGACGGTGGCGGGGCGCCGGCCTGCTCGCACCGGCCGCCCTCGCCATCGCCGCCGCCGTGGCCTCACCCCTGGTCCTCATCGGCGTCCAGGCCGGTGAGGCCGGCTGGGAGCAGGCCCGGCGCCTCCTGGGCCGCCCGCTCGTCGGCGACCTGCTGTGGAACACGGTCACGCTCGCCCTCGCGGTCACCCTCGCCACCGCCGTCCTCGGCTTCGGCGCCGCCTGCCTGGTGGAACGCACCGATCTGCCCGGCCGCCGCTGGTGGACCACCGCCCTCGCCCTGCCGCTGGCCGTGCCCGAGTTCGTCCGCGGCTACTCCTGGGTCTCCCTCACCTCCTCGGTGCGGGGCTACTGGGGAGCGGTCCTGGTGATGACCTGCTCGCTCTACCCACTGGTCTTCCTCCCGGTCGCCGCCACCCTGCGCCGCGCCGACACCGCGGCCGAGGAGGTCTCCCGCAGCCTCGGCCGGGGCCCGCTCGCCACCCTGTGCCGCGTCACCCTGCCCCTGGCCCGCCCGGCCCTGGCCGGCGGAGCACTCCTCGTCTCGCTCTATCTGCTCGGCGAGTACGGGGCGTTTGCAATGCTGCGCTACACCACCTTCGCCACCGCCATCTTCACCGAGTACAAGCTGGGTTTCGACGCCGCATCCGCCGCCCAGCTCACCCTCGTCCTGGTCGCCCTCGCCCTGCTGCTGGTCGTCCTGGAGGCGGGCACCGGACGCCGCGGCCGCACGGTACGCCGCGCCACCGCCGGGCGCGGCGCGGCCCCGGCCCGGCTCGGCCGCTGGACTCCCCTGGCCCTGGCGGCACTTGGCTCGCTGACCGCCACCGCGCTCGGCGTGCCGGTCTACGCCCTCGGCTACTGGCTGGTGCGCGGCAGCTCCACCACGCTCCCACAGGCTTCGGTGATCACCGCCGTTCTCACCACGCTCGGCTACTCCGCCGCGGCGGCCCTCGTCGCCACCGCCGCCGCGGTTCCCGTCGCCCTGTACGCCTGGCGGCGCGGCACCCGGCTCGCCCGGGCCGCCGAGGGAGCCGCCTACCTCACCCGGGCACTGCCCGGCATCGCGATCGCGCTCTCCGTCATCCACTTTGTGATCCGTTATGCGCAGCCGCTGTATCAGCAGCCCCCGATGCTCGTCGCCGGCTACGTGGTGCTCTACTTCCCGCTCGCCCTGACGGCCGTACGGGCCGCCCTGGCCCAAGTGCCGCCCGGCGTCGAGGAGGTGGCCCGCTCGCTCGGCACCCGCCCGGCCGCCGTACTGGCCAGAATCACCCTGCCGCTGGTGCTGCCCGGGCTCGGAACGGCCGCGGCCATGGTCGCCCTCACCGCCGGCACCGAACTGACCGCCACCCTGCTGCTCCGCCCGACCGGTACCGAGACCCTCGCCACCCGCTTCTGGACATACACCAGCGGCCTTGCCTACGGGGCCGCAGCGCCGTACGCCGCACTGATGGTGGCCCTGTCCGTACCGCCCGTCCTGCTGCTCACCCGCCGCACGCTCGGCGCCGATCCCCGTACGGAGACAACGCGATGAGTGGTCTGTCGGTCAAAGGACTGCGTGCCGCACACGGCCGGAACGAGATCCTCGCCGGAGTGGACCTGACGGTCGAGGACGGGGCACTGGCCTGTGTGCTCGGACCGTCCGGGTGCGGCAAGAGCACACTGCTGCGCGTCATAGCCGGTTTCCATCCGGCCATGGCGGGTGAAGTCGCCCTGGGCGAAAGGCCGCTGGACGACGGACGCCGCCGCCTGCCCGCCCAGCACCGCCGCGTCGGCTACGTTCCGCAGGACGGCGCGCTCTTCCCGCACCTCACCGTGGCCGGAAACATCGGCTTCGGGGTGCCGCGCGCCCGCCGCCGCGCCAAGGTGGCCGAACTCCTCGCCCTGGTCGGCCTCGACGGCCTCCAGGACCGCCACCCCCACCAGCTCTCGGGCGGCCAGCAGCAGCGCGTAGCCCTCGCTCGCGCACTGGCCGCCGAACCCGAACTCCTGCTGCTGGACGAGCCCTTCGCCGCACTCGACGCCGCCCTGCGCACGGAACTCCGTGCCGAGATCGCCGCCACCCTGCGCCGCGCCGGAACCACCGCCGTCCTGGTCACCCATGACCAGGAGGAAGCGCTCTCCTTCGCCGACACCATCGCCGTCATGCGCAATGGCCGCATTGCCCAGCAAGGCACCCCCCAGCGGCTCTACCACGAACCCGACGACACCGCCGTCGCCCGCTTCCTCGGCGAAGCCAACCTCATACCGGCCGCCATCACCGCCGACAAGGCCCTCACCGTGCTGGGCCCGCTCCCCCTGACCGCCCCGGCCGAAGCCAACGGCCACGGCCTGGTGATGCTGCGCCCCCACCAGCTGAGGCTGTCCGCCGAACCCGGGCCCGGCGCCATCCATGCCACCATCACCGACAACCGCTTCCGTGGCCATGACCATCGCCTGGAGCTGCGCCCCACCGTCCCCGACGGCCTGCCGGCCACCCTGATCGCCTATACCGGCACCCCTTGGAACGCCACCGAGGCATGGGTCGGGGCACAAGGTGCCGCCCATCCGGTGAGCGAGCCGCCGGGATCCGCTCCTCGCCGGCCCGCCCATGAACCGGCCGGCCAAGCACAGCCCTCAAGGACACCGGTACCGCGGGCTGTTAACGGCAGCTAACCTGCTGCCATGACTGTGCATCTTGAGGTCGCCGAGGGCGTGGCCACCGTCCGGCTGGACCGACCGCCGATGAACGCCCTGGACATCGCCACCCAGGACCGGCTGCGCGAGCTGGCCGGGGAGGTGTCCCAACGGGCGGACGTAAGGGCCGTGGTGCTGTGGGGCGGGGAGAAGGTGTTCGCGGCCGGGGCGGACATCAAGGAGATGCGGGAGATGGACCACGCGGCCATGGTGGCCCGTTCCCGCGGTCTGCAGGACGCCTTCACCGCGGTGGCCCGCATTCCCAAGCCGGTGGTGGCCGCGGTCACCGGCTATGCGCTGGGCGGCGGTTGTGAGCTGGCGCTGTGCGCGGACTACCGGATCGCCGCGGAGAACGCCAAGCTGGGCCAGCCGGAGATCCTGCTCGGCCTGATTCCGGGCGCCGGCGGCACCCAGCGGCTGTCCCGGCTCATCGGCCCGTCCAAGGCCAAGGACCTGATTTTCACCGGCCGTCAGGTCAAGGCGCCGGAGGCGCTGGCCCTCGGGCTGGTGGACCGGGTGGTCCCGGCGGAGGAGGTCTACACCCAGGCCCACGCATGGGCGGCCCGGCTGGCGGCCGGACCGGCCATCGCGCTGCGTGCCGCCAAGGAGGCGGTGGACGCCGGCCTGGAGACCGATATCGACACCGGGCTGGTCATTGAACGCAACTGGTTCGCGGGCCTGTTCGCCACCGAGGACCGTGAGATCGGTATGCGCAGCTTTGTCGAAGAAGGTCCCGGCAAGGCCAAGTTCAGCTGATCCGGATGGTGTTGGGGGTGAGTGGTATACCCCCGGTGGTCACCGGGGGTTGACACTTGTGAGGGAATTCCGGGGAACTTCGCACTCCCCGGGGTTGACCTTCTCCCGCCCGCCCGGCCGGGCTTGGCGCTCCTGGTCTGCCCAGGTCATCCCGGGGATTCCGTCGGCGACGAAGCCACTGGCATATGTCACGGCGGAGCCCTGGAAGGGATTCTTCCGCTCTGTTCAATCCCGTCGTTCCCCTTCGCAGCGGCTCTCCGGCGGCCATGATGGAGGGCATGGCGGGCCTGGAGGGAACGGATCGGCCGCAGCAGAGGGTGGGTACCGCCCCTGCGCGGCGGATCCCCACCGTTGACGAAGAACTGGCGCTGAAGGCGCTTGAGCAGTACGGCAGTCCGCACCTCGGCGAGGCGCGGCTGCCCTCTTGCCCCGAGTCCACGGTGGCCGTGCGCCGGCTGACCCGGTCGGTGGCGCTGCGCCAGTGGGGGCTGTCGCCGCAACTCACCGACTATGCCGTGCTGCTGGTGTCCGAGCTGGTGGGCAACGCCATCCAGCACACCGGCGCCCGCTGGTTCGGGCTGCGTATGCTGCGCCGCCGGGGGTGGGTGCGGATGGAGGTGCGCGACCCCTCGCGAGGGCTGCCCTGTCTGCTGCCGGTGAGCGAGACGGATGTCACCGGGCGCGGCCTGTTCCTGGTGGACCGGCTCTCCGACCGCTGGGGGGTGGACCTGCTGACCAGGGGCAAGACCACCTGGTTCGAGATGCGGGTGGTGGACCGCTGAAGCCCGGCCGCCGATACGCGACCACTGTCGCACGGCCTGCTGATACACGAAGGGCCCCCGCCGTCCGCCTGGGACGGCCTGGGGGCCCTGTCGGGTCGCCGCGAAGAATTGGGGTGTGTTTCGCGGCGTATGAACGACCTTGCCCGGGTCAATGGGGGTCGTGGCCTCGACTATGGCAGACGGGACGCGGGGAGCCAAAGCGGCTTTGCGGTCAGAGCCGGGCAAATCCGGCAATGACTCTCGGTAATCGAAGGTGAGATGGAACACTCACCTTGCTTTCCATGAATAAACCGCACGGTGGTGCCTATTTTTATGCACTGCTGGTCCAGTCCAGGTCATTTCCCGCGCCAGTGCTTGCGGGGCGGCCCCGAGCCGGGTGTCATGTCCTCGTCCCAGCGTGCCGGCGGCCCGGCAGCGACTTCGGAGGCCCCGTGGAAGAGACCGAGCAGTCCTATCCGCCCACCCACTGGATACCGGCCAGCAGCGCCAACTTCACGGTCTCCGGCCGGCCCACGGCCTACCCGGTGGACTTTGTGGTGATCCATGTGACCCAGGAGACCTTCCCCGACGCCATGCGGATCTTCGAGGACCCGCAGGCCAAGGTCTCGGCGCACTATATGGTCGCCTCCGCCGACGGCTATATCGGGCAGTTCGTCAGGGAGCGGGACATCGCCTGGCACGCGGGCAACTGGGACTACAACACCCGCAGCATCGGCATCGAGCACGAGGGGTGGATCGACCGGCCCGACTACTTCACCGAGGAGATGTACCGCTCCTCGGCCGCGTTGACGGCCGCCGTCTGCGAGCGGTACGGGATCCCCCGGACCCGGGAGCGCATCATCGGCCATGTCGAAGTGCCCGGCTCCACCCACCACGATCCCGGCCCCTACTGGGACTGGGACCGCTATCTGCGCCTGGTGAACGCCGCCTGAGCGGGCGCCCGAGCGGCCGTCCGGCCGGACCGCCGCGCGGGGCCGCTCAACGCCTGCCGCGCGGCGCCGCTCAACGACCGCCGCGCCGCTGGGCGTTGGCCCGCCGGCGGGCGTCATTGCACAGCAGGCAGCGGCCCCAGCCGGGCGGCAGCGGATCCTCCTTGTCCCCGTAGAGCGGGTCCACCGCGCCCTTGGGGTGCCGGGCGCAGCCGGTGGTGCCGGCCCCGCCGCCCAGGGCGCGCGCCGCGGCCAGCGCCCGCTGCAGCGCGTCCACCAGCTGCTCGCTCTCCTGGGCGGAGACGGCGGTGGCGTCGAGGGCGAAGGCGATGTCATAGGCGGTGTGCAGCGCACCATGGAGTTCGCGCAGGTCTGCATGGCTCATGTCAAGGAGCCTACGTGCCACCACCGACAACGCCCCGTGCCCGCTGCGGTACGGTCGGCGCCATGTCCGAGGCCATCCAGTACATCGCGGTGACGACCACCACCGACAGCGAGGAGTCCGCCCGCCGGCTCGCCTCCGCCGCGATCGAGCAGCGGCTCGCCGCCTGTGCCCAGATCGACGGACCGATCACCAGCGTCTACCAGTGGCAACGCAAGATCCGTACCGACACCGAGTGGCGCCTGCACTACAAGACCACCCGGGCCCGGTACCCGGAGCTGGAGGCGTACCTCAAGGCCGAACACCCCTATGACGTGCCGGAGATCATCGCCACCGAGATCACCACCGGCAGCGCGGACTATCTGGCCTGGGTGCGCCGGGAGACCCGCTCCTAGCGCACCACGGGCCGTGTCCGGCTCAGCACTCGATGACGTTGACCGCGAGCCCGCCGCGGGCCGTCTCCTTGTACTTGACCTTCATATCGGCGCCGGTCTCCTTCATGGTCTTGATGACCTTGTCGAGGGAGACATGGTGCCGGCCGTCGCCGCGCAGGGCCATCCGGGCGGCGGTGACGGCCTTGGCGGCGGCCATGCCATTGCGCTCGATGCACGGGATCTGCACCAGGCCGCCGACCGGGTCGCAGGTCAGGCCCAGGTTGTGCTCCATGCCGATCTCGGCCGCGTTCTCCACCTGCTCGGGAGTGCCGCCGAGCACCTCGGCCAGGCCGCCGGAGGCCATCGAGCAGGCCGAGCCCACCTCGCCCTGGCAGCCCACCTCGGCGCCGGAGATGGAGGCGTTCTCCTTGAAGAGCATCCCGATGGCACCCGCGGCCAGCAGGAAGCGGACGATGCCGTCCTCGTCCGCGCCGGGCACGAAGTTCATGTAGTAGTGCAGCACGGCCGGGATGATGCCGGCGGCGCCGTTGGTGGGGGCGGTCACCACCCGGCCGCCGGCCGCGTTCTCCTCGTTGACGGCCATGGCGTAGATGGTGATCCACTCCATGGCGCGGGCCTGCGGGTCGCCCTCGGCGCGCAGCTGGCGGGCCGAAGTGGCGGCGCGGCGGCGGACCTTGAGGCCGCCGGGCAGGATGCCCTCCCGGGACATGCCGCGGGCGACACAGGACTGCATCACCCGCCAGATCTCCAGCAGGCCCTCGCGGATCTCGGCCTCGGTGCGCCAGGCCTTCTCGTTCTCCAGCATCAGCGCGGAGATCGACAGCCCGGTCTCCCGGGACAGCCGCAGCAGCTCGTCACCGGTGCGGAAGGGGTACTTCAGCACGGTGTCGTCCAGGACGATACGGTCCTGGCCCACCGCGTCCTCGTCCACCACAAAGCCGCCGCCGACCGAGTAGTAGGTCTTCTCCAGCAGGGGTGCGCCGGCCGCGTCATAGGCGAACAGCGTCATGCCGTTGGCGTGGTACGGCAGGGCACGGCGGCGGTGCAGGATCAGCTGGGTGGACTCATCGAAGTCGATCTCATGGGCGGAGCCGATCTCGGTGCCCAGGAGCCTGAGGCGCTTGGTGGTGCGGATGCGCTCCACCTCGTCGTCGGCGATCTCCACATCGACGGTGCGCGGGGAGTGGCCCTCCAGGCCCAGCAGCACGGCCTTGGGCGTGCCATGGCCATGGCCGGTGGCGCCGAGGGAGCCGAAGAGCTCGGCGCGCACCGAGGCGGTGTGCGCCAGCAGGCCCTCGTTCTTCAGGCGGCCGACGAACATTCGTGCCGCCCGCATCGGGCCCACCGTGTGGGAGCTGGACGGGCCTATGCCGATCGAGAACAGATCGAAGACGGAGATGGCCACGGTGGCAGCTCCTTGCTGAATCGGGGGTGGTGCGGGGAGGGAGTGCCCGCTCTTCAGTGTGCGTGATGCGGGCGGATTTGTGCCGGTGGGCGGCCGTGATACGGGGCACCCCGCGCACCTTCCAGTGTGCGTGGTGCCCCGTAACGCAGCGTTAATGCCGGGTTACTTCAGCCCGGGGTACAGCGGGTGCTTGTCCGCCAGGGCCGTGACCCGGGCGCGCAGGGCCACCGCGTCGTAGGAGGGCTTGAGCGCCTCGGCGATGATGTCCGCGACCTCGCGGAAGTCCTCGGCGGTGAAGCCGCGGGTGGCCAGGGCCGGGGTGCCGATGCGCAGACCCGAGGTGACCATCGGCGGGCGGGGGTCGTTCGGGATGGCGTTGCGGTTGACGGTGATGCCGACCTCGTGCAGCCGGTCCTCCGCCTGCTGGCCGTCCAGCTCGCTGTTGCGCAGGTCCACCAGGACCAGGTGGACATCGGTGCCGCCGGACAGCACCGAGACGCCGGCCTCGGTGACATCGGGCTGGACCAGGCGCTCGGCCAGGATCCGGGCGCCCTCCAGGGTGCGGCGCTGGCGGTCCTTGAACTCCTCGGTGGCCGCGACCTTGAAGGCGACCGCCTTGGCGGCGATCACATGCTCCAGCGGACCGCCCTGCTGACCGGGGAAGACCGCGGAGTTGATCTTCTTGGCCAGCTCGGCGGTGGACAGGATGACCCCACCGCGCGGACCGCCCAGGGTCTTGTGGGTGGTGGTGGTCACCACATGGGCGTGCGGCACCGGGGAGGGGTGCAGCCCGGCGGCCACCAGACCCGCGAAGTGGGCCATGTCCACCATCAGATAGGCGCCCACCTCGTCCGCGATCCGGCGGAAGGCGGCGAAGTCCAGCTGGCGCGGGTAGGCGGACCAGCCGGCCACGATCAGCTTCGGGCGGTGCTCCTTGGCGAGCCGCTCGACCTCCTCCATATCGACCAGGTTGGTCTTCTCGTCCACGTGGTAGGCGACCACGTTGTAGAGCTTGCCGGAGAAGTTGATCTTCATGCCGTGGGTCAGGTGCCCGCCGTGGGCGAGGTTGAGGCCCAGGATGGTGTCGCCGGGGGAGAGCAGGGCGAACATGGCGGCCGCGTTGGCCTGGGCGCCGGAGTGCGGCTGGACGTTCGCGTGCTCGGCGCCGAACAGCGCCTTGATCCGGTCGATGGCGATCTGCTCGACGACATCGACGTGCTCGCAACCGCCGTAGTAGCGGCGGCCCGGGTAGCCCTCGGCGTACTTGTTGGTGAGGACCGAGCCCTGGGCCTCCATGACCGCGACCGGAGCGAAGTTCTCCGAGGCGATCATCTCGAGGGTGGACTGCTGGCGGTGGAGTTCGGCGTCGACGGCGGCGGCGACGTCGGGGTCGAGCTCATGGAGGGAGCTGTTCAGCAAAGACATGAGTTCTTCCTGGACTTCCTGGGCGGGAGGGGCGAGGTCAGCCGGCGAAGTCGGTGTACTCGTCGGCGGTCAGCAGGTCCGCCGGCTCTTCCGTGATCTTCACCTTGAACAGCCAGCCGCCCTCGAAGGGGGCGGAGTTCACCAGCGAGGGATCGTCCACGACATCCTGGTTGGCCGCGACGACCTCGCCCGTGACGGGGGCGTAGAGGTCGCTGACCGACTTGGTGGACTCCAGCTCGCCACAGGTCTCGCCCGCGGTGACCGTGTCGCCCACCTCGGGGAGCTGGGCGTAGACCACGTCACCGAGCGCGTTGGCGGCGAACTCGGTGATGCCGACCGTGGCGACGCCGTTCTCGTCGGCGGCCGACAGCCACTCGTGCTCCTTGCTGTAGCGCAGCTGCTGGGGGTTGCTCATGGGTTGATTCTCCTGTACGTGCGACGGTGCTTGTGCAAGGGGGCTGGTACGCGGGAGTGGGCGGGTCCGCTTGGAGTCAGCGGTTCCGCTTGTAGAAGGGCAGGGCCACCACCTGGTACGGCTCCCGGCCGCCCCGGATGTCCACGGTGACGCCCTCGGTGCCGGGCTCGGCGTGGGCCGCGTCCACATAGGCCATGGCGATCGGCTTGCCGAGGGTGGGGGAGGGGGCGCCGGAGGTCACCTCACCGATGATCTCCTCACCCGCCAGCACCGGGTATCCGGCGCGCGGAATACGGCGGCCCTGGGCGATCAGGCCCACCAGCTTGCGCGGCGGGGCGGCCGCGGCGCGCTCGGCGGCGGCCTCGAGGGCGGTACGGCCCACAAAGTCGCCGGGCTTGTCGAACTTCACCACCCGGCCCAGGCCCGCGTCGAAGGGAGTGATGGCGGTGGTCAGCTCGTTCCCGTACAGCGGCATGCCCGCCTCCAGGCGCAGGGTGTCCCGGCAGGACAGCCCGCAGGGCACCAGACCGGCCTCGGCGCCCGCCTCGGTCAGCGCCTGCCAGAGCTTCTCCGCATCGGCGGGGGCGACAAACAGCTCAAAGCCGTCCTCGCCGGTGTAGCCGGTACGGGCGATCAGCGCGTCCACGCCGGCCACGGTGCCGGGCAGGCCCGCGTAGTACTTCAGGCCGTCGAGATCCGCGTCGGTGAGCGACTTGACGATGGCGGGGGAGGCCGGGCCCTGGACGGCGATCAGCGCGTAGTTCTCGCGGTCGTCGCGGACGGCGGCGTCGAAGCCGGCGGCACGCTCGGTGAGGGCGTCCAGCACGGTCTGGGCGTTGGAGGCGTTGGCCACCACCATGAACTCCCGCTCGCCCAGGCGGTAGACGATCAGGTCGTCCAGGATGCCGCCGCGCTCGTCGCAGATCATGGTGTAGCGGGCGCGGCCCACGGCCAGCGCGGAGAGGTGGCCCACCAGGGCGTAATCCAGGGCCTCGCCGGCCTGCGGGCCGGTCAGGGTGATCTCGCCCATGTGCGAGAGGTCGAAGAGCCCGGCGCGGGTGCGTACCGCCTGGTGCTCATCGCGCTCGCTGCCATAGCGCAGCGGCATCTCCCAGCCGGCGAAGTCGGTCATGGTGGCGCCCAGCGCGCGGTGCAGCGCGTCCAGGGCGGTGCGGCGGGGGACAGGGGTCATCTTCGGGCTCCCGGGCAGACGTCGCGAGGATCGGCCTCCCCATCTGTCATCGGAACCTGAGAGGTTCACCGAGAGCGCGGGGCCTCGGCTTGCACCTTGGGTGGGGCCGCCGTCCGTGGTGGCGGGGCCCGCTTTTCAGATCTGCCTCATCGCACGCGGTACGGGGCCTGAGAGATTCAAGGGAGGGACTTGCTCCTTCGGCGCCCGGTGGGACCCGGGACTCTCCCGCGCGGATTCGAGCGGCCGGTATGCGGTTGTGTTGCTACGGCGGTTGTGCGGATCGCCGGTTGGCGCGGACATCATTGCACGTATGGGTGGCGCATGGATCGCCTGTGCGCTGTGAATTTGTCCGCGGACCGGCTGTGGCTGGTCGCGCAGTTCCCCGCGCCCCTGACGGGGCGCACCCTCCGCGTTGTGGGCAGTCGTGCCGCAGGGCGATGGGGGCACCCCCGGCCGGAGGCTGGGGGAGGGTGGGCACAACGCGACCACCGGGCCGCACCCGCAAACGAAACCCCCGTTGACTCGCACCCCCCGCGCAGCCGTTATCGTGCGGGCGTCTGAACGTAACAACGCGCACGGGGTGGACGGCAATGATGGACGCGGGCGTTACCGCTTGGCCGGGCAATGAACTGGAGCGGACGCTCGCGGCGGCGGTCGGCGCCCCCGACGCCGGCCCGCGCATCGTCGATGTCCTCGGCCGCGCCCCGGTGTGGATACCGCTGCCCAACGGCGGCGGTCCGGAAAGCCGCGAACTGGACCTGCCCACCGTGGAGCTGGGCGGCGCCGCCTTTGTCCCGGTGTTCAGCTCCGAGGCGGAGTTCCGGCGGGTGGCCGGAGAGCATATGCCGCACGCCGTGGCCCCGGCCGTGGAGTTCGCCCGTGGCCTGCCCCCGCAGGTCGGCATCGTGGTCAACCACGAGGGGACGGTCACCGTCCCGCTGCCCCCCGCCGCCGTGGCCGAGCTGTGCCGGGCCGGCCGGGTGCGGCTGCCCGGCGAGCCCAACGGCGGCCGGGTGCGGCTGCGCGAGCCCGACTGGCAGGAGGAGCCCACCGGCTTCCTGGCCGCCGCCGGGCTGGAGTTCGCCAATATCCAGATGGTGCGCACCGCCCGCCGCGCCCTGGCCGAGGTCGAGTGCGAGGCGCCCGCCCTGTTCGTCGGCGTGGAACTGGACCTGCCCGACGACGCCTCCCGGGCCGCCGCCCTGGACGCGGTGGGCCGGGCGCTGGGCGCGGCCCCGGTGCCATGGCCGGTGCAGCTGGTCTTCCTGGATGTGGCCCAGGACCCGGTCGCGGAGTGGCTGCTGGGCCGGGTCCGTCCGTTCTACGACCGTGACCGGTGACCGCGCCACGCGCGGCGCACGCCTCGTAAGCTGGTGGGACCCTCGGCCGGGACCGCGCCGGGGGATCCAGTAGCACGGCCGGGAGAAGAGGCGGAACCAGGTGAGCGGGGGCGCGGAGGGCGGCGTGGAGCAGGTGCTGCGCCAAGTGGCGCCCGGGCGGTATGACACCTATGAGGCGTTGCTGAAGGCGATAGCCGAGGACCGGCTGTGGATGCTGCTGTGGCACGGCCAGGCCGGCTCGCCGGACGCCCAGTACGGCAACATGGAGGTGGACGGCCTGGGTTACGCCCCCTGTGTCACCTCCGCCGCCGAACTGGCCGCCAGCGGCTGGAACCGCGCGCATGAGGTGGTGCCCGGCCGCCGGCTGGCCGCCTCGCTCTACCCCGGGCGCTGGGGCCTGTGGCTCAACCCGCATGCCCCCGGCGGCGGAGTGGGCATCCCCTGGCTCGATCTGCGCCGGATCGCCGGCGGTCTGGACCGGCTGCCCGCCGGCCCGCTGCAACTGAGCGAACCGGCCGCCGAGTCGGCGGACGCCGGTCGGTTCTACGCCCTGCTGGCCCAGCACGCCCAGCGCACCCCGGCGGTGCGCGCCCTGCACCGCGCCTGGGTGCGGCCGGCGCTGGGCGCCGCGTACCTGGCCATCGGCCTGGATCTGTACGACGGCTCCCAAGCCACCGTGGAATCCGTGCGGTTGATGATGCGTCAGGCGATCGACGCGGTGCCGGACGGGGTGCCGGTGTCCACCGTGGCGATGTCCGACGACTACGACCCGGTGGTGATGTGGCTGCGCGCCAACTCCCGCCCGTTCTACGACCGTCAGGCCCAGCCCGGCGCCGTCGCGGTGCCCGGCTACGGCTATCCGCACCAGCCCTCCCACTAGGGCCTGTCCGGATAACGGAATCCCCTTCCGCACATCACGGTTGCGCATCCTTTGGCGGCCGGGTCTGGCGGGTGATCGCTAACGCGTTGAAGACTCCCGCACCAAGGACCCACCGGTCCGGTACGACCTGCTCTGCGTGAACGTCCCGCACCACTTGCACCAGTGATGTGAACCGGCCGCCGTCGGCGGCAGGTTGTGCGCCGGCCCCAAGTGCCGGTTGAGAGGGGTCCTCACCATGACGGCACCATTGCCCGAGACCAGTCCGGCCGATCCGATGGACGTGGTCGGCGATGCTCCCGCCAAGGCCATCGAGGGCCGCTCCCCCTGGCGGATCTCCTGGATGCGCCTCAAGCGCGACAAATGGGCGCTGGGCGGCGGGGTGGTGGTGCTGCTGCTGATCCTGGTGGCGGTCTTCGCCCCGGTGATCGTGCATCTGCTGGGGCATCCGCCCAATGACTTCCACGAGGACCGGATCAACGCCTTCGACGGCATGCCCAAGGGATCCCTGGGCGGCATCAACTCGGACTATCTCTTCGGAGTTGAGCCCACCAACGGCCGGGATGTGTTCAGCCGGGTGGTCTACGGGGCCCGGGTCTCGCTGCTGGTGGCCTTTCTCTCCGCCGTGGTGGCCGTGGTCATCGGCACCGTGCTGGGGGTGATCGCCGGTTACTTCGGCGGCTGGATCGACTCGCTGGTCAGCCGGGTGATGGACGCCCTGCTGGCCTTCCCGCAGCTGCTGTTCATCATCGCGCTGATCTCGGTGGTGCCCAACGAGCTGTGGGGACTGAGTGGTTCGGGCGTACGGATGGCCGTACTGATCGCGGTGATCGGCTTCTTCGGCTGGCCCTATGTGGGCCGTATCGTACGCGGCCAGACGCTCTCGCTGCGCGAGCGCGAGTATGTGGAGGCGGCGCGCAGCCTGGGCGCGGGGCGGCGCTACATCCTCTTCCGGGAGCTGCTGCCCAATCTGGTGGCGCCGATCACCGTCTACGCCACCCTGATGATCCCCACCAATGTGCTCACCGAGGCGGCGCTGAGCTTTCTGGGCGCCGGAGTCAAGGCACCCACCTCGTCCTGGGGGCAGATGCTCTCCCGGGCCGTACAGACCTATGAGGGCGACCCAATGTTCATGATCATCCCGGGTCTGGCCATCTTCGTCACCGTGCTGGCGTTCAACCTCCTCGGCGACGGCATCCGCGATGCCCTGGACCCGAAGGGCTCCCGCTAGCCGAAGCTGCGTACCAACTCACCCGTTCCCGGGCCGGCTTGTCGGCTCCGGTCACCACGGAGGTCGCGACATCTTGGCAACGCAAGGCAATTCCAGGCGCAGACTGACCGCCACGGCGGCGCTGGTCGCGGCGGCACTGATCGGTGTCGCCGGCTGCGGCGGCGGCAAGGGCGACAGCAAGGGCGGCAAGGCCCCCGGCTACAACGCGGGCATCAACAAGGTCGCCAGCCCGTCCACCAAGAAGGGCGGTGAGCTGAAGTTCATCTCCACCCAGGACGCCGACTCCTGGGACCCACAGCGCGGTTACTACGGCTTTATGTGGGACTTCTCCCGCTACTACGTCCGTACGCTGGTGACGCCCAAACCGGCGCCCGGCGCACAGAGCAGCGAGGTGGTCCCGGACATGGCCACCGACACCGGCACCGTCTCGCCGGACAAGAAGACCTACACCTTCCATCTGCGGGACGGACTCACCTGGGAGGACGGCAAGCCGGTCACCACCCAGGACATCAAGTACGGCATCGAGCGCACCTGGGCCCAGGACAAGATCTCCGGTGGCCCGACCTGGCTGATGCAGGTGCTGGACCCGGGCCGGGAGTACAAGGGCCCCTACAAGGACACCACTTCGGACAAGCTGGGGCTCAAGCCCATCGAGACGCCCGACGCCAAGACCATCGTCTTCCATCTGGCCAAGCCCAACGGCGACTTCCTGCAGATGCTGGCGCTGCCCGCGGCCGGGCCGGTGCGCCAGGACAAGGACACCGGGGAGAAGTACGGCCTGCACCCCTTCTCCGACGGCCCCTACAAGTTCAAGTCCTACGACAGCAACAAGAGCCTGGCGCTGGTCCGCAACGACAAGTGGAACCAGAGCTCGGACCCCATCCGCAAGGCACTGCCGGACAAGATCTCGATCAAGTTCACCACCAACGCCGACGACATGGACAGCCGTCTGATCAACGGCGAGTACGACCTGGACCTCGCCGCCACCGGCATGGGCGCGGCCGGCCGGCAGAAGGCCATGCAGTCGAACAAGGCCAACCTGGACAACCCGCAGACCGGCTTCATCCGTTTCGCCGCCTTCCCCAAGTCGGTGGCCCCCTTCGACAACGAGCACTGCCGCAAGGCCGTCATCTACGCCTCCGACCACACCTCGCTGCAGACCGCCCGCGGCGGCCCCGAGGCGGGCGGTGACATCGGCACCAGCATGCTGCCGCCGGTCGTCAAGGGCTATGACGCCAACTACGACCCGTACCAACTGAAGCAGGGCAAGCCCGACCTGGCCAAGGCCAAGGAGGAGCTCAAGGCCTGCGGCCATGAGAACGGCTTCAAGACCACCATCGCGGTGCGCAACAACAAACAGCCGGAGATCGCCACCGCCGAGTCCATGCAGGCCGCGCTGAAGAAGGTCGGCATCGACACCCAGATCGACCAGTACGACGGCGCCCAGTCCACCGGCATCGTCGGCTCGCCCAAGAACGTCAAGGCGAAGAACTACGGGATCATCATCTTCGGCTGGGGCTCCGACTTCCCCAGCGGCCAGGGCTTCCTCCAGCCGCTGGCGGACGGCCGGTTCATCGAGCAGAGCGGCAACCAGAACTACCCCGAGATCAGCGACCCCGAGATCAACAAACTCTTCGACGAGGGCATCGCGGAGAGCGACCCGGCCAAGGCCGGAGCCATCTTCCAGGAGGCCGACAAGAAGGTGATGGAGGGCGCCTGGTACATGCCCTTCACCTACGAGAAGAACATCATCTGGCGCAGCTCCCGGCTGACCAATGTCTATACGGCCGACGCCTACAACGGCCGTTACGACTATGCGGCGTTGGGCGTCACCAGGTGATTTCCGTCCGTTCCAGGCGCACTCGCCGCTGAGCAGCCCGAAGGGCAGGTGAGGGCCGAGTGCGGTGGCCCGGGGGCCGTTGAGGCCCCCCGGCCCCCGCCGGGCCGACCGCAGTGTTCGCATATATCGTCCGGCGGCTGTTCGCCGTCATCGTGATGCTGCTGGTGGTCACCCTGGTGACCTTCGGCATCTTCTTCGCCATCCCCAAGCTCACCGGGACCGACCCCGCCTCGCTCTATGTCGGCAAGCAGGCGGACCCGGCGACCATCGAGGGCATCCGGCAGAAACTGGGGCTCGGCCAGCCGATCCTGGAGCAGTTCTGGCACTTTGTCACCGGCATCTTCGCCGGCCGGGACTACACCGGCGGCGGGACCAGCGATCACTGCCCGGCCCCCTGCTTCGGCTACTCCTTCCGCACCGAACAGGCCGTCTGGCCGGTGCTCACCGACCGGCTGCCGGTCACCCTCTCGCTGGCCGGCGGGGCCTGTGTGATCTGGCTGCTTGCCGGGGTGAGCACCGGAGTGGTCTCCGCCCTCAAACGCGGCACCAGGATCGACCGGGCCGCCATGGTGACCGCGCTGGCCGGGGTCTCGCTGCCCATCTACTTCACCGCGCTGCTCGCCCTGGCCGTCTTCAACAACCAACTGGGCTGGACCAAGGCCGAGTACACCCCCTTCGGCGAGGACCCGGGCGCCTGGTTCAGCGGGCTGGTGCTGCCCTGGATCACCCTGGCCTTCCTCTATGCCGCCATGTACGCCCGGCTCACCCGGGCCACCATGCTGGAGGTACTGGGCGAGGACTACATCCGCACCGCCCGCGCCAAGGGCCTCACCGAACGGGTGGTGATCGGCAAGCACGCCATGCGCTCCACCATGACCCCGGTGCTCACCATCCTGGGCATGGACCTGGGCGCCCTGGTCGGCGGCGCCATCCTCACCGAGACCGCCTTCAACCTGCCGGGCCTGGGCCAGGCGGCGGTCACCGCCATCAGCAACCGGGACCTGCCGCTGATCCTGGGCGTGGTGCTGATCGCGGCCACCGCCGTGGTGCTCGCCAACCTGGTGGTGGACCTGCTCTACGCCGTGATCGACCCCCGAGTGAGGCTCTCGTGACCACTCCCGTGACCGGCGCGGCCGCCCCCGCCGCCACCGCCTATCTGGACGTCCGCGACCTGCGGGTGCACTTCCCCACCGACGACGGACTGGTGAAGTCGGTGGACGGGCTCTCCTTCCAGCTGGCCAAGGGCCGCACCCTGGGCATCGTCGGCGAGTCCGGTTCCGGCAAATCGGTCAGCTCGCTGGGCATCATGGGCCTGCACACGGTGGGCCAGTACGGCCGCCGCAAGGCCAGGATCAGCGGTGAAATCCACTTCGACGGCAAGGAGTTGCTCACCGCCGACCCCGAGGAGGTGCGCCGGCTGCGCGGCCGCGAGATGGCGATGATCTTCCAGGACCCGCTGTCCGCCATGCACCCCTACTTCAGCGTCGGCCACCAGATCGCCGAGGCGTACCGGATCCACCATGACGCGGACAAGAAGACCGCCCGCAAACGCGCCGTGGAGATGCTCGACCGGGTCGGCATCCCCCAGGCCGACCGCCGGGTGGACGACTACCCCCACCAGTTCTCCGGCGGCATGCGCCAGCGCGCCATGATCGCCATGGCGCTGGTCAACAACCCCAGCCTGCTGATCGCCGACGAGCCCACCACCGCCCTGGACGTCACCGTGCAGGCCCAGATCCTGGACCTGATCCGGGACCTGCAGAAGGAGTACGGCTCGGCGGTCATCATCATCACCCATGACCTGGGGGTGGTGGCCGAACTGGCCGACGACATCCTGGTGATGTACGCCGGCCGCTGCATCGAGCGCGGACCGGCCGAGCAGGTCTTCTACCACCCCCAACACCCCTACACCTGGGGCCTGCTGGGCTCCATGCCGCGCATCGACCGGGCCCAGACCGAACGGCTGATCCCGGTCAAGGGCTCCCCGCCCAGCCTGATCAATGTCCCCGCCGGCTGCGCCTTCAACCCCCGCTGCCCCTACGCCGACAAGCCGGAGGGCGGACTCACCCGCACCCGGCGGCCCGAACTCGCCCCGGTGCCCGGCCAGGAGAACCACCACGCCGCCTGCCATCTGCCACCCGGGGAGCGGACGCGGATCTGGACCGAAGAGATTGCCCCCAAGCTGTGAAGGACCACAAGATGAACGTCCCCCGGCAGCGGACCGAGACCCTGCTGAAGGTTGACGGCCTGGTCAAGCACTTCCCCATCCACAAGGGGCTGCTGCGCCGCCAGGTGGGCGCGGTGCGCGCGGTGGACGGGCTGAGCTTCGAGGTACGCGCCGGGGAGACCCTGGGCGTGGTGGGCGAGTCCGGCTGCGGCAAGTCCACCATGGGGCGGCTGGTCACCCGGCTGCTGGAACCCACCGGCGGCAGCGTGGAGTTCGAGGGCCGGGACATCTCCCATCTGAGCGTGGGCGCCATGCGGCCGCTGCGCCGGGACATCCAGATGATCTTCCAGGACCCGTACTCCTCGCTCAACCCCCGGCACACCGTGGGCACCATCGTCGGCGCCCCCTTCCGGCTCCAGGGCATCACCCCGGAGGGCGGGGTGAAGCGGGAGGTGCAGCGGCTGCTGGAACTGGTCGGCCTCAACCCCGAGCACTACAACCGCTATCCGCACGAATTCTCCGGCGGCCAGCGCCAGCGCATCGGCATCGCCCGCGCCCTGGCCCTCAAGCCCCGGCTGGTGGTGGCCGACGAGCCGGTCTCCGCCCTGGACGTCTCCATCCAGGCCCAGGTGGTCAATCTGCTGGACGACCTCCAGGACGAACTCGGCCTCACCTATGTCATCATCGCCCACGACCTCTCGGTGATCCGCCATGTCTCGGACCGCATCGCCGTGATGTACCTGGGCAAAGTGGTGGAACTGGCCGACCGCCAGGCGCTCTACGACAAACCCATGCACCCCTACACCAAGGCCCTGCTGTCCGCCGTGCCGGTGCCCGACCCCAAGCGGCGCGCCAAACGGGAGCGCATCCTGCTCAAGGGCGACGTCCCCTCACCGATCTCGCCGCCCGCCGGCTGCCGCTTCCACACCCGCTGCTGGAAGGCCACCGAGGTGTGCAGACAACAGGAGCCACCGCTGGCCGCGCTGGAGACGGGACACCGGGTGGCCTGCCACCACCCGGAGAACGCGCCGCAGGACAAAGCGAGTTGAGGGAAGTACGGGCATGAGGTGACGGGAGAGGGGGCAGATTCCGCACGTCCGTCAACGCCATCGAAGGGACGTACGGTGCGACCCAAACCCGCTCGCTCGCTCACCACCGCACTGAGAACGCGCTCCACCAGGCTGCTGGCCATCGGTGTGGCGGTGGCCTCGGCCGGGGTGATCTCGGCCGGCCCCACCGCCCCCGCCGGCCACCACCCCACGCCCGGCGCGCCCGGCGTCGGCGACCCGTACTTCCCCCACCTCGGCAACGGCGGCTTCTCCGTGGCCCACTACGACCTGGACATCGGCTATGCCCCCGACAGCGGCCGGCTGGACGGCCGCACCACGGTAAGGGCCCGCGCCACCCAGGACCTCTCCCGCTTCGACCTGGACCTCCAGCAGCTCACCGTCAGCTCCGTCCAAGTGGACGGCCACCGGGCCGCGTTCACCCGGCAGGGCGACGAACTGGTCATCACCCCCCGGCACTTCATCCCCAAGGGACGGTCCTTCACCACCACCGTCATCTACGGCGGCATACCCCAGCCGCTCAGCGGCCCCATAGTCTTCGGCTCCAAATACGGCTGGATG
Organism: Streptomyces orinoci; assembly: GCF_003121295.1. Classification (GTDB taxonomy): domain Bacteria; phylum Actinomycetota; class Actinomycetes; order Streptomycetales; family Streptomycetaceae; genus Streptomyces; species Streptomyces orinoci. The sequence continues at coordinate 1,696,957 of NZ_PHNC01000031.1, forward strand.
AAGACCAAGACCGGCGTCTTTGTGGCCTGCGAGCCCAATGCCGCCTCCACCTGGTTCCCGGCCAGCGACCACCCCTCCGAGAAGGCCACCTTCGACATCACCGTCACCGCCCCCAAGGGCCTGACCGCGGTCTCCAACGGACGGCTGGTCTCCACCCGGAACCGGGGCGGCAGCACCGTCACCCACTGGCGGGAGAGCCGCCCCATGGCCACCTATCTGGCCACCGCCACCATCGGCAGAATGGACGTCCGCACCGGCCGCACCCCCGGCGGCATCCCCGTCTACACCGCCATCGACCCCACCCTGCCCAATCCGCGCAAGGTGGACGTCTTCGGACTGACCTCCGAGATCACCGACTACTGGTCCAAGGTCTTCGGCCCCTATCCCTTCGAGGAGACCGGGGCCATCGTCGATGGCATGCCGGATGCCGGGTTCTCCCTGGAGACCCAGTCCAAGCCCATCTACTCGGCGGTGCGCAGCGAGACCACCATCGCCCATGAGCTGGCCCACCAGTGGTTCGGCGATTCGGTCTCGGTACGGCAGTGGAAGGACATCTGGCTCAACGAGGGCTTCGCCACCTACGCCCAGTGGCTGTGGGACGAGCACAAGGGGCGGCGCACCGCCCATGACGCCTTCCGGAGTGCGTACGACTCCATCAAGCCCGAGGACCCCTTCTGGAAGATCGACGTGGCCGACCCCCAGCGGGACACCATGTTCGCCGACGCGGTCTATGAGCGCGGGGCGATGGCCCTCCAGGCCCTGCGGGAGCGGATCGGCGACCGGGACTTCTTCCGGCTGCTGCCGCAGTGGACGGCCCGGCACCGCTATGGCAACGCGAGCGTCGGCGAGTTCATCGCGCTGGCCGAGAAGGTGTCGGGGCAGCGGCTGGGTGACCTCTTCCACACCTGGCTCTCCCAGCGGGGGAAGCCGGCGCTGGGCTAGGCGGCCACAGGGGGCGCGCGGCCGGCCGCAATGCACCCGCACTGTCCGCCACGCGTAAGAATGTCGCGTGCTCTCCGATCTGTTCAGTCCCTCCGTCCAGCACTGGCTGGACATCGCCGGGATCTTTGTCTTCGCCATATCCGGCGCGCTGCTGGGTGTGCGCAAGAACTTCGACGTCTTCGGCATGGCCGTACTGGCCGAGGTCACCGCGCTGGGCGGCGGACTGTTCCGGGATCTGGTCATCGGCGCGGTGCCGCCGGCCGCCTTCACCGACCTCGGCTACTTCCTGACCCCGCTGCTGGCCACCCTGATCGTCTTCTTCCTGCACCCCGAGGTGGAGCGGATCACCACCGCGGTGGGCGTCTTCGACGCGGCGGGCCTGGGGCTGTTCTGTGTGACCGGCACGGTCAAGGCGTACTCCCATGGCCTGGGTCTGACCCAGTCCGCGACCCTGGGCCTGGCCACCGCCGTGGGCGGGGGCGTACTGCGCGACGTCCTCGCCCATGAGGTGCCCTCGCTGCTGCGCTGGGACCGCGATCTGTACGCGGTGCCGGCGATGGTGGGCGCGGCCATCGCGGCGGTGATGATCCGCTTCCATGCGCTGCACGGTCCCACCAACGCGGTGCCCGTCCTCACCGCCTTCTCGCTGCGGCTGCTCGCCATGCGGTTCAACCTGCGGGCGCCGAGGGCCTGGCATCGCAGGAGCCGGGCGGTGGAGGAGGTGTGAGATCACTTGCCGGTCCGAGATCACTGACCGGCCTGAGATCACTTGCCGACCGGCAGCAGCCCCCGCTCCGCGAAGACCTTCTTCGCCACAAAGGTGGCGTTCAGTGCCTTGGGAATGCCGCAGTAGACCGCCGAGTGCAGCAGGGCCTCCACCACCTGCTCCGGAGTCAGCCCCACATTGAGCGCTCCGTTCACATGCACCTCCAGCTGCGCCTCGCAACCGCCCAGCGCGGTCAGCATGCCGAGGGTGACCAGCTGCCGGTCGCGCGGCGCCAGCCCGGGGCGGTCGTAGATCTCGCCGAAGGCCCAGGAAATGATCTGGTTGCCCAGCTCCGGGTTGATGTCGGCCATGGCGTCCACCACCCGCTGGCCGGCCTCCCCGTCCACGTGCTTGAGCACCTGAAGGCCGCGCTCGAAGCGCGCCTGGCGGGCGTCGTCGATGGTGTTCTGGCTGCTGTTCTCGTTGATCGCGTCGTTCATGGGAGAGACGCTAGATGTTGGAGTTGACTCCAATGCAAACCCGCGGGGGACTGGCCGGGCGAGCCGGCTCGTAGAATCGTGCCCACCATGGCCTACCTCGACCACGCCGCCACCACTCCGATGCTGCCGGAGGCGGTGCAGGCGATGACCGCCCAGCTCGCCGTCGCCGGAAACGCCTCCTCCCTGCACGCCGCGGGGCGCCGGGCGCGCCGCACCGTCGAGGAGGCCCGGGAATCCCTCGCGGCCTCGCTCGGCGCCCGCCCCAGCGAGGTGGTGTTCACCGCGGGCGGCACCGAGGCGGACAACCTCGCCGTCAAGGGCCTGTACTGGGCCCGGCGGGCCGCCGACCCGGCCCGTACCCGGGTGCTGTCCAGCCCGGTGGAGCACCATGCCGTGCTGGACGCGGTGCACTGGCTGGCCGAGCACGAGGGCGCCACGGTGGAGTACCTGCCGGTGGACGGCCATGGCCGGGTGCACCCGGACGCGCTGCGCGAGGCGATAGAACGCGACCCGGACGATGTGGCCCTGGCCACCGTGATGTGGGCCAACAACGAGATCGGCACCGTGATGCCGGTGCGCCAACTCGCCGAGGTGGCCGCCGAGTTCGGCATCCCGCTGCACGCCGACGCGGTGCAGGCGGTCGGCCAGCTGGAGGTGGACTTCGCGGCCAGCGGCCTGGCGGCGCTCACCGTCAGCGGCCACAAGATCGGCGGCCCCTATGGCATCGGCGCCCTGCTGCTGGGACGGCAGTACGAGCCGGTGCCGCTGCTGCACGGCGGCGGCCAGGAGCGGCAGGTCCGCTCCGGCACCCTGGATGTGCCCGCCATCGCCGCCTTCGCGGTGGCCGGCGCGCTGGCCACCGAGCGGCGGGCGGACTTCGCCCGGGAGATCGGCGCCCTGCGCGACGGGCTGATCGAGGGCGTACGGGCGGCCGTACCCGACGCGGTGCTCGGCGGCGATCCGGACCCGGCGGGCCGGCTGCCCGCCAACGCCCACTTCTCCTTCCCCGGCTGCGAGGGCGACTCCCTGCTGCTGCTGCTGGACGCCCAGGGCATCGAGTGCTCCACCGGCTCCGCCTGCACCGCGGGCGTGGCCCAGCCCAGCCATGTGGTCCTGGCCACCGGCACCGACCCCGACCTGGCCCGGGGCACCCTGCGGTTCTCCCTCGGCCACACCTCCACCGAGGAGGATGTCCGGGCCGTGTCGGAGGCCATCGGCCCGGTGGTGGCCCGCGCCCGCAACGCCGGCCTGAGCTAGGCGGCCCCGTCAGACGCCATCAGGGGCGCGGGGAACTGTCCGATATGCGGCTCCGCCGCGTGGGCGCGACCAGCCACCCGGCCACCCGCACATGAAACGCAACCGGAAACGTGGGGCTCCAAGGCCCCGCACGGGGCCCCGTACCCTGGAGAGACCATGACGACTGACTTCCCCGGTGCACCCGACCTCTCCGCCCCCCGCGAGGGAAAGCCCCTCCGTGTGCTCGCCGCCATGTCCGGCGGCGTGGACTCCGCCGTGGCCGCCGCCCGCGCCGTAGAGGCCGGCCATGAGGTGACCGGTGTCCACCTGGCGCTCTCGGCGAACCCCCAGTCCTTCCGCACCGGGGCCCGTGGCTGCTGCACCATCGAGGACTCCCGGGACGCCCGCCGCGCCGCCGACGTCATCGGCATCCCCTTCTACTGCTGGGACCTGGCCGACCGCTTCCGTGAGGATGTGGTCGAGGACTTCATCGCCGAGTACCAGGCGGGCCGCACCCCCAACCCCTGCCTCCGCTGCAACGAGAAGATCAAGTTCGCCGCGCTGCTGGACAAGGCGCTGGCCCTCGGCTTCGACGCGGTCTGCACCGGCCACTACGCCACCATCGTGGTCAACCAGGACGGCACCCGCGAGCTGCACCGCGCCTCCGACATGGCCAAGGACCAGTCCTATGTCCTCGGCGTACTGGACGAGAAGCAGCTGGCGCACGCCATGTTCCCGCTCGGCGACACCCTCACCACCAAGGAGGAGATCCGCGCCGAGGCGGAGCGCCGCGGCCTGGCGGTCGCCAAGAAGCCGGACAGCCACGACATCTGCTTTATCGCCGACGGCGACACCCAGGGCTTCCTGGCCGCCCGCCTGGGCAAGGCGGAGGGCGACATCGTGGACGAGTCCGGCAGCAAGGTCGGCACCCACCAGGGCGCCTACGGCTTCACCATCGGCCAGCGCAAGGGCCTGCGGATCGGCCACCCCGCGCCGGACGGCAAGCCGCGCTATGTCCTGGACATCTCCCCGGTGAACAACACCGTCACCGTCGGCCCGGCCGAGTCCCTGAGCGTCACCGCCCTCACCGCCATCAGGCCCCGCTGGTGCGGCACCGCCCCGTCCGGCCCGGGCCAGTACACCGCCCAGCTGCGCGCCCACGGCGGCGAGACCGCGGTCACCGCCGAGCTGGTCGGCGACGAACTGAAGGTCTCCTTCACCGAGCCGGTCCGCGGCGTCGCCCCCGGCCAGGCCATCGTCCTCTACGACGGCACCCGCGTGGTCGGCTCGGCCACCATCGCGGCCACGGAGCGGGCGGGGGCCCTCAGCGGCTGAGGCAAAGGGGGCCGGCCTCTCAAGCGAGGACCACCGTGGCCCCATGCCGTTCAAGCAGTCGCACGATGTCCTCGAAGTAGGAGAGGCCCCCTTCCCCGGAACCGGATACGGCATCCGCCGGCACCCGGCGCGCGATATGGGCGTCGTGCCAGATCAGGGTGAAGGGAGGCACCACACCGAATCCGCCGCACAGGCAGTCGCGGAACGCGTTCCACTCCCGTCCGAAGTACTTTCCGGGGCCGAGCAGCGCCTCGGCCATGGCGCAGTGGAGCCCGGGTACGTCCGTGACAAATCTGCCGTCAAGGTGGTGCACGCCCCCGGACCGGTCGGGGCGCCGGCCGCTCAGGCCGGTGGCCGTCAGCTCCAGCCACTCGTTCCGCCCCTGCTCGCCATAGGGAGCCCACTGGTTCGGGGCCGTAGGAATTCCCCGGTACCAGGTCTCCCAGACCTTGCGGGCGATCAGCGAGGGCCGGTTGTCGCCGCCGTCGGTGAGCGTGATGTCGAGCAGGGTGCCCCCGAGTACCGATGGCCGCGCCCCGGTGATATCCAGACCGGCGTAATGGCGGTACATCACCCGGCCGTTGCCGTCCAGCGCCCACAACTGCACCCGGTCCCCGGCCCACTTGCGCGGCCCGCGCAGCACAGCGAGCAAGGGCTCCGCGGCCTCGCAGCCGATGAGCTCCAGGGGGAACACCGGCGGATCCGCACGCGGCCCGGACAGGCCGTCCACTCCCAGGCAGGACCCCAGGGCGCGGGCGCTTTGGGCGGACAACTCGAACCGCGGTGACGGTGGCAAGGCTCCTGACCACCCCTCGTCCTCTTCGACGCCGGATCCCACGATCACGTCCACCAACGCCGGATCGGCCCGGCTGGGGCGGTGGGCGAGGACCACGGTGTCCACCAGGTTCCACCACTGCACCGGGCGCTCCTGGTCCCAGATCTCGACGCAGACATCCCCCAGCTGCCGGGTCGCCTTCCCGCCCGGAGCGAGAGCGTCGCGCAATGGCCCCGCGGGAGCGCATCCCCGGAGAGTCAGCACCTCACGCGGCGGTGGCACCTTGTCCATGAAGAGGCCCTCCACATCCGCGCACCGCCCCCAGAACCGCTCCTCGCCGTCCTCGTCCTCGCGAACCAGGAGGTACTTGACCGGGAAGGCCCGGTCCCAGACGGCGTGTTCTTCCATTCGCGACAACCTCCGCATCACCGGACGACACTTCGGGCTCACGATACGGGGCGGCCCGGCCGGCGCTCCGTGCCATACGCACTGCCGAGCGCCGGGGGCGCGAGGCCGCGGTGCGTGCTCCAGCCGGACCGCACCAGCTGGTGACTGCCCGAATTCGGATTGAAACACTGGGGATTGTGAGCGCCGGTACCCGGCAGGAAGGGTTTGCCATGCCGCCCGCCATCCATCTCCCTCCGCCGCCGGACCGTCCGGGACTGCCCGAGCTTCCGCCGGTCGTTCATCCCGCCCTCAGGGAACTGCCCGCACCGGCCGCCGGGGAGGTGCCGGTCGAGGTCCTCGCCGACGCCCACCACCCGGACCGGGCAGCCAGGGAGCCGGACATCCTGGCCGTGCTGCTCGCGGATGAGCGGGTGCGCGGCGCGCTCCGGGGACACCGCTACGCCTACCTGGGCGCCGGCCCCGTCGATGACCACAAGGGTGCGGAGGCCCAAGTCCGCGCCCTGCTCTACGACTACACCGCCGGACGCCCCCTGGAGATCACCCTGCGCGGCGACGGGCCGTCCGTGGCCGCCGTCGGCGAGGGCACGGGGCAGCCCGCGCTGTCCGGCGCGGAGGCGGAGCGCGCGGTGGCGCTGGCCCGGGCGCACCCCGGGGTGGCCGGGCGCCTGGGGCCCGGCGATGTCCCCATGGTGCTGCTCACCAGCGATGTGGGGGAGGGCGACCGGCACCATGGCCGCCGCCGCGCGTATGTCGGCTTCGGCCCGCCGGACGAACGCCTGCCCCGGGTACGGGTGATCGTGGACCTGGGCGAGGAGCGCGTGGTGGAGACGGATGCCGGGGGAGGGTGCTGCGATGAGTGAGTCCGGTCAGGTCTCCTGGCCCGAGGGGCAGCCGCTGTGGACCTTCGACTGGCGGCTGGCCGACGCGCCGGACGAGGAGGGGATCGTCATCTCCCGGGCCGCGTACCGCGGCCACCAGGTGTTCGCCAAGGCGAGCCTGCCATCGCTGCGTGTGCAGTACGACGGCGACGCCTGCGGCCCGTACAAGGACCCGCTCAACTACGACAACTCCCATCCCACGCGCCACTGTCCGGGCCGGCGGGTGTGCGTCTACTCCTACTCCGGCGGCGGGCAGCGGGCGCTGAGCGTGGATTCGTACCACACCATCGGCGCCTACCGGCTGACCCACCGCTGGGTGTTCTGGTCCAACGGCGTGGTGATGCCACGGCTGTTCAGTGCGGGGCTCCAGTGCCGTTTCGATCACCGGCACCATGCCTACTGGCGCTTTGACTTCGATATCGACGGCCCGCCGCGCGATCTGCTGCTGGAGTACAACTCCTATGGCGGGGACGAGGGATGGGGCCGCGGCTGGCACCCGTTCCGCCGGGAGACCCGCCGCGTGAAGAACGCCCCGTCGCGCCGCGCCTGGGCGACCGTGGACATGGACAGCGGCCGCGGCTACTACCTGCTGCCGGGGCCCAACGACGGTAAGGCGGACGCCTTCTCCACCGGAGACCTGTGGCTGCTGCGCTACCACGCCGCCGAGGACCGGCACGGGCGCCAGGGCAGCGCGGCGGGCGACGGGCTGGACGCCTATGTGAACGGCGAGGACGTCTACGGCCAGGACCTGGTGGTCTGGTACTGCGGCCATCTGTTCCACCGGGTGAGCGGTGGCGGCGATGAGTGGCACGCGATCGGGCCGGACCTGGTGCCGGTGGGGCCGTGGTGACGTCTGGGTACGGATCGGTGTCCTGCGGCGGAAGAGGATTGCCGTCGCAGGCCACCGCCGTCATGCCGTCACGCCTCAGCCGACACCGAAGGAGCGCGCCAGGGCGAGGCTGTCCTCGTAGGCGATATAGCGTGTGATCTTCCCGTCCACGACCGTGAAGTGGAAGGCAAAGGGGGAGTCGAAGAGCAGCCCGGTGGGCTTGACCTTCTGCACCATGCGGCCCAGGACCACGGCGTCCTCGCCGTCGATGAAGACCTTCGCCACGGAGAACTCCTGCGGCTGCAGATACTCGGGCAGCGTCTTGAAGAACGCGACGGCCTCCGCCTTGGTGGTACGCCGCCCCGTCCACGGCACCTCCTCGGCGCCGTACACGTTCAAGTCCACCGTCTCGGCGAAGAATTCACCGAGCCCGGCGATGTCGCCGTTGCCGACGCGGCGGAAGAACTCGTCTATGACGGTGCGGGTGTCACTCATGGCACTCCTCGGGCAGGCGAGATCGCTACGAGGGGGCGAGCGCTTTGGATGCGCGGGGTATTCCCGCCGCCGGCGCTGCACCTCGCGGCGGTCCGGCCCGTGGTACCGCGCCGGTATGACGCCGCTTCCTCCCTGCCGTGGGCGGTGGACGAAGGGTTCAAACGACCGGAGGTGGAGACCCCTCGGCCCGGGCACCTACCGTCGTGCCGTCATCAACACCCATGGCAACGAGGGGGAGTCCGTCATGAGAACCCAACTGGTCCTGCGCCGTACCGCAGTTGCCGCCACCATGGTGCTCGCCTGCTCCGCCGGCCTGGTGCTCAGCGGCGGGTCGGCCCAGGCGGCCGCCGCAGAGCCGGACGGCACCATCAACCACAGCTGCGGCCCGGCCATCAATGTCAACAGCACCACCAGCCGCCATGTAGTGACGCCGGCGCCGGTCGGAGGCGCCACCATCCGGCTGGAGGCCGGCCGGAGCAGCCGGTACGGCACCACCTACTGGGCCCACCTGCTGAAAGCCCGCAAGGGCAGCTCGGTATGGATGGACTGGTCCGACGACGGCGGCCATAACTGGCACCAGTGCGGCCCCTACTCGGTGGACGGCAGCCAGGGCGCACACGATCGCTGGACCTGGGGGGTCAACTGGGTCGGCGGACGGAAGTTCCGTGCCTGCGCGCACCAGGGCTACACCCACTGCACCATCTGGAAGTGACGCGGCAGGGGCGGGCGAGCCGCCCGCTCCGCCGGCCCGTAACCTCACCCCCATGGACATCACCGTCTTCTGCTCAGCCGCCGACCTCGACGACCGTTACACCACCCCCGCCCGGGAGTTCGCCGAGCTGATCGGCAAGGGTGGTCACACCATGGTCTGGGGCGGCTCGGAGAGCGGGCTGATGAAGGTGATGGCGGATGGCGTCCAGGCCAACGGCGGCCGTCTGGTGGGGATTTCGGTGGAGTTTCTGCGGGACAAGGCCCGGACGGACGCCGATGAGATGGTGATCGCCAAGGACCTGGCGGAGCGGAAGGCGGGGCTGCTGGCGCGCGGCGAGGCGATCGTGATCATGGTGGGCGGGACCGGGACGCTGGACGAGGCCACCGAGATCCTGGAGCTGAAGAAGCACGGGCTGCACGAGAAGCCGGTGGTGCTGCTGAACACCGCCGGGTTCTATGACGGGCTGCGGCAGCAGTTCCGGCGGATGGAGGCGGAGGGCTTCCTGCCGCGCCCGCTGGCCGAGTTGGTGTTCTTCGCGGAGGACGGGGCGGGGGCGCTGGCCTATCTGGAGTCCGTAGCGGCGCGGACGCGCTGACCGGCACCCTTCCGCCGGGGGCCACCGAGCCCCTCCCTGCAAGGTAGGGCAAGCTGTACCGCATGGCTACACATATGATCACCGGCGCTGGATCCGGCATTGGGGAAGCGGTCGCGGAGCGGCTGCTGGAGCGGGGGGACGAGCTCTGGCTGTTCGCCCGGGACGCGGGGCGGGCCAAGGAGCTGGCGGCGCGGTTCCCCGGGGCCCGTACCCTCGTCGCCGACCTGGCCAACCCGGACCGGCTGTCCTGGGCGCTGGGGCACCAGACGCTGCCCGAACGGGTGGACTCGCTGCTGCATATCGCGGGGATCGCCGAGCTCGGCCCGGTGGGCGAGCTGACGACCAAGACCTGGAACGCCACCCTGGCGGTCAACCTGGTCTCGCCCGCCGAGCTGACCCGGCTGCTGCTGCCCCAGCTGAGGGTCTCGCGCGGAACGGTGGTCTTCGTCAACTCCGGCGCGGGGCTGAACGCCGGCCCCAACTGGGGCGCGTATGCGGCGAGCAAGCACGGGCTGAAGGCGCTGGCCGACTCGCTGCGGGGCGAGGAGCACGCCAACGGGGTGCGGGTGACCAGCGTGTACCCGGGGCGTACCGCCACCGCCATGCAGGCCAAGGTGCACCAGCAGGAGGGCAAGGCGTACGACCCGGGGCAGTGGATCGACCCGAAGTCCGTGGCGGACACCATCCTGCTGGCGATCGACCTGCCGCGGGATGCGGAGATCAACGACCTCACGGTCCGGCCGGGCCGCTGATCCGGTGACGGACGTACGCTGAGTGGCATGAGCAGCGCAATGGACACCGCCGCGGCGGGGACCTCGGTCCGGGACATCCGGCTCCTGGTCAATGAGCTGGGCAAGCGGATGGACGCGCACCGGCGCAGCCGGATCGCCGAGTTCGATCTGACCCTGACCCAGGCCAACGCCCTGGAGGAGCTGGCGGATCCCAAGACGGCGCGGGAGCTGGCGGCGGTGCTCAGCTGTGAGCCGCCCAATGTCACTTATGTCATGGACAAGTTGGAGAAGCGCGGCCTGGTGGTGCGCGAGCCCCATCCGCAGGACCGGCGGGCCAAGCGGCTGGTACTGACCGACGCCGGGCGGCAGTTGCGGCTGGAGCTGCTGCGGCGGATGGCGCAGGACTCCCCGCTGGACCACCTCTCCGGGGAGGACCTGGGGGAGTTGCGCGACCGGCTGTTCCGGGCGCTGGCCGGGTCCTGACGGGTGGCGGTCGGGTGAAGCCCCCGGGGATCGCCCCTGGGGGCTTTCGTATAGCCTCAGTAAAGTTCGAGCTGTAATCAGTAGTGCTGTAGTCGGTACAGTTGTAACTTCTTTCGCATGATCACTGAGACCCGTCCCGCGGCCGCCGGCGCCACCGCCACCGCCCGCCTGGGGCTGCAACTCCCCGCACTCGCCCTGGGCTTTGTGATGGCCACCCTGGACACCACCATCGCCAATGTGGCGGGCCCCTCCCTGCGCTCCGGCCTGCATATGTCGCTCACCGGCCTGACCTGGGTGATGAGCGGCTATGTACTGGCCTTCGCCTCGCTGCTGCTGCTCGCCGGCTCGCTGGCCGGGCGCTTCGGGGCCCGGCGGGTGTATCTGGCGGGCCTGGGGCTGTTCACCCTCGCCTCGGTGCTGTGCGCCGCCGCCCCGGTGACCGGAGTGCTGGTGGCGGCAAGGCTGTTGCAGGGCGCGGGCGCCGCGCTGTTCATGCCCAGCTCGCTGACGCTGCTGCTGGCGGCCTTCCCCGGCGGCCGGGAGCGGGCGCGGGTGCTGGGCCTGTGGTCGGCGATCGTCTCCACGGCGGCGGGCGTGGGCCCGGCCGTGGGCGGCGCGCTGGTGAACGCCTTCGGCTGGCGCGCCATCTTCCTGGTCAACCTGCCGGTGGGGATCGCCGGACTGGTGCTGGCCCGCCGCCATGTGGCCGAGTTGCCCGGCCGGGCCGGAGCGCTGGGCCTCGGCGGGCATGCGCTGGGGATGCTGGCCCTCGCCGGGCTGAGCTATGGGCTGGTGCAGGGGCCGGAGGCGGGCTGGGACTCGCCGGTGGCGCTGGGCTCGCTGGCGGTGGCGGCGCTGGGGGCGGCCGCCTTCGCGGTACGGGAGCGCCGCTCGTCCGAACGCATCGTGCCCGCCGTCCTCATCGCCAACTCCCGCTTCCGGGCCGCCAGTCTGATCGGATTTGTGTTCAACTTCGCGGTATACGGCGGGATGTTCGTCCTCGCCCTGTTCTTCCAGCAGGCGCGGGGGGCGAGCCCCATGGAGGCGGGACTGGAGATGCTGCCCGCCCAACTCGTCTGGCTGGCGGGCAACATCCTCTATTCGCGCCTGGGGCGCCGCGTGGGCAACCGCGCGGCGCTGGGCGCGGCGCTGGGCCTGGCCGCGGCCGGCATGCTGACGCTGGCCCTGACCGTCTCCGCCGCCATGCCCTACTGGGTGATCGCCGCCATCCTCACCGTGACCAACCTGGGCGTCGGGGTGGCCTCCCCGGCCATGACCGGTGCCCTGATGGAGGCCGCCGGGCCGGCCCACGCCGGGATCGCCAGTGCCTCGCTCAACGCCAACCGGCAGATCGGCAGCCTGGTGGGGATCGCGGTGATGAGCGCCGTGCTGGGCGGGGTGAGCGGCTGGTACGGGGGCGTGGCGGTGGTCTTCGCCCTGATGGCCGCCGCCTATGGCGCGGGGGCGCTGGCCGGATGGCTCGGGCTGCGGGCCCGGCGTTGCGTACCCTTCCCGGGTGAGTGACAACGAGCTGAACCAGGGCCCCGGCGTCGCCACGGGGGTCGGGTCGATGCCCGGGATGGATGCCCGGGAGGCCGTCAAGACCGTCGTGGGGTCGCTGGAGGCCCTGCCGTATCTGCCCGAGCTGCCGGCGCGCGGGCCGGGCGCCGATATGACCGGCCGGACCGCCGGGCTGCTGGTGGAGGTCTTCGCCCATCTGGAGCCCAGCGGCTGGCGGATCTCCGACCGGCCGGGACGCGACACCCGGCGGGCCCGCTCCTGGCTGGGTGAGGACCTGGACGCGCTGGAGGAGTTCGCCCGGGACCACCAGGGGCTGCTCAAGGTATCGGCGGTGGGCCCCTGGACCCTGGCCGCCGCCCTCGAACTGCGCGGCGGAGAGGCCGCGTTGAGCGACCCGGGCGCCTGCCGGGACCTGGCCGCCTCGCTGGCCGAGGGGCTGCGCGGGCATCTGGCCGAGGTACGGCGCCGGGTGCCCGGCGCCCGGCTGGTGCTCCAGCTGGACGAGCCCTCGCTGCCCGCCGTGCTGGACGGGCGCATCCGTTCCGCCAGCGGCTACCGGACCTACCGGGCGGTGGACCGGTCCGTGGTCGAGGCGGGGCTCCGTGAGGTGGGACAGGTGGTGAAGGAGGCCGAGGGGGCGCTGATCATCCACTCCTGCGCTCCCCAAGTGCCCTTCGGGCTGCTCCGCCGGGCCGGCGCCCAGGGCATCTCGTTCGATTTCTCGCTGCTCACCGAGCGTGAGGAGGAGGCCATCGGCGAGGCGGTGGAGGCGGGCACCAGGCTGTTCGCGGGCGTGGTGCCGGGCGTGGACGGCCGATTGTCCGACCCTGCCGGTAGCGTCATGGGGGTCAGGACGCTGTGGCGCAGGCTGGGGCTGGCACCGGGAATCCTCGCGGAATCCGTGGTGGTCACGCCCTCGTGCGGGCTGGCGGGCGCTTCGCCCGCATATGCCCGTACGGCGCTGGCGCACTGTGTCCGGGCGGCCGCATCGCTCGCGGACAACCCTGAGTGACGGCGCTCAACGGAAAACGGGAGGAAAAGACGGTGGCTGTCGAACAGCACGGCGGCAAGCTCGCGGCGGGGGGCTCGGTGCCCGCCGAGGCGCGGGAGAAGCATGCGCTGCTGGCCGAGCAGGTGGAGGAGCACCGCTTCCGGTACTACGTCAAGGACGCGCCGGTCATCAGCGACGCCGAGTTCGACACACTGCTGCGCTCGCTGGAGGCGCTGGAGGAGGAGTATCCGGAGCTGCGCACTCCGGACTCGCCCACCCAGAAGGTCGCCGGGTCCTATGAGACCGAGTTCACCTCGGTCGAGCACCGGGAGCGGATGCTCTCCCTGGACAACGCCTTCACCGACGAGGAGCTGGCCGGCTGGGCCGACCGCATCGTCAAGGAACTGGGCGAGAAGGCCGGCTACCACTTCCTGTGCGAGCTCAAGGTGGACGGTCTGGCCGTCAACCTCACCTATGAGCACGGCCGTCTGGTGCGCGCCGCCACCCGAGGCGACGGCCGCACCGGAGAGGACATCACCCCCAATATCCGCACCATCGCCGAGATTCCCAACCGGCTGACGGGCAAGCGGATCCCGCCGCTGGTGGAGGTGCGCGGCGAGGTCTACTTCCCGATGGCCGAGTTCGAGAAGCTCAACGCCCGTCTGGTGGAGGCCGGGAAGCCGCCGTTCGCCAACCCCCGTAATGCGGCGGCCGGTTCGCTGCGGCAGAAGGATCCGCGGGTCACCGCCACCCGCCCGCTGCATATGGTGGTGCACGGGGTGGGTGCCCGCGAGGGCTTCGCCATCGAGCGCCAGTCCCAGGCCTATGAGCTGCTGCGCGAATGGGGCCTGCCCACCGCCGCGCACGCCGAGGTGGTCGATTCGCTGGACGGGGTGCGCAAGTTCATCGCCCACTACGGCCAGCCCAAGGTGCGCCACTCCATGGAGCACGAGATCGACGGCGTGGTGGTCAAGCTGGACGAGGTCCCGCTCCAGGGCCGGCTGGGCTCCACCGCGCGTGCCCCGCGCTGGGCCATCGCCTGGAAGTACCCCCCGGAGGAGGTCAACACCAAGCTGCTGGACATCCGGGTGGGGGTGGGCCGCACCGGCCGGGTGACGCCCCAGGCGGTCTTCGAACCGGTCACCGTGGCCGGTTCCGAGATCGAGTTCGCCACCCTGCACAACCAGGAGGTGGTCAAGGCCAAGGGCGTGCTGATCGGCGACACCGTGGTCATCCGCAAGGCCGGAGATGTGATCCCCGAGGTCCTCGGCCCGGTGGTGGATCTGCGCGACGGCACCGAGCGGGAGTTTGTGATGCCCGCCGAGTGCCCCGAGTGCGGCACCGCGCTGCGCCCCATGAAGGAGGGCGATATCGACCTCCGCTGCCCCAACGCCGAGAGCTGCCCGGGGCAGTTGCGCGAGCGCGTCTACTATCTGGCCGGCCGCGAATGCCTGGACATCGAGAACTTCGGCTATGTGGCCGCCTCCGCCCTCACCCAGCCGCTGGAGCCGGCCACCCCGCCGATGAAGAACGAGGGCGACCTCTTCGATCTGACCATCGAGCAGCTGCTGCCCATCAAGTCCTATGTGCGCGACCCGGATTCGGGGCTGCCCAAGCGCGACCCCGGGTCGGGCGAGGAGAAGGTGGTCACCTTCTTCGCCAACCAGAAGGGCGAGCCCAAGAAGAACGCCCTGGCCATGCTGGAGAACATTCAGGCCGCCAAGCAGCGCCCGCTGGCCCGGATCATCAACGGCCTGTCCATCCGTCATGTGGGCCCGGTCGCCGCGGCCGCGCTGGCCCGGGAGTTCCGCTCCATCGACCGCATCGCCGAGGCCACCGAGGAGCAACTGGCGGCGGTGGACGGGGTGTCCAAAGTCATCGCCGCCGCCGTCCGGGAGTGGTTCGCCGAGGACTGGCACCGGGAGATCGTGGAGAAATGGCGGGCCGCGGGCGTCCGGATGGAAGAGGAGGGCGGCGAAGAGGAAGGGCCTCGTCCGCTCGCCGGGCTGACCGTGGTGGTCACCGGAACCCTCAGCTCCTACACCCGGGATGCGGCCAAGGAGGCACTGCAGAGCCAAGGAGCGAAGGTGACCGGTTCGGTCTCCAAGAAGACCGACTTCGTGGTGGTGGGTGACAACCCCGGTTCCAAATACGACAAGGCGATGCAGTTGAAGGTTCCGGTGCTGGAGGAGGACGGCTTCGCCGTGCTGCTCACCGAGGGCCCGGACGCCGCCCGGGCGGCCGCCGTTCCCCAGGAGGCCACCCCAGCGGAGTAATGCCCGCAAGGGCAGTGGGCATTACCCCTACAGCGCTCAACAGAAGGCTGCGGAAGGCCGGATCCCGTTCGGGCAACCGGTGCCGATCGCTGCCCGTCGTAGCCTTCTGCGGCCTACTGTTGAGATGTGCGCCTGCCGTGGCGCGGGCACCGCCGGCTGTGAGAGGGACGGGCATGAAACCCACCGACAGCGCCGAACCGGTATCACGGCTGCGCCGGGATCCACCGCATGCGCTCCCGGTGATCTGCATCCCTCTGGCGGCGCTGGTGCTGGCCGTCGGCGTGGTGTGCAGCTTCACCGCCGGCCGGGCGGTGTTCCCCGGCCATACCGTGGGCTGGTCGCTGGCCACCCTCACCGCGCTGATCGTCGCCCATCTGGTGGCGCTCGGCCGGGACCGGTGGTGGGGCGGCACCGGCTCCGGCGCCGCCCTCACCCTGGCGGTGCTGCTGCTCTTCGGCTGGATCCCGGCCGCCCTGATCGGCATGGCGGTGGTCACCTTTGTGGCCATCGCCCGCCGGCACCGCTGGCGCCAGGCGTTACTCCACTGCGCCGTGGACATCCTCGGAGTCGCGGCGGGCGGACTGGTGCTGAGCGCCTGGGGCACCGATGTGAGCGTGGAGAATCCCTGGCTGCCGGACCTCTGGCGGCTGGGGGACGTCCCGGAGATCGCACTGGCCGCCTTTGTCTATCTGGCCGTCACCCGCGCCCTGCTATGGCGCTATCTGGCCCCCGGGAACGGGCTGACCACCAATCTCGCCCGGGCCGCCCTCTGGCGGCAGGCCCTGGTCGGCGGCGCCCTGCTGGGCATCGCCCCGCTGATCGCCGTGGTCGCCGACCACGCCCCGCTGCTGCTCCCGCTGTTCGCGGTGCCGCTGATCGCCCTGGACTCCACCCTGTGGATCGCCCACGCCCGCGCCGAGGAGCAGCTGCGCGACCCGCTCACCGGACTGCCCAACCGGCAGTGGCTGCTGGAGCGCACCTGGGCCGCGCTGGACGAGGCGGAGGAGTCCGCCGACCGGACGGCCCTGGTCCTGATCGACCTGGACCGCTTCCGGTCCGTCAATGACACTCTCGGTCATCTGGCCGGGGACCGGCTGCTGTTGCAGATCGCCGCCCGGCTTCGGCTGGCCCTGCCACGCGACGCCGAGGCCGCCCGGCTGGGCGGCGATGAGTTCGCGGTGCTGCTGCCGGTCACCGACTCCCTCACCAGCGCCCAGCGGGTGGCCCGTTCCCTGGTGGCCGCCCTGGGCTCGCCCCTGGACCTGGACGGGCTCACCCTGGTGCTGGAGGCCAGCGCCGGAGTCGCGGTCTACCCCGACCACGCGCTGGACGCCGAGGGGCTGCTGCGGCGCGCCGATGTGGCCATGTACCAGGCCAAGCGGGACCGCAGCGGGGTGGAGGTCTACGAGGCCCGGCGGGACGGCAACACCCCCGACCGGCTGGGGCTGTTGGGCGACCTGCGGCGGGCGCTGGACGCGGGCGAGGTGGAGCTGCACTACCAGCCCAAGGTCGGCTTCGACGGACATGTCGAGGGCCTGGAGGCCCTGGTGCGCTGGGTGCACCCCGAGCGGGGGCGGATCTCCCCGGATGAGTTCATCGCCATCGCCGAGTCCTCCGGGCTGATGCCCCGGCTGACCGAGTACGTCCTGGAGACCGCGCTGGCCCAGGTCGCCCGGTGGCGGGCGATGGGCCTTGAGGTGCCGGTCGCGGTCAATGTCTCCCCGCGCGATGTGCACACCCCCGGCTTCGCCGGCTCGGTGGCCGCCCGGCTGGCCCGGCACGGGGTCCCGCCGGGAGCGCTCCAGCTGGAGATAACCGAGCACGTCCTGCTGGAGGACCCGCAGCGGGCGGCCGACACCCTGGCCGGGCTCACCGGGCATGGCGTGAAGATGTCCCTGGACGACTTCGGCACCGGCTACTCCTCGCTGGTCCATCTGCGGCGGCTGCCGGTGAGCGAGCTGAAGATCGACCGTTCCTTTGTGGCCCGGCTGGCCATCGACAACGAGGACGCGGAGATCGTCCGCTGCACGCTGGACCTGGCCCACTCACTGGGGCTGCTGGTGGTTGCCGAGGGCGTGGAGGACGACGAGACCTGGGAGCGGCTGCGGGATCTGGGGTGCGATGCGGTGCAGGGGTGGCTGGTGGCGGCCGCGATGCCGGCCGATGAGACGACGGCCTGGCTTCGCCTCCGCAGCGAGAGCGGCTGGCACCGGGAGGGTGCGGCTCCGCTGCCCCGGGTAGTCCCCGCGGCCGCGGCCGAGGAGGATGCGGTCACGTAGGGCGTCACATAGGGCGGGTTCGCAGTCGGGTGCGGGCCGTCCTGGGCTGGTCGCGCAGTTCCCCGCGCCCCTGACGGGGCACGTGTCCGCCGGTTGTGGGCAGTCGTTCCGCAGGGCGGAACGGGTGGGCACAACCGGCCACCGGGCCGCAGCCGGCGACGAACCACGCACGCTCCGGCCAAACCGTTTCGCGGCCACCGCGCACCGAGCCATAGGATTGGGCGCGAAACCACCCACTCACCCTGAGGATCGCTGCATGCCTGGCATCACGCGCGAGGAGGTCGCCCACCTCGCCCGGCTGGCGCGCCTGGAGCTGCGGGACGAAGAGCTCGATCACTTCGCCACCCAGCTCGACGACATCATCGGCGCGGTCGCTCGCGTCTCCGAGGTCGCCGAACAGGACGTACCGCCGACGTCGCACCCGCTGCCGCTGACCAACGTCATGCGCCCGGACGAGGTCCGTCCGTCGCTGACGCCCGAGCAGGCGCTCTCCGGCGCCCCCGCCCAGGAGCAGCAGCGTTTCAAGGTGCCGCAGATCCTGGGGGAGGAGTGACCATGACCACCGAGCTGATCAAGCTGACCGCCGCCGAGATTGCGGCGAAGATCGCCTCCGGCGAGGTCACCGCCGTCCAGGTCACCGAGGCCCACCTGGCCCGGATCGAGGCCGTGGACGAGAAGGTGCACGCCTTCCTGCATGTGGACCGCGAGGGCGCGCTGGCCCAGGCCCGTGCCGTGGACGCCAAGCGCGAGCGCGGCGAGAAGCTGGGCCCGCTGGCCGGTGTCCCGCTGGCGCTGAAGGACATCTTCACCACCGAGGGCGTGCCGACCACCGTCGGTTCCAAGATCCTCGAGGGCTGGATCCCGCCGTATGACGCGACGCTCACCAAGCGCCTCAAGGACGCCGGCGTCGTCATCCTCGGCAAGACCAATATGGACGAGTTCGCCATGGGCTCCTCCACCGAGAACAGCGCCTACGGCCCCACCGGCAACCCCTGGGACCTGACCAAGATCCCCGGCGGCTCCGGCGGCGGCTCCTCCGCCGCGCTGGCCGCCTATGAGGCCCCGCTCGCCATCGGCACCGACACCGGCGGTTCCATCCGCCAGCCGGCCGCCGTCACCGGCACCGTCGGCGTCAAGCCCACCTATGGCGCGGTCTCCCGCTACGGCATGGTGGCCTTCTCCTCCTCGCTGGACCAGGGCGGCCCCTGCGCCCGTACCGTGCTGGACGCGGCCCTGCTGCATGAGGTGATCGCCGGTCACGACCCGCTGGACTCCACCTCCATCGACGCCCCGGTCCCGCCGGTGGTCGAGGCGGCCCGCAACGGCTCGGTGGCCGGCATGCGGGTCGGCGTGGTCAAGCAGTTCCGCGGCGAGGGCTACCAGGCCGGTGTGATCCAGCGCTTCGACGAGTCGGTGGAGCTGCTCAAGGAGCTGGGCGCCGAGATCGTCGAGCTGGACTGCCCGTCCTTCGACCTGGCGCTGGCCGCGTACTACCTGATCGCGCCGTCCGAGTGCTCCTCCAACCTGGCCCGCTTCGACGGCCTGCGCTATGGCCTGCGGACCGGTGACGACGGCACCCGCTCGGCCGAGGAGGTCACCTCGCTGACCCGTGAGGCCGGCTTCGGCCCCGAGGTCAAGCGCCGGGTGATGCTCGGCACCTATGCGCTCAGCTCCGGCTACTACGACGCCTACTACGGCTCCGCGCAGAAGGTCCGCACCCTGATCACCCGGGACTTCGAGAAGGCCTTCGAGCAGGTCGATGTGATCGTCTCGCCGACCACCCCGACCACCGCCTTCGCGATCGGCGAGCGCGCCGACGACCCGATGGCGATGTACCTGGCGGACCTGTGCACCATCCCGACCAACCTGGCGGGCAACGCGGCCATGTCGCTGCCGTGCGGCCTCGCCCCGGAGGACGGGCTCCCCGTGGGGCTCCAGATCATCGCCCCGGCCATGAAGGACGACCGGCTCTACAAGGTCGGCGCGGCCGTCGAGGCCGCGTTCAACGACCGCTGGGGCCACCCGCTTTTGGAGGAGGCACCGCAGCTGTGAGCGCGATCAAGAAGGCCAAGGGCTTCAAGAAGTCCAAGGCAGGCACGTATCTGTCCATCGGCACCACGCTGTTCGGCGCGGTGAGCGTGGTCAAGCAGGTGAAGCAGGCGCGCGGCGAGCAGGACACGCTCCAGCTGGTCGATGCGGTGGTCTCCGCCGCCGCCATCGTCACCGGCGTCGCCCTGCTCGTCCGCGAGCTGCGCCGGATGAACACCGACGACGTCCTCGCGGGCTGAGCCGGGACTGAGAGGTAAGTTTTCCGTGACCGTCACTGAACTGGTCCCGTTCGAGGACGCGTTGGCGTCCTACGACCCCGTCATGGGCCTGGAGGTCCATGTCGAGCTCGGCACCAAGACCAAGATGTTCTGCGGGTGTTCCACCGAACTGGGCGCCGAGCCCAACTCGCAGACCTGCCCCACCTGCCTCGGCATGCCCGGCTCCCTCCCGGTGGTCAACGCCGTGGGCGTGGAGTCCGCCATCAAGATCGGCCTCGCGCTCAACTGCGAGATCGCCGAATGGTGCCGCTTTGCCCGGAAGAACTACTTCTATCCGGACATGCCGAAGAACTTCCAGACCTCCCAGTACGACGAGCCCATCGCCTTCAACGGCTACCTGGACGTCCAGCTGGAGGACGGCGAGGTCTTCCGGGTGGAGATCGAGCGGGCCCATATGGAGGAGGACACCGGCAAGTCCACGCATGTGGGCGGCGCCACCGGCCGTATCCATGGCGCCCAGCACTCGCTGCTGGACTACAACCGGGCCGGCATCCCGCTGATCGAGATCGTCACCAAGCCCATCACGGGCGCCGGTGCGCGCGCCCCCGAGGTCGCCAAGGCGTATGTCGCCGAACTGCGCGAGCTCATCCGGGTGTTGCGGGTCTCCGAGGCCCGGATGGAGATGGGCCAGATGCGCTGCGACGTCAACCTGTCGCTGCGCCCCATCGGCACCGAGAAGTTCGGCACCCGCTCCGAGACCAAGAACGTCAACTCGCTGCGCAGCGTGGAGCGCGCGGTGCGGTTCGAGGTCCAGCGGCACGCGGCGGTGCTGCGCTCCGGCGGCACCATCGTGCAGGAGACCCGGCACTTCCACGAGGACGACGGCTCCACCACCTCGGGCCGGATCAAGGAAGAGGCCGAGGACTACCGCTACTTCCCCGAGCCGGACCTGGTGCCGGTGGCCCCCTCCCGTGAGTGGGTCGAGGAACTGCGGGCGGCCCTGCCGGAGTTGCCGCGTGTGCGCCGCAACCGGCTGCGTGAGGAGTGGGGCATCTCGGCGCATGAGATGCAGTCCCTGCTCAACGCGGGCGCCATCGACCTGATCCTGGCCACCATCGACGCGGGTGCCGACGCGGCCTCCGCCCGTAAGTGGTGGATGGGCGAGCTGGCCCGCCGGGCCAACGAGGACGGCGTGGAGCTGCCCGCGCTGCCCATCACCCCCGAGCAGGTGGCCCGGGTCTCGGCGCTGGTCGCCGAGGGTTCCCTCAATGACAAGCTGGCCCGCCAGGTGATCGAAGGCGTGCTGGCCGGCGAGGGCGGGCCGGACGAGGTCGTGGACAAGCGCGGCCTGAAGGTGGTCTCCGACGAGGGCGCCCTGGGCACCGCCGTGGACGAGGCGATCGCGGCCAACGCGGCCATCGCCGACAAGATCCGCGGCGGCAAGGTCGCGGCGGCCGGTGCGCTGGTCGGCGCGGTGATGAAGGCGACCCGCGGGCAGGCGGACGCGGCCCGGGTGCGTGAACTGATCCTCGAGCGGCTTGCCCCGAGAGGATGATCAAGCACAGCCTGGAGAAGCTCGGCGTCGAAGGCTGAGCCCGGCCGAATCGGTACGACGATGGCCGCCCCTCCCGCTGCGGGAGGGGCGGCCATCGTCGTACCGGTGAGCAGACCGTACTGGTGATATAGGCGATCAGTCGCAGTTGGCCGGAATTGTTCGCTACCTCCCCCGGCGCCGGAAAGGGTCCGGCATGATCCCGTCGGACGGGCCGGTGAGCGTGCCCGCACTCCACGGCTGGGGGTTGCAATGCGACGGTTGACCACCGCGCTGGCCGCTTTTCTGCTGGCCGGCGCCGGGATGACGGCCGCGACGGCGTCGGTGGCGGCCCACCACGGGGCCGACAGGCCCGCCGTCTGCCGGGCCGTGGACTGGGGCAGCCGCCCCAAGGCCCGGGCCGAGGCCGACACCAAGCCGCTGACCGACATCAGGGTCGGCCGGCACGACTGCTTCGACCGCATGGTGTTCGATGTCCATATCCCCGGAGATCACCCGATCGGGTACCGGGTGCACTACGTGGACAAGCTCTATCAGGACGGTTCCGGGTCGATGATCCCGGTGCGGACCGGGGCGGTGCTGGAGATCCGGGTGGCCGCCCCCAGCTTCGATGTGGAGGCGGGCAGTGCCCGCTACCCGGGACGGGCCGGAAAACCGCTGCCCGGAGTGGACCTCAGCGGCTTCCGGACCTTCCGGGAGGCCAGGTTCGGCGGCAGCTTCGAGGGAGACACCCAGGTCGGCCTGGTGGTGCGGGCCCGGCTGCCGTTCCGGGTCTTCCAGCTGGGCAACCACCTGGTGGTGGATGTGGCCCACAGCTGGCGCGAACTGCGCTGAACGGACCAGCTGAACAGACCACCGGACAGGACGTCTTGTGTGGCTTGAGCCACACTTGAGGCATAAAAGGTCAATTGATCTCTTTCGGCTGTCACAGTGATGTGCTGTGCCCCGCCCGCGCCGCCGCGCGCCCCCTCGGCGAGGGCATACCACCAGCTCACTGCGGTCGAAAGCCACCAAGGATCAGTCCCGGCGACACGATGCGATCGCGAGACCCGGGAAGCGGCCCATGACCTCACTTGCCCGGTGGTGCCTGCGCCACCGCCTCGTCGTCATCGCGCTGTGGCTCCTGGCGCTGGCCGGCACCACGGCGGCCGCCACCCTCGCCGGCTCCGCCTACTCCGCCGACTACCGGGTGCCGGGCACCGAGTCGGCCCGGGCCACCGCCCTGCTGGACCGGCAGTTCCCCGGCCGGGGCGGCGAGGACACCATCGTCTGGCACACCGACCAGGGCACCGTACGCTCCGCCCACGTCAAGCGGGCCATGACCGAGGTGCTGCACAGAACCGCCACCCTGCCCGGCGTCACCTCGGTCAGCGGCCCGTACACCACCGGCGGCGCCGGACACGTCAGCAAGGACGGGCACACCGCCTACGCCGCCCTGACCTTCCGCGACGATGTGACCAAGGCGCAGGTCCAGCGAGTGGTGGACACCGCCCGCGGGGCCGAGGGCAACGGCCTGAAGGTGGCGCTGGGCGGCGGGGACATCGCCACCACCGAGAGCAAGGGCGGCCACCTCAGCGAGATCATCGGCATCGCGGTGGCGGCGGTGGTGCTCTTTGTGGTCTTCGGCTCGCTGGCCGCCAGCCTGTTGCCCATCGCCACCGCGCTGGTCGGCGTGGGCACCGCTGCCATGGGCACCCAGCTGCTGGGCCATCTGCTCCCGGTGGCCGATTTCGCGCCCATGCTGGGCACCCTGATCGGCCTGGGGGTGGGCATCGACTACGCGCTGTTCATCGTCACCCGGCACCGCAAGGGGCTGCGCCAGGGACTGCCGGTGGCCCTCGCCGCCCAGCGGGCAGTGGCCACCACCGGCCGGGCGGTGGTGTTCGCCGGCGGCACCGTATGCGTCGCCCTGCTGGGCATGCTCATCCTCGGCCTGGGCTTCCTCACCGGGGTGGCCGTCGCCGCCTCGCTCACCGTGGTGCTCACCGTCGCCGCCTCCATCACCCTGCTGCCCGCCCTGCTCGGGCTGATCGGCGAGCGCGCCCTCAGCCGTCGCGAGCGCCGCCGCCTGGCCGTTTCCGGGCCCCGCCCGGACACCCCCACCACGCTGGCCGCCCGCTGGTCCGCCTTCGTGGAACGCCACCCCAAGGCACTGGGTACCCTGGCCGCCGCCGTGATGCTGGTGCTGGCGCTGCCGGTGGGCGCGCTGCACCTGGGCACCTCCGACCAGGGCACCGACCCCGCCACCAGCACCACCCGGCAGGCCTACGACATGCTGGCCCGGGGCTTCGGGCCCGGTGTCAACGGCCCGCTGACCCTGGTGGCCGAGCTGGACGGGGCCGCCGACCGGCTGGCCTTCGACCGGCTGCCGGACCGGCTGCGGCACACCGAGGGCATCGCCTCGGTGGGCCACGCCACGCTCAGCGGCAATGGCTCCACCGGTGTGGTCACCGTGGTCCCCGCCACCTCACCGCAGTCCAGGGCCACCAGCGAACTGGTCGGCCGGCTGCGCTCCACGGTGCTGCCGCAGGCCGCCGAGGGCACCGCCATGAAGGTCCGGGTCGGCGGGGTGACCGCCGGCTATGACGACTTCGCCGGCGTCATCCTCGGCAAACTCCCGCTGTTTGTGGGCACCGTGGTGTCCCTGGGCTGTCTGCTGCTGCTCCTGGCCTTCCGCAGCGTGGGCATACCGCTGAAGGCGGCCGTGATGAACATCGCCGCCGTCGCCTCCTCCTTCGGCCTGATCGTGGCGGTCTTCCAGTGGGGCTGGGGCAGCGAAGGGCTGGGCCTGGGCGCGGCGGGCCCGATAGAACCGTTCCTGCCGGTGGTGATGGTCTCGGTGCTCTTCGGGCTGTCCATGGACTACCAGGTGTTCCTGGTCAGCCGGATGTACGAGGAGTGGCTGGCGACCCGGGACAACCGCCGCGCGGTACGGGTCGGCCTCACCGAGACCAGCCGGGTCATCAACTCCGCGGCCGTCATCATGATTTCCGTCTTCCTCGCCTTTGTCCTCAGCGGAGACCGGGTCATCGCCATGTTCGGCATCGGACTGGCCGCCGCCGTCGCCCTGGACGCGTTTGTCCTGCGCACCCTGCTGGTTCCGGCGCTGATGCATCTGCTGGGCGGGGCGAACTGGTGGCTGCCGGGGTGGCTGGAGCGGCGGCTGCCAAGAATCAGCATCGAACCGGCGGAATGCGGCGTGCCTGCGGCGCGGTTGGGGGTGCCCCGTAAGGGGCGCGGGGCGGATTCATATGCGGCTCCGCCGCGTGGGCGCGACCAGCCGCCCACGGCCCGCACGTAGGTGGTGTCTGGCGGCTCAGGGCCGTGCCATCGCCGGGCGCGGTTCCTCCGGTGAGCGGCCCCATGCCGTCGGTCACGGGTCACGTGCGGGCCGTTTGTGGCGGGTCGCGCCCACGCGGCGGAGCCGCATGGTGCAGCTGCCCCGCGCCCCTGATGGGGCGCCGCGGCACTAAGGCCCCCGTCAGAACCCCTAAGGCACCCCCCGGCCCCAACATCAGGCACTCACCCGATGTGAGCCACCCCCCTCAGAGAGCACGCTTCTTCCAGGGCCGAAAAGGCCCGGCGAAAAACGCGAGAACCGCTCAACCCGGAGGGGAACCCACCATGTTCACCGACCTGCTGCACAAGTTCCGCGCCATCGAGCTCACCCGGGACGCCGCCGACTACCGCCTCGCCGAGGCCGCCCGCCGAGCCGCCGGCGACACCGCCGCCAACGACACCGCCCCCGGCCGGAAGGGCCCGTCCCGGTCGCGCGCCTCCTACCGCACCGCCGCCTGAGATGGCCCAGCCGGAGCCCTGTGCCATCCTCGGCGACGTGCACAAGAACTCCGTGAGCCCCGTATTCATCGGACGCGCCGAGGAACTCGGCATCCTCACCGACGCCCTGGCCCGCGCCGCCGGGGGCGAGCCGCAGGCCCTGCTCATCGGCGGTGAGGCAGGCGTCGGCAAGACGCGCCTGATCGAGGAGTTCCTCACCGCCGCCACCGGGGCCGGAGCCGTCACCGCGGTGGGCGGCTGTGTGGAGATCGGGTGCGAGGGCCTGCCCTTCGCCCCCGTCTCCACCGCCCTGCGCGCCCTGCACCGCCAACTGGGCGGGGAGTTGGCGCTGGCCGCCGCCGGCCAGGAGGGCGAGCTCGCCCGGCTGCTGCCCGAACTGGGCGAAACCACCCGGGAGTCACACGACGAGGACGGCCGCGCCCGGCTCTTCGAGCTCACCGCCCGGATGCTGGAGCGGCTCACCGCCGAGCGCACCCTGGTGCTCGTCGTCGAGGACCTGCACTGGGCCGACCGCTCCACTCGCGAACTGCTCGCCTATCTGCTGCGTTCCCTGCACACCGGCCGCCTGGTCATCATCGCCTCCTACCGCTCCGATGACATCCACCGCCGCCACCCACTGCGCCCCTTCCTCGCCGAACTGGACCGGATGCGCAGCCTCGTCCGAATCGAACTGTCCCGCTTCACCCGGGCCGAAGTCGGCGCCCAACTCACCGGAATCAGCGGCTCCGTGCCCGATGACGCGCTGCTGGACCGGGTCTTCGCCCGTTCCGACGGCAACGCCTTCTTCGTCGAGGAACTGGCCACCGCCATCGCCGAGGGCTGCACCTCCGGCCTCAGCACCTCGCTGCGCGATCTGCTGCTGGTCCGGGTGGAGGCGCTGGCGGAGGACACCCAGCAGGTGGTGCGGTTCGCCGCCGAGGGCGGGCTGGCGGTGGAGTACCAGCTGCTCCGCGCGGTCTGCGGTCTGGGTGAGGACGAGCTGATAGCCGCCCTGCGCCAGGCCGTCGGCGCCGGCATCCTGCTGCCCGCCCTGGACGGCGACGGCTACCGCTTCCGGCACGCCCTGGTCCGTGAGGCGGTCACCGACGACCTGCTGCCCGGGGAGCGCTCCCGCCTCAACCGCCGCTACGCCCAGGCCCTTGAGGCCGAACCGGCCCTGCTGCGGGCCGATGAGCTGGCCGCCCGGCTGGCCACCTACTGGTACCACGCCCATGAGCCCGTCAAGGCGCTGCCCGCGGTGCTGGCAGCCTCCGTCCGGGCCCGCCGCCGCTACGCCTACGCCGAACAACTGCGGCTGCTGGAGCGGGCCCTGGAGCTGTGGGAGGACGTCCCGGCCGAAGAGCGGGACCGGCAGCGGCCCTTCGACGCCGCCGACGCCTACCCGGCCTGCGGCTGCGCCGACGAGGCCCTGAGCCTGCTGGACCTGCTGGCCGAGATGGTCACCGCCGCCATCATGTCCGGCGAACGCGAACGCGCCCTGGCCGTCTGCAAAAAGGCGCTGAAGATGCTGGACGAGACCAAGGACCCCCTTCGCGCCGCCTGGTTCTGGACCCAGCGCAGCAAGCTGATGGAGGGCCTGGTGCGCACCGACGGCTCGGCCGAGATCATCCGGGCCCAGGAGCTGGTACGCGGCCTGCCGCCGTCCCCGGTGCACGCCGAGGTGATCGGCCAGGCCGCCGCCTGGAGCGCGGTGCACACGCCCGGCCCGGACAGCTATCAGCTGGCCGAGCGCGCCGTGGAGCTGGCCCGCCTGGTGGGGGCCGAGGGCACCGGGCTCAACGCCCGGCTGACGCTGGCCGGGCTGCGGATCGACTCCGGTGATGTGGAGGGCGGGCTGGCCGAGATGCGCGCGGTGCGCGCCCGGGTGGTGGAGCTGGGGTACGTCCCCGTCATAGGGCGCTGCCATGTCAACCTCTCCTCCGCGCTGGAGGGCGTGGGCCGCTCCGCCGAGGCGGTGGCGGTGGTGGACGGGGCCCTCGCGCTGCTGGACCGCTACGGTCTGCGGGACTCCAAGGCCTGGGCGCTGTCCAACAAGGCCAAATCGCTCTTGTCGCTGGGGCGTTGGACGGAGGTCGAGCAAGTGGTCCCGGAGGTGCTGCGGCTGGCCCAGGGCCGCAAGCCCAGCGGCTTCGGCGCGCACAGCCTGGCCCGGCTGGCCCTGGCCCGCGGCGATCTCGCCCAGGCCGAGCGGCAGCTGGCGGCGGTGCGCGAGCACCATGGGGTGGAGGATCCCCAGCCGCAGATCGTCATCCCGCTCGCCCACACCACCCTGGAACTGGCCGCTGCCCGCGGGCAACTGGCCGACGCCCGGACCGCCCTGACCGGGATCCTGGACGCCGGGCTGCCCCCGGGCACCCAGCGGAGCGGCTGGCCGCTGCTGATCGCCGCGGCCGGGGCGGAGGCGGACGCCCGCGGCCTGCCTGCCGCAGAGCCCGGCCGGGCGGAGATCCTCGCCCGGATCCGTACCGCGGCCAAGAAGCTGCCCCGGATCGTCCCGCTCTGGCAGGCGTATGGGGCCTTCCTGGACGCCGAACTGCTGCGCGCCGAAGGCCAGTGGGAGCCGGACCGCTGGGCCGAGACGGTGGCCGCCTTCGAACTGACCGACCGCCCCTATGACCTGGCCCGGGTGCGCCACCGCTGGGCCGAGGCGCTGCTGACGACCGGGGGAGCGGGCGGCGTCGAACGGGCCGCCGAACTGCTGCCGGAGGTCCATGCCACCGCCGTCCGGCTGGGTGCCCGCCCGCTGCGGGAGGCCGCCGAACTCCTGGCCCGCCGCGCCCGGTTGCCGCTGACGCCGCCGCAACGCCCCACCGCTGCCGCCGGGTCGGGCGCCGAGGCGCTGGGCCTGACCCCGCGCGAGCGCGATGTGCTGCGCCTGGTGGCGCAGGGCCGCAGCAACCGGCAGATAGCCGAGGAACTGTTCATCTCACCCAAGACGGCCAGCGTGCATGTCTCCAACATCCTGGCCAAGCTGGGCGCTTCGGGCCGTGGCGAGGCGGCCGCCACCGCATACCGGCTGCGGCTGTTCAGCCCTGCCGAAGGCGTATGACCACCTGACCCGAGTCGAGGTCCACCGGGCCTCGGCCGGGATCGGCGTCGCCCACGTCATCCAGGCACAGCTCATGCCGATCGCGCTCATCCCGGGTGTGCTTGCGGCCGGGGGCGAACAGGTCCTCCAACGCGTCGAACATCCCAACTCCCCTGAGTGGTCCCGGCTTTCCATTGTACGCGGCAGACACTTTTCTCTGTACCTATTGGTATGTACAGTGGTCGGACGATCAACGGCACCAGCCCGCGGACCGGACGAAAGGCCATGCCCACCGTGTATGCGATGCAGTACGAGATCACCCTGCCCGCCGACTACGCCATGGACGTCATCCGGCAACGGGTGGCCGCCGCCGCCCATCTGCTGGACGACCGCGCCGGGCTCGGCCTCAAGGCGTACCTGATCCGGGAGAACGGCCGGGAGGGCTCACCGGTCAACCAGTACGCGCCGTTCTATCTCTGGCAGGAGACCGGCCCCATGGCGGACTTCCTGGTCGGCGGCGGCGGATTCCAGCGCATCATCGGTTCGTTCGGGCGTCCCGCCGTCCACCACTGGACCGGGCTGGCCGCCCTCCCCGGCCCCGCCCGGGCTGCCGTACCGCGGGCCGCCACCCGGCGGCTGACAACCCTGCCGGAGTTCGCCGATCCGGACGGCCTGGCCGCGCTGTTCGAGGAGGAGACCGCCCGGCTGCACTCCACCGCCGGGCGCGAGGGGGTGCACACCACGGCGCTCGCCTTCGACCCCCGGCACTGGCAGCTGCTGCGCTTCACGCTGTGGGAGGACGCCGCCCCCGCGGACGAGGACGCCACCGAGCGTTATGAGGTGCTCCACCTGTCCGCACCCCACCTGGACGCGCTGCCGGGCGCCTGAGGGGCGCGGGGCGAGCTGCATCATGCGGCTCCGCCGCGTGGGCGCGAACGGCCACAGCGGTCCGCAGGTGAAGTGCTGCAGTTCCCATGGAGCGCCCTGTGCTCAGTCCCACGACCCCAGCGCCCTGGGCAAGGCGGCTATCTCCGCCAAATCCTCCTCCCCCAGCCGAAGTTCCGCAGCGGCAGCGTTCTGCACCGCCCACTGGGCCTTCTTGGTGCCCGGCACCGGCACCACATGCCGCCCCTGGGCCAGCACCCAGGCCAGCGCCACCTGCGCCGCGGTGGCGCCATGGCGCCGGCCGACCCGGCGCAGCCCGGCCACTATCGGCTGGTTGGCCGCCATCATCTCGGCGGTGAACCGGGGGTGCCGGGCCCGGATGTCCTCCGGCTCAAAGCCCTGGCCGGGGGTGAGGGTGCCACTGAGGAAACCGTTCCCCAGAGGCATCGCGGCCAGCAGCCCCACCCCCCGCGAGGCACACCAGGGCACCAGGGTGTCCAGCGCCTCCCGTGACCACACCGACAACTCGGCCTGCACACAGCTCACCGGGAACACCTGTTGCACCCGCTCCAGTTGGCGGACCGTGGCGTCATAGAGCCCCGCGCCGGAGCGCCGCTGGGTGCGGGCGCCGATCGCGCACCACCCCAGGGCCCGTACCTTCCCGGCGGCCACCAGTTCCGCCATGGCGCCCCAGGTCTCCTCCACCGGCACCTCCGGGTCGGGCCGGTGCAGCTGGTAGAGGTCGATCACATCGGTCTGCAGCCGCCGCAGCGAGGCATCACAGGCCCTCTTGACATACCCGGGGCGGCCGTTGGCCACTATGTGCTGTTCGCCCACCAGCAGCCCGCACTTGGTGGAGACAAACGCCTCCGACCGCCGCTGGCGCAACACCCGCCCCACCAGTAGCTCGTTGGTGAACGGCCCGTACATATCCGCGGTGTCCAGCAGGCTGACTCCCGCGTCCAGCGCCGCGTGCACGGTGCGCAGTGCGCCCTCGCCGCTCTGCTGGGAGGCGGTGTAGGCCCAGTGCATGGGCATACAGCCCAGGCCGATTGCCCCCACTTCGAGCGCCGTGGCACCGATTCTCCTGCGCTCCACCGGCCGTTTCCCTCCCGTGCCCTGCTGATCGGCGCTCCCCCAACTTAACCTCTGGCGCACCGCCCTTTCGCATAGCCTCCTGGCATGACTGCAGATCACAGCGGTGCCGACCGCCCCATGGCCTGGCTGCCCCTGCCTCTGGAGGAGCTCGGGGAGCTGCCCGGCGGCCTGGAGTACGCCTACTGGAACGGCGAGGACGACTACCCGGCCGACCCCGGACGGTGTGTGTTCTACGCGGTGCCCTATGCCGCCCATGGCCGGCTGCACGGGCCGGAGGTGTGCGCCCGTCCGCTGCCGCTGATGCGCAATCTGCGGGTGGTGCAGGCGCTGACCGCCGGAGTGGACCATCTGCTGCCCGCCCTGCCGCTGCTGCCGCCGGGTGCCGTGCTGTGCAACGCCCGGGGCCTGCACGACGCCAGCACCGCGGAGCTGGCCCTGGCCCTCACCCTGGCCTCGCTCAGGGACATCCCGGGTTTCTCCCGGGCGCAGGGAGCGGGGGAGTGGCGCCCGGGCTTCCAGCCGGCGCTCGCCGACAAGTCCGTACTCATCGTCGGCTACGGTTCGATCGGCAGTGCCATCGAAGACCGGCTCGCGCCCTTTGAGTGCGCCCGGGTGGCGCGCGTCGCGCGCTCCCCGCGCACGACCCTGCGCGGCCCGGTGCACCCGGTCACCGAACTGCCCCGGCTGCTTCCCGAGGCGGATGTGGTGATCCTGGTGGCGCCGCTCACCGAGGAGACCCGTGGCCTGATGGGCGCCGCCAACCTGGCCCGGATGAAGGACGGGGCGCTGCTGGTCAATGTGGCGCGCGGGGCGGTGGTGGACACCGGCGCGCTCCTCGCCGAGCTGCGGACCGGCCGTCTGCGCGCGGCACTTGACGTCACCGACCCCGAACCCCTGCCCCCGGACCACCCGTTGTGGACCGCCCCCGGCGTGCTGATCACCCCTCATGTGGGCGGCGCCTCCTCGGCCTTCACCCCCCGTGCCCAGGCGCTGATTCGAGGCCAGCTGGCCAGATTCATGCTGGACGAGCCGCCGTTGAATGTCGTAGCCAGTGCCAGCTGAAAGCAACGTAGAGGTACCGTTCGGCTGCACAGCGTGTCCATATTCCGTTAGCTAGTTACGCTATGTATATGAGCTATGTCCCTGAGTGACCACTCTGGTGTATCGTCCGGACCGGGGGCTGCGCCGCGCATGGAAAGGCGCAGCGAAGTACCGGCACTCAAGGGGGGCGACGGGCGATGCACGGCCAATGGACGATCAACCCGACGCGGCTCATGCACCGGCCACTTGCGCACCGGCGGCGAGTCCACTGCACGGCGACCCTGCTGCTGTGGCTCCCGTGGATCGCCTGGCTCAGGACGGCGGCACGGTGAGCGCCCCCGGAGCGGCCCTGCCCCGCCGCCGGTCACCCGCCCAGGGGCCGGCCGGCAGCGCCGGTATGTTCTCCCAGCTGCTGCTCGCCCTGGTCTGCGGCGGCTATGCCACCGGCGCCGCCTTCGGCTGGGGCTCGTCCGAACTCGCCCTGGCCATGGGCGACTTCGGCCTCAGCGGCGCGGCCGGGCTGGCCGCCGCCTCCTGCTTCTGGTACGCGCGTACGCACAGCACCCGCTTCCGGCCCGCCTGGCTGCTGTTCGCCGCCTCCTCCGGGATGGCCGGCTTCGGCAACGCGGTCTGGGGCTGGTACGAGGTGGTCCTGGGCCGCCACGTGCCCAGTCCCTCCCCGGCCGACTTCTGCTTCCTGCTCTTCGCGCCGCCCGCCATCATCGGCCTGCTGGTGCTGGCCCGCCGCCCGGTCACCCGGGCCGGCTGGGTCTGCCTGGGGCTGGACTCCTGGCTGATCGGCGGCTCGCTGCTGACCCTCTCCTGGAGCCTGGCGCTGGCCCACACCGCCCACTTCGAGGGCGAGACGGTGGCGCACGCCGCGCTCAACCTGGCCTATCCGCTGCTGGACATCGTGCTGGTGTCCATGGTGCTGGCGCTGCACTTCCGCCGCTCCTCCGCCAACCGCTCGGCGATCAACACCGCCATCGCCGCGCTCGCCCTGACCGTCCTGTGCGACGCCCTGTTCACCTCACCCCTGCTGCGCGAGAACTACCGCTCCGGCCAGATCCTGGACGCCGGCTGGTTCGCGGGCTACATGCTGATGGCCTACGCGCCCTGGGTGGCCCGCGAGGAGAGCGGCAGCCCGCGCGGCGAGGGCCGTGGCGCCGCCCAGCCCACCCGCCCCATCGCCGGCTCGCTGGCCGCCCTCACCCCGTATCTGGCCGCCGCCGTCTGCACCCTGGGCATCCTCTACAACGTGCTGGACGGCCACCGGGTGGACCGGGTGGTGCTGTTCACCGGCTGCACCGTGGTGCTGGCCCTGGTGGTCCGCCAGGGCATCATGCTGCTGGACAACATCTCCCTCACCCAGGAACTCGCCCAGAAGGAGAACCACTTCCGCTCCCTGGTGCAGGGCTCCAGCGATGTCATCATGATCGCCGCGCCCACCGGGATACTCCGCTATGTCAGCCCCGCCGCCGCCGGGGTCTACGGACGCGACGCCGAAGAACTGGTCGGCTCCGAACTCGCCTCCCTGATCCACCCCGAGGACCTGGGCCGGGTGGTCCACGAGGTGCGCCGCTTCCTGGCCGCACCGCCCGCCGAGGAGCCCACCACCCGCATCGAATGCCGCTTCCGCTCCGGCGACGGCGAGTGGCTCAATGTGGAGTCCACCGTCAACCGCCATCACGGCGGCCTCATCTTCAACAGCCGTGATGTCACCGAACGGGTGCGACTCCAGGCCCAGTTGCAGCACACCGCCGAGCACGACCCGCTCACCGACCTGCCCAACCGCGCCCTGTTCACCAGGCGCGTCCAGCAGGCCCTCACCGGCCGCAGAGTGACCGACGCGGGCACCGCCGTGCTCTTCATCGACCTGGACGGCTTCAAGGCCGTCAATGACACCGTCGGCCACCAGGCCGGGGACGAACTGCTGGTGCAGGCCGCCCGCCGGCTCCAGGAGTCGGTACGGGCCGGGGACTCCACCGCCCGCTTCGGCGGCGACGAGTTCGCGGCGCTGATCCTCGGCGACGGCACCCGCGACCCGGCCGCCCGTGAGCGCCGCATCCGGGAGGTCGCCGAGCGGCTGCGGGTCACCCTCTCCCAGCCCTATGTGGTGGAAGGAGGCACCGAGGTCCGGGTCGCCGCCAGCATCGGCGTCGCCTTCGCCGAGCCCGGCATCACCCCGGGCACCCTGATGCGCAACGCCGACCTGGCCATGTACCGCGCCAAACAGGCCGGAAAGGGCCGGGTGGAGCTCTACGCCCCGCAGATGCAGGCCGATGTGGTCCGCCGCGCCGGGATGGCCGGCCGGCTGCGCACCGCCCTGCACGAGGGGGAGTTCGCCCTGCTGCACCAGCCGGTGGTCGAGCTGGCCACCGGACGGATCACCGCGCTGGCCGCCCAGGCCCGCTGGCGCTCGCCGCAGGGCATCCTGTTCACCCCGGACGAGTTCCTGTGCATGTCCGAAACCCGCCGCGACCCCGAGGGCGGCCGCTCCCGCGAGGACGCCCCGGGCGCCGAGCTGGCCCGCTGGACCCTGGAGAACGCCCTGGAGCAGGCCTCCCGGCGCCGCCGCACCGGCCACGGCGTCCCGGTCTATGTCCGCCTCTCCGCCGGCCGGCTGCTGGACAAGTCACTGCCGCCCAAGCACCTGGAGTCCCTGCTGCTGCGCCACGCCCTGCCCGCCGGCTCACTGGTGCTGGAGCTCACCGGCGAGGACCTCCGGGCGCCGCTGGACGAGCTGGAGCGCCGGCTGGTCTCGCTCCGCAGGTTCGGCGCCCGGGTTGCCCTGGACGGCTTCGGCACCGGCTTCGGCGCCATGAGCGCCCTGCGCCGGCTGCCCGTGGACGTACTGCGGCTGGACCGCACCCTGGTGGACGGGGTGGTGGAATCGGCCAGGCTGCACAAGATCACCGCGGGGCTGCTGAGGATCGCCGGTGACCTGGGCCTGCAATCGGTGGCCGAGGGCGTGGACGACCCGGAGCAGGCCCGTGCCCTGCGCGCCATGGGCTGCACCCATGGCCAGGGCCTGGCCTTCTCCGGGGCGCTGGACGAGCAGCGGCTGCGCCAGGCCCTGGACCGGGGCTGCTACCCGGTGCCCAAGGAGGCGTCCGAGGGCGCCAAGCGGGTGCTGGTGGGCGGCGCGCTGCCGGTGCGTACGGTGGCGGTGGGCGGGCCCGCCGCGCTGTCACATGCTCCATTGCGCTCAAATAATGAGACGCCCGTCCCACCCACTTGACACCTCGCATGCACCGGAGGGAGGGTCAGTGCCATGCGCACCCGAATTCTCGTACTTGGACAGCGCGTCGGCTGAAGCAGGCCACCCGTCAACGCCTGCTGAACGCACCGGCGCGCTCCCCTCGCTTGCCTGATGGCACGAGGGGTTTTTTGTTGCACCGGCACCCCACCGACCGCCCAAGAACCGTACGCCGCAGTTCCGAACCAGCAACCATCAACAGCAGTCGATCTCCGAGAAGAGAACGTCGATGACCGAGCAGGCCACCGGAGCCCACCATCCGCAGCCGCGCACCCGCGGCGCGGCGCAGCAGCCCACCATTGTCGAGCAGAACGTCACGGGCGCGCAGTCACTGATCCGCTCGCTGGAAGAGGTAGGGGCCGACACCGTCTTCGGCATCCCGGGCGGGGCCATCCTCCCCGCCTACGACCCGATGATGGACTCCGCCAGGGTCCGCCACATCCTGGTCCGCCATGAGCAGGGCGCGGGCCATGCCGCCACCGGATACGCACAGGCCACCGGCAAGGTCGGGGTGTGCATGGCCACTTCGGGCCCGGGCGCCACCAATCTGGTCACCCCCATCGCCGACGCGCATATGGACTCCGTGCCGGTGGTGGCCATCACCGGCCAGGTCTCCTCCAAGTCGATCGGCACGGACGCCTTCCAGGAGGCGGACATCTGCGGCATCACCATGCCGATCACCAAGCACAACTGGCTGGTCACCGACCCGGCCGAGATCCCCAGAACCATCGCCGAGGCCTTCCATGTCGCCTCCACCGGCCGCCCCGGGCCGGTGCTGGTGGACATCGCCAAGGACGCCCTGCAGGCCCGTACCACCTTTGTCTGGCCGCCGCAGACCGATCTGCCCGGCTACCGGCCCGTCACCAAGCCGCACGCCAAACAGATCCGGGAGGCCGCCAAGCTGATCACCCAGGCCCGGCGCCCGGTGCTCTATGTGGGCGGCGGGGTGCTCAAGGCCGGGGCCACCGACGAGCTGAGGGTCTTCGCCGAACTGACCGGCGCCCCGGTGACCACCACCCTGATGGCACTGGGCGCCTTCCCCGACAGCCACCCCCAGCACATCGGCATGCCGGGCATGCACGGCTCGGTCACCGCGGTCACCGCGCTGCAGAAGTGCGATCTGATCGTGGCCCTGGGCGCCCGCTTCGACGACCGGGTCACCGGCAAACTGGACTCCTTCGCCCCGCACGCCAAGGTGGTGCACGCCGATATCGACCCCGCCGAGATCGGCAAGAACCGGGCCGCCGATGTGCCCATCGTCGGTGACGCCCGGGAGGTGCTGGCCGATCTGATCGTGGCGGTCCAGGCCGAGCATGCCGCGGGGCATGCCGGCGACCACGCCGCCTGGTGGGACGACCTCAACCGGTGGTGCCGCACCTACCCCTTGGGCTACGAACAGCCCGCGGACGGCACCCTGTCCCCGCAGCAGGTCATCCAGCGCATCGGCCAACTCGCCCCGGAGGGAACGATCTACGCGGCCGGGGTGGGCCAACACCAGATGTGGGCCGCCCACTTCATCGACCATGAGCGCCCCGCCACCTGGCTCAACTCCGGGGGCGCGGGCACCATGGGCTATGCCGTCCCGGCCGCCATGGGCGCCAGGACCGGGATGCCGGACCGTACCGTGTGGGCCATCGACGGTGACGGCTGCTTCCAGATGACCAACCAGGAACTGGTCACCTGTGCGCTCAATGACATCCCCATCAAGGTCGCCATCATCAACAACGGGGCGCTGGGCATGGTGCGCCAGTGGCAGACGCTGTTCTACAACGAGCGCTACTCCAACACCGTGCTGCACACCGGCCCCGAGGTGCTCAAGGGCGGCTCCGCCACCGGCAACGGCAAGGCGCCCTGCCCCGGCACCCGCATCCCCGACTTCGTCAAACTCGCCGAGGCCATGGGCTGTGTGGGCCTGCGCTGCGAGGACCCGTCCCAGCTGGACGCCGTCATCGAGCAGGCCAACGCCATCAACGACCGCCCCGTGGTGGTGGACTTCATCGTCCACCAGGACGCCATGGTCTGGCCGATGGTGGCCGCCGGCACCTCCAATGACGAGATCCTCGCCGCCCGGGGCGTCCGCCCCGACTTCGACGACGTCGCCGACGACTGAGAGCAGGAGAGCGTAAGACCCATGACCAAGCACACCCTCTCCGTTCTGGTGGAGAACACCCCGGGCATCCTCGCCCGGATCGCCGCCCTGTTCTCCCGCCGCGGCTTCAACATCGACTCACTGGCCGTCGGGGTCACCGAACACCCCGACATCTCCCGGATCACCATCGTGGTCAACGTCGAGTCACTGCCGCTGGAACAGGTCACCAAACAGCTCAACAAGCTGGTCAATGTGCTGAAGATCGTCGAGCTGGAGGACGCCACCGCGGTCCAGCGCGAACTCGTTCTGGTGAAGGTCCGGGCCGACAACGAGACCCGCTCCCAGATCGTCGAGATCGTCAAGCTCTTCCGGGCCAAGACCGTGGACGTCTCCCCGGAGGCCGTCACCATCGAGGCCACCGGCAGTGGCGACAAGCTGGGCGCCATGCTCCGGATGCTGGAACCCTTCGGCATCAAGGAACTGGTCCAGTCCGGCACCATCGCCATCGGCCGCGGCGCCCGCTCCATCACCGACCGCAGTCTGCGCGCCCTGGACCGGTCCGCCTGACGACCCGTCTGGGTACGCGTCCGACGACCCCTCCGGGATGCGTGTGACGACCGTAAAACCCGGACCCGCCAACCTTCCCCGTCCCGCCCGTCATACGGTGGGACGTACACCCGCGAACAAGGAGACACCTCACGTGGCCGCCGAGCTCTTCTACGACAACGACGCCGACCTCTCCCTCATCCAGCGCCGCAAGGTTGCCGTCCTGGGCTATGGCAGCCAGGGCCACGCCCATGCGCTCTCGCTGCGCGACTCGGGCGTGGATGTCCGGGTGGGCCTGCCCGAGGGCTCCAAGTCCAAGGTGAAGGCCGAGGAGCAGGGCCTGCGCGTGGTCACCCCCGCCGAGGCCGCCGCCGAGGCCGACGTGATCATGATCCTGGTGCCGGACCCCATCCAGGCCAAGGTCTACGAGGAGTCCGTCAAGGACCACCTCAAGGACGGCGACGCCCTGTTCTTCGGCCATGGCTTCAACATCCGCTTCGGCTTCATCAAGCCCCCGGCCGGCGTGGACGTCTGCATGGTCGCCCCCAAGGGCCCGGGCCACCTGGTGCGCCGCCAGTACGAGGAGGGCCGCGGCGTGCCCTGCATCGCGGCCGTCGAACAGGACGCCACCGGCGGCGCCTTCGCCCTCGCCCTGTCCTACGCCAAGGCCATCGGCGGCACCCGGGCCGGGGTCATCAAGACCACCTTCACCGAGGAGACCGAGACCGACCTCTTCGGCGAGCAGGCGGTGCTCTGCGGCGGCGCCTCGGCGCTGGTCAAGGCGGGCTTCGAGACCCTGGTCGAGGCCGGCTACCAGCCGGAGATCGCCTACTTCGAGTGCCTGCACGAGCTCAAGCTGATCGTGGACCTGATGTACGAGGGCGGCCTGGAGAAGATGCGCTGGTCGGTCTCGGAGACCGCCGAGTGGGGCGACTATGTCACCGGCCCGCGGATCGTCACCGAGCAGACCAAGGCCGAGATGAAGAAGGTCCTCGGCGAGATCCAGGACGGCACCTTCGCCAAGAACTGGATGAAGGAGTACCAGGACGGCCTGCCCAAGTACAACGAGTACAAGAAGGCCGACGGCGACCACCTGCTGGAGACCACCGGCAAGAAGCTCCGCAAGCTGATGAGCTGGGTGGACGACAAGGAGTAAGGACAGGGGCAACGGGCCGCGGCACTCGCCGCGGCCCGCTGTCCATTCCGGAAGAAGCCGGCCTCGTGATCCTTCCGCGAAGGCGGAAGACAGACGCCCGTCCGCCGATAGACTTCTCCGCAACAAAGCGCGTCAGGCTCACAGCGTCGTGCGTCTTCCACGCGGCTGCGCCCCCTTCACCGCCTGCGGCCGTCGGGACGGCCGTCCGCCATGGACCAGTGAGGACCCCACGTGAGCACTGCTTCGACCCGTAAGCCCGTCGTACTCATCGCCGAAGAGCTGTCCCCCGCCACCGTGGACGCCCTCGGCCCCGACTTCGACATCCGGCACTGCAATGGAGCCGACCGGGCGGAGCTGCTGCCCGCCATCGCCGACGTCGATGCCATCCTGGTGCGCTCGGCCACCCGGGTTGACGCCGAGGCCATTGCCGCCGCCAAGCGGCTGCGGGTGATCGCCCGGGCCGGAGTGGGCCTGGACAATGTGGATGTCTCCGCCGCCACCAAGGCCGGTGTGATGGTGGTCAATGCCCCGACCTCCAATATCGTCACCGCCGCCGAGCTGGCCTGTGGCCTGCTGATCGCCACCGCCCGCAATATCCCGCAGGCCAACTCCGCGCTGAAGAACGGCGAGTGGAAGCGGTCGAAGTACACCGGCGTGGAACTCTCCGAGAAAACCCTGGGAGTTGTGGGCCTGGGCCGCATCGGGGTGCTGGTGGCCCAGCGGATGTCCGCCTTCGGCATGAAGGTGGTGGCCTATGACCCCTATGTCCAGCCCGCGCGTGCCGCGCAGATGGGAGTGCGGCTGCTTTCGCTGGACGAGCTGCTGGAGACCTCCGACTTCATCACCGTCCATCTGCCCAAGACCCCGGAGACCCTGGGGCTGATCGGCGACGAGGCACTGCACAAGGTCAAGCCCTCGGTCCGTATCGTCAACGCCGCCCGGGGCGGCATCGTGGACGAGGCCGCGCTGGCCTCGGCGCTCAAGGAGGGCCGGGTCGCGGGCGCCGGCCTGGATGTCTACGCCTCCGAACCCTGCACCGACTCCCCGCTGTTCGAGTTCGACAATGTGGTGGCCACCCCGCACCTGGGCGCCTCCACCGGCGAGGCCCAGGAGAAGGCGGGCATCGCGGTCGCCAAGTCCGTCCGGCTGGCGCTGGCCGGTGAACTGGTGCCGGACGCCGTCAATGTGCAGGGCGGGGTCATCGCCGAGGACGTCAAGCCCGCGCTGCCGCTGGCCGAGAAGCTGGGCCGGATCTTCACCGCGCTGGCCGGCGAGGTGGCGGTCCGCCTGGACGTCGAGGTGTACGGCGAGATCACCCAGCACGATGTCAAGGTGCTCGAACTCTCCGCGCTCAAGGGCGTGTTCGAGGACATCGTCGATGAGACGGTCTCCTATGTGAACGCCCCGCTGTTCGCCCAGGAGCGCGGGGTGGAGGTACGCCTGACCACCGGCTCGGAATCCACCGACCACCGCAATGTGGTCACCGTGCGCGGCACCCTGTCCGGCGGTGACGAGGTCGCCATCTCCGGCACCCTGGCCGGCCCCAAGCACCTCCAGAAGATCGTCGCGGTGGGCGAGCACGATGTGGACCTCGCCCTGGCCGACCATATGGCCTTCCTGCGCTATGGCGACCGCCCCGGCGTGGTCGGCACGGTCGGCCGGATCCTCGGCGAGGCGGGCATCAACATCGCCGGGATGCAGGTGTCGCGGGCCGTCGAGGGCGGCGAGGCGCTGGTGGCCCTGACGGTGGACGAGTCCATCGGGACCCCCGTACTGGCCGAGATCGCCGAGGAGATCGGCGCGGCCTCGGCCCGGGCGGTGAACCTGACCGACTGACCCGCACGGCACGGGCGAGCGGCTCGCCACAGGCGGCAACGGCGGGCCACTCGTGTGTGGGGGGACGGGCAATTGCCGGGTGTGGAACGGTCCTTGGCGCTGCACCGGCCAAACCGGCACCCGACACCAGACGTGGCTCAGCGCCGTCCCGGTGCCGGGTTCGGTTCGCCGTCGCCCGTACCCGGGTGTCGGCCCGGGGGGCTGGAGCCCCCGAACCAGCTCATCCGCCAGTCGGCGCGGGCTCTCGCCACGGTCCGCCGGCAGCGCCCGCCGTCGCTTGGCCACGGCCCGGTTCTCCGTCTTCGACCTCTTCGACGTCTTCGACTGCTCGAAGGCCGCCCGCAGCGCAGCCTGGGCCGTGGTCGTCAC
This sequence comes from Streptomyces orinoci, assembly GCF_003121295.1. Lineage (GTDB taxonomy): Bacteria > Actinomycetota > Actinomycetes > Streptomycetales > Streptomycetaceae > Streptomyces > Streptomyces orinoci. The sequence continues at coordinate 1,737,573 of NZ_PHNC01000031.1, forward strand.
CGGCCGTGCCGCCTGCTCGCGGGCGGCACGGCCGCGCCGCATTGACCCGGCGCGGGCCGTCCACCCGGCACCGGGGACCCGCGGGCAGCGGTGAGCCGAAGTCCCGCCGGACGAACTCCAGCAGCCCGTACCGCCGGGCTCGCCGCCGAAGGCATGACGGGCAGGGCGAACACCCTCCGGCCCGGCGATCTCCAACGCTCGTCCTGTCAGCCGGCGCCGGCGAAGAACCGGGCCCGGTTCACCGGGATATCTCCTCGCTGCGCCGCACGGCCGCATGATCACCGGCCATGGCCGTGGTGGCGGCTCCCAGCCCCGCCAGCAGCCGCAGCGAGGTCTCCGAGGCGGAGCCCGCGGCCGCGGTGTAGGTCACGAGCAGCTGCTCGGGATCGTCGGGAAGCCGGAGCGTCTCGTAATCCAGGGTGAGTTCACCCACCGCCGGGTGACGGATCACTTTGGAGCCATGGGCCTTCTCCCGGATGGTGAACCCCGACCAGAGCCTGGTGAATTCCACACTGCTCAGGGAGAGTTCACCGATCAGCGTGGCCATGGCGGGGTCGTCCGGGTGGCGCCCGGCATAGGAGCGCAGGACGCCGACCACCTCCTTGGCCACCGCCTCGAAATCCGGATAGCGATCCGGTCCGTCGTGGAGGAAGACCAGCCTGGCGATGTTGCGGTCCTTCGGGGGCAGCCGGTCGAAGTCGGCCACCACCAGCCTGGCCAGCGGGTTCCAGGCCAGGACGTCCATCCGCCGGCCCAGCACCAGGGCCGGGATGTCATGGGCGCACTCCAGCAGCCGGCGCAGCCCCGGCCGCACCCGCTGCGGACGAGGCGTATGCCGCTTACGGGGCGCCGGGCGGGCGAGGTTGCGCAGATAGACCCGCTCATCCGGGGACAACTGCAGGGCGTCCGCAACGGCCTCCAGCACCTCGTCCGAGACATTGCGGGTACGGCCCTGCTCAAGCCGTACGTAGTAGTCGATGCTGATCCCGGCCAGCAGCGCCAGCTCCTCCCGGCGCAGCCCCGGCACCCGGCGGCGGGCCGCCGGACCGGACAGCAGCCCATAGTCCTCGGGCCGGATCGCGGCCCGTCGAGTGCGCAGGAATTCCCCGAGTTCAGACATGCCCCTCAGTATCCGCCGGGCATGCCGACCGTGCCTGGTGTTGCTGGTACCAGGAACGCCGTTCCCCCGGAACAAGCGTGCCTGGCAGCCCTGTGGCCCCGGACGGAGAGTGGTGTGCGAGGCCGCGAACGCAGCCTCCGGGCCCAAGCCGTAAGCCAGGCCATCAAGCCCGGCCATCAAGCCAGGCCATCAAGCTGGACGGAGAAGAAAGCAATGCACACCACCACCCTCGGCCGCACCGGCATCACCGTCAGCCGCATCGCCCTCGGCACCATGATGCTGGGGAAGTGGGGCAACCCCGACCACGACGAAGCCGTGCGCCTGGTGCACACCGCCCTGGACGGCGGGGTGAACTTCATCGACACCGCCGATATGTACTCGGAGGGCGAGTCCGAGGTGATCGTCGGCAAGGCCCTCAAGGGCCGCCGGGATGAGGTCATCCTGGCGACCAAGGTGCACTTCCCCATGGGCGACGACCCCAACCGCCGGGGGAATTCGCGCCGTTGGATCAGGAAGGCAGTGGAGGACAGCCTGCGCCGCCTGGGCACCGACTACATCGACCTCTACCAGATCCACCGGCCGGATCCGGCCACCGATATCGATGAGACCCTCTCCGTGCTCTCCGATCTGGTGCGCGAGGGCAAGGTGATGGCCATCGGCTCCTCGGACTTCGCCGCCGAGCAGCTGGTCGAGGCCCGCTGGACGGCCGAGCGGCGCGGCCATGTCCCCTTCCACACCGAGCAGCCGCCCTACTCGATCTTTGTGCGGGGCATCGAGCGTTCGGTGCTGCCCACCGCCGAGCGCTATGGCATGGGAGTGCTGACCTGGAGCCCGCTGGCCAGCGGCTGGCTCACCGGGAAGTACCGCAAGACCCGGGAGATGGAGCTGAACGACTTCCGGCGTTCCTGGATCTCCCACAAGTTCGACCAGCAACTGCCGGGGAACGTCCGGAAGTTCGAGGTCGTGGAGGAGCTGGTCAAGCTCGCCGAGGAGGCGGGGCTGTCCTTGACCCACCTGGCCCTGGCCTTTGTGCTCAGCCACCGGGCGGTGAGCAGCGCCATCATCGGCCCGCGCACCGTGGAGCAGCTCGATGATCTCCTTGCCGCCGCCGAAGTCACCCTGGATGACGCGGTATTGGACCGCATCGATGAACTGGTGCCGCCGGGTACCGACCTCAACCCCTCGGATGCCGACTACACCCCGCCGCATCTGCTGGATGCCTCGCTCCGGCGCCGGAAATAATTTGCCACCACAGATAGTTGTACGATTTAAATGATTGGAGTTATCCAACCAACGGAGGCCGCCGCATGCCCGAACTCTCCCGTCAACGCCGGCTGCTGGTGCTGGGCATCTGTTGCTCGGCCCTGCTGATCGTCAGCCTTGACAACACCATCCTCAATGTCGCTCTGCCCTCGCTGCGGACGGATCTGCACGCCTCGGTCTCCGGGCTCCAATGGACCATCGACGCCTATGTGGTGGTGCTGGCCTCGCTGCTGATGCTGGCCGGATCAACGGCCGACCGGATAGGCCGCCGCCGGGTCTTCCAGACCGGGCTCACCCTGTTCACCATCGGCTCCGCGCTCTGCAGCCTGGCCCCCGGCCTCAACTGGCTGATCGCCTTCCGGATGGTGCAGGCGGTAGGCGGGTGCATGCTCAACCCGGTGGCCATGTCGATCATCACCAACACCTTCACCGACCCCAAGGAGCGCGCCCGGGCGATAGGCATATGGGGTGGAGTGGTGGGCATCAGCATGGCCGCCGGCCCCATCGTGGGCGGAGCCCTGGTCCAGACCGTCGGCTGGCGCTCGATCTTCTGGATCAATGTGCCGGTGGGGCTGGCCTCCCTGGTGCTCACCGCCCGCTATGTGCCGGAATCCCGGGCTCCCAAGCCGCGCCGGGTGGACCCGGTGGGGCAGTCGCTGATGATTGTGATGCTGGGCTCGGTGATCTACGGAATCATCGAGGGCCGGGCCGCCGGCTGGGCCTCGGCGCAGATCATCGGGTGCTTTGTGCTCGGGCTCTGCGCCCTGCTGGGGCTGGTCGCCTATGAGAACCGCCGAGTGGAACCCCTGATAGAGCCGCGGCTGTTCCGCAGCGCCCCCTTCGCCGGTGCCACCGCCCTGGCCGTGTGCGCCTTCGCGGCCCTGGCCGGTTTCCTCTTCCTCAATATGCTCTATCTCCAGGAGAACCGGAGGATGTCGGCGCTGGAGGCCGGGCTGCACCTGCTGCCCATGGCGGCCATGTGCCTGGTCTTCGCCCCGGTCTCCGGACGGCTGGTGGGCTCGCGCGGCCCCCGGCTGCCGCTGGTGCTGGCCGGGGTGGCCCTGACGGCGAGCGGAGCGCTGTTCGCCGCCTTTGACGCCGAGACCTCCGACCCGCTGCTCTTCACCGGCTATGTCCTCTTCGGTATCGGCTTCGGCCTGGTGAACGCGCCCATCACCAATACGGCCATATCCGGGATGCCCCGGGACCGGGCCGGAGTGGCGGCCGCGGTGGCCTCCACCAGCCGGCAGGTGGGCACCTCCATGGGCGTTGCGGTGATCGGTGCGGCGGTGGCCGCCGGGGCGACCGTCACCGCCTGGTGGATCATCACCGGCTGTGGGCTGGCGGTACTGGCCCTGGGTACCATCACCACCGGCCGCTGGGCCACCGGGACCGCCGAGCGGGCGGCGGCCCGCCTCGCTTCCGACCAGACCAGGATCCCGGTGACGACATGACCACCACCCAGCACGAAGCGGCGCTCAGGGCCTGGAGCAACCTCCGGGAGCTGGTCCTGGGCAGCAATGAGCGGCGCAAGGAGGTCGTGGAGGCGCTGGGGATGAGCTTCTTCCGGATCAAGGCGCTGCGCCGGATCGCCAAGGGGCCGATAACCCTCTGCGCGCTGGCCGATGAGCTCACCACCGACCGCCCGTACACCACCCTGGTCGTCGATGATCTCGCCAAGCGCGGGCTGGTCCAGCGCACCGCCAACCCGGCCGACCGCCGCTCCAAGATAGTGACGGTCACCGAGGCGGGCCGGGCGGCCGCCCAGCGGGCCGAGGACATCCTGGGCGCCCCGCCGCCCGCTCTGCTGGCCCTCGCCGAGGAGGAGTTGGCGGCACTGGAGCGGATCTCGGCCCGGCTGGTGGAGGGTTCGGCGGCCATGCCCGCACGCGCCGCCGGGGGGTGAGGACGCCCGGTCACCGCACCCCGGCGGTCTCCGGCATGATTGCCGGTTCCTCGGCCGGGATGGCCGGGGACGGCGCGGAGGCCAGGCCGCGCAGGCGGGTGAGGACGAAGCCCGAGGCGAGCAGCATCACCGCGAGGGCGCCGATCGCCGCGGCATGCATGCCCTGGACAAAGGCGGTGCGTGCGGCATGGACCAGCGCGGGGCGCGCCTGGCTGGGCAGGCGGTCGGCGACCGTCAGGGCGTTGCCCAGCGTCTGGCGGACGGAGTGCAGCGCCCCGTCCGGCAGGGCGGCCGGCGCCGAGTCCGTCACCTCCCGGCGGTAGACCGCCGCACCCAGCGAACCCAGCACCGCGGTGCCCAGCGCGGCACCGAACTCCTGCCCGGTCTCCAGCAGCGCCGAGGCCGCACCGGCACCCTGCGGCGGCACCGTGCTCAGGGCCAGGTCGGTGTTCTGCGTCATGACCATCACGATGCCGGCGGCGACCACCCCACAGGCGAGCAGGACGAGCCAGATGCCGGAGCCGGCGGTCACGCCGAGGGCCGTCGCATAGCCGAGCGCCGCCAGGGCGAAGGCGCCGCCCACGATGTACGCCCGGTCGACTCCGCGCTGGGACAGGGCGGTTGCGACGGGGGCGGCGCAGCCGACCAGGGCCGAGGGAGCCAGGCTCCACAAGGCGGCTTCCAAGGCGCTCTTGCCCAGCACCAGTTGCAGATACTGGGTGGAGAAGACGCTGAAGCCGGCAAGGGCGAACATGGCCGCCGCGTTCAGTGCGATGGCGGGCCCGAAGCCCCGGCGGTGGAACAGCGCGGGGTTGACCATCGGATGTTCGGCCGTCCGCTGCCGCTGGACGAAGGCGGCCCCGAAGGCGAGTCCCGCCACGATCGCCAGGGTGGGCGGAGCGGTGAAGCCGTCGGCGGCGATGCGCTTGATGCCATAGACCGTGGGCAGCGTGGCGGCCAGCGAGAGTGCGGAGCCGAGCAGGTCGAAGCGATGGCCGGGGGAGGAGTCCTTGAACTCCGGTACCAGCAAGGGGGCCAGGATCAGCAGCAGGGCCATGGCGGGCAGGTTGACCAGGAAGACCGAGCCCCACCAGAAGTGGTTCAGCAGGAATCCGCTGAGCACCGGCCCCAGGGCCACACCCCCGGTCAGCGTCCCGGACCAGACGGCCACCGCGGTGCCGCGCTGCCGTTCATCGGGGAAGAGGTTGCGCACCAGGGCCAGGGTGGAGGGCATCAGGGTGGCGCCGCCCACGCCCAGCAACGCCCGTAGCGCGATCAGGGTTTCGGCGTTGTGCGCATAGGCCGCCGCGGCCGAGGCGGTGCCGAAGGCGGCGGCGCCCAGCAGCAGCAGTCTGCGGCGGCCGATGCGGTCACCGAGCGCGCCCATGGTGAGCAGCAGCCCGGACAGGACGAAGCCATAGATGTCGAAGATCCACAGCTGTTGGGCGGCAGTCGGGTGCAGATCGCGGCTGATGAAGGGAACGGCGAAGTAGAGCACCGAGACGTCCATGGAGACCAGCAGCAGTGGCAGCAGCAGGACCACCAGTGCCGTCCACTCCCGCCGCCCGGCCCGTTGTGCGGTCACGCGATTCCCCCTGAAATGAGATGTGTACGCCGTACGTCGGCTGCTGCGCACGCTAGGCACACCGGCCGGGGACAACAACTCAGGCGGCCGGAAAGGCAGTTCACGTACTAGTGCACCCCAGGTGGCGGCGCTACGATCCGGGCATGAGTGCACTAGGACAGTCCGCCGAGCCGCCCTACCTTCGGATAGCCGCCGAACTGCGTGAGCGGATCACCTCCGGCGAGCTGGCGGAGGGCGAGAAGATCCCTTCCACCCGGGGGATCACCCGGGAGTGGGGAGTGGCCATGGCCACCGCCACCAAGGCGCTGGCGGTGCTGCGGCAGGAGGGGCTGGTGCGGGCCGTGCCCGGCGTCGGCACGGTGGTGGCCCCCCGGGTGGCGCCGCCGCCCCGGCCGCGGCCGGCCGTGCGGAGCGGCCGGGGCCGGTCCCGGTCCGAGGAATCCGCCGCCATGCGGGAGCGCATCGTGGCCACGGCGGTCGCCATCGCCGACCGGCAGGGTTCGGCGGCACTGTCCCTGCGGGCCGTCGCCGCCGAACTCGGCGTCTCCACCATGGCCTTGTACCGGCATGTGCCGGGCAAGGGCGAGCTGGTGGAGCTGATGATGGACGCCGTCTTCGCCGCCGGCCCGCTTCCGGTGCCCGCGCCCGCGCACTGGCGGACCCGTCTGGAGGCGGGAGCCCGCCGCCAGTGGGCGCTGCATCGCGAGCATCCCTGGCTGGCCAAGGCGATGTCCTTCACCCGGCCGCCGATGTCCCCGCATGCCATGGCCCATATGGAGTGGTCGATGGCCCCGCTGGTCGAACTCGGCCTGGATGCCGTCACCTTGCTGCATATCGCCGTCGCGGTGGCGGGTTCGGTGCGGGCGGCGGCGATGGACCTGGAGGACGAGGCGCTGGCCCGTCAGGACACCGGGATGACCAATGACGAGTGGATGACGGGCCGGATGGCGGAGTTCGGTGCCCTGCTCGCCGGCGGGGGCTTCCCGATGTACGGCCGGGTCGTCGAGGAGGAGGGGGACTTCTTCAGCTCCGACACGATGTTTGAGTTTGTGCTGGCCCGGCTGCTGGACGGCCTGGAGCCACTGGTCGCCGAGGGTTGCCGGCGGGGTGGCGGCTCCCATTGACACCGGGCGGCCGGCTGCTTCTCCGCCGGGCCGCTCCACCCGGGCCGGCGGTGAACTCCCGGCTGAGCCGGGTTGGTTGGCCGGTTTTGATGGGGCGTACTGGACGGAAGGGGCATCCTTCGTTCTACGGTTGCCTTAGGACACCAGTCCGTTTCCCGGGAGGTCGCCATGACCGAAACCGTCGCCTCTCCTGCTTCCGTTACCCATCCGGCGCCCCAGTGGCCGCAGGACCGCGGCTGTCCCTACCACCCGCCCGCCGCCTATCCGCGTCCCGCCACCGGTCGCCCCCTGACCCGGGTGACGCTCTGGGACGGCAGCCAGGTGTGGTTTGTCAGCGGGCATGCCGAGGCCCGTGCGCTGCTGGCCGACCCACGGCTGTCCTCCGACCGCCACCGCCCGGAGTTCCCGGTGGTGATGGCCCGTTTCGGGGACCAGCGCACCGTTGACCTGCCACTGCTCGGGGTGGACGACCCCGAGCACAACCGCCAGCGCCGGATGCTGATCCCGCGCTTCGGCCTCAAGCAGATCGCCGCCATGCGCCCGCGCATCCAGCAGATCGTGGACACCCTGATCGACCGGATGCTGGCGGGCGGGAACCGGGCCGACCTGGTGCCCGAGTTCGCCCTGCCGGTGCCCTCCATGGTCATCTGCGAGCTGCTCGGAGTGCCCTATGCGGACCACGAGTTCTTCGAGTCCCGCTCCCGGGTCATGCTCAACGCCGATTCCCTGGAGGAGATCCGCCTCGCCCGGGAGGACGTCAAGGCCTACCTCCAGCGGCTGGTGGACGCCAAGCGGGCCGAGCCGGGGGAGGGACTGCTGGACGACCTGATCGCCGAGCGGCTCGCCGATGGCCACCTGGACCGCGAGGAACTGGTCATGCTGGCGCTGATCCTGCTGGTTGCCGGCCATGAGACCACCGCCAACATGATCTCCCTGGGGACCTTCACCCTCCTCCAACACCCGGACCAGCTGGCCATGTTGCGCGCCGAGCCGCAGCTGGTCCCGGGGGCGGTCGAGGAGTTGCTGCGCTATCTGTCCATCGCCGACGGCATGGTGCGGGTGGCCACCGAGGATGTGGAGGTGGGCGGCGAGACCATCCGGGCCGGCGAGGGAGTGCTGATCGGCACCTCGGTGATCAACCGGGACCCGGCCGCGTACCAGGACCCGGACACCCTGGATCTGCGTCGCTCGGCCCGGCACCATGTGGCCTTCGGCTATGGCATCCACCAATGCCTTGGCCAGAACCTCGCCCGAGTGGAGCTCGAAATAGCCCTCGCCACGCTCTTCGCCCGTATCCCCACGCTCCGCCTGGCCGTTGCCCCCGATGAGGTGCCCGCCAAGCCCGGCGGCAGCATCCAAGGACTCTTCGCCCTCCCGGTCACCTGGTGACCACAGAACGGAGCACCACCATGTCTGTGCACATCGATTCCGGCCTCTGCATCGGTTCCGGCCAGTGCGCGCTTACCGCGCCCGGCGTCTTCACCACGGACGACGACGGTTTCGGCACCGTCATCCCCGGCAAGGACGGCGCGGACGACCCCATGGTCAACGAGGCGGTACGCGCCTGTCCGGTGCAGGCGATCTCCGTGGCGGAAGGGTAGGCGCCGGGTCGCGTCCCAGCCGGCCCCGCGCCCCGCACGGGGCGCTAGCCCAGCCGGGCCGCCTTGAGGGTCATATGGAGCAGCAGCCGGTCCTCGCCGTTGTCCAGATCGAGACCGGTGAGCTGTTCCACCCGGGACAGGCGGTAGTAGAGGGTCTGCCGGTGAATGCCCAGGGCCGCCGCCGCCCGGCCCGCCTGGCCCGCACAGTCGAGGTAGACCTCGGCGGTGCGGGCCAGTTCGGTGTGGGCCGGGGCCAGCAGCGGCCGTACCACCGGGTCGGCGGCCCGCTCGGCGGCCAGTGAGGTCAGCACCCGGTACGGGCCGATGGCCGACCACTCGGCCACCGGGCCCAGCTGCCGCTCCGCGCCCGCCGCCCGGGCGGCGGCCAGCGCCTCGGCCCAGGCCTGGGGCAGTTCCGCCAGACCCCGCCGGGGGCCGCCGATCCCGGCCGCCGCCAGCCCCGGCCCGGCCGTGGCCCGGGGCGAGTGCAGCAGCCGGTCGGCCGCCGCCCGGGCCGCCGCCGGCGCCCCCAGGGCACGCAGCCGCACCAGGGCGGCCAGCGCCGCCCCGCCGCCGGGCAGACAGTCCGGCACCGCGCACAGCGCGGCCACCCCGGAGCGGGCCGCCAGCGCGGCCGGCCCCTCCGTGCCCTGCTGCTCCTCGGAGTCCTCCAGCTGCCAGGGCGCCACCGCGACCAGCGCCAGCGGCCCCTCGGCCGCGCTGCCGAGCGCCTCGCGCAACGCGTCGCGCGCCGTCTCGCGCGCCGCGGGGCGCGCGGTCAGCAGGTCGCGCAGCAGCTCGCCCAGTTCCGCGCCGGCCCGGGCCTCCGCCGCCAGCAGGGCGCCGATCCGGGCGGCCGTCTCCATGGCCTGGGTCACCCGGGGATCGGTATCCGGCGGCCCCAGCTCCAGTCCCGCCAGCTGCTCGTCGTCCAGCAGCCAGACATAGCCGTACACCACGCCCCGGTGCCGCACCGGCAGACAGATCCGGCCCTTGAACACCCCGGCCGCCGGATCCGGCGGAATGCGCAGCGGGGCATGGGCGCGGGCGATGCCGAAGGCCTCGAACCAGGCCCGGACCGCCGCCGTGGACCGCCGCTGGAGGATCGACCGGGTGCGCACCGGATCCATCGTCAGCTCCAGGTCGTCCTCGCCCCCGTGCGCCCCGAAGGCGATCAGCCCGAAGTCCCGGTCCTCCAGCGTGGCGGGGGCGCCGAGCGTCGCCGAGATCTCGTCCACGAGCTGCTGGTACTCACCTCGCATACGCGCTCATCTCCCTTCCGCCATCCCGCGCGGACCATTGTCATACAGATGTCTGAGATCCCGGCCACGGATGCGTGACAGCTGTCGATGGCTGGAAGGAGGGACGAATCCTAGGTTTCACGATGAGTTACGTATGCCGTCTCCCCGCGGAGCGGCCGTCATCGTGGAGGTGCCCAGTGCTGGGTCCCGTGCTGCTCGCCGCTTCGCGCAGCGATGCCATCCGCCGTATCGTTTCGGCCGCGCCGGTCACCCGGCCGGTGGTGGACCGGTTCGTCGCCGGCGAAGTCCTGGACGAGTCCATGGCCGCCGTGCGCTCGCTCAATGAGCGCGGCCTGGAGGTCACCCTGGACCACCTCGGCGAGGACATCACCGATGCCGCCGAGGCGCTGCGCACCCGCGATGCCTACCTCAAGCTGGCCGAGGCGCTGAAGGGCGAGGGCCTGGGCGAGCGCGCCGAGATGTCGGTGAAGCTCTCCGCCTTCGGCCAGGCGCTGCCCGGCGGGCACGACCTGGCGCTGGCCAATGTCACCCCGGTCGTGGAGGCCGCCGCCGAGGCCGGCACCACGGTGACCCTGGACATGGAGGACCACACCACGGTGGACTCCACGCTGGCCATCCTGGCCGAGCTGCGCAAGCGCTTCCCGCAGACCGGCGCGGTGCTGCAGTCCTATCTGTTCCGCACCGAGGACGACTGCCGCGCGCTGGCCACCGAGGGCTCCCGGGTGCGGCTGGTCAAGGGCGCCTACAAGGAGCCGGCCTCGGTCGCCTACCAGGACAAGCGCGAGGTCGATCTGGCCTATGTCCGCTGCCTGAAGATCCTGATGGCCGGCGAGGGGTACCCGATGATCGGCTCCCATGACCCGCGGATGGTGGCCATCGCACAGGAGCTCGGCCGCCGCCACGGGCGCAAACTGGATGAGTACGAGTTCCAGATGCTGTACGGCATCCGCGAGGCCGAGCAGCAGCGGCTCGTCGCCGAGGGTCACCGCATGCGGGTGTACATCCCGTACGGCACCGACTGGTACGGCTACTTCATGCGGCGGCTGGCGGAGCGCCCGGCCAACCTGGCGTTCTTCCTGCGGTCCCTCGTGACGCGCGGCTGACAACGACCCGATTCCCGATAAAGGAGGACATGGCAATGGATGCCGTGACCCAGGTCCCCGTGCCGGTCAACGAGCCGGTGCACACCTACGCCCCCGGTTCCCCGGAGCGTGCCCGCCTTGAGGCCAAGCTCAAGGAGCTGGCCGGCAACCCCATCGAGCTGCCGATGACCATCGACGGCGTCAAGCGGATGGGCGGCGGCGAGGAGTTCCAGGTCGTGCAGCCGCACAACCACCGCGCCGTGCTGGGCACCTACCGCAACGCCACCAAGAAGGACGCCCAGGACGCCATCGACGCCGCCCTGGCCGCCGCCCCGGCCTGGCGGGCGATGTCCTTCGACGACCGCGCCGCGATCATCCTGCGCGCCGCCGAGCTGCTGGCCGGCCCCTGGCGCGAGACCATGGCCGCCTCCACCATGCTGGGCCAGTCCAAGACCGCCCAGCAGGCCGAGATCGACACCCCCTGTGAGCTGGTCGACTTCTGGCGGTTCAATGTCCACTTCGCCCGCCAGATCCTGGCCGAGCAGCCGGTGGCCAACTCCGCCGGGGTGTGGAACCGCAGCGACCACCGCCCGCTGGAGGGCTTCGTCTACGCGATCACGCCCTTCAACTTCACCGCCATCGCGGGCAACCTGCCCACTGCCCCGGCCCTGATGGGCAATGTGGTGGTCTGGAAGCCGTCCCCGACCCAGACCCACTCCGCGGTGCTGCTGATGCAGCTGCTGGAGGAGGCCGGACTGCCCAAGGGCGTCATCAACCTGGTGACCGGTGACGGCCTCGAGGTCTCCGAAGTGGCCCTGAACCACCCGGAGCTGGCGGGCATCCACTTCACCGGCTCGACCAAGACCTTCCAGTACCTGTGGAAGACGGTCGGCAACAACATCGAGAAGTACCGCTCCTACCCGCGCCTGGTCGGCGAGACCGGCGGCAAGGACTTTGTGGTGGCGCACCCCAGCGCCGACCCGGCGGTGCTCAAGACCGCGCTGACCCGTGGCTCCTTCGAGTTCCAGGGCCAGAAGTGCTCGGCCTCCTCCCGTGCCTACATCCCCCGTTCCATCTGGGAGAACGGCTTCAAGGAGGAGTTCTGCGCCGAGGTTGACGGCATCACCATGGGCGATGTCACCGACCTGTCCAACTTCATCGGTGCGGTGATCGACGAGCGGGCCTTCGCCAAGAACAAGGCGGCCATCGACCGCGCCAAGGCGGACCCGTCCTGCGAGATCATCGCCGGCGGCACCTATGACGACTCGGTGGGCTACTTCGTCCGTCCCACCGTCATCGAGTGCACCGACCCGGCCAACGAGGTGTTCACCACCGAGTACTTCGGGCCGATCCTGGCCGTCCATGTCTACGAGGACGCCGACTTCGACGCCATGCTGGCCCAGATGGAGTCGGTCTCGGCCTATGCGCTGACCGGTTCCATCATCGCCAGGGACCGGGCGGCGGCCGCCGACGCCATGGCCAAGCTGCGGTTCGCCGCGGGCAACTTCTACATCAACGACAAGTCGACCGGCGCCGTGGTCGGCCAGCAGCCCTTCGGCGGCGGCCGCTCCTCCGGCACCAATGACAAGGCCGGTGCCGCGTCCAACCTGATGCGCTGGATCTCCACCCGCTCCATCAAGGAGACGCTGGTCCCGCCGACCGACTACCGCTACCCGCACATGGGCTGATCACCGGCCCCAGTGAGCCCCGCCCCCGACCGGTTCCCCAGCCGGCCGGGGGCGGCGTCGTTCCGGCACCGTCCCGGAGAGGCCGTCTCAGATAGTAGGAAGTCCCACTAAAAAGAGAGACAGGGGCGGGCGGCTGGCTTAGCGTGGAAGCAGCCGAACCTCCCGCTCCATCGAGCGCCGGCGGTCGCGGCCGGGCGCATCGGCGCAGGTGATCCCTGCGGCGCCCGGGCCCCCGCCCCTTTCTTCCGGCTGTTTCTCCACCCTTCTCCACCTCGCACCGATCCCTTGACGGAGCCCAGCAAGAGGAGACGACTCATGGCCGAGACCGCCGTCCGCAGGACCCGCCGTGCCGCCCGCCACACCGACCGCGCCCAGCGCCAGGCCGACCGGGTGAACGCCGCCGACGCGCTCCAGCGCGCGCTGGACCGCCGCGACAACGGCGGCGCCACCGGCCACTGACCGACTACCGCCCGGGGCGCATCACCTCACAGCGCTAGCCCTTCGAGGCTCCGCTCCGCGTCACCTCACAGCGCTAGCCCTTCGAGGCTCCGCTCCGCGTCACCTCGAAGTGATCGATCCGCTCCCCGCTCTCCGCCAGCGCCGTCACCCGCAGCCGCGGGTGGCGGCCCGGCTCGGCCTCCACGGCCAGGAACGAGTAGCCGGTGTAGCGCACCCGGGACCACTCCACCTTCTCGGTGCTCTTCTCACCGCTCTTGGTCCAGTGGTAGGTGCTGACGCTCTCCACATCCCTGACGTGGCCCTCATAGCTGTCCGGCGCCGGGAAGTCGTAGAGCGATTTGCCCGCGCCGCCGGCGGTGACATAGACGATGCCGTCCCTGGAGGAGTCCAGGGAGGCGCCGATGGGCACCTTGCGGCTGACCCGGCGGCCCTTGATGGCGTCGGTGCGCTCATAGACGTGGTTGTGGCCGTTGATGACCAGGTCCACCTTGTGCTTCTCGAACAGCGGCACCCACAGGTCCTGCACCCCGCCGTCGGAGGCATGGCCATTGGTGGTGGAGAAGGCGCAGTGGTGGAAGAAGACCACAATGAAGTCGATCTCCTTGCGGGAACGCAGCTCACGCAGTCGCCGGTCCAGCCAGGCGGTCTGCCTGCCATGGCTGTAGCCGGTGTTGGCGGTGATCTCGTAGGAGACGTCATTGGCGTCCAGTGAGACCACGGCGACATTGCCATAGGTGAAGGAATAGACGCCCGGCGAGTGCTTGGCGTCGAAGCCGTTGTCCGGCAGCGTCCAGCGGGCCAGCTGGCCGCCGTAGCCGTCGGGGGAGTACCAGGCCTCCATATCGTGGTTGCCGGTGGCGATCATCCAGGGCACCGACTTGGCCACCGACTCGGTCTGAGCCAGGAAGTTGTCCCACTTGCGGGCGTCATAGGCGTCGTCCGGCTTGCCCGCGCCATCGTCGTCGGCGTAGCAGATGTCACCCGCGTGCAGATGGAAGGCCGGGTTCTGGCCCAGGATCAACTGGTCGTTGGCCAGGGCGTGGTAGCTGACGCCCTGGTCGCCGAAGGCGGTGAAGGTGAACTTCTCGGCCTTGGCGGGCGCCGTGCGGAAAGTGCCTATGGTGCCGAAGTGGCGCGGGTCGGCGGGGTCGAAGCCGGCGTGGCCCACGCCGTAGTAATAGGTCTGCCCGGGGCGGAGGTTGTCCAGCGCGGCGTGCAGGTAGTACTGCTCCACGCTGGGCAGCTTCTTGGTGAGCGCGGGGGTGTGCAGATGCCGTACCTCGGCGTCGATACGGTGGCTGAGGTCCCAGGGCTTCAACCCCACCCGGACATAGGGCTTTTTGACCGCGAAGGGCACCTGCCAGGAAATGCGCATCTGGCTCCTGGGGTCGGCGCCGAAGGCCAGATGCCGGCCGAACGGTGCCACCAGGGAGCCGTCCACTCTGCTGGTGGCCGCGGCGCCGATCAAGGTGGGGGAAAGCGGCTGTGCCCAGGCGCCGTTGCCGGCCAGCAGGCCGGAGCCGGCCGCCGCGGTGGCGGTGACGGCACCGGCCCGCAGCATGCCGCGCCGGGTGAACTTGGCACGCAGGTACTCGTGTTGCTCGGCCATCGTCATCCGGGCGGCGAGCCGGTCGGGGATGCCCACTCGTGGTGTGTCCATGCCGCGAAACGTGCCAGGAAACGGCGACCGGGTCACGTACTTCAGTTGAACGGAGGCTGACCGAATGACGACCTGTCCGAATGATGGACAGAGCGTGTCATTCAGCGGGACGGGAGAGTACGGTCCGGTTATGTCTCGCAGCATTCGCCTCGCAGTGATCCCCGGTGACGGCATCGGCCCCGAAGTCGTGGCCCAGGGACTCAAGGTCCTGACCGCGGTCCTCCCTCCGGACGTCAAGCTGGAGACCCGGGAGTACGACCTGGGCGCCCGGCGCTGGCACGCCACCGGCGAGACCCTGCCGGACGCCGAGCTGGAGTCCCTGCGGCAGTACGACGCCATCCTGCTGGGCGCCGTGGGCGACCCCTCGGTGCCCTCCGGGGTGCTGGAGCGGGGGCTGCTGCTCAAGCTGCGCTTCGCCTTCGACCACTACGTCAACCTGCGCCCGTCCCGGCTCTACCCCGGCACAGCCTCGCCGCTGGCCGGCCGGCCGGAGATCGACTTCGTGGTGGTCCGGGAGGGCACCGAGGGCCCGTACACCGGCAACGGCGGCTCCCTGCGCACCGGGACCCCGGCCGAGGTGGCCACCGAGGTGAGCGTCAACACCGCCCACGGTGTGGAGCGGGTGGTCCGCGACGCCTACACCCGGGCCCAGGCCCGGCCCCGCAAGAAGCTCACCCTGGTACACAAGAACAACGTCCTGGTCTACGCCGGGCAGCTGTGGAAGAGCGTCTTCGACCGGGTGGGCCGGGAGTTCCCCGAGGTCACCACCGACTATCTGCATGTGGACGCGGCCACCATCTTCCTGGTCAGCCAGCCCGAGCGGTTCGATGTGATCGTCACCGACAACCTCTTCGGTGACATCCTCACCGATCTGGCCGCCGCGGTCTCCGGGGGCATCGGCATCGCCGCCTCCGGCAATATCAACCCCGAGGGCGCCTTCCCGTCCATGTTCGAGCCGGTGCACGGCTCGGCGCCGGACATCGCGGGCACCGGCCGGGCCGACCCCACGGCCACGGTGCTCTCGGTGGCGCTGCTCCTGCGCCACCTGGGGCTGACGGCCGAGGCGGAGCGGATCGAGGCGGCGGTGGCGGCCGACCTGGCCGGACGCGGCACTACCGTACGCGGCACCGAGCAGATCGGGGACGCCCTGGCCGCGGCCGCCGCCCGCTGAGCGCCCGCACAAGTGTTTCCCAAGCGGTATCCCGGGAGCGATAATCGAACGCGGGGCCGCCGACGAGGCACGCCCGAAGTCTCCGGGAGTCTCCAGGGAACGCAAGTGAGCGGTCCGCCGCCACACCGAAGCCGTAAGGACACGCATCCATGACGACGCCGCTCACCATCGAGCTCAAGCCCACCTCGCAGCCGCTGCCGGAGGCGGCCCGCCGGGAGGTCCTCGCCGACCCCGGCTTCGGCCGGCACTTCACCGACCACATGGTCACCATCAAGTGGACCGCGGGCCGGGGCTGGCATGACGCGGAGCTGGTGCCCTACGCCCCGTTGTCCCTGGACCCGGCGAACATGACCCTGCACTACGGGCAGGCGATCTTCGAAGGGCTCAAGGCGTACCGCCAGCCCGACGGCTCGGTGGCCACCTTCCGCCCGGAGGAGAACGCCAGGCGTTTCCAGGACTCCGCCCGCCGCCTGGCCATGCCGGAGCTGCCCGTGGAGACCTTCCTCGCGGCCTGTGACGCGCTGGTCAGGCAGGACGAGGCCTGGGTGCCGGAATCCGGTGAAGCCTCCCTCTATCTGCGCCCGTTTATGATCGCCACCGAGGTGGGGCTGGGCGTGCGGCCGTCCAGCGAGTACCTCTTCGTGGTGATCGCCTCCCCGGCCGGGGCCTATTTCCCCGGCGGCGTCAAGCCGGTCTCGGTGTGGCTCTCCGAGGAGTACGTCCGGGCCGCTCCGGGTGGCACCGGCGCCGCCAAGTGCGCCGGAAACTACGCCGGTTCGCTGGTCGCCCAGGCCCAGGCCATGGAGCACGGCTGCGACCAGGTGGTCTGGCTGGACGCCGTGGAGCGCCGCTGGATCGAGGAAATGGGCGGTATGAACCTGTACTTCGTGTACAAAGACCACTCCGTGAACGGGAACCGCATCGTCACCCCCGAGCTCACCGGAACCCTGCTGCCCGGCATCACCCGCGCCTCGCTGCTGCGGATCGCCGCCGACCTGGGCTATGAGGTTTCCGAGGGCCGGATCTCGGTGGAGGACTGGAAGAACGCGGCCGCCGACGGCTCGCTGACCGAGGTCTTCGCCTGCGGAACCGCCGCCGTGATCACACCGGTTGGCGCGGTGAAGTCCGCCCGGGGCGGCTGGACCGTCGCCGACGGAGAGCCGGGCGAGGTCACCATGAAGCTGCGCAGGGCGCTGCTGGAGATCCAGACCGGGGCCGCGGAGGACGTCCACGGCTGGATGCACCGGCTGGGCCGCTAGCCGCGTCCCCAGGGGGCGCACCGACCGCAACGCACGCAAGTACGCGTGATCGTTGTGGCTCGGCCCCTTGCCGTGCGGGTCGCCGTCCACGACGGTGATCCGCATGGACGCGCACTGGAAGAAGATCTGGATCGGCTCGGCCGGCAATATGGTCGAGTGGTTCGACTGGTTCGTCTACGCGGTCTTCGCGAGCTACTTCGCCAACTCCTTCTTCCCCAAGGGGAATGACACCGCCAATCTGATGAACACCGCCGGCATCTTCGCTGTCGGCTTCTTTATGCGCCCGGTGGGCGGCTGGCTGCTGGGGCGGGTCGGGGACCGGCGGGGCCGCAAGGCGGCGCTCACGCTGACCGTCAGCCTGATGTCCACCTCGGCGGTGCTGATCGCCCTCGCCCCCACCTATGCGGTGGCCGGCTACGGCGGGGTGGCGGTGCTGCTGGTGGCCCGGCTGCTGCAGGGGCTGTCGGTGGGCGGGGAGTACGCGGCCAGCGCCACCTATCTCACCGAGGCCTCCGCCCCGGGCCGGCGCGGTTTCGCCTCCAGCTTCCAGTATGTCTCCATGACCGCCGGGCAGATCCTGGGCCTGGGGCTGCAGATCCTCTTCCAGCACACAATGACCAAGTCCCAGCTGACCGACTGGGGTTGGCGGATCCCCTTTGTGGTGGGCGCGGCCGGCGCGGCCGTCATCTTCTATCTGCGGCGCAGCATGCTGGAGACCGAGGCGTACCAGGAGAGCGGCGCCGCGGCGGACGAACGGGGCACCATCCGGGCCCTGTTGCGGCACAAGCGCGAGGCGCTGCTGGTGGTGGCCCTGACCATGGGTGGCACCGTGGCGTACTACACCTACACCACCTATCTCACCAAGTACCTGTCCAACAGCGCCGGGATGGCCAAGCCGACCGCCAGCCTGGTGAGCTTCTGCGCCCTGGTGGTCTTCGCGGCGCTGCAGCCGTTGGCAGGCGCGCTCTCGGACCGGATCGGCCGCCGCCCGCTGCTGATCACCTTTGCGGTGGGCGCCACCTTCCTCACCGTGCCGATCATGACGCTGCTGAAGCACGCGGGCGGTTTCTGGCCGGCCCTGGGGCTGTCCCTGCTGGGGCTGGTGATCGTCACCGGCTACACCTCGATCAACGCCTGTGTGAAGGCCGAGCTGTTCCCCACCGGGATCCGGGCGCTGGGCGTCGCCCTGCCCTACGCCCTGGCCACCGCGCTGTTCGGCGGGACGGCCGAGTATGTGGCGCTGTGGTTCAAGAAGGGCGGCATGGAGTCCGGTTACTACTGGTATGTGGCGGGTTGTGCGGCGGTCTCCCTGGTGGTCTACCTCACCATGCGCGAGACCCGGGACATCGACCTCAAGCGGGTGGGGCGGGACGAGACGGAGCCGGCCCGGCCGGACGCGGTGCCCGCATCGTGAGACGGTCCGCCGCCGGGGCGGCCCCTCGTGGCAGCATGCCCCTTATGCTCCCGCTGGCCATGATTACCGGCAGCAGGCGCGCCGGTCCGCAGTGACCGCCCCGTACCACCCGTAACGGCGCGGCCACCGTGTCCCACGACCCGCGCGCAGACCTCTCGCACCCGCGAGAGGTCTTCTTGTTTCCCGGCCCACCAGGCGGGGAGACACCAGCGCGCGGGGTCACCGGAGGACGGTGGAACCGGTTATTCCGGTAGACCGAGATCCCGACAGGAGTCACAGCAGATGACCCAGGCACCGCAGGGGCCCGACGACGCGTTCCATGTTTTCGACACCACCTTGCGTGACGGCGCCCAGCGTGAGGGGATCAACCTCACCGTCGCCGACAAACTGACCATCGCCCGGCACCTGGACGACTTCGGCGTGGGCTATATCGAGGGCGGCTGGCCCGGGGCCAACCCCAGGGACACCGAGTTCTTCCAACGGGCCGCCAGGGAGATCGACTTCCGCCATGCCCGGCTGGTGGCCTTCGGCGCCACCCGCCGGGCCGGGGTACGGGCCGAGGACGATCCCCAGGTGGCCGCGCTGCTCGCCTCCGGAGCGCCGGTGATCACCCTGGTCGCCAAGTCCCATGACCGGCATGTGGAACTGGCGCTGCGCACCACGCTGGAGGAGAACCTGGCCATGGTGCGCGACACCGTGGCCCATCTCAGGGCGCATGGGCGCCGGGTGTTCGTGGACTGTGAGCACTTCTTCGACGGCTACCGGGCCAACCCCGGCTATGCCGCGCAGGTGGTGCGCACCGCGGCCGGCGCGGGCGCCGAGGTGGTGGTGCTCTGCGACACCAACGGCGGCATGCTGCCGGCCCAAGTGGGCGCCGTGGTACGGACGGTGCTCGCCGACACCGGCGCCCGGCTGGGCATCCACGCCCAGGACGACACCGGCTGCGCGGTGGCCAACACCCTGGCCGCGGTGGACGCCGGGGCCACCCATGTGCAGTGCACCGCCAACGGCTACGGCGAACGGGTCGGCAACGCCAACCTCTTCCCGGTGGTCGCCGCGCTGGAACTGAAGTACGGCCGACGGGTGCTGCCGGAAGGCAAGTTGACGGAGATGACCCGTATCTCGCACGCCATCGCCGAGGTCGTCAACCTCACGCCCGCCACCCACCAGCCCTATGTGGGGCTCTCGGCCTTCGCCCACAAGGCCGGGCTGCASGCCTCCCGCGATCAAGGTGGACCCGGACCTGTACCAGCACATCGACCCCGAACTGGTGGGCAACACCATGCGGATGCTGGTCTCCGACATGGCCGGCCGGGCCTCGGTGGAGCTCAAGGGCAAGGAACTGGGCATCGAGCTGGGCGGCGACCGGGAGCTGATCGGCCGGGTGGTGGAGCGCGTCAAGGAACGGGAGGCACGTGGCTACACCTATGAGGCGGCCGATGCCTCCTTCGAGCTGCTGCTGCGCGAGGAGGTGGCCGGACGGGCGCTGCGCTACTACCGGGTGGAGTCCTGGCGGGCGATCGTGGAGGACCGCCCGGATGGCACCCATGCCAATGAGGCCACCGTCAAGCTCTGGGCCAAGGGGGAGCGGATCGTGGCCACCGCGGAGGGCAACGGTCCGGTCAACGCCCTGGACCGGGCGCTGCGTTCGGCCCTGGAGCGGATCTACCCCCAGCTGGCCGCGCTGCGGCTGACCGACTACAAGGTCCGCATCCTGGAGGGCTCGCGGGGCACCGGCTCCATCACCCGGGTGCTGGTCTCCACCGGGGACGAGCAGGGGGAGTGGTCCACGGTGGGGGTCGCCGAGAATGTGATCGCCGCGTCCTGGCAGGCGCTGGACGACGCCTATGCGTATGGGCTGTGGCGGGCGGGGGKCGRGCCGCTGGAGTGAACCGGGGCGCGTTTCCGGGCGCCCGGGGGGCGGGGTGTGGGTGTCCGGTCGCGCCCACCCGGCGGAGCCGCAGGGCGAACGGAGCCCGTGCCCTGGCGGGGTGCCCCTTACCCCAGCCGCCGGGACAGGCCGCTCTCCAGCAGGTCGAAGGCGGTGTCGGCTTCCCGGTGGGCCTCGCGCAGCATCTCCGCGGGGTCCTGGCCCGTGGACAGCCGCCGCCAGTTGTCCCGGGCCAGCAGGTGCTGCACCGAGACGATCTGCGCGGCTGCCAGGCGGGCCGTCAGATCATCGGCGCCGGCGGTCTGCTGGATGGCCTCGGCCAGGGCGCGCTCGTCCACCGCGGCATAGGCGGTCAGCCGGGCCGCCAGGCTGGGGGTGCCGTAGAGCAGGTCCCGGTAGGCCATCACCTGGGGGATGTCGCACAGCCCGGTGACCGGCTCCCGGGCGTCGAGCCCGGTGTGGAAGTGGGTGCGCAGGGCGGCCAGTGGCGAGGGGCCGGGCCGTTCGCGCACCACCCGGGCCGCCTCGCCCTGGTGGTCGGCGATGCGGTGCAGGGCGAGGTCCTCCTTGCTGGGAAGTAGCGGAACAGCSYCGGCTTGGACACCYCCGCCGCGGCCGCCACATCCGCCACCGACACCCGGTCGAAGCCGTGCTCCAGGAAGAGCGCGATGGCGGTCTCCGACAGCGTCTGCCGGGTGCGCCGCTTCTTGCGCTCACGCAGTCCCTCGGTCATGGCACGGAGCCTACCAGCCGCACCATTACTCGGATACTTTCGTTACCGAGTTGCGTTTCTGTCTCGGTATCGCTTTTATGGGCCCATGACTTCCCCCACCGTCCTCATCGTGGGCGCCGGACCCACCGGCCTCACCCTCGCCTGCACGCTCGCCCGGGCCGGAGTGTCCGTGCGCATCATCGACAAGTCGCCCTCGTTCCACCGGACTTCCCGCGCCAAGGGCCCCAACCAGCGCAGCCGCGAGATCCTCGCCGACCT
>NZ_PHNC01000032.1 GCF_003121295.1 Streptomyces orinoci
GGCGCCGGACCCACGGCCTCACCCTCGCCTGCACGCTCGCCCGGCCGGAGTGTCCGTGCGCATCATCGACAAGTCGCCCTCGTTCCACCGGACTTCCCGCGCCAAGGGCCCCAACCAGCGCAGCCGCGAGATCCTCGCCGACCTGGGCGTGGGGGAGGAACTGGCGCGCGGCCGGCAGCACCCGCATGGTGCTGCGCAAATACCGCGACGGCAGCGCCCTGCACGACGCCGACGTCAACGCCGGCCTCCCGGCCGACCCGGGCGTGCCCTACCCGACCGGCCTGTGCATACCGCAGTGGAAGGTCGAGGAGATCCTGCGCGCCCGGCTCGCGCCCAGGGCATCCGGTCGAACTCGGCTGCGAGCTGGCCGGGTTGGCCCAGGACGGGGAGCGGGTGACGGTCACCCTCACCGACGGTCGGCGCCTGACCGCCGCCTACGCCGTGGGCTGCGACGGCGGCCACAGCGCGGTGCGCAAGGCGCTCGGGGTGTCCTTCGAGGGCAGCAGCGCGGAGGAGGTGATGTGGTGCGGCGATGTGGAGGCCGACGGACTGGACCGGGGCTACTGGCACCAGTGGATCGACGAGGACGGCGCCGTCCTGTTGTGGCCCATCCCCGGCACCACCTCCTGGCAGCTCCAGAGCTCCCTGGAGCGGGACGCCGGGGGGCGGCCGCTGCCGCCCTCGCTGGCAGGGTTCCAGCGGCTGTTCGACCGGCACGCCAGGGTGCCGGGCGTACGGCTGGCCAGTCCCACCTGGCTGTCCACCTACCGGGTCAGCGCACGGATGGCCGGCCGCTTCCGCATGGGGCGGGTCTTCCTGGCCGGTGACGCCGCCCATGTCCAGCCCATCGCCGGCGGTCTGGGCATGAACACCGGCATCCAGGACGCCTTCAACCTGGGCTGGAAACTGGCCCTGGTGGCGCGCGGCCGGGCCGGTGAGGCGCTGCTGGACACCTATGACGAGGAGCGGCGGCCGGTGGCCGCCTGGACACTGAAGCTCACCGGTGAGCGGCTGCGGGTGTCCCTGGAGGGCACCAGGACGGCGGGTGTCGGCACCGAGATCGTCCTCACCGAGGACACCACCACCCTGCGGGTCGGCTATGGCTGGTCCTCGCTGGCCTGGGGCGGCACCGGAGCCGGCGAACGGGCGCCCGACGCCCCATGCGGGGACGCCCGGCTCTACGAGGTATTCGCCGGAGGGCACTTCACCCTGCTGGGCTTCGGCGCGGCGAGCGAGCCGGTACTGGCCGAAGTGGCCGCGCTCTTCCCTGAGTTGGTGCGCACCCGGCGGGCGGATGCGGCGCGTGCCGCGTATGGCGTGGAGGGGGACGCCTTGGTGCTGGTGCGGCCGGACCACCACATCGCGCTGCACACGGGCGTGGAGCGCGGGGCGAGATCATCGACCGCCTGAGCGGCCTGGGGCGCTAGGCATGGGGCGCCCGGTGCGTCCGGGGGTGCGTTTGTCGGGCGCCGCCGGCTTGGGGGCAGGGCGCGCGGTTCCCTTTGCCCCTGGGGGTACGCCCCGGAGCGCATGCGGGGGCGTATTCGGGTGCGGGCCAGTCCGGGCCGACCGCGCGGTTCCCCGCGCCCCTCGAAGTGTCCGGTCCCCCGCGCCCGGCGCGCGCCCCGGAGCGCATGTGGGGGCGTGCATTCGGGGCTTATCCCGGGCGCGGCCCGGTCCGGGCCGGTTGCGCGTTTTGCGCCCCACGGCTGACGAGGCGCCACCGTGTGGGCCGGTCCGCGCCGGCCGCGCAGTCTTCCGCCCGGTGCCTGACGGGGCGTCACCCTCTCATCGCCGGAGTCATTGCGGGTGTCGCCGCCCCATGCCACCTTGTGCTGCCTCGCCCGTCGCCACCACCCGGAGGCCGCCGTGCCGTGGACCCGACGTGCCCTGCTTGCCACCGTGCTGGCCCTCGCCGCCGCCCCGCGCCCCGCCGCGGATGCCGCCGAAGAGCCCTGTCCGGCGCTGCGGCGCCGCTGGCTGGAGCTGCTCCTGGGCGACGGCTACGACCCCGGCGCGGAGCCCTATGCCACCGTGCTGCGCCGCACCGGCGCCGCCGCCCGCGCCTGGCATGGCGCCATGAGCCCCACGCCCGGATCGCTGTGGCCGGACGCCCCCTTCGACCCGCCGGCCGGAATCAGCCAGAGCTTCACCCGGCTGCTCACCATGGCCATGGCCCATGCCCAGCCCGGCACCGGGCTGACCGGGGACCCGGCGCTGGCCGAGGACACTCTGGCCGGTCTCGACCATGTGCACGACCGCGTCTACCGCCCCGGCACCAAGCCCTATGGCAACTGGTGGGAGTGGCGGATCGGCAGTCCCCGGCCGCTGCTGGACACTCTGGCGCTGCTGCATGAGGCGGCCGGGGAGGCGCGGCGCGCCCGGCTGCTGGCCGCCGTGGACCACTTTGTCCCCGACTCCGCACTGGGCTCCTACACCGGCACCAGCACCGGCGCCAACCGTGTGGACCTGTGCCGGGTGGTCGCGCTCCGGGGCGTGCTGGGCGGCGCACCGGCCAAGCTGGCGCTGGCCCGTGACGCGCTCACCCCGGTCTTCCCCTGGGTCACCCGGGGCGACGGCCTGTACGCCGACGGCTCCTTCGTCCAGCACCTCTGGGTCGCCTACACCGGCACCTACGGCCAGGTCCTGCTGGACGGGCTGGCCAGGCTGTTCGCCCTGCTGCACGGCTCCCCCTGGGAGATCACCGACCCCGGTCGGCAGACCGTCTTCGACAGCGTGGAGCGGGCCTACGCCCCGCTGATCCACGATGGGCTGGTGATGGACGGCGTCTCGGGCCGCGCCATCAGCCGGGGGCTGATGAACGACGGGGGAGTGCCACAGAGCGACCACCAGCGCGGGCATGCGCTGCTGGCCGCCATCGCGCTGCTGGCCGAGTCCGCCGGCCCGGAGCAGCGGCGGCGCTGGCACGCCCTGATCAAGGGCTGGGCGGCCCGCGACACCCTCGGCCCGCTGACGGCCGACCCGCAGTTCGGCACCGCCGATCTGGCCCGGCTGGCCGCCGTGCTGGCCGCGCCCGGGGCGCCGCCCCGCCGCCACGGGCCACCGGCTGTTCCCCGCCATGGACCGCGCCGTGCACCGGCGCCCCGGCTGGACCGTCCAGCTGTCCATGGCCTCCGACCGCATCACCCACTACGAGAACGGCAACGGGGAGAACCCGCGCGGCTGGCACACCGGTGCCGGGATGCTCAGCTGGTGGGCGCCGGGCGGCGGCGGCCAGTACACGGACGGGTTCTGGCCCACCGTGGACCCCTGCCGGCTGCCCGGCACCACCGTCTCCACCAAGCGCCTGGCCGACAACGAGGGCGGCGCCTGGGGCGCGCCCAGACCCGAGGTGCGCTGGGTGGGCGGGGTGAGCGATGGCGAGTACGCCGCCGTGGGGCAGCACCTCAAGGGCCTGGCCTCCACGCTCCAGGCCCGCAAGTCCTGGTTCTTCGCCGCCGATGCCGTGGTCTGCCTGGGGGCGGGCATCGGCGCCCGGGACGGCGTACCGGTGGAGACCGTGATCGACAACCGCCGACTGGCGGACGCCGCCGAGGGCGCGCTGACGCTGGACGGCCGCCCGCACGGCGGTCCCGGGGACTGGTCACGGGCCTTCGGCCGGGCCCGCTGGGCGCATCTGGCGGGCCACGGCGGCTGGGTGTTCCCCGGCGGTGCCCCGCTCATGGTGCGGTGCCAGGCGCGGCGCGGCGCCTGGCGGGACATCAACCAGGGCGGCAGCCCCGAGCCGCTCACCCGCCGCTATCTGACCCTGTGTCATCCGCACGGCACCGACCCCCGGGACGCCGCCTATGCCTATCTGCTGATGCCCGGGGCCGGCCGGGCGGAGGTGGCGGCCCGCGCGGCGGACCCGTACTGGCTGACCGTGCTCGCCAACTCGGCCGCCTGCCAGGCCGTAAAACTGCGCTCCCCGGAACTGCTGGCGGCGAGCTTCTGGCAGCCCGGCACGGCCGGAGGGCTGACCGTCACCGCCCCATGCAGCGTCCTGGTGGTCCGGCATGGCGCCACGGCCACCGTGCACCTGGCCGACCCACTGCGCGCCGGGGGCACCGTGGACCTCCGCTGGGCCCGCCCGGTCCAGCGGGTCATCGCGCACGACCCCTCGGTACGGGTCCTGGGCACCGGCGGAGCGCTGCGGCTGCGGGTGACTGCGGGCACCGACTGCGCCCCGCACTCCTGCACCGTGACGGCCACCTGAGCGGCCGGCCCGGCCGGCCCGGCGGGGCCCCATGCCTGGCCCGGCGGGGCCCCATGCATGGCCCGGCGGGGCGTCGGCCGACGGAAGACAGGGTTCCGCTCGACCCGCCGCGGAGGCACCCTGGACAGCCCGGATGACATGCGGCTTTGTGGAGTGCTCACAGCCCGGATGGCGTTGGTCACGTCGGGGAAGGGACAAGGACCCGGTGCGATTCTGTACTCCCTGCCCACCAAATCACTCCCTACCTTGTAAGGAGTCAACATGATGCTGGGAGGGCCTTGCCGCGTACCGTCTATCCATGAGCAATCTCGAAGGTGCGCCCGTAGAGGCGAGTGACGTCCGAGGGCGCGTCGCCGAGCTGCACGCCATCCGCGAGCAGGTTCGGCGTGGTCCGAGCGACCGGGCTACCCAGGCACAGAAGGCCAAGGGGAAGCTGACCGCCCGGGAGCGAATCGATCTTCTGCTTGACGAGGGCTCTTTCAACGAGGTGGAGCCGCTCAGGCGGCACCGGGCGCAGGGATTCGGCCTGGAGGCCAAGCGCCCGTACACCGATGGCGTGATCACCGGCTGGGGAACGGTCCACGGCCGCACCGTGTTCGTCTACGCCCATGACTTCCGGATCTTCGGCGGTGCGCTGGGCGAGGCCCATGCCACCAAGATCCACAAGATCATGGACATGGCCATCGCGGCCGGGGCCCCGCTGGTCTCGCTGAACGACGGCGCCGGCGCCCGGATCCAGGAGGGTGTCTCGGCGCTGGCCGGCTATGGCGGCATCTTCCAGCGCAACACCAAGGCCTCCGGGGTCATCCCGCAGATCAGCGTGATGCTCGGCCCCTGCGCGGGCGGCGCGGCCTACAGCCCCGCCCTGACCGACTTTGTGTTCATGGTCCGGGACACCTCCCAGATGTTCATCACCGGCCCCGACGTGGTGCGCGCGGTGACCGGTGAGGAGATCACCCAGAACGGCCTGGGCGGCGCCGATGTGCACGCCGAGACCTCGGGCGTGGCGCACTTCGCCTACGACGACGAGGAGACCTGCCTGGAGGAGGTCCGCTACCTGCTCTCGCTGCTGCCGCAGAACAACCGGGAGAACCCGCCCCGGGTGGTCAGCGAGGACCCGGCCGACCGCACCGGCGACGCCCTGCTGGACCTCGTCCCGGCGGACGGCAACCGGCCGTACGACATGCGCAAGGTCATCGAGGAGATCGTCGACGACGGCGACTTTCTGGAGGTCCACGAGCGCTGGGCGACCAACATCATCGTGGCGCTGGCCCGGCTGGACGGCCAGGTCGTGGGCCTGATCGCCAACCAGCCGCAGTACCTGGCCGGTGTGCTGGACATCGAGGCCTCGGAGAAGGCCGCACGCTTCGTCCAGATGTGTGATGCCTTCAACATCCCCATCATCACCCTTTTGGACGTACCCGGCTTCCTGCCCGGCGTCGACCAGGAGCACGGTGGGATCATCCGGCATGGCGCCAAGCTGCTCTACGCCTACTGCAATGCCACCGTGCCGCGGATCTCGGTGATCCTGCGCAAGGCGTACGGGGGTGCGTACATCGTGATGGACTCGCAGTCGATCGGTGCGGACCTGACCTATGCCTGGCCGACCAACGAGATCGCGGTCATGGGCGCCGAGGGCGCGGCCAATGTGGTCTTCCGCAAGCAGATCGCGGAGGCCGACGACCCGGAGGCCATGCGGGCCCGCATGGTCAAGGAGTACAAGGCCGAGCTGATGCACCCGTACTACGCCGCCGAGCGGGGCCTGATCGACGATGTGATCGACCCGGTCGAGACCCGGCAGGTGCTCATCCGCTCGCTGGCGATGCTCGCCACCAAGCACGCGGACCTGCCGTCCCGCAAGCACGGCAACCCGCCCCAGTAGAAAGCACACCGACCATGACTGACACTCTCGTCCGGGTGGAGAAGGGCACGGCCGGCGCCGAGGAACTCGCCGCCGTCACCGCCGTCCTGCTCGCCCGCGCCGCCGCCGCGACCGGCACCGCCCCGTCCCGCCCGCGCCGCACCCAGGCGCGCTGGCGCCGCCTGGAGCGCGCCAACGGCTTCACCGCGCCGCACAGTTGGCAGGGCTGAGCCACAACGGCCGCCATACACAAGGGCCCCCGCACTCCCAGGAGTGCGGGGGCCCTTCGCCGTGCGCGGGCGCGCTCAGCGCAGCCGTGCCATCAGGGCGTGCTCGACCAGGGTGATCAGCGCGCTCTTGGCCTCGTTGCGGTGGCGGGCGTCGGTGGTGATGATCGGCGCGTCCGGGCCGATCTGCAGCGCCTCGCGGACCTCGTCCGGAGTGTAGGGCTGGTGCCCGTCAAAGCCGTTGAGGGCGATGACGAAGGGCAGCCCGCTGTTCTCGAAGTAGTCCACCGCCGGGAAGCAGTCGGCCAGGCGCCGGGTGTCCACCAGGACGACCGCACCGATGGCGCCGCGGACCAGGTCGTCCCACATAAACCAGAAACGGTCCTGCCCGGGAGTGCCGAACAGGTAGAGGATCAGGTCCTGGTCCAGGGTGATACGGCCGAAGTCCATCGCCACGGTCGTCGTGGTCTTGTCCGGCGCGTGGGTGAGGTCGTCGATGCCCGCCGACGCGGAGGTCATGACGGCTTCGGTGCGCAGCGGGTTGATCTCCGAGACCGCGCCGACGAACGTGGTCTTGCCCACGCCGAAACCACCGGCCACCACGATCTTCGCGGAGGTGGTGGAGCGGGCTGCCTCGCCGCTAGAGGTTCCGAAGTCCACTGAGCACCCTTTCGAGCAGTGTCACGTCAGGCTGGCCGCCGGCGGCCGCGTCGCCGCCGGGCTGATGGATGGCGACGAGCCCGGCCTCGGCCAAGTCAGCGACGAGGATTCGGGCGACGCCGAGCGGGATGGACAGAAGTGCGGAGATCTCGGCGACCGATTTGATCTCACGGCACAGATGGCAGATGCGCTGGTGTTCCGGCAACTGCCCTTGCAACTGGGCCGGCTGGGCCGTGGTGTGCACCAGCGCCTCGATGGCGAGCTGGTAACGCGGCCGGGTCCGGCCACCGGTCATGGCGTAGGGGCGGACCAGCGGATTGTGCTTGCCGCCCCGGGCGCCCGGGGCCCCGCCCTGGGCCGGGCGCCGGTGCTGCGGCGGCACCTGCGGTGCCTGCTGCGGATAGCCGGGGTCCTGCTGAGGATAGCCGGGCTCCGGCTGCGCCCTGGGAGTTGGCGCGGAGGGGAAGTTGTAGTGGTTCAACGGCGGCCGCGCCTGCTGCTCATTGCCATACGGGTAACCGCCTGGGGGCGTTGCCACGTCTCCTCCTCCGGACTTGCTTCTCTGCTGCTGGTCGCGCCACCGCACCTTAAGGCGCGGTGGCGCGAAACGCACTGCCTCTTTGCTAGTTGAGAAGGCTCCCCTGCAGTTCGGCGCGGAGGTCGGGCGTCAGCACATTGCCCGCGCGGTCCACCAGCAGGGCCATCTCATAGCCCACCAGGCCGATGTCGCACTCCGGGTGCGCCAGTACGGCCAGCGAGGAGCCGTCCGAGATGGACATGATGAAGAGGAAGCCGCGCTCCATCTCCACCACGGTCTGGTTGACCGCGCCACCTTCGAAGATCCGGGAGGCGCCCGCGGTGAGCGAGGTCAGCCCGGAGGCCACCGCCGCCAACTGGTCGGCGCGGTCGCGGGGAAAGCCTTCGGACATCGCCAGAAGGAGTCCGTCGGCGGAGACCACGACGGTGTGGGACACCCCTGGGGTGTTCTCCACGAAACTGGTGATCAACCAGTTCAGGTTCTGCGCCGCCTGGCTCATCGGGCTCACACTAACGCTCCTGATCGTAGGTGCCGCCGGGGCCGAAGCCCTGGTCGTGTTGCTGATGCTGCTGGTGTCCGGGGTTCGCGGGGAACTCCGAGGTGTCCGACCCCGCGCTGCGTCCCTGCTGGACACCGCGACGCAGGTTGGCGAGCCGGCCGCGGACGTCCTCCGGGGCCCGGGAAATCTGCGGGCCGCTCTGGGCGGTCTCCACGGCCTTGCCCTCGACCAGGTTGGCCTTGGGCACCCGGCGCGGGAGGCCCGAGGCGGTCACTCCGCCGGCCTTCGGCACCTTGAGCCGCTCGGCACGCTGCCAGCGCTCGTCGTTGGCCGACTGCCCGGGCTCGTCCAGGGGACGAGGCTCCCGGCCGGTCTCCTGCTGGGGCTGCTGGAATTCACCGCCGTCCCTTGTGGCCTCCTCGCCCGTCTCGGGTTGCTGCCACTGCTTCTCGCGGCGCGGCAGACCGGACCCGGTCAGTGAGGGGGAGCCGCTCGAGGCGGGGCCCGGACGGTCGAACTCTACGCGCTCCGGCTGCGCCGTGTCAGCGGTCAGCGAGGATTCCGGTTGCACCGGGTAACCCGCGGAGTGCTCATGCTGGTACGGACCTGCCTGGGGCTGTGATTCAGCCCACTCGCCTTGGTAGGCAGGCGCGTTGTAGTCACCGTAGGTCTGCTGGTCGGTGAAGACCGGCTCCTGGTAGGCGCCTTCCGTATAGGACTGCTGCCCGGCGTACGGCTGCTGCGCCTCCTGCTGCGGGTGCTCGGAGTCGAACGCCGTTGTGTGGAAGGTGTTTTGCGCCTCCTCCAGCGCCGCGCGCCGCTCCTCACGCAGCCGGGAACGGCCCAGCGGGTCCAGCGTGGCCCCGTCACCGGAGGGCTGGGACGGCTCGTAACGCGAGTCGTCGAAGCCGAGTTCGGCGGCGGTGCGCAGCTGACCGGTCTGGGCGGTCTGCTGCTCGGGCACGATCCGGGAGACCGTGAAGTCCTCGCCGTTCAACTGGTCCTCGCCACCGCCACCATGGGTGATGGCGTCCGGCAGCATCACCAGCGAGGTGGTGCCCGCCTGCTCCCCGGAGGGACGCAGCTGGACCCGGATGCCGTGGCGCATGGCCAGGCGGCCGACCACGAACAGCCCCATGCGCTGGGAGATGGCCGCGTCCACCGTCGGCGGGTTGGCCAGCTTGTGGTTGATGTCCGCGAAGTCCTCGGCGGTCAGGCCGATGCCCTTGTCGTGGATCTCCACCATCACCCGGCCGTCGGGCAGCCGGGTGGCGTTGACGCGCACCTTGGTGTGCGGGGAGGAGAAGGTGGTGGCGTTCTCCAGCAGCTCGGCCAGCAGGTGCACCAGGTCGGTGACGGCCAGGCCGTGGATGTCGGCGTCGGGGATGCCGGCCAGCTCGATGCGCTCGTACGCCTCCACCTCGGAGGAGGCCGCGCGCAGCACGTCCACCAGCGGGATGGGCTGGTCCCAGCGGCGCCCGGGCTCCTCGCCGGCGAGAATCAGCAGGTTCTCGCCGTTGCGGCGCATTCGGGTGGCCAGGTGGTCCAGCCGGAAGAGGTTCTCCAGCTGGTCCGGGTCGGCCTCGTTGTTCTCCAGCGAGGTGATCAGGTCCAGCTGGCCCTCGATCAGACCCTGGTTCCGCCGGGAGAGGTTGGTAAAGATCGCGTTGACGTTGCCCCGCAGCAGGGCCTGTTCGGCGGCGAGCCGGACGGCCTCGCGGTGCACCTGGTCGAAGGCGCGGGCGACCTCGCCGATCTCGTCCTTGGTGGTGATCGGGATCGGCTGCACCCGGGTGTCCACCCGGCCCGGATCGGTCCGGGACAGCTGGTCCACCAGCGCCGGCAGGCGCTGCTCGGCCACATCGAAGGCGGCGGTGCGCAGTTGGCGCATGCTGCGGCTCATGGAGCGGGCGATCCGGCCGGCCACCAGGAAGGCGGCGAGCAGGGCGACCACCACGATGGCCGAGTTGGTGATGGCGGTCTGCTGGGCGTCCGAGGAGATGCCCTCCACATCGCTCACCGCGACATCTGCCAGGTGCTTCTCCACCGAGCGGTAGGCGTCGAACTTGGGCGTGGAGGCGTCGAACCAGGACTTGGCGGTGATGCCCTGCGCCCGCAGCTGGGCCGGGGTGGCGCCGGACATGATGGCGTTGGCCATCTTGTCCTGGGTGGCGGTGTCGGCCTTGCCCAGCGCCGTGGTCAGCCGCTTGATGTCGGCCGGCGAACCGTTGGTCTTGTACTCGTCCTCGGCGATGTACTCCAGGAACTTGTACGAGGAGAACGAGGTCAGCAGGACGGTGCGTTCCTTGAGGCTGAGCTCCGGCTTGGCCAGCAGGTGGACGCCGATGGAGCGCTGCAGCGACTCGGCGGCCTTGGCCAGCGAGGCGGCGTAGACCTCACGCCCATAGGAGCCGGCCGAACTGCCGGTGCCCAGGCCGAGTTCATTGTCGAAGGCCATCAGCGGACGCTGGATGGAGCCGTAGTCGTCCTCGGTCTTGATGGACTTGTAGGCGCTGGAGCGGATGTTGCCCAGCTTGGTCTCGGCATCCCGCACGGTCTGCAGACGGCGCTGCAGGCTGGCGGTCTTGGGCATGCTCTTGGCCGCGTCGTCGAAGTCGGCGCGGGCGGCGTCCGTGGCGTCCCGGGACTGCTTGATCACCGGGTCGTCGGTCTTGCCGGTGAGCAGGGGTATCGCCGTGACATCACGCTCGTAGATGATCGCGTGAGCGTAGCTGGCCGCAGCCTGCACCAGGCGCGCGGTCTTGGCCGCGTCCTCGGCCTCCTGCCAGGTGTCGATGGACTTCTTGACGTCCAGGCCACCGAAGACCAGGGCCACCAGCACCGGCAGCAGCAGAATGGCGTTCAGCCGGGTGGCCACCCGCCAGTTGCGGGGCGAGAACCGGCCGCCGCTGCCCGGGGGCGCGGCAGGGGTTTCCTGGGCTTCGGAGGGCGCTACCGCCACGCGCGACGGCGGTGTGAAGTTGCCCCGCGCGTCTGGCGTCTGCTGCGCGGCGCCTGTCTTTCTTCGCCTCACTCGTCCAACAACCTCTCGGCGTCGGCACTGTCCTCGTGCCGTCGTTCGGCTGAGCCGTCACTGCTCAGGTTCGGGAAATTCCAGCATGCCGGGCAGGTGCGTTCCAAACACCGGACGGATCCGGGTCACGGCGCAAACCGGCTGACATAAAACGGGCATTAAGCGCGACGGCGTTCAAAAGGCGGGCGAATTGTGCGCAGAGTGAGACCGGCCGAACGCGAGGGGTGTTCGCGTCCGGCCAATTCAACTGTCGAAACGTTATGAACCTCAGGGCGTCCCGTGTTCAATCACACAGCCTCGGGCCGTCGTTGCGGCCCTACTTCAGCCGTGCCATCAAAGCGTGCTCGACCAGGGTGATCAGCGTGCTCTTGGCCTCGTTGCGGTGGCGGGCGTCGGTGGTGATGATCGGCGCGTCCGGGCCGATCTGCAGCGCCTCGCGTACTTCCTCGGGGCCGTAAGGCTGCTGCCCGTTAAAGCCGTTGAGGGCGATGACGAACGGCAGCCCGCTGTTCTCGAAGTAGTCCACCGCCGGGAAACAGTCGGCCAGCCGCCGGGTATCGACCAGCACCACCGCGCCGATGGCACCGCGGACCAGGTCGTCCCACATAAACCAGAAACGGTCCTGTCCGGGAGTGCCGAACAGATAGAGGATCAGGTCGTCATCGAGCGTGATGCGGCCGAAGTCCATCGCCACGGTGGTCGTGGTCTTGTCCTGAACGTGGCTCAAGTCGTCGATGCCCGCCGAAGCGGAGGTCATAACGGCCTCGGTACGCAGCGGAGAAATCTCCGAAACTGCGCCCACAAAGGTCGTCTTGCCCACGCCGAAGCCACCGGCCACCACGATCTTCGCGGAAGTGGTGGCCCGGCCGACGCTCTGACTAGAGCTTCCGAAGTCCACTGAGCACCCTTTCGAGCAGTGTCACATCCGGCGTCCCGCCGGACTCGCCGCTGCCGCCCGGCTGGTGGATGGCCACCATGCCGGCCTCCGCCAGGTCCGCGACCAGGATCCGCGCCACGCCCAGGGGCATGTTCAGCAGCGCGGAGACCTCCGCCACCGACTTCACCTCACGGCACAGGTGGCAGATCCGCTGGTGTTCGGGCAGCAGGTTCCCCAGATGCGCCGGGTCCGCGGTGGAGCTGACCAGTGCCTCGATGGCGAGCTGGTAGCGCGGCCGGGTCCGGCCACCGGTCATGGCGTAGGGACGCACCAGGGGCTGGTCGCCTTCACTCCCGTACGGCGAATGGTGATCGGCGCCGTACGGGCCGGGCGATGAGGGCGGGGTCATAAATCCTCCGGGCGGGACAGCAGGAAGGCAATGATGCCGTCGAGCGGGGGCCGGTGGGAGCTATCGGCCGTACGGTCGGACGGGATGTGCGGTGTGTGTACGGTCAGTTCAGCAGGGAACCCTGCAACTCGGCGCGGAGGTCGGGCGTCAGCACATTGCCCGCGCGGTCGACCAGCAGGGCCATCTCATAGCCCACCAGGCCGATGTCGCACTCCGGGTGCGCCAGTACGGCCAGCGAGGAGCCGTCCGAGATGGACATGATGAAGAGGAAGCCGCGCTCCATCTCCACCACGGTCTGATTGACCGCACCGCCCTCGAAGATCCGGGAGGCACCGGCCGTCAGCGAGGTCAGCCCGGAGGCCACCGCCGCCAACTGGTCCGCGCGGTCACGGGGAAAGCCTTCGGACATGGCCAGCAGCAGGCCGTCGGCGGACACCACCACCGTGTGGGACACCCCTGGGGTGTTGTCCACGAAGTTGGTGATCAACCAGTTCAGATTCTGCGCCGCCTGGCTCATCGGACTCAACTAACGCTCCTGCTGGTAGGTGGGGCCAACGTGGTGGCTGCCGGTGGACGAGCCGCTGCCGGCCTGACGTCCCTGCTGGATGCCGCGGCGGAGGTTGGTCAGCCGGCCGCGTACGTCATCGGGCGCACGGGAGACCTGCGGACCACTCGCCTGGGACTGCTGTTGCTCGGCGGTGCCTTCGACGAGGTTGGCGCGGGGCACCCGCCGGGGCAGGCCGGAGGCGGTGGTTCCGCCGGCGGCCGGCTCACGGACCTGCTCGGCCCGGCGCCAGCGCTCGTCGTTGGGGGACTGGCGCCAGTTGTCCTGCGCGGGCTGCGGGGCGGCCGGCGGCTGGGTCTGGCCGGGCTCGCGGCGCGGCAGGCGGGGGCCGGGCGCGGGCTGCGCACCGCCGGCCGCCCCGCGGAACCAGTTGGACTCCAGCTGCTCGAACAGCGGCGTGCGTCCGTCACCGGGACCGGCCGGAGGCAGCGAGCCCGCTTCCGGCGCCGGGTACTGGCCCGTGGTGCCGGACTGGTCGCCGCCGCCGGGCAGGGCGAACTGCCCCGTGCCCGAAGGGTCGTTGGCGCCGGGTGCGGGGAACTGCCCGGTGGTACCGGACCGGTCCTCGCGGGCCGGGAGCTGCGGGAAGGAGGCGGTGTCGCCGGGGCCGCCCGCGCCCGGGGCGGGGAACTGGCCGGTGCGGGAGGCCGTGTTGTCGCCCCGTGCCGGGTACTGGCCGGTGCCGGACCGGTCGTTGCCGCCGGGGAGGGCGAACTGCCCCGTGCCGGAGGAGTCGCCGGCGCCGGGCGCCGGGAACTGACCGGTGGCCGCCGGGCCGTGCTGGTCGGCGGGGACGGGGCGCGGGTACTGCCCCGTGCCGGAGGAGTCGTTGCGGCCCGGCGCCGGGTACTGGCCGGTGGTGCCGGACTGGTCGTTGCCGCCGGGCAGCGCGAACTGCCCCGTGCCCGAGGGGCCGTCGGCCCCATGCGCCGGGAACTGGCCCGTGGTACCGGACCGGTCCTCGCGGGCCGGGAGCTGCGGGAAGGAGGCGGTGTCGCCGGGGCCGCCCGCACCCGGGGCGGGGAACTGGCCGGTGCGGGAGGCCGCGTTGTCGCCCCGTGCCGGGTACTGGCCGGTGGTGCCGGACTGGTCGTTGCCGCCGGGGAGGGCGAACTGCCCCGTGCCCGAGGGGCCGTCGGCCCCATGCGCCGGGAACTGGCCCGTGCCGCCGTTGTCCGGCGCGGGCACCGCGGTCAGCCGCGGGTAGCCGGTGGAGCCGTCGCCGCCGTCCTGCGCGCCACCGCCGGGCAGCGCGAACTGCCCCGTGCTGTTGTCGCCCGGCTCACGCACCGGCGACAGCTGCGGGAAGGAGGCGGTGTCGGCGGGGCCGCCGGAGCGCGGAGCCTCCACGTCCTCATGACCGCGCGGCGTCTCCTGCCCGGCGCGCGGCGCACCGTCCGCCGCCAGCGGCCAGTCGTCCACCGGAGCGGGCCGGTTGGGCGTGGCGGGGGCCTGGTCGTTGCCCCAGCTGGGCGCGGGGCGGCCGGACTGCTCGCCGCGGTTGGGCAGTTGCGGGCGGCCGGCGCCCTTGTTGCCCACCGGACGGATGGCGGCCGGGCCCTTCTTGCCGCCGCGCGGGGGCAGCGGCGAACGGCCGTCGGCGCCGGGGCCGCCCGCTGCCGGGGTGTTCCCGGCCCGCTGCGGCGGGGCGTCGAAGAGGCTGGGGCCGGACGGGGCGGCAGCGGGGCCGCCGCCCTGGCCGGGGCCGCCCACCGGACGGGTGGGCAGACCGCTGCTGGTGGTGCCGCCCCGGCCGGGCAGCGCGGGGCGCGGACCGGAGGGCGGCATCTGGCGCCGGCTGGGCGCGGAGCCCAGCGCCCCGCCGCCCGGCGCACCGGCACCGGCGCCCGCACCGGGGCCGGCCGGCATGGCGGGAGCGGGCTTGGCACCGCCGGGGGCACCGGGCACGCCCGGGGCCGGCTTCTTGCCGCCCTGGGCGACATCCACCGGCAGCATGACCAGCGCGGTGGTGCCGCCGGAGTCGGAGGGGCGCAGCTGGATGCGGATGCCGTGCCGCAGGGACAGGCGGCCGACCACGAACAGACCCATGCGGCGGGAGACCGAGACGTCCACGGTGGGCGGGCTGGCCAGCCGCTCGTTGATCGCGGCCAGGTCCTCGG
Source organism: Streptomyces orinoci (assembly GCF_003121295.1). Classification (GTDB taxonomy): domain Bacteria; phylum Actinomycetota; class Actinomycetes; order Streptomycetales; family Streptomycetaceae; genus Streptomyces; species Streptomyces orinoci. The sequence continues at coordinate 15,007 of NZ_PHNC01000032.1, forward strand.
GGGACAGACCGATACCGGTGTCGTGGATCTCCACCAGCACCCGGCCGTCCGGCAGGGCATGACCGGTGACCTTGACCTTGGTCTGCGGGGAGGAGAACGAGGTTGCGTTCTCCAGCAGCTCGGCGAGCAGGTGGACGAGGTCGTTGACCACGCGGCCGGCCACCTCGGTGGGCGGCACACCGGTCAGCTCGATGCGCTCGTACTGCTCCACCTCGGACGCGGCGGCACGCAGCACGTCCACCAGCGGAACGGGGCGGGTCCACCGGCGGCCGGGCTCCTCACCCGCGAGGACCAGGAGGTTTTCGCCGTTACGGCGCATACGGGTGGCGAGGTGGTCCAGCTTGAACAGCGAGGACAGCTGGTCCGGGTCGGCCTCGCGGCTCTCCAGCTCGGAGATCAGCGAGAGCTGGCGCTGGATCAGACCCTGGCTCCGGCGCGAGAGGTTGGTAAACATCGCGTTGACGTTGCCCCGCAGCAGGGCCTGCTCGGCGGCGAGGCGGACCGCCTCGCGGTGCACCTCGTCGAAGGCCGCGGCCACCTTGCCGATCTCGTCACGGCTGTGCACACCGACGGACTCCACGGAGGTGTCCACGTCCTGCGGGTCGCTCTCGGAGAGCTGCTTGACCAGCTCGGGCAGGCGTTCCTGGGCGACCTTCTGCGCGGTGTCCTGGAGCCGGCGCAGCGAGCGCACCATGGTGCGGGCCACGAAGAAGGCGCCGACCAGCGAGATGCCCAGGACCAGGACGATCAGCGCACCGTTGAGGATGGCCTCCTGCTGGGCGTCGTCGCGCAGCTGCTGGGCCTTCTGGTCCATCTCGGAGAGCAAGGTCTTCTCGATCTTGCTCATCTCGTTGATCTTGATGGTGTCGCGGTCGTACCAGTCGCGGTAGGACAGCGGGTCGCTCTTGAGCGCGCCCGACTTGTCCAGCACGCGCTTGGCATAGGTGTTGGCGGAGGCGATCTCCATCACGCCGCCGTTGAGCGCCTGCATCAGCTCGCCGTCACCGCCGTCACCGCGGATGGCGGTGAAGCGCTTGGTGGCCTCGTCCTCGTTGTCCATCGCCGCCTGGCCGTACTGGCGGTCGTTCTCGGACAGCTGGGGGCCGCTGGGGTTGGCGAGACCGGCACTGATCACCGCGCGCTGGATGGAGGCGTACTCCTTGGCGTTGGCGAACGCGGCCAGCGCACGGGTCGCGGCGATCATGTCGCTGTTACTGGTGGCCTGGGCCATGTCCTGGGACAGCGAGAGCAGCGAAGTGATCAGGCCGTTATAGGCGTTGACCGTCTTGGCGATATAGACGTGGTCGTCATACGCCTTCTCGCGAACGTCCTTGATCTTGCGCAGCTGCTTGGTGATGTCAACCAGGGTGGTGTTGACGCCGACCATGGTGGGGTCGTTGGCGTCCACCTTGGCGGTGACGTCGCCGAAGGCCTTGATGGCGTTGTCGGTGTGCTCCCGGGGCGCGACGACATCGTCGTCCTTGTCGTTGCCCTTGGTCAGCGGACCGGCCGAGCGGTCCCGCTCCTCCTGCAGGGCGTCGGCCAGGTCGGTGGCCTTACCCGTCAGTTCGGTGAGCAGCTTCATATGGTCGAGCTGGTCGACATTGGTCAGCGAGTCGTCGATGCGCAGACCACCCAGGGTGGTCGCGGCGACAACCGGCAGGGCCAGCAGGGAGACCAGTCGGGTGCTGATGCGCCAGTTGCGCAGGGCTATTCGTGTGCCCGGCCCGCTGGGGCCCTTCGCCTTTGGCGCCTTCGGCCGTTCGGCGTTCTCGCCGCCGTTCGGCGCGTCGGCAGGCGTGCCGCGGTCGGTCGCACCGTTCGGCTCCGGCTCCGCCGCAGCGCTGCCATCCCTCTTGAAACGTCCCTGCACTAGCGTCGCAACCTCTGGACCAGGCGTCCCACCTGAGCGGAGGGACGGTGTCGAGTCGTGGGGGGACCGCGGTTGCCCCCCTGGCGGTCCGTGGAATTCCAGCACAGTGCCTGATCTCCCAACAAGGCCGGTGCCGTCAAGCCCCTTTAGATGGACGGTATGTGTCCGGCTGGATACGGAGCGTGGGATCAGGCTCCCGCAATATCGGGCATACAGGGAGGAGTTACCCGAGAGGCCGTGGTGGTCGCGTCATGTCCCAGTCGCCATGATCGGGAGCGGAACGTCTGCTTCAGCCCTGCAATGTCCGTTTCGTGGTGCTGAATTGGCCGTCCGTTATGCGGCTTTTATCGTCAACCTCGTGAGCAAAATCACAGGTGAACCCGGGCTTCCCGTACATCCCGCCGGGGAAGGGCGTCGCCTAGCCTTGATTACTTGCCCCACAGAGCATCAACAACGCACCACAAGGGATACGAGGCACCAGTGAAGACGACGACGCCCGCCCGGAAGACCGCCAACCCGCGCCGCACCACGCTCGCGCAGCGCACGGACACCGAGGGCCTCTTCACGGCCGAGCGTCCGGAGTACGCGGCCAAGCTGCCGACGGTCACCGCCAACCCCCGCCGCACCATCCTGATGACCGCCCCCGTGGTGCGCCCCCTGGACTGAACCCCGGCCTCGGCCCGGGCCGAATCCCGGCCGGACCCGGGCCGGACTCAGGACGGGCGATAAAGCGCACGGGGCCCTGGCCGGCCCCGCGATAGCCTGGAGTGTCAGACTCCGGCAGATCAGACAAAGGGAAAGCAGTCACCCGTGCGCATCGCCAGATTCTCCCTGGACGGCAACGTCGCCTTCGGCGTCGTGGAAGGGGACGCCTCCACGGAAGGCGGCCCCGTTCTCGACATCATCAAGGGACACCCCTTCGCCGAATTCGAGCGCTCCGGGCAGAAGATCCCGCTGAGCAAGGTGCGGCTGCTGCCGCCGGTCCTCCCCAACAAGGTCGTGGCCATCGGCCGCAACTACGCCGAGCATGCGGCGGAACTGGGCAACGAGGTCCCCGAAGTCCCGGTCGCCTTCTTCAAGCCCTCCACCTCCGTGATCGGCCCCGGCGACGCCATCGCCTACCCCTCCTTCACCGAGGAGCTGCACCACGAGGCCGAACTGGCCGTGGTCATCGGGCGGATGTGCCGCGAGGTCCCGCGCGAACGCGTCAAGGACGTCATCCTCGGCTACACCTGCGCCAACGACATCACCGCTCGCGATGTCCAGCGGCGGGAGAAGCAGTGGGCCCGGGCCAAGGGCTTTGACACCTCCTGCCCGCTGGGCCCCTGGGTGGAGACCGAACTGGACCCCAGCGACCTCGCCATCCAGTGCACCGTCAACGGCGAACAGCGCCAGCTGGGCCGCACCGCGGAGATGGTGCGCTCCATCGAGGACCTGATCGTCCACATCACCGAGGCCATGACGCTGCTCCCCGGCGACGTCGTGCTCACCGGCACCCCCGCCGGGGTCGGACCCCTGAACGTCGGCGACGAGGTCGCCGTCACCATCGAAGGCATCGGCACTCTCACCAACAAGGTGATCAAGCGTGGCTAACGCGAACGTCCGCGTACGTTTCTGTCCCTCGCCGACCGGCAACCCGCATGTGGGCCTGGTCCGCACCGCCCTGTTCAACTGGGCGTTCGCCCGGCACCACGGCGGCACCATGGTGTTCCGTATCGAGGACACCGACGCCGCCCGGGACTCGGAGGAGTCCTACCAGCAGCTGCTGGACGCCATGCGCTGGCTGGGGCTGGACTGGGACGAGGGCCCCGAGGTCGGCGGCCCGCACGCGCCCTACCGGCAGTCGCAGCGCATGGACATCTACCGGGACGTGGCCGACAAGCTGCTCCAGGGCGGCTTCGCCTACAAGTGCTACTGCACCGCCGATGAGCTGGACGCCCGCCGCGAGGCGGCCCGCGCCGCCGGCAAGCCCTCCGGCTACGACGGCAAGTGCCGGGTGATGACCGCCGAGCAGGAGGCCGCCTACCTGGACGAGGGCCGTACCCCCATCGTCCGCTTCCGGATGCCGGACGAGCCCATCACCTTCACCGACCTGGTGCGCGGCGAGCTGACCTTCACCCCCGAGAACGTGCCGGACTTCGGCATCGTCCGGGCCAACGGCGCCCCGCTGTACACCCTGGTCAACCCGGTGGACGACGCGCTGATGGAGATCACCCATGTGCTGCGCGGCGAGGACCTGCTGTCCTCCACCCCGCGGCAGATCGCCCTGTACAAGGCGCTGATGGAGCTGGGCATCGCCAAGGGCGTCCCGCAGTTCGGCCACCTGCCCTATGTCATGGGCGAGGGCAACAAGAAGCTCTCCAAGCGCGACCCGCAGTCCTCGCTCAACCTCTACCGGGAGCGCGGCTTCCTGCCGCATGGACTGCTCAACTACCTTTCGCTGCTGGGCTGGTCGCTCTCCGGCGACCAGGACATCTTCTCCATGGACGAGATGGTGGCGGCCTTCGACATCAAGGACGTCAACGCCAACCCGGCCCGTTTCGACCTCAAGAAGGCCGAGGCGATCAACGCCGAGCACATCCGCCGGCTTGAGGTGAAGGACTTCATCGCGGCCTGCGAGCCCTGGCTGCGGGCCCCGTTCGCCCCCTGGGCCCCCGAGTCCTTCGACCGGGCGCAGTTCGAGGCCATCGCCCCGCACGCCCAGACCCGGCTGACCGTGCTGTCCGACATCACGGCCAATGTGGACTTCCTGTTCCTCGATCAGCCGGCCGAGGACGAGGCGTCCTGGAACAAGGCGATGAAGGAGGGCTCCGACGCCCTGCTGCGCACCGCCCGCGAGAAGCTGGCGGCCGCCGACTGGAACCCCGAGGCAATCAAGGCCGCGGTGGTCGCCGCGGGCGAGGAGCACGGCCTGAAGCTCGGCAAGGCCCAGGCCCCGGTCCGGGTCGCGGTCACCGGCCGCACGGTGGGCCTGCCGCTGTTCGAGTCGCTGGAGGCCCTGGGCCGGGAGCGCACCCTGGAGCGCATTGAGGCGGCTCTGGCCAGGCTGGCGGCCTGAGACTCGGCGCCATGGGGCCTGCGGCCCGGCCGTGGCGCCTGACCCTGACCGGGGCCGGAAGGCCCGCTCCGCGGCACCCTGCCGCGGAGCGGGCCTTCCGGCGTTTCCGGGGGGCCGCCGGGCGCCCCCGGGCGCTCGCCGGCCGGAGGCATCCGCTTATCGATTTTGGAGCCCCGTCCACCTTCGGGTAATGTTCTTCCTGCGCCGCCCGGGCGGGCCGAGAGGCCGGAGCGGGAGGCGCCAGCCGAGCAAGACCCCTTAAGGGGGGTCGAGTTCTGGTGGGGTATGGTGTAATTGGCAGCACGAGTGATTCTGGTTCACTTAGTCTAGGTTCGAGTCCTGGTACCCCAGCAAGAGAATTCACTGAATTTCTTTCGGATATATTCTCTTGGTGAATGCAGTGTCTAGCCCCCGTTGTGTAGCGGCCTAGCACGCCGCCCTCTCAAGGCGGTAGCGCCGGTTCGAATCCGGTCGGGGGTACAGATCCTGAATCGGCCACCATCCGTGAAATCGCGGAGGCGGCTTGACGGATCGCTAGGGCCCCCGTTGTGTAGCGGCCTAGCACGCCGCCCTCTCAAGGCGGTAGCGCCGGTTCGAATCCGGTCGGGGGTACTGGTTAACACCATGGGCTATGGTGTAATTGGCAGCACGAGTGATTCTGGTTCATTTAGTCTAGGTTCGAGTCCTGGTAGCCCAGCGCTGACTTTTCAAAGGTCCGCAACAAACAAAATACTTGCCCCCGTTGTGTAGCGGCCTAGCACGCCGCCCTCTCAAGGCGGTAGCGCCGGTTCGAATCCGGTCGGGGGTACAGAGAAAAAATGCCTCTCGCTTTGGCGGGGGGCATTTTTTTCGTCGCGGGCAGGTGCGCCCGCTGCCGCCCCATGCACCCTTCTGCTCGCGGGCCGGCCCGCCGCCATGATTCCGCGCATGGCACGTCCTGTGCCGCTAGCCGGTTACCTGCCAAACCTCCTTTGCCGACGCAGGAGTTGGGGCCAGGCCGGGTGCTGCCGGACGCCCGCACCGTGGCCGGGCCCGGGAGCGACGACGTGGGCCCACTCTCCATATGGCCCCGCTGGTCGTGGTCCGGACCCACCGCCCGCCAGGGCACGGTGGGACCGCCGCATGGCGCCAGTCAGACGCGGCTGCGCCGGGCCGCACCATGCACCGGCCGGGCCGCAGGGGAGCGAAGGCGCGCTGCCGGGAGCGTTATGGCCCTGGAAGCGCGCCAAACCGCCGTTGCGCCCCTCGCCAGGCCCCATGCCGCCCTGAACGGCGCGCGGGGGTCGGTGGGCGCTCCCCGGCCCGTTACGGGCCTTCCTACGGCACTCGACGGGCACGGCGGGGCGGCGGCCGCCGCCGAGGCAACCGGCGGTGTGCAAGGCGGCGGGCTGTGGCCGGCTGCCGACAGCGCCAAGGCGCTCTGGCGCCGGGGAGCGAGTCCTGGGCGCTCCGTGCGAGCCGGTGCGCTACGCGGCGGCGGGCGCGCCGCCTGGGGCACGGGGCGGCTCTGCGATACGCGGCTCAGCCGCGTGGGGCGCGGGCCCCCCGAAGGCCCGCGCGGAAGACACAACCGCCCAGGCGCCCCATGCGCGCACTCCAGGAGCCTCAGGCCCGCTTCGCGGCGAACCGGCGGGCGGACTCCTCCGCGTGCGCCAGCCGCCGCAAGCTCAGCAGGACCGGCTCATAGAGCACTGTCAGGGCCACCGCCGCCTCGATCTGCCCCTCCGGGGTGGGCTGTTTCTGCACCATGTCCAGGTCGGACACGGCCAGCTCGGCCGCCAGCCGCCCATAGGGCAGCAGATGTTCCACATCGCAGGGGTACCCCAGCCGGTTGAGCGCGGCCACCGAGGCGAGCAGGGTGCGGTAGGCGGGGGCGAACTCCGCCAGGGCGACCTCGGCATCCCAGCCCAGCCGGTCCAGCAGGGCCGCCACCGCCTCGCTTGCCGCCTGGTGCGCGGCGTCCTCCTCCATGGCCGCGGGCCCCTGGGGCAGTGCCCAGGTGGCCGCGCCCAGCCGCATGTGGTGGTCCAGGGACTCGTCCTCGGTGGCCGCGATCACCTCCCGGGCGGCGGCCACCGGCAGCTTGCCGATCTGGATCAGTGCCCGCACCAGGCGCAGCCGGCGCAGATGCCGCTCGTCGTACTCGGCCTGGGTGGCGGAGGTCCGGCGGCCGGGCTGGAGCAGGCCCTCGCGCAGGTAGTACTTGATCGTCGCGGTGGACACCCCGCTGTGTTCGCTCAGCTCGGCCAGTCGCACGCTCTTGCACCCTCCCTTGGAGACTGGCACTATCCAAGCATGGATAGCGCCGCTATCCAAAGGAGGGGAGTGTCATGTCCGCACGGCCGATTCCGGAACGCGTCACCGCCGCTGCCGAGGGGGAGGTGGTGGTTTTTCTGATCGGGATGCGGGTCAACCGCTGGCGATCGGTGCGGCACTGGCTGCCGGCGATGACCGCCATGCCGCGCATGCTCAGGGAGTTGTCCCGGGATCCGGACAGCGGTCTGCTGGGTTACCGGCTGCTCAGCGGCGGGCCGCGGGTCTACACCGTGGTGCAGTACTGGCGCTCGCGCGAGGAGCTGCTCGCCTATGCCGCCGATCCCGCGGCTCAACACCGCCCTGCCTGGGCGGACTTCAACCGCCGGGCGCGGCATGGGGCGGACAAGGTCGGTATCTGGCACGAGACTTACCTGGTGCCGGCCGGTTCGTATGAGTCCGTCTATGTGGGCATGCCGCTCTCCGGACTGGCTGCCGCCCATGGCGTGGAGCCGGTCGCGCGGCGCGGGGAACGCGCCGCCCAGCGTCTCAACTAGCCGCCGGGGGCGGCCCCATGCGGGCGTGGGGCGGCCGTTCCCGTATGCGGCTCCGCCGCATGGGGCGACCGGCCGCACAACGGCCCGCACCCGCAACCGGCCTTACGCACCCGCAACGCACCCGGAACGCGCTCCAGCGAACCCGCCCCCCAGCGCACCCGCACCCCGCGCTGGGGGCGCGCATAAGCATCACGCGCGCCCTCGTGCGCTCCGGGGCGCATGCCAGACCTAGCCGTTGCGCCGCAGCGCCTCCGTCAGCCGTGCCGCCGCGTCCAGTACCGCCTGCGCATGCATCCGGCCCGGGTGCCGGGTCAGCCGCTCGATCGGCCCGGAGACCGAGACCGCGGCGACCACCCGGTTGGACGGCCCGCGCACGGGGGCGGACACCGAGGCCACTCCCGGCTCCCGCTCGCCGATCGACTGTGCCCAGCCTCGCCGCCGCACCCCGGACAGCGCGGTCGCGGTGAAGCGGGCGCCCTGCAGCCCGCGGTGCAGCCGCTCCGGCTCCTCCCAGGCCATCAGCACCTGGGCGGCCGAGCCGGCCTTCATCGGCAGCGTGGAGCCCACCGGCACCGTGTCCCGCAATCCGGACAGCCGTTCCGCGGCCGCCACGCAGATCCGCATATCGCCCTGGCGCCGGTAGAGCTGGGCGCTCTCGCCGGTCACGTCCCGCAGGTGGGTCAGCACCGGCCCGGCGGTGGCCAGCAGCCGGTCCTCGCCGGCCGCCGCGGCCAGTTCGCTCAGCCGGGGGCCCAGGATGAACCGGCCCTGCATATCGCGGGCCACCATCCGATGGTGCTCCAGTGCCACCGCCAGCCGGTGTGCCGTCGGGCGCGCCAGCCCGGTGGCCGTCACCAGCCCGGCCAGCGTCGCCGGACCGGCCTCCAGGGCGCTGAGCACCAGAGCCGCCTTGTCGAGAACACCCACTCCGCTGGAGCCGCCGCCAGAATTGTCCATGTCAGGATCCTCGCGTCTCAGAGTGTGAAACGCAAGTCCAAATTCCGGCGCGAGGCGCCAACCTGTTGAGGGACAGCACTCACTCCAAGGGACATCGAGGGACAGCGATGGGACGGACACTGGCGGAGAAGGTCTGGGACGACCATGTCGTCACACGCGCCGAGGGCGAACCCGATCTGCTCTACATCGATCTGCACCTGCTGCACGAGGTCACCAGCCCGCAGGCCTTCGACGGGCTGCGCAAGTCCGGGCGCAAGGTCCGCCGCCTGGACCTGACCCTCGCCACCGAGGACCACAACACCCCCACCCTGGACATCGACAAGCCCATCGCAGACCCGGTCTCCCGCGTCCAGTTGGAGACGCTGCGCGCCAACTGCGCCGAATTCGGGGTGCGTCTGCACCCGCTGGGCGATGTGGAGCAGGGCGTGGTCCATGTGGTGGGACCGCAACTGGGACTCACCCAGCCGGGCACCACGGTGGTGTGCGGGGACAGCCACACCTCCACCCATGGCGCCTTCGGCGCGCTGGCCTTCGGCATCGGCACCAGCCAGGTCGAGCATGTACTGGCCACCCAGACGCTGCCGATGGCCCCGTTCAAGACCATGGCGGTCACCGTGCAAGGCGAACTGCCCGCCGGGGTCACGGCCAAGGATTTGATCCTGGCGGTGATCGCGCGCATCGGCACCGGCGGCGGACAGGGCCATGTGATCGAGTACCGCGGCCCGGCCATCGAGAAGCTGTCGATGGAGGCGCGGATGACCGTGTGCAACATGTCCATCGAGGCCGGCGCCCGGGCCGGGATGATCGCCCCGGACGAGACCACCTTCGCCTATCTCAAGGACCGTCCGCACGCCCCCCGGGGCGCCGACTGGGACGCGGCGGTCGCCTACTGGCGCACCCTGCGCACCGACGACGACGCGGTCTTCGACCGTGAGGTGGTCATCGACGCCTCCGAACTCTCCCCGTTCGTCACCTGGGGCACCAACCCCGGCCAGGGCGCCCCGCTGTCGGCCGCCGTCCCGGACCCCGCCTCCTACACCGACCCCTCCGAGCGCCAGGCAGCGGAACGGGCCCTGGAATACATGGGTTTGACGGTAGGTCAGCCGCTGCGGGACATCCGGGTGGACACCGTCTTCGTGGGTTCGTGCACCAACGGCCGTATCGAGGACCTGCGAGCCGCGGCCGAGGTGCTGCGCGGCCGTTCGGTGGCGGAGGGAGTGCGGATGCTGGTGGTGCCCGGTTCGGTACGGGTGGCACTGCAGGCCATGGCGGAGGGCCTGGACAAGGTGTTCACCGAATCCGGAGCCGAGTGGCGGCACGCCGGCTGTTCGATGTGCCTGGGCATGAACCCCGACCAACTCGCCCCGGGCGAACGGTCGGCGTCCACCTCCAACCGCAACTTCGAGGGCCGGCAAGGCAAGGGCGGCCGTACCCACCTGGTCTCGCCCCAGGTCGCCGCCGCCACCGCGGTGCTCGGCCACCTGGCCTCGCCCGCCGACCTGATCACCGACCCGGCCCTGGCCGCCTGACGCGCAGAGCACCTTACCGCAGCCCATGGGGCCGCGAAGAGGGAAGGAAGACCGACGACATGGAAGCTTTCACCACCCACACCGGCCGGGCCGTACCGCTGCGCCGCAGCAATGTGGACACCGACCAGATCATCCCCGCGCACTGGCTGAAGAAGGTCACCCGCGACGGTTTCGAGGACGGACTCTTCGAGGCCTGGCGCAAGGACGCGGAGTTCGTGCTCAACCGGCCCGAACACGCGGGCGCCACGGTGCTGGTGGCCGGACCCGACTTCGGCACCGGCTCCTCCCGCGAACACGCCGTCTGGGCGCTGCAGAACTACGGCTTCAAGGCGGTCGTCTCCGCCCGCTTCGCCGACATCTTCCGCGGCAACTCGCTGAAGAACGGCCTGCTGACGGTGGTCCTGCCGCAGGAGACCGTGGAGCGGCTGTGGACGCTCATCGAGCACGACCCCACCACGGAGGTCACCGTGGACCTGCTCGCCCGCCAGGTGCGCGCCGGCTCCATCACGGCTGATTTCGACCTTGACGAGAACGCCCGACAGCGACTCCTGGAAGGGCTGGACGACATCGACCTGACCCTCCGGAGGGAGGCGGACATCGCCGCGTACGAGGCCCGGCGACCGTCCTTCAAACCGGCCACCGCCCAGGTGTGAAGCGGGTTTTCACCCCCATTCGGCCCAGTCGGCCACGGCGGATCCGACCCCGGATTTTCGCTGTTCGCCCAGGGTTTGACATGATGCGCCCCCTGTCTTCGGACAGGGGGCGCAGCGCTTGTTGAGGCCCCGTGAGGCGACAACTCGCCTCAGATGGCACAATCGGTGCATGGAACGCGACAGCCAACTCGAGCTCTACCGGCTCGTCGCGGACCGGCTCAAGGAAGCGCACTCCCGGGTGCGCACACTGCAAGTCCCGGAGGGCGTACGGATGGCGCTGTCCCGGAAGCTGTTGGCCATCACGGCCGCGGCGAAGCACGATCTCTCAGGCGCGGCAAGGCGTCTGGACCGGCTGATGAACGACCTCGACGAGGGCCGTTTCCCTTCCGAACGCGGCACCGACGGAACTCCGTGATGAGTCGGATTCGTTGCGGCACAAGGGTGATTAGACCGTTTCGTGTTTGATTTGCGGTATATATCTGCCTAACGTGCGAAAACGCTGGAACAATTCCAGCAAAGTCTCCGAAGGGGAAGACGTGAACAAGGCGCAGCTCGTTGAAGCGATTGCCGACAAGGTCGGTGGCCGTCAGCAGGCCTCCGACGCCGTCGATGCCGTACTCGACGCGATTGTCCGGGCCGTTGTGGCCGGCGACCGCGTATCGGTCACCGGTTTCGGCTCGTTCGAGAAGGTTGACCGCCCGGCCCGCTACGCCCGCAACCCGCAGACCGGTGAGCGCGTGCGGGTCAAGAAGACCTCGGTGCCCCGCTTCCGCGCGGGCCAGGGCTTCAAGGACCTGGTCGCCGGCACCAAGAAGCTGCCGAAGGGCGATGAGGTCGCGGTCAAGAAGGCGCCCAAGGGCAGCCTTTCCGGTGCGAAGCCCACGGTGAAGAAGGCCGCCGCGAAGAAGGCCACCGCCGCGAAGAAGGCCACCGCCAAGAAGACCACGGCGAAGAAGGCCGCTCCGGCGAAGGCCGCGGCGAAGAAGACCACCGCCAAGAAGGCGGCACCGGCGAAGGCCGCGGCGAAGAAGACCACCGCCAAGAAGGCCGCCCCGGCCAAGGCCACCGCCAAGAAGGCCACCGCCAAGAAGACCACGGCGAAGAAGACGGCGCCCGCCAAGAAGACGGCCGCGCGCAAGACCACCGCCAAGAAGACGACGGCCCGCAAGAAGTAACGGCTGCGCGGCGGCGTACACACGCCGGGCCGGGCTCCCCTCGGGGAGCCCGGCCCGCGGTGTTTGTGCAACGGTCCGGTGCTCTGCCCGGTTGCCCGCCAAGGGGGTTGGCCGGTGCGGATCCGCCGGCCGGCGAACGGCATTGGCCGGCAAAGAGCGTTGCCCGGCAAAGAGCGTTGTCCGACAGAGGCCACCGCCCGGCATGGGGCGTCGGCCGGCGCAGAGTGCTTGCCGGTAAAAGGCGTTGAACGGCCCCTGGCGGACCTCAGAGGGTCTGCAGCGTGACCAGGGTCACCCGGCGGCCGGAAGGGCCGCCTCCGGGCGTCTCGGGCGATTCCCCGCCCTCTTCCCCGCCCTCTTCCTCGCACTCGATGCGCACCCGCTGTCCCGGGCGCAGCAGCAGCAGGCCGCCCGCGTCAAAGGCCGCCGCGTCGAACGGCAGCGGGGTGCCGTCGTCCAGCAGCACGCTGCCGGTGCGGGTTTCGGGGTCGTAGGTGTAGGCGGTGCCCTGCATGGCAGCAGCTTAGGCCAGGCTCGCGGCGAGGGCCGCGGTGCGCGGGCCGACCCCCAGGTCCAGCGCGGTGCGCAAATCCGCCTCGGTATCCACGTCCTGGCGCACCGATTCGACTCCGGACAGCTCGATCTCCCGGGCGCCGGACGCCCGGTGGCGCTGCCGGGAGCGGCCCTCGAAGGCCGGGGCCAAAGCGTTTCCGGGACCCGCCGCCAGCAAGGTCGTCCCGATTCCGGCGGCGTCGGCGAGAAATGCGCGCGGAAATTCCGCGGCGCAGTCGAGCACCCGGCCGAGTTCCGCCGGGCGCAGCGCCGGAAGGTCCGCGTTCAGCGTGGCCACGGCGGAATGCGGCCACCGGGCGCGGACGGCGCGCGCCCCGTGCGCCAGTGCCGCGTTGAGCCCGCCGCCGGGCGGCTCGGCCACCGTCCAGGCGCCGATCGCGGCCAGTTCGGCGGCCGCCCGTTCATCGCCCGTGACAACCGCCACATCCCGCACCACGCCACAGGACAGCGCCGCTGCGACGGTGTCCAGGGCAAAGGCCAGGGCAAGCGCGGAGCGCGGCATGGGGCGCGCGGTGCCCGCCAGGCGGCTCTTGGCCAGGGCCAGCGGCTTCAGCGGCACCACCAGGCTCCATGCCACCTGCGCCCCCTCTCCTTGTGTCGGCCCCATTGTCACCCGCTGCCGCGGCCGCCGGGGGAGCGCGGGGTTACGGTGTTCTCGACAGACCGGGTACCTGGGGCGACACTTGTCCGGCCCCCGGGTGAGCCGCAGACCCGCGGAAGCTTCCAGGTCCCAAGAGAAGGGTGTCCGAGTGTCCCGCCACAGAATCGGCTTCTGGTACCGCTTTGCCGCGGTGTTGGCAAAACCGCCGCTTGTGGTTCTCTTCAAGCGGGACTGGCGGGGAATGGAGCACATTCCGGCCGACGGCGGATTCATTACCGCGGTCAACCACAACTCCTATCTGGACCCGCTCTCCTACGCCCACTACCAGTACAACACCGGCCGGGTGCCCCGCTTCCTGGCCAAGGCCGGGCTGTTCAAGGGCAGCTTTGTGGGCACCGTGCTGCGCGGCACCGGACAGATCCCCGTCTACCGCGAGACCACCGACGCCGCCAACGCCTTCCGCGCCGCGGTGGACGCCATCAACAAGGGCGAGTGCGTTGCCTTCTACCCCGAGGGCACCCTGACCCGCGACCCGGAGATGTGGCCCATGGAGGGCAAGACCGGGGCCGCCCGGGTCGCCCTGCTCACCAGGGCGCCGGTGATCCCCGTCGCCCAGTGGGGCGCCAACGAGGCCATGCCGCCGTACGCCAAGGAGAAAAAGCTCCGGCTCTTCCCGCGCAAGACCCTCAAGGTGCTGGCCGGGCCGCCGGTGGACCTCTCCGCGTACTACGACAAGGAACCCACCGCCGAGGTGCTGCGCGAGGCCACCGAGCGGATCATGGCCGCCATCACCGAACTGCTCGCCGAACTCCGCGGCGAGCCCGCGCCCGCAGAACCGTACAACCACCGCAAGGCCGTCGCCGCCGCCCGCAGGAAGACCGACGAAACCGGCAACAAGGCCGGGGAGGACACCAAGTGACGCGCTGCGCCGTCTTCGGCACCGGTTCCTGGGGCACGGCCTTCGCGATGATCCTCGCCGACGCCGGCTGCCGGGTGACCATGTGGGGCCGCCGGGCCGAGGTGGTCGAGGCCGTCAACACCGGCCATGGCAACCCCGACTACCTCCCCGGTGTCGAACTCCCCCCCGCCGTAACGGCCACCACCGACCCCGCCGAGGCGGCCGCCGGCGCCGACTTCACCGTGCTCGCCGTGCCCTCGCAGACCCTGCGCCGGAACCTCACCGGCTGGGTGCCGCTGCTGGCCCCGGACACCGTGCTGGTCTCCCTGATGAAGGGCATCGAACTCGGCACCGCCAAGCGGATGAGCGAGGTGATCGAGGAGGTCGCCAAGGTCACACCGGACCGGGTGGCGGTGCTCACCGGCCCCAACCTCGCCAAGGAGATCGCGGCCCGCCAGCCGGCCGCCGCGGTGGTCGCCTGCAGCGACGAGTCGGTGGCCACCAGGCTCCAGGCGGCCTGCCACACCGCGTACTTCCGCCCGTACACCAACACCGACGTGGTGGGCTGTGAACTCGGCGGCGCGGTCAAGAATGTGATCGCGCTGGCGGTGGGCATCGCCGACGGCATGGGGCTGGGCGACAACGCCAAGGCCTCGCTGATCACCCGGGGCCTGGCCGAGACCACCCGGCTGGGACTGGCGATGGGCGCCGACGCGCACACCTTCGCCGGCCTTGCGGGCATGGGCGACCTGGTCGCCACCTGCTCCTCGCCGCTGTCCCGCAACCACACCTTCGGCGCCAACCTCGGCCGCGGGATGAGCCTGGAGGAGACCATCGCGGTCACCCGGCAGACCGCCGAGGGCGTCAAGTCCTGTGAATCCGTGCTGGATCTGGCCAGAAGGCACCATGTCGATATGCCGATCACCGAGACCGTGGTGGGCATCGTGCACGAGGGCAAGCCGCCCATGGTGGCGCTCAAGGAGCTGATGTCGCGCAGCGCCAAGCCCGAGCGGCACTGAAACACCCTCCGGCGCAAGGTAGTCTCAACGCGATATGAGCAGCGAGACCTCCTCCCAGAGCCCCGAGCGGAAGCCGCGCGTCGCGGTGGTCTTCGGCGGCCGCAGTTCCGAGCACGCCATCTCCGTGGTCACCGCGGGCGCCGTGCTGAGCGCCATCGACCGGTCCAAGTACGACGTGCTGCCGATCGGCATTACCAGCGACGGGCGTTGGGCGCTGACCGCCGACGCGCCCGAGCGGATGGCCATCGCCGACCGGGCGTTGCCCAGCGTCGAGCAGCTCGCCGAGTCGCCCGAGGGCGAAGTGCTGCTGCCCGTCGCCCCGTCCAGCCGCGAGGTCGTCTACTCCGAACCCGGCGCCGTGCCCAAGGCGCTGGGCGAGGTGGATGTCGTCTTCCCGATGCTGCACGGCCCCTACGGCGAGGACGGCACCCTGCAGGGCATGCTGGAACTGGCCGGCATCCCCTACGTCGGGGCCGGGGTGCTGGCCTCGGCGGTCGGCCAGGACAAGGAGTACATGAAGCGGATCTTCATCTCCTACGGGCTGCCGGTCGGCCCGTACGAGGTGATCCGCCCGCGCGAGTGGCAAAACGATCCGTCGGCCGCCCGCCGCAAGATCGTGGACTTCGCCGGTGAGCATGGCTGGCCGCTGTTCATCAAGCCCGCCCGCGCCGGTTCGTCCATCGGTATCACCAAGGTGGACGACCTCTCCGGTCTGGACGAGGCCATCGCCGAGGCGCAGCGCCACGACCCCAAGATCCTGGTCGAGGCGCTGGTGCGCGGGCGTGAAATCGAGTGCGGGGTGCTGGAGTTCGAGGACGGGCCGCGGGCCAGCGTGCCGGCCGAGATCCCGCCGGTCGCCGCGCACGACTTCTACGACTTCGAGGCCAAGTACATCGACTCCGCCTCCGGCATCGTGCCCGCCCCGCTGAGCGAGGAGCAGACCCGCCGGGTAAGGGAGTTGGCGGTGCAGGCCTTCGAGGCCACCTCCTGCGAGGGCCTGGTGCGCGCCGACTTCTTCCTCACCGAGGAAGGCGAGTTCGTGATCAACGAGATCAACACCATGCCCGGATTCACCCCGATCTCCATGTACCCGCGCATGTGGCAGGAGACCGGCGTGAGTTACCCCGAGCTGGTGGACCGGCTGATCCAGGCGGCGCTGCGCCGCTCCACGGGGCTGCGCTGAGCCTCAGCCGGTGCTTTCGGCGGGCACCGTCCGGTTGACGGCGGCGGCGAGGTCGGTCAGGGCACTCATGTCGCCGCCGTCACCGGTGATCTTCTTCGGCAGGGTGACCTCGATATACACCGGCCGCAGCGAGGTGGTGCAGCGCACGGAGCCGTCGGAGAGCCGCTCCGGTGCCCAGTCCACGCCGTCGATCTCCGCGGACTGGGTGGTCACCTTGTCGAACATGGCCGGGCGCGGCACCCCGCAGCGCAGGCTGATCCGGTCACCGTTGCCGCCCCAGGCGGCGGTGAACTCCGAAGAGGTGTCCTGCCTCGGCAGGCCGCCCACCGTCCGCGGCAGCGCCCCGTGCAGCGCCCGGCACAGCTGCGCCTGGTGCCCGGACGGCGTGGGGGCCGCCGGGGCCGCCCGGTCCTGCGAGGAGCAGCCGGCGGCCCCGAGCAGCAGGACTGCGGCGGACAGGCCGAGCGGCCGGCGGAGCGAAGACTTCACCGGCCGAGCATACGGGGGAGCTAGATGTGGACCACCGGGCAGGTCAGGGTCCGGGTGATGCCCTCGACCTGCTGCACCTTGGCCACCACCATGCGGCCCAGCGCGTCCACGGTGTCGGCCTGGGCACGGACGATGACGTCATAGGGACCGGTGACGTCCTCGGCCTGGATCACGCCGGCGATCTTGGAGATGACTTCGGCCACGGTCGACGCCTTGCCGACCTCGGTCTGGATCAGGATGTACGCCTGTACCACGGAACCTCCAGGGCGGCTACGAGGATCATGTGGGGAGAAGAGACGCCACCGTACCGCGCCACCCCATGGCGCGGGGAGACCCGCGCTGCCTGTGGCGCGGCCGGGGCGCGAACCGAGACTCCGAGGAGGAGCACAGTGAAAGGCACCGTCGGCGAGCTGGGGGAGTTCGGGCTCATCAAGGAGCTGACCTCCCGGCTCACCACCACCCCGGCGGTCCGCCTGGGGCCCGGGGACGACGC
Source organism: Streptomyces orinoci (assembly GCF_003121295.1). Lineage (GTDB taxonomy): Bacteria > Actinomycetota > Actinomycetes > Streptomycetales > Streptomycetaceae > Streptomyces > Streptomyces orinoci. Next base: position 32,318 of record NZ_PHNC01000032.1, read on the forward strand.
GGCGGTCGTCGCGGCGCCCGACCGCAGGGTCGTGGCCAGTACCGATGTGCTCCTGGAGGGGCGGCACTTCCGCCGTGACTGGTCCACCGCCTATGACGTCGGCCGCAAGGCCGCCGCCCAGAACCTGGCGGACATCGCCGCCATGGGGGCGGTGCCCACCGCCGTGCTGCTGGCCCTGGTGGTGCCCGCCGAACTGCCCGCCACCTGGCCGGTGGAGCTGATGGACGGCATCCGCGACGAGTGCCAGGTGGCCGGCGCCGCGGTGGTCGGCGGGGACGTGGTGCGCGGGGAGACCATCACCGTCTCCATCACGGCCCTGGGCGACCTGCGCAACCATGAGCCGGTCACCCGGGCCGGGGCCCAGCCCGGCGACGTGGTGGCGGTCACCGGCTGGCTGGGCTGGTCCGCGGCGGGCCTGGCGGTGCTCTCCCGGGGCTTCCGCTCACCCCGCGCCTTCGTCGAGGCCCACCGCCGGCCCGAGCCGCCGTACCACGCCGGACCGGCCGCCGCCTCGCTGGGCGCCACCGCCATGACCGATGTCAGCGACGGCCTCATCGCCGACCTCGGGCATATCGCCGAGGCCAGCAAGGTCCGTATCGATCTGCGCACCGCGGCCATAGACGTACCGACCCAGATGTCCGACATCGGCCAGGCGGTCGGCGTGGACCCCATGCAGTGGGTGCTCACCGGCGGGGAGGACCACGCCATCGTGGCCACCTTCCCCGCCGATGTGAAGCTTCCGGCGCGCTGGAAGGTCATCGGCGAGGTGGTCAACCCCTCCGCGCTGCCCCAGGTGACCGTGGACGGCGCCCCATGGGACCGGGCGGGCGGCTGGGACCACTTCGGCGACCAGGAGGGCGAGGAGTAGGGCCGCCGGGGGGCGAGGAGTAGGGTCGCCGGTCATGCGCACCCCTCCCACCGTGCTGACCGTCGCCGGCTCCGACTCCGGCGGCGGCGCGGGCATCCAGGCCGACCTCAAGACCATGCAGGCGTTCGGGGTGCACGGGATGAGCGTGATCACCGCGGTCACCGCGCAGAACTCCCTGGGCGTCCAGGGCACCTGGCCGCTGCCCGAGGAGGCGGTACGGGCCCAGTTCCGCAGCGTGGTGGACGACATCGGGGTACGGGCCGTCAAGACCGGCATGCTGGCCTCCGCCGGCCTGGTGCGCACCGTGGCCGCCCTGCTGGCGGAGACCGGCGCCCCGGTGGTGGTCGATCCGGTGGGCGTCTCCAAGCACGGCGACGCCCTGCTGGCCGCCTCCGCCCGGGCGGCGGTCCGCGAGGAGCTGCTGCCCCGCGCCACCGTGGCCACCCCCAACCTGGACGAGGTCGCCTGGCTGACCGGGGTGCGGGCGCGCACCGAGGCGGACCTGCCCGCCGCCGCCGAGGCGGTGCTGGCCTGCGGGCCGCGCTGGGTGCTGGTCAAGGGCGGCCATCTGGCCGGGGACGAGGACGCGGTGGACCTGCTCACCGACGGCACGGAGCGGCACTGGCTGCGCTCCCCGCGGCTGGCCAACCGGCATACCCATGGCACCGGCTGCACCCTGGCCAGCGCGGTGGCATCCGGGCTGGCGCTGGGGCGCACCGTCCCGGAGGCGGTGGCGGCGGCCAAGGAGTACGTCACCGGCGCCATCGCCGGCGGCTTTCCGCTGGGCGGGGGCATCGGTCCGGTGGACCATGGCTGGCGCGCACGCTGAACGGGGCGGTGCCGGGGCATGGGGCAAAGGGCCGGGGCATGGGGCGTGGTGCCGGGGCGCGGGCGCGAGTCAAAAGGGCCCGGGCATGAGGCGAACTGCCGGGGCGCGGGCGGCATGCCGGAGCACGCCGGGGCACGCAACAAAGCCGGTTCACCTCACGGTGAACCGGCTTTCGCAACCGGAGGCTGCGCTACGCGTTAGCGCTCGACCTTGCCGGCCTTGATGCACGAGGTGCAGACGTTGAGCCGCTTCGGCGTCGCACCGACCTTAGCGCGCACCCGCTGAATGTTGGGGTTCCAACGGCGGGAGGTACGGCGGTGCGAGTGCGAAATGCTGTTGCCGAAGCCCGGCCCCTTGCCGCAGACGTCGCAGTTGGCAGCCACGGGTTACTCCAAAGACGGGTCACCCCCGCTCACGCGGAGACGACAGGCACGTACGGTGAATCCCTGCGTACCGAGATCTCAGTGAGTGACCGGCATTGTCAGGGGGATTGGCCTGACTTTCGTCAGGCAACCGGAGCAGCATACAACGACCGCTCCAGGACAACGAAACTACCATGACCGGCCGGGATCCCGCCCGCCCGGCCCCCGGCGGACCCCGCCACGGCTACTGTGCCCCCATCGCCCCAGGCCCCCATCCCCGCCGAGGAGGACCCCACGTGCCGCACCCCCTGGACGCCGCCGCGGTACGTACCTGGTGCGCCCTGGCGCTGCGGGCGCTGGGCCGGGCCCGGGAGGAGATCGACGCGATCAACGTCTACCCGGTGGCGGACGGGGACACCGGCACCAACCTCTATCTGACCGTGGAGTCCGCCGCCCGTGCGGTGGACGCCGTCTTCGAGGGCCGGGCCACCGGCGGGCCCGCCGCCCGCCCCGGGCTGCCGGAAGCGGTGCGAGCCATGGCCCATGGGGCGCTGATAGGGGCGCGCGGCAACTCCGGCACCATCCTGGCCCAGCTGCTGCGCGGCATGGCGCAGGTGCTGGGCGAGAGCGGCGGGGAGGCCCGGGGCGCGGCCGGCGGCGCCCTGCTGGGGCGGGCCCTGGGGCGGGCGGTGGAGTCGGCCTACGAGGGCGTGGCGCGGCCCGTGGAGGGCACCATCCTGACCGTCGCGGCGGCGGCCGCCGAGGCGGCCCGCGCACCCGGGGACCTCGCGGAGGTGGCGCACGCGGCCTACTCCAGGGCGTGCGCCGCACTGGAAGCCACCCCCCGCCAGCTGGACGTCCTGGACCGGGCCGGAGTGGTGGACGCCGGCGGCAAGGGCCTGGTGGAGGTGCTGGGCGCGCTCTGCGCCGCGCTCTCCGGCACCCAGGCGCCCCCCGCTCCGGAGCCCGCCGCGCCCGGCTGGCGGGCCGCACCGTGCCCCGCCGAACCCGGCGGCGGCCCCGGCGACGGCCCCGCCTTCGAGGTGATCTACCTGCTCCAGGCCGAGGACGCCGCCGTCGCCCGGCTGCGGGCCCGGCTGGATGCGCTGGGTGAGTCGCTGGTGGTGGTCGGCGGCGACGGGCTGTGGAACGTCCATGTGCATGTGGACGACGCCGGGGCCGCCGTGGAGGCGGGCGTGGAGGCCGGCCGCCCGCACCGGATCCGCATCACCCACTTCGGCGCCGCCGCCGAGGAGCGCACCCGGGTCCGGGAGCGGGTGCAGCGGGCCACCGTGGCGGCGGTGCCCGGCGAGGGGCTGGCCCGGCTGTGCGCCGAGGCGGGCGCCACCGTGGTGGCCGTACGCCCCGGGGAGCCGCCCAGCAGCGCCGAGCTGGCCGAGGCCATCCGGCGGGCGCACGCCCATGAGGTGGTGCTGCTGCCCAACGACCCCGAACTGCGGCATGCCGCCGCCGACGCCGCCGACACCGTCCGCGCCGAGGGCGTCCGGGTCGCCCTGATCCCCACCCGCTCCCCGGTCCAGGGCATCGCCGCGCTCGCCGTCCATGAGCCCGGCAGGCGCTTCGACGAGGACGTGGTCGCCATGACCGCCGCCGCCGGCGCCACCCGCTACGCCGAACTGGCCGTCGCCGAGCGGCAGTCCTGGACCATGGCGGGCGTCTGCCAGGCCGGCGACGTACTCGGCCTGATCGACGGCGATGTGGCCGTCATCGGCCGCGACCTGGCCGCCACCGCCGAGACCGTGCTGGACCGGATGCTGGCGGCGGGCGGCGAGATGGTCACCCTGGTGCTGGGCCGGGACGTCCCGGACGCGGTCGCCGGCCGTCTGGAGCGGCATGTGCGCGGCGGTCACCTGGCCGTGGACACCGTGGTCTACCGGGGCGGCCAGCACTCCCCGCCGCTGATCGTCGGCATCGAATAGCCCCGGCTGTCGGTGGCCTGGTGTGCAATGGGTGACGTGCCCGCGCTCGACGAACCACTGAAGAAGATCCTCGGCGGCAACACCGCGAAGGTGATGGCCGAGCACCTCGGCCTGCACACCGCAGGCGACCTGCTGCACCACTACCCGCGCCGCTACGCCGAGCGCGGCGAGCTGACCCGGCTCGCCGACCTGCCGCTGGACGAGCACGTCACGGTGGTCGCCCAGGTGGCCAAGGCGGCGATGAAGACCTTCAACCAGGGCCGCGGCGTGCGCCTGGAGGTGGTGGTCACCGACGGCAGCGGCGCGCTGACCCTGGTCTTCTTCGGGCGCGGCGCCTACGCCCGGGAGAAGGAGCTGATCCCCGGCCGCCGCGGGATGTTCGCCGGCAAGGTGTCGGTCTTCAACCGCACCCGCCAGCTGCTGCACCCCGACTATGAGCTGCTGGACCGGGACAGCACCGCGGCCGCCGCCGAGGAGTTCGCCGGCCGGCTGCTGCCCATCTACCCGGCCTGCAAGCAGTTCCAGTCCTGGAAGCTGGCCAAGGCGGCCGGCACCCTGCTGGACCTCTTCGAGGCCGACGGCTGGCAGGGCCTGGTGGACCCGCTGCCCCCCGCGCTGCGCGAGGGGCGCGGCCTGGCCGCCCTGGCCGACGCCTTCCGCCAGGTGCACCGGCCCCGCACCAAGGCCGACATCGAACAGGCCCGGGCCCGGCTGAAGTGGGACGAGGCCTTCGTCCTCCAGGTCGCCCTGGCCCGCCGCCGTCACGCGGACGGCCAGCTGCCCGCCGTGCCCCGCAAGCCGGCCGCCGGCGGCCTGCTGGACGCCTTCGACGCCCGGCTGCCCTTCACCCTCACCGAGGGCCAGCGCAAGGTCTCCGCCGAGATCTTCGACGACCTGGCCACCGAGCACCCCATGCACCGGCTGCTCCAGGGCGAGGTGGGCTCGGGCAAGACCATGGTGGCGCTGCGCGCCATGCTGGGCGTGGTGGACGCGGGCGGCCAGGCGGCCATGCTGGCGCCCACCGAGGTGCTCGCCCAGCAGCACCACCGGTCCATCACCGAGATGATGGGCGACCTCGCCGAGGGCGGCATGCTGGGCGGCTCCGAGCAGGGCACCAAGGTGGTGCTGCTCACCGGCTCCATGGGCGCCGCCGCCCGCCGCCGGGCGCTGCTGGACCTGGTCACCGGCGAGGCGGGCATCGTGGTCGGCACCCATGCCCTGATCGAGGACAAGGTGCAGTTCCACGACCTGGGCCTGGTGGTGGTGGACGAGCAGCACCGGTTCGGCGTGGAGCAGCGCGATGCCCTGCGCTCCAAGGGCAGGCAACCCCCGCACCTGCTGGTGATGACCGCCACCCCGATCCCGCGCACCGTGGCCATGACCGTCTTCGGCGACCTGGAGACCTCGGTGCTGGACCAGCTGCCCGCCGGGCGCTCCCCGATCGCCACCCATGTGGTGCCCGCCCGGGACAAGCCGCACTTCCTGGCCCGCGCCTGGGAGCGGGTGCGCGAGGAGGTGGCCGGCGGCCACCAGGCGTATGTGGTCTGCCCGCGCATCGGCGACGAGGAGGAGCAGCCGAAGAAGGCCGCCGGGGACGATCCGGAGAAGCGGCCGCCGCTGGCGGTGCTGGACATCGCCGAGCAGCTGGAGCGGGGGCCGCTGGCCGGGCTGCGGGTGGCGGTGCTGCACGGGCGGATGCAGCCGGAGGCCAAGGACGAGGTGATGCGCGCCTTCGCGGCCGGCGAGCTCGATGTGCTGGTGGCCACCACGGTGATCGAGGTGGGGGTGAATGTGCCCAACTCCACCGTGATGGTGATCATGGACGCGGACCGGTTCGGCGTCTCCCAGCTGCACCAGCTGCGCGGCCGGGTCGGCCGGGGCTCGGCCCCCGGGCTGTGCCTGCTGGTCAGCGAGGCGCCGGAGGGCAGCCCGGCGCGGGCCCGGCTGGCCGCCGTGGCCGGCACCCTGGACGGCTTCGAGCTGTCCCGGATCGACCTGGAGCAGCGCCGCGAGGGCGATGTGCTGGGCCAGGCCCAGTCCGGGGTGCGCTCCTCACTGCGGATGCTGGCCGTCATCGACGACGAGGAGGTCATCGCCGCCGCCCGTGAGGAGGCGAGCGCGGTGGTCGCGGCCGACCCCGGGCTGAGCGGGCTGCCGGAGCTGCGGACCGCCCTGGACGCCCTGCTGGACAAGGAGCGGGAGAGCTTCCTGGACAAGGGCTGAGGCCACCGGCGACAAGGGCCGAGACCACCGGCGGGGCGGCATCCAGGGACAGAACCTAGGCTTTAGACGCTGACCCCACCGCGTGACCCCCACCGCCCGACCCACGCCCGACCCACCGCCACCACCAAGGACCCGAGGACCTCATGACCCGCGTGATCGCCGGCGCCGCCGGCGGACGACGGCTCGCCGTGCCGCCCGGCACCGGCACCCGCCCCACCTCCGACCGGGCACGCGAGGGCCTGTTCTCCACCTGGACCTCGCTGCTCGGCAGCCTCCGGGGCACCCGGGTGCTCGACCTTTACGGCGGCTCGGGCGCCGTCGGCCTGGAGGCGCTCTCCCGCGGCGCCGCGCACACCCTGCTGGTGGAGGCCGACGCCCGCGCGGTGAAGGTCATCCGGCAGAACGTCCGCACCGTCGGCCTGCCCGGCGCCGAGGTGCGCCCGGGCCGGGCCGAGCAGCTGGCCGCCGCCCCGGCGCCGCCCGGCGGCCCGTACGACATCGTCTTCCTGGACCCGCCGTACGCGGTGACCGATGACGAACTGCGGGAGATCCTCCTCACACTCGCCGCCGGGGGCTGGCTGGCCGAGGAGGCATTGATCACTGTGGAGCGCGGCACCAGGGGCGGGGAGTTCCGCTGGCCGGCGGGCTTCGAGGGGCTGAGGGCCCGTCGCTACGGCGAGGGGACGCTTTGGTACGGTCGCGCCGCCTCGGCGTGCCCGGCCCCGGACACGCCATGAACGCACCGGAGAGCGAGGAACCACCGTTGTTGCGCCGCGCCGTCTGTCCGGGGTCGTTCGACCCCGTCACCAATGGACACCTCGACATCATCGCCCGGGCGTCGAAGCTCTATGACGTCGTGCATGTGGCAGTGATGATCAACAAGTCGAAGCAGGGCCTGTTCACCGTCGAGGAGCGGATAGAACTGCTGCGGCAGGTCACCGCCGAGTACGGCAATGTGGTGGTGGAGTCCCACCACGGCCTGCTGGTCGATTTCTGCAAGGAACGCGACATCCCGGCCATCGTCAAGGGCCTGCGCGCCGTCAGCGACTTCGACTACGAGCTGCAGATGGCCCAGATGAACAACGGCCTCTCCGGGGTGGAGACGCTGTTCATCCCCACCAATCCCACCTACAGCTTCCTGTCCTCCAGCCTGGTCAAGGAGGTCGCGGCCTGGGGCGGGGACGTCTCCCATCTGCTGCCGCCGGTGGTGCTGGAAGCGCTCACCGGGCGGATCGCCGGCGACCGGTAGTCCTGACGGGGCGTCAGTGACTGCCGGACGGCGCCCGCCGGCCGTACAGTCATGGCGTTCGGTGCCCATCGCTCAAGGGAAGAGTGGCGATCGTCAAGGTGGACGTGCAGAAGAAGCTCGACGAGATCGTCACGGCCGTCGCCGGCGCCCGCTCCATGCCGATGTCGGCCTCCTGCGTCGTCAACCGGGCCGAACTGCTGGCCCGGCTGGAGGAGCTGCGCCAGGCGCTGCCCGGCTCGCTGGCCCAGGCGCAGGAGCTCATCGGCGACCGGGAGAAGCTGGTGGCCGAGGCCCGTGAGGAGGCCGAGCGGATCATCGAGTCGGCCCGCGCCCAGCGCGGTTCGCTGATCTCCGACACCGAGGTGGCCCGCCGGTCCCGCGAGGAGGCCGACCGCATCCTGGCCGAGGCCCGCCGGGAGGCGGAGGCGATCCGCGCCGAGGCCGACGACTATGTGGACGCCCAGCTGGCCAACTTCGAGGTGGTCCTCACCAAGACCATCGGCGCGGTCGGCCGCGGCCGGGAGAAGCTGCTCGGCCTGGCCGAGGGCGGCCATGGCGAGGAGCCCGACCCCGACCTGCCGGAGCGCAGCACCGACCCCGCCGCCCAGCGGCACAATGCCGACGCCTATGTGGACGCCAAGCTCGCCGCGGTCTCGGCGGTGCTCAGCAGCACCCTGGAGGCCGTCGGCCGGGGCCGGGAGAAGCTGGGCGGCGCCCGCCCCATCGACGAGCTGGCCGCCCATCTGGCCGCCCAGGACGAGCTCCAGGCCGGCAGCGGCACCGGCGACTTCCTGGCCGAGCTGGCGGCGCCCCAGCAGCCTCAGCAGCCCGAGTACGTCCCACAGCCCCAGCACGCCCCGCAGCAGCCACAGGTGCCGCCCCAGCAGCCCGCCTATGACGCCTACCAGGACTACCAGCAGCCCCAGCAGCCGTCCTACGACTACCAGCCGCACTACGCCCAGCAGACCGACCCCTACGCGGTCCCCGGCGGCTACCAGCAGCCGGACGCCTACACCTGGCCGGTGCCGAACCCGCCCGGGCCGTACCCCTCGGACGGCGGCTACGGGGCGTCCTCCCCGCTGCCCCAGGAGCAGGTTCCCCAGCAGCAGCACAGCGGCGCGGCGCTGGACGAGACCAGCTTCTTCGACACCAGCATGATCGACCTCGACCAGCTGCGCCGGTACGAGCAGGGGCGCTGACCCCGGGCGGATTGGGCCCACGGCGGGCCGTGAAGTATCCTGGCTCTTCGGTCGCGAGTATCTCCGCGATCCGGGCTGCCCTGAGCGCGTCGCCAGCCGATCGCCGCCGGGGTGGCCGTCACCGCAGCGTAGAAAGCAGGAAGCCCTGAACGCCCGCCTCGATCACCGTTCTCCGCTTGTGTTCGACACACACGAGCTGGGCCGGCGTCCCGGTGCGCTCAAGCGGCTCTCCCGCTCCGTCCAGGCCCCGGCCGACCTCGGCATCGAGGTCATCGGCGTGGCCGAGGGCGCGCCGGTGGAGCTGGAGCTCCGCCTGGAGTCGGTCATGGAAGGGGTGCTCGTCACAGGCACCGCCCGTGCACCGCTGACAGGGGAGTGCGTAAGGTGTCTGGAGCCGCTGGAGCGAGAGCTCGAAGCGGACTTCCAGGAGATGTACTCCTACCCCGACGCCGATGACCGGGGCCGCCCTGTGGCGGAGCCCGGCGACGACGCCGAGGACGAGGAGGACATGCTCTTCCTCGAGGGCGACCTGTTCGACCTCGAACCCGTGCTGCGTGACGCGGTGGTGCTCGCACTGCCGCTGCAGCCGGTGTGCCGGGAAGACTGCCCCGGCCTGTGCTCCGAGTGCGGAGCGCGGCTGGCGGACGAACCGGACCACCACCACGAGACCGTCGACATTCGTTGGGCGGCACTGCAGGGACTCGCCGGATCCGGCCAGGACGGCGAGATGGACAACGCACCCCGTTCCGACGGGGATGACTCACAGGAGAAGTAGCCGTGGCTGTTCCGAAGCGGAAGATGTCGCGCAGCAACACGCGCCACCGCCGGTCGCAGTGGAAGGCTGCGGTCCCCACCCTGGTGGCGTGCGAGCGCTGCCACGAGCCGAAGCAGCAGCACATCGCGTGCCCCAGCTGCGGCACCTACAACAAGCGCCAGGTCCTCGAGGTCTGATCGGCGGGTGACAGGCTCTATGTCGGACGCCACCATGCCGTCCCGCTCCCGCGGGACGGGTTCGGTGCCGCAGGCGGACACGGCCTCGTCTCTCGCGCTTCTGGAAGGGCGGCTCGGGTACGAACTCGAGACCGCCCTTCTGGTGCGTGCGCTGACCCACCGTTCCTACGCGTACGAGAACGGCGGTCTGCCCACCAACGAGCGGCTGGAGTTCCTCGGGGACTCGGTGCTCGGCCTGGTGGTCACGGACACGCTCTACCGCATCCACCCCGACCTGCCCGAGGGCCAGCTGGCCAAGCTGCGGGCCGCGGTGGTCAACTCCCGGGCACTGGCCGAGGTCGGCCGCGGTCTCGACCTGGGCTCCTTCATCCGGCTCGGCCGGGGCGAGGAGGGCACCGGAGGCCGGGACAAGGCATCCATCCTCGCGGACACCCTGGAAGCGGTGATCGGCGCGGTCTATCTGGACCGGGGTCTGGACGCCGCCGCCGAGCTGGTGCACAGGCTCTTCGATCCGCTGATCGAGAAGTCCTCCAACCTCGGGGCCGGCCTGGACTGGAAGACCAGCCTCCAGGAACTGACCGCCACCGAGGGGCTGGGCGTGCCCGAGTATCTCGTCACCGAGACCGGGCCCGACCACGAGAAGACCTTCACGGCTGCCGCCCGCGTCGGTGGTGTCGCGTACGGCACCGGCACCGGCCGCAGCAAGAAGGAAGCGGAGCAGCAGGCGGCCGAGTCCGCCTGGCGCGCCATCAACGAGGCGGCCCAGGCCCGCGCCAAGGCCCAGGCCGCGGCCGGGGACGCCGAGGGCGAGGCCAAGCCCGCTTCGTACTGAACCACCCTCCGGCCCGCGAGCGCTGACCAGGCGCTCGCGGGCCGGAGGCGTTTCCAGTCCCGTCGTCTTCGGGGCCTGCCGTTTTCGGGTCCCGTCGTCTTCCAGGAGAGCCGTGCCCGAGCTGCCCGAGGTAGAGGTCGTCCGCCGCGGTCTTCAGCGGTGGGCCTGCGGGCGTACCGTCGCCGCCGTGGAGGTGCTGCACCCCCGCGCGGTGCGCCGGCACCCGGCCGGAGCCGCCGACTTCGCCGCGGCGCTCACCGGGCATCCGCTGGGCGCCGCCATGCGGCGCGGCAAGTACCTCTGGCTGCCGCTGGGCGACCAGCCCAGGGCCGTCCTCGCCCACCTGGGGATGAGCGGCCAGCTGCTGATCCAGCCGGAGAGCGCCCCGGACGAGAAGCATCTGCGGATCCGCATCCGCTTCGCCGACGCCGCCGGCACCGAGCTGCGCTTTGTGGACCAGCGCACCTTCGGCGGCCTCTCGCTGCACGACACCGGCCCCGAGGGGCTCCCGGATGTGATGGCGCACATCGCCCGCGACCCGCTGGACCCCGCCTTCGACGACGCCGCCTTCCATACCGCGCTGCGCCGGCGCCGCACCACGGTCAAACGCGCCCTGCTGGACCAGTCGCTGATCAGCGGGGTGGGCAATATCTACGCCGACGAGGCGCTGTGGCGCACCCGGCTGCACTACGAGCGGCCGACCGCCACCCTGACCCGGCCGCGCACCGCGGAGCTGCTGCTGCACATCCGCGAGGTGATGAACGAGGCACTGGCGGCCGGCGGCACCAGCTTTGACAGCCTCTATGTCAATGTGAACGGCGAATCCGGCTATTTCGACCGGTCGTTGGACGCCTACGGCCGGGAGGACGAGCCCTGCCGCCGCTGCGGCACGGCGCTGCGCCGCCGGCCGTGGATGAACCGGTCCAGCTACTTCTGCCCCAACTGCCAGCGCCCGCCGCGCGGTTAGCCCTTCGCCCGGTCGTACTCCCGCCGGGCCTCGTCGATTTCCGGCATCCGCTCCTCCAGCAGCTCGATCAGGCTGAGCAGCCGGTCGGCGACGCTCCGCCCGAGCGGGGTGAGGCAGTAGTCCACCCGCGGCGGATTGCTCTGCTGTGCCTTGCGGTGCACCAGGCCGTCGCGCTCCAGGGCGTGCAGGGTCTGGGCGAGCATCTTCTCGCTGACGCCGTCCACCCGCCGCCGCAGCTCATTGAAGCGCAGGGTGTCCTCGCGCAGGGCGCCCAGGGTCAGGCTGCCCCAGCGCCCGGTGACATTGGCCAGAGCCTCCCGGGAGGGGCAGCTGCGGGAGAAGACGTCATAGGGCAGCGCCTCGCCGCAGCCATGTGTCGTCGTCATGGGGCCACCCTACTCCGGTAAAGCGCTGTGCAAAGGGTTGCGCTTCCTAAAAGTTAGTGCTTTCCTTTCCTCGGTTGAACCCGTCTCCCCGAGGAGCTCCCCCCGTGACCACCCCCGTTGTTTCCATCGCCTACCACTCCGGCTTCGGCCACACCGCCGTCCTGGCCGAGGCCGTCCGCGAGGGCGCCGCCCGCGCCGGGGCCACCGTGCACCTGGTCAAGGTGGACGAGATCACCGAGGAGCAGTGGGCGCTGCTGGACGCCTCCGACGCCATCGTCTTCGGCTCTCCCACCTACATGGGCACCGCCTCCGGCGCCTTCCACGCCTTCGCCGAGGCCTCCAGCAAGCGCTGGTTCACCCGGGCCTGGGCGGACAAGCTGGCGGCCGGCTTCACCAACTCCGGCTCCAAGAGCGGCGACAAGCTGCACACCCTGCAGTTCTTCAGCGTGCTCGCCGCCCAGCACGGCATGCACTGGGTGAGCCTGAACCTGCTGCCCGGCTGGAACGCCTCCACCGCCTCGGAGAACGACCTCAACCGGCTCGGCTTCTTCCTCGGCGCCGCCGCGCAGAGCAACAACGACCAGGGTCCGGAGGGCGTGCACAAGGCCGACATCGCCACCGCCGAGCACCTGGGCACCCGGATCGCCGAGCAGGCGAAGATCTTCGTCGCCGGGCGCGCCGCCGCCTGACGGCCGGTGCGAGCCTGACGAGCAGTGCGAAGGGCCGTTGGCCGCGGGCGGGTTCCGCAGCCAACGGCCCTTCGCCTCAAGTGAGTTGGATGCCTGCCTCAGTAGCCGAAGTCCTGGGTCCACCAAGGGCCGCCGGGCCCCTTGCGCACCCCGACACCCAGCGTCCGGTACTCGCAGTTGAGGATGTTCTGCCGGTGGCCCGCGCTGCGCATCCAGGCCTCCATCACGGTGTGCGCGTCGGGGTGGCCGCGGGCGATGTTCTCCCCGCCCAGGTTGCGGACGCCATGCCGGGCGGCCCGGTCCCAGGGGGACCTGCCGTCCGGGTCGGTGTGGTCGAAGAAGCCCCGCCGGGCCATGTCATTGCTGAAGGACTGGGCCAGTGAGGTCAGCCGGTGATCGGCGCGCAGCGGCCGGCAGCCCGCCTTCGCCCGCTCGGCGTTGACCAGGGAGAGGATCTGGCCGGTGACGGTGGCGTGCATCTCCACCAGGGCCTGGGCGCCGGGCCGGGGCCGCACCCGCGAGGACGGTCCGCTCACCGAGGGCACTCGAGCGTCCCGGCCCGGCCGGGCGCCCGGTGCGGGGGGCCGGGGCGCCTGGGCGGGCTGCCGCGGGGCCGCCGCCGGCAGCGGCGCGCTGCCCTGCGGGGGCCGCGCCGCCCGGCGGGGGGCGGCGGCCTGCTGGGCGGGGGCGGCCTGCCGGGGAGCGGAGACCTGCTCCACCGCCGGGACGGCGGGCGCGGACGCCGCCGGTGCCGGGCCGTCCGGGACGCCCGTCCCGGCGGCGGGGCCTCCCGAGGTACTCTCCGGCCGCTGCACCGGGGCCGTGGGGCCGGAGTAACGCGGTACGGGCGCGGGGCCGGGCCGGGCGTCGGCCGCCGGGGCGGTGTCCGGCGGCGCCAGGGGGGCGTCCAGCGGGGCGTCGGCCCGTACCTGGCCGCTGCCCCCCGCCCCATGCCCGCCCGAGCCGTCGCCCCCGGCTCCCAGCGGGTTGCCGGGCAGCAGCCCGGAGACCATGGCGACCGCGCCCATGGCCACCGCGGCCGAGGCGCCGAACAGCCCGGTGCGCACCGGCGCCCGGTTCTTGGCGGCCTTCGCCGCCGCGCCCTCCTTCCGCCGGGCGGGCCGGTGCGGGCTGCGGTGCCGGCCGGGGGCCGGGGCGGGGCCGGAGGCGCCGGCGAGGGGGATGGGTACGGTGGGGGCTTCGGCCGGATCCAGGGGTCCGGCGGGCCGGTTCGTCAGGGACACGGACTCGGAGGTCGCAGGGGCAGAGCGTCGATGACGACCCATCCGCAAGGCCTTCCTTAGTGCTCGGCGGCAAAGTGCGTCACTCGTACGAGGGAGCCTTTTCGAGCGGTGACCTTACGGCATCAGATGAGGGGCCGAAGTGCTGCTTATCTAATTGCCCGGTTAGCGTGCAGACATGAACGAGAATGTCCGTCTGACCGCCTGGGTTCGTGGCCAAGTGCAGGGTGTTGGTTTCCGGTGGTTCACCCGGGAGAACGCCCTGCGCATCGGGGAACTGATCGGCTTCGCGTCCAACCTGGCCGACGGGCGGGTCCAGGTGGTCGCCGAGGGGCCGCGAGCCGGCTGCGAACAACTGCTCGACTGGCTCCGTACGGGGGACACTCCGGGGCGGGTGGACGGTGTCACGGAGATCTGGGCCGTCCCGCGCGGCGGCTATGACGGCTTTGAGATCCGCTGAGGGGGGCCGGGAATCCGCAAACCGTCTTCGGTATATTCCGCTGGCATATTCAGTCCCGGTAAATGGCCTGCTGGTTGCCAAGACGGGCCCGCCGTGCAAGGCTGCTCTGAACGGATGATCTCTACGCCCTCCAGGTGCCGGGAGAAGAAAGCGCCCGCGCATTCCGCCCGCCGTGCACTCGTGGGACGCCTGTGGATACGGGGCGTGATCGTGTTGACCGTCTAACCATTTGGTGAGACGCTGGAAGCCCCGCGCACCTTAGCTGTTTGGCATTGAAACACCGCAGTAGTGATGGCAGACACCGCGGGTGCGAATCCCTCACGACCCACACCGCTTCGGTCGGTCACTCAGTGTGGAGGACCATCCATCATGGCAAAGGCGCTTCTCGGTTACGTCGGCGGCTCCGACCCCCGAGTCCTCTCCGAGATGCGGCGGCTTCAGCAGCGAGTCCAGGACCTGGAATCCGAGCTCATCCGGATGCAGGCCGAGAACGAGGCGCTGACTGCCGCCGCTCACCGCGGTGACTCGCTGCTCGAAGGCATCGACGTATCCCAGGCGGAGCCTGCGCTCGCCTGACCGCACGCCCCGCCCCGGGGGCCCGGTCGGGCTGCACTGTCAGCCGCTTGAGAATCTGCAAGGGACGCTTCGGCGTCCCTTCGTCGTTTCCGTAGGCCCCCGCTTATTCCTGATCCCGCCCCCACACCGCATCATGTGCCCTGCACCTTCCAGGGTGAAACCGAGATGAACGGTAGAGTCCTACCGCGTGCACCTCAAGAGCCTGACCCTGAGAGGCTTCAAATCCTTCGCCTCCGCCACCACACTGCGCTTTGAGCCCGGCATCACCTGTGTCGTGGGCCCCAATGGCTCGGGGAAGTCCAATGTGGTGGATGCCCTGTCCTGGGTGATGGGCGAGCAGGGCGCCAAGTCGCTGCGCGGCGGCAAGATGGAGGACGTCATCTTCGCCGGGACCACCGGCCGCCCCCCGCTGGGCCGCGCCGAGGTCTCGCTGACCATCGACAACTCCGACGGGGCGCTGCCCATCGAGTACGCCGAGGTGACCATCACCCGGATCATGTTCCGCAACGGCGGCAGTGAATACCAGATCAACGGGGACACCTGCCGGCTGCTGGACATCCAGGAACTGCTCTCCGACTCCGGCATCGGCCGCGAGATGCATGTCATCGTCGGCCAGGGACAGCTGGACTCGGTCCTGCATGCCGACCCCCAGGGCCGCCGGGCCTTCATCGAGGAGGCGGCCGGCGTCCTCAAGCACCGCAAGCGCAAGGAGAAGGCGCTGCGCAAGCTGGACGCCATGCGCGCCAATCTGGCCCGCGTCCAGGACCTCACCGACGAACTGCGCCGCCAGCTCAAACCGCTGGGCCGGCAGGCCGCGGTGGCCCGCCGGGCCGCCGTCATCCAGGCCGACCTGCGCGATGCCCGGCTGCGGCTGCTCGCCGACGACCTGGTCACCCTGCGCCGCGCGCTCCAGGCGGAGATCGCCGACGAGGCCGCGCTCAGGAGCCGCAAGGAGGCCGCCGAGGCCCAACTGCGCGCCGCGGCCGAGCAGGAGGCCGCGCTGGAGGAACAGGTCGCCCAGCTGGCGCCCCGGCTGGCCCGGGCCCAGCAGACCTGGTACGAACTCTCCCGGCTCGCCGAGCGGGTCCGTGGCACCGTCAGCCTGGCGGACGCCCGGGTGACCGGCGCCCGTTCGGCGCCCGAGGAGGAACGGCGCGGCCGTGACCCGGAGGACCTGGAGCGCGAGGCCGCCCGGATCAGGGAGCAGGAGGCCGAGCTCCAGGCCGCGCTGGAGGCGGCGAGCCGGGCCCTGGAGGACACCGCACAGCACCGCGCCGGGCTGGAACGCCGGCTGGCCGAGGAGGAACGCCGGCTGCGGGACGCCGCCCGGGCCAGCGCCGACCGCCGGGAGCAACTGGCCCGGCTGCAGGGCCGGGTGAGCGCCGCCCGCGGCCGGGTCGCCTCCGCCGAGGCCGAGATCGGCCGGCTGGCCGCCGCCCGCGACGAGGCCCGGGAACGGGCCGCGGCCGCCCAGGAGGAGTACGAGCGGCAGCGCGCGCTCGGCGCGGGGGCCGATGCCGAGGACCTCGAACTGACGGAACGTCAGGAGCAGGCCAAGCGGGAACTCGCCGCCGCCGAGGAGGAGTTGGCCGCCGCCCGGGAGGCCGCCACCGGCGCCGACCGGCGGCGTGCGGCGCTCGCCGCCCGCCATGAGGCACTCGCCCTGGGACTGCGCCGCAAGGACGGCACCGGCGCGCTGCTGACGGCGCAGGAACGATTGGCCGGAGTGCTGGGACCGGCCGCCGGACTCCTCACCGTGGCCCCCGGATACGAACTCCCCGTCGCCGCCGCGCTGGGCGCCGCCGCCGACGCGGTCGCCGTCCGCTCACTCGCCGCCGCGGCCGAGGCACTGCGCCTGCTGAAGAAGGAGGACGCCGGGCGCGCGGTGCTGCTGCTGGCCGGGGCGCCCCGGGCGGAGCGCACGGTGCCCCCGGCGGGCTGCCGCGCCGCCGCCGAACTCGTCGGCGCCCCGCCCGAGTTGCTGCCCGCGGTGCACCGGCTGCTGCACGGGGTGGTGGTGGTCGACTCCCTGGAGCAGGCCGAGGAACTCATCGCCGCGCACCCGGCGCTGACCGCCGTGACCACCGAGGGCGATCTGCTGGGCGCCCATCTGGCCCAGGGCGGATCCGCCGGGGCGCCCAGCCTGCTGGAGGTGCAGGCCGCGGTGGACGAGGCCGCCGCGGAACTGGCCCGGCTGGAGCGTGACTGCGCCGCCTTGGCCGACCGTCAGCGCACCGCGGCCGAGGAACGCGCCCGCCGGGCGGCCCTGGTGGAGGAACTCGCCGCGCTGCGCAGCCGGGCCGAGCGGGAGAAGTCCCGGCTGGCCCAGGACCTGGGGCGGCTGGCCGGGCAGGCCCGTGCCGCCGCCGGCGAGGCGGAACGCGCCGCGGCGGCGGCCGCCCGCGCCGAGGAGGCGCTGGCCCAGGCCGCGGGGGAGGCGGAGGAGCTGGCCGAACGGCTGGCGGTGGCCGAGACGCTGAGCGAGCGGGAGGACACCGGGGAGCCGGACACCGCCGTCCGGGACCGGCTGGCGGCGGACGGGGCCAACGCCCGGCAGACCGAAATGGAGGCCCGGCTTCAGGTCCGTACCCATGAGGAGCGGGTCAAGGCCCTGGCCGGACGGGCGGACGCACTGGACCGCGCGGCGCGGGCCGAGCGGGAGGCGCGGGTACGGGCCGAGCGGCGCCGGGCCCGGCTGCGCCATGAGGCCGACGTGGCCACCGCCGTGGCGGCCGGTGCCCGGCAGCTGCTGGCCCATGTCGAGGTCTCCCTGGAGCGGGCCGAGGCGGAGCGCCTGGCGGCCGAGGAGGCCAAGGCCGCCTGGGAGCGCGAGCTCACCGAGCAGCGCAACCGGGCCCGTGAGCTGAAGACCGAGCTGGACAAGCTGACCGACTCGGTGCACCGGGGCGAGGTACTGGGCGCCGAGAAGCGGCTGCGCATCGAGCAGCTGGAGGCCCGGGCGCTGGAGGAGTTCGGCGTGGAGCCGGCCGGCCTGGTGGCGGAGTACGGCCCGGACCTGCCGGTGCCCCCCTCGCCGCCGGCCGAGGGCGAGGAGCTGCCGGAGGACCCGGAGCACCCGCGCAACCGGCCGGTGCCCTATGTGCGCGCCGAGCAGGAGCGGCGGCTGAAGGCCGCGGAGCGGGCGTACCAGCAGCTGGGCAAGGTCAATCCGCTCGCCCTGGAGGAGTTCGCGGCGCTGGAGGAGCGGCACAAGTTCCTCTCCGAGCAGCTGGAGGACCTCAAGAAGACCCGCGCCGACCTGCTGCAGGTGGTCAAGGACGTGGACAAGCGGGTGGAGGAGGTCTTCACCGAGGCCTACCGGGACACCGCCCGGGAGTTCGAGGGCGTCTTCTCCCGGCTCTTCCCCGGCGGCGAGGGGCGCCTGGTGCTCACCGATCCCGAGGACATGCTGGCCACGGGGGTGGATGTGGAGGCCCGTCCGCCGGGCAAGAAGGTCAAGCGGCTGTCCCTGCTCTCCGGCGGCGAGCGCTCACTGACCGCGGTGGCCCTGCTGGTGGCGATCTTCAAGGCCCGGCCCAGCCCGTTCTATGTCATGGACGAGGTGGAGGCGGCGCTGGACGACACCAACCTCCAGCGGCTGATCGGGATCATGCGGGAACTCCAGGAGAGTTCCCAGCTGATCGTGATCACTCACCAGAAGCGGACCATGGAGGTGGCGGACGCGCTCTACGGCGTATCCATGCAGGGCGACGGGGTCTCCAAGGTCATCAGCCAGCGGCTTCGTTAGCGATCTTTCAAGTAGTGAAGGCAACTTGCTGGAAACTGTGAGAGAACTTCTTCGTCACAGTCTATTGACTTAGAAAATTGAAGGCATAGGGTCTGCTGCGTTGCTTATGCCTTCAAGTGGTGGCCGATTTGATCTTGTGTCCCACTGGAAAGGCCACCCCCACACCGCCCGGCAGAGTCGCCGGCGCCCAGGAGTACACGTTGACCAGCACTGCGATGGCGCAGGGGTCCGCGGGCCGTAAGGCCCAGCCGGACCACCTCGGCCATGTCATCTTCATCACCGCGGCCGCGGCCATGGGTGGCTTCCTCTTCGGCTACGACAGTTCCGTGATCAACGGTGCGGTCGAGGGTATTCGCCACAAGTACGACATCGGCTCGGCCGCCCTCGCCCAGGTCATCGCCATCGCGCTGATCGGCTGCGCGGTGGGTGCGGCCACCGCGGGCCGCCTGGCCGACCGGATCGGCCGGATCCGCACCATGCAGATCTCCGCCGCCCTCTTCACCGTCAGCGCCGTCGGCTCAGCGGTGCCCTTCGCCCTGTGGGACCTCGCCCTGTGGCGCGTCCTGGGCGGCATCGCCATCGGTATGGCCTCGGTCATCGGCCCGGCCTATATCGCCGAGGTCTCCCCGCCCGCCTACCGCGGCCGGCTGGGCTCCTTCCAGCAGGCCGCCATCGTGGTCGGCATCGCCATCTCGCAGCTGGTCAACTGGGGCATCCTCAACATGGCCCACGGCAAGCAGCGCGGCCATCTGATGGGCATCGAGGCCTGGCAGCTGATGCTGGGCGTCATGGTGGTCCCGGCGGTCCTCTACGGCCTGCTGTCCTTCGCCATCCCCGAGTCCCCCCGCTTCCTGATCTCGGTCGGCAAGACCGACAAGGCCAAGGCCGTGCTGGCCGACGTCGAGGGCAAGGACATCGACCTGGACGCGCGTGTCGCCGAGATCGAGCAGGCGATGCACAGCGAGGAGAAGTCCACCTTCAAGGACCTGATCGGCGGCCGCGGCGGCTTCCTGCCCATCGTCTGGATCGGCATCGGGCTGTCGGTCTTCCAGCAGTTCGTCGGCATCAACGTCGCCTTCTACTACTCCTCCACGCTGTGGCAGTCGGTGGGCGTCAACCCGGAGAGCTCGTTCTTCTACAGCTTCACCACCTCGATCATCAACATCGTGGGCACCGTGATCGCCATGGTGCTGGTGGACCGGATCGGCCGTAAGCCGCTGGCCCTGGTGGGCTCCGCCGGCATGGCGATCTCCCTGGCCCTGGAGGCCTGGGCCTTCGCCTCCAAGAGCGCGGCGGGCACGCTGCCGACCGCGCAGGGCACCGTCGCCCTGATCGCCGCCCACGCCTTTGTGCTCTTCTTCGCCCTGTCCTGGGGCGTGGTGGTGTGGGTCTTCCTGGGCGAGATGTTCCCCAACCGGATCCGCGCCGCGGCGCTGGGCGTCGCCGCCTCCGCGCAGTGGCTGGCCAACTGGGCCATCACGGCCAGCTTCCCCAGCCTCTCCGACTGGGACCTGTCCGGCGCCTACATCATCTACGCGGTCTTCGCCGTGCTCTCGATCCCCTTCGTGCTGAAGTTTGTGAAGGAGACCAAGGGCAAGGCGTTGGAGGAGATGGGCTGACCTCCCCCGCCGCCCCTCTCCTCGAAAAGGGCTGCCCCCGGCACCGCATGGTGCCGGGGGCAGCCCTTTTCCGTGTCCCCTTCCGGCGTCAGCGGCCGGTGCGTTCCGCGATCAGCGCGGCCAGGCCGTCGAGGATGCGCCGCAGCCC
The DNA here is from genome assembly GCF_003121295.1 of Streptomyces orinoci. Taxonomy (GTDB): domain Bacteria; phylum Actinomycetota; class Actinomycetes; order Streptomycetales; family Streptomycetaceae; genus Streptomyces; species Streptomyces orinoci. The sequence goes on from NZ_PHNC01000032.1 coordinate 52,605, forward strand.
GAACTCCCAGGCGTTCTCCCGCCCCTCCGGCCCGGTGGCCAGGGCCGCCGTCAGGGCGGGAAAGCGGTCGCCGTGCTCGGTCAGCACTTCCCCGATGGCGGCGGTGAGCTGCTCCTCCACGCCCGGTGACGGGCCCGCGGCGGGGGACTGCTCGCTGATCATCCGGACATGGCCGGTCAGCAGCACGGCGGCGTCCATCCGCTCGGCGCCGCCGAGCCCCGTGCCGTCCAGGGCGGCGACGACCGCCTCCAGCCAGGACAGCTCGGCCGGCCCCGGCAGGCGCGGGCCCACCGTGGCGCCGAGCGCCCAGGGATGACGGCGGAAGACGGCGAGCAGGCGGACGGCCCAGTCCTCCAGGGCCGTCCGCCAGTCCTCGCCGCCGGCCTCCGGCGGGTAGGGGCCGATCGCCGCGTCCACCAGCAGCGCCACCAGCTCGGTCTTGCCCGGTACATACCGGTACAGCGCCATCTTGGTCACCCCCAGCCGCTCCGCCAGGCGCTGCATGGAGAGGGCGGCCAGGCCCTCGGCGTCCGCCAGCTCGATCCCGGCACGGGCGATGCGGTCCAGGTCCAGGGTGCGCCTGGGGCCCCGGGCGGGCGCCGCATGGGGCCCCCACAGCAGCCTTTTGATCTCCCCGTGCTTCCCGGTCATGGCGGCGCCCCTTTCCCCAACAACTGTTTCCATGGTACACAGTAGTTATTGCGTCCGACGGACACTGTTTCTGGCGGACACCATTCTTGACGGAGGGGAACCATGAACAACGGCAAGGTCCTGATCTCCGGCGCCGGGATCGCCGGCCCCGCGCTGGCCTACTGGCTGGGACGCCTGGGCTACCGGCCCACCGTGGTCGAGATCGCCCCCGCGCTGCGCGGCGGCGGCCAGGCCGTGGACTTCCGGGGCGAGACCCATCTGACGGTGCTGGAGCGCATGGGGCTGCTCCCGGAACTGCGCCGCATCCAGACCGGCGGCAGCCCCATGGCCTTTGTGGACGAGCGCGGCAGGCGGCTGCTGGAGCTGCCCGGCGAGTTCAACGGCGGCGCCCTGGAAGTGCCCCGCGGGGAGCTGTCCCGGGTGCTGTACCGGCACAGCCTGCCGTACACCGACTACCTCTTCGGCGACACGGTCACCGGCCTCACCGAGACCCCGGACGGAGTGCGGGTCACCTTCCGCCATGCCGAGCCCGCCACCTTTGACCTGGTCTTCGGCGCCGACGGGCTGCACTCCACCGTCCGCCGCCTGGCCTTCGGCCCCGAGCGGGACTTCGTCACCCACCTGGGGTACTACGTGGCCACCTGGGAGCTGCCCCACCATGGCCCGGCCACCGGATCCGTCGGCCTCAATGTCCCCGGGCGGCTGGCCGCCGTCGGCGCCGGCCCCCAGGGCCCCGGCCGGTCCCGCACCCTCTTTGTCTTCGCCTCGCCCGAACGGGACCACCACCGCCATGACCCCGACCAGCACAAGCGGCTGATCACCGAGGCCTTCACCGGCCTGGGCTGGGAGGTGCCCCGGCTGCTGGACTCGCTGCGCCGGACCGAGGAGCTGTACTTCGACTCCATCAGCCGGGCGGTGGCGCCCCGCTGGTCCACCGGCCGGATCGCCCTGCTCGGGGACGCCGCCTCCGGGACCACCCTGGGCGGGATGGGCACCGGCATGGGGATCGTCGCCGCCCATGTGCTGGCCGGAGAGCTCGCGCTGGCCGGCGGCGACCACCGGACGGCCTTCCCCCGCTACCAGCAGCGGCTGGCCCGGTACGCCCGGATCTGCCGCAAGGGCAACGCGGGCCGGTTCCTCGCCCCGCGCACCGCCCATGGCCTGCGCCTGCGCAACGGCCTGCTGTCCCGGCCGCTGATGATGAAGGGCATGCTCAAGGCGGCCGAGCAGGTGGCGAGCGCCGAGCTGCCCGCATACCCCTTCCCCAACGCCGACGTCCCCTCCGCCGGCACTGCGGCGAAGGGGACGTCGGCCTAGCGGAGCGAGGGTCAGACGGTGACCTTCTCCTGCTGCTCCTCGCGCGGGGCCGGGACGGCGGCGGCGCCGGCCTCGTTCTCCCGCGGCGTCGGCAGCAGGGCCATCACCAGCGCCGAGATGGCGATGGTCGCGGCCCAGCCCAGCCCGTACTTGCCGACGAAGGTGCCGGCCAGCGGACCGGAGAACCAGTCGCACTTGGTGAAGGCGATACCGGCCAGCAGCGCCACCGTCCAGGCGGTCATCGCCTGCCAGCAGAAGCCACCGCTGTACCAGTAACGGCTGGTGGGGCCGGTGTTCATCAGCGCCTCGGCGTCATAGCGCACCGCGCGCCGCCGGCGGCGGGCCATGTCCACGGCGTAGACGCCGATCCAGGCGGAGAAGGAGACCGCCAGCAGGATCAGGAAGGTGATGAAGGAGCCCAGGAAGCTGGAGGCAACCAGCATCAGCAGCGCACCGCCGACCAGGGAGATCACCGCGTTGATGCTCACCGCCATGGCACGGGGCAGCTTGACGCCCATGGTCTGGGCGGTGAAACCGGCCGAGTACATCGACAGGCTGTTGATCAGCAGCATGCCCACGATCGCGGTGATCAGGTAGGGAACCGCCAGCCAGGTCGGCAGGATGTCACCGAGGAAGGAGACCGGGTCCTGCGCCTTGGCCAGGTCCGGGGTGGCCACGGCCATCACGCCGCCCATCAGCACCATGGGCACCATGACCAGGGCGGCACCGGAGACCGTCACCCCGGCGATCTTCTTGCCGGAGACCGAGTGCGGGAAGTAGCGCGCGAAGTCCGGGCCGGTGGGCACCCAGCTGATGCCGCCCGCCGCGATGGTGCCGATACCGGCGATCATCATCGCGGTGGAGCCGGCCGGCTTGGAGAAGACCTCGCCCCACTTCATGTGGACCACCAGGTAGCCCAGCACCAGCACACTGAAGACGCCGAAGAGGTACGTGGACCACTTGTTGCAGACGTTGAGGGCCTTGCGGCCCATACCGCTCACCAGGAAGGTGCAGGCGACAAAGGCGAAGAGGGTGACCACGATCAGCACCGTGTTGCTCTTGATCCCGAACACCAGGTCGAGCACGGTCAGCACCGCATAGGCGCCGGTCACCGCGTTGATCGTCTCCCAGCCGAAGCGCGCCACCCAGAGGATGGAGCCGGGGAAGAGGTTGCCCCGCACACCGAAGGTGGCGCGGGAGAGCATCGCACCCGGGGCGCCGCCCCACTTGCCGGACACCGACACCACGCCCACCAGGCCGAAGGACGCCAGCGCGGCACACGCGGCGACGATCAGGACCTGCCAGAAGTTCAGCTGGTTGAAGACCACCAGGGCCGCGCCCATGGTGAGCAGCAGCACACTGATGTTGGCGGCGACCCAGGTCGGGAAGAGCTCCCGGACCCGGCCGCGCCGCTCATGATCCGGGACGGGCTCGATACCACGGGTTTCGATCGCGCCTTCGGGATCAGCGGCGCTCACATTGTCCTTGTGGGGGGCCATATGGGGGGCTCCGTGCGGTTTAAGCGGAAAAGTGAACCCTGGTAGTACCTGGGCAAGAGAGAACGCTGGGACTCTACGCGCGTCGCAGCGCCTTAGCCATCGTAGTTTGATCCAACTTAAGCCGTTTAGTGACTTTGGTCCTCAGTGTGATTGCACCAATTCACCGGACGCACCGGCTCTGCCGCAGGGCGCCGCCCCCGCACCCCAGGTGTCCGATACTGGGTGCGTTATGGAAATCGTCATCCTTGCCGTAGTCATCGCTGTGGTCGCGCTCGGCGCGATCAGTGGGCTGGTGGTCAGCAGCCGCAAGAAGAAGCAGCTGCCCCCGCCGCCGCCGAGCAGCCCGTCCGTCACCGCGCCGCCCGCCGAGCCCCAGGTAGGCGAGGAGGCCGAGACCCCGCGCGAAGAGACCGGGCGCCGCACCATAGAAGAGGTGGAGCTGCCGCCCGCCGAGGCGCCGGAGGCTCCCGAGGCCCCCGAGGCGCCCGTCGAGGAGGCGGTCCCCGAGGCCGCCGCGCCCGCCGTCGAGGTGCCCGAGCCCACCGCCGGCCGGCTGGTCCGGCTGCGCGCCCGGCTCTCCCGTTCGCAGAACTCCCTGGGCAAGGGCCTGCTGACCCTGCTCTCCCGGGAGCACCTCGACGACGACACCTGGGAGGAGATCGAGGACACCCTGCTCACCGCCGATGTCGGCGTCACCCCCACCCAGGAGCTGGTGGACCGGCTGCGCGAGCGGGTCAAGGTGCTGGGCACCCGCACCCCCGAGGAGCTGCGCGGCCTGCTGCGCGAGGAACTGCTCACCCTGGTCGGCACCGACCTCGACCGCAAGGTGCACACCGAGCCCGGTGTCGGCACCAACGGCGAGGAGAAGCCCGGTGTGGTGATGGTCGTGGGCGTCAACGGCACCGGCAAGACCACCACCACCGGCAAGCTCGCCCGGGTGCTGGTGGCCGACGGCAAGTCGGTGGTGCTGGGCGCCGCGGACACCTTCCGGGCCGCCGCCGCCGACCAGCTGCAGACCTGGGGCGAACGGGTCGGCGCCCGCACCGTGCGCGGCCCCGAGGGCGGTGACCCGGCCTCCGTCGCCTTCGACGCGGTCAAGGAGGGCATCGCCGAGAACGCCGATGTGGTGCTGATCGACACCGCGGGCCGGCTGCACACCAAGACCGGGCTCATGGACGAGCTGGGCAAGGTCAAGCGGGTGGTGGAGAAGCACGGCAGCGTGGACGAGGTGCTGCTGGTGCTGGACGCCACCACCGGCCAGAACGGCCTGGTGCAGGCCCGGGTGTTCGCCGAGGTGGTGAACATCACCGGCATCGTGCTCACCAAGCTGGACGGCACGGCCAAGGGCGGCATCGTGGTCGCGGTCCAGCGTGAACTGGGCGTCCCGGTCAAGCTGGTGGGCCTGGGCGAGGGTGCGGACGATCTCGCGCCCTTCGAGCCCGAGGCCTTTGTGGATGCGCTCATCGGGGAGTGATCCCCGGAACACCACGGCGGGGCCGGTCGCAACTCACGCGACCGGCCCCGCCGTTATGGTGTCAGCCGTCAGCCGTCAGCCGTCAGCCGTCAGCCGTCAGCCGTCAGCCGTCAGCCCTCAGCCGAGCGGTGGCAGACATAGGCCAGGGTGCCCAGCAGCAGCCGGGCCTGCGGCGGCCGGTCGGCGTCCAGAGCCGGCGGACGCAGCCAGCGCATCGGGCCCAGGCCCGCGAAGTCGGAGGGCGGGGCGGTGATGTGCTCCCCGGGGCCCAGGCCGCGCAGATCCAGCCGGGCGTCGTCCCAGCCCATCCGGTAGAGCAGCTGGGGGAGTCCGGCGGCGGCGCCCGGCGCCACGAAGAACAGCGCCCGGCCGTGCGGGGTGAGTGCCACCGGGCCCAGCGGCAGTCCCATCCGCTCCAGCCGGGCCAGGGCGTGCCGGCCGGCCGCCTCCGCGACCTCCAGCACATCGAACGAGCGGCCTACGGGCAGCAGTACGGCCGCACCGGGCAGCTCGGCCCAGGCGGCCGTCGCCTCGTCCAGCGTTGATCCCGCCGGGACTTCGGGGGCGCAGGGGAGCGGATGGGCGCCGGGGGAGGGGCAGTTGGCGGCCCCGCAGGAGCAACTCACCTCGCCTCCGCCGCGGGTGGCGCGGGCGCCGGGCACTACATCCCACCCCCACAGGCCGGTGTACTCCGCCACCGTGGTCACCGACTCCGCCGCCCGGCCTCGGCGCCGAGAACCCGGGCGCAGATCCCGGATGCCGCCGATAGTGAACCCCATGCCTCCTCCAACGGGTCGTCTTTGCGGATGGTTACGGGTCGGAGTGTCCCGGACACGGACGGTCGCGGACGACCGGCTTTAAGGCGGTGTGACGGTGCGCCACCGGTGATGCGGGGAGTTCTGCGCGCCGTGGCGCGCAACTGTCCGTCAAATCCTGGGCCTTCTTCCATTGACAGGTGTCAAGTCAATCGCGAGAAGCGCCCGCGGGGTTCATTCCTTGGGGTGGCGAATGGTGGCGTTTACTGGACTCCGCTCGCCTCAACGGTGATCGTAGGATTACTTTCGGTGCATGAGCCGTGTGAACTCCTGGAGGATGGAGCCCCGGTGGGTGTGCCGTAGCGAACGGCGCGGCGGCGCCTCACCGGCCCGGCCGTCGCAACGGGCGGTGCGCCGTGGGCGGTTCGCGTTGAAAGCCTTCGTGCGCCCGGGCGCCGGAGCATAGGTGTGTGAATGGGGGCGTTCCAGTTGGGTGGCGACGTCGGCGGCACCTTCGGTGCCGACGGGGCTGGCGAGGCGGGTGCGGCCGGACAGGCCGACGCCGGGCAGAAGCGCCCCAATGAGCGGCTCGGTTCCTGGTTCCTGCGCAGCGGCTGGTCCAAGGGCGAGCTGGCGCGGCAAGTCAACCGCCGGGCACGGCAATTGGGTGCCCACCACATCAGTACGGACACCTCCCGGGTGCGCCGCTGGCTGGACGGGGAGCAGCCCAGGGAGCCGATTCCCAAGATCCTCGCCGAGTTGTTCTCCGAACGCTTCGGCTGTGTGGTCGGCGTGGAGGACATCGGCCTGCGCGTCGCCCACCAGTCGCCCTCCGTCTCGGGGGTGGACCTGCCCTGGGCCGGTCCCCAAACCGTCGAGCTGATCAGCGAGTTCTCCCGCAGCGATCTGATGCTCGCCCGGCGCGGCTTCCTGGGCACCTCACTGGCGCTCTCCGCGGGCCCCGCGCTGATCGAGCCCATGCAGCGCTGGCTGGTCCCCTCGCCGGGCGGCCGGGAGAGCGCCGCCAGGGCCGCCGCCGGCGCCGACCGCGTCCGGCGCGCGCCCAAACTTTCCTTGCCGGAGCTGGAGCTGCTGGAGTCCACCACCCGGATGTTCCGCGCCTGGGACGCCCGGTGCGGCGGCGGCCTGCGCCGCAAGGCGGTGGTCGGACAGCTGCACGAGGTCACCGACCTGCTCCAGGAGTCACAGTCGGAGGACACCGCCAGGCGCCTGTTCAAAGTGGCCGCCGAACTCGCCCAGCTGGCCGGGTGGATGAGCTATGACGTCGGTCTGCAGCCCACCGCCCAGAAGTACTTCGTGCTGGCGCTGCACGCGGCCAAGGAGGCGGGTGACCGGCCGCTGGGCTCGTACGTCCTGTCCAGCATGAGCCGCCAGATGATCCATCTCGGGCGGCCGGAGGACGCGTTGGAGCTGATCCACCTCGGCCAGTACGGCTCCCGGGAGACGGCCACCCCGCGCATCCAGGCCATGCTCTACGCCATGGAGGCCCGCGCCTACGCCAATATGGGCCAGCCCGCCAAGTGCAAACGCGCGGTGACCATGGCCGAGGACTGCTTCGCCGACTGCCTGCCCGGGGACGGCGATCCGGACTGGATCCGCTTCTTCTCCGAGGCCGAACTCAACGCGGAGAACGCCCACTCCTACCGCGATCTGGCCTATGTGGCCGGACGCAGCCCCACCTACGCCTCGCTGGCCCGGCCCAAGATGGAGCGGGCGGTGGAGCTGTTCGCCGATGACGAGGAGCACCAGCGGTCGTATGCGCTCAACCTGATCGGCCTGGCCACGGTCGATCTGATGGAACGCGCGCCGGAGGAGTCCGCGGCCCATGTGGCCAAGGCGATGAGGATCGCCAAGCAGGTCCGCTCGGAGCGGGTGAACAACCGGCTGCGCAAGACGGTGGACGCCGCACAGCGGGACTTCGGCGAGGTCAGCGAGGTGCGGGAGCTCACCGAGCGGCTCGCCGCCCACCTGCCGGAATCGCCGGAGGCCGCCCACGCGGTGTGAGCCCGGCCCCGTCCCGGGGCCCCGATACCCGGCCGCGGCGGCCCGCCCGTACAGCCCGACTCGGCTTCCCCACGCCAGGTCACCCCGGGCGGTCGCCGCGGTCGTCCGCGCACCGGCCCGGCGCATGCGGTCCGGCGTGGGGGACGTACGGCCTCCGTGAGGGGAGTACGGCCGAATTCACTCGCGTGTAACACTGCGGTGGGCTTCGTCACCGCCCCGAAACAGCCGGCTGTCCTGGCCGAAATCGTGCTGGGTGACCCTCAAGGCCAACCAGGTCCGTCCACCGTCCCCAGGGGTCCGGGAGCGGACCGCCGTCACGAGGAAAGGCCGGCCATGAATGGCGCAGACACCGCATTCGTCCTGATCAGTGCCGCGCTGGTGATGCTGATGACCCCCGGCCTGGCCTTCTTCTACGGCGGCATGGTGCGGGTGAAAAGCGCGCTCAACATGCTGATGATGTCCTTCATCTCGCTGGGCATCGTGACCGTGCTCTGGGTGCTCTACGGCTACTCGCTGGCCTTCGGCGACGACCTGGGCGGCGGGCTGCTGGGCAACTTCGACCACCTCGGTCTCAAGGGCATCAACCCCACCACGCTGACCGGCGGCAAGGAGGGCATCCCGGTCTTCGCCTTCGCCCTCTTCCAGCTGACGTTCGCGGTGATCACCCCGGCGCTGATGAGCGGGGCGCTGGCGGACCGCGTGAAGTTCAGCGCCTGGTCGCTGTTCATCACTCTGTGGGTGACGGTGGTCTACTTCCCGGTGGCGCACTGGGTGTGGCAGCCGGACGGCTGGCTGGCCAGGCTGAAGGTGATCGACTTCGCGGGCGGCACCGCCGTGCACATCAACGCGGGCATCGGGGCGCTGGCCGCGGTGCTGGTGGTCGGCAAGCGCATCGGCTTCGCCAAGGACCCCATGCGGCCGCACAGCCTGCCGCTGGTGATGCTGGGCGCCGGGCTGCTGTGGTTCGGCTGGTTCGGCTTCAACGCGGGCTCGGCGCTGGCCGCCAATGGCACCGCCGCCAATATGGCGCTCAACACCCAGGTGGCCACCGGGGCCGCCATGCTGGGCTGGCTGGCCTTCGAGCGCATCCGGCACGGGGCCTTCACCACCCTGGGCGCCGCCTCCGGCGCGGTGGCCGGGCTGGTCGCCATCACCCCCTCCGGGGCCGCCGTCAACGCCTTCGGCGCCATCCTGATCGGCCTGGCCGCCGGGGCGGTCTGCGCCTGGGCCGTGGGCCTGAAGTTCAAGCTGGGCTTCGACGACTCCCTGGACGTGGTGGGCGTCCATATGGTGGGCGGCATCATCGGCACCCTGCTGGTCGGCCTGCTGGCCACCGGCGGCGTCGGCGGCCTCACCCAGCTCGGCCGCCAGGCGGCCGGAGCCTTCTCGGTGCTGGCCTACTCCTTCACCGTCTCCTGGCTGCTGGCCAAGCTGGTGGACAAGACCGTCGGCTTCCGGGCGGACGCCGACGACGAACTCAGCGGCGTGGACCAGGCGTTCCACGCCGAGACCGCCTATGACCTCAGCGCGGTGGGGGGCTCCTCGGCCGCCCGCAGCGCACAGCATCCCGTTCCGCACCCGGACCACAGCAAGCCGGACCAGAGCAAGGTGGACGCATGAAGCTGATCACCGCCATCGTCAAGCCCTTCAAACTCGACGAGGTCAAGGAGGCCCTGCAGAGTTTCCAGGTCCAGGGCCTGACCATCACCGAGGTCAAGGGCTACGGCCGGCAGCGCGGCCACACCGAGGTCTACCGGGGCGCCGAGTACACCCTCGACCTGCTGCCCAAGGTCCGGGTGGAGATCCTGGCCGAGGACGAGGACGCCGCCGACATCGTGGACGTCATCGTCAAGACCGCCCGCACCGGCAAGATCGGTGACGGCAAGGTCTGGGTCGTACCGGTCGAGACGGTGGTACGGGTCCGCACCGGCGAGCGTGGCCCCGACGCACTCTGAACCACCTGAGAAAGGACCCGAGTTGACCGAAACCAGCCTGGAAACGACCGACTCGGGATCCGGTGGTTACGCGGCCGACCGATTGCGGCTGCTTCAGCAACAGACGCTCACCGGACCGCCGTTGCGCGCCGCGCTCGCCCGGCTCACCGACAGCTGGCTGGCCGGCCTGCTGGGCCGCACCCGGGACATCGCCCTGGTGGCCGTCGGCGGCTACGGCCGCGGCGAACTCTCCCCGCGCAGCGACCTCGACCTGCTGCTGCTGCACCGGGAATCCGCCGACGGCGCACAGGTCGCCGCCGTCGCCGACCGCCTCTGGTACCCGGTCTGGGACCTGGGCCTGGCCCTGGACCACTCGGTACGCACCCCCGCCCAGGCGCGCCGGACCGCCGCCGGCGACCTCAAGGTCCACCTCGGCCTGCTGGACGCCCGCCACCTGGCCGGCGACCCCGCACTGACCGCCGAGGTGCGCGCCACGGCCTACCGGGACTGGCGCGCCCAAGCCCCCGCCCGCCTGCCCGAATTGCGCGAGAGCTGCGAGGAACGCGCCCGCCGCCAGGGCGAGTTGCGCTTTCTGCTGGAACCGGACCTCAAGGAGGCCCGCGGCGGACTCCGGGACGCCACCGCGCTGCGCGCCGTGGCCGCCTCCTGGCTGGCCGACGCTCCGCGCCAGGGCCTGGAGGAGGCCCGCGCCCTGCTGCTGGACACCCGCGACGCCCTGCACCTGACCACCGGCCGGGCCACCGACCGGCTCAGCCTCCAGGAACAGGACCAAGTGGCCCGGCGGCTCGGCCTGCCCGACGCGGACGCCCTGCTGCACCGGGTGTACCGGGCGGCCCACACCGTCGGCTACGCCTCCGACGCCACCTGGCGCGAGGTGGGGCGCGTGCTGCGGGCCCGCTCCGCCCGCCCCAGGCCGCGCCGGGTGCCGGGCGGCCGGGGCGGCTGGGGCGGACGGGCCGGACGGGGCGGCTTTGCGCAACCGGAGCGCGTCCCGCTGGCGGACGGCGTGGTGGAGCAGGACGGCGAGGCGGTGCTGGCCCGTACCGCCCGCCCCGAGCGTGACCCGGTGCTGCCGCTGCGCGCGGCGGCAGCGGCGGCGCGGGCCGGTCTGCCGCTGTCCGCCCATGCGGTGCGGCGCCTGGCCAAGGCCGCCCCGCTGCCGGTGCCCTGGCCCCCCGAGGCGCGCGAAGCCCTGCTCACCCTGCTGGGCGCGGGGGAGCACACGGTCGCCGCCTGGGAGGCGCTGGAGGCGGAGGGCATCGTCTCCCGGCTGCTGCCGGAGTGGGAGCGGGTGCGCTGCCGGCCGCAGCGCAACGCGGTGCACCGCTTCACCGTCGACCGGCACCTGGTGGAGACGGCCGTCCGGGCCGCCGCCCTGACCCGCCGGGTGGCCCGCCCCGACCTGCTGCTGCTCGCCGCGCTGCTGCACGACCTGGGCAAGGGGCGGCCCGGCGACCACTCGGTGACCGGCGCCATGCTGGCCCGCGAGGTGGCCGCACGGATCGGGCTGGCGGAGCGGGACGCCGAGGTGCTGGCCCTCCTGGTGCGCCACCATCTGCTGCTGGCCGAGACCGCCACCCGGCGGGACCTGGACGATCCGGCCACCATCGGCGCGGTGGCGGACGCCGTACGGCACACCGAGACCCTGCAGCTGCTGCACGCCCTCACCGAGGCCGACGCGCTGGCCACCGGGCCCGCCGCATGGAGCGCCTGGCGCGCCACGCTGGTGGCGGAGCTGGTGCGGCGGACGGCGGCGGCGCTCGCCGGCGAGCCGGCCGCGGCACGGGCGCCCCAGGCGCCCGGCCCCGGCCAGCGGCTGCTGGCCGAGGAGGCCCGGCGCACCGGCGCCCCGGCCCTGACCCTGGACGGCGGCGAACTCCTGCTGGCGGTGCCGGACCAGCCGGGGGTGCTGCCCGCGGTGGCGGGCGTGCTGGCGCTGCACCGGCTCACCGTGCACACCGCGGAGCTGACCGGCGGCCCGGTGCTGGCCATGCGCTGGCGGGTGGCCGCCGAGTACGGCGAGCCGCCCCAGGCCGACCGGCTGCGGGCCGATCTGGCCCGCGCCCTGGAGGGCTCGCTGGACATCGCCGCCCGTCTCGCCGAACGGGACGCGGCCGGCCGCGGGCGCCGCCGGGGCACGGTGCCCCCGCCCCCGTCGGTGACGGTGGCCGAGGGCGGCTCCCACGACGCCACCGTCCTGGAAGTACGGGCCGAGGACGCCCCCGGCCTGCTGTACCGCGTGGCCCACGCCCTGGAGGCGGCAGGCGTCTGGGTACGCAGCGCCCATGTGTCCACGCTCGGGGCGAGTGTGGTGGACGCGTTCTATGTGACGGACACGGACGGAGCTCCACTGGACGCGGCGAAGACGGCCGAGGTGGTGACGGCGGTGGGGAGCGCATTGGGGTAGGCGGGGGGCGCTTGCTTGGCCCTGCGTGAAGGGTGCGCGCCCCGGGGCGCACGTGGTGTGGGGCGTGGGGCGGGGCTGCGGTTTAGGGGTGGCGGTTGCGGCCTTGTGGGAGCTGGGCTGTCCTGGTCACGTTCCGTGTGGCTTGTGGCGCGCCCATGAGGCCGGACGGGTCCGATGGGCCCCGGTGCGCCCCATGCCGTGTGGCCCGCGGCGCGCCGCGTGGCCGCCCCGTGCGGCCGGTTCGTCCGTGCCCCAAGCGCGCCCGACCGCGCCCCACGCGCGCCGATCGCCCCCCGCCTGTGCCACGGCCGTGCCCCACGTGCACCTGACCGCGCCCCACGCGCGCCGCGCCACGCCGCACGCGCTGCCGCCGGGTCCTCGCACCGCTCCGGGCAGGTCGCGGGCGGCCGCCGGGGGTGGATCCGGCATGGGCCGACCTCACCCTTCCCGGGCCGGATACTCTTGAGGACGACGTCCCACGCCCCCGACCCGAGGATCTGCGACCGCCGTGTTCGACACTCTCTCCGATCGCCTCGCAGCGACTTTCAAGAATCTTCGCGGCAAGGGGCGGCTTTCCGAGGCCGACATCGACGCCACTGCGCGCGAGATCCGCATCGCGCTGCTGGAAGCGGATGTGGCCCTGCCGGTCGTCCGGGCGTTCATCAAGCAGGTCAAGGAGCGGGCCGGCGGGGCCGAGGTCTCGCAGGCGCTGAACCCGGCCCAGCAGGTCATCAAGATCGTCAACGATGAGCTGGTCACCATCCTCGGCGGTGAGACCCGCCGGCTGCGCTTTGCCAAGACCGCGCCGACCGTGATCATGCTCGCCGGTCTGCAGGGTGCCGGTAAGACCACCCTCGCCGGAAAGCTGGGCCTGTGGCTGAAGAAGCAGGGGCACAGCCCGCTGCTGGTCGCCTGTGACCTCCAGCGCCCCAACGCCGTCAACCAGCTGAGCGTGGTCGCCGAGCGCGCCGGCGTCGCCGTCTACGCCCCGCAGCCGGGCAACGGCGTGGGTGACCCGGTGCAGGTCGCCAAGGACTCCATCGAGTACGCCAAGTCCAAGGTCCACGACATCGTCATCGTGGACACCGCCGGCCGTCTGGGCATCGACGCCGAGCTGATGCAGCAGGCCGCGGACATCCGCGACGCCGTGCAGCCGGACGAGGTCCTCTTCGTCGTGGACGCGATGATCGGCCAGGACGCCGTCAACACCGCGGAGGCCTTCCGCGACGGCGTCGGCTTCGACGGCGTGGTGCTCTCCAAGCTCGACGGCGACGCCCGCGGTGGTGCCGCGCTCTCCATCGCGCATGTCACCGGCAAGCAGATCATGTTCGCCTCCAACGGCGAGAAGCTGGACGACTTCGACGCGTTCCACCCGGACCGCATGGCGTCCCGCATCCTCGACATGGGCGATGTGCTCACCCTGATCGAGAAGGCCGAGCAGACCTTCAGCCAGGCCGAGGCCGAGAAGATGGCGGCCAAGCTGGCGAAGGGCCCCAAGGAGTTCACCCTCGACGACTTCCTGGCCCAGATGGAGCAGGTCCGGAAGATGGGCTCGATCTCCAAGCTGCTCGGCATGCTGCCCGGCATGGGGCAGATCAAGGAGCAGATCAACAACCTCGACGAGCGCGATGTGGACCGTACCGCCGCGATCATCAAGTCGATGACCCCGGCCGAGCGCCAGGACCCGACGATCATCAACGGCTCGCGGCGGGCCCGGATCGCCAAGGGCTCCGGTGTGGAGGTCAGCGCCGTCAAGCAGCTGGTGGAGCGGTTCTTCGACGCCCGCAAGATGATGTCGCGGATGGCCCAGGGCGGCATGCCGGGGATGCCCGGGATGCCGGGCATGCCGGGGCTGGGCGGCTCCAAGAAGAAGAAGCAGGTCAAGCAGGCCAAGGGCAAGCGTCAGAGCGGCAACCCGATGAAGCGCAAGGCCGAGGAGCAGGCCGCCGCGGCCCGCCGCGAGCAGCAGGCGGGCAGCATGCCGGGCCTGCCCGCCGGCAGTGACCCCGCCAACTTCGAACTCCCGGAGGAGTTCAAGAAGTTCATGGGCTGAGTCCCCGGCAAGTGGCCCGGGGCCCACGACTCAGGGCCACGGCTCAGGGGACCCGGGCCACCAGGTAGCGGAAGACATTGGGCATCCACACGGTGCCATCGGTGCGCACATACGGCTGGAGGGCCTCGGTCAGCTCCTTGGTGACCTGCTCCTCCTCCGCCGCGCGCAGTGCCGCGTCAAAGGCGCCGGTGGACAGCAGGCCCCGTATCGCGCTGCCCATGTCCGCGTAGCCGTACGGGCAGGACACCCGCCCGGAGCCGTCGGGGCGCAGTCCCGCGCGCAGAGCCAGGTTCTCCAGGTCGTCGCGTCCGCTGGGGCGCCAGCGGGCGACCGCCGTCATGGGGTCGCCCAGCCGGGCCGCCACCCGCAGCGCGGCCGAGGCGGAGCAGCGTTCCTGTGGTCCCCAGCCGGCCAGTACCACCGCCGCCCCGCGCTCCGCGCAGGCCGCGGCACGGGCCAGCGACCGGGCCAGGTCGCCCAGGCCGCACCCGGCGTGGTGCAGCGGCTCGAAAGCGGTCAGCAGATTGAAACGCCGCCCCTCGGGATCGAGGACGCACTCCGGGCCGCCCAGCCCCAGGCGCGTCACCCCGGCTCCATGCGGGCGGCTCGCCAGCCGTTCCCGCGCCAGCTCCAGCCGGCGCGGATCGGTGTCCACCCCGCTGACCGAGGCGCCGCGGGCGGCGGCCATCAGCAGCGCCAGGCCCGAGCCGCAGCCCAGACTGAGCAGCCGGGTGCCGGGGCCGACATCGAGCCGTTCGTGGACCGCTTCATAGAGCGGTACCAGCATCCGTTCCTGGATCTCCGCCCAGTCGCGGGCCCGCGACCGGGACGGCGACGAGGACGGCCGCTGCCGTCGCACGAGCGTTGGTGTCATCGCAAAGGGCCCCAATCCGCCGAATGACGAGTCTGGTCCGAAGCTGCCGCCCCCATATGTGCTGCCGTGCGCCCGCCGTGAGGCGTCCCCCGTTGCCAGAGAACTCCGCTTCCGCGTCGGAGTCCAGTGGGCGAAGGTAGAACCTTGCCCAAGTGCGGTGATGGCATGTGCCAGAGGGCGGCATGGGGCACCGGCGCCAGGCGCCGCACGGCGGCATGGCGGGGAAGGGGCGGTGCCCGGCGGGCGGATTCACGCTCGCGCTGAGCGGCCCCGTACCATTCGCACCATGGCAAAGGCTCCCATTCTCACCCCCCAGGCGGAAGACTTCCCGCGCTGGTACCAGGACTTGATCAACAAGGCCGAGCTGGCCGACAACGGCCCGGTGCGCGGCACCATGGTCATCCGACCGTACGGGTACGGGCTCTGGGAGCGCATGCAGCAGGAGATGGACGCCCGCATCAAGGAAGCGGGCGCCTCCAACGCGTACTTCCCGCTGTTCATCCCGCAGTCGTACCTGACGCGCGAGGCCGAGCATGTGGAGGGCTTCGCCCCCGAGCTCGCGGTGGTCACCCATGGCGGCGGCAAGGAGCTGGAGGAGCCGGTGGTCGTCCGGCCCACCTCCGAGACGATCATCAACGAGTACTTCTCCAAGTGGGTGCAGAGCTACCGCGACCTGCCCCTGCTGATCAACCAGTGGGCCAATGTGGTCCGTTGGGAGATGCGCCCGCGGGTCTTCCTGCGCACCAGCGAGTTCCTCTGGCAGGAGGGGCACACCGCGCACGCCACCTACGAGGACGCCCGCGACTACGCGGCCCGCATCCATCGCGAGGTCTACTACGACTTCATGGTCAATGTGCTGGGCATCGATGTGGTGCTGGGCCGCAAGACGCCCAAGGAGCGCTTCGCCGGCGCCATCAACACCCTCACGCTGGAAGGCATGATGGGCGACGGCAAGGCGCTGCAGCTGGGCACCAGCCATGAGCTGGGGCAGAACTTCGCCAAGGCCTTCAACACCTCCTACCTGTCCAAGGAGGGGCACCAGGAGCTGGTCTGGCAGACCTCCTGGGGCGTGTCCACCCGCATGGTGGGCGGCCTGATCATGTCGCACGGCGACGACAACGGCCTTCGGGTGCCGCCGCGGCTGGCTCCGGTGCAGGCCGTGGTGCTGGCCATCAAGGGCGACGAGGCGGTGCTGGCCAAGGTCCGTGAGATCGGCGACACCCTCAAGGCCGCCGGGGTGCGGGTGCAGGTGGACGACCGTACCGACACCCCCTTCGGGCGCCGCGCGGTGGACTGGGAGCTCAAGGGCGTCCCGGTGCGCATCGAGATCGGCCCGCGCGACCTGGAGAACGGCACCGCAATGCTGGCCCGCCGCATCCCCGGCGGCAAGGAGCCGGTGCGCATCGAGGAGCTGGCGGCGCTGCTGCCCAAGGTCCTGGAGGAGGACCAGGCGCTGCTGCTGCGCCAGTCCCGGGAGCGCCGTGAGGCCCGTACCAGCGATGTGGCCACCATCGAAGAGGCCGCCGAGGCGGCGGCCGCCGGCGGCTGGGCCCGCATCAAGTGGGCGGACCTTGGGCAGGAGGGTGAGGCCAAGCTGGCCGAGCAGGCGGTGACGGTGCGCTGCCTGGTCAACGAGGACGGCTCGGTGCCGGAGTCGGACGATGCGCCGGGCGCGGTCGCCCTGGTGGCCCGCGCCTACTGACGCGGCGTGCCGCCGCGCATGGGGCGAGCTGACTCGATAGTCAGTTCGCCCCGGCTGTGGCGGTATCGCACGGGGATGGCCGGAAAACTGACTGGTACGTGCAAATTATTTGGGATGGCCCGGTATCGGAACACCGGGCCATCCCGGCTCGTTGTCACGACGTGAGCACGACACCACCTGTTCTCGCCGCAGAGCTGGCACAGGCGTGGGCCGACATTCAGCGGTTCCACTCCGAGCTGCCGGATCTCGCCGCGCCCGAATCGCTGATCGGGGAGTCGTCGTCCGCCTGTGGCGCCGAACTCTCCTTCGAAAGGCTGCTGCATGAGGCAGTGCACGGCATCGCGGCCGCCCGCGGTGTCCGGGACACCTCACGCGCCGGCCGCTACCACAATCGCAGGTTCCTGGCGATCGCCGAGGAGCTGGGGCTCGAACACAGTGATGAGCCGCATCCCAGCAGCGGTTTCTCCCTGGTCGTGCTCACCCCGGAAGCGCGTCGCCGCTACCGGCCCACCATCGAGAGACTGCAGCGGGCGCTCAAGGCCCACACGGTGGCCACCACGGCCGACACCTCCCGCACCTTCCGCGGCCCGGCCGCGCGCCATGGCTCCTCCGGCGGCGGGGTGCGGGTGAAGGCGGTGTGCGAGTGCGGGCGCAATGTCCGTGTGGTCCCCTCCGTCCTCGCCCAGGCGCCCATCATGTGCGGCGGCTGCGGTCAGCCCTTCCGGATCCCCGACCCCGTCGCCGTGGGCTGACCTCGCCTCACCATGTGGCACAATGGGTCGCTGTACTCGACAGTCGAACAGGACCCCTCTCTCCTCCGGCTGACGCGTCCATCGGGCACCCGAGTACCGCAACCCCACGTGGCATCTCGTTGTGCCCAACCACGTCAAGACCAGGAGACACCACTCCCGTGGCAGTCAAGATCAAGCTGAAGCGTCTGGGCAAGATCCGTTCGCCTCACTACCGCATCGTCGTCGCCGACTCCCGTACCCGCCGTGACGGCCGGGCCATCGAGGAGATCGGCCTGTACCACCCGGTGCAGAACCCCTCGCGCATCGAGGTCGACTCGGAGCGCGTGCAGTACTGGCTGGGTGTCGGCGCGCAGCCGACCGAGCCCGTGCTCGCCATCCTGAAGCTGACCGGCGACTGGCAGAAGCACAAGGGTCTCCCGGCCCCGGAGAAGCCGCTGCTGGCCCCGGCCACCAAGGAAGACAAGCGCCGTTCCTTCGAGGAGTTCACCAAGGCTCTCGAGGGCGCGGACGCCAAGGGTGACGCCATCACCCAGAAGGCCAAGAAGGCCGACAAGAAGGCGGACGAGGCCGCGGCCGAGTCCACCGAGTCGACCGAGGCCTGAGCATGCTCGAGGAGGCCCTCGAGCACCTGGTCAAGGGCATCGTCGACAACCCCGACGAGGTGCAGGTGGCATCCCGCAACCTGCGCCGCGGGCGCGTGCTGGAGGTCCGGGTGCACCCCGATGACCTCGGCAAGGTGATCGGCCGTAACGGCCGTACCGCCCGCGCGCTGCGCACCGTCGTGGGCGCCATCGGCGGCCGGGGCATCCGCGTCGACCTGGTCGACGTGGACCAGGTCCGCTGAGCAGCGACAGCACACCGGCACGGGCCGGGAAGGGTTTCCCTTCCCGGCCCGTTGTCGTCAAAGGAACGTGAAGGACAGGCATTGTGCAGCTGGTAGTCGGCAGGATCGGCCGCGCCCACGGCATCAGGGGCGAGGTCACCGTTGAGGTGCGCACGGACGAGCCCGAGCTGCGGCTGGGCCCGGGCGCCGTACTGGCCACCGACCCCGCCGGGGCCGGGCCGCTGACCATCGAGAGCGGACGGGTGCACAGCGGGCGGCTGCTGCTGCGCTTCGCGGGCGTGGCCGACCGCAACGCGGCCGAGGCCCTGCGCAACACCCTGCTGATCGCCGAGGTGGACCCGGACGAGACGCCCGAGGACCCCGAGGAGTACTACGACCACCAGCTGATGGACCTGGACGTGGTCACCGTTGACGGCACCCTCGTGGGGCGCATCACCGAGATCTCCCACCTGCCCTCCCAGGACCTGTTCATCGTGGAGCGGCCGGACGGCGGCGAGGTGATGATCCCCTTCGTCAGCGAGATCGTCACCGAGATCGACCTGGACGCGCAGCGCGCCGTGGTGGACCCGCCGCGCGGCCTGCTCGACGACGGCCAGGCCGAGGTGGCCGGCGGCCGCGAGGAGCCGGGGGCGGCAGACCGGGCGGCGCGGCGGGAAGAGGCGGAGCACCGGGCGGCGGAGCGGGAAGAGGGCGAAGACTGATGCGCCTGGACGTCGTCACCATCTTCCCCGAATACCTCGAGCCGCTGAACGTCTCCCTGGTGGGCAAAGCCCGGGCCCGGGGGCAGCTGGACGTACGCGTCCACGACCTGCGGACGTTCACCCACGACCGGCACAACACCGTGGACGACACCCCCTACGGGGGCGGCCCCGGCATGGTGATGAAGCCCGAGCCATGGGGCGAGGCGCTGGACTCGGTGCTCGAATCCGGCGAGGGTGAGCCGGTCATCGTCGTCCCCACGCCCAGCGGACGGCCCTTCACCCAGGAGCTGGCCGTGGAGCTGTCCGGCAAGCCCTGGCTGGTCTTCACCCCGGCCCGCTACGAGGGCATCGACCGCCGGGTCATCGAGGAGTACGGCGACCGGCTGGACGTCCGCGAGGTCTCCATCGGCGACTACGTACTGGCCGGCGGCGAGGCACCGGTACTGGTGATGGTCGAGGCCATCGCCCGGCTGCTGCCCGGCGTGCTGGGCAACGCCGAGTCGCACCGGGACGACTCCTTCGCGCCCGGCGCCATGGCCGACCTGCTGGAGGGCCCCGTCTACACCAAGCCGCCCGAGTGGCGCGGGCGCGGCATACCGCAAGTGCTGCTCAGCGGGCACCACGGCAAGATCGCCAGATGGCGGCGCGACGAGGCGTTCCGGCGCACCAGCGAGAACCGGCCCGACCTCATCGAGCGCTGCGACCCCGCCGCCCTGGACAAGCACGACCGCTCCATGCTGGCCGCGCTGGGCTGGACCGAGGGGCCGGACGGCCGATTTTGGCGTCCGGGCCGGGCCGTGGAAGAATAAGCCGTTGCCTTGCGTCCGGCGCACGCCCCTGCCACAGGGGGAATGACGTCCGCCCGCCGCCTGGGCACCATCCCACTTCAGTACGAGTTCCGCTGATGACCTGTGGCATCAGCGAGGAAGCAGACGAGATGTCCAACCTGCTCGACAGCGTCAACGCCGCCACGCTGCGCACCGACCTGCCCGACTTCCGTCCCGGTGACACCGTGAACGTCCACGTTCGCGTCATCGAGGGCAACCGCTCCCGTATCCAGCAGTTCAAGGGCATCGTCATCCGCCGCCAGGGTGCCGGCGTCAGCGAGACCTTCACGGTCCGCAAGGTCTCCTTCTCGGTCGGCGTCGAGCGCACCTTCCCGGTGCACAGCCCGATCTTCGAGAAGCTCGAGCTGGTGACCCGCGGTGACGTCCGTCGCGCCAAGCTGTACTACCTGCGTGAGCTGCGCGGCAAGGCCGCGAAGGTCAAGGAGAAGCGCGACAACTGAGCTTCCGTCCGGTCCCCGGGCCCGGCCGGATAGGCTCTCGGCTCGATGGACACCGACGCACAGCTTTCGGAGCGCGACCGCTTCACCGAACCCGTACCGGGGGAGGAGCGGTCGCGCTCCTCGCTTTTTCCGGCCCCTGCCATGGGGCGCGGGGCGGTGGGCAGGGCCTGGCGATGGCTGACCGGGGGCGGGCCGCTGCGCCGCGCGGGGGTGCTGCTGGCGGTGTGCGCGGCCTTTGTGCTGCTGCTCAGCAGCCTGGTGGTGCAGCCCTTTGTGATCCCCTCCGGCTCCATGGAGAACACCCTCCGGGTCGGTGACCGGGTACTGGTCAACAAGCTCGCCTACCGCTTCGGCGAGCGGCCGCGCCGCGGGGACGTGGTGGTCTTCGACGGCACCGGCTCCTTCGTCCAGGACGCCCCGCGGGAGAACGCGGCCACTGCGCTGGTGCGCAAGCTGGCCTCCTCCGTGGGCCTGATGCAGCCCGCGGCCACCGACTACATCAAGCGCGTGGTGGGCACGGGCGGCGACCGGGTGGTGTGCTGCGACAAGCGGGGCCGGATAGCGGTCAACGGACGGGCGGTGACCGAGGGCTACCTCTACCCCGGCGACACCCCCTCCCGGGTGCCCTTCGATGTGGTGGTGCCCCCGGGGAAGCTGTGGGTGATGGGTGACCACCGCAGCGCCTCCCGGGACTCCCGGGATCACCTGGGGGAGCCCGGCGGCGGCATGGTGCCGGTGAGCCGGGTGATCGGACGGGCCGACTGGATCGGCTGGCCGGTGGGGCGGTGGACCGTGCTGGAACGGCCCGAGGCCTTCGCGGAGGTACCGGACCCTGATCCCGGGGCGGGGCACGGCGGGAGGGCGCGTGGGGGGACATAGGCGGCGCCCGACGGACGGCGCGCCGCAGGACGCACCCAGGGGGCGCGCGGACCGGCGCAAGGCGGTGCGGCGCGCCAGGCGGCGCCGGCGCCGCTCGGTGCTCAAGGAGGTGCCGGTCCTGGTCGGAGTGGCACTGCTGATCGCCCTGGTGCTCAAGACCTTCCTGCTGCAGGCCTTTGTGATCCCCTCCGGGTCCATGGAGCAGACCATCCGGATCGGCGACCGGGTGCTGGTGGACAAGCTGACACCCTGGTTCGGGCGGCGGCCGGCCCGGGGCGATGTGGTGGTCTTCAAGGACCCGGGGGGCTGGCTGGACGGGGAGCGCACGGGGGGCGGCAAGGAGCCGGCGGGGCTGCGGGAGGGCAGGCGGCTGCTGACCTTCATCGGACTGCTTCCCTCGGCGAACGAACAGGACCTGATCAAGCGGGTGATCGGGGTCGGCGGCGACACGGTCGCCTGCTGTGACGACCGCGGGCGGGTCACCGTCAACTCCCGTCCGCTGGACGAGCCCTACCTGCACCCCGGGAACCCGCCCTCCCAGCTGAGGTTCGAGGTCCGGGTGCCCCCCGGGCGGATCTTTGTGATGGGCGACCACCGATCGGATTCGGCCGATTCGCGGGCCCACCTGGACGAGCCGGGGCGGGGCACCGTCCCCGAGGGGCTGGTGGTGGGCCGGGCCACGGTGGTCGCCTGGCCACCGGGCCACTGGCGCACTCTCGCCGAAGGGGCCGCCTTCGCCCGCGTGGGGCCCGCACGGGGCGCCATGGCACCATCCGGCGCGGCGCAGGGCCCCCCGAATCGGCAAGGAATGTCCCCACTCCCGACGCCTGTGCAACCTCCGCTCGTTATCGGGGTAATGGGCCTGCGTCGGATGCGCGACAGGCGACAGCGCGGAGTGAGGAGTGGCTGTGGGGGATGTGGCGGTCGGCGCGCGGTCCGGTCAGGAAGAGCCCGACAAGCGGCCCCGGGGCACTGAGGACCGGCCCGGTCCCGCGGCGTTCCACGCCCAGGAGGACCCGCCCGGTCCGCCCGGCACCGACGGGGCGCCACCCGGCCCGGGCGGCACCGGTGGCACCGGCGCGGGGCCGGGCGGCAAAACGCCCCGTAAACAGCGCTCCTTCTGGAAGGAACTGCCGATCCTCGTCGGCATCGCGCTGGTCCTGGCGCTGTTCATCAAGACCTTCCTGGTCCAGGCCTTCTCCATCCCGTCCGACTCCATGCAGGACACCCTCCAGCGCGGCGACCGGGTGCTGGTGGACAAGCTGACGCCCTGGTTCGGCTCCGAGCCCGGGCGCGGCGAGGTGGTGGTCTTCCACGACCCCGGCGGCTGGCTGCAGGAGAACCCCGGCGCCGGCTCCGGTGCCCTGGCCGGCGGCGTCCAGAAGGTGCTCAGCTTTATCGGCCTGATGCCCTCGGCCGAGGAGAAGGACCTGATCAAGCGGGTGATCGCGGTCGGCGGGGACACCGTGGAGTGCAAGGGCGACAACAATCCCGTCACGGTGAACGGCAAGGCCCTGAAGGAGCCCTACATCTTTCCCGGCAACACCCCCTGCGGCGACCGCCCCTTCGGCCCCGTCACGGTGCCCCACGGCCGGATCTGGGTGATGGGCGACCACCGGCAGAACTCCCTGGACTCCCGCTACCACCAGGGCCTGCACCAGGGCACAGTCTCGGTGGACGACGTGGTGGGACGGGCCGTCTTCGTGGCCTGGCCGGTGGACCGCTGGTCGGTGCTCTCGGTCCCCGGCACCTTTGGCCAGCCGGGGCTGAACCGGGCCGCCGCCGTGGCGCCGCCCGCCTTCGGCCTGGTCGGCGCCACCGGCCTGGTGCTCTGGCGGCGGCGGAAGTCCGGGCAGCCGAGGGGCTGACCGACGCCCATACCGCCCGGTAGTGTGCGATCCGCGAGACCGACCTTCTACCCGGCGGGGGCACCTTCCATGAGCACAGCCGGACATCCGGGCCCGGGCCGCGGCCGGGCGGGCAGGGTGCTGTCCTCGGTCGCGGTGGCCCTCGGCTGCGTTCTCTTCCTCGGCGGCTTCGCCTGGGGCGCCCTGCTCTACAAGCCCTACACGGTGCCCACCGACTCCATGACGCCCACCATCGGCCGTGGCCACCGGGTGCTGGCCCAGCGCATCGACGGCGGCCGGGTGCACCGGGGCGACGTGGTGGTCTTCACCGACAAGGCATGGGGCGACGTCCCCATGGTCAAACGAGTGGTCGGGGTGGGCGGGGACACCGTCGCCTGCTGCGATGCGCGGGGCCGGATGACGGTCAACCGGCAGCCGGTCGAGGAACCGTATCTGCAGGACCCCGGCCCGGCCTCGCCCATCGGCTTCACCGCCACCGTGCCCAAGGACCAGCTTTTCCTGCTCGGCGACCACCGCTCCGACTCCGTCGACTCCCGCTCCCACCTGGGCACCGGCCAGGGGACGGTGCCCCGCTCCGCGGTCAGTGCCCGGGTGGACGCCACCGCCTGGCCCATCGGCGACTGGGGCATGCTCGGCCGCCCCGCCTCCTTCGCCGCCCTGCCCGGCGGTACCTCGTCCCCCGGCCCCCTGCCCGCCCTGGCCTTCGCGGTCGTCACCGGCGCGGCACTGGTGCTGGGCGGCGCGGCCTACGGCCCCATGGAGCGCCTCTTCCGGCGTGGCCCGGCCGCGGAAACGGCCAAAAAGACGGCGGCGTCCCATGGCTGAGCGGCCCCATGATGCCCTGGGTACCCGCAAGGCGGCCCGGGTGGTGCTGCTGGACCCCCGCGACCGGATCCTGCTGTTGCACGGCTACGAGCCCGACGACCCCTCCGACACCTGGTGGTTCACCCCGGGCGGCGGCCTGGAGGGCGGCGAGGGCTGGGAGGAGGCGGCCCGCCGGGAACTCGCCGAGGAGACCGGCATCACCGAGGTCGATCTCGGCCCGCTGCTGTGGCGGCGGCACTGCTCCTTCCCCTTCGCCGGGCGGCGCTGGGACCAGGACGAGCGCTACTACCTCGCCCGCACCCGGCAGCAGGCCGGCTGGACCGGCGGACGGACGGAGCTGGAGCGCCGCAGCATCAATGGGCTGCGCTGGTGGACCTGCGAGGAACTTCGCACGGCCCGTGAGACGGTGTATCCGACCAGGCTCGCCGAGCTGCTGCGCACGCTGCTCGACGAGGGTCCGCCCACTGTGCCACTGCTCCTGGAGACGGAGCGGGCCTGACGCACAATGGGGGGACGCACGGCTGAAGGGGAACATGCCATGAGCGCCGAGGACCTCGAGAAGTACGAGACCGAGATGGAGCTGAAGCTCTACCGGGAGTACCGCGACGTCGTCGGTCTGTTCAAATACGTGATCGAGACCGAGCGGCGTTTCTACCTCACCAACGACTACGAGATGCAGGTCCACTCCGTGCAGGGTGAGGTCTTCTTCGAGGTGTCGATGGCCGACGCCTGGGTCTGGGACATGTACCGGCCCGCCCGGTTCGTCAAGCAGGTCCGGGTGCTGACCTTCAAGGACGTCAATATCGAGGAGCTGAACAAGAGCGACCTCGACCTTCCGGGTGGCTGAGTTCTCCACAACCGGCCGGTAGTCCACCAAGATCCAACAGTTTGCCGGGCGGGCCCCACAGTCGGTGCCGGAGGTGGTGCCCGTGTTGGGTTCCGGAAGTGCCCGGCAGGCCATTGGCCGCTACGGGGAGAAACTGGCGGCCCGCCGGCTGACCGAGGCGGGGATGACCGTGCTGGCCCGCAACTGGCGGTGCCGGGACGGAGAGATCGACCTGGTGGCGCTCGACGGCGATGCGCTGGTCGTATGCGAGGTCAAGACCCGCAGAGCGGGCCCGTACCAGCACCCGATGGCGGCCGTGACACCGCGCAAGGCCGAGCGGCTGCGCCGGCTCGCCGAACGCTGGCTGGAACGGCACGGCGGCCCGCCGCCCGGCGGGGTGCGCATCGATGTGGTGGGCGTGGTGGTGCCCAGCCGGGGCGCTCCGGCCGTGCAGCACGTCAAGGGGGTGGCCTGATGGCCTTCGCCCGCACCTGTTCGGTCGCCCTGGTCGGCGTGGAGGGCGTGGTGGTCGAGGTCCAGGCCGACCTGGAACCGGGCGTGGCCGCCTTCACCCTGGTGGGTCTGGCCGACAAGAGTCTCAGCGAGAGCCGCGACCGGGTTCGCGCGGCCGTGGTCAACTCCGGTGTCGCCTGGCCGCAGAAGAAGCTCACCGTGGGGCTCAGCCCGGCCTCGGTGCCCAAGGGCGGCAGTGGCTTCGACCTGGCCGTGGCCTGCGCGGTGCTGGCCGCCGCGGAACGGGTCGAACCGCACCGGATCGCCGATCTGATGATGATCGGCGAACTGGGCCTGGACGGCCGGGTCCGCCCGGTACGCGGGGTACTGCCCGCCGTGCTCGCGGCCGCCGACGCCGGATACCGTCAGGTGGTGGTGCCCGAGCGCACCGTGGCGGAGGCCTCCCTGGTCCCGGGCACCGAGGTGCTCGGGGTACGCAGCCTGCGGCAGCTGATCGCCGTGCTCACCGACGAGCCGGTGCCCGAGGAGGAGCCGCTCCCCGAAGGACGGCCGGATCCCATGCTGGCCGGACTGACCGTGCCCGGAGCCGGTCACGGCACCGGAACGGCCGGCCCGGATCACCGCGCCGATCTCACCGAGGTCGCCGGCCAGCCCGCGGCCCGGCGAGCGCTGGAGGTGGCCGCGGCCGGACGGCACCACATCTTCCTGCTGGGGCCACCGGGCGCCGGCAAGACCATGCTCGCCGAACGCCTGCCCGGACTGCTTCCCCCGCTGACCAGGGAGGAGTCGCTGGAGGTCACCGCGGTGCACTCGGTGGCCGGAACGCTCCCCGCCGGCCAGCCGCTGATCGACCGGCCGCCCTACTGCGCCCCGCACCACTCGGCCTCCATGGCCTCCCTGGTCGGCGGCGGCAGCGGCCTGCCCCGGCCGGGCGCGGTCTCCCTGGCACACCGAGGGGTGCTTTTTATCGACGAGGCACCGGAATGCAGCCGGCAGGCGCTGGACGCGCTGCGCCAGCCGCTGGAGTCCGGGCAGGTGACCGTCGCCCGCACCGGAGGGGTGATGCGGCTGCCGGCCAGATTCCTGCTGGCGCTCGCCGCGAACCCCTGTCCCTGCGGCCGGCACGGCATGCTGCCCGAGGGCTGTGACTGCCCGCCGCAGATGGTGCGGCGCTACCGGGCACGGCTGTCCGGCCCACTGCTGGACCGGGTCGATCTGCGGGTGCGGGTGGAGCCGGTGGGCCGTACCGAGCTCACCGGGAGCCCGGCCGGGGCGGAGAGCACGGCCGAGGTCGCCGCCCGGGTCGCCAGGGCCCGGGAACGGGCCCTGGCGCGGTACGCGGGCACCCCTTGGCGCACCAACAGCGAAGTGCCCGGCCATGAGCTGCGCACCCGCTGGCGCACCGGCCCGGAAGCCCTGGAGCCGGCCGAACGGGACATGGAACGCGGGCTGTTGACCGCCCGCGGCCTGGACCGGGTGCTGCGGGTGGCCTGGACGGTGGCCGACCTCGCCGGGCACGACCGTCCCGACGCGCACGATGTGCGCCAGGCCCTGGAGCTGCGCACCGGCGTCCGGCGAGGGGTGCCGGCCGGGAGCGTGCCATGACCGGGGTGGGGCAGGAGGAGCGGCTTGCCCGGGCGGCGCTGGCCCGGCTGACCGAGCCGGGGGACGAGACCGTGGGGCGCTGGCTGCGCGAGCTGGGGCCGGTGCGGCTGCTGCGCGCGCTGACCGGGCAGGAGCCGCCCCCGCGCGGTGCGCGTGCCGAACGCCTGGCGGGGTACCGGGCCCGGGCGGCCGCCCTGGACCCGGCGGGCGACCTGGCGGCCGTCGCCCGGCTCGGCGGGCGCTTCATCTGCCCGGGCGAGGCGGAGTGGCCGGGGCAGCTGGACGACCTCGGGGACGCCCGGCCGGTCGGCCTGTGGGTGCGCGGCAGTGCCAATGTGCGGATGTGGGCCCTGCGTTCGGTGGCGGTGGTGGGCGCCCGGGCCTGCTCCGACTACGGCTCGCATGTGGCGGCCCTGCTGGGCGCGGGGCTGGCCGAGCGCGGCTGGGTGGTGGTCTCCGGTGCGGCCTACGGCGTGGACGGTGCCGCGCACCGGGGAGCGCTCGCGGCGGACGGGGCGACCGTGGCGATGCTGGCCTGCGGGGTGGACGTGCCCTATCCGCGCGGGCATACCGAGCTGCTGGGCCGGATCGCCGAACAGGGGCTGATCCTGGCCGAGTTGCCGCCGGGCGGGCATCCGACCAGGAGCCGGTTCGTGCTGCGCAACCGGGTCATCGCCGCTTCTCTGGGGGTCAACACTGTGGGGATGGCTGCGGCCTCAGTGTTTGTGCAGCTCAGCGCTGGTGAGTCCGACTCTATCCAATGCAACAGGTGTGGTGCTAGCAGGACATCGAGAGAGATCAGCTCCTGGCCGTCCCGGTGTGGTTCAGAGCTCGGGTCAGCTCCCGGTTGGCGGCTCGTGCCGCTTCGAGCTCTTGGGTGCGTTCTTCGAGTTCGCCCTGCTTGTCGGCGAGTTCCTGTTCGAGCATGGAGACACGCTGTTGAAGCTGATCCAGATCGGCGGGTGAACCGAGTCCCGAATCGACCCAGACTTGTTCGCCGAGGCTCTCGGACATCCGCTTCTCCAGCTGCCGGACCCGCGCCGTCAGATGTTTGTTCCGTTCGAGAGCGTTCGCGAGGTCGGCCTGGAGCGACGCGCGGCTGACCGCAGCTTGACGGCCGTCCGAGGCTGGGGCGGCTGCCGCGGCGTGGACGCGCTCCAGGAGGTCGGCGTGTCGGTAGAGGAAAGTGCGGTCAACTCGGGCCGCGCGAGCGACACTTGACACCGTGATGTCGCTGCCGTCCCGGACCGCGACGTCGAGCGCGCTGAGCACGCGCTGACGCCGCCGGGCCGAATCCGCCCGCCGGCCTTCGATCATGCTGTTCATGCGAGCCTTCCTGACGAGCCGGAGAAGTCCGATATGGGTGGGCCGATGCGAGGCATCCCGAGCGAGACCACGGTGCGGCTGCGTCGCAGGACCGCGGTGGCTTCCCTGATGTGGGCCCGGTCCTCGTCGCTGAGAGCGTCGAGGTCCTCCTTGACGCGCTGGACCAGGCGGCGGACCTTCTTGATCTCGTCGTCCGAGGGCATGGCCTCCGAACGGGCCCAGTCGTCCGCATGCACGAAGGCGGCGAGCCGTTCGCGGTTGCGGAGGAGATCGGCGAGATACGCTTCCAGATCGGGCAGGTAGGAGGCGTCGGTGCGGAAGTGGTCGCAGCCGACACAACGGAAGCGGACAGGGCAGTCCATGCCGCCGGCCACGACGTTCGTCGGCTCGGTGCAGACCCCGTAAGGGACCTGGGTCTCGCCGATCGCCCGGCGCACGTGTTCGGAGTCCAGTAGTGTCTGGGCCGTGCGCCAGACACGGGTGCCATGCCGGTCGAACTGCATGGCGGTGACCCGGTCGACGGCCTCGCGCTTGCGGGTTTCACTGACCCGGTAGTAACGCTGCGTAGTGTCGAGTTGGCGATGGTCCATGAGCTCTTTGAGCACGTCAATGCGGATATTGGCGTCAGCATGCCGTTGCGCGTAGGTGTGCCGGTAGGCATAGGGGAAGATCTTTGCCTTGTCGAAGGGCAGCATCTCGGTGACGCGCTTGCCGTCCCGCTCGATGGTGATGGGAACGAACACATCGGGCAGGGAATCGACCCAGGACCGGTGACGTTCGGTGATCCGCTCGTGGTCCAGGGCCTTGGTGCCGTCCGGGTTGGTCCGCCAGGCCGGGAAGAGCTTGAGGGCCCTCTGCGGGGTGTCCGGGAACAGGCTTCGGGTCCGCTCCTGCTGCCGTCGGATCACGTCGGCGGTGGTGTCCGCGATCGGCAGCCGGCGAGCGTTGCGCAGGGCCTTGCGGTTGTCGTAGACGAGGACGAGTTTCCCGTCGCCGTCCCGCTCGAGGCAGTCCCAGGGCAGGTTGGAGACTTCGGCGGGGCGTCGGCCGGTGTCCATGAGGATCTCGGTCGCGGCCCGGATGTGCTGATCGAAATCGGACGTGAACGCGTCCAGGCGGTCGCTGAGGAACCGCATGACCTCCGTGGGCAAGTCGCGTCCCGCCTCGGCATCGTCCGGATCGTCGGGGACGTCGCCGGGCCGCAGGGCGAAGTCCCGGGACAGCCCGTGCAGCGGCTGCCCCGGCTGCGTCAGCCCCAGGGACCGCATGCGGCCCAGCAGCCGTTTGGCGTCCCGGACATCGAGCACGTGGCGGTAGCCGCTGACCTCGCCCTTGTCCACCAGCAGCCGCATGCGGTTCAGGAAGAGAACGATGTCGTCCCGGCCGAGCAGACGAGGGTCGGCTCCGGCGTCGGCGCGGTTGAGGCGCAGGCTCTCTGAGAGGCGGCCAACGGAGCGGACCTGGAGCTGGACCGCGTTGCGGGCCTGGCTTCCGCGGCGTTTGGGCAGGTCATCGAGAGCCCAGTCCTGGACGGCGCGACGCAGCCACTCCTGGCTGATGTCCTCGAAGGTGAGGAACCCCCGGAAGCCGAAGGCCCGGGTGTCCCAGACGCTCTTGAAGCGCTCGGTCTCGGGCGACAACTGCGAGACCCGCAGATGCTTGAGCATCTCCCGGAACATCCGGCCCGTGCTGGCGCCGAGCGCGTCGGCGTCCACGTCCTCAAGCGAGGGCAGCTGCAGGACCCGGAGCTGGTCACAGAGCGGACGCAGGTTCTCATCGCGCTGCTTGATCCCTGCGGCGAAGCGCTGGTGGAGGCCGAAGAGGAGCTCGGCCACCACACGGTCCGGCAGGCCGCGCAGACTGACGACGCCGGCCTCGGCGATCGCCCCCGTCGTGCGTCGCCACATCTCCTCGTCGTCGGCTGTCCCCAGGCGCTTCTCACGGTTCCAGCGCTGTGCGTGCGCCAGGCAGTAAGGCGCGTGACCAGGGCGCTCCCGTGTGCAGGCGACGACCTGGCAGGCGCCGAACCCGGGCAGAGGAACAACCTCGGGGTGAAGGAGGAACTCCTCAAGGGACATCCGCAAGACGCGTTTTCGCTGGTAGGAGTGTGTGGTGCACAACGGCTCCAGCGCGGTCTTCCAAGGCCGGGCGCAGTCCGCGACCCGGCAGTTGGAGATCCCGATGCCCCGCCAGTGACGCACGGTCGTGGCGAGGAACTCCTCCCGGGAGAGGCCGCCCGCCTCCATCCGCTTCCAGCATCCGGCGCAAAGACCCCGGTCCTCGGGTGCCCGGACCCGCTTCTCGCAGCCCTTGACCTGGCACTCTGCAGCTGACAGAAGAGGCTCGCCGAGTGGGAAGTGCAGCAGCTTGACCTCGTGCTGCCATCCCATCAGATCGAGGAACGTCGCGGGAACCGCCGCGAGGAGGTCGGCCGTCACCTGGTCCTGGTCAGGACCAGGCTGGACGAAATGAGCAAGCGTCGTCGTCACTTGGCGTCCTCCTCGTGCAGCAGCACCCGGGGCGAGGGCACTCGGTCGACGGCCTCGCGCAGACGGGATGCGCTCGGATGCAGGTAGGGGCGGGCCGACTCGGGGTGTTTCTGGGTGAGCAGTGCCTGGACCTCGTCCAAGCTGCCGCCGGCGTCGGCGACGTTGCTGGCCATCCCGTGCCGCAGCATGTGGGGAGCGATCGGACGGTCCAGCCCGGCCCGCTTGGCCAGTGACCCGATGAGTTCACCGATCGCGTCCGGGGTGACCGGAGAGCCGAGCGGTTCCCGGAACAGGTTGACCAGCACGAAGTCGCTGCCGCCGGTTCCCAGGATCTCGTGCCGTTCGAGGACGTACTGGTTGAACGCCTGGACCACCAGGAAGTCGACCGGCAGGGCGTGCGACTGCTTCGCCTTCGACCACGCGTCGTTCTCGTTCTGGCGACGTACCACGTGAAGGTGAGTTCCCTCGACCTGGCAGCCGAGCGACCGGGAATCCATGAGTAGATGTACGTCGGTCCGGCGCAGGCCGGCGGCCTGGCCGCGGCGCAGACCGACGCGGGAGAGCAGCAGCACGATCAGCCGGTCGCGGGCCGAGCGGCAGGCGAGGAACATCGCGACGATCTCCTCGTCGGTGGCGCGGTCGACGTCCGTTTCCGGTTCCTGGACCCGGTGGCGGGCTCGCAGCCGGATACGCATCCCTCCACTCTCGCCGCGGGCGTCCTCCGGCAGGTCGCTGTCGTCGCCGATCTCGTAGAGCTGGTCCAACACCCAGGCCGGTGCTTCCCTGTTCACCACGGCGTGGGAGAGGAACATGCGGATCGCGGTCAGCACCTTGTTGATCCGGCGCTCACCCCGGACCGGCTTGGCCCCGGGGCCCGGCACGACGACCCGGTGCTGGCCCCCGCGACCGGGCGTCCACCTGAGCCAGAGGATGAACAGGCCGATCTCCCGGGCCGCAGTCCGCCAGTCGC
This sequence comes from Streptomyces orinoci, assembly GCF_003121295.1. Taxonomy (GTDB): domain Bacteria; phylum Actinomycetota; class Actinomycetes; order Streptomycetales; family Streptomycetaceae; genus Streptomyces; species Streptomyces orinoci. The sequence goes on from NZ_PHNC01000032.1 coordinate 84,164, forward strand.
GCCGAGTGCTCAGGCACCACAGGAGGAACAGGGCTAGCGCCTCGGCGTACGACTTGGTCGTCGTCTCCGCCCGGCCTCGGGCCAGCCGTACCTCTCTCAGGAAGCGGTCGGCCTCGCCGACCACCGCCAAGTCGTCATCGATGACAGTCCAGTACCGGATACCGGATGGCATCCGTACAGGGAACGCACGCACGTGTACCCCAACTCCATTGGTTGATCAGCAACGATCCACCGCAGAGTCACACCCCCTGAGAACCGTCGCGCTGCCCTCGGAGAGGAACAGTAGTACGACGTCCCACAACACCCACGAGACCCCCAGAGAACGCCGCCCTGACCCGGGGCACGGTGGTGGTGGAGGCGGAGTACCGCAGCGGCTCGCTGGTGACCGCCCGCCGGGCCCGGGAGCTCGGCCGCCACACCATGGGGGTGCCGGGGCCGGTGACCTCGGGGCTGTCCGGGGGAGTCCACGAACTGCTGCGCGAGGGAGCCTGCCCGGTCGGCAACGCCGATGAGATCATCGAACTGGTGGGCGCCATGGGGGAGTTCGCTCCCCGGCCCCGGGGCCCGGTGGTGGCCCGCGACCTGCTGGACTCGCTGGCGGCCGCGGTCCTGGAGGCGGTGCCCGGCCGGGGCGGCGACACCGAGCGTGTCGCCCGCAACGCCGGCGTGGACCGGGACCGGACGCTGGGCAAGCTCTATGAACTGCAGGCGCTGGGCTTCGTGCGACGACAGGGCGACCAGTGGCGGGTGACTGACCCGCCGTCAACATCCGGCCTCCCGAAGCCCCCCGGACGGCGCCCCGCCATGCGGCGAGGCGGTCCTTGACCTGGGGCGATCGGGTGAAAGGGTTAAGGGCGTGAGCGCGGCGGCCGATACGCCGGGCGCCGTGCGGCCCCAGGGCCCGGGGGCCGCACCAGGAGCGCGGCCGACGGTCCGCGGCCCGGTACGCGGCGGGAATCCGCTCGCGCACCGCGCTGCCGCGGTCACGCTACGCTCACGGGATCCCCTCCATTCGTACCACTCGGTCCAGTCCACCAGAACGGCTCAAGACGACGAATGCCCCAGCAACCCTCCGGGCCGGACCGCGCGTCGGCACCGCCCGCGGCGCGCGGCGCCGACCGCCCTCCCGTACCCTCGACGCTCGACGAGCTGTGGCGGGCGTACAAGGCATCGGGCGACGAACGGCTGCGGGAACAGCTGATCCTGCACTACTCGCCGCTGGTGAAGTATGTGGCGGGCCGGGTCAGCGTGGGGCTGCCACCCAATGTGGAGCAGGCCGACTTCGTCTCCTCCGGGATCTTCGGACTGATCGACGCCATCGAGAAGTTCGACCCCGGCCGGTCCATCAAGTTCGAGACCTACGCCATCACCCGCATCCGGGGGGCGATGATCGACGAACTGCGCGCCCTGGACTGGATCCCCCGCTCGGTGCGGCAGAAGGCGCGGGCCGTGGAGCGGGCGTACGCCACCCTGGAGGCCGCCCTGCACCGCACCCCCTCGGAGGCCGAGGTGGCAGCCGAGATGGGTGTCACCCTGGAGGAACTGCACACCGTCTTCGGCCAGTTGTCGCTGGCCAACGTGGTGGCTCTGGAGGAGCTGCTGCATGTGGGCGCGGAGGGCGGCGAGCGGCTGAGCCTGATGGACACCCTGGAGGACACCGCCGCCGACGACCCGGTGGAGGTGGCCGAGGACCACGAACTGCGCCGGCTGCTCGCCCGGGCCATCAACACCCTGCCGGACCGGGAGAAGACCGTGGTCACCCTCTACTACTACGAGGGCCTCACGCTGGCGGAGATCGGCCATGTCCTCGGCGTCACCGAGAGCCGGGTCAGCCAGATCCACACCAAGTCGGTGCTCCAGCTGCGGGCCAAGCTGGCGGACGTCGGACGCTGAGCCCGGCGGCCGCGCGGCGGGGCCTGCCGAATCGTCCCTCCACCGTCGTCGCCGCGGCGCCCGGTCCGTAAAGTGGAGGCGTGCCCAGGATTCGAGCGGCCTCGGTGGCCGAGCACCGGACCATGCAGCGCGGCGCCTTGCTGGACGCCGCCCGCGCCCTGCTGTCGGAAGGCGGCACGGAGGCCCTGACCTTCCCCGCCCTCGCCGAGCGCACCGGACTGGCCCGCTCCTCCGTCTATGAGTACTTCCGTTCCCGGGCCGCCGTCGTCGAGGAGCTGTGCGCCGTCGACTTCCCGGTGTGGGCCGCCGAGGTCGAGACCGCCATGGAGCGCGCCGGGACGCCGGAAGCGAAGATCGAGGCTTATGTCCGCCGCCAGCTGGCGCTGGTCGGCGACCGGCGGCACCGGGCCGTGGTGGCCATCTCCGCCGGGGAGCTGGACGCCGGGGCGCGGGAGAAGATCCGGGCCGCGCACGGCGGGCTGATCTCCATGGTGGGCGAGGCCCTGGTCGCCCTGGGGCACCAGCAGCCCCGGCTCGCGGCGATGCTGCTGCAGTCCGTCGTGGACGCCGCCGTCCGCCGCATCGAGCTGGGCGTCGAGGACCCGCAGCGGATCACCGAGGCGGCGGTCGCCATGGCGCTGCGCGGAGTCGCCGGCTGACAGCGGCAGCAGCCGGGAGGCGGCGCGGCGCAGCAGCGCCAGCGGATCGAGATACACCCGGCCGCGCAGCAGGCCCCAGTGCAGGCAGCCCGAAGAGCAGTGGAAGGGCCCGTCCTCCACTACGCCGAGCACGGTGCCCGCGGCTACCGGATCGCCCTTGCGGACGGTGGCCCGTACCGGCTCGAAGGTGGTGCGCAGCGGCGGACTGCCGGTGCCGGCCAGCTCCACGCTGACCACCCCGCGGCCCGCCACGGTGCCCGCGAAGGAGACCACCCCGGGCGCCGCCGCCCGGACCGGCTGGCCGGGGACGGCGGCCAGGTCCACCCCACGGTGGCCCGGCGCCCAGGGACGGGGCGGCGGCTGCCAGCCCCTGAGGATCCGCGGCGGGCCGCCCTCGGGGCCGGTGACCGGCCAGGCACGGCCCGCGGACCCCTCCGGCTTGGGAGGCGGAGACCCGGCCGTGGCCGGCGCACAGACCAGGCCGACGGCCACGGCCAGCAGGGCACCCGCCACCAGGGCCCGCACGGGCACCGCCCGGGTGACGCGGATCCGCGGCCGGCGGAGGGACCGGATCGCTCGCTGCATACGGTTCATACGGTCAAGTCGCTGAGTTCGCATGCCCGCCACCGTGACGCAGATCTCCGATCCTTGGGGATCTTGACCAGGATCTGTGGACTACCCGCCGGTTGTGCACAACGCCGTCACCCGGCACTTCCCCGGTCCCGTACACTTCTCATGGCGATCCGGGTCACCGGGTCGACTTCGCACGCCCCGCCACCCGCGCATCACGCCCCTACAGGGCAGCGTGGTGGCCGTGTCTCTCGGTCCATGGGATTCCCCGGATTCCATGGCAGGCGCGTCGGGGCGTCAGGAGCGGCGGCCGCCCGGCCGCCGTGGAAACCGAGCACAACAAGGAGCGCGGCCATGGCCGTCGTCACGATGCGGGAGCTGCTGGAGAGCGGCGTCCACTTCGGTCACCAGACCCGTCGTTGGAACCCGAAGATGAAGCGTTTCATCTTCACCGAGCGCAACGGCATCTACATCATCGACCTGCTCCAGTCGCTGTCGTACATCGACCGCGCCTACGAGTTCGTCAAGGAGACCGTCGCGCATGGCGGCTCCATCATGTTCGTCGGCACCAAGAAGCAGGCCCAGGAGGCCATCGCCGAGCAGGCGACCCGGGTCGGCATGCCCTACGTCAACCAGCGCTGGCTGGGCGGCATGCTCACCAACTTCTCGACCGTCTACAAGCGCCTGCAGCGCCTGAAGGAGCTCGAGCTCATCGACTTCGAGGACGTGGCCGCCTCCGGCCTCACCAAGAAGGAGCTCCTGGTCCTTTCCCGCGAGAAGGCCAAGCTGGAGAAGACCCTCGGCGGTATCCGCGAGATGCAGAAGGTGCCCAGCGCCATCTGGGTCGTGGACACCAAGAAGGAGCACATCGCCGTCGGTGAGGCGCGCAAGCTGCGCATCCCGGTCGTCGCGATCCTCGACACCAACTGCGACCCGGACGAGGTCGACTACAAGATCCCGGGCAACGACGACGCGATCCGCTCCGTCACCCTGCTCACCCGCGTGATCGCCGACGCCGTCGCCGAGGGCCTCATCGCCCGCTCCGGCGCCGCCACCGGCGACCAGAAGCCGGGCGAGAAGGCCGGCGAGCCGCTGGCCGAGTGGGAGCGCGACCTGCTCGAGGGCGAGAAGAAGGCCGAGGCCCCCGCCGAGGCCGAGAAGCCGGCCGCCGAGGGCGAGCAGGCCTGACCTCGCCGGGCGCGACGGCGGGGTGAGCCCTCGCCGTCGCCTGGTGGATCCACGGCCGGATCCCGCCCGGTGGACGGGAGTCGGCCGCCGTGGTGACCTCAAGACGGACCAGCCCTGCCGGCGCCATGCGGCGCGGCGGGGCGTAGTGCACAAGAAGGATTGAAGGATGGCGAACTTCACCGCCGCTGACGTCAAGAAGCTCCGTGAGCTCACCGGCGCCGGCATGATGGACTGCAAGAAGGCGCTCGACGAGGCCGAGGGCAACCTCGAGAAGGCCGTCGAGATCGTCCGCGTCAAGGGCCTCAAGGGTGTGGCCAAGCGCGAGAGCCGCACCACCGAGAACGGTGCCGTGGTCTCCGACATCGCTGCCGACAACACCTCCGGCGTCATCGTCGAGCTGAAGTGCGAGACGGACTTCGTCGCCAAGGGCGAGAAGTTCCTCGCGGTCGCCGACGCCCTGGCTGCGCACGTCGCCAAGACCAAGCCGGCCGACGTCGAGGCCCTGATGGCCTCCGAGATCGAGCCCGGCAAGACCGTCCAGGCGTTCGTGGACGAGGCCAACGCCACCCTCGGCGAGAAGATCGCCGTGGACCGCTTCGCGGCCTTCGCCGACGGCTACGTCTCCGCGTACATGCACCGCACCGCCGCGGACCTGCCCCCGCAGGTCGGCGTGCTGGTCGAGCTGGACAAGGAGAACGCCGAGGTCGCCAAGGACGTCGCGCAGCACATCGCCGCCTTCGCGCCGAAGTTCCTCTCCCGCGAGTCGATCCCGGCCGAGGTCGTGGAGAACGAGCGCCGCGTCGCCGAGGCCACCGCGCGTGAGGAGGGCAAGCCCGAGGCCGCCCTGCCGAAGATCGTCGAGGGTCGCGTCACCGGCTTCTTCAAGGAGCAGGTCCTGCTGGACCAGCCCTTCGCCAAGGACAACAAGAAGACCGTCCAGAAGGTCCTGGACGAGGCCGGTGTCACGCTCAAGCGCTTCGCCCGCATCCGCGTCGGCGCCTGAGCCGCCCAGCAGGGCAGCGAATGACCTGCGACCCGCTAGGGTCGTATGCAGCCGACCGTCCACCGGCCGGCCGCTGATGTGACGAGGAGGCCATTGCCGCACAGGGAACCGCGAGGACCCATCGGCAATGGCCTTCTTCGTATGTGCACGAGGAGAGTTCCAATGAATCAGGGTGCGGACGCCCACACGGCCGCCGACGACAAGAGCGCCGGGAACGGCAAACCCCGCCGGTTCCTGCTGAAACTGTCGGGCGAAGCCTTCGCCGGAGGCGGAGGGCTCGGTGTCGACCCCGATGTCGTGCACGCCATCGCCCGTGAGATCGCGGCCGTGGTCCGTGAGGGCTATGAGATCGCCGTGGTCATCGGCGGCGGCAACTTCTTCCGTGGCGCCGAGCTGCAGCAGCGCGGCATGGACCGGGCCCGCTCCGACTACATGGGCATGCTGGGCACCGTGATGAACAGCCTCGCCCTGCAGGACTTCCTGGTGAAGGAGGGCGTGGAGACCCGGGTGCAGACCGGCATCACCATGGGACAGGTCGCCGAGCCCTTCATCCCGCTGCGCGCCGTGCGCCACCTGGAGAAGGGCCGCGTGGTGATCTTCGGCGCGGGCATGGGCATGCCCTACTTCTCCACCGACACCACCGCCGCCCAGCGGGCCCTGGAGATCCACGCCGAGGCCATCCTGATGGGCAAGAACGGCGTCGACGGGGTCTATGACTCCGACCCCAAGAAGAACCCGGGCGCGGTGAAGTTCGACGCCCTGGAGTACGGCGAGGTGCTCGCCCGCGGCCTGAAGGTCGCCGACGCCACCGCCATCAGCCTGTGCATGGACAACAAGCTGCCGATCCTGGTCTTCGAGCTGCTGGCCGAGGGCAACATCGCCCGTGCGGTCAAGGGTGAGAAGATCGGCACGCTCGTGAGCGACCAGGACTCGCGGGACTGAGGACGCCCGTAACACCGTCCGTGCCGCCCCGTCACCGCGCGGGGACGGCAACTCCGGGCCGTGACAAGACCACGGCACGGGGATGGACAACCTGCCTGCCGGTCGGACACCGTGCAGGAGAAGACGCGCGCAGGGGCGAGGCTCTGCTTACTGATAACACCAGGAGCAAGTGGTGATCGAAGAGATCCTCCTCGAGGCCGAGGAGAAGATGGAGAAGGCCGTTGTGGTCGCCAAGGAGGACTTCGCGGCGATCCGCACCGGGCGTGCGCACCCGGCCATGTTCAACAAGATCGTGGCCGACTACTACGGCGCGCTGACGCCGATCAACCAGCTGGCGTCGTTCTCGGTTCCCGAGCCGCGCATGGCCGTGGTGACGCCGTTCGACAAGAGCGCGCTGCGCAACATCGAGCAGGCGATCCGCGACTCGGACCTGGGCGTCAACCCGAGCAATGACGGCAGCATCATCCGGGTGACGTTCCCGGAGCTCACCGAGGAGCGCCGCCGCGAGTTCATCAAGGTGGCCCGGGGCAAGGGCGAGGACGCGAAGGTCTCCATCCGGGCCGTCCGCCGCAAGGCCAAGGACGCCCTGGACAAGCTCGTCAAGGACAAGGAGTCCGGCGAGGACGACGTGCGCCGCGCCGAGAAGGAGCTCGACGACACCACCGCGAAGTACGTGGCGCAGGTGGACGAGCTGCTCAAGCACAAGGAAGCCGAGCTGCTCGAGGTCTGATGAACGACGCATCCTGGGGAGCCCCGCCGCGCGCCGGCCACTGGGGGTCCACGGACCGGGGGCCCGCGGTTTCGGCGGGTCCTGTGCACGGTGCGGCCGAGGCGGCGCAGACTCGGCCCATGCCCATCGTGCCCGACGCAGGCGGAGACCAGGACGACCGTGGCCAGGGGGCCGCTCCTTCCGGCGGCTCCCTGCCCCACGGGGAAAGCGCTGATAAGGAGTCCGACATCCGGCCGGAGAAGCCCGTCGCGCCCAAAGCGGGGAAGAAGAGCGCCGGCCGCGATCTGCGTGCCGCGATAGGGGTGGGGCTGGCCCTCGGTGCGGTCATCCTCGCCTCGCTGTTCATCTACAAGCCGGTCTTCCTCGGCGTGATCGTGATCGCCGTGGTGGTCGGGCTGTGGGAGCTGACCTCCCGGCTGGCCGAGCGGAAGTCCATCAAGGCGCCGCTGGTGCCGCTGGCCATCGGCGGTGCCGCGATGACGGTCGCCGGCTATGTCAACGGTGCCGAGGGCGCCTGGGTGGCCATGGCGTTCACCGCGCTGGCGGTGCTGGTCTGGCGGATGACGGAGCCGCCGGATGACTACCTCAAGGACGTCACGGCGGGCATCTTCGCCGCCTTCTATGTGCCCTTCCTGGCCACCTTCGTGGCTCTGATGCTGGCCGCGGGGGACGGCGCCTGGCGGGTGCTGACCTTCCTCATCCTCACCGTGGTCAGCGACACCGGCGCGTACGCGGTGGGCTGGCGCTTCGGCAAGCGGAAGCTGGCGCCGCGCATCAGCCCCGGCAAGACCCGCGAGGGCCTGGTGGGTGCGGTGCTGTTCGCCATGGTGGCGGGGGCGCTGTGCATGCAGTTCCTGATCGACGGCGGCGCATGGTGGCAGGGCCTGCTGCTGGGCCTGGCGGTGGCCGTCAGCGCCACGCTGGGCGACCTCGGCGAGTCCATGATCAAGCGTGACCTGGGCATCAAGGACATGGGGGAGCTGCTGCCCGGCCACGGCGGCATCATGGACCGGCTGGACTCCCTGCTGCCCACGGCCCCGGTGGTCTGGCTGCTGCTGGTTGCCTTCGTCGGCTCGGCCTGAGCCCGGGCCGGTTACCCTGGGAGGGCGCGTCTTTTCCGGACGCGCCCTTTTTCGGCCCCGCGCCGGGGGAGCGCCGGCGCCGGCACTCCGTCCGGCACGGTCCCGCCGCCGGCCCCGTGCGGCGGGGACGGCCCGTTCTCGTCGCATCTGAGGAGTCCCCGCTCGTGGCACCCGCACCCGGTGAGCTCACCTTCGTCGCCCCCCGTGGAGCCAAGCTGCCCCCGCGGCACCTCGCCGACCTCTCGCCCGCCGAGCGGCGGGAGGCCGTCGCCGCCATCGGCGAGAAGCCGTTCCGCGCCAAGCAGCTCTCCCAGCACTACTTCGCCCGCTACGCGCACGACCCGGCGGACTGGACGGACATCCCCGCGGCCGCCCGCGGCAGGCTCGCCGAGGAGCTGCTGCCCGAGCTGATGACCGTGGTCCGGCACATCTCCTGCGACGACGACACCACCCGCAAGACCCTGTGGCGCCTGCATGACGGCAAGCTGGTCGAGTCGGTGCTGATGCGCTACCCGGACCGGGTGACCATGTGCATCAGCTCGCAGGCCGGCTGCGGCATGAACTGCCCGTTCTGCGCCACCGGCCAGGCCGGCCTGGACCGCAACCTGTCCACCGCCGAGATCGTGCACCAGATCGTTGACGGCATGCGCGCGCTGCGGGACGGCGAGGTGCCCGGCGGCCCCGCGCGGCTGTCCAACATCGTCTTCATGGGCATGGGGGAGCCGCTGGCCAACTACAAGCGCGTGGTCGGCGCCATCCGTCGGCTCACCGACCCGGAGCCGGACGGCCTGGGGCTCTCCCAGCGCGGCATCACCGTCTCCACCGTGGGCCTGGTGCCCGCCATGCACCGCTTCGCCGACGAGGGCTTCAAGTGCCGCCTGGCGGTCTCCCTGCACGCCCCCGACGACGAGCTGCGCGACACCCTGGTGCCGGTCAACACCCGCTGGAAGGTCCGCGAGGTGCTGGACGCCGCCTGGGAGTACGCGGAGAAGTCGGGCCGCCGGATCTCCATCGAGTACGCCCTGATCCGGGACATCAACGACCAGGCATGGCGCGGCGATCTGCTGGGCCGGCTGCTCAAGGGCAGGCGGGTGCACGTCAACCTCATCCCGCTCAACCCCACCCCGGGCTCCAAGTGGACGGCCTCCCGCCCGGAGGACGAGCGGGCCTTCGTCGAGGCGATCGCCGCGCACGGGGTGCCGGTGACCGTGCGGGACACCCGGGGCCAGGAGATCGACGGCGCTTGCGGACAGCTGGCGGCGACCGAGCGCTGACCGCACTGATACGGTTCTTCCGCACACTTTCGTACAAATGAACACTCCGACAGGGGAGCGCACACAGCGCTGAGAGTGCGGCCCGGCCGCAGACCCTCGGACCTGATCCGGTTAGTACCGGCGTAGGGAGTCAGCCCACCATGAACACCAGCCTCCGGCGTGCCCTGAGCGCGGCCGCCATCGCCGCGCTCGGACTTCCGGCCCTCGCCGCCTGTGGCGGCTCCGGCAGCTCCGGCGAGACGGACGGCGGCAAGACCGTCACCCTGGTCTCGCACGATTCCTTCCTCGCCTCGGACTCGGTGCTCAAGGAGTTCACCAAGGAGACCGGGTACACCGTCAAGATCATCAAGGGCGGTGACGCGGGCCAGGCCGTCAACCAGGCGATCCTCTCCAAGAGCCACCCGCAGGGCGACGTCTTCTTCGGCGTCGACAACACTCTGCTTTCCCGGGCGCTGGACAACGGCCTCTTCACGCCCTATCAGGCCAAGGGCCTGGACCGGGTCCCCCAGGAGTTCCAGGCCGATGCCGCCGAGCACCGGGTGACTCCCATCGACTCCGGTGACATCTGCGTCAACTACGACCGCGCCTACTTCGCCGGCCACAAGCTGGCCCCGCCGCAGACCCTCGACGATCTGGTCAAGCCGGAGTACAAGAACCTCCTGGTCACCGAGAACTCCGCCACCTCGTCGCCCGGCCTGGCCTTCCAGCTGGCCACCATCGCCAAGTACGGCGACAACGGCTGGCAGGACTACTGGAAGAAGCTCAAGTCCAACGGGGTGGAGGTGGTTGACGGCTGGGAGCAGGCGTACAACGACCGCTTCTCCGGCTCCGCGGGCGGCAAGAAGGCCAAGGGCGACAAGCCGCTGGTGGTCTCCTACGCCTCCAGCCCTCCCGCCGAGGTGGTCGGCATGAAGCCGCAGCCCGGGGAAGCGCCGACCGGCGTTGCCACCGGCACCTGCTTCCGCCAGACCGAGTTCGCCGGTCTGCTCAAGGGCGCCAAGAACACCAAGGGCGGTCAGGCGCTCATCGACTTCATGCTGGGCAGGACCTTCCAGGAGGACATGCCGCTGCAGATGTACGTCAACCCGGTGGCCAAGGACGCCAAGGTGCCCGAGGTGTTCACCAAGTACGGCGCCAGGCCCGCCGACTCCGCCGCCCTCGCGCCCGACAAGATCGCCAAAAACCGTGACCAGTGGGTCAAGACGTGGTCCTCGCTCGTCCTGAAGTAACCACCGGGCGGAAGCGGGCCGACGGGGCACGGGGCCTGCGCGGCGCGGCAGCGCGGCTGGGCCTCATGGCCCTGCCGCTCGCCTTCTTCGGCGTCTTCTTCGGCTACCCGGTGGCCGCCATCGTCGCCCGCGGCCTCAAGGCCGACGGCCGCTGGCAGTTCGGCCGGATCGGCGAAGTGCTGGGCGACCCGCACACCGCAGAGGTCGTCTGGTTCACCACATGGCAGGCGGCCGCCTCCACGGCGCTCACCCTGGCACTGGCCCTGCCTGCCGCCTATGTATTCGCCCGTCTGGAATTCCCCGGCAAGCGGCTGCTGCGCGCCGTGGTCACTGTGCCCTTCGTCCTGCCCACCGTGGTCGCCGGCTCCGCCTTCCTGGCCCTGTTGGGCCGCGGTGGGCTGCTGGACGAACTGTGGGGTGTGCGGCTGGACACCACGGTCTGGGCCATCCTGCTCGCCCATGTCTTCTTCAACTACGCCGTGGTGGTGCGCACCGTCGGCGGCCTGTGGGGGCAGCTCGACCCCCGGCAGGAGGAGGCCGCCAGAGTGCTGGGCGCCGGCCGGTTCGCCGCCTGGCGCAAGGTGACCCTGCCCGCGCTGATGCCCGCCGTGGCCGCGGCCGCGCTGATGGTCTTCCTCTTCACCTTCACCTCCTTCGGCGTCATCCAGATCCTGGGCGGCCCGCGCTACGCCACGCTGGAGGTGGAGATCTACCAGCAGACCGCGCAAATGCTGGACCTGCCGACCGCCGCGGTCCTCACCCTGGTGCAGTTCGCGGTGGTCGCCGTACTGCTGCTGGTGCACGCCTGGACCGTACGGCGCCGGGAGACTGCCCTGCGACTGGTGGACGCCGCCCGCACTGCCCGCCGCCCCCGCGGAGCCGGCCAATGGGCGCTGCTCGCCTCGGTCCTGGCGGTCATCGGGCTGCTGATTCTGCTCCCCCTGGCGGTGCTGGTGCTGCGCTCGCTCGACGGCCCGGACGGCTATGGCTTCACCTTCTACCGGGCGCTGGCCTCGGCGGGGGACAACGGCGGAACCTTTGTGACGGCCCCGCTGGAGGCGGTCGGCAACTCCCTGACCTACGCCCTGGCCGCCACGGCCATCGCGGTGGTCGTCGGCTCGCTCGCCGCGGCGGCTCTGACCCGGCGCGGGGGCCGCCTGGTGCGGGGCTTCGACGCGCTGCTGATGCTGCCGCTGGGCACCTCCGCGGTGACCGTCGGCTTCGGCTTCCTGATCGCCCTGGACGAGCCGCCGCTGGACCTGCGCACCTCCTGGATCCTGGTCCCGCTGGCCCAGGCGCTGGTGGGTGTGCCCTTTGTGGTGCGCACCATGCTGCCGGTGCTGCGCGCCGTGGAACCCCGGCTGCGTGAGGCGGCCGCGGTGCTCGGCGCCTCGCCGTTGCGCGCCTGGCGCGAGGTGGATCTGCCGCTGGTGGGGCGGGCGCTGGCGGTGGCGGCCGGGTTCGCCTTCGCGGTGTCGCTGGGCGAGTTCGGGGCGACGGTGTTCATCGCCCGGCCCGACCACCCCACGCTCCCGGTCGCGGTGGCCCGGCTGCTGGCCCGCCCGGGGGAGCTGACCTATGGGCAGGCGATGGCCCTGAGCACGGTGCTGATGCTGGTCTGCGCGGCGGCGCTGCTGGTGCTGGAGCGCGTGCGCACCGACCGTACGGGAGAGTTCTGATGCCCCTGCTCCAACTGGACTCGGTGACCGTCCGCCTCGGCGGCCGCACTGTGCTGGACACGGTGGACCTGGCGGTCGCCGAACACCGGACGGTATGTGTACTGGGGCCCAGCGGCAGCGGGAAGTCCACCCTGCTGCGGGTGGTCGCGGGGCTGCAACGGGCTGACGCGGGGCGGGTGTTGCTGGCCGGCCGGGACCAGAGCGCGGTGCCGGTCCACCGTCGCGGCGTCGGATTGATGTTCCAGGACCACCAGTTGTTCCCGCAGCGCGATGTGGCGCAGAACGTGGCCTTCGGGCTGCGGATGCGCGGCGCGCGGCGCGCGGAGTCCGAGCGCAGGGTCGCCGAACTCCTGGAGCTGGTGGGTCTGCCCGGCGCGCAGCGCCGGTCGGTCGGCCGGCTTTCCGGCGGTGAACAGCAGCGGGTGGCCCTCGCCAGGGCACTGGCCCCGAATCCGCGGCTGCTGATGCTGGACGAGCCGCTCGGCCAGCTCGACCGGAGCCTGCGCGAGCGGCTGGTGGTCGAACTGCGCACCCTTTTCGGGCAGTTGGGCACCACGGTGCTGGCGGTCACCCATGACCAGGGCGAGGCCTTCGCGCTGGCCGACCGGGTGGTGGTGATGCGTGAAGGGTGCATCGCGCAGGAGGGCACGCCGCTGGAGGTGTGGCAGCGCCCCGCTTCGGAGTTCGTGGCTCGTTTCCTGGGCTTCGACAACATAGTCGAGGCCGGTGTGGCCGGCGATGTCGCGGAGACGGTCTGGGGCAAGCTGCCGGTTCCCTTGGGCACGCCGCAGGGGCGGTGCAGGGTGCTGGTGCGACCCGGGGGAGTGCGCCTGGTGCCGGCGGCCGACGGCCTGCCCTGCGAGGTGGTCGGCCGGACGTTCCGGGGCGACCATGTGGCTGTTCTGCTACGGCCGTCCGCGGGGCCGGAGTTGGAGGCTTCGTGCGGACTTGGTGCCGCGCCGGAGGCCGGTGCCCGGGTCGGGGTCGCTTTCGCCGGGGACGAGGTCGTGGTGCTGGGGGAGTGACCCGCGAACGCCCCAGCGGTTTATGGGCTTACGACTCGACCTGCGTGGCGCGGCCCCATGGGGCTGACGAGCGGGCTTTGCGCCCTTACTGCCCAGCCCCGGGTGGCGCACCACAAGCGCGGTGGAGCCGCATGGGGCGAGGGCCACACGGGGCACGTATGGGGCGGCGGTACGCGCGGTGCCCGGGCCGCATGGAGTGTGAGCCGCATGGGGGGCGGTACATGCGCACGGACCCCAGGCTCCACGAGGTGTGGGCCGTGCAGGGCGGCGGTGCGCATGGGGCCGGTCCGCATGAGGGATGAGGTGCCCCGGGCCCAGGCCCCACGAGGCAAGTGCCGCATGGGGCGGTAGATATGAGGCCCTGGTCCCACGAGGTGTGAGCCGTAAAAGGCGGCGGTGCGTGGGGCCGCTCCGCATGAGGCGCGAGCCGCCCCGGGCCCAGGCCCCGCGAGGAATGTGCCGCATGGCGCGGCAGGCATGGGGCGCGAGCCGCACAGTCCTCGTCCGCACGAGATGTGAGCCGCACCGCACGGTCCCCGTCCGCACGAGGCGCGAGCGGGCCGGTGGAGCAGCTCGGAGCTCCGGCACCCCCAGCGGATCGCCCTCAGGCGGCCGCTGAGCGGGCCGGCTCCCGTTCGTCCTGCTCCGTCGTGAGCGACCCCGCGTGGGAGTCCGGCTCGCCGAACCAGGCGACCGCCACCGCTCCCGCCACCGCCAGCAGGAAGCCGAGCACCGCCACCCAGGCGAAGCCAGGACGTGAGTGGTCGCCCAGCCACAGCACGCCGATGATGCCCGGCAGCACCGTCTCGCCGACCACCAGTGCCGCCGTGGCCCCGTTCACCGAGCCGATCTGCAGGGCCACCGTGTGCAGGTACATGCCCACGCCGCCCGCGATCAGGATGGCGTAGAGCGCCGGGTCGGCCAGCAGGGCGGGCAGGTCGAGCGGGGAGAGACCGTCGAGGATGCGTACCCCCACCCCGATGGCCCCGAAGCCCAGGCCGGACAGCAGACCGGCCAGGATGGCCGCCCGCGCCCCCATCAGCCGCACCGCCACCGTGCCGCCGCCCATCAGCACCACCGTGATGCCCAGCAGCCACCAGTGGGTGGACCGCGCCGTGCTGCCGCTGCCCTCGTGCCCGGCAGCCGTCGCCAGCAGCACCAGCGCAGCGCACACCACGGCTATGGACGCCCACTCGGGCCGGCGCAGCCGGATGCCCAGCAGCTTGATGCTCAGCAGTGCGGTGACGATCAGGTTGGCGCTGATGACCGTCTGGGAGAGAAACAGCGGCAGCATCCGCGCGGCCAGTGCGCCCAGGCCGAAACCGATGAAGTCCAGGACGGTGCCGAGCATGAACTCCCAGGTGACCGCCGCCTTGGCGGTGGACGACAGGCTGGGCCCGCCGTGCTGGGTGACCCCCGTGGCGGAGGCCGTCGCGGCCTCCTGGCGGGCTGATTTCCGCGATCCCACGGCCTGCAGGACCGATCCTGTGCCGTAACAGGCCGAGGCCGCGACAGCCGTCACAAGGCCGATGATCACCAATAGCTCCGTTCGCCCGAAAAACCGTCGTGCTTCTGAGGCAGACGTGATTTATGGGGCCGGAGTTGCCTTGGGTCAAGGAAAGGTCAAACCGAGACGTGGGCAAGGACTGCCCCGGGTGCCGCTCACCGCATCGGACCCGGCACCGTTCACCGCATCGGACCAGTAGCGCTCACCGCATCAGCGGCAGTGCGGTCAGCTCGGCGATCACCCAGGTCAGCGGGGCCAGCACGGCCAACAGCACACAGGTGCGCACGGCGGCCGCGCCGCGCAGCAGGCCGGCCGGAATGCCCAGCCTGCGCAGCGCCGAGGTGGTCTCGGAGCGGACCTGCCGGGCATCCAGGGCGGCGGTGATGGCGGTGGCCGTGACACAGGCCATCACCACCGCCGCGCCCAGCCCGGTGAGCGGGCCGAAGGGGCGCGGGCCGGAGTGCTCCCAGGCCACCCCGTAGAGCTCCACGGCGGCGAGCACGCCGGAGGCCATTGCACACAGCACGCCCAGCGGCCGCCCGATGCGGGTGGCGGTGTCCTGCAGCATCCGCCCGGCCAGCATGCGCACCGGCCCGGGCCGCCCCGCCGAGAGCACCACGCCGCACCAGTGGGTCAGCCCTGGCCCGGCCAGCACCAGGCCCAGCGAGGCCAGCAGCCAGCCGCCGAGCAGCCCCGGTGAGGCACCGCGCTCCTGGCCCGGCAGGGCCAGCAGGGTGCCCGGCTCGGGGGCCGGGGCATGGCCCACATAGGCCTCCAGGGCCAGACCGGTGGCGATGATCGCCACGCCCCAGGGCAGCCCCACATAGGCGGGCCTGGGCTCGGGGCGGGTGGCCACGGCGGGCATGGTGCCCGTCGGCGGCTCCGGAGCGTCGCTCTCCTCGGCAGCCTCCGCCGGGGCGGCGGCTCGCTTCTCCTCGCGCGGGCGCAGCGCCAGCACACAGGCGCCGGCCGCCGCCGCGGGCAGCAGGCCCAGCAGGGTCAGGGTGGCGCCCCAGGGCAGTGCCCGGCCGCCGTCCAGCAGACGGGCCGCGTGGCCGCTGAGCGGGGTGGCCCCGAGGTCCCCGCGCAGTTCCAGATAGACCAGCAGCGCGGCGCCGCTGCCCACCGTGCAGGAGATGGCGGTGGAGGTGGCGGCCAGCAGGGACAGCCGCACGGGGCCGAATCCGATCGCGTCCAGCCCGTCCCTGGGCCGGGTGGCCGGGTCGCTGCGGGCCACCGTGAGCGCGAACTGCACCACGGCGGCGAACGGCAGGGCGCACCACAGCAGCCGCACCACCGAGGCGTCGGTCTGCGCCGGGTGCGCCACCGCGTAGCCCAGGGTGCACAGCAGCAGGAAACCGACCCCGGATGCGGCGATGGCCACCAGCAGCCGTCTGAGCAGGACCAGCGGGTGAGCGCCGCGCGCTAGGCGGAGACTGAGCACGCGGCCCTGCCCTCTCCCTCGGGCGCGTCCGGCGCCGGGATGGCGCCGCCCCGCCGGCCGTCGAGCAGGCCGACGGTGCGGTCCGCCAGCGAGGCGCTGTCCTCGTCCAGCACGGCGAGAACCACCGTGATGTTGTGCGAGCGGGCGGCGGTGGTCAGGGTGCGCAGCACCTGGGCGCGGTCGGCGCTGTGCAGGGGGGCGGCCGGGTCGTCCGCGAACACCACGGTGGGCTCCCCGGCCAGGGCGCGGGCGACGGCGATCCGCTGGCACTGCGCGCGCAGCAGCCCGCGGGGCCGCTTGCGGGCGCAGTCGCCGACGTCCAGGCGTTCGAGCCATTCGTAGGCGGTGGTCTTGGCGGCACGGTGCCCCACGCCGCGGGCCAGCAGCGGCAGCGCGGCGTTCTCCCAGGCGGTCAGTTCCGGTACCAGGTGGGGGGTGCTGTCGATCCAGCCGAAGCGCTCGCGGCGCAGGCGTTCACGCCCGGAACGGGAGAGGGTGTGCACGGGCGCGCTGTTGAACCACACCTCGCCCTGGTCCGGCACCAACTGCCCGGACAGGCACTTGAGAAGGGTGGTCTTTCCGGAGCCGCGCGGTCCGGCGAGGGCGAGGATCTCGCCCTCACGGACGCCGACGGAGACGCCCGTCAGGGCAGGGGAACCGTTGTAGGAGTAGTGCAGGCCGCGTGCCCAGAGCACGTCGTTGTCCGGCGGGGCCACCATTTCGAGCACACCTCGGGTCGCTGGAGGGTCCGTTCCCCTGTCCGGGTGAACGAACCGGAGGCCATTGGGTCACTGGGTCACAGGCACCGTACGGAACCGGGATCCTAGCCCCGGTCCAGGCTCGGCGCGGAAGCGGCCCACTTTCCTCCCATCGGGCTCATTGGGGCGGGAGTTACGGTCAGCGGCTGTAAAGAGCGCAAACGCGCCATGGCCCACGCGGGGGCGTGGGCCATGGGCATGGGGGGTGGCGGAACAGGGCGTCAGATCTTGCTCCAGGCCTCGGTGAGCACGGCGCGCAGGATCTGCTCGATCTCGTCGAAGACCGCCTGGCCGGAGATCAGCGGCGGGGAGAGCTGGATGACCGGATCACCACGGTCGTCGGCCCGGCAGTACAGGCCGTTGTCGAACAGTTCCTTGGAGACATAGCCGTAGAGCAGGCGCTCGCACTCCTCGGGCGTGAAGGACTCCTTGGTGGCCTTGTCCTTGACCAGTTCGATGCCGTAGAAGAAGCCGTTGCCCCGCACGTCGCCCACGATCGGCAGGTCGTGGAGCTTGGCGAGCGTGGCGTGGAAGGCGGCCTCATGCTCCAGGACGTGCCGGTTGAGCCCCTCGCGCTCGAAGAGGTCGAGGTTGGCGAGCGCGACCGCGGCGGAGACCGGATGGCCGCCAAAGGTGTAGCCGTGCAGGAAGGTGTTGTTCCCCTTGAAGAAGGGCTCGGCGATCCGGTCGGAGATGATCGCGGCACCGATCGGGGAATAGCCGGAGGTCATGCCCTTGGCGCAGGTGATGATGTCCGGCACGTAGCCGAACTTCTCGCAGCCGAACATGGTGCCCAGCCGGCCGAAGGCGCAGATCACCTCGTCCGAGACCAGCAGCACGTCATAGCGGTCGCAGATCTCGCGGACCCGCTGGAAGTAGCCGGGCGGGGGCGGGAAGCAGCCGCCGGCGTTCTGTACCGGCTCCAGGAACACCGCCGCCACGGTGTCCGCGCCCTCGAAGAGGATCTGCTGCTCGATCTGGTCGGCGGCCCAGCGCCCGTAGGCCTCCGGCTCGTCACCGAAGAACGGGGCGCGGTAGATGTTGGTGTTGGGCACCTTGTGCGCGCCGGGCACCAGGGGCTCGAACGGGGCCTTGAGAGCGGGGAGTCCGGTGATGGACAGGGCGCCCTGCGGGGTGCCGTGATAGGCGACCGACCGCGAGATCACCTTGTACTTGCCGGGGTTGCCGGTGAGCCGGTGGTACTGCTTGGCCAGCTTCCAGGCGGTTTCCACCGCCTCGCCGCCGCCGGTGGTGAAGAAGACCTTGTTGAGGTCGCCCGGCGCGTGGTGGGCCAGCCGCTCGGCCAGTTCGACCGCCTTGGGGTGGGCATAGCTCCACACCGGGAAGAAGGCCAGCTCCTGTGCCTGCTTGTGGGCCGCCTCGGCCAGCTCCGCGCGGCCGTGCCCGGCCTGGACCACGAACAGCCCGGCCAGCCCGTCCAGGTAGCGCTTGCCGCGGTCGTCGAATATGTACGTGCCCTCGCCGCGCACGATGGTCGGCACGGGAGCGTTCTCGTACGACGACATGCGGGTGAAGTGCATCCACAGGTGGTCGTACGCCGCAGTGGAGTGGTCCTTGCTCACGGCTATCGGGTTCCCCATGTGTAGGTCTGCTTGCGGAGCTTGAGGTAGACGAAGCTCTCGGTCGAGCGCACGCCCGGGAGGGTCCGGATGCGCTTGTTGATCGTGTTGAGCAGGTGGTCGTCGTCCTCGCAGACGATCTCGATGAGGAGGTCGAAGGACCCGGCGGTCACCACCACGTACTCCACCTCGTCCATCGCGGCCAGCGCGTCCGCCACCGGGTCCAGATCGCCCTCCACGCCGACGCCCACCATGGCCTGGCGCCGCAGCCCCACGGTGAGCGGGTCGGTGACGGCGACGATCTGCATCACGCCCTGGTCGAGCAGCTTCTGTACGCGCTGGCGTACCGCCGCCTCGGAGAGCCCCACGGCCTTGCCGATCGCCGCGTAGGGGCGGCGGCCGTCCTCCTGGAGCTGTTCGATGATCGCCAGGGATACGGCGTCGACCGGCGCCGTGCCGCCGGCGCCCTTGGAGTCTGCGTTACGAGTGGCCACGGCCCCACTGTGCATGAGGAGTCCACCGTGTGACAAGCCTCTTCCTTATGTTTTTCGTTGTCCATCACCCTGTTATCAACTGATTCCGTCGATACCGGCCAGTGGGTGTATCGAAAGCGTTGGTCTCCTGGCTAGGCTGGGCGTCTCAGCCACCGGACATCTCACAGGAGAGGTGCATACCGTGACCACCGAGCTGCGCCGCTTGCGCAACTACATCGACGGAGAGTTCCGGGACGCCGCCGACGGGCGGACCACCGAGGTGGTCAACCCGGCGACGGGCGAGCCCTATGCCACCGCCCCGCTGTCCGGTGCCGCCGACGTGGATGCCGCCATGGCGGCGGCCGAGGCCGCCTTCCCCGTCTGGCGCGATCTGGTGCCGGCCGAGCGCCAGAAGGTCCTGCTCAAGATCGCCGACGCCTTCGAGGAGCGGGCCGAGGAACTGATCGCCGCCGAGTGCGAGAACACCGGCAAGCCGGTCGGGCTGACCCGCACCGAGGAAATCCCGCCGATGGTGGACCAGGTCCGCTTCTTCGCGGGCGCCGCGCGGATGCTGGAGGGCCGCTCCGCGGGCGAGTACATGGACGGGATGACCTCCATCGTCCGCCGTGAGCCGGTGGGCGTCTGCGCCCAGGTGGCGCCGTGGAACTACCCGATGATGATGGCCGTGTGGAAGTTCGCCCCGGCGCTGGCCGCGGGCAACACGGTGGTGCTCAAGCCCTCCGACACCACGCCGGCCTCCACCGTGCTGATCGCCGAGATCATCGGCGGGGTGCTTGCCGAACTCGGCCACCCGCGGGGCGTGTTCAACGTCGTCTGCGGCGACCGCGACACCGGCCGCCTCATGGTGGAGCACCCGGTGCCCGCCATGGTCTCGGTCACCGGCTCGGTGCGGGCGGGCAGCCAGGTGGCCGCCTCCGCCGCGGGGGACATCAAGCGTGTCCACCTCGAACTGGGCGGCAAGGCACCGGTGGTGGTCTTCGAGGACGCCGACATCGCCAAGGCCGTGGAGGGCATCACCGGCGCCGGCTTCTTCAACGCCGGCCAGGACTGTACGGCCGCCACCCGGGTGCTGGTCCATCAGTCCATCCACGACGAGTTCGTCACCGCGCTGTCCAAGGCCGCGGCCGACACCAAGACCGGTGCGCCGGACGACGAGGACGTGCTCTACGGGCCGCTGAACAACGCCAACCAGCTGGCCCAGGTCAGCGGCTTCATCGAGCGGCTGCCCGCCCACGCCAGGGTCGAGACCGGCGGCCACCGGGTGGGCGAGAAGGGCTACTTCTACGCCCCGACGGTGGTCTCCGGCCTCAAGCAGGACGACGAGATCGTCCAGCGCGAGGTCTTCGGCCCGGTGATCACGGTGCAGTCCTTCAACGACGAGGACCAGGCCGTCGCCTATGCCAACGGCGTGGAGTACGCCCTGGCCTCATCGGTATGGACCAAGGACCACGGGCGCGCCATGCGGATGTCCAAGAAGCTGGACTTCGGCTGCGTCTGGATCAACACCCACATCCCGATCGTGGCCGAGATGCCGCACGGCGGCTTCAAGAAGTCCGGCTACGGCAAGGACCTCTCGGCCTACGGCTTCGAGGACTACACGCGCATCAAGCATGTGATGACCTCGCTGGACTGAGGCCGGGGCGGGGCGCGAGGCGGCGGTCGTTATCATCGACGGTCGGCCCGCGCCCGGCAGGCTGCCGTGCCGCACGGCCGGGTGCCGGACACTGCGTCCGTTGTCCGCCAGACGTCGATCGGCCATCCTGCCGGAATGCGAGTGAGCCCCGTGAAGCCCCTGTCCCGCCGGTCCCTGCTGTGCGCGCTCGGCGCGGGCGCCGGGGCGGCCGCACTCGCCGGGTGCGGGGTGCCCGCCGCGTACATCGCCCCGGGCGACCGTACGGCGGCCGACCGCTCGGCGGCCGAGAAACGGCTGGTGTTCGCCAACTGGCCGCTGTACATCGACACCGACGACAAGAACCCGCAGCGGCGCCCCACGCTGGAGGCGTTCGAGAAGCGCAGCGGCATCTCGGTGAAGTACACCGAGGAGATCAACGACAACGACGAGTTCTTCGGCAAGATCAGCCCGGCCCTGATGAACCATCAGGACACCGGCCGCGACATCATCGTGGTCAGCGACTGGATGTGCGCCCGCTATGTACGGCTGGGCTGGGTGCAGGAGATGGACCGGGCGGGCCAGCCCCATGTGGCCCGGGAGCTGGACCCGCTGCTGCGCAACCCCTCCTTCGACCCGGGGCGGCGCCACACGGTGCCCTGGCAGTCCGGGATCACCGGCATTGCCTACAACCGCAAAAAGCTCGGCCGGGAGATCCGGCACACCTCCGACCTGTGGAAGCCGGACCTGCGCGGCCGGGTGACCCTGCTGGCCGGGATGGACGAGGCCTTCGCCCTGCTGATGATGGGCAATGGCGCGGACGTCACCCGGTGGACCGCCGACGACTTCCACAAGATGACCGACCAGCTGCGGCGCCTGGTGCGAGAGCGGCACATCCGCCGCTTCACCGGCAACGACTACATCAAGGAACTGTCCTCCGGCGACGTGCTGGCCTGCCAGGCGTACTCCGGCGACATCATCCAGCTGCAGGCCGACAACCCGGACATCGAGTTCGTGGTGCCCGAGGAGGGCGCCGAGCTGTGGGCGGAGAGCATGATGATCCCGGACCTGGCCCGGCACAAGCGCAGTGCCGAGCGGCTGATCGACTACTACTACGAGCCGGAGGTGGCGGCCCGGCTCGCGGCCTCGGTCAACTACGTCTGCCCCGTGCCGGCCGCTCGCGAGGTGCTGGCCGCGTCCAAGGACAAGGACACCGCGGCGCTGGCGGACAACCCTCTGATCTTTCCCAGCGCGGAGATGCGCAGGCGGCTGGCGACGGCCCGGGACATATCGGCCAGGGAGCGGCCGGTGTTCGAGAAGGAGTGGAACGAGATCGTGGGGCTGTGAGGGCCTTGCCCTGGGCGGCTCCGCCCCATGCGGTGCTCCCATGGGGCGCGCCACGGGCGTAGGGAATGCGGCCCCATGGGGGTTTCGCCGAGGCCTCATGGGGGTGCTCCACGGGGCATACCCGCGGGGCCCCATGGGGGCATTCGCCGCGGCCCACGTGGCGTTCGCCGGGCCCCATGCATGGGGCCGCCCCGCGGGGCTTCATGGGGCGCTGCGCGGGGCGGTGGTCACACGGTGAGCAGGGAGCGCAGTGCGCCGACCCGGTTGGTGGTGATGGAGTCGACGCCCGCGCGCAGCAGCCCGCGCATGGAGCGGCGGGTGTCGGCGGTCCAGGCGGAGACCCGGTAGCCCTCGGCGTGGTCGCGGGCGACCAGGCGCTCGGAGACCAGGCCGAAGCGGTAGTTGAGCCACTGGGGCCGGACCGCCGCCAGCAGCGCGGGGCGCGGCGGGGCCAGGGTGGTCCGGGTGAGGGCGATCTCGGCCTCCGGGTCGGCACGGCGCACCTCCAGCATGGCGGCGGTGCCCCCGCAGTAGTAGACGCGCCGCGTGGCGCCACAGGCCCGTACCTCGGCCACCGCGGCGCCCGCGGCGGAGGGGTCCGGCAGGTCGATGAACAACCGGCCGTCCCCGTCCTGGGCGAGTGCTTGGCGCAGGGTGGGGACACCGCCCCGGGTCACCGCGTGCACCTCCTCGGCCGAGAGCGCGGCCAGCGGCCGGTCATGGCCCCAGAGCCGGGACAGCGTGGCGTCGTGCAGCAGCACCGGCACGCCGTCCCGGGTGAGGCGGACGTCGATCTCCACCGCCGTCGCCCCGGCCCGCCAGGCCGAGCGGATGGAGGGCAGGGTGTTCTCCCGGTGGACATAGGGGTCGCCGCGGTGGCCGACGGCGGTGCAGGCGCGCATGGCGCCCATTGTGCCCGGCGCGGTCAGGGGCGGCGCCAGGCGGCGGTGTAGGCGTCGATCTCGGCGTTCAGCCGGGCCTTGCCCGCCGCGTCCATGAACGACGCCTCGACTGCGTTCTTGGCGAGACCGGCGAGGCCGTGCTCGTCCAGGCCGAGCAGCCGTGCCGCCACCCCGTACTCGGTGTTGAGGTCGGTGCCGAACATGGGCGGGTCGTCGCTGTTGATGGTCACCAGCACCCCGGCCGCGACCATCTCCCGGACCGGGTGCCGCTCGATGTCCGCCACCGCACGGGTGGCCAGGTTGGAGGTGGGGCAGACCTCCAGCGGAATGCGGTGCTCCGCCAGGT
This sequence comes from Streptomyces orinoci, assembly GCF_003121295.1. Classification (GTDB taxonomy): domain Bacteria; phylum Actinomycetota; class Actinomycetes; order Streptomycetales; family Streptomycetaceae; genus Streptomyces; species Streptomyces orinoci. The sequence continues at coordinate 107,425 of NZ_PHNC01000032.1, forward strand.
GTGCCAGCAGTTTGGGGTCCTGAGGGGCGCTGGTGCCGTGCCCGATGCGCTCGGCACGCAGCTCGGTCAGCGCGTCCCAGATGGTCTGCGGGCCGGTGGTCTCCCCGGCGTGCGGAACGCTGTGCAGGCCGGCCGCTATGGCCCGGTCGAAGTACGGCTTGAACTGCGGCCGCGGTACGCCGATCTCGGGCCCGCCGAGCCCGAAGGAGACCAGGCCCTCCGGCTTGAGCTCGCAGGCGATACGGGCCGTCTCCTCGGCGGCGGCCAGGCCGGCCTCGCCGGGGATGTCGAAGCACCAGCGCAGCACCACGCCCAGCTCGCTCTCGGCCGCCTTGCGGGCGTCCTCGATGGCCTCCACGAAGGCGGCGTCGGGGATGCCGCGCCGGGTCGAGCTGTAGGGCGTGACGGTCAGCTCCGCGTAGCGGATCTGCTGGCGGGCCATGTCGCGGGCGATCTCGTAGGTCAGCAGCCGGACGTCCTCGGCGTCCCGGACGAGGTCCACGACCGAGAGGTAGACCTCGACGAAGTGGGCGAAATCGCGGAAGGTGAAGAAGTCGGCGAGGGCCTCGGGGTCGGCGGGGACGGGGGAGTCGGGGTGCCGGGCGGCCAGTTCGGCGACGATGCGCGGCGAGGCCGAACCGACGTGGTGCACATGCAGCTCCGCCTTGGGCAGGCCGGCGATGAACGAGTCGAGGGCGGACATTCGGGCCTCCAGGGGCTGTTCGATCCATGGGGCGGGCAGTGCGGCGCGGATCATCCGCGGATCATCGTATGTGCGGTGGGTATGGGGCCAGTGCGTGGGCCTTAGCATGACCGGAGAGCAACTAGGGAGGGTCATGTCCGACCAGGACGACGTCCAGCCGGAGCAGCGGTACCGGGATCCCTGGGCTCCGCCGAACGACCGGGTGCCGGGCGATGAGCCGGCCGCCGCGCCATGGGCCGGACAGCCCGCCGGGCCGCCGCCCCAGGCGCCCGGCCACCAGGCGCCCCATGCCTTCCCGGCACCGCCCATGGGCGGGCCGCCGCCGGGTAGCGTGCCACCGGTGCCGCCGGCCCCGACCGGGCCCGGCACCCCCAGTTCGTACCAGTACCAGGGCGACCCCTATGGCGGCCCCGGCTATCCGCCCCATGCCCCCTACGGGCCGGCCGCCTATGGGCAGGGCGGCGCCTGGTATGCCCCGGCGCCGGTGCCCAACAACGGCTTCGGGGTGGCGGCGCTGGTGCTGGGCATCCTTGGCCTGGTGCTGTCCTGCACCGTGGTGTTCGGGGTGGTCCTCGGCGTGCTGGCGCTGGTGTTCGGCGTGATCGGCCGGGCCAAGACAACCCGGGGCGAGGCCGCCAACCAGGGGCAGGCGCTGGCCGGGCTGATACTCGGCGGGGTGTCCCTGGTCGCCTCCGTCCTCTTCGTGGTGCTCTACGTCAGCGTTCACCACGACGACCGCCACTCCGACAAGGTCCCGGCCGACGATCCGGACGCCACCTACGGGGCCTATATGGCGGCGCCGCCCGCTCCCGGGCCGCTGCTGCCGGCCGCCAGGCGCTGACGCGCCTCCATCAGCGCGAAGCCCAGCAGGTTCAGTCCCTTCCAGCGCGCCGGGTTCTGGGCCCGTTCGTCGTCGGCCGCCAGGCCGATGCCCCAGATCCGGTCCAGCGGGCTGGCCTCCACCAGCACTCGGCGCCCCGTGCCCAGCAGGTACTCCAATAGCTCCGGGTGCTGGGCGAACTTGTGCACGCTGCCCTGGACGACCAGCTCGAAGCGGTGCCGGCGCCAGGTCTCCTCGTCGAAACCGCGCACCATGCGCCCGGCGTCCTTGGCCTGCTTGGGGTGGCCCGCCGCCAGCACCCTGGCCTCCGCCTCGGCGTCGTCGAACAGCCGGGCCTTGCCCGCCATCATCCAGTGTTCGGCGGTCGGGTAGCCGGTTCCGTCCACGGTGAAGGGCGAGGGCCACCACTGGCTGAAGCAGCCGGGCCCCACGCTGCCGTCCCGGCGTGGCCGGTGGCCCCAGAAGTACACATACCTGGGCCGCTCGCCCCGTGCGACGGCCGCGGTCAACTCCGCCACCGAGCGCGTGTCCGAAGCCTCGTGACCCCTCTTGATCGTCATGGCGCCGATTCTGGCAGCGGGTGCGGCTCTCCGTCGCGGCTATTTAGAGGCACCCGTTCCGGATGCTGATTCCGTCGCCTCAATGAGTTCCTGCAACGGAATCTCTTGTTATGGGTGCACGCCTCTGCCAGGATCGGCGACCACACCTCGGTGTTGCAACACCAGCTCTAGGCCGTCCGGTCCGGTGCAGGAGTGCGCGAAGGCGGCCCGTATCCGAAGCCCCTCAGCCGTATGTCACTGTTATGTGCTTTCGGCCCCGACACCTCTGGACCATCCATGACCGCAACCGCCCCGAGCACCGGCGTCCGCCTCTCCGGCATCAGCAAGCGCTATGGCACCTTCACTGCTGTGCATCCGCTGGATCTGAGCGTTCCCGCGGGCTCGTTCTTCGCCCTGCTCGGTGCCTCCGGGTGCGGAAAGACCACCACCCTCCGCATGATCGCCGGACTGGAGAACCCCAGCACCGGCACCGTCGAGCTGGACGGCACGGACGTCACCGCCCTCCCCCCGCACAAGCGCCCCGTGAACACCGTCTTCCAGAGCTATGCGCTCTTCCCGCACCTGGACGTCTACGAGAACATCGCCTTCGGCCTCCGCCGCCGCGGCCTGAAGTCGGTGCGCAAACAGGTCGAGGACATGCTGGAGCTGGTCCAGCTCGGCGACCTGGCGCGCCGCAAGCCCCAGCAGCTCTCCGGCGGCCAGCAGCAGCGCGTGGCGGTCGCCCGTGCCCTGATCAACCACCCCCAGGTGCTGCTGCTGGACGAGCCGCTCGGTGCCCTGGACCTCAAGCTGCGCCGCCAGATGCAGCTGGAGCTCAAGCGCATCCAGACCGAGGTCGGCATCACCTTCATCCATGTCACCCACGACCAGGAAGAGGCGATGGCCATGGCCGACACCGTGGCCGTGATGAACGACGGCCGGATCGAGCAGCTCGGCGCCCCCGCCGACCTCTATGAGCAGCCCCGTACCACCTTCGTCGCCAACTTCCTGGGCACCTCCAACCTCATCACCGCCGAGGTCCTGGACGCCTCCGGGGACGAACTGGCGCTGCGTGCCGCGGATACCAAACTCACCCTGCCCGCGAAACGATGTACCGGCACCGCCCGGGTGGGCGAGAAGCTGCTGATCGGGATACGGCCTGAGAAGATCACCCTCACCCCCGCCGAGGACGCCGGCACGGTGCCCGAGGGCCGTAACCGGGTGACCGGCCGGATCACCGAGTCCAGCTTCACCGGCGTCTCCACCCAGTACCTCATCGACAGCCCCGTCGCCCCCGGCCTGGCCGTCTACCAGCAGAACATCGAGCGCGACTCCCGCCTGGCGCCCGGCGCCGAGGTCGTCCTGCACTGGAACCCGGGCCACGGCTTCGGGCTGGACGCCGCGCAGCGCATCGAGGCCGGCACCGACGTGGACCTGGGGGAGGGGCCCTCATGACGACCCTCACCGAACAGCTCCCCGCGCCGGCCCCGGCGGCCGGTTCCGCCCGCCCCGTGCGGCGCCGCAGGCTCGTCCCCTACTGGCTGCTGCTCCCCGGCATCCTGTGGCTCCTGGTCTTCTTCGCCGCCCCGCTGGTCTACCAGGCGTCCACCTCGGTGCAGACCGGCTCCCTGGAGGACGGCTTCCGGGTCACCTGGCACTTCGCCACCTACTGGGACGCCCTGAACCAGTACTACCCGCAGTTCCTCCGCTCGGTGGGCTACGCCGCCATCGCCACGGTGCTCTGCCTGGGGCTGGGCTACCCGCTCGCCTACCTCATCGCCTTCCGGGCCGGCCGCTGGCGCCATCTGCTGATGATCCTGGTGATCGCGCCCTTCTTCACCAGCTTCCTGATCCGCACCCTGGCCTGGAAGACCATCCTGTCCGACGGCGGCCCCGTGGTCCGCACCATGGACCGGCTGCACATCCTGGGCCTGACCGACGCGCTCGGCGTCACCGAGGGCCACCGGCTGCTGGCCACCCCGCTGGCCGTCGTCTGCGGCCTCACCTACAACTTCCTGCCCTTTATGATCCTGCCGCTGTACACCTCCCTCGAGCGCATCGACGGCCGCCTGCACGAGGCGGCGAGCGACCTCTACGCGCGGCCGCTGACCATCTTCCGCAAGGTGACCCTCCCGCTGTCCATGCCCGGCGTGGTGGCCGGCACCCTGCTCACCTTCATCCCGGCCGCCGGCGACTACATCAACGCGGAACTGCTGGGCTCGCCGGACCAGAAGATGATCGGCAACGTCATCCAGTCCCAGTTCCTGCGGGTGCTGGACTATCCGACCGCGGCCGCCCTGTCCTTCATCCTGATGGCCGCGATCCTGGCCATGGTGACCGTCTACATCCGCCGCTCGGGGACGGAGGAACTGGTCTGATGCGCCTGTTCACCTGGGTCAGACGCCATCTGGTGGTCTTCGCCGGCCTGCTGACGCTGGGCTATCTGCTGCTGCCCAACGTCATCGTGACGGTCTTCTCCTTCAACAAGCCCAATGGCCGCTTCAACTACCAGTGGCAGCGGTTCTCCACCGATGCCTGGACGCACCCCTGCGACGTGGCCGACCTGTGCGGCTCCCTCTCGCTGAGCCTGCGCATCGCCGTGTGGGCCACGCTCGGGGCCACCGTGCTGGGCACCCTGATCGCCTTCGCGCTGGCCCGCTACCGCTTCAGCGGCCGTTCCTCGGCAGGCACCCTGATCTTCCTGCCGATGGCCATGCCCGAGGTGGTGATGGCCGCCTCGCTGGCCACGCTCTTCCTCAACATGGGCGTCAGCTTCGGCTTCTGGACCATCCTCATCGCCCACATCACCTTCTGTCTCAGCTTTGTGGTCACCGCCGTCAAGGCCCGGGTGATGAGCATGGACCCCCGCCTGGAGCAGGCCGCCCAGGACCTCTACGCCACCCCCGCGCAGACCTTCTGGCGGATCACGCTGCCCATCGCCGCCCCCGGCATCGCCGCCGGCGCGCTGCTGTCCTTCGCCCTGTCCTTCGACGACTTCGTCATCACCAACTTCAACGCCGGTTCGACTGTGACCTTCCCCATGTTCGTGTGGGGAGCCGCACAACGGGGCACTCCCGTTCAAATCAATGTGATCGGTACCGCGATGTTCGCCGTCGCCGTGCTGTGTGTGCTCGCCGGCCAGCTGGTCGGCAGACGCCAGAAAAACCGAAGAAGGAGCTGAGACCATGGCCGCCCGTGCCATGAACCCTGTCCAAGCACTGTCTGACACTCATCTGCGCCCCTACTGGCTCGACGACCCCGGGCGGCCCGAGGCCTGCCCCGCCCTCGTCGGCGACGAGCACTGCGACCTGCTCGTCGTCGGCGGCGGCTACTCCGGTCTGTGGACCGCCCTCAACGCCAAGGAACGCGACCCCTCCCGCGAGGTCGTCCTGATCGAGAGCGAGGAATGCGGCTGGGCCGCCTCCGGCCGCAACGGCGGCTTCTGCGCCGCCTCGCTCACCCACGGGCTGGGCAATGGCCTGGCCCGCTGGCCCGGCGAGCTCCCCCTGCTGGAGAGACTCGGCCACGAAAACCTCGACGGCATCGAGTCCGCGCTGCGGCGCCATGGCATCGACTGCGACTTCGAGCGCACCGGCGAGATCGAGATCGCCACCGCCCCGCACCAGGTCCTGGAACTGCGCGAGACCGCCGAGGAACTGGCCTCACTCGGCTTTGGCGGCCATGAATTCCTCGACCGCGACGCACTGCGCGCCGAGGTCGACTCCCCCACGTTCCTGGCCGGCCTGTGGAACCGCACCGGCGTTGCCATGCTGCACCCCGCCAAGCTGGCCTGGGGCCTCAAGCGCGCCTGCCTGGAGCTGGGCGTACGGATCTACGAGCACACGCCGGGCAGCGAGTTGTCCTCGCGCGACGCGGGCGTGGCGGTGCGCACCCCGTACGGACGGGTCTTCGCCCGCCAGGCGGCACTGGGCACCAACGCCTTCCCGTCCCTGGTGAAGCGGCTGCGCCCGTACATCGCACCGGTCTACGACTACGCACTGACCACCGAGCCGCTCACCGAGGAGCAACTGGCTGCGGTGGGCTGGCGGCGCCGGCAGGGACTGAGCGACAGCGCCAACCACTTCCACTACTTCCGGCTCACCGCCGACAACCGCATCCTGTGGGGCGGTTACGACATCGTCTACCACTACGGCGGGGAGATCCGGGCCGAGTACGACCACCACCCGGCCACCTACCAGAAGCTCGCCGAGCACTTCTTCCGCTGCTTCCCCCAGCTGGAGGGCGTGCGCTTTTCGCACGCCTGGGGCGGCGCCATCGACACCTGCTCGCGCTTCTCGGCCTTCTTCGGCACCGCACACGGCGGCCGGGTCGCCTATGCGCTCGGCTACACCGGTCTGGGGGTGGGCGCCAGCCGCTTCGGCGCGGACGTGATGCTCGATCTGCTGGCGGGCGAGCGCACCGAGCGCACCGAACTGGAGATGGTGCGCAGCAAGCCCCTGCCGTTCCCGCCGGAGCCGGTGCGCTCCATGGGCATCGGCCTCACCCAGTGGTCGATGACCCGGGCCGATGAGAACGGCGGCAGGCGCAACCTCTGGCTCAAGGCGATGGACCGGGTGGGGCTGGGCTTCGACAGCTGAGGTCCGGCGCACCGGAGGCGTGGACTCCACGGACGTGCTGACTTGCTGATGTGCTGACCGCGTGGCGCCTCAGCGGGGGGGCGGGCATGGGGCGCCGGGCGGTCGGCTTCGGAGCGATGGGCGCTGCTCGGTGTCCTTGTCCGTGTCCGTTGTGCGGTCGAGGGCCGCGTGGTGCTCGGTGCGCGCGGTGCGGTTGGGGGCCGTGGTGCTCGGTGCCCGTTTGGGGGAGAGGGGTGCCTGGTGCCTGGTGCTCGCCGGTGCCGGGTGCTCGCCGGTGCCGGGGGTGGCCCGATGCAGGGCGCTCGTCTGACGGGCGGGGCGCCAGCCGGTGCTCCATGCCTGCCCCCAGTCCGGCGTCTGCCTGGTGCGCGGCTCCGCCTCATGCGCGGGCCGTGCTTGGTGTCGGGAGTCGTCTAACCGGCGGAGTCCGCTCGGGGTCCCGGATCCGTCTTCCGGCTGGGGTGCCCTTGGTTCCCGGCGCCCGCCTGGCGGTCCTGGTCCGCTCGCCGGCCGTCACTGCCCTGTGCGCTGCCCGGTGATGGAAGGACCCGTCCCAGGCACCACAGCACCGCACCCGACAGGCACCATGCGCCTGCCACATCCAGCGGCCAGTGGTAGCCGCACCGGACCAGCCCCAGGCCGACGCCCGCGTTGAGCAGCGCGAGGCCCAGAGTGGCGGGCCACCGGGGCCGACCGAGCAGCAGCAGGGCCGCCGCCCCGTACGCCACCGCCGCGGTGGCCGCATGCCCGGAAGGAAAGAAACCATCGTGCGCCCCGGAGCGCATCAGGGGTGGTCCGGGGCGGGCAATCGCGCCCTTGAGGGGGACGACCAGCGCGGGCACCGCGGCCATGGCGAGCGCGGCGGCCAGCGGGGGCCGCCAGGCCCGGCCGCGCCAGGCGGCGCAGACCAGCGCCAGGCTTAGCACCGGCAGCGCCACTGAGACGTTGCCCAGGTCGGCGAAGAAATGGGCGGCGGTGGAGGGGACGGCGGACCGTTCAGCCGCCCGGCCCAGCCGCTCGTCCAGGGCACGCAGCGGGCCGTGGACGGCCACTTGCCAGGTGATCAGGGCGAAGAGCAGGGCGCACACCGCCGGGAACAGAACGGCCGACGGCCCCGGAACCGGGGGGAGGGTTCCGGAGCCGCCATGGCGACCGCGGTGCCGCGCGCCCCGGGGGGTGTGGGGCGGACGGCCGTCCGAGCCGTGAGGGTGCCCGGAGCGCAGAGCTCCGGTGTGCGCGAGGGCACGGCCGGGCCGGTGCTGGGGAAGCGCCGACGCGGGTCTTTCGTTCACCGGAGAAACCGTACGGCAGTGCGGGTGGGGTCCGACAAGTCGGATCACCTCTCCACCACCCGCCCCGCACATCTCCTTCACGAACTCCTGAGCGAGCCGGTCCGGACGGCTTCCCGGCGCGCACCGGCCGCCCCATGCGGCGGCGTATGGAACGCCCCATGCCCCGGGCGGCGTCCGCATCATGCCCCTGGGGCGGCGTCCGCCCCGCGCCCCGCCCCATGCGGCAGCACGCCGGACGCGTCCCGGCGGGCGTACCGCTCAGATGCGCTCGAGTGCGGCCTCGATGATGTCCAGGCCCTCGTTGAGCAGGTCTTCGCCGATCACCAGCGGGGGCAGGAAGCGCAGCACATTGCCGTAGGTGCCGCAGGTGAGCACCAGCAGCCCCTCCGCGTGGCAGGCCTTGGCCAGCGCGCCGGCGGCGGCCGCGTTGGGCGTCTTGGTGCCCGGCTCCACCAGCTCGATGGCGATCATGGCGCCACGGCCGCGCACGTCGCCGATGATTCCGTGCTTCTCCTGCAGCGCGGCCAGGCGGCCCTTCATGACCTCTTCGATCCGGCGGGCCTTGGCGTTGAGGTCCAGCTCTCGCATGGTCTCGATGGCGCCCAGCGCGGCCGCGCAGGCCACCGGGTTGCCGCCGTAGGTGCCGCCCAGGCCGCCCGGGTGCGCGGCGTCCATGATCTCCGCACGGCCGGTGACGGCGGCCAGCGGCAGGCCGCCCGCGATGCCCTTGGCGGTGGTGATCAGATCGGGCACGATGCCCTCGTCCTCACAGGCGAACCACTGGCCCGTGCGGCAGAAGCCGGACTGGATCTCGTCCGCGACGAAGACGATGCCGTTGTCCTTGGCGAACTGTGCGATGCGCGGCAGGAAGCCCTTGGCCGGCTCAATGAAGCCGCCCTCGCCCAGCACCGGCTCGATGATGATCGCCGCGACGTTGTCCGCGCCCACCTGCTTGCTGATCATGTCGATGGCCTGGGCCGCGGCCTCCTCGGCGCAGTTCTCCGGGCCGGTCGGCCAGCGGTAGCCGTAGGCCACCGGCACCCGGTAGACCTCGGGCGCGAAGGGGCCGAAGCCGTGCTTGTACGGCATGTTCTTGGCGGTGAGCGCCATGGTGAGGTTGGTACGGCCGTGGTAGCCGTGGTCGAAGACCACGACCGCCTGGCGCTTGGTGTAGGCGCGGGCGATCTTGACCGCGTTCTCCACCGCCTCTGCGCCGGAGTTGAACAGCGCCGACTTCTTGGCGTGGTCGCCCGGGGTCAGCTCGGCCAACTGCTCACAGACCTCCACATAGCCCTCATAGGGGGTGACCATGAAGCAGGTGTGGGTGAAGTCGGCGAGCTGCGCCGAAGCCCGCCGCACCACGGCCTCCGCGCTGGAGCCCACCGAGGTCACCGCGATGCCCGAACCGAAGTCGATCAGCGAGTTGCCGTCCACGTCCTCGATGACACCGCCGCCCGCGCGCACCGTGAACACCGGCAGCACCGAACCCACGCCGCCGGCCACGGCGGCGGTGCGGCGTGCCTGGAGCTCCAGCGACTTGGGGCCGGGGATCGCGGTGACGACGCGGCGCTCCTGGGGGAGGGACGGGCCTCCGGTCAGTTCGGTCATGAGGGGCTCCAGACGATCAGGACGGTCAAAACGGGGGTTGTCGGTCGCAGGCTAGGGGCGCGGGTGTCGGCCAGGCATGTTCCGTTAGGGAGAAGTGCGCGCCGCGCCTTGTCCGTAGCGGATATGGCGGGCCCCTGGAGGGGCCGGCCGACGGCGCTGAACTCCCGCTGCGAAGACACTAGATTGAGCGCGGAGCGACGGCATGCGGACCTCCGGGCCGGGGGCGAGGAGCGGCGAATGGACACCGAGGGCATGTACGGGGCGCGGCATGGTGCGGTCCCTCGTCCGATGGCGGATGCGCCGGGGACGGATGCGCCGATGGCGGACGCACCGATGGCGGAGGTTCCGGTACCGCGGACCGGGGCCCCGGTGGAGGGCGTGGTGCGACCGCGGACGGCGCCCCCCATGCCCGGCGAAGCCCCGCCGCCACCGCCGTTCGTCTCCTGGCTCCGCGCCCCGCGCACGGCGCCGCGGCCCGGCGTGTGGGCGTATGAACACCGGCCGCGCCCGGCGCGCGAACCGAACCGGGTCCCGGGGCGGCAGCTGATCAGCGGGGCGGTGATTGCCTTTCTCTGCGGGTGGCTGCTGTGGTCCCTGCTCTGGAACGGGTTCCTGGGGCCGTACTGGACCTGGCCGTTGCGGGCGATGATGCCCGGCTCCTGGGATCAGAGCACCCGCGAGTACTACGTGGCCTCCTACGCCTACTACGCCCTCTTCGTGGTCGCCCTGGCGGTGGTTTTCGGCCGCATCGGCCGCTGGCCCGAGCTGGGGCGCCGCTACCTGATGCCGCCATGGCGCCGGGCCATGGAGCGGCTGCTGGGGCCGGCCCGCGAGTTCGCCGCCGCCCGCTGGCCCCGGCTGCTGGTGCGCCCGCGGCCGGAACTCATCCCCAGCCGGCAGCTCCTCGTCCGCGCCGGGCTGGCCTTCGCCGGGGTCTGGGTGGTGTGGGCACTGTGCTGGAACGGGGCGGTGGGCGACGGCTGGATGTGGCCGCTGGAGACCTTCGCCCCCGAGTCCTGGCGCCGGTCGGTCGCCGCCTGGCTGTACGCCTCGTACACCTACTATGTCCTGTTCACCCTCTTCCTCCTGGCCATCGCCCGACGCGTGGGCCATTGGCGAGAGCTGATGCGCCGTTACGGGGGCGAGGGGCAGGAGCGGCAACCCGCCCCGGTTAAGCACCCGAAGAACAACGAGCACCCCGCCACGCAGCCGCGGCAGGATCCCGCCGAGTGGCCCCAGCTGCGCGCCCATGGGGCGCACGACGCCGCCGACCGCCTGATGGCCGAAGCCTGGGCCGGGCGGATGAACGACGTGGACCACGCCCGTATCGAGCACGCCTGGCAGTCCGTACGGCAGCGCCCCGGACGGCTCGCCGGATTCACCGACACCGTGCTGCGGCATGGGGCCGCCGCCTACCTCCACCCCTCCGGCGAACGCGACCTGCCGCTGCGCTCGGCGCGGCACGACCTGGTCACCTCCCAGGTCCGCATCGGCACCGCCGCCGACGAGGAGCGCAACCCCTATGAGCACCGGGGTGCCGGGTGCGCCCTGGACCCCGGTCTGCTGGGCACCTCGCTGCTGGCCGTCGGCCCACCGGGCTGTGGCAAGACCGAGCGCCTGGTGCGGCCGGTACTTGAGTCGCTGTGCCTCCAGGCGCTCGCCGGACGGGCTTCGGTGGTGGCCGTCGGAGCGGCCGGTTCCGCCCTGGCGCCCGATGACGCCTTCGATGTGGTGGTGAAGATCGGACGGCCGGACTCCGCCTACGACCTCGACCTCTATGGCGGCACCGAGGATCCCGACGAGGCCGCCGCCGTCCTCGCCGAGGGCCTGGCCGGTGACCTGGCCGAGGGCCGGCCCGGCGGTGAGGGCCGCAGGGCGGCCACCGCGCTGGCCCAGTTGCTCGGCCCCTTCCGGGCGGTGCACGGCCGCTTCCCGTCCGTACCGGAGCTGCGCGAACTTCTGGACGGCTCGGCGGACGCGGTGCGTGCCCTGCGCGAGGCGCTGACCGCTGGCGGGCATGAGGCGCAACTGCGCGAACTCGATGCCCGCGAACGGCAGTCACAGCGCCCCGGGGACCCCGCCCCGCTGCTGGCGGACCGGCTGGCGCTGCTCGACCGGCCCGCCTTCGCCCGCTTCTTCGACACCACCGACCCCAGCCGCACCTTCTCGCTGCGGGCCGTCGAACACCCGGTACGGGTCCGTATCGATCTGCCGGAACGGGGCCACGCCGAGGCGTCCAGGATGCTGGCGCGCCTGGTGCTCGCCCAGTTCACCGAGTGCGCCGTGGGGCGGGGCGACCGCTCGCTGTTCGCCTGCCTGGTACTGGACGACGCCACCCGCACCGTCACCCCGGACTCCGTACGCGCCCTCGGCCGTTTGCGGTCGGCCAACGCCGGCGCCGTACTGACCCTCCGTACGCTCGACGACGTACCCGAGCCCCTGCGCCCCGCGCTGCTCGGCTCCGTGGGCTGCCGGATGGCGTTCTCCGGCGTGACGACCTGGGACGGCGCGCGGTTCGCCGAGGTCTGGGGCAAGGAGTGGGTGGAGACCCGCGACGTCACCGACCGGCAGATCATCGCCCATGAGCCGTTCACCCGGGCCATGCACATCGTGCGTCACCTGGTGACCGGCCGGGCGGTCACCGCCCAGTCGGTGACGGTGCGCCGGGTGGAGCGCGAGCGCTGGTCGGCCTCGGAGCTGGCGCACGCGGTGCCCGCCGGGCACGCGGTGCTGTCGGTGACCTCGGTATGGGGCGACAGCGCGCCCCCCGTGCTGGTGGACCTCACCCGGTGATCCGTTACCCGGTGATCCATTGCCCGGTGGTCCGTCACCTGATCGGGACGTCACTCCACCGGGCCTCGTGCTGAGGGACAATCGTTCGCAGCCGTTCAACCGGGACGGCACGTCACCGCGATGCCCCATGCCTCACCGAAGGTGCCATGCCCCCGACGCTCGCCTCCCTCGCCCAGCACTCCGCGCTGCGGCTGACCGTCCTCGCCGGAGAGGACCGGCTGGAGACCCCCGTGCGCTGGGCCCATGTCAGTGAGCTGGCCGACCCGGTGCCGTGGATGGACGGCGGCGAACTGCTGCTGACCACCGCCCTGCAGATCGACGCCACGGATCCCGGGGCCATGCGCGCTTATGTGCGCCGCCTGGTGCGGGCCGGCGTGGTGGGCCTGGGCTTCGCGGTGGGCGTGAAGTACGAGCGGGTGCCGGAGGCGCTGATCGAGGCTGCCGAGGCGGAGGGGCTGCCGCTGCTGGAGGTGCCCCGCCGCACGCCCTTCATCGCCATCAGCAAGGCCGTCTCCGCGGCCATCGCCGCCGACCAGTACCGCGCCGTGACGGCAGGCTTCGAGGCGCAGCGGGAGCTGACCAAGGCGGCGGTCGGCGCGGACGGGCCCGCCGCGCTGCTGGCCCGGCTTGCCGCGCACCTGAACGGCTGGGCCGCGCTCTATGACGCCTCGGGCACGGTGGTGGCGGCCGCGCCGGACTGGGCCGCCCGCCGCGCCGCCCGGCTGGGCCCCGATGTGGAACGGCTGCGCCGCCGGCAGGCCCCGGCCAGTGCGGTGGTGGGGCCGGCCGAGGAGGACGGTGACCGGGTCGAGCTGCAGTCCCTGGGTTCGGGGCGGCACGCGCGAGGGGTGCTGGCGGTGGGCACCGGTGCCCCGCTGGGCACGGCCGAGCGCTATGCGGTGCATTCGGCGGTCGCGCTGCTCACCCTGGCCACCGAGCGCTCCCGCGCGCTGCGCGAGGCGGAACAGCGGCTGGGCACGGCGGTGCTGAACATGCTCCTGTCCGGGGAGCCGGAGCACGCCCGGTCGGTGGCCGGGGAGCTGTACGGCTCGCTGCTGGACGCGCCCTTCCGGCTGCTCCTCGCCGAGGCGCTGCCCGCCGCCGCGGAACCGGAGAGCGCCGATCCGCTGGCCTTGCTGGCCGACGCGATGGAGACCGCCGCAGGCCGCGCGGGCGAGCCGGTGCTGGCTGTCCCGGACGGCCCCAGGCTGGTGGTCCTCGCCCCCGATGGCGGGGCCGCGGTCGCCGCCTGTGCGGCGCTGGCGCCCGCGGGGGAGGAGGCCGAACTCACGCTCGCCATCGGCCTGTCCGCCCCGGCGGGCCCGGCCGGCGCGGCGGCCGCCTACCGTCAGGCCGAGCAGGCGCTGTCGGTCGCCCGCCGCCGGGGACGGCTGCTGGTGGAGCACGAGGAGATGGCGGCGGGCTCGGTGCTGCCCCTGCTGGCCGACGACGCGGTACGGGCCTTCGCGGACGGCCTGCTGCGGGCACTGTACGAGCACGACGCCACGGGGCGCGGCGACCTCGTCGCCTCGCTGCGGGCCTGGCTGTCCCGGCACGGCCAGTGGGACGCGGCCGCCGCCGATCTGGGAGTGCACCGCCACACGCTGCGCTACCGGATGCGGCGGGTGGAGGAGATCCTGGGCCGCTCGCTGGACGACCCCGATGTGCGCATGGAGCTGTGGCTGGCCCTCAAGGCGAGCAGCTAGCCCCGCGCAGAGGCCGATCCGGGAAGCGGGTACGCCACAGGCGGCCGCAGGACGCCTTGTGCCCGCGCCGGCCGTCGCGCCGCGGATCTCCGCCCAGGATTCGTCCGCCTCACAGCACACGGCTCGCTTCTCAAGGCGCCCCCGCCTCGGTCTCCTGGCCCCGTCCCCCACCCCATGGGGCCGTTTCGGCCCGGGCCCCMCCCCCGCCGATCTACAACGCTCCATCTCGTACGAGCCGCCGCCCCATGCCTTGGCATGGGGCGCGGCGGCCTGCCTGCGGCGGCCTGCCTGCGGCGGCCTGCCTGCGGCGGCCTGCCTGCGGCGGCCTGCCTGCGGCGGCCTGCCTGCGGCGGCCTGCCTGCGGCGGCCTGCCTGCGGCGGCCTGCCTGCGGCGGCCTGCCTGCGGCGGCCTGCCTGCGGCGGCCTGCCCCCAGCACCCCGCGCGCCGCACAGCCGGTCAAGGCCAAGCCCACATCACCCCCAACCGCTCCGTCCACCAGCGGCACCCGCCCCGTGCCACCCACCCCCGTGCCACCCGCCCACCCCCACGCCGCGGCGGAGGGCGCGGCACGACGCCCCCCGTACGCCCGCCGCCAGGCCGGCACCTGGCGCGCCCGCGCCAAACCGGCGCCCCCACACGCCCCACCACTCCAACACGGACAATCACCAGCGCCGGGCCTCGCGCCTACCGTGGGGGAGCCAATCCACCCCACAGCGAAAGGGCCGGAACCTTGACCGCTCCGCACGCGTTCTGGCTGGCCGGCCGCGAGGCCACCGGCGAGGAGAGCTTCGACGTCACCAACTCCTTCGACGGCCGGCTCGTCGGCACCGTCAGCGTGCCCACCGAGGCGCAGGTCGAGGAGGCCGTCGCCGCCGCCCATGCGGTGCGCGAGGAGTTCGCGGCGACCCCGGCGCACGTCCGTGCCGCCGCGCTCGACCACGTCTCGCGCCGCCTGGCCGAGCGCACGGAGGAGATCGCCCAGCTGATCTCCGCCGAGAACGGCAAGCCCATCAAGTGGGCACGGGGCGAGGTCGGCCGCGCCGTCTCGGTGTTCCGCTTCGCCGCCGAGGAGGCCCGCCGCTTCAACGCCGGGGAGGCCCAGCGCCTGGACACCGACGCCGGCGGCACCGGCCGTCTGGCCCTGACCCGCCGCTTCCCCCGCGGCACCGTGCTGGGCATCGCGCCGTTCAACTTCCCGCTCAACCTGGCGGCGCACAAGGTGGCCCCGGCCATCGCCGTGGGCACCCCGATCATTCTCAAGCCCGCCCCGGCCACCCCGCTGTCGTCGCTGCTGCTCGGTGAGCTGCTGGCCGAGACCGAGCTGCCCGCCGGTTCCTGGAGCGTGCTGCCGGTGCCCAACGACCGGATGCCCGCCCTGGTGCGCGACGAGCGGCTGCCGGTGATCTCCTTCACCGGCTCCGGCCCCGTCGGCTGGTCCATCCTGGACTCCGCGCCGCGCAAGCACATCACCCTGGAGCTGGGCGGCAACGGGGCAGCCGTGGTGCTGGCCGACTACTCCTCGGAGGAGGACCTCGACTGGGCGGCCCAGCGCATCGCCACCTTCTCCAACTACCAGGGCGGCCAGTCCTGCATCTCGGTGCAGCGCGTGATCGCCGACGCCTCGCTCTACGACCGCCTGGTGCCCAAGGTGGTCGCCGCGGTGGAGACCCAGGTGACCGGCGACCCCTCGGACGCCGCCACCGACGTCGGCCCGCTGGTCAGCGAGGACGCCGCCAAGCGGGTGGAGGCCTGGGTGGACGAGGCCGTCGCGGCGGGCGCCACGCTGCTCACCGGCGGCAAGCGGGACGGGGCCACTTACGCCCCCACCGTGCTGGCCGACGTCCCCAACGGGGTCACCATCGCCTGCGAGGAGGTCTTCGGCCCGGTGCTGACCCTCAGCCGGGCCGAGGGCGAGAGTGCCGCCTTCGCCGCCGTCAACGATTCGCCGTACGGCCTGCAGGCCGGTGTGTTCACCCATGACCTGCAGGCCGCCTTCCGGGCGCACCGCGCCCTGGAGACCGGTGGCGTGATCATCGGCGATGTGCCGTCCTACCGCGCGGACCAGATGCCCTATGGCGGCGCCAAGCAGTCCGGAGTCGGCCGGGAGGGCGTGCGCTACGCCATGGACGACTACACCTATGAGCGGGTGCTGGTCCTCACCGGGCTGGCCCTGTAGACGGCCAGTCCTGCCCCTGTAGACGGTCCTGCCGTGTGGACGGCCCCTGCCCTGTAGGCGGCCCCGCCGGGCAAGCGGTCCTGCCCCGCAAGACGGCAGGCCCGGCCACGGCAAGGCGGTCCGGCTGAGTACAACGGGCCGGCCGGGCAAGAGCGCTCGGCCAGGCAGTGCGCTCCGGGCGCCCGCTCCGGAGCGCACTGCCTCCCCCGTCGCCCCCGACGCTACGCGTGGGGCCCGCGCCGGGTCGTCCCATGCCGGGTGGAATCCCGGCTTCAACCCGTGCGGTAGCCGGCACCGCCCCTCCACCCCAGGCGGTAGCCCGGCGCTGCACCACCGGGCCGATGCCTCGCCGCCCGCCCCCTGGTTACGCTGCGGTGATGTGGAGGGACAGGGCGGCGGGGCCGCCCGCGGGCCGGCCGCCGCGCCTGGCATGGGACCTGCCCCTGGCGCTGGGTTTCACCGCGGCCGCCCTGCTGCTGGCCCGGACGCTGCCGCCCGTCGGCTGGCGCCCGCCGGACGGCTTGGCCTACGCCCTGGCGGTCCCGGCCAATCTGGCGCTGGCCGCCCGCCGGTACGCGCCCGTAGCCGTCTGCGCCCTGTATCTGCTGCTCTGGCCGGTCCTGGTCGCCGCCGGCTTCCCGCCGGTCGCCGAGGTGCCCGGGGCGCTGCTCGCCTGCTCCACGGTGGCGGCGGCCCGCCCGCCCCATGCCGGCGCCGGCTGGGTGCTGGCCTGCGCCGTGGTCTGGCCGGCCGTCGCGCTGCCCCATGCGGGGCCGCCGCCCGCGCATGGCGCCTGGTGGCCGGTGGCCGCCTCGGCTGCGGCGCCGAGCCTGCCGGCCGTGTGGTGGCTGGCCCATGGGGCGCGCCAACTGGCCCGGCACCGCGCCCGGTTGTCCGAGGTCACCGCCCAACTCGGGCGGGAACAGGCGGGGAACGCCGGCCGTGCGCTCGCCGAGGTGCGGATGCGCATCGCCCGCGAACTGCACGATGTGGTCGCCCACCATATGTCCGTGATCTCGGTGCAGGCCGGGCTCGCCCACTATGTCTTCACCACCGACCCGGGCACCGCGCGGGGCGCCCTGGGCGCCATCTCCGCCACCAGCGGCGAGGCCCAGGCGGAACTCCGGCGTCTGCTGGCGGTGTTGCGCACGGGGCCCGAGGGCGGGCCGGAGGACACCGCGCAGGGCGCGGGCGAGGGTCCGTACCAGCCGATGCCCGGCCTGGACGGGCTGGAGACCGCCGTGGCGCGCGTCCGTGCCGCCGGTGTCCCGGTGCGCCTGGAGATCGCCGGGCACCGGCGCCGGCTGCCGCCCGGCCCCGACCTGTGCGCCTACCGCGTGGCGCAGGAGGCCCTCGCCAATGTCGTCAGGCACGCCCGCCCCGCCTCCGCCACGGTACGGCTCGAATTCCACGCCGACCGGCTGGAGTTGCGGATCACCGACGACGGGCGGGTGGCAAATCCGCCCGGACCGGGCCCCGTTGAGGGTCACGGATTGCTGGGGATGCGCGAGCGCGCCAGGATCTACCGGGGGACCCTGGTCGCCGGCCCGCGCGCCGACGGCGGATTCGAGGTCCGGCTGACCCTTCCCCGCTGACGGCCACGGGGGAGACGACGGGGGAGACGAATGACCGGCGGAATGACCAGCGGAATGACCGGCGAAACGACCTGCGGAATGACCGGCGATACCGAGGACATCCGTGTCCTCGTCGTGGACGACCAGGTGCTCATCCGTGCCGGGGTGGCGGCCCTGCTGCGCGCCGCGCCCGGGATGACGGTGGTCGGTGAGGCCGCCGACGGGCAGCAGGCCATCGAACTGGCCGCCGCACACCGCCCGGACGTGGTGCTGATGGACATCCGGATGCCTGGCCTGAGCGGCATCACCGCCACCGAGCGCATCCTGGCCCAGGCGGCCGACCCGCCCCCAAGGATCCTGGTGCTGACCACCTTCGACCTGGACGAGTACGTCTATGCGGCGCTCCGCGCCGGGGCCGCCGGCTTCCTGCTCAAGGACGCCGGTCCGCAGCGCCTGCTGGCCGCGGTCAGCGCCGTGGCGGGTGGCGACACCCTGTTCTCGCCCTCGGTCACCCGGCGGCTGATCGAGGCCTTCACCCAGCGGCGCCCGGCGCCGGGCCCGCCCCCCGCCGAGTCGCTGCGCGCCCTGACCGGCCGGGAGGTCGAGGTGCTGCGCCACACCGGACGCGGCCTGTCCAACGGCGAGATCGCCGCCGAGCTCGTGATCAGCGAGGCGACCGTCAAGACCCACCTCAACCGCGCCATGGCCAAACTGGGCCTGTGCAGCCGCGCCCAGGCGGTGGTGGTCGCCTATGAGAGCGGGCTGGTCACCCCCGGTGCCCCGCGCTGAGCGCCCCATGCGCCCCCGCATGGGGCGCACCGGGGGGCTGGTAGACCCCGTACGGATGGGGTACATACGGACGAGTAGCACCGGTCGGTAGCGACCGGGACAACCGCCCCGACTCCACAGCGGCGAGGTGCCTCATGACCGCACCATCCGTACGGCCGGTTTCCGAGCGCGAAGCCCGTCAGGTTGCCGAAGCGGCCCGTGAACAGGGCTGGAAGAAGCCGAGTTTCGCCAAGGAGCTCTTCCTCGGCCGGTTCCGGCTCGACCTCATCCACCCGTATCCGACGCCCGACCCCGAGGAGGTACGGCGCGGCGAGGAGTTCCTCGCCAGGCTCCGCGCGTTCTGCGAGACCGGGATCGACAGCGCCCGTATCGAGCGCGAGTCCCGCATTCCCGACGAGACGGTGCGCGGGCTCAAGGAGCTCGGCGCCTTCGGGATGAAGATCGACACCCGGTACGGCGGCCTGGGACTGACCCAGGTCTACTACAACAAGGCGCTCACCCTGGTCGGTTCGGTCAGCCCCGTGGTGGGGGCGCTGCTGTCCGCGCACCAGTCGATCGGGGTGCCGCAGCCGCTGAAGCTCTTCGGCACCCAGCAGCAGAAGGACGCCTTCCTGCCCCGCTGCGCCCGTACCGACATCTCGGCCTTCCTGCTCACCGAGCCCGATGTCGGCTCCGACCCCGCCAGGCTCGCCACCACCGCGGTGCCGGACGGCGAGGACTACGTCCTGGACGGCGTGAAGCTGTGGACCACCAATGGCGTGGTGGCCGACCTGCTGGTGGTGATGGCCCGGGTGCCGAAGTCCGAGGGCCACAAGGGCGGGATCACGGCCTTTGTGGTGGAGGCCACCGCCGAGGGCGTGACGGTGGAGAACCGCAACGCCTTTATGGGGCTGCGCGGCATCGAGAACGGCGTCACCCGCTTCCACCAGGTGCGGGTGCCCGCCGCCAACCGGATCGGCCCGGAGGGCGCCGGGCTGAAGATCGCGCTGACCACGCTCAACACCGGCCGGCTGTCCATCCCCGCGATGTGTGTCAGCGGCGGCAAGTGGTGCCTGAAGATCGCCCGCGAGTGGTCCGGGGCGCGCGAGCAGTGGGGCAAGTCCATCGCCAGGCATGAGGCGGTGGGCGCCAAGATCTCCTTCATCGCCGCCACCACCTTCGCGTTGGAGGCCATCCTCGACCTGGCCGGCCAGATGGCCGACGAGGACCGCAACGACATCCGCATCGAGGCGGCGCTGGCCAAGCTCTACGGCAGCGAGATGGCCTGGCTGATGGCCGATGAACTGGTGCAGATCAGGGGCGGGCGCGGCTATGAGAGCGCCGCCTCACTGGCCGCACGGGGCGAACGCGCCGTGCCCGCCGAGCAGTTGCTGCGCGACTCGCGCATCAACCGGATCTTCGAGGGCTCCACGGAGATCATGCACCTGCTGATCGCCCGGGAGGCGGTGGACGCCCACCTCTCGGTCGCCGGCGACCTGATCGACCCGGAGAAGTCGCTGGGCGACAAGGCCAAAGCAGGGGCCAAGGCGGGCGGCTTCTACGCCCGCTGGCTGCCCAAACTGGTCGCCGGCGCGGGGCAGCTGCCGCTGTCCTACGGCGAGTTCCACCCCACGGGGCACCGCGACCTGTCCGTCCATCTGCGCTATGTGGAGCGCTCCTCGCGCAAGCTGGCCCGTTCCACCTTCTACGCCATGTCCCGCTGGCAGGGGCGGCTGGAGACCAAGCAGGGCTTCCTGGGGCGGATCGTGGACATCGGCGCGGAGCTCTTCGCGATGAGCGCGGCCTGTGTACGGGCCGAACGGCTGCGCGCCCAGGGCGAGCACGGGGCGCAGGCGTACGAGCTGGCCGACGCCTTCTGCTGGCAGGCCCGGATCCGCGTGGAGGAGCTCTTCGGGCGGCTGTGGACGAACACCGACGCCCTGGACCGCAAGGTCGTCTCCAGGGTGCTGGCTGGCTCGTACCAGTGGCTGGAGAGCGGCATCCTCGACCCCAGCGGCGACGGGCCCTGGATCGCCGACGCCACCCCGGGGCCGTCCAAGGCGGACAACGTCCACCGCACCATTGACTGAGGGACCGCCGACCGAGGGGCCGCACCGCCTGTCCGCCGGGACGGGGGGTGCGGCAACAATAGGGGGATGACGGACTTCCTCGCTGACCCGCGCCACTCGGTACCCTCACCCGCTTCCGGCGGACCGCGCGAGGTCGTGATCCTCGGCTCCACCGGCTCGGTGGGCACCCAGGCCATCGACCTCGTGCTCCGCAACCCGGAGCGGTTCACGGTGACCGGGCTGTCGGCGGCCGGTGGCCGGGTGGAGCTGCTGGCCGAGCAGGCGCACCGGCTGCGGGTGCGCACGGTGGCCGTGGCGCGCCAGGACAAGGCGCCGGAGCTGCGCGAGGCGCTGGCGGCGCGGTACGGCGGCGAGCCGCTGCCGGAGATCCTGGCCGGGCCCCATGCGGCCACCGAGCTGGCCGCCAGCGAGTGCCACACGGTGCTCAACGGCATCACCGGCTCCATCGGCCTGGCGCCCACCCTGGCCGCCCTGGAGGCGGGGCGGACGCTGGCGCTGGCCAACAAGGAGTCGCTGATCGTGGGCGGCCCGCTGGTGAAGGCGGTGGCCAAGCCGGGGCAGATCATCCCGGTGGACTCGGAGCATGCCGCGCTGTTCCAGGCGCTGCTCGGCGGGCCCCGTGCGGAGGTCCGCAAGCTGGTGGTCACCGCCTCCGGCGGCCCCTTCCGGGGCCGTGGCAAGGCGGAGCTGGCCGCCGTGACCCCGGCGGACGCGCTGGCCCATCCGACCTGGTCCATGGGCCCGGTGATCACCGTCAACTCGGCGACCCTGGTCAACAAGGGCCTGGAGGTCATCGAGGCGCATCTGCTCTACGACATCCCCTTCGACCGCATCGAGGTCGTCGTCCACCCGCAGTCCTATGTGCACTCGATGGTGGAGTTCATCGACGGCTCCACGCTGCTGCAGGCCACCCCGCCGGATATGCGCGGGCCGATCGCCATCGGGCTGGGCTGGCCGGAGCGGGTACCGGACGCCGCCCCGGCCTTCGACTGGTCCACGGCCTCGCGCTGGGAGTTCTTCCCGCTGGACGAGGAGGCCTTCCCCGCGGTGGGCCTGGCGCGGCATGTGGGTGCCCTGGGCGGCACCGCGCCGGCCGTCTTCAACGCCGCCAACGAGGAGTGCGTGGAGGCGTTCCTCGCCGGGCGGCTGCCGTTCAATGGCATCGTGGACACCGTCGCCGAGGTCGTGGCGGAGCACGGCACCCCCGAGCGGGGAACCCTCCTCACGGTCCCGGACGTCCTGCAGGCGGAGACCTGGGCCCGCGCCCGGGCCCGCGAACTCGCGGCCGGCGCGGCCAAGACCACCTCGGAGGCCCACGTATGACGGCACTGATGACGGTCCTCGGGATAGTCGTCTTCGTGGTGGGTCTGCTGTTCTCCATCGCGTGGCACGAGCTCGGGCACCTGTCGACCGCCAAGATGTTCGGCATCCGGGTGCCGCAGTACATGGTGGGCTTCGGGCCGACCCTCTTCTCCCGGAAGAAGGGCGACACCGAGTACGGCATCAAGGCCATCCCGCTGGGCGGCTATATCCGCATGATCGGCATGTTCCCGCCCGGTGAGGACGGGAAGATCAGCGCCCGCTCCACCTCGCCCTGGCGCGGCATGATCGAGGACGCCCGCTCGGCCGCCTTCGAGGAACTGCAGCCCGGCGACGAGTCCCGGCTGTTCTACACGCGCAAGCCCTGGAAGCGCGTGATCGTGATGTTCGCCGGGCCCTTTATGAACCTGGTGCTGGCCGTGGTGCTGTTCTTCGGCGTGCTGATGACCTTCGGCATCAGCACCGAGACCACCCAGGTGCACTCGGTGCAGGACTGCGTCGTCAAGGCCTCCGCCGACACCGACAAGTGCCCCAAGGACGCCCCCAAGTCCCCGGCCAACGCCGCCGGACTGAAGGCCGGCGACAAGATCGTCGCCTTCAACGGCTCCGCCACGCCCGACTGGAAGACGGTCTCCAAGGACATCCGCCGCACCACCGGCCCCGCCACCATCACCGTGGAGCGCGACGGCAAGCGGCTGGACCTGCACGCCAACCTCATCGAGAACCAGGTCCAGAAGTACGACGGCAAGGGCAACCCCGTCCAGGGCCAGTACGTCACCGCCGGCTTCCTCGGCTTCACGCCCGCCAGGGGCGTGGTCCAGCAGTCCTTCGGCCAGTCCGCGGACCGCATGGGCGACATGGTGCAGTCCGGCGTGGAGTCCCTGGTCAGCCTGCCCGGCAAGATCCCCGACCTGTGGAACGCCGCCTTCGACGGCGGCGAGCGCAAGGCGGACTCGCCGATGGGCGTGGTGGGCGCCGCCCGGGTCGGCGGCGAGGTGTTCAATCTGCACATCCCGCCGTCCCAGCAGATCGCGATGATGCTGTTCCTGGTCGCCGGGTTCAACCTCTCGCTGTTCCTGTTCAACATGCTGCCGCTGCTGCCACTGGACGGCGGGCACATCGCCGGTGCCCTCTGGGAGTCCCTGCGCCGCGCCTGCGCCAGGGTGTTCCGGCGGCCGGACCCCGGTCCGTTCGATGTCGCCAAGCTGATGCCCGTGGCGTATGTGGTGGCCGGGATCTTCGTCTGCTTCACCCTGCTGGTGCTGATCGCGGACGTGGTCAATCCGGTACGGCTCACCTAGGCGCCGCGGGCGCGGGGGGCGTGCGGGAGCTGACGGCCGGGCCGCGGCGCACCCGCCCGCCCGACGCCCGAATGTGCCCGTACCGGGCCCCTTGCCGTAACCTCGAACCCCTCGGAGCCCGCCGATCCCGGGACCATGATGAACACCTTGGGGATGCTCGCCAGATGACTGCCATTTCGCTGGGAATGCCTTCCGTGCCGACCAAGCTCGCCGACCGCCGGGTCAGCCGCAGGATTCAGGTCGGGTCGGTGGCCGTGGGCGGTGACGCCCCGATTTCGGTGCAGTCGATGACCACGACGCGGACCTCGGACATCGGGGCGACGCTGCAGCAGATCGCGGAGCTGACCGCTTCGGGCTGCCAGATCGTCCGGGTGGCCTGCCCCACGCAGGACGATGCGGACGCGTTGAAGGTGATCGCGGCCAAGTCGCAGATCCCGGTGATCGCGGACATCCACTTCCAGCCGAAGTACGTCTTCGCGGCGATCGACGCGGGTTGTGCGGCGGTGCGGGTGAACCCGGGGAACATCAAGCAGTTCGACGACAAGGTGAAGGAGATCGCCAAGGCGGCCTCCGACGCCGGGACGCCGATCCGGATCGGGGTGAACGCCGGATCGCTGGACCGCCGTCTGCTGCAGAAGTACGGCAAGGCCACGCCGGAGGCCCTGGTGGAGTCGGCGCTCTGGGAGGCGTCGCTGTTCGAGGAGCACGGCTTCCGCGACATCAAGATCTCGGTGAAGCACAACGACCCGGTGGTGATGGTCAACGCCTACCGGCAGCTGGCCGCTCAGTGCGACTACCCGCTGCACCTGGGGGTGACCGAGGCCGGGCCGGCCTTCCAGGGCACCATCAAGTCGGCGGTGGCCTTCGGCGCGCTGCTCAGCGAGGGGATCGGGGACACCATCCGGGTGTCGCTGTCGGCGCCGCCGGCGGAAGAGGTCAAGGTCGGCATCCAGATCCTGGAGGCGCTCAACCTGCGCCAGCGCCGCCTGGAGATCGTCTCGTGTCCGTCGTGCGGGCGGGCGCAGGTGGATGTGTACAAGCTGGCGGACCAGGTGACGGCGGGCCTGGAGGGCATGGAGGTTCCGCTGCGGGTGGCCGTGATGGGCTGTGTGGTCAACGGTCCGGGTGAGGCGCGTGAGGCCGACCTCGGCGTCGCCTCCGGCAATGGCAAGGGGCAGATCTTCGTCAAGGGCGAGGTGATCAAGACCGTGCCGGAGTCGAAGATCGTGGAGACCCTGATCGAAGAGGCCATGAAGCTCGCCGAGCAGATGGAGAAGGACGGCATCGCCTCCGGCGAGCCGGAAGTCACCGTCAGCTGACAACGGGACCCCGGTGCTCCGCCCGCTGTGGCGGAGCACCGTCATGTCCACCACCGGAACCGGGAGGTACAGTGCCAGGAACTGTCCCCTTCGGCCTCCGGCCCGTGACGGTGAGGCAACCCCACCCGTGCTGACGACGACCACCACCAAGGTCCTGGACCCCGGCGAGCTGGACGCCGCCCTCGCCGTCCTGGACCGCGAACCGGTCGCCAACGCCTTTGTCACCGCCCGGGTGCTCACCGCCGGCCTGGACCCCTGGCGGCTGGGCGGCGAGATGTGGGGCTGGTACGCGGCCGGCCGCCTGGAATCGCTCTGCTACGCCGGAGCCAACCTGGTGCCCATCTGCGCCGGCCCCGAGGCGGTGCGCGCCTTCGCCGACCGGGCCCGCCGCGCGGGGCGCCGCTGCTCCTCCATCGTCGGCCCCGCCGAGTCCACCGCCGCGCTCTGGGCGCTGCTGGAGCCGCACTGGGGCCCCGCCCGGGAGGTCCGTGCGCACCAGCCGCTGATGGTCACCCGCGCCATGCCGCCGGGCATCGTGCCCGACCCGCTGGTGCGGCGCGTCCGCAAGGACGAGATGGACCTGATCCTTCCGGCCTGTGTGGCCATGTTCACCGAGGAGGTGGGGGTCTCCCCGCTGGCCGGCGACGGCGGGCTGCTGTACCAGGCGCGGGTCGCCGAGCTCGTGGGCGCCGGGCGGTCCTTCGCCCGGGTCGAGGACGGCCAGGTGGTCTTCAAGGCGGAGATCGGTGCCGCCACCGACCGGGCCTGCCAGATCCAGGGCGTCTGGGTCGCCCCGGGCCACCGGGGCCGCGGGCTGTCCGTCACCGGCATGGCGGCCGTACTGCGCTACGCCCTGCGCGAGGTGGCCCCTGTGGTCAGCCTCTATGTCAACGACTACAACACCGCCGCCCGCGCCGCCTATCGACGGGTCGGCTTCCAGGAGACCGGCGCCTTTATGAGCGTGCTGTTCTGAGGGCCTCATGCGGGGCCGCCGTGCCGGGCGCGCCCCGCGCCGCGGGGCGGGGCGGACCGGTCCGGCGCCACGGCCCACGGGGCCGCGTACGGCGGGTAGCCTCCCGGCATGGATGACATCGTGGTCGGACCGCTCGACCTGGCGGCTCGGGTGGACGACGCGCTTGCCGTGCAGGCGCTCGCCTTCGGGCTCTCCGCGGAGGAGGTCGGCGTACGGCGGCACATCGTGCTGCGGCACCTCACCAACCCCGGGGCGCGCGCCCTGGGCGCCACCACGCCGAGCGGGCGGCTGGTCGGCTTCGTCTACGGCATGCCCAATGACCGCACCCAGTGGTGGTCCACCGTGGTCGAGCCATATCTGCGGGCCACCGGCACCGAGGGCTGGCTGGACGAGTCCTTCGTCATCACCGAGCTGCATGTCCACCCGGCCTTTCAGAACCGGCACATCGGCCGCGCCCTGCTCACCGGCCTGACGGCGGGGGCCAGCGAGCCCCGCTCCATCCTCTCCGCCATCGACACCGAGAGCCCCGCCCGGGCGCTCTACCGGAAGCTGGGCTACCGGGACCTGGCCCGGCAGGTGGTCTTCCCCAGCGCGGCCAGCCCCTATGTGGTCATGGGCGCCACCCTGCCGCTGCACGGATAACAGGCTGGTCCGGCGCCCCATGGGGCGTGGGGCCGCGGCCCCATGCGGCTCCGCCGCGCGGCGCGGCCGGCCACCAAGGACCCGTACCCGAAGGGCGCCGGACCGCACCGCCACGGAGCACGGAGCGGTCCAGGAGCCGTCGCGCTGGCCTGCGCACGGCGCAGCCGGCCGGGAGACAAAACCGGTGCGCGGCCGCATGGGGCCGCCGTTACCCTCCTGGCACCGCGGACGCACCGCGGACGGACCGCAGGCGCACCGCAGACCCGCCGCAGGCGCACCGCACGCACCGCAATCGCACCAGAGGGAGACCGCCCCATGCCCCAAGTCCAGCGCATGTCCGCGATGTTGCTCAAGACACTGCGCGACGACCCGGCCGACGCCGAGACCGCCAGCCACCGGCTGCTGGTCCGGGCCGGCTACGTTCGCCGCTCCTCCGCCGGAGTGTGGACCTGGCTGCCGCTCGGCAAGCGGGTGCTGGAAAACGTGGCCTGCGTGGTGCGCGAGGAGATGGACGCCATCGGCGGCCAGGAGGTGCTGCTGCCCGCCCTGCTGCCCAAGGAGCCCTACCAGCGGAGCGGGCGCTGGGAGGAGTACGGCGACCTGCTGTTCCGCCTGAAGGACCGCAAGGGTGCCGAGTACCTGCTGGGCCCCACGCATGAGGAGATCTTCACCCTCACGGTCAAGGACCAGTGCACGTCCTACAAGGACCTGCCGGTCATCGTCTACCAGATCCAGACCAAGTACCGGGACGAGGCCCGGCCCCGCTCCGGGGTGCTGCGCGGCCGCGAGTTCCAGATGAAGGACTCCTACTCCTTCGACACCACCGACGAGGGCCTGGCGGAGTCCTACCGGCTGCACCGCGCGGCCTACCGCCGCATCTTCGAGCGCATCGGCCTGGATTACCGCATCGTCTCCGCCGTCTCCGGCGCCATGGGCGGCTCCGCCTCCGAGGAGTTCCTGGCTCCGGCAGCGGCCGGCGAGGACACCTTCGTGGAATGCCCGGCGTGCGACTACGCAGCCAACACCGAGGCGGTCACCACCGTGGTGGAGCCCCCGGCACCGGCGGCGCACGGCCCCGTCGAAGAGCTGGACACCCCCGACACCCCCACCATCGAGACGCTGGCCCGGCACCTGGCCGTGCCCGCCTCCGCCACCTTGAAGAACCTCCTGGTCAAGGTGGACGGCAAGATAACGGCGGTCGGTGTGCCGGGCGACCGCGAGGKGGRCCTGGGCAAGCTGGCGGAGCACCTGGCGCCCGCCGTGGTGGAGCTGGTGACCGCCGAGGACTTCGCCGGCCACCCCGAGCTGGTCCGCGGCTATGTGGGCCCGCAGGGCCTGGGGCTGCCCTACCTCGCCGACCCCCGTGTCGCCCCGGGCACCGCCTGGATCACCGGCGCCAACAAGCCCGGCACACACGCCCGAAATGTGGTCTGCGGCCGCGACTTCACCGTGGACCGCTACCTCGACGTGGTGGTTGTCGAGCCGGGCGACCCCTGCCCCCGGTGCGGTGCCGGACTGCGCATCGGCCGGGCCATTGAGATCGGCCACATCTTCCAGCTGGGCCGCAAGTACGCCGACGTCTTCGGCTTCGATGTGCTGGGGTCCCAGGGCAAGCCGGTCCGGGTCACCATGGGCTCCTACGGCATCGGCGTGTCCCGCGCGGTGGCGGCACTGGCGGAGCAGACCCATGACGAGGCCGGCCTGTGCTGGCCCCGTGAGGTCGCCCCCGCCGACGTCCATGTGGTCGCGGCGGGCAAGACGCAGCAGACCGAGCTCGCCCTCCGGGTGGCCGGAGACCTGGCCCGGGCCGGGGCCMGCTCCWSGTGGACGACCGCGCCGGAGTGTCCCCCGGGGTGAAGTTCACCGACGCGGAGCTGATCGGTGTGCCCACCGTGCTGGTGGTCGGCCGCCGCGCCGGGGAGGGCGTGGTGGAGCTGAAGGACCGCCGCACGGGGGAGCGGGAGGAACTCACGATCCAGGCGGCGGTGGCGGCCGTGGCACGGCTGGTCGGCCAAGAGGGCTGATCAGACGGGCGACCCGGTCGGCGGGGTTGTCCGGTCGGCTGGTTGACCCGGTCGGCAGGGCGATTCGGTCGGCCGGGTGCCCGGGCCGGCAGGGCGATTCGGTCAGCTGAGCGACTGGGCGAATTCCAGCAGGAGTTCGCCTGCCGGGCGGGCGCCGAGCGCGATCTCCCCCAGGCCCGCCTCGGCCGCCCGGAAGACCGCCCAGCCGCGCAGCCGCTCCCGGTCCACCTCCAGCGAGTCCGCCAGCTTGGTCACCCGCCGCCGCCCGGCGGCCGCCGCGCCCGGGGCGGCCAGCAGGGTGTCCAGCCGGTCCCGGGCCGGCCAGGCCAGGTCGTACGCCCGCTCGCCCACCAGCGGTCGCGGCCCCACCGCCAGCCATGGGGCGCGGTCCCCGGCCAGCACCTTGCCCTGGTGATAGTCGCCGTGCAGCAGGTACGGCTCCTCGTCCGCCCCGCCGGCCAGCGCCTCGCGCAGCTCGAGCGCCTCGTCGATCAGCGCCCGGGCGTCCGCCGCCCAGGGCTCCGCGCGCCACCGGCGCAGGTTGCCGGCCAGGGCGGCGGTGTGCTCGGCCACGGACGGGAAGGAGTGCCCCGCGGGAGGGCGAACCCAGAGCCGCTGAAGCGTCGCCGAGGCCTCCAGTACGGCCTTCGCCTCCGGCAGCGAGCGCAGGTTGACCTCCCCGTGCAGCCGCTCCAGCAGCAGCGCGCCCGCCTCCGGAGCGGCGCGCAGCACCCGCACCGCGCTGGCCCCGTGCCAGTGCGCCAGCGCCGCGTACTCAAGCTCCGCCGTGCGCCCCGGGGGCGTGAGCTTCAGCGCGGCCGGGGTGCCGTCCGCCTGCCGCACCAGCACCACCATGCCGCGCCGCCCGCCGGGCCGTTGCACCCGTTCGGGTGTCAGCTCCCAGCGGGCCAGGTACTCCTGACAGGTCGTCGGCACGGTGGCCAGCCACTGCCGGGCCTCCTCGTCCGCGGCCAGGGCGCGCAGGAGCCGCTCCGGTGGTTCTAGGCGGTCGTTCCCACTGGCCATCCGTGCGCTGTCCCTTTCGTCGTTGCCGGTCAGGACCGCGCCGCCGGACTGCTCGGCGCGGCGGACGCGGCCCGCTCGGCGAGCCCCGGGAAGGCTACGCCGTCGCCCTGCCAGCGCACCGACCGCACCGCCGCCTCGCGCAGCGCGGCCGCCGCCTCCCCGCGCAGCGCGCCGCTCGCGGCACGCACCAGGTCGGCGTAGACGCCCGCCAGCCGGTTCTCCAGCTCCGCCGCCAGGCGCACCGCCGAGTCCGCGTCGGTGACCGGGAACGGCAGCCGGTAGCCGGCCGCGGCGGCCATGGGGCGGCCGCCCAGCTCCCGCACGGTGCGCTCCAGCGCGTCCCGGCGGGAGCGGTGCGCCTGGTACGCCTCCTGTGCCTGCGCGGCGCGCGCTCCCTCCAGGTGGCCGCCGGCCACCCCGTAGCCGTAGACGGCGGCGTGCTCGCCG
Source organism: Streptomyces orinoci (assembly GCF_003121295.1). Lineage (GTDB taxonomy): Bacteria > Actinomycetota > Actinomycetes > Streptomycetales > Streptomycetaceae > Streptomyces > Streptomyces orinoci. Next base: position 137,166 of record NZ_PHNC01000032.1, read on the forward strand.
GACAGTGCCGCCTGGGCCGCCTCCAGAGCCGCCTGGTCCGTATTCGCCTGGTCCATGGCCGCCTGATCCATCAGTCCGCCCCCAGCAGATAGGTGTGCGCGGCGCCCGCCGCCGCGATGGAGGCCAGCAGCCGGGCCAGTTCGCCGGGCGCGGCGGCCAGGGCCGCGGTGTGCGCCTCGGTGGTGCGCCGCTCGGCCTCCGCCAGGGCTCCCAGCGCCGCCTTCTCGTCCCCGGGTGGCGTGGGGGAGGCGGAGGGCGCGGTGGCATGGGGCGAGGCGGCCTGGGGCGTGGCGCGCGGGGGGCCCAGGGCCTGGACATGCCGGGCCACCTGCTCGCGCAGCGGGCGCAGCCTGGGGCCCAGCGCGGGGTGGGCGGCCAGCGTGGCGTCGTACCGTCGCAGCAGCTCGGCGGAGCGGTCCGCGGCCTGGGCGCGCAGCGTGCTCTCGGTGGGTGCGCGCCCGTCGGCCTCCCGGCGCGCGGGGCCGGAGCAGCCGGAGAGCAGGAGGGCCGCCGCGCCCCCCGCCAGTACCCTGCGTCTGCGCGGGCCGTCGGCGCCCCGCGTCGTCATGGTGAGCGGCACGATCCTCTTTCCGTAGGTCCATGATCGCCGCCTGCGAGGGTACCGGCGCCCGGGCACCGGGAACCGAATCGTCAGCCGGGTGCCGGAACAGATAGGCTTTGACCTGACACGCGACTTTCCCACAACAGCACACGCGGCCGAGGAGTCACCCGGATGAGCACCACCCAGAGCGAGCGGCTGCGCGAGCTGCTTGCCCCTCTCGTCAGCGCGCGGGAGCTGGATCTGGAAGAGGTCGAAGTGACACCGGCCGGCAAGCGCCGGGTGCTGCGTGTCGTGGTGGACGGCGACCAGGGCGTGTCGCTCGACGAGTGCGCGGAGCTGAGCCGCGAGGTCTCCCAGCGGCTGGACGACACCGATGTGATGGGCGGCGCCCCGTACGTCCTGGAGGTCACCTCCCCCGGCGCCGACCGCCCGCTGACCAGGCACCGTCACTATGTCCGGGCCACCGGCCGGCTGATCAAGGCCCAGCTCGCCGAGGGCGGCGAGCTGCTGGCGCGGATCACCGCCGTGGACGAGGAGGGGCTCGACCTCGAGGTTCCCGGTGTCAAGGGGCGCAAGCCCACCACCCGCCGACTGGCCTTCGACGAGATCGCCAAGGCCCGGGTGGAGATCGAGTTCAACCGCAAGGCCGCCGAGAAGGCCGCCGACGAGAGCCAAGAGGAGGCGTAGCCGTGGACATCGACATGAGTGCCCTGCGGGGTCTGGTGCGAGAGAAGGAGATCTCCTTCGACCTGCTGGTCGAGGCGATCGAGTCGGCCCTCCTCATCGCCTACCACCGCACCGAGGGAAGCCGCCGCCGGGCCCGGGTGGAGCTGGACCGCTCCACCGGCCATGTGACGGTCTGGGCCAAGGAGGACCCGCAGGACCTCGCCGAGGGCGAGGAGCCGCGCGAGTTCGACGACACCCCCTCCGGCTTCGGCCGGATCGCCGCCACCACCGCCAAGCAGGTCATCCTCCAGCGTCTGCGGGACGCCGAGGACGAGATCACTTTCGGTGAGTTCGCCGGCCGGGAGGGCGRTGA
>NZ_PHNC01000033.1 GCF_003121295.1 Streptomyces orinoci
GCCGAGTCCACCGCCGCGCTCTGGGCGCTGCTGGAGCCGCACTGGGGCCCCGCCCGGGAGGTCCGTGCGCACCAGCCGCTGATGGTCACCGCGCCATGCCGCCGGGCATCGTGCCCGACCCGCTGGTGCGGCGCGTCCGCAAGGACGAGATGGACCTGATCCTTCCGGCCTGTGTGGCCATGTTCACCGAGGAGGTGGGGGTCTCCCCGCTGGCCGGCGACGGCGGGCTGCTGTACCAGGCGCGGGTCGCCGAGCTCGTGGGCGCCGGGCGGTCCTTCGCCCGGGTCGAGGACGGCCAGGTGGTCTTCAAGGCGGAGATCGGTGCCGCCACCGACCGGGCCTGCCAGATCCAGGGCGTCTGGSTCGSCCCGGGCCACCGGGCCGCGGGCTGTCCGTCACCGGCATGGCGGCCGTACTGCGCTACGCCCTGCGCGAGGTGGCCCCTGTGGTCAGCCTCTATGTCAACGACTACAACACCGCCGCCCGCGCCGCCTATCGACGGGTCGGCTTCCAGGAGACCGGCGCCTTTATGAGCGTGCTGTTCTGAGGGCCTCATGCGGGCCGCCGTGCCGGGCGCGCCCCGCGCCGCGGGGCGGGGCGGACCGGTCCGGCGCCACGGCCCACGGGGCCGCGTACGGCGGGTAGCCTCCCGGCATGGATGACATCGTGGTCGGACCGCTCGACCTGGCGGCTCGGGTGGACGACGCGCTTGCCGTGCAGGCGCTCGCCTTCGGGCTCTCCGCGGAGGAGGTCGGCGTACGGCGGCACATCGTGCTGCGGCACCTCACCAACCCCGGGGCGCGCGCCCTGGGCGCCACCACGCCGAGCGGGCGGCTGGTCGGCTTCGTCTACGGCATGCCCAATGACCGCACCCAGTGGTGGTCCACCGTGGTCGAGCCATATCTGCGGGCCACCGGCACCGAGGGCTGGCTGGACGAGTCCTTCGTCATCACCGAGCTGCATGTCCACCCGGCCTTTCAGAACCGGCACATCGGCCGCGCCCTGCTCACCGGCCTGACGGCGGGGGCCAGCGAGCCCCGCTCCATCCTCTCCGCCATCGACACCGAGAGCCCCGCCSGGGCGCTCTACCGGAAGCTGGGCTACCGGGACCTGGCCCGGCAGGTGGTCTTCCCCAGCGCGGCCAGCCCCTATGTGGTCATGGGCGCCACCCTGCCGCTGCACGGATAACAGGCTGGTCCGGCGCCCCATGGGGCGTGGGGCCGCGGCCCCATGCGGCTCCGCCGCGCGGCGCGGCCGGCCACCAAGGACCCGTACCCGAAGGGCGCCGGACCGCACCGCCACGGAGCACGGAGCGGTCCAGGAGCCGTCGCGCTGGCCTGCGCACGGCGCAGCCGGCCGGGAGACAAAACCGGTGCGCGGCCGCATGGGGCCGCCGTTACCCTCCTGGCACCGCGGACGCACCGCGGACGGACCGCAGGCGCACCGCAGACCCGCCGCAGGCGCACCGCACGCACCGCAATCGCACCAGAGGGAGACCGCCCCATGCCCCAAGTCCAGCGCATGTCCGCGATGTTGCTCAAGACACTGCGCGACGACCCGGCCGACGCCGAGACCGCCAGCCACCGGCTGCTGGTCCGGGCCGGCTACGTTCGCCGCTCCTCCGCCGGAGTGTGGACCTGGCTGCCGCTCGGCAAGCGGGTGCTGGAAAACGTGGCCTGCGTGGTGCGCGAGGAGATGGACGCCATCGGCGGCCAGGAGGTGCTGCTGCCCGCCCTGCTGCCCAAGGAGCCCTACCAGCGGAGCGGGCGCTGGGAGGAGTACGGCGACCTGCTGTTCCGCCTGAAGGACCGCAAGGGTGCCGAGTACCTGCTGGGCCCCACGCATGAGGAGATCTTCACCCTCACGGTCAAGGACCAGTGCACGTCCTACAAGGACCTGCCGGTCATCGTCTACCAGATCCAGACCAAGTACCGGGACGRGGCCCGGCCCCGCTCCGGGGTGCTGCGCGGCCGCGAGTTCCAGATGAAGGACTCCTACTCCTTCGACACCACCGACGAGGGCCTGGCGGAGTCCTACCGGCTGCACCGCGCGGCCTACCGCCGCATCTTCGAGCGCATCGGCCTGGATTACCGCATCGTCTCCGCCGTCTCCGGCGCCATGGGCGGCTCCGCCTCCGAGGAGTTCCTGGCTCCGGCAGCGGCCGGCGAGGACACCTTCGTGGAATGCCCGGCGTGCGACTACGCAGCCAACACCGAGGCGGTCACCACCGTGGTGGAGCCCCGGCACCGGCGGCGCACGGCCCCGTCGAAGAGCTGGACACCCCCGACACCCCCACCATCGAGACGCTGGCCCGGCACCTGGCCGTGCCCGCCTCCGCCACCTTGAAGAACCTCCTGGTCAAGGTGGACGGCAAGATAACGGCGGTCGGTGTGCCGGGCGACCGCGAGGKGGACCTGGGCAAGCTGGCGGAGCACCTGGCGCCCGCCGTGGTGGAGCTGGTGACCGCCGAGGACTTCGCCGGCCACCCCGAGCTGGTCCGCGGCTATGTGGGCCCGCAGGGCCTGGGGCTGCCCTACCTCGCCGACCCCCGTGTCGCCCCGGGCACCGCCTGGATCACCGGCGCCAACAAGCCCGGCACACACGCCCGAAATGTGGTCTGCGGCCGCGACTTCACCGTGGACCGCTACCTCGACGTGGTGGTTGTCGAGCCGGGCGACCCCTGCCCCCGGTGCGGTGCCGGACTGCGCATCGGCCGGGCCATTGAGATCGGCCACATCTTCCAGCTGGGCCGCAAGTACGCCGACGTCTTCGGCTTCGATGTGCTGGGGTCCCAGGGCAAGCCGGTCCGGGTCACCATGGGCTCCTACGGCATCGGCGTGTCCCGCGCGGTGGCGGCACTGGCGGAGCAGACCCATGACGAGGCCGGCCTGTGCTGGCCCCGTGAGGTCGCCCCCGCCGACGTCCATGTGGTCGCGGCGGGCAAGACGCAGCAGACCGAGCTCGCCCTCCGGGTGGCCGGAGACCTGGCCCGGGCCGGGGCCAGGGTGCTGGTGGACGACCGCGCCGGAGTGTCCCCCGGGTGAAGTTCACCGACGCGGAGCTGATCGGTGTGCCCACCGTGCTGGTGGTCGGCCGCCGCGCCGGGGAGGGCGTGGTGGAGCTGAAGGACCGCCGCACGGGGGAGCGGGAGGAACTCACGATCCAGGCGGCGGTGGCGGCCGTGGCACGGCTGGTCGGCCAAGAGGGCTGATCAGACGGGCGACCCGGTCGGCGGGGTTGTCCGGTCGGCTGGTTGACCCGGTCGGCAGGGCGATTCGGTCGGCCGGGTGCCCGGGCCGGCAGGGCGATTCGGTCAGCTGAGCGACTGGGCGAATTCCAGCAGGAGTTCGCCTGCCGGGCGGGCGCCGAGCGCGATCTCCCCCAGGCCCGCCTCGGCCGCCCGGAAGACCGCCCAGCCGCGCAGCCGCTCCCGGTCCACCTCCAGCGAGTCCGCCAGCTTGGTCACCCGCCGCCGCCCGGCGGCCGCCGCGCCCGGGGCGGCCAGCAGGGTGTCCAGCCGGTCCCGGGCCGGCCAGGCCAGGTCGTACGCCCGCTCGCCCACCAGCGGTCGCGGCCCCACCGCCAGCCATGGGGCGCGGTCCCCGGCCAGCACCTTGCCCTGGTGATAGTCGCCGTGCAGCAGGTACGGCTCCTCGTCCGCCCCGCCGGCCAGCGCCTCGCGCAGCTCGAGCGCCTCGTCGATCAGCGCCCGGGCGTCCGCCGCCCAGGGCTCCGCGCGCCACCGGCGCAGGTTGCCGGCCAGGGCGGCGGTGTGCTCGGCCACGGACGGGAAGGAGTGCCCCGCGGGAGGGCGAACCCAGAGCCGCTGAAGCGTCGCCGAGGCCTCCAGTACGGCCTTCGCCTCCGGCAGCGAGCGCAGGTTGACCTCCCCGTGCAGCCGCTCCAGCAGCAGCGCGCCCGCCYCCGGAGCGGCGCGCAGCACCCGCMNCGCGCTGGCCCCGTGCCAGTGCGCCAGCGCCGCGTACTCAAGCTCCGCCGTGCGCCCCGGGGGCGTGAGCTTCAGCGCGGCCGGGGTGCCGTCCGCCTGCCGCACCAGCACCACCATGCCGCGCCGCCCGCCGGGCCGTTGCACCCGTTCGGGTGTCAGCTCCCAGCGGGCCAGGTACTCCTGACAGGTCGTCGGCACGGTGGCCAGCCACTGCCGGGCCTCCTCGTCCGCGGCCAGGGCGCGCAGGAGCCGCTCCGGTGGTTCTAGGCGGTCGTTCCCACTGGCCATCCGTGCGCTGTCCCTTTCGTCGTTGCCGGTCAGGACCGCGCCGCCGGACTGCTCGGCGCGGCGGACGCGGCCCGCTCGGCGAGCCCCGGGAAGGCTACGCCGTCGCCCTGCCAGCGCACCGACCGCACCGCCGCCTCGCGCAGCGCGGCCGCCGCCTCCCCGCGCAGCGCGCCGCTCGCGGCACGCACCAGGTCGGCGTAGACGCCCGCCAGCCGGTTCTCCAGCTCCGCCGCCAGGCGCACCGCCGAGTCCGCGTCGGTGACCGGGAACGGCAGCCGGTAGCCGGCCGCGGCGGCCATGGGGCGGCCGCCCAGCTCCCGCACGGTGCGCTCCAGCGCGTCCCGGCGGGAGCGGTGCGCCTGGTACGCCTCCTGTGCCTGCGCGGCGCGCGCTCCCTCCAGGTGGCCGCCGGCCACCCCGTAGCCGTAGACGGCGGCGTGCTCGCCGGACAGTGCCGCCTGGGCCGCCTCCAGAGCCGCCTGGTCCGTATTCGCCTGGTCCATGGCCGCCTGATCCATCAGTCCGCCCCCAGCAGATAGGTGTGCGCGGCGCCCGCCGCCGCGATGGAGGCCAGCAGCCGGGCCAGTTCGCCGGGCGCGGCGGCCAGGGCCGCGGTGTGCGCCTCGGTGGTGCGCCGCTCGGCCTCCGCCAGGGCTCCCAGCGCCGCCTTCTCGTCCCCGGGTGGCGTGGGGGAGGCGGAGGGCGCGGTGGCATGGGGCGAGGCGGCCTGGGGCGTGGCGCGCGGGGGGCCCAGGGCCTGGACATGCCGGGCCACCTGCTCGCGCAGCGGGCGCAGCCTGGGGCCCAGCGCGGGGTGGGCGGCCAGCGTGGCGTCGTACCGTCGCAGCAGCTCGGCGGAGCGGTCCGCGGCCKGGGCGCGCRGCGTGCBCKSGGKGGYGCGCGCCCGBCGGCCYCCCGGCGCGSGGGGCSGGRGCMGCCGGRGRGCRGGRGGGCCSCCSCSCCCCCCCGCCAGTACCCTGCGTCTGCGCGGGCCGTCGGCGCCCCGCGTCGTCATGGTGAGCGGCACGATCCTCTTTCCGTAGGTCCATGATCGCCGCCTGCGAGGGTACCGGCGCCCGGGCACCGGGAACCGAATCGTCAGCCGGGTGCCGGAACAGATAGGCTTTGACCTGACACGCGACTTTCCCACAACAGCACACGCGGCCGAGGAGTCACCCGGATGAGCACCACCCAGAGCGAGCGGCTGCGCGAGCTGCTTGCCCCTCTCGTCAGCGCGCGGGAGCTGGATCTGGAAGAGGTCGAAGTGACACCGGCCGGCAAGCGCCGGGTGCTGCGTGTCGTGGTGGACGGCGACCAGGGCGTGTCGCTCGACGAGTGCGCGGAGCTGAGCCGCGAGGTCTCCCAGCGGCTGGACGACACCGATGTGATGGGCGGCGCCCCGTACGTCCTGGAGGTCACCTCCCCCGGCGCCGACCGCCCGCTGACCAGGCACCGTCACTATGTCCGGGCCACCGGCCGGCTGATCAAGGCCCAGCTCGCCGAGGGCGGCGAGCTGCTGGCGCGGATCACCGCCGTGGACGAGGAGGGGCTCGACCTCGAGGTTCCCGGTGTCAAGGGGCGCAAGCCCACCACCCGCCGACTGGCCTTCGACGAGATCGCCAAGGCCCGGGTGGAGATCGAGTTCAACCGCAAGGCCGCCGAGAAGGCCGCCGACGAGAGCCAAGAGGAGGCGTAGCCGTGGACATCGACATGAGTGCCCTGCGGGGTCTGGTGCGAGAGAAGGAGATCTCCTTCGACCTGCTGGTCGAGGCGATCGAGTCGGCCCTCCTCATCGCCTACCACCGCACCGAGGGAAGCCGCCGCCGGGCCCGGGTGGAGCTGGACCGCTCCACCGGCCATGTGACGGTCTGGGCCAAGGAGGACCCGCAGGACCTCGCCGAGGGCGAGGAGCCGCGCGAGTTCGACGACACCCCCTCCGGCTTCGGCCGGATCGCCGCCACCACCGCCAAGCAGGTCATCCTCCAGCGTCTGCGGGACGCCGAGGACGAGATCACTTTCGGTGAGTTCGCCGGCCGGGAGGGCGATGTGGTCGCCGGCGTGGTCCAGCAGGGCAAGGACCCCAAGAACGTCCTGGTGGACATCGGCAAGCTGGAGGCCATCCTGCCGGTGCAGGAGCAGGTTCCCGGCGAGGAGTACAAGCACGGCCTGCGCCTGCGTACCTATGTGGTGCGGGTGGCCAAGGGCGTCCGCGGCCCCTCGGTCACGCTCTCGCGCACCCACCCCAACCTGGTGAAGAAGCTCTTCGCCCTGGAGGTCCCGGAGATCGCGGACGGCTCGGTGGAGATCGCCGCCATCGCCCGTGAGGCCGGTCACCGCACCAAGATCGCCGTACGGTCCAACCGCTCCGGGCTCAACGCCAAGGGCGCCTGCATCGGCCCCATGGGCGGCCGGGTGCGCAGCGTGATGGCCGAGCTCAACGGCGAGAAAATCGACATCGTCGACTGGTCGGACGACCCGGCCGAGCTGGTGGCCCACGCACTGTCCCCCGCGCGGGTGAGCAAGGTGGAGATCGTCGATCTCGCCCAGCGCTCCGCCCGGGTGACGGTTCCCGACTACCAGCTCTCGCTGGCCATCGGCAAGGAGGGCCAGAACGCCCGGCTCGCCGCCCGGCTGACGGGCTGGCGGATCGACATCCGCCCGGACACCGAGCAGGCCGAGCCGGCCGCCCAGTCCTAGCCGGCCGGAGCGCCGGGGGCGCGTGGAAGCGAGCCGGAGCGCATGGAAGCGGTTTGGCGATGTTCCGAAAAGCCGCGTGACAGGCGGCGCCGGTCCGGAGACCATGGTCATAACGGATGCGTAGCCGATCAGTGCCCCGAAGGGGTGAGGTTGGCACGGGGAGGTAGACTTAAGCAGTGTCTGGCCGGACGCATGCCCGCGTATGCCCTGAACGCACCTGTGTGGGGTGCCGGGAGCGAGCGGCCAAGGGCGATCTCTTGCGGATCGTGGTGATCGAGGGCGCCTGCGTCCCCGATCCTCGCGGTACGCTGCCCGGCCGGGGTGCCTCCGTGCATCCCACACCGGTTTGTCTGGAACTGGCGGTGCGCCGCCGGGCGTTCCCCCGGGCCTTCAAAAGCCCGGGACCGTTCGATACCGCTCAACTGCGTCGATACGTCGAACACGGTGAGCGGCACTAGTTCGGCCCCGCGTCATGCGGGGATGGTCCATGTCAGGTACCTCGCGAGTTGGAAGTAGGTCGAGATTGCGATGAGCACTCGATGAGTACGCGATGAGTACGCCCATGAAGTAGCGACGGTCCGGTTGACAACCCGGACCTAGAAGGAGCGAAGTGGCTAAGGTCCGGGTATACGAACTCGCCAAGGAGTTCGGAGTAGAGAGCAAGGTCGTCATGGCCAAGCTCCAAGAACTTGGTGAATTCGTCCGTTCGGCGTCCTCCACGATCGAGGCGCCGGTCGTCCGTAAGTTGACTGACGCGCTGCAGGGACCCGGTGGCAACGCCGGTAAGTCCGCTGCCAAGCCGGCGGCGCCGCGCAAGGCCCCGTCCGCGAAGCCGGGTGCCCCCACCGCGGGTGCGCCCCGTCCCGCTGCCCCGGCACCCAAGCCGGCCGCGGCCCCCACCCCCAAGCCCGCCGGTGCCGCGCCCACGCCCGGCCCGCGTCCGGGCCCCAAGCCCGCCCCGGCCGCCCCGGCCAAGCCGGTGCCCGCGGCGGAGTTCTCCGCGCCCCCGGCGCAGCCCGCCGCTCCCTCCGGTCCGCGTCCGGGTGCCCCCGGTCCGCGTCCCGGCGCCCGTCCCGGCCAGGCCGGCCAGCAGGGCGGCGGCCAGCGTGCGCCGCGTCCCGGCGGCGGCCAGGCGCCGCGTCCGGGTGCCCGTCCGGCCGGTCCCCGTCCGGGCAACAACCCCTTCACCTCCGGTGGTTCCACCGGCATGGCCCGTCCGCAGGCTCCGCGCCCGCAGGGGCCGCGTCCCGGCGGTGGCCAGGCCGTTCCCGGCGCCCCGCGTCCGCAGGGCGGCCCGGGTGGTGCCCCGCGCCCGCAGGGTGGTGCCCCGCGTCCGACCCCGGGCGGCATGCCCCGTCCGCAGGCTCCCGGTGGCGCGCCGCGTCCCGGCGCCCCGGCGGGTAACCGTCCCAACCCCGGCATGATGCCGCAGCGTCCGGCCGCCGGCCCGCGTCCGGGCCCCGGCGGCGGTGGCCGCGGTCCCGGCGGTGCGGGCCGTCCCGGCGGTGCCGGCCGTCCCGGCTTCGCCGGCCGTCCGGCCGGTCCGGGCGGCGGCGGCCGTCCGGGTGGCGGCGGCGGTTTCGCCGGCCGTCCCGGTGGCGGTGGCCCCGGCGGTGGCGGTGGCGGCTTCGGCGGCGGCCGTCCCGGCTTCGGCGGGCGTCCCGGCGGCCCCGGTGCCCGTGGCGGCACGCAGGGTGCCTTCGGCCGTCCCGGCGGTCCGGCGCGGCGTGGCCGCAAGTCCAAGCGCCAGCGCCGTCAGGAGTACGAGGCCATGCAGGCCCCGTCGGTCGGCGGCGTGATGCTGCCGCGCGGCAACGGCGAGACCATCCGGCTCTCCCGTGGTGCCTCGCTCACCGACTTCGCGGAGAAGATCGGCGCCAACCCGGCGTCGCTGGTCGCCGTGATGATGAACCTGGGCGAGATGGTCACCGCCACGCAGTCCGTCTCCGACGAGACGCTGCAGCTCCTCGGCGACGAGATGAACTACACCGTTCAGATCGTCAGCCCCGAGGAGGAGGACCGCGAGCTGCTCGAGTCCTTCGACATCGAGTTCGGTGAGAACGAGGGCGGCGAGGAGATGCTCGTCGCGCGTCCGCCGGTGGTCACCGTCATGGGTCACGTCGACCACGGCAAGACCCGCCTGCTGGACGCGATCCGCAAGACCAATGTGGTCGCGGGCGAGGCCGGCGGCATCACCCAGCACATCGGTGCCTACCAGGTCGCGACCGAGGTCAACGACGAAGAGCGGCGCATCACCTTCATCGACACCCCCGGTCACGAGGCGTTCACCGCCATGCGTGCCCGTGGTGCCAAGTCGACCGACATCGCGATCCTCGTGGTGGCGGCCAACGACGGTGTGATGCCGCAGACGATCGAGGCCCTCAACCACGCCAAGGCGGCCGACGTGCCGATCGTGGTGGCGGTCAACAAGATCGACGTCGAGGGCGCCGACCCGACCAAGGTGCGCGGTCAGCTCACCGAGTTCGGCCTGGTGGCCGAGGAGTACGGCGGCGACACCATGTTCGTCGACATCTCCGCCAAGCAGGGTCTGAACATCGACAAGCTGCTCGAGGCCGTGGTCCTGACCGCCGACGCCGCGCTCGACCTGCGCGCCAACGCGGAGCAGGACGCGCAGGGCATCGCGATCGAGGCCCACCTCGACCGCGGCCGCGGCGCCGTGGCGACCGTCCTGGTCCAGCGCGGTACCCTCCGCGTCGGCGACACCATGGTGGTGGGCGACGCCTACGGCCGGGTGCGCGCCATGCTCGACGACAAGGGCCAGAACGTGGAGGAGGCGGGTCCCTCGACCCCGGTCCTCGTCCTTGGTCTGACCAATGTCCCGGGCGCCGGCGACAACTTCCTCGTCGTGGACGAGGACCGCACGGCCCGGCAGATCGCCGAGAAGCGTGCGGCGCGCGAGCGCAACGCGGCCTTCGCCAAGCGCACCCGCCGGGTGTCCCTGGAGGACCTGGACAAGGTGCTCAAGGCCGGCGAGATCCAGCAGCTCAACCTCATCATCAAGGGCGACGCGTCCGGCTCGGTCGAGGCTCTGGAGTCCTCGCTGCTCCAGCTCGATGTGGGCGAGGAGGTCGACATCCGCGTGCTGCACCGCGGCGTGGGTGCGGTCACCGAGTCCGACATCTCGCTGGCGTCCGGCTCCGACGCGATCGTCATCGGCTTCAATGTCCGCGCCGAGGGCCGTGCCACCCAGCTGGCCGAGCGCGAGGGCGTGGACGTCCGGTACTACTCGGTCATCTACCAGGCGATCGAGGAGATCGAGGCGGCCCTGAAGGGCATGCTGAAGCCGGAGTACGAAGAGGTCGAGCTCGGTACGGCGGAGATCCGCGAGGTCTTCCGCTCGTCCAAGCTGGGCAACATCGCGGGTGTTCTCATCCGCTCCGGCGAGGTCAAGCGGAACACCAAGGCGCGCCTCATCCGCGACGGCAAGGTCGTGGCGGAGAACCTCACCATCGAGGGTCTGCGGCGCTTCAAGGACGACGTCACCGAGATTCGCGAGGGTTACGAGGGCGGTATCAACCTCGGCAACTTCAACGACATCAAGGTCGACGACGTCATCGCGACGTACGAGATGCGCGAGAAGCCGCGCGGCTGATCGCACCACCTCTACGGGGCCGGTCGGCGGGTAGGAATATCCGTCGATCGGCCCCGGCCGTTGCGTGTACGGTTTCGAATGAGCCGTACGAATCACGGATCCCCAAGGCCCCACGGGTGGCATGAACCCGCACTGCATGTACGTAGGGACGCTGTCCTTCGACCTCCTCCTCGGCGACGTACGGTCGCTGAAGGAGAAGCGCTCCGTCGTCCGCCCGATCGTCGCCGAGCTGCACCGCAAATACGCGGTGAGCGTGGCGGAGACCGGCGAACAGGATCTCTACCGCAGGGCCCGCATCGGCCTGGCGGCGGTCTCCGGCGACATGGGGCACCTCACCGACCTACTGGACCGCTGCGAGCGCTTCGTCGCCGCACGTCCTGAAGTGGAGCTGCTGTCCGCGCGGCGGCGGTTCCACGGCGAGCACGACGACTGAACATCAAGAAGGAGACGGACCAGTGGCCGACAATGCGCGGGCGAAGAAGCTGGCGGACCTCATCCGGGAGGTGGTGGCCCAGAAGCTCCAGCGCGGCATCAAGGACCCGCGGCTCGGTTCGCATGTGACCATCACCGACACCCGGGTCACCGGCGACCTGCGAGAGGCGACGGTCTTCTACACGGTCTACGGCGACGACGAGGAGCGGGCGGCCGCGGCCGCCGGCCTGGAGAGCGCCAAGGGCATGCTGCGCTCGGCGGTGGGCAAGGCGGCGGGCATCAAGTTCACCCCCACCCTGACCTTTGTGGCCGACGCCCTGCCGGAGACCGCCCGGACCATCGAGGACCTGCTCGACCGGGCCCGCAGCTCGGACGCCAAGGTGCGCGAGTCCTCCTCCGGCGCCCAGTACGCCGGCGAGGCGGACCCGTACCGCAAGCCGGGCGAGGCCGAGGACGGGGACGCGGCCGCCGAATGAACCGCAAGCCCACCGTGCCGGACGGCCTGGTCATCGTCGACAAGCCGGCCGGCTTCACCTCCCATGACGTCGTCGCCAAGATGCGCGGCATCGCCCGCACCCGCCGGGTGGGCCACGCGGGCACGCTCGACCCGATGGCCACCGGCGTGCTGGTGCTCGGCGTGGAGCGGGCCACCAAGCTTCTCGGTCACCTGGCGCTGACCGAGAAGGAGTATGTGGCCACCATCCGGCTCGGCCAGAACACGGTGACCGACGACGCGGAGGGTGAGATCACCTCGTCCGCCGATGCCTCCGGGGTCACCCGGGAGGCCATCGACGCCGGGGTGGCCAAGCTGACCGGGGCCATCATGCAGGTCCCCTCCAAGGTCAGCGCGATCAAGATAGACGGCAAGCGCTCGTACAAGCGGGCGCGTGAGGGGGAGGACTTCGAGATCCCGGCGCGCCCGGTGACGGTGTCCTCCTTCGCCGTGCACGCGGTGCACCCCGCCGAGGCCGAGGACGGCACGGCGGTGCAGGACCTGCTGGTCTCGGTGGTCTGCTCCTCCGGCACCTATGTCCGGGCGCTGGCCCGCGACCTGGGCGCGGACACCGGCGTGGGGGGCCACCTCACCGCGCTGCGCCGGACCCGGGTCGGGCCGTACCGGATCGGTGACGCGCGCACCCTGGACCAGCTCCAGGAGGAGCTGACCGTGATGCCCGTCGCCGAGGCGGCGGCCGCCGCCTTCCAGCGCTGGGACGTCACCGCCGAGCAGGCCCGCCTGCTGGGCAACGGCGTACGGATCCGGGTGCCGCTGTTCGACACCACCGGGCCGATCGCCGCCTTCGGGCCGGACGGCGCCTTCCTCGCCCTGATCGAGAACCAGGGCGGACGGGCCAAGAGCCTCGCCGTCTTCGGCTGAGCCGACGGGGCCGGGCACCAGGCCGTGAACCCAGGCCCTGACCAGCCTGTGAACACCGTCGGGCGGGGACCGCGAACCGCGTTCCCCGCCCGACGATCCCCCTCCCTCGCTCTCTATCCATCTGATACGCGGGATTCACCCCAACGGGCAGGCGCTCGGAGTGAACCAAGGGGGTGGAAGGGGGCGCGTTCGGCTCGAGATCTGTCCCGCCGATCATCCGCTGCCTACCGTCGTTGGACGTACGGGCGTGTGACGGTCGCCATTACTGCGTAGGCGGACGTACGCCACTGCGGGGAGGTTCGGCGGATGAGCGGTCGGCGGACCGATGCCAACGAGTCCTTGGTGCGCATCAGAGATCTCGCCGGCAGGCCGCGTGGCACCGGCTTCCCGGTGGACGACCGGTCCACCCTGATCACCAGCCATGAGGCCGTGGACGGCCTGGCCTGCCTGGTGCTGCACGCACCGGGCGACCGCACCGTGGTGGTCGGCGCGGACGCCATCACCCCCCTGCCGGAGTGCGACCTGGCCCTGGTGCGCGCGGAGGGGCTGGCCATGCCGCCCCTGCCGGTCGCGGCGGCCCCACGGGTGGACGGCGGCACCCGGGTACGGCTGAAGGCCGGCCGCTGGCACCGGGCGGAGGTGGTCGGGGACGCCCTGGTCACCTACACCGCCACCGACCGCTTCCATCTGCTGGGCGCCGCGCTGGAGCTGTCCATCGGCGAGCGCACCACGCTGCGGCTGGGGGACGAGGCCACCGGCGGCCCGGTGCTGGACGCGCGGACCGGAGCGGTGCTCGCCGTCCTCGGTACCGCGCTTCAGGCCGACCATGAGGCGGCCGGATTCGCCATCCCGCTGCGGGCCACCGCCGCCGCCCGGCCGGGCGGGGCGCTGGCCGAGCTGCTGGAGCGCAACGCCGCCGCCGTGCCCGCCTATGGCCCCGACCTCAACCTGGCCGGCGCGCTGGAGCTCACCGCCACCTCGCTGGGCTCCGTGGCCACCCCCCGCGCCTGGCAGGACCCGGTCCGGCGCCCGGAGATCGAGCGGGAGTTCGGCCACTTCCTGGACGCCGGGCAGCGCGGCACCGCCCGGGTGCTGGGCCTGGTGGGGGAGCCGGGCACGGGGCGCACCACCGAGCTGGGGGCGCTGGCCGCACGGCGGGCGCGTGGGGCCGAGCCCGCGCCCACCCTCTGGCTGCGCGGCGCCGACCTCAGGGCCGACGACCGGAGCCTGCGCGACGCAGTGGCCCGGGCGCTGAAGTCGGCCGGCCGTATCGTCACCGCCTCCGCGGGGGCCACCGGCACGGTGGGCGACGCCTGCTGCGCCACCCCGGAAGCCGTCGCCGAACTGGCCCATGGCGTGGGGCGGCCGCTGCTGGTGCTGCTGGACGGGCCGGAGGAGATGCCGCCGGTGCTGGCCCATGCCCTGCCCGCCTGGACCGAGGCCACCGCCCGGTGGCTGGAGCAGACCTCCGCCCGGCTGGTCATCGCCTGCCGCCCCGAGCACTGGGAGAGCGCCGGACGGCTCTTCCCGGCCGGCCTGCTGCACGCCCCGCGCGCCACGCTCCGCGCCGCCGCGGAGCGGGAACCGGTGGGGCCCGCCATGCCCCCCTGCGTCCGGCTCGGCGACCTCACCCCCGACCAGGCCGCCCTGGCGCGCAGCGGCCATGCCATCCCCGACGGGGCCATCGACCCGGCGGACGCCTGCCACCCGCTGGCCCTGCGGCTGCTGGCCGAGGTACGCGCCGCGCTGCCCGCCGGGGCCATCACGGGCCCCATGCGCGCCGTGCCGGACCGGTGGGACGTCTTCTCCGCCTACCTGGACCTGGCCTGCCTGCGCATCGCGGTGCGGCTGGCCGCCGCGCGCCGCCCGCCGCTGCGCGGCACCGCGGTCCGGCGGCTGGCGGCCCGGGTGGCCGGGCAGGTGCATGAGGCGGCCCGCCGCTGCCTGGGGCCGGGCCAGGGCGAGCTGGAACGGGAGGCCTTCGAGGAACTCTTCCCCTGGCGCACCGGCTGGGCCTCCGCGGTGCTCACCGAGGGCCTGCTGGTCCCGGCCGGGGCCGGTTACCGCTTCGCCCACGAGGAGTTCGCCGACTGGCTGCACGGCACCCACCTCGACCTGGACGCCGCCCTGCACGCTCTGGTGCACCGCTGGCACGAACCCGACGGCCCGCCCGCCGAGGCACTGCTCAGGCTGCCCTCCCGGCGCGGCGGCTCCGCGCCCGCCCCCGACGGCCATGTGCCGCCCCCGCCCGGCTCCCGCCCCATGCGGGCCGGCCGCCGCCGGGGCCGCCGTACGGATCCCGAGCCGGCCCCGGCGCCCCGCCCGCTGCCGGTGCCCCGTCACCGCATCGGCCCCGTGCTGCAAGCACTGATCATGCTGGCCCGGCGCTCCGGCCCCGACCAGCTCTCCCGCCGCCTGGCCGCCCTGGTGCACGCGGTGGAGATCCTGGTGCCCCAGGCGGGCACGGCCGGGGCAGCGGGTACGGCCGGCGTGACAGGTATGACCGGTAGCGGTGCGGCCGGGGCGGTGAGTGCGGTCGGCATGACCGGTACCGGCGCGTCCCGTGTGGCGGGTGCGGCCGGTGCGGGCGGTACGGCCGGCAGGGGCGAGGCAGCCCGTAACGGCGCGGACGCGCCCACCGGTGAGGGCGGCCCCATGAGAGTGGACGGCCGCCCCATGGAGTGCGGGGGTGACGGCCCCATGGGCGCGGACGGCGGCCCCATGGGGGGCGAGGGCGGCCCCGCAGAAGCGGATTCCGGCACCGCCGAGGGTGCCCGCAGCGCCAGCGGCGCCCGCAGCACCAGGCGTACTCGCACCAAGGGTGCCCGGCCCAAGGATGCCCGCACGGCCGATGACGCCCGGGCCGGGGAAGCCCGCAGCGCCGAGGACGTCCGCAACACCCAGGACGCCCGCACCACCGAACACGCCCGCCCCAAGGGCCGCCCCGAGGAAGCCCCAACCGAGGGCACCACCACCGCCGCCCCCAACTTCGGAGACCCCCACCTCAGGGACCCTCACCCCGACGACCCCCACTCCGAACAGGACACCTCCACTGCCGGCGACGGCGCCCCCGGCCACCTCCCCGACCCCGCCTGGTGGGCCGCCCGCCTGCTCGCCGAGACGCTGCTCCGCCTCCCCGACGCCACCCCCTACCGGCGCGTGCTGCGGCTGCTCGCCGAGCGGCTCACCGCCTGCTCCCGCCTGGTGGGCGGCTTCGACAGCGGCGCCGTGGCCACCCTCGGCGGGCTCACCCTCTTCGGCCCCTCCTTCTGGCTGCGGCTGCGCCTAGGGCCGGCCGACCGCCTGGACCTGCTGCGCCGCCTGGTGCCCGCCGACGCCCCGCCGCGTGGTGCCACCGCCGCCCCGGGCGACCGCTTCCTGCCCACCGTCGCCACCCTGCTCACCGAGGACCCCGGCACCGTCCAGCCCCTGCTGTGCCGCTGGTTCGGCGATGAACGTCCGCTGCTCACCGGCCCGGAGCAGGACCCCGGGCAGGACCCGGACCTGCCGCCCCCCACCGTTGCCGCCGCCGCCCAGGCGCTGCTGCACACCCACCGCGGCCAGGCCCTGGACGACCTCACCGAGGCCCTGGTGCGCACCGCCCACCCCCGCGCCGATGAACTGCTGGCCGCCCTCGCCGAGGACGAGCCCTCCGCCCTGTGCCGCGCGGTGGACCGCTGGGCCCATGACGAGGAGCGGCTGGAACTGCATGTGGCGGCCGCCGCCTACGGACTGAAGGCGGCCCCCCACGCCCGCACCGACGCCGACCGGGAGCTGCTGCGCTACGCCGCGCGGGCCCTGCTCTCCCGCCCCGGCGAGGACACCCTGCATGGCGCCGCGCTCACCCTGCTGGTCCGGGACCGCGAGACCCGCGCCAGGCACCTGCCCCAGGCGCTGGCCCGCTTCGCCGCCGGCGACCCCCAGCTGCCGCCCGATGCGCTGGCCGCCGCCCTCACCAGTCACCCCGAGCCGGTACTGGCCGCCTTCCGGGCCCGGCTGCACGAGGTGGGCGACGGCCCCGCCGCCGTCCTGGCCACCCTTGCCCGGGTCAGCACCCCCGCCCTCGCCCGGCGGGCCTCCGCGCTGGTCCGGGAGTACCTGGAGCACCATCCGGACGGCGCGGGGCACGCCGCCGCTTTTGTGGACCGGCGCCTGGAGGAGGGCTCCGGCGCCCGCGCCGTGCTCTTCCCGCTCGTCGCCGACCTGCTGCGCACCTGCCCCGCGCAGGTGCGCCGCGCCCTGGCTCCGGTGCTCGCCGCCCCCGGCACCCCCGCCTCCCGGCCGCTGCGCCAGGAGCTGCTGGAGGTGCTGCTGGAACGCGAACAACAGAGCCCGGACCAGGACCAGGTCATGGTGCTGGACGCCCTGCTCCGCGCGGTGGCCGAGGGCGCCCCGGGGCGCGGCGAGGCCCGTACCAAGGACCTGCTGCTGCGCACCGCCGAACTGCTGGCCCGCAGCACCGAGGGCACCAGGTGCCTGGACCGGCGGCTGGCCCAGCTGGCCCGGGAGGTCCCGGTCTTCGGCGCCCTGCTGCGGCGCTGGCTGAGGTCCGCGCCCGCCCAGTGGGCCCGGTACATCGGCCCGAGGAGCCGGATCCGGCTGTCGCCGGGCGCCGACGACCCGGAGACCGGGCAGTGCCAGGTGCCGGAACCGGCCGACGGTGCCGAGCAGGCCGGCCCGGAGCCCGGGGCGACCCCGGCCGATGCGGACCGCCGACAACCGGCATGGCACTCTTAGACCTGCGAAATCGACAGACAAGAGTTCGGGCGAGGAGCGGGCACAGTGCAGCGCTGGCGTGGCTTGGAGGACATCCCCCAGGACTGGGGGCGCAGCGTCGTCACCATCGGCTCGTACGACGGGGTGCACCGCGGGCACCAAATGATCATCGGTCGCGCGGTGGAGCGGGCGCATGAGCTCGGTGTGCCCTCGGTCGTGGTGACCTTCGACCCGCACCCCAGCGAGGTCGTCCGGCCCGGCAGCCACCCGCCGCTGCTCGCCCCGCACCACCGGCGCGCGGAGCTGATCGAGCGGCTCGGGGTGGACGCGGTGCTGGTGTTGCCCTTCACCGCCGACTTCTCCAAGCTCTCGCCCGCCGACTTCGTGGTGAAGGTGCTGGTGGACAAGCTGCACGCCAAGCTGGTGGTGGAGGGTCCCAACTTCCGCTTCGGCCACCGCGCCGCGGGCAATGTCGATTTCCTGGCCGAGCTGGGCGAGACCTATGACTACGAGGTCGAGGTGGTGGACCTCAAGCTGACCGGCGAGGCCGGCGGCGGTCTGCCGTTCTCCTCCACGCTGGTGCGCCGCCTGGTCGCCGAGGGTGATGTGGCGGGCGCCATGGAGGTCCTGGGGCACCCGCACCGGGTGGAGGGCGTGGTGGTGCGCGGAGCCCAGCGCGGACGCGAACTGGGCTTCCCCACCGCCAATATCGAGACGCTCCCGCACACCGCCATCCCGGCCGACGGGGTGTACGCGGGCTGGCTGGTGGTCAGCGGCGAGTCCATGCCGGCCGCCATCTCGGTGGGCACCAATGTCCAGTTCGACGCCCGGGAACGGACCGTGGAGGCGTACGCCATCGACCGCGTCGATCTCGACCTGTACGGCCTGCACGCGGCCGTGGACTTCCTGGCCTATCTGCGCGGCATGGAGAAGTTCGAGAGCATCGAGGCGCTGCTGGAGCGCATGGCGGAGGACGTCCGCCAGGCCCGCGACCTGGTGGCGGCGCACGACGGGGCCCCGGCCGGCCGCTGACGGCCCGCCGCGCCCCGGAGCGGGGGCGCGGCGCCGTACCCGCCTCAGCCCTGCGGGTACCCGTACCCGCCCGGCTGCTGCGGCGGCTGCTGCTGGGGCCACCCGCCCTGCTGCGGATATCCGGCCGGCGGCATCGGCTGGGGCTGCCCGTAGGGGTTGTACGGCCCCGGCATCGGCTGCCCGGGGCCCGGCATGGGCTGCCCCGGCTGCGCGGGAGCCGGCGCCTGCGGCTGCTGCGCCTGGTGCGGTGCCTGCTGGGCCTGCTGCGGGTATCCGTACCCGCCGGGCTGCTGCGGCTGCTGGGGCGCGCCGCCCCACAGCCCCTGCTGCGCCCGCACAAAGTCCTCGGCCACCATGGCCGACAGCGTGAAGTACGCCTCCCTGGTCTTGGGCCGCATCATCTCCAGGTCCAACTCGGCACCGGCGGCGAGGTGTTCGTCGAACGGCACTACGACCACTCCGCGGCAGCGAGTCTCGAAGTGGGAGACGATATCCTCCACCTTGATCATTTTTCCGGTCTCCCGGACTCCCGAGATCACGGTCAGGCTCCGCGCCACCAACTCGCTGTAGCCGTGCGCGGAGAGCCAGTCCAGTGTGGTGCTGGCGCTGCTCGCCCCGTCCACGGAGGGTGTGGAGACGATGATCAACTGGTCGGCGAGGTCCAGCACTCCGCGCATGGCGCTGTACAGCAGCCCGGTGCCGGAGTCGGTGAGGATGATCGGGTACTGCCGGCCCAGGACGTCTATGGCCCGCCGGTAGTCCTCGTCGTTGAAGGTGGTGGACACCGCCGGGTCCACGTCATTGGCGATGATCTCCAGCCCGGAGGGGGCCTGGGAGGTGTAACGGCGGATGTCCATATAGCTGTTGAGCCGCGGGATCTCCGAGACCAGGTCACGGATGGTGGCCCCGGTCTCGCGCCGCACCCGGCGCCCCAGCGTGCCGGCGTCCGGGTTGGCGTCGATCGCCAGGATCTTGTCCTGCCGCTCACTGGCCAGCGTGGCGCCCAGCGCGGTGGTGGTGGTCGTCTTGCCCACGCCGCCCTTGAGGCTGATGACCGCGATGCGGTAGCAGGAGAGCACCGGGGTGCGGATCAGCTCCAGCTTGCGCTGCCGCTCCGCCTCCTCCTTCTTGGCGCCGAACTTGAACCGGCTGCCCGAACTCTGCTTCTTCGGCTTGGGCTTGTTCTTCAGCAGCCGCTCCGAGGACAGCTCCACCGCCGCCGTGAAGCCCAGCGGGGCCCCGTGCACGGAGCGCTGGCGCTGCTCGGGCGTCACCGTCGGCCAGCCGCCGGTACGCGGATCCGCCGGCGGCACGGGCGCCGCGGCCTCGCCGAGCCGGGGGTCCACCGGCCGCGCCTCGCCCGCCGGTTGACCCTCCGGTCGCTGGTGGGCGTACGCCTCCGCGGCGCCCGTCACGGGCTGGGCGTAGGCCCCATGCGGCGTGGGGCCGGGGTACGGGGCGGGACCGCCCTGCGGCGCCCCATGCGGCGCACCGTACGGCGCCTGGTGCGGGCCCTGGGGGGCGCCGGCACCGGCCCCATGCTGCGCCGGAGCGCCGTAAGGGCCCGGCGCCGCGGGCGGGTTGGGGACGGGCTGCCCGGGCGCACCGTAATCGCCCGGCGTGGGGCCCGGGTTGGGCGATGGCTGAGCCGGGGACGGGGCGCCGGGGCCCTCCTGCGCGGCGGCAGGCTGCTGGGCCGGGGCGCTCGGGGCGGCCGGTGCCATGGCGCCCTCGGGCGCCGACGGGACGGCGGACGGGGCCTGGGAGCTCTCCGGCGCGGCTGCCGGAGCGCCGTAACCGCCTTGTGCGGCGGCCGGGTTGGGGGACGGCTGAGCCGGGACTCCGGCGTCACTCGCCACGGCGGGCGGCTGGGGCGCCTGCTGCGCGGGAACCGCCGGCTGGACGGGCGCGGCGGTGCCGTAACCGCCTTGCGCGGCAGCCGGTTCGGCGGCGGCTGGTGCCGGGGCGGCCAGCTCGTAACCGCCCGAGCCGGACGCCGGCTCCGGTGCCGGGGGAGCGGGGGCCGTGGCGGGAGCGGTGCCCGCCTGGTCCTGGCCGGAGGCGGCCGGGGCCGGTGCCGCGTTGAACGCGGCCTGCGGGGCACCGGAGCTCGCCGGGACCGGGGCGCTGTAGTCGCCGGACACCGCCGGAGGCTGAGCCGGCTGGACCGGCGGGGCCCATTGGGCCGGCGGGGTCGGCGAAGCGGGCTCGAAGTCCGGCGGCAGCGGCGGCAGGGAGCCCTGCGGTACGGACGGCGGAGTCCACGGTTCCGGAGCGGTCGGCGGGGTGGCCGGGGCCTGTGGCGCAGGCTCCATGGCGGGCGCCTGGGGGGCCGGAACGGCGGCCTCCGCCGCCCCCGCCCGGTCACGCAGCGAGGAGGCCGAGAACCGCATGGTGCCCTCACTGCGCAGCATGCCGCTCGCGCCATCCTCCGGCGAGCCGTTCTCCGCGGAACCGCTCCCGGCCGAACCCTCCGCTGGGGAACCACTCTCAAGGGAACCAGCGGAAGTGGGCGATCCGGACGAAGCGGAACTCTCCTGCTCAGACTCGTACTTATCCGGTTCCTGGGCGTTCTCCGGCTTCCCCACCCGCTCTGTGATCTCGTTCAGCAGCTCGGCGGCGGACAGCCGGACCGTCCCCCGGTCCTTGCCGGGGGACGGGGCGGGCGCCTCCACGCCCGGCGACGGATCGGCCACGGGCGGGGGCGGCGGAGGCGGCGTCTCACCGCCCGGCGTGGTCTGCGTGTACCAGGCGGGCGGCGTGTAGTCGATGGTGAACTCGCCCGTCCGGTCGTGCTCCTGCTCCGGGTCCCGCTCGTGACCGGCGTCGGACCGGTTCTCGCCGCCTGTGATCCCGGCCGCGCGGATCTCGTCCCGATCGCTGCTCACATTGCCTCCTGCTGGTGTGGCCCGGCGCCCCGTTGAAGTCACCTGCCGGGAGCGAGCCGTTCCCGTAGTCCGGCCGTCCGGACTCCCACTGACCTCACCGCGGGCGGGATCCGGCGCCGGCTCCTCAAGTGCGTACAGTCATCAAGACTAATCGTCATCACTGAGACCGCGGCAGGCCCGTCGGCCCCTTACGCCCGTGCGGTGCGCCACCGGCCCCGGGCGCCATGGCTCCGGAATCGGACCGGCACGTACCGGATGCCGGCCCGGCTGGACGAGCGCCGGCCCCGGGCCTGGACGAGCGGCAGCCTGGGGCCCGGCGGCCGCCGGAGCGCGCTACCCGGCATGGGGCCTGAACGGTGGCCGACCAACCCGCCCCATGCGGCGCCCCGTTCAGCGCCCTGGGGCCTGCCGGGGCCTCGAATGGTCACCCTGCACCAGGCCGACATCACTCATGCGAGCGTCCCCCGGCTCCCGCCCGGCCCTGCGGCCCCGACGAGTTGACGCCCCGCCCCACGAGCCCGCCAGGGCGCCCCGCCCCGCGAGGGGCACGGGGCACCGCGCGACCGGCCCCATGCGGCCTGCACGCGCTGACGAAACCCCAGGTATGGGGCGGGCGGCCCCTCGGCGCCACCGCCCCATGCGCCGCCAACGGAACGGCGGCGTCCGCCCCGCCAGGGGCACGCGGCACTCGGCGGCCGGCCACCCCAACCACGGCCCGCACACAGCACGAACCGCCAGGCATGGGGCCACGCCGACGCCGAAAAGCGAAACCCTCAGTCGACGCCCTCAGTCGACGCCCTCAGCCGAAACTCTCGGCCGAAGCCCTCAGTCCATCCGCCGCGCTGTACCCAGCAGCCCCGCCTCCGGGTCCGTGGGCTGGGTGGTGACATACGTCCGCGAGGAGCGCGTACACCACAGCGTGACGCCGTCCGGAAGGCCGGGCAGCGCCTCCACATCCGCGGGCGTCAGGTTCATCGTCCGGCCGATCTGGCGGGCCTCGTCCGGGGACACCCGCTGCACACCCACCACATCCGCATGGGTCATCAGACGCTCCGTGGTCGGCCCCGGATAGGGCAGCAGCGTCACCACGGCCTGCCACGGGGCCACCGTGACCCGCCCATGGGGCGGGCGCACCCCGCAGTCCCGGATGACCAGCACCGGGCTGTGCACCGAGGGCCCTTGCGGCGGGACCCGGCCCACGGCGTGCAAAGTGATTGACTGCTGGCCGGTGTTGGCGCCCTGGACCAGTGGCGTCCACAAGGGCTGGCGGCCGGACTCCACCGCCACCCGGGCCCCCATGCCCACCGTGCGCAGCGCCAGCACCTGCGCCGTCCAGGCGCCGCCGACCAGCACCACATCGAAGGGCGTGGGGCGGAACAGCCCCAGCACGGCCGGTGTGCCCTGGGCGTCGGTACCGATGACCACGCCGTCGTCGCCCACCGGCAGGCCCAGCAGCTCCAGTTGCTCGGCGGCCAGCTCATGCCGGCCGCGGCGCGGGCCCAGCAGACCGAAGCCGCGCCATGCCCTGCCGCCGCGGACCTGCTCCGCGGCGGCAGGGGTGCCGACGGGGCCGCTGGCGCTGGCCGGGGCCGGGAAGGTGGTGGTCATCAGCGGGTTCCTCCCAGCGGCAGGGTGGCGAGCACTCCGGGCACCTGCTCATGGTCCAGCCGGACCAGCCCGACCTTGACGCCCCGGGCGGCGCGCTCCAGCTCCCTGCGCACCGTGGCCAGTTCATCGGCGCTGCGGCCGCACACCCGGACATATCCGGTCAGGGTCGGCGTGTGCCGTCCGCCCCGCGCCCGGCCCCGTCCCAGGGTCAGGCTCAGGGTGGAGGACAGCGCCGGCAGCGAGGTCAGCAGGGCGGCCAGCTGGGGCAGCGGAGTGGCGCCCGGCCCCAACTGGGGCCAACGGCCTATCCAGTAGGCGGTGTGCCAGCGGTCGTCACAGCGCCAGGTACGGGAGGTCTCCACGGTGCGCCGGGCCGGTGCGGCCGCGCGGCTGGCCTGGGCGGTGGCCGCCGGATTGACGCCCGCCGCGGTGGAGACGGCGGCGGTCAGCTCGTCCTCGTCGAGCACCGTCGCCCGGAATCCGGCCCCCTGCAGCCGGCTGGCCAACTGGTCGGCCGCGCGCAGCACACAGCGCCGGGCGCCCTGCAGGCCACCGCCGCGGGCCGCCACCGCCTCCGGGCACAGCTCCGGATCCAGCTTCAGGGCAAGCCAGGTCTGGCGCACCGCCGGGGCACCGGTGAGGGCCTGCAGCGGGGCGTAGTTACGGGCGGCCAGCGACTGGGCGGGCAGATAGGGGGCAGGCGCGGGCAGCGCGTTCTGCACCACCTGTATGGACTCCAGCCGGACGTCGGCCGCGTCCATCGCATCGCGCAGCAGGGCCAGCGGCAGTGCCTTGTCCACCCGTTGGGGGCGCAGCGGGACGTCCACCGCCTCCACACGCAGCAGTACGGTCACAAAGGTGCCGTCGCCGATCAGGCCGATCCGGCGCCCCTCCCGGTCGGTGAACGACTCGGTGTACAGCGCCGGTTCGCACTCCACCACCGGCGCCAGCCGGGGATCGGCGCCGACGGCGGTGTGCTTGCGGGCCCGCCGGGTGCGGCGGCGCAGGGCGACCCAGGCGGTCAGCCACTCCACGATCGGCCGGCGTGCGCGCCGTACCAGTGCCAGCAGTACCAGGACCACCGCCGGCACCGCGGCGGGCACCAGCCACATCCGGCCGGCCACCCAGGCGGCCAGGACCAGGGCCGCGGCCACCTCGATCAGCACCAGCTGCTGCAGGCGCACCGGCCCCATGCTGCCCGGCTGGGAAGCGGTGCGCGGCACCACGGCCGTGGCGGGCGCTGGTGCCGCCGTCGCGGACGTACCGGGCCGGTCGCCCCGGCGCACCGGCCGTTGCCGATTCGCCGAACCACCCCCGGTCCGCAGGCGCGTTGCCACAGCCATTCCCGCCGATACCCCCTTGAAGAGCCGAATCGCAGCTACGGGCATAGTAGAGGCTCCCGCTACGACGGGATCGAGGGCAGGGGCCTGCTCAACCGAGGCGACCGAGGCTGACAAACCGGGGAGAAACAGCTACAGATGGCATCACGGCGGGATGAGCTCAACGCCTATACCTTTGCGAAGAAACGGACGGTTGCCGCATTTCTCCAGCCGTCGGCGACCGGTACCGAGGAGGGGGCGCCGCGGCCGCTGAAGACCGTACTGCCGGGGCTGGTGGTGGGCGCTCTGCTGGTCGCCGGGTTCGGGGCCTGGGGCATGTTCAAGCCCACCGCTCCCAAGGGCTGGGACGATGTCGCGGCGCATGTCATCGTCGGCAGTGATTCCACCACCCGTTATGTGGTGCTGGAGACGGACGGCAAGAAGCAGCTGCACCCGGTTCTCAACTTCGCTTCCGCCAAACTGCTGTTGACGCCGGACAAGTCCTCGGTCATCAAGGTCAAGGAGTCCGAGCTGGACAACGGCCATATCCCGCGCGGTCCGACGATCGGCATCCCCTATGCGCCCGACCGCATGCCGGGCGCCGGTGAGGCCGGCAAGCAGAAGCAGTGGGCGGTGTGCGAACAGCCCGGCGGCAACGGCAAGACCACACAGAAGGCCGTCTTTGTGTTCGCCGACCGCGACCCCAAGCTGAAGAAGCTCACCGGCTCCCAGCGGCTGCACGGCAGCCAGGCCCTCTATGTGCAGGGGCCGGACGACGCCCGCTACCTGGTGGACCCCCAGGGCACCAAGTACCTGCTGGGCGGCCCGGACTGGCAGTCGGCGAGCCCCGCCGAGCACAACCTGCTGCTGCGCTCCATCTTCAAGGACGGGGCCCGGCCGCAGCGCGTCACCAAGGACTGGCTGGACACCTTCCACAACGGCACGCCCATCGTCTTCCCCGAGGTCCCCGGCCCCGTCGGCGCCAACGCGGGCATCTCCACCCTGCCCGGCAACGCCAACAAGGTGGGCATGGTGCTCCAGGCGCCCACCGGCACCGGTACCCAGGACTATGTGGTGCTGCCGGGCAAGGTGCAGCGGGTCTCGGAGTTCGTCGCCAAGCTGCTGCTCAGCAGCCGCAAACTGGCCTCCCTGGGGCAGGCCGGCACCCCGGAGCGGGTCAGCGCCGCCGCCTTCACCCCGGCCGACGAGGAGTTCGCCGGGGCCAACCAGTGGCCGGCCAGCGTGCCGCAGCAGGTCAACTCCATGGACACCGGCGGCGGTAGCGCCAACACCGTCTGCTCCGTCCTCACCGGAATGAGCTCCTCCGGCACCCCCCAACTGGCCACCTGGGCGGGCACCGACTACCCCGCCACCATTCCTGACGGGGCCACCAGCGCCTATGTCACGCCCGGTTCCGGGCTGCTCTACCGTCAGGTGACCGGTCACCAGACCAAGAGCGGCTCGCTCTTCCTGATCACCGACACCGGGCTGCGCTACGGCGTGCAGTCCAACAACGACAGCGCCACCGACAAATCGAAGATCGGCGCCGACAAGACCGCCGCGCCCGGCGGTGACGACGGCTCGGAACCCGACCAGCAGCAGACCCCGGCGCCGGCCCAGCAGGACTCCAACGCCCAGACCAGGCTGGGCTACAAGGACGTCAACCCGGTGCCGGTGCCCGCCAACTGGTCGGCCTTCCTGCCGACCGGTCCGCGGCTGGACACCAACAGCGCGCGACAGCCGCAGGGCGCCTAAGAGGTGACGGTGACCAGACTCCGCAACGCACGGCGCGGGGCCGCCGGGGCCCTGCTGGCCCTGACGGCCCTGACCACCACGGCCGCCGCCCCTCGCCCCATGCCCGCCCCGCTGGCGCTCGCCGGCAGCGGTGAGTGCACCTACCCCGCCAAGCCGATCAAGGGAACTCCCTGGTCCCTTCAGCGGGTTCTACTCGACCAGCTCTGGCAGCAGACCAAGGGCAAGGACGCCAAGGGCAAGCCGGTACGAGTGGCCGTCATCGACACTGGCGTGGACATCTCCAACCCCCAGCTGAGGAACGCGGTCGATGCCAAGGCCGGGGCCGACCTGCTGTCCAAACCCAAGGATCCGGACGCCGGCCAGACCAAGGACGTGGTCGGCCATGGCACCAAGGTGGCGGGCATCATCGCCGCCCGCCCCATGCGGCCGGAAACCGGTTTTGTGGGCCTGGCCCCGGAATCCGTCATCATCTCCATCCGCCAGAACGACGAAAAGGGAACGGGCACTTCCAAAACCCTGGCAGACGGCATCAAAAAGGCCATCGAGGACGGCGCGGACGTCATCAACATCTCCCAGGACACCGTCGGCGACGGCAACTCCCGTAGCCTCGGCCCGGATCCGGGGCTGGAAGAGGCGGTGCAGGAAGCACTGGCCAAGGACATCGTGGTCGTGGCCTCCGCCGGAAATGACGGCATGGACGGCAACAAAAAACGCACCTATCCCGCCGCATACCCCGGAGTTCTGGCGGTGGGCGCCTCCGACCGCAACAACGAACGGGCCCCCTTCTCCCAGGCCGGTGACTTCATCGGAGTCGCCGCGCCCGGCGTGGAGATGGTCTCCACGGTGCCGCGCGGTGGCCAGTGCGTGGACAACGGAACCAGTTTCTCCGCACCTTATGTCTCAGGCGTCGCCGCCCTCATCCGGGCCAAGCACCCAGACTGGAAACAGAACCAGGTGGTCGCCCAGATAGAACAGACCGCGGAACGCCCCGGCAACTCCCGTGACCCTTACATCGGTTGGGGAGTGGTGGACCCGGTACGCGCCCTGACGGACGACGCCCACCCCATCAACCATGTGACCGTCGACAAGAACCCGGCCCGCGGCGTACCCGCCCCCGAGCCGGCGGCCCTCGCCCTGGGCGAGACCCCCGAGCAGCGCCGCGAGCGCCTGGCCACCTATGTACTGGGCGCCACGGGCCTGTTGGTCGCCGTGATCGCGGGCACCGCCGTGGTGCTGCGCGACTGGCGGCGCCGAAGGGGAGTTGAGACGGCGCCCCGTGGTGGTGGTTCGGCATGAAACCTGTTTCCGAACCGTCGCGGACCCTTGACGGGAATGTGGTTGGTGGCCACATGGAGTGTGGTTAAAGTGAGGGCCTGGCAGTTGAGGTGCTGGAGGGGAGAGGCACGGTGAGTTCGGGGGCATCGGGGGATGGCTCGCAGTCCACGCCGTTCGGCAAGAATTTTGCCAAGGCAGCGGAGACGCTTGGGAATTTCAAGGGGCGTCTTGACGAGATCCTCTCGAATCTGGAGAAGTCACCCGCATCGCAGAAGGCGATGGGCGACCTGAAGATTGACGCGGCGACCTATGGCTCGCTGCCGAGTGCGGCGCATGTGGCCGAGGCTTACGACAAGGTCCACTCTCGTTTGACCGAGATGTCCAAGTCCCTTGGCATGCTGATCGAAGGCATGGGCATCAGCGCGATGATCGCCGACCGGGGTTACGACCATGTCGATGCCAAGTACGCGGAGCGGCTGCGGGCCATTCAGAAGCAGCTGAAGAGCGACTACCGCCCGCCGGCCGACACACATCAGACCCCGCCCGGCGTCGGCCAGGGCAAGCACGGCGCGACCTGAGTCCGGTGGCGGAGGAGAACATGGCAAACACATCCGGAAAAGGCGACAACTCACCCTTCAGCGGCTACTCCTACGAGCAGCTCTGCGCCATGCTGGCGAATGCGAAGGCCCATCCGATGTATTCGGCGGCCGAAGCCCTGGTGAAGGCACAGGCCGACCTCACCGCCCTGGCCGAGGAGCTCAAAGCGCACGTCGACAACGTCAAGTGGGAGGGCGAGGGCGCCGAGGCGTTCCGCAAGTGGGGCGCCGACATGGCCAACGAGACCCACCGCATGGCCGACTACGTGAAGGACGCCAGCAGCGCGATCGGAAACGTCGGCAGAGGCATCGACGCAGGCAAGAGCAAGCTGCCGCCGGCGGCGGAAATGTGCTACGCGGACCCCAACCTAGACAAGGCGAGCAAGGCACCGGTCGAGCAGAAGCGGCAGGCGGCGATCCAGGCGCTGGAGGCGGTGGATTCGCATTACTCGGCTTCGCTGGCGGATTTCGGCAAGCTGAAGGAGCCGAACTTTCCGCCTATGCCGGATGGTTGGGTGCAAGAGGATGGCCCACAGACACGCCTCAGCGAGCCTGCGTCCGGAATGGGTGCATCTGCCGCGAATGATGATGCTGCAGCAATGCGCTCCTCGAATGTCGTCCGGCCGACGGGTCATGACAGTGCCGTGGGCCCTTCAAGGGAGATCAGCTCGAAGAACCCCATGGGTTCAGACGCCCCGCCGAGTCATCCGACTGGTACCCATATTGATTCGACGGCCACCCTGCCTTCCCATGAGGGAACTCGAACGCAGCCGCCTGCGCCGCTTCCTGATGGCGATACCCGTGTCCATCCGACCGGTGTGAACCGTCTGCCTACGGTGCCTTTGCCTCCTGCGCCGCTGGACCTGCCGTCTTCGAAGAGGCCCAACATGCTGCCTCCGGAGCCTTTGCCTGGACAAAAGGTGCCGCAGAGCGGCCCAGGAACCTCCCGTAGCGCTAGACCAGTGACAGGCATGCGAGGTGAAGTGGTGGGTGGCTTGCCCGGTCGGCCCGGTGGTTCGTCCGCTACACCACGGCTACCGCGTGCAACGGTCATCGGTGCTGAGCCGCTGCCTGGTGCACATGGCCCAATAGGCACGGGCGGGGTCGGTGCTTCGAGCCCCGGGGCCGTCGGCGGGCAAGGGGGCGGTGTCCGGCGATTCACCCAGAGCAATGTGGTGGGCCAGGAATCCGGCGCCCTGCCGCGCGGCCCCATGGGGGCAGGCGCGCATCCGGTCTCGGGGACTGGTGGAGTCTCGGGGAATAGAGGCGCGGTACGCAGACTCGCATCTGAGCCAGGTGGCATTGCTCGTGCTCCGCGCTCAGCCCAGGGGCGAGCCGAGTTCACGACCGGTGGCACGGGCCTGGTGCGGCAAGACCATACGGGCGACGTGCGCCGCAATAGTCAGTCCTCAGGCGATGCAGGACGAGACATGCAACGGAAGCGGTTGAATCGACAGACGGAGCAAGAGGAGAGCGACACCGGCACTACGCAGCGGACGGCGCCGCCCGTCATCAAGTAGGCAGACTGCCACCTTGATTAGGAGACCCAAGTCAAATGCCTCTGAGATCTAGCAGATTGAAGCGACCTTCAGTGATAGCGCTGACGTCGCTCGGGCTTGGGCTCCTCTTTCAGATGAGCGCCGCATCCACTGCCATGGCCGACGTCCGGTCACATGAGTGGTATCTCGACGACATGCAGGCTGAGGCCATGTGGAAGGTGAGTACGGGCAAGGGCATCACTGTGGCCGTGCTCGATAGCGGAGTTGACGCCACGCTTCCCGAGCTACGTCATCAGATCGTCGGCGGAGCCGATCTGTCCAGCCATCCGACAGGGCCGCTCAAGGACATGGAAGGCCATGGCACAGACATGGCCGCAATTATTGCCGGTGATGGAAGCGGCGGTGGCATTCAAGGAATCGCACCGGGAGTAAAGGTTCTGCCCGTCAAGTTCGACAGGATCGGCGGCGAGGCGATGGCGCGAGGCATCCGGTACGCGGTAGACCAACATGCCCAGGTAATCAACATTTCGATGGGTTGGCCTGCAGCTTCTACACAGGCCAACGATGTGCAGCAGGCCGTGAACTATGCGCTGCAGAAGGGGAGCCTGGTCTTTGCCAGTTCGGGCAATGACGGCGACAACGGAAATATGGCCTCCTACCCGGCCGCTCTGCCCGGAGTGGTGTCCGTAGGGGCAATCGACCGGAACGGGGACGTCACCAAATTTTCCACGCACGGACCGCAGCTGGCCCTCGCTGCCTATGGCCAGGACGTCGTCGGCCACTGCAAGGACGACCGAAGCCAGTACTGCTTGGCAAAGGGAACCAGCCCCGCCAGCGCCTTCGCCTCCGCCGCCGCCGCCCTCATCTGGTCCAAGCACCCAGAGTGGACCAACAACCAGGTCCTGCGCGTCATGATGGAAACCGCCGGCAAGCCCAGCGACGGTCAAGTACCCAGCGAGTACCTGGGCTACGGCATCGTCCGTCCCCGCAAGGTGCTCCTTGAAGGCCAGGGCGACCCGGGCCCGGCCGACGTCAACCCGCTGCCCAGGGCGCAGGCGGAGCTTCACGGCCAGTCCTCCGCCGGTGCTCCGGCAACCCTCGGTAAGGACAAGGGATCGGCCACCCACAAAGCAGACGTAGACTCGGCCGCTGAATCCGCGTCAAGCGGCAGCAGCGGCCACCTCATGACCTGGATCGGCATCGGAAGCGCAGTGGCCGTCGTCATCGCGGCGACCACCGCCTTCCTGATCGCCCGACGACGGAGAGCGACGGTGTCACAGCCGCCCCATCCCGGGGCGCCGCAGATACCGCCCATGGGAGGGGCGTGGCGGGACCAGTAGCCAACCAGTTCCGCTTGCAAGGGCATTGCGCCCTCCGCAGCAACAGCAAGAGTGCGAATCCCGGTGATTCGCCGCCAAACCAGTGAGAAGGTGGGGCATGTCTTCAAAGCAGAAGATCTCAGAGGACGCGTTTAATCAATTCACCAGCACCATCGATGTCGCGATCGAGGCGTTCAACAAGAACGTGCAGAAGTTGCAGTCTGCCATCCTGGCGGTCGAAGGGAACTGGAAGGGGCAGGCCCACGCGGCCTTCCAGCAGGCCCAGACGGAGCTCAATGAGGATCACATGGTCGTCAACAAGCTGATCCAGGAAATCCGTGAAGCAGTGGGCAAGACGCACACCATGGGCGGGGCCAACGACGGTGACATCGCTGCGTCGATGAAGGGCGTCAGCGCGCTCGACCACTACTGAGCCAGCCTCTTTCCCAAGATCGATCAAATCAACACCAGAGAAGTGGGGGACCCCATGGCAGGCAATGGCGGAGAGATCGCGGTAACTTACGAGGCCCTGACCCATACGGCCAAAGACATCCGGGATGCGGCGAACACGCTGGCCACGGAGCTTGAGACCATGAAGCAGGCCGTCAACAAAGTGTCCGAGGGCTGGGTGGGCGAGGCCCACGAAGCGATGAAGCATGCCGAGAACGTGTTTCATCAGCGGGCAGAGCGGATCAAGGCTGCTCTGGAGAAGGTGGCCAAGCTGGTCGAGTCGGGTAGCGAGCACTACCAGATCACGGACAAGAAGGCTGCCGCGCTGTTCCAGCTCTGAACCGGCCGCGGACAAGCGGAGGGCGGGCAGCCGGCTGCATGGTTGCCCGCCCTCCGGCGTACTCACGTCAGGTCAAACTCCCCGTCCCGGACCCCGAGGACAAACGCCCGCCACTCGGACTCCGTGTAGCGCAGCACCGTATCCGGATCTTCCGAAGACCGCATCGCCACTGCACCA
This sequence comes from Streptomyces orinoci, assembly GCF_003121295.1. Lineage (GTDB taxonomy): Bacteria > Actinomycetota > Actinomycetes > Streptomycetales > Streptomycetaceae > Streptomyces > Streptomyces orinoci. Next base: position 31,329 of record NZ_PHNC01000033.1, read on the forward strand.
CCCGGCAAGTACGCGATCTCCACACGCGGCAGGTCCGGCGGGCTGTCGGGTGCGCTCAGCCACTCGACGCCGGAGATGTCCATCGCGTACAGGGCATCGGTCTCTTCTTGGGTTGCCATGGTTCCAGGACTCCCTACCCGAATCTGCCTAGCTGGCTGGTGAATTGATCTGCCAGCAGCGTACTGCGCCAAGCCGTGGGGGAGACCGTTTCGGCGAAAGCCTGTCGAACGGGCCCGCGGCGGTCGTGCCGACCGCCGCGGCGGTACGGCTGCGATGCCCCCGAGCGTGGTCACGGACGGCCTGTTCCGGCACCATGAAGAGGAGCATGGCGAGATCGAAGACGAGAGCGACGAGGATCAGCATGGCAGCCGTCCGGCTCCAGAGAGTGGTCGGCGGCGACGTTCGCACCTGGTCAGTCCAGCATGCCGGCCGCCGCCCGAGGCGGGCTGTCGTGTCAGTGCCGGCGCCTACCACTTGGGTGTCCTGCCCAGCTTCAGGCTGCTAACCAGGGCCTGGACACGCCACCGGTGCTGTATCAGCAGACGCGCCGAGTGGCGGAGTTGTTCCGGCTCCGCCGGTCGCGTGAGTTCAGTCGCCCAGCTCACGCTGGATCGTCACATCCGTGCGTAGTTCCGCGCCGCCTCCCGCGGGAAAACGGCCCACATCTTGCCCCCGTTCAGCGGCGCTCGCGCCTCCTCCACCCCACAGATTCCGCCACAATTGTCAACCAGCGCCTCTACCACCCACAGTGCCTTGCGCCGCTGTTCCCGGCATACGGCCGCGGCCTGTGCGCCGTGCGCCGGGTGCTCGTCGAAGACGGTGAGCCGCAGCGTGCCGTACCGCCACCGCATCGACAGATGCGCGTCCCTCCCTGGCGTGAACGCGCAGGCAGTGGCGAGTAGTTCGGATGCGGCGAGCACTCCGAGATCGCCCATCTCGGCCAAACCGTGTGCCTCGAGTAGCTTCCGGACGAGTTCACGCGTTGTGGCCAGGCAGTAGGTACTCGCGGGCAGACCGAAGGAGTAGTTGAGGCTGGCGGGGGTCGGCTTGAGTGCGTGGGAGGAGTTGGGAGGGCAGGGACTGTTGTTCATGGGGGTCTCCAAGTGCCACAACAGGGGGAACGCCAAACGCAGGCAGGGCGATACCTGCCGGTGCACCGCTCTGCGTGATCGAGGCAGTACTGAACGTAGCGCAAGCTTGTCGCACCGTGCTACGTGTTCTGAGAACGTTGCTACTGGATGGATCCCCCGACCGCCTGGGGGCAGACTGTGCGCCGTAACCCAGGAGAGGTGACATGCCACCGAGGAGCGCCCCCACTGTTCGACAACGCCGACTCGGCGCCGAACTCCGCAGGTTGCGGGAAGCTGCCGGCGTGACGACGCAAGAGGCTGCGGCGCTACTCGGCGTTGACCGCACCCGCATCCCCAACCTCGAATCCGGCCGCTTTGGCATCAGCTCCGACCGTGTACGTACGCTGGCCCTCAAGTACGGTTGTGCGGATGCTGCTCTCGTTGAAGCTCTCGCGAACATGGCAGAGGACCGTGGTCGGCATTGGTGGGAGTCCTACAGGGGTCTGCTGCCCCCAGCCTTTCAGGACGTCGCTGAGCTGGAGCATCACGCGAACGCCATGAGGATGTTCGTGATGGTCCACATTCCGGGTCTGTTGCAAACTGCGGAACACGCTCGCGCAGTCTTTGAAAAGTCATTGGCGGGGCTGTCGCCTCGGGAGATCGAGCTACGAGTCGCCCATCGCATGCGCCGCCAGGAAATTCTGACGCTACGTGAGCCCGCGCCCCCATTCACTGCGATCATCCACGAGGCTGCCTTGCGTATGCAGTTCGGCGGGGTGAAGGTCGCTCGCAGGCAGTTGGTTCACCTCTTGGAGATGAGTGAGCGCGACACCATCATTCTGCGCGTTCTCGCTTTCGCCTCCGACGGCTTCGCGGGACCAGGGCAACCTATCTTCTATGCCCACGGGCCGGTTCCTCAGCTGGATACTGTTCAGCTGGACAACTACCACGGAGCTGTTTTCGTCGACTCTGCAGCCGACTTGGCGGGGTACCGACGCCTGCTCGACGAGACGGAAATGTGCTCGCTGCTTCCGGGAGCTTCTCGCGATCTCATCCATTCCATCATCCGTCAACTCTGAAAGGCGCACGATGTCCGACATTAGATGGCAAGCCCCGATCTGTGGCGGCAATGGCGGCAACTCTTGCATCCAGATAGGCCACACGGCGAGCGGCGACCTCATATTGCGGGAGACCGCCCATCCAGAGGAGTTGATCAGCACTACGCGCACCAGCCTCCGCAACTTCGTTGAGGCGGCCAAACGGGGAGAGTTGGACCACCTCCTCTGATCTGCTCTACGGAACTTGATCGAGTGGTGTCGTTCAGTGTCTGACAGCGGTCGGTCGGCTTCCGTAGCACTGTGTCGTGAGGTACGCGTAGGGCGGCGGGTTGACCGGCGCCGGGAGGGCTAACCTTGAGCGGACTCGGCTGCAGGCCATGAAGGCTGGCTTGGAACAACGGCTGTAATCCAATTGTCGCCTCGCCCCGGAAGTTCGTCGAGGCGAACGCCGACTGGTTCACCTCTTTACATCTGCTGTCGGGTGCGCATGACCGGACTGGTCTCCGGCGAGGCTCCGGTCGACCAGGTCCGGAGGTCGTCGGCGCAGGTAACCAGGAGCTGAGTGGTGCTCTCGACGCCGAAGCCGCTCCAGTTGCTCCTGCTGTTGAACTGCTCAGCCGGCCCGTGGCCGGGCTGTCACTGGTCCTGCTCGGCTGAGAGACCCAGTCCATCCAACCCAGTTGCCTGACCCGGGCAAGCGCGGTGTCGAACTGGCCTGGTACCGGCGGACGTTGTCGTAAGCGATCACTCACGCCGAACGCGCCAGTGAGGCCAGGCACTTATCGTCGCATGCCACAAATGGGCGCAACTGCGTATAAAGCGTACAGAGATATGTCCGCAAGGGGGCCCAGCGCTCTCAGGCAAGCCCGCGAGTACAGTAATGGCGGCATCGCGACGTGTTTCCCATCACGCCTGTCCCGACGTAGCGGAGCTGAAAGTATTCTTCTTGCCGCTTGGCACAACACCGCTGTATTCGCGACGAGGAGACCGCATGATGTCGGAGCCCGCAGTTCAGCAGGACACCCGAATACAACTGGCCTCTGCCGAGGCGTCCAGAGGAGATGGCACCCACAAGGCGAGTGTGCGGCCGTGGACCGATGCCGGTGGGGTGGCGGGCGAGCTGCGGCAGGGGATGCAGACGGCACTGACTGATCTGGAGCACGGCCACGACGGCATCAAGTCGGGGACCGAGGGTTTCGCCAGCGCCTCAACCTTGGGCAGGATCCTGGGCGGTTGGCAGAGCCGCCTGGAAGCTGTTCGTAATGAGTGCGGCGATCTCGACGGCAAGCTGAAGAAGGCCGGCATCGGCTTCGGCGAGAACGAAACCACGACCAAAGAGTCGTTCGACGCGGTTCGTAACCGCTCCAAGATCGACGACTACGCGAAGTAGGGGCGGATCCGAATTATGGTGACCATCGATCAGCTGACAAATCTCGACACTTCCAAGTTCACCAAGGCGGCAGGTGCGTGGAGTTCTGTCAGTAACCGGGCGAGCTCTGCTCGAACCCGCGTGGAACACGAGATACTTGCCAAGCTCGGCGGCACGCAGAAGGGCGAAGCTGCAACAGCCGTCTTACACCGGCTCGCCACAGTAAGCAAGAACTATGAGTACATACATGCTGAATGCGGGCTGGTCCGCACTGTGCTCAGCTGCCTGGCCGAAGAACTGGCAGTCTCGCAGCGGAAGCTTAAACAGGCTCTCGAGGATGCGGAAGCACTGAAGTTCACGGTCAAACCCGATGGCTCAGTTGAGTACCCGAGAAGTCCCGGGACCCCTTTGCCGCAACTTCAGGCGCCCGCAGCGCCCAACGCGATGCCACCGATACTGAAGCCCGAGGCCACAGCCGATCCAAACGCGGCCAAGGCGCAGGCCATCGCCAACCGCATCGGCGATGCGCTCAAGGATGCCACCGAAATTGATGGCCGTTACGCGAAAGCGCTGGCGGAGCTTACCACCGACGGAAATTTAAAAAACACCGACCGGTCGGACATCGCTAGGGATACGAGAGATGTCCAGCGCGCGGTAGGGGATCACCTCTCCCTGTCGAGCATTCCCAAGGGGAAGTCTGCCAAGGCCAACGCCGAATGGTGGAACAAGCTGAGCCAGGAGAAAAAAGACGAGTACATCGCCCTTTTCCCGGCCGAAATCGGTGCGCTCGACGGGCTTCCTTCCACTGTCCGTGACAACGCCAACCGCGTGGTCCTGGACGAGGCCTACCTCGATGCCAATCAAAAGCTCAAGGAAATCGACGCACGTGAGCCCAAGAAGTACGAACAGAAGTTCAACGACATGACGGGCCTTCCGATCGAGGGGGAGGAGCAGATCTCGCAACAGTGGAAGTTCTGGGCGGAGGACCGAAAGAAGCTCACGGACAGACTGCACGCCATGGAGGCCATACAGGCCCGCTTGGACGATACGGGCGAGGAAGGGCTACCCGAGGCTTATCTGCTGGGGTTCAGTGATAAGGGGCTCGGCAGGTCGATAGTTGCCAACGGCAATCCGGACACCGCCGACCACACCGCAGTCTTTGTTCCTGGAACAACGTCCAAGCTCGAGAAATCCAAAGAATACATCGAGCACATGACCGACTTGTGGAAGGCCAGCCAAGCCAAAGCGCCCGGTCAGAACGTATCGACCATTACGTGGATCGGGTACGACGCGCCCCAGAGCGTTGTGCCCGAGGCGATGTCCCGCACCTATGCCTGGAAAGCTGCGCCGATACTGAACAATTTCCTCGATGGGCTGCAGACCACCCAAGGGGGGCCGGGACACAGCCACACAACAGTCATCGGTCACAGTTACGGAAGCACGGTGGTCGGCGCCGCATCGATTAAAGGTGACCTGGCCGCCAATGACATTGTGGTAGCCGGAAGTCCGGGCATGATGGTGCCGCACGCCAAGGACCTGAGCGTGGGGGCGGACCATGTTTGGTCAGAGGCAGCCTCCCTCGCTGACGATCAAGTTCCGGCCGGTGGAAAGCTCGCCGGACTGGGCGGTCAGACAGATCGGCTCCCCTTTTCCAAGGCGATTCCCTTCGGGTATGCCTTGACGCAAAACGTGCCGTCTGACAGAGACTTCGGAGCGCATATCATGAAGAATGACGCCGAGGGGCACGGGGACTATTGGAGGAAGGGCTCCGTCAGCCTGGACAATCAGGCCAATGTGGTATCCGGGACTATGACAGGGTGACGCGTGACTGACAGAAAGTACAGCGCCGTGCGGCGTCGGCGGTGCGCACGCCTTATCATTCCTTTTATTGCCCTCGTAGGGACCTTCGCAGTGGGGTGTTCTGACGTGCAAAAGCTTAATTATGAGCCGGAAGAACTATCAGTTGACTCGGCCAGAAGCAAGACCAAAAGTGTCTCTAGTCAGCTCCTCGAGATGATTGGCGTCAAGGGGAAGGTCACGCAACCCGGTCCAGGCCTCGCGAAGTGCGATGACGAGCCGGACGCCAAGGATCTGTACATCATGAACCATCCATGGTCGGTGTACGGGGTTTCGAACGATATCCTCAAACAGGGGATGGAAAACCTGCGGAAGTCACTTCCGGAACGCGGCTGGAAGATTCTGAAGGATGGCGAGACCAAAAGCGTTGCCCGGGACCCGGAAATCCTCGCCGAGAACAAGAAACTTCGTTACGCCGCCCACATCGTCTGGATGCGGACGAGCGCCAGCGGTCGGCCGATGATCAATGTAACCGTCGTTTCCGGATGCTTCAGGGCTCCCGCCGGAACGGATATCAACAAGGAATACTGACCGCTGCCTGGTCATCATGCATGGTCATGATTTCAGCTCGACTACGGCAGGCTGGCCCGCACAAGCTCACCACGCGCGCATGGAGCATATTTCTCCGGGTTTCCTGCTACCGGTAGCTCGTTGAACTCATCGGTACCGGCAGCGGGATCCAGACTGTACTTGGCGGCCATGTGAACTCGACATTGTCGCGCATAGTTGCGGAAGCCTGGTGGCCGAAGAGACCGCGCGGGATAGCCCGAATCTTCCTCTGGACAAGGGGATCTTCGTGGGCAGCCCCGGTGTTGGCATAAATCATGCAAGGGCCCCCATCTAAAGGGAAGTTCATGAGAATGCAAACGGCATCCTGGCTACGGCGCTGCTGGCTGTGGCGGGCGCGACGGCGTCATGTGGGACCAATACGGAACAGGCCAAAATGAACGAACAGCAGGCAACCGAACGCGCACAGCAGATCATCCACCAGGCAGTGGACGGCATGTCCCCGAAGCCGACCCTGAAGCTCTCTGAAGGTCCATCGGTCGGTTCCTGTCTGGCTCGCGAAGAACACGGTCACGACGACCGGGTGCAGCTCACGGTCACCTATCAGTTGACAGGGGTTCCTGGCACGCAGGCCAAGGTCCTGGTGAAGCGGGCCAGGGACGCCTGGGTGAAGCAGGGCTACAGGTTCCAGAGTTCGACTGCGGATGGGAAATGGTCCGACCCATTTCCCTTTGTCAATATGCGAACCTAGCCGGATGGCTTCTGGATGGATGCAGTCACCGGGGTGGTGGACAAAGAGAAGGGAGAAGGGCTTGCCTCCCTTTCAGGGATCTCCCCTTGCTTCTCACCGGCCAAATCCGCCACCGCCCAGCGCAACATCCGCGCATAGCCCTGGATCCGGAGAGGCCTCGCACCACCGCCGAACTGGGCGAGCGCAACTCCCCGGCGGCCGTACCCCCTCCTACCACCTGGGCGTCCTGCACGCTCTGGACTGGGCCACTGCAGTGGCTGGTGGTCCGGATCCGGAACGCGCCGACGCGTGCTGTACCAACAGGGGCGCCACGCCGTCGAGTTGCTGTGACGCGCAGGACGTCACCTGACGCTGCTGCAACATTGCAGTCAATTAGCTTCGCAGTCGTAATCGGTCAGCAACTCTGGCAAGAGCCCAAGTGGGCCGGAGTCAGTCGGCGCCCCATACCTCGACCAGGTAATCCGGGGGGTCCTCCTTGTCGCATGGTTTCTGGATGAAGTCCCGGCCCAGGTAGAGCCGGTTCGGGGACCACAGGATCCAGTCGGTATCAGACCTGAACCCGGTCAGGCTGCGGCGAGATTTTTCGGGAAGTTTCAGCAGAGGTATCGCAGTGAACGTACCGGGGCTGATGCTCATCACCGCGTTGCGGCTGTCCGCGTCGGCCCTTTGGTATGCGATCAGATTGCCTTCCCCGTCCACGTTCACTGGTGACAGCCAAGTGCCTTCAGCGCTGGCTGTCTTGCCTTTGGGTTGACCATTGGACAAATCGAACTCGACGATCTCGTTGCCCTGTGCGCCCGAGGCGGTCGTCTGATGCGCCCTTGTGGCCACGTAGAGACTGCCCTTGTTGACCACGAGGTTTCCGCAGTTCTGGATTATGTAGACGCAGCTCGCGACGTATCCGCCATTCGCCATGGAGATCTTTGCGCGCAGTTTTCCGTCCCTGGCACTGTCATCGATGACCATGAGATCGGAAACATCGTTGCCGCTTGAGTCGTTGGCGTTGATGGTGATGACCAGGGGAGCAGCGGAGACCACATAGGCGCTCTTCAGTCCGCGGGGCAGCAGAAATTTGGAAGCCACTGCGCCGTTCGGCCTGAGGGTTTGGACGCTGTACCGTGGGTCCTCCAATTCGTCGCATATGCGCATCGCGACCAGCTTGCCTCCATCGCTGCCGTAGCTGATGTCATGGCAGGTGTCTTCCGGCTTGGGCTTCCACAGCTCTCTGCCGTCATTGAGTGACCAGGCCGCACCGCCGTAGGGGCCACCGGCCGCTACAGTGCTTCCGCCTACGGTGACTTGCCGGAAGTCAAAGGTGTGGTCACCGGATCGAGCCTGCTTCTGCCACAGCTTCCTGCCAGTGCCAAGGTCCAAGAGGACGACTTCTGTGCAATGGTCGCCGGCATCGATTGCGACCTCGCCATTTGCCTTGCTGGTCCGAACGATCAAGGCGACCTTGCCGTCTGGCGTGGCATGGCGGGAGGCCGCGCAGACCTCGCCGTCCAGCGGCAGGTCCCATTTCCGGCCGCCGGTCGGGCCGTAACCGGTGACCTGGGCCAGACCGGTTTTCACAAAGCCGTAATCAGTGACCCACAGGCCGGCAGTCGGACGCATCCCGGGGACCAGGGGCTCGTCCAACGAGAGCAGCAGCCTGCCGTTGATGGGTTTTGGCTTGCCCGCTCTCTTGGGCTCGTCCGTAACTGTCTTGCTGCTGCTGTGATTTGCCGAGCCATGCGAGCCGCCACCGTCCTGGGTGAACGTCCAGATGCCGCCCGCGGCTGCCAGAGCAAGGGCCGTCACCATGCTGGCAAGGACCATCGAGCGCCGTTTACCCCGCTTGCCATTCTCGGCGCCCAGAGCAGTGTGGGACGAGTAGGCACCGATTGGCGGTCGTTGCCCCGGAAGCGGGGTGGCTGGACCGGGCGGCGCCTGCGGGGATCCATGGCCGGCCGGTGGGAGTGGCCGGGACGGCATGGCCGGGGGCGGCCCGAAGCCGTGTGGGCTCCCTGTGGCCGGAGTGTTGCCTTGCTGCGGCGTACCCGGCGCGACCGGTGGTGCGTCGCCCGACAGGTTCGGCGGAGGGCCGAATGCCCCTTCGGCGAAGGGAATCCGAGGCGAGCCGGAACCGGCGGGCGGGTCCTCCGGAGGATTCCCCTGCGGTGACTGGAATGGCTGGGGCGGCTGGGGCGGCTGTGACATCAACCTTCCTCATAACGGACGGAAACCGGGGAACGAATGCCTGCTTGCCGCATTCGTTCCCCGGCGGGCGTGGTGGACTTGCCGTCACCAAGGGCCAGTGCCCCCGGACATGCCTACTGCTCCGCCAGCCACCCCGCCTGCATCAGCGGAGTCCCCCGCTTGCGGGAGACGAAGTAGCCGCGGCCCGGGGGCATGGGGCGGGGGCGGACGCCGCCGAGGAGGTCGCCCTCGTTGGGGTCGCCGGACAGGACGATGCCCTGGGCGCCGAGTTCCTTGATGCGCTGCATAAAGGACTCGTACATGGAGCGGGAGGCACCGGCCGAGTTGCGGGCGATGATGAAGCGAACGCCGACGTCCCGGGCGAAGGGGAGGTTCTCGGTGAGGACGGACAGCGGATTGCCGCTGCTGGTGGAGACCAGTTCGTAGTCGTCGATGATGATGAAGAACTGGGGGCCGGACCACCAGCTGCGGTCGCGCAACTGCTGCGGGGTGATGTCGGGTTGCGGGGCGCGCCGTTCCATCAGGCCGTTGAGCGCGTTGGCGTGGGTGGTCATGGCGGACGCCGTGGGGGCGTACTCCAGCAGATGGCTGGGGGGCACCACATCCAGCAGGGTGCGGCGGTAGTCGCCGACGATGATCTTCGCCTCGTCGGGGCCGTAGCGCTCGGTGATCTGCTTGACCAGCAGCCGCAGCAGGGCCGTCTTGCCGGACTCGCTCTCGCCGAAGACCAGGAAGAACGGGTCGGTCTCGAAGTCGATCCAGACCGGCTCCAGGTTGGTCTCGTCCAGGCCGATGGCCACCCCGTGCTGCGGGTACTCGAAGCCCTTGGGGAGTTCGTCGGCGCGCAGCCGGCGGGGCAGCAGGCGGACCTTGGGGGCGTGCGGGCCCTGCCAGGCCTCGCGGACCGCGCGGATCATCCCGGCGGTGGCGTCGGTCATGGTCTGCGGGTCGTTGCCGGAGTCGATGCGCGGCTGGCCGCCCATGAAGTGGAGTTTCTCCGGGAGTTGGCCGCGGCCGGGGACGCCGGCCGGGACATTGGCGGCCACCTTGCGGTCGAACTCGGAGTCCATGGTGTCGCCCAGGCGCAGCTCCAGCCGGTTGAGGATCTGGTCCTTGAGCGAGGCGCGGACCTCCATGTTGCGGGAGGCGGTGACCACCACATGGACGCCGTAGCCGAGGCCGCGGCCGGCGATGTCGGTGACCACGCCCTCCAGGGCGTCGTACTCCTGGCGGAACGGGCCCCAGCCGTCCACGATCAGGAAGACATCGCCCCATTCCTGGTCGGCGTACTGGCCCATGGCGCGGCCGCGCCGGTAAGTGGCGATGGAGTCGATGCCGTTGGCGCGGAAGTACTCCTCGCGCCGGGCCAGGATGCCGGCGACCTCGGCGACGGTGCGGCGTACCCGCTCGGGGTCCAGGCGGGAGGCGATGCCGCCGACATGCGGCAGGTCGGCCACCGCGCTCAGGCCGCCGCCGCCGAAGTCCAGGCCGTAGAACTGGACTTCGGCCGGGGTGTGGGTGAGGGCGAAGGCGGAGATCAGGGTCCGCATCAGGGTGGATTTGCCGGACTGCGGGCCGCCGACGACCATCATATGGCCGGCGGCGCCGGAGAAGTCGCGGTAGAGGATGTCACGCCGCTGCTCGAAGGGCTTGTCGATGAGGCCGAGGGGGACCACCAGCTGTCCCAGGCGCGGGTAGTCGGCGGCGGTCAGGCCGCGGCCGTCCACCGGAGACAGCGGGGGCAGCAGCTGGTCCAGGGACGGGGCGCTGTCCAGGGGCGGCAGCCAGACCTGGTGGGCGGCGGGGCCCTGGCCCTCCAGGCGCCGCACGATGACGTCCAGCACGGTGTCGGCGAGGGCGTCCTCGCCCTTGGCGGCGGAGGAGGTCAGGGCGGCCGGGTCGGGGGCGGTGTAGGTGACGGGCACCGGTTCGGCGGTGAACAGCACCGGGCGCAGTTCGATGGGCAGCGGCCCGCTGTCCGGGCCGGGCGCGGTGGCGCCGGTGCGGTACGGGCCGGAGACATACGCCGCCTTGAAGCGGGTCATCTCGTCGGTGCCGTACTTGAGATAGCCGGAGCCGGGCACCGAGGGCAGGTGGTAGGCGTCCGGTACGCCCAGCGCGGTGCGCGACTCGGCGGCCGAGAAGGTGCGCAGGCCGATGCGGTAGGAGAGATAGGTCTCCAGACCGCGCAGCCGGCCCTCCTCCAGGCGCTGGGAGGCGAGGAGCAGATGCACGCCCAGGGACCGGCCGATGCGGCCGATCTGGATGAACATGTCGATGAAGTCCGGTTTGGCGGTGAGCAGTTCGCTGAACTCGTCGATGACCAGGACCAGGGAGGCCAGCGGCTCCAGCGGGGCGCCCGCCGCCCGTGCCTTCTCGTAGTCGTGCATATTGGCGTAGTTGCCGGCCGACTTCAGCAGTTCCTGGCGGCGCTGGAGTTCACCGGTGATGGAGTCCCGCATACGGTCCACCAGGGTGAGGTCGTCCGCCAGGTTGGTGATCACCGCGGCCACATGCGGGAGTTCGGACATGCCCGCAAAGGTGGCGCCGCCCTTGAAGTCGGCGAGCACGAAGTTGAGGGTCTCCGAGGAGTGGGTGACCGCCAGGCCGAGGACCAGGGTGCGCAGCAGCTCGGACTTGCCGGAGCCGGTGGCGCCCACGCACAGGCCGTGCGGCCCCATGCCCTCCTGGGCGGCCTCCTTGAGGTCCAGCATCACCGGTGCGCCGGATTCGTCCACGCCGATGGGCACCCGCAGCCGTTCGGCGGTGGTGCGCGGGCGCCAGGTGCGGGTGACGTCCACCGAACCGGCGTCGCCCAGGTTCAGCAGATCGGTGAAGTCCAGGTTGGCCAGCAGCGGTTCCTCGTCGTCGCCGCCGCTGCCCATGCGCAGCGGGGCCAGTTGGCGGGCCAGCGACTCGGCGGCCGGCAGCGACAGAACGTCCGGCACGCCCTCGTAGGAGGCCACCTGGGAGAGCAGTTCGAGCTTGCCGGGGCGGGCCACGATGGACAGACCGCCGCGCAGTTCGTCCAGTTCGCCGGGGATCACCTCGACGATGGTGACGCCCTGCAGGCCCTCGGGGGCGGCGAAGGCGGAGTCCGGCGGCACCATGCCGCCGGCCAGCAGCAGCACCAGGTGCGGCTGGTCGAGGACCGGCTGGCCGTCCCGGCTGAACCGGGTACGGCCCTCCAGGCGCGGCTGCAACAGCAGTTCCAGCTCGGCGAGGTCGTCGCCGATCAGCCGGCGGGTGCCGGCACCGTCCACGGTGCCGGGGACCTGGACATGCGGCAGCCACTTGGCCCAGTCCCAGTCGGCGGCGTTGCCGCGGCCGGTGACCACGGCGATGACCAGGTCCTCCGGCGAGTGCAGGGTGGCCAGTTGGGCGACAAAGGCGCGGGCGTTGCCCAGCACCGTCTCCGGGTCGCCGGAGAGCGTCATGTGGTAGAAGGCGCGCAGCGACAGGGCCAGCGGCATGCCGTCCACGGCGCCATGGGTGGCCAGGAAGCGCTGCATGGCGCCCGCGGTCAGCGGCTCCAGCTCGTCCACCGGGGCGGTTTCCGGGGCGATCAGGGGAGTTGCCAGCTGCTGGGCACCCAGCCCCAGGCGCACCTGCCCGAAGTCGTCGTCGCCGACCCGCCGTTCCCACACCCGGCCCGGGGTCTCGCCGCCGACGCGGGTGGTGGTGGCCTCGGTCACGATGGACCACAGCTGGTCGGGGGCGGGGTGCAGATACAGCTGTGCGGCGCGCTGCGCCCGGGCGGTCTTCCAGACCGTACGCCGGGTCTGCGCCAGGTACTTGAGGTAGTCGCGGCGCAGGTCGCCGAGCTGGCCCTGGGAGCCCTGACGGTGCCTGACGAGCATCGCGACGGTCATGCCGACCGTCGAGAACATCATCATGACGCCCATGATCTTCATCATCGGGGCGGCCCCCGGCATAAAGAAATAGACCATGGAGGAGCCCATGCCCAGGGTCGGCAGCAGCTGCATCAGCATGCTCTCCTGGCGGCCGCGGGGCAGCTCCGGCGGTGCCTGGAGGCGGACTTCCTCGGTGGGCACCTCCGGCGGGAGCGCACGTGGCTGGCGCTTGACGACGACTTGGCTCACCGGATGCCTCAACCCCTCCGCACTGCAAGGAGAATTCCCGGGCCGCCGCTCTCTGCGGCGTGGCCCCCCTGCGCGAACGGCGATCCTATCGGCGTACCGATCGGCCGCACCGATAGGGTGGCCGCCGCGCGTATGCACGAGCGAAGAAGCAGAACTGACAGGGGGCCCAGAAGGTGAGTACGTCCGCTACGACCGGCTTCTGCAGGGTGACCGTGGTGGCACCGGACAGCCGGATCGATGTGGCTCTCCCCGAGGACATCGCCGTCGCCGACGTCTATCCGGAGATCCTGCGGCTGAGCGGGCAGACCCAGCCGGCCGGCGCCCCGGCCGGCTACCACCTGGTGCGCCGGGACGGCACGGTGCTGGACGGGGCGCGTTCGCTGGCCGCCCAGCGGGTGCTGGACGGTGAACTGCTCTCGCTGCGGCCCTTCGCCGAGTCGCTGCCGCCCGCCGTCTTCGACGATGTCTCCGACGCGGTGGCCGCCGCGGTCACCCGGGACCGCACCCTGTGGAACGACCGGCTGCTGCGCGCCTGCGGGCTGTCCGGCGGGGCGCTGCTGCTGGTGCTGATGGCCTTTCTGCTGTGGTTCGCCGACCCGGTCGGGCACGATATGCACGGCCTGCCGGGGATCATCGCGGCCTCGGTGGGCGTGCTGCTGGCCGCGCTGGCGGGGGTACGGGCCCGGGTCTATGACGACCGGGCCTCGGCGGTGGCCCTGGGCCTGGCCGCGCTGCCCCATGTGATGGTGGCCGGTTCCGGCCTGCTGGCCCTGGACAAGGGAGAGGGCATCGGGCGGCTGCAGTTCCTGCTGGGCTGTGTGGCCGTGCTGGTGGCCTCGGTGGCGCTGGTGGCGGTGATGCCGGGCGGGGACGCGCCCTTTGTGGCCGCGGTGCTGGCCTCGGCGACCGGCACGCTGGCCGCGTTCGGCGCCATCCTTACCGGGGCGAGCGCCACCCGGACCGCCGCGGTGTGCGTGGTGGTCGCCATCGGGGCCATCGCCTTCCTGCCCGGACTGTCGGCGCGGGTCGCCCGGCTGCCGATCGGCTACGCGGCCCCGCGCTCGGCCCCCGCCGGGGAGGACCTGGACGGGGCCGGACCGGCCCAGGCCGCGGTGCGGGTGGACGCCGAGCGGATTGCCGCCCAGGCCCGGCGCGGCCATGAGATGCTCCTCGGCCTGGTCGGCGGCTGCGCCGCGGTGGTGACCGGCGCGGTGGCGGTGCTGGGCTTCTCCAACAGCATGTGGGGCCAGCTGCTGGCTCTGGTCTCCGGCCTGGCGATGCTGCTGCGCGCCCGGCTGTTCCGCTACACCGCCCAGGTCGGCGCGGTGCTCGGGGCCGGGCTGGCCTCGCTGTCGCTGCTGGTGCTGGGCCTGGCCCTGAACCCGCCGGCCTCCGCCTTCCGTGCCCTGGCGGGGGGCGACCACGGGCCGCTGGACGTACGCACCCTCTGGCTGGCCGCCTCGGTGGCGGCGGGCGCCGCCCTGCTGACCGGTATTGCCCTGATCGTGCCGCGCAAGGGCCTGTCCCCGTTCTGGGGACGGCTGAGCGATATCGCCGAGGGCGCCTTTCTGCTGGGCCTGGTGCCGCTGTGTCTGGCGGTGCTGGACGTCTACGGGCGGGTACGCGGGCTGGCGGGCTCGTAGCGGGGCGGCGGGCTCATCGCAGGCGATCCCCTCTTTCGGGTGATTCCGGGGGTGACGGGCCGGCCGGCCTGACCGGGCCGTACTGCTGGTACTCTGTGTGACGGCCGTTTGTGTACGCGCCTCCGGACAGCCCAGGCTTCTGGGGACAGCGCCCAGCGGACCCCGCCTCCCGAGTCACGGAAGCTCCCCTGAGACCAAGACCAGGGGCACTCGGTGGCCGAAATCGAGACTCAGAAGGAGTACCGCGTGTCGCTCGACGCCGCTACCAAGAAGCAGATCATGGCCGAGTTCGCCACCAAGGAGGGCGACACCGGTTCCCCCGAGGTCCAGGTCGCGCTGCTCACCCGTCGGATCTCCGACCTGACCGAGCACCTGAAGATGCACAAGCACGACCACCACTCCCGCCGTGGTCTGCTGCTGCTGGTCGGCCAGCGCCGCCGCCTGCTGCAGTACCTGGCGAAGAAGGACATCCAGCGCTTCCGCGCCCTGGTCGAGCGCCTCGGCATCCGCCGCGGTGCGGCCGGCGCCAAGTAAGACGGCGTGAAGGGAGCGGTTCCCACATCTGGGGGCCGCTCCCTTCGCCGTATCTCGTGGGAAGCAGAAGCTTTGTAGTCTGGTCCCACAACGCAAGACCGTATGAGGAGGAGCGCACGGCTCGCCGCCGGTCCTCGGTAGTGGCCCCCGGAACGGGGAATTCCGGGTGCTTCGATCGAAGACCGGCCAGCACAGGCGCCCTCCGCCACCGTCCCCGCCACACGGGCGCCGGGACGCAGACGAGGAGATAACCCTGGTGGAGAACGAGACCCACTACGCCGAGGCCGTCATCGACAACGGCCCCTTCGGCACCCGCACCATCCGCTTCGAGACGGGCCGCCTGGCCAAGCAGGCCGCCGGCTCCGCCGTCGCGTACCTGGACGACGACACCATGGTGCTGTCGGCCACCACCGCCTCCAAGAACCCCAAGGACCAGCTGGACTTCTTCCCGCTGACCGTGGACGTCGAGGAGCGGATGTACGCCGCCGGGAAGATCCCCGGCTCCTTCTTCCGGCGTGAGGGCCGCCCCTCCGAGGACGCCATCCTCACCTGCCGGCTGATCGACCGCCCGCTGCGCCCGTCCTTCAAGAAGGGCCTGCGCAACGAGATCCAGGTCGTCGCCACCGTCATGGCGCTCAACCCCGACCACCTCTACGACGTGGTCGCCATCAACGCCGCCTCCGCCTCCACCCAGCTCGCGGGCCTGCCCTTCTCCGGCCCCATCGGCGGTGTCCGGGTCGCGCTGATCCAGGGCCGCTGGGTCGCCTTCCCGACCCACAGCGAGCTGGAGGACGCCGTCTTCGACATGGTGGTCGCCGGCCGCGCCCTGCCGGACGGCGATGTCGCGATCATGATGGTCGAGGCCGAGGCCACCGAGAAGACCATCCAGCTGGTCAAGGACGGCGCCGAGGCCCCGACCGAGGAGGTCGTCGCCGCCGGCCTGGAGGCCGCCAAGCCCTTCATCAAGGTGCTCTGCAAGGCCCAGGCCGACCTGGCCGCCAAGGCCGCCAAGCCCACCGGCGAGTTCCCGATCTTCCTGGACTACCAGGACGACATCCTGCAGGCGCTGTCCGCCGCCGTCCGCACCGAGCTCGCCCAGGCGCTGACCATCGCCGGCAAGCAGGAGCGCGAGGCCGAGCTGGACCGCGTCAAGGCGCTGGCCGCCGAGAAGCTCCTGCCGGAGTTCGAGGGCCGCGAGAAGGAGATCTCCGCCGCGTACCGCTCCCTGACCAAGTCCCTGGTCCGCGAGCGCGTCATCAAGGAGAAGAAGCGCATCGACGGCCGTGGCGTCACGGACATCCGTACGCTGGCCGCCGAGGTCGAGGCCATCCCGCGGGTGCACGGCTCGGCCCTGTTCGAGCGCGGCGAGACCCAGATCCTGGGCGTCACCACGCTGAACATGCTGCGCATGGAGCAGCAGCTGGACACCCTCTCCCCGGTGACCCGCAAGCGCTACATGCACAACTACAACTTCCCGCCGTACTCCACCGGTGAGACCGGCCGCGTCGGCTCCCCCAAGCGCCGCGAGATCGGCCATGGCGCGCTGGCCGAGCGCGCCCTGATGCCGGTGCTGCCGACCCGCGAGGAGTTCCCCTACGCCATCCGCCAGGTCTCCGAGGCGCTGGGCTCCAACGGCTCCACCTCGATGGGCTCGGTCTGCGCCTCCACCATGTCGCTGCTGAACGCCGGTGTGCCGCTGAAGGCCCCGGTCGCCGGTATCGCCATGGGCCTGATCTCCCAGGAGATCGAGGGCGAGACCCACTACGTCACCCTCACCGACATCCTCGGTGCCGAGGACGCCTTCGGTGACATGGACTTCAAGGTCGCCGGCACCAAGGAGTTCGTGACCGCCCTGCAGCTGGACACCAAGCTGGACGGCATCCCCGCCTCGGTCCTGGCCGCGGCCCTCAAGCAGGCCCGCGACGCCCGTCTGCACATCCTCGATGTGATGATGGAGGCCATCGACCGCCCCGACGAGATGTCCCCGCACGCCCCGCGGATCATCACCGTCAAGATCCCGGTGGACAAGATCGGCGAGGTCATCGGCCCCAAGGGCAAGATGATCAACCAGATCCAGGAGGACACCGGCGCCGAGATCACCATCGAGGACGACGGCACCATCTACATCGGCGCCGCCGACGGTCCCTCCGCCGAGGCCGCCCGTACCACCATCAACGGCATCGCCAACCCGACGATGCCCGAGGTCGGCGAGCGCTACCTGGGCACGGTCGTCAAGACCACCACCTTCGGCGCGTTCGTCTCCCTGCTGCCGGGCAAGGACGGTCTGCTGCACATCTCGCAGATCCGCAAGCTGGCCGGCGGCAAGCGGGTGGAGAACGTCGAGGATGTCCTCGGCGTCGGCAGCAAGGTCCAGGTCGAGATCGCCGAGATCGACCAGCGGGGCAAGCTCTCGCTGATCCCGGTCATCGAGGGCGAGGACGCGAACGCCGAGAACGCCGAGAACAAGGACGAGTCCGACCAGTGACGTCCCGTAGTACCCGGAAGACGGCCCGCACCTCTTCGGAGGGGCGGGCCGTCGCCCGTACCCAAACGCTTCTCAAGGGCACCGGCGGCATTGGCACGGTGCGGCGCACCACCCTGCCCGGCGGGCTGCGCGTGGTCACCGAGACCCTGCCGTCGGTACGCTCCGCAACCTTCGGCATCTGGGCGGGGGTGGGCTCGCGCGACGAGACCCCGAGCCTCAACGGCGCCACCCACTACCTGGAGCACCTGCTCTTCAAGGGCACGGCCAAGCGCACCGCGCTGGACATCTCCGCCGCCATCGACGCGGTGGGCGGCGAGATGAACGCCTTCACGGCCAAGGAGTACACCTGCTACTACGCGCGGGTGCTGGACACCGATCTGCCGCTGGCCATCGATGTGGTCTGCGACATGCTCACCGGCTCGCTGATCGCGCCCGAGGACGTGGACGCCGAGCGCGGGGTGGTCCTGGAAGAGATCGCCATGACCGAGGACGACCCCGGTGACTGTGTGCACGACCTGTTCGCGCACACCATGCTGGGCGACACCCCCCTCGGCCGCCCGGTGCTGGGCACCGTGGACACCATCAACGCGCTCACCCGCGACCGGATCGCCCGCTTCTACAAGAAGCACTACGACCCCACCCACCTGGTGGTGGCCGCCGCGGGCAATGTCGATCACGCCAAGGTGGTGCGCCAGGTGCGGGCCGCCTTCGAGAAGGCCGGGGCGCTGGGGCGGACGGACGCGGTGCCGGTGGGCCCGCGGTCCGGCGCCCGTACCATCCGCACCGCCGGACGCGTGGAGCTGCTGGGCCGCAAGACCGAGCAGGCCCATGTGGTGCTCGGTATGCCGGGCCTGGCCCGTACCGACGACCGGCGCTGGGCGCTGAGCGTGCTCAACACCGCGCTGGGCGGCGGGATGAGCTCCCGGCTGTTCCAGGAGGTGCGGGAGAAGCGCGGACTGGCCTACTCGGTGTACTCCTACACCTCCGGCTTCGCCGACTGCGGCCTGTTCGGCGTCTACGCCGGCTGCCGTCCCAGCCAGGTGCACGATGTGCTGAAGATCTGCCGGGACGAGCTGGACAAGGTCGCCGCCGAGGGCCTGTCGGACGAGGAACTGCGCCGCGCCATCGGGCAGTTGGCGGGCTCCACGGTGCTGGGCCTGGAGGACACCGGCGCGCTGATGAACCGCATCGGCAAGAGCGAGCTGTGCTGGGGCGAGCAGATGTCGGTGGACGACATGCTGGCCCGCATCTCGGCCGTCACCCCGGACGAGGTCCGCGCGGTGGCCCGCGATGTACTGGGACAGCGTCCTTCGCTGTCGGTCATCGGCCCGCTGAAGGACCGGCAGGCCGCCCGCCTGGACGAGGCCGTTTCCTAGTACTCCCCACACCAGGCCGTTTCGTAATTCGAGGAAGCAGGGACGATGAGCAAGCTGCGCGTGGCGGTCATCGGCGCCAAGGGCCGGATCGGCTCCGAGGCCGTCAAGGCCGTCGAGGCCGCCGAGGACATGGAGCTGGTGGCCGCGCTGGGCCGGGGTGACGACCTCGGGGCACTGACCGAGGCCGGTGCCCAGGTCGCCGTCGAGCTGACCCACCCCGACTCGGTGATGGCCAACCTTGAGTTCTGCGTGGCCAATGGCATCCACGCGGTGGTCGGCACCACCGGCTGGAACGAGGAGCGGCTGGCCCGGCTGAACTCCTGGCTGGCCGCCTCGCCGTCCACCGGGGTGCTCATCGCGCCCAACTTCTCCATCGGCGCGGTGCTCACCATGGCCTTCGCCCGGCAGGCGGCCCGCTTCTTCGAGTCCGTCGAGGTGGTGGAGCTGCACCACCCCAACAAGGCGGACGCTCCCTCCGGCACCGCCACCCGCACCGCCCAGCTGATCGCTGCGGCGCGGCGGGAGGCGGGCTGCGCCCCGCAGCCGGACGCCACCACCACCGCCCTGGACGGCGCCCGCGGCGCGGACGTGGACGGGGTGCCGGTGCATGCGGTACGGCTGCGCGGGCTGCTGGCGCACCAGGAGGTGCTCTTCGGCGACACCGGCGAGACGCTGACCATCCGGCACGACTCGCTGCACCACAGCTGCTTTATGCCCGGCATCCTGCTGGGCGCGCGGCGGGTGGGGACCACTCCCGGCCTGACCTTCGGGCTGGAACACTTCCTGGATCTGGACTGAGCTGCCATGCGCGCGAAGATCGTCTATTTCGCTCTGGCGGCCGTGCTGGTCGTCTACTTCGTCCTGGTCGGCAGCCGGGGCGTGATGCTCATCCAGCAGGGCACCGCGATCACGGTGGCCTTCGGGGTGGCGGTGCTGATCCTGCCGTTCATCGGCGCCTGGTTCCTGTACCAGACCACCAGGTTCGCCCGGGACGCCAACCGCCTGGCCAAGGAGCTGGAGGCGGAGGGCGGGCTGCCGGTGGACGAGCTGGTGCGCACCCCCGGCGGCCGGATCGACCGGGACTCCGCGGACGCGGTCTTCGCCCGCCGCCGGGCCGAGGCGCTGGACGCCCCGGACGACTGGCGGTCCTGGTTCCGGCTGGCGGTGGCCTATCACGACGCCCGGGACACCCCGCGGGCCCGTAAGGCCATGCAGCGGGCGATCGCCCTGCACGACGGGAAGCCGGTGCGCGCGGGCGCGCTCTAGCGCCGGCCGCGGGACGGCATGACAAAGGCCCGGTCACCCCGAGGGTGACCGGGCCTTCGCCTGGTCAGCGTCAACGGCTCTGTGAAGCCTGCGACTTCTGAATATTCTGGGCAGAACTCGTATCCAGTGCCGGAGTGCCGAACAGCAGTGCTCCCACCAGCCCCGCGGTGACCGTCAGCCCCACGAGCACCCGGCCGGCGATCTGCGACCGGCTGGCGCGTTCCCGGGGCGGCGGTGTCACATTGCTGCGGTAGCGCTCTGCTTCGGCGACGAAGGCGAACGGTACTGGCTCTCGCCGGCGGAACATGAGGGGCTCTCCTAGGAACCTCGAAGTGTGCTGTCACACATATGGACGATCCACAAGTCCCGATGGTGCCCGCTTCCGGCGAACTTCTGTGAAAAATCTCAACCGGCGGGCCCCGGCGGCCACCCGGTGCCCGGTGGGCGGGGCGTGGTGGGCGGGGCGGGTGTCAGTGGCGGCCCGTAGGCTTGGCGCCGCCCGAGCAATGCGATGGAAGGACCCGCCGGTGACCGACCGCACCACCGAAGACGCCAAGGAAGCCCCCGAGGCCAAGCCGACGTTCCGCAGCGATGTGACCGTCGAGCTGGTCAAGCACAGCGCGGCCGACAGCGATGTGCTGTGGGCGGCCCGCGTCTCCACGGCCGGTGAGCAGTCCCTGGAGGAGATCACCAAGGACCCGGAGCGTTCCAAGGGCCTGATCAACTTCCTGATGCGGGACCGTCACGGCAGCCCCTTCGAGCACAACTCGATGACCTTCTTCATCAGCGCACCGATCTTTGTCTTCCGCGAGTTCATGCGCCACCGGGTGGGCTGGTCCTACAACGAGGAGTCGGGCCGCTACCGGGAGCTCCAGCCGGTCTTCTACGTCCCCGACGCCTCCCGCAAGCTGGTCCAGGAGGGCCGCCCCGGCAAGTACGTCTTCGTCGAGGGCAGCCAGGCGCAGCACGAGCTGACCGGCCGGGTGATGGAGAGCAGCTACCAAGACGCCTATGAGGCGTACCAGGAGATGCTGGCCGCGGGCGTGGCCCGGGAGGTGGCGCGCTCGGTGCTCCCGGTGGGCCTGTACTCCTCGATGTACGCCACCTGCAACGCCCGGTCGCTGATGCACTTCCTGGGCCTGCGCACCCAGCATGAGCAGGCCGCGGTGCCGTCCTTCCCGCAGCGGGAGATCGAGATGGTGGGCGAGAAGATGGAGGCGGAGTGGGCCAGGCTGATGCCGCTCACCTACGCCGCCTTCAACAACAACGGCCGTATCGCTCCCTGACCGGCGGGCCCGCCGCAACCAGTGGAGTACGGGGGAGATTGTCCCGATTGCGGCGTTTCGATGTCTTCATTTAGGCTGAATAAACGGACCCGGCACTGTTTGAACCCCCGAGCAGGCAGTGCCGGGATCCCCTTTGGTACTCCCCGACCGAGTACCTCACGGTGAGCAACGAGTAGCGTGGCCCCTATGGCTCCGATCTCCACACCGCACACCCCCTTCGGACGGGTGCTGACCGCGATGGTCACGCCCTTCACCCCGGACGGCTCCCTCGACCTCGACGGCGCTCAGCGACTCGCCGCACACCTGGTGGACGCAGGCAACGACGGCCTGATCGTCAATGGCACCACCGGTGAGTCCCCGACCACCAGCGATGCGGAGAAGGCCCGGCTGGTACGGGCGGTGGTGGAGGCCGTGGGCGACCGCGCCCGGGTGATCGCCGGAGCGGGCACCAATGACACCCGGCACAGCGTGGAGCTGGCCCGCCAGGCCGAGCAGGCCGGCGCGCACGGCCTGCTGGTGGTCACCCCCTACTACAACAAGCCTCCGCAGGACGGCCTGTACCGCCACTTCACCGCGGTCGCCGACGCCACCGGGCTGCCGGTGATGCTCTATGACATCCCCGGCCGCAGCGGCGTGGCCCTGGAGACCGAGACCATCGTCCGGCTCGCCGAGCACCCCAGGATCGTGGCCAACAAGGACGCCAAGGGCGACCTGGCCGCCGCCGGCTGGGGCATCGCCCGCAGCGGCCTGGCCTGGTACTCCGGCGACGACATGCTCAACCTGCCGCTGCTGTCGGTGGGCGCGGCCGGCTTTGTCTCGGTGGTCGGCCACTTTGTGGCCGCCGATCTGCGCGCGATGCTGGACGCCTACCTCTCCGGCGACACCGGCAAGGCCACGGCGATCCACCAGAGCCTGCTCCCGGTCTTCACCGGTGTCTTCCGCACCCAGGGCGTGATCACCACCAAGCGCGCCCTCGCCCTGCAGGGCCTGCCCGCCGGTCCGCTGCGGCTGCCGCTGACCGAGCTGGACGCCGCGGGCACCGAGCAGCTCAAGCGCGATCTGGCGGCCGGCGGGGTACAGCTCTAGCAGCGGGACCGCCAGGCGGCCTATGCGCGGCGTCCATGAGCCAAGGACTTCACAACTGAACACCGAACAACTGCAAGTGCACGAATGTCGCACCCGCCATGTGCCCTGGGGGCATATGGCGGGTGTGGTGAGGAGAGTCTTTTGAGCCACCCGCATCCTGAACTCGGTCCTCCGCCGAAGCTTCCCGAGGGCGGTCTGCGTATCACCCCGCTCGGTGGGCTGGGCGAGATCGGCCGCAATATGACGGTCTTCGAGTACGACGGCCGTCTGCTGATCGTCGACTGCGGAGTGCTCTTCCCCGAGGAGGAGCAGCCCGGAGTCGACCTGATCCTGCCGGACTTCACGGTGATCCGGGACCGCCTGGACGATGTGGTGGGCATTGTGCTCACCCACGGCCACGAGGACCACATCGGCGGTGTGCCCTTCCTGCTCCGCGAGAAGCCGGACATCCCGCTGATCGGCTCCAAGCTGACCCTGGCCCTGATCGAGGCCAAGCTGCAGGAGCACCGCATCCGCCCGTACACCCTGGAGGTCGCCGAGGGCCACCGGGAGCGGGTCGGCCCCTTCGACTGCGAATTCGTGGCGGTCAACCACTCCATCCCGGACGCGCTGGCCGTCGCCATCCGTACCCCGGCCGGCATGGTGGTGCACACCGGCGACTTCAAGATGGACCAGCTCCCGCTGGACCGCCGGCTCACCGATCTGCCGGCCTTCGCCCGGCTCGGCGAGGAGGGCATCGACCTGCTGCTGGTGGACTCCACCAACGCCGAGGTCCCCGGCTTCGTCCCCCCGGAGCGGGACATCTCCAATGTGCTGCGGACGGTCTTCGCGGGTGCGCAGAAGCGCATCATCGTGGCCAGCTTCGCCAGCCATGTGCACCGCATCCAGCAGATCCTGGACGCCGCGCACGAGTACGGCCGCCGGGTGGCCTTTGTGGGCCGCTCCATGGTCCGCAACATGGGCATCGCCCGCGACCTGGGCTATCTGCGGGTCCCGGCCGGACTGGTGGTGGACGTACGGGCGTTGGACGACCTGCCGGACGACGAGGTGGTGCTGGTCTGCACCGGCTCCCAGGGCGAGCCCATGGCGGCGCTGTCCCGCATGGCCAACCGGGACCACCAGATCCGCATCGTCCAGGGCGACACCGTGATCCTGGCGTCCTCCCTGATCCCGGGCAATGAGAACGCCGTCTACCGCGTGATCAACGGCCTTACCCGCTGGGGCGCCAACGTCGTTCACAAGGGCAACGCCCGGGTGCATGTCTCCGGCCATGCCTCGGCCGGCGAGCTGCTGTACTTCTACAACATCTGCAAGCCGCGCAACCTGATGCCGGTGCACGGCGAATGGCGCCATCTGCGCGCCAACGCCGAACTGGGCGCGCTCACCGGTATCCCCAAGGACCACATCGTCATCGCCGAGGACGGCGTGGTGGTGGACCTGGTGAACGGCAAGGCCAGGATCGTCGGCAAGGTCCAGGCCGGCTATGTCTATGTGGACGGCCTCTCGGTCGGCGATGTGACCGAGGCGTCCCTGAAGGACCGCCGGATCCTCGGCGACGAGGGCATCATCTCGGTCTTCGTGGTGGTGGACAGCACCACCGGCAAGGTGGTCAGCGGACCGCAGATCCAGGCCCGCGGCTCCGGCATCGAGGACGCGGCCTTCTCGGCCGTGGTGCCCAAGATCGAGGAGGCGATCGCCAAGGCCGCCGCCGATGGCATCGCCGAGCCGCACCAGCTGCAGCAGCTGGTCCGCCGCTCGGTGGGCAAGTGGGTGTCCGACAGCTACCGCCGGCGCCCGATGATCCTCCCGGTGGTGGTTGAGGTCTGACGTAGCGTCAGCCTCCAGGACGGCCGCCCCGGTCCCGATTTGCATCCGGGCGCGGCCGTCCAGTACGTTTACGTCTCCACCGCGACGGGAACCCTGAAGCGCTTCGAGCGCAGGGGGATCCTGGAAGCGGCCGGAAAATCCGACTCGATCGAATCTGATAAAGTCGAATTCGTCGGAACGCGAAAGCGGAAAGACGAAAACCCCGCTCCAGCAGGGGGCCGGAAACGAGAAATCGGATCTGGTAAGGTTGGAAACACCGAAGGGAAGCGCCCGGAGGAAAGCCCGAGAGGGTGAGTACGAAGGAAGCGTCCGTTCCTTGAGAACTCAACAGCGTGCCAAAAGTCAACGCCAGACTATAAAACAACCCCGTCCCTCACATGTGTGAGTGGATGAGGTTCCTTTGAAAAACACAGCGAGGACGCTGTGAACGACCGGGCTTATTCCGCCTGGTTGTTCCGCTCTCGTGTGTGTGCACCGGCAGTTTTTAATTAAACGCGGCCGGTAAACATTCACGGAGAGTTTGATCCTGGCTCAGGACGAACGCTGGCGGCGTGCTTAACACATGCAAGTCGAACGATGAACCGGTTTCGGCCGGGGATTAGTGGCGAACGGGTGAGTAACACGTGGGCAATCTGCCCTGCACTCTGGGACAAGCCCTGGAAACGGGGTCTAATACCGGATACGACCCGGGGAGGCATCTCCTCGGGTGGAAAGCTCCGGCGGTGCAGGATGAGCCCGCGGCCTATCAGCTTGTTGGTGGGGTGATGGCCTACCAAGGCGACGACGGGTAGCCGGCCTGAGAGGGCGACCGGCCACACTGGGACTGAGACACGGCCCAGACTCCTACGGGAGGCAGCAGTGGGGAATATTGCACAATGGGCGAAAGCCTGATGCAGCGACGCCGCGTGAGGGATGACGGCCTTCGGGTTGTAAACCTCTTTCAGCAGGGAAGAAGCGCAAGTGACGGTACCTGCAGAAGAAGCGCCGGCTAACTACGTGCCAGCAGCCGCGGTAATACGTAGGGCGCAAGCGTTGTCCGGAATTATTGGGCGTAAAGAGCTCGTAGGCGGCTTGTCGCGTCGGATGTGAAAGCCCGGGGCTTAACCCCGGGTCTGCATTCGATACGGGCAGGCTAGAGTTCGGTAGGGGAGATCGGAATTCCTGGTGTAGCGGTGAAATGCGCAGATATCAGGAGGAACACCGGTGGCGAAGGCGGATCTCTGGGCCGATACTGACGCTGAGGAGCGAAAGCGTGGGGAGCGAACAGGATTAGATACCCTGGTAGTCCACGCCGTAAACGTTGGGAACTAGGTGTGGGCGACATTCCACGTTGTCCGTGCCGCAGCTAACGCATTAAGTTCCCCGCCTGGGGAGTACGGCCGCAAGGCTAAAACTCAAAGGAATTGACGGGGGCCCGCACAAGCAGCGGAGCATGTGGCTTAATTCGACGCAACGCGAAGAACCTTACCAAGGCTTGACATACACCGGAAAGTGCTAGAGATAGTGCCCCCCTTGTGGTCGGTGTACAGGTGGTGCATGGCTGTCGTCAGCTCGTGTCGTGAGATGTTGGGTTAAGTCCCGCAACGAGCGCAACCCTTGTTCTGTGTTGCCAGCATGCCTTTCGGGGTGATGGGGACTCACAGGAGACTGCCGGGGTCAACTCGGAGGAAGGTGGGGACGACGTCAAGTCATCATGCCCCTTATGTCTTGGGCTGCACACGTGCTACAATGGCCGGTACAATGAGCTGCGATACCGTGAGGTGGAGCGAATCTCAAAAAGCCGGTCTCAGTTCGGATTGGGGTCTGCAACTCGACCCCATGAAGTTGGAGTTGCTAGTAATCGCAGATCAGCATTGCTGCGGTGAATACGTTCCCGGGCCTTGTACACACCGCCCGTCACGTCACGAAAGTCGGTAACACCCGAAGCCGGTGGCCCAACCCTTGTGGAGGGAGCCGTCGAAGGTGGGACTGGCGATTGGGACGAAGTCGTAACAAGGTAGCCGTACCGGAAGGTGCGGCTGGATCACCTCCTTTCTAAGGAGCACATAGCCGACTGCGAGCGAATGTCTCGCACGGTTGCTCATGGGTGGAACGTTGACTATTCGGCACAGTCTCAGGGGTTCGTTAGTACTGCTTCGGCGTGGAACGCGAAATCTTCTCGGAGGCTGGGCCGGGCACGCTGTTGGGTATCTGAGGGTGCGGCCGTTAAGGCTGGTCCTCGATCCGGTCCCAGTGAACTCGCCTTTCGGGGTGGGGTGATGGGTGGCTGGTCGTTGTTTGAGAACTGCACAGTGGACGCGAGCATCTGTGGCCAAGTTTTTAAGGGCGCACGGTGGATGCCTTGGCACCAGGAACCGATGAAGGACGTGGGAGGCCGCGATAGGCCCCGGGGAGCTGTCAACCGAGCTGTGATCCGGGGGTGTCCGAATGGGGAAACCCGGCAGTCGTCATGGGCTGTCACCTACTGCTGAACACATAGGCAGTATGGAGGGAACGCGGGGAAGTGAAACATCTCAGTACCCGCAGGAAGAGAAAACAACCGTGATTCCGGGAGTAGTGGCGAGCGAAACCGGATGAGGCCAAACCGTATGCGTGTGATACCCGGCAGGGGTTGCGTATGCGGGGTTGTGGGATCGCACTTYMAYRGTCTGCCGGCYRTKRGGCGAGTCAGAAACCGTTGATGTAGGCGAAGGGCATGCGAAAGGCCCGGCGTAGAGGGTAAGACCCCCGTAGCTGARACATCAGCGGCTTGCTTGTGCGACACCCAAGTAGCACGGGGCCCGAGAAATCCCGTGTGAATCTGGCGGGACCACCCGTTAAGCCTAAATATTCCCTGGTGACCGATAGCGGATAGTACCGTGAGGGAATGGTGAAAAGTACCGCGGGAGCGGAGTGAAATAGTACCTGAAACCGTGTGCCTACAAGCCGTGGGAGCGTCGCCGTCAAGCTTGCTTGGCGGTCGTGACTGCGTGCCTTTTGAAGAATGAGCCTGCGAGTTTGCGGTGTGTTGCGAGGTTAACCCGTGTGGGGAAGCCGTAGCGAAAGCGAGTCCGAATAGGGCGANTTGAGTAGCGCGCCCAAGACCCGAAGCGGAGTGATCTAGCCATGGGCAGGTTGAAGCGGCTGTAAGAGGTCGTGGAGGACCGAACCCACCAGGGTTGAAAACCTGGGGGATGACCTGTGGTTAGGGGTGAAAGGCCAATCAAACTCCGCTTCGKGATAGCTGGTTCTCCCCGAAATGCATTTAGGTGCAGCGTCGTGTGTTTCTTGCCGGAGGTAGAGCACTGGATAGGCGATGGGCCCTRCCGGGTTACTGACCTTAGCCRAACTCCGAATGCCGGTAAGTGAGAGCGCGGCAGTGAGACTGTGGGGGATAAGCTCCATGGTCGAGAGGGAAACAGCCCAGAGCATCGACTAAGGCCCCTAAGCGTACGCTAAGTGGGAAAGGATGTGGAGTCGCAGAGACAACCAGGAGGTTGGCTTAGAAGCAGNCCNCCCTTGRAAGAGTGCGTAMTAGCTCACTGGTCAMGTGATTCCGCGCCGWCAATGTAGCGGGGCTCAAGCGTACCRCCGAAGTCGTGTCATTGCAGCATAAGGACCAACGTCTGCTGTGATGGGTAGGGGRGCGTCGTGTGCCGGGTGAAGCAGCGCCGGAAGGTAGTTGTGGACGGTTCACGAGTGAGAATGCAGGCATGAGTAGCGATACAAGAGTGGGAAACTCTTGCGCCGATTGACTAAGGTTCCTGGGTCAAGCTGATCTGCCCAGGGTAAGTCGGGACCTAAGGCGAGGCCGACAGGCGTAGTCGATGGACAACCGGTTGATATTCCGGTACCCGCTTTGAAGCGCCAGCGCTGAACCAGGCGATGCTAAGTCCGTGAAGCCGCCCTGATCTCTTCGGA
>NZ_PHNC01000034.1:0-8379 GCF_003121295.1 Streptomyces orinoci
CACCGTGCTCGATCTGCTCCGGCGCGAGGTAGGAGAGGGTGCCCAGGACGGAGCCGGAGTCGGTGGTGGTGTTGGTGCCCACCGCGCGCACCAGCCCGAAGTCCGCGACCTTCACCCGGCCGTCGTCGCCGATCAGCACGTTCTCCGGTTTTATGTCCCGGTGCACCAGCTCGGCGCGGTGGGCGGCGCCCAGGGCGGCCAGCACCGGCTCCATGACATCCAGCGCGGCTCGCGGCTGGAGGGCGCCGCGCTCGCGCAGTACGTCGCGCAGGGTGCAGCCGGCCACATACTCCATGGCCAGGTAGACATAGCCCGCGTCGGTGCCCTGGTCGAAGACGCTCACCACATTGGGGTGGTCCAGGCGGGCCGCCGACTTGGCCTCCCGGATGAAGCGCTCCGTGAAGGCGGCGTCCCGCGCCAGGTCGGGGTGCATCACCTTGAGGGCGAGCACACGGTCGAGGCGGGTGTCCAGGGCCCGGTAGACCGTGGCCATGCCGCCGGTGGCGATGCGGGCCTCGATGCGGTAGCGGTCGTCGAGGAGCTGGTCTACCAGGGGGTCCGGGAGGGTGGTGTCCACGGTCCACGAGTCTACGAGCCCGTGCGGGGCGCGCTGCGGGTGCGTGCGTCCGGACGGGCACCGGTGCGGGTGCCGGCGCCCCGGAAGGGGGCGGGACGGTATCGAAATGCGGCTCCGCCGCGTGGGCGCGACCAGCCACGGACGGGCCGCACCCGGGTACGCACTTACCGTGGCACCGCAGATCCCGCCGCCGGGTGCGGCCCCGGACGGTCACGCCACCGTGAAAGCCGACGCTCCGGATCCAAGGCGGCCCGGCCCGCAACAGGCGAGGACGCCTCCGCGAAGTGGCGGCGCGGAATGCGCCCCGCGCGGTACGCAGCCGCCCCGCCTCCACCGCGTGCCGCATCGCCTCCGCCATCAGCACCGGCTCCTGCGCCCGTGTCACGCCGAGGCCAGCATCACCGCCGAGCAGCCAGCTCCATCGCCAGCGCCGCGTCCGAGGCGGTGCCCGCGCCCGCGTCCAGGATCACCGGCACACTCGCCGCTCGGTGATCAGCTGGAAGTTGTGCGGATTGCGGATGCCCAGGCCGGAGCCGATCGGCGAGCCCAGCGGCATGATCGCGGCGCAGCCGAGGTCCTCCAGCCGGCGGGCCAGCACCGGGTCGTCATTGGTGTACGGCAGCACCGTAAAGCCGTCGTCCACCAGGATCTCGGCCGCGTCGAGCAGTTCGACAGGATCCGGCAGCAGGGTGCGCTCATCGGCGATCACCTCCAGCTTCACCCAGTCCGTACCCAGCGCCTCCCGCGCCAGCCGGGCGGTGAGCACCGCCTCGCCGCGGTGAAGCAGCCCGCCGTGTTGGGCAGCACCCGTACCCCGTGCCGCTCCAGCACCGAGAGCACCGAGCCGCGTACCGAGGGGTCCAGCCGCCGCATGGCGACCGTGGTCAGCTCGGTGCCGGAGGCCAGCAGGGCCCGTTCCAGCACATCCAGGCTGGGCGCGCCGCCGGTGCCCATGATCAGGCGGGAGGTGAAGACGGTGTCGGCGATGGTGAGCAGATCGTCTGCCATGGGTACTGATCAGCCTCCCTGCACCGCGGTGAGAACTTCGATCCGGTCGCCGTCGCCCAGCGTGGTGGCCGCCCAGCGGCCGCGTGGGACGACGGTCTCGTTGACGGCGGCGGCGATGCCGTTCCGGGCGTCGGTGAGCGCGGCCACCAGGCCGTCAAGAGTGGTCCCGCCGGGGACCAGACGCTGCTCGCCATTGACGGAGACCCGAACGGTGCCGGTCGTGCCGGTCGTGCCGTCATAGGACTGCTCCTGAAGTGCCGGGGTGAAGCGGGCGGGGGAGAACGGAATGGCCTCGTCCGGCACCCGGCCGCCGGTCAGCAGCTCGGCGAGCACCTCCCCGGTCAGCGGGGTGAGCAGCACGCCGTTGCGGTGGTGGCCGGTGGCCAGATGCAGGCCGGGCAGCGCGGTGGGACCCAGCAGCGGGGCGTTGTCGGGGGAGCCCGGACGCAGCCCGGCGCAGGTCTCCACCAGCGGCAACTCCGTTACCCCGGGCACCAGTTCATGGGCGTCGCGCAGCAGCTGGTAGACCCCGCCCGCGGTGACCGTGGTGTCGAAGCCCAGCTCCTCGGTGGTGGCGCCCACCACCAGCTCGCCGTTCTCCCGGGGCACCAGATAGACCGGCGTGCCGCGCACCACCGCCCGGACCGTACGGGAGAGGAACGGACGGTACGGGCCGGGCACCCGCAGCCGCAGCAGCTGCCCCTTGACCGGCCGTACCGGCGGCAGCACCTCCTCGGGCRCCCCGGCCAGCGTCCCGCTGTGACTGCCCGCCGCCAGCACCGTCTGGCCGGCCGACACCCTTGTCCCATCGGCGAGTTGGGCGCCGGTGGCCCGGCCTCCGGCGGTCAGCAGACGGACCGCCCGCTGCCGCAGTAGCTCCACCCCGGCCCGCTCACCGGCCGTCAGCAGGGCCTGGGTCAGCCGCCGGGGATCGGTCTGGTGGTCACCGTCCRCCCGCAGCCCGCCCCGCACCCCGGGGGCCAGCATCGGCTCCAGCCGGCGGCACTCCCGCCCGGACAGCCAGGTGGCCTCCAGGCCGCAGCGCAGCTGGAGTTGGTGGAGTTCGCTGAGATGCGCCCGGTCGTCGGAGTCCAGGGCACGGCCAGGTGCCGCAGGCCCGGTAGCCGGTGTCCCGGCCGCTGGCCTCCTCCAGCTCGGCGGTGAACGCCGGAAAGCGGCGCGCCGAGGCCCAGATTGAGGGCGAGCAGCGCTTCTTCCCCGTAGTGCAGTTCGGTGACCGGGGCCAGCATGCCGGCCGCCACCCGCGCGGCACCGCCGCCGGGCGAGGGGTCGGCGAGCGCGGTACGCAGCCCCCGCTGGGCCGCCGCCAGGCGGTCACCAGCCCGATCGGGCCACCGCCGATCACCAGGACATCCCAGGCCCCCGGTGGGCCACCGCCGTCCGGACATTGAGACGCGTGCATGGGCGTCCAGCCCCTCCCTTCGCCGGCATGACCCGGATCAGGTTCGTACGGTCGGAGGCCGCCGAAGCCTCCCTCTCAGCCCGGTGCGCCGGGCTCCGCGAGTGCGTGTACAGCGGCCACCCTAGTACGGGCCGGGAGAGCACCGGAAGGCGGCGGGCCCGGCGGACGGGCGCACACGGGTGGGGGTTTGTGTCGGAGGTCTCCTGCCGGGTGCTCGGTAAGCCCTCCGCGGTCGCCATATGGTGACCGGGTGAGTGAGCAGACGAACACCACCGGTGGCGGGCGAGTTGTGATCGTGGGCGCCGGCATGGCCGGCGTGCAGACCGCGGTCGCCCTGCGGGAACAGGGCTGGACCGGCGAGATCACCCTGCTGGGAGCGGAGTCGCACCCGCCGTACGACCGGCCGCCGCTGTCCAAGACCATCCTGCTGGGCAAGGCGGAGGGCTCCGCCTTCGAGGTGGACTTCGCGGGGCTGGGCATCGAGGTGCAGCTGGGCCGGGAGGTCACCGCCCTGCGCGCCGCGGAGCACCGGGTGGACACGGTGCGCGGCAGCGTCTCGTACGACGTGCTGGTCATCGCCACCGGCGCGGTGCCCGTCCGGCTGCCCGGCAGTGAGGGCGTGCCCGGGTGCATCTGCTGCGCACCATGGACGACGCCGAGCGGCTGCGGCCGCTGCTGGCCGCCCGGCGCAGTGTGGTGGCGGTGGGCGCGGGCTGGATCGGCGCCGAGTTCGCCACCGCGGCCCGGGAGGCGGGCTGCGCGGTGACCGTGGTGGAGGCCGCCGACCGGTGCTGGCCGGAGCGGTGCCCGCCGAGGTGGCGGCCCATATGACCGACTGGTACGAGCACAGCGGGGGCCCGCCTGATCACCGGGGCCAAGGTGGCGTCTGTGACGGAGGGGGCGGTGGTG
This sequence comes from Streptomyces orinoci, assembly GCF_003121295.1. GTDB lineage: Bacteria > Actinomycetota > Actinomycetes > Streptomycetales > Streptomycetaceae > Streptomyces > Streptomyces orinoci. Next base: position 3,918 of record NZ_PHNC01000034.1, read on the forward strand.
CTGGCCGACGGCCGCCGGATCGAGGCGGACGCGGTGGTGGTGGGCATCGGCGCCCGTCCGGCCACCGACTGGCTGGCCGGCTCCGGGATCGAGCTGGCCGAGGACCGCTCGGTGGTCACCGACGAGCGGCTGCGCACCTCGCTGCCGGACGTCTACGCGGTCGGCGACTGCGCCTCCTTCCCCTCCGCCCGCTATGGCGAGCGGCTGCTGGTGCACCACTGGGACAACGCCCTCCAGGGCCCGCGCACGGTGGCCGCCAACATTGTGCTGGGGCCGGAGGAGGGCCCGGTCTACGACCCGGTGCCCTACTTCTGGTCCGAGCAGTTCGGCCGCTTTGTCCAGTACGCGGGCCACCATGCCGCGGCCGACGAACTCCTCTGGCGCGGCGACCCGGACAGCGCCGCCTGGACGGTGTGCTGGCTGAGGTCCGGGGTGCTGGTGGCCTGCTCGCGGTGGGACGGCCCCGCGATCTGGCCCAGGGCCGCAAGCTGATCGAGCAGGGCGCGGTACTGGACGGGCCCGGGCGGCGGACGCCTCGGTGCCGCTGAAGGCGGCGGTACGGCGGTGAGCGTACGGGCGCCCGGCCGCGCCCGAGGGCACCTCCGGGGGCCCGGGCGGGGGTCCGCGGGAGTGTCTCACGCCTCTCCCGGGTCAACCCGGCTACCGGCTGTCAGTGGCGGATGGCAGGCTTGTCCCGTGACCGAGATTGACGCAAAGATCGATGCTCTCGTCCCCGCCTGGCTCACCCTCCCCGATGTCGCCGAAGAGCTCGGCGTGGAGGTGACGCGCGTCCGGCAGCTGGTCAAGGAGGGCCAGCTGATCGCCGTGCGGCGGGGCGAGAACCGCGTGCTCCAGGTGCCCGCCGAGTTCATCGGCGGGGGCAGGGTGATCAAGGGCCTGTCCGGCACCTTGACGCTGCTGAAGGACGACGGCTTCAGCGACGAAGAGATGCTGGAGTGGCTCTTCACCGAGGACCCGACCCTCCCCGGCACCCCCGTGCGGGCGCTGCGCGAGAATCGCGGCACGGAGGTGAAGCGCCGCGCCCAGGCGCTCGCCGTCTAAAGCCGTCCGCAAGCGCAACCGCAAACGCAACCGCATCCGCAATTGAGAAACAGCGCGGTGTACGGGCCGGAAGGTCCGGGCCCGTACACCGCCGACCCCGGGGGAGTCCCACCCGTATGTCCGCCACCGCCCGCAAGCAGCTCGCCGACGCCCGGCTCTATCTGTGCACCGACGCCCGCCGGCGGCAGGGCGATCTGCCCGAGTTCCTGGACGCGGTGCTGGCCGCCGGGGTGGACATCATCCAGCTCCGGGACAAGGGCATGGAGGCCGCGGAGGAGCTGGAGCATCTGGCGGTGTTCGCCGCGGCGGCCCGCCGGCACGGCCGGCTGCTGGCCGTCAACGACCGGGCCGATGTGGCCCATGCCGCCCGTTCCCAGGTGCTGCACCTGGGCCAGGGCGACCTCCCGGTGCCCGCGGCCCGCGCCATCCTGGGCGAGGAGGTGCTGATAGGCCGCTCCACCCACGCCGAGGCGGAGGTGGACGCCGCCCTGGCCGAGCCCGGGGTGGACTACTTCTGCACCGGCCCCTGCTGGCCCACCCCCACCAAGCCCGGCCGGCCCGCCCCCGGCCTGTCCCTGGTGCGCCATGCCGCCTCCCGCAACCCGGACCGTCCCTGGTTCGCCATCGGCGGCATCGACGAGGGCAATCTGGACCAGGTGCTCGAGGCGGGCGCCCGGCGGATCGTGGTGGTCCGCGCCATCACCGAGGCCGATGACCCCGGCGCGGCGGCCGCCCGGCTGTCCCGGCGGATCCGGGAACTCGACTGACCATCGAGAACCGCTGAGGAACCGCCCGGAGATAAAGGGCATTTCGCCAATACGGGTTGGGGTGCCGCCGGACCGCTGGTTAACTTGGCGGGTATGGCCCTTGGTACCGCGTCCACCCGGACTGACCACGCCCGCACAGTGCGTGAGCTGCTGGCTTCCGGCGAGCGTTCCTACTCCTTCGAGTTCGCCGCCCCCAAGACCGAACGGGGTGAACGCACCCTGTGGAACGCCATCCGGCGGATCGAGGCGGTCGCCCCCACCTTTGTCTCCGTGACCTATGGCGCCGGCGGCTCCTCCCGGGAGGGCACGGTACGGGCGACCGAGCGCATCGCCACCGACACCACCCTGACTCCGGTGGCCCATCTGACCGCGGTCAACCACTCGGTGGCCGAACTGCGCAACATCATCGGCCAGTACGCCGATGTGGGCATCCGCAATATGCTCGCGCTGCGCGGGGATCCGCCCGGCGACCCGCTGGGCGAGTGGGTGCGGCATCCGAGGGGCCTGTACTACGCCGCCGAACTGGTGCGTCTGATCAAGGAGTCGGGTGACTTCTGCGTGGGCGTGGCCGCCTTCCCGGAGATGCATCCGCGCTCCACGGACTGGGAGACCGATGTCCGGCACTTTGTGGCCAAATGCCGGGCGGGCGCGGACTTCGCCATCACCCAGATGTTCTTCCACGCCGAGGACTATCTGCGGCTGCGCGACCGGGTCGCGGCGGCGGGCTGCGACACCCCGATCATCCCGGAGATCATGCCGGTCACCAATGTCCGGCAGATCGAGCGATTCGCACAGCTGAGCAATGCCGCCTTCCCCTCGGCACTGGCAGAACGGATCCGGGCGGTACAGGACGATCCGGCGGCTGTACGCTCGGTCGGGATCGAGTACGCGACCGAACTGTGTGCACGGTTGATGGCCGAGGAGATTCCCGGGCTGCATTTCATTACCCTGAACCACTCCACGGCAACCTTGGAAATCTACGAGAACCTGGGACTGCACCAGCGGTCCTGACGGCCGGCCGGGAACGGCGGCCGAACGAGAGGGGCGCTAATGGGCTGGACGGTCCTCTATATCGCGTTCGGCATCGTCGCGCTCTGGCTGCTCAGCGAGGTGCTGCTGCAGTACAAGGCCCGGCTGCGCTGGCGGCTGCTGGCCTTCGCCGGGTTCCTCGGCGTGGTGGCCGGAGTGATGTTCACCTCGGTGCCGGTGATTGTCGTCGGTGCCGTGGGCTTCGCGGTCGGGCAGATCTTTGTGACGCTCTCCTTCCGGCGCGGCTTCGCCGAGGGCTGGGCGCTTCGGCGGCCGCCGGCGGCGAGCGAGGGGGCTCCGGCCGAGGGCCGGGCCGCGGGACGCCCGGACGCCRYSKGCRCGCSCGCGCWCCCCCCCCCCMGCGCCGHSMMAGMSSCSCCSCCACSSCCGCCGCAACGACGGCCGCAACGMCCGCCGCCACGGCGCCGCTTGACCAGCCCGCCGAGCCGGCCGAGGTGCCGGTCCCCACCGGCCTCACCGGTGTGCCGGAGCAGCCCACCGCCGAGTACGCGGCGGTGGAGGAGACCAGCGTCTTCGGCGCGTACGACGCCTTCCAGGGCGCCCCGCAGGGTGCCGAATACCCGGCGCAGGGCGGCCAGTTCGACTATGCGCAGGGCCAGTACGCCGCCTACTCCGACCCCTATATCGGCAACCGCCAGCAGGGGTACGAGACTTACGACGGCTATGCGCAGCAGCCCCAGCAGCAGTACGGGATGGGCGGTTACCCCGCGGACGGCTACGCCCCGCAGCAGTACGACATGGACACCCCGCCCGGTGGTGTCTGGGTCCCCCAGCAACGCGACACGGACGCACCCCCCTATCCCCACGACCAGGGCCCCGGCTACGACGACCAGCAGCACTACCGCTACTAGGGCGCCCCGACAGGGGCGCGGGGTCGTGCCCAACTGCGGGCCGCCTTGGGCTGGTCGCGCAGTTCCCCGCGCCCCTGAGGGGCGCGGGCAGCCGCCGACGGTGCTTGGCCACCCGCTGGCGAGCTCGACCGTCACTCGCCGGGATGGGGGCACCCCCAGCGGTAGCTGGGGGAGGGCGGTGCGTGGGTGGGGATGTCACCGCGAGCCGCGGAAAGCCGCACCCTCCACGATCAGCCCGGCCACCAACGCCCCCGACATCCCCGCATGCGCAAGCCCACCCCCCGGGTGAGCGAACCCACCGGCCAGGTAAAGGCCGGGCAGCGACGCCAAGTTGCCAGGGTGCAGAAACGCACCGTCCGCACCCGCCAGGGCGGGGGCCGGAACCCCACCGCCCACCGCCCCCGTCGCCGCCGCGACATCCAACGGCGTACGCACCTCGCGCCACAGCACTCGCTCGGCCAGACCAGGAACGGCAGCCCCGGCCGCATGGACCATCCGCTGGGCAAAGCCCTCGCGGGTGTGCTGATCCGCCCAGTCAACTTCCCCCTGCGGAGCCACCGTCGCCGTGACCGTCACCGCCTCATGCCCCGCATCCGGCCGGGTGGCAGCATCATCCGGCCGCAGAACCACCACGCTCGGACGGTGACCCGCATGCGGCCGGGGGCCGAAGACCGCCGCCAACTCCGCCTCCCTGTCGGGGGCGTGGACCACCGTACGGTGCGGCGTACCCTC
>NZ_PHNC01000034.1:8384-9241 GCF_003121295.1 Streptomyces orinoci
CGGCCGCGCCCCNCCGCAGGGCCAGGAAGACACTGAACCGGCTCCGCGGCGGCCCAGGTACGGGAGCGCCCAGCAATGCCGGATCCACCCCGGAAACCACCGCATCGCCCTCCACCACCGACCCGTCGGCCAGCCGTACCCCCGCCGCCCGGCCGTCCTTCTCCACCAGGCCGGTCACCTCGGCCCCGAAGTGGAACTCCACCTTCCGGGCGAGGCAACGGGCATAAAGGGCCTCTGCCAGGGCCCGGATGCCGCCCTCGGCATACCAACTGCCAAAGGTCTGCTCCATATACGCCAGCACGGCCGCCGATCCCGGTGCCCGGCGCGGGTCCAGGCCATGGGCCAGGGCATGGCTCTCCAGCAGGGCGATCAGCCGGGGATCGGCCAGCTCCCGCCGGGCGACGGCCTCCAGAGTGCACGCCCGGAGCGGCGGAACAGCCCCGCCGGGCGCCGCCGGATAGGGATCGCGGCCGAGCGCCGCAAGCCGCTCCGGCTCGGCGGCAGCGGCTCCTCCAGCAAGGGCCGCCGAGTGGCGTCCCAGGCGTCCCGGGCCCGGTTGATCAGCTCGCTCCAGCGCTCACCCGCGCCCGGCGCCAGCGCCGCGTCCAGCGCCTGGACCACCCCGGCCCGTGAGGCGTTGGGCAGCTCGACCACCGTGCCGTCCGGGAAGCGATGGCTGCTCGCCGGATCGACCTGGCGCAGCCGCACGCTCTGCTCAGCGGCTCCTTGCCGGTCTTGATGAACAAGTCGCGGTAGACGGCGGGCAGATGGAGCAGCCCGGGCCGGTGTCAAAGGTGAAGCCGTCCCTGGCCAGCCGGCCGGCCCCGCCACCGGGCGCCGCCGAGCGTTCGTACACC
>NZ_PHNC01000035.1 GCF_003121295.1 Streptomyces orinoci
CTGTGCTGGCCCCTTGATGAGATGACGATGAGGCGGTGGCGGCGGGCGGGGATTCCCGGGGCAGCCGGAGTTCGGCGAGCAGTCCGCCGCCGGGCGCGTCCAGCAGGCGGGCGGTGCCGCCGTGCAGCTGCGCGACCCAGCGGACGATGGCCAGGCCGGTGCCGGTGCCGGTGTGCGGGCCCGCGCCGACGCCCCGGCGGAAGACCTTCTCCCGGTCCGCTCGCGGCACTCCGGGGCCATGGTCGCGGACGGTGACCAGCCCGGGTGCGACCGTGACCGCCACCGGTTGCCCGGGGGATCCGCCGCCATGCCGCAGGGCGTTCTCCACCAGGTTGCGTACCGCCTGGGAGAGCAGTTCGGGGTCGCCGCGCACCACGGCGGGCCGGGTGCTGACGGTGACGGCGGCGCGGTCCGGGAGCTCATCGATGGTGAGCTCCACCACCTGGTCCAGGCGGAGCGGGGTGAGCTCCACCTCGCGCAGTCCGGCCTCCACCCGGGCCCTGGCCAGCAGTCCGGTGACCAGGCGGCCCAGCCGGTCGGTCAGGCCGAGTGCGGTGTCCACGGCGGCGGGGGCCCGCTGGGGGCCGGTGCCCTGTTCCAGCACCAGGCGCAGGGTGGCCAGCGGGGTGCGCAGCTCATGGGCGGCCTCGGCGAGGAACTGCTCCTGCTGCTCCAGGCCGCGCAGCGCGGGGCGCATGGCCCGGCGGGAGACCAGGTGACCGACGGCGGCGGCCAGGACGATCAGGGCGGTGCAGCCCAGGGCGAGCCGGTGAACCAGGGTCCGGTGGGCGCGCTGCTGCCGGGCCGGGTCCACCCCCACCAGGACGGCGGCGTCGATACGGCGGTCCCAGACCGGGGAGGCGGCCCAGCGCAGGGTGCGGCCGTCGCCGGCGGGTGCGCTGAACCTGACCACGGTTTCCTCGTCGGTGACCAGCCGCTTCCACAGCGCGTCCAGCCGCTCCGGTGCCGGGAGGGCGGCGCCGGAGCGGGTGACCACGCGTACGGTGCCGCCGGGTGCGGCCGGTGCCTTGAGGACGGCGAACGCGGCGGTGCCCTGGGTGAGTTCGTCCTCCCGCAGGGGTTCCAGGTGCACCTGGCCGGCGGTGGACCAGACGGCGCGGGAGAGCCCGACCGCCCGGATGTCGGCCTCATGGTCCAGGGCGGCGGCGCGGGAGCCGGCGTCCAGCTGGGCGGCGAAGGCCGCGAGGGCGACCAGGCAGCCGGTGGTCACGGCGGCGAACAGCGCGGTGGTCACCCGGCGGGCGCGGCGCAGCCGGGCGGGGGTGCGGGGGGCGGTCGGGGCGGGCGCGGGCATCAGTCGAGCAGGCGGTAGCCGGCGCCGCGTACGGTCTCTATCGGCTGTGGCTCGCCCAGCCGGCGGCGCAGCTGGCCGATGAGCACATCGACCACATTGGACATGGGTTCCCCGGCCTCGTCCCAGCACCGTTCGATCAGCTCGCTGCGGGTGACCACCTCGCCGGCCCGCAGCATCAGTACCTCCAGCACCGCGAACTCCTTCGCGGTGAGGGAGAGCAGGGTGCCGGACCGGCGCACCCGGCGCCGGGGCAGATCCATCTGGAGGTCCCGGGCGTGCAGCAGGGCCGGGCGGGTGCTCTGGCCGCGCCGGCACAGGGTGCGCACCCGGGCGGCGAGCTCGGCGAAGGCGAAGGGTTTGACCAGGTAGTCGTCGGCGCCATGGTCGAATCCGGCCACCCGGTCGCCGATCGAGTCCAGTGCGGTGAGCAGCAGGACCGGCAGGGTGGATCCGCTCGCGCGCAGCGCGGTGACCAGTTCCAGGGCGTCGCCGTCGGGCACGGCCCGGTCGGCCACCACGCAGTCATAGCCGTTGACGGCCAGCTTGAGGTCGGCGTCGGCCAGGGTGGTGGCGAGGTCGGCGGCGAAGCCGGCCTCCCGCAGTCCGCCGGCCAGCACGGGGCCGAGCTCGGGATCGTCCTCCAGGATCAGTACGCGCATATCGGTCAAGCGTACGGATGGTCCGGCGGGGCCGGCCCGGCACCGGCCCCGCCGGTCATCCGGCTCGCCCGACGGCGGTATGACGCGGGGTCACCGGCAGGGGGCCGGTCAGCCTGGCTGGGGGCGCCCGAACAGCAGGTCGTAACCCGGCGGAAGCTGGAACAGGATGCGCTGCATCAGCTCCTCGCCCGCGATATCGGCCACCACGCTGAGCACCGCGCTGACGTCCCAGGTGGCGGTCTTGTCGGTGGCGCCTTCGATCCAGGCGGCGGTCGCCCGGATGAACCGCTCGGGCGGCAGGGGTTCATGCGCCTGGAGCGGGTTGAGCAGGACGAGCGCCAGTGTCTCGGGCAGCCGGGCGGCCAGCTCGGCGCGCACCTCGCCCACCAGATGTGCCCCCAGCAGGGCCAGCACGACCCGGGCGGCTCGTTCCGCCTCCTGCTTCGACGGGTATTCGCCGCGTTCCCCGACGGCGGCGAGGAACGCGTCCCAGTGCATCCGCATGACGTCCTCCGTAATCGCGGTCAGCCGGCCGGCGGCTTGTCGTCATCGACGATCTCGGCGTCCACCACCTCGTCCTCGGACGGGCCGGCGGCCGGACCACCGCCCGTGGACGCACCGGTGGGCTGCCCGGCCCGTGCCTTCTCGTACAGCGCCGTGCCGGTCCTCTGCGCGGCCTGCGCGGTGCGGTCGATGGCCTGCCGGACCGCCGCCGTGTCCGCGCTGTCGTCCTTGAGCCGCTCCTTCAGGTCGGCCAGCGCGGCCTCCGTCTCGGACCTGGCGTCCGCCGGGATGCTGTCCGCGTTGTCCTTCAGGAGCTTCTCGGTCCGATAGACGAGCTGCTCGCCCTGGTTGCGGGTCTCCGCCGCCTCCCGCCGCCGGCGGTCGTCCTCGGCGTGCTGCTCGGCCTCGCGGACCATACGGTCGATGTCGTCCTTGGGCAGCGCGGAGCCACCGGTCACCGTCATCTTCTGTTCCTTGCCGGTGCCCAGGTCCTTGGCCGAGACATGCATGATGCCGTTGGCGTCGATGTCGAAGGCGACCTCGATCTGCGGCACCCCGCGCGGCGCCGGAGCGATGCCGGTCAGTTCGAACATACCGAGCTTCTTGTTGTAGGCCGCGGTGTCGCGCTCGCCCTGGTAGACCTGGATGGTCACCGACGGCTGGTTGTCCTCGGCGGTGGTGAAGATCTCCGAACGGCGGGTCGGGATCGTGGTGTTGCGCTCGATCAGCCTGGTCATGATGCCGCCCTTGGTCTCGATGCCCAGCGACAGCGGGGTGACATCGAGCAGCAGCACATCCTTGACCTCGCCCTTGAGCACGCCGGCCTGCAGGCCGGCGCCCACGGCCACCACCTCGTCCGGGTTGACGCCCCTGTGCGGCTCCTTGCCGGTCAGCTCCTTCACCAGCTCGGTCACCGCGGGCATCCGGGTGGAGCCGCCGACCAGGACGACATGGTCGATGTCGGACACCTTGCTCCCGGCATCCTTGATCGCGTTGTGGAACGGCGCCTTGCACCGCTCCAGCAGATCGGCGGTCAGCTGCTGGAACTGGGCGCGGGTGAGCTTCTCGTCCAGGTGCAGCGGGCCCTCGGCGGAGGCGGTGATGTACGGCAGATTGATGGTGGTCTCGGACGAGGAGGACAGCTCGATCTTGGCCTTCTCCGCCGCCTCGCGCAGCCGCTGCACGGCCATCTTGTCCTTGGCGAGGTCCACGCCGTAGTGGTTCTTGAACTGCTTGACCAGGTGATCGACGATCCGCTGGTCCCAGTCGTCACCGCCCAGATGTGTGTCACCGTTGGTGGCCTTCACCTCGATGACGCCCTCGCCCATCTCCAGCAGCGACACATCGTAGGTACCGCCGCCCAGGTCGAAGACGAGAACGGTCTGGTCGTTCTCCTTGTCCAGGCCGTAGGCCAGCGCGGCGGCCGTCGGCTCGTTGATGATCCGCAGCACATTCAGGCCGGCGATCTCACCGGCCTCCTTGGTCGCCTGCCGCTGGGCGTCGTCGAAGTAGGCGGGCACGGTGATCACCGCGTCGGTGACGTCCTCGCCCAGATAGGACTCCGCGTCCCGCTTCAGCTTCTGCACCACGCGGGCGGAGATCTCCTGCGCGGTATAGCGCTTGCCGTCGATGCCGCCGTGCTCCGGGAACCGCCAGCTGTGGTCGCCCATCTGCCGTTTGACCGAACGCGCGGTGCGTTCCACGTTGGTCACGGCCTGCCGCTTGGCGACCTCGCCGACCAGTACCTCGCCGTTCTTGGCGAAGGCCACGACCGACGGGGTGGTCCGTGCGCCTTCCGTATTGGTGATGACGGTGGGCTCGCCTCCCTCCAGGACCGAGACCACCGAGTTCGTCGTACCGAGGTCGATACCGACCGAGCGCGCCATCGGATTCCCTCCTCATGGATGCTCCGCCTTACGTCCTTGGCCGTGGCCTCACCGGGCTGTCCGCTCCCACCGGACGGGACCGGCGCGCAGCGGCGGCTCGGGGCCGGCGGCCCAGGTCACGGCGGCCCCCGGCACGACGACCCAGGTCACCAGGACGTACCGGCACGCGGGCCCGGCCGTCCGCGCCAGGACGGGCCCCCGGCCGGGTGCCGGCTCGGCCGCCCGCTGGTACGTCCGGTCGTACATCCGGTCGTACGTCCGGTCGTAGGCGGCGCGCAGGACGGGGTCATGGAGCGTCCGGTACGCCGCCCGCACCTCGCCGAACCGCTCGGCGGTCGCCGCGTCCACTCGGGTGTCGGGGCGCAGTTCCCACACCCGGGCACGGAAGGCGGAGGTGATCGCCTCGGCCGTCGCCGAGGGCTCCGCCCCCAGCACCGCGTACAGGTCCGCTCCCTGGTTGGGCGCCCGCATCCCGGCCACCTCCTCGCCTGCTGTGAGCTGCGGATTCACCCGTGCTTGCCTACAGACCTGAAATAAAACCTGAGCCTTGTCTTGTCAAGGTTTGGCCAGAAGAGGTATAGGGGTTGCCAGAGGGCCGTGGGCCGCCGCACCCCCGGAAGGACCGCGCGGGCGGGGCGGCCCACGGCAGGCGCCGAGCGGCAGGAGTGAGGAGCCATGGCTCTGTTCCTCGCCTCGCACTGGGAGAGCGGCTGGGCCGTGATGGAGCTCAGGGGGACTCTGGACTCCGGCACCGGCCGGGAACTGCGTGACTTCGTGGCCACCGTCACCGCCAGGCACCGGCATCTGCTCAACCTGATCGTGGATCTGTCCGAGCTGACCCAGGCCGAACCCGGTGGCCTCGCCGCCCTGAAGTCCGTCCACACCCTGCTGGACGAGGACCAGGGGGAACTGCGCCTGGTGTGCCCCGAAGGGCGGGTCGAGCGGCTGCTGCACAGCAGCGGACTGGCCCGGGCCCTGCCCGTCTATCCCGCGCTGGGCGCCGCCCTGGCAGCGCCCCGGGCCGCACACGACGACCGGATGAGCGATGCGGTGGGGTGATCACCGAACCCGCCGTGGGAACCCGGTGATAGCCATGTCCGGGTTGGGGTACCCGTCTCGGGTCCGCCCGCTCCCGAGGCCTGAACGGAGCCCCCATGCCGCCGGCTGAGATGCCCGCCGGGACGCCGGCCGCCCTGTGGGTCGCCCGTGCCCAGGGCGTCTTCAACCTGGTGGGCGGGGGATGGCCGCTGCTGCACCTGCGGAGCTTCGCCTGGGTCTTCGGGCCCAAGCACGACGAGTGGCTGCAGAAGGCGAGCGCCGGCCTGTTCGCCTCCAGCGGCTGGAGTCTGCTGCGCGCCCCGGCCACGGCCGAGGGCCTGGCCCAGGCCCGGCGCATCGGGGTGGGAGCGGCCCTGACCTATCTGGCGGTTGACCTCTGCTATGTGCCCCGGCGGCGCATCCGCCCCACCTATCTGCTGGACGCGGCGATGGAGATCGGCTGGCTCACCGCCTGGTGGCGCGCCACACGCAAGCCCACGGGTTCGCATGGCCAAGCGGCCGGCTGAGGCGCACGGCCGCGACAGGACGTCATACGCGACGGCCTGACGGGATCCGCCCCACGGGGCGCGGTACGGCCAGCCGGACCTGCCGGACCCCCGGTGAGAAGTGGGCGAGCGGCGGGCCGGACGGGGGCGGCAGCCCCGCGGCCGCCGTCAGCGTCTCGCGCAGCTCCGCGATGGTGGCGTGCCGCAGCGGCCAGGGCTCGTGCGCCACGGGAGTCTCCCACAGGGTGCCCGCGGGCCCATGGCTGTCTCGGGGAAGGCGTATGGCGTCGGCGGCAGGCCGGCCGGGCGCACGGCCGTCATGGCGAACGGGGTCAGTCCGACCCAGGCCGCACCGTCATGGGTGCCGGCCGTCACACCGCGGGGCAGCAGCCGTTGCACGGCCGCCGGCTCATACGGCCAGTGAACAAAGCTCTGGGTCAGCCACCGCGCCTTGAGCAGCGGCAGGCGGACCCGCTGCTCCGCGGTGCGGGACACCACCGTGGGCTCCTGCGCCGGCGGCGTCGCCGCGTCAGCCTTCCTTGCCCATGGCCTTGCGGACGACGTCCCGGGTGCGGTCCATCACCGAGGCGATGGGCCCGAGCATCACATTCTTCGCCCTGGACTCCACCCCCGGGTGCGGATGGGTGGGGGCCATCGCCTCGGCGGCCTTCACGGCCTTGGCCATCGCCGCCAGCCGCCCGGGCGGGACATTCGCCCGCAACTGCTCGAACTCCATACGCTCCTCGGCCTCGGCATGCTGGAGAACCGACTGCTCAAGCGTGGTGAACAAGGCGGTGAACTCCGGATCGTCGATGTCCATACCGTCCAGCCGGCTGAGGACCTCCTTGGCCTGCCGCTCCTCCTCCAGCCGGGCGTCCACCACCTGATCGCCGGTCTCTCCGAGCGCCTGCCGGGCCGAGGGATGCACCACCTCCTCCTCCGCCGTCTCATGAACGGCCAGCATCCGCACCAGCTCCCGGAACGCCTCCCGCCGCTGGTCCCCGCTCGCCGCCCGTACGTCATGGAACAGCTGCCGGATCCGCACATGCTGCTCCTTCAACAGCAGCACCACGTCATCGCCCGGTCCCTGCTGGGCCTGCTCGGTCATGGCCACTCCTCCGCTTCGGCTGTCCCGGCTGTGTCCGTCACCCACAACCAACCGGAACCGACCCTGCCACCGCGCCGCCGCGGCGGCGACTCGAAGAGACCAGCCGTGAACAAGACCGGCCATGAACGAGACCAGTTGTGAACGCCGACCTTCCGGATGCCGGGCGGCGGCCCGGAGGGGATGCCGAGGAGCGGGAGTCAGCCGGGTCCGGCCGGGTACGCGGGCGGTCGGACCGGCGCTGTTGGCGTCAGTACCGGCGCGCCGCCCCGCGCAGCGCGCTGACGATCCGCTGGACGTCCTCGGCGGTGGTGCGCCAGTTGCTGAACGCGGCCCGCAGCGCGGGCACTCCGGCGTGGACGGTGGGGGTGAAGAAGACCTCCCCGGCCAACTCCTGGGCCAGCCGGGCCAGTCGGTCGGCCGAGGGGTCCCCGTCCATGCCGAAACAGACCACATTCAGCCGGACCGGGGCGAGCAGCCGCAGGCCCTCGGTGTCCTCGATGGCCCGGCCCAGGGCCTGCGCCCCGGCCACACAGCGCTCCACGATCTCCCGGTGGCCGTCGCGGCCATAGGCGCGCAGGGTGAACCAGGCGGCCAGCGCCCGCAGCCGGTGGGAGTTCTCCGGGGTCAGATGGACCAGGTCGGGATCGTCGCCCAGCGGGCCCAGATAGGCGGCGGCATTGCGGAACACCGTGGACTGCAGGTCCTGGCGCCGGGTGAACTGCACGGCACTGTCATAGGGCACATTGAGCCACTTGTGCAGGTCGATACAGACCGAGTCGGCCAGATCCAGGCCGTCCACCAGGTGGGCGTGGTCCGGGGAGAGCGCGGCGAAGGCGCCGAAGGCGCCGTCCACATGCAGCCAGAAGTCATGGCGCTCGCGCAGCGCGGCGATGGCCCGCAGATCGTCGAAGTCGGCGGTGTTGACGGTGCCCGCGTTGGCCACCACCACACAGGGGCCGTCCGCCGCGCGCAGCGCCTCCGCCAGGGCGGCGGGGTCAACCGCCTCGCGTCCAGGGAGAGTTGGCACCGCGACCAGGGCCGACCGGCCCAGGCCCAGGACGGAGAGCGCCTTGGCCACACTGGAGTGCGCGCTGCCGGACAGCACCCGTACCCGGCCCAGGGCGGCCGCCCCGTCCTCGGCGACCGAGACGCCCAGCCGCTCCCCCAGCCATTCCCGGGCGATGGCCAGACCCACCGTGTTGGACATGGTGGCGCCGCTGACAAAGGTGCCCCGGTGCCGGCCGGAGAGGCCGAAGAGCTCGCGCAGCCAGTCCACCGTCTCCCGCTCCAGGTGCTGGCCCGCGCCGTCCAGCGAGGAGTTGGAGTTCTGGTCGGCGGCCGCGGTCAGCCAGTCTCCCGCCAGGGCGGCGGGGGTGGCGCCGCCGGTGACAAACCCCAGGTAGCGCGGCCCGGCACCGGCCGAGAGGGCGGGCTCCCAGCGTGCGCCGAACTCCTCCAGCGCCGCCTGGAGCCCCGCCCCGTGCTCGGGCAGCGGTACGGGCCCGGGGGCCGGTGCCGGGGGGACCACGGGCCGGTCGGGGAGGGTGTCCAGGAAGGCCGCGGCCCGCTGCCGGGTGAGTTCCAGCAGGGGCGACAAGCGGGCCAGGTCGGAGGCGAGTTGAGGGTGCATGGCGGGAAGGCTAGGCCGGGGGGCGGCCGGGCCGCCTGGTCCAGTCATGAGAAAGTGGACCAGTGCGAGTGGGGGACGAACAGCTGGCCAGAGCGCTCGGCGACTGGCGCCGCCCGGATGTTCCGCTGGCCACGGCGCTGGCCGCGGCGCTACGGGGCGCGGTGCTGGACGGCCGGGTACGCGGCGGGAGCGCGCTGCCCGCCGAGCGGCGGATGGCCGGCGCCCTGGGGGTGAGCCGGGGCACGGTGACGGCGGCGCTGAGCCTGCTGCGCGAGGACGGCTGGGTGCTCACCCGGCATGGCAGCGCCAGCGTTCTGCGGCTGCCGCCCTCGGCGGCCGAGCGGATCGCGCCCCTGTCGGCCGGCGGGGAGGCCGGCACGCTCGATCTGCGCCGTGCGGTACCGGCCGCGCCGCGGGCGGCCTATCTGGCGGCCACCGCGCGGGCGGTGGAACGGGCCGGGCCACTGCTGGCCGAGGCCGGGGACACCGGGCCCGGCCTGCCCGAGCTGCGGTCCCTGATCGCCGGCCGGTACACCGGGGAGGGGCTGCCCACCCGCCCCGAACAGATCCTGGTCACCTCCGGGGCCCGGCCCGCGCTGGCCCTGCTCTGCGCCCAACTGCGGCCCCGGACCGCCGTGGTGGAGATCCCCACCTATTTCGACGCCCTGTCCCTGCTGCGCGGAGCCGGGGCCCGGCTCACCGGCTGCCGGGTCACCACCCGGGGCTGGGATCTGGACCAGCTGGCCGCCGCCTTCGCCGCCTCCCCGGGCCAACTCGCCTACCTGGTCCCCGACTTCCAGAACCCCACCGGCGCGCTGATGACCCCCGCCGACCGCCGCACCGTCGCCGGGCTCGCCGCCCGGCATGGCATCACCCTGATCGTGGACGAGACCATGCGCGATCTCGACCTGCGCGACGATCCGCTGCCGCCGCCCCGGATTCCCCGCTCGGTGCTCATCGGTTCGGCGGGCAAGGCGATTTGGAGCGGTCTGCGGGTCGGCTGGATCCGCGCCTCCGCGGCGCTGGTCGCGGAACTCAGCGGCAACCCCCTGTGCGCCCCGCTGTCGGCGGCGCCCCTCCAGCAGTTGACGGCCGTGGAGCTGCTGACCGATCCCGGCCCGGTGGTTCAGCGGCGCCGTACGGGGCTGCGCCGGCAGCGCGACCATCTGGTCAAGCTGTTGCGGGGCGACGACCGCTGGCAGTTCGCCGTGCCGCCGGGCGGGCCGGCCCTATGGCTCGGACTCACCACGGCCCACGCGGAATCCGTCACCGAACGCGCCCGCGCGGCGGGCCTCCACCTCTCCCCCGGCCCACACTTCGCGGCCGACGCCACCCTGACCCGGTACCTGAGGGTGCCGTTCACCCCGCCCCCCGAAGCGCTCGACCGCACCGCGGAAATCCTCAGCCAGTCCTGCACCGGCACCCCTTGAGGCATCGCCGGGTACGCCCCATCTAGGGGCGCGGGGAACTGCGCGACCGGCCATCCCCGCACCCGAACACCAACCTACCCACCCACCACCGCAATCCCATCCAGCTCCACCAAAGCCCCCTCATCCCACAACCTGCTCACGCCGATCAGCGCCATCGCCGGATACTCACGCCCCGCCAACTCGCGCCACACCGCGCCCAACTCCCCCGTACGGGCCCGGTACTCCGCGACATCGGTCGTATAGACGGTCACCCGCACCAGCACCCCCGCCTCCCCGCCCGCCCCCCGCAAAGCGGTCAGCAGATTGGACAGGGCCTGGCGGAACTGCTCCACCAGCCCGCCCTCGACCAGCGCGCCCGCCCCGTCGAGCGCGGTCTGGCCGGCCAGAAAGACCAGCCGGCCGCCGACGGCGGTCACCGCGTGACTGAACCCGCGCGGCGGCGCCAGCTCCGGCGGATTGAGCCGTTCCACGCTCATCGGTACAACTCCCGTGCGATAACGGTGCGCTGCACTTCCGTCGCCCCCTCATAGATCCGGGTGGCCCGCACCTCGCGATAGAGATGCTCCAGCGGATGCCCCCGCTCCAAAGCACACGCCCCATGGATCTGCACGGCCGCATCCACCACAAACTGCGCCGTCTCGGTGGCGAACAGCTTGGCCATCGCCGACCGGGCGCCGGCCGGGGAGCCGGCCCCTCCGCGCTCCCCCGCGTCATACGCCTCCGCCGCCGCGTACACCAGCAGCGCCGCGGCCTCGGTACGGGTGGCCATCTCGGCCAGCTGGTGGGAGACCGCCTGCAGATCCGCCAAAGTGCCACCGAAGGCCCGGCGTTGCCCCGCATGGGCCACCGCCGCCCGCAGCGCCGCCCGGGCCATGCCCACCGCGAACGCGCCCACGCTGGGCCGGAACAGCTCCAGGGTCCGCATGGCCAGGGCGAAGCCGCCGCCCACCTCGCCGATGACATCCTCCGGCCCCACCGGCACCCCGTCGAAGCTCAGCGCGCCGATCGGATGCGGGGCCAGCATGGCCAGCGGGCGGCCGGACAGCCCGGGGCGGTCCGCCGGGACCAGAAAGGCGGTGATCCCGCGCGCCCCGGCCGCGGGGCCGGTGCGCGCGAAGACGGTGTAGACATCCGCGTCCGGAGCGTTGGAGATCCAGGTCTTGCCGCCCCGCAACACCCAGCCCTCCCCAGCCGGTTCGGCCCGCAGCGCCAGCGCGGCCGCGTCCGAGCCCGCCCCCGCCTCGCTCAGCGCGAAGGCGATCACCGCGCGTCCCTCCGTCACCCGGGCCAGCCAGTGCGCCCGCTGGGCCGGGGTGCCCGCCAGTACCAGTGGATGGGCACCCAGCCCCTGGAGCGCCAGGGCCGTCTCGGCCTCGGTGCACTCCTGGGCCAGGGACTCCCGCAGCAGACAGAGGTCCATGGCCGCTGCCCGGCCACCGGCCGGGAACACCCGGGCGAGCAGGCCGAGTTCACCGAGTGCGCCCACCAGCGGCCGGTTGACCCGGCCCGGCGGGGCCGACCCGGTCAGCGGACGCAGCCGCTCCACGGCCAGTTGGCGCAGTTCCCTCGTCCAGCGGCGCTGCCGCGGATCCAGGGCGAACGCGGGAGCCACCGGCAAGTCCTCCTCTGCGCTATCACCGTCGCTATCGCGGCGTGTTGACTGCCGTCACCGACTCGCTACGCTGGCAGCGCATCCGTACGGCTGGCAAGACCCCCGCTCCTCCCATCTCATCCCGGCGCGAGGCCCGCCATGGAGCTTATGCCGTCGGCGCATGTCGACACCTTTGCGCGTGACCATCTCCCGCCCGCCGAACAGTGGCCCGAGCTGTGCCCGCTCCCCGGCTACCCCCGGCGCCTCAACTGCGGTGCGGAACTGCTGCGTTCCGCTCCCGACGGGCGGACCGCCCTCCTGGACCGGCAGGGCCGCCACTGGCCGTACGGCGAACTGCGGCTGCGCGCCGGGCAGATCGCCCGTACCCTCACCGAGGACCTGGGAGTCGTACCCGGCAACCGGGTGCTGCTGCGCGGCCCCAACTCCCCCGAACTGGCCGCCTGCTGGCTGGCGGTAATGCTGGCGGGCGCGGTGGCCGTCACCGTACCGGCCGGGCAGCGGGCCCATGAACTCGCCGCCATCTGCCGGCTGGCCCGGATCCGGCACGCCCTCTGTGACGTCCGGTCCACCGAGGACCTGGCCAAGGCTGCGGTGCCCGCCCTGGAGTTGACGGTCTTCGGCGCGGACACCGAACACGACCTGCTGCGCCGAGCCTCGGCCGGACCCGCCGCCCACACCCCGGTCGCCACCTCCGCCGATGACATCGCCCTGATCGCCTTCACCTCGGGAACCACCGGACGCCCCAAGGGATGTATGCACTTCCACCGGGATGTGCTGGCCATCGCCGACACCTTCTCGGCCCATGTCCTGCGGCCGCGCCCCGAGGACATCTTCGCGGGCAGTCCCCCGCTGGGCTTCACCTTCGGCCTCGGCGGCCTGCTGGTCTTCCCGCTGCGGGCCGGTGCCTCGGCCCTGCTGG
The DNA here is from genome assembly GCF_003121295.1 of Streptomyces orinoci. GTDB lineage: Bacteria > Actinomycetota > Actinomycetes > Streptomycetales > Streptomycetaceae > Streptomyces > Streptomyces orinoci. The sequence continues at coordinate 12,608 of NZ_PHNC01000035.1, forward strand.
CCGACTGGGGCGGACCGGACCGGCTGCTCGCCGACATCCAACGGCACCGGATCTCCGTGCTGTTCACCGCGCCCACCGCCTACCGAGCCATGCTGGAACAGGCGGCCGCATACGATCTGTCCTCGCTGCGCCGCTGTGTCTCGGCGGGCGAGCATCTGCCCGCCCCGCTCTGGGAGGCATGGCGGCGGGCGACCGGACTGCGCCTGATCAACGGCATAGGCGCCACCGAGCTGTTGCACATCTTTGTCTCCGCCGCGGACGAGGCCATCCGCCCCGGCACCACCGGCCTGCCGGTCCCGGGGTTCCAGGCGAGGGTGATCGGCCCGGACGGACGGCCGGTTGCGGACGGACAGCCGGGACTGCTGGCGGTACGCGGCCCCGTGGGCTGCCGCTACCTCGCCGACGAGCGGCAGCGCGAGTACGTCCGGGACGGCTGGAACATCACCGGGGACACCTATGTCCGGGACGCCGAGGGCTACTTCCGCTATGTGGCCCGTGCGGACGACATGATCGTCTCGGCCGGGCACAATATCGCCGGGCCCGAGGTGGAGGAGGCCCTGCTGCGCCACCCGGATGTGCTGGAGGCGGCGGTGACCGGGGAGCCGGACGAGCGCCGTGGCATGGTGGTGGTGGCCCATCTGGTGCTACGGGACTCGGTGCCCCGTAACCGGCGTACCGCCGAGGAGATACGCGAGTTCACCACAAAGGAGATCGCCCCTTACAAGGTGCCTCGCAAGATCGAGTTCCATGACTCCCTGCCGCGTACCGCCACCGGCAAGTTGCAGCGATTCCGGCTGCGTCCGGGCCCTTTACAGTGGCCCCGTGACTGACCACCACCCCCCGTCCCCGCCGCACACCCCCCGTTCCCTGATCTTCACCTTCTACGGCGCCTATGGCCGCGCGCTCCCCGGCCCGGTGCCCATCGCCGCCCTGATCCGGCTGCTGGGCGCGGTGGGTGTGGACTCCCCCTCGGTGCGCTCGGCCGTCTCCCGGCTCAAGCGCCGGGGGCTGCTGGTCGCCGGGCGCGCCGCCAATGGCGCCGCCGGGTACGGACTGTCCGACGCGGCCCGGCAGTTGGTGGCCGACGGGGACCGGCGCATCTACCACCGCCCCACGCCACGGCCGGGGCACGGCTGGCTGCTGGCCGTGTTCTCGGTGCCCGAACACGAGCGGCACAAGCGGCACTTGCTGCGCTCCCGGCTGTCCCGGCTGGGCTTTGGAACGGCGGCACCGGGGGTGTGGATCGCACCCGCGCACCTCTATGACGAGACCCGGCACACGCTGGACCGGCTGCGGCTGGGCGGCTATGTCGATCTCTTCCGCGGCCGCCATCTGGGGTTCGAGCCCACCGCGGAATCGGTGGCCCGCTGGTGGGACCTGCCCGCGCTGGCCGCCCTGCACCAGGCGTTTCTGTCGGCTCATGAGCCGGTGCTGCGCGGCTGGGCGCGGCGCCGGCCGGAACCGGCGGAAGTGGCCTACCGCGACTATCTGCTGGCCCTGGACGCCTGGCGCCGCGTCCCTTACGCCGATCCCGGCCTGCCCCCGGCTCTGCTCCCGGACCACTGGCCGGGCGCCCGCTCCGCCCGCGTCTTCGCCGCGCTCCACGCGCGCCTGCGCAACGCGAGCGAACGCCATGTCACCGCCCAACTCGCCTAAGGGCGCCCCCTCAGGAGCGCGAGGAACTGTGCGACCAGCCACGCACAGCCTGCGGCCTAACGACCAGGGGCATCGGGCAGACGCCGTTTCGTGGCCGGGTGCGGCCCGGTGGGCGTTGTGCCCACCCGTTCCGCCCTGCGGAACGACTGCCCACAACGCAGCGCCCCCTCAGGAGCGCGAGGAACTGCGCGACCAGCCACACCCGGCCCGCGGCCAAACGACACCGCTACCCCCGCCCCGTAGGCGGCCTCCGGCTCCCCGCTCGGTAGGGCGGAGGCCAAGGCGCCCCCACCCCCTCATACCCCTGCTCCGCAGCCGCGTGCAAGGTCCAGTGCGGATCATAGAGATGCGGCCGAGCCAGCGCGCACAAATCCGTACGCCCCGCCAGGACAAGCGAGTTGACGTCGTCCCAGGACGAGATCGCACCGACCGCGATCACCGGTACACCCACCCCAAGCCGGATCCGCTCCGCGAACGGCGTCTGGAAGGAGCGCCCGAACGCCGGGCGCTCAAAAGGCACCACCTGCCCCGTGGAGACATCGATCGCATCCGCGCCATGCGCCGCGAACGCACCGGCGATGGCCAGGGCGTCCTCGGCCGTGGTCCCCCCGTCCGCCCAGTCCGTGGCGGAGATCCGCACCGTCATCGGCCGGTCCGCCGGCCAGACGGCCCGTACCGCGTCGAAGACCTCCAGCGGATAGGCCAGCCGTCCCCCGAGATCACCGCCATACGCATCAGTCCGGTGATTGGTGAGCGGGGAGAGGAAGGAGGAGAGCAGATAGCCATGGGCGCAGTGCAGCTCCAGCAGATCGAATCCGGCCCGCGCCGCCGCCCGCGCCGAGGACACGAACTGCTCGCGGATATCACGTAGTTCAGCCGCCGAAGCCGCGTGCGGCACCTGGCTGACGCCGGGCAGATAGGGCAGCGGCGAGGGGGCGACCAGCGGCCAGTTGCCCTGCGGCAGGGGCTGGTCGATGCCCTCCCACATCAGCCGGGTGGAGCCCTTGCGCCCGCTGTGGCCCAGCTGGATGCCGAGGGCGGTCCCCGGCGCCCGGCCGTGGACGAAGTCGGTGATCCGCCGCCAGGCGGCCTCGTGTTCCGCGGTGTACAGACCCGCACAGCCGGGAGTGATCCGCCCCTGGGCGCTGACGCAGACCATCTCGGTCATCACCAGCCCGGCCCCGCCCAGCGCCCTCGCCCCCAGGTGCACCAGGTGGAAGTCGCCCGGGGTGCCGTCCACGGCCGAGTACATGTCCATCGGGGAGACCACCACCCGGTTGCGCAGGGTCAGCCCGCGCAGCCGGAAGGGGGTGAACATGGGCGGGGTGCCCGGCGGGATCCCGGCCTCGGCCTCCACCGCGGCCACAAACCGGGCGTCGCGCAGCCGCAGGTTGTCATGGGTGACCCGGCGGCTGCGGGTGAGCAGGTTGAAGGCGAACCGGTGCGGTGGCTGGCCGGTGCGGTCGGCGAGGTCCTCGAACCACTCCAGGCTGGCCCGGGCGGCCCGCTGGGTGGACTCCACCACCGGGCGCCGCTCGGCCTCGTACGCCGCGAGCGCCGCCGGCACATCCCTGGCGCCGTCCAGTTGCCCGGCCAGCGCCAGGGCGTCCTCGACCGCCAGCTTGGTGCCGGAGCCGATGGAGAAGTGCGCGGTGTGCGCGGCGTCGCCCAGCAGCACCGTACGGCCGTAGGACCAGCGCTCGTTGACCACGGTCCGGAACGCCGTCCAGGCCGAGCGGTTGGCCCGCAGCGGACGGCCCTGAAGCGCCCCGGCGAAGTGGGCGGCGCAGTGGCGCAGTGTTCCGGCCTCGTCGCAGCGGTCCAGTCCGGCCCGCCGCCAGACCTCCTCCCGCATCTCCACGATGACCGTGCTGGCCCCGGACTGGTAGGGGTAGCCGTGGAGTTGCATCACGCCATAGGGGGTCTCGGCGATCTCGAAGCGGAAGGCATCGAAGGCGAAGTCGGCGGCCAGCCAGATATAGCGGCAGCGATGGGTGGTGAGGCTGGGGCGGAAGTGCGAGCGGTGGGCCTGGCGGGTGGCGCTGTGCACTCCATCGGCGGCTATCACCAGGTCGTGTTCCCGGGCCAGTTGGGCTGCGGGCGGGGCCTCGGTGCGAAAGCGCAGGGTGACGCCCAGTTCCCGGCAGCGCCGGTGGAGGACGGACAGCAGGGTGCGGCGGCCGACGGCGGCGAAGCCATGGCCGCCGGAGCGCAGCCGGCGCCCCCGGTGGACCACATCGATATGGTCCCAGTGGACAAACTCCTTGCGCAGCTCGGCATGGACCTCGGGATCGGCGGTCTCGATGCCGCCCAGGGTGTCGTCGGAGAACACCACTCCGAAGCCGAAGGTGTCCTCGGGGGCGTTGCGCTCCCAGAGGGTGATCTCCCTTCGGGGGGCCCGGCGTTTGAGCAGGGCGGCGGCGTAGAGGCCGCCGGGTCCGCCGCCGATGACCGCGATGCGCGGGGCCGCCGGGGTCATGGTCACCGTCCCCGCCAGCGGGGCGGCCGCCCGCCGGTGAAGGCGGCGTGGAACTCGGCGTAGTCGGCGCTGTTCATCAGCAGGGCCTGGGTGGCCGCGTCCAGTTCGATGGCCGCGCCCAGGGGCATATCGAGTTCGGCGGTGAGCAGGGCCTTGGTCTGGGCGTGGGCGAGCGCGGGGCCCTCGGCGAGCCGGCGGGCCAGTGCCAGGGCGGCGGCGGGCACCTCGCCCTCCTCCGTCAACTGGCTGATGAGGCCGATGCGTTCGGCCTCGGCGGCCCTTACGGTCTCGCCGAGCATCAGCAGCCGGGTGGCATGGCCCAGGCCGACCACCCGGGGCAGCAGATAGGCGGCCCCCATATCGCCGCCGGAGAGGCCGACCCGGGTGAAGAGGAAGGCGAAGCGGGTGGTGGGGTCGGCGATCCGGAAGTCGGCGGCCAGGGCCAGCACCGCGCCCGCCCCGGCCGCCACACCATGGACGGCGGCGATCACCGGGAAGGGGCATTCGCGCAGCGCCCGGACGACCTGTCCGGTCATCCGGTTGAAGTCCAGCAGCCGGCCGGTGTCCATGGCCAGGGTGGCGCCGATGATCTCGTCCACATCACCGCCGGAGCAGAAGCCGCGCCCCTCGCCGCCGAGCACCAGGGCACGTACCGAGCCGTCGCGGGCGAGTTCGGGCAGCAGGTCGCGCAGGTCGGCATAGGCGCCGAAGGTAAGAGCGTTGAGTTTTCCGGGGCGGGCCAGGGTGACGGTGGCCACCCCGGAGTCGAGGGTCAGGCGCAGGTGCCGCCATTCCTCGGTGGTGGACGCGGAGCCGGTGAACGGGCTCATGAGCATGGCCTCCTTCAGCCGGGCGAGGGCTGGTGCCTGCCCGGCGAAGTTATCACCGCATCGTGACCGCCGTCACGAGGGCGACATAGAAGCCAACTCGGCGGAGGGGGACGCCCGTTACGGCTCCGGGTCCGTGGGCTCAGCGGGAGAGGGTCGCCACCAGCAGGGCCTTGATGGTGTGCATCCGGTTCTCGGCCTCGTCCCAGACCACCGAGTGCAGCGATTCGAAGACCTCGTCGGTGACCTCCAGGGAGGTCAGGCCATGGCGTTCATGGACCTCCCGGGCCACCGAGGTGCCCAGGTCATGGAAGGCGGGCAGGCAGTGCAGGAACTTCACCGCCGGGTTGCCGGTGGCCCGCAGGACGTCCATGGTCACCGCGTATGGGGCCAGCAGGGCGATCCGGGCGTCCCAGACCTCCTTGGGCTCACCCATGGACACCCAGACATCGGTGGCCACGAAGTCGGCGCCCGCTACGCCCTGCTGGACATCGGCGGTGAGGGTGATCCGGGCGCCGCTCCACCGGGCCAGGCGCTGGGCCTGGGCCACCACCTCGGCGGCGGGCCAGAGTTCCTCGGGGGCCACGATGCGTACATCCATGCCCAGCAACGCCCCGGTGACCAGGTAGGAGTTGCCCATGTTGTAGCGGGCGTCGCCGAGGTAGGCGAGGCCGACATGCTCCAGGGGCTTGGCGGTGTGCTCGGTCATGGTGAGCACATCGGCCAGCATCTGGGTGGGGTGCCATTCATCGGTGAGGCCGTTGAAGACCGGGACCCCGGCATGGGCGGCCAGTTCCTCCACCACCGACTGGCCATGGCCGCGGTACTGGATGGCGTCAAACATCCGGCCGAGCACCCGGGCGGTGTCCTTGACCGACTCCTTGTGGCCCACCTGGGACCCGGCGGGGTCCAGATAGGTGGTGCGCGCGCCCTGGTCGGCGGCGGCGACCTCGAAGGCGCAGCGGGTGCGGGTGGAGGTCTTCTCGAAGACCAGGGCGATATTGCGGCCCTGGAGCCGGGGCTGCTCGGTGCCCGCCTGCTTGGCGGCCTTGAGCTCGGCCGCGAGCTCGATGAGGCCGTGGAACTCCTCGGCGGTCAGGTCCGTTTCCTTCAGCAGATGCCGGCCCTTGAGTCGGTCTGTGACCATGACGATGGACTCCCTGGTTTTATTCCTATGCAATAATTGGCAATATTATGCACTCCCGGGCACGGGGTCCCGCTCCACCGGACAGCTCATACAGCGCGGCCCTCCCCTGCCCCGGCCCAGTTCGCTGCCGGGGATGGTGATCACCTCGATGCCGTTCTTGCGCAGAAAGGTGTTGGTGGTGACGTTGCGCTCATAGGCGACCACCACTCCGGGCTCGATGGCCAGCACATTGCAGCCGTCGTCCCACTGCTCGCGTTCGGCGGCGTGGACATCCTGGCGGGCGGTGAGCACCCGGATGGAATCCAGCCCCAGGGCGGCCGCGATGGCGCGGTGCATATGCTCCGGCGGATGGTCGGTGACCTTCAACTCCCGTTCGCCGACGCCCGGTTCGATGGTGTAGGAGCGGAGCATGCCCAGTCCGGCGTACTGGGTGAAGGTGTCCCCGTCCACCATGGTCATCACCGTGTCCAGGTGCATAAAGGCCCGCCCCTTGGGCATGTCCAGGGCCACGATGGTGCGGGCCGAGCCGGCCGCGAACAGCCGGTGGGCCAGCATCTCCACCGCCTGCGGGGTGGTCCGTTCACTCATCCCGATCAGCACCGCGCCCTGCCCGATGACCAGGACGTCACCGCCCTCGATGGTGGAGGGATAGGCGGCCTGCCCCTCCGACCACACCCGGAAGTCACCGCCGGCGAACAGCGGATGATGCCGGTAGACCGCCTCATAATGCGCGGTCTCATGCCAACGGGCGGGCCAGCGCATGGCGTTGACGCACACCCCGTCATATATCCAGGCCGAGGTGTCCCTGGTGAACAGGTGGTTGGGCAGCGGATCGAGCAGGAAGTCGTCCAGGTCCATCACATGGAAGCGGACCGAGACCGGTTCCGGGTGCCGTTCCAGGAACTCCCGCTTGGTCATGCCCCCGATCAGCCAGTCGGCCAGTTCCCCGGCGGGCATGGCCTCGAAGGCCGCCCGGATATGGCCGGTGGCCAGCGGCCCGTACTCCCGCTCGTAGAAGATCCGCCCAAGCACCATCGAACGGGCTTCGGGAACCTCCAGGGTCTGCGCCAGCAGGTCCCGGAACAGATGCACCTCCACCCCGCGCTCGCGCAGCACATCGGCGAAGCCGTCGTGCTCGGCGCGGGCGCGGCGCACCCAGAGCACATCGTCGAAGAGAAGAGCGTCCTTGTTGGACGGCGTGAGCCGCTTCAGCTCCAGGTCGGGGCGGTGCAGGATGACTCGGCGCAGCCGCCCGGCCTCGGAATCGACATGGAATCCCATCCCCCCATCCTCACCCGGATCACCCGTGATCACCCCGTGTACGCGGGCCGAAGGCCAGCGCGGCCACCACGGCCAGGGCGGAGCCGGCGGCCGCGACCAGCCAGCCATGGCGCAGGGAGCCCAGGGCCGGGTGGTGGGCACCGCCGCCCAGGGCGACCAGAACCGCCACGCCGAGAGCGGTGCCGCCCTGCCGGGAGACCATCAGCACACCGGAGCCGCTGGACATCCGGTCCTCCGGCAGCCGCCCGGCGGCGGCGAACATCACCGACTGGTACAGCCCGGTGCCCACCCCGGCGCACACCAGGCCGGGCAGGAAGGCGGCCGGGTAGTGCGACCGGCCGCCCACGGCGCACAGCCACCACAGCGGGGCGGCCAGGAAGGCCAGCGCGCCCAGCAAGGCGGCGCCGCGCTCCCCCAGGGCCCGGACGATGCGGCCGGAGCAGACCGAGACCAGCAGCACCGTGCCGGGCCAGGGCGCCAGGGCCAGGCCCGCGTCCTGGATGGAGTAGTGCCAGACGCCGGTGAACAGCTGGGTCGCCGCCAGCGTCATGGCGCCATAGGCCAGAAAGTAGCTCAGCAGCCCCAGACCGGCGGCGGTGAAGCCACGGGTGGCGAACAGCGCGGGATCCACCACGGGGGCGGCGGCCCGCCGGACATGGGCCGCGCACAGCCCGGCCGCCAGCACTCCGGCGGCCGCCAGGCCCAGGGTGGCCGGAGAGCCATAGCCGAGGTCCTGGGCCTCGGCGAAGGCGGTGACCAGGCAGGCGATGGCGGCGAAGACCAGGACCGTCCCGGCCGGGTCGAGGGACCGGCGGGTCGCGGCTCCGCTCCTTCCGGGGGCGGTACGGGGCAGCAGCCGCACCCCCGCCACCAGGGCCGCCAGCACCACCGGCACATTGATCAGGAAGATCCAGCGCCAGTCATGGGCGGCCAGCAGACCGCCGAGCACCGGTCCGGAACCGGCCGCCAGCGCGCTCACCGCGGTCCACACCCCCACCGCCGTGGGCCGTTCCCGGTCCGGGAAGGCGGGCAGCGCCAGGGAGAGCGAGGTGGGCACCAGTACGGCCGCGCCCACGCCCTGCACCACCCGGGCGGCGATCAGGCCCGCCAGCCCCGGGGCGGCGGCACAGCCCGCCGAGGCCAGGCCGAAGAGGGCCAGGCCGAGCAGGAAGGAGCGGCGCCGCCCGGTCGCATCGGCCACCCGGCCCGCCGGGATCAGCAGCGCGGCCAGGATCACGGTATAGGCGTTGAGCACCCAGGACAGCTCGGCGGTGGGGGCCGAACGGTACTCCCGGCCGATCATCGGGAAGGCGATATTGACCGCGATGGCGTCCAGCACGGCCAGGAACTGGGCGGCGGAGGCCACGGCGAGGACCAGCCAGCGGCGCGGATCCGGGGCGGGGGCGGCGGCAGGCGCCGAGTCCCGCCCCGGCGGGGCGGCGAGGTCGGTGGAGATCGTCATGTCCACAGCATCGTGGTGGGCGTCCGGCGGCCACGAGTGGCAGTAATGACAATGCCCGGTACATTGCTGCCATGCCTTCGATAGCCGTGGCGGTCACCGATGGACTGCCCTTCTTCGAACTGGCCATCCCCTGCCATATCTTCGGGGACGACCGGATCGAGACCCCCGAAGACTGGTACGAGTTGAAGCTCTGCGCGGTGGGCACCGAGCGGGACGGCCTGGCGGGGTCGATGCACTGGTTCAGCGCCCGGACCCCTTATGGGGCCGAGGAGTTGGTGACCGCCGACACGGTGCTGGTGCCGGGCGCCGCGGATGTGCACGGCGACCCGCCGGGGGAACTCACCGAGGCCCTGCGCACCGCGCACCGGCGCGGGGCGCGGCTGGTCTCGCTGTGCTCCGGTGCCTTCACCCTGGCCGCCACCGGGCTGCTGGACGGACGTGCCGCCACCACCCACTGGCGCTATGCGCCGCTGCTCGCCGAACGGTATCCGGCGGTACGGGTGGAGCCCTCGGTGCTCTATGTGGACCACGGCGATGTGGTGACCGGAGCCGGGTCCACCGCGAGCATCGACGTCTGTCTGCACCTGGTGCGCGAGGACTTCGGGATGGAGACGGCCAACGCGGTGGCCCGGCAGCTGGTGGCCCCCGCCCACCGGCCGGGCGGCCAGGCGCAGTTCATCGAGGCACCGCTGCCGGGGCGGGTGGACGATCCGCTGGCGCGGCTGCTGGAGTGGGCCGCGGGCCGGCTCCACGAACCGCTGACGGTCGCGGACCTGGCCCGGCGGGCGCGGATGAGCCCGCGCACCCTGGCCCGGCGGTTCCAGGCGGCGACCGGCACCACCCCGATGCAGTGGCTTCAGGTCCAGCGGGTGGCGCGGGCAAGGGAGTTGCTGGAGAACAGCGATGAATCGGTGGACCGGGTGGCGGAGTTGTGCGGCCTGGGCACGGCGGCGAACTTCCGCCGGCGGTTCGCGGGCGTGGTGGGGGTCGCCCCCAGCGAGTACCGGCGGGCTTTCCGCCGGAGGGCGAGCTGAGCACCCGCCCGCCCGTTACGCGACAAGTGCAACGGGCGGGCGGGTGGGCGGAATACGCGCCGCAGGCGCATGCACCGGCACCGGCCTAGAGCCGGGGGTCCACCGGCTCCGACTCCAGCGCCAGCACCGCGAACACCGCTTCATGGACGCGCCACAACGGCTCCCCCGCCGCCAGCCGGTCCAGCGCCTCCAGCCCCAGCGCGTACTCCCGCAGCGCCAGTGACCGCTTGTGCCCCAGGTGCCGTACCCGCAGCCGGGCCAGATTCTCCGGACGGGTGTACTCGGGACCGTAGATGATCCGCAGGTACTCCCGGCCCCGGCACTTCACACCCGGCTGCACCAGCCGCCCGTCCGCCTTGCGCACCAGCCCCGCCAGCGGCTTGACGACCATGCCCTCCCCGCCTTCGGCGGTGAGGTCCAGCCACCACCGGATGCCCTCGGCCACCGAGGTCTCGTCCTCGGTGTCCACGACCAGCCGGCGGGTGGGGGTGAGCAGCCGCCCCTGCGGCCCCTGGGCCGCGATCATCCGGTCGATCAGGGCGAGTTGGCGGTCATGCGGCAACGCGGCCAGGCTGCGCCCCTCGGCGGCCAGGATCTGGAAGGGCGCCAGCCGGATGCCCTCCAGGCCCCCGTCACCGGCACCGGCACCATCGCCCTCGCCCTCGCCGCCGACCGGCCAGCAGTACCGACCGTACGCCTCGGTGAACGCCCGGGCGTCCGCGGCCCGTTCCCGCTGGCGGCCGAGCAGCTCGGCGACGTCCACTCCGCGTGCCGACGCCGACTCCAGCGCGTCCAGCGCGGCGGGGAAGACCGTCCGGGCGGCGGCGCCCACCGCCGCGTACTGGCTGCGCAGCAGTCCGGTCGCCTTGAGCGACCAGGGCATCAACTCGCCGTCCAGCAGCAGCCAGTCCGTCTCCAGCTCCTCCCACAGCCCGGCCGCGTCCACGCACCCGCGCACCCGGTCCAGGAGGCGGCCGGTGAGGGCCGGGTCGTCCAGGAAGGGCCGTCCGGTGCGGGTGTGGACCGCGCCGGCCACACCCTCGGGGGTGTGGAAGCGCTCTCGGGCCACCTCCTGGTCGCGGCAGACCAGGACCACCGCCCGGGAACCCATGTGCTTCTCCTGGCAGATGACCTGCCGCACGCCCTCCTCCCGGTAGGCGGCGAAGGCCTCCCGGGGGTGTTCCAGATAGCCCTCCTCACCGGCGGTGGCCACCGGGGCCATGGTGGGCGGCAGATAGAGGACCTGCCGCGGGTCCAGGGCGAAGCGGCTCATCACCTCGAGTGCCGCCGCGGCGTTCTCCTCGCGCACCGCCAGCCGTCCCATATGCCGGGTCTCCACCACCCGTCGGCCCGAGACATCGGCCAGGTCCAGCGGGCGCCCATCGGCGCCGCCGGGGGCGTCGGCGGCCAGCGGCCGCACCGGCTCGTACCAGACCTGCTCGGCCGGTACATCCACCAGTTCGCGCTCCGGCCAGCGCAGCGCGGTCAGCCGGCCGCCGAACACGGCGCCGGTGTCCAGGCAGATGGTGTTGTTGAGCCAGCCGGCCCGGGGGATGGGAGTGTGGCCGTAGACCACCGCGGCGCGGCCCCGGTACTCCTCAGCCCATGGGTAGCGCACCGGCAGGCCGAACTCATCGGTCTCACCGGTGGTGTCGCCATAGAGCGCGTGTGAGCGCACCCGGCCGGAGGTGCGGCCGTGGTACTTCTCCGGCAGACCGGCATGGCAGACCACCAGGCCGCCGCCGTCCAGCACATAGTGGCTGACCAGTCCGTCGATGAACGAGCGGACCCGCTCCCGGAACTCGGGCTCCTCACGCTCCAGCTGCTCGATGGTCTCGGCCAGGCCATGGGTGTGCTGCACCTTGCGCCCGCCGAGGTAACGGCCCAGCTTGTTCTCGTGGTTGCCGGGGACGCACAGCGCGTGCCCGGCGGCCACCATGCCCATCACCAGGCGCAGCACCCCGGGGCTGTCCGGCCCGCGGTCCACCAGGTCGCCGACGAAGACGGCGGTACGGCCCTCGGGGTGCGCGGCGTCCACGGGGCGGCCGGAGCCGTCCCAGGTGAGGGTGTAACCCAGCCTGTCCAGCAGGGTCTCCAGCTCCGAGCGGCAGCCATGGATGTCACCGATGATGTCGAAGGGGCCGGTGAGGTGGCGCAGGTCGTTGAACCGGCGCTCCCGCACCAGTTCGGCCGCCTCGGCCTGGGCCACCCCGCGCAGATGGTGCACCTTGCGGAAGCCCTCACGCGCCAAGTGCCGCAGCGAGCGGCGCAGTTCGCGCTGGTGGCGCTGGATGACCCGGCGCGGCAGCGCGGCCCGGTCGGGGCGGGAGGCGTTGCGCTGGGCGCAGACCTCCTCGGGGATGTCCAGCACAATGGCGACCGGCAGCACATGGTGTTCCCGGGCCAGGGCGATCAGCTGCTTGCGCGCCTCGGACTGGACATTGGTGGCGTCCACCACGGTGAGCCGGCCGGCGGCCAGCCGCTTGCCGACGATGTAGTGCAGAAGGTCGAAGGCGTCGGTGCTGGCGCTCTGGTCGTTGGGGTCATCGCTGACCAGGCCACGGCAGAAGTCGCTGGAGACGGTCTCGGTGGGTTTGAAGTGCCGTGCGGCGAAGGTGGACTTGCCGGATCCGGTGGATCCGATCAGAACCACCAGACAGAGGTCGGGTATGCCCAGGGTGTGGCGCTCGGGGGCCGTGCTGGGGGCCGTGCTGGTGGTGCTCATGCGGCGTCGGCCTCCTTGCCGGTGCTGGTGCGCTGCTGGGTGAAGACGGCCATCTGGGTGGGCGGACCCACCTCGGGGTCCTCGGGGCCGACCGGGGTGAACTCCACGGCGTAGCCATGGCGTTGGGCCACCTCGCCGGCCCAGTCGCGGAACTCCTGACGGGTCCACTCGAAGCGGTGGTCGCTGTGGCGGACATGCCCGGCGGGCAGCGACTCCCAGCGGACGTTGTACTCCACATTGGGCGTGGTGACGATGACCGTCCGGGGGCGGGCGGCGCCGAACACCGCATACTCCAGGGCGGGCAGCCGGGGCAGGTCCAGATGCTCGATGACCTCACTGAGCACGGCCGCGTCATACCCGGCCAGGCGGCGGTCGGTATAGGCCAGCGAACCCTGGAGCAGGCGGACCCGGGCCGCCTGCCGCTCTCCCATCCGCTCCGGACGCAGCCTGCGGGCGGCCTCCTTGAGGGCGCGCACCGAGACATCCACTCCGACGATCTCGGTGAAGCGGACGTCCTTGAGCAGTTCGCCCACCAACTGGCCCTGTCCGCAGCCCAGATCGAGCACCCGGGCGGCGCCGGAGGCGCGCAGGGCGGCCAGGATGGCCTCCCGCCGGCGTACGGCCAGCGGCAGCGGCTTGTCCTCGGTGTCGGCCCGCTCGTCCACGGCGTTGTCGAGCTCCCCGGCCTCGGTGTCATCGGCCTCGGCCAGCCGGGCCAGCGCCAGCCGCTCCAGGGCGTCCCTGGTCAGTGACCAGCGGCGGGTGAGGAACCGGTTGGTGATCAGGCGGTGTTCGGGGTGGTTCTCCAGCCAGCCCTCGCCATGGCGCAGCAGCTTGTCCACCTCATCGGCGGCCACCCAGTAGTGCTTGGCGTCATCCAGCACCGGCAGCAGTACATACAGCTGCCGCAGGGCCTCGGCCAGGGTGGACTCGCCCTCCAGTGTCAGGGAGACGTAGCGGGAGTCGCCCCACTGCGGGAAGTTCTCGTCCAGCACCACCGGCTGGGCGGTCACCTTCCAGCCCAGCGGGGCGAACAGCCGCTCCACCAGCGCCGGGCCGCCCCGGGCGGGCAGCGCGGGCACCACTATCCGCAAGGGCAGGAGGCGGGCGGGGAGTTCGGGGCGGGCCTGGCACTGGCCCTTGAGGGCACTGGAGAACACCCCGGCCAGCGCCACGGCCAGCAGCGACGAGGCCGCATAGGGACGGTCGTTGACATACTGGGCGAGCGCCGAGTCGGGCGCTCCCCCGCGCCCCTTGCCCTTGCCGCGCCGTACCAGCGCCACCGGATCCACCTCCAGCAGCAGGGCCGCCGTGCACCGCTCCTCGGTGGCCTCGGGGTAGAACACATGGGCAGTGCCCTGCGCGGTGGAGAACCGCTGCGCCCGCTCGGGGTGTTTATGCAGCAGAAAGCCGAGGTCGGTCGCGGGGCGGCCGGAATCACCGGTGGTGGAAATCGTCAAGAACACCCGCCCGATTATGGGCGCTTCTTTACTCACCCAGCTAATCGTTTTCCAGCAGCACCGCCAACTCCCTGATCAGTTCCGGCCCCACCCGGCAGCAGCCGCCGACCAGCCGGGCCCCCGCCTCCCGCCAGGCGCCCACCCGCGCCGGGTCGAAGGTGACCCCGCCGCGCCAGTCCCGGGCCCGGGCGTCCCAGCCCTCCCCGCTGTTGGGGTAGACCACCACCGGCTTTCCGGTGACCCTTGCCGCGATCTCCACGGCCCGGTCCACATCGCGTGGCTCACAGCAGTTGACGCCCACCGCGATCACCTGCTCGTTCCCGGCGGCCGGGGCGAAGGCCTCGGCCAGCGGCTGCCCCGCCCTGGTGTACTCACCGGCGCAGCTGTAGCTCAGCCACACCGGCACCCCGCAGCCCCGGACCGCGCGCAGCAGCGCCCGGCCCTCCACGGCATCCGGCACCGTCTCCAGCGCCAGCACATCCGGCCCGGCCCCGGCCAGCACCTCCACCCTGGGCCGGTGAAAGCGTTCCAACTCCTCCTCGTCCAGCCCGTATTGCCCGCGGTATTCGCTGCCATCGGCGAGCATGGCGCCATAGGGCCCGACCGAGGCGGCCACCCACGCCTCCCCGGCGGTCCGTCCGGCCGCCCGGCGCGCCAGCTCCACACTGCGGCGCAGCAGCGCCGCGGCCTCCTCACGATCCACCCCACGCCGGGCGAACCCCTCGAAGGTGGCCTGATAACTGGCGGTGATCAACACCTGGGCGCCGGCCCGCAGATAGGCGGTATGGGCCCGTTCGATCTGGCCGGGATCGTCCGCGAGCAGCCGTGCCGACCACAGCTCATCGGAGAGATCGCAGCCCTGAGCGGCCAGTTGGTTGGACAGCCCGCCATCAAGCACCAGCGTTCGCTGTGCGAGTGCCTGGGCGAGTGAGGTGGTGGATCCGGCCATCGGTCCTTCCTCTTCTTCCGGCTGCCACCGGGTGTGGCTCCCAACCGGATTGGGACTTTGTATGCGGGCCGTTCAGAGTGTCACTGCCAGTTCCATGGCGGGACGTCGCCGGATGGTCCATGCGCCCATCCTGCACGCTCGAACACCCGTCAACCAGGCAACTTGGGCCCTGCCCGGCTCCGCCTCTGCCGGGTGAATTCCCCGGCCCGCTCCGGCCGGCCCGCTATCGGCCAGTATCCGGCGCGCCGGGAGATCGTTGGCCCCGGCGGAGCCGGACCGCCCGGCCCGCGCACCGGTGCCCCTTGCCGGAGCCGTTGATCGCTTTGCTGCTCTCCCACACCGGGAGGGCCAGGGCCGAGGAGGCCACCATGACCCAGGAAGCCGTGCCCGACGAGGCGTTGCCCAGCCAGGCCGCTGCCCCGCGCCAGGGTGCGCCCAAGGGCCTGTTGCAGCAGATGGAGGAGTTGATGGCAGAGCTGAACGCCAATCTGTCGCAGCTCGACGCGGACCTTCAGTCGTCCGCCCAGCCGTTCGCCGAGCCGTCCGACGCCCCGTCCGCCCAGCCGTCCACACAGCCGTCCGACGAGGCATCCGCCCAGACCCCCGCCCAGCGGCCGTTGCCGGACCAGCGGGATGCCCAAACCGATGCCGCCTCCGACGCCGCCACTGACACCGCCGGCGACTCCGAGGCCGGCGGCGCCACCGGCTGAGCCCGGCGGCCTCACGCCGCACCTCCCCGTTCTCGTAAGGCGATCCGTCTGAGCAGCCCGCTGACCCGGTCGCTGGTCTCATCGGCGGCGTCGATTGCCTCGATGCACTGCCAGTACAGCGCGTCCTCCTCGCAGGAACAGGCCACTCCCACCAGGGCGATCCCCACCTCGCCCAGCAACACTCCGAGGTCGGTCAGCGCCTCCCAGGGCTCGCGCACCGTGGACAGCTGAGCCGCCCGTAAGCCTCCGGCGCCCGCCGCGATCTGGCGCAGTGCGCCGGAGGCCCTGCCCCCGGCCTCGCTCAGCCCCCGGGCGGCCGAGCGCACCTCATAGGCGCCGTGCACGGCGAGATGTCCGCCGACCGCCTGCGCCAGTGCCTGTGTCTGCCATGCCTCGGCCACGATCTCCGGCACTCCCCCGGCCCGCGCCAGGGCGAGCCGGGTGGCTTCGATCAACCGCACCGCGTCCATGCCCACGCCCCCATGTTTTCCGTCCGCCCGCTGCCACTACCCAGAGTGATGACTAACCGCCGGAAAAGCCAGGGGAATTCAGAAATCTGTGGATACCAAATCCGCTGTGGACAACTCAATCACTCCGGAGAGTGACGAAGTTGGGGGTTATGGCCCTCCGCGGCCCCTTCGCCGGGTACCGGAAACCGCCGCTCATTGCGGTCGATCTTGGCGGCCAGCGCCGCCGGTGCATCGATCCCCAACGCCTCGCAGAACTGCAGCAGATAGGCCAGGACATCGGCGACCTCGTCCCGTACCCGCGCCGCCGTGGCCTCCTCGGCCATCACCCGGGCCGACTCCTCGGGCGTCAACCACTGGAAGATCTCCAGCAGTTCGGCGGCTTCGACGCTCAGCGCCATGGCCAGATTTTTGGGGGTGTGGTAGGGCTGCCAGGAGCGGGCCGCGGCGAAATCGGCCAGCCGGCGCCGCAAGGTGCCCAGGTCATCGGAGGGTTGGGGGTGCTGATGATGTTCGCTCACCCTCACAGGTCTACCACCGCCGCACCCGGCACTCCTGCCACCGACCGCGCCGCCTCCCCGCCCACCGTGCCCACCAGTCTGATGTGCCCCCGCTCGCACATCCGCGCCGCCAGGGCCAGCAGTTCCCTGGACTGCCCGTCGTCCAGGCACCGGTCCAGGCCGTCCGCCAGCACGGTCAGCGCCTGCCGGGCAGGCAGTACCTCGGCCGCCTGGTCCACCGCCAGCACCTCCGGCCCGGTCAACAGGACCAGGCACAGCGCCAGATAGCGCAGCTCGCCATCGCCCAGCCGGTCCAGGGGCGTGGGGGCGCCGGCGCCGCGCGCCAGTACCGCCCGTACCCGGCCACCGTCCAGCGCCTGCACCGTCAGGCCCTGGACCGGGCCCCGGCAGCCCGCCGCGGCCGCGGTGACCAGGGCCGCGTGCCGGGTGGCGCACTCCTGGCGGGTGCGGCCGAGGACCGCGGCAACGTTGTCACAGACGCCGCGCAGCCGGGTGTCCCGGGCCTCGGCCGGGGCGCGCATCAGCTCCGGCTCCGGATCGCAGGCGAAGACCGACCGCAACGCGATCAGCATCTGCTCGGCCGCCTCCAGCACCAGCCGCTGTCCGGCCGTCTTGCCGGCCACCCGCAGCGGCAGCAGCGCCGTGCCCAGCCGGTCGTCGGGCAGCGGCGCCCGGGTGACCGGCACCGCGCCGGCGGTGTGCCAGGCGGCCTCCACCCTGGGCAGGCCCGGGTCGCGCAGCGCGGTGCTGAGCAGAGTGCGCCCGGCGCCGGTCAGCCGCTCCCCCACCACCCGCAGTTCGGGCTCCGCCTGGACGGCCAGATCCAGGCGCACCGGCCCGGCGGGGCCCGTCACCGTGCAGCCGATCCGGAATCCCCGGCGGCCCTGGGCGTCCGGCCGGGCCTGCTGGGGCACACAGGCGGCGGGGCCGCCCGTCACCGGGGCCAGCGCGGTGTGCAGCGGCTCGCCGCCGGCCAGCCGGGCGAGGACCTGGTATGCCTGCAGGGCATTGGACTTGCCGCTGCCGCTGGCCCCGCGGAACAGCGTCAGCGGGGCCAGCGGATAGACCGCGTTACGGTGCGATTTGAAGGCGGACAGCCGCAGTTCGGTGACGGCGGGCCGGTGGGGCGGGGCGATGACGGCCATCGGGGCACGGCTTGCGTCCATGCCCGGACGGTAGGCGGCCGTCCGTCAGCCAAACCGTTTCACCGGCTCGTTCTTCCTACGATCGGGGTAAGCCGCCGCCACCTGGGTTCCTTCGGGCGCAAGCAGGAAGACATTGGTGTCCACCCGGTGCATGCCGCTGCCCAGCCCGAAGACGACCCCGCTGGAGAAGTCCAGGACGCGCCTGGCGACATCGGCGTCGGCGCTGGTGAGGTCGAGCAGCACCGGCGTGCCCGCGATCAGGTGCTCCGCCACTTCACGGGCGTCGGCGAAGAACTGCACCCGGAGCACGACGAGTTTGCGCTGCCGCGCGGCCGTCTCCGGTTCACCCTCGGGCAGCGCCCGATGGTTGGCCCAGGACGGCCAGGTGTGGTAACCGCGCAAGGGAACCACCTCGGCCAGTCCCTCCCACTGCTCGTCGGTGGCCTCGGACCTGTTCACCGGATCACCCCTCCGGGGAACGTGCTGGATATGTACATCCCGCGATTTTAGGGAACCGGGTGCCCCCATTCGGCCGAATGACACGCGCGGTGCCCGATTCGTCCGGACGGTCTGCCTCTCCATGGGCCGTTGGCCGTCGTCGCACGGGCCCCTGGCGCCTATCGCAGCCCCAGCAGCCGCAGCCCCGCCGTGGTGGCGGCCGCCGCCAGGACCGCGACCAGGAAGGAGGCGCGGCGCAGCGCGAGGGCGGCACCGACCAGGACACCCGCCGGGCGGGACCAGCCGGCGAAGCCATGTCCGGTGGTGAGCGCGGAGGTTGCCGCCATGGTGCACAGCAGGACGACTCCGGAACGGGCGAGCAGCACGCGGGTGCGGGCGGAGAGGGTGAGGCGGCTGTGCAGCAGCGGGCCGCACAGGCGCAGTCCGTAGGTGCCCAGGGCGAGCAGCAGGATGGCCGGGAGGGTCATGCGTCGTCCGCCGTCCTCGGCGCGGGGGCCGCATCGGTGCTGCGGACGGTGGGCGGATCGGCTCTGGTGTCGGCAACCGGCTCCGTGCCGGCGTCGGCAACCGGCTCCGTGCTGGTGTGACGGGCGGCCACCAGGCCCAACAGGCCCAGTAGGACGGGCAGTCCGGCTGGCAGGAAGGGCGCCGTGGCCAGGGCGAGGGCGGCGCCGGCCAGGGCGCAGCGGCGGGCGGGGGCCTCGCGCAGCGCGGGCAGGACCAGGGCCAGGAAGACCATGGGCTCGGCCGCATCCAGGCCCAGGGCCCGGGGGTCGCCGATGGCGCGTCCGGCCAGTACGCCCAGCAGGGTGCCGAGGTTCCAGGTGAGGTAGAGCAGGACTCCGCAGCCGAGGTAGGCGGCCCGGCGACGGAGCGGATCGCGTTCGGCCTGGGTGAACGCGGCCGCCTGGTCCACCAGCAGGTGGCTGCCCAACAGGCGGGCGCGCCAGCCGGTTTGGAGGACATCGGCGATCGAGAGGCCGAAGACCAGGAGACGGGCGTTGAGAATGAGCCCGGCGAGCACGGCCGCGGCGGCGGTCCCGCCGCCGGCCGCGATGCCCAGCGCGGTGAACTGGGCGCCGCCCGCGAAGACGGTGGCGGACATCGTCAGCGGTATCCAGGGGGACTGTCCGGCGGCGACGGCGATGGCACCGAAAGAGGCGCCCACCACACCTATGGCGAGGCCCACCGCGCCTATGTCGCGCCGGAGTTGGCGATCGAGCGTATTCCAGAGCGAACGCATGGCCGTTATGGTGAACGGACAACCGATGTTCGTCAAGGAGAACAAGTGGAAGGACACAGCGAACGGAACGCCTCGGCCGCCCGTCCCCCGCTGGACCTGATAGCGGCCCGGATCCGCGCCGAACGCCTGCGCGCCGGGCTGTCGTTGAGCGAATTGGCCAAGCGGGCCGGGCTGGCGAAGTCCACGCTCTCCCAGCTGGAATCCGGCACCGGCAATCCCAGCGTGGAGACGCTCTGGGCGCTGGGGGTCGCCCTGGACGTGCCGTTCAGCAGGCTGGTCGATCCACCACGGCCGCGGGTGACGGTGCTGCGGTCCGGGGAGGGGGTGACGGTGCCGTCCGAGCGTCCGGGGCACACCGCGACCCTGCTGAGCTCCTGTCCGCCGCACGCCCGGCGGGATCTGTATCTGCTGCGCCTGGAACCGGGGGCGGTCCGGGAATCCGAGCCGCATATGGCCGGAGCGCTGGAGCACGCGGTGGTGGCCGCCGGACGGGCACTGCTGGGCCCGGCCGGGGAACCGGTGGAGCTGGGTCCGGGCGACTACATCTGCTACCCCGGGGACGCGCGGCATGTCTTCCGGGCACTGGCGGCGGGGACGGTGGTGTTCCTGACCATGGAGCACGTCTGAGGAGGTGGGTTTGGCGGGCACGTTTTGATGGGGCACGTATTGGCTGGGTACGCCCGCCGGAGCCCATCTGGCGCGGCAGACGGATCTGATGCGGCAGGCAGGTCTGACGCGGCATGTCCGACGGAGCCAGTCCGACGGCACACGCCTGGCGCACGCCCGATTCCGTCCGAAGGCGGGCCCGGTCCCGTCCGACGGGGGCCGTCCGAAGGCGCAGACCCGATCCCGTCCGACGGAGCCCTTCGGATGGCGCATGCCCGATCCCGTCCGAAGGCGCAGGCCCAACGCCGTCCGACGGGGGCCCGTCCGATGGCGCACGCCCGATCGCGTCCAACGGCACATGGCCCATGACGCACGCCCGGGCCCTGGGTGGCCCGCCACTGTGAGCCGGGCCACCCCAGGCGGCCGTACTCGCCCCGCGCCGGTCGGCGAGAATGGCAAGGTCCCGAGCGCGGCAGTCCGGCCCGCTCGCCACCCGGCAGGAGACCAGCCACCTTGTCCCAGCGCCAAGCCACCGGCACCGACGACAGCCGTCCCGACCTTCGGGCCGACTGCGGAAACTGCTTTGGGCTGTGCTGTGTGGCGCTGCCCTTCGCGGCCTCGGCGGACTTCGCGGTGAACAAGGACGCGGGCACGCCCTGCGCCAATCTGAAGGCCGACTTCAGCTGCGGCATCCACGCCCGGCTGCGGCAGAGCGGCTTCTCCGGGTGCACCGTCTTCGACTGCTTCGGAGCCGGCCAGAAGGTCTCCCAGCTCACCTTCGGCGGCCGGGACTGGCGCCGGGAGCCGGGCGGCGCCCGGCAGATGTTCGAGGTCTTCCCGGTGATGCGGCAGCTGCACGAGCTGCTGTGGTACGTATCCGAGGCGCTCACCCTGCCCGCCGCGCGCCCGGTCCACACCGAGCTGCGCCGGGCCCGTACCGAGATCGACGGCCTCACCCGGGGCAGTGCCGACTCGCTGACCGGGCTGGACGTACCGGCCCTGCGGGCCCGGGTGAACACCCTGCTGCTGCGCACCAGCGAACTGGTCCGGGAGAAGGTCCCCGGCCGCAAGAAGGACCACCGCGGCGCCGACTTGATGGGCGCCCGGCTGACCGGGGCCAAGCTGCGGGGCGCCAGTCTGCGCGGGGCGTATCTGATCGCGGCCGACCTCCGCAAGGCCGATCTGCGCGAGGCGGATGTGATCGGCGCCGACTTCCGCGATGCCGACCTCAGCGGCGCCGATCTGACCGGCGCCATCTTCCTCACCCAGGCCCAGCTCAACGCGGCCCGCGGCGATGGCACCACCCGGCTGCCGGCCGGTCTGGAGCGGCCGGCGCACTGGTGACGCGCGGCGGCAGCGGGCTCACGGTCCGGCGGGGTCTCGGTGTGCGCTTCCCCGGCCGTGAAGTGCACTACGCCCCTTGAGTCCACCCCCGGCACCGGACGGCGCAACCGTGCCCGGGCCCAGGGCGGGCGCGATCCGGCCGTGGGTGTGCAGGCCGAGGCAGGTGAGCACATCCACGCCGTCACCGGTCGTGTGCATCAGCTGCCGCGCTCCGGGCGTGCGGTCCCACCAGATCTCATGGCCGTCAGCGGTGATGACGGGGAAACAGTCCTCCATGACCTGCCGCGCCCATGGCCAACTGGCGTCGACAGTGCGCCTTCGGCCGATGGTCGGCACTGCCGCCTCGGCGCCCTCCGAGGTGAGGGTCGCCAAGCTGGGTACCACTGGCAAGCGGCGGCCGGACGAGGTGCACCCGCAGTGAACGAGCAACCGGAGCCTCAGGGCTGAATCCGGGCGGCGGATCAGACCGTGGCAGGTTGCCGTTCCAGCCGACCGCTTACCAGCTCGCTCAGCTTGTGCCGGGTCTCGGAATCCGTCGAGTACACGATGGTGCCGACCATGCCCCGCGTCAGCAGCACCTTGTACGTGTTCCGGATCAGGCGGTCCACCTCGGCGTCCGAGGTGGATTTCTTGAATACCGGGTCCTTGGACTTCGTGCGGTCCGTGACCCAACGGTCGCCACGCCAGACCAGGTCGGGGCCAATGATGACGCCCGACCAGTCGTACTCGAAGCCCTGGGCGGTGTAAACGCAACCGACCTGCCCGAATCCAGCCGGGTCGGTCGCCCACAACGCGGCCGGGGGCGCCCCCGAGATGGAACGGTCGCCACGCAGGTTCCAGGGCCGGGCCCAGTCACCGATGACCACATCGGGCGGCAAAGGGGCGCCCGGCTTTGGCTCCGGGGACCAACGCCAGCAGTAGCCGGCGGACATGCGGGCGCCGTATCCCTGGGCCCGGCGGGACTCAAGGAGCGTCTCCATCTCCTGCGGGCTGTCGGCGACCAGCAGCTGCATCCGGCCGTCGGGTTCCCATGTGACCGGCCCACCCTGCTCCAGACCGAGAAGCCGGACCACCCAGCGCAGGTAGGCGTCACTGCCACCGCAGCGGAACTGGCTGTCCAGCGGGACGACATGGCACCGGATACCCCGCTTCGCCGCTGCCGCCTTGATCTCCGCCACGGTGCCCATCTCGCCCGGTCGCACCACCTGATGCTCGTCGAGGAAGAAGACCGGCACATAGGCGACGTCAATGAGTTCGTCGATCTGTGCCCTGCCCGTCCGTTGCTCGGCACGGGTGTACCGGTTGGCCGAGGTCTCCCGAATGCGGTGCGCCTCATCGCAGATAAGGGCGCCCAGACTGTTCTTCTCGGCCGTCATAAAGCTGTTGAAGTACTTGAACAGGTCCTGGACTTCCCGCTTACGGGCTCCGGCGACCTTCCTCATGGTCTTTGTGAACGACTGTGAACCGGTGGCGTGCAGCGCCGGAACTCCGCGCCGGTACAGGTCGCCGAGCAGTTGAAGTGCGATCACGCTCTTGCCGGTGCCGGGGCCGCCCGTGACGATGACGACTTCCTTGTGGTCCGCGTGCTTCGCCTTTTCCACCGCATTGAGCACCATGCGGTAAGCGACCTGTTGTTCGTCAAGGAGAACGAACTGCTTGCGTTCACGCACCTCTTCGGCGGCCACGGACATCAACTGCTTCGACGGCACGGTGGCGCCCGCGCACAGTTGATCCGCCTCGCGGGCCCCTGGATGCTTGTCGCTCAGCCTTGTGCGGAGATGGTCGAGGAAGGCGCCGCGGCGTTCCGCGGTGAAGAGCAGTCCATGGCCGTCACCTTCGATCTCACGCAGCCCGGACACACCGAACTCGGTGGCATTGTGCAGGAACGCCACTCCGCTGACCCGGTTGCCGTGATCGGCGACCGCCCCGTTGAAGTTGACCAGATACTCGCAGTAACGGCGCACCTGTTCAATGGGATTGAGAACGGGGTGCGTATAAGCGCCGACATGGCACAAGGACGGGTCGTCCTCGTGCGGCAGCGCCTGGCTCCACTGTTTCAGCTCGACGACGACGTACGACGGCTCCCCCGTAACCGGATGCACCCCGGCCAGCACAGCATCGGCGCGCTTGCTGTTGAGCGGAAGTGCGTATTCCAGCATGACCTCCACATCACCCAGACCGGCCTCGTTGAGCGCGGCGGCCAGCACGGGGATGCTCCGCTCCCAGGAACGCACTTCCGAGGTGCCGGGCCGGTAGCCGTGCATATGGACGAATTGATCGGCAAGGTGCAGGAACAGCGAACCGTCGAGCGTCATGACGGCGACCGTCTTCGCGGACGCGCGGAACAGCACGGGCTTCCCCCAGGCAGCACGAAGTGACTCGTGCGGGTGGGGGCGTGTCCTTCGAGACTCCACCGGTGTGGAGCGGAAGCCCGTCGGGCCGCATTGACGATGCGTCCGAGAATATCTGGCGCGACTGACAGTCATGCCAGTGGCCTCAGAGGCGAGAGGGATCACGCGACTCCGGCCCGGTCGCCACCGGTGCGCCCAAGGGCGCGGTTATGCTCGCGGTTCCAGGGCCTGGGGAGAAGGGGGCAGAGGACTTGAGATTCCGCCTCATCGGCATGCTCATGGGGACGGTCGGGCTGCTCTCGCTCCTGGGGGGCACCGCCATCGCCGGCCCGGCCGATGCCCCGGATGGTGCCGGGCGCTCATGCGGCGGCCTCCGGCTCACCGGCACGCTGCCGGTGCCCGCGCCCGGCGCCGTCGTACAGCAGCAGGTGACGATCGGCCCTGGCTGCGTTCCCCGGACGGGCCCCGTGCGGTACACACCGGCTGCCCGTACGGGCCCTGCCGCGCCCACGGTGGTCCGCCAACTGCACACCCGGAACGAGATCTTCGACTGCTGTGGCGTCCGGCTGACCGGCCTCTACACCACCTCGACCTGGACCACGGACCACGGCCGCGTCACCTCGCTGACCACCGAGGCGACCCAGGGGTGGCACCGTGAACCGTGGGACGCCGGCTGGTCGCTCCGGTCGTCATCGAAATCCGACGACTGCACCGCCGACTGCGCCGTGGCCAACTCCCGCGCCACCGCCGCCTTCACCTACCGGGGCATCTTCGATCTGACGGGTACCTGGTACGCCAACACCCACCGCTCGACCGTGCGGTTCACTGCGGACTCGGCGCCGGCCTGCACCTTCGATGTGGAAGTGCGCCACGCGTTCATCGGGTGGAACTGGCAACGGAGTTGCGAGTGAGGCTGTCCACCAGGTCCGACTGGTGGCCCGGTGCCGCCTCACCGGGGGTCGGCCGTCTGATTCAGGCAGCCAGACTGCGGGCGACGTACGTCATATGCTGGGCATTACCGACCCAGAGCCAAGTGTGGAAGTTGCCCGTGCCGCGGGGGCCCTGGCCGCATCCACAGTCGCGCAGCCATGTCTCAGCCGCTCCGGCGGCAGGCCCGCGGAATCCAGGACATTGCAGTAACCTCCTTGCGGCCGCCCGGTTGTGGGCGACGCGTCCCTCGCCGCGCATCGCCATTTTGACCGCAAGGTAGGAGTCGTCGGTGGTGTAGCGCAGCGCACCCCACGACGGCCCGCCCCTGCCGGCCGGCACCGCACGTGTGAGGTCGTTGGCCGGCTGCACACCGTAGTCCCCATAGCTCAGCTCAGGGCTCCGGGGGCCACGGCCCTCGGCTATCTCGCACCACGTCCTCCACTCCATGCGCGTCACTTCGCACATGCCTTGCTCCAGTGCGTCCTGGGTCACCCGGGGGACACCGCCGCCGAGTATGGCGACCGTCCGCCAGCATGCGAGCGGGGCAAGTGACTCCAGAGCACGCAGCGCCTGCTTGGCGGCCTCCGGCCGGTCGGTGAGCACGGCCACCAGGTCCAGCAGAAGGTCCACGGCGACCGCGGGCCCTGTTCGTGCGACCAGCTCCCGCACCTCACCGGCCTCCCGTCCCTGCCACTCCCCCGGCACCCGGACCCGGATCCCCATGCCGTCACCCGAACGCACCGCCAGCTCCAGCGCCATGGCCTGCTGAGTGCTGAGCCGCCCTGGTCCCGTCACAGGGCGCATCGGCATTCCGACGTCGCTCCTGAGCAACACCTGTGCGAGCAACGGCACTTGTTCCTCGTCCACAGCCGGCGCGTCGAGCCAGGCGGAACGGTGACGCTGGACCTTGGCCACCGTGGCCACGTCCTGGCGGAACGCGGTGGCGAGCTCGCAGGGCGACAGCCCCGCGCGGACCGGAAGATTCCAGACCGGCGACACCGCGTTCTGCACGTCCGGGCAAAGCCGTCGGTATGCCTCCGCGGCATACGGCCGGGCTGGAAGCACCGGAATGTACAGCGGTCCGGGCATGGCGGATCCCCCCTTGGCACAGTCCGCGCGTCTCCTTTGGTGGGAAGGGTGAACAGCGGTCCGGCCAGCGACAAGACCGTGTATCCGGCCACTGTGACGAACATGGCCTTACTGGGGCGTAGTTGCGCTGTCGAACCTACCGAATGGTCGGAACGACCAGGGCAGACAGCTCAGTTCGCAGGTGACAGCCCGAATTCCCTACTCTGCCGCTAAGGTTTCTTCGGGGATCACGATCGTCGGAGCTGCCACGGCGGCACACGCGCGCGAGCAGCACGAAAGATCGAAGGGGTGGGGGAAGCGCATGCGCGAAGGCCGGTGGGTCACGGTCACCGAGTCCGGGTTCGATCACGAGCGCCGTGGCTTGGAAGCCATCCGGGAGAAGCTGCCGGACGCCGACCCCTGGCGGGCCTGGTCGAACTTCTCCTTCACCGCGCACAGCGGGCACGTTCGGGAGGTCGACCTTCTGGTCATCGCCCCAGGCGGTGTGTGCATGATCGAGCTCAAGGGTTGGCACGGATCACTGGCCAGCGAGAATGGCACATGGGTGCAGACGACCTCGCAGGGACATCGCATCCCGCACGGCAACCCGTTGCACCTGGTCAACAAGAAGGCGAAAGAACTGGCCGGGTTGCTCGGCCAGAACGGCAAGCGTGTGTGGGTCGGCGAGGCGGTCTGCTTCACCGAAGCCGGGTTACGCGTCCGGCTCCCGGCCCACGACCAGAACGGCGTCTACACCGTCGACCAGCTGGTCGAGATGCTGAAGCAGCCGCCGCGTGACGAGCGCCGGCGCATCACCACTCCCGACTCCGGCGAGATCCAGGCGGCTCTGAAGCGCGTCGGCATCCGCCGCAGCGATGCGGAGTACAAAGTCGGCCCATATCTGCTGGAACGCAAGGCCTTTGATTCCGGGCGGACATGGTCGGACTACCGCGCCCGGCACAGTGAGCTCCCCGAGTCCGCCCGCATCCGCGTCTATTTACGCGAACGCGGTTCGGACGCCTCACTCAGGAAGTCGGTGGAAAACGCCGCCCGCCGCGAGGCAGCGGTGCTACGACGCTTCCAACACCGCGGCGCGGTACGGCTGAAGCAGTACGACCCCTCCGGGCACTCCGCAGGCCCGGCCTTGATCTTCGAGTACCACCCACAGACGCTTCGCCTGGACGAGTACCTGGTGCAGCACGGCCACAAGCTTGACATCCTCAGCCGCATCGCTCTCGTACGGCAGTTGGCCGAGACGGTGCGCTCAGCCCACTCCCACCGCATCCACCACCGGGCTCTGGCGGCTCGCTCCATTCATGTGCTGCCGCGCAGCCGGGGAGCGCAGGGACAGCCCGTAGGTGAGGAAGCTGCCTGGTTCACCCCGCATCTCCAGATATCCGACTGGCAGATCGCAACCCAACGCAGCAGTGGCAATGGATCAGGGCAGGGCATGAGCCGGTTTGCGCCGACAGCGCTGTCCGCGATGCATCTGGCCGACGACTCCGACCCTTATCTGGCCCCCGAGCTGACGGCTCTCAAGGCCGATCCGGTGTATCTGGACGTCTATGGACTCGGCGTCCTCACCTACCTGTTGGTGACCGGCAAACCACCGGCCGCGAGTCAGGCCGAGCTTTCGGCCCGCCTGGAGGCCGATGAGGGGCTGCGACCCAGCTCTCTGGTGGACGGGCTCTCGGAGGACATCGACGAGCTGGTGCAGGCGGCCACCGCCTACCGTCCCGAGCAACGCCTCTCCTCCGTTGACGAGTTCCTCGAGATGCTGGAGCTGGTCGAGGACTCGCTCACCGCCCCGCCTGCCACACCTGCCCCCGAGGTGACCGAGGCCCAGGAGAAGGATCCGCTGGAGGCTGTCGCCGGCGATGTGCTGGCCGGTCGCTGGGAGGTCCGGCGCCGACTGGGCACGGGCTCGACCAGCCGTGCCTTCCTGGTGCGCGACCGCGAGGCCGAGGCACGCAAGACACGTCCCTTGGCCGTACTCAAGGTGGCGCTCTCCGACAGCCGGGGCGACGTACTGGTCCACGAGGCCGAGGTGCTGGGCCGCCTGCGCCCGGACTCCCGCGTCATCCGTCTCGTGGAGGACAAGCCGCTTCGCATCGGTGGTCGCACGGTCCTCGCTTTGGAGTACGTGGGCGACGAGCGTGAGGACACAACCGAAAGCACCGAGTCGGGCACCCACCACCACCGCCGCGAGGAGACGGTCGCCCGCCAGCTGCGAGAGCACGGCCGTCTGAAAATCGACCAGTTGGAGGCGTACGGTGATTACCTCTTCGGCGCGGTCGACTTCCTGGAGGGCGAAAGCGTCTGGCACCGCGATATCAAGCCGGATAACATCGCGATCCGCATCCGCCCCAACCGCACCCGTGAACTCGTCCTCATCGACTTCTCCTTGGCCGGGTACCCAGCCACCAACTACGAGGCGGGCACGGAAGGCTACCTCGACCCGTTCATCGGCGGTCTGACCCGTACCGCCTACGACTCGCACGCCGAGCGCTACGCAGTCGCGGTCACCCTGCACGAGATGGCTTCGCGCGAACTGCCCAAGTGGGGCGACGGATCGGTCCCGCCCCACATGACAGAGCAGAAGGACTTCCCTTACCCGACCATCGCCGCCGACGCCTTCGAACCCGCGGTGCGTGATGGTCTGGTCGCCTTCTTCCGGAAGGCCCTCCACCGGGATATCGCACAGCGCTATCCCGAGCTGAAGCCGATGCGCGACGCATGGAAGAGAATCTTCCTCGACGCGACGCAGACCGTGTCGTCCGGCCATCGCTCCCGCCATCCCGAAACCACGGCACAGGCCCCGGCTTCCGCACAGGCCGACGCACGGGCCGCCATCGCGGACACCGAACCGCTCACCGCCGAGCAGCAACGCAACCAACTTGCCCTGGCCGCCACGCGGGAGACCCACCTCTCCGCTGCCGGCCTCACTCCGGCTGCCGAGTCGTTCCTCTACGGCCTCGGCATCACCACCGTCGGCGACCTCCTCGACTACAGCCGCCGCAAGCTCCTCAACGCGCCGGGCCTGGGCACCAAGACCCGCACCGAGATCCAGCGCCGTCAGCGCGAGTGGGGCGAACGCCTCCGCGATGCGCCCGTCTCGCCCCTCACCCCACGTGGCCGCGCCGAGGCCAAGGAGGAACTCGCGGAGCTGACCGCCGTCGAGTCGGCGGTGCTCGACACGCTCGCCTCCACGGAGGGCGCCGGCGGCCTCACCGGTCGGCCTCTCCGCTCCGTCAGCCTGGACACCCTCGCCACCGTCTTCGTGCCGGAGTTGAACAACAACGGTTCCAACCGCAACAAGGTTGAGATGGTCCGGCTGTTGCTGCGCCTGCCCGACGAGCGCGGAGTCCTTCCCGACATCGCCGTCTGGCCCAAGCAGAAGGATGTTGCGGAGGCGCTCGGTCTATCGGCCGGACGCATCCCGCAGATGCTGAAGGAGGAGCGCAAGCGCTGGAAGAAGCATCCGGTTGTGCGTGCCCTGCGCGAGGAAATCCTCGATCTTCTCGCGGGCCTGGGCAGGGTCGCTTCCGCCGCCGAGATCGCCGATGCGCTGATCGTCCGGCGCGGCACGGAGCTCCTCGAGCGCGAACAGCGGCGCGCGCTGGCGCTCGCAGCAGTACGGGCCGTGGTGGAGGTGGAGCAACTCGACCCCGAAGAGGCGGAGTTCCAGCACCAGCCCAACCGCAAGGCCACGGAAGAAGCGCTGGGCGCGGGCCTGCTGGCCCTGGATGTCCGGGAGAACGACGCCCCGGACACCCCGACGGCGCCGGGCCTGCTCGACTACGCGGCCCGCCTGGGGCGCACCGCCGACCGGCTCGCCAAGCGGGACACCCTGCCCACGGCGACGACCGTCCTCGCCGAGCTGAGCGCCCTCACCCCGCCGCCGGGCGCGCTGGAGTGGGACGAGCGCCGCATGGTCGAGCTCGCGGCGGCGGCCTCGCTCAACGCGGCGGCGACGCCACGTCTGGAGGTCTATCCGCGGAATCTTCCGTTGGTGCGGTCGCTCCGGCTCACCCAGGCCGGCCTCGTACGCCTCATACCGGGCGTCCCGGAGGGCCGGCAGCCTGGGCTTACGGCGGCAGACGTCCACGAACGGGTACGAGCCCGCTTCCCCGAGCTGATCGTGACGGACGGCAAGGGCAACCCGACGCATGATCTGCCGACGGGCCCTCCGCTCACCAAGGCGCTACGGGAGGCAGGCTTCGACCTCGTCCTGTCCACCCGCGAGGGCACGACCGAACCGCGCTATCTGCCCAAGCGTCTCGACGACGCGACCAGCTACCTGACGACAGCCGTCTGGCGCCAGGCCACCGACGTGGGCGCCGTGACGCGCTACTCGGACGATCCGATGCTCGCCGGCGCGGTGCGCGCGGAGGAGCAGCTGGCGGCCTCGGCCCGGCGGGACGGCTACCGCGTCCTGACCGTACGGCAGGGGCATGCGTGGAATGCGGTGCGGGAGTCGGGGCTGGGGCGGATGGGCGCCGAGGTCGTCTCGGTGACGCAGCTGTTTCTGGAGGCCCTGCACGCGCTGGTCCCGCCGGGAACCAAGCCGACCTGGGAGACGCTCCTCAAGGCGGATGTGGCGGAACCGGGTTCGCGGGGCGCCTTGAAGTTCGCGGAGTACACACGGACGGCTTGGGGAGCCGTTGAGTCGTGCGTGCGCGCCCTGTTGGAGGGCGGCGACGCGGCGGCGGGCCCGGTACTCCTGACGGAGGCGGCGGCGTTCGCGCGGTACGACGCGATGGGCGTCCTGGACCGGCTGGCGGAGGTCGCCCGGCGCGGTGGGCGCGGACTGTGGCTGCTCGTCCCCCAGGGCGACCCGGCGCGCGAGCCGAAGCTGGGCCAGGTCGCAGTGGCGTTCCAGGCGGGGCTGGGTGAGTGGATCCAGCTACCTGACACATGGGTGAACAACGAGCACCGGGCGGGCGCGCGTGCGCGTAGCGCTGGCGTTGGCGCTGCTCAGTTAACCGAAGACACGAGTGAGTTGAGGGAGACCGCAAGTGATCGACCGCAAGGCTCTGTTGAATGATCTGAAGCAGCAGGTCAAAGCGGCCGAGGCGGATCTTGCGAGGCAGGTGAAGGCGGTCAAGGAGGTCGGCGACCGCCTCCGCGCCGAGTACGAGCGAGCACGTGAACTCGGCCGCACGGCGGCGACCTGGAACTCCTGGCTGGAGGAGCGCGTCACGCAGGTCGCCGTGGCCTGGGTGCTGGGAACGGTGTTCGTCCGGTTCTGCGAGGACAACTCCATCATTCCCGAGCCGTACTTGACGGCCCCGGAGGACGACCGCCGGGACCTGGCGCTGGCGCGGTACGAGGCGTATGTCGAGGAGGACCTCGATCCCACGTACCGGGGTTGGCTGGAGCGGGCCTTTGCCGAGCTCGGTGCCGGCCAGGCGGGGAGGTTGCTGTTCGACCGCAGGCACAACCCGCTGTACCAGATTCCGCTTTCGCATGATGGTGCACGGGAGTTGGTGTCGTTCTGGCGCGAGCGGGACGAGGCGGGGGTGCTCGTTCACGACTTCAGAGATCCGCTGAACGAGGACGGCACGGAGGGCTGGGACACGCGGTTCCTGGGTGACCTCTACCAGGACCTGAGCGAGGCGGCCCGGAAGACGTACGCGCTGCTCCAAACGCCGGAGTTTGTTGAGGAGTTCATCCTCGACAGGACGATGGACCCGGCGGTGCGGGAGTTCGGCTACGAGGGCTTGAAGATGATCGACCCCACGTGCGGGTCGGGGCACTTCGTGCTGGGTGCGTTCAGGCGGCTGGTAAGGCTGTGGGCGGAGGGCCAGCCGGGGAAGGATGTGCACGAGCGGGTGGCGGCTGCGCTGGATTCGGTGCATGGAGTGGACCTCAACCCGTTCGCGGTGGCTATCGCACGGTTCCGGCTGCTGATGGCCGCGATGGCGGCAGCGAACGTGCGGACATTGGCGGAGGCCAACAAGTACGAGTGGCCGATGCACTTGGCCGTGGGGGACTCACTACTGCTCAAGGAGCGCCAGACGGAGATCGGTATTCGAGGCACAACAGGGCAGGTGGAGCTGGAACTCACCACGGACGAGGCGGATGTTCAGGCGGAGTTCTCGTACGCGACGGAGGATCTGCACGAGCACCATGAGATTTTGAAACCGAGGGGGTACCACGTAGTGGTGGGGAACCCCCCTTATATCACTGTGAAGGACAAGAAGCTCAACGAGCTCTATCGACGCCTTTACGATGCATGCGAGGGAACGTACGCACTGTCGGTTCCTTTCACTCAACGGTTCTTCGAACTTGCTCGGGTCGGAGGTGGCGATGGCCGCGGCTACGGGATGGTTGGACAGATCACCGCCAACTCTTTCATGAAGCGGGAGTTCGGGACCAGCCTGATCGAGAGCTTCTTCCGTCACCGAGCAGAACTTACCGAGGTTATCGACACATCTGGCGCGTACATCCCTGGGCATGGGACACCGACGGCGATCCTGATCGGCAGACCACGAGAGGGGAAGGCCCGCTCAGCGACAGTCCGCACCGTGAGGAGCGTTCAAGGCGAGCCTTCTTCCCCAGAAAATGGTGCGGCTGGCCTGGTCTGGAAGGCGATCGAGGAACAAATCGACAAGCCGGGCACACTCAGCCAATGGGTATCGGTCGACGATCTCGAACGTGAGCGTTTCTTCAAACGACAGCCATGGATTCTCGCCGACGGCGGTCTTGAAATGGTTGAACAGATCGCTAAAGCCAGCGCACAGTCCATGAAATCGGCAATTGAGAAGCCCATCGGACGCGCTATCCGTGCAGGAGCTGACGAGGCGTATATCCGCCCACTGCGCAGCACATACCAAACGCGTGCAGATCGCGCAGGACTTCGCCCTGTCATGGTCGGGGACGTAGTTCGCGACTGGGATGCCCGGCCAGAGGAAGCGATCTGGCTCCCTTACGCCGAGGAACTCCAGCCAGGCGATCTGGAAGTCGAACTTTGGCCTCTACGACGCTTGCTTGAGGTGCGGCGCACTTTTCAAGGGAACATGGCCAACGCAGGTCTTCGTTGGTGGGACTACATGCAGTTCACCTCGTCCGCGTACCGGACCCCGCTGTCGATCACGTTCGCTTTCGTGGCCACGCATAACCACTTCGCGTTGGATCGGGGCGGTCATGTGTTCAACCGATCAGCACCGGTGATCAAGCTGAGGGGAGGAGCGACTGAAAAGGAGCACCTCCGGCTGCTTGGAGTACTCAACAGCTCCACTGCCTGCTTCTGGCTCAAGCAAGTCAGCCACAGCAAGGGCAATGCCACAGCATCCAGCGGTATGCCCGACCAGCCATGGTCGTGGAACTACGAATTCACAGGTACAAAGCTTCAAGAATTCCCACTTCCAGCCACGTATCCGACAGCCCTCGCCACCGCCTTGGAGGTCCTCGCCCAGCAGCTCACTGCTACCAGTCCTTCCGCTCTAGTGGCCGAAGGCACTCCTACAGGCACCTCTCTCCGCGAGGCGCGAGCACTCTGGGGTTCTACCCGCGCACGCATGATCGCACTTCAAGAGGAGCTGGACTGGCTGGTCTATTCAATCTACGACCTTTACCCCGAAGATCTAAGGATCGACGAGGATGCCAATTCTGTTGACATTCCGGAGATTTCCCCTGGCGAACGGGCCTTCGAGATCGTTCTAGCTCGCAAAATTGAACGCGGTGAAGTAGCCACTAAGTGGTTCTCACATCACTGCCACACACCGATCACCGAGGTCCCATCCCGGTGGCCAACTGCCTACCGTGCAGTCGTCCAACGACGAATCGACGCCATTGAGTCGAGCCGAGCCATCGGCATGATCGAGCGACCTGAGTACAAGCGTCGTTGGGCTACCGAAGGCTGGGATGCCCTCCAAGAAAAGGCACTCCGCTCCTGGCTGCTCGACCGGATCGAGAAGCGCGAGCACTGGTTTGACGAGAACGGGATGCCCACCATCGTCACGTTCTCGCGGCTCACCGACACACTCTCCCGTGACGAGGACTTCGTTTCCGTCGCCAAAATCTACGCGCCCCGCAAGGAACTGCCAGCCGTTGTAGCCGAGTTGATGACGGACGAACACGTGCCGTTCCTCGCTGCTCTCCGCTACAAGCCATCCGGCCTCAAGAAGCGCGCGGACTGGGAGCACGTCTGGGACCTCCAACGGCAGGAAGACGCAGCGCCGGACGAGGAAGCCAAGCGGAAGATTCGCGACAAGATCCCCGTACCGCCGAAGTACACCTCCGCCGACTTCCTGCGCCCCTCCTACTGGCGAGCGCGCGGCAAGCTGGACGTGCCCAAGGAGCGGTTCATCTCCTACGGCCAGAGCAACGCGGCCACGCCCGACCTATACGGCTGGGCCGGCTGGGACCACCGGGAGCAGGCGTACGCCATCGATGCGTACATCGCTTCCCACGAGGCGTTGAACACCGAGGAGTTGACGCCGTTCCTCGCCGGCTTGCTGGAACTCCAGCCCTGGCTGGACCAGTGGCACAACGAGTTCGACGCGACCTTCGGCGCCTCCCCGGCCGCGTTCTTCCGGGGCGACCGACAAATGGTGCAGGGCGAGCACGGTCTCACCGACGACGACCTTCGCACCTGGCGACCAGTCACCGCCACCCGTGGTCGGCGAGCTACGAAAAATTAGTCGGTCCTGGCCCGTTGGCGGCTCTCGTGAGCAGTTGATCAGGTATGCGAGACCCCGGTCCGTGCATCCGGACCGGGGTACTTCACCGTGTTGCTGATATCAAGCGGAAGCCCGGAGGCTCCCGGTCTTGACTCCAGCCACGAACTCTGCCCAAACATCAGCATCAAGGGCAACAACAGACACCTTGGGATACTTGCTGTCACGGACGGGCACGATACCGGGCACTCCATCGGCAACTTCAAGACAGTCATTTTCCAAGCCACTGTAACTTGACTTCCGCCACCGAACCGCGCCCAGACCGGGTATCTCGATCACTGGTATTCCTCCAGGTACTTGCGAATGAGCTTCAGCGAGTCGCACTCTGGTAGCGCCAACCCACGCACCATGTCGAATCGCTGCGAGAGCTCCACAACCCGTTTCGGCGACTCTACCAACTCACCAGATCCGAACGATTCGACGTAAGCAAGCGTCGAGCCGTTGGGCGCCGTGAGGAGCGTCAAGCTTCCCCCGAGCATCCAGTACTCTCCGCGCTCAAATGGCAGCACCTGAACAGTGACGTCAGGGTCCTCGGCAACTTTCAAGATGTGAGCCAATTGCTCGGACATCGTCACTTTTCCACCGACTGGTCGCTTCAGTGCCGCCTCATCCGTGATCGCCCAGTACGGTGGACGCTCTTCGCGGTTGAAGACCTGCTTACGGGCCATCCGGTTGGCCACGGCTGCCGCAAAGTGATCCCTTGGCGCCTTGGGGCAGGCTGTGCGTAGTAGTGCGCATGCATATTCCTCGGTCTGCAACAGCGCTGGAATGGTGCTGCTCGTGAAGACCTGAATGCGCTCGGCTTGCCCTTCCCTTGCGGCGGCCTTGCGGCCGTAATCCTGGACTGATTCTTCATGGGCCATCTCGAGAAACTCGATCAGCGTTCCGCCCATGTCGAATCGCTGATCCAGGGCCGTGATCAAAGCATCGGACGGTAGTTGGCTGCCGATCTCCACCCTATGGATGTAGCTGTGTCCGTAGCGCGTTTCCTCAGCGAGGTCTCGCAGCGACAAGCCCTCACGCTTCCGAAGGTGCTGGATCATCGCCCCGAGCACACATCGTGCCGTCGGCCGCTCGTCTTGCTCCCGCTCGGTCATCGAACAACCGCCCGTCGCCATCTGCCAGTTGTGTACAGGCCCCCTCTGGCGAGGGTATGCCCCTCAGCTCAATAGTGGTAACCGTCTGATCACAGAGCGCAGGCGGCATCAGCAACCCGCCTTCGACAGGCGACCAACATGCCGCGCGCAAACCCCCGCAACCGTGCAGCCGGTCCGGGGGCGCGGCCAACGCTGAATAGGAGCGCCAGCAATGCATGACCTTATCTCTCGGCTACTTGCTTGGGCGAGAGCAGTCCCCCGGCCGGACGGCTCCGGCACCGGCCCCAACACCCGCACCACGGCTGGTACAACGCAGGTAACCGCCCCGTGCCCGTACCCGCCTCTGACGCTGCGGGCTCCGCGCCTCCCTGACTGGCCGATGGACAACGGCCGGAACCCCGAATACATGCTCTGGGTCACCGCCCACGGGATCGACATCCGGCACCGCCAGCCGCACAGCGGGGAGGCGCACCGTTGAGCGCCAACCGCAACGCGCTGCCCAAGACGGGCTCGTTCGTCGTGGACACCGTCCGGGACGTGATCGGCCAGGTGATGGACTACGACCCCACCACGAAGACCCTCCAGCTCCGCCCGCCCCGAGGCGGGCTGGAGTGGGACGCACGCCCCGGCGACGTACGGCCCGCAACCGACCGGGAACGGCTCAACGCCAAGGTGCAGGCGGCAAACTGCGCAAGGCGGTGGGGAGGTTGAG
Source organism: Streptomyces orinoci (assembly GCF_003121295.1). Lineage (GTDB taxonomy): Bacteria > Actinomycetota > Actinomycetes > Streptomycetales > Streptomycetaceae > Streptomyces > Streptomyces orinoci. Next base: position 48,965 of record NZ_PHNC01000035.1, read on the forward strand.
CGCTCACACCATCCTCAGGTACGCCACCTGGGTCATCGGGCCCGAGGCCGCACCCGAGGCCCCGGAGATCCTTCACGTGCTGGCATGCACCACCTGCAGCGCCGCCTCCGAGGCGACCGAAGAGTTCGAGGGTGCCCGCGACTGGGCGTTCCAGCACTCCGGACGTAACCCCTCCCACACTGGCCACCGCGAGACCGTCACCCGCTTCTGGCGAGCCGCCCCCCTGAACTGACCGCGTCCCCGCATCCTCCTGCTCCGGCCGCCTCCATGACAGGTGCGGCCGCAGCAGGCCCCTGCCTTGCTGGGGGAGCTTCCGACTCACTCTGCACCAAAGGTGCGTTCGCGCCCAGCCTGCCGCCCAGCAGCGAGATCGACCGCCTCTTCCCGGACCGGGCAACTCGTACCGGCCACCGTGGCCAAAAAGCGCTTAACCAGGGCCGATTGACTCCCTGACCGGCACAATGGATCAGTGCGACGGCGAGCCAACGCGCACCCCAAGCCGCGCACCAACTGCCCCGCCCGGTACAGGAGAGACGAGAGCCCTAATGCCGCCCCAGGCCCAGCAGCCGCCACTGCTCCGCGATGTCATCACCATCAAGGAGTCGATCTCCACCTCCGACTACGTCCTCCAGCTCTCCGAGGCAACGACCCCTGAAGGGGCCGAGCATGCTCTCAAGGACTACGTCGTCACCGAGCGGCTGCTGGAGAACTTCGACGAGGCGCTTGGGCTGATCAAGGCGGCGCTCGACGGGCACACCTCCAAGGCGGCCTATCTCCATGGCTCGTTCGGTTCCGGTAAGTCCCACTTCATGGCCGTCCTGCACGCGTTGCTCAGCGGCAGCCCGGCCGCGCGCGGCCGGCGCGACTTCGACCCGCTCCTCACCAAGCACGAGTGGCTCGGCACCGACGGCAAGAAGTTCCTGCTCGTGCCCTACCACATGCTCGGTGCCAAGGCGTTGGAGCAGCGCGTCCTCGGCAGCTACGTCACGCACGTCAAGAAGCTGCACCCGGAAGCGTCAACTCCGCAGGTGTACCGGACGGATGCGCTCTTCGCCGACATTCAGGCCATGCGGGACCGCATGGGAGATGACGCCGTCATCAACGGGCTCACCGCAGCCACCGGCACCGGCTCCGACGCCGAGGACGAGGACGACGAGTGGGGTGAGCCCTTCGCCTGGACGCCGGCGCTGCTCGAGACCGCGCTCGCCGCACCCGAGATGCACGAGGAAGGGCGGGCGCTCAACGTGCGCAGCCCCTCCACCCCCGAGGAGTTGCGCGCGCGGCTGGTGAGCGATGCCAGCACCAATCTCCTCCCCGGCTTCGCGCAGCGCGCCGGCGAGAACGAGCACGGGTTCATCTCCCTCGACGCCGGCCTCTCGGTCATCGCCGCGCACGCCAAGTCCCTCGGCTACGACGGGCTGATCCTCTTCCTCGACGAGCTGATTCTGTGGCTGGCCACCCTCATCCACGACCAGAAGTTCGTGGGCCGCGAGGCCGGGAAGATCACCAACTTTGTTGAGGGAGCCGACGCACGCCGGGCCATCCCCATCGTCTCGTTCATCGCCCGCCAGCGCGATCTGCGGGAGCTCGTCGGCGAGGAACTCTCCGGCGCGGCCGAGTCGGCCATCCAGGACACCCTCAACCAGGCATCGGGCCGCTTCGACAAGATCACGCTGGAGGACCGCAACCTCCCTCAGGTCGCCCATGCCCGTCTTCTCCAGCCCAAGAGCCCCGAAGCGGCCGCGCTCATCAGGGCCAAGTTCGAGGAGACCCGCAAGGTCCGGCAGGAGGTGTGGGACACCCTGCTCGGCTCCGACCGGGGCGCCGACGGCATCGGTGCGGACGAGGAGAGCTTCCGGCTCACCTATCCCTTCTCCCCCGCCTTCATGGACACCCTGGTCCATGTCTCCTCGGCCCTTCAGCGCAACCGGACCGGTATGAAGCTGATGGGGCAGCTGCTCTCCGTCCACCGCCATGAACTGCGCCTGGGCGACCTGATCCCGGTCGGCGACCTCTATCCGTTGATCGCGTCCGGGGGCGACAAACCGTTCACCGACAGTCTGAAGGTGGTCTTCGAGGCGGCCGACAAGCTCTACCGGACCAAGCTCCGCCCGTACCTGCTCGGTGAGTACAACCTCTCGGAGGAGGACGTCGAGCAGTACACGCTCCGCCCGGAGAGCATCACCGACCAGGATCTGCGGACCCGCGTGAAGGGATTCGTCGGCGACAACCGCATCGTCGGCACCCTGCTCCTCTCCGCGCTGGCGCCGAGCGTGCCCGCTCTCGCCAACCTCACCATCCGGCGGCTCTCCGCTCTCAACTACGGTTCGGTGGTCGCCCCCATCCCCGGGCGCGAGTACGGCATCCTCAAGAACAAGATCGCCGAGTGGGCGGGCCGCTTCCCCGAGATCAAGGAGACCGGCACCGACGCCAATCCGGGCGTCCGCCTCGAACTGACCGGTGTGGACGTCGATTCCGTCATCGCCAATGCCAACGTCAACGACAACCCTGGCAACCGGCTCGCGCTCGCCAAGCGCATACTGGCCGAGGAACTGGGCATCGACCAGGGTCAGTTGATGAGCGAACTCACCTTTGTCTGGCGTGGCACGCAGCGCAGCGTGGAGGTGGTCTTCGCCAACATCGCCGACGAGGACGAGCTGCCCGACTACGACCTGACGCCCGCGCAGGAGGGCCGCTGGCGGATCGTGGTCGACCTGCCGTACGACGAGCGCGAATACGGCCCCGCCGAGCACGCGGGGCGGTTCCGGCGGCTGCAGGAGAAGCAGCAGGGCGAGCGGTCGCGTACGGTCGCCTGGCTGCCGACCCACCTCTCCGCTCAGCGGTACGCCGACTTCCGGCGGCTGGTCGTCATCGACAAGGCTCTCGCCGACGAGCACCGCTTCAACAGCCAGTACGCAGGCCACCTCAGCGCGGACAACCGGGCCCGTGCCAAGGGGCTGCTGGAGACCCAACGCGAGGCCCTGCTCAAGAACATCAAGGCCGCGTTCAAGCAGGCCTATGGACTCGCCGACAAGAAGGCGACCGATGTACAACTCGACTTCAGCGACCACCTGGAGTCGCTGCACGAGGTCGACGGGCTCACCCTCTCCTTCGGCCAGCCCCTGCGGGAGGCCGTCCAGCACATCGCGGGCAAGCTGCTTGCCGCCCAGTACCCGGGACACCCGGACTTCGACCCGGAGCACAAGGAGAAGAAGCCCGTCACCGCGGCCGATGCCCGCAAGGTGTTTCCACACATCCGGGCCGCTGCGGAGGCGCGGGACAGGCGTACCGAAGTCCCGGCCGGCGACCGTGCGTTGATGCAACGGCTGGCCGGGCCGCTGCGGCTCGGGCAGCAGAAGGAAGCGTACTTCGAGCTCTCCCTCTACTGGGCCGACCACTTCCGGCAGCTCGCCCGGGAGAAGGGCAGCACCGGTGATCTCACCCTGATCACCCTCACCGACTGGATCGACCGACCCGAACCGCGCGGCCTGCCCGACTTCCTCGACAAACTCGTCGTGGCGTCCTTCGCAGAGATGGACGACCGGGTGTGGGTGCGGGGCGGCGTGCCGCTCGACCCGCCCCCGGAGCTGTCCCAGATCAAGGACCATGACGCACTGCGCAGTCAGCCGCTGCCCACCGAGTCCGACTGGGAGACGGCCCGGCAGCGCTTCGAGACCATCTTCGGGCAGAAGGCGCCGGCGCTGCGCCGCGGACGCATGGTCCACCAGTTCGCCCGGCAGATCACCGAGCAGGCACGCGCTTTCCAGGAGCCCGCCGCCGACCTCGTGCGGCAGTTGGAGGAGCGTGCTGGGTTCCTGCTGCTCGACGAGACCGACGAGGAGGGGCGGCTTGCCCTTGCCCGGCGGGCCGTTGAGCTGTTGAAGGCGCTCACCCAGGCTTCCGGCCAGGGTGCCGCCGGGGCGAAGAAGACCGTGGAGGCACTCGCCTCCTTCGATCTGGGCATGGTCAGCGCCGACCGCTTCGGCACCTCCATCACGCAGGCGCGGCCCGTGGCCCAGGCGCTGGATGCGGCATCCTGGAGCACCCTGGAGCTGGCTCCGGCGGAGGGCCCGGAGGGCGAGGCGCTGCTGGAGTCGCTGCGCAACGTGGCCCGGAGCGACCAGCGGACCAACGATCTGCGAGACGCCCTGGCGCGGACACAGCGCGAGGTGCTGGCGCTGATGAAGCGCAACCGGGCCGCCACCACGCCGCCGCCCGCACCGGCTCCCGCTCCCCCGAGTGCCGGGGACGTATCGCTCAGCACCGCGACCAGTCATCCGCCCGTTCCCGAAGAACCATCCCCGGCGAAGGTCCCGATTCCTCGCCAGCTCCGCCGGTCCGGTGGTGGACGTACTACCGCGGCCCGTGCCGCTGCAGAACTGCAGGCCGACATAGCCGAGTTGGCTTCCCGGGACCCCGCAGCCACCATAGAGATCACCTGGCGGGTGATCGACGCATGACCACCACAGCAACGACCGTCGCGGTGCGGCTGAACCTCGCGACCGTCACCCAGTACCTGTCCTCGCAGAGCTCGCTCGCCGAATCCCTGAGCGGCGACGGGAAGCGCAGAGCCGTACTGCTGCGATCCGCGCCGCAGTGGGACGGGCCGGCCGAACCCGAGTGGGGGGAAGGGCGGACCGCCCGCATCGCGGCCGCGCTCTCCCCGCTCGCCGTCCACGAGTTGCTCCTGGACCACCTGGCGGAGAGGGCGACCGGGCCGGCTGTCCTCGTCGTCCTGACCGACCGGGAGGAGCACGAGCTCGACCCGGCGATCCTGGCCCGCGCCCACAAGAAGCGCATCCAGGCGGTGGACGGCTGGGACGTCGTCCGCGAGGCGTTCGGTGCACAGCAGGTCGACCCCCGGCTCAAGGACGTGAACTGGGCTGCGGAAGCACTCCTGGACGCCACCCCGCCGGGTGGCTGGCCACGGCTGGCGGGCGGGATGCTCTCGCGGCGCGCCGCCCTCTCCGCACTGGCGCTGCGCCGGTTGCGGCTCGGCCGTTACGGCACCGAGTTGGATCGGCTGGCTCGCAGCGCCGTCGGGGACAGCCTCGACATCCAGACCCTGCTCGGCTGGTCCCTGAGCCCCGGTGGCCCCGAGCGGTTCCTCGCGCTACGCGCTCCGGAGCGCCTCGGCCTCTCCTCCTTCCTCGGTGAACAGGACCAGGCAGAGCTCGCCGGACGGGCGCTGCTCGCCCTGGTCAACGCCGAGCACGGCACGGAAGCGGTCGCATTCGGCCTGGTCTGCGGGGCGCTCTGGCTCCATGCCGAGCCGGATGCCGCCACCTACCGGGCCAGGGGGCGTGCCGAGCGCTGGTTCGGGGAGCAGCCGCCGGAGACGGGTGACCAACTCGACGCGCTGGCCTCGGCCTTCGGGCAAGCGGCGGAGGAGTACGTCTCCACGCTGCTCATCGTCGCGGCGCGCGACACTCGCGGCGAGGCGGACGAGGCCCGCGAGGCACGCCGGATCGGCGAGACGGTGCTGGAACGGGCGGCGGCGCTGGTGCGCCAGTTCGGCGCGGAGTCGGCCGCCGAGGCCAGCCCGGTGCTCCCAGCCGGCCTGGAAGCCGGTTTCACGGCCGTGGGCCGGGCCCTTGTGGCGGGCCGGCTCGATGCCAGTGCCGCTGCCGTCCACGCCCTGACCACGCACAAGCGTGCCGACGAGCCCCACGCGCGGGCACGCATCGACCGGGCGCGCATGGCGCTGCGCCTCGCGCAGTGGCTGACCGGCGAACCATCCGCCGAGTGCGGGCATGTGGCGGAGGCCATCGACCGCCATATCCACGAGACCGCATGGGTCGACTGGGCCCTCGAGCACGTCGAGGCCGGGGGCGACCCTGACCCCATGCTCAAGTCCGCTTACGACGCGCTCGGCGCCCGGATCCGATCCCGCCGACGCGCGATCGACGGGGAGTTCGCCCGCGCTTTGGCGGTCTGGACCGCCGCCGGTACGCCGCCCAAGTCGATGCTGACCGTGGAGACCTTCCTCGAGCGAATCATCAAGCCGGTGGTGCGGGGCGACGCCGAGCAGCGCGTGCTGCTGCTCATCATCGACGGCATGAGCGGGGCCATCGCCAGCGAGCTGGCCGAAGAACTCCGCGCCTCCTGGGCCGAGTTCGACCCCTTGCCGGAGGATGCGCCGCGCCGCCGGGCCATGGCGGCCGCCCTGCCGACAGTGACGGCGGTCTCCCGTACCTCCCTTTTCGCGGGCAGGCTCATGGCCGGGTCGCAGGCGGACGAAAAGCGTCTCTTCCCTGCCCATGGGTTCTGGGGTGGGTCACCCGCTGCCGTCTTTCACAAAGACGACCTCCGGGGCGAGGGCACCGGGGACACCTTCGGCCCCTCCCTCACCGAGGCGCTCGCCGACGGGCGCACCCATGTGGCGGTCGTCCTCAATGGCGTTGACGACCGGCTCGGCCACGAGCAGAAACTCGGCGACGGGGCCTGGCAGGCCAACCACATCCCGGCTCTCCTCGAGCTGCTGCGCATCGCCGCCGCTGAGGGCATGGCCGTCCTGATCACCAGCGACCACGGTCATGTGGTGGACCGGCATGGGGCCAGGGTCGAGTCCGCCACTGCCGAGTCGGCCCGCCATCGCGCACCGGGCGGGACCCTTGGCGATGCCGAGGTCGTGCTCTCCGGTCCGCGCGTGGTCTCCCCCGAGCCCGGCGGCGCGATCGTCGCGCTGTGGGATGCCGACTCCCACTACACCGCGCGCAAGGCCGGCTACCACGGTGGTGCAGCCCTGGCCGAGTTCGCCATCCCGGTCCTCGCCTTCCTCCCCTTCGGCGCAACACCGCCCAAGGAGTGGCGCGAGCTGGGCGACCAGCGGCCAACCTGGTGGTTCCTGGACGGGCACACCCCCCGTCCCGCGACGCTGCGCGCCGAGCCGGCTATCCCGGCACGGAAGCCGAATCGGCATAAGCCGACGAGGGCACAGGCCGAACTGGCCAAGACCAGCACCCCGTTGTTCGACGACACCGAGGTGCCGGTGGGCGCACCCGAAGCGGTGTCCGTCTCCCCGGACCAATCCTTGGTGGCCGGGCTCTTCGCCTCGGAGGCATTCCAGGATCAGGTCGGCCTGCTCGCCCGCAAGCCTCCCATGGACAAGGTGGAGAAGGCCGTGCGCGCTCTCCTGGCGGTGGGGGGCACGCTGCCGGTGACGGCCTTGGCGCAACGTGTCGGCTACCCGCCCAGCCGGGCCGACGGATTCGCCGCCGTCCTGCGTCAACTCCTCAACTACGACGGGGTCCAGGTCCTGGAGACGCTGCCGGACGGGCGGACTCTCCGTCTGCACGGCAGCCTGCTACGGCTGCAGTTCGGACTGTGAAGCCGCGATTCAATTGACGTAGTCGCGCAGGAGGGTGGTGAAGGCAGTCAGTTCCTGCATGTCGTCAGCTGGCAGCGGTTTGGCATCGAAGTGGGCGATCCGGTTTCGGATCGTCTTCACCCGCTCCAGGTGTCGCACGAACTGGCCACGGTCCAGGGATTCACATCGAAGGGCCGACCAGTTGAGGTCGGCCTGCTGTGCCATCGCCACCTTCTTCTGTTCTCCGTCGAGAAGGCGTAGATAGTCGCCGAACATCAACTCCTCCACCCTGCCGGTTCGTTCCTCCGCTCTCTTGTTGGTCTGAACGGCCTTGATGGCATCGACCGTCAGTCTGGACCCCAACCACCGGCGGAGGAGCGATTCGATCTCCCCAAGGAGAAAGAAGGGACGCGCCGCACTCTCGAAGCGGTCGACGACATGGCTGTTCGTCACGATCCCGGAAAGGCTGCCGTCCTCTCCCCGCACAAGCAGATAACCCTGCTCCATCAGCATCGGCAGGCAGGCGAAGAACTCCTGCCGGACATCGACCACCGGCAAGGAGTCCTGTTGCATGGCGTTGTCGAGAGTCGGGTCCTTTCCTCTCTCGTACATGAGTGCCAGCGAGCGCCAGGTAACCACGCCATGCACCAAGGTCGCGGTAACCACGGGAACTTGCGCATGGCCACGGTGCCGCATGAGATATGTCGCTTGGGACAGCGGTGCTCCGGCAGGGACGCAGTCCACTCCCCCGCGCGCCGACGGCAGATCACCGATCCGCAGCCGCTGCGGCAGTGCGCCCGGCGGCAGCGGTTCCTCCTCGACGGCACCGTCCTCTTCCTGCCCGGACGAGGACGATCCCACCGTGGCAAGTGCGGTGATCTGTACGCGATCCCGAGCACCACAGGTGGCGAAGTCAGGAAAAGTGGCAAGGCCCGCATCAGCCAGGACCTGCGCGATGTCATGGACGTTCCAGGGCCGCCGCACCCGCACGCCGAAGAGATCGAGGAAATGGTCGACGGGCACCTCGGTGCCCTTGAGGGCGAGAAGCTCCTTCTCCGTGGGCCGCCTCTTCACCGGGCCGCCTCGCTGTCCTTCATGTCACGCAGAATCGTCCGCTTGCCCATGGCCGCATAGACCAGGTCCTCCAACTGCTTGGCGCGCGCGGTATAGAACGCCTCATAGTCGTTGGCGCGCAGGTGGTAGGGGTCGATCAGATGGGTGGCGATCACGTCGTCGAACCATTCGCGGCGCATGTCGGATGCAGCGGCCAGGGAATCCAGGTAGGCGGCGGGCGGTCCGGCCAGGGTCTGCGCGGCACGCAGCGACAAGGGTGTCTTGTTGACGATGGAGTTGGCAGGAAGGCTGTCGGCCCCTGTCCGGCGCCGGCGCACCCAGCTGCGGGGGAAGATCTGACGGATGTCCACCCCGTATTCATCCATGACACTCGGCTTCAGCGGGGCGTCCGTGTAATGCCAGTCCACCGCGCCCTGCTTGATGAGCAGGGCGTAAATCCCCTTGTATGCAGCGCTGTTGCGGGTGGTGAGGGAGTCCAGGCGCTCGGGGAAGAAGTAGGCGTCGGTCACCGTCTCGGGGGCGACTCCGTCGCGCCGGATCCATGCCACGAGCTGTTCGACATCCCTGGTGAAGCGGCTCTCGGTGGAACCGCCGTACATCTCCCCCAGCACACCGCACCAGTACCACTGCGTGATCATGTCTTCGGCGCCGAGCGTGTCGGTGTCCTCACCGAGGATGGTGCGGACTGCGGCGAGCGGAATCAGTTGCGTCCGGTAGGGCAGGTCAGTGACCCTCACAATGCACTGCTTCTCGAGAAACGCGCCGACCCAGGCGAATGCGTCCGCCAGCCGTGGGGCAAGGGATTCGAAGTCCGCGAGCGGCAGTTCGAGAAGGTCCCGTCGCTTGCAGGAGACACCGCTTCCGTGCCCGGTCTGCTTACGGTGCCAGGTACGGACGAGCGCCACGGCCTGCAGGAAGTCGGTGCTGCTCAGACCGTCGTCGATGCCCATCGCCAGACGGCCGAACACCGGGTACCGGAGGGCAAGTTCCTCCTTGACCGTGTGCCAGACCTTCGGAAGCTCGTAGTAGCCTCCCGTCCGCTCGCGGTAGCCCCGGTCACCGGCGTAGGTGGCCGTCAGGAGTTCGAAGACATTGAGCGGGACGCCACCAGTGTTGACCCGCTCGAACACGGCGCAGACGGCGTCCATGGAGGTCGAGGCGGCCAGCTTGATCATGGGCACCTGGAAGGACCTCACATGCTCGAGAACCTGCTCCTCGAAGCGGCTCCACAGGTCGAAATGCCCGTCGTCCCCCTTCTCGTACACCCGCCGCCAGGCGTTCACCTTGGCGGTGTCGAAGACGATACGCAACGGGAACAGCCCTGCAGCGCACTCGCTTTCGGTGCTGGTCAGGTCGTGGACGACGTCCCGGGCGAAATTCGCCCGCAGAACCTTGCCTTCGGGGACCGAGACGATCGCCTCGTCACGGTCCGCAGCAGAGCCGACGGCCTTCTTGATGTCCACGTAGTACCAGCGCCGGGCGGGGTTGCCCCGAGCGTCGATGGTCTCCACCGGGCGGTCCTGGAAGAGTGCCTGGAAGAGCGAGGTGAGGCGCTGCTGCCCATCGAGGAGAAGCAGGGCGGGATCCGGCATCTCTTCGATCCGCGCCCCGGTGAGGGCCCGTGCCCGGAAGGGTGATTCACCGCCCGTTTCCAGCGTCATGACGACGCCCAGCGGGTAGTCGAGCGTCACCGTCGCGACAATGGCGCGAATGCGATCGTCGTCCCACTTCCACTCCCGTTGGAAATCGGGGAGTTGAAGCGCTCCCGTGGCGACATCCGCCAGGAGCGTTTTGAGCTTCACATTGTCGAGTCCAGCCACGCGCTCGCACCCCACCCTCACCACTCACGCGCGTCCGCGCGGGCAATGATTGCAGCAATGTCACAACTGCGCGTCAAACCTGGTGTGTTGAAGACCTATCGTTTTCAGCCACGGTTCGGGCCATCGCATCAGTGGGACACTGGTGGGCGTGACTACCGCTGCATCGTCCCGTCCCGTCCAGGCCAGCGCGGTACGGCGCCGTGCCGTCATCGACGCCCTCCGGCGCGGCGCCGTACCGGAGAGCGGGCTTGACCTGCTGGCCACCGGCCTGGACCGGTTCGAGGCCGCGCTGGACGGCGAGTTGAACTCGGTCGCTTCCGGTGCCTCGGTGTTCAAGGCCGTGCGGGGAGAGTACGGATCCGGCAAGACCTTCTTCACCCGATGGCTGGGAGAGCGGGCCAAGCGGCTCGGCTTCGCCGTGGCGGAGATACAGGTCTCGGAGACCGAGACGCCGCTGCACAGACTGGAGACCGTCTACCGGCGGCTCACGGAGCGGCTGACCACGGCGAGCTTCCCGTCCAGTGCCCTCCGGCCCATCGTGGACGCCTGGTTCTACGCCCTGGAGGAAGACGCCCTGGCGGCCGGTGCGACCGAGGACGCGCTGGCCGAGGAGGTGGAGAAGCTGCTGAGTACGCGCCTTGCCGAGGTATCCCGGCACGCCCCGTCCTTCGCGACCGCCCTGCTCGGCTACCGGGCCGCCCTCGCCAAGGGCGACGAGGCAACGGCGGCGGCCATCCTGGCCTGGCTGGGCGGACAGCCGCATGTGGCAGCCGCTGCCCGGCGGTCGGCGGGGGTGCGCGGCAACCTCGATCACTTCGGAGCCCTCGGCTTTCTGCAGGGCCTGCTGACCGTGCTGCGCGACTCGGGACACCGGGGTCTGTTCGTCGTCCTCGACGAGGTGGAGACGCTGCAACGGGTTCGGTCCGACGCCCGCGACAAAGCCCTCAACGCACTGCGACAGCTCATCGACGAGGTTCACTCGGGGCGCTTCCCCGGCCTCTACCTGGTGATCACCGGAACTCCGGCGTTCTACGACGGCCGGCAGGGCGTGCAGCGGCTGGCACCACTCGCCCAGCGCCTGGCCACCGACTTCACCACCGATCCGCGCTTCGACAATCCTCGTGCCGTGCAGCTGCGCTTGCCCGGTTTCACCCAGGAATCCCTGGCTGCTCTCGGGACGGCCGTCCGGGACCTGTACACGGCAAGCGCCGACGCGCCCGGCCGCGTCACGGCGCTCGCCGATGACGCTTACATCGCCGAGCTCGCCCGGGCCGTGGGCGGAGCCCTGGCCGGGAAGGCCGGAGTCGCACCGCGGCTATTTCTCAAAAAGCTGGTCGGCGACGTCCTCGACCGTATTGACCAGTTCCAGGAATTCGATCCCAGGAAGCACTACCGGCTTACCGTGGCGGCCGGCGAACTCACCGACGTGGAACGGAACCTGGCAGCGGCCTCCGCCGATGGCATCGAGCTGGAGGTGTAATGGCCGCTACCGGTGACCCTGTGGACCGACTCGATCCGGTGGTAATCCACCATGTGGTGAACACCCTCGGCTGGCCCGACCTCCGCCCGTTGCAGCGTGCGGCGATCAACCCTCTCATGGACGGCGAAGACGCCCTCCTGCTCGCTCCCACCGCCGGTGGAAAGACCGAGGCGGCGTGTCTGCCCATCCTCTCGGCCATGACCGAGCGGGGCTGGTCCGGCACCTCGGTGCTCTATCTGTGCCCCCTCAAGGCTCTTCTCAACAATCTGATAGGGCGCATCGGTTCGTACGCCGGCTGGCTGGGCCGGCGTGCCGCCCTCTGGCACGGCGACACCCAGGAGTCGCAACGGCAGCGCATCCGTGTGGAGTCACCGGACATCCTGCTCACCACGCCGGAGTCGTTGGAGGCCATGCTCATCGGGGGGAAGACGGACCACACCCATCTCCTGGGAAGCATACGGACGGTCATCGTCGACGAGGTCCATGCCTTCGCCGATGACGACCGTGGGTGGCACCTGCTAGCGGTGCTGGAGCGCCTTCGCCGGGTCACGGGCCATCCCATCCAGCGCATCGGGCTTTCCGCGACGGTCGGAAACCCGCAGCAACTCCTCACCTGGCTCCAGGGATCCGGTGCCGGGAAGCGGCCAGGACAGGTAATCGCCCCGAACCGTGTCCCCGCAGCCTCCGAACGCACCCGGCCACCGGGCGACGTGGAACTGGACTACGTCGGCTCCCTCGACAACGCCGCCAAGCTCATCGCCGCCCTGCACCGGGGCGAGAAAAGACTGGTGTTCTGCGACTCCAGGCGGCAGGTCGAGCAGCTGGGCGCCGCGCTGCGAGCCCGGGAGGTGACGGTGTTCCTGTCACACGCCTCGCTGTCGGCGGAGGAGCGAGCCAGATCCGAGCAGGCATTCGCCGAAGGACGTGACTGTGTCATTGTCGCCACGTCGACACTGGAACTCGGCATCGACGTAGGCGACTTGGACCGTGTCATCCAGATCGACTCACCGGCCAGCGTGGCCTCGTTCCTGCAGCGCATCGGACGCACGGGACGCCGGCCGGGCGCCACGCGGAATTGTCTGTTCCTGACGACCGGCAAGGATGCCCTGCTTCAGGCAGGCGCATTACTCCTGCTCTGGGGGCGCGGCTGGGTGGAAGCGGTGGCGGCGCCACCCGAACCACGCCACTTGGTGGCACAACAGCTGCTCGCCCTGGCCCTTCAGGAGCACAAGATCGGCGACCAGTTGTGGCCCGAGCAGTGGAACGGCCTCCCGCCATTCGACCGGTCGGCCTCGCCCATCGTGCGCCATCTGGTGAGGGAGGGTTTTCTTGAAGCGGACGACGGGCTGCTGTTCATCGGCTCCGAGGCCGAACGCCGCTTCGGCCATCGCCACTTCATGGAACTGACCGCCTCCTTTACCGCACCCCCGCAGTTCACAGTGCTGTCCGGGCGCACCGAAATAGGGCAGACGGATCCCTCCGTACTGACCGAGGAGCGGCCCGGGCCCCGGCGGCTGCTGCTCGGCGGCCGCAGCTGGCAGGTGACCTACATCGACTGGGGCCGCAAGCGTGTCTTCGTCGAACCCGTCGACAGCGGCGGCATCGCCAAATGGACCGGCGGCTCGATCGCCGGGCTGTCGTATTCCCTTACCCGCGCGATGCGGGAGGTGTTGCTGGGCTCCGATCCCCCGGTCACCCTGACCCGGCGGGCAAGCGCTTGCCTGACCGAGTGGCGGCGAGATGCCGCTCCTCACCTCGTTCATCCTGGCGGAACGCTGGTAAGCCGACGCGGGATTGACGTGCGCTGGTGGACCTGGGCCGGCTACCGCGCCAATGCGACGCTCGCCGCGACGCTGCCATCCATCAGCGATCCCGTGCAGCGCCCAACCGACTGCTTTGTGCGGCTGCGGGAGAATCTGACACCCGAGGCATGGCGTACTGCCCATGAGAGCTCCGGCGGAGGAACGGCTTTGGTGCTCCCGGATGTTGACAGGCGGGCGGTGCGCGGACTGAAGTTCTCCGCCGCGCTGCCACAACGCCTGGCGGTGGCTACGGTCGCCGCCAGACTTGCCGATTTCGAAGGAGCGCGCGCGGTGCTGGCGGAGCCGGTGCGATTCCATCTCGCACCGGCTCCCTGACGATCAGCACCCGGCGACGCCCCACCGGTCAGTCGGCCTGGGGGACCCGCTTCAGCACCGCCACGCACTCCACATGATGCGTAACCGGAAACAGATCGAACGCCCGCAGCGTGACCGGTCGGTAGCCCTCGGCCGCGAAGTACTTGAGGTCGCGGGCCAGGGCGGCCGGGTCGCAGGCGACGTAGGCGATGCGGCGGGCGCCCAGGGCGGCGAGGCGGCGGACGGTGTCGCGGCCGGCGCCGGAGCGGGGCGGGTCGAGGACGAGGATGTCGGCCTCGGTGATGCCGGTGCGCGGCAGGACCTGTTCCACCTTGCCGTGTTCGATGCGAACCCGGTCCAGATCGGCGAGGTTGTGGCGGGCGTCCTCGACGGCGCGCTTGGAGGACTCGATGCCCAGGACGGCGCCCTGGTCGCCGACCCGCTCGCCCAGGGCGCCGGCGAACAGGCCGACGCCGCAGTAGAGGTCGAGGGCCATATCGCCCTTACGGGGCATCAGGCCCTGCATCACGGCCTCCACCAGCATGTCCGCGGCCTGCGGGTGGACCTGCCAGAAGCCGCCCTCGGCCACCCGCCAGGTGCGGCCGGCGGCGCGTTCGCGGACGAAGGGGCGGCCGTGGACGCGGTGGATGCGCTGGTCCTTCTCCCCTACCCGGAGGACGGAGACGGGCTTGTCGAGCTCGACGATCGGCAGGCGGCCGCCGGGGCGGGGGGTGAGGACGACCTGGCGGTCGCCGGAGCCGGTGGCGGCGATGGCCTCCACCGAGGCGATCTGCGGCCAGTCGCGCTTCTCCACGCCCAGTTCGCTGACGCCGGGGGCGGCGATCAGGCAGTGGTCGATGCGCTGGACCTCATGGGAGCGGTGCTTGCGCAGGCCCGCGTGCCCCTCGGCGTCCACGGCGTACTGGACGCGGGTGCGCCAGGCGGGGACCTCGCCCTTGGCGACCTTGTCGCCGGGGGCCGGGACGACCGTGCCGTCCCAGCCGGCCTCCTCGGGGGTGAGACCCGCCAGCCGGGCCAGCTGCTCGGTGATCACCGCGGCCTTGAGGCGGCGCTGGGCGCCGGGGGCGACATGCTGCCAGTCACAGCCGCCGCACTTGCCGGGGCCGGAGAACGGGCAGGGGGCCTCGACGCGGTCCTTGGACGGCTCGATGATGTCGATGGCGTCGGCGCGCAGAAAGCGGGAGGTCTCGTCGCCCTCGGTGACCCGGGCCACCACACGCTCGCCCGGGAGGGCGTGCCGGACGAAGAGGACCCGGCCGGATTCGGTGCGGGCCACGCAGTGGCCGCCGTGTGCCACCGGGCCGACCTCGACCTGGTACTCCTGGCCGACCAGCGACTTGGCGGGTTCCGTCTGCATGGTGGAAGAGCTCCTGGTGAGGTGAGGGGGGCGGCGGGGCAACGACCGTTCAGTCTACGTCCCGCCGCGCCCCCGCCCCGCCGGGCTACTTCCTGCCGCCCGCCTTCTCCTTCTTGGGCTGGGCCACCGGGCCGCGGCGGACCGAACCGGGCGCGTTCCACTCGGCGCGCTTGCGGGCGCGGCGGCGGGCCACCTCGGAGGAGTCCAGCTGCCAGGGCACGGAGGTCACCATCACGCCGGGCGTGAAGAGCAGCCGGCCCTTCAGGCGCAGGGCGCTCTGGTTGTGCAGCAGGTGCTCGTACCAGTGGCCGACCACATACTCCGGGATATAGACGCTGACCGCGTCCCGCGGGCTCTCCTTCCGCAGGCTCCGGACATAGTCGATGATCGGCCGGGTGATCTCGCGGTAGGGCGAGTCCAGCACCTTCAGCGGTACGTCGATGCCATGCCGCTCCCACTCCTGCTGGAGCGCCTTGGTCTCCACCGGATCGACATTGACGCTCAGCGCCTCCACCGGGCCGGAGGAGCGCATCAGCTTGGCGTAGGACAGGGCGCGCAGGGTGGGCTTGTGGACCTTGGAGACCAGGACCAGGTTGTGCACCCGGGAGGGGCGTACGGCCTCGTCCGCCTCGCCCTCCTCGGCGGCGATCTCCTCGGACACCCGGTCGTAGTGGCGCCGGATGAAGGTCATCACGGTGTACCAGCCGACCATGCCCAGCACCGCCAGCCAGGCGCCATGGGTGAACTTGGTCAGCAGCACGATGATCAGGACCAGGATCGAGAAGACCATGCCGAAGGCGTTGATGAACCGGGCCCGGTGCATCTTGCGGCGGGCGGTCTTGTCGGTCTCGGTGGCCAGGTGGCGGTTCCAGTGCTTGACCATGCCGCCCTGGCTGAAGGTGAACGAGACAAAGACGCCCACGATGTAGAGCTGGATCAGCTTGGTGGAGTCGGCTCCGAAGGCATAGACCAGGGCGCCGGCCAGCAGGGCCAGCAGCACAATGCCGTTGGAGAAGGCCAGCCGGTCACCGCGGGTGTGCAGCTGGCGCGGGAGGAAACGGTCCTGCGCGAGGATCGAGCCCAGCACCGGGAAGCCGTTGTAGGCGGTGTTGGCGGCCAGGAAGAGCACCAGGGCGGTGGCGGCGGCCAGGAAGACAAAGAGGAACGAGCCATGGCCGAAGACCGCGTCGGCGACCTGGGCGATCACCGGGTCCTGGTTGTAGTCCGCGCCGGCCGGCTTGCCGTTGATCAGCAGGTCGGTGGCCGGGTTCTCGGCCATCTTCACCTTGGTGGTCATGGCCAGGATCATGATGCCGACGAACATGGCGACCGCCAGCACGCCCATCAGGGAGAGGGTGGCGGCGGCGTTCTTGCTCTTGGGCTTGCGGAAGGCGGGCACACCGTTGCTGATCGCCTCCACACCGGTGAGCGCGGCACAGCCGGAGGAGAAGGCGCGCAGCAGCAGGAAGACCAGGGCCAGCCCGGCCAGTCCGGCATGCTCCGCAGTGATCTTGTAGTCGGCGGTGGGCGCCCGCATGGTGTGGCCCAGCACCAGGCCGCGGACGCCGCCCCAGGCCACCATCAGCAGCACGCCGCCCACAAAGGCATAGGTGGGGATGGCGAAGAGGGTGCCGGACTCCTTGACACCGCGCAGGTTCATCAGCATCAGCAAGGCGATGATCACCAAGGCCACCAGCACCTTGTGCTGGACGGCCCAGGGCATCGCCGAGCCCAGGTTCTCCACTCCGGAGGCCACCGACACCGCGACCGTCAGCACATAGTCGACCAGCAGCGCGCTGGCCACCGAGAGCCCGGCCCGGCGGCCCAGGTTGACGGTGGCCACCTCATAGGCGCCACCGCCGTTGGGATAGGCGTGCACGGTCTGCCGGTAGGAGGCGACCACCGTGACCATCAGGGCCACGATGGCCAGCGTGATCCACAGGCTGTAGTGGTAGGCCGACACCCCCGCGACGGACAGCACGAGCAGTACCTCACCCGGCGCGTACGCCACGGAGGAGAGCGGGTCGGAGGCGAAGACGGGGAGCGCGATGCGCTTGGGGAGGAGGGTCTCCCCCAGCCGGTCGCTGCGCAGCGCCCGCCCGATGAGGATCCGTTTCGGGACGTCGGTCAGTTTGGACACAACAGAGGATCGTAAGGGTTCCGTATGGAACACGCGTACCCGCCACCACCGGATGGGGTGCAACGGGTACGCGCCGGCGGCTCAGCCGCGCAGCCGCACGGGCAGCGAGCGGTGGCCGTTGGAGATGAAGGAGTCCACCGGCAGCAGTTCCTCCTGGGGCACCGCCAGGGTCAGCTCCGGGAAGCGTTCGAAGAGGGCGGGCAGTGCAATGGCGGCCTCCAGCCGGGCCAGCGGGGCGCCCAGGCAGTAGTGCACCCCATGGCCGAAGGCCAGATGGTCCTTGGTGGCGCGGGTCACATCGAAGCGTTCGGGGTGCGGCCCGTGCAGTTCCGGGTCGCGTCCGGCGGCGGCGTAGGCGGCCAGGATGGCGTCGCCCTTGCGCAGGGTGATGCCGCCGTCGAGTTCGATGTCCTCGACCGCGTAGCGCAGCGGCAGGCTGGCCACCGGGGCCTGGACGCGCAGGGCCTCCTCGATGACGTCGTCCCAGCTCGCCTTTCCGGCCCGTACCAGGGCGAGCTGGGCGGGGTGGGTGAGGAGGGCGTGGATGGCGTTGTCCAGCAGGTTGACGGTGGTCTCATGACCGGCGCTGATCACCAGCAGCAGGGTGTCGGCCAGCTCCTGCTCGCTCAGCGCGGTGTCGCCCTCGTCGTCCCGGGCGGCGATCAGGGCGGTGGTCATGTCGTCGGCCGGGTGCCGACGCTTGTCGGCGATCAGGGCGCCCAGCAGTTCATAGAGCTCGGCATAGGTGGCGGTGACCTCCTCGGCGTCCGCGGAGGTGTGGAAGACCGAGTCCACACAGCGGCGCAGCCGCTCGCGCAGCTCCTCGTCCCGCAGGCCGAAGAGTTCGCAGATCACCTGGATGGGGATCGGATAGGCGTAGCGCTCGCGCAGGTCCACCACGGCCCCGGCGGGCTCGGCGGCCAGCGAGTCCAGCAGGCCGGTGGCCAGCTGCTCGATGCGCGGGCGCAGGGCGGCGGTGCGGCGGGCGGTGAACGCCTTGACCACCAGGGAGCGCAGCCGCCGGTGCTCGCCGCCATAAGCGGTGAACATATTGCGCACCGCGACCCAGGTGTACAGCGGCCACTCGGGGGAGACCTCACCGTTGATCCAGCGCGGCCAGTGCTGCCGGGGGTCCTTGGAGACTCTGGGGTCGGTGAGCAGCTTCCGGAGCAGCGGCTGGGTGGTTATCGCCCACGCCACCACGCCGCCAGGGAGCTCCACGGGCGTCGCGGCGCCGCGCTCGCGGAGACGGGCGGCTTCGCCGTGGATGTCACGGCCGGCGGGATCGATCCGTACCGGCTCGTCGGTCCATACGGCATCGGGTCGGCGTTCCATCGATTCTCTCCAGAGGTCTCGGGGACGTGCGGCGGTACCGGGCGGTGGTGTGGGGTCGCGGGGCGGTGCGGGATCGCGCTGCCGGGCGGGGTTACGGGGCCGGGTGGGGGTACGGGGCCGGGTGCGTTGGCGGGACCGTGCGCGGTCACGGGGCCGTGCGCCGCCATGGAGCCGTGTGCTGCCGCTGGGCCGTGCGCCGGGACGGGACGGTGCGGTGCCGCCGGATGGTGCTGGGAGCCAGGGGCGTACGGGGAGCCGGGGACATGGTGGGCGACGGGCGGCGTGAGCGCCGGGGGGAAGCGGACGGGCAGAGCGGTCAGGGCGCGGTGGAAGGGGCCGGGCCGCCAGACCAGGCGGCCGGCGGGTACCGCCAGTTCCATGTCCGGCAGCCGGTCCAGCAGCCGTTCCACCGCCGTGGCGGCGATCAGCCGGGCCGGGTCCTTGGCCGGGCAGTGGTGCGGCCCGGCGCTCCAGGCGAGGTGGGCGCGGTTGCCGGTACGGCGGTCGGAGTGCAGGGCGGGGTCGGTGTTGGCGGCCGCGAAGCTGATCACCACCGGTTCGCCGGCGGGCAGCCGCACGCCCGCCAACTCCACGTCCTCCAGCGGGTAATGGACGGCGTAGTTGGCCATCGGCGGGTCCAGCCAGAGGACTTCGTCCAGCGCGTCCTCCACCGGCATGCTGCCACCGGCCAGATCGCCCGCGAAGCGGTCGTCGGAGAGCAGCAGGCGCAGTGCGTTGGCGATCAGGTTCTGCTGTGGCTCGGTGCCCGCGCCCATCACCACCACCAGCTGGTGGATCATCTCCTCGTCGGTGAGCTGGGCCGGATGGGCCATCAGCCAGGAGACCATGTCCGCGCCCGGCTGGGCCCTTTTGAGGCCGATGAGTTCGCTGAGGCTGGCGGTGATCAGAGCGTTGGCACGCTCGGCGTCGATGCCGTCGAAGATGGCGGAGAAGCCCTCCACCAGGCGGTCGCCCAGCGCGGCCGGGCAGCCGAAGAGCTGGTTGAACACCAGCAGCGGCAACTGCTTGGCATAGCCGCCCAGCAGATCGGCCTCGCCCTGCCCGGCGAACCGGTCGATCAGGGTGTCGGCGCTGCGTTCCACATAGCCGCGCAGGGAGTTGGGGTCGATGCGGTCCAGGCTGTCGGTGACCGCCTGGCGCAGCCGGCGGTGTGCCTCGCCTTCGCTGAAGAGGCAGTTGGGGCGGTAGGCCATCATCGGCACCACCGGGTTGTCCGGGGCGATCCGGCCCTCGGTCAGCGCCCGCCAGCGGCGGGCGTCCTTGCCGAACTTGTCCGGGCTGCGGAGGACTTCCAGGGCGGCCCGGTAGTCGGTGACCAGGGTGGCGTACGCCCCCGGCGCCAACTCCACGGGAGCAACCGGCCCTTGGGCGCGCAGCCGCCGGTAGACGGCGTGCGGGTCGGCGGCGAACTCCGGTCCGTGCAGCGGGGTGGCGCCCCGGTGGGCGGGGCAGCCGGTGCGTTCGGTCACCGCCTGCCGGGGTGCGGTGCGGCCGTTCACGCGGTCTCCCGGGTCATCAGATACTCCACCAGTGTGATCAGGGCCTTGGTGGCCGAGATCCGGTCCCTGGCGTCACAGGTGACCAGCGGGGTCTCCGGGAGCAGGTCCAGCGCCTCGCGGATCTCCTCCTCGGGGTAGACCGGGGCGCCGTCGAAGTGGTTGACGGCCACCGCGTAGGGCAGGCCGTGCTCTTCCAGCAGGCCCATCACATCGAAGGACTGCTCCAGCCGCCGGGTGTCGGCCAGGACCAGGGCACCCAGCGCGCCCTGGGTCATGTCCCGCCACAGCCGGGTGAAGCGCTGCTGGCCGGGCGCGCCGAAGAGGTAGAGCACCAGGCTGTCGCTGAGCGTGATCCGGCCGAAGTCCATGGCGACCGTGGTGGTGGTCTTGCCCTCGATGCCGGACAGGTCGTCGATATGCGCGCCCGCCTGGGTCATGGTCTCTTCGGTACGCAGCGGACGGATCTCCGACAGCGCGCCGACGAAGGTGGTCTTGCCGACCGCGAAGTGGCCGACGATCAGCACCTTGGCGGCGGTCCGCACGGTCCGCCGCAGATAAACGCCGTTGGCGGCGTCGCCGTTGCCGGCGTTGTCGCCGCTGCCGATGCCGACGCTGTTGCCGATGCCGACGCCGTTGCCGCCGTCACAGACGAGCGCGGAGTCCATCGAGCACCTCCTGCAAGATCTGGGCCTCGGGCAGCACTGCCGAGGGGATGGGAGCCCTGGTGGTGAGGTGGCCGCTGTCCACGAGATCGCCGAGCAGCACCTTGGTGACGCTGACGGGCAGCGCCAGGTGGCCGGCGATCTCGGCCACCGAGAGGGCGCCGCCGAGGCAGAGTTCCATCAGCCGCCGCTTCTCCGGGCTGAGCCCGTCCAGCGGCAGGTCGCCGTACGCCATGACCAGGGTGACCAGATCGAAGGTGTTGCGTGTCGGATGGGCACGGCCGTCGGTGACGACATACGGCCGGACGAGACCCTGTTCGCGCCTCGGCGTCGCCGGGGTCATGCCGGGCTGCCCGGTCCCTGCCACCCCGTGCCCTGCCGCGGCGGGCTGACCAGTTCCTTGCCCAGCCGGTCCACGGTCTTCTGCATCCGGTAGGTGACGGCCTCCATGTCCACGTTCTCGGTCGCCGAGACGGCCAGATAGGCGCCCGGTCCGGCCGCGATCAGGAAGACATAGCCGTGCGCGAACTCGATCAGGGTCTGCCGCCAGGGCGTCTCCTGCCGGGCGGGGTGGGTGCAGAAGTCGGCGGTGGACCGGCTGATGGACTGCAGACCGGACAGGGCGGCCGCCTGCCGCTCGGCCTCGTCCCGGTCGATCCCCTCCGAGTGCGCGCGCAGCATCCCGTCCGCGGAGAGCAGGATGGCGTGCCGGGCCTCGGGTATCTTCACGACCTCGTCGAGCATCCAGGCGAGCTCTTGGTTGATGTGGTCGTTCACGAGCGGGTGTTCCCTTCGTCTTCTCGGGGGGCGTGGCGAGGGGGGTGGAATTCCGTGTCCCCGGCGCGGGACGGGTACGGGCCGCCGCCGGGCAGCTCCGGCTCGCTGCCCATGCCGGGGGCGGGGTCGCCGGGACGGGCGGCGCGGCCGATTGCGTTGGGGGCGGCGGGGTTGGGCGCGTCGCTGGTGGGCGTGCCGTAGGCCGGGGTTCGGCCCGCGCGGGTGCCTCGGGCGAAGGCGCCCATGCGGCGGGCGGTTTCCTCCGCAGTGCGCTGGGGCGTGGCCTCCGGGGGCAGCGGCTGGGCGGGCTGGGGGCGGGGAGCCTGGCGGGCGGGCTGTCGGCGGCGGCGCTTGGGCAGGCCACCGGCGGTGGTCCCGGCAGGGCCCTGCGACGGCCCTGATCCGGCCGCGGGGGCGGAGTCGGGATGCGTGGCGCCGGGGGCGTGAGCAGGGTGCGCGGCGCCGGGGGCATGAGCAGGGTGCGTGGCGCCGGGGGCGTGAGCAGGGTGTCCGGCGACAGGGGCACGGTCACGCTGCGCGGAGCCGGGGACGTACCCGGCGTCGGCGGCCGCAGCCTGGGCGGCGTCACCGGGGCTGAGGTCCGGATGCCCGGCGCCACGGGCGTGCCCGGCGTCCGCACCCGGGGCACGGCGGGGGTCCCCGGCGCCGGGGCCGTACCCGGAGCCAGCCGATGCCGGGTCGGAGCTCGGGTGCGCCGCGCCAGGGCCGTACCCGGCGTCCATCGCACCCGAGGCGGCGGCATGGGCGGATTCGCCGGCACCGTGGCCGTATCCGGCGTCCGCCGCGCCCTGGGCGGCGGCGCGGCCGGGATCCCCGGTGGCGCCCGTGCGTCCCGGGACCGGCGGGGTGGAGGCGGCACCCGGGGCGCGGTCGGCGTGCGCGGTAGCGGCGCCCGAGCGCGAGGACGGGGGTGCCAGAGGCGTGGTGTTGGGGCCGTCCAGGTCCGGGTTGATCAGCAGGGCGCTGGGCAGGAACAGCACGGCCCGTACGCCGCCGTACGGCGAGCTGGTGTCCACCGAGACGCTGAAGCCATAGCGCGCGGCGAGCACGCCGATGACGGGGAAGCCGAACTGCGGGGGGTCGCCCAGGCGGGAGACGTCCACCGGGCGGCGGCCGGAGAGCAGGGCGGCGGCCCGCTGGAGCTCCTGGCCGTCCATGCCGACGCCCGCGTCGTCGATGACCACACACGCCCCGTTGTGCACCGGCTGCAGGCTGACCTCGACCGTGGTGTTGGGCTGCGAGTGGCGGGCCGCGTTGTCGAGGAGTTCGGCGACGGCGAGCACCACCGGCTCCACGGCCCGGCTGACGACGGCCACTTCGCCGTGCCCGTGCACCCGGACCCGGCGGTAGTCGCGGATCCGCGAGGTCGCGCCGCGTACCACATCGGTCAGCTGGGAGGAGACGCGCTGCCGCCCCGGCCAGGAGCCGCACAGCACCGCGATGGCCTGCGCCCGGCGCCCGAACTGGGAGTTGGCGTGGTCGATCTCCAACAGGTCTTGCAGCACATCGGGGTTGTCGTGACGTTCCTGCATCCGCGAGATGGCCAGCTGCTGTTCATGCGCCAGCCCCTGCAGGGCCCGCATGGACGCCTTGAGCGCGGCCTTGGCGGACTGGTCCACCCGTTCCTGGGCCCTGTCCACGGCCTGGGCGAAGAGCTCCATCACCGACTGCAGGCTCTGGGCGAAGGCGGTACCGGCGAGCCGTTCGTCCTGCAGTCCCGGCAGCGGCGCGGACTTGTGCATGGAGTCCGCCACGGACGGCAGCCGGACCGCCACCAGGCGGGCCACCTCCTCGTCACGGGCCTGTACGTTCTCCTCCAGGGCCGCGACCCGGGCACGCACCGCCGTGGTGATGCGGCGCTGGCGGATCAGCAGTACCGCCACCGCGATCAGCGCGACGAGCAGGCACCACGTCACCGCCTCCGGTATGTGATGTGACATCAATTCCTCTTGGACCGTGGGGGCATACGGGCGGCGGGACAGGTTACGGCGTCCTGATGTCCCGTCCAAAAGCGGAATACGCGGATCATCTAACCACGCCGGTGACCGAGCGTTCCGCCTCCGTCTCGATTGGCGAACAGCACAACGCCCACCGGGCCCGCTTGGCGCGGGTGCGGAGGGCGTTGCGAGGGCGTTGCGAGGGCCTTGTGAGGAGCGTTTTCAGGCCACGACCGGCCCCTGCGGGCGGGCGGTGGCGATCTCCACCGTCCGGCGGGCCCGGGAGGCCAACGCGGCCGGGTTGTCCGGGTGCACCCGGGCCCGGCCGGTTGTCCGAAACACTGCTTGCGCTTCAGAGGTTCTGATCGGCCTTCGCCCACGTCACCGGGTCCGCGAAGCCGGGCGGGACGATGACCGCCTTGTTCACCGGCTTGCCCTGGAACCACGGCCCGCCGGTGGTGGCCGGCAGCGCGTCCGCCCACTCCAGGTCATCGTGGGTGGCGGCCGGGCGCCGCCCATGCCTCGTTACGCTGGACCGCCGCCCCGTGGCACCGGCTCCGCAATCCGGCGCAGCCGCACCTCGGCCCCCGCCTTCCCGGTGGCAGCACCCCTGGTCGCGGCGTCGGTCATGCCGTAACACTCCTTCGGCTGTGCGGACTTCGGCGGTCCGCCGCCATCCTGTGGGCGGCCGATGGGAACCGGCCAACATCGCCTTCCGGGTACATCACTTCGGCGAGCGAGCGTGATAAATCGTGACAAATGCCGCAACCGATCGGTGAATTGACGCTGTATGGCCCGTGGGCTGGACGGGCGGACGAAGGGCTCTCTACGGTCGCCGGAACCAACCCGCCTCCGGGCGGCGAACAGCCCCCCAGCCGATATATCGCCCCCGCCGACGAGCCGAACCCCGCCCGGCAGAACGGCAGAACGAGAGAACGAGAGAGGGCCGCCCGCCATGGCCGAGCAACTCCCCCAGCCGCCGGGCGGACCGCTGGGCGCCCTGCTCGCCGAGGGGGTCTCGCCCTGGCTGGAGGGCCTGTCGCGCTCGCGGCTCTCCTCCGGGCTGCTCACCCGCCTGGTGACCCAGGCCGGGCTGCGCGGCGCCACCTCCCATCCGCGCGCCCTGGCCGCCGATATGGCGGCGGACCCGGACTGCCGGCAGCAGCTCTCCCATATGGCGCGCCGCTCGGTCCCGCCGGAGCGGGCGGTGACCGCGGTGTGCGCCTACGACCTGCGCTCCGCCTGCGACGAGCTGACGGAGGTGTTCGCCGCCGGCCGGGGCCTGGACGGCCTGGTCTCGATGGACCTGAACCCGGCCCTGGCGCGGGACGCCCGGGCCACCGTGGCCGCCGCCGAGCAGCTGCACCGGGCGGCCTGCCGGGACAACGCGCTGGTGAAGATCCCGGCCACCGAGGAGGGGCTGACGGCCGTCGCCGAGTGCCTGGGCCGGGGCATCGGGGTGCACATCACCGAGGTCTACTCGGTGCACCGCTACGGCCAGGTGCTGGACGCCTGCTTCGACGGGCTGGAGCGCGCCCTGGCCGCGGGCCTGGCGCTGTCCTCGGTCGCCGCGGTGACCTCGCTGCCCGTCGGCCTGGTGGAGGCGGAGGCCGACGCCCGGCTGACCGCCCTGGGCACGGAGCGGGCGCTGGCCCTGCGCGGCACCGCCGCCCCGGCCCTGGCCCGGCTCGCCTACCGGCTGTACGAGCAGCGGCTGGGCGGCGACCGCTGGCGGCGGCTGAGCGCCGCCGGGGCGCGGCCGCCCCGGCCCATGTGGCACATCCACCCCCCGGCCGCCGCCCGGCAGCTGGCCGGACTGGTCGCCTGGGGCACCGCGGCCGCCATTCCGGCCGAGGAGCTGGTGGCCGGCCCGGCCCGCTACCGGCTGCACGGCGACACTCTGACCGGTACCCACCGGCAGGCACGCCAGGCGCTGGACCGGCTACAGCACCTGGGCTGCTGCACCGAGGCCGCCGCCGGCCGGCTGCAACGCCGCAGCCTGGCGCGGCTGGCGGCCGACTGGCGTGGCTTACTGGCCACGGCGGCCGGTCAACTGGCGCCTGCCTGACGGCCCTTGGCGGTTCACCGGACGCCCGGTGAAGCGCGCGGGACGGTGCGATACGCGGCATCCGCCGGCCCCGCGACATCCGCCGCATCCGCCGCACTGGCCGCAACCGCCGCATCTGCCGCAGCCACCGCACCCGGGGCGCAGCCGGCCACCGACGGGCCCGCGCCCGGCACGCCACCGGTGAGCCGGCCGCTCCGGCGATACGCCGCATCCACAACATCCGCCGCACCCGCCGCACCTGGGGCGCGGCCGGCCGCTGGCGGGCCCGCGCCGGACATGCCAACCGGTGAGGGGGCCGCTCGCGCCATACGCGGCATCGGCCGCACCGGCAACATCCGCCGCACCCGGGGCGCAGCCGACCACCGACGGGCCTGCGCCCGGCACGCCACCGGCAAGCGGACCGCTCCTGCAATACGCGGCACCCGCCGCACCCGCATCCACCGCACACGGCGCACGGCGCACGGCCGACGCCCTCTGCAGCCCGCGCCTGGCACGCCACCGCCCAAAACGGGCCGCTCACCAGAGCAAGCGTGCCCGGCGATGGGACAGTCCGGGAGCCGCCGGAGGACAAGTAGGCTGAGCCCGCCCGGCCGTTTCCCATCGTGGGCCGCGAGCAAGCCGTGATCCAGCCGCGATCAAGCCACTTGCGGCACTCCGGCCACTCGCCTACCTTGTGCGATTGCCGCTCCGGTAGGGGCCGGATCCCGCCAACGGGACTTACCCGGGGCCGGCGAGGACCAGGGGGAGAGACCGTGCCGCTCAGTGGAGCCGAAGCCGCCGCGTTCACCGTGCTGGAGATGCTGGACAGCGGGGCGCCCTCCCACCGGTTCCCGGCCCTGCTGGAGGAGCGGCGGCTGGCCGGGGCGCCGCCGGAGGAACTGGCCGCGCTGGAGCGCGCCACCCGGCTGGGGCTGTCCATCAGGGCGCAGACCGAGGCCCAGCAGCAGCGCGAGGCCCATCTGTCCGCCCTGTTCGACGCCGGCTTCGACCTGGCCGTACCCCAGGACATGGGCACCCTGCTGAAGGTCATCCTGCGCCGGGGCCGGGTGCTGCTCTCCACGGACATGGCCTGGATCGGCCTGCTGGACGAGGAGGGCTGCCCGGTCATCCGCGCCTCTGACGGCCACACCACCGACCGCAACATCGGCCTGCGGCTCCCCCAGGGCACCGGCCTGGGCTCCGCCACCACCCGCAGCGAGAACCCGTCCCCGTTCTGGACGCCGGACTACCTTCCCGATGAACGCATCCACCACAGCCCGGACGTGGACGGGGTAGTCAAGGCGGAGCGGCTGCGGGCCATCCTGGCCGTACCGCTGTACCGGGGCGCCCGCCCGGTGGGCACCCTCTACCTCGGCGACCGCACCGTGCGCCACTTCACCACCGAGGAGGTGGCACTCACCTGCACCTTCGCCGATCTGGTGAGCGTGGCCCTGGAGCAGGTGCGGGTGCTGGAGCACAATGCCGCGCTGATCGAGGAGCTGCGCGGCCGTACCGAGGGCTATGAGGCCGGGATGCGCGGTGCCCGGGACATCAGCGAGATCCACCAGCGGCTGGTCCAGCTGGTGCTGGACGAGGGCGACCTGGACGCCCTGGCCCGGGAGGCCGGGCGGGAACTGGCCGCCGCGGTACGGATCCTGGGGGCGAGCGGCGCCGTACTGGCCTCGGCCGGTGAGATGCCGGAGAAGCCCGGCCGGGACACCGTGGTCCCGGCGGGCCCGGCCACCCGGGCCGGGCAGCGGCTGACCGCGCTGGACGACGGCTGCTGGGCGGTGCCGCTGGCCGGCGGCGGCACCCAGCTGGGCACCCTGGTGCTGCGGCGGCCCGAGCGGTCCTGGAGCGAGCAGGACCGGCGGGTGCTCCGGCTGGTCACCGAGATGATGTCCCTGCAACTGCTGCTGGAGAACAGCCGGGGCGCCGCCGCCGAGGGCCGGATCCGCGAGAGCCTGCTGGGCGAGATGCTGCTGGGCATCCGGCGGCCGCCCCGGGAACTGCGGCAGGAGGCCCGCCGGCTGGGCATCGACCTGGGCGGCGAGCACATCCTGGTGGTGGCCCGCCCGGAGGGCGACGCCCGGGGCAGGCTGGCGGCCTGGGCCTCCTCCTACGCCCACCGGATGGGCGGCCTCAACAGCGCCCACCAGGGCTCGGCCGTCCTGCTGCTGCCGGGCGGTGACGCCGGCCGGGCGGCCCGCGCGGTGCTGGACGAACTCGCCCCGCTGCTGGGCCATCCGGTGACGGTCGGCGCGGCGGGCCCGGTGAGCGATCCCTCCGCCGTCCGGCACGCCTTGCAGGAGGCGCTGCGCTGTCTGGACGCCATGACCGCGCTGGGCGCCACCGGGCGCGCCGCCTCGCTGCGCGAACTGGGCTTTGTCGGCGTGCTGTTGGCGGACAACCACGATGTGGACGGCTTTATCGACGCCACCATCGGCCCGGTCCTGGACTACGACCGGCAGCGGTTCACCGATCTGCTGCACACCCTGGAGATCTACTTCGAGGCGGGCGGCAGCCCCACCAATGCCGCCAAGCGGCTCCATGTGCACGCCAATACGGTGGCCCGCCGGCTGGAGCGCATCGGCGAACTGCTGGGCCCCGCCTGGCAGGAGCCGGAGCGGGCGCTGGAAGTCCAGCTGGCGCTGCGGGTGTTGCGCGTCCGCGACGGCCTCGGCTCGCCTCGGCCCGAGTCGCCTCCGCCCGGCTCGGCTCCGGCCGGCCCACCCCGGCTCCACCAGGACGGCCCCGGCGCTCCTCAGCAGGCCGGGACCAGCTCCGCCGGGCACTCCTCCTGACGGCCCAGCGCGAGAACCGCATGGGCGGCGGAGGCCAGGGTGACATGCCGGTGCCAGCCGCCGAAGGAACGGCCGGTGAAGTCCCGCATCCCCACCCGGTCGGAGAGCTCCGCGAAGTCCCGGTCCACCGTCGCCACCAGCCGGCTGAGCCGGACCAGCGCGGCGGGCGGGACGTTCAGCAGATCGGTCAGCCAGAGCTCGGCGGGCCAGCGGCCGCCGTGCTCCCCCACCGCCAGCAGCAGCATGTCCCGGCCGCGTACGGCCGGTCCGGGCAGCGGCAGCGCCACCCGCACGGCGGCGGTGAGCAGGGCGCGCACCGTGCCGCCGGGGCCGCGCCAGAGCACCGGCCGGCGCAGGTCCCGGGCCGCGGCCAGCACCTGGTGCGCCGAGATCTCACCGGTCCGCCCGGCCGGGGTGTCGCTCGCCGCCAGCCGCAGCGAGCCGCCGACCCGGGCCAGCACCGGGACACCCGCGGCACGCAGCCGGTGCAGCGCGGCCAGGGTGTCCGCCTGGCGGGCGTCCAGCACCACCGGCCGCAGCGGCAGCCCCCAGCGGCGCACCGTCGCCAGATGGGACTCCACCACGCACTCCCCCAGCGTCTCGGCCGGCACCGTGTCCGGGATCATCGCCTGGCGGCGGCGCACCGGATCGTCCAGCCAGCTCTCGCCCAGGTGCAGCCGCCAGCTCACCGGAACCGCGTGCTCCGCGGTGGCCGCCCAAACCCCCACCGCCTGCTGGGCGTTGACCACCTGCCCCGCCTCCGGGCAGAAGCGGCGCTCCACGCCGACCGAGTTCTCCCCGGCCTTGGGTATCAGCATCGGCCGGACCACCCAGGCCTGCGGCGGGCGGGTCCGGGCCAGCTGGTGCGCCAGGGCGCGGCGCACCGGGCCCCAGTCCCAGGTGGAACTGGAGACAAAGTGGTGCAGGCTCTGCTCGGCGGCCGGGCCCTCGGCCAGCGCGGCGATATTGCGGATGGACTTGCGCCCGCGGGCGCCCAGCAGTCCGCGCAGATAGGTCTCGCCCCGGCGGCGCTGGTCGCTGCGCGGCAGCGAGGCGAACAGGGCGGTGGTCAGCTCGCCCAGCACCGCCTCCTGGGGGCCGGTCCCCCACTGCCGCCCGGTGCGCTCCCGCAGTGCCGTTCCATTCATCGCTTCCCCCGCGTCGGTCGTCCGGTCCGTCCCCTCAACGGTGCTCCCGGACGCCCCTCGCGGCCCAGGTGTGCCGTCCACCCCGTCCGCCCCAGGGCCGGTGGTCCGGCCACCAATCGCCTGGTGAGGGCCGTTCCGGCGGGGGCGGGGAGCGGGGCGGAAGGTGCGGCGGGAGGTGTGGCGGGACCACCAGGGCGGCTGGAACGTGTGGTTCCGTATCAGATGCCTCCGGCGGCCAGTCGGCGGCCTGGGCACCCGCCCGGCGCCGGGCCCGGCTACGGTGGTGCCGTGCTTTTTCAGGTCAACACGGAATTCCGGAGTACGGGGCAGACGTCGTGCACATTGTGATCATGGGGTGCGGACGCGTGGGCTCGGCCCTCGCGCAGACCCTTGAGCAGCAAGGCCACACGGTGGCGGTGATCGACCAGGACCCGACGGCCTTCCGCCGCCTGGGCTCCGGATTCGGCGGACGGCGGGTGACCGGCGTCGGCTTCGACCAGGACACCCTGCGCGAGGCCGGTATCGAGGAGGCGGGCGCCTTCGCCGCGGTCAGCAGTGGCGACAACTCCAACATCATCGCGGCCCGGGTGGCCCGCGAGATGTTCGGCGTGGAGAACGTGGCGGCCCGTATCTACGACCCGCGCCGCGCCGAGGTCTACCAGCGGCTGGGCATCCCCACCGTGGCCACCGTCCGCTGGACGGCCGACCAGATGCTGCGGCG
This sequence comes from Streptomyces orinoci, assembly GCF_003121295.1. Taxonomy (GTDB): domain Bacteria; phylum Actinomycetota; class Actinomycetes; order Streptomycetales; family Streptomycetaceae; genus Streptomyces; species Streptomyces orinoci. Next base: position 79,255 of record NZ_PHNC01000035.1, read on the forward strand.
GCTGCTGCCGTCCGGCGCCGAGCCGCTGTGGCGGGACCCCAGCGGCGGCGTCCAGCTCGCCGAGGTCCCGGTCTCCCCGGCCTGGGTCGGCCACAAGATCAGCCGGCTCCAGGAGGAGACCGGGGTACGGGTGGCCTTCCTCACCCGGCTGGGCGAGGCAATGCTGCCGAGCTCGGCCACGGTGCTTCAGGAGGGCGACCTGGTCCACGTGATGATGCGCACCGACGAGGTGGAGAAGGTCGAGGCCGCCTTTGCGCAGGGGCCTGAGGAGGGTCACCGATGAGGGTCGCTATCGCGGGAGCCGGGGCGGTCGGCCGCTCCATCGCCGGGGAACTGCTGGAGAACGGGCATGAGGTCCTGCTCATCGACAAGGCCCCCTCGGCCATCTCGGTGGAACGGGTGCCGCTGGCCGAGTGGCTGCTGGCCGACGCCTGTGAGATCACCTCGCTGGACGAGGCCGCGCTCCAGCGCTGCAATGTGGTGATCGCCGCCACCGGTGACGACAAGGTCAATCTGGTGGTCTCGCTGCTGGCCAAGACCGAGTACGGGGTGCCCCGGGTGGTGGCCCGGGTGAACAACCCCAAGAACGAGTGGCTGTTCAACGAGTCCTGGGGCGTGGATGTGGCCGTCTCCACCCCGCGCCTGATGTCGGCGCTGGTGGAGGAGGCGGTGAGCGTGGGCGACCTGGTGCGCCTGCTGCGCTTCAGCCAGGGCGACGCCAACCTGGTGGAGCTGACGCTGCCGCCGGAGTCGGCGCTGGCCGGTACCCGGGTCGGCGATGTGGAGTGGCCCGAGGACACCGCGCTGGTCACCATCATCCGCGGCAACCGGGTGCTGACCCCCAACAAGGAGGACGCCCTGGAGGCCGGTGACGAGCTGCTGTTCGTGGCCGCCCCGGCGCGCGAGGAGCAGCTGGAGGACCTGCTGTCGGTGCGCCGCGAGGAGAACGCGGGCTGAGGACACGGTGAAGGGCCCCGGGAGCGCGCGCTCCCGGGGCCCTTCACCATTGGTCAACCGCCGTTGGTCAATGTGTGCTTGTTCAACTGCCCTGTGCCGCCGCGGCCTTGGCCTTGGCCTCCGCCTCGGCCGCCTCCAGCTCCGCGAAGACATCGATCGGCGGCGGGGCCTTGGCCAGGAAAATCCAGGTCAGATAGACCGAGAGCAGCATCGGCGGAATGCCCAGGGCCACCTTCACCCAGCCCAACTGGGTGGCGTCGCCCCACCAGTAGAGCGGGAAGAGCACCGCCGACTTGGCCAGCAGGATCAGGCCCCAGGCCCAACTGGCCTTGGTGTACGCCTTCTTGCGGCCGGGGTTGCGGGTGCGCCAGGAGAGGTTCTCCTTGAAGATCGGCCCCAGGATCAGTCCCAGCAGCGGCACCCCGCACAGCGCGGTGACGATATAGGCCACCGCCAGGCCCAGGGTGTAGAGCATGCCGGGCAGATAGAAGTTCTTGGCGTCGCCGGACATCATCGCGAACACCGCACCGAAGGCCACCCCGAACACGCCGCCGAAGGCGTGCTTGAGGGTGTCCCTGCGCAGCAGCCGGGCGATGCCCAGCACCAGGGAGAGGGCCAGCGCCGCGATCCCGGCGATATGCAGATCACGGTCGGCCGTGTAGACGGCCACGAACACCAGGCCCGGCACGGTGGTCTCCACCATGCCGCGGACTCCGCCGAAGGCTTCCAGCAGGGCGGCTTCGGTGGCCGCCCGGGAGTCACCCTGGGCGCCGGCGGTCTTGTCGGGGGACGTCAACGGCTACTCCTGTCCGAGCGGTCGGAGTTCGTATCGGGGGTTGAACAGGACTCTCCGGCCGCGGCTCATGGCGACCCGGCCGGAGGCGATCAGCTTACGGCCGGGCTCTATGCCCGCGATGGAACGGCGCCCCAGCCAGACCACGTCCAAGGCGGCGGAGCCGTCGAACAGTTCCGCCTCCAGGGCGGGCACTCCGGCCCTGGGCCGGAGGGTGACCGTACGCAGGGTGCCGGTGACCTTCACTATCTGCCGGTCATCGACGTCGCAGATCTTGGTGCAGCCCACCGCCTCCGCCTGCTGCTGCAGCTCCGCGTCGTCCAGCTCCTCCTGGGAGCTGGACAGCCGGTCGAGCATCCGGCGGAACCGGCCGGTCGGCTTCTCGGAACGGGGTACGGCACTCATGAACCCAGCCTACCGGGGCGCTCACCGCCGCTTCACGCCTCGAACCGGTACCCCATCCCGGGCTCGGTGATGCTGTGTCTTCCCGGGGGACGCTGCACCGCATTGTGGCTGCGCCACGGGCCGGACCCCCGGCCGGGGCGGCGTCCCGGCGCTCATACCTCGAACCGGTACCCCATCCCCGGCTCGGTGATGAAGTGCCGGGGATGCGAAGGGTCCTGCTCCAGCTTGCGCCGCAGCTGGGCCATATAGACCCGCAGATAGTTGGTCTCGGTGCCGTAGGAGGGGCCCCAGACCTCCTGGAGCAGCTGCTTCTGGCTGACCAGGCGGCCGGTGTTGCGGACCAGCACCTCCAGCAGATGCCACTCGGTGGGGGTGAGCCGGACGTCCCGGCCTTGACGGTTGACCTTCTTGGCGGCCAGGTCCACGGTGAACGCCTCGGTCTCCACCGTGGCGTCGTCCCCGGCGGCCGCCGCGCCATTGGGCTCCGCCCGGCGCACCGCGGCCCGCAGCCGGGCCAGCAGCTCGTCCATGCCGAAGGGCTTGGTGACATAGTCGTCGGCGCCCGCGTCCAGCGCCTCCACCTTCTCGTCGGAGGTGTGGCGGGCGGAGAGCACCAGGATGGGCACCCGGGTCCAGCCGCGCAGTCCCTTGATCACCTCGACGCCGTCCATGTCCGGCAGGCCCAGGTCGAGGATGACCACATCGGGGTGGCGGGCGGCGGCGAGCTGGAGGGCGGTGGCCCCGTCGGGGGCGGCGTCCACCTCGTACTTCCGCGCCTTGAGGTTGATCACCAGGGCACGGACGATCTGCGGCTCGTCGTCCACCACGAGCACCCGGTTCATGCGGAACCACCTCTGTTGTTCTTCGGGGCCCCGCCACGGGACCCGGGAAATCGGCTGGGAAGGTCTGGGCCGGGGCTCATGAGGTGAGCTCGGCCGACAGGTCGGGGCGGACCGGCGGCCGGCCGGCGGCGGCCCGCAGGGTGAGCACCATGGTCATGCCGCCGCCGGGGGTGTCCTCGGCGGTCAGGGTGCCGCCCATGGCCTCGGCGAAGCCGCGGGCCACGGCCAGGCCCAGGCCGACACCCGCACCGCGCGGGGCGTCACCGTAGCGCTGGAAGGGTTCGAAGATCCGGTCCTTGGCGCTGTCCGGGACGCCGGGGCCGCGGTCGGCCACCCGGACCTCCACCCGGTCGCCCAGCGCGCTGGCGGCGACCAGCACCGGGCCGCCGTCGGGACTGTACTTGACCGCGTTCTCCACGATGTTGGCCATGGTGCGTTCCAGCAGGCCGGGATCGACGGCGACCATCGGCAGCGACTCGGGGATGTCCAGGGTGACGCTGCCCTCCGGGACGCCCACCAGCGCCATCGGAACGACCTCGTCCAGATCGATCTCGCGGATCAGCGGGGTGACGGTGCCGGTCTGCAGGCGGGACATGTCCAGCAGATTGCCCACCAGGTGGTCCAGCCGGTCCGCGCCCTCCTCGATGCCGGCCAGCAGCTCGGCCTCGTCCTCCTCGGACCAGGCCACATCGTCCGAGCGCAGCGAGGTGACCGCGGCCTTGATGCCGGCCAGCGGGGTGCGCAGATCATGGCTGACGGCGGCGAGCAGGGCGGTGCGGATGCGGTTGCCCTCGTCCAGTTCCCGGGCCCGCTCGGCCTCGCCGACCAGCCGCTGGCGGTCCAGCACCACGGCGGCCTGGGCGGCGAAGGCGGCCAGCACCCGGCGGTCCTCGGCGGGCAGCACCCGGCCGGAGAGGGCCAGCGCCATATTGTCGCCGACCGGCATGTCCACATCCGCGTCCTCGGGGCGCAGCAGCGGCTTGCCGGAGTTGGTCACCACCGAGGCCACACAGTTCCAGGGGTCCACCTCGCTGGGGCGCTCCAGCAGGGCCACCGACTCCATGGCGAAGGTCTCGCGGACCCGTTCCAGCAGGGCCTCCAGGGTGGTCTCGCCGCGCAGCACGCTGCCGGCCAGGAAGGAGAGGATCTCCGACTCGGCGCGCAGCCGGGCGGCCTGGTGGGTGCGGCGGGCGGCCAGGTCCACCACCGAGGCCACCGAGACCGCCACAAAGACAAAGATCGATATGGCGACGATGTTCTTGGGGTCGGTGATGGTGAGCCGGTGCAGCGGCTCCACAAAGTAGTAGTTGAGCAGCAGGGAGCCGAAGGCCGCGGAGAACAGCGCGGGCAGCAGCCCGCCCAGCAGGGCGGCGCCCACCGTGGCGCAGAGGAACAGCAGCATCTCGTTGGCCAGGCCCAGGCTGATGTCCAGCTGGGTGAGCACCACGCTGAGCAGGGCCGGGACCACCGCGCCCACCAGCCAGCCGGCCACGATGCGGCTGCGGCCCAGCCGGGCGCCGCGGGCCACCGGCAGACCGCGGCCCTTGGCCACCTCGTCATGGGTGACGATATGGACGTCCAGGTCGGGGCCGGAGTCCCGGGCGACGGTCTGGCCGACGCCGGGGCCGAAGATGTACTGCCAGGTCTTGCGGCGGCTGGAGCCCAGCACGATCTGGGTGGCGTTGACGCCCCGGGCGAACTCCAGCAGGGAGGCGGGTACGTCGTCCCCTATGACGTGGTGGAAGGTGCCGCCCAGGTCCTCCACCAGGGTCCGCTGGATGGCCAGTTCCTTGGGGGAGGCGGAGGTCAGCCCGTCGCTGCGGGCGATATAGACGGCCAGGATCTCGCTGCCGGAGCCCTTGGCGGCCATCCGCGCCGCGCGCCGGATCAGGGTGCGGCCCTCGGGGCCGCCGGTGAGGCCGACCACAATGCGTTCCCGGGCGTGCCAGATGGTGGAGACATCGTGGTCGGTGCGGTACTGGCGCAGATATTCATCGACCCGGTCGGCGGTCCACAGCAGGGCCAGCTCACGCAGGGCGGTGAGATTGCCGGGCCGGAAGTAGTTGGAGAGCGCGGCATCGACCTTGTCCGGCTTGTAGATGTTGCCGTGCGCCATCCGGCGGCGCAGCGCCTGAGGGGACATGTCCACCAGCTCTATCTGGTCGGCCCGCCGCACCACCTCGTCGGGCACGGTCTCCCGCTGCCGGACGCCGGTTATCGACTCGACCACATCGCCCAGCGACTCCAGGTGCTGGATATTGACGGCGGAGATGACATCGATGCCCGCCTGGAGCAGTTCCTCGACGTCCTGCCAGCGCTTGGTGTTGCGGGAGCCGGGGACATTGGTGTGCGCCAGCTCGTCCACCAGGACCACGCTGGGGCGGCGCTGGAGCACGGCGTCCACATCCATCTCGGTGAAGACGCTGTCGCGGTAGACGAGCTCCTTGCGGGGCACGATCTCCAGGCCGTGCAGCATCACCTCGGTCCGCGGCCGGCCGTGGGCCTCGATAAAGCCCACCACCACATCGGTGCCGCGTTCCATGCGCCGGTGTGCCTCGGAGAGCATCGCGTAGGTCTTGCCGACGCCCGGTGCAGCGCCCAGATAGATTCGGAGATTGCCGCGTCCCATGGCCCCATTGTCTTTCACGGTTCCCGCGGCGGTGGTCGGTCGGGGCGGTTCTCCGTCCTGAGGTGCAGCACTGCCGCGCAGATCGAGCTTACGGCGGCCGGTCTGGACAATTCGGTCGCCCTACGGTCTCTGGACAGGTATTGACGCAGCTCTGACGCCTGCCGCGGGGCGGACAGGCCGAAGGGCCGGGGCAGCCGCCCCGGCCCTTCGGCCTGTCAATTTCGCCGCGGCCCCGGGCTCAGCCCTGGGCCAGCTTCCGCAGGGCGATGTTGAGCTTGAGCACATTGACATGCGGCTCGCCCATAAAGCCCAGCAGCCGGCCGTCGATGTGGTCCTCGACCAGTTGCTCCACCTTGTCCGCGGGCAGGTGGTTGACCTCGGCCACCCGCTTGGCCTGGAGCCTGGCGTAGGCCGGGGAGATGTCCGGGTCCACGCCGGAGCCGGAGGAGGTCAGCGCGTCCACCGGCACCGAGGAGGGGGCCACATGGTTGAACTCGGCGACCTGCGACCGCCGTTGCTTGACGGAGTCCAGCAACTGCTTGCTGTCCGCGGCCAGGTTGGAGGCGCCGGAGACGGTCAGCTTGTACTGGGTGTTCTCGGTGTTGGGCCCGGCCGCCGAGGGGCGGGGCTGGAAGAACTTGGGGTCCGGCAGCGGATTGCCGTCCTTGTCCTTCTTGTCCAAGTCATAGCTCTGGCCCAGCAGTTCGGAGCCCACGGACTTGCCGTCCGCCTTGACCTCCGAGCCATTGGCCTTGCCATGGAAGGCCGCCTGGGCGATGCCGGTGACGGCCAGCGGGTAGATCACCCCGCAGACCAGGGTGAGGACGAGCATGGCTCGGAGCCCCGCCCAGACCATCCGGGCCGTGCTGCGTACGGAGTTGTTCATGGTCGTCACCTGATGCCAGGGATGAGGGAGAGAAGCATGTCAATGATCTTGATGCCGATGAACGGGGAGACCAGACCGCCCAGGCCGTAGACCAGGAGGTTGCGCCGGAGCATGCTGTCCGCGCTCATCGGCCGGTAGCGCACGCCCTTCAGGGCCAGCGGCACCAGCGCGATGATGATCAGCGCGTTGAAGATGACGGCCGACAGGATCGCGGACTGGGGCGAGTGCAGGCTCATGATGTTGAGCTTGTCCAGCCCCGGGTAGGCCACCGCGAACATCGCCGGGATGATGGCGAAGTACTTGGCGACGTCATTGGCGATGGAGAAGGTGGTCAACGCTCCTCTGGTGATGAGGAGTTGCTTGCCGATCTCGACGATCTCGATCAGCTTGGTGGGGTTGGAGTCCAGGTCCACCATGTTCCCGGCCTCCTTGGCGGCCGAGGTGCCGGTGTTCATGGCCACGCCCACATCGGCCTGGGCCAGCGCGGGGGCGTCATTGGTGCCGTCACCGGTCATGGCGACCAGCTTGCCGCCCGCCTGCTCCCGCTTGATCAGCGCCATCTTGTCCTCGGGGGTGGCCTCCGCGAGGAAGTCGTCCACCCCCGCCTCCTCGGCGATGGCCTTGGCCGTCAGCGGGTTGTCACCCGTGATCATGACGGTCTTGATGCCCATGGCGCGCAGTTCGTCGAACCGCTCGCGCATGCCCTCCTTGACCACGTCCTTGAGGTGGATCACCCCCAGGACCCGGGGTCCCTTCTCGTCCTCCACGGCGACCAGCAGGGGGGTGCCGCCGGCCTGGGATATCCCGTCATTGAGGCTGCGGGCGTCCGGGGCCACCGTGCCACCGCGCTCCTCGACCCAGGCGATGACCGAACCGGTGGCGCCCTTGCGGACCTTGCGGCCGTCCACATCCACACCCGACATCCGGGTCTGGGCGGTGAAGGGCACCCACTCGGCACCGGTGAGGTCGGTGTCGCTGCGCTCGGCCAGGCCGTACTTCTCGGTGGCCAGGGCGACGACCGAGCGGCCCTCGGGGGTCTCGTCGGCCAGCGAGGACAGCTGCGCGGCCTCCGCCAGCTCCTCCTGCCTGGCGCCCTTGACCGGGACGAACTCCGAGGCACGGCGGTTGCCGTAGGTGATGGTGCCGGTCTTGTCCAGCAGCAGCGTGGAGACGTCACCGGCGGCCTCCACGGCCCGGCCGGACATGGCCAGCACATTGCGCTGCACCAGACGGTCCATGCCCGCGATGCCGATGGCGGAGAGCAGGGCGCCGATGGTGGTGGGGATCAGGCAGACCAGCAGCGCGGTGAGGACGATCATCGTCTGCTCGGCGCCGGAGTAGATCGCGAAGGGCTGGAGGGTGACCACGGCCAGCAGGAAGACGATGGTCAGCGACGCCAGCAGGATATTGAGCGCGATCTCGTTGGGCGTCTTCTGCCGGGCGGCGCCCTCCACCAGGTTGATCATCCGGTCGATAAAGGTCTCACCGGGCTTGGTGGTGATCTTGATGACGATGCGGTCGGAGAGCACCTTGGTGCCACCGGTCACCGCACAGCGGTCACCGCCGGACTCCCGGATGACCGGGGCCGACTCGCCGGTGATCGCGGACTCGTCCACGCTCGCCACGCCCTCGACCACATCACCGTCGCCGGGGATGATGTCGCCCGCCTCACAGACCACCAGGTCGCCCACGCGCAGCTCGGCGCCGGGCACCGACTCCTCGGCGCCGTCCTTGGTCAGCCGGCGGGCCACGGTGTCGGTCTTGGCCTTGCGCAGGGTGTCGGCCTGAGCCTTGCCCCGGCCCTCGGCCACCGCCTCGGCCAGGTTGGCGAAGACCACGGTCAGCCACAGCCAGGCGGTGATGGTCCAGCCGAACCAGTCGCCCGGCTTCTTGAAGGCCAGGATGGTGGTCAGCACCGAGCCGATCTCGACCACAAACATCACCGGGGACTTGACCATCACCCGGGGGTCGAGCTTGCGGAAGGCGTCCGGCAGGGACTTCACCAGCTGTGCCGGGTCGAAGAGACCGCCGGAGACGCGCCCGCTCGACTCGTGTGCGGGCTGCTTCTCGTCCCCTTCGGGAGCGGTACGGACAGGGGTGGTGGTGCTCATGAGAGTCCCTCCGCCATTGGGCCAAGGGCCAGGGCCGGGAAGTAGGTCAGGCCGGTGATGATCAGGATGGTGCCCACCAGCAGGCCGGCGAAGAGCGGCTTCTCGGTGCGCAGGGTGCCCGCGGTCTCCGGCACCGGCTGCTGCTCGGCGAGCGAGCCGGCCAGCGCCAGGACAAAGACCATGGGCAGGAAGCGGCCGAGCAGGATGGCCAGGCCGAGCGTGGTGTTGTACCAGGGGGTGTTGGCGTTCAGGCCGGCGAAGGCCGAGCCATTGTTGTTGGCCGCCGAGGTGAAGGCGTAGAGGACCTCGGAGAAGCCATGGGCGCCGCTGTGCAGCACCGAGCCGTCGGCCTTGTTGAGGATCTGTCCGGGCGGGCCGGACATCGCCATGGACACCGCGGTGAAGCCCAGCACCAGGGTCGGGGTGATCAGGATGTAGCAGGCGGCGAGCTTGATCTCCCGGGTGCCGATCTTCTTGCCCAGGTACTCCGGCGTACGGCCGACCATCAGGCCCGCGATGAACACCGCGATGATGGCCATCACCAGCATTCCGTAGAGACCGGAGCCCACGCCGCCGGGGGCGATCTCGCCCAGCATCATGCCCAGCATGGCGATCCCGCCGCCCAGGCCGGTGAGCGAGGAGTGGCCCGCGTCCACCGCGCCGGTGGAGGTGAGGGTGGTGGCGGTGGCGAAGATCGACGAGCCGCCGATGCCGAACCGCTGCTCCTTGCCCTCCATGGCGCCGCCGGCCGCCTGCAGCGCGGCGCCGTGGTGGGCGAACTCGGTCCACATCATCAGGGCGGTGAAGCCGACCCAGATCAGCACCATCGTGCCGAGGATCGCGTAGCCCTGCTTGACGTTGCCGACCATCTTGCCGAAGGTCCGGGTCAGCGCGAAGGGGATGACCAGGATCAGGAAGACCTCGAAGAGGTTGGTGAAGGCGTTGGGGTTCTCAAAGGGGTGGGCGGAGTTGGCGTTGAAGTAGCCGCCGCCGTTGGTGCCCAGCTCCTTGATGGCCTCCTGGGAGGCCACCGCGCCGCCGTTGACCTGCTGGGTGCCGCCGGTCAGCTGCCCGATCTCATGGATTCCGGCGAAGTTCTGGATGGCACCACAGGCCACCAGCACCACGGCCGCGACCACCGAGAGGGGCAGCAGGATCCGGACGGTGCCGCGCACCAGGTCGGCCCAGAAGTTGCCCAGGTTGCTGGTACGGGACCGGGCGAAGCCCCGGACCAGGGCGATGGCCACCGCGATGCCCACCGCGGCGGAGACAAAGTTCTGCACCGCCAGGCCGAGCGTCTGGACCGCGTGGCCCATGGACTGCTCACCCGAGTAGGACTGCCAGTTGGTGTTGCCCACAAAGGACGCGGCGGTGTTGAAGGCCTGGTCCGGGCTGATGGAGTGGAAGCCGAGCGAGAGGCGGCCGGGCAGCGCGCCCTGGACCCGCTGGAGCAGGTAGAGCAGCAGCAGGCCGACCGCGGAGAAGGCCAGCACTCCGCGCAGATACGCGGGCCAGCGCATCTCGGCGTCCGGGTCGGCGCCTATCAGGCGGTAGATCCACTTCTCGGCGCGCAGGTGTTTCTTGGAGTCGTAGACACGGGCCATGTAGTCGCCCAGCGGGCGGTAGACCAGCGCCAGGGCCGCGAAGAGCGCGACGAACTGGAGGACTCCGGAAAGGACGGGGCTCATATCTGTGCTCAGAACCTCTCCGGGAAAACGAGGGCGAGGATCAAGTAGCCCAGCAGGGCGACGGCCACGACCAGGCCGACCACGTTCTCGGTGCTCACAGCTTCGCCACCCCCTTGGCGACGAGGACCACCAGCGCGAAGACCGCGACAGTGGTGGCGACGAAGGCCACGTCGGCCATCGCATGCTCCTAGAGGTTCGGATATGAACGGACCCCTAGAGGAAACCGCCCGCTCCCGCGCATTCGTAGTCCGTTGACGCCTCCCTTACGGCCATTAGCGCCTCCTTGACGAGACTCTTACGCAGGCGCCCTGGACCTGCGAAAACGCCGTTGGGCCGGAACCCCGGGAAGGGGTTCCGGCCCAACGGAACGATGGAATCCAGCCGCCTGAGCGGCCGGAATCAGCGCACCTCGGAGATCTCCGGGCCGCGCTGCAGGCGCTCCACACCACCGGCGAACCGCGAGGTCTGGCCATCCTCCTGGATGCCCTCGGCGACCATCTGCGCGTCCTCCGGCAGCTTGAGCACGATCGGGTCGCGGGGAGCCATCGGGCCCTCGCCCCGGACCACCACGGTGTCCCGGAAGATCTGCTCCAGCAGCCCGGCGGTCTGCGGCTGCACCGCGCCCTGCCCGGAGATCACTCCGCGCAGGAACCAGCGCGGGCCGTCACAGCCGACGAAGCGCACCAGCTGCACCCCATTGGTGCCGTCCGGCAGCGCCACCGGGACCTGCGCCCGCAGCTCCCAGCCCAGCGGGCCCTCGACCTCGTCCACCACACCGCCCTGCTGGGTGATGCCGGTGGCAATCTCCTCCCGCACCTCGGACCAGATGCCCTCGCGCTTGGGCGCGGCGAATGCCTGCAGCTGCACGGCACTGTCACGCAGCACCACGGTCGCGGCGACGATGGCGTCACCGGCGACCTCGACCCGCAGCTCCATGCCCTCGACCCCGGGCACGAACAGGCCGCCCAGGTCCACCCGGCCCTCGGCGGGCTCCCGGACCTCGGAGACGTCCCACGGCCCGTCGGGACGCGGCTCCGGCTCCAGCCGGACCCGCTCGGCCTCGGCGTCCGCTGCGGACCCCTCGCCCTCAACGGGCTCTTCGGAGATCACGTCGTCGATCCGATCGACGGCGTCCTCGCGCTTGCGGCGACGACCGAACACGTCACTGTCCTTCCCGGTCGGCTACGACCGAAGCGAATCCATGCCCCACGGCAGCGTGGCCACCGGTGGACCCGAAGCCCCCATCACCCCGCGCCGAGCCGGGAAGCTCCGCCACCTCATGGAAGCGGACCTTCTCGACCTGCTGGACAACCAACTGGGCGATGCGGTCGAACCTCTCGAACCGCACGGTCTCCCGTGGGTCCAGATTGACCACAATCACCTTGATCTCTCCACGGTACCCGGCATCGATGGTCCCCGGGGCATTCACCATGGAGACCCCGCACCGGGCGGCAAGCCCCGAACGCGGATGCACAAAGGCCGCATACCCATCGGGCAGCGCAATCGACACTCCGGTGGGCAGCACCAGCCGCTCCCCCGGCGCCAGCTCGGCCGCCTCGGTGGTCACCAGGTCACAGCCGGCGTCCCCGGGGTGCCCGTACGAGGGCAGCGGCACCTCCGGGTCCACCCGGCGGATCAGCACGTCAACAGGCATCAGGGGTTCACCTCGAAAGCCCGGACCACCTTGACCTGGTCCGGATCGGCCAGCGCCGCCTGGATCTCGGCCGGGCGGCCGTTGTTCAGGAAGTGCTCCACCTTGACCTCGACGAACACCGCGTCGGCGCGCACCGCCACCGGGCCGTCGGGGCCGCCGATGCGGCCGGTGGCCGTGCAGTAGAGCTTGCGGCCGTGCACCGCCAGCGCCTCCGCCTCGAGGTGGAGCACGGTGTCCACCGGCACCGGCCGGATGAAGTCCGTCTCCAGCCGCCCGGTCACCGCGATCACCCGGGTCAGCCAGTTCAGCGAGCCCAGCGTCTCGTCCAGCGCCGTGGCCAGCACTCCGCCGTGCGCCAGCCCGGGGGCACCCTGGTGGGCCTCCTTGACACGGAACTCGGCGGTGACGCTGACCCCCTCGCCGGCCCGCACCTCAAGGTGCAGGCCGTGCGGCACCGCGCCACCACAGCCGAAGCAGTGCTCATAGTGCGAACCGAGGGTCTCCCCCGGCGCGGGGGCCTCGGGATGCCGCACCGGTGGCCGGGCGTCACCCGGCGGTGTCAGCGCTGTCGTTCGTCCACTCACAGGGGCTGACCTTACCCGCGACGGCGGCACCCGGTCCCCTCCGTGCCAAGCTTGGGCACATGCAGCCTTACGAAGAACGCCTGACCGCACCCCGTTCCTGGTGGGTGATCGCGGCCGCGCTGGGGGTCGCCCTGGCGCTGGTCATGCTGCCGCTGGGCACCCTGCCCATGCTCGGCGGCCTGGCCGGCGGCGGCGCGCTGGCCGCGGTGGCGGTCAGTTCGTACGGCTCGGTACGGATCCGGGTGATCCCGGGCGCCCTGGTGGCGGGGGACGCCAAGATCCCGCTGGAGGCGCTGGGCGAGGTGGAGGTGCTGCACGGCGAGGAGGCCCGCGCCTGGCGCACCTACAAGGCGGACACCCGCGCCTTTATGCTGCTGCGCGGCTATATCCCCAGCGCGGTACGGATCGAGGTCACCGACCCCGAGGACCCGACGCCCTATCTCTACCTCTCCACCCGCCGGCCGGAACGGCTGGCCGCCGCGCTCAGCGGCGCGAAGCGCGCCCTTTAGGGGCGCGGGGCAGCTATTCGATATGCGGCTCCGCCGCGTGGGCGCGACCAGCCCCAGACGGCCCGCGCGCAACCCCGTGACCGAGGTATGGGACCTCTCACCAAAGGCGCCGCACCCGGCGATACTAAAGCTCTTCCCAGGCCACCTGGCGCCCGCGCAGATCAGCCCGGATCTTGTCGGCCAGCCGCTTGGTGTCCCGCCGGTTCATCACCGCGCCCACACTGGCGCCGATCATGAACGGGGTGAGGCTGGGCAGCCTGCGGAAGGTGCGCTTGAGCACCCGCTGGCGCAGCTCGCGGCGCATCTGCACGCCCAGCGCCACATTGACGGTGCTGGGCACGGTGACATCGATGCCTCGTTCGTCCGCCCAGGCCCGTACATAGGCCATGGCCCGCTGCCGGGCATTGCCGGGCGGCCGCAGGCCGTAGACCTCGTGCAGCTCGGCGATCAGCTTGAGCTCCACCGCGGCGACACCGGTGATCTCGGCCGCCAGCTCGGCGGGCATGGCCGGCGGCACGGGCAGCATGGCCGCCGCACCCACCCCGGCCCCCACCGTGGAGGTGCCGTACATGGCTCCGGCGACCAGCTTGTCGGCCAGCTCTTCCGGGCCCAGGCCCGGGAACTGGCGGCGCAGGGTGGCCAGATCGCGCACCCGCACCCGTGGGGCGATGGCGATGATCCGGTCGGCCACCGCGGTCAGCCCCGCGCCCATCCCCCGTTTTCCCGCCCGTACCAGGCCGCGGCCGACCCCCGCGGCGAGCGAGGCCCTGCGGCCCCGCTCGGCGTGTGTGTCGGCCGCGGCACCGGGCACCGGCCCGGCCGGCCGTTTCCGGAACGGGTTCGAGCCTGCCATTGCAGACCCTTGCCTCAATCGCAGTCGCGGCAGATCGGCTGACCGTTCTTCTCACGGGCCAGCTGGCTGCGGTGATGCACCAGGAAGCAGCTCATGCAGGTGAACTCGTCCGCCTGCTTGGGCAGGACCCGGACGGCCAGCTCCTCATTGGAGAGGTCCGCGCCGGGCAGCTCCATGCCCTCGGCGGCCTCGAAGTCATCCACGTCCACGGACGAAGCGGACTTGTCGTTCCTCCGGGCCTTCAGTTCTTCAAGGCTGTCGGAATCGACGTCGTCGTCGGTCTTGCGTGGGGTGTCGTAATCCGTTGCCATGTCGCTCTCCCCCTCTGGGTGTCTGCGGTATCTCCAGCGCACGTAACGCGTGAGAGGCCGGACTTGTGCCCGACCCGAGGCGGAGATTTTGCCTCACATCAAGGTCTGTTACTCAATCGACACCCAACCGCGCACCTGAAGAGGTGATCGCTGAAGGGTGGCGAACCGGACCGTCGCTGGTCCATTGCCGCGTGCGGCAGCGCCAATTCCTGTACTTCCCGTGATCAGGACCCCTGGAAACCCCCATTTTCCAGGGGTACCGGCATTCCGTTCGATTACGGAGAGTGGATGGCCCAGAGCCATCGCATGTGATCGATCACACACGACGACAGCACCGCCCGGACCGGGAAAATTCCTCCCAAAGCGAAGCGGTGCCGCCGTATTGTCGCAGACTTCCCGCGGCGTGTCAGGTCGGCAGTACCACCCGCATCACCAGGCCGCCACCCTCCCTGGGCTCGGCGGTGATCCGCCCGCCGTGCGCCCGGGCCACCGAGCGCACAATGGACAGGCCCAGGCCCACGCCCTTGTCGCTGCCGGTGCGCTCGGTGCGCAGCCGTCTGAAGGGCTCGAAAATGTTGTCCACCTCATAGGCGGGGACCACCGGCCCGGTGTTCTCCACCACCAGCACCGCCTGGCCCGGCAGCGCCTGGGTGGTCACCTCCACCCAGCCGTCCGGCACGTTGTAGCGCACCGCGTTCTGCACCAGGTTGAGGGCGATCCGCTCCAGCAGCACACCATTGCCCTGCACCACCGCGGGCTGGCGGATGCCGCGCAGCTCCACACCCTTGTCCTGGGCCTCGGCCCGGGTCTGGTCCAGCGCCTGGGAGGCCACCTCGGCCAGGTCCACCGGCTTGCGGTCCACGATCTCGTTGTCACTGCGGGCGAGCAGCAGCAGGCCCTCCACCAGCTGTTCGCTGCGCTCATTGGTGGCCAGCAGCGTCTTGCCCAGCTGCTGCAGCTCGGGCGAGGCCCCGGGATCGGAGAGGTGCACCTCCAGCAGCGTGCGGTTGATCGCCAGCGGGGTGCGCAGCTCATGCGAGGCGTTGGCCACAAAGCGCTGCTGGGCGGTGAAGGCACGCTCCAGCCGGTCCAGCATCTCGTCGAAGGTGTCCGAGAGCTCCTTGAACTCGTCGTCCGGGCCGCCCAGCTCGATGCGCCGGGTCAGATCGGTGGCGGCCACCCGGCGGGCGGTGCGGGTGATCTTGCCCAGCGGGGACAGCACCCGCCCGGCCATGGCGTAGCCGAAGGCGAAGGCGATCACGGCCAGCCCGACCAGGGCGAACAGCGAGCGGCGCAGCAGGCTGCCGAGGGCGGCGGCGCGCTGCTGGTCCATGCAGGACTTGATGAGGTGGGCCTTGTCGAAGCTGCCGTTCAGGGAATTGCAACTGGGATTGAGCCGCACCACAGTGTTGTCGCCGCTGATGGAGCTGATCGGCAGCAGGCTGCCCTGCCGCAGCGCGTCCGCCGCCAGCAGATAGATGATCGTCAGCAGCAGGACGCCGGCCATCAGGAACATCCCGCCGTAGAGCAGGGTGAGCCGTATCCGGATGGTGGGCCGCAGCCAGGGAAAGGGCCGCACCACCGGCTGCCGGGGGTCCCAGGCGGGTTTCGGCGGGGCGGGTGGCGCGGACGGCATGGGGGGTGTACCGGGCATCGGGGATCAGATCCGGTATCCGGAGCCCGGCACGGTGATGATCACCGCGGGCTCGCCGAGCTTGCGGCGCAGGGTCATCACGGTGACCCGGACCACATTGGTGAAGGGGTCGGTGTTCTCGTCCCAGGCCTTCTCCAGCAGCTGCTCCGCGGAGACCACCGCGCCCTCGCTGCGCATCAGCACCTCCAGCACCGCGAACTCCTTGGGCGCCAGCTGCACCTCACGGCCGTCCCGGAACACCTCGCGACGGTTGGGATCGAGCCGGATGCCGGCCCGCTCCAGCACCGGCGGCAGGGCCACCGTGGTCCGCCGGCCCAGCGCCCGCACCCGGGCGGTCAGCTCGGTGAAGGCGAAGGGCTTGGGCAGATAGTCGTCGGCCCCCAGCTCCAGGCCCTCCACCCGGTCGCTGACATCGCCGGAGGCGGTGAGCATCAGCACCCGGGTGGGCATGCCCAGCTCGACCACCTTGCGGCAGACGTCGTCACCGTGCACCACCGGCAGGTCCCGGTCGAGAATGATGACGTCGTAGTCATTGACGGCGATGCGCTCCAGGGCCGCGGCGCCGTCGTAGACCACGTCGACGGCCATGGCTTCCCGGCGCAGCCCGGTCGCTACGGCATCGGCGAGCAGCTGCTCGTCCTCGACGACGAGTACGCGCACGGCGTGGGTCCTTCCTTGATGTGCCTGGTGGGCAGGGGGTTTCGCCCGCTGTGGGCAGGCCGAACGGGCCCGGCGGGCCCCCTCCATCCTGCCTCCATGACCGGTAAACCGGCTGTAAGGGGTTGTAGATGGCCGGGAGGGGAGGGATCGCGGATTCTTCGCGGAGCCCAGGTTTCCGCCCGGCCGAGGGTGGGGAAGACGTCTGCACACCCGCGATCACCTCCCTGTTGGAGCCGTACGCAGCCGCACGCCATGCCGCGGCGGTATGCCGGGGGCACAAAGGTGATCGTTTCGCCGTGGCACACCCCCGTGCCAACGACCCACGACGAGGGGGCGCAGCACATGGACGCGTTCACCGCTGGCATTCTGCAGCGCATAGAGACCACCAGGACCGATCTCGACCGGGCCCGCCGCAGCGGCGACGACTTTCTCGCCGAGGTGGAACAGGCCGAGCTGGACGACCTGCACCGGCTCGCCGCCGAGCACGGCGTCGAGGTCAGCGCCGCCTGACCCTTGACCCGCCTCGGCGAACACCGCGCCCCGGCACCCTCACCGGTGCCGGGGCGCGGTGTTGTGCGCCGGGCTGTGAAGCCCCCGGCAGGGGGCGGGGCAGCTGCGCCAGGGGCGCGAGGCGGGTGTATCCGGGGCGCCGGGCGGCTCCGACCAGGGCACCGGGCAACTACGTCCAGGGCGCCCGGCGGCTGCATCCGGGACACGGGGCGGCCACGTCCGGGGCACCGGGCAGCTACACCCAGGGCACCGGGCGGCTATGTCCAGGGCACCGGACGGCTACGTCAGCCGCTCCGCCGCGTCGGTGCGGCCGGCCGGAGGCGGGCCGCAGCGGAAACGCGACTCAGTCGTGCCAGGCGCCCAGCGCCTCCAGCCGCTGCTGCAGCGGCTCGAACAGCCCCGCCGGGGCGGCCACCGTCAGCTCACCGGAGGCAGCCGCTCCGGGGCGGCCCCCGGTCAGCGCCCCGGCCTCGCGGGCGATCAGTGCGCCGGCCGCGAAGTCCCAGGGGTTGAGCCCGCGCTCGTAGTAGCCGTCCAGCCGGCCGCACGCCACATCGCACAGATCGATGGCGGCCGATCCGCCGCGCCGGATGTCCCGCACCTCCGGCAGCAGACTGCGCAGCACCTCCGCCTGGGCGGCCCGCCGCTCGGTCAGATAGCCGAAGCCGGTGCCGATCAGCGCCTGCCCCAGGGAGGGGGCGGGACGGACCCGCAGGGCGCGCTCCCCGCAGTAGGCCCCCGCGCCCAGCACGGCGTGATAGGTCTCCCCGCGCATCGGCGCGGCCACCACCCCCACCAGGGTCTCCCCGTCCGCCTCGGCGGCGATGGAGACGGCCCAGGACGGCAGGTCATAGAGGTAGTTGACGGTGCCGTCGATGGGGTCGATGACCCAGCGCACTCCGCTGCTGCCCACCGTGCTGGCGCCCTCCTCGCCGAGCAGGCCGTCCTGCGGCCGCCGCTCGGCGAGGAAGGTGGTGATCAGCTTCTCGGCGGCCAGATCCATCTCGGTGACCACATCGATGGGGCTGGTCTTGGTGGCGGCCACCGAGAGGTCGGCGGGCCGGCCGTCCCGGAGCAGATCACCGGCCAGCGTGGCGGCCTCCAGCGCCACCGCCAGGAGTTCGGTCTTCAGCGGGTCCTTCAGCGGGTCGTTCACAACGCTCCTCAGGCGTACGGGCTGTCGGCGCCGGCAGCGGCCGGACGCGGGGTACGGGCGGGGCAGCAGCCGACCGGGCACAGGTCATGGGACGGCCCCAGCGCGCCCAGCGCACAGCGCACCGGCCGCTCGCCGCGCTCGGTGGCGGCGCGCTCCAGCACCAGCTCGCGCACCGCGGCGGCAAACCGGGGATCGGCGCCCACGGTGCCCGCCCGGGCCACCGGCAGGCCCAGCTCCGCGGCCTTGGCGGTGGCCTCGGTGTCCAGGTCGTACCTGACCTCCATGTGGTCGGAGACAAAGCCGATCGGCACCATCACCACCCCCGCCGCCCCGGCGCGGTGCACCTCTTCCAGGTGGTCGCAGATGTCGGGCTCCAGCCAGGGAATGTGCGGGGCGCCGCTGCGGGACTGGTAGACGAGGTCCCAGGGGTGATCCACCCCGGTGCGCTCGCGGACCGCCGCCGCGATCGTGCGGACCACATCCAGGTGCTGGGCGACATACGCCCCGCCGTCCCCATGGCCCTCGGCGGGGCCGGAGGTGTCGGCGGCGGCGGTGGGGATGGAGTGGGTGGTGAAGGCCAGCCGGGCCTTGGGCCGTACCTCCTCGGGCAGTTCGGACAGCGCCGTCACCGTGGCGTCCACCATCGGCTCGATAAAGCCGGGGTGGTTGAAGTAGTGGCGGAGCTTGTCCACCCGGGGCACCGGCAGGCCCTCCCCGGCCAGCGCGGCCAGGGCGTCGGCCAGGTTCTCCCGGTACTGCCGGCAGCCGGAGTAGGAGGCGTAGGCGCTGGTGGCCAGGGTGAGCACCCGGCGGTGCCCGGCGGCCGCCATCTCCCGCAGAGTGTCGGTCAGATAGGGCGCCCAGTTGCGGTTGCCCCAGTAGACGGGCAGCTCCAGGCCGTTGGCCGCGAAGTCGGCGCGCAGGGCGGCCAGCAGGGCGCGGTTCTGCTCGTTGATGGGGCTGACGCCGCCGAAGAGGAAGTAGTGCTGCCCGACCTCCTTCAGCCGCTCCCGGGGGATGCCCCGGCCGCGGGTCACATTCTCCAGGAACGGGACGACATCGTCCGGGCCCTCGGGGCCGCCGAAGGAGAGCAGCAGCAGGGCGTCATAGGGGGCGGAGGGTGGCTGATCCGACATGGTTCGATCCTGCCACCCGGCACTGACACCCGCGGCAGCGGGCGGCTTCGCGCCCCGCGGCCGGCCAGGCCGCGCCCCTCGATCGTAAATGGGTATGCGACGAACGAATGTTCACTCGTAAGCTGTATGGGCCACTCACATCCCTTACGGCAACCTCGTCTCGTCATACGAATTCCTCAGCGCGGAGCCGTCTTGTCCAGTCCCTACAGCGCGATCTTCGCGGCCCCCGGCAGCCGGGGCTTCGCGGCGGCAGGCTTCGTCGGCCGGCTGCCGCTGTCCATGATGGGCATCGGCATCGTCACCATGATCTCCGAACTCTCCGGACGCTATGGGCTGGCCGGTGCCCTCTCGGCGGCCTTCGCACTGTCCGCCGCCGTGCTGGGGCCACAGGTCTCCCGCCTGGTGGACCGGCACGGCCAGCGGCGGGTGCTGCGCCCGGCCACCGCGCTGGCGCTGACCGCGGCGGCCGGACTGCTGCTGAGCGCCCAACAGCGCTGGCCGGACTGGACGTTGTTCGTCTTCGCGGCCGGGCTGGGCTGTGTGCCCAGTGTGGGCTCGATGGTGCGGGCCCGCTGGGCGGCCATCTTCGACGGCTCTCCGCGCGAACTGCATATCGCCTACTCCGCGGAGTCGGTGATCGACGAGATCGTCTTCATCGTCGGGCCCATTCTCTCCATCGGCCTGTCCACCGGCTGGTTCCCGGAGGCCGGTCCGCTGCTGGCGGCCTGCTTCCTGGCCATCGGCGTCTTCTGGCTCACCGCGCAGCGCGCCACGGAGCCGGTGCCGCACCCGCGTGGCGCGGGGGCCACGGGTTCGGCCCTGCGCTCGGCGGGACTGCGGGTGCTGGTGCTGACGTTCGTGGCCACCGGGGCGCTGTTCGGCTCCATGGAGGTGGTGACGGTGGCCTTCGCCGAGGAGCGCGGGCACAAGGCCGCGGCCAGCCTGGTGCTGGCGGTGTACGCGCTGGGCTCCTGTCTGGCGGGCACCGTCTACGGTCTGCTGGACTTCCACGGCGACCCGGCACGTCGCTGGCTGCTGGGCGTCTGTGCCATGGCGGTGAGTATGATCCCGCTCCAACTGGCCTGGAATCTGCCGTTCTTGGCCGTGGCGCTCTTCTTCGCGGGCCTGGCCGTGGCGCCCACCATGGTGACCACCGTGGCCCTGGTCGAGCAGCACGTACCACGCGCGAACCTGACCGAGGGCATCACCTGGACCAGCACCGGGCTGGCGGTGGGAGTGGCGCTCGGCTCGTCCGCCGCCGGCCTGGTGGTGGACGCCTCGGGGGCCGCGGCGGGGTACGCGGTGCCCGGCGCGGCGGGGGCGCTGGCGGCCCTGGCGGCGTTCCTCGGCTACCGCCGGCTGCGGCCGGCGCCGCAGGGGGTGGGGTCCTCCATCCCACGGGCAAGGGGAGGGGCTGGCGCACATGACGGAGACAGCGAGGACGAGCGCGTGGCATAACTGGGCGGGCAATGTCACCGCCCGCCCGGTGCGGTCGGTGGCCCCGGCCACCACCGAGGAGGTGGCCGGGGCGGTGGCCCGGGCCGCCGCGGAGGGACTGCGGGTCAAGGCGGTGGGCACCGGGCACTCCTTCACCGCCGCGGCCGTCACCGACGGCCTGCTGATACGCCCGGACCGGCTGACGGGGATACGCGCCGCCGACCCGGCGGCGGGCACGGTGACGGTGGCCGCGGGCAGCACACTCAGAGCACTGAACCAGGCGCTGTCCGGACGCGGTCTGTCGCTGACCAATATGGGCGACATCATGGAGCAGACCGTCTCCGGCGCGGTCAGCACCGGCACCCATGGCACCGGCCGGGACTCGGCCTCGATCTCCGCCCAGATCACGGGACTTGAGCTGGTGACGGCGGACGGCTCGGTGCTGCGCTGCTCACCCCGGGAGCACCCCGAGGTGTTCGCGGCGGCCCGGGTCGGGCTGGGGGCGCTGGGCGTCATCACCGCCATCACCTTCGCCGTGGAACCGGAGTTCCTGCTGCGGGCCCGTGAAGAGCCCATGTTCTTCGAGCGGGTTACCCGGGAGTTCGACCAACTGGCCGCCGAGAACGAGCACTTCGAGTTCTACTGGTTCCCCCACACCGACCACTGCATCACCAAGCGCAACAACCGCAGCCCGGGCCCGGCCGCCCCGCTCGGCCGGCTGGGCGCCTGGGTGGAGGACGAGCTGCTGTCCAACGGGCTGTTCGCCGCGGTCTGCGCGCTGGGACGGGCGGCACCCGCCACCGTTCCCCGCCTGGCCCGGATCACCGGCCGGGCGCTGTCGGCCCGCGACTACACCGATGTCCCCTACAAGGTCTTCACCAGCCCCCGCCGGGTGCGCTTTGTGGAGATGGAGTACGCGCTGCCCCGGGAGGCGGCCATGACGGCACTGCGCGAGCTGCGGACCGTGATAGAGCGGCGGGGCCTGCGGATCGGCTTCCCGGTGGAGGTGCGTACCGCCCCGGCCGATGACATCCCGCTGTCCACCGCCCAGGGCCGGGACACCGCCTATCTGGCCGTACACATGTACAGGGGCACCCCCCACCGGGCGTACTTCAGCGCGGCCGAGCAGATCATGACCGCCCATGGCGGGCGGCCGCACTGGGGAAAGCTGCACACCCGCGACGCGGCGTATCTGGCCGGGGTCTATCCGCGCTTCGCCGAGTTCACCGCGGTACGGGACCGGCTGGACCCGCACCGCGTCTTCGGCAATGACTATCTGCGCCGGGTGCTAGGAGACTGAGCCCTGGCCCGCCGTCCCGGCCGGCGGGGTCTGCGCCGCGCCCCCGGCCTGCCCCTCGGTACCGCCGTTCTTTCCATGGTCCGGGGTGCCGGTGGGGCCCGGGGTGGGCGGCGGGCTGGGCTTGGTGTCGCCGCTGGACGGCGTGGGCGAGGGCTTGGGGGTCTGCTTGCCGGTGTCCTGGCCGGGCCGGGAGGCGTCGGGGGACGGGGTCGCCGGCTCGTCCGTCTGCCCGTTCCCGCCGGCGGAGCGCTCGGGCCCCGGTGTCTCCTCCCCCGAGTCCGGCCGGTGCTCCCGCTGCTTCCCGGCCGGCTTCTCCGGCCGGATGATCTGGCCGATGGTGGTGCCGCCATTACCGTCCGCGCTGGAGCCCGAGGTCAGTTCGACCACCGTCAGGGTGCCCATGGCCAGGACGAACACCGCGCCGGCGGCCAGCAGCGAACGCTTCCAGCCACGCACCCGGGTGCCGTGCAGCGTGCCCTCGGAGTACTCCTCCCGGAATACGCCGGGGTACGCGCCGGAGTGCTCCCGCCGCTCGGACGCCTGGGGCATCGGCCGGGTACGGTCCGGGCCGGCCCCGGGCGGCACCGTGGCCTGAGCCTGCGCCGAGCGGCTGCGGGCCACCGCCCGGCCGGCGTCGCCCACCGGCACCCGGCGCATCCGTGGCCGCGCCGCCTGGGCGGTCGCTTCGCGTACCTGTTCGCCCGTACGTGTGAACAAGTGGTGAAAGACCGTGCTGCCGGTGGTGGCCACCACGCTGACGACGCCGGCGCCGATCACCGTTCCGTACACGCCGAGCTTGCCCGCCAGCAGGGCGGCGACCACCGCGGCCAGGGCACTGCCCGCCACCTGGGCGACGCTCAAGTCCAGGCGCCTGCCCTTGGCTTTTGCACCGCTTTCGGCTTTGTCGTCCATCTGATGCCTCTGTCGGACCTTTCATTCACTCTTGTAGCCAGAAGAGACATTCGAGCCTAACGAACAGTTCCGAATCCGGCGATTGTGTGAACCTCGCCACCCATGGGAAGGTCCTGGACGCACTACCGCGCACCCAACTCCCTTGGTGGACGTGAGCATCCATGGCGCGCCGATCCACCCCCAGTGGCCCGAATGGAGTACTGTGGCGAGCCCTGGCCCCGGTAACCCCGTCCGGCTGCCCGGACCCGACGGGAGGGGCCCGGGCGGCTCTCGCCCCGTCAACTCGGCAATGTTGTGGCAGGCTGCAACCCGGGCAGGCCACACTCGACCAGCGGAAGCAGCGACGCACGTGACGTCGGCAGGCACCACCCGGGAGGTCCCCATGCCCGAACTGCGTGTCGTGGCCGTCTCCAACGACGGCACACGGCTGGTGCTCAAGGCAGCGGACAGCACGGAGTACACCCTCCCCATTGACGAGCGGCTGCGAGCCGCGGTGCGCAATGACCGCGCACGCCTGGGCCAGATCGAGATCGAGGTGGAGAGCCACCTCCGCCCCCGCGACATCCAGGCCCGCATCCGGGCCGGGGCGTCCGCGGAGGAGGTCGCCCAGCTCGCCGGCATCCCCGTGGAGCGGGTGCGCCGCTTCGAGGGCCCGGTGCTGGCCGAGCGCGCCTTTATGGCCGAGCGGGCCCGCAAGACACCGGTGCGCCGTCCCGGCGAGACCACCGGCCCGCAGCTCGGCGAGGCGGTGGCCGAGCGGCTGCTGCTGCGCGGCGCCGAGAAGGACACCGCCCAGTGGGACTCCTGGCGCCGCGACGACGGCACCTGGGAGGTGCTGCTGGTCTATCGCGCGGCGGGCGAGCCGCGGGCCGCCAGCTGGAGCTACGACCCGCCCCGGCGGATCGTCTCTGCGCTGGACGACGAGGCCCGGGCGCTGATCGGCGAGAGCGAGGACGCGCCGGAGCCCAGCTTCCCCTTCGTCCCGCGCATCGCCCGGCTCCCCCGGGACCGGCCCCTGGACCGGCCGTCCCCGGTGGCCCCGGTCCCCGAGCCGGAGCCGGCCTCCGACGCTGCCTCCCCGGAGGAGGGCGGCGGCGAGCGCGACTCGCTGACCAGCCTGCTGGAGGCGGTGCCCAGCTTCCGTGGCGACATGGTGGTGCCGGACACGGCCGCGGCCACCGCCGAGACCCCGGCGGAGGCCGCCGAGACCGTGGAGCCGCCCGCCCCGGCGGCCAGCGCCGGCTCCGCCTACGCGGACGTACTGATGCCCCGCTCGGTCTCCGGGCACCGTGAGCGGCTGGTCGGCACCACGGACCGGCAGGCCGAGGCGGACGGCGTCCGCCCCGGCCGTCGGGCAGCGGTCCCCAGCTGGGACGAGATCGTCTTCGGCACCCGCCGCAAAAAGCAGGAGTAATCCGGGGGCGGTTCCGTCACGTGGGGGGCGCCCCCTTAGGGGCGCGGGGAACTGCGCGCCCAGCCCCCACCGGCCCGCACCCGACCAACCACCTGCCCCGTCGGGGGCGCGGGGAACTGCGCGATCAGCCAGAAACAGCCCGCACCCGAACGCGCCCCCTCCGGCTATGGAGCGCTGCTGGCGGGCCGCCCGGCCACAGCTGGGCAGCGGTGCCCCGTAGTGGCGGCCCCACACCTGCCGGTTGCATATGACATGCAGGCCGCCCGTGGCTGGTCGCGCAGTTCCCCGCGCCCCTGACAGGGGGCACCCCCAGCAACCACGATGCGCCCAGGCGGGGCGCTAGCCAGGCAGCGCACCGGTAGCGACAGGACGCCCCGCGTCCGCCGACCACTCGCTCCAGGAGCCCACATACAGCGCCGCCTCGAACCCCGCCACCGCCAGCGCCAGCACCTGATGCGCCGCCGAGACGCCGGAGCCGCAGTAGACACCCAGCTCGGTGTCCTCCGACGCGCCCAGCGCGGTGAAGCGCCCGGCCAGTTCCCGAGCCGGGCGGAAGCGGCCGTCTCCGGTCACGTTCTCGCCGGTGGGGGCGGAGACCGCGCCGGGGATGTGCCCGGCCACCGGGTCGATCGGCTCGGTCTCGCCCCGGTAGCGGTCCCCCGCCCGGGCATCCAGCAGCAGCCCCCGCCGGGCCAGCGCCGCCGCCCCGTCCGCGTCCAGCAGCGGCAGCGCCCCCGGCGCGGGCCGGAAGTCGCCCTCCGGGACGGACGGAACCTCGGTGCTCAGCTCCCCGCCGTCCGCCCGCCAGGCCGCGAAGCCGCCGTCCAGGACGCGTACCGAGGGGTGCCCCATATAGCGCAACAGCCACCAGGCGCGGGCCGCCGCCCAGCCCTGTCCGCTGTCGTACACGACCACCGGGCGGTCCGCGCCGACCCCGGCCCGGCGCATCGCCGCGCCGAACTCCGCGGTGTCCGGCAGCGGATGACGTCCCCGCGGCCCCGGCGCGCCCGCCAGTTCCGCGTCCAGATCGATGAAGACCGCGCCGGGGATGTGCCCGGCCGCGTACTGCTCCCGGCCGGAGGGGGCGGCCGGTTGCCGGCCGACGCTCAGAAAGGTCGGCTGCCAGCGGATATCCAGGAGGACCGGGGGCCGTTCCCCGGTCAACTCGGCTGCCAGTTCCGGTGTGCTGATGAGGGCATCCATGTCCGCCATCCTCGCGCAGTGCGCCGGACCGTGCGGAGGCACCCTGGCGGGCCGGCCCATGGCTCACCGATACTGGGCGGCAATGGCTTCGAAACGGAAGCGAAACGCGAATTCCGGTCTCTTTTCGCGGCAACCCGCGGGAACCAGTGACATCCGGCGCGGCCGGGGGGCGAGTCCCGGCGCGTGGTGCAAACATCTGCTCAGGCACCGTCCCGCACCACCCCGAGCGCCGCGCTCCGCAGGGGACGCGCGGCCACCACGATGGTCCGAGGAGATAGCGACGATGACCGAGGTAACTGGGCCCGCCCCGCGGCGGAACGACGGCCGGGCCCGGCCGGCACCGGGCACCCCGTGCTGGACCAGCCTCCTGGTTCACGACCTGGAGGCGATCAAGGACTTCTACCGGGGGCTGTTCGGCTGGAGCTACTACAGCCCCGGCCCGCGCCAGCTGGGCCCCTACGCCCGGGCGACCCTGGAGGGGCGTGATGTGGCCGGAATCTCCGAACTGACGCCCGACCGTCAACTTCCGGCCGCCTGGACCACCTATCTGGCGAGCGAAGACGCCGATGCCACCGCGGAGTGGATCCGCTGCTCCGGCGGCACCGTAGGGGTGGGCCCGCTGGCCGCCGCGCAGACCGGGCGGCTGGTGCTGGCCACCGACCCGGCAGGGGCGCCGTTCGGCATCTGGCAGGGCCAGGATCTGATGGGCCCCCAGCTGACCGGAGTCCCCGGCACCCCGGTCTGGCACGAACTGGTCACCCATGACGCCCCCGCCGCGGTCAAGTTCTACCGGGCGCTGTTCGGTTATGAGACCAAGCCGGCCGGTTCGCTGGACGCCGAGGCCGTGGTCCTGCTGCTGGACGGCCGCCCGGTGGCCGCCGTACGCGGCATCGGTGCGGCGCTGCTGCGCCCGCACTGGATGACCTATTTCGAGGTGACCGATCCGGACGCGTCCGGTGAGCGGGTGGTGGAGCTGGGCGGCCGGGTGCTGGGCCCGCCCCAGGAGGTGCCGGCCGGGCGGCTGCTGTGCGCGGAGGATCCGGAGGGGGCCGTGTTCACCCTGCTGCGGACGGAGAGTTAGCGGCGGCCGGCCGTGGCCCGGGTGCGGTCGGCCATGGTCTCCCAGAAGCCGTGCAGCTTGCGGACGGGTGTGCCGACCCAGGGCGGGGTGTGGCGGTTCACCGCGAACAGCCGCAAATGTGACTGGGGATGGAGCAGCGCCTGCTGCTGCCGGCAGAACGGTTCCTCGATCTCGGACCGCGGCTGGCGGCCCCTGGGCGGGTAAGGGCACAGCCGGAACCGGCAGTTGGCCAGACACATGCTGCCCGGTTCATCGGCCTCCGCCCGGCCGACGGTGAACTCCGGGTGCAGCGGGCTGCGGTCCCTGGTGAGACAGGGCGGGAGCGCCTCCTGGCCGGCCAGCTTCAGCCGCTCCTCCACCTCGTCGAACTTCCCGTCGCGCTGGGTGAGGTTGAGCATGATCAGGACATCGGCGATCAGCCGCTGGGCCCGCGGGTGGAGGATGCTCCAGCCCACCGAGGGGGCGATCCACAGATTGTGCTTGCGGTAGCGCTCCGGGTCGGCCGGCCGGGATCCCACATTGCCGATGGCGCCCTTCTCGTCGATCCAGACGAAGTGTTCGGGGTGCCCGGTCTCCAGGGCCAGGGTCACCAGATCACCGGCCTCGGCCACAAAGGGATGGATGACCTGCTCCTGACCGCCCTGGCCGGCCGCCGCCGGGTGTTCGGAGCCGATCAGGGAGAGCCAGTGCGCCACGGACTGCCCGGGGTCGGTGACGCCCCGTACCGCGTGGTCCTGGCCGTCCGCCGCCGCCCGGTGCCCACGGTGCCGTTCCCCCGCCCCGTCCCCGCCACCTTGTCCGATGGTGTCCGGCAGCGCCCAGAGGCAGAGCGCCTGGAGCAGATTGAGCTGGGCGAACCAGTATCGGCTGCGGCTGAGCATCTTCTCGGCCTGCTTCACCAGGTAAGTGCGGGTCTTCTCGGAGACATTGGCGTGCCGCCGCCTCCGGTTCGCCGCGCTCTTGAACCCCTGGGCCAGGGCGCTCTCCAGGGAGAGCGGCAGGTCGGGTGTGCCATGGGCGGGGTCCAGATGCCGCAGCCAGTAGTCGAGCCGCTCCTTGGCCTCGTCCCGGTACCGCTCACTGACCGAGCCCACCAGCATGGGAACCATCCAGGCCCGCATGATGAACTCGCGCCAGAGATCCTCTTTTTCCTCGTTGGTCCGGGCGATTCTCCCGTGCAGTTCCCTGACCCGGGAGTCCCTGGAGGTTTTCAGCAGATCCGCGTACAGCTTGTCCCGCCGGTCCTCCAGGCGCTGCCGCTCCAGCAGGAATTGCTCGACCGGGTCCTGGCCCGGGTGGTATCTCTCGATGAGCGCACGGTAGGCGTCATCGCCGCCGGCGCCCAACTCCTGCGCTATGGCCAGCCGGATGGCATGCGAGCCCTCGCGACGGCCGATCTCGAAGAGCGCGTGATAGTCCGGAGCCCGGCCCCGCTTCTCGGATTCCCGCAGCAACTCGCCGTACCGGCGCACCAGCTGGAGCTTCGCCTCGTCCAGAGTGCGCCGGTCATCATGGATCTCCGGCCACTTCCGCACCAGGCCGTCGGCGCCGTTTCTCCTTGAACGCCCCGCAATCCGGGCCGTCTCGGAGGGATCCGCCGCCATCGCACTGATTTCCAGCGCTGCGGTATAGAGATCCAGCGACTTGGCGTCATGCCGGTCATCCGCCACATCACGCAGCAGATTGGCCATCTCCCGGGCTCCGCTCCAGTATGCGCACTGCTGCTCCTCACCGGCCAGCCGGCAGCCCGCCCGGTTCCGCGACAAAAGAACCAGCGCTATCAGCAACTCCCGTCCGGGGCCCGGGCTTTGCAGCGCCGGACCGATCAGCCCGCGGGCCTGACGGTCGGGCATGCCGCGCAGCAGATGGAAACCCAGATATGCCTGGATGATGCTGTGCGGAAAGCGCACCTTGTTCTCATAGCTCATCGTCAGGCCGAGCTGCTGTCCGAAGGCCGCGTACCGGGCCAGCTCCTTATGGCAGCGGTACGCCTCCTTGCGCATTTCCTCGCCATTGGCACCGATCCTGGCGCACACCTGTTTCCGGATGGTCTCCAGCTGTCGCGGCGAAACGGCCGGACAGGACTCCCGCTGCCCGCCCCCGGCCGCCGGTGGCTCACCATGCCTGGTGAACTCGTCAAAAGTGACCTCCAGACTGTCCTGGAGCAGCCCCACACAGGCCAGCCCCGCTATCACCTCGACCGTCCGCTGCCTTTCCTCGGGGGCCATCACCACCTCTTCCTTCAGCCGCCCCTCCACCAGCGCCTGCCGCCAGGTCTCCAGCAGCAGCAGCCGCAGGCCCGAGCAGTCATGGCTGCGGGTGTCCAGCCGGTCCGGATGGCGGCGCAGCGCCAAATGCTGGAGACAGCCGTGCTGTTGCAGCATCCTGGCGATCTGCATATAGATCGGCGACTGCGCCACATTGGCGGTCTCCACGATCCAGTCCAGGCGGCGTTCATCGACCTCCGCCGTGTTCTTCAGCAGGAATTCCAGTGCCGCCTCCTCGCTCAGCGGCTCAAGCTCCATGATGGCCGCCGGGGCGCTCTCCAGAGGCGCGTGCGGGCGGGAGGCGATGACCAGCGGCAGTTCCTGCCGGCAGGCGCGGTCGATGGCCCGGCGGATGATGTTGTCACGGTCGTCCCGGTGCTGCTCGTCCTGAACGGCCTCTTCCAGACCGTCGGCTATGACAACCACCTTGTCGTCAAGCCGCAGTTGGCGCCAGGTCCGTTCCGCCTGGGCGCTGGAGAGAACGCTCTGGTCCGCCAGCTCCATAAAACGGCGCTTGGCCAGCTGCTCGAAGTTCAGCTCGCCATCCATGGCGGAATCGCGCAGCTGAATGGGCACGGGTACCGCCGACTGCTCCGCCAGCAATTGCGTCAACTCCACCAGGACGGCGGTCTTTCCGGCTCCCACCCCGCCGATCAGCAGATACGGCTTACGGGTTCTGCGGTCGCGCAGCGTCTCGGCGATGACCTGCGCAAGTTCCTCGCGTCCCACCACCTGGTCCACGATCGTCCCCGAGGTGGGAACCAGATCGTGCGGATCCTTCCTGGCCTTCTCCACCACCGGTTTCTTGGTCTTGCGATACCAGAAGATCAGGAAAAGCCCCAGCACAAAGGCGGTCACCAGAAACGGCCCGACAAAACGGCTGACCGTCTGGAACCACTGCTCCTTCTGAAGCTTGGTGAACCCGGGAGTATCGCGGATGGCCTCCTCGATCCACAGCAGCAGCGCGAGCGTACCCACGATGGCATAGGCATGCACCAGCCAGGTGAAGGACGGCCGGAACCGCCGCCAGCTGCGGTTGGGAACGATGCTGCGCCGCGCTTCCCACCTGGTCCTGGCCGTGCGCCAGCGATAGCGGGCGTCCTGGGTGAGGAGGGAAAGGACCCGCCGGGGATAGAGCGTGTACCAGGGCGCGTTATGCGGTCGTTTCTTGCCTTCCGGATGCCGGACGACCTTGATCATCGCTCCGCTCCCTCATGCTTGCGCCTGGTACGGGTGGGAGCGCTGCCGCGCAATTCCATGGAAGCACGGCGATGAATGATCGCAACCCGGCGAGGGCCGGCTACTCCCCGGCGTCCACCGGCAGCACATCCGGCGACAGCGCCGCCGCCCACCGGCTCGCTTCGTTGGGCCCAACCTGCCTGGCTTGTCGGTGACTTGCTTCAAACCTCAAGGGACGGCCAGACTATTTAGCTATGCAGCTGGATAAGAGCGCCGACGAATCTCCCATAGTCTTCCGGCTGGATGCCAGGTCCGGTGTCCCGCCGTACCTGCAACTGGTGCAGCAGGTGGAGCAGGCGCTACGGCTGGGGCACCTGCGGATCGGCGACCGGCTGCCTAAGGTCAAGGAAGTGGTGGCCGCGCTCGCGATCAACCCCAATACCGTGCTGAAGGCCTATCGCGAGCTCGAGCACAAGGGGCTGGCCGCCGGCCGGCCGGGCCAGGGCACCTTCGTCGAGGGAACTCTCGGCAGCATCGGCCTGCGAGAACAGACTGCATTGCGCAGGAGGCTGGAGCGGTGGCTGCGTGACGCGACCGAGGCCGGGCTGGACGACGAGGCCATCGCCGCCCTGGTCAACAGCACGCTTCAGCAGCACCGCTCCCGGAACGCCGCCTGATCACACCGTCAGGCCACCCGGCGGCGCACCCACCACAGCGTGGCGGCAGCGAAGGCCATCGCCACCACCAGGGTGCCGCCCGCTTCCATGGCCTGGAACGCCCAGAAGCGGTTCGCAGGCTGGTAATGGCCCCAGAGCGTATAGGTGTGGGTCTTCACGTACTCCGCCATATTGGCCCCACTGCGGAGCGCGGCGTCGTACTGATCCCTCCAGTGCTCGATGGTCATGCTGTGCCCGTGCGAGTCCACCAGCCATTTGTCCATCAGCCAGCCGGTCCTGGGGCCGAGGTCCTGGTACGGGCGTCCCACCGGCGTCATCAGGTGTCCCCGGATCCAGTCCGCTGAGGTGTACCAGAGCCCGATGTAGGTGGCGAGCGTGGCCGCCATGGCCGGCACCGTACGACGGAGCACGGCACCGAAGAACGCTCCGGCCGCGAAGGCGGCCAGCGAGCGGGCGGCGAATACCAGGCCGTCGACCTCGTAGTAACTCCTGGGCCGCATACGTGATTCCAGCGTGGCGAGGGGGGCGTCCCACCAGTGGATCAGGGCGCTGAACGCTCCCGTCATCACCACGATGGCCAGGGCCAGCAGAAGCATCTTGGAGGCGAGCCACCTGGTTTTGCCCATGCCCTGGGTCCAGGTATAGCGGTAGGACCCGGTCTCGAACTCGCGGGCCAGCAAGGGGGCTCCGACGAAGGCGCCGATCACTCCCGGCATGAACGTCAGCAAGAAGATGGGGTACGTCCATGTGCTCACCGAAGCGATGAGCTCGTCGGCGTTGCGGCTGCATATCCCGTCGTCGTACTGCGTGCAGGCCGCCAGATGCATCCGGTCGAAATCGGAGTGCAGCCGAAGACCGCTGATCAGCAAGGCGATCGCGAACGCCGCGAGCGCACCGGTGACCGCCAGCAGAGCGGCCCGGTGCTGACGCCAGGTGACCCAGGTCATGGCGCCCCTGGGCAGCCGGAACTGTTTCTCGTCGAAGGCCACAGCCATCGTGCTCACGCCCACGCCCCTTTGGACTCAGCGGCGGCGGTGGCGGCCGGCCGCGGACCCGGCAGGACGCTCGCCGACGGTTCACGCAGATATGCCAGAACGAGTTCTTCCAGGCCGACGCCGTGCGACTGCCAGCCGGGCGGCAGCGGTTCGCCGCTGCCGGCCCGGACCAGGAGCTGCGTCTGGGCCGCGGCCCACTGCTGGCGTACGACCGGCAGGGACGCGGCCAGCGCGCCCGCCTCCTCGGCGGGACCGGCCAGCACCTGGTGGCTTGCGGTCAAGTCATCCACATCACCTGCGACTTGGACGCGGCCACCGGACAGCACGATCAAGTGATCGCAGACGTTTTCCAGTTCCGCGACGACATGCGAGGAGAAGACGACCGACAGGCCGTCGGCGGCCACCGCCGCCATCAGTGCCGACATGAACTCATGGCGGGCCAGCGGATCCAGGGCAGCCAGTGGCTCATCCAGGATCAGCAGATCCGGGCGCTTGGCCAGCACCAGCGCCAGGGCCACCTGCGACTGCTGTCCGCCCGACAGCTTGCCGACCTTGCGGTCGAGCGGGATGTCGCGTTCCCGCAGGCGCTCAAGCGCAAGGGCGTTGTCCCAGCGGCGGTTGAGGTTCCTCCCCACCCTCAAGGCGTCCTCGACGGACAGGTTCCGGTAGAGCGCGGTGCTCTGGGCCATAAAGCCAACCCGGTCCAGCGCATCCTGCGACCCGGGGCGACTGCCGCCCAGCACCGTCACCGTGCCACTGGTCTGCGACATCAGACCCACGGCAAGGTGCAGCAGAGTGGTCTTGCCGGAACCGTTCGGTCCGACCAGAGCGACAACCCGGCCTGCGGGCAGGGCGAGCGTGCAGTCCTCCAAGGCCCAGCGGCGCCCGTAACGCTTGGCGAGCTTCAAAGTCTCGATGACGTTCACGCGACCGCCCCCGCAGGACTTGCCCATTTATCTAATTCCATAGATATGGACTGTAAGGCGGCGCCTTGCCGTACACAAGGTTTGCCGACGCCAAGTACCGCTCGCCTGGCTGGACTTGACGTATCGCTGACTCTCGACGGCGGAACCCATCGCTCCGGAAATCAGCGGAGCGCCCGGCCCCCTGCACCGAACAGGGACCCAGGCGCTCCGAGTCTTGCGGTTCTGAGCCACACCGGTGCCGGGGTGGCGGCTACACAGGTCAGCCCGATGTAATCGGCAGCACATCAGGCGACAGTGCTGCCGCTCGCGCTGTCGCGCTCGTCATCCGCTTGCGATGGTGCCGGCGGCACAGGACCTCGTACCCGACGACCTCCGCGGCCACGCCCACGTCCCCCACCACAACCTGCTCGCCCTCGACCACCATCTCGCCGCCCACCGTGCGGGCGTTGTGGGTGGCCCGGGCACCGCACCAGCACATCGCCTCGACCTGCAATGTCTCCACACGGTCGGCCAGTTCGATCAGCCGCTGGGATCCGGGGAAAAGCTTGGTACGGAAGTCAGTGGTGATACCGAAGGCGAACACATCAAGGTCCAGATCGTCCACGATCCGGGCCAACTGGTCTATCTGCCCCGGCAGCAGGAACTGGGCCTCATCCACCACGACATAGTCGACCTTGCCACCCCGCGACATGCTCTCCACCACAAAGACGTAGAGATCCAGCTCCGGCGTCGCCTCCACCGCCTCGGTGACCAGGCCCAGCCGCGACGACAGCTTGCCCTCGCCCGCCCGGTCGTCCCGGGTGAAGATCAGACTCTGCAGACCACGAGCCGAGCGGTTATGGACAATCTGGAGCGCGAGAGTTGACTTCCCACAGTCCATCGTCCCAGAGAAAAACACCAATTCGGACATCAGGACGACATCGCCTTTCGCGAAGAACAACGGCAGGGGCACCCGGCACACGCAACGACGGAAGGTCCCTGCGCAACTCCGGCCCCGGCACGGCCGGCAGAGGGTAGATACCCAAGAAAATGGGTGCTCTTTCCCCAGTCCATGGTTCCGGAGAAGAACACCGGCTCGGGCATGGGAAGGCCAACGCCTTTCGTTCGTAGAGGAGTTCGCAAGCGGCGGAAGCGGCAGGAGCGGCGGTCACCCGAAGGGGCCGCTTTCAGGAGCGTACTTCCAGCAGGGGCACCAGTTGCTCGACGGGGGTCATCGAACCGTGCAGGCCCACCATGGCCGACTCATTGGGTTCGGTCTCGGTGGCCACGATGGCGATGTCATCCCGCGCCGCGGCGACCACATCGCCGATCCTGGCATGGACCCGGTCGTCCACCCCCTGGCCGGGCGGCCCGAACCAGCCCGCCTCGATGGCCTCGTCGCGCCCCGCGACCCACATCTGCTCGCCGAGTACCTCACGCCACACGGTCAGTACATCCTCGGCGGCGCCCGGCACGGCGTACACATGGCGGGCCCGCGCCTCCCCGCCCAGCAGGGCGACCCCGGCGCGCAACTCCCAGTCCTCGTCGAAGTCGATCCGGGCCTCGGGGGTGAAGGGAATGTCGATCATGCCGTGGTCGGCGGTGATGTACAGCGCCGAACGGGGCGGCAGTTGCTCGGCCAGGCGCTGGGCGAGCAGATCGACATACATCAACTGCCCGCGCCATTCCTCGGAGTTCACGCCGAAGCGGTGGCCCTTGCCGTCCACCTCGCTGTAGTAGGTGTAGACCAGCGTGCGGTCGGCGGCACCCAGCCGCTCGGCGGCCAGGTCCATCCGCTCCTCGCCGGAGAGCCGGCCGAGGAAGGTGCCGCCGCTGAGCGCGATCTTCGTCAGCGGGGTGTGCTGGAAGTCGGGCGCCGAGACCTGGCAGGTGCTCACCCCGGCGGCGTCCGCGAGCTGGAAGACGGTCGGATAGGGCTGCCAGGCATGCGGGTCGGTCCATGGCCGCCAGCGCAGCTGGTTCATCAGCGCCCCGGTGGCCGGGTCGGCGACCGTATAGCCCGGCAGACCGTGCACCCCGGGCGGCAGCCCGGTGCCCACCGAGGCCAGTGAGGTCGCGGTGGTGGAAGGGAAACCGGCGGTCAGCGGTGTGCCGGTGCCGTTCAGCGAGCTGCCCAGCAGGGAGTGCAGAAAGGGTGCCTCGGCCGGGTGGGCGCGCAACAGCTCCCAGCCCAGGCCGTCGATCAGGAAGACACAGACCCGGTCGGCGGGCGCCAGCTCCAGGCCGGAGGCCAGGCCCGGTACGCCCAGGCCGGCCGCCACCGAGGGCAGCAGATCGGCCAGCGAGCCGGTGCCATAGCGCGGCAGCGGCGCGGAGCGCGGGTCCAGCGGCGCGGGCTCCGGCCAGGCCGAACCCGCGGTGAGGGGATGGGACATCAGCGGGCGGTCGCCTCGGAGAGCGCCTGGGCGAAGGCCAGGGTCTGCCGGACGCTGTCCGGCCCGTCGCCCGCCTCGCTCACCCGCAGGCTGAGGTCGTCGGCGGTGGAGGAGCCGGTGTAGCCGTGGTCGGCGTCGCAGTTGGGGTCGCCGCAGGCGGCCGGCTCCAGGTCAATCCGGGAGACCGCGCCCCAGCCGATGGTGAGCACCACCTCACGGGGCAGGGTGCCCGGGGTGTACGACTCGGGGTTGGCCACCACCCGGCTGAGCACCACCGAGGAGATCTGGTCCAGCTTCACCGACTCGGTGGAGGTGGTGGCGTACGGGGAGGGAGAGGTGTTGTCGGCCGCCTGCTCATCGGTGTGGCTGACGATAAACCGGGTGCCGGTGAGCACCAGGACCGTCACATGGCGGCGGACCTCGTTGGAGTCGAAGGTGGTCTCCTGGTGGACCAGGTACGACACGACCGGCTCGCCGCCCACGGCCGCCTCCACGGCCTCGGCTACAAGGGCCGGGTAGTAGCCGCTGCGCTCGATCGCCGCGCGCAGCCCCTGGGTCGTCGTACCGGTCTTCGCCATACGCCCATCCTACGGGGCGTACGGAGTCCGGCCGCCGCCCGTGCCATGGCGGGGGCGCCCCCGTAGGGGCGGGGGGCGGGTTCATATGCGGCTCCGCCGCGGGGGCGCGACCAGCCACAGACGGCCCGCACACAACAAGTGACCTCGTTACAGGGCCGCTCACCGCTTCAGTACGACGGCAGACTCCGCGGACCAAGATCGCTGCGTGGTGGGGGTGGTGCCAGCCGGATGGTGGCGCCCAGTACATGGACGCCGTGCTGGGCGACGATCACCGGCTCCAGGTCGGCGCCCACCACCTCGGGGTGGTCGTCCACCAGCCGGGACAGCCGCAGCAGCAGTTCCTCCAGGGCGGGGGTGTCCACCGGGGCGGAGCCCCGCCAGCCGAACAGCAGTGGTGCGGTGCGCACGGCGCGGACCATTTCGGCGGCGTCCCGGTCGGTGGCCGGGATCAGCCGGTGCGCGGTGTCGCCCAGCAGCAGCGAGGGGGCCCCGGCCAGGCCGAAGGTGAGCACCGCCCCGGCCGCCGGGTCGATGGCGGCCCGTACCACCGTGTCCACCCCGCGCGGGGCCATCGACTGGACCACCAGCCGGGTCTCCGAGGGCTTGCCCAGCAGCTCGGTCAACTCGGTGTAGGAGCGGAGGAGTTCGGCCTCACCGCCCAGGTCCAGGCGGACGCCGCCGAGGTCGGCGCGGTGGCGCAGATGGGGGGCGGTGGGCTTGAGGGCCACCGGGAAGCCCAGGCGGTGGGCGGCGGCCAGGGCGCTGTCCGGGTCGGGGGCGGGCAGGGCGGGCAGTACCGCGATGCCATAGCGGGCGAGCAGCCGCTGGGTGTCGGCGGCGGAGAGGGTGACGGCGGTGGGGCCGGTCGCGCCATGGGCCTTCAGCAGCACCTCGATGTCCTCGGCGGCGCCCGCCCGGTCGATGTCCTCATAGCCGGGGACGCGGCCGGGGTTCTCCTCGGTGCGGCGGCGCCAGGCCGCGTACCGGGCGGCCTCGCCCAGGGCGCGGGCCGCCCGCTCGGCGGCGGGGTAGGCGGGCAGCCGGACGTCCGGGCCGGGGGCGGCCAGCGCCTCGGCCAGGCCGGGGATCTCCAGGTGCACCACGGCGACCGGCTTGGCGGCGCCGGCCTCGGCGACCGCCCCGCGCAGTGCGGCGGCGAGCTCGGCGGGCGGGGAGCCGTCCACCCAGGGGATGGCGGTGACCAGCAGGGCGTCACAGCCCTGGTCGGCCAGGGCCCGGCCGATGGCGCGCCGGAAGTCGGCCGGCTCGGCGGCGGTGGTCAGATCGAGCGGCCGCAGCGGGCGCAGGCCGGCGGACAGACAGGCGTCATAGCTGAGCAGGTTGAGGGATTCGGAGTTGCCCAGGATGGCGACCCGGCCGCCGGCCGGCAGCGGCTGGCCGGCCAGCAGCAGCCCGGTGTCGGCGAGTTCGGTGACGGTGTCCACCCGGCAGACACCGGCCTGCCGCAGCAGGTCGGAGACGGTGGCGTCGGGGACCCGGATGGTGGGCACGGCATGCCCGGCGGGGGCGGCGCCGCCATGCCGGGCGCCCTTGACCACCACCACCGGTTTACGGGCGGCGGTGCGCTTGGCCAGGCGGCTGAACTTCCTTGGATTGCCGATGGATTCGAGATACATCAGCACCACATCGGTGGCCGGGTCGTCGTGCCAGTGCTGGAGGAAGTCATTGCCGGAGACATCGGCGCGGTTGCCGGTGGAGACAAAGGTGGACACTCCGGCCAGGCCGGCGCCACGGCGGTGCAGCTCGGAGAGCAGGGCTATGCCGATGGCGCCGGACTGGCTGAACAGGCCGATCCGTCCGGCGGTGGGCAGTTGGGGGGAGAGGGAGGCGTTGAGGCGGGTGTCCGGGGCGGTGTTGATCAGGCCGAAGGAGTTGGGGCCGATGACCCGCATACCATGGGAACGGGCCTGGCGGACCAACTGCCGCTGGCGCTCGCGCCCTTCGGGGCCGCTCTCGGCGTATCCGGCGGTGAGCACCACCAGCCCCTGGACGCCGTGCTCACCGCAGTCGGCGACCACCGAGGGCACCTGGTCGGCGGGGACGGCCAGCACGGCCAGATCGACGGCGCCGTCGATCTCGGCCACCGAGCGGTGGGCGGGCACTCCTTCCGGCTCCAGCACCGAAGTGCCTTCGGCAAAGGCCCGGTTGACGGCATACACCCGCCCGGTGAAGCCGCCCGCGAGCAGATTGCGCAGCACGGTGCGGCCCATGCCGCCTTCCCGGCGGCCGACGCCGATCACGGCCACCGAGCCGGGGGTGATCAGGCGCTGCACCGAGCGGGCCTCGGCCCGCTGCTCCCGGGCCCGCTGGACGTCCAGGGAGCGGTCGGTGGGCTCCAGGTCCAGCTCCAGGCGGACCACGCCGTCCTCGAAGCTGCGCTTCTGGGTGTAGCCGGCATCCGTGAACACCTTGATCATCTTGGTGTTGGCGGGCAGCACCTCGGCGGCGAACCGGCGGATGCCGCGCTCCCTGGCCACCGCGGCGATGTGCTCCAGCAGCGCCGAGGCCACGCCCCGGCCCTGGTGGGCGTCCTGCACCAGAAAGGCGACCTCGGCCTCCTCGGGGGCCACCCGGTCATAGCGCACGGTGGCGATGAACTCGCCGCCCACGGTGGCGGCCAGCCCGACCCGGTCCACATAGTCATGGTGGGTGAAGCGGTGCAGGTCACGGTCGGAGAGCCGGGGGTGGGGGGCGAAGAAGCGGTAGTACTTCGACTCGTCCGAAACATGCTCATAGAAGTCGGCCAGCCGCCGGACGTCCTCGGGGGTGATGGGACGGATCTGCGCGGTGCCGCCGTCACGCAGCACCACATCGGCTTCCCAGTGGGCCGGGTAGACATGCTCGGGCGGCGTCTGCATGGGGCCAGCGTACGGCCCGGCACCGACACCCGCCGCGGGCCGGACGGCCTTCGCCGAGCACCATCCGGCCCATGCAACAATGGTCTAGACAACCAATGACGACTTGAAGGGCAACACCATGGTTGAGCGCCGCGTAAACGTCGGCTGGGCCGAGGGCCTGCACGCCCGCCCGGCGTCGATCTTCGTCCGTGCGGCGACGGCCGCCGGCGTCCCGGTGACGATCGCCAAGGCCGGCGGCAACCCGGTCAACGCCGCCTCCATGCTGGCGGTGCTGGGCCTGGGCGCCCAGGGCGGCGAGGAGATCGTGCTGGCCAGCGAGTCGGACGACGCCGAGGCCGCGCTCGACCGCCTGGCGAAGCTGGTCGCCGAGGGGCTGGAGGAGCTCCCGGAGACCGTCTGAGCTCCCGGAAGACCGTCCCGGCCCGAAGGACGGCCCGAAGGACGGCATAACGAGGCCGCGGCGGCCGGAATCCCGGCCGCCGCGGCCTCGTCGTCCGCCGCTTGCCGGCTGCTTGTCCGGCGCGGCCGGGGCGACGAGCCCGGCCGGGAACCGCCACAATTCCCGGCCGGTCCATTCCCAGGAATAGCGGCTGTTTGTTAAGAACGAGCGCTCATTGTGTTTACGGCCCGTTTCCGGGGTGAATCCCCGGGCGGTCCGGCCGGTGCCACCGGGCGCCAGAGGCGGAATTCACCGGGAAAGCGCCCGGCCCGGGCGGCGGCGAGTTCCCGGGCCCGTTCCGCGTCCCTTCTGACCACCGCGTCCACCAGCGCACCATGCGCCTCCCAGGTTTCCACCGGGCGGGCGGGCGGCTCCGCCACATACACCCAGGCGATCTTGCGGCGGACCTGGGTGAGCAGCGCCGTCAGGCTGGGACTGCCACAGGCCTGGGCCAGGGTCTCGTCGAACCACTCGGCCAGCTGGCACAGCTCGCCGGAACGCCCGGCACGGGCCCGCTCCCGGCCGATCCGTACCAGCCCGCGCAGCACCTTCAGATGCGCCTCGCCACGGCGCTGGGCGGCCCGGGCCGCGCCCAGCGGCTCCAGCAGGGCGCGTACCTCCAGCAGATCCGCCGCCTCGGCGCGGGTCGGCTCGGCCACACAGGCGCCGGCGTGCCGGCGGGTGACCACAAAGCCCTCGGAGGCCAGGGTGCGCAGGGCCTCGCGGACCGGCACCCGGGAGACTCCATAACGGCGGGCCAGCAGATCCTCGATCAGCCTGCTGCCGGGCGGGAAGGTCCCGGAGACGATGTCGTCGCGGATCGCCGTGCACACCGCCTGAGAGGAAATGCCGCGGCCCTCGTGCACCGCTTCACCGGCACCGCTCACCTACGGTCTCGCATGGACGTACCTCCGAATTGCCCTGGCCGAATGCGATCGACTCTATGACAATGCCGGGGTTTTTCCGATGGCTTGGCGGAATCCGGGGCGCCTTTTCGGCCAACGACCCGGCGTCGCGGACTAGATGGCCACGCCGTGGGCGCGCAGATAGGCCACCGGGTCGATGTCCGAACCATAGTTGGGGCTGGTACGGGCCTCGAAGTGCAGATGCGGGCCGGTGACATTGCCGGTGGCGCCGGACAGGCCGATCTGCTGGCCGGGCGTCACCGTCTGGCCGACCGCCACATCGATGGAGGACAGATGGCCGTACTGGGTGTAGGTGCCATCGGCCATCTGGATCACGATGTTGTTGCCATAGGCGCCGCCCCAGCCGGCCTCGACCACGGTGCCCGCGCCCACCGCGTGCACCGAGGTGCCGGTCTCGGCGTGGAAGTCCACCCCGGTGTGGCTGCCGGAGGACCACAGGCTGCTGCTGGCCTTGTAGCCGGTGGAGACATACGAGCCCTCGATGGGCAGCACAAAGGCGTTGAGGCGCTTGCGCTCCTCGTCACGGGCGGCGCGCTCCTTGGCGGCGCGCGCCTCCGCCTTGCGCTTGGCCTCGTCCGCGCGCTTCTTGATCTGGGCGGCCTGCCGCTTGGCATCTGCGGCGGCCTGCTCCTGGGCGGCGTTGGCGTGCTGGGTGGCGGCCTGGGCGCCCAGGTTGTCGGCCACGTCGTCGGTCATCACCACGGCCTTGGTCAGACCGGTGTCCTCAAGGCCGTGGGTGTCACCGGCGGAGGCGAAGGCGGGGGCGGCGACACCGGCGACCACACCGGTGGCGGCCAGGGTGGCTATGCCGGCCGCGTTGGCACCGGCGCGCACGGCACGGCTCGGACGACGGTGCTTCCCGGTGGGGCGGGTGAACGCCATGGGTGCGGGGTGTTCCTTTCCTTCCCTCTCGCCTACCGGGTTAGCTGACGGGTTCGGAGCAGGAAGGTCTCCTACGGAACCCTCCGGAGAGGGGCCCGATTCACCCCAGGGAACGGTGGTTCCCCGGCTCCCCTGGCTCGCGCCGTACGGGGACTCGGCGATGGCTGCCCGGGAGCGCGGATGCGGCTCCATGCGACGGACTGCCGACCCGAAGCTAATCGGCGTCAGATTCGATGGGCAAACGGAAGGGCACTTTAGTGACGCACGACACAACGACCGGACGCAACCAAGGCGTTGAACGGGACACCAGGGAGGCGCGCATGGCCCAACCGGCCGTGCGCACCTCCCCTGTTGGAATGCCTCGACAGCTGACCAGCCGTCAGCAGCCGGTCAGGAGGCGATTACGGTCACCTCTCCGATGCCCAACTCCCGGACCGGCCCGGCGATCTGGGAGGCGTCACCCACCAGCACCGTCACCAGCCGGTCCGCCGGGAAGGCACTGACCACGGCGGCGGTGGCCTCCACCGTGCCGGTCCGGGCCAGGCGTTCATAGAGGTGCGCCTGGAAGTCATCGGGCAGGTGCTGCTCGACCTGGTCGGCCAGGGTGCCGGCCACCGCCGCCGCGGTCTCGTACTTCAGCGGGGCCACACCCACCAGGTTCTGCACCGCGACATCCCGCTCGGCGTCGGTGAGGCCCTCGGCGGCCAGGGTGCGCAGCACCGTCCACAGATCGGCCAGCGCCGGGCCGGTGTTGGGGGTGTCCACCGAGCCGCTGATGGCGAGCATCGCGGCGCCGGTGGCGCCCTCGGCGGGCGGCGCGGAGCGCAGCACCTGGGCGAAGGCGCGCACCCCGTAGGTGTAGCCCTTCTCCTCTCGCAGCACCTTGTCCAGCCGGGAGGTCAGGGTGCCGCCCAGGCAGTAGGTGCCCAGCACCTGGGCGGGCCAGACGCTGTCGTGCCGGTCGGGGCCGATGCGGCCGATGAGCAGCTGGGTCTGCACCGCGCCGGGGCGGTCCACGATCAGCACCCGGCCGGTGTCGTCGGCGGTGATGGGCGGGACGGGCCGGGGCTCGGCGGTGGCACCGGTCCAGGCGCCCAGCGAGTCGGCCAGCGCCTGGTCCAGATCGACGCCGGTGAAGTCGCCGACGATCACCACGGTGGCGGTGGCGGGGCGGACATGGGCCTCGTAGAAGGCCCGTACCGAGGCGGCGTCGATCCGGGCCACGGACTCCTCGGTGCCCTGGCGGGGGCGGGACATCCGGGAGTCGGCGGGGAACAGCTCGGCGGACAGCGCCATGGCCGCCCGGCGGGCGGGGTTGGCCAGCTCATGCGGGATCTCGTCCAGCCGGTTGTTGACCAGGCGCTCGATCTCGTTGTCCGGGAAGGCGGGGGCGCGCAGGGCGTCGGCCAGCAGGCCGAGCGCCTTGGGCAGCCGGGAGGCGGGGACCTCCAGGGAGACCCGCACCGCCGGGTGGTCGGCATGCGCGTCCAGGGTGGCGCCGCAGCGCTCCAGCTCGGCGGTGAAGTCCTCGGCGCTGAGCTTGTCGGTGCCCTCGGAGAAGGCCCGCGCCATGATGGTGGCCACGCCCTCCAGGCCCTTGGGCTCGGCGTCCAGCGGGGCGGCCAGGCTGACCTCGACCGCGATCACCTGCTGGCCGGGGCGGTGGCAGCGCAGCACGGTCAGGCCGTTGGGCAGCGTGCCGCGCTCGGGGGCCGGGAAGCCCCAGGGGGTCGCGGTGCCCGGCTGCGGCTGGGGGTGGAACTCCATCGAGGGGCCGGCTGCGTTCCGGGCCACGGCGTCGCTCACTGGGCCGTCTCCTCTTCCTCGTTGACGTCGGCGGCTTCTTCGGGGGCGGCGACCGGCTCGTACACCAGCACGGCACGGTTCTTGGGGTGCAGCCGGGCCTTGGCGACCGCCTGCACCTCCTCCGGAGTGATGTCCAGAATCCGCTGGACGGCGGTCAGCGCCAGCTGAGGGTCGCCGAACAGCACGGCATAGCGGCAGAGTTCATCGGCCCGGCCGCTGACCGTGGCCAGCCGGTCCAGCCACTCGCGCTCCAACTGGGCCTGGGCGCGCTCCATTTCCTTGGGGCTGGGACCCTCCAGGGCGAAGCGGGCCAGCTCCTCGTCCACCGCGGCCTCGATCTTCTCCACCTCGGCCCCGGCCGATGCCTTGACATCCAGCCAGCCCAGCGAGGGGGCACCGGCCAGGCGCAGCATCCCGAAACCGGCCGCCACCGCGGTGCGGTCATGGCGGACCAGGCGGTTGTGCAGCCGGGAGGACTCGCCGCCGCCCAGGATGGTCAGCGCCAGATCGGCCGCGTCGGCCTCGCGGCCGCCGTCGTGCGGCAGCCGGTAGGCGGCCATCAGCGCGCGGGAGGGCACATCCTCGCGCACCACCTCGCGCAGCTCCTCGCCGATGTTCTCCGGCAGGGTGCCGTCGCGTGGGGGGAGCTTGCGCTCATGGGCCGGGATGGCGCCGAAGTACTTCTCGATCCAGGCCAGGGTCTGCTCGGGGTCGATGTCACCGACCACGGCGAGCACCGCGTTGCCCGGCGCGTAGTAGGTGCGGAAGAACTCGCGGGCGTCCTCCAGCGAGGTGGCGTCCAGGTCGGCCATGGAGCCGATGGGGGTGTGGTGGTAGGGGTGGCCGTCCGGGTAGGCCAGCGCGGTCAGCTTCTCGAAGGCCGTCCCGTAGGGGACGTTGTCATAGCGCTGGCGGCGCTCGTTCTTCACCACATCGCGCTGGTTCTCCATGGACTCCTCGTCCAGCGCGGTCAGCAGGGAGCCCATCCGGTCGGCCTCCAGCCAGAGGGCCAGCTCCAGCTGGTGGGCGGGCATGGTCTCGAAGTAGTTGGTGCGCTCGAAGCTGGTGGTGCCATTGAGCGAACCGCCGGCGCCCTGCACCAGCTCGAAGTGGCCATTGCCCTTGACCTGCGCCGAGCCCTGGAACATCAGGTGCTCGAAGAGGTGGGCCAGGCCGGTGCGGCCCTTGACCTCGTGCCGGGAGCCGACGTCGTACCAGAGGCAGACGGCGGCCACCGGGGTCAGGTGATCTTCGGAGAGCACCACCCGGAGGCCGTTGGCCAGGCGG
The DNA here is from genome assembly GCF_003121295.1 of Streptomyces orinoci. Classification (GTDB taxonomy): domain Bacteria; phylum Actinomycetota; class Actinomycetes; order Streptomycetales; family Streptomycetaceae; genus Streptomyces; species Streptomyces orinoci. The sequence continues at coordinate 123,156 of NZ_PHNC01000035.1, forward strand.
TGCTCAGTCGCTTTCAGGCCGCCGGTGCCGGCCTGTTGCGTGGCCGTGTGACCCATGGGCATGTACGTCCCTTCGATCGCTGTGTCCCGTGATGGCGCGCGCACGACGCGCGAGAGGAGAACTGCTGTCACTGTATGCAACCGCACTGACATCGCGCGAAGTTCCCGGGGGTGCCCGGCGGGCCCGGGGACGGGTCAGTGGTCGGTGTTGTCGGTGGGGCGGTCCACAATGGACCGCGTCATTCTTGACCGCGTCATTCTTGACCGCGTCATTTCTGACCGCGCCATTCTTGTCCGCCCCCGGCAACCGATCGAAGGAGCAGCAGCCGCGATGGCCCGCCGCAGCACGAAGACCCCGCCGCCGGAAGACTTCGAGGAGCGCATCCTCGACATCGACGTCGTCGACGAGATGCAGGGCTCCTTCCTCGAGTACGCCTACTCCGTCATCTACTCGCGCGCCCTGCCCGACGCCCGGGACGGCCTCAAGCCCGTCCAGCGCCGGATCATCTACCAGATGAACGAGATGGGGCTGCGCCCCGACCGGGGCTATGTGAAGTGCGCCCGGGTGGTCGGCGAGGTGATGGGAAAGCTGCACCCGCACGGCGACGCCTCCATCTACGACGCCCTGGTGCGCATGGCGCAGCCCTTCTCCATGCGGCTGCCGCTGGTGGACGGGCATGGCAACTTCGGCTCGCTGGGCAATGACGACCCGCCCGCGGCCATGCGGTACACCGAGGCCCGGATGGACGCGGCGACCTCGCTGATGACCGAGTCCATCGACGAGGACACGGTCGATTTCGCCCCCAACTACGACGGCAGCGAGCAGGAGCCGGTGGCCCTCCCGGCCGCCTATCCCAACCTGCTGGTCAACGGCTCCTCCGGGATCGCCGTGGGCATGGCGACCAATATGCCGCCGCACAACCTGGGCGAGGTGATCGCCGCCGCCCGGCACCTGATCAAGCACCCCGGCGCCGATCTGGACACCCTGATGCGGTTCATTCCGGGTCCGGACCTGCCCACCGGCGGCCGGATCGTGGGGCTGAGCGGCATCCGGGACGCCTATGAGACCGGCCGCGGCACCTTCAGGATCCGCGCCACCGTCTCGGTGGAGAATGTCACCGCCCGCCGCAAGGGCCTGGTGGTCACCGAACTGCCCTTCACCGTCGGCCCGGAGAAGGTGATCTCCAAGATCAAGGACCTGGTCGGCGCCAAGAAGCTCCAGGGCATCGCCGATGTGAAGGACCTCACCGACCGTGCCCATGGCCTGCGCCTGGTCATCGAGGTGAAGAACGGCTTCAACCCCGAGGCCGTGCTGGAGCAGCTCTACAAGCTGACGCCGATGGAGGAGTCCTTCGGCATCAACAATGTGGCCCTGGTGGACGGACAGCCGCTGACGCTGGGCCTGAAGGAGCTGCTGGAGGTCTATGTGGACCACCGCTTCGAGGTGGTCCGCCGGCGCAGCGAGTTCCGGCGCGGCAAGCGGCGCGACCGGCTGCACCTGGTCGAGGGTCTGCTGGTGGCGCTGGTGGACATCGACGAGGTCATCAGAATCATTCGATCGAGTGAGAACGCGGCGGCCGCCAAGGAATCACTCGTGGCACGCTTCTCGCTCTCCGAGGTGCAGACCCAGTACATCCTGGACACCCCGCTGCGCCGGCTGACCAAGTTCGACCGGCTGGAGCTGGAGTCGGAGCGGGACAAGCTCAACCGGGAGATCGAGGAGCTGACCCGGATCCTGGAATCCGACGCGGAGCTGCGCAAGCTGGTCTCCGGCGAACTGGCCGCGGTGGCCAAGCAGTTCGGCACCGAGCGGCGCACGGTGCTGCTGGAGTCGGCCCCGGCGCCGGTCTCCGCGGTGCCGCTGAAGGTGGCGGACGACCCGTGCCGGGTGCTGATGTCCTCCACCGGGCTGCTGGCCCGCACCGCCGGGGTGGAGCCCTTCGACTACGCCGCCGAGGCCAGGCGCAGCAAGCACGATGTGATCGTCTCCGCGGTGCCGGCCACCGCCCTGGGCGAGGTGGGCGTGGTGACCTCGGCCGGGCGGCTGCTGCGGCTGCGGGTGATCGATCTGCCACAGCTGCCGGAGACGGCCTCCGCGCCCAATCTGACCGGTGGCGCCCCCGTCTCGGAGTTCCTCTCCTCGCTGGCCGAGGACGAGCGGGTGGTCTGCCTGACCACGCTGGACGAGTCCTCCCCGGGCCTGGCCGTCGGCACCGAGCAGGGTGTGGTCAAGCGGGTGGTCCCCGACTACCCGGCCAACAAGGACGAGTTGGAGGTCATCGCCCTCAAGCCCGGTGACCGTGTGGTGGGCGCGGTGGAACTGCGCACCGGCGAGGAGGACCTGGTCTTCATCACCGACGACGCCCAGCTGCTGCGCTACCAGGCGTCCCAGGTACGGCCGCAGGGCCGGGCGGCGGGCGGCATGGCGGGGATCAAGCTGTCCTCGGGGGCGAAGGTGATCTCCTTCGCCGCCGTCGATCCGGCCCAGGACGCGGCGGTGTTCACCGTCGCCGGTGCGGCCGGGGGGCTGCCGGGCGCGGCCTCCCAGGGCTCGGCCAAGCTCACCCCCTTCGACCAGTACCCGCGCAAGGGCCGGGCCACCGGCGGGGTGCGCTGCCAGCGCTTCCTCAAGGGCGAGGACTGCCTGGTCCTGGCCTGGGCCGGGGCGACTCCGGCCCGCGCGGCGACCGCGACGGGCGCCCCGGCCGAGCTTCCCGTGCCCGACCCGCGCCGCGATGGCTCGGGCACGGCGCTGGCGAAGCCGGTGGCTGTGGTGGCCGGTCCCGTATAGTCCCGGCCCCGGTGTGGGGGCTCCGGCCCCCGCACCTCGGCGGCGTCCACCAGTTGCGCCGCCCTCCGGGCCTTACGGACCGGGGCGCCCCATCAGGGGCGCGAGGAACTGCGCGACCAGCCGGATACGGCCCGCGCTTGCAACTCAACGGCCAGGCGTGGGGCCGCTTCACAGTCCGGGCAAGCCATCGCCGCGTATCCCCGCCCCCGGCGGCACCGCATCAGCCGGGCGAACCGTCCGGCCAGGCCGGCGAGCAGCGCTCCGCTCACCCCTGCGCGTACCGCAGTACCCCCCACATGGCGCGCTCATCGGCCCGCTCCCCCGCCCCCGTATCGCGGCAGGCCGCCAGGCCGTCCCGCAGCCCGGAAGCGTCAACTCCGCTTCCGATCAGCACCAGTTGGGTGAGCCGCCGCTCGGCACGCCCCCAGGCCGAGGGATAGAACCGCAGGAAATCCCCCACCGCGTGCAGCGCAAACTTCTGCCGGTGCCCGGCTATGCCGAAATGGACAAAGCCCTTGATCCGGTAGAGCCCCCGCGGCCTGTGGTCGAGAAACTCCATCAGCCGCCGCGGATGCATCGGCTCCTCGGAGACGAACTCCACACTCTCATAGGCCGTATGCAGATGCCCCTCGTGTTCCCGCCGCTCCGCGCACAGGTCCTCGAAGGACAACTGCCTTACGGCCTCCAGCCGTTCCTCCCGCGGCCGGCGGTCGAAGAGCAGCTCCGGGTCCACCCGCCCGTACTCCGCGGCCACCACCGGTGTGCCGGGCGCCAGCCCGGACAGCGTCCGCAGCAACGCGGCCCGCTCCTCCTCCGCCACCCGGTCCGCCTTGTTGAGCACCACCAGATCGGCGATGCCCAGATGACGGTCCAGCTCCGGGTGCCGGGCGCGGGTGCCGGTGAACTCGGCCGCGTCCACCACCTCCACCAGCCCGCCATAGACGATCCGGCGGTTGTCGCTGGCCAGGATCATCCGGACCAGCTCCTGCGGCTCGGCCAGCCCGCTCGCCTCCACCACGATCACATCGATACGGGCCGAGGGACGCGCCAACCGTTCCAGGAATCCGTCCAGTTCACTGGTGTCCACCGCGCAGCACAGGCAGCCGTTGCCCAGCGAGACCATGGAGTCCACCTGCCCGGCCACGCTCATGGCGTCGATCTCGATGCTGCCGAAGTCATTGACCACCACACCGATGCGGCTGCCCCCGCTGTTGCCCAGCAGATGGTTGAGCAGCGTGGTCTTGCCCGAACCCAGGAATCCCGCCAGCACGATGACCGGAATCTGTCGCTTGGCCAAGGGGGCGCCTCCTTCATCCGTCGAGCACTGCTCAGGGACCCGCCGAGCGTGCTCAAGAATAGGCGGCACCCCTGACAACCAGGCGGCGTATGCCAAGGAGGCCGGGTCAGGTTAGGCTCACCTACGTGAGCATGTGCGCGACCGTTTCCCGAGAGCTGACCGAGCCCATGGCCGGCACCGCCGCCACGGCCCGGACCTGGCTGCTGGTCGAACAGCCGGGGCCCTGGGGCGCCGACGCGCTCTTTGCCAGCCATACCGACCCGGAGACCGCCCGGGCACTGGACGCCGCCGCCAAGGGCACGGGCGTACGGGTCGCCCTGATCCGCCGCCCGGGGCGGCACGCGGACTGCCACCGTCCGGCCGGCCGGCGGATCTTCGCCGCGCATACCGCGCCGGGGCGCTCATGGGTCCGTACCACCCTGCTCGACGATCTCGCCGTACTGCCCGCACTGGACTTCGCGGCCCTGGGCGCGGGCGAGCACGGCGGCCTCTGGGAGCCGTACACCGGCGATCCGCTGGCCCTGGTGTGCACCAATGGCAAGCGCGACCGCTGCTGCGCCCTGCTGGGCCGCCCGCTGGCCGCCGAGCTGGCCGCCACCGGGGCGGCCGAGGTCTGGGAGATCACCCATATCGGCGGCCACCGCTTCGCCCCCACCCTGCTGGTGCTGCCCCATGGCTATGCCTATGGCCGGGCCACCGCGCCGGGGGTGAAGGAGGCGCTGGAGGCGGCCCGCCGGGGCCTGATGGTGACCGCGGACTGCCGGGGCCGGTCCTGCTGGGAGCGTCCCGCCCAGGCCGCCGAGCTGGCGGTCCGCCGGCTCACCGGAGAGCGGGCCGCGGAGGCCCTGGATGTCACCGGCAGCGAGGGCGCGGCCCCCCGCTGGGCGGTGACCGTGGCGCACCGGGACGGCCGCTCCTGGCAGGTGGTGGTCGAACAGGGCACCGCCGAGCCGCCCCGGCCGGAGAGCTGCGGCCGGGCGCCCGCCACCCCGGCCCGTATGGACGTGGTGGGACTCACCCCGCTTTCTTGACGAACTCGGTGGTGTAGGTCTTCGCCAGGTCCACCTTGGTGTCCTTGAGTGCGGGGTTGAAGGACTTCAGGACCTCATAGACGGTCTGCGGCCCGCCCTCCGGCATCACCCCGTCCTTGGTGAACATCGGCAGGGTATTGGCCACGGCCTGGACATAGAGCTCCTTGCCCCCGCCCTTGGCGTAGTCCGGCGGCATCTTGGCGGCGATCTGCTCCGCCTTGTGCTGCGAGATCCATTTCAGGCCCTTCACCAGGGCGTTGACCAGTTTCTGGACGGTCTCCTTGTGGCCGTCCACCCAACTGGTGTTCATATAGAGGCTGGAGGAGGGGTAGAGCCCGCCCAGCGCCGCCCTGGACCCGTCGGGAGAGCGCATATCGAGAATGACCTTGCCGGCATTCTTGGCGAGGATCTGCCCCACGGTGGGGTCGCCGGTCATTCCGCCGTCGATGGAGCCCTTCTGCAGCGCGGAGATAAAGGTCTGGCCGGCGCCCACCGCCACCGGGGTGAACTCACTGGTGTTCACCCCGTGCTTGACGGCCAGATACTTGGTCAGGAAATCGGTGGACGAGCCCAGTCCGGTGACCCCGAGTTTCTTGCCCTTGAAGTCCTTGGGCGAAGTCAGCTTGCCGGCCGCCTTGTTGGAGACCACCTCCACCTCGCCCGGCGTCTGCCCCAGCTGTACCACCGATTCCACCTGCTTGCCCTTGGCCTGCAGATCCAGGGTGTGGTCATAGAAGCCGACGGCGCCCTGCACATCGCCGGAGACCAGTGCGGTGGCGGCCTGCACCCCGGCCGGTTCGGTCAGCAGCTTGACCGAGACGCCCTCCTGCTGGAAATAGCCCAGCCGCTCGGTGAGCATCATCGGCAGATAGACCACCTTGTCCAGGCCGCCGACCATGATGGTGACGGTGTCCCCCTTGGCGGCCTCATTGGCCCCGGTAGAGCCGGAGTTGGCGGAGGAGTCGTCGGCACAGCCGGCGAGTGCCAGACACAATGCCCCCACGGCCGTCAGCGCATGGACTCTGGTGAACTTGCCGAACGTACGCATTTGCGGTTCCTAACGGTTCAGAGATCACGAGTCGGGGGGTGTGACCGCGGTGGGGGATACGGATCAGCTACTGCGGTCCGAGTGCTGGGATTTCCAGCGGAACAGGCGTTTCTCCACAAGGGTGAGCAGCCCCTCCGCCATGAGTGCGACGGCCGCGAGGATGGCCATCCCCGCATAGACACCGGCGGGGTTGAAGTTCGCCTGAGCGGTGTAAACCAGCAGGCCGAGGCCCTTGCTGGCGCCGAGGTATTCGCCGACGATGGCGCCGATCAGGGCGAAGCCGAAACTGACATGAAGACTGGTGAAGATCCAGGAGGTGGCCGAGGGAATCACCACCTGGAGGGTGACTTTCCGGTTACTGGCGCCCAGCACACGGGCGTTGGCGACCAGATTGCGGTCCACCTCCCGGGCGCCCTGGAAGGCGTTGAAGAACACCGGGAAGAAGACCAGCACCACCGCCGAGGCGACCTTGGAGGCGGACCCCAGACCGAACCACAGCAGGAAGATGGGCGCCAGCACAATGCGCGGCAGCGCGTTGAGCACCTTGATGAACGGCCCCACCACCTCGGCCAGGAAGGGCATCCGGCCGAAGGCGATGCCCAGCGCCACCCCGGCCGCCACCCCGATCACCCAGCCCTGCAAGGCCTCTTGGAGGGTGACCCAGATCTGTTCGCCCAGCGAGCCCTGGGCGGTGCCATGCATGGTCCACTGCCTGAGTTGGTCCCAGATCTTCGAGGGCATCGAGAAGTTGAAGGAATCGATGACCTCGGTACGGGCCAGCACCTCCCAGGCCACCAGCAGTCCGGCCAGCAGCAGCACCCGGGCGGCGAGCACCAGCAGTCTGCGGTTACGAGCGGCCCGCACCCTGGCCGCGGTACGGCCGCCCGCACTCGGCTGCCGCACGGCCGGGGCGGTGACTGAGTCAGGCGACATGACCGGCCCCCCTCTCCCTGGTGATACGGACCTCTTCCCCCAGCGCGGACCAGATCTCGCGGTAGATCTCGATGAACCGCGCCTCCAGACGCACCGACTCCACCCGGCGGGGCCGGGGCAGGGCGATGGGGAACACCTCCTTGACGGTGGCGGGTCCGGCCGTCATCACCACCACCCGGTCGGCCAGGGCGATGGCCTCCTCCAGGTCATGGGTGACAAAGACCACCGAGGCCGGGGACCGCCCGTCCCGCGCACCGCCCCACAGCTCCAGCAGTTCGTCCGACATCAGCGCCCTGGTCTGGACATCCAGCGCCGAAAAGGGCTCGTCCATCAGCAGAATGGCCGGATCGTTGACAAAGGTCTGGGCCAGCGCCACCCGCTTGCGCTGGCCGCCGGAGAGCTGGTGCGGGTAGCGGTCGGCGAAGGCCGCCAGCCCCACCCGGCGCAGCCAGTCCCGGGCCCGCTGCCGGGCTTCCGCCTTGGGCACGCCCCGGAAGCGCGGGCCGGCCATCACATTGGACAGCACGGTCCGCCAGGGGAAGACCGCGTCCTGCTGGAAGACAAAGCCGACCCCGGGATGGATGCCGTCCACCGGCCGGCCGCCGATCAGCACCTCGCCCTCGGTGGGCTCCTCCAGGCCGCTCACCAGGGTGAGGGTGGTCGATTTGCCGCAGCCGGTCGGCCCCACGACCGCCACGAACTCCCCCTGGCGCACGGTGAGATCGAGGTCGCGCACCGCGGTATGGGCGGCGCCCGACGGCGTACGGAACACCTTGCCGGCGCCGCGCAGTTCGATGGCCGGGGTACCGCCCGGGGGTGTGTCCTTGATCATCCATTTGCCTCCGCTACCGGCTACTTCGGCTCCGCGGCCCTGTGCGGAACGCCGGTGCTGGAGGTTAGGAGGGGCCTACGACGCGTGGGCAGCCTTGTGCGCGCTGTGTGGCTTGAGTGCACGAACCCTGTTCTACTCGTTTTGCTCACGCTAGAACAAGTGACAGGCGTAGAAGTGCTGGGTAACCGGGCATGATCTCAAGGCTGTTCGGTGCCCGCCCGCCGAATCGGAACTCATGCCGCACTCCGGAATGGGGTGGTGCCGACACGAAAGAGACGCTCATGCGCCCCCGGTGGCCCCGTCGGGTCTTCGCCCAAGTGCTGTCCGCACAACTGCTGATCATCACCGGAGTGACCCTGCTCGCGGCGGGTCTCTTCCTGGCTCCGCTGAGCTCGCGCCTCGACGATCAGGCAGAACAAAGGGCGTTGGCCATCGCCCAGGCCACCGCCGCCCAACCCGGCGTAGCCGCCGCGCTGTTGGACGGGCATCCGTCGCCGGACGGCCCGGTGCAGGCCGCCGCCGAACGCATCCGGCTTGCCACCCAGGCCAGTTATGTGGTGGTCATCGACACTCAGGGGATCCGCTACTCACACCCCAGCCCGGCGCTGATAGGCCGTCATGTGAGCACCGACCCGGGCCGGGCGCTCTCCGGAGCGGAGTGGACGGGCATCCAGCAGGGCACCCTGGGCCGCTCGGCACGCGGCAAGGTACCGCTGCGCGACACCGAGGGGGCCATTGTGGGCGCGGTGTCGGTGGGCATCCCCTACCAGAGTGTGCGCCTCACCCTGCTGCACTCGGTGCCGGGCATCCTGCTGTACGCCGGTGCGGCGCTGGGCGCGGGCGCGCTGGCGGCACTGGCCGTATCCCGGCGGCTGCGCAAGCGCACCCATGGCATCGAACTCTCCGAGATCTCCGCCCTGCTGGGAGAGCGCGAGGCCATGCTGCACGGCATCCGCGAGGGCGTACTCGCCCTGGACTCCGGCCAACGGATCCGGCTGGTCAATGACGCCGCACAGCGGCTGCTGGGGCTGGGGCCCGAGGACGTCGGACGGCCACTGGACGAGGTCCTGCCCGCCGGCCGCACCGCAGATGTGCTGGCGGGCCGGGTGGCGGGGACCGATCTGCTGGCGGTACGGGACGGGCGGGTCCTGGTCGTCAACCGGATGCGGACGGTTGACGGCGGCGCGGTGGCCACCCTGCGCGACCGTACCGAACTGGAGGAGCTGGGCCGGGAATTGGACGGCACCCGGGGACTCACCGAGGCGCTGCGCGCCCAGGACCATGAGCACGCCAACCGGATGCACACTCTGCTGGGGCTGCTGGAACTGGAGCTCTACCAGGAGGCGGCGGAGTTTGTCGCCGAAGTGGCCGGAACCCAGCGAGCCACCGCCGAACAGCTCACCGAGCGGGTGCGCGAACCCCTGGTCGGCTCGCTGCTGGTGGGCAAGAGCGCGGTCGCCGCGGAACGCGGGGTGACCTTCCGGGTGAGCCCGGACACCTGGTTACCGGACCGGGTGACCGACCCCCGCGATGTGGTCACCGTCCTGGGCAACCTGATCGACAACGCCCTGGACGCCGCCGCGGGCACCCGGCGCGACAGCCAACCGCCCTGGGTGGAAGCCGACTTGCGCGCCGAGGGCGGCACCCTGGTGCTGCGGGTCTCCGACAATGGCCCGGGCGTCCCGGCTCAGGCCCGGGAACTGGTCTTCTCCGACGGCTGGAGCACCAAGGAACCCACCGCACACCGCCGCCGGGGCCTGGGCCTGACCCTGGTGCGACGCCTGGCCGAACGCTACGGGGGCACGGCCGGGGTGACCGAACGTGGGGGCGGCGGCGCGGTGTTCACCGTCCGGCTGCCGGAAGCAGTGCGCATACTCGAAGAGGTGAACCGGTGATCGACGTCCTGGTCGTCGATGACGACTTCCGCGTGGCCGACGTCAACTCCGCCTATGTGGCCAAGGTTCCGGGCTTCCGGGTCACCGCCAAGGCCCATAACGCGGCCCAGGCCCTGTCCGTGCTGGAACGCGAACCGGTCGATCTGATCCTCCTCGATCACTATCTGCCCGACGAGAGCGGCCTGTCCCTGATCCACCGCCTCCGCCAGCTCGGCCACCTCACCGACGTCATCATGGTCACCGCCGCCCGCGATATCGCCACTGTGCAGACCGCCATGCGCTACGGCGCCCTGCAATACCTGGTCAAGCCCTTTTCCTTCGCCGGACTGCGGGTGAAGCTGGAGGCCTATGCCCGGCTGCGGCGAACGCTGGAGCTCACCGCGGAGGCCGAACAGGACCAAGTCGACCAGATCTTCGGCACCTTGCGCACCGCCGCCGCCAGCGCCCCCCTGCCCAAGGGCCACTCCGCCCCCACCGCCGAACTCATCCGCCGGGTGCTCTCGGACGCCGCCCAGCCCCTGTCCGCCCATGAGGTGGCCCTGCGCTCCGGCCTGAGCCGGTCCACCGCCCAGCGCTACCTCAAACGGCTGGAACAGTCCGGCCGGCTCAGCCTCACCCTCCGCTACGGCGAGACCGGCCGCCCGGAACACCGCTACACCTGGGCCGTCCGCTGACCGCTCACGCCCTCCCCCGGCCGCCGCCTCAGCCGCGCTGCGGCCCCGGCGGCTGGGCGATGCCATGGCGGAAGGCATAGCGCATGGCCTGTGTCCGGTCCCGCAAACCGGCCTTGGCGAAGAGGTTGTTGATATGCGTCTTCACCGTCGCCGTGCTCACATGCAGCCGCCGGGCGATCTCCCCATTGGACATTCCCTCGGCCACCAGGGCCAGCACCTCCGCCTCCCGGGCCGTCAGCCCGTCCGGCAGCGCCCGCGGCCCCGCCCACCCGCCGGCCCCCGCCCCGTCGGCGGCCGGCCCGGCCCCGGAGGCGAGCCGCTCCAGCAGCCTTCGCTGAACCTGCGGCGACAGCCCGGCATGTCCCGATATCACATTCCGCATCGCCTGCACGATCTCCTCCCCTCCGGCGTCCTTGGTCAGATAACCCCGCGCCCCGGCCTGCAGGGCCGGGAAGAGCGAATCGTCATCGCCGAAGGTGGTCAGCACCACGACCTGGGTGGCCGGGTACTCGGCCCGGATCCGCCGGGTCGCCTCCACCCCGTCGCACCGCGGCATCCGCAGATCCATCAGCACGATGTCCGGGGCGTGTTCCGCGACCTGCCGCACGGCCTCCAGCCCGTCTGCTGCCGAGCCGACGACCTCCACCCCGGGCAGCAGCCCCAGCAGCATCACAATGCCTTCCCGCACCACCGTCTGGTCGTCGGCAACCACCACCCGCACCGGCCGGTGCCCGTCCCCGCCCAACTCCCCGCCCTCCGAAGCCACTTCCCCGCCCCCCGCACTGTGGCTCACGCCGGCACCCGCAAACACACCACAAAACCCTCCCGATCAGGACCCGCCGGCCCCGCCTCCAGCGTGCCGCCCAGCAGTTCGGCGCGCTCCCGCATCCCCAGCAGACCGTACCCGGCGCCCGAGGACGCCAGAGCATCGATCTCCCCACGTGCCCCGCCATCGCGAACCGTCAGCTCCACCTCCCCATCCAGATAGGCGAACCTCATCTCCACCCAGGCCCCGGGCGCGTGCTTACGCACATTGGTCAGGGCCTCCTGGGCAACCCTGCGCACGGCCAGCGCTGCCTCGGCCGGCAACCGTCTTGGCTCACCGGTCACTTCCAGCCGCGCTCCCTCGGAGGCCGCGACCTCCTTGAGGAAGTCCTCCGTCTGCGCCAGCTCCCCCCGCAGCGCCGACAGCGCCTGTCTGGTCTCGGCCAGCCCCTGCCGTGCCATCACCCGGGCCGCGGTGACCCTCTCCAGGATGCGCGCCCGGTCCGCTCCGCTCTCCACCAGCAGCCGGGCCGCCTCCAGGTGGACCAGCTGGGCGGAGAGGCTGTGCGCCAGCACATCGTGGATCTCCCTGGCGATCCTGGCCCGTTCGGCCAGGGCCGCCGACTCGGCCTCCGCCCGCCGCGCGGCCCGCTCCTGGGCCAGCAGCCGGAAACCGGCTCCCCGGGCCTCGTCATCCAGCCGGAGCGAGTACCCCACCAGCAGGACCGCGGCCACCGTCCCGGCGGTCGGCAGGGGACGGTTCATGCCCACCAGGGAGTAGTAGGCGCTCATGGACACCAGCGCACCGGTCAGCCCGAAGCCCAGCGGCAGCCGTTCCACCGCGATGGCCCCGGCCACGGACCACAGCCCGGCCGCCGCCACATGCGCCCCGCCGGCCACCGCGCCGAGCCCGGTCACCACCAGCACCGCCAGCCAGCCCGCCGAAGGCAACAAGCGCTGGGCCAGCGTGGAGTGGAAGTAGCGCCACACCGCGACCGCACAGAGCAGGAACCCGGCGGTGAAGGGGAGATAGCCCCACCCGTGGACGGCCCCCTCGTGCAGCGCCCCCCAGAGGAACCCGGCGGCCAGCACGATCCGCACCACCCAGGTCAGCACCCGCCGCCGACGCGGCACCCCCACCCGGGCCAGTGCTTCCCGGGCAGGCCACTCGGTCCAGGTATCGATGGGCACGTAAGGTTCCTCCGCCGCCAGGGCACTCTCAGCCACGGACAGGGACACCGTACGCCGGACCACCCAGGTCCGCGGTCCGCCGGATCAGCAGTCCCGTCCGGGCCAGCAGCATCGCCGCCATGGTCAGCAGCACGGCTCCCGCTCCCTGGTGCACCCCGGCCAGCGTGCCCGCCCCGAACAGCCCCAGCCGCAGCGCGATCCCGCCCAGCCAGACCCCGGCCGTGGCCTTGCCGCCCCGGGCCCATATCGCCCCCGACTCGTCGGCCCATATTCGGGTGGTCCACGCCCAGGCCGCGCCCACCGCGAGCCCGCTCAGCAGGCCGCCGATCAGCAGCGCCAGGGAGGCCGTGGGGTGCGCGGAATCGATGAGACCCGGCTTGCGCAGAGCGACGAACGCCAGCACCGCCGGCAGCAGCCACCAGCGCCTGGCGTCGGCGGACAGCCGCCGCGGCCTGGACTGCCGTACCAGCAGGAAGACCACGGCCGCGATGATCACCACCGCGTCGATGGGACCGGACATCGGAGAGCCTCCGTGAAGTGCGGATCAATGACACATCCGACGTTACGGAGGGTGCGCCCGGGCCCGGATCGGCACACGGGTGGGTTCCGGGTGGAGATCCTCTCTCCACCCGGGGGTGGAGGGACTCAGGCGTCGATGCGCGAACGGTCCAGGGTGGCCGCGGAGTTGGTGATGAACTCCTTACGGGGCGCCACCTCATTGCCCATCAGCAGGTCGAAGGCCCGCTCGGCGGCCTCCAGGTCGCTGATGTTGATCCGCCGCAGGGTGCGGTGGCGCGGGTCCATCGTGGTCTCCGCGAGCTGGTCGGCGTCCATCTCGCCCAGACCCTTGTAGCGCTGGATGGAGTCCTTGTACCGGACCCCCTTGCGGTCCAGCTCCATCAGGGTCTGCCGGAGCTCGTTGTCCGAGTAGGTGTAGATGTACTTGTCCTGGCCCTTCTTGGGGTGGGTCAGCTCCACCCGGTGCAGCGGCGGCACCGCGGAGAAGACCCGGCCCTCCTCGACCATCGGCCGCATATAGCGCTGGAAGAGCGTGAGCAGCAGACACCGGATGTGCGCGCCATCGACATCGGCGTCCGCCAGGAAGATGACCTTGCCGTAGCGGGCAGCGTCGATGTCGAAGGTCCGCCCGGACCCGGCTCCTATGACCTGGATGATCGCTCCGCACTCGGCGTTCTTGAGCATGTCCGAGACCGAGGACTTCTGGACGTTGAGGATCTTGCCGCGGATGGGCAGCAGCGCCTGGAACTCGGAGTTCCGGGCGAGCTTGGCGGTGCCCAGCGCGGAGTCTCCCTCGACGATGAACAGCTCGCTGCGGTCCACGTCGTCACTGCGGCAGTCGGCCAGCTTGGCCGGCAGCGAGGAGGACTCCAGCGCCGTCTTCCGCCGCTGGGCCTCCTTGTGCTGACGGGCGGCGATACGGGTGCGGGCGGCCGCAGCGATCTTCTCCAGCACGGCCCTGGCCTGCTGCTTGGCGTCCCTCTTGGTCGAGGTCAGGAATGCCTTGAGCTCCTTGGCCACCACATTGGCCACGATCCGGGAGGCCGCCGAGGTGCCCAGCACCTCCTTGGTCTGGCCCTCGAACTGGGGCTCCGCCAGCCGGACCGTCACCACCGCGGTGAGGCCCTCCATGGCGTCGTCCTTGACGACGTCGTCCTCGGCGACCCGCAGCAGCTTGGCGGCCCGCAGCGCCTCGTTGACGGTCTTGGTGACCGACCGCTCGAATCCGGCCACATGCGTGCCGCCCTTGGGGGTGGCGATGATGTTGACGAAAGACTTCACGGTGGTGTCGTAGCCGGTGCCCCAGCGCAGCGCGATGTCCACCCCGAGCTCTCGGGTGACCTCGGTGGGGGTCATATGACCGCGGTCGTCGAGGACCGGCACGGTCTCCTTGAAGGTGCCCTGGCCGGTGAGCCGCAGCACATCGCACACGGCCTTGTCCTGCGCCAGGTACTCACAGAACTCGCTGATGCCGCCGTCGTAGCGGAAGATCTCCTCGGAGGTCTCCTCGCCATTGAGCCCCCGCTCGTCGCGGACCACGATGGTCAGCCCCGGCACCAGGAAGGCCGTCTGCCGGGCGCGCCCGTACAGGGTCTCCAGCGAGAGCCGGGCGTCCTTGAGGAAGATCTGGCGGTCCGCCCAGTAGCGCACCCGGGTGCCGGTGACCGTCTTGGCCACCTTCTTGCCCTTGAGCAGGCCGTTGGCCGGATCGAACGGGGCGTCCGGGCCGGACTCGGTGAAGATGCCGGGCACTCCGCGGCGGAAGCTGATCGAATGCGTCCGGCCGTTGCGGTCCACCTCGACGTCCAGCCGGGAGGACAGCGCATTGACCACCGAGGCGCCCACCCCGTGCAGACCGCCGGAGGCCGCGTAGGAGCCGCCGCCGAACTTGCCGCCGGCGTGCAGCTTGGTCATCACGACCTCGACGCCGGACAGCCCCGTCTTGGGCTCGACGTCCACCGGGATGCCGCGGCCGTTGTCCCGGACCTCCACCGATCCGTCGGCGTGCAGAACGACCTCGATGCGGTCGCAGTAGCCGCCCAGCGCCTCGTCCACGGAGTTGTCGATGATCTCCCAGAGGCAGTGCATCAGGCCGCGGCTGTCGGTGGAGCCGATGTACATGCCGGGCCGCTTGCGGACGGCTTCCAGTCCCTCGAGGACGAGCAGGTGCCGCGCGGTGTAGTTGGATCCGTCCCGGTCTGCCCCGGTCAGCACGGCGGTGGACGGCACGGACGTATCGGCGGTCACGCGGTTCGCTCCTCGCTGAATTTCTCGCTGGCCCGACTGCGGGCCCAATGGTTGGCTCAGTGCCGTTCAGAGGGTACCGAGGCCTGATAGAGCCTTTGTGCCGCCACCCGCGGCCACGGCCATGCTAGTCGAATATCGGTCACACGTTCGATGACTCTATGGGGTGACGTGCACATCACGTTCCCTTCGAGGCATGAACCATTTAGGCTCCGGGCACGTCCTCAAGAACAACCCGGCAAGCCAGCCGGTGGACGAAAGCCCCCAGCGACGTGAAACCGTAAGCCCCGAGCACAACGGCTCATTCGCCGCCAAACGTCAAGATCCGGCTCACTCGGAAGGAAGTTTCGAGGAAAAGCCACGAGCGGGAACGTTTTCGGCCTGGTTGGATGTTGACCCTGGTACGACAGCTCGTCGAGCTAGAGAAGAGGCGACGTGACTACTGTTCTGACCCCCGCGAGCCCGCTGACGGCCGCTGACCGCTGCGACCGGTGCGGCGCTCAGGCATACCTGCGCGTCGTTCTCATGAGTGGCGGCGAACTGCTCTTCTGCGCCCACCACGGGCGCAAGTTCGAGCCAGAACTCAAGAAGATCGCCGCGGAGATACAGGACGAGACCGAGCGGCTCACCGCCGTCCCGGCGTCCGCGTCCGACGAGGACCGCTGAGTCCGCAAGTATCGCTGACACATCGCATCCGACGACGAGCGAGGTCCGGCCGGCCAGGGCCGGGCAGCCGCGGGCGGCCGCCCCTTGAGGGAGGCCGCCCGCTCTCGTGCCCTCAGCGGCCGGGTTTCGGCGGCGCCGCCGGCGCCGGGGCCGTGGGCCTCGGCACGGGCGGTCTTACTGCGGGCGGCACTTGCGGCGGCCTGGGAGCGGGCCCGGCCGGGGCGGGCGGCCGCTGGGCAGGCTGCGCCGGAGCGGGAGCAGGCGGCCGGGCAGGCTGTGCCGGAGCCGGGGCGGGCGGTCTCGGGCCGGGCGGCACCTGCGGCGGCCTGGGAGCCTGCGCGGGCGGCATCTGGGCCGGTGGCGCCGGAGCCGGGGCGACCGCGGCGGGCGGCGCCGGAGCAGGCTGGGCAGGAACGGGCTGGGCCGGCTTGGCGAAGTCCAGGCTGTGCTCCCTGACCAGCGGCGCCATGGCCGAGATCCGGGTGTAGACGCCCGGACGGCCGGGCAGTGCACACCCGCTCCCCCAGGACACCAGCCCCACCAGCCGCCCCCGCACCACCAGCGGCCCGCCACTGTCCCCCTGACAGGCGTCCAGCCGCCCCTGCGGCCAGCCCGCGCAGAGCATGGAGTCCTTGCTGTAGACCCCCTCCGGGCCGCCCGGATAGGCCTGCTCGCACAGCTCGTCCCCCAGCACCAGCACCGGCGCCCCGTGCAGCGTCTGCGGATAGGCACCGTTGCCCGTCAGATCGCCCCATCCGTAGACGGCGGCCAGCACACCGGGTGTGTAGGCAGCGTCGCCCAGCTGCGCCATCGGCAGGGCGTACCCCTCGGCCAGCGGCTGCGCCAGGGTGATCACGGCCACATCACCGGCGTTGGTACGGGAATCGAAGCCTGGGTTGACCCAGGCGTCCCGTACCGGAATCTCCGCACCCCCGGGGCCCCTCAGATCACTCCGGCCGACGATCACCCGGAGGTCCTTGGCCTCGCTCGGCTCGACGCCCAGCGCCTCCCGGGACAGGCAGTGC
Source organism: Streptomyces orinoci (assembly GCF_003121295.1). Taxonomy (GTDB): domain Bacteria; phylum Actinomycetota; class Actinomycetes; order Streptomycetales; family Streptomycetaceae; genus Streptomyces; species Streptomyces orinoci. The sequence goes on from NZ_PHNC01000035.1 coordinate 140,066, forward strand.
GCGGCGGTGACCACGGTGACGGTGCCGACCACCACACCGCCGCAGAACTGGCCCGCCCTGATGTCGCCGAAGCGTTCCCGGCTCGCCAGGGCCACAGTCCACGGTGCGTCAGAAATCCTCACCACCTGCCCGCCGACCACCGCCCGGTCGTCGGCCGTCGCCGGACCGGGAACCGCCAGCAGCAGCACGATCAGCCCGGCCAACGAGTAGCTCAACGCGGAGCGCATACGGTCTCCTGACGGTCTGAATGCTCTTGCCTACCCAGCGTCAACCCGAAGACCGGCCAGCGCATCCGGAAGATGCGTTTGGGCCCGGCCCCTCCGAGGAGAGACCGGGCCCAGACGGTGTGATCAGTTGGCCGGAACTAGTCCAAGTAGTCCCGGAGTACCTGGGAACGCGACGGGTGACGAAGCTTGGACATCGTCTTCGACTCGATCTGGCGGATGCGCTCACGCGTCACCCCATAGACCTTGCCGATCTCGTCGAGGGTCTTGGGCTGACCATCGGTCAGACCGAACCGCATGGAGACCACGCCCGCCTCACGCTCGCTGAGCGTGTCCAGGACCGAGTGCAGCTGCTCCTGGAGCAGGGTGAAGCTCACCGCGTCGGCCGGCACGACCGCCTCGGAGTCCTCGATGAGGTCACCGAACTCGCTGTCGCCGTCCTCGCCCAGCGGGGTGTGCAGCGAGATCGGCTCACGCCCGTACTTCTGGACCTCGATGACCTTCTCCGGGGTCATGTCGAGCTCCTTGGCCAGCTCCTCCGGGGTGGGCTCACGGCCCAGGTCCTGGAGCATCTGGCGCTGGACGCGCGCCAGCTTGTTGATGACCTCGACCATGTGCACCGGGATACGGATGGTGCGGGCCTGGTCGGCCATGGCGCGGGTGATCGCCTGGCGGATCCACCATGTCGCGTAGGTGGAGAACTTGTAGCCCTTGGTGTAGTCGAACTTCTCGACGGCACGGATCAGACCGAGATTGCCCTCCTGGATCAGGTCCAGGAAGAGCATGCCGCGGCCGGTGTAGCGCTTGGCCAGCGAGACCACCAGCCGGAGGTTGGCCTCCAGCAGGTGGTTCTTGGCCCGGCGGCCGTCCTCGGCGATGATCTCCAGCTCGCGCTTGAGCTTGGGGGCCAGCTTGTCGGCATTGGCGAGCTTGTCCTCGGCGAACAGGCCGGCCTCGATGCGCTTGGCGAGCTCGACCTCCTGCTCGGCGTTGAGCAGCGGGACCTTGCCGATCTGCTTGAGGTAGTCCTTGACCGGGTCGGCGGTGGCACCGGCCACCGCGACCTGCTGCGCGGGGGCGTCGTCCTCGTCCTCGTCGGACAGGACGAAGCCCTTGCTCTCGCCGGTCTCGTCCTCGTCGTCACCCTTGCCGGGAGTGGGGGTCTCGTCGACGAGCTCGTCCTCGAGGAGTTCGTCGGCGTCCTTCTTGGCGGCGGCCTTCTTGGTCGTCGTCTTCTTGGCGGTGGTCTTCTTCGCCACCGTCTTCTTGGCGGCCGTCTTCTTGGCGGCGGCCTTCTTGGCGGGAGTCACGGCTTCCTCACCCCCGTCGTCCCCGTATCCACCGGACTGGGCGGAGGCGGGGGACGCGGCGGACGCCGTGGCCGCGGCGGACCGGGACGTGGCCGTCTTGGAGGAAACGGCCTTGGTGGCGGTGCGCTTCGCCGGGCTCTTCGCTGCGACGCTCTTGCGGGTGCGCTTGGGCGCCTCTGCGGCACTGACCATCAGCGTCACACCCTCCTCGTCGAGGACCTGGTTGAGGCTGCGCAGAACATTCTTCCACTGGGTTGGCGGAATCTGGTCAGCCTCGAAGGCCCGACGCACGTCGTCGCCGGCGATCTGCCCCTCGGCCTTTCCCTGCTCGATGAGCGCCATCAGAGACTCGGATTCGGCGATCTCCGGCGGGAGCGTACGGGATGTGCTGGCCGACACGAACAACCTCTCGGAACGATGGAAACGGCTTCCGGCTCCGTCCGCGGCGGACTGGAGCCGACGACCGCCGGCAGGGATGAACCGACGGCGCGGGCAATGGTGCGGTGCAACACAGCGCCTCAAACGAGGCTTGTATTCCCTCCGCGGCCACCACCTCTTTAGTCATCGCGCAGCCTCAAGGAGCGTTACGCCCAATCCCCGTGGCCCGAGTCACACCGCATAACGGCCTGAAAGGCCACTGAACTGGACAGATCGCCGCGAGGCTCATTGGCCGCGGGCATCACCTGAGGCTGTTCATCCGGCCCGCGCGCACGGCCGTACGCGGGAGCCGGATGAACAGCCCCGCGCGTACCGTCCCGTCCGTCCGGCCCGATCGCCGCGGTCAGTGCTCGCGCGGCGCGGGCACCACCCGCTCGACCTCCGGGTGGGACACGAGGAGTTGACGCATCGCGGCCTCCGCGCCGGCGGCGTCCCCGGCGCCCACGGCGTCCACGATGCGCAGGTGGTGACCCACCCCGGCCTCGGTGGGCCGGTCACAGCCCCCGGTGGCGGCGCCGGAGACGTGCAGGGCGGCGGAGACGATGCCGGAGAGGTGCTCCAGCATGCGGTTTCCCGCCACCTGAAGCAGCAGGGTGTGGAACTCGGTGTCGGCCCGGGAGAAGGTGAGCGAGTCACCCTGGGCGAGGGCGTGCCCCATGATCTCGGCCATGTCGGCCAGGCGCTGCTGGACCTCCTCGCGGCCGTGGCCGGCGGCCAGCCGGGCGGCCAGCGGCTCGATGATCCAGCGCAGTTCGCACAGCTCGCGTCGCTGGTCGTCACGCTGGGGACCGAAGGCCCGCCACTCGATGATGTCGGGGTCGAGGAGGTTCCAGTCGCTGACCGGACGGACTCGGGTGCCGACGTTCGGCCGGGCGCTGACCAGGCCCTTGGCCTCGAGGACGCGCAGGGATTCGCGGACGACGGTGCGGGAGACTTCGAAGCGCTGGCCGATCTCCTCGGGGACCAGCGGGCGGTCGGCGCCCAGATCGCCGGAGACGATCATCTGCCCCAGCTGCTGCACGAGTTGGCCGTGCAGGCCCCGGCCGCGGCTTCCGGCGGCGCGGCGCCCGGCCCGGCCCAGCTCGGCCTCGCCTTCCCAGGCGGTTACGGAGCCGCGGTCCACCCCGGTGGCATCCGCATAGGGGTAACGGTCAAGCTCGCCCGGGCCCGAAAGGCCGGAGTCGGCGGGGCGAGCCGCGGTCATCATGGTGTGCGCAAGGGTACTCACGCTTCCTTTGTCGGCGACGGGTGGAAGCGCCTTGAGGTCTTTGGTGAAAAGCACACGAAAGGGTGATCGCCCATTACCTCACAATTGACGCCCAAACGGACACATGGGGGCACGCTCCGGGGTGGCTCGAATACGGAGAGCAACCAAGGTGGCGGCGGTGAACCGGGCAGCCGGGGACGCCGGCCGGATATCCACTGATCTTGAGCGGCATCCCTTGGGCTCCTTCCTTCTCTCTGTTCACGCTGCGTTGACCGGTCGTGGCCGGCTCCCGGGTCCGGCCCAATAGCACAGCTCTCAGCGTGGGCGGCCCCTGAGGACCGTGAGCACATAGGCCCCGAGCAGCCCGGTGAGTGCCAACACCAGGGCCCAGCCGATGGGTTGGGACAGCAGCCGCAGCGCGGCCGAGAGGCCCTGGTCCAGCCCGGCGGGCCACTGCAGCAGGACCGTGGAGCGCAGCCGCTCCGGGAGGCCGATCAGGGACCGGGCCGCGGGCCGGGCGAAGAGCGCGCCGAGCAGCGGCACCGCCAGGGTGGGCACCGCGAGCACCGAGAGCAGCCCCAGGACGGTGGAACGGAACAGCCCCGCGGCGGACAGACCGGCCCAGGCGCAGCCCAGGTTGAGGGCGATCCAGCCGGTGAGCGCCACGGCGGGGGCGCCGGGCAGCGCGATGGCGGAGTTCCCGAACAGCAGCCAGCCCGCCAGGGCGTCGAGGGCGACCGTGACCAGGGCGAGCAGGACCGCCGCGGTACCGGTGACGACGATCTTGGCGCCGAGCAGCGCCAGGCGGCGGCCGGCGGTACCGCCGTCAGGAGCGAGGGCCGGGTAGCGGAACTCCTGGCCGAAGGCCAGCGCCCCGAGCAGACCCGCCCCGAAAGCGGCGGGGGGCAGCGGCAGCCGGGCGGGCCAGGCCGTCAGGATGCCGGTGGGCGGGGCGCCGAAGCGGGCCAGCGGCACGGCGGTGAGCAGGGAAGCCGCGAGGGTGGCGGTGATCACCAGCCAGGGCGTCCGCACCCCGGCGGTCCGGCGCACTTCGTACAGCAGCGGCCACACCGGGTTGGGCATGGCCAGGGGTGAGTGCACCTCGCCCTGGGGCGCGGGGGGCGGGGGCTCGGGGGGCTCGCCGGGGGCCGGGCCGCTGTCGCCGGTCTCCTCCGTCAGCCGGTGCACCAGGATGCCGTGCCGGAAGGCGGCCTCCCCCACGGCGGCGCAGCTGCTGCCGTAGATGAAGAGCCGGCTGCCGCCGTCCTGGACCACCTCCGCGGGCGGCGCGTCCGGAGCCGGAGGCTCCTGGGACAGGAGGTGGGCGAGGCGGCCGGCGTAGGGGGACTGGACCACAATCCGGGGCCGCATCCGGGCGGCGGTGAAGTCGGTGGCGCTCTGGTCGGCGAGGAGGCGGCCCTGGCCGATGGTGACCACCCGGTCGGCGATGCGCGCCGCCTCCTTGGGTGCCCGGGAGGTGGTCAGGACGGTCCCGCCATGGGCCGCGAAGCCGCGCAGCAGGCCGTACAGCCAGGAGGTCTCCCGGGGCGACAGCTCATGGGCGGGCTCGTCGAGCACCAGGGTGTGCGGGTCGCCGAGCAGGGCCGCGGCCATCCCCAGCCGGCGGTCCATCCCCCGCGAGAAGTCCCCCAGGCGCTGCTCGGCCAGCCCGGCGAGGCCGACGACCTCCAGCACCTCGTCCACCCGCTTCAACGGCACTCCGGCGGCCGCGGCGAGCATGCGCAGGTGGTTGCGGGCGGTACGGGCGGGGTGGCCGGGTACGTCGCCGAGGAGGACGCCGATCTCGCGGGCCGGGTGCTGGATGCGGTCCAGGGGACGGCCCCGGAAGAGGGCGACGCCGCGTCCGGGGTCGCGGCGCAGCAGCAGGCGCAGGGCGCTGGTCTTGCCCGCCCCGGGCTCACCCAGCAGCACGGTGATGCGTCCGGGGCGGGCTTCGAAGGTGAGGTCGGCGACGGCGAGGGGCTGGTTCCGGCGGGGAGCGCTGGTCAGTCCGATGGCCTGGATCATGGGTTCACTCGCGGGACGTGAGACGGCCCTGCGCTTGGGCGTCGGCGGGCGGATGCGGGGCGTTTCGCGCAGCACCGTAACCCGATATGTCCTATTTGCTGCGGAGCGCAGCCGCTTCCGGCCCGTGTCACCTCCGGTCGGCGGACCGCTACTCCGCCGACCGGCCCCGGCGGCTCGCCTCAGGCCTCCGGGCGGAGCATGGGCGGGTTGAGGAGGGTGGCGCCACCGGCCCGGAAGAGCTGTGCCGGACGGCCGCCCTGACGCGTGGTGGTGCCTCCGGTGGGCACCAGGAAGCCCGGGGTGCCGGTGACCTTGCGGTGGAAGTTGCGCGGGTCCAGGGCGACCCCCCAGACGGCTTCGTAGACCCGGCGCAGCTCGCCGACGGTGAACTCCTGGGGGCAGAAGGCGGTGGCGAGCGAGGAGTACTCGATCTTGGAGCGGGCGCGCTCCACTCCGTCGGCGAGGATGCGGGCGTGGTCGAAGGCGAGCGGGGCGGTGTGCTCGCCCTCCCGTTCGTCGAGCAGCTCGTTCACCGGGGCCCAGCGGACGCTGTGCGCGTCGCCGCCGGCCCGCGGGGCGGGCAGGTCGGGGGCCAGGGCGAGGTGCGCCACGCTCACCACCCGCATCCGGGGATCGCGCTTGGGATCACCGTAGGTGGCGAGCTGTTCCAGGTGGGCGGCGTTGGCCGGCGCCGGGCCGGTCTGGTCCTGGACGTGCAGTCCGGTCTCCTCGGCCAGCTCCCGGGCCGCCGCGGTGGCCAGGTCCTCGTCCCCTCGCACAAAACCGCCGGGCAGCGCCCACCGGCCTTGGAAGGGGGGCTCACCGCGGCGCACGGCCAGCGCGCACAGCGCATGACGGCGCACGGTGAGCACGACCAGGTCGACGGTGACGGCGAAGGGCGGGAAGGCCGACGGGTCGTAGGGCATGACGCGATCATAGTCGTCTGCCTGACGATAAACAGGCTCTTGACCACGGACGATCCCCATAACCGGCGGACCGGCGCACTGCTCGGCGCGCACTGTCTCTCACACCCCCAATTGCAGGCCGTCGGCGGCCTCCTCGACCATGCCCAGCCCCAGCCTGCTGACCCGCACCGAGAACGGCTGCTCGGCGACGCGCAGGCCGGTGAACCGCAACGCGCCCAGCGGAGCGCTGCGCGGGGGGCGGACGGTCACGCTGCGCGCCGGTACATCCGGCCGTACGCCGGCGAAGGCGACCAGCGCCTGGACCGCGCCGGCCGCGGCTACGGCGGCGGGGCGGCAGGCCGCCGGGTGGGGCAGCGGAAGGCTGCCGGTGCTGCGCTGCTCGCCCGCGTACATCTCCGGCAGCCGGTGGCCGAAGGCCTTGGCGGCGTCCAGCATTCCCCTGGCCAGAGCACCCGCCTCCGCCTCGTAACCGGCGGCGGCCAGGCCCGCCACGGCCACGGCGGTCTCATGCACCCGCACCGCGCCGCCTCGGTGGCCGAAGGGGTTGTATCCCGGCTCTTTGGCACCGAGGCTGCGCAGGCCCCAGCCGCAGTCCAGGGCCGGGCCGCCGAGGAGCCTGGCCAGCTGTTCGGTCTGCACCTTGTCCAGCAGCCCGGGGGCATGGGCACCGGCGCCGAGCAGTCCGGTGTCCAGCAGGTGAGCGGCGGTGCTGCCCAGGTGCGGTATGCGGCGGCCGTCGGGGGTCAGCGCCGCCAGCGGCCGTCCGCCGGAGCGGTCCTCGGCCCAGAAGTCCGCCCGGAACCGGTGGCGGAGGGCGGCCGCCCACTCCCGCCACTCCTCGGCACCGGGCCGTCCACAGGCCGCCAGGAGGTCGGCACCCAGCAGCGCGGCGCGATGGGCGTGTGCCTGCACCTCACAGCGATAGGGGCCGCCCGGGAAGGGGTCGGCGAGATAGCCGCGGCGTCCGACGGCCGCCCGCAGCCAGCCAAGACAGCGTTCGGCGGCGGGCAGGAGGGCCTGTGTCTCCTGCTCGGGCAGGCCCCACCGCCTCGCCTCGGCCAGCACCACCGGAAACAGCAGGGTGGCCTCCACGCCCGTGCAGCCGGGCGGCAGGTGCGGGCCGGACCGGCGCAGTGCGCCGGGGATGCGGCCGTGGTCGGGGCCGGGCCCGGACACCTGGGCGCGGGCCAGGGCACGCAAGGTGCCTCCCGCCAGCCGGACGCCCAGCGGGAGGGTCATCCGGGCCGTCCACAGGGCCTCGGCGGGCGCGGGGCGGCCGCACCGCCAGGGCACCCCGGCGGCGGCCAGGAGTTCCTGGTTTCCGGTGTCCCTGACCAGCAGCGAGCGCAGATCGTCCAGGCCGGTCGCCAGCAGCGCCGCCACCCCTGGATCGTCCCCTTCGGCCCGTACCTCGTCCCACAGGGTGCCGGAGCGGCCGCGGGCGGCGGGCTCCGGCGGCCGGGGGCGGCCCGGGGCCTCCGGCCGTACGCGCAGCTCGATGGTCCGGGAGCCGCCGGGCGGCAGCCGTATCTCCCAGCAGAGCAGCCCGGCCGAGGCCAGGACGTCCTCCGCCGGGGGGTCCGCGGTGAGCACCGCGTGCAGCCCGGGGGCCGGCCAGCGCAGGCCGGAGCCGTGCACCGCGGCCGGGATCTCCGGGCCCGGCCGCCCGGCCGCCACCGCGCCCAGTTCCGCCAGATCGGTGCCCAGGGCGACCTCGACCGGCAGCCGCAGTTCACGGACGGCGGCGTTGTGCACGGTGATCCGCTCGACGCCCTCCGCATCGCGCAGCCGCTCCACGGTGACCACCGGGTCGGGTCCCTCCTCGGTGGGGATGCGCACGGTGCCCATGAACCGTGCCCGGGCCGCGTCCAGCAGCCGCCCCTGCACCGGGACCGGTTCGGCCTCCGCCACCCGCACCCGGCACCGGGCCAGCAGCCGCCGCCCGTCGCGGTAGAAACCGTCGAGCCCCTGCCCGGTGAGCTGTCCGTGTTCGGCGGAGACCGCCAGGGCGGGCAGCGCCACACAGACCAGCGCCTGGTGCACCGGCTGCGGCCCGGGCGCCCGGACGGGCCCGGCCCCGGCGGCCCGGGGGGCCGGCGGGCGGAGCACCGGACGGGGCTGGGCTGCGGTGTCACGCACTTCTCTGCGCTCCCTGCGGACAGCTGGAACAGGACGGTCGATCGCGGCCGAGGGGGCCACTCAGGTGAACGGCGGCGGCCCGGCCGAGGTCACGCCGACCGGGCGCGCGCCCCGGATCAGCGCCGGTCACGCAACCCCCGCCGGCCGGTGTGCCGCCTCGAACGCGGCTTTCCGGCAGGCCGGTTGACGGCTTCCGGAGCGGTGGGACCACCTGGCGCTCCGCCCTTCGCGCGCCGGGCCGCCGGCTTCGGGGGCAGCGGCGCCGGCGGCGTGTGCCCGGCGGTGCCCTCGGCCGGCGGCCCGCCCGCCGTGCCGGAAGTGCCGGAAGTGCCGGGTGAACCGGCGGGCCCGGCCCGGCCCGGACGGTCCCGGCGCAGGCAGCGCCGCAGGCGCTCGGGATCCATGCCCTCGTTGCACGCCTGGTGCAGGAGGCGGGCGAAGAGATAGTGCGGGTCGGCGCTCAGCGCCAGCCCCAGGGCGACCCTGGCCTCGGCGATGCCGCCGGTGGACCAGGCGACCCAGCCGGCCAGGGCCAGCGGGGCGGCGGCGTGTTCGGTGTACGGCGGGACGCAGCGCCGGGCCAGTGCCCGCCACAGGCGCAGTACGGCGCCCGCCCGCGGCCCCTCCATCCAGGCCGCGGCGTCGTCCCGGGTGGCGCGGTCCTGCAGGCCGGTCAGGATGGCCGCCGCCTCCGCGTCGGTGACCAGCCCGTCGTCCCGGGCGTCCTGATCGGCCGGGCCGGCCGCCGCCGGGGCCTGGTGCAGCCGCCGGACCAGCTGATCCGCCAGTTCGAGCGTTTCCCGCCGCACGGTGTCGGCGCCCGGGCCGCTCAGGATGCGCGGGACCAGCTCGGCGGAGGCCGTGTCGAGCGCCCGCCGCTGGGCCTCGGCCCGGCCGCCGCCGGGCGGTGCGAACCGGGCTTCCAGCTGGCGCAGCGATCCCACGACCTGGACTCCGGCGTAGGCGGCCGCCGCGGCCATCACCGAGGTGCCCGGGATGGCCAGCGGCGTGCCTTCCGGGGGACAGCAGCGGGCGTCCGAGCAGCAGTAGGACCAGAAGCGGCCGCCGGAGACGCACAGCGCCTCGAAGACCGGGACGTCCAGCCCGCCGCAGGCCAGCCGCAGGGCCTGGGCCAGGGGGCGCAGGGCCTCCATCACCTCGCGGCCGGTCCCGTCCGCCGCGGGGTCCCGGCACAGATACAGGACGACGCCGTCGGGCCGGGTGCCTCGCCTGGTGCAGCCGGCGACCAGGGTCTCGGCGAGCTGTTCGCCCAGCGACGGCCATTCCTCGGGGTCGGCGGGGATGCCGGTGCGCAGGCGGCCGCCGAAGCGCCCGCGGTCACCGTGCAGAGCGATCATGACGATCGAGTCATCGGGGTGGTACCCCAGCAAGTAGGGCAGGGCATCGGCCAGTTCGGCCGGGCTGCGCAGGGTGACATGACTTCCGTCGGCCGCTTCCCGGCCGGAGGACGGGTGGGACGGACGGGCGGGTTCCTCGTGATTGACCATGGCCCGAGAGTCCCGCGGCTCCGGCCGGCTCCGCCAGCCCTGTGGATACGCCGCATATTGTCCTACCGGGATTGTGGACAACGTTCGCGCCTTGTCAGTGGTCTCGTGTTGCATGGGGGCATGACCAACGAAGCCCTCCGCACCTCGGCCGACGCCGTCCTCGCCCGGCTGGTGGCCGACCCCACCGGCACGGCCCGGCTGCGCACCGACCAGTGGCGCGCCATCGAGGCCCTGGTGGCCGACCGCCGCCGGGCCCTGGTGGTGCAGCGCACCGGCTGGGGCAAGTCCGCGGTGTACTTCGTGGCCACCGCGCTGCTGCGGGAGCGCGGCAGCGGCCCCACCGTGATCGTCTCTCCGCTGCTGGCGCTGATGCGCAACCAGGTGGAGGCCGCCGCCCGGGCCGGCATCCGGGCCCGGACGATCAACTCCTCCAATACCGAGGAGTGGGAAACGGTGCAGTCGGAGATCTCGGCCGGCGAGGTCGATGTGCTGCTGGTCAGCCCCGAGCGGCTGAACAACCCGGACTTCCGCGACCAGGTGCTGCCCAAACTCGCCGCCTCCACCGGCCTGTTGGTGGTGGACGAGGCCCACTGCATCTCCGACTGGGGCCATGACTTCCGGCCCGACTACCGCCGGCTGCGCACCATGCTGTCCGAACTGCCGCCCGGAGTCCCCGTGCTGGCGACCACCGCCACCGCCAACGCCCGGGTGACCGCCGATGTGGCCGAGCAGCTGGGCACGGGCGAGGGCGGCGGGCAGGCCCTGGTGCTGCGCGGGCCGCTGGACCGGGAGAGCCTGCGGCTGGGCGTTCTGCAACTGCCCGACGCCGCCCACCGGTTGGCCTGGCTCGCCGACCACCTGGCGGAGCTGCCGGGCTCCGGCATCGTCTACACCCTGACCGTCGCCGCCGCCGAGGAGGTCACGGCCTTCCTGCGCCACCGGGGGCACACGGTGGCCTCCTACACCGGGAAGACCGAGAACGCCGACCGCAGACAGGCCGAGGAGGATCTGCTGGCCAACCGGGTCAAGGCGCTGGTGGCCACCTCCGCCCTGGGCATGGGGTTCGACAAGCCGGACCTGGGCTTTGTGGTCCACCTGGGCTCCCCCTCCTCCCCCATCTCCTACTACCAGCAGGTCGGCCGGGCGGGGCGCGGGGTGCGCAATGCCGAGGTGCTGCTGCTGCCCGGCCGGGAGGACGAGGCGATCTGGTCCTACTTCGCCTCGCTGGCCTTCCCTCCCGAGGAACAGGTGCGCCGCACCCTCCAGGTGCTGTCCGCCGCCGGGCGCCCGGTCTCGCTGCCCGCCCTGGAGCCCCAGGTGGAACTGCGCCGCTCCCGGCTGGAGACCATGCTCAAGGTCCTGGACGTGGACGGCGCCGTGCGCCGGGAGCGCGGCGGCTGGACGGCCACCGGACAGCCCTGGTCCTATGACGGCGAGCGCTACGCCCGGGTGGCCCGGCAGCGCGAGGCGGAACAGCGGGCGATGCGGGAGTACGCCACCACCACCGGCTGCCGTATGGAGTTCCTGCGCCGGCAGCTGGACGACGAACAGGCGGCCCCCTGCGGCCGCTGCGACAACTGCGCGGGCCCCCGGTTCACCCCGGAGATCTCCGAAGCGGCGCTGACCGCCGCCCGGGGCGAACTTGGCCGGCCGGGAACGGAGGTGGAGCCCCGCCGGATGTGGCCCACCGGAATGCCCTCGGTGGGCGTCGCCCTCAAGGGCCGTATCCCCGCCGAGGAACAGGCCGGGCCGGGGCGCGCCCTGGGGCGGCTCTCGGACATCGGCTGGGGCAACCGGCTGCGGCCACTGCTGGCGCCCCAGGCACCGGACGGGCCGGTTCCGGCCGATGTCGCCGACGCGGTGGTCACGGTGCTCGCCGACTGGGCGCGCGGGCCGGGCGGTTGGGCGTCCGGCGAGCCAACCGCCCCCGCCCGCCCGGCCGGTGTGGTGACCATCGCCTCCCGGACGCGGCCACGGCTGGTGAACTCCCTGGGCGAACACATCGCCACAGTGGGCCGTATACCGCTGCTCGGCACGGTCGCCTACCGGGAGGGGGCGGCGGACACCCGGATCTCCCGCACCAACAGCGCCCAGCGGCTGATGGCGCTGGAAGGGGTGCTCACCGTGCCGCCGGCACTCGCCCGGGCGCTGTCCTCGGCGGACGGCCCGGTGCTGCTGGTGGACGACTTCACCGATACCGGCTGGACGCTCGCGGTGGCGGCCCGGCTGCTGCGCCGGTCGGGGGCGAAGGGGGTGCTGCCGATGGTCCTGGCCGTGCAGGGCTGAGGGCGCTGGGCCGGCAGCCGGAGCGGCGGACAGGAAGGTGCGGGGAAAGGCGGAGCGGAGGCGTGGCGGCGACGGCGGAAGGCGCGATACCGGTCACTGGCGTCAATTGATCGTTGCCGCAGCGTAGTCGGCGCCGCGAGAATTGAACCGGCTCCCCGTTCCCGCCCGTTGGCCCTCCTGGGGCGTGGTCCCGGTATGCCCTCACTGACGCCGGCCCCGGACCGTGGGCACGCAGACGAAGGGACAATCATGGCCTTCGGCTTGGCTCCGCCCCCGTCCGCCCAATCCGCCGCTCCCACCGGCCGGTTGCTGGAACCGGCGGAGTGGGCCAGGGCCGGGATCCCGCTGCTGCGCAACCCCCGGGAGGTGGTGACCGGACTGCACGCCCGCCATCTGCCCACGCCCTTGACCGCCGTGGTCGCCGTGCTCGACCCGGAGGAACGGCTGGTGGCCAGCGCCTCCTTCGGGTACCGCGACGCCGGCGCCGACGGCTGGCAGCGCCGCAACGCGCTGCTCGGCCAACTGCGCCGGGTGATCCCTCACGATCTGCGCAGACGCACCCCGGTGCGGACCGCGGTGCTGCTCTACTGCCGCCAGGGCGAGGCCCATTGGACCCCGGAGGACGGCGCCTGGATGTGGGGGCTGCGCGACGCCTGCATCCTGCACGGGCTGCGCTGCGGCGCGTACATCACCCTGACCGAGACGGGCTGGCATGTCCTCGGCGAGGGCCGCAGCGGGCGGCAGCCGCGCTCGGCCTCGCCGGTGAGCATGCCGCTGTGCCCCGGCACGGCACTGTCCGACGCCCTCCCGGCGGCCCGGTGAGCGGCGCGGTCAACGCCGCCCGGGCCCGGCCGCCGGCATACGGCGCACCGCCCGGGGTTCCGCCCCGGGTCCCGGCGGGCCTGCTCCGGACGGAGCGGACCGCGGCCGGGGCAGGGCGTCAGACGCCCGCCGACAGAAGGCCGTTGACCCGCTGCGGATCGCCACAGACGATCAGCAGCGCGCCGGCCAGGCCCAGGGCGGCGGGCAGGGCCTTGGTCACCGAGGCGTCGTCGCCGCCGTTGACGGCGACCACCACGACCGGGCGGCGGGTGACCCGTCCGGCGTCCGCGGCCGCGTAGAAGACGTCATCGGCGGCCTCGTGCTGCGCCCAGTAGGACGCCTCGCCGAAGGAGAGTTCATGCGCCGCCCATGGGTGGGGGGCGCCGGTGGTGAGCACCAGGATCTCGCCCGGCGCTCGGCCGGTGTCGAGCAACAGGTCTACGGCTTCGTCCGCGGCGTCCAGCGCACCCTCCGCGGAGGCGGGTATCAGCTGGATCTGCGGAGTGGCCGGGGCGGCCTGGGCCGGGGCACGGCGCGGTCCGGGGTTGCCGGGCCGCATCGGTGCCGGACGGGGGCCGGGACCGGGAACGGGGCGGGGGGTCGGCGCGGTGCGGCCGGCGGCCGGAACAACGCGGGGACCCGGGACACTCTCGTGAATCTGAGGCTCCTCGGGGATGAGAGGCATGAGTTGATGTCTATCAAACGCCGGTGCGATTCGCATCGGCGGGTGGCCCATCGCGGGATCAGAACTCGAAGCCGAGCTGACCACTCGCTTCCAGGGCGTTCCTGCCACGGATATCCGGGTCCTCACCACTAGCGGGAGTGATTCGAACCCGCTTCAAATGCTGCCACTTGGGCAGCGCGTCCAGATAGGCCCAGGACAGCCGGTGATGCGGGGTCGGACCCAGCCGGTCCAGGGCCTCGCGGTGCACCGGCGAGGGATATCCGGCGTTGTCGCAGAAGCCGAAGTCCGCGTGGTCCAGGCCCAGTTCGGCCATCATGGCGTCCCGGCGCACCTTGGCGATCACCGAGGCGGCCGCGACCGCCACGGAGGACTGGTCCCCCTTGATCACCGTACGGACCCGCCAGGGGGCGCCCAGGTAGTCGTGCTTGCCGTCCAGGATGACGGCGTCCGGCCGCACCGGAAGCCCCTCCAGAGCACGGCACGCGGCCAGCCGGAGCGCCGCCGTCATCCCTAGCTCGTCGATCTCCTCCGGCAGCGAGTGCCCCAGGGCGTAGCAGGTCACCCAGGACTCCAGCTCGACGGCGAGCGCGGTGCGCCGCTTGGGAGTCAGCAGCTTGGAGTCGGTGAGACCCTCCGGCGGCCGGCGCAGTCCGGTGACGGCCGCGCACACGGTGACCGGTCCCGCCCAGGCACCGCGGCCCACCTCGTCGACACCGGCGACGATCTTGGCTCCGGTAGTCGCTCGAAGCGAGCGCTCGGCGCTGTGGGTGGGCGGTTGGTAGGCCATGGCGCCAGCAAGGTTACGCCCCCGCGGCATCCGGCGTGGCTCCGGGGGCCCCTTCGCCCGAAGGCCGTCCGGAGGGCATCCCGGAGCGGTCCGGGATCGGTCAGGGATCGGTCCGGGACGCATCCCGGAGGCCGTCCGGGAGGCATCCCCAGGACGATCCGGCACACCGGGCCGGTGGCCGCCCCCGGGGTCTCCCGGAGCCATCGTTTCCGGGCGCCCCGGGTCAGCGGGGGGCGCTCGGAAGCCAGCCGGGAAGCGCTTCGGTGGCGGCGAGCCAGTCGCCCGGCGGCGCGCCCCGCCCGGTGGCCGCGACCACCCCGCCGACGATGGCGCAGGTGGTGTCCACATCCCCGCCGGCCTGCGCGGTGGTCCAGAACGCCGCCTGGAAGGAGTCCAGATGCCGGGCGGCGGCCCACAGGGCGAAGGGCACGGTGTCCATGGCACTGGTGCGCCGGCCGCAGCCCAGGACAGCCGCCACGGTGGTGGTGTCCGCGTAGTCCAGCATGTCGCGGGCCCGGCGCAGGGCGGCCTGCACGGCGCTGCGCGGCACCAGGCCGATCACCCCGTCCAGCAGCGCCTCGGGCTTGGGCGGGCCGTCCGCAGCAGCGGCGAGAGCCGCCGCGGCGGCCACGGCCATGGCGCCGGCCACCGCCTCACGGTGCTGGTGGGTGGTGTAGGCGGAGATCTCCGCCTGGTGGGTGGCCTGCTCGGGGTCGTCCGCGTACCAGGCGCCCAGCGGGGCGATGCGCATGGCCGCGCCATTGCCCCAGGAGCCCTGCCCCTTGAACAGGGCGGCCGCCAGCTCCCGCCAGTCACCGCCCTCCCGGATCAGCCGGAGCATCCGGTTGACCGCCGGTCCGTACCCCCGGTCGAAGTCATGGTGCTCGGCGAAGGACCGGGCCAGGGCGTCCTGATCCACGCGTCCGTGCCCGGCGAGGACGGCCAGCACCGAGCAGGCCATCTCGGTGTCGTCGGTCCACCGCCAGGGGGCCTGGGGCGTCTGACGGCGCTTGAGCAGCGGGTAGTTGGCGGGTACGAAGAACTGGGAGCCGAGGGCGTCACCTACGGCCAGCCCGCGCAGGGAGGCCAGGGCCCGGTGGAATCGGTCAGCGGTCATCGCAGCGAACTCTAACCGCTGTAGCCATAGGACTCCGGGGTGCACCAGCGCTCAAAGGGGCGGTCCAGGTGATAGCGGCCGTCCAGTCCCAGCAGCAGGGCGCGCATCTCGCCATTGCCGGGGTTGGACAGGCTCTCGAACTCGGCCACCGTCCAGTGCAGCCAGCGCATACAGAACAGCCGCATGGTCAGTCCATGGGTGACCAGCAGGACGTTCGGCGGATGCGCCGGGTCCTCGAAGCTGCGCCACAGGCTCTCCAGGAAGGCGCCCACCCGGTCATAGACATCGGCCCCCGACTCACCCTGGGCGAAGCGGTAGAAGAAGTGGCCGTAGGCGTCCCGGTAGGCCTTCTGCCGGCGGACGTCCTCGGGGTCCTGCCAGTTGCCCCAGTCCTGCTCGCGCAGCCGGGGCTCCTCGCGCACCCTGACCCGGCGGGGGTCGAGCCCCAGGGCCTGGAAGGTCTGGTGGGTGCGGCGGTAGGGGGAGACATAGGCGGAGATCTGCTCGTCCCCGAAGAGCTCGCGCAGCCTGGCCCCGGCCTCCTCGGCCTGCCGGCGTCCCTTGGCGGTCAGGCTCAGGGCATGGTCGGGCTCCCGCTCGTAGACCGAGTCGTCGATGTTGCCCACCGACTCTCCGTGCCGCAGGAGGACGATGCGCCGGGGCCGTGCCATGCCGCCACCCTAATTCGAACATCACCCGGAGGCGAAGTGATGTCCGCACCGCACCGGCCCCCGGGCCGGGACCCGGCCCCGGCCTGACCCGTACCGGCGGGCCCGGCCGCCGCTCAGACCGTCCAGGAGGGTTCTATCCGCACCACATCGCCGCTGATCGCCGCGACATCCGCCTCGGTCTGCGCGCGCAGCGCCAGCCGCTCCACCCGGTCCGCGCGGTACTTGCCGTGCTCGGCCTCGGAGTTCCACATGGACAGCACCAGGAACTCCGGGCCGGGCGCCTCACCGAAGACCCCGCGCAGCATGCCCGGCGAGCCCGCCATGGCCGGGTTCCACACCTTCTCCTGCATCAGGGTGAAGTGCTCCACCCGGTCCGCGCGGACCTTGCAGTGTGCGAACCGCACCAGGTCGGCGTCGGTGAACTGGGGCCGGAAGCCCACCTTCACATCGAGGCGGTGCTCGAACAGCCGCACCTGGACATCCTTGTAGGTGCCGGCCTGGGCGGCGGCCAGTCTGTCGTGCGACCGCGCCATGAAGGAGTCGTAAAAGGCCCGGCTCTCCCAGAAGTTGAACAGATGGGCCACTCCGGGACGCCCCCGGCTCCAGCCGCCCCCCTGCCCCCGGAACCCCGGCTCACCCAGCAACCCCGCCCATTTCCGCTGCCCCCGTTCGAAACCGCGGCGGTCCACCACGGTGCAGCGAATCCACTTGACCAGCACCGGGCCATGGTACGGCGGGGAAGGTGGCGCGCATCACGTAACGACGGAGCACACCCGTACGAGCGTCTCGGCATCGGCGTCGTCCAGCTCGATCAGGAACTGCGACCGCAGCACCTCGCGCAACTCACCGCCGCCGACGTCCCGTTGCTCACGGCTGCCGTCGGAGCGCGTCACCTTCAGGGCCCGGCCCACCAGCGACCGGCGTACGCCCTCCTCGGTGCGCTGCACCAGCAAGCGGGAGACGAAGGGCGAGCCGGCATGGGTGGAGGTGTAGTGGTTCATCACCGCATAGTCGACCGGAAGGCGACGTTCCGGACCAATGGCATAGAGGTCCGACCAGCCTTCGGGGCGCAGGGTACGCAGCACCCGCACTCCATGGCGCCGCGTTTCGACCGCAAAGCTCCGGCCGTCCTGAGGGACCGGGCCGGCCGGCCGGAGGGGAAGGGGGTCCAGCAGGCCGTCCCCGCCGAAGCCCACATCGCACAGCCAGTCCTGTCCGCCCGCATGGACCCCCAGCGCCATATGCGTCACCGGCGCCACCCCGCCGTCGTCCCTGCTCACCCGGGCAGCCAGACCCCAGACGGCAAAGCCGAGGCGCTCCAGCACCGCCGCCAGCAGGAGATTGTGCTCAAAGCAGTAGCCGCCGCGCCGCCGGTCCACCAGCTTCTCCTGGAGGGCCTTGATGTCCAGCAACACCGGCCGGCCCAGCAGGATTTCCAGGTTCTCGAACGGGAACGCCGCCAGATGAGCACGGTGGATCATCCGCAGTGTCCCCGGGTCCGGTCCGCCGGCCCGGCCCAGACCGATGCGCCCGAGATAGGCGTCCAGGTCCAACTTGTCGCCGCTGAAGGGGAATTCACTCATCCAGGCCGCCCTTCCAAAGACGGGTGAACGATTGCCGGCGTGCGGGCACCGTACGGCCGGAGAAGCGGTGAGGCGGAAGGAAACCCTCCGGGTTCTCCTTCCGCCTCACCGTGTTACTCCGGGCGCTCGGTCAGCTGCAACCGCTGGTCGAGCCGCAGCCCTCGCACAGATAGCAGCTGCCCGCGCGGCGCATCTTGGTGCCGCAGGAGAAGCACAGCGGCGCGTCCGCGTTCAGCCCCAGCCGCATCTCCATCAGTTCGGTGGAGTTGTGGGCCTCCTTGGGGGCCTGACCGGCGTTGGCCGGCTGGGCGGGGAGCTCCGGCTTGGGGCTCTCCAGCCGCGGGGCGGACTGGGCCAGACCCTCGACGTCCACCTCCTCGTCGGCCGGCTCATAGGAGCCGGTCTCCAGGTGGCGCTGGCGCTCCTCGGCGGAGTGGATGCCCAGCGCGGAGCGGGTCTCGAAGGGCAGGAAGTCCAGCGCCAGGCGGCGGAAGATGTAGTCCACGATGGACTGGGCCATCCGCACATCCGGGTCGTCGGTCATACCGGCCGGCTCGAAGCGCATATTGGTGAACTTGGAGACATAGGTCTCCAGCGGCACCCCGTACTGCAGGCCCACCGAGACGGCGATGGAGAAGGCGTCCATCATGCCCGCCAGGGTGGAACCCTGCTTGGACATCTTCAGGAAGACCTCGCCCAGACCGTCGTCCGGGTAGGAGTTGGCGGTCATATAGCCCTCGGCGCCGCCGACCGTGAAGGAGGTGGTGATGCCGGGACGGCCCTTGGGCAGCCGCTTGCGGACCGGGCGGTACTCGACGACCTTCTCCGCGGCGGCGGGGGCCGTGGTCTCGGCGGCCTTCTTCTCCTCCTCCTTCTTCTTGGCGGAGAGCGGCTGGCCGACCTTGCAGTTGTCGCGGTAGATCGCCAGCGCCTTCAGGCCCAGCTTCCAGCCCTCGAAGTAGACCTCCTCGACCTCCTCGACGGTGGCCGACTCGGGCAGGTTGACGGTCTTGGAGATGGCGCCGGAGAGGAACGGCTGGGCGGCGGCCATCATCCGCACATGGCCCATGGCGGAGATCGCCCGCTCGCCCATGGCGCAGTCGAAGACCTCGTAGTGCTCGGGCTTGAGGCCCGGGGCGTCGATCACATTGCCGTGCTCGGCGATGTGCGCGACGATCGCCTCCACCTGCTCGGCCTGGTAACCGAGGCGCTTGAGCGCCTTGGGCACCGTGTTGTTGACGATCTGCATCGAGCCGCCGCCGACCAGCTTCTTGAACTTCACCAGCGCCAGGTCCGGCTCGACACCCGTGGTGTCGCAGTCCATCATCAGGCCGATGGTGCCGGTGGGCGCCAGGACGGAGGCCTGGGCGTTGCGGAAGCCGTTCTGCTCGCCGAGGCGCAGTACGTCCTGCCAGGCCTCGGTGGCCGCGGCCCATACCGGGGTGTCCAGGTCGTCCATCCGCCTGGCGGCGGTGTTGGCGTCGGCGTGCTGCTTCATCACACGCTTATGGGCGTCCGCGTTGCGGGCGTAGCCCTCGTACGGACCGACGACCGCGGCCAGTTCGGCGGAGCGGCGGTAGGAGGTGCCGGTCATCAGCGAGGTGATGGCACCGGCCAGGGCCCGGCCGCCGTCGCTGTCATAGGCGTGGCCGGTGGCCATCAGCAGGGCGCCGAGGTTGGCGTAGCCGATGCCCAGCTGGCGGAAGGCGCGGGTGGTCTCACCGATCTTCTGGGTGGGGAAGTCGGCGAAGCAGATGGAGATGTCCATCGCGGTGATGACCAGCTCGACGACCTTGGCGAAGCGCTCGGCGTCGAAGGACTGGTGGCCCGCGTCATCGTCGCGCAGGAACTTCATCAGGTTGAGCGAGGCCAGGTTGCACGAGGAGTTGTCCAGGTGCATGTACTCGCTGCACGGGTTGGAGGCGGTGATCCGGCCCGACTCCGGCGAGGTGTGCCAGTGGTTGATGGTGTCGTCGTACTGGATGCCGGGGTCGGCGCAGGCCCAGGCCGCCTCGGCCATCTTGCGGAACAGCGACTTGGCGTCGATCTCCTCGATGACCTCGCCGGTCAGCCGGGCGCGCAGGCCGAACTTGGAGCCGCTCTCGACGGCCTTCATGAATTCGTCGTTGACGCGGACCGAGTTGTTGGCGTTCTGGTACTGGACCGAGGTGATGTCCTCGCCGCCCAGGTCCATGTCGAAGCCGGCGTCGCGCAGGGCGCGCACCTTTTCCTCTTCCTTCACCTTGGTCTCGATGAAGGCCTCGACATCGGGGTGGTCCACATCCAGGACGACCATCTTGGCCGCGCGGCGGGTGGCGCCGCCGGACTTGATCGTTCCCGCCGAGGCATCGGCGCCGCGCATAAAGGAGACCGGACCGGAGGCGTTGCCGCCGGAGGACAGCAGCTCCTTGGAGGAGCGGATCCGGGAGAGGTTGAGGCCGGCGCCGGAGCCGCCCTTGAAGATCATCCCCTCTTCCTTGTACCAGTCGAGGATGGACTCCATGGAGTCGTCGACGGAGAGGATGAAGCAGGCGGAGACCTGCTGGGGCTGGGCGGTGCCGACGTTGAACCACACCGGGGAGTTGAAGCTGAAGATCTGGTGCAGCAGGGCGTAGGTCAGCTCGTGCTCGAAGATCTCCGCGTCCGCCGGGGAGGCGAAGTACCCGTGCTCCTCACCGGCCTTGCGGTAGGTGCGCACCACCCGGTCGATCAGCTGCTTGAGGCTGGACTCGCGCTCCGGCGAGCCCACGGCGCCACGGAAGTACTTGCTGGTGACGATGTTGACCGCGTTCACCGACCAGAAGCCGGGGAACTCCACGCCGCGCTGCTCGAAGTTGACCGAGCCGTCGCGCCAGTTGGTCATGACGACGTCACGGCGCTCCCAGGCCACCTCCTCGTACGGGTGCACGCCCGGGGTGGTGTGGATGCGTTCGATCCGCAGACCCTTGCCGCCCTTGCTTCCCTTGGAGCGGGAACCACGTGCCGGGCCGCTCGCCGTCTCTGTCATGCCGCCTCCCTCTACCGGGCAAAACGCCCTTGTGCGCCCATTTCTTCCGTGACGCGATGTGTGTCTTCCGCCCTGGCGCGCCGTGCGCGCCGGGCTGGTCCGAGTTGCCGCCGCTTGCCGCGCTCAGTCGGCGGCCGCGGCGGGGGCCGGAACCTCGGGTTCCCGGCCGGTGCCGCCGGAAGCCTCCCGCCGCAGTTCCGCGACGGCGGCCTCGAAGTCCTCGAGCGAGTCGAACGCCTGGTACACGGAGGCGAACCGCAGGTAGGCCACCAGGTCGAGATCCTTGAGCGGGCCGAGTATGGCCAGGCCCACGTCATGGGTGGTCAGCTCGGCGCTGCCGGTGGCCCGCACCGCCTCCTCCACCCGCTGGCCGAGCTGGGCCAGGGCGTCCTCGGTGACCGGGCGGCCCTGACAGGCCTTGCGCACTCCGGAGATGACCTTGTTGCGGCTGAAGGGCTCGGTGACGCCGCTCCGCTTGATCACCATCAGTGACGCGGTCTCCACCGTCGTAAACCGACGGGAGCAGTCGGGGCACTGCCGGCGTCTGCGGATCGAGCAGCCGTCATCGGTGGTCCGGCTATCGACCACACGACTGTCGGGGTGCCTGCAGAAGGGGCAGTGCATGGCTCTCCACCCTCCTTCACCCTCGGGTTGCCTCGGCGGCCAGGTACGACTCGCGGCTCCGTCAAGGCCGTTCACGGCCCGGCGAAGCAGCCCCAAGCATAGGCGATGGCCGTCACCGGAGATGACCGGGGACCGGCTGAAACCACAACCTGTGGGCGACAGCCGCCATCAAAGCACTAGATCTGGTACCCGGCGGCCAGGCGCGCCCTGAGCGTGTCGCCCGGCGGCGGCAGGAGAAGAGCCTACGCGAGGGCCCCGCCGGGCCCGGCGGAGGGTGCGCGGATGACACACTGGGGCCCGCCGGAAGGGCCCGATGACGGCCCCCAGGACGACGCCGGAGGCGGCCCGGCGGACGGCCCCGCCGCCACCCGGAGGCGGAGTGATCTCCGCCTGTTACACCCTCCCAGCTGATCGAGTCAGCGAATCAGCGATATTTCACTCGAACGTGTGTTTGGCGCAACCTTTCGAAAGCAACTACCGTTGTCCAGCTAGGGAGACAATTTCGAGAGGGGCCGACGTGACCACCACCGCAAACAGCGCCACCATCACCGCCCAGGACCGCTCCCAGAACCGACTCGACCAGACACACCCGATGAGCGACAGCACCATGAACGCCGAGGGGCCCAAGCCGGCCCGCTCGCTGCCGGGCCGCCCTCCGGGAATCCGGGCCGACAGCTCGGGCCTCACCGACCGGCAGCGCCGTGTGATCGAGGTGATCCGGGATTCCGTCCAGCGCCGCGGCTACCCACCGTCCATGCGCGAGATCGGGCAGGCGGTGGGGCTCTCCAGCACCTCCTCGGTGGCCCACCAGCTGATGGCCCTGGAGCGCAAGGGCTTCCTGCGCCGGGATCCGCACCGGCCCCGTGCCTATGAGGTCCGCGGCTCGGACCAGCCCAGCACCCAGCCGACCGACACCACCGGCAAGCCCGCCGCCTCCTACGTCCCCCTGGTCGGCCGGATCGCGGCCGGTGGCCCCATCCTGGCCGAGGAGTCGGTGGAGGATGTCTTCCCGCTCCCCCGCCAACTGGTCGGCGACGGTGAGCTCTTCGTCCTCAAGGTGGTCGGCGACTCCATGATCGAGGCCGCCATCTGTGACGGGGACTGGGTGACGGTGCGCCGCCAGCCGGTCGCGGAGAACGGCGATATCGTGGCGGCCATGCTCGACGGCGAGGCGACGGTCAAGCGCTTCCGGCGCGAGGACGGCCATGTGTGGCTGTTGCCGCACAACGCCGCCTACCAGCCGATTCCGGGCGACGAAGCCACCATTCTGGGCAAGGTCGTGGCGGTCCTGCGGCGGGTGTGAGAGCACCGAGACCGGGCCCCGGAGCCACTGCGCCGGTTCCGGGGCCCCGCCGTGTCCGCGCCCGGCCGCTTCCTCCGCGCCGGGACCGGACCGGCTACTTCCCCTGCTCCCTGGCGGCGGCGTCAATGGCGGCCAGCGACCGGCGCACCTGGTTGCGGTCCGTGGTGTACCAGAAGTCCGGCATGGAGGCCCGCAGGAAGGAGCCGTAGCGGGCGGTGGCCAGCCGGGGGTCGAGCACCGCGACCACTCCGCGGTCACCGGTGGCCCGTACCAGCCGGCCCGCCCCCTGGGCCATCAGCAGGGCGGCATGGGTGGCGGCCACGGCCATAAAGCCATTGCCGCCCCCTTGCTCCACGGCCCGCTGCCGGGCACTCATCAGCGGGTCGTCCGGCCGCGGGAAGGGCACCCGGTCCATCACCACCAGCTGGCAGCTGGGGCCGGGCACATCCACCCCCTGCCACAGCGAGAGGGTGCCGAACAGGCAGGTCCTGGGGTCGGCGGCAAAGGTCTTGATCAGCTCGCCCAGGGTCTCCTCGCCCTGGAGCAGGATGGGCAGCTCCAGCCGCCCGCGCAGCTCCTCGGCGGCGGCCTGGGCCGCCCGCATCGAGGAGAACAGGCCGAGGGTACGGCCGCCGGCCGCCTCGATCAGCTCGGCCAGCTCATCCAGCATGTCCGAGCGGCTGCCCTCCCGCCCGGGCTGGGAGAGGTGCCGGGCCACATAGAGGATGCCCTGCTTGCGGTAGTCGAAGGGCGAGCCCACATCCACGCCCTGCCACTCGGGCACATCCTCACCGGTCACGCCCTCGGGAGCCAGGCCCAGGGAGGCGGCCACCCCGTTGAAGTCCCCGCCCAGCTTGAGGGTGGCTGAGGTGAGGACCACCGAGCGCTCGGCGAACAGCTTCTCCCGCAGCAGCCCGGACACCGACAGCGGCGCCACCCGCAGCGAGGCACCGAAGCGGTCATGGCGCTCGTACCAGACCACGTCGTACTCCGAGCCCTCGACGATCCGCTCGGCCACCGCGTGCACATTCTCCACCGAGGCCAGGGCCTGCTTGCGGACCGCGTCCTCGTCCTGGACGGTCTTGTCCCGGGTGTTGCCAATGGCGGAGATCACCGTGCGGGCGGCGTCCCGCAGCATCATCAGCACCTGGGCGAGATCCTCCGGGAGCTCCTCCAGACGGCCGGGCAGGGCCAGCTCCATCACCCGCTCAAAGCCCTCGGCGGCGGTCTGCAGGGCGTCGGCCGCCTTCTCGTCCACCAGCTTGGCCGCCCGGCGCACCGCCCGGTTGACCTGGCCGGGGGTGAGCTCCCCAGTGGCCACACCGGTGACCCGGGAGACCAGCTCATGGGCCTCGTCCACGATCAGCACCTCATGGCCGGGCAGCACCGGGGCGCCCTCGATGGCATCGATGGCCAGCAGGGCGTGGTTGGTCACCACCACATCGGCGAGCTTGGCCCGCTCCCGGGCCGCCTCCGCGAAACACTCCGCCCCATAGGCGCACTTGGAGGCCGACAGGCACTCCCGGGAGGTGACCGAGACCTGGGACCAGGCCCGGTCGGAAACGCCGGGGGTGAGATCGTCCCGGTCACCGGTCCCGGTCTCGTCCGCCCAGTCCCGCAGGCGCAGCAGGTCCTGGCCGAGCTTGCTGCTGGGGGCGGCTGCCTCGAAGGCGTCGAAGAGGCCCTCCTCCTCGTCCTGCGGCACGCCCTCGTGCAGCCGGTGCAGACAGAGGTAGTTGGAGCGGCCCTTGAGCATGGCGAACTCCGGGCGGCGGCGCAGCAGCGGATGCAACGCCTCCACGGTGCGCGGCAGATCGCGCTCCACCAGCTGGCGCTGGAGCGCCAGGGTGGCGGTGGCCACCACCACGCGCTCGCCATGCGCCAGGGCGGGCACCAGATAGCCCAGCGACTTACCGGTGCCGGTGCCGGCCTGCACCAGCAGATGCGCATTGTTGTCGATCACTTCGGCGACGGCCTCGGCCATGGCGGCCTGGCCTGGGCGCTCGGAGCCTCCGACGGCGGCGACGGCGGCCCGCAGCAGGTCGGTGAGCGAGGGCTTGGAGGAGGTGGCAGTCATAGCCCGTCCAGCCTACGGGGCGGCACCGACATCGTGGGCCGACTTCCGTCTCACCGGCCTTGCAGCACACCGCGCAGCGCGCGTTCCCGCATCAGCAGTGCGAGCTGCCGACCGGACGGTGCGAGTTGCGTGCCGGACGGTGCCAGTTCGGCGGCCAGCCGGAATCCGGCGCCCAGATGGGCCGCGATGGCGGGGATATTGCGCAGATCGGGGTCGGCGATGACACGCCCGCAGTGCGGCCGGCGGTCCAGCACCAGATCGGCGACGGTACGCAGCAGCAGGGTGCCCAGGCCATGGCCCCGGTCGGCGGTCCGGCCGATCAGCAGCCGGACCCCGGTGTCATGGGGAAGGGCGCGGTAGTGCCGGGCGATGAGGTCCAGATCGGCGCGGTAGATCTCCCAGTAGCTCATCACCACCCCGCCCAGCACGCCCAGGCAGGGCACGCTGCGGCCGTCGGTGCGCCGCAGCTCGGCGAGGTGCGCGGCGGTGACGGTGCGCGGCCCGCCCAGTCCCCAGACAGCGGCCACCGCCGGATCGTTCATCCAGCGGGCGAGCAGCGCCAGGTCGCGTTCCTCCTGCACCGGCACCAGATGGAAGGGCCCGGCGGCGGTGGCCACCGGCCCCCAGCCGGGCAGGCCGTCCAGCAGGTCGGTGGTGCGCGGGGCGGGCGGGTCACCGGCGATGAACCGACGGGCCTCCCCGGTGAGCCGCAGATCGAGGGTGTCCTCGGAGTCGGCGCTCATCCCGGGGCCGTGGCAAGGGGGTTGGTGATGGTGACCGGTCCGGTGAGCAGCCCGGCGCGGCAGCGCAGGGTGGGTGAGTCCAGCAGCATGCCGGGCAGGCTGGAGCGCGTCCCGGCGGGCGCCCCGGCGGCCTCCCGCAGAAAGCGGCGCAGGGCGGCCAGCAGAATGCGCTCATCGGCCAGGCGCTGGGCGCCCAGGGCGCCGATGAGTCCGAGCAGGTTGTCGATGCCCAGGGCGCAGGCGAACTCCTCGTCCGCCCGGTCGTCGGCGACGGTGGCCGGGCCCGGCGGGTGCAGCCGCTCGCGCAGCCGGTGGTGCAGGCTGCCCCGGTGGCGTCCGCCGGCCGGCCAGCCCTCGGCGTCCAGCAGCACCAGGGTGTGCTGCCGGTCGGCGCCCAGGACGATCCCGGCGGCACCGTCCAGCCAGAGCAACGGCCGTACCACCGCCTCCAGATAGCGCAGAAACCACTCGGCGGACACCGCCCCGGCGGGCCGGCCGGTGCGCCGCACCAGGCGGGCGACGATGGCGGCCAGCCGGGAGCAGAGCGCCGGGTGCCCGGCGGGCGTGGTGCGCCCTGGCCAGGGGCGGGGTGCCAGCAGCCCGGCCAGACAGACGGCGTCGGCGTCCGGGGCGAAGGGGTGGTGCCGGATGCCCAGCCCCAGGCCGGGCACCGGGACGCCGTCCGGGGCGTTGACGCCCAGCCAGGCCGGGTCGCGGATCACATCGAAGCCCGGACCACAGGCGGCGTGCCAGCGTTGGGCGATCCCGCCGCGCAGCATCCGGTGCAACTCCACGCCGGATGCCAGAAGTTGGCGGTCGCTCTCGTTGAGCCGGAGCAGGGCGGGCGCTCCGCTGCGGTAGACGGTGCGCGGGGCTGTGGTGGCGTACCAGGGCTGGCCATGGGCGCCCAGGTCATGGAGCAGTCCGGCCTCCAGCAGCCGGACGACGGCCGGCTCGCGGTGCAGCGCCGCCAGGCGCGCGGGATGTACGGGCAGCGGCACGCTGTCCGCCGGGAGCCCGAGGGCGGGCGGGGCCAGCCGGGCGGTCAGTACGGCCGCGCCGACGATCCGGCCGCGTTCGGTCCAGGCGGAGTCGGCGGCCAGCAGGGAGCGGTGGACGCCCAGCCAGTGCAGCCGGAAGGGCTCGGCCGACTCCGGGGGATGACCTTCGGTCTCCCCCAACGCCGCGCCCGGCAGCGCCTGTTCGCCGTGCAGGAAGTACTCCCCGTCCTCCGGTCCGGGATCCAGCCGCCGCTGCCGCAGGAAGGCCGTGGTGCGGCGGACCAATTCCGCAATGCGCAGGGTGAGTTCGGCGCCGTGACCGGCCGGGGCGCGGCCGGAGTGCACCGCCTCCCGGCCGAGCAGGGCGGCCAGGGTGACGGCGTCCAGCGCGGGGGCATCCGCCGGTCCGTCCAGCAGACCGGGCGGACCGAAGCGGTGGCTTCCGGTAACGGACCAGTAGGGGACGGGCACATGAAGCACCCGGCCGTCGGCGCTGAGCGGGATGCGCAGACAACTGCCGCCGGGGCGCGCGACATTGGTCTCCCGCACCCAGCAGCGCAGCAGCCGCTCCAGCACGGTGGCGTCCGCGGCGCGGGCCGGGTCGGGGTGGTCCAGGGGGTCGGCCGGCGGGCGCGGCCCGGGGAACCCGGCCTGCCGGGCGACGGCCGCCAGGGCGCCGGGCGCCTTCATGTGGTCCGGTTCATGAGCTGCAACGGCGGACACCCGGTCAGGCCGGGAATGCCACGCCTTCCTCCTTGGGCTGGCTGGGGGCGGGGTGGGGCTCGCGGGGCGCGGGCAGCGGTTCACCGGGGAAGGGCTGGGGCTCACCGGGGGCGGGCTGGCCCTCGCCAGGCGCAGGTTGAGACTCACCGGGGACGGACCGGCGCTTGCCGGAGACGAGCCGGGACCCGCCGGAGACGGACTGGACCTCGCCAGGCGCAGGTTGAGACTCGCCGGGGACGGACCGGCGCTTGCCGGAGACGGGCTGGGGCTCGGCAGGGACGGGCTGGCGCTCGCCGGGGACAGGCTGAGGCTCGCTGAAAACGGGCCGGGACCCACCCGAGGCGGACTCGGACTCGCCGGAGACGAGCCGGGCCTCACCAGGGACAGACCGGGACCCGCCGGAGACGGACGAGGGCTCACCGGGGGCGGCCCGGGCCTCACCCGAAACCGACCGGTCCTCATCCGAGACCGACCGGTCCTCACCCGAAACCGACCGGCGCTCGCCGAAAGCCGGGCCGTGGCGGGCAGGCCGGGAGATCTCGGCCAGCGCGTCGGCCAGCCTGGCGAGTACCGCCTCGGCCTGCTCGTCCGTGATGGTGAGCGGGGGCAGCAGGTGGACCAGCGGGAAGGGCCGGGTGCCGATCCCGACCATCAGGCCCCGGCGCAGACACTCCTGGCGCAGGGCCTCGGCATGGTCGAGCAGCTCGATCTCCAGCATCAGGCCGCGCCCCCGCACTCCCCCGACGCACCGGTGTTCCAGCGCCAGGCGGCGCAGCCGGCTGAGCATCCGGCCGCCCAGCACCCGGGCCCGCTCGGCCAGTTGCCGCTCCCGGACATAGCGCAGGGTGGCCGCGCCCGCCGCAAGCGCCAGCTGGTTGCCCCGGAAGGTGCTGCCCTCGGCGGGCGGCGGGCCCAGATCCTCCCGGTGCACCACCGCCGCCAGCGGCAGCCCGCCGCCGACGGCTCCCGAGAGCACCATCACATCGGGCACCACCTGGCTGTGCTCCACCGCCCAGAACGCCCCCGTCCGCCCCACTCCGGTGCGGCTCTCGTCCACCACAAAGGGGACGGAATGCGCGGCAGCGGTGTCCCGCATCCGGCGCAGCCGGTCGTCGGAGGAGACGGTGGCCGGGGAGACCAGGCAGCCGTCCCGGCCGGTCGCGGCCCGTACCAGCTCCAGGGCGGCGGTGACCGCCTCCCCGTCGCCCGGGCCGCAGAACCTGATCCGGGCGCTTTCCGCCAGCCCACCCGGCAGGGTGCGCAGCAGCTCGCCGGTGAAGGCGCGCTCCGCGGGGGTGGCCAGGCCCGGCACATACAGCGGGGCCTGGCCGTCGAGCACGGAGCGGACGGCCTCCAGCACCACCGGGTGGTTATGGCCGAGCACCAGCGCCCCGGCGCCGGGGAAGCAGTCCAGATAGCGGCGGCCGTCGGCGCCCTCCACGATCAGGCCCCGGGCCCGCACCGGCACGATCGGCAGCGGACAGGCGGGAGCGGCGGACTGCGCCGCGCGGGCCGCTGACGCCGCGTCGGGCAGCGCCGGCGGCGGTGACTGGGTCAAGCCCACGACTACGGTCCCTCCTTGTGCGCTGAACGCCGACCGTCCCCCGTACGTACCAACGACGCCGGATGCCCCGGAACACGGGCGAGTGCAAGATCCTTCGACCGGGAACCGGGGCCGGGGCCCGCACCGTCCTCCCCGGCACCGGCGTTAGGGTGGCCGTGCCCCATCGCCGGGGCGGTGCATGACAACCTAGATCGGGGGATTTCACTCCATGCCATCCCAACGCCCGCGCGCCACCCACCGATACGACGGTTGGCGGGCGCTGCGTGCCCATGGCTCGCGCACTCTGGCCGCCGCCGCGGTGGCCACCGCGCTGGCGCTGTCGGCCACCGCCTGCGGGCCGTCGGACGACAAGGCCGCCGGCAACGACAAGGCCAGCGCTTCCAGCCAGCAGAGCGACAACGTCCTTCAGCTGCCCAAGGGTTTCAGCCTCAAGGACATCGAGAAGTGGAAGAACGGCGACTGGAAGAACTGGGACCGGGACCGCTGGCTGCGTGAGGCCCGCGACTTCATCAACCCCATCATCAAGGGGCATTGGAAGCCGGACACCATGAAGGACGCCCAGTCCGACGACAAGAAGCTCGCCGACGCACCGGGCGCAGCTCCCGGCTCCGGCCAGGGCGACCAGGGGGTGACCGACCCGGTGCCGCGCCCGGTGCCGGCCCAGGCCGTCAAACTCCCCTACCACCAGAGCGTTCCGCCCGTGGGCAAGGTGTTCTTCGACGCCCCGCAGGGCCATATGGTCTGCTCCGGTACGGTCGTCAAGGACCCGGCACACCCGGGCAAGTCCAACCTGGTGTGGACCGCCGGGCACTGTGTGCACGCGGGCAAGAAGGGCGGCTGGTACCGCAATATCGCCTTTGTCCCGTCCTACAACGACAAGGGCCTGCCCAGCTCGCGGGTGAACACCGCGCCGGTGCAGGATGTGGCCCCGCACGGTGTGTGGTGGGCCAACTGGGCCCAGACCTCCACCCAGTGGATCACCCAGGGCGCCGAGACGGGCGGCCAGGGCGCGCCCTACGACTTCTCCGTGCTGCATGTGGCGCAGGAGAACGGCAGCGGCAAGTCGCTGGAGGAGACCGTGGGCAGCGCGCTGACCGTGGACTTCAACGCCCCCCAGGTCAAGTCCATCAATTCCATGGGTGCCTGGGGCTATCCGGCCGCGCCGCCCTTCGACGGGCAGAAGATGTACGACTGCATCGACCGGCCGGGCCGCCTGTCGCTGGACCCCGCCCAGCCGACCATGTACCGCATCGGCTGCACCATGACCGGCGGTTCCTCGGGCGGCGGCTGGTTCGCCAAGGGGCCGGACGGCAGGCCGGAGCTGGTGTCCAACACCTCCATCGGCCCCTCCGACAGCCGTTGGCTGGCGGGACCGCATCTGGGCCCGGAGGCCAAGGGCGTCTATGACGCCATCAGCCAGAAGTTCGCCAGCAAGGGCTGAGCAACGGCCTGCGAGGCCAATCGGCCGAGGAAAAGGGCCCGTTCACCGGCTTTCACCGGGAACGGGCCCTTTCGTCCGCCCGGACCGCCCCAGGGGGCCATCCGCTCAGGCCATCCGCCCGGACCGCCCATGGGGCCGTCCGCTCAAACCGTGCGCTCAGGCTCGCGCGGCAGGCGCGAAACGCCGCAGATCCGCGGCGAGTTCCTCGTGCACCCGTGCCTTGACCAGGGTGCCCTCCGCGGTGTGCTCCTCGGAGATCACCTCACCGTCGGCGTGGATGCGGGCCACCAGCGAACCCTGGGTGTAGGGCAGCAGCGCCTCGATTTCCACGGCGGGGCGCGGCAGTTCGGCGTCGATCAGCGCCAGCAGCTCGTCGATCCCCTGGCCGGTACGGGCGGAGACCGCGATGGCGCGCCGCTCGATGCGCAGCAGCCGCTGGAGCATCAGCGGATCGGCCGCGTCGGCCTTGTTGATCACCACGATCTCCGGTACGTCCAGCGCGCCAACGTCGCGGATCACCTCGCGGACCGCCGCCAGCTGCTCCTCCGGCGCCGGGTGCGAGCCGTCCACCACATGCAGGATCAGGTCGGAGTCACCGACCTCCTCCATGGTGGAGCGGAAGGCCTCCACCAGGTGGTGCGGCAGGTGGCGGACAAAGCCGACGGTGTCGGCCAGGGTGTAGAGCCGCCCGCTGGGCGTCTCGGCCCGGCGCACGGTCGGGTCCAGGGTGGCGAACAGGGCGTTCTCCACCAGCACCCCGGCCCCGGTGAGCCGGTTGAGCAGGGAGGACTTCCCGGCGTTGGTGTAGCCGGCGATGGCCACCGAGGGGACCTTGTTGCGGCGCCGCTCCTGGCGCTTGATGTCCCGGCCGGTCTTCATCTCCGCGATCTCCCGGCGCAGCTTGGCCATCTTCTCGCGGATCCGGCGCCGGTCCGTCTCGATCTTGGTCTCACCGGGGCCACGGGTGGCCATGCCGCCGCCGGAGGATCCGGAGCCGCCACCGCCCATCTGGCGGGACAGCGACTGGCCCCAGCCGCGCAGCCTGGGCAGCATGTACTGCATCTGGGCCAGGGAGACCTGGGCCTTGCCCTCCCGGGACTTGGCGTGCTGGGCGAAGATGTCCAGGATCAGGGCGGTCCGGTCCACCACCTTGACCTTGACGACATCCTCCAGGTGGATCAGCTGGCCGGGGCTGAGCTCACCGTCGCAGACCACGGTGTCGGCGCCGGACTCCAGGACGATGTCCCGCAGCTCCTGGGCCTTGCCCGAGCCGATATAGGTGGCCGGGTCCGGCTTGTCGCGGCGCTGGATGACGCCGTCCAGCACCATGGCGCCCGCGGTCTCGGCGAGCGCGGCCAGCTCCGCCAGGGAGTTCTCGGCGTCCTGCACCGTGCCGGAGGTCCAGACGCCGACCAGCACCACGCGCTCCAGGCGCAGCTGGCGGTACTCGACCTCGGTGACGTCCTCCAGCTCGGTGGACAGGCCCGCCACCCGGCGCAGGGCGGCGCGCTCGTCACGGTCGTACTGGTCCCCGTCACGCTCCCCGTCGATCTCGTGGCTCCAGGCGACGTCCTCTTCCATCAGGGCGTCGGCCCGAAGGCTCTCCGGAAGGCTCTGCCGGCCCTGCCGGTCCTGGGGAAGGGAAGAAGTGGAGGTCATGTGATCCTTCGCATCCGGGGGGCCGTGCCGCCCCTTGGGCTTTTCCATTGTGGGCAACGCTCGGCGCCTCCGGGAGATTCCCGCGGCGCCGCTGCCGACCGCTTGATGGTCCCATGGCGGAGGCGGAGGGGTCACGCGGGTTTCCGGATGACCTTCCAGTCGGGGTGGCCGGGCATGGGCGGGGTGGTGGGCGAGTACAGCCAGGGGCGCAGAAAGGACTCCAGGTGGTGCCCGGTGACCCGGGAGGCCATGGTGATGAAGTCGGCGGTGCTCACGGTGGCGTCCCGGTGGGCGGCGGTCCAGGCCCGCTCCAGGCGCTCGAAGGCGGGGGCGCCGATCTTCTGCCGCAGGGCGTAGAGCACCAGTGCGCTGCCGTCGTAGACCACCGGCCGGAAGATGCTGATCTTCCGGCCCGGCACCGGCTTTTTGATCGCGGCCGGCGGGCCGCCGTCCAGGCGCATCAGGTCGGAGTACTGGTAGGCCACCCGCATCCGGTCCTCGAGCTTGCGGCCGCCCTTCTCCTCCGCGTAGAGCGACTCGTACCAGGTGGCATGGGCCTCGTTCAGCCAGAGGTCGGACCAGGTGCGCGGGGTGACGCTGTCGCCGAACCACTGGTGGGCCAGCTCGTGCACCATCACCGACTCCACATACCAGGCGGGGAAGGCGGTGCGGGTGAACAGGTCCTTCTCGAACAGGGAGAGGGTCTGGGTCTCCAGCTCGAAGCCGGTGGAGGCCTGGGCGATCAGCATGCCGTAGTTCTCGAAGGGGTAGCCGCCGATCCGCCGCTCCAGCCAGGCCAGGTGCTCCGGGGTTTTCGCGGTCCACTTCTCCAGCTGTGCCCGGTCGGCCGCGGGCAGCACATCGCGCAGCGGCAGCCCGTGCGGGCCGGTGCCCTCGGCGACCGCGGAACGCCCGATGGAGACCTGGGCCAGCTCGGTGGCCATGGGGTGGCGGGTGCGGTACGTCCAGGTGGTGGCGTCGCCCTCGGTGGTACGGCCCGTGGAGACACCGTTGGCGACCACGGTGAGGTCCTTGGGGGCAGTGATACGGAAGGTGAAGTAGGCCTTCTCCGAGGGGTGGTCGCTGCCGGGGAAGACCCGGTGGGCGGCGTCCGCCTGGTTGGCCATCACCAGGCCGTCGGCGGTACGGATCCAGCCGCCGTCCCGCCCGCCGCCCGGGTCGCTGGTGTGGTGGACGGTGATGGTGAACCGGTCGCCGCTGTGCGGCACTTCGGCCGGGGTGACGACCAGGTCCTCCTGGACGGGGGTGAACTGGGCGGGTTTTCCGTTGACTTCGACGGAACGCACGGTGCCCCGGGTGAAGTCCAGATTGAACCGGCGCAGCCGCTGGGTGGCGCGGGCCCGGATGGTGGTCACCGCGTCCAGCGGCCGGTCGTTGCCGTGGTAGTCCAGGGCGATGTCATAGGAGGCGATGTGGTATCCCGGATTGCCCAGATAGGGGAAGAGCCGGTCACCGATGCCCAGCGGACGGGGCGGCGGGGCGGCACCGCCCAGGGCGAGCAGGGCCGCGGTGGCGGTCAGCGCGGCACACAGGCGGCGGAGGGGGAAGCGGGCCCGGGTTGAGTGCGGCATGCGCCTACCGCTATCAGCGCCGGCCGGCCGGGCAGCGGCGGCGCGGCGCCGTCTCGCCCGTAAGAGCGGGCCGGCAGCGCGGGCCGAATCCTTGTCCGGATTCAGGCGCGGGCGGCCCGGGCGGTGGTCACCGGCCAGCCCGCCCGGCCGACGTCATAGACGCCGGGCACCCGGCGCATGGCCCGCATCAGCTCCGGAAGCTGGGCCGGATCGGGCAGTTGCAGGGTGTAGGTATGCCGCACCCGCTGCTCATGCGGCGGCTCCACGGCCGCCGAGATCACCGCGGCGCCCTCGGCGGCGATCACCTCGGTGAGGTCGGCCAGCAGCCGCGGCCTGCTGAAGGACTCGGCCCGCAGGGTCACCCGGCAGTCGCCCATGGCGACGCCCTCGGCGTCCCGCCAGCGCACCGCCACGGTCTTGCGGCCGGCGGTCACCATCCGCGCCACCACCGGGCACTGCGTCCGGTGCACGGTGATGGTCCGCCCGCGTACCGCGAAGCCGGTGACCTCGTCCGGCGGCACGGGGGTGCAGCAGCCGGCCAGGCGGATATGGGCCGTTGCCAGGTCGGCGCCCTGGGCGGCCACGGCCACCGGCCGGGGCCCGGCCGGGGCGGGGCCACGGCCGGGCGCCCTGGCGGGGGCCGGGGGCAGGGGCGGCGGCGGGGCGACCGGATCGGGGGCGGGGTGGGTGGCCAGCCAGCGGCCGATGGCGATCCGCGCCACCGGGGTACGGGCGTGCTCCAGCCATTCCGGCGCGGGGCCGGAGGCGGCGTCCGGCGAGGCGGCCTCCGGGGGCATCAGCAGCTGCAGGGTGTCGCCGTCGCGCAGCACCGTACTCAGCCGTACCAGACGGCCGTTGACACAGGCGCCGATGCAGTGGTGGCCGCCCTCCCCGTACTGGGCGTAGGCCGCGTCCACACAACTGGAGCCGGCCGGCAGGCCGATGGTGCCGCCGTCCGCCCGGAAGACGGTGATCTCGCGGTCCTGGGCCAGTTCATCGCGCAGCGAGCTCCAGAAGGTGTCCGGGTCGGGGGCGGCACGCTGCCACTGCAACAGCCGGGAGAGCCAGCCGGGGCGGGTGGGGTCGATGCGCTCGCCCTCCGCCTCGGGGGTCTCGGCGGCCGCGTAGGGATTGCCCAGGGCGATCACCCCGGCCTCGGCGACCTTGTGCATCTGATGGGTGCGGATGAGGACTTCGGCGGCCTCGCCGCCCTCGCCCGCGATGGCGGTGTGCAGCGACTGGTAGAGATTGAACTTGGGGACCGCGATAAAGTCCTTGAACTCCGAGATGAACGGCGTAAAACAGGTGTGCAGTTCGCCCAGCACCGCGTAGCAGTCGGCGTCCTCGGCGACCAGCACCAGCAGCCGCCCCAGGTCGGAGCCGGTCAACTCGCCCCGCTTGAGCCGCACTCGGTGCACCGAGACGAAGTGCCGGGCGCGTACCAGCACTTCGGCGCTGATCCCGGCCTCCCGCAGCACCGCGCGCACCCGGGCCGCGGTGGCCTGGAGCGGATCGGGGGCGCGGGCGTGGGCCAGCACCAGCTCACGGGTGCGGGCGTACTCCTCGGGGTGCAGGATGGCGAAGACCAGGTCCTCCAGCTCGGCCTTGAGCACCTGCACGCCCAGCCGCTCGGCCAGCGGGATCAGCACATCGCGGGTCACCTTGGCGATGCGGACCTGTTTCTCCGGGCGCATCACGCCCAGGGTGCGCATATTGTGCAGCCGGTCGGCCAGTTTGATGGACATCACCCGGACGTCATTGCCGGTGGCCACCAGCATCTTGCGGAAGGTCTCCGGTTCGGCGGCGGCGCCGTAGTCCACCTTCTCCAGCTTGGTGACCCCGTCCACCAGGAAGCGGACCTCCTCGCCGAACTGCTCCCCGACCTGATCCAGCGTCAAGTCGGTGTCCTCGACGGTGTCGTGCAGCAGCGAGGCGGTCAAGGTGGTGGTCTCGGCGCCGAGTTCGGCCAGGATCAGGGTGACGGCCAGCGGGTGGGTGATGTAGGGCTCGCCGCTCTTGCGCGTCTGGCCGCGGTGCGAGGACTCGGCCAGCAGATAGGCGCGGCGCAGGATGTCCAGATCGGCGCCGGGATGATGGGCCCGGTGCACCTTGGCCACATGGTCGATGGCGTCCGGCAGCCGGCCCCGGGCGGCGGAGCCGCCCAGCGCGGCGCGGCCCAGCCGCCGGAGCCCGAGGCGGCCGCGGCCGCGGCGGGGAGGACGTTCGTCCGTGGCCTCTGCGCTCATGGGCACCTCCGGCAGTGTCAACCGGCGGTCGGCTGGCGCCTGACGACCGGTGCTTGATGCTACCGACCCCATCACGCACCGCTCACCCCCTCTCGCCCAGAGTGAACCGGATCACCCATTCGAGCGAGGCCGCCATCCGGTAACCGGGTAAGCGGACCGGGCCCCCGACGGCCCGTCAGCCCAGCAGCGAGGCGTCCAGCAGGCCCTCGGCCACGATCACCGCGGGGGCGGTCATCTCCACGGTGCCGTCCGGGTTCTCACTGATCACCAGACGGCCGCCGGGGACGTCCACGGTGTAGGTGACCGGGTGGCCGTCGCGGGCCGGGTCATGACCGTCGCGGCGGGCCGTGGCCACCATCACCGCACAGGCGCCGGTGCCGCAGGAGCGGGTCTCGCCGGAGCCGCGCTCATGCACCCGCATGGCCACATGCCGCGGGCCGCGGTCGGCCACGAACTCCACATTGACGCCCTCCGGGTAGGCGCTCGCCGGGCTGACCGCGGGGGCGTCGAGCAGCTTCCCGGCCTCGGCGAGGTCGTCCACGAAGCAGACGGCGTGCGGATTGCCCATATTGACGTTGCGGGCGGGCCAGTTGCGCTCGCCGACCGACACCGTCACCTCGCCCGCCGGCAGCAGGGCCCGCCCCATGCCGACGGTGATCTCCCCCGGGGCCCCGTCCGGGCCCGGCTTGCCCAGGTGCACCCGGCGGATCCCGGCCCGGGTGGCCACCGCCAGATCGCCCGCCCCGGCCAGACCGGCCCGCTCCAGATAGCGGACGAAGACCCGGACACCATTGCCGCACATCTCGGCGATGCTGCCGTCGCTGTTGCGGTAGTCCATGAACCACTCGGCCTCACCGGCCATGGCGCGCGCCTCGGGGTGCGCGGCGGACCGTACGACCCGCAGCACGCCGTCCGCGCCGATGCCCGCGCGCCGGTCGCACAGCCGCGCCACGGCGGCCGGGGACAGCTCCAGCCCGCCCTCGTAGTCGGGGATGATCACGAAGTCGTTCTCGGTGCCATGACCCTTGAGGAAGGCGATCCGCGTGCTGTTCATGCACCGATGGTACGCAGCACGGACGGCGCTCAGCGAAGCCGGGCCACCCGCCAGACGGCCAGCAGCACCAGCACCGCCACCACGGCCGTGTACGAGGCCACAAAGCGCCAGTCCGGGCGGCCGCCGGAGCCGCGCTGCGGCAGGCCGGGCCAGGTGTAGCCGACCCGGCGGGCGGCCATCACGCCCCAGCCGGCGGCGCAGCAGCTGATCAGCAGCCCCAGCATGGCCACCACCGGGCCGCCGTCGCCGAAGTCGAAGGCGAGCGGGAAGGCGAACATCAGCGAGCCGATGGCGGCCAGCAGCACGATCGGGGCCAGCTGCCACAGCCGCAGCCGGCGCGGCGGGCGCAACTCCCGGAAGGAGGCGGGCTCGGCGCTCTCCGGCACCGTCTCCTCGGTGTCCTCCGGACCGTCCGGTGTCAGTGCCTCCAGGTCCGCACGCGGCGGCTGCTGTGATGTGTCACGAGGGCCGGCCTCCATCGCCACGCGCCCTCCCAACCCCGGACTTCACGGCTCGCTCGAAGCTTGATGATGGCACGCTGCGGAACCGCGGAATGACACCTGGCACTTCCCGATGCCATCACGTGATCAGGCTGTGACCGCTCGTTCGACCAACGCCAGTGCCAGTCCGGTCAGTTCCGGCCGCCGGGCCGCGGAACCGTCCAGCCAGTGCACCCGGGAGTCGCGCCGGAACCAGGAGTCCTGACGGCGGGCGAAGCGCTTGGTGGCGCGCACCGTCTCCTCCCGCGCCTCCTGCTCGGTGCACTCGCCGGCCAGAAAGGCCAGCACCTGCTGGTAGCCCAGCGCCCGGGAGGCGGTGCGCCCCTTGCGCAGCCCGGCCCGCTCCAGCGTGCGGACCTCTTCCACCAGACCGTCCGCCCACATCCGGTCCACCCGGGTGGTGATCCGCTCGTCCAGCTCGGGACGGGCCACGTCCACACCGATCTGCACCGCGTCGTACACCGGCGTCTCGCCCGGGAGGTTGGCGGTGAAGGGGCGGCCGGTGAGCTCGATGACCTCCAGCGCCCGCACAATGCGGCGGCCGTTGCCGGGCAGGATGGCGCGGCCCGCCTCGGGGTCGGCGGCGGCCAGCCGGGCGTGCAGGGCGCCCGGCCCCCGCTCGGCCAGCTCCGCCTCCAGGCGGGCGCGCACCGCCGGATCGGTGCCCGGGAACTCCAGGGCGTCGATGGCCCCCTTGATGTACAGACCGGAGCCGCCGACCAGCACGGGGGTACGGCCCTCGGCCAGCAGCCGGTCGATCTCGGCACGGGCCAGGCGCTGGTACTCGGCGACGCTGGCGGTCTCGGTGACGTCCCAGACATCCAGCAGGTGGTGCGGCACGCCCTGCCGCTCCTGGGGCGTCAGCTTGGCGGTGCCGATGTCCATGCCCCGGTAGAGCTGCATGGAGTCGGCGTTGACGACCTCGCCGCCCAGCCGCTGGGCCAGGGCCACGCCCAGGTCGGACTTGCCGGCCGCGGTGGGCCCGACGACGGCGATGACCCGCGGTGCGGGAGCTGCGTTTCTCACCGCACCAGTCTCGCAAACCCCGGCGCGCCCCCTCGAACGAGCTACGTGACGCGACGTCGGCGCTTTCGTTGCCTGTTGCGAGGTTCCGAGAGCCGGTTCCCGCTCCGGTGCCCTGCCAGGCGCGGTGGAGCGTCCCCGGCGACCCGGGATTTCACTGACCCCAGTAAGGTAATGGAGTAGATATGGGCGTGTTTTCAAGGTTTCGCCGTCGGACGTCGGAAGCGTCAACGGAGGAGGCCATGACGGCCACTGAGACGGCGGAATCGTCCGGCGCCGCGGAGACGTCCGACGTCACAGAGACGGCCGAGGCGGAGCCGGAGGCGGCCGCCGGGGAAGCCGTCGCGGACGAGGACGGGGCTGCCGAGGGGGGCGAGGGAGTGGACATCCCCAAGCAGCAGTCCGCGGACGAGGCGGCGGACAGCGAGGCCGGTGAGAGCGCCCGTAAGTAGCTCGCTGGATCACGATGAGGGGTAGGTGCCCATGGGCCTGTTCGACGATCTCAAGGCCAAGCTCGAACCGGTGAAGGACAAGGTCGGCGACCTGGTGCAGCAGCACGGGGGGAAGATCGAGCAGGGGATCGACAAGGCGGCGCGGGTGGTGGACGAGAAGACGGACGGCAGGTACAGCAGCCAGATCCGCACCGGCACTGGCAAGGCCAAGCAGGCCCTGGACCGGCTGGCCGAGCAGGACGGCCGGGGCGGCCGGGCCTGAGAGACCCTCGACGGCGACGGCCGCGGAGCGCTCAAGGCTCCGCGGCCGTCGCCGTCCGCTTTCCGGGCTCAGGACCAGGCGGCCACCAGATAGCCGACGCCCAGCGGCGCCTGGTCGTACAGCAGCGCGCCGCGCAGCCCGGCCCCCTCCCCCGCACCGGCCAGGACCTGCCAGGGCGCGCGCCCGGCGGCCTGCAGCTCGGTGGCCAGGGCGGGGTCGAGGGCGGCCAAGGCGGCGGTGTCCGCGGCGCCCAGCGCCCGGGCCGCGGCGGCGTCGAAGCCCTCCGCCCGCTCGTCGAGATAGCCCGGGGCCTTCACATCGCGGCAGGCGCTGCCGTCGCCCATCACCAGCAGGGCCAGCCGCTCGTCCGTGGCCGCCAGGGCCCGGCCCACGGCCAGGCAGTTCCCGGGCGGCGCCTGGGCGGCCACGCCCAGGCCGGTCACCGGTGCCGCCGACCAGCCGGTACGGGCCAGCAGCCAGGCGCTCACCGCCAGCGGGGCGGGCAGCCGCCGCGTCCCGGGAACGTCCTCGGAATCGCCCTCGCCCAGCCGTACATCCAGGTCCACCCCAAAGCCCCGGAAGGAACCCGGGGTGCCCGAGGGGTACTCGCCGTCACCCGTGCCCACCACCACCAGCCGGTCCGGCCGGGCGGCGGCCAGTACGGCCACCGCGTCCAGACAGGCGGCGCGCAGCGGATCCAGCTCGGGCGCGGCCCCGGCGGCGACCTCGGGAACCAGCAGCGGCGGACAGGGGCAGACGGCGGCGGCGACAAGCATGACCGGAACGATACGCGCCGCGGCGCCGGTCAGTCGCAGCCGCAGCCGGCGCCGGTCGGGGCCGGGACGGGCGCGGGAGCGCCGATGGTCGGGATGCCCAGCATCACGCCCTGGGGCTTGGCCTGGGCGGCGGCGTTGCGCTTCTCCCAGGCGTCCCCGGCCCGGGTACGGCGCACGGCCTTGGCCGGGCCCTCGGCGAGCAGGTGGTGCGGGGCGGCGTAGGTGATCTCCACGGTGACCATGTCACCGGGGCGCGGAGCGAGCCCGGCGCCATCAGACGCAGTACCGGGACGGACCGGCTCCTCCGGCCTGGCGAAGTGCACCAGGCGGTTGTCGGGCGCCCGCCCGGACATCCGCCGGGTGGCGTCGTCCTTGCGTCCCTCGCCCTCGGCGACCATGACCTCCAGGGTCCGGCCCACCTGCTTCTTGTTCTCCTCCCAGGAGATCTCCTCCTGGAGGGCCACCAGGCGCTCATAGCGCGCCTGCACGACCTCCTTGGGAATCTGCCCCTCCATCTCGGCGGCCGGGGTGCCCGGGCGCTTGGAGTACTGGAAGGTGAAGGCCTGGGCGAAGCGGGCCTCGCGGACCACATGCAGGGTCTGCTCGAAGTCCTCCTCGGTCTCGCCGGGGAAGCCCACGATGATGTCGGTGGAGATGGCGGCGTCCGGCATGGCGGCGCGCACCTTCTCGATGATGCCCAGGAAGCGCTCCTGCCGGTACGAGCGGCGCATCGCCTTGAGCACGGTGTCCGAACCGGACTGCAGCGGCATATGCAGCTGCGGCATCACATTGGGCGTCTCCGCCATCGCCGCGATCACGTCATCGGTGAAGTCACGGGGATGCGGGGAGGTGAAGCGGACCCGCTCCAGGCCCTCGATCTGCCCACAGGCGCGCAGCAGCTTGGAGAAGGCCTCGCGGTCGCCCATGTCGGAGCCATAGGCGTTGACGTTCTGCCCGAGCAGGGTGATCTCGGTGACGCCCTCGGCGACCAGCGCCTCCACCTCGGCCAGGATGTCGCCGGGCCGGCGGTCCTTCTCCTTGCCGCGCAGCGCCGGGACGATGCAGAAGGTACAGGTGTTGTTGCAGCCGACCGAGATGGAGACCCAGGCCGCGTAGGCGCTCTCCCGCCGGGTGGGCAGGGTGGAGGGGAACGCCTCCAGCGACTCGGCGATCTCGACCTGCGCCTCCTGCTGGATACGGGCCCGCTCCAGCAGCACCGGCAGCTTGCCGATGTTGTGCGTGCCGAAGACCACGTCCACCCAGGGGGCCTTCTTGACGATGGTGTCGCGGTCCTTCTGCGCCAGACACCCGCCGACCGCGATCTGCATCCCCGGGCGCCGGGCCTTCACCGGGGCCAGCCGGCCCAGGTTGCCGTAGAGCTTGTTGTCGGCGTTCTCCCGCACCGCGCAGGTGTTGAAGACCACGACATCGGCCTCGCCCTCGGCGGTGCCCTCCGGGGCGCGGACATAGCCCGCGTCCTCCAGCAGTCCGGAGAGCCGCTCGGAGTCGTGGACGTTCATCTGGCACCCATAGGTGCGGATCAGGTAGGTGTTAGGTGAAAGCACGGCATCGCTTCGGTCGGCACTGGTCACCAGTCCAGGGTACGGGCGCTCCGGGATACCCCTCGTCCCGGCAACCAGGATCCCGGCCCGAGCGGGCGCCGGTGGCACGGGGGTGTCATGGCCCCTGAAACTGTGACATGCATGTCACACAGCGGGTCCCCGCGGCGCGGGGGGCGTCATTGCTTCCCCCTGCACCAGGACGACCGTGGGGGTGCCTGCGCGGACTCGTCCGCGATCAGCACTCCGTCCTCGGCCGCCAGTGCCGCCGCCGCGTCGGCCCGCACCCGGCCCCGCGGCTCGTCCGCGTCCCGGGCCGCCCTCGCCGGGGAACCCTGCGACCGTCCACACTCGCATGCCCGGCGGCCTGTCCCCGGCTGCCGGAGTTCCTGCCCAGCACCTCGCTCAGCAGCCCGCGCACGATGTCGCCCGCGGGTTCTCCCGCCACGCCGGACCCGCGAACACAACGTCCACCGGGGCGCACAACGCCTCCAACTCCCCTTGCAGCGACCGCATTACGTCCTCTTCCAGCTCGCTCGTACGCACCGCGCCGAACGGCAGCATCAGTCCCGCAAACGGAATGACGAACCAGCCGTCGTCACATAGCGTGACGTCAGCCCACGGCTGTAGTACCGGTAGGGTCAGGGATCACGAATTCGCTGACCGGGTGGGGGGGGAGAACCGTGAGCGGCAACAGCGACAAGGACGCGGACCTGCACATACGCGCGGCCGATCTGAAGGCGTCTGCGCCGACCTTCCACGAGCAGAGCAAGGCGCTCCATGACGCGGCCGCGACCCTCAAGAGCACCCTGGACGGCCTGGGTTCGCCTTGGGGCGACGACGACCCGGGCAAGAAGTTCCACGACAGCTACGGCCCCGGCAAGACCTCAATCGACAAGGCGGTGGACATCCTCGTCCAGGGCTTGCAGAGCATTTCTGTGGCCATGACGACGATGGCCGAGGGCCACGCCGGCAACGACCATGACATTGCGGCCATATTCAAAAAGGCAGCCAAGCAGATGCAGGGCAACAGCCACGGCAACAGCAAGTAAGGGCCGCCGTGTTCGGTATTCATCTTCATATCCCCGGCCTCCCCAGCATCAGGACATGCTGTCACTGGCTCGCCAAGCACATGGGCATGTGGTGGCCCGACGGAGATCCTCACAAGTGCCGTAAGGCCGCTGACGCTTGGCGCACCTTCGCAAAGGCTGTCGATGATGTCATCAAGCCGGTCGACGGCAAGTCGGCCGCGCTGATTCACAACAACAAGGGTGAAGGGATCGAAGCCTACGCGGAGTTCTGGCGGCGATATCATGCCGGGCCCGGCAAGGGCTGGTTGGACGATGTGGCCGAGTCGTCCCGTCACATGGCGGAGGCGCTCGACAAATACGCCGATGCCATTGACCACGCGATCCACCAGATCGAGAAGCGGATCGCGATCGACCTCGCCGTGCTGGGCGCTGGAATCGCGCTCGCCCTGGCGAGTGGCGGTGCGTTGTCCGGCGCCGCCGCAGGGGTCGCCGCCGAGGTCATCTCGATGGCCGGAGGTCTGGGTCTGGTGGTCTCCGAGGCCGCCGCCGAGGTACTGGGCACCGCGGTCGCCGCCGCCGCGTTCGGCGGGGTGGAGTCGGTGGTCGTGGATGCCGCCGTGGCCCAGCCGCTGCAGATCGCCACCGGTCTGCGGGACCACTTCAGCCTCGATGAGCTCAGTTCCTCCGCCAAGGACGGCATGATCTCCGGCGGGCTGTTCGGCGGTATGGGGGCGAGTGCCAAGGTCGCGATCGAGGCGGGCTTGCCGGGGCTGGCACTCGACGGGGCCATGCCATCGCTGTCGCGGGTCCCCGGGGAACTGAGTGATCTGGGGGCGCTGAACAAGGCGAAGCTTCCCGATCTGGAGATGCCCTCCAATCCGGCGATTCGCCCCCAAGGGGACGAAGTACCCGCACGCGCCCGGGAGACCGAGTCCGTCACCTGCGACCGTGACCCGATCGACGTCGCGACCGGGGCAATGTTCCTGTCGGAGACGGATGCCACCCTTGACGGGGTTCTCCCCCTCATTGTCAAGCGCACTCATGTGTCCTCGTACCGGGCGGGTGGCTGGTTCGGTCCCACCTGGGCGTCCACGCTCGACGAACGGCTCCAACTCGACGCTCAAGGCGTGGTGTTCGCC
Source organism: Streptomyces orinoci (assembly GCF_003121295.1). Lineage (GTDB taxonomy): Bacteria > Actinomycetota > Actinomycetes > Streptomycetales > Streptomycetaceae > Streptomyces > Streptomyces orinoci. Next base: position 183,573 of record NZ_PHNC01000035.1, read on the forward strand.
GCCGAGGACGGCAAGCTCCTGTGTTACCCGGTACCGTCGGCGGACGGACCGGTCCTGCCGGAGCAGGGACCGCGGCTGGCCCTGACCTGGGATGGCCGAACGGGCGGCGCGATGACGATCACCGACCCGGCAACCGGATTGATCCGCACCTTCGCCCAGCCGGTGCGGTCCCCCGCGGGGGAGACCGTTGAACTGCTGCTGGAGTCCATCGAGAACCGCAATGGCGACCGCATCGACATCGAGCGCACCCCCACCGGCGTCCCCACCGCGATCCAGCACTCCGGTGGCTACCGCATAGCCATCGACACCCATGGCCCGCGCATCACCGCACTACGCCTGCTGACCGGCGACCGGATCCCCCGCACCCCGGCAGCGGACGCCGGTGGTGTGCTTCTCGTCCGCTATGGCTACGACGACGCGGGCCACCTCACCGAAGTCGTCAACTCCAGCGGCAAACCCCTGCGCTTCACCTACGACATCCAAGGACGCATCACCTCCTGGACCGACCGCAACGGCACTTCCTACCGTTATGTCTACGACGAGCGCGGACGCGTGGTGCGTACCGAGGGAGCGGACGGATTCCTCTCCGGCACACTCGCCTATGACGAGCAGGCCCGTACCACCACAGTCACCGACTCACTGGGCAAACGGACGGTCTACCAGTACAACACGGCCCGTCAAGTAGTCGCCACCACCGATCCGTTGGGGCATACGGCCCGTACCGAATGGAACGAACGGGGCGACGCGCGCACCTCTGTCACCGATCCGCTGGGCCGCACCACGCGGTATGAGTACGACGAGGCGGGCAACCTCACCAAGGTCACCCTCCCCGATGGCTCCACCGCCCGCGCGACGTACAACGCACACTGCCGTCCGGTGGAGGTGGTCGAGCCCGGCGGAACGGTGTGGCGCCACACCTACGACGAGGCGGGCAATGTCCTCACCACCACCGACCCGCAAGGCGCCCGCACCCACTACACGTACGACGAGCATGGTCATCTCGCCTCGATCACGGACGCTCTCGGTCACACCCGTCAGGTGACGTCGGATGCTGCGGGCCTGCCGATCGCGATCACCGACGCTCTGGGGCATACGACGAGGGTGCGCCGTGATCACTTCGGGCGCGTCGTCGAGACCACCGACCCGCTGGGCCATACGACACGTATGGGCTGGACAACGGAGGGCAAGCCGGCCTGGCGTGAACTCCCGGACGGCACCCGGGAAACCTGGACGTGGGACGGTGAAGGCAACCTCCTCGCCCACACCGATCCCGTCGGCAACACCACCCGCCAGACTTCCACGCACTTCGACGTCCCCGCCACCCGCACCAACGCGGACGGAGCGCAGTACGCGTTCACCTACGACACGGAGGTGCGGCTGACGACGGTCACCAACCCGCAAGGGCTGACCTGGACTTATGAGTACGACCAGGCAGGGCGGCTGGCATCGGAGACGGACTTCAACGGCCGTACCCTCACCTACCGGCACAACGCCGCAGGGGAGTTGATATCCCGCACCAATGGCGCGGGCCAGACGCTGACCTTCACCCGCGACGCACTCGGACGGGTGCTGGAGCAGCGCAGCGACACCGGCGAGGTGACCACATACGCCTACGACACCGCTGGTGAGCTGGCGCGTGCGAAGAACGCCGATGCCGAGGTGGTCTACGAACGGGACTCCCTCGGGCGCGTGCTGTCGGAGACCGTCGCCGACCGCGCCATCACATACACCTACGACGCACTCGGCCGCCGCACTCACCGCACCACCCCCTCCGGCCTGGTGTCGCAGTGGTCGTACGACGCGGAAGGCCGCCCGACCGAACTGCGCGCCGGGGCAGGCACACTGTCCTTCGCCTACGACGCGGCCGGACGGGAAACCGAACGCCACATCGGCGACGGCGTGACGCTGACCCAGTCCTGGGACAAGGCCGACCGCCTGACCAGCCAGACCGTACGCCGCACCCACGCGGATGCCCCCTGCCTGTTGCAGCACCGGGCGTACGCCTACCGCGAGGACGGCTACCTCACCGAGATCCGCGAACTCACCTCCGGCACCCGCCGCTTCGACCTCGACCCCACGGGCCGCGTCACAGGCGTCAACGCCCACGGCTGGACGGAGCGTTACGCCTACGACTCCACAGGCAATCTCACCCACGCCACCGCCCCAGCACACGAAGCGCCCGGCGACCGAGAATTCACCGGCACCCTCATCCGGAGCGCGGGCCACACCACGTACGAGCACGACGCCCAAGGCCGCCTGACGCGCAAGGTCCGCAAGCTCCTCAACGGCCAGACACGGACCTGGACCTTCGTCTGGAACGCCGAAGACCGCCTCACCGAGGCCACCACCCCCGACGGCGAACGCTGGCGCTACGCCTACGACCCGCTCGGCCGCCGCATATCGAAACAGCGGCTGACCGACGACGGCGCGGCGATGGAAACCACCGTCTTCACCTGGGACGGCACCCGCCTCGCGGAACAGACCACAGCCGAAGGCCGCGTCACCACCTGGGACTACGCTCCCGGCTCCCACCGCCCCCTGACCCAGACCAACCACCGGTCCCTGGTCCGCACCGCAGGCCAATCCCTGATCACCCGCTTCGCCGACACCTCCGACCCCAACGAGACCACCCGCTTCCATGCGATCGTCACCGACCTCGTCGGCACTCCCACCGAACTCGTCTCCCCCGCCGGCGAATTGGTATGGCAACGCCGCACCACCCTCTGGGGCACCCACTACCCATCCGTAACGGACAAGGCCTCCATCGCCTGCCCACTGCGTTTCCCGGGCCAGTACGCCGACCCCGAAACGGGCCTGCACTACAACTACTTCCGCTACTACGACCCTGAGTTGGCCCGCTATGCGAGTCCTGATCCACTGGGGATTGAGCCTGCACCGAACCACCACAGTTACGTCGTCAATCCACAGGCTTGGACCGACCCACTCGGGCTGGCTGGTTGTAAGGACTCGAACGTTGCCCTGCGAGGGTGGCGAAATCAAGAACTCCAGATGGGCCCGCACAGTGTCCTGCTGGACAAGAAAGGGATGAAACACTTCCTGGATCGTCACCACCCGACGTATTGGGACGGTTCAGTAAAGGCCAGTCAGACGTTCTTCGACAGAACCATGACTGTTGAGGATCTGAAGAATGCTGTTCGTGAGGTCCTGAAGCAGAACCGCGAGGAGATCGTGCGGCGCGGCGTACGCGGAATGTACCAAGTTGAGGGGGAAGTTGATGGAGTGCGGTATACGTTGGGTATAAATAAGGGCCGCATTGGACAGTTCTATCCCCACTCGAACTAGGAGGACTTATGCTGGCCGCAAAGACCTATCTACGAACTCCGGACGGCGAGTTCATTCCTGTTGACGAGGCAAGATTTGCGATTCAGGATCCCGACTACATCGAGGGAGCCCTGGAGCTTTCGGTAAACGGCGTTCAGATCCTGCCACTTGCCTACTGGGACTACGTGGACCAACTCTGGGCGTACATTGTCAACATGCTTGAAGAACTCAGGCATTCGGGCACCGCTGCAACCATGCTCCCTGACCAGCCAATTGAGTTGAGCTTTACCAAGAAGGTGCCGCATTCGGTCCTCGTCCAGTCAGCATCCAAGGACGAGACGCGTTCGGCAATTACCAGTATGTCCGAGCTGCACTCTACGCTTTGCGAATCCGGTGCCGAGTTTTTCCAAGCCATGGAACGACTGGTGCCAGAGTCGGCAAATTTCTACGCGTCCGAGCGTGAACGAATCTTGAGAATCCAGCAATGACTTGTGTAGCTGTAGCGATCCCACCGATTGCCCGGCCATGGAGCCTCTCGGAAAGCCCATGACCTCGTAACCGCAGTGAAAGGGAAATCCCAACTTGCGTCCGCGCCCCAACCCGGACGGCATGGTTGACCTCGCCCGAGGCGACGACCCCAGCCGTAAAACCAAGCTCGCCGAGCGACTGGCTGCCGGCGGACTGGTATTCCTGGGAATGGTGGACCCGGATCGTCCGCTCATCCCGCCGACGCTGGCCGGCATGGCCACGAGTTATCCCGAATCGGAGAAGTGGCGGACATCGTCCGTCGACAGGGATGCGGCGGATTGCGTTACCAGAGCAAACGAGGGGTGGTTTGACCTGGCCCGCGAAGGTGGGCTGTTCGGGGACGATCGAGAGTTTCTTGTCGCCGTCGCCATTTCCGAAGAGGATGATTGGTGGGCGCGTGTCAGACTGGCCGAGACATGGGATGTGATGGGGGCGGGATCTGCCAATGCTCTCGGCAATGGATTCGGCCTTCCCGCTTTTCATATGCTGTCGCTGACTGGGGATGTCGTCGTCTGTGGCATGGTGTGGCAGTCGTCCATCGGCACCTACTTGGTAAGCGGCTTCGAAAAGGTCAAGGGTTTTCGCGACAACGCGGAGTGGAAAGCGAACTGGGCCAGAACTCCTCGATATGAGGCGTTGGCGATCCGGAGGTGGCTGGAATCCATTGACCAGGTCACGTGACCCGGTGCGTGTAACTTCGAGTTTTCGGGAAAGAGCTCGCCGGAGTTCCGTTGTGCAGTGCGGACCTTGCTGACGGTCCAGGTGAAAAACTTGGCACCTGGACCTTCGCCTGGAACGCCGAAGACCGCCTCGCGCAGGCCACCACCCGACGGCGAACGCTGGCGCTACGCCTACGACCCGCGCGATCGTCACCGACCTCGTCGGCACCCCCAACGAACTCGTATCTCCCGCAGGCGAATTGGTCTGGCAACGCCGCACCACCCTCTGGGGCACCCACTACCCCTCCATAACGGACAAGGCCTCCATCGCCTGCCCACTGCGTTTCCCGGGCGAATACGCCGACCCCGAAACCGGCCTGCACTACAACTACTTCCGCTACTACGACCCGGCGAGGGGGCGCTATCTCACCCAAGACCCGCTCGGCTTGGGCCCCGCCCCGAACCCAGCGTCCTGGAGATCCCCGCCTTCGCTACTATGCCGATATGGTCGAGCGCGGAGGACTCCAGGCGGCTATCGTCTCAATCGCCCGCGAACACCAAATCGACCTCGGTGTCACGGCTGAGCATCTCGAATCAGAGGCTCAGCACTGGAGCGCTGCGGAGTTCGGGTCGTCACGCGGGGCGATGCGGGTTCATATCGGTCACGGCGCGCGCCGATTCGCCATCACGTTGGATAGCGGTCAGGGGTACGTCTGGGCGAGCGGAAGCACCATGGATCTCCTCGAAGTGGCCGAAGCGTTGGCCTTCTGGAGGCAGGGTGCAAAGCTCAAGGAGCTCAGTAAGCGTTTTCCCTTTATGACGTTCGACAGGCTTAGTCAGGCACATGAGGACGGAAACCCGGTCGAGACGCAGTGGGACATCCTCATCGGTGATGACACGTTTCTTGCCTACCGAGAACTGCTGCTGGCACTGCACGAGGCCGCCAGCGCCCACCGGTACGGCGACGAGGTGAGGGTAGGCGGCGAGCACCGGGCGTACGCCTACCGCGAGGACGGCTACCTCACCAAGATCCGCGAACTCACCTCCGGCACCTGCCGCTTCGACCTCGACCCCGCCGGCCGCGTCAAAGGCGTCAACGCCATGGCCGGATGGAGCGTTACGCCTGCGACTCCGCGGGAACGTGCGCCGACCTCAGCGCACGTAGCGGTGACGGTCCCGGGCGCGATGGCGGCCATCTGCTCAAACTCCTCCGTCGGCATGTGCGATGCCCTCTTCACAGGTGAAGGCCGGCTTCGCCCGCCATCGACGGCGTCGCGGTGGTGTTGCCGTACGGGCCATCTGGACGAGTGATCGACTCCTCGGCATGAGCAGTGGGGCTCAGCATGTCGGCTCGAACGAGTCGGCATTTTCGGGGAGTTGAGGAGCTAGTTTTCGCTCTTGTCGCGCCCATATGGGGCTCGAACTTCATAGCGTGCGGCGTGTGGCGCCGTGCGGTACGGCAGTTGTCCGGGAAGTGTCCAGAACTGTCCTTGCTGCCCACCGTGACATCTGCGCTGTCAACGGCGTTGGGGACGGGCATACCGGAGGTGGAGACGCATGGGCGTGGGCAAGGACGGTGTGGAGTACACGTCGAGCGGGGCGCGTGGGGCGGAGGAGTCCGGGTGGGAGCTCGATCCCGAGGACGATTCGGTCGTGACGGTCGCGGCCGTCGGCCGGCAGATCAAGCTGTGGCGGGAAGCGGCGGGGCTGCGGCAGGCCGACCTCGGGGCCGCGACCGGGTACAGCTTGGACCTTATCTCCAAGGTCGAGAGGGGCCTTCGCATTCCCAAGCCGCAGTTCCTCGACAAGGCGGACGAGGTCTTGGGGGCGGGCGGGAAGCTCGCCGCGATGAAGAAGGACATCGCGGAGGCGCGGTACCCGAAGAAAGTACGGGATGTGGCACGGCTGGAGCGCGAGGCGGTTGAGTTGGGGTCGTACAACAGCCTTGTCGTGGATGGGCTGTTGCAGACCGAGGGGTATGCACGAGCTGTCATGCGCTCACGGCGGCCCCCGTGGGATGAGGACGAGGTGGAGCGGCGGGTGGCAGCGCGGCTGGAGCGGCAGGTGATCGTCGATGCATGTGCCACGCCGCCGATCTTCAGCTTCGTCTTGTGTGAGGCTGTGCTCCGCCGCACCATCGGAGGCACAATGGTCATGCGTCAGCAGCTCGAACGGCTGCTTGAGGTAAGCCGGTTGTGGAACGTGGACCTTCAGATCATGCCTCTGAGGTGCGGGCAACACTCTGGTCTCGAAGGCCCCTTCCGACTGCTGAGGCTCAGGGACGGCACGATGGTCGGGCTCGAATCCGTACAGCTCGCCAGTCGTGTGCTCACAGACCACAGGCAGGTCCAAACTCTCGACCTGCGTTACGGAGCGATCCGTGCACAGGCAATGAGCCCGCAGGATTCGCTCGCCGTCATCGAGAAAGTGTTGGGTGAGACATGAGTTTGGAATCTCCTGCGGGACACGGTTCGGCCAGGGAGTGGATAAAGAGCAGCTACAGCGGCGCAGATGACCCTTCTTGCGTCGAGGTGGCTGCGACCCAGACCGTGATCCGCGTTCGCGACTCCAAGAACACAGACGGCCCGCAGCTGGCGTTCACGCGGGATACGTGGGCCGAGTTCGTGAGGAGTGCATCCGAAGACTGACCTGAACAGCTCGCGCCCCGCTGCCGGGTTGCTTCCGGGAGCGGGGCGTACCCGGCAGGCCCCCGCTCAGCCCGCCGTCCGCACCCCCACCTCCGCCAGGAACGGTGCCCCGTACGGTGCCGGATCGAAGTTCGGCTCGGTGGTGAGGATGTCCAGGCCCAGGGGGGTGGCGGTGGTTATCCGGCCGGAGCGGTCGTTCTCGGGGAGGTGGTAGCGGACCAGCAGGGAGGGCTCGGTCAGGGCGGTCAGGCGGAGGACCCGGGTGGCCTCGTCGGGGTCGTCCATGGCGCCGCTGAACAGCCGGGAGGGGATCGGTGCGCGAAGCGCCGCGCGCTCTTGAAGCCGAACAGGCCGGGTTTGGCCACATGGCCGTAGAAGGCGGGGTCGGTGCCCAGGGAGATTTCCTGGCAGCCCAGTTCCCGGGCGGTCTGGAAGGCCTGCATATAGCAGGCGCAGATTGGCCCAGGGGAAGCCGATCTTGGAAGTGCAGCTCGCTGACCGCCCCGGGGCCCAACGCCAGGAACCGGACGCTGCGCAGTTTCGGTGGCGGCGAAGTCGTCCAGCCCGGCGCCGCCGGGGTCGGTGCGCTCCACGCTGCCGGTGGAGCTGCGCAGCGGCAGGGCGCGCCAGTCGAAGTCCGCGTACTCGGCCGGTCCGGACTCGAACGCCCGCTGGAGCGGCCACTGTTGACGGTCCAGCCGCTCCAGGTCCGCGCGGAGCCGGGCCACGTCGAAGACCGGCAGCAGGCGGGTGGTGCCGGTGGTGGGGGCGGTATCACCACCGTCTTGCGGTTCTCCCGCATCACAGGCGGTAGCACGCACCACGCGCGGTACGGGAGTTACGGGCTCGTCACCGCCTGGCCGGGCTCCGTCACCGGTGCGGGAGCCGGCGCCCTCCCCACGGGTGGACGCCGGGCCGGTGCCGACACCAGCGGATGGGCGTCCGGCCCCTCGATCATCCGCACCGTGAATGCTCCGCTCACAGCCGCAGGTGCGCTCCAGCAGCATCCGGCTCCCCGGCCTCGGCCACCCAGCCGGCCACCCCCTCCCCGGTTGGGCACCACCAGCACCTCGGCCGGACCGTTCTCGATCCACTCCATGGCGGTGTTGGTGCGCGCTCCGGACCAGGGCGGCCGACACCGGTCCGCGTTTGCCGTACATAAGACCACCGGGTCGCCGGAGGCGCCCACCAGGCCTGCCTGGCGCTCATAGCCGTCCCAGAAGAGCGACCAGTGCACACGTACAGGGGCATCACGAGGCGCCGTCCGCGCCTGCCGGGGTATGGACACAGGCGTGCCGGACCCGCTTCTCTATGCCGATGGCCTCCCAGCCCCGCAGCCGGCCGACGGAGTCGTACGGACAGCCGGCGGCCACCCGCTCTGGCACCTGCTCGGACAGCGACCGGCCGGAGGCGGTCAGCACGCCCTGGCCGACCTTGGACGGCCCTCAATCGGGGCCACAAGGGAGGGATATGAACGAGGAGCCGGCGATGTTCGGCAGCAAGCCGGCGGTACGCCCGGAACACCGGCGGGAAGCCGTACCGCGGGTCCAGGGCAGCCGCAAGTTCACGGTGGGTGCCAGGAACGAGCAGGAGATCAGCGAACTGGAACCGGAGTGGGCCGAGTTCTGTGACATCCGCTACGCGGTCGCGGTCAACAGCGGCATCGCGGCACTGGAGTTGGCGCTGACGACGCTGGGCATCCAGCCCGGTGACGAGGTGATCGTCCCGGCCCTGAGCCATGTGGCCACGGCCATGGCGCCGCTGTACCAGCCGGCCGTCCCGGTGTTCGCGGACATCGGCCCGGTCTCCTGGTGCAGGCCGGACTGCCGACCCCGCGCACGGTGGTCGCGGTGACCCCGGACGCGGCCCTGAAGGCGATCGAGGAGATCGGCTACCCGGCGGTGGTCAAGCCCGCCGTCGGGTCCTGGGCCGGCTGCTGTCCAAGGTCAACGACCGGGATGCGGCGGAGACCCTGATCGAGCACAAGCAGGCCATGCGCGCTCCGCAGCACTCGGTGTTCTATGTCCAGGAGCTCATCGACAAGCCCGGCCGCGACATCCGGGTCATTGTGCTCGGGGACCAGGCGGTCGCGGCGGTCCACCGCGGATCGGAACACTGGATCACCAATACGGCGCGCGGGGCGGCCACCGAGCGCTGTGAACTGACCCCGGAACTGGCCAAGCCGGCACTGCGGGCCGCCGAGGCGGCCGGCGGCGGGATGCCGGCGGTGGACCTGATCGAGCGCTCCACCGGCGAGGTGCTGGTCACCGAGGTCAATCACACCATGGAGTTCCATGGTCTGGCCTCGGCCACCGAGGTGGACATCGCCGGTCTGACCGTCAGCCATGTCCAGGAGGTGTTGTCCCGGTGAAGGCCGCGGTGATCGGTGCCGGCGGATATATCAGCGGGGAGCTGGTGCGGCTGCTGCTGCAGCATCCGCACCTGGAGCTGGCCCAGGCCACCTCCACCCGCCACCGGGGACGGCTGCTCAGCGCCGCCCACCCCAATCTGCGCGACCAGAGCGATCTGTGCTTTGTGAGCGAGGACCAGCTCGCCCCATGCGATGTGGTGTTCCTGGCGATGCCGCATGGGGCGGCGGCCAAGAGCATGGACCGGTGGTCGGCGCTTGCGCCCCGGGTGGTGGACCTCAGCGCGGACTTCCGGCTGAGCGACCCCTCGGTGCGCGAGCGCTACTACCCCGGTGCCGCCCCCGACCCGGCCTGGCAGTCCCGGTTCCGGCCCGGCATCCCCGAGCTGTACCGGGAGCGGCTGCGCGGGGCGGACCACATCGCGGTGCCCGGCTGTATGGCCAATGCCGCCATCCTGGCCCTGCATCCGCTGGCCGAGGCGGGCCTGGTGCGGGGCCCGGTGCTGGTGGACGCCCGCACCGGTTCCAGCGGCGGCGGACGGACCCCGGACCAGGGCAGCCACCACCCCGAGCGCAGCGGCGCCCTGCGCATCGCCAAGCCGCACGGCCACCGGCACACCGCGGAGATCGAGCAGGCCTGCGGGGTGCCGGTGCGGATGACGGTGACCGCGGTGGAGGCGGTGCGCGGGGTGCAGGCCGTCCTGCACATCACCCCCGCCCGCGAGGTCACCGAGCGGGAGCTGTGGGCGGTCTACCGCGCCGCCTACCGCGAGGAGCCCTTCGTCCGCCTGGTGCGGGAACGCTCCGCGCTGCACCGGATACCCGAGCCCAGGATCCTCGGCGGCAGCAACTACTGCGACATCGGGCTCTCCCTGGGCCCCGAAGGCGATCACCTGATTGTGGTGGCCGCCCTGGACAACCTGGTGAAGGGAGGTGCCGGAAATGCCGTCCAGTGCGTCAACATCGCCTCGGGCTGGGACGAAACCGCGGGACTGCGCTTCGCCGGACTCCACCCGGCCTGAGCGCCTGGTGGTGAAGGTCGGCGGGGCACTGGACGAGGAGATGACCCGGGCCTGCGCCGACATCCGCCAACTGGCCGGGCAGGGCTGTTCGGTGGTGGTGGTGCACGGCGGCGGCGCCGAGGCCGACCGGCTGACCGGTGAACTGGGCCGCACCACGCGCTATTTGACGGCGTCCGACGGGCGGCGCAGCCGCTACACCGACGCCGCCGCGCTGGACGCGCTCACCATGGCCATGCTGGGCCGCGTCAAGCCCGCGCTGGTCGGGGCGCTGTCCGCGGCCGGGGTGCCCGCGGTGGGCCTGTCCGGGGCGGACGGAGGCCTGGTCACCGCCCGCCGCAACCGGCCGGCCCGGGTCCGGGTGGACGGCCGGGAGCAGGTGGTCCGGGACGATCTGTCCGGGCGGATCGGCGCGGTCGATCCGCGTCTGCTGCTGACCCTGCTGGACGGCGGCTTTGTCCCGGTGGTCTCCCCGCCCGCCCTGGACCCGGCCACCGGCCTGCTCAATGTGGACGCCGACCGGCTGGCCGCCCGCCTGGCGGTGGCCCTGGAAGCCGACTGGCTGATCATCCTGTCCAATGTGCCCGGCCTGCTGCGGGACCCCGGGGACCCGGCCAGCCTGGTGACCGAGCTGCCGGCCGGCCAACTGCCGTACTACACCGGCCTGGCGGGCGGGCGGATGAAGGTGAAGCTGCGCAGCGCGGGCGAGGCATATCTGGCGGGCGTGGCGCGGGTGGTCCTCGCCGACGGCCGGCTGCCCTCTCCGGTGCTGGCCGCAAGGGCCGGAGCCGGTACGGCATTTGTCAAAGGAGCACCATGACCACACCCGCCGAGTCCCTGCTGCGACGGATGGTCGAGATCCCCTCGCCATCGGGCCGGGAGGGCGAACTGGCCGCCTTCCTGGCCCAGGAGCTTCCCCGGTGGGGCTTTGCGGCCGGGATCGACGAGGCGGGCAAGACCCACCCGCTGCCCCATCTGCCCCCGCCCGTTCCGGGTGAACGCCGCCGGACTGCACTCCCGCTCCCTCACGCCCGCCAACCGCACCCGCCACCTGGCCGAGTTGCGGGCGATGTGATCCTGGGGCACACGCTGGAAGACCAGCGCCATGCCGGCTAATGGATCCGCGAGTTCCTCCGCGAGCAGCAACCAACGGGCGGCTGACGCGAATCCGGCCCGGTGGCGTGCTCAGCGCAGCAGCAACGGCAGCCGCCCCGCGCTCTCCGCGTCCTCGGGCAGCCGGATGACCAGCTGGATCCGGGGGTCGTCGGCGGCCGCCAGCTTGGTCTGGCGCAGCGCCAGCGGGCCGAGCCGTGGGTGGCGGAAGTGCTTGAGGACCGTCTGGTAGCCGGCCACCTCATGCCGCTCCCAGTGGCGGCGGAAGTCCGGGGAGCAGGAGTGCAGTTCGGCGATGATCTCGGCGAACCGGCCGTCAGCGGGGTGCTGGTCGGCCGCCATCCGGAACTGGGCGAGCACCCGGGTCGCCTGCTGCTCCCAGTCGGCCATCAGTTCCCGGGCCGGTTCCCAGCCGAAGATCATCCACAGGGTGTTTCGGCGGGCCGGCGGCAGTTGGCCGAAGTCCGTGAACAGCCCGGTCTCGGCCCGGTTCCAGGCCAGGATGTCCCAGTGCTGGTCCAGCAGAAAGGCCGGGTTGGGCTCCAGCGCGTCCAGCACGGCCTGCAGATGGCCGGCCGCGGCGGGGCAGGCCCCGCGGTCCTCGGCGGCGGGCGGCACCTCCCCCGCCAGCCGGTAGAGATGCTGCTGTTCGGTGGGGGACAGCCGGAGGGTGCGGGCCAGCGAACCGAGCACCTGCCGGGAAACCTTGATGTCCCGCCCCTGTTCCAGCCAGGTGTACCAGCTCAGGCTCACCCCTGACATGGCGGCCACCTCCTCCCGGCGCAGCCCGGGAGTACGGCGGCGGGCGGTGCTGCTGACCCCCAGCTCGGCGGGTGAGAGGCGCTCCCTGCGCGACCGGATGAAGGCGCCCAGGGCACCGCGGCTCGTATGGCCGGGCCGAGAAGAAGTGCTTGGCATTCCACGGAAGTTAGCAGCCGGGTTCCGGCCGCCGCCCTGGCGCGGTCCTGGCGCTGTACCGGCGCCGTCCTGCCGGCAGGATGCCTTCGGAGCCTACGGGCCTCCGGGATGCCGCCGGAGTGGCGTGCCGCCGGCGGGCAGCCGGGGCGGCTGCCCGCCAGGGAAGCCCCGGGATCCCCCGAGGCCCCGGGCGCCACGGAAGCGGTGGGGACGGTGCGCTGAGGTCAGCTCCCCGCGGGGGTGTAGCGGTTACGGGCCACCGCGGCGAACACCGTCAGCGGCACCGCCGTGGCGGCGGCCACCGCGAACAGCACAGGGTAGGAGGTGTGCTGGATCAGCGGCGCGCCCAGCGCCGAGCCGATCGAGCTGCCCACGAACAGCGCGGCAACGAACAGCGCCACCGCGGTGCCCCGGGCGGCGGGCACCAGGGTGGTGGCCCAGTTCTGCAGCGAGGAGTGGAAGAAGGACCAGCCGCCGCCCAGCAGTACCGCGGCCGCCCCGATGCCCACCGCGGACGGCGAGAGGGCGGCCACCGCGAAGCCGACGCAGATCATCACCCCGCCCGCCAGCAGCAGCGACCAGGGGGCGCGCAGGGCCACCCGCTTGAGCACCCGGGAGAACACCAGGGTGCCGGCCCCGTAGAGGGCGGTGATCCCGCCCGCGCTGACCGTGTTGAATCCCTGGTCCTGCAAGGCCGGTGCCAGGAAGGTGAAGCAGCCCAGCAGCACCGCGCCCTCGACCAGGCCGAAGAGCATCACCACCCAGGCCCAGCGCAGCCTGAGCACCGAGGCCAGCTGGTCACCGGGCCGGCGCAGGGTGCCCTCGGCCCGGGACTCGTCCATCCCCCGCATGGACAGCACCGCGGCGGCGGCCAGCACCGCCGGGATGGCGAACATCACCCGCCAGCTGAGCAGTTGGGCCACCGTACCGGCCACCACGGTGGCCGCGGCGGTGCCGATGGCCAGCGCCAGCTGGAGGTCCGACAGGGCCCGCTGGCGCACGGCGGGGGGCACGGTGTCTCCCACATAGGTGAGCGAGGTGGGCACCACCGCTCCGAAGAACGCCCCGGTGGCGATGCGCAGCACCACCAGCGCGGTAAGGCTGGGCGCCGCCGCGGACAGCAGTCCGCACACCGTCGTGGCGCTGAGGGTGCCCCGGATGACCCGCATCCGGCCATAGCGGTCGGAGAGCATCCCCCACAGCGGCTGGGCGGCGCCATAGGCGAAGAAGTAGCCACTGGCGATCAACACCACATCGCTCAGCGGCACATCGAACCCCGCGGCCACCGCGACCAGCATGGGGGTGATGGCGAACCGGTCGAAGTTGCTGAGGAAGCAGGACACGACAAACGCCGTGGGCACCCGCTCCGGCCGCGCCGCCGCCGCACCGGCGGGTGGCGCGGCCGCCTGCCGGCTGTGCGCTTCGCTGGACATCTACTGCCCTCCAGGACATCGCTGTTGTTGGCCGATGCCCTCAACCCTCCTGCCCGGCCCCGGGTCCAGCCAGGTCACAAGGGATGCTGTTATCCACACTCCCCCCTTGGCGGGCGCGGTCCGCTCCGGGCCGCGTACCAGGAGGTCCACTCCGGGCCGCGTACCAAGAGCCGATCGGGTCAATCCATGACGGGCAGGCACTCGACGAGCAGGGCGACGATGTCACGCCAGGCTCGCTGTGCGTGCCGTGGGTGGTAGCCGACGCCGGGAGGCGCGGTGTGATCGACCGGTGGGTGGTGGAAGGCGTGAAGGGCTCCTCCATAGACCACGAGGCGCCAATCGACGCCCGCGGCCTGCATCTCCGCGGTGAACGCCGCCCGTTGCGCGGGCGGCATGATCGGGTCTTCCGAGCCGACCCCGGCCCACACCGGGCAGCGAATGCGCGCCGCCTCGCCCGGCCGGCCCGTGGTCAGTGCGTTGACCGTCCCGATCGCGCGCAGGTCAACGCCATCGCGACCGAGTTCCAGTGCGACCGCGCCCCCGGTGCCGTAGCCGATGGCGGCGGTACGGCCGGGGTCGGCCCGTGGTTCGGCACGCAACACCTTGAGCGCGGCGTGACCGATTCCTCGCATGCGGCCGGGATCGGCGAGCAGCGGCATGCAACGGGCCAGCATTTCCTCCGGGTCCGCGAGATAGCGTCCGCCGTGGAGGTCGAAGGCCAGCGCCACATACCCCAGCTCGGCCAGCGCCTCGGCCCGCCGGCGCTCGACATCGCTGAGCCCCATCCCCTCGGGTCCGATCAGGACTGCGGGCCGGCGCCCGGCACCGGCCGGGAGCGCGAGGTATCCGGTCATCGTCAGGTTGTCGGCCGGGTATTCGACCGTGCGGGTTGTGACCGTCGTCATGCGACTGGACGGTAATGACCGTTGCGTCCGCTCGGGGCGGTGTTCACCGATGGCAGACAGCAGTCTGTCCCGACCACCTCGCCCGGTCGCCGGCCTCCTGCCCGAGCATGTCGCCGATGCCCCTGCCCCGGCTCCGGAGTTGCCCATCCCGGCACCGGCCCCCGCTCTGGCCACCGCGGCACGGTGCTGGCAGGATCCGCGTATGGCTCCCCGGCTGCCGCACTTCGGCCGGCGCCGCGCCCTGCGGGCGGGCGCCGCGGCCGCCGTGCTGCTCGGCCTGCTGAGCTGGTGGCTGGTGAGCCGGCCGGAGCCCCCCGCGGCCACCGGCCGGATCGCCATCGCCACCGGAGTCCGCACGGGGGTCTACGCGCGTTATGGCGCACTCCTCAAGGAGGACCTGGCCCGGGACCTGCCCGCCCTGCATGTGGGACTCCGGCCCAGCAAGGGCTCCCTGGACAACCTCCGCCAACTCGCCTCCGGTGAGGCGGACTTCACCATCGCCACCGCCGACTCGGTGGCCGACTACCTGAACCGCGGCCTGCCCGGCGCCCGGCAACTGCGGGCCTGCGCCCGGCTCTACGACGACTACATCCAGCTGGTGGTGCGCCAGGACTCACCGGTGCGCTCGGTACGCGACCTCAAGGGGCTGCGGGTGGGGGTGGGGGCCCAGGGCTCGGGGGTGCAGCCGATCAGCCGGAGGCTGCTGACGGCGGCGGGGCTGGACTTCGACCGGGACATCAGCCCGGTCCAGGTGGGGATCGACCGCAGCCCCGGCCTGCTGGAGAGCGGGAAGATCGACGCATTCTTCTGGTCGGGCGGCCTGCCCACGGGGGCGATCCAGACGCTGGGGGCCCGGCTGCCCATCCGGCTGGTCCAACTCGACGACCTGATCGGCCCCTTGCACCGGCTGGGCCGGCAGACCCGCTTCTACCGGGCGGCGACGATGCCGGCCGATGCCTACCGGGAGCTGGGGGCGGCGCGTACGGTGAAGTCCATCGCGGTGCCCAATTTGCTGGTGACCATGGAACATACAGATCCGGTGCTCACGGAGCTGGTGACCCGGACCGTGATCCAGAGCCGGGACCGGATCGGGGCACAGGTGCACGCGGCTCAGCTGGTGGATCTGCGGACGGCCGTGTTCACCGATCCCCTGCCGCTGCACGCGGGGGCCCGGCGCTACTACGTCTCCGTCAAGCCTTAGCGCTCCGCCGGGTTGGGCACATATTCGTCTGCGGGTGCGTCCTGATCGCTCGCGTGGTTCTCCGCGCCCTCGGCAGCCGCCGCCTGACCGGGCCGGTGGCTGATCCAGCCGGGGAGCCTGCGAAGCTCCCTGTTCCGGCTGTCCGACTCGCTCTTGTCACATACGGGGCAGGGGTGGACCAGCTTCGTCCCGTTCTGCAGCTCCTCCTGGACGAACCCCACCCCGAAGCACTTGTGACACATCACGATCACTCCTAGCCGTGTTCAATACGCCCGGTCCCGCCGCAATCATCGCACTGATAGGTCAGCCCATCCCGGGTCACGTACCCGGAGCCGTTGCAGGTCGAACACGGCGTCGAACCCATGGCGTTACCCTTCTGTGATCCGTTCATTTCTCCGCGCCGCAGGCGATCGGAGTCCCGCCGCCTGGATCGGACAACTCCGCGGACAGCAAGCAGAGTTGCGGAACACCGCCGGGTTTGGCCAGCCGGCGCACCCCCTCAAAGGGCGAACTGTTCGCGCGGTACCGCGATCGTCGCGCGCAAGCCGTGGGGGCGGTTGGGGGCGTAGGACAAGGTCGCCCCGCCCGCGGTCAGGAGGGCGCGGGCGATGGAGAGGCCGAGGCCGGAGCCGGTGATGTTCTGGTGGCGGTTGCTGCGCCAGAAGCGGTCGCCGATGCGGGTGAGCTCCTCATCCGTCAGGCCGGGACCGCCATCGGCCACGGTGACGGTGACCCGCTCCCCGGCGAGCGCCACCACGACCTCCACCCGCCCGCCCTCCGGGCTGAACTTCAGCGCGTTGTCCAGCACCGCGTCCAGCGCGCTGGACAGCGCGATGGGGTCGGCCCATCCCGTGGCCGCCGAGGGGCCGCGGAACTCCAGGGCCACCCGCTTCCGGGCGGCCACCGGCGCCCAGGCCCCCACCCGGTCGGTGACCAGCTCGGCGATGTCCGTCAGCCGCAGATCCGCCTCGCTGTGTTCGGCCAGGGCCAGGTCCAGCAGATCGTCCAGGACCCGGGCCAGCCGTTTGCCCTCGGTGCGCACCGAGGCGATCTCCTCATGCCCGTCGGGCAGGTCCAGGGCCAGCAGGTCGATCCTCAGCAGCAGCGCGGCCAGCGGATTGCGCAACTGGTGCGAGGCGTCGGCGACAAAGGCGCGCTGCTGTTCCAGCACCTCCTCGACATGGTCGGCCATCTCGTTGAAGGAGCGGGCCAGACTGCGCAGTTCGGGCGGTCCGCTGTCCACCCCGACCCGGGAGTTCATCCGGCCGTCGGCCATGGAGTGGGTGGCCGCGTCCAGGGTGCGTACCGGCCGCAGCACCCAGCCGGTGAGCCGTACCGCCGCCGCCACGGCCAGCAGCATGGCGGCCGTCTCGCCCGCCGCCAGCAGCAGCCACTTGTGCAGGATGCGCGAACGCAGGGCGCCGGTGGGCGAGTCGGTGACCACCACCGCGATCACATCGCCGTCCCGGATCACCGGTGAGGCGATGGTCAGCCGAGTGCGCCGCCAGGGCCACACCCGGGGCGGGTCATGGCTGCGGCGCCCGGCCAGCGCCTCCTCGAAGGCCCGCCGCCCCTCGCCGCGGTCCGGCACCGCCCAGCCCGCGGGGGCGACGGCCAGCGCGCCCCCGTCGCGGCGGAAGACCCCGGCCCTTATCCCATAGAGGCTCTGATAGCGGTCGAGTTCCTTCCGGAGGATGAACTGCCGCTCGTCGGTCTCGGCGGCCGCCTGGTAGGGCGGGGTGGCGATGTACTGGGCGAGCGAGGCGAAGCGCGCGGTGTCGTCGATGCGGTCCACCACCACCCGGTTCTGGTCCACCGCCGCCATGCCCCCGGCCAGCGGGAAACCCAGGGCCAGCAGCACTCCGGCCATCAGCACGATCAGCAGCGGCAGCAGTCGGGCACGCATGGTCCCAGGGCCCCTATGCCGCGGGGAGCATGATTTTGTAGCCCACCCCGCGCACCGTCTCTATCAGGGCCGGCATGCGCAGCTTGGAGCGCAGCGAGGCGATATGCACCTCCAGGGTGCGCCCGGTCCCCTCCCAACTGGTGCGCCACACCTCGCTGATGATCTGTTCCCGGCGGAACACCACCCCGGGGCGCTGGGCGAGCAGCGCCAGCAGGTCGAACTCCTTGCGGGTGAGCGGGACGGTGACGCCGTCCACCGTCACCCGGCGGGTGGGCAGTTCAATGCTCAGCGGCCCCAGGCGCAGCGGCGGCGGGCTGGTGTCGCCGGGCTGTTCGGGACCGCCCTGGGCGGCCGGCGGGCGGCGCCGGGCCACCGCGTGGATCCGGGCCAGCAACTCCCCGGTGTCATAGGGCTTGACCACATAGTCGTCGGCACCCAGGTTGAGGCCATGGATCTTTGAGCGGGTATCGGCCCGCGCGGTGACCATGATGACCGGGGTGCCGGTGCGCTTGCGGATCCGTCCGCAGACCTCGAAGCCGTCCTGGTCGGGCAGGCCCAGATCGAGCAGCACCACACCGAACGGCGGTGCGGCGTCCGGCAGTAGCGCCCGCAGCGCCTCCTCGCCGCTGCGGGCGTGGGTGACCGTGAAGCCGTGCCGGGACAGCACGGCGGACAGCGCCGCGGCGACATGGTCGTCATCCTCCACGAGCAGCAGTCTCATCGGCCCTCCGCCCGGCTGCGTTGCACACCGCATCCACTCCGATACGGGGCGGTTACGTCAAGGGGCTCCAGCCCGCCGGGAGGCGTTTCGTTATTCAGCCGGTACTCCGGCTCCGCGCTCCTCGCGCCCCCTTCACACAGAGTGTCCGTTTGCAACCGTATCGTTATGCTCAATTTCAGCTCAGATGTAATGACGCTGGTTGTGGCGGCTCATTAGGGTTCCCTCTCAACCGAGGAGGACGGAGCGAGGGGCGCCGATGAGCGAAGCACCGGCTGACAGCGCGGACGCGCTGGTCGTCCTGGACAAGGTCAACAAGCACTTCGGGGCGCTGCATGTGCTCCAGGACATCGATCTGACCATCGCCCGGGGTGAGGTGGTGGTGGTCATCGGACCCTCCGGTTCCGGTAAGTCCACGCTGTGCCGCACCATCAACCGGCTGGAGACCACCGACTCCGGGACCATCACCATCGACGGCCGGCCGCTGCCCCAGGAGGGGCGGGAACTGGCCAGGCTGCGCGCGGACGTTGGCATGGTCTTCCAGTCCTTCAACCTCTTCGCGCACAAGACCGTGCTGGAGAACGTCACCCTGGGCCAGGTCAAGGTCCGCAAGAAGGACCGTAAATCGGCCGAGGCCACCGCGCGCACCCTGCTGGACCGGGTGGGGGTGGGCGCCCAGGCGGAGAAGTACCCGGCGCAGCTCTCCGGCGGCCAGCAGCAGCGGGTGGCCATCGCCCGCGCGCTGGCCATGGACCCCAAGGTGATGCTCTTCGACGAGCCGACCTCGGCGCTGGACCCGGAGATGATCAATGAGGTGCTGGAGGTGATGCGGCAGCTCGCCCGGGACGGGATGACGATGGTCGTGGTCACCCATGAGATGGGCTTCGCCCGCTCCGCCGCGAACCGGGTGGTCTTCATGGCCGACGGCCGGATCGTCGAGGAGGCCGCGCCGGAGCAGTTCTTCAGCAATCCGCGCAGCGACCGGGCGAAGGACTTCCTGTCCAAAATCCTGCACCACTAGCACCACTAGAACCATCCGGTTTGGCCCACTCACCGCAGACGTAAAGGAAGTTCACCATGAAGCTCCGCAAGACCGCCGCGGTGGGTGCCGTGGTGCTGGCGCTCTCCGTGACCGCGACCGCCTGCGGCAAGTCGGGCAGCCCCGATGAGGACAAGGACAAGCCCAAGAACGGCAGTTCGGCCCCGGCGGCGCCCGCCTACAAGGTGAACACCGCGGCCGATGTCAAGGGCTCGCCGGTCTTCGACCGGATCAAGGGCAAGACCATCACCATCGGCACCAAGGCCGACCAGCCCGGCCTGGGCTTCGAGAATCCCAGCACCAAGAAGCGCACCGGTTTCGATGTGGAGATCGCCCGGATGATCGCGGCCGATCTGGGCTTCGACGAGGACCACATCAAGTGGAAGACGGTGGTCTCCGCGGCCCGGGAGACCCAGATCGAGGCCGGCGGCGTGGATCTGTACGTCGGCACCTACACCATCAACGACGAGCGCAAGAAGCAGGTGGGCTTCGCCGGGCCCTACTACATCGCCGGGCAGGACCTGCTGGTGAAGCAGGACAGCTCCATCAAGGGGCCGGAGGACCTCAAGGGCAAGAAGGTCTGCTCGGCCACCGGTTCCACCCCGCTCAAGCGGATCAAGGAGCCCAAGTACGGGGTCGCCGAGGCCAAGGCGCAGGATGTCTACCAGCTGTGTGTGCAGCAGCTGGTCAACGGCCAGGTGGACGCGGTCACCACCGATGACGCCATCCTCAAGGGCTATGCGGCGCAGAACAAGGGCAAGCTGAAGGTGGTGGGCAAGCCCTTCTCCACCGAGCCCTATGGCGTGGGCCTGAAGAAGGACGACAAGGCGCTGCGCGAGGCGGTGAACAAGGCCATCGAGGCCCATGAGAAGAACGGCGACTGGAAGAAGGCCTATGACGCCACCCTGGGCCTGTCCGGCGCCGCCGCCCCCAACCCGCCCGCGGTGGACCGGTACTGAGCGCGGCAGCGGGGGCGTGAAGTGAACGTACTCTCGGACAACTT
Organism: Streptomyces orinoci; assembly: GCF_003121295.1. Classification (GTDB taxonomy): domain Bacteria; phylum Actinomycetota; class Actinomycetes; order Streptomycetales; family Streptomycetaceae; genus Streptomyces; species Streptomyces orinoci. The sequence goes on from NZ_PHNC01000035.1 coordinate 204,313, forward strand.
CGCGGAGTTCCGCGAGGGTTTCCTCAAAACCGTCGAACTCACCGCCTACAGCGGGGTTCTGGCACTGCTGCTGGGCACCCTGATCGCCGCGTTCCGGGTCTCCCCGGTGCCCGCACTGCGCGCCTTCGGCACCGCCTGGGTGACGCTGCTGCGCAACACCCCGCTGGTGCTGCTGTTCCTCACCGTCACCCTGGGGCTGCCCGCGCTGGGGCTCAAGGGCTGGGACGACTTCTGGCTGGCCGTACTGGCCCTGGGCAGTTACACCTCCGCGTTCATCTGTGAGGCCGTCCGCTCCGGCATCAACACCGTGCCGGTGGGGCAGGCCGAGGCGGCCCGCTCCATCGGCATGACCTTCGGCCAGACCCTGGGGCAGGTGGTGCTGCCCCAGGCGGTGCGCACCGCGATACCGCCCATCGGCAGCCTGATGATCGCGCTGGCCAAGAACACCGCCATCGCCTCCGGCTTCAATGTGGGCGAGCTGGCCTCGGTACAGAAGGGCCTCAACTCCGACCAGGGCTACAACATTTACGTGATCTTCCTCTGGATCGCCCTCTGCTACCTGATCATCACCTTCGCCATCAGCGGCCTGTTCCGGCTGCTGGAGAGCCGGCTGGCGGTGGTCCGGTGAGCGCGAGCGTGCTCTATGACGCCCCCGGCCCCAAGGCACGGACCCGCAACCGGATTTACGGCGCGCTGTCCGTCCTGGGCATCCTGGGCCTGCTGGCCTTCATCATCCACCGGCTGGACGAGACGGGGCAGTTCCAGTCCGGGCTGTGGACGGCCTATGAATACACCGACACCCAGCACCGCATCCTGGACGGCCTGCTCACCACGCTGAAGACCTTCGCCATCGCCGGGGCGCTGTCCCTGGCGATGGGCGCCCTGCTGGCGGCCGGGCGGCTGTCGGAGCACCGGGCGGTGCGCTGGACCGCCACCGTGGTGGTGGAGTTCTTCCGCGCCATGCCGCTGCTGATCATGATTTTTCTGCTGTCCGCGGCGGTGTTCACCACCGAACCCATGTGGGCGCTGGTGTTCGGCCTGGTGCTCTACAACGGCTCGGTCCAGGCGGAGATCTTCCGCTCCGGCATCAACGCGGTGCCGCGCGGGCAGAGCGAGGCCGCCTACGCCCTGGGGCTGCGCAAGACCCAGGTGATGAGCGGCATTCTGGTGCCCCAGGCGGTGCGCTCCATGCTGCCGTCGATCATCAGCCAGCTGGTGGTCACCCTCAAGGACACCTCGCTGGGCTTCATCATCCTCTACGAGGAGCTGCTGTTCGTCGGCAAGGCCTTCGCCCAGCAGCTGACGCCGGTGAACGGCGTCTACGCCTTCATCCCCATGGTGATCGTCTTCGGCTCGATCTACATCCTGCTCTGCCTGGCCCTCTCCGGACTGGCCACCTGGGTCGAACGGCGCACCCAGCGCTCCCGCAAGGGCGCCCCGCCCCCGCTGGCCGCCACCGGGGCGGCCGTCATGGCCGATCCGGGGCACAGCGCCCCGGGCACCGGACCGGGCGGCTCCGGCGCGGACCCCTCCTAGTTCCCCGGCGTTCACCCGTAAGTGACGCCCCGTCGGCCCGGCCCGGCCGACGGGGCGTACGCCACCGGCGCACCCCGCGGCGGCCTGCGATCACTTGACGCATGCGGTGGCAATGGGTTGCATACGTTCTGTGATCGAGCTGTTCCCTCCTCTCCGCCCGGGTGCGCCGTGGACCCCGTGATCGTCATCGGGGCCGGCCCGGCCGGTCTCGCACTGGCCCTGGGGCTGGCCCGCCGTCAGGTGCCCGTGATCGTCCTGGACGAGACCCCGGACGAGGATCCGGGACCGGGCGAACGGCGCCCGGCGCGCACCACGGTGCTGCGGCCGGACACCCTGGGCACGCTGGAGCGGCTGGGCTTCACCGCCCCCGGGGACGCCCGCTGGACGGCCTGGCGCACCATGCACCGCCGTTCGCTGCTGACCCGGGTGGAGTTCGGCGAGGCCGAGCCCTCCCCGGCCCACCTCCCCCAGCACACCCTGACCACGGGGCTGCGGGCGGCGCTGGCGGGCGCGGAGGGCGCCCGGATCGTCCCCGGCGCCCGGCTGACCCTGCTGCGGCAGGACGCCACCGGGGTCACCGTGCACACCCGGGGCGGCAACCAGGAGACCTGGCGGGCGAGTTACCTCATCGGCTGTGACGGCGCCCGCTCGGTGGTCCGCAAGCTGCTGGGGGCCCGCTTCCCGGGCCGTACCGCGGTGGAGCGGTACGCGGTGGCGGCGCTGCGCGCCCAACTGCCCTGGCCCGGCGAGGCGGTGCTGCACCGCTCCCCCGCCCGGGGCCGGGAGGTGACGGCGCGTCCGCTGCCGGACGGGGTGTGGCGGCTGGACTGGCCGCTGCCGCCGGACGGCGAACTGGTCACCCCCCAGGCCCTGCTGGGCCTGGTCACCGACTCGCTGACCGGGTGGTGCGGCGAACTGCCGCCCTATGAGCTGCTGGACACCGGAGTGCACACCGTGCACCACCGGCTGGCCCGCCGCTGGCGCAGCGGGCGGGTGTTCCTGGCCGGGGACGCCGCCCGGCTGCTGGGCTCGCTGGGAGTGGACGGGGTGGACGAGGGGCTGCGGGACGCGGCCAACCTCGCCTGGAAGCTGGCGCTGGCCTGGCACCATGGCGCCTCGGAGACCCTGCTGGACAGCTACCAGGCCGAGCGCCGCACCGCGGCCGGGCGGCGGCTGCGGGCGGCGGACCGGGCGCTGCCCGCGGTGCGCGGTGACGGCGGCTGGCGCACGGTACGGCGCGCGGTGGTGCCCGGCACGGCGCGCGCCCATGATCTGCTGCTCTCCGAGGCCCACTTGGGGCGCGGGGCGCTGGCCGCGCCCTCGGTGTACGACCGTACGCCGCTGGCCCCCGGCGCCGGGCCGGCCGGCTCGGTGGCGGTGGACACCGAGGTGGGCGCCCGGGTGCTCAATGTCCCGGTGACCGCGCCGGACGGCTCCGCCGCCCGGCTGCACGACCGCCTCGACGGCGATCTGCTGGTGGTGCTGATCGCTCCCGGCACGGGGGTGTGGGAACGGCGGCACTGGATGGGCGCCGGGCTGATGCCCTCGCTGGCGGCGGCCATCGGGGCGCTTCCGGTACGGGCGGAACTGCTGGTGGCGGAGAGCTATCCGGGGGCGGCGGCACACACGGTGCTGATGGTGCGGCCGGACGGCCATCTGGTGGCGGCGCTGTCCGGGGTGCGGCCCGCGGAGCTCTACGCCTGCGCCGACGCGGTGCGCGGTGGCGCGGCCGGTGCGGTACGCCCGGCCGAGGAGCGGGCCGTGGACCGGGCACCGGCGCTGCGCGCGGAGGAAGCCGGTGAGGCTACGGCCAAGCGTTGACCGGCCCTTGGCCGGGGTGGTTGACTCCGGGCCATGACTGACGGCGGTGCGCGGTTCTGGCGGAGGGTCCATCTGGACCTGCTCCGCTACGCGGGCTGCCGCTGTTGTCCGTCCTGCTGATCCGCATATTCCCCCGCGCGGCCGGGAGTTGGCGCCGCGCGCCCTCGCGATCATCCAGGACGGTTCTGATGCCCTTCTCCGTGCAGCCCTCGCACACCTCCGCGCGCTCCGGTGCGCCCTCCGCTCCGGACTCCCCCGCTCCGGCCGCCCCCGCTTCGCCCTCGTCCGCCCCGCCTTCGCCCGGGGAACTGCTGTGCTTCGCCCGGCGGGTGGCGGCCGACGCCGCCCTGGTGGCCGCGCTGCCGCTGGACCCCGAAGGCCGTACCTGGATCAGGCTGGCCGGGCCGCACGGCGGTGAGGCCTGGCTGATCGGCTGGCCGCCCGGGGCGGGCACCGGCTGGCACGACCATGGTGGCTCCAGCGGGGCCTTCGCCCTGGCGGCGGGCACCCTGACCGAGCAGTCGCTGGCCGTCCAGCTGCCCACCGAGGGCTGGAAACTGCTGGAACTGGCGGACGGCGTGGACCGCGAGCGGCGGCTGACCGGCGGCCAGGGGCGGGCCTTCGGGCCGCACCATGTCCACCAGGTGTTCAACCCCTCGGCCGGGGAGCACGCGGTATCGGTGCACGCCTATCACCCGCCGCTGCCGATGATGCGCCGCTATGGCCGGACCGGCCGGGTGCTGCGGCTGGAAGAGGTCGAGTGGCCTCGGGAGTGGGCATGAGGGTGGAGGAACTGCTGGCCCGGGCCCGTGGCGCACTGGCCCGGCTGGGTCCGGCCGAGGCGGCCCAAGTCCAGGCCGGGGGCGGGCTGTTGGTGGACATCCGCTATGCGGCGCTGCGCGAGCGGGACGGTACGATCCCCGGGGCGCTGGTGGTGGAGCGCAATGAGCTGGAATGGCGGCTGGACCCATGCTGTGCGCACCGGGCGGCCGAGGCCACCGGCCATGGGCTGCGGGTGGTGGTGATCTGCGACGAGGGCTATGCCTCCTCGCTGGCGGCCGTCTCACTGCGGCAGCTGGGGCTGTACCGGGCCACGGACCTGGCGGGCGGGTTCCAGGCATGGCGCGCGGCGGGGCTACCGGTGATCCCGCCGGGCGCCCGGGCGCCTGCGCAGGATGACGCGACAGGGGGCGGCGGCTGACCGCCAAGTGCGGCCGGGGCGTTGACCGGTGTCCGCCCTGGTCGTCCCGGCGGGGACAACCGCCCCTACTCCGGGGACAGATATGCCTCCAGCAGCTCCTCATCCTCCCCCTCCGCGGCCAGCGCCTCGCGCACCACGCGCAGGGCCAGGCCCTCCGCGTACCCCTTGCGCGCCAGCATTCCCACCAGCCGGCGGATGCGCTTCTCCCGCTCCAGGCCCCGGGTGCCCCGGAGCTTGCGCTCCACCAACTCCCGGGCGGTGCGCTCCTCCTGCTCCGGATCCAGCTGTCCGACGGCCTCTTCGATCACCGCCTGCTCCACGCCCCTGGTGCGCAACTCCCGTGCCAGTGCCCGCCGGGCCAGCCCGCGGCCATGGTGCCGGGACTCCACCCAGGCACCGGCAAAGGCCGCGTCGTCGATCAGCCCCACATCCTCGAAGCGGGACAGCACCTCCTGGGCGGCCTCCTCGGGGATGCCCCGCTTGGCCAGCGCCCTGGCCAACTGCCCACGGGTGCGCGGGGATCCGGTGAGCAGACGCAGACAGACCGCCCGCGCCTGCTCCTCCGGTGACGGCGGCGCCCCGTCCCCGGCCCTCGACGGGGCCGGGGCACCACCGCCCGTATGGTCGTCCGTATACGGCTCGCCGAACTCGGTTCGTCGGGTCATCAGGACTTAGCCCTTGGCCGTCGCCTTGGCCGCCTTGGTGGACTTGACGGCCGGAGCCGGAACGGACTTGGCCGGCTCACCGGTGGCCGCGCCCGCCGCATCCGCGCCCGGCTCCTCGCCCGGGGCCTCGGGCCGCACGCCCACGCCCAGCTTCTCCTTGATCTTCTTCTCGATCTCGTTGGCCAGGTCGGGGTTGTCCTTGAGGAAGTTGCGGGCGTTCTCCTTGCCCTGGCCCAGCTGGTCGCCCTCGTAGGTGTACCAGGCACCGGCCTTGCGGACGAAGCCGTGCTCCACACCCATGTCGATCAGGCCGCCCTCGCGGCTGATGCCCTGGCCGTAGAGGATGTCGAACTCGGCCTGCTTGAAGGGCGGGGCGACCTTGTTCTTGACGACCTTGACCCGGGTGCGGTTGCCGACCGCCTCGGTGCCGTCCTTGAGGGTCTCGATGCGGCGGATGTCCAGGCGCACCGAGGCGTAGAACTTCAGCGCCCGGCCACCGGTGGTGGTCTCCGGGGAGCCGAACATCACGCCGACCTTCTCACGCAGCTGGTTGATGAAGATCGCGGTGGTCTTGGACTGGTTGAGCGCACCGGTGATCTTCCGCAGCGCCTGGCTCATCAGCCGGGCCTGGAGACCGACGTGGGAGTCGCCCATCTCGCCCTCGATCTCGGCGCGCGGCACCAGGGCGGCCACCGAGTCGATGACGATCAGGTCGAGGGCGCCGGAGCGGATCAGCATGTCGGTGATCTCCAGCGCCTGCTCGCCGTTGTCCGGCTGGGACAGGATCAGGGAGTCGATGTCCACACCGAGCTTCTTGGCGTACTCCGGGTCGAGCGCATGCTCGGCGTCCACAAAGGCCACCGTGCCGCCCGCCCGCTGGGCGTTGGCCACCGCGTGCAGGGTCAGGGTGGTCTTACCGGAGGACTCCGGTCCGTAGACCTCGACCACCCGGCCGCGGGGCAGCCCGCCGACGCCCAGTGCCACATCCAGCGCGGTGGACCCGGTGGGGATGACCTCGATGGGCTCATTGGGCCGCTCACCCAGGCGCATCACGGCGCCCTTGCCGAACTGCCGTTCAATCTGTGCGAGGGCGGCGTCCAGCGCCTTCTCGCGGTCCGTGCCTGCCATGGGTTCCACCCGGTTCGCTTGAGTCGATCGCTTCACGTCCATGACGCTAACGCCTGCCACTGACAATGGGCCCAGACGCCGCTCTGACCTGCGCAAATACCATCAAGGGCGGTTTACCGGGCCAGTCGCGGACCCCAATCAGAATGGATGTTCGATTTTCGTGTCAAGCGGGCGCGCCCGGCGCCGGCCGATACCGGTCAGCGCCTGCCGGTGCTTGTCAGCGCTTGTCCGCGGGCACGTCCACCGCCCGGCACACCGCCCGCCACACATCCTTGGCCTCCCAGCCGGCGTCCAGCGCCTGGTACACGGTCCGGCCGCCGAGCTCGGACATCACATGATCACGGGCGAAGGAGTCGGCGTACGCCGGGCCGAAGTGCTCGGCCATGCGCTGCCAGAAGACGGTCAACTTCATATCCGCAGCGTAAGGCGTCAACCGAGCACGCCCGGCCACCCGCCCCTGCGGGTGCAGCCGGGCCCTAGCCACTGACCGGCGCCGCTCCGGCCCCCTACGGTCTTGTGCATGGCCCCCTCCGGAGCATCCGCCGCGGCCCGCGCCGCGCACTTCGTCTGGCTGACCGCCCGCGTGCTGGAGCAGCGCAGATTCGCCTTCCACTTCCTGGGCGGCGGCCCGGACCCGGTCGAGGCGGCCCTGACGGCCTACCGCGTCGAGGACGGCGGCTACGGCCACGCTCTGGACCCCGATCTGCGCGGCCCGGTGAGCCAGCCCCTGCACACCGCCCACGCGCTGCGGGTGCTGGACGAGATCGGCCGCTGCGGCGACCGGCGGGCCGAGCCGGTCTGCCGCTATCTGACCGCCGTCTCCACTCCGGACGGCGCCCTGCCCGCCCTGCACCCCTCACTGCGCGGCCACCCGGCCGCCCCCTGGCTCCCGGCGCCCGACAGCCCGCCCAGCTCCCTGCTCACCACCGGCCCGGTGGTGGGCCTGCTGCACCGCAACGCGGTCTGGCACGCCTGGCTGTTCCGGGCCACCGACTTCTGCTGGGCGGCGGTGGACGCCCTGGCCGTCGGCGGCCGGCCGCATCCCAGGGAGGTCCAGGCCGCGGTGGCCTTCCTCGACGGCGTCCCGGACCGGCCGCGCGCCGAGGCGGCGGCCGACCGGCTGGGCCGGGCGGTGCGCGAGCAGCGGCTGGCCGTCCTGGACCCGTCCGCCCGGGACCCCGGGCCCGCCGGGCAGGCCGGGCACCAGGCGCGCCCGGAGCCCGACGGCCCCTGCTTCCCGCACGACCTGGCGCGCAGCCCCGCCTCGCTGGCCCGCCTCTGGTTCACCGACGCCGAGCTGGCCCGCTCCCTGGACCACCTGGCCGCCGCACAGCAGGAGGACGGCGGCTGGCCCGCGCGGCAGCGCTCCTGGACCCCGGCCGCGGACCTGGAACACCGGCCGCTGGCCACGATCGACGCCTTGCTGACACTGCGCGCCCACGGCCGCCCGGTTTAGGGGGCGCCCGATAGGGGCGCGGGGCAGTGGTGTCATGCGGCTCCGCCGCGTGGGCGCGACCAGCCACCGACGGCCCGCGCGTGAAACGCAACGAGGGCCACCCCCGACCCGGCTACGGCGCCCAGGCACCTGCGGGCGCGTCGTGGCCGGTCGCGCAGTTCCCCGCGCCCCTGCCACCCGCCGCTCGGCGGCGTTGTCAGTGGTGCGGTGCACGATGGGTGGCATGACGGACGACTCGGCGGCGGCCACCGACCCGGCGCTCTCGGAGTTCTCTCCCGCGACCCGCTCCTGGTTCACGGGAGCCTTCACCGCGCCCACCGCCGCCCAGGCCGGAGCCTGGCAGGCGATCGGCCGGGGCTCCGACGTGCTGGTCGTCGCCCCCACCGGCTCCGGCAAGACCCTGGCCGCCTTCCTCGCCTCGCTGGACCGGCTGGCCAGCACCCCGCCGCCGGCCGAGCGCGGCAAGCGCTGCCGGGTGCTGTATGTCTCCCCGCTGAAGGCCCTGGCGGTGGATGTGGAGCGCAATCTGCGCAGCCCGCTCACCGGCATCCGCCAGGAGGCGGTGCGGCTGGGGCTGCCGGAGCCGGAGATCAAGGTCGGCATCCGCTCCGGCGACACCCCGCCCGCCGAGCGCCGCGCCCTGGTCAGCCGTCCGCCGGACATCCTGATCACCACGCCCGAGTCGCTGTTCCTGATGCTCACCTCCGCCGCCCGGGAGGCACTCACCGGAGTCGAGACCGTCATCCTGGACGAGGTGCACGCCGTGGCCGGCACCAAGCGCGGCGCCCATCTGGCGCTGTCCCTGGAGCGGCTGGACGAGCTGCTGCCCCGCCCCGCCCGCCGCATCGGCCTGTCCGCGACCGTCCGGCCGGTGGACGAGGTGGCCCGCTATCTCTCCCCCCGGCGCAAGGTGGAGATCGTCCAGCCGCCCTCGGGCAAGGAGTTCGACCTCTCGGTGGTGGTGCCGGTGGAGGACCTGGGCGAGCTGGGCGCCTCCCCGGTGCAGGAGGGCGACGAGCGCGAGAAGCCCTCCATCTGGCCCCATGTCGAGGAGCACATCACCGACCTGGTGCAGTCGCACCGCTCCACCATCGTCTTCGCCAACTCCCGCCGGCTGGCGGAGCGGTTGTGCAACCGGCTCAATGAGATCGCCCATGAACGGGCCACCGGCGAGCCGCTGCCCGGACACCACTCCCCCGCCCAGCTGATGGGCGGCTCCGGCGCGGCCGCCGGTGCCCCGGCCGTGATCGCCCGGGCCCACCACGGCTCGGTCTCCAAGGAGCAGCGGGCCCAGGTCGAGGAGGCCCTCAAGGCGGGCCGGCTGCCGGCCGTGGTGGCCACCTCCAGCCTGGAGCTGGGCATCGACATGGGCGCGGTCGATCTGGTGGTGCAGGTGGAGTCCCCGCCCTCGGTCGCCTCCGGTCTGCAGCGGGTGGGCCGCGCCGGGCACCAGGTGGGCGCCGTGTCCACCGGAGTGGTCTTCCCCAAGTACCGCGGCGACCTGGTGCAGGCGGCGGTGGTCACCGAGCGGATGCGCCAGGGGGCCATCGAGGCGCTGCGGGTGCCCGCCAACCCGCTGGACGTGCTGGCCCAGCAGATCGTCGCCATGACCGCCATGGACACCTGGGACGTGGACGAACTGCTGGCCGTGGTGCGCCGAGCGGCCCCGTTCGCGGCCCTGCCCGAATCCGCCTACACCGGTGTGCTGGACATGCTCGCCGGACGCTATCCCTCCGACGCCTTCGCCGAGTTGCGGCCCCGCCTGGTATGGGACCGGGTGGCCGGAACGGTCACCGGGCGCCCCGGGGCACAGCGGCTGGCCGTCACCTCCGGCGGCACCATTCCCGACCGCGGCCTGTTCGGCGTCTTCCTGGCGGGGGCCGATCCGAAGAAGGGCGGTGGCCGGGTCGGTGAACTGGACGAGGAGATGGTCTATGAGTCCCGGGTGGGCGATGTGTTCACCCTGGGCACCACCTCCTGGCGGATCGAGGACATCACCCGGGACCGGGTGCTGGTCACCCCCGCCCCAGGCGTGCCCGGCCGGCTGCCGTTCTGGAAGGGCGACCAGCTGGGCCGCCCGCTGGAACTCGGCCGTGCGCTGGGCACGTTCCTGCGCGAGGTGGGCGCCCTGGACGAGGAACGCGCCCGCCGGCGGCTCACCGACGCCGGGCTCGATGCCCTCGCCGCCGGCAATCTGCTGTCCTACCTCGACGAACAGCGCCGCGCGGCGGGCCATGTGCCCGACGACCGCACCATTGTGGTGGAGCGGTTCCGCGATGAGCTGGGCGACTGGCGGGTGGTGATCCACTCCCCGTTCGGCGCCCAGGTGCACGCCCCCTGGGCGCTGGCCCTGGGTGCCCGGCTCACCGAGCGCTATGGCATGGACGCCCAGGTGATGCATGCCGACGACGGCATTGTGCTGCGCCTGCCCGACGCCGACCTGCTGGGCCTGGACCTGCTGGACACCCAACCCGCCGGGCAGGGCACGGAGTTCGACACCGAGCAGTCCCCACTGGGCGCGGCCGACGTGGTCTTCGACAAGGAGGAGATCCCCGGCCTGGTGACCGACCAGGTGGGTGGCTCCGCCCTGTTCGCCGCCCGGTTCCGCGAATGCGCCGCCCGGGCCCTGCTGTTGCCGCGCCGCAGCCCCGGCAAGCGCACCCCGCTGTGGCAGCAGCGCCAGCGTGCCGCCCAACTGCTCCAGGTGGCAAGCGAGTTCGGCTCCTTCCCGATTGTGCTGGAGGCGGTCCGCGAGTGTCTGCAGGACGTCTTCGACGTCCCCGGGCTGACCGAGCTGATGGGGGACATCGAGGCCCGCCGGGTCCGGCTGGTGGAGGTCACCACGCCCGAACCCTCCCCATTCGCCCGCTCCTTGCTGTTCGGCTATGTCGCCCAGTTCCTCTACGAAGGCGACTCCCCGCTGGCCGAGCGCCGGGCGGCGGCCCTGTCGCTGGACTCCCGGCTGCTGGCCGAACTGCTGGGCCAGGCCGAGCTGCGCGAGCTGCTGGACGCCGAGGTGCTGGCGGAGCTGGAGCGCGAGCTGCAGTGGCTGACCGAGGACCGCCGGGTCAAGGACGCCGAGGGCGTCGCCGATCTGCTGCGCCTGCTCGGCCCGCTCACCGATGCCGAGCTCACCGAGCGGGGCGCCGAGCCGGGCTGGGCAGGGGAGTTGGAGCGGGCCCGGCGGGCGCTGCGGGTACGGATCGCGGGCCGGGAGCACTGGGCCGCCATCGAGGACGCGGGCCGGCTGCGCGACGCGCTGGGCACCGCCCTGCCGGTGGGCGTGCCGGAGGCGTTCACCGAGCCGGTCAAGGATCCGCTGGGCGATCTGCTGGCCCGCTACGCCCGTACCCATGGGCCGTTCACCTCGGCGCGGGCCGCCGAGCGGTTCGGCCTGGGCAGCGCGGTGACCGATGGTGCCCTGCACCGCCTGGCGGCGGCGGGCCGCATTGTGCAGGGCGAGTTCCATCCCTCGGGGGCCGGCCAGGAGTGGTGTGACGCGGCGGTGCTGCGCAGGCTGCGCCGCCGTTCACTGGCCGCGCTGCGCCAGGAGCTGGAGCCGGTGCCGGCCACCGCGCTGGCCGCCTTCCTGCCCCAGTGGCAGCACATTGGCGGGCATGGGCTGCGCGGGATCGACGGACTGCTGCGCGCGGTCGAGCAGTTGCAGGGGGCGCCGGTGCCCGCCTCCGCGCTGGAGAAGCTGGTGCTGCCCGCCCGGGTGAGCGACTATCAGCCCGCCATGCTCGATGAACTCACCGCCGCCGGTGAGGTGTTGTGGGCCGGGGCGGGCGCGCTGCCCGGCAAGGACGGCTGGATCACCCTGCTGCCCGCCGACACCGCGCCGCTGCTGCTGCCCGCCCCGCATCCGCTGGAACTCACCCCGCTGCACCGGGCGGTGCTGGACGCCCTGTCCGGCGGCTATGGCCTGTTCTTCCGGCAGATCGCCGAACGAGTGCGCACGGTACTGCCCGAACTCGACGGCTCCGCCGGGTCGGAGGCCCGGATCGCCGACGCCCTGTGGGAGCTGGCCTGGTCCGGCCGGCTCACCAACGACACGCTGGCGCCGCTGCGTTCGCTGCTGGGCTCCGGCCGTACCGCCGGTTCCACCGCGCACCGGGCCCGGCGTGCGGTGCCCCGGGGGCGCTATGGCTCCTTCGCCGGGCGCACCGGCCTGGCCAGCCGCCCGGCCGCCGCGCGGGGCGGGCCGCCCACGGTGGCCGGACGCTGGTCACTGCTGCCCGCTCCGGCCCCCGAGCCCACCCACCGGGCACACGCCCTGGCCCGCACCCTGCTGGACCGCCATGGGGTGGTCACCCGGGGCGCGGTGGTGGCCGAGGGGGTCGAGGGCGGCTTCTCGGCGGCCTACCGGGTGCTGGCCGCCTTCGAGGAGAGCGGGCAGGCCCGGCGCGGCTATGTGGTCGAGGGCCTGGGGGCGGCCCAGTTCGCGATGGAGGGCGCCATCGACCGGCTGCGGGCGGTCAGCACGGCACGGGAACGGGCGGCTGGTTCCGGGCCCGCCATGGCGCCGGGTGCGGTGTCCGGCGCGGTGCGTGGTGCGGTGCCGGGTGCGGTGTCCGGGGCCCGGCAGCGGGCGGTGGTGCTCGCGGCGGCGGATCCGGCCAACGCCTATGGCGCGGCCCTGCCCTGGCCGGAGCCGCCGGGCGGGGCCTCCCACAAGCCCGGCCGCAAGGCCGGGTCCCTGGTGGTCCTGGTGGACGGGGCGCTGGTGCTGTATGTGGAGCGGGGCGGTAAGACGCTGCTGGCGTGGCCGGCGTCCGAGGAGTCCTCGGCGTCCCCGGCGTCCTTGGCCGACGATCCCCTGCTGAAGGAGGCCGTCGAGGCGCTGGCCGGGGCGGGGCGGGCGGGCGCGCTCGGCACGGTCACGGTGGAGCGGGTCAACGGTTCCCCCGCGCTTACTTCTGCGCTGGGCCCGCTGCTGGAGGGGGCGGGCTTCCACGCGACCCCCCGGGGTCTGCGGCTCCGGGCGCCGTAGATCGTCCGGTGCGGTTCGGGTGCGGGCCGTGGGTGGCTGGTCGCGCAGTTCCCCGCGCCCCTGGGAAGGGCACATCCGGCGGCGAAGCGGCGTCTGCCGATGACCGTTGTCGGTTGGCAGCGGGCCATCTGTGGCTGGTCGCGCAGTTCCCCGCGCCCCTGGGAAGGGCACACCCGGCGGTGGAAGGGCGGCTGCCGGTGACCGTTGCCGGGAGAGGCGGTGTTAATCCGAACGGGTGAGGCGGTGGGTGCCCCGGCCGCGAGGGCGCGGTACGCAGTGGACGGGCAGGAGGCTCAGGCCCCAGCCGGCCACCAGCAGTCCGCCCGCCGCCCCGGCCCGGCCGGTCGCCGCCAGCAGAAGCCAGCAGCACAGTCCGCAGCCCAGCAGGGCGAGCGCCCCTGAGCCGGGCCCCCGCGGCCGGTGCCGGCCCCGTCTTTCGTGCCACGGCATGGCGCCTCCTCGGTCAGCCGGGGCGTTCCCCGCCCGGCGTGGCCGACTCCCGCTCCAGCTCCTCGATCCGGCGGTCGCGCCGGTGCAGTTCGACCAGGACCCGTTGCTCCCCGTCGTGCACGCCGGCCAGATAGACGCTGCGGACAAAGGCGCCCGCCGCCTCCCGGTCCAGGTCGCTGACGAGCATCAGCTCCTGGGTGAAGCGGGTCACCGGGTGCTCGTCCATGCCCCCAGGAGACCCCGGCCCGGCCGGGAGCGCCACCGGAAGCCGCGGGGCGGCCCGGGTCAGGCGTTCTCCGCCTGGAACATCCAGTGGTGCTTCTCCAGATCGGCGGTGAGCTCGATCAGGATGTCCTGGGTCACCGGGTCCGGCTCATCGGTGGCCCGGATCCGCTCACGCATCCGCCCGATCACCGCGCCCAGCGCTTCGACCATGATGCGGACCACGTCGGCGTCCTTGTTCCAGCCGCCGCCGACCGGGTCGATGCCACTGGTCTTGGCCACCGTCTCGGCCCGGCCGTCCGGGGCGATGCCCAGGGCCGAGGCACGTTCGGCCACGGTGTCCATATGGGTGCGGGCCGAGGCCACCACCTCGTCCAGCTGAAGGTGGACGGAGCGGAACCGGGGTCCCACCACCGTCCAGTGGACCTGCTTGGCGACCAGGGAGAGGTCCACCAGGTCCACCAGCGCGCCCTGCAGGGCATCCCCGACGGTCTTGCGGTCCTGTTCGGGCAGCGAGCTCTTCACGACAGACATCCGCTTTCTCCTCTCGCACTGGTCCCGGTTTTCCCACCATGACACAGGGGCGGGAATCGGGCCCGGAATGCACCGAAGCCCCGGTCAGGCTTCTGACCGGGGCTCCGGGAACGCAAACCCGAACTGTCTGGAACGGTGTCAGGCCGCGACCACGTCCACGGCCTCCGCGGGCGCCTTGATGGTCACACGCTCGCTGGGAACGCCCGTAACGGACGCCACGGACACCGAATTGAACATCGGCCGCATCGGCGCGGGTACCGGCTCGCTCGCCGCCGCCGACTGCGCCAGCTCGGCGAGCGACAGCTCATCGCTCACCTCACGCATGACCTCGGACATCCTGACGTCCAGAGCGTCGCAGATTGCGGAGAGAAGCTCGGAGGAAGCCTCTTTCTGCCCCCGCTCGACCTCGGAGAGGTAGCCGAGCGAGACCCTGGCTGATGAGGAGACCTCGCGCAGAGTGCGGCCCTGGCGTTGGCGCTGCCGACGCAGCACGTCACCCAGCAGGCGACGGAGCAGAATCATCGGTGGCTCCCTCCTTGGACCGCGAATCCGGATCCTTCACGCCCCACCGTACCGCCTCCGGGTGCGGCCGTGCGGGGAGCTATCTCGTGTTCACTCAGGGCTGCAAACATCCATTCCCCCCCGTGTGTTCCGTATCCTTTGCCCCCGCGTTTCCCGTCAATTCGCTGAGCAGCAGCGCCAGGACCGCATCGGTGCTGGCGGCCCGGATCCGCTCCCGGTTCCCGGCCAGGGAGAGCGCCCGCACCACCGTCCGGCCGTCCGGACCGGCCACCGCCACAAAGACCGTGCCCACCGGCTTGCCGTCCTGCGGTTCGGGCCCGGCCACCCCGGTGGTGGCCAGTCCCCAGTCGGCGCCCAGCAGGCTCCGTACCCCCAGGGCCATCTGCCGGGCCACCTCGGGGTCCACCGCGCCGCGCTCGGCCAGCAGGCTCCCGTCCACGCCCAGCACCTCGCGCTTGACCTCGGTGGCATAGGCGGTCACCGAGCCGCGTACCGCGCGGGAGGCCCCCGGCACCGCGGTCAGCGCGGCCGCGACCAGGCCGCCGGTGAGCGACTCCGCCACGGCCGCCGTGTGTCCCGCCCCCACCAGCGCCGCCAGTGCCTGCCGGGCACCGGCCGTGCTCAACGCTCCGGCTCCCCGGCGGGGGCGGCCCGGCGCAGCACCACGGCCTGGCGGATGTAGTCGAGGCCGGTGAGCACGGTCAGCACCACGGCCACCGCCATCACCCAGAACCGCAGGGTGGCCAGCCAGTCGGTGAGCGGCAGGATGTACATCCCCACGCCCACGCCCTGGAACAGGGTCTTGAGCTTGCCGCCGCGGCTGGCCGGGATGACGCCGTGCCGGATCACCCAGAACCGCATCAGGGTGATGCCGATTTCCCGGAAGAGGATCACGCCGGTGACCCACCAGGGCAGGTCCTGCAGGGCGGAGAGACAGATCAGCGCCGCACCCATGATCGCCTTGTCGGCGATCGGGTCGGCGATCTTGCCGAAGTCGGTGACCAGGTTGTAGGAGCGGGCCAGATGACCGTCGAAGAGGTCGGTGATCATGGCGATGGCGAAGGCCGCCCAGGCGAAGGACCGCCAGGCCGGGTCGTCGCCGCCGCTGTGCAGCATCAGCAGGACAAAGGCGGGTACCAGGCACAGCCGCAGCATGGTGAGGATGTTGGCGATGTTCCACAGCCGGGCCGGCCGCCGCGCCGTCGCCGGTGCGGGGCTGCCCGCGGCCGAGGCCGGGACTCCGCTCATCTGCCCGCCTCCTCGGTACTCCCGCCGTCTCCCACCGGCTCGGCGAGGAGATCGACGCCCTCGCTCGCCACCACTCTGGCCACGACCATACGGCCGACCGCCCGGCCGGTGTCCATGGCCTCGGCATGCTCACCGACGAGCCGGACCTGCCCATCGGTCTCGGGGGCCTGGTGGGCCGCCCGGCCGGTCAGGCCGTCCTCCTCGTCGTGGTGCTCCACCAGTACTTCGATTGTCTCGCCGATCCGCTCCTCGGCGCGCTGCGCGGTCAGCTCCTCGGCCAGCCGGGAGACCCGGGCCAGGCGCTCCTCGACCACCTCCTGGTCCACCTTGTCCTGGTAACCGGCCGCCTCGGTGCCGTCCTCGTCGGAGTAGCCGAAGACGCCGATCGCGTCCAGGCGCGCCTCGGACAGGAAACGTTCCAGCTCAGCGAGGTCCTCCTCGCTCTCGCCGGGGAAGCCGACGATGAAGTTGGAGCGGGCGCCGGCCTGGGGAGCCTTGCCGCGGATGGTGTCCAGCAGCTCCAGGAAGCGGTCGGTGTCGCCGAAGCGGCGCATGGCCCGCAGCACCCCGGGGGCGGAGTGCTGGAAGGACAGGTCGAAGTAGGGGGCGACCTTCTCGGTGGAGGTCAGCACATCGATCAGGCCGGGCCGCATCTCGGCGGGCTGCAGATAGCTGACCCGGATCCGCTCCAGCCCGTCCACCGCCGCCAGCTCCGGCAGCAGGGTCTCCAGCAGCCGGATGTCGCCGAGGTCCTTGCCGTAGGAGGTGTTGTTCTCGGAGACCAGCATCACCTCCTTGACGCCCTGCTCGGCCAGCCAGCGGGTCTCGGCCAGCACATCGGAGGGGCGGCGGGAGATGAAGGAGCCGCGGAAGGAGGGGATGGCGCAGAAGGAGCACCGGCGGTCGCAGCCGGAGGCGAGCTTGACCGAGGCCACCGGGCTGCTGCCCAGGCGGCGGCGCAGCGGCGCCCGCGGCCCGGAGGCGGGGGCCAGGCCCTCGGGCAGATCGGCCGGCGCGGTGTCCTTCTGGTCCTGCTGGGCGTGGCCGGGCAGGGCCACCCTGGCGTCCTGCCGCTCGGCCGGGCTGATCGGCAGCAGCTTGCGCCGGTCGCGCGGGGTGTGGGAGGCATGCACGCCGCCGGCCAGGATGGTGCGCAGCCGGTCGGAGATGTCGGCGTAGTCGTCGAAGCCCAGCACGCCGTCGGCCTCGGGCAGCGCCTCGGCCAGCTCCTTGCCATAGCGCTCGGCCATGCAGCCCACCGCGACCACGGCCTGGGTGCGGCCATGGTCCTTCAGGTCGTTGGCCTCCAGCAGGGCGTCAACGGAGTCCTTCTTGGCGGCTTCCACAAAGCCACAGGTGTTGACGACGGCCACATCGGCGTCGGCGGCGTCCTCGACGAGGTCCCAGCCGTCCGCCGCCAAGCGGCCTGCCAGCTCCTCCGAGTCCACCTCGTTACGGGCGCAGCCAAGTGTGACAAGAGCGACGGTACGGCGTTCGGGCATAGGGCTCAGCCTACTTTGTCCCGGCGCCGCCTCGGTCGCCGAGTGCGGAGAGCCTGGTCACCCGGGGGCCTGGCGGGCCCGCCGGGCGGAGGCTCAGCCGGCCACCGGGTCGCCGCGGGTGTAACTGAGCCGCTGGACCTGCCCGCCGTCACCGACGTTCTTGATCTCCTTGCCATTGACAAAGAGCTGGACGGCGGGGGCGTTGCCCAGCACCAGGTCGATCCGTTTGCTGTCGGTGAAGGTCTTGGAGGTGCCGCGTTTGAGCACGCCCTCCTCCAGCGTCTTGCCGGTGTGGTCCTTGGCGGACATCCAGGTCTGGTCCTTGGCCACGGTGAGCTTGACGACGACCTTATTGGCCGGGACCGCGGCGATGGCGCTGTCCGAGGGTTCCGGCTTGGGCCGGGGCGGCTTGGCGGCATTGGGCTTGCCGGGGGCCTTGGAGGGGGTGGCCGAGGAGCCGGCCGCCACCGGGTCGTCCTGGCCGGAGGCTCCGCCGTTGAAGAGGGTGAAGCCGACGAAGCCGACCACCGCCACGATCGCGGCCACCATGGCGGCCGTCCAGTTGGGGCGCCGGGGCTCGGGGCGGATCCGCTCGGCCTCGAAGACCGGGGCCGCCTGGCTCGGCCTGGGGCGGCCGCCGCGGTCGGCGTCGTACTGCTCGATGAGCCCGGCGGGGTCCATGCCCACGGCCCGCGCCAGGGTGCGGATATGTCCTCGGGCGTAGACGTCCCCGCCGCAGCGGGAGAAGTCGTCCCGTTCGATCGCGTGCACGATGGGGATGCGTACGCGGGTGGTGGAACTGACCTCATCCACCGTCAGGCCGGCATTGATCCGGGCTTGCTGAAGGACGCGGCCGATGGTGGGCCGTTCCTCTTCCTGGGGAGAGTTGCCGATGGACACCTGGGCGCCTTTCGAGCGTGCAGCCACCTGCTGGAATATCAGTCTAGGGGGGATGCGAAAGCGTCCGGCAAGCGGGAAGCCGGACTTTGTACGCCATCGGAAGTCTCTGCCGTACCACCGCCACCGGGGATGCCGGCGCCCGCACCCCCGAAAGCCCGTCAGGAGCCGCCGTCCCCGCGGATCAGCGCGAGCACCCCGTCCAGTTCGTCCGGCTTGACGAGCACATCGCGGGCCTTGGAGCCCTCGCTCGGACCCACGATGTTGCGCGACTCCATCAGGTCCATGAGCCTGCCCGCTTTGGCGAAGCCCACGCGCAATTTGCGCTGGAGCATGGAGGTCGAGCCGAACTGGGTGGAAACCACCAGCTCGGCGGCCTGGCACAACAGATCGAGGTCGTCACCGATGTCCTCGTCGATCTCCTTCTTCCGGGCGGAGCCGACCGTGACGCCCTCCCGGAAGACCGGCGCCATCTGCCGCTTGCAGTGCTCCACCACCGCGGCCACCTCGGCCTCGGTGACAAAGGCGCCCTGCATCCGGGTCGGCTTGCCGGCGCCCATCGGCAGGAAGAGGCCGTCGCCCTTGCCGATCAGCTTCTCGGCGCCCGGCTGGTCCAGGATGACCCGGCTGTCGGCCAGCGAGGAGGTGGCGAAGGCCAGCCGGGAGGGCACATTGGCCTTGATCAGGCCGGTGACCACATCGACCGAGGGCCGCTGGGTGGCCAGCACCAGGTGGATGCCGGCGGCCCGGGCGAGCTGGGTGATACGGACGATGGAGTCCTCGACGTCGCGCGGGGCCACCATCATCAGGTCCGCCAGCTCGTCCACGATCACCAACAGATAGGGGTACGGGGCCAGTTCGCGCCCGCTGCCCTCCGGAGGGCTCAGCTTTCCCTCGCGCACCGCCGCGTTGAAGTCGTCGATATGCCGGAAGCCATAGGCGGCCAGGTCGTCATAGCGCAGGTCCATCTCCCGCACCACCCATTGCAGCGCCTCGGCGGCCCGCTTGGGGTTGGTGATGATCGGCGTGATCAGGTGCGGAATGCCTTCATAGGCGTTGAGTTCGACGCGCTTGGGGTCGATCAGCACCATCCGGACATCCTCCGGGGTGGCGCGCACCATTACCGAGGTGATCAGGCAGTTGATGCAGGAGGACTTACCGGAACCGGTGGCTCCGGCGACCAGGATGTGCGGCATCTTGGTCAGATTGGCCATCACATAGCCGCCCTCGACATCCTTGCCCAGCGCCACCAGCATCGGGTGCTCGTCCCCGGCCGCGTCCGCCAGGCGCAGCACATCGCCGAGATTGACCATCTCCCGGTCGGTATTGGGGATTTCAATGCCCACGGCGGACTTGCCGGGAATGGGGCTGATGATCCGTACATCCGGACTGGCCACCGCATAGGCGATGTTCTTGGTGAGCGCGGTGATCCGCTCCACCTTCACCGCCGGGCCCAGCTCCACCTCATAGCGGGTGACCGTGGGGCCCCGGGTGAAGCCGGTGACCGCGGCGTCCACCTTGAACTCGGCGAAGACATTGGTCAGCGAGGCCACTATGGCGTCATTGGCGGCGCTGCGCGCCTTGCCCGGCCCGCCGCGCTCCAGCAGGTCCAGGGAGGGCAGGGCATAGGTGATGTCCCCGGCCAGCTGGAGCTGCTCGGCCCGGGCGGGCAGTCCCCCGGCCGGCTCGGGAGCGGGCTTGGTCAGATCGGGGACATAGCCCGGCCGCTCCCCCGAGTCCTCGACGCCCGGGTCCCCGGCCGCCGGCTTGGCCCCGGCGGCGGAACGGGCGGCCCTGGCGCCGCGCCCGGACGGCATCCCGGCCGCCGGCTCCTCCGCCGAGATGCCGCTGCTCAGGCCCGCGACCAGCGGCGAGGGCTGCACCCCGTGCAGCACCGCCCCGTCCAGGTCGGCGGCCGCGGCGGCGGCCAGGTCCACCGGGTCCGGCTCTCCGGCCGCCCGGCGGGGGCGGCGGCGCCGGGCGAGCGCCTGCTCCTCGGCCTCCTCCGCGCCGTCCGGCTCACCGGCAGGCGCCCGGCGGCCGCGGCGGACGGGCGCCTCACGCCACTCGGCGGTGGGCTCCGCCCCGTACTCACCGGGGTACTCGCCCGGCTCCGGCTCGATCACCCCGAGCCTTATCCCCGCCTGCCGCAGCCGCCGGGGAATGGCGTTGACCGGGGTGGCGGTGACCACCAGCAGCCCGAAGACGGTCAGCAGCACCAGCAGCGGCACCGCCAGCACCTCGCCGACCGTATAGACCAGCGGCTTGGCGGCGGCCCAGCCAATCAGACCGCCGGCGTTCTGCAGCGCCTGCGAGCCATCACCGCGCCCCGGCGAACCACAGGCCACATGCACCTGGCCGAGGATGCCGACGACCAGCGCGGAGAGCCCGATGACGATGCGTCCATTGGCCTCCGGCCGCTCGGGATGGCGGAACAGCCGTACCGCGATCACCGCCAGCAGTATCGGCACCACCAGATCGAGCCGCCCGAACGCCCCGGTGACCAGCATCTTCACCAGATCGCCCACCGGCCCCTGGAGATTGGACCAGGTACCGGCCGCGGTGATCAGGGCCAGGCCCAGCAGCAGCAGCGCCAGCCCGTCCTTGCGGTGCGCCGGGTCCAGGCGCTGGGCGCCGCGCCCCACGCCCCGGAAGGCGGCGCCCACTCCCCTGGCCACCCCGCGCCCGACCCGGCGGGCGCCGCCGGCCGGCGGGCGCTTGGCCGGCGCCTTGGCGGCGGGCTTTCTGGCGGGTGCCTTCTTGGCGGGCCGGGCGGCCGTCTTCTTGGCGGCGGGGGCGCGTCCGGCGCGCTGCTTGGAGTTGCCCGCCGTGCTCTGGGAACCCTTGCCGGACGTACGTGAGGCCATGGTGCCGAGGTTACCGTTGACGACGAGTGGTTACACCCGCGCCCACGCGTTCACCCATTCGTGTCGGCCCTTGCTGGTCATGCGGGTGACGCCACGTCAAACGGGTGAAGCCACCAGGGGCCGACGCGGCGTCAGGTCTCAGCTCTGCGAGGGCACCGGCGGCGCGCTGCTGCCCGTACCCGGCTCCAGGGCGTCCAGCGCCCGCCGCAGGCCGTTGAGCTTGCGCTCCAGATGGGCCGCGGTGGCCACCACACCCTGTCACCACGATGTCACTGCGCACATAGCGGAAACGTGGCAGCGGAGCGGAAAGTTCCCGGAATGCGGGGGTCGCACACCTCCTCGGACACGGTCTGTCAGCGGACAGTCGGAGGCCGCCCCTCCGACTGTCACTCAGCGCGCATCCACTGCTCCATCACCGACAACAGATGATCCGTATCGACCGGCTTGGTGACATAGTCGGAAGCCCCGGCGTCGATGCTCTTCTCCCGGTCGCCCTTCATCGCCTTGGCGGTCAGCGCGATGATGGGCAGGTCGGCGAACTGCGGCATCCTGCGGATCGCCGCCGTGGTCGCATAGCCGTCCATCTCCGGCATCATGATGTCCATCAGCACCACCACCACATCGTCGTGCTGCTCCAGGACCTCGATGCCCTCCCGGCCGTTCTCCGCGTAGAGCACGGTGAGCCCGTGCTGCTCCAGCACGCTGGTGAGGGCGAACACATTGCGGATGTCGTCATCGACGATCAGCACCTTCTCGCCGTGGAATTCCCGGCCCGCCGGCCGGGGCGCCGGCTCGGCCTGGGGCGCCGGAAGCTGCTCCGGTACGGCCGGGGCCTCGGCGGGCACCGTGTCCCCCTCCGCCGCCGGCCGACTGCTGCCCTGGGCGGCCCGCCGGCGGCGCAGGAACAGACCCGCGGCACCGCTGGGGAAGGCACCCGGACCACCGGCCGCCTCCGTCCCGGAAGCCTCCTGGCCCTCCTCGCCGTCCTGCCCGCCGGGCAGCAGCTGGCCCAGCCCCTCGGCGGTCAACTCCCCGGCGTTCAGCGGCAGATAGAGGGTGAAGGTGGAGCCCCGGCCGGGCTCGCTGGCGGCATGGATCTCACCGCCCAGCAGCCGGGCGATCTCCCGGCTGATCGACAGCCCCAGGCCGGTGCCGCCGTACTTGCGGCTGGTCGTCCCGTCCGCCTGCTTGAACGCCTCGAAGATCACCCGCATCTTGCTGGCCGCGATGCCGATCCCGGTGTCGGTCACCGAGAAGGCGATCAGATCGCCGTCCGGCTCACGCAACGCCCCGGCCTCCAGCAGCTGTTCACGGATGGAGTCCGGAACGTCCGTACCGGCCGGGCGGATCACCAGCTCCACCGCGCCGCTGTCGGTGAACTTCACCGCGTTGGACAGCAGATTGCGCAGCACCTGCAACAGCCGCTGCTCATCGGTGTGCAGGGTGGCCGGGAGCTCGGGCGAGACCCGTACCGAGAAGTCCAGCCCCTTCTCCGCGGTCAGCGGCCGGAAGGTGGCCTCCACATAGTCCACCAGCTGCACCAGGGCGATCCTGGACGGACTGACGTCCATCTTGCCCGCCTCCACCTTGGACAGGTCGAGGATGTCGTTGATCAGCTGGAGCAGATCCGAGCCCGCGCCATGGATGGTCTCGGCGAACTCCACCTGCTTGGGGGAGAGATTGCCCTCGGCGTTGTCGGCCAGCAACTTGGCCAGGATCAGCAGCGAGTTGAGCGGGGTGCGCAGCTCGTGCGACATATTGGCCAGGAACTCCGACTTGTAGCGCATGGAGACGGCGAGCTGTTCGGCCCGTTCCTCCAGCACCTGCCGGGCCTCCTCGATCTCGGTGTTCTTCACCTCGATGTCCCGGTTCTGCCGCGCCAGGCGCTCGGACTTCTCCTCCAGCTCGGCGTTGGACAGCTCCAGCGCCTTCTGCCGGTTCTCCAGCTCCGCGGAGCGCTCGCGCAGCTGCTCGGTCAGCTCCTGCGACTGCTTGAGCAGCACCTCGGTCTTGGTGTTGACGCTGATGGTGTTGACGCTGGTGCCGATCATCTCGGCGATCTGGCTGAGGAAGTCCTTCTGGATCTGGGTGAAGCGCTGGAAGGAGGCCAGCTCGATCACGCCCAGCACCTGGCCCTCGAACAGCACCGGCAGCACGATCACATGGGCGGGCGGGGCATCGCCCAGCCCGGAAGCGATCTTGAGGTAGCCCGGCGGCACATTCTCCACCAGGATGGTGCGCTTCTCCTTGGCCGCCGTGCCGATCAGCGCCTCGCCGGGCCGGAAGGAGGTGGGCATGGAGCCCATGGAGTAGCCGTAACTGCCCAGCATCCGCAGCTCGTAGTCGTCCTCGCCGCCATCGGCCTCCCCCACCGGCATGGCCAGGAAGAAGGCCCCGTGCTGTGCGGAGACCACCGGGGTCAGCTCGCTCATGATCAGCTGGGCCACGTCCTCCAGATCGCGGCGGCCCTGCATCAGACCCGAGATCCGGGCGAGGTTGCCCTTGAGCCAGTCCTGTTCCTTGTTGGCGAGGGTGGTCTCCCGGAGGTTGGCGATCATCGTGTTGATGTTGTCCTGGAGTTCCAGGATCTCGCCGGCCGCCGCCACATCGATCCGCAGATTGAGATCGCCGCGGGTCACCGCGGTGGCCACCTCGGCGATGGCCCGCACCTGACGGGTGAGGTTTCCGGCCATCTCATTGACGGACTCGGTGAGATCCCGCCAGACACCGGCCACATCGCGCACCCGCGCCTGGCCGCCCAGCTGCCCCTCGGTGCCCACCTCGCGGGCCACCCTGGTCACCTGGTCTGCGAACGAGGAGAGCTGATCGACCATGGTGTTGATGGTGGTCTTCAGCTGGAGGATCTCGCCCCGCGCATCGATGTCGATCTTCTTGGTGAGATCGCCCTGGGCGATGGCGGTGGTCACCATGGCGATATTGCGGACCTGGCCGGTGAGGTTGGAGGCCATGGAGTTCACCGATTCGGTGAGGTCCTTCCAGGTCCCGCTGACGCCCGGGACGCGGGCCTGGCCGCCCAGGATGCCGTCGGTGCCGACCTCCCGGGCCACCCGGGTCACCTCGTCCGCGAAGGACGACAGGGTGGTCACCATGGTGTTGACGGTGTCGGCGAGCTGGGCGACCTCGCCGCGCGCCTCCACGGTGACCTTCTTGGTCAGATCGCCGTTGGCCACCGCCGCCGCGACCTGCGAGATGTTACGGACCTGCGAAGTCAGGTTGTTGGCCATCAGGTTGACGTTGTCGCTGAGGTCCTTCCAGATGCCGGTGACATCACGCACCCGCGCCTGGCCGCCCAACTGGCCCTCGGTACCGACCTCGCGGGCCACCCTGGTCACCTGCTCGGCGAAGTCCGAGAGCTGGTCCACCATGGTGTTCACGGTGGTGACCAGTTCCAGGATCTCGCCCTTGGCATCGACCGTGATCTTCTTGGAGAGGTCGCCCTTGGCGACCGCCGTGGTCACCTCGGCGATATTGCGCACCTGCGAAGTCAGGTTGTTCGCCATGAAGTTGACGGACTGGGTGAGGTCCTTCCAGGTGCCGGAGACGCCCTGCACCTCGGCCTGGCCGCCCAGGATGCCCTCGGTGCCCACCTCCCGGGCCACCCGGGTCACCTGGTCCGCGAAGGCGGAGAGCTGGTCCACCATGGTGTTCAGGGTGTTCTTCAGCTCCAGGATCTCGCCCCGGGCGTCCACATCGATCTTCTGCGACAGATCACCGCGCGCCACCGCCGTGGCGACCTGGGCGATATTGCGGACCTGGGTGGTGAGATTACCCGCCATCCCATTGACCGAGTCGGTCAGATCGCGCCAGACACCGGCCACCCCGGGCACCTGGGCCTGACCGCCGAGCCGCCCTTCGGTGCCCACCTCCCGGGCCACCCTGGTCACCTGCTCGGCGAAGGCGGAGAGCTGATCCACCATGGTGTTGATGGTGTTCTTCAGCTCCAGGATCTCGCCCCGGGCATCGACGTCGATCTTCTGCGACAGATCACCGCGCGCCACCGCCGTGGTCACCTGGGCAATCTGCCGCACCTGCGAAGTGAGGTTCCCGGCCATGAAGTTGACCGAGTCGGTCAGCTCCTTCCAGGTGCCGCTGACTCCGGGCACCCGGGCCTGGCCGCCCAGCCGTCCCTCGGTACCCACGTCCCGGGCCATCCGGGTCACCTGGTCGGCGAAGGAGGACAGCTGGTCCACCATCGTATTGACGGTGTTCTTCAACTGGAGCATCTCACCGGAGACTTCGACGGTGACCTTCTGCCCCAGATCGCCATTGGCCACCGCCGTGGTCACCTGGGCGATATTGCGCACCTGGCCGGTGAGATTGCGGAAAGCCGTGTTCACCGAATCGGTCAGGTCCTTCCAGGTCCCCGCCGCACCCGGCACCTGCGCCTGACCGCCCAGCTCGCCCTCGACCCCGATCTCCCGGGCCACCCGGGTCACTTCGCCGCTGAACGACTGGAGCTGGTCCACCATGGAATTCACGGTGTTCTTCAACTCCAGCATTTCGCCGGACACATCGACGGTGACCTTCTGCCCCAGATCACCATTGGCCACCGCCGTCGTCACCTGGGCGATGTCCCGCACCTGGCCGGTGAGATTACGGAACGCCGTGTTCACCGAATCGGTCAGGTCCTTCCAGGTCCCCGCCGCACCCGGCACCTGCGCCTGACCGCCCAGCAGGCCCTGGAAGCCGACCTCGCTGGCCACCCGCGTCACCTCGTCGGCGAAGGTACGCAGCGTCTCGGTCATCTGGTTGATGGTCTCGGCCAGCTGCGCCACCTCACCGCGGGCGCTCACCGTGACCTTCTGCGACAGATCGCCGTTGGCGACCGCGGTGGTCACCTGGGCGATGCCGCGCACCTGCGCGGTGAGGTTGCCGGCCATCAGATTGACCGAGTCGGTCAGGTCCTTCCAGACCCCGGCCACCCCCGGCACCTGCGCCTGGCCGCCCAGCTCGCCCTCGGTGCCCACCTCCCGGGCCACCCGGGTCACCTCGGAGGCAAAGGAGGACAGCTGGTCCACCATGGTGTTGACGGTGTTCTTCAGCTCCAGCATCTCCCCGGCCACATGGACCGTGACCTTCCGGGAGAGATCACCCTTGGCCACCGCCGTGGTCACCAGGGCGATATCCCGCACCTGGGCGGTCAGCCGGGAGGCCATGGTGTTGACCGAGTCGGTCAGGTCCTTCCAGGAGCCCGACATCCCGCGCACCCGCGCCTGCCCGCCGAGCTTGCCCTCGGTGCCCACCTCGCTGGCCACCCGGGTCACCTCGTCGGTGAACGCCGAGAGCTGGTCCACCAGCCCGTTGACGGTCCGCCCGACCTTGAGGAACTCGCCGCGCAGCGGGTGCGCCGCCCCGTCCGCGCCCTGGGCCCGCAGATCCATCCGCTGTTCCAGGTCGCCCTCGGCCACCGCCGACAGCACCCGGCCCACCTCGGAGACCGGCCGCACCAGATCGTCCACCAGGGCGTTGGCCGCCTCCACCGCGCTGGACCAGGCGCCCTCACAGGCCCCCACCTCCAGCCGCTCGGTGAGCTTGCCCTCCCGGCCGACCACCCGCCGTACCCGGGCCAGCTCCCCGGTGAGCTGGAGATTGCGGTCGGCGACCTCATTGAAGACGGCGGCGATCTCGGAGAGCACCCCGTCTCCGGAGACCGTCAGCCGCTTGCGGAAATTGCCGTCCCGCATGGCTTCCAGCGCCGACAGCAGCCGGTGCAGGACGGCGGTGTCCACCTCCGTCGTGCCATTGGGCCGGGACCGTCCGCCCTTGGCGCGCGTGCTTACGCTCCGCGCCGCTCCGCCAGACTCCACCGTCGGTCCCTCCCGCAGGGTCGCTGATCCTCGCCGGGTTTCGTTTCCAGCCTGCCCAGTGTTTCACCGGCCCACCGGGGCGGCTGCCCGTCAGAGGGTAACGAGACGGCACGGCCCCCATTGAAGCCGGACCGCAACGCCGGGCAACCGCCGCCCGCCGACGGGCCGCACAGCCTACGACGCCTCGCATGCCACGGCAGCATCGCACCATGACAAAGGAAAGCGTGTGCGAGATGTGGTCCCCGTCATTCACTCCCGGATTAACCGGCTCTGTTCCCCACCGCCCCGGGCAACGGTTTAGCCTGGCGGACGAATCGATGTCTTGGAATCGGGCACAGGACTCGGGGGAGCGATGAGAGGCCAATGGGGAGTGCTGTGATCACCGCGCGGGCTGCCGCCACTTTCGAGCCGGTCGGACGTTCGGTCGCCGCCGCCCGCGCATTCGTCAGGGACACACTCCAGGGCTGGGGATTTCCCGACATCATCGATGACGCCGTCGTACTGACCAGCGAACTGGTCACCAATGCCGTGGTGCACGCGGGCACCGCCGCCGATGTGCTCTGTGTACGGGCCGACGGCGGCGTCCGCATCGAAGTCTCCGACCGCTACCCCGAACGTGAGCTTCCGGTACAGAACCCCGGCAGCCGGCCCGGCGGGCTGGACCGCGAGGGCGGCCGCGGCCTGCTGCTGTGCACCGCGCTGGCCGCACACTGGGGAGTCGAATACACCTCCACCCATAAAAAGGTGTGGTTCCGGCTCGATGTGGACGACCGTCCCGCCGGCACCCGCTCCGCCGGCCCCGCGCTCCCCGCCGAGGCCCTGCCGCCGGCCGACTCCCGGGTCCGGGTCGCCGTGGTCCAGATCGACCGCAGCGGCGCCGTCAGCGCCTGGAACGACGACGCCGAGCACCTCTTCGGCTACCCCGCCGACCAGGTCAAGGGCAAACCGCTGGCCGACTTCGCCGCCTGGCCGCACACCCCCGGCACCGCCACCGGCATCGCCGAGGCACTGTGCCTGTCCCGCTGGGAGGGCTCCTACGGCATAAGGGGCGCCGATGGCCGCGTCATCCCCGTCTACGCCTCCCACCTGCGGGTACGCGATACCGAGGGCGCCCCCTCCACCGTCTGTCTGCTGGTGCGCGACGACGAGCGCGCGGTGCTCCAGAGCCCCCAGCGCCCATCGGCCGACGCCAATGCCGGCGAACGCGGCTCCGCCGACCCCTTCGAGGTCTTCATCGGCTCCCCCGCCCCCGACGACCTGGACGGCCTGCTCCAGCGCACCGTGGAACGCGCCCGCGACATGCTCGACGGCGACGCCGCCTATCTGCTGCTGGCCACCGACGACGAGACCGAACTGGAAGTACGCGCCTCCACCGGCCTGCCCTCCGCCCGCCAGCGCTTCGCCCGGGTCCCCGTTGAGGCCGGCGCCGGACGCTATGGCTCCGCCCGGCTGCCCTCCGTCCATGACGACCTCAGCGCCATCCCCGGCGCGGTACCCCTGCTCGACGACACCGGAATGCGCTCGGTGGTCACCGTTCCGCTGAAGGTGGAGGGCCGGCTCACCGGCTCCCTCGGCGTGGCCGCCGAGGCACCGCACCGCTATGGCAACGAGGAGGCGCTGCGGCTGCAGTTCGCCGCCGACCGGATCGCCCTGGCCGTGGAGTCCGCCCGGCTGGGCGAGCTGGAGCGGCTGCGCCGCGGCTCACTGTCCTTCCTGGTCGAAGCCTCCGACCTGCTGGCGGGCACCCTGGACCGGGACCAGACGCTGGCCCTGATGGCCCAGATGACCGTGCCCACCCTGGCCACCTGGTGCGCCGTCTACACCATCGCCGACCAGTCCTCCGAGCCCGAGCTCTCCTATGTCCTGCACGAGGACGAGGACCTCATCGACGGGCTCAAGGCCCTGCTGGCCAAGGTGGACCCGCCGGAGCCCGTCCCCACCCCCGGCGCCCGGGTATGGACCGCGCCCGCCGAGGCGGCCCGGGCCAAGGACTTCCGCGCCACCCTGCGCGACCTGGGCCTGACCGAGCCCGACCGGCACCATGCCACGGCCTCCGGGATCTCCCTGGCCACCGCCTCCGCCGTCGGCGGCGAGACCGTGGTGCTGCCGCTGGTGGCTCGTAACCGCGTCATCGGCATGCTCACCCTGGGCAAGCCGACCGACGACCACTTCCGCCAGGAGATCCTGGAGCTCGCCGAGGACCTCTCCCGCCGGGCCGCGCTCGCCCTGGACAACTCCCGGCTCTACAGCGAGCGCACCGCCATCAGCCAGAGCCTCCAGCGCAGCCTGCTGCCGCCCGGCATGCCGGACATCCCCGGAGTGGAGGTCGAGGTCATCTACCGGGCCGCCGGCGAGGGCAACGAGGTCGGCGGCGACTTCTATGACGTCTTCCCCATCCGTGACGGCGCCTATGGCTTCGCCATCGGCGATGTCTGCGGCACCGGCCCGGAAGCCGCCGCGGTCACCGGCCTGGCCCGGCACGCCCTGCGCCTGCTGGCCCGGGAAGGCTTCGGCGGCCCCGCCGTCCTGGAGCGGCTCAACGCCGCCATCCTGGACGAGGGCGCCCGCAGCCGCTTCCTCACCCTCCTCTACGGCGAGCTCTGGCCGCAGCAGGACGGCAGCGCCCTGCTGAAGGTGGTCTGCGCAGGCCACCCGCTGCCGCTGCGCCTGCGCCAGGACGGCAGCGTGGAACCGGCCGCGGACCCGCAGCCGCTGCTGGGTGTGATGGACGACCTGGAGCTCTACGAGCAGACGGTCACCCTGGACCCGGGCGATGTGCTGCTGTGTGTCACCGACGGCGTCACCGAGCGCCGGGAGGGCAGCCGGATGCTGGGCGACGACGGCCTGACCGAGGTCCTCACCACCTGCACCGGACTCACCGCCGGCGCGGTCGCCGCCCGGGTGCTGCGGGCGGTGGAGCGCTTCGCCGCCGAGCCCGCCTCGGACGATATGGCCATCCTCGCCATGCGCGTCCCGGAGCACCCGCAGCAGTGAACTCCCCTGCCGGCAACTCCCCTGCCAGACATGGCAGAAGGCCCTCACCGGAATCCGGTGAGGGCCTTCTGTTTCAGAGCCCCAAAACGGAATCGAACCGTTGACCTTCTCCTTACCATGGAGACGCTCTGCCGACTGAGCTATTGGGGCCGGCAACGAGATAAAGCATACCCGATCTCGTACGTGCTTTTGACCAGCTAGGCGGCCACCGGCAGCAGACCCCCCAGCCCATTGCACAGCGACACCATCCGGCGCAGCTCACGCCGGGACATTCCCTCCTCCACGGGGAGCGCCAGGCAGTCATCGGCGGCGCGCTCGGTCTCCGGCAGCCGTAGTTCACACCGGTACGCCGGAGTTCGGTGCACGGGGGTCTGTACGGGCACCCGGCAGCGCACGCCCCGGGCGCGCAGGGCACGGGCGAACGCGTCCCGGTCCGGGCGGCCATTGCCGGGCACCCGGACCACATAGGAGTGGTAGCTGTGCGCAACTCCGGTCGGCACCCGGGGAGTTATGACTCCGGTCAGCCGGGCGTCCAGGTATGCGGCATGCTGCCGGCGGCGGTGCACGGCATCGGCGTCGGCCGGCGCCTGCTCAATGTCCTCGGTGTGCTCGATGACCGCCAACTCCCTGGGGGAGGCGAGGGCTTGAAGAGCCGCCAGGTCGGCCGGGTACCCGAAGAGACCGACCGGCACAATGGCGGCGGTGCGCTCGGAAAGCGCCCTGAGCACGGCCGCCGGATCCAGACAGAGGCTCCACGGGTCGATGTCCGCGAAGACGGGACGGGCCCCCGTACTCCGCACCGCCTCGGCAGCCCCCGCGGTCGCGTACGAGGGCACCACGACCTCGTCACCGAATCCCACACCCGCCGCCCGAAGCAGCTCCGCTGTCCCCATACCTGCGGATGGTGGACGCGGTACGTTAACCCCGGGTGACGCTCCGCACCGACTCTTGGAAACAAAAAAGCTCTGTTGTCTGAACCGGAGTCCAGACAACAGAGCTTTTCTGAATGATTGTTCGGCGGCGTCCTACTCTCCCACACGGTCCCCCATGCAGTACCATCGGCGCTGAAAGGCTTAGCTTCCGGGTTCGGAATGTTACCGGGCGTTTCCCTAACGCAATGACCACCGAAACACTATGAAACAGACAACCGGCTTTTGGTTGTTCGTGGTTTCAGAACCAACACAGTGGACGCGAGCAACTGAGGACAAGCCCTCGGCCTATTAGTACCAGTCAGCTCCAACCGTTACCGGTCTTCCACACCTGGCCTATCAACCCAGTCGTCTACTGGGAGCCTTACCCCATCAAGTGGGTGGGAGCCCTCATCTCGAAGCAGGCTTCCCGCTTAGATGCTTTCAGCGGTTATCCCTCCCGAACGTAGCCAACCAGCCATGCCCTTGGCAGGACAACTGGCACACCAGAGGTTCGTCCGTCCCGGTCCTCTCGTACTAGGGACAGCCCTTCTCAAGACTCCTACGCGCACAGCGGATAGGGACCGAACTGTCTCACGACGTTCTAAACCCAGCTCGCGTACCGCTTTAATGGGCGAACAGCCCAACCCTTGGGACCGACTCCAGCCCCAGGATGCGACGAGCCGACATCGAGGTGCCAAACCATCCGTCGATATGGACTCTTGGGGAAGATCAGCCTGTTATCCCCGGGGGTACCTTTTATCCGTTGAGCGACGGCGCTTCCACAAGCCACCGCCGGATCACTAGTCCCGACTTTCGTCCCTGCTCGACCCGTCGGTCTCACAGTCAAGCTCCCTTGTGCACTTACACTCAACACCTGATTACCAACCAGGCTGAGGGAACCTTTGGGCGCCTCCGTTACCCTTTAGGAGGCAACCGCCCCAGTTAAACTACCCACCAGACACTGTCCCTGATCCGGATCACGGACCCAGGTTAGACATCCAGCACGACCAGAGTGGTATTTCAACGACGACTCCACACACACTGGCGTGCATGCTTCACAGTCTCCCACCTATCCTACACAAGCCGAACCGAACACCAATATCAAGCTATAGTAAAGGTCCCGGGGTCTTTCCGTCCTGCTGCGCGAAACGAGCATCTTTACTCGTAGTGCAATTTCACCGGGCCTATGGTTGAGACAGTCGAGAAGTCGTTACGCCATTCGTGCAGGTCGGAACTTACCCGACAAGGAATTTCGCTACCTTAGGATGGTTATAGTTACCACCGCCGTTTACTGGCGCTTAAGTTCTCAGCTTCGCCCCACCGAAATGGAGCTAACCGGTCCCCTTAACGTTCCAGCACCGGGCAGGCGTCAGTCCGTATACATCGCCTTACGGCTTCGCACGGACCTGTGTTTTTAGTAAACAGTCGCTTCTCGCTGGTCTCTGCGGCCACACCCAGCTCAGAGAGCGTGTCTCATCACCGGACATGGCCCCCCTTCTCCCGAAGTTACGGGGGCATTTTGCCGAGTTCCTTAACCATAGTTCACCCGAACGCCTCGGTATTCTCTACCTGACCACCTGAGTCGGTTTAGGGTACGGGCCGCCATGAAACTCGCTAGAGGCTTTTCTCGACAGCATAGGATCATCCACTTCACCACAATCGGCTCGGCATCAGGTCTCAGACTATATGTCACGCGGATTTGCCTACGTGACGTCCTACCACCCTTACCCCGGGACAACCACCGCCCGGGCTGGACTACCTTCCTGCGTCACCCCATCGCTCACCTACTACAGGTCTGGTCCGTCGGCTCCACCACTCCCCCTCAACTCCGAAGAGATCAGGGCGGCTTCACGGACTTAGCATCGCCTGGTTCAGCGCTGGCGCTTCAAAGCGGGTACCGGAATATCAACCGGTTGTCCATCGACTACGCCTGTCGGCCTCGCCTTAGGTCCCGACTTACCCTGGGCAGATCAGCTTGACCCAGGAACCCTTAGTCAATCGGCGCAAGAGTTTCCCACTCTTGTATCGCTACTCATGCCTGCATTCTCACTCGTGAACCGTCCACAACTACCTTCCGGCGCTGCTTCACCCGGCACACGACGCTCCCCTACCCATCACAGCAGACGTTGGTCCTTATGCTGCAATGACACGACTTCGGCGGTACGCTTGAGCCCCGCTACATTGTCGGCGCGGAATCACTTGACCAGTGAGCTATTACGCACTCTTTCAAGGGTGGCTGCTTCTAAGCCAACCTCCTGGTTGTCTCTGCGACTCCACATCCTTTCCCACTTAGCGTACGCTTAGGGGCCTTAGTCGATGCTCTGGGCTGTTTCCCTCTCGACCATGGAGCTTATCCCCCACAGTCTCACTGCCGCGCTCTCACTTACCGGCATTCGGAGTTTGGCTAAGGTCAGTAACCCGGTAGGGCCCATCGCCTATCCAGTGCTCTACCTCCGGCAAGAAACACACGACGCTGCACCTAAATGCATTTCGGGGAGAACCAGCTATCACGGAGTTTGATTGGCCTTTCACCCCTAACCACAGGTCATCCCCCAGGTTTTCAACCCTTGTGGGTTCGGTCCTCCACGACCTCTTACAGCCGCTTCAACCTGCCCATGGCTAGATCACTCCGCTTCGGGTCTTGGGCGCGCTACTCTGGTCGCCCTATTCGGACTCGCTTTCGCTACGGCTTCCCCACACGGGTTAACCTCGCAACACACCGCAAACTCGCAGGCTCATTCTTCAAAAGGCACGCAGTCACGACCGCCAAGCAAGCTTGACGGCGACGCTCCCATGGCTTGTAGGCACACGGTTTCAGGTACTATTTCACTCCGCTCCCGCGGTACTTTTCACCATTCCCTCACGGTACTATCCGCTATCGGTCACCAGGGAATATTTAGGCTTAAYGGGTGGTCCCGCCAGATTCACACGGGATTTCTCGGGCCCCGTGCTACTTGGGTGTCGCACAGCAAGCCGCTGATGTTTCAGCTACGGGGGTCTTACCCTCTACGCCGGGCCTTTCGCATGCCCTTCGCCTACATCAACGGTTTCTGACTCGCC
The DNA here is from genome assembly GCF_003121295.1 of Streptomyces orinoci. Classification (GTDB taxonomy): domain Bacteria; phylum Actinomycetota; class Actinomycetes; order Streptomycetales; family Streptomycetaceae; genus Streptomyces; species Streptomyces orinoci. The sequence continues at coordinate 238,148 of NZ_PHNC01000035.1, forward strand.
CCAGCCGGCAGACTGATGAAGTGCGATCCCACAACCCCGCATACGCAACCCCTGCCGGGTATCACACGCATACGGTTTGGCCTCATCCGGTTTCGCTCGCCACTACTCCCGGAATCACGGTTGTTTTCTCTTCCTGCGGGTACTGAGATGTTTCACTTCCCGCGTTCCCTCCATACTGCCTATGTGTTCAGCAGTAGGTGACAGCCCATGACGACTGCCGGGTTT
>NZ_PHNC01000036.1:0-5000 GCF_003121295.1 Streptomyces orinoci
GCCGCGCTCGCCCTGGACAACTCCGGCTCTACAGCGAGCGCACCGCCATCAGCCAGAGCCTCCAGCGCAGCCTGCTGCCGCCCGGCATGCCGGACATCCCCGGAGTGGAGGTCGAGGTCATCTACCGGGCCGCCGGCGAGGGCAACGAGGTCGGCGGCGACTTCTATGACGTCTTCCCCATCCGTGACGGCGCCTATGGCTTCGCCATCGGCGATGTCTGCGGCACCGGCCCGGAAGCCGCCGCGGTCACCGGCCTGGCCCGGCACGCCCTGCGCCTGCTGGCCGGGAAGGCTTCGGCGGCCCCGCCGTCCTGGAGCGGCTCAACGCCGCCATCCTGGACGAGGCGCCCGCAGCCGCTTCCTCACCCTCCTCTACGGCGAGCTCTGGCCGCAGCAGGACGGCAGCGCCCTGCTGAAGGTGGTCTGCGCAGGCCACCCGCTGCCGCTGCGCCTGCGCCAGGACGGCAGCGTGGAACCGGCCGCGGACCCGCAGCCGCTGCTGGGTGTGATGGACGACCTGGAGCTCTACGAGCAGACGGTCACCKGGACCCRGGCGATGTGCTGCTGTGTGTCACCGACGGCGTCACCGAGCGCCGGGAGGGCAGCCGGATGCTGGGCGACGACGGCCTGACCGAGGTCCTCACCACCTGCACCGGACTCACCGCCGGCGCGGTCGCCGCCCGGGTGCTGCGGGCGGTGGAGCGCTTCGCCGCCGAGCCCGCCTCGGACGATATGGCCATCCTCGCCATGCGCGTCCCGGAGCACCCGCAGCAGTGAACTCCCCTGCCGGCAACTCCCCTGCCAGACATGGCAGAAGGCCCTCACCGGAATCCGGTGAGGGCCTTCTGTTTCAGAGCCCCAAAACGGAATCGAACCGTTGACCTTCTCCTTACCATGGAGACGCTCTGCCGACTGAGCTATTGGGGCCGGCAACGAGATAAAGCATACCCGATCTCGTACGTGCTTTTGACCAGCTAGGCGGCCACCGGCAGCAGACCCCCCAGCCCATTGCACAGCGACACCATCCGGCGCAGCTCACGCCGGGACATTCCCTCCTCCACGGGGAGCGCCAGGCAGTCATCGGCGGCGCGCTCGGTCTCCGGCAGCCGTAGTTCACACCGGTACGCCGGAGTTCGGTGCACGGGGGTCTGTACGGGCACCCGGCAGCGCACGCCCCGGGCGCGCAGGGCACGGGCGAACGCGTCCCGGTCCGGGCGGCCATTGCCGGGCACCCGGACCACATAGGAGTGGTAGCTGTGCGCAACTCCGGTCGGCACCCGGGGAGTTATGACTCCGGTCAGCCGGGCGTCCAGGTATGCGGCATGCTGCCGGCGGCGGTGCACGGCATCGGCGTCGGCCGGCGCCTGCTCAATGTCCTCGGTGTGCTCGATGACCGCCAACTCCCTGGGGGAGGCGAGGGCTTGAAGAGCCGCCAGGTCGGCCGGGTACCCGAAGAGACCGACCGGCACAATGGCGGCGGTGCGCTCGGAAAGCGCCCTGAGCACGGCCGCCGGATCCAGACAGAGGCTCCACGGGTCGATGTCCGCGAAGACGGGACGGGSCCCGTACTCCGCACCGCCTCGGCAGCCCCGCGGTCGCGTACGAGGGCACCACGACCTCGTCACCGAATCCCACACCCGCCGCCCGAAGCAGCTCCGCTGTCCCCATACCTGCGGATGGTGGACGCGGTACGTTAACCCCGGGTGACGCTCCGCACCGACTCTTGGAAACAAAAAAGCTCTGTTGTCTGAACCGGAGTCCAGACAACAGAGCTTTTCTGAATGATTGTTCGGCGGCGTCCTACTCTCCCACACGGTCCCCCATGCAGTACCATCGGCGCTGAAAGGCTTAGCTTCCGGGTTCGGAATGTTACCGGGCGTTTCCCTAACGCAATGACCACCGAAACACTATGAAACAGACAACCGGCTTTTGGTTGTTCGTGGTTTCAGAACCAACACAGTGGACGCGAGCAACTGAGGACAAGCCCTCGGCCTATTAGTACCAGTCAGCTCCAACCGTTACCGGTCTTCCACACCTGGCCTATCAACCCAGTCGTCTACTGGGAGCCTTACCCCATCAAGTGGGTGGGAGCCCTCATCTCGAAGCAGGCTTCCCGCTTAGATGCTTTCAGCGGTTATCCCTCCCGAACGTAGCCAACCAGCCATGCCCTTGGCAGGACAACTGGCACACCAGAGGTTCGTCCGTCCCGGTCCTCTCGTACTAGGGACAGCCCTTCTCAAGACTCCTACGCGCACAGCGGATAGGGACCGAACTGTCTCACGACGTTCTAAACCCAGCTCGCGTACCGCTTTAATGGGCGAACAGCCCAACCCTTGGGACCGACTCCAGCCCCAGGATGCGACGAGCCGACATCGAGGTGCCAAACCATCCCGTCGATATGGACTCTTGGGGAAGATCAGCCTGTTATCCCCGGGGTACCTTTTATCCGTTGAGCGACGGCGCTTCCACAAGCCACCGCCGGATCACTAGTCCCGACTTTCGTCCCTGCTCGACCCGTCGGTCTCACAGTCAAGCTCCCTTGTGCACTTACACTCAACACCTGATTACCAACCAGGCTGAGGGAACCTTTGGCGCCTCCGTTACCCTTTAGGAGGCAACCGCCCCAGTTAAACTACCCACCAGACACTGTCCCTGATCCGGATCACGGACCCAGGTTAGACATCCAGCACGACCAGAGTGGTATTTCAACGACGACTCCACACACACTGGCGTGCATGCTTCACAGTCTCCCACCTATCCTACACAAGCCGAACCGAACACCAATATCAAGCTATAGTAAAGGTCCCGGGGTCTTTCCGTCCTGCTGCGCGAAACGAGCATCTTTACTCGTAGTGCAATTTCACCGGGCCTATGGTTGAGACAGTCGAGAAGTCGTTACGCCATTCGTGCAGGTCGGAACTTACCCGACAAGGAATTTCGCTACCTTAGGATGGTTATAGTTACCACCGCCGTTTACTGGCGCTTAAGTTCTCAGCTTCGCCCCACCGAAATGGAGCTAACCGGTCCCCTTAACGTTCCAGCACCGGGCAGGCGTCAGTCCGTATACATCGCCTTACGGCTTCGCACGGACCTGTGTTTTTAGTAAACAGTCGCTTCTCGCTGGTCTCTGCGGCCACACCCAGCTCAGAGAGCGTGTCTCATCACCGGACATGGCCCCCCTTCTCCCGAAGTTACGGGGGCATTTTGCCGAGTTCCTTAACCATAGTTCACCCGAACGCCTCGGTATTCTCTACCTGACCACCTGAGTCGGTTTAGGGTACGGGCCGCCATGAAACTCGCTAGAGGCTTTTCTCGACAGCATAGGATCATCCACTTCACCACAATCGGCTCGGCATCAGGTCTCAGACTATATGTCACGCGGATTTGCCTACGTGACGTCCTACACCCTTACCCCGGGACAACCACCGCCCGGGCTGGACTACCTTCCTGCGTCACCCCATCGCTCACCTACTACAGGTCTGGTCCGTCGGCTCCACCACTCCCCTCAACTCCGAAGAGATCAGGGCGGCTTCACGGACTTAGCATCGCCTGGTTCAGCGCTGGCGCTTCAAAGCGGGTACCGGAATATCAACCGGTTGTCCATCGACTACGCCTGTCGGCCTCGCCTTAGGTCCCGACTTACCCTGGGCAGATCAGCTTGACCCAGGAACCCTTAGTCAATCGGCGCAAGAGTTTCCCACTCTTGTATCGCTACTCATGCCTGCATTCTCACTCGTGAACCGTCCACAACTACCTTCCGGCGCTGCTTCACCCGGCACACGACGCTCCCCTACCCATCACAGCAGACGTTGGTCCTTATGCTGCAATGACACGACTTCGGCGGTACGCTTGAGCCCCGCTACATTGTCGGCGCGGAATCACTTGACCAGTGAGCTATTACGCACTCTTTCAAGGGTGGCTGCTTCTAAGCCAACCTCCTGGTTGTCTCTGCGACTCCACATCCTTTCCCACTTAGCGTACGCTTAGGGGCCTTAGTCGATGCTCTGGGCTGTTTCCCTCTCGACCATGGAGCTTATCCCCCACAGTCTCACTGCCGCGCTCTCACTTACCGGCATTCGGAGTTTGGCTAAGGTCAGTAACCCGGTAGGGCCCATCGCCTATCCAGTGCTCTACCTCCGGCAAGAAACACACGACGCTGCACCTAAATGCATTTCGGGGAGAACCAGCTATCACGGAGTTTGATTGGCCTTTCACCCCTAACCACAGGTCATCCCCCAGGTTTTCAACCCTGGTGGGTTCGGTCCTCCACGACCTCTTACAGCCGCTTCAACCTGCCCATGGCTAGATCACTCCGCTTCGGGTCTTGGGCGCGCTACTCTGGTCGCCCTATTCGGACTCGCTTTCGCTACGGCTTCCCCACACGGGTTAACCTCGCAACACACCGCAAACTCGCAGGCTCATTCTTCAAAAGGCACGCAGTCACGACCGCCAAGCAAGCTTGACGGCGACGCTCCCATGGCTTGTAGGCACACGGTTTCAGGTACTATTTCACTCCGCTCCCGCGGTACTTTTCACCATTCCCTCACGGTACTATCCGCTATCGGTCACCAGGGAATATTTAGGCTTAACGGGTGGTCCCGCCAGATTCACACGGGATTTCTCGGGCCCCGTGCTACTTGGGTGTCGCACAAGCAAGCCGCTGATGTTTCAGCTACGGGGGTCTTACCCTCTACGCCGGGCCTTTCGCATGCCCTTCGCCTACATCAACGGTTTCTGACTCGCCCAACAGCCGGCAGACTGTTGAAGTGCGATCCCACAACCCCGCATACGCAACCCCTGCCGGGTATCACACGCATACGGTTTGGCCTCATCCGGTTTCGCTCGCCACTACTCCCGGAATCACGGTTGTTTTCTCTTCCTGCGGGTACTGAGATGTTTCACTTCCCCGCGTTCCCTCCATACTGCCTATGTGTTCAGCAGTAGGTGACAGCCCATGACGACTGCCGGGTTTCCCCATTCGGACACCCCCGGATCACAGCT
>NZ_PHNC01000037.1 GCF_003121295.1 Streptomyces orinoci
ATGCAGTACCATCGGCGCTGAAAGGCTTAGCTTCCGGGTTCGGAATGTAACCGGGCGTTTCCCTAACGCAATGACCACCGAAACACTATGAAACAGACAACCGGCACTTTGGYTGTTCGTKGYYTCAGAACYWACACAGTGGACGCGAGCAACTGAGGACAAGCCCTCGGCCTATTAGTACCAGTCAGCTCCAACCGTTACCGGTCTTCCACACCTGGCCTATCAACCCAGTCGTCTACTGGGAGCCTTACCCCATCAAGTGGGTGGGAGCCCTCATCTCGAAGCAGGCTTCCCGCTTAGATGCTTTCAGCGGTTATCCCTCCCGAACGTAGCCAACCAGCCATGCCCTTGGCAGGACAACTGGCACACCAGAGGTTCGTCCGTCCGGTCCTCTCGTACTAGGGACAGCCCTTCTCAAGACTACACGCGCACAGCGGATAGGGACCGAACTGTCTCACGACGTTCTAAACCCAGCTCGCGTACCGCTTTAATGGGCGAACAGCCCAACCCTTGGGACCGACTCCAGCCCCAGGATGCGACGAGCCGACATCGAGGTGCCAAACCATCCCGTCGATATGGACTCTTGGGGAARATCGGARGCCTGTNNNCATCCCVGGGTACCTTTTATCCGTTGAGCGACGGCGCTTCCACAAGCCACCGCCGGATCACTAGTCCCGACTTTCGTCCCTGCTCGACCCGTCGGTCTCACAGTCAAGCTCCCTTGTGCACTTACACTCAACACCTGATTACCAACCAGGCTGAGGGAACCTTTGGGCGCCTCCGTTACCCTTTAGGAGGCAACCGCCCCAGTTAAACTACCCACCAGACACTGTCCCTGATCCGGATCACGGACCCAGGTTAGACATCCAGCACGACCAGAGTGGTATTTCAACGACGACTCCACACACACTGGCGTGCATGCTTCACAGTCTCCCACCTATCCTACACAAGCCGAACCGAACACCAATATCAAGCTATAGTAAAGGTCCCGGGGTCTTTCCGTCCTGCTGCGCGAAACGAGCATCTTTACTCGTAGTGCAATTTCACCGGGCCTATGGTTGAGACAGTCGAGAAGTCGTTACGCCATTCGTGCAGGTCGGAACTTACCCGACAAGGAATTTCGCTACCTTAGGATGGTTATAGTTACCACCGCCGTTTACTGGCGCTTAAGTTCTCAGCTTCGCCCCACCGAAATGGAGCTAACCGGTCCCCTTAACGTTCCAGCACCGGGCAGGCGTCAGTCCGTATACATCGCCTTACGGCTTCGCACGGACCTGTGTTTTTAGTAAACAGTCGCTTCTCGCTGGTCTCTGCGGCCACACCCAGCTCAGAGAGCGTGTCTCATCACCGGACATGGCCCCCTTCTCCCGAAGTTACGGGGGCATTTTGCCGAGTTCCTTAACCATAGTTCACCCGAACGCCTCGGTATTCTCTACCTGACCACCTGAGTCGGTTTAGGGTACGGGCCGCCATGAAACTCGCTAGAGGCTTTTCTCGACAGCATAGGATCATCCACTTCACCACAATCGGCTCGGCATCAGGTCTCAGACTATATGTCACGCGGATTTGCCTACGTGACGTCCTACACCCTTACCCCGGGACAACCACCGCCCGGGCTGGACTACCTTCCTGCGTCACCCCATCGCTCACCTACTACAGGTCTGGTCCGTCGGCTCCACCACTCCCCTCAACTCCGAAGAGATCAGGGCGGCTTCACGGACTTAGCATCGCCTGGTTCAGCGCTGGCGCTTCAAAGCGGGTACCGGAATATCAACCGGTTGTCCATCGACTACGCCTGTCGGCCTCGCCTTAGGTCCCGACTTACCCTGGGCAGATCAGCTTGACCCAGGAACCCTTAGTCAATCGGCGCAAGAGTTTCCCACTCTTGTATCGCTACTCATGCCTGCATTCTCACTCGTGAACCGTCCACAACTACCTTCCGGCGCTGCTTCACCCGGCACACGACGCTCCCCTACCCATCACAGCAGACGTTGGTCCTTATGCTGCAATGACACGACTTCGGCGGTACGCTTGAGCCCCGCTACATTGTCGGCGCGGAATCACTTGACCAGTGAGCTATTACGCACTCTTTCAAGGGTGGCTGCTTCTAAGCCAACCTCCTGGTTGTCTCTGCGACTCCACATCCTTTCCCACTTAGCGTACGCTTAGGGGCCTTAGTCGATGCTCTGGGCTGTTTCCCTCTCGACCATGGAGCTTATCCCCCACAGTCTCACTGCCGCGCTCTCACTTACCGGCATTCGGAGTTTGGCTAAGGTCAGTAACCCGGTAGGGCCCATCGCCTATCCAGTGCTCTACCTCCGGCAAGAAACACACGACGCTGCACCTAAATGCATTTCGGGGAGAACCAGCTATCACGGAGTTTGATTGGCCTTTCACCCCTAACCACAGGTCATCCCCCAGGTTTTCAACCCTGGTGGGTTCGGTCCTCCACGACCTCTTACAGCCGCTTCAACCTGCCCATGGCTAGATCACTCCGCTTCGGGTCTTGGGCGCGCTACTCTGGTCGCCCTATTCGGACTCGCTTTCGCTACGGCTTCCCCACACGGGTTAACCTCGCAACACACCGCAAACTCGCAGGCTCATTCTTCAAAAGGCACGCAGTCACGACCGCCAAGCAAGCTTGACGGCGACGCTCCCATGGCTTGTAGGCACACGGTTTCAGGTACTATTTCACTCCGCTCCCGCGGTACTTTTCACCATTCCCTCACGGTACTATCCGCTATCGGTCACCAGGGAATATTTAGGCTTAACGGGTGGTCCCGCCAGATTCACACGGGATTTCTCGGGCCCCGTGCTACTTGGGTGTCGCACAAGCAAGCCGCTGATGTTTCAGCTACGGGGGTCTTACCCTCTACGCCGGGCCTTTCGCATGCCCTTCGCCTACATCAACGGTTTCTGACTCGCCCAACAGCCGGCAGACTG
>NZ_PHNC01000038.1 GCF_003121295.1 Streptomyces orinoci
GTGCGGGACGCGGGCGAGGCGGTGCACCGCACCGTGCAGCTGGTGGCCGACTCGGTGCCCCGGGCCATCGGCGTGCCCGCCGACCGCACTCAGGTGATCACCCCGGGCCATGGCGGCGCCGTCGGCACCCGGGCGCTGAACGCCGCGCTCAAGCAGCGGCTCAACCCCGGGCCCGGCCGCTTCGGCGGCTTCGACCCCGGCGACCGGATCGCCTATGTCCCCGCCCCGGGCCGGATGGTGCCCGGCACCGTGGTCTCCGCCGACGCCGAGGGGCTGCGGCTGGACTGCTCCGGCACCCCGGTGCTGGTCCCGCCCGCCCAGGTGGCCGCCCGGGTGCGGCACGGCTGGGCGGTCACCGCCCACCAGGCGGCCGGGACCCGCTGGCCGGCCGTGGTGGTGGTGCTGCCGGGCGACGCCGCCCAGGCGCTGACCCGGTCCTGGGTCTACACCGCCTTCAGCCGGGGCGAGCGCCATCTGTCGGTGGTGCAGGGCGTGGGCCAGGCCCTGCCGCAGGCGGTGGCCCAGGTGCCGGAACGGGACCGGACCACCCGGCTGCGGTCCCTGCTCCAGGCGCAGAGCCGCCCCGCCGGGTGATCCACCACTCCGGGCCGGGTCAGGTCGCCCGGCCCGGAGCCCGGCCGTCCTCTTCCAGTTCCACCGGCTCCAGCTCGTCGTCGTCCAAGGGATCGACGATGCCGTCGTCCCCGTCGTCGATGGCATCGTCCATACCCTCGTCATCGATGCCGTCGTCGTCCAGATCGTCGAGTTCCTCGTCGAAGACCGCGCTGACATCGAAGCGGCAGATGACCCGCTGCGGATCCGCCTGGTCGAAGGGGGCAGCCAGCCACTCCCCCGGCTCGGCCAGCTCGTCCAGGGCCGCCACCCAGAGCGTGGAATCACCCTCCTCCAGCCCGAACTCCTTGTGCCGGGAGGCGATTTCATCCGGTTCGTACTCGCCGAAGAGCACCCCCAGCGCGGCATGCAGACTGCTGCCGACCAGTCCCGCGCCCCGGGCCGGCTCGGTGTCCAGGTCCGGAGCGTCCGGATCCAGATCGGCCACCCGCTGGGCCTGCGCCAGCAGCCGCTGCGGCTCGGCCACCGCGTAGTCCCGGCGGATCAGCACGCTCAGCGCACTGGGCTCCTCCGGGCCCGCATAGGCGGGCAGGGTGTCATCGCCCGGGATCTCGAAGGGAGTGACCTCGTCATAGGCGTCATAGAGCAGCTCGTCGTACGCCTCGGCTGCCGCGGCCAGCTCGTTGAACGCGGCGTAGACGGCCGGGTCCTCCTCCCCCGACCGGCGCTCCACGGCGTCCAGGTGGCGGTCCAGAGCGGCTTTGACCGCCTCGGCGGCGGCCCGTACCTCAGCGGCGGTTGGCTGCGCAGCATCAGACATAGTGCAGACGCTATCCGTACCGGGGCTGTTCCCGCACAATAGATGCGATGCCGGAATACGAATTCTGTGATGTGTATGTGCCGCGCGGGGTCTCCCGGGGCGCCACCACACGCCTGCTGACCGACCATGCCGAGTACGGACACTGGGAGTTGGACCGACTGCGCCTCTACCCCGACGGCAGCCGCAGAGTGCGGCTGAGACGGCGCATCATCCGTCAGCTGCGCCCCACCTGGTGAGCTTGTCCTGAAATGACGGAGCGGGCCCCGCCTTCGCGGGGCCCGCCGTCGTACGACCTGCCGTGGCGGGTCAGTTCTGCCCGGCGCGCGAGCGGCGGTAGAGCATGGTGCCGCCGAGCAGCAGCCCTGCGCTGGCCGCACCGGCCGCGCCGATCCCGGCCGCACCGGTGTGGGCGAGCTGGGTGGCGCTCTCCACCTCGGGGGCCTGCGGGGCGGCCCGGTGCGCGGCCTTCACCTCGGTGACCGGCACACCGGGCGCGGCCGGGGTGTGGTGGGCCGAGTGCACCGAGTGGTCCGCGGGCGGCGCGTGCTCGCCCTGGGGCGGGTTGTGGTGCTCAGCCGGCGGGTTGTGCTGCCCGGGGTGCCCCGGGTGGTGCTCCTCACCGTGGTCGCAGGGCGGCTGGTGCGGCCGCGGGTGCTCATGACCGCCGTGCTCCCGGTGGATCGTGCCATCGCCGTTGAGGCAGTCGTTGCCCATCGCGGTATTGCCGACGCCGACCACATTCACGGAGTTGCCGCAGGTGTTGACCGGGATGTCCACCGGCACCTGCGCCACATTGCCGGAGGCAACACCGGGCGAGCCCTCGGCCCAGCCCTCGGCCTGGTGGCCGGAGCCCCCTTCGTGACGGCCGTGTCCGTGGTGCCCGTGCCCCCCGTGGTGATGCCCCCCGGAACCGTTGGCGCACTGATTGCCGGATGCCTTGTTGAGCAGGCCGACCACGTTCACGGTGTTGCCGCAGACGTTCACCGGCACCTCCACCGGCACCTGCACGGTGTTCCCGGACGCGATGCCCGGGGAATGCGAGGCGACGCCGTTGGCGCCGTCCGCGTATGCGTACCCCCCCGTGGCGGCGAGCACGCTGCCCGCCGCCGCCATGGTCATCAGGCCCTTCTTGGTGACCTGTCGCATTACTTGCCCCTCCTGTGCTGCTTCTTGCCTATGGCTTGCCTAGCGGATTCCGCGCGGGCCCACAGCTCCGCACGGGAAAGTTCAGTCGAATAGCCTGTCGGCCCCGGGGCGCCTTCCGCGCTCTCCGGAGCCGACCGGGTCACTTCCGCACCGAATACCGGACAATGGGAAATCGGCACGGAACGACGTCACTTGTTGACGCAGACATTGCCAGTGGCGGGGTTCAGCAGCCCGACGACGTTGATGGTGTTCCCGCAGATGTTCACCGGCACCTCGACCGGGACCTGCACGACGTTGCCCGAGGCGACGCCGGGGCTGTGCACGGCAGCGCCCTGCGCACCCGAGTCGGCGGCGGCCAGACCGGCGCCCGCGAGCACCAGTCCTCCGGTGGCTGCCGCGGTGGCGACGACCTTCTTGAGCATGGGATTCCTCCTAGTTGGCATGCGGTCCCAGCCGCGGACCGCACATCTGTAACGACAACAGGGAAACCCGGCTACGTAACCGTCTGCCCGTTCACTCTTTCCGGTTAAGAAAACGCCAACTACGCACAAACCAGCGACAGTTCAGCACTCGTCCAGGAAGCGGTCGAGCACGCGCACCCCGAATTTCAGACCGTCCACTGGTACGCGCTCGTCAACTCCATGGAACATTCCGGCGAAGTCCAGCTCCGGGGGCAGCTTCAGCGGGGCGAAGCCGAAGCCGCGGATGCCCAGGTCGTCGAAGGACTTGGCGTCGGTGCCGCCGGAGAGCATGTACGGCACCGCCCGCGCCACCGGGTCCTCGGCCCGCAGCGCCGTCTGCATGGCGGCCACCAGGTCACCGTCGAAGCCGGTCTCCAGCGCCTTGTCGGCGTGCACATCCTCACGCCTGACCCGGGGGCCCAGGATCCGGTCGAGGTCGGCCAGGAACTCCTCCTCGTACCCGGGCAGGAACCGCCCGTCCACATGCGCCGTGGCCTGCCCCGGGATCACATTGACCTTGTAACCCGAGCCCAGCATGGTCGGGTTGGCGGTGTTGCTGAGGGTGGCCCCGATGAGTTTGGCGATCCCGCCGAGCTTGGCCAGGGTGGCCTCCATGTCGTCCGGGTCCAGCGGGATGCCCAGCGCGTCGGAGAGCTCGTCCAGGAAGGACCGCACGGTCTTGGTCACCCGGATCGGGAACTTGTGCCGGCCCAGCCGGGCGACCGCCTCGCACAGCTCGGTGATGGCGTTGTCGGTGTTGGTCATCGAGCCGTGTCCGGCGGTGCCGTCCACCGTCAGCCGCATCCAGTGCATGCCCTTCTGGGCGGTCTCGATCAGATACAGCCGCAGGTTCTCGTTGACGGTGAAGGAGAAGCCGCCCACCTCGCTGATGGCCTCGGTCACCCCCTCGAACAGACCCGGGTGCCGGTCCACCAGGAAGCGGGCGCCATAGGTGCCGCCGGCCTCCTCGTCCGCCAGGAAGGCCACCACCACATCGCGCGGCGGCTTACGGCCGGAACGCAGCCGCTCGCGGACCACGGCCAGGGTCATGGCGTCCATGTCCTTCATATCCACCGCGCCGCGCCCCCACAGGCAGCCGTCGGCGATCTCGCCGGCGAAGGGGTGGTACGTCCAGTCCTCGGCGTTGGCCGGCACCACATCGGTGTGCCCATGGATCAGCAGGGCCGGGCGGGACGGGTCCTCCCCCTCGATGCGGGCCACCGTGGAGGCCCTGCCGGGATGCGACTCGAAGATCTGCGGCTCCAGGCCCACCTCGGCCAGCTTCTCCGCCACATACTCGGCGGCCGCCCGCTCACCCGGCCCGGAGTGGTCGCCGTAGTTGCTGGTGTCGATCCGGATCAGGTCCCGGCACAGCTCGACGACCTCGTCCTCGGCACTGGGGTGCGCTCCCCGGCGGGCCGGACTCGACTCACTCACGCTTGCCTCCTGCTTGCTCGGTCCGCCGGCCCCTCGCCCCCGTGCCCGGCGGTTTCCCCGCCATCCTCCCCCCGCCGCGGCCCGCGCCCAAGGCGGGGTGATCGAGCACCGGTGGATGTTTGGTATTGTTTCCATGTCGCCGCGGGGAACACCCCGCCGAGACAGACACCTGGTCCGGGTGGCGGAATGGCAGACGCGCTAGCTTGAGGTGCTAGTGCCCTTTATCGGGCGTGGGGGTTCAAGTCCCCCCTCGGACACCACAAAAAGATACACACCAGATGCGGGTTGTGACTTCATGGTCACAGCCCGCTTTTGCGTTTGGCTTCCGTCGGCGCACACGGGACACCCGTGCCGATCCGCGCACCGAAGTGGCACAAGACATTCCGGGTTTCACGCCACAGTACCGCTGAATATCGGCCTTGATCCTCTGCTTTAAGCGTGGCTACAGTCGTGATCAAGCACAGGGAAAGCGTCACGGGGGACGCGAATTATGCCTGGGATCCAGGCAGTTGGGCGATGCACACGCTACCGCCCGCGTTTCCCGTGCAAGGAGTCACCACAGATCCGCCCTTCTCTGAGCTGCTAATTCCGGCGAAAGGGAGGTGAATTCAATGGTGAACGAAAAGCACATGGAAAACGGTGAGCTCCAGGCCTACGAGGCCCCGGAGATGTTCGAGTGCGGCTCCTTCCAGGAGGAGACCGGCATGCTCGGCGCTGTGGGCGGGGAGCCCTACTTCCCCATGCTCCACACCAAGTGGTGGTAGCCGTGGCCTGAAACGCAAAACCCGGTAAGGGGGTCGAAGTGGTCGGTGTCGGGACGCCATATTTCGTGGTCCTGCCGGACCAGGAATCCGCGGCCACGTCGGCCGGCCGGCTTCCGCCGGGCGTTGCGCAGGTCATAACGCACCGGTCCGGCCGGCCCTGGGTGGCCGGCCGGCTGGCCGGGCAGCACATCGTCCAGGCCGAACACGGGGACACCCGGCTCGTGGTCATCGGCCAGTGCTCGGTGACCGAAGCCGAGCTCGGCGCGGCGGCCGCCAGGGTCCAGGACCAGCACCAACTGGACCGGCTGGGCACCGCCTGGGCCGGCAGCTTCCATCTGATCGCCCTGGCCGGCGGCCGGCTGCACATCCAGGGCAGCGCGTCCGGGCTGCGCCGGGTCTTCCATGGGCGCCTCGGCGGCCTGACCTTCGCCGCCGACCGGGCCGATGTGCTGGCCGCCCTGCTCGACGCCCCGTTCGACCGGGCCGCACTGGCCCTGAGCCTGCTGCCCGCCGTTCCCCATCCGCTGACGGACCGGACGCCATGGAGCAATGTCTCGGCGGTTCCGCCCGGCTCACGTCTGACGCTCTCCCCGGACGGGCGGCGGCAGACCATGGCCCGCTGGTGGCAGGCCCCGGAACCGGTGCTCTCCCTGGAAGCGGGGGCGGCCCGGCTGCGCCGGGCGCTGGAGGCAGCCGTGCGGGTGCGCACCGACGGCGGCCGGACGGTCACCACCGATCTCTCCGGTGGCCTGGACTCCACCAGCCTCACCCTGCTGATCGCCCGGGAACGGGCCTCGCTGACCGCCTTCACCATGGAGAACCCGGACCGGGCCGACGAGGACCTGCGCTGGGCCAGGACGGCCGCCGCACATCTGCCGCAGCTGAACCACATCGTCTACCCGGCCCATGAACTCCCCGGCCATCTGGGCGGACTGGTCGGCGCGGACGGCGTCCCGCTGCCCTTGGACGCCCTCCCCGACGAACCCTCCAGCGCGGTGCTCGGCGCGCCCCGGCTGCGCGCCGCCACCGAGCGGGCCACCGCACACGGCTCACAGCTGCATGTGGACGGCTTCGGTGGCGACCAGCTGCTGACCGGTCACCCCGGCTATGAGCACGACCTGCTGCGCAGCCGCCCGCTGCTCGCCGTGCGGCGGCTGCGCGTCCTGCGGGAGATCACCGGATTCCCCGTGGGCCCGGCGCTGCGCGATCTGCTGGACGGCCGCTCCTACCGTCACTGGCTGACGGCCCAGAGCACCGCTCTGGCCCAGGGCCGGCCCCCGGCAGCGGGCCGGTCGGTCTTCGGCTGGGGCGGCTCCGCGCAGCCGCCCCGGTGGCTCACCGCCGAGGCCCGGCAGCTGATCACCCGGACGCTGCGGCGCACCGCCGCCGCGGCGCGGCCGCTGGCGCCGGCCCGGGGGCGCCATGGGGACCTGCTGGAGATCCAGAACGCCGGCCGGACCATCCGCCGGCTCCACCAGATGATGGCCGCGCCGGGCTTCGCCCCGGCCTCGCCCTTCCTGGACGACCAGGTGATACACGCCTGTCTGGCCGTGCGGCCGGAGGAGCGGATCACCCCCTGGGAGTTCAAACCGCTGATCAAGGCGGCCCTGGCGGATGTCATGCCGCCCGAGCTGCTGACCCGGCGGACCAAGGGCGACGGGGGGCAGATCACCGCCGAGGGGTTCGAGGAGCACCGGCGGGACATCGCCGCGGTCTGGGACTCCTCCGTCCTGGCCGGGCTGGGGCTGGTCGATCCGGATCCGCTCCGCGATCTGTTCCGCCGCCCGTACTCCCCCCGCCACCATGACGGAGCCCTGTCGGTGACCTTCGGCTGCGAGTTCTGGCTCCGGGCCGCCCGGCCGGCCGCGGCCGCCATCCGCGACTGAACTGCCGCCGCCCCGGCCGTAGGACGGGCCGGAAGCCGTGGCGCGAGACGACGAGAGCGATGAGAGCAAGGACGATGACACTGAGACTGCGACCCGATGTCTCCACGGCCGACACCGATTACGGAACGGTGCTGCTGGACGGAGCCGACGGCCGCTACTGGCAGCTCAATGGCTCGGCGTCGGTCGCCCTGCGGGTTCTGCTGGAGGGCGGGACGGTGGAGCAGGCGGTCCAGCGGCTGCTGGCCACCTATGACGTGGACGAGCCGCGTGCCCGTGCCGATGTGGAGCGCCTGCTGGCGAAGCTGGCCGGGGCGAAGCTGGTGCTTCGATGAGCGCGGTGGTGCCGCACCGGGTGCGGGTGCGGCTCTCTCCCGGGCGGCGGCTGCTCACCCTGGCCGCGGTGGCGGTGGCCAACCGGCTGGCCCGCCGCCCGCCGGCCGAGATCAAGGCCGTGCTGACCCGGCTGCGCAAGGGCGCCCGCCCCGCTCGTTATGCCGAGGCCCGGGCCGCGCGGGAGGCGGTGGTGGCGGTGAGCCTGCGGTGCGCTTCCGACCAGGGCTGTCTGCCGCGTTCGCTGGCCACGGTGCTGCTGTGCCGGGTCCGCGGCAGCTGGCCGGAGTGGACCGTCGGGGTGCGGGCCCGTCCGCCGTTCGGTGCCCATGCCTGGGTGGAGGCGGAGGGCCGGATGGTGGAGGAGGACGCGGACGCCTCCTATTTCCGCCGAATGCTCTCGGTGCCCCCGGTACGGCGGTAGGGCCGACGGGCCCTCGGCCCGGCCCCGGACGCCCACGGGAACCCCGGCTCAGGCGGGGTTCCCCGGCCCGGCCGCCTCGGCCAGCGCCTTCTCCAGCTGGAACGCCTCGTTCCCCTGCCCGATCCGGGCATGAACCTCCGGCCGCAGGAACTTCAGGGCCACTCCCAGCGCCAGCCCGGCGAGCAGTGCCGCACCCACGATCCCCGGCAGCAGCCAGCGCAGCGGGGAGCCGGCGCCAGAGCCCACCAGGACGTCGAAGTCGCGGACGGTGAGCACGGCGATCACGGCCAGCGCCAGTCCGGCCGTACCGGAGGCGGCCAGCCGCCAGGCCTGGGCGCGGGCGGCGCCCCGGCGGACAAAGAAGACGATCACCGCCGCGGAGGCGGCCGCCATCAGCACGATCACCCCCAGCGCGCTCACATTGCCCAGCCAGGTGGACAGATGCAGCACCGGTGCGGTCGGGTCGCCCGCCGGCCTGTCGTCGGTGACCGCGAAGGCCGCGATCACCAGCAGCGCCACCGCGCTCTGCAGCAGCGAGCCGTACGCCGGCGCCCCGCTGGCCCGGGAGGTGCGGCCGACCGCGGCGGGCAGCAGGCCCTCCCGGCCCATGGCAAAGGCATAGCGGGCCACCACATTGTGGAAGCTGAGCATGGCGGCGAACATCCCGGTGACATAGAAGACGTGCATCACATCGGTGAAGGCAACGCCCAACCGGTCCTCGGTGAGAGCGAAGAGCAGATTCGGGCCCTCCTTCAGGGAGAGGCCGGAGATCCGTCCGGGCCCGGCGGCCACGCTGAGCGCCCAGGCGCTGAGCGCGAAGAAGACCGCCACAAAGACCACCGCGAGATAGGTGACCCGGGCCACCACCACCTGGGGGCGGCTGGTCTCCTCCGAGTAGACCGCGGCCTGTTCGAAGCCGACGAAGGAGGCGACGGTGCCGCAGAAGGCGGTGCCCAGCCCGGGGCCGGAGAGGGTGGCCGGATCGAAGGCGTGCAACGAGACCCCTTCCCGGCCCGGTGAGCCGATTCCGGCCACATCGAAGGCGAGCACCATCACCACCTCGATCAGCAGCAGCACCCCCAGCACCCGCACATTGATGTCGATCTTCAGCCAGCCGAGCACCCCCACCACGGCGGCGGCCAGCAGCGCCGGTATCCACCAGGAGACGGTCAACTCCAGGTGTCTGCGCAGCAGTCCGGAGAGTTCGAAGCCGAACAGGCCGTAGATACAGCACTGCATGGAGCTGTAGGAGACCAGGGCCACCACCGAGGAGGCGGCGCCGGCCGTGCCGCCGAGGCCGCGGGCGATATAGGCGCAGAACGCACCGGCGTTGTGCACATGCCGGCTCATCTCCGCGTAACCGGTGCTGAACAGCAGCAGCACCACCCCGAGGACCACATAGAGCAGCGGCTGTCCCACCACTCCCAGAACCCCGAAGGTGATCGGCATGCCGCCGGTGGTCACCATCAGCGGAGCGCTGGCGGCGACCACCGACATCAGCAGTCCGGGGACCCCGATGCGGCCCGCGCGCAGCCTTCCGCCCTGTCCTTTGAAGGTGCTGATGTCATCCGTGGTGCCCATTGCCATGGCTGGTTCGTCCTTCCGTACGGAAAACTGCGGCCGGGTGCGCCCGGCTCATCCGGTGCCGAGGACCAGGCGGCGTGCGGCCCGCAGGGCCTGGCGCGGGTCCCGGTCGGGGTAGCTCCAGGGGGCCCGGGTGACATACGGGCCGATGCGGCCCAGCAGGGCCGCCGCCTCGGCCGGCCGGCCCTCGTGCAGCTTGGCGTGGGCCAGGTAGTTGAGGTCGATCTGGCGCCGGGGGTGGCAGGCGGCGTCGTCGGCGTCCTCGTCCCACTCCAGCCACCAGTCGAAGGCCGCCTTCATCACCTGGCGGGCCCGCCGGGTCGCCCAGTGCCCGGAGGCGGTGGGGTCGCGGTCGGCCAGTCCGGCCCGGGCCAGCACCCGGTAGCGTTCGGCGTGCGCCACCACCGGCAGCACCGCCAACGCCGAGTCGGCGGGCGCCTGTTCGGCCGCCCAGGCGGCGAAGTCATAGACCTCGTGCAGCGGGTCGTCGCGGTCGTCGCGCTGGTGCTCGGCCAGGCAGGCGGCCATCAGATGATGGGCATGGTGATGGTCCGGGTGCCGGGCGCGCACCTGGTCGAAGGCGCGGGCCCGCTCGTCGTCGGTGCCATGGGACCGGGCCAGGATGAGCAGCGCCAGCCAGGGGGTGGGGTCGCGCGGGGCCATCCGGGCGGCGGCCAGGCAGCGGTCCCGGGCCGCCTCGGGTGCGTCCTGGCCGCGTAACGCCCGGAAGACGGTGCCGCAGGCCAGCAGGGCGGCGGCAGCGGCGCTGTCCGGCTCGGCCAGCTGCCACTCCTGGGCCCAGGCCACGCTGGTGCGGACCTCGCCCAGCACGGTCAGCCTGTGGCCCCGGCGGTCCCAGTCCTCGCCGGTCTCGGCCAGCAGCCGGCGGGCGTCGCTCCAGCGTCCCTTGTGCAGGGCGTCACGGGCGGCGACCAAGGGCAGGTCGTCCAGCGCGGGGTCGAAGCTCGGTTCGCCCTTGCGCCGGGGGCGGCCCAAGGGCGGAGGCGTCATCGTAGAAAGGGGCCCTTCGCGGCGTACGTCCCTGACGGGCGCCGTTCCGGGGCGTCCGTGCGACCGGTGGTGCGATCGGGCCTGCTGCCACGATCACGCACAGCAAAGCGGTAGTCACAGCTTCGCGTCAAGGCCGGGCCCGGGTGCCGCGGCGGCGCTCCCGGGAACGGGCCGCTTTTGTCTGGGTGAACGTCCGAAAGACGGGTACTCGTCCGTCACACAGCCCACGGGGCGGCTATCGTTTTTGTGTCAAGTCTCCGACGACCGGCCGGTCTTGAGGTGCACGACGTGATGGTCTTCGCCTTCGCCGTGAGCGCGGCGTGTTGCCTGGGTGTCGGCTTCGTTCTCCAGCAGAACGCGGCACAGCGGGCCCCGATGAGCGACTTCCTCTCGCTCCGGCTGCTGCTGGACCTGGTGCGGATGCCGCGCTGGGTGGCGGGCATCGCGCTGATGGTGTGCGGCATGGTGCTGGGTGCCATCGCCCTCAACGAGGGCGAGGTCTCGCTGGTGGAGCCGCTGCTGGCGACCAATCTGCTGTTCGCCATGGCGCTCTCCCGCTGGCAGACCAAACAGCCGCTGGGCCGCACCGGCTGGGGCGGCCTGTGGCTGCTGGCGGGCGGGGTCACCGCGTTTATCGTGGCGGGCCGGCCGCACGGCGGCACCTCGGTCACCGATCCGCTGCGGCACTGGCTGATCATCGGGGTGATGGTGGGCCTGGCGATGCTGCTGACCGCGGCGGCCAAACGGCTGCGGATGAGCGCGGAAGCGGCACTGCTGGCGGTGGCCGCGGGCCTGCTGTACGGGGTACAGGACGCGCTCACCCGGGTCAGCGGGGGGCGCTTCGCGCACGGCGGGTGGGGCACCTTCCTGACCAGCTGGCAGCCGTATGGCGTGCTGGTCATCGGTGTCACCGCGCTGGTGCTGGTGCAGAGCGCCTTCGAGACGGCACCGCTGCGGATGTCACTGCCCGCGCTGACCGCCGCCCAGCCACTGGCGGGCATCGCCTGCGGGGTGGGCTTCCTGGGCGACCAGCTGCGCACCACGCCGGGGGCGCTGGCCTGGGAGGTGGCGGGGGTGGTGGCGATCGTGGTGGGCATCGTGCTGATCGGGCGGCATCCGGCCATGCCGGCCGGGGTGGCGGAGGCCCGGATGGAGGACCTCCAGCCCCACTGACAGGGGTCGGGTGCGGCTGCTGGAATGGGGCCATGAGCGATCAGGGCCCCGTGAGGGATCAGAGCTCCGCGAGCGATCAGGGCGAAGGTGGGGTGCTCTCCGCCGACGAGGTGCTGGACATCGTGGACGAGCGGGACCGGGTGGTGGGGCGGGCGCCGCGCGCCGAGGCCTATGCGCGCCGGCTGCGCCACCGCTGTGCGTTCGTCCTGGTACGGGACGCGGCGGACCGCATCTTCGTGCACCGGCGCACCGCGCGGAAGCTGGTCTTTCCTTCCCGGTACGACATGTTCGTGGGCGGGGTGCTCGGAGCCGGCGAATCCTACGACGAGGCGGCCCTGCGCGAGGCGGAGGAGGAGCTCGGCGTCACCGGGCTTCCGGCGCCTACGCCGCTGTTCCGGTTCCTGTACGAGACTCCGGAGCATGCGTGGTGGTCCGGGGTCTACGAGGTCCGCTGCGAGCTTCCGGTACGGCCGCAGGCCGAGGAGGTGGCCTGGCATGCGTTCCTCTCCGAGGAGGAGTTGGCGGTCCGGCTGGGTGAGTGGCCCTGGGTGCCGGATGGGTACGAGGCGTACCGGCGCTTGCGGGAGTGGTACGCGGCTCACCCCTGAGGCGGGGTTCCCCGCGTCGCCGGGAGGGGGCGCCTCCGGCGGTGAACGGCGTCTGCCTGCCCTTGTCATTCGGCCGCGGACCGCGGGGGGCTGATCGCGCAGTTCCCCGCGCCCCTGGGTGGGGTACGCCCCGGCGGCGAAAGCGGCGTCTGCCCGGTGACCCTCACCGATCGGCCGCGGACCGCGGGGAGCTGATCGCGCAGTTCCCCGCGGCCCTGGGTGGGGCCCCCGGCGGTGAAACCGGCGTCTGCCTGGCGATGCTCGTCAATCGGCCGCGAGCCGCGGGGGCTGATCGCGCAGTTCCCCGCGCCCCTGGAGGGGCGCACCCGGTGGCGGACGGGTGCGCCCGGGGCGGGGGTGCCCTCTAGGGGCGCAGGATGAGCTTGCCTCGGGTGTGGCCCTCCGCGCTGCGGCGCTGCGCGTCCGCCGCCCGCGCCAGGGGGTAGGCCTCGGCCACTTCGACGGACAGCACTCCGAGATCGGCCAGCTCGGCGAGGATGGTCAGTTCGGCCGCGTCCGGTCGTACCCAGAGCAGCCGCCCGCCGAGGCGGGACACCTCCGGGTCGGCGATGGAGACCAGCCGGGCGCCCGGCGCGGTCAGCTCCGGGGAGGTGTGGATGACGCCGCCGCCGACCAGGTCCAGCACCGCGTTCACGCCCTGGGGCGCCAGTGCCCGGACCCGCTCCGCCAGGCCGTCCCCGTAGACCACCGGTTCCGCGCCCAGCGAGCGCAGATAGTCGTGGTTGTGCTCACTGGCCGTGCCGATGACCCGGGCGCCGAAGTGCCGGGCCAGCTGGACGGCCATGGAGCCCACCCCGCCGGCCGCGGCGTGCACCAGTACCGTGTCGCCCGAGCCGGCGCCGACCGCCCGCAGCGCCTGGTAGGCGGTGAGGCCGGCCAGCGGAATGCCCGCCGCCTGCTCGAAGGACAGCCGCTCCGGCTTGCGGGCCAGGGTGCGCACCGGCGCGGCCACATACTCGGCATAGGTGCCCTGGGACAGGACGTCCTCCCGGACGTAGCCCATGACCTCGTCACCGACCTGGTACTCGGGCACGTCCGCGCCCAGCCGCACCACCACTCCGGAGACGTCCCAGCCGGGCACCACCGGGAAGACGCTGCGGATCATGCCGTCCAGATAGCCGGCCTGGGCCTTCCAGTCAACGGGGTTCACCGCCGCCGCCTTGACCTGGATCAGGACCGAGTCCGGGCCGACCACCGGCTCCGGCAGCTCGCCGTATTCCAGGACCTCGGGTCCGCCGTGGGCGCGGTAGCTGACCGCCTTCATAGCAAGCTCCTCGGGTAGCTCGGTGGTGCGGGTTACGCGGCCGTTTTCTCAGCGTCCGCCGCCGGTGCGGAGCCCGCCACCGCGACGGTGCGCAGGGTGTGGATCCGGCGCAGCCCCAGCGCGGCCACCACCGAGACCAGCGCGAAGGCGATGCCCGCGATCACAAAGGTGAGGCTGAACTGGCTCTCCGCGGGCAGCTTGGGCGCGCCCGGCGGCAGGTGCTCAATGCTCTTGGAGGCCAGCACCGTGGTGATCATCGCGGAGCCGATGGCGCTGCCGGTGGAGCGGGAGATGGAGTTGATGCCATTGGCGATGCCGGTCTGGTGGTGCGGCACACTGCCGACGATCACGGCCGGCATGGCGGCGTAGCCAAAGCTGATGCCCGCGCCGACCAGCATTCCGGCGGCGATCACCGAGAAGCCGTGCTTGTGGTCCAGGGCGATCCAGGCGAAGCCGGCGGTGCCGACCACCGAGGCCAGCAGCAGCACCAGGCGCGGGCCCTTGGCGCGCACCAGGCGGCCGCCGATGGGCGCGGCCAGCAGCGAGACCAGGGTGCTGGGCAGCAGGTACTCCACCGAGGCGCGCAGCACGGTGGCGTCAAAGCCATAGCCGGCGATCCTGGAGGGCATCTGCACCAGGTAGGAGACGCCGATGAACAGGGCGAAGGAGCCGAAGCCCACCAGCAGACCGGCCAGGTTGGCGAAGAGCACCGGGCCATGGACGAACATCTTCATGTCCACCAGCGGCTCGCGGACCTTGTTCTCCACCAGGGTCCACAGCGCGGCCATCACCACGGCCCCGGCGAAGCAGCCGAGGGTACGGGCCGAGGACCAGCCCCACTCATGTCCCTGGGTGATCGGCAGCAACAGCAGCACCAGAGTGGCGGCCAGGCTGAGCGCCCCCAGCACATCGGTGCGCCCGCCGGTGGTCTCCTTGGTGGCCGGCACCAGGAAGGCCACGGCCAGCAGCGCCAGCGCGGCCAGGCCGGTGGCCAGCCAGAAGGCGCTGCGGTAGTCGGGGTTGTCGCCGGAGGTCAGCAGGCCGGTGGCGACCAGCGCCAGGCCGCTGCCGAAGGCCAGGGTGCCGCTGACCATGGCCATGGCGCCGGGCAGCTTGGCCGGGCGGACCTCCTCGCGCAGCACCGACAGCGCCAGCGGGAAGATCGCGGTGGCGGCGCCCTGCAGGACGCGTCCGACGATCAGCCAGAGCAGCGAGTGGGTCACGGCGGCCAGCACCGAGCCGGCCACCATCACCACCAGCACGCCCACCAGCGTCTTCTTCTTGCCGTGCTGGTCACCGAAGCGGCCCAGCAGCGGGGTGAAGACGGCGGCGGAGAGCAGGGTGGCGGTGGTGACCCAGCTGACATTGGCCGAGCTGGTGCCCAGATCGCGCTGGATCAGGCCAAGGATCGGCACCACCAGGGTCTGCATCATCGAAACGACCATGGCCGCCAGGCTCAGGGCGAAGACGATGACCGTCTCGTTCCCCGGTTTGGTCGCGGGTGCTTGGGACGTCATGGGGCGGGGTTCCTCCGGGTTGCTTCACGACATTGATGCTTGAGGCCATCAAGCAACTGGGCAAAGCTAGCCGCAGATACTTCAGGTAGTCAAGTTAATGATTTAGGCGTTCAAGCTCTTGAGTAGACTGAAGCCATGACGGCCAGCAGCACTGTGACCAAGGCCCGGCTCCTGGAGCTGGTGGCCACCCTCGGCACCGCCCAGTGGCAGGACTTCGCGGCCGCCGCCGCCCGCCATGGCCTGACCTCGGTGCAGGCCAAGCTGCTGGCCCAGCTCAAGGGCCCGGTGCCGATGCGCGGCCTGGCCGAGCTGCTGGTCTGTGACGCCTCCAATGTCACCGGCATCGTGGACCGGCTGGAGGCCCGCGGCCTGGTCCGCCGGGAGACCGACCCCGCCGACCGCCGGGTGAAGAATGTGGTGGCCACCGAGGAGGGCCGGCGGACCATCGAGCGGGTACGGGCCGAGATGCAGGCCACCCACAGCGCGCTGGACGCGCTCACCGAGGAGGAGCGGGCCACCCTCTACACCCTGCTGGAGCGGCTCCGACCGGGCCTGGAGCACCGCGCCTGACATTCCGCCAGGCCTCGGTAGGGTGACCGGATGCCAGCCGAGACTCCATACACCGTCCCCCTCGCCCCCGGCGTCAGCGCCTATGTCCAGCCCGACGGCGGCTGGTGTCTGAACAACGCCGGATTCATCACCGACGGCAACCGCACCCTGCTGATCGACACCGCCGCCACCCTCCCCCGGGCCCGGGCCCTGCGGGAGGCGGTGCTGGCGGCCGGTGCCCCGGCGCCCTCCCTGGTGGTCAACACCCATCACCACGGCGACCACACCTATGGCAACTGCCTCTTCGCCCCCGAGGCCACCATCATCGGCCATCACGCCTGCCGGGAGCAGACCATCGCCGCCGGCCGCCAACTGCACGCGGTCTGGCCGGAGGTGGAGTACGGCGCGGTGGACATCACCCCGCCGACGCTGACCTACTCCGACACCCTCACCCTCCAGATCGGGGACATCGAGGTGCGGTTGATCCACCCCGGCCCCGCGCACACCGTCGGCGACACCATCGTCTGGCTGCCGGAGCAGCGGGTGGTCTTCACCGGCGACCTCGTCTTCAACGGGGGCACCCCGTTCATCATGATGGGTTCGCTGGACGGATCCCTGCGGGCCCTGGAGCGGCTGCGGGAACTGGACGCCCGGGTGGTGGTCCCCGGGCATGGCGCGGTCACCGACGCCGGGGCGTTCGACACCGTGGAGGGCTACCTCCGCCTTCTGCACCGGCTCGCCCGTACGGCGCGCGCCGAGGGCCGCACGCCCCTGGAGGCCGCCCGCGCCGCCGACCTCGGCGAGTACGCCCAACTCCAGGAGAGCGAACGACTGGTGGGCAATCTGCATGGCGTCTACGCGGCGCTGGACGGCGTACCGGTGGATCTGGCCGCCGCCTTCGCGGATATGTCGGCGCTCGCGGGACGCCCGGTGGCCTGCCACGCCTGAGCGTACGGGCGCCGGCGCACGGGCCGGGGAGTACTTGGCCTCAGCGCGCGCCCCGGGGCGTACGAGCGTGACCACCCGCCCCCGCTAAGGCCGCAGCGCCCGCAGCAGCAAGTCCGCCAGATGATCGGCCACTTGGCGCGGGGTGAGACTGCCGTCCGGGCGGTACCAGCTGCTGAGGTGGTGGACCGAACCGAAGTGGTAGTCCACCACCAGGTCCGCCGGGGTGGCCGAGGAGAACACCCCGGTGCGCTGCCCCTCCTCGATCAGCGCCCGGAACCGTTCGTGGTAGCGCCGCCGTTCGGCCCGTACCTGTTTGCGCTTCTCCGGGCCGAGTTGGTGCATCGAGCGGAAGAAGATCTTGGTGTCATCGAGGTTCTCGATGCTGGTGACCACCACATCCGCGGCCGCGTCCCGTAGCCGCCGCTCCACCGGGGCGTCGGCCTCGGCGAAGGCGTCCAGCCGCTCCTGCTGAAGCCGCAGCACCCGCGCATACACCTCGTGCAACAGGTCGTCCTTGGACCCGAAGTAGTGGTACAGCGCCCCCTTGGTGACCCCGGCCGCCGCCACGATCTCCTGTACGGAGGTGCGGTCGTACCCCTGGTCGGCGAAAAGCCGGGTCGCGGCGGCCAACAGCCGCCGCGGCACGGGTCTTTGCCGGCATCCCGTCGTTCCCGGTCCCGTCGTTCCCGGTCCCGTCGCTCCCGATTCCGTCGTTCCGGCCGTCTCGCCCCTCGTCATGGCCCCACCCCTCCACTCGTCCATGGCACCGCGTCCGGCACACGGCCCCCTTGCAGGATCTTGCCAGCTGCCCTGCCACCAGGGCGGGTTGACCCCGCGGCGGGTCCTGGGACCACGCCCCCGGGCCATGGTTCCGGCCACCCGGAAGAAGGCTGGACACGCCCCCTTGACGGCAGGACCATGCGCTTCACAGGAGCACAACCGGAGGGTCGCCATGACGGACATCGGCGTACAGCCGTACTGGGAGCTGGCCTTCGACAAGGACGGGCACATCGATCCGCGCGGGCGGGACGCGCTGCTGCGCGGCGCCGTCGAGCGGGACCTCACCGATCTGGTGGTCTTCTCGCACGGCTGGAACAACGACCACCGCACCGCGACCACCCTCTACACCGCCTTCTTCGCCCCCTTCCCCGCCCTGCTCTCGCACGCCACCGCCGGAGTGCGCGTCGGCTGCACCGGGGTGCTCTGGCCCTCGATGCGGTTCACCGACGAACCGGTTCCGGCCTTCCCGGCCCAGAGCGTGGCCGGCCCCGGACCCGGCCTCTCCCCGGAGACCCGGCAGGCCCTGGCCATGGTCTTCCCCGGCCAGGAGGCCGTGCTCGACCGGATCACCGGCCTGCTCCGCACCCGGCCGCAACAGCCCGCGGCACTGGCGGAGTTCCTGACCCTGGTCCGCACCCTGACCGGCGGCACCCCGCAGGGCGTCCAGGACACCGAGTGCGACCCGTTGGAAGCGGCCGTGTTCCGCCAGGATCCCGCGGCCGTCTGTGAACGCCTGGCCGACGCCCTGGAAGCCACCGGCGCCTCGGTGGCCGAGCTGTTCGGCGGTCTGGGGAGCCGGGTGTGGGGCGGCGCACTGGAGGCCCTGCGGCAGGCCACCTACTGGGAGATGAAGCGCCGCGCGGGAGTGGTGGGACGCCAGGGGCTGGGCCCGGCGCTCAACACCCTGGCCCGCGCAATCCCCGCCCTGCGCATCCACCTCGCGGGCCACAGCTTCGGGGCCCGGCTGGTCTCCTTCGCCCTGCCCGCCCTGGCACCCGGAAATGACTCCATACGCTCGGTCACCCTGCTGCAAGCCGCCTTCTCCCACTATGCATTCACCCCCCGCCTGCCCTTCGCCCCGGACCGCGCCGGAGTGCTCAGCGGGTCCCCGGACCGGGTGCGCGGCCCCCTGGTGTGCTGCCACTCCCGGCACGATCTGGCGCTGGCCGTTCTCTACCCGGTGGTCTCCGACCTGGCCGACGAGGACTCCTCGCTGCTGGTGCCCGACCAGGCGCGCTGGGGGGCGCTGGGCCATGACGGCATCCGCGCCCTGGACGGCTGCCGGGACACCGGCATGGGCGGCGCACTGCCCGGCACCGGCTGTGTGAATGTCGATGTCTCCGATGTGGTGCGGCATGGCGGGCCGCCCGCCGGGGCGCACAGCGATATCTGCCACCCGGAGCTCGCCCGGCTGATCCTGGCCGCCGGAGGGCTTGTGGGCTGAGTCTCCGTGCGCCCGGCGCACGACTACCCCGCCCGGACCGGGGGATCCGAATGGCGATGGCTTACGTCACTTCGATGTCGGTCCGAGTCCGCGTCGCCGGAGGTGGGATGCAGTGGCAGGTTTCAGAGCTCTCGCACGAGAGGTTCGCAATCCAGGGAATACCATCGCTCTGCGACGGACATGCCTGCGCAAGTGCCTGGAGCGCTTCGCCCCCTACGGACACCGGGCGACCTGGCAACACCTGTGCGCCCGGGCCGGTCTGAACCCCGAGGACCGCTCCCCCGACCCGGCCCGGCTGATGGCGGCCCTGGCCGAGCTGGAGGAGGCCCGGGAGGTGTGGCTGGCGTACGAGGCCGCCTATGCGGGGCGGCGCAGGCGGGAGAAGGGCGATGGCATCCGCCAGACCAGTCCGGTGGACGACTGGCACCGCAACACCTGGGGCGGCTGTGACATTGTGCCCTGTGCCAGCCCGGCCCTTCAGCCGGCCGAGCCGCTGGCCGAGGTGCTGCGGAGGGTGATCGCCGCCATGGAGGCACCGCCGGGCGACAGTTGCCCGGTCTGTGCGCAACGGCACATCGAATGGCGCACCGACCTGGAGCGCTACCCGCTGCAGGGGCCGGTGTGCGTGGACTGTGGGATCGTGGTGCCGCCGGCTGTACTCACCCCCGGCGCGCTGTCCCTGGCCCGGCGGCGCGCGGTGGAGGCCCGCTACGCCGTGGCCTGACGAGAGGCGGGCGGGTTCCGGGCCGTACCCCGCCCTTGAACCCGCCCTTGTTTCCCATGACTTGCCGGTTGCGGCCTACAGCTCCACTACGACGGTGCCCAGATGGTCGCCCCGGATCACCTCCAGCAGTGCGGTCACCGCGCGCTCCAGGCCCTGGACGCGCACCAGGGGAAAGACCATCTCGCCGGAGCGCAGCCAGCCGCCGAACCGCCGCAGCCACTCGGGGTGTCCGGTGGCGAAGTCGTCATCGGCGCTGTATCCCCGCATGGTGATCTTCTTCAGCAGGAGCTGGAAGGAGTCCAGCTCCACCGGGCAGGTCCGTCCGGCCCCATCCGGCGCCAACTGTCCGGAGAGCGCCCCCACCAGAACGAAACGCGCCCCCTCGCGGGCGGCGGTGACCGCACAACGCAGCTGCTCGCCGCCGGCGTTGTCCAGGAAGACATCGATCCCCCGGGCGCCGCCGTGGCCAGCTGCTCTGCCAGCGGCTCGGCGGCGCCGCGCACCACGGCCGCGTCATAGCCCAGCTCCGCCACCAGTGCCGCCGCCTTGCGCGGTGAGCCGGTGATGCCGATCACCCGCCCGGCGCCCAGCAGCCGGGCGATCTACCCGATGGCGCCCCGGGTGAGCGCGGCATAGGCGGTCCAGCCGTGCCCCAGCCGGGCCCCCGGGTCCGGCAGGTCCTCCGGCGGCAGCGGTACGCACCGCTCGGGGCCGAGCACGGCGTACTCGCGCCAGCCCAGGAAGTGCGAGACCAGCTCGCCGGGGCGCAGCCCGCTGTCCTCCGGGGCCGAGACCACCTCGCCAATGGCCTCCTCGGCCAGGGTGTCGCCCGGCCGCAGGGCCGGGAAGGGCACGCCCGGGACGTCCTCGGCGCCCTGGGCGATCATCATCCGCAGCGAGGCGGACACCCGGAAGTACCGGTTGCGCACCAGCACCTGCCCGGCCTCCGGCACCGGCAACGGCCGCCGCACCAGCTCGAAATGCTCGGGGCCGGGCAGGCCCTCGGGACGTACGGCCAGCCTGATCTCATGGCAGACGGCGGGAAGCCGGGACATCGGATGCTCCTGGGTCGAGGATCGATCGGACGGTGCCGACCCTCCGCCCCGTCAAACGGGCCGGTTGCCTAGTGCCGTTGGGGCGTTAACGCCCCAACGGCCGCCCGGTTATCCGGAGATCACTTCCACAGCTGGTAGTCGCCGTAATTGCAGGAGTGCATATAGACCTTGTTGTTGCCATCGGCATCGAGGCATTCCTGGGTGGCCTTGTTCTGCAGCACCCAGCCGTGACCGGTGTTGATCTCCTTCCAGCGCTGGTAGTCGTTACCGGTGCACTTCTCGACATAGGCATCGTGGTCCGTATAGCCCGCCAGGCAATAGCCGGGAACCTCACGGAGCTGTTCCAGCCAGGTGCCGTCGCCCTGGTTGATGTCATGCCACTTGGTGTCGCCGAACCAGCACGGGTAGAGGCCCACATCGTTCCACCCGGAGTGGTGGTTCCACATTCCGCCGAGGCAACCGCCGCCGTGCTGGTGGTCCCACTGGACGTCGGAGTCCGCATGGGCGGCGGTGGCCGTGGCCGCCAGTACGGCCGGGACGAGCAGCGCGGCCTTGAGCACGCTCCTGAGCTTCGGTCCGGACAAAACAAATCCCCCGTTTTCATTGCGATATCGGCCGCCGTCACCGACGGCGTTTTGGTATTGCGTTTCAGCTGAGCCGTGAACCGGTTCCCCGGCCCCCGAAGATGTCATCGGGATTGGACAGCGCGCATTTGGCCAGCGACAGGCAGCCACAGCCGATGCAGTCGTCCAAATGGTCACGCAGCCGCTCCAGCCGGCTGATCCGCTCATTGAGTTCGCTCCGCCACAGCTCCGACAGCCGGGCCCAGTCCTCCCGGTTGGGCGTCCGTTCCTCCGGAAGCTGTGCCAGGGCCTCGCGGATGGTGGCCAGCGGAATACCCACCCGCTGCGCGGCCCGGATAAAGGCCACCCGGCGCAGCGCGTCCCGGTGGAAGCGGCGCTGGTTTCCGGCGGTGCGGCGGCTGTTGATCAGTCCCTTGGCCTCGTAGAAGTGCAGGGCGGACACGGCGGTGCCACTGCGGGCGGCAAGCTGGCCCACGGTGAGTTCTTGGACATCGTTGGTAATCTGCGGCACGGTTGAAGACTTTACGTCACCTTGGTTATTGAGGGTTGGACGATCGTGGGAGGCAACTGATGGCGGAGCCCCGGATCTTCACCTCGCCGGACGGTCTGAAGGCCGCCGTGGGCGAGAAGTTCGGCCCCGGCGACTGGCTGCCGGTGGACCAGGACGAGGTGCAGCTGACCCAAGTGGTCACCGTGGAACGGGAGGGCGGCGACAAGCCGGTCTGTGTCGCCGAGTCCCTCTCCCGCTACCTCTGGTGAACCGGCCGGGGGCCATGGCCGGACGCCGTTGGGGCGGCGTCCTGGCGAGACCCTACGCAGGGGTTGAGGGGGGCGGACAGCGTGCTTGGCCTCCTGTGTCAGGTCAGCGCTTCCGCTGCTGCTCCGCGCAGCCGGCCATCCGCAGCACCAACTCCGCGTAGAACTCCCCGATCTCCTCCGGGGTGCGCTTGCCGTCCTCGCGGAACCAGCGGGCCACATCGACGCAGAGGGAAAGCACGGCCACGGTGGTGCCCCGTACATCCGGGACGCTGAACTGCCCCTCGGCCACGCCCGCTTCCAGGATGGAGCGCAGGGTGGCGTCGGTGGCCCGGCGCAGTTCCATGATCTCGGCGTGGTGGTCCTCGCCCAGGGCGCCCAGTTCGTACTGCACCACCCGGGCGGTGGTGTGGTGTTCGGCGTGCCAGCGGACGAAGTCGCGCACCGCCCGGGCCAGCCGCTGGGCCGGGGTGCCGGCGCTGTCGCGGGCCCGGCGCAGCAGCTCCAGGGCGAGCCGGTGGCCAACGGAGCTGATGCGGTAGAGGAGTTCTTCCTTGGTGCGGTAGTGGATATAGAGCGCCGCGGGGCTCATCCCGGCCCGGCCGGCGATGTCCCGGGTGGTGGTGGCGTGATAGCCGCGTTCCGCGAACGCCTGCACACCGGCGGTCAGCAGGCGCCTCGCGGCGTCCGGTGTGACCTCGGCCCACTCCTCGGATCCCATACCTGGCTCCCCTCCCGGGCGGCCACCCTACCCGGGTCCGGCGGGCGGGGTTCGGTCCGCGGTGCGGGCGGGCATGATCCGGGCAAGAACGCCCAGGTAAGGACACCAGGCTAGGGGGGCCTTATGCCACGTACCGGAATGCTGCGCGCCGGATGGGCGCGCCGCCGCCGTACCGTGCCCGGATCGCTGACCACCGCCGCCACCGCCCTCACCGCGATCGTCGCCCTCTACACCGTGCTGGTCGCCTTCGGGAACATCACCGACTTCGATACCAACCGGCAGTTCGTCCGCCATGTCCTGGCGATGGACACCACCTTTCGCAGTGACCATCTGATGTGGCGGGCCATCACCTCCCATGCGCTCCAGGATCTGGCCTATCTGGCCATCATCGCCTGGGAGGTGCTGACCGCGGCCGTCCTGGTCACCGGCACCGTGTACTGGCTGCGCGGCCCGGCCCTACGCCAACGGGCGTGCCGGGTGAGCACGTTGGGGCTGGTGCTGTTTCTGCTGCTGTTCGGCATGGGCTTTATCGCCATCGGCGGTGAGTGGTTCGCCATGTGGCAGTCGGCGAAGTGGAACGGGCTCCAGGCGGCGGAGCGCAATTTCCTGGTGGCCGGTCTGGCATTGATTGTGGTCAACCTGCCCCATCCTCAAGGCTGACCGGGTCCGGGCCGTCCGCGACAGGGAGCGGTGGCGGAGCGGATAGTTCCAGGGCGTGGTGACTCCACCCACGCGTAAACGCGCGGGCTTCCTGCATCGGTGGCTAAGCCGCCGCGCAGAGGGCCAGCCCGGCCCTGTTGAGGACGTTCATGGCGCCGATGTGGTCCGCGTTCGCCGCGAAACCGCACGCCGTGCATTCGAACTTCGCTTGGGTGGCGCGGTTCTCCTTCGCGACATGCCCGCAGTCGGGGCACGTGCGGGAGGTGTTGCGCGCGTCCACCGGGACGACCAGGCGACCGGCACTCTCAGCCTTGTTCGCCAGGATTCCGAGGAACTGCGCCCAACCCGCATCGAGGATGCTGCGGTTGAGTCCGGCCTTCGCGGCAGCACCGTTGGGCAGGAAGCTGCTGGGCTGCTCAGGGTCGGCCTTGGGTGCGGGGCTCTTGGTCATACCCGCCGTGTTGAGCCGCTCGTGCGCGATGACGTCGTGGCCGGTGACCAGTGCGCGGGCGGCCTTGTGGTGGAAGTCGGCGCGCTGCCGCCGGATCTTGCCGTACAGCTTGGCGACCTTCCGGGCGGCGGCCCGGTGACGCTTGGTGCGCTGCCGCGTCCGCTTCGGGAACGTTGCCAGGTGCCGCTGCGCTTCGGCCAGCTCGTCGGCCATCGCTTGAAGGAAGCGCGGGCTGGCGAGGTGTTCGCCGTTGGAGGTGGTCAGGAAGTGCGCGACGCCCATGTCGATACCGACGATCGCCCCGGTGGGCGGCAGTTCCCCGACGGGCACGTTGTCGCAGGACAGGACGATGTACCAGCGGTTGCCCTCACGCTTCACCGAGATCGTCTTGACGCGGCCCTGCACGGGCCGGTGCTGGTGCACGCGGATATGCCCGACACCTTGCAGACGGACGCGGGGCTGCGTGTCGTGGGGGGTGGAGTCCCAGCGGCAGCCGTCGCCGTCCTTGGGGAAGGTGACGGTGTCGAAGTGCCCGACGCCCTTGAATCGCGGATAGCCCGGCGTCTGTCCGGCTTTGACACGGTGGAAGAACGCCTGGAACGCCTTGTCCAGGCGGCGCAGGGTGGCTTGCTGGGAGGAGAACGACCAGCGGCCCTGCCGCTCGGGGTCGAACGCGCGGATCTCCTTGAGCTGGGCGGACTGGTCGCCGTAGCGGACGCTGGTCTTCGAGGTGTGCCGGTAGGCGTCCCTGCGCTCTTGCAGCGCGCCGTTGTAGAGGGAGCAGTGGTCCCGCAGCATCTCGCCGAGTGCGGACCTCTGACGGGCCGTGGGGCGCAGGAGGAACTTGTACGCGCGGATCACGAGCCGTCCCCCTTCTTCCCAGGGCGTTCCCACTGGGTGTTGATGTACTTCTCGACCGTGGCCGCCGGCACGGCGCCGGCCGAGGCCGCGAAGTACGACGACGACCACAGCGTGGGCATCCGCGACTTCAGGTGCGGGAACTCCTCGCGCAGTACGCGGGAGGTGAAGCCCTTGAACTGGTTCGCCACGTACGAGGCCGACGACTTCGGGTCGTGTTTCACGGACAGATGCACATGGTCGGGCATCACCTCAAGGGCGATGATCTCCCACCCGCGTTCGTCTGCCTTCTGCCGGATCAGTTCGTCCAGTCGTTCCGCGACCCGGCCGTCAAGGACCGGACGGCGGTACTTCGGGCACCACACGACGTGGAGCCCGAGGTCGTACACGCCGCCGGAGAATCGGCGAACCTTCCTGGTCACGGTCACACGATCACTATACACGCGCCGCATGTCTAATTGCGACAGAGAAGTGGGCTCAGGTGAACAGTGCGGATCCATGCACCCAGTTGAGGTCAGAGCAGGGATCAGAAGCCATTCCCCACCCCGCTAAAGCGGGGCGCCCCCTGGCTAGGTCCTGATGGCGGCCACCACCCCAATGGGCTCCTGGCAGACAAGGGAGGTGCCGATCCGCTCCTCGAAGGCGAACTCGGCGGCCAGTTCGGCATAGGAGCGCGTCACCGCCACCGGCAGACCGGCCTGCACCCGCCGGGAGAAGCCGATGGGCGCGCCCAGTTCGGCGGTGATGGTGGCGGCCATCTCCTCCTGGCGATCGGCGAGTTGGCCGGCCAGCGCGGCCAGCAGTTCGGCCCGCCGGGCCGGGGCGGTGGCCGACCAGCCGGGCAGGGCGGCCCGCGCGGCCCGTACCGCGGCGTCCACCTCCTCGGCCCCGCCGGCCGGAACGGTGCCGATCACCTGCTCGTCGGCGGGGTTGACCACCTCGATCGTGCCGGTGGCGGCGCCCGGCCGCCAGTCGCCGTCGATGAACATCCCGTCGTGCGCGATCACAACAAACCGCTCCCTCGCTGTGCCGTACAGGTATCCGATCAACCTAGCCCCGGTGCCCCGGCCCCGCCAGGGGACCCGGGACCGACCCGTTGACGCCACCGCGCAAGGAATCCTACGGTCATCCATAGGAATCCAGCGGCGGCGGGAGACAAACGATGACCGGCATGGACCACGAGCAGGCACGCAAAACGGCGGAAAGCCTGGCCTACGCGTCCGGCTTCGGCAACGAGCACAGCAGCGAGGCCGTCCCCGGCGCGCTGCCGCAGGGGCGCAACTCGCCCCAGCGGGCGCCCCTGGGGCTCTACGCGGAACAGCTCAGCGGCAGCGCCTTCACCGAGCCCCGGCACAACAACCGCAGGTCCTGGCTGTATCGCATCCGGCCCTCGGCGGCGCACCCGCCGTTCACCCGGATCGACAACGGCGCCCTGCGCGGCGCACCCTTCACCGAGACCGTCCATGACCCCAACCGGCTGCGCTGGAACCCGCTGCCCGAGCCCCCGGAGGGCACCGACTTCCTGGCCGGGCTGTGGACCCTGGGCGGCAATGGCGATGCCGCCCAGCGCACCGGAATGGCCGTCCACCTCTATGCCGCCAACTCCTCCATGCGCGACCGGGTGTTCGGCGACTCCGACGGTGAACTGCTGATCGTCCCCCAGGCCGGCGGGCTGCTGCTGCGCACCGAACTGGGCCTGCTGCGCGCCGAACCGGGCCAGGTGGCGCTGATCCCGCGCGGGGTGCGCTTCCGGGTGGAGCTGCTGGACCCCCTGGTCCGCGGCTATGTCTGCGAGAACTACGGCCAGCCCTTTGTGCTGCCCGACCTGGGCCCGATCGGGGCCAACGGCCTGGCGAATCCCCGGGACTTCCTGGCTCCGGTGGCCGCCTATGAGGAGACCGAGGGCCCGGTGGAGGTGGTCAACAAGTACTGCGGCAACCTCTGGTCGGCCACCTATGACCACTCCCCGCTGGATGTGGTGGCCTGGCATGGCAACCATGTGCCCTATGTCTACGATCTGCGCCGGTTCAATGTGCTGGGCACCATCAGCTATGACCACCCGGACCCGTCCATCTTCACCGTGCTCACCTCGCCCTCGGACACCCCGGGCCTGGCGGGTGTGGACTTTGTGGTGTTCGCCCCGCGCTGGCTGGTGGGCGAGGACACCTTCCGGCCGCCGTACTTCCACCGCAATGTGATGAGCGAGTACATGGGCCTGATCGAGGGCGCCTATGACGCCAAGGCCGAGGGCTTTGTCCCGGGCGGCGGCTCGCTGCACAACATGATGTCGGCACACGGCCCGGACCGGGAGACCTTCGACAAGGCCAGCGCGGCCGAGCTCAAGCCGCAGAAGGTGGACGACGGGCTTGCCTTTATGTTCGAGACCCGCTGGCCCATCGCCCTCACCCCGCACGCCGCCCGCGCCGAGCACCTGCAGCGGGGCTATGACGGGGTGTGGCAGGGTCTGGAGCGCCACTTCGCGTCCTAGGGAGCCCAGTTGACCGCCTTCGCCCCCGACTCCCTGACCCTCAACCGCAAACTGCCGCTGTGGTACCAGGTGTCACAGTCCTTGCGTGCGTCCATACTCGGGCGCCGGCCGGACGACTCACTGCGCCTGCCCACCGAGGAGGCGCTGGCGGAGCACTACGGGGTCAGCGTGCTGACGATGCGCCAGGCACTCAAGGAGCTGGAGGCGGAGGGGCTGATCACCCGGCACCGCAGAAGGGGCACCTTTATCGAGCCGAGCGCCCGGCGCACCTCACCGGTGCGGCTGCTCGGCTCGGTGGACACCATTGTGGCCCAGCAGTCCGGCGAGCACACCACCGTCCTGGGGCATGGCCCGGCCCCGGTGCCCGCCGAACTGGCCGAGCACTTCCCGGATCTGACCGAGGCGGTCGCCTTCCGCAGACTGCGCTCGGAGGAGGGCTCCGGCGAGCCCACCAACTGGGCCGAGAACCTGGTACGTCCCGAACTGGCCGCACACATCCGGCCGGCCGACCTCGCCCGCTGGCCGATGACCAAGGTGCTGCGCGATGTGGTGGGGGTGCGCATCAGCCGGATCACGGACACCGTGGAGGCGAGGCTGGCCGACCCGGAGACCGTCCGGCTGCTCCAAGTACCGCTGCTCAGCCCGATCCTGCACTACACGGGCATCACCTATGACGAGGACGGCCGGGTGGTGGACGTCGCCCGTATCCGCTACCGAGGTGACCGTTTCTCCTTCACGGTCACCCTGGACGCGCACTGAGCGAATCCGCCGGCAGGGGTGCGGGAGTGGTGCCTGGTACGGGTGGACCGGGGTTTAGGAGCGGCCGCCGAACAGCGAGCGGCGCAGCCGACGCAGCGGAGCGAACAGCGAGACCCGCGCGGTGCCACGGGACTCCGTGCGGGCGTGGTCACGCGTGGTGAGCTCGCGCATCAGCGTGGTGGCGCCCTCCACCTCGCGCTGTGGCAGCGCGGGGCCGCCGAGCACCGCCAGATGACGGTCCAGGCGCGCGCTGGAGGCGCTGCTCCCGTAGTTGATGGCAGGCACTCGCGGCCTGCTGCGCATTGCTATCTGTTCCATGAGACTCCCCACCCGTACGAGGCACCCGGCCAAGGCAGGGTAACCCTATCGCCCCATCGCGTCACCCGCGCATCGGCGGGTCGGATTCACCACCCCGTCAAGGGTGTTGACGCCAATGGCGCGAACCGGCCGTACCCGGGCATCAGTTGAGTCGGACAATAGGGTACGAAGGCGGTGGCAATCACGCTCCGTTGCGGTACATTCACCCGGAATCGCTCTCTCGGGGGGAGGGGTGCTTGCATGAGCGGCGCCTTCGACGGCGGGCGGGTGCTGGCGGGCCGTTACCGGCTGCGCGACCAACTGGGCCGGGGCGGCATGGGCGTGGTATGGCGCGCCTGGGACGAGATTCTGGGCCGCGAGGTGGCGGTCAAGGAGGTAAGGGCGCCGGCCGGACTGCCGGAAGGTGAAGTGCGGCTGCTGTACGCGCGCCTGGAGCGCGAGGCGCGCGCCGCGGCCCGTATCTCCCATCGCAATGTGGTCACCGTGCACGATGTGGTAAGTGAGGACGGCCGGCCCTGGATTGTGATGGAACTGGTGCGGGGCATGTCCTTCGCCGACCTCCTGGAGGCCGAGGGACCGGTCGGCCCCGTCCGGGCCGCCCATGTCGGCGTGGAGGTGCTGGCCGCGCTGCGCGCAGCGCACGCGGTGGGGGTGCTGCACCGGGATGTCAAGCCCGCCAATGTCCTGATGGCGAGCAACGGCCGGGTGGTGCTCACCGACTTCGGCATCGCCGTGGTGGAGGGCAATGCCGCCCTGACCGTCACCGGCCAGCTGGTGGGCTCCCCCGAGTTCCTCGCCCCGGAGCGGGTGCTGGGCCGCCCGCCGGGCCCGGAGTCGGACCTGTGGTCGCTGGGGGTGACGCTCTACGCGGCCGTGGAGGGCCACTCCCCGTTCCGCCAGGACACCCCGTTGAGCACCCTGCGGGCCGTGGTGGACCAGGAGCTGCCGCCCCCGTCCCGGGCCGGGGCGCTGGCCCCCGTCATCGCGGGGCTGCTGCGCAAGGACCCGGCGCGGCGGATGAGCGCGGACGAGGCCGAGCGGATGCTGCACACGGTGGCCGCCGGGGGCACCCCGCACCCGGCCGCCGCCTACACCCCCACCGTCAGCGCGCCCCCGCCGGGCGAGACGGCGGTGCCCGCGGCCCGGGCCGCTCCCCCGCCGCCCGGCCCGGGCGGCACCGGCACCACCGGCGAACAGGGCCGTAACCGGCGGCCGTTGGCCTTTGTGGTGACCGCCGCGGTGCTGGCGCTGCTGGCGATCGCCGCGCTGGCCTGGGCCCTGGCCGACCGGGCCGGTTCGGGCGGCGGCTCCTCGGCGCACGGCGGCGGCAGCAGCACCGGCGAGGACCGGGGAGCGCCGCCGCCCGCCCGGCCCTCGGCCGGGCACACCACCAAGGGCGGCGGCAACCCGGCGCCGCCGCCCTCCGCTTCCCCTTCACCTTCCGGCTACGCGGTTCGGGCCGAGGTGACGCCGGAGCGGGACCACTACTCAGGACCCTGCCCGGTGCCGGACGACCGGGCCCCGTCCTTCACGGCGGCCATCACCGTGGACCGCACCCCGGCCAAGGTGGTCTACCGCTGGATCAGCGGCAGCGGGAAGGTGGCGGACGGCGGGTGGCGGACGGTCTCCCTGGGCGAGTCGGGGGCGGTGAGCGTGCGGTACACGGAGACGGGCCGGGGGGCGGGGGACCCGGGGCACGACTGGATGGCCGTGGAGGTGCGGAGCCCCGGCAAGGTGACGTCCAACCATGTGCGGTTCACGATCACTTGCCGGAGCGCGTCCACGGCCGCGCCCAGCGCCCCCTCCAGTTCTTACTGAGGCGCTCCGTCAGAGTGCGGGGCGTTCGTGGCTGGTCGCGCCCACGTGGCGGAGCCGCATATGAACCCGCCCCGCGCCCCTATGGGGCGCTCACCCCGCCGCTGAGGTGAGTACCGGCAGATACCCTCCCGACTGCCCGGCCGCCGTCGGGTGGTAGGACTCGTCCACCGGCCAGGACACACTGTGCAGCCAGGGGCTGCCGGAACACAGCTCATGACCGGCGAAGGCCGCCGCCACGTCCCCGTAGTCGAAGCCGTGGTCGGCGGCCCGCTTGGCGATCACCGAGTCCAGCAGATCGGCCGCGTCGTTCAGGGCGCGTCTCTTGGTGTCGCTCAGCCCCAGACAGACTCCGCCCAGCCGGTAGAGCCGGGGATAGCCCAGCACCACCACCCGGGCGTCGGGTGCCTTGTCGCCGATGGCGGAGTAGACGTCGTCCAGCCGCCCGGGCAGCTGGTCCTGGATATAGGCGGTGGCCTGGCCGATCCGGTCCAGGCAGGAGCTGTCGCTGCCCAGCACACAGCTCTTCATGGTGTCGCCGAAGCCGGCGTCGTTGCCGCCGATGGTCAGGCTGACCAGCCGGGTGTCCGGACCGAGCGAGCCGATCTGCTGGTCGAGCACATCGCCGGTGCGCGCGCCGGAGCAGGCGACGAAGGCGAAGCCGGAGGGCGCGTGGGCGGCGGCCCAGAGCGCGGGATACGCCCTGGTGCTGCGTTTACAGCTGCCGCTGGCGGAGTCGTAGGAACCGGAGCCCACTCCCGAGGAATAGGAGTCCCCCATGGCCACATAGGCCGGCCCGGAACTCGCCGGGGCGGCCTGGGCGTTGGTGGCGACGCCCAGGGTGACGGTGAGGGTGAGAGCGGCAGCCGATAGAAAACCCGTGATACGGGACAATTGCATGGAAACCTCCCTAGCAGGGTTTCTGCCACCACCGTGGTAGCAGTGACCTCCCCTCTCAGGAAGTGTCCATGTCAAGTTTGCAGGCAGCGGTCACCCCGGTGAGCGTTGGGCGTCACAGAAGAAACACCCATAAGAGCGTTACTGTGTACGGAAGTTGACGACACATCGGAGTGACCTTCCGTTCGCTTGACGGAAACCCTCCGCTTGAGTGCCGGTCCGGCGCGCCGGAGGCTTTTCGCACAGCCTTCACACCTTGACGCGCATCCGCCCATTGCGCGACATTGAAGCCCGGCATCCGGCGCTTCGGGGGGCTAAGTCGCCAATGCAGAGCTTCAGCGATCTCAGTGGACTCAACGGGGGACTCGACAGCGGATTCGACGGCGGACTCGAGGGCATCGACGGCCGGGAGGATCCGGCCGGACCCGCCGGAAGCGGGCAGGGCCGCCGGCCATCAGGGGCGGGAGATTCGCTGCCGGTGGTGGCGGGCGTCGCCATGGCCATCGCCGCGGTGGGCGCCGTCCTGGCGCTGGCCGATATCGGCTTTCCGCTGCGCGCACCCTTCACTCTGTTCTTCCTGCTGGTGGCACCCGCCTGCGCGGTGGCCGCGGCGCTGCGCGGGCTGGACCCGCTGAGCCGGTCGGTGGTGGCCACCGGCGGGGCGGTGGTGGTCGATCTGCTGACCGCCCAGACCATGCTGGCGCTGCACCTGTGGTCAGTCCGGGGTGGGGTGGCCGCCGTGGGCGCGGTCAGTCTGCTGCTCTTTCTGCTGGCCCACGCCCACCGGCAGCTGCGCCGCGGCCGGCGCGGGACCTGCCGGAGCGGGACCTGAGGGCACGGACGTGGACATCCGTGTGCACCGCCCCGGGGAGCTCACGGCGGCCGACCGTGTGGCCTGGGCGGCGCTGCAGGCGCGGGCAGCGGCGGAGGGTTCGCCCCAGCTGGCCAATCCCTTTCTGGCCCCACAGTTCGCGCTGGCGGTCGGCCGCTGCCGGCGCGGAGTACGGATAGCGGTGGTCCGCGAGGAGGGCGCCCCGGTGGCCTTCTTCCCCTACCAGCGCACCGCGTTGGGGGTGGGGCGGGCCGTCGGCCTCGGTGTCTCGGATGCCCAGGGGGTGGTGCACCGGCCCGGATTCCAGTGGGACGCACGGGAGTTGCTGCACTCCTGCGGGCTGTCCATCTGGGAGTTCGACCATCTGGTGGAGGGCCAGAAGCCCTTTGAGGCGGGGGCCACCGGCGCCTTCGCCTCGCCGGTGATGGATGTGGAGCAGGGCTATGACTCCTATCTGGCCGCGCTGCGCCGCCAGTCGCCCAAGTTCACCCGCACCACCCTGGCCAAGGAGCGCAAACTCGCCCGCGAAGTAGGCGAGTTGCGCTATGTGCACGATGAGCGCGACCCGGCCGTACTGGACACCCTGATCGCCTGGAAGTCGGCCCAGTACCGAAGAACCGGGCGCAGCGACCGCTTTGCCCGCCCCTGGATCACCCACCTGGTCACCCAGCTCTTCCACACCCGTGAGGAGTCCTGCCGCGGGCTGCTGTCGGTGCTCTACGCCGGCGGGCGGCCGGTGGCGGCGCACTTCGGGCTGTGTTCGTCCACCGTGCTGTCCTGCTGGTTCCCGGCGTACGACCCGCAGTTCGGCAAGTACTCGCCGGGGCTGGTGCTGCATCTGCGGATGGCCCGGGGGGCCGCCGAGTCCGGGCTGGCGCATCTGGACCTCGGGCGTGGTGACAAGGCGTACAAGGACTCACTCAAGACCCGTGAACTCATCGTCTCCGAAGGGTGGGTGACCAGGCGTCACCCCATAGCGCTCGGCTATCGCGTGCGCCGTGCGCCGGTACGCGCACTGCGCAACACCGTGCTCGCCCGGCCGGCTCTCTTCGAGCCGGCCGACCGGCTGCTCAAGCAGGTGGGACGGCTTCGGCAGAGCGGCTGACCTGCGCGGCCGGCAGACCGCTCCGGGCGCCCGGCGGGGGCGTGCGCCGGAGGCCCGGAGCATGGTGCTTCTGGAACAAAGGCCACCAAAGGAGGAGAGTCCGTCTCAGCTCTTGCCATACGCTCTGAAGCTTCAATACCGTCGTACATCTACCCGCATCGGTCCATCAGTCAAATGCGGCACCGGGGAGGGCTCGCAGGCCGCGATGGTTCCGGAGCGGAGCGCGGCAGGGGGTGCCGCGCTCGTCCCGCCGGTGGCGGGCCGAGTCGCGTGTCGCGTGGGTAGAGAACGTCAACCCGTCCCGCTCGGCGTGGAGTTGACATCCAGGCCGGAGGTGGCGGGTTACCCCCTTTTCGAACCGGACAGACCCTGGGCCGCTCGGGGGCGGGCGGTCCACCGGACGAGAGGGATACCTGACTGATGAGTTCCTTCCTGCGCCCGGCGGCCGATGAGGACCGGACACCGGAGAGCGCGCCTTCCGGCCGGACCCTGGAGTTCGCCGGGCACTACCGGCCGGTGACCGAGCAGTTCGCCATAGCGCCACCGGTGAGCGTGGTCATCCCCGCCATGAACGAGGCGGAGAACCTTCCCTATGTCTTCAAGACCCTGCCGGCCTGGATCCATGAAGTGGTCCTGGTGGACGGCAATTCCACCGATGACACCGTCAAGGTGGCCCGGGAGCTGTGCCCTTCGGTCAAGGTGGTCGAGCAGCGCGGCAAGGGCAAGGGCGACGCCCTGATCACCGGTTTCGCCGCCTGCACCGGCGAGATCATTGTGATGGTGGACGCCGATGGCTCGGCGGACGGCAGCGAGATCGTCAGCTATGTCTCCGCGCTGGTGGGCGGCGCGGACTTCGCCAAGGGCTCGCGGTTCGCCAACGGCGGTGGCACCGACGATATGACGGTGATCCGCAAGCTGGGCAACCGGGTGCTGTGCTCCCTGGTGAACCACAAGTTCGGGGCCCGTTACACCGATCTGTGCTACGGCTACAACGCGTTCTGGAAGCGGGTCCTCGATGACATCGCCCTGGACTGCGCGGGCTTCGAGGTGGAGACGCTGATGAACATCAGAGTGGTCAAGGCCGGCCTGCGCGTCCAGGAGATTCCCAGCCATGAGTTCGTCCGCATCCATGGCACCAGCAATCTGCGCGCGGTACGGGACGGGCTGCGGGTGCTCAAGGTGATCCTGCGCGAGCGCGGCGGGCGCCGGCGGCGTCCGGTGCACCGGCAGCCGGCCCTCGCCCCGGCGGCCAGCAGCGGGGAGGTGTCTTGAGCGGCGGGCCGGGGGTCTCGGTGGTGATCTGCGTCTACACCGAGGAGCGCTGGCAGGACATCCTGGCCGCGGTGGCCTCGGTGGCCGCCCAGTCCCGTCCGGCGCTGGAGACCCTGCTGGTGGTGGACCACCATCCGGCGCTCCGGCGCCGGCTGGCCCGGCACTTCGCGGGTGAGCCGCGGGTGCGGGTGCTGGCCAACTCCGGCCCGCGCGGCCTGTCTTCGGGCCGTAACACCGGGGTGGCGGCGGCCCGGGGGGAGGTGGTCGCCTTCCTGGACGATGACGCGGTGGCCGAGCGGGACTGGCTGCACCACTTCGCCGGCGCCTATGCCGACCCCCGGGTGATGGCGGTGGGCGGGCGCACCCAGCCGGTGTGGGCCTCCCGGCGCCGGCCGGCCTGGTTCCCGGAGGAGTTCGACTGGGTGGTGGGCTGTAGCTACCGGGGTCTGCCGCCGGGCCGGACGGTGGTGCGCAATGTCCTCGGCGGCAATGCCTCCTACCGCAGATCGGCCCTGGTGGCGGTGGGCGGCTTCGCCAGCGGGATCGGGCGGGACGGGCAGCGGCTGCCGCTGGGCGGCGAGGAGACCGAGCTGTGCATCCGGCTGGCCCGGGCGGTGCCGGACGCCGTGCTGCTGATCGACGACCGGGCGGTGATCCACCACCGGGTGCCCCCGGCCCGGGAGCGCTTCGGCTACTTCCGCACCCGCGCCTATGCCGAGGGCCTGTCCAAGGCGCTGGTGGCCCGGAGCGTGGGCGCCCAGGCGGGTCTGGCCGCCGAGCGCCGGTACACCACCCGGGTACTGCCCGCCGGGGTGGCCCGGGGGCTACGGGACGCCCTGCTGGGCCGCCCCGGCGGGGCCGGGCGGGCCGGTGCCATCGTGGCCGGGCTGGCCGCCACCACCGGGGGCTATCTGCTGGGCAGCGTCCGGACCCGCCGCCGGGGCGGCCACTTCACCAGGGGGACGGTATGAGCGAGGCCCCGCTGCCGATCCTGATGTACCACGCGGTGGCGTACGCCCCGGCCCGGGCCGCGCACGGCCTCTCGGTCTCCCCCGACGCCTTCGCCGAACAGATGGCGGTGCTGGCCGGCCTGGGCTTCACCTCGCTCACCGCCGGGGAGCTGGCCGCCGCCTGGCGCACCGGGCGCCCGCTGCCGCCCCGGCCGGTACTGATCACCTTTGACGACGGCTATGAGGGGGTGCATCGCCATGCGCTGCCGGTGCTGGCCGAACACGGCCTGCGCGCCACGCTGTTCGTCACCAGCGGCTGGCTGCGCGGCGAGCATGCCGCCGGCGGCGCGCTGGACCTGATGCTGGACTGGGACCAGGTACGTGAACTGGCCGCGGCCGGCACCGAGATCGGCGGCCATAGCCACACCCATCCGCAACTCGATCAACTCGCCGACGAGGAGCTGGCGTTCGAGGTCCGGCACTGCCGCGACATACTGGCCCAGGAGCTGGGCCGGCCCCCGGTGTCCTTCGCCTACCCCTATGGCTATTCCAGCCGACGGGTGCGGCGGGCGGTCCGGGAAGGCGGGTACCGGGTCTCCCTGGCGGTGGGCAATGCGCTGGCGGCGCCCGGCCAGGGGCCCTATGGACTGCGCCGGGTGACGGTACGCCGCCGCACCACGGCGGCGGACTTCGAGCGGCTGCTCCGGGGCCGGGCGGTGGGCCGGCTGTTCGCCGCCGACCGGGCGCTGACCAAGGGTTATGCGGTGGTCCGCGGTGGCCGCCGGCTGGGCCGTCAGGTGACCGGAAGGGCACGAGGGGCGCGTGACTGACACCTCCGAACGGATCGGGGCAAGAGCACCACGGGCCGGGGAGGGCGGGGCGGAGACCGCCCGGGGACCGAGTCCGCTGTTCCGCAACGCCTTCGCCCTGATGCTCAACACCGGGATCAGCGCCGTCCTGGGGGTGGGCTTCTGGCTGGTGGCGGCCCGCTACTACAGCGAGGACGCGGTGGGCCAGGGCTCGGCGGCGATCGCCGCCATGAAGTTCCTGGCCGGGCTGACCGCGGTCACCCTCACCGGGGCGCTGGCCCGCTTCATCCCGGTGGCCGGGCCCACCACCGGGCGGCTGGTCTTCCGTACCTATGCGGTCAGTTCGCTGCTGGTCGCGGCGGCGGCCGGGGTGTTCCTGCTGACGCTCGGCCTCTGGGGCTCGTCCTACCGGATGCTGCACGGTGTGCTGCCGGAGCTGTTCTTTGTGGCCGCGGTGGTCGCCTGGTCGCTGCTGACCCTCCAGGACGGGGTGCTCACCGGGCTGCGCAGCGCCCCCTGGGTGCCGGTGGGCAATACGGTCTTCTCGGCGGTGAAGCTGGCCCTGCTGGTGGGGCTGGCGGCGAGCCTGCCCGCCGAGGGGGTGTTCGTCTCCTGGGTGGTGTCCATCGCCGTCTCGGTGCTGCCGCTGGGCTGGCTGGTCTTCCGCAGGCTGATCCCGGCCCATGTCCGGGCCACCGAGCACTCCGCCCGGCCGGCCTCGTACCGGGAGATGGGCCGCTTCCTGGCCGGTGACTGCACC
The DNA here is from genome assembly GCF_003121295.1 of Streptomyces orinoci. GTDB lineage: Bacteria > Actinomycetota > Actinomycetes > Streptomycetales > Streptomycetaceae > Streptomyces > Streptomyces orinoci. The sequence goes on from NZ_PHNC01000038.1 coordinate 36,555, forward strand.
GGCTCGCTGTTCTCGCTGGCGGTGGTCTACCTGGTGCCGGTGATGGTGGCCGCCCAGGTCAGCTCGGCCGACAACGCCTACTTCTATATCGCCTCCACCATCGGCGGCACGGTCAATCTGCTTGCCATCAACATGGGCGCCTCGCTGACCGTGGAGGGTTCGCACGACCCCGGCCGGCTGGCCGCCAACTGCCGGGCGGCGCTGCGCCGGATGGCCACCCTGATGATCCCGGTCTGTCTGCTGCTGTTCCTGCTGGCGCCGTACATCCTGCGGGTGTTCGGCCCGGGGTACGCCCAGGCGGGCACCCCGCTGCTGCGCTGGTTCGCGGTGGGGGCGGGGCTGCGGGTGGTGATGGAGACCTATTTCGCGGTGCTGCGGGCGCAGAGCCGGACCGCCGGACTGGCCTATCTCCAGGGGCTGTTGTGTGTTCTGGTGCTGGGGCTGACCCTGTTGCTGCTGCCGCGCATGGGGCTGGTGGGCGAGGGAGTGGCGGAGGTGTCCAGCCTGACGGTGATCGCCCTGATCGCCGCCGTCCGGCTGCGTGGCGTCCTCAGGGCCCCGGCGCCCCATGCCACCGGTACCACAGCGCCCGACGGCGACCTGGCGGACCTGGCGGTGAGCGGCGACCGCCGGGAGCGGCCCCGGCCGGAGGGCCGCCTGGGCCTGCGGGCCGCCCTGGACACGGACACCCTGCCGCTGGGCGTACGAGTGGACTTCGACCACCCCGAACGGCGGCCGGACGTACGGCGGGTGGCGCCCGTCCCGCCGCCCGGCCCCCGGCCGTCCGCTCCCCCGCGCACCCCCTGGTGGCAGGGGCCGGAGGCGGCCGGCTGGCTGTTGCTGCTCGGCGCGCTGGCTCTGTACTGGCTGCCGCTGACCACCGTGGACGAGATCAGCCTGGACGGCATGGGCGGCCTCGGCCTGATCTCGGTACTGCCCACCGCCACCCTGCTGGGCGCGGCACTGCTGATCGCCGCCTTTGTCCGGGCGCTCTGGCTGGACCGGCCGCGCCCCCGCCTGCTGGCCGCCGTACTGCTGGCCACCGTGGTGTCCCTGCACGCGGTGCCCGCCCTGCTGGAGCACCAACCGCGCTTCCCCACCGCCTGGCAGCATCTGGGCTTCCTGGACTTCATCGACCGCCATGGCACCGCCGCCCCCGACCTGGACGCCCGCTGGAGCTGGCCCGGCTTCTTCGCCCTGGTGGCGCTGGCCGGCCGGGCCTGTGGGATGAGCGATCTCTCCGGGGTGCTGCGCTGGTGGCCGCTGGCCGTCCAGCTGCTGTGCCTGGCACCGCTGGCGCTGCTGCTGCGGGCGGTACGGGCCGGGCGGCGCGCCAAGTGGACGGCGCTCTGGCTGTTCGCCCTGTGCGGCTGGGTCGGCCAGGACTACTTCTCCCCTCAGGCCCTCAACTACCTTTTCTATCTGCTCTTTGCCGCCGTGCTGCTGGTCTGGTTCCGCCCGCCGCGCGGCCCGCGTGGCCGGTGGCTGCCCGGCGAACGCCATCCGGCCCCCGCCTCCCGCGCCGACCGCACCGTGCTACTGGCCCTGCTCATCGGCCTGTTCACCGCCTCCACCGTCAGCCACCAGCTGACGCCCTTTGTGATGCTGGGCGTGCTCACCGTCCTGGTGCTGGCCCGCCGGGCCACCTGCCGTGGGCTGCCGCTGCTGTGCGGGGTGCTGCTGGCGGTGTGGATCGGGTTCCTGGCCGAGCCCTACTGGTCCGGCCACTTCCGGGAACTCTTCGGCGGGCTGGGCTCCTTGGGCGGCAATGTCTCCTCCTCGGTCTCCGGCCGCATCCACGGCGGCAGCCGCACCCACAAGCTGGTGCTCTACATCCGGGTGGCGCTGGCCGGCGGGATGCTGGCCTTCGCCGCCCTGGGCTGGTGGCGGCGCCGCCGGGCCGGGATCTCCGACCGTGCCCTGCTGGTGCTGACCTGCGTCCCCTTTCTGGCCTTCGGCATGCAGTCCTACGGCGGCGAAGTGGCCCTGCGGGTCTTTCTGTTCGCCCTGCCCGGCGCCTGTGTGCTGGCCGCCCTGGCCCTGTTCCCCGGCAAGGGCACCGACCGGGCCCGTACCCTGCCCGGCCTGCTGGCCACCTTCTGCGCCGGACTGGTGCTGATCTTCGGCTTTCTGGTGGCCCGTTGGGGCAATGAGCCCTTCGAACGGGTACGGGGCGGCGAGGTCGCCGCCATGAACTATGTCTACGCCCATGACAAGCCGACCGTCCGGCTGCTGTGGCCCAGCAGTGACCCGGTCACCAATGTCACCCCCGCCATGCCCTGGGGCGCCCGGGAGATGGAACGCGTCCTCTACCAGCCGGTCCTGGCCCCCCGCGATCCGGCGGCCCTGGACGACACCGTGGCCGCCCTGCGCAAGGCCGGCCCCGGCTCCTATCTGATGCTGGACACCGGCCAGTCCACCTATCTCGAACTCACCGCCGGCTATGCCCCCGACTGGGACCGGCGCATCCGCCGGGCCCTGGACGCCCGCCCCGAGCTGCGCCGGGTGCTGTCCAATGACGATGCCGCGCTCTACCGGCTGAAGTCCCCGCCGCCGGGTGCCGTCCCCGCGCCCCGTCCCGGCCCGCCGGGTCCTCGGATCACCTGGACCCCCGCCACGGTGGTTGGTGCCCTCGCCGCCGCGTTCCTTCTGGTGCTGCTCACCGCTCGCGAGCTGGCCCGCTTTGCGATGCGGCCGGGGGCGCGTCAACGGCGGTGGCTGCAAAGCTCGTTCTGGTTTGCGATGCCGGTGCTTTTGGTGGTACTCGGGGTGTTGGTGCAGCGCTTGGTGACGCTCTCGTAGGTCGTCGGGTGCGGGCTGTATGTGGCTGGTCGCGCCCACGCGGCGGAGCCGCATGATGCAGACGCCCCGCGCCCCTATGGGGCGCTCCCTCAGCTCGTCCAGCGCACCTCATAGGGGCTCAGCCGGATGTCGTGTCCGTCCACCGTGGCGCTCACCCAGCGGTCCTGGGTGTTGACCACCACCATGGCCCGCTCCGAGGCCAGGGCCTTCACCGGGCCGTAGACGGCGGGGTCACGCAGCCCGGCGCCGGGCGGGAAGGAACGGGCGAACCGGGAGAGCAGGTCGTACATGGGCAAGGGGCCGCCTCCACCGGCTTGTTGGGTGGGGCGCCAGAGACAGCCCGCGCAGTCGGTGCCGGACTGTTCCTCGGGGTTCCAGTAGAAGGCGGTGGCCACCCCGGCCCGGGCCAGTTCGGTCATGGCCACGGCCTGTACGGCCAGCCGGCGCCCCTCCGGCCAGCCCTTGCGCTCGTCCTGGGCGTCGGGGGGTTCGACATACCACTCGGCCCACCAGACGGGCAGCCCGGTGGCCCGTTTCAGCCAGGCGGTGACATCGGCGAACTTGGTGGTGGCCTGGAACTCGTCGGGGATCAGCAGGCTGCCCTGGCGGGTGTAGCTGGAGCCGTCCACCACCACGAAGTCGGCGCCCGCCTTGTGCCGGTTCCAGTAGTCCAGTACGTCCACCGAGCGCTGGTCCAGCACTCCCCAGGGGCCCTGGATGGGCGAGGAGTTGGAGGCCGAGCCCGGGGAGTTGCTGTCCATCACCACATAGGGCCCGCCGACCAGGGCGTCCTTGCGCTCCTTCTTGACCGCCGCATAGACCAGGTTGTACAGCCGGGTGTAGTCCTCGTAGTCCCAGCGTTTGCGGCCGTCGTCGTAGAAGCCCTTGAGCTCGTTCCAGACGATGAAGTGCCGGACCTCCGGATAGCGTTTGGCGATCACTCCGGCCAGGTCGGCGAAGTCCTGGTAGTGGGCGGGGTCGGGGGCGCGTTCCAGGGACTTCTGCGACCAGTCGGTGCTGGGGCCGCCGCCCTTCATCCAGTCGGGGGCGCAGCACAGGGTGAGCACCGGGGTGCCGCCGGTGCGGCGCATCAGCTGTACCCGCCGGTCGAGGTCGGTGAAGTTGTAACTGCCGGGTCTGGGCTCGGGGTTGTCCGCGCCCCAGCCCATGATGTGCTGGTTCTGCGGCAGTCCGGCCCCGGAGAGCAGCTTGGCCGCGGTCTGCCGGGCGCCGTCGTCACCGAGGTCGGCGCTGTACTGGGTGTGGGTGAAGCCCCAGCCCAGGGCGGCGGGTCCGGCGCTGCCGCCGTGCCTGCCCGAAGCGCCGGGATGAGAACCCCCGTTGGTGCCCCAGCCGCCGGCGCCCAGGGCGAACAGCAGGGCCAGGGCGGCCGAAACCGCCCCGAGCAGCACGGTCAGCTGCCAGCGCCCCGGGTGTGCCGTGCGCGGACCCCCCACGTGACGTCCCATCCCCGCAAGGGTAACGGGACCAACTGCCGGGCGCGGGCGCTTCGTCCCACTTTTCACCTGCGGTCAACCCGGTGCCGGGCCCCGCCGGGGCTCAGTCGCCGTAGACGGCCCGCAGGGCGTCCTGGGCGGCGGCCAGCGCGGCCGCCCGGTCCAGGCCCAGCCGCCGGGCGCGCTGGGCATAGGTCTGGGCGGCCGCCGCGGCCTCCCGTTCGGCGGTGTCGCCCGGGGCCGCCACAAAGGTGCCATTGCGGCCCCGGGTCTCGATCACCCCGTCCGTCTCCAGTGCCCGGTATGCCTTGGCCACCGTGTTGGCGGCCAGCCCCAGCTCCCCGGCCAGCCCGCGCACGGTGGGCAGTTTGTGGCCCACCGGCAGCGCCCCGGAGCGGGCCTGCTCGGCGATGCGGGCGCGGATCTGCTCAAAGGGCGGCTCGGGCGCGTTGGGATCGACGGAAAGGGACAGGGGCACGGTGCTACTCCTGGCTGAAGGGCTGACGGAACGGATCGCACCGCCCATTGTGCGGCGTGGCGTCCGTCTCCGCTTGACGCCGCGTCAGAGCTGGAGTTCGGTGCCGCGGGTACGCAGCCAGGTGTCCAGGCCCAGCACCAGTTCGGCGCCGGTGCGGTAGGCGTCCGGGCTGCCCTCGCCCAGCGCCTTGGCCAGGGCCTCGGAGTCCAGCAGCGGGCGTACCGGGGAGTCCTGGTCGGCGGCCACCTTGCGCAGTTCCTCCCGCAGGGCCAGGGCGTAGCGCGGGTCCTGGGTGGTCGGGTAGGGGCTCTTGACCCGGTCGGCCACCACATCGGGCAGCAGGTCGCGGGTGGCGGCGCGCAGCAGCGACTTCTCCCGGCCGTCGAAGGTCTTCATGGACCAGGGTGTGTTGAAGACGTACTCCACCAGCCGGTGGTCGCAGAAGGGCACCCGGACCTCCAGGCCGACGGCCATGCTGGCGCGGTCCTTGCGGTCCAGCAGCATCTGGACGAACCGGGTCAGATGCAGATAGCTGATCTCGCGCATCCGCCGCTGGGTGCCCGTCTCCCCGTCCAGCTGCGGCACTTCGGCCAGGGCCTCGTGGTAGCGGGCCGCGGTATAGCCCGGCACATCCACCTTGGCCAGGATGTCCTTGCCCAGCAGGGCGGTCCGGCCGAGGCTGCCGTCCGGGCTGAAGGTGTCGGCCCCGCCGCCGGCTATCCAGGGAAAGGTGCCGGAGTTGACGGCCGCCGGGTCATGGAACCACTTGTACCCGCCGAACACCTCGTCGGCCGACTCTCCGGACAGGGCGACCGTGGACTGTTCGCGGATGGCCTTGAACAGCAGATAGAGCGAGGTGTCGCCGTCGCCGAAGCCCAGCGGGAGGTCGCGGGCGGCCAGGATGGCGTCCCGGTTGGCCCGGTCCATCAGCGCGGCGGTGTCCAGCACCACATCCCGGTGGTCGGAGCGGACATGCTCGGCCAGGGCGTGGGCGTAGGGACCGTCGGGGGTGGAGCGCAGGGCGTCCGGGCGGAAGCGGTCGGTGTGGCCGGTGAAGTCCACCGAGAAGGAGCGCACCGGTCCCTGCCCGGCCTCGGCCAGGCCCTTGGCGGCCAGCGCGGTGATGGCCGAGGAGTCCAGGCCGCCGGAGAGCAGGGTGCACAGCGGTACATCGGCGATCAGCTGGCGGCCGATGATGTCGTCCAGCAGCTCACGGATGTGCCCCACGGTGGTCTTGGTGTCATCGGTGTGCTCTCTGGCCTCAAGTGCCCAGTAGCGGCGCACCGTCAGCCCGGAGCGGCGGATGCGCGCGGTGTGGCCGGGGCGCAGCTCGTGAATGCCCTTGTAGACGCCGTGCCCGGGGGTCTTGGCGAAGCCCATGATCTCGGCCAGGCCCTCGGCGTCCACCACGGGGCGCACCCGGGGGTGGGCCAGGATGGCCTTCTGCTCGGAGCCGAAGATCACTCCGTCCGGGGTGGGGTGGTAGTACAGCGGCTTGATGCCCATCCGGTCGCGGACCAGCAGGAGTTCCTCGGTGCGCGGGTCCCAGATGGCGAAGGCGTACATGCCGTTGAGGCGTTCGGTGAAGTCCTCGCCCCACTCCAGATAGGCGTGCAGCACCACCTCGGTGTCACTGCTGGTACGGAAGCGATGCCCCCGCGCCGTCAACTCATCCCGAAGCTCACGGTAGTTGTAGACCTCTCCGCTGTAGGTGACGGCCAGCAGGGTACGCCCGTCCCGCTCCACCAGCATCGGCTGCTTGCCGCCCTCGATATCGATGACGGCCAGCCTGCGGTGCCCCAGCGCGGCATGGGTGTCCAGCCATACGCCGCCGGCGTCCGGGCCCCGGCAGACCATGGTGCGCGTCATCGCGTCCAGGGTGTCCTTGGCGGCGGTGAGGTCCTGCTGGTACGAGATCCATCCGGTGATTCCGCACATCTTCGCGGTGTCCCCTCTCGGTTGACCGCCCGGTGTGGCGCCGGGCGCGACTCGCCCCCGTTCCCCGGCCCGCTTGCTGGTTCCGGCGGGCCGTTGGAACCCGACGCTACGCCCAACAAGTTGTATGCACCACCCACGTTTGTCAAAAACCCTTTTTGATCAAGCCAGTCGGCCCCCTACCGTGCCCATATGCCGCTCACCATCCGGGACTTCCGGCCCGCCGACGCCGAGGCCGTCACCGAGGCCCGCCGCACCGCCCAGCCCTTTGCGGTGCTCACCGCCGAGTCCCTGCGCTCCGAGGCCGGGCAGGCCCCGGCCGGACAGCACTTCCGCCTGCTGGTGGCGGAACTGGACGGCCGGGTGGCGGGCATGGCCCGCACCGGCCTCTGCACCGACCGCGCCGAACCGGGCCACGCCTTCCTCCACCCCTGTGTCCACCCGGACTTCACCGGCCGGGGCGCCGGCTCGGCGCTGCTCTCCGCCGCCGAGGGCCATCTGGCCTCGCTCGGCGCCCATACCGTCCTCACCTGGGCCCTGGACGACGGCCACTCCCCCGGCTGGGCCGAGCGCCGCGGCTACCAGCGCCAACCGCGCTCCGGCCACTTCCTCGGCCTGGACCTGACCGGAACCGGCCTGCCGCCGCTCGCCGAACCGCCGCCCGGGGTGGAACTGCGCCCCTTCACCGACTTCGCCGCCGACCCGCGCCCGCTCTACGCGCTGGACCTGGCCGTCTCCCAGGACGAGCCGGGCGACGCGGCCGCCACCACCACCCCCTTCTCCTACCAGGAGTGGCTGGCCCGCTACTGGCACCAGCCGCTCCTGGACCGGAAGTTGTCCATCGCGGCCGTCGCGGACGGCACCCCCGTCGCCTTCACCGCCGCCCTCACCGACCGCCGGGGCCGCTACCTCTCCGGCATGACAGGCACCGCCCGCGCCCACCGCGGCCGCGGTCTGGCCAGGCTGGCCAAGAACCACAGCCTCCACCTGGCGCGGGCCGCGGGCTGCCGCAACGCCTTCACCCAGAACGACGCGGACAACGCGCCCATGCTGGCGGTCAACCGCTGGTTCGGCTACCGCCCCGCGGCCACCGAGCTGCGCTACGCCCGCGAACTGGGCTGAGGAGCTGATCGCGCTCAACTCGACCGCAGCCGTTCCATGAACTCCGCAACGCCGTCCACCCGGCGGTAGGGCTTGAAGGCCGGCGCCAGCTCGCGCACCAGGGCGACGCACCGCGGGGCACCGATCCGGGTGGCCAGGTCGAGCGACTCGCCGGTGACGTCGAGCGCCTGCTCGACGTCGTTGGACTTGAGGTAGCCCTTGGCCTGGTAGGTCAGAAAGATCCCGCGCGTCTTGTCCCTGGCGCGCGGCAGCAGAGTCATTCCTTCGGTGATGCGGGCGCGGGCCTCGTCGGTACGGCCGAGGTCGAGCAGGCACTGGCCCGAGTCGACAGCGAGGTCGGCGGGGCTCATCCACGCGCACCATCCCGGTGCGGGTTCGGTGGCCTCCACGCCCAGTGCGGCCTCGGCCTGCGACAGGTCACGGTAGCAGGCAGTGCGCTCACCGAGGGCCGCGTGGGCCCGGGCCCGACGCAGGAAGAGCAGGGAACGGGCGGTGGGGTGCTGAGTGCCGGAGAGGGCGTATCCGAGCTGGTCAACGGACACCTTCGGCTCACCCAGCCAGTTCGACTGGTAGGCGAAGTCCGAAAGCACCCCGGCGCCGTGGTCGCGGTTGCCTGCCACGTGGGCGGACTGCAAAGCGGCGCCCCAGAGCTTGCCGGCCGCCCAGTGCTGACCATGGTCGAAGCGGTACCAGCCGCAGGTGGTGGCGAGCGAGGCCGCGAGCAAGTGCAGGCGGCGGCCGGTGGCCTCGTTGTAGCGGCCGGCCTCGATCAGCTCGGTCACCGTGGCGAGGTGGGCGTCCATCAGGCGAATGGTGTGCTGGCGCTGTTCGGTCGGCAGGGCCGTCAGCTTTGTGCTGGTCTCCTCCAGCCAGTCCACCAGTTCCGGATCCACCCGCTTGCCGCCGAGTGCCGAAGTGAGGCGTTCCGGTTCGATTCGGGCCCACTGGGCGGCGAGTCCCGCCAAGGAGATGGCGCTGTACGTCATGAAGCTGCGGCGGTCCATGGAGGCTCTCTGTGCGTCGTGGAGTGCTTGGACGGTGTAGGCGGACCCCAGCGGCAGCGGCTCGTCGCGCCCGGGCAGCCAGTAGGGCCAGCCGTACGCCTCCTCCATGTCCGACACCGGCACGTCGAAGGCTTCCGCGATCAACAACTGCGATTCGGGGTTCGGCGTCTTGCGCCAGTTCTCCCACCGGCTGACGGCCGTTTTGTCGGCGCCGGAACGCAGACCATGGCGGCGGGCCGTCCGGTCGAGGACCGCGGCGAGGTCGCCCTGGGACCAGCCGCGCAGGTCGCGCGCGTAGGCGAGGGGGTGCCGGATCGGGTCGTCCACAGCACCAATCCCATCATCGACGGTGACCGCGAGCCTACCGTCCGCAAGGGCGGGACAACCCCGGGACTACCGCCAAAGCCTGTCTGCTGACGGACAGTTGGGCTGTACTCGACGCACACCGAAGAACTTCCTGCACAAAGCGGAAGGAGTCTGCCCATGAAGCGACGCGCCGCGGTCATCGGTCTGGGCCACCAAGCGGTCGAAGACCACCTGCCGGGCCTGCTCGGCTCCGCCCGGGCCGAGCTCGTCGCCATCTGCGACAACAACCCCGACACCCTGCGCGAGCGCCAGGGGACGCTTCATGTACCCGGGTTCACCCGCTCCGGCGATCTACTGGACGCGGTGGAGCCGGACTTCGTCATCATCGCCGTCCCGCACTACGCGGGCCGGTCCGTGGTCGAGCAGTGTGCGAAGCGGGGCGTGCACATGATGAAGGAGAAGCCGTTCGCCATCTCGCCCGCCGAAGCCCGCGAGCTCGCCCATGTCTGCCGGGCAGGCCAGGTCGAGCTGATGGTCACCCTCCAGCGCCGGTTCAACCCGATCTACGCCAGCGTGCTGGGCCTGCTCGACCAGATCGGCACCCCGTTCCTGATCGACGGCCAGTACACCTTTCACACCAACACCCCGGGCGCCGGCTGGCGTGGAGACGTCAAGCAGGCCGGCGGCGGCTGCATCATCGACATGGGCTACCACCTGATCGACCTGCTGCTGTGGTACTTCGGCCTGCCCAGCCGCATCCTCGCCGAGTTCTCCGCCACCGCGGTTCCGGACGCCGGCTACAACGCCGAGGACACCGCCGTCATCCAGCTCGGCTACGGCACCAACATGTACGGCTCGGTCCTGCTGTCACGCTGGGCGGCCCCGAAGACCGAGAAACTGCACGTCGTCGGCACCCGTGGCTCGCTGCTGCTGGCCGAGGGCCAGGTGCAACGTCTCGATCTGGCCGGCGCGGTCGTGGAGCAGCTGACCCGCCCGCACGCCCCCGCGAGCGCCGCCACCGCGCAGATCGACCACTTCTGCCGGGTCCTGGACGGCGAACGCCCCAACACCTCCGGCCCCGAGCAGCACCTCGCCCACGCCGCCTTCATCGCCTCCTGCTACGAGTCCAAGACGGCCGGACGCTACATCGACCCCAAGGAGTTGCTGTGACGACGCTCGCGCTGCTCGGCGGCCATCCTGAAGTGACCGCTTTGGGCCCGCACTTCACCTGGCCACTGATCGACGACAACACCCGCGCCAAGGTCGCCGCCCAACTCGACACCGCCGTCTCCATCCCCGGCCGGTCCGGCATCGTCGCCGAACTGGAGGACGGCCTCAAGGCATACTTCCGCGCCCGCCACGCCATCACCACCAGCTCCGGCACCGCCGCCCTGCACGCCATTTACGCCACCCGCATCAAGGCCGGCGACGAGGTGATCGTGCCCGCCTGGACCTTCCACGCCACCGCCTCACCGCTGTTCCACCTGGGCGCGGTGCCGGTGCTGTGCGAGACCCGGCCAGACGGCAATATCGACCCCGACCACGTCGAGGAGCTGATCACCCCGCGCACCCGCGCGCTGATGGTCACCCACCTGTGGGGCCGTCCCGCCGACATGGGGCGTCTGGCCACGATCGCCGACGCACACGACCTGATTCTGCTGGAGGACGGCTCCCACGCCCACGGCGCCGACATCCATGGGAAGAAGGTCGGCACCTTCGGCCTGGCCTCCGCGTTCTCTCTCAACGGCCCCAAGCCGCTATCCGGCGGCGAAGGCGGGTTCGTGCTGACCAACGACGACGACACGTACTACCGCGTGCTGACGTTCGCCCACTACAACAAACGGTGCAAGTCCGAGATCCCGCCCGGCCATCCGCTCGCCAGGTACGCGGTCACCGGCTCCGGCCTCAAGCTCCGCATCCACCCGCTCGCCGCAGCCCTCGCCTTCGACCAGCTCCACCGCCTGGACGGCTACCTCGCCGGCCGCGCCGAGATCGCCCGCCACCTCACCGAAGAGTTCACCCGGGTCCCCGGCCTGGAGGTCACGCCGGTGACCGAAGGAGTGGTGCCGTCCTGGTACGGGTTGACGCTCACCTACCGGCCCGACGAGCTGGGTGGCCTGCCGATTGAGCGATTCCACGAGGCTCTGCTGGCTGAGGGCGCCAGCGAGTTCGACCGGCCCGGCTCCACCTGCCCTCTGCACGAGCTGCCGCTCTATCAGCACCCCGGCCTGCTGTTCCCCGGCTGCTCGCACCAGCACCGGCAATACCCGCCCGGCTCCTTTCCCATCGCCGAGCACGCCTACCGGCACACGATCAAGCTCCCGGTCTGGCACCGTGAGCAGGATCTCGCACTGGCCGAGCAGTACGTGCGCGCGGCCACCAAGGTGAGCGACCGCCACAAGGAGCTGCTGTCATGACCGTGACCTCCCCCGACTTCCTGGCCGGCCTGGTCAACGGTGCCCAGGCAGACGGCATCACCGGGTTCGTGGCCGGTGCCGTCGTCAACAATGGCGACCGGATCCTGCTCCTGCGGCGCAAGCCGGACGACTTCATGGGCGGCCTGTGGGAGATCCCCTCCGGCAAGGTCGAGAAGGGCGAGACCATCCTCGAAGCCCTCCACCGGGAGACCACCGAAGAGACCGGCCTGACGATCGAGGCGGTCAACGACTACGTCGGCCACTTCGACTACGCCAACAGCCGCGGCGGCACCACCCGCCAGTTCAACTTCGCCGTCACCGTCCGCACGAGCGAACCGGTCGTCCTCGCCGAGCACGACGCCCACCAGTGGGCCCACCCCGGTGACCTGCCCCCGGTCAGCAATGCGGTCCGCCATCTGATCACCCGCTGATCCGGCCCCAGCCGTACGGCCCGCCTCCCAATCAACTGGAGATCCGCCCCCTCCACCGATTCACCGACTTCGCCACCGACCCCCGCCCGCTCTACGCACTGGGCCTGGAGATCTTCCAGGACGAGCCGGGCGACGCGGCCACCACCCCCGTCTCCTACCGGGAGCGGCTGGCCCGCCCCTGGCACCAGCCGCTCCTGACCCGTCCGGCGCCCTGGCGCGAGCGCCCGCGCCACTGCCGGGTGAAGGTCGGCATATGAGATCCCTCGTCCTCCTCATCGCCCTCTCCCTGACGACCTGCCTGCTCACCGCCGGTACCGCCCGTACCGCCCCCGCCGCGACTCGTACCACCTCCGCCTGGCTGCCCTACTGGGGCACCAAGGCGGCCTATGACGACGCCCTCCGGCATGCGGATCAGCTGCACACGGTCAGCCCCTTCTGGTACGAGGCGAGCTCGGCCACCACCATCACCGGCTACTCCGGCGCGGGCGACCGGCAGATCATCGACGGCCTGCACGGCAAGGGGGTCAAGGTCGTCCCCACGGTGGTGGAGACCCCCGACGCCCCCGCCATGGCCGCCCTCCTCGGCGACCCGGCCCAGCGGTCCCGCCACACGGACGCCCTGCTGCGCATCGCGGAGTCCGGCGCGTACCAGGGCCTGGACCTGGACTACGAGCGGATGACGGAGACCAAGGACCCCGGGCTGCTGGAGCGCGTACGGACCGGCTACAACGCGCTGATGGGCGACCTCTGCAAGCGCCTGCACGCCCGCCACCAGCAGTGCGTGGTGACCGTAATGCCGCAGATCTCCGGCCGGCCGCTCGTCTATGACTACCCCTACCTCGGCAAGGTCGCCGACCATCTCCGCATCATGGGCTACAACCTGCACAACGCCCTTGCCCAGCCCGGCCCGTTGTCCTCGGTCACCTGGTACGAGCAGTTTCTCCGCTATGCGGTGGGCACGGTGCCACGCGAGAAGCTGGAGGTCGCGCTGCCCGCCTATGGCTGGGACTGGACGGTCGGCTCCAACACCCGCGCGTCCCATGTCACTTGCCTGGAGGCGGAGACCCTCCGCCGCACCAAGGGCGTGCCCTATGAGTTCGACGCCGCCTCCGCCACCCCGCATTTCGCCTACCCGGATGCGGCCGGCCACCGCCACGAGGTCTGGTACCAGGACGCCCGCGGCACGGCAGCGCACTTGGCGGTGCTGCACAAGTGGGGGGTGCGCGGAACGGGCTTGTGGGCTCTGGGCTTTGAGGAGGCGGGGCTATGGGATGTGCTCAGGGGGTAGGCCGCGTTTTAAGGGCGTGTGCCGAGTTCGGATCTTCAGGTGAGGCTGTGGAGCCAGGAATTGGCGCACCGCTTACGCCCGCAAAAATCTCGGCGAGCGGAAGTGGCAGGCAGAACGGCCGGGGGACAAGGCGCCCGGCCGCTCACCTCATGTCCTGAGCGGTGCGACAATCGCCAAGGGTTTAAACGGGAACCGAGGTGATCCACTCATTGGGGAAACCCGTACCACATGGGTACTGGATGAGCAGGGCACCGTTGCTGCCGCTGTTTCCCGCGATGTTCATGCACAGGCCGCTGCTCTTGCTCTTGAACTCGTAGTATCCGCTGCCGATCTCCTTTGCGGACCACCACTCGTTGCCGGCCGAACTGCAAGGCCACTGAATGATGTGGGCGTATTTCTTCTTGCTGTTCCCGGACACGTTCAGGCACATGCCGCTGTGCACGTTCTTGAACTGGAAGTAGTCACCCTTCTGCGTCCGCGTCCACAGCTCGTTGTTCTGCCGCACGCATGCCCACTGGTCAACCTTCGCGCCCGCGCCGGTCGCCCAGCCGTGGTCCTCCAGGCATTTGTGGGAGCTGTACACCTCCATGAAAAACCGGGTTGGTGCCGCGCTCGCCGGGGCAACAGAGCTGATTCCTGCGATACCGAGCGCTACGAGAGAGGCTGTTGCCGCCGCGCAGACCTTTCGCAAAGGTGACGCCATGGCTTCTCCTGATTCTGGTGACGGGCAGGTTGGCTGTGCTACGGCTGGAGCGATCCGTGTGCCAGTCACCATAGAAGCGCCGGGAGTTACTGTGGTCACGCCCGTGGTTGAGATCGAAGGTAAACCTCTGCAGTATGACTACTTCGGGATCAATCAGATGTGGTATCAAGGGCCCGCGCACCCTCAGTGCCGGGCGTGGCGGATTTTCAGGCGGCCGAAGCCCATGGCTCCGGAGATGCGGATCACCGGGCCGCCGGAGCCGGGGTGCCGGGCGGGCCGGTAGTGCAGGTCCTTCCACCCGGTGCGCAGTCCCCCGACATCGACCACCGCGTCCCGGGGCACCGTGATACTGGCTCTGCCCGTGCCGAGTTGCAGCTCTATGTCCACGACCGAGTCCTCGAAGACCGCCCGGGAGAGATCCAGCCGCACCCTGCCGCAGGCGGAGGTGACCTTGAGGTTCCGGGGTACCTGCCAGGCGCCCCGCCGGGAGATCCGTCCGCTCGCGGCGGCGATGGTGGCCGTGGTTCCCACCCGCTCCGCCGGCAAGGAGGCCAGCGCCCGCCCCAGTTCGCTCTCCGTCTTGGCGGTGAGCGCCTGTTGCAGGCGCTCCTCCATCTCCTCGTGCGAGAGGCGCCCTTCGGTGTACGCCTGCTGGAGGCGCTCCACCGCCCTGTCACGGTCGTCATCGCCGACCAGCGGCGTCCGGTCTTCCGGCAGAGAACTCACCGTCTCACTCTAAGCGTTTGCCGAGGACCCGGCGCCCCCAAGTCCCCGTTGATGCGCGCAGATTGCCGGTTCGGATAGGGAGCGCCCCACCTGTGCCGGGTGTCAGCGGTAACCTGCTCGCATGCCCGGATGGGTTCTGGCGGTTGTCGTTCCGGTCGGCGTGCTGGCCGTTGTCGCCTTCGCCTATGCGCTGTGGTCGATGCTGGGCAGCAACCGGCCGTAGCGCCGCGGTGGTCAGAAGGACCGCGGTCCGGCGTCGGTGGCCCGTACCGGCTCGGAGTAGCCGGTCGGCTGCTTTCCCTTCATAACGACCTCGCAGGCGTACTTGGACTTCACATCCAGGGGCACCAGCACGGCCTTGGGAATGTTGTTGCACAGGGCGTAGTCGATGCTGTCGCGGTAGTTGCCGTAGAGCAGGCGGGCGACGCCGTCGCGGGTGAGGATCCCCTGCTTCGGGGTGGCCGTGAAGTCCACATAGTTGTTGGAGAAGGCGGCCTTGTCACCGATCCTCACCGACCACTCGACCTCCAGACCCTCATAGGTGGTCTTGCAGGTCACCACCGTTCCGCTCTTGGAGCTCACGTCCGCGGGGCAGTTGGCCGTGATCTTGCCCGGCGCCTTGGCCATGTCCAGGGTCTTGCGGCGCAGTTCATAGGCGAGGTTCTCACTGAACGAGGCATCGGCCGCCGGGGACGGCTGCGCCTTGTCCTCGTCCGGCATGGCCGGCGGCTTCTCCAGCCTTTGCGGCAGCACGGGGCCGTCCGGCTTGGGCGTGGCGCTGCCTTCGCTCCCGCCGGAGTCGCTTCCGCACCCGGTGGCCAGCAGGGCAAGTGAACCCGCTATGAGCAGTGGCATGATTTTCGATCTCACGGCCCTCAGCCTACCCGCAGGGATACGCAGCTCAGAGGTGGTGGAAGGCCGGCGCCGGGTGCATCAGGAAGCCATGGTGGGAGATGTTCCAGGCGTAGGCCCCGGCCATGGCGAAGGCCACCCGGTCCCCGGCCCGTAGCGAGGCCACCGGTACCCGGCGGGCCAGGGTGTCACGTGGGGTGCACAGCTGGCCGGTGAGGGTGACCGGTTCGGCCATGGCGGCCGGACGTACCCAGGGGTGCGGCCAGTTGTCCACCGGCAGGACGGTGAATGGCTGGTCGTGGCCGCGAGCGGCGGGGGTGCGCAGATGGTGGGTGCCGCCGCGGAGGACGGCGAATGCCTCGCCGTGGCTGTGCTTGACGTCCAGCACCTCGGTGACATACCAGCCGCAGTAGGCGGTCAGCGAGCGGCCGGGTTCCAGGCGGAGGGTGAAGGAGGGGTGGGCGCGGGCGAGTTGGGCCAGGCCCTTGCCATAGGCGGGCCAGTCGAAGCGGGTGTGCGGGTCGGAGTAGTCCACGGCCATGCCGCCGCCCAGGTTGACCTCGGTGAGGTGCAGGGCGTGGCGGGCGGCGAACTGTCCGGTCCAGTGGAGGACTTGGGCCGAGACGGCCAGCTGGGCCGGGGCGTCCAGGCCGCTGGCCAGGTGGGCGTGAATGCCGCGCAGCCGCAGGGGTCCGCCGCGCAGCAGGGGCAGACAGGCCGTGGCGGCATCGGGGTCCAGGCCGAAGGGGGTGGGGCGGCCGCCCATGGTGAGGGCGGCGTCGCCGGTGCCGGGTACGGGCAGGTTGACCCGGAGCAGGATGTCGAGGGGGGTGGTGGCCAGTTGGGACAGTAGGTGCAGTTCGGTACGGCTCTCCACATGGAAGCGGGCCACTGCCGGGCGGAGGGCCGACCGCAGTTCCTCCTCGGTCTTGCCTGGGCCGCCGAAGGCCAGCGGGAGGGCGGGGACGGTGGCGCGGGCATGGGCCAGTTCGCCGCCGGAGGAGACCTCCAGGCCGGTGAGGTGGGGGGCGAGAGCACGCAAGAGTTGCGGGTCCGGGTTGGCCTTGGCGGCGTAGTAGAGCTCGACGGGGGCGGGGAGGGCGGATCGTATGGCGCGTAGGTGCTCGTCCAGGGCGGCCAGGTCGTAGAGGTAGGCCGGGAGTTGGGTGGCGGGCAGGGCGGCGGCGGTGGCCGCGGCGCGCGGGGTCAGCACGGGGCGGTGCTCCAGTGGGGTGCGGCGAGGACGGACAGCAGTTCCGAGGCCAGTGGTGAGGGGATACGGACATAGTCCGCGTCCCGGTCGGCCTTGCGGGCCCAGCGGGTGAGCAGATTGGCCTTGGCGGGCAGCGGCACCCCGGCGATCAGGGCGCGCAGCTGTGGCGGGTCGCCATGGGCCGCCGCCCGCTGGGCGAGTACGGCGCGTACCGCCGCCCATAGCCGGGGTTCCAGCGTGGGGTGCCGGTCGGCGAGGGCGGCCAGCATCTCGGCGAGGTGGTTGACGATCAGGCAGTAGACCACCCGGTCCCAGCCGCGGGACGGTTGGTAGACCAGGGCGCGGGCCACGGCTTCCGGGAGCGCGGCCAGGGCGGCGGCATGGTGGCCGGGCAGCAGCTTGGTGCCCTCCAGGTCGCGGAAGAGCACCTGCCGGGGCAGGCCCCGGCCGTCCAGGCCCAGTACGACGTTCTGCAGATGGGGCTCCAGGACCACGCCATGGTCGAAGTAGGCGGCCAGCACGGGGGGTACCAGCAGCCGGAGGTAGCGCTGCCACCAGGCGAGTGCCGTCTGGGGGCGGGCGGTGGCGGGCAGCCGGCCCAGCTGGGCTTCGCTGAGCGGGTATTCGTCGGCCACGGCGGCGGCCAGCAGCGGGGTCAGGCCGGGGGTGAGGTGGCCGGCCAGGCCATCGCGGACGATCACCCCGAAGCCCTCGGCGAGTTCGCGGGAGCCCAGGTCCAGGGTGCGGTAGCCCGGTTCGCGCAGCAGGGCGGTGCCGGGGAAGCGGGTGGCCAGGTCGGCGGCCACCGGTTCCAGCAGCCGGGTCAGGGCCACCGCTCCGGCCAGTTCGTATTCGGCGTTCTTGCGCAGGCAGTTGGTGATGCGGACATTGAGGCTGAACTTGAGGAAGTCGCGGCCGTCATAGAGGGTGCGCACCGAGGCGGTCGGGGCGAACTCGCCGCCGCGCGGGCCGAGGTCGAGCACCTCGCCGCCGCGCAGGGCGGCGCGCAGCGCCGGGTGCCCGGCCAGCATGGCGTACTGCCAGGGGTGGACGGGCAGCGGCAGATAGCCGTCGGGGGCCGGGCCCTGGCGGTCCAGGGGCGCCGTCGTTCCGGCCTGGCGTACTCGTTCCCGGCGTACCGCCAGGTGGTGCAGGCGGAAGCGGGCGCGGGCCTCGGGCGCGTAGCGCTGCCAGTCGGCCGGGTCGCCGCCGCGGGCCTTGGGGGTGGGGTGGAAGCGGTGGCCGAGCAGCAGGGACTGTTCGGAGTCCAGATAGGGGTCGCCGGAGGGCCGTTGGGGGTCGTGGGCGGCCAGGGCGGCGCTGACCCCGGCGTGGCTGGCGGCGACCTGGTCCAGGAACTCCTCATTGCATACCCCGGTGCGCAGTTCCAGTTCGCGGTGGATCCGCTCGGCCAGCGCGGGCCAGGGCAGTTCCGCCCAACTGCCGTCGCCGGACTGGGCAGTGACCGGGCCGGTGAAGCGGTGGGAGCCGATCAGGCAGACCCGGCGCAGGGCGATGCTCAGCAGGACGCCGCTGCGCGGCAGCCGCAGCAGCAGCCGCCCGCCGGTGACGGCGGTCTGGTGCTCGGGGCCGGAGACCTCGCGCAGCAGGCAGTTGAGCAGGGTGTGGGCCACCGCCTGGTCGGCGGAGAGGACGGCACCGGTGAGGGACGGGGGGATCATCGCGGCGGCTCCAGCGAGAGCGGGTGGCGGAGGTAATTCGGGCCGTCCACATAGTGTTTGTTGATGTCGGCGGCGCCGGAGCGTTCCTTGCTGAGCAGCGTGCCCGCGGTGATCATCGCCTTGACCGGCAGCCGGTCGGCGTCCAGCACCCGGGTGCGCAGTACGGCGGCGGCGTCGGGCGGGATCCGGCTCAGTGCCCGCTCCAGGCGTTGGCGGATCCGGCGCAGGGCCACCGCCAGGGGTATCCGGCCCAGCCGGTCCAGTTCGAAGGCGAGCGCTCCGGCGCACAGATGCAGGGTGATGGTGGTGAACACATCGGCGACCGGGCCGTCGTCCGCCACCGTGATCCGCCGGTCGCCGAAGGCAAGCAGGGGGGCGGCCCGGTCGCCCAGCCGGGAGAGCAGCCGGGTGGAGTTGATGCGGGGGCCGTCGTTGTCCTTGAGCAGCAGCCGCAGCCGGGTGCGGCCGGCCGGGTCGCGGTCCAGCACCAGGGAGGTGTTCTGCTGGTGGGCTTCCAGGGCGATGCCATAGCCGAAGAGGGTGGTGTGCCAGTCCAGCAGCAGGGTCAGGGCGGCGTCCAGCAGGGCGGGCAGGCTGCCGTGGTAGTGGCGCCCGGCCAGGGCGTCGGCCACCAGTCCGCCGTCGGGGGTACGGGCCAGCAGGGCGGCGACCGGCACCACTTGGGCCCGCTCCAGTCCGCCGGGCAGCCGCCGGACCAGGGCCGCCAGCAGTTCATGGCCGGCGCCCAGGTGGGTGCCTTCATCGGCGAGCAGCACGGTGGAGGCGAACCTCGGTTCCCGGCCGAGGACCGTTTCCAGCAGGCGCTGGGCGAGGGCGCCGTCGTCCAGGGTGCCGGGTTTGATGGTGCGCCGGTTGCGCAGGCCCAAGGTGGCGGTGGCCAGCGGGAGTTTGAGGTGGGTGGCGGGGTCGCCGGCCAGGGCGACGGTGCGCATGGAGAGGGTGGGCAGGGCCGTCAGCCAGGGGCGGGGGGCGAGCCGGGCGGTGTCCGCCAGGCCGGTTTCGTTCAGGGCCCGGGTCAGCGGCTCGCCGGCGGTCAGCGGGTGGACGGGCAGGGCCAGCTGCCGGTGCCGGTCGCCGGGCAGGCCCAGCCGGGCCGGGGTGGGCCACCAGGGCGGCAGCGGGCCGGGGCCGCGGTGCACGGCCGGGCGGGGCAGCAGCAGCCAGCGCAGTGCGAAGCCGCGGTGGAACTCGGGGGCGTAGGGGCGGAGTTCGGGTTCGGTGAGGCCATTGCGGGCGTGGCCGGTGGGGTAGACGGGGTGGTCACGGAAGGCGGCCAGGGCGTCATAGGCGAGGGCGCCGCGCGGGCCGGTCCAGTCGGCTGCGGCCGGGCCATAGGCGAGGGCCAGCCGCTCGGTGACCTCGCGCCGGGCGCCCCGGTGCACTCGGCGCACCGCCAGTTCCGCCGCGCACTCGGCGGCGAAGTCCTCGAAGCCGGGCCGGTCCTGGGCGGCTACCACCGGGCGCAGCCGTTCCAGTACCGGGCGCAGCCCGGTGACGGCGGTGCCGTCGTCGGTGGCCAGCAGCGGCCGGCGGACGCGTACTTCGCACTGGAAGCCGTCCGGCTCCACCGGCAGCCGGGCGCCGCCGGGGACGGCCAGCCGCAGCCAGTCGCCGTCCGGGTGGTGTTCGGTGCGGGCGGTGCGCCGTAGCCGGTAGGCGTCCTCGCGCAACAGGGCGTCCAGGACGCGGGTGAGCAGTTCCCGCTCCACCGGGTCGGGCGCGGTCATCGGATCTCCCACCTGCGGGACGCCAGGAAGCCCTGGACGGCCCGGTCGATCCGGCCCTGGTCGGTGCCGGTGGCCCGGATCACGCCCAGGTAGTCGCGGTTGGTGCGATAGAGCGGATGGCGCTCGCCGGTCTGGCGCAGCGGCCGGTAGACCAGGCGGACGCCATCGCTCCGGGTGTCGCTGGGGCCGGGCGCGGTGCGCAGGGTGCCGCCGCGCTCGGCGCACACATACTCGATACGTACCCGTCCCCCGGAGTGCGCACCGAGCCGGGCGGGCAGGGGCCGGCCGAGGTGGACGCCCAGGATGTGCTCGAACAGCGGCAGCCGCAGGGCCTGGGCGAGCGCCAGGTCGCAATGGTCGCCGATGGCCCGGTAGTTGACCTCGATCAGCCGGGCCCGTCCCCGGTGCACGGTGTACTCGGTGTGGCAGGCGCCGAAGCCCACGCCCAGGGCGCGCAGTTGCGCCAGCACCTGGGCGGCGTACGGCTGTTGGGGCTGGGGCAGCAGGTCCAGGCGGCGTTCGGTGAAGTACGGCGGCGGGGAGAGATGGGTGCGGAAGGAGCCCAGGGTGTGCAGGGTACGGCCGTCGCCCAGGGTCTCCAGGGTGAACAGCGGCCCGTCCAGATACTCCTCGGCGATCAGCGCCTCTCCCGGGCGGCGTTCCCGGATGGCGGCGCACCGCTCGGCGAAGCGGGCGGGCTCCTCCACCAGCACCACATCCTCGCTGGCCACGCCCTCGCGTGGTTTGACCACACAGGGGAAGGGGACTTCCGCCAGGACCTCGTCCAGCAGGTCCTCGGGGTCGCGGTCCGGCGGGAGTTCGGCGAAGCGGACGGTGTCCTGTCCGGCCGTGGCCAGGGCGCGCCGCAGCTGGGCCTTGTTCTTGGTGTGCAGGGCGGAGCGCCAGTCCTTGCCGGGGAGCCGGAAGTAGGCGGCGGCCAGGGCGGTCTGGGTCTGGAGGTGGTCGCTGTTGGAGAACACCGCGTCGGGGGGCGGGCCCAGGGCCGAGATCCGTCCGATGACCTCGCGGAAGTCACGGACGTCACAGTGCAGGATCTCCAGTCCGGGCGGCGGGGCACCGCGGTATGCCCGGCGGTGTGCGGCGGGCCGGTCGGTGAGCAGGGTGACGGCCAGGCCGAGGCGGGCGGCGGCGGGCAGAAAGCCCTCGGTGACGGAGTCGGTGGGGTTGAGCGCGAGGAGATGAAGCCGTTGCACATCATGCCTTTCGGGGCGCGGCGGTCAGTGGTCCCACTCTTGGGATCGCAGCACCGATGGCTATGGCGTGCAACGGCACGGGATTCTCTGCGGGCGCGGCCACAGGGAGGACCCTAGGTTAGGTCAGGCTTACCTTGTCAATTCTCCTTCTATGCTTTGTGGTTAATGCCCGGCTATGCCGTCAACCCGACAGCATGGCGGTCAACTCCCCCGAGCGAGCCAGGATTTCCAGCTCGTCCAGGGCCCGCTCGGCCCGGGAGGCGGCCATGGGGTCCCGCTCGGCCAGCCCGCTGGCGGCGAACTCGTCCTCGTCCAGGCGCAGTACGGTCCCTCCGTCGGCCGACAGCCAGAGGTCCAGGTCCAGGTCCTCGGTGACCAGGCCCTCCGGTCCCACGGCCGGCAGCCGGGTGACATCGCAGTACCAGCCCTTGAGGGTGCCGGCCGCGTCCCGCACCTCCTTGACCGAGTACCAGCGGTCGCGCCAGTAGTGCTCGGTCAGCACATCGCCCGGTTCGAACCGGACGACCCCGAAGTCGGTGGCGGTGGGCTTGGCCCAGGCGGCCCGCAGCACCAGATGCACCCCGTCGTCGGCGACCACGGTCGCCGGATAACACACCGCCGGGCGTTCCCCCTTCACCAGGCGCACGCTCACCTCGCGGCCGGGCCGCAGCCTTATCCCGGTCATGGACATTTCCGATCCCTCCGCAGTCGTTGCACAACCGCGGAAGTGTGCCTTCCGGGCCGGGGCGGGGGCCATCGGTTTTCAGAGGTCTTCAGAGGTTTGCTGAGGTTTTCGGGGCGGCCGGGGCAGCCCGACCGCCCCACGGGAAGGGCGACTTGGCGGCCGCGTTCGTCAACGTGTGCTCCGGGCAACGCCCGCAAGCCTGACGGGACCCGGCAAGTGTGACCCGCGGGGCGGGAAGAAGCCGTACGCTGACCGGGCATCGCCGAACTTCACGGTGTGGGAAGGCGATGCGGGACCCCGGCGCGCGGCCGGGTGGGTGCTGCAGACATCCGTCCGGCCCGACGTCGCCGGGGTCGTCGAGTACCGCTGAATTCAAAGGTCGGATCACTGTGCCCAAGGCAGACGGAAACGCGCCCGACAGGCGGTCGCTCCATGAGCGCATCGCGGCGGACCTCAGGGACGAGATCATGTCCGGCGAGCTTCCCCCGGGCGGCAACCTTCCCTCCACCCAGCAGCTCAGGGACCGCTTCAACGCCTCCAACGCCACGGTGCAGAAGGCCCTGCAGGTGCTCAAGGCGGAGGGTCTGGTGGTGGGGCGGCCCGGTTCCGCCGTCACGGTCCGGGCGCACCGCCAGCACACCTTCCGGCCCGAATCGCTGATCGGGCCCGCCGCGCCGGGGGATCCCGCCCGCTGGCTCCAGGAGGCGCTGCGGCGCGGGCTTCAGGCCCGCAGCAGGCTGCTGGAGGTGGGCGAGGTACGGCCGCCGGCCGATGTGGCGGCCGCGATGAACATCGCCCGCAGCGCCACCGCCCTCAGACGCTCGCAGATCACGCTGTTCGACGAGGAGCCGGTGGAACTGGTCGAGTCCTTCTACCCGTTGGACATCGTCCGGGGCACCGCCATCATGGAGCGCCGCCGGATCCGGGGCGGAACGCCCACCCTGCTGGCCGAGTTGGGCTATCCCCCGCGCCGCTGTGTGGACCGGGTCACCGCCCGGATGGCCACCCAGGAGCAGTACGCCGCCCTGGAGATGCCCACCGATCTTCCGGTGCTGCGTACCTTCCGGGTGGTCTACTCCGACGGTGAACGGCCGGTGGAGGTCTCGGTGATGGCCAAGGCGGGCCATCTGAGCGAGCTGGAGTACGGCCTCTCGCCCAGCTGACCCGCCCGGTGCCGTCAACTCACCGCGGACAGGCAGTTGGTGGGGGTGGCATGCCCGGGGTCGAGGGCGTTGGCCACCTCATGGGCGACGATGCGGTCGGTGGTGCCGATGGTCACATGCTCGGAGAGGTCGATGGCGCAGAGGTCCTGGAGGACGATATTGCGTACATTCGGGCCGGAGAGGAACTGCTGCCGGTAGGGCGTGACGATCTCGTCGTAGCGGGTGACGATGGTGGTGTAGCGGACGCCGGGCACCGTGTCGGGGACCGAGTTCAGCTTCTTGAGGAAGGGCGAACCGAAGGCCTGGTCGGTGAGGCCGGGCGCCAGGTCGTGCACGGCCTGGCGGGCGCCGAGCAGGTCCATCAGGTTGACCAGGCCGGAGAGGCTGGTGCCATGGTTGCTGGGGGCGATTCCCACCAGTGAGTTCACCTTGGCGGCGCCGCCCAGGAAGTTGAGGTAGTAGCGCGGCATCAGACCGCCGCCCTGGGAGTGGCCGACCAGGTCCACCTTTCCGGTTCCGGTGGCGGAGCGGACCTTGTCGACGAAGTCCGAGAGCTGGTGCGAGGACCGCTCCACGGAGTTGAGGCCGTGGAAGAACGGCACTCCGGGCAGCTGACCGTAGTCCAGGGAGAAGACGCAGTAGCCGCGGTTGACCAGGTATGGGGCGAGCAGCAGCCAGTTGTCCACGGAATTGCCCGCCGTGCCATGGGCCAGGACCACCGGACGGGGATGGGCGGCCGACGGCTTGCAGGAGTAGTCATTCCAGCCGCTGCTGACAACCCTGGCGCGGGCGGAAGCGGCGTTGGCGGCGGGAGCGGCGGCGCCCAGGGCGAGGAGCAGGGCCAGGGCGGGCAGCAGGGAGAGAAGAGCGCGCAGGGCTCTCCCGGATTTGGGCATGGGGGTACCTCGCAGGTGGGGGTGAGGGAGTGCGGGCACGGCGCGGCAGAAGCGGTAATGGGCTGGCCCGGCCCGGGAGTTGACGCGACATCAACTTACGTGTCAGTAAGATTGCGGGAAGGTTACCGGCGCGTCAATAAGCGCGGCACACCTTTTCCGGCCACGCTTCCCGCCGGTTCTCAGGCCACGTCCAGGGTGGCCGCGGGGCCCACCGCGCCATTGCCGAAGCGGGCCCGGGCACGGTCCACCGCCGCCTCCACCCGGCGCGCCTTGTCATCGGCCTCGTCGAAGGTCAGCTGGTGGACGGCCAGTTCGGCGCCGCCCAGCCCCTCCGCGCGCAGCGCCACCGCGCGTACCCGGGCCCGTTGCAGGCCGAGCGCGTTGTGCAGGGCATAGGCGGTGGCGGTCAACACCGGGGTGTGGGCGGTGGGTTCGGTGAAGGTCCGGCTACGGGTGGTGGCCGAGCCATCGGCGTAGCGGACGGTGAGGGTCAGGCCGCGGGCCACCTGTCCGCTCTCCCTCAGCCGGGCGCCCAGGCCGTCGGCCAGCGCCAGCAGCGCCCGGCGGCGGTAGGCGGCGTCCAGCTCATCGGTGGTGAAGCGGTGTTCGGCACCCATGGAGCGAGCGCGGGCGTCGGGGGTGACCGGGGTGGGGTCGATGCCATGGGCGCGTTCCCAGATCCGGCGGCCCTGGGCCGCGCCCAGGATGCGCTGGAGGACGGCCGGTGGCGCGGCGGCGATCCGGCCCACGCTGTCCAGGCCGTAGGAGCACAGGGTACGGGCGGTGGCGGGGCCCACCCCGTACAGCGCGGCGGCCGGCTTGCGGGCCAGGAAGGCGGCCACTCGCTCCGGGTCGTCGGGCAGGGTGCGCACCGCTCCGGGCGGCCCGTCGTGGGCGGCCATCCGGGCCAGCATCGGGTTGGCGGCGACCCCGACGGTGCAGTCGGTCTCGTAACGGGCCAGCGCGCGCACCCTGAGCAGGGTGGCCAGCCCGGCCGGGTCATGGCCGAAGTAGCGGGTGGCGCCCCGGACGTCCAGCAGCGCGGCGTCCGGCGGCAGCGCCTGCACCACCGGGGTCACCTCGGTGAGCAGGGCGAGCAGCCCGTCATAGGTCTCCTCGGCGAGGGCGCCGCCGGAGACGGGGTGGAAGTGTGCGTAGAGAACGGTCATCCCGCGCTCCCGGGGCTGGCGTGCCACAGCTTGCGCCCGGTGGCGGTTCCCTCGCCCGCGGGGCGCAGGTCCGCCCAGGGGTGCATGCGGTAGCCGGTGGGCAGGTTGATCCGGCGCTGTACGGCCGCGGCGGGCCCGGCGGTGGCTGCTCCGGCGGTGGCGGGCTCGGCGGCCGGTCCGGCCAGTACCGCGGCCACCGCCTCCAGGCCGCCGTGGCGCCGCAGTTCGGTGAGTTCGGCCAGGTTCCAGGCGGTCGCGCCGACCACGCTGAGGCTGCGCGGGCCGCGCCGCTGGAGCACTCCGCGCACCAGCAGCAGCCAGGAGTGGAAGACGGTGTGCGCACAGGCCTCGTGGGAGTCGTCGAAGAAGGCGCAGTCCACCAGGCCGGTGCCGTCGTCGAGGGTGGTGAAGACCACCCGCCGGCCGGAGCGGACCGGCGGCGTCTGGGTGGCCACCTTGGCGCCCGCGACCAGGACGGTCTCGCCGTGCCGTAGCTCGCTCAGCCGCTTGGCGGGGATGGCGCCCAGCTCGGTGAGGAAGGCCCGGTGGTCGGACATCAGATGGCGGGAGGTGTCCATGCCCAGCACCTGGAGCTCGGCGCCCAGCCGTTCCCTGTCGTCCAGGTCGGGCAGGCCCAGCGGTTCGGCGCGGGCGCTGTCCACCAGGGTGGGCTGGGCGGGGCCGTGCTGGTGGTGGCGGTGCAGCTCGGCGATGTGCAGCAGCAGGTCCCGGCGGTTGGTGCCGAAGTCGTCCAACGCCCCTACCCTGGCCAGGCGTTCGGCGACCGGACGGGAGGGATGGGCGCGCCGCCAGAGGTCGGCCAGCGAGGTGTAGGGGCGGCCCGCGGTGATGCGTGCGGCCTCGGCCTCGCTGATGCCGTGCACCTCGGAGAGGGCCAGCCGCAGCCCCCACTTCCCAGACACCAGTTCGATTCGATAGGCGGTGTCGGAGCGGTTGACGTCCAGCGGCAGGATCGGCACCCCGCGCCGCCGGGCGTCCGCCAGCAGCAGCCGCTTGGGGTACATCCCCGGGTCATGGGTGAGCAGCCCGGCGTAGAAGGCGGCCGGGTGGTGGGCCTTGAGCCAGGCCGACTGATAGGTGGGCACCGCGAAGGCCACCGCGTGCGCCTTGCAGAAGCCATAGCTGCCGAAGGCTTCGATGACCTCCCAGGTGCGGCGGGCCACTTGGGGGCTGTAGCCGCGCTCGGCGGTACGGGCCGCGAACCAGGCCCTTACCCGGCCCAGGAGTTCGGGGTTGGACAGCGCGCGCCGGGTCTCGTCGGCGAAGCCCCGGTCGCAGCCGGTCATGATGCGCAGGATCTCGATGATCTGCTCATGGAAGACCACCACGCCATAGGTCTCGCCCAGGGTCCCGGCCAGATCGGGGTGCGGCAGCCGGACGGGGGCCCTGCCGTGCCGGGCGGCGATGAACGGGCGCACCATGTCGGCGGCGACCGGGCCGGGCCGGAACAGCGAGATGTCCACCACCAGGTCATGGAAGGTCTCCGGCTGGAGGCGGCCGATCAGGTCGCGCTGGCCGGGCGATTCGATCTGGAAGCAGCCCAAGGTCTCGGTGGAGCGGATGAGTTCATAGGTGCGCCGGTCGCCGGGCGGTACATCGGCGGGGTCGTCCAGGTCGATCCGGCGGCCGGTGGCGCGCCGGATCTCGGCCACCGCGTGCGCCATCGCGGACTGGATGCGTACCCCCAGTACATCCAGTTTGAGCAGGCCCAGTTCCTCCACATCGTCCTTGTCGAACTGGGACATCGGAAAGCCCTCGGCACTGCTGGGCACGATGGGGGTGCGGGCGCGCAGGGTGGTGTCGGAGAGCAGGACGCCACAGGGGTGCATGGCGATGCCGCGCGGCAGCCCGTCCAGCGCTTCCACCAGTTCCCACAGCCGGCCGTGCTCCTCCCGGGCCACGCCGCGCAGTTCGGGGAGTTCGGCCAGGGCGGCCCGGGCGTCCCGGGCCCGGATGTGCGGGAACGCCTTGGCCAGCCGGTCCACTTGGGCCGGTGGCATGCCCAGTGCGGCGCCCACATCGCGGATGGCGTGCCGCACCCGGTAGGTCTCGGGCATGGAGACGGTGGCCACCCGCCGGGCGCCGAAGCGGTCGAAGATCGCCCGGTAGACGTCCAGCCGGCGGGCGGACTCCACATCGATGTCGATATCGGGCAGGGCGGCCCGCCGGACGGACAGGAAGCGCTCCATCAGCAGGCCCTGTTCCACCGGGTCGGCATGGGCGATGCCCAGCAGATGGTTGACCAGCGAGCCGGCGCCGGAGCCCCGGGCGGCGACCCGGATGCCCAGCGCGCGGGTGTCGTCCACGACCTGGGCGACGGTGAGGAAGTAGGAGGCGAAGCCGCGCCGGGCGATGATCTCCAGCTCCTCCTCCAGCCGCTGCCGGTGGCGGCGGTCGCGGTCATAGCCGCGCAGCACCATGGCGGCGGTGCAGCGGGAGCGCAGCACCCGGTCGGCGGTGCGGTGCGCGGCGCCCACCAGGCTCGGTTCGGGGAAGTGGACGGAGCCCAGGCCGATATGGTCCTCGGGGTCCACCTGGCATTCGGCGGCGGTGCCCGCGGTGTCGTCGAGCAGCCGGCGGGCGGCGTCGCGGCCCAGCCCGGCGGCCTCGGCGATCCGCCCGGCGAGGGCGGTCATGGCCGCCGGGTCCTTCAGCCAGCGCTCTCCGCCGTCCAGGTTCTGGGGGTTGCGGGTGTCGATGGGGACCAGCCGGCGGGCGGCGTCCAGCACATCGGCCACCGGCCCCTGGCCGGGGTCGGCATAGCGCACGGCGTTGCTGAGGACGGCGGTCACCCCTTGCTCGGCGGCGAAGCCGAGAGTACGGGCGGCCAGCCGCAGCGAGCCGGGGCCGGTGCCGGGGCGGCCATGGCAGACCACCTCCAGGCGCAGGGCGTCACCGAACAGTTCCCGCCAGGGGGCCAGCAGCCTCTCCGCCCGGTCGGGGCGGCCGGCGGCCAGCGCCCGGCCGGCCTCGGAGCCGGCGCCCAGCAGGACGATCACCGGGGGGCGGGGGCCGGCCGCGGCGGCGGCCAGCTCATGCCAGGGGAGTTCGGGGCGGCCGCCGGAGCGGTGGCCCGCCGTGGCGGCGTGGGGCGCGCCCGTCTCCCCCGTACCGCCGCCGGAGGCGTCCGAGTGCGCGGCGGTGACCAGGCCGCACAGCGCGGCCCAGCCCAGGGCGCCGTCCCGGGCGAGGAAGAGGGCGCGGGGCGCGGACTCGTCGATGAAGGCCCCGCCGCGCACCGGGGTGCGCCGGTGCGCCGGCCGCTCCGGGACCGGACGGGCCAGTGCCAGATCCACGCCGAACAGCGGGCGTATCCCGGCCTTGGCCGCGGCACGGGCGAAGCGCACCGATCCGGCCAGGGTGTCCCGGTCGGTGAGGGCGAGGGCGTCCATGCCCCGCTCCGCGGCACGCTGGGCCAGCAGTTCCGGGTGCGCGGCCCCGTACCGCATCGAGAAGCCCGACGCGGTGCGCAGATGGGTAAATCCCGCCATCGCACCTCCTGCTGCCGCACACCCCCTGGCTGGTTTTCGCCCTTCGTGCCTCCACCATAAACCACATTTTCGAACGCTCGTACTATTCAAATGTTCGATTCGAGTCGCCCGGACGGCCCTGAGCGCCTGCGGGCGGCGGCCCGGCCCCGCAGGCTCTTGGTATGGCCGACACCTCCGCGGGGATGCCGCGGTCCTTCGTCCGGGAGGTACGCAGCGCGGTGACCGGCCGCGCCGCGCTGCTGGTGATCGGCGCCCTGGTGCTGCACCTGGCGTTCATCACCTCCTATGTGGGCGCCTTCCACCACCCCGTGCCCAGGGACATCAGCCTGGGCGTGGCCCCCCGGCAGATCGCGGAGGAGGTCGGGGAGAAGCTGGGCGCCCTGCCCGGCACCCCGCTGGACCCGCAGACGGTGGACGACCGGGCGGCGGCGGTACGGAAGATCCGCGAGCGGGAGCTGGACGCAGCCCTGGTGGTCGATCCGCGCGGCACCGCCGACACCCTGCTGGTGGCCGGCGGCGCCGGTGCCTCGCTGGCCCAGGCCGCCGAGGCGGTGGTGACCCGGGCCGAGGCGGCCGAGCACCGCACCGTGAAGGTCATCGACGTGGCCCCCCAGGCGGCCGGCGACTCCCGTGGGCTGACCGCCTTCTACCTGGTGGTGGGCTGGTGCGTGGGCGGCTATCTGTGCGCCGCCATCCTGGCCATCAGCGCGGGCGCCCGCCCGGTCAACACCCATCGCGCGGTCATCCGGCTGGCCGCGCTGGCGCTCTATGCCATCGCCTCCGGGCTGCTGGGCACGGTGATCGCCGGGCCGGTGCTGGGCGCGCTGCCGGGCAGCGTCCCGGCCCTGTGGGGGCTGGGCGCCCTGGTGGTGTTCGCGGTCGGCGCGCTGACCCTGGCCCTGCAGGGCCTGGCCGGGATCGTGGGCATCGGGCTGGCCATCGCACTGGTGGTGGTGCTGGGCAACCCCAGTGCGGGCGGCGCCTATCCCTATCCCCTGCTGCCGCCGTTCTGGCGGGCCATCGGCCCGGCGCTGCCGCCGGGGGCGGGCACCTGGTCGGCCCGTTCCATCGCCTACTTCCGGGGCAATGCGCTCACCGGCCCGCTGCTGGTGCTCTCCGCCTGGGCGGTGGCCGGCACGGTGGTGACCTTCGCCTGTGCAGTCTTCCGGGAGGCCGTCTTCCACAACGACCGGGAGGAGTGAGGGGGGCGGGAGGGGTGAGAGGGAGGGACGGCGAGCGCTCCAACTCCCCGACCGAACGGTCGGGATGGCCACTCTTCGGCCATTACCGGGGCGGTTCCCGACCACCTGAGAGTGGTGTGCCGGCTCAACGGAAGGCGATTTCCGGCCTGTTGGGGGCCGGGGCCGCTCCCGGCGTGTCGTCCGTATCAACCCGCGGTCCGGCGGGCCCTTAAAACATCGTTCCCAAGGTGCGCACGGTCTTTACACATCGCTCACACGAAATCCCCGCTGGTCAACACTCCCGAAACATGGAGTCCCCGGCCTCCCTGCCAAACCGGGCATCCGGCCGGCCCCGGATCCCCTCCCTCCCCCGCGGGCCGCTCTGCTGGCATCGATTCACGCCATTACCCCGTGCTTTCACTTGGCGACTAAAAGTGAGCGATCCATGTGCATTCATGCACGGGTTGAGCAAGACTTCCGTCCGGAATCTGCACCCACGAACAAGGGAGTGTTCGGAATGCGGTACATCACTGGGGGGATCGCACTGGGGTCCGCACTGGCCCTGGGCAGCCTGGTGGCGGCCGGGACGATGGCCACCGCCGCGCCCGCGCCCAAGCCCGCGGCACAGCACAGCCTGTACGCGCCCTCAGCGCTGGTACTGACCATCGGCCAGGGCGACTCGGCCTCCGCCGGCATTCAGCGCGCGGTGACGCTGAGCTGTATGCCCACGCCCAGCGGCACTCACCCGGACGCCCGCGACGCCTGCGCCCAACTGCGCCAGGCCGACGGCAAGTTCGACGAGCTCACCGCCACCAAGGCCGGCACCTACTGCACCAAGGAGTGGAACCCGGTCACCGTGACGGCGACCGGCGTCTGGGAGGGCCAGCGGGTCAACTACAGCCACACCTTCGGCAATCCCTGCATGGCCAAGGCGGCGAAGAGCACCGTCTTCTCGTTCTGAGCGGCCGGCTACGCACCCCGGTCATGAGAGCGGCCCCCGGACACCGTGGAGGTGTGTCCGGGGGCCGCGGTCCAGGGCGGCCCCGGGAGGCGGGGCGGTCAGGGCAGGATACTCGCCCCGTACGCCTTCAGCGCCCCGGTCACCGGCTGGTAGTAAGTCTCCCCGCCCAGCACGCAGTTGCCACTTCCGCCGGAGGTGATTCCCAGCGCGAGGTCACCGTCGAAGAGCGGGCCCCCGCTGTCCCCGGGCTCGGCACAGATATCGGTCTTGATCAGCCCGTCCACCCGCCCCTCGGGGTAGTTGACGGTGGCGTCCAGGCCGGTGATCCGGCCCTCGTGCACCCCGGTGGTGGAGCCGCTGCGCCACACCCGCTCCCCCAGGCGCGGCTGACCGGCCCGGTCGATCTTCTGCAGGCGCCCGCCGGACAGCCGCACCGCGCTCGGGTGGTCCACCGGTGCCGTATACCGGGCCAGGGCGTAATCGTGGCCCGGGAAGACCGAGTCGGCGGTCCGCGCCTCCGGCGGGCCGCCGCGGGTCTGCGACCAGACCGGCACCGCGTCGCCGCAGTGGCCGGCGGTCAGGAAGTAGGGCTGTCCGTCCTTGACCACATTGAAGGCGGCCGAACAGCGCGCCTGCTCACCCCAGATGGCGTCGCCGCCGGCCAGCAGCCTGCTCAGCCGGGTGGTGGTTCTGCGCACCAGCACGGTGTCCCCCAGCCGGGCCGTGACCCGCTTCAGCCGGGCCATCCGGGCGCCGGTGACCGTGGGGTCGGCGGTGACCACCAGCCGGCCGGCCGCCGGATCGGCCACCCAGGCGGTGCCGGGGATGGCGGCCTCGGTGTCCAGGGCGCGCCGGGCCGAGGCGAGCCGGGTCAGCGCCTGCCCGGCGGTCTGCCGGGTGGCGGTGGCGGAGGTACGGGCCGGGGACGGGGCGGCGCCGGCCGCCTGCGGGGTGAGCGCCAGCGCGCCCAGCGCGGCCGCGGCCACGCCGGTCAGCGCGGCCCGTACCGGGAAGGGGAAGCGGGAAGGAAAGCGGGAAAGGAAGCCGGCGGGGAAGATCTTCAACTCGGCACCTCCATTGGGGGTCGGGGGCCCGGGCGGGTGGCCTGGACGTTCCCGGAGGACGAACGACACAGCCGCACCCCCGGTAGGAGGTCGCGTCCATGCCAAGTTGTGGGTCCGAGTGTCCCGACCGGGCCAGGGGGTGCACAAGGGCGACTTCCTATCGCGCGTATGGCCATGCATGCGCCCCCGTCACGCGCGGCACGCCCGTTTTGACATGAGTAAGCCCCGCGCGGGGCGCGGGGCTTGGGGCAAGGGGGCCCGGCGACCGGGCCGGTCAGGCCAGTCCGGTCATGGTCTCGCCCTCGGCCGGTTCGCCCTCGACTTCCTTACGGTGAGCGGCTTCCGGCACCTCTGGCTCCCGGGCGGGGGAGGGCGGCGGCGCGGTACCGCCCTGGGAGCGTTCCAGGAAGCGCAGCAGCTCCACCGGGAAGGGCAGCACCAGGGTGGAGTTCTTCTCGGCGGCGACCGCCACCACGGTCTGCAGCAGCCGCAGTTGGAGCGCCGAGGGCTGTTCGGCCATGGTCGCCGCGGCCTCGGCCAGCTTCTTGGAGGCCATCAGCTCCGCATCGGCGTTGATCACCCGGGCCCGGCGCTCGCGCTCCGCCTCCGCCTGCCGGGACATGGAGCGCTTCATGGTCTCGGGCAGCGAAACGTCCTTGATCTCCACCCGGTCGATATGCACGCCCCAGCCGATGGCCGGGCTGTCCAGCATCAACTCCAGGCCCTGGTTGAGCTTTTCCCGGTTGGACAGCAGATCGTCCAGGTCGCTCTTGCCGATGATGGAGCGCAGTGAGGTCTGCGCCATCTGGGAGACCGCGAAGCGGTAGTCCTCGACCTGGATGACGGCCTCGGCCGGGTCCACCACCTTGAAGTAGACGACGGCGTCCACCCGGACGGTCACATTGTCCCGGGTGATGCCCTCCTGGGCGGGGACGGGCATGGTCACGATCTGCATATTGACTTTGCGCAGCCGGTCAGCACCGGGAAGGATCATGGTGAATCCGGGTGGGCGGATCTGCGGGCGCAGGCGCCCCAGGCGCAGTACCACGCCGCGCTCGTACTGCTTGACCACTCGGGCCGCGGCCAGCAGATATGCGGTGCCGGCGGCTGCGGCCGCGATCAGCGCCACGATCAGGTCTTCGACCATCACGGCCCCCTACGTCATACGAAGGGTGATACGTCCACGGTATGACGGTGGAGGGAGTGGGTCGAGCCCCGTGTCGGGGTCCGGGGGTGGCTATCTGTTACGTCGGCTTACGGTGTGTGGGTGGGCACGCCCCTGCGGGGCGTTGTCGGCCCCACCCGCGCACCACCCGTGGCGCGGAACCGGGTTGGCGGGGGTTTCCCGGGGGTGGCCGGGCGCCGTCGGCGGGTGCGGCTGCGCGGCCCCGCGCCGGTGACGACGTTGGGAGGGGCGGGGCCGCGACCTGCCGATGAGGCTATGCCGGGGGCTTGGGCCGCTGTCAAGACGGCTGTCAAGGCGGCGTCAACAGTCGCAACCGCAGTCGCAGCCATCGCAGCAGTTGCCGTCACAACAGCCGTTGTCGCAGCATCCGCTCGCACAGCGGCAACAGTTGCAGCAGTCGCCACAGCCATTGCAGCCACTGCAATCACAGTCGCCGCAATCGCACTTGTAGCACCAGCCCTGGCGCGGCTCTCCGGACCAGGGATCCATATAGGGGTCCCGGCAGCACAGCTGGCACGTACAGAACATCAGCGCGGCCATCGCGCACCCGGCCACCGCCCCGCGCTTCGGCCCCCGCTGGGGCGGCATGGGCGGCGGCATCACCGGTGGCGGGCCGAACGCACCCTGCGGCGACCGTGTTTCAGGGTGCCGGTGGGTGGTGCAGCCGCCGGTGGCGAAGGCGCGGTCCACGGCACGCTGCAGCTCGTGCGCCAGCAGCAGATGGGCCAGCCTGCCCTGGGCCTTGCTCGCGAACTCCACCTCGCGCAGCGCCAGTCGGACCCCGTGCACCGCGTCATCGCACAGCCGCCGCACCTCGGCCAGGTCCGTACCGGTGGCGGTGACCGGGTTCCAGGCCCCGGTCTCGGCGTCCCGCGCCAAGTCCTCCACCGCGTCCAGCAGATGGGCCAGCCGCCCGAAGAGCCGGCCCGCCTCCTGAAGCGGCGCCCGGTTGGCGGGGCGCCCGGCCAGTACGGCGGTGTGGCCGAAGGCGGCGGCGGTCGCGGTCTCGGTGGGCTCGGTCAGCGTCAACAGCGGGGTTCCCGGCCGGGCTTGGGCCTCCAGCCCGGTCTGCCGTTCCACGGCATCGGTCAACAGCGCGGTGTCGAAGCCCAGATCGGCGCCCGTACGCGCGCCCGCCCGGTCCCAGTTGGCGGCCACCCGGCGGGCCGCGGCGGCCAGCGGACGGCCGGCCAGCAGGCCATCGCCGTCGGCCGCGTGGTCGCGCAGCTTGGCCGAGGCCAGCACCAGGGAGACCGAGGCGGCCAGCCTGGCACCCTCGCCCCGGGCCACCGAAGCGGTGCGCATCCCGCGCAGCGGGCAGGGTCCGGCGGTACGCCGCCAGGCTCCGGACTGTTCGTCGGACTGCGCCTGCGCCTCCACCAGGACGGATATGACCAATCCGTCGTAATTAGTCGCGACTCGCGCGAATTGTCCGTGATCGCCCCTCAACGCCAGGCAGAGACCGCAGAGATGAGCCAGCCACTCGGCCTGCATACGCTGGGACAACCGATGCCGACATGGCCGGACCATTCCGAACAAAACCATCCCCCGTGTGTAGCCTCCGACAACCCGGCGCATCCTAGTCATAGGGTCAGCAGCGACCGGCTCCGGTCCCTTGGCAGGGGGTTGTTTCAGGGTTCTGACACACCGACACCTGCTTTGCACCAGATGCGTCACGAAATCCTCGCTTGGCCCCCATCCACTTGGCACACCATCCGCATCATGGACGACCATAGGGGGGCGGGCGGAACACACCCGTGTGAGAGGAGGCGTCCATGGGTTCGGTGCGTAAGGCGAGTGCCTGGCTTGGGCTCGTCGACGACAGCGACGACGAGCGCTACTACGACGACGAGTACGCCGAGGGACCCGAGCCCGGTGACTCCTGGGTGACCAACCCCAGAGTCCGGGTGGCCGACGAGGCGGCCCAGGACCAGGGCACCCGGATCGCCACGGTGACCCCGGACGGGTTCCGGGACGCCCGTGGCATCGGCGAGCTGTTCCGGGACGGCATCCCGGTGATCGTCAACCTCACGGCCATGGAGCCGAGCGACGCCAAGCGGGTCGTGGACTTCGCGGCCGGGCTGACGTTCGGGCTGCGCGGCTCCATCGAGCGGGTGGCCAACCGGGTCTTCCTGCTCACCCCCGCCGACTACCAGGTGGTCAGCGGGGAGCCGATCAGCCGGGCCAACGGGGGTTTTTTCAACCAGAGCTGACGAAGACGAAGAAAACAGCAGAGCTGACGGCCTCTCAAGGGGCCGGGGTGCTCATCGGAACGCGTCGAGACCGGTGAGCGCCTTGCCCAGCACCAGCTGGTGCATCTCCACGGTGCCCTCATAGGTGAGCACCGACTCCAGGTTGGTGGCGTGCCGCATCACGGGGTACTCCAGGGAGATCCCGTTGGCGCCCAGGATCGTCCGGGCGGTACGGCAGATCTCGATCGCTTCCCTTACGTTGTTGAGCTTTCCAAAGCTGACTTGTTCCGGACGCAGTCGTCCGGCGTCCATGCGCTGCCCCAAGTGGTGCGCCAGCAGAACGCCCTTGTGCAGTTCCACCGCCATATCGGCCAGTTTGGCCTGGGTGAGCTGAAAGCCCCCGATGGGCCTGCCGAACTGCTCGCGGGTACGGGCGTACTCCAGCGCCGATTCAAAGCTGGCCCGGGCGGCGCCCAGCGAGCCCCAGACGATGCCATAGCGAGCGTGGCTCAGACAGCTGAGCGGGCCGCGCAGGCCGGTGGCCCCGGGCAGCACCGCGTCGGCGGGCAGCCGTACCTCGTCAAGCACCAGCTCGCTGGTGACCGAGGCGCGCAGGGACCACTTGTGCTTGATCTCGGGGGCGGCGAAACCGGGGGTGTCGGTGGGTACGACAAAGCCGCGGATGCCCTGGTCGGTCCGGGCCCAGACGACAGCGACCCCGGCCACCGACCCATTGGTGATCCACATCTTGCGCCCGGTGAGGATCCAGTCGCCGCCCGGGTCACGCTTGGCGTGGGTGCGCATCCCGGCCGGGTCGGAGCCATGATCCGGTTCGGTCAGGGCGAAGCAGCCGATGGTCTCCCCGGCCGCCATGCCGGGCAGCCAGCGCTCCTTGTGCTCCTCGGAGCCGAAGCGGTGGATGGCGTACATGGCCAGCGAGCCCTGGACCGAGACCAGGGAGCGGATGCCGGAGTCGGCGGCCTCCAGCTCCAGGCAGACCAGGCCGTACTGGACGGCGCCGGCCCCGGCGCAGCCATAGCCGTCCAGGGTCATGCCCAGGGCGCCCAGGGCGCCGAGTTCCCGGGTGAGTTCGCGGATGCCGGGCAGCTCCCCGCGCTCGTACCAGTCGGCGATATGCGGCAGTACCCGGTCGGCGGCCCACTGCCGGATGGTCTGACGGACCGCCAGGTCCTCGTCGTTGAGCAGGTCGTCGATGCCCAGCGGGTCATGGGGGTCGAACGGCGGCAGGGCTGCTGCGGACATGGCGGCCTCCGGTGATCATCGGCGGGACGGCACCGACGCTACGGCCGGGTAACCCCCGGCGTCCAGACCCTGCCCCGGGCCCGGCCCAGCCCCTGCCCCTGGCCCCGCCCCGGCCGGGGCCCGCCTCAGTCCGTCGGACCGGCGGTCCTGGGCAGCCGCAGCGCGGCCAGCGCGCCCAGCAGCAGCAGGACGGCGCTGACCACCAGGGACAGATGCATCCCATGGATGAAGGCGTCCCGGGCGGTGCGGCGCAGGGCCTGGCCCTGGGGGCCGCCGAGGCGGTCCGCCACCTCATAGGCCTCGCCCAGGGAGTCGGTGGCGGACCGGGCGGCAGCACTGGGCACGCCCGGGGCCGAACCGACCGCGGGCGCGTAGGCGGCATTCATCACGCTGCCCAGCAGGGCGATGCCCATCCCGGCGCCCAGCTGGTAGGAGGTCTCACCGATGGCGGCCGCCCCGCCCGCCGCGCCGGCCGAGGTCTCGCTGAGCATGGACTCATACGCCCCGAACAGGGTGGTCTCCAGGCCCAGGCCGAGCAGCAGAAAGCAGCCGGTGAGCAGGCCCGGCCGGTCCTCGCGGCCCAGTGCGCCCAGGGCGAGCACGGCGGCGGCGGTCAGGGCGAAGCCGGACGCCACCATCCGGCGCGGGCCCAGGCGGTGCAGCACCCTGGAGCCGGCCAGTCCGGCGGCCATCGCGGCCACGGTCAGCGGCAGCAGCCGCAGCCCGGTCCCCAGCGGGGTCAGGCCCAGGATCAGCTGGAGGTACTGGGCCGCTATCAGCTCCAGGCCGACCAGGGCCAGCATGGCCAGCACAATGCAGCCCACCGAGGTGGAGAAGGCCGGTCGGGCGAACATCGCCAGGTCGATCAGCGGGTGCCGGCGGCGGCGCTGGCGGCGTACGAACAGCACCAGCAGGGCGCAGCCCAGCGCGGGCGGCACCACGGTGGCCAGGGACAGCGGTTCGGCGCAGCCGATCCGCTTGACCCCCAGCACCACGCCGAACAGCCCGAAGGCGGCCAGCAGGGCGCCGAGTACGTCCCAGGGTCCGTCCCGGTCGCCGGTGGACTCGGGCAGCAGCCAGCGGCCGATGGGGATGCTCACCACCATCAGCGGGACGTTTATCAGGAAGACCGAGCCCCACCAGTAGTGCTCCAGCAGCAGCCCGCCCAGCAGCGGTCCGGCGGCCGCGCCCACCGCGGCCACCGCGCTCCAGACCCCGATGGCCAGGGCGCGTTCCCGCCGGTCGGGGAAGACCTGGCGGAGGATGGAGAGCGTGGCGGGCATGATCATGGCGCCGCCGGCGCCCAGCAGGGCCCGGGCGGCGATCAGCACCCCGGGGGTGGGGGCGACGGCGGCCAGCGCGGAGGCCAGGCCGAACAGGCCGTACCCCAGCAACAGCACCCGGCGCCTGCCCACCCGGTCGCCGAGGGTGCCGAAGAGGATCAGCAGCGAGGCGCAGACCAGCGGATAGATGTCCACGATCCACAGCAGCTGGATGGCGCCGGGGCGGAGATCCTCGGTGACGGCCGGGACCGCGACATGCAGCACGGTGGCGTCGATGGCGACGATCAGGAGGCTGACGCAGAGGACGACCAGCACCGTCCAGCGGCCGGCGCCGCCGCCTGGGCCGGGCCGGGGGCGGGAGCGCTGCCGGGGCAGGCCCGTGGTCCACCGGGTGCCGGCGGGAGCCGTCCCGGACATTCGCCCACCTCCGTGTCGGGTCCCCCGGGTGCCGGGTGCGGGGGACGGATGAGACGCCAGGTTACGCGAGTCCCGCCAGGTCACCGCCCCGGCGCCGTTGGGCGGGGGCCCCGGGATACCGGACAATCACCCGGTGACGACTCTCGCCCCGCTCCCCGGCATACGCACCGCCCCCGGCATCGGCCGCACCCGTTCGGCCCTGCGCCGGGCGCTGCCCGCGCTGCTGGGCTATGGGGCGATCCGGGGGCTGGGGCTGCTGGTACTGGCGGTGTGGGCGGGGTCGGCAGGGCGCAGTGCGCACCAGTTGCTGTCCGCCCGCTGGGACTCGCTGTGGTACGCGCGGATAGCCGAGCACGGCTATGGCTACACCCTTCGGCTGAGCGGGGGCCGGGTCCACTCCGATATGGCGTTCTTTCCGCTGCTGCCGGGGCTGGAGCGGGGGCTGTCGGCGCTGCTGCCGCTGTCCGTGGCCGATGCGGGACTGCTGGTCAGCGCGGTGGCCTCGGTGGCGGCGGCCTGGGGGATCTTCGCGGTGGGCGAGCTGCGGTACGGGCGGCGGACGGGCATCGCGCTGGTGGCACTGTGGGCCGCGCTTCCGGTCGGCATCGTGCAGTCGATGGCCTACTCGGAGTCGCTGTTCACCGCGCTGGCGGCGTGGAGTGTCTATGCCGTGCTCACCGGGCGCTGGGTGTGGGCGGGCTGGCTGGCGGCGCTGGCCGGGCTGACCCGTCCGGTAGGGGCCGCGGTGGTGGCGGCGGTATGGCTCACCGCGGGGGTGCGGCTGTGGCGGCGGGGCCGGCGGGGGTCCGGGCGCATGCTGCTGGGGGTGACGCTGGCGCCGCTGGGCTGGCTGGCGTATGTGGCCTGGGTGGGGGTGCGCACCGGCAGCGTCACCGGCTATCTGGATGTCCAGGGCGGCTGGGGCAATGGTTTCGACGGCGGGCTGGCGTTCGGCTCCTTTGCCGCCGGGCTGCTGGGCGGGCCGTCCTTCGCCGCCGGGCTGGCGCTGCTGGCCGGGGTGGGGCTGGTGATCCGGCTGTATCTGGCGGGGGTGCGG
Organism: Streptomyces orinoci; assembly: GCF_003121295.1. GTDB lineage: Bacteria > Actinomycetota > Actinomycetes > Streptomycetales > Streptomycetaceae > Streptomyces > Streptomyces orinoci. Next base: position 75,962 of record NZ_PHNC01000038.1, read on the forward strand.
CAGCGTCAGCCGCTGCCGCTGCTGGTCTATGGCGGAGTGGTGCTGGGGCTGGCGCTGACGGCCAAGGGCTATTTCGGCTCCAAGCCGCGGCTGATGATGCCGGCGTTTTCGCTGTTGCTGCCGCTCGCGGTGGCGCTGGCGAGGCTGCGTACCCCACGCGCGGTGATGATCATGACTGCCGTGTCCTTGGTCTCGGCCGGCTACGGGGCCTTCTGGCTGCTGGGGTCCGGGCCGCCGTGATCGTTTTCCGGGGAGGGGGGCGGGGACAGGGCAGGGGCGGGGACGGGAAAACGCCGTTCAACCCCCCGGCCAATCACCGATAAACGGCGGAAATCGAAATACATTAAGCGCGCCGGGATGCCGGAGGGGAAGCCGGACCCGGATTCTTTAACTCATTCTTATTTCGGTACGGGACGGATGGCGCTCGTGCCGAAAGTCGCGTTTGAGACGCATTCCACATCACATCGTCATCACAAATCGGCCGTAGCGGCCGGACCCTCCCGTCACGCAATGTAACGTCGATTGGGTGCGTACCAACGACGAGCTCGTCCAGACGGAGGAGCCACCGACCACGCCCGAGCGGCCGAGGATGACTCGGACCCGGGTGGGCCTCTTCGCGGCCACCTGTGTGGTCTATGTGGCCATCGTGGTCGGTGTATGGACCACCTCGTGGCCGGTGCGGTTCGACTGGCAGGTCATGCTCTTCCGGCCGTACAAGCACTGGCCGGAGATCCACACCTTCCTGGACTACTACGTGGTCCTGGGCCAGCGCGGACCGACCGCCCTGGCGGTGGCCGCCTGGCTGGGCTGGTGTTCGTACAAGCGCCGCACCCTGCGCCCGCTGCTGGTGCTGGGCACCTCGCTGCTGCTGCTCAACGCCACCGTGGGCGCCGCCAAGCTGGGGATGGGGCGGCTGGGCCCGCACTATGCGACCTTGATCGGCTCCAATGAGATGTTCGCCGGCGGGGACATATTCCCCTCCGGCCACACCGCCAACGCCGTGGTGACCTGGGGCGTGCTGGCCTATCTGGCCACCACCCCGCGGGCCCGCCGGATCAGCTCGGTGATCGCCGCGCTGCTGGCGCTGGGCGTCGGGATGACCACGGTCTATCTGGGCACCCACTGGATGAGCGATGTGACGCTGGGCTGGACGGCCGGTCTGCTGGTGTTGCTGGCGCTGCCCTGGTTCGAGCCGCTGATGGCCCGGGCCGAGGTGTGGCTGCTGGCCGCCTGGGCGGCGCTGCGTGCCCGCCGGATGCCGGCGGCCGGGACGTTCTCCCCGGTGGGGGTGCTGCCGCAGCGGTCGCCGGTCCATGACGAACTGCCGGTGCGCGAGGTGGTGGGCGCGGGGAGCCGGGGCCGGTCCGCCGAGTCCCGTCCGCACCTGGCCGCCCGCCCGCACACCGTCCGTGCCGAGCGGACCCCGGTCACCCCCGGCGGCAGCCGCCGTCCGCCGCATGCCGACCGGGCGCCGCGCACCGCGCAGCTGGGCCCGGGCCGGACCGTCTGACGCTCCGGGCTCCCACGGCCGCTCCGGGTACACCCCGGGGCGGCCGTCGCCTTTTCCGCACGCCCGGCTGTTACGCCCGCTCAGCCCTTCCAGCAGCGGCGCACCCGGCCGCCGTCCACCTCGAAGTTGAGCCGTCCGGCCACATACTCCATGGTCACCACGGTGCCCGGCGGCAGCGAACGCACCGTGCGCCAGCCCTGCTCCCGGGCCAGGGCGGCGGCGCTCTCGGCGTCGAGCCCCAGGTAGCGCCCGAGGTCGTCTTGGGGGTCGGGGGGAAGATTCGGCAAGGACACCATGGCAGCCACGGTAGGCCGTAAGGCCCCGCCGGTCACACTTCCGTAAACAGACCTCCGGGCGGGGTTTATGGGCGCGGCTCCCGGGAGCCGGGTTTTCCATTCGCTCCGGAAACCGCTGCCGAAACCCTCGCCGATGAATCTTCACCATATCTTTCCGGGGTCCGGCCAAGGTCCCGTCAATTGTCCGGCTATTACGGCCGGGAAGGCCGCGTCCGGGATTAACCGGGCGGCGGCCCAAGGGCCCCCGCAATTGACCGGAATATTTAATTCCGGAAGATCCCTTGACCCGGTCCCGGTGCCCGAGGCACCCTCGCGCCACCCGCCCGGGGACGAGCATCATGGCGGGGACCCAAGGGAACCCGGAGGCACGACGGGCCGGACGGCCGGAGAGCGAGGGGGCACGGATGGGGACCGAGACAACGCCGGTACGCGAGGCTCCGCGGCGCGAGCGGCGGCCGGGCGCGCTGGCGGTGGACTGGCTGAGCACCACCGACCACAAGAAGATCGGCAGTCTCTATCTGATCACCTCGTTCGGCTTCTTCCTGGTGGCCGGGGTGCTGGCCCTGCTGATGCGGGCCGAGCTGGCCCGTCCCGGGCTGCAGTTCATGACCAACAACCAGTTCAACCAGGCGTTCACCGCCCATGGCACGATCATGCTGCTGTTCTTCGCCACCCCGGCCTTCGCCGGCTTCGCCAACGCGATCATGCCGCTGCAGATCGGCTCCCCGGATGTGGCCTTCCCCCGGCTCAATATGTTCGCCTACTGGCTGTATCTCTTCGGCGGTCTGCTGGTGGTCGGCAGCATGCTCACCCCGGAGGGCGGGGCCTCCTTCGGCTGGACCGCCTATGCCCCGCTGAACGGCGCGGTCCGCTCCCCCGGGGTCGGCTCCGACCTATGGATCATGGGCCTGGCGCTCTCCGGCTTCGGCACCATCCTGGGCGCCGTCAACTTCCTGACCACCATCATCGGGATGCGCGCCCCGGGGATGACCATGTTCCGGATGCCCGTCTTCACCTGGAACGTACTGTTCACCTCGGTGCTGATCCTGCTGGCCTTCCCGGTGCTGGCGGCGGCGCTGCTGTGCCTGGAGGCGGACCGCCGGTTCGGCGCGGTGGTCTTCGAGGCGCCCTACGGCGGGACGCTGCTGTGGCAGCACCTGTTCTGGTTCTTCGGGCACCCGGAGGTCTACATCATCGCGCTGCCGTTCTTCGGCATCATCAGCGAGATCATCCCGGTGTTCTCCCGGAAGCCGGTCTTCGGCTATCTCTCGCTGATCGGCGCCACCATGGCGATCACCGCGCTGTCGGTGGTGGTCTGGGCGCACCATATGTTCGCCACCGGGGCGGTGCTGCTGCCCTTCTTCTCCTTCCTGTCCTTCCTGATCGCGGTGCCCACCGGGGTGAAGTTCTTCAACTGGATCGGCACCATGTGGCGCGGCTCGCTGTCCTTCGAGTCACCCATGCTGTGGGCGGTGGGCTTCCTGGTGAGCTTTCTGTTCGGCGGGCTCACCGGGGTGATCCTGGCCTCTCCCCCGATGGACTTCCATGTCACCGACAGCTACTTCGTGGTGGCGCACTTCCACTACGTGGTCTTCGGCACCGTGGTGTTCGCGACCTTCGCCGGCTTCTACTTCTGGTGGCCCAAGTTCACCGGCAAGATGCTGGACGAGCGGCTGGCGAAGGTCCACTTCTGGACCCTCTTCACCGGCTTCCACACCACCTTCCTGGTGCAGCACTGGCTGGGCGCCGAGGGGATGCCCCGGCGGTACGCCGACTATCTGGCCGCGGACGGCTTCACCGCGCTCAATACGGTCTCCACCATCGGCGCCTTCCTGCTGGGCCTGTCCACCCTGCCGTTCCTCTACAACCTCTGGCGGACCGCCAAGTACGGCAGGCCGGTGGAGGTGGACGACCCCTGGGGCTTCGGCCGCTCGCTGGAGTGGGCGACCTCCTGCCCGCCGCCCCGCCACAACTTCGCCTCGATCCCCCGGATCCGCTCCGAGTCCCCCGCCTTCGACCTGCACCATCCGCGGACCGCCAAAGAGGCCGAGGCCGCCCCGTCCTGAGCGGGGGTCAGCTCACCGGGGGCCGCTCGTCCACCCGTACCGCGAGGTCGTTGTCGGCCGTGTAGTACGGGCCGACCTCGGCCGGGGCGTAGGGGGCGGACACCGGCAGGCCGGGGTAGACAAAGATCTGCTTCTTGTCCGCCACATCGTCCAGGATCCGCGCCAGCCGGGCCTCGGCGGAGCCATCCGCGCGGCACAGCCACAAGTCCCAGACCTCCGGCCCGCCCTTCCAGTCCGCGCACAGCCCGGCATAGGCCAGGGTGAAGGTGAACTCCTGGCCCTCGGCGGTCACCGGCGCGGTGCGCACCACCGCCGCGCTCCGCCTGGAGCGGGCCTCCACAACGGCGTCGGTGAGCCACTCCTGGGGGTTCTCCACCCGGTGCAGAGTGCCCCGCCCGGTGATCCCCTCGGCGCTCAGGGTGAGATCCCCGGCCTCGGCGTGCGGGGCGCGCAGCCAGCTGCGCACCGAGAGGTTGCCGTGCTTGGTGGCGTAGGGGATGCGCACCGCCAGCGGGGAGGTGCTGGGGCCGGGCCTGCGGTCCACCAGCGAGCGCAGGTCGGCCAGGCCGGGCAGCAGCCGCTGCGGGCCGCCCTCCTCCCCGCGGTCCAGATGCACATCCCAGCGCCCCTCGGCCATTGCCACGGTGCTGGGCAGTACGGCACGCAGGCGCCCGTCGCCATTGGGAGTGAGCGGCAGGCGGACCTCATCGGCCTGGTCGTCCCCGCCCCGGCGCAGCAGCACCAGGGCCTGCGGCTCCCGGCCGCCCTCGGGTACGTCGAGGTCGAAGGTGAGTCCGCCCGCGGAGTCCGCGATGCAGTCGGCGCGCGGCGGGGCAGACACGATGGGGGACTCCTCGGGGGTGATGGGGTGGGAAGGGAACCGCGCGTCGGTCATGCGGCACGCACCCGGCGCAGGGCGGAGCGGCCGGCGTCCGTGGTCCGCAGGGCGCTGCTGAGCAGCGCTCCCCGGGTACGGTGCAGCGAGCCGCGCAGGGTGCCCCGCGTGGCCAGCTCGCCGAACAGCCGCTCGTACCGCCCGGCGATCTGCGCCGGGTCGAACCGCGCCGCGTTCTCCAGGGCCTGGCGGCCCATCCGCTTGCGCAGTTCATCGTCGTTGATCAGCTTCAGCAGCCCGGCGGCGATGGCATCGGTCTTGCCGACCGGCACCAGCAGTCCGTCGGCCCCGTTGTCGATGATCTCCCCGGGGCCGTGCGGGCAGTCGGTGGAGACCACCGGCAGGCCGCAGCGCATGGCCTCCACGATGGTCATGCCGAAGGACTCCAGGCTGGAGGTGACGGCGCCGATGGAGCCCTTGACCCACTCCGGGTCCAGCGGGTTGGCCGGGCCCATCAGCAGGACGTGGTTGTACAGGCCCAGGTCGTCGATCAGCTTGCGCAACTTGGCCTTCTCGACCCCTGCGCCATAGATCCGAAGCCGCCAGTCCGGGCGCTCGGCGACAACCTTGGCGAAGGCCCGGATCAGCACGTCATAGCGCTTGGCGGGGGCGAGCCGGCCGGCCGCGACCACCCACTTGCCGGTGCCGTCGGCCGGGGCGACCAGGGGGGCCGGGACGCTGTTGGGGACGGCCTCCACCCGTACTCCCGGCAGCCGCATCAGCTTGCGGTAGGTCTGCGCGTCGGCCTCGGTGACGGTGGTGACGGCGTCCAGCCGGGGGTAGTGGGTGCGCAGGGTCAGCTTCAGCGGGGCGGAGTGGGTGGAGAGGGTCAGATGCTCCTGGCCGACCCGCACCGGCCCGCGGCGGGCCTGCTGGGCGATGTGCACATTGAGGCCGGGCCGGGTGCCGACCACCACATCGCAGTCCAGGGAGCGCAGGTGTTCGGCGATCCGCCGGTCGGTGAGCGCGCTGTACTGCTTGTAGCGGCCCTCGGTGGCCGGGAAGACGGTGGCCGGGCGCCGGGCCTCGGGGTGGTCGCCCTCGTAGCCGGGGCCGTCCTTGCGCAGATCCACCAGGTGACGCAGCCGTACCTTGCCGGGCGTGGCGAAGACCGGCTCCTCGCGGTGCCGGAAGACCGAGACGATCTCCACGTCATGCTGCTCGGCGAGGGTGCCCGCCAGGTTGTACGTGGTGCGGATCGTGCCGCCGATGCCGTAGGCATTGTGAATCAGGAATGAGATGTGCATTCGTCCCCACAGCCGGTGTGCGCGCCTGGTGGCCCGCCTCCTGAGAGGTTAGAGCGTACTCAGTGCCATCCGGTTCGCCTGCGGCGGCAACCGGTTCACCGGAAGTTGAGCGTCCGGTTACCGGCGCCCCAGCAGGGCGTGACCCAGGCCCGGCGTCGTCCGTTGTCCTCGTTACGAGCCGGGAACCGCCCGGCCCTGTGCACCGAAGTTTCGAGGAGCCCTCCGTGCCCCGCATGCTGGACGTCAGCGACGACGTACGCGCCGAGATCGGCGACGAAGAAGCGGACCGACTGCTCGGCGGCGACAACGCCCCCGGCACCTATGAGTGCACCTCCTGCCGTGCCGTCGGCGACAGCGAGCGGGACCGCACCAGCACCGTGCTCTTCGTCGGCGAGGAGTCGGCGGTGCTGGCCTTCGCGCACGCGGCCTGCATCCCCTCCCAGGTCGTCCCGGTCTCCGAGGAGCAGTTGCAGAACGCGGTGCGTTCCATCACCGGCGAGGGCCCGGCGGCGGGTGAGCCGGCGGTGACCGCCGAGGTACCGCTGCAGGCCGAGCTGGGGGTCACCAGCGGCCTGCTGCTGATCAACAACGATGTGCATCCCACCCTGGTGGTGGAGCCGCTGACCGCGATCGCCCGGCCCGGCACCACCGGTCCGGCGGATGTCTTCCTGGAGCTGCTGGGCGAGCAGGGTTTCACCCCGGTGAGCTCGGTCGATGACATTCCGAGCGCCAACCCCGGCTGGTCGGTGCTGGTGGCCATGGGCCAGCTGCACGCCATCCTGCAGCCCGGCGCGACCGCCGGCTCCCCGGTCGCCTGGTGGCAGGCCCATCAGGCGATGCAGGTGGCCGAGGAGTGGCGGGCGGCGGTCAAGCGCCACCAGCGGGTGATCGTCTTCGCGGCGCCGGTGGGCACCATCGGCCAGCAGTCCCGGGAGGACCTGCTGCGCGAGGCCCTGGACCGGGCCGCGGCGGCGGGCCGGCTGGTGGGCGCGACCATGCCGCTCGCGGGCACATGATCGCATTCACGCTCCCCGCGCTCCCGGGCCCGGGGTGTCATTCACGGATGTGACCGCATCCGATGGGCCGCGGTGTCGTTGGCAGGGATGTGTACTCTTACGAACCCTCCCGGACCTCGTACCAGAACTACATCCCCGGTATGCGGCCGTCCCGGGACGCCGCCGACCGGAGCCGCTGCGAGTCGGTCACCCCGATCTTCGACGCCCTGTGCTCCGAGTACCGCCGTGCCTTCCGCACCCTGCCGGGCGACCGGGCCGGTGAGGAGGACCTGGGCTTCAAGGGCTTCGGCTCCCAGCAGGGGCAGGGCGGCTACTACGGCCAGCTGACCGGGCACTCCCCCTACTCCGGCCACTCCGGCCACCATGGCAGCTGGGACACCTACCACACACACGGGCGGCAGCGCGGGGCACTTCCCGCACTGCCGCCCGGTGCGCGCGACGGGCGCTCACGAGGGTTCTAGGCCCGGCCGGGCGGCGCACCGCCCGGCCAAGGCGTCACTTCTTGCGGCTGCGCTTCTCCCGCACCCGCACCGAGATGTGGATCGGCGTCCCCTCGAAGCCGAACTCCTCGCGCAGCCGGCGCTCGATGAAGCGGCGGTAGCCGGCCTCCAGGAAGCCGGAGGCGAACAGCACAAAGCGCGGCGGGCGGGTGCCCGCCTGGGTGCCGAAGAGGATGCGCGGCTGCTTGCCGCCCCGGATGGGGTGCGGGTGGGCGGCGACCAGCTCGCCCAGGAAGGCGTTGAGACGGCCGGTGGGCACCCGGGTCTCCCAGCCGGCCAGCGCGGTCTCGATGGCCGGGACCAGCTTCTCCATATGCCGCCCGGTGCGCGCCGAGACATTGACCCGGGGAGCCCAGCCGATCTGGCCCAGCTCGGTCTCGATCTCCCGCTCCAGGTAGTAGCGGCGCTCCTCGTCCAGGGTGTCCCACTTGTTGATGGCCAGCACCAGGGCCCGGCCCGCCTCCACGGCCATGGTGATGATCCGCTGGTCCTGGACGCTGATGGACTCCGAGGCGTCGATCAGCACCACCGCGACCTCGGCCTTCTCCACCGCGGCGGCGGTGCGCAGGGAGGCGTAGTAGTCGGCGCCCTCCTGGAGGTGGACCCGGCGGCGGATGCCGGCGGTGTCCACGAACTTCCAGGTCTTGCCGCCGAGTTCGATCAGCTCGTCCACCGGGTCGCGGGTGGTGCCGGCCAGCTCGTTGACGACCACCCGCTCCTCGCCCGCCACCTTGTTCAGCAGCGAGGACTTGCCCACATTGGGGCGGCCGATCAGGGCCACCCGGCGGGGGCCGCCCACGGCGGTGCCGAAGGTCTGGGCCGGGGCGTCGGGCAGCGCCTCCAGGACCGCGTCCAGCATGTCGCCGGTGCCGCGGCCGTGCAGGGCGGAGACCGGGTGGGGCTCGCCCAGGCCCAGTGACCACAGCATGGCGGCGTCGGCCTCGGCGGAGGGGCCGTCCACCTTGTTGGCGCACAGCACCACCGGTTTGCCCGCCCGGCGCAGCAGCTTGACCACGGCCTCGTCGGTGTCCGTGGCGCCCACCGAGGCGTCCACCACGAAGACCACCGCGTCGGCGGCCTCGATGGCGAACTCGGCCTGGGCGGCGACCGAGGCGTCGATGCCCAGCACGTCCTGCTCCCAGCCGCCGGTGTCCACGACCTTGAAGCGGCGGCCGGCCCACTCGGCCTCATAGGTCACCCGGTCCCGGGTGACGCCCGGCTTGTCCTCCACCACCGCTTCGCGGCGGCCGATGATCCGGTTCACCAGGGTGGACTTGCCGACGTTGGGGCGGCCGACCACGGCGAGCACGGGCAGCGGGCCGTGGCCCGCGGCCGCCAGCTCACCGGCGATCTCCTCGGCGTCGAAGCCCTCCTGCGCCGCGAGCTCCATGAACTCCGCGTACTCGGCGTCGCCAAGCTCACCGTGCTCGTCGCCGTGGATCTGGTCGTTCATGAAGGTCCGTTCCTTGCTCTCATCGGCGGGACCCTTACGGCCCGCTACTCAAAAGTCTGTGTCAGCGGCCGGTGAGCCGCTTGGCGTCCGCCAGGTGGGCGGCCAGCCGGTGCTGGATGCGGACGGTCGCCTCGTCCAGCGCCTTGCGGGTACGCCGCCCGCTGCCGTCCCCGGCCTCAAAAGGATCCCCGAAGACCACATCGACCCGCCCCCGCAGCGGCGGCAGGCCGCGTACCAGGCGGCCGGCGCGCTCGGCACTGCCCAGCACCGCCACCGGCACAATGGGCGCCCCCGACCGTACGGCGAAATAGGCCAGACCGGCCCGCAGCGCGGCGAAGTCGCCCTCGCCCCGGGTGCCCTCCGGGAAGATGCCCAGCACCCCGCCCTGCTGAAGGACCTCCAGCGCCCCGGTGACGGCGGCCCGGTCGGTGCCCTGGCGGTCCACCTCCAGCTGGCCGATGGAGCGCAGGAACCAGCCCAGCGGGCCGACGAAGGCTTCCTTCTTGACCAGGAAGTGCGCCGGGCGCGGGGCGGTGCCCATCACCATCGGGCCGTCCACATTGTGCGAGTGGTTGACGGCCAGGATGACCGGCCCCGCGGCGGGCACCCGCCAGGCACCCAGCACCCGGGGCTTCCACAGCCCGTACATCAGTCCGACGCCGATCCGCCGGCCGACGGCGGCGCCGGAGGCGGAAGGACTCACGCGGTCCGCTTCTCCTCCACCAGGGTCACCACACACTCGATGACCTGCTCCAGGGTCAGCTCGGTGGTGTCCACCTCCACCGCGTCGGCGGCCTTGGCCAGCGGGGAGGTCTTCCGGCCGGAGTCGGCGGCGTCCCGCTTGACCAGCGCCGCCTGGGTGGCGGCCAGGTCACCGGCCTCCTTGCCCTTGAGCTCGCCATTGCGGCGGGCGGCGCGGGCCTCCGGGGAGGCGGTGAGGAAGATCTTGACATCGGCGTCCGGCAGCACGGTGGTGCCGATGTCCCGGCCCTCCACCACGATGCCCGCCGGGGCCGCGGCGGCGATGGCCCGCTGCAGCTCGGTCAGCCGGGTGCGCACCTCCGGGACCGCGCTGACCGCGCTCACCGCGGCGGTGACCTCCTGGGTGCGGATGGGCGCCGAGGCGTCCAGGCCGTCCACGGTGATGGCGGGCGCGGAGGGGTCGGTGCCGGAGACGATCTCCGGCTTGCCGGCGGCGGCGGCCACCGCCATGGCGTCGTTGACGTCGATGCCATTGCTCAGCATCCACCAGGTGATCGCCCGGTACTGCGCCCCGGTGTCCAGGTAGCGCAGGCCCAGCTTGGCGGCCACGGCCTTGGAGGTGCTGGACTTGCCCGTGCCGGAGGGGCCGTCGATGCCGACGATCACTGCTGCCGGTGCGGTCCGGGCGGCGGTTTCCACGGTGTCAGACACCTTCCTGTGTACGGGCTGTCTACGGGCTGTCCTGTGAGCGGTGGGCTCACCCAAGGTTACTGGCTCGCCGGAGCGCCTCGTGCAGCCGTACGGTCCCCCGGCTACCGCCGCACCGGCCAGCCCCGTTCGGCCAGCGTCCCGGCCAGCTGCCCGGCCACCGCCGGGTCCACCATCAGCTGGATCAGGCCGGCCTGCTGGCCGGTGGCGTGCTCGATCCGGACGTCCTCGATATTGACGCCCGCCCGGCCGGCGTCGGCGAAGATCCGGGCCAGCTCGCCCGGCTGGTCGCCGATGAGCACGGTGACCGTCTCATAGACGGCCGGGGCCGCGCCGTGCTTGCCCGGGACCCGGGCCCGGCCGTCATTGCCCCGGCGCAGCACATCCTCCAGTTCGGCGGCACCCTCCTTGCCCGCCTGGAGGGCCCGCAGCGCCCGTACCGTCTCGTCCAGGTCGGCGGCCAGGGCGTCCAGCACATCGGCGACCGGGCCGGGGTTGGCGGAGAGGATCTCCAGCCACATCCGGGGGTCGGAGGCGGCGATCCGGGTGACATCGCGGACGCCCTGCCCGCACAGCCGCACCGCGGTCTCGTCGGCATTGCGCAGCCGGGCGGCGACCAGGCTGGAGACCAGCTGGGGGGTGTGCGAGACCAGGGCCACCGCGCGGTCGTGGTCCTCGGCGTCCATCACCACCGGGACGGCCCGGCACAGGGCCACCAGCTCCAGCGCCAGGTTGAGCACCTCGGTGTCGGTGTCCCGGGTGGGGGTCAGCACCCAGGGGCGGCCCTCGAAGAGGTCCGCGGTGGCCGCCAGCGGACCGGAGCGCTCCCGTCCGGCCATCGGATGGGTGCCCAGATAGGTGCTGAGGTCGCAGCCCAGCGCCCGCAGCTCCCGGCGGGGGCCGCCCTTGACGCTGGCCACATCCAGATAGGCCCGGGCCAGCCCGCCCTCGATCGCGGCGGCCAGGGTGGCCGCCACATGCGCCGGCGGCACGGCGACCAGCGCCAGGTCCACCGGCCCGTCCGGCTCCTGGTCGAGGCCGGCGCCCAGGGCGGCGGCGGTACGGGCCTGGTCGGGGTCGTGGTCCCGGAGGTAGACGCGCACCCCGCGGCCCGCCAGGGCGAGCGCGGCGGAGGTGCCGATCAGTCCGGTGCCGATGACGAGGGCGGTACGCACTGGGTGAGGTCCTTGCTGTGCGCGGGCGGTCCGTGGTGGCTTAACCCTAGTGCGCCGCCGTGCGGGCCCTGCGCGGGCGGTCACCGTCCGGTACAACGTGGACATGATCTTTCATGTGGTATCGCTGGACGACTGGCTGGCCATCCCCGACCGCCCCTACGCCCCCGCCTCCCTGGAGACCGAGGGCTTTGTGCACTGCTCCCCCGACGAGGCCACCACCCTGGCGGTGGCCACCGCCTTCTACCGGGAGGTGCCGGGACCGCTGATGGCCCTGCTGATCGACGAGCACAAGCTGGACGTCCTGGTCCGCTGGGAGGCCCCGGCCGGCCCGCCGCCGCCCGGAGTGCCGCCGGGGACGCTGTTCCCGCATGTCTACGGGCGGATCAGCCGGGACGCGGTGGACGGGATGATGGAGATCGAACGGGACGAGGAGCGGCGCGCGGTGGGCCTGGCGGTCTGGTCCTGACCACGGAAATCGAGGTGCCGGCGGGGCGTGCCCGCTGCCACCATGCTCGCCATGCACTCCTCGCACTCCCTGCGCTCGCCGCACTCCCTGGTGACCGAGCACACCGTCTACTCCTGTGTGATGGGCTCGCGCGCCTTCGGGCTGGCCACCGAGGACAGCGACACCGACCGGCGCGGGGTCTTCCTGGCCCCCACCCCCATGTTCTGGGGCTTCACCAAGCCGCCCACGCATATCGAGGGACCGGGCGAGGAGCGCTTCTCCTGGGAGCTGGAGCGCTTCTGCGAGCTGGCGCTGCGGGCCAACCCCACGGTGCTGGAGTGCCTGCACTCCCCGCTGGTGGAACGGGCGGACGCGACCGGACGGGAACTGCTGTCGCTGCGCGGCGCCTTCCTGTCCCGGCAGGTCCATCAGACCTTCGCCGGCTACGCGGCCGGGCACCTGTCCAAGGTCGCGGCGGACATCAAGGCGAACGGCACCCCCCGCTGGAAACGGGTAATGCATCTTCTCCGCCTCACCCTCAGCTGCCGGGACCTGCTGCGCACCGGCCGGCTGGTGGTCGAGACCGGCGAGCACCGGGAGCGGCTGCTGGCGGTGCGCCGGGGCGAGCTGTCCTGGGCGGAGGTGGAGTCCTGGCTGGCCGTCCTGCACCGGGAGACCGAGGCGGCCGCCGCCTCGACACCGCTGCCCGCAGAGCCGGACCGGGCCCGGGTGGAGGACTTCCTGATACGGACGCGGCGCGCGTCAGCCGCCATATGACGTCCGACGCGCGCCGCCCGGCCCGTACGGGCTCCTACAGGTCCACCTCGCGCATCAGCATGCCCACCTCGGTGTTGGTGAGCCGGCGCAGCCAGCCGGACTTCTGGTCGCCCAGCGCGATGGGGCCGAAGGAGGTGCGCACCAGCTTCTCCACCGGGAAGCCCGCCTCGGCCAGCATCCGCCGCACAATGTGCTTGCGGCCCTCGTGCAGGGTGACCTCGACCAGGTAGTTCTTGCCGGTCTGCTGGACCACCCGGAAGTTGTCGGCGCGGGCGTAGCCGTCCTCCAGCTGGATGCCGTTCTTGAGCTGCTTGCCGATGTCCCGGGGCAGCGGGCCGGTGATGGCGGCCAGATAGGTCTTCTGTACGCCATAGCGGGGGTGGGTCAGCCGGTGGGCCAGCTCGCCATGGTTGGTGAGCAGGATGATGCCCTCGGTCTCGGTGTCCAGCCGGCCCACATGGAACAGCCGGGTCTCCCGGTTGGTGACATAGTCACCCAGGCACTGCCGCCCGTCGGGGTCCTCCATGGTGGAGACCACACCGGCCGGCTTGTTGAGCGCGAAGAACAGGTACGACTGGGTGGCGACGGTCAGGCCGTCCACCTTGATCTCGTCCTTCTCCGGGTCCACCCGCAGGCCCTGCTCGGTGACGATCTGCCCGTTGACCTCGACCCTGGCCTGCTCGATCAGCTCCTCACAGGCGCGGCGGGAGCCCATGCCGGCCCGGGCCAGCACCTTCTGCAGCCGCTCGCCCTCCTGCTCGCCAAAGGTCTTGGGCAGCTTGAGGGCCGGCTTGTTGTGCCGCTCGCGGTTGCGCTCCTCGATCTGGGCGTCGTACTCCCGGGGGCGGGCGGGCGGCTGGGGACGGCCGCCCCGGCGCGGGGCGCCCGCGGCACCCTTGCCGCCGGCCGGACGCTTGGGGCCGCCCTTGGCGCCACCGCGGGCCGCGGCACCCCGGCCGGTGCGCTCGGCGTCCGGGCCCACGTCGTAGCGGCGCTCCTCGGGGCGCGGGCGGCGCGGGCGCTGCTCCTGCTGCCGGTCGTCCCGCCGGTCGTAACGTCCGCCGCCGGAGCGTGACTGGCCGGAGCGCCCGCCCTCGGCGCGCCCGCCTTCGGAGCGCCCCCGACCGCCGCCGGACGCCGGGCGCGGAGATCCCGCGCGCCCGCGCCCGCCCCGGTCGTCCCGGTTGCCGCTTCCGCTGTTCCTGCCGCTGCTTCGCATCAAAGTTCCGTCTTGTCGTCCGCTTCGGTGTCCGGGGCGTCCGGATCGAATGACGGGACTCCTTCCTGGGAGTCACCTTCGACCGCTTCCGCCTCGGGGAGGAACGGGGCGAGCTCGGGAAGCTCGTCCAGGCCGCGCAGCCCCATCCGCTCCAGAAAGTAATTCGTCGTCCTGTACAGGATCGCACCTGTTTCGGGTTCCGTCCCCGCCTCCTCCACCAGCCCGCGCTGGAGGAGCGTGCGCATGACGCCGTCACAGTTCACCCCGCGTACGGCGGAGACCCGCGAACGGCTGACCGGCTGACGGTACGCGACAACGGCCAGGGTCTCCAACGCGGCCTGGGTCAGCCGCGCCTGCTGGCCGTCCAGCACAAAGCTCTCCACAGCCTCCGCGTACTCGGCCCGCGTGAAGAACCGCCACCCTCCGGCCACCGCCCGCAGATCGAAGCCGCGCCGCTGGACGGTGTACTCATCGGACAGCCGCCGCAGCTCATCGGCGATCTCCCGCCGGGACCGCTGCAACACCTTGGCCAGGTGCTCCTCGGTGACCGGCTCGTCCACGACCATCAGGACGGCCTCCAGCGCAGGCCCGAGCGGCAGCGCGGCGACGCCGCCGGGGGGCTCGGGGGCGCCGGGTGCCGTCCCGGCGGCGGAGTCACCGCACTCCCCCTCCCGAGTGGTCCGGGGCACGCCGGGCTCCGTATCCGGCGCGGCAGAAGCACCTGTTGCTGCCACGGGAGGCGTCTCGCGGCCGCAACCCGCCTCCGTCGGGGTTCCCTCCCGGCCGGCGCCGGGAACGGCGGCCCCGGCCGCCGCCCCGGCGCGCCACTCCGCCTCGTCCGGTGTCCCCGTCCCGGTCCGGTTGTCCGTCACGCCCTTGTCTCCTCTGCCGTCCGCGCCGCCCGTTCCCCCGCTTCCGCTTCCTCCGCTCCCGGGCCGTCCGGTCCGTCCGGCTCCCGTTCCTCCGGCCTCCGGTCGAACTCGTCCGTCACCAGGGGCGCCGTGTCCTCCGTCCCTGTCCAGCGGACGGTGAGCTCGCCCAGGGCCTGTTCCTGGTCCAGGGCGACCGCCCGTTCCCGGTACAGCTCCAGCAGGGCCAGGAAGCGGGCCACCACGGTCAGGGTGTCGGGAGCGTCGGCGGTGAGCCGGGCGAAGGTGGCCTCACCCTCCGTCCGCAGCCGGGCCACCACGACCTCGGCCTGCTCCCGGACGCTGACCAGCGGGGCGTGGATATGGTCCACATACACCTGCGGCTTGGGCTTGGGCTGCATGGCCTTGACCGCCAGCTCGGCCAGCCGCTGCGGGCCGATGCCCAGGACCACCTCGGGCAGCAGCTCCGCGTGCTGCGGCTCCAGGCCGACCGTACGGGGGTGGCGGCGCCCCTCCACCGCCAGCCGCTCGCTGAAGATCTCCGCGATCCGCTTGTACGCGCGGTACTGCAGCAGCCGGGCGAACAGCAGGTCGCGGGCCTCCAGCAGGGCCAGGTCGGCCTCGTCCTCCACCTCGGCGGCGGGCAGCAGCCGGGCCGCCTTGAGGTCCAGCAGCGTGGCGGCCACCACCAGGAACTCGGTGGTCTGGTCGAGGTCGAACTCGGGCCCCATGGCCCGCAGATGGGCCATAAACTCATCGGTCACCTTGGACAGGGCGACCTCGGTGACATCCAGCTTGTGCTTGGCGATCAGCTGGAGCAGCAGGTCGAAGGGCCCCTCGAAGTTCGCCAGCCGTACGGTGAACCGGCCGTCGGCACCGGAATCCGGAGCCGCTTCGGGTGCCTGGTCCGGGGTCGGGTCCGAAGTCGAGTCGGGAGCCGGATCCGCTTCGCTCACCTCCGGCTCGGCGGCACCCGGCGCGGCCTGGCCGCCCGGGCCACGGCCCAGCGGGCGGCGTCGGGAAGCGGCGGGCGTGGGGGTGGGCATGCGGAAGTGGTCCAAGGAAGCTGGGGCGGGGCCGACTGCGGTACGGGCGTACGGGCCATTGCCCGCGCACGGCAGGCTATCGGCGAAGCGGCTCAGCGGCCGCGCAGGCGGCGTACCAGAATGCTCGCGTCGCCGCGGGCTTCCAGATCGGCGAGGACGACCGCGACGGCCTCCCGGACGATCCGGCCGCGGTCCACGGCCAGTCCATGCTCGCCGCGCAGCACCAGCCGGGCGTGCTCGAGGTCCATCAGCTCCTCGGCGGAGACATAGACCGTGATCTTCTCGTCATGGCGTTCCCGGCCGCTGGGCCGGCGGTTGGCGGCCCGTCCCCGGCGGCGCGGGGCGGCGGGCTCGGCGCGGGCCTCGCCACGGCCGGTGGCGGCGGCCGCGGGCCGCTCCTCGGGCTGTTCCTTGGCGGCGGCACCGGACCCGCGCCCCGCCTCGGCGGGCTCCGCGGCGGCCGGCCCCGGCACCCGCGCGGGCGCCTCGCCGTTCACCTTCTTACGAGGGGACGAGGACTGCAGCCCCACCCCGCCGGTGGTGCGGAACAGCTCATCGGCGCCGGGCAGACTCACTCGGCGTGACACCGGGCGAGCACCTCCCTGGCCAGCTGACGGTAGGCGGCGGCGCCCACGGAGTTGGACGCGTAGGTGGTGATCGGCTCTCCGGCGACGGTGGTCTCCGGAAAGCGGACGGTCCGGCCGATGACGGTGTGGTAGACGTGATCGTCGAAGGCTTCCACCACCCGGGCCAGCACCTCCCGGCTGTGCACCGTCCGCGAGTCGTACATGGTGGCCAGGATGCCGTCCAGCTCCAGCTCGGGGTTGAGCCGCTCCTGGACCTTCTCGATGGTCTCGGTGAGCAGCGCCACCCCGCGCAGCGCGAAGAACTCGCACTCCAGCGGGACGATGACCTTGTGAGCGGCCGTCAGGGCGTTCACCGTCAGCAGGCCCAGCGAGGGCTGACAGTCGATCACGATGTAGTCGTAGTCGGACATCAGCGGCTTGAGCGCCCGCTGCAGGGTGGACTCCCGGGCCACCTCGCTGACCAACTGCACCTCGGCGGCGGACAGGTCGATATTGCTGGGCAGCAGGTCCATATTGGGCACCGCGGTCTTCAGCAGCACCTCGTCGGCCGACATGCCCCGCTCCATCAGCAGGTTGTAGACCGTCAGATCCAGCTCCATGGGGTTGACGCCCAGCCCCACGGAGAGCGCCCCCTGCGGGTCGAAGTCCACCAGCAGCACCCGGCGGCCGTACTCGGCCAGCGCGGCGCCCAGATTGATGGTGGAGGTGGTCTTGCCGACCCCGCCCTTCTGGTTGCACATCGCGATGATCTTCGCCGGGCCGTGGTCGGTCAGCGGGCCCGGGATCGGGAAGTACGGCAGCGGCCGGCCGGTGGGACCGATGCGCTCGCGGCGCTGGCGAGCGGCGTCCGGCGCGAGCGTGGCCGCGTACTCGGGGTCCGGCTCGTATTCGGCGTCGGGGTCGTAGAAGTGCCCTTCGGGAACTTCCTCGTAGTCGGCGAGACGGGCGGGATCACCGCCGCGGTCACCGGCCATGGCGTTCACGTGTTGACCGTCCATCATGCTCTGGTGGGCTGTCGGGTTCTGGTGGGCTGCGAAGGTGTGGACAGCGACGGAGCCGACAGCTTGGAGTCCGGTGGTGTGACTCCGGTCCTGCGCAGGCATTCCTGGGTGACCACCCCCGGGAGCAAATGTCGACTCATTCACAAGTCGTCCTACCTCCTTGGTGACCAGGAAACATCTAGATAGGTCAGCGTGGCACCATGCCGACGGTTGGCGACTCTATGGCGTGTCGGCGGTTCGCAGCAACACAATCCGCCGGAGACGGCACGATGTGTCGGCAATCGAACGCCCTTCTGTCAAGGGTGTTCCGCCCATCACCCGCACTTTTTGACATCGCGTGGACGGTACGGAAAAAAGCCCGGCAGGGCCTCGCCGAGCAAGACCCTGCCGAATGGTTTTTCCCGCCGTGGCGGAGTTGATGCCTCAGCCGAGCAGCGTGCTCAGCTCGACGCAGGGCAGACCGTGCGCCTCGGCGACCGGACCGTAAACGACCTGTCCCTCATGGGTGTTGAGACCCTTGGCCAGGGCGGCGTCCCGGCTGAGCGCCTCCTGCCAGCCGCGGTTGGCCAGTTCCACGATGTAGGGGAGGGTGGCGTTGGTCAGCGCATAGGTGGAGGTGTTGGGCACCGCGCCCGGCATGTTGGCCACGCAGTAGAAGACCGAGTCATGGACGGTGAAGGTCGGCTCGGTGTGGGTGGTCGGCCGGGAGTCCTCGAAGCAGCCGCCCTGGTCGATCGCAATGTCGACAAGTACACTTCCGGGCTTCATCTTGGCGACCAGCTCGTTGGTGACCAGCTTGGGGGCCTTGGCGCCGGGGATCAGCACCGCGCCGATGACCAGGTCGGCCTCGACACAGGCCTTCTCCAGCTCAAAGGCGTTGGAGACGATGGTCTGCACCTTGGTACCGAAGACCTTGTCGGCCTCGCGGAGCTTGTTGATGTCCTTGTCCAGCAGGGTGACATGGAAGCCCAGGCCGACCGCGATCTGGGTGGCGTTCCAGCCGGAGACACCGGCGCCGATGACCACGGCCTTGCCCGCGTGGGTGCCCGGCACACCGCCCGGCAGCACGCCGCGGCCGCCGGCCGAGCGCATCAGGTGGTACGCGCCGACCTGCGGGGCCAGCCGGCCCGCGACCTCGGACATCGGGGCGAGCAGCGGCAGCGCGCGGTTGGCGAGCTCGACCGTCTCATAGGCGATGGCGGTGGTGCCGGACTGCAGCAGGGCGTCCGTGCACTCCCGGGAGGCGGCCAGGTGCAGATAGGTGAAGAGGGTCTGGCCCTTGCGGAGACGGTGGTACTCCTCCGCGATCGGCTCCTTGACCTTCAGCAGGAGGTCGGCGGTGGCCCAGACCTCATCGGCGGTGTCCAGTATGGACGCGCCCGCCGCCGTGTACTCGGCGTCGGTGATGGAGGAGCCGACTCCGGCGCCCTTCTCCACGAAGACCTGGTGGCCGTTGCGCACCAGCTCGTGGACGCCGGCCGGGGTGATGGCCACGCGGAACTCGTTGTTCTTGACCTCGCGGGGGATGCCGACCTTCACGTCGATCACGGTCCTTGAATCAGGGAATTTCAGGTTAATCCGGATATGCAGGGGCACACCAGAGCAGACCGCGGCGATCGCGGCACACCCAGTCTAATGAAGGACCTCACGCTGTCTAGCCTTACAAAGCACAAATTTTTGCGGCGTACGCCGCTGATTTCTTAGGTCGCCGGACTTGTACCCGGAGTAAGGGGCTCCCCGTGGCCCATCACCGGTCCGCCGGCGGCCATCCGCAGCCGCCGACGGCGGTCAGCCGACGAAGGAAAGCCCACCCTCGCGGACAAGAGTCACGGGTGCTGCGTGGGTGGGGCTCAACGCGCCGCAGGCGCGTCCTGCGTCGGGAGCAGCGCTCCCGCAGCCTCCCGGTGCAGCGCGGCAGCAGCCGGATCCCCCGCCCGCTCCAGAACTTCGGCCAACCGCAGCAGCACCGTTGCCTGCAACTGCTCGTCCCCGGCGAAACGGGCATTCTCGACCGCCTCAGCAGCCGTACGCGCAGCGTCCTGCACCCGCCCCGCCAGCTCCTGCACCCGCGCGATCTCGCTCAACGCCCTTACCTGGCCCGGCAGATCACGCAGCCGCCGGCTGACCGCCGCCGCCGCCCGCCAGTCGCGCAGCGCCTCGCCCCACAGCCCGGCCTGGGTGTGCACCGCGCCCCGGCGCCCGTAAAGCCTCGCCTGGTCGGCGAGTTCACCCCGGGTGAGCCGCAACTCCAGTGCCCTGCCGTACCAGTCGGCCGCCCGCTGGCCGTCGCCCAGCTCCTGGTAGGCGGCGGCGACCGACTCCAGGGAGCGGCTGATGGCATAGGGGTCACCGGAGCGGCGCGCGGCCTGCAGCGCCTCCCGGTACCGCAGCAGCGCGGCGCCGGTGCGCCCGGCCCGGACATCCAGATCGCCCAGGTTGAGCAGCGCGGCCGCCTTCTCCAGCGGCATCTCGCAGCGTTCGGCCACGCTCAGCACCAGCTGGTGCAGCCCATACAGCTCGGCCGCGGCCTCCTCGGGGGCCAGATGCGCGGTGAGCGCCCGGGTCAGCGCCGAGACCAGGCGTCTGGCCAGGGTGTCCAGCCGCCCGTCCTGCACCGCCAGCCGGGCGGCCGCCAGCAGCGCGGGCAGCCGGGAGCGCAGCCACTCCCCGGCCACCCGGGAGGAGGGGAAGCGCAGCGGCCGGGGCAGTTCGGCGACCCGCTTGCGCACCGAGGGATTGTCCAGTTCGGCGGCGGCCCGGCAGGAGTGCAGCTGGCGCACCACCCGTTCCAGCATCCTGGCCCGCGCCAGCTCCACCTCGGCGGGCCGCTCCCAGGTCTCCAGCAGCGCCCGCAGCATCGGCGCCAGACAGCCCGGCACCTGGTACTGCGCGGGCAGCGCCCCGGGGGCGCCGGGCAGCCCGTCCACCGGCACCGGCCGCAGCAGCCCCCGGGCGACAAAGTCCTCCAGCGCGGACTGGGCGGCGGACAGCGAGCAGCCGGCCAGCGCGGAGGCGGTATGGGCGTCGGCCGGTCCGGCCGGGGCCAGCGCCAGCAGGCGCAGGATCCGGGCGGAGAGCGCGGGCAGCGCCTCATGGGCCAGCCACAGGGCCCGGGCCAGCGGCCGGGCGGTGCCCTGGTACGCCTCCGGCACCGGCAGCGCCCGCAGCCGCCGGGCGGCGTCGGCCACCGACATCTTGGGGTGGGCCGCCAGCCAGCCGCCGACCAGCACCAGGGCGGCGGGCTGTCCCGCGCACTCCTCCACCACCGCGCCCGCGGCCATCGGGTCACAGGTGATCCGGGTGGGACCGGCGTACCACTCCAGCAGCTCGATCCCGGCGGGCGGCTCCAGCCCGCCCAGGGCGCACGGCCGGACGTCCGGCACTCCGGTCAGCGGGCCCTGGGAGACGGCCACGACCAGGCAGTCCGGCTCATCCGGAAGCAGCGGCTCCACCTGCTCGGCGCCCGCCGCGTCATCCAGGATCAGCAGCACCCGCCGCCCGCTGAGGGCGGCCCGCAGCGCCTCGGCCAGCTCGTCCTCGTCGGCACCGGCCCGGGCGGGCCGGCCCAGCTCGGCCAGCAGGGCACGGGCGGTGCGGTCGGTGGGCACCGGCGTGCCATCGGCGTCCGTGAGCCGGGCGCGCAGCACCCCGTCGGGGTACTCCTGCTCCAGCTGCCGCGCGAACTGCTCGGCGAGCGCCGTACGGCCGGAGCCCGGGCGCCCCGCGATCAGCAGCACCCGGCTGCAGGGGCGTTTGCGGCCGGAGAGGGTGTCCAGACCGGCCC
This sequence comes from Streptomyces orinoci, assembly GCF_003121295.1. Taxonomy (GTDB): domain Bacteria; phylum Actinomycetota; class Actinomycetes; order Streptomycetales; family Streptomycetaceae; genus Streptomyces; species Streptomyces orinoci. The sequence continues at coordinate 97,258 of NZ_PHNC01000038.1, forward strand.
GGGCGATGTCCTCGCGCAGTTCCTTGAGCTCCCGGCCACGGCCGACGAAGCGGGAGGAGGCGCCGATGAGCGTGGTCGCGGTGGAGGTGGCGCCCGCCCTGCCGCCCGCCGTACGTTGCGTCCCGTCCTCCACGTGCACAGGCCGAGCCTAGTTCACGGGCGGGCCGGGCCGGGTGAACGCTAACCGCTTCCTGCGAACATCACCTATTCGGTTAAGTCCGGTGCGCGGTCCGCGCGGGGCCGGCGGACCGCCCGTCACAAGGTCAGGACTCGAACGGCCGTGCGGGCCATGGCGACTCGGCCGGCCGCAGCGCGTCCAGACCGTCCCCGGCCAGCGCGGCGGCCAGCGAGAGCACCCCCACCGTCAGACAGGTGTTGTGCAGTTCGCCCGCGAGGATGCCGCGCACCAGGTCCGCGAGGGGCACCCGGGCCAGCTCCATCTCGGCCTCCTCCTCGAAGACCTCGAAGCGCTCGCCCTCCGCCGCGGACAGGTCCCGGGCGAGGAAGATGCGCACCGCCTCGTCACAGCCGCCCGGAGAGGTGTAGACATCGGTCAGCACCCGCCAGTCCTCGGCCTTGATGTGCGCCTCTTCGTACAGCTCCCGCTGGGCGGCCCGCAGCGGGTTCTCGCCGGGGACGTCCAGCAGCCCGGCCGGGATCTCCCAGAGCTTCTGCCGCACCGGGTGCCGGTACTGGTTGATCACCACCACCCGCCCCTGCTCGTCCAGCGCCACCACGGCGACCGAACCGGGGTGCACCTGGTAGTCCCGCTTGACGGTGGAGCCGTCCGGCATCACCACCACATCGGTGCGCACGCTGGTCTTGTTGCCGGTGAACGGCGTCTCGGTGGCGGTGACCCGCCAGCTCTCGGCGGTGTCCTTGATGCGCATCTCCACGTCCTCCAGAAAAGCGAAAACCGGGGTGAGGGCCTCCGTGCGGGAGGCGCTCACCCCGGTCCACCGTATAGGTCAGCCCTGCTGGCGCTCGACGGCCGCCTTCACCAGGCCGGCGAAGAGCGGGTGCGGGCGGGTCGGGCGGGAGCGCAGCTCGGGGTGGGCCTGGGTGGCCACCAGGTAGGGGTGGACCTCCCGCGGGTACTCCACGTACTCCACCAGCTTGTTGTCCGGCGAGGTGCCGCAGAAGGAGATCCCGGCCTTCTTCTCCAGCTCGGCCCGGTAGGCGTTGTTGACCTCGTAGCGGTGGCGGTGGCGCTCCTCGACGTACGGGGCGTCGCCGTAGACCTCGCGGACGATGGAGCCCTCGGCCAGCTTGGCCGGGTACATGCCCAGGCGCATGGTGCCGCCCAGGTCACCCTCGCCGGAGACGATGTCCATCTGCTCGGCCATGGTGGAGATCACCGGGTGCGCGGCGGCCGGGTCGAACTCGGTGGAGTTGGCGCCCTCGATGCCGGCCAGGTTGCGGGCGGCCTCGATGACCACGCACTGCAGACCCAGGCACAGGCCCAGCAGCGGGACCTTGTTCTCCCGGGCGTAGGTGATGGCGCCGACCTTGCCGTCCACACCGCGCTCGCCGAAGCCGCCGGGGATGCAGATGGCGTCCACGTCACCGAGCTGCTTCTTGGCCCCGGCGGGGGTCTTGCAGTCGTCCGAGGTGACCCACTTGATCTTCACCCGGGCCTTGTTGGCGAAGCCGCCGGCCCGGATGGCCTCGGTCACCGACAGATAGGCGTCCGGCAGGTCGATGTACTTGCCGACCAGCGCGACCGTCACCTCGTGGTCGGGGTTGTGGACGCGGTCCAGCAGGTCGTCCCACTGGGCCCAGTCCACATCGCGGAAGGGCAGGTCCAGCTTGCGCACCACATAGGCGTCCAGACCCTCGGAGTGCAGCACCTTGGGGATGTCATAGATCGACTTGGCGTCGATGGCGGCGACCACCGCGTCCTCGTCCACATCGCACATCAGGCTGATCTTGCGCTTGATGGCGGTGGGCACCTCGCGGTCGGCGCGCAGCACAATGGCGTCCGGCTGGATGCCGATATTGCGCAGCGCGGCCACGCTGTGCTGGGTGGGCTTGGTCTTCAGCTCGCCGGAGGGGCCGATGTAGGGCAGCAGCGAGATGTGCACCACAAAGACGTTGTCCCGGCCGACCTCGTGACGGACCTGACGGACGGTCTCCAGGAAGGGCAGCGACTCGATGTCACCGACGGTGCCGCCGACCTCGGTGATGACCACATCCACGTCCTCGGTGGCCATCCGGCGGATCCGGTGCTTGATCTCATTGGTGATGTGCGGGATGACCTGCACCGTGTCGCCCAGGTACTCACCCCGCCGCTCCTTGGCGATCACCGAGGAGTACACCTGGCCGGTGGTCACATTGGCCGAGCCGTCCAGGTCCACATCCAGGAAACGCTCATAGTGGCCGATGTCCAGGTCGGTCTCGGCGCCGTCATTGGTGACGAACACCTCGCCGTGCTGGAACGGGTTCATGGTGCCCGGATCGACGTTCAGGTACGGGTCGAGCTTCTGCATCGTCACCCGCAGACCCCGCGCCTTGAGCAGCGCCCCCAGGCTGGAGGCGGTCAACCCCTTGCCGAGCGAGGAAGCAACACCGCCGGTGACGAAGAGGTGCTTGGTCGTCGTGGGCTTTGCGGCAATAGCCAAAGGGGGTCTCCCGTGGTCGCGAGGTGAGGTGCGTCATGGCGGCCACCCGGAATTCCGGGGGCGCCGTCGCTGCGGTTCGGGGGTCTTACTCCCACCGGTCCACGGGCTACCAGGGTATCAGCGCCCCGGGGCGGGCGCGCCCGGTGACGCGGCGCGACGGCCCGGCGACCCCTGCGTCACAGGCCACCCATTCGGCACAGATTCCCCGCCAACCGTCGCGCGTGTCCCAACTCAGCGTCGTATTCTGCTCGGACACACGCAGCGAGCCGGCCGGCACGGCACCATCCCGCCCTCCGCCAGACGCACCTATCCGGGCGGAGACCCCATTCCGGAACAAGAGCTCGTCTAAAGATCGCTTGACCGCAAGAGGCCCTTCGGGGCAACGATTGCCGTTCGACTGGAGATGACGTGGCCGGGCGTATCGAGGATTACGCACTCATCGGTGATATGCAGACCGCCGCCCTGGTCTGCCGGGACGGCACCGCCGACTGGCTGTGCCTGCCCCGGTTCGACTCCCATGCGGCGTTCGCCGGTCTGCTGGGCACCGAGGAGCACGGTTATTGGCGCATCGGCCCGGCGCACCCCTCGGGGGCGGCGCCGCCGCGGGCCGACCGGCGCCGTTACCGGGGCGACTCGCTGGTGCTGGAGTCCGAGTGGGACACCGCCCGCGGCACGGTCCGGATCATTGACTTCATGCCGCCGCGTGATGGCGCTCCGCAGCTGATCCGCATTGTGGAGGGCGTCAGCGGGCGGGTGCCGATGCGCTCGGCGATGCGGCTGCGCTTCTCCTACGGCCGGGTGGTGCCCTGGGTGCACAAGGTGGGCGACCGCACGGTGGCCGTCGCCGGGCCGGACTCGGTCTGGCTGGACACCACCGCCGACACCTTCGGCAAGGACCTCACCACCTACTCCGACTTCACCGTCTCCCCCGGTGAGCGCGTGGCCTTCACCATGAGCTGGCAGCCCTCGCACCGGGAGCCCCCCGGGCTGCCCGAGCCGGAGGCCGCCCTGGAGGCCACCGAGGACTTCTGGCGGGAGTGGGTGGCGCACTGTACGTACCACGGCCCCTACCGGGACGCGGTGGTCCGCTCGCTGATCACCCTCAAGGCGCTCACCTACGCCCCCACCGGCGGCATCGTGGCCGCCCCCACCACCTCGCTGCCGGAGGAGATCGGCGGCGTCCGGAACTGGGACTACCGCTTCACCTGGCTGCGGGACGCCGCGATCACCCTGTCCTCGCTGCTGCGCACCGGCTACCGCGAGGAGGCCCGCGCCTGGCGCGAGTGGCTGCTGCGGGCAGTGGCCGGTGACCCGGAGAACCTCCAGATCATGTATGGCATCGCGGGCGAGCGGGAACTGGGCGAGGCGGAGCTGCCCTGGCTGCCGGGCTATGAGAACTCCCAGCCGGTGCGCATCGGCAATGGCGCCGCCAACCAGCTCCAGCTGGACGTCTACGGCGAGGTCACCGAGGCCCTGCACCTGGCCCATATGACCGGTCTGGCCCGCAACGACTACGCCTCGCTGCTCCAGCTGCGGCTGATCAGCTATCTGGAGGACCACTGGAACGAGCCGGACGAGGGCATCTGGGAGGTACGCGGCCCGCGCCGCCACTTCGTCCACTCCAAGGTGATGGCCTGGGTGGCGGTGGACCGCACCATCAAGCTGATCGAGTCCGGTGATGTGGACGGGCCGCTGGAGCGCTGGCGCGAGCTGCGCGAGGACATCCACCGCGATGTCTGCGAGAAGGGCTACGACAAGGAACGCAACACCTTCACCCAGTCCTATGGCTCCAGGGAACTGGATGCCTCGCTGCTGCTGATTCCGCAGATGGGCTTTCTGCCGCCGGACGACAAGCGGGTGATCGGCACCATCGAGGCCATCCAGCGCGAACTGTCCACCCCCGACGGCTTTGTGCTGCGCTACCCCACCGCCGGCGAAGAAGCCGGGGTGGACGGTCTGGCCGGTGACGAAGGGGCCTTTCTGGCCTGCTCGTTCTGGCTGGCGGACGACCTGGCGATGATCGGCCGGGTGGACGAGGCCCGCCAGCTCTTCGAGAAGCTGCTGGCGCTGCGCAACGATCTGGGGCTGCTGGCAGAGGAGTGGGACCCGCGCCTGAAGCGCCAAGTGGGCAACTTCCCGCAGGCGTTCAGCCATGTGCCGCTGATCGACACCGCGCTGCGGCTCACCGCGTCGAGCGCCTTCGGAGGCTGAAGTACAGCGCCAACGCGCTGACGGGGGCGGACAGTACGGCTGCGGCGGCGTTCAGCCCGCCGTAGCCGTAGAGGGCGGTCAGTGCGCCGGAGAGGGCGCCGCCGCCCGCCCCCACCAGGTTCATCAGGGTGTCCGACAGCCCCTGCACCTCCGGCCGGTGCGCCGCGTCCACCGACTCGCTGAGCAGGGTGGACCCGGCGACCGTGGCACAGGACCAGCCCACCCCCAGCAGGAACAGCCCGGCGGCCACCGGAAGTTGGCGTCCTCCCGAGGTGCCCGCCAGCAGGGTGGCCAGTACAAAGACCGCCTGCCCCAGCAGGATCACCGGCACCCGGCCGATCCGGTCGGCCAGCCGCCCCACCAGCGGGGAGAGCCCGTACATCCCGGCCACATGCAGGCTGATGGTGAGCCCCACCACGCTCAGCGAAGCGCCATGGTGGGCCAGTTGGACGGGCGTCATGGTCATCACCGACACCATCACGGCATGACCCAGCACCAGGGCGCCCAGGCCGGTGAGCGCGGCGGGCGAGGCCGTCACCTGCCGCAGGGCGCCGCGCAGCCGGACGCCGAGGCGCTCCGGCGCCGGCCGCCGCTCCGTTCCCGGCCCGCCGGCGAGCAGCAGCGGGTCGGGGCGCAGCCGCAGCCGGATGACCGCCCAGCCGGCCAGGAAGGCGGCCACCGAGAAGACAAAGGTGCCCGCCGGTCCGGGCAGGCCCAGCGCCGGGGCCAGCGCCTCGCCGGGTCCGCTGAGATTGGGGCCCAGCACACTGCCCACGGTGGTGGACCACACCACCATGGACAGCGCCCCGGCCCGGCCGCCGGGCTCGGCCAGGTCGGTGGCCGCGTACCGGGACTGCAGGTTGGCGGCGGAGGCCGCGCCGATCAGCAGCATGCCCAGCAGGGTCAGCGGCACCTGGCCCAGCGCCGCGGCCACCAGTACGGTCACCGCCCCCACGGCGGCCACCAGCCAGCCGGCGCCCAGCCCGGCCCGTCGTCCGCGCGCCCGGGACAGCGCGGCCAGCGGCACCGAGATCAGCGCCGCCCCCAGGGTGGTGACCGTGGTGGCCAGCCCGGCGGTGGCGGCGGAGCCGCTGAGCCGCTCGATCAGCAGCCCTCCGGAGGAGATCATCGAGCCCATGCCTATTCCGGCGACCACCTGCGCGGTCATCAGCACCCGGACGGTGTGCCGCTGTACGGCGGCCCGGTCCGGCGACCCCACATCGGGTGAAATACCGGATATATCAGGCTTGTTGGGGCGTTCGGGCTCATCGGCGCGTGCGGCGGCTCGGGCCATGCGGCACAGCGTAGGAGCCGCCTCCCGCCGACGGCAGCCCCGGCGACAGCCCCCAGGACAGCCCTGACCAGTGCCGCAGCACCCACAGAACACCGGCTGACCAGTAGCAATCCCCCCACCCGTCACATAGGTTCCAGCCATGCGACCGCAAGGCACCATCACCGTGGCCCGAGCCCTCGAACTGCCCGCGCTGCGCAGGGGCCTGCCCGAGGTGATGGCCGCCGCCGGCCGGCTGCACCGCCCGGTGCGCTGGGTGCACGCGGGCGAGGCCCCCAATATCGCCGCCCTGCTCAAGGGCGGCGAGCTGCTGCTCACCACCGGCCTGGGCCTGGGCAGCCGGCCCGCCGAACAGCGCGCCTTCGTCCGCGGCCTGGCCGAACGCGGCATCGCCGCCCTGGTGGTGGAGCTGGGCTCCCGCTTCACCACCCTGCCGCCCGCCATCGTGGACACCGCCCGGCACCACGATCTGCCCCTGGTCCAGCTGCACCGCGAGGTGCCTTTTGTGGCCGTGACCGAGGAGATCCACACCGAGCTGGTCAATGAGCACTACGCGCTGCTGCGGCGCGCCGAGTCGGTGCACCGCGACTGCACCGGGGCCCTGCTGAACGGCGGCGGCATACCCGAAGTCCTGCGGCTGTTCGCGGACTTCGCGGGCAACCCGGTCTTCCTGGAGTCCGCCGACGGACGCCTGCTCTACGCGGCCGGGCCCTCCCCCGCGCCCACCGGTGCCGCCGATCCGCTGCAGGTCTGGGACGGGCTGCGCACCGCCGAGCTGGCCGGACGGCTGACCGCCGAGGTCCCCGGCGCCGGCCCCGGCCCCGAGGCGGTACGGGCCCGGCTGACCGTGCTGCCGGTCAACACCCCGCCCACCCCGGTGCACCGGATCGCCGCCGAGCGGCTGGCCGGCCTGCTGGCGGTGGCGCTGCTCCAGGCCCGCCAGGAGGAGGAACTGGCCGCCTGCGGCCGGGGCGACTTCCTCACCGCCCTCGCCGAGGACCGCCTCGACCCGGCGGATGCCCCCGCCCAGGCCCGGGTCCTGGGCTTCAGGCCCGGCACCGGCCCCCTGCTGCCGGTGACCCTGCGGATCACCGCCGACCCGCTGACCCACCCCGGCTGGGCCGCGCTGACCTGCGCGCTCCAGAAGGAACTGGCCACCGTGGGCGCCCCGGTGCTGCTGGGCGTACGCCGCCCGGAGGGCCGGCTGCCGCTGCTGGCCGGGCTGCGCGAGGAGAGCGAGCGCCCGGCGGTCGCCGACCGGCTGGCGGCCGCACTGCGCGCCGGTGCCCGGCGGGCCGGCGCCCGGCACCCGGTGGTGGTGGTCGGCACGGTGGCCGACTGGGCCACGGCGGGCGCGGGCCTGCGGCACACGGCGGACGCGGCCACGGTGGCCCAGGCCCTGCCGGACCGTCCCTGGCACGATGTACGCGGCCTGGATGTGGACCTGCTGCTGTGGCGGCTGCGCTCGCACGGCGACCTGGCGGCCTTTGTCCAGCGGGTGATCGGCCCGCTGCTGGCCCATGACCGTACGGCCCGTCCCCCGCTGCTGCCCACCCTGGAGACCTATCTGGCCCACGCGGGCCGCAAGGCGGAGACGGCCCGCGCCCTGCACCTCAACCGGCAGACCCTCTACGACCGCCTGGCCCGCGTCTCCCGCCTGCTCGCGGCGGACCTGGACGATCCGGACACGGCCCTCTCCCTCAACCTGGCGCTACGGGCCCGGCGTTGGGCCATCGACTGACGCCCACCGGCCCGCGGCCGCCAACGGCGCCCAACCACCCACCGGAAAGCCCGCCCCACCCGGATTGGGCAACGGGTGGCGCTGGGGGTACCCCCGGACGAAGTCTGGGGGAGGGCGGGGTCAAAAACGCGAGCCCAACTCATCGTAAACCGCAAGGACATGCGCAACCGTATCGTCCTCCGAAGGCCAGCGCGCCGCCTGCAAAGGCCCCGCAGCAGCCAGCCGAGCCCGCCGCTCCGGATCGGCCAGCAAGCACGCGACGGCATCCCCCAGGGCCGCAGGATCCCCATACGGCACCAACTCAGCCGCATCCCCCACCAACTCGGCCACACCCCCCACCGCCGTGGCCACCAAAGCCACCCCCGCGTGCAGCGCCTCCTGCGCCAGCAGCGACCGTGCCTCCCAACACCCCGGCAGCACCGCCACATCCGCCACCGCCAGCAGCTCCGGCACGTCCTCCCGCAGTCCCACCAACCGCACCGGCAGCGCCTCTTGAGTGATCCGCCGCTGCAACAGCGCCCGTTGCGACCCCTCACCCGCCACGATCAGCAGTGGTTCCGGATCCAGCTCACGCCACCGCCGCGCCGCGTCGAGGAGCAGCCCGTACCCCTGTTCCGGCTCCAGCCGGCCCACCGCCACCAGCAACGGACGGCCCACCGCGCCCAGTTCGGCCCGTACCTTGTCCCTCGGCGCCTGGTCCTCGCCGGAAAGGTCCGGCACCGGGCGGGGCGCCGGAAAGGCCACCGGCGCCAGCCGGGCGTCCCGCGCCCCGCGCAGCCGCGCCTGATCCACCAGCTCCGAGGAGGCGCCCAGCACCACCGTCGCCCGGCGCGCCGCCCGCCGCTCCATCAGCCGCACCATATGCGCCCTCGCCCCCACCGCCCTTACCCGGGTATGCCAGGTGACCACCAGCGGAGTGGCCCGGCCGCGCAGCGCCAGCGCGGCCAGCACTCCCGAGCGCAGGCCATGGGCGTGCACCACATCCGCGTCCGCCACCGCCGCCCGGATCCCGGCCACCGCCGGCGCGTCCGCACCGGGGCGCAGGGCCTTGAAGGAGGCGCCCGCCTCCGCGAAGCCGTACCGCTGCCCGGTCCACTCCGGCGCGCACACCGTCACCCGCAGCCCCCGGGCCACCAACCCGGCCGCCAGCGACCGCACATGGGCACCGCTGCCCGCACTGCCACTGCCCAGGACCTGCACGGCATGCAAGGGTTCTCGCCCCTGGGACACGGCGGGTGTGCTGCTCACGCGAGGAGGGCTCCTGGCTCGGCATCGGCGGGGCGCTGTGGGGTGTCGCTGACGGGGTGTCGCTGACGGGGTGTCGCTGCAAAAGGCACGCGAGGTACGCGGACGTACGGCGCCCGCACCGCGCGGTGCCGTAGGCCAGGATGCCAGCCGCCACCGACATCCCGGCACCACCGCCCCGTGGTGGGCGTGCCCTGTCTCGCCCGCACATCCCCGGATTCACCCGCTTTGGGGACCAGTTGCCATGGGTTGAACGGGTTGAACGAGTTGAGCGGGTTGGACCACTTCAACCGGATGGGCCGGATCACGCGGAAAAGTGCGCCGGCCACCACGACAACCCAGTTGAGCCGGCCGAACCGGAAGAGCTGGAAGAGCCGGGGCGCCCCAAGCACCCCGCCCGGCTACCCCACCGCCGCCCGCGCCGCCGCCAGCAACTCCTCCGCGTGCGCCCGGGCGAGCTGCGAGTCCTCCTGCCCGGCCAGCATCCGGGAGAGCTCGCGCACCCGGTCCTCGCCCTCCATGGCCTGCACCCCGCTGCGGGTCACCGAGCCGTCATGGGTCTTCTCCACCACCAGGTGCCGGTCGGCGAACGCGGCCACCTGCGGCAGGTGGGTGACCACCACCACCTGCGCGGACCGGGCCAGCCGGGCCAGCCGGCGGCCGACCTCGACCGCCGCCTTGCCGCCCACGCCCGCGTCCACCTCGTCGAAGAGATAGGTGGGCACCGGATCGGAACCGGCGAAGACCACCTCCACCGCCAGCATCACCCGGGACAGTTCACCGCCCGAGGCGCCCTTGGCGATGGGGCGCGGCTGGGCCCCCGGGTGCGGCGTGAGCAGCAGCTCCACCTCGTCCGCGCCGTGCGGCCCATAGGCCACTGCCCGGCCGCCGACCTCGATGCCGGCCTCCTCGTCCGCCACCTCGTTCTGCCGGATGGCGAAGCTCACCCGGGCGTGCGGCATGGCCAGTTCGGCCAGTTCCCCGGTGACCGCCGCGGCGAACCGTTTGGCCGCCTCCTCCCGGGCGTCGGTCAACTGCTGGGCCAGCGCGCCCAGTTCGGCGCGCAGCGCGGCGCGCTCGGCGGTCAGCTCGGCGATCCGGTCGTCATCGCCCTCCAGCTCGCCCAGCCGCGCGGCACTCCGCTCGGCCCAGGCCAGCACGGCGGTGATGCCCTCGCCGGTCTCGTCATATTTGCGGATGAGGTGGGTCAGGGCGGCCCGCCGTTCCTCCACGGCCGCCAGCCGCCGGGGGTCGGCGTCCAGGTCGGAGGCGTAACCGGCCAGATCGCCGGCCACATCGGAGAGCAGGATGCCGAGCTCGCCCAGCCGTTCGGCCAGCGCGGCCAGCGCCGGGTCATGGGAGCGTACGGTCTCCAGCGCGCGGTGCGCCCCGGCCACCAGGGTGGTGGCGTCCACCGCCTCCGGATCCTCCGGGTTGCCGGCCAGGGCGGCATGGGCGGCGTTGGCAGCGGAGGCCAGGGCCTCGGCATGGCCCAGCCGTTCGGCCTCGGCGGCGAGCTCGGTGTCCTCCCCGGGCAGCGGCTCGGCGGCGGCGATCTCCTCCAGCCCGAAGCGCAGCAGGTCGGCCTCCTGGGCGCGTTCCCGGGCCCGGGTGGTCAGCTCGGTCAGCTCGGCGGAGACGGCGCGCAGCCGGCGGTAGGCGTCGGTGTACTTCGCCAGGGGTACGGCCACCGCCTCGCCCGCATAGCGGTCCAGCGCCTGCCGCTGCCGGGCCGGACGCAGCAGCCCCTGCTGGTCGGTCTGACCGTGCACCGCGACCAGCTCCTCGGCCAGCTCGCCCAGCAGCCCCACCGGTACGCTGCGGCCGCCCACATGGGCCCGGGAGCGCCCCTCGGCGGAGAGGGTCCGGCTGATCAGCAGGGTGCCGTCGTCCAGTTCGGCGCCGGCCTCCTCGGCCCGCAGGGCGACGGACGAGCGCTCGTTCACCGCCAGCCGCCCCTCGACCACGGCGGACTTGGCGCCGACGCGCACCAGCGCCGGGTCGGCGCGACCGCCGAGCAGCAGCCCGAGGCTGGTCACGACCATGGTCTTGCCCGCCCCGGTCTCGCCGGTCACCGCGGTGAAACCGGGTGACAGCTCGACCACCGCGTCATCGATGACGCCCAAGGACCGGATCCGCATCTCCTCCAACACGGATACGACCATACGAGGTCCCGGGCCGCCCTTGCGACGGCCTCCCCCACCGACCGCCCTGGGGACAGCACCACCACCGGTCCGGGTGACCGCTCCATGGCGCGGTCCCCGGGGCGCGGACCAGGCTGGAACGGTGAAGCCAGGCATCCGTACCGTCACCCTCCTGCTGGCCACCGCCCTCGCCCTCACCGGCACCGGCAGCGCCTCCGGCGCCCCCGCCGACTCCGGCGCCCTGGACGGGCTCTGGCGCACGGACGGCTATGGCACCCTCGTCGCCATCGACCACGGCGGCCACCGGCTGCGCACCTATGAGACCACCGCCCTTGGCTGCCTGCCCGGCGCCACGGACGCCACCGGCACCGGTTCGGGCCGGTTCCGGCAGCCGGGCGAGCCGGATCTCACCGTACGGCCGGACGGTCCCGGCCGCGCCCGGCTGGCCTTCGACGACGACGCCGGCCACCGCACCCTGCTGCGGACCCGCTCTGCGCCCAAGGACTGCGCGGGCCGCCCCGACCACGATCCCCGCCACATCTTCGATGTCTTCTGGCAGACCTTTGCCGAGAACTACCCCTTCTTCGCCGCCAGGAAGACCGACTGGACCGCGGTTCGTGACCGTTTCCGCCCACAAGTGACCGCCAAGACCACCGAGGACCAGCTCTTCGCCATCCTCCGGCAGATGATCGAACCCCTCCGGGACGGCCACACCTACCTCGACGCCGGCCCCGGCCGCCGCTTCTCCGGCCATCGGGCGGACACCGAGCTTCCCACCCCCGCCTCCATCGCCCGGATCGACCGGGCGGTGGCCGAGAGCGTCGGCGTCCCACTGCGCCGGTGGGCCCGGGGCGCCCTCTCCTACGCCGACCTTCCGGACGGCACCGGATATCTGCGGATCACCCGGTTCACCGGCTATGCGGACAAGGGCGGCTTCCCGGCGGACATGGCCGAACTGGACCGCGCCCTGGACGAGATCCTCACCCCGGCCCGCACCAGCGGCCCCCGGGCGCTGCGCGGCCTGATCCTCGATCTGCGCTTCAATGGCGGCGGTTCGGACCGGCTGGCGCTGCGGGTGGCCCAGCGGCTCACGGACCGCCCGTACACCGCCTACGCCAAGCGGGCCCGCAACGACCCCCGTGACCCCCGCCGCTTCACCATCCCCGAGCCCATCCATGTCACCCCGCGCCCGGGCCCCCGCTTCACCGGCCCCCTGGCCGTGCTCACCGGCCGGCTGACCATCAGCGCCGGTGAGACCTTCACCCAGGCCCTGATGTCCCGCGCCCCGGCCCCCGTCCGCATCGGTGAGAACACCCAGGGGCTCTTCTCCGACATCCTGGACCGCCACCTCCCCAACGGCTGGACCTTCGGCCTGCCCAACGAGGAGTACCTGACCCCGGCGACCCACCGCACCTACGACATCACCGGCATCCCGCCCCATATCGCGGTCCCGGTCTTCACGGACGAGGAGTTCGCCCACCACCACGATTCGGCCCTGGCCCAGGCCCGAAAACTCCTCCGGTCCACCCCTTAGGGGCGCGGGGAACTGCGCGACCAGCCACAGACAACCCGCACCCGAAAGCGCCACCGCCAAGATCTAGTGCGGCGCCCCCCGCCACCCAGCCACCGGCAACGCGAACTTGGCCACCAGCCGGTCGGTGAACGACGCATGGTGCAGCCGGGCGAGCCGCACCGGCACCGCCCCCCGCCGCACCTCCACCCGTGCCCCCGCGGGCAGTTCAATGGTCCGCCGCCCGTCACACCACAGCACCCCATTCGGCGTCTGCGGCTGAACCTCCACCGCCAGCACCGAATCCGGCGCTGTCACCAGCGGCTTGGCGAACAACGCATGCGCGCTGATCGGCACCATCAGCAGCGCCTCCACCTCCGGCCACACCACCGGCCCCCCGGCCGAAAAGGCATAAGCGGTCGATCCGGTCGGAGTGGCACACACCACCCCGTCACCGCCGAAGCGGGACACCGGACGGCCGTCCACCTCGGTGACCACCTCCAACAGCCGCTCCCGGGCCGCCTTTTCCACCGAGGCCTCGTTCAACGCCCAGTCGGTGTGCACCACATGACCGTCCGTGCGCACCAGCACATCGAGGGTCATCCGCTCCTCGACCTCATAGGCCCGGGTGACCACCCGGTCAACGACCTTGTCCAGATCGTCCCGTTCGGCCTCGGCCAGAAAGCCCACCCGCCCCAGGTTGACGCCCAGCAGCGGCACCCCGGAGCGCCGGGCGAACTCCGCCCCCCGCAGCAGGGTGCCATCGCCGCCGAGCACCACCAGCAGCTCACAGCCCTCCAGCACATCCGGGTTCCCCGGACCGGCCTCCACCCGCTCCACCGAGGAGGGCAGCGGCAGGTCGGCGGCCTCCTCGGCCAGCACCCGTACTCCGATGCCACAGCGCAGCAGCCCCTGGACAACCAGTTCCGCACTGCGGATGGCCGCCGGACGCCCGGTGTGGGCCAGCAGGAAGACGGTCCGTCTCCCCGTCGCCGACGCTTGCGGTGTTGCTTCTGTAGTGGTCAACGGGGCCCCTCCGCCACTGCACGGTCAACGTCCGCCGGGTCCAGTTCCGGTGCACCGGCGCGCAGCCACAGAAAGTACTCGACGTTACCCGACGGCCCCGGCAGCGGGCTGGCGGTCACCCCCAGCACGCCCAGCCCCAGCCCGGCCGCCTGCCCGGCCACCGTGCGCACCGCCTCGGCCCGCAGCTCGGCGCTGCGCACCACGCCTCCGCTGCCCAGCCGCTCCTTGCCCACCTCGAACTGCGGCTTGACCATCAGCACCAGGTCGGCGTCGGGCGCGGCACACCGCACCAGCGCGGGCAGCACCAGCCCCAGCGGAATGAACGACAGATCGCCCACCACCAGATCGACCGGCCGCCCGTCGATCTGCTCCAAGGTCAACTCCCGCACATTGGTACGGTCCTTGACGATCACCCGCTCGTCGCTCTGCAGCGACCAGGCCAGCTGCCCGTAGCCCACGTCCACCGCCACCACCTCGGCAGCCCCGGCACGCAGCAGCACATCGGTGAAGCCGCCGGTCGAGGCGCCCGCGTCCAGCGCCCGCCGCCCCGCCACCCGCAGCCCGCGCGGCACAAAGGCGGCCAGCGCACCGGCCAGCTTGTGCCCGCCCCGGGAGACATAGTCCGGGTCGCTGTCGTCCTGGACGACCACCAGCGCCGCGCTGGTCTCCACCTGGGTAGCGGGCTTGGTGGCCTTGGCGCCGCCGACGGTCACCCGCCCCGCGGCGATCAGCTGGCTGGCATGCTCCCGCGAGCGGGCCAGCTTGCGGCGCACCAGCTCCGCGTCGAGTCGGCGGCGGGTCACTGCCACGTGCGGTTCAGCTCCTGAGGTCGTACGGACGGGCCGGGGCACCCCCGGCCTGGACGGAGGGACGGTCCAGCGCTGCCAGCGCCTCGCGCAGCCCCCTGTGTACATCCTCGTACACCTCGAGGTGGCCGCCGACGTCGAGGTGGTCGGCATCGGCGAGACGCACCAGCTGTGCGTCCACATCGGCATTGCCGGTGGGCGTCCGCTCGACGCCCAGGCCCTGGTTCGGCTCGGTCATGGTCCCGACGCTACCTTGACCGGTGTACCGTCCAGGGCAATGGCGACCACCGAGGAGTGCCTGGGCGCACTGGACCGACTGGCGGAGAACCTGGCCACGGCCGACGAGCGGCTCCGCGGCGCCGCCATGCTCGACCGCTCGCTCAGCTGCCATGTGACCGACCTCGATGTCACCTTTGTCGGCCATCTCAGGGAGGGCCACCTCAGAGAGGTACGCACCGTCCACGGCCTCCCCGAACGGCGTGCCGAGATCGGCCTGGAGCTGACCAGCGACGACCTGATCGCCCTGGTGGACGGCCGCCTCAACTTCGCCCGCGCGTGGGCCTCCGGCCAAGTCCGCCTCCAAGCGGGCCTACGCGACATCCTCCGCCTGCGCTCCCTGTTCTAGAGCGCCCCGCCAGGGGCGCGGGGGAACTGCGCGACCAGCCACCGACCACCCGCACCCGAAAACGAACCGGGACACCCCCTCAGGGGCGCGGGGAACTGCGCGACCAGCCACCACGCGCCCGCACCCGAAAACGAAACGACACGCCCCCAGGGGCGCGGGGAACTGCGCGAACAACCACAGCCGGCCCGCACCCGAGAGGAAACCCACGCCCCGGGGGCGGAGGCATCACGACCGGGCCAAAGGCCGTCCCGGGCCGATCACGCAGTTCCCCGCGCCCCCCTAAGGGTGCACGCGGCACCGAAGCCCTCAGCCCAGCGTCCGCAACCCCAGCCGATCCAGCGCCTTCCCCGCCTCCAGCCCACACGAGCCCTCACCCGCCGCCGTCCAGGCCACCGCACACAGCGCCCGTAGCCCGTCAACCGGCCGCCCGTCGCCCTCCAGGGCAAGCTCTCCGCCGTCCGCCGAAGCGGTCCACCCGCCACAGGCGAACCCCTCCCCCGCCGGCGACACCACCGGCTGCGGCTCCAGCAGCCCCCGTAGGTCCTCCGCCACATAGGTCGGCCGATGCCGCGGCTCCGCGGCCAGCAGAACCGCCGGCGTGGTCACCCCGGTGAGCACCAGCAGCGAGTCCACCCCGCCCGCGTACGCCCCCTCGATGTCCGTGTCCAGCCGGTCCCCGACCACCAGCGGCCGCCGCGCCCCGGTCCGCAGCACCGTTTCCCGGTGCATCGGCGGCAACGGCTTGCCCGCCACCCGCGGCTCACCGCCCGTGGCGATCCGTACCACCTCCACCGCGGCCCCGTTCCCCGGCGCGATCCCCCGAGCGCCGGGGATGGTCAGATCCCGGTTGGAGGCGAACCACGGCACCCCCCGGCGCACCGCATAGGACGCCTCCATCAGCCGGGACCAGGGCATGTCCGGCCCGCCGTACCCCTGGACGACCGCCGCCGGATCGTCGTCCGCCGAATCCACCGGCACCAGCCCGCGCTCCCGCAGCGCGACCCGCAGCCCCTCCCCGCCGACCACCAACACCCGGGACCCGCTGGGCAGTTCATCGGCGATCAGCCGGGCCACCGCCTGCGCGGAGGTGATCACATCACCGGCCTCGGCCGGTATCCCCAGCTCGGTGAGGTGCCCGGCCACCGCCTCCGGCGTACGCAGCGCATTGTTGGTCACATAGGCGAGCCGCATCCCGCCGGACCGGGCCGCCGCCAGGGAGTCCACTGCGTGCTCGATGGCCGCCCCGCCCGCGTACACCACACCGTCCAGGTCAAGCAGCGCGGTGTCATAGGCCGTGCTGAGCGGCGATTCACTGCCATCGGTCCGGGTACGGACGCCTTCGCTCATGCGAGGTTCGCTCCTTGTGCTGTTCATCTCTCTTTGGATCATTGCTCATCCGGCCATGGGACATAACATTTCCCAATGACCACTCCAGGGCACCGTGCAGGGCAAGGACTCCAACTCGCCCCCTTCCGAGGGCTGCGCTATGTCCCGGAGCGCGTGGGCAGCCTCGCGGCCGTCACCTCGCCACCGTACGACGTGGTGGTCCGGCCCGAAGGACTGCGGCACCTGGAGACCGCCGACCCGTACAACATCGTCCGGCTGATCCTCCCGCAGGCGGCCACCGCCACCGAGCGCCACCGCCGGGCCGCCGAGACCCTGCGCCGCTGGCAGCGGGAGCAGATTCTGGCCCCCGACCCGGAACCGGCGCTCTACGTCTATGAACAGCGCGGCGAGGGCATACTCCAGCGCGGGCTGATCGGCGCCCTGCGGCTGACCCCGCGCGAGGAGGGCATCGTCCTGCCGCACGAGGACGTCATGCCGCACATCATCGAGGACCGCGCCGCCCTGATGCGGGACACCGGAGCCAACCTGGAGCCGCTGCTCTTCGCCTACCGCGGCAATGGCACCGCCACCGGAGCGGCCGCGGTGATCGAGCAGACCATCCGCACCGAACCGCTGCTGTCCACCACCACCGAGGACGGCTATGCCCACCGTCTATGGGCGGTGACCGACCCCGGGCAACTGGCCCTCATCGGCGAGGACCTCGCCCAGCGCCACGCCCTGATCGCCGACGGCCACCACCGCTGGGCCACCTATCTGCGGCTGCGCGCCGAGCAACCGCAGCCCGGCCCCTGGGACTTCGGCCTGGTGCTGCTGGTGGACACCGCCCGCTACCCGCTCCGGGTACGCGCCATCCACCGCCTGCTGCACCGCCTCCCGGTGGCCGGCGCACTGGCCGCGCTGGGCGGCGGATTCCGGGTAAGCACCCTGGACGTACCCCTGGCCGAGGCCCTGGAGGCGCTGGCCGAGGCCAAGGCCACGGACCCCTCCGGCAATGCCTTCCTCCTGGCCGGCGACGGCCGCTTCCACCTGCTGGACCGTCCGGACCCGGACCTGCTCGCCCGCACCGTCCCGGCCGATCGTCCGCGCGCCTGGCGCCAACTGGACGCCACCGTGCTGCACTCGGCGCTTCTGGAGACGGTCTGGCGAGTGCCGGACGACCCCGAGCACATCGGCTACATCCATGACACCGAGGCCGCCGTGGAACAGGCCGAACGGCACGGCGGTACGGCCGTGTTGATGCACCCGGTCCATGAGGACGTGGTACGGGAGCTGGCCGAGCAGGGCATCACCATGCCGCGCAAATCCACCTCCTTCGGCCCCAAGCCGGCAACCGGCCTGGTCCTGCGGAGCCTTGACCTCAACTGACCACGCGGCACCCACCGGGACCGGCACAACAAACCGAGGGCGGAACCCACTTGGGGGTCCGCCCTCGTCAGCTCAGCCGCCGTAGCCGGCCTCAGCCCTGCTCGCCGGACTCCTCGGCGTCCTTGCCCTTGGACTCCGTGTCCTCGGTCTCCGTGTCCTTGGACTCCGTGTCCTTGGACTCCGTGTCCTCGGTCTCCGTGTCCTTGGACTCCGTGTCCTTGGACTCCGTGTCCTTGGACTCCGCCGGCCCGGCCTTCGCTTCCTCGCCCTGCGGCTCCTGCTCCGCGTCCTCCGACTCGTCCAGCGCGTCGGTGAACTCCACGCCATCCAGCTCGGCCAGCCGGTCGGAGGCGTTGGTGGTACCGCCCTGATCGGCCTCCAGGGCCTTGGCGAACCACTCCCGCGCCTCGGCCTCGCGGCCCACCTCCAGCAGCGCGTCCGCGTAGGCGTAACGCAGCCGCGCGGTCCACGGCTGGATGGAGTTGGAGGCCAGCTCCGGGCTCTGCAGGGTCACCACGGCCGCGTCCGCCTGGCCCATGTCCTTACGGGCACCGGCAGCGACCAGCCGCATCTCGACCTGGCCCGCCTTGTCCAGCTTCTGCACCTCGGGCTCGCCCGCCATGGCCAGGGCGCGCTCCGGGCGGCCCATGCCACGCTCGCAGTCGGCCATGATCGGCCAGAGCTCGACCGAGCCGGTCATCCGCCGGGCGGCCCGGAACTCGGCCAGCGCCTCGGCGTACTTGGCGACGGCGTACGAGGCGAAGCCGGCAGCCTCCCGCACGGCGGCGACCCGGGACGCCAGCCGCAGCGCGACCCGCGAGTACCCATAAGCCTGCTCCGGGTCCTCATCCAGCAGCTTGGCGACCATCACCAGGTTGCGCGCCACATCCTCGGCGAGCGTCTTGGGCAGGCTCATCAGCTCCTGACGGACGTCCGCGTCGATCTCCTCACCGGTGACGTCATCCGGGATCGGCAGCCGCTTGACCGGCTCCCGCTCACCACGGTCCCGGTCGCGGTCGCGATCCCGGTCGTCACGGCGGCCATAGCCACGGGACCGGTCGTCCCGCCCCCGGAAGCCGCCACCCTGCCGGTCCCGGTCCTCCCGGTACGGCCGACGCGGACCCCGCTCATCCCGGCGGTCATCGCGACGGAACCCGCCCCGCTCGTCGTCCCGCCGCGGACCGCGGTCGTCGCGACGGTCGTCCCGCCGGAAGCCCGGACGCTCGTCACGCCGCTCATCACGGCGGAAACCACCGCGCTCATCATCGCGACGCGGACCACGGTCATCGCGCCGGCCAAAGCCGCCCCGCTCATCCCGGCGGTCATCACGCCGGAACCCACCACGGTCATCGTCCCGGCGACCGAAGCCACCACCCGGACGGCCACCACGGTCATCCCGGCGGTACCCACCCCGGTCATCATCCCGGCGGAAGGACGGACGGTCATCGCGCCGCTCATCGCGACGGAAGCCGCCCCGGTCGTCATCCCGGCGCGGACCACGGTCGTCACGCCGCTCATCCCGCCGGAAGCCCGGACGCTCGTCACGCCGCTCATCACGGCGGAAGCCGCCCCGGTCGTCATCCCGGCGCGGACCACGCTCACGGTCGTCACGGCGGAACCCACCACGATCCCGGTCATCCCGTCGGGGACCGCGGTCGTCGCGACGGTCGTCCCGCCGGAAGCCCGGACGCTCGTCACGCCGCTCATCACGGCGGAAGCCGCCGCGCTCATCATCGCGGCGCGGACCACGGTCATCGCGTCGGCCGAAGCCGCCCCGCTCATCCCGGCGGTCATCGCGACGGAAGCCGCCCCGGTCGTCATCCCGACGCGGACCACGGTCGTCACGCCGCTCATCCCGCCGGAAGCCCGGACGCTCGTCCCGGCGGTCATCACGCCGGAACCCACCACGGTCATCGTCCCGGCGACCGAAGCCACCACCCGGACGGCCACCACGGTCATCCCGGCGGTACCCACCCCGGTCATCATCGCGACGGAAGGACGGACGGTCATCGCGGCGGGACCCGCCACGCGCATCGTCCCGGCGCGGACCGCGAGGGCCGCCCGTACGGCGCGGCTCGCCGCCGGATCGGCCGTCGGGAGAGTTGGTGGACATCGAGGTGACTCCTGTCTTCAGGTACCGCAATCATTCTCGCGCAGCCGGTGGGCAAGCGCTCATCGAGAATGAGAGAAAGGCAAATACAAAAGGACCCTTGGTCCCAGCTGAACGCTGGGACCAAGGGTCCTTGAAAGATTGTTCGGCGGCGTCCTACTCTCCCACACGGTCCCCCATGCAGTACCATCGGCGCTGAAAGGCTTAGCTTCCGGGTTCGGAATGTAACCGGGCGTTTCCCTAACGCTATGACCACCGAAACCCTATCGGTTTCGAGCGAACAAGCACACTTTTCAATTAAGTGGTTCTGCTCAAAGCCGGCAACTGTTCGTTGCCTCAGAACTTACACAGTGGACGCGAGCAACTGAGGACAAGCCCTCGGCCTATTAGTACCAGTCAGCTCCAACCGTTACCGGTCTTCCACACCTGGCCTATCAACCCAGTCGTCTACTGGGAGCCTTACCCCATCAAGTGGGTGGGAGCCCTCATCTCGAAGCAGGCTTCCCGCTTAGATGCTTTCAGCGGTTATCCCTCCCGAACGTAGCCAACCAGCCATGCCCTTGGCAGGACAACTGGCACACCAGAGGTTCGTCCGTCCCGGTCCTCTCGTACTAGGGACAGCCCTTCTCAAGACTCCTACGCGCACAGCGGATAGGGACCGAACTGTCTCACGACGTTCTAAACCCAGCTCGCGTACCGCTTTAATGGGCGAACAGCCCAACCCTTGGGACCGACTCCAGCCCCAGGATGCGACGAGCCGACATCGAGGTGCCAAACCATCCCGTCGATATGGACTCTTGGGGAAGATCAGCCTGTTATCCCCGGGGTACCTTTTATCCGTTGAGCGACGGCGCTTCCACAAGCCACCGCCGGATCACTAGTCCCGACTTTCGTCCCTGCTCGACCCGTCGGTCTCACAGTCAAGCTCCCTTGTGCACTTACACTCAACACCTGATTACCAACCAGGCTGAGGGAACCTTTGGGCGCCTCCGTTACCCTTTAGGAGGCAACCGCCCCAGTTAAACTACCCACCAGACACTGTCCCTGATCCGGATCACGGACCCAGGTTAGACATCCAGCACGACCAGAGTGGTATTTCAACGACGACTCCACACACACTGGCGTGCATGCTTCACAGTCTCCCACCTATCCTACACAAGCCGAACCGAACACCAATATCAAGCTATAGTAAAGGTCCCGGGGTCTTTCCGTCCTGCTGCGCGAAACGAGCATCTTTACTCGTAGTGCAATTTCACCGGGCCTATGGTTGAGACAGTCGAGAAGTCGTTACGCCATTCGTGCAGGTCGGAACTTACCCGACAAGGAATTTCGCTACCTTAGGATGGTTATAGTTACCACCGCCGTTTACTGGCGCTTAAGTTCTCAGCTTCGCCCCACCGAAATGGAGCTAACCGGTCCCCTTAACGTTCCAGCACCGGGCAGGCGTCAGTCCGTATACATCGCCTTACGGCTTCGCACGGACCTGTGTTTTTAGTAAACAGTCGCTTCTCGCTGGTCTCTGCGGCCACACCCAGCTCAGAGAGCGTGTCTCATCACCGGACATGGCCCCCCTTCTCCCGAAGTTACGGGGGCATTTTGCCGAGTTCCTTAACCATAGTTCACCCGAACGCCTCGGTATTCTCTACCTGACCACCTGAGTCGGTTTAGGGTACGGGCCGCCATGAAACTCGCTAGAGGCTTTTCTCGACAGCATAGGATCATCCACTTCACCACAATCGGCTCGGCATCAGGTCTCAGACTATATGTCACGCGGATTTGCCTACGTGACGTCCTACACCCTTACCCCGGGACAACCACCGCCCGGGCTGGACTACCTTCCTGCGTCACCCCATCGCTCACCTACTACAGGTCTGGTCCGTCGGCTCCACCACTCCCCTCAACTCCGAAGAGATCAGGGCGGCTTCACGGACTTAGCATCGCCTGGTTCAGCGCTGGCGCTTCAAAGCGGGTACCGGAATATCAACCGGTTGTCCATCGACTACGCCTGTCGGCCTCGCCTTAGGTCCCGACTTACCCTGGGCAGATCAGCTTGACCCAGGAACCCTTAGTCAATCGGCGCAAGAGTTTCCCACTCTTGTATCGCTACTCATGCCTGCATTCTCACTCGTGAACCGTCCACAACTACCTTCCGGCGCTGCTTCACCCGGCACACGACGCTCCCCTACCCATCACAGCAGACGTTGGTCCTTATGCTGCAATGACACGACTTCGGCGGTACGCTTGAGCCCCGCTACATTGTCGGCGCGGAATCACTTGACCAGTGAGCTATTACGCACTCTTTCAAGGGTGGCTGCTTCTAAGCCAACCTCCTGGTTGTCTCTGCGACTCCACATCCTTTCCCACTTAGCGTACGCTTAGGGGCCTTAGTCGATGCTCTGGGCTGTTTCCCTCTCGACCATGGAGCTTATCCCCCACAGTCTCACTGCCGCGCTCTCACTTACCGGCATTCGGAGTTTGGCTAAGGTCAGTAACCCGGTAGGGCCCATCGCCTATCCAGTGCTCTACCTCCGGCAAGAAACACACGACGCTGCACCTAAATGCATTTCGGGGAGAACCAGCTATCACGGAGTTTGATTGGCCTTTCACCCCTAACCACAGGTCATCCCCCAGGTTTTCAACCCTGGTGGGTTCGGTCCTCCACGACCTCTTACAGCCGCTTCAACCTGCCCATGGCTAGATCACTCCGCTTCGGGTCTTGGGCGCGCTACT
>NZ_PHNC01000039.1 GCF_003121295.1 Streptomyces orinoci
GGTGCTGCTGGTGGACACCGCCCGCTACCCGCTCCGGGTACGCGCCATCCACCGCCTGCTGCACCGCCTCCCGGTGGCCGGCGCACTGGCCGCGCTGGGCGGCGGATTCCGGGTAAGCACCCTGGACGTACCCCTGGCCGAGGCCCTGGAGGCGCTGGCCGAGGCCAAGGCACGGACCCCTCCGGCMATGCCTTCCTCCTGGCCGGCGACGGCCGCTTCCACCTGCTGGACCGTCCGGACCCGGACCTGCTCGCCCGCACCGTCCCGGCCGATCGTCCGCGCGCCTGGCGCCAACTGGACGCCACCGTGCTGCACTCGGCGCTTCTGGAGACGGTCTGGCGAGTGCCGGACGACCCCGAGCACATCGGCTACATCCATGACACCGAGGCCGCCGTGGAACAGGCCGAACGGCACGGCGGTACGGCCGTGTTGATGCACCCGGTCCATGAGGACGTGGTACGGGAGCTGGCCGAGCAGGGCATCACCATGCCGCGCAAATCCACCTCCTTCGGCCCCAAGCCGGCAACCGGCCTGGTCCTGCGGAGCCTTGACCTCAACTGACCACGCGGCACCCACCGGGACCGGCACAACAAACCGAGGGCGGAACCCACTTGGGGGTCCGCCCTCGTCAGCTCAGCCGCCGTAGCCGGCCTCAGCCCTGCTCGCCGGACTCCTCGCGTCCTTGCCCTTGGACTCCGTGTCCTCGGTCTCCGTGTCCTTGGACTCCGTGTCCTTGGACTCCGTGTCCTCGGTCTCCGTGTCCTTGGACTCCGTGTCCTTGGACTCCGTGTCCTTGGACTCCGCCGGCCCGGCCTTCGCTTCCTCGCCCTGCGGCTCCTGCTCCGCGTCCTCCGACTCGTCCAGCGCGTCGGTGAACTCCACGCCATCCAGCTCGGCCAGCCGGTCGGAGGCGTTGGTGGTACCGCCCTGATCGGCCTCCAGGGCCTTGGCGAACCACTCCCGCGCCTCGGCCTCGCGGCCCACCTCCAGCAGCGCGTCCGCGTAGGCGTAACGCAGCCGCGCGGTCCACGGCTGGATGGAGTTGGAGGCCAGCTCCGGGCTCTGCAGGGTCACCACGGCCGCGTCCGCCTGGCCCATGTCCTTWCGGGCACCGGCAGCGACCAGCCGCATCTCGACCTGGCCCGCCTTGTCCAGCTTCTGCACCTCGGGCTCGCCCGCCATGGCCAGGGCGCGCTCCGGGCGGCCCATGCCACGCTCGCAGTCGGCCATGATCGGCCAGAGCTCGACCGAGCCGGTCATCCGCCGGGCGGCCCGGAACTCGGCCAGCGCCTCGGCGTACTTGGCGACGGCGTACGAGGCGAAGCCGGCAGCCTCCCGCACGGCGGCGACCCGGGACGCCAGCCGCAGCGCGACCCGCGAGTACCCATAAGCCTGCTCCGGGTCCTCATCCAGCAGCTTGGCGACCATCACCAGGTTGCGCGCCACATCCTCGGCGAGCGTCTTGGGCAGGCTCATCAGCTCCTGACGGACGTCCGCGTCGATCTCCTCACCGGTGACGTCATCCGGGATCGGCAGCCGCTTGACCGGCTCCCGCTCACCACGGTCCCGGTCGCGGTCGCGATCCCGGTCGTCACGGCGGCCATAGCCACGGGACCGGTCGTCCCGCCCCCGGAAGCCGCCACCCTGCCGGTCCCSGKCCYCCCGGYMCSGCCGMCSCGGMCCCCSCYCMYCCCSGCCGYCMHCSCSRCSGAACCCCGCCCCGCTCGTCGYCCCGCCGCGGACCGCGGTCGTCGCGACGGTCGTCCCGCCGGAAGCCCGGACGCTCGTCACGCCGCTCATCACGGCGGAAACCACCGCGCTCATCATCGCGACGCGGACCACGGTCATCGCGCCGGCCAAAGCCGCCCCGCTCATCCCGGCGGTCATCACGCCGGAACCCACCACGGTCATCGTCCCGGCGACCGAAGCCACCACCCGGACGGCCACCACGGTCATCCCGCGCGGTACCCACCCCGGTCATCATCCCGGCGGAAGGACGGACGGTCATCGCGCCGCTCATCGCGACGGAAGCCGCCCCGGTCGTCATCCCGGCGCGGACCACGGTCGTCACGCCGCTCATCCCGCCGGAAGCCCGGACGCTCGTCACGCCGCTCATCACGGCGGAAGCCGCCCCGGTCGTCATCCCGGCGCGGACCACGCTCACGGTCGTCACGGCGGAACCCACCACGATCCCG
This sequence comes from Streptomyces orinoci, assembly GCF_003121295.1. Classification (GTDB taxonomy): domain Bacteria; phylum Actinomycetota; class Actinomycetes; order Streptomycetales; family Streptomycetaceae; genus Streptomyces; species Streptomyces orinoci. Next base: position 2,196 of record NZ_PHNC01000039.1, read on the forward strand.
GTCATCCCGTCGGGGACCGCGGTCGTCGCGACGGTCGTCCCGCCGGAAGCCCGGACGCYCGTCMSGCCSCYCRTCMCGGCGGAMGCCGNCCGCSCTCATCATCGCGGCGCGGACCACCGGTCATCGCGTCGGCCGAAGCCGCCCCGCTCATCCCGGCGGTCATCGCGACGGAAGCCGCCCCGGTCGTCATCCCGACGCGGACCACGGTCGTCACGCCGCTCATCCCGCCGGAAGCCCGGACGCTCGTCCCGGCGGTCATCACGCCGGAACCCACCACGGGTCATCGTCCCGGCGACCGAAGCCCACCACCCGGACGGCCACCACGGTCATCCCGGCGGTACCCACCCCGGTCATCATCGCGACGGAAGACGGACGGTCATCGCGGCGGGACCCGCCACGCGCATCGTCCCGGCGCGGACCGCGAGGGCCGCCCGTACGGCGCGGCTCGCCGCCGGATCGGCCGTCGGGAGAGTTGGTGGACATCGAGGTGACTCCTGTCTTCAGGTACCGCAATCATTCTCGCGCAGCCGGTGGGCAAGCGCTCATCGAGAATGAGAGAAAGGCAAATACAAAAGGACCCTTGGTCCCAGCTGAACGCTGGGACCAAGGGGTCCTTGAAAGATTGTTCGGCGGCGTCCTACTCTCCCACACGGTCCCCCATGCAGTACCATCGGCGCTGAAAGGCTTAGCTTCCGGGTTCGGAATGTAACCGGGCGTTTCCCTAACGCTATGACCACCGAAACCCTATCGGTTTCGAGCGAACAAGCACACTTGTCAATTAAGTGGTTCTGCTCAAAGCCGGCAACTGTTCGTTGCCTCAGAACTTACACAGTGACGCGAGCAACTGAGGACAAGCCCTCGGCCTATTAGTACCAGTCAGCCTCCAACCGTTACCGGTCTTCCACACCTGGCCTATCAACCCAGTCGTCTACTGGGAGCCTTACCCCATCAAGTGGGTGGGAGCCCTCATCTCGAAGCAGGCTTCCCGCTTAGATGCTTTCAGCGGTTATCCCTCCCGAACGTAGCCAACCAGCCATGCCCTTGGCAGGACAACTGGCACACCAGAGGTTCGTCCGTCCCGGTCCTCTCGTACTAGGGACAGCCCTTCTCAAGACTCCTACGCGCACAGCGGATAGGGACCGAACTGTCTCACGACGTTCTAAACCCAGCTCGCGCACCGCTTTAATGGGCGAACAGCCCAACCCTTGGGACCGACTCCAGCCCCAGGATGCGACGAGCCGACATCGAGGTGCCAAACCATCCCGTCGATATGGACTCTTGGGGAAGATCAGCCTGTTATCCCCGGGGTACCTTTTATCCGTTGGAGCGACGGCGCTTCCACAAGCCACCGCCGGATCACTAGTCCCGACTTTCGTCCCTGCTCGACCCGTCGGTCTCACAGTCAAGCTCCCTTGTGCACTTACACTCAACACCTGATTACCAACCAGGCTGAGGGAACCTTTTGGCGCCTCCGTTACCCTTTAGGAGGCAACCGCCCCAGTTAAACTACCCACCAGACACTGTCCCTGATCCGGATCACGGACCCAGGTTAGACATCCAGCACGACCAGAGTGGTATTTCAACGACGACTCCACACACACTGGCGTGCATGCTTCACAGTCTCCCACCTATCCTACACAAGCCGAACGAACACCAATATCAAGCTATAGTAAAGGTCCGGGGTCTTTCCGTCCTGCTGCGCGAAACGAGCATCTTTACTCGTAGTGCAATTTCACCGGGCCTATGGTTGAGACAGTCGAGAAGTCGTTACGCCATTCGTGCAGGTCGGAACTTACCCGACAAGGAATTTCGCTACCTTAGGATGGTTATAGTTACCACCGCCGTTTACTGGCGCTTAAGTTCTCAGCTTCGCCCCACCGAAATGGAGCTAACCGGTCCCTTAACGTTCCAGCACCGGGCAGGCGTCAGTCCGTATACATCGCCTTACGGCTTCGCACGGACCTGTGTTTTTAGTAAACAGTCGCTTCTCGCTGGTCTCTGCGGCCACACCCAGCTCAGAGAGCGTGTCTCATCACCGGACATGGCCCCCCTTCTCCCGAAGTTACGGGGGCATTTTGCCGAGTTCCTTAACCATAGTTCACCCGAACGCCTCGGTATTCTCTACCTGACCACCTGAGTCGGTTTAGGGTACGGGCCGCCATGAAACTCGCTAGAGGCTTTTCTCGACAGCATAGGATCATCCACTTCACCACAATCGGCTCGGCATCAGGTCTCAGACTATATGTCACGCGGATTTGCCTACGTGACGTCCTACACCCTTACCCCGGGACAACCACCGCCCGGGCTGGACTACCTTCCTGCGTCACCCCATCGCTCACCTACTACAGGTCTGGTCCGTCGGCTCCACCACTCCCCTCAACTCCGAAGAGATCAGGGCGGCTTCACGGACTTAGCATCGCCTGGTTCAGCGCTGGCGCTTCAAAGCGGGTACCGGAATATCAACCGGTTGTCCATCGACTACGCCTGTCGGCCTCGCCTTAGGTCCCGACTTACCCTGGGCAGATCAGCTTGACCCAGGAACCCTTAGTCAATCGGCGCAAGAGTTTCCCACTCTTGTATCGCTACTCATGCCTGCATTCTCACTCGTGAACCGTCCACAACTACCTTCCGGCGCTGCTTCACCCGGCACACGACGCTCCCCTACCCATCACAGCAGACGTTGGTCCTTATGCTGCAATGACACGACTTCGGCGGTACGCTTGAGCCCCGCTACATTGTCGGCGCGGAATCACTTGACCAGTGAGCTATTACGCACTCTTTCAAGGGTGGCTGCTTCTAAGCCAACCTCCTGGTTGTCTCTGCGACTCCACATCCTTTCCCACTTAGCGTACGCTTAGGGGCCTTAGTCGATGCTCTGGGCTGTTTCCCTCTCGACCATGGAGCTTATCCCCCACAGTCTCACTGCCGCGCTCTCACTTACCGGCATTCGGAGTTTGGCTAAGGTCAGTAACCCGGTAGGGCCCATCGCCTATCCAGTGCTCTACCTCCGGCAAGAAACACACGACGCTGCACCTAAATGCATTTCGGGGAGAACCAGCTATCACGGAGTTTGATTGGCCTTTCACCCCTAACCACAGGTCATCCCCCAGGTTTTCAACCCTGGTGGGTTCGGTCCTCCACGACCTCTTACAGCCGCTTCAACCTGCCCATGGCTAGATCACTCCGCTTCGGGTCTTGGGCGCGCTACTTTGGTCGCCCTGTTCGGACTCGCTTTCGCTACGGCTTCCCCACACGGGTTAACCTCGCAACACACCGCAAACTCGCAGGCTCATTCTTCAAAAGGCACGCAGTCACGAGATGCACAAAGTGCATCCGACGCTCCCACGGCTTGTAGGCACACGGTTTCAGGTACTATTTCACTCCGCTCCCGCGGTACTTTTCACCATTCCCTCACGGTACTATCCGCTATCGGTCACCAGGGAATATTTAGGCTTAACGGGTGGTCCCGCCAGATTCACACGGGATTTCTCGGGCCCCGTGCTACTTGGGTGTCGCACAAGCAAGCCGCTAATGTTTCAGCTACGGGGGTCTTACCCTCTACGCCGGGCCTTTCGCATGCCCTTCGCCTACATCAACGGTTTCTGACTCGCCTCATGGCCGGCAGACCATGAAAGTGCGATCCCACAACCCCGCATACGCAACCCCTGCCGGGTATCACACGCATACGGTTTGGCCTCATCCGGTTTCGCTCGCCACTACTCCCGGAATCACGGTTTGTTTTCTCTTCCTGCGGGTACTGAGATGTTTCACTTCCCCGCGTTCCCTCCATACTGCCTATGTGTTCAGCAGTAGGTGACAGCCCATGACGACTGCCGGGTTTCCCCATTCGGACACCCCCGGATCACAGCTCGGTTGACAGCTCCCGGGGCCTATCGCGGCCCCCACGTCCTTCATCGGTTCCTGGTGCCAAGGCATCCACCGTGCGCCCTTAAAAACTTGGCCACAGATGCTCGCGTCCACTGTGCAGTTCTCAAACAACGACCAGCCACCCATCACCCCACCCCGAAGGCGAGTTCACTGGGACCGGATCGAGGACCAGCCTTAACGGCCGCACCCTCAGATACCCAACAGCGTGCCCGCCCAGCCAGTTGAAGATCGCGTTCCACGCCGAAGCAGTACTAAACACCCAGACTGTGCCGAATAGTCAACGTTCCACCCATGAGCAACCGTGCGAGACATTCGCTCGCAGTCGGCTATGTGCTCCTTAGAAAGGAGGTGATCCAGCCGCACCTTCCGGTACGGCTACCTTGTTACGACTTCGTCCCAATCGCCAGTCCCACCTTCGACGGCTCCCTCCACAAGGGTTGGGCCACCGGCTTCGGGTGTTACCGACTTTCGTGACGTGACGGGCGGTGTGTACAAGGCCCGGGAACGTATTCACCGCAGCAATGCTGATCTGCGATTACT
>NZ_PHNC01000004.1:0-205000 GCF_003121295.1 Streptomyces orinoci
GTGGGCTTNTGTCGCGACCCTGACCGGCGAGCCCAGCCACAGCCTGGTGGAGCGGGCGCTCACCGTGCTGCGCAACCTGGAGCACCGCGGGGCCACCGGCTCCGAGCCGGACTCCGGTGACGGCGCGGGCATCCTGCTCCAGATTCCGGACGCCTTCCTGCGTGAAAGCACCGGCTTTGCTCTGCCGGAGCCCGGTGCCTATGCGGTGGGCATCGCCTTCCTCCCGGTCACCGGCACCGAGGAGGCCGTCTCGGCCATCGAGACGATCGCCGCCGAGGAGGGCCTGACCGTCCTGGGCTGGCGGGACGTTCCGGTCGCCCCCGATCTGCTGGGCAGCGCCGCCCGCGCCACCATGCCGGTCTTCCGGCAGCTGTTCGTCGGTGACGGGGAGAGCAGCGGAATCGCCCTGGACCGCAAGGCGTTTGTGCTGCGCAAGCGGGCCGAGCGGGAGGCGGGGGTCTACTTCCCCTCGCTCTCCGCCCGCACCCTGGTCTACAAGGGCATGCTCACCACCGGGCAGTTGGAGCCCTTCTTCCCCGACCTCTCCGACCGCCGCTTCGCCACCGCCATCGCGCTGGTGCACTCCCGCTTCTCCACCAACACCTTCCCCAGCTGGCCGCTGGCCCACCCCTACCGCTTTGTCGCCCACAACGGTGAGATCAACACCGTTGGCGGCAACCGCAATTGGATGCGGGCCCGGGAATCCCAGCTGGCCTCCGGGCTGTTCGGACCGGCGGAGAAGCTGGAGCGGATCTTCCCGGTCTGCACCCCGGACGCCTCCGACTCCGCCTCCTTCGACGAGGTGCTGGAACTCCTCCACCTGGGCGGGCGTTCGCTGCCGCACAGCATCCTGATGATGATCCCCGAGGCCTGGGAGAACCACGCCTCCATGGACCCGGCCCGGCGTGCCTTCTACCAGTACCACTCCACTCTGATGGAGCCCTGGGACGGACCGGCCTGTGTCACCTTCACCGATGGCACCCTGGTCGGCGCCGTTCTCGACCGCAACGGCCTTCGTCCGGGCCGCTACTGGGTCACCGACGACGGCCTGGTGGTGCTCTCCTCCGAGGTCGGCGTGCTGGACATCGACCCGGCCAAGGTCGTCCGCAAGGGCCGGCTCCAGCCCGGCAGGATGTTCCTGGTGGACACCGCCGGGCACCGGATCATCGAGGACGACGAGATCAAGGCGGCCCTGGCCGCCGAACAGCCCTACCAGGAATGGCTGGAGGCCGGGCTGATCGACCTGGCCGACCTGCCCGAGCGCGAACACATCGTGCACACCCATGCCTCGGTCACCCGCCGCCAGCAGACCTTCGGCTACACCGAGGAGGAACTGCGGGTCATCCTGGCCCCGATGGCCAAGTCCGGTGCGGAGCCCATCGGTTCCATGGGCACCGACTCGCCCATCGCCGCCCTCTCCGAGCGCCCCCGGCTGCTCTTCGACTACTTCACCCAGCTCTTCGCCCAGGTCACCAACCCTCCGCTGGACGCCATCCGGGAGGAGCTGGTCACCTCCCTGGTCTCCTCGCTGGGCCCGCAGGGCAATCTGCTCCAGCCCACCGCGGCCTCCTGCCGCAGTGTGACCCTGCCCTTCCCGGTCATCGACAACGATGAACTCGCCAAGCTGATCCATATCAACGCCGACGGCGACCTGCCGGGGCTGAAGGCCGCCACCCTCTCCGGCCTCTACCGGGTCAGCGGCGGCGGCACCGCGCTGGCCGAGCGGCTGGCGGAGATGTGCGCCGAGGCGGACGCGGCCATCGAGGCCGGCGCCCGGCTGATTGTGCTCTCCGACCGGCACTCCGACGCCGAACACGCCCCCATTCCCTCGCTGTTGCTCACCTCCGCCATCCACCACCACCTCATCCGCACCAAGCAGCGCACCCAGGTGGGCCTGCTGGTGGAGGCCGGTGACGTCCGCGAGGTGCACCATGTGGCACTGCTGATCGGCTACGGGGCCGCGGCCGTCAACCCCTACCTGGCCATGGAGTCGGTGGAGGACCTGGTCCGGGCCGGCACCTTCCTGCCGGACATAGAGCCCGAGACCGCCATCCGCAACCTGATCAAGGCGCTGGGCAAGGGCGTGCTCAAGGTGATGTCCAAGATGGGCATCTCCACCGTGGCCTCCTACCGGGGCGCCCAGGTCTTCGAAGCGGTGGGCCTGGACGCCGAGTTCACCGACACCTACTTCCATGGCACCCCCACCAAGATCGGCGGAGTGGGCCTGGAGGTCATCGCCCAGGAGGTCGCCGCCCGGCACGCCAAGGCGTACCCGGCCACCGGCATCCCCGCCAGCCACCGCCGGCTGGAGATCGGCGGCGAGTACCAGTGGCGGCGCGAGGGCGAACCGCACCTGTTCGACCCGGAGACCGTCTTCCGCCTCCAGCACTCCACCCGTGAGCGCCGCTATGACATCTTCCAGCAGTACACGGCGCGGGTGAACGAGCAGTCCGAGCGGCTGATGACGCTGCGCGGCCTGTTCTCGCTGAAGAGCGACCGCACCCCGGTCCCGCTGGAGGAGGTGGAGCCGGTCAGCGAGATCGTCAAGCGGTTCTCCACCGGAGCCATGTCCTATGGCTCCATCTCCCAGGAGGCCCACGAGACCCTGGCCATCGCCATGAACCGGCTGGGCGCCAAGTCCAACACCGGTGAGGGCGGCGAGGATCCCGAGCGCCTCTACGACCCCGCCCGGCGCTCCAGCATCAAGCAGGTGGCCTCCGGACGCTTCGGCGTCACCAGCGAATACCTGGTCAACGCCGATGACATCCAGATCAAGATGGCCCAGGGCGCCAAGCCCGGCGAGGGCGGCCAGCTGCCCGGCCACAAGGTCTACCCCTGGGTGGCGAAGACCCGGCACTCCACCCCCGGCGTGGGCCTGATCTCCCCGCCCCCGCACCATGACATCTACTCCATCGAGGACCTCGCCCAGCTCATCCACGACCTCAAGAACGCCAACCCGGCCGCCCGTATCCATGTCAAGCTGGTCTCCGAGGCCGGTGTGGGCACCGTGGCCGCCGGCGTCTCCAAGGCCCATGCCGATGTGGTGCTGATCTCCGGCCATGACGGAGGCACCGGCGCCTCCCCGCTGACCAGCCTCAAGCACGCCGGTGGCCCCTGGGAGCTGGGCCTGGCCGAGACCCAGCAGACCCTGCTGCTCAACGGCCTGCGCGACCGCATCGTGGTGCAGACCGACGGCCAGCTCAAGACCGGCCGCGATGTGATCGTCGCCGCCCTGCTGGGTGCCGAGGAATTCGGCTTCGCCACCGCCCCCTTGGTGGTCTCCGGCTGTGTGATGATGCGCGTCTGCCATCTGGACACCTGCCCGGTGGGCATCGCCACCCAGAACCCGGTGCTGCGCGAGCGCTTCAGCGGCAAGGCCGAATTCGTGGTGAACTTCTTTGAGTTCATCGCCCAGGAGGTCCGCGAGCTGCTGGCCGAACTCGGCTTCCGCACCCTTGAGGAGGCCGTCGGACACGCCGAACTCCTGGATGTCTCCCGGGCCGTTGACCACTGGAAGGCCCAGGGCCTGGACCTGGCCCCGCTGCTGCACATCCCCGAGCTGCCCGCCGGGGCCGCCCGGCACCGCACCACCGCCCAGGACCACGGCCTGGAAAAGGCCCTGGACAACCAGCTGATCAAGCTGGCCGCCGACGCCCTCAACGCGGTGGGCGCCGAACAGGCCCGCCCGGTCCGCGCCCAGCTGGCCATCCGCAATATCAACCGCACCGTGGGCACCATGCTGGGCCATGAGGTGACCAAGCGGTTCGGTGGCGCCGGACTCCCGGACGACACCATCGACATCACCTTCACCGGCTCGGCCGGCCAGTCCTTCGGCGCCTTCCTGCCCCGCGGCATCACCCTGCGCCTGGAGGGCGACGCCAACGACTATGTGGGCAAGGGCCTTTCCGGCGGACGGATCGTGGTCCGCCCCGACCGGGGCGCCGACCACCTGGCCGAGTACTCCACCATCGCCGGCAACACCCTCGCCTATGGCGCCACCGGCGGCGAACTGTTCCTGCGCGGCAGCGTCGGTGAACGGTTCTGCGTCCGCAACTCCGGCGCCACCGTGGTCTGCGAGGGCGTGGGCGACCACGGCTGTGAGTACATGACCGGCGGCCGGGCGGTCGTCCTCGGCCCCACCGGCCGCAACTTCGCGGCCGGTATGTCCGGCGGCATCGCCTATGTCGCCGACCTCGACCCCCGCAATGTCAACAAGGAACTGGCCGGAGCCGTCGGGGAACTCGACGAGGCCGACCGGCGGTGGCTGCACGGCGTGGTGCGCCGCCACCACGAGGAGACCGCCTCCACCGTCGCGGCCGCCCTCCTCGCGGACTGGGACACCGCCGTGGCCCGCTTCAGCAAGGTCGTTCCCCCCACCTACCGGGCAGTGCTCGCCGCCAAGGACGCCGCCGAGCGAGCCGGTCTCTCCGAGGCCGAGACAGCAGAGAAGATGATGGAGGCGGCGAACCATGGCTGATCCCAAGGGCTTTCTGAGCACCGGGCGCGAGGTCGCCCGCACCCGTCCGGTCGCCGAGCGCGTCCGCGACTGGAACGAGGTCTATGTCCCCGGCTCCCTGCTGCCCATCATCGGCAAGCAGGCCGGCCGCTGTATGGACTGCGGCATCCCCTTCTGCCACAACGGCTGCCCGCTGGGGAACCTGATCCCCGAGTGGAACGACTACGCCTACCGCGACGACTGGCGGGCGGCCAGCGAGCGGCTGCACGCCACCAACAACTTCCCCGAGTTCACCGGGCGGCTGTGCCCCGCGCCCTGTGAGGCCGCCTGCGTCCTGGGCATCAACCAGCAGCCGGTGACCATCAAGAACGTCGAGGTCACCATCATCGACAAGGCCTGGGAGGCCGGCGACGTCACTCCCCAGCCGCCGGAGCGGCTGTCCGGCAAGACGGTGGCCGTCATCGGCTCCGGCCCCGCCGGACTGGCCGCCGCCCAGCAGCTCACCCGGGCCGGGCACACGGTCGCCGTCTATGAACGGGCCGACCGCATCGGCGGTCTGCTGCGCTATGGCATCCCCGAGTTCAAAATGGAGAAGCGCCATATCAACCGGCGTATCGAGCAGATGCGGGCGGAGGGCGTGAAGTTCCGTACCGAGGTGGAGATCGGCCGGGACATCGACGCGGCGAAGCTGCGCGGACGCTATGACGCGGTGGTGATCGCGGCCGGGGCGACCATGTCCCGTGATCTGCCGGTTCCCGGCCGGGAGTTGGCCGGCATCCACTTCGCCATGGAATACCTGCCACTGGCCAACAAGGTGCAGGAGGGCGACTTTGTGGCGCCGCCCCTCACCGCCGAGGGCAAGCATGTGGTGGTGATCGGCGGCGGTGACACCGGCGCGGACTGTGTGGGCACGGCACACCGGCAGGGCGCCGCGTCCGTCACCCAGCTGGAGATCATGCCGCGGCCGGGCGAGGAGCGGTCCGCCGCACAGCCATGGCCGACCTTCCCCATGCTGTACAAGGTCACCTCCGCCCATGAGGAGGGCGGGGAGCGGGTGTACTCCGTCTCCACCACCCGCTTCGAGGGCGACGAGAACGGCAATATCCAGTGGCTCGACCTGGTCGAGGTCGAGTTCCGCGACGGACGCCCCGAGCCGGTGCCGGGCACGGAGCGGCGGCTGCCCGCCCAACTGGTGCTGCTGGCCATGGGCTTCACCGGTACGGACCGTACCAACGGGCTGGTCGAGCAGCTGGGGCTGGAGCTGGACGCCCGCGGAAACATCGCCCGCGACGCGGAGTTCGCCACCAATGTGCCGGGCGTCTTTGTCGCCGGTGACGCGGGACGGGGCCAGTCCCTGATCGTCTGGGCCATCGCGGAGGGGCGCTCGGCGGCGCGTGCGGTTGACCACTATCTGATGGGTTCGAGTGCACTCCCCGCCCCGATCCGGCCGACCGATCGCGCGCTGACCGTCTAGGGACCGGGCGCCCTACAGGGGCGCGGGGAACTGCGCGACCAGCCACGCACGGCCCGCACCCGGCAACGAACGCGGCTTTCGTCGCCGGGTGCGGCCCGGTGGTTGGGCTGTGCCCACCCTCCCCCAGCTACCGCTGGGAGGTGCCCCCATCGCCCTGCGGAACGACTGCCCACAGCAGTGCGAGTGCGCCCCCTCAGGGGCGCGGGGAACTGCGCGACCAGCCACAACCGGCCCGCACCCGACAGGGAACCCCTCAGCCGCCCCCACCGGGGCGAACCGTCAACTGGTCGAAGACCACCCGGGCGTCCTCGGTATAGACGCCCACACTCCCCTCCACATACGGCCGCTCATGATCCTCATAGGCCACCAACCCCCGCCCACCCACACTCACTTCCATCCGCGCCCCCCGCTGCGCGACCCGCACATCGAACCACTGCCCCACCGGGAACGACCCCCCGCCCGTGGCGAGGAACCGCTGCCCGCCCGGGTAGGAAGGATCCCGCTTCCCCAGCTCCCACCCATTCGGCTTGAGCGTGAGGTAGTAGAAGTGCTCGGGATCCGAGTAGCTCCACACCAGCCACCCCACCTCCCAGGGATTGGGCCGGGGCGTGCGCAGTTGGGCGACCGTACGCATCCGGGCCTGGAAGTCCACCCCGGAGTAGCTCTCCGTGGAGACGATCAGGCCCGCATGGGTCTCACCCGGCTTGCGGGACGGCTTGGGGGAGAGGGCCAGCCCGTCCTCGTCCCCGATGTTTGTGCCATGGCCGTTGAACACCGAGCGCCAGGGGCCGTGGACCGATCCCTCGGCCCACGGCCGTTCCGGCCCCCGTTCCCAGAGTGCGCTCACCGCGAAACCGATGCCCACCAGCGCCGCAACGATCAACAGCCCCAGCCCGAGTCGCCGCCGCACTCTCGTCATGCCGTCGAGTATGACTCCGGCTCCTCCGGCAGGCGGGCGATCAGCGAATCATCAGCCATCGGAGCCCCCGCGGTCTCCACCGCACCCGTGACCCCCACCGCACCCGTGACCCCCGGCGCATCCGCCCCGAAGTCCTCCGCAAGCTGGGCGATGATCCGCTCGGTGGCCCGGCCATCGCCGAAGGGATTGCCCGCCGTTGCCATCCGCGCGTACTCACCCGGGTCGTCCAGCAGCCGCTCGGCCGCTTCCAGGATCGCCTCCGGCGCCGTACCCACCAGCCGGGCCGCGCCCGCCTCCACCGCCTCCGGGCGCTCGGTGGTGGTACGCAGCACCAGGGCCGGCTTGCCCAGGCTGGGGGCCTCCTCCTGGATGCCGCCGGAGTCGGTGAGCACCAGGTCACAGGCGGCCAGGGTGGCGGAGAAGTCCAGGTAGCCCAGGGGCTCCACGACCCGGATGGCGGGATGCCCGGTGAGCTCCGGCAGCAGCGCCTCCCGCACCGCCGGGCTCTTGTGCAGCGGCAGCAGCAGCTCCACATCGCCCCGGTCGGCCAGCCGCCGCAGCGCCCGGCCCATGCCGCGCATGGTGTCGCCCTGGTTCTCCCGGCGGTGCAGGGTGAGCAGCACCCGCCGCGCCCCGGTGGTGAAGTGATCGTGCCCGGCGCCCTTGGCCAGCACCCACAGCAGGTTGTCGATCACCGTGTTGCCGGTGACGAACACCTCGGATTCCGGCACTCCTTCGGCCGTCAGATGCCCGGCAGCCCGTGGGGTGGGGGCGAAGTGCCAGCGGGCGATGCGGCCGATGAGCCGGCGATTGAGCTCCTCGGGGAAGGGGTTGTCGGCCACCCCGGTGCGCAGCCCGGCCTCCACATGAGCCACCGGGATGTGCTCGTAGAACGCGGCCAGGGCGCCGGTGAGGGCGGTGGTGGTGTCGCCCTGCACTATGACCACATCCGGCCGCCCGGCGCGGACCACTTCGCCCAGCTGGTCCACCAACCGGGCGGTGAGCGTGGAGAGTTGCTGGCGTTCGCGCATCACATCCAGCTCGGTGTGGGCGGGCACCCGGAGCAGGTCCAGCATCTGGTGCAGCATCTCGCGGTGCTGGCCGGTGGTGACCACCAGTGGTTCGAAGAGCCGGGAGTCGGCCATGGCGCGGGCGACGGGCGCCAGCTTGATGGCCTCCGGGCGGGTGCCGAGTACGAGCATGGCCCGTACCGGCGCGTTGATGAGGTCGGTGGACATGGTTCCCCCTGGGTGTTTCGTCGTTGGGTGGAGCCGGCGGAAGGCCGGTGATGCGGCCGTCCCGCCAGGCCCGGCCGCCCTTGCCGCAGACGCCGGGACGCGAGCCGCGCGGTATTGAGCCCGGTGCGCGCGCCCGGCGCTTGGGCCCGGCGTACGCGCCCGGCCCAAGTCCCGTAAGCCGCACGGCGGAAGCGCTAGGTACGCGCCGTCTTCAGCCAGCCCCGCTGCCCGGTCACCATCCGCCACAGGCCGTACCAGCCGGCGACGAACCAGATGTAGCCGTAGATGACGAAGACATGGGACAGCGCGATGGCGCGCAGCAGGCCGAGGCCCTGTTCGCGGCGGGAGTACACCCAGCCATAGGCATAGGCCGCGGTGAAGGAGAGGACATAGGGCCCGATGAGCCACATCGGGGTGATCAGCGGATGCCCCGCCTCGATGGAGCCGGCCACCGTGCCGCCGACAGCGATCAGGAAGGACACCGGCAGCAGCGAGGTGAGCAGGATCAGCACCGGGCTGGAGAGGTGGTAGAGCAGATCGACCGCGGGCCGTACCGGTACCTCGCGGACGATCAGCGGCACCAGGTTGGCGGACTGCAAGTGCCCCTGGAACCAACGGGACCGCTGCCGCACCAGGCGTTTGACGTCCAGCACCGCCTGCTGGGAGACGGCGGCCGAGGTGCAGTGCTGATTGGTCCAGCCGCGGGCGATCAGCCGTACGCCCAGGTCCAGGTCCTCGGTGAGGGAGTCGCTCCAGGGCCCGCTGCCGTCCTCGCCCATCAGCGACTCCAGCGCGGCCAGCCGCATGAACTGGCCGTTGCCGCCCATGCCCACGCTGCCGATATAGCGGCGGGCGCTTTGGAAGATATCGCCGTAGATGACGAACTCCATGTCCTGGAGCCGGGCCAGCAGGCCCTGGTCGCGGTTGTACATCCGCACCCCGATCTGGGTGCCGCCGGTGCGCGGGTTGTCGAAGTACGGGTCCACGGCCTGCACCACATGGGCGTCCAGCCGGCCGTCCGCGTCCACCACACAGACGATGACGTCATGGGGGTCCCGTCCGTCCAGCAGCCCGGCCTCGCGCAGATAGCGGATGCCCGCGTTGAGCGCGGCGCCCTTGCCCTTGCGGGCGTTGGGCAGTTTGCGCTGCAACAGCCGGACCCGCTCCGGGTCGGCGGCGCGGGCGATTTCCGCCGTGCGGTCGTCGGAGGCGTCGTCGATGACCAGGGCCAGGAAGTTCCCGGCGGGCAGCGAGGTGATCCGGGCCAGGCTTTCGGCCAGCACCTTCTCCTCGTTGAGACAGGCGAGGAGGAAGACATACAGGCGCGGTTCACGCGGGGCACGGCCGCGGCGGAAGCGGCGCCGGGAGAGCAGGAACAGGGAGACGTTGTAGCACCCGGCCAGCACGATGATGGCGATGCTGGACCAGAGCAGGAGTTCGGTGTTCAACGGCTGCCACCGGAATTCCTGATCCGGTACCAGAATTTTGCCGTAATGAGTGCAACCGCCACCGCGCAGTAGAGCAGAAAGCCTGCCCCGGCGGCCTCCTGAAGCCCTCTGGCAAAGGGTATGCCGGGCAGTACCCGGGGTGCGGCCGTCAGTCCGGCCAAGGGCACAACGGTGCCCAGCGCGGGTTTTCCGTACATGGGTTCCCCCCCATTTTTCCGCCTCTCCTGAGGCATGCGGGGGGACCGTACCACCCACCCTGACCATTGACTCATTGGATGAAGGAAGTTGTTGAATCGGAAGCGTCAATTCTTTCTGACGTGAAAGGAAAGCCCCCTGCTGAGACGGATGTTGTGACGGGTGTGGCGTTTGGTCCGCACCAGATTTGACTGTCGGAATTTGCCTGGGCGGGACCGGAGTTGCCGACCCGCATTCCCTTGACAGTGATCCGGCGGGGCATAAGAATCAGCCAACTGCCGGGCCTGTCCCCGGCGTTCCGTCCGGGGGGACGGCAAAGAAATCTCAAGCAGGGGGGAAATGACAGTGAAAAACTCCAGGAGGAGACGACCACATATTTTCCGGATCCCGTTCGTCCTTGCGATAGTCGCCGCCCTGCTGGGCGGCGTCGCGCTTTCCACGGGGTACGGCGCCGAGGGGGCGGTGGCCCCGGGCGGACGGCCGGGCGCCAGGGGCCCCGGGAACACCAAGGCCGCGGACCTGGCCGCCCCGGGCATGTCCGCCTCCGCGCCCCGGGCCAAGGACCTGAAGGCACTGGCCTCGGCGGCCCTGCACAATGACCGGCTGCGCAAGTCCCGCAAGCTGGTCGTCCGGCCCGCCCCGAAGCCGCCGGCCCAGCAGTCCGCCAGGCAGTCCGCCCAGCGGACCGGGGCCGGCGGCCGGGTGACGCCCGCCGTCGCCACCCGCTCAACCCCCGGGCCCGCCAAGGCTGTTACGGTGCGGCCCGCGGCCGCCACGGCCGGGACCTCCGCGCTGGTGCTCTATGACAACACCGGCCCCTACGGGTATCTGGGCGAGCTCTACGCCATGGCCACCGCCAACCTCGCGGGCCACTTCGGCAGCGTCACCGCCAAGCCGGTCTCCCAGTACACCGCCGGAATGACCGAGCAGTACACCGCCACCGTCTATCTGGGCTCCACCTACTACGGCGGTTCCGTCCCCGACGCCATCCCCGCCGCGTTCTACCAGGACGCCCTGACCACCACCCACCCCGTCACCTGGGTCGGGGACAACATCTGGGGGATGGCCAACGCGGTCGGCGTCACCAAGTTCGAGCAGCAGTACGGCTGGGACCCCACCAGCTCCTTCTACGCCAATGCCTCGGGCAGCGTCGGGAACATCAACCAAGTCACCTATAGGGGACAGCAGTTGACCCGCACCATCCCGGCCGGCGCGGACGGCGGCATCCTGCACCCGGACATCCTCACCGGAACCGGCTTCCCGCAGGTAACCCAGCTCGCCCAGGCCACCGACGCCAGTACCGGGACCACCAGCCCCTGGGCCATCCGCTCCGGCAACCTCACCTATGTCGGAGAGATCCCCTTCGAGTATGTCTCCGAGCAGGACCGCATCATCTGCTTCGAGGACCTGCTCTTCGACGGGCTGGCCCCCGGCACCGCCCAGCGGCACCGGGCCTTTGTCCGCCTGGAGGACATCAGCCCCCAGTCGGACCCTGCGCAGCTGCGCACCATGGCCGACTATCTGTACTCCCAGAAGATCCCCTACGGGATCCTGGTCATCCCGGTCTACACCGACCCCAACGGCGTCTACAACAACGGGACTCCACAGACCACCACCCTGGCCCAGGCCCCCCAGGTGGTCTCCGCGATCCAGTACATGCTGTCGCACGGTGCCACCCTGATCAACCACGGGTTCACCCACCAGTACAGCAATGTGAACAACCCCTACAGCGGGGTCACCGGGGACGACTTCGAGTTCTTCCGGGCCCATATCGACTCGGCGAACAACGTGGTCATGGACGGGCCGCCCGCCGAGGACTCCACCGCCTGGGCACAGAGCCGGGTCACCTCGGCGCTGGCCGGTTTCGCCGCCGCCGGGCTGCCCCGGCCGGCGTTCTGGACGACTCCGCACTACGCGGCCTCCGCCGCGGACTATCGTGTCCTCGGCCAGAACTACACCGCGAGACTGGAGCGTTCGTTGTACTTCGCCGGCACGCTCAGTGGCGGAACCGTGGACAACAGCCGCTACATCGGTCAGTTCTTCCCGTACGCGGTCAAGGATGTCTACGGCACCACCGTCCTTCCCGAGGACCTGGGCAACTATGAGCCCCAGCCGTACAACAACCATCCGGCCCGGCTGCCCGCCGACCTGATCGCCGCCGCCAAGGCCAATCTGGCGGTCCGGGACGGGGTGGCCAGCTTCTTCTACCACCCGTACTACGACCTGGCACCGCTGCAGCAGACGATCGACGGCATCCGCGCCCTCGGTTACACCTTCGTCTCCCCAGCGGACCTGGCGCAGTGAACGCGATGAAGAGGGCGGCCGCCGTGCTGGCGGCAGCGGCCGCCCTCTTCCTCGCCGGGTGTTCCGCCGAAAAGTCCCCGCACCACGACGCCACGCCCCCCAGCTCACCGAGCCGGACGGGCACGCCGCGACCCGAGGAGAAGAAGGTGAGCGGAATGCGAGGTTTCACGCTGCCCGCGTGGAACCGGGACGACTACCAAAGCCCCCAGGCCGATACCTACTTGCGGCAGATCGCCGCCACCGGCGCCCGCTGGGTGACCTTCACCCCGACCTGGTACCAGGACAAGCTCACCGACTCCGCAATGCACACCACCGAGGAGACGGCGAGCGACGACAGCCTGCGGCACATCATCTCGCTGGCGCACTCCGCCGGACTGAAGGTGATGCTCAAGCCGCATGTGGACCTGGTCAAGGGCCAGGACCGCGCGGAGATCCGGCCGGACGACCCGGACGCCTGGTTCACCGCCTACGACCAGGTCATCACCCACTACGCCCAGCTGGCCGCGGCCAATGGCGTGGAACAGTTCTCGGTCGGCACCGAACTCGCCGGTCTCTCCGGCGACTTGGACCACTGGCGCCAGGTCATCGCCGATGTGCGCTCGCACTTCCGGGGAACGCTGACCTATGCCGCCAACTACGATGAATACCGCCGGATTCCCTTCTGGCAGGAGCTGGACCTGATCGGCATCGACGCCTACTGGCCGCTGGGTGAGAAGGCCACCACCGATGTGGGCCGGCTGCGCGAGGCCTGGCAGCCGATCGCCGCCCAACTGGCCGACTTCTCGGCCCGGCAGCAGCGCAAGATCCTCTTTACCGAGGCCGGCTATGTCAGCCAGCGCGGCGCCATCACCGAGCCGTACTCCTGGACGGTCAGCAAACGCAACGGCGACGCCGAACAGGCCGCGGCCTACGAGGCGTTGCTGGCGGCCTTCGACGGCAAGCCGTGGTGGGCCGGGGTGTGCTGGTGGATGTGGGACGACTGGCCCGACGCGGGCGAGACCCCCAAGAAGCTGGCCTACACCCCCCACGGCAAGCCGGCCGAACAGGTAGTCCGCCACTGGTGGGCCTCCCACTAGGCGGTGCCTGACGGCTCATGGACCGTGAACAGCGTCACGTGTCACGTGCGGGTCGTCTGTGGCTGGTCGCGCCCACGCGGCGGAGCCGCATATCGCTTGGGCCCCGCGCCCCTGGGCGGCGCCCCTTGCGGGGCTGCCCCCAGGGGCTGTCCTTGGCTGACCGCTGGGGCGCCCCGTCAGGGGCGCGGGGCAGCTACATGTGCGGCTCCGCCGCGTGGGCGCGACCAGCCCAAGACAGCCCGCACCCGAAGCGCAACGGCTAGGTCTCACACTCAAGCACGCTCCCGCACAATCCGCACCGCGCCCTCAGGCGCCCCCGCACCGGCACCCTGATCCGCTGAAAGCAAACCGGGCAGGCAAAGCTGACCCGCAAGGGATCACCCTCGAACGCATAACCCTCCGCCGCCGGGCCGCCCGGCACCCACGAGCCATGCCCGGCGGCGCGCCGGTCGCGCACATAGCGATGGCGCACCAGCCGCCCCGCCCCCACCAGCGGCGGCCTGCGCTCATCACGCCGGGCCAGCCCCGCCCCCTGGGCGTACGCGTCATACGCCCGGGGACTGGTGAACCATGGCGAGGGGTCCTCGCCGAACACCGCCGCCCGCTTGGCCAGCACATAGCCGAACTCCTCCGGCGTGAGATAGCCCAGCTTCTGCGTGGTGAGCGCGTCCTCCCGGTACGCGTCCAACAGCAGCCACCCCGCCCCCAGGTACGCCGCCACCGTATCCGTCAGGATCTCGTTGTCCCGGGTCCCGGGCATCTCCAGCCCCAGCCGGTGCAGATAGACATGCGTCACCTCATGCGCCAACGCGGCCCCGATATCCCGCCGATGGCTCTTGAACCGGGCGTTGAGCTCAATGAAGTACTCGGGCCCTGCGGCGAGTTCGACGCTCCCCGCATGCCGCATCTCCCGGAAGCTGACGATCATCCGCGCGTCCGGCAGCCGCAGATGCCGCACCATCGCCCCGGCCACCCGCTGCACCCCCAGATAGGGGTCCTCGTCCTCGGCGAAGGCCACATCCACCGGCAGCACGCTCAGCGGAAACGTCCGCACCGTGTCCTGCGACAGCCGCCGGTACAGCGCGGTGATGGAATTCCGCACGGTCTCCAGATGCGGAAACCCGTGCTGGACCTGGACGCCGGTCCCCATGCCGCCACCCCCGTCTGCCTGCCGCCGCCGCCTCGCCTCCACTCTACGAGCGGTGACCACGCCGCTACCCCGGCCCGCCCCCGGTAGGACCCGGCGAGCGGCCGTCATCCTTTCGGCGGACCCCGCAATGGTCGGACAGTCGAGGTGTGCGACACGTAAAGGCACGTAACGTGAATCACGTACCTGACCACAGCCACAGCCATAGCCGCACTCCCCGCCAGACCCGAAAGGCCCGCACGTGTCCGCCAAGCCCCGCCCCGCCGCCCTGGCGCTGCTCGCCGCAGTGGTCGCCGCGCTGCTGCCGGTGACCGGCGCCGCCGCGGCCGAGACGGCGGACGGAAACGGGCCGTACCGGCGCCCCTACGCCCACCCGGCCCCGCCCTCCCACCCGGCGCCCGCCGGCCGGGGCGCCCTGCCCGCGGTGCACTCCGCCCACCAGGACAAGGCCCACCGGCACCACTCGCGCCCCGCGCACCGGCCGGGCGCCCGTCCGGCGCCCCGGATCAAGCGCCACCGCGCGGCCAGCAACCCCGTCCAGCGCATCGTCCAGGCCGGGCAGACCATCAAGGGCCGGCCGGACCACGGCAAGGGCGGCCTCGCCCTGGCCGGTGCCCTGGTGGGCCTGGGCGCCGGCGCCTTCGGCGTATCCCGCCTGGTGCGCCGCCGGGCGGCCGGCCGGCCCAGGGGCTGATCACCCGGCCCGGCGGAAACGACTGCTAGCAGGGGAGAGAAGATGGCGGTCACCGTGGTCATCGCGGACGACCAGGAGATGGTCCGCACCGGCTTCCGGATGATCCTGGAGAGCCAGCCGGACATCGAGGTCCTGGCGGACGTGGTGGACGGCGAGGAGGCCCTGGCCGCCGTGGAGCGCTACCAGCCCGATGTCCTGCTGCTGGACATCCGGATGCCCAAGCTGGACGGTCTGGAGGTCACCCGCCGGCTGTCCGAGGAGTCCGCCGCCCACCCGGAACGGGCCGACCGCCCCCGGATCGTCATTGTCACCACCTTCGACCTGGACGAATACGTACACACCGCGCTGCGCAACGGCGCCTCCGGCTTCCTCCTCAAGGACGCCAGCCCCGCCATGCTGGTGGAGGCGGTGCACGCCGCCGCGGTCGGCGACTCCTTGATCTCCCCGGCCATCACCGTCCGGCTGCTGCGCGATATGGCACCCGTGGGCGCGGCCTCCGACGCCGCCCGGCGGCCCATCGAGCCGCTGACCGAGCGGGAGGCGGATGTGGTGCGCTGCCTGGCCCGCGGCGCCACCAACGCCGAGATCGCCGCCGAACTCTTTGTCTCCCTGTCCACGGTCAAGACCCACCTGGCCAATGTGCAGCTCAAGCTGGACGCCCGTAACCGGGTGGAGATCGCCGCCTGGGCCTGGGAGAGCGGGCTGGCCACGGGCGGTCCATGAGCAGATGGGCCGGGTGGAGCGCCCGGCACCCCCATCGGGCGACCGCGGCCAAGATCGTCTTCGCTCTGCTGCTGCTCGCCCTGGTGGTCTTCGAGAGCTCCGTACTGTCCCAGCGGCCCAGCCCCGCCCATGCCATGGTGCTGGCCTCCGGGGTGGCGGTCTGCCTGTGCGCCATCCCCTACCGCTGGATCCCGCTCGAGCTGCGGGCGGGCACCGCCGTCGCCGTCTCCGGGATCACCTCCCTGGTGCTGATGGCCGGTCCCCACCCGGGCGTGGTCTGGGGCATGGGCGAGGACATCGCCCTGCTTGTCCTGCTCACCGCCGTCATCCAGCACTCCCGCCCCCGCACCGCCGCCGTCCTGGGGCCGCTGCTGGCCCTGGCCGCGCTGGCCGCGCCCATGCGCGACCTCAACCCCGGCCGGTTCACCGCCCTGTTCGCCATCATGACCGTGGTGGTGGGCGCCTACTCCCTGCTGCTGCGCGGCCAGACCGCCCAGCGGGTCCGGGACCTGGCGGCCGTCCGCACCGCCGAACGCCTGGAACTCGCCCGCGAACTCCATGACTTGATCGCCCACCATGTCAGCGGCATCGCGGTCCAGGCCCAGGCGGCCCGCTTCACCGAGCTCCAGGGCGAGGCCGCCGCACGGGCCTTCGAACGCATCGAGGGCTCCGCGGGGGAGGCCCTGCGCGCCATGCGCCGCCTGGTGGGCATTCTGCGCGAGGGCAGCGAACCGGAGACCCACCCACTGGCCGGACTGCCCGAAGTCCGCGCTCTGACCGATGACTTCGCCCGCACCGGACCGCCGGTCGCCCTCTATATCGAGCAGGGCATGGAAACCTGGCTGCCCGGTGAGGTGGCCGCCGCGGTGCACCGCGTCATCCGCGAATCCCTCACCAACATCCGCAAACACGCCGCCGATGCCACCGCCGTACGCATCGGCGTCCGAGGCATCCCCGAAGGCGTCGAGGTACGTATCGCCGACGACGGCCGCCACCCCGCCGCCCTGCCCGCCGGAGCGCAAGGCGGCGGCTTCGGCCTGGTCGGCCTCACCGAACGCGCCAAGGCA
This sequence comes from Streptomyces orinoci, assembly GCF_003121295.1. GTDB lineage: Bacteria > Actinomycetota > Actinomycetes > Streptomycetales > Streptomycetaceae > Streptomyces > Streptomyces orinoci. The sequence continues at coordinate 16,742 of NZ_PHNC01000004.1, forward strand.
ATGGGCGGCACCCTGCACGCCGGCCCCGCGCCGGAGGGCGGCTGGCTGGTCAGAGCGGTCTTTCCGGTAAACCGGCGGTCCTGACCGGTGGCCTTGCGTTCCGGTGCGGGGTGGTGGCCTTGGGTTTCGGTGGGGACCAGCAGCCCTGAGCTGCGGTGCGGGACGGCGGGCCTGGGCTCCGCCCAGGAACAGCGCTCGCAATGCCCCGCCCCTCGCGCGAACGGTCACCGGCAACGGCCGGGCAGCCGACCACGTTCGCCTGCCGCGCAATCCGCCCACGGCGCAAACTCTTGGGAAGCGGCGCGTCCGATCATTAGCGTCCGTCCCATGGAAACCACCCAACTCACCGCCGATATCTGGATGTTCCGCTTCACCGCCGGGCAGGCATACGCCCTGCGCCTGCCGGAGGGCTGGGCCCTGATCGACACCGGCCTGCCCGGCCACGCCCCCGAAATCCTCGCCGCCCTCGCCGAACTCGGCGCCGCCCCCGCCGACCTCCGGCACATCTTCCTCACCCACTACCACTTCGACCACACCGGCTCCGCCGCCGAACTGGCCGCCGCCACCGGCGCCGAGATACTGGCGGGCGCGGCCGACGCCCCCGTCATCCGGGGCGAGGCCCCCGAGGTCCCGATCGCCTTCGCCGGCGACTGGGAGAGGGAACTCTTCGCCACCGTCCAGGCCCAGCTCACCGAGGTCCCGGCGCCCACCCCCTGCCGGGTGGACCGCGAACTGACCGACGGCGACCTGCTGGACTGGGGCCTGCCCGCCCTGGCCGTCCATGTCCCGGGCCACACCCCGGGCAGCATGGCGCTCCACCTTCCCGACTCCGGTGTGCTGTTCACCGGCGACACCATCGCCAACCACCCCCAGGTGATGCTCGGCGTCTTCAACACCGACCGCGACCAGGCGGTGGCCTCCTTCCACAAACAGGCCCGACTGGACGTCAGCACGGCCCTCTTCGGTCACGGTGAGCCCCTGGTAGGCGGAGCGGGCGAGAAACTCCGGGCAGCGGCAGCGGAGTTGCGCTGAAACCAGGCGAGCGTACGCTCGGCTCATGGGTACACCCTTCGGCCAACGGCTCCGGGACCTGCGCAAGCGCCGGGGCCTGAGCCAGCGCGAACTCGCCGAAGCCTCCGGCGTCTCACTGTCATTGATCCGCAAGCTGGAACAAGGGGACAGAAGCGCCACCCGGCTGGAGACCGCCCGGCGCCTCGCGGTGACGCTCCATGTCCCCACCACATGCCTGGTTACCGACTCACCGGACGAAGACCAGGCGCCCGGCGGCCAATGGGACGCCGTGGGTGACGCAGTGACGGGCGCGTCTCCGCCGCAGGGCGAACCCGACGAGCCGCCACCCACCGTCCCCGGCGCCCGCAATGCGCTGGAGGCTGCCGTTCCGTTGTTCTCCGGCGACCGATACGCCGAACTCACCACCGTCCTCCCGCCCTTGATCCGCGACATCGACACCGTGGCGGCAACCGGCCCCGACGGACGCGCCCTCCGCGCCCGCCTGATGCACCTCACCGGCTGGCTGCTGACTCAGAACCGCCAGTACCAGGCCGCCGAAGCCGCGCTGACCCGCTCCCTCAAGGAAGCCCCGGACCAGCTCCACGCGGCGGCCGTCATCAGCACCAGGTGCTGGCTGCTGCTCCGTCAGGGCAAGCTCGCCGCCGCCCGCCAACTCGCCGCCCACTGGGCCGACACCACCGAACCCCGCCTCTCCCGCGCACGCCCGGCGGAACTGAGCGCCTGGGGCTGGCTCCTGCTCCGCCTGTCCGCGGCCTCGGTACGCGACAACCGGCCCGATGAGGCGGACCAGGCGCTGCGCCTGGCCCAGAGCGCCGCCGTGGCGATGGGCGGCGAGTTCGCCCCCGGCAAGGACTTCCTGCGGGTCTTCGGCCCGGTGACCGTGGCACTCAAACGAGCGGAGAACGCCATGGTCGCCGACCGCCCCGACGCGGTACTCGCCCTGGCCCGGCGCATGCCGACCCATGGTCTGCGCCCCACCTCCAACAACCGCAACCGGCACCTGCTCGATGTGGCCGAGGCACATGTCCGCTCACGGCAGTACACCGAAGCGGTTGACGTTCTGCAGGGCATCCAAGCAGTGGCACCACAGTGGCTGGCCAACCAGCGGTACGCCCGCGACATCCTCGGCCACGTGATCGACAAGCGCCGCACGCTCACCCCGGACATGCGCGTCCTCGCCGACGCCATCGGCGTGCCGCTGTGAGCCCATGTGGCACTTGGCCAGGCCACCCCGGCAAAGTGCCATTGCCCGCGCGGAGCGGCCACACCTAACGTCCTGGCCCATGACCGACAGCATGACCCACGCCAAGCGCACCGCCCCCGTGGACCCTCCGCGCTGCCCAACCTGCGCCCAGATCAAGGCCGCCTACTACCGCTCCGTCCGCGAGGGCAATCGCGAGGCGGCCGTCTCCTGGACGGCGGAGATGGGGCGGCACCTGCGATCGGCGCACGGCTGACGGCCTGCGCCCGCGCAAGTGCCCCGACCCCACGGAAACACTGCTGAGCAACGCCCGAACCCCTGCGCCGCAGGCGAGTCAGCGGTCCCCGCGTCGCTGGAATCCCCGGACTCCACGAGGCGTGCCGAGCCCGGTGGGGCCGTTGTACCGGTGCCCGGGGAGGGCGGTGCACAGATAGCTTCCGCAGGAGCCGTTGGCACCACCGGTGATCTTGTGGAACTCCCGTTGGCGGGCGTACGGATAGGCGTTGGGGTAGTCATGCCGCCCCGGCGGCCGCGCCATCGCGTACATGGCGGCGATCAGCGGAGCCGACAGGCTGGTGCCACCGGCGACCATCCACCCCGGTCCGCCGCGCGAATAGGAGGTGTACACGGCCAGGCCGGTCATCGGGTCGGCCACCGCGGACACATCGGCCACCGTGCGCCGTGGACACAAGGGATCGTGCTGGAATGCAGGCTTCCGTTCAAAGGCGGAACAGCCGGAACCCGCCTCGCTCCAGGCCGTCTCGGCCCACTTGCCGTGCGCCCTGCGCAAGGAAGTGCCGCCGACGGCCGTGACATAGGGCGACGCCGCGGGCCACTGCACGCCATACCCCTCATCGCCGCTGGCGAAGGTGAAGGCCGTTCCGCGATGACCGCGGAAGTGACGGTCGTACCGCACAACCTCCGGACTCTCCGGGGTGGCCCAACTGCCGCTGACCACCCTGGCTCCCAGCCGGACGGCCCGGTCCACCCCGGCGAGCATGTCGGCCGACCGGTCCGAGTCGGCCTCCACGACCAGAATCCGGCAGCCGGGGCAGGCCGCGCTCACCGCCTCCACATCCATGGCCTCCTCGGCGGCCCAGCCCGCGTCGGAACGCGGATACGCCGTGCCGCCACGCTGGTCGGTCACCCGCAGACAGCCACTGGACGGCTTGCAGGGCGGCAGATGGAACTGTGCGCGGTACACGGCGAGGTCGGCCGCCAGCCGGGGGTGGTGATAGGCGACGACGACCGCCACGGTCCGGCCGCGCCGGTGCCCCCGGAGGCCGTACGCATCGCGGATGTCCCGCGGAGTGAGGCCCTGCGGCGAGGACTTGGGGCGGGCCTCGCTGAGCACCGTCAGGTCGGTGCGGATCAGAGCCCCGCAGGACATACGGTCCTGCCCAGCCTGCCGTGAGCAGGCCCGGGCATAGGGCGGAGCCTTTGGATCACCGGCCCTGGACGGCTGCGCGCTCGCCGCGCCGGGCAGCGCGCACAGACTGGACAAGAGCAGCACTCCGGCGACGAGGAGCGGACGATGGTGGAACGGACGCACGAACGGTCTCCTTTGGCAGCCCGGCGGGACGCTGGACCGGCGACCGGGCCGACCGCGCGGAGGAGCACCTCCACAGCGCCCTGAGGGCAGCCGGCGGCCGGCCGTTCCACCGGCGATTCGAAGATCACCATGAAATGGAGATCTCCGGACGGCCACCGGAACGCTGCCAGACGGCCTAACGAGGCGGCCGGTGCGCCCCGGGCACCTCCTTGACGGCAGGCCGCTAACCGGCGGACGCCCAGGTGGCGCACCCGGTTCGGACGTCCTCCGGCTCTGCGCCGTGATCAGCTGCCGGATGCCGCCCCGGTGCCGAAGTCCAGCGCCGTCCCGTAAAGCCGCCGCACCTTCAGGCGGATCACCAGCCGCCGCTCGGCGACGAGTTGCTCCAGGAACGCGTTCTCATCCGCCGGCCTGGCCGCCTCCGGCAGCAGGGCCAGCAGCTCACGCCCGACCGCGTCACCCGGCACCGTGGTGAGCTCCGAGACCTCCGCCTCGCCCTCGGCCACGGCGAAGGACCACACATCGCCGCCCTGGACATGCACCGCGGCCCGGGGGTCCCGGCGCAGGTGCCGGACCTTGACCCGGTCGGCCGTGGTGGCGAAGCGCACGATGCGTTCCTGCGGGTCCCAGTTGTAGACCATGGTGGTCAGACGGTACCGAAACCCTGTCGTCAGGGCGTCAGGACCAGGCGCCCCCGGATGCCGCCCCGGGACAGGCGGGTGTGGGCGAGCACGGCCTGTTCCAGAGGGAGGGTGTCGGCCACGCGCAGGGTCAACTGGCCCTGGGCGGCCAGCGAGGAGAGGTGCGCCAGGCCGGCGGGGTCGGCGGCGACCCATACCTCGGTCACCGTGCTGCCCCGCAGCGGCACGGGTGCGCCGCCGGCCACGACGGAGGCAAAGGAACCGCGGTTGCGGAGGGCACCCTGGACCGCGGTCCCGAGGACGGCCGCGTCCAGTACCGCGTCCACGCCGCCGGGAACCAACTCCCTTACCCGGTCCGCCAGGTCGTCGCCGCGCGGGACGAACCAGTGCGCACCGGCGGCCCGGACGAAGGGCTCGTCCGCCGCTCCGGCGGAGGCCGCTACCCGGATGCCGCGCCGGGCGGCCAGTTCCACCGCGAAGCCGCCCACCGCTCCGGCCGCGCCGGTGACCAGCAGGGTCGCCCCCGGTCCGAGGTCCAGGGCGTCGAGCGCCTGGAGTGCGGTCAGGCCGTTGAGCGGGATGGTGGCGGCCTCGGCGGCGGAGATCCCGGCGGGGGCGGGGGCGACGGCGGTGGCGTCGAGGGTCACATACTCGGCGTAGGTGCCCAGCGGGACATCCAGGCGGTCCCGCAGGCCGATCACCTGGTCCCCGGGGGCGAAGTGGGTCACGCCCGGACCGGCTTCATCGACCGTTCCGGCCACGTCCCAGCCGATGCCGGTCACTTCACGGGCGGGCATCAGCCCGCTTTCGATCAGCAGCCCGGAACGGGTGGCGATATCAACGGGGTTGACCGCAGCGGCCGCCACCCGGATGCGTATCTGCCCGGTGCCGGCCGGGGGGAGGGGGACCTCCACCATCTCCAGAACCTCCGGTCCGCCGGACTTCCGCACCACGATCGCGCGCATCACGCACTCCTTCCATGCCGGTCACTTGCCGATGACCGCCTGGGCGGCCTTTCGGACGACCGTATGGGGAGTTACTCTCCTTTGGGAAGTACGCACTTCGGGGTGCGTGCATCAGGGAGGGAAGAGCCATGAGCCGATCGCCGCGCACTGCGGAACAGGCCGCCTACGACGCCTATCTGGCCGAGTGCCCGGCCCGGCAGCTGCTCTGCCGGATCAGCGACAAATGGGTCAGCCTGACCGTCAACGCCCTTGCCGACGGGCCGCGGCGCTATGGCGACCTGTCCCGCACCCTGGTCGGCGTCAGCCAGAAGATGCTCACCCAGACGCTGCGCAACCTGGAGCGCGACGGCTTCCTCACCAGGACCGTGACGCCCACCGTGCCGGTCAGGGTCGATTACGCCCTCACCCCGCTCGGCGAGCGGCTGCTTCCGCTGATGCGGGCGATCAAAGGGTGGGCAGAGGAGAACATCGGGGAGGTGCTGGCCGCGCGGGCCGCATACGACGATGCCCAGGCCCTGGAGAGCGGACGATAGTCCAATGGCCTACTTCCGTTTGTCCATGGTCACTTGACGGATTCACCCCGCAGAGTGGCGCACACCGCGGAGGGGACCGGCGCCGTCGCGGGGGTACGGCGCCGGTCCGGCCGCCCCGCGGGACCGGAAAGGTTGCGACTTGGGCAGGGTCCGCTTCACGGCCCACGATCTCGGGAAAAGTCCCCCCACAGGACTCGTCCCGCTGGTCGCCGTCATCGGCCGGTGATCAGCGGGACGTGGGGGGAACGAGCCGTGGCGCGTCCTCGCCGGGGCGGTCGAGTTCCAGCAGGAGCAGGGTGTTCTCGCGCGGGGCCTCGCGCAGTACCGGACCGGGGACGTAGAGGGCGCGCTGGGGGCCCCGGTCCCAGTAGCGGCCCAGGCAGAAGCCGTTGACCCAGGCGAACCCCCGGCCCCAGCCGGGGAGTTCGAGCAGCGCGTCCCCGGCGCCCGAGGGGAGAGCGAAGGGCGCACGGTAGGCGCCGGAGGTGTGTGCGCCGGGTGCCGGGCGCCAGGGGAGGGAGTCGAGCGCCTGGGGGGACTCCAGGGCGTCCAGGCGCAGACCGCGCGCCCGCACTCCATGGATGTACTGCAGCTCATGCAGCAGGCCTCCGGTCAGACCCTTGGCCTCGGCCAGCCGGGGGCCGTAGTTGACCCGGCCCAGCGACTCCACCCACAGCTCCACCTCGGCCGGCCCCGGCACCTCGCCGATCAGCGGGGACTCCTCGTCCAGGGCGGCGGGCATCCGCACCCCGTCCACCCAGGCCACCGCCACATCCCGCACCCCGGCCGCGTACAGCGGCAACGCCGGGCGCGGGCCGGGGATATGGAAGCGGTAGCGGACCAGGCCCCGGTCGATGTCCAGGTCCTCGAAGGACGGCGGGTGCGGGGTACTGGTCTCCAGGCCGCCCAGGGCGTCCATGACGAGGGACAGTGGCAAGTGGTGGGAGGGGCGGACGGCCAGGGGCTCGGCCAATGGGGGAGGAGCGGGCGGCGGTTGGGGCGGCGGGGTGCCGGTGAACCGGGTGAGGATTTCCCGGAAGGCCCAGAACTTGGGGGTGGGGCGGCCGAGTTCGTCCACCGGGGCGTCGTAGTCGTAGGAGGTGAGGGTCGGGCGCAGTGGGCCCCGGTGGTCCTCGCCCGAGCGGTTGGCGCCCGCCCAGCCGCCGAAGCTGGTGCCGCCATGGGCCATATAGATGTTCACCGAGGCGCCCTGCTCCAGGATGTCCCGGAGGACGGCCGCGGCCTCGTCCGCCGCCCGCGCGGCGGCCTCGCCGCCCCAGTGGGTGAACCAGCCGCACCAGAACTCCATGCACATCAAAGGGCCCCGCGGCTGATGCCGGCGCAGAACGCCGAACGCTTCCCGGGCGCCCCGGCCGAAGTTGACGGTCGCCAGTGCCCCCGGCACCGTGCCGCCGGAGAGCATATGGTCCTCGGGTCCGTCCGAGGTCACCAGCGGCACCGTCACCCCCAACTCCCGCCAGCGCCGGACCAGATGGGACAGATAGCGGCGGTCGCTGCCGTAGGAGCCGTACTCGTTCTCCACCTGGAGCAGTACCACCGGACCGCCCCGGTCCGCCTGCCGGTCCACCACCTGTCCGGCCACCGCGGCCAGCCAGCCGTCCACCGCCGCCAGATAGGCGGGGTCCGAGGTACGCACCCGGCCCGGCAGCCAGTACGGCAGACCGCCGTTCTCCCACTCCGCGCAGATATACGGGCCGGGGCGGACAATCGCATACAGCCCCGCGTCCTGGGCCGCGTCCAGGAAACGGCCCAGCTCCGACAGCTCCGGGCGGCCCCGGTGCCGCTGGTGCCGGTTCCAGGGGGCGTAAGTCTCCACACAGTTGAGGCCCATTGCGCGCAGCATCCGCAGACGGTGCGCCCACAGCCCGTCATGCACCCGGAAGTAGTGCAGCGCCCCGGACAACAGCCGCACCGGCCGGCCGTCCAGCGCGAAACCGTGCTCGTCCGCCGTGAAGTCCGGCATGCCCGCTCCCTGGCCCGGTGAGTGCGTTCCCGGTTGGTGCGTCCCCGGCGAGTGCGCCCTCGCAAACGGCACCCCCGAGCGCATCCTCGCCCTCTGGCGGGGCAGCAGACCATGGACAAAGATCGGCGCTGCTTGGACGAAAACCGCACGGCGGGAGGCGGCGTGTATCACACCTGGATGCGGTACTTCACCCCTGGCCCGGTCCACCACCGGCTGGGCCTGGTCTGCCTTGGCGTCGGCCTTCAGCATGGCGCGCTGCCCCCGGTCGGGCCCCGCACCCTGGACCACCATGTCGCCGTGGTGATCAGCGCCGGCAGCGGCTGGTACCGCACCCCCGACGGGCGCAGACAGCAGCTCACCGCCCCCGCCCTGCTCTGGCTCACCCCCGGCGTCCCGCACCACTACGGCGCCGCCCCGGGCAATGGCTGGGACGAGAGCTTTGTCGACTTCACCGGCTCCGCCGTCGCCGCCTACACCGAACTCGGCTATATCGAGCCCGACCGGCCCGTGGTGCCGCTCACCGACACCACCGGGCCGCGCGGGATCATCACCCGTATCGCCCGCGCCGCCCGCTGCGGCAACCCCCTGCTGGAAGTGGAGACCTCCGCCGCCGTCCATGAACTGCTGGTCGCCCTGCGCCGCGCCCGGGCCGGCAGCGGCCCGGACACCGACCCGGTGCTCCAGGCGCTGGCCCGCGACGCCTTCCTGCCGCTGTCCGTCGCCCAGCACGCCGCCCGCCACGGCATGACCCCGGCCGCTCTGCGCACCATCGTGCGCCGGGGCGCCGGATGCAGCCCCAAGGACTATCTGCTGGGCATCCGGCTGGGCCGGGCCAAGGAACTGCTCGCCGCCACCGAACTGCCGGTCGCCGCCGTGGCCCGCCGGGTCGGATACGACGATCCGGCCTACTTCAGCCGCCTCTTCGCCCGCCGGGTGGGCACCGCGCCGGTAAGGTTCCGGGAACGGCAGGGGCGGACCGTACCGGGCGGATTCAGCGACCGCATCCCGGACCCCGGTCACCCGCCGGTCATCGGCCCCTGCTCCTCCGCTTAAGCTGGGCCAACATGGACAACCCCACCAGCCCCACCGCCGACGATTCCGCCGCGGTGCAGGCCGAGCTGAACCGGCTGCGCGACAGCATCGACAACATCGACGCGGCCGTCATCCATATGCTCGCCGAGCGCTTCAAGTGCACCCAGCAGGTCGGCCACCTCAAGGCCGCCCACAAGCTGCCCCCGGCCGACCCGGCGCGCGAGGCCCGGCAGATCGCCCGGCTGCGGGCACTGGCGGAGAACGCCAAGCTGGACCCGGCGTTCGCGGAGAAATTCCTCAACTTCATCATCGCCGAGGTCATCCGGCACCACGAGACGATCGCGCGGTCCTAGGACCTGTCCGGTGGCTCCTGGCCGGCCGCCGGGGTGCCCGCAAGGGGCGCGGGGCGGCTGGACCATGCGGCTCCGGCGCGTGGGTGCGACCAGCCACAGACGGCCCGCGCCTGACACATGACCAACGAGGAACGGCCCCCTACCCTCGGCCGCGCGTCAAGTGCAGGGCGTCGGTGGCTGGTCGCGCAGTTCCCCGCGCCCCTTACGGGGCGCGCCAGAGGCACCCCCACCCGCCGGCGGTCAGCCGAGAGAGGAAACGCCCACACCCCCTGGGCCCAGCCGCAGCGCCCCGGCAGGATGAGCCGCATGCCCGCACTCACACACACCGAAGCCGTCGAACGCGCCCAACTCCTGGACGTCCACGGCTATGACGTCCACCTCGACCTCACCACCGGCGAGGAAACCTTCCGCTCCAGCACCACCATCGACTTCACCGCCCGCACCACGGGCGACACCTTTGTCGAGCTCAAACCCCACACTCTCCACCACGCCGAACTCGATGGGCGCCCCCTCGACCCGGCCACCCTGGAGGACAACCGGCTGCCGCTCACCGGCCTCACCCCCGGCCGCCACCGGCTGCACATCGAAGCCGATATGCGCTACTCCCGCACCGGCGAGGGCATGCACCGCTTCACCGACCCCGCCGACGGCGAGAGCTATGTCTACACCCAGCTCTTCCTGGACGAGGTCGAGCGCGTCTTCCCCTCCTTCAACCAGCCCGACCTCAAGGCCGTCTTCAACGCCTCGGTCACCGCCCCCGCCGAATGGACCGTACTCGGCAACGGCATCGCCACCCGCGAGGGCAACCGCTGGACACTCGCCCCCACCCCACCGCTGAGCACCTACTTCGTTGCCTTCGCCGCCGGCCCCTGGCACTCCGTACACACCGAACACGCCGGACTCCCCTTCGGACTGCACTGCCGCCGCTCCCTCGCCCCCCACCTGGACAGCGACGCCGAAGAACTCTTCGGCATCACCCGCGCCTGCTTCGACCGCTTCCACCAGACCTTCGACGAGCCCTACCCCTTCGACTCCTACGACCAGGCATTCGTCCCGGAGTTCAACGCCGGGGCCATGGAAAACCCCGGACTGGTCACCTTCCGCGACGAGTTCCTCTACCGCTCCGCCGTAACCGACACCGAGCGCCAGACCCGCGGCGTGGTCATCGCCCATGAGATGGCCCATATGTGGTTCGGCGACCTGGTCACCCTCAAGTGGTGGGACGACATCTGGCTGAACGAGTCCTTCGCCGAGTACATGGGCTACCAAGTCCTCAGTGAGGCAACCCGGTTCACCGGACCCTGGACCGAATTCGCCATCTCCCGCAAAAGCTGGGGCTATGACGCCGACCAGCGCCCCACCACCCACCCCGTCGCCCCCGACCCCGAGGCCGTCCACGACACCGCCGCCGCCCTGCTCAACTTCGACGGCATCTCCTACTCCAAGGGCGCCGGCGCCCTGCGCCAACTCGTCGCCTGGCTGGGCGAGAAGGACTTCCTCGCCGGCATCAATGACCACTTCGCCCGCCACCGCTTCGGCAACGCCACCCTCGCCGACTTCATCGACTCCCTGGACCGGGTCAGCGACCGCGACGTCCATGACTGGGCCCGGCACTGGCTGCGCACCAGCGGCGTGGACACCCTCACGCCCGAAGTCAGCATGGTGAGCGAGGAGAACGGCGGCTGGCGGCTGGACCTCCACCACCATGGCAGCCGCCCCCACCAACTCCGCATCGCCTGCTACGACCACCAGGAAGACGGCCGGCTCACCGCCCGCGAACCCCTCACCCTCCAGCTCACCGCCGACGGCGGCACCCACACCCACCACTTCACCGGCACCCGCCCCGACCTGCTGCTGCTCAACGACCAGGACCTCACCTACGCCAAGATCCGCCTGGATCCGCACTCCTGGAACACCGCGCTCAACGCCCTCTCCGCCCTCCCCGACCCCCTCAACCGCGCCGTCACCTGGAACGCCGCCCGCGACATGGTGCGCGACGCCCAACTCGCCCCCGCCGCCTACCTTCAGGCCGCCCGCGCCCACCTGCCCCGGGAAACCGACAACGCCATCGCCCGCGGCGTCCTCACCTTCGCCCGCACCCAGCTCACCGACCACTACACCACCGCCCATGACCGGCCCGCCGCCCTGGCCACCCTGGCCGATACCGCCCGCGAACTCCTGGAGCACACCGGCCCCCACGACGCCCTCCGCCTGACCGCCGTACGCGCCCTCATCGACAGCACCACCGAACCCGGCATCCTGCACGACTGGCTGCGCACCGAAACCGTTCCGGGCGGACCCGCCCTCGACCCCGAACTGCGCTGGCGCACCCTGACCCGGCTGGCCGTCCTCGGCGCCCTCACCACCACCGAGATCGACGCCGAACTGCGGCGCGACCCCAGCGCCACCGGCCGCGAAGGCGCCGCCCGCTGCCGCGCAGCACTGCCCGACCCCGCGGCCAAGGAAGCGGCCTGGCAGGCCATGTACGGCGGCGACGAACTCTCCAACTACCTCTTCACCGCCACCGCCCAGGGCTTCTGGCAGGCCGAACAGCTCGACCTGCTACGGCCGTTCGCCGAGCGCTACTTCACCGACGCCGTGGCCCTCGCCGCCCGCCGGGGCCCCGCCCTCGCCATCACCGCCGGCCGGGAGGGCTTCCCCCGGATACTGGTCGAGGACGCCACCCTGCGGCTGACCGAGGACTGCCTCCGCGAAGCCGCCCCTGTCCCCGCCCTGCGCCGCCAGCTCACCGAGCGCCTGGACGACCTACGACGGGCGCTGCGGGTGCGCCGGGCCCCATAAGAGGCGCGGGGCGGCCACATCATGCGGCTCCGCCGCGTGGGCGCGACCAGCCACATACAATCCGCATCCGAAAACCAACGGCTGGACCAACGGCGTCCCGGAACGGCAAAGGGCGCCCAACCCCCAAAGGGTCGGGCGCCCAAAGGCTATTGGCGAGGTCAGCCGCGCTTGTCCTCAACCGCATCCGACGGCTCCGCCGCCTTCAGCTCGGCCATGAAACGGTCCACGATCCCGCTGCGGTCCACAAACTCCCCGACCGACTCACCCACGATCCGCCCGGCCAGCTCCGTGGCCAGCCGGCCGACCTGCTCCCGCAGCTCCGCCTCCGCGACCGCCCGCTCGGCGTCGATCACCGCATGGCCGGCGGAAATGATCTCCTCACGCTGCCGCAGCCCCTCGGCACGCAGCTCCGCGATGATCGCGTTGCCCTGCTCCAGCGACTCCTGGCGCAGCCGGGCCGCCTCATGACGGGCCTCGGCCAGCAGCTCCTGGTACTCGGCGTGCACCCGGGCGGCCTCCGCCCGAGTCTCGTCCGCTTCCTCGATCCGGCCCTCGGTGAGCTGCTCACGCTCGTTGAGCACCTTGTTGATCCTGGGCAGAACCATCTTCGCCATCAGCGCGAAGACAAGGAAGAACAGGACCAGACCCAGCACCAGCGGAGCGAGGTCCGGCTTCAGGGGTCCGATGTCAAGAGCAAGGTTCATCATGGCCATGGTGTGCAGGGTACCGTGACGGCCGCCCGGGCCCGGCATCCGGTGCCGGGCGCCCCCAAGGGGCGCCCACCCACCAACCGGAACCGCATAACCGGCTCGTCCCACCATCGAGCGAACCGATAGACACCACAAGTCACCGGCCATCCACAACGGGTAGCTTGCGCCGCGTCCCGCAAAGCCCCCCGCACCTCGTGGAAGGTCACACCACCGCATGACCACCCCCTCCGCCCCCGGCACCCCCAGCCAGCCCAACGCCCAAGAGCGCCCCCTGGACCTCGCCGGAATCGGGATCGGACCCAGCAACCTCTCGCTCGCCGCCCTCGCCCAGCCCCTCGACGAGCTCCACACCGCCTTCTACGACGAGAACCACACCTTTCACTGGCACCCCGGCATCCTCATCGAAGGCAGTGCCATCCAGGTCCCCTTCCTCGCCGACCTGGTCACCCTCGCCGACCCCGCCAGCCCCTGGACCTTCCTCAACTACCTCAAGAGCCGCGAGCGCCTCTACCCCTTCTACTTCGCCGAGCGCTTCCACATCCAGCGCGCCGAATACGACGCCTACTGCCGCTGGGTCAGCCAGCACCTCCCCGCCCTCCACTTCGGCCACCACATCGACGCCATCCGCTGGAACCCCGAACGCGTCCTGTTCGAGATCGACTACACCCAGCTCGACCCCGACGGCGAAGCCGAAGCCCTCGGCCGTGCCTACGCCCGCAATATCGTCCTCGGCGTCGGCACCACCCCCCATATCCCCGAGCCCCTGCGCCCGCTCGCCGAAGCACACGGCGTACCCGTCATCCACTCCGCCGACTACCTGCGGCACCGCGACCGGCTGCTGGCCGCCGAGCACATCACCGTGGTCGGCTCCGGACAATCCGGCGCCGAGATCTTCCTGGACCTGCTGCGCCACCGCCCGGCCGGCCGGGAACGCCTGCACTGGGTGGCCCGTACCCCCGCCTTCGCCCCCATGGAACGCAGCCGCCTCGGCCTGGAACACTTCACCCCCGACTACACCCACTACTTCCACGCCCTCCCCGAAGGCGTACGCGACCAACTCCTGCCCCGGCAATGGCAACTCCACAAGGGCATGGACCCCGCCACCATCACCGCCATCCATGACGAGCTCTACCGCCGCTCCCTGCACGGCGACTGGCCCGACACCACCCTCATCCCAGGAGTCTTCGTCCGCACCGCCGGACGCGTCGGCACCACCCGCGTGGAACTCCACCTGGAACACGCCGAGCAAGGCACCCGCTCCCGCCTCACCACCGACGCCGTGATCCTCGCCACCGGGTACCGCGAACGCCGGGTGGACACCCTCCTCGCCGCCCTCGACCCCTATATCCGCCGCGACTCCGCCGGCCGCCCCCGAGTGGACGCCCAACAGCGGCTGATCCTCGACCCCTTGGTCAAGGGCGCCATCCACGTCCAGAATGCCCAGACCCACACCCATGGCGTGGGCAGCACCGACCTCGGCCTCACCGCCTGGCGCAGCGCCACCATCCTCAACAGCATCACCGGCACCGAGCACTACCGCCTGCCCCAGCGCACCGCCTTCACCACCTTCGGCCTGGAGCCGCGGCCCACGCCACGGCCCCACGCCTCAACCGCCGCCGGATCAGAACAGCGGCACACCATCCCGCGTCAACTTCCAGTCCACTGAGGCAAACCGGGATACCTCGATCGTCCCCTTCGCCTTCACCCAGGAAATAATGGTGTTCCGGATCTCCTCCGAATTCGCCCACACCTCCGGCGCCTTGCCCACATGCGGGAAACCGCCCCCGCCACTGGCCCGGTAGTTGTTCACCGCGAGGACGAAACGCGCGGAATCATCCAGCGGCTTCCCGTTGAACGACAGCTTCGCGATCCGCGAACCAGGCGCCTTCGCGATGTCGATCTCATACGAGAGGCCGCTCACCGCGTCATAGTTGAAGTCCGGAATCCCCTCCGCATTCGTCAGCTTCGCCGGATCCACCGGCGCCCCGGCCGGCGTACGGACGTAGTAGCGCGCCGAGAACTCCAGATAGTCCCGCACCTGCTTGCCCGTCAGCACCCGTGCCGCCAGGGTGTTCTCAAACGGATACAGCCCCGCCACCTGCCGCACCGACACATTCCCGGCCGGAATCGCCGCACCCCGCGAGAAACACGAAGCCTGCGACAGGACCGGCAACGAGGCGTACTGCGTACCCGCCAGCGCGGCCCGCACCGTCTCGGTCTGCACATGGTTGATGAAATCGATGATGGGGGTGTCCTTGTACGGAGCCTCGGCCGCGCTCATCGCCGCCGTACAGGTACCGATCCGCTCATTGACATAGGCCACCACCTTCCGGTGCTGGCTCCGCACCAGACGGACGATCCGCTCGTCCTCGGGCACCGTATTGGAGTTCAGCACCTTCGCCGACACCGACTCCACCTGCCAGCTGCCCCGGCCCCACACCAGCTCGAAGTCGAACACGGTAAGCCGCTGGCCGAACTTCAGCGGCTCCGACAGCACCACCTGCTTGCCCGACTTCTTGTTGGTCACCCGGTACTCGGGAATCTCCACATGCGCATGACCCACCAGAATCGCGTCAATGCCCGGCACCTTCTCCGCCACCAGAGCCGCCGCGTTCTCCACATACGGCAGCGCGTCACCGTAGGAGGACGTACCACTCGCCCCCGAATGCGCCGCCACAATCACCACATCCGCACCCATCGAACGCAGCTTGGGCACCCACTTGGCGGCCTGCTCCTCCAGACCCGGGAAAACCATCTTCCCCTGGACATTCGCCTTGTCCCAGATCGCGATGCCCGGATTGGTCAACCCCAGGATCGCCACCCGTACATCACGGCCGTGCGGAGTGTGCACCCGCTTGATCACATAGGGCGGGAACGCCGGGCGCAGCGTCCTGGCATCCAGTGCGTTGGCCGCCAGCAACGGGAAGTCACACTGCTTCTCGAACTTCCGCAGCACCGGAATGCCGTAGTTGAACTCATGGTTGCCCACCGCCGCCGCCACATAGCCCATGGCGTTCATCGCCTTGGCCATCGGATGCACCGGACCATGCGCCCCCGTGATCGGCTCCACCCGGGCGTAGTAGTAGGCCAGTTGCGTGCCCTGAATCGTGTCACCGGCATCGATCAGCAGGGTGTTGTGCCGGCCCTTCTCCTTGCGCACCCGGTTCACCAGCGTCGATATCTTCGCCAGGCCCACATCGTTGTGGTCCTTGTCCTTGAACACCGCATCGGTGAAGTAGTCCCAGTTGAAGACATTGCCATGCAGATCCGTGGTCCCCATCACGGTCAGGGCGTAACGGCGCTTACGACGGCCCTGCGCACCGGGCTCGGCCGCCACGGCCGGAGCGGCCCCCACCGCACCGGACAGGGCGACCCCGGCGCCCGTCGCGGCCGTACGGCCCAGGAATTTCCTACGGTTGAACGGCATTTGTCTTCCCATCCCGATAACAACTCGGCCGGGGCCACCACGGCCCCGGCCTGACGCGCGTAGATTCTGGCCCCCACGGCCACCGCAGCAACACCCTCCCAAGGTTGCGATCCGGTGACTTGACGAAAACCCCCGGACCACCACCACGACTGAGACGCTTGCACCATGACCACAACCCAAGCCGGACAGCCCCAGCCCTACGGCACCCCCGACTCCCCGCATATCGCGGTACGCGGCCAGGCCCGCCTGGAAGTCGATCCCGAGATCGCCCGCCTCGGCGTCACCATAGGCACCCGCGGCACCGACCGCCGCAAAGCCCTCGACGACCTCACCCGGCGCAACAACCAGGTCCTCGACCTCATCAAGTCCCATGGCGAAGCAGTCGAACGACTGGAAACCGGCTCCTTCACCATCACCCCCCAACTCAACGAAAAGGGCCGCCACGAGCGCATCCGCTCCTACCGCGGCCATGTCCACCTCACCGCCACCGTCGCCGACTTCACCGTCCTCGGCGAACTCAGCAGCCGCCTCGCCGACCTGGAACTCACCCGCGTAGACGGACCCTGGTGGGCACTGCGCCCCGACTCACCCGCCCACCGCGAGGCCCGCCGCCAAGCCGTCCAGGACGCCGTCCAACGCGCCCGCGAATACGCCGGGGCCCTGGGCGCCGAACTCGTCGCCCTCCTGGAACTCACCGACACCGACACCGAAAGCGGCTACGGCGGCCCCCCGCCCCCGTCCGGGGGCATGATGCGCACCGCAGGCTACGGCGGAGCCGCCCCCGCGCCCGCACTGGACCTCGAACCCCAGCGCCAGACGGTATACGCCCACGTCAACGCCAAGCTCAGCATCACCCGGCCCGCACTCTGAACACCCGTACGAGGGCGCTCCGACCGCTCATCGGAGCGCCCCCATGCACGTTTCATAAGTTGTCAACAACGCTTAACCCAAAGGACGTTGGGCAGTCGTGGCCGTCCAAACCTCTACCCATCAGTAGGCCCTAAGGTCGTGCCATGCGCCGAGCAAAAATCGTCTGCACGCTTGGGCCCGCCACCGACTCGTACGAGCAGATCAAGGCACTCGTCGAAGCCGGCATGGACGTCGCCCGATTCAACCTCAGCCACGGCACCTACGCCGACCACGAGGCGCGCTACCAGCGAGTGCGGAAGGCCGCGGAGGAAACCGGCCGCAGCGTGGGAATCCTCATCGACCTTCAAGGCCCGAAGATCCGCCTGGGCCGCTTCCATGAAGGCCCGGTACTCCTTGAACGCGGCGACACCTTCACCATCACCGTCGAAGACGTCCTGGGCGACCGCCGCCACTGCGGCACCACCTATGGCGGCCTGGCCGCCGACGTCACCCAGGGCGAACGCATCCTGGTTGATGACGGCCGCGTCACCCTGGAAGTCACCGACGTCCAAGGCCCCCATGTCCGCACCAAGGTCATCGAAGGCGGCATGGTCTCCGACCACAAGGGCCTCAACCTGCCCGGCGTCGCCGTCTCCGTCCCCGCCCTCTCCACCAAAGACGTGGACGACCTGCGCTGGGCCATCCGCATCGGCGCCGACATCGTCGCCCTGTCCTTCGTCCGCACCGGCCGCGACATCGAGGACGTCCACCGGGTGATGGCCGAGGAAGGCCGCCGCCTCCCGGTCATCGCCAAAATCGAAAAGCCCCAGGCGGTGGAGAACCTCGACGCCATCGTCGCCGCCTTCGACGGCATCATGGTCGCCCGCGGCGACCTGGGCGTCGAAATGCCACTGGAAACCGTCCCCCTCGTCCAGAAACGGGCAATCAAACTGGCCCGGCGCAACGCCAAGCCGGTCATTGTCGCCACCCAGATGCTGGACTCCATGGTCGATGCCTCCCGCCCCACCCGGGCCGAGGTCTCCGACGTGGCCAATGCCGTGATCGACGGCACCGACGCGGTGATGCTCTCCGGCGAGACCAGCGTGGGCAAATACCCCGTCGAAACCGTCAAGACCATGAGCCGCATTGTCCGGGCCGCCGAGGAAGACGTCCTCGCCAAGGGCCTGCCCCCACTGAACGAACGCACCAAACCACGCACCCAGGGGGGCGCGGTGGCCCGCGCCGCCGCTGAGATGGGTGACTTCCTCGGCGCGAAGTTCCTGGTCGCCTTCACTCAATCCGGCGACACGGTACGGAGGTTGTCGCGCTACCGCTCACCGATCCCACTGCTGGCCTTCACCCCGGAGCCGGCGACCCGCTCACAGCTCAACCTCACCTGGGGAGTTGAGACCTTCCTGGGGCCAATGGTGCAGACGACCGATGAGATGGTCGAGCAGGTGGACGAGTATCTGCTGCGGATCGGCCGTTGCCGCAAGGGCGACATGGTGATCATCACGGCAGGCTCCCCGCCCGGGACACCGGGCTCCACAAATCTGGTGCGGGTGCACCACATTGGAGAGGACGACTCCCCGAAGTGAGGGCGTCCTGCCAGGGGCGCGGGGAACTGCGCGACCGGCCACGGACGGCCCGCAGATGAGACACCACTGGCAACACGCCTAATGCTTGGGGCCGATGTGCGCATCCATCAGCGCTACAGACGCTTTGCGGGCGACGGAGATGTTGAAGGGGTCGCGACCGCGCCGGGTCACCTTCCATTCGACGCCGACCTTGTCGAGCGTGTCGGAGTAGAGCTTGCGGATGTCGTCGGACTTGTTGGTGAAGAAGTAGCGCACATACTCGTAGCGTTTGCGCTCTCCAGCGACCAGGCGAGTGGTCCAGTTGATGATCCGGCAGCCGTCGGAGTGCACCAGTCCACGTATGAACTCCCAGGGGTGCGCGTCCACGATTCGTTGTTGCCAGGGCTCCAGGACGATCGGTCTCTCGTGTTTGTAGCCGGGGCCGTGCTGTGGGAACAGGCACCACAGGTGCTTGGAATAGACCTTCACATTCTGGCAGCCCGTGCTGCGGACCCTGCATACGGAGTTGTCGGGGAAGACGGCCTGCATGGCGGCCTGACAGGCATCCATGAGGCCGGGCCAGACATTGCCACAAGCGATCATGAGGCTGGGCACGCGGTGTTGGGAGTACTGGATGATGTGGCCGTCACCCAGGTACAGCCCCAGCAGGTAGGCGTACGCGGGTTCGTCCAGTGCCCGGCCGTCGCAGCGCGGGCACTTTGGGTTAGGACGGCCCGGGCACTCGCCCCGCTTGGAGCGGTCCACGTGGAGCCAGTAGCTGACCGTGCCCAGCGGGACCTTTAGCCGCCGTGCCACCTCAGCGTTGCTCACTCCGGAGCGCAACAGGTCGATGGCTTTGCGTCTTACTTCGGGGCCATGAAGCTGCATACCCCTACTCTGCGTAATGAAATGTGTTCGCAAAGTGGAGAATCGGAAGGTTCACGCGAAGGGAAAGTTCCGGTTCGCGGGTGATAAGTGCCGGGTGCGGGATTCGAACCCGCAAGCCCTCTCGGGCAGATGTGTTTGAGACATCCGTGTATGCCGTTCCACCAACCCGGCTGGGTACAGCGCCGTCAGCTTACCTTGTGGGGGCGTGCGCCGTCTCGCAGGTAGGCTCGCAAAGCAGCATCGCCCCGAACCAAGGAGCACCGTGACCGCCGCCGAGCCCGAGCCCCAGCAGCCCTTCGACGACGAGACGCAGCCGCACACCCCTCCGAATGTCACCCGTGTGGTCATCGCCGAGGATGAGGCCCTGATCCGTCTGGACCTCAAGGAGATGCTCGAAGAAGAGGGCTACTCCGTGGTCGGCGAGGCGGGCGATGGCGAGACGGCGGTGGCGCTCGCCCGTGAGCACCGGCCGGATCTGGTGATCATGGATGTGAAGATGCCCGTCCTGGACGGCATCTCCGCCGCCGAGCGGATCGCGGCCGAGTCGATCGCGCCTGTCCTGATGCTCACCGCCTTCTCGCAGCGCGACCTCGTGGAGCGGGCCCGGGACGCGGGGGCCATGGCGTATCTGGTGAAGCCCTTCAGCAAGAGCGATGTGGTGCCGGCCATCGAGATGGCCGTCTCCCGGTTCACCGAGCTGAGGGCGCTGGAGAAGGAGGTCGCGGATCTCTCCCAGCGGCTGGAGACGCGCAAGCTGGTGGACCGGGCGAAGAGCATTCTGCAGACGCAGTACGGGCTGACCGAGCCCGCCGCGTTCCGGTGGATCCAGAAGACCTCGATGGACCGGCGGCTGTCGATGCAGCAGGTGGCGGAGGCGGTCATCGAGGACGCGCAGGAGAAGAAGGCGGCGAGGGAGCAGAAGGAACAGTAGTCGGCCATCATCCGAGGGCCCGGTGCATATGCACCGGGCCCTTTTTGTGTTCAGTCCTCGCCGAGGTATGCCTTGCGTACGGACTCGTCGTGGAGCAGCTCGGCCCCCGTCCCGGAGAGGACGATGCGTCCGGTCTCCATGACGTGTCCCTGGTCGGCCAGGGTGAGTGCGGCCTGGGCGTTCTGTTCGACGAGCAGGATGGTGGTGCCGGTGGCCTTGAGTTCGGCGATGGTGGCCATGATCTTCTGCATCATGATCGGCGAGAGGCCCATGGAGGGTTCGTCGAGCATCAGCAGTTTGGGGCGGGACATCAACGCCCGTCCCATGGCGAGCATTTGCTGTTCGCCGCCGGAGAGGGTGCCGGCGGGCTGCTGGGCGCGTTCGCCGAGGATGGGGAAGAGTTCGTAGGCCCGTTCGGTGTCCCGGCGGATGCCGTCGCTGTCCTTGCGGAGGAAGGCGCCGAGTTGGAGGTTTTCGGCGATGGTGAGGCGGGGGAAGATGTGGCGGCCTTCGGGGGAGTGGGCCAGGCCGAGGGCGACGATGCGGTGGGCGGGGATGCCGCGCAGTGAGGTGCCGTTGAAGCGGATGGTGCCGGAGAGTGGGGGGTGGAGGCCGGAGAGGGTGCGCAGGGTGGTGGTTTTTCCGGCGCCGTTGGTGCCGATGAGGGTGACGACCTGGCCGGGGTGGACGGTGAAGGTGATGCCTTTGACGGCTTCGATTTTGCCGTAGGCGATACGGAGGTCGTGGACTTCGAGGAGGGGGGCGGTCATCGCGGCTCGTCCTCCTCGCCGGGCGCGTTATGGGCGTCGTCGGTGCCGTGGGTGCCGTGGGTGCCGTGGGTGCCGTGGGTGCCGTGGGTGCCGTCCGTGCCGGCGGCCGCTGCCGCTTCGGCTGCCGCGACTTCGGCGGCTTCCGCTTGGCCGGGGGCGCCTTCGAAGGGGGTGCCGAGGTAGGCGGCGATGACTCGGGGGTCGCTCTGGACGGTGCCGGAGTCGCCTTCGATGAGTTTTTCGCCTTGGACCAGGACGGCGACATGGTCGCAGAGGTTGAAGATAAAGCGCATGTCGTGCTCGATGACCAGGACGGCTATTCCTTGGTCGCGGATGGCGAAGACGAGTTGTTCGGTGGCGCGGGTTTCATGGGGGTTCATTCCGGCGGTGGGTTCGTCGAGGAGCAGCAGTCCGGGTTCGCTGGCGAGGGCGCGGGCGATTTCCAGTTTGCGTTGTTCGCCGTAGGGGAGGTTGCGGGCGAGGTGGTCGGCTTTGGGGGTGAGACCGGTGAACTCCAGTAGTTCGCGGGCTCGTTGGATGGAGGATGCTTCGGCGCGGTGGTAGGCGGGGGTGCGGAGGAGGGCGGAGAAGAGTCCTTCGTGGGTGCGGGTGTGGCGGCCGACGAGGACGTTTTCCAGGACGGTCATATTGGCGAAGAGGCGGATGTTCTGGAAGGTGCGGGCGATGCCTGCTTTGGTGACCAGGTGGGGTTTGGGGGGCAGGGTTGTGCCTTGGTAGGTGACGGTGCCTTCGGTGGGTACATAGAGGCCGGTGAGGCAGTTGAAGAAGGTGGTTTTTCCGGCTCCGTTGGGGCCGATGAGGCCGACGATCTGGCCGGGGCGGACGGTGAGGTCCATGGAGCGTACGGCGGTGAGTCCGCCGAAGCGCATGGTGACATTGGTGGCGGTGAGCAGGGGGGCGGTGGTCATGGGGTGGCCCCTTCCGCCGGGGCGGGTTCATGGAATTCCAGCTGGCGGCGGCGGTTGGGGATGATTCCTTCGGGGCGCAGGCGCATCAGAAGGATGAGGGCGGCGCCGAAGGCCAGGAGTTGGTAGTCCTGGAGGAATTGGAGTTTGGCGGGGATGAGGTAGAGCAGGGCGGCGCCGAGGAGGGGGCCGGTGATGGTGCCCATGCCGCCGAGGATGACGGCGGCGAGGAGGAAGGCGGAGTTGGGGGGTACGGGTCCGGCGAAGACATAGCTTTCGGGGACGGCGGTGTGGATGACGTGGGCCTGTACGGTGCCGGCGAGTCCGGCGAGGCAGGCGCCGAGGGCGAAGGCCAGGAGTTTGAGGCGGAAGCCGTTGATTCCCATGGCGGTTGCGGCGGTTTCGTCCTCGCGGATGGCGATCCAGGCGCGGCCGATGCGGGAGTTGCTGGCGCGGCTGAAGACCAGGACGACGATGACGGTGAACAGCAGCATCAGCAGGTAGTAGTTGGCGTAGGCGTTGAGGGTGAGGCCGCCGAGGGTGTGGCTGTCGCCGAAGTTGTAGCCGAAGAGGACCAGGTCGGGGATGTTGGGGATGCCGTTGGGTCCGTTGGTGAGTGAGGGTCCGGAGTGGCCGTCGAGATTGTTGACGGTGATGCGGAAGATTTCTCCGAAGCCCAGGGTGACGATGGCCAGGTAGTCGCCGCGTAGTCGCAGGGTGGGGGCGCCGATGATGACGCCGAAGATCAGGGAGGCGGCGGCTCCGGTGAGGGCGGCGGCCCAGAAGGGGAAGTGGATGTGGAAGACGGAGGCGGTGGAGCCGGAGACCAGGGCGGCGGTGTAGGCGCCTACGCCCAGGAAGGCGACATAGCCGAGGTCGAGGAGTCCGGCGAGGCCGACGACCACATTGAGGCCCAGGGCGACGGTGGCGAAGATCAGGATGTTGACGATGATCAGGGTGTATTCGTCGGTGTCCTGGGTGAAGGGGAAGACGGCAGCGGCGATAAAGGCGGTGGCAATGGTGATGTTGCGGTGTTTGGCGGTGAGTTGGGTGAGGCGGGCGGTGAGTCCGGCCTGGTGCAGGGCGGCGGCGGTGAAGCCGGTGAGCAGCAGGAAGCCGGTGAAGAGTTCGCCGTAGGAGGTGCCGATGCCATAGGTGGTGACGCCCAGGGCGAGGGCGAAGACGGCGGCGATGACCAGGATTTCGGCCCAGGGGGGCAGGGGCCGGGCGGGGGGTGGCGGGTGGGGTGTGGTGCCGGGGCGCAGGGTGCGCAGGAGGTTGTGCAGCAGGGTGGGGGTGGCCGGTGTGTCGGTGTCGGGGTGGGAGGTGAGGGTGCGTCGTTCGAGGGGGAGGGCGAGGGCGCTGAGGAGGGTGAGCAGGGAGGTGATGGCGGCGAGGTAGCCGCCGGGTTCCAGGTTGACGATGCCGCCGAGTTGTACGGCGATGGCGATAAGGGTGTACCAGGTGGTGGCCAGGGTGCCGGTGGCGAGCAGGAGGGTGGCCCGGTTTCCGCCGGCGGGGTTGAGCCAGCGCAGTCCGGGGGTGCCCCGGGCGGCCAGGGTGTGCAGCAGGGTGAGCAAGGCGCCGGTGAGGGTGAGGAGTTGGAGGCCGCCGGGGTAGCCGTTGATGGTGAGGTTGCCGGGGAAGGCGGTGGTCCAGGTCCAGGCGGTGAAGGTGCTGAGGGCGGTGAGGGCGGCACAGCCGGTGGTGAGGGCGCGGGCGGTGGTGAGGGGGAAGGGGATGAGGGGGGTGGTTTCGGTGGTGGCGGGCTGGTTGTTGGCCGGCTCTTGGGTCATGGGTTTCACGCCCGATCCGCGACGCGTTCGCCGAGCAGGCCTTGGGGCCTGATCAGGAGGACCAGGATCAGCAGGGCGAAGGCCCAGACGTCCTTCCAGCCGCCGCCGCCGAGTTGTTGCATTCCGGGGATGTCCTGGATGTAGGTGATGGAGGAGGTCTCGGCGATGCCAAGGACGACTCCGCCGAGCATGGCGCCGTAGATGTTGCCGATGCCGCCGAGGACGGCGGCGGTGAAGGCTTTGAGGCCGAGGATGAAGCCCATGTCAAAGCTGATCTGTCCGATGTGCAGTCCTTGGGCGACGGCGGCCACGGCGGCGAAGGCGCCGCCGATGGCGAAGGCCAGCACGATGATGCGGTCGGTGTTGATGCCCATGAGCCGTGCGGTGTCGGGGTCCTGGGCGGTGGCCTGCATGGCGCGGCCGGTGCGGCTTTTGGTGGTGAACAGGCCCAGGGCCAGCATGCACAGGGGGGCGGCCACGAGTATGAAGACGTCGTCGCGCTGGAGGTGGAGATTGTCGGCCAGTTGGAAGGCGTTTCCGTGGAACTGGGGGAAGTCGCGGTTCTTCTTGGCGTTGGGATAGAAGGCCCAGACCAGTTGCTGAAGGGCGATGGACAGGCCGATGGCGGTGATCAGCGGGGCCAGCCGGGGGGCGTTGCGCAGGGGCCGGTAGGCGAAGCGTTCGGCGGCGGTGGCCACGGCCACGGAGATGACCACTCCGCCGAGGATCATCAGGGGCAGGGCGGCGCCCAGGGGGACGCCGGGTAGCCAGAGATGGATGGTGAGGGCGCCGAAGGCGCCCACCATGACGATCTCGCCATGGGCGAAGTTGATGAGCTGGACGATGCCGTAGACCATGGTGTAGCCAATGGCGATCAGTCCGTAGAGGGCCCCGAGGGCGAGTCCGCTGACCAGTGTTTGCGGCAGTTGGTGCACTGCGGCTCAGTCCTTGAAGGTGGAGCTCTTGACGGCTTTCCACTGGTGGTTGACCACTTGGTAGACGGTCAGCTGCTTATTGGTGGTGTCGCCGTACTCGTCGAAGGAGACATGTCCGGTGACTCCGTCGAAGGAGACCTTGCTCATGGCGTCGAGGACTTTTTGCCGGGCGTCGCCGGGGAGTTTGCCGTTGTTGTCCTCGACGGCCTTTTTGACGGCCTGGATGATGGCCCAGGCGGCGTCATAGGAGTAGCCGCCGTAGGCGGCGTAGGGGTCTTTGTAGCCGGTGTCCTTGTAGTTCTGGACGAAGGTCTTGGCGGAGTCGAGCTGTTCGACGGGGTAGCCGACGGAGGTGGCCAGGTCGCCGTCGTCGTCCTTGCCGGCGCCGGAGATGAAGGCGGGGTCGTAGATGCCGTCGCCGCCCATTTCCGGGATGTGGGCGCCGGCTTTTTTGGTCTGGCCGGAGAGCAGGCCGCCTTCGGGGTACTGGCCGCCGAAGTAGACGGCGTCGGCGCCGGAGTTCTTGATTTTATTGGCGATGCCGGAGAAGTCGGTTTCCTTGACAGTGAGATGGTCGGTGCCGACCACCTGGCCGCCGAGGTGCTGGAATTCCTGGGAGAAGATCGCGGCGAGGCCGGCGCCATAGGTCTGTTTGTCGTCCACGACGAAGACCTTCCGCTTTTTGGCCTCGTTGTAGAGGTACTGGGCGGCGAACCGGCCCTGGATGACATCGGTGGTGGCGGTGCGGAAGTAGGTCTTGAAGGGGCGTTTCTTCTGGCCGCTGCTCCAGTTGTCGCCCTGGCTGAGTGCGGGGTTGGTGTTGGCGGGGGAGACCTGGGTGAGGTTGGCCTTGGCGAACACGCCCTGCATGGACTGGGAGACACCGGAGTTGAGCGGTCCGACGACGCCGAGGACGGATTTGTCGGCGACGAGTTTGGCGGCGTTCTGCTGGCCGGTGCCGGGGACGGCCTGGTCGTCGGTGGCCACCAGTTTGAAGGTGACCCCCTTGACTTCGTTGTTCTTGTTGGCGGTGCGGATGGCCAGATCAACGGAGTTCTTGATGCCCAGGCCCAGGGCGGAGAGGGAACCGGTGAAGGGGGAATCGACGCCGATGGCCACCGTGGTTTTGGTGCCGGAGTCGCCCTTGTCCGATCCCTTGTCATCGCGTGATCCGCAGGCGGTCAGTACCAGGGAGCCGGTGGTGAAGGCGGTGATGAGCAGGAGTGACGGACGGTGTCGCACGATGTGTCCTTTCCCCGGCGCGGCGGCCGTGGTTCAGGGTGCCGTATCGCTCGCCGGGCAAGGATGGGGAATTACGGCGGTGCTGATGTGCGAACCGCCCGGCGGGGTGGTGATTGGCCGTGACTCTAAGGGGTCTTCGAGGAGCTGGGGCAGAGGTGGCGGGCAGGCTGTGACTGTCTTGTTATGACGCGGATCACGTGCCCGGAGGGCGGGTCGCCTGCGCCGGGGTGGGGGAGGGGGCGTGTTCGGCGCAGCAGGTGGCGCCGTTCTCGGCGGCGCAGCGGGTCTCTGCCTGACGGACGATCAACTTCCGTGCGGCGTCGGTGCCGTGGCGTTGTTCCTCGTCCCGGGCGGCCCGGACGATGTCGTCGTGGATCTTGGCCTGGGCGGTGGACATGCCTTTCTGGGCCCAGTCCAGTCCGGCCCATTTGCCGTGCAGGAGGGCTTGCTCGGCCCAGTAGCCGACCAGCTTGGCGCAGGTCTGTGCGGGGGTGTCGGGGGTGGCCGCCTTGTGCTCATCGCCGGTGTGCCCGGCGCAGCCGGTGAGCGCGAGCAGCGCGGTGAGCAACAGCCCGGCGAGGAGGGGGCGTTGGGCCTTCATGCCCGAACGGTATGCCGGTGGCCGCCCTTCCGTAAGGGCCGCGCCCCGCAGGGGCGCGGGGCAGTTTTGTCATGCGGCTCCGCCGCGTGGGCGCCGACCAGCCCGCAGCAACCCGCAGTCGAAACGCAACCTCAGTCGCCTCGGCGCTCGTTCTCCCGGATCACACAGGTAAGCCGCGCCGTACAAACCCGCTTCTCCTGGTCATCGGTGATGACGATCTCGTACGTGGCCGTGGTGCGCCCCCGGTGCACCGGCGTCGCCGTGCCGGTGATGAAGCCGGACCGTACGCCGCGGTGGTGGGTGCAGTTGAGGTCCACGCCGACGGCGATCCGCTCGGGCCCGCCGTGCAGCATGGCTCCGATGGAGCCGAGGGTCTCGGCGAGCACGGCGGAGGCGCCGCCGTGCAGCAGCCCATAGGGCTGGGTATTGCCCTCGACCGGCATGGTGCCGGTGATCCGCTCCGGTGCGGCCTCGGTGATGCGCAGGCCCAGGCGCCGGCCGAGGTTTCCGGCGGAGAAGAGGGTGGGGAGGTCGAGGCCGCTGCCGGCCCAGAGGTCGATGACCTCCTGCGGGAAGATGGTGGTGCTCTGTTCGCCCATGGTCGCGCTCCCCTGTCTGGTGGACTCGTCGGCTGCTGCGGCTGGTTGGCCGGTCCGGCGAGGTGATCGTCGAATGGCGTACGTCCTATCAGGTCGCCGTGGCGGCGCCGGAGGCGGGGCGGGCCGCCGGTTCGAGCCGGATCACCAGGGATTTGCTGGCGGGGGTGTTGCTGGTGTCGGCGGTGTGGTCCAGCGGCACCAGGACGTTGGTCTCGGGGTAGTAGGCGGCGGCGCAGCCGGGGGCGGTGGGGTAGTGGACCACCCGGAAGCCGGGTGCGCGGCGTTCGCTGCCGTCGGTCCATTCGCTGACCAGGTCGGCATAGGCGCCGTCGGCGAGATCCAGCCGGCGGGCGTCGGCGGGGTTGACCAGGACGACGCGGCGGCCGTTCTTGATGCCGCGGTAGCGGTCGTCGAGGCCGTAGATGGTGGTGTTGTACTGGTCGTGGGAGCGCAGGGTCTGCAGCAGCAGGCGGCCTTCCGGGACTTCGGGCCAAGTGACCGTGGAGGCGGTGAAGTTGGCCTTGCCGGTGGTGGTGGGGAAGCGGCGGCTGTCGCGGGGGGCGTGGGGCAGGGTGAAGCCGCCGGGTGCGGCGACGCGGTTGTTGAAGTCCTCGAAGCCGGGGACGACGCGGGCGATGCGGTCGCGGATGGTGGCGTAGTCGGCCTCGAACTCCTCCCAGGGGGTGGTGCTTTGTTCGCCCAGTACGCGGCGGGCCAGGCGGCAGACGATGGCCGGTTCGGAGAGCAGGTGGGGGCTCGCCGGGGCGAGGCGGCCGCGGGAGGCGTGGACCATGCCCATGGAGTCCTCGACGGTGACGAACTGTTCGCCGCCGCGCTGCCGGTCGCGCTCGGTGCGGCCGAGGGTGGGCAGGATCAGGGCGTGGGCGCCGGTGATCACATGGGAGCGGTTGAGTTTGGTGGAGACATGGACGGTGAGCCGGGCGCGGCGGATGGCGGCCTCGGTGACGTCGGTGTCGGGGGTGGCGGAGACGAAGTTGCCGCCCATGGCGAAGAAGACCTTGGCCTGGCCGTCGCGCAGGGCGCGGATGGCGCGGACCACGTCCAGTCCGTGGTGGCGGGGCGGGGTGAAGCCGAACTCCTTTTCAAGGGCGTCCAGGAAGGCGGGGGCGGGGCGTTCGAAGATGCCCATGGTGCGGTCGCCCTGGACGTTGCTGTGGCCGCGGACGGGGCAGACGCCCGCTCCGGGGCGGCCGATGTTGCCGCGCAGCAGCAGGAAGTTGACGACTTCCTTGATGGTGTCCACGGCGTGTTTGTGCTGGGTGAGGCCCATGGCCCAGCAGACGATGACGCGTTTGGAGTCCAGGATCATGCGCAGGGCGCGGTGGATCTCGTCCCGGGTGAGGCCGGTGGCGCGCAGGGTCTGGTCCCAGTCGGCGGTGCGGGCGGCGCGTTCGAACTCGGCGAAGCCATGGGTGTGTTCTTCGATGAAGGCGGTGTCGGTGGCGCCTTCGGTTTCCAGGATGAGCCGGTTGAGGAGGCGGAAGAGGGCGTGGTCGCCGCCGAGGCGGATCTGCAGGAAGAGGTCGGTCAGCGGGGTGCCGCCGAGGGCCAGGCCGCGGGCGTTCTGCGGGTTCTTGAACCGCTCCAGGCCGGCTTCGGGCAGGGGGTTGACGGTGATGATGCGGGTGCCGCCGGCCTTGGCCTTTTCCAGGGCGCTGAGCATCCGGGGGTGGTTGGTGCCGGGGTTCTGCCCGGCGACGATGATCAGGTCGGCCCGGTAGAGGTCTTCCAGCAGGACGCTGCCCTTGCCGACGCCCAGGGTGTCGGTGAGGGCCGAACCCGAGGACTCATGGCACATGTTGGAGCAGTCGGGCAGGTTGTTGGTGCCGAATTCGCGGGCGAAGAGCTGGTAGAGGAAGGCCGCTTCGTTGCTGGTGCGGCCGGAGGTGTAGAAGACGGCCTCATCCGGGCTGTCCAGCGCCTTCAGTTCACCGGCGATGATGTCGAAGGCGCGGTCCCAGGAGACCGGCCGGTAGTGCTCCTCGCCCTCGGCCAGGTACATGGGCTGGGTGAGGCGGCCCTGCTGGCCGAGCCAGTAGCCGCTGCGGCCGGCCAGCGAGGGGACGGAGTGGGCGGCGAAGAACTCGGGGGTGACCCGGCGCAGGGTGGCCTCCTCGGCCACCGCCTTGGCGCCGTTCTCGCAGAATTCGGCGGCGTGCCGTTTATCGGGCTCGGGCCAGGCGCAGCCGGGGCAGTCGAAGCCGTCCTTCTGGTTGACCTTGAGGAGGGTGAGGGCGGTGCGCTTGACGCCCATCTGTGCCTGGGCGACGCGCAGGGAGTGGGCGACGGCCGGCAGCCCCGCGGCGGCGTGCGGGGGAGCGGTGACCTCGGGTGCGTCCTGTACCGGATCGCCGGTGGGCGGCTTGCCTGCCATCTCGCTCCCCCTTGAGCGGCTCGGTGGTACGGGCTGTGCGTACGGTGCTGATCCTGCCACGGGGCACTGACAACGGGCCGGGGAGGGTGACCGGGATCCGGGGCGGTCGGGATTGTCGGTGGGCCGTGGCAGGATCGAGGGCGTGGCAGCAAAGGCATCGCAGACAGCATCCGAAGCGAACGAGGCGAACGAGACGGCCGGCACCGGGGCCGTGGAGGGAGGACGCCCCCGTCTGCTCCTGATGGACGGGCATTCCATGGCGTACCGGGCGTTCTTCGCGCTGCCCGCGGAGAACTTCACCACCTCCGGCGGCCAGCCCACCAACGCGGTGTACGGCTTTGCGTCGATGCTGGCCAACACCCTGCGTGATGAGCGGCCCACCCATTTCGCGGTGGCCTTCGACGTCTCCCGCAAGACCTGGCGCTCCGAGGAGTACGCGGAGTACAAGGCGACCCGTTCGCAGACCCCGGACGAGTTCAAGGGCCAGGTGAAGCTGATCGGCGAGCTGCTGGACCATATGCGGGTGCCGCGGTTCGCGGTGGACGGCTATGAGGCCGACGATGTGATCGCCACGCTGGCCACCCAGGCCGAGGCGCAGGGCTTCGAGGTGTCCATCGTCACCGGTGACCGGGACGCCTTCCAGCTGGTCAGCGACGCGGTCACGGTGCTGTATCCGACCAAGGGAGTCTCCGAGCTGACCCGGTTCACCCCGGAGAAGGTCCAGGAGAAGTACGGGCTCTCCCCGGCCCAGTACCCGGACTTCGCCGCGCTGCGCGGCGACCCCTCGGACAATCTGCCGGGCATCCCGGGGGTGGGGGAGAAGACCGCTGCGAAGTGGATCAACCAGTTCGGTTCGTTCGCCGGGCTGGTGGAGCGGGTGGACGAGGTCAAGGGCAAGGCGGGGCAGAACCTGCGGGACCACCTGGAGGCGGTCAAGCTCAACCGCCGGCTGACCGAGATGGTGCGCGATGTGGAGCTCTCGGTGGGCCCGGAGGGCCTGGTCCGGGAGGGCTATGACCTGCCGGGGATGACCGAGCTGCTGGAGCGGCTGGAGATCCGCAACAAGAGCCTGAAGGACCGGCTGTTCGCCACCGACCCGGTGGCCGCGGTGGAGGAGGCCGCCGAGGAGGTGGAGATCGAGCTCGACGGCCGGATGCTCGGCACCGATGAGCTCGCCCCCTGGCTGGCGGAGATCCCGGCGGATGTGGAGACCGCCGTGGTGGCCGGTTACGACTGGAAGCTGGGCAGTGGGGACGTCCATGAGGTCGCCCTGGCGCTGCCGGACGGGCGGGCCTGCTGGTTTGTCCCCCAGGAGCTGTCCGAGGGGGACGACCGGGCGTTCGCCGGCTGGCTGGCCGACTCCGGCCGCCCCAAGGTGCTGCACATGGCCAAGCGGGTGGTGCGGGTCTTCGCCGAGCGCGGCTGGCAGGTGGCCGGAGTGGTGATGGACACCGCCGTGGCCGCCTATCTGGACGAGCCGGGCGCCCGCCCCTTCGAGACCGACCCGCTCAACCGCCACCGCCAGAAGCGCGCCGGAAAGGTGCGGTTCAACAAGAACAAGCGCCAGCTCACCGAGCTGGAGGTGCTGGTGGAGGACAAGCTGGGCCGGGTGCTGCCGCGCGTCGATCCGGACAAGGCCGAGGCCGGCCAGCAGGCCTTCGACTTCGACGGCACCGCCGACAAGGAGGCCGCCGAGAAGCTGATGCTGGAGGGCCGGGCCGTCCTGGACCTGGGCACCTTCTATGAGCGCCGGCTGGCCGGCACCGGCGCCCTGGGGCTGATGCGCGACCTGGAGCTTCCGGTCGGCGATCTGCTGGTGGGCATGGAGCGCGAGGGCATCGCGGTGGACCGGGAGCGGCTGGAGCGGCTCTCCGAGGAGTACCTGGGCGAGATCGAGCAGGCGGTCAAGGAGGCCCATGCGGCGGCCGGGCGGGAGTTCAACCTCTCCTCGCCCAAGCAGCTGCAGGAGGTGCTCTTCGAGGAGCTGGGCCTGCCCAGGACCAAGAAGATCAAGACCGGTTACACCACCGACGCCGACGCCCTGGCCTGGCTCGCCGCCCAGACGGAGAACGAGCTGCCGGTGATCCTGTTGCGCCACCGGGACCGCGCCAAGCTGCGCACCACGGTCGAGGGCCTGATCAACAACCTGGCGGCGGACGGCCGGATCCACACCACCTTCAACCAGATGGTGGCGGCCACCGGACGGCTGTCCTCCACCGACCCCAATCTGCAGAACATCCCGGTGCGCACCGCCGACGGCAGCCGCATCCGGCGCTGCTTTGTGGTGGGCGAGGGCTTTGAGTCGCTGATGACGGCCGACTACAGCCAGATCGAGCTGCGGGTGATGGCTCACCTCTCCAAGGACGAGGGCCTGATCGAGGCCTTCACCTCGGGCGAGGACCTGCACACCACGGTGGCCTCCCAGGTGTTCGGCGTGGCCAAGTCCGAGGTGGACGCCGAGATGCGCCGCAAGATCAAGGCGATGTCCTACGGACTGGCCTACGGTCTGTCGGCGTTCGGCCTGTCCCAGCAGCTGAGCATCTCGCCCGATGAGGCCCGGCGGCTGATGGACACCTACTTCGAGCGGTTCGGCGGCGTACGGGACTATCTGCGGCGGGTGGTGGAGGAGGCCCGGGCCACCGGCTACACCGAGACCATGCTCGGCCGCCGCCGCTATCTGCCCGACCTCAACAGCGACAACCGCCAGCGCCGGGAGATGGCCGAGCGGATGGCGCTCAACGCCCCCATCCAGGGCACCGCGGCGGACATCGTCAAGCTGGCGATGCTGCGGGTGGCCAAGGCGCTGGACGCCGAGGAGCTGTCCTCCCGGATGCTGCTGCAGGTGCACGACGAAGTGGTGCTGGAGATCGCTCCGGGCGAGCGGGAGCAGGTGGAGGAGCTGGTGCGCCGGGAGATGGCCGGGGCGGTCAACCTGCTTGCCCCGCTGGATGTTTCGGTGGGTGTCGGCGGGGACTGGGAGTCCGCCGCGCACTGAGCCGCCGCACGCTGTGCCGCCTTGGGCGGCACAGCGTGTTCTCTTCTGCGCCGGGCGTTGTTACCGTGCCCCCTTACCTTCAAGTCCTGTCGGACAACGGGAGGTTCGGCGTGCGCGCACTGGCCGCCGCGGCCATCGGACTGGCCGCCGCCCTCGCCCTGGTCCTGGCCCTCACCGCCATCGGCCCACCGGACAGCGGCACTTCGCCCAAGCCGCTGCTGTCCTCGATCCCCGCGCACCCCTAGCCGGGACCCGCGGTGCGCCGCCCGGCAAGCCTGGTACTGCTCGCCCTCGCCGTGTTCTGCGCCGCCCTGGCGCCGCTGCTGCGTTACTACGCCTATCCGCGCCTGGCCAAGGTGCCGCCCGGCCAGTACATGGCGACCGTGCTGGAGGCCAGGGACGCCACCCTGATCGACTACGCCACGCTCCAGCCCCGGCAGGTGGCCAAGGTGTCCATGGTCCAGACGGTCAAGGGCGACGCCCGCCAGGCCCGGAAGATCAAGGACGCCACCGGGCGCGATGTGGTGGTCTGGGACACCCTCACCTATGTCGCCGGGCCGGACGGGGCGATGGTCTCGCGCATCCCCGAGCGCTATGTCTTCGACGCCCACAGCCAGCAGCCGGTGCACACCGGCGGCGAACAGATCGACGGCACACCGGTGCGCCACGAGGGCATCGAGTACAAGTGGCCGTTCCAGGTGCGAAAGCACGACTACCAGTACTTCGACCTGATGACCCGGACCGCGGCGCCCATCCACTACGGAGGAACCCGGACCTTCCACGGGTTGCGGGTCTACTACTTCGAGCAGACCGTGCCCTGGACCCGGGTGCCGGTCCCCCGGACGCTGCCACTGGGCGTCACCCCCGAGACGGTCCGGCAGCTGGGGCTGGAGCGCTGGTACACCACCAAACGGATGTTCTGGGTCGATCCCACCACGGGCAGCCCGGTCAATGGCGAGGAGCTGCACCGGGAGGAGATGCGCTGGACCGGCCACCCGGAGAAGAAGCCGATCACCGCCTTCGCCGGGGATGTGAGGATGCGCCCCGACTATGTGGACTCCGTGGTCCACCTGGTGAAGACCCAGCGGCAGCTGTTGCTGCTGCTCACCGACTATGTGCCCGGGGGCTGCACCGGGCTGGGCGCGGCCCTGCTGGCCCTGGCCCTGGTGCTGGATGGCCGGGCCCGCCGAGATCGTTGTGCGTTCGGCCCGGGCGTGGCCCAGGATGGAGAGAACACCCGAATGGGCGACCCCCGGCCACGGGCGTCGCTGAGCGAAGGAGGCTCACCGTGAAGGAGAGTCCCGAGGACGCATCCACCACCTCCCGCCCCGCCCGGCTGTACACCGGCGCGGAGCGGCCCTTCGACCCGGAGGACCTGGTGCTGGCCTCCGGTCACGACCTCACTCCCGAACGGATCGAGGCCGCCCGACGGCACATCGAGGAAAAGGGCGCGGCAGCCCTGGAGCGCTACCTGCCGTAGGGGAGCGCCCCGCCAGGGGCGCGAGGCAGTTTCGTTCTGCGGCTCCGCCGCGCGGGCGCGACCAGCCACAGACGGCCCGCACCCGAATGGCAACGCCCCACTGGGCGGGCCGCCTCGGCACGCCCGTCCGCCCGCCCGACAGCGACCGCCCCGCCAGGGGCGCGGGACAGTTTCGTTGTGCGGCTCCGCCGCTCGGGCGCCCCCAGCCACAGCGCCCCGCACCCGAATGCGGCGTGCGAACGCCCAGCCTCACCGCCGGGCGTTCGTACGCCGAGTCGGCACGGCAGCCGTAGGGTCCTCCGGCCACGGATGCCGGGGATAGCGCCCGCGCAGTTCCGCCCGTACCGCCCGGTACCCGTCCCGCCAGAAGGAGGCCAGGTCGGCCGTGACCGCGGCCGGCCGGCCGGCCGGTGAGAGCAGGTGGACCAGCAGCGGAACCCGGCCGTCCGCGATGCGCGGGGTCTCGCCCAGCCCGAAGAGCTCCTGCAGTTTGACGGCCAGGACCGGCTGCTCACCGGAGTAGTCCAGCCGGATCCGCGACCCGCTGGGCACCTCCACCCGCTCCGGAGCCAGCTCGGCGAGCCGCGCCGCCTCCCCGGTCGCCCAGGGCAGCAGCCGCTCCAGCGCCTTCCCGGCGTCCAGCCGCTCCAGACCGGCCCGCCGCGAGACCCGCTCCGGCTCCCAGCCGAGCCACTCCTCGGCCCGCTCCAGCAGCGCCGCGTCGGTCACCTCCGGCCAGGGTTCGCCCAGTTCCCGGTGGAGAAAGGCCAGCCGCTGCCGCAGCGAGACCGCCTCCGGCGTCCAGCGCAGCAGCCCCAGACCCTCCTCGCGCAGCCCCGTCAGCAGCGCCGCCCGCACCAGGCGCGGATCCGGGGCGGGCAGCGCGCGGGCGGAGAGTTCCACCGCCCCCAGCCGCCGCACGCTCCGGGCCACCACATCGCGCCGCTCGGTGGACCAGTGCACCTCCTCGTCCTCGGCGAGGAACGCGCCGGCCGCCTCCAGGGCCGTCCGCTCGTCGATCACCGCCCCCAGCCGCACCCGCGCGGAGGCCGCCGACACCGGCCGGTCGGCGACGGCCACCGCCAGCCAGGGCGCGCTGCGCAGCCGGGAACCCTCGCCCAGGACGGCTCCGGTACCGGAGACCATCAGAAAGGCGCTCTCATTACGGGCCCGGGCCACCCGCTCCGGGAAGGCCAGGGCCGCGATCAGACCGGCCGCCGCGTCATCGGTGAGCGCGCCGGGGTCCGGTTCCTGGGGCACCGCCCCGGCCAGCCGCCGGACCTCCGCCCGCCAGCGCGCCGCATAGCCGTCCCCGCCGCGCCGGGCCCGGCGCCAGACCTCGGCCAGGTCGTCGCCGTACTCCCGGGGCGGCTCCTCGCTCAGCAGGGCCACCAGTTCGGCCGCCCGGCGGGTGCCCAGCTCCGGGGCGCCGTCCAGCAAGGCGCGGGCCAGGCGCGGATGCACCCCCAGCCGCGCCATGCGCCGGCCGCGCTCCGTGGGGCGCCCGTCCCGCTCCACCGCGCCCGTCGCCTCCAGCACGGCGCGCGCTGCGGCCAGCGCCCCCGCGGGCGGCGGGTCCAGCAGCGCCAGCGAGGCGGCACCGGGGTCGCCCCAGCAGGCGGCCTGCAGGGCGAA
This sequence comes from Streptomyces orinoci, assembly GCF_003121295.1. Lineage (GTDB taxonomy): Bacteria > Actinomycetota > Actinomycetes > Streptomycetales > Streptomycetaceae > Streptomyces > Streptomyces orinoci. The sequence goes on from NZ_PHNC01000004.1 coordinate 52,593, forward strand.
GGCGGTCAGATCGGCGACCGTGATCTCCGGGGCGGGGAAGCGCGGCAGCCGGGCGTCCTCGCCCTCGGCCCAGCAGCGGTAGACCGTGCCCGGCGCCTCCCGGCCGGCCCGTCCCGCGCGCTGCCGGGCGGCGGCCCGTGAGGCCCGTACCGTGGTCAGCGCGCTCAGCCCGCGCGCATGGTCCGTCCGCGGCTCCCGCGCCAGCCCCGCGTCCACCACCACCCGCACCCCGGGCACCGTCAGGCTGGACTCGGCCACCGAGGTGGCCAGCACCACCCGCCGCCCCGGGCCGCCGGCCAGCACCGCGTCCTGCACGGCCGCCGGCGCGCGGCCATGCACCTGCAAAACCTCGACCCCCGCCAGACCGCCCAGCAGCCCGGCCACCCGGGCGATCTCCCCGACCCCGGGCAGGAAGCACAGCACATCCCCGGACCGCTCGCCCAGCGCCCGCCGCACCACGGCCGCCACATGTTCCAGCAGTGCCGGGTCCACCCGCATCCCATGCGGCGGCCGCACCGGCCCGGCCGGCGGCGCCCACACCACCTCGACCGGGTGGGACACGCCCTCGGCCATGACCACCGGCGCCCCGCCCAGCAGCTTGGCCCAGCCCTCGGCGTCCGTGGTCGCCGAGGCCGCCAGCAGCCGCAGCCCGGGGCGGAGCGCGGCGCGTACGTCCAGCAGGAAGGCGGCGGCGGTGTCGGCGTCCAGATGCCGTTCATGGCACTCGTCCAGCACCACCAGATCGACCCCGGCCAGCTCCGGGTCCCGTTGCAGCCGTTGCAGCAGCACACCGGTGGTGACCACCTCGACCAGGGTGGACGGGCCCGCCCGCCGCTCCCCGCGCACCGTGAAGCCAACGCTCTCGCCGACCTGCTCGCCCAGCAGCCAGGCCATCCGCCGGGCGGCCGCCCGGGCCGCGATCCGCCGGGGCTCGGCGACCACCACCCGACGCCGTGCGGAGGCATCGTCGCCGGTCAGCCCGGCCAGGGCCAGCGGCACCAGGGTGGTCTTGCCGGTGCCGGGCGGGGCGCAGAGCACCGCCGCGCCATGCCCGTCCAGGGCGGCGGACAGGCCGGGCAGAACGGTGCGTACGGGCAGCGAGGCGAGGGCGTCGGCGTGGATCACGCCGCCCAGTGTCGCCGCAACCCCGGTCGCGGCGGAAAACGGGAGCCGAGCGCTCAGTCCCGGTCGCAGACGAAGATCGCGGTGCCCGGGATCAGATGCCCGCGCAGCGGCGACCAGCCGCCCCACTCCTGGGTGTTCCACTCGGGCCATTCCGGTTCCACGAGATCCACCAGGCGGAAGCCGGCCGCCGCCACCTCGCGTACCCGGTCGCCCAGGGTGCGGTGGTGCTCCACATAGACGGCACGCCCCGTCTCGTCCTGCTCCACATAGGGGGTGCGGTCGAAGTAGGAGGCGGCCACCGACAGGCCCTCGGGCCCCGGCTCGTCGGGGAAGGCCCAGCGGATGGGGTGGGTGACGGAGAAGACCCAGCGCCCGCCGGGCCGCAGCACCCGGTGCACCTCGCGCATCACCCGTACCGGATCGGCGACGAAGGGCAGCGCGCCATAGGCCGAGCAGGCCAGGTCGAAGGAACCGTCCGCGAAGGGCAGCGCGCCCGCGTCGGCCTCCACCAGGGGGAAGTCCGCGCCGATCCGCAGCGCGTGCTGGAGCTGCCGGTGGGAGAGGTCCAGGGCCACCGGACGCGCTCCCCGGGCCTTCAGCCAGCGCGCGCACTGGGCGGCGCCGGCGCCGATCTCCAGTACGTCCAGCCCCTCCGGGGAGCGGCCGAGCAGCCCGGCCTCCGCCTCGTCCAGCCCCTCCGGCCCCCAGATGAACCGGTCGTCGCCCAGGAACGCGCCATGCTCGGTCTGGTACTCATCCGCGTTGCGGTCCCACCAGCCCCGGCTGGCCCGGCTGCTCTCACCGGCACCGGCCTGCCGCCGGGTGGCCTGGGGCTCGTCGTCGTGGATCATCTCGGCGCTCGTGCCCCCGGCAATAGTCTTCAGTAGGCTTTATGGCCTCGCGGAACGCGAGTTGGGCCGGTTGCGGGGTGTTTTGTCCCGGGTGTGCGCCTTCGCGCATTGACCGTCTCCGGCTGCCCCCGTATGCTACAAGTTGCGCTGCGGGCCTGCGCGCCTCGGACCGAGCAGGCCGCTTTCGCACTTGTTGTATGTCCCCTCGGTTGTCGAGGCGCTTCCCAAGTGTCCCAGGACTCTTCGGAAACATCGCGTCTCCAAGGCTGTCCGGCTTCGGCGGTGCGATATACGGGCTCTCGGCGTAGCAGTACCTACGACTTCAATGTCCGTACCGGAGCCCTTTCCCACATGACGAGCAGCACCGAGACCACCGCCACCACCCCGCAGGTTGCGGTCAACGACATCGGTAACGAGGAAGCCTTCCTCGCCGCGATCGACGAGACGATCAAGTACTTCAACGACGGCGACATCGTCGACGGCGTCATCGTGAAGGTCGACCGGGACGAGGTCCTGCTCGACATCGGTTACAAGACCGAGGGTGTCATCCCCTCCCGCGAGCTCTCGATCAAGCACGACGTGGACCCCAATGAGGTCGTCTCCGTCGGTGACCAGGTCGAGGCCCTCGTTCTCCAGAAGGAGGACAAGGAAGGCCGCCTGATCCTGTCCAAGAAGCGCGCTCAGTACGAGCGGGCCTGGGGCACGATCGAGAAGATCAAGGAAGAGGACGGCATCGTCACCGGTACCGTCATCGAGGTCGTCAAGGGTGGTCTCATCCTCGACATCGGCCTCCGTGGCTTCCTGCCGGCCTCCCTGGTCGAGATGCGCCGCGTGCGCGACCTGCAGCCCTACGTGGGCAAGGAGCTCGAGGCCAAGATCATCGAGCTGGACAAGAACCGCAACAACGTGGTCCTGTCCCGCCGTGCCTGGCTGGAGCAGACCCAGAGCGAGGTCCGCCAGACCTTCCTCACCACCCTGCAGAAGGGCCAGGTGCGCTCCGGCGTCGTCTCCTCCATCGTCAACTTCGGTGCCTTTGTGGACCTGGGCGGCGTGGACGGTCTGGTGCACGTCTCCGAGCTGTCCTGGAAGCACATCGACCACCCCTCCGAGGTCGTCGAGGTCGGCCAGGAGGTCACGGTCGAGGTCCTGGACGTGGACATGGACCGCGAGCGCGTCTCCCTGTCGCTCAAGGCCACCCAGGAAGACCCGTGGCAGCAGTTCGCCCGGACCCACCAGATCGGTCAGGTCGTCCCGGGTAAGGTCACCAAGCTCGTTCCCTTCGGCGCGTTCGTCCGCGTTGACGAGGGCATCGAGGGCCTGGTCCACATCTCCGAGCTGGCCGAGCGCCACGTGGAGATCCCGGAGCAGGTCGTCCAGGTCAACGACGAGATCTTCGTCAAGGTCATCGACATCGACCTCGAGCGCCGCCGCATCAGCCTCTCGCTGAAGCAGGCCAACGAGTCCTTCGGTGCCGACCCGTCCGTGGTCGAGTTCGACCCGACCCTGTACGGCATGGCCGCGTCCTACGACGACCAGGGCAACTACATCTACCCCGAGGGCTTCGACCCCGAGGCCAACGACTGGCTGCCGGGTTACGAGAAGCAGCGCGAGGAGTGGGAGCGCCAGTACGCCGAGGCGCAGCAGCGCTTCGAGCAGCACCAGGCGCAGGTCATCAAGTCCCGCGAGGCGGACGCCGAGGCTGCCGCCGCCGGCGACCAGGCCGCCCAGCAGGCCGCTCCGGCCGGTGGCTCGTACTCCTCGGAGTCGGCCGACAACTCCGGCGCCCTGGCGTCGGACGAGGCGCTGGCCGCGCTCCGCGAGAAGCTGGCGGGTGGCCAGAGCTGAAGCTCTGACCGGTCGCTGTAGCTGACAGCAGGCTGAGGGCGAGGCCCGTTCCCCGAAAAGGGGGACGGGCCTCGCCGTCGTTGTGGGCCCCGTCGTTGCCGGACTGGTCGTTATGAGCCTCGTTTGTGGACCTCGCCGTTGTGGGAAGGCCGGCGTCCTCGGGAATGGCGGCGGAGCCCAAGAACGTTCCCCCTGACGGAACATGAGGAGGAACGGGGACCGTGTTGGATCCGCAGGGTTTGTACGAATGGGAGCCCAAGGGGCTCGCCGTGGCCGACCTGGCTCTGGCTCAGGACACCGCCGGCCTGGTCATGCTCTACCACTTCGACGGCTATATCGACGCGGGTGAGACGGGTGACCAGATCGTCCGGCGGCTGCTGGACGGCCAGCCGCACCAGGTCGTGGCACGCTTCGACCATGACCGTCTGATCGACTACCGGGCGCGCCGCCCGCTGCTGACCTTCCAGCGGGACCGCTGGACCGCCTATGAGACGCCGGCGATCGAGCTGCGCCTGGTGCAGGACGCCACCGGGGCGCCCTTCCTGCTGCTGTCCGGTCCGGAGCCGGATGTGGAGTGGGAGCGATTCGCCGTGGCGGTACGGCAGTTGGTGGAGCGGCTGGGGGTGCGGCTGTCGGTGAACTTCCATGGCATTCCCATGGGAGTGCCGCACACCCGCCCGGTGGGCATCACCCCGCATGGCAACCGGTCCGAGCTGGTACGCGGCCACCGGCCCCTGTTCGAGGAGGCCCAAGTGCCCGGCAGCGCCGAGTCGCTGGTGGAGTTCCGGCTGGCCGAGGCGGGGCACGACGTCCTGGGGATCGCCGCGCACGTTCCGCACTATGTGGCCCGTTCGCCCTATCCGGACGCGGCGTTGACCGCGCTGGAGGCGCTGACCTCCGCCACCGGGCTGGTGCTGCCGCACACCGCGCACGCCCTGCGCACCGCGGCGCTGCGCACCCAGGAGGAGATCGAGCGGCAGATCGCCGAGGGCGACGAGGAACTGGTCGGCCTGGTCAGGGGACTTGAGCACCAGTACGACGCGGTGGCCGGCGCGGAGACCCGCGGCAGTCTGGTGGCCGAGCCGGTGGACCTGCCGTCCGCGGATGAACTGGGCGCGGAGTTCGAGCGTTTCCTGGCCGACCGGGAGGGTGACGGCGGGCAGTGAGCGGCCTGCCGATAGCGTGGGGCCCATGGTGAAGGTGGGCCTCACAGGGGGCATCGGTTCGGGCAAGAGCGAAGTGTCGCGGCTGCTGGCCGCCCGGGGCGCGGTGATCGTGGACGCGGACCGGATCGCCCGGGAGGTGGTCGAGCCGGGAACGCCCGGGCTGGCGGCGGTGGTTGCCGAGTTCGGCCCCGAAGTGCTGGCCGCGGACGGCACCCTGGACCGCCCCCGGCTGGGCGCCATCGTCTTCGCCGACGAGGAACGGCTCAGGGCGCTGAACGCCATTGTGCATCCGCTGGTCCGGGCCCGTTCGCTGGAACTGGAGGCCGCGGCCGGCCCGGAGGCGGTGGTGGTGCACGATGTCCCGCTGCTCGCCGAGAACGGACTGGCGCCGCTGTACGACCTGGTGGTGGTCGTGGACGCCACCGAGCGCACCCGGCTGGAGCGGCTGGTGCGGCTGCGGGGGATGACCGAGGACGAGGCGCGGGCCCGGATGGCCGCCCAGGCCACCCGGGAGGAACGGCTGGCGGTGGCCGACCTGGTGATCGACAACAATGGTCCGCTGGCGGCGCTGGAGGACCGAGTCGCCGAGGTGTGGCGCGAGTTGCTGGCGCGCGCCGGGGAATAGGCGCGGGGAATAGACGGCCGCGCCGGGCCGTTACCGGCCGTACCCGGCGCCCTGGCGACGCACCGCAGGAGGAAGGACGATGGCCGTGCCCCAGCCCACACCGGAAACCCATGTCATCGCCTTCCGCACGGCGGAGCGGCTGCTGGACGCCCGGGATCCGCGTGGCGCCGTCCAGCTGCTGGACTCGGTGATCGCGGCCCATCCGGAGAACACCGCGGCCCGTCTGCTGCGGGCCCGCGCCTATTTCGCGGCCGCCCGGCTGGGCGCCGCCGAGCGGGAGTTCCAGGTGGTCATCGAGCGCGAGCCGGACAACGCCTACGCTCACTTCGCCCTGGCCCGCACGCTTCAGCGGGCGGGGCGCGGGGGAGAAGCGGTGCGCTACTTCCGGCTGGCGGCCGCCCTCGACCCGCGGCCGGACTTCCTGGCGGCGGCCCGGTTCGGGCAGTGAGGTGTACGGGCAGTGAGGTGCACGGGCGCGTACAGGGCCTTGTGAAGGCTTAGCGGGGCGCATGGGTGCGGGCAGGGGCGCGGAGGGGCGTGCGTCGAGCAGGATGGGGCGGGCGCTGAGTGCGGTGGGGCGGGACGAGCCCCGTCGTGAGCGTCAGGGTTCGTCCCGCCGCTTGTGGTCGCTGACCGGCTCATAGGGCGGTACGTCCCGGCCGGGCTGGTAGTGCGGGCCCTGCCGGATATGGCGGATGACCATGGAGAGATCGACGATGGTCACCGCCAGCAGCACCCCGAAGACGATCGCCCAGCCGGGATGTCCGGTCAGCGCGAACAGCACCGTACCGGCGACGGCGCAGACCAGTCCCCAGCTCGCCAGCGCGCAGCGCAGCCGCAGCGGGCTGCGCGCGGTCATCGGTTCATTGCCGGTGCGCATCGCCGGTCACCTCCCGCCGGGTGCCTTCCGCTTCCAGGATCCACCCGGTGGCGGGGGTGTGGAAAGCGGCGCCGGGAGCAGTGCCGGAGCGCGGTATTACAGGAGGCCGAAAAGGCCGCCGAGGAAGCCGGAGCGGTCCCGGGCGTCCTCGGCCAGGGCGGCGGCGACCAGGTGCGGGGCGTTGCTGATCACCCGGTCCACGCCCAGATGGGCGAGGGCCACCGCGCGCCGGGGGTCGTCCACCGTCCAGGCGGAGATCTCCAGCCGGCGGCCGTGCGGGCCCTTGACGGCGTGTACGGCCCGTACCCAGGACGCGTTGAGGCGGTTGTGGCCGGGGTTGATCTGGTCGGCGAAGCGGGCGTAGGAGCGCAGCTCGGCGGGGGCGGGAGCGCCCAGGAAGCCGGTGGTGACCTCGGGGCGCAGCCGGTGGAAGGTCTGCACAGAGGCGGCGCTGAAGCTCTGGACGACCAGCCGGCCCTCGGTGTGCCGGCGGTCCAGCCAGCCGCAGCGGCGCAGCTCGGCGGCGATCTGCCGTTCGATGCCGGGGTAGTGCTCGGGGGCCTTGATTTCCAGCAGCAGGCGCTGGTGGTTGTGGTCGAGCCGGTGCAGATAGCGGTCGAGGGTGGGGATGCGCTCGCCGCGGTAGCGGGGGGCGAACCAGCCGCCGGCGTCCAGTCGCTCGATCTCGGCGAGGCTGAAGTCGGCCACCTTCCAGGGGGCGCGGCCGGGGTAGCGCTGCCGGACGTCGGTGGTGCGGGCGAGGGTGGTGTCGTGGACGACCACCAGGGCGCCGTCCCTGGTGCGCTGGACGTCGTTCTCCACCCAGCCGATGCCCAGCCGGGCGGCCTGGTCGATGGAGGCCAGGTGTTCTCGGGGGCCTTCACCGGCACTCCGCGGTGGCCGATGGTGACCGGTGGGCGGGGTGCGGCGGCGTGGGCGGGCCAGGAGTGCAGGGCCAGGACGGCGGTGGCGGCGAGGCACAGGGCGAGCAGGAGGCGGAGGACGGTGCCGGGGGTGCTTCCGGGGCGTCTGGGCATCGGGTCTCCTGCGGGTGGGGCCGGGTGCGTTCTCCGCCGTGCTGCCTGGTCGTTGTGCCGGTGGCAGGCCGTGCCGGTTCTCGGCTGCTGATCCTTCTGATTCTTCGCCTCCCGGGTACCCGCCAATCCTCGCCGGACCCGGTTGTCAGTGGCAGGTCGTACCGTGGTTTCATGCGGCCCGTTACCCAGATCGAACGCAAGATGGCGCCCTTTGAGGTCGTCAGCCCCTACCAGCCCAGCGGCGACCAGCCGACGGCCATCGCCGACCTGGAGCGGCGCATTCGCGCGGGTGAGAAGGATGTCGTCCTGCTCGGTGCGACCGGCACCGGCAAGTCGGCGACCACCGCCTGGATGATCGAGAAGCTGCAGCGGCCGACCCTGGTGATGGCGCCCAACAAGACGCTGGCGGCCCAGCTCGCCAATGAGTTCCGCGAGCTGCTGCCCAATAGCGCCGTCGAATACTTTGTGTCGTACTACGACTACTATCAGCCAGAGGCCTATGTCCCGCAGTCGGACACCTATATCGAGAAGGACTCCTCGATCAACGAGGAGGTGGAGCGGCTGCGTCACTCGGCCACCAACTCGCTGCTCACCCGGCGCGATGTGGTGGTGGTCGCCTCGGTCTCCTGCATCTACGGTCTGGGTACGCCGCAGGAGTACGTGGACCGTATGGTTCCGCTGAAGGTCGGCGAGGAGATCGACCGGGACGAGCTGCTGCGGCGGTTTGTGGAGATCCAGTACACCCGCAATGACCTGGCCTTCACCCGGGGCACCTTCCGGGTGCGCGGGGACACCATCGAGATCTTCCCGGTCTATGAGGAACTGGCCGTCCGTATCGAGATGTTCGGGGATGAGATCGAGGCGCTGTCCACCCTGCACCCGCTCACCGGTGAGGTGATCTCCGACGACCAGGAGCTCTATGTCTTCCCGGCCAGCCACTATGTGGCCGGTCCGGAGCGGATGGAGAAGGCCATCGCGGGCATCGAGGCGGAGCTGGAGCAGCGGCTGGCCCAGTTGGAGAAGCAGGGCAAGCTGCTGGAGGCCCAGCGGCTGCGGATGCGCACCACCTATGACATCGAGATGATGCGGCAGATCGGTTCCTGCTCCGGCATCGAGAACTACTCGCTGCATATGGACGACCGTGAGCCGGGTTCCCCGCCCAACACCCTGCTGGACTTCTTCCCCGAGGACTTCCTGCTGGTCATCGATGAGTCGCATGTCACGGTGCCGCAGATCGGTGCCATGTACGAGGGGGATGCCTCGCGCAAGCGGACGCTGGTGGAGCACGGTTTCCGGCTGCCCTCGGCGCTGGACAACCGCCCGCTGAAATGGGAGGAGTTCACCGAGCGCATTGGGCAGACGGTCTATCTCTCGGCGACTCCCGGGCCCTATGAGCTCTCCCGTTCCGACGGTTTTGTGGAGCAGATCATCCGGCCCACCGGTCTGGTGGACCCGGAGGTGGTGGTCAAGCCGACCGAGGGCCAGATCGACGACCTGGTGCATGAGATCCGCAAGCGCACCGAGAAGGACGAGCGGGTCCTGGTCACCACGCTGACCAAGAAAATGGCCGAGGATCTCACCGACTACTTCCTGGAACTGGGCATCCAGGTGCGGTACTTGCACAGTGATGTGGACACCCTGCGCCGGGTGGAGCTGCTGCGCGAGCTGCGCGCGGGCGAGTACGACGTCCTGGTGGGCATCAACCTGCTGCGGGAGGGCCTGGATCTGCCCGAGGTCTCGCTGGTGGCCATTCTGGACGCCGACAAGGAGGGCTTCCTGCGCTCGGGCACCTCGCTGATCCAGACCATTGGCCGGGCGGCGCGCAATGTGTCCGGCCAGGTCCATATGTACGCGGACAAGATCACCCCGGCGATGGAGAAGGCCATCGATGAGACCAACCGCCGCCGGGAGAAGCAGATCGCCTACAACAAGGAACGGGGCATCGACCCCCAGCCGCTGCGGAAGAAGATCGGCGACATCGTGGCCACGCTGGCCCGCGAGGAGATCGATACCCAGGAGCTGCTGGGCACCGGCTACCGCCAGACCGACAAGGGCAAGGACAAGAGCAAGGCCAAGGCGCCGGTGCCGGCCGCGTCCGGCAAGAAGGGCAAGCGCAAGGAGCCGGTGGCCGCCACCGATCGTCCGGTGGCCGAACTGGCCCAGCAGATCGAGGAGATGACCGACCGGATGCGGGCCGCGGCGGCGGAGCTGCAGTTCGAGGTCGCCGCCCGGCTGCGGGACGAAGTGCATGAACTCAAGAAGGAGCTGCGGCAGATGAAGGAGGCCGGTCTGGCCTGACCTGCCGTCCGGGAGTCAATTGGCAGGTCTTTGCCGAAACTTGCCCCAGGTTATGTTGCAAGATCGCCACAAAAGTCTCCCGGATGGGCGGTCGCCGTACGTCGCTGCATAGGGTCGTACTCGGTTGGCCGTGCGAACCGCACGGCCACGGGGGAAGAGAACGACACCAGAAGGGGCTGTGCGGTGACAGTCAACTTGTCCAAGGGTCAGGGCGTCAGTCTGCAGAAGTCCGACGGGGCGGGACTGACCGCGGTGCGGATGGGACTGGGCTGGCAGGCGGCCGCCCGGCGGGGCCTGTTCAGGTCGCGCACCAAGGAGATCGACCTCGATGCCTCGGCGGTGCTCTTCGCCGGCGGGCAGCCGGTGGATGTGGTCTTCTTCCAGCACCTGGTCAGCGATGACGGCTCGGTGCGGCACACCGGCGACAATCTGGTGGGCGGCGCAGGCCAGGGCGGCGACGACGAGGCGATCCTGGTGGACCTGCAGCGGGTGCCGGCGCATGTCGATGCCATTGTGTTCACCGTCAACTCCTTTACCGGGCAGACCTTCGCCGAGGTGCAGAACGCCTTCTGCCGTCTGGTGGACGAGAACACCGGCCAGGAGCTGGCCCGTTACACCCTGGACGGCGGCGGCCCGTACACCGCGCAGATCATGGCCAAGGTGCACCGGGCGGGCAACGGCTGGCAGATGACAGCCATCGGCGCCCCGGCCAACGGCCGTACCTTCCAGGACCTGATGCCGGTGATCGCCCAGAGCCTGTAGCGCTGGCCTGTCGCGCCAGTCCTTGAGGCGGTTGATCGGCCGCTCGACGGTGTTGCGGTCACGGCAAAGATCGGCATCGACGGTGACGTGGCGTTTGCATGGGTGCGCGCGGTTCGGCGCGGGGTGAGTACGCCTTGTCCGCGGCGACCGCGCCGGGGCGGGTGCGGGGTCGGCCGACCGGCAGACGAGCGCGGATCTTCTTCAGCACGGGGACGAACCGGGGGCTGTCCGCAGCCTGCCCTGCGGTGAGAACGAACAGGGGGCGGGGCTTGCGTGCTGCTCGATTCCGCCTCGTCATCCCTTTTTGCCGGGCCTCTCCTGCTCGGCGGCGGCTCCCCAAGAGCCTGCATGATGCTGTTGCCGGCGATCACCCCGGTGGCGTCATGATGGGCCCGGACGGTTGTGGAGTCCACGCCGGCCAGGGACAAGCCTGTCTTGCCCCGATGGGCGGCTTCGGCGATCAGGCCCTGCGGTAGAGCGGTGAACACACCGGCGTTCCGCGAGACCCGGAAGTGCCTGTAGACGGCCGGGCGGGGCCCGAACTCGCCCGGCAGTGCACGCCACTGCGAGCCCGTCCTGAACCGCCGGATCACCCCTCGAACTGAGCCTGCAGCCGCTCGGGGCACGGATCGTGCTCGCCTGTCGGCAGGAATGGCTCTATCAACTTCCACTGTTCGTCGGTGAGTTGGCAAGTCCGTCGGAATCGAGTCCGAGCCGACGGCCCAGGAGGGCGAGCTGGTCGGCGAAGCGCTCGATGAACTCCGGGGACTGCGGGTCGTCCCCGCATACGCCCGCGATGACATGCGGAAGGGTGACAGGGGCCATCGCCGCCGCCATCAGCATGACCATCAGGCAGGCCGGGTCCATCTCCCGCGGCAGGGCCCCGGCCGCCTGCCGTTCCCGGATGTCGGCCACGGACTCCGCGAGACGCTCCGTGCGGGGCCCCTGGTCCGGGTCCGCTTCGGGGCCGGTGTACTCCAGGCCGCCCCAGGCCAGCAATCGCATGCCGTCCCGGTTCTCCAGCGCCTCCAGCACATAGCGGCGCAGTTGCTCGGACATCGGGGTGCCGGGTTCGACGAGCTTGCTCGCCCGCTCGCCCCAACTGTCCGACATCGCCCGGAACAGGCCCTCCTTGCCGTCGAAATAGTAGGAGATCAACTGCTGGTTGACGCCCGCCCGCTTGGCGATCGCCGCGATACGGGCGCCCGCGTAACCATGCGCGGCGAACTCCGTCATCGCTGCCTCAAGAATCAGCTTGCGCGTGCGCTCCGGATCGCGCTGCCGCTCCGACGGCTTCGGGGACCGGCGGGGCTTGGACACAGTCATGCCCGAACCATACACACAAGTGGCCGAATCAATCGACGATCGAGCTTAATCAAATGAATGGTTGACACAGTAGTGCGGATCATTGATTGTGGGCTGCGGGATTTCCTCTGCTCGACAGAAGGAGTACGTGATGCAAAAGCACCCGCTGCGGTGGTGGGCGCTGGTGGTATGTGTCCTGGCCGTCCTGGTGGACATGATCGACAACCAGATCGTGGCTGTGGCGCTGCCTACCATCCACCGCCACCTCGGCGCCGGAGAGGCTGCGATGCAGTGGATCTCCGCGGGCTACGCCCTAGGATTCGCCCTCACCCTGATCATCGGTGGCCGGCTGGGCGACCGGTACGGCGTCAAGAAGCTGTTCCTGGCCGGTATGGCGGTCTTCACCCTCGCCTCGCTGTCCGCCGGCCTGGCCCCGGAGCCCGGCCTGCTGATCGCCTCCCGGGTGGTGCAGGGCGTCGGTTCGGGGCTGATGGTGCCTCAGGTCCTGACGTTCATCCACACCGAGTTCGACGAGGCCGAGCGCCCCAAGGCCATGGGCCTGTACGCCGGGGCCTTCCCGCTCGGCGGACTCGCCGGGCCCTTGCTGGGCGGTGTGCTGACCGAGGCCGACCTGTTCGGCTCGGGCTGGCGCGCCATCTTCCTGGTCAACATCCCGATCGGCGTGGCGGGACTGGTCGGCGCCCTGGCGACCATCCCGAACCGCCCGGGCTCCCTGCGCCACCCGCTGGACCTCGGCGGTCTGGCACTGCTGACCGCCACCGGGTTCGCGGTGTTCTACCCGCTGGTGCAAGGCCGGGAGAGGGGGTGGCCGCTGTGGTCGATCCTGCTGATGGTCGCGGCGGTGCCGCTGGCCGGCCTCTTCGCGGTGCACCAGCGCCGTCAGGAAAGGCGGGGCGGCGAGCCATTGGTCCCGCCGGCCATGATGCGGGTGCGCAGCCTGTGGTCCAGCCTGACCGTGATGCTCTGCACCCAGATGGCGATCGGCGTGTTCTTTATGCTGACCCTCTACCTGCAGCTCGGGCTCGGATTCTCGCCGGTCCAGGCCTCGCTGACCTTCGCCCCGGGGGTGATCGGCATCGTCGCCGGCAACGCCCTGGCCATGAACCTGGCCACCAGGACCGGACGCTCCTTCCTCACGGTTATGACCGTGGTGCTGGCGGCGAGCCTGGCCTCCATAGCCCTGGTGATCCATGCCGCGGGAGACGAACTGAATGTGTGGGAGATGCTCGGCCCGGTCATCTTCTTCAGCTTTGGCATCGGTGGCCTGCTCAACGCACTGTTCGGCACGGCGATGGGGCAGATCCGGCCGCACCAGGCCGGCGCCGCCTCCGGACTGGTCAATACCACCGCCCAACTCGGCCAGGCCGTGGGGATCGCGCTGTTCGGCACGGTGTTCTTCTCCCTGCTGCCGGGCCACGGCTACCAGTCCGCCACCGTCAGGACGTTCATGGTGAGCATCGGGGTGACGCTCCTGGCCCTGGTGCTCACGGCGGCGCTGCCCAGCCGGCGGCGGGCCGGGGGCAAAACGCTCGCGCCCGATTGCGGGACGACGTCCGCACCGGCGTGACCGCAAGCCGTGGAACGCCGCGGAGGCGCGCCCCGATGCGGGGCAACCGCCTCTGCGGCCACACCGTTCGGCGAATAGCCCTCTGAGCTGGCAACTTGGAAATTACTTTACCATTTCTTGGTTCTTCCTGTACTGTTGGCGCTACGGAGGTGAAGGGCTCGACTGGAAGGCGCCTCCGGCAGCGGCGACGCTGGTAGATGCCGTACGACGTGCCGGAGGGGCCGTGGATGTCTCCCTGACCCTGTGGGTGCTGACCATCCTCGGTCTGTGCGCCCTGATCGCCGCCGATTTCTTCATCGGCGGCCGCAAACCCCATGAGGTCTCCCTCAAGGAGGCCGGGATCTGGACCGCCGTCTGGATGGTGCTGGCGGGGCTGTTCGGGCTGGGGCTGCTGCTCTTCGGCGGCGGGCAGCCGGCCGGTGAGTTCTTCGCCGGGTTCATCACCGAGAAGTCGCTGAGCGTCGACAACCTCTTCGTCTTTGTGCTGATCATGGGCAAGTTCGCGGTGCCGGCCATCTACCAGCAGCGGGTGCTGATGGTGGGGGTGCTGATAGCCCTGGTGCTGAGGGCCGCCTTTATCGCGGCGGGTGCGGCGATCATCGCCAACTTCTCCTGGGTCTTCTACCTCTTCGGCGCCTTCCTGGTGTGGACCGCCTGGAAGCTGATCCAGGAGGCCCGTGCGGGTGAGACGGAGGAGGAGTACGAGGAGAACCGCCTGCTGAAGAAGATCGAGCGGCGCTTCCCCTCCACCGACCGCTACTACGGCACCCGGCTGTTCGTGGTGGAGAACGGCAGACGGCTGATGACGCCGATGCTGGTAGTGATGCTGGCGATAGGCACCACCGATGTGCTGTTCGCCCTGGACTCAATACCGGCGATCTTCGGCCTCACCCAGGATCCGTACATCGTCTTCACCGCCAACGCCTTTGCCCTGATGGGGCTTAGGCAGCTGTACTTCCTGATAGGCGGCCTGCTGCGGAAGCTGGTCCACCTCTCCTACGGGCTGTCGGTGATCCTTGGCTTCATCGGGGTCAAGCTGGTGCTGCATGCCCTGCATGAGAGCGGGGTGGCCGTGCCCGAGATCAGCACCCCCCTCTCGCTGGGCGTCATCTGCGTGGTGCTCCTGGTCACCACCGTCACCAGCCTCAGGGCGGCCCGCAAACAGGAGTCGGCCGAGGCGGCGGGAGGCCGGCAGGACGCCCGGGTGTGACCTGGCGCCGACGGGCGCGGCGGTGGCGGCCATGGAGGCGGGCCGGGTCTCCGGGAGAAGTGCGAAACAGGCCAGGCTGAACAGGGCCACCGCGGTGAGATAGCCGGCGACGCCCCAGGGCGGTCCCTCGCCCCGGGCCAGGGCGGTGGCCACCAGCGGGGTGAGCGCCCCGCCCACCAGCCCGGCCAGGTTGTAGCCGACCGCCGCGCCGGTGCAGCGCACCCGGGGCTCATAGAGCTCGGGAAGATAGGCACCGGTCACGGCGAAGGCCAGGCTGAAGGCCAGCACGGCGCCCAGGAAGCCGGCCGTCATGGCCACCGGCCGCCCGGTGCCCAGCAGGCCCATCAGCGGAAACATCCACAGCGCCACCGCCGCGCAGCCGGCCAGGCACAGCGGGCGGCGGCCCAGGCGGTCGCCGAGCAGGGCGAAAGGGACGGTGACCGCGCCGGAGACGGCGACGGCCAGCATGATGCAGCCGAGCAGCACCGTGCGGTCCACGCCCAGGCGTTCGGTGCCATAGGAGAGGGACCAGGTGGTGATGGTGTAGAAGACGGCGTAGCCGATGGACAGTGCGCCGCCGGTGAGCAGGACCACCCGCCAGTCGCGGCCGGTGAGTTCGGCGATGGGCAGCCGGGCCCGGCGTTCGCCGCGGGCCAGTTCGCGGAAGTCGGGGGTCTCGGAGAGCCGGCTGCGCAGGCCCAGCCCGACGGCGACCAGCACCCCGGCGGCCCAGAAGGGCACCCGCCAACCCCAGGACAAGAACTGGGCGTTGGTGAGGGTGGCGGAGAGGATCAGGGTGATGCCATTGGCGAGGAGGAAGCCCAGCGAGGGGCCGATCTGCGGAAAGCTCGACCAGAGCGCCCGCCGGTGGGCCGGTGCGTGCTCGGCGGTCAGCAGCACCGCGCCTCCCCACTCCCCGCCCAGGCCGAGCCCCTGCAGAAAGCGCAGGACCAGCAGGAGCAGCGGGGCGGCCAGGCCGATCCGGGAGTAGTCGGGGCAGCAGCCGACGCCGACCGTGGCCAGGCCGGTGAGCAGCAGGGAGGCGATCAGTACCGGGCGCCTGCCATGGCGGTCGCCGATGTGTCCGAAGAGCACCGAGCCCAGCGGGCGGGCGATAAAGCCGATGCCAAAGGTGCCGAAGGCGGCCAGGGTGGCGGTCAGTGAGGAGACAAGGGGGAAGAACTGCCGGCCCAGGACCAGGGCGGCGGCGGTGCCATAGGCGAAGAAGTCATAGAACTCGATGGCGGTGCCGACCAGGGAAGCGGCTGCCAGACGGAACATGGCCGGAGAACGGTCACGGTGCATGTACCGTCCAACTTCCCGGGCGTGCCCGGGAAACGGGGCGTGCGGGCGTATGGGGAGGGGCGCGCGGTGACATCCCTCCCGCCCCGGAACGGGATCCGGATGCGCCTCCTCGGCGCGGCGTAGCGAGGGCCGGGGGCCGCCCAAGTGCCGGACGGCCCCGGGTTGTTCACCAGCCGCGCTCGCGCCACTCCGCGAGGTGCGGACGCTCGGTGCCGAGGGTGGTGTCGTTGCCGTGACCGGGATAGACCCAGGTCTCGTCGGGGAGTTGGGCGAAGAGCTTGTGCTCCACGTCGTCGATCAGGCTGGCGAAGGCCTTGGGATCGTTGTGGGTGTTGCCCACGCCCCCCGGGAACAGGCAGTCGCCGGTGAAGAGATGGGGGTGACCGTGCGGGTCGTCGTAGATCAGGGCGATGCTGCCGGGGGTGTGGCCCACCAGGTGGCGGGCGGTCAGCCGGACCCGGCCGACCTGGATGACATCGCCGTCCTCGACCGGTACATCGGTCGGCACCGGGATGCCCTCGGCGTCGTAGCGGCCCGCGTAGGTGCGGGCGCCGGTGGCGTCAACCACCTCGCGCAGGGCGCCCCAGTGGTCGGCGTGGCGGTGGGTGGTGACCACGGAGGCGATGCCGCTGTCGCCGATGAAGGAGAGCAGGGTCTGCGGCTCGGCGGCGGCGTCGATCAGCAGCTGTTCGTCGGTGGCGCGGCAGCGCAGCAGATAGGAGTTGTTGTCCATCGGGCCGACCGCCAGCTTGGAGATCATCAAGTCGGGCAGTTCATGCACGTCGGCAGGGCCGCCGACCTTCACCATTCCCGTGTATGCCATGGAATCAGCCTAGTTCTTCGGGCTAGAGCGGGGGCAGCGCGGGCAGCGGTCCGCCCTCGGTGCGCAGGGCCGAGCCGTCGCGGCGGCCGGCCAGCCAGCCCATCAGGTCCGCCGGAGCGCCGGTGACCCGGACCGGCTCTCCCTCGGTGTGGCCGGTGCGCCACTGGCGGCCGTCCGGTGCCGTCAACAGCGTGGCGGGGACATCGGGGTGGCCGGTAAAGCGGTCGGTGAGGAACTCGGTCTCCCGGGCGGTGAACTCCGCGGGCAGATCCTCCAGCTCATAGCCGATGCCCAGGTCCACATGGTGCAGCTCGACCTCGATCAGCCGCCGGAAGGGCACCCGCGAGGCGCTGTCGGTGACCCCGTTGCGCAGGGTGACGGTGCGCGACCAGTCCGCGGGTGCCGCGGTGGCGTCGGCGAAGCGCCGGCCGGAGGCGCGCAGGTCGGCCAGCTGGGCGGCCAGCGGGCGCGGCGCGTCCCGCTCGATGTCGGCGTCGCGGGCCTCGGCGCTGACATACATGGGGCGGCCGGCCAGCACGTTGACCAGAGCGTCGGCGTTGCGCGCGAGGTGGGCCAGGACATGGCCGCCGGTCCAGCCGGGCAGCCGGGAGGGGGCGGCGACGGCGGCGTCGTCCAGCTTCTCCAGCGCGGTCAGCAGCCGCTCGTCCGCCTGACGGAGCAGGGCCAGGTCATGCGCGTGATCAATCATGCGCCGACCCTAGCGGCGCCACTCGTTCGGGTGAAGGAGGCTGGTTCCTGCCGTAAATCGAATGTGCGTGCTATAGGCTCGGTGTGCGGCATCCTTGGGAGATGTCCGCAGTGCCCTCGTACCCTGGACGGTTCGGGGGCTGCGCTCCGCCGAGCGGAGCAAGGTGCACAGTCAGCACCCCCACCTCTCAAGAAAGGTGCCGACCGGCGTGGCAGACCGTCTCATCGTCCGTGGCGCGCGTGAGCACAACCTCAAGAACGTCTCGCTCGACCTCCCCCGCGACTCGCTCATCGTCTTCACGGGCCTGTCGGGATCGGGCAAGTCGTCGCTCGCCTTCGACACGATCTTCGCCGAGGGGCAGCGTCGCTACGTCGAGTCCCTCTCCTCCTATGCACGGCAGTTCCTCGGGCAGATGGACAAGCCCGATGTGGACTTCATAGAGGGCCTGTCCCCGGCCGTGTCCATCGACCAGAAGTCCACCTCGCGCAACCCGCGCTCGACGGTGGGCACCATCACCGAGGTCTATGACTACCTCCGGCTGCTCTTCGCCCGGATCGGCAAGCCGCACTGCCCCGAGTGCGCCCGGCCGATCTCCCGGCAGTCGCCGCAGGCCATCGTGGACAAGGTGCTGGAGCTGCCGGAGGGCAGCCGCTTCCAGGTGCTCTCGCCGCTGGTGCGGGAGCGCAAGGGCGAGTTCGTCGATCTCTTCTCCGACCTGCAGACCAAGGGCTACAGCCGGGCCCGGGTGGACGGCGAGACCATCCAGCTCTCCGACCCGCCCAAGCTCAAGAAGCAGGAGAAGCACACCATCGAGGTGGTCATCGACCGCCTCACCGTGAAGGGCAGCGCCAAGCGCCGGCTGACCGACTCGGTGGAGACCGCGCTGGGCCTCTCCGGCGGCATGGTGATCCTGGACTTCGTCGATCTGGACGCGGACGACCCCGAGCGTGAGCGGATGTACTCCGAGCACCTCTACTGCCCCTACGACGACCTCTCCTTCGAGGAGCTGGAGCCGCGCTCCTTCTCCTTCAACTCCCCCTTCGGCGCCTGCCCGGACTGCACCGGCATCGGCACCCGGATGGAGGTTGACCCGGAGCTGATCGTTCCGGATGAGGACAAGTCGCTGGACGAGGGCGCCATCAGCCCCTGGTCGCACGGCCACACCAAGGACTACTTCGGCCGCCTGGTCGGCGCGCTGGCCGACGCCCTGGGCTTCCGTACCGACATCCCCTGGGCCGGGCTGCCGCAGCGGGCCAAGAAGGCCCTGCTCAACGGGCACAAGACGCAGATCGAGGTGCGCTACCGCAACCGCTATGGGCGCGAGCGGGCGTACACCACGGCCTTCGAGGGCGCGGTGCCCTATGTCAAGCGGCGGCACTCCGAGGCCGAGAGCGACTCCAGCCGGGAGCGCTTCGAGGGCTATATGCGCGAGGTGCCCTGCCCCACCTGTGAGGGCACCCGGCTGAAGCCGATCGTGCTGGCGGTCACGGTGCAGGGGAAGTCCATCGCCGAGGTCTCCGCGATGTCCATCAGTGAGTGCGCGGACTTCCTGCGCGGAATGACGCTGACCGGCCGCGAGAAGAAGATCGCCGAGCGGGTGCTCAAGGAGGTCAACGAGCGGCTGAAGTTCCTGGTGGACGTCGGCCTGGACTACCTCTCGCTCAACCGCGCCGCCGGGACGCTCTCCGGCGGCGAGGCCCAGCGGATCCGGCTGGCCACCCAGATCGGCTCCGGGCTGGTGGGCGTGCTGTATGTGCTGGACGAGCCCTCCATCGGCCTGCACCAGCGCGACAACCACCGGCTGATCGAAACCCTGGTGCGGCTGCGGGACATGGGCAACACCCTGATCGTGGTGGAGCACGACGAGGACACCATCAAGGTCGCCGACTGGGTGGTGGACATCGGTCCGGGCGCCGGTGAGCACGGCGGCAAGGTGGTGCACAGCGGTCCGCTGGCCGATCTGCTGGCCACCGAGGGGTCGATGACCGGGCAGTATCTGTCCGGCAAGAAGGTCATCGCCATCCCGCCGGTGCGGCGTCCGGTGGACCCCTCGCGGCGGCTGACCGTGCGCGGGGCCCGGGAGAACAACCTGCGGGACATCGATGTGTCCTTCCCGCTGGGAGTGCTCACCGCGGTCACCGGAGTCTCCGGCTCCGGCAAGTCCACGCTGGTCAACGACATCCTCTACACCCACCTGGCGCGCGAGCTCAATGGTGCGCGGGCGGTGCCGGGGCGGCACACCCGGGTGGACGGCGACGATCTGGTGGACAAGGTCGTCCATGTCGATCAGTCGCCGATCGGCCGTACCCCGCGGTCCAACCCGGCCACCTACACCGGGGTCTTCGACCACATCCGCAAGCTGTTCGCGGAGACTATGGAGGCGAAGGTGCGCGGCTATCTGCCGGGCCGCTTCTCCTTCAACGTCAAGGGCGGCCGCTGTGAGAACTGCTCCGGTGACGGCACGATCAAGATCGAGATGAACTTCCTGCCGGACGTCTATGTTCCGTGCGAGGTGTGCCATGGCGCCCGGTACAACCGGGAGACGCTGGAGGTGCACTACAAGGGCAAGTCCATCGCCGAGGTGCTGGATATGCCGATCGAGGAGGCGCTGGAGTTCTTCGAGGCGGTGCCCACCATCGCCCGTCATCTGCGCACCCTGACCGAGGTGGGGCTGGGGTACGTACGGCTGGGGCAGTCCGCGCCCACGCTCTCCGGCGGTGAGGCGCAGCGGGTGAAGCTCGCCAGTGAGCTCCAGAAGCGGTCCACCGGGCGGACGGTGTATGTGCTGGACGAGCCCACCACCGGTCTGCACTTCGAGGACATCAACAAGCTGATCTCGGTGCTGTCGGGGCTGGTGGACAAGGGCAACACGGTGATCGTCATCGAGCACAACCTCGATGTGATCAAGACTGCGGACTGGGTCGTGGACATGGGTCCCGAGGGCGGCAGCGGCGGCGGCCTGGTGGTCGCCGAGGGCACGCCGGAGGAGGTCGCGGCGGTTCCCGCGAGCCACACGGGCAAGTTCTTGAGGGAACTGCTCGGGGAGCGGGTGAGTGATCTGGACTGTCCTGGAGCCAAGTCCTCTTCGCGGGGGGCGGGGAAGAAGGGTCCTGCCGCGAAGAAGACGGTTGCGGCCGGGCGGGCCACGGCGAAGAAGGTTGTTTCCGCGAAGGCGGGGGCTGCGAAGAAGACGGCTTCGCGGGCGCGGCGGGTCTGAGCCCCGCCAGGACCAAGGGTGCGGGTCGCCGGGGCTGAGCCCTGCGACCCGCACCCTTTGCGCTGTCCAGGGCCCGGGGCGAGGGCGCCGTTCTCTTTCCGTCGCGATGGCGGTCACTCGTTGCGGCGCGGCCCGGCGGTGTGGAACCGGGCGTATCGGCGGATGGGCGGCTCCGCGTCTCCGGTGGTGTTCCGGGTGCGGGCCGCCCCTGGCTGGTCGCGCAGTTCCCCGTGCCCCTGGTGGGCGCCGCCCCCTGGTGGGGCGCCCCTTAAAGGTCCGTGGGGAAGGGGGGTTCCGCGCCGGTGCGGGAGCAGGTGAGAGCCGCGGCGTGGGCGGCGAAGGTGAGGAGGGCGCGCCAGTCGTGGGCGTCCAGGGCCGCCAGGCCGGGGCGGGAGAGCGCGTCCGCCTGGGCGAGCCGGTGCAGCAGGGCCGCGTTCACCGTGTCCCCGGCCCCGATGGTGTCGGCCACCCGCACCCGCCCGGCGGGCACGGAGTGCACGGCCCCGCCCGGGGCGTAGACCGTCAGCCCGTCCGCGCCCCGGGTGAGCACCACCGCCTGGGGGCCCTCCTTGAGCCATTCCTCCGGAGTTCCGCCCAGCCACCGGGCGTCCTCCTCGGACAGTTTGAGCAGGCAGACATCGGGCAGCCAGGAGCGGAACCGCGCCCGGTAGCCGTCCGGGTCGGGGATGAGGCCGGGGCGGATATTGGGATCCAGGAGGGTGAAGACGCCCCGGGCCGCCTCCCGGCGCAGCAGGGCGGCATAGGCGTCGGCGCCCGGGTCCAGGACCAGGGAGCAGGTGCCCACGCTCAGGGCGCTGGTGGCGGCCGGCAGCGCGGGCGGGAGTTCGAAGAGCCGGTCGGCCGTGCCCTGCGCATAGAAGCGGTAGCCCGCGCCCCCGTCGGCCGCGAGGTCGGCCACCGCCAGGGTGGTCGGTTCGGGGCCCCGGGCGACCAGCGAGAGGTCCACGCCCGCGGCCCGCAGCCCCGCCAGCAGCGCCTCGCCGAAGCCGTCGGTGGAGACCCGGGAGCAGAAGGCGGTCGGTGTGCCCAGCCGGCCGAGCGCCAGGGCGGTGTTGTACGGGCCGCCGCCGCGCCGCGGCAGCAGCGGGGGCAGCCCGCCCTCCGGCGAGGGGGAGTTGGGCGCGGGCACAAGGTCGATCAGGGCTTCACCGGCTACGACGATCATCTGGCGTCCTTCCGCTGGGCAGGCGGACAGCCTCCCATGGGGCGGGTGGGGAAATCGATGCCGGTAGGGTCGGGACGAACCGTACATCGCACCCGTTGGAGCACTCCTATGACCAGCCAGCCGTCCGCTTCCCGCCGTACCGTGCTGCGCGGCGCCGCCCTGGCCGGTGTCGCCGGAGTGGGGGCGGTGGCCTGTGACGGCGGCGGCAAGCCCGGCGCCGTACCCACCGCGCCGGTGGACCTGGGGGCGCCCGGCGAGGTGCCGGTCGGCGGGGCGCGGCTGTTCCGGGAGCAGAAGCTGGTGGTCTCGCGGACCGCCGAGGGGGAGTACCGGGCCTTTGGCGCGGTGTGCACCCACCGTGGCTGTGTGGTGGACAAGGTGGAGGACGGGCAGATCAGCTGCCCCTGCCATGGCAGCCGCTTTGACGCCGCCACCGGCAAGGTGCTCCAGGGGCCGGCCAGTGAGCCGCTGCCCCCGGTGCCGGTCCGGGTCTCCGGCGGCCGGCTGATCGCGGGCCAGGAGTCCTGATCCGAGGGCCTGGACCCAAAGCTTCAGGACCAGTCCCAGCCGATCCCAAGGATCCCCGGGCGCTCCACCTGTTCCACCAGGTGCACCCCGCGATGGCGCCCGGCCAGGGTCAGTTCCTGCTGTCCGGTGCGCGGCGCGGCGGCCGAGGCCCGGGTGAAGCGCCGGCAGCGCACCGGGAGGGCGGCGGCGTCGAAACGTATCTCCAGGACATACTGGCCGCCCGCGAAGCTGAACCCCCGTACATACTCCCGGCTTTGGCCACCGGTCCCGTCGGTGAAGCCATAGCCCAGCACATAGGTCTCGCCCGCCCGCAGCCGGGTGTCGAAGAGCAGCTCGGCCACCACCACCCCCGAGCCGGCATGTGAACGCACCCTGCCCACCCGGCAGTTCTCCAGAGCCCGTACCGCGACGCGCGCCGGATCGCAGCCCGGGTCACCATGATGAATCGCTATATAGCGGTCAACTCCGTCCCGGTGGGCGCGTACCACATGCCGGGAGTCGCGCTCCCGCAGCCGCCGGTCCGGGCCGATGAAGACCCGTTCCAGATGACAGACGGTGTGCAGTCCGCAGTCCGGCGGGGACTCCAGCTCGCCCAGCAGCCGGTGCACCACATGCGACTCCTCCACCAGGGAGCGCAGCGGGCGGGTGGCGGGCCGGTCGCGGTCCGGGCCGGAGGGCGCCTCCAGCAGCCGGGTCAGGGCGTGTTGGGGCAGGCCGAGGATCTCCTCCAGCACGCCCACCGCCCGCAGCGACTCCGGCCGGCGCGGCCGGCGCGCGCCCTGCTGCCAGTAACTCAGGCTGGTCACCCCCACATTGACGCCGCGCTGGGCGAGCCGGTGCTGCACCCGGTGCAGCGGCAGTCCGCGTGCCTCCAGAGCGGCGCGCAGCGCCAGATGGAACGGTCCGGTGTGCAGTGCCCGGGCCAGCTCGGTCTCGATGCCGCCGGTGGTGGAATGAGCCATTCCGCTTGCCCCTCCTTGTGAATTTTCACGCCGGGTGCGAGGGAACCAAGTCCGCCTGCCACGTGGCATTCCTCCTGGCACGCGCACCGGCCGTTCACATCCGGTTCGCTCCATTCACACCGCCGCCCCATTGTGCATTGAATCCGGTTGACCAGTTCTCGACAACATCCGATGCTCCTCTCCAGCGTCCGGACGCGCTCATCTATGCAATCCCCCACCCGTCACGGGAGGACGCGAATGTCCCGTGCTTCGGCACAGCAGCAGAACACCCCCCGAATACGCGGCAGAGCCCTGTCGGCCGCCGCGGTAGCGGCCGCGGCGCTGGTGGCGATTCCCGCCGCCACCGCCAATGCCGCTCCTCAGGCGCGGACCGTCAACGCCAAGCAGCTGAAGATCAGCATGCAGGCCCAGCAGAAGGACCAGTGGTGCTGGGCGGCCTCCGGTAACACCATCGCCGCCTACTTCCACAAGAAGTACAGCCAGAACCAGTTCTGCAACGCCGCCTGGCATCGCAAGCAGGGCACCAACTGCCCCAACAACCCGGCGTCCCTGGAGAACGACCAGAACGCCTTCAAGTGGATGCACCTGAAGCCGGGCTCGGTGTTCTACGGGTACCTGTACGGCAAGACGATCATCAACGAGATCAATGCCAACCGCCCGATCGAGGCCCGCATCGGATGGAAGTCCGGCGGCGGCCACATGCACGTCATCTACGGCTACGACAGGTCCAAGGGCGCGGTGTACTTCGGCGACCCGTGGCCGTCCAGCAGGCGCTACAACCGGGCCAACTACAACTGGTACGTGAACAACAGCCAGTTCGCCTGGACCCACTCGCTCTACCAGATCGGAAGGTAAGGTCATGACCGAGCGGACCAACTTCCGTAAGAACGCCTCCCGCGCGGCCGCCGCCTCGGCGCTGACCGCCGCCCTGCTGGGCGTGGCCCCGATGGCGCACGCCGCCGACGCGATCCCGGCGCCGCCGAAGCCCACCGGCCTGTCCGCGGCCCATGACGCGGCCAGCGCACCGTCGACCATCAACGACCTGGCCGACTTCTTCGCCCACACTGCCGAGCAGAACGGCCAGGCCGGCGCGGCCGCCCCGGGCAAGCCGCACATCGAGGGCGCCTCGGTGCCGGTCTACACGCTGTCGCCCGACTTCGTGGCCGGCAAGAAGGACGTCCCGGTCGCCGGACTGGACTTCGTGGCGACCAAGGCGGTCTCCGGTGACGGCCAGGCAGCCTCGGTGTGGACCGCGAGCACCGGCGGCAAGTGGGAGGTCGTCAACATCGCCTCCGGCGACGACGAGACCCGCTACGCGGCCGCCGGCAACGGCGGCACCGTGTTCCACGAGCCGCAGGTCAACGCCTGGTACGTGCTGCGCGGCGACCATGTGCAGCCCCTGAACAAGGACGCCGAGAAGGCGATCGGCGCCAAGGGCATCACGGTCAAGGCCTACCAGGAGCGGGTGCACAAGGCCTACGCCGACAAGCTGCCCGGCTCCGACTACGCCAAGAAGGGCAAGGCCGGCGGTTACGCCGAGCCCACCGCCTCGGACAACGGCGGCTCCAGCAGCAGCCTGACGGCCCCCGCGGCCGCGACGGCCGGCGGCATCGCCGTCCTCGGCCTGGGCATGGTGGGCGTGCGCCGGCTCCGCCGCCGCTGATCACCCGCCTGCCGAACAGTACGTCCCCCATGGGACCCGGGGCCCCGGTGGCATTCGCCGCCGGGGCCCCGGCCGTGCGCCGCCTGCTGGACAATGGTGTTGTCAGTGCCCGCAAGTAGGGTGTGTGACATGGCCGACCCCAGCAGCTACCGACCCAAGCCGGGACAGATCCCCGACTCGCCGGGGGTCTACAAGTTCCGGGACGAACACCGCCGGGTGATCTACGTCGGGAAGGCGAAGAGCCTGCGCCAGCGGCTCTCCTCGTACTTCCAGGACCTCGCCGGACTGCACCCGCGCACCCGCACCATGGTCACCACCGCCGCCTCCGTGGAGTGGACCGTGGTCGCCACCGAGGTCGAGGCGCTGCAGCTGGAGTACTCCTGGATCAAGGAGTACGACCCCCGCTTCAACGTCAAGTACCGCGACGACAAGAGCTATCCCTACCTCGCGGTCACCCTGGGCGAGGAGTTCCCCCGGGTCCAGGTGATGCGCGGCGCCAAGAAGAAGGGCGTGCGCTACTTCGGCCCCTACGCCCACGCCTGGGCCATCCGCGAGACCGTCGATCTGATGCTGCGGGTCTTCCCGGTACGCACCTGCTCCGCCGGGGTGTTCAAGCGCTCCCACCAGATCGGCCGCCCCTGTCTGCTGGGCTATATCGGCAAGTGCTCCGCCCCCTGCGTCGGCCGGGTCAGCCCGGAGGAACACCGCGAACTCGCCGAGGAATTCTGCGACTTCATGGCCGGACGCACCGGTGCGTACATCCGCCGGCTGGAACGCGCCATGCAGGATGCCGCCGAGGAGATGGAGTACGAGAAGGCGGCCCGGCTGCGCGACGACATCACGGCGCTCAAGCGCGCCATGGAGAAGAACGCGGTCGTGCTGGCCGACGCCACCGACGCCGACCTGATCGCGGTCGCCGAGGACGAACTCGAAGCCGCCGTGCAGATCTTCCATGTCCGCGGCGGCCGGGTCCGCGGCCAGCGCGGCTGGGTCACCGACAAGGTGGAGGCGGTGGACACCGCCGGCCTGGTGGAACACGCCCTCCAGCAGCTCTATGGCGAGGAGACCGGCGACGCGGTGCCCAAGGAGGTCCTGGTCCCCGCCCTCCCCGACCCGCTGGAGCCGGTCGCCGACTGGCTGGCCGCCCGCCGCGGCTCCCGGGTGGACCTGCGCATCCCCCAGCGCGGCGACAAAAAGGACCTGATGGCCACCGTCCAGCGCAACGCCCAGCAGGCACTGGCGCTGCACAAGACCAAGCGGGCCTCCGACCTGACCACCCGCTCCCGCGCCCTGGAGGAGATCGCCGAGGCCCTGGGCCTGGACTCCGCCCCGCTGCGCATCGAGTGCTTCGACATCTCCCACCTCCAGGGGCAGGATGTGGTCGCCTCCATGGTGGTCTTCGAGGACGGCCTGCCCCGCAAGAGCGAGTACCGCCGCTTCCAGATCAAGACCTTCGAGGGGCAGGACGACGTCCGCTCCATGCACGAGGTGGTCGGCCGTCGCTTCCGCCGCTATCTGCTGGAGAAGCAGAAGACCGGCGAGTGGGACATCGAGGACACCCCGGCCGGGGAGGTCCGTGAGGACGACGCCCGCGACGACAACGGCCGTCCCAGACGCTTCGCCTACCCGCCCCAGCTGGTGGTGGTGGACGGCGGCAAGCCCCAGGTGGCCGCCGCCCGCCGGGCGCTGGACGAGCTGGGCGTGGCCGATGTGGCGGTCTGCGGGCTGGCCAAGCGGCTGGAGGAGGTCTGGCTGCCGGACGAGGACGACCCGGTGGTCCTGCCCCGCACCAGCGAGGGCCTCTATCTGCTCCAGCGGGTCCGCGACGAGGCCCACCGCTTCGCCATCACCTACCAGCGCAGCAAGCGCAGCAAAGCGATCAAGGCCGGCCCGCTGGACGAGGTGCCCGGCCTGGGCGGGGCCCGCAAACAGGCCCTGCTCAAGCACTTCGGCTCGGTCAAGCGGCTGCGGTCGGCCACCGTCGAGCAGATCTGCGAGATCCCCGGCATAGGCCGCAAGACCGCCGAGTCGATCATCGCGACACTTGCCCGGACCGCCCCGCCGGCACCGGCCGTCAACACCGCCACCGGCGAGATCATTGACGAGGGATGATGGTCAGGACCAGAGGAAGACCGCCCCGCCCCGGCGGCGCGGTCCGTGAAACGGGGGAAGACGGATGCACAGCGGCATGAATGACAACGACCGAGACGGAGCAGCGGTGAGTACGGGCACGACGGCGGACGCGACCGGCGAGGCAGTGGGCATCCCCGAGCTGGTGATCATCTCCGGGATGTCGGGCGCGGGCCGCAGCACCGCCGCCAAGTGCCTGGAGGACCTCGGCTGGTTCGTGGTGGACAACCTGCCGCCCGCCCTGATCCCCACCATGGTCGATCTGGGCGCCCGCTCCCAGGGCAATGTGGCCCGGATCGCCGTGGTGGTGGACGTCCGCGGCCGGCGCTTCTTCGACAACCTCCGCGAGTCGCTGGCCGACCTGGCCGCCAAGAAGGTCAAGCGCCGGGTGATCTTCCTGGAGGCGTCCGACGACGCCCTGGTGCGCCGCTTCGAGTCGGTCCGCCGCCCGCACCCCTTGCAGGGCTCCGGCCGGATCGTGGACGGCATCGCCGCCGAACGCGACCTGCTGCGCGAGCTGCGCGGCGACGCCGACCTGGTCATCGACACCTCCAGCCTCAATGTCCATGAGCTGCGCGCCAAGATGGACGCCCAGTTCGCCGGTGAGGAGGAGCCGGAGCTGCGTGCCACGGTGATGTCCTTCGGCTACAAGTACGGCCTGCCGGTGGACGCCGACCTGGTGGTGGACTGCCGCTTCCTGCCCAACCCGCACTGGGTCCCGGAGCTGCGCCCCTTCACCGGCCTCAACGAGGAGGTCTCGGGCTATGTCTTCAACCAGCCCGGCGCCAAGGAGTTCCTGGACCGCTACACCGAGCTGCTCCAGCTGATCGCCGCCGGCTACCGCCGCGAGGGCAAGCGCTATGTGACCATCGCGGTCGGCTGCACCGGCGGCAAGCACCGCTCGGTCGCCATGTCCGAGAAGCTCGCCCACCGTCTGGTCTCCGAGGGCGTGGAGACCGTAGTGGTCCACCGGGACATGGGGCGCGAGTGACCGCCCGCACCCCCCGGCTGCGCCGCGTCCGCCGCCTGGTCCCCGGCCGCGCCCGGGGCACCGAGCGGCGGGTGCGCACCGGCGCCCAGCCCAAGGTCGTCGCCCTGGGCGGCGGCCGCGGGCTGTCCGCCTCGCTGGCCGCGCTGCGCCGGATCACCGGCGACCTCACCGCCGTGGTCACCGTCGCGGACGACGGCGGCTCCAGCGGCCGGCTGCGCGATGAGCTCGGCGTGCTCCCGCCCGGCGATCTGCGCAAGGCGCTGGCCGCGCTGTGCGGCGACGACGACTGGGGCCAGACCTGGGCCCGGGTCATCCAGCACCGCTTCACCAGCGAGGGCGAGATGCATGGCCACGCGGTCGGCAATCTGCTGATCGTGGCCCTCTGGGAGCAGCTTGGCGACCCGGTCCAGGCCCTGGACCTGGTGGGCAAGCTGCTCGGCGCCCATGGCCGGGTGCTGCCCATGTCCGCCGTCCCGCTGGAGCTCCAGGCCCTGGTCCGTGGCCATGACCCGGCCCGGCCGGAGGAGGTCAGCACCGTCCGCGGCCAGGCCACCGTGGCGCTCACCCCCGGTGAGGTGCAGTCGGTGCATGTGGTGCCGGAGGACCCGCCGGCCGTCCCGGAGGCGGTGGAGGCGGTGCTGGACGCGGACTGGGTGGTGCTCGGCCCCGGCTCCTGGTTCTCCTCGGTGATCCCGCATCTGCTGGTGCCCGAGCTGCTGGAGGCCCTGCAGGTCACCAAGGCGCGGCGGGTGCTCTCGCTCAATCTCGCGCCGCAGCCCGGCGAAACCGCCGGGTTCTCCCCGCAGCGTCATTTGGAGGTTTTGGCCCGACACGCCCCTAAACTCGCCCTGGACGTGGTGCTGGCCGACGAGGCCGCCGTGCCCGACCGGGAAAGCCTGTGCGATGCCGCCAAGCGGCTCGGCGGCACGGTCGAGCTGGCGCCGGTCGCCGCGCAGGGGAGTTCCGCGACGCACGACCCGGAGCTGTTGGCCGCCGCGTACGACCGTATTTTTCGGATGCATGGAAGGATCGGCCCATGGCGATGACGGCAGCGGTGAAGGACGAAATCTCCCGGCTCCCCGTCACCCGGACCTGCTGCCGGAAAGCGGAGGTCTCGGCGATCCTGCGGTTCGCGGGCGGACTGCACCTGGTCAGCGGGCGCATTGTGATCGAGGCCGAGCTGGACACCGGGATCGCCGCCCGGCGGCTGCGCAAGGACATCCTGGAAATCTTCGGACACGCCTCCGACCTGGTCGTCATGGCCCCCGGCGGTCTGCGCCGGGGCAGCCGGTATGTGGTGCGGGTGGTGGCGGGCGGTGACCAGCTGGCCCGCCAGACCGGCCTGGTCGATGGCCGCGGCCGGCCGATCCGCGGGCTGCCTCCGCAGGTGGTCTCCGGGGCCACCTGTGATGCCGAGGCCGCCTGGCGGGGAGCGTTCCTCGCCCATGGTTCGCTGACCGAGCCGGGACGGTCCTCCTCGCTGGAGGTCACCTGCCCGGGCCCGGAGGCGGCGCTGGCCCTGGTGGGCGCGGCCCGGCGGCTGCAGATCGCGGCCAAGGCCCGGGAGGTGCGGGGCGTTGACCGGGTGGTGGTGCGGGACGGCGACGCCATCGGGGCGCTGCTGACCCGGCTGGGCGCGCATGAGTCCGTGCTGGCCTGGGAGGAGCGCCGGATGCGGCGCGAGGTAAGGGCCACGGCCAACCGGCTCGCCAACTTCGACGACGCCAATCTGCGCCGGTCGGCGCGGGCGGCGGTGGCGGCCGGCGCCCGGGTGCAGCGGGCGCTGGAGATCCTTGGCGAGGAGGTGCCGGAGCACCTGGCGGCGGCCGGGCGGCTGCGGATGGAGCACAAGCAGGCGTCCCTGGAGGAGCTGGGTGCGCTGGCGGATCCGCCGCTCACCAAGGACGCCGTCGCGGGGCGGATCCGGCGGCTGCTGGCGATGGCGGACAAGCGGGCGCAGGATCTGGGGATCCCGGGTACCGAGTCCAACCTGGCGGAGCTGGCGGATCTGCCGGATGACATGGTGGACGGGATGGTCAAGGGGATGGCGGGCTGAAGCCGCCGCCCTCCCGGGTTCCGGGCTTCGTTTTCGGCTGCGGGCCGGTTGCGGCTGGTCGCGCCCACGCGGCGGAGCTGCGTAAGGCAATCGCCTCAAGCCCCTGACCGGGCGCCCGCCAGGCGGCAGCGGCCTCATGACCCTCGGTCATGTGTCACGTGCGGGCCGTGTGTGGCTGGTCGCGCCCACGCGGCGGAGCCGCATATGAACCCGTCCCGCGCCCCTAATGGGCGCCCGGCTCTCCATAGGCGGTGTTGACATGGCCATGGGCCATCGCCAGCCTGGCGGGCGTCGTATGTCTGACGGGTCAGACAAGCCCAAGGGGGGCTCATGAGACGCAGAGCAAGGGCGGTACTCGCGACCGCGTCCCTGTTGGTCGGCGGCCTGGCGGCCGCACCCACGACGAATGCACAGCCGGCCGGGGACGGCGGTTCCCTCCTCGTCTGGCAGGCGAAAGTCACCCGCGCCCAGATCCCGGTCCTGCTCAAGGCAGGCGTGGACGGCGAGGAGCTGGGCCAACGGCCCGGCGGTGACAGGGCAGTTGACGTCGAGCTCTACCTCACCCAGGCACAGGCCCGGGCGCTGCGCGGCCAGGGTGTCCAGCTGGCCGAGAAGAAAACACCTCAGCGCACCCTGGACCGGCTCAAGGCCCAGGGCGATGGAGTCTTCCGCAAGTACGGCGGGCCGGGCGGGCTCAAGCAGGAGATCGCCGACACCGGCCGGGCGCACCCCTCGCTGACCAAGGTGGTCAGCATCGGCAAGACCCTCAAGGGCCAGGACATCCTCGCCCTCAAGCTCACCAAGAACGCCCGTCACAGCCGTGATGGGTCCAAGCCCTCGGTGCTCTATCTGTCCAACCAGCACGCCCGGGAGTGGATCACGCCGGAGATGACCCGCCGGCTGATGCACTACTACCTGGACCGCTATGGCAAGGACCGGCGGATCACCAGGATCGTGGACTCCACCGAGCTGTGGTTCGTCCTCTCCGCCAACCCCGACGGCTATGACTACACCTTCCAGGGTCCCGGCACCCGGCTGTGGCGCAAGAACCTGCGCGACAACGACGGCGACGGAAAGCTGGGGCCCAACGACGGCGTGGACCTCAACCGCAACTTCCCCTACAAATGGGGCTATGACGACGAGGGTTCGTCCCCGGACCCGTCCGCCGAGACCTACCGTGGCAAGAGCCCCGGCTCCGAGCCGGAGACCCGGGCCATGGACGCCTTTGAAAAGCGCGTCCACTTCACCTATGCCGTCAACTACCATTCCGCCGCCGAGCTGTTGCTCTATGGCGTCGGCTGGCAGGTGGGCACCAGCACCCCGGACGATGTGCTCTACCGGGCCCTGGCCGGCACCCCGCAGAAGTCCGCGATCCCGGGATACCACCCGGAGCTCTCCTCCGAGCTCTACACCACCAATGGCGAGGCGGACGGCCACGCGGCCAATGTCAATGGGACCTTGATGTTCACCCCGGAGATGTCCACCTGCCAGACGGCATCCCGCACCGACACCAGCGGCCACTGGAACCCCGCGGACTGCCCGTCGGTCTTCAGCTTCCCCGACGACGAGAAGCTGATCCAGGCGGAGTTCGCCAAGAACGTCCCCTTCGCTCTCTCGGTCGCCGAGACCGCGCCGCACGCCGACCGCCCGTCCTCCTCGGTCGGCCTGGACGCACCGGACTTCACCCCGGACACCTTCAAGGACTCCTTCGCCCGCGACGGCGATCAGCCGGTGGCCGTCACCGCCCGCAAGAGCCTGCGCGACAAACGCCTCAACTACCGCATAGACGGCGGACATCCGCGGAGCGTTCCGCTCAAACCCTGGAAGGGCGGCAAGCGTTACGGAGGGCGGGACAACCTCCGCTTCGACCAGTACCGCGCCACGGTCAAGGGCGGGCACCAGGGCTCCCGGGTACAGGTGTGGTTCACCGGCCGTACCGCGCAAGGCCGGGCCACCCGGAGCGAGCCCTTCACCTACACCGTCTGGCACCGGCCGCCGGCCGACACCCTGGTGATCGCCGACGAGGGCGGCCCGGCCCGGCAGCTCACCGCCTACACCGAGGCGCTGGCCGCCGCCGGCCGCCGGGCGGTGGTCTGGGACGTCGCCAAGCAGGGCGCCCCCTCCGCGCTGGGGGTGCTGAGCCACTTCCGCACGGCCGTGTGGTACTCCGGCGCCGCCAACCGGCCGGACGGCCAAACCGTGCTGGCGGTAAGGGACTTCCTCAACGAGGGCGGCAAACTGATCACGGCGGGCAAGCGGGCGGGCGGCGACGCCCAGGTGGGCCCGGCGCTCACCGATGACTTCAGCCAGTACTACCTGGGCGCCTACAGCCGGACGGCCCTGGAGCGGCCCCGGCGGTTCGCCGGCAGCGGCGGCCTCGCCGGGGTGACGGCCGACCTGGCCGACGCGCCCGGCAACCCGCTGGATGCGGCGGGCTCCTTCGTCCCCACCTCCGAGGTGCTCAAGCCCGGAGAATTCCCGCAGTTCCGGAGCGCGGCCGCCGGTAGCTACCCCGGGCTGCGCACCCCGCTGGAGCCCTACCGGGGCGAGTGGATGGCCGCCGCCAGACACCGGGACAGCGCCTGGATGCGGCTGTCCCGCACCATCGACCTGACCGGTGCCCGGCCCGGCGACAAGCCCTCCCTGGGATTCCAGCTCAGCTATGGCACCGAGCCGGACTACGACAATGTGGTGGTGGAGGCGCATACGGCGGGCCAGGACGACTGGACCACCCTGCCGGAGGCGGGCGGCGCCACCCGCACCGATGTCCCGGCCGACTGTCCCGCCTACCTCAAGTTGCACCCCTTCCTCAAGCACTATCTGACGGTCAGTGGCGACAAGTGCCTGCCCAAGGGCTCCTCGGGCAGCTGGAACCGGTTCACCGGGCAGTCGGGCGGCTGGCACCCGGTCTCCTTCGACCTCGGCGCCTTCGCGGGCAGGAAGGCCGAGGTCGTGGTCTCGTACATCACCGACCCCGCCGCGGGCGGCCCCGGAGTGCTGATCGACGAGGCGGCCCTGAGCTCGGGCGGCCGTACCGAACCGGCCGAGGGCTTCGAGAGTTCGCTGGGCGCCTGGACGGTGCCGGGAGCGCCGCCAGGCAGCCCCGGGAACACCGGTGACTGGGCCCGTTCCCAGGCGCTGAGCCACTCCTCGGCGGCCGTCACCACCAAGGACACGGTGCTGTTCGGCTTCGGTCTGGAGCAGATCCGCGACCTCCGGCAGCGCGCGGCGGTGCTCCATGCCGCGCTGCGCGCCCTGCACAGCTGATCGCCGCCCCGCTCACCGGTGCATACGCCCTGGTCCGTGCCCACGTCAAGAGGAAGCGGGCCAGAGCAGCCAATGTCACGTCCCCCTCCGGTTGGAGGTAGGGTCGGTGGTGGTCGGGGACATCCCATACAGCCGCCGGTGCGCAAGACCGGCACACCAACGAGGAGATCGGTTCGTGACGATCCGCGTAGGCATCAACGGCTTTGGCCGTATCGGTCGCAACTACTTCCGTGCGCTCCTGGAGCAGGGGGCGGACATCGAGATCGTCGGTGTCAACGACCTGACCGACAACGCCACCCTGGTCCACCTGCTCAAGTACGACACCATCCTGGGCCGGCTGAAGCACGAGGTCAGCCACACCGAGGACACCATCACCGTCGGCAGCCAGACCTTCAAGACCCTGGCCGAGCGTGACCCGGCGAACCTGCCGTGGGCCGAGCTGGGCGCGGACATCGTCATCGAGTCCACCGGCATCTTCACCAAGCGCGAGGACGCCGCCAAGCACCTGGCCGCCGGTGCCAAGAAGGTCCTGATCTCGGCGCCCGCCAAGGCCGAGGACATCACCATTGTGATGGGCGTCAACCAGGACAAGTACGACGCGGATAATCACCACGTCATCTCCAACGCCTCCTGCACCACCAACTGTGTGGCGCCGATGGCCAAGGTCCTCGACGAGAGCTTCGGCATCGTCAAGGGCATGATGACGACCGTCCACGCGTACACCAACGACCAGCGGATCCTGGACTTCCCGCACAGCGACCTGCGCCGGGCCCGCGCCGCCGCGCAGAACATCATCCCGACCTCCACCGGTGCCGCCAAGGCCACCGCCCTGGTGCTGCCGCAGCTCAAGGGCAAGCTGGACGGCATCGCCATGCGCGTCCCGGTCCCCACCGGCTCGGTCACCGACCTGGTCCTGGAGCTGGACCGCGAGGTCACCAAGGAAGAGATCAACGCCGCCTTCCAGAAGGCCGCCGAGGGCGAGCTCAAGGGCATCCTGGAGTACACCGAGGACCCGATCGTCTCCTCCGACATCGTCAACTGGCCGGCCTCCTGCACCTTCGACTCCAAGCTGACCATGGCTCAGGGCAAGCAGGTCAAGGTCGTGGGCTGGTACGACAACGAGTGGGGCTACTCCAACCGCCTGGTGGACCTGACCGTCTTCGTCGGCGGCCAGCTCTGATCTCCCGGCTGTGAAACACGGGGCTCGTGCGACGTCAGGGAACGTCGTCCGGGCCCCGTCGCATGACCCATCGCTACGGATGTCACGGAGTCACTGCATGAAGACGATCGACGAGCTCCTCCAGGAGGGCATCGAGGGCAAGCGGGTGTTCATCCGCGCCGACCTCAATGTGCCGCTGCAGGGCGACACCATCACCGACGACGGCCGCATCCGGGCCGTCGCGCCGACCATCGCCAGGCTCGCCGAGGCGGGCGCCAAGGTGATCGTCGCCTCCCACCTGGGCCGTCCCAAGGGCGCCCCCGACCCCCAGTTCTCGCTGGCCCCGGTCGCCAGGCGGCTCGGCGAGATCCTGGGCAAGAACGTCTCGTTCGCCACCGACACGGTCGGTGACAGCGCGAAGGCCACCGTCGCCGCTCTGGGCGACGGCGAGGTCACGCTGCTGGAGAACCTCCGTTTCAACGCGGGCGAGACCAGCAAGGACGACGCGGAGCGCGGCGCCTTCGCCGACGCGCTCGCGTCGCTGGCCGATGTGTATGTGGGCGACGGCTTCGGCGCCGTGCACCGCAAGCACGCCTCGGTCTTCGACCTCCCGGCCCGGCTGCCGCATGCCGCGGGCCAGCTGATCGCCGCGGAGGTCACGGTCCTGAAGAAGCTCACCGAGGACGTCAAGCGCCCCTATGTGGTGGTCCTCGGCGGTGCCAAGGTCTCCGACAAGCTGGGCGTCATCGACAACCTGCTGGAGAAGGCCGACCGGATCCTCATCGGCGGCGGCATGTCCTACACCTTCCTCAAGGCCAAGGGCCATGAGGTGGGCATCTCGCTGCTGCAGGAGGACCAGATCCCGGTCTGCCTGGAGTACCTGGCCCGGGCCGAGAAGCGCGGCGTGGAGTTCGTCCTCCCCGTGGACGTGCTGGTCTCCGCCGACTTCCCGGACCTGAAGACCAAGGCCCCGGCCAACCCGCAGACGGTCTCCTCGGACGCCATCCCGGCCGACCAGGAGGGCCTGGACATCGGCCCCAAGACCCGTGAGCTCTACGCGGCCAAGCTGGCCGACGCGGGCACCGTGTTCTGGAACGGCCCGATGGGCGTCTTCGAGCACCCCGACTACGCGGGCGGCACCCAGGCCGTCGCCCAGGGCCTGGTGGACAGCCCGGCCTTCACCGTGGTCGGCGGTGGCGACTCGGCCGCGGCCGTTCGCCTGCTGGGCTTCGACGAGAATGCCTTCGGCCATATCTCGACCGGCGGTGGCGCCAGCCTCGAATACCTTGAGGGCAAGACGCTCCCCGGCCTCGCCGCACTGGAGGACTGAACCACCGTGACCAACCGCACGCCCCTGATGGCGGGCAACTGGAAGATGAACCTCAACCACCTCGAGGCCATCGCCCATGTCCAGAAGCTCGCCTTCGCCCTCACGGACAAGGACTTCGACGCCGTCGAGGTCGCCGTGCTTCCCCCGTTCACCGATCTGCGCTCGGTGCAGACCCTGGTGGACGGCGACAAGCTCAAGATCAAGTACGGCGCCCAGGACCTCTCGGCGTACGACTCCGGCGCCTACACCGGCGAGATCTCCGGCGCCATGCTGGCCAAGCTCAACTGCTCCTATGTGGCGGTGGGCCACTCCGAGCGCCGTCAGTACCACAACGAGACGGACGAGCTCTGCAACGCCAAGGTCAAGGCCGCCTTCCGGCACGGCCTGACCCCCATCCTGTGTGTGGGCGAGGGCCTGGAGATCCGCAAGGCGGGCAACCAGGTCGCGCACACCCTGGCCCAGGTGGACGGCGGCCTCAAGGACATCCCGGCCGAGCAGGCCGAGACCATTGTGATCGCCTATGAGCCGGTGTGGGCCATCGGCACCGGCGAGGTTGCCACCCCCGAGGACGCCCAGGAGGTCTGCGGGGCGATCCGCGGCCGGCTGGCCGAGCTCTACGGCCAGGAACTGGCCGACAAGGTCCGCATCCAGTACGGCGGCTCGGTCAAGGCCGGCAATGTGGCGGCGATCATGGCCCAGCCCGATGTGGACGGCGCCCTGGTCGGCGGTGCGGCGCTGGACGCGGAGGAGTTCGTCAAGATCGTCCGGTTCCGCGACCAGTAGCGGTATGACGACGGGCACGGTCCGTCGTACCCTGTCGGGGCCGGGAACGGTGCTGTGCGCCGGACCGGCCCCGCAGCGTTTCACCTGCAGTCAGTCCGATTCAGTCAGTCCGAGAGAGTTGGTCCAGCCGTGGTCATCGGGTTCTCGATCGCCCTCATCATCTTCAGCGCGCTGCTGATGATGCTGGTGCTCATGCACAAGGGGAAGGGCGGCGGTCTGTCCGACATGTTCGGCGGCGGCATGCAGTCCTCCGTCGGCGGTTCCTCGGTCGCCGAGCGCAACCTGGACCGGATCACCGTGGTGGTCGGTCTGCTGTGGTTCGCCTGCATTGTGGTGCTCGGGCTGCTGATGAAGCTCAAGAGCTGACGTACCGTCGCGAACGCGGCCTATGATGGGGGTTCGCGTTCTGCGGCCGGGTGGTAACTCCCGCCACTGGACGCGCGTTGGGCCTTACACAGACTGAGGCGCCCGCAGCGGAGCGGACTGTCCCGCTCCGCGGCACTCATGCAGGGAGTTACGACCGTGGCAAGTGGCAACGCGATCCGAGGAAGCCGGGTCGGGGCGGGGCCGATGGGGGAGGCCGAGCGGGGCGAGTCCGCACCGCGCCTCCGCATCTCCTTCTGGTGCTCCAACGGGCACGAGACACAGCCCAGCTTCGCCAGCGACGCACAGGTGCCGGACACCTGGGACTGCCCGCGCTGCGGCTTCCCGGCCGGCCAGGACCGGGACAACCCCCCGGACCCGCCGCGCACCGAGCCCTACAAGACCCACCTAGCCTATGTGCGGGAGCGGCGCAGCGACGCGGACGGCGAGGCGATCCTCGCCGAGGCACTGGCCAAGCTGCGCGGCGAGATCTGAGCGGAGCCGTCCGGCCCGGCCGGAGGAAACCCTTCCTCCGGCCGGGCCGGACGCTTTTTCGGGCCGGCCGCGCCGGGACGGTCCGGAACCGCACCGGGCCGTCTTCCGCACGGGACCGCGTCCCCGGCCGGGCTCGGCGTTCGCGCGGGCCGCTGATCCTTTAGTTTGGTGGGTGGCGAGGGAGCTACGAGAAGAAGTGGGCTGATGTCCGAGATGAACGCAGAAGGCCGTGGCCGGCTCGACCGCCTGCCGGAGTGGAACGCACTGGCCAAGCACCGCGAGGAGCTGGGGGAGGTGCAGCTGCGGCAGCTGTTCGCCGAGGACCCCCGGCGGGCCGAGAAGTACACGCTCACCGTGGGCGATCTGCACCTGGACTACTCAAAGCATCTGGTCACCGATGAGACCCTGCGGCTGCTGCGCGAGCTCGCCGCGGCCACCGGGGTGGCCGAGCTGCGGGACGCCATGTTCCGCGGCGAGAAGATCAATACCACCGAGAACCGGTCGGTGCTGCACACCGCGCTGCGCGCCCCGGAGTCGGCGGTGGTGCGCAGTGACGGGGAGAATGTCATCCCCGCCGTGCACGCGGTGCTGATGAAGATGCAGGTGTTCACCGACCGGGTGCGCTCCGGCGACTGGCGCGGCCACACCGGCAAGCGGATCAGGAACGTCGTCAACATCGGCATCGGCGGCTCCGATCTGGGCCCCGCGATGGCCTATGAGGCGCTGCGCGCCTACACCGCCCGGGACATGACGTTCCGTTTTGTCTCCAATGTGGACGGGGCGGATCTGCATGAGGCAGTCCGGGACCTGGACCCGGCGGAGACGCTGTTCATCGTCGCCTCCAAGACCTTCACCACCATTGAGACCATCACCAACGCCACCTCGGCGCGGGAGTGGCTGCTGGCCGGGCTGGGCGCCGGTGACGAGGCGGTGGCCAAGCACTTTGTGGCGCTGTCCACAAATGAGCAGAAGGTCGCCGAATTCGGCATCGACACCAACAATATGTTTGAGTTCTGGGACTGGGTCGGCGGCCGCTACTCCTATGACTCGGCCATTGGGCTGTCGCTGATGCTGGCCATCGGGACGGACTGCTTCCGGGAGATGCTGGCCGGCTTCCATCTGATCGATGAGCACTTCCGCTGCGCGCCGCCGGAGGAGAACGCTCCGCTGCTGCTCGGTCTGCTGGGCATCTGGTACGGCAACTTCCATGACGCCCAGTCGCACGCGGTGCTGCCCTACAGCCACTATCTGTCCAAGTTCACCGCCTATCTCCAGCAGTTGGACATGGAGTCCAACGGCAAGTCGGTGGACCGTGACGGCAAGCCGGTCAACTGGCAGACCGGGCCGGTGGTCTGGGGCACCCCGGGCACCAACGGACAGCACGCGTACTACCAGTTGATCCACCAGGGCACCAAGCTGATCCCGGCGGATCTCATCGGCTTCGCCCGGCCGGTGGCCGATCTGGAGCCGGGGCTGGTGGCCCAGCACGACCTGCTGATGGCCAATCTGTTCGCCCAGGGGCAGGCGCTGGCCTTCGGCAAGACGCCGGAGGAGGTGGCGGCGGAGGGGGTGCCGGCGGAGCTGGTCCCGCACAAGACCTTCCGGGGCAACCGGCCCACCACAACGATCCTGGCGAGCGAGCTCACGCCTTCTGTGCTGGGGCAGTTGATCGCGCTGTATGAGCACAAGGTGTTTGTGCAGGGGGCGGTGTGGAACATCGACTCCTTCGACCAGTGGGGGGTCGAGCTGGGGAAGGTGCTGGCGAAGCGGGTCGAGCCGGCGCTGACGGAGGGTGCTGAGGTGCCGGGTCTGGATGCGTCCA
The DNA here is from genome assembly GCF_003121295.1 of Streptomyces orinoci. Lineage (GTDB taxonomy): Bacteria > Actinomycetota > Actinomycetes > Streptomycetales > Streptomycetaceae > Streptomyces > Streptomyces orinoci. The sequence goes on from NZ_PHNC01000004.1 coordinate 92,074, forward strand.
CGGCTGCGCTGGTCGCGCGGTACCGCGAGTTGCGCGGGCGCGCGTAATGCATGACTGAGCCCCCGGAGGCGCATTGCGCTTCCGGGGGCTCGCATTTCATCGCCGGGTGCGCCCCCTTAGGGGCGCGGGGAACTGCGCGACCGGCCACAGCCGGCCCGCACCCGGCGATGAAACCTTAGGCGCCGCCTGGGGCCCGGGTTTCATCACCAGGTGCGGCCCGGTGGGCGGTTGTGCCCACCCGTTCCGCCCTTGCGGAACGACTGCCCACAACCGCGGCCCCGTCAGGGGCGCGGGGAACTGCGCGACCGGCCACACTCGGCCCGCACCCGGCAGTAAGACCTCAGGGCGAAGCCGGAGGGTACAAATCCCTCGGCAACTGCGCCGCGGCGGCCCGGTCCAGGAGCCACAGGGTGCGGGAGCGGCCGTAGGCGCCCGCCGCCGGGGCCTGGATTTCGCCCGCGCCGCTCAGCGCGAGCGCGACCGCGCCCGCCTTGTCCTCGCCCGCCGCCAGGAGCCACACCTCACGGGCCGCCCGGATCGCGGGCAGGGTCAGCGAGATACGGGTCGGCGGCGGCTTGGGCGCGCCATGCACCCCGACGGCCGTACGCTCGGTCTCCCGTACCGCCGGCAGCTCCGGGAAGAGCGAGGCGATATGGGCGTCCGGGCCGACGCCCAGCAACAGCACGTCGAAGGACGGCACTTGGGCGTGGTCCTCGGGCCGCGCGGCCGCCGCCAGCTCGGCCGCGTACGCCGCGGCGGCGGCGTCCGCGTCATTGCCGTGGGCACCCTGCGCCGGGGGCATCGGGTGCACCCGGGCCGGGTCCAGGTCCACCGCGTCCAGCAGGGCCCGGCACGCCTGGGTGTGGTTGCGCTCCGGGTCGCCGTCCGGCAGGAACCGTTCGTCGCCCCACCACAGATCCAGCCGGGACCAGTCCACCGCGTCCCGGGCGGGCGACTCGGCGAGGGCCGCCAGCAGCCCATTGCCATTGCGGCCGCCCGTGAGGACCACCGAGGCGTGGCCCCGGGCGGCCTGGGCGTCCACGATCTTGGTGATCAGGCGGGCCGCCGCGGCCCGGGCCATCAGCTCCGTGTCCCGGTGCACCACCAGCTGGGGCGTGTTCACTGGGACGCCGCCTTCTTGGCCGACGGGGCCTTCTTCCGAGGCGGTGCCGGAGCCCCTTCGGGCGTGGGCTCGGCCTCCGGCTTGGGCACGTCCAGCGGCTCGTTGCCCAGCCGTTCCACGCCGTACTTCAGCGCGGACTCATAGATGGTGTCCGGGTCCAGCCGGCGCAGCTCCTCCGCCAGCAGCTCGGCGGTGTCGCGCCGCTTGAGCGCCACCGCGCGGTCCGGCTGGCCGCGCATGGCCAGGGTGGCCAGGGTGCCGTTGGGGCGGTCCAGGGTGATGACGCCGGTCTTGGTCTGCAGCCGCACCGAGGTCAGGCCCGGGCCCTCGGAGACGGTGCGCTTGGCGGTCACCCCCAGCCGGTCCGCCAGCCACATGGCCAGCAGTTCGGCGCTGGGGTTGTACGCCTCGCCCTCCACCTCGGCGGCGGTGACCTGGGCGGCGGGCTGCTGGTCCAGGGCGGCCGCCAGCATCGAGCGCCAGGGCGTGGTCCGGGTCCAGGCCAGATCGGTGTCGCCGGGGGTGTAGTTGGCGGCCCGCTCGCTGAGTTCGGCGATCGGGTCCTCGGCCGCGTAGGAGTCGGTGACCCGCCGCTGGCCCAGGGCGCCCAGCGGGTCCTTCTCCGGGTGGGCCGGGGAGCTGACCGGCCACCAGACGACCACCGGGGCGTCCGGCAGCAGCAGCGGCAGCACCACCGACTGGGCGTGGTCTATCACCTCGCCGTAGAGCCGGAGCATCACGGTTTCGCCGGTGCCCGCGTCGGCACCCACCCGGACATCGGCGTCCAGCCGGGCCTGGGCGCGCTCGCGGGGCGAGCGGCTGACCCGCTTGATGACCACCAGCTTGCGCGAGGGGTGCTCGCGGGACGCCTCGTCGGCCGCCTTGAGCGCGTCATAGGCGTGCTCTTCGTCGGTGACGATGACCAGGGTGAGCACCATGCCGATGGCGGGGGCGCCAATGGCCCGGCGCCCTTCCACCAGGGCCTGGTTGATCTTGCTGGCAGTGGTGTCGGTGAGATCGATCTTCATGGCCGGCGCCAGCTCCGTCCCTCTCGTGCGAGCATCTCGTCCGCCTCGACCGGCCCCCAGGTGCCGGCCGGGTACTGCGCGGGCTTGCCGTGCTTGTCCCAGAACTCCTCGATGGGGTCGAGGATCTCCCAGGACAGCTCGACCTCCTTCAGACGCGGGAAGAGGTTGGACTCGCCCAGCAGGACGTCCAGGATCAGCCGCTCGTACGCCTCCGGGCTGGACTCCGTGAAGGATTCGCCATAGGCGAAGTCCATCGAGACGTCCCGGACCTCCATCTGGGTGCCCGGCACCTTGGAGCCGAACCGCATGGTCACGCCCTCGTCCGGCTGCACCCGGATGACCAGGGCGTTCTGCCCCAGCTCCTCGGTGGCGGTGTGGTCGAAGGGGGAGTGCGGGGCCCGCTGGAAGACCACCGCGATCTCGGTGACCCGGCGGCCCAGCCGCTTGCCGGTGCGCAGATAGAAGGGGACGCCCGCCCAGCGGCGGTTGTCGATCTCCAGCTTGACGGCGGCATAGGTGTCGGTCTTGGACTTGGGGTCGATGCCCTCCTCCTGGAGGTAGCCGACCACCTTCTCGCCGCCCTGCCAGCCGGCCGCGTACTGGCCGCGCACCGTCTCCTTGGCCAGGTCCTTGGGCAGCCGGACGGCGCCCAGCACCTTGGTCTTCTCGGCGGCCACCGCGTCCGCGTCGAAGGAGGCGGGCTCCTCCATGGCGGTCAGCGCCATCAGCTGCAGCAGATGGTTCTGGATGACGTCCCGGGCCGCGCCGATGCCGTCGTAGTAGCCGGCCCGGCCGCCGATGCCGATGTCCTCGGCCATGGTGATCTGGACATGGTCCACATAGGACCGGTTCCAGATGGGCTCGAAGAGGGTGTTGGCGAAGCGCAGCGCCAGGATGTTCTGGACCGTCTCCTTGCCCAGGTAGTGGTCGATCCGGAAGACCTCGTTGGCCGGGAAGACCTCATGGACGATCCGGTTGAGCTCCTGGGCGCTCTTCAGGTCGTGGCCGAAGGGCTTCTCGATGACGGCGCGCCGCCAGGAGCCCTCCTTCTGGTCCGCCAGCCCGTGCTTCTTCAGCTGCTGGACCACGGTGGGGAAGAACTTGGGCGGCACCGAGAGGTAGAAGGCGAAGTTGCCGCCGGTGCCCTGGGCCTTGTCCAGCTCATTGATGGTGTTCTTCAGGGTCTCGAACGCGTTGTCGTCGTCGAAGTCACCCTGGACGAACCGGCAGCCCTGCACCAGCTGCTGCCAGACCTCCTCGCGGAAGGGCGTGCGCGCATGCTGCTTGACCGCTTCATAGACGATCTGGGCGAAGTCCTCGCTCTCCCAGTCCCGGCGGGCGAAGCCGATCAGGGAGAAGCCCGGCGGCAGCAGACCCCGGTTGGCGAGGTCATACACCGCCGGCATCAGCTTTTTTCGGGACAAATCGCCCGTAACGCCAAAGATGACCAGGCCGGACGGCCCCGCGATACGCGGGAGCCGCCGGTCCTGAGCGTCACGCAGCGGATTGCTGCTGGTGCTCAATTCACGCCTCCGGTGCGAGGCGCTTGAGCTCCGCCTCCGTCGACTTCAGCAGGTCGTTCCAGGACGCCTCGAACTTCTCGACGCCCTCGTCCTCCAGCAGCTGCACCACGTCGTCGTAGGAGATGCCGATCCGGGCCAGGGCGTCCAGGTCGGCCTTGGCCTGCTGGTAGGTGCCGCGCACGGTGTCACCGCTGATGCTGCCGTGGTCACCGGTGGCCTGGAGGGTGGCCTCCGGCATGGTGTTGACCGTGTTGGGCGCCACCAGCTCGTCCACATACAGGGTGTCCTTGTAGGCCGGGTCCTTGACACCGGTCGAGGCCCACAGCGGACGCTGCTTGTTGGCGCCGTGCTTCTCCAGGGCCAGCCAGCGGTCCGAGGAGAAGACCTCCTCGTACGCCTGGTACGCCAGCCGGGCGTTGGCCAGGGCGGCCTTGCCGCGCAGCGCCTTGGCCTCGTCGGTGCCCAGGGCGTCCAGCCGCTTGTCAATCTCGGTGTCCACCCGGGAGACAAAGAAGGACGCCACCGAGTGGATCAGCGACAGGTCCTGGCCGGCCGCCTTGGCCTTCTCCAGACCGGTCAGGTAGGCGTCCATGACCGCGCGGTAGCGCTCCAGGGAGAAGATCAGCGTGACATTGACGCTGATGCCCAGCCCGATGGTCTCGGCGATGGCCGGCAGACCCGCCTTGGTGGCCGGGATCTTGATCAGGGTGTTGGGCCGGTCCACCAGCCAGGCCAGCTGCTTGGCCTCGGCCACCGTGGCCCGGGTGTCATGGGCCAGCCGCGGGTCCACCTCGATGGAGACCCGGCCGTCCTGGCCGTCGGTGCGGTCGAAGACCGGGCGCAGGATGTCGGCGGCGTCGCGGACGTCCGCCGTGGTGATCATGCGGATGGCTTCCTCGACGGTGACCTTGCGGGCCGCGAGGTCGGCCAGCTGGGGCTGGTAGCCCTCGCCGCTGGAGATCGCCTTCTGGAAGATCGACGGGTTGGTGGTGACACCCACCACATGCATCTCGTCGATCAGCTCGGAGAGATTGCCGGAGGTGATGCGCTTGCGGGACAGGTCGTCCAGCCAGATCGCGACGCCTTCGTCGGACAGCCGCTTGAGTGCGTCAGTCATGGGTTCTGCATCTCCTATTGAGAAATAAGTACGGGCGTCAGCGGCGGCCGGCGTCGGCGATGGACTCGCGGGCGGCCTCGACCACGGCCTCGGTGGTGATGCCGAACTCCTGGTACAGCACCTTGTAGTCGGCGGAGGCGCCGAAGTGCTCCAGCGAGACCACCCGGCCGGCCTCGCCCACATAGCGGTGCCAGGTCAGGCCGATGCCCGCCTCGACCGCCACCCGGGCCTTGACGTCCGGCAGCAGCACGCCGTCGCGGTACGCCTGGTCCTGCTCCTGGAACCACTCCACACACGGCATGGAGACCACCCGGGTCGGGATGCCCTCCGCCTGCAGCCGCTCGCGGGCCTCCACGGCCAGCTCGACCTCGGAACCGGTGGCGATCAGGATCAGCTGCGCCCGGCCGCCCTCGGCCTCCAGCATCACGTAACCACCCTTGGCCGCGCCCTCGTTGGGCTCGTAGGTGGGCACGTTCTGCCGGGTCAGGGCCAGGCCGTGCGGGGCCGGCTTGGTGGCGTGGCGCTTGGTGATCTCGCGCCAGGCGATGGCGGTCTCATTGGCGTCCGCCGGGCGGACCATGTTCAGGCCGGGGATGGCGCGCAGCGCGGCCATGTGCTCCACCGGCTGGTGGGTGGGGCCGTCCTCGCCCAGACCGATGGAGTCATGCGTCCAGACATAGGTGACCGGCAGCTTCATCAGCGCGGCCAGGCGCACCGCCGGGCGCATGTAGTCGGAGAACACCAGGAAGGTGCCGCCGTAGATCCGGGTGTTGCCGTGCAGCGCGATGCCGTTCATGGTCGAGCCCATGGCGTGCTCGCGGATGCCCCAGTGCACGGTGCGGCCGTAGGGGCTCGCCTCCGGCAGCGGGTTGCCCTCCGGGAGGAAGGAGGAGGACGCGTCGATGGTGGTGTTGTTGGAGCCGGCCAGGTCGGCGGAGCCGCCCCACAGCTCGGGCAGCACACCGCCCAGGGCCTTGAGGACCTCACCGGACGCCTTGCGGGTGGCCACGGCCTTGCCGGCCGGGAAGACCGGGAGGACCTTCTCCCAGCCGTCGGGCAGCTCGCCCGCGTTGATGCGGTCGAAGTCGGCGGCCCGCTCCGGGTTGGCGGTGCGCCACTGCTGGATCCGCTTGTCCCACTCGGCGTGCGCCTCGCGGCCGCGGTCCACCACCTTGCGGGCATGCGCCAGCACCTCGTCCTCCACCTGGAAGTGCTGCTTCGGGTCGAAGCCCAGCACCTCCTTGGTGGCGGCGATCTCGGCCTCGCCCAGCGCCGAGCCGTGCGCGGCCTCGGTGTTCTGGGCGTTGGGGGCGGGCCAGGCGATGATGGTGCGCGCGGCGATGAGCGAGGGGCGCTCGGTCTCCTCCTGCGCCGCCTTCAGCGCCGCGAACAGCGCCTGGATGTCGAAGTCGCCGTTGGGGGCCTGCTCAATGCGCTGGACGTGCCAGCCATAGGCCTCGTAGCGCTTGAGGACGTCCTCGGAGAAGGCGGTCTCGGTGTCGCCCTCGATGGAGATGTGGTTGTCGTCGTACAGGGCGACGATGTTGCCCAGCTTCTGATGGCCGGCCAGCGAGGAGGCCTCGGCGGAGATGCCCTCCTCCAGGTCGCCGTCGGAGACGATCGCCCAGATGGTGTGGTCGAAGGGGGACTCGCCCTTGGGGGCCTCGGGGTCGAACAGACCGCGCTCGTAACGGGCGGCCATGGCCATGCCCACCGCGTTGGCGATGCCCTGGCCCAGCGGGCCGGTGGTGGTCTCCACACCTCGGGTGTGGCCGTGCTCCGGGTGGCCCGGGGTCTTGCTGCCCCAGGTGCGGAAGGCCTTCAGGTCCGACAGCTCAAGGCCGTAACCCGACAGGAAGAGCTGGGTGTAGAGGGTCAGGCTGGTGTGCCCGGGGGAGAGGACGAACCGGTCACGGCCGGTCCAGTCGGCGTCGCTGGGGTCATGCCGCATCAGCTTCTGGAAGAGCAGGTAGGCGGCGGGGGCGAGGCTCATGGCCGTGCCGGGGTGGCCGTTGCCGACCTTCTGCACGGCGTCCATGGCCAGAACCCGCGCGGTGTCAACGGCCCGCTGGTCCAGTTCGGTCCACTCGAGGTCTGTGGTGGTCGGCTTGGTGCTCACCCTAAGTCAGGGCTCCTCTCCACATGGTTCTCAGGCCGGGGGCGGTGTTCCGCCACGACTCGGCGAGGTCGAGCCTACCCTCGCCCTGGCGCGCATCTTTTCGACGTGCAGTCGGCTGCTCGGCTCAACGCTCCCGGAAACCGGGACCGGCCGGGAAAGATTCCCGGCCAGGAGCGACCGGCCTTGGCACCAGCGTGCAGTGCGCTCGGCGCGCTCGCCTCCCGGGTGGTCCCGCGGAGTCAGGTTTACCGGGGCGCCCGGGCCCTCAACACGACCCCACCCCGGCGGAGGGCGTGCCATGCCCTGCGTCTAGAGTGGCGTGGTACGCGCAAGTCTTTCCCGGCCGGGCCGGCCGGATGTGCTTGCTGGCCTTATCTCTGTCAGGGGTGTGCGTGACGGCCGTCGAATCCCGTCCTGCGGGGGTGCTCATCGAGCGCCCCAGCCACCGGCCGCTCGGGGCCCGGGTCAAGGCGTTCGTGGCCCTCACCAAGCCGCGCATCATCGAGCTGCTGCTGATGACGACCGTACCGGTGATGTTCCTGGCCGCACAGGGCGTCCCCGATATGTGGCTGGTGCTGGTCACCTGCGTCGGCGGATATCTGTCGGCGGGCGGTGCCAACGCGTTCAATATGCACTACGACCGCGACATCGACGCGCTGATGGACCGTACCTCGCAGCGCCCGCTGGTCACCGGCATGGTCTCGCCCCGGGAGTGCCTGGTCTTCGCCACCGCGCTGACCGTGGGCTCCACCGTGTGGTTCTGGTACCTCGTCAACCCGTTGTCGGCGGTGCTTTCGCTGGGCGCCTCGATGTTCTATGTCGTGGTCTACACGATGTGGCTCAAGCGGCGCACCGCGCAGAACATCGTCTGGGGCGGCATCGCCGGCTGTCTGCCGGTGCTGATCGGCTGGTCGGCGGTCCGCAATGAGGTCTCCTGGGCCGCGGTCATCCTCTTCCTGGTGATGTTCTTCTGGACGCCGCCGCACTACTGGCCGCTGTCGATGAAGGTCAAGGACGACTACGAGCGGGTCGGCGTGCCGATGCTGCCGGTGATCGCGGGCAACAAGGTCGTCGCCCGGCAGATCGTCATCTACAGCTGGGTGATGGTGGGCGTCTCGCTGCTGCTGTGGCCGCTGGGCTACACCGGCTGGTTCTACCCGGTGGCCGCGGTGCTGCTGGGCGCGATGTGGCTCAAGGAGGCGCACGCCCTCCAGGCGCGCGCCAAGGCGGGGGTCACCGGCGCCAAGCTCAAGGAGATGCGCCTGTTCCACTGGTCGATCACCTATGTGTCGCTGCTGTTCACGGCGGTGGCGATCGATCCCTTCCTGCGGTAGCGCGGGCTCTTCGCGACGGGCGGTGCTGGTGGCCAAGGCCACCGGTGCCGCCCGTCGCCATTTCCACTACCCGTCGGTAGCATCCTGGCCATGGCAGACACCAAGCAGGCCGAAGAGGCCGTCCTCGACGCCAGGGCCCAGCGTGAGGCGGCCCGGCTGGCCAAGCAGATCAGCGCGTTCGCGGGCAGCCACGGCGGCGGTGCGGAGGGGCAGCTGGCGCACATAGGGCGCGGCACCACCCGGATCGCGCTGGTGGGCGCGAACGGGGAGTGGGGCAACCTGGTGGCCCGCTCGCACGCGGCCGCCCGCAAGGCCGTGGAGCTCGCCGGGATCGAGCTGCGGGAGGAGTTCGACGGCGAGATGGCGGCCAAGGTGCGCACCGGGCGCTATGAGTGGTCCCGGATGGCCGGCATCCAGCTCGGCGGCCCGGCCAACGACTGAGCACATACGAAAGAGGGGCGCCCCCGGCTCGGGGGCGCCCCATCAGGGGCGCGGGGCTCTGCTGCGTCATGCGGCTCCGCCGCGTGGGCGCGACCAGCCGAAGACGGCCCGCACTCAGCCGACAGCCTCCGGCTCCACGACCTCCTGCTGCTCACCGGACGAAGCCGACCGCGCCGAAACGACCGGCAGCGCCCCACGCTCCCGCAGCGCGAGGAAAACCCGCAGCACGGCGATCCACACCAGGCACGAGCCGAACATATGGACGCCGACAATGACCTCCGGCGAGTCATTGAAGTACTGCACATACCCCACGACCCCCTGAAGCATCAGCACCGCGAACAGCTCCACCACCCGCCGGACCGGACCGGCCGGGGCCTGCACGGCCCGCAGGGTGAACCACAGTGCCACCGTCAGGCCCAGCACGATATAGACGAAGTCCACATGCAGCTGGGTGATCTCGTGCCAGTCCAGCGGGATCCGGCGCACGCCCTTGGAGGCGTCGCCCGCGTGCTTGCCCGCGCCGGTGACCACGGTGCCGATGACGATCAGCAGCAGGGTGGCGCCCACCAGCACCCGGTTCAGCTCACGGACCGGACGGGCCACCAGATCGCGCGGCGCGGCATCGCCCTCCAGGGAGCGGTGCCACATCAGCACGGCGACCGTCAGCAGCGCGGTGGACAGCAGGAAGTGCGCACTGACGATGTAGGGGTTGAGGCCGGTCAGCACGGTCACCCCGCCGACCACGGCGTTGCCCATGACCACCCAGAACTGGGCCCAGCCCAGCCGGGTGAGGTCCCGGCGCACCGGCTGGTGCGCCCGGGCGGCGATGATCGCCAGGCCCACCACGGCGCACAGCACATAGGTGAGCATCCGGTTGGTGAACTCGATGACGCCGTTGATGCCCATCGCGGGCGTCGGGGTCAGGCTGTGCTCGGTGCAGGTCGGCCAGGTCGGGCAGCCGAGCCCGGACTGGGTCAGCCGCACCGCGCCGCCGGTGACCACGATGACCACGGCCATCACGACACAGGCGAACGCGGCCCGCTGGACAAAGCGCGCCGAGGGCTGCCAGCGGTCGGCGATGAGCTGGAGGGGGTTCATCGTTCTGGGCACCCGCTCATCGTAGAACGCCGCTTGTGCACCGATTCACGAGGCCCCCGCCCCGGTGGGAGAACCACTCACTCCCAGCGGAAGAACCGGGCCGCCGCGCCCAGCCCCAGTACCGCCCAGCCGGTCAGGATGCCCAGGTCGCCCCAGGGCACCCCGGCTCCGTCCCGCAGCACCGCGCGCAGCCCGTCGGAGAGCGCCGAGATGGGCAGCAGCTCCAGCACCGAGCGGGCGGCGTCCGGGAACTTCGCCAGCGGCACGATCACCCCGCCGCCGACCAGCAGCAGCAGGAAGACCAGGTTGGCGGCGGCCAGGGTGGCCTCCGCCCTGAGGGTGCCGGCCATCAGCAGGCCCAGGCCGGAGAAAGCGGCGGTGCCCAGGATGATCAGCAGCACCACGGCCAGGGGGTTGCCATGTGGGGACCAGCCGAGCGCGAAGGCGATCACCGTCAGCAGCACGATCTGGAGCACCTCGGTGACCAGCACCGAGCAGGTCTTGGCGGTCATCAGCGCCCAGCGCGGCAGCGGGGAGGCGCCCAGCCGCTTGAGCACGCCATAGCGCCGCTCGAAGCCGGTGGCGATGGCCTGTCCGGTGAAGGCGGTGGACAGCACGGCCAGCGCCAGGACGCCGGGGGCCAGGAAGTCCACCGCCTTGCCCTTGCCGGTGTCCACGATGTCCACGCTGCTGAACAGGGTCAGCAGCAGGGTGGGGATCACCACGGTGAGCAGCAGCTGCTCGCCGTTGCGCAGCAGCATCCTGGTCTCCAGGGCGGCCTGCGCCCGGATCATCCGCGCCACCGGCGCGGCCCCCGGCCTGGGGGCGAAGGCGGCGCTCATGAGCGCAGCTCCCTACCTGTGAGTTCCAGAAAAACGTCCTCCAGCGTGTGCCGCTCGACCACTATCCGGTCCGGCATCACCCCGTGCTGGGCGCACCAGGTGGTGACGGTGGCCAGCAGCTGGGGGCCCACCGCGCCGCTGACCCGGTAGCTGCCCGGGGTCAGCTCGATCGCCGCGCAGTCCGCGGGCAGCGCCTTGACCAGGGCGGAGACATCCAGGCCGGGACGGCCGGAGAAGCGCAGGCTGTTCTCGGCGCCGCCCCGGCACAGCTCCTCGGGGCTGCCCTGGGCTATCACCTTGCCGCCGTCCACGATGGCGACGTCATCCGCGAGCTGCTCGGCCTCCTCCATGTGGTGGGTGGTGAGCACCACGGTGACGCCGTCGGCGCGCAGCTCGCCCACCAGCTCCCAGGTGGCCCGGCGGGCCTGGGGGTCCAGGCCGGCGGTCGGCTCGTCCAGGAAGACCAGTTCGGGGCGGCCCACCACGGCCATGGCCAGCGACAGCCGCTGCTGCTGGCCGCCGGAGAGCCGCCGGTAGGCGGTGCGTCCGCAGCCGCCCAGCCCCAGCCGCTCGATCAGCTGGTCCACATCCAGCGGGTGGGCGTGCAGCGCGGCCATGTGCCGCAGCATCTCCTCGGCGCGGGCGCCGGGGTAGACGCCGCCGCTCTGCAGCATCACACCCACCCGGGGGCGCAGCGCCATGGCGTCGGCCACCGGGTCCAGACCGAGCACGCGGACCGTGCCCGCGTCCGGTCGGCGGTAGCCCTCGCAGGTTTCGATGGTGGTGGTCTTGCCCGCCCCATTGGGGCCGAGCACGGCGGTGAGGGTGCCGGTGGCGACGGACAGGTCGAGCCCGTCCACCGCCGTCTTGTTTCCATACCGCTTGACGAGGCCGTGGACCTCGACCGCGGGGGCCCCGGAAAAGGCGCTGCACATGCGGGGAAGTCTACGAAGCCGCGAGCGCCGGCGGCCCCGCCGGGGGTGTGGCTTAGGTGACCCTAAGTGATCGATGCCACCACCCTCCGGCGCAACGAGGCTTGTCGGCCCTCAGCCAATTACGCAACAATGGCGTTGTGAAATACACGGGCAAGGCTCCGGAGAGCCCCCCGGCCCAGGCGGCCGACGGGGCGCGTACGCCCCTGCCCGATGAGCAGCGCGGCACCCGCAACCGGGTGGCCCGCTCCATCCTCGACCACGGCCCCTCCACCGCCGCCGAGCTGGCCATGCGGCTGAATCTGACCCAGGCCGCGGTCCGCCGCCACCTGGACACCCTGGTTGCCGAGGGCGTGGTGGAGCCCCGGGAGAAGCGGGTCTACGGGGCCCGTACCCGCGGCCGCCCCGCCAAGGTCTTCGCGCTCACCGACTGCGGCCGGGACGCCTTCGACCAGGCCTATGACCAGCTGGCCGGGGACGCCCTGCGCTGGATCGCCGAGAGCGCCGGCGGCGGCGAGGCCGGCGAGGCCGCCATCGCCGCCTTCGCCCGGGCCCGGATGACCGCCCAGGCCGAGGGCTACCGCGAGGCGCTGGACCGGGCCGCGCCCGAGGAGCGGGCGCACGCCCTGGCCAGGGCATTGACCGCGGACGGGTACGCTGCTACGGCGCGCAGCGCACCGGTCGGCGAACAGCTCTGCCAGCACCACTGCCCGGTCGCCCATGTCGCCGAGCAGTTCCCGCAGCTGTGCGAGGCGGAGACCGAGGTCTTCTCCCGCCTGCTCGGGACCCATGTGCAGCGTCTGGCCACCATCGCCCATGGCGACGGGGTGTGCACGACGTTCATTCCGCGCAGCGGAACACCCAAGACCACCACTACCGCATCCACCAGCACGGCCGGGAGGAACCCCGCATGACTCTCCCCACGGAGACTGCCCACCCTGAGCTCGAGGGCCTGGGCACGTACGAATACGGCTGGGCCGACCCCGACGCGGCCGGTGCCGCGGCCAAGCGCGGCCTCTCCGAGGAGGTCGTCCGCGACATCTCGGCGAAGAAGTCCGAGCCGGAGTGGATGCTCAAGCTGCGGCTGAAGGGCCTCAAGCTCTTCGAGAAGAAGCCCATGCCGACCTGGGGCTCGGACCTGAGCGGCATCGACTTCGACAACATCAAGTACTTTGTCCGCTCCACCGAGAAGCAGGCCGCCACCTGGGAGGACCTGCCCGAGGACATCAAGAACACCTACGACAAGCTGGGCATCCCCGAGGCGGAGAAGCAGCGCCTGGTCGCCGGTGTCGCCGCCCAGTACGAGTCCGAGGTCGTCTACCACCAGATCCGCGAGGACCTGGAGCAGCAGGGCGTCATCTTCCTGGACACCGACACCGCGCTCAAGGAGCACCCGGAGCTCTTCCAGGAGTACTTCGGCACCGTCATCCCGGCCGGTGACAACAAGTTCGCCTCGCTGAACACCGCCGTGTGGTCCGGTGGCTCCTTCATCTACGTCCCGCCGGGCGTCCATGTGGACATCCCGCTCCAGGCCTACTTCCGGATCAACACCGAGAACATGGGCCAGTTCGAGCGGACGCTGATCATCGTGGACGAGAACGCCTATGTGCACTACGTAGAGGGCTGCACCGCGCCCATCTACTCCTCGGACTCGCTGCACAGCGCGGTCGTGGAGATCATCGTCAAGAAGGGCGGCCGCTGCCGCTACACGACCATCCAGAACTGGTCGAACAACGTCTACAACCTGGTCACCAAGCGTGCCGTCGCCTACGAGGGCGCCACCATGGAGTGGATCGACGGCAACATCGGTTCCAAGGTGACCATGAAGTACCCGGCCGTCTACCTGATGGGCGAGCACGCCAAGGGCGAGACCCTCTCCATCGCCTTCTCCGGCGAGGGCCAGCACCAGGACGCCGGCGCCAAGATGGTGCACATGGCGCCCAACACCTCCTCCAACATCGTCTCCAAGTCGGTGGCCCGGGGCGGCGGCCGCACCTCCTACCGCGGTCTGATCGAGATCGGCGAGGGCGCCCACGGCTCCAAGTCCAATGTGCTCTGTGACGCGCTGCTGGTGGACACCATCTCCCGCTCGGACACCTACCCCTATGTGGACGTCCGCGAGGACGACGTCTCCATGGGCCATGAGGCGACCGTCTCCAAGGTCAGCGACGACCAGCTCTTCTACCTGATGAGCCGCGGCCTGTCCGAGGACGAGGCGATGGCCATGATCGTGCGTGGCTTTGTGGAGCCGATCGCCCGTGAGCTGCCCATGGAGTACGCCCTGGAGCTCAACCGGCTGATCGAGCTGCAGATGGAAGGCGCGGTCGGCTGACGCCGCCCCCCTCCCACCCCGCAGCGAACCCTTTGTGACAGGAAGAGAGCACAACGACAGCCATGGCTGACAACACCCCCGCCGGCAGCACGACCGACGGCGCCATCCAGGTGGGCGGCCCCCGGCAGCCCATCGACGCGCGGGTCTCCGCGCCCGCCTCGTACGACGTGGCGGACTTCCCCGTGCCGCACGGCCGCGAGGAGGAGTGGCGGTTCACCCCGCTGGCGCGCCTGCGCGGGCTGCACGACGGCACCGCGGTCGCCGACGGGGCCGGCATCAAGGTCGAGGTGAGCGTCCCCGAGGGCGTCACCGTCGAGACCGTCGGCCGCGACGACGCCCGGCTCGGCAAGGCGGGCAAGCCGGTGGACCGGGTCGCCGCCCAGGCGTACACCTCCTTCGAGAAGGCCTCCGTGGTCTCCGTCCCCAAGGAGACGGTGCTCACCGAGCCCATCCGCATCTCGGTGCGCGGCGAGGGCGGGGTCGCCTTCGGCCACCAGGTGGTGGAGGTCGGCGCCTTCGCCGAGGCGGTGGTGGTCCTGGACCACACCGGCGACGCCACCCTGGCCGCCAATGTGGAGTACCTGATCGGCGACGGTGCCAAGCTCACCGTGGTCTCCGTCCAGGACTGGGACCGCACCGCCGTGCACGCCGCCCAGCACACCGCCCTGGTCGGCCGGGACGCCTCCTTCAAGTCCGTGATCGTCACCTTCGGCGGCGACCTGGTCCGTCTGCACCCGCGGGTGGTCTATGGCGCCCCCGGCGGCGAGGCCGAGCTCTACGGTCTGTACTTCACCGACAACGGCCAGCACCAGGAGCACCGTCTCTTCGTCGATCACGACACCCCGCACTGCCGCAGCAATGTCGCCTACAAGGGCGCGCTGCAGGGCCAGGACGCGCATGCAGTGTGGATCGGCGACGTCCTGATCCGCGCCGCCGCCGAGGGCACCGACACCTATGAGCTCAACCGCAACCTCGTCCTCACCGACGGCGCGCGGGTGGACTCGGTCCCCAACCTGGAGATCGAGACCGGTGAGATCGTCGGCGCCGGCCACGCCTCCGCCACCGGCCGCTTCGACGACGAGCAGCTGTTCTACCTGATGGCCCGCGGCATCCCGGCCGACGAGGCCCGCCGCCTGGTGGTCCGCGGCTTCTTCGCCGAGCTGGTCCAGCAGATCGGCATCCCCGAGCTGGAGGAGCGCCTGATCGCCAAGATCGAGGCCGAGCTGGAGGCGTCCGTCGCATGAGCTATGTACGAGTGGCCGCGCTGAGCGAGCTGGCGGAGGACACCCCGAAGCGGGTCGAGATCGAGGGCACCCCGGTCTCGATAGTCCGCACCGAGGGCGAGGTCTTCGCGATCCACGACATCTGCTCGCACGCCAATGTCTCGCTCTCCGAGGGCGAGGTGGAGGACTGCGCCATCGAGTGCTGGCTGCACGGCTCCACCTTCGACCTGCGCACCGGAAAGCCCTCCGGCCTGCCCGCCACGCGCCCCGTCCCCGTTTACCCCGTCAAGATCGAAGGGGACGACGTGCTCGTCTCCCTCACCCAGGAGTCCTGAGTTCCCCATGGCAACGCTTGAGATCCACGACCTGCACGTCTCCGTCGAAGCCGAGAACGGCCCCCGGGAGATCCTGCGCGGCGTCGACCTGACCGTGAAGCAGGGCGAGACCCACGCCATCATGGGCCCCAACGGCTCCGGCAAGTCCACCCTGGCCTACTCGCTGGCCGGCCACCCCAAGTACACGATCACCGGCGGCACCGTCACCCTGGACGGGGAGAACGTCCTGGAGATGTCGGTGGACGAGCGCGCCCGCGCCGGCGTCTTCCTGGCCATGCAGTACCCGGTGGAGGTCCCCGGCGTCTCGGTCTCCAACTTCCTGCGCACCTCCGCCACCGCCGTCCGCGGCGAGGCCCCCAAGCTGCGCACCTGGGTCAAGGAGGTCAAGGAGGCCATGGAGCGCCTCCAGATGGACCCCGCCTTCGCCGAGCGCAATGTCAACGAGGGCTTCTCCGGCGGTGAGAAGAAGCGCCACGAGATCCTCCAGCTGGAGCTGCTCAAGCCGAAGATCGCGATCCTGGACGAGACCGACTCCGGCCTGGACGTGGACGCGCTGCGGATCGTCTCCGAGGGCGTCAACCGGGTCCGTGAGACCGGCGAGGTCGGCACCCTGCTGATCACCCACTACACGCGCATCCTGCGCTACATCAAGCCCGACTTTGTGCATGTCTTCGCCAATGGCCGCATCGCCGAGTCCGGCGGCGCCGAGCTCGCCGACAAGCTGGAGGAAGAGGGCTACGAGGCGTACGTGACGAAGGGCGGCGTAACGGCGTGACACACATCCCCGGCCTCCTCGACACCGACGCGATCCGCAAGGACTTCCCCATCCTGGACCGCGTGGTGCACGACGGGAAGAAGATCGTCTACCTGGACAACGCGGCCACCTCGCAGAAGCCGCGCCAGGTGCTCGAGGTGATCAACGAGTACTACGAGCGGCACAACGCCAATGTCCACCGCGGTGTGCATGTGCTCGCCGAGGAGGCCACGGCGCTGTACGAGGGCGCCCGCGACAAGGTCGCCGCCTTCATCAACGCGCCCAGCCGGGATGAGGTGATCTTCACCAAGAACGCCTCGGAATCCCTCAACCTCGTTGCCAATATGCTCGGTTGGGCCGAGGAGCCCTACCGGGTGGACCGGGACACCGAGATCGTCATCACGGAGATGGAGCACCACTCCAACATCGTTCCCTGGCAGCTGCTCTCGCAGCGCACCGGGGCGAAGCTGAAGTGGTTCGGCCTCACCGACGACGGCCGCCTGGACCTCTCCGCCATCGAAGAGGTCATCACCGAGAAGACCAAGGTCGTCTCCTTCGTTCTGGTCTCCAACATCCTGGGCACCGTCAACCCGGTCGAGGCGATCGTCCGCCGCGCCCAGCAGGTCGGCGCCCTGGTGGTGATCGACGCCTCCCAGGCCGCTCCGCATATGCCGCTGGACGTCCAGTCGCTCGGCGCCGACTTCGTTGCCTTCACCGGCCACAAGATGTGCGGCCCGGACGGCATCGGCGTGCTCTGGGGCCGCCAGGAGCTGCTGGAGGACCTGCCGCCGTTCCTCGGCGGCGGCGAGATGATCGAGACCGTCTCGATGCACTCCTCCACCTACGCCCCTGCCCCGCACAAGTTCGAGGCCGGTACGCCCCCGATCGCCCAGGCCGTCGGCCTCGGCGCCGCGGTGGACTACCTCACCTCGATCGGCATGGAGCGCATCGCCCAGCATGAGCACGCGCTCACCGAGTACGCCATCAAGCGCCTCCAGGAGGTGCCGGACCTCAAGCTGATCGGCCCCGTCACGGCCGAGGACCGCGGTGCGGCCATCTCCTTCACCCTCGGCGACATTCACCCGCACGATGTGGGCCAGGTCCTGGACGAGCAGGGCATAGCGGTCCGGGTCGGCCACCACTGTGCCCGCCCGGTCTGCCTGCGCTACGGAATTCCGGCGACCACCAGGGCGTCGTTCTATCTGTACTCCACGCCCGGCGAGGTGGACGCGCTGATCGAGGGCCTGGAGCACGTCCGGAACTTCTTCGGCTGATGGGCTGCCACTGTGAAGCTTGACTCCATGTACCAGGACGTCATCCTGGACCACTACAAGCACCCGCATGGCCGGGGCCTGCGGGACGGCGACGCCGAGGTACACCACACCAACCCCACCTGCGGTGACGAGATCACGCTGCGGGTGCGGCTGGACGGCGAGAGAATCGAAGACGTCTCCTACGAGGGCCAGGGCTGCTCCATCAGCCAGGCCAGCGCCTCGGTCCTCAATGAGCTGCTGGTGGGCAAGGAGGTCGCCGAGGCGCGGAAGATCCAGGAGACCTTCCTGGAACTGATGCAGTCCAAGGGCCAGATCGAGCCCGACGATGCGATGGAGGAGGTGCTGGAGGACGCGGTCGCGTTCGCCGGCGTCTCCAAGTACCCGGCCCGGGTGAAGTGCGCGCTGCTCAGCTGGATGGCGTGGAAGGACGCGACGGCGCAGGTGCTGTCGGAGAGGAAGACCGCATGAGTGACGAGGTACAGACCACCAAGCCGGCCACCGAGGAGGAGGTCCGCGAGGCCCTGTACGACGTGGTCGACCCCGAGCTGGGCATCGATGTCGTCAACCTCGGCCTGATCTACGGCATTCACATCGACGACGCCAATATCGCCACCCTCGATATGACGCTCACCTCGGCGGCCTGCCCGCTGACCGATGTCATCGAGGACCAGGCCAAGTCGGCCACCGAGGGCATCGTCAACGAGCTGCGGATCAACTGGGTCTGGATGCCGCCGTGGGGCCCCGACAAGATCACCGACGAGGGCCGCGAGCAGCTGCGCGCCCTGGGCTTCAACGTCTGAGCCCGCCCCGTCCGTTGGACGCCGCCGTACCCAACCGGGTACGGCGGCGTCTTTGTTAACGTCTCTTTTCCGGCGTCACGCCATCCAGAAGAAGACCGCCGTCATCCGCTTCTCCTCCAGTGTCCGCCCGTGGTAACCGGTGGCGCTGTGCATCATATTGGCGCTGTAGAGCAGCAGCCGGTTGTACTTGTGCGGCACCCGGACATCCTCGGTGAAGGAGTCCGGCGGGACGAAGCGGGTCCCCAGCGCGTCCACCAGATTGTTGTGCGGCGCGGTCACCATGTTCCCGCCCAGCCGCCCGCCGGGCATGCTCTGCCGGTAGAAGGCGGTGCCGCAGTCCTTGGGCACACCCGGGTTGAGATAGAGCACCGCCGCATAACGGCACAGCGCCCGGGAGTCGGTGTGCGGACGGGGCTCGCTCTCCCCCTCGCCCACCACCTGAACGCAGTTGTGGTTGAAGGTGCCGCCGCCGGTGGCTTCCTCCACCCAGAGCCGGCGGGCTCCCGTGGCCTTGCGCACCAGCCGCTCCACCAGGGCGAGTTCAGCCGGCTCCAGCCCCGGCATGGCACGCATCCCGGGCCAGGGTTCGGGCTTGTGCGGGTAGCCCTGCACCCAGTCCTCGCGCGCCAGATGCCGGGCACGCACCGCGTCCGGATCGGGCAGCACATCGTCCAGGATCCAGTAATCCCGGCCACGGGTGGGCTTGCGGTAGGGAAGGACGGGCAGTTCGGACATGCGGTGACCTTATCTCCGCCAACTCCCTTGGTTTCCCCCGAAATTGGTCAACGCATCGTCAAGGCGGCGCCTCCTGAGGGGCGCGGGGCGCTCGCATCATGCGGCTCCGCCGCGTGGGCGCGACCAGCCACATGCGGCCTGCAAGTACAGGAACGCCGCACCGGCAGTGGCGGCTCCCTCAGCGGCGAAGCCGCTGTCAGACCCCTACGGCACAGTGGAACCATGGCACACCGCACCGACCGCATTCTCGAACCCCGACTGCCCGGACTACGGCTGCCCCCGCTGCGGCCGTACCCCGGCGACCCGCTGGCCGCGGACGCCGAATACGACGAGCTGGAGTTCACCGCCCTGGACCTGACCGGGCAGAACGGCCGCGGTGCCCGCTTCCTGGAGTGCGCGCTCGATCGCTGCACCCTGGACGACACCTCGCTGCGCCGGGCGCGCCTGATCGACTGCGCCCTGACCGGGGTGCGCGGGGTCGGCACCGACCTGGCCGAGTCCTCCCTGCGCGAGGTGGAGCTGACCGACGCCCGGCTGGGCGGCGTCCAGTTGCACGGCTCCACGCTGGACCGGGTGCTGGTGCGCGGCGGCAAGATCGACTACCTCAATCTGCGCCGGGCCGTCCTCAAGGACGTGGTCTTCGAAGGCTGTGTCCTGGTGGAGCCGGACTTCGGCGGGGCCCGGCTGGAACGGGTCGCCTTCCGGGACTGCACAGTCCGCCGGGCCGAGTTCAGCGGGGCCCGGATGACCCAGGTGGACCTCCGGGCCGCCGCCGAGCTGGATATCGCCCGGGGCATCGACTGCCTCTCCGGAGCGATCATCAGCCCCGCCCAACTCCTGGACCTGGCCCCGGTGTTCGCCGCCCAGCTGGGCGTACGGGTGGAGGCCGTGCCCCAGGGCTGAACCGCTTCCGGGGGTTCAGGCGATGGTCAGCCGGATCGCCGCCAGGGTGGCCGACTCGTCCCAGGTCCAGTGACCGCCATTGGCGTCCACCACGGTCAGTTCATGGGTGTCGTCGCAGGGGATCGCGGCATAGAGCGTGGCCGGCTGGTCGGTGAAGTTGTCCACGCTCCTGGCTTCGCCGGGGATGTTGATGCAGGTGCCGCTGGGATCGGTGAGGGAGTCCGGCTGTCCGGTGTCCACCCGGGTGTATTTGAAGGTTCCGCTGGCCATGACGGCCACCCCCTTCGGGCTCTGGGCCGTGAGAACGGCCTGCTGACACGAGGGTGTTGCCGCTCGGCGCCCGCGCAGAAGGGGGGTGCCGCGTTTACCACTCGAATGGAGCAGCGGAAGGTTTTCCGGGTACTTCCGGTGACCTGGCGGTTGTGCTCCGGGTGCGGGCCGCTGTTGGCCGATCTCTTGGCGCGCCCCTGACGGGGTGCCCCCGTGCCCCTAACGGGCCGACCCGAACCAGTGGGTCAGGGCCTCTCGGAGGCCCGTGCCGTCGCCCGGGCCGGCCCAGCAGACATAGCCGTCGGGACGCAGCAGCACCGCTTCGGCGCCCGGGAGTTCCGCGGTGGTGCGGGCGATCCGGTCGGTCCAGGGCTCCGCGAGCGCGGCCGGTCGTCCCCCGGCGCGGGAGCTCAGCAGTACGCCCCGGCCGTCCGGCTGCGCCACCCCCGGCAGCCGGGCACCCAGCAGCGGATGGGCGGGCGCCCCCGGCATGGGATAGCGGATGTCCAGGCCGGAGATCATTCCGGCCAGCCGGCGGTTGGCCTCCGGGACGGCCAGGACCTCGGTGAGGATCTCCCGCAGGGCCCGTACGTCCCCATCGGGCACCAGCAGCACCCCCTGCGCCCGGGTGTTCTGCAGCACCCGGGCCCCCACCGGGTGCCGTTCGCTGTGGTACGTCTCCAGCAGCCCGGCGTCCAGCCGCCCCTGGACCACCGAGGCCAGCTTCCAGCCCAGGTTGAAGGCGTCCTGCAGGCCCAGATTGAGCCCCTGGCCCCCGGCCGGGAAGTGGATATGGGCGGCGTCCCCGGCCAGCAGCACCCGGCCGTCCAGATAGCGCTCGGCCTGCCGGGAGGCGTCGGTGAAGCGGGAGGAGGAGCGGATTTCCCGCAGCCGGGAGCCGTGCACCGGGCCGAGTGCCCGGCGCACCTCGTCCTCGGTGACCGGGGCGTTCCGGTCCATGCCCTCCTGGGCCGGCCCGCCGAAGAGGAAGCGGTGGATGCCATCACCGAGCGGCAGCAGGAAGGGTTCGCCCTCGCCCGGGTCGAAGGAGGGCAGCCGCCACTCCAGGCTCCGGCCCGGCGGCTCGTCCAGCCGGATGTCGGCGATGGCCGCGGCGATCCGCCCGTCCCGGCCGGGGAAGCCCACCCCCAGCAGCTTGCGCACCCGGCTGCGGCCGCCGTCCGCGCCCACCAGATAGCGGGCGCGCAGCCGGTAGGTGCCCTCCGGACCGGAGGCCGTCACCGTGACGCCCGCCGGGTCCTGGGTGAAGCCGGTCAGCTGGTGTCCGCGCCGTACCGCGGTGCCGTACTCGGCGAGGTGGTCCTCCAGGAACTCCTCCACCCGGGCCTGGGGGATGCCCACCTGGTAGGGGAACGGGCTGTCGAAACCCCGGTAGTCCAGCGGCAGTCCGGCGAAGTGGCCGCCGGGCAGAGTGGTCAGGGCCCGTTCCCTGATGGGGGCCAGCCAGCCGCGGGCGTCCAGCAGCTCGGCGCTGCGCGGCTGGAGGTTGAGCGCCCGGGACTGCCCGGTGCGCTCAACGTCCTTCTCCAGCACCAGGGTTGACACCCCGGCCAGCCCCAGTTCATTGGCCAGCAGCAGCCCGGTGGGACCGGCCCCCACCACGATCACATCGGCGTCCATGGGCTCGGTCACACCTCCAGACCGTGCCGCGCAATATAGCGCTTGTGGAAGGCGATCAGCCCGGTCAGCAGCACCACGTACTGGAGGGTGCTCACCAGCGGAACGGAGCCCACCGGCAGGGTGAGGGCCAGCACGACCCGGATGGCCGCGTCCCCGGTCAGCCCCACCGCCCATACCGCGCTGAGCACCCGGACCCGGCGGCGCATTCCGGGCTCGGTGTCCCAGCGGGCCTCGAAGGCGCGCCAGCCCGCCTCGCCCGCCTTGGCGATCACCGCCGGCCGGGCGATGACCATCACGAACGGCCGCCGGGTGGGCAGAGTGCCCAGGGCCCACAGGCCCACCATGCCGAACAGCCAGCTGTCCCGGATCAGCAGCACCCGGGGGCTGCCGGTGACCAGGGTCATCAGCGCGCCGACCACCATCAGGCAGAGGGTGAACAGCGGCATGGCCTCCACCCGGCGGCGCTTGACCATGCCGTGGACCAGCCAGGGCGCGGCCAGCAGGCTGCCCAGCAGCAGTGCGAGCCACTGGCCGACGCCCGCCGCCTGGAGCCCATAGAAACCGCCCAGCGGCAGCGCCAGCTCCAACAGCAGCTGTTTGACCACCAGTTTGCGTACCGCGGCCTGCTTCTCCCGCTTGCTGAGCGGGGGGTGGGCGGTGGTCAGGGTCTCGGTCACGGCGTCCTCCGGGTGGCGCGGTCGAAGAGGTCGGCCAGTTCCCGGCCGTAGGTGGTGGCGTCGAAGCCCGGCAGGCGGCTGGCCTGGGTGACCACGAAGTCGATGGCACCGCGGATGGCGGCCGTCATCACCATCGGATCGAACTCCCGGAAGGCGCCGTCCCGTTGCGCCAGGCGGATCCGCTCGGCCTGTTCGTTCATCGTCGCTTCCATGACGTGGACGAAGTCCTTCACGGTCGGGGTGTCACCGCGTTGGTTGGTCATCACCTCGGCCAGCGCCGGCAGGTGCTTGGGATGCACCTCCAGCAGCGCCACATTGGACTCGATATACGCCCGGAGCCGCCCGGAATAGCTGGATTCAGCCTGAATGCGGGGGAGCATATATGCCTCGGCGACCCGCAGCACCTCGGCCGCCACCTCCCGCATCAGGTCGTCCTTGCCGGAGAAGTGGTACGAGATCATTCCGGTGCTGCTCAGCCCGGCCTGTTTGGCGATCCTGGAGAACGTGGCTTTCGCATAGCCCGCGTCCGCGAGGACCTCGATGGCGGCGCCCACGATCTGCGCCCGCCGGGCCTCCTCGGTGAAGGTCCGCCCCCGGCCCCCCGCCTGCTTGGCTATGCCGTCTTTTGCTTCCATGAGCAAAACCGTACGTGGCTCTTGCTCGACCGAGCAAGAGTAAGTCCGGTCAAGCAATCGTCAAGAGCGGGAGCTCAAAGTCCCCCGGTGTAAAGCAACTTGTTGGGCGTCCCGGCGGCCGCCTTGGCCAACATCCCCTGGGTGGACTGCTCGTCCAGCCAGCCGGCCACCGCCGCCGAGGTGGCCGAGGGGTTCTTCGCCCGGTACAGCGCGGCCACCCCGGTCACATGAGGGGCCGCCTGGGAGGTGCCGCTCTTGGTGGCCGGGCCGCCGCCCGGCCTGGCGGAGATGATGTCCTGACCGGGCGCCAGAAGCCGGACGCAGGGACCCCAGTTGCTGAAATCCGTCATCTGGTCCTGCTTGTCGGTGGCCCCCACCACCACCGCCTGCTTGGCGCTGCCGGGGGAGTTCTGGCAGGCGTCGGTGGGCCGGCTGCCGGGCGCGGCGTTGCCCGCCGAGACCACCGGCACCACGCCCCGGTCCGCCAGATTGTCAATGGCGTTGTTGGTGGTGGCGGACACCGGGCCGTTGAGCGAGGCATTGAGCACCGCCGGCGCGGTGAAGTTGCCGGCCACCCAGTCCAGTCCCTGGTCCAGCCGGGCGGTGGAGGTGGTCCCGGCGCAGTCCAGCACCCGCACGCTGACCAGGGAGACTTTACGGGCCACCCCATAGGTGGCGCCGCCCACGATGCCCGCCACATGGGTGCCGTGCCCGGTGCCGGAGGCGCAGTCCCGGCCGTCGCCGCCCGGGGTGACCAGGTCCACCCCCGGTCTGGCGCGGCCGCCGAACTCGCTGTTGGCGTAGTCGATTCCGGTGTCCACGATAAAGGCGGTCACCCCCTCCCCGGTGCCGTTCACCTTGAACTGGCCGTCCAGCGGCAGGGCGCGCTGGTCGATCCGGTCCAGCCCCCAGGAGGCCGCCGGCACCCGGGCCGCCATGGGCCCGGTGCTCGCCGTGGACGCCGTGAACACGGCGTCCTCCTCCACCGCCTCCACCTCCGGCGAGCGGCGCACGGTCTCCAGCTGGGCGGGGGTCAGGGTGGCGGCGAAGCCGGACAGCGCGTGCGAGTAGACCGCGTCCGGGGTGACCCCCAGCTGCAGGGTGAGCACCCGGGCGCTGCTGCCCTGGCGCAGCCGGACGATGTAGTGGCCCGGCACCGCCTTGCCCTGGGTCCGGTACAGCGGTGCCAGGGCGGCCTCGCCCCCGGCCGGGTGCTCGGGCGTTCCGTCCGCGGCGGCCGGCAGCGCGGCGGCCGCGGCGATGGCGAGCAGTAGCGCGGCGAACACGGTGAGTTTGGGAGCCTTCATAGCTCCCTGGATATGCGGTCCCGCGGCGGGTCGCGACCCCGGCTGGGCCAACCGGCGGGCCCGGGGCCGCTGCCGCCCGGGTTCGCCTTGAGCCAGGTGCTCCGGTTAGGTTTTCGGTCATGACCGAAGCTGCTGCCCCCTCCTCCACCTCCGGCGCCGTCGCCGCCGGCCTCGCCACCGTCACCCTGGACGGCACCGTCCTCGACACCTGGTACCCGGCCCCCGAGCTGACCGCGGCCCCCGGCCCGGCCGGCACCCGGGAACTGACCGCCGAGGAAGCCGCGGAGCTGCTGGGCGAGGCCGCCGTCAAGGCCATCGGTCCGGACCCGCGCCGCGAGGTCACCGTGGTCGCGGTGCAGACCGTGATCGGCTCGCTGGACGACAAGCCGCTGGACACCCATGACGTCTATCTGCGGCTGCACCTGCTCTCGCACCGCCTGGTCAAGCCGCATGGCCTCAGCCTGGACGGCATGTTCGGCCTGCTGCCCAATGTCGCCTGGACCTCGCTGGGCCCGGTCGCCGTGGACCGGCTGGAGCAGGTGCGCCTCAATGCCCGCGCCGAGGGCCTGCACCTCGCGGTGACCAGCATCGACAAGTTCCCCCGGATGACCGACTATGTGGCCCCCTCCGGCGTCCGCATCGGCGACGCCGACCGGGTCCGCCTGGGCGCCCATCTCGCCCCGGGCACCACCGTGATGCACGAGGGCTTCGTCAACTTCAACGCCGGGACCCTGGGCACCTCCATGGTCGAGGGCCGGATCAGCGCCGGAGTGGTGATCGGCGACGGCTCCGACATCGGCGGCGGCGCCTCCACCATGGGCACCCTCTCCGGCGGCGGCAAGCAGATCATCTCCATCGGCGAGCGCTGCCTGCTGGGCGCCGAGTCCGGCATCGGCATCGCACTGGGCGACGAGTGTGTGGTGGAGGCCGGGCTGTATGTCACCGCCGGCACCCGTGTCACCCTGCCCGACGGCGAGGTGGTCAAGGCCCTGGAGCTCTCCGGCGCCAGCAATATCCTCTTCCGCCGCAACTCCCTCACCGGCACGGTGGAGGCCCGCCCCTACAAGGCGAACTGGGGTGGCCTGAACGAGGCTCTGCACAGCCACAACTGACGCTACTGGAGCGGCCGTTCGGCGTGGGCACGCCGGACGGCCGCTCTGGCGTTCCGGCCCGCCGCTGCGTCACCATGGAAGGCGTCCGGTCCAGCGTTGTCCGACCGCCGGGAGGGCGAGGATGAAGCTCGGTAAGCCAGTTGCCGTGGGGTTCGCCGAGGAGGCCGCGGAAGCGGCGGATCCGGCTGCGTCGGTTCCGTCCCCGGAAGAGGTACGTCCCGTACGGGCGGAAGGCGCCGGAGCGGCGGGGCCGCGGGCCGCCGAGGATGAGGCGGTGCCGGCCACCCGATGAGGCTGCGGCTCCCCGAGGAACGCCCCGCCCGGCCGCCCACCGGCTACAAGATCGCCTACCCGGTGCTGTCCCAGGACGGCACCCGGTCCGGCTTCACCGGAGTCTCCCTGGGCGGGGGTTCACCCTATGGCGTGCTGGACGACGCCCGCTGCGTCTATGGCCGCCGCCATCGCCCGCCGGCCCGCCGCTGTGACTGCGGCTTCCACTGCCTGCACTCGCTGTCCGAGGCTCTCGGGCTCACCTGCACCGGGGCCCACCGGCGGGCGGTGGTCCTGGAGGTCACCGTGCTGGGCTCCTACATCCGCTACGAACGGGGCCTGCGCTACGCCCGCCAGCGGGTACGCACGGTACGGGTCGGGCCCTGCGCCTGCGGGCGCCCGCCCCGCCGGCTCACCGACGCGGGCTGGGGCCGGCCCGGCTGGCGCGTACTGGGCCCCGACTGCGGGGCGTGCGCGCTGGGCCTCACCGGGGTGACCTTCGCCGAGTTCGCCCGGCTGGCGGGCGGGCAGCTGAAGGTCATCCCCTCGCAGCGGGACGGGCCCGCGGATGCCACGGTGCCGGAACTCATGGCGGAGGCGGCGCTGCTCCAGGCCCGCCTGGACTGGTTCCAGGGCCAACTGGCCAAGTTCACGGGCCGCGAACAGCTTTAGGGGTGCCCCCGTAGGGGCGCGGGGAACTGCGCGCCCAGCCCCGCACGGCTCGCACCCGGCATGTGACCTGTCACTGCCACGGCGACTGCATTTTGCCGGGTGCGCCCTTCAGGGGCGCGGGGAACTGCGCGCTCAGCCACGTGCGGCGCGCGCCCGAGGTGTGACCTGTCACTGTCACGGCGACTGCCCGGGGCCGGGTGCGCCCTATCAGGGGCGCGGGGAACTGCGCGACCAGCCAGGGGCGGCCCGCGCCCGACAGTGATACGGCGTCTGCCGAGACCCCTTGTCGCCCGGCCGCGGGCCGGTGGTGGTTGCTCGCGCAGTTCCCCGCGCCCCTGAAGGGGCGCACCCGGCGATGATGTGGCGTTTGCCGATGTTGCTTGTTGCCCGGCTGCGGGCCGGTGGGGGCTGGTCGCGCAGTTCCCCGCGCCCCTAACGGGGCGCCCCGCATGCGGCGTGTGCCTTGAGCAAGGCATCCGTGCGGGCAGCGGACAAGCCCCGCAGTGGCGCCCGCACCGCACCGCCCGGCAAGCCCAGCGCACCCAGCAGGGCCTTGGCCGTCACCGTGCCCGGCACGCCATCCGCCATCATCAGCCGGACCAGCGGCAGCAGCCGCTGATGGAGCCGGGCCGCCCCGGCATGATCACCCGCGTCGAACGCGTCCAGCATCGAAGCCAGCTGCGGCCCCGCCACATTGGCGACCGTGCTCACATAGCCCGCCCCGCCCACCGCGTACAGCGGCAGGTTCAGCTCCTCGCACCCCGAGTAGTACGCCAGCTCCGTCTCCGCGATCACCCGGGAGCTGCCCAGCAGGTCATAGGCGCAGTCCTTGACGGCGACGATCCGCGGGTGCCCGGCCAGCCGGAGCATGGTCTCCACCTCGATCCGGGTGCCGGTGCGCCCCGGGATGTCGTACAGCATCACCGGCACCTCCACCGCGTCCGCCACCGCGCGGAAGTGCGCCTCCACATCCTCCTGCGGCGGCTTGCTGTAGTAGGGGGTGACCACCAACAGCCCGTCCGCACCGGCCAGTTGCGCCGCACGCGCCAGCTCCACCGTGTGCCGGGTGCCGGAGGAGCCCACTCCGGCGATCACCGTGGCCCGTCCGCCGACCGCCTCGGCAACCGCCCGCACCAGCGCCGACTTCTCCGCGTCGCTGGTGGTGGGCGACTCGCCGGTCGTCCCGTTGAGCACCAGGCCGTCACAACGGCCCTCGGTGACCAGGTGATCGGCCAGCCGCTGGGCTCCGTCCGGATCGAGGGTCCCGTCCGCGGTGAACGGGGTGACCATGGCGCTGAGAGAACGGCCGAAGGGGCGGGTGACCGGCATAGGGCTCACACTCCGGGAACAGGGGGCTCTGCCGGAATTCTGGCCGCTTCGACCGTACAGGTCTATTTACTTGTCGTTAGCCCATCGCTAAGCAGTGCTACGCGATTTCAAAGCCGTCGGCATACAGGTGTGTCGAAGCGGGATCCGCTTCTACGCGCATCAATCCCCGTTGCCGCCAGGGAAGTTGTCAAGGCTTCGCCCAGCTGCGCCCGCTGTCGGGTGCATCAGCCGAACGAGGCCCCGTCGAATCCGTCTAGGCTTGGCCGGGTGCGCACCCGCCCCACGGCCGGCGGGCGCCCGACATGCCTCCGCAATGCCGCCGCCACAAGGAGAAGCCCCCTCATGCCCGCAGACCGCCCCACCATGCCGCCGGTGCGGCTCCACTCCGACGCGGAGCTGGCGCGGGACGCACTCTCCGCGCCGCTGTTCGCCCGCGCCGTCCGGCTGGCCCGCTGGGCCGGCGAGGGCACCCCGGTGGGTGCGGGCGGCGAGCTGCTGTCCGATCAACTCCGCGTGGCCACCGAGCTGTTGGGCCTGGACAAGGAGGAGGACGGCCCCGCCTACACCGCCGAGGCCTGGCAGCTCGCCCTGGACACCGGCCTGGTGGACTTCACCGAGGACGAGGAGGCCGAGGCGGCCGGCGGCCCGTCCGACGAGCCCAGCGGCACCGCGACGGCCGGCGAGGAACTGGCCGGCCTCACCTCCGGCAGCCCGCAGGACGTTCTTGACCTGTGGCTGAGCGGCCTGGAGACGGTACTGGCCGACGCCGCCGCCCCCGACCTGGGCGACATCGTGGACCAGATCTCCGAGGGCGGCGACCTGGACCTGGACGCCATCGACTGGAACCCGGAGGAGGAGGCCGACTTCCTCGACGGCGTGCTGGGCAACCTCTATGTGCTCACCGCCCTGGGCGAGGGCTCGCCCGAGCGGCCCGTCCCGCTGCCCGCGCTGGCCGCCTCCATGATCGTCCCGGATGATATGGACGAGCCCACCGACGACATCCTGGAAGAGGTCTCGGACGCGATGATGCGCCTGGACGACCAGTTCCGGGTACTGGCCCCCACCGGCCTGCTGGATTACCAGCCGGTGGACGAGTCGCTGATCGAGGAGGTGGACGGCGAGGGCCATATCCGCGAGTCCGTGGACGGCGTCCCCTCCGGGCTGCCCGAGGAGGAGGACGTCACCCGCTACGGCATGGTCGCCCTCACCCCGCTCGGCGTCTTCGCGGTGCGCAACCGGATGCTGGAGGCCGGAGTGGACGCCCCCCTGGTCGGCGACCTCGCCGGCCGGGGCGCGGACGTCCTGCTGGCCGCCCTCCCGCACTACCCCGGCCCGGCCGCCCAGGCCGAGGCCGAGCTCTGGCTGGCCCGCCGCACCCCGCCGGACGCGGCCCGCGAGCTGCTCGCCGCGGCGCGCGGCGACGACGCGGACGCCCCGCTGCGCCGGCTGTCCTGCCAGCAGACCCTCTCCCTGCTGGGCGCCGAGGCCGCGCCCGCTCTGCGCGAGGTGCTGGACGACCTCCACCTGGGCGGACTGGCCCGGGTCTGGCTGGCCGAGACCGGCGCCACCGACATCCCCGAGCCCGGCGAGGCCATGGTCTTCTGGCTGACCATCGACACCATCGCCGCCCAGCTGGCGGTCGGCGGCGAGTCGGAGGAGCTGCGCGGCCTGGTGGAGGGCCTGGTCGGCCAGCACAGCGGCTTCCTGGACGCGGCCTGGCGGGTGGACCACCCCGCCACGGCGGAGGTGCTGGAGGCGATGGGCCGCCTGCACCCCGACAAGAAGGTGGCCAAGGAGGCCCGTAAGGCCGCCTACAAGGCACGCTCCCGCGGCTGAGGAATCTCCGGCGCCGCCCGGTGTTGTCACCAGGGTGATACCGCTATCGATACTCGACCGCTCCCTGGTGCGGCGGGGACAGCCGCCCGGCGAGGCCCTGCGCGAGACCGTACGGTTCGCCCGGCACGCCGAGGCGCTGGGCTACCGCCGCTTCTGGGTCTCCGAACACCATGGCGTCCCCGGCATCGCCGGTTCCGCCCCCACCGTGCTGGCGGCGGCCGTGGCCGCCGCCACCGAACGGATCAGGGTCGGCACGGGCGGGGTGATGCTCCCCAATCACCGCACCCTGCTGGTCGCCGAGCAGTTCGGCGTCCTGGAGTCGCTCTTCCCGGGCCGGATCGATATGGGCCTGGGCCGCTCGGTCGGCTTCACCGACGGCATCCGGCGCGCCCTGGGCACCGAGAAGTCCGCCATGGACGACTTCGGCGCCCAACTCGCCGAACTCCACGCCTGGTTCACCGATGGGCCGCGCCCCCACTCCCGGGTCCACGCCCGCCCCGCCGAGGGCCTGCGCCTCCCCGCCTTCGTCCTTGCCAACGACGCCGGCGCGCAGATCGCCGCCGAGGCGGGCGCCGCCCTGGTCATCGGCGGCCTGCGCCCCGACGCCCGTCTGCTCTCCGCCCTGGACCGCTACCGCTCCGCCTTCCGCCCTTCCGCCTGGTGGGACCGCCCCCAGGTGATCCTGGCCGGCGGCATCGCCGTCGCCGGCACCCCGGACGCGGCCCGCCGCCTGCTGGCCCCCGAGACCTGGTCCCTCGCCTACTCCCGCACCCATGGGGTCTTCCCGCCCCTGATCCCCGCCGAGGAGATCGCCCCCGAGTGCATGACGCGACGCGAGCGCGAGTTCTATGAGTCCGGGATGCGCGCACACCTCTATGGCACCGACACCCAAGTCGCCGCCGAACTGGACGACTTGCTCGCCGCGACCGCTGCCGACGAGCTCCTGCTCACCATGGGCGCCCATGACCGCGAGGCCCTGCTCACCTCCTGCGAGCGCCTGGCCGAACTGGCCGCGGCCGGATAACCACCGGTGGTGGGCCGGGTTTCCGCACCACTCCAGGCCCTCAAGTTGCGGAAACGCACCCTCATGGCCGCGCTCCGGGTGCCGAACGGCCGCGCCCCGGTGAGGCTGGGGGCACCCACA
Source organism: Streptomyces orinoci (assembly GCF_003121295.1). GTDB lineage: Bacteria > Actinomycetota > Actinomycetes > Streptomycetales > Streptomycetaceae > Streptomyces > Streptomyces orinoci. The sequence goes on from NZ_PHNC01000004.1 coordinate 122,880, forward strand.
ACGCAACAAGAGGTGCACGATGAGGCGTACGCACTCCCTCCGAGCCGCCCTCGCTCTCGCCGCGGTGCTCTGCGCGGGAATCGGACCGATCGCCGGGGCCGAGGCCGAGGCCGCGCGTCCGGCCGTGGTCCGGACCACGCAGCCGCCCAGCCGGGAGCGGATTGCGGCCCTCTTCGACCGGTGGAACGCGGCACTGCGCACCGGCGACGCCGAGCGCGTCGCGGACCTCTATGCCCGCGACGCGGTACTGCTGCCCACCGTTTCATCCAGGATCCGCACCAACCGGGCCGGAATCGTTGACTACTTCGAGCACTTCCTGCTGAGCAAGCCGGTGGGAAGGATTCAGGAGCGGTACATCAATGTGCTCAGCGACACCGCCGCCGTGGACACCGGCCTCTACCGGTTCACGCTGACCAACGAGGACGGCAGCACCTCACACGTCGATGCTCGCTACACCTTCGTCTATGTGCTGCGCGGCGGCCGGTGGCTGATCCTCAACCACCACTCCTCGGCGGTTCCGGCCGGGGACTGAGCAGCCGGTCCGCTACAGTGCCTCGCCTCCCGGCCTGACCAACTCCCGTGCGGTGCGGGCCTTGACGAACCGGCCGAGGGCCGTCATCTCCCACTCGCCCGAGTACTGGCGGATGAACTTGGCCATCAGCACACCGGTCGTGGGCTCCGAGCCGGTGAGGTCATAGCGGACCAGCTCCTCGCCGGTCTGGGCGTCCACCAGACGGCAGTAGGCCTTGGCCACATCGGTGAACTTCTGGCCGCTGAAGGAGTTGACCGTGAAGACCAGGCCGGTGACATTCGGCGGCAGGCCGCCCAGGTGGACGGTGATGGTCTCGTCGTCACCGGAACCCGCGCCGGTGAGGTTGTCCCCGGAGTGCTGGATGGCACCGTCGAGGATCATCAACTTGCCGAAGTAGCAGGTGTCAATGGGCCGGCGGTCCGGGCCATAGGCGATGACCGAGGCATCCAGGTCGATGGAGCGCCGGCCGTAGGCGGGCTCCCAGCCCAGGCCCATCCGCACCGAATGGGCCAGCGGCCGGCCGTTCTTGACCAGGGAGACGGTCTCGTTCTTGCGCAGGCTCACCCGGCCCTTGTCCAGGCTGACCTTGGCAGGGGCGGCAGCAGGAGCGGGCGGGGCCGGGGGTATGGGGGCGGCCACCGGGGCGGGTTCCCCCGCCGGTTCCCCCGCCGGTTCCTCCACCGTGACACCGAAGTCCGTGGCGATACCGGCCAGACCGTTGGCATAGCCCTGCCCCACCGCGCGCAGCTTCCACGCCCCCGCGCGCCGGTAGAGCTCCACCACCACCAGGGCCGTCTCGGTGCCCAGCCGCGGCGGGGTGAAGGTGGCCAGCACGGCGCCGGTGGCGGTGTCCCGGACGGTCGCGGTGGGCTCCGTGCCCGCGAAGTTGCCGCCAGGGCCGTCCAGGCTGGCGGTGACCACCACCTTGTCGATGGCGGCGGGCACGGCCGCGGTGTCCACACTGATCGCATCCGGGACACCGGCGGACGCCGAGCGGTGGGCCACCCCCGGCCCGTTGGGCTGGTTGTAGAAGACGAAGTCGTCGTCGGAGCGCACCTTGCCGTCGGCGGTGAGCAACAGGCCCGATACGTCGAGCCGCACAGGGGCGGTGACGTCCACCGTCACACAGGTGGCGGGAAGCGGGATATTCGAGCCGGGTGTCATAGCGGTCATGCCCCGGGTAACGCATGGCTCCCCTTTACGGTTCCATGACCCTACGCGCCGCGCTCGGCGCCGGATTTCCTTTGCGGTTCGGTGCGAAGCGGCAAAGGAAATCCGACGCCGAGTGTCAGGACACCGGCTTGGGAGTGATGAAACCGCAGTCGTAGGCGGCGATCACCGCCTGGGTGCGGTCGCGTACGCCCAGTTTGGCGAGCACCCCGGCGACATAGGTCTTGACCGTGGCCGCGCCCAGGAAGAGCCGTTCGGCGATCTCCGCGTTGGACAGGCCCAGGGCCATCAGCCGCAGTACCTCCGCCTCCCGCTCCGACAGCCTGGCGCGGAGTTCCGCGGCGCGGGCGTCGGTGGCGCGGCGGCCGGCGTGGGCGGCGGCCAGGTTGCGTACCGCGGCGGGGAAGAGCAGCGAGTCGCTGCGGGCCACCAGGCGTACCGCATGCACCAGTTCGGCCGGTTCGGCGCGTTTGAGGAGGAAGCCGGAGGCGCCCGCGTGCAGGGCCTCATAGACATAGCTGTCGTTCTCGAAGGTGGTGACCACGATGACGCGCGGCGGCCGGTCCATGGTGGCCAGGATCTGCTCGGTGGCCCGGATGCCGTCCACATCGGGCATCCGTACGTCCATCAGCACGATGTCCGGCCGGAGTTGGCGGGTGACGGAGACCGCCTCGGCGCCGGTGGCCGCCTCGCCGACGACCTCCAGCCCCTCCTCTGCGCCGAGGATGACACGCAGCGCGGTGCGGATCATCCGCTCGTCGTCGGCCAGGACGATACGCAGGGCGGAGTCGGAGCCGGTCATCGGGTGGTTCCCTTCAGGGGCAGGTGGACGGTCAGCTGCCAGGTGTCGTCCCGTTGGCCCGCGGTGCTGCTTCCGCGCAGCAGGGTGGCGCGTTCGGCTATGCCCGCCAGGCCCCGGCCGCCGCCCTGGCGGCGGTGGCCGGGGCCCGGGGTGAGGGGATTGCGCACGGTGACCTCCAAGTTGTCGTCGTCCATGTCGATCCGCAGTTCCACCGGCACCGGGCCGGCATGGCGCAGGGCGTTGCCCAGCCCCTCCTGGACGATCCGGTACGCCTCCCGGGAGACCACCGGCGGCAGCCGGTCCAGGGGCCGGCCGGTGGTGGTGAGGGTGACCGTGCTCCCGGCCGCGCGGGTACGGGCCAGCAGGCCGTCCAGCTCGGCCAGGGTGGGGGCGGGGGCGGCGGAGGCGGGGCCGTCCTCGCGCAACAGGCCCAGCACGGTGTCCAGTTCGCCGACCGCGTTCCGGGTGGTCTGCTCGATGGCGGCCAGCGCCTCGCGGGCGAAGGCCGGATCGGAGTCCAGGACAGTGCGGGCCGCGCTCGCCTGCAGCAGTACCGCGCTGAGCGCGTGTCCCACCGAGTCATGCAGCTCACGGGCCAGCCGGTTGCGCAGGGCCAGCTGGTGGGCGCGGTGTTCGGCCTCGGCCAGCCGGTCGGCGGCGCTGGGGCCGAGCAGCCGGGGCGCACAGCGGGCCAGTACGGTGCCGGCCGCCCAGGGGGCGGCGATCAGCAGTGCCAGCAGGGCCAGGCCGGACAGGGGTGCCAGCAGGGTCAGCCAGGGGCCCTGGGCCCAGTGCGCCCAGGGCATGGCGCGAAGGGTGTCACCATGGCCGGTCAGCGGCAGGGCGATCAGTGCCACCGCACCCGGCGGCCCGGCCAGTGCCATACCGCTGACAATGCCGCCCAGGAGGACATGCAGGGTGAAGTAGAGCGCGGGCCGGGTCCGTTCGCCCCAGGTGTCGGCGGGGCCGGTGGCCAGTTCGCCGTCGGGTGCGGTCAACGCCCGGGCGGCGGTGGCCTCCAGCGGCCGGACCAATGGGAAGAGCAGTGCGGACAGAGCCGCCAGCGGGACGGCCACCAGCAGGGCGGAGAGCTGGAAGACGGCGGTGCCCAGGAGCCCGGTGCCGGGCGCCAGTGCGAAGGACAGCAGGACCGTGGCCAGGAGGTAGTAGGGCATCAACAGGGCGCCGCCCAGGAGGAGATGCACCCAGCGCAGCCGGGCCTGTGACCCCAGTATGGCCCTCACGGGGTACCGGCGGGGGTCGGGCGCCGGGCCAGGAAGGAGAAGAGGGCCCAGGCCAGCAGGAGTCCGATCAGCATCTGCACAGAGTAAGTGGCGATGGGAAGGGGGGTGATGATGTGGTCCTTGGAAGGGGAGGTGACGAGGGTGGAGAGGAGCATCCAGGCACCCCAGCAGCTGAGCGCGGCCGATCCGATGCCGGTCAGCAGCAGCGGCAGGCGCAGCGGAAGGTACCTGCCCCGGAGGAGCAGCAGCACACCGGCCAAGGTCAGGGCGGAGAACAGCACATAGCCCGACTCCACGATGGTGAAGTCGGTGCCGCGGGCCGCGGACGGGAGGCCGGTGCGCAGCCCGCAGGCCCACAGCAGATGGACGGTGGCGGGCAGCAGGGTCAGCAGGCCGGCGGTGCGGAAGGCGGCCAACTGCGCCGCGGAGGGCGGGAGTCGGTCCGGTGCGCCGATGGGGCCTCGCCAGAGCCGGCCCCAGCGGTCGCGGGCGTAGCGGAGGAACAGGGTGCCCAGGGTGAGGCCCTGGATGATGAATCCGGTGTAGACCACCGTGAACACCCAGTCGTCCAGGAACGGTTGGCCGGAGGCATGGGCGGGGGTGGCCAGGCCCAGGGCGCGGGCGAGCAGTTGTACCGGGAAGCCGTACATGATCTGGGCCAGCAGGCCCACCGCGTTCCACATGGGCAGCAGAAGCAGCCAGGCGGGCACCCGGCGGCCCCAGGGGCGGGTGAGCAGCAGGGCGAGCACCACCACACAGGCGTCCATCAGCACCGTCACCGCGTTGCCGTAGACCATCACCGTACGGTTGGTGCGCAGCGGGCTGCCCGGCGGGACGCCGACCCGGCTGCCGCAGATCCAGGCGAGCTTGAGCACCAGGTAGGGGACACAGGCGGCGGTGGCCACGGCCCGCAGGACGGCGAGCGGCGAGGGGCGGGCGGATACCCGGGGGGTCAGGGGCAGCGGACGGTTCATGGCAGCAGCCTCGCCCGGCCGGGCGGCCGGCCGCTTCGGCCGTGCAGAGGAGCGGCCTCCGCCGTGCGGTGGAGGCGGGTCCGGCTATGGACGAACGGCGGGTGATGGGCCATTAATGATCACGTGACCACCAGTGATGCTTCTCATCCTCACCGGCAAACGGATCCCGGCCGTCAGGGTTCCCGTTCCGCAGCGCAGGACCGTCCTCCGGTGTCGGGCGCACCCGTCGGGGTGGACGGGATACTGCGCCTCGCCATGGGCTTCCAGGCATCGAAGGTGCTGCTCACGGCAGTCCGGCTGGGGCTGTTCACCGAGCTCGCCGAAAAGCCGCTGGACTGCGAGGAGTTGCGCACCCGGCTCGGTCTGCACCCCCGCGCCGCCCGCGACTTCTTCGATGCCCTGGTGGCGCTGGGCCTGCTGGAGCGTTCCGGCGATCCCGAGGGTGTCTATGCCAACACCCCCACCACGGACCGTTATCTGGACCGCGCCAAGGACACCTATCTCGGTGGATTCCTGGAGATGGCGGACAGCAGACTCTATGGGTTCTGGGCGTCGCTGGGGGAGGGGCTGCGCACGGGCAGGCCGCAGAACGAGATATCGGACGGCGGCGGGCTCTTTGACACCATCTACCGGGATCCCGCCCGGCTGGCCGGGTTCCAGCGGGCCATGACCGGGCTGTCGCTGCGTTCCGCGCACGCCCTGGCCGAGGCGCTGGACTGGACGGCGTACCGCACCGTCGCCGACATCGGCTGTGCCGAGGGCGCGCTGCTCAGCCATCTGCTGCACCGGCACCCGCACTTGCGCGGCACCGGCTTCGACCTGCCCGCCGTGCGGGACAGCTTTGCGGACCATCTGCGCCGGCACGGCCCGGCGGGCCGGCTGTCCTTCGCGGCCGGTGACTTTCTCACCGGGCCGCTGCCCCGGGCCGAGGTGCTGCTCTTCGGCCACATCCTGCACAACTGGGACCTGCCCACCAAGCGGATGCTGCTGGCCAAGGCGTACCGCAGCCTGCCCGAGGGCGGCATTGTGGTGATCTACGAGAGCCTGATCGACGATGACCGGCGGGAGAATGCGACGGGGCTGCTGATGAGCCTGAACATGCTGATCGAGACGCCGGGCGGCTTTGACTACACCGGGGCCGACTGCCGGGCCTGGCTGGCCGAGGCGGGGTTCCGGGAGAGCCGGGTGCAGCATCTGGCGGGCGCGGAGTCCATGGTCGTCGGCCGTAAGTGACACTGGTCGCAGGGCCACCAGCGAGGAGAGCGGGAGAGCGAGTGACGGGCGAGGTGCTGCGGATCAAGGGCCGGGTGCTCATCGGGCCGGAGGAGGTACGGGACGAGGCGTGGGTGGTCGGCGGACGGCTCACCTTCGACCCGCCGGCGGGGGCGCGCCAGGTGACCACCGTCGAGGGCTGGGCGCTGCCCGGTCTGGTGGACGCGCACTGCCATGTGGGTCTGGACGCCCATGGGGCGGTGGACCGGGACACCACCGAGAAGCAGGCGCTGACCGAACGGCACGCGGGGGCACTGCTGCTGAGGGATGCGGGCTCGCCCTCGGACACCCGCTGGATCGACGACCGGGAGGATCTGCCGCGGATCATCCGGGCGGGCCGGCATATCGCCCGTACCAAGCGCTATATCCGCAACTACGCCCATGAGATCGAGCCGGAGGATCTGGTGGCCTATGTGGCGCGCGAGGCGCGCCGGGGCGATGGCTGGGTCAAGCTGGTGGGTGACTGGCTCGACCGGGAGACCGGCGATCTGTCCTTTGTCTGGCCCCGGGGCGCGGTGGAGGCGGCCATCGCGGAGGCGCACCGGCTGGGGGCGCGGGTGACCGCGCACTGCTTCGCCGAGGAGTCGCTGGCGCCGCTGGCCGAGGCGGGGATCGACTGTGTGGAGCACGCCACCGGGCTGACCGAGGAGACCATTCCGCTCTTCGCCGAGCGGGGGATAGCCATTGTGCCGACCCTGGTCAATATCGGCACCTTCCCGGAGCTCGCCGCCCGCGGGGAGGGCAAGTTCCCGCGCTGGGCGGAGCATATGCGCTCGCTGCACGCCCGGCGCTATGCGACGGTGGGCGCCGCCTATGACGCCGGGATCGAGGTCTATGTCGGTACCGACGCGGGCGGTTCGCTGGCCCATGGCCTGGTGGCGCGGGAGGTGGCGGAGCTGGTCAAGGCGGGGCTGCCGGCCAACGCCGCGCTCCGGGCCGCCTCCTGGGGCGCCCGGCGGTGGCTGGGCCGCCCGGGGCTGGAGGAGGGCGCCCCGGCGGACCTGGTGGTCTACGGCGAGGACCCGCGGGCGGATGTCCGGGTGCTGGGCGCACCGCGACGGGTCATTCTCCGGGGACGTGTGGTGAGTTGAGCGACTGCTGAATCGAATGCGGTGCCGAATCCCCCTCTTTGGAGTGAACTGACGCTGGTTCAGGGGTAGTTCACTCTTCCGTGGCCGACCATTGCGTGGTCGATGCCGGCGGCGCGCGATGTCCCCCATGGGCGCGCCGGCGGCTCCTTTCTCCATGTAAGGGTTCCCACACACGTGTTCAGCACCAGCAATGCCTCCTTCGGCATGCCCGTACGCGCTCTCACCGCCCTCGGTACCGTGGGCGCGCTTGCCCTGGGCACCGCCCCCGCCGCCCATGCCACGGGCGAGCGCGGACGCTCCGGCGCGGTCGTCCTGCGCACCGGGCTCGATGTCGCCCTGCTCGGCCGGTCCGTCCATGTCCCGCTGAACGCCTCGCTCAACGAGGTGAGCGCGCCCGCCAGTGGTGAGCGCAAGGCCCTGTCCGTCACCCTGGACGGTGCCCAGCAGGGCCGCCCCATCGAGGTGTTGCGCGCCGACGCCGCCACCGCCCGGGCCACCGCCGACGCGCACTCCGCCCGGGGCTATGCCAACCTGGTGCACGCCAGGGTGCATCTGCCCGGGCTGCCGCTGCTCTCCCTGATCGAGGTGGACCAGGTCACCTCGGAGGCGGACTGCCGGGCGGGCCACCAGCCGGCCGCCCACTCCCAACTGCCCGGCTCGGTCACCGTCCTGGGCAAGAAGGTCACCGTCGGCGCCAATGGCACCACCAAGGTGGACGTACCCGCCGTCGGCGAGGTCCGGCTGGACCTCGCCAGGACCGCCACCACCTCCCGCACCGCCGCCGCCACCGCGCTCGAGCTCTCCGTCTCGGTCAACCCCTTGAAGCTGGGCGTGGCCGAGGTCCATGGCACGGTGACCCTGGCCCGGGCGACCTGCGAGTCACCGGCCGCCCCGGCCGCCAAAACCGGCTCCTCCGACACCAGGGGCACCCAGCTCAAGCCGCAGACCGTCGCCGACAAGACCGTGCCCAAGAACCACCTGGCCCAGACCGGCGGCTCCTCCGCCACGCCCTGTATCGCCGCCGCGGCCGGGCTGTTGGTGGTGGGCGGCGGCGGTGCGCTGCTCGTCTCCCGGCGGCGGAGGGACGCGGCGTAAACGTCGCTGGGGATGGGTGCGGCGAGTGTCCGGGAGACCGCGCGGCCCGGCCCGGCCGCCTCACCCGGCGGGCTCGCCACCGCCTGACGGGGCGGGGGAGGACATCGCCTTCGCCAGGGCTGCCGCGAACTTGTCCGTGGTGGCCCGGTCCCGTACCGCCAGCCGCAGATAGTCCGGGCCCAGGCCCGGGAAGGTGTCACCGCGCCGCACCGCGAAACCCAGGCCGCGCAGCCGCACCCGCACCGCGTCCGCGCCCGGCAGCCGGACCAGGACGAATGGCCCGGCCGCCGGGGTGTGGACGGTGAGGTCGCCGAACTCGCCCAGCCGTGCCACCAGATGCTCCCGCTCGGCCGCGATCCGGTGCGCGGCATGCGCCGCCTCGGCCAGCGCCCGGGGGCCGCTGCACGCCTCGGCGGCGGCCAGCGCGGGCGAGGACACCGGCCACAGCGGCTGCGCCCGCTCCAGCCGGGCGATGGTCCCGGGCGAGGCCAGCACATAGCCGATCCGCAGCCCGGCCAGCCCCCAGGTCTTGGTCAGCGAACGCAGCACCACCAGGCCGGGCAGATCGGTCCGGGCCGCCAGCGACTCGCCCTCGCCCGGCACCGCGTCCATAAACGCCTCGTCCACTACCAGGGTCCGCCCCGGCCTGGCCAGCCGGGCCAGCGCGGTGGCCGGATGCAGCACGGAGGTGGGATTGGTGGGATTGCCGACCACCACCAGATCCGCGTCCCCCGGCACGGCCCGGGGGTCCAGCCGGAAGCCGTCCGCGGCATCGAGCAGCACCCGCTCCACCGGGTGCCCGGCATCCCGCAGGGCCGCCTCCGGCTCGGTGAACTGCGGATGTACCACCACGGGCCGCCGGGCCGGAAGTGCCCGGGCGATCAGGACAAACGCCTCCGCCGCCCCGGCCGTCAGCAGCACCCGCTCCTCCGGCAGTCCATGCCGCGCCGCCACCGCCCGCCGCGCGGCCCGCCCGTCCGGATAGGCGGCCAGCCCGTCCAGCGACGCGGCTATCCGCTCGCGCAGCCACACCGGGGGTGTGCCCTGCCGCACATTGACCGCCAGATCGGCCAACTCGGCGCCCTTGCCGCGGACTTCGGCATCGCCATGGTGGCGCAGATCCAGGTCGGACTCGGTGGGTATCGCCATGCTGGGGTCTTTCTCGGGCGGCGGCCGGACAGGGAAACGGTATCGGTCCGGGCCGGCCCGCCGCTCAGCCGGGCTCCCGGGCGATGGCGCAGGTGGCCCGGGGGGACTTCCGCTTCCCCACCACCAGCACGGCCCCGGCCCCCGCGGACCGCAGCGCCGCCGCCTCCGCCACGCTCCCGGTGCCCACGGCGGCCCGTGCCGTCGCCGACGGGTGCGGTACGGCCACCGAGTCCAGCTCCGCCGCCGGATACGCCCGCACCGGCACCCCCAGCTCCGCCGCCGCCGAGCGGAGGCCGGGCTCCCCGGCCTTGCCCTCCGCGGTCGCCAGGGCGGCGATCACGCCGGGTCCGGCGTCGGCGAGGGTCCGCCGGACAAGGTCCAGCACCTCCTCGGCGGTGACCCCCCGCCGGGCGCCGATGCCCAGGTGGAGGCGAAGGGGGCTGTGCTGCAATTCCGGGCTCCTTCGAGATGTACGCCGGGCAACCCTAAGGCCGGCCCTGCGCACGCCCCCAGCCGCATATGAGGGCTACGGCAGAATCTCCAGCTGGACACCGGCCTCAGTGCTGCGGATGCCGGACGTCAGGCAGTCCATGGGCAGTTGGCGGGGCGGGGCGGATACGGTCCGCCGTACCGGGTGCCCGGCGCCGAGTCCTTTGACCACCCGGCCTGATTGCAGAACGGCCACCGGGCCCCCGGCCCGGGCGGTGATGACAGCGTCCAGGGCGATCAACGACCACCGGCCGTCGGCATACCGGACGGTTTCCCTGCCGTCGGCGTTGGACGAGGAGGCGCAGGAAGCCGGTGCGGGGGAGGAGTCGAAGGAACTGGTGGCAGCGAGGGTCCGGCCCGGGCCGGTGGTGCACTCGTACCGCAGGTCGGCATGGACCCGGGTCGGCCGGGACCGCAGGGTCAGCGGCGGGTCGTAGTGGCTGATGGAATGGCCGGTGCAGGTGACGGCCCCGTCCCCGCCGGTCAGCCCGTCCCCACCGGTCAGGGCATGGCCGGCCGGTGCCCATACCAACGACGAGATCATCAGCGCCAGGGACCCCAGCGTCACCGCGGTGCCGCGCATCCGGAACACATCTCCTCCAACCAACTCATCGGCAGCTGCCGTCACTTGACTGCCCATGGCCGCGTCGGTCACCCAGGCGCCATGGAGCAGCACCCGGCGCGCACCCGCTCGCACGCGCGCTCCAACGCGCTACCGCTTCTGCCCACCCCGCACATTTCCGGGAGCCCTGCGAGGCGCGGTGCGGGCGGGGGTAGGAAGGACGGGACGAGCGGGGGTGCTCGTCGAGTCGGAAGCGACTTGGGTGAGTTGAGAGCGAGTTGAGAGCAAGTGGGAGGAAAACGAGTGGACCGTACGACCACCACAGCCGCCACCGCCACCCGGCGGGTCTTCGCGATGATGGACCTGGACGGGGACGGTGTCATCTCGGCACAGGACTATCTCTCCCGGATCGACCGGGTGGTCGGGGCGACGGGGCGCACCGAGGACGACGCGCTGGTCATCACCGCCCGCGCGGAGGGCGCCAAGGCCTGGCGGGCGATGGACGCGAACGCGGACGGACGGCTGACCTTCGAGGAGTACGACGCATGGGTGGACGGTGAGAAGTTCGACAACATCTGCCGCTTCGCGCTGGGCTCGCTGTTCGACCTCGTGGACGCCGATGGGGACGGGGCGCTGAACCGGGACGAGTTCACCACCCTGCGTACCGCGCTGAACAATCCGCCCGGCAATGCCAAGGCCGCGTTTGACGCGCTGGACGCCGATGGTGACGGTCTGGTCGCCCGCGGCGCCTATCTGGCGGCGATCCGTGCCTATGTGGTGGGCGACAACTCCCCCATGGGCGAGGCGCTGTACTGAGGTTCCCGGCCATGTACTGAGGTTCCCGGCCACCGGAAGTTCCGGGCGCCCGGGGGATTGCCTGTGGGCTCCATCGGCGGCAAGCTGCCGAGCCGTTGTACCGATGCCCGCCGGTAATGCCCTACGAAGGGAACCGTCCAGTGTCCCGTAAGCCATATGCCCTGCTCGCCGCCGCCGCGCTGCTTCCGCTCGGCGCCGCCGCCCAGGCCGCGGCGGCCACCCAGCCCCCGCCCGCGCAGCCGGCCGCCTGCACCTACACACCCGCCGTCCCCGCGGACAACTTCAAGGGGATACCGGTCTTCGACCCGGCCAAGGCCGCCAAGCCCTATAGAGCCACCCTGCGCACCAACCAGGGCGCCATCACCTTCCGGGCGCTGACCGACAAGGCGCCGTGCACCACCTATTCCTTCAAGTTCCTGGCGCAGCACGCCTACTTCAACCGCACCCACTGCCACCGGCTCACCACCAAGGGCATCTATGTGCTGCAGTGCGGCGACCCGACCGGCACCGGCAGCGGGGGGCCCGGCTATTCGTTCCCCGATGAGAACCTGGCCGGGGCCACCTATCCGGCGGGGACGGTGGCGATGGCCAATGCCGGGCCCAACACCAATGGCAGCCAGTTCTTCTTTGTCTGGAAGGACACCAAACTGCCGCCCGCCTATACGCCGTTCGGCAAGGTGACCGGCGGCCTCAAGGTGCTGCAGAAGATCGCGGCGGGTGGCGAGGACGACCAGAACGGGCCCGGTGACGGGTTCCCGAAGCTAGCGGTCAACATCAAGCGCGTGCATATCGTGTCCCGCTAGCGAGGCAAGGGCCGCATTGGCGACCAGGCGCCGGGGAAGTTCCGGCGCACCGGCCCAGTGGAGGTGGAGATAGGAGGCGTGTACGCCGCCCTGGGCGAAGCCCTCCACACCGCGCCGGGGGTGGGTGACGCCCCAGGCGGGGGACGGGCCCGCGCCCGGGGTGGTCATGGTGCGGTGGAACTCATGGCCGCGTACCCGGGTCCCGGCGGCCGCGAGGGCGTTGTCGGTGAGGGCGACCGCCTCGCGGTAGCCAAGGGTGAGGCGCTGCGACATCACGGCGTCGGCTGCCAGGACGCCGCACATCGGCTTGCCGTCGAGTGAGCGGGAGAGATAGAGCAGGCCCGCGCACTCGGCCACAATGGGCGCCCCGCTCGCCGCCAGCCGGGAAACCTCCCCGCGCAGCGGCTCATTGGCGGACAGTTCCGGGGCGTACACCTCGGGGAAGCCGCCGCCGATGACCAGGCCGGAGGTGCCGGGGGGAAGCGATTCATCGTGCAGCGGGTCAAAGGGGACGACCTCTGCGCCCGCCGCCGTCAGCAGTTCGGTGTGCTCGGCATAGGAGAAGGTGAAGGCGGGGCCGGCGGCCATGGCGATCACCGGGGTGGCGGGGGCGGTGGAGGGCGCCGGTTCCCAGGCCGGGCCGGGCAGCGGGGGCGCGCTGCGGGCCAGGGCCAGCAGGGCGTCCAAGTCGCAGCCGGTACGTACCTGTTCGGCCTGGGCGGCCACCGAGTCCAGGGCGTCCATACGCCGTTCGGCCACCGGGACCAGGCCCAGGTGGCGGCTGGGTACGGAGATGGCCGGGGCGCGGCGCAGCACGCCCAGCACCGGTACCCCGGACTCCTCCAGGGCCTCGCGGAGCAGCGCCTCATGACGGTCGGAGGCGACCTTGTTGAGGATGACGCCCGCCACCCGCACCTCCGGGTCCCAGGAGGCGAAGCCATGCACCAGGGCCGCCACCGAGCGGGACTGCGAGGAGGCGTCCACCACCAGCACCACCGGGGCGCGCAGCAGCTTGGCGACATGGGCGGTGGAGGCCAGTTCACCCTGGCCGGCGGCCCCGTCGAAGAGGCCCATCACGCCTTCCACAATGGCGAGTTGGCAGCCCGCCGCGCCATGGAGGAAGAGGGGGGCGATACGGTCCGGGCCGCAGAGGTAGGCGTCCAGGTTGCGGCCCGGCCGGCCGGTGGCCAGGGCGTGGTAGCCGGGGTCGATGTAGTCGGGGCCCACCTTGTGCGGGGAGACGGCCAGCCCCGCGTCGGCGAAGGCCCGCATCAGCCCGGTGGCCACCGTGGTCTTGCCGCTGCCGGACGCCGGGGCGGCGATGACCAGACGAGGTACGTTGCTCACCACTCGATGCCCCGCTGGCCCTTCTGGCCGGTGTCCATGGGGTGCTTGACCTTGGTCATATCGGTGACCAGATCGGCGAAGTCCTGGAGCTTTTCCGGGGCGTTGCGGCCGGTGATGACCACATGCTGGGTGCCGGGACGGTCCCGCAGGACGGAGATCACCTCATCGGTGTCGATCCACCCCCAGTGCAGGGGGTAGGCGAACTCGTCCAGGACATAGAGGCGGTAGGTCTCGGCGGCCAGGTCGCGCTTGACCTGCTCCCAGCCCTCGCGGGCCTTGTCCTCATTGCTGATCTCGGCATCCCGCTGGATCCAGGACCAGCCTTCGCCCATCTTGTGCCAGGTCACCGAGCCGCCCTCGCCGGAGTCGCCCAGCACCTTGAGGGCCCGCTCCTCGCCGACCCGCCACTTGGCGGACTTCACAAACTGGAACACCCCGACCGGCCAGCCCTGGTTCCAGGCCCGCAGGGCCAGGCCGAAGGCGGCGGTGGACTTGCCCTTGCCGGTGCCGGTGTGGACGAACACCAGCGGGCGGTTGCGGCGCTGGCGGGTGGTGAGTCCATCCTCGGGTACCACCAGCGGCTGTCCCTTGGGCATTACGCGGCCCTCCTGTCTGCACAAATGTCTGCACGAACGGTCCGTACCAGCGCGGAGACATGCTCCGCGCGCAGTTCCTCCAGGGTCACCACCGGGCCGCGCAGTTCGCGGCCCAGTTCGGCGGCCAGCCCCAGGCGCACCGGGCCGGACTCGCAGTCCACCACCACCGAGGCGACACCCTGTCCGGCCAGCAGCCGGGCCGCCTGCTGCGCCCGGGGCAGCGGGTCCGCGCCCCCGGTGGCCCGGCCGTCCGTCACCACCACCAGCAGCGGACGGCGGGAGGGGTCGCGCAGCCGCTCCACCCGCAGCACCTCATGGGCCCGGAGCAGGCCGGCGGCCAGCGGGGTGCGGCCCCCGGTGGGCAGCCGGTCCAGCCGGGCCGCGCCGGTGTCCACCGAGGAGGTGGGCGGCAGCGCCACCTCGGCACCGGCGCCCCGGAAGGTGATCATCCCGATTTTGTCGCGGCGCTGGTAGGCGTCCAGCAGAAGGGAGAGCACGGCGCCCTTGACGGCGCTCATCCGCTTACGGGCGGCCATGGAGCCGGAGGCGTCCACCACGAACAGCACCAGGTTGCCCTCGCGGCCCTCGCGGACGGCCTCGCGCAGGTCATCGCGGCGGACGACCAGTCCGGGACCGGAGCGGCCACGGGCCCGCTGGTGCGGGGCGGCGGCCTGTACCGTCGCCGCCAAGTGGAGCCTGGTGAGGGCGCCTTGGGGGCGGCGTGCGCCGGTGGTGCGGCCATGGGCGGTACGAGCGCGCGAGCGCCGCCCGGCGGCGCCCTCGCCCAGGCCGGGGACGTCGAACTTCCGGGTCCGGAAGGGGGTGGCGGCGGCTACGGGCGGTGCCTCGGGGGCGGGGGTGCCGGTTGCCTGTGGGTGGTGGTTCGCGGGGGTGGTCTCCTCCGTGGCGGTGGAGTCCTCCCGCTGGGGCGGGAGTTGGGGGGCGGGAGGCTCGACGGGAGCCTGGTCGCGATGCGGGGGCCGGCCACCGCCGGGGCCGTTGGGGTCGTCAGGGCCGTCGCCGTCGGGGCCGTCGGGGCCGGGGCCCTGGGGGTCCGGATCGTCGTCCTCGTTCGCTTCGTTCGCCTCGGGCTCTTCGTGCTCTTCGTCCTCGAACTGGCCCAGGATTTCATCCAGTTTGGCCTCGTCCAGGCCGGGGGCGTCAAAGGGGTTGCGCCGGCGGCGGTGCGGGAGCGACAGCAGGGCTGCCTGGCGTACGTCCTCGGTGGTGACCTCTGTGCGCCCGGCCCAGGCGGCCAGGGCGGTGGCGGTGCGGGCGGTGACGATGTCGCCGCGCATACCGTCCACTTCGAAGCCGGCGCAGACGGCGGCGATCCGGCGCAGGGCACCATCGCCGAGCCGTACCCTCGGCAGCATGGCGCGGGCGGCGGCGATGCGCTCACGCAAGGCGTCTTCCTCGGCGGCCCACTTGGCGGCGAAGGCGGCCGGGTCCTCGTCATGGGCGAGGCGGCGGCGGACGACCTCCACCCGCTCGTCGGGCTCGCGGGAGGCGGCGACCTCGACGGTAAGGCCGAAGCGGTCCAGGAGTTGGGGGCGGAGTTCGCCTTCCTCCGGGTTCATGGTGCCCACCAGGAGGAAGCGGGCGGAGTGGCGGACGGAGACGCCCTCGCGCTCCACATGGGAGGCGCCCATGGCGGCGGCGTCCAGCAGGGAGTCGATCAAGTGGTCCCCGAGCAGATTGACTTCGTCCACGTAGAGGACGCCTCGGTGTGCGTCGGCCAGCAGGCCGGGCTCGAAGGCCTTGACTCCCTCGGCGAGGGCGCGCTCGATATCGAGCGCGCCGACCAGGCGGTCCTCGGAGGTCCCGACGGGGAGTTCGACCATGCGGGCCGGTCGCGCGGTGCGCTGCGGGGTGCCGTGTGGGCCGTCGGGGCAGGTCGCGTCCGGTGCGGACGGGTCGCAGGAGAAGCGGCAGCCGGCGACGACGGCGATCTCGGGGAGCAGGGCGGCGAGTGCTCGTACGGCCGTGGACTTGGCGGTTCCTTTTTCACCACGGACCAGGACGCCGCCGATGGCGGGGGAGATGGCGTTGAGGAGGAGGCCCAGCCGCATGTCGGACATGCCGACGATGGCGGTGAAGGGGTAGGTGGGAGTGGGCATTTGGTTGGGTTCCTCCTGGGTGGTGGGTTGCTGTGGGGGGATGTGGCCCCGGTCCCGCCCTTTCACCGTTTCTCTGGGGGCTCCGCCCCCATGCCCCCGGGTTCGCTTTCGTCCGCGGGCCGATGGGAACTGCGCGAACGGCCACGGACGGCCCGCAGCCGAAAACGCACTTCACCGTGGCCCGCTCACGGCGCGCCCGGCGGGATGAAGGGCGCGCCGGCCACCGGCATCCCCTCCTCTATC
The DNA here is from genome assembly GCF_003121295.1 of Streptomyces orinoci. GTDB lineage: Bacteria > Actinomycetota > Actinomycetes > Streptomycetales > Streptomycetaceae > Streptomyces > Streptomyces orinoci. Next base: position 139,185 of record NZ_PHNC01000004.1, read on the forward strand.
AGGCGCAACAGCGCGCCCGTGTCCGCGTGTTGCTCGATGAGATCGCCGAGGCGGTCCAACTGCTCCTCGCGCAACGCCGCGAAGCTGGTGTCCGGGGCGGGGACAAAAGACCGTCCCGCCTGGTCCGCCACCCGGCGCAGGAACGCCCGCCGGAAGCCGTCGCTCTCCAGGGAACCATGCCAGTGGGTGCCCCATACCGAGCCGACCCGGCAGCCGTCCAGGAAGGCTTCCCCGCCCAGGACTTCGGCCACGCCATGGTGGATCTCATAGCCCGCCACGGGCTCGCCGAGGGCCGAACCCACCGGGCGGGCCAGGGTCTTGCCGGGTGCGAAGCGGATCCGTACCGGCAGCAGGCCGAGGCCGTCCACCACGCCCGCCCGGGACTCCACCTCGTCCTCGATGCGTTCGCCCAGCACCTGGAAGCCGCCGCAGATGCCCAGTACCGGGCGGCCCTCGGCGGCGCGGCGGGCCAGCGCGTCGGCCAGGCCGCGTTCGCGCAGCCAGGACAGGGCGCGTACGGTGCCGCGGGTGCCGGGGATCACGGCCAGGTCGGCGTCGGCCAGTTCCTCGGGGCGGTCCACGAACCGTACGATCACGCCGGGTTCGGCGGCCAGCGCATCCACATCGGTGAAGTTGGACATCAGAGGGATGGCGCAGACCGCGACGCGCAGGACATCACGGCCGTGCGGCGGGGCGACCACCGATTCGCGGACCGCGCCGCGCAGCGACACCCTCAGCCCGTCCTCCTCGTCGATGCCCAGGCCATGGGCGAAGGGCAGTACCCCGAAGGTGCGGCGGCCGGTGAGGCCGCGCAGCATCTCCAGTCCGGGTTCGAGGAGGGTGACATCACCGCGGAACTTATTGACCAGGTAGCCCGCTATCAGCGCCTGGTCCTCGCGGGAGAGCAGGGCGGTGGTGCCGAAGAAGGAGGCGAAGACCCCGCCGCGGTCGATGTCGCCGACCACCACCACGGGCAGCCGGGCGGCCCGGGCGATGCCCATATTGACGATGTCGCTGCGGCGCAGGTTGATCTCGGCGGGGCTGCCGGCGCCCTCGCAGATCACCGCGTCATGGGTGCGGCGCAGTTCGGCCAGGCACTCGGTGACGGTGCCGAACAGCTGCTCCTGGCGCCCGGCGTGGTAGCCGCGGGCGCTCAACTCGCCCACCGGCTTGCCCATCAGCACCACCTGGCTGCTGCGGTCACCGCCGGGCTTGAGCAGCACCGGGTTCATCAGGGCCGAGGGCTCCACCCGGGCGGCGGCCGCCTGCATGGCCTGGGCGCGGCCTATCTCGGCGCCCTCCCGGGTGACAAAGGAGTTCAGCGACATGTTCTGTGCCTTGAAGGGCGCCACCTTGACGCCCTTGCGGGCCAGCCAGCGGCAGATGCCGGCGGTCACCACGCTCTTTCCGGCGTCGGAGGTGGTGCCCGCCACCAGCAGGCCGCCGCCCAACTCAGCCACGATTCCTCCCCTTTACAGTCTTCCGCAGCAAACTGCCCATTCCACGGGCCGATATGGCGGTGGCCAGGGCCAGCGCCGAGACCCGGCGGGAGAGCCGGACGGCGCGTTCGATGTCGGTGACGGCGACCGGGCGGTTCTCCGCGCCCAGTACGGGGCGGTGCTCGACGCGGCCCGCATAGGCCAGGGTGCCGCCCAGGCGTACGCCCAGGGCGCCCGCGAATGCGGCTTCCACCGGGCCCGCGTTGGGGCTGGGGTGGCGGCCGGCGTCGCGGCGGGCCACCCGCCAGGCGCCGCGCGGGTCGGGTCCGGCGAGGACGGCCAGCGCGGCGGTGAGCCGGGAGCCGGGCCAGCCGGCCAGGTCGTCCAGGCGGGCGGAGGCCCAGCCGAAGCGGCGGTAGCGCGGCGACTTATGGCCCACCATGGCGTCCAGGGTGTTGACCGCGCGGAACCCGGCCAGCCCGGCGGAGCCGGCCAGCGCGCCCCAGACCAGGGCGCCGACCACCGCGTCGGAGGTGTTCTCGGCCACCGACTCCACCACGGCGCGGGCGATCTGGTCCGCGTCCAGGGCCTGGGGGTCGCGGCCGCAGAGGTGGGGGAGGCGGGCGCGGGCGGCCGCCAGGTCGCCGTGCTCCAGCGCCCGGCCGATGGCGCGGGCCTCCCGGCCGAGCGAGGTGCCACCGAGCACCGCCCAGGTGGTGGCGGCGGTCAACGCCGTGGCAGCGGCGGGGGATTGGCGTATGGCGCGGGCGAGCAGGGCGGCGGACAGGGTGGCGGTGCCGGCGCAGAGCAGGGTGTGCAGGGCGCCGGCCGCGCGGTCGTCGCGCCACAGGCGGCGTTCCACGCCGAGCGCGGCACGGCCGAAGGCGGCCACGGGGTGGCCCCGGCGGGGGTCGCCGAGGGCGAGGTCGCCGAGGAAGCCGAGGGTCGCGCCGCAAGCGAAGGTGAGGGAGTCGGCGCGCATGGGTCAGCCGGTGGTGCTCCGGCGGGTGCGCGATGCGCTGGGCAAGGGGCGGCTTCGGCCGGGCATGGCTGATGTGTCCTCACTCAGGGTCCGCGCCCTGGCTCGACGTGACCGGCGACGAGAGTTCCTGGCTTCCGGGGAGGGTTCGGGGTTCCCCGGTGACAGTGGCGGGACCGCGCCGGATTCGCACCGGCTTCCTCTGGGCTGTCGCCGTTTGGCTTCGGCAGTCCACCATGGGGAGTTGGGGGGCGTCAACTTTGTACGGTGCCCCCGTCGCGGGGAACTGCGCGAGCAACCACCGACGGCCCGCACCAGGTCACGATGCCCGTGCGGGTCCGCAGTGGCTGGTCGCGCAGTTCCCCGCGCCCCTGTCGGGGCGTCCTTACTTGCCCACGATGAGGACGATCCCGTACGCGACCGCCGCCGCGCAGAGCGCGTAACAGGCGTACGCACCGGCGCGCGCCGCCACGCTCCGGGAGGAGCCGGAGGTGCCGACGATCCCCAGGGTGAAGACACCCACCAGTCCGACCGTCATCAGGACGCTGACGCCGAAGACCTGCCCGAGGGCTACCCAGTCGATGTGCATGGACGATTCCTTCAGCTCGCGGCCGCGGCCGGCTCGGCGGGGGTGACAGGGGCGACGGTCGCGACGGAGGCGACCGGCGCGGCAGCGGCCAGCGGACCCGCCGATGGGGGTCCCCCCGCGCCGTTCAGGCGTGGGGGAGGCGCGACGGCCTGCATCGCGGCGGTCACCACACCCGCGGGCTCGGCCGGAGCCGTGGCGTTGACGTTCTCGGAGGTGACCGGCTTGCGGCGGGAGGCCATCCAGATGGCGCCGCTGACGCCCAGGCCGAGGACGGCCACGGCGGCCACGCCCCAGCTGCCCTGGTCGGCCAGCAGTGCCGCGCCGCCGGAGACCAGACCGGCCGCGGGCAGGGTCAGGCACCAGGCGATGACCATGCGGCCGGCGGTGGACCAGCGCACCACGCCGCCCTTGCGGCCCAGGCCGGCGCCCATCACGGCGCCGGAGCAGACCTGGGTGGTGGAGAGCGCGAAGCCGATGTGCGAGGAGGCCAGGATCACCGTGGCGGCACCGGTCTGGGCGGCGAAGCCCTGGGCCGGGCGGATGTCGGTGAGGCCCTTGCCGAGGGTCTGGATGATCCGCCAGCCGCCCAGGTAGGTGCCCAGCGCGATGGCCAGGCCGGCCGAGACGATGACCCACAGCGGCGGGTCGGAGTGCGGGGCGATGACGCCGCCGGTGACCAGCGCCAGGGTGATCACACCCATGGTCTTCTGGGCGTCGTTGGTGCCGTGGGCCAGGGAGACCAGCGCGGCCGAGGCGATCTGCCCGGCCCGGTAGCCCTTGGCGGTCTCCTTCTCGTCACGGCCCCGGGAGAGCCGGTAGGTGAGCCGGGTGGCGGCCGTGGCGGCGACACCGGCCACGATCGGGGCGGCCACGGCGGGGATGACGACCTTCATCACGATGGCGTCACCGTGGACGCCGTGCGTACCGACCGAGACCAGGGTGGCGCCGATCAGACCGCCGAAGAGGGCGTGCGAGGAGCTGGAGGGCAGGCCCGCCAGCCAGGTCAGCAGATTCCAGACGATGGCACCGACCAGTCCGGCGAAAATCACCTCTGGTCTGACGCCGGCCTTCTCGTCGATGATTCCCCCGGAGATCGTCTTGGCGACCTCCACGGAGAGGAAGGCGCCGACGAGGTTGAGCACCGCCGACATGGCCACCGCGACCTTGGGCTTCATGGCCCCGGTGGAAATGGTGGTGGCCATCGCGTTGGCCGTGTCGTGGAAGCCGTTCGTAAAGTCGAACACCAAGGCCGTGACGATCACGATCCCGATGAGAAGCGTGATGTGTTCCATTCACCCAGGCAATCAGTCCGGTGGTCAGTACGCGGCGACCGTAAGGAGCCTTGGTGAACGGAAGGTGAACTGAGACGGGACCGACGATGACGCGAACCGGAGGCGGCAGCCGATGAGGGGTGGCACGGAAGACCGGGACATCCCGGCGCTCTGGACGGAAGTGCTGGCCACGGCCCGTCGCACCGCCTCCGAGGGGCTGGTGGTGGGCACCTCCGGCAATGTCTCGGCCCGGCTGGGCGACATGATTCTCATCACGCCCAGCGGGATTCCCTACCACCGGCTCGGCCCCGGGGATGTGACCGCCGTGGACCTCGACGGCCGCCAGGTGCTGGGCAGCCTCACCCCCACCAGCGAGCTGCCGCTGCACCTGGCCGTCTACCGGGCCACCGACGCGGCCGCCGTGGTGCACACCCACGCGGTGCACGCCACCGCCGTCTCCACCCTGGTCGAGGAGGTGCCGCTGGTCCACTACATGGCGGGCGCCCTCGGCGGCCCGGTGCGGGTGGCCCCGTACGCCCTGTACGGCAGCGAGGAACTGGCGGCCGGCGCGCTGCGGGCACTGGACGGGCGGACCGGCTGCCTGCTGGCCAACCACGGCATGCTCACCTACGGCGCCGGCCTGGAACAGGCCTATGACCGCACCGCCCAGCTGGAGTGGATGTGCAGGGTCTGGCTCACCGCCGCCGCGGTGCCCGGCCGCACCCCCGCCCTGCTCACCCCCGAGCAGCTGGCCGCCGCCACCGGCAAGCTGCGCGGCTACGGACAGCGCGGCTGAGCGGCGGAGGTCTCCCGGGTGGCAGCGGGCGCCCACCGCCCCGAGACTGGAGGCGATGCTCCTGCGCAAAGCGGCCACGACCGCAGCGACCGTGGTGGGTGCCGGGGCGGCCGTGCTGGCCGCCGGGCGGTACGCGGGCGACGCCGCCCTGAAGATTCCGCCGGACCGGCCGCTGCCCGGCGAGGAGCGCTGCACGGTGCACGGCGCCGATACCGCCACCGTCACCCTCTCCCGCACCGCCGCCTCGGTGCGCCCCGGCACCTACGCCCTGGTCGGCAAGGACCTGCACGCCATCGTGGGACCGCCGGTCGCCGAGGTGGCCCACCCGCCCGACCGGGTGGTCCGGCACCTGCGCCGGCTGGTGCACGGCGCCCTGGACCCGGGGACCAAGGTCTGGCTCAGCCCCCAGCTGTACCCGGGCAACCCCCGCGACGCGCTCGGCCTGGACCACTCCGACGTACAGGTCGAGGGCGAACTGGGGCCGCTGCCCGCCTGGTTCCTGCCCGGCCCCCGGGACACCTGGGTGATCACCGTGCACGGCCTGGGCGCCACCCGGCGGCAGGCCATGGCGCTGCTGCCCTTCCTGCACCGGCTGCGGCTGCCGGTACTGGCCCCCGCCCTGCGCGGCGACCCCGGCGCCCCGCCCGCCCTGGACGGCATCAACCGGCTGGGTGCCGAGGAGTGGCACGACGTGGACGCCGCCATCGGGCATGCGGTGCGCAACGGCGCCCGGCGGGTGGTGCTGCACGGCTGGTCCACCGGCGCCACCATGGCCCTGCTGGCCGCCCTGGACTCCCCGCTCAGCCACCGGATCAGCGGCCTGGTGCTGGACTCACCGGTGCTCGACTGGCAGGCCACCCTGCGCGCCCTGGCCCGGCACCGGGTGCCCAGGGCCCTGGTGCCCTACGCGGTGCGGGCCGCCCGGCACCGGGCCGGCCTGGACCCCGGGCTGCTGCTGCGGGCGGGCGAACCTGACAAACTGTTGGTTCCCACCTTGATCCTGCACGGCCCCGACGACGCCCTGGCGCCCTGGGAGCGCTCCCGCGAACTCGCCGAGCGCCGGCCCGGCCTGGTCACCCTGCGCTCGGTCCGGGAGGCTCCGCATGCGGCCGCCTGGAACGCCGACCCGCACCGCTACGAGGAGGCGCTGCGCCGCTTCCTCACCCCCCTGATGTAGCGCCCCGGCGGGACCCACCAGGGCCGTCGCCCGCTGCATCGTCCATTCCGATTGGGTTTTCGGAGCGTGAACGGCAAGACTGCTCTTGTGACGTCCCGTACTCCGCGCGACTCCCGGCTCAGACTCGTCCCCCGACAGCCGATCGCCGCCGCCCGCAGGGCAGTGGCCAACCGCGGCACCCGACCGGTCCCCCGGCCGCCGGCCGGCATCCCGGCCCGCCCGGAACTCGCCCGCCAGGCCAGAGCCGGCCTCACCGGCGCCGTCCGGCTGGCCCGCTGGGCGGCCGCCGAAGGCGCCCATGACCTGGGGCCCGGCGCCGAGCGGGCCGAACGGGCCGCCGCCGCCCTGGGCCTGACGGCCCGGCAGGTGCGCACCGACTGGGACCGGGCCCGGCTGGCCGGACTGCTGGAGCTGCACGACGGCACCGCCCGCCCCGGCTGGCGGCTCACCGCCTGGGACCGCGACGACAGCGCGGTGCTGCGCGGCTGGGTCGCCCTCTTCGACGCCTGGTCCCTGGCCCTGCCCGAACCGGCCGGCACCGACCCGGCGGTGGCCGCCGAGGTGGTGGAGGCGGCGCCCCAGCTGCTGTCCGTGATGCATCTGTCGGACGGCCCGGTGCCGGTGGCCATGCTGCTGGACCTGCTCCAGCAGCGGGTGGCCGAGATCCGCGCCGAACGCTGTGAGATCCCCTACGACGGCCCCTCCGCCGTGCCCCCGCCGTCCGCCGCGCCGCCCACCGACGGGCCCGGCAGCCCGCTGCCGGGGCTGCTGGACTGGGCGCTGGCCGGGCTGGCCTCGGTGGGCGCCCTGGTGACCCGTGGTCAAGGGACCGAGGCCGAAGCCCAGTTGACGCCGCTGGGCAACTGGGCGGTGTGGGTCAAGCTGGAGCAGATCTGTGTGGCCGCCCAGAGCCCGGCCGGCCATATCGAACTGTCCGCCGAGGCCATGCTGCGCGGCTGCGCCGACCTCACCCCCGGCCCGGCCCGCGCCGAGTACCGGGCCTGGCTGGCCGCCCGGCCGGTGCGCAGCGCCGTGGCCGAGCTGCTGGAGGCGGCCCGCGGCGACGACGCCCTGGTGCGCGGCCTGGCCTTCGAGGCGCTGCGCGCGGTGGGCGGTCCCGCCGAGAGCGCGGTGCGGGCCGCCGTGGAGGAGCCCTGCCTGCGGCCCTACGCCCTGCTGTGGCTGGCCGAGCAGCAGGGACACGACCCCGAGGAGGCCGCCGAGGTGCTCACCCGCGAGGAGGCCACCTGGCTGTGGGTGGACACCGCGGCCGCCGTCGCCGACCACGGGGAGAGCCGGCTGCTGGTCCGCCATCTGGACTCCGCGGTGCAGGGCACGGTGCCCGGCCTGCTGGAGGAGGTACGGGCGGTGGGCCACCCGCGCACCGTCCAGGTGCTGGTGGCGCTGGCCGCCGCGCACCCCGACCCGGCGCTGGCCAAGGCGGTCCGCCGGGCCGCCTTCCAGGTGCACCGGGGCGGCAGCTGACCGGCCCCCGGCCCGGCGGTCAGCCGTCTGCCTCCGGGCCGGACGGGGCGTAGCTGCCGAAGGTCCACACATTGCCCTCCACATCGCGGGCCATATAGTCGCGGGAGCCGTACTCCTGGTCGGTGGGGCCGGCCAGGATCTCCGCGCCGTGTTCCCGGGCGCGGGCGCAGTGCGCGTCCACGTCCGCCACCAGCACATAGATCCCGGCCGGGCCGCCGCTGCCCATCGCCTCCACAAAGGCCCCCTCCCGGTCCGCCGAGCCCACCATCACGATGCCGTTGCCATACACCAGCTCGGCGTGCAGCACGGTGCCGTCCTCGCTCTCGTAGTACGCGGACTGGGTAAAGCCAAAGGCCGTGATCAGCTGTTTTATGGCGGCCTTGGGATCCCGGTACAGCAGGGCGGGACAAATGGACGGCCTGGCCGTGCGCAAACCCGTCACAACGCTCACCTCTTCTGTGGTCAAGCCTCTTGTGTGGTCAACGGAAGGCGCCGCGGCTCCCCTCCCGAGTATCCGCGAATGATCGCTTGCGTACCTTTCCGGCGAGGGCCGGCGCCAGGCCCATCAGGCAGGTACCCCCCAGGCCGCCGGCCAGGCGTCCGCACCCGTACCCGGAAATCCGCTTGCACCGCACCGTTAGAATCGTCCTCATGGCTTCTCTCCTCGCGGATTAGACGGCGCCGCCGCCCGCCCGCCCGGCGCAGCGCGGCCGTACCCACGCCCCCGTCCCACCGCCGTCCACCCTGCTCAGGAGTAGTTCCCTTGATCACCGCCTCCGGCATCGAGCTGCGCGCCGGCGCACGCGTCCTCATCGAGTCCGCCAGCTTCCGCATCGCCAAGGGCGACCGCATCGGCCTGGTGGGCCGCAACGGCGCCGGCAAGACCACCCTCACCAAGTGCCTGGCGGGCGAGGGCATCCCGGCCGCCGGCACCATCTCCCGCTCCGGCGAGGTCGGCTACCTCCCGCAGGACCCGCGCACCGGCGACCTCGATGTGCTCGCCCGCGACCGTATCCTCTCCGCCCGCGGCCTGGACACGGTGCTGCGCAAGATGCGCGAGAACGAGGACCGGATGGCCAACGGCAAGGGCGCCACCCGGGAAAAGGCGATGAAGAAGTACGAGCGCCTGGAGACCGAGTTCCTCACCAAGGGCGGGTACGCCGCCGAGGCCGAGGCGGCCACCATCGCCGCCAGCCTGGGCCTGCCCGACCGCATCCTCACCCAGCCGCTGCACACCCTCTCCGGCGGCCAGCGCCGCCGGGTGGAGCTGGCCCGGATCCTGTTCTCGGACGCCGACACCCTGCTGCTGGACGAGCCCACCAACCACCTGGACGCCGACTCCATCGCCTGGCTCCGCGACTACCTCAAGACCTACCGGGGCGGCTTTGTGGTGATCTCCCACGATGTCGATCTGGTGGAGACGGTCGTCAACAAGGTCTTCTACCTGGACGCCAACCGCTCGGTCATCGACGTCTACAACATGGGCTGGAAGCTCTACCAGCAGCAGCGCGAGGCCGACGAGAAGCGCCGCAAGCGGGAGCGGCAGAACGCCGAGAAGAAGGCCGCCGCGCTCAACGCCCAGGCCGACAAGATGCGGGCCAAGGCCACCAAGACCGTGGCCGCCCAGAACATGGCCCGCCGGGCCGAGCGGCTGCTGTCCGGCCTGGAGGCCGAGCGCGCCTCCGACAAGGTCGCCAAGCTGCGCTTCCCCGAGCCCGCGCCCTGCGGCAAGACCCCGCTGATGGCCGAGGGCCTCTCCAAGTCCTATGGCTCGCTGGAGATCTTCACCGATGTGGACCTGGCCATCGACCGGGGCTCCCGGGTGGTCATCCTGGGCCTCAACGGCGCGGGCAAGACCACCCTGCTGCGCCTGCTCGCCGGTGCCGAGCAGCCGGACACCGGGCGGGTCACCCCGGGTCACGGTCTGAAGCTGGGCTACTACGCCCAGGAGCACGAGACCCTGGATCCGGACCGCACGGTCCTGGAGAACATGCGCTCCGCCGCCCCCGACCTGGACCTGGTCGAGGTCCGCAAGGTGCTGGGCTCCTTCCTGTTCTCCGGGGACGATGTGGACAAGCCGGCCGGAGTGCTCTCCGGCGGCGAGAAGACCCGCCTCGCCCTGGCCACCCTGGTGGTCTCATCGGCCAATGTGCTGCTGCTGGACGAGCCCACCAACAACCTGGACCCGGCCAGCCGCGAGGAGATCCTCTCCGCGCTGCGCACCTTCACCGGCGCGGTGGTGCTGGTGACCCACGACGAGGGGGCCGTGGAGGCGCTGGAGCCGGAGCGGATCATTCTGCTCCCGGACGGCGTGGAGGACCTGTGGGGGCCGGACTACGCGGACCTGGTCAGCCTCGCCTGACGGCCGTCCGGTCACCCGCTTGATCACCCGGTCCGGATCATTCGGCCGATGCGTGATCCTTCATCTGAGTGAGTACGGCTCATCCCCCGGTGTGGTGCCGCACTCCGGCGCGCGCACCGGCCCCCTCCCGGGCCGGTCTTCCGCCGCGCGCTCCCCGCGCTACCCCTGACCTGCCACTTCGCGGCCGCGCTGGGCCGCCACTCGTACGGCCGTACGGGCCGGAACGGGCGGAATCGGTTGTTCCGGGCGAGCTCCGAGGCCGCTCTCGCGGAAACCTTCTGTCATCGACCTTGCCGAATGGGTGGCCAGGATCCCGGCTAGGGGTGATCATGAGAGACAAGAGGCGCATCTCCCATGAGGAGGCACGGGTGGCTGAGACTCTGAAAAAGGGCAGCCGGGTGACCGGCGCTGCGCGCGAGAAGCTCGCGGCAGACCTGAAGAAGAAGTACGACGCCGGTGCGAGCATCAGGGCGTTGGCCGAAGAGACCGGCCGCTCCTATGGCTTTGTTCACCGGATGCTCAGCGAATCCGGCGTGATCCTCCGGGGTCGCGGCGGAGCGACGCGCGGCAAGAAGGCCGCCTCGGTCTGAGGCCGCGCACCGTGGCCTCGGTCCGGGGCCACGCACCGTCCGGGCAGCGAACGTGGGCAGTGCCACCCGGTCGGCCGAGCAGTCGGCCGGGTGGTTACTGTGCAGTCAACAAGCAGCCAGCACACTGCGACTGCAGCCGTATTCGGAGGCTCCCATGACCGGCCCCAAGGCCCTGCTCGACCAGGACGGCGTAAGGCTCACTGTCGATGAGGCGGTCGCCACCATCACCCTCACCAACCCCGCCAAGCGCAACGCCCAGTCGCCCGCCCTGTGGCGGGCCCTGGCCGAGGCGGGGCGGCTGCTGCCGGGCAGTGTGCGGGTGACGGTGTTGCGCGGCGAGGGCAAGTCCTTCTCCGCGGGGCTGGACCGCCAGGCGTTCACGCCCGAGGGCTTCGAGGGCGAGCCGTCCTTTATCGACCTGGCCCGTGGCTCGGACGCGGACCTGGACGCCGAAATAGCCCGCTACCAGGAGGCGTTCACCTGGTGGCGGCGCAGCGACATCGTCTCCATCGCCGCCGTACAGGGGCATGCGATCGGTGCGGGCTTCCAGCTCGCGCTCGCCTGCGATCTGCGGGTGTGCGCGGACGATGCGCAGTTCGCCATGCGCGAGACCAGTCTGGGGCTGGTGCCCGACCTCTGCGGCACCCAGCCGCTGGTGCAACTGGTCGGCTACGCCCGGGCCTTGGAGATCTGCGCCACCGGGCGCTTTGTCCATGCCGCGGAGGCGGAGACGATCGGGCTGGCCAATGTGGTGGTGCCCGCCGCCGAACTCTCCGCAGCGGTGGAGGACTTGACCGCGGCTCTGCTGGCCGCGCCGCGGGATGCGGTGATCGAGACCAAGGCGTTGCTGCGGGGGGCTGCGGGCCGCACTTACGACGACCAGCGGGCGGCGGAGCGGGCTGCGCAGGGGCGTCGCTTGCGTGATCTGGCTGGGGTGGGGGAGTAGTTTCCCGCGCACGGTTGCGCCCACCGGGTGGCACCCGGCGATGATGCGGCGTCTGCCTGCGGCTCTGGTCGTTCGGGTGCGGCCCGTATGTGGTTGCTCGCGCAGTTCCCCGCGCCCCTGGTGGGGCGTGCCCTTGGCGTTCGGGTGCGGGCCGTGGGCGGCTGGTCGCGCAGTTCCTCGCGCCCCTGAAGGGGGCGTCAGCGGGTGCCGGTGGCGGTTACCACTACGGCGACCGTGCGGACCGGGCCGGTGGTCAGTGCGCGGCGGACCGCGAGGGCGACATCCAGGGCCCGGAACCCGTCCGCGACCGCGATCTGCACCTGCTGGTGGGCCTCGTCCCCCGGGGACAGGCCCAGCACCGGGGCCAGCCGCGCGACGCCGGGGACGGAGAGCGCCGGGTGGTCCGGCTCTCCCGGCGGCGCTGGGGAGGGGCGGCGCGCCACGGGCGCCCGCCCCGCCGGGGCGTCCAGCAGTCCGGTCACCCGGAGGTCCACCGTACGGACCGCCAGCCCCAGCCCGTCCCGGGCCGCCTGAAGCAACCGCGCCCGCAGCCGTTCCGCCGCCGGCCGCAGCGGCTGGTCCGCCTTGACCGCCAGCTCCGCCTCGATCCGCAGCGGCCCCGGCGGCAGGGCGCTCGGCGGGGGCGGTACCGCGGGAGCGCACGCCGTACCCCGCTCCGCCGGGGCGAGCCGCAGCTCACCCAGCCGGATGCCCCGCAGCCGGGCCGCCGCCCGCCGCAGGGCGTCGGCCGCCGCCGCCTCGGTGATCCACGCCCCGTCCGCCGCCCCGCCCAGCGGCAGCAGTCTGCCCAGTGCGAGTTGCCTTTGTACCGCCGTCGCCAACGCGTCCGCATCCATGCCACCAGCCTGCCGCAGGAAGCCCGCGACGATCCGCGTAGCAGCCCCTAAGGTGGACAAAAGGACCGGTGGACGATTTTCCCTTCCCATGGATCCCTTGATTTGGGACGTTCCCTGGAAGAGAGGCGATCGACGATGAGCGAGCACCCGGGTACGGAGACTCCGGCCAAGGAACCGCAGGTTGCACCGGCCGAACGGGGCCGGACCACCATTGCCGATGGGGTCGTGGAGAAGATCGCCGGGATGGCGGCGCGCGATGTGCTGGGCGTGCATGCCATGGGCGGCGGTCTGGCCCGTACCTTCGGGGCGGTCCGCGACCGGGTGCCCGGCGGCGGCAAGTCCGTCTCCCGTGGCGTCCGGGCCGAGGTCGGCGAGGTACAGACCGCCCTGGACCTGGAGATCGTCGTGGACTACGGCGTGGCCATCGCGGATGTGGCCCGCGCGGTGCGGGAGAACGTCATTGCGGCGGTGGAGCGGATGACCGGTCTGGAAGTGGTCGAGGTCAATATCGCGGTGAGCGATGTGAAGCTGCCTGACGAGGAAGAGGAAGAGCCCTCGCCGAGGATTCAGTGAGGAGCGCGTGATGAGCATGGCCGTGGCCGGCCTGATCGCCGGCATGGCACTCGGCTTCGCCGGATACTTCGGCGGATTCGGGGCCTTTCTGCTGGTGGCGGCGTTGGGCGCCATTGGGTTCATGGCCGGCCGGTTCCTGGACGGGGACCTGGAGCCGGGCGACTTCTTCCGGCCGCGTGAGCGGGACCGCGAGCGCGACGGACGGCGGAGGTAGGCGATGGGGGGAGGGCGTGAGGTACCACCGGGAGAGCGGGGGGCCACCCGCGTGGCGGATCGCGTGGTGGCCAAAATCGCCTCCCGGGCGGCGCGCGAGGCGCTCGCCGGTGAACTGCGCGAGCACCATGCTGCCCCGACCGCCTCGGTGGTGGTGCGGGACGAGTCCGCGCGGGTACGCGTCCATATGGAGCTCGGCTACCCGGTGGATCTCCGGGCCCGCTGCCGTGCGGTACGCCGCCAAGTCGCCGAGCGCCTCGAGACCTTGGCGGGGATGAGCGTGCCGGAGGTGGTGATCACGGTGGAACGGCTGCACTCGCCGCACCTGGACCGCGCGGGCGCGGGGCGGGTGCGATGAGCGGTCCCGTCCATCTGGGCAAGGGCCCGCGGCCGGAGCCGGAACCCTCCGGCCGTTTCTGGTCGTCCAGGCGGGTGCCCGCGGCCATCGCCGCCCTGGTGCTGATGGCCGTCTCCGGGCTGTTCCTCTACGACGTGGCGGCGGTACGCGCCCACCACCCCGCCATGCACTGGCGCCGCCGGCTGGCCCATGAGCTGGCCACCCGGCACCTGGGCAACGGCTGGGTGATCGCCGGCGCGGTGCTGGCCATGCTGCTGGGCCTGTGGCTGATCGCGCTGGCCGTCACCCCGGGCATGCGCGGGGTGCTGCCGATGCGCCATGAACTCCCCGAAGTACGGGCCGGGTTGGACCGGCGGGCGGCGGCCTTGGTGCTCCGGGACCGGGTGTTGGAGATCGCCGGGGTACGGGCGGTACGCGTGGAGGTGGGGCGCCGGGTGATCCGGGTCCGCGTCCAGGCGCACTTCCGGGACCTGGACGAGGTCCGGGCCGATGTGGACGCCGTACTGGCCGAGGCGGTACGGGAGTTGGGGCTGGGCCGACAGCCGGTGCTCGCGGTGCGGGTGCAGCGTGCGGTGCGGCGGTGAGGGCCGTGAGGTCGGTGAGGCGGTGAATGTGGTGCTGAAGGTGGTCAACCGGGTGCTGCTGGCGCTGGCCGGAGTGCTGTTGCTGGGGCTGGGCGCCGCCGTCCTGGCCGGTGCGCTGGATCTGCGGCGGCGCTGGGATCTGTCGCTGCCTTCCGGCTGGCCCTTCGCCGGACCGCATGACGTCCTGCTCAGCGCCGCCCACCGGCGCCGGTGGCAGGGCAGCGACTGGTGGTGGCCCGTGGTGATCATGGTGCTCTCCCTGCTGGTGCTGGTGGCCCTGTGGTGGCTGCTGGCCCAGCTGCGGCGCCGCCGGCTGGACTCGGTCATGGTCAACGGCGGTGACGAGGACCTGGTGCTGGTGCGCGGGCGGGCCCTGGAGGAAGCGATGGCCGCGGAGGCGGCGGAGCTGGCCGGAGTCGATGCGGCGATGGTCACCCTGACCGGGCGGCGCAGCGCCCCCGAGGTCCGGGTGACCCTGACCCTGGGAGCGCACTCGGCACCGGCGGCCGCGCTGCACCGGCTGTGCGCGGAGGCGCTGGATCATGCGCGGAGTTCGGTGGGGCTGGTGAGGTTGCCGGCGCGGGTGCGGTTGAGGGTGGTCCGCCATCGGGCGGAGCGGGTTGAGTGAGCACGGTTTGGGGTGCGCACGGTTGGGTGCCCCACTTGGCGGTTGATCGCGGGGCACCCCGCCGGTTGTGGGCAGTCGTTCCGCAGGGCGATGGGGGCACCTCCCAGCGGTAGCTGGGGGAGGGTGGGCACAACCGCCCATCGGGCGGCACCCGGCGACGAAACGGCGTCTGCCAACGACGGTTGCCGGTCGGCCGCAGGCCGTACGTGGCTGGTCGCGCAGTTCCCCGCGCCCCTGATGGGGCACCCGACGCCCCTGGGGGCACCCCGCGCCACCAGTAGTGGGGCACCCCGCGCCGTGTGGACGGGCGTCAGAAGCCGTGGCGGGCTCCGCCGTCCACCGGCAGCATCAAGCCGGTGAGATAGGACGCCGCAGGCGACAGCAGAAAAGCCGCGCAGCGCCCGAACTCCTCGGGACTCCCATAGCGCCGCAGCGGAATGCGCGCCGAGTGCCCGGCCCGGACCTGCTCCGGGTCGCCGGAGAGCGCGTCCAGTTCGCGGACCCGGTCGGTGTCGATCCGGCCGGGCAGCAGCCCTACCACCCGGATGCCCCGGGGGCCCAGCTCCACCGAGAGCGACTTGGCGAACCCGGCCAGTCCGGGCCGCAGTCCATTGGAGACGGTCAGCCCGGGGATGGGCTCATGGACGGACCCGGACAGTACAAAGCCGATCACCCCGCCCTCGGAGAGTTCCGCCGCCGCGGCCCGGGCCAGTCGCACCGCGCCCAGGAAGACGCTTTCGAAGGCGGCCCGCCACTGCTCCTCGCCGATCTCGGCGGTGGAGCCGGCGGGCGGCCCGCCCACGCTGATCAGGATGCCGTCGAAGCGGCCGAACCGCTCCCGCGCGGTGTCGATGAGCCGCTCGGCCGAGGCGGGGTCGGCGTTGTCCGCTCCCACCCCGACGGCGCCTCCGCCCAGCCGGGCGGCCGCGGCGGCGGCCGTCTTCTCGTCCCGCCCGGAGATCACCACCCGGGCCCCGTCGGCCACCAGTTCCCGCGCGGCGGCATGGCCCAGCCCGCGGCTGGCGCCGGTCAGTACATACACCCGGTCCTTGAGCCCAAGATCCATGCGCTCAGTCTGCCGTGCTGGGCGCCGCCGCGGCAGGGGCGGCCGCCTGCTCCGCCTCCTCGGCCTTCTTGGCGGCGGCCGCCTGCTGGTCGCGGCGCTCCCGGCGGACCAGGATCACCCAGCCCACCGGAACGAACGCCGAGAACAGCCACCACTGCACCGCATAGGCCATGTGATTGCCGATGCTGCTGTGGTCAGGGGCGGACACCGGCTCCGGCTGGTCGCTCCCCGAGGGCGCCTCGGCCAGCTCGATATAGCCGCCCAGCAGCGGCCGGTGCAGCTGCTCGGACTGCCGCCGGCTGTTGATCAGCATCACCATCCGGGGCGGCAGCCCCTTGGTGTCCTTGATACCGCTGGAGTGGGTGGTCTCGTCCGCGCGCAGCCGGCCGGTGATGGTGACCTTGCCCGAGGGCGGGGCGGGAACCTTGGGGTACTGCAGCTGACCGCTGTCGGCCGGGATCCAGCCTCGGTTGACCAGCACCGCCTTGCCATCCGCCAGCATCAGCGGGGTGACGACCATAAAGCCGGACTTGCCGGAGTCGTCCGTCCGGTAGCGGACGACCACCTCGTCCTTGGGGTCATAGCTGCCGGTCGCGCTCACCCGGCGCCAGACGTCCTTTCCGGACACATCCCGGCCGGGCGAGCTCAGCTCGGTGACCGGAACCGGAGCGGCGGAGAGCTGGCGGCCGATCTGGTGGTTGCGCGCGACCCGGCTCTCATGGCGATGCAACTGCCAGAAGCCCAGTTTGATCATCACCGGAATGAGGACGAGCCCCACAAGCGTGAGGATCACCCACTGCCGGGTCAGCAGGAAGCGGTACACGCATCGACGTTACCTGGTGTCCCCGGCGGTCCCTCCGGTGGGTGCTGCGCGCCGCCCGCGCCCGGCCTACGCCCCGCCCCCCGGCGCCGGGACCACATGGGAGAGCAGCTGGACATAGGCCGCCTCGTCCACCACCGGAGTGTTGAAGGACCGCGCCTTGGTGACCTTGCCGGTGGGGGAGTCGGGGTCATTGGTGACCAGCAGGCTGGTGAGCCTGGAGACACTGCTCGCCACATGGAGCCCGGCCTCGATGGTCCGGTCCTCCAGCAGCTCCCGGTCGATGGAGGTGTCACCGGAGAAGGCCACCCGCATGCCCTGGATGAGCTGTTTGCCCGGTTCATAGCGGCCGGGGTTGGGATAGGGGCAGGGCGGCAGCCGACGGCTGGGCCGCCAGCCGGCCGACCGGTACGAGGGCTGGTACCCGATCCGCGGCGAGCGGGCGGAGGGGCCGTCCGACCACTCGGTCAGCGGCTGACAGGCCAGCAGTGGCAGCCGCAGGCCGGCCTCTGCCGCACGGTGCAGGCTGGGCCGGAAGGTCTCGGCCAGCACCCGGGCGTCGTCCAGGGCGTGGTGGGCCCGCTGCTGCACCACGCCATAGTGCGCGGCCAGCGACTCCAGCTTGTGGTTGGGCAGCGACAGCCCCAGCTCCTTGGACAGTGCGATGGTGCACAGCCGTTGCCGCACCGGGACCTCCATCCCGGCCCGCGCATACTCCCGGGCGATCATCGACCAGTCGAAGGCCGCGTTGTGCGCCACCAGCACCCGCCCGGCCAGCCGGTCCGCGAAGTCGGCGGCGATGTCCTTGAACAGCGGTGCCTCCGCCAGGACTTCGGAGGTCAGCCCGTGAATCCACACCGGGCCCGGGTCCCGCTCCGGATTGACCAGCGTGTACCAGCTGTCCTCCACCCGGCCATGGGTGTCCAGTTGGTACACCGCGGCCGACACTATCCGGTCATCCCGGGCGAGCCCGGTGGTCTCCACATCGACCACCGCGTACCCCTCGGGATAGGCGGCCGGCCAGGAGGCGGGCGATGCGGCTGCGGTGCTGTCGTCGAGCATGGTCCAAAAGC
This sequence comes from Streptomyces orinoci, assembly GCF_003121295.1. GTDB lineage: Bacteria > Actinomycetota > Actinomycetes > Streptomycetales > Streptomycetaceae > Streptomyces > Streptomyces orinoci. Next base: position 156,991 of record NZ_PHNC01000004.1, read on the forward strand.
TTAAGGGCCACCACTGACAACCAGGCCCCTGGCCGATCTCCGTGCGAGTGGATCAGGCCAGCGGCGGGCCCGGTCCGGCGAGTTGAGGCCCTGCCGGTCGGGGCCTGATTGAGGTGTGATATAGGCCCGACCGGTTCGCTTGGCGCGCCCAGCAAGTGCCGCCCCGCGCCCCTTGGGGGAGCTCTCCAGGCAGACGCTGGTCAACTGCCGTACGGTCAAAGCCCCTTCGGGGCATCCCGGAACGGTGTGTGAACTCCGGGGCGCCGACGCGGCGGCCTGCTCAAGCGCCGCCGGATACGCCGCCTTCCCCCGGCGCCCCGCCCGGTAAGGGCTCGACCCCCACCACATGACGTATCCGCGAGGGCTCCACCAGCACCATCACCCGCCGCTCACCCGGGATACGCCACTCGAACCGTTCGGTGCCCAGATAGACCCGCGCCAGTACGTCCATGTTCCGGTCCGCCTCCGGCCCCGTGATGAACCGGATGGCACGGCCCCGGATCTGTACCCGGTCATAGGCGTCGGCCGGGTCGGCGTGGGACAGGCACACCCGCGGATCACGGCGCAGATTGCGCTCCTTGATCCGGCCGACCGCGGTGTTGAACAGGAGCAGATCCCCGTCATGGCCCAGCCACATCGGGCTCACATGGGGCGACCCGTCCCGGTTGACCGTACCCACGTACCAGATGTGCGGCGCCTCGATCCGCGCCCGTATCTCACTCGACAGCGCAACCATGAAGCAAGCCCTGCCCGGACGGGGCTTCCCGGACACATGCTGTCTCAGACATATGCATTCCGGTCAGTCGTCGGGTGGAGTCACGGCCGTCCCGCCGGAGCTCCAGTCAGGCCGGGCCCCGCCTGCCGAGCCGGTCACCATGCAGAACGACCGCCTCAGGATGAGCCGCCGCCATGGCGCGCAGCCCCTCACCCAGCGCACCGGACCGCCGGACGTCCGTCCTCCGCAGCACGGCGAAGGCCAGCGCCACCCGTGGATACCGCCGGTGATGCTCATAAGGGTGCAGCATCTCGGCCACCCGCTTCCAGGCGGCGGGATGGCGCAGCAGGCCGCCCACCAGGACCGGCATCTCCAATCCACCCAGCAGCGCCAGCAGTTGGCGGCGCACCGGCCGGGGCAGGCTCCGCATCCTCGGCACGGCCGAGGGGTCCGCCTCGCCTCCCGACCAGACGCACAACAGCCGCAGCACATCGGTGGCCGTGGTCAGCAGCCCCGGCAGCCGGTCGCCCACCGGTGCGCCCAGGGCCAGCAGGCCGCCCAGCACCAGTGCCCTGCTCTCCGGTACCGGGATCGCCGCCGGCAGCCAGTCCAGCCCGCCGGGCGCGGCATGGGCCAGCAGCACCTTGAGGTCCTCGCGGTCCTGAGGGCAGAGCGGAGTGCGCCGCTCCAGCAGCCCGGCCAGCGCGGCCGCCGCCTCCGCGCCCCGGTCCGTACCCAGCACCAGCGGAAGCAGCGGCCCGCCCCCAACGCCCCTACCCGGCGCGGCCGGTGGGGCATCGGTCCGCAGGAAGGGGGTCGTACGGTCGATGTGGCGATGGCAGAGCGGGCACCCCGCGTACTCCGCCCCGTCCCAGCAGTCCTGGCACACCAGATGTGCGCAGGGCGACAGGGGGTGCACCGGGCGTGCCGTACCGCACAGCACACAGGGCTGCCATGGCCGCTCCCGCAGCAGGCTGAACACCCGTTCCACATAAAGTGCTTGAGTGTGCGGCGGCAGGGCTCGTGGGAATTCGCCGAAGAGCGGCATATGGGTACGCTCCACGCCCAGCAGTCCGTCGATCGCCCGCAGCAACCCCTTGCCGCCGTCCGCCAGGGCCTCCACCCCCGCCGAGCCCAGCGCACCGCGCAAGGGCTCGCTGAGCGCGTACCCCCGGTCCAGCAGCTCGCCCTCCAGCGCTGTCAACCCGTCCGCCAGGTGCGAGTCCATCCCCTTTGCTCCACAGGACAGTTCATGGTCAACAAACCAGACCCGGGCGCGGCGCAGCAGCACTGCCTGCAATGTGGACACGGACCATTCCCCCTGAAACCCCCATAGGCGGGGGCGGGGAGTGGGTGCGCAGGCAGCCGCGGAGCCGCCCCCGCATCAGCGATCCTAGGCGGGCCCTTCCGCCCCGCGCCAACGGTTTCCAGGCTCGCTCGGGGGCGGATTTCCTTTGCCGGAACCGCACTTGCGGCAAAGGATTACCGACTCAGAAGGTCCCGCACCACCGCCCGCACCGACAGCTCGAACAGCCGCCCGGGATCGGGCGGCCGCGCCAGGGCCCGCTCCAGCGCCCGGTCACCCTCGCCCGCCACTACGGCATCGGGGGTCACGGCATCACGGGCCACGGCGCCGCCCGTCTTGGCGCCGTCTGTCACCGTATCCGCCGCCATCCGCTCGCCCTCCGGCCCCGACACCTTTTCCACCAGTACCGAGCCCACCACCAGGAACTCCACCGCGCGCACCAGCGCGGCCGCCCGGGCTCCCCGCAGACCGGCCGCCTGGGCCTCCTTCACCAGGGCCTGGCGCACGGGGAGGAACAGCCGCTCGGTGAGCCCCCGTTCATGCACCATCGCGATGAGGTGCGGCCGGGCGCGCAGTTCGGCGCGCAGCGTCCGGGCCAGCGAGACGATACGGGTGCGCGGGGTGCGCCCGGTGGGGTGGATGGCCGCGAACTCCTGGAGCGTACGTTCCACCAGCGCGTCCAGCAGCGCCTCGCGGTTGCCCACATGCCAGTAGATCGCCGTGACGGCCGTCCCCAGCTCTTCGGCCAGCCGCCGCATGGTCAGCGCACGCGGCCCCCGCTCCCGTACCAGGCGGGCGGCGGCCCGCAGGATCTCCTCGCGGCTCAAACCCAACTCCCGTCCATCGCATGGTGTTTACCCCTGGGCGGTGGCGCTGTAACTGTGTTACAGAACCCAAGACGACACAGGGCGGTGACGCGGATGGCACGCGTACGGTACGGCCCGCGCGACGCGGAGGAGATGGCCGGGACCCGCCGGGCGGCGGTGCCGGAGGTCTGGTCCACCGGGCTGGTGGCGCACTGGGAGAGCGATCCGGATGCCGTGGCGGCGGTGCTTCCGCCACCGCTGGAGCCCGGCCCGCGCCCCCTGGTACGGGCCGCCGTCAGCACCGTGGCGCTGTACGGCCGGCCGCTGGGTGCCGGATCGGTGGCGGTGTCCGCCCGGCACGGTGGGCACGAGGGCTGGTACCCGCTGGTGATGCCGATGACCGAGGAACGGGCGCTGACCGGCGGCCGGGAGGTGTTCGGCGAGCCCAAGAAGCTGGGCGAGGTGGTCCTGGAGCGCGAGGGAATGGTGGTGCGGGCGCGGCTGGCCCGGCATGGCATCGCCTTCCTGGAGGTGCGCGGCGCCGTCGCCGCCGAACTGCCGCTGCCCGCACCGTCCCAGCGCCTGGACTTCTACTTCAAGTTCCTGCCCGCGGTGGACGGCGAGGGCTTCGACGCCGGCCCGCTGCTGGTCTACTGCACCCGCACCGAGCGGGTGCGCAGGCTGGAGGCCGTCACCGGCGATGTGGTGCTGGGTGAGTCGATGTACGACCCGGTGGCCGATCTGCCGGTGCGGCGCCTGCTGGACCTCACCCTGGGCGAGCGGAGCACCGCCCAGCGGGGCCGGGTGGCCGCCAAGGTGAGCGCCGGCGATCTGCTGCCCTATGTCCACCAGCGCTATGACGACGTCCACCAGATCCTCGACCGGCCCCGGCCCCCGGAGGCGAGTGCCCGATGACGTACTCGGACCCCTATCTGGTGATCTCCTCGGACTGCCACGCCGGGCTGCCCACCGAGGAGTACCGCCCGTACCTGGAGCGCCGCCACCACCGCGCCTTCGATGACTTCCTCGCCCAACGCGCCGCCCGGCAGGCCGAGATGACACGGCTGGGGGTGCGCAACGAGGCATTCGCGACGCGCTGGTTCGAGGAGCACCGGGAGGGGCTGCGCGGCGGCTGGGACCCGGCGCAGCGGATCAAGGAACTCGACGGGGACGGGGTGGCCGGCGAGGTGGTCTTCCCGGACGCCGACGCGGTGGACAGCCGCAACGCCGCCCCCTTCGGGGTCGGGCTGGGCCTGTCCGGCGACCACGACCCCGAACTGGGCATGGCCGGGGCCCGGGCGCACAACCGCTGGCTGGCCGAGTTCTGTGCCGGGCATCCGGAGCGGCACCGTGGGGTGGCGCTGCTGCCGGTGACCGCGGAGGTGCCGGAGGTGCTGGCCGAGATCAAACGGGCCCGGGAGTCCGGACTGCGCGCGCTGATGATCCCCGCCATGTGGGGCGGCAACCCGCCGTACCATGACCGGCGTTACGACCCGGTGTGGGCGGCGGCCGCCGAGGCGGGCATGCCGGTGCTCACCCACTCCGGGGCCGCCCCGCGCCAGGAGTACGGCGATCACCTCGGCATCTATGTCACCGAGGTGACCTGGTGGCCGGCCCGGCCGCTGTGGTTCCTGCTCTGGTCCGGGGTCTTCGAACGCCATCCGGGGCTGCGCTTCGGCATCGCCGAGTCCGGCTGCTGGTGGCTGCCCAATCTGCTGTGGTTCATGGACCGCCTCTATCTGGGTGCGCATGGCGGCCGGAAACTCTCGCCCTTCTCCGGGCTGCCCCGTCCGCCCCATGAGTATCTGGACCGCAATGTCTTCATCTGTGCCACCAACACCAAGCGGCGGGAACTGGCCCAGCGCTATGAGATAGGCGTGGACAACATCCTCTGGGGCTCCGACTTCCCCCACCCGGAAGGCACTTGGCCGCACACCCGGCGCTGGCTGCGGGACACCTTCCATGACATTCCGGTCGGCGAGACCCGGCGGATGCTGGGGCTGTCCGCCGCCGAGGTCTTCGGCTTCGACACCGCCGCGCTCGCCCCGCTGGCCGCCCGGATCGGTCCCACGCCCGCCGAACTGGGCCAGCCCGCGGACCAGTCGGCGGTGGAGGCGTCCTGGGCCCGCTCCCGGGAGACCGGCCGTCACTGGCTGACCGACCGCGACTTCCCGGCCATGGGCAGGGACGTGTGACCGGCCCCCGCGACGGCGCCGTGACCGCCGGCCGCTACACGGTCATCTCCGCCGACTGCCACGCCGGAGCCGATCTCCTGGACTACCGGCCGTACTTGGCGCGAGCGCACCACGACGCCTTCGACGCCTGGGCGGCGACCTATGTCAACCCCTACGAGGACCTGCTCGCCGACACCGCCGACCGCAACTGGAACTCCGACCGCCGGCTGGCCGAACTGGAGGCGGACGGCATTGTCGCCGAGGTTGTCTTCCCCAACACCATTCCGCCCTTCTTCCCCAGTGCCTCCCTGCTCGCCCCCGCGCCCACCAGGGAGGAGTTCACCCTGCGCTGGGCCGGGCTGCGCGCCCACAACCGCTGGCTGGCCGACTTCTGCGCCCTGGCCCCCGGCCGCCGGGCCGGGGTCGCCCAGATCCTCCTCAACGATGTGGACGAGGCGGTACGGGAGGTACGCCGCGCCCATGCCGCCGGGCTGACCGGCGGCATCCTGCTCCCCGGCACCCCGCCCGGCAGCAGCCTGCCCGAGCTCCACTCCACTGTCTACGACCCCCTGTGGGCCGTCTGTGCCGAACTCGGCGTCCCCGTCAACCACCATGGCGGCTCCGCCTCCCCGCCCCTGGGCCACGAACCGGCCGCCAGGGCCGTCTTCATGGTGGAAACCACCTGGTTCTCCCACCGCGCGCTATGGCACCTCTGCTTCGGCGGCGCCTTCCAGCGCCACCCCGGCCTGCGCCTGGTCCTCACCGAACAGGGCGCGGGCTGGATCCCGCCCGTCCTGGCCACCCTGGACTACTACCACGCCCGGCTGACCACCTCCCGCGCCCAACTGGACTCCGCCGAGGCCAAGTTCGGCGCGGGCCTGGGGGTACGGGCGCCGAGCGCGTACTGGCGGGAGAACTGCTTCGTGGGCGCCAGCTTTATGCGGCCGCATGAGGCGCCCCTACGGCACCGGATCGGCATCGACAAGATCATGTGGGGCAGCGACTACCCCCACGACGAGGGCACTTACCCCCATTCCCGGGAAGGGCTGAGGGCCGCCTACGCGGGGCTGCCACGGGAAGAGGTCGCGGCGATGGTGGGCGGCAACGCGGCGGTTGTTTACGGCTTCGACCTGCGACTGCTGGACCGGATCGCGGCCCGGGTGGGCCCAACGGCCACGGAAATCGCCGAACCGCTCACCGAGCCCCCGGCGGGAGCCACCAGCCCGGTGTTCGCGACGGGGGCGGCGGGGCGGGCCTGGTGAGGGCGGACGCTCGCCGGTGGGGGTCGCTGCGGGCGAGCGTCCATGGCGGGGATGCTGTCAGTGTTCGTCGGCGAAGAGTTCGTCGGCCGTGGCGACGGAGAAGGCGCGGTCCAGCCAGATTTGCAGGGTGTCGAGGTCCTTGCACTCGGTGACCCGCTGTCGCACTTCGGGGGAGGCCGAGATCCCGCGCCGCTCAAGCGCGACCAGCACCAGCCTCGCCCGCTCCTCGGCCCGGCCTTCCTCCCGGCCTTCCTCGAAGGATTCCTCGATGAGCGTGCCCCGGCCGGGGAAAAAGGTTCCAGGCATCAGCATCCTCCAAGTCTCTCTTGCCGGGGTGTCCCCCAGGCCGATCTCGAGTAGTTCACTGCAGTACTTGACGGTCTGCGGATCAGCCGTTCCCAGCGCACGCGCCAGTGCCTCAAGTATGGCCGGAAGATTCGGGCTACGGCCGTGTGTCAAGGCGGAGAAGGTGGCAAGGGTCGGGTCCTTGGCCGCCTCCTCCTGGTCCAGGATCTCCGGGACGTTTCCGGGGCTGAGGACCAGCGGGTGCAGGGACAGCGCCGTCCAGTCCTTGGTGCCGAGCTCAAAGGGCCCGGATGCCCAGGTGGCGGTTGCCTTGTCCTGGCAGACCACGAGCAGCAGCGCCGGGCGCTGGTACTTCGCCTTGAGATGGGAGAGGTAGTACGCCCAGTTGACCGCCTTGTCCTCGTCGCGGCGCCCCTGCGCCTCGATGGCGAGGAGGAACCCTCCGCCGTCGGGTGGCTTGATGCGCAGCACGCTGTCCACGCGCCGCTCCAACGGCCGGATTTCCGTGGTGTCGGGTGTGAGCGCCTCCACGCCCGCCTCCGCGGGATAGGGGACACCCAGGATCTGGAAGACGGGTCTCAATAGCTCCGGACGTTCCTGGAAAATCCGGTGCGAGGCCTCGTGGCGCGAAGTGACCATGATCGGACCGTATGGCTATGGATGGCGGCGTGTGGGGTGGATGGCGAGCAATCACTCGATCGTGCTTGCGATCGTCGCGCCCTTGACGGGGGTCGCAGACCTGGCGTCTTCTCTGCTCCACAGGTGAGTTGACACGCTCAGCAGGAATGCTGGACGGGCACGGGATCGCCGGGCGAATCCAGCCACACGCGTTCGCCGTCTTCGTCCACGGTCAGGCCGAAGCGGCCGAAGTCCGGCCGGCCGTGTTCGTCCCACCACCGGTAGGCGGCCGCTACCTCGTCCCAGAGGCGTCGGGGCCCCGACTGGCGAACCTCGAACTCCGTACGGTCCGCTTCGTACTCGACGGTCGCCCAGGACGTGACGGCCGTATCCCGAAGCCAGAGCGTGTATGAGCCGTCCGGGTACTCCTCCATCCATGGGAACGCGCCGGGAACTTGCACTCCGATGGCGAACATAACCGCCCAGTCGCCAACTGCTTCAGGAGATAGGTGAGTCAGGCTTTTCACCCCGTCCGCCGGCCACTTCATCCCCTTGAGGTACTCGCGGATGTGCCGCCGCTCCATCCGCTGCGCGCGGAGCCGCATAAACGCGGATGAGCCGGTAAAGAAGCCGGTCGCGGTGCCGTTCCCGGCAACCGTCAGGCGCACAATCGCCTCCCCTCCGTACACGGGCCCCCATGGAGCGACGATCAGCCCGCCGGGCTGGGTCTGCGCCACCCATGCGCGGGGCACGTGGCCGACGGAGCAGGTGGCGATCAGGCGGTCGTACGGGGCGGCGTCGGGGTATCCCCGTGCTCCGTCGCCGACGATCGTCAATGGGTGGAAGCCCGCCGCCGAGAGCCGCTTGCGGGCGTCGCGCGCACTGGCCTCGTCCACCTCCACCGTGACGACGTTCTCCGCGCCCAGCCGATGGGAAAGCAGAGCGGCATTCCAGCCGGTGCCGGTACCGATTTCCAGCACGCGCTGGTCTGGCTCGACGCTCAAGACGTTGAGCATGGAGAAAACCATGGTCGGCATGGAACTGGAACTGGACGGCACCCTGCCCTTGCCGGCTCCGGCGTACGCCCCGTCGTCCCACTGCGTGGTGATCGGCGCATCGCGATAGACGGCCGCCCACCATGTGTCGGGGTCCTCACCACGGCTCACCCGATCGCTCTGCCGGTTCATTCCGGCCCGGCCGGGCCAGATGACGTCCGGGACGAAGAGGTGACGGGGTACGGCCTCGAATGCCGGCAGCCAGTCGTCGGCCAGCGCTCCCTCGCTCAGGAGCGCGGAGGCGAGCCGCTTGGGGCCCGCCTCCTTCATGCTGTGCGCGTCCACTCAGCGACCGTCCGCGGGGTTCTGCCCATCGTTGGTGTTGCCACCCTCGTCCGAGCCGCCTCCGCCGTGCTTGTTTCCGCTGTCCGCGCTTGTCGCCCACCAAGTCATGGTGCTCACCCCTTCGGAGCAGTGAGGAATGGATTGTTGTCCGTGCCGTTGTGCGGTGACGTGTGCAGCAGTGATCAACGAAGGCGTGCCTGGTGGAAGTCGCGGTTCAGGCCGAGAGCCTTCGCGCGCTTCTCCGCTGACTGCTCGACCTGGACGGACAGGGCCGCCATCTCATCCGGACCCAGCCGCAGTTCCGTCGGTTCGGAGGTGCCGTCCAAGTGGTGCAGGGTGATCAGCACGATGAAGCGCTGCTGCTGGTGGTCGTAGCGGATGTCGCGCTTCTGGGGACTGGCATGTGAGATCACGGGGCTTCGCCCTTCCGTCGTCCTTGGGAGTCCTGCCGGGTGCCGTCCAGTGAACGGCTTGCACCATCCCGACCGGGAGGGCGAAGCGCCGCCGTTCAGCTCCGGGAGACCGGACCAAATGACTCGGCCTTTACTGAGCCAGGGGACGTCCCGCACCCGTTCCCCTACGGTGACGGCATGGCAGCCAATACCGAACTGGCGGCGCGCATGGCGGCGCTCGGGCTTACGCGCCTGGAACTTGCCGAACAACTGAATGACGTGATCGAGGAATTCACCGGACGCCGTGGTGATCTCTCCGATCGCACCATTCGCCGCTATCTCTCCGGGCAGACCCGATGGCCGCAAGGCAGGCAACGAGCGGCGCTCAGCGCGGTGTTCCACCGTACGCCGGAGGAACTGGGCTTCACTCCGCCCTCGGCGTCGGCTGCCTCGAAGAGAAATGCCCACGCTGTGACACAGCAGATCGGCGGCACCGAAGTCCAACAGCTGCAAGACAGGTTCAACGTCCTTGTGGCCCGCGACAATCGATATGGCGGAGGCCCCGACATCGAAGCTCGTGCCGCCGACCTGGTGGAAGAAGCGCTGGCCTTCCAGCGGTACGGTTCGGTCAGCCGGCGCGTGCGAAGTGCCCTCTACGCCTGTGCTGCTTCATTCGCGTCCAGTGCCATGTGGGCAGCCATCGACAGCCGCCGTCGTGAAGCTGCGGAGTACCACTTCACTCGGGCATCCAGCCTCGCAACGGTCTCCGGTGACCAGGCCATTCAGTTCCGCATCTGGTCCCATGCGGGCAGCTTTTACCGCCATCTCGGGCGACCGGCGGACGCACTGGCCGCCAATGATGTGGCGCGCGGACTCCCCATCGCCCGCCGCGACCCGATGTTTGCTGCCCTGGGTCATGCTCGGCATGCCGCCATCCACGGCTCCATGGGAAATGCCACGGGGGTGCGCCGGGCACTTGCCCATGCTCATGGGGCACTTGACCGCGCCGACGCGAGTACCCGCAGGCCAGTCTGGATGACGGCGGTTTGCGACCGGGCGGAGATTGAGGAACTCGCCGTCTCCGCACATCTCAGCCTGGGGGACTTCCCGCGTGCGGAAGCTCATGCGTACCGCAGTCTGGCTCTACTGCGTCCCCATATGCGCCGTGACCGCGCCCTGGTCACCGCACGGCTGGCATGCGCGCAGCTTGGGCAGGGCGAACTTGAGCTCTCCCTCGCCACGGCGATGACCGTCTCTTCCGGCGCTTTGGCCCACCACCCCCGTGTCGCGGCGGTGCTGAACGAATTCGGCGCCAGGCTCAAGGCCATGGCTCCCAGGAGTACGCACTTCCGGACGTGGGAGGAGCACCAACACCCCTCCTGATTCCGCTCCATGGCGGACCGGTGCGGGATTCCGCAGGCTCAGCCAGGACGCGGGTGCGGAAAGCAGGCCCACTTCAACTCCGTTAACTCTTACGAGTGTTGTGGTCCGCAGGCCGGGCCGCCGGCTCGTTCCCCCGAGCTAACTTGCCCGCATCGGGTCGCTTCGTACCGAACGCGAAGCGACCCCTGCCGGACGGCCACAACCCGTCGGCAGGGGTCTACACCCGCCAAGGAGAGAAGAGCTCCCCGCGCATGCTCAAGTACTTTATCGCGCCCGAAGGCCGCTTCACCCGGGCGCCGAACGAGATCATCCGTCATCCGCGCCTCGGCTCGGATGCCGTACGTCTGTTGCTATGGCTGCTCTCGCTGCCGCCCGGAGCGGATATGCCGCTGTCGGAGGCGGCGCGGCGGGCCGGGATCAAGAAGGCGGCGTTCCAGCGGGCCAAGGGGGAGTTGATCGAGGAGCGGTACGTCCATGAGTGGCGGACGCAGGGGCCGGACGGCCGTTGGGCGACGACCCAACTGGTCGCCGGTGCGCCGCTCGATGCCGAGGAAGCCCGTGCCGTCCGGGACGGGCGTCAGCCGAGTGACAGCAAACCGGCCCCCGGTGAGCCGTGTAGCCGGGCCGTCGCCCGCCCTCCCAGCCCTCCCGGCCCTCGCGGAGGGAGGAGCCGGTGGCGGAAGCGGCAACTGCGGTTCCGGCTGCGCTGGTTCGGCGGGGAGCGCAGATCCTTGCCGCCGTCTCGCATTCGGTACGGCAACTGCGGCTGAACGGAAGGGATATCCAGACCCTCGCCCCGCTCGCGGGCGAGTGGCTGCTGCGCGGTGCGGGGGCGGATGACCTGCGCGAGGCGCTGGTGAACGGGTTGCCGCAGCCGGTGCACTGCCCGGCGGCACTGCTGCGTGACCGGCTGGTGCGCAAGCGGCCGGAGATTCCCCGGCAACGGGTGGCCGCCGGGCCGCCGTTGGCGCCCCGGGTGGCGGGAATGGTCGAGTGCCGGGGGCGGCACATCCAGCCTCGGCTGTTCCGGCCGGAGGCGGATGAGGTTCTGTGCGGGGAATGCCGGGAGGAGGACGGGCAAGCCGCCGCCCACGCCGAGATCACCGCGCGCGGCGCGGCGGCCGTGCGGGCGGTGTTGCGAAGGGGGTGACGTGGACCCCCGGTAACAAGAATTGGGTACCCATGGGTAACACCCCCTAGCGACAAGCCAGTCGGCAAGCTTATGGTGCGGAACATGCCGCACCTGCCCGATGTCGTGTTGTGGTCCGTGCCCGCCTTTGTCCTGCTCACCGCCCTGGAAGTGGTGAGTTACCGGCTGCATCCCGATGAGGAGGCCGAGGGGTACGAGGCCAAGGACGCGGCCACCAGTGTCGGTATGGGGCTGGGGAGTCTGGCCTTTGACGCGCTGTGGAAGGTGCCGATCGTCGCCATCTATACGGCGGTCTATGAACTGACGCCGCTACGGGTGCCCATCCTCTGGTGGACGCTGCCGCTGATGCTGCTGGTGCAGGACTTCTTCTACTACTGGTCGCACCGGGGACACCATGTCATCCGGATTCTGTGGGCCTGCCATGTGGTGCACCACTCCAGCCGGAAGTTCAACTTCACCACCGCGCTGCGGCAGCCCTGGACCACCTGGACGGTGTGGCCGTTCTATGTGCCGATGGTGGCGGCGGGGGTGCACCCGGCGGCGGTGGCGTTCTGTTCCTCGGTGAATCTGGTCTATCAGTTCTGGGTGCATACGGAGCGGGTGCGGAAGCTGCCGCGGCCGTTTGAGTTTGTGCTCAATACGCCCTCGCACCACCGGGTGCACCATGCCTCGCAGGGTGGTTATCTGGACCGCAACTTCGGGGGGATTCTCATTATCTGGGACCGGATGTTCGGGTCCTTTGTGGCGGAGGGCGAGCGGCCGGTGTTCGGGCTGACCAAGAACATCGACACCTTCAACCCGCTGCGGGTGGCCACCCATGAGTATGTGGCCATCGCCAGGGACCTACGGGCGGCCAGGAGTTGGGGTGAGCGGCTGGGGCGGGTCTTCAGGGGGCCCGGGTGGCAGCCGCGTACGGCGCGTCCGTCCGGGGAACGGCTGCCGGAGCGGGTCGGATGAGGGGCGTACGGGGCCGGCTGGCGGCCTTCGCGGCGGCGGGCGGGGTGCATCTGGGTGCGCTGCTCACCCGGCGGCGCGGGGTGGAACGGGCCACCAAACCGGTGCTGATGCCGCTGCTGGCGGAGTATGTCCTGGTGCGCGGCGGGCCCCGACTGCTGGCGCTGGCCCTGCTGTTGGGGGCCGTGGGGGACGTTCTGCTGCAGTGTGAGGGGGAGGCGGCGTTCCTGGCGGGGATGGGGGCGTTCGCGGCCGGGCATGGGTGCTATCTGGCGCTGTTCGCACGGCAGCCGAAGAAGAATGCGTGCCGGCTGGCGGTGCCCTACGGAGCGGTGTGGGCGCTGAGTGTGGCGGCCCTCTGGCCGGGGCTGCCGTCACAACTGCGGCTGCCCGTCGCGTTGTACAGCCTGTTGCTGACCGCGATGGCGGCGGGTGCCGCCGGGGCGGGGCCGCGGGCGGCGGCCGGGGGTGCGCTGTTTCTGCTGTCGGACGGGCTGATCGCCGGTGGGCTGGCGGGATGGCCGCAGGCGCGGGTTCCGCAGTTCTGGGTGATGGTGACGTATCTGGCGGCTCAGTTGCTGCTGGTGGAAGGGCTGTTGGCCCGGCCGGAGGGCAACGGGGCCGGGCGCGTGCCCGGCCCCGTCCCCGGGGAGGCGGGTCAGTCCTGGACGGCGGCCAGGGCGTCCACGATGCCATAGCCGAAGTGGCTGTTGATGTTCTTGGTGCCGGTGCAGGTGGCATCGGCGGGCGCCACCGGGCAACCGGGGTTCTTGGCCTGGGCCTTGAGGATCCAGGTCAGCTCCTGCGGGCTCGCCTTGGGGTGGGTGCTCTTCAGCAGCGCCAGCACACCGGCCACATGCGGGCTGGCCATCGAGGTGCCCTGCAGCCAGCCCCAGTCGCCGCCGGGCAGGGTGGAGAGGATGCGGCCGTCCTTGGCGGGGGCGTCCGGGATCTGGAGGTTGTCACCGCCGGGGGCTGCCACGGCGATCTGCCCGCGGCCGTAGTTGGAGTAGTAGGACTTCAGCGACTTGACGCCGGTGGCGGAGACGGTGACCACCCCGGGCAGCTGGGCCGGGACGTCCAGGCACCGCGAAGGATCGATCTTCCGCGGCAGGGGCTTGGTGTCATTGGGGCTGGAGTTGTCGGGGAGCTCCTTGGCCGCCAGGTCGAAGTTGGAGTTGCCGGCCGCGGCCACATTGACCACGCCCTTGCGCTGGGCATAGGCGGAGGCACGGCCGATGGCGTCGGCTATCGCCTTCTGGTCGGGGTCGTCGGCGCAGTTGAACATCCAGGGATCGACGTAATAGCTGTTGTTGGTGACCGCTATGTGGTGCTCGGCGGCGAAGACAAAGGCGCAGACCACGCTCTCGGCGTAGAAGAAGCTGCCCGCGCTGTTGCTGCTGACCTTGATGGCGGAGACCTTGACGCCCGGGGCGACCCCGGCCACACCGGTGCCATTGCGGGCGGCGGCTATGGTGCCCGCGACATGGGTGCCGTGGTAGTCGCGGGACGGGTCGAAGGGCCGCCAGGCACCGGGGCGGGTGTCGGCCTTGCCGGAGACACAACTGGCCGACTGGGAGGGGGAGAAGTTGGGGGCCAGGTCCGGGTGGGTGTCGTCCACGCCGGTGTCGATCACGCCCACGGTCACCTTGCGGCTGCCCGGGTTGATCCTGGCGGCCTGGTCGGCCTTGATGGCCCGCAGGTCCCACTGCAGGCTCTCCAGCGGCTCGCTGCCCCGGCTCCCGGCCCTGGCGGCGGCCAGCGCGGTGGACTTGGACAGCTTGAGCTTCTCCGGCTTGCCGATGTCATCGGTGGCCGCCGAGGTGATCGGCGCGGTACGGGTGGCGCCCGCCGACTGCACACCCGGTACCGCGCGCAGCGACTGGGCGAAGGCGGGGTTCCTGGAGTGGACGACCAGCACGCCTATCCGGTCGTAAGCGGCCACCAGGGAGCCCTTGTTGGCGTTCACCGCCTGCTTCGCCCGGGCGAGTCCGGCATGGTCGGTGCCGGTGTTGACCACATAGGAGAGCAGTGGGCCGTCCGTCCTGACCTGCTGCTTCGCCGGGGCCGCCGCGGCGGCGGCGCCGGGCAGCAGGCCCAGCGAGGCGGTGAGGGCCAGACCGACGGGCACGGCGAGCAGCGCCTGCCGGCGTCTGGAGTGCGAGTGAGCCATGGGTACTCCACATCGTCCGTAGCGTGCCGCCCGGACACCGGCCGTGCCCGGACGGGTACATGACGAGTGAAGCTAGCGCCGATCATGCCCATTGGGCAATGAATTCCCCAAGAAAGGCTGTGCGGCGGTTAATTGTAACGTTGCGTCAGGTGCCGCGCAGGGTGTCGATGCTCAGGGGCGGGAGCGGCACTCTCGGTCCGTACCAGCGGCAGGCGGAGGGCGGGGTCACGGGGCGTCCGGTGGCCGCGGCGGCTATGGGGCCCGTCAACCTGACGATGCCGAACGGACGTCGGCCGGGGGACTGTGGCTCAGGCGGCGGCTCGGTGCTCACACCCAGGTCAACGAGGCTGTGGGCGGGCGGTATTGCCTCGCCTGGCCCACGCTGCGACATTCCCCGGCCGCCCCTCTGTCGCATACTGCGGTGTCGCCCTACGATGCGTGATCCGCGTCACATCATCGGCTCGCGCTCGCCGCCCACCGACCAGGAGAGGCCGTGGACCCAGAAGAGGCCGTGGACAGGAACAGCCCCCCGGAGACCGCCCCCGGGCAGACCACCCCCGAGCAGACGGCCGAGGCCGTCCGCCCCAGCATCCCGGCCCAGCCGGACCGTTTCACCGAGGTGCAGACCGGTGCCGAGTTCGCCCAACTCCGGCGCGCCCACCGGAGCTTCGCCTTCCCGGTCACCGCGGCCTTTATCGCCTGGTACCTGCTCTATGTGCTGCTGTCCAACTACGCGGGCGGTTTTATGAGCACCGAGCTGGTGGGCAACATCAATGTCGCGCTGGTCCTCGGCCTGGCCCAGTTCCTCACCACCTTCCTGATCGCCTGGTGGTACGCCCGGCATGCCGCCACCCAAATCGACCCCAGGGCCGAGGCGATCCGGGCCCGGATGGAGGCGGGGGAATGAACCTCGCGGCGAGCGGCGGGGCGGGCGAGCACCGCACCCTGATCATCACGCTGTTCTCGGTCTTTGTGGCCATCACCCTGGGCATCACCGTCTGGGCCGGCCGGCAGACCAAGGACGCCACCGACTTCTACGCCGGCGGACGTTCCTTCAGTGGCTTCCAGAACGGCCTGGCCATCTCCGGCGACTATATGTCCGCCGCGTCCTTCCTGGGCATCGCGGGCGCCATCGCGCTCTATGGCTACGACGGCTTCCTCTACTCCATCGGCTTCCTGGTCGCCTGGCTGGTGGCACTGCTGCTGGTGGCCGAACCGCTGCGCAACTCCGGGCGGTTCACCATGGCGGACGTCCTGGCCCACCGGCTGAGGCAGCGGCCGGTGCGCACCGCGGCCGGGGTCTCCACCATTGTGGTGTCGATCTTCTATCTGCTGGCCCAGATGGTGGGCGCGGGCGCCCTGGTGGCGCTGCTGCTGGGCGCCAGCGGGGAGGGCGCCCGGCGCTGGATCATTGTGCTGGTCGGGCTGGTGATGGTGCTCTATGTGACCATCGGCGGGATGAAGGGCACCACTTGGGTGCAGATCGTCAAGGCGGTGCTGCTGATCGCGGGCACCCTGCTGATCACCGTCCTGGTGCTCAACAAGTTCGACTGGAACCTCTCCACCCTGCTGGGACACGCGGCCGACAAGAGCGGCAAGGGCAAGGCATTCCTCCAACCCGGCCTGCAATACGGCAAGAACGGCACCTCCAAGCTCAACTTTGTCTCGCTGGGCCTGGCTTTGGTGCTGGGCACCGCCGGACTGCCGCATGTGCTGATCCGCTTCTACACGGTGCCCACCGCCAAGGCCGCGCGCACCTCGGTGAACTGGGCCATCGGCATCATCGGCGCCTTCTATCTGATGACCATCGCGCTGGGCTTCGGCGCCGCCGCGCTGGTCGGCTCCAAGGCCATCACCGCCTCCAATGAGTCCGGCAACACCGCGGCCCCGCTGCTGGCCGAGGCGGTCGGCGGCGGGGCGGGCTCCACCGGCGGGGCGATCCTGCTGGCGGTGATCTCGGCGGTGGCCTTCGCCACCATCCTGGCCGTGGTCGCCGGCCTCACCCTGGCCTCCTCCGCCTCCTTCGCCCATGACCTCTGGGCCAATGTGCTGCGCAAGGGCCGCACCGGTGAGAAGGAGGAGATCCTCACCGCCAAGATCGCTGCCATCGCCATCGGCGGCATCTCCATCGCGCTGGGCATCTTCGCCCACAAGCTGAACGCGGCCGCCCTGGTCGCCCTGGCCTTCGCGGTGGCCGCCTCGGCCAATCTGCCCACCCTCCTCTACAGCCTGTTCTGGAAGCGCTTCACCACCCGGGGCGCGCTGTGGTCCATCTATGGCGGGCTGGTGTCCTCGGTGGCCCTGGTGATCTTCTCTCCGGTGGTCTCCGGCGACCCCAAGGCGCTCTTCCCCGGCATGAAGTTCGACTTCTTCCCGCTGGGCAACCCGGGCCTGGTCTCCATCCCGCTGGGCTTCCTGCTGGGCTGGCTGGGCTCGCTGGCCGACCGCGCGGCCGTGGAGCCCGGGAAGTACGCCGAACTGGAGGTGCGCTCGCTCACCGGATACGGCGCGCACTGAAGCCACCCACGAACGATGCCCCTGGCACCTCGGAGAGCCGCGGTGTCAGGGGCATCGCGTACCCTGCGGAACTGTTGAACGTTCCACGCCGGGGAGGCCGTTGCCGTGCTGATCGACACCTACGGGCGGGTGGCCACCGACCTCAGGGTCTCCCTCACCGACCGCTGCAATCTGCGCTGCACCTACTGCATGCCGGAGGAGGGCCTGGCCTGGCTGGCCAAGCCGGAGCTGCTCACCGATGACGAGATCGTCCGCCTGGTGCGGATCGCGGTCACCTCGCTGGGCATCACCGAGGTGCGTTTCACCGGCGGTGAGCCGCTGCTGCGGCCCGGGCTGGTGTCGCTGGTGGAGCGGTGCGCGGCGCTCGAACCCAGGCCCCGGCTGTCGCTGACCACCAATGGCATCGGGCTGGCCCGGACCGCACCGGCCCTGAAGGCGGCCGGCCTGGACCGGGTCAATGTCTCCCTGGACACCCTGCGGCCCGAGGTCTTCACCGCCCTCACCCGCCGCAAGCGCCACCAGGATGTACTGGACGGACTGGCGGCGGCCCGGGAGGCCGGGCTCACCCCGGTGAAGGTCAACTCCGTGCTGATGCCGGGCCACAACCAGGACGAGGCCCCCGAACTGCTGGCCTGGGCCCTGGCCGAGGGCTATGAGCTGCGGTTTATCGAGCAGATGCCGCTGGACGCCCAGCATGGCTGGAAGCGCGAGGGCATGATCACGGCGGGGGAGATCCTGGCGAGTCTGCGCACCCGCTTCACCCTCACCGAGGAGGGGACCGGGCAGCGCGGCTCCGCGCCCGCCGAGCGCTGGCTGGTGGACGGCGGCCCCGCCCGGGTGGGCGTCATAGGCTCCGTCACCCGGCCGTTCTGCGCCGCCTGCGACCGGACCCGGCTGACCGCCGACGGCCAGGTCCGTAACTGTCTGTTCGCCAACGAGGAGACGGACCTGCGCGGCGCGCTGCGCTCCGGAGCCACGGACGAGGAGCTGGCGGAGCTGTGGCGGGCGGCGATGTGGGGCAAGCGGGCCGGGTCGGGCCTGGACGACCCCCGCTTTCTGCAGCCGCGGCGGCCGATGTCGGCGATCGGCGGCTAGCCCTCCGAGGGGTGGGTGCGTTCCCACTCCTCCAGGGTCACCACGTCCTTCAAAAAGCCGCGCAGCGCAAGGAAGTTGGACAGATGCTCGCGGTGCTCCTCGCAGGCGAGCCAGGTCTTGCGGCGTTCGGGGGTGTGCAGCTTGGGGTTGTTCCAGGCCAGCACCCACACCGCCGCCGCACGGCAGCCCTTGGCGGAGCAGATCACGCTGGATTCGGGGGCGGAATCAGGGGAGTTCACCCTGGAACTCTAGCGATTCGGAAGAAGACACGACGACGCCGGGCAGCCACGGGGGGAGCCGCCCGGCGTCGGTCATTCGCTCCGACGGGGGATGCGGAGCGCCTACGAAGTATGTCACGGAGAGCCCCGCGAAGGGCACCGAAAGACATGATTGATTTGAGGTTTTCTTGAGCTTGTCGGATCACCGCTCACAGCCGAAGCATCAAGCACGCTCGGGCTGTTGGTCCTCCGGCTGGTGCTCATCCGCGGCCTCGGGCGTTTCGGACGGCCCGGGGGTGAGCACCGGCCTGGTGGCGGCCGGGGTGAAGGTCCCGGGGAGTGAAGGGGCGTTCTCCCGGCCCGCGTTGGCGATCACCACCGCGACATAGGGCAGCAGCGCGCCCAACACCAGCGTTCCCAGGGCCACATACCGTTCAACGTTCCACAGCACCACGGTGAGAATCACCGAGATGGTCCGGATACCCATGGAGATCACATACCGGCGCTGACGCCCGCGCACGTCCTCCTGGAGGCCGCGCCTGGCGCCGGTGATCCGGTAGACCTCCGCACCACCGTGCCTCAGCATCACATCCACCGTCCGATTCCTCGCCGACGCCCCACGCACCGGTACCTACTCAACGTTACGCCGCCGCCTGCCGCCCGACGAGAGTGGGGCAGCGGCTGACGTGCGCGGACGGCGCACGGGCGGGTTCGGCGTGCGCCGTGGCGGCGGCGGCCCGACACTGACGGAAGAACCCGACCCCTGCGCTACCGGGAGGCGGCATGAGCTGGGTGTGGGCCATCATCGTCGGCCTGGTGCTGGGCCTGATCGCCAAGGTGATCATCCCCGGCAAGCAGGCGATCCCGCTCTGGCTGACCATGCTCTGCGGCCTGGCCGGGGCCCTGCTGGGCAACTGGGGGGCCGAGGTGCTGGGCGTCCGCCACACCCATGGCGTGGACTGGATCCGCCATCTGCTGCAGCTGGCCGGGGCGGTGATCGTAGTCGCGCTGGCCAACCGGCTGTGGACCGGAGTGCGCGACCGGCGGGGAGAACGGGTGAGGTAGTACGGGCCGGTGCGCCCCACCGGCCCGTACCCTCCTTGCGCCGGTACCGCCTCGTGTGCCCGTACCGCCGCGTAAGCCCGTACCGCCCCTTACAGGCCCTGGATCTCGGCGATCCGGCGGCCGGCCTTGAGGTAGACGCTGCCGCCCTGGGCATCGGCACCGGTCTTGGCCAGTGCCTCACCGACCACCTCGGCCAGCGGGCGGATGGCCTCCGCCTCGGCCAGCACCACCGACTGCTGGCCCGCGCCGGTCTCGATCACCAGCCGCAGACCGTTCTGCTTGGCCACCCGGCGGGCGGCCGAGGCGCTGGGCTGGAAGCCCAGGACCTTGCTGAGCACCGCCGTCACCGGCTCGGCGCCATGCTCGGCGGCGTCCACCACCGGCAGCGCCTCCACATCGGCGAAGCTCTTCTTCGAGAACTGGGCCACAAACCCGGCCCGGGCGGCCATGGCCGCGTCCACGCCGTAGAGCGCCGCCACCACCTCACCGGCCAGCACCTTCTTGAGGTCCATCGGGTGCAGGGACTTGTCCGCCACCCGCCGCAGGACCAGCGAGATCTCCTCGTCGGTCCACTCGGTCCAGGCCTTGAGGTAGGGCTCCATCAGCCGGTCCGGCACCGACATGATCTTGCCGAAGACATCGTCGGCGGGCGCGGTCAGACCCACATAGTTGCCCTTGGACTTGGACATCTTGGCGCCGGTGCCGTCGGTGCCCTCGATCAGCGGCATGGTGACCACCAGCTGCGGCTGCTGTCCGCGCAGCTCCATCAGCTTGCGGCCCATCTGCAGATTGAGCAGCTGGTCGGCGCCGCCCAGCTCCACATCGCAGTCCAGCGCCACCGAGTCCAGGCCCTGGGCGATGGGGTAGAGCAGCTCGGACATGGTCAGCCCGGAACCGGCCGCCAGACGGTTGCGGAAATCCTCGCGCTGCAGCAGCTGGGACACCGGCACCTGGGTGAGCAGGCCCAGCAGCTCGGGGAAGGTGTACGGCGCCAGCCACTCGCTGTTCTGCCGGAAGCCCACCTTCTCGAAGTCGAAGAAGGGGCGCACCTGCTCGCGGTAGCCGGCCAGATTGGCGGCGATGTCGTCATCGGTCAGCGGCGGGCGCTCGGCGGTACGGCCGGTGGGGTCGCCGATCTTGGCGGTGAAGTCACCGATGATCAGCGTCACCCGGTGGCCCATCCGCTGGAAGCGGCTGAGGACGATCATCGGCACCGTGTGGCCCAGGTGGACATCGGCCGCCGTGGGGTCGATGCCCAGCTTGATGTGCAGACTGCCGCCCGCCGCCCGGCGCTCCTCGATCCGCTCGGCCAGCTTCTCCTCGCCCGGCAGCACCTCCACCGCCCGGCCGGTGATCAGCGCGGCCTGCTCCTTCGCCGACAGGTCCGACAGGTCCAGATAGCGCCGTGCCTTGGTCTCGGTGAGCAGCCGCTGCACGGTGGCATCGGCGGAGAGGTCCTGTGCGAGGAGTTCGCTGGCGCGGGCGACGGATTCGCCGAGGCGTGTCATGGCGTTCCTGACGGAAGAGAAGGGGACGGCTTGGACGTCCGCCAGTGTATTCGGCCCGGTTCCAGGCCCCGCCGAACGGCCCGGCCGTCCCCCTTCCCGGAACGCTCAGACGCCCTTGCTGACCGAGCTCATATGGAAGTCCGGGATGCGCAGCATGGGCATGGCCGCCCGGTTGAAGTACTTGCCGCAGTCCCGGGGCACGGTGCGCTCGGTGCGCCCGGCCTCGGTGGCCCGGGCCAGCAGGCTCACCGGGGACTCGTTGAAGCGGAAGTTATTGACCTCGCCGGCCACCCGGCCGTCGCGCACCAGCAGGACGCCGTCCCTGGTCAGGCCGGTGACCAGCAGGGTGGCCGGGTCCACCTCGCGGATGTACCAGAGCGAGGTGAGCAGCAGCACGGGGTGGTCATGCCCGCTGGCGGCGATCATCTCCGCGGTGGAGGCGGTGCCGCCCGCGTCCAGGATCAGGTTGTCGGTGTAGGGGGTGAGCGGCAGACCGGTGGCCTCGGCGGTGTACCGGCTGGTGAGCAGGTGTTCCAGCACCCCCTCACGGATCCAGTCGGTGGCCGTCAGCGGCAGGCCGCTGTCGAAGACCGAGCGGCCCTCCTCGGAGGCGTGGGTGAGGAGGAAGGGGGCGCATTGAAGGCCGGGGGCGCCGGGGTCGCTGCGCAGGGTCAGCGGCAGTTCGCAGAGCTTCTCGCCGACCCGGGTGCCGCCGCCGGGGCGGGAGAAGACGCTGCGGCCCTCGGCGGCGTCCCGGGCCGAGGCCCGCCACTGCTGGTAGACCATCAGATCCGCCACGGCGGTCGGGGGCAGCAGGGTCTCGTACCGCCCGGCGGGCAGCTCCATCCGGTCGGTGGACCAGGACAGCCGCTCGGCCAGTTCGGCCTCCAGGGCGAGCGGGTCGGCGTCGGTGAAGTCGGCGGTGGCCCGGGAGAGCCAGGAGGAGCCGCCGGCCGGTGTCTTGGCGTTGAGCTCCACATGGCCGGTGGGCTGGTCATGGCGCAGCCGCAGCCCGGTGGAGGTGGCCAGATAGCTGGTGACCAGCTGGTGCTGGGCGAAGCCGTAGAGCTGCCGCCCGGCCGAGCGGGCGCGGGCGAAGGACTCGCCCAGGGCCGGGGCGAAGGCGTCGAAGACGGCCGCGGAGGTCTCGGCGGGCGGCTCGGCGAACTCCGGGGCGGCCGGTATGCCGGTGACCAGCGGCCGGGCGTCCTCGGCCGGACCGGCTGCCCGGGCCGCGGCTTCGGCGCCATGCACCAGCTCGGCCAGGTCCCCGGTGGTCACCGCGGTGCGGGAGACCACCCCGGAGGCGGTGCCGGTGGCGCCGCGAACGGTGGCGATGACGGTGACGGTGCGGTCGCGGGTGAGGCCGTTGGTGGTCAGGGCGTTGCCCGCCCAGCGGAGATTGGCGGTGGAGCGCTCGTCGGTGATCACCACACAGCCGTCCGCCCGGGACAGCTCCAGCGCCCGCTCGGTGATCTCCTGAGGGCTTTCCTGACGGGTGCTCACTTCCCGGCCTCCTCTGCGGTGTTGAGGACGTTGACCTGCTCGAAGAGGGCGGAGGGGCAGCCATGGGAGACCGCCGCCAGCTGGCCGGGCTGGGCCTTGCCACAGTTGAAGGAGCCGCCCAGGAGATGGGTCTGCGGTCCACCCACCGCCGTCATCGAGCCCCAGAAGTCTGTGGTGGTCGCCTGGTAGGCGACGTCCCGCAGCTGCCCGGCCAGCCGCCCGCCGCGGATGCGGTAGGCGCGCTGCTGGGTGAACTGGAAGTTGTAGCGCTGCATATCGATCGACCAGGAGCGGTTGCCGACCAGATAGAGCCCGTCGCTCACCGAGGAGATCAGCTCCTCGGTGGACGGCCCGTCCGGCGCCGGCCGCAGCGAGACATTGGCCATCCGCTGGATGGGCATATGGGCGGGGGAGTCGGCGTAGGAGCAGCCGTTGGAGCGGGTCAGGCCGTGCCGCCGGGCGATCCGGCGGTCCAGCTGGTAGCCGGTGAGGATGCCGCCGGAGACCAGGTCCCAGGACTGGGCGGCCACCCCCTCGTCGTCATAGCCGATGGTGGCCAGGCCGTGCTCGGTGGTGCGGTCGCCGGTCACATTCATCAGTTCGGACCCGTACTTCAGGGTGCCCAGCCGGTCGGGGGTGGCGAAGGAGGTGCCGGCGTAGGAGGACTCATAGCCCAGCGCCCGGTCCAGTTCGGTGGCGTGCCCGATGGACTCATGGATGGTCAGCCAGAGGTTGGAGGGGTCGATGACCAGGTCGTAGCGGCCCGGGCGGACGCTGGGGGCGCGCAGCTTGGCGGCCAGCAGTTCGGGGAGCTCGGCCAGTTCGGCGTCCCAGTCCCAGCCGGTGCCGGTGAGGTACTCCCAGCCGCGGCCGGTGGGCGGGGCCAGGGTGCGCATGGAGTCGAAGCGACCGGTGACCGGGTCCACGGCCACCGCGGTGAGCTGCGGATTCAGCCGGATGCGCTGCTGGGTGGTGACGGTGCCCGCGGTGTCCGCGTAGAACTTGTTCTCCCGCACGGTGACCAGTGAGGCGTCCACATGGGAGACCTCCCTGGCCGCCAGCAGCCGCTCGCTCCACTGGGCCAGCAGACCGGTCTTCTCCTCCGCCGGAACGGTGAAGGGGTCGGTCAGATAGGACGAGACCCAGGTGCGGTCGGGGTGGACGGGCTCCTCCGCCAGCTCCACCCGCTCCCCGGCCCCCGAGGCCGCGGTGACCTTGGCCGCCAGCCTGGCCATCGCCACCGCCTGGGCGGCGACCCGGGCGGCGGCATCCATGGTGAGCACCCCGCCGGCGGCGAAACCCCAGGAGCCGCCGTGCACCACCCGGACCGCGTAGCCCAGGTCGGTGGTGTCGGTGGAGCCGGAGGGACGGGCGTCGCGCAGCCGCCAGGAGGCGGTACGTACCCGCTCGAGGCGGAAGTCGGCGTGCTCGGCGCCCAGGGCACGGGCCCGGGCCAGCGCGGCATCGGCCAGCGGGCGCAGCGGCAGGCCGAGGAACGACGGATCTATGGAACGGTGCAAAGGGACCTCCCAGTGGTCGTCGCCGTGCATCATGCCCATCCGCCGGGCCGGGAGAAGCCGATTCTGTAGAGATCCAACAGTGAGCGTGCGCCGCCGCTGTCGTGCCCCGGATGTCTCGGAGGTGACCACTACCGATAGTTTCAGGTAGTCCAGCCGCAGAGACAGACAAGGAAGGGTGATCCCTTGAGCCGCTCGGTTCTCGTCACCGGAGGAAACCGGGGCATCGGCCTCGCCATCGCCCGAGCCTTCGCCGAGGCGGGCGACAAGGTCGCCATCACCTACCGGTCGGGGGAGCCGCCCGAGGGCTTCTTGGCCGTCAAGTGCGACATCACCGACCCCGAGCAGGTCGAGCAGGCCTTCAAGGAGGTCGAGGAGAAGCAGGGCGCCGTCCAGGTGCTGGTGGCCAACGCCGGGGTCACCCGTGACCAGCTGCTGCTGCGGATGTCCGAAGAGGACTTCACCTCGGTACTGGACACCAACCTCACCGGCACCTTCCGCGTGGTCAAGCGCGCCTCCAAGGCGATGCTGCGCGCCCGCAAGGGCCGGGTGGTGCTGATCTCCTCCGTGGTGGGTCTGCTGGGCAGCGCGGGCCAGGCCAACTACGCGGCCTCCAAGGCCGGTCTGGTCGGTTTCGCCCGCTCGCTCGCCCGTGAGCTGGGCTCCCGCAACATCACCGTCAATGTGGTCGCCCCCGGCTTTGTGGACACCGATATGACGCGAGTGCTCAGCGACGAGCAGCGCGCCAACATCGTGGCCGGTGTCCCGCTGGGCCGCTACGCGCAGCCCGAGGAGATTGCCGCCTCGGTCCGCTTCCTCGCCTCCGAAGAGGCCGCATACATCACCGGAGCCGTCATTCCCGTAGACGGCGGATTGGGCATGGGTCACTGAACGTCATGAGTGGAATCCTCGCCGGCAAGCGCATCCTGGTCACCGGCGTCCTCACCGAGGCGTCGATCGCCTTCCAGGCCGCCAAGGTGGCCCAGAACGAGGGCGCCGAGGTCATCCTGACCGGCTTCGGCCGGCTCTCCCTGGTGGAGCGCATCGCCAAGCGGCTGCCCAAGCCGGCCCCCGTGATCGAGCTGGACGTCACCAACCAGGAGCACCTGGACGGGCTCGCGGACAAGGTGCGCGAGCATGTGGACGGCATCGACGGCATCGTGCACTCCATCGCCTTCGGGCCGCAGGGCGCCTTCAACTTCCTGGAGGCGACCTGGGAGGACGTCTCCACGGCGGTGCATGTCTCGGCGTACTCCTACAAGTCGCTGACGATGGCGCTGCTGCCGCTGATGTCCGAGGGGTCGTCGGTGGTGGGCCTGACCTTCGACGCGCAGATCGCCTGGCCCAAGTACGACTGGATGGGCGTGGCCAAGGCGGCCCTGGAGTCCACCAACCGCTACCTGGCGCGTGACCTGGGCCCCAAGGGCATCCGCTGCAACCTGGTCTCCGCCGGTCCCATCAAGTCGATGGCCGCCAAGTCCATCCCCGGCTTCGAGGAGCTGGCGGATGTCTGGAACCACCGGGCGCCGATCGGCTGGGACCTGGCGGACCCGGAGCCGGCCGGGCGCGGTGTGGTCGGCCTGCTGTCCGACTTCTTCCCGCGGACGACGGGCGAGATTGTGCATGTCGATGGTGGCGTGCACATGATGGGCGCGTAGCGCTTGCGCTTGGCGCTTTTGCGCCGAGGGGCTGCGGGGCTGTGCCCTGCGGCCCCTTTTGCTTGCGGTGGGCTGCTGGGCCGTTGGTGGCGGACAGTCGCCAACGGCGAAGAACCACCCACCGGAGAGTCCAACCGATTGGACAACGGTCACGGGCGGCGCGTGGGTGGGCGGGAGCCCGCCGCAGGCGGAAACGGCGCTGCACCCGCACACTGGTGCCGTGGTGATACCGGCCGCGCTGCCCTTCCGGCGGGCAGCCACCCTGCTCCTGAGCGCCGCACTGGCAACGCCCGGCGCCCCGGCCGCGGCCGCCCCGCCCAAGCCGCTGGAAGCCGAATGCCATGTCCGGATCCATGGCTCGCACGCCACCGCCGACTGCTACAACGGCAACGCCCAGCCCGACCGCGTCCAGCTGCATCTGCGGTGCGTCCACTGGTGGGACCCGGCCATGGACACCGCCCCGGTCACCGTGGGCCCGGCCGCCCGCGCGCACCTCGCCCAGCGCTGCTGGTTCCGAATACGCGAGGCCCGGGTGAGCCACGCCCCCGGCTGACCTGCGCCCCCGCCGGCTCAGGCGTCCGCCCCGCCGGCCGCGGGATGGCAGACAAAGGGATGCGAGGCCGCCTCCAGGCCCGCCGCACCCGCGTCACCCGCCCTGATCGCCGCCACCAGCCGGGCATGATCCGTGAGCCCTTCCGGACGCAGCTCGGTACCGATGCCCTCGCGCAGAAAGCCGCGCACCACGGTGCCCAGATCCGCGTAGACGGCGGCCAGCACCTCGTTGTGGGCGGCGGTCACCACCGCGGCGTGGAAGGCCGCGTCCGCGTCGATGAAACGGTCCGCCTCCCCCGAGCGCCAGGCGCGTTCCCGCCGCTCAAGCAGCGTCTCCAACCGGTCCAGGTCCGCCTCGGTGCGGCGGTGTGCCGCCAGGGCCGCCGCCTTGGTCTCCAGCGCGCTGCGCAGCTCGGCCACCTCCTGAGGATCGGCCTGGGCGAAGCGGCGGTTCATCACCCCGGCCAGCTCGCTGGTGGCCACCACAAAGGTGCCGGCGCCCTGCCGGATGTCCAGCAGGCCGTTGTGCGCCAGGGCCCGGACCGCCTCGCGGACGGTGTTACGGGCCACTCCCAGCTGTTCGACCAGCTCGGGCTCGGTGGGGATGCGGGAGCCGACCGGCCACTCACCGGAGGTGATCTGGTTCCGCAGCTGGTCGATCACCTGGCCGGCCAGCGGGGCGCGGCGGGGGGAACTCAAAGGCATGGCACTCCATTCATCCCATGATTATATGATCCGGCTCATGGTGCGCAGGGAAGACGAGTATGTGACCGGCCCCCGGGCCCTCCAGTCCGTCCCGCCAACTCCCTTGCGGGACGGGCGAGTCGGTGCCTGGTCGCGGCGGACACTGCCGACGGTGTGCCTGGTTCTCGCCGCCTTCAACCTCCGCCCCGCGGTCACCAGCCTGGGCGCGTTGCTCAAGGAGGCGCGGGAGGGCCTGGGCATGGGCGGCACCCTCGCCGGACTGCTCACCTCCATGCCCGCCCTCTGCTTCGCCCTGCTGGGTCTGGCCGCGCCCCGGCTGGCCCGCCGCTGGGGACCGGCCACGGTGGTCTGCGCCGGTCTGACGGCCATCGCCGCCGGCCTGGCGCTGCGCCCGCTGATGCCGGGGATACCCGGGTTCCTGCTGCTGAGCGTCCTGGCCCTGGCCGGGATAGCGCTGGGCAATGTGCTGATGCCGGTGGTGGTCAAGCGCTGGTTCCCCGACCGGGTGGGCCCGATGACCGGCCTGTACTCCATGGCCGTGGCGGCCGGCGCGGGCGTCGCCTCGGCGGTGACCGTGCCGCTGACCGGCGCCCTCGGCGGCGGCTGGCGCCTGGGGCTCGGCGCCTGGGCGGTGGTCGCCCTGGCCGCCGCACTGCCCTGGGCGGTGGTCGCCCGGCGGGGGGCCGAGCGCCCCGGGCCCGCTCCCGCGCGGCACTCCACGGCGCACGATCCCATGGCGCCCGCCCCTGCGCCGGACGCACCCGCCACCCCCATCACCCGCAGCCCCGTCGCCTGGGCGCTGGCGGTCTTCTTCGGGCTGCAGGCCAGTGGCGCCTATGTGGTGATGGGCTGGATGCCGCAGATCTTCCGGGACGGCGGCGTCCCCGCCTCCACCGCCGGAGTGCTGGCCGCGCTCACCATGACGGTGGGCGTTCCGCTCTCCCTGGTGCTGCCGCGGATCGCGGTACGGATGCGGCACCAGGGTCCTCTGGCGGTGGCCCTGGCCGCCTTCGGGCTGGCCGGGTACGCCGGGCTGTGGCTGGCGCCGGCCGCCGGGGCCTGGGCCTGGGCGCTGCTGCTGGGCGTGGCCAACAGCTCCTTCCCGCTGGCGCTGACCATGATCGGGATGCGGGCCCGCACCGGGGCCGGGGTGGCGAGGCTGTCCGCCTTCGCGCAGAGCGTCGGTTACCTCCTGTCCATCCCCGGACCGCTGCTGGTGGGCGGCCTCTACCAGCGCACCGGCGGCTGGGGAGCGCCGATCGCGCTGCTGGCCGCCCTGATGGTGCCTCAGGCGGTGGCCGGGATGCTGGCCGGCCGGGACCGGGCGGTGGAGGACGGGCCGTGACGGGGGACCTGCGCACCGGGCCGGGGCGCGGGATGGGACACTGATGCCATGCCCGTCCTTGAACCGAATCCGCAGAACGGCCAGAAGACCCTGCTCACCATCCTCGGTGTGATGCTGGGAATCACCGCCGTGATCGCGGTCATCGCCTCGCTCGCCGCCCGCTGAACCCGCCCTCTTCGAGTGCCGGGGTGGGGCTGGCCCCCCATCCCCTAGGGGGCCCACCTCAGGGGTAAGTAGGTGGCTTACCGGATATGAGCGGCGGCCCGGTCTCCGTAAGTTCTTGAGTGCACCCCGCACGGCGGCGGTGCCGGTCACCCGGACCACAGGACCGCACGGAGGAGATTCCCATGCCCGCCGGCACGCACAAGCGCACCCCCGGCACCCAGACCAGGCTGCCGTGGTGGGCCCTGGCGCTGCCCACCGTCGCCTTTGTGGCGCTGTTCACCCTGCTGGCCGGTCCCGCTTCGGCAGGCACCCCCTCGGCCCAGGGCGGCGGTTCGCTCGGCCGCGTGGTGGAACTGGTCCAGCACTCCCTCGGTCACCGGATACCGTGAGCGGTACCACCCGGGAAGGGCAAGCCTGTCAACACCCCGCGCCCCGCCGTGGGTTTCATGCGAAGCTGGACGGCATGAGCGCCGAAACGACCCGCAGGTTGGTCCTTCTCCGCCACGCCAAGGCCGAATGGTCCGATGGCGACGATCATGAGCGTCCGCTGGCCGAGCGCGGCCGCAAGGACGCCCCGGCCGCCGGCCGCTGGATCGCCGGCACCGGCATCAATCCGGACCTCGCCCTCTGCTCGACCGCCGTCCGCACCCGGGAGACCTGGAAGCTGGCCGTCCATGAACTGCCGCAGCGGCCGCGCACGGTGTACGAGGAGAGGGTGTACGAAGCCTCCCTCGGCGAGCTGATCGCCGTGATCAACGAGGTGCCGGAGGAAGTGAACGACCTGCTGCTCATCGGTCACAACCCGGGCATGCACGGGCTGGCCGACGCCCTGGCCGGGGAGGCCGAGGGAGATCTGCTGGCGAGGCTGAACCGCTCGGGTTTCCCCACCGCCGCGGTGGCGGTGCTCGCCTTCACCGGATCCTGGAAGGCCGTGGAGCTCGGGGCGGGCAAGCTGGTCAACTTCTGGACGCCGCACGAGTAGCCCCGGCGGGCAGCGCCCTGCCGTGCCGCCGGCTCACTCGTGGGTCTTGGCCGCCTCGACCTCTTCGCGGGTGACGCCCAGGAGATAGAGCACCGTGTCCAGGAAGGGGAAGTTCACGGCGGTGTGCGCGGCCTGGCGCACCACCGGCTTGGCGTTGAACGCCACGCCCAGACCGGCCGCGTTGAGCATGTCCAGGTCGTTGGCGCCATCGCCGATCGCCACCGTCTGGGCGAGCGGTACGCCTGCCTCCGCCGCGAACCGGCGCAGCAGGCGGGCCTTGCCCGCCCGGTCCACTATCTCCCCGGTGACCCGGCCGGTGAGCTTGCCGTCCACGACCTCCAGGGTGTTGGCCGAGGCGAAGTCCAGCCCCAGCCGTTCCCGCAGATCATCGGTGACCTGGGTGAACCCGCCGGAAACCACGCCCACTTGGAAGCCGAGCCGCTTAAGGGTGCGGATCAGGGTGCGGGCACCGGGCGTCAGCCGCACCTCGGAGCGCACCTTGTCCACCACGGACTCGTCAAGCCCGGCCAGCAGGGCGACCCGCTGGTGCAGGGACTGCTCGAAGTCCAGCTCACCGCGCATGGCACGGGCGGTCACCTCGGCGACCTCGGCCTCACAGCCGGCATGCGCCGCGAACAGTTCGATGACCTCGTCCTGGATCAGGGTGGAGTCCACATCCATCACCACCAGGCGCTGCGCCCTGCGCTGCAGCCCGGCCGCCACCACGGCGACATCCACGCCGAGTCTGGCGGCCTCTATGGCCAGCGCGGTGCGCAGCTCCTCGGTTCCGGCGCCGGAGACCGCGAACTCCACGGCGGTCACCGGGTACTTGGCGAGGCGGAAGATACGGTCGATATTGCCGCCGGTGCCGGTGATCCGGGCCGCGATGGCGGCGGTGGACTCGGCGGTGAGCGGGTGCCCCAGCACGGTGACATGCGAACGTCCCATGCCGCGGGGGCGGTTGTCACCCAGACCGGAGATGATCTCGGTCTGCAGCCGCATTGATTCGGCCCAACTGTGCACGGTGGCACGGAGTTCGCCCTCCGCGGTGGCGCCGCCGGCGGGTGCGGAGACCAGGGCGCACAGGGTGATCCGGCCCCGGGTGACGATCTGCTCGATGTCGATCACATTGACGCCATAGGCGGCCAGGGTGTCGAAGAGTCCGGCGGTGATGCCGGGCCGGTCCTTCCCGAAGATCTTCACAAGAAGGGTGGGGTCGTCGTCACGGGCGACGGCGGTGGCAGGTGGGGTCTGCGGTGCGCTCATGGTTCTTCTACCGTATCCGGTGCCCACGGGGCGCCCGCAGGGGGAGCGGACGGAAAGCGCACTGTTCACCGAACGTCAACCACCGGGGCGGCCCGCGTCCGGACCCGGGTCACCCGGACCGGCCCCCTCCCCGCCGTCCTCCCGCGGGGACGACCGACGGGGCCTCGGACCGGGGTCCTCCCCGTCGCCCCGGCGTGGGAGGTCTGCGCTCGGTGCGGGTTAGGGCGGCGGTTCGTCCCCGGTTCGCTCCGGCCGGTGCTCGGGCGGCGGCCCGAGGCGCGGGGTGCTTGGGCGGTGGCGGTCTCCGCTCTGTCCGGGTTCGGACGGTGGCCCGTCCCCGGTGTGTCCCGGCCGGCGGTCGGGCGGCGGCCCGAAGCGGGGGGTGCCGCTTGGTGCGGGCTGGGTTGGCGGCTCGTCCCCGGCTTGCCGCGGCCAGTAGTCGGACGGCGGCCCGAAGCCGGGAGGTGGGCCGCCCGGCCCGGGCTCGGGTCGGCTGCCGTACCGGCCTGGTGGGCCATCGCCCGACCCGCGGCTGGCGGGGCCGTATCCGGGCGCTGGGCCGCCGGCTGGTTCCGGGCCGTATTCGGGCGGCGGAGCGGCACTTGGCTGGTGCCGGGGTGGTGGGTTGTGTTCGGCCCGCCCCGGTCCTGGTTGGGGCGGCGGCCCGTATCCGGCGTAACGCGGTCCGTGCCGGGGTTGCGGTTTGTATCCGACGTTCCCAGGCCCTTGCCCGGGCGGTGCGCCGTATCCGGCCTCACGCGGCTGGTGTCGGAGCGGCGGACCGTATCCGGCCTGGCCTGGTTGCTGTCCGGGTGGCGGTCCGTACGCGGCTCCGCGCGGCCCCTGCTGGGATGGCGGTCCGTACGCGGCTCCGTGCGGCCCCTGCTGGGATGGCGGTCCGTACCCGGCCCCGTCCGGCCCATGCCCGGCTTCGCCGGGGCCGTAGTCGGGCGGCGGGCCGAAGCCCTGGGGCGGGCCCTGGCCGTAGCCGGCCGCGCCCGCCTCCGGTGCGTAGCCCGGTGCGGTGGGGCCCGGCCCGTACCCTCCTGTGGGCGGCTGCGGCCGGTGGCCCGGTGCCGACGGGGCCTGCTGGGTCCCCGATGGGGGCGAGCTGTGCCGGTAGCCGGCGGCGGTCGGCCCGTTCGCCTGTCCAGGGGCAGGCCCGTACCCCTGCCCGTACGGCGACGCGTACCCGTCGGTGCCCGCTTCCATGGATGCGGCCGCCAGAGGGGCCGCGCGGCGGCCCGTGGTGCTGGTGGCGGTGGTCAGGAGGGCGCCGAGGAAGCCGGCGGCCAGGCCCCAGAGGGCGCCCAGGGCCAGGGCGGCGGGGAGGCTGCCCTGAAGGTCCAGGCCGGCGCCGACCGCGTCCACGCCCAGGACGGACAGGCCGGCGTCGGCCTTGAGGCGGGTGGCCAGCACCAGCAGGGGCAGGGCCAGAGCGGTGGTGGCGCCCAGCGAGAGGGCGCAGCGGCCGGCGAAGGCGGTGACGCTCCGCCCGCCGCGCGGGGTGCGGGCCGCGGTGAGGACCCCGGCCAGCAGGATCAGCAGCACACAGGCCACGGTCAGCAGCCAGATTCGCGGTTCCAGCTGGGCGAGGCGGCTCACGGTGACCGATGCACCGGCCCGGGCGGCCAGCAGCCGGTCGAGCGGGTCGGGCAGGAAGCGCAGCAGCGAGCCGCTGGCCGTGCCATGCCAGGGCACCAGGAGGCCCAGCGGCACCCCCAGCCATACCCCGTTGGGCGCCCCGAGCAGGGTGGCGCCCGCCACCCGGCCGGGGTGGTCGTCATGGGAGAGGGCCACGGCGGCCGCCGCCCAGCCGGCCCCGACGGCCAGCACCAGCACCGCGCACAGGGCCGAAACGGCCGGCCGTACGTCCCGGTGCAGCCTTCCCCAGCCGGGCGGCAGCGGGGCCCGGCGGGCGGCCAGCACCGTGATCAGCAGTACCGCGAGCACCCAGACCGCGCCGCCGAGAAGCGAGGGCCCGGTCCGTACCGCGAAGCCCACGGACGCCTTGCTGCGGGCCAGGCCGCCGAGCCCGTCCGCCAGGCCGCCGCCGATGTCGCCCAGGCCGGGGATGTTCAGCACCGGCCCGCCGCCGTCGCCCTGGCCCAGCCCCAGCCGCTTGCCGTCGAAGGTGATGGTGGAGGAACCGGCCCAGCACAGGCCGCCCAGCAACAGCAGGAAGAGCGCCGCCAACGCCCCGGCGCGCAGGGCGAGTTCGGTGAGGCGTACCGAGGGGCCGGCGGTGCGCAGGGAGCGGGCGAACAGCCACCCCAGCAGCAGTGCCCCTACCAGGCTCACTCCCAATGGCGCGATATCGATGCTGGTATGCGCCCCCGCGCCCTGGAGACCGAAGGCCTCCACCGATCCGGAAGGGCTGACCGAGCCGCCCGTCGCCAGCACCACCAGCGCGGCGGTCATCGGCCCCAGCGAGCCCGCCGCGTCCGCGCCCAGCAAGTGCAGACCCAGCGCGGCCACTCCGGCCATGGCGAGAAAGGCCCAGCTCACCGCGGAGATGGCGGACAACAGTACATCGAGGCCGCGTACCGCGCGGCGGTCTGTGGCGATGGTCATGACGGCCCCCCGTCCGTACCAGTTGCCCTGATCCGCGCAACTCGTGCGCATTGATGGGCCGTTACCACTGTCCGGGGGAGTGTTCCGCTCCGTCAACAGCGCCTGTTACCGGGACGTGTCAATGCCCGACTTTCAGATGGGCGACTGTGCCTGAAATAGTTCCTCCCGATGTTCGCCATCCCTAGACTCCCTGAACAGCAGGGGGTACATCGGGGGACAAGTAGTGGGGCATGGAGTGCCTGAACTCGTACTGGAATTGAATGGACAGACCTGGACATTGGACCCGTCCAGGTCGTACACCCTCGGGCGCGATCCGCAGGGTGATGTGGTGCTGGAGGACGCCAGGGTCTCGTGGCGGCACGCCATCGTCCGCTGGAGCGGCCGCAGTTGGGTCATCGAGGACCAGGGCAGCACCAATGGCACTTTTGTGCAGGGTCAGCGGGTGCACCAGATGGAGGTCGGCCCCGGTTCGGCCGTCCATCTGGGCAATGCGGCCGACGGCCCGCGGCTGATGTTCGGCGCGGCGGCCGCCGCGTCCGGTGATCTCTACAGCGCGCAGACCGCTCTTGCCGCGCAGGGGCAGGCGCAGCCCGTCCAGCACCAGCAGCACCAGCAGCAGCCGGCGGCCGGCTGGGCGCACCAGGCAGCTCAGGCGCCGCAGCCCCAGGCCTACCAGCAGCCCCCGCAGCAAGGGGGGTGGCAGCAGCAACATCAGCAGCCACCGCATGCCCAGCAGCATGCGCAGCCGCCGCAGCACCAGCAGCCGCATATCCCGCAGCAGGCCGCCGCTCCGGCCGGGCAGCCGGCCGCGGGCACCGGCGGCGCCCCGCCGGTGTACGGCGACCGCAGCCCGACCAGCTTCCACCAGATGGCCGTGGGCCGGGTGATGCGCATCGGCCGTGCCCTGGAGAACGAGCTGGTCGTCGCCGACCTCCAGGTCTCCCGGCATCACGCGGAGTTCCGGGCCACCGGGGACGGCCGGTTCGAGATCGTCGATCTCGGCAGCCACAACGGCACCTATGTCAACGGCCAGCCGGTCAGCCGCCAGATCATCGGCCCCCAGGACATCGTGGGCGTCGGCCACTCCACCTTCCGGCTGGTCGGGGACCGGCTGGAGGAGTTTGTCGACACCGGTGACGTCTCCTTCTCGGCCCGCCATCTGACGGTCACCGTGGACGGCGGCAAGCAGATCCTCAAGGACGTCTCCTTCGGCGTCCCGGAGAAGTCGCTGATCGCGGTGATCGGCCCGTCCGGCTCCGGAAAGTCCACCCTGCTCAAGGCGCTTACCGGCTACCGCCCCGCCAACCAGGGCGATGTCCTCTACGACAACCGCAACCTCTACAAGCAGTTCGCCGAGCTGCGCCAGCGCATCGGCCTGGTGCCGCAGGACGACATCCTGCACAAGGAGCTCAGCGTCCGGAAGGCGCTGCGCTACGCCGCCAAGCTGCGCTTCCCCGGCGACACCGCGCCCGCCGAGCGCGAGGCCCGGATCGACGAGGTGCTGCGCGAGCTCAAGCTGGACATCCACAAGGACAAGAAGGTCACCTCGCTCTCCGGAGGCCAGCGCAAGCGCGTCTCGGTCGCCCTGGAGCTGCTCACCAAGCCGTCGCTGATCTTCCTGGACGAGCCCACCTCGGGTCTGGACCCGGGCATGGACCGCGATGTGATGCAGCTGCTGCGCGGCCTGGCCGACGACGGGCGCACCGTCCTGGTGGTCACCCACTCGGTGGCCGAGCTGGCGCTCTGCGACAAGCTGCTGGTGATGGCGCCGGGCGGCTCGGTCGCCTACTTCGGCCCGCCCGAGGAGGCGCTCAACTTCTTCGGCTATGAGACCTGGGCCGATGTCTTCTCGGCCTTCGAGAACTACCGCGACTACGACTGGGCGGGCCGCTGGAAGGGCTCCCAGCACTACCAGATGTACGCCGCGGACATCGACGCGGTGGCGCCGCAGCAGGTCACCCCGCAGGTGGTCAAGCCGCCCAAGCCACAGAGCTGGGGCTCCCAGCTGTGGACGCTGATGCGCCGCTACTGCTCGGTCATCGCCTCCGACCGCGGCTTCCTGGCCCTGATGGTGATCCTGCCCGCGGTGCTCGGCGGCGTCAGCTGTGTGATCCCCTCCGACTTCGGCCTGGGTGCCCCGGCCAGGGGCCACTTCAACCAGGACGCCGGGACCATCATGCTGATCCTGGCGGTCGGTATGTGCTTCTCCGGAGCGGCCAACTCCGTACGAGAACTGATCAAGGAGCGGGTGATCTACGAACGGGAACGCGCCGTCGGTCTGTCCCGTTCCGCCTATCTGATGTCAAAGGTGATCGTCCTCGGAGTGATCACCGCCTTCCAGGGCGTCATCATCTGCGCGATCGGCTTCTCCGTCCGCAAGCTCCCGGAAACCGGCCTGATCGTCAAGAACGCCCCGGCCGTGGAGCTCTGCCTGATGATCATCGCGCTGGGCATCACCTCGATGATGATCGGGCTGGTGATCTCCTCGCTGGTGAAGACCGCCGAGAAGACCATGCCGCTGCTGGTGATGTACGCCATCGTCCAGGTGGTGTTCACCGGCATCATGTTCAAGATCTACAACTCGCCGGGCATCGAGCAGTTCGCCTGGCTGATGCCCTCCCGGTGGGCGGTCGCCGGTACGGCCACCACACTGGACCTCTCGCACATCATGGCGCCCATGGACCGGTCCAACCCCACCAGCACCGACCAGTTGTGGCAGCACACGGCCGGCCAGTGGAGCATCGACCTGGTGGTGCTGCTACTGCTGGGCGTGGCCTGCGGATTCGCGGTCGCACGTTTGCTGCGCCGTCATGAGCCGGAGGTTATGCGCAAGTAACCGCCGGAATACGGAAAAAGGGCGGCGGCACCCGTGAGGGGTGCCGCCGCCCTTTGCCGTTCAGCGGTGAACGTCCGGCTCAGTAGGCCGAGTTGACGTTGTCCATCGAACCGTAGGTCTTGGCCGCGTAGTTGCAGGCGGCCACGATGTTGGCGACCGGGTCGTAGATGTTCCAGGAGGTGCCGGCCACGTGGTACGCCTGGAAGGTCGGGTCGATCACCTGCAGCAGGCCCTTGGAGGGGATGCCCGCGGCGGCGTTGGAGTCCCAGTTGTTGATGGCGTTGGGGTTGCCGCTGGACTCCCGCATGATGTTGCGGTAGAGGCCGTCGTAGCTGCCCGGGATGTTGTGGGCGGCCATGATGTCCAGCGCCTGACGGATCCAGCCGTCCAGGTTGTCGGCGTAGACCTTGGGGGCCGGGGCGGCCGGAGCGCTGGCGGCCTTGATCGGCTGGCGCTGCTCGGACCGGCTGGCGGCCGCCTTCTCGGCGCGCTCCTTGTCGGCCTTGGCCTTCGCCTCGGCCTGGGCCTTCTTCTCGTCCTCGGCCTTCTTCTTGGCCTCGGCCTCGGCGCGGGCCTGCTTGGCGGCGGTGTCGGACTGCTGGGCCAGCTCGCTCTGCTGCTCCTCGGTGCCGAACGCCTTGGCGTTCCACGCCACCGGCTTGACCGAGACGGCCTTGCTGTCCGTGCCGGCGGAGGCGCTGGGCACGATCGCGAAGGCGAGGGCTGCGGCACCCGCCGCGGCGATGCCGGCGGCGGAGAACTTGTGGACCTTGGTCAGGCGGCTATAGCCGGAGATGGAGCGCATATGTGCTGAACCTCTTCCAATCGCTTTCGGTCGCAGTGGCCGAATCGGCGCGGTGAAGCGCCGCTGATGTCCCGGCGCCCTGCGGCTGGGCAATTGTTAGCGGCAGCAAAAACCTGTGGCAAAGGTGTGACGTACTACCGGGCTTCGTAACGAGCGGCTCGGGGCGAGTTGCCCGCGGCGGCCTCGCCATATGCTCAGAGCCGCTCTTTACGGCACCCTTACCGGCTACTAAGCGGGACCGTACGTGATGTGCGTCCTATGCGCGGGCTCACACCGGGCGGCGCCCGGCATCGCTCCGTGCGAGCACCCGTACGCGGACCGTCACACCTCGACCAGCACCTGGTCGAGACTCTTGCGCACCAGGTCCGGAACCTGGCAGTCGGCGGCCGGATAACCCACCGGGATCACCGCGAAGGCGTTCTCGTTGGCGGGCCGGCCCAGCACCTCGGAGAGGAAGCGCATCGGGCTGGGCGTATGCACCAGCGCCGCCAGGCCGGACAGATGCAGCGCGGACAGCAGCATGCCCACCGCGATGCCCACCGACTCGTCCACGTAGTAGTGCTTGCGCTTGCTCCCGTCCGCCCCCAGCCAGTAGCGCTGCCGGAAGACCACGATCAGCGCGGGCGCGTCCGTCAGATGCGGCTTGACCTCGTCCGTGCCCAGCGGCCGCAGCGCCGCCAGCCACTCCTCGCCCAGCCGCCCGGCGTAGGACCGGCGCTCCTCTTCCTCCGCGGCCGCCCGGATCCTCCGGCGCACCTCGGGGTCCTTGACCAGGATGAAGGTCCAGGGCTGCTGGTGTGCCCCGGAGGGGGCGGTGGCGGCGCAGGCGATGGCGTCCCTGACCGCCTGCTCCGGCACCGGGTCCGCGGAGAACTGCCGTACGGTGCGGCGCCGGTCCATCAGCCGGCGCAGCTCGGCGGCGCGGGCCAGGGACTCCTCGGCGGGCATCCGCTCGGGACGGTAGGGGACGGGCCGGTAGGGCGCGCCATGGGCGGGCGTCCAGTGCGTTGATATGGGCATGCCGGGAGTCTTTCCCGGAGCGGGCGGCTTCAGGCCCTTTGGCCTAGGCCACAGGACGCAGCCGGGCCGCCCTCTCCGCCCGATACCGCCATGGCTACCGCTCGGTACCGTGAGGCCATGACCAATGGCCCCCGCTCCGGCCTCTCCGCCGTGAGCGCCGCGATCCTCGCCATGAGCCGGCACCTGGAGGTGAGGGACGTCCTCCAGACCATCGTCGTCTCCGCCCGCGAGCTGCTCGGCGCCGACTACGCCGCCCTGGGCGTCCCCGACGACCACGGCGGCTTCGCCCAGTTCGTGGTGGACGGCGTCAGCGAGGAGCAGTGGAAGGCCATCGGCCCGCTGCCCCGCCAGCACGGCATCCTCGCCGCCATGCTCCAGGACGCCACCCCCCAGCGGCTGGCCGACGTCCGCCGGGACCCGCGCTTCGAGGGCTGGCCGGACGCCCACCCCGACATGTGCGACTTCATCGGCATGCCGGTGGCCGACGGCGACGAGATCCTGGGCGCGCTCTTCCTGGCCAACAAACGCGAGCCCTGCGCCGGCTTCACCGCCCAGGACGAGGAACTGCTGCGCACCCTCGCCCAGCACGCCGCCATCGCCCTGGTCAACGCCCGCCTCTATGAACGCAGCCGGGAACTGACCATCGCCGGGGAACGCGCCCGCCTCGCCCATGAACTGCACGACGCCGTCGCCCAGAAGCTGTTCTCGCTGCGGCTGACCGCCCAGGCCGCCACCGCCCTGCTCGACCGCGACCCGGCCCGCGCCAGGAGCGAGCTGCAGCAGGTCACCCGGCTGGCCGCCGAGGCCGCCGACGAACTGCGCGCCGCGGTGATCGAGCTGCGCCCCGCCGCCCTGGACGAGGACGGACTGGTCGCCACCCTGGACAACCAGGTCAAGGTGCTCGACCGGGCACACGCCGCCCGGGTCACCTTCACCGCCGCCGCCATGCGCGCGCTGCCCGCCGCCCAGGAGGAGGCGCTGCTGAAGGTCGCCCAGGAGGCCCTGCACAACGCGCTGCGCCACTCCGGCGCAGCCAGGGTGGAGGTCACCCTGCGCCGGGCCGGCCAGGGGGCCGTGCTGCGGGTCGCCGACGACGGCCGCGGCTTCGACCCGGGCGCCGTGCGGCGGGCCGGGCGGCATCTGGGCCTGGTGTCCATGCGGGACCGCGCCCATGGTGTCGGCGGCAGACTCACCGTTGTTTCGGAGCCCGGCCAGGGCACCGCGATCGAGATGGAGGTGCCCGGTGGATGACCACCGCGCGATCCGAGTGCTGTTGGTGGACGACCACCAGGTGGTCCGCAAGGGCCTGCGCACCTTCCTGGAGGTACAGGACGACATAGAGGTGGTGGGGGAGGCGGCGGACGGCGCCGAGGGCGTCGCCCGCGCCGAGGAGCTGCATCCCGATGTGATCCTGATGGACGTCAAGATGCCGGGCACCGACGGCATCGAGGCCCTGCGCAGGCTCCGGGCGCTGAACAACACCGCCCGGGTGCTGATCGTCACCAGCTTCACCGAGCAGCGCACCGTGATCCCGGCGCTGCGGGCCGGTGCCGCGGGCTATGTCTACAAGGACGTGGACCCGGACGCGCTGGCCGGGGCGATCCGCTCGGTTTCCGCCGGGCATGTGCTGCTGCAGCCGGAGGTGGCGGACGCGCTGCTGGCCCAGGAGGACGCGGCGGGCGGCCAGGGCGGCCGGGGCAACGCGCTCACCGAGCGGGAGCGCGAGGTGCTCGCCCTGATCGCGGACGGCCGGTCCAACCGGGAGATAGCCCGGGCGCTGGTGCTCTCCGAGAAGACGGTCAAGACCCATGT
The DNA here is from genome assembly GCF_003121295.1 of Streptomyces orinoci. Lineage (GTDB taxonomy): Bacteria > Actinomycetota > Actinomycetes > Streptomycetales > Streptomycetaceae > Streptomyces > Streptomyces orinoci. The sequence continues at coordinate 196,716 of NZ_PHNC01000004.1, forward strand.
CTCGAACATCCTGATGAAGCTCGATCTGGCCGACCGGACGCAGGCGGCGCTTTGGGCGGTTCGTCATGGGATCGGCGCCTGAGGGCGGCAGCCCGGAGCGTCGCCTTCCGATCATCGATTCATGCGGTCGTGTGATTGGCCATACGAACCAGAAACCCGATTGATGGCGGCCCGTTCTCCATGGCGTAACCGCGGCGGCTGGCCGTGGGAACGTTCTCAGGAAGGTCAGAGGAAGAGTGAACAACATGAAGAAGGCCGCTGCCGTCACGCTCGCCGTCGGTGGTCTGGCCCTCGCCGGTGCCGGTGTCGCTTCCGCGCACGGCCAGGCGAACGCCGAGTCGGAGCACAACCCCGGCGTTCTCTCCGGCAATGTGGTCCAGGTGCCCGTCAAGGTTCCGGTGAACCTCTGCGGCAACACGACCACCATCGTCGGCGCCATGAACCCGGCGCACGGCAACCTCTGCGTCAACGAGTAACGAGCCCCCGCTCGTTGCCGTCGGCCGGCCGGCCTCGCCTGGGAGCGGGGTCGGCTTCCGAGGGGGATCAATCGTCCGAACGAGGGCAAACGTCGCTGGCGGCCGTGCCATCGGCGAAGTGGTGACGTTCATCAGGGCGCGACTGCCGTCATCCGGCGTCGCAAGTCACCAGCAAAGGAAGACACCCTATGAACAGTGCCAAGAAGGTCGCCCTGGTTCTGGCTGCGGCGGGCATGGCCATCGGCGCCTCCGTCGGTACCGCGGCCGCTACGGATGACGGCGGAGCCCGCGGCGTCGCCACCGGCTCGCCCGGCGTCCTGTCGGGCGATGTGATCCAGATCCCGATCGACATCCCGATCAACCTGTGCGGGAACACGATCGACATCATCGGGCTGCTCAACCCGACGTTCGGCAACACCTGCATCAACGGTGAGGTTGTCCGCGAGGAGCACCACAGCTACCGCGAGCACCACGAGTCCCGCCACGAGGCCCACCACGAGTCCCACCACGGTGGTGGCCACCACCAGGAGGACTGACCGTCCCGGCACTCGGCACCGTAACGGCAAGGCCCCGCGGACCCTCCGGTCCGCGGGGCCTTCCGGCGTTCTCAGCCCCGCCCGCGCTCCCGCTCCTCCAGCAGGGCGTTGTACGCGGCCACCTGGGCCCGGCGCGCCGTGCGCTCCACCGGGCGCAGCGCCGCCGCCCGGGCCGCGATCTCGGTGGCGCTGACCGCGCCGCCGTGCTCCCGGCCTCCGCCGTCTCCTGGCCGGCAGGCGATGGTGATCAGCGCGCCGACCCGCTGGGCCAGCTCCAGCACCCGGACCGCACGCGGCGGATAGCCCGGCGCCAGTAGCTCACGGCCGCTCTCGGCCCGGGCCCGGTACGCCTCCAGGGCGGCCTGCGCCACCGGCCCCGACCCGGCCACATCCAGCCGGGAGAGCACCTCGGTGGCCTCCCGCAGCGCCTCGGCCAGCTCGCGCTCGGCCTCCGAGAGCGAGGGCGCGTCCACCACCGGTACGTCCCGGACCGGCAGGCACTGCCAGACCACCTCCACATGCATATCGCCCTCGGGACCCGCCTGGTGCACCTCGGGCACCAGGCCCAGACCGGCCCCGGTGGCGATCACCGCCTCCCCGGCCTCCAGGGCCAGCGAGTTGAACTCCGGCGGTCCGCTCAGCCCCAGCGGATGCCCCGGGGCCGGCAGCGCCAGGCGCAGCCCGCGCGCCCCCAGCGCACGCAGTCGGCCCAGCGCCAGGGTGAGGCCGACCGCGCCGGACTCGTCCGGCAGTCCGGCGACCCGGTGCGAGGCATCGTCTCCGGTGATCTGCTGCGCCGCGTCATCCGGTGCGGCAAACCCGGCAAGCAGGGCATTTCCCCAGGCGCACAACCGTCCTGAGCGGTGTTCATCGAGCATGGGCCCCAGCCTAAGGACTGCCGGGTATGGCCGGTGGCGTAGGTTTTCCCTGGGGGCTTGCGCCGACAGGTGCCAGCGACGACGAACTGCAATGGGAGACAACGCGCTCATGAGCGATGTGCTGGAACTGGTGGACGTATCCGTGGTCCGCGAGGGCCGGGCTCTGGTGGACCAGGTCTCCTGGTCGGTCAAGGAGGGCGAGCGCTGGGTGATCCTCGGCCCCAACGGCGCCGGCAAGACCACCCTGCTCAATGTCGCCTCCAGCTACCTCTTCCCGACCAAGGGCACCACCAGGATCCTGGGCGAGAAGCTGGGCGCCGTGGACGTCTTCGAACTGCGGCCGCGCATCGGCATGGCGGGCATCGCACTGGCCGACAAGCTGCCGCGCAGTCAGACCGTGCTCCAGACGGTGCTCACCGCCGCCTACGGCATGACCGCCACCTGGCACGAGGACTACGAGGCGGTGGACGAGCAGCGGGCCCGCGCCTTCCTGGACGTGCTGGGCATGACCGACCACCTGGAGCGCAAGTTCGGCACCCTCTCCGAGGGCGAGCGCAAGCGCACCCTGATCGCCCGCGCCATGATGACCGACCCCGAGCTGCTGATGCTGGACGAGCCGGCCGCCGGCCTGGACCTCGGCGGCCGGGAGGACCTGGTACGCCGCCTGGGCCGGCTCGCCCGGGACCCGCTGGCCCCCTCGATGGTCATGGTCACCCACCATGTCGAGGAGATCGCCCCCGGCTTCACCCATGTACTGATGATCCGTCAGGGCCAGGTGCTGGCGGCCGGCCCCATCGAGCTGGAGCTGACCTCCCGTAACCTCTCCAAGTGTTTCGGCCTGCCGCTGGTGGTCGAGCACCACAACGACCGCTGGACCGCCCGCGGTCTGCCGCTGTCCTGAGCCCCCACGCCCCGGGCAGCCCTGTCCCCGACCCCGCCCACGCGCCTACCATGACCATGTGAACACATGGGCGTGGTGGCTCGTGGCCGCCGTAGGGCTCGGCATCCCGCTGATCGTGACCGCGCTGCCGGAGTTCGGCATGCTCGCGGCCGGCGCCGTGGCCGCCGCCGTCACCTCGGGGCTGGGCGGCGGCACCGTCACCCAGTTCATCGTCTTCGCCGTCGTCTCCGTCTCCCTGATCGCCGTGGTGCGCCCGATCGCCAACCGGCAACGGGCCCGCCGCCCCGAGCTGCGGTCCGGAGTGGAGGCGCTCAAGGGGCGGCAGGCCGTGGTGCTGGAGCGGGTGGACGAACACGGCGGGCGCATCAAGCTGGCGGGCGAGGTCTGGTCCGCCCGTTCCCTGGACACCGAGCGCAGCTTCGAGGTGGGCCAGCGGGTGGACGTCATCGACATCGACGGTGCCACCGCCGTGGTGATGTGAGCCGTGCCGATCCGCCGCTCCCACCCGGTGTGCCGCTCCCGCGGCCGATCTGATCAAGCCGCCTGCGCGGCCGCGCCGGTTCTGAAAGACTCGATCATCACGATCGACCACCGACCGACCAACGACCAACGGCACGAGGAGCCATGATGGCGATCATCATCGTCCTGATCATCCTGGTGGTGCTCGTCTTCGTCGCGCTCATGAAGACGGTGCAGGTCATCCCGCAGGCCAGCGCCGCGATCGTCGAGCGCTTCGGCCGCTACACCCGCACCCTGAACGCCGGACTGAACATCGTCGTCCCGTTCATCGACTCCATCCGCAACCGGATCGACCTGCGCGAGCAGGTGGTGCCGTTCCCGCCGCAGCCCGTCATCACCCAGGACAACCTGGTCGTCAACATCGACACCGTCATCTACTACCAGGTCACCGACGCCCGCGCCGCCACCTATGAGGTCTCCAGCTTTATCCAGGCCATCGAGCAGCTGACCGTCACCACCCTGCGCAACATCATCGGCGGCATGGACCTGGAGCGCACCCTCACCTCCCGCGAGGAGATCAACGCGGCGCTGCGCGGAGTGCTGGACGAGGCCACCGGCAAGTGGGGCATCCGCGTCAACCGCGTGGAGCTCAAGGCCATCGAGCCGCCCACCTCCATCCAGGACTCGATGGAGAAGCAGATGCGTGCCGACCGGGACAAGCGCGCCGCCATCCTCACCGCCGAGGGCATCCGCCAGTCGCAGATCCTCACCGCCGAGGGCGAGAAGCAGTCCGCCATCCTGCGCGCCGAGGGCGAGGCGCGGGCCGCCGCACTGCGCGCCGAGGGCGAGGCCCAGGCGATCCGTACCGTCTTCGAGTCCATCCACGCCGGTGACCCGGACGAGAAGCTGCTGTCCTACCAGTACCTGCAGATGCTCCCGAAGATCGCCGAAGGCGACGCCAACAAGCTCTGGATCGTGCCCAGCGAGATCGGCGACGCCCTCAAGGGCCTCAGCGGAGCCGTCGGCAACCTCAACCCCAAGAGCGGCGGCGGCGCCAGCCTGGCCAAGGAGAGTCCGCGCCGGGAACAGCCCCCCATCGACTGAGCAAGCGGCCTGATGCATGATCAGTGCGACCCCCCGACCTGCCATGGCGGGGAGGCTTCGTACTGACAAAGGAGATGGCCTTGTCCATCTGGGCTGCAATCGCGGTCTTCGCGGCCGGCATAGGGGCCGGCACCATCAATGTCATCGTCGGCTCCGGGACCCTGTTCACCTTCCCGGTGCTGCTGGCCGCCGGCCTGCCGCCGGTCACCGCCAATGTGTCCAACACCCTGGGCCTGGTCACCGGAAACCTCAGCGGCGTCATCGGCTACCGCCGCGAACTGCGCGGCCAGCGGCGCCGCATCATCCGCTTCGGCACCGTCGCCCTGCTCGGCGGACTGACCGGGGCCATCCTGCTGGTCGTCCTGCCACCGAAGACCTTCGCCGCCGTGGTGCCGGTGCTCATCGGCCTGGCCCTGGTCCTGGTCGTCCTGCAACCCCGGCTCGCCCGGGCCCTGGCCCGCCGCCATGAAAGCACCGGCACCGTCCCGCACGCCGACGGCGGAGCCGCGCTGCTCCTCGGCCTGCTCCTGGCCAGCGCCTACGGCGGCTACTTCGGTGCGGCCCAGGGCGTGATGTACCTGTCCCTGATGGGCCTGCTGCTCGCCGACGATCTGCAGCGCATCAACGCCCTGAAGAATGTGCTCGCCGTGGTGGTCAATGGCGTGGCCGCCCTGTTCTTCCTCTTCGCGGCGCATATCGACTGGCGCGCGGTGCTGCTGATCGCCGCCGGCTCCACCCTGGGCGGCCAGCTGGGCGCCAAGGTCGCCCGCCGGCTGCCGCCCACCGCCATGCGCGGCGTCATCGTACTGGTCGGCGCGGTGGCCATCACCGAACTCCTGCTGCGCTGACCGCAGTTGAGCGGGCGACGGCCACCGGGCGCCGTTGTCCGCTCAGGCCGGCACCGACAGCCAGGCGGGCGGCCGCTTCCGGTCGTACGGACCCAGCGCCAGCAACAGGGCGTCGGACGGCGTCGGTTCAAAGGGCCGGGTGAGCAACCGCATCCCCGCCTGCTCCGGAGTACGGTCCGCCTTACGGTGGTTGTCCTCGGCGCAGGCGGCGACGGTATTCAGCCAGGTGTCCCCACCGCCGTGCGAACGCGGCACCACATGGTCCACCGTGGTGGCCCGCCGCCCGCAGTATGCGCAGCGGTGCCCGTCACGCACCAGCACTCCCCGGCGTGACCAGGGCGCACGTTGTCGGAACGGCACCCGTACATATCTGCGCAATCTGATCACCTGGGGCACCGGGACCTCCACCGCGGCCGCCCGCCACCGCAGCCCGGGACGGGCCTGCTCGACCACGGCCTTGTTCTGCAGCACCAGCACCACGGCCCGGTGTGGCGACACCGCCGCCAGGGGCTCGAAGCTCGCATTGAGGACCAGTGTCTGCCGCATTCCGTCCACCTCCCGGCCGTGCTCCCGCCCCGGTGGCGGGATGGCTCAACTGTGCCGGGGAGAAAACGGTGGAACAACGCAATTTCCTTGCGAAACAAGGAAGATGAGGGAAAGAACGGGGAAACGCTCCGGGCCCTTCCCCCGTGGAACGCATGGGCCCGGAGCGTATGACGACGGACGAGGCCGGCCGGAGCTTGAGGGCTCCGGCCTCCGGCAGACGGCCGGTGCGCACCGCGCCGCCCCCGCCACTGCGGTATCCGCCGCCCGACGGCGAGATGCGGTGCCATCGGACGGATACCACTCTGCGGTGCCGGGAGCCGGGGCGCAACGGAATTTCCGGTCGGCGCCGGGGAGTTCAGCTCTGCCCGGGGTTCTCGTACTCGCCGATCAGCTGCGCCCGGGCCAGGGCGTGGAACCGCAGATGGAAGCCGACCACGGCGGGGGAGGCGTCCTGGTCCGGGCCCAGCTTCTCCTGGTCCACGGCGTAGACGGTGAACACATAGCGGTGCGGCCCGTCCCCGGGCGGCGGCGCGGCGCCGCCGAAGTCCCGCGTACCGTAGTCGTTACGGGCGTGCACCGCACCCTCGGGCAGCCCCTTCATCTCACCGCTGCCCGCACCGGCGGGCAGTTCGGTCACATGGGCCGGGATGTCGAAGAGCACCCAGTGCCAAAAGCCGCTGCCAGTGGGCGCGTCGGGGTCGAAGCAGGTGACCGCGAAGCTCTTGGTCCCCTCCGGGAAGCCCTCCCAGCGCAGCTGGGGCGAGGTGTTGCCGCCGCTGAACACCTGGGCGCCGGGCAGCCGGGCTCCGTCCGTCACATCCGCACTGACCACGGTGAACGAGGGCACCGGGGGGTGGAAGTCATGGGGGAGCGGCCGCCGCTTGAGCGCATCGGACACAAAGACACCTCCTGTAACGAGGAGACCGTTGGGAAGGCCAGCCTAACGACGCGCTTCCACCGAAGCCGCCCGGGAGCTGCGACCATACGAGGTGTGCTTCGAAGTGTGTTTCCCCGAACCGGCCCCGGCCCACGACGAGCGGGCGGCCGTGCCATGCGCGCGCTGACCGTGCTCCTCGCCGCCCTGCCCCTGTTCCTGCTGCCCGCCTGCACCTCCGGCGGGCACGGCAAATCAGCCCATCACTCCACCAGCGCCCCGGCCCGGCCGGCCACCCCGCAGCACGGCGGCACCGCCGGTCCGGACTGGGCGAAGGGCATGCGCACCGTCACCCCCGACAGCCTGCCGCCCGAGGCCCGCAAGACCCTTCAGCTCATCGACAAGGGTGGCCCCTTCCCCTACGCCAAGGACGGCACCGTCTTCGGCAACTACGAGAACCGGCTGCCCAAGCAGGCCCGTGGCTACTACCACGAGTACACCGTCCCCACCCCCGACGCCCGGAACCGCGGCGCCCGCCGGATCATCGCCGGGAGCCACTCCGAGCGCTACTACACCGGCGACCACTACAAAACCTTTGAAGCGGTGGTGAAGCCATGACCGGTCAACTCCCCGACGCGGGCATCACCGGACTGCTGGACGGCACGGTCCCGCCCGGGATCTACCGCCTGCCGGTGACCGAGTCCGCCGCCCGGACGCTGACGCTCGCCGCCGAGGCCGGCTGGCGGGCCGCCCGGCTGCGACTGGACGGGGTCGGCGACAAGGCCGCCTTCCTCGACAAATGCGCCGCCGACCTGGGGTTCCCCGGCTGGTTCGGCCACAACTGGGACGCCCTGGCGGACTGCCTGATGGACTTCTCCTGGTGGCGCAAGGACGGCGAACCGAGCGGCTATCTGCTGCTGGCGGAGGACTGGGACACCTTCCGGAAGTCCGCACCCGAGGACGCCCGGATGGCCGAGACCATCTTCCGGGACGCCATCGACTTCTGGGCCGGACGGGAGACACCGCTGGCGGTGCTGCTGGTCTGACCGTGCGGCCCGTCCCGCCGCGCTCTCCGGCCGGCCGCGATCCGCGGCGGTCCGTTACGCTCGGTATGCATGACTGACGCGCTTGACCGTACGCCGCTGGCCCGCGCCTTCTTCGACCGTCCCGTCCTCGATGTCGCCCCCGATCTGCTCGGGCGGATCCTGGTCCGCAGCACCGAGCACGGGCCGATCGAACTCCGTATCACCGAGGTAGAGGCGTACGCGGGCGAGCTGGACCCGGGCTCGCACGCCTACCGGGGCCGGACCGAGCGCAATGCCTCGATGTTCGGCCCGCCCGGTCATGCGTATGTCTACTTCATCTATGGGATGTGGTTCAGCCTCAACCTGGTCTGCGGTCCCGAGGGCACGGCCAGCGGTGTGCTGCTGCGCGCCGGTGAGGTGATCAAGGGCGCCGAGCTGGCGCGCAAGCGCCGGCCCAAGGCCCGCAAGGACCGCGAGCTGGCCCAGGGCCCGGCCCGGCTGGCCACCGCCCTGGACATCGACCGCGGTCTCAACGGAACCGACATCTGCGCCGGGCCCGGCGCCCCGCTGTCGGTACTGAAGGGCGCCCCCGCCCCAGCGGCGCGGATCCTCAACGGTCCCCGCACGGGTGTGGGCGG
>NZ_PHNC01000004.1:207500-209473 GCF_003121295.1 Streptomyces orinoci
CCTTGGCACCAGGAACCGATGAAGGACGTGGGAGGCCGCGATAGGCCCCGGGGAGCTGTCAACCGAGCTGTGATCCGGGGGTGTCCGAATGGGGAAACCCGGCAGTCGTCATGGGCTGTCACCTACTGCTGAACACATAGGCAGTATGGAGGGAACGCGGGGAAGTGAAACATCTCAGTACCCGCAGGAAGAGAAAACAACCGTGATTCCGGGAGTAGTGGCGAGCGAAACCGGATGAGGCCAAACCGTATGCGTGTGATACCCGGCAGGGGTTGCGTATGCGGGGTTGTGGGATCGCACTTTCATGGTCTGCCGGCCATGAGGCGAGTCAGAAACCGTTGATGTAGGCGAAGGGCATGCGAAAGGCCCGGCGTAGAGGGTAAGACCCCCGTAGCTGAAACATTAGCGGCTTGCTTGTGCGACACCCAAGTAGCACGGGGCCCGAGAAATCCCGTGTGAATCTGGCGGGACCACCCGTTAAGCCTAAATATTCCCTGGTGACCGATAGCGGATAGTACCGTGAGGGAATGGTGAAAAGTACCGCGGGAGCGGAGTGAAATAGTACCTGAAACCGTGTGCCTACAAGCCGTGGGAGCGTCGGATGCACTTTGTGCATCTCGTGACTGCGTGCCTTTTGAAGAATGAGCCTGCGAGTTTGCGGTGTGTTGCGAGGTTAACCCGTGTGGGGAAGCCGTAGCGAAAGCGAGTCCGAACAGGGCGACCAAAGTAGCGCGCCCAAGACCCGAAGCGGAGTGATCTAGCCATGGGCAGGTTGAAGCGGCTGTAAGAGGTCGTGGAGGACCGAACCCACCAGGGTTGAAAACCTGGGGGATGACCTGTGGTTAGGGGTGAAAGGCCAATCAAACTCCGTGATAGCTGGTTCTCCCCGAAATGCATTTAGGTGCAGCGTCGTGTGTTTCTTGCCGGAGGTAGAGCACTGGATAGGCGATGGGCCCTACCGGGTTACTGACCTTAGCCAAACTCCGAATGCCGGTAAGTGAGAGCGCGGCAGTGAGACTGTGGGGGATAAGCTCCATGGTCGAGAGGGAAACAGCCCAGAGCATCGACTAAGGCCCCTAAGCGTACGCTAAGTGGGAAAGGATGTGGAGTCGCAGAGACAACCAGGAGGTTGGCTTAGAAGCAGCCACCCTTGAAAGAGTGCGTAATAGCTCACTGGTCAAGTGATTCCGCGCCGACAATGTAGCGGGGCTCAAGCGTACCGCCGAAGTCGTGTCATTGCAGCATAAGGACCAACGTCTGCTGTGATGGGTAGGGGAGCGTCGTGTGCCGGGTGAAGCAGCGCCGGAAGGTAGTTGTGGACGGTTCACGAGTGAGAATGCAGGCATGAGTAGCGATACAAGAGTGGGAAACTCTTGCGCCGATTGACTAAGGGTTCCTGGGTCAAGCTGATCTGCCCAGGGTAAGTCGGGACCTAAGGCGAGGCCGACAGGCGTAGTCGATGGACAACCGGTTGATATTCCGGTACCCGCTTTGAAGCGCCAGCGCTGAACCAGGCGATGCTAAGTCCGTGAAGCCGCCCTGATCTCTTCGGAGTTGAGGGGAGTGGTGGAGCCGACGGACCAGACCTGTAGTAGGTGAGCGATGGGGTGACGCAGGAAGGTAGTCCAGCCCGGGCGGTGGTTGTCCCGGGGTAAGGGTGTAGGACGTCACGTAGGCAAATCCGCGTGACATATAGTCTGAGACCTGATGCCGAGCCGATTGTGGTGAAGTGGATGATCCTATGCTGTCGAGAAAAGCCTCTAGCGAGTTTCATGGCGGCCCGTACCCTAAACCGACTCAGGTGGTCAGGTAGAGAATACCGAGGCGTTCGGGTGAACTATGGTTAAGGAACTCGGCAAAATGCCCCCGTAACTTCGGGAGAAGGGGGGCCATGTCCGGTGATGAGACACGCTCTCTGAGCTGSGTGTGGCCSCAGAGACYASCSAGAWGCCCCTCTCTACTAAATTCAGAGC
>NZ_PHNC01000040.1 GCF_003121295.1 Streptomyces orinoci
TTGAAAGATTGTTCGGCGGCGTCCTACTCTCCCACACGGTCCCCCATGCAGTACCATCGGCGCTGAAAGGCTTAGCTTCCGGGTTCGGAATGTAACCGGGCGTTTCCCTAACGCTATGACCACCGAAACCCTATCGGTTTCGAGCGAACAAGCACACTTTTCAATTAAGTGGTTCTGCTCAAAGCCGGCAACTGTTCGTTGCCTCAGAACTTACACAGTGGACGCGAGCAACTGAGGACAAGCCCTCGGCCTATTAGTACCAGTCAGCTCCAACCGTTACCGGTCTTCCACACCTGGCCTATCAACCCAGTCGTCTACTGGGAGCCTTACCCCATCAAGTGGGTGGGAGCCCTCATCTCGAAGCAGGCTTCCCGCTTAGATGCTTTCAGCGGTTATCCCTCCCGAACGTAGCCAACCAGCCATGCCCTTGGCAGGACAACTGGCACACCAGAGGTTCGTCCGTCCCGGTCCTCTCGTACTAGGGACAGCCCTTCTCAAGACTCCTACGCGCACAGCGGATAGGGACCGAACTGTCTCACGACGTTCTAAACCCAGCTCGCGTACCGCTTTAATGGGCGAACAGCCCAACCCTTGGGACCGACTCCAGCCCCAGGATGCGACGAGCCGACATCGAGGTGCCAAACCATCCCGTCGATATGGACTCTTGGGGAAGATCAGCCTGTTATCCCCGGGGTACCTTTTATCCGTTGAGCGACGGCGCTTCCACAAGCCACCGCCGGATCACTAGTCCCGACTTTCGTCCCTGCTCGACCCGTCGGTCTCACAGTCAAGCTCCCTTGTGCACTTACACTCAACACCTGATTACCAACCAGGCTGAGGGAACCTTTGGGCGCCTCCGTTACCCTTTAGGAGGCAACCGCCCCAGTTAAACTACCCACCAGACACTGTCCCTGATCCGGATCACGGACCCAGGTTAGACATCCAGCACGACCAGAGTGGTATTTCAACGACGACTCCACACACACTGGCGTGCATGCTTCACAGTCTCCCACCTATCCTACACAAGCCGAACCGAACACCAATATCAAGCTATAGTAAAGGTCCCGGGGTCTTTCCGTCCTGCTGCGCGAAACGAGCATCTTTACTCGTAGTGCAATTTCACCGGGCCTATGGTTGAGACAGTCGAGAAGTCGTTACGCCATTCGTGCAGGTCGGAACTTACCCGACAAGGAATTTCGCTACCTTAGGATGGTTATAGTTACCACCGCCGTTTACTGGCGCTTAAGTTCTCAGCTTCGCCCCACCGAAATGGAGCTAACCGGTCCCCTTAACGTTCCAGCACCGGGCAGGCGTCAGTCCGTATACATCGCCTTACGGCTTCGCACGGACCTGTGTTTTTAGTAAACAGTCGCTTCTCGCTGGTCTCTGCGGCCACACCCAGCTCAGAGAGCGTGTCTCATCACCGGACATGGCCCCCCTTCTCCCGAAGTTACGGGGGCATTTTGCCGAGTTCCTTAACCATAGTTCACCCGAACGCCTCGGTATTCTCTACCTGACCACCTGAGTCGGTTTAGGGTACGGGCCGCCATGAAACTCGCTAGAGGCTTTTCTCGACAGCATAGGATCATCCACTTCACCACAATCGGCTCGGCATCAGGTCTCAGACTATATGTCACGCGGATTTGCCTACGTGACGTCCTACACCCTTACCCCGGGACAACCACCGCCCGGGCTGGACTACCTTCCTGCGTCACCCCATCGCTCACCTACTACAGGTCTGGTCCGTCGGCTCCACCACTCCCCTCAACTCCGAAGAGATCAGGGCGGCTTCACGGACTTAGCATCGCCTGGTTCAGCGCTGGCGCTTCAAAGCGGGTACCGGAATATCAACCGGTTGTCCATCGACTACGCCTGTCGGCCTCGCCTTAGGTCCCGACTTACCCTGGGCAGATCAGCTTGACCCAGGAACCCTTAGTCAATCGGCGCAAGAGTTTCCCACTCTTGTATCGCTACTCATGCCTGCATTCTCACTCGTGAACCGTCCACAACTACCTTCCGGCGCTGCTTCACCCGGCACACGACGCTCCCCTACCCATCACAGCNCACCGTTAGATGTACATGCTGCAATGACACGACTTCGGCGGTACGCTTGAGCCCCGCTACATTGTCGGCGCGGAATCACTTGACCAGTGAGCTATTACGCACTCTTTCAAGGGTGGCTGCTTCTAAGCCAACCTCCTGGTTGTCTCTGCGACTCCACATCCTTTCCCACTTAGCGTACGCTTAGGGGCCTTAGTCGATGCTCTGGGCTGTTTCCCTCTCGACCATGGAGCTTATCCCCCACAGTCTCACTGCCGCGCTCTCACTTACCGGCATTCGGAGTTTGGCTAAGGTCAGTAACCCGGTAGGGCCCATCGCCTATCCAGTGCTCTACCTCCGGCAAGAAACACACGACGCTGCACCTAAATGCATTTCGGGGAGAACCAGCTATCACGGAGTTTGATTGGCCTTTCACCCCTAACCACAGGTCATCCCCCAGGTTTTCAACCCTGGTGGGTTCGGTCCTCCACGACCTCTTACAGCCGCTTCAACCTGCCCATGGCTAGATCACTCCGCTTCGGGTCTTGGGCGCGCTACTCTGGTCGCCCTATTCGGACTCGCTTTCGCTACGGCTTCCCCACACGGGTTAACCTCGCAACACACCGCAAACTCGCAGGCTCATTCTTCAAAAGGCACGCAGTCACGAGATGCACAAAGTACATCCGACGCTCCCACGGCTTGTAGGCACACGGTTTCAGGTACTATTTCACTCCGCTCCCGCGGTACTTTTCACCATTCCCTCACGGTACTATCCGCTATCGGTCACCAGGGAATATTTAGGCTTAACGGGTGGTCCCGCCAGATTCACACGGGATTTCTCGGGCCCCGTGCTACTTGGGTGTCGCACAAGCAAGCCGCTAATGTTTCAGCTACGGGGGTCTTACCCTCTACGCCGGGCCTTTCGCATGCCCTTCGCCTACATCAACGGTTTCTGACTCGCCTCATGGCCGGCAGACCATGAAAGTGCGATCCCACAACCCCGCATACGCAACCCCTGCCGGGTATCACACGCATACGGTTTGGCCTCATCCGGTTTCGCTCGCCACTACTCCCGGAATCACGGTTGTTTTCTCTTCCTGCGGGTACTGAGATGTTTCACTTCCCCGCGTTCCCTCCATACTGCCTATGTGTTCAGCAGTAGGTGACAGCCCATGACGACTGCCGGGTTTCCCCATTCGGACACCCCGGATCACAGCTCGGTTGACAGCTCCCCGGGGCCTATCGCGGCCTCCCACGTCCTTCATCGGTTCCTGGTGCCAAGGCATCCACCGTGCGCCCTTAAAAACTTGGCCACAGATGCTCGCGTCCACTGTGCAGTTCTCAAACAACGACC
>NZ_PHNC01000041.1 GCF_003121295.1 Streptomyces orinoci
ACGAACTGATGTGCATCCGGTCCAAGCATGGCGCATGGCTCAAGCACCAGACCTTGGCCCGCCGTGTGATGGCGGACATCCTGAGGTCGCGCAAGCGCACTCTTACCCAGGACATGCGCGAGATGAAGAGCTACCTGGGCGTTGTTGAGTAGGTCCCACGGCGCGTGGGGGTTCCGTTCCACAGAGCTACGAACTCCCACGCTCCGTGTGTGGCTGCCATTCCCTAGCAGTCCTACGGTCATCGAGTCCCGAGCACGCTATGAAACGCGGGGTCACGATGACCAACAAGCGCAGCGAGGCCGAGCGGCAGCGCCGCCGGGAACTGTACGACACCATGGCCGGTGTCATATCGCCGCTTGATGATCTCGCCCTCGCCGTCGCGCTGACGGATTTGGGTGTGCCCATCGCGGGGGACGAGCTGCTGAAGCAGCCACCCGGCGGTGATGTCTCTTAAGGAGGAGATGCAGTGACCATCCGATGGAGCACTCAGTTCGCCCAGGGCGGCGGGCACGGCAAGGACCAGGGCGAGGGCGACGGCCACCCCGGCCAGCCTTGGCAGCCGGCCGACGAGCCCCACCCGGACGGCTCCACGCCTCCCGGCGACGGGGCCCACAAGAAGTGACTCGCTCTCCTGAGCAGGCGGGACGGCCCTGCCGTGAGGAGTTGGGCCGTCTCCTCCTCGAAGACGGTTCCCTGACGCCCGACTGGGCGCCGGCCTTCGACGCCGTACCCCGAGCCGCCTTTCTGCCCGATCTCATGTGGCCGCACGACATGGCCACCGGCCGCAACGTGGCGGTGGACAAGCGACAGGCCCCGGAGAGGTGGCAGGAGTACGCCGACTCCAACGACCCGATCGTCACCCAGTGGGACGACGGTCGGCACGACGGCCCTGAGCCGGGGAAGTCGTTCAGCTCCTCGTCATCCATGCCAAGCCTGGTCTTCTCCATGCTGGCCGATCTCGGCGTGCAGCCTGGCCAGCGCGTGCTGGAGATCGGCAGCGGCACCGGGTGGAACGCGGCGCTCCTCGCTCACCGCCTCGGGGCCGCCAACGTGGTCACTGTGGAGGTGGACGGCGCAGTCGCCGCCCAGGCGCAGGAGTCCTTGGACCGCTTCGGCCTGGCCGTCGAGGTGGTTCGCGGGGATGGCTTCCTCGGCTACGCGAAGCGGGCCCCGTATGACCGCATCATCGCCACATGCGGGCTACGGAAGGTGCCGTTCGCATGGGTGGAGCAGTCCGCTCCTGGAGGGGTGATTCTCGTTCCCTGGGGGACCTACTACGGACCCGGCGAAGCCACGGCCCGGCTGGTGGTCGCCGAGGACTGCCAGAGCGCGTCAGGGCCGTTCACACGGCCGGTGGCGTTCATGCGTATGCGGTCGCAGCGGTTCGTCTGGCCCCGCCACGACGAGTACGTTCCTGCGGGTGCCATGGATGCCGCCGATGTCTCGTACGCCTCCTCTTTGACCGAGGAGGAGCTGTGTGGCGGGGCGGGCGGGTTCGGTGTCGTCCCCTTCGCCCTGGGGCTCCGAGTGCCCGAGGTGGCCCACACGGCCGACCGAAAGCGCGACGGCAAGCGGGCCGTGTGGTTCTACGGGCTGTCCGACAGATCTTGGGCCGTGATCGTCTTCCGCGACGACCAGGAGCAGGCGAAGGTCTACCAGTCCGGG
The DNA here is from genome assembly GCF_003121295.1 of Streptomyces orinoci. GTDB lineage: Bacteria > Actinomycetota > Actinomycetes > Streptomycetales > Streptomycetaceae > Streptomyces > Streptomyces orinoci. Next base: position 1,666 of record NZ_PHNC01000041.1, read on the forward strand.
CCCCGCCGTCTCTGGGATGAGGTGGAAGCGGCACACCGGTGGTGGGTCGATCAAGGCCGGCCAGGGTTTGACCGTTTCGGGCTGACCGTGGACCAGGACGGCGAACGGCCGTGGCTGGACTCCCCGGGCAACCCGGTTCGAGCCACCGGTTCGCCTTAGCGGCCAAGGACCACCGGACCCCGCCCTGTTGTCGTTCTGTGGGCGGGGTCTTCCGCTGGTCGCGGACCGCTCCGGACGCTTCCCGGAGTTTGCGGACCAGGCGCGGACCGCCGGGCGGTCCGTGATCGGCTGGGGAGCCTGTTTGTGCAGGTCAGGCCAGTACGACGCTTGACATGCCGAGCGGTCTTGAAAACCGTTCGCAAAGAGGTCAGACAGCCATTTTGTTCAATCCTCTGGTTTCCGGCATTAGCGGATTCCAGAGGACGAACAAAGCGTCAGATGTGAGCGGGGAAGGGGAATTGCATGCCGGGGAAGGAACTGTTTCCGCATCAGGTGGAGGCGGTCGATGCTGTCCTTCGCGCTCTGCAGACGCCCGCTGGCGGACACATGCCGGCCGAGGGATTGCGGGCCCAGGTCATCGCCGCGACCGGCTCGGGTAAAACGCTGATCGCCGCCGATGCCGCTCAAAAGCTGGCTGCGCGGCGGGTGTTGGTCTTGGTGCCGACTCTGGATTTGCTGACACAGACCGCGGGCGCATGGCGGGAGGCCGGCCGTACCGGGCCCGTGATCGGAGTCTGCTCGCTACGGGCCGAGGACTCTGACAGCGTGCCCTGTACGACGGATCCGGCCGAGCTCGTGGCGTGGGTGCGGGGGCTGGAGCGGGTGACGGTGTTCGCCACCTACGCCGCCGTCGGCCTCGGCATTCTCCAGCGCGCCCACGCTCAGGGCCTGGGCGTGTGGGACCTGATGGTCGTGGACGAAGCGCACCGCACCAGTGGAGACGCAGGGAAGCCCTGGGCGGCCGTGCACGACCAGGCAAAGATCCCGGCGGCCCGCCGCCTTTACATGACCGCCACGGCCCGCGTCTGGGAAGCAGCCGGGAGCAGTCGTGACGAGGAGCCGCGCCTGATCGCGAGCATGGACCCCGACTCCCCCTTGTTCGGCCCCGTGGCGTTCAAGCTGACCCTGTCCGAGGCCGTCAGCCGCGGACTAGTCGCCCCCTACCAGGTCGTGTGCGTCGACATCACCGATCCCGAGCTCCACGACGCGCACCAGGTCGCCGGCCCCGGGTCGGACACTGCGCGAGGGGCGCGGCTGGCGGCGCTGCAGGCCGGGGTGCTGACGGCGGCGGCGCAGGAGGGTCTGCGGAAGGTGCTGACGTTCCACAGCAAGGTCAGCGAGGCCGAAGCCATGGCCGCCGGAGTCGTCGGCGCCGCCGAGCGGCTGTGGGAGGACGATCCGCGGCGGTTCCCGGCGCCGGAACGGGTGTGGGCCGACTGGCTGTGCGGCGATCACGCCCCCGGCCACCGGCGGGCGGTGCTGGCCGAGTTCGCCTCCGACGTCATCGAGGACGAGGACGGGCTACGACCGGCCGCTCTGCGCGTGCTCAGCTCCGTGAAGGTGCTCGGCGAAGGGGTCGATACAGCGAATTGTGATTCCGTCGCCTTTTGCGATGCGCGGGGATCGATGATCGACATCGTGCAAGTGGTCGGCCGTGCACTCCGCATGAAGCCCGGAGAAGGGAAAATCGCCTCGCTGATCGTTCCGGTATTCCTCGCGCCGGGTGAGAGCCCGGACGACATGCTGACCTCACCGGCCTACGACACCCTGGCGAAGATCCTCGCAGCACTCCGCGCCCACGACACCGACACCATCGAAGCCCTCGCCGATCCCCGTGTCCGCAGCGGCAGTTATGAGCCCGAGGAAGAGGCCGGAACCGGCGAAGAGAGCCGGGAGCAGCGGGAGGAAGGTGAGCCGGGGCCAAGTGCGCCCGCTCGGGAGCTGCTGAAGTTCTCCGTGCTGCGGGATCCGGCGCAGCTGGCCAGGTTCGTGAAGCTGCGGGTGATCGAGCCGGAGAACAGCTTCTGGTGCCGCGGCATCGAGGCCGTGATGCGGTACGTGAAGGAGACCGGCGCCGTGCAGCTGCGGGTGCCGTACGGCTTCGTTACCCCGCCGGAGTGGTCGCCCGCGGGGTTTCCGCTGGGTACGTGGCTGGCTGATCAGCGGCGCTTCAACAGGGCCGGGCGCCTGGCCCCGGGCCGCGTCGCCGAGCTCGACGGGTTCGGGATGGTGTGGTCGCACCAGGACGTCGCGTTCGAGGAAGGACTTGCTGCCGCCCGCGCGTGGGCTGCTGTCCACGGGCACTTCCTGCCGCCGGCCACCGCCGTCTGGGACGGGTATCCGGTGGGGACCTGGGCGAAAAATCAGCGGACTGCGGCCCGGCTCGCGGACACCATCGCCGAGCGCCGCCAGGCCGGCCTCACCGTCGAATCCAGTGCCAAAGCCCTCACCGAGGCACGGCGTGAGGCATTGGAGGAGATCGACCCGGGCTGGTGCCCCGCATGGGATACCGGGTGGCAGCGCTGCTTCCGCCTCACCCAAGCCCACGTCGAGAGCGGCGGGGAGCTGCCGACGGTGGCGGGTGAGGTGATCGTGCAGGGCGAAGACCTCGGCCGCTGGGTGACCGGCTGCCGCCTCGGCTGGGACGACTTGCTGCCGGTCCAGCAGTGGCTGCTCGAGAACGTCCTCGGCCTCACCCCGGCCGAGGAAGACGAACGGCCCGTGAAGCGCACGCAGAGCGACAAGTGGGCGCTCAACCTCCGCGCTGCACGCCAGTTCCACACCCGCGAAGGCCACCTCAACGTACCCCGTAAACACATCGAACGCCTGGAACCAGAAGGCGGGCGGACAGGCCGCCAGGACGGTGCTGAGGGCCGCCAGGAGGTGAAGCTCGGCATGGTCCTCGACAACCTCCGCAAACGCGCTGGCAAGCTCACCGCACAGCGCCGGGCTGACCTGGAGGCACTCGGTATGCGGTGGTCGGCCACCACGGCGGCCAAGAGCAAGAGGTGACACCAATAATGAAGAGGGCCCGGATCCGTAGGGATCCGGGCCCTCTTCAGCAGTAGCGGGGACAGGATTTGAACCTGCGACCTCTGGGTTATGAGCCCAGCGAGCTACCGAGCTGCTCCACCCCGCGTCGGTGATCCCCACAGTACGCCATCCCAACGGGCACCGGAGACCACCTCCTGCCGAGGTGTAGGTTCCGGGCCTGCGTTAGCAGTGTCGTTCGATCTCTAGGAGTCGGCCAGCAATCTTCCAGGTCGCGTTAGCAGCACCTGCGGTCGGTGGTGATCATTCCCGGGAACTTCTCGATCATCCGGCCTCTTGGTCCTGGGCGGCTTCCTACGGTCAGCTCATGGTCACCAAGCATGCCCTGGAAAAGGCAGCAGGTGTTCAGCTGATCGAACGGGTCTGCCCCCTCGCAGCCACTGCCGTGGGCACCGCTGTCATCCACGAAGCAGAGCACCTGCTCAGCCTCTTGGACGCAGCGCAATCCTCCGTCACCTGACCGGCGGCTCGACCAGCATCACGACGCGGTCCGCCTCGGCGTCGAACCCGAGGACCGGACGGCTCCCGTCACCGCCCTCGGCATCCATCAGCACCGGCTTGCCCAACCGGCGACCGATCGCGGCGAGGAATCCGCACAGGGCATCAAGTGGCTCCTGCCCCTGAATCTCCCGCAGGTCGACGTCGAAGTCGATCTCCTCTGCTGCATAGAACCGAAAGATCGCCAACATGTCTTGCACCGGCCGAACCTCCAGATGAGGCTGCTCGGCGTCGGCGGGACGCGACAGCACGACCTCTGCCGGGGGCAGCGGCAGCGCTGTCGAGCCCTCGGAGTACTGAAAGGTCCAGCCCTGCTCCACCACGAGGTCGAGGACCGCCTGCCAGTCCCTCTCCGAGGCATTGGGCACCCACACGTCCGGCAGCGACCCCATCACCTCGGGGTCGAAGAACCACCAGACGTCGTCCCACAGCAGATCAGCCACGGTCCCATCCTGCCGCCCCAGTGCACCCTCACCCACCGATTTCCTTACCCAACGGGCCCTGCTTCGGAGAGCGGGATGCCAGGATGTCCGGGTGGTCAGCGATGAAGAGTGGATTCGAATCCGTCGCGGCCTGCGGTTCGGACAACGGTTCCGAGGGACGGTGACAGCAGTCCCGAGGCCGGGCGCGATCGGGATATTCGTCGACATCGGTCTTCCGGTCGGAGGGTTCGTCGATGTTCTGCTTCTGCCGGCGGTCGCAGACCGCTGGCCAGACCAAGGAACCGAGGCCGAATTCGAGGTCTGGTGGGCCGATCAGCGACAGCAGGTGCGACTCAAGCCAGTTGACCCGCAGTTTCTGCGTGACGACTTCGCCCACTGGCAGGCGGACTGGCGGCCCGGCTGGCCAGAAGACGTGCCGGTGGACAAGGCATGGGTCGATGCGGCGGCGACGTATCTCCGGGGAACTGGCGTGATCGAGGAGACACTGCGCTCAGCAGGCTGGCGGCCGGGACGGCACGTCTCGACGGACCACTGGCGCAAGACGCTCGAGAAGACCGGCCTGGTCCGCATGCACGATGCCGCTGAAGCCTTCTTGGCGGAGTTCGGTGGCCTGGACGTCCAGATCAGCGGCCCCGGGATCACCTGCGCCAAGACCCCCTTCAACTTCGCCCCGGACAACCTGATCGGCGAGGAAGACCGCTTCGCCGACTGGAGTCACACCCTCGGGCGCGCCATCTTCCCCCTCGGCGAACTCGATGAGGGCAGATTCTTCCTCGGCATCGACGAGAACTGCGAGATCTACCTGGTCGAGACCTGGCTGGCTACGTTCGGCGATGCCCAGGACGCGCTGGAGAAGCTCATCCTGGGCATCGCCCCGGAGCGGATCGAGACTGCCGACTGAACAGCCCCAGCCGGACCGGGCTCCACTCCGACGATGCTTCCCGACGGGCCACGCGATTGCTGAAGATCAGCCGATCGACACACTGCTCACGCGACGCGGAATCCGCAGTCTCAGCAGACCCTCCTGCTAACGAAGCGGCCGACCCTACACGAGGGGCTTCTATGCCGCGAAGCCGACGTTGGTGACGTACTCGTAGGCCCCCCACTGGGAACCCAGGTCCGGGAGCACATCGGTGGTCCACGCATCGTCCAGGCCCCGGTAATCACCGGCCGCCCAGGAACCGACGATCTTGTCCCAGCGGCGTACGTTCATCGTCCGGTACTCGATGACGCGCTGGTGCGGCCGGGCGACCTGGGACTGGTTGAGGGGGTGGATCTCCACCCGCGTCCCACGGCCCTCGCGGTTCAGCCGCTTGAGGAGGTGCCGGGCGACGTTCTGCCGGCGCACCGCCCGGTACGCGGCGTCGATGCGTTCCAGGCTGGCCTTCGACGGCCGGCGCTTGCCCTCCAGCCATGCTTTCAGCGTCCGGTCGGTGACCGTCAGCCCAGCATCCTGCGCGGCCTGGCGGCTCTTGCCCGACCTCGTCAGGTAGTGCAGGCGCGCTATCCAGCCGCGCCTGGCCGTCACCGGGGTGGCGATGCCGCCCGCGAGCTCGTCGAGCTTGCGAGCGACGGCGTCGCTGCCCTTGACGCCCCGCGCGCCGAACCTTCCGAAGTCGAGGTTCTTCCCCGGCATTACCCCTCCCCTTCCGTCTCCGTGTGCTCGGTGGTGTCGGTTCCAGCGGTGTAGGTGTCCTTGACCTTGACCTCGGTAACGCCCCGGCCTTCAGGGAAGACACCGCGCCAGTCACCGATGACATGGAGTTCGTCGGTACCATCGCCCGGACGACCGTCAGGCCCTCGTCATGGGCCTTGAGCGCCTTCAACCACAGGTTGGAGAACGCCTGCGAGCGGATGATGTGCATCCAGTCCGGGCGGTACAGCTCCCTGTTGTAGTTCGACTCCCCCATCGTCGAGACGAACTTCGAGTACATCGCCTTCACATACTCCAAAGTGACCTCATCGCCCTCGGCAATCGCGGTGTCGCGCGCGTCCTTCAACGCGATGCGGAACTTCTCCAGCAGATTCTCGGTCGCACCGGAGGTGTACGACTCGTGGATCTCCGGCGGGGCGCACAACCCGTACTTCGGGCCGGACAAGCGCAGCAGGAGGCGCAGGGTCGGCTCGGTCACCCACAGGGCGCCGGGTTCGTCCCGGTTCCCGATCGGGTTGGGCAGCACATCCTCGTGCTCCCAAGCGGGCGGGGTGATCAGGTGGACTCCGGCGCGGCGGCGGTCGTGAGGGAGGCCAGTGGAGTGCTCGAGCTGTCCGAGGGGGAGGTGGGTTTTGAGGGCGGAGAGGTAGGCGCCGTTGATGTCGAGCGCGGTCACCTCGTGACGGCCGGGCGGGAGTTCGTGCGGCGGTGACACCGCCCGGCCAACGATGAACGCTGGAGAACCCTCGTCTTGATGTGCCGTCAGGCTGACTCGTCCGGCGCCGATGCCGCTCAGACGGACGCTCCGCCCGCCGCACCCCAGCCTCCAAGGAAGTCGGCCAAGGCGCGGCGCTGTTCTTCTTCGCGGGCGATCTGCTGTGCGAGGACCTGGCGGTCGATGTACGGGGCGACGGCGGCGAGGACCAGGCGCTGCAGCTCGTCCGGCTCCAGGGCTTCGACCTCCCACTGCACAGGGTGGCGGGGTCGAAGTCGTAACGGCGTGCGAAGGCCTGCCACCGAGGGTCGCCGCGCTTGCCCTCGGCCGCCGGCAGCTCGTACTCGACGGTCTGCTCGCGGGTCAGGAGCACCCGGCGCACCTCGCCCCAGCAGTCCCCGGTGCGCCGGACCCAGTCCCGTTCGATCTCGGCACCGCTCGCGTCGAAGTCGCCGGCGTTTCTCCGGGGCCCGGCGAGCGTGCGGTTGGAGTTTCCGCAGCTCAGGAGCGGTCCCGAGCGCTGTAGCTGATGCAGCACATGTGGTGCACGGGCCTACTGGTTCTCGTGGTCTTCGGTGGTCGGCTCGCCTGTGTGCGCGACGAACGGTCTTCTTCGGCGTCTCTTACAACGGGGCTGAGCAGTCCAGGTACAGGAAGTCCCGGTGAAATTGATCTTGCTGGGTTTCGCCTGCTTCGCGGGGCTTCGAGTGGGGCGGGGATGCGGCCGGCCCGCTCACGGACGTCGTGTGAGCCGCTCCGCCGCCGGTGATCACAGGCCAACGCTTCACCCCGGGCCGCATGTCGCGTGGTTCGCTGTTCGCTTCCGGCAGCAATCCCGGGTCGGACGGCGTGCGTGTGTCCTTGAGCGCCTGGCCTGGCTCTTGTGCGTCCCCGGGCGCGTGTATCAACGGATGACCGGAAGAGCAGCTTCCCGGGCACAGCGCGGCCGCCCGGGCCGCCGTCTTTCTCGGAGGTCACCATCAACAGCATCCGTCGTGCCGCCGCTGCCGCCGCTGCGGGCATCGTCCTGGCTCTGGCCGGGGTCGCTCTGGCCGCCCCGGCCCATGCCGCCGGGCCCGTCCAGACGCTGGTCTGCGACACGGTCGGGGAGGTCAGTGACCAGCTCGTCCCGCCCGTGTGCGGGAACTAGCGGGGCGGAAGGGACAGGAAACCTGACCAGCGGATACCCGGGAGGTCGTTGATGGGACTGCTCGCCCCCTTGCGGTCGTGGCGCGCGGTGCTGGTGTGCGCGGCGGCTGTGCCACTTGTTGCGGTGCCGGGCCCGGCGTCGGCGGCGCCGGAACCGGTTGTCAAGGCGTACACCACCGGCGGCCGGTACGAATTCACCGTGCCGGCCGGTGTCACCCGTATCCACGTGACCGCCGTGGGCTCCGGTGGCGGAGGCGGAGGCGGGGGCGGCAACAACGACGGCCCGCTGAGCGGTGCCGGCGGCGGAGGCGGCTCCAGCGGAGCGGTGGAGGCGTGCACCATCAAGGTCGATCCCGGGGAGAGGATCGTCATGGTTGTCGGCCGGGGCGGCGAGGGTGGCGCGGGCGGCTCGGGCAAGGGCCACAACGGCAAGCCCGGCCACGACGGGCACGGCACCGGGGTCGCCGTGTTCCCCGCCGGCGAGGGGAGATGGCCGAGGCTGGGGGCCAATGTCCAGCACGGCCGGGGCGGGCGGGGCGGCGAAGCGTCAGGAACCTGGGGAAGCGGCACCGCGGGCGCCGGCGGTCACGGCACCACCGGCGGGAGGAACCTCTGCAAGGGCTCCGACCACGTCCGCCAAGAGGGCTCCGCCGGCTACCGCGGAGTCGACGGCGTCCGCGCGCGCCGCGGAGCGGGCGGAGCAGGAGCAGCGAGCGCGGCCCCACCGGAATGCTCCCCCGCGCAGGGCGGCCCCCCAGGGCCCCGCCTTCCCGCCGGGAAGGGCGGCGAGGGAGGCATCGGCGCCGGCCGCGACCTGTGGACCAACGACCAGTACCCCTCCGCGGCCGGCGAGAACGGCGCCGACGGCTGCGTGGCACTGACCTACACCCCATAAACAGCGGTCACCTGAGATTCCCCGGGTACGGCCACTTACCGGGTGGCCATGGGTAACCATCTTCGGCATGGAGGTCTGAGGATGCGCCCCTCGCCCGAGAGCTCGTACCCGTGGGTTTGGCCAGGTGAGACGGAATATCCGCCCCGCTGGTCCATGAGCTGCTCGCCGGCAGGCCCCTTGCGTACCCGAGGCGGGGACCGTGCCGGCACGGCGACGGTGCCGGCGGCCCGCAGGAGTCAGGGCTTTGGTGTGTGTGATTCCAGTGCGGTGAGGAGCCGGGCGAGGACGGGGAGCGAGGCGGTGAGGGTGTCGCGGTCGTTCGCGGGCAACTCGCCGATGGCGTGGGCCAATGCGGCCGAACTGGTGCGGTCGTAGCGGTCGAGCAGTTCGAGGGCGGCGGGGGAGGCGGTGAGGACGGCCGCGCGCTGGTCGCCCGGTGCGGGCTCGCGGTTCACCAGGCCCGCTGCCTTCATGCTTTTGACGAGGTTGCTGACCGTGGAGGTTGCGACGCCGATCCGGCGGGCGGCGGCTTGCGGGCTGAGCGGTCCGTCGGCGGCGAGTGCGCGCAGGAGCTCGATCTGGGCCTCGGGCAGGTCGGGAAGCCCCTCGGCGCTGCGGGTCGCCCGGAGCACGGCCCGGCGTAGCGGCCCGAGCAGCCGGCTGAGCTCGGATGCGGTGTCCATGAAGTCATTTTGCCCGACAGTTCATTTTGTGACAAAATAGTTTTGTTGCAAAAATGAACTGCGCCGTCGAACCGGCGACCGAGCAGAAGGGCACCGCAGATGAC
>NZ_PHNC01000042.1 GCF_003121295.1 Streptomyces orinoci
GCCGTTGATGTCGAGCGCGGTCACCTCGTGACGGCCGGGCGGGAGTTCGTGCGGCGGTGACACCGCCCGGCCAACGATGAACGCTGGAGAACCCTCGTCTTGATGTGCCGTCAGGCTGACTCGTCCGCGCCGATGCCGCTCAGACGGACGCTCCGCCCGCCGCACCCCAGCCTCCAAGGAAGTCGGCCAAGGCGCGGCGCTGTTCTTCTTCGCGGGCGATCTGCTGTGCGAGGACCTGGCGGTCGATGTACGGGCGACGGCGGCGAGGACCAGGCGCTGCAGCTCGTCCGGCTCCAGGGCTTCGACTCCCACTGCACAGGGTGGCGGGTCGAAGTCGTAACGGCGTGCGAAGGCCTGCCACCGAGGGTCGCCGCGCTTGCCCTCGGCCGCCGGCAGCTCGTACTCGACGGTCTGCTCGCGGGTCAGGAGCACCCGGCGCACCTCGCCCCAGCAGTCCCGGTGCGCCGGACCCAGTCCCGTTCGATCTCGGCACCGCTCGCGTCGAAGTCCGCGGCGGTTCTCCCGGGCCCGGCCAGGGTGCGGGTTGGTGTTTCGGAGGCCAGGAGCGGGCCCGAGCGGTGTAGGCGATGCAGCACATGTGGTGCACGGGCCTACTGGTTCTCGTGGTCTTCGGTGGTCGGCTCGCCTGTGTGCGCGACGAACGGTCTTCTTCGGCGTCTCTTACAACGGGGCTGAGCAGTCCAGGTACAGGAAGTCCCGGTGAAATTGATCTTGCTGGGTTTCGCCTGCTTCGCGGGGCTTCGAGTGGGGCGGGGATGCGGCCGGCCCGCTCACGGACGTCGTGTGAGCCGCTCCGCCGCCGGTGATCACAGGCCAACGCTTCACCCCGGGCCGCATGTCGCGTGGTTCGCTGTTCGCTTCCGGCAGCAATCCCGGGTCGGACGGCGTGCGTGTGTCCTTGAGCGCCTGGCCTGGCTCTTGTGCGTCCCCGGGCGCGTGTATCAACGGATGACCGGAAGAGCAGCTTCCCGGGCACAGCGCGGCCGCCCGGGCCGCCGTCTTTCTCGGAGGTCACCATCAACAGCATCCGTCGTGCCGCCGCTGCCGCCGCTGCGGGCATCGTCCTGGCTCTGGCCGGGGTCGCTCTGGCCGCCCCGGCCCATGCCGCCGGGCCCGTCCAGACGCTGGTCTGCGACACGGTCGGGGAGGTCAGTGACCAGCTCGTCCCGCCCGTGTGCGGGAACTAGCGGGCGGAAGGGACAGGAAACCTGACCAGCGGATACCCGGGAGGTCGTTGATGGGACTGCTCGCCCCCTTGCGGTCGTGGCGCGCGGTGCTGGTGTGCGCGGCGGCTGTGCCACTTGTTGCGGTGCCGGGCCCGGCGTCGGCGGCGCCGGAACCGGTTGTCAAGGCGTACACCACCGGCGGCCGGTACGAATTCACCGTGCCGGCCGGTGTCACCCGTATCCACGTGACCGCCGTGGGCTCCGGTGGCGGAGGCGGAGGCGGGGGCGGCAACAACGACGGCCCGCTGAGCGGTGCCGGCGGCGGAGGCGGCTCCAGCGGAGCGGTGGAGGCGTGCACCATCAAGGTCGATCCCGGGGAGAGGATCGTCATGGTTGTCGGCCGGGGCGGCGAGGGTGGCGCGGGCGGCTCGGGCAAGGGCCACAACGGCAAGCCCCGCAACGACGGGCACGGCACCGGGGTCGCCGTGTTCCCCGCCGGCGAGGGGAGATGGCCGAGGCTGGGGGCCAATGTCCAGCACGGCCGGGGCGGGCGGGGCGGCGAAGCGTCAGGAACCTGGGGAAGCGGCACCGCGGGCGCCGGCGGTCACGGCACCACCGGCGGGAGGAACCTCTGCAAGGGCTCCGACCACGTCCGCCAAGAGGGCTCCGCCGGCTACCGCGGAGTCGACGGCGTCCGCGCGCGCCGCGGRGCGGGCGGAGCAGGAGCAGCGAGCGCGGCCCCACCGGAATGCTCCCCCGCGCAGGGCGGCCCCCCAGGGCCCCGCCTTCCCGCCGGGAAGGGCGGCGAGGGAGGCATCGGCGCCGGCCGCGACCTGTGGACCAACGACCAGTACCCCTCCGCGGCCGGCGAGAACGGCGCCGACGGCTGCGTGGCACTGACCTACACCCCATAAACAGCGGTCACCTGAGATTCCCCGGGTACGGCCACTTACCGGGTGGCCATGGGTAACCATCTTCGGCATGGAGGTCTGAGGATGCGCCCCTCGCCCGAGAGCTCGTACCCGTGGGTTTGGCCAGGTGAGACGGAATATCCGCCCCGCTGGTCCATGAGCTGCTCGCCGGCAGGCCCCTTGCGTACCCGAGGCGGGGACCGTGCCGGCACGGCGACGGTGCCGGCGGCCCGCAGGAGTCAGGGCTTTGGTGTGTGTGATTCCAGTGCGGTGAGGAGCCGGGCGAGGACGGGGAGCGAGGCGGTGAGGGTGTCGCGGTCGTTCGCGGGCAACTCGCCGATGGCGTGGGCCAATGCGGCCGAACTGGTGCGGTCGTAGCGGTCGAGCAGTTCGAGGGCGGCGGGGGAGGCGGTGAGGACGGCCGCGCGCTGGTCGCCCGGTGCGGGCTCGCGGTTCACCAGGCCCGCTGCCTTCATGCTTTTGACGAGGTTGCTGACCGTGGAGGTTGCGACGCCGATCCGGCGGGCGGCGGCTTGCGGGCTGAGCGGTCCGTCGGCGGCGAGTGCGCGCAGGAGCTCGATCTGGGCCTCGGGCAGGTCGGGAAGCCCCTCGGCGCTGCGGGTCGCCCGGAGCACGGCCCGGCGTAGCGGCCCGAGCAGCCGGCTGAGCTCGGATGCGGTGTCCATGAAGTCATTTTGCCCGACAGTTCATTTTGTGACAAAATAGTTTTGTTGCAAAAATGAACTGCGCCGTCGAACCGGCGACCGAGCAGAAGGGCACCGCAGATGACCTCCGACGCCACGCACCGGACCACCGTCGCCAACCCCGTTCCCCCGCAGGACCTGTCCGGCATCGTCGGCCACCGCCTCATCTACACCTACGCCAACGGCTGGCAGTACGAGATGTACGTGAAGAACGACCACACCATCGACTACCGCATCCACAGCGGCCATGTCGGCGGCCGCTGGGTCAAGGACCAGGAGGTCGACCTGGTCATGCTCACCCGGGGCGTCTACAAGGTCTCCTGGAACGAACCGACCGGCACATCGGTCGTGGTCAACATCATCCCCGGCGAGCGCGTCCTGCACGGGGTCATCTTCTTCCCCGACTGGGTCAAGACCCATGGCGAACGCACCGTGCTGTTCCAGAACGACCACCTCGACCAGATGCACGCCCACCGGGACGCCGGCCCCACCTACCCGCTGTACGTCGTCCCCGAGTTCGCCAAGATCACCCTCTTCGAAAACGCCGGCCAGGACAATGACGAGATCATCTCCGTCGCCCCCGGCGACCTCCCCTCCGGCTGGTCCGACCGCACCAACTAAGGACCACCCCGGGACAGCGAGCAACCTGGCACCGGACCCCAAGATCACAGCCGGATCACCCCCACCGGCATGACGAACGAACCACCCCAGGCCACCGATGGGCACTGACCAACCAGTGCGACAACCCCTGTCACATGCGCAGCCGGACAACTCCCCGCCACCCGGCCACGAGCGGACAAGCGGAACCGGCCACCAACACAGCAGTGACGGCAGCCATACCCGGCACCCCCAACAGCACCCCGGAACCTGAGCAGTCCCTCCGGCCACCGCCCGCAGAACAGACCACCACCGCTCCAGCGGAGCCCGGCACACCCCGCACTCAGCCCACCGCTCAGACCATGCCAAACGGACTGAACACGACGAACCACCAGCAACCACCAACACCCCGGCACACGACACCGGCAGTCACGCCCGACCCGCACAACANCCCCCCACCAAGACCGGACAACTTCAACAACCCAACCCGTGACCAACAACACAACCTCGACACCAGCCAGCACAAGCCAAGAGACAACAACAAACCACCCACCGGCCACGACAACCCCACCAACCCCCCGGCACAACACCTCGACACCCACGACAACCCCACCCGCCGACATGCACGTCTGTGTGGCGCAGCTAATACACCGTGCGGGTGTCGGGGCGTAGCGGAAGGTCGGGGCATACGCGGGTGCGGGGGCGGAACACGGAGCCGCGGGTATAGGTCACGCCCTCGATCGCGCCTTCCTTGCAGACCGGTCCGACGAGATTGCCGTTTTCGTCCCGGATTCCGATGCGTGTTCTCTCCGTCCACTTGGCGCGGCGCCAAGTGCCGTATACCAGGCCGCTCCGGGGGTGCTCGCCGTGTCGGCTGCGGGSGGGGTTCGGCGGGGGGCGGGGTGTAGTCGAGAAGGTTCATGCGGTGCAGGGCTCCGGCGCGGGCGTCCGGATGCTTAGCCAGCCGCTTGGGGGCTTCGCTGAGCCGGGCTTGCCGCGCTCCTGGGCAGGCGGCGCAGGGGATTTGCGCCACTTGGCGAAGGCCAGTCGGGCAGCGTAGGAGTACAGCAGCCGCCCGGCGCTCGGGATCCGACCGGGGAGTGCGGAAGCACAGGCCGTTGACGCGCCGGCCGATGGGGAAGCACGGGTGCGAAGCACAACACCCCAGGAGCGCGCCATGACCTATCTGCCCCGACCGGTGACCGACGCCATGGCCGCCCGGGCGATGCGTATGCATCACATGCTGTGGCACACCGCACGCAACGAGTGGGCCAATTTCTCCCCCGACCAGCGGCAGGTGTTCCGCGACCATGGCTGGGACCCGCCCCGGCCGGCCCTCACGGGCGGGGATTCTCCCCGACCCGAGCTCGACAACGGGTCGGGTGAGGACTTCCTCTCTATGCACCGGCAGATAATCGCTGATGTCAATGCGATCCTTGCCCAGTTGGGGGACCCCCGTTATCCCCGCGTGGAGGGATGGCAGAGCGTCCCGGCGCCCGGAGACAGTGCATACCCGGTCCCGCCGCCCTTCGGCATTCCGGATGACCCGGGCACCACCGAGGCCGTGAACAGCGCCAAGAGCGCGGCGTCATTCCATCAAATCCGGCGCTGGCAGGCCGAGTTCACCGATCCCTCCGCGCTGCGCGGTATGACACTCGGACGCCTGGGAGCGAGCATCGAGTTCACCATCCACAACCGGATGCATCTGCGCTGGGCGGCTCCGATGCCGGCGTACCGCCCGGACGGCGACCCCTTTGACGTCGATCCCCGATGGGACCACCCCGCTTACAACTGGCTCGCCGACTTCTACTCGTCCCATGTCAACCCGGTCTTCTGGAAACTCCACGGCTGGGTGGACGCACGGATCGGCGACTGGCTGACCGCCCATGGACGAACCGGCCCCGTACCGTGGAGCTTTGACCCGCCATGGAGCGGCCCCATGCCGCGCATCCGGCAGTCGGTGACAAGCCTGGCCCTGCGGGCCCGCCCGGGGAACGCGGAGGCCGATGCGCTGGAAGCGCATCTGAGCGACCTGGAAAGCACCGTTGAGGCCCTCAAGCAGGCGGGCGTGCGCCTGCCCGCACGCTCCTTCCCGGTGATCGGTGTCTGATAAAGGCCCCCCATAAGGGACACGACCAGCGCCCTACCGCCCCGGCGCACCACGGCCGTCCGCCCGGCCCTCCGCCGTGGCCACGGCCGTGCGCACAACCGCCTGCGCCGGCAGCTCCCGCCGGGTGCGGACCGGGGAGAGGACGACGGGCAGGAAGGAGAGCGCCAGACAACAGGCGCCCGTCCAGAGCGCCATACGCACTCCGACGAACTCACCGAGCAGACCGGCCACGGCGGAGCCCACGGCGAGCGCGCCGGTGAGCATGAAACGGAAGGTCGCGTTCATGCGGCCCAGGAGCGGACCGGGGGTCAGCCGCTGACGAAGGGTGACACCCAGCACATTGTTGACGCCCGTCCTGAGTGTGGCCAGTAGCCAGCCCGCCCCGGCAAGCCAGAGCCAGGGGCCGCGGTCGACAAGCGGAATGACCAGCGCCGCCGGTGCCACCAGGAGACCGGCCAGCCCCAGCGCATGCCCGTATCCCCAGCGCCGGGCCCAGGGGGCGGCGCACCGGGCGCCGAGGAACATGCCGACGCCACCGACGGCCCAGTAGAGGCCCAGCGCGCCTGCGGGCAGCCCGAGTTCCCGGGCGAACAAGACCGGGAGCAGGGTGTTGATGATCTGCGAACCGAGGTTGGTGAGGGAGGCGGAGAACGCTAGGGCGCGCAGTTCGCTGCTGCCCAGTACATGTCGGAGCCCCTCGGCGATCTGGGTGCTCAGGCGTACCGGCCGCTGCCCGGCGCGCGGGCCGGGGCCGGGCAGCGGGTCATGCCGGATGCCGATGAGCCGCAGCGCCGACGCCAGGTGGAGAACTGCCGTACCGGCGACGGCGGTCGGCGCCGTGAGCAGTTGTACCAGTGCACCGCCCGCGCCCCGGCCGGTCACATTGCCCGCCGCCTGAAGGGTCACCACGGCCGAGTTCGCCCGGATCAGCCCGTCCCGGCCGACCAGTTGGGGCAGCACACTCTGCGAGCCCACATCGAAGAACACGGTGGCACAGCCGGCCAGCAGGACCACCACGAACAGCTGCCCAAGGGACAGCACGCCCAGTGCCGAGGCCACCGGCACCGAGGCGAAGAGGACGGCCCGCGTCAGGTCCGCGGCTATCAGCAGCCGGCGCTGTCGCATCCGGTCCACCCAGGCCCCGGCGGGTAGGCCGACCAGCAGGAAGGCGGCGGTGCTCAGGGTGGCCAGCAGCCCGACCTGGCCGGGGCTCGCGTCGAGCGTGGACACCGCGATCAGCGGTACGGCGACATAGCCGGCATTGGTGCCCAGCTGGCTGAGCACGGTGGCCGTGAAGAGGGTGCGGAAGTCAGGGCTCCGCCAAGGGTTTTCGCAGGACATGACCGGCACGCTGCCGAACGCCGGCGCCCTTACCCAATGATTTAGCCTGTGCTGAATGGTGATGCACAAGCAGCGGTCTCCTGGGCGGGGCGGTCCGCTGGCGGTGGAGTTCTCGGCGGAGGACGTGGCCCGTACCCGGTTCGCCGTGTCCCCGTTGTGGGAAGTGGTGGCCGGCGCACGTGTGTTGAAGGGAGCGGACGCCCAGGGCACCCACAACTGCTGGGCCGAGCAGGTGCGTCCCCGGATCGCCGCCGCCGGGCTGGACCTCTCGCCGCTGGCCCGGCTGCTCCCCGTGCCGGGCGGCGTTCCGGGCTTTCTGGTGCCGCCGCCCACCACTCCCCAGCCCTCGCTCGAAGTGGAACTGGCGGTGCTGCGCGCCACACCGCCGCAGGAACTGACCACGACGATCGCCGAGGCCCAGCCGGCGGTTGCCGCGCTGCGCGAGGAAGGGGAACGCGGCCTGGCCCGGCTGGCCGAGGTGACTGCCGCGTACTGGGAGGTGGCCCTCGCCCCGTACTGGCCACGCGTACTGTCCCTGTCGGAGGGCGACACCCTGCACCGGGCCAGACGCTTCGCGGAAGGCGGTGCCGCACTGCTCTTCGAGGACCTGGACCCCCAACTCTCCTGGGATACCGACACCTTGCGGCTGACCGGCCGCTGTATACACGGCACCCGTCGTCTGGACGGTCGTGGACTGCTGCTCGTCCCCTCGGCCTTTGTCTGGCCCCGCGTCTTCTCCACACTCGGCAGCGAGGAGTGGCAGCCGCCGGGGCGGACGCCCCCTCGCCGCAGCAGCCTGACCGAACCACGCGAAACCCCCGTATCAGGCGAGCTGCGGCATGACCTCGGACGCGATCCACTCCATCGCCTTCTCCATGTGTTCAGCTGCAACGGGCACCCACAGGGTAGAGACCGTGAGTCCGGCCTCAGTGAGCTCTCCGAGAGCCTCAGCAACACTCGCTGCGGTAGGCGAACCGCCTCCCAGTGGCCGTCCTGGAGCCGGGACCGCCACGGGGATTCCGGGTGGCGTGAGGAAAGCGGCCGAAGCAAGCGTCAGACGTTCGGCCCGCTCTTCGCTGGTGGCGAGTTCACGCAAGCGGCGCTTCACATCGATGACTTCCGCGGCATCGGCGCCAGTGCCGTACCAGCCGTCGCCCAAGCAAAGCGCGCGGCGCAACGCGGCGTCGCTGTGGCCTCCAACCCACACCGGCGGACCACCACGCGTGACCGGCGGCACTCCCAGGTGAGCGGCACGCAGTTTCGTGAACGGCCCCTCGAAGTCAGCGGGCCGTGTCGTCCACAGGGCCTTGGCAGCAGCGAGATGGTCATCGGTGCGGGCACCCCGTTCCCGGGAGGGTACGCCGACGGCTTCGAACTCGTCAGGGTTCCAACCAGTGCCGATTCCCAGGACCAGACGGCCGCCGGACACGACGTCCAGCGTGGCTGCCTGGTTCGCGAGCACCAGCGCCGGATAGTACGGCGCAACGAGCACGGAGGTCAGCAACCGCAGGCGTGTCGTTGCACCCGCGATTGCAGAGAGCAGAACGAGAGGATCGGTGTCGAGGCCGAATCCACTGTCCAAGAGGCGGTTGCCAACCGCCACATGATCGAAGCCCAGTTGCTCGGCATGCACGGCGGCGCGGAGCACGGAGGCCCCATCCTCGACCGGCCAGCGCGGCTGAAGGGAGACACCAAGGCGCAGCAGGGACATGGGGCGAAGCCTTTCAGTCGCGGACCGGTAGCGGCAGGACGGCTTCCGAACCGCCCGACACCACACCCAACTCCCCGACGGCGCCGATTCATCCACCCAGAGCAGCGCACGTCCCGTCCAGCCCGGCCAAGAGCCTCGATAGAGCTGGCGCCATACCACGGACGGTGAACCTTCCCAGTTCACAGCTCCAGGGCCTGTCCGGCAAACGTTCGGGAGCAGGTTGGCAGAGCCAAAGGAAGAGTGAGGTGATGTGGAATCCGGCCCCGTAGCAGGTTGCCGGCTTGTCGAAGCACGTTGCGCCGGCCCGCAATTGTTCAAGACGGTTCAAAAAAACAGCGCTCGACCACGTTGCGGGCTTTGCACAGCCCGGGGTCCAAAGCCGGTGGCCTACCACCGGCTCTGCCGCGGCGCCAGCGATCGGCTCGTTGGCCCGCCCGCTCCGGGACGACTGCACGGACGCCCCCACGCCGCAGGTCCTGCCGGACCTCCCATGACGAATACGCCTTGTCCACCATGACCGTGTCAGGCCTTCGCCGCAGCCACCCGGCACCTTCCCAAGACACCCACACACATTCCAACACCGCTTCGAACACGGTGCACTTGCTGACGTTGCCAGGGGTAAGGACGACAGCCAGGGGCAAGCCCCGCGCCGCCGCAGGCGAGACGGACTTTGGCGGTCAGCCCGCCACGGGAGCGGCCCAGCACCTGGTCAGCCGCGCACATGCCGAACCTTCCAGCCCGCCGTTAGCGCCCCCCTTTTTTTTCCGGGCACCGGCCGCGTGCTGGTGGGAGCGGTCGATGGTGGAGTCCACCGATATCGTCTATTCCACCGCTCCGGCGGAGTCGTCCCGCACCTGAAATCTGCTCCAGCAGGCAGGCCCGGGTCCCGTCCCGCTCCCAACGGGCGAACCGCTCATAAACCATCTGCCACGGCCCCTGGCGTTCCGGCAGGTCACGCCAGGAAGCACCTGTTCGCAGCCGCCATAACACGCCATTGATTACCTGCCGGTGATCGCGCCACAGACGGCCTGGTCCAAACGCAGCCGCTCGACACGTGACGCGATGAGAATCCGGCGGCTTTCGTTTTCCGACTCTTCCGGGGGCGGCATCAGTCCGCTGTGCCGTACCTGAGTCCGTCGAGGGTGAGGTCGAGGAGGCGTTCGGCCTGTCCGCGCTGTTCGGGTTTTCCTGAGGCGAGGGCGACGCCGGTGAGGGCGGCGAACATGTCGGCTGGGCTGATGTCCGATCGGATGCTCTTGGTGGCGGTCGCGGCGTCCAGGAGCGAGGTGAGGGCGGTCATCATCAACTCCCGGCTGTGGGCGTAGGGGTTGACGCCGGAGTCGACGACGGCGCGGAGGGCCTCGGCCATCCCCAGTTTCGCGGTGGCGTAGTCGATGAAGCGCCCCATCCAGGCGCGAAGCGCCTCGCGTGGCGGCATGGCCGCCAGGAGTTCGGGGGCGGCCTCGCACAGTCGGCTCAGTTCGTTGCGGTAGGCGGCTTCGATCAGGAGTTCCCGGGTCGGGAAGTTGCGGTAGAGCGTTCCGGTCCCGACTCCCGCCTCCTTGGCGATGTATTCCAGGTGTGCGTTCAGTCCCTGCTCCGCGAAGACACGCGCCGCGGTGGAGAGGATTTTCTCCCGGTTGCGCCGCGCATCGGCCCGCAGCGGCCGGCCGGTCTCTGTGGTCATTGGAGGGCTCTTTCCTCGAAGAGTTGCTAAGTGGCGGCGCCTCCGGTTAGCGTGCCGTAAGTGGCGGCGCCTCCACTTACGAGTGTAGGGCACACGCCGCCGTCGTCCGCATAGTGCGGGCAAGCGCATCAGAGGGGAAAACGATGAGCCTCCCGCTTGAAGGCAAGGTCGCCGTAATCACCGGTGGCGCGTCCGGTGTCGGCCTGGGGATCGCCCAGGAGTTCGTGGACCAGGGTGCCCGCGTGGTCATCACCGACCTTCAGCAGGACCAGCTGGACGAGGCGGTCGCCGAGATCGGCCCGAACTCCTCGGGCATCGTGGCCGACGTCACCAAGCTTGCGGACATGGAGGCCGTGTACCAAGAGGTCATCGCACGCCACGGACACCTCGACGCGGTCGTGGCCAACGCCGGCATCGGCGCGCACGCCCCGCTCGGTGCGATCACCGAGGAGCAGTTCGACCGGACCTTCAACGTCAACGCCAAGGGCGTCCTGTTCACCGTCCAGCCGGCGATCGCGCTGCTGCCGCCCGGCGGCACGGTCGTCATCATCGGTTCGACCGCGTCCATCCAGCCCCCAGCAGGCATGGGCCTGTACGGCGGCTCCAAGGCCGCGGTGCGCGCCTTCATCCGGTCCTGGATCCAGGACGTCAAGGGCACCGGCATCCGTATGAACGTCCTCAGCCCCGGAGCCGTGGACACGGAGTCCCTGCGCAGCGCCCTGAGCATGGCGCAGGGCGCCGACGCCGTTGCCGCCGCGGTCCAGAAGATGGGCGCGGGCAATCCGACCGGGCGGATCGCCGACTCTCGCGAGATGGGCAGGGCCGTGGCGTTTCTCTCCAGCGACGCCTCCAGCTTCATCACCGGCGTCGAGCTCTTCGCCGACGGCGGCATGGCACAGGTCTGAGCGGCCAAGCCGTGACGCGCGCTCGGCGCCCAGGCCCGCTGGGCGCGCGTCACCCTCGCCGGCATCCCTTTCCCGGCCTGGCTTCGACCGGGCCGTTCCCGCCGGCACGCACACGCCCGCGATCCCCTCTCCCCCTTCGGGGCCAGAACCGACGAGCCATGCTCATGACCTGTGGATCGGCCTCGGGTTGGACGCGGAGGGCGTACATTCCCGAGTGATCGACTTCTGGTCATCGAGTGGGCCGACGTTGCACTGTCGGTTGGGAAGGCGCGCTCGTGCTGAGCGTAGTGAATGTCGATGGAACGACCGCGACTTGGCTGTCCGGCCCGGGGTCCGGGGGTTCCCCGCCTTGCGATGCACGGATGGATGGGGGTATCCCCCGCCTGGAGGCTGGGGCGCCGCGCGCTGATCCGGACTGATCCGTGAGAGAGGGCCGCCGAGCGGGGCCGGCGGGGCTCGTCGAGCGGCGTTCAGCGGCACAGGGTGCGCAGGGCGGTGAGGCAGCCCGCGGCCCGGCGCTGCGGGTCGGTGTCGGTACTGGCCCACGCGATCCGGGCGTCCGGCCGGATGAGAACAGCGGTGACGTCCCGCCAGACCGGATGCGCCTCCTCGGAGTTGACGGTCCCTGCCCGCTGCTCCAGGCCGTCCGCGGGGCACGGTGTCCGTGTCCCGCCGAGGTCCAGCAGCAGGGGTCGGCCGTGGTGCATCAACGGGTGGGCGGTGGGTATGCCGGCTGTGTCCAGGGCGAGGCCGGCCAGTCGGGTGCCGTTCAGCAGGTGCGCGCCGGGTGTGGTGCCGGCGGGGAGCGGGTCGTCGAATCCGGCGATCCGGCGGGCCCACTGGCGGTTGGTCTGCGGTTCGGTGAGCGCGGCGGACCAGACCTCGCGCAGCGCGATCTGCTCCGGGCTCGCCGCGGCGAACAGGGCCAGCTGCGCGCGGGTGTTGTCGATGACGGCGCGGGCGGCCGGCCGGCGCTCCGTGTCGTAGCTGTCGAGCAGTCCGTCGGGCGCCCGGCCCTGGAGGGTGGCGGCCAGCTTCCAGCCCAGGTTGGTGGCGTCCTGGATGCCGAGGTTCATGCCCTGCCCACCGGCCGGGAAGAACATGTGCGCCGCGTCACCGGCCACCAGTACCCGGCCGGCCCGGTACCGCGCGGCCTGGCGGGTGGCATTGCCATAGCGCGAGAGCCACCGGGGGTTGCGGATGCCCAGGTCCCGTCCCAGCAGCGTGCGGGTCTGCTCGCGCACCTCCTGAAGGGTCAGCGGTTCGCCGGTGCCCTGGTGCATGGTGGCCGTGGAGAGGCCCGCCAGCCGGTGGACTCCGTCGCCGATCGGGGCCGCCAGGAACGAACCGGCCGGCCCGGTGGCGGCGAGCGGCGCGGCGGGCGGATCGTCGAGTTCGACGTCGGCGAGCCACCCGGTCAGGGTGGTGTCCTGGCCGGGGAAGTCGATGCCGGCCGCCTGGCGCACCGCGCTGCGGGTGCCGTCGCAGCCGACCACCCAGCGGGCTTGCACGGTCCGGTGAGTGCCGCCGGCCCGGATCACCACCTCGACGGCGTCCGGCCCCTGGGTGAGGGAGACGGCCTCCTCCCCCCACAGCACCTGGGCGCCCACGGCGAGGGCGTGCTCCTCCAGGAGCTGTTCGGTGACGGACTGACCGAGCGCCAGCATGAACGGATGCACCGCCCCGACGGTGGAGAAGTCCAGCCGGGTGGTCGCCGCGCCGAAGTGGCCGGTCGGCACCGGTGTGCCGCGTTCGATGAACCGCTCCGCGAGGCCGCGGGTGGCGAAGGTGTCCAGCGTGCCGGCCTGTATGCCGACCGCGCGCGACCGTCCGTCCGGTGCCGCCCGGCGTTCCACGACGGTCACCTCCACCCCGTGCAGGCGCAACTCCGCGGCGAGCCAGAGCCCCACCGGCCCGGCCCCTGCGATGAGCACATCGAGCACGACAACCACTTCCTCTCATTTTTCGGATGATGCGCCGTGACGGCGGCGCACCGATGCACCGGGGCAGCGGCGGCCGCGTGGCGTCAGGTGGGCGGTGCGGCTCAGCGGGCGCTGCCGAGGTTCCGGTCGGCGTCGGTGCCTTCGAGCATGAGGGTGGTCTCCTCGATGCGGCGGAAGCGGCCGTCAGGGGCGAACTCGCCGAAGAGGTAGACCTCCATGCGGACGGTGGAACCGTCGGTCTTGATGACCTCCATCGTGTGGCGGTCGGCGTAGCGGTCGCCGGAGAAGAGCTCGTCGTGGACCTCGACCGAGCCGCCGGCGACGACCGTGCGCAGGTGGGCGATGTGGGCGAGGAACTCGGTGCGGTTGTCCCAGCTTCCGTCGGTGCGCTGGCGGTAGTCGGGGGCGAAGTGCCGGTCGGCGGCCTCGTCGAGGCCGAGGCCCGGGGTGAGGAGCAGGTCGGTGAGGGCGGTGCGGACGTCGGTGCGGTTCATGGGGATTCCTTCGGTTGAATGCGGGAGTGATCCGCCGTACATCGGATCAAAGATGCGTGCCTTGAGCACGCTTATTACCGTACAGGAAAAGCGTGCGCTGCGCACGCTAATCTGGAGGGGTGAAGAACTCGACGGGACACGACATCGCCGATGCACTGGGCCTGCTCCTGCGGCGGAGCACCCGCGCCCGCCTCTACACCCGGCTGACCGAGGGACTGGGGGAAGCGGTCGACGACCTCACCTACCCGGTCCTCAGCGGCCTGGCCCGGACCGGGACGTGCAGCGCCGCCGACCTGGGCCGCGAGATCGGACTGGACCGCACCACCGTGACCCGCCGCGCCGACCGACTGGAACAGGCCGGCCTGCTCCAGCGCCAGCCCGACCCGGCCGACGGCCGCGCGACCCTCCTCGCACTCACCGAACAGGGCCACAACATCGTGTCGGTCACCAGACAGCGACTGGCGGCCGGCATCGAGTCCTCACTCGCCACCTGGCCCCAAGAGGACGCCCAAGCCTTCGCACGCCAGCTACGCCGCTTCGTCGACGAGGGCCCGTTCACCGCCGAACCCCACTGACAGCCACCGGCGCACCGGGCCGGCCGGTTCGGCGCGCAAGCTCAGCATTCATGCGCGATCCGGCGGTACTTCACGCCGGCAGGGACATGCGGTTGCCGTTCCCCTTGGGCACCTGCCCTGCAACGAGGACGACGCAGGTTCCTGTCGGCACCAAGGGATGGACGCAGCCCTACAGACCATCAATCCATCCCCCGACGTTGGGTAAGTGCTCTTCGGTGAACCACACGGTGCCCCGTCCATCGACGGTGACGGCATGCGGCCAGGCGGCCCGGCCGGGCAACGGGAACTCGGTGATCCGCCCATCGGAAGTGATCCGATCGATCTGTCCGGCGCCGATCTCGGTGAACCACAGTGTTCCGTCGTGGCCTGCGGCGATCCCCGCCGGCCCTGCCGACTCGGTCGGCAGGAGGTGGACGGTGACCGCGCCGTCCATGTCGATCCGCCCGACGGTATTGCCCTGGTTGAGGGTGAACCACATCCCTCCGTCGTCACCGGCGGTGATCGCGGACGGGAACGCGCCTGTGACGGGGAGCGGGAACTCGATGATGCTGCCATCGACGGTGATCCGCCCGCTCCGGTCCGCCCGAGGAACCACAAGACGCCGTCCGGTCCCGTGGTAAGGGCATAGGGTTCGGCCGCGTGCTCGGCCACCGTGCGCTCTCCGATGGATACCTGGGGCACATGGTTCAAAGAGAGTCCCCCTGTCCATGCTCGGTGGCGATGCCTCGATGCCGACCGGGGTTCCGGCCATGATGGTGCGGGCGTGTTCGGTGACCAGGTCGGCGAGCCAGTCCCACCAGGCTGCCTACTGCAGCCGCTGGACGTCGGCGTCGTCGAAGCGCTGCCGGATCGGTCTGGCCGCGTTGCCGCCGACGATCGTGTAGGGCGGGACGTCGGCGGCGACCACGGCGCCAGCCGCGATGATGGCGCCGTCGCCGATCCATACGCCTGGCATGACGGTCACCCGGTACCCGAACCAGACATCGTTGCCGACCACTATGTCACCGCGGCTGGGCATGGCGGTGACGATGTCCATTGCGGTGCTCGAAGTCCGTGGCGCCGTCCCAGAGGGCCCCGGCCATGTCCCCGTGCCGGTGACCTGGAAGTAGCGTTTCGCCCAGGGGCCCTCGACAGCGGCATGGGGATGTCGACGCTCTCGGCGCGCAGCTGCTTCTCCTGGCCAAGACGGTTGTTATGGTCAACGGCTGTTTGCGGAACGATGCGGCGCCACGGAGCCTTCCGCGGGCTTGGACCTGGCCAGCCACGGGCCGGTGAACACGGCGGTGGCCAAAGTGACGGTGCCGGCAGCGGGAAGGCGCTGTCGAGGCCGGCCTCGAAGGAGGCGGGAGCGCCGGAGCCGGCGACCAATGGCGCAGGGCACACGCCTGGTTGGTCAGGCCGGCGTGTGCCTCTGGCAGAGGGAGGTGCCCAGGGCCGTGATGATGTGCAGCACGGTGTTTCGATCGCGGTGGCTGGTGATGAGCCCGGCGTCGCGAAGGATGGCGGTGTGGCGGCTGGCGGTCGACAGGGGCGTCTTGGCGCGGCGGGCGAGTTCGCTGCTGGTGCACGTCCCTTTGGCGATGGTGCGCAGCACGCGTGCTCTGGTGGTGCCCAGCAGGGCGGCCAGCGGGTCCCCGTACGGACGGCTGAGGAGCTCGGTGGTGGCCATCCAGTTGAATGCGTGGTCGATTGTGTAGACCAGAACGGGTGTGAGGTCTTCGTCGATCAGTGTGGTGATGAGCTTGTTCCGCTTTGACGGACACCCTCGGTGTGGTGGTCAGGCCGCGAGAGCGGCTTCGTAGCCGGCGGGACTGCGATGACCGAGACTGCTGTGCATCCTGCGGAGGTTGTACCAGCTCTCGATCCACTCAAAGATCGCGGCGCGCGCAGCCGCCCGGCTGGGCCAGGGCCGGTCGCAGGGAAGTTCGCTCTTCAGGGTGGCGAAGAACGACTCGGCGAGGGCATTGTCCCAGCACTGGCCGGTGCGGCCGACCGATAGCCGGATGCCGAACTCGCGGGCCGGCGAGGCGAATTCACGGCTGGTGTACTGACACCCGCGATCGGAATGGAAGATCATCCTGGATGCCGGGCGGCGCTGGGTGCAGGCCGCGCGCAGTGCGTCGGTGACCAGTTCGGTGCGCAGGTGGCCGGCGGTGGCCCAGCCGACGACGCGCCGGGAGGCGATGTCGATGACGGTGGCCAGGTAGAGCCAGCCTTCCTCGGTCGCGATGTAGGTGATGTCGCCGCACCAGCGTGTGTCGCTGGCCGGTCCGGGCTGGAAGTCGCGGGCCACGAGGTCAGGCCTGGCGGCTGCCTGCGGGTCGGGGATCGTGGTGCGGTGGTACCGCCTGGGGCAGCGGCCCTGCAGGCCGGCGGCCCTTATGAGCCGGGCGACACGCCTGCGGCCGCAGACGGTGCCCTCGTGCCGGAGGGCGGCGTGGACACGCGGGGCACCGTAAGTGCCGCGGGACATCTGGTGAACTTCGCTGATTTTCTCGGCGAGTTCCGCATCGCGGGCCGCGCGGGGGCCCAGGGTGCCGGTGCGGCGCGCACAGTAGGCGGCCCGGGCGACCTTGAGCAGTTCACAGGCGCGTTTGACGCTGTGACCTGCCTGCTTCTCCGCCTCGATGAACGGGTGCACGTTCACCCGGTCTCCACAGCGAAGAAAGCCGTCGCACGCTTGAGAATCTCCACGTCCTCCCGAAGCCTGCGGTTCTCCCACCTCAGCCGGGCCAGTTCTTCCTTCTCGGCACTGGTCAGCCCGTCCCGCTCGCCAGCATCGTTCTGGGCCTGCTGGACCCAGAAGCGCACGGCGGTCTCTGTCAGGTCGAAGTCCTTGGCGACCTGGCCGACCGGCCGGTCGCCACGCCGGCAGAGCTCGACAACCTCGGCCCTGAACTCCGGCGTGAACGAGCGGCGAGGACGCGGCTTCTTCTTCCCCATGCTCTCCATGGTGGACATCCTTCCGGGGCCAGAGCCCCTGATATCGGATGTCCGTCAAACCGAATCAAGCCCACCCAACCACGGGATCAAACACGAATCAGAGGGCGAAACACTCAGTAAGAACCCACAGCTCTTCTACGCGGCGAAGCCGACGTTGGTGACGTACTCGTACTGGCCCCACTGCGAGCCCAGGTCCACGATCGTGTCGTCCCAGGCAGCATCAAGGCCCTGGTAGTCACCAGCCGCCCAGGAGCCAACGATGCGGTCCCAGCGGCGCACGTTCAGCGTCCGGTACTCCACCACCCGCTGCAGCGGCCGGGCGACCTGGGACTGATCGAGCGGGTGGATCTCCACCCGCGTCCCGCGGCCCTCACGGTTCAGCCGCTTGAGGAGGTGGCGGGCGACGTTCTGCCGGCGCACCGCCCGGTACGCGGCGTCGATCCTGGCCAGGTTCGCCTTCGACGGCGACCGCTTACCCTCCAGCCATGCCTTCAGCGTCCGGTCGGTGACCGTCAGCCCGGCGTCCTGTGCGGCCTGGCGGCTCTTGCCCGACCTCGTCAGGTAGTGCAGACGCGCTATCCAGCCGCGCTTGACGTCCACCGGGGTAGCGATGCCCCCGGCGAGCTCGTCGAGCTTGCGGGCGACGGCCTCACTGCCCTTGACGCCCCGCGCGCCGAACTTCCCGAAGTCGAGGTTCTTCCCCGGCATTACCCCTCCTCCCCTTCCGTCCCTGTGTGCTCAGTGGCGTCGATCCCGGCGGTGTAGGTGTCCTTGACCTTCACCTCGGTAACGCCCCGGCCTTCAGGGAAGACACCGCGCCAGTCGCCGATGACGTGGAGTTCGTCGGTGCCCATCGCGCGCACGACCGTCAGGCCCTCGTCATGGGCCTTGAGCGCCTTCAACCACAGGTTGGAGAACGCCTGCGAGCGGATGATGTGCATCCAGTCCGGGCGGTACAGCTCCCTGTTATAGTTCGACTCCCCCATCGTCGAAACGAACTTCGAGTACATCGCCTTCACATACTCCAAAGTGACCTCATCGCCCTCGGCGATCGCGGTGTCGCGGGCATCCTTCAGGGCGATGCGGAACTTCTCCAGCAGATTCTCCGTGGCACCGGAGGTGTAGGACTCGTGAATCTCCGGCGGCGCGCACAACCCGTACTTCGGGCCCGACAGGCGCAGCAGGAGGCGCAAGGTCGGCTCAGTCACCCACAGCGGGCCTGGCTCGTCCCGCTGGCCGATCGGGTTGGGCAGAACCGCCTCGTGCTCCCAGACGGGCGGGGTGATCAGATGGACACCGGCGCGGCGGCGGTCGTGAGGAAGGCCGGCGGAGTGCTCCAGCTGGCCGAGAGGGAGGTGGGTTTTGAGGGCGGAAAGGTAGGCACCGTTGATGTCCAGCGCGGTCACCTCGTGACGGCCGGGCGGGAGTTCGTGGCGGGTCCACTTGGGGCGGGCCTCCCAGATCTCGTCCGCACCGCGGGAAGTCCGCTTCTTCAGGATGTCGGGAATCCAGGGGTGGGCGATCACGTCGTAGCGGGCGCCCTTGCGGGTCTCGTCCAGCAGCCGCATCGCATCCGGGATCGCCCGCTTCAGCAGCATGGCCGTCGCCGCCTCAACGTCACCATGGTGCTCGGCCAGCGCGGCCTTGACCGCCTCGCTGATCAAGTCGGCGGGGCCGGACGGCTCCTGAAACGCACGCCGGGACAGGCCCTGGGAACGCCCGGAAGGACGCGCCGACGTACGCGGGGTGCGCGACGCCGGCTTCCCGACCGGAACGGCCTCGGGCCGAGCGGGCGCTGTGGCGGGCTGGGCAGGCGGCGCGGCAACGGTGGCCTGACAGTCGGCCGCATCCAGGTGCTGGGCGAAGCCCGCCACCCGAGTCCCAGCCGGATACCCACACAACACACACGGCTCGGGCACCGCGAGCACCTCCTCCGCCTCGTCACCCTCACCGGGCGCCGGGGCGGAAGACGCAAGAACCTCCGCTGCAGCACCGGCCTGCCTCACAGCCGACCCGGCAACAGACGGCACCGCCGGGGCGGCGTCGGTGCCGGTGCCAGTATCGATGCCAGCACCAGAGGCGGTGCCGGCGCCAGTGCCGGTGGCAGTATCAGTGCCGGTGGTGAATTTGGCGGCCAGACCGTCCAGCAGGTACGCGTACTTGGCCCGCACCTCACCGACCGGATCCCGGCCGGACTCCCACCCGGCAACCGTGGACGGACTCACCCCCAGTGCCCGGGCCACCTGGGCCTTGGACAACCGCGCCCGCTCCCGCAGCTCCCGGCGGACCTGGAGAGAGGGGAGTTCGGCTTCCGGGCCTACGCCTGCGAGCAGCGAGTCGATCGCGTCGAAGCCGCTCACCGGGCCACTCCCTTCCCGGCGCCTGCGGTACGGCGCCGAGCGGCGGGCAGCGCCTCGCACGCCCGGGTCGGACCCGCCAGCAAATCCAGCGCAGCAATCTCGTAGTGCCCGGCCAGAACATCGACATCACGCAAAGTCCATGACGTAGCCCCGGACTGCCGACGCGAAACCTGCGTCTGCGTCAACCCAAGCACCCCAGCAAGCACCCGCTGCGAATCACCCGTCGCCTGCATCAACGCAGCCACCGCCAACCGCAACGACTCCTCCAAACCCAAACCCACCACCCCACCCTATCCGAGAGCGATGCAAATAACGCATCACACTGGCGGGTCAGATCACAGAAATGCGCCTGCCGACTGACCACCACACCAACAGGACACGGAACTCCCGACAAGGCCCCGCATCCCATCCCGACCAGCAGCCAGCACTCCGAGCCCCGCACCCCGAAGGCGACTGGACACAAAAACGCCCAGCTGAAGAAGGACACGAAGGAGCCGGCCATGGAGCGTGACGGTGCTCAAACGTTGCATGGTCCACTGGGTGAAGCAGCTGGGACGGACCCGGCGGCTCTCGTCGGGGTGATCAGCGACCAGAAGACCGTGCACCGTGTTCCGTACCGCACCTTCTGCCGGGCGCTCGGGGATTCGGAAGCCTGGTTCCACACGTGGCGGCGCCGTCCGTTCCAGCCGACGCAACACGAGATCAGGCGGGTCGGCCTCGGCCGAGAGGGTCCGCTGTTTCTTCGACCACTGGGGCCGGACGGGCCATGATGTCGGCAACATCTGCCAGCCCCTCCTCGCACAAGTCCAGCGTGATCCTCGGGTGAGCCGTAGTACGGCGCACGTTCGACGCCGTCGCGCCCGACATGTTGTGGTGGGGCGGCATGACGCAGGTCGGCACCGGAGCATCTCCCCAGGTCTCACAAGCGGGGCGCCCCAAGAGGCCGTTGACAATGGGGCCATGCCGCCGGCATCGAAATCCCCGGCGACGAGCACGGCTGCCGCTGGGCTCCGTCCCGGCCCAGCCTCTTTGTGGGGCCCTGGCCCCGCCCTGGGGCCAAGCCCCGCCAGACCTGTGGAACGGGCCTGTCCGGTGGGCCGTTACAGGCGCGGGGTGCGCGCCTCGATCCGGTAGTCGAAGGCGACACCGCTGACGCTGGATGTGGCCACCCCGCCGTCGACGGTGAGGACGGCCCCGTTGACGTAGGACGCGGCGGGCGACAGCAGCCAGTCGATCGCCTCGGCGACCTCCTCCGGCTCACCCGGCCGCCTGGCGGGGGACAGCCGGTTCGCCTCCTCGTACGCCGCCTCGGCGCCGCCCGCCAGCCCCGCCTCCGCCGCGAACCGCGCCATCCGCCGGTCGGCCATCTCCGTCCGCACCCAACCCGGGCACACCGCATTGGCCCGCAGCCCCTGCGGCCCGTAGTCGACGGCGAGGGAGCGGCAGAGGTGGAGCAGACCCGCCTTGGACGTCGCATAGCCAGCGTTGCCGACGCTGTTGCGGAGCGCGGCGACCGAGGCAACCGCGACCACCGCCCCGCGGGCCGCCAGCAGATGCGGCAGCGCGGCACGCAGCAGCAGGAACGGGCCGGTGAGGTTGGTCCGTATCAGCTCTTCCCAGTCCTCGACCGCGATATCGCCGACCGCGCCGGCCCGCCCGATTCCGGCGTTGAGCACCACACCGTCGAGTCTCCCGTAGGCCGTCACCGTCGTCTCGACGAGCTCACGCACGGCCTCGGGGTCGGCGGCGTCGGAAGGGTGTGCCAGTGCTCCGGTCTCCTCGGCCACCCGGTGCAGTGGCCCGGGCCGCCGCCCGGAGATCACGACCTGGTGCCCGGCGGTGCGCAGCAGCCGGGCGGTGGCGGCCCCGATTCCCGTTCCCCCGCCCGTCACCAGGACAACACGCTGTTCCGACATGGTCGTTCGCCTCCGAAGGTGGTCAACTACCCGGTCCCCGCACCGCGAGCATACGAAGCGCCGACATCGCCGGGCCGAGCGGGTGCCGCTGCCGTCGGCACACGGCTGGGTGCGAGGCGAGGAACGACTGCGGCGAAGGGCAGCGGCGTACAAAGCGGCGAGTAATCGGTGCGACGGTGTGACGGCGGAGGCCTGTGGCAGAAGCACACCGCATCGACACGGTCCTGCTCCCGAACCCGGCACTCAGCACTGGTGAGCGGCAGAACGATCAGTCCGTGCCGACCGTGTCAGCTCAGCTCGTGTGGTTTCTGATGCTTCTTCACCCATCCCCGTTCCCTTGTGCGGGACACTCGTCGTCGATCTATGCGGCCGGTGCGAAGGTCGCCGGGAAGCGCATGGTCTTCGGGGTGGACGGCTGTTGTACGCCGACACCAGGCGTCAAAGGTCCGGGCAGGTGGGTTCGCCGCTACCGCAAGGATTCCGTCGGGGTATTGGTCGATCCAGGCCAGGCCGCCGAAGTCGAGGCGGTTGCGGGTACGGGTGACGGCAACGTAGGCGAGCCGGGCTTCGGCGCCGGTGCCGTGGGTGTCGAGATGGACGAACGGCTGCAGGTCACGGCCGGCCGGGGCGTGGGCGGCGCAGTCCTGCAGTTCTCACCAGGAGGGGAAGCGGAACTGCACCCAGGGACGGGCGGACCACATCTCGTCTGCGTTCCACTGCACCACCCGCACCCCTCCCCTTCAGGCATCTTCCGCACGGTCTGCCGTCCTGGCGCATCCGGCCTGCCACGCCCGTGCCGACGCACTGCCCGGACATCTGCGCACCTGTCAGTGCCGGGCGCAGGAGTGCCGTTGGCATCCGCAGCACCGGGGCTGCCCGCGGCCGGTGTTGCTCGCCCTGGCCCGCGACCGGGGCGGCCGCACCTGGCGGCTGGCCGACGCGTGTGCGGCCTGCACCGCGACGCCTTCACCAGGGCTTCGGCTTCACCGCGTGAGCGGGACCGGAGGCAGCGAGAGCGGCACCAGTGAGAACGAGCGCGGCCACGACACACCAGGAGAAGTATGAATGAGCTTCAGGTCAAAACAGGTCACTACGGCATCGCACGGCCACCACAATCCCCGCCACCAAAGCCGTCAACCACCAAGACCAACCGCATGGCGCACCGCGGGAAATCCTGATCTCCAAGATCCCCGACAGCGTCACGAACTGACACCGTTTCTCGCGCACGATCCGGATGTCGGCGGACCCGGAGCACGATGTTGCTGATCTTGTTCAGGAATCGGTCGATTCATGAACTGCGCCTTCGCTAGGGGTAGTTGGCCGTGACGGCTCCTCGTGGGTGTGAGCGCGCGGCGTCTCCCGCATGGGAAAGGCCATCAGGGTGACGCCTACGGGCATCGTCCCGGGCGAGTGCGCAGGGCGGGCGGCGTCGTGGAGTTGCGCCGCGATGTCGGCGAGCTTCTGCCGGGCCTGGTCCCATGCCTCCGGCTCCATCCACAGTTCCGCATCGACCGTCACCCCCCGGCCTTCCGGGTGCCGGTGCACGGCACGCTCCCTGAGCGTGTGGGCCAAGGCCGCTCCCAGCAGCTGCGCCCCGTCGTTCCGGTCGGACAGCGGTGATCCCTGGACGGTGCGGTAGCGGCGTTCCCTGCCTCCCCGGCGGGTGCGCTCCCCGGCCAGTTCGACCAAGCCGACAGCGTGCAGGCTCCGAAGGTGCCGACTGGCCAGGGCGTGGGAGATGCCCAGCTCGCGGGAGAGTTCGGCGGCGGACATCGGTCCGGGCCACATCGTGAGCATCCGCAGCCGCACCGGATGGGCTAGCTGTCGGGATTGCTTCCACGACCGCCCTCGACCAGGAACGAGATGCGTACGTGGTGCCCTCAGGCGCCGGATCAGCCCGCTGTGCCTACATGCAGTTCGGAGTCCTTCGTCAAGGATGGTCTACGGATGCGCTCCAGCGCGGCGGTGGCCTGGCGGGGTATGCGACAGCCTTCGCGATCAATCAGATGGCGCGCCGGTAGGCCAACTGGTGACGGTCATCATCCTTGTCTAGCTGGTGATCACGGGTTAGGGTCCCCACGGCACGTACCGGGGGCTCAGGCCAGGCGGGGGAATGGCGGACGATACCGGCGCGCCCAGGAAGGGCGCGGGCATGTGGGGACAGGCCGTCGCGGCCGTGGCGGTGGTAGCGGCGCTCTGTGTCGGCCTGTGGATGTTCGGGAAGACATCGTCCTCGGACAGTGACCTGCGGCCTGCCACATGCTCGGGCGGGGATTCCGAGAAGGCGCCAGGTGAGCCCGGGAAGGCGCCCCGGCACGTCTCCGGGGCGCAACTGTGCGAGGCGCTGAACCGGCCCGACCTCGCTGAACTGCTGGGCGCGCCGGGGAAGACCGCGAAGACCGCCGCTGGCAGCGCCGGCTCCGTCAAACTGGCCAACGGCGAGGAGATCGCCACTCCCTCGGCCCAGGTCGAGTTAGGGACCTACACCGTGGCGCTGTCGGCCTCCTACGACCGTCTTCCCGTGGCTGGGTCCACTGCGCTTGTGAGAGAGGGCACGCGGCAGCAGACGGTTCTGGGCCGCCCGGCGGTCTTTTACTCGGACCGCACCCTCAGCATCAGGTTCCGCCTCGATGGGAGCGATACCGGCAGTGGTCCCGGCGTCCCGGCCCGCGCCCTCACCGTGGCCCGGGAGGCCAAGGACAGCGGCGGCTCCTTCGAGGTGGTCCTGTGGCGCGCGGATGGCGAGGTGCCGGACGACGCGGTACTGCTCCGCGTCGCAGAGAAGGTATTGCCGACGGTCCCGGGATGGGCCGCGGCCAGCAGGTGACGGCCTCTGGCAGCCCCGGCATCCGGCGTTCTCGCCGGGCCAGGCTCACGGGCTGCCTGTCGGCAACTCCCTTGTCCGTCACGACCGATCGGAACCCACCGAGAGCGGCATCAACCCGATTCACCTCCGAGCGTGGCTGACTGGCGAACACTCGCTCGGCCTCTGCTGTGATCGCCGCACGGATCCGCTCCGCCTGCGCCTCGTCCACTCCCGGCCAGGCGAACTGATTGTTGCTGATACGGCCGACGTACAAGAGCGCCCCGTGCAGCCGCCGATGGGGCTCGGCCGGATCCAGATGCGGATCCTGCTTCTCCATCGCCTTCCGCAGCACCTGATCGGTCAGCTTGCCAAACGCAACCTGGCCCCAGTGCTCCTGCCGCGCCGCCAAGTCGACGTAATCACGGGGATCCAGGCGGGACTGCACGCTCTGGAGAGTCTGCACGGACAGGGTGGGCATGGAACTGATCCCGCAGCCCCTCCTGCACGTCAGCGCAATCCAGCAGTAGACGCTCTGGTTCTGGCGCCGGGTGCTGTTGATGAGAACAGCCAGATCACGCGTTCGCGTCGGCGATCTCCATGACGTGTTCGGCTGTTCCCAGCAGGACCGGTGTCACCGGCGCGCGGGCATCGCTCAGGCCGAGACAGGCGTACGGGACAGGGCGGTGCGCAGCGCGAAGACGCCGAGCAAGCTGCCTGACGCGAACCGCTGAGCAGTCATCACGCGGGGCCGGGCGGCCAGAAACCCCGACACCCGTGCTGCGCCCAGCATGATCAGAGCGTTCACTGAGATCCCCACGATGATCTGCACACCACCGAGCTGGAGCAGTTGAGCCCAGTCCGGGCCCGCCTGCGGATCCATGAACTGGGGCAGAAGAGCGGCGTACATGAGAGCGATCTTGGGGTTGAGCAGGTTGGTCAGGAGCCCCATCGAGAACAGGCGGATGTCAGAGACCGGAGGCAGGGCCTGGGCCGGGGCGAAGGGCGAGCGGCCACCAGGCTTGAGCATGGCCCAGGCCAGGTAGGCGAGGTAGACGGCCCCGGCGAGCTTGACCACCATGAACGCCAGCGGGACGGCGGCGAACAACGCGGACAGGCCCAAGGCCGCAGCCAGCAGGTAGCACAGGAATCCCACGGCAGTCCCGCTCAGGCTGACCAGGCCCGCCCTGCGGCCCTGGGTGATCGCGCGAGAGGCGAGGTGGATCATGTTCGGTCCCGGAGTCAGGGCCATGCCCAGTTCGACCAGGGCCACTCCCCCCACTGCGGCCAGACTGATCACCGGTCAACTCCTGATCGTTTGCCGGGTACCTGGTACCCGGAGTGGGGCGGCGCCCGGCTGCGACGGGCGGCTGCGACGCATCGGCAGTGCCTGCATCACCTGCCTCAGGATACGGTCCTGCCATTCGGTGTCTCCGTGCACCCTGACTCCAGCCGGTCGACGACATCAACGACTGCAGACGCATCGCCCACGATCGCATCGGCGATCTCCGCATGACCGGCCGGACAGGTTCCAGGGCCTGTTGGGAAAGTGCTGGCACTGTGCGGGGATATCGGTGTCTGATTGCCGCCAGCGGGGTCTGCCCCTACTGATCACACTGGCGGCATGACGATGTCATCCACTACAGACTCGGTTACTGTCCTCACTGGCATGTATGCGGCTGAGGCGGAGTACCTGGCGGCCGGAGGCCCTGGCGAGGCTTCATTCGACCTGCTCGCCCCCTTCTTCGCGCCGGATGTCGTGCTGCATCAGGCCGAGACTCTGCCCTATGGCGGCACCTGGCGTGAGCACTCGGGCATGACGCAGTTCTTCCTTGCAATGGGTGCCGTTTGGGAGTCATTCGACATGGTGGAGCAGGAGTTCCTCGCCACTGGCGAGACTGCGGTAGTACTCACCCAGGTCCATGCTCGTGCCCGTGCGACAGGCCGCGAACTCTCCTTTCCGATCCTGCAGACGATCACAGTCAAGGACGGGCGGATCACCGAGATCCGTCCGTTCTACTGGGACACACGGGTCATCGCCGACGCCTGCGCAGAGCCGAGGGCGGCCGGCTGACGCGGACGGTGAGTCCGCTGGTCGCAGCCACTCGTTGATGGCCGCGACCAGCACGGTTGCCTCATAGCGGACCGCGGGCTTGTCGTACCGTGTTGCCATTGCGCGGTGTCTTTTGAGGCGGTTAATCCCGCATTCCACTGCGTGACGCTGCTTGTAGTCTTCCCGGTCGAACTTCGGCGGCCTGCCTCCGCGGGAGCCGAGGTTCTTGCGGTTGCGGACCTGGTCCGTCTTCTCCGGAATAGTGCAGGAGATCCGACGTCTGCGCAGGTAGGCGCGGTTCGCGCGGGAACCGTAAGCCTTGTCGCCCCGGACCTTGTGGGGCCTGGTACGCGGCCGACCGGGCCCGGGGCGCGTAACCCGGATCTTCTCCAGGACCGGCCGAAGTAAGGGCTGTCGTGCCGGTGTCCGGCAGTGATGTGCAACGACAGCGGCTTCTGGCCCTGCTCGGTGGCGAGGTGGATTTCGTGGTCAGGCCGCCGCGGGAACGTCCCAGCCCGTGGTCGTCGGGCTCGGTATCGACGCCCCCGGGCGGTTCCTTCTGCAGGTCCCCTTTTTACGGGCTCCGGCGGCGTGCTGGTGAGCACGGCAGACGGTGGAGTCCACGCTGACGTCCCAGGTGATCAGACCTTTCACGTCAGCGTCGGCCTGCAGCTGTTCCAGGATCCGCTGCCACGTGCCATGGCGCTGCCGCCTGCGGAACAGGTCATACACGCGATCCCATGGGCCGTACCGTTCAGGCACGTCCCGCCACGGCGTTCCTGCCCGCGTCCGCCACCGTACCCGTCGATGAGCTGCCGCCTTGTCCATATCGGCGGCCTCCCCGGCTTCTTCCCCTTGGGCAACAGCAGCTCCAGCCTGGCCCACTGTGTGTCTGTCAGATCTCCACGCGCCACAGCGCCCGATCATCACCGAGCGAGATCCACTTTTGCAACAGACCCTGGAGCGGTTCTTCTTCCTCGACGATGACGGCCGCGATCTGATCGCGCTGCGTCGTACGGGCGCGCACCGACTGGGCATGGCAATGCAGATCTGAGCTCCAGGTCGACGGCGTGCTGTTCGAGGGTGGTGATGCGGGCCTTCCGGCCGGTGGCTTCCGGGCGGGTGGACTGTGCGCCGCGGGATGCCGTAGGCCGCTCGATCGTGCAGATCGCATAGATGTAAATGCCATTAGTCTTGCTGTGGTGAACTTAAACAAACACCTCACCGGTGCACTGGCCCGGCTGCGTCTGGTGACCAGACCCAGGGCGGCACTGGTAACGCTATCGATTCTGGGTACGGCACTCGTCGTGGCGCCAGGAGTTTCCCCCGCCGCCGCGGCGCCGTTGCGGCAGACGTCCATCATCACCAACAACATCCAGGGCGAGGGCGACGGGAAGGCCAGCAAGTGGACCTCGCAGGTCGAGAACTACGCCAGGGACGCCGAGATCGTCCTGATCCAGGAAGCCGGGCCCCAGGGCCCGAGCCACGGCACCCAACAGCCGGACGTCACCACCGCGGACGGTGACACCGTCCGGCACTCGACCTGGCAACCGTTCACCAGCCGGGTGCAGCCCAGCCCGTACCACGTCTTCTTCATCCAGACCGACGACAACGGCGGCCGGGGCCAAGGCGGCCGGGTGAACCTGGCGACCATCACCCATAACCAGCCCGACGAGGTACGCGTCGTCACCAACCCGATCGCGCGGGGCCGGGCCGCGCTGGGCGTCCGGTTCGGAGACGACTGGTACTTCAACGTGCACGGCCTGTCGGGCGGCGGCGGTGACTCCAACACCCTGCTGACGGCGATCCGCGACTCCGTCCGCTCCTGGGGCGCGCAGTACCGCTGGACGGCCGGCGGCGATTTCAACGTCGACCCGGAGACGCTGCAACACCGCGGCACCTTCCCGGTCGGCGCCCACGTCTACAACTCCGGAGAGAGCACCCACCAGACCGGCGGCGAGCTGGACTACTTCGTCAGTTCCGACGACAACGCCGGCGACGCCACCGCGAGCCGTATGCCCGGAGGCAGCAGCGACCACTACCCCGTGTGGTGGGGCGGCATGCGGGCGGCGGCGGAACCGCCGGAGCTGAAGGTGATGCCGCTGGGCGACTCGACCATCGGCACCGCCGAGAAGATAGGCTACGGCGCCACCCTGGCCGGCTCGCTCTATGCCCTGATCTCGCTCGTCTCCAAAAAGCGGGACGTGCCGGTGGACTTCGTCGGCTCCGGCTCCACGGGGAAGGGGGCCCCCGCCTACGAGGGCGCTCCCGGCGAGCAGATCAGCGCCATCGCCAAGCGGTCCACGACCGCCCTGCCGAAGTACCGGCCCAACATCGTGACGCTGCAGGCCGGCACGTACGACATGCGGGACGGCAAGCAGGACGGCGCCGCGCAGCGGCTGAAGGACCTGGTCGACCAGATCCAGAAGGACAACCCGGGCACGGTCGTGGCACTCGCCACCCTGGGTCCCGCGACCGACCCCGCCGTCCAGGCCCGGATCACCGCCTACAACGCCGAGATTCGCAAGATGGTCGGCGCCTGGCAGAGCGCGGGACGGCACGTCGTCCTGGCCGACACCGACGCCATGACCACCGCGGACCTGTCCGGTGACGGACTGACACCGAACGACTCCGGCAACAAGAAGATCGCCAAGGCGTTCGAGGACGCCATCCGCTGGGCCCTCGTCATGGACTGGGTCGCGGAACCACAAGCCGGCGACAGCGGCACCGACGACGGCTTCGGCCAGCAGATCGCGGTGGCCGCCTACACCAGCCCCGTCGGTGATCCCAAGGCGTGGGACCGGATGATCGGTGCCTCCTCGGACAAGATGA
Organism: Streptomyces orinoci; assembly: GCF_003121295.1. Classification (GTDB taxonomy): domain Bacteria; phylum Actinomycetota; class Actinomycetes; order Streptomycetales; family Streptomycetaceae; genus Streptomyces; species Streptomyces orinoci. The sequence goes on from NZ_PHNC01000042.1 coordinate 29,073, forward strand.
GCGTGCTGGTCGCCAACGTCCTCAACGGCCCCGGCTCCGAGCGCGTCGAGGAATGGCGCAAGGTCATCGACCGGGCGCATGCCTCCGGCAAGCGGGTCCTGGGATACGTGGACACCGGCTACTTCGGCCGGGCGGACAACCGCCGCACCCGGCTCGGCTCGCTCGACCCGGCCGACTGGGTCGCCCAGATCGAGCAGGACGTCAACACCTGGTACAAGCTCTACGGCTCCAGCATCGACGGCATCTTCTTCGACGACGGCTTCAACGAGTGCGGCGCGAACAACGAGTTCCCCGCCCTGTACAGCGAGGTCAACGACTACGTCAAGGGCATGCACCGCGGTGCGCTGACGGTGTTGAATCCCGGCACCATCGTGCCCCAGTGCTACGAGGGCAGCGCCGACATCCTGCTGACCTACGAAGGCAGCTACGCCGGCTACTTCGGCAAGGCCGACAATCCCGAGCTGAACTACAAGCCACTGGGTTGGACGCCCAAGAGCTCCTCGGAGATCTGGCACATCATCTACGACGTCCCCGCCGACGGCATCGACCGCACGGCCAAGGCCTCCAGGGAACGCGGCGCCGGATACATACAGATCACCGACGACGTCATGCCCAACCCCTATGACCAGCAGCCCAGCACCGACTACCTGACCACACTGCAGGCCGCCGTCCCCGGGGGCACGCCCAGGGCGGCGACCAAGGACTATCCCCGCCCCGAAGGCCCCGCCCCCGCGGCCCCCGGCGCCCTGCAGGCCACCAGCACCGACTACAGCTCCACCACCATCGACTGGCAACCGGTCGCCGACGCCACCCACTACGTGGTCCGCGTCAACGGCGACATCGCGGCGGTCCTGCCCCCCTCCATGCACAAGACGACCCTGGGCGGTCTGGAACCCGGCGGCACCTCCTACACCCTGTCCGTCAACGCGCAGAACTCCAACGGCCAGGAATCGGCTGCCAGCAACAGCGTCACGGTCAAGACCAAGTCCCTGCCCGGCGGCCGAACCGTCGGCAACGTCAAGTTCAAGGCCACAGCGGACTCCACCACCGTGTCAGCGGACTTCTACGTCCCCTACTCCTTCCGCCGCATCTACATCTGGCCGGACGACGGCTGGAACCACGACACCAGACTTCCGTGCTGGCCCATCAACTACAACCAATGGGGCTACGTCTGCGCCGCGTACATGCTGGAGAACAACACCCTGATGGCCTACACCGGCACCCACGGCGAATGGTCCTGGTCATCGCCCCTGGGAAGTGCGACGCCCACCGTCGACGGCTACACCTACACCTGGACACTCCCGATCGGAAACGCCAAGGCCCCGACCAACCACCTGGTGATCCAGGCGGAGGGCTACGGGCCGCGTGCCGAGGTCTTCACGCCCTGCCCCACAACCGCCGGAGGCCCGGACGGCAACGGCCGCTACTGCGCCGGATAACCTGATCGACCCCCACACACGGAAAGAGGCGGTCGGCGCCCTGGAAACCCCGGGCGCGACCGCCTCGGCCATTCCACCCGCCTCCCCGGATCGCCGACCGCCTTGGCATACCGACTGACGGCAGGCACGTTTGGCTCTGCCCCGACGACCAGGACCCGCCAAGGCCCCGACCGACCGGGTCAGCACGCTCGCGCTGACGGGACCATGACCGTTCTCACCGGGATTTCCTGTACCCCAACTACTCACGCCCGGAGAGGCCCGCGAGTTCGCGGAAACTGAAGGTTCTTCGGCATGAACCCGAGGGTGGATTGACCTGATTCTGGGAGGATGAACCCGTGGGTTCGTGGTCAACTCGCTGGGCCGGTCTCGGCGGCCGGCACCAGGTCGGCACCGAGCGGGCACGAAGTCGGACCGGGGTCCAGCCGTTGGCGTACGCCGCCGGAGACGCAGCCGTCACGAGTGCGTCCGGCGGGGTCAGGAGCGAACAAATCCCTTTGGGTCGGCGAGGTAGCGGTCGAGGTCCGCGTCTTCGTGGAGCGCGTAGAACTCGTCGTGAATCTGCCATGCCGGGCCGAGTTCGGCGCGAAGGCGGCCGAGCGCTTGGCGTACCGCCTCGTTGAAGTCGTGGCACTCCGCTTCCCGCCACGGCCCCGGGTCCGAGGGGGAATCCCAGTTCAACGACGTATCGTAGCGAGCTATCAGCCTGCGCAGGCGTGATGGCCTCGATCCACCGGCGGCTGTCACTTGGCCGTACCCAGACGCGGGAGACGTCATAGGGGTCGTAGTGGACCTCCCACAGGTCCTGCTTGGCCGTTATGCCGGAGGGTTGCCGCCGTAGCCGGTTGAGTTCGGGGCTGTCGTGGTGCGGTAGTTGACCTTGATGCCGTAGTCGTTGACGGCCCTCCAGACGGCGGGCAGCAGTTCGATGTAATCCTCCGCCGACAGGGCAACGGGCAAGTATCCGGCGCGGGCGACAGCAAGGGCGTACGACTCGTTCGGTGAGAGCGTCCGCCCCGGCAGGTAGGGGTGCGCAACCCCTCGTGAGGGCGCCGCTCGGTGGTACGGGGGCCCGGGGATAGGCGAGCGAGCTCATCAGGACCGCGGCCGGAATTGGGGGTGAGCCGCGCGCTTGCCCTGGCAGCCGTGTGATCGATGGGCAACCATTCCTGCGATCTGGTGGTCATGTCCGTGCCGCCCGCGTACCGGGTGGGCATTGTCATCCCGGCCTCGGGACGTTCCTGAGGCGCTGGAACGTGGGGGGAACGCTTTCATGCATCACCGCACCGCCGTGGCGGGTTTCGCCGGGGCTCTCGCTCTGTCTGCGCTCGTGATTCCGGGGGCTGCCCAGGCAGATGAGGTCTCGGGCGATATCAGGATTACGAAGGTGGTCGTCAACGGAGGCAAGGACATCGTCCTGGGGACCACGGATGTGAAGACGTTCACCATCGCGGTGACCGCAACGGACGACTCGGGAATCCTGGTTGGAAGGACCTTCCCGGTCCTGTGGCGCACGGCCCTGCCGAACGGCGACTCCTACGGTCTCCTGATGCCCGACGACATCGTGGGCAAGTGCGTGCGCCAGAGCTTCACCACGACCACCTGCACCTACACGATGGAAATGAACCCGCGCATCCATCCCCAGGACAACACCACGGCCGGGACCTGGAACGTGAGAGCCAGCGCCCTGGCCAACGACGGTGATTACATCACCAAGGATCCCGCCGCGACGGCAAAGGTCCTGCGCAACTCCCGACTGACGGTCCATGTGTCACCGGAACCGGTGAAGAAGAACAAGACGATCACCGTCACGGGCGCCCTGACCCGCGCCAGCTGGCAGACCTACAAATACGAGGGCTACGCCAAGCAGCCGGTGCAGCTTCAGTTCAAGAAGAAGGGCACCAGCACCTACAAGACCCTCAAGACCATCACAACGGACAGCAAGGGCAACCTGAGGACGACAATGAAGGCCACGGCGGACGGCTACTTCCGCTATTCCTTCGCCGGCACGTCCACTACCCCGGCGGTTGCCTCCACAGCGGTCTACGTCGGCGTGAAGTAACTCGCAGAGGGTCTTCACCCCTCCAGCAAGCGCAGAAGGCTCAGACCGGAGGCCTTTCGGTCTGAGCGTTCTTGGCATCCGGCAGGAGATCACTCTGCCGGTCCGCTCCGAGTGCCCGGTGCGGACTGCGGCCATACGGTCAAAAGTGCCGTACGACAGGACGCGGCACGGCGGCCCTCTGCCCGATCGCACGTCGCACCGGGCCGCCACCCCCGCACGCGGGGAGGAAAATCCAGGTGCCCCTCTCAACAGGCCGGTCTCCCGGGTCGCCGGGTCACCTGGCCTCACGTCTTCCAGGAGCCCACGACTCCTGACGCCTCCCTGCAGGCTGCTGCGCTCAGCTCCCCACGAAGATCGGCAGTCGGGGCTGATGGAAGTAGCCGACTCGCCTGGCGTCGGCGATGGCGGCCGCGGCCGGGCTGTCGGCGTCGGCGGGGATGTGCGGGTAGACGCAGTCGACCAGGTCGTACTCCTGGGCGTCGTCGCAGCCGGCGCCGAGCACGCAGACCGGGCGGCAGTATCCGCCGGCCTCGGTCCACACCGCCGGCCAGTCGGGGTGCTGCTCGGTCACGTGCACATCGCAGTGCCGGCACTGGACCTTCTGCTCCTTGCCCGTTAGCTTCCCGGCCGGGCGGGCCTGGGCGGCATCGAGGACGTGGCCGACGCACTGCAGGGACTCGCCCCCGAGGCGCGAACGTTCGCACACCGGCCCGTGCTCGCTCTCCACGCTAACCAGCACGCCCGGCCAGTGCGGATGCCGGTCGGTCACCGGCGCACCGCAGTCGGCGCATTTGCGGGCGGTCAGGCCGTGCGCCCGGAACGAGAGTGAAAAGATCCCAGGACCGTGCAGTCGGAACTCCGCGGGCCCGAGGCCAGCGCTTACAAGCAGTGCGAGACCCTTGAACTCGAAGACCTCCCGGCATCGCCCTTGTCCTCGGAGTCGGTGTGATCAGTGATGGGCGTCCAACTCACCGAGCAGCGACGGGTTGACGATGCGGATGATGGCTTCGACGTCGCCCCGCCTCGCAGCGGGCCACAGCTCAGCGCGCGCGGAGCGGTACTTCGCTGCCAGGCGATCCCGCTTGTCGGCGGGAAGCTGCGCCGCCCGGTCAGGATGGGAGTTGTGTGCATTGTCCGCGATCTTTACAAGTGTTGCCTGAGGATCAGCGGTGATACGGCGGATCTTCTCGTCGTATGTCATCCCCGCCTGGTTGGTCACCGCCACGACGATCTCAACGACCCGGTCAGGCACGCCCCTCTGGCGCAGACGCTCAGCGGTCCAGGCAGTGTCTTCCAAAAGGTCGTGCAACAGGCCCGCCATGACAAGCTCGTCGCCGAACGGGCTCAGCCCGGCGGCCACTTCCCGGACATGCTCGATGTACGGGACTCCGATCTTGTCGATCTGCCCGGCATGCGCGCCGTCAGCCAGAATCTCGACCTCACGGACAGAGATCACTTTCACTCCTTCGTCAGTCTTTTGTAGCGCGGCATTAGCAACCCTGCTGCGGCCGGTATTGCGCCGTGAGGCGGCGCCGTGCTTTCGCAGGACCTCGCCGATGGCGGGGTCCTGGCCGTCCAGGACGGACCATTCGTTGTTGGTGGGGGCTACGTTCCAGTTCGGGGCGAGTGCTTCCTGCGGGTCCCAGGAGGTCACGCGGAACAGCCCTGCCAGGTCCTGCGGTTTACGGGTGGAGGCGTATCGGCCGCACATGCGGTCACCCTACGGCCGGCCCGGCTTTCCGGGCCGAGTCCTTCCCGGCCGGCCCTGTCGGTAGGGACTGGGATGCTCGCGGAGGACCCAAGCGGGCGCCGGCCGGGGTTGCGGCCCCTGGCAGTGCCACTGAACGCGCGGGCAACCATCGGGCCCGGCAACCCCTCTTATGCGGTGACAAAAAGGGGGGTGGCGCAATGAACCGCACGCGAACGGTCATGATCCTGGCTGCAACCGGTGCGCTGCTATTGACGAGTGGCGTCACCGCGGCCGCGGACGGCGGCGACAACACACATGCGCAGGTCACCGGGGGAGACTTCCTACGGCCCGGAGAACTGGTGGACGTCCGGGTGGAGGACATCACGGGCGACGAGGCGGAGGTCTCCTCTCCGGCCTTTGACCACCCGGTACGGCTGACCGGACGGCCCCTTGAGGGCATCCATGGCCGGGTGCCGATCGCGATGAGGACCAAGCCCGGGTCGTACCCGCTCACCGCCAGCGTGGGAGGCCGGGTGGTGGCCAAGGCGCGGCTGGGTGTGACGGAGGCCCAGCGGCCGGTCTTCCATGTGACCACCCCGGATGATGTGATCCGCCCGGGCGAGCAGTTGGGCATCTCCTTCGATGACCTGTACCCGGGCGAGACCGGTTCCTCCTTCTCGGTGACCTCCCCGGCCTTCCCCTCCCCGATACGGCTGACGCACGACGCCAACGGCAGCGACTGGAACAACCCCCGGCTGTTCGAGGCCCTGGTGACCGTGCCGCGTACCGCCAAGGACGGCACCTACACGGTCACCCTCAACGGCCCGCACGGCCGAGCCATCGACCAGAAGCCACTGAAGATCGCGGCCGCGCGGCCCGGTGACAACGACTACCTGGGCAAGGTCCAGGGTCCGGCCTTCTTCGGCCCGTCGGACAGCCCCGAACAGGCCCGTGCCCAGCGCACGGTGGGCGCCGGCGGAACCGTCCAGGTGCTCTGGCACGACGCCAACCCCGACCCCGGCGAGGAGGATCAGCTGACCGCGACCTCACCCGCCTTCGAACACCCGGTGCGGCTGAAGCGGGACGACAGCAAGGCCGGTGACGGCGATGACCCGCGCTACTTCGCACCCGCACGGATCCGCCGGGACGCGAGCCAGGGCAGCTACCCCGTCACCGTGATCAGCCACCACGGCCGGATCAAGCGAACCGAGCACCTTCAGATCACAGCCGCCCCGGGCGGCGGCGATTCCTCGGATTCCTCCGGTTCCGCCATGCTGACCACCACGGCCGGGGTGGGGGCCGCAGCAGTGGCCGCGCTCGGCGGCGCGGTGCTATGGCGGCGACGGCGCACAGCCGGTAAGTGACGCAACCGCATCTTCTCCGAACTACGCCTGAGTAGATGCCCAGATGCCCCTCACCGCCCGAGAGGTCGCCGAGCGGCTGAGCCTCGCCACTGGCCGCATCGTCGACGAGCTTCTGGCCGCAGGGGGCCCTGGCAGCCGTCGGGCAAATTCAGCACGGATACACATACGTGCAGCTCACCGTGTTACCAGTGTGCCATTCTCCGCGGGCGATTAGCTGATTCGCGGAGTCCTGGGTGCGGATATCGAACCCGTCGATAAACAAGTTCTCCAGACCCTTGGCGTTGCATTGGATGAACTTTTCCCTGCGGAAGTTCAGAACCTTATCGGGCGTCTCGTTCCCGTTGGCCTTTGGTGGTTCCACGATCCATTCAGCGGAGTTTCCCACCAGGCGCTGTCCCCGCGGAGCATGCACCGTGTACGAGAAAGTGGGGTCAGGGCCAGGGCCGGGGTGACGTGTCATGTAGACCCACCCTGTCTCGCCACTCTTCCCCGCAAGAATGAAGCAGTGCACGGACTCGTTTGGCGAAATAGGGAAGTTGTCTATCTTCGCCCATTTTTCTGGAAACCATTCCCAGACTGCGTAGTCCTGCCGCGTTAGTTCCCCGAAGCAGCTCTTGAACTCCACCACCGTGCCAGCTTGGAGCACGTCAGGGCTACCGTAGCCGTCTATTCCGACCCAGCTGAAGAGGTGCTCGGTTTCGCATTCAACGGGTCCGCTGCAAGGGGGTCCGACGTCGACCGGTGTGACCCAGGAGCCGGCGACCCAGGTGATGTTGCCACCCGGGTCCTTTGCGGCCGCGCCGCACCAAAAGGGCCGCCGACTCCGCCCCCTCCAGGCTCCGTTGGTCTATATGGGTGAGTCTGAAGACCCAATGGCTGAAATGTCGGCTCTATATATCTGTGCGGCCTTCTGGGTATTTTCGCCCATGCGTTGCGCAGCTCGTCATCTTCGGCGAACGCGGGCGGAAATCCGTACTCGGCCAATTCATTCTTGCTGGCTTCGAGCGGGCTAAATTCCTCGGGCGGGTGTCGATGCGTCTCTACTGTGACGCCGCCCGGCAACTCTGTGACCGGCATGTCGACTCCTTGGGAATCTCTCCGCCGTGCATCGCAGTTTCACTGACCTGCGACTGACTGGATCAGCGTGTATGTGAACCAGCAACATTCTAGGATATATCCACCTACCGCAGTATCTATCATAGCCAAAGGGTCAGGCCATGGCGAGGGTCGGCCGTTTCTTCCTTATTCAAGCGTCTGGGGAGAGTTTCAGGGGTGCTCGTTGGCAAGCTCTTAGGGTCGGACCTTCGAACGCGCTCAGAACACCCTTGAAGGGGTCAGCTGCTGAGGTCTGTGAGTCCCCCGCAGGTCCCCGTCAGCCAGGGCCTGAACTTGGTAGCCTTCAGGCCCTGTTGAGTGGAAGAACTCCTGGTGGCCCAGGTAGTACGCCTCGAAGTCCAGCGGCAGCGGCAGCGGCCCATCCAGCGGCTGTGGCTGTTTGGAGGCTGGAGTGCCTGGCTCCAGGAGGTGCTCGTGGTTGGTCATCGTGTCCCTGTCGCGTGCCGGGGGCCTTGGAGCGACCCGGCCGGGGCAGTTCAGAGCCGGCCGACTCTGGTCTCCACGATGGCGAGTTGTGCGCCCGCTCACTCACGCAACCCCCGAAAAAAATCACTCCATGATCATGTGCGAGCACGCAACGTTGTCGGCAGGGAAGGCGAGCTGCCCGGCAGGAGGCCGCCTGGCCTGCATAATCGGCCGTCTCACCACGGGCGAGACCAGAAGTCCCTGACCCGCAAGTGGCCTTTGTCACAGGCCAGTTGGGTTCGCTGCCCCAACTGCCTGCACAGCACACCGCCGCATCATCGGTCCGGCCCCGCGGCTTCACGCCCCACGGTGGTCACCGGTTCGGACGTTCGGCTGCCAGCAGCCCCCAGGCTCCGGCATGCTCAGCGCTCCCAGCACGCTGGACGAAACGGAGGAAGAAATGGACTGGGAGACGGAAGAGTTCGGCGCGGCTCACCAGGGCCGGGCCGGCGCGGTCCTGGCCGACGGCAGCGAACCCAAGCCCGTCTACCTCGACACGGGCAGCGGCGGTTCCATGCACGCCTCGACCAACTGGTGGCTCTACGACGGAACTTTCGGCACCCCGAAGGCCACCCACCTGCGCGGCATCTGCTCATGCGGCTGGCGCGGCACCCACCTCATCCCAGTCAACTGGACGCTGGCCGCTGACGGGCCGGAGACCACCGACACCTCCGCCGTCCACGATGACTGGGTACACCACATCGCCGACGTCCAGCAGCAGACGGTCCCGCTGCCCACCGGACTGCCCGACCTGCTCGAGCAGCTGGACGCCAAGCTCACCGGCCTGGCCGTCGAAGCGCCACTGGCCGCGCTCAGGGCACTCTCCGTTCTCGAGCGCACCGTTGCACGGACCGGGCACACGGCCATCACCTGCACCCAGGCAGACGGCACATCCGACGAGCAGCTGGCACGGGCCCTGGGCGTGACAGAGAAGGACGCCGAAAAGATCGTCTCCCGCTACCTGTTCACCCGACGGTGACCCAACACCACTGCGTCAACGACCGCTCAGGTGACGCGCCGGACCATAACGAGGCCGGGGCCGGTTTCCCGGGCCGGGTTCTTCCCGGCCAGCCCTGCCTTACCACAAGGGGCTGACCGGGGCGATGGACCACCGCTCGCACAGCGCGCCGACGGCCGGGAGCAGCCGGGCTCGCCCGGTGACCAGCGCGCTGATCGCCGCCACAAGGTTCCACGGCTCCCGCCCGTCCCGGAGCACCTTGCCGGACGGGGCCTTCCCACCCTCCCCGGAAGGTCGCCGAAGTCGGTCTTGTGGTCCCCGTAACCACCGACGGGGACTTCCACCGCTTGTTTGGTAACCATCACTCCTCCCAGGGGCGAGCCGGACCCCTCTCAAGTCTGCTCGCGCCGATGCCCGTTCTCCACTCCGGCCGTGGTTCGGGATCTTCATGGCCGGGCGACCGCTCATAGTCAGTAGCACTACCGCCGGCGCTTCGGACGTCCCTGCTGTGCCGCCACTGCTCCATGACCGTCTGGAAGGTTTCGCTCCCATGCAGCTGAGCTGCGGTTTCTGGGACATCAGGCCACCGCCCCTGCGAGTTCCTGGGCCCGGTGGCGGGCGCACACGCTGCGGCTCGGCAGAGGAGTACGGACCGCCCGGGCCCCAGCGGCTGGCCGGTCTCCTCGCACACCGTACGGATACCCATGAGCCGCTGGCCCAGGGACTGACCGGTCTGCCCTCGCAGAGCCCACTGCCAGACAAAAAAAGGCGTCGGCCACGGCCCAGTTGAGCACCCAGAAAACATCGCTCATATCGGTGCCAAGTATCTTCGCCACCGTCTCGATGACCGTCCACACCGGCGAGAACCTCACCAAACTGGCCTGATACGCCGTCGCGATCCCGGCCGCGATGCTGATCTCAATCAAGGTCGCGGACGCCGGCCCGCTACGGGACGGGGCTGGCGGCGGCCGGGGTGCCTGGGTGTACCGGGTGCAGTATGGGCCGGGGTGGGCGTCACGCCTGGCGTTCAGGCCACATGGTCCTCGCAGTTGACCGGCGCGTCGATGATGCGGGAGGCGTGGGTTTTGCGCAGGGAGAGGGTGAGGGCGGCGGCGAGGAGGTAGGCGGTGCCGTCGACGGCCAGGGCCAGGCGGACGCCGTCGCGAGGGGTGGTGGCGGCCGCGATCAGACCTCCCAGCAGAGCCACGGCCACCGAACTGCCCATCTGCCGCGCGGTGTTGTTCAGGCCGGAGGCCAGCCCTGCGGCGTCGGCCGGGGCGGCGGCGACCGCGGCGGCGACGAGGGCGGACATGCCGACGCCCACCCCGGCCCCGCAGGTCAGGAGTGCCACCGTCATGACTGGCCGGTTACCGAGAGACGCGGCGACGCACCAGGTCGAGGCCGCGGCTAGTGCGCATCCGACGGCCGTGACGATCCGGCTGCCCCAGCGTTTCTGGAGGGTGCCCGAGAACGGGCTGGCCAGCCCGTGGGCCACGAAGAGCGGGACGATGGAGAGTCCGGCGGCGGTGGCCGAGCCGACGGCGATCTGCACCATATAGGCGCTGATGAGGAAGAGCAGCCCCATCGTGCCGAAACTCACCAGCGCGGCGGCCAGGTTGGTGGCGGCGAACCGGTGGGAGCGGAAGAGGTGCAGGGGTACCAGCGGGGCGGTGGAGCGGGACTCGACCAGGACGAAGGCCCCGGCCAGGAGCGGCGCCAGGGTGAGGAGGAGCAGGGGGAGCGGGCGGGTCCAGCCGGAGCCGGCGCCCGTGGTGATGCCCCAGGTGAGGGAGGCGAGCGCGGCGGCGGCCAGGAGCTGCCCCCGCCAGTCCAGGGGGCGTCGGGGGCCGTACGACTCGCGGAGCGTCCGCGGGCCCAGGGCGAGGCCGAGTAGTGCGACGGGGGCGTGCAGCCAGAAGACCCAACGCCAGCCGAGGCCGTCGACGATCACGCCGCCGAGCACGGGCCCGACGGCCAGGGAGATGCCCGCGACCGCCGCCCACCAGCCGATGACCCGGGGCCGGTCCTCGGCGGCGAACCAGTCGAGCAGCACCGCGAGCGAGGTGACCAGAACGCAGGCCGCCGCGACGCCTTGACCTGCACGCAGTGCGATGAGCCAGCCGATGCCCGGCACCAGGGTGCAGCCAGCGGAGGTCGCGGCGAAGAGAGCGAGGCCGGTGAGATACGTACGCTTCCTGCCGAGCCGGTCGCCCAGGACACCAAGGCCCAGCAGGCTGGCCGCGAAGGTAACGAGATAGGCATCGACGACCCAGGTCACGGTGGTGGTGGGAGCGGAAAACTCCGATTTCACCGCTCCCAGCGCCACATTGACAAGGGTGGAGTCCAGCTGGGTCATAAACATGCCCGCGCAGGCGACGCCCAGTATCGCGCGACCGCGGGCCGGGCTTCCGGTTGCCATGGGTCCCCTCACACTCGACAAGAGTGGTGGGCCTCAGGCTTCCGGTCAAGATCGGATATCGGGCCATGCATGTCCGAAATCGGCCCTTGGATGCCTCGAAGGATTCTGAATAGGCTGGCCCTCAATTCACGTGTCATATGCGTGACGGAGGGGAGAGAGACGGCGCGTTCCGCCGTCCATCTCAACTTGCCTCCGGCGCCGACCTTTTCGTTCGCCATTTTCTGTCGCAACGAATGCGATAAGGACTGCCCATTAATCCGCGCACAGACACGTCCGCTGCCGGCGCACGGCAGCCAGCGGGGAGGCAAAGTGAGTACGACAACCGAGACGACCGGGACGTCCGAGCGGCAGGTCGCGCATATCTATAATGCGGCGGTCGCCGCGTCCGCGATCAGTGCGGCCTGGGACATCGGCCTACTCGACGAACTGCGTGACCAGGGGACCGTCGACGCCGAAGAGTACGCGGACCGGCGCGATCTCGACGCCGATTCCACCGTGGGGCTGCTGCGTGCCCTCGCCTCGGTGGACATCGTGCGGCGGGACGGCGCACGCGCCGAACCCGCGGCACTCTTCGACGAGGTGTACCGCACGCGCTCGTTCTTCCACTGGCTGATGCGTGGCAGCGGCGGTCTGTTCCGGGAGGCCCCCGAGGCCATGCGGAACGAGAACCGATCCGGCTCCTTTTACCAGCGGGATTCCGCCGCGATCGCCCGCGCATGCCGTGAGATCAGCAAGTTCTGCTACGACCCGTGGTTCCACCGGGCCGTCAACGGCCTGGACTTCCCGCTCACCACGGTGGCGGACCTCGGGTGCGGGAGCGGCGAGCGGATCATGCAGGTGTTGCGGCAGTTCCCGGAAGCCCGGGGAATAGGGATCGACGTGGCCGAACCGGCGCTGGCGGACGCGACCGAGGACGCGGCCCGGGCCGGGCTCTCGGACCGGCTCTTATTCCTTCACGCGGACGTTCTGGAAATGGCGGCCCACCCCTCGTTCGCAGAAGTCCAGCTCGTCACCTGCTTCATGATGGGACACGACTTCTGGCCACGGGAAAACTGCATTCGCCAACTGCGGAGGATCCGGGCCCTGTTCCCCGCGGTACGGCGCTTGATCCTCGGCGACGCCACCCGGTCCGTCGGCACCCCCGACCGCGAACTTCGCACCTTCACACTCGGGTTCGAGCTCGCACATGACCTGATGGGAACCTTCATCCCCACGGTGACGGACTGGGAGTCCGTATTCGAAGAGGGGGGCTGGACACTGCGCTGGAAACACATGATCGACATCGCCGTCGGAGAGGTCGTCTTCGAACTCGACCCGGCGTGACGTTCGGGCCCGTTAGGCACTCGCCGCCGGAGTAGTACCGGATCACGGCCTCGTGAGCGTGCCGCGCTGTGCAACTAGATGTGGTGTTTCGGGACGTTGGTTACACGAAGTCCTCGAACGTGAGCTGTTGAGGGATGTCCACGAGTGGTTCGGGGGCCTGGTCGAAGACGAGCCGGTAGTCGCTCCCGGCGGTCCGGCTGATGGGTGGTCGGCCGCCGAGCGCGGCGTGCGGCCGATCATGGTTGTAGTAGTTCACGAACTCGGCGAGCGCAACGCGTCGTTCGTGCTCGGACGTGTAGTCGCGGACATACGCCCACTGGCGAGCCAGGGTCCCGTTATAGCGCTCGACCTTCCCATTCGTGCGCGGGGTGTAGGGCCGGGTGCGCTTGTGCTTCGTTCCGGTCGCGGCGAGCGCGTTGGCCCAGGTCGTGGAGCGATAGCAGGAGCCGTTGTCGGTGAGGCAGCGGCGGATCTCGGTGATGTCGTGGGCGGCGAAGAAGGCGACGGCGCGGTGCCAGACCGCGACCGCAGTGGCGGCTTTCTCGTCGTCCAGAGCCTCGGTGTAGGCGAGCCGGGAGTAGTCGTCGAGTGCCGAGTGCAGGTACGTGTACCCGACCTTGCCGCTCCTGGCCTTGGCCTCATCCGAAGTGGACAGAGAGCGCAGTTTCTGGTCATCGGGTCCGTGGGAGCAGGCCCCGGTCGACACCATCAGGGCCAGCGAGAGCAACGCCCCGCATGCCCGTCCGCCGCGCCATTGCCGCCTGCGTATCCTGCGCTGATCGAGTCCTGTCACAGCCGCCCCCCATAGGATCCGTTCTTCTTCCTGCACCAGTTACGTAGTCCCGTCCTCTGCACGTCACTTGCCACCGGTGTCCGCGAGGCCGGCAGCCCGCACCCACGCGGGGCCACCGCCCAGTGCAAGGACAAGACCTGCTCCTGCAGCGCCCGGTTCAGCGGCACCTGCCCCACCACCGCGGCGGGCGCCCGCTACTGGTACAGGTAGGAGCCGGACGTCACCCTGCCGGTCCCGCCCAGCTGCCCGGTGTGGCGTGCGGCCGTACGGTCACAGATGCCGCATCGACAGGACGCGCGGCATGGCGGCCCTCTGCCCCGATTCGCACGTCGCACAGGGCCGCCGCACCTCCTCACCCCCGCACCAATGGCGCCTCCTGTGGCGGCAGCACCGGGTGACCGAGCTGATCCACCTCCGTGCCCGAGGGATATCGGGCACACGGCGAGGACGCGGCGACCTCCAGGCCAGCCGGATACCACTCCAGCGCAACCGTGTCCTCACTGTCGGCCGGCTTGAGCTTCAGCCACAGACTGTCTCCCTCGTTGCGGTACTCGGCCGTTCGCCAGCCCCTGCGCGTCATGACCGTCCGCACCCGTTGCAGCGCGCCTTCGGCCTGGGCCCGGGTGACGCCCTTCAGCCCCCAGGCAGCCCGCACATCCACCACGCCCGGCGCGCTCGTCGGTGAATCCCGCAACCCCTCCGGCCAATGCCGCATTCCGCGCGGCTGGCAGTCGTAGCCGCTGGCTTCGAACTCGCGCCCCGGCCAGCCGCCGTCCACTGCGGCACGGGGCAGCCCCAGCACCTCATACACGGCCTGCGTCCGGGCATCCAGCCGCCGGGCCGCCGCCACCGGGTCTGCCACCGGGTACGGCTCGCCGTCCCACCACCGGTGAACGACCTGGCCCGTGACGAGGGTAAGGCTCACCGCTGCGGCCATGGCCAGGCTGGTCATAATGAGCGGGCGTATCCGGCGCCACGCCAACCCCGTGTGTCGCTGCGTCATATGCCGATCCTGCGGCGGCCACCCGTCAGCGCGCGTGAGTGCGCGTACTCAGCCGGTACTCAGTACCACCCAGCCGACGACCCGCACCGTCAACCCGGCGCCTGCCACCACACCCCAGCAGGGCACGCGCGACCCCCGCCCGGGTGACATCACCCATCACCAGCTAGAACACCGGGTATCGCCCCCGGCCTGTTCTTCTCTCTCACCTGGCAACGAGCAGCCGCCACTGCCGCCGTATGCTGCGCCGCCACCCTCACCATCACTGCGGCCGCCCCAACCTCCACCGCTCACACCGTGTATGACGCCGCACCGGCTCTCGCTGGCCCGGGCCCTCCGCGGGTACCCACCGCCTCCCAGGCTCTGAAGGAACTGCAGGTGCTGCCAGTCGCCGCCCCACGCCCCATGACCGGCTACAGCCGGGCCAAATTCCCGCACTGGGCCATCCAGCACGGCACCTGCGACACCCGCGAGACCGTGCTCGCCCGGGCCGGGCAGGACGTCAAGCAAGACGCCAAGTGCCGGGCTGTCTCCGGCCACTGGCACTCGCCCTACGACAACCTGACGCTCACCTCAGCCTCGCAGGTGGACATCGACCATCTTGTCCCCCTGGCCAACGCCTGGCGCTCGGGAGCCGACCAGTGGACCACTGCCACTCGCAAAGCCTTCGCCAACGACCTGAACCAGCCACAGCTTCTGGCGGTCTCAGCCGCCTCCAACAGGGCCAAGGGCGACCAGTCGCCGGACCAGTGGATGCCGAAGAACCACGACTACTGTCACCACCGTCCTCCACGCCTGCCACCCATGAACGAGCTCCCCCAGCTTGCCAGCCAGGTGACGGCGGGGCCGGGCGGGGTGATGACTGACGAGGTCGGTGTGATCACCGGCGACCTCACCGTGACCACAACCACCCGCCCCGACGGCCGCGCCGACATCACCGTGGAGTACACCGGTGCCGAGGAGCGCTATGTGATGACCGGCAGCCCCTCCCCCATGCCTGCGGGCGGGCTGTCCGACCTGCACGCCACGGTGCTGGACCGTGTCCGCGTCGGCCAAGCAGCCACTGCGCCGGGGTAAGTCGACCGCTCAAGCCGGTCAGCTGAGACGGCCTCCTTGGTGGCGCTCGTCCCTGGGGGCTTGGTTGACGCCGAGCAGGTGCCGCGCCAGTTCCTACGGGTGCGGCATGGCGGCCGGGTTTCTTCGCCGAGGATCAGCGCACGGTGACGCGGTAGGTGACCGTGTTCTGGAGGGTGGGCGAGTAGCAGCCGGTGTTCTTGTGCGTGCCGCAGTAGTTGGTGAAGACGATACGGGCAGTGCCGGGCTTGGCGCCCTGGAAGGTGAAGTACAGGGTGTAGCCTCCGCCTACGGCGTGCTTGTTCCCCGAGGTGTCCTCGGTACTGGTCCCCACCGCTTTGAGGTATCCAGCAGGTTGGGGATCGGAGGCACTCCACTCCAGGCGGGCTGAGGCGTTCTCGAGCATGGCGATGGAGAAGCGCTTGCCGTGCTCGAGAACGATGGGCCCTTCGGTGCGGTTTTGGGGCGCCGGGTGGTCGGGATCGTTGGTGAAGAGCCGGTCGCGGTGGACGGTACCGAGCAACTGGCTCTTCACCGAGGTGCCGCCGTCACTGTCGCAGCTGGTCAGTGCCAGCAGTACGGTCGCGCAAACAAGGAGCCGGAATGGGGTGGGTACGGATCGCATGGGGGCGTTCAGCTCACTGTGGCAGTCGGTATTCGTAGGCTTCGGGCAGCCGTGCGTCCGATGCCTTGTCCAAGTGATTGTTGATGAAGTCGTCTTCGGAGACCCAGACGGTGTGACCCCAGGGGTTGTAGATCTGCAGCTTGTCCCCGTCATGCGCCACGATGAGCATCGCGTGGCCGATCCACTTCCCTTTCTCGTCATGGCCCTGCACATTGACCGGGACTGGCCTGCCCTCGTCCACCGCGGCTTCGATGTCCGGCAGGGCATCATGGCGGTCCTGTGCACTGGACGGTGAGAACGTCCGATAGTTGCTGTCGGAGTACGGCGAAACCTCTTTGCGCAGGATCGCGTCCTCGCCCTTGCCGTCCATGCTTCCTTCGGGAAGTTCGCCTCCATGGCCTTCTTCATGTACCCGGTGCTGCTCGTCCAGCAGGCGCTTGCGAAATGCCTCCGGGCTGTCGCTGTTCGGGTCTCCTGGGCGTCCGCCCGTGGTGAGCCGCAGCGCGTACAGCGGGTCGGCCATGGCACGGGCCGTGATGGTGGAAGAGGCCACACACGTGCCCTCTTGGTCATCCTGCTTCCAGGGCGCGCCGGAGAAGTCGGCGGGTGTGTTGACGCCGAGGGTGGTGCTGTCGGTGTGAAGCGGTGAGAGGTGCTGGGCCAGCCAGTAAGGGTTATGGCCGCGGATGGCCCGGGCGTAGGGGCGGATGTCGGCCATGTCGTGGCCGGCGGACAGTGCCTTCATCAGGTACGCCCGTTCCTCGGGGGACTGGGCCTGGGCCAGCAGATGGTCGAATTCCTCACGGTCGGCGTCGTTGAGCCGGTCGCGGAACTGGGAGGAGCGCTGAAGGTCGCTGGCGGAGAGGATGTCGTTGAGGTCGCGCGGCCCTGAGGGATTGGCGGCGTCAGCGAGCACCAGCCGGTCGGTGTCGGTCAGTCCGCGTCCGCCGACCTTTCCCGCGCGGGCTTCGGAGGCCATTTTGTGGAGCGTCTTTTCGGCGCGCTGGCCGGCATCTTCCGCGCAGGTGGCGGCTTGCAGGAGCTGGCCGATGCCGTCGAGGGCGATGCTGCGCACGCGCACCAGGTTGTCCGCGCTGGGGTCGGAGTGCTCGGCGAGGAGGGACAGGGCACTGTCCAAAGCCAGTTGGCCATTGGTGTGCTGGGCCTGGGCCTGTCGGATGCCGTCGGCGAGGTGGAACAGCACGGGGGCCACCTCATCGAACGTCTTGGCCATACGCTCCGCATCGCGTGCCGCAGCACCTACCGCCTCGGCGGCGCTTTCCCCCGCGTGCCCGGTCCATGAACCCGGCAGGCCCACCCGGGCGATGCCGCCGACGTTGACGGAGACGGTATCGACGGTAACGGCGGCCTGCCGGTAATTCCCGGAGACGGTCTCGATGTGCTCAGGGTCGCCCAGCGGGGGCTTGTGCCCCTTCGCCTTGGCAATGGCGTTGGCCAGCTCAAGCTGAATCTCCAGCAGGTTCCAGCCGGAAAGTTTCGCTACATGCTCGTGCAGTTCCGCCAGTTCCCGCACAGGGCTCTTCGTCATGCTCTCCCGCGCTCCCCCACCCAACTGTCCAGCCGTAGGGGATCGCCTATGCCGGCGCCCGACGCCATGCACTCCCCCGGAGAAAACCTGCGGTGTGACAGGTCCACGCCGGAAAGAGAGCCTACCGGAGGGCCAGGACCGCAAAGATCGGCATGGACAGCACGTATGAGGGCGGGCTCATGGCCGCTCTGCCTGGGGCTAGGAGCGCCGGCCGAACTCCGAAGCCCGCAAGACGAGCACCGTAGCGACGGCCTCCAGCCAGCGGGCCATGGTCTCGTCGTCATCGATGCCCTTGGCCACCGAGGCGGCAGTGGCCAGCCACTCCTGGGCCATCACCGATGCTCCACGCCCCGGAAGCGGCTCCGGAAGGCCCGACGCCGTTCGCAGGCCCGCACGGCGCACCACCTCGCCGAGATACCGCAAGGAGCGGGGCAGGACCCCTTCCCGCTCGGCGGCCAGGGCGGCGGCGACGGCCCCGTCGCCGAACAGTGCGGTGCGGTGCGCGCCGCCGAAAAGCACCCCGTAACGGATCATCAGCGGCACATCGAGGGCGATGAGTTCGGCGTCGGACAGGTTCTGATGGGTCACCTCAGGATTGTCCCCGCTGGGTGTAGGACACGGTCTCCAGATCGCCCTTGATCTTGCCGTCGGTGTGCCGGTAACTACGGTTGCTGACACTCAGCCCGCCCTGCAGCTCACGCAACGCGCCCTCCAAAGCGGCACACTCGGCGTTCCACGCCTGCGCGAAGGCATGGAACGCCCCACCCGCGTACTCCCCGAACTGGCTGAAGGCCACCGCCCCCTCGAGCATGCCGACCACATCCAATGGCCCGCCGCCGTGACCGCCCCCGAGGGCCTTGTTGACGCCCGCCAGGTCCTCAGCCGCCTGGTGCAGCCGGTCACCCTGATCGCGCACCCCACCGTGGTCCACCTTCAGGCCCGGCACCGCGCCGCCGCCCCCGTCCATATCGAACTTCCCCTTCACACAAACAGCGTGACCCGTTCACGCCAAAGAGGCAGCGTAGTCAAGGAAACCACGCAAGATCACCCGGCCCAGGGGCGTCACACCCGAAGACTTCGTCGCGGTGTTCCCACCGCTCATCGTCCGGCGCCCACGATCATGATCGAGACCCAACGGTGCGATGCCCACTGCTGACACCACACGGCTTCGCGGAACACGGTTGCCAGCGGCGCGGTTCCTTGTTGAGCTCGCGGTGCCAGGAGGTGCGGCGGGGCACGTACTCGTCGGGCTCTGCTCCGAGCGCAATCACCTGGTCGGTGATCTCGTAGGTGTTCCGGTAGGCCAGGACCTGGGTGGCGAAGTCCATCCGCTCCTGCGTCCTGTGGGCCGACGGCACAGGACCGAGCACGGTCACGAACCACTGGGCAGCAGGGCACGGTCGCGGATCGCATCGGCCAGCGGCCGCACAGCAGCAAGTTGAGCTTCTTTTCCTCCTTGTCGCCCTGCTCGATGGCCTGCGCCAACGACCGGGCCGGACGGCAGGCGGCCCAGATCCGACACTGGAGCACAAGCTCGCCGAGTTGCTCGGCGAGCAGGTCTGGCACGAAACCGGAGTCGGAGCCCCGCAGACATCGAACAACTACACCGCCGCATCACGGCCCTGGAGCAGCAGCTTGAGGAGCTCGAAGCCGCACGGGCGGCCAACCGCGAGCTGATGACCAGGCTGAACACCCGGTCCCACCAGCCGACCTGGTGCACCAGCCCGGAGGCTGACGACGACAGGCGTCCCTACGCGAGTTCCTCTCACATGTCGCGGCGGCGTACGACGAGCGTGGCGACGGGGACCGCGACCAGGGGCCAGGCGGCGAGTGCGATCCATGCCTCGGTGGCCGTCGACGGGTAGTGGATGCCCGGGGGGAAGCCGAGTTCGTCGAGCCGCCACAGGCGCTGCCAGGCCAGGTAGGGCATGGTGTGCGCGATGGCGGCTGTCCAGTGGTGCCGCTCGTCGAAGAACTCGGGGACCAGTAGGAGCAGGGCTGCCGTGGTCACCATGGTGGTTGCCGTGTGCCGCAGGATGGCGCCGATGCTCATGCCGATCAGCGCACACACCGGTGCGAGCAGGGCGGAGGCCAGGACGGCGCGCAGTGCGCCGGGGTGGCCGATCGACAGGTTGATGTGCCGGCCGGACAGAACGGCCTGCGCGACGGTGAACGAGGCCGCGGCGACCAGCGCGCCGTAGGCGAAGGTGGCGGCGGCCACGACCAGCGCCTTGGCGGCCATCAGGGAACCTCGGGCGGGGACAGCCGTGAAGGTCGTGCGAGCCAGGCCGCTGGCGTACTCGCCGACGACGGTGATCGCGCCGATGCTGCCGGTGACGAGCATGAGGACCATCGCCGCGCCGGGGACGAAGATGTCCTCATAACCCGCCGCCGGATAGCTTGCCCGCAGCTGGGGCGAATTGCTGGGCCAGTTGCGGTAGTCGGCGAGCACCCCGTTAGTGGTGAACAGGATGAGGGCTGCCGCGCTAAGGGCGAAGGTCCACCGGATCGAGCGCAGCGACCACAGTTTGACCCATTCGGCGGCGAGCAGGTCGCGGAATTGTGGGCGGGGCTCGGGCGCGGTGGCTCGGACGGTCGTCGTGGGTGTGGTCATCGGGATTCTCCGGCGCGGTATTCGACGTGATCGGCGGTCAGGTCCATGAACGCCTGCTCCAGGGAGGCGCTCCGTGTGGTCAGCTCACTCAGCGGGATGCCGTGTTGGAAGGCGAGTTCGCCGATCCGGGCCGCGTTCAGGCCGGCGACGTTGAGCGTTCCCTCACCGTCCGGGCGCACCAGGGCGTCGTGCGCGGTGACCAGTGCTGCCAGGGCGTCGGGTTCGTGCGTCCGTACCGTCACGCTCGCGCCGGTGCCGCGGGCGGCGAACTCGGTCAGGCTCTCGGCGGCGATCAGTTCGCCCCGGCCGATCACGATCAACTGGTCGGCGGTGTTCTCCATCTCGCTCATCAGGTGGCTGGAGACCAGGACCGTGCGGCCTTCGGCGGCCAGGCGGCGGAACAGGCCACGTACCCAGAGCACGCCCTCGGGGTCGAGGCCGTTGAGCGGCTCGTCGAAGAGCAGCACCGGCGGGTCGCCGAGCAGGGCGGTGGCGATGCCGAGCCGCTGCTTCATCCCGAGCGAGTACCCGCCGATCCGCCGACGCGCCGCGTTGGCCAGTCCGACCTCCTGCAGCACTTCGTCCACCTGGTGGCGAGGGATGCGATTGCTGCGGGCCAGGGCCCACAGGTGGGCGTACGCGCTGCGCCCGCCGTGAACGGCTGTGGCGTCGAGCAGGGCACCGACATGGCGCAGCCCGCGCGGATGGTCGCGAAACTGGCGCCCGCTGACCGTGGCGGTGCCGCTCGTCGGCCGGTTCAGCCCGAGGATCATGCGCAGGGTGGTGCTCTTGCCCGCTCCGTTGGGGCCGAGGAAGCCGGTGACGTGTCCCGGCCGCACGGTGAAGGTGAGGGCGTTGACGGCCGTGGTGCTGCCGTAGCGCTTCGTCAGTTCGTTTACTTCGATCACGGGGCCAACGGTGCCGGGGACGGCCCGCCTTCGGCGTCGGACCGGTGTCCGCTCTTGTGGCCGCCGGTCAAGCCGGCGTCGTAGGACCGTGGTCTGACGCCCTTACGGAGAGGCGTGGCTACGATCGGGCGCATGTCCGAATCGCGGGGCCTGTCCCTGCTCACACGTGTGCCGCCGGGTGTCTTCACGGGGCTGACCTGGTGCGCGGCGATGGTGTACGTGCTGGCTGTGTACGCCACGTTCCCGGGCCGGTCCCGACCGATCGACTACCCCCAGGCGGGCACCAGCCCCTCGATCTCGGGCTGGCTGACCCTGGCGGCGGCCACCGCCGTGACGCTGGCCGGCAGCACCCTGCTGCACCGCAGGCCGCTGCCGGCCTTCGCCCTGCTGCTCGGCGGCGCGTTCGCCGCCTCGATGGCGCTGAACATGGAGCAGATCCCGCTGCTGCTGTTCCTCGCGGCCGACGTGGCGCTGGGCTTCCTCGCCGCCGCCCGTCCTCATGGGACCTCGCTCGCTGCGGCAGCCACGGCACTCGGCGCGCTGGTCGGCTACCCGAGCGTGCGACTGCTGCTGGCAGAGTCGGTCAGCGCCACGGCAGAACTGGCCGACGCCCTGTCCGTCGCGGTCGCCTGGCTGATCGGCAACACGGTACGCCAGGCCCGCGACCACACCCGCACATCACGTGCCCAGACCGCGGCTCAAGCCGTCACCGCCGAGCGGCTGGGGATCGCGCGCGAGCTGCACGACCTGGTCGCACACAACATCGGCATCATCGCCCTCCAAGCAGGCGCGGCACGCATGTTGATCAACATCGATCCGCCGAGCGCGAGCGAGGCGATGACCGCCGTCGAAACCGCCGGCCGGGAAACCCTGGCGGGACTGCGCCGCATGCTCGGCGCGCTGCGTCAGGCCGAACCCGATGATGCCTCCGGATCCGCGCCGCTGGGTCCGGCACCAGGCCTGGCGGATGTCGAACGGCTGGCCGCGGCGACGGCCGCGGCCGGTGTCCAGGTAGAAGTGCGGTGGCTGGGCGAGCGGCGACCACTCCCTCCGGAGATCGACCTCTCGGCCTTCCGGATCGTCCAGGAGTCGATCACCAACGTGGTCCGCCATGCCGGTGCCGGCTCGTGCCAGGTGTCCATCGACCAGCGCCCCGAAGAGCTGTCCGTCGAGGTTCTCGACGACGGGCGCGGATGCGCCGCCGCTGCGGGCACCGGTTACGGTCTGATCGGAATGCGCGAACGAGTAGCCCTGCTGCACGGCGAGTTCTCCGCCGCGCCCCGCCCCGAAGGAGGCTTCCGCGTGACTGCCTGCCTTCCCCTGCCGACAGGGATCCGATGACCCTGCGCATCGTCCTCGCCGACGATCAACCGCTGGTGCGTGCCGCCCTGCGGATGGCCACCGCCACCAATCCGGACATCGAGGTCGTGGGAGAGGCCGGCAACGGCGCCGAGGCGGTCCGACTCTGCGAAACCGCCCAGCCCGACGTCGTGGTGATGGACATCCGCATGCCCGGCACGGACGGCATCGAAGCCACCCGCCAGATCACCTCAGGCCCCACTACAGCACGCATCGTCGTCCTGACCACCTTCGACGACGACGAGTACGTCTACGCCGCACTTCGCGCCGGCGCCTCAGGCTTCCTCGTCAAGGACATGGCACTGGAGGACATCCTCGCGGCGATCCGCGTCGTCGCCGCCAGCGACGCCCTGATCGCACCGAGCGTCACCCGCCGCCTGATCGCGCATCACACGTGCCGCGCCGAGCCGCCCGCCGCGCGCCAGTCGCTCGACGGCATCACCGAACGCGAACGCGAGGTACTGGCCCTCGTCGGGCGTGGCCTCTCCAACACCGAAATCGCCGCCCAACTCACCATCAGCATGGCCACCGTCAAGACGCACATGACCCGCCTGCTCGCCAAGCTCAACGCCCGCGACCGCGCCCAACTCGTCATCACCGCCTACGAGACGGGTCTGGTGTCAGTGCATCCCTGATCAACGCGATGCTGCCGACCGGGGCCCGCGCCCTTGTATCACTCCGACAGGTGCCTATACCGACCCAAGCCGTCCGCACCAGCCGAGAGACAAGCCATCACAGCTCGCATCCCACGGACGTCTGCTGGTGAGCCAGCGGAAGCCGCAGTCGGTAATGATCGCAGCTGGTGGTGGCGCAAGCAGCCCGAAGGGGTGGCCGAGCGGGTAATCGCTCGACCACCCCTTCGCCGTGTCCGCCGGTCGGCTTCTCCGCCCGCGGCCGCCTCTGGCACATCGCGGTCGAGCCGGACAGCCCGACCGTTTCCCTCCCGGAGCGGGACCGGCTGGCCGAGGTCACGGTCCCGGAGTTCACCCGCTTCCTCGCGGAACTGGCCGGCGGGGGCTTCCCGGTGACCGCGTGCGAGCCGTTCGTCCCGGGCGACACCTGGCTGCGCGTCGAGCACTCCGGCGTCCTGATCCAGGGCAGCCCGGACGACGGCCTGACGGCCCTGCACCATTCAGTGCGGGAGATCGCCGAACGGGACCACGCGTAGTCGGCTGCGTCCCCTTCCTCACAGTGCCCCACCGACCGCTGTCGGCGGGGCACCGCTCTGCTGCTTCCTGCTGTCGCGCCAGGCCCAGTGATCCCGAGGACTCCGTGACCACCTTCGCGTGCCCCACGGCCGCGTATGCCAGGTCCCGGGAAACGATGATGTTCGCGGTGCACCCGGCGATCTGGCAGGCGTCGGACAACAGCACCAGGGCCCACTCCTCCTCCCCCGCCGCCCGGTTGCGGACCGTCACCGCGGTGTCCGCGAAATCCGCGACGAACGTGCCACTCTCCCGCCCGGCCCTGCATCGCCCGGCTCGAACGACAGCTCCGCGCCACCCAGTAGCACCAGCACGGATTCGGGAGACACCGCGGTCGCTCCTGGGCGACGGTCCCGCACGCAAGGCCCCCTCAGCTGAGACCGTACTGCCCCAGGACGAAAAGGGACAGCGGGACCGTCGTGGTCAGAGCGGCCAGCATGAGCACACGGGCATCGTCCTCCATACGGCGAACCGCTGGCAGCCGCGAGATCCCGAAGATCACTGCCGAACCCACGGCGACAGTGATGGGCGGGACCAGTAGGTAGACCAGTCCCGGCACACCCGCCGCAGCAGCGAAGACGGCCAGCATCCAGAACATCAGGGTGAGGAGGGCAACGGAGGCGGAGCTGGCCAACCAGAGCATGGCGGCGAGGATGGCTATCAACGGCCGGTGCCGCTGAACTGCTGAGCTGTTCTGCATGGGACCAGCGTGCAGCGCGAGCGACCGGGCGGGCATGAGTGCAACTACTCAACTCAGGGATGTGGAGCCGGACCGGCAACATCGGCGCGCTTGCACTGGACGACCAGGCGCCTGCCGTCGGACAGCATGCCGGTGACATCCGCGCCCAGGTCGCAGGCGCCGCCCACCCTCTTGACGTCCGTACAGCCGTCGCGGCGGCACAACTTCGTACCAACTCCTCGAACTGGCGGCCGTCCATCTTCCAGGTCGCGTCCATCGACTGGCGCGGCGAGGCGCGCCCGTTCGGCCAGACGGGTCTTCTCCGCTCCGGACTCGCGCCGCCCGGCCTTCCCCAGACCCGCGACGACGACGGCCCCGGCCGTCATGGCAAGACGACCACCAACAGCACCGCACCCATGTCGTGTTCCCTCCCGGCCCGGCTCTCCCCCGCCGCCCTGTTGCTCCCCAGCAGCGCGCCGTCCTACGCGGTGAGGGTGGCGGAACAGAGGGCCCCATCCCTTGAAGCCGCCGCCCGCCCCCGGCGACTGTTCTCGAGTTAGCTCGGGGGCACTTGACGAGATCCCGTCCGATCTGATTGATCGGGCGGGATCTTGGCGTTTCCGGGGTTTGTTCGAGGTGGTTTGCGAACTCGGTGGCTCTGGGGGCGGGTGCTCGGCTGGCCGGTGGTGCGGGTTCGGGGGTGGTTCCGGGTGCGGAGGGCATGCCGGGATATCCGCTGGCCGGGACGCGGGCAGCGGCGGCATGGGGCGTTCTTCAGGAATTCTTTGTTGTGGTGTTCAACGCGGCGGAGGAATACCGCTATTCGTCGGCTGGGCCAGTGTGATGCGGTGGTTGTCCGGGCTTGGGCTGTCGTCGGTGGAGTGCGGCGGGGTGCCGGTAGTGAGGTGCCAGTCGTGGAGGATCTGCAGGTTGACGGTGCAGATCATCAGGGCGACGAGGATGGTCTGGGCGACGCGGCCGTGCGCGAGGCGCTTGCTGGCGTCGGTGAGGTTGATGCGGTGGCTCTTCGCGCGCCCGTTGAGTCCCTCGTTGTTGGCCCGGATCGGCTTGTAGACGTCCTGCCAAGGCCCGCTGAGGTAGCGGAACTCCTGCCGGAACTTATCGCGCTGGCCAAGGTCGCCTGGGTGGTGTAGTCGAGGGCGAGCTGGTAGCCGAGTTGGCGTGCGGGCTGGGCGAAGTGGGCGGTGGTCTGGCCGGTGTAGGCGCGGTCGGCGGCCAGCACGCCGGTCGGCAGGCCGAGCGGGGTCAGGGCCTTGAGCGCGTGGATTGCGTTGGGGCCGATGCGCCTGCCCGGGGTGTCCAACACGAAGGCGAGCGCGAGTTGGGGATGGGAGCTGACACGCTGACCCTCGCGCGGGTGACCTGCGGGGGGCGGCGGCTGGCGGCGACGAGAAGGGTCGCGCTGTGCCCGAAGACGCCCTCGGTGGAGCCCGCGCTGAAATGCCAGCCGGCAGTGACCTCAACAGAGGCCAGGTCGCGCCGTGTGCTGGGCGGGTGGTGCCAGGCGGGGATGGCGGTGGTGTCGACGCCGATGTCGCCCTTCCAGCCTTTGAACAGGCGGCGTTTGAGGGCCAGGCGGACGGTGACCTGGACCAGGTGGTCACTGATCTCCTGCAGCAGGCTCCGGCGTCGGGTGTGTTCTGCGTCCGTGTCCTCCCAGGCCGCGGCGTGCTCGGCTGCCTCTTCAGGTGGCAGGCGGCGGCGCCTGTCGCACCGGCGTGGATCGAGAGTGCTGGTCAGCCTGTCGAAGGTGCGGTAGACGCGTCGGGAGAACGCGATCCGGAAGTGGGGGTCGTGCCTGTCTGCGTCGCTGACGCCGAGCCAGTTCTGGGCGGTGGGGGTGAGCTCGTCGAGCAGGACTCGGCAGGCATCGGCCAGGGTGGCGCTGTGGTGGTAGTGCAGGGACAGCAGCAGGCCCACCAGCACCGTCCGCACCGGCAGCCCGCCCGGGCCGGGGCGGCTGGCCAGCTCGGCATCGATGAGGCCAAGGACGCCGCTGTTGTGCAGCAGCGCATCGAGCTGGCCGACTTTGGAGTCGGGTATCCGGGCTGGTGCGTTGGTCGCCGGACGTGGCCGGCAGTGCCTGATCTTCTTGCTGTCCCGCCAGGAGCGGGGGACGGTCACGGCCTGGAGCCTCGCAGAAGCCGGGCCGCGGTGTCGTCATCGAGAGGCGGCACATGATGCTGATAGCGGGCCAGGGAAGCGGCCGAGGCAAGCCCTGCGGCCTTGGCGATGAGGTCGTGGCCGAGCCCGGTGGCCATCAGCCGCACGATCCATGTCGCCCGCAGGCGCCCTGCCGAGACCTTTGGCAGACCGTCCGGCGGGCGGTGCAGAAGGGACCAGGAGCCGATGAGGTTCTTGGCGTACTCGACCGTGCGACGGGGCCGGAACAAGTACCCGCTGCCGGCCTGACAGGCCAGTTCCTCCAGGGTCTCCTCCCATCCGGCATGAACGGCCAGAGGATGCTCGCGGATGACCCCGGTGTGCACCAAAGGCCCGTCCTGTTCACCGCGGCGCCGCAAATCGCAGCCGAGGCTGGATGCGATCTCCTTCGGCTGCAGACCGCACCCCGCCCCCAGCCCCAGCAAGGCCAGAGCGTCCGAACGCTGCTGCCCGCGAAGATGCACAGCCCAATGCCGCAGACCCGCCAACTCGGCTTGGCCGTAAGGCGGGTGGGGTTGGTGTCGGCGTGCAGGCGGGCGGGCGCGGTTTCCCCGCGCTCACTCCACGCCAGCGCATCGCGCACCCGCAGAAGCCAGATCCGGTAGGTCCGCATCGATGCCGGCTCCAGGCCGGCCGCCCTGGACAGGACGTAGGCGTCGATGACCTCGTTGCGCAGCCACGCATCCGGATCCATGGGATGCCCGGCCTCCGCGGCCCAGACGGCCAGGGACGCGGTGACGTGCAAAAGCCGTTCCACGTCGTAAGGAACAGCGTTCACCGTGGCCGTCACCACCGCTCTCACCAGCGGCGCGACCTCCTCCCAGACGGGCGGGGCCTGACGCGGCCGGTAACGGCTGATCTTCGCGGACGTGCCGGGATCAAGGACCACGGTCCACGAATACCGGCTGGACAAACAGCCGTCTGCGGATTGATCAACCTCAACGGAAAGGATGGTGCGCGCATGGTCGGCGGACGCGCCCGCGCACGCCCCCCGCGGCAGATGACCCACGATCCGGAAGCCTGGCCCGACGTGGCCAGCCCGGATGCGGGAGCCGAGGCCGTCCGCCAGATCGCCCGCCACCTGGCCCGCGCGATGGACGACCGAGGACTGAGCCTGCGGGCGGCAGCGGCCGGATCCGGGGTCAACCGTCAGGCCATCGCCGATCTGCTGGCCGGTAAATCCTGGCCCGACGTGGCAACTATCGCCCGCCTGACCGCCTTTACCGGAGTTCACCTGTGGCCGACTGGGCCCGTAAGCGTCCGGAAGAGCAAACAATGAGCCTCGATTCGCACCCGGAATCGCACGACTGCGACCGGGCATGACGATTTCGCGGCTCCGCACCCACCAGCGAGATGATCTCCACTACTGTCAGGGCAGGCGAGAGCCGCCTTCCCAGGGGACTCAAGCAACCGGCACCGCCGAGCTCTCATCTCGGCGGTGCCAGCCTCTTCGCCGCCAGACCCGGCGTGAAGGCCAACTGGCGGACGTCTCATCAGCCCACGGCGGCCCTCATTCCCCCTCCACCGGTTTCGTCGGCGGGTGCGATCGCGAACCACGCCGTCGGGCCCTCGACCACCTTGCCCTCCTTCACCAGCCGCTTCAGCCGGGAACGCGTGGTCTCCACCCGCCGGGCAACAGAGGTGTCCTCACCGATCGCGGCCGAGATGTCCTGCACCTTCATGGCCCTCCCCGCTCCCGCCAGCAGCACCAGCATCCGTTCCCGTGCCACCTCCCACCCCAAAGGCCCAGGCCCCGCAACCGGCTCTTGGGTGACCACATCATCGGCCGCGGCGAAGAGGGTGTCATCGGGCGAGGTTCCGGCTTCCGGTCCCGCTGCGACATCCTCGCGGACAGGTTCATCGCCCACCAGCGACCGCAATATCTCCCGCGTGATCGTCAGGTGGGCCAGCCGTTCCTCCGCCACCATGATCTTCTCGCGCAGGACAGACAACTCCCCACGCACGATGGCTTCTTCCGTGTCCAAACGCTCGAACAGCGACGTCATACCGCCTGAAGTCACCCGCAGCCGAAGGCAGGCTTCCACGGCAGTCGAAGCCCCAGGCAAACCTAAGGGGGCCACGACCAAGATCGCAGACGGTGATCGCTAATGATCCCAAACGACAACTACTGCCGGACCAAGAGTCGTTACCGCCCTTGAGTGGACAGCGGGAGATCGGCCACAACAGCAACGGCCCGGGCGCGGACCTGCTGTGAGCCACAGCGGTCTTGGGATCTCAGTCGGTGGTTCTCCCGACACCTCCCTTTGCTTGGACTGCCTGCGAAGCTGTCGTGGTCAACTTCTGCCGCGTCAATGGCGACCCGGCGTTTGCGTTGCGTAAGGATTCCGCCGTGGTTCAGCCCGAGGTGAGATCGTCCGCCGCGGCCCGGCCCGCCTGGGCGGAGCGGGTCAAGAAGTCCGCGATCACCTGCAGTTCGGCGTCCGAGTAACCGTCGCAGATCTGGTTCATCGATGTGCTCATCCCCGCGTAGAGCCCGTACAGCTCGGAGTTCCTCGTGCGCAGTGCCTGCACGAGGACGGCGCGGCGGTCGGAGGGATCGCGTTCGCGGGCGACCCAGCCGCCGCGTTCGAGCCGGTCCAGGATGCCGGTCAGGGTGGCGGGGTGCAGGCCGGCCGAGCGCGCCAGGGCGCTCGGGCTGATCGGGCCGTGCCGGTCGATCAGGTCCAGGCAGTCGACGTCGATGTCCTTGAGCTCCAACCGGCTGCTGACCTGGCGGTTCAGGAGTGACAGATGGAGGCCCAACTCCCGCAGCGACTCCCGGATGCCGGTGATCAGCCGACGGCGCTGGCGCGCGTCGCCGAGGTGTGATTCTATGAAACTCATACGTTCTGCCTCTCGGAATATTTGCCCTACGAAGCATCCTACCCGCGGAGGCACAACGCCGCGCATTTCAGAGGAGGGGCACGAGATGCTCTTGGTGACCGGTGCGACCGGAACCGTCGGGCGCGAAGTGATCAAGCTGCTGGCAGCGGCCGGCCAGAAGGTGACGGCGGTGACCCGAACCCCGGACGCGGCGAGGCTGTCCGAAGGCGTCACGGTCCACGAGGGTGACCCGTCCCGACCGCAGACCTTGGCCCCGGTGCTCGCCGGAGCCGACGCGATCCTGCTCAGCCCGCGTGCGGTGGGGACGGCGGTCGGTGACCTGCTCGGCCTGGCAGTCGAGCACGGCGTGCGACGGGTCGTCGTGCTGTCAGCAGTGACGGTGGAGTACGGCGGCGGCTACCGGCGATTCGCCGAGGCATTCCGAGCGGTCGAGGACACCGCCAGGGCTTCGGGCCTGGACTGGACCTTCCTGCGATGCGCCGACTTCGCGGCCAACAGCCTCGCCTGGGCGCCGCAGATCCGCGCGACCGGCACGGTCAGGGGCGCCTCCGCCGCCGCGACGACCTCGCCGATCCACCAGCGGGACATCGGCGCGGTCGCCGTGCGCGCCCTGCTCGAACCGGGACACGCCGGCCAGGCGTACGCGCTGACCGGGCCGCAGGCCCTCACCCAGCGCGACCGCGCCCGCATCATCGGCCAGGCCATCGGCGCGACGGTCACCTTCGAGGAGACACCGCCGGAGCTCGTCAGGCAATCAATGCTCGCCCAGGGGCTGCCCCAGGAGGTCGCCGACCGGATGCTCGGCTACAACGCCGCGTGCCTGGAGCAGCCCGGCCCGACCACGAACACCGTCGCGCGGCTGCTCGGCCGCCCCGCACTCACCTTCGCCGACTGGGCGGCCGAGAACGCCGCCGCCTTCCGCAACTGAGAGGCCAGCGCCATGACCACCACCACGCACGCCACCGCCGTCGACCGCACAGGCGAGATCGACTTCACCGTCATGTACGCGACGCACAACGCGTTCCGCCGTGACCTCGACCGGCTGATCCGCGCCGCCGAGGCCAGCACCGCTGCCGACGGCCCGCAGTCCCAGTCCCGTGCCGGCTGGGAAAACTTCAAGCGCCAGTTGCACGTTCACCACACCGTCGAGGACGCCGCGCTCTGGCCGCGGGTCGAACGCGCCACCGTCGGCCGACCGGCCGACCGCGCACTTCTCGCAGAGATGGAGGCCGAGCACGCCCGCCTCAACCCGCTGCTGGAAGCCGTCGACGCGGCCATGACCCAGCAGATCAGGGACCTGCCGGAAAAGGTGCGAGAGCTCGCGGCCGTCCTCGGCGATCACATGCGACACGAAGAGGACAGCGCCCTGCCGCTCATCCAAGAAGTCCTGACCCCCAAGGACTGGGACGCCTTCCGGGGCGCGATGGCTCGCAAGCAAGGACCGAAGGGCGCGGCCGTGTACATCCCGTGGATCCTGGACGGGATCTCGGCCCCGGACCGGCAGGCGTTCCTGGCCGCGATGCCCAGTCCGGTCCGCCTCCTCAACCGGCTGCTCTGGGAACCGCGGTACCGGAAGCGGAACATGTGGGGCCAATGAGCGGCCGACCACCCGAACCGGCCTGGTCAACGACCGTGGCCCTTCCAACGGCGAACATTTGGAGCTCACCGCCCGCGAGGGCGAGCGCCGCGCTCACATCGACTATGCCCGAAACGTCAGAAGCATCCGCCGAGCCTATCTGGGAAACGATCAGCTTCAGGATGGGAAGCGATCTCCAACGGGCCGTGAACGCCGTTGGCAGACCCCACTCGTGAACCCCCCCGGTAGGCGACGGCACTGCGGCCCGGCTTGGGCGGTTTGGCCTACGCGGCAAGGGCACGGGCCGTAGGGTCCGGCCATGGGCGACTTCTACGTGCCGCACGCCTTCTCCAACATCGACGCGCACCCCCACCCGGTCCGGCTGGTCAACTCGCTGTTCCGCCTGCGGTCCGAGCCGTTCTTCGTCTCCTACAAGCAGCGCTTACGGCACCTTCTGCGGGCCCAGGCCGGCCAGCGGTTCCTCGATGTCGGGGCCGGTACCGGGGACGCCGCTCGTGAACTCGCCGATGAGTCCGGCGCTCAGGTCGTCGCCTGTGACCTGTCCCGGATCATGTGCGCCGAGATGAAGCACATCGGCCTGCGAAAGGCGGCCGTGGCGGACAGCCACCACCTGCCGTTCAAGGGCGCGGCGTTCGACGGGGCATGGGCGGACCGTGTCCTCCAGCATGTCGAGGATCCCGACGTGGCCCTGGACGAGATGCTGCGCGTCATCCGCCCCGGCGGCCGCATCGTCGTCTGTGACCCGGATACCGCGACCCAGGCCCTGAACATCGAGGACCACCGCCTGGCCGCCAAGGTCCTGAGCTTGCGCCAGACGGCCGGCATCCGGCATGGCACCTTCGCCCGCCGCGTCCCCGGTCTCCTCACCGCACGCGGTTTGCTCGACGTCGAAGTCGAACCGCACACCCTCGTCGTCCGCAGCAAGCGCACGATCGACGACACGATGGGCGTCCGCGACTGGGCCGACGTCTTTGCCGACCGCGGCTACCTCGACCGCTCCGAAGCACGCCGCTTCAACGCCCTGGTCGACGACGCGATCGAGGGCGGGCAGTTCCTGTACTCCGTCACCTACTTCCTCACCTCCGCCACCGTGCCCGCTATCGGGAGATGACGGGCGAGCCCATGTGGCGCAGGGCCTGAAGTGCTTCCGTAACGCTGTCGACGGTTTGGTCGGGTGGCGGATTGGAGGCAGGCCAGGTTCGTCCGTGCCGGATCCAGATGGTGTGCAGCCCGGCGAGCTGCGCGCCGACGACGTCGGCCTCGGGGGAGTCCCCGCACATCCAGGCGGCCGTCAGGTCGCTGCCGCAGCGTTCGGCGGCCAGGACGAAGATCCCAGGATCGGGCTTACGGACGTTTGCTTCCTCGGAGATGCACCATCCGTCGAGGCACTCGGCGAGTCCGGTGTGTTCCAGCACAGCGCCCTGGGTGAGGGTCAGGCCGTTGGTGACGACTCCGACCCGCCACCCGGCTTCGCGGAGCTGTGCGATCTGGTCGAGGACGTGCCGGGGACAGCGGAGGAGGAGCGGGTACCGCTGCTGGTAGGCGTGGTGCAGGGCTTCGGCGGTGTCGCCGATCGCGAACCGGTCCCGGAGCTCGGCGAAGAAACGGTCCCGGGGCTTGAGGCCGTTGTCGTCGGCCTCGACGATCCATTCGACGGCCAACGCGTCCAGTCCCCGTTCGCGGGTGAATTCTTCGGCCCAGTGCCGCAGACCCTCCGTACGGTCCACGAGAGTGTTGTCGAGGTCGAAGAGCACCAAGGGCGGTTTGCGCTTCGGTCCGGTGCTGGCTGTCTGCGGGTTGTCCGTCTGTCCCCTCGGTGCATGCACGAGGGGACAATATCGGCTCGGGATGGGCGGCGTGGTTCAGATCGGCGGGCTGCTGACCCAGGGGCTGATCGCTCCCCTCACGACTGCTATGTATGAGGCTGCCAGACGTAGCGGGCGTCTGGCTCTTGCTCGTCGTTGCGCAACCCGTCCGTTCGCTCGACCTCGACGAAGCCATGCCGCTCGTAAAAGCGCTGCGCCGATGTGGTGACCTGGAACGTCCACAGCGCCAGCCCGTCCGGCTGCCGCTGTTTGGCCAGGGCCATGAACCGGTCGCCCAGCCCCCGTCCGCGCCATGCTGGATCGAGGTAGAGCTGCTTCAACTCCGCGCAGTTGAGCACAAATAGCCCCACCACGCTGTTCTCAGTGACCGCCACCCAGGTTTCGTACTGCGGCACCAGCACGCTTGAGAACCAGTCCCGTACCTCGGCATCGTCGTGCGCGCGACGCACCGACGGCAGGGCGGCGTCGAAGGAGCGCAGCCACACGTCGGCCGCGGCGAGGGCGTCGGTGCTGCCCGCGCGGCGGAGAACAACGTCGTCACTGCTCACAGCACGCGACCTCCAGCATCCTCCGGGGGATGCTGACGCCTTGCAGGGTCCACCGGCCAAGCCCCGGTTCTACTTCCCGGGTCGTCCGAGTTGGTGGACGGTCCAGCCTGCCGCGCGCCAGGGTGCGGGGTCGAGGGTGGTGCGGCAGTCGACGAGCAGGGGGCTGGCTGGGCGCTCGACGAGGGCTGTGGGGTTGGCCTGCTGGTACTCGGGCCATTCGGTGGCCAGGACGACGAGATCGGCGCCGTCGAGGGAGGCGGGCAGGTCGTCGGTGTAGTCGAACTGGGGGTTGCGCGTCATGGCGGTGGCCACGGCCTGCGGGTCGTGGATGGTGACGGTGCCGCCGGCCTGCTGGAGGTCCTGGGCGAGAGCGAGGGCCGGGGATTCGCGGACGTCGTTGGTGCCGGGCTTGAACGCGGCACCCCACACGGTGACCCGGGCACCCTTGACCGGGCGGTCGCCCAGGGCCCGGGTGATCAGGCTCATGGCAACGCCGGTGCGGGCTTCGTTGATCTTCTCGGCGGCGCGCAGGAGTTCAGCAGCCTGCTCGGCGCCGAGCTGGCGGGCGGAGGCGGTGAACGCGCGGACGTCCTTGGGGAGGCAGCCACCGCCGTAGCCGATGCCGGGCTGCATGCCGCCGCTGCCGATGCGGGGGTCGATGCCGAGGATCTCCACGATCTGGGAGATGTCACCGCCGGCGGCCTCGCACATGTCGGCGACGGCATTGATGTAGCTGATCTTCAGGCCGAGGAAGGTGTTCGCGGCGCCCTTGGCGAGTTCGGCGGTCTGCGGGTCGGTGACGAACAGGGGGACACCGGCCTCCAGGATGGGGGCGTAGACAGTCCGGATGGCCTTCTCGGCTTCGGTAGTGGTCAGGCCGACGATGAGGCGGTCCGGGCGGAGGGTGTCCTGCACTGCGTGTCCCTCGCGGAGGAACTCCGGGTTCCATACGACGTCGACCTGATCCCCGGCGGGGGCCAGGCGCTGGGCGAGGGCGGTGACCTGGCGGGTGGTGCCGACGGTGACGGTGGACTTCCCGACGATCGTGCAGGGGCGGTCCAGGTGGGGGGCGAGCTGGCGGACAGCGCCGTAGACGTGCCGGGTGTCGTAGGAGCGGCCGTCGGCGTCGATGGGGGTGCCCACGCCGATGAAGTGCAGCTCGGCGAAGTCGGCAGCCTCACGGATATCGGTGGTGAATCGCAGGCGCCCGCTCGCCGTGTGACGGGCGAGCAGCTCCGGAAGGCCGATCTCGTAGATGGGGCATTCGCCGGCAGCGAGCCGGGCGACTTTGGCCTCGTCGACGTCCACGCCGATGACTTCATGGCCGAGGTCGGCCATCGCCGCTGCGTGCGGGATGCCGAGGTGACCGCAGCCGATCACGGAAACGCGCATTGCAGGTCCTTGTCTCGTCTGGGGGCACACCGTGCCCGGTGTGCCCCCAGACGCTATCGGTGCGGAAGCAGGCCCGAGTTGAGCCGAATTCGCTCAGACATTCACGTTGAGGAGCTTGGCCAGGTGGAGCAGGGCGGGGGTCGCTTCCGAGCGGACCACGACGTCGCCCTCCCGGGCGCCCTCGATGAGGTACTGCTTATGGACGCCGTTCTCCGTGACGCCCTCGGTGTCGAGATAGAAGACCTGCAGACCGCGCTGCCGGGCGCGGGACTGGACCTCCCGACGGTCAGCGTGCAGACCGATGACGAGCAGGGCCCTGGCGCCGTCGGGGAATGGCATGTGCGGGGTGCGCTGGTCGTAGCGGCGCATGAATGCCTCGGGGAGCCCGGCCCGGGCGAAGAGACGGTCGAAGTTGTGGGTAGCGACGGGGCCGACCATGTGTCCGGCGTCGTGGAGCGCTTTCAGGGCCCGGTGCGCGCGGGTCGGCTGGGCGAGGAACAGAGTGCGGAACATGGACACCATGTCGTCGACCTTGCGCTCCGTGTCCGTGAGGACCTCCTGGACCAGGATGTCGGAGGCGGGGGCGAGGGTGAAGGCGTAGCCCTGGGTGAGGTCGTTGCCCGCGCGGGCGGTGACCCGGTAGACCTCGTGCAGCCAGTGCAGCGGCGGGATGCCGGCTTCGATGCTGGTTCCGCATCCGGCTTCGACGACGACCGGCAAGTGGTCCAGCAGCCCGGACAGGTTGTCGGCGTAGGCCGGGTGGCCGCGCTGTTCCTTGACCCGCATGCCCCCGGCCAGCACGTCCCAGGGCAGGTTTCGTACGGCCCGGGCGATGCTGTAGTCCTCTGAGCGGATCGTGACGTCGAGCGAGGTGAACCCTTTGGGGGTGCCCCGGTCGGCCCGCTCGTCCTGCGGGTGGGCGGTGTACTCGGCGATCGTGATGCGCAGGTCGCCGCGGCGCCAGGCATCGTCCTCGTCGCCGGTGGGCTTCCACCGGCCGTCAGCGAGCCACTTCTCCACTTTCCGCCGGTGGGCGGCGATCTCGCCGGCCGGGGCCAGCCAGGACACGTACAGGTACAGCTCCTCCACCACCAGGCGTTCCACCGGCTGGGTGCGGTCGAGGCTGTAGTGGAGCCGGTAGTGCACGACGCGGCGGCGTCCGCAGGCGTCCTCGGTCCAGCCGGACTGCTCGGCGTTGGCCGGGTCCTGGGTGCGCCGCCAGGTGCCCTCCTCGACGGCCGGGCGACGCTGGCCACCGGCCACGGCAAGCGCTGCCGGAGGTGCGGGAGTTGCACAAGATGCTGGCGCTGCCAGGAGGAGAGGACAGCGCACACCATGCAGATCGAGCAGGCAACCGAGCGGGACGCGGACACCATCGCGGCGCTGATCAGTGAGATCGAGACGTACTACGGCGGCGAGGAAACCCCGGTCGAACCTGACCATATCCGTGCATGGCTCTTCAGTGACCGGCCAGTCGCCACGGTCCTGCTGGCCCGCGACAATGGCCAGATCCTGGGCATGGCGTCGTACAGCTTCCTCTGGCCCGCCGCCGGCGCCGATGCCTCGTTGTTTCTGAAGGAACTCTTCGTCCGGGAGAACGCCCGCCGCCGGGGCGTCGCCACCGCCCTCATGGCTCGGGTCCGGGAGGCAGCGGCGCAAGCGGGCTGCTCCCGGGTGGAGTGGACCGCCGACGCGGATAATCCGGCTGCCCTGGCGTTCTACCAAGCCCTCGGCGCCCAGCCTCACCACAGCAAGACCTTTTACCGGATCGAGCAAGCCAACGGGCGGCGTTGAGCTGCTTGCTGACCGTCACCGGCCTGGAAACCGAACTGCTGCATACAGTGTCTCGCCGAAACACCTCCGCCCCCGAGCGCTTCGGTGACATGGGCTACGGGAGACTTTCCCGGGTGACCACAGCACCTGCATCACCCGGCCGCCCGCGGCCTCTCGGCAAGGGCGTCCGAGCCATCATCCCCAGAATCCCGTGGGTGCAAGCAAACTGAAGGTATGTCTACGGGAACCCGAGGGTGGGCTGTCGTGTTTTCGCAGGTTCGGCCTTCGGATTCAGGCGAACACGCGGGGTGAGTACCGATACAGACCGCCCCCTGGGCAACCCTTCTTGGAAACGGTGCTGGCATCGTACGAGTCATGAGAACAGCAGGAACGACACCGGAACCGGAATCCTCAGCGCGGAGTGGCCTCACGTCTCTGGGTGAGGTGGCGTGCCGTTATCAGGCGGATGAGATCAGCCCAGAGGACCTGCCGATGGTTGCTGCCGAGGTACTCGCGGCCGGGCTGGACACCCCGACGCTGTGCGAGCTCGCCGGATTGCCCCGCAACGCGGATACCTGCGATATCCGTGACGCGTTCGAGCAAGCGCTCTCCGAGGCCGGAATCGAGCTGCCTGATCGGGGCCTGGCACGGCGCCACGCGCTGCGCCGGCTGGCGGCGAGGCTGATCAACGGGGAAATCGCTCCTGCCGACCTGGCAACGGATGACTGGTGGGAGACGGAGGCCGAAACTGTTGAGGAGAGATCGTTCGTATCGTTGATCCCGCAATGTGCCTGCTGCGTTGAGTACACGTTGGGGCTCGACCAGCGGACGTGGGAGGCCGATCTGCGGATCGCCGCGCTCGCCCTTACAGCGTCTCCGCCGATCGGCCCCGGCTGCTGACTCTGCCCTGACGGCGGCCTTCCCTCCCACGAAAGGCGTTGTACTGGTCGAGCAGACTTCACCGAAGTGGCTGTTCAGCGGACTGGTCCAGCAGGGCCCGTGCGGAGTCCGCGTAGCGGATGGCGGTCTTCTCGTCAATGCCGAAGGTGAGGGCGAGGTCAAGGGGGTCGGCGCCGTGGGTGAGGGCCTCTTCGAGCTGGCGGTCGACGCGGAGCCGTTCGAGGGCAGCGGTGGGGTTGCGGGTAGCCCGGGTGGTCCAGAGTTTGCCGGCCGGGCCGAGTTCGACGGCGGTATTCTGAGGGCTGGAAGGCGTACGGGGCGAGGATCCCCGGTGGCTTGGCCAGGCTAGGGCCGCCGTTGCGGACCCAGGCGGTGATGTCGTATGGCCCGAAGCTGAACGTCGACTTGCTCCGCGAACAGGTGCCGAGGCCTCGGGCTTCGGCGCAGCTGCCTCACCCGGCAGAACCGGCCTTGGGGCCGGAGTAGGGACGCGGAGGGCCCCACACGGGGAGGCCGGGGGTTCACGTGCGGGGCCGCGCTCACGGTGAGGGGACGTCAGACTTCGGTCAGGGTGTACGTGCCCGTACCGTCCTGCCTGCCGCTGGAGTACTGGCGGATCAACTCCCCGTCAGCGTACCGGTCGTGACCCACCATGGAGCCGGTGTACTTGTTCTGCACACCGATCTTCGAGCTGCCGGGTACATCGCGGTAGATGTAGAACCGCTGGAGGTCGTCCTCCCCGCAGGAGGCCGTCGTCAGGTAGGCCTGCTCCTGATTGGCGATGTCCGCCGGGATGGTCGCGCACCCACCGTTGCCCCAGTTCCACAGGGACGCCTCGATGACCCCGTTGTTCTCCGTGACGTTGCACAGGCGCCAGTTGTCCAGGTGGGCGCTGAAGAATGTCGATTCGCGCAGGCGGATTCCGTCGTTGGCCAGGAGCGGTGCGCTCCAGTTCAGGACCTTGCCGGGGACGTCGATCCTGTAGACGCCGGACTCGCAGTTCAGCGCGGCCTGCGCGCGCCCGGTGGCCTTGGGGTGTTCGGCGGACGTGCCGCTGGTGGGAGCCGGGCGCTGCACGAGGCGGTTCTGCGTCTGCTTTGCTGTCGGGGCCACCGCGCCCGCCGGGTGCTTGGCCTTCGCGGCGGCCGAGCCGCAGTCGAGGAGGCCTTGCGCCTTGGCCATGATGCTGTTGGCGGGCACCTTGTCCTGGCAGCGCACCGCGCCTTCTTCGAGGGTGGTGTAGGTGGTGAAGCTGCCGCTGCCGGGCCCCTCGATCCACTTCAACGCCCAATTGCCGTCGCCCTGTTGAATGCGGTTGCAGTTGAGGCTGCCGTACGTACCGGTGACCTTCTTGGTGCCCTTGTAGACGCCGTAGTAGCCGGGCCGTTGGAAGTTCCACGTGACCGAGTTCGACTCGCTGCTGGTGGTGGAGTAGTTGACCTGTACATTCAGGCCCAGGCTCGCGCCGACGGTGCCGAGGGTGTCGACGGCGAAGCTGCCCTGGACATTGCCGTTGAGGCCGACGGAGACCGAGATGGTGGTCTGGGTGCTGGTGGTGACGTTCTGGTAGCCGGTTGAGCCCTCGGTGACGTACCAGCCCTTGAAGTGGGTGATCGTCGGGGACACTTCGGTGGTCTTGATGAACGGGTGGCGTGTGCCGAGGTCGGCGGAGGAACAGGCGTCGCCGAGCTTCGGCTGGCCGGCGGCTGTGGCGGGTTTCGGATGCCCTGCCGCGGCGGCGGGGCCGGCCACGGCAGTGAGGGTGGCGAACGTCGACGTAGCGGTTACGGCGAGGGCGACCAGCCCTCTGGCCCAGTGGCCGGGAGATCTTAAGTGGCTCATCATGCCCTTTCCCTGGCCGGGCGCCATGTCGCCCCATGCCGGAACCCTGCCAGTTATGTGGTGGGGAGCAGCGGTCGATCGAGGCGAACTTAGCGTCGGCAGGGATGCAGTGACGATGACCGAATCAGCCGGTCCGAGGCGAAAACCCATGACCCTTCATGGACCGTTAGGCACCCTTGACCCGCCCGGGGCTCATCAGAATTTCATCTGCGGAGCTACGATTCGCCACCACCGTCGCACAGATGGGCTCTCTCAGTCGTGATTCCACTGCTTGCACCTCGACGGTCGGCGACTGCCGGACCGGCCTTTCATCATCCGCCGACGCGGCCGACCGCCGCCAAGCCACCGCGATATCCGGCCAACTTGCACATTCCGAAACTGAGGACCTTCGACGGCCCTGGTGCCTTGAATGTTTGCGCGCTGGCGTGAACGGCCCTATGAACATCCGGGGGCAGACAATCGTCGGCATGCCAGAAGGGTCCAGCGAATCGAGCCGGAACGTCGATCCCGACGGCCGGCCCGTCAGCGTCCGCATGAGCCCTGAGCGCATGTGGCCCAGGCACGGAAAACGACCAATCGAAAAATCAAGCAGAAAACGAACATCTCCGTACCAGGTCTACCCGCCACCACGGAGGACGGCATCAAAGACCGCACCTGCCCTGCCAGGGGCGACGGTCGCCGCGGCAGCCGCGCATCCTGCCGACTGCGGGAGTGCCGTTTCGAAGACGAGTGGCGGTGTGAGGCCCGAACGAGCCGAAGAACGACCGGGGAAGATCTTATTTCTGGCTGACGTATACGGGCACTGCACCGTTCGATCCGGGTGGATTTACATGCCACCGAGAAAGAGGGGGACCACCATTGAAACGCGTCAGACGGCTGCTGGCGGCGATAGCCTCGCTCGCGCTCACCGCAGCCCTTCTCACCCTGGGCGCCTCACCGGCCGCCGCCGCACCACTGTCGGCGGCTGGCGAGGGCCACGGCACCTGCACAGCCACCACCCCCGGCTCCAAGCTCGCACGCCAGGGCACAGCATGGATCTGCGTTAAAGAGCGGCCCATCACCGCCGCAGATCTCGCCCGTATCCGCGCCCACACCGCCGCTGTCGCCGGGGTCGCCGCCGCCCCTCGGGACGGCATCGACCCCGGCGACGACCCGGATGCCAGCCCGGAGGCGCTGTGCACCTCCGAAAAACACCAGGATGTCGTCTCCAACCGCCATAACTACTGTATGCGGCACGGCATCACGTACGTGCTTGTGAACCCCGGTGGCAGGAACGGCACCGCCGATCTCGTGGTCACGGCCCGGTCCGCGCTGGACCCCAACAGCGTGACGTGGAAGGAGCACATCGCCGTCTACGCTGAGAAGTACGATGGTGTTTCCGTTGTGAGACTCGCTCTGTCGTCGTCGTGCACCGCGTGCCTACCGGGGCCGCCCGCTTGGGGCGGCGGGGCCATCGAGCTGCGCGCGGGCGCGGAGGACGATACCGGGGAACTCTCCTACGAGACCACTACCCGGGGCGGCGCCGAGCGCTCGCGCAGCATGATCGCCTACCAGAGCCAGACGGAGAGCCCCGACGCGGACTACCCTGTCATCACCAATGGGCAGTGGGCGGGCCCATCGGTGGCCTGTGACGGTGTGGTCGGCGGATCCCCCGGCTGCATCGCCAGCGATAACCTGGCCAGGGTGACCTTCAGCAAGTCCGACTCCAAATACGCGGCCTCCGCAGTGGCCTATGAATGGGCGCAGAACCACCTGAGCGACAACAGCGTTATGGGCACCGCACAAAGGCCGTTCACGCGTGACAGCGACGAGGCGAGGAGGAGGAGCCGGAATTACTACACCTGCAAGGCTCCCCCGAAGCCCTTCGTAGCCGACCCCACCGTCGTGAATGATGAATGTGACGAGTTCCCCTTCGCCAGGACCAAAGAGGGCGGCACGCTGGGCTCCCTGTGCGCGGAGATCACCCCCCGCTACGTGGGCGGCGGCGCATGGCGGGTAGACGTCGTACGTGACGAACCGGTCGCACCCTGCATCAGGGCCCATGTCCCCTCAGACCAGAACCAGGCCGCGGGGGGGCGCCTGGGCCGTCAGGTTCAATCCGAGCGCGTCCGCGACGGCGAGGCGTACCAGGTGGTCATCACTCCCTAGGAGGCAGACCTCCCTCCCCGGGCGTCAGGGGAGGGAGGCCCCTTGCCGGTGAGCGATGTCGCCGAAGCCGTCGGCGTCAGGCTCGCTCGCTCGTCTATGCGCTCTACGACGACCACGTCGCCGAGTCCTCGAAGGGCTACGGGTTTCCAGCCGCCGCGACGAACCAATCGACCGCACGACCGCGAGCGTCACCAGCGCCTCGGCTCACCACACACGACCATGCGTCACGCATATCGGCAGAACTTCAGGAATCCCGGCCGACCGTCGAACTCTTCACGCGATCGAGCGAACCCCCGTTCACCAGCACTGCAGCTCGGAAGACGGTGCCCTTTCGAGGAGGAACCCGCGGAAGTCCCGACAGACCCGCGGGTTCAGGTGAACTGAAGCTTTTTCCAGCGCCAGCCCACGGGTCAATCGGCGTACTTGACTCGGCGTATCCGTGGGTTCGTGTGGAACGTGAGTGTGAGGGGACAAGCCGATGGACTTCGGCCGATACCTCGGCTCGGCTGCATCACCTCTGAGGTTCGGCCAGGGTGAATATCGTCCGGCTGTTTCGGATGCCCCCCGCTCATTGGGCTAGACCGCGTTGCGGGACACTCTTGTGATGACTGTTGTTCCAGCTCAGACGTCCCGTGATCGATCCCCTCTCGGACGGGGCGTGAGTAACTTCTTTCCGCAGAGCGCCAGCACGTCGCCGACGGAACAGGCGGCGGCTTCGCTGGCAGTGCTGAAGACCGTCCCGGTTCAGGTCGGCGTCCTTCAGGCTGCCGTTGTGCTGCTGGAGGAAGCTGCGCGCACGACCGAGGACAAGGCAGCCCATGAGACAGTGACGGCCACCATCGGCTTGCTCCGGGCCGCGATGAAGGCCGATGGCAACGCGGTGTGAATCACGTTGGGGCCAGCCGCTCCTGGGGAGGGCGCCAGATCCGGATCAATATGTCTCCGGTGCCGGGGGACGATCACAGGCCGGGCTGGTCTCAAGTTCGGCTTGGAGGACTAGACCGGCCTCGGCCCGGCCACGAAGTCGTCCGGGACCGCGATCCACGGCAAACACGCGCCCAGAGGCGGCAACCGGCGATTCAAACGCGCGATGACCCTCGCCGCGTTCGCCGCCTTGTACGATCCCGCCTCCCGCACCTACTACGGCCATTGCAGAGCCTGGGAGAAGACCCACAC
This sequence comes from Streptomyces orinoci, assembly GCF_003121295.1. GTDB lineage: Bacteria > Actinomycetota > Actinomycetes > Streptomycetales > Streptomycetaceae > Streptomyces > Streptomyces orinoci. The sequence goes on from NZ_PHNC01000042.1 coordinate 71,942, forward strand.
GCAGGCTCTCCCCCCGGCTCGCCCGGCACCGCATCAGCGTGCTGTTCGCGATGCTCCGCGACGGCACCTTCTACGAACCCCGAATCCCACGCCTCGCTTGACGAAAAACATGGAGGCACCCCCAGCCGTTCACCCGAAACCGGCCCCTTCCCCCCCACCCAACCGAGGCGACCGGCGCCGTCCCGCGCTGGGGCAGCGCGGGACGGCGCCGGCGGTCATGACCCGTCCGAGTGCGCCGTCCGCACAGCCGGCGCCTGCTGCCCACCGGCCGCGGGCGCATCTCCGGCCGCGGGAGCGCCGCCCGGGCCGAGCCCCAGACGCAGCTGGACCTGCTGGGCGATGCCGGTGACGGTGCCGGCGGATCCGAGGAGTTCCATGGGCGGGATGCGGATATCGAAGCGCTGCTGGAGGTCGGCCAGGAGCTGGGTGCCCAGAAGGGAGTCCATGCCATAGGTGTCGAGGCGCGCGTGGGGGTCCACATCCTCGCGGCTGAGATGCAAGGTGCCTGCGATCAGGGTGGTCAGTTCCGTCACGAGGCGTTGCAGCGCGGCGTCGGCGGGCAGGCGACGGAGGTCGTTGAGGAAGTCCTCGCGGGTGCGGATGTCCTCGCCCGCCTCGGCGGGGACCAGGCCGCGAAGGCGGGGGGCGGCGGCGGTGGGCAGCAGGGCCGCCACGCGGGACCAGCGGTACCGTCCGATGCCCACCACCTCGGGGGTGCCCGGCAGGCCGCCGGCGGCGGCGAACGCCTCGCGGGCCGTGAGGGTTTCGATGCCGAGGGAGGCCAGGCTGCCGGCCAGGTCGTTGCGTGCCACATAGCCGGTGCCGGCGATGGCCCCCCAGGCGACCGCCTGTCCGGCCCGGTTCCGCCCGCGCCGTTCCCGGGCCAGGGCTTCGAGGACCAGGTTCCCCGCGACATAGGGCGCTTGGGCGACGTTGCCCAGTGCGGTGGTCGCCGAGGAGTGGAGCAGGAACAGGTCGCAGTCCCGATCGCGGGTCAGGATGTCGAGGACGACCGCTCCGGTCGCTTTGGGAGCCAGCATGGCGGCGATCCTGTCCTCGTCGAGTTCGGCGAGCGGAGCGTCGTCCAGGCACATGGCCGCGTGCACCACCCCCCGCAGCGGGAAGCCGGTGCGGTCGATGGCCCGTACCAGGTGGCGCATGGCCTTGAAGTCGGTGACATCGACGGCGTGCGCGGTGGCGTCAACGCGGCGCTCGGCGAGGCCGGCGAGTACCGCAGCCGCCTCCGGTGCCTTGGGGCCGCGTCGGCTGACCAGAGCCAGGTGGCGCGCGCCCCGGTCCGCGAGCCATTGCGCCGCCGCGGCCCCGAACCCGCCGGTGCCCCCGGTGACCAGGTATGTTCCCCGCGGATCCGGCGTGGGCGGGCGAGGAGCCGGCTCCACGACAGGAGGTTCGTCGAGGGGGTCGAAAGTGACAACAACCTTGCCGATGTGCCGGGAGTGCTGCAGCAGCCGGAACGCTTCCTGTACGCGGGCGGCCGGGAAGGGCGTATGGGGCAGACCGGGGAATCCGGAGGCGTACCCCGCCGCCAGGTCGTCCACCATGTGCCGGTAGGCCTCGACGTCGTTGACGAGCCGGGAGATGTCCATGCTGAAGAAGGCGGCATTATTGCGGAACAGGCCCAGCGGAAGCGGCTTGTTCTCGTAGATATCGCGTTTGCCCAGCTCAATGAAGCGGCCATCGGGGGCCAGCAGTTCCATGCTCCGGTGCATGGCCTCCCCGGCGAGAGAGTTGAGCACGACGTCCACGCCGCGGCCCTCGGTCAACTCGCGCACCTGGTCGGCGAAGTCCAGGCTCCTGGAATCCAGGACGTGCTCCACGCCCAGGGCCCGCAGGAAGGACCTCTTGCGCTCACTGCCCGCGGTGGCAATCAGACGGGCTCCCTTGGCTTCGGTGTAGCGCAGGGCGGCCAGCCCTACGGCCCCGGCGGCACCGTGGACCAGCACGGTCTCCCCCGCCCGCAGCCCGGCCAGCCGGCCCAGGCCGTAGCCGACCGTCAGGGAAGCGATCACCGAGGCGGCGCCCCCCGCGAAGGTCATGTGGCCAGGCAGCGGCTGGACGAAGTCCGCCTTCAGGACGCAGTGGGTGGCCAGTGCGCCGGGACCGGTGCCCATCACCCGGTCACCCGGCCGGAAGGCGGTCACACCGGGGCCGCACGCGGTGACGATGCCCGAGCATTCGATGCCCGGCCCGCACTCCGAGAAGGTGCCCTCGAACAACTCGGCCGGCAGCAGGCCCGAACTCTGCATGATGTCGCGGTAGTTCAGGCCGGCGGCGCGGACCTCAAGCGCCACCTCGCCGGGTCCCGGCCGGGGCGGATCGGCCTCCGTCCAGGACAGCCGGTAGGACAGTCCGGTGTCCCGGAGCCTCAGGCCGAAGGGCACGCTTCCCACCGGCCGCCGCCGGTCGTGGGTGTACGGCCGCTCGCGGGGGGCGAACCGGCCGGAGGGGGTGAGGACGACCTCGTCCTCGTCGTCCTCACCGTCGGGTGGCAGCAGTTCCACGGCCAGCCGGCGCGCGTCGGCGGCCACATCGCCGGTGCGGACGAGAACGGCCCGCCGGAAGCACAGCCGCGGGTGTTCATTGGCCAGCGTACGGGCGGCTCCCCACAGGGCGGCCGCCGCGAGATCCGTGGCCGCCGGGGTCCCGGCGAGGGGAACGGCCCGGTGCGGATGGGTGACCAGCCGCAGCCGGACCGCCGGGCCGGCCGAGCGACGCCCCTCGGCTGCGGCGAGGGCTGCAAGGGCGGCAATGCCGCGGGCGGCCCGGTCCGTGGTGGCCCGCGGGCCGGTACCGCGCGTCCGGCCGGGCACCAGGACGACATCGAGGGTCGTCGCGTCGCCGTCCGGGCCGGCCGGGCGGGCGGCATCGAGCAGGGTCCGCCAGTCCTCGGCGGTGGCGCCGAGGCGACCGGTGCGGACCGAGGCGCAGCCCCGTTCCGTGAGTGTCGCGGCAAGACAGCGCACCAGTGGGCCCTCGGCGGTGTCGTCGTCCGTCAGCACCAGGAAGCCGGCGTGGGCGGGGGGTGACGGGGTGGGGGGGCGGGGTACCCGGCGCCGGTGACGGCCAGCAGGACGGAGTATCCGCCGTGCACCTGGGGGTCTCCGTCCTGCGCCCGGGTGACGTCGGTGAAGCCGCACTGCCGCAGCAGGGCGGTCCAGTCCCGGTCCTCGGAGGGCTGCTCCGGCGTATCGGTGTCATCGGGCGGGGTGTCGGCCTGCTGCGGCGGGCCGTGGACCGCTGCCAGCAGGTCGCGGTCGTGCGAGACCACCGCCAGCAGCCGGCCGCCGGGGGCCAGCAGGGCGGCGGCCCGGCGGAGCACGGCGGCGGGGTCCGCCAGCATCTCCAGGCCGCTCGCCACTACCAGGTCGCAGCCTTGCCCGGTGGTTTCCCGGCCGGCGCCGCCGTCACCGCCGGCGGCATCCGCATCCTCATTCGCGTCGGCGGCCATGCCCGCCTCCGCATTCACGCCGACGTCCGGATCGGCATTCGCATCAGCATCAGGATTCGCGTCGGTTTCCCCGTCCGCATCCGTATCCGCATCGGCGGGCTGGAAGGAGACGAAGTCGTAGGCGATGAAGCGGGCCCGGACGGCCTCCAGCAGGGACGGCGGGATGCCGGTGACGCGGTAGCAGGTGCGTTCGGGGGGCAGCACGGGCAGCAGGGCGGCGGTCAGCGCACCGGTGGGGGTTCCGGTCTCCACCACGCGCAGCGGCCGGTCGGCCGGCCAGCGGCCGGCCAGTTCCGACAGCAGGAGGCGGGCGGTCCGGTAGCCGGATTCGAGTCCGGGGAGGGGGGCGGCCGGCGGGTCGGGGGCCGTGGCCGGTGCCAGGGGGCCGCAGTCGCTCCAGTGCCGGTCCGCCGTGGCCGCCAGTGCCAGGGCGGTGCCAAGGGAGGGGTCGGCGGCCAGGCAGCGGCGTGCCGCCGGCGTGGGGTCGGCGGCGGAGGTCAGTTGCCAGCGGCCGTCGCCGAGCGCGACGACGGCCCGGTGCCGTCGCATGAGGTCGAGCATGTGCAGGCGCCAGGCACGATGGCCGGCCACCGTGTCCCGGTCTGCGGGCAGGTCGTCCGGGGTGAAGGGGGCCTGCGGATCCGGCAGTAGCGCGGCCAGGGTGCGGGCGTGGTGCCGTGCGGCGAACTCCTTGAGCGCCGCCAGGGCGTCGGCGCGGCGCGGGTTCTGCCCGCTCTCCCGCCGCACCGCGGCGATCTGGGGTCCGGCCGCGGCCATGAGCTGCCGCGGTCCGGTCATCGGCGGTGGCGCGCACGGGGCCGTGGCACCGGGTAGGGCGCGCAGTACGGTGTGGTGCGCTGTGACGGGGAGGTCCATGGACACGGCCACACGGCGCAGGCGGCAGCCCTCGGCGCACACGCTGACGTTGCCGTCCTCGTCGGTGAGGGTCAGGTCCCAGCAGACCTCGTCGTCGGTGCGGGAGCGTTCACGGACCCACACCGAGCCGGTGGCGGCCGGCGTCCGCCACACCCGGACGGCCGCGATGCTCGACGGCAGGTACGCCTGGCCCTCGTCGAGCCGCTCCGCGAGCAGCTGGGTCCCGGCCTGCAAGGCGCCGTCCAGTACCGCGGGGTGGACGACGTATGGCGCGCCCGGGGCTTCGTGGCGGTAGGCCGCCAGGATCTCCCCGGTTCCCTGCCGGAGACCGGTGAGGACCTGGAATGCGGGTCCGTAGTCCAGGCCCCTGGCGGGGGCAGCGCGGTAGTAGTCGGCGGCGGGGACGGCACGGGGGCAGCGGCCGCGGATCCGGGCGAGGTCCACAGCGGCGGGGCAGGGCGAGGTGAGGGTGCGGACGCGGGCGGTGACATGGGGCCGTGGCATGGGATTGCGCAGGTGCGTGCTGGTGATGGTGACGGTGCCGTCCTTGGGCCGCAGTGCCGCCTGCAGTTGCACCGCTGCGGTGTCCGGCCAGGAAATGGCCAGGCCACCGGCGATGAGGAGATGGCCGACCTCCAGGCGGGTGCTGCCCAGGGCCGCCCGGCCGGCGGCCAGCACCATGTCGATATAGCCGGTGGCCGGCATCACGACGGATCCCCGGATGCGGTGGTCGGGCAGCCATGGAGCCCTCGTCGGTTCGAGCGGCCCGTGCCACGTGGGGTGCGGGGCGGGCATGCGCTCGCCCAGCAGCGGGTGCTCCGGCAGTCCGTTGCCGGATGTGCGCAGCCACATCTGCGGTGTGCCGACCCAGTGGCGTTGCCGCTGCCAGGGGTAGGCGGGCAGGTCGGTGACGCGGGTGCCGGAGGGCAGGAGGCGGCCGGTGTCGACGGCGGCCCCGCTGGCGAGCAGCGCGGCAATGGCCGTCAACAGGGTGTGCGGTCCGTCCTGGTGGCGGTGCAGGGTGGGCAGGACGGCGAGGCGTTCCGGGCCGTCGTCATGGAGGATCCTGTGCAGGTAGGTGCCGAGGACGGGGTGCGGCCCGATTTCGAGGAAGACGTCGGCGCCGTCCTCGCGGGCCATGGCCACCGCGTCGGCGAAGCGGACGGGCCTGCGGACGTTGTGCCACCAGTAGGCAGCGTCCAGTTCGTCGCCGCGTAGCTGGGTGCCGGTGACGGTGGAGTAGAACGGGACGGTGGCATGCTTCGCGCTCAGCCCCCGCAGGGCGCGGGCGAGTGGTTGTTCGCAGTCGGCCATGGCGGCGCTGTGGAAGGCGTAGTCCAGGTCCAGTTCACGGAAGAAGACTCCCTTCCGGCTCATTTCCTCGCCGAAGGCGCGCACCCGGGCGGCCGGCCCGGTGATGGTGACGTCCCGGGGGCTGTTGACGCCGGCGATCTCCAGTTCCCCGGCGTAGGGGGCTATGGCATCGGCCGCATCGTCCGGGCCGAGGCCGACCGCCGCCATGCGCCCGCTGCCCGCGCACGGCGCCTGGGCGGCGGAGCGGGCGGCGATGACGCGGGCGGCGGCCGCGGTGTCCAGCGCCCCGGCCAGGTGGGCAGCGGCGACCTCGCCGACGCTGTGCCCCAGGGCCGCGGAGGGGGTGATGCCGTGCTCGCGCAGGACGGCCGTGATGCCGGCCTGGACGGCGAACAGCAGCGGCTGGGCCCGCTCGGTGGCGTTCAGGCGCCAGGTGTCCGGTGGTGCGGTCAGGGCCGTGGCCACCGACCAGCCCAGGTGGGGCAGCAGGCAGGCGTCGAGGTCGTCCACCGTGGCCCGGAACACCGGGTCATGGGTGTAGAGGCCGGCGCCCATGCCCGCCCACTGGGAGCCGTTGCCGGAGTAGACGAACGCCGTTCTCCCGCTGCCGACGGCCTGGGCGACGGCCCCGGGAACATCGACGGTCGCGGGACGTCCGGCGGGCCCGGTGCTGTTGTGCCGCGTGCCGGGCGCAGGGCGGGCGGCGATCTCGGACAGCCGTCGGGCGGCGTCGCGGGCGCTGGTGGCCAGAACCACGGCCCGGTGCCGGTGCCGGCCACGGCGCCAGGCGGTGCCGACGGTGTCGGGGAACTCTTGTGGGGCGATCCCTTCCAGGTGTCGTGCGAGTGCTTCCGCCGCCTGTTTGAGTGCCGTGCCGGAGCGCGCGGTGACGATGACCGGAAGCTCCGCCCGGGACGGGCACGCCGCGGGCGGCCGGTGGTGCGGCCGGTCGGCCGCCACGATGACATGGGCGTTGGCACCGCCGAAGCCGAAGGAGTTGACTCCGACCACCGGGCGTCCGCCCTCGGGCAGGGCGAGTTTCTCGGTGGCCGGGCGCAGGCCCAGAGTGGCGAAGTCGATGCCGGGGTTGAGGGGCTGGGCGTGCAGCGAGACGGGAACCGTGCGGTGACGCAGGACCAGCAGGGCCTTGCACAGCCCCGCCATGCCGGAGGCGGGCTCCAGATGGCCGAGGTTGGTTTTGACGGAGCCGATCGGCAGCTCGCCGGTGATCCGCCGCATTCCCAGCGCGCGGCCGATGGCGGTGGCTTCGACCGGGTCACCGACCGGGGTGCCGGTGCCGTGGGCCTCGAAGTAGGAGAGTTCGTCGGGGTGGACGCCCGCCTCCGCGTAGACACGGCTCAGGAGCTGCTCCTGGGCCTCGGCGCTGGGCATGGCCAGTCCCCTGGTGCGGCCGTCGCAGTTGGTGCCGGTGCCCAGGATCACTCCATGGATCCGGTCGCCGTCGGCGACGGCGTCGTCCAGCGGCTTGAGCAGGAGCATCGCACCGCCTTCGGCCCGGACGAATCCGTCGGCACCGGCGGAGAAGGCGGCGCACCGGCCGCGTGCGGACAGCATGGACGCCTGGGCGAAGCCCACATAACTCCAGGGACTGAGCAGGATGTTGGCGCCTCCGCACAGTGCCGTGCGGCTCCTTCCCTCGGCCAGGGTCCGGCAGGCCCGGTCCAGGGCCACCAAGGACGAGGAACAGGCGGTGTCGATCACCATGCTGGGCCCACGCAGGTCGAAGGCGTAGGAGACGCGGTTGGCCGCGAGGGAGGAGGCGATACCGGTCATCGTGTGGGGGCCGATCTCGTGCTGGCCCTGCAATGCGAGATAGGAGTCGTCGGAGATGCCGATGAAGACGGCCGTGTCCGTGCCGGCGAGCCGTTCCGGGGCGATGGCCGCGTCGTCCAGCGCCTCGGCGGCCAGTTCCAGCAACAGCCGGTGCTGCGGGTCGATATAGGGTGCTTCCGCTGGAGAGATTACGAAGTAGCCGGCGTCGAAACCGGCGAAGTCGTCGAGGAAGCCTCCAGCCGCGGTGTAGCTCATACCCGGGCGCGGCGTCGCGGTGTCAATGAACCGGCCTACGTCGAACCGGTCCGGCGGCACCGTTGTGATCAGGTCACGCTCGCCTTCCAGGACGTTCCACAGCTCCGGCAGGCTGTTGACGCCGCCCGGAAACCGGCAGGAGACGCCCACAATGGCGATGCCCCGCTCCTCGACGGCTTTTGTCTCGTCAATCCCGTCCACGACCACCCCTCTCCTCGACAACCCGAGTGCCGGTTCGAGCGGGGAATGCGGCGACCGGAGCGGCGGCGCCCGCGTCCGGACCGGTCTCCGTTGATGCCCCCACCTGATTCTTCACACGCCGGGGGGAACCAACCATGGACACATCAGGGTCACCCGCATGGGTGAATGTGGGAGAGGCTCCGGCATCCGTCGGGTGAAATCGCGCACTCTGTGAGGGAGTTGACCGGTGCGCTCCCCGGGCCCGCTGCACACCTCGCACACCTCCGCCGCTGCGAACACCTGGCACACCCCGGCCATCTCGCACGCCCGCACACCTCGCACGGGCCCGCACGGCCCGCACTGGGCAGCCTGCCCGTGCCGCATCCCGGCGACGGCACAGCGGAGACGGCTGGTGCGCACCCCGGTACGTCCCGTGGCCCGGCGGAAGGGAGACCCCGTGGCGATCGCGATCACCGGCGCCACCGGCTACCTGGGCAGCCGGATCCTGCACCATCTGTTGTCCGCAACGGACACCGAGCCCCTTGTCCTCCTCGGCCGCGACACACCCGCGGTGCTCCGCGAACGCATCGGCACTGCCATGCAATGGCTCGACGGCCCCCGTGCCCTGCCCGTCGGCGCCCTCGGCCGGATCCGCTGCCTGCAAGCGGACCTGGAACAGCCGCAACTCGGCCTGGATTCCGCCGAATTGACGGTCATCACCGACAGCCTGTCGGAAGTGTGGCACTGTGCGGCTTCGACGGCCCAGCACGGCGACCCCATGGCCATCCACCGGGTCAACGTCCTGGGCACCCGCGGGGTCCTGCGGCTCGCCGACCGGGCCCCGGCCGCCCGCCTGATCTATCTGAGCACCGCCTTCGTAGCGGGGCGCCGCACGGCCGGGCACGTGTTGGAAGACGATCTGTCCGAGCGGGCCGGCTTCCACACTCCGTACGAGGAGAGCAAGTTCACCGCCGAACGGCTCGTCCGCCACTGGGCCCTGGCGCACGGCCGCACGGTCACCGTCGTCCGCCCCAGTGTGGTCGTCGAGGACCGGTTCGTTCCCGACGGGCTAGCGCAGCACCCCCTGGGCACGCTCGCCCGGCATGTGCGCCAAGCCCTCCATGCGCGGACGCCGGCGGGTGACCTGGCCCTCTCCGGGTGCCGGGGGGCCGGCGTGCTGCGGTTCCGCTTCCCCGGCCCGCCCGACGGCTCCCTCAACCTGGTGCAGGCCGACCACGCCGTCCGTGCCATGCTCTGCGCGGCGGCCGCCCACCGCTCCCCCGGCGTCCTCACCGTCCATGTCACTCACCCGGTCAACACGCCCCTCGCCACCATCGCCCGAGCCTTCGAGTCGAGCCATCCCGGACTGATCGTGGAACTGACTCCGGCGGTCCCCGACCCGTCCTCCCTGGAGAGGTACGTCCGGCAGAACCACGGCGACCTGCTGGGGTACGCCGGCCATCGCCGCACCTATGACCGCACCCGGCTGCTGAGCTGCCCGGGGGTTCCGCCCGGTCCCCCGCCGGTGGACGCCGGCTACCTCGCACGAGGACTCGCCCCCGGGTGGAGCTGATGTCCGGTGCCCCCGACCGACGGTCAACGGGCCGGGCCGGCCGCCGCGCACAGTTCGTCAAGCGCCGCCAGCCACAGCCCCGGCAGGTCCTCGGCCGCCGACAGGGACCGGTCCACGGTGAACGACACGCACACCTCACCACCGTATTCCATGAGCACCGCCGCCACGGCGTGCCCGGCAGGCAGGAACGACAAGGGAACCACATGATCCACCCGCCAACCGGACAACCGCAGTCCTCCGAGCGGCCCCGGCACGTTCGTGGCCAGCAGGGAGCACAGCCGGGGATGGATACTGCGCCGCAGCACCCAAGAAGCCAGGGCCCGTGGACACCGGCGCAACAGGGCCTCGGCCTCCGCACGGGAGATCCGCCGCCGCGCCGTCCTGGTCCGCTCCGCCACCACCGCGAGCCGGCGCACGGGATCCGGTTCGTCAAGCGGCAGCCGCACCCGGGCGCCGAGGAACCGGTTACCGGCAGACCCCCCTTCCTCCCCGGCGCGGATGCTGACCGGCATCACGGCCATCACTGCACCGCGTGGCCGGCCTTCCCCCCGCCCGTACCACGCCCGTAACGCCCCTGCCAGGCACGCCAGATAGACGTCATTGATGCTGGCACCGAAAGCGGCTCCGGCATGACGCAGCCGCGCTTCGCGGGCGTATACCCACATGTGTCGCGGTGCCTCGCCCCGAGCCCGGCACGGCACCGGTGCCACCGGTGCGGCGGCCGGGAGGCCGAGGACGAAATCGGCCAGCAGGAGAGCCGCACGCACGCCCCCCAGCAGGCCCGCGGGTGCTCCGGTCGGCTTCCCGTCCCCCGCTTCCGGTCCGGGCTCCGCGGAGGGCGCCCCGGCACCGCCCAGCTCCCGGGCGACACGGGCCCAACGATCCCGCTCGCACCCACTCCGTCCGCCACCCGGTGATGGACCCGCGGCACCAGGGCGAATGCCCCGGGCTCATACCCCCGCACCAGCCACATGTCGGCGCCCGCCGGCGGCAAGGGCGCCACCGCCAGCGGACCCAGCACGGCGCGCAGGCCCCGCTCCCCCTGTCCCGCTCCGGCATTGACCTCATGGAAGTAACGGTCGGGATCCTCGACCGGGCCGAGACCCGGCTCCACGGACACCGGAACCATCGCACCGACCGCCGCCACCATCCTCCGCAGGTCCTCGCGGGCCGGCGGGATCCCCGAACACAGCAGTGCCTCCGCGATGACCAGTGAATCCGACGGATGACGCCGCTCATAGGCGGCCCACCCCCGCGCCCAGAAATCCCCCCGCATCTCCTCCGACCAGTGATCGGCAGCCACGGCACGCTCCCCTCCCCCGCTCCTGACCCCCGGCCACCGGACCCGACACCACAAAGACCACCCGCCGAAGCCCGCAACGGCAGTCGGCGCCATCCGCGTGGAGTAGAACGACGAACAGGCCGAAGCCCGCCGCTATGGAGACGGGGGGGCTCCTCGCCAAATCCCGCCGCCATTCGCAAGATGGTTGCCACCGTCATCGCGGGCGCCTTGCGACCACCCCGGCCCTGACCGCGCCCAGGTCGCATGTCCCCCATCCGCCCCCTGCCCCCGGATCCGGTAGGCATCCACGGCGAGTTCGGTCCGCGGGCCAAGCGGCCTTGTCGTAGACCGGCAGCAGCCGCGGACGCTTACGCACCAGGAGCTTCCCAGCGATCACCCAGTCAACTCCGTACTGGGCGCAGAGGAGGTGCCAGGCCTGGTCCGCCGGCGAGCCCTCGGCCAAGACGTCCGCTTCGGCGTCGACCATGTCGATGCAGGGAATGGGCCTGCAGCAGACCGGACAACTGCGCGCCGAGGCGGCCCTCCAAAAGGTCCAGCGCGACAGAAGCCAAGAACGGTCACCGACAAGGTCTGCACCGCAACCAGGTCCTCCGCCGTGATCCGGTCGGCGGCTCCGGCCGGTCTCCCCCACCGGCCAGATGCTCGAACCGGCTGCCGGTGAACGGCACCGCGCCGGCCGACAGACCGACCCCGTAGTAGCGACGCAGGTCACCCACAACACGCTTCCAGATCCAGCCGATGGTGGACTTCGACAGCCCGGTGCGGGCGGCCATGGAGGCCCGCGACCAGTGCGTGTCCTTATCCGGGGTGGACTCCAGCGTCGCGATGACGACGTCCTCGACCTGGTCGAGCATGATGGACGGTGGCCGCCCCGGACGGCACTCGTCCATCCGCCCGTCCAGCCGGCGGGCGATGAAGCGGGCCCGCCAGCGGTTGACCGACTGTTCACTCACGCCGAGTTCGGCGGCGACCTGCTTGTTCATCCCGCCCTCCGCGCACTGCAGCACGATCTTCGCGCGCAGCGCGAGGTACTGCGCGGTCTTCGCGCGCCTCGCCCAGCGCGTCAACTGGGCCCGCTCGGCCTCGCTGAGCACCAGTTCCGCCTTGCGCCGGCCCGGCCGCGGCGCATCCGCCAAACCCGCCATCCGCCGCGCGACAAACCGCGAACGCCACTTCCTCACCTGTCCGCGGCCACCTTGAGGTCCGCCGCCACACGCACATTCGGCACACCGTCCGCGCACGCCAAAATGATGCGCGCCCACTCGGCGAGGCGAGGCTCCACCGCCCCGCCCGCCCAGCGCTTCAACTCGGCGAACTCCTCAGCAGACAGCCCGACTTCAACAACACGGGGCCCCGGGACATGAAAACAGGCTACAGACTTAAGCCCGCGATTTCGGGCGCATCACACCAGTAGTGCTTCGTTAGGTCGGGGTGTGTCTGGTTCTGTGGAGGGGGCGGCCGCAGGTGGTGCAGGTTCCGGTCCAGCACCGCAGCAGGTCCTGGAGAGTGTCGAGGACCTGGTAGAGGGTCAGACCGGTGTGGGGGCTTTGGGGTCGTGCCGGTGGAGGGTGAGGAATGCCTGGGCGGCGGTGACGAGGGTGACGTGGTGGTGCCAGCCGCGCCAGCTGCGTCCTTCGAAGTGGTCCAGGCCGAGGCCGTGTTTGAGCTCGCGGTAGTCGTGCTCGATCCGCCAGCGCATCTTCGCCCACCGCACCAGATCCCCGACGGGTGTGCCATCAGGAAGGTTGGTGACCCAGTAGCCGTTCGGGGCGGCCTCGCCCGCGGGCCACTCGACCAGAACCGTTCTCGCGGGCAGCACGCCGTCCCACCGGTAATGGCCGCCGCCTGCTTCCTGGGCGGCCTTCAGGGCCTGCTTGCCCGCCGGCCGCACCCGCAGCAGCCCAAAACGCGAGGCCATCATCCCCTTGCTGCCCTCGCGCCAGGTCACCTCGGAAAGACCGCTGGCCAACGCCTGCCCCGCTATCACGGCCTCGGGGAACATCGGTACAGCGGTTAACGCTAAGCCGGTGATCATGGCGTCTAGCACAGGTGGCAGGCCCGGCGGCGGGGTTCGACAGAAGATCTCTGAGAGGCTGCGGGCGCCGATAACTTCGCGCTCATGCCAGTGGAGTTCCTGACCGATGAACAGGCGGCGGCGTACGGCAAGTTCAACGAGGAGCCGACCCAGCCGGAGCTGGAACGGTGCGCTGGAGGACCTGGCACGCAACCGCGTGAACCTCAACAAGGTGATCGCCCACTGGCCGGACATGCTGAAAGTCGCCGGTTCCCTGGTCACCAACCAGGTCCATGGAGGACCAGCTCGGCGCGCTCGGCCTGGTCCTCAACGCCATCGTGCTGTGGACCACGAAGTACATCGACGCCGCCGTCGCCCAACTCCGCGCCGAGGACCACGAGATCCGCGACGAGGACATCGCCCGGCTCTCCCCGCTCAAGCACCGCAACCTGAACCTGCTCGGCCGCTACAGCTTCACCGCCTCCGTCCCGGTGGCCGGCGCCCTGCGCCCGCTGCGCGACCCGGACGCGCCCGAGCCGGACGAGGACGACGACGGCGACCCGGACTGAGACGGGCAGCGGCAGCGGCACGGACGAGGGGTGGCACTCGGCCGGGCGCCACCCCCCTCTGCGCTGTCCGGGTCTACAGGCCGAACGCACCGCCCTCGATGAGGATGAGCAGGCCGATGCCGATCAGGACGACCGGCAGGAGGATGTGGCCCCACCGGCTGACTCAGCTTCGCGGGAGGGCGTCGTCGACGAAGTCGGCTCCGGCGGCGATGGCGAGGTCGGGGCCGAGGGCTGCGGCCGGGGTGTGCGCGCCGGGGCGTCCCTTGCCCGCGGTGAGTTGGAGTGCCGTCTGCGCGGCTACGGCGGAGGTGAAGTCCATGGCGTCGCCGGTCCGCAGCCAGCCTTCGCGGACGGTGCCGTCGGGCCAGGTGATGACGGCATGGCCCCAGGTGTGGGGGCGCGGGCGCGGGGCGGTCTTGGCCTTGATCCTGGACATCCGGCCGATCGCGAAGGTCCGCACGGCCCGGATCCGCAGGATCGCCGACAGCAGCGGCAGGACAGCGCGCACGGCGGGCGACTCGGGGATGAGGCCGGACGTTGCTGACACTGTGAGGGCTCCGCTCACCCGGTGCGCTGCGATGAGTTCACCGGAGGGAACAGCGACCGAGGACATGCGTTCGCCGTCGGGCAGGGTCCAGTGGTGGACCTCCCCGCCGAGGCGGGTCCTGACCAACTGGCCGCCTTCGTAACGGCGTCCGCCCATCGCGAAGCCGTCCACGATGCTGGTGGCAAGGGCGGCGCCGAGCACTCCTTCCTCGACGGCGACCGAGGCGAAGGCGTCGACCCGGACCTGGCTCGGGACGGGACGGTTCGCGCACAGGCGCGCCACGATTGCCTCGGTTCCGGCGACGCCGAACCCCGCGCCGGTCACCAGGGTGCTTCCCGCCGCGATGGCCTCGTCGTGCAGGGCGAAGAGGCGGTGGAAGGCGGTCGGATCGTTGGCCTGGTCGAGGTAGTGGCCGCCGGGCATACAGGCGCGTGCGAGCAGGACGGCGCTGTTGGCGTAGTCGCCGATGGTGTTGACGACCACGGCGGGCCGCTGCCGGGTGATCTCCGCCGCCATGGCGTCCGCCCCTGATGCGACGACGATCTTCGCATCGGCGTGGAGCCCGAGGTCGGCGGCGGCCTTGCGCAGTCGACCGGCATCGCGCCCGACCAGTACGGGGACGGCACCGGCCGCCACGAGCTGTGCCGCCACGGCCCGGCCTACCCGGCCGGTGGCCCCCAGAATCCAGATATCACCCTGTGTCATAAAGCTTCCACTCTACGCTATGTCTCACTGTGTCATCACCAGGCTAACACCGATGTCACACTGAGACATCCCCATGGGTAGGATGCGGGCATGGCACGTTGGGACGCTGGAGCTGCGGAACGCCTCCGCAAGGCGGCACTGGACCTGTTCGGCGAACACGGCTACGACGCCGTGACGGTGACCCAGATCGCGGAGCGGGCGGGGCTGACCCGGCGGACCTTCCACCGGTACTTCCCGGACAAGCGGGAGATCCTCTTCGCCGGCTCCGAGCGGCTGCCACCCGCCGTGGCCAAGGCCGTGCTCGCCGCGGATCCCGAACTGGCGCCGCTGCGCGCGGCGCTGTCGGCTCTCCGCGAGGTCGGCACGGAGATCAGTGCGATGGCCACCGACGCCGGGCGGCGCAGAGCGATCATCCAGTCCAGTCCGGAGCTGCTGGAGCGCGAGCGCAGTAAGTCGGCCGATGTCACCGCCGCGCTTCAAGACGCCCTGGAACGGCGCGGAGCCACGCCTGTCGAAGCACACCTCGCCGCACGCGTGGCCGCGATCGTCTCCGAGGAGGCATTCGGTCGCTGGGCCAACGGCGAGGGGCCCTTCATCGGGTGCTTCGACGGCGCCGAGGACGCACTCCACGCAGTGCTGACCGAGGCCATCTGAGCCTGCAGGAGACGAGGCCGGCCGAGGCGCGTCGACTTCGGCAGGATGACCTCATCGAGCGTCGGCAACCGCAGGGCTGCGCCCGTGCGGGTCGCCACTCGACGGGTTGCGCTGGTGCTCATGGCTGCGAGCCGGGGGCCGCGGCGAGCTTGGTGCTCTGCCTGTTCGCATGCGGGGATCGGCCCGTTGCATGCCGAGGGCGTGGCTACGCGGTGGGGTCGGAGCTGAGGGCGGCGTCCAGCAGGTCACCGAGTTGGTCGACCTGGGCAGGCGAGAGGGCGCTGAACGAGGACTCGACGATGGCTTCGGCCACCTCCTGTCCTGCTGCGCGCAAGCGCTCGCCCTCCTGGGTGAGCCGGTGCCTGACCGCCCTGCCGGGCCCCGGGACGCGTTCGATCAGGCCGCGGTCGGCCATCCGGGCCGCGAGGGAGCCGAAGGACTGGTCGGTCTGGAAGGTCAGCACCGCCAGGTCGTGCAGTGAAGCATCCGGCTGCTGGTGCAGGTGACGAAGGGTGTCCCACTGCACGAGGGAGAGGCCGAGCGGGGCCAGGGCGCGGCTGAGCGCGCGATGGTGACGGTACTGCAGGCGCTTGATGGCCAGGGCGACCTCTGCTGGGCGGTGCTTCATAGGGGAGATCGTAACCCGGGAGAACTCAGCTTGCGTATATAAGCATCCTGATATAAGGTTGCTTATATAGCTCGTTGTGGACCCGCGAACCTCTTGAAGAGAGTTGGAGCGATGAGCGCACCCGTACCGGCCGGCACTCTCCGGCCCACCCGCACCCGCACCGTCGACGTCGAATCGGGCGGCCCGACCGAGATCACACTCCAGGACCGCGACCGCACACGGCCGTTCCTGCTCCTGCACGGCGGAGGCGGGCCGGCGACCATGGCGGGCTTCGCCGACCTGCTCGCCGAGCGGACCCACTCCCGCGTCCTGCTGCCCACCCACCCCGGCTTCAGTGGCACGCCGAAGCCCGACACGCTGACCGACGTCACCGCACTGGCCCGCGCCTACGTCGCACTGCTGGACCAACTCGATCTGCAGGACGTGACGCTGGTCGGCAATTCCTTCGGAGGCTGGCTGGCGGCCGAGATAGCCCTGCTGCGCAGCCCCCGCGTCAGCGGCGCGGTGATCATCGACGGCATCGGCATCCAGGTCGAGGATCATCCGCCGACCGACGTCACCGGCCTGACCCCGGCGCAGCTCCAGGCCCTCTCCTTCCACGATCCGAACAAGGCACCGGTTCCGCCGAACGCCGGCGGCAACGGCAGCGGTCCGAGTCCGGACGTGCGCGCCCTGATCGGCTACACCGGTCCCACGATGTCGGACCCGACGCTCGCCGGACGGCTTGGCGACCTGCACCTGCCGGTCCATGTGCTGTGGGGCGAGAGCGATCGCATCGTCACCCCCGCCTATGGGCGCGCCTACGCCGGGGCCATCCCGATGGCGACGTTCACCCTGCTCCCCCGCACCGGACACCTGCCGCAGGTCGAGACGCCCGAGGAACTGCTAGGCGCACTGCTCGACCTCGGCCGGCGATGACATCCACCCCAGGAAGGGAAAGGTCCAGCATGCGCACTGCCCTGACCGTGACCCGGATCGCTCACGCCTGCCAGCTGATCGAGATCGGGAACCTCCGGATCCTCACCGACCCGTGGTTCACCCAGAGCGCGACCTACTATCCGGGTGAGCCGCTCCACTGGACCGCCCGCGCCCTGGGCCCGATCGACGCGCTCGTGGTCAGCCACGAGCACTACGACCACTGCGACCTCGACGCCCTCGTCGCCGCGGGCTTCGACCTGACCACACCCCTGATCGGGCCCGGTACCGTCGCGACCATCGCCCGGGGAAAGGGCTTCCGCGACATCCGTGCCATCGAGGCCTGGGAGTCCACCACGGTCGCCGGCCTCACTGTGACGGCCACCCCGGGCGCTCACGGCGTCCACGAGGTCACCTTCGTGATCCAGGCCGGCGACCGCACCGTCTTCTTCGGCGGCGACTCACTGCGAGTCCCCGAAATGGACGCCATCCCGCAGCGATTCGGCCCCATCGACCTGGCGATCCTGCCGGTCAACGGCCTGTGCATCCGGCCGATGAACCTGGCTCAGGTCGTCATGAACGCCGAGGACGCCGCCGCACTCACCTCCGTGCTCCGGCCCACCCTGGCCGTGCCGCACCACTACGCTTTCCACAGCGGCAGGCTGGGCGACCAGATGATCACCAAGGCCGACCAGGATCCCCGCCACTACGCCGACGCCGTCGCCCGGATCGCCTCCGACATCGACGTCCGCCTGGTCCTACCGGGCGTCGCGGTCACCGTCCCCTGAACCCCGGACACCGCACCGAACCAACATCCGGGAACGAGCCGGCGGTCGACAGGCACACTTCATGCCCCAGATCCCCGACAGCCTCCCGCCCAGTGAAAGCCGTGCCGCTGCCGGCCCCCAAGGCCTGTTCGGAGTCGTGATCAAGTGGCAGGGCCGAGGCTGCGCATCCAGATGATTGCGCGCCCACGGCCCTACTGCCGCGCATGCCGAGTTCGGTGAGCCGGGCTGCTCGCTCGGCGGGGATCGAGGCGCGCCGGCTGTGGCTGTTGGCGGGGAAGAGACCGAGGCTGATCTGTTCGGTGCTGCCGCCGTCCAGCACGATCGGCTCCTCGTGGGGGTATCGCCGGGGTGAGCCCAAAAGGGGCCACGGGATGATCTTGAAGGCGTGATTGTCCGGCCCGTCACCCGTTCAGCTCAATGTCGTTGCGCATGGGATGTTTCCCGAACGGAACGGCGCCCGGCCGGTTCACCGCCGATGCCCAGGACGCGGAGATCCTGGCCAAACGCATTCACGAATCCGGCCCGCCGCACGCTGCGTGGGGTGCAGGCGGCTGGCGGGCCGGATGGGGGTTGTCTGTCCGCCGAGGCGGTCCCGCCGGCGTCGGAGTATGTCAGGGGCGTCCCAGGCGTAGTCCTCGTCGGACTGAGCGACAGGGACAGGGATGGGATAGACCCCAACGAGCGCGACCTGACCGTTGCTCGTAGCGTCGGAGACTGCCTCGATCGTCGTCGCCTCGGCCCTGATGAAGGCTTCCAGCGGAGAGAGGAGCTCATCAATCTCTGGAAGGCCCACGGCGGCCGCTTCCAGCGCCTGGAGAACCATCTCCGAATCCTGGGCGAGGAGCTCGACGGCGGCCTTGTTGAGGTGGATGGTGCAATGGTCTCGACCGACCAGCAGTCCACCGCCCGGCAGAACCTCGTCCTTCACGAGGCCGGGATCGAGGACCCGGTCGTCTTCGAGGAAGAGGCCGGCACCTCCAGCCGCCTCCACCCGCTTGAGCGGCCGAAGTTCGGTGAGCTGCTCACCTACGCGCGGCCGGGCGACTCCGTGCACATCTCCGAGATGTTCCGCCTCGTACGCGGCACCGGGCACATCCTCGACGTGCTCGACGTCCTGCACCGCGACCGGCTCGCCCTGCGCATCCACGACGGCGCGTTCTCCGCGATGGACCTCATCGCCCGCCACCCGCGCACCGGAGAGCTGCTGTCCACCGTGAAGTTCATGGTGCAGACCCTCGCCGCCGCCGGCGAACTCCACCGCGACCTCCAGCGCGAGCTGACCTACGACGGACTGCGCGCCGCCGAGGCCAAGGGCAGCAGAGGCGGACGCCGCCCTGCCGTGGCGGCCGCACAGACCGCCGACGTCCGCACCGCGTACCTGGAAGGCCGGTCCATCGCCGCCCGCGCCCGCGACCACAGCGTCAGCCGCGGCGCGATCCGCACAGCCGTCGCCGACCTCCTGCCCGACCACACCGCCATCGAGGAGGACTCCCCGGCACCGGAGCTGCCGGTCGCCCTCGACATGCCCGGCAAGGTCGCCGACTTCCTCCGCACCACCGAACTGGACCCGGCCGAGCGGGATGCCCTCGACCAGGGGGGACCGTACGACGCGGCCAGGGCTACACCCTGCGCGTCAGCGCCGTCCCCGCCGTGCACCTCGGACTCCTCGCCCGCTGCCAGCCCCTCGACGGCGGCCACGGCGTTCCCGCGGTCCCTGCTCAGCGCAAGGCGCGCCGCGAATACGAGAACCGCGTCAGCGCGCTCACACCAGCGGGACCATGATCACCGGCTTAGCGTTAACCGCTGTACCGATGTTCCCCTAGGCCGTATAAGTGCTCACCTGCTGGCAGCTACGGCCCGTAGTCTCTCCCACGACCCGCTGAGCCCATTGGCGACGAGCGCGTCAACCACCGCAACGGCTACCGCCCACGCGAGTGGGACACCAGAGCCGGCACCGTCGAACTGGCCATTCCCAGGCTCCGCAAGGGCAGTTACTTCCCCGCCTGGCTGCTCAAACGCCGCCGCCGGGCCGCGCAGGCCCTCATCTCGGTGGTGGCCACCGCCTACGGAAACGCCAGACGGGCCGCCTCGGCAGTCTGGGGCGGAACCTCGCCGGGAACGCGAGGGCGCAGTGACACCTCAATCACCTCGTGATCGCGCCCCACGCCAGTCCAACCCAGTATCCCGCAGCCGCGAGATCACTTGAAGACAACTGCTGACCTGCTGCGCACGGTCACCAGGGAACTCGGCCTGTCCGGCGCCGAGTTCACCGACATCGCGGGGCTGCGTCACCGGCCGAATCGGCACATCGGCTCGCGCGACACTCGGGACCGGCGCCACGCGCCACCGGCGATGAAGACGGTCGGAACAGAACGGCAGGCGCGGCAAGGTGACCGGTCGGACCACGCTACGAATCAGCGCATTGGCCCGGTGCCGTGTCGGCAGACCCAATCCCGGCGATCTCGAAGTGCTCAAGCGCCGGGACTCCCAACTTGATGCTTGCGTAGGGCTCTCCCTCTGCCGTCGGAGCGCTGGGCGTGGGCGCAAAGGCTCGCAGGGAAAGCAATCAGGCGACGCCCGCCCGCCACACCCGGGCCCTGCCGGACCCCATGTGGCGGGCCGGGCCCCGCGTCATGCCTCCGCGACCGCCTCCAGCGGGCTCAGGGCGGCTGCCCGGCGGGCCGGCACGGCGGCCGCGAGTGCGCCGATCGCGAGGGAGAGCAGGCAGATCAGCAGCAGGGTGCCCCAGGGCAGCGCCAGGGAGTACTGCCGCATCGCTCCATTTGCCAGCGCGCCGACCGCCCAGGCGCCGAACAGCCCGCCTGCCAGGCCCAGCAGAGTGCCGAACGCGGCGACGGTCACCGCTTCGAGGCGGATCATCCGCCGGATGCCGGCGCGGTCCATACCGATGGCTCGCAGCACACCGATCTCGCGGGTGCGCTCGGCGACCGACATGGCCAGGGTGTTGACCACACCGAGCGAGGCGATCACGACGCCGATGGCGAGCAGGCCGTACATCAGGGTCAGCAGATTGGCCATCGTGCCGGCGGCCTCGCGGACGAATTGCCCCCGGTTCTGCACCTTCAGCAGTGGGCTGTTGCCCACGGCGGTGCGCAGTCGCTTCTCGATGGTCTTCGAGACCGTGCCGCCGTCGGTGCGGATGAGGATGCGCTGGACGGAGCCGGGCTTGAAGCTGTTCCGCTGTACTTCGGTACGGGCGCCGAGCGCGTCCTGGGCGATGGGGTTGTCCTGGTAGACGGCCACGACGGCGTACCGCTCGAGGTCCTGGCCGCGGCCCAGGCCGGCGTTGATCGTGCTGCCCGCGCTCAGACCGTGTTCCCGCGCGATGGTGCTGGAGAGGGCGATCCGGCCCGGCCCGAGGTCCGCGAGGGAGCCGCTGGTGAGGTCGAGCTTCATCACGTCCTTCACGGTCTCGGGATCGACACCGGAGATGTTCCGGACCCCACCGCCGATGACCAGGGTGGAGCCTGCGACGGCGGTCGCGGTCCGCACCCCGGGGGTGCCGGCCACCCGTCGCACGGCGGCCGGGTCGATGCCGGTCGTGGGGGTGCGGGAGCTGATCACATAGTCGGCGCCGAGACCGGCCGCGGCCTGCCGGTCCAGGGCCTGCGAGGTGGATTCGCCGATGACGGCCAGCCCGGCCACCAGCGCGGTGCTGATCATCAGGGTGGCGGCGGTGGCCGCGGTGCGCCGTGGGTCGCGCAGGGCGTTTTCGCGGGCGAGACGGCCGGTGATCCCGAGGCGGCCGGTCAGGCGTCCGGTCAGCCGGATCACGGGGGCCGCGAGCACCGGCGCCAGCACGATCATGGCGACGACGAGGACGGCACAGCCCAGCATCGCGCTCCGCAGGTTCCCCTCCGAAGCGTCCTTCGCCCCAGTGAGCGAGATCAACTGGCCGGCGCCGAAGACCAGGAGGGCCAGGCCCGCCATGCCGCGGAGCCGGGACTGCCTGGCGGACGGCGGCTGCCCGGCCGTGCGCATCGCCTCGACGGGCGCGACCTTCGCCGCCCTTCGGGACGGCAGCCATGCGGCGAGCACGGTGACCCCCACGCCCACGCCGAGCGCCGCCGCGACGGAGCGCGGGCCGATCTCCAGCGGGCCACGGGGCAGCGGGTCCGCGCCGGTGCTCAGGATGTCGGGCAGGACACGGGCGATCCCGAGACCGAGCAGGAAGCCGGCTGCCGATGCGACGAGGCCGACCAGGAGGGCCTCCAGGAGGACCGAGCGGGACACCTGACGGCGCGAGGCGCCGATCGCCCGCAGCAGCGCGATCTCACGAGTGCGCCGGGTGACGAGCATGGTGAAGGTGTTGACGATCAGGAACGAGCCGATGAAGAGCGAGACCCCGGCGAAGACCAGCGGCAGCTTGGTATAGCCCCGGGTCAGGGTGTCCACGAGGACGCTCTGCTGGGCGGCCTGGGCGGCGCCGGTGGTGGTTTCGGCCCGGTCGGCCGGGAGTACGGCGGTGACCCGTTGGGAGAGCTCGGTCTGGCTGGTGCCGGGCGTGGCGGACAGGTCGATGCCGGTGTAGTGGCCGGGAGTGGCGAACAGCTTCTGGGCGGTCGCCTTGTCGAACAGGGTGAGGGTGCCGCCGGCGGTCACCCGGGTGTCCTTGGTGGTGACGATGCCGACGAGCCGCTTGGTCATGACCGGGCCGTCGGTGGCCAGCGTGACCAGGTCGCCGATGCGGAAGTGACCGGTGGCCGCGGTGCCGTTGTCCACGGCGAGTTCGTCGCGGTTCGCGGGAGCGCGGCCCTTGACGAGCGGGTAGCGGCCGTCCTTGCCGTCCTTGCCCGGTACATAGGCGGCGGCCAAATGCGCCCACGCCTGGTCGGCCCGCAGCGGAGTGCCGTCGGCGGCGTTGAGGGTGGCCGAACCCTCGACCGACGGGCGCACGGCGGCGACACCGGGCACAGAGGCGAGTTTCCGCACCAGCGCGTCGTCGAGCACGTCGGCCTGCCGGTCCGCGGCGGCGCCGGGCGGGGAAGGCTTCGCGGTCACGGTGGCCGCGACGCCGGCGAAGCTCTTCGACGCGGCCGCACGGTAGGCCGCGGTGGTGGAGTCGGCGAAGACAAGGGTGCCGCTGACGAACGCGACGCCCAGACAGACCGCGAGGACGGTCATCAACTGGCGGGCCTTGTGCGCCATGAGGTTGCGCACGGCTGTTCTGAGCATGGGGGACTTTCGGCAGTGTTGGGGGTACGGGCATACGCGGTGCGGCCGCCGCCGGGGAGACGGGCTCGGGGCAGCGGAGCGGGCCGGCCGGTGCGTTCAGCGGGAGCGGACGCCGGGGGTCTGCGGGTTCTCCCCGGAAAGGCGCAGCATCCGGTCCAGGACCCGGTCCGGAGTGGGCCGGGTCATCTCGTCCACCAGGCGGCCGTCGGAGAGGAAGACCACGCGGTCCGCGTGGCCGGCGGCGACGGGATCGTGGGTGACCATGACCACCGTCTGGCCCAGCTCACGCACCGAGTCGCGCAGGAAGCCGAGGACCTCCGCCCCGGCGCGGGAATCGAGGTTGCCGGTGGGCTCGTCGCCGAAGACGATCGCGGGCCGGGAGGCCAGGGCGCGGGCCACGGCGACCCGCTGCTGCTGCCCGCCGGACAGCTGGGCGGGCCGGTGGCCAAGGCGCTGGGAGAGACCGAGCATGGCGACCACGCGATCCAGCCACTGCTGGTCGGGGCGGCGTCCGGCGATGGCGAGCGGCAGTGTGATGTTCTCCAGCGCGCTCAGGGTGGGCAGCAGGTTGAACGCCTGGAAGACAAAGCCGATCCGGTCCCGGCGCAGCTTGGTGAGCTGCCGGTCGTTGAGTGTGCTCAGTTCGGTGGTGCCGATGCGGACGGAGCCGGAGCTGGGCGAGTCGAGCCCGGCGGCGCAGTGCATCAGGGTGGACTTGCCGCAGCCGGACGGGCCCATGATCGCGGTGAACTCTCCTTCCCGGAAGGCGATGCTGACCCGGTCCAGGGCGACGACCCGGGTGTCGCCGCTGCCGTAGACCTTGGAGAGGTCGGTGGTCGCGGCGGCGATTCCGTTCGTCGGGCGCGGCATGTGCGATGCAAGGGGGCCGGCGGTCACAAGGGACTCCTCTTCGGGTGCGGAAGCGTGCTTTCCGAAGGGTGGCCGGGGAACGTATCGGGGCCTGCGCCACCATGTATCGATGTCCGCGCCGGTTTGCAGCAGTTCTGCGGGGATGCGGGCGACGGGTTTTGTGGCGCGCGGACGGCCCCTGCTCATCCCTGATGCGCGGGGGCAGGGGTGCGGCGGCCCCAGGCCGGCACCGGGCCCGCAGCCGGCCGGCCGCACCGAGCCGTACAACGGCATGACGGGACCGCCCGGCGCGCCCGGGCGTGGACGTCACAGGCGCTGCCCGAGGGGCCCCGGCCGAGCGATCGGCCCGTTCCCGGGCCGTTATCGGCGTCCCGGCTTCGGCACGACGGACCGGGCCAGCATGCCGACGATCAGGAGGGTTCCGCCGAGGCACAGCCCGATCAGGCCGAGCACGCCGGCGGGCTGCCATGACTCACCCGCCATCGGGTCCGCGGTGAAGGCACCTACGATCAGCAGCACGGAGGCGAGGACGACGAGTGCGCCGACGCCCCAAATGCCCCTGAACACAATTGTCTTCGCGCGGGCGGCGACGTCGCTCCGGCTCGGCCGGGTGGGGGATGCGTTGTCAGAGGTGTTCACGGTGGTTTCCTCGGGCCTCGGGATTCATGGGTCCGTTTCAATGGCGAGTACGAAACGGTGCACTCCCAAGGGTGGCCGGGGAACGTATCGGGGCCTGCGCCACCGTGTATCGATGTCCGCGCCGCTCCGTAGCGGCTCTGCCGTGCGGGTGCGTGCGCCGGGCGGTCAGGCGGGCAGGCGCAGGGTGGCAACGGCGCCGCCGTCCGGGGCGTTGTCCAGGCGCAGCTCGGCGCCGAGAAGCCGGGCCTGGCCCAGGACGATGGTCAGGCCCAGGCCGTGGCCGGTGCCGCGTTCCGTAGCACCCGTGTGGAAGCGACGCGGGCCGTGGAGCAGCAGGTCCGCCGGGAAGCCGGGGCCGTGGTCGCGTACGACGACCGTACGGCCCTCGACGGTGACCTGTACCGGGGCCCGCCCGTGCCGGTGGGCGTTGACGACGAGGTTGCCGACGATCCGTTCCAGGCGGCGCGGGTCGGTCTCCACGGTCGTCACACCCTCCGTTCCGGCGGTGGTGACCTCGGTGTCGAAACCGGTACGGGCCACGGCCTCACGGACCACCTCGCCGAGCGGGACATGGGCACGGACCGGCTGTTCGGCGCCCGCGTCCAGCCGGGAGATCTCCAGCAGATCCTCGACCAGGCCGCGCAGATCACGCACCCGGGCCCGCAGCAGATCCTCCGTCTCGCCGGGCGGCAGCAGGTCGGCGGCGGCCAGCAGACCACCGACGGGAGTGCGCAGCTCGTGGGCCACGTCCGCGGTGAACTGGCGCTCGCTGCGCAGCCGTTGGCCGAGGCTGTCGGCCATGAGGTCAACGGTGGCGGCGATGTCGGCGACCTCGTCGCCGCCCTTGACCGGCCCGGTCCGGGCGTCGAGGTCGCCGGCGGAGATCCGGCCAGCGGTCTCGGAGACCCGCCGCAGCCGGCGGCCGACCAGCCCGGCCCCGTAGACCGCCAGCGGCACCGCCGCCGCGAGCGCGACCAGCGAGGCCACCGCCATGGTCATATCGAGCCGGCGCAGGGTGTGGAGGTCATTGCTCATATTGGCCCGGACGGCCAGCACCCGGCTGCCCGGGCCGCCGGTCCGCTGGGCGGCCCAGACACTCGGCCCCACATTTCCGTTGACGCGCCCGTCGTAGGCGGTGTGCCGGTCGCCGTCCGCCGGGTGGCGCAGCGCGGTGGGCAGTTCGGCCGGGTCGAGTTCGGCGCCGTCCGCGAGCGTTCCGGTGCGCCGGTAGACGTCCATGGCCGAGTACACGCTGTTGAACGCCTGTGCTTCGGCCCGGGAGCGGATGTCTCCCGCGGTCCACACATGCACCAGCACACCCACCGCCGCCGCGACCAGGCATGCGGTGACGGCGGCCAGCGCGGCGATCTTCCAGCGCAGGGACGCGCGGGCGGACCACAGCCGGTGGAAGAGGCGCACCGGCCTCAGCGCCTGAACTTGTAGCCGAAGCCGCGAACCGTCTCGATCCGGTCCCGTCCCAGCTTCCTGCGCAGCCGCTGCACACACAGGTCCACGACGCGGCTGTCGCCGTCCCAGCCGTACTCCCAGACGTTGCGCAGCAGGGTATGCCGTTCCAGCACCAGGCCCGGGTGAGCGGCGAACTCCAGGAGCAGTTTCAGCTCGGTCGGGGTCAGCGCCACCGGGCTTCCGGCGATGAACACCTCCATGCCTCCGGTGTCGATGGTCAGGTCCCCGAAGACCAGCACCTCGCCCCCGGCCGACGGCCCCTCCACCGCGGCGCGCTCGGGCCCCGGGGCGGCCGCGTAGGTCGCCCGCCGCAGCAGCGAGCGAATGCGAGCCACCAGCACATAGGTGTCCACGGGCTTGACCACGTAGTCGTCCGCGCCGGCCTCCAGACCGGCGACGACATCGAGCCCGTCGCCACGCGCGGACATCATCAGAACGGGCACCAGACTGGTCTCCCGGATCCTGCGGCAGAGGCCGATGCCGTCCAGCCCGGGCAGCATCACATCCAGGATCAGCAGGTCGAAGTCCTCGTCCCGGAAGAGCTCAAGACCCTCCAGCCCGTCGGCCGCGGCCCTCATCTCATAGCCGTAGCGCTCAAGGGCGACGGTGAAGGACCGGCGCATCAGGTCGTCGTCCTCCACCAGCAGCACACGGACAGGGCGCGAGAGGGCCCCAGCCGGGGCGGACGAGGACACGGGCGGGTGACTCCTGTTCGGACGGTCCGGGTGAGACGGCGGTCGCGGTGGCACTCGCGAGTTCACATACGCCCGGCGACCCGAACGGAACGATACGGCAGGCAGCGAGTGCGGCAAACGAGCCGACGGCGGATGCGCGGTAACCGTCCGGCAACCTCCGCCGCCGGTCAATGCCCAGGTCAGGCCGGGTTCAGGGGCCCGGATTGCCGTGTGCCGCGGGGCGCTTCGGCTCCTGTGTGCCTGCCTTCGCCGCGGGCCGACGCGCCTCTTCGATGGGCAACCAAGCGCTCCCTGATACGCGCCGGATACAAACTTGCCGAACGACACGCTGCCCCGGGATCAGAGAGGGCCCGGCCCGGCCGTTCCCTGGGCGCGGCGCACGGCGACCCGTCGCGGGGAGGGCCGGGCGGCCTCCTTGACGTTCGGGCGGTGGATGGTGGGCCAGTGGGCGGCAGCGAGCACCGAGCCACCCGCCACGGCGCGAAGGCCGACCGAGGCGCCGCGTGGTAGAGCAGCAGCAGGGCAAGGGGAACCACCGCCGCGCCGCCGAACCGGAAGGCGGGGACCGCGGAAGTGCGCCGCCCCGGTTGCCCGGCACCTCGCGGACGGTGAGGTTCTGCAGCGAAACATCGAGCATCGATTGACGTGCTCCCTGGCCTGAAGGCCAGGGATTCCGGCCTGGGCCGGCTGACTCCTGGCGGAGCGCGAACCGGCGCTGCCGGTACCGCCATCCGGCGTCGATCAGGCTGCCATGCCAGGCCACCGCGTCCTTTTCCAGGCACTCCTGATGGCTGGTCCAGTGGCGCGGGATGGCCCGGGCAGTGAGCAGGATGCGGCAGGCACGTTCCAGGAGGATCGCGCACATGACCGCATGGGCCAGGTCGCGGCCGACCGCCACCAGACCGTGGCCCGGCATCAGGCAGGCCCGCGTCACGGAGGCCGGTCGCGAGCGCGCCACCCAGTGCCGGGGTGCGGACCAGGTTGTCGGTGCTGGTGCCAGTGACGGCCACAGGACACAGCCGCCCCGCGCCCCAAGGGGCCTCCCCGTGATCGCCGAGCTCGCCTTGACACCGGCGTCACCCGGACGTACACGAGGAGACATGGGTCGGCGCGAGCCGACGGAGCGGGCGGGGCCGCGCGTCGGCAACGGTATGACCACCAACCCGCACGCGGAGCACGAGGAACTGCTGGCGGCGGCCGTGGGCAAGGCCGTCCAGGAGACCGGCGCACAGTCCGGAAGTGTTTTCCTCCGCTCCGTGGACCGTCGGTCCATCGTGCTGGCCGCCACCTGCGGCACCCCGCCCTCCCTGCTCGGCAGGTGGCGGCTGATCCCGGTGAACAGCCCCATTCCGGTGGCGGTGGCCTACCGGTCCGGCCGCACGGTCCACCTGGCCGACGCCGACGAGACGATGCGCCGCTACCCCCAGCTCGCGGTGGCCCTGCCGTACGCCTTCGGTTCGGCATCGGTGCCGGTGCGGGCGGGGCCGGAGCGCCTGGGGGCGCTGGCGGTGGTGTGGGCGGCGGCGCCGGGGCACCCGGGGCTCTCCAGAGCCCGGCTCCGCCACCTGCGGACCATCGCCAACCGGCTCGGCTCCGCCCTCCGGTGCCACGGCGACAGCGTCGAATGCGGCACCGGCACCGTGCCCGTCGAGGTTTCGGCGCCGCCCGCCCGGGCGGTGCGGGTGGGGCTGTTCGACTGGCAGCTCGACACGGGTGCCGTCGTGGCCGACGACGAGCTGTGCGCGATCTTCGGGTTCGCGCCCGACGCCTTCGACGGCCGGGCCGACACCCTGGCCTCCCGGCTCCACCCCGGTGACCGGGCCGCGCTGCGGGCCGCCGCGCGGGCAGCCGCCACGGACGGCCGGGTCCTCGCCCGGCAGCTGCGCATCCGGGCCGGCGAGGGGTACCGCGACGTGGAGCTCTGGGGCCGCGTACCGGAGACCCCGGGACGGGAGGCACGGGCCCACCTGGTCGGCGGCGTGCTGGACGCCGGAGCCGGTACGACGGCGGTCACCGCCGTGGAGCGGCTCCGGGACGGGCTGTTCTCCCTCGACCCGGACGGGCGGACCACCTACGCCAATCGCAGCCTGGAGCGGCTGCTGGGCGTACCCGGCGGGGAGCTGGCCGGCCGCTGTCCGTGGGAGGTCCTGCCCTGGCTGTCGGATCCGGCCTTCGAGGACCGGCACCGGGCTGCGATGGTCTCGCAGCAGCCCACCGCCTTCCTGGCCCGCCGACCGCCGGACCAATGGCTCGCCTTCTCCCTCCACCCCGACGCCCAAGGGGTGACCGGCAGGGTTGTGCCCACGCAGCCACCGCAACCGCCGGCGGGCCAGGCCGGACCCGCCGTGGCCTTCGGTCAGCAGACCGGCCCAGGGCCCGCCGGAAACCGGTCCGCGCCCCCGGCGGCGGGAGCGCCGCCGGAGGACGGAGCCGCACCGGCCCGCCTGGGTGCCATCTACCACGTCCTTCAGCTAGGCAGCGCGCTGACCGAGGCGGTCACCACCGGCGAGGTGTGCGAGGTCGTCGCCCATCAGCTCTTGCCGGCCTTCGGCGGGCAGCATCTGGCCATCCATGTGATCGACGAGGGCCGGCTCCATCTGCTCTTCCATACCGGTCACCGAGGGCTCCTGCCGCACGGGCCGGAGGGTGAGCCCCTCGATGCCCCGCTGCCCGGGCCTCAGGTGCTGGTCTCCGGGGTACCGCGGTTCATCGAGTCGGGACAGGAACTCACCGGCGGCGGTCCGGCGGGCCCGGTGACGGATGCCGGTGCCTGGGCCTGCCTGCCACTGATCGCGTCCAACCGCCCCGTGGGCACCTGTGTCCTCGGCTTCGACGAGCCCCAGCGCTTCACCGCCGAGGTCCGCAGCAGCCTGACCGCGCTGGGGGGACTGATCGCCCAGGCACTGGAGCGGGCCCGTCTCTACGACACCAAGTCGGCTCTCGCCCACGGGCTGCAGAACGCACTCCTGCCTCATCGGCTGCCCGAGCTGCCCGGCATCCGCATCACCGGCCGCTATCTGCCCGGCACCAGTGGGATGAACATCGGCGGTGACTGGTACGACGTCATCCCCACCACGGACGGAGTCGCCCTGGTCATCGGGGATGTGGAGGGCCATAGCGTCGCCGCCGCCGGCACCATGGGCCAACTGCGCAGCGCGGTGAAGGCGTTCGCCACGGCCGGCCACTCCCCCGGTGCCGTCCTGGCCGGAACCAACCGGCTGCTCACCGATCTTGACCCCGGGCTGCTCGCCAGCTGCTGCTACATCCGCATCGAGCCGGACACCGACCGGGCGCTCGCGGTCAGCGCCGGGCACTGTCCGCCACTGCTGCGCCACCCCGAGGGCACTGCCGAGGTCCTGGACCTGGCGAGCGGCCCGCTCCTCGGCGTGGACGACGGCAGCACCTACCCGGAGACCGGGGTGGACCTGCCGCCGGGTTCGATCCTCGCCCTCTACACCGACGGCCTGGTGGAGGAACGCGGCTGCGACATCGGTCTGGGCATCGACCGGCTGCGGGCCTCCCTGGCCCACGCCCCGGCCGGGAGTCTGGAGGAGCTCGCCGACCGCCTGCTGGGCAGGGCCCGGAGCTCACCGCTCCGCTCCGATGACACCGCCCTGCTGCTCACCCGTTACCGGTGAGCCGAGTTCGGGCCGCCATCGGCGCCTGGCTGAGCAAGCGGGCTGAAGCCGTAACACCATGGTGTCCCGCCGGACCGGGCCGGTCTCGCTCGTGCGGTACGGTCCAGCGGAGGCGGCCCTGGCCGACAGGAGCCGGGCCGCAGCGCGACTTCTCACACACTCGATGCCCGCCTTCCGGCTGACGCCCGGCTCGGACACCTCGACAGACGTGGCGACGCTGCTGCGGGACGTGATGCTGCCGATCCGGGGGGGGCGCCTGCGGAGCTGATCGCCGAGTTCGCCGGCCGGGCGAGCCGGGGCAGACGGCCGACCGCCGCACGGATGTGCCGCATCCGGTCGGGACGGCCCGCCTCGTACCGGGGCGGGGCATGGGCTCTGCGCGCGGCAGGGAAGCCGACCGGGTAACCCAACACGCCGGGGACTTCCGTGAGTTCGGCGAGGCATGGCGCGACGAGCTCACCGTCCCCGCGGCACAGGACCCCTCGCCGCTACGGCCGGCGGTCGCCCGGAGGACGAAGGTGCCGGGGGCGGCGTCCCACTGCCGCCGTTGCCCTCCGGCGCACGGGGCATCGCCACGTGGTCGAAGGCGAGCGTCACCGGCGCCATGGACCGGTGGCGGGCCCGGCTGCGCCCTGGCCGGACTACCGGCCGCGCCGGGTGCCGGTGCACCGGCGCGACGCCCGGGGCAGGGAGCGGCCCGCGGCCGCCGCCACGGGGATGTCCCCGCGCAGTTCCACTTCGATGTCGGTGTCGGGCCGGGTCTGCATGCTGCTCACGGTGTCCTCCTCGGATCTGCCGTCAGCCTCCGCCCGGCCGCGGCTTGTCGCGAAGGGCCGAACGGATACCCGTGCGGCCCGTTCGGGCCCCGTGTCACCAACCGCCACCGGGCCCGGTGGCGGCACGGCAGGGCCACCCGGCCCATGGAGCGGCGGGCCCAACGGACGGTGTGATGACAGCCGACCCATCAGCGACCGAGGAGGCCCCCATGCGCCCACCCGCCCCGGAACCGGTTCGCTCGGCCGACGTGCCCCGCGCTGCCGGACGGGATCCGCGCGGTGACGCTCGACATCGATTCCGTCCTCACCGACCTGTCCCAAGTCCAGGCGGCCACGTGGGCCTTGGCTCTCGACGGATTTCTGACCGGGCGGCAACAGGACAGCCGGCTGGGGGCATTCGATCCGCACACGGACCTCCACCGGCTCGTCGATGGCGTCCGGACCCCGTGGGCGGTGAGCGCTCTCCTCCAGGAGCGCGGCGTCGATTTCCCCGATGCCCGCACCGCGCAGCGCACCGGGAGGGAGCTCGCCCGGCGTCAACAGACCGTGCTCGACCGCTAGTTGCACCGGCACGGTGTGGGCATCCGGCGCGGTGCCCCGGAGCTGCTGCACGACCTGCGTGGCCGGGGCATCGCCGTGGCCGCCGTTTCCGCCACCGCACGGGCCGGGCGGCTGCTGGACACCGGGCGGCTGGTGCGCCTGGTCGATGTGGTGCTCGACGGCGGCGACCGCCACCGGCTGCGGCTGCCGCCGAGGCCGGACCCCGCGCTGCTGCTCAGGGCGGCGCGGATGCTCCGCGCCCATCCGGAGGAGACCGCCGCCGTGGATGGCTCGCCGAACGGCATCGCCGCCGCCCGGCAGGGCGGCTTCCGCCGGGTCGTCGGCCTCGCCGCTCCCGGCCACCCTGGCGCCCTCACCCGCCTGTTCCACCACGGCGCCGATTACGTCATCCATGACCCCGGCGAACTGCTCGGCGCCGTACGCCCGGTGCCGACGGCCGCCTGACGCTCTCCGCCCGCCTCATTCCCGGAGGGAGACCAATGACCGACACCCGCGACACCTCGTTCAACGGCCAGGTGGTGGGCTTCGACGGCTCCGCCCACGCGGTCCGTACGGAGGCGGTCCCCGAGAGCCCGGTGTGGGCGCTGCTGGAGGCGAGCCGGGAGGCCGATGTCATGGTGGTGGCCCCTCACCGGCGCACCCGGGCACTGGGGCTCCAACTCGGTCCGGTCGTCCACGCCTTGCTCCACCACGCGCAATGCCCGGTCGTCCTCGTCCCGATGGCGTGAGCGTGGTGCAACCGCAGGCCCCGCGCCATGTGCGGCACACGGAAGGGGATCCATGGGTGCCAGAACCCCGGGCGGGACGCCCGTCGCCCCGCCCAACTCTCCAGTTCTTAAGGTCCGTTCAGCGATCACCAGCATCCTCGACGGCACCGAACGCATCACCAAAACATCCCTCGAGGCCATCCAGCTCGACCATCTCGCGGAAACCCACCACCACACCACACGGGGCCGCCAACCCGACCACGCTGACCAGGCACAACACCCCTGACCAGCGTGAATACGGACAGTGCCATTAGACGCAGAAACCATACGCAACAAAACCCGGCACTTTCAACGAAACTGACACAACCCCAGGCCAGGACCCCTACCACCCCGCCCCAAAACACCACAGACCGTTCTCACTCAGTCTGCGACACCCCAGCTCACACCTACCCCCACACCTCAACCCACACCCCACCAGCGTTAGGAGCCGTCAGCAGCCGGCAGGGCCGTGGCGGCGCGGAAGGCCGCCACGGTCACCGGGCCGGGTTCGTCGAAGCCCGCCGTGCCCTCAGGGCCGGAGTCCGTGCAACGTCCCGTTCCGGGGCTGCCTGAGCGCTTCCCAGGCCGAATGGTGCCTGACTGACCGTCACATAGAACTCGTGCAGCCGCTTGCGACAGCCAGCGAAGACAGCCCGGTGGCCGCCGCATGCAGCTCACCGGCGAGCACACAAGCCGCAGTCAGAGCGACACTCGTACTCCGACCGGTGAGCGGGAAACAGGCCAGGACTGCTCCGGCTACTCCTCCATGGCGCTCAAGCTGCCCAAGCCCGGCCCCAACGCCGTGGCCCTGAAGAACGACGACTGGACGGCCCCGATCACCATGTCCGCGCTCAACCAGGGCGACCTGGTCATCAAGGCCAACAGCGACTCCTCCATGGTCCGCCATGTCGTGATCTTCGACCACTGGGCGGACGCCGGCCACACCAAGTACAACGTCTCCACTGCCCGGTCACTTCACCGCCGGTTCCTCCCCGAGCCCCCTCAGCCCACCGCCCTCTTCGGGAGGGCGCTGATGAGCTGTTCGTCGGCTGCGGTCAGCTCCTTCAGGGCGTAGGCGGTCGGTCACATCGCGCCGTCGTCGAGTGCCGCCTGGTCGCTGAAGCCGAGCGTGGCGTACCGCGTCTTGAACTTCTCCGCGCTCTGGAAGTGGCAGACGACCTTGCCGTCCCTGGCGTACGCGGGCATCCCGTACCAGAGTTTGGGCGCGAGGCCGGGAGCGGTGGTCCTGACGATCTCATGGATCCGCTCGGCGAGGGCCCGGTCTGTTTCCGGCATCTCGGCTATTTTCGCCAGCACGTCCTGCTCCGCCGCCGCCTCCCTCTCCCGCCTTCGACGCACCGCGCCACGCTGCCGTCTTCTTCTGTTCGCGTGCGTGCTCCTTCATCACGGCCCGCTCCTCGTCGGTGAATCCCCCGTACTTCTCGCTGGGCGACTTCGTGGACGGCACTACCTTCGCCTCCCAGTGCTACGTCAACGGCGATTCGGGCACCCGGGTGGACCTGGGGGTCCTGAAGGACGGCAACCAGGTGGAGGACTTCCATGCCGTCACCTCCCAGGCCCAACTCGCCCAGTTCATTGCCGACCTGCGGCGAACCGCTGACGAACTGGAGCAGTGGTACGACCGGCTGCCTGCCTAACCACGATGCCTCAGGACGTCGGTCCGATAAAGCCCTCGTAGTCTCGAGCGGTTTCCGGGCCACGCAGCGAGAGCGGCGGGCTAACAGCCCGCGCAGATAGGCGGCGTGGAAAGCCTCGGCATCAAGGTGGGCACAGGCCCGAGTGAATATTGAGTTGCGACGCTCTGTGACCGTTGGCGAGACCTGTGCGCATCCTTCGTTTCAGGTCGCCTGCGTGGCCAGCCTGCGCAGGGCCCGCACGGCAGGTGATCCGGGGTCGGCCGTCATCAGGACAACTTCCTGGTCATCCTCGGGCACGAGCAGGACGTCGCAGTTCAACCGCAGCGCGCCGGCCTCCGGATGGTCCACGGTCTTGATGCGGTGCCCGGGAGCGTGGACCGGACGCGCCTCCCAGATCTGCCGGAACTCCTCACTGCCGGCGTGCAGTTCGGCCAGCAGCGCGGCCAGCTGCGGGTCATGCGGGTAGCGGTCCGCGGCCCGGCGCAGCCGCGCCACTACGATGTGCCCGAATTCCTCGGCGCTGGAGCACCCGTACAACCGCCCCCGGGCCAGGAAGCGGCTTCGGGCCAGGTTCGTCGTTCCGACTCCGAGGTCGGCGCCGAGCAGTGCCCGGCCCAGGGGGTTCCAGGCGACAACGTCGTACGCCGCGTCAGTGACGATGGCACCGGTCTCCGGCAGCCGCTCCAGCATCCGGGCCACGTGCGGGCGCACCCGCCGCACGGCGCTGATGCCAGGCGGCGCGCTCGAACCCGCCAGGCGGAACAGATGGCTGCGCTCGGCCGGCGTGAGCCGCAGCGCGCGGGCCAGTGCGTCCAGGATCCGGGCCGATGGCCGCGGCCCCCGGGCCTGCTCCAGCCGCGTGTAGTAGTCGACCGACATATGGGCGAGCTCCGCCACCTCTTCGCGGCGCAGACCCGGTGTGCGGCGGTCGGTGCCCGTCGTCGCCAGGCCGATCTCGTGCGGACGCAGGGCCGCCCGGCGGTCCCGTAAGTAGTGGGCCAGTTCCTGCCGCGCCATATCGCCTCCTCTCACTACCTGGTACAGGCTGTCCCTGGCAGGGCACCCACGACCGGGGAAGTGTGGTTGCCATGAACGAACGCACAGCTCTGGTTACCGGTGCCAACAAGGGCATCGGCAAGCATATCGCCCGGCTGCTCGCCGCCGAGGGCCTCACCGTGTACGTGGGCTCCCGTGACCCCGGGCGCGGGCAGCGGGCCGTCGAGGAGATCGGAGCCGGGGCCCGTCTGCTGGTCCTCGACGTGACAGATCCCGACGGCGTCGCACAGGCAGCGGCTCAGATGGACCGCTTGGATGTGCTGGTCAACAACGCCGGCATCTCGCCGTCACTCGCCCCGCCGGCCGACACCGGCATCGAGGAGTACCGGCGCACATACGAGACCAATGTGTTCGGGGTAGTGGCGGTGACCAATGCGTTCCTGCCCGCCCTGCGCCGGTCCCCGCACCCGCGCATAGTCAACATCTCCAGCGGCACGGCGTCGCTGACCTGGAGCACCACCCCCAACCCCCAGTTCACCCCGGTAGGCGGCGCCGCCGCCTACCGGTCGTCCAAGGCCGCCCTCAACGCCCTCACCGTCCTCTACGCCCAGACGCTGGCCGAGGACGGTTTCAAGGTCAACGCGCTCGCCCCCGGCCTGCGGGCCACCGATCTCAACCCCCGGGCCGCCGCTGCCGGCGGCGACCCGGCCGAGGCCGCGCAGGGTGCCCTGCGCCTGGCCCTGTTGCCGGACGACGGCCCCACCGGTGGCTTCTTCTCCTGGGACGGAACGCCCGTGCCCTGGTGATCAGTCGGCGTCCAGGTGCACGGCGATGTCGTCGGGTAACGGCCCCAGGTCGTTCAGACGGTCCAGGGTCGGGGCGAGCAACGGGGAGTCGTGGCGGTTGGCACCGCGCACGGCACTCGTGTGCCGGGCATCGCGCTCACCGGAGCCGACGGCATTTCTCGGCGCCTGCAGCCCCACATGCAGAAAACCGACAGAAAGCAGATCTTCGGTGTCTTCGTATCTCTTACCCAACCCGCCCCTTACGCGCCTGCCGGACCGGTCGCGGGCGGCGGCTCAGGAGTCCGCCCCGACGACGCCGGCGGAGTGCGCCGGCGTTCACCTGCTGCCCGTCGCCTCGCTGGTGGACGCCGACTCGCCGCGCCTGGGAGGGCTGAACCAGGACCACGTCGACGTTCTCGCGCAGGGCGACATCGAGCCGATACTGGTGCATCGGGACACCCGGCGCGTGGTCGACGGGATGCATCGTCTCCAGGCCGCCCGGCTGCGCGGCGAGAAGACGATCCCGGTCCGGTATCTGGAAGGGCCGGCCAGTGAGGTGTTCATCCACTCCGTGGCGGCCAACATCAGCCACGGTCTGCCACTGACCCTCAAGGACAGAAAGGCCGCGGCCCGGCGGATCCTGACCGAGCACCCGGATCTGTCGGACCGGGCGATCGCGCGCATCACCCGGCTGTCCCCCAAGACCGTGGGCGCCGTCCGCCGCGCTTCAAGTGAGGAACTTCCACAGTCGAAGGTCCGGGTCGGGGCGGACGGCCGTTCTCGTCCGCTGGACGCGGCGCAACGCCGGGAGGCCGCCCGCGCGTTCCTCGCCGAGCACCCCACCGCCACGCTCCAGGAGACGGCCACCGCGGCAGGGGTGTCGATCAGCACGGCGTGCGAGATCCGGCAGCGGATGCGGCACGGCGAGCAGGAGTCCAGGGCGCCGGACCGGAACACCGCCCGCGCAGCACGGGAGCCGTCCCTCGCGGGCGGCGCGGGCGATCCGGCGAGCAGCCGGGGCGCGGGAAGCGACCGGGCCCGGCCCATCGAGACCCTGGCGAAGGACCCGTCCCTCAAATTAACCCAGTCCGGGCGCGCGTTGCTGCGCTGGCTTCACGAGCGGGAGCCCGATCTGGAAGCGGGACGGCAGCTGCTGGCCTCCGTGCCACCCCACTGCGCTGTCGCCGTCGCAGACCTGGCCAACCACTACGCCCAGCAGTGGCAGCGGTTCGCCAGCGCTCTGGACCAGGCAGTCGATGACGCGGACGAACACGAGAGCGCGGCGCAGCCGGGACGCTCGGGGCGGTGAGCGGGCCGCCCCGTCCGGCTCAACCCGAAAGGCCTTGTGCCATCCGGCTTCTGAACAGCAGCGGCGGAGTTTCGAATCCCTTTCTTGACCGCGGATCAGAAGCCGTCCAATGATGGGACGCAGTTCGGCGGCAGCAGTGCCGGATATCGGCAGGAAAGCCGAACGACGAGAAGACGAGTTACGTCACGTCATTCAGATGGCCGGCCCTCGGACTGGGGCAGCAGAGTTATTCGACCGAGCGCTAGAAAACACCTGGAGTTCAGGATGGACCAAGCGGGGGTTCGAGTGGAGACGACCGTGGCCGACGCGGAGGCGAGCGCGGACGTGGCTGTGGTCGGCGCGGGGCCGGCGGGTCTGTACACCGCCTGCTGCGCGGGCTTCCGAGGGCTTTCCAGCGTGCTGGTCGACGCGCTGCCCGAGCCGGGCGGACAGGTCGCGGCCCTGTACCCGGAGAAGAGGATCTACGACGTCGCCGGCCATCCCGCCGTGCGGGGCCGGGAACTCATCGACGGCCTGATCGCTCAGGTGGAGCCGTTCCGTCCGCGTTTCCTGCTCGGCCGGACGGCGACCTCCCTGGTGCCGGAGGAGGGCAGGGGCTGGGCGATACGCCTGGAGGACGGCGGGCTGGTGCGCGCCGGAGCCGTCGTGATCGCGGCGGGACTCGGCCGTTCGGTCCCACGCTCCCTGCCCTGCCTGAGGCCCTATCAGGGGCGAGGCGTGACCCACCACGTGCGCCATCTCGACGAGCACCGGGGCCGTGACGTGGTGATCGTGGGCGGCGGCGGCAGCGCGGTCGACTGGGCCCTCGCCCTCGCCCCGATCGCGCGGTCCGTCACGGTCGTCCACCGGCGCTCGGCCTTCCGCGCCCACGAGCACAGCGTCAAGCAGATGTACGCGTCCGGTGTTCGCGTGCTGACCGACGCGCAGGTGATGGCCTGTCAAGGAACCGAACGCCTCGAAGAAGTGTGGGTCCGGACCGAGGAGCAGGAATGGAAAATACCCGCGCAGGTTCTCGTGGGAGCACTGGGATTCATCACGAACCTCGGTCCGATCGCCGATTGGGGACTCCGGATGAGTAATCGCCTTGTTCTGGTCGACGGAGCGATGCAGACGAATACGCCGGGGGTGTACGCGGTCGGTGACATCTGCCATTACGAGGGCCGTGTCCCGCTCATATCGGTGGCTTTCGGCGAGGCGGCGACCGCGGCGAACCACGCGGCGGTCGAACTGCGCCCCGGGTCGCGCCTCGCGCCGGAGCACTCCACCGACCTCGACGCCATTCCCCTGTCATGAACCTGAAGAAGTTGACCGTCCTTCCGGCAGGAACCGAAATCCTGCTGCCGGCGGGATCCCCCCTCACCGAAGTCGAGTACGAGACGCCGCAGCGGCCCATCCCCTTCGGATGCCGCTCCGGATCGTGCGGCGCGTGCGTCATCGAGGTGCTCGAGGGCCTTGGCTCCCTCGGCGAACCCGACCACGACGAACTCGACTTCCTGGAAGACCTCGGCCGCACCGGCGGCACCCACCGCCTTGCCTGCCAGTGCCGGCTGCGGGGCGACGCGACCGTTCGCGTCGCCGACGACATCTGAAACCGCTCGCACCAAGAGTCCGAGTGTCCGTGCGTCCAACCGAAAGGTGAACCATGCCCAACCGTGTGACCAACGTCGGCTACGGGAACCGTACCCCCTTCCTCAGCAGCACCGCATCGGCGGAGCTGCGCGCCGAGATCGACGCGCAGCTCGACCAGCAGGTCCTCGAGTGGTACGCCAACGTCCCCGAGGCCGCCCACCTCGAGGGCAGGAACGTCGACTCCGAGTACTACAAGCGGAACCTGATCGAAACCGCCTGGCGCATCCGGATGCTGCGCGTCTCCGAGGCCAAGGCACTGGTGGAGATCGCCAAGATCAGCCCCGAGGCGGCGCAGGTCTGGGCCAACTACGAGCAGGAGGAGATGCTCCACGACGAACTGTTCATCGCCGACCTGGAGAAGGCGGGCGTGTCCCGCGAGCAGTTCCTGGCCACCGAGCCCTACCTGTCGACCAAGCTGCTCACCGGCTACTTCTCCTACCTCCTGGACCACGAGGGCCCGCTCGGCGTGGTGGCGTACTCCTACCTCGTCGAGTACGTGAACGTGAAGCTGGAGCCCAGGAAATTGGAGGCGCTGAAGAAGTCGGTCGGCGAGTCCAACATCGGCGGCCAGATCAACCACTCGCACACCGACATCAACGACGACCACCCCGGCGAGGTGTGGGCGGCCGTCCGGCACCTGCTGCGCAGCCAGGACGACATCGACGCGTTCAAGCGCTACCTCCGCGAGCACCAGCAGATCCTGGCGCAGTACTTCGAGGAGCTCTACCTGGACACCATCGCCAGGGCCGAGAAACAGCCGGCCTGAGATCCGTCCCCAGCGGGGGCGCGGCGTGTCCGCGCCGCGCCCCCGCCTGCCGGTAAGGAGGCCGGAATGAGCACCGAAAACGCCACAGGAGTGCTGCTGCTCAGCCATGTCGGGTTCTCGTTCATGGAGGACCTCCTCGGCACGGTCACGGCGCGGGGGCTGAAGGGCTATGTGCTCAGCTCGTTGCCGGAACCGCAGCACCAGGCATCCCGGCCGGCGGCGCTGGCCGACCTCGCCGACGACGTGCGGGTGAGCACCGGGCACGTCCTGACGGCCCGCGACGTCGAGGACTACCTCGACCGGCTCCAGGCGGCGGGTGCGGCGGTGCAGTGCTGCCTCACCGTCTGGGAGGGCTACCGGCATCTGATGGCGCTGGCCAACGCCCGTCTGGGGGTGCCGGACCTGGACGAGAAGCGGGTCGCGGAACTGCGGGACAAGCTGACGCTGCGAAATCGGCTCGCCGACGCCGGACTCAGCCGCGCCCGGGCGTGCGCCCTCACTCCCCAGACGCTCGCCGAACGCCAACGCGAGGGCGGCCGCTACTTCGTGAAGCCGGTCAGCGGCATCGCCTCATTCGGAACGTTTCCCCTCACGGCCGGCACGACCTGGACCGACGTGGAACGCATCGCCGCCGAGGCCCGGTCCGACACGGTCTACTCCAGCGCCTTCGCCGTCCAGCCCGGCGCCGGCAGCCCCGTGGATCCGGGCCCGCACACGCACCCGGCCGCAGAGGAGGACGTGGGTGCAGGAGCCGGCCCGGCTCACGGACGTGCCGGCGGGATGGAGTTCCTGGTCGAGGACTACGTGCCGGGGCGCGAGTTCAGCTTCGAGGTGATCGTCGTCGACGCCGAGCCCCATGTCGTGGCGGTGCACGAGAAGTGCCAGGTCACGGAGACGGCGGGGACCGTGCTGGAGAACGCCTGTGTCAGCCCGCCCACCAGTCTGTCGCAGGAGGAGATCGCCGCCGGGATCCGCTGGGTGACGAGCGTGCTGGACGTCCTCGACCTCGACTGGGGCTGTTTCCATGTCGAGGCCCGGCACGCCGCGTCCGACTGGGATCTGATCGAGGTCAACCCGCGGGTGGGCGGCAGCCTGATCTCGCCCAGTGTGGCGGCGCTGACCGGCGGCCCCGGCCTGCTCGACCTCTGGCTGGACTCCCTGCTCGCCGCCGGCCGCCCGGCCGACTTCGGCGAGACGCTGAAAAACCTGTCGTTCACGGCGGACGGCACGGCGCCGGGCCGCAACGTGACGTTCTTCCGGGTCTTCTTCGCCGACCCCGGAACCATCCGCGCGGTGGAGCTGAACGACGATCTCCCCCTGCAGCCGGTCATGTCGCAGATCCTGCTCGAGCCCGGCGACGTCGTGCAC
The DNA here is from genome assembly GCF_003121295.1 of Streptomyces orinoci. Classification (GTDB taxonomy): domain Bacteria; phylum Actinomycetota; class Actinomycetes; order Streptomycetales; family Streptomycetaceae; genus Streptomyces; species Streptomyces orinoci. Next base: position 112,625 of record NZ_PHNC01000042.1, read on the forward strand.
TCGTCCTCGCGCGAAGTGTTCCTCGGCCAGGTGCTCTGGCGCATGGACCGAGCGGACCGCGACGCGGTCCTCCCTCGGCTGCTGCCCGCCTCCGAGCACGCCATCGAGATCGTGTACGAAAGGGAGCGCGGATGACCAGGCCGATCCTCCTCATCGTCGACTACAACCTCAGCCGCGTCGACGAGGTCCGCCACCTGCGCGACCACGCGCGCGAACACCACGGCGCGACAGTGATCCTCATCCGCGCCGACCCCAGGGAGGCAGACCGCTCCATCGCCGACGAGGTGATCGACCTCGATCCCCTGCGCGACGACTTCGCCGAGATGGGCGAGAAGCTGCTCGGCGACCGGCGTGAGCGGATCAAGGCGGGCATCGTCTTCTCCGACAACGCCGTACGCAGCGGGGCCGAACTGCTGGAACGGCTGGGGATCCCGGTCGACTCCTCGCGGCTGGCCCAGGGCGCGTTCTCCAAGTACCGCTACCGCCTCGGCGAGGCGCGCGTGGCCGACCTGCTGGAGACGCAACGGATCATGGTGCCCGCGTTCGCCGAGATCGCCTCACTCGACCAGTTGAAGCGATTCGCCCGCGAGCATCCCCGGGGCATCGTCGTCAAGCCCGCGGCGGAGGGCAACAACCGGGGCGTCGTCGTGGTGCGGCCGGGCGACGACCTCACGGCGGTGTTCGCCGAGGTCCTTCCGTATCTGGAAGGCGGGGTGATCTGCGAGGAGTTCATTCCGTACCGGAGGGAGTACTCCTTCGACGGACTGGGTTCGCTGGCGTTCCTCACCGAGAAGATCAGCGCGCCCGGCCGGTACCCCGTCGAGATCGCCCAGGTCCTGCCCGCCCGGGTGGCCGCCCACGAGCGCGCGACGCTGGAACGGGCGGGACGGCAGGCGAATTTGCTCGTCGGGCAGTGTGACGGGCCCTTCCACAACGAGATCAAGCTGAGCGACGACGGGCTGCGCGCCGCGGTGGTGGAGCCCAACCGGCGACCGGGCGGAATGAAGATCTGGTCACTGGCCCGCTGGGTCTACGGCATCGATCTGCACCACCTCTGGGTCGACACGGCCTTCGGCACGGCCGCGGGCGCGCCGGAACTTGTGCCCGAGTGCTCGGCGGCGACGGTGCTGCTCGGCGTCGCCACCGACCGCTCGTTCTCCCCGGACGACGTCATATCCGGCACGGACCCGTTCGCGGACGCCGTCCAGGTGACCGCGGAACGCCTCGGCCTGGCCGAGGGGGAACTGGCCGCCGCGGAGTTCTCCTGGCTGTCGAGCGAGCGCCGCGACCTGCATGCCGTCGCCCGCGACAACGCGGACTTCGCGGCACAGGGCTGCGTCGTCCTGCGCGGCGGGCGCGGCGACATCGGCACCGTCGTCCACGCACTGCGCGAGGCCTGGTCGGACGCCCTGGACCGAGCCCTCCGCTCCCCCGCTTCCCTCAGGAAGGCCTGATGAAGATCCTCATTCTGCACCGCGTGCCCTACTTCAAGATCGAATACCACCGGGGCATCTCCCACGACCGGCACGAGGTCACCTACTTCGGGACCGACCAGGCGCTGGCCACCCTGCCGCCGCACCTGCGCTGCGAGCGGGTGAGCCGTCCGGGTCTGCGCTCGGCTTTCGAGGAGGCGCGGGACTGGCTGGCACACCGGCCCCGCGACTTCGACCGGATCATCTCGGTATCGGAGTACGAGCTGCTCGACGCCGCCCTGCTGCGCGAGTACCTGGGCGTGCCGGGCGCGCCGGCCGGCCAGGTGGCCTTGGCCCGGGACAAGGTCCTGATGAAGCAGGCGGTCGAGGACGCGGGTCTGCGCGTGCCCCGCTTCCTCGCGTTGCCACGCTTCCTCGACCTGGACGGCCGGATCCCCTGGCATGGCAGGACCGTACTGAAGCCGCATCGCGGCGCGTCGAGCGAGGACGTCCTCGTCTTCGACACACCCCGGCAGGCCGCCGCGGCCATCACCGAGGGCCGCACCGGCATATCCCGGCTCGACACCGGGAGGGACCTGGCGGACTTCGAGGTGGAGGAGTTCGTCTCCGGGCGGATCAGGCACTTCGACGGCCTGGTGCAGGGCGGGGAGGTCCTGGTCCTCAGTGTGAGTGAATACGTCGGCACCTGCCTGGAGTACGCCCAGGGCAGGCCGCTGGGGTCGTTCCAGCTCGCGCTGTCCGAGGAGGAGCGCGTCTGGGTGTCCCGCGCCCTGGCGGCGGTGCGTGTCGAGGACGGCAGTTTCCATCTGGAGGCGATCGCGCACCGGGGAGAGCTGGTCTTCCTGGAGGTCGGCAACCGGGTGGGGGGCGCCGACGTGGTGGCGACCGTCGAGCTGGCCACCGGTGTGCACCTGCCCTCGTACGAACTGCGCGCTCTGCTCGGCGAGCGGGTCGCCGGGACGCTCCCCCAACCGCCTGCCGACCGGCGCCTGTACGGCTGGTTCGTCTGCCCGGGCCACCACCTGGCCGGACGGGAGTTCCAGGGGCTCGAGGGGACGGCGGCGTTCCGCGACGACCCGTCCGTGGTCGCCTGGAACGAACTGCCGCCGGGCTCACCCCTGCCCGGCCACATCACCTACCAGGCCGGCGAGACGGTACTCGCCGGGATCGTCGCGAGCGGCACCCCCGAGGGCGGTCGGCGCTGGATCACCGACCTGTTCGCCTCGCTCTCGGTCCGCACGGGCCCGGCCGTTCGCACGCCGTCGGAGCAGGTGCCGGCATGAGGACTGAGCACACGCCGAGCGCGCCGGCCGTCACCGGCGCCGAGCCGCCGTCACCGGTCCGGTTCCGCTCATGACGGCGCTGAACGATCTCGCGGATCAGTACGTGGACGAGCTGGCCGCACTGGACCCCTGCCTCGCCGCGGCGATGGGCATCGCCGGTCAGGAGACCCGGCTGACCGACTTCGGCCCCGAGGCGGTGCAGGAGCGGGCGGCGTCGGCGCGTCGCATGCTGAAGGCGGTAGACGACACGCCGGTGGCCGGGGATGCGGAGCGCGTCGCGGCGGCGGTGCTGCGCGAACGGCTCGCCACGCAGGTGGCGCTGGCCGACACCGGTGCCTACGGCACGCTGCTGGACACCCTCGACGGGCCCATCCAGCGTGTGCGGCAGGCGGTGGGTCTGCTGGATCAGGGCCGCGACACCGCGTGGGAGGTGTTGCTGGCGCGGCTGTCGGCCGTCCCGGAGGCGCTGGCGGGACTGCGGGAGAGCCTGGAGGTGGCGCGGCGTGGCGGCCGGGTCGCACCGTACCGTCAGGTGATCCGTAACGCCCAGGAGTGCCGTGACATGCGGCAGTACCTGGCGGGATTGCCCGCCGGGCACGGCGACGGTGTGCTGCGGGACGCGCTGGAGCAGGCCGCGGCGGCCGCGAACCGCTCGCTGACACGGATGGCGGCGTATCTGTCGCGGGAGCTCGCGGCGCAGGCGCCGACGCTGGACGCGGTGGGCGAGGAGCGCTACCACCTCGGCGTGCGGGAGTTCCTCGGAACCCGGCTGGACCTGCGGGAGACCTACGCCTGGGGCTGGGAGGAACTCGGCCGGATACAGCGGGACATGACGGTGACGGCGGCGCGGATCGCGCCCGGCGAACCGGTGCCGGCCGTGCTGGCGGCCCTGGACAGCGACCCCCGCCACCAGATGACGGACAGGGCGCAGTTCCGCGACTGGCTCCAGGAACTCGCCAACGCCACCATCGCCGACCTCGACGGGACGCACTTCGCCATCCCCGAGCCCCTGCGACGGATCGACTGCCGCATCGGCCCCTCCGACGGGCCCGCCTTCTATCTGGCGCCCAGCGAGGACCTGTCGCGTCCCGGCACGGTCTGGTGGACCCGGCCCGAGCCGGGCACGCCGATCCGGACATGGACCGTGCCGAGCACCATGTTCCACGAGGGCGTCCCGGGCCACCACTTGCAGCTGGGCGTGACGACGCTCAATACCTCAGGACTCAACCGGTTCCAGCGGCTGTCGTGCGAACTGCACCCCGGACACGTCGAGGGGTGGGGCCTGTACGCAGAGCGTCTGATGGACGAACTCGGATACCTCGCCAATCCGGCCCACCGGCTGGGGATGCTGGCCACGGGGCAACTGCTGCGCGCCGCACGGGTCGTCCTGGACATCGGGCTGCACCTGCGGCTGCCCATCCCCGCGGGCACCAGGTTCCACGACGGAGAGCGCTGGACGCCGGAGTTGGGCCGGGCGTTCCTCACGGAGCACTGCGGGCTCGGTCCAGCGAGGTTCGTCGAGTTCGAGATCGACCGGTATCTGGGCCGCCCCGGACAGGCCCTCGCCTACAAGCTGGGAGAGAAGGTGTGGCTGGAGGCACGGGAGGCCGCCCGGCGTCGCGACGGCGCCGCCTTCGACCTCAAGCGGTTCCACCACCACGCGCTGAACCTCGGGCCGATGGGCCTGGACCTGCTGCGCGCGGAACTGACGGGCCCGGCCGCGCCCGCTGACCAGGCGGGGACAGGACGGACACGAGCGGAGCGCACCCCACGGTGAGAAAGCGAGCGATCGGATGATCACGGCCGTAGGACATGCCGACCTGACCTCGACCACACGGGATCTGGTGCGGGCCGCATTACGCGAGCGCATGCGGGCCCTGCCGCCCGACGCGACGGCGCTGGTACGCGCCGGCGCCGGACTGCCGCTGCTGTTCGGGCGGGTGGTGCACGAGCTGGGGCAGCGCCTGGTGGTCCTGCTCCCGGAACGCGGCGATGCCCTCGCCGGCGCTCCCTTCCCCGACCAGCAGGCGCACCGGGAGTTGCTGGCCCTGGCCGAGCAGATCCGGATGCTTCCCCTCGACCCGCGGGACCGGGACGCCTGTGTGAGCGCGGACGAACGGCTGGTCAGCGGCTGCTGCCGGCTGCTGGCCGTCTGGGACGGTTCACCGTCCAGCGGGCAGGACGCCACCGCCCACATGGTCGCCTACGCCCGTGCCCGCGGTATCGCCGTCGAGGTCGTCTGGCCTGCGGGGGCCGCCCGTGAACCGGCCGGACGCGGCGCGCCGCTGTGCGTGCCCGAGCACAGCCGCTGACCGTCCCGTGGGCCGTCACCTCACCGGCGCCGTTCGCCGCCGACCTTCTGCACGTGAGTGGTGTCGGCGTCGATGACGGCACCGTCGGCGCCGGTCGGCTGGATCTCCGGCACACGGGCGCCGTGCTGGTCGGCCAGTGTGGAGTGCGGCTCGCCGGGTTCGAAGGCGTGGCGTTCTCCCCACTGGCGCAGCGTGAGGAGGACGGGGAAGAGGTCGCGGCCGGCGCTGGTGAGGACGTACTGCAGGCGGCGGCCCGAGGGCGCAGTCTGCTGGGTCAGGACTCCGTGAGCGGTCAGCTTGCGCAGGCGGTCGGTGAGGATGTTGCGGGCGATGCCGGTCCGTCGCTGGAAGTCGGTGAAGGACCGTGCCCCGTCCATCGCGTCCCGGACGACCAGGAGGCTCCACCAGTCACCGACGAGGTCGAGCGTGCGGGCCACCGGACAGTCGGGGTCGGTCCAGGCAGGGCTCGGAGTGCCCGTGGTGGGGCTCGGCATGACACCTCCCCTTTTGGTTTCACCTTGCTACTCATTCCTTAGGAGTGCGATGGACGTCTGGCGACGCTTACTCCTCGCGACCGTGTGCGGTGTCGCGGTGGCGAGCATCTACGCCGCGCAAACAGTGCTGCCGCCCATGGGAGACAGCCTCGGGGTGTCGGCACAGCACGCCGGGTGGATCGTTGCGACCGGCCAGTTCGGCTACCTGGCCGGACTGGTGCTGCTGGTGCCGCTCGGCGACGTGGTCGCCAACAGGCGCCGGCTCATCGCGGTCCACATGGCCATCACCGCGGCGGGCCTGTTCCTGACGGCTGCGGCTTCGGCCGCGTGGACGGTCTTCGCCGGGCTCGCGCTGGCCGGAATGTTCGCGGTCGTGGTGCAGACCACGGTGGCCTACGCCGCGTCGGTGTCACCGCCCGCCGAACGCGGACGCAACATCGGCGTCGTGACGTCCGGCGTGATGGTGGGCATCCTGGGCGCGCGGTTCGTCACCGGCGTGCTGGCGCAGGTGTGGGGCTGGCGCAGCATGTACGCCGTGCTCGGTGTGCTCGCGCTCGCCCTCGCCCCCCTCGTCCTGCGCGCGCTGCCGCCCGAAGCCAGCTCTCGCCGGCCCGCCGGCTACCGACAGGCCGTCGTGTCGTTCGGCGGACTGTTCCGGCAGCGTCTCTTCCTGACCCGCGGTCTCATCGCGTTCTTCCTGTTCGCGTCATTCGACACCCTGTGGAGTGGCCTGTCCCTGCCGCTGGCGAACGCACCGTGGCATCTGAGCGAAAGCCAGATCGGCATGTTCGGCATCGCCGGACTCGCCGGCGCACTGGGCGCGGCACGCGCGGGACGGTGGGCGGACGCGGGACGGGCGATCCCGATCAGCGGACTCGCGCTGACTCTGCTCACCGTCTCCTGGGCCGCCACCGCGCAGTTGACCTGGTCCCTGTGGCTGCTCGTCATCGGCATCGTGGTGCTCGACTTCGCGGTCCAGGTCGTGCACGTGAGCAACCAGCACCTGCTCACCACCGCGCATCCGGACCGCACCAGCAGCGTCATCGGCGGCTACATGGTCTTCTACTCCCTCGGCTCCGCCCTCGGCGCAGCCGCCACCACCTCCGTCTTCAGCTCCCACGGCTGGGGCACCTCCAGTCTCCTCGGGGCCGGATTCGCGGCCTGCGCGCTGATCGTCTGGGCAACCGACGCACGCCGGCGCTCCGCGACGTCGGCGACCGGTTCCCAGGCGGCGCAGGCGCACCGTGGCGAGCGGGAGGAGCAGACGAGCGAGCGGGAGCAGGTCGGCCCGGTGGCGGACCGCTCCAGGGTTTCCTGAAACCGCCCGGCTCGATCCCGGCAGCGGGCCGGCCGTCATCACCCCCGGCCCGGATGGCGCGCTGTGGTTCACCGAAGTCGTGGTCGGGTGCGGGCTCAGGGAGCGCGTCAGTCTCCTGGTCGGGGAACGGGCGTTGACGTCCCGTCGGCGGTGAAGCGTTCAGGCTGCCCGGCAGGCGTTCCGGACGGCGTCTTCGGCGCCAGGCGGCAGCGGCCAGGGGGGCGTCGTCGGCTCAGGATGTCCTGGTCACCGGCCGGTTTTGGGGCGTGCGGTCCACCCTGGCGGTGGTGTGGCGGCGTCGGAATGCCGAGCGGCGGACGTCCGGCGGACATCTGGCGTCGCCTCCTCCTTCTGCCCGCCGATGGCAGGCGGCGGTTGGGGCTGGTTTGTCTGCGCGGTGCGGGCAGAGCATGGGCAGCGGGGCTTTGGCGATTCCGTCGGATGTCCGGCGCTCGGTATGTCGGCGCCGTCGCCAGTCGGCCACCGCGGTTCCCGGGCCGGCCAGCGGCCCCGCCATCAGGGCGTGACCGATGGAGGATGAACGTGCCCGCCACAACGGAGTTGGGCGAGCCGCTCCAGCAGGAGCGCATCGCTCTCGAAAGCAGCCCTACGCCTGTGATGCTGGCGCGCCGTGGTGTGCGCCGCGCTCTGCGGGGCCAGGCGGATGAGACCAAGGTCCGGGAGGCGGAGCTCGTCGCGGACGAGCTCGCACCGTCGAGGAGCGGACCGAATTCACCTGGGACGGGTCCGTCCTCGCCGAACAGACCGCCCATTCGCCGCACCTGCCTGGTCCGCACACCATGAGCTGGGACCACAAGGGCTGGCACCCGCTCGCCCAGACGGAGACCATCACCACCGAGGCCACCGCCGACCTCCCACAAGACCGCATCGACCGCAGCTTCTTCGCAATCGTCACCGACCTCGTCGGAACCCGACCGAGCTCGTCGACACCGCCCGTTACATCACCCCGGACCCGCTCGGCCTCGGCCCGGCCCCCAACCCCGACGTGTACGTCCACAACCCGCACACCTGGTGCGACCCCCTCGGCCTGATGCCGGACGGGAACGACGCGCTGAGAAAGGAGTTGATGGACCTCGGCAAGCAACGGGTCCATCAGGTCGGGGCGGGGCTCGACGAGGACGAGACGCCCCCGGGCGCCTACACGGTGGGCCGCGACGTACCACCGGCAAGATCTACTACGGTGAGAGTGGGTCCGGCACCGGCCACGACCAGTCCGTGATCGACACAATGCCCAAGGAGTCCCGGCTCCCTTCCGGCCGCCCACCGCACGTATGCGGCGAACCACGGATGTTCACGAACGCGATCAAAGACGGCGCAGATCCGAAGAACATCGATCTCGTGACCGTCAACACGAAGGGCAAGAAGTTCAAGATGTGCCAGAACTGCGCGTCTAGGGTGCCCCACTTCGGAGGAGAGGTCCTGACAGGATGAACGGCACCCCCGAGCGGCGGGCGATCCAGGAACTACGGGACGCCCTGTCCGGCACCGTAGCCGAGCTCGAGATCCACCCCATGGATGTCACTGATGCCTGTCACAAGTACGCTGAAGAAGGCTACGAGGTCACCGACCGGCTCCGCGAGTTCTTGGAGCGTTACGGCGAGCTCACGGTGACCTGGCACTGGCGAGGTGTGAAGCAGGAGCTCACGACCTCGGTGGAGCGCACCCTGGAGTCAACTCACGCCATGCCTCGGACACTGGAGATCCTCGCCAAGCGCCTCGGACAGCCCCTACTGTTGGTCGGCACCGTCTTCGACACTGAGGACGCCGTGCTGCTGGCCGAGAACCGCGACATCCTGTTCTACAGTGACGCCGGATTCCAGCGGGTCGCGGGCGGCTTCGGCCAAGCGGTACTCGCGGTCGTGACGGATGCATGGGACAAGACGTTCTTCGGTACCGCGCGCTGAGCTCAGCCCGCAGTTGGTGGTTGATTCCAACTGCCGTGTACTTGAGTCGAGTTGGCGGGCGTCGCGATGGTTGGCGGAGTCGGTCGCGGGTCTGCCAGTTCACCAGGGGGCAGCAGTGCGATGTGGCGGCGGTCCGGATAACGCACTCCGGCAGGCGGGAGACCCCGTCGGCGGCGCAGGTCCGCGACCGGCTGGGCGAGCGCACCGGCTACCTGACGGCGCGGACCTCGCCTTCCTCACCGGTGCCCCGAACCTGAGGCCCCTGAGCCTGTTCTCCCCTCACGGCTGGTGTTCGTGCATCGGCGGTCCGCCCTGAACGAACGGCGCTCCAAGTCACGGCAGTCACTCAACGCGCCCGCGACAGCGGCGGACTTCGGCTCAACGCGGCTGGTAACGACGGCTTTTCCTGGGGAGAATCTGGGGAGTTTCCATTCCGCTGGGGAGCGCCTGGGGAGGATCGGCCGCATAAGACGGCACGCCGGTGAAAGACCCTGAAAGGCTCATCTGCACAGGTCAGCCAAGGACTTTGCCACATCGCCGCAGGCCAACGCCACTAGCTGGACAACTCCATGGAGAACTTCACCGGCGGGTACGCGCTGCGGAACGGAACCCTGTCCACCGGGCTCGCGCCGGAGGTCCCTCAGCAGATCATGGCCGTCAACGATGTCGGCGCCGTCGCCGCGCTGGCGTTCGCCCGGCCGAAGGTGTGGATCGGCCGGGCGGTCTCCCTGGCGGGGACGAACTGACGCCGGTTCAGATCGCCGCGGCCATCGGGAATGCGCTCGGCATACCGCTGCCCTACGTCCAGATCCCGATCGACGCGATCCGGGCCCTGAACGAAGACTTCGCCTACGCCAACGAGTGGCTCGATACACTCGGCTACCGCGCCGACATTCCCGCCACACGGAAGATCCACCCCGCCACGATGGACTTCGGCACCTGGCTGGAGCGCACCGGCGCATCCCAGATCGCGGCCTTCCTCGACTCCACGCGCACCGCAGGGCGGGACGTGTGAGCGCCCGCACCCACGGCCTCGGGCGCATCGGGATCTGGGCAGGGGACTTCGACCACCTCTCCGCACCCGGGGTCCGTAAGGCCGCCGCCGTGATCGAGGACCTCGGCTACGGCAGCCTGTGGTTCCCCTGCTGGCCGGGGCAGGGCATCAGGTGTTCGCCCCTTCGCTGACCGGCCACGGTGAGAAGGAACACCTGCTCACTCCAGACGTCGATCTGGACACCCATGTCGCCGACGTCGGCGCTCTCCTCAGCGAGTGGGATCTCACAACGTGGTCCTGGTCGGGCACAGTTACGCCGGTATGGTCATATCCGGCGTGGCCAACGAGGTCCCGGACCGGATCGCGCATCTGGTCTACGTCGACGCGATGGTCCCGACTGACGGTGAGAGCGCGCTGGACGTCATACCGGACAAGACCCAGCGACTGATCGACGCAGCCCGCGCCTCCGACGCCCCCTGACGCATCCCGCCCGTGCCGGAACTGCCCGCGCCCATGGGTCTGTTCGGCGTGACCGACCCGGCGGACACGGCGTGGCTGCGCACCATGTTGTCGGACGAGTCGGTGCGCTGCTTCCTGCAGCCGGTCCGGCTGGACAACCCGGCCGTGGACGCGATTTCCCGGACGCACATCCACTGTGTCGGCAGCGCACCGGGGGACGTCACGCGCCGCCCGGTTCCGGCGGTGCCGCCAGGCGGCGCTGCGTCGCAGGTGTGGGAGCCGCCGGCAGCGAGAGCAGCCCCACCAGACGGCTGGCCGGGATGCCCAGCGAGGAGGCGAGCTGCTGCTGTGTATGCTCCTCGCCATCACGCAGTCCGCGCAGCACGGCGAAGTGCCGCGGATGCAGGTCCTCCGCGGCCAGGGCGGACTCGAACGCAAGAGCCGCCGCATTGCCCACCGAAGCAATCACGAAGCCGAGTGGCTCGTCCGCCCCAGCGCTCCGCGTAGCAGGTCCTTTCCTCACCCGGGCAACGTAGCAGCTGACCGTTCCTACCGAGACAGTCCTTAGCCGAGTACCGCAGCCAGGCCCTGGTCGTACAGGTCGAGAATGTCGCCCTGCCCGTTTCCCTCAAGCCACGCCGCAGTGGCGGCATCGAAGCACGCGAACGCTGACGCAACGATGGCGCGGGCCTCGGCTTTGTCTGCCCCTGAGGGGGCCAGTCCGGCTTCGGGCAGGGGCAGGAGATGGGAGGACGGTCCTGTTGGCCTCGCTGCTCGAGGAGTTGGAGCAACGGGAAGCCGCTGCGCGGGAGCGGGTGACCGAACTACGGGCGCGGAGCGCCGAGTTGACCGATCAGCTGGAAGGGGCCGAGGAACGTCTGGTGCAGATGGAAGGGGCCCGGGTCACGGTGCGCGAGGTCCTCGAGCCGACTCCGGGCCGCCGTGGGGTGGCCCGGAAGCGCCGTGGGGTGATCCGGGAGCGAAAAGCGCGCGGTTCAGGGGGCGCGCGCTCACTCCTCGTCGCGCAGCTCCCGCAGCGAGAAGGTGAGCAGGAAACCCACCGCCAGGACCAGGCCGCCGACCAGGAACATGGTGTCGAAGCCGGAGGCAAAGGCGTCAACCGCCGGGGCCGTCAGCCTGCCCGTGGAGTCCGGGTCGGAGAGCGCCTGCCGCACAGCCTCGTCCGGGTTCGCGCCGTCGAGCCGACCGGCCGCGACGCCGAAGAGCACCGACATGAAGACCGCGGCGCCGGTGGTGCCGCCGAGCTGCCGGAACAGGCCGGAGGCAGCGTTGGCCACACCCAGCTCGGACTTGGGTGCCGAGCTCTGGACGGCCAGGGTGATGACGGTCTGGGAGAGGCCGATGCCAAAGCCCAGCCAGGCCGCGATCAGCAGGATCACCCACAGCGGGGTGTCCGCCCCGGTGGCGGAGAGCGACAGCAGCGCGCCGGCCATCGAGCCGAGGCCCACGAACGCGGGCTTCTTGTACCGGTTCCACTTCTTGATGATCTTGGCGCAGATTGTCTGGGAGACGATGGCCCCGGTCATCACCGGGATGATCACCAGCCCGGCGACGGTCGCGGTGCGGCCCTGCACCAGCTGCAAGAGGAGCGGCAGCGTGGAGACCGTACCGAAGATGCCGACGCCGATGGTGAAGTTGACGGCGGTGGCCGCGGTGATCCCGCCGCGCCGGAACAGCCGCAGTGGCACCATCGCCTCCGGCCCGCGGGCCCGCTCGGTCAGTACGAACAGCACCAGGCCGATCAGCGAGACCGCGCACAGCGTCAGCGAACGCGCCGATGTCCAGCCCCAGTTGAGGCCCTCCTCGGCGACAATCAGCAGCGGCACCAGGCAGAGCGCCAGGGTGAACGCGCCCCGGTAGTCGATCGGGTGGTCCACCCGCTGGTGGGGCAGGTTGAGCGCCTTGAACACGCTGAGCAGCGCGACCAGACCGAGCGGCACGTTGATCAGGAACGCCCAGCGCCAGCCCGTGATCCCGAGGATGTCGTCGGCGCCCGCGAACAGGCCGCCGACCAGCGGGCCGAGCACGCCGGCCGCGACCCAGGCCATCATCAGATACGAGAAGTAGCGCCCGCGCTCGCGCACCGGGGCGAGGTCGGCGATGACGGCCGTGGGCAGCGACATCAGCCCGGCGCCGCCGAAGCCCTGGACCACGCGGGCGACGGCCAGCATCTCCATCGAGTTCGCCATGGCGCAGGCCGTCGAGCCGATGATGAAGATCACGATCGCCGCAAGGTAGAGCGGCTTGCGGCCGTAGATGTCGGACAGCTTGCCGTAGAACGGCATCGCGATCGTGGAGCTGACCAGGTAGCCGGTGATCACCCATGCCTGGACGGTCTGCCCGTGCAGCTGGTCGCCGATCGCGCGCAGCGCGGTGGAGACGATGGTCTGGTCGAGTGCGGCGAGCAGCACGGCCAGCAGCAGTCCGGACAGCGCCGTGACGATCTGGCGGTGAGTGAAGCCGGCCGGGCCGCCGGCCGGGTACGCGGCGGCCTCGTCGGTCTGCGAGGCAGTGTTCGGCATTCCTGCGCCTTCCCCAAAGTCGACAAACTCTTGTCGATTTGAGCGTAGTGGGCGACAGCGCAGAATGACAAGTTCTTGTCGAAATCCGGGTCGGGCGACGGCTAGGCTGCCACCATGACCGACTTCTCCCCCGCGGCTGAGACATTGAGTGACATCACCACCGAACTGTTCGCCGTCAACGGAGCCCTGCTGCGCGCAGGCGACGCGCTGTCCGCCCGCTTCGGGCTCACCTCCGCGCGCTGGCAGGTCCTCGGCCTGCTCGCCGACGGGCCGCAGAGCGCCGCGCACCTGGCGCGCGAGCGCGGGCTGCGCCGGCAGGCCGTCCAGCAGACCGTGGTCAAGCTGGTCGAGGAAGGCCTGGTCGCCACCTCCCCCAACCCCGCCGACCGGCGGGCCCCGCTGGTCTCGCTGACCGCCAAGGGGGCCGACGTCCTCGCCCGGATCGAGCCCGCCGAGCGGCTGTGGATGGAACACCTCGCCGACGGCCTGGACCCGGACGACCTCAAAGCTACGCTGCGGATGCTGCGTGGCCTTCGGGCGATGCTGGCCGAGGGGCTCCCCCCGGCGCCGGGCGGCGACCCGGAAGCCGCCGCCGTCACAAGTCCAACGTGACCTCGTACTCGGCGAGCCAGGAGCTGAGCCACAGCAACAGCTCCGGGCTACCCCGGTCGTAACCCTCAAGCTGAACCGGACGTTCCTCGGCCACCTCCAGCTGCTCGGTCAACTCGGCGCCCTGCGCCCGTAGTTCGGTCACCCGCTCCCGCACAGCGGCTTCACGCTGCCCCAACTCCTCGACCCCCGAGGCCAGCAGGACTCCCCCTCGCCTCCCACCCCAAACGGCAGAAGGGACCGGCCACCACCGCCGGCCCACCAGCACAAGCACGCAGCTCAACCAGCCCTCTGCCAGTCGCTTGAGAAGAGCCGCACCCTTCTCAGAGCGATTCCGCCACATCTGGCACTGGTTGCCGTACCAGCCCTTGACGTCCTTAACGACGGCGCTGTCCCGCCTGACCCGGCCCCATCTGTCCCTGACGGCTCCGGCGGGCACTGCGGCGGGCGAACTGTCGGCACCGACAGCGCCCGGCGGGAACAGTTGTCCCAGTGGCAGGCCTGCAGCGGACCGGTCGCGGCCCGGGACGGCCGGCCGATCTCGTCGAGAAGGCCGCCGACGAGGTAGGGCACCGGGGCAGAGCAGCCGGGCGCGGTCCCGGCAGGAACGAGCAACCAGGGACCATGCGAGTTCAGTAAGATCGTGAAGATCACCGACAGCAAGGGCAAGCCCGTCGGGCTCAGCCACACCCACCGCTTCCGTCACACCAAGCTGACCCGGCTCGCCGAACTCGGCCTGCCTGTCCACGTGTTGACGCGCTATGCCGGACACGCGACCCCGTCGATGACGATGCACTACGTCGCCGCCCGCCAGGAACATGCCGAGCAGGCGTTCCTGGCCACCGCGAAACTCCGTGCGGATGGCACCCACGTCACCTTCTCCCACGACGACCATGACAGCCTCCACCTGTTCAACCGGGCCGACCGGTTCCTGCCCCACGGCTGGTGCCTGCTGCCGCCCTTGCAGACCTGCGACAAGGGAAATGCCTGCCTGACCTGCTCGGTCTTCGTCACCGACGCGTCTCATCAGAGTGCTCTGGAACGGCAGCTGGACGAGACCGAGGCACTGATCAGCCGCAGCACCACCGCCTTCCAGGAACGGCACGGGCACCCGATGCCCGAGGACAACGTCTGGCTGCTGCAGCGGCGGGCCGAACGCGCGGCCCTCACCAAGCTGCTGGACACCATCCGAGCCAAGCCCGGACGCGCGGTCCAGGGCGCCGGCTGCGGCACTGCCCCCACCGGCCCCGTCGCGCTCACCCTCGACCTCGACCGTCACCGAAGGATGCGGCCATGACCGACGATGCCCGCGCGAAGCGCACCCAGACACTCGCTGCCGCTGCGAAGGCCAAGTCCCACGTCAAGACGCAGGCCGCGGAGAAGGCGATTCGCACCCTGGTCAAACGCGGTGAGTCGATCACCTTCCAAGCCGTCCAGCGCGAGGCCGGAGTCTCCCACGCCTTCCTCTATAACCACCCCGACCTGCGGGGACGCATCGAGCGACTCCGGGCCCAGGCCCGGCCGGTCCCCGCACCGACGCCTCCGGCCGACGAGCAGGGCACCCTCGTCCTCGCACTGACCAGTCAGATCACACGGTTGAAGAAGCAGCACCGCCAAGAAGTGCAAGCCCTGCGAGACGCACTGGAGCAGGCCCACGGCGAGAACCTCGACCTCCGCCGCGAACTCGACCGCCGTGGTCGCGACACGCCCAGGCCTCAGGAGCGGGGGGCAGGCTGACAGATCAGTCCGCGCGATCCAGCCCGAGGGCACTACCCACCGGGACCGCCCGCCACATCGCGCTGACCTGCGGAAGCGTTTCGATGAACGTGGCAATCTGGGACAGCGCTGCGGCCCGTTCATGACCGATGGGATCGAAGTCGAAGCCCATGCTGTCGGACCAGGCCATATCGCTCAGGTTGGCCCAGGCCGGGGCATCGGTGAAGAACAGTTCGAGCTCTACGCTCCAGCGCTGCGGCTGCCAGAACTCGTCATCCTGGTCACCCTCGTCGCGCACCGCGAACTGCCTGGTGAAGGCCAGTGCGGGACGGTCGTCGTTCCAACTCCACCGCCCCCATTGCACGATGAACCCGTCGCCGTCGTCCTCTGCAGGCTCAATCCCGTCGATTTCCACCTGGACGAACTCCTGGAACGCAGACCATGCCCGCGCAACGTCGTCGACCGCGTCCGGGTCGAGTCCATGGCGTCGAAGGATCAGCGCGAACATCTCAGGACTGTTCTTCCAGTGCGTGGCCATGCCGGATGCTAACTGACCACCGCCGGCTCCAGGACGGCGCCAGCCATAGCTCACCAGCGGACGGCGACAACGGGCCTCGCTCGGGCTCGTTACAGCCATCGCAACAACATCCCGACCTGGGAAGTAGCGATCAAAGAAGCTTCGAACCGCAGATAACGGACGGGACCGGCAAGTCACACTTCACCGAAGGTCTGGCCCAGGCCGCGATCGAGAAGGACCTGCGGGTGGCCTGGTTCACCCTGGAGACCCTGAGCGCCGCGATCAGCAAGTCGAAGGTCGACGGGTCCACCGCCCGCACCGTCGCCCGGATCCGCCGGGCCGATTTGATCGTGATCGACGATATTGGCCTGCTTCCGGTCGGCGAGGACGCCGCCGAGGCGTTCTACCGAATCATTGACGCGGCCTACGAGCGTCGCTCCATCGCGGTGACCAGCAACATTCACCCCTCAAAAGCACACATGTTCCGGCGAACCCGTGCAAGGTGCTGCCGAAGCATCACGGGTTCGCGGTGGGGGTTGGAGGCAGCGGCAACTCGGCACGGACTTCGGCGGCGTCCGGGCTTGTCGTGAGGGTGGCATCGTTGCGGCGCAAGGCGGCGAGTGCCGCCTTGTTGTGAGTCTTGGTGTCTGCGACTACGGTCCGCGCACCGGTTCGAGCGGCTTCATGGAGAAGCAGGCGGAGGGTGGCGGTCCCGATTCCGCGTCCGCGCCACGAACGGGCAAGCCACATGCCGGTTTCGAGGACGTCATGGCTGTCGCGGAGAGCCAGACGGGCCGAACCCACGATCTTTCCGTCGTGGCTGATTGCGAATGTGGACTCGCGGAGCGGGCCGACAAGTCCGGGGCGTCGAGATCGATGCCAGTTCCGGAAGGCTTCCTGCCGTTCCGGCGTCCACCCGGGTGGACCGGTCACGGGCGGCATGGCCTCCTCGGGTGCTGCATCGTCGACGGCCACCGCGAGAAGTTCTTCGAGGCTGTCCTCATCCACCTGCTGCAATTCCACCTGACCGGTCATGGCGGCTCCTCTCAACTACGGGCACTGACGCCGCTGTTGATCCTCATGCTCTGGTTGGTGTCGTGCCAGCGGTTTTCGGCAGGGCCGCCACGCGTCCGGGATCGACATGGTCGGCGAGATAGATCAGGGTGGCCTGCGGGTCCATCCCGAAGGCGGCGGCGACGAGCTTGGGGTCCATGGTGTTCACCAGGTCGACGAGGCGGGTGCTGCGGATCGTCCGGGGCGGGTATCCGCAGTCGTCAAGGACGTGGGAGAGATAGGCAGTTGAGGCCGGGCGGAGCCCGGCCTTGGTCCCTTTGGTGACCATCACCTGCGGGTTGGCCGTCGGCCATGCCTCGCGGTGGGCCAGGCAGCGTTGCAGTACCGTCCAGGAGGCCGGATCGAGCAGAACCGGGTGGGGCCGCTTGCCGAGGCGGACAGTCTGGGCCTTCGGGTCGATGTCGGTGACCTGCAACATCCGGGCCTCGGAACTGGAGGCGCCGTGCAGCAGGGCAAGCATGCCGACCAGGGCCTCGTGCGGGTGGACATCCTCGTCGGTGGTCCAGCGGCGGAAGAGGTCGCGCTGCTGGTCGAGGGCGAGGGTGCGGCCGCGGAAGCCGTTCGGCTCCTTCGCGGTCAAAGTCCGTGTCGGGTCGATGAGGACGATGTGTTTGGTGCGGGCGAAGCGGAAGAACTGCCGCAGCGCGGTCAGCCGCCGCTTGCGGGCTCGGGGCAGGGTGGCCAGGAAGGCTTCGACGTCGTGCACGTCGGCCAGGGCCCAGTCGTTCTTGCCGCGGTGCTCGACGAGGAAAAGGGCCAGGTCACGCAGGATGGCCAGGGCGGTTTCCAGGGTGTGGTCGCTGCGGGGCCGGGTGCCGGCCCGGCGGGCCCGGTCCTGGGCCCGCATCCGGGAGGTGTCGAAGGCGGCGACGGCGGTCCGGAGGGGATCGGGGACGGCGTCGATGAGGCGTTTGCGTCGCCCGGCGGCAAGCCGTTCGGCCTGGTCGGTGGGCAGGGCCAGGCCGCGAAGGGTGAAGAAGTCCTCGAGCGCGCGGGCGAAGGAGCCCATCGACCGTCCCGGGCGGCGGGATCGTTCCAGCAGCGCCTGGGGCGAGTTCGAATGCTCGTCCTCCAGGAGTCGGCCCAGGTCGGTGACGATGCTGCAGGCCCGGGCGACGCAGTGACGGGCGGCGACATGGGCGACGAAGTCGCCCAGCCATGCGGGCGGGTCGGCGAGCCGTTCGCGAAGGTGTTCGCCGCGGATGAAGGGGCGTTGGGGGTGTTTCTGCCAGCCGGGCGAGCACAGTCCCAACCCGGCATGCCGTCGCAGCCGTCCGCACTCACGGCAGACCCGGGGCGGCTTCTTCGGTGATCCGGGATGAGAACAAGGACCGCACCAGCCGGTCGTCTCGCGCAGATAGCCTGGCTTGCCGCAGCGTGGACATGGCTGCTGGGTGGCGAGCTGGTCGGTTTTGCGGCGGCAGTTTCGGCACGGCCGGTTCTGGGCCGCGCGGACCGGGTGGCCGCACTGTTCGCAGACGCGCGAACAGAGGATGCACCGGCCGGTGTCCTCCTGGAGCACACGGTCCTTGCCGCAGGATGGGCACTTCGCCTTGGCGGCCTGTCCCTGCATCCGGCGCCAGCACCGGCAGCAGCGCTGGCGGTCGCGATAACCGACGGGGGCACCACAGGCGAGGCAGTCCCGTTGCTTCTTGCCCATCG
Organism: Streptomyces orinoci; assembly: GCF_003121295.1. Classification (GTDB taxonomy): domain Bacteria; phylum Actinomycetota; class Actinomycetes; order Streptomycetales; family Streptomycetaceae; genus Streptomyces; species Streptomyces orinoci. Next base: position 130,964 of record NZ_PHNC01000042.1, read on the forward strand.
CGATGCCGTCCGGTCACAGGGGCGGCATCGACCGGCCCCGCCCGGAGGCCATCTGCGGGAGGTCGGCGACGGGCCGGGGCGGTGCGGCGGGCCGCTCGACGGGGGTGGTGTCGACCTCGATCAAGTCGTTGGGGGTGCACTCCAGCGCGGTGCACAACGCGGCCAGCGTGGTCATCTTCACCTGCGAGGGTTCCTTGGTGAACAGCGCGGACACCGACGCGGAGGACAGCTCCAGGCCGGCTTTCTCGGCCAGCAGCCGCCGCAGCTCGGTCCCGGTCCACACCTCGCGCTGGGCGGCGGCCATCCGCAGCCGCCATCGGATCTTCATGCCGTGGTGCCCTTCCCGGTCAGCTCGGCCAGGGTGCCGGCGACGGCCCGCTGATAGGCGTCCTCGATGAACGTCGCGGAGGGCCGGACATAACGCATGGTCGAGCTGACCGTCCAGTGCCCGAGCATCTGCTGGATCGCCACCAGGTCGACGCCACGTTCGTAGTTGTGGGTCGCGCAGGCCCGCCGCAGGGCATGCGGGCTGAACCGCTCGGACGGCGGGCGCCCTTCGAGCTCCATCAGATACCGCAACCGGTTACGGATCGTCCCCCGGTGCAGGTTGCCGCCGGACTCGTCGGCGAACAGCACAGGAGAATCAGGGAACTTGGGCCGCACATCCTCCAGGAACCACCGCAGCACCAGGTCCAGGCCGTCGAGCATGGGCACCCAGCGCGGCCGCGGTCCGGAGGTGTGGGCCCCCTTGCCGAAGCGGACATGGAGCTTGCCGAACGGGCCGCGGACGAAGTGCACGTCCGGCTTCTCCAGCAGCGATGCCTCCTCCGAGCGGAGTCCGGCGTGATACAGCGTCCTAAACAGCGCATAGTCCCTCGCGGCGGGTCCGTACTTCCTCGCCGTTGCGATCCGCTGCTTCATGAAGCCGAAGAACTCCGCCACCCGCTCGGGGTCGGCGGTGGCACCAGGGCCGGGGAATCGTCGCCGACATGCCGGGAGGCGTTGAATTCGTCGACCGGGCAGACCAGTCGGACGCCGAACGCGGCCTCGATCTCGGCCGCCTTCCGAGCCTGCAGGAACCGGTGGAACCCCTTGAAGATCTGCATATACTCGCGACGGGTCGAGGTCTTGCGGCCCTTCACGGCGAGATCGCCGACCACGCGGTCGATGTCCTCCGGGGTCACCTCCCACGCGGGCCGGCCCGGTGCGGTCAGCGTCCGTTCCAGCAGACCGATGTCGTTGTCGATGGTCACCGGGCTGAACCCGCGGGCCCGCCACGACGCGACGAACGCATCGACACACGCGGTCTGGAACTGCCACGGGTCCGTCGCCAGCGGCTCCTGCGGAACGGCTCCGCCCGCGATGACCTGGAGTCTCGCCTCGGCCACCAGCACACCTTCCTCGCACCTGAGCGGTCAAGGCAGCACCTGGAAAACCGGAGTGCTACCGCGAGAACCAACGAGGACCCCGGAAACGGGATACGGCCAGGTGGCAGCGACAACTCCTGTGAGGGAACAAGTGCCAGCCCCAGATGGCTTCGACACGATCATGCCCAAGACCCTCGCCGGGGCGAGCACCGACCGCCTGATGCACCACGCTCACCTCGTGACCACCACCGGCGACTCACACCGCCTCGCCGAGCCCTGGCCGGCAAGGGAGTGATCCCCTTGAACTGACCCCCCGCCCCCCAGGAACACCACTGTCCACAGGCATGGATTTCTGATGGCCACCAGCCCAGACACCCAACGACCACCCACCTGGGCATCTCAATGACCGTTGACACGTGAACGGCAAGTGGCCGCATGGGCCCACGACTACCAGCACCACCGGCACGCGCCACCCCTGCACGACGTCATCGCCACGCACTGCCCGACAACATCCACAACCCCATGGCGGGCCGCGGACCTGCGAACTGGCGTCGCGCCCCTGGTCAAGGAGGACTGGCTGACGGTTGCTTCCGCTGCTTGGCTGCCGGTCCGGCCCGGACCCGCCTACTGGCGTGTCCTGTACCCGCCCTCATCCCTCACCCAGGCAAAGGACACGCGCTGTCCCCCGGATGCCGAAGGCTCCCGCCAGGCGCCGGCCTGCCTGGCTGCCCGAGCCAACGCCACGTTTGCGTCCGAACAGCCCGGAGCCGAACCTCCCCCAAACGCCGTCGGCTTCCCCGACCAGCACCACTCCGCCCCCGAGCCGCCCCGGCGTGCCGGAGGGCCTGTGGCTCATCCCCGGTGCCCGAGAAGCGTTTGGCTCCCACGAGCCGTAGTGGTCTCACCGCGCCAGGCGGCACAGGAGGATCACCGATCATGGCGGTCATTCAGAGCGTTTCAGCCCCGCCATCACCTTGGCCGGATGCCCCGCAGAGCCCGCAGCAGGGCGTCGAGATGGTTCAGCAGAGTGGTGAGCGTGCGCTGAGCGGCGACTCGGCGATATGGGCGGCGGGACCATACGGCCGGCAGGATCACCCCGACGTAGACGAGCAGGAACGGGACCAGGACGGTGGTGCCGATTGGGCCGAAGAGCCCCGTGGTGCAGGTGCTGATCTCGTGCAGAGAGTTGACGATCGTCATGGCGGGCCCCTCCCGGAAGTGGTGTCGTCTCCGGCCGACTGCCGGGGGCGATGGCCTTGACGGTTCCTGTCCCAGGGGGAGTCCATCTGCCTTCCGCGAGGTCTTGGACGATTCGGGCACGCACGCGCTGGTCGGCGCCTAGGCTGCTGAGGTGTCCAGGGCGGGCGTTCTGGACAGTGGACACGCGGGGGCGGCATGACGGGCGGACAGCACGACGGCTTGGAGCAGGAGTTCCTCGCAGACCTGCGCCGGCTCGGAGAGCTCCATCAGGCGCATCTGGCCGCGGTGTGGTCGCTGCGTGCCGCAGCCCGCGCGATCGGGCTCGCGCCGACCACGGTGAGCGAGTGGCTGAAGGGTAGGCGCTTCCCTCAGCAGTCGGAGGCCTTCACCAAGCTGATCACGCTGCTGCGGACCGCCCTCGCCGATGCGCGGATCAACGTGCAGCCCGGCGACCGCCACCTGCTGGACCCCGACGCCTGGCGCACCCGGCACCAGGCCGTCGCCCAGCAGCGTGCCGGGGCCGTCAGCTCAGCAGTTCGGCGCGCCCAGGCAACCGCCGCGCTGGCCGACGCCGAGGTCCGGGCGCGTTTCGCCGCCGTGCCCGACAAACCACGCCCGGTCTCGGCCTGGACCGCAGAGCAGCTTGGTGTTCACCCCGCCATCCACGGCACCACACATAGAGCCGAGGGCGCGTTTGTGCTCCCCGACTACGTCGAGCGAGACCACGACCAGCGGCTGCGCGCGCGTCTGGACGCGGCCGTCACCGGCAGGCAGGCCGTGATGGTGGTCGTGCGGGGAGAGTCCTGCACGGGCAAAAGCCGCGCCGCCTACGAGGCCGTTCGAGCTTGCCTGGGCCACTGGCAGCTCGTCTTTCCCAAGAGCGCCGCCAGCCTGCTCGCCCTGCTGGCCGCCGACGCCCTCGCTCCGCGCACCGTCCTGTGGCTGAACGAGGCCCAGGACTTCCTCCACGGGCCGGCGGGAGAGGCCTCCGCAGCAGCACTGCGCCGTCGGTTGGAGGGGGCCGGACCGGTCGTGGTACTTGCGACCCTGTGGCTGGCCTACCACCGTGCCTTGACCGCAACCCCGGAGCCCGGAAAAGACAGCCACCCACATGCCCGGGCCCTGTTGGACCCGGTCGTCCCGGTCGACATTCCCGAGCGCTTCACCCCAGAGGACCTGACGAACCTGCGTGCGAGCAACCACAGCTCGCTGGCTGCTGCCGGCCGAACCAGCCCGCGCGGGACGATCACCCAGACCCTGGCGGCCGGCCCCCAGTTGGTCGACCACTACGAGCAGGCCGTCCTGCCCCAGGGACCCTACGCAAAGGCGATCATCACCGCGGCCATGGACGCCCGCCGGCTCGGCCACATCTCACCCCTGCCGGCGGCACTGCTCCGGGCTGCTGCCCCTGGTTACCTGGCCGAGGAACAACGAGCCGCTGCCCCCGTGACCTGGTTCGCCGACGCCCTCGCATACGCGCGGACGAAAGTCATGGGGGTGGTCTCGGCCCTGGAGCCCGTCGCCGACCCGAATGGCATGGGCGCACTGCCGGACGTGTTCCGCCTCGCCGACTACCTCCACCACCATGCCCGCACGACCCGCTTCTGCACCTTCCCGCCGGGCTCCTTATGGACGGCCCTGCGGGACCACACGGCCAGCACAACAGAACTGAACGACCTGGCGGACTCAGCCGTCCGGAGGTGCCGTTACCGCACCGCGGCAGACTTGTACCAGCGGTCCGCCGATGCCGGAGACACCGACGCCCTGACAGGCCTGGCGTGGCTGCGTAAGAATGCCGGGGACACCGAAGGCGCGGAACGTCTGTACCGGCGGGCCGCCGACGCAGGACATACGGGCGCTCTGACGGACTTGGCGGTTATGTACGAGTGGGCCGGAGATCCTCAAGGCGCAGAACGATTCGCCCAGCGAGCCGCCGCCGCCGGAAACACCTTTGGCCTGAGGCGGATAGGAGAGCTGCGGGAGCAGGCTGGGGACACCGAAGGCGCGGAACAGATGTACCAGCGGGCCGCCGACGCCGGAGACACGGATGCCCTGACGCACAGAGATGTCGTGCGGTTCAGCCACACGACTCTCGACATGAACCTGCTGAACGTGCGGTCTGAAGCCGGAGACCTGGACGCTCTGATGGAATGGGCGTTGATTTTAGAGGCGTACGGGAACGCCCCGGAGGCGGAACGTCTATACCGGCGGGCCGCCGACGCCGGAGACATGAGCGCTCTGACGGGCCTGGCGGTTATGTACGAGCGGGCCGGAGATCCTCAAGGCGCAGAACGATTCGCCCAGCGAGCCGCCGCCGCCGGAAACACCTTTGGCCTGATCCTCGTAGGACAGCTGCGGGAGCAGGCTGAGGACCTCGAAGGCGCAGAACGGATGTACCGGCGGGCCGCCGATGCCGGAAACCCCGGGGGCCTGATGGGAATGGGGCAGTTGCGGGAGCAGGCCGGGGACACCGAAGGCGCAGAACAGCTCCGGCGATTCGGTCTGGAGGTGGACGGTTCTCCGTCCCAGCCGTGGTGATGGCAGTACGCAAATGTTCGTTCGTGAGATAGTCCCGTGGTCATCGCACTTCCGCAGGTCGACTCCGAAACGAAACCGTGTCCGCGCCTATAGGCGTCGCAAGAGTCAGCACGCGAGATCAACATTCGGCAGCCCAGGAGGACGCCCTCCGCAAGGCTGGCTGCGAGAAGGCCTTCACCGACAAGGCGTGCGGCGCCGGGTCCGCAGATGATCAAACCGGTGGGTGCTCTCGGCAAAGGGAGACGCCCAGGGCCGTGAGGATGTGCAGCACGGTGTTGCCGTCCCGGTGGCTGGCAATAAGCCCTGCGTCGCGGAGGATGGTGGCCTGGCGGCTGACGGTTGACAGCGGTGCCTTGGCCCGGCGGGCGAGTTCACTGGTGGTGCACATGCCTCTGGCCAGGGCGCACAGTACGCGCGCTCTGGTGCTGCCCAGCAGGGCGGCCAGCGGATCCCCAGGCGGAGGGTTGGGGGGCTCGGCGGTGGCCATCCAGCCGAGCGGGTGGTCGATGGTGTAGACGAGAACGGGTGTCAGCTCTTGGTCGACCAGCGTGGTGACGCACTGTCCGGACGGGGACGGATGGTCGAAGAAGGCCGGCTGGAGGAGCAGACCTCTGCCGTCCAGGTGGATGTCGTGTGAGAAGGGATAGGCGAGTTCCAACACGGGCGGAGACCAGCGGGCCCCCGGGACGAGCGTGCTCAGCAGGGCTTCGACGCCGCCTTGTGCCATGGTCTGGGACCGGTGCGCGAGGTCTCGGGCGATGTGCAACTGCACCTGACCCCAGTGAGGGGCAAGACAGATGGTGAAGTAACGCCGCAGCTCGCCGGCGACACCCCGGAGTGCCTCAGCACGGCCCTGGGCGAGATCGACTGTCCAGGACGGCAGGGACCGCTCTTTGGCCATCTGCGCAACATCGGCCTCCAACCGACCCCGTGGAGTGCTCAGCAGCTTCTCGATGCCCAACTCAAGCGAGCCGTCTCCTGTCGGAGTCAGGAAATCCGGTGACGACCCGGATGCTGGCACCAGCGCTGACAGGAACCGTACCGGCGGGGTCAGCCGCCGACGCGTTTCATGCCGCCAACGATCGAATAAGACCCCGCCGTGCACCGCTCGCAGCAGATACAGGCTCAAGAGCACCTCCCACATCGGATCCGGCCGAGAGGCGATCTTGGTACGGGCCAGGTCCTGCGCAGTGAAGTGAATCCGCAGCATGTTTCACCCCTGTCAGCACACTCCACAGGCTCCAGGGGACTCCCGCCGAGAGCAAGGCGGCTACCAGGCAATTTAAGGGAGCTGGTTTTGCAGAGCTTCGGGGGAGCGATGCACACCGCCGCGGAGTTTCCACCCTCGTGGAAAGACATTGCCGGCCGACCAGAAACGACACGAGCATCGGAACCAACGCCGCGACCGGCTCTCCTCCACAGGCGCAGGAGCCCGAACCGCGGTGCAAACGGGATCAACAAGCTTGACACCGAAGAAGGTCAACCACACAGCGGTGGCCAGTGGCGCCGGCTACTTCCGACCACGGCTGCATACGGGCGGCGGTAACCAATGTCGGCAGCCGCCTATCCGCCACGGTCCGATGGACCGCACGTTCGCGACAGCGCCACGGGCGCCCACGAAAAGGAAAGGGAAGGCATACATGATGCTTCATCTGCGCAAGATGGCGATCGCCACGGTCTGCACGGCCGCAGTGGCCGGTTCGCTAACTCTCGGGGCCGGGATGGCTTCCGCTGGGACCAACGGTCAGCAGATCCATTTCCAGGACAGGCGACACAAGGTGGCGTCAATCTGGCTGGACGGGACGAACCAGAACGGTCAGAACGTGCAGATCTGCTGGATGACACCATCAAAGGACACTTACATCCGCGGTTACTGGTGGGTCGACAGGATGGACATCACGGAGTTCAGGAATCGGCATTGCGACCACGAGAACAATGGAGTGGTCGGCTACCTGCACCCGAAGGTTCCGCACGCGCAGGACGACCACTGGTACCTGGTGCACAACTGACCCAGCACACTTCTGGGGCCCCCAGGGCAAGTCTTTATGGGCCTCAGGAGCCCGGAACCGGTGGTCGTCGGCACGAGAGACGGCGGGCAGGCGGTGGCCGGCCAGCGGTCGGCGACCATCGCATCCAGGACAGTACACCGACACGGGCATAGCACCGGGGGCTGGGCACCGACGCCACGCTCCGTCGCAGCCTCACGCGCGACGCGCAGCACGAGCCAAGCGAAGTCGGCTGGGGGGCGACCCCTGGCTGGCACCAGTTGCTCGGTGGGGGTGGTCATCTCGGTCATGTGGGCCTCCTGCCAAGGGCCCCGTCCCGCGTCGGCGGAAAGGAATGCCGGCACCGTCAGCCCGGCTTTGATGCAAGGGTAGGAGGCGTCGCCGACGGGAACAGAGAAGGGGCGTGAAGGGGACGTATCGCTTCGGGGGGAGCGCATGGGTGATCCGGCGAGAATTGAACCGGCTCTGACGGTCGCGCGTGAGCCGCACCCGTTCCGGCCGCGCGCCCTTCGGGTGCTGACGTTGGCCCTGGCCCTGGTCCTGACGGTGTCCGGAACGGCCGTGCTGGTGATGGCGGGCCATCTGCTGCTGCCTTTCCAGCGGCTGACCACTCTGGAGGGGCGGCTGGCATCGAAGGCCGAGTTCTTCGAGGACGAGCAGGTCACCCGGATCCTGCTGGAGCACGGCATCCGGGTGCACACCGTCAGCTCGGGCTCGCGCGAGGTGGCGACCGGGAGTCTGGAGGGCTACGACTTCGTCTTTCCCTCCGGTGAGCCTGCCGGGGACCTCATCTCCAGTACCCGGCAGAAGCAGCACCGGTACACCAATATCTACCGCCCGTTCGACAGTCCCCTCGTCCTGGCGACCTACCGCGAGTACGCCAAGGCGCTGTGGGATGCGGGTGCGGCCCGCCCTCAGGCCGGGTCCGGCACGGGCGAGCCGCTCTATTACTCCCTCGACATGAACCGGTTCCTCGCCCTCACCGAGCACAACCGACGCTGGAACGACCTGGGCATCGGCAAGTACGGCGTGAGCAACGGCAACGTCGTGCTCGCTCAGACCTCCGACATCTGCGATTCCAACTCGGCGGGCACCTACCTGGGCCTGGTCGCCTTCACTCGCAACGGTGACGACGTCCCGACGAGCACCCGGCGGGCCGACGAGCTCTCCGCGAAACTCCGGCCTCTGCTGATCCGCCAGGGCAGCCCAGGCGCTGACCTTTTCCCGTACTATGCCTCCCCCAACGGCCGCCGCCTTGAGCCCGTCGTCGTGGTCTACGAGCACCAGTTCCTCGCCTACCAGGCCCTGTACCGCGCCACACACCACACGGTGGACACCGAACGCGTACTGCTCTACCCCACGACCCGGATGCTGACCCAGCCGCAGTTCATCGCCCTGGACCGCCGCGCAGACCGGCTCGGCGAACTGCTTGACCACGACCCGGAACTCCAGCGCCGCGCGACGGAACTTGGTTATCACGTCCTCGGCGCCGACGCGCTGACCGAACACCTGCGACAGCAGGACGTCCCGGCCCCGCAGGCCGCCAGGGACGAGACCGCGGCAAGGATGCCAGACCTGGCGATACTCGAGCGCATGATCGCCGCCATTAAGAACTGTCCCGCACCCGCGACGAACTGACGAGGTGAACCGCCGTGCCTGTCTTCAGCGATCGTCTGTGGTGGGACATCTGGTGGCCCTGGATGCTCCTGTGGCTGGTGACCGCAGTGAGCGCCATCGCGCTGGTGGTCCTCACGATCGTCGCCCGGCGGCGCGGCAGGCGGCCCTCGGAGCGTCTGGTGACGAACCGGACCTGCCTCTACCTGGACAACCGGACCATCATGGACCAGGCGCAGATGAACAGATACGCCGTGGCGCTCAGAAAAGAGGTCGAGCAGCGGACCATGCGCGGCTGGGCGGCCAAGCTCGCCGTACAGATCCTGCCGTTCCTCAGCCCGGACTCCGGCGTCGAGGCGAGCAACGAGGTTGTCACCAAATACATCGAGAAGGCCGAAGCCATCTCGGTGATCGGCGTCATCGTCGACGGCCTGGAGCGCAGCGACGCCATCGTCCACGCCGACCTGCGCCGGGGCACGGTGCGCCGGAACGCGGCGCTGGCGAAGGCGTACGCGGGACGGCCCCTGGAGGGCCACGCACCGCTGAGCTGCACCGAGAAGCTGTTCGTCCTGCTCACCGGGGACTTCCGCAAGGACGATGACGCCTCGGCCGGAAACCGGACCATCCTTCTCGCCGACTACGGCACGCCCGCGCAGACCGCGCGGGTCCGGGTCTCCTGCATCTCCCGGGGACTGCGCGGCGAACTGGACTCCGACCGTTTCTCCGCCCTCTGCCTGGGCAAGGTCCAGAGCTGGAAGGCCGACGAGGGCGTCCTGGAGGTCCGCCCCCTGGCGATCTTCAGCTGACCCCGGGCGTGCGGACACGGTCAGCGCCCTCGAAGCCCTGATGGCCAGCAGTACCCAGGACGACACCGGGATTCCCGGGCCGGACGCAACGCCCGGGACCGCGCCTCAGCTGCCAACTACCCTCGGTCCAGGAGACATTCCGGCGGTTCCATACCCAACTCCAGCAGTACCCCGTCCCGGTGGAGCCCAGGCCGACCTGCTGGTCGGCGCCCGGCGCCGCAAGCCCTAGCTTGTCATTTATCCAGTTCAACGGGGTTTCCTGCCCACCTTGTGGTGGGTGGGGCGGCTGAACGCCTCGCCGGTGGCGGAGGACTCTGCCCACGTCATGGCGGGTGGCCGGGCGATGGTTCTTCGAGCCCGGCGGCCCGCCTGGCCCGGTACGTGACGGTTTCGGTGCACCAGCCGGAGAACCGGTCTGCGCGTGCAGGTTCCTGAACCCTCTGTGGACGCGGGCGGGCGTCAGTTTGTGTGACTCCGCCGCCTCCGAGCAGCTCCGCGAGAAGATCACCCAGGCGGTGATCACCGTGTCGGCGTACTTCAACGACGCGCAGCGGCAGGCGGCCAAGGACGCCGGGCGTATCGCCGGTCCGGAGATGCAAGAGGAGGCAGGACCGCTGCAATGGCGCCGGGGCCGTGGACAGGGGGAACCGGGCGCCGCATTCGGACCGTGTCACTCGGGCGGGTCGGTGGGGGCTTGCATCTGCTGTCGGTAGCGGTGGACGTACTGATCGGCCTCTCGCACGGCAGCGCGAGCGACGTCGTCGGCCGGGACAGCCAGAGCCCATGGACCTGCGCCTGGGTCCGGCAGGGCGAGACGGCCCGTAGTCGGCGGCAGGGCGGCGCGCCCGCGGGCATGGCTGACACGATGCGCGCTGCTGCACGGGCGATCAGAATCAAGGCGATGACCGCGGCGGCCGCCGGTGCGGTGGCCGCGTTCTGATCGGACATCTGCCGGCACCTTTCTGCCGGGCACGGGCGGGCGGCGCCGGTCTCGCTCCCCCGCCATCCCACCGTGTCTATGCCGGTCTATGCCGGTCAACCCGGCCAGGTGCCGGTCAGGCGGCGGGTGGCGACTGCGCCCGCCCGGTCAACGGCCGCTTTGACGCCCGCGAAGATCGCGCCCTGCAGCGTAGCGGCGAGCAGGACCTCACTCCAGGTACGTTCCTGGTCTGTGGCGCCCGGGGCGTCCTCCTCATGGCCGAGCATCTTCCACACCTGTTTGAACAGGCCGCCAGCAAGCACGCCGCTGAGAGCACCGAGGGTGAGACCGATCGGCTTGTAGGCAATCTTGGACGTTTTCAAAGACCTCACCCCTTCCGGCGGCGGCACACCAGCCAGACGGCGACGGCCGCGCCGGCGGCTGCCAGCAGCAGCGGGTTGTCCCGAACAGCCTTGGCAGCCTTCGACGTCTTTGCTCGCACCGGCTCGGGCGTCTTGTCCTGCACCAGCGACACGGCCTCGGCCGCCTTTTCCTTCAACTGCCCGGTCTTGTGGGCGGCCTGCTCCTTCAGCTCACCGGTCTTGGCGGCGGCCTGGTCCCTGATCTCGGCGGCTTTCTCCTGGGCGCGGGCCTTGACGTCGGTCCTGGCCGCGAGCGCCTCCACGGTCTGGCCGAGCTCTTCGCGGGTCTTTTCGACCTGCTCACGCAGTTCCTCGGTGCTCTCGGCTGTCGGCTCGTCATGAGGCGGCTGGGTCATCGGTGCGCACTCTCCTTGATCTTGGCCACGTCGGCCTTGACGTTTTCGACCGTCTGCTCGGGTGCGGGCGGAGCGGCCTGGTCAACCTGCTTCTTTCCGCTTATGGCCATCACCGCGGCAATCACGCCGAGCACCGCCGTGACGATCAGCGCCGCCGCCCACACCGGCAGCGCCACCGCCAGCGCGGCGATCACGGTGGCGACCATCGCCTGCAGCATCAGGAAGCCGACGAGGCCGGCACCGCCGAACAGGCCACCGCCCTTTCCATAGCGCTTGCCCTTTTGTTTCATCTCCGCCTGCGCCAGGCGCAGTTCACCACGTACCAGCTCGGTCAGCTGCTGCGAGGCACGCTGTACCAATTCGTTCACCGGCTCGGCACCGGGCGTCTGCCGACCCGGGCCATGGTGCGGCTGCATGCTGGACGACATGGCGATCACCTCCCTTGTACTGGCTTCGCCGCCAGGGCGGACGCTGCGGCCTCCTGGTGACGAGTACCCCGAACAAGCCAGTTCAGGACACCGGTGTGGCCTCCTTGGTGCGGCGTCACCACCTGGGTCGGCCAGCGTGGTACGGCAGGACCGCCGGAGGCATGACCCGCCTGGCACGATTCTTCGGGCTCAGCGAAGAGGACGAAGAGTGCTGGGTGGGCAAGGAGAAGCCCCGGGTGGGAGAGCCATGATCGCGTCGGATAGCCGACCTCGCCGCGGGGGGGGTCGGCCGGTGAAGATCCTGCCGGCGGTCCGCCGGTTCCGCTGCGGTAGCCGGGACTGCACACGACGTACCTTGGCCGAACAAGTCGAGGGGCTGACGTTTCGCTACGGCCCTCGCAGCCTGCTTCCAGCGCGCTCCTGCAGGCCGTCGCCTTGACGCCGGCCAGCCGCGCCGGGGCCCGTTCGGTGAAGCGGCTCGGGTGCCGGGGCAGGCGCCGAACACCCTGCTCAGGCTGATACGCGCGCCTCCCGAGCGGAGCCTTGGGCGGGCACCGAGGTCCTCGGTGTGGACGACTTCGCCTTCCGCAAGGGCCACATCTGTGGAACCGTACTGATCGACATCGAAGCCAGCCGCCCCATTACCCGCCGGAGTGGTATAGGCGATCAACGTGGCGGATATCCCACATCGCGGCCCGACTTGCCTTCGACAGGGGAAGTCGAGGCTGATGAAGAGGTCTTTGCGGCCGTCGTCATTGGCAGTCCGGACCCGTACACTGCTGAAGTGGCCGCGGTCGTCGAGCCACTCGCCGCGCGTCCAGCAGGAGAACCAGCGTGGTCCTGATCCGACTTCTCCCACGTGCGTGACGTCTTTGGCATCGGGTGTGATGTGAGTCCAGCTCCGGGAGACCACCATCAGCTTCTGCGAGCCGAGCGTACGGGTGCGCTCCGGGGCGCGGCCGACGGCGAAAAGAGCGACCAGAGTAGTCATGACGGAGAAGGCGGCCACCGCCGCTGCCCAGGCGAGGAGGCGAGACCGGGTGTGGCGGCAGACCGGCGCCGGTGCACTTGGCGAGGCCAGGCGCTGCCAGGCCACTGTCCACGGCTCTTGTTCGGCATCGGTGAGTCCACAAGCGGTCAGCAAGGTCCCCAGGTTGTCCCGGGAGGGCATCCGCTTGCCGCTGAGGATGTCACTGGCGGTACTACGGGGCAGGCTCTGCGGCTGCCCATCGCGTGGCGGAAGGCGACGGGCCACCTCGTCCAAGGCACGGTAGCTCAGCACTCATTGAGCTGTCAGGGCCTTCAACACTGCCGCGATCTCGGCCGGGTTGGTGATCCGGGCGGGATTGAACAGCGTCTGCTCGGTGTCGCTCTCGATGGTGTCCGGACGTGGCCGGACGGTGGGAAGCGCTGCTGGACTGGGCACCGCTGCACCGGCCCAGGACAACACCGGGGGCGGGCCGGTGCAGCGGCAACCACCACGCGAGTACGAAGGACGGACGAGACGAGCCCAATGAAGATCACCCACACAATGGCCGCCGGCGTGGCCGGTGCCTGTCTGGCGCTGGGCTTCCTCGCCCCCTCCCCCGCGCAGGCCCAGACGCCTCAGCGCACTTACGGCGTCCTGGAGGCGAGGGCCGTGCGCACCTGCGAGGTCAATCAGGACCACGGTCCCGGTCCACTCGGGCCCGGGGACCGGCCACACCCTGATCCGGTACGTTGGCAGGGGCCAGTGGTTCAACGTCTACGACGCCAAGTCGGCTGGTACCACCGTGACTTGTGGGAAGGCGAGAAGGGTGTGTGGATGCAGGACAAGTACCTGGGCAAGTGCTGAGCTGACCCCGCGGAGAGAATCCGCCGCAGCTCGCGACTGCCTCCCGTCGCGCCCGGTGGCACGGCCGTGCACGGGCGCCCCGGCCGTGTGCGGGCCGACGCGATGGTGGACGTGGTGACGACGGTATTGTGGACGGCCGGCCAGGCCCCGAACTCCGTCGGCATCTCCCGCCACTGCGCGCCCGTCTTGAACCGCCGCATCACCCCTCGGACTGTTCGCGCAGCCGCTCGGGATTACTCGCCGATCGGCAGGTACGGCTCGGTGAACTGCCATTCCTCGTCTGCCAGCTGCGTGCGCGTCATGCGAAACGATCTACACGTCCATATCTGCGGGTACAGGCGCAACCCGCAGATTTGATCACGACTGGATACGCGCCCTGGCACGCGCAACCGCCGCACGGGGTCTTCCGGTTGCTTGGTGACGTGATGGACGACATCAAAGACTTCGCCTGGACCGAGCAGAGGACCTGGAGCACGACCTCCGCAAAGCGGCCCGGGCCGTGGGTGACCCATCTCGGCCCATGCCTTGGCCGGTTTGCACCGTCGTGGCCGCCTGCCGGAACCAAGCTCCATTCGGTCGCTTCGGCGAGGCCGGGGCGGTGCTCAGTGCGCAGAGACCGGAGTGCCTGATCAACGAGCCGTCACTTGTGGGCAGTCTCCGGCCGGGTCGGGCCTGGGGGATCCGCCGCGAACGCGGCGGGAGGCAAGCGGCAGGCCCTGCTATCCCCCCTGTCCCCGTTTCTTCAAACTGGTAGCTGATACAGGTGGTTTGAAGGAGTCCAGCACTAGCCGTACCGCCGGAGTGGAAGGACGTCGAGGAGAACGTGCCTGTCTCCCGTCTCGCCCGGAGGACGCCCATGCCTTCGTCTCCTACCGGCTCGGTCGGCTCGTTCACAGGCACTCTCGGCGAGGGCGCGCCCTCGTCCGTCGTGGCCGTCGTCGGGGTGGGGTTGCGCCTGCCGGGTGGTGTCACGTCGTTGGCTTCGTTCTGGGAGCTCCTCGTGGAGCGGCGGGACGTGGTGGGGGAGGTGCCGCGGGACCGTTTCGACGCGGCACGCTTCACCGTGCCGGATCGGCGGCGGCCGGGCAAGGCGTACACCGCCGCCGGCGCGTTCCTGGACGACATCGCGGCCTTCGACGCCGACTACTTCGGGATCTCCCCGAAGGAAGCGGCGCGCATCGACCCGCAGCACCGGCTGGTGCTGGAGTGCGCCGTGGAGGCCCTCGACGACGCCGCGATCGATCCGGCGACGCTGGCCGGCGGGCAGACGGCCGTGGTCGTGGGGCTGTCCTCCCATGAGTACCTGCACTTCCAGTTCATGCGGGCCCGGGCGGCGTCGCCCTACGATTTGACCGGAGGAGTCGGCTGCAACGCGGCCAACCGCGTCTCCTACCACTTCGACTGGCACGGCCCCTCGTTCACCGTGGACACCGCATGCTCCTCCGCCTTGACGGCCGTTCACCAGGCGTGCGAGATCCTGCGCGCCGGGCGCAGCCCGCTGGCGCTGGCCGGCGGGGTGAATGTCATCCTGGGTCCGGGCGGCTACATCGGCTTCTCGAAGGCCGCCATGCTCTCGCCCACCGGGCGGTGCCGTCCGTTCGCGGCCGACGCGGACGGTTTCGTACGGGCCGAGGGCGCCGGGGTGCTGGTGCTCAAACCGCTGCGGGACGCGCTGGCGGACGGGGACCGGGTGCACGCGGTGGTGGCCGGCAGCGCGGTGAACTCCGACGGCAGGACCATCGGCCTGTCCTTCCCCGGCCGCGAGGGCCAGGCCGCGCTGCTGGAGAGCGTGTATGGCGCGTGCGGCATCGCCCCCCGGGACGTGGCCTACGTGGAGGCGCACGGCACGGGCACCCCGGTGGGGGACCCGGTCGAGTGCGAGGCGCTGGCCGAGGCGTTCGCGGGCCGGGACCGGCCGCTGCCCGTCGGCGGGGTGAAGTCGCAGCTCGGCCACGCCGAGGCGGCGGCGGGCATCGCCGGGCTGGTGAAGGCCGTACTGGTGCTGCGCCACGGGCGGATTCCGGCGACCCTGCACGCCGAGACCCTCAACGAGGCCATCGACTTCACCGGCCTCAACCTCGAACCGGTCACCATGGAACGGCCGTTGCGGGCGGCCGGACGCGCGGTGGTGGGCGTCAACTCGTTCGGGTTCGGCGGGGCCAACGCCCATGTGGTGCTCGCCGCCGGTCCCCCGCCCGAACCCGAACGGGCCGAACCCCCGTCCGGGGACCGGGTGCCCCTCGTCGTCACGGGCCGCACCGCGGAAGCGGTGGCGCAGGCCGCGGCCGACTGGGCCGACTTCCTGGGCACGCCCGGACCGCGGCGCTTCTACGACGTGGCGTACACCTCCGCCCGCCGCCGGGGCCCGCGGGAGCACCGTATCGCGGTGCTCGCGGCGACCGAGGATGAGGCGGCGGCCGGACTGCGGGCCGCCGCGGGCGGCGAGCCGCTGCCGGGCACCGCCGTGGCGGAGGCCGTTGCGGACGGCCGGATCGGGTTCGCCTTCTGCGGCAACGGCGCCCTGTGGGACGGCGCGGGCGCGGCCCTGCTGCGCGGGGAGCCGGCCTTCCGGGAGGAGGTCACCGCCCTCGACGAGGTGCTGCGGCCGCTGCTCGGCTGGTCGGTTCTGGCGGAACTGTCCGCACCCCAGGGGGCGAGGCCGCTCGCCCGGACGGAGTTCGCCCAGCCCCTGCTGTTCGCGGTGCAGGCCGGGCTGGTGGCCGCGCTCGCCGCCCGGGGCGTCCGGCCGCACGCCGTGACCGGGCACAGCGTGGGGGAGGTCGCCGCCGCCTACTGCGCGGGGGTGCTGGACAGGGAAGGCGCCTGCGCGGTCATCGCGGCCCGCAGCCGCTGCCAGGCGCCGACGGCGGGTTCCGGGCGGATGGCGGCCGTGGGCCTGGACGAGGCGGCCGCCGCCGAGCGGCTCGCCGGGGCCCACGGCCGGCTGGTGATCGCGGGGGTGAACAGCGACCGGGACGTGACGGTGGCGGGCGACACGGAGGCGCTGGCGGCCCTCGGCCGGGAACTGGCCGAGCGGCAGGTGTTCTTCCGGGACCTCGGCCTCGACTACGCGTTCCACAGCCCGGCGATGGACGGCCTGCGCCCCGCGCTGGAGAAGGCCCTGGCCGGCCTGGCCCCGAGGGCGGGGCACCTGCCCATGGTCTCCTCGGTCATCGGCCGCGTCCTGCCCGGGACGGCGGCCGACGCGGACTACTGGTGGCGCAACGTCCGCGAACCGGTCCGGTTCGCGGACGCCGCCTGCGCTCTGCAGGACCACGGCTGCGACGTGTTCGTCGAGGTCGGCCCGCACCCCGTTCTCGGCACCTACCTCCACCGGACAGCCGCCGGCCGGGCCCGCCGGGCGGAGGTCGTCCCCACCCTCTCGCGCGCCGACGGCGGCCCCGGCGCCCTGGACACGGCCGTCGCGCGGCTGGCCGCCGCCGGCGCGCGCCTCGACTGGGCCCGCTACTTCCCGCGGCCCGGCCGCGTCGTGGACCTGCCGGCCTACCCCTGGCAGCGGGAGCGCCACTGGTCGGGTGAGCCGCACTGGTGGGACACCGAGCCCGCCGAGGACGCGGCCGCGGCGCCGGACCATCCACTGCTCGGCGTCCGCAGGTCCCACCCCGACCCGTCATGGAGGCTCACCCTCGAACCGGCGCACCTGCCGTGGCTCGCCGACCACCGGGTGGGCGGCGGCGCCGTGCTGCCCGCGGCCGGCTTCGTCGACATGGCCCTGAGCGCCGGCCGGGCCGCCCTCGACGCCCCCGCCGAGGTCGTCCGCCTGGCCGTGACGCGTGCCCTGACGCTCGACCCGGACGACCCCGCTCTCCACCTGAGCCTGCACACCGCCGTCGCGGACGGCGTGGTGACCGTGCACAGCCGTGAGGGGGCGGCGGGCGACTGGACCGGGCACGCCCGCGGCCGCGTCCGCCCGCTCCTCGTGCCCGAGCCGCCCGCGCTCGACATAAAGGACGTCCGCCGGCGGCTGACCGACCGGTGCGGCACCGACGACCTCTACCGGGAGGCGGACCGCAACGGACTCTCCTACGGCCCGGCCTTCCGCGTCCTCACCTCTCTGGCCTGCGGGGAACGGGAGGCACTGGCCGACTACCGCCTCGCGGACGGCGCCGACCCGGGCCACACCGCTCATCCCACGGTGCTCGACGGCGCCCTCCAGGCCTGCGGCCGGCTGATCGCCCGGAACCTCGACGAGCCGGCCGCCTTCCTGCCCGTCACCCTCGCCAGCGTCCGCTGCTGGCGTACACCGCCCCCGACCGGGGTGGTGTACGGGCGGCTGCGCACCCTCACCCCGCTCGAAGCCGTGTGGGACGTGGACGTCACCGACGCGGCGGGCCACGTGGCCGTGCGGATGCACGGCTGCCGGCTGCGCCGCTTCGACGCCGCCCGCCCGCCGAAACCGCCGAACCTCCGCGAGGTACTGCGCGCGGCTCCCCTGCCCGAACCCACCGCGACCCGCTCGCCCCTGCCCCCGGCCCATGACATCGTCCGGGCGTGCGCGAGTGACTTGGCCGCGCTCGCCGACGACTGGCAGGCGATGGACTATCCCAGGTTTCACCGCGTCCACACGCGCTACGCCGCGGCCCGTACCGCGGCCACTGTCCGCGAGCTCCTCCCCGACCCGACCCTCGTCACCGAGGACGACCTGGCCGCCGCCGGGGTGACCGACCGGCACCTCCCGCAACTGCGCCGCATGCTCGACCTGGCGGCGCGGGGTGGGGTGGCCGACGTCGAGGGAGAGGGTGCCTGGCGCCTGGCCGACGACGTCCAGAATCCGGAGCGGCTGCTGCGGGAAGCGATGGAGGCCCTTCCGTCATGGGCGATGGTGTGGTTTGTCGCCGGTGTGTGCGGCCGCCGCTTCACTCGGGTGATCCGGGGCCGAGAAGACCCCCTGGAACTGCTGTTCTCCGAAAACGACAGCCTCGCCGTGCGCGTCTACGAGACACCGGGGCCGCGGTACCAGAACCGGATCACGGCCCGGCTGCTGCGCGAACTGGCGGCCTGCCACCCATCCGACCGCCCCCTGCGCGTCCTGGAGATCGGAGCCGGTACGGGCGGCACCACCGCGGACCTGCTGCCGGTGCTCCCCGCCGACCGGACGCACTACACCTTCACCGACGTCTCGCCCGCCTTCCTGCCCCGCGCCCAAGCCCGCTTCGCCGCCCACGACTTCGTCACCTACCGCACCCTCGACCTGAACGCCGACCCCCGGGAGCAGGGCTACACCGAGGGATTCTTCGACGTCGTCGTGGCCGCCAACTCCCTGCACACTGCTCGAGACATCGGCCGGGCGCTGGACCACACCGCCACGCTGCTGGCCGACGGCGGATACCTACTGGCCGCCGAGTTCCACGACGACCACCTCCTGTTGCCCGTCGCCGGTCTGCTGGGCGGATTCGGGGACGTCGACGACACCTGGCTGCGGAAACGCGGCTCCCTGACCGTCTCCCCGGACGACTGGCGCGCGCTGCTGGCTGCCAACGGCTTTCCGGACCCGGTCCGCCTCGGCGACACCCGCTCGGCTCACGCCCCTTCCGTCTTCCTCGCCACGCGCGCCCCCAGGCCGCCCAGGACGTCCGAGCCGTCCGTCCCCCGGCTGCCGGGCGCCCGCTGGATCACAGCCGTCGGGGAAACCACCGAGGCCTCACCGCTGGCCGTCGCGGTGACGGCCCGCCTGCGGCACGCGGCGGCTCCGAACGCGGTCCGGGTGGAGAACGCGAGCGACCCGGACGCGTGGCGGGCGGCCCTGCCCGCCACCGGCACCGCCCACCTCGTGCTGTACCTCGACGGCACCCCGCCGCACGACGCCCCCGCGGCCACCGAGCAGGCCGTACGGCACTGCGCCCAGCTGCGCGCCCTCGCCACGGCGTGCGCCCACGCCTCCGAAGGACCGGACCTCCACGTGTGGCTCGTCCAGGGCCTCCGGCGACAAGGCTCCCCGGCACCGGAACCCGCCCACAGCGCCGCGTGGGGAACGGCCCGCACGCTGGCCAACGAACACCCGCGGCTCACCGTGCGCCGGGTGGCCCTCCTGCACGACGGTACGGAGGACGGCGCGCGGCGACTGGCCGGGCAACTGGTGCGGGAGATGTCCGGCCCGTCGGACGAGGACGAGGTCGTCCTCACCGGCCACGGCCGCTTCGTCCCCCGGCTGGCCCCGCACCCTCACCCCGTACACCCGTCCGACGGCTCGTCAGGCGGCGCGTACCAGCTGACCATCGACGACATCGGCCTGCGCTACCGCCTGGCGTGGCGGCCGGCGGCCGTACCGACGCCGGCGCCGGGGCAGGTCGTCGTGTCCACCCGGGCCGCCGGGCTGAACTACCGGGACGTGGCCGCGGCGGCCGGCCTGGTGCCGGGGGTGTGGCCGGACCGGCCGGTCGGCGGCCTGGAGTGCGCGGGAGTCGTCGCCGCGGTCGGACCGGGCGTGACGGACTTCTCCGTCGGGGACCGGGTCGCCGGCATGGGCCGGGACTGTCTGGGCTCGCACGCCCTGTGCCGGGCCGGCGGCCTGCTGCGCGTGCCCGCGGACATGTCCTTCGCCGAGGCGGCCGCCCTGCCCGTGGTGCTGGCCACGGTGCACCACTCCCTGGTACGCCTCGCCGGTCTCCGTGCGGGAGAGACCCTGCTGGTGCACGGCGGCGCGGGCGGAGTCGGGCTGGCGGCCCTGCGCCTCGCCCGGCACCTTGGGGCCCGCGTCGTCGCCACCGCCGGCACCCCCGCCAAACGCGACCTGCTGCGAATCCTCGGCGCGGAGCACGCCCTGGACTCCCGCACCCCGCACTTCGCCGACGAGATCAGGGACCGGACCGACGGCCGGGGCGTGGACGTCGTACTCAACTCCCTCACCGGCGAGGCCATGCGGCGCAGTCTCGAACTCCTCGCGCCGGGCGGGCGATTCGTTGAGCTGGGCAAGCGGGACGTCCTCGCCGACCGGGTCCTGCCACTGGCGCCGTTCGAGGACAACGTCGCCTTCTTCTGCGTAGACCTCGGCACCCTCTGGACGGACGCGGCGCCGGCCCGGCTCCGCTCCACCGTCCGGGAGATCCAGGAGGCTGTGGACGCGGGGATCCACCGCCCCTTGCCTTACTGCCCGTTCCCGGCGGCGCGGGTCGCGGAGGCATTCACCCGCCTCCAGCACTCGCGCCACATCGGCAAACTGGTGGTCACCTTCGACGACCCCGTCCCCGTTTCCCGGCCCCCGGCGGCCCCCGCGCCGGACCCGGACGGCGTCCACATGGTCGTCGGAGGGCTGTCCGGGTTCGGCGCGGCCATCGCCCGCGACCTGGCCGCCCGCGGCGCGCGCCGGCTGGTCCTCGTCGGCCGGCGTGGCGCGGACGCGCCGGAGGCGGCGGCCGTACTCGGCGCCCTCCATCGCCTCGGCGTCTCGGCCACGGCCGTCGCGGCCGACGCCGGCGACCCGGAGGTGATGGGCCGCGTCATGGCGGACATCGACGCCTCCGGACGGCGGCTGGCCGGCGTGGTGCATGCCGCGATGGTCCAGGACGACGCTCCGCTGACCGAACTCGACGACGAGCGGCTGCGCGCCGTCCTCCACCCGAAGATCGCCGTCGGCCACGTCCTGGACCGGCTCACCCGCGGCCGGGACCTCGACTACTTCCTCGTCCTCAGCTCCGTCGCCGCCGCCGTCGGCAACCGCCTCCAGGCCCCGTACTGTGCCGGCAACCTGGCGCTGGACGCCCTCGTCCGCGACCGGCGGCGCGCTGGGCTACCGGCGACGTCGGTCCAGTGGGGCGGGATCTCGGGCACCGGCTACGTCGAACGCACCGGGATGACCGAACGCTTGGCCGCCATCGGCCTGCGGCCCCTGCCCGCCGACGACGCCCTGGCCCTCCTCCGGCCGCTGCTCGGCGACCCGAGTGCCGACGTGGTGGCCGTGGCGCACGTCAACTGGGGGGCGATGCGCTCCTTCGTGCCCACCCTGGAAGCCCCCCGCACCCGGCACATGCTGCCTGCCGAGGAGGAGAGCGGCGACCACGCCGACCTCCGGTCCCGGCTGGCCGGCGCGACCGCCGAGGAAGCCCTGGTCCTGGTCGAGGACTTCCTCGCCAGAATGCTGGCCCGCGTGCTGCACACCACCCCCGACCGCGTCCACCGCGACCGCCGCCTGGACCGGCTCGGCGTTGACTCCCTCATGGCCGCGGAGCTCGGCGGTCTGCTGCACCGGAGCCTGGGACGGGAGGTAGCCGTCCTGGAACTGGCCGCGGCCCCCAGCCTCTCCGCGTTCGCCCGGCGCATCGTCATCCGCCTGGGGCACCGGCCGCCCGACACACCCGACGTGTCGGAGCGGGACCCGGGGTGAGCCCTCCCGCGGGGCGCCGCGAGGGCGGACCACGGCCGGACCGGTGGTTCGTCCCGCTGGCCGGCCGTCCCTACGCCCGGGTGACGGTGTTCCTCTTTCCCGTGCCCGGCATGGGAGCGTCGTTCTGGGCACCTCTCGCCACCGCGCTGCCGGAGACGCTCGCCCCCGTCGGGCTCGAACTGCCCGGCCGCGGCCTGCGGGCGGACGAGCAGCGCCTGTCCAGTGTCTCCCACCTGCTGGACAGCCTCACGGAGGCGTTCTCCGCGCTGGACCACCGGCTCCCGGCGGTGTTCTTCGGCCACAGCGCGGGGGGCGTGGTGGCGTACGAGGCGGCCAGGGCGCTCGCGGCGCGGGACCTGCCACGGCCCCGGTTGATCGGCGTCTCGGCGATCGTCGAACCCCGGTCCGTCTGGAGCCGGTTCCGCGAGATGCGGTACCCGTCGGAGCTGGTGCGGACGGTCAGGCACGAGTGGCGGCAGACCGCCGACTTCCCGCGCCTGGCCCTCAACGCCGTACTGGAGGACGCCGTCCTCCTCCTGTCCTACCGCTACCGGGAGGGCCCCCGCGTGGACTGCCCGGTCTCCCTCTTCCTCGGCGCCCACGACGCCCTCGTCGGCACCGGGGGCATCCGCTCCTGGCGCGACCACACCACGGCGGGCGTCATCGCCGAACACACCTATCCCGGCGGCCACATGTACCTGCGGGAGCACTGGGAGGACGTGGCCCGGGACCTCACCGCAGACGTACGGCTCGCCCTCTCCCGTCCGCCGTCCGGCGGTTGACGTCAGTCGGAGCCGCGCAGGGTACGGAGCAGGTAGGGGTGGTCGATGTGCGGCTCCGGCGGATAGCTGATGCCCAGGCGCGCGATGCCGGCGTTCTCGTAACGGCGGTCGACGGACAGCAGTCCCCGGAACGCCTCTTGCAGCCGGTAGAGCTCGCCGTCGCCGTCCCGGCTCGCCGGGAGGACCCGGAACGACACCCCGCAGTGGGCGCCGAGCGCCCTGAGGACCACGGTGCAGGGCACATTCCGCGGGTTGACGATGTGGTATGTGCGCGTACCGCCCCATTCCGTCCGCCGGGCCGCTTCCGCCATCGCCGGGACTGCGTGCTCGACCGGCAGGAGGTTCACCGTGCCCGTCCGGGGGCCGTCCCGGTAGAGGACGATGCGGCCGTCGGCCGCCGTGGCCAGGCCGTAGGCCGCCCTGTGGGACCGCACCGCCCGCACCGCCGTGAGCAGCGGGTGCGGCGGCGCTCCGGGATAGACCGGACCGTCCGAGACCACCCCGCACAGACGGAAGATCACCACCGGCCGGTCGTGCGCCCGCGACCAGGCCCTGACGGCCGTCTCGGCCTCGAATTTCGTCCGTTCGTAAGCCGTGTGGAAGCCGTGGACGCCCGCCAGCTCCCGTTCCGGGACCACCCCCGAGCGCTGGGCGCCCGCCACCGCGACCGTGCTGAGATGGCACAGCGGAGGGCGCCGTTCCCCCTGGGCCAGCAGGCCGAGAAGATGTCGGGTGCCGTCCGCGTTGGTCGCCCGCGCCTCCTCCGGCGGCCGGGTGAACGATGTGTCGGCCGCGCAGTGCCACAGCAGCTCGATCTCGTCGGCGAGGCGCCGGTAGCCCTCGGGGGACAGCCCGAGGTCCCGGCGGCGGAGGTCGACCGCGACCTCCGTCAGCCGGCCGCTCACCTGCCGGACCACGTGCCCCGGCGCCCCGGCGCTCTCCAAGAACCGGGCGACCCGCGGCACCGCGGCCTGCCCTCCGGCCCGGGTGAGCAGCAGTAGGGAAGGGTGGTACCGCAGCAGCTCCCGGACCAGCCGCAGCCCGACAAACCCGGTGGCCCCCGTGACGGCGACAGGCATCGGCCCCTCCCCCTCGGCTCGACGTCTCGAATGCAGGTTTCCCACGCTGACCGGCCATATGGTTCGCGGCGTCAAGAAACGCGGCCTGGAAGCACTCTTCGATCGCCCAGCGCGGGCCGGCCACCCGCACGAGCTCCGCGAGCGGCGTGCACCCGGTAGTAGGCCGGCTCGCCGTCGGCCAGGCGGCGGGTGAGCGGACCGGACTCGAACCCCTCTTCACCGGAAAGTTGGACGACGGCCCAGCCGTACTCGCGGAGCCGGTGGGCACCCGAGCCGGCGGAGCGGGTCTCGAAAACGGCACCCCTGCCCTCCCAGTGCCCGCTCCATCACGGCTCTGGCCAAGCGGGGTTTGGCCGCGAAGGTGACCCCGGGGCCGATCCGCGGATTGCATCGGTCGAGACGTCGCGAGACGAAGGATTGGGAAGGGAATCGCGGCAAAGTCACCGCGTCGGTTCACACGGCATTCGCGGCCCTACAGCCGTGGCGCCACCGGCCGTTCAACGCGTCGTCGCGGCGTGGAACTCCGCCGCGTCCATACGGTCGCTCAGCACGAGGACCTGTTCGGCACGCACGTCGTGGAGGGTCACCGAGAGCGGGAGGACCGGGGGCGGAGGCAACGCCTCGGGGCTGAACGTCATGCAGACGAGCGGTCCCAGGCAGCCCCGGAAACGGCTGACGTACAGGGTGACATGCCCCGTGAGCCGCAGTTCGTCGGAGGCCAGTGCCAACGGTGCCGAGGCCCCACCCGGATCGTGCATGCGGTAGTCGGTCAAGGCGGCCGACGCCATGCGGAGGGCGAGGACCTTCTGCGGTCCCCGAGCGGTCGGCAGGCGGGTGACCGTGCTGATCGTGAGGTGGCTGGTGGTGAAACGGGACGCCGTGACCGCCTGAGGACGGGAAGCGGCTGCGGCGGAAAGGGATGCTTCCTCGGCGCGCGGCAGGATCGACGACACGAGGACGGCCGGCAGCGTCACCGCCAGCGCTGCGGGCGGGTTTCGCTTCCGGACGCGGCGCGCCAGACGGCCGGCGGCTCGCTGTTCCGGACGCGGAGGGCGAGGCGCCCAGGCGAAGCCCATGGCCCCGCCGACGGTGCCGAGAAGCGTGCCGACGAAATAGCCGCCGAGATTACAGGCGGGAAAGGAGGCGAGCGCCAGGAGAACGGCGTGCAGACCGATGTAATGGCGGGCCTGGGGAAGGAACCACAGACAGAGACCGGCGACGCCGAGAGCGCAGCCCAGGGCGAGCGCGGCGATCCCGCCGACCCCGAGCGTGACAAGGACCGGCAATGGAACGCAGGTGACGCCGATCAGTTCGCCACCGGCCAGCAACAGCAGCGCGCCGGCCCAGAAAGGCCGCGTACGGCGCCAGCCGCGCAACGCCGCACGCCGAGACTGACCGGGCACGCGCGCCGAAGACGGTTCGTCCTGCCGCACGCTCAGAAACACCCGTGGTCCCCGAGCCGGACGCCCAGGCTCAGGCCGTCGAGGCGGAAATTTCCCCCGGTGGCGGAATGGGCATGAGTACGGATCCCGCGCACGTCCACATCCGTCGCCTGTAGACCGGACTCGCCCGGCTCACCGTGGACATGAGGCACCGCGTCCAGGGTGGAGGCGTCCCGGCCGAGTTCCACCCGGCCGAACCGGGCGTCACCCCTCAGATCGTCCGCGTCCATCACCAGATCGTCGGCCGTGACCGGACCGCCGCCACCGGCCGTGAGCTTGAATGTCACCGTGCCCACCGGCGTTTTGATCCGCGTCGACTCGCAAAGGTCCTCAAGTGTCGTGCTCCCGAGACCGATTCGGGCCTCCGGCCGCCCCGCGCCGTCGGCGGTGCGGTCCACGGCCGTGAAAACGGTCAGGCCCTTGCCGGTCAACTTCCGCGTCGAGATCTGGAACGCCGTCCCCGAGACGGCGAAGGACGCCGCCAGCGCTCCCTGGGCCATCGCCACCGCCATCGCCGCCACCAGTACCAAGGCGGCCACCACCACGGGCATGGCACGCCGCCACACCGTCCGGCCCTCACCCGCCGTCATATCCGCACCGTTGATGGTCCCTCCCCCGGGTCGTGCTCCCACAGGAGCCGCCACGTCTCCCCCTCCGGCACGTCCGGGAGAGGCTGCCCTTCGGCGTGTGCGCGTAGTCACGGCGGGACATCACCCGTGCGGAGGAAGAAGGGCCGCGCCCGTCGTTCGCACGTCGGTGCTTCGGCGCCGGCGCCGAAGCACCGAGCGACACCGCTGGCTGCCGCCGTGTCGCATGGCCTCTGCCGGACCCGCGCCGTGTCTACGGCCGCGGCCCGCGGGCGGGCCGGGTCATGGCCCAGGAGTGGGTTTTCGCCTACGGGTGTGGAGGAGCTCGTCGGCCGGCTGCGCCTGTCGGGTATGGAGGTCACGGTCGCAGCCGTGCTGCTGACCGCGACGACGGGGCAGAACAAGAAGTGGTGCACTCCGGCGGTGCACCACCGGGCCGCGTAAGCGACCAACAGGGCCCCCTTGGACACCGGTGTGATGAGTGGAATCACCACGCCGACGACGAGGGGCCCTGCCACGTCACCCACCCCTCTGACCAGCCCTTTCACCCTCAAGGGCCGGGATGAAAGACGCTCACTGAGAGTCGATGACGGCCGCAGTCGGCTCCGCCTTGCGGTCTTAGGCCTCGCGGACACGGCCGCGCAGCCGGTCGTAGAACTCGGCGGCCAGGCCGGGAAGCCAGCAGGGCAGCCGGTCACTCCGCCATGCGCCCCCGCATCGATCACCTGGTGACCTAACCTCAGAAACGGTAGAAATGGGGCATGCGGGGCATTTCGCGGCAATGGCATCGCGTGCGCAGCCTTGCCGGCCAGGTGTTTCTCCTGCAGCTGGCGATCGTGGTGCTGGTTGTCGCCGCCGCGCTGGCCGCACTGGTGGTGCAGGCCCAGCGGGACAGCACCGACGACGCCCGTGGCCGGACCCTGGCCGCGGCCCAGGCGTTCGCGCTCTCCCCCGGGATCGTGGCGGCACTGAACAGCCCGGACCCCACCGCGGTGCTGCAGCCGCTCGCCGAGGCGGCCCGGAAGGCCGGCGGTGTTGACGCGATCATCGTCTACAAGCTGAACGGGATCACCCTCACCCACAGCGACCCGGGCCAGATCGGCAAGCACGTCATCGGCCCCTACGCCCAGGCCGCCGCGGGGCAGCCGTTCACCAGGACCTTCCAGGGCTCCCTGGGGCTGTCCGTGATCTCGGCGGTCCCGGTCAGGGACGCCCATGGCTCGGTGGTCGCCATCATCTCCTGCCCGGTGACGGTCGAGACGGTGCAGCAGAGGGTGAACCGGCAGGTGCCGGTCCTGATCGGCAGCGGCGCCGGGGCCCTGGTCATCGCCGTGGGCGGGGCCGGTCTGGTGAGCCGCCGGCTGCGGCGGCAGACACACGGCCTGGGGCCGGTCGAGATGACCCGGATGTACGAGCACCATGACGCGGTCCTGCACGCCGTGCGGGAAGGCGTGCTGATCATCGGGGACGACGGCCGGCTGACGCTGGCCAACGAGGAGGCGCGGCGGCTGCTGGACCTGCCGGCGGACGCGGAGGGGCGCCATGTCGCCGACCTGGGGCTGGAGGCGGACCTGGCCTGGCTGCTGGCCGCCCGGCGCTCCGCCACCGATGAGGTCCACCTGGTGGCCGACCGGCTGCTGGCGGTCAACAAGCGGCTCGCCGCCCCCACCGGACCGGCCGGCAGTGTGGCGACGCTGAGGGACACCACCGAACTGCGCGCCTTGTACGGCAGGGCCGAAACGGCCCGGGAGCGGCTGAAGCTGCTCTACGACGCAGGGGGACGGATCGGGACCACGCTGGATGTGACCCGTACCGCCGAGCAAGTGGCGGAGGTCGCTGTTCCGCGGTTCGCCGGCATCGTCACCGTCGATCTTCGGGAGGCGGTCCTGCGGGGTGAGGAGCCGTCCGGTGGGAGCACCGCGATGCGCCGTGTCGCCGCTGTGGGCGTGCGGGAGGGCCACCCCTTCTATCCCACCGATGAGCCGGTCCGGTTCGGCGACACCCATCCCATCGCCGTCGGGCTGGCCGGCGGCCGGGCGGTCCTGGTGCCGGACCTGGGTGCCTCCGGCAGCTGGCGTGCCCAGGAGCCCGAACGTGCCCGGCGGATCCTCGAGTGCGGCGTCCACTCCCTGCTGGTGGTCCCGCTGCGGGCCCGTGGAGTGGTGCTGGGGACGGTCGCCTTCTGGCGGACGGAGACCTCTCCGCCGTTCGACGAGGAGGATGTGTCCGTCGCCGAGGAGCTGGCCGCCCAGGCAGCGGTGTGCATCGACAACGCCCGCCGCTACACCCGCGAGCACGCCATGGCTGTAACGCTTCAGCGCAGTCTGCTGCCCCGCGAACTGCCCGAGCACACCGCCCTGGAGACGGCCTACCGCTATCTGCCCGCCCAGGCCGGGGTCGGCGGGGACTGGTTCGACGTGATCCCGCTGTCGGGCGCACGGGTGGCCCTGGTGGTCGGTGATGTCATCGGCCACGGCCTGCACGCCGCGGCCACCATGGGCCGGCTGCGCACCACCGTCCTCAACTTCTCCGCCCTGGACATGCCTCCGGACGAGTTGCTGGGCCGGCTGGACGAACTGGTGGCCAGGATCGACGCCGAAGAGGCCGCCGATGCGGACGGGCCGGGGATCACCGGGGCCACCTGCCAGTACGCCGTCTACGACCCCGTCGCCGGGCAGGTGGTCACGGCCACGGCGGGCCATCCGGGGCTGGCGGTGGTCCAACCCGACGGGACCGCGTGCTTCCCCGAGGTGCCCATCTGCCCGCCGCTGGGCCTGGGCGCCCGGCTGCCCTTCGAGAGCTCCGAGCTGACCGTGCCCGAGGGGTCCCGGCTGGTGCTCTACACCGACGGTCTCATCGAGGACCGCGACCGCGACCTGGACGTCGGCCTGGAGACCCTGCGCACCGCCCTGGCCGGGCCGGACCGCACCCCGGAGGCCACCTGCGAAGCGGTGATGCAGGCCATGCTGCCCGCCCAGCCCAAGGACGACGTCGCGCTGCTGGTGGCGCGCACCCGCCGGCTCGATCCCACGCGGATCGCCGAATGGGACATGCCCTGTGAACCGGCGGCGGTGGCCCCGGTACGCAATGCCTGCGTCCGCCGGCTGGAGGACTGGGGCCTGGAGGAGCTCACCTTCAGCACGGAACTCATCCTCAGTGAGCTGATCACCAACGCTGTGCGCCACGGCGGCGAGCCCATCGCCGTGCGGCTGCTGTGGGACCAGCACACCCTCATCTGCGAGGTCTCCGACGGCAGCAGCACCTCGCCCCGCCCGCGCATCGCCAAGGCCAGCGACGAGGGCGGCCGCGGCCTGTTCCTGGTCGCCCGGCTCGCCCAGCGCTGGGGCACCCGCTACACCCCCACCGGCAAGGTCATCTGGGCCGAACAGTCCCTCCACGACGGCGCCACCCCGGTGGCGGCCGACCTCGGCCTGACGGCCTTTCTCTCCGACGTCTCCGACTTGGAGCCCTCGTGACCAGCCTTCGCATGCCGGCGGCGGCCGCCCTCTGCTGCCTGGCCCTGGCGGCCCCCGCCCTGGGCGCCTGCGGCCCCACACCGCCCACCGGACCCGTGAAGCCCTCGGTGGCCACCTCCGCCAAGGAAGCGGGCGGCATGGACGCGCTGATCGCCGCGGCGAAGAAGGAGGGCAGGCTGAACGCGATCGCCCTGCCGCGCGACTGGGCCAACTACGGCGGGCTGATCGACGGTTTCGAGAAGAAGTACGGCATCACGGTCACCGACAGCAATCCCTACGCTCACAGCGAGGACGAGATGGCGGCCGTGGAGAAGAGCGGCAGCCGGCCCGACGCCCCCGATGTGATCGATGTGGCGGACACCTTCGCGCGGGCGGCCGCGGGACAGAAACTGCTCGCCCCGTACAAGGTCGCCGAGTACCACGCCATCCCGGACGCCCAGAAGGACTCCAAGGCCCGCTGGTACAACAACTACGGGGGCTATATCTCCATCGGCTGCGATGCCAGGCGCGTCAGGACCTGCCCCCAGACCTTCGCCGAACTGCTGAGTCCCGACTACCGCAGCGCCAAGGTCGCGCTGGAGGGCGATCCGAACCGCTCCGGGGCCGCCTTCGCGAGCGTATACGCGGCCGCTCTGGCCAACAACGGCTCGTTCAACAACATTCACCCGGGTATCGACTTCTTCGCCAAGCTCAAGCAGATCGGCAACTTCAATCCCGTGGTGTCCACTTCGGCCACCGTGGGCAACGGCCGGACGCCCATCGCCATCAACTGGGACTACATCAACATGGGTTACACCGACCAGCTCCGTGGCAGAGGCGTTGACTGGCAGGTCTCGATCCCATTCGACGGCAGCTTCGCCCAGTACTACGCGCTGGCCATCAACAAAAACGCCCCGCACCCGGCCGCCGCGCGCCTGTGGCAGGAGTACCTCTTCAGCACCGAGGGCCAAAACCTCCGGCTCCGCGGCTACGCCCGCCCGGTACTGATTGCCGCCATGGAACGGAACAACACCCTGGACAAGGCCGCTGCCGCGAAGCTGCCGACGGTGGAGGGAACGCCACAGTTCCCGACGCAGGCGCAGGTCGAGAAGGCGCAGAAGGCGGTCGCCCAGGGCTGGGCCAAGGCCATGGGGCCGTGACGAATGACGGGGCCCGGGTGCCGCGCCGACGATGGTCGGTATGCACGACAACCGGTCCGCGTCGTCAGCGAAGGCGGACAGCTGGCCAACCATCGTGTTGACGGTCGCGCGCCGGCACATCGATCTTCCGCGACAGATCGCCCTTGGCCACCGCGGTGGCCACCTGCGCGATGTCACGGACCTGGGTGGTCAGGTTCCCGGCCATGGCGTTGACCGAGTCGGTCAGGTCGGCCCAGGTCCCGGAGACCACCAGCACCTCCGCCTGCCCGCCGAGTGTTCCCTCCGTACCAACTTCCCGGCGCACCGGGTGACTTCGGATGTGAACACCGACAACTGGTCGACCATGCCGTTGAATTCGGTCGCGATGTCGCCCATCAGACCGCCGGCGTCCTCCGGCAGACGCTTGCCGAAGTCGCCGTCCCACACTGCAGTCAGACCTGCCAGAAGCTGCAGCAGTTCCTGATTGCCCGGCACCACTCGACAACCTCGGCCCTGTCGCTGATCAGGCGCACCCTCGTCTCGCTCCCCAAGAGCCCTCGCCGGCGAGGGCTCGTCCGCACCATCGGACCCCGCTGCCCGTGACGCAACCGTGCGTTCCCGCACCGGTGCGCCTGCCACCGCAGCATCGTGGGTGGCCCAGGGGCGGATTGGACGTCAACCGAGGCGGCGGGGGTAAAGGTGCGGGCGAGCGCGACGAGCGCGGGCTCAGGAGGAGGGTTTTCGATGAGCACTGCGGACGAGGCCGACAAGGGACCGTCCCGCGGCCGCCGCGGTGCCTACGCCCCCGCTACGGCAAGTACCGCACCTCGGGGAAGGCCCGCGCCGGCCCCTCCAGCAGGTGCCCGCGGTGGCGGTGGCGCAGGTGCAGGTCGAAGAAGGCCAGCGGGTAGGCCTGCTGGATCTTCACCGCGCGGGCGGGGGCGAGCGTGCCGGTCCAGCCCTTCAGCTGCTCATCGCTCATCCCGATCAGCTTCGCCAGCTGTGGCACCAGCACCTGGTTGTCGCCATAGGAGCCGTGGACCGCGCCTTCGGCCTGGACATTGAGCCGCCAGCCCTTCAGATGGGACCAGAACACGGCCGCGTCCGGGTCCTGGGCACGGCTGAAATCGGCGGTCATCATCATGAACGGCCGGTCGAGATCGGTGCTCATCGTGGGCTGCATCGGCCCGTCCAGGGACAGCCCCGCCCGGACGCGCCGGTCCGCCGGCATGACGCGGGCGGTGGCCGTGCCGCCCTTCGACCAGCCGAACATCCCCATACGGCGCACATCCAGCGCCTCGCACAGGCCCACGGGCAGCGGCCGGCCCCCGGCATCCGGGTTGCGCCCGGCGGCAAGCCCTTCGACGCAGTCCAGGACGAAGCGGATGTCCGTGGCGTAGTCCGCCGGACCCATGGCATGCC
Source organism: Streptomyces orinoci (assembly GCF_003121295.1). GTDB lineage: Bacteria > Actinomycetota > Actinomycetes > Streptomycetales > Streptomycetaceae > Streptomyces > Streptomyces orinoci. The sequence continues at coordinate 162,701 of NZ_PHNC01000042.1, forward strand.
GGCGGTCCCTGACCGGGGCGACGACCCGGCCGTCGGGCAGCCGGCTGAACGCATCGTTGATGTGATCCACCGTCACCACCACATAGCCATGGCTGGCCAGCTCCTGCACGATGACGGTGTGGTCGGCACGATGGCTGTGTGCGCCGTGCGAGTAGACCACCACCGGAAGGCCCCGGCCCGAGCGGTGCACCGGGGCTCCGTCGTGGCCGGCCGTTACCGGCGCCGCGGCGACATCGGGCGGGAAACCCGCTGAGGCAAGGAAGGCGTGCAGCACGTCGGCCTGCATCCACGGCACGCGCGGATACCGGCCGGCATCGCCACGGGCCGGGTACCAGACGCTGGCCATCAGCTGGCGGTAGTGGCCGGGGCCGGCATCGGGATCGGGGCGAGAGGTGTCAACGAGGTGCAGCTCCACCGTGCCCACCCGGTGCGGACCGGTGGGCTCCGGCAGGGTGAACCGTGCCTGGGCCGCTCCTGCCCGGGCCGCCGCGCCCCGGGCAGGAGCGGCCCAGGCCGAGCCCGCGGCGGCGAGCGGCACAGCGGCTCCTGCCGCAAGCGCGGCGCCCAGCATGCGGCGGCGCGATATCCCGTCCCGGTCGGTGAATGACGTGGTGGTCACGGTCCCCTCCAGAGCATCCCTGATCGTCGAAGTTGCGCCACAAGCCCCTATGGCGAGGGACCCGTGAGCACGGAAGGAACGCTGTCACGCACCCCGCACGGCTCACATCCCCCACCGGTCGGTCATCGGGGCGCCCGCATGGGTCCACGGATATACGTCCGCAGGATGATCCGCCCGGCGGCACAGTGCTCGCGCAAGGGCGTGCGGAGCGGCGGGAGTTCCTGGTCGCCGATCCTGATCACTCGCTTCGACTGCTCCTCGTCCGAGCGGTGAGGCTCCCCGGTCCGCCGTTACCGGTGCTGCCGTGAGGGCTAATGGTCCTTGGCCCTGCGGTACGCGGTTTTCAGGAGGGCTCTTGCGAGGAACCCCGGTCGTTCACGACTGGGAGGAATCGCATCCGGTGATCGCGACGCGGAGCGTCGCGGTGTCGTCGCCTCGGGCGCGGAGCGTCCGCAGGGCTGCCGGCGGAGCCGGGGACGGCTCGCACATCAGCTGGGCCGCTTCTGGTTCTCGATGTACTCCTTGACCACCGCGAGCGGGGCGCCACCCACGGAGGCGGCGAAGTAGGACGGTGACCAGAAGTGCTCACCCCACAGGTACCGGTTGGTATGGGCGGGGAATTCCTGACGCAGCCGGCGCGCGGAGACGCCCTTGAGGGAGCCGACCAGGCGGGCCAGGGCGACCTTCGGCGGGTAATGAACCAGCAGATGGACGTGGTCGGCCTCGCCGTTGAACTCGCGCAGCTCGGCGCCGAAGTCGCCGCACACGTCCCGCATGATCTCCTCACAGCGGACGAGGAGTTCATCGGTGAACACCCCGCGCCGGTACCTGGGGATGAAGACCAAGTGCGCGTGCAGACTGTGGACAACGCTACGTCCCCTGCGTATATCCGGGTTTGGTTCCCATCTCGGTGACACAGGCCAACTCTAGGCGCTAGCCTGACGGCATGAAACTGGTGGTGCAGGTCAAACTCGAGCCAACGCCCGTGCAGGCGGCGGCACTTGAGGAGACCCTGGCCGCCTGCAACGAGGCCGCAACCTGGGTCAGTACGGTCGCCTTCGAGAAGAACACCAAGCGCACCTACGACCTGCGCAAGCACACCTACACCGAGATCCGCGCACGGTGGGGGCTGGGCGCCCAGGCCGCCCAGCACGTGATCAAGAAGACCTGTGACGCGTACGCGACCCTCAAAGCCAACCTGAAGGCCGGCAACCTCGGCCGGCCGGGCTCGAAACGGCACGTGAAGGCGACGGGCAAGCCGGTCGCCTTCCGGCCCCACAGCGCGCAGCCCTACGACGACCGGATGCTGTCCTGGCAGATGGACCGGCACCGCATCTCGATCTGGACCGTGCACGGGCGGATGAAGGACATCTCCTTCACCGGCGGGGCACAGCAGCTGGCCACCCTCGCGAAGTACCGAAAGGGCGAGTCCGACCTGCTGATGCGCAACGGCATGTGGTTCCTGCAGGCCACCTGCGAGATCCCCGAGCAGCCCTTGAACACCGAGGTGGACGACTTCCTCGCCCTGGACTTGGGCATCGTCAACATCGCCACCACCTCGGACGGCGAGATCATGGCCGGCCGGCAGCTGAACCGCACCCGCGAACGCGACCGCACACTGCGCACCAAGCTGCAGAAGAAGAACACCCCCTCCGCCAAGCGCCGGCTCAAAAAGCGGCGCCGTAAGGAGCAACGGCGGGCACGGGACATCAACCACAAGATCGCCAAGCATGTGGTGGCCGAGGCACAACGCACCGGACGTGGCATCGCCCTGGAGGAACTGACGGGCATCCGCGAGCGGGTACGGCTGAAGAAGCCCCAACGGGTCACCCTGCACTCCTGGGCCTTCGCCCAACTGGACAGCTTCATCTGCTACAAGGCCCGCAGGGCGGGGGTGCCGGTGCTGCACGTCGAGGCGGCGTACACCTCGCGCACCTGCGCCGAGTGCGGGCACATCGACAAGGCGAACCGGGTCAGCCAGGCCCGCTTCGCGTGCCGGTCCTGCGGATTCGTTGATCACGCAGACCGCAACGGCTCCCGCAACATCCGTGCGCGTGCGTGCGAGGTGTGGCGGCGATGCGGGGTCGAGTCAACGGCCCCTGCCCCACCCCGAAAGACCAGGGGTGGGACTGGACGCAAGCGCAGTGCCACAACCAGTGGTGCCCGCTGTGCAAGCCCCTCGCTTTAGCGAGGGGTCGTTGACGAGGTACCCACAAGACAGCGGTCTGGCTGTCAAAGGAGAACATTCTGGGAGGAGTTGGGGATCCATACGGCCGAGCTGTCCATGCAGTATCCGTCCGGCACACAGGTCGCCGGAGACCTGGGTGAGCTGTTCGCCGCCCTCAGACAGGGTGCCAGGACCGCCGGCTGCGCACGCGGGTGGCTGCGGAGTTGAGCGGTGGCGGCCGAGCCGAGTCCCCTTGAGTGCGGGGACACTTGGGTGGCGGGTGTCCCGTCTCAGTTGAGCTTGCCGGTGGCTCCTTTGTGCGTCATCCGGAGACAGGGGGAATGGTGACGATCGATCACGATGCGGTGCTTAGGGCCCGCGTGCTGCTGCTGGGGTCCGGCCGGCCCCCAGTCACACCGAACTGATCGGCGCTGTACCGGGACTTGGCCAAGGTGAGTCCGAAGGCGTACGTGCCGAAGTTGGTTGACGCCCTGCTCGCGCTGCGCTATGAGAGCCGGGATCCGAAGGTGGGCGTCGCGCTGGCCGCCGAGGCTTCCCGGGCCGCTCGTAGGATGGAGGTCGGGGCACCGGACCGGGTGGAGCGGCTGCGCCGGGCCCTGGACGCCTGCCAGGCTGCCTTGTTCGCCCTCGGGCGCAGGGCGGAAGGACGCGCGATCTGTGAGGAGCTGGCCGAGGCCGGCCGAAGCGAGCCTCTGGCGCGGGTTCTGGCCGAGGAGGGGCGCTTCAGGGAGGCCGCGGAGCTCGACGAAGAGGCGGCCCGGAACGCAATTCCGGAGCACTCCTTCTGGAACATGGTGCGGTGGGCGGCGAACCTGGAGGGCGCCGGCCTGCACGATGCCGCATCGGCCGTCTTCGGCGAACTCCTTGAGGAGACGCGGTGCGAGGCGGCCGGACAGCGCACCGCTTTGGCGATACTCACCTGGGAGTTGGTCCATTTCTCCCGGATGCGGGAGACCGCCGGGGATGGGGCGGGTGCCGCGGCCGCCCGGCGAGAGGCCCTGAGCGTCCTGGAGGAGCTCGCGACCACGGGCGAGCCGAAGAACTGGAGTTGCATCCTCGGGTGGTGGAGAACGCTCTTCGTCCTGTCGGGACGGGCAGCCGAACCCGCCGCGAGCCCCGAGTCCCCGATGCCGCCGTTCAGCACGGAGCCTGGATGGTCGCGCGACGTGCGGGATGGTTTTCTCGGGATGCTGCCAGGCCTCGAAGCGGAGGCGGCGAGACTGCGCGAGGCCGGCCGGCTGCCCGAACTGGCCGACGTCCAACGCAGGACCGTCATCCGCGCGGCCGTCCGCGACGGCGACCACCCCTACCTGTTCGAGGAACGGTTCAGGCCGTACTTCGACGAGGGCGTGACGCTCGCTCGCCGCCTGCCCGACAGTCCCGCACGCCTCGCCCGCGCCCTCACCGACCGGTCCATGTTCCTCGTCGCGGCACGATCCTTCGAACCCGCGCATGCCGACTTCGCCGAAGCGGTCGCCCTTCTCCACGATCGCTGACCGCGCCGCCCGGCCGCCGCATCCCCGTGCTGGCCACGAGGACCTGGGCCAGGCCGTCGCAGTGCCACCGGTACCGGACCCCGGGGCCAAAGCAGCCGATCCCAGCCCTGCTGAAGGCTGAGATCGGCTGCTTGACCTCCGAGACCGTGTCCCCCGAGAAGACTGAGACGCCAGATCGCCGGCCTGCCCCTCACCGGCAGCATCACCCGAGACCAGACCGGATCCTCCAAGATCCAGTGAGACAACGGCATCGTGAGGGCCGGGCGGGCCCGGAAGGAAGCATTCGCGAACGGTCACAGTGGCCGCATCGCGAATGCATCCGGATCCCGACTGCGGCCGGATCTTGGTCACTTACCACCGTGCGTGAGATCGCCAGACCGATCCGCCGCAGAAGCGGGCAAGAGGCCACCCAAGTCCTCGGCCCCGGGCCCGATCCTCCTATTACCACCGCGAGAAGGACCGGCGGCTGAGCTCGAAGAGGGCCTGGCAGGGCGAAGGGATGCGCAACGCTGATCCGCGGTACCCGCGAGCCGCTGCGCAGAGCTCACCGCCCCACCGGCCACTCGACGACGCCGCTCACCGGCTGCCGGGTCCCCCGGCGCACAGGGCGTGGTCGATCAGGGCGCTGGCCGCCTTCTCCTGGGCCGAAATGTGGTCCTGGGTGTCGCCACGTGCCTCGGACATGGAGACCACGGCGCTGCGCCTGCCGTCGTCCGTGACGCCGTTGAGGGTGATGTAGCCGCCGTCCCCGCCCTCGTGGCTCCAGTAGGTCCCCCCGCATGTCAGAGCGCGTTCAACCAGGCCGAGCCCGTACCGGCCGCCAGGCCACAGCTGTTGGACCTCCGCGCTCACCGGGACGGTCTGCTTCATCTCGGCCAGCTGCCGCGCCGGCAGCAGGCGGCCCGCGAGCAGCGCGCGGAGGAAGCGGTTCTCGTCCCGCGTGGTCGTGGCCCACGAAAGGTTCTCGTGGTCCACCGCGACCTGGTCGGTGACGTCCACCCGGGAGCCGGGGCCGAAGAGCTGGTAGGCCTGGGCATGCGGCTGGGGCAGGGTGGGCGAGGTGCCCATCCACCGGGTCTGGTCGAGGCCGAGCGGGCGCAGGATGCGCTTTTCGATCTCCCGGTGGGCGGGTTGACCGGTGACCTTCTGAATGATCATGTCGAGCAGGACATAGCCGGTGTTGGAGTACTTCCAGCGCTCGCAGGACGTAGCCGGTGGCGGACAGCCCTCGCCGGGCGGGAAATCCGGCGTGTGGGCCATGGCGCGGGCAACCAACTGCTCGGAGCTGTAGACCTTGTAGCGCTGCTGGTCGTACTCCTCGGGCGTGGTGTACCCGGGCAGGTCGTCGTGGATGCCGCTGGTGTGCTGGAGCAGTTGGCGGACGGTGATCCGCTTGCCGTCATTGCCGTTGCCCCGAACCGCTCCCGGCAGCCAGTGGTCCACCGTGTCATCCAGGGACAGCCTGCCCTCGGCCTCCAGCTGGAGGACCACGGTGGCGACCAGTGTCTTGGATGTGCTGGCCATGCGGAAGTAGCCGTCGGGCACGACCGGGCGGCCGGTATGCAGGTCGGCGGTGCCGCTGGTGGCAACCGCCTCCCGGCCATCAGGCCCGATCACACGGGCCTGCACACCGCTGACACCGAGAGCGTGTATCGCCCTGGTGTCCTGGCGCAACTGCTGCTCCGCAGGGGAACGGCCGGCGGGCTGCGCGACGGCGGTGGCCGCATTTACGGCCAGCAGCGCAGCCACACCGGCTGCCATGGCGAGGTGCTTTCGCACAGTCGAAATCATGATCGAACGCTAGTTCCGCCTCCCGTCGCGGCACGATCCGGCGCACCCCCAGGACCGGCTAAGGGATATTCCCCCAGCACGGCTTGGGGATAACCCCAGGACGGTCAGGGGCCGCCGATTCCACCGGAGCCGCACCGTCCATGGCGTGTACGACCTGTTCAATGACACGGTCGCAGGTGCCGGATGCCCGCGCGGCGGGCCCGTGGAACGCGATGCGGACGCCGTCGCCGGCTGGGTGAAAGGACCTGGCCGTGGGCGGGATGACCGTGGCGCCGCTCGGGACCTGACCGGTGTTGCCGACCGGAGGGCACCGAAAGCCCGCTGACCTGCCGAGCCGCCCGCTACGAGCCAGAGCTTCGTCTGGACCATGCCGCTGGACCTGCCGCGGCAAGCGGCAACTCCCCCTACCCACCAGGGATTTCCCTGACAGCCATGGTGAATGCCCTCCCGGACCGCCACGCCGCCGAGCTCCGCCGGCTGGTCGAGCGGCTCGGTGCCCTGGCCGGACGCCAGGACGTACGGCGCCGGACGCCAGGACGTACGGCGTCGGGCGCCGCCGGCGGAACCGCCACGGCGCGTACGGCGACCGGACCCGCACCGCCGCCGAAAGCGCCTTCAGACCGTCGGCGCCCCGTCCACCGGAAGCCCCCGTGGCTCCTTCACCCGCTTCATAATGATCTGCGAGTTCACCTCCGTGACCCCGGACAGCGTGGTGAGGCGCTCGATCCACAGCCGCTCATAAGCACTGAGGTCCGCGACGGCGATGCGCAGCAGGCAGCCGGGGCTGCCGAACAGGCGGTAGGCCTCGATTACATCGGGGATGTCCTGGAGCGCCGCCTCGAAGGCCTCGACCGCCTCCCGGTCGCGTTTGACCTCCACCGAGACCAGGACCTCAAAGCCCCGCCCGACCGCTTCGGGATTGATGACGGCCCGGTAGCCCTGGATGACGCCGTCTTGTTCCAGCTGGCGGACCCGGCGCATACAGGGCGAGGAGGTCAGGCCGACCCGCTGGGCCAGCTCCTGGATGGTGAGGCGGCCGTCGTTCTGGAGCTCGCGCAAGATTTCTCTGTCGATACGGTCCATCACGCAATTATCCACCACGCTTCCGGCTCGCCCGCGCCCGAAAAGGCAAACCGATTGCGTCCGTTTCGCCCTATAGTTCCTCCGGCTCGCAAACGTACTGGCGTACGAGACGCGAAGCCATGCCCGGCAGAGCACCAGGCACCAAGGGCCCGGGAAGAGCACATGAGGAGCGAAGACGTGGGACAGGTCGTCGTCATCAGCACCGGCGGGACGATCGCCAGCCGCTGGCAGGGGTCGGGGTACGCGGCCGACGCCCGCGGCGGGGACGTACTGGCCACGGCCGCCGTGCCCGAGGGTGTGACGGTACGGGTCGTGGACCTGATGAGCGTCAACAGCGCCCGGCTCACCACCGCCCACCAGCTCACCCTGCTGCGGACCGTGCGCGAGGTACTGGCCGATCCCGCCGTTGACGGCATTGTGGTCACCCATGGCACGGACACCCTGGAGGAGTCCGCCTTCTTCGTGGATCTCCACCATGACGACCCGCGGCCGGTGGTCTTCACCGGTGCCCAGCGCCCGCTGGAGGACCCGCAGGGTGACGGCCCGCGCAATCTCCATGACGCGCTGCTGACCGCCTCCTCCGTGCGCGGCCTGGGCGTTCTGGTGGTCTTCAACGGGCAGGTGCACGCGGCCCGCGGCACCGTGAAGGTGCAGACGCTGGACGCGGACGCCTTCGCCGACCCCTCCGGCAGCCGGGTGGCCGATGTCACGGCCGATGGAATCCTCATCCACCGGCGCCCCGAGCGCCCGGCAGCGCTCCCCCTGCCGCAGGCCGCCGAGCCGCTGCCCCGGGTCGATGTGGTGATGCACCACTGTGACGCGGACCCGGCCCTGTTCAACGCCGCCGTCCAGGCCGGCGCCCAGGGCATCGTCCTGGTCGCCACGGGGGCGGGCAATGCCACCCCGGAGATCTGCGCCGCCGTGGAAGCGGCCGTCTCCCGTGGCGTCCTGGTCGCCCTGACCACCCGGGTGCCCAGCGGGCCCGTCGCGGAGATCTACACCCATGGCGGAGCCGTGGACCTGGCGGCCGCCGGAGCGGTGCTCACCGGCACCCTCCGCGCCGGCCAGGCACGTATCGCCGTGCTCTCCGCGCTCCTGGCCGCCACCGGCCCGGCCGAACGCGCCCAGGCGCTGCGGAACACGCTCGCCGCCGGCGACGCCGTGGCCGCGAGCGCGGCCGCCTGACGCCCCTCCCCCACCGTCCTCCCAGCCCGCCCCACGCCTGATCGGACCTTCCATGCCGGCATCCGTCCCCGGTCCCGCCACTCCCCTCGACGACCGCCCCCCGGTACGCACCGAGCACGACCTCCTCGGCGACCGGGAGGTTCCCGCGGCCGCCTACTACGGTGTCCACACGCTGCGGGCCCTGGAGAACTTCCCCATCACCGGCACCCCCATCTCCGCCTACCCCGACCTGGTCATCGCCCTGGCCTGTGTCAAACAGGCCGCCGCCCAGGCCAACCGTGGCCTCGGGCTGCTGGACGAGCGCAAGGCGGCGGCCATCGTGCGGGCCTGCGAGGAGATCCGCGGCGGGCAGCTGCACGAGCAGTTCGTGGTGGACGTCATCCAGGGCGGCGCCGGCACCTCCACCAATATGAACGCCAACGAGGTGGTGGCCAACCGGGCGCTGGAACTCCTCGGCCACGACCGCGGCGCCTACCGCCACCTCCACCCGCTGGAGGACGTCAACGCCGGGCAGAGCACCAACGACGTCTACCCCACCGCCGTCCGGCTCTCCCTGCAGCTCGCCGCCGCCCGTCTGCTGGGGGCCATGGAGGTACTGCGCCAGTCCTTCGCCGCCAAGGCCGAGGAGTTCGCGGATGTGCTGAAGATGGGCCGTACCCAGCTCCAGGACGCGGTGCCGATGACGCTGGGCCAGGAGTTCGCGGCCTACGCCGTGATGCTGGCCGAGGACCAGGCCCGCCTGGAGGAGGCCTGCGCCCTGCTGCGTGAGATCAACCTCGGCGGCACCGCCATCGGCACCGGCCTCAACGCCCATCCCCGCTACGCCGAGACCGCCTGCCGCCACCTGAGCACCATCACCGGCATCCCGGTGACCGTCGCCGGTGACCTGGTGGAGGCCACCCAGGACATGGGTGCCTTTGTCCAGATCTCCGGAGTGCTCAAGCGGATCGCCGTCAAGCTCTCCAAGACCTGCAACGACCTGCGCCTGCTCTCCTGCGGACCGCGCGCCGGTCTGGCCGAGATCAACTTGCCGCCGGTACAGGCCGGTTCGAGCATCATGCCGGGCAAGGTCAACCCGGTGATCCCCGAAGTGGTCAACCAGATCGCCTTCGAGGTCATCGGCAACGACGTGACCGTCACCATGGCCGCCGAGTCCGGCCAGCTCCAGCTCAACGCCTTCGAGCCGGTCATCGCGCACAGCCTGCTCAAGAGCCTGACCCATCTGCGGGCCGGGTGCCTGACCCTGGCCGAGCGGTGCGTCAACGGCATCACCGCCAACCGCGAGTATCTGGCGGGCCTGGTGGGGCAGTCCATCGGACTGGCCACCGCGCTCAACCCGCACATCGGCTACGAACAGGCCACCGCCGTCGCCCAGGAGGCACTGACCACCGGCGCCTCGGTGCACGACCTGGTGCTGGCCAAGGGCCTGCTCACCCCCGAGCAGCTGAAGGAAATCCTGCACCCGGACAACCTCGCCCGTCCGCACGCCCGGACCACCGCGGCCCCCGCCTCCTGATCCCCTCTCCCCCGAAAACCCCTTCAACTCCCTTCACCAGCAACAGAAAGAAGCAACACCCCCATGGCAACGGCGCCTAGCGTCTCGTACTCGATGACGGTCCGACTGGAGGTTCCGGCGGGCGGGTCGGCCGTCAGCCAGCTGACCACGGCCGTGGAGTCCTCGGGTGGTTCGGTGACCGGTCTGGATGTCACCGCCTCCGGCCATGAGCGGCTGCGGATCGATGTCACGGTGGCCGCGACCTCCACCGCGCACGCCGAGGAGATCGTCCAGCGGCTGCGCGAGATCGAGGGCGTGACGGTGGGGAAGGTCTCCGACCGTACCTTCCTGATGCACCTCGGCGGCAAGATCGAGATGGCCTCCAAGCACCCCATCCGCAACCGTGACGACCTGTCCATGGTCTACACCCCCGGCGTGGCGCGGGTGTGCATGGCGATCGCGGAGAACCCCGAGGACGCCCGCCGGCTGACCATCAAGCGCAACGCGGTGGCGGTGGTCACCGACGGCTCCGCGGTGCTGGGCCTGGGCAATATCGGCCCCAAGGCGGCGCTGCCGGTGATGGAGGGCAAGGCGGCGCTGTTCAAGCGGTTCGCGGGGATCGATGCCTGGCCGATCTGCCTGGACACCCAGGATTCCGACGCCATTGTGGAGATCGTCAAGGCCATCGCGCCGGGTTTCGCGGGGATCAATCTGGAGGACATCTCCGCGCCGCGCTGTTTTGAGATCGAGGCCCGGCTGCGTGAGGCGCTGGACATCCCGGTCTTCCATGACGACCAGCACGGCACCGCGATTGTGGTGCTGGCGGCGCTGACCAACGCGCTGCGGGTGGTGGGCAAGGCCATTGGCGACGTCCGCGTGGTGATGTCCGGGGCGGGTGCGGCCGGTACCGCGATCCTGAAGCTGCTGACTGCGGCCGGGGTGCGGCACGCGGTGGTGGCCGACATCCATGGCGTGGTCCACGCCAAGCGCGAGGACCTGGTCTCCGCCGATCCCGGCTCGGCGCTGCGCTGGATCGCGGACAACACCAACCCCGACAACATCACCGGCACCCTCAAGCAGGCCGTGCGCGGCGCGGATGTCTTCATCGGCGTCTCCGCCCCCAATGTGCTGGGTGCGGAGGATGTGGCGGCGATGGCGGATGACGCGATCGTCTTCGCGCTGGCCAACCCGGACCCGGAGGTGGACCCGGCCATCGCCCGGCAGACCGCCGCGGTGGTGGCCACCGGGCGCTCGGACTTCCCCAACCAGATCAACAATGTGCTGGTCTTCCCCGGCGTCTTCCGCGGCCTGCTGGACGCCCAGTCCCGCACCGTGAACACCGAGATGATGCTGGCCGCCGCGGGCGCCCTCGCCGATGTCGTCGCCGAGGACGAACTCAACGCCAACTACATCATCCCCAGCGTCTTCAACGCGGCGGCGACCCAGGCCGTGGCCTCCGCGGTCAAGCGGGCGGCGCTGGCGGTGGGCCGAACGGACTGAGCACCGGCCGGAGTTGACGGCCGTCGCGCGCCCCTTCCAGGGCGCGGGGCGGCCGTCCATGCGTAGCAAGTGCGGGCCGTCCGTGGCCGATCACGCGGCCCCTGCCCCTTGCGGGGCACCCGGTGAGGCGCGGTCAAGCCTTGTACGCGGCGCGCTCCCGCGCCGAGACTGAGCCCATGCGGATCAATCAGCGGGACACCGACCACGATGAACCCGGCCGGGTCCGGTACCAGGAAAGGCCGTTCACCGGAGAGGTGGAGACCACCGCCCCCAACGGCCGGATGATCGCGCTCTTCACCTACCAGGACGGCATCCGGCACGGACCCCAGCAGACCTGGTACGCGGACGGGACCAGAAGATCCGAGGGCACCGTCAACTCGGGTACCGCGGTGGGCGAATGGCGGGAGTGGCATCTCAACGGGCAGCCGGCCGGGCTGGTCACACACACTCAGGACGGGCTGCCCCTGCACCGCCGGCGGTGGGACCCCAATGGAAACCTCATTGAAGACCGGCAGTTGAACCCGTCCGGGCCCGCACCGGCCGGCCACCGGGACGGAGCCGCGCCCACCGCCGATGTGGACCAGGAAGCCGGCATGCTTTTCGACCTCGGCGCACTCGAACGGGCGGCGGGTCATGTCGCGGCCGCCCGCAGGGCCTTCTCCCGCGCCGCCGCCACCGGCCACCCCGACACCGGCCCCATGGCCCTGGCCAACCTCGCGGTACTCGAAGCCTCGGCCGGGCGGGCCGCACAGGCCCGTACCGCGTTCGAGCGGGCGATCGCCACCGGACATCCCGATCACGCGCCCAAGTCCCTTTTCAACTACGCCATCTTCCAGCAGCGCGCCGGCGAACTGACGCACGCCCGCCAGCTCTATGAGCAGGCCATCGCCGGCGGACATCCCGAGCATGCCCGCAAGGCACTGTTCAATCTCGCCAATCTGGCCGCTCGGCAAGGCCATCTCGACGAGTCCTGTGGCCTGTTCCTGCGCGCCATGGCACCCCCGTTCCTCGGGGACACCGCCCAGCGGGCGCACCGACGGCTCATTGAAGTCGATCCCGGCCGCCTGGGCGAAGCCCGCCAGATCTACCTACGGGCCATGGCGAACGAGGACCCACAGACGGCGGAGCGGGCCCGCGCGCTCCTCCAGGACCTGGACCCCCTGCACGACATCCAGAGTGCCGGAATCCACCTGGGCACCAGGCAGTTCCGCCTCGCCGACATCGAATCCGCCGAGTGGGCGACCGGGCGGCGTCCGGCCTACTCCAGCGGCTATCTCGATGTCTACACCCATGACGGGGCACAGCACACGGTCTTCATAGACCTCCGCGACCCCTACGACAGCCGGGGATACGACGTGCTGCGACAGCACCTCGGGCCCGGCCGGATCTGAAGGCCGGCCCACTCCGGGCGCCATGGCCGTTTCGCCTCCCGGGCCTCGCCGGGCCCGGTGACCCGGCACACCGCACCACCGAGAAGGATCGCCGCCGCACAGGACCCGGCGCACCATGCCGCTGCCCCATGAGACGCGCCGCCAGGACGAGTTCACCGGCCTGGCGGCCAGTTGCCACACCATGCGGCGCGGCCAGGGGTCCACCGCTCCGGCGAGGCGCAACAGCGCACATACGCCGCTCAGCCCGGCGAGCGCTCCCCCAGCACTTCCTCCAGCAGCGACTCCAGCAGCCGCACCGCCTCCCCCACCGCCGCCCGCACCGGGGCGCTGAGCCCCGCCGGGATGTCGGGCTCGTCCCCGCGTACCCGGACCAGCGGCTCACAGCCGAGGATCAGCACCCGGGGCAGGGTGAGGCCCTCGGCACGAGCCAACTCCCCTGCCCAGGCGAGGACTTTCACCGGGTCCATGCCATGGGCCTCCGGTGCCGGGGGCGGTGCGCCGGCGGCGGGCGCGGCCGCGTCGAGGACATAGAGGGTGCCGGGCGGCTCCCCCCGTGGGACGGCGTCCAGCAGGATCGCCGTCTCATAGCCGGCCAGCAGCCGGTAGGCCAGATCCATGCCCCGGATGCCGAAGTCGGCGAGATGGACCTGTGGGGGCAGGGCACGCTCGCGCAGCGCGGTGACCAGTTCCGGGCCGAAGGCGTCATCGGCCAGGAAGATATTGCCCACCCCGGCCACCAGGACGCGGCCGCGCGGCACTTGGGTGGTCAAGGCCGTACCGCCGTGGCGGCCGGGGCCGGGCGTTTGCGGACGAAGGCCGAGCGCAGGGCGTGGTACGGGGCCGTGGGGTCGTCAAAGACCGCACGCATCCGGCGCAGTTCCTCGGCGCGGTGGGCGGCGAGCGGTTTGATCGCCTCATTGCGCTCCCGGGCGGCCTTCTTCGCGGCAATGCGCACCGCCACATCCGTGGCCCGGGTCAGATCCTGAGCCAGTTCGGTCACCGCCGGGGCGAAGCGCTCCACGGTGGTGGGCAGGACCCGGTCCACCAGGCCGTAGTCCAGGGCGCGTTGGGCGCTGACCGGCTTGGCCTCCTCGGTGAGTTTCACCGCCTGGCCGGGGCCGACGCGTCTGGGCAGGGTGTAGGTCCAGAACTCCGAGCCGTACAGGCCCATCAGCCGGTAGTGCGGGTTGAGCACCGAGCCCTCCCGGCACCACACCTCGTCGGCGGCCAGCGCCAGCATCACCCCGCCGGCCGCGGCGTTGCCCGCCATGGCCGCCACCACCAGCCGGTCGGTGGTGGTGAGGACGGCCTCCACCAGGTCGTCCATGGCGTTGATATTGGCCCAGGACTCGGCGGCGGGGTCGGCGGCCGCCTCGATGACATTGAGGTGGATGCCATTGGAGAAGAAGTCCCGTTCACCGCCGAGCACCAGCACGGAGGTGGGGCGCCGGCAGGCGGCCCGGTAGGCGCTCAGCAGCCGCCGGCAGTGCCGGGTGCTCATCGCGCCGCCGGGGAAGCGGAAGCGCAGAAAGCCCACTTCGCCGCGCTCCTCATAGCGGATGTCGCTGAAGGTCCGGCGGTGGGCGGGCAGTTCCAGGGGTGCGGCCATCTCCGGTACGGGCGGGAGGAGTTCACCCAGGGCGGCCGTGGCGGGCAGCCGGATGCCCGGTTCGCCGTCGGCCGTCCGGCACCGGCGCAGTTCGGGGATCCATACCGCGCCGTCCACGGTGGCCCGGCAGATCGCCCCGGCCCGGGTGGCCAGGATCTGACCGGGTTCGCCGCGCAGCCGGTCCTCGGGGTGGCCGCCATGCAGGAACCATTCGTCGCCCAGGAGCCGGTCATGTACCCCGGGACGGGAGTCGGCGGCGCGCAGGGCGCCCAGCACGGTCTGGGTCGGCTGGGCGGTCCAGTCGATGCGGCGGTCGCTCTGCCGCATGGGCGGGCGGGCGCGTACCGGCAGGTCGTCCTGGGGCCGGGGGGTGAAGCCGCCGGAGGCGAAGCGTTCCACCGCCAGGTGCACCGCTTGCAGGGCGGCGTCCGCGACCTCACCCCGGTACAGCTCGCTCTTGCCGACTCCGGCCGGCACGGTGAAACCGGCCTCGGCCCACACCGGCCCGGCGTCCAGCTCCGCCCGCGCCTGAAGCACCGTCACCCCCCAGCGCGGTGCGCTCTCCTGGACCGCCCAGTCCAGGGCGGACGGGCCCCGGTCCCCGGGCGGCCCCGGGTGGACGACCAGACAGGTGTGCCGGGACCAGACGTCCTCGGGGATCACCGTCTTGAGCATGGGTGCCAGCACCAGCTCGGGGCGGTGCCGCAGGACCGCGGTCCGTACCGCCTCCGCGTCGGTGACCACGGCCGTCTCCACGGTGTGGCCGCGGTCTCCGAGTTCGGCGAAGACCCGTTGGGTGAGGCTGTTGAAGGCGCTGGCGATAAGCAGAACACGCATGGCGATCGGCCTTTCCGAGTGCATGACCGGGAACGGCCCCCCGGCAGATCCTCGCCGACCGGTGGCCGTCTCCGGCCCTTCGCCCCGGCCCGGCGCCATGGATTGCGCTGGCCGGGCGAATACCTGGCTCCGCATGGCAGCACCGGCCGCGCCGCGGCCCCGGCGCGGCGCGCGGGCTGGGCACGGTGGACCCCGGCCAGGGACGGTCCGGCTGGTACGTGCCTTCACATGCCCGGCGCCTCTGAGCTGCCTGACTGCCTGACTGCCTATCTGTCTGAACTGCCCTAACTGCTGGAAGCGACGGAGCGGGAACCGGATGCATGAGCTGTCGATCGCGACCGTGATCGTGGAACGGGCCGAGGAACTGGCCCGGCGGCATGGCGCGGAGCGGGTGGACGCGGTGCGGGTACGGGTGGGCGAACTGGCCGGAGTGGTGCCGGACGCCCTGCTCTTCTCCTTCGAGGTGGCCCGGCAGGGCACGGCGCTGGACGAGGCCCGGCTGCTGATCGAGGAGGTCCCGGGACGAGCGCGCTGCGAGCCGTGCGGTACGGACTTCGCGGTGGGCGTGCCGCCCTTTCTGTGGTGCCCGCGCTGCGAGCGGCCCTGCGAACGGCTGCTGTCCGGGCGGGAGTTGGAGATCACCGCCATTGAGCTGGAGGAGGCGAGCGTGTGATGTGCCGGGTGGTCGATGTGCGCCAGGCGGTCCTGGCGAAGAATGACACCTTGGCCGGTGCCCTGCGCGGGGAGCTGGACGGCCGGGGCACGGTGCTGGTCAATCTGCTGTCCAGTCCGGGAAGCGGCAAGACCGCTCTGCTGGAGCGGGTGCTGGCGGCGGCCGCGGCCCGCGGGGTGCCGGTGGCGGCGCTCACCGCCGATCTGGCCACCGAGAACGACGCCCGCCGGCTGGCCCGTTCCGGCGTTCCGGTCCGGCAGGTGCTCACCGGCGGCCTGTGCCACCTGGACGCGGCCCAGCTCCGGTCCCACCTGGCGGGCTGGCTGCCCGGGGACACCCGGGTGCTGTTCGTGGAGAACGTGGGCAACCTGGTCTGCCCGGCCTCCTATGACCTGGGCGAGACCATGCGGGTGACCCTGATGTCGGTGACGGAGGGCGAGGACAAGCCCCTGAAGTACCCCGCCGCCTTCGGGCTGGCGCATCTGCTGGTGCTGACCAAGACGGATATCGCGGCGGCGGTGGGCTTTGCGGAGGCGGCCTTCCGGGAGAACGTGGCCCGGGTCAACCCCGGCGTGGAAGTGCTGAATACCTCCGCCCGCACCGGGGACGGCGTGGAGACCCTGGTGGACCGGGTGCTGGCGGTGACGGCCGGTGGCGTGCTCCACCGTCCGGCGATGGCGGAAGCGGCGGGGGACGTCCACGGCCACCACCACGATGCGGCGGGGGACGTCCACGGCCACCATCACCACGATGCGGCAGACGGCCACGGCCACCCGCACGGCCCTGGCTCCGGGCGGCAGGACCAAGCGGCCCAAGAGCCCGGCCCCGCCGCCGGGCCCGGGCGGGTGCCGGCTGACGGGCCGGGGGCCGTGCCCGGCCGGAACGGCTCGGACGACGGGCGCCGCCCCGCCGACGGCCTGGCGGTGCCGCGCCCGTGACCACCGTCGGGAGTGCCCGCAGCACCGGCCTGGTGCGGCACCGGCTGGTGGTGCGCGGCACGGTGCAGGGCGTGGGGTTCCGTCCGTTCGTCCATGGTCTGGCCCGGGGGCTGGCGCTGGCCGGGCATGTCGCCAATCACCCGGACGGGGTGGTGGTGGAGGTGGAGGGCCCGCCGGAGTCGGTGGAAGTCTTCCGGGACCGGCTCGGCCGGGAGGCGCCTCCGCTGGCCGTGGTGTCCTCGGTGACGCGGTCACGGCTGCGGGTGCTGGGGACCGGCGAGTTCACCATCCGGCCCTCGGCATCGGGCACCGGCCGCACGCTGATGCCACCGGACACCGCCCTGTGCCCCGCCTGTCTGGCCGAGCTCGGCGATCCGCGCGACCGCCGCTACCGGCACCCCTTCATCACCTGTACACACTGCGGGCCGCGCTTCACCATCGTCACCGGACTGCCCTATGACCGGCCGCGGACCACCATGGCCGGTTTTCCGATGTGTGAGCGGTGTGCCGGGGAGTACACGGACCCGGCCGACCGGCGTTTCCATGCCCAGCCCATCGCCTGCCCGGACTGCGGGCCGCGGCTGCTGCTGGAGCGGGACGGCGGCCGGTGCCGGGGAGAGGACGCCCTGGCGGCCGCCCGGGCGCTGCTGACCGGGGGCGGGGTGCTGGCGGTGAAGGGGGTGGGCGGCTATCACCTGGCCTGTGACGCCGGTGACGAGGCGGCGGTCCGCCGGCTGCGGGCGGCCAAGGAGCGTGGCGGCAAGCCCTTCGCGGTGATGGCCGCCGATCTGGACACCGCCCGCGCCCTCGCCCCGGTGGGCGAGGCCGAGGCCCGGCTGCTCGGCGGGCCCCGCGCCCCCGTGGTGCTGCTGCCCCGCGCGCCCGGCTTCTCCCCGGCCCTGCCGCTGGCCGACGCGGTCTGCCCGGACAGCCCCGGAATCGGGGTGATGCTGCCCTACAGCCCCGTGCACCGGCTGCTGTTCGGGCTGCCCGGCGACCCGCCGGGCCCCCGTGTGCTGGTGATGACCAGCGGCAACCGCTCCGGTGAGCCCATCGTCACCGATGACGCGACGGCCGCGCTGCGGCTGGCGGGACTGGCCGACGCCCGGCTCCGGCATGACCGTCCCATCCGGGTGCCCTGCGACGACTCCGTGGTGCGGGTACGGTCCGACGGCAGCTGTCTGCCGCTGCGCCGCTCGCGCGGCTATGTGCCCGAGCCCCTCACCCTGCCCTTCGAGGTGCCCGCGGTGCTTGCGGTGGGCGGCGATCTGAAGAACGTCTTCTGTCTGGCCGAGGGGCGTTCCGCCTGGCTGTCCCAGCACATCGGCGACCTGGGCGAGTTGGCGGTGCTCACCGCCTTCGAGCGGGCACTGGACCATCTCACCGCGCTGACCGGGGTGCACCCCGGACTGCTGGCGGCCGACCGGCACCCCCGTTACCGCTCCTCGGCCTGGGCCCGCGATCACGCGGCGGGCCGGCCACTGCGCCTGGTGCAGCACCACCATGCGCATATCGCCTCCGCCCTGGCCGATGCCGGGCTGGACGGCACCACCCCGGTCATCGGGGTCGCCTTCGACGGCACCGGTTATGGCGACGACGGCGCCGTCTGGGGTGGTGAGCTGATGTTGGCCGACTACACCGGCTACCGGCGCCTGGCTCATCTGGCGTATGTACCGCTGCCGGGCGGTGATGCCGCCGTCCGCAATCCCTGCCGGATGGCCCTGGCGCACCTCTGGGCCGCCGGTCTGCCCTGGGATCCCTGGCTGCCCTGCCTGACCGCCTGTGCGGAGGACGAACGGCGGGTGCTGGAACGGCAGTTGGAGCGCGGAGTGGCCTGTGTGCCGACCTCCAGCATGGGCCGGCTGTTCGACGCGGTGTCCTCGCTGCTCGGGGTGTGCCACCGGGCGACCCATGAGGCCCAGGCGGCCGCCGCCCTGGAGGCCCGGGCGATGGCGGCGGGGGACGGCCGGGAGCGCCCGTATGCCTTCGCCGTGGCCACGACGGGCGGGGACGCGCCGCTGACGGCCGACCCGGCGCCGGTGCTCGCGGCGATCGTGGCGGACCTGCGCCGCCGGACCCCGGTGGAGGTCATCGCCGCCCGCTTCCACCGGGCGGTGGCGGACCTGGTGGTGACGGTGTGTACGGCCGTCCGGGAGCGCACCGGGGTGGGCACCGTGGCGCTCACCGGCGGGGTGTTCGCCAACGCGCTCCTGGAGGAGGACTGTCAACGGGCGCTGGTGGCATGGGGGTTCACGGTGGTCCGGCACCGGCTGGTTCCCTGCGGTGACGGTGGGCTGGCGCTGGGCCAGGCCCTGGTGGCGGCGCGCTCCCGGCGGGCCCGGCGGAAGGAGTGAGACGGATGTGCCTGGCAGTACCCGGCAGGGTGGTGGACGTCGAGGAACGCGACGGCACCCCGATGGCCAAGGTGGATTTCGGCGGAGTGGTCAAGGATGTATGCCTGGCCTATCTGCCGGATCTCCAGGTCGGTGACTACACCATTGTGCATGTGGGGTTCGCCCTGCAACGCCTGGACGAGGAGGCGGCATTGGCGACCCTGGAGCTCTTCCGGAGCATCGGCGCTCTGGAGGAGGAGTTCGGCGACGCCTGGAGCCGCGCGGCTGAGGAGGCCCGATGAGGTATCTGGAGGAGTTCCGGGATCCCGGTCTGGCCCGGCGGCTGCTGGACGAGATCCATGCGACCGTCACCCGGCCCTGGGCACTGATGGAGGTCTGCGGCGGGCAGACCCACTCCATCATCCGTCATGGCATTGACCAACTGCTGCCGGAACAGGTGGAGTTGATCCATGGTCCCGGCTGCCCGGTCTGTGTCACCCCGCTGGAGATGATCGACAAGGCGCTGGCCATCGCCGCCCGCCCCGAGGTGACCTTCTGCTCCTTCGGGGACATGCTGCGGGTGCCCGGCACCGAGGGCGATCTGTTCCGGGTCAAGGGCGCCGGCGGTGATGTCCGGGTGGTGTACTCGCCGTTGGACGCGCTGGAGATCGCCCGCCGCAGTCCGGACCGGCAGGTGGTGTTCTTCGGGATCGGCTTCGAGACCACCGCTCCGGCCAACGCCATGACCGTCCATCAGGCCCGGAGGCTGGGCATCGGCAACTTCAGCCTGCTGGTCTCCCATGTGCGGGTGCCGCCCGCCATCGAGGCGATCATGCGCTCACCGCGCTGCCGGGTGCAGGCGTTCCTGGCGGCCGGACATGTCTGCAGTGTGATGGGTGTGGAGGAGTACCCGGAGCTGGCCGGGCGGTTCGGCGTGCCCATCGTGGTCACCGGCTTCGAGCCGCTGGACATCCTGGAGGGCGTACGGCGCGCGGTGCGCCAACTGGAGCGCGGCGAGCACCGGGTGGAGAACGCCTATCCGAGGGCGGTGCGCGCGGAGGGCAATCCCGCCGCGCTGCGGATGCTGGCCGAGGTCTTCGAGGTCACCGACCGCGCCTGGCGGGGCATCGGCACCATCCCCGGCAGCGGCTGGCGGCTGGCGGACGCCTACCGGGAGTACGACGCCGAGCACCGCTTCGCGGTCACCGGGCTGCGCACCCTGGAGCCGGCGGCCTGCCGCAGCGGCGAAGTGCTCCAGGGACTGCTCAAGCCCCATGAGTGCGCCGCCTTCGGCACCGTGTGCACTCCGCGTACCCCGCTGGGGGCGACGATGGTCTCCAGCGAGGGCGCCTGTGCCGCCTACTACCTCTACCGCCGCCTGGGCCCCGGCGCGGCGGCCGCAACCGACAAGGAGGCGACCTCAGTTGGCTGACTTCCCCGCTCCCCTGCTGCCCGACCCCGCGGAATGGAGCTGCCCGGCGCCGGTGCGCGACCGGTCGGTGGTCCTGCTCGGCCATGGCGGCGGGGGCGCGCTCTCGGCGGAGCTGATGGCGGACATCTTCGCGCCCGCCTATGGCAATGAGATCCTGGACCGGCTCACCGACTCCGCCACCGTTGATCTCGGCGGGGCACGGCTGGCCTTCTCCACCGACTCCCATGTGGTGCGCCCGCTGTTCTTTCCCGGCGGCTGCATCGGCGACCTGGCGGTCAACGGCACCGTCAACGATCTGGCCATGAGCGGCGCCCAACCGGCCTTTCTGTCCTGTGCGTTCATCCTGGAGGAGGGCACCGAGCTGGCCGTGGTGGAACGGATCGCCGGGGCGGTGGGGGCGGCCGCCAGGGCGGCCGGGGTCAGTGTGGTCACCGGTGACACCAAGGTGGTCGATGCCGGGCATGGTGACGGGGTGTTCATCACCAGCTCGGGCATCGGCCTGGTGCCGCGCGGAGTGGACATCCGGCCGCAGCGGGCCCGGCCCGGTGATGTGGTGATCGTCAGCGGGCCCGTCGGTCTGCACGGGGTGGCGGTGCTCAGCGTCCGTGAGGGGCTGGAGTTCGGGGTGGAGATCGCCAGTGACACCGCGCCGCTGGGCGGCCTGGTGGCCGCGATGCTGGCCGTCACTCCCGAGCTGCATGTGCTGCGTGATCCCACCCGGGGTGGAGTGGCCACCGCTCTCCATGAGATCGCCACCGCCTCCGGCACCGGGGTGGTCATCCGGGAGGACGCCGTACCCGTCCCGGAACCGGTGGCCAACGCCTGTGGCTTCCTGGGGCTGGATCCGCTGTATGTGGCCAATGAGGGTCGGCTGCTGGCCTTTGCGCCACCGGAGCACACCGACGCCCTGCTGGACGCCATGCGCGCCCACCCGCAGGGCACCGGGGCCGTGGTCATCGGCGAGTGCGTGGCCGAACACCCCGGCATGGTGGTGGCCCGCACCGGGCTCGGCGGGACCCGGGTGGTGGACCCGCCGGTCGGCGAGCAACTGCCGCGCATCTGCTGACCGGTGGCGGACGGCCCGTACCCCGGGCCGTCGGCACATGGCGAACCTCGGCATATGGCGAACACAGAAGCGAGCAGTCGCACGGTCCGGGACAAATCACGCTTCAACGCATCAAGCCGTTTCTTTCGGATCGCTGAACCGTTGGTTTGGGCACGGGAAATCGTTACCGCTCACGAAGGACAGACTGATGCGCCTTCTCCGTCCGCTCGTCGTCGCTCTCGGCGGGCTCGCCCTCGTTGCCGCCACCACGACCGCGGCCACCGCCGCAAACGGAACGTTCGCTTGGGTAGGCCCCAAGGGCAAGGCGTACGCCATCCAGAACCCGCCGGACCACAAGTGCTACGACATGGGCCAGGAAGCCCGCGGGGCCCAGAACGCGACCAGGCAGCCGCTGATCGTCTACACCCAGAAGAAGTGCAAGGGCTCCGCGACTCGGCTGGCCCCCGGGCAGTCGGCCCCCAGCGGCTCCCACTTCGCCAGCGTCATCTTCAACCAGCGCTAGCACCTTCCCGGGTTGACCGGGGTGGCTCAAGGGCGGTGACCGGCTCCCCGGTCACCGCCCTTCCGCTGAGCGCGCCCCATCGGGGCGCCGCTGCCCCACCCCCGCCCGCACCGCCCAGTAGAAGATCCCCAGCGCCGCACCCGCGACCGCCAGGGAGTCATAGGGGGCGGGCAGCCGGCCCGAGCCCTTGAAGGAGCCGAGCCAGGAGAGGACCGTCAGGGCCAGCAGATAGACGATCAGCCAGGCTCCGGTGCGGAGTTCGGCGGACAGCGGGCGCTCCTCCGGGGACGAGCGCCGCATCACCAGGAAGATCAGCAGGCCGCCCAGCACCAGTGGCAGGGCCAGCCGCAGATCGTGCCAGCCCGACCAGTAGATGAACTCGCTCGCCACCACAAAGCTCACCGGCGCGATCCAGCGCAGGCCGGGTACCCAGCCGGCCATCCGCGAGCCGGGTTCCGCCCGGAAGACGGCCACGGCCACCGCCGAGGCGGCATAGATCAGCAGGTACATGTCCCCCATGATGCTGACGATGCGCTGCCAGCCGCCGATCGGGAGCAGAAAGACGATGATCACGGCGAGGTTCAGCGCAAGGGCCGGGTGCGGGATGCCATTGCGCCGGCTGACCTGCATAAAGAAGCGGGGAATGGTGCCGTTCTTGGCGAGGGCGTAGGTGTGCCGGGCGTCGATCGCCACTCCGACATACGCCGATCCGCCCGGTGAGACCACGGCGTCCGCGTAGAGCAGGGTGGACAGCCAGTGCAGATTGAAGATCAGCGCCAGCTGGCCGAAGGGCGACTCGAAGTTGACACCCTGCCAGCCATGGCCGAGCAGGCTCTCCGGGACGGTGAACAGGAAGGCCAGTTGCAGGGCCAGATACATCAGCAGGGCCAGCCCGATGCCGGTGAGTACCGAGGCGGGGATGGTCCGGCGCGGGTGGCGGGCCTCGCCGGAGAAGTCCAGCGGGGCCTGGAAGCCGTTGACCGAGTAGACGACGCCACCGCCGGCGAGTGCGGACAGACAGGCGGCGTAACCGTAAGGCGCAAATCCGCCGTGGTCGGTCAGGCGGCCGGAGTGCCATCCGGAGGCGAGCAGCGCGGCCACCGTGACGATCGGCATGATGATTTTGAAGGCGGACAGCAGGTTGTTCAGCCGCGCGAAGGTCCGTACCGCGAACCAGTTCAGCGCCGTCAGTGCCGTGCTCAGGGCGATCGCCACGGCCAGGCCCTTGGTGCTGAGCGTATGGCCGTTGTAGAGGCCGGGCAGATAGTGGTTGGCGTACTGCATGATCGCGCTGATCTCGGCCGCGGTACCGCCCACCGACAGCAGGACCGACCAGCCGACCAGGGTGCCGACCAGCCGGCCGGAGGCGTACAGCGGCCAGCGGACCGTGCCGCCGCCCTCCGGCCGGGACGCGCCCAGCTCGATCATCACCAGTGCCACCAGGCCGCACAGCAGCCCCGCGCCGACCCAGGTCAGCAGCGAGGCGGGCCCGGCCGTCCGGGCCGCGTACATGGCGGCGAACAGCCAGCCGGAGCCGACGATATTGGAGAAGCCGATCGCGGTCAGCGCCCAGAAGCCGAGGTCCCGGCGCAACCGCCGCTCCTGTACGGCCACCTCGGGCATGCCGTCCGGGGGCTGCCTCGGATGATCCGGCATGTCACCGTCCTCCTGGCTCATCGGTCACCCGGGGCCGCCCCGGGCTGAGCGCCACCCTAAGCGCGGCGGGGGTGTCGCCGCCGTACCCGGAGTCGGCTCATTTTTGCCCTGTGCATGTCTCAGGGTTGGCGGTGGCATGGACGGCGCGGAATCGACCGCGAAGTCATGGGAGGAGTCGCCATGTTGAGAGCAGTGGTGATCGCCGGAGCGACCGCGGCACTGGTGACCGCCCTGGCCGCGCCCTCATCGGCCGCCGCCAGGGTCGGGCCCCCGCCGCCGGACCGGGTGGTGATCGATGTGATGACGGTCAATGGCTCGGGCTGCCCCGCCGGAACGGCCGCGGTGGCGGTCGCGCCGGACAACACCGCGTTCACCATCTCGTACAGCGACTACCTGGCTCAGGTGGGGCCCGGCGCCAAGCCGACGGACTTCCGCAAGAACTGCCAGCTGGGGCTGGACATCCATGTCCCGCAAGGCTTCACCTATGCCATCTCCGAAGCGGACTACCGGGGTTTCGGCTCCCTGGCGAGCGGGGCGACCGGTCTGGAGAAGGCGAGCTACTACTTCCAGGGCATGTCGCGGACGACCTCCGTGACCCACACCTTCGCCGGTCCGCTCTCCGAGGACTGGCAGACCACCGACGTCACCGACTCCGCCTCCCTCGTCTACGCCCCCTGCGGGGCGGAGCGGATCCTCAACGTCAACACCGAACTGCGGGTGTACGCGGGCTCCTCGGATCCTCTGACCACCAACAGCTTTATGGCGATGGACTCCACGGACGGCAGCGTCAGCACGCTTTATCACTTTGCCTGGAAGCAGTGTCCCGGCTCTTGACCGGGTGCCCCCGCCTCGGCCGGGGAGCCGCGGCACTTCATGGCCGCGCCGATCGGCAAGGGAAGGTGCATCATGGCTCCGATACCCGACCGTGACACCATCTGCCGGGTCCTCGAAACCAGGGAGCACCCGCTGCGGCGTCTCGACCTGGTGCTGGAGGCGTTCTGGGACGCCGGGTACAACCGGAACACCTATCGCAGCGCGTACGACCTGCCCGAAACCCATATCGTCCTGGCCCGGCTGATCGACCGGATGCGCAAGGACGGCGCACTCGTCCTGCTGCCCGGCACCAGATGGAAACAGCTGCTGGGCAATGGCTTCCAGCCTCAGCGCATCGCCCATGGCCACCGTGGTGGTTACTGGTACGCCACGGCCGCCCAGCACACCCGCTGGCGGCGGGCCGCCGCCGGGCGGCAGGCGCGGATCGCCGCGATCGCCGCCCGGCTGACGGCCGCCGGACCGCTGCCGCAGCCGTGCGTCACCGAGGAGCCGGCGGAGGGATGCCGGCCCGGCTGGGACCTGCCCGCCGGGACCGGCCCTCGCTCGGGCCGGGAAACGCGGGCCGAGGCCCGGGCCGAGCTGCTGGCGCATGCTCCGGCCGATCTGGCCTTTCTGCTCTCCCTGGTGGAGCCGGAGGGGTGCGGCCCGGCCAGGCGGTATGTGCTGCGGCGGCCCCTCCGGGCCGCGGATCCGGATCCTCGCCCCGCCGAGTGGCGGCGGAGGGGCGCTCAGGAGGCGTTGGAGGCGGGGGGATCCACCCAGCCCAGCGGATAGAGGTCCGGCCCCCGGCCGGGGGCCGCGGGCTCACCGCCGGCCTCCGCGAAGGCGGTCAGCGCGTCAATCAGCGCCTCGCGCTGGCCGGGGAGCATCCGCGCCACAATCGCGGCGATCTCGTCCCGGCGCCGGGCGGTGACCTCTTCGACGATGCGCTGCCCATCGGGCGTGACCCGCAGGACGGTCTCCCGCCGGTTGCCCGGATTGACACCACGGGAGACCAGCCCGGCGGCGATCAGCCGATCGGTCATCCGCATGGTGGTGGACGGATTGACACCCAGCAGACCGGCGGCGGTCACCAGATTGACGGCGCCGTGCATGGACAGGACGACCAGCATCCGGAACTGCGCCAGGGTCACCCTGTCCTCGGCCGCGGCCAGCGATCGCGCGGAGACCGCGACCAGCAGCCGGGATGCGGTGAGCACCGCGCGAGTCACCGCATCGACATTGTCTTTTGCCCCGGCGGGGCGCGCACGCTTGGCCATGGCTCCCTTTCTCCCTCTTCACCGCCCCTGCCCCGTCCCTTGCCCGAACCGGAACCAGGCGGTGGAAGCGGAAAGGGGCCGCCCGGCTATCGCTACCCCGGGGCCGCTCACCCGACCCGCCTGGACGCCGAACGGTGTCGCCAACATCCGCCCACCGGGCCGGGTTTGAGCGGCAAGCGCTCACTCAGCCGGTGGCCACGCCGAACCACTTACGCAGCGGGCCGAGCAGATCCCGCTGGTCTTCACCCACCCACGCCACATGGCCGTCGGGACGCAACAGCACCGCGGGTACGTCCAGTTCCTCACTGACGTCCACCACCTGGTCCACCCGGTCCGCCCAGCCCGCCGCCGAGAGCCGGCCGGTCTGGTCGAGCAGCAGTCCGCGGCCGCGGTGCATCAGCTCATAGAGGCGTCCCCGCTTCAGCTTGACGTCCCGCAGCCGCCGGCCGAGCAGTTGGTGCCCGTCACCGAAGTCATAGCGGACCCCTACCCCGGTGATCATCTCGGTCACATACCGGTTCGCCTCCTCGAAGTCCATCAGCTTCGACAGCAGTCCGTGCAGCGCGGCCGCGCCCGGCTCGGTTCCCATCAGCATCATCTGGGCGCGGGTGTTGTCCAGTACGCGGGCGCCCACCGGGTGCCGTTCGTCGTGGTAGCTGTCCAGCAGCCCCTCGGGTGCCCAGCCACTGACCGCCGCGGCCAGCTTCCAGCCAAGGTTGAACGCGTCCTGGATACCGAGGTTGAGCCCCTGCCCACCGGTCGGCGGGTGGATATGCGCCGCGTCACCGGCCAGCAGCGCCCGGCCGGCCCGGTAGCGCTCGGCCTGCCGGGTGGCGTCACCGAACCGGGAGAGCCAGCGCGGCGAGTGCGCGCCGAAGTCGGTGCCGGCGTGGGCCCTGAGCTGCTGCTTGAACTCCTCCAGGGTCGGCGCGGCCGTACGGTCCTCGGCGACGCCCTCGGCGGGCACCACGATGCGGTACAGGCCCTGGTTGCCGTCCACATCGGGAATGGCGCCGAACCGCAGCTGGGTCCTGCGGACTTCGGCGACGACGGCGGCGATGGTGGCCGGGTCCTCGGTCACCTCCATGTCCCCCAGCAGCGTCTCCACCTTGGCGGGCTCCCCGGGGAAGCCGATGCCGAGCAGTTTGCGCACCGTACTGCGGCCGCCGTCGCACCCGACGAGGTAGCGCGAGCGCAGCCGGGTGCCCGCCCCGCCGGGGGCGCCGCCCTTGGCCAGTTCGACGGTCACACCCTCGTCGTCCCGGCTCAGCCCGACCAGTTCGCAGCCGCGCCGGATCTCGGCACCGAGTTCCAGGGCACGCTCATTGAGCAGCCGCTCGGTGACCGGCTGGGGAACGGTGAGTCCGTAGGGGTGTGCCGTGTCCATCCGGTCCGGCCATGGCTTGTGAATGCCACCGAAGAAGCCGCCGACCCGGAACTTCTCACCGGCCGCGAGAAACTGGTCCAACAGCCCGCGCTGGTCCATCAGTTCGACGCTGCGGGTGTGCAGGCCGCGCCCGCGGGGCTGCCCGGTCGGCTCGGTCAACTTCTCCAGTACCACTACGCGCACATCGTGCAGCCGCAACTCACAGGCCAGCATCAGGCCGGTCGGGCCTCCGCCCACCACGATCACGTCGATCATCAAATCCCCCACTCAAGAAGACACCTCGGCCGGTTCCGGCCTGCGAGCGGAGATTCTGCGATACGACCCGGGTCTTGCCGCAAGGCCCCCTATGCGCTATAAGTTGAGAGTGGCAAGGAGTGGGCGATCTCCTTGCCTTTGCTTTTTGGCGCTCGCCGGCTGGGCGGGCAGCCGCTTTCACCATGGCTCCCCGATCGGGTGAATGGCGCCAATTGCCGCCCGGAGCCAAGTAACTGCAACTTACAGTTTTCCTGACTGCTGGGTGCCCATGCGGCCCTGCGAGCAGAGCTCGTAACTCCCTTCCCAGGAAAGACTCAAGGCATTGAAAGGTTCCTCGCCGGACGCGGCTGTGCTGGCCGCCATCGCCCTTGTTCTGCTGGCCGGAGTCGCCCTCGACCCCCTGCGGGCCCGGCTGCGCCAGCCGGCCGTTGTCGCCGAAATCGCCGCCGGAATTCTGCTGGGACCGAGCGTCCTGGGGCTTCTGCCCGGCGCCGTCCCGGAGTTGCTGTTTCCGCCGGAGGTCCGGTCGCAGCTTTCGGTCATCGCGCAAGTGGGAATTGTTCTCTTTATGTTCACCGCCGGCTGGGAACTCAACTTCCAGGCGCTGCGCGGACGAGCCCGTTCCGTACTCGCCGTCACCGCCGGCTCCCTCGCCGTGCCCTTCGCCCTGGCGGTGGCACTGGCGGCCGTACTACTGGCGCTACGGCCGCAACTCACCGGATCCCTGGCCTCACCGCTGCTCTTCGCACTGTTTCTGGGCGTCGTTCTGTCCATGGGCGCACTGTCCGTGCTGCTGCGGATTCTCGGCGAGAACCGCCTCACCACCACCCTGGTCGGGACCATGGCCACCGCCTGCGGCGCGCTGACCGAAGTCGTGGCCTGGTGCGTCGTCATCGCCCTGATCACCGCCGCCCAGGGACTGAGCGCGGACCATCTCCTCCTGGACCTGGCCCGTCTCGCCGCCTACACCCTGCTGATGGCGCTCGTCGTGCGCCCTGCTCTGCGCATGCTCCTCTCCCGCCGCCAACCGCCCGGCCGGCGGCCCGTATTGCCGGTCCTGGTGGTCAGCAGCGGTGTCCTCCTCTCCTCCTGGTGCACCGCCCGGCTGGGCATCCACGCGGTGATCGGGGCTTTCGCCTTCGGGCTGGCCATGCCGCGTGATCTCGCCCCGGAGTTGCGACGCACCCTTGAAAACCCACTGCGGAACACGGGGGTTCTGCTCATCCCCGTCTTCTTCGCGCTCACCGGCCTGACGATTGACCTGAGGCAACTCGGCCGGCACGACCTGCTCGCCTTTGCCGCCTTCCTCTCGGTGGCCTGGGGCGGCAAATTCGCCGGAGCCGCGCTCATCGCCCGCCTCCTTGACCTCCCCTGGCGGGAAGCGGCGACCCTGGGTGTCCTGGTCAATACCGAAGGACTGAGCGAAATCATCATGCTCACCCTTGGCCGCGATGCCGGCCTCATCGACAACCGGCTTTTCACCGCCCTCCTGCTCACCGCCCTGACGGCAACGGTTCTCGTCAATCCCCTGGTCCGCCATCTGACGAAGTTGCCTTCCGGCGCCGGGACGGAGACGCCCATTCCCGCCCAGCAGGAGGGTTCGGCTTCTTCGCGGTCGGCGCGGGAACTCCATTGACCGCGCCCGGCCGGCTCGCGATAGTTGTTTGGATGACCTGCGACATACAGTGCACAACCGTCCAACAGGGCTGGGACGGACCCTGGTACCGCATTCGCACCGATCGCTTCGAGGCATCCTTCCTGCCCGGTGCGGACGAAAACCTCGATGCCGTCTGCAACGTTGATGTCGAGGTCCGGCTGCTCGGCGACGGCTCCCGCTGGAGCGGGACAGTGTTCACCATCGCGGAGGTCGAGCGCCTGATGGACCATTGGGCGCGCACTGGCGAGAACGCGAACGGCCACTACTTCCGGTGCTCCGACGGCCTCATTGTGCGGCGTCCCGGCATCACCAGCATGACCCAGGCGATCGACGCCCTGCTGGATTCCGGCGAGTTCGACCAGGCCCTTCAGCGCCTCGGCACCGAGTGAACGCCTTGCAGAGCATCATGGGCCAGTGATGAATACCGCAACCCAACCGATCGAACACGAAGACCGATGGGTCCTCAATCTCCGTGCCGCGTACGTCCGCCGTATCAGCGTTGACTTCCAGCTGACGCTGGCCCTCGACGCGGACTGGGAAGTTGTGCTGGGAGGGCCGGCCCGGCTCTCTTCCGGATCGGTGCGCACCGATCCGGGCGTGCTGCTGAGTCCTGAGACACAGGATGTGGCGCCGGCCCTGCCGCTGTTCGGTGCGGAGGTGTTGTCCGCCGTCGCGTTCAAAGCCGGGACGCTGCGCATAGCGTTCGGCAACGGCAGGCATCTGACGTGCCCGGCTGATACGTCCTTCGAGGCGTGGGGCATCACCGGGCCGGGCGGATGGCGGTTCGCAGCACTGCCCGGTGGAGGTCTCGCCGTGTGGGTCGGCGCGCGGGCGGGCCATCGGTAGCCCGGGTCATGTCTCCTCCTCCATCCGGATCGCGGCCCGCAGTTCCTCCCTGGCCTTGCGTTCGGCCGTGCCCTCGCTCATCTCCAGCAGGGCGCCGGCGATGGCGTCCAGTTTGCGCTGGATGGCATGTTCGGCCCGTAGCTCGGAGTTCTTGAGCAGGGCGAGCAGCAGCAGGGTCACCGAGGTCATGGCGCCGGCGGCCAGCAGCTCCAGTTCCACGGAGGGCTGGACGATGTGCATGGTCACAAAGTTGGCCACCAGCAGAAAGCAGAGCGTGAAGAACGCCCGGGAACTGGTGAAGTGCGACGCGGCCTCCGCCAGCCGCTCGAAGATGCCCCGTCGCTCACCGCCGCGGTGGGAGGGGTGCCGGACTGTCACGCCCGTCCTGGTACCCGGCGGCGGGCGGGACATGAGCGGCGTCCGGTCCGTCACACGTTCGCCGCGTCCAGCGGGCGGTGGCCCGCGCGCCGTGTGAGCGTGGGCCGAGGCGCATCCGCCCCGACAGCGAGGAAGGCCGGCATGGTGCACCACCCGATGACCGGCCGCGAGGCCGCACCCACCGCACCCCCCGCCCCGGACTTCGAGCGGGCCCGGGCGGTGGCGGACGCGGTGCTGTACGAGGGATACCTGCTCTATCCGTACCGGGGCTCATCCGGCAAGAACCGGGTGCGCTGGCAGTTCGGCGTACTGGCCCCGCGGGCCTGGGCCGAGGCGTGCGCTCCGGGGTCCGCCGGGGTGGCGGGGGCGGCGGAGTCCTGGCGGCAGCGCACCGAGGTGGTGGTCCGGGCGGATTCGCCGGACGCCATGGTGCACGTCCGGGTGCGCTTTCTGCAGTTGCAGCACCGGCAGGTGGAGCGGCAGGCGGAGAACGGGCGGCTGGTGCCGGTGGCGGCGCTGGAGACTCCCGGGGCGGTGTATCTCACCTTTGACGAGGCGGTGCCCCGGCAGGCCGACGCCGCCGTCCGGCTGGCCGGTCTGCTGCGGGGTGAGCATCGTCTGCCGGTCCGGCTGGCCGGTGGCGAGGAGGCGGAGGAGCTGTACGGTGCCGCGGGGCGGCTGGTGCGGCGGCGGTGGCCGGTGGAGGCCGAGGTGGTGCTGTCCGCGGCGCCGCTGGACATGGAGCGTTGCCTGTACCGGCTGACGGTGCGGACGGAGAACACCGGGGACGGGGCCGGTCCGCAGGATTCCCGGGAGCGGGCACTGCGGCATGCGCTGCTGGCCACCCACACCCTGATCGGGGGCGGCGGGCTGTGCTTCGCCTCGCCGACGGATCCGCCCGCCTGGGCCGGGGCGCACCCGGCGAAGTGCCGTAATCTCCACACCTTTCCGGTGCTGGCGGGCGAACCGGGCTCCTGCGACCTGGTGTTGTCGGCCCCGGTCATCCTGCCCGACCACCCACAGGTGGCCCCGGAGAGCCCCGGGGATCTGCATGATGCCGCCGAGATCGACGAAATCCTCACGCTGCGCACCCTGTTGCTGACGGATGCGGAGAAGCGTGAGGCCAGGGGCACCGACCGGCGGGCGGCGGAGATCCTGGACCGGGTGGAGAGCATGCCGCCGGAGGTGCTGTCCCGGCTGCATGGGGCGATTCGTTCGCTGACTCCGCCCGCTGGAAAGGGAGTTGACGGGCCGTGGTGGACGGAGGACGCCGAGGGCGGGCTGTGTCCGGCCACCGACAGTGTGCTGGTCGGCGGGGTGCCGGTGGCCAGGGGCAGCCGGGTGCGGCTGTGCCCGCGCGGGCGCGGTGTGGACGCCCAGGACATGTTCCTCGCCGGGCGGACCGCCCAAGTGGCCGCCGTCTTCCATGATGTGGACGGCAGCCATCACATCGCGGTGACCCTGGAGGAGGACCCGGGGGCCGAACTGCACGGCTGGTACGGCCGGTTCCGCTATTTCCGGCCGGAGGAGATCGAATCTCTGCCGGCCGTCCCCGCCGAGGAGGGGTGCGTTGGACGCCATCGAGTTGCTGAAGCATGACCACCGGATGGTGGAGCAGTTGTTCCGTGACTATCGGGCGGCCGCTTCGGACGTCCAGCGCCGTGGCGTGGTGGAGGTGCTCGTCCGGGAGCTGTCCAAGCATGCGGCGCTGGCGGAGCTGATGGTCTATCCGCTGGCCAGACAGGTCTTCCACGACGGCTCGGAGGAGATCGGACAGCACCTCGACGAGCATATGGCGGTCAAGGAACTGCTGCTGGAACTGGACCGGCTCCGCACCGGCGACGAGCGGACCGACGACCTGATGGAGCGGCTGCGCCAGGAGGTCGAGCGGCATATGCGCGAGGAAGAGGAAGAGCTGCTGCCCAAGCTGCGTGCCGCCATGGACGACACCGCCCTGGGCGAGCTGGGGCAGGCGCTGGACCGGGCCAAGCGGACGGCGCCGACCCGGCCGCATCCACACGCCCCGGAGGAGCCTCCGGCGCTGGCCCTGGCGGCCCCGGTGGCGTCCGTCTACGACCGGTTGTGTGACCGTCTGCAAGGGAGGCCCAGGACATGAGCACGGACACCTCGACCGCCCCGCTGGCGGGTGAAGAGCCGAGCCGGGGGGAGCACCGGCAGGGATTCGACGAGATCGACATCCTATGGATCTCCGAGGGCATGAGCTGTGACGGCGACAGCGTCTCGCTGACCGCCGCCGACCGGCCCGCCATCGAGGATGTGGTGCTGGGCCTGATTCCCGGGCTGCCCAAGGTCAATCTGCACAACAAGGTGCTCTCCCCCACTCTGGGCGGCGAGGAGTTCCTCGCCCCCTTCCGGGCCGCCGCCCGGGGTGAACTCACCCCGTTCATCCTGGTCATCGAGGGGTCGGTGCCCAACCAGAACATCATCGAGGGTGATGGCTACTGGACCTCCTTCGGCAATGACCCGGAGACCGGCCAGCCGCTCACCCTCAACTGGTGGATCGATCAACTGGCGCCCAGGGCCTGGGCGGTGGTGGCGGTCGGTACCTGTGCCACCTATGGCGGCATCCATGCCATGGCGGGCAATCCCACCGGCTCCATGGGGCTGGCGGACTATCTGGGCTGGGACTTCAAGTCCCAGGGCGCCCTGCCGGTGGTGAACGTACCCGGCTGCCCGATCCAGCCGGAGAACTTTATGGAGACTCTGGTCTGGGTGCTCCACCATGCCGCGGGCAGCGCGCCCCCGCCGCCGCTGGACCATATGCTGCGCCCCCAGTGGCTGTTCGGGAAGACCGTGCACGAGGGCTGCGACCGGGCCGCGTACTACGAGCAGGGCGACTTCGCCAAGGACTACAACTCTCCCAAGTGCCAGGTGAAGGTGGGCTGTTGGGGTCCAGTGGTCAACTGCGACGTGCCCAAGCGGGGCTGGATGAACGGGGTGGGCGGCT
Source organism: Streptomyces orinoci (assembly GCF_003121295.1). Classification (GTDB taxonomy): domain Bacteria; phylum Actinomycetota; class Actinomycetes; order Streptomycetales; family Streptomycetaceae; genus Streptomyces; species Streptomyces orinoci. The sequence continues at coordinate 196,079 of NZ_PHNC01000042.1, forward strand.
GCCCCAATGTCGGCGGCATCTGCATCGGCTGCACCATGCCGGGCTTTCCGGACGCCTTTATGCCGTTCATGGACGAGGCCGCCGGGGCCAGCCTGTCCTCGGCGCTCATCCGGCCCTATGGCGCGGTCATCCGGCGGCTGCGCGGCATCACCAATATGGCCGTCAACCATGAGCCCAAGTGGCACCACAACGGGCCCGCCCTGACCAGCGGTTACGACCCCCGGTGGCGGCCGGGGCGCCGGACCGCGGGCGGCACCCGGCCCCATTCCCATCACACGGCGACTCGCCCGGCGACCAAGTAAGGCAGGAATCCATGACGGCAACCGAGGCCGGACCCCGCTCCATGGGGCGCAAGCCGCCGCAGATCGTGGAGATGTCCTGGGACCCGATCACCCGGATCATCGGCAACCTCGGCATCTATACGAAGATCGACTTCGCCAACCGGGAGGTGACCGAGTGCCACAGCACCTCCTCGCTGTTCCGCGGGTACTCGGTCTTTCTCAAGGGCAAGGACCCGCGGGACGCCGGCTTCATCACCTCGCGTATCTGCGGTATCTGCGGAGACAACCACACCACCTGCTCCGACTACGCCCAGCAGATGGCCTATGGCATCAAGCCGCCACCGCTGGCGGAGACCATCGTCAACCTCGGCGAGGCTGCCGAGTACATGTTCGACCACACCATCTTCCAGGACAACCTGGTCTTTGTGGACTTCTGCGAGGCCATGGTCAAGGCCACCAATCCCGGCGTGCTGGCCAGGGCGGA
>NZ_PHNC01000043.1 GCF_003121295.1 Streptomyces orinoci
AGGACTGGAAGMABVCAGCCGCCGACGGCTCGCTGACCGAGGTCTTCGCCTGCGGAACCGCCGCCGTGATCACACCGGTTGGCGCGGTGAAGTCCGCCCGGGGCGGCTGGACCGTCGCCGACGGAGAGCCGGGCGAGGTCACCATGAAGCTGCGCAGGGCGCTGCTGGAGATCCAGACCGGGGCCGCGGAGGACGTCCACGGCTGGATGCACCGGCTGGGCCGCTAGCCGCGTCCCCAGGGGGCGCACCGACCGCAACGCACGCAAGTACGCGTGATCGTTGTGGCTCGGCCCCTTGCCGTGCGGGTCGCCGTCCACGACGGTGATCCGCATGGACGCGCACTGGAAGAAGATCTGGATCGGCTCGGCCGGCAATATGGTCGAGTGGTTCGACTGGTTCGTCTACGCGGTCTTCGCGAGCTACTTCGCCAACTCCTTCTTCCCCAAGGGGAATGACACCGCCAATCTGATGAACACCGCCGGCATCTTCGCTGTCGGCTTCTTTATGCGCCCGGTGGGCGGCTGGCTGCTGGGGCGGSGTGGGACCGGCGGGGCCGCAAGGCGGCGCTCACGCTGACCGTCAGCCTGATGTCCACCTCGGCGGTGCTGATCGCCCTCGCCCCCACCTATGCGGTGGCCGGCTACGGCGGGGTGGCGGTGCTGCTGGTGGCCCGGCTGCTGCAGGGGCTGTCGGTGGGCGGGGAGTACGCGGCCAGCGCCACCTATCTCACCGAGGCCTCCGCCCCGGGCCGGCGCGGTTTCGCCTCCAGCTTCCAGTATGTCTCCATGACCGCCGGGCAGATCCTGGGCCTGGGGCTGCAGATCCTCTTCCAGCACACAATGACCAAGTCCCAGCTGACCGACTGGGGTTGGCGGATCCCCTTTGTGGTGGGCGCGGCCGGCGCGGCCGTCATCTTCTATCTGCGGCGCAGCATGCTGGAGACCGAGGCGTACCAGGAGAGCGGCGCCGCGGCGGACGAACGGGGCACCATCCGGGCCCTGTTGCGGCACAAGCGCGAGGCGCTGCTGGTGGTGGCCCTGACCATGGGTGGCACCGTGGCGTACTACACCTACACCACCTATCTCACCAAGTACCTGTCCAACAGCGCCGGGATGGCCAAGCCGACCGCCAGCCTGGTGAGCTTCTGCGCCCTGGTGGTCTTCGCGGCGCTGCAGCCGTTGGCAGGCGCGCTCTCGGACCGGATCGGCCGCCGCCCGCTGCTGATCACCTTTGCGGTGGGCGCCACCTTCCTCACCGTGCCGATCATGACGCTGCTGAAGCACGCGGGCGGTTTCTGGCCGGCCCTGGGGCTGTCCCTGCTGGGGCTGGTGATCGTCACCGGCTACACCTCGATCAACGCCTGTGTGAAGGCCGAGCTGTTCCCCACCGGGATCCGGGCGCTGGGCGTCGCCCTGCCCTACGCCCTGGCCACCGCGCTGTTCGGCGGGACGGCCGAGTATGTGGCGCTGTGGTTCAAGAAGGGCGGCATGGAGTCCGGTTACTACTGGTATGTGGCGGGTTGTGCGGCGGTCTCCCTGGTGGTCTACCTCACCATGCGCGAGACCCGGGACATCGACCTCAAGCGGGTGGGGCGGGACGAGACGGAGCCGGCCCGGCCGGACGCGGTGCCCGCATCGTGAGACGGTCCGCCGCCGGGGCGGCCCCTCGTGGCAGCATGCCCTTATGCTCCCGCTGGCCATGATTACCGGCAGCAGGCGCGCCGGTCCGCAGTGACCGCCCCGTACCACCCGTAACGGCGCGGCCACCGTGTCCCACGACCCGCGCGCAGACCTCTCGCACCCGCGAGAGGTCTTCTTGTTTCCCGGCCCACCAGGCGGGGAGACACCAGCGCGCGGGGTCACCGGAGGACGGTGGAACCGGTTATTCCGGTAGACCGAGATCCCGACAGGAGTCACAGCAGATGACCCAGGCACCGCAGGGGCCCGACGACGCGTTCCATGTTTTCGACACCACCTTGCGTGACGGCGCCCAGCGTGAGGGGATCAACCTCACCGTCGCCGACAAACTGACCATCGCCCGGCACCTGGACGACTTCGGCGTGGGCTATATCGAGGGCGGCTGGCCCGGGGCCAACCCCAGGGACACCGAGTTCTTCCAACGGGCCGCCAGGGAGATCGACTTCCGCCATGCCCGGCTGGTGGCCTTCGGCGCCACCCGCCGGGCCGGGGTACGGGCCGAGGACGATCCCCAGGTGGCCGCGCTGCTCGCCTCCGGAGCGCCGGTGATCACCCTGGTCGCCAAGTCCCATGACCGGCATGTGGAACTGGCGCTGCGCACCACGCTGGAGGAGAACCTGGCCATGGTGCGCGACACCGTGGCCCATCTCAGGGCGCATGGGCGCCGGGTGTTCGTGGACTGTGAGCACTTCTTCGACGGCTACCGGGCCAACCCCGGCTATGCCGCGCAGGTGGTGCGCACCGCGGCCGGCGCGGGCGCCGAGGTGGTGGTGCTCTGCGACACCAACGGCGGCATGCTGCCGGCCCAAGTGGGCGCCGTGGTACGGACGGTGCTCGCCGACACCGGCGCCCGGCTGGGCATCCACGCCCAGGACGACACCGGCTGCGCGGTGGCCAACACCCTGGCCGCGGTGGACGCCGGGGCCACCCATGTGCAGTGCACCGCCAACGGCTACGGCGAACGGGTCGGCAACGCCAACCTCTTCCCGGTGGTCGCCGCGCTGGAACTGAAGTACGGCCGACGGGTGCTGCCGGAAGGCAAGTTGACGGAGATGACCCGTATCTCGCACGCCATCGCCGAGGTCGTCAACCTCACGCCCGCCACCCACCAGCCCTATGTGGGGCTCTCGGCCTTCGCCCACAAGGCCGGGCTGCACGCCTCCGCGATCAAGGTGGACCCGGACCTGTACCAGCACATCGACCCCGAACTGGTGGGCAACACCATGCGGATGCTGGTCTCCGACATGGCCGGCCGGGCCTCGGTGGAGCTCAAGGGCAAGGAACTGGGCATCGAGCTGGGCGGCGACCGGGAGCTGATCGGCCGGGTGGTGGAGCGCGTCAAGGAACGGGAGGCACGTGGCTACACCTATGAGGCGGCCGATGCCTCCTTCGAGCTGCTGCTGCGCGAGGAGGTGGCCGGACGGGCGCTGCGCTACTACCGGGTGGAGTCCTGGCGGGCGATCGTGGAGGACCGCCCGGATGGCACCCATGCCAATGAGGCCACCGTCAAGCTCTGGGCCAAGGGGGAGCGGATCGTGGCCACCGCGGAGGGCAACGGTCCGGTCAACGCCCTGGACCGGGCGCTGCGTTCGGCCCTGGAGCGGATCTACCCCCAGCTGGCCGCGCTGCGGCTGACCGACTACAAGGTCCGCATCCTGGAGGGCTCGCGGGGCACCGGCTCCATCACCCGGGTGCTGGTCTCCACCGGGGACGAGCAGGGGGAGTGGTCCACGGTGGGGGTCGCCGAGAATGTGATCGCCGCGTCCTGGCAGGCGCTGGACGACGCCTATGCGTATGGGCTGTGGCGGGCGGGGGTCGAGCCGCTGGAGTGAACCGGGGCGCGTTTCCGGGCGCCCGGGGGGCSGGGGKGTGGGKGKCCGGTCGCGCCCACCCGGCGGAGCCGCAGGGCGAASGGAGCCCCGTGCCCTGGCGGGGTGCCCCTTACCCCAGCCGCCGGGACAGGCCGCTCTCCAGCAGGTCGAAGGCGGTGTCGGCTTCCCGGTGGGCCTCGCGCAGCATCTCCGCGGGGTCCTGGCCCGTGGACAGCCGCCGCCAGTTGTCCCGGGCCAGCAGGTRMTGMACCGRSACSATCTGGCGCTGCCAGGCGCCCTATCAGACGCTCGTCCGAGCCGGCGGTCTGCTGGATGGCCTCGGCCAGGGCGCGCTCGTCCACCGCGGCATAGGCGGTCAGCCGGGCCGCCAGGCTGGGGGTGCCGTAGAGCAGGTCCCGGTAGGCCATCACCTGGGGGATGTCGCACAGCCCGGTGACCGGCTCCCGGGCGTCGAGCCCGGTGTGGAAGTGGGTGCGCAGGGCGGCCAGTGGCGAGTGGCCGGGGGGCCGTTCGCGCACCACCCGGGCCGCCTCGCCCTGGTGGTCGGCGATGCGGTGCAGGGCGAGGTCCTCCTTGCTGGGGAAGTAGCGGAACAGCGTCGGCTTGGACACCTCCGCCGCGGCCGCCACATCCGCCACCGACACCCGGTCGAAGCCGTGCTCCAGGAAGAGCGCGATGGCGGTCTCCGACAGCGTCTGCCGGGTGCGCCGCTTCTTGCGCTCACGCAGTCCCTCGGTCATGGCACGGAGCCTACCAGCCGCACCATTACTCGGATACTTTCGTTACCGAGTTGCGTTTCTGTCTCGGTATCGCTTTTATGGGCCCATGACTTCCCCC
>NZ_PHNC01000044.1 GCF_003121295.1 Streptomyces orinoci
GGCGGCCCGCGCTTTGAAGGGGGCGGGGGGTGCGGTTTCTCTTTCGGGTGCGGGTCGTGTGTGGTTGCTCGCGCAGTTCCCCGCGCCCCCTACGGGGGCGCCGATTATGAGGTCGTGCCAGGGAGCATGTCCTGGCGGAGGCGCCGCAGGATGCGGGAGAGCAGGCGGGAGACATGCATCTGGGAGATGCCCAGCCGCTCACCGATCTGGGCCTGGGTGAGCTCCTCCACAAAGCGCAGGTGCAGCAACTGGCGGTCGCGCTGGTCGAGCTCGGCGATCAGGGGGGACAGGGCGTGGCAGTTCTCGACCAGTTCCATGGCCGGGTCCTCCTCGCCGATGACATCGGCGAGCACCGTCTCCGCGTCGTCCCCGCCGCCCAGTGTGGCGTCCAGGGAGGCGGAGGTGTAGCCATTGGCGGCCACCCGGGCCTCGATGACCTCCTCCTCGTCCAGGCCCATGGCCGCGGCGAGTTCGGCGATCGTCGGGGAGCGGCCCAGGCGGCTGCTGAGTTCGTCCGTGGCCTTGGCCAGTTCGACCCGGGCCTCCTGCAGGCGCCGGGGGACGTGCACCGCCCAGGAGGTGTCCCGGAAGAACCGCTTGATCTCGCCGACGATATAGGGGATGGCGAAGGTGGGGAACTCCACCTCACGGGAGAGCTCGAACCGGTCGATGGCCTTGATCAGGCCGATGGTGCCGACCTGGATGATGTCCTCCATCTCGTCGGCCCGGTTGCGGAACCGTCCGGCCGCGTAGCGCACCAGCGGCATATTCATCTCGATCAGGGTGTTGCGTGCGTACTGGTACTCGGCCGTGCCCTCCTCCAGGGCCGAGAGCCGGTCGAAGAACAGCTTGGACAGCGCACGCGCGTCCCGGGGAGCCACCTTGCCCGGGTCGGTGACCTCTGGCAGTCCCGTCACGCCGGTCTGGTTCGCCGTCGTCGTGGATGCCGTCACCACAGACATGTTCCCTCCCGTTCGTTGACGTCTTCGGCCTGTAGCACCGAAGCGGTGAGCTGCGCTTTCCCACTTTGCCGAAGTTCATGCCGGGAATTTTCGGGAGGTCAACGCCGGACGTAACAACGGATGATGGTTGCGCCGGGACGGGTGTGGGTGTGCACCAGGTCGCTGAGGTAGTGGACCAGCAGCAGTCCGCGGCCGCCCGGCCGGTCCGCGGGGGGCGGACGGCGGCCCGCCAGCGGGTCGGTGAGATGGCCGCGGTCCTCCACCTCCCAGACCAGATGGCCGTTCTCGGCCCAGACCCGTACCGTGCCGGAGCCGCCGCCGTGCACCACACTATTGGTGGTCAACTCGGCCACGGCCAGGGCCAGATCGTCCAGCGCGGCGGGGGACAGGCCCAGCGTG
>NZ_PHNC01000005.1 GCF_003121295.1 Streptomyces orinoci
CACTTGACCAGTGAGCTATTACGCACTCTTTCAAGGGTGGCTGCTTCTAAGCCAACCTCCTGGTTGTCTCTGCGACTCCACATCCTTTCCCACTTAGCGTACGCTTAGGGGCCTTAGTCGATGCTCTGGGCTGTTTCCCTCTCGACCATGGAGCTTATCCCCCACAGTCTCACTGCCGCGCTCTCACTTACCGGCATTCGGAGTTTGGCTAAGGTCAGTAACCCGGTAGGGCCCATCGCCTATCCAGTGCTCTACCTCCGGCAAGAAACACACGACGCTGCACCTAAATGCATTTCGGGGAGAACCAGCTATCACGGAGTTTGATTGGCCTTTCACCCCTAACCACAGGTCATCCCCCAGGTTTTCAACCCTGGTGGGTTCGGTCCTCCACGACCTCTTACAGCCGCTTCAACCTGCCCATGGCTAGATCACTCCGCTTCGGGTCTTGGGCGCGCTACTCAATCGCCCTATTCGGACTCGCTTTCGCTACGGCTTCCCCACACGGGTTAACCTCGCAACACACCGCAAACTCGCAGGCTCATTCTTCAAAAGGCACGCAGTCACGACCGCCAAGCAAGCTTGACGGCGACGCTCCCACGGCTTGTAGGCACACGGTTTCAGGTACTATTTCACTCCGCTCCCGCGGTACTTTTCACCATTCCCTCACGGTACTATCCGCTATCGGTCACCAGGGAATATTTAGGCTTAACGGGTGGTCCCGCCAGATTCACACGGGATTTCTCGGGCCCCGTGCTACTTGGGTGTCGCACAAGCAAGCCGCTGATGTTTCAGCTACGGGGGTCTTACCCTCTACGCCGGGCCTTTCGCATGCCCTTCGCCTACATCAACGGTTTCTGACTCGCCTCATGGCCGGCAGACCATGAAAGTGCGATCCCACAACCCCGCATACGCAACCCCTGCCGGGTATCACACGCATACGGTTTGGCCTCATCCGGTTTCGCTCGCCACTACTCCCGGAATCACGGTTGTTTTCTCTTCCTGCGGGTACTGAGATGTTTCACTTCCCCGCGTTCCCTCCATACTGCCTATGTGTTCAGCAGTAGGTGACAGCCCATGACGACTGCCGGGTTTCCCCATTCGGACACCCCCGGATCACAGCTCGGTTGACAGCTCCCCGGGGCCTATCGCGGCCTCCCACGTCCTTCATCGGTTCCTGGTGCCAAGGCATCCACCGTGCGCCCTTAAAAACTTGGCCACAGATGCTCGCGTCCACTGTGCAGTTCTCAAACAACGACCAGCCACCCATCACCCCACCCCGAGAGGCGAGTTCACTGGGACCGGATCGAGGACCAGCCTTAACGGCCGCACCCTCAGATACCCAACAGCGTGCCCGGCCCAGCCTCCGAGAAGATTTCGCGTTCCACGCCGAAGCAGTACTAACGAACCCCCTGAGACTGTGCCGAATAGTCAACGTTCCACCCATGAGCAACCGTGCGAGACATTCGCTCGCAGTCGGCTATGTGCTCCTTAGAAAGGAGGTGATCCAGCCGCACCTTCCGGTACGGCTACCTTGTTACGACTTCGTCCCAATCGCCAGTCCCACCTTCGACGGCTCCCTCCACAAGGGTTGGGCCACCGGCTTCGGGTGTTACCGACTTTCGTGACGTGACGGGCGGTGTGTACAAGGCCCGGGAACGTATTCACCGCAGCAATGCTGATCTGCGATTACTAGCAACTCCAACTTCATGGGGTCGAGTTGCAGACCCCAATCCGAACTGAGACCGGCTTTTTGAGATTCGCTCCACCTCACGGTATCGCAGCTCATTGTACCGGCCATTGTAGCACGTGTGCAGCCCAAGACATAAGGGGCATGATGACTTGACGTCGTCCCCACCTTCCTCCGAGTTGACCCCGGCAGTCTCCTGTGAGTCCCCATCACCCCGAAAGGCATGCTGGCAACACAGAACAAGGGTTGCGCTCGTTGCGGGACTTAACCCAACATCTCACGACACGAGCTGACGACAGCCATGCACCACCTGTACACCGACCACAAGGGGGGCACTATCTCTAGCACTTTCCGGTGTATGTCAAGCCTTGGTAAGGTTCTTCGCGTTGCGTCGAATTAAGCCACATGCTCCGCTGCTTGTGCGGGCCCCCGTCAATTCCTTTGAGTTTTAGCCTTGCGGCCGTACTCCCCAGGCGGGGAACTTAATGCGTTAGCTGCGGCACGGACAACGTGGAATGTCGCCCACACCTAGTTCCCAACGTTTACGGCGTGGACTACCAGGGTATCTAATCCTGTTCGCTCCCCACGCTTTCGCTCCTCAGCGTCAGTATCGGCCCAGAGATCCGCCTTCGCCACCGGTGTTCCTCCTGATATCTGCGCATTTCACCGCTACACCAGGAATTCCGATCTCCCCTACCGAACTCTAGCCTGCCCGTATCGAATGCAGACCCGGGGTTAAGCCCCGGGCTTTCACATCCGACGCGACAAGCCGCCTACGAGCTCTTTACGCCCAATAATTCCGGACAACGCTTGCGCCCTACGTATTACCGCGGCTGCTGGCACGTAGTTAGCCGGCGCTTCTTCTGCAGGTACCGTCACTTGCGCTTCTTCCCTGCTGAAAGAGGTTTACAACCCGAAGGCCGTCATCCCTCACGCGGCGTCGCTGCATCAGGCTTTCGCCCATTGTGCAATATTCCCCACTGCTGCCTCCCGTAGGAGTCTGGGCCGTGTCTCAGTCCCAGTGTGGCCGGTCGCCCTCTCAGGCCGGCTACCCGTCGTCGCCTTGGTAGGCCATCACCCCACCAACAAGCTGATAGGCCGCGGGCTCATCCTGCACCGCCGGAGCTTTCCACCACCAGGGATGCCCCCAGTAGTCGTATCCGGTATTAGACCCCGTTTCCAGGGCTTGTCCCAGAGTGCAGGGCAGATTGCCCACGTGTTACTCACCCGTTCGCCACTAATCCCCGGCCGAAACCGGTTCATCGTTCGACTTGCATGTGTTAAGCACGCCGCCAGCGTTCGTCCTGAGCCAGGATCAAACTCTCCGTGAATGTTTACCGGCCGCGTTTAATTAAAAACTGCCGGTGCACACACACGAGAGCGGAACAACCAAGCGGAATAAGCCCGGTCGTTCACAGCGTCCTCGCTGTGTATTTCAAAGGAACCTCACCCACCACAACGTGGTGGACGGGGTTGTTTTATAGTCTGGCGTTGACTTTTGGCACGCTGTTGAGTTCTCAAGGAACGGACGCTTCTTTCGTACTCACCCTCTCGGGCTTTCCTCCGGGCGCTTCCCTTCGGTGTTCCACCACTCTATCAGGTCTTTTCCTGCTCCCTTGCCGCCGTATTTCTTTCGCGTTTACGACCGCACAAGCGGGCACGCAAAAAAGACATGGCAGACCCGGGAAGGATCAATTCCGATGGAGGCCACCCCGACTTCACCAGCACTTGGCTGGCCTCGGTCGTGGGTAGGGACCTGACAGTACAGGGACCCCAGGAGGCTGGCAAATCGATTACGGAGCGCACTCATCAAGGGGTCCGAGCACTCGTGCGGAATCCCCAGTTCCTATGACTTAGGCTCTGATCAGTGCGCCGTCCGGGACAGGTAGTGACGGTGCGTGATGAATCTCCACCCCTGGGAGGCTTCCCATGACCACCGTGACGTCCCCTATCGCCGGACGTGCCATCGGATTGTCGGCCGTGCCCGACCCGGTGTTCTCCGGCGCGATGGTGGGTCCCGGTACCGCGATCGACCCCGTGCGTGAGCCCGCCGAGGCGGTCGCGCCCGTTGACGGCGTCGTCGTTTCGCTGCACCCGCACGCGTTTGTCGTCGTCGATGCCGAGGGCCACGGCGTGCTGACGCACCTGGGCATCGACACCGTCCAGCTCAATGGCGAGGGTTTTGAGCTGCTCGTCAACAAGGGCGACACCGTTACGCGGGGCCAGGCGGTCGTGCGTTGGAACCCGGCTGCCGTCGAGGAGGCGGGCAAGTCCCCGATCTCCCCGGTCATCGCCCTCGAAGCGAGCGCCGACTCGCTCGGCGACCTCCGTGAGGACGGCGACATCAAGGCCGGCGACCAGCTCTTCAGCTGGCAGTGAGCCGTCGCCGTCCAGAGGACGGCGGGCACGTACGACACCCCACCGCGGCGGTCTCCCCACCGCCGCACCAACGGAGACGGTTGATGATGGAAACAACGCTGCGAGGCGTCGGTGTGAGCCACGGTGTGGCGATCGGCGAAGTGCGGCACATGGGCACGGCGGTCCTTGAGCCCCCGGCCAAGCAGATTCCGACGGACGAGGCGCCGCGTGAACAGGGGCGCGCACGCCAGGCCGTGGAGGCTGTCGCCGCCGACCTCATGGCGCGCGGGCAGCTGGCCGGCGGCGAGGCCCAGGCCGTGCTGGAGGCCCAGGCCATGATCGCTCAGGACCCTGAGCTGGCCGCCGATGTGGACCGGCGCATCGCGGTGGGCAGCACCGCCGAGCGCGCGGTGTACGACGCCTTCTCGCACTACCGGGAACTGCTGGCCGGGGCCGGTGAGTACATGGCCGGCCGGGTGGCCGACCTGGATGATGTGCGTAACCGCATCGTCGCCCGGCTGCTGGGCGTGCCAATGCCGGGCGTGCCGGACAGCGATGAGCCCTATGTACTGATCGCCCGGGACCTGGCGCCCGCCGACACCGCGCTGCTCGACCCGAGCCTGGTGCTTGGCTTTGTCACCGAGGAGGGCGGGCCGACCAGCCACAGCGCCATCCTGGCCCGCGCTCTGGGCGTGCCTGCCGTGGTGGCCCTGCCGGGCGCCGGTGAGCTGGCCGAGGGCACCGTGGTGGCGGTGGACGGCAGCACCGGTGACGTCTTTGTGGACCCCAGCGCCGACAAGCGTGCCGAGCTGGCCAAGGCGCTGGAGGAGCGCAAGGCCGCGCTGGCCGCCTCCTCGGGGCCGGGTGCCACCTCCGACGGCCACAAGGTGCCGCTGCTGGCCAATGTCGGCGGTCCGGCCGATGTCCCGGCGGCGGTGGAGGCGGGTGCGGAGGGCGTGGGCCTGTTCCGTACCGAATTCCTCTTCCTGGACGACAGCAAGCGGGCACCCTCCGAGGCCAAGCAGGTGGAGGCCTATCGCAAGGTGCTGGAGGCCTTCCCGGAGGGCCGGGTGGTGGTGCGCGTGCTGGACGCGGGCGCCGACAAGCCGCTGGACTTCCTGACCCCGGCCGATGAGCCCAACCCCGCGCTGGGCGTACGCGGTCTGCGCACCCTGCTGGACCACCCCGAGGTGCTGCGCACCCAGCTCACCGCGCTGGCCAAGGCCGCCGAGGGGCTGCCGGTCTACCTTGAGGTCATGGCGCCCATGGTGGCCGACCGCACGGATGCCAGGGCCTTCGCGGATGCCTGCCGGGAGGCGGGGCTGCGGGCCAAGTTCGGTGCCATGGTGGAGATTCCGTCCGCCGCCCTGCGCGCCCGCTCCATCCTGCAGGAGGTGGAGTTCCTGTCGCTGGGCACCAATGACCTGGCGCAGTACACCTTCGCGGCCGACCGTCAGGTCGGTGCCGTGGCCCGGCTGCAGGACCCCTGGCAGCCCGCGCTGCTCGACCTGATCGCGGCCTCCGCCGAGGCGGCCAAGGCCGAGGGCAAGAGCTGCGGGGTGTGCGGTGAGGCCGCGGCCGACCCGCTGCTGGCCTGTGTGCTGACCGGTCTGGGAGTGACCAGCCTGTCCATGGGCGCGGCCTCGATTCCCTATGTGCGGGCCACGCTGGCCAAGCACACCCTGGCCCAGTGCGAGCGGGCGGCTGCCGCCGCCCGTGCCACCGACTCGGCCGAGGAGGCCCGGATCGCCGCGCAGGCGGTGCTTTCCGGCGAGTGACGGGCCGGGGTGACGGACCGTCCGTCGCCCGGTGAGGGGTGTTCCACCTGCCGGTGGGGCACCCCTCACCGCTTTCCGGCCGCCGCTCACCCGTCCTCCTCGCCGTTGTCCGGTACATCGGCGTCCGGTACGCCGTCGTCCAGTACGGCGCCCGCGCGGTATTCGACATCCGTCTCCGGAGGCAGCGGTTCCCCGGTGGCGGCGTCGGTGCAGTAGGCGGCGAACACCTCGGCCTCGGTCAGCGGCCGGAGCCAGCCGTCCCGCAGGCTCCAGCCGCATACCGAT
>NZ_PHNC01000006.1 GCF_003121295.1 Streptomyces orinoci
ATGGCCGCCATCGCGAGCATGCCGAGGAACACCAGGGCCCAGAGCGCCAAGGCGGCCCATGACCCGGCGGCGCCGATCGCTGCCATCCAGTCCCAGCGGCCCGCCCGGGCCAGTTCCCGGGTCGCGGCCCCGTACATGCCCACCGGAAACACCAGGCTCCACAGGCTCGCCTCGTACCGCAGCGGCACATGGCGCAACAGGTGCCGCCAGAAGCCCAGGGCCAGCAGCAGCGGGATCAGCCAGGTGCAGAACGACCACAGGGCGGTGGACAGCCCGAGGACGACCGGCCGGGGCAGCAGCTGGCTGCCGGGGGGCGTCCGGAGGGTCCGCGCGCCGGCCAGCACGGTGATCGCCGCGGCGCCCATAAAGATCCAGTAGGGAGTGACCAGCTCCGTGGGCGCCACCGGCTCCAGCAGGAGCCTGGCCGGCGCCAGCGCGGCGATCAGCAGGTACTGCACGAGCCCGACGGCCCAGCAGACCGCGGCCAGGCCGCCCAGCGCCGGACCGTTGGCATGCCGGCCCAGCGAGGCGGCTGCCACCGCCAGGGACACAATGCCGGTGGCCATGACGAAGGCGAACGCCCCCGGAGTGAGATCCCGCACCGTCTCGGCAAGCACCTTCCGCCAGGCGCCGGGTGGCCGGCCGGACTCCACGGCCCTCATCCGGTCACCACCTTGTCCTCCGCCGCATCCCCGTCGAGTCTCCGTCACTCGGGCCGCACTCGCCTCCGCACCGCACTCCCGCCCAGGGGCTCCACCGGAGCTCCGCATGCCCGACGAACCCCACCCGCGCCAACTCCGATAGCATGATCGCTCACGACGATCGCCCTGAATCCAACAAATCGGCTGAGAAATTGATACCTATAACATCGCGGTTGTTTTCGCGAATAAACTGCAGAAATATGCTCGCCGCGTGGCGTCGGCCGCGGGCGATTCTGTGGACCATTGCGGGTGTGGTGACCCTTGGATTTCTCATCGCACTCGAGATCACCGCGCGCCGCTACGGCCAGCCGGGGCCGATCACCAACCAGGCCCGGGAGGTGATTTTCGGCCCGAAATCCGGCCCTCTGCTGTACGCCGGCATGGCATTGATGATGGTGGTGCTCACCTGGCGGCAACGGCTTGTCGCGGCCTGCTTCGCGGTCGGCATCGACCTCGTTTTTCTCATGGTGCGGTGGGCGGCCGGTGCCAGGCTGAATTTCGGCAATGGCGCGTTGTGGGTGATTCTCGGCTGTGCGGTCATCGCGATCACCCGGCGCACCGGCCGGGAGCGCGTTCTGCTGCTGAAGGGCGTCGGACTGGGCCTGCTGCTGGTGGCCGGCCGTAAGACCGGGGACACCTGGCTGCTCATCACGGCCAAGACCCGCCCGACGGTACTCGACCAGTACACGGCGGTGGCCGATCATGCACTGGGCGAACCCTCATGGCTGGCGGGCCGGCTCCTCAGGGCGTCCGGGCCGGTCGGCAGCCACCTTCTCCATCTGGTCTACGGGCAGATCGCGGTGGCCGCGATCGTCATCGCGCTGTACCAGCTGCGCAATGTGTCAGCCGAGCGCCGCTTCCCGCGCCATCATCTGGTGCGCACCTTTCTGCTGATCGGTCTGCTCGGACCGGGCATCTACATGCTCTTCCCGACGGTCGGACCGATCTTTGTCTACGCCAACGACGGCGGGCACTGGGCACTGGCCAACCTGTGGCCCAACACTCCGCCGCCGGTCAGTACCCCGCACCACATGCCCTTCGACGGGTTCACCCCGCGCAACTGCATGCCCAGCCTGCACACGGCATGGGCCACCGCGATCTTCATTCATTCCCGCCAGGCTTCGCGCTTTTTGCGGTACGCGGGTGCCTTCTGGCTGGTCGCCACCCTCGGCGCAACGCTGGGATTCGGCTACCACTACGGTGTCGATCTCGTTGCGGGTGTGGTTTTCGCCCTCACCATCGAGGCAGGAGTGCGCGCCTTCGACCGCGGCTGGGACCGGCAGGGAATTCAGCTGGTCGTTTACGGAACAACGGTATTTGTCGCGCTTCTGATTTCCTATCGATATCTGCCGATGCAGATGGCCGAATACCCGTGGATTGCGGGGCCGCTGCTCCTTATGGCGATGACCTCGGTGATCCGCGGCTATCTGCGGTTCACCAAGCCTGCGGAGCCGAAGCCCGTGCCGGTGCAGCAGCCGGAGCCACAGCCCGAACTGGTCTGACGCGCGGCGATCGTCCGACCGCTGCCTCCGGCCCGCTGCGTCCGGCCGGCCGGAGGCGGCGGCCGAGCCGCTCCTTGTGCGCATGCGTGCCGAGGCGACTCATGGAACCGTGGTTGCCGAGCGTCCACGGTCTGCGGAAGCAGGCAGAAGGCCGGACGTCCGCCGAGGGATCGGAGAGCCATGGCCGTCCTCCCCCTGACGAACCTGACGGAGTACGAAGAAGCCATCGCCAGGGACAAACCGGTGGTGGTGAGCTTCTGCGCGACCTGGGCACCTCGCTGCCGGGTCATCACCCCGGTCTTCCGGAGGCTGTCGGAACTGCCCGAGTTCGCGGCCACCGTTGGTTTCCACAGCGTGGACCTGGATGAGGCGGCCGATGTCGCGCAGAAGGCGGGCGTCGGCCCTGTACCCGTCTTTATGGTCTTCTGCCATGGCACCAGGCTCTCCGAGGTCGTCGCTCCCGGGCCGGAGGCCCTGCGCGAGCTGGTCGCCTGGGCGAGTACCACCGGAGACGACCGGCCGGACGACGGCTGAGCACCCCGGGGACCGGCGGTGTTTCCGGCGAACGGCTCCATACCGTGCCCCGTCCCCTCCTACACGGTCGTCATCCCGACCCTGGGCCGACCACACGGCCGGCTGTCTGCGGGCCCTGGCCGAGGGCCGGGGCCCGCCGCCCCGCCGCATTGTGCTGGTGGACGACCGGCCGCTGGGCGTCTGCACTCCCCTGCCCGTGGCCGTCCTGCACTCCCTGCGCGGCATTGTCGAGACCGTTTCCGGCTGCGCGGCCGGCCCGGCCGCCGCTCGCAATGCGGGATGGCGCGGCGCGGAAGAGCAGTGGACCGTCTTCCTTGACGAGAAGGTGCTGCCTGGACCCACCTGGCCGGCCGAGCTCGCCGCCGAGCTCGCGGCGGCGGGCCCCCGGACGGCCGCCGTCCAGGCACGGCTCACCGACCGGGAGGGTACGGCCGTGGGTCCGGGCGCCGCGGGGGACGGCCGCCGACCTGGCCTGCCGGCGGACGGCCCTGGAGGCGGCCGGCAGGTTCGACGAACGCTTCGCCCGCGCCTGTTACCGGCGGGCACGGCATGCCGCTCGCGGTCCTGCTGACCAGCGGCAACCGCAACGACGTCACTCAGTTGCTGCCGCTGCTCGATGCGATCCCGCCGGTCCGCGGCCGGATCGGCCATCCCCGCCGCAAGCCGGACTCGCTGTTTGCCGACCGCGGCTACGACCACGACATCTACCGCGACCAGGTCCGCGCCCGCGGCATCGTGCCCGCGATCGCCCGCCGCGGGATTCCGGCACGGCACGGGACTGGGCACCTACCACTGGGTCGTGGAGAGGAGCTTTGCGCGGCTGCACGGCTTCCGATGTCTGCGCATCCGATGGGAACGGCGAGCCGACAGCCACGAAGCGTTCCTCAAATTTGCCTGCTGCCTCATCACCCACCGACAACTCAACTCACTGTGTTGACCGTTGTAAGTGCCATTGCCCTGGCAAGAATGCGACATCAACCGCGGAGCGCGAGGGTGCTGTCGTAGTTCTGCCAGCCGACCGGGGACACCGCCTGCTGAGCTGTTCGCCAACACACTGCCCATCACAGGACGGAACTCATGTCCTCCACCACTACCAACCCGGTCGGCGGCGCAGCTCTGCCGACCCGATCGCCGCTGATCGGCTGGCTGGCCGTGGTCTCGGTGATGCTGGGAATCTTCGCCATTGTCACCACTGAAATCCTGCCCATCGGTCTGCTGACCTCGATCGGCTCCAGTTTCACCATCTCCGATGGTGTGGCCGGGCTGATGATGACCATGCCGGGTTTTCTCGCGGCGGTCTCCGCTCCTCTGGTCACTGTGGCCACGGCACGCATCGACCGTCGCCTGATGCTATGCGTCTTCATGCTCCTGCTGGCCCTGGCGAATTTCCTTGCTGCTGCGGCGCCCGACTACTGGCTCGTGCTGGTCTCCAGGGTCATGGTGGGGATCACGATCGGTGGGTTCTGGTCGATAGGCGCTGGGCTGGCCGAACGGTTGGTGCCGCCGACCTCGGTCAGCAGGGCAACCGCCGTGATCTTCTCCGCTGTCCCATTGGGATCCGTCCTCGGAGTACCGACCGGCACCCTCCTCGGGGATCTCGCCGGGTGGCGTATCGCATTCGCGGTCATGGGTGCGCTGACGGTCGGGGTACTGATCATGCTGTTCCTGGTCGCGCCCCCGTTACCTCCCGTCCAGGCCACCCAGCTGAGCGATCTCAGGGGCATGTTCCGCAGTAGCAACACCCGCTTCGCGCTCCTGCTGACGTTCCTGATCGTGGTCGCCCACTTCGGGACCTACACCTATGTGACGCCGTTCCTGGAACGGGTCACCCATGCCGGCGACGGCCTGATCACCACGTTCCTGTTGGTCTACGGCGCTGCCGGTATCCTCGGCAACTTTCTCGGGGGTGCTCGAGTGGCACGGTATCCGCGGACGGTCTTCGGACTTGCGGCCGGACTCATTGCAGCGGCGACTCTTCTGCTTCCCATGGTGGGCCGCTGGGCGGCGGGTGCTGTTGCCCTGCTGATCGTGTGGGGCGTCGGCTACGGCGCAGTGCCTGTCGCATCGCAGACCTGGTTTTCCAAGGCGGCGCCGTCTGTCCCCGAAGCGGCATCGGTTCTGTTCACGGCTTCCTTCCAAGCCACGATCTCCATCGGCGCGCTTCTAGGGGGGATGGTCCTGGACCGCACCTCTCCATCCGCGGTCATGGTGCTCGGCGGCTGCACTGCGCTATTCATGGTCCTGACAGCGGGAGCCCACTGCGCCAGGCGTCTCGCCTGGCCAGGAAACGCAGACGGGCCCGAGTAGTCCGGCGAGCACGGTCTCGTGACTTGCGCCTTTGTGCGGGTTTTCGGGCAGTGGGCGATCCATCCCCCTGAGGTGAATGTCTTTCCCTGCCCTGCTCCCATTCCTCCCCGCCCTCAAGGGCAGGGTCTCCTCGGAGGTACAAGGATGACCGATCGCCGCACCACGGTCGTCGTCATCACCCACAACCGCCACGAGGGCCTTCTGCATACCCTCGGCCGGCCGGCGGCTCTAGCCGGACGGCCGTCCGTCATCGTGGTGGGCAACGACTGCACCGACGGCACCACCCAAGCCGTTCGTGGGCGCCCGGCTCCCTGGCCGGTGCCGGCGGATGCGGCCTGCCCTACCTCCCACCGGCGTCCCCGCGCCGCCATACGCGCGGGACCAGCCGGGGGACGCGCCGCCGGTAATCCTCGTACGCACCCGGAAACGCCTCGGCCATCAGCTTTTCCTCAACGCTGATCTTCCACTGCGCCAGGACGACGGCCAGCAGCACGGCCACCACCCAGCCGCCGAGCAGCATCAGCAGCGCGGTGCCGATGAACATGCCGAGAATCCCGGTGTAGATGGGGTGCCGGACGATCGCATACGGGCCGTCGGTGCGCAGTTGGTGGCCCTGCTTGGCCACCGGGGTGGAAGTCCACATCCGCCCCAGGCGGATACGGGCCCAGATCGCAAAGGCGGTAGCGGCGATCAGCACGACCGCGCCGATGGCACGCAGCCACTGCACATGGACCGTAAGCGGGTCCCAAGTGCCATGCGGCAGCAGAGTGTTCACCGTCACCGCCACCGCGATCCCGGCGGCCACGCTCCACCGCTGGAGCGGCTGTCCGCGCTTGCGCACGGCCGGGGACCGGCGGGCGTTGTACAGCGCGCCGCAGACCCATACGGTCAGGAACGTCGCCCAGCAGACAATGTCGGTCGTCAACGCGATATGGCGCCACTGCGCATCGGTCATCATCGCTCACCCCCTTGGGCCGGTACGGGCCGCACTGCCGCCGCCGGCTCTGCCCATGAGACGCGGCGGTATACGGACAGGTTGCCGTGGAGTACGACATACCGGATGCATGGGCGCACCGGCCGTCGCGTTCCCTGGGCAGCGCCGGGCCGATGGGGCGTCCGGTGGCCGCGAGTTGATCGCCGCACCACACACACGGTTGACTCCTCACGACCAATCGATGGCACGGCTCACCTGCCCGACAGGGCAGTTGGCCCGCGCCGCCAGGTGCCGCCAGGTGCCGCTGGACAAAGGAGAGCCGATGAGGCGAGCAGTCGTCCTGGGAGGAAGCATCGCCGGCCTGGGCGCGGCCCGGGTACTGAGCGAGCACGCCGACGAGGTCGTCATCGTGGAGCCGGACGAACTGAGCGCGTCCTCACCGGTGAGACCCGGCGTCCCGCAGGGCAGCCAGGTGCATGCGGTGCTGAGCATGGGCTCTGACTTGCTGGAGCGCTGGCTGCCGGGCCTGACCGACGAGTTGGCCGCCGAAGGCGCGATACCCGGTTACGGCGACCGTATCGAGCACTATGTGGACGGTGTCCGCAAAGTCGGTGTCCCCTCGGAATACACCATCGGCCTGACCCGCCCCCTGCTCGAAACCCACGTCCGCCGCCGGGTTCTGGCGGCGGAAGGAGTGCGGCTGGTGCGGGGCCGGGCCCTGGCCCTGGTTGCCGAGGGCGAGCGAGTCACGGGGGTGGAATATGTGCCCCATGACACCCAGGAGCCCCGGACCCTGGCGGCGGACCTGGTGGTGGACGCCACCGGCCGCGGCACCCGGCTCGACCGCTGGCTGTCCGCGGCCGGCTGGACTCCGCCCGCCCTGGAACGGATGAACCTGCAACTGGGTTATGCCACCGCCCTGTTCAAGAGCGGCGAGGAGCTGCCTGGCCTCAACGTTGTGCAGGCGATCTCAACTCCCCAGGGTCCGTACCGGGATTCCTTCGCCGCGGTGCGGGTGGAGGGACGCCGATGGATGGTCGTGCTGTCCGCCTATGGCGAGGACCGCCCGACGCGCGACCGGGAAGAGTTCCTACGGCGCTGCGGGGCCGCTCCCGTTCCGCCGATAGCCGAGATCGCCCAACAGTGCACCCTGGAGGGTGAGGTGGCGACCTACACCATGGCCGACAGCCGCCGACGGCACTTCACCGCCCTTTCCCGCTTCCCGGCCGGGCTGGTCGCCGTCGGCGATGCCGTGGCCTCCTTCAACCCCGTCTACGGCCAGGGCATGACCAGCGCGCTGCTCCATGCCTCCTGCCTGTCGGCCCACCTGCGCTCAGGAGCCCCGCTCAACGAACCGGCCTGGGACTACTTCCGCCGGGTGCAGGTCATCGTGGACGCGGCCTGGGGCATCTCCACCCTCCTGGACCTCGCCCTGCCGCACGTTGACGGCCCGTACCCCAGGGGCTACCGGTTCGCCCGCTGGTACAGCGAACAGCTCGGCCGGGCCACCTTCACCGACCCCGGCCTGCACCGGCTCTTCCTGGAAGTCGCCCATATGCGCAAACACCCGCGTGTGCTCAGCCGCCCGGCAACCATGCTGGCAGTGGCCCGCACCCTGCTGGGGTAAGGCGCCCTACGGACGTCCGCCGGTGAACGGGGTGGCGCACCCCTGCTGTCCAGGAAGGCACCGGCGCCCCTGCCGCATGGGTTTACCCCCTGCATCGCTCGTTTGACGACGCACGGGCGGCGCGAGCGTAGATTCACGCCGACCGGCGCGCCGAACGGCGCGCCACCACCGGGAGGGAACCAGCCATGCCCCGAACCACCCTTGCCCATAGGCTCGCCATAAGCGTGTCGGCACTCGCCGTCACAGCCGCCGGCGCCTTCGCCATGGCCCCATCGGCAACGGCCGCGCCCCGCGCGCTCACCTCGGCGAGCACCGCCGGCCGACAGGCCCAGGCGGTCCATGTCCTCGCCCTCTACTGCGGCTATGACAGCCACAACACCTATGCCTCACGCGGTGACCGGGGACCGAAGGTCAAGGAGATCCAGTGTCTGCTGGAGAAGTGGGCCTATGACATCGGCCCATCGGGCGTGGACGGTGTTTTCGGCGCGGACACCGAGAACGCGGTCAAGGAGTTCCAGTCCGATGAGGGGCTGCGTGCGGATGGCATCGTAGGCCCCAACACCTGGCGGAAGCTGCGCTATACCTGATCTGCCCGGCAGGCGGCGGCGGTTGGGGCCCGGAGGGCTTGGGCCCCCGCCGGAACCCGTCACCGGGGGCGGCTTGGCCCAACAGCCGTCGGACAGGCCCGGATCGGGCCCCGAGCTGCCGAAACGCGACCGGCGGACTCCCCGGACCACGAGAGATCCGTTCTGCCGGTACGGGGCGGAGTGCCGTACCGGCGATCAGGTTGGCGGTGGCCTCATGCCCGGCGATCAGCAGCGGGCTGGGGGTGACTGACCCGTAGTGCCAAGGCGTCCATGGGGCCGCCCCGTTCGCGCCCGTACAACAAGTCGGACCACGGGTCGGGCACGCCAAATTTCATACCGCTCTTCCCCGCCCTGGAGTTGCCCGGGCCCAACCCCCGGGTGAGGCAGCGCGAGCGGGCACCGAGGACGGGCCTTCTGCCGTGGTACGCCGATCAGTTGGCAGGGAGCCTCGCCCTCGTCACTCACCGGACCCGCGCAGCCGGTTGCCGTCCAATCACCCGGCGCTCTCCCCGGCGGGCTCACCCGATTCGGCTGAGGCGACGTCACGGCAGTAGGGCACATCCCCGGTATTGCGCACATAGCGGGCCGCCACCCATGCCTGGCGCTCCCGCAACAGGTACCAGATGTCATTGCCGTCAATGTTCTGCGCCCGCACCTTGCAGCGCAGGGCCACCTCCGCGTTGTGCCCGAGGTGGCCGACCACGGCGGAATCGGTGCTGGGGTACTCGCGTTCATTGACCCCGGTGGGACTGACCACGGTGCCGTAGGGCTGCTGGGGCGTTGCCGGCATTTCCGCCTCCGTCGGTGGTGAGCTCTCAACTGGCCGGTGCGGCCCCGCCGTTCAGCTCCCCGGCCGCCCGGCCTTGAACCTATCGCGCCCGCGCGAAGCATGGGGCGCCTACGCCGGGGCGTAGGAGAGGCATATGGGCGCACGACCTTGCCCGTTTAAAAGCGGCAGCCAATAAGAGCGGCAGCCCTTGCCGCGACGGCACTTCGCTGTCAGACGACGCCCGCCGCCTCCTCCCTCGCCTCCCGGGTCGCGCCCTGGCGCCGGGGCAGCAGCAGCGGGGTGGCCGGCAGCAGGACTCCGGCGGCCGTGATCGCCGTGCGGGCCCCGATGGCGGCGGCGAGCAGGCCCCAGAGGGCGGTCATGGTGGCGATGGCGGCGCTGCTGCTGACCGACCAGGCCGACAGGGTGCGGGCGACCCGGTCGGAGCCGGTGTGCT
Organism: Streptomyces orinoci; assembly: GCF_003121295.1. GTDB lineage: Bacteria > Actinomycetota > Actinomycetes > Streptomycetales > Streptomycetaceae > Streptomyces > Streptomyces orinoci. The sequence continues at coordinate 9,419 of NZ_PHNC01000006.1, forward strand.
CAAGCCGGTAGGTGGCCGGCACCGGGCCGTACAGACCGCAGTGCGGGTGGTACGGGCCTTCGACGAGCCCATCCAGCTCCTCACCGGGCCGGACCACTAGGCAGTGTCTGATGGCTCTTTGGTGAGGTCGCGGAGCCAGATCACGATGGCTGCGGTGGCCAGAGTGCCGTGGAAGATGTAGTCGCGTTTGTCGTATCTGGTCGCGACGGCCCGGTGCTGTTTCAGTTTGCTGACGCAGCGTTCCACGGTGTTGCGAAGGCGGTACTGGGCCTGGTCGAAGGCCGGAGGGCGTCCTCCGGCCCGGCCTCGCCGGAGGCGGTTGGCCCGCTGGTCGTCCGGTTCGGCGATCGTGGCCTTGATATGGCGTTGTCGCAGGTAACTGCGGTTGGCGCGGCTGGAGTAGGCCTTGTCGCCGCGGGCCCGGTCCGGGCGGGTGCGCGGGCGCCCGGTCCCGGTGCGTGCCACGTTCAGGGCCTGCATCAGCGGGATGAACATGGGGCTGTCCCCGCGCTGGCCGGGTGAGGTCAGCCAGACCAGGGGCCGGCAGCGGTCGTCGGCCAGCAGGTGGACCTTGCAGGTCAGTCCGCCCCGGGAGCGTCCCAGGGCCTCACGCCCCTCCGCATCCTCACGGGCGCCGCCCCTTTTTGCGGGTGGTCGGCCGGGGGCCGGCGGGGTGCCCCGGCCGCGTGCTGGTGGGCCCGGCAGGTGGTGGAATCGGCGTTGACGGCCCAGGAGCCGTCCGCATCCCGGGCGGTGGCGTCGGCGTCTGCTTGCAGTGCGCGCAGGATCTTCGACCAGGTGCCGTCGGCCGACCAGCGGCGGTGGCGCTCGTACACGGTCTGCCAGGGACCGTAGCGTTCGGGCAGGTCACGCCAGGGAATCCCGGTCCGGGTTCGGTAGAGCACTCCGTTGACCACCGTGCGGTGATCGGCCCACCGCCCACCCGGCCCACCTACTTCAGGCAGCAGCGGAGCGATACGTTCCCATTGAGCGTTGGTCAGTTCATGCCGCCGCACCATGCAAGGCTCCTGCCCGCAACGGCGACAGATCCACCGCACAGGCAAGAGCCATCAGACACTGCCTAGCCGGCCGCCGCCCGCGGGGTCAGGCCGGCCGGGCTCGTCGGGCACCGGATCTGGATGCCGGGCATCGTTCCCGGTACCGAGTGGGCCGCCTACTATGACGCCCTTGCCGCCGCCTTTGGGCTTACCATCGAGGTCACCGGCCCGGGCCCGCCGGAACCCGCCCGCCGGCTCCTGAGGGCCGGGCGGATGCCGTCAGCCCCTCGGAGCTGTCGGCCGCCCGGCCCGCTCGTTCACTCTCCTTCGTAGGCGGACCTCAGCCCCTGCACATCGATCTTCTTCATGCCGAGCATGGCCTGCATCGCGCGAGCGGCCCCCTCCTTGTCGGGGCCACCGAGGATCTCCGGCAGCTGGCGCGGAACGATCTGCCAGGACAGCCCGTACTTGTCCTTCAGCCAGGCACACGGGCCCTCTTGGCCGCCGTCCGCGGTGAGGGCCGACCAGAAGCGGTCAACTTCCTCCTGCCCGTCGCAGTCCACCGACAGGGAGACGGCCTCATTGAAGGTGAACCCCCGGTCGCCGCCGTTGAGCGCGACAAACTGCTGGCCCGCCAGCTCGAAGACCACGGTCATGACCGTGCCGGGCTTGCCGGGGCTGTCCTCGGTGTAGAGGGTCTTGTCCACGATGCGGGAGTCGCCGCCGAAGACGGAGACATAGAACTCCGCCGCCTCCTCGGCCTGGTCCGTGAACCACAAAAAGGTCGTGATCTTCTGCTTCATCCGTGCGGTCATGTCTGAGCCTTTCTGAGCTGCCCGAGCCGTGGGGCCGAGGACGAGCGCTCGTCTCCGGTAGCTCTTCCTCGACGGCATGACCGCATCGTCCCAGCGGCAGGCGGTGTCTGTAAGCAGAACGGCCGGTGTCGTCCCGCCCGGACCGGCCCGGATCCGCTCTTTCAGCAGGATTCGAAGACATAGCCCGCACTGCCCGCCGGGCTGACCTCCCGGTCGCGCAGGGTGATGGACAATTCGCTGCCCCAGGCCTGGCAGGCGGCGGTGAAGTCCTTCTTCGCATACTCGATGTCGAAGACCTTCCCGCCGTAGGCGTCACCGAAGTCGGGGCACTCCTTGTAACGTCCGCATTCTTCGGTTACGGCGAAATCGAAGCCGATGCGGGTGCGTTGGGGCAGCAGGCCGGCGGTGTTCTTCTGGGCGACGGCCAGGTGCCGTTGGTGCGCCCGGAGGGCCAGGAGCCGGGCGAAGGCGGCCGCGTCCCGGGAGGTGAGCTTGCCTTCGGACCGCTCATAGGAATCCAGGTTGTCCGGCTCCACCGCGTCGAAGTGAGCGGCGGCACAACCGTCGATCCATGGGCCGATGACACCCATCAGGGCCTCGCGCTTGGCGGCGGTGGAGATGTCCAGCAGGGGCTCGTCCCAGTCCTTGTCGATGACCAGGTCTCCGTCGTCGTTCTTCAGCAGCAGATCGGGATGATGCTTCCGCCACCAGCCGATGGCCTCGCCGGGCTGCGACTGGAAGGCATTGACATAGCAAATGTTGTAGAGCCCGGCGGCGGGCTTGGATTCACGGTCGCGGGAGACCGCCTGCACCTTGCCCGCGGGCGGATAGGCACCGCCGAGTTGGTAGTCGAAGACGGCATTCGGACTCGGCAGCCGGACCTTCGCCGGAGTGTCGGTTCCGCCCGCCGGAGGATCGTCGTCCTGCCGCGATCCGGTAGTGGAAGCGGAACAAGCCGTGATGAGGGCCGTGCACAACACCATGGCGGCGAAAGCGGCGCGGGAAGGGAGAAGTTTCACGAAGTCACCTTATGTTCCGGCCGCTTTACGGGGCCGCCGGTGCCCTGGCCGGACCGGGACCGGCGACGGTGCGTCAGGCACCGCCACCGGTCCCCACCCCGCTCAAGTGCGGTCTGCCGCCGGCAATGAGCTGTCAGCCGCGATCACCGGGGCCCGTTCGGCGCGAGGCGGTCTGCTGCTGCGGTTGAAGGCGGTGATCGAGACCACGATGACCGCGAATCCGATGACCTCCGATACGGTCGGGCGCTGGCCCAGTACCGGCCAGGCGATCAGCCCGGCGGCGATCGGCACACCGTAGAAGTACGAGGCCACCCGGTCCGCGCTCTCCGAACGCATCAGGATGAACAGCAGGCTGAGCGCACCGATCGACACCCCCACCGACATCCATAGCTCCGAGAGCAGAAACTTCGGGGTCCACCGGATATCGCCCTTCTCAAAGAGAAGTGCTCCGGCCAGCATCACCACGGCCGATGACCCGGATTGCACACATCCATTGACCAAGGGGTGGGCACCGGGGTTCTTGACCTGGTAGTAGAACTGTCCGGTGGACAGGCCCGCCAGGCCCAGGAAACCGAAGGCGACATTGGCCGGGGTGAGCCCCGATGACGACTCCAGGCCCCGGTACACCGTGATGGCGACCCCGAGCACCCCGCCGATCAGCGACAGCACCGACAGCAGCCGGACCTTGCGCGAGGTCACGACCGACACCATCAGCCATACCAGAATGGGCTGCAGGGCGATGATCAACGCCGAGACCGCAGGCGTCATTCCGCGGTAGAGCGCGTAGAACACCCCTACCGAGAACACCCCTTGCAGCAGGATGCCGCTGAGGATGAGGTGGAGATAGCCCGAGCGCGGCCAGTCGATCCTCAAGCACATGATGAGGGCGAACAGCACAACCGCGGTCGCGCCGAACCGGATGGCCAGATAGTAGAGCGGCTCTGCATAGGGCAGGCCATAGCGGCCGCCCACAAAGCCCGATCCATAGATGGTGACAAACGCTAAGGCGATCAGCGAGACCTTGAGACTCTTGTTGGCGCCTGCCACTAGTGCACGCCTGCCTTGGAGTTGACCGTGACCATGGTGGTGTGCGCCCGCATCGCCTCCGGCTCCGCCCCGGTCCCGGCGAGCCGGCCGGCCAGCTCGTACTCATTGACCAGGGCGACGATCTCGTTCTTCAACACCGCGATCGCCTTGGGGTAGTCGGCCTCGTCCACGGCGAGCCGGGCACTGGGCGCGGCCGCCCCGGACGACTTCTGCAGCATGCTGATGCCATACATTCTGGAGAGAATGCGCCCGAGGATCACAATCCTGTCCTGGGACGGCGCATCGGTGAGATGGCTGAGATTGATGTCGGTGAGGAGGAAGAACGCGTCTTCCAGATACCCGAACCGGCCGATGAACTCCAGCGGCGACCGGAGCCCGGACTGCTGGAACCGGCGCAGGAACAGGTTCGCCAGATGCTGGCAGAGCAGGTCGTTGGTGCCATCGAAGACGGTGTAGACGCGAGCGTCGAGAAGGGCATACGCGGCGATGTTGTCCGGCGCGCCCATCCGGTACCCTTCCCCACCGCACAGTTGCTGGTAGTCGATGGCCGATTCCAGCATCAGTTCCGAGGACAGCACCTTGGTCGCCAGCGAGGCGAACATGCTGTTCTCCAGGTCCGTGTAGTAGTCCTCGTCCAGCATCAGATGCCGGTAAAGGGCGTTGCAGACAACGTAGTTCTGCCTGATGCGGCTGACCTTGTACCGCACATAGTCGATGTCGTGCAGGGTGCCGTCACCGATCTTTCTGGTGCTGACATGGCGCAGCGCTTCGGTGCTCAGCCGGCGCAGGAATCCGCTGGCCATGGCGGCCTTGCTGAACCGGGACGCGCACAGGATCTCGGCGGCGTCGCCCAGGCTCTCCCTGGTCTTGTTGAGCCGGTAGTGGCGCGGCACCCGCAGATCCAGGGTGTTCAGGCCGTATCCGAGGTTCTTCAGCCCCAGGCTGTCATAGACCTCGGTGGTCACAAATCCGCCGTCGGACCGCTTATGGGCGAAGTAGGCGAACTCCTTGCGCTCCGGGTGCTTGGCACAGACGATCCACCAGTCCGCCTGTTCGCTGAATGCCTGCCAGTGCTTGGTCCCGGTGATCCGGTACCCGTCGCCGTCCTCGTGGTAAGTGGTCTGCATCCGCGCGAGGTTGGAGCCGCTGCTCGGTTCGGTGAAGGCCAGCCCGCCGATGACGGGGTTGTCGAGGAAGTCCTCGAAGACCTCCTTCTTCAGCGCGTCATCACCGCTGGCCGCCACATTGCGGAGAAAGAGAACCGTGACGATCATTGTGTACATGCCCATGGGCAGATTGCGCTCGGACATGATCTCGATGATCTCGCACATCTCCCGATGGCTTTCCCGGCCGCCGTACTCGCGTGGGATGGCCGGCAGATATATGCCCAACTCGACCAGCTTCCGCAGGTTTTCCTTGGACAGCGGCTCCTGCGGAAGCCGCGCGCTGTCGAACTCGTCGATATTGCGCCGGAAGTTGTCCAGGAACTCGGACGAACCCAGGTCGATCAACAGGTTGCGCGACACACTCAAGGCAGTAATCCAATCTCGGCTGACACGGTTGGTCCTGGTGCTCAGAGGGCGCTCAGTTCGGCTCGCAGATGGTCCGGGATACGGGCGGTGGTCTCCCTTTCGTAGTCGAAATGGACCATGACGCAGGTGCCATGGGCGACCTCGGCACCACCCTGCTTGGCAACCTGCTCGATGGTGATCGAGGTGGTGCCGACCTTCGCCACCCTGGTCTCGATGACGACGTCATCGGACGCGAAGATCTGCCGGGTGAAGTCAATCTCGTACCGGCGCAGAATGAGGGCGAGGTCCCGCATATTCGGCTCTTTGCTGAACAGCCGGAAAATGGGCAGCCGGCCGTGCTCGAACCAGACCGGTACCGCCGAGTTTGTGACATGGCCGAGCACATCGACCTCGGAGAAGCGCGGCGAAATCGTCACCTGCATGCAACCATCCCCCAGTAGCTCGCTTGTTCGATTGATCGACAGTGTCTCACCGTCCGCCTCCCATCGGGTGTGACCTCTGACACGACTGTCACCGCGTCAGAAGGCCACCGCCACAAAGCGGAACAGCTTGAACCGCATCGAACACGCCGCCCGATGCTGGGCGATGGCGGCAAAAGAAGTCAATCGAATTCGAGGGGGCCCCAACCAAGGGCGTGACACGCTCAGTTGGCGACGCGGCCGCGGAGAGGGGCGGCGCCGGCCGGGTCGGGTCAGGGCGCGGACGGGCCGTCAGGCGGCTCGCCCGGAGGGCGAACACGCGGCGCCAGTAAGGGAGTTCCCGGTAACAAGGGCCACAACACCATCGCGGGCCCCACCCGACTCAGCCGGGAAGAATACCGTCCCCGGCGATACCGGAGGCGGTGCGCCACGGTGCCGGACGCAGCAGGCTCGCGTCCACGGACGCCAGGTCGGGCCGTCCGCAGAGCGCCATGGCGGTCTCCAGCTCGGCACCCAGGATGGACAGCACATCCCGTGCGCCTTCGGCCCCCGAGACCGCCATGCCCCAGAGGACCGGCCGCCCGACCAGCACCGCCCGGGCTCCGAGCGCCAGGGCGACCATGGCATCCGAGCCGCGGCGGACACCCCCGTCGATCAGCACCTCGCAGCGCCCCGCCACGGCGGAGACCACCTCGGGAAGCGCGTCAAGTGCCGTGACGGCGCCGTCCAGTTGGCGGCCGCCATGGTTGGAGACCACGATCCCGGCCACCCCCAGCTCGGCCGCACGCGCCGCGTCCTCGGAGGTGAGTATGCCCTTCAAAACGATGGGCAGCCGGGTCAGCGAACCCAGCCAGGCCAGATCGTCCCAGGTGAAGGCCGGGTCGATGCGCCCGGCCACTCGGTGGGCCAGCTCGGTTGACGAACCGTCGGCGGGGCCCTCGGCGAAGTTGGCCGGTGCCAGCCCTGGCGGCAGGGCGAAGGTGTTCCGCAGATCCCGGGCACGGCGTGCCTGGACCGGGGCGTCCACGGTGACCACAAGTGCCTGATATCCGGCCGCCTCGGCCCTCTTGACCAGGTCCTCGCTGACGGCGCGGTCCCGGAAGACATACAGCTGCATCCACAGCGGGCCCCGGGCCACCCGCGCGATGTCTTCCAGCCGGGTGGTGGCGAAGGTGCTGACCACCATCAGCGCGCCCACCTCTCCCGCGGCACGGGCACACGCCAACTCTGCCTCAGGAGTGACCAGTCCATGGAAGGCGGTGGGGGCCACCGCGATGGGCAGGGCGACCGGGGAGCCCAGCAGCGTGGTGCGCATATCGCAGCGCGAGACATCGACCAGGACGCGCGGGCGCAGCCGGTAGTGGCGGTAACCGGCGAGGTTCTCCCGCAGCGTTGCCTCATCGCCGCTGCCGCCGTCGATGTAATCCCAGGCCGAGGGTTCGACCAGGGGACGCGCGGCAGCGTGATAGTCGTCCACCGTGACCTTGCTCCGGCCACCGGACCCGGGAGAGTTGACCTCAGACACGCTGATCACCTCATCAGGCCCCACGGGCTGCGGACAAGCCCGGTTCCGGCCAGCCGGCGGAAGAGGGCCCCGCTCCCCGTCCGGTGAGCGGAGCCCCTTCCCACCGCTTGCTTCCTACTTCTTGCAGAGCGGCACCGGCGCCAGGTTCTTCACATAACGCGCGGAGACATACCCCGGCTTGGCGGCCAGCAGATACCAGATGTCGTTGCCCAGCACATTCTGCCCGTGCTTCTTGCAGGACAGTTCGATCACCGAACCGGGCTTGAGCGCACCTAGGTACTTGGCGGAGGTCGTGGGACGCTCTCTGACCGACAACGGCTCCCTGGACACCACCTTCCCCTTCGGCGGGGCCACCACGACAGCGGTCACCGCCGAGGAACGGGCGGCCGGCGCGGCTCCGGCCGGCGCCGCCGCCACCAGCGCACCCGCCCCCGCCAGCAGCGCGGCGATCCCGATGGTCGCGCTGCGACGCATGGTCGAATTGATCACTTTTCCTCCCCCTTGAACCGAATCCACGTCAACGGGAATTACATCCAGTAAGACACCTGAGGGGGTGAAATGGTTGCAGAGCCCAGGGAGTTAAGGAGCGGCTTCGCTCATCGCGTGGACGGGGCAGGCTCCTGAGGGCCGTCAGTGGTCCAACTGCCCAGGAGCCGCAACGCTTCCGCGGTGGCGGAGCCGGGTTCGGCGTTGTAGACGCACAGGGTCTGGTCGGGGTCGCCGGGCGGCTGCAAGGCTTCATAGGAGAAGTGGAGATCGCCGACCACCGGATGGTGGTAGTGCTTGCTGCCGTGTGTACGGCGCAGCACCCGGTGATCGTTCCACCAGGTGGTGAACTCGGGTGAGAGCAGGGTGAGTTCGCCGACCAGGTCGGCCAGCCGCCGGTCATGCGGGTGGCGGCCCGCTTCCAGGCGGAGTATGGCGACCGTCTCGGCGGCGATCTTTTCCCAGTCTCCTACGCGGTCACGGGCCTGCGAATCCAGGAGGTAGTAGCGGGCCAGATTGCGCCGGGTGGCGGGGAGGGCGTCGAAGTCGGTGAGCACCTCGCGTGCCAGGCGGTTGGCGGCCAGTACATCGGTGCGCCGGCCGATGATGAAGGCGGGGACATGTTCCAGGGTCTGGAGCATGAGATACAGGCCCGGCCGCACCCGTTGCGGACCGGCGGGCGTACGGAGGGCCGGTAGCGGACGCGACAGCAGGTCGGTGAAATGCTCCCGCTCCACGGGGTCGAGCTGGAGCGCGTCGGCGAGGGCCGCCACGACCTCCTGGGACGGGTTCCCGGCGCGGCCCTGTTCCAGACGGGTGTAGTACTCGGTGCTCACGCCGGCGAGGCGGGCTACCTCGTCACGGCGCAGCCCCGGCACACGTCGGGCACGGCCGTCGCCCGCCAGCCCCGCCTGGCCGGGGGTGATACGGGCGCGCCGGGAGCGCAGGAAGTCGGTGATCTCGTTACTACGGTCCATCCGTCCAGTGTGGATCAACCTGGCGTGGCATATGCCTCCCTGGGTGGCCCTGCCAGTACCGGTCTTCCGGAGACCTGCCCGGTCAGGGCCTGCTCCGGCCCCAAAATCGGAGCTCGGGGGTGGTGTTCTTGATGAGCGGCCGATGCCAACCGGCACGGCCTCTCTTCTCCTCTCCTCTCCTTCGGAAGGTGCACCCTCATGTTCTCCAACACTCCTGCCAAGCCGCTGACCGGACGCGTGGCGGTCGTCACCGGAGCCTCCAGTGGTCTGGGCGAAGCCACCGCCGAACACCTGGCGGCGCTGGGTGCGCAGGTCGCCGTTCTGGCCCGGCGTACGGACCGGCTGGATGAGCTGGTTTCCCGGATCGTCAAGGACGGCGGCAGCGCCCTGGCGCTGGCCGTCGATGTCACCGACGCCGCCGCGGTGCGGTCGGCCGCCGACCGGGTGGCGGCCGAACTGGGCGATGCCGACCTGGTGTTCAACAACGCGGGTGTGATGCTCCCGGCCCCGATCGAGCAGCTGGCCGTCGATCAGTGGCAGCGGCAGATCGACATCAACATCGGCGGGCTGATGAATGTCATCGGCGCGTTTACCCCGCAGTTGGTGAAGGCCGCCGGTGAGCGCGGTGTGGCCGACCTCATCAACACCTCCTCGATCGCGGCGCAGAACATCTTCCCGAGCTTCGCCGTCTACTCGGGGACCAAGGCCTATGTCTCCCACCTCTCCCGTCATCTCCGTGCCGAACTGGGTGCGAAGAAGGTGCGGGTGTCGGCCCTTGAGCCGGGGATCGTGGGTACGGAGCTGCAGAGCCATGTCACCGATGACGGAGCCCTTCAGTGGCTGGAGGGCTCCAAGGAAACGATGGAGTGGCTCACCCCGCAGGACATCGCCGAGACGGTGGGCTTTATCGCCGCGCTGCCGCCGCGGGTGAATGCCCAGCAGGTGACTCTTATGCCGACTGGCCAGGCCAGCTGAGTTCCCCGGCCGTCGAGTTCCGTGCCGGGCCCCGTCAGGATCCACCGGGGCTCCGGCCGGGCCGGCCCGCGCGGCAGGCCCGGGTGCGTGGTCGGCTGCGGGCCGCCTTGGGCCGGTCGCGCAGTTCCCCGCGCCCCTGACGGAGCGCCCCGTCGTTCAAGTAGGCGGCGACGACGGTGTCATACGACTCGCGGACCGCGGCGAGGCAGGAGGGTTCGGTCATGCCCGGCCCCGGGATGACGGGTCCGACAGAGCGGCGGAGTCGCCGTCGGCGAGCAGCATCGCCACGGTGGACATGGAGTCCCAGTCGGGGTCACGCCCCGTGAGCCGCCTGACCACCCTCTCCCATGCCTCCGCGTCGCTCCCAAGGCAGGAGCGGACGAGTCCGGCGAGCTCGGCCAGTGCTGCGTCCGCCTCGGCCGGGGCGTCCGTGCGGCGCGCGGCGCTGTTGAGGTAGGCAAGCAGCTGCGCGGCCGGGGCCGCCTGGTGCAGCAGGTGGGAGCCAGTGAGTATGCCCGAGTTGAGCAGGCCGTCCAGCTGGGTGACGGGTGCGCAGTGGTAAAGGCCGGCCAGGCCGTGGCGAGCCCGGGCCCGGGTGAGTTCGCCGCCTTGGGGCAGACCGTTCGGCCCGGGCTCCCGGACCAGCGCCGGATGCCGCAGACGGAGTTCGGCGGGGACGTCCGGAAGGTTGATCAACTGCTCCCAGTGCGGCAGTGGTTCCTCCCGGTGCGCGGCTTCCAGCGCCTCCCAGTCCACGCCGACCGGTATCGCGGCCACCGCGCTCACCGCCTGCCAGGGAGCTTGGGCCCGGCGCAACTTCTTGACCAGCTTGGCCGGGGCGAGTTCACGGTCGAGCCGGGCCCGGAGCACAACGGCCGGGTCCTTGGAATCCAGCGCCTTGGCGCACAGTCCGGTGGCGGCCTGGCCCAGTGGTTCACGCCCGAGGAGTGCGGCAAGCCGGCCCGCTCCGCCGTATTGGAGCAGATGCAGACAGCCCAGGATCTGGTGGACCAGGGTCAGTTGGCTGCCCTGCCGGATGAGAATCTCCTCGATCAGATCGGGCTCGGCCGAGCACAGCCAGTGCAGGCCGCCGATCGGTGCGGAGGAGGGATCGGCGCGCAACTCGGCCAGCACACGCGCCGCAACGGGGCTCGTTCCGGCGGCCGGGCGACGGGTCCGGGCCACGATCCGGCGGGCGAGGGAAGGGTTGCCGCCGGTATGGCGCAGCAGGCTCAAGTCCACATCGGCGTCGTCGAGTTCGGCCAGCCTTTCCACCAGCCCGTGGTCAAGCCACCGGGACTGGGCGGCCAGGATCCGCAGGGCCTGGGGATCCCGGTCGGCGAGCAGTCGGTTGAAGACGGGGCGCGGGGTGTGGTCGTGGCGCAGCAGATAGGCGGCGAGCAGCCAGGGGCCATCGGGCCCGAGGCGGGGCAGGACGGCGTCGATGACCTCGGCGTCGGCCAGGCACAGCAGGGTTCCTATTGGCCAGACCCACAGGTGATTGCCGCGCTCCAGCAGTTTCAGCGCCTCGTCGGGGGTGCGCGGGCGGGGAGTGAAGGCGGATGTCGCCGGCTCTCGCAGCGGCCGGTCCACGGGCAGTGACAGCAGTTCCAGCCAGCTGGGCCCGCCCGCGCCCGGCCCGGTGCCGGGCTGCCCGGCTGACCTCCAGGCCGTCTCGGCCAGTTGGAGCCAGGCGTCGGGGTCGGTGCCGAGTTCGGTGCGCAGCAGACGGGCGAGCGCGGCCCGCCAGGCACCGGGGAAGGCGAACCGGCACCAGTCATGGGGCAGGAGCAGCATACGGCGGGCGGGCAGGAGGGCGAGCAGCTCCTCGGCGGGCAGGATGCCCTGGGTATAGGCGTGTTCGAGGAGCGTGGCGCTGGAACCCCAGCTTTCCGGGGGGTTTGCCCATACGTCCCGGCGGGTGGGGGCGGTGTGCCAGGAGCCGCCCTCGGGCGGCGTGACGCCCTGGGACGCACATGCCTGGACCAGCCATTGCGGGGTGACCAGGCCCGGGGTCTCATAACGGTCGCTGTGGGCGAGGAAGGAGAGAATGCCGGGGTCAGTGGTGAGCGGGGCGTCGGCGGGGGCGAGGGAGCGGAGGAGGTCGATGGCGGCGAGGGCGGCCCGTTCATGGGGCAGACGAGGAGCCGAGGGCGGCTCGTTCGGCTCCTGAAGCGCTGCTCCCATGCGCGGAGGGGCCTCTTCGCTTTCGGCCTCTCCGCTCCCGGCCTCGGCGCTCGTGCCGGGGTCGGCCGGGGTGGCCGTGCCTGCTTCGGTGATCAACTCCCGTACGGTACCGGTGAAGTCGGGCAGCAGGCAGTCGAGGGCGGTCCAGGTCTCGGGGCGGGTGCCGAGATGGGTGTCGGTGAGCGAGCGGAGCTCGGCCACGGCGGTCTCGTCGAGCAGGCCGCCCTCGGCGAGCTGGACGAGCGCGGCCATCGCCCTGGCAGCCGGCCGGGCAATGCGCACCAGCTGGACCGGGTCGAGCAGCCCGGCTCTGATCACGCCCTCCGCCCACCAGGCGGCGTCGTCGTCGAGCACCTCCTCGGCCAGGCGCCGTTCGGGCGGAGTGATATTCCCGGCTCGTCGGCCGTCCTTGCGCCAGGGGTCGTTGAGCACGCTCAGCCGGAAGGCCAGGCGCTGGGCATCGTCGGCCTCCTCATGGCGGGCCAGTTCCTCGCAGGCCGCGGGCATAAAGGGGCTCTTGGCGTGGGCTTCGGAGAGAAGGCGCAGATCGTGGACGTAGGGTTCGGACAGCAGGTCGCGCAGGCTGCTGGTGCCCCGGGTGGTGGCCAGGAGGTTCGGCAGCCGCCCGGGATCCTGGTAGGGCTCGCACTGCTCGCGCAGTCGGCGCAGTGCCCCGTCCGGATCGTTCGCCTCCGCCAGGGCGTTGGTGAGGGTGGTGATGACGCGGCGGCTGAGCTGCCGGGTGACGGAGGGGTCGTCCAGCATGCCTCGTACCGCCTCCGGCCCGGTGCGTTCCCAGACCCGCACCAGGGCGTACTGCTGGGCCACGCCCCTCACTCCGGCGCTCAACGCCCTGGTCACCAGCTGTGGTTCACCCGAGCCGAGCAGCGGGGTGAGCCAGGTGCGCGGCAACTCGCGCCCGGGCCGGGTGAGTTCATCGCGAAGCGTCCGGTCCAGGGGAACGGAGTCCAGCCGGTGCACCAGGGTGCGGCGCAGGGAGGGCGTGGCGCGGGGATTGCGGTAGACGGCGGCCCCTACCCGGGCATCCCCGACCGTGAGCAGCCTGGCCAGCACCCGGGTGTCCAGCCGGGGATGGCCGGCCAGGGCGGTGCGGGCACGGGAGTCGCCGTACTTGGTGACGGCGTCGATCAGCCCGGGACCGGGCAGTGTGCCGCCGGCGAGCAGCCCCTCCACCGTCCGGTCGGGCAAGGCGGCCAGCCCGCTGACCGTGTGCTCGGGCCGGGCGTACTCCATCAGCAGGCCGAGAGTGGCGTGCACGCTGCGCGGGACGGGCGAGCGGGCCGCGCCGGACGCGGCTGCCGACGCCTGCCGCGGCAGGTCGGCGAGCAGTTCGGGCAGGGTGCCCCGATGGCCGGCCAGCGCCTGGTGCAGGAGGCGCCAGCGCTCGGCGTGGCCGCCGAGATGCCGCTCCACCAGCTCACGCAGGCGGCCCGCCACCCGCTCATCGGCTCCGCCCGCCGCGGCGATGCGCGCCGCGGCCGTGCGCGCCGGGCGGGCCTCCTCCAGCACGGCGCGCACCTCGCGCTCCCTGCCCCGGGCCTCTCCCCCGCCGCCCGGCCGGCCGGCCGAGTCAAGGATGATGCGCACCAGCTGGGCGGCCGAACCGCTCTGTGATCCCCTCATGCCCGCCATGTTAGGGAGGGGGTCTGACATTCCCTCCGCCGAGCCGCCGCGGCCCGGGCGCCTCCGCTCCGACGGCCTGCCACGGGGCGCTCAACTCACCGCCGCACGGCAGTCGTTGGCATCCGGAGGCCGACGCGTTCGTACTCAGCGCTCCCAGGGCCAGCGGGCGTTCCGCCCGCTCTCCAGCAGCGGCACCATCCGGAACGCGGCGTCGCCGAGCCCGCCGAAGGTGTGCCGGTTGGCCGAACCCGAGGGGCCATGGCCGGGCCGGTGGCCGGCCAGATTCCAGGTATAGACCGGGATGTCCGCCGGGACCTGCTCGGTGGGATCGCCCGCGTAGTGATGGGCGGCCTGTTCATCGGTGACGATCAGGACCCGGTCATGACCTCGGTAGTGCCGGCGCACCGCCTCGGTGGTGTCGGTGCCGCCGAGGTTGCCGAAGCGTTCCAGCACCTTGAGGACGGACTCGCCCTTGCGGTAGCTCACCGGGGCGCTGGAGGTGCCGAACTGGACCAGGTCGGCCTCGGCGGCCCGGACGGCCACGGCGGTGCCGAAGATGGCGGCCGCGTCGGCGCGGTTGAGCTGGGACCGGTCGGACAGCGGTGACCACATGGAGCCGGAGCGGTCGATCAGGATCAGGGTACGGCCGGGCAACGCGGGCACATTGGCCAGCGAGTGGCCGAGGGCCCGTTCCAGCGGGTAGGCCCAGCGCAAGGAAGCAGCGTGCTGATAGGCGGCCAGATAGCGGAAGGGGAACTGCCGGGACCGGGCGACCTCCTCCGGATCGGATATCCGGGCGGCCACCTGCTCGGCGGCCCGGTCGCCGACGCCGGCCTGGTCGAAGTTGCGCAGGTTACGGACCAGGGCCATGGTGCCCATGGACGGAATGACGGCCTCCCAGACCGCCGCGTCCATCGGGCCCTGCAGCCAGCCCGCCAGCGCCTCCCAGGTCATACCCGCCTCGGCCAGCCGCTCCGCGCCGCCGGGACCGGTGACCAGGGCGCGGCGTTCCCCGGCGGGCACGGCCATCAGCGCCCGGTGCGCGGTGAGGGTGCGGTCGGAGGCGGGCGGCAGGGCGTTGTCCGGATTGTGGCGGCGGTCCAGGGCGTACTGGAACAGCTCTCCCTGCCACGGCTTGTCCGGGTGGGGCGTGGGGTGGACAAGGTTGAGTACATCCCCGAAGCGATAACTCTTGGACGCGGTGTCGTACTTGAGCAGATTGCGTCCGGTGTAGAGCCGCCGTACGGCATCGGCGATGCCCCGCTTGACCGGCTTCGGGACATTCCGGCCATAGGTGGAGACCCAGTAGGCCAGCATTTCGCCGGGCTCATCGGCGCGGCGCAGTACGGAGTCGATGACCTGGCGGTTGGTGGGGCCCTCGGTGGCACCGGCGTCGAGACGGGCCTTGACATATTCGGCGGCGCCGACCAGGGAGGCGGTGCGCATCTGTCCGTCGCCGCGCAGCCATTCCAGCAGACCCGCGGTCCAGGCGGCGTCCTGGACGGCAAGCTTGCGGACGAGTCCGGCGAACCGCTCATCACGACCGGTGCCGCTCTCGTGATAGGTCTGCTGCGAAACGAAGTTGGCGACCGCGAGCAGGAACAGCTCGGAGCGGTCGTCCCGCTGGTAGCCCTGGCCGCCGAGGTGGGTACGGGTGCGCCCGGTGGTGGTCACGGGCGAGGCGGGACGGACCGCCTTGGGCGTACGGCTGTTGAAGCGCGCCATATGAGTTCCCCCAAATCCATTGGGGAAGCACGGCGGGGGCGTCCGAGAACAGGGACTGGCGACGGTACACACAACAACGGCCGCTCTGCCTGGCTGAGCTGCACCGGCCCAAAGCCGGGACGGGATTCGAACCCGCGCCTGCCGTCCCCAGGAAGTAACCGTCACCGGCACACCGGACGCCCCGGTGCCGCGCCTCCCGAGTTCAAAGCGGCCACGGCATGGAATTCGGTCATTAACGAAGTAGCCGTGGCCCGCGCACCGGGAGGTGCGTAAAACCAGCGTCCAGAGATCGAGGCGGCGGAACCAACATGGTGCTCTGTCCCCTGAGCTACGCCGGCCTGTGTGCCGGCGGCGGGATTCGAACCCGCGACCTCCCGATTACGAGTCGAAGTAGGTCCTGCCTTCGCACCTGGACGCGGATCACTCTAGGAGGGCGGGCGGGCGGACCGCCAAGGGTTTTTCCGTACACGGGTTTTCCGTGCAGGGGTTCTTCCGTCGGCCGGCCGGCCCCTGACCGACGGCACGGGGCCGCCTCAAGGGAGGCGGCCGCCGAGGCACCCCGCCCAGAAACCGTCAGACACCGCGCCTAGTCATCGCTCAGCGCCTCATCCAGCAGGGCACCGCCCACCAGACCGGCCGCACCGGCGCCGAGGAGCGCCCCCGTCCCGAACCGGCGTCCCTGCTGGCCCTGTTGGCCCGGCCCCACGCCGGGCTGCTGCGGATAGCCCTGCTGCACCGGCGGCTGGTGATTCGCCGGAGGGGCGTAGAAGGGCGGCGTGGTGGTCCGGACCCGCTGCGCACAGCTGGGGCATGCCTCGACCGGCCGGGAGACGCCCCACTGCGGTGACCACACCGCCGAGTCGGTGCCCGGCCCATGGCTGGGGTCGAAGAAGCAGCCGGCGGGCGCATTCACCGGTGCCTGCTGGGGCGGATACGGCGCGGGGGCGCCCGGCATCATGGGCGCGGCGGCGAGCGTGGGCGCGGACGCGATCGCGGGAGCGGATGCCAGGGTGGGGGCGTGCCCTGCCGGGGCCTGCGCCGGAGATACGGGCGCGGCAGGCGCGGACCGAACGGTGGGCGCGGACGGAGCTGTGGGCGCCGGTGCCGCGGGCGTGCTCTCCCGCAGAACGTCAACACCGTAATCGGTGGCTATGCCGGCGAGCCCGGAGGCGTATCCCTGGCCGATCGCCCGGAACTTCCACTCGGCACCATGGCGGTAGAGCTCACCGAAAACCATCGCGGTCTCGGCGGCCGCGGCGTCCTTGAGGTCGAAGCGGGCCAGCTCGGTGCCGCCGTGCTGGTCGATCACCCGGATATGCGCTCCGGCGAGCTGTCCGAAGTTCTGCCCGCGCTGAGCGGCCTCGTAGATGGAGACCGGGAAGACGATCCGTGCCACCTCGGCGGGCACCCGGGTGAGATCGACCTGTATCTGCTCATTGTCCCCACCGGTACCGCCGGTTCCGGTGTGCACCACCGAACCATCGGGGCTGCGGAGGTTGTTGAAGAACACGAAGTGCTGATCGGAGAGCACCTTGCCACTCGCATCGCAGAGCAATGCGCTGGCGTCGAGATCGAAGCCGGCGCCCCCGGCCCCAACCTGCCATCCCAGCCCGACCGTCACGGCGGTCAGACCATGCGCCTGCTTCGACAGCGACACATTGCCGCCCTTGGGTAGGGCCACGCCCATCGACGTCCTCCTGAACTCACGCGTTTTCACTGCTGCACTGCGAGAACGTGGCCCGGAGGCCGACAGTTCCCGGCTTGCGCACGAGAACGAGGAGGGAATGCGCGGAGCTTCGGTTGCTCGCAACGGCGGGCTACCCGAACTCGCCACGGCGGGCTTACCCGAAAGGGTGAATCAGCCCGGATCCGTCCACAGCGGCCCGGACGCGCCGCTTTCCTGGTTCCGTTGACGAGGCGACGCGCGCTGGGGGGAGCCGCTTGGACCGCCGCACATTTCAGAGCCGTTTACTCGCACTGGGCGGCCTGACCATGGCCGGATCACTATGGGGGGTGCCTCGGGGAGCGGCAGCAGGTCGGGAGCCTACGCAAGTGCCCTGCCGGCGGCCGGTGGTGGAGTACCAGCTGCCATTGGCCGAAGAGACACATGAGATCGTCAAACTGCCCGGCGCACCAATGGTGTTGGTGTCCCAGATGTCCAATAGCCGTCTGGTGAAGCTGCGTCTGGATCCGCGCACCGAGCGGGTAACGGGCATCAAGGACTTTCCCCTTGGCCCGCCGGACGCCCACTTGCATGGGCTGGCGGTGTCCGCACGGCACCCCGGAAGGATCTGGGCCACCCACGAGGGCGGGAACCGGCTGCTCCTGGTGGACCCGCGGGCGGATGCGCTGGACGCCGCACCCCGGGTGGAAAGGGAGTTGGCCATTCCAGGGGGTGGCCAAGGGCCGCACTATGTCGCCGAGCACGGCGACACGTTGTGGGTGACCCTGAAGGGCAGCAACCAGGTTCTGGCCCTGGACCAGTCGCGTCCGGCGCGTCATCGCCTCTTCGAGGCGAAGCCCCAGCCCATCTTCGCGGCGCGGCATCCGGTCAGCGGGGACTTCTACATCAGCCAGGACAGTGCCAGTTCCCTGCTCCGGATCGACCCGGGGAGCGGGCGTACCTGGCAACTGCCGATCCCGGCGGAGCGGGGCAGCACGCCGGTCGGGCTGGTCAGCGGACCCGGCGGCGTCTGGGTGGTGCTGCTCGGCACATCCCGCGCGGGGAGCGGCACCTTCGGCCGCATCGACGGGGACGGACGCATCACCTGGTACCGGCTGCGTGATCCGCGGGGGCATTCGGCGGGGCTGCTGCATCTGGCCTTCGGCCGGCCGGGGGCGGCACCCGGCCTCTGGCTGCTGGGGTCGTCGATCGTCGCCGACCGGGCACGGGATCTCATCGTCCGGGTGCGGTTCGACCCTTCGTGGACAAGAGTCCTCGGCGAGGAGTACGCGATGCTCCCCACCCAGCACTGCAAGGCGCACCGGCTGCTGCCGCTGCGGCGTGGCGTATTCGCCACCGAGCTCACGACCGCCAGGGTGGCACGGCTGAGCGTTCCGGAGGTGTGCCGCTGACGCCGCGATTGCCCGCTCCCCAGCCGTCCCCGTCCCGATGGAGGCGGTCGGGGTGGAGCCGCGCTCGTCGGCCGTGCCGGATTTCTGCCGGACCCATCGTTCACCGGCCGCTGGTTGACTCACCGCACGGTCGCCCCCACGCACGCGGCCCGGCGTGTGGTGGAGCGGGCGGGAGTGGCCTCACTTCCCCAACGCCATGAGGGCACCTACCTGTTGAGCGTGGCGCCCCTGCCGCCCGGCTGACGGACACCATGGAGAGCGCACGCGCCTGATGCGACAGCGGGCCGCCTGAAAAGGGCGAGCGTGTGGCTCAACCCGAACTCGGTCGTAGAAGCCATGTCGCCAGGCTCCGAGCCGGCCCGGAAAGACGGCCGCCAAGGCTCGCCCGTCGGCGGAGGTTGCGGAACCGGGGCGATATTGGGAGATCCGAGTACCCCAAGCCCCTCCCGTGTCTCAACTCGGTAACCGCAACTTCGAAGTGGCTGCAGCAGGTCAGCCGTACGTGTCCTGTACCTGTGGTGGCGGCCGCTGGAGTGACCCTTTCCAGCCAGTGCGGCAGGCCCCGTAGACCAACAGTGCTGCCAGGGATGCTCGCTCGCCGGTCGGCACCTCACCCGGTCATGCCCCTTTGACGGTGAAGCCGTACTCCACATAAGTGCTTGTCCAGGAAAGCGGAACGACCCTTACTGGATGCGGCCCCGACGTATCGCACAACCGACGGCGACGGTCAGCCCGCCGCCCGTCTGGCATCGATCGTCCCCCCGATGACCAGCAGGACGGCGGGCAGGACGATCAGCAGGAAGGCCATGGTCCAGCCCATCCTCTTCGTCGTCCGGCGCGCGACCTTCCTGCACAACACGATCACCAACCACAGGTAGAGGAAAGCGCCGAGGAAGGCCATGTACAGGAAACCCACGAGGAATTCTCCTTGTGAACGAAAAAAGGGGGAGGGAGGCTGGCCCATGCGGTCCGGTCCCCCTCCCCTCGGCGTGATGCTAAATCACCTGCCGCGCCTCCCGGCTACCGGGTGAGGTTGACATCGAACTCCTTTTCCGGCTCGTCGCAGTGCACCACCTTGCCGGGCCGGTTCCCGGGCCCGTCACCGAAGATCGGAACCGGTGCGTTCACGCCCCACGGGTTGCCTCCGTTGCCCCGCGTGCCCACACCGCACCAGGCGTAGGCATTGCCATTGGGCGCGGTGCCGGGGAAGTTGGAGAAGTTCTTCCAGTCCCCGCCGCTGATCCGCTGGCTGGACGGATAGCCGAGGTTGTCCGTCATGCGGTCGTCGACGTACAGGTAGAGGTCGGGCATGTAGGACTGGTAGACGATGCCGTTGGACGGGTGCGCGTCGTCGTTCTCCAGGTAGTGCGTCGGCTTGATGGACCCGTCGGCGCAGAAGGCGGCGGCGATGTCCTGCCAGATGGGCGGCGCGTTGCCGATCATGGAGCCCCACATGCTGTTGTTCCAGGAGCCGCTGTTCTTGAAGAACATCGAGTAGACGTCCCCGGCGAACCGCCGCACCGCAGAGTTCGTTTCCGTGTTGGACTTGACCGCGTCCGCCCACGCCTTGACATTGTCGTTGATCGACTGGTGCCCGAGCATGGCCCGGTAGCCGTGCACACCGCCGCCGATGGCGCGGAAGTCCACGCACTGCTTGGCGTCGTCGAGACGCGCGGCACGGAAGTGCGGGAAGTACGCCTGACCCGGGGTATCCCCGTCCTCATAGGGGTGGGAGATCTTGAAGTCGCCGTACTCCAGCGCGTCCTGTGTGCTGTAGTCGATGTCCGGCGCGGGAATGCCGTAGTCCGCCTCGATCGCCTTCATGATCTTGGTGACGAAGTAGGGCAGGTGGGCGTTGCCGACCCGGGCGCGGTAGTCCGACCCCACGCTGCCGTCGACGATCTTCCCATCCTCGCCGACCACGAAGGTTACGCTCACATCGGACTTGATCTTGTAGCTGTTCGGGTCCTTGTACGCTTCGGAAGCCGGCTTGGACGGGTCGGGACGCTCGTTGGCCATGGCCATCCACCTCGGGATCGACATCGCCGGGGCGGAGCCGTCGGCGTTCGGCTTCCAGCCGCCCGCCTTGATGTCCTTCGCCCACTGCTCGGCCGCGTCATAGGTCTTCTGGCCCGTGCACTCGCTCACAGCCTTGGCGTCATTGCACCGCGCCTGGTATGTCAGACCAAATGCCTCGACTCCATTGCCGTTGTTGTCCCACAGCTGGGCCCGCTCCGCAAGCCCCAAACCCCAGTCGTAGAGCGACTTCATCGACCGCACAGGGGTTTCGAGCTGATTCACCGGCCAGTTCGAGTTCAGCTCCTGGTTCGGGTCGAAGACCGCGGCGGCGGTCAGCGACCGCTGGACGAACTTGCCCTTGATCGGCTTGAACGCCACGGAGTTCCAGGCGATGTCCTGGTCGGCGGTGCCGTCCTTCGTATAGTTCGTCAGCTTCACCTTGGGCGTGGAGCTGAACTTGTAGGCACCGAGCGGCACCCACTTGCCATTGTTCGCGTCCTGGTCCACGACCCGCTCGTACGGACCGCCGACGGCTCCGTCGATGACGTACTTGGCGCGCCGGGTCTGCGCCCCGGTGTCGGGGATGTACGCATAGACCGCGGCGAGGTCGTAGGACTTGCCCGCCGTCCACTCGCCCTCGAGCGTCATCCGGTTGCCGTCGCCGCCGAGGTGGTCGTCGTTACGGGTGTGGGTGTACCAGAAGTGGCCTCCGTGGCCGCCACCGACCGAATGCAGATCGGCCTTCGCCTCGTAGTGCTTGTCCCAGTCGGGGTAGAAGGTGAACTCGAACTTGCCTGTGGACGACGCCTTCCCGCACTCCGACCAGGTCTCCGTGCCAGCCGGGATCGAGGCGACGACGTCGGCGCCGTCCGGAGCGCCACCGCACGCCGGCTGGCCGTTCTTCAGCCGGTAGCCGCGGCCGGGCTCGGCGCGGAGCGTCTTGTACTTGATGCTCTCGTTGCCGCACGAGTCCTTGCAGTCCGGCTTCCAGGTGACGTTGTCCTGGGTCCACCAGAACTGCCGATAGCACGCCTCGTTGGGGCAGTCGATCGGCTTGCCGGCGTTGCAGCCGTTGTTGCTGTTGCAGAAGGTGTCCAGCGGCGGGCTGACGCGGGAGCGGCTCTCGGGAGTGAGCCACCAGGCGGGCATGAAGCCCGCGGTGGCGTAGCCGGACTCACCCTTCCACCCCTGCTTGCCGTCCGTGTCGTAGGAGAAACCGGTGTCGATGGACCAGGCGGCCCAACCCATCACCTTCTCCTCGTACGGCCAGAACTGCGGGTGCGCCGCGTCGGCGATGTGTTCCCTGCCCAGGGAAGTGTCCATGAACGGGTGGTCCCAGGCGCCCTCCTTGTACATGGGATTCGCCGGGTTGTTGTACCAGCCCAGGCCCCAGTGCCCGCCGTTCTTGCCGGCCTCGGACCTGGGGTTGAAACCGAGGTTGTAGTTCCAGACGGCGGTGAACCAGTTCTCCACGCGGGACGGGTCGTCGTTGTTGACCGTGATCCGCTGCCCGTCCGTGTGGACCTCGTTCCACTTGTCGGCGAGGATCTTCATGGAGGCGGCGACGTTGGTGGCGTAGTCGATCGCGATGATCTCCTGGAGCTTCGGGTCGAGGCTCGTCTCGAGCTTCTGGCCCGTCACCTTGTCCGTCTTCTCATGCCCCTTCAGACGCATGCCGTCCGTGACCTGGCCGACGCCGTAACCGCAGTCGGATTTATCCCAGTTGATGCGCCAGTAGCCGAGCAGGGTGTCCTTGGTGCTATGGCCGTAGTAGCCGTCCACAGCGGCCAGCGGGTTGCCCATCTGACCCGGGATCGAACCGGACTCGGCCTGCCACAGGTTGGACTCCTGGGCCAGGATGCCGAGGAGGACGTTGGCGGGGATCTGCCCGCCACCGTTCAGCGAGGGGCGGGGGAACAACCCCTGCGGATCGACCGTCCCCAGCCCGGCCTGGTCGCGGTAGCCGCCCTGGCGGAGCCAGTTGCCGCGCAGCTGCCCGCGCACGGCCATGTCCACTGCCCACTCGACCTGGTTCGGCGTCGGCTGCAACGCCTGAACGCTCATGTCGTTGCGGGAGACCGAGCACCAGCGGTCGGTGTCGGTCGGATCGTGCGAGACGGGCGCGTCGACGGGCCCGCCCGCCTTCACCGAGGCGGGCATCAGCGTACGCGGCTTGGTGCCGCCGGTCAGCGCGGGCGAGAGACCCGCCTTGAGACGCGGCTGCGCCGAGGTCACCCGCTGCTCGACCTTGTCCCCCGTCGTCGTGACGGTCGAGGTGACGGTCAGAGTGGTGTCGGCGTCCGCCGCCCCGGGAGCCTTCCCGGAACGGGCACGCACGCCTGCCTCCGGCTCGTCCGCCTTGACAAAGCCCTTCCCGCCGCCCTTGATGCGGGTCAGTCCGGCGCGGACGCCGGGGGTGAGCACAGGGTCGACGGCGAGGCGGCCGAGGGAGGAGACGTCGGTGTCGGCCGGCGCGTCGATCCTGGTGATCCCGCTCCCCTCCACCTTGACGTCCTTGGGATGGCCGGTGAGGAAGGTGCGGCCCTGCGCACCGGTTACGAGGTCGAGGTCACCGAGTGCACCGGTGGCTACTGTGCGCGGTGCGCCATGTCCGGTGTACACCTTTGCCTGCGCGGTCTTCGTGCCCTTGCGGTCCACGAAGCCGATCCGGCCGTCGGCCATGGGACGGATGTCGAAGGGAACGCTGTCGCCCTTGGCGAGCCGGCGGGTCTTCCCCTCACCGTCGATCCGGACGAGGTCGCCGCCGAGGCCTGCGACGACCCCGTCCTTCGCCGGAGCTGCCGACGACACCTGCCCGCGCAGCTCACCCGTCTTCATGACCGTCCTGCCGGACGTGTCCACGGTGATCACCCGCGACTTCGTCTGCGACGCGTCGTTCATGTCGCGGTACTGGGTGAAGGCGGCGGTGTGCGTGGTGGTGTTGCAGGTGGGGTCGAAATAGGCGAGCGTGGCCGTGAACGGCAGCTTCGTCACCGTACCCGTCGTGGTGTTCACGATCGCCGTGAACGCGCCGCCCTGCATCAGGTCGGGCTTGTTGGTGAACGCACGCGGGGCGTACACGGCGGCGACGTGCGAGTCGTCCATGACGCACTGGTTGCCGATCCATGTATCGGCCGGCATCCCCGGCTCATTGAGGACGGCGGCGGTCTTCCACGCGTAGGCCTGGCCCGATTCCGCGGCGAGGATCCGCAGGCCGGCGGAGTCCGCCGCGGCGGTGACGGCCTGGTCCTTCGACGTTTGCCAGTTCTTCCCGAGGTGCTTGTCAGGATCGGCGACCTGCCCCGAACCGGCCGGTTCCACAGTTGACTTGGGCCTGCCCGGCGGGGCGTCCGGTATGGCGTGCGCCGCGGTGCCCTGTATCAGCCCGGTCAGGACAGCGGCGGCCACAAGCCCCGCGATCCCGGTGCGGGCCGGTCTTAATGTTTTCAACTCGCTTACATCCTCTGTGCGTTGGCAGCCGACGGAGAAGGGCGGAGAACCCCAGGTGACGCCGGCGCGAATGATGGGCGCGCCACGAGGCGCCCAAATAGAAGATCTCGGCCATCGTAAGCAGCACATAAACTCAGGGCACAACCCCTATGTTTTGCGGCCACAGTTGATGCCCTGACGCAGAGAAACAGGGCCGATAAAGGCAATTCCGGGCATGACGGAAAGGACCGGCCCACCCCGCGCGCACGGTGGTGGCCGGCCTCTCGGCTGGGAAGCGTGACCCTTCGGGACTACCTGCGCGTCGGCGGGCTCCACCGATCGGCCGCGACGGCCGGGTATGCCATCGACCCCTGACCCACGAGCCCGATTCCCCCGAGCACAACATCGCGAGCACGAATCAAGCGCGCCATGGATCCCCACCCCTGAACTCAAAAGATCACCGGCGGGCTCCTCGTGGCGGAGGCCGCAGCATGCTGATCAATGTAAAGGCCGACTAAGTCCGCTGTCCAGCAGACCGTAACCGCCCCGGCCCGCGGCAATCTCCGCCGGAAGAGGACCAGTTGTGGAACGTCGAATTCCCCAGGAGCAAAGGGTTACCCCTGTTACCTGCAGGTACAGAGGGAGCCTCTCTTCATGGAGCCGCTACAGCGACGGCAGGCCGCCGTCGTTGAAATGGAGGCCGTTGCTCCCCTCCAGTCGCCGTTGCCAAACGGCGGGCTGGGCCTCCCGGTGTTCTTCGCCGACGGGCCCGTCAAGATGTCCTGCGCCTCGGGCGTCCTTGTCGCCGGAGCCGTTGATGTCCATCAGCAGCACCGCTGGCGGCTCGCGTGCCGTCACGTCCGCCTCTCCCCTCTCGGCCGGTGCGGGGCCTCCCTTCTCGCCGACCCGGGTCGCCTACCGCCGGGGGTTCGCGGCAGGCGGGCGCCAATGGGGAAAATGGTGCGCGCCCCGGCCGCTCCGCTACCTTCCTTGCCGGGGTATTCCGCAATGTAGCCAGTGCATACATGAGTTGGGAGCCATGAGTCGTCGTGGACCGGCCGGACGGCATGATGCCGCCCAGGATGGGGATATCCGGCTATGAAGGTGGACCGCTCGCCCATCGGCCGGAGCTGCTGGAAGAGCCCCTCTTCGAGCCGGCCATCTGTCCTCGTGCCCACAGAGCGAGGACTCCGAAGAGCTGCTCTTCGGGGCGGACTTCGACGCGGCCGAGGCTAGCACCGAGAGTTGCCGGGCGGTCGGGATGGCCCAGTCTGAGCCGTCGGCTGCTGTATGCAACGGCCTGCGGGCGGAAGCACGGCCTCCCCCAGCCGACTCCTCTTGCTGCTGCCCTCGTCGGGAGACGACGCTGTACCGGGCAGCGCCGTACCTCGTCTCGTGGCTGCCCTTTCCGTACGCACCGTCGTCGAAGCCTCCGACGAACTCTCCGCCGCCCTCGCCGAAGTCCAGGGCCCGACGGGGCCCTGCACCTGGACCACTGTGAAGGGGGGCCGCGTGCACAACGGCACGCACTCCTACCGGGAACCCGTCCATCACCTTCGCTCTCAGCACTCAGCAGCAGGCCAGGGTGTCAACTGCGCTCATAACCTGGGCCGTTCGTGGATTCTTGGGTTCCGAGGTCGCCGCGGCGGAGCCTTCGTGATCTACCGTTTGACCGATGAGTTGCCAGGACACCCATCTCGACATGTCAAGCCCCGTCACCGTCAGTTGCCGGGACAACCACTCCGTCAGCGTGCGGCTGTGTGACCCTTCCCGGCCTGACGAGGAACGCGTGCACTACGCCGTCGAGGCTCAGGCACCGGGGCGGGCCCTTCGCGTTGACCAGGTGGTCGCCTGGAACTGGGGCGCTGACGGCCTGGTGCCCTTCCTGGAGGGACTGGCGACCGACTACCGCGGCTGGGACGGTCAGTGGGAGTGGCGGACCGACAACCGTGATCTCACCATCAGCGCGGCCTTCCGCTCTGGCGGCCACGTCGGGCTGACCTGGACCCTTCGCCCGTGGAGAAGCGCGGCCGGCGGTTGGGAGGCATCCCTCACGACCTGGATCGAGGCCGGCGAGCAGATGTCCGCCCTTGCCGCGGACATCCGGCACTTCCTTACACAGCAGGACGGCAGCCGCGGCTGATCCGCAGCTTATCTGGACTCGCACCGGCCCCGCCTCTGGCACGGGTCCCCTACCTCCAGCCCGTATCAGCCACGGCAGCCCGGCCGATCCAGGTGACAGTGCCAGCGGCATGCTCGGGCTGCGCTGACACCGCGCAGGCATTGCTCTGGGACGCCGGTCCGCGTCGTGCTCACCGGACCCAACCCGCCTCGGCTGGCGCATCCGGCTTCTCGACCTGGTGGCACTGCTCTTCGTCGAGGGCATCGTCGCGACGGCCTGGACCGGCGGGCCGGTCGGCCGGTAGTGCGGGCGGATACCGGCCAGCGTCGGTACCGTGCTTACCACAGGCACCTTTCGTGAGACGCGGTTGGTTCTCCGGCCGCCATCGACCACCGGTGCGGTTCAGCCGGCCGGTCCCGTACATCGCGGAGCAAACTGCTGTGCTCGCACGGGACTCTTCCTACACTGAGCCGAGACGTTTTGGTGTGAATTACCGGTAAGCCACAGTGCGTTGGCGCCGGTCGGTTCGCCTGGTTGCTGCCGGAAGGACAGCCGCCATTGGGCCGACCCGGCCTGTCGTTTCGGTGGTGGGGACCGCCAGCCGGCGTCACACCAGTCCGAGGAAGCCTTCGGCCAACTGCTTGAGGTGCACCGACTGCACGTGTCCCACACAATGCGCAGCACCTCCGCCGGGCCGTCCCAAGGCAGGTCCATAGTGGCGGTATCCCCGCGTGTTCGGCGGCGGGTGGTTGTGCCGCCGGTGGTGGCACTGCAGTGCGTGCCGAGGGCAGGGGCGACAGAGCCACGGGCTGGCCGGGCCCTATCGGCGCATGCGTAACGCCGTTGCCAGGGGCGGCCGCACTCTCGCGGGTCTCGACGTCCAGGACCGGGCCGGTCGCGGCCTCGGCCATGACCGTCGTCCGCCGTTGACGCTCGTTTCCGCCTTACACCTGGCGGCTTCCGCCGGGGCATCGACCTCCGGCCGCCTATCCCGGCAACACCCCAGCACCCAGCACCCTCCTAACGAACTCCGCCAAATCCGCCCGCAGTTGCTCACGAGGCACCCGCTCCTGACCGGCCAAGTGCTCAACCAAGTCGGCACGAGTGGCGGCCAGCAGCGCATGGGCGGTGAAGTCGCCACCCATGAAACCCGGGATCCCTTCCACCATCGCCCGTAGCAGCGCATGCCAGCGTTCATAGTGCTCAGCCAGGTAAGGGCTGCCGCCGCCCGCGCCTTCCAGGGCCAGTGCGAGGCGGCGGTTGTCGAGCTTGAAGCACAGCAGGGCGTCGAGCACGGCTGGTATCCGCTCAAGCGGCGGGGTGCCGGGCCCGAGGGGTGGCGGGCCGGCCTCCACGGAGTTTCCGAGCGGTTCCAGCCGCGCCTGGTACAGCGCTCGGATCAGTCCATTGCGGTCGCCGAAGGCACGGAAGAGCGTCCCCTTGCCCACCCCGGCCGCTGCCGCCACATCGGCCATGGTGACGTCCTCGGGGCTCGCACAGCGAGCGTAGAGGTCGTCGGCGGCCGCAAGTACCGCCGCCCGGTTACGGGTTGCGTCCTTGCGAGGTTTGCGTTCGGGCACGCGATTCCTCCTATTGCGAAGCGGACCCGCGGTCCGTATCTTTCAACCGGACCCTAGGTCCGGATTTTACGATGCGGAGAAGGACGGCCTGCTCATGCCCATACATTCGTCACCGGCGGACCTCTACCGCCACAGCCTCCAACTGCTGTTGGACAAGGACATCCCCGCCTGGGTCGGCCTTTGGGCCGAGGATGGGGTCCTGGAGTTCCCCTTCGCCCCCGCAGGCTGGCCCGGCCGCCTGGAGGGCAAGGAGGCCATCGCCGCCTATGTGCGCCACTATCCGGAACATATCGACCTGCACGACTTCCCCGAGGTCCGCATCCACCAGACCACCGACCCGGAGGGGATAGTGGTCGAAATGCGTGGTGTGGGACGACTGGTGAAGACCGGCGATCCCTTCGATATGCGCTATATCGCCGTGGTGACGGTTCAGCATGGGCGCATCACCTCCTACCGCGACTACTGGAACCCACTCGCCGTCCAGCAGCCCGGCACCGACTTCACCGGGAGCGCCCGATGACCACCACCGGCACCACTCTGGTCATCGGCGCCACCGGCACCACGGGCAGCCGGACCGCCGCCCGGCTGACCGCCGCCGGCCACCGCGTCAAAGCCGCCGGCCGGCACGCCGCCACGGTCCCGGGTGCGGAGCCGGTCCGCTTCGACTGGTACGCCCCCGCCACCCACACCGACGCCCTTGACGGAGCCGACCGCGTCTACCTGATACCGCCGTTGGGCGACTCCGACCCGGCCGCGGTCATGCTGCCCTTCCTTCGACGGGCCCGCGCCGCGGGCGTACGCCGCGCGGTACTCCTCAGCTCCTCGGCCGTAGCCGAGGGCGGGCCGGCAGTGGGAGCGGTGCACCAGGCCCTGCCCGGACTGTTCGACGAATGGGCGGTGCTGCGGCCTTCCTGGTTTATGCAGAACTTCACCGGCAACCATGCGCATGCCGTCGGCATCCGGGAAAGCGGCACCATCCTGACCGCCACCGGGAACGGCCGCATCGGCTTTGTCGATGCCGATGACATCGCCGCTGTCGCCGTCCGGGCCCTCACCGATGGTTCCGCCCCCAACACCGACCTTGTTCTCACCGGGCCGCAGGCGCTCAGCTATGACGAGGTCGCCGCAATCATGACCGAGGCAACCAACAAGCCCGTAGTCCACCGGCGTATCACCCATGCCCGGCTGCGAGATCGGCTCACGGCCCATATGCCCATGGAATTCGCCGGGTTGCTGGCCGATATGGACCGCGCCATCGCCGAGGGGGCCGAGGACCGTACCACCGATACCGTCCAGCGCCTCACCGGCCGCCCGCCACACGACCTCCGCGCGGTCCTCAAAAGGGAGTTGGCCCTCGGCGGATAGCTCGCGGCGGCGCTGCGCCCCGAGCAGTGGCGCCACCCAGCGCCCGGGCACGTGATCACCATGCCTGAGGCCCGGCCCTTTGCCGGGCGGGCCGCCATCACTTCACCGAGGTCGCGCCGCCTCGCTCAAAAGCCGGTACCGGACGGGAAGTCGCCGCCCGGCGCCGGTGCGGCCGCCCTCATTCCTCCCCTGCTCCCGGTGCGCTGTGCAACTCGGTTTGCGTCTTGTCCAGTCCCCGCACCACAAGGGCCTCAATGGCATCCGCGCACCGGTCCAGAACCGCGGGCAGTGCGGATCGCTCCGGTTCCGGGAACTTCCGCAGGACGTATTTCCCGGTCTGCTGTCCCTTCGGTGGACGTCCAAGGCCGAAGCGGAGCCGGGTGTAATGCCGAGTTCCCAGCGCCTCGGTCACCGAACGCACACCATTGTGCCCGCCCGCGCCACCGCCACGCTTTATCCGGACGGCGCCGAAACGGAACGCCAGGTCGTCATGCACAACCGCGAGCCGCTCCACCGGAACGTCATAAGTCCGCAGGACGGAAGCCACAGGATTGCCCGACAGGTTGATGAACCACTGCGGCTTCACCAGGATTACCCGCCTGCCATCGATATCGATCTCCGCCAGCCGGCACTTGGTGCCGTACCACCTGAACTCCGCTCCATGGCGCCGGGCCAGGCGGTCAATGACCAGAAACCCTGCGTTGTGCCGCGTCTTTGTGAACCACGGCCCTGGATTTCCGAGACCTGCTATCACCCAGCGTTCCTCAGACGTCACAGCGCCGAACCCTCTCCGTCCTACCGGCTTGTACACGGCATGCTATCCGGCGAATGCCCTCGGATTTCGGCTCGGCCGAACCGCCATTCGGCGCCGGGCGGCCGCACCGACCCCGGGGACCGCTCATCTCGGCCCCGTACGGCACCGCCGCCGCGGCATACGGAAGCGGGGGCGGCTCCCCGCCCCCGCGACCGGTCACACCGCCGACTCCTCAACCCGCCGCCGCAGCAGCTTCTTGTCCGGCTTCCCGGCGTCGGTCAGCGGCAGCGCCGCAACGAAGTGGATGCGGTACGGCTCGTACATCGCCCCGCACCGCTCGCGGACCAGGGCCCGGAGCCCGTCCGCGGAGACATCCGCACCGGGGGCCGTCACCACCGCGGCATGGACGCGCTCCATGTTGTCGGCGTCACGGACACCGAACACCGCGCTCTGCCGGACCTCCGGGTGGGAGTTGAGCACATCCTCGAGTTCCGTGGTGTACACATGACCGCCCACCACGATGATCATGTCCTTGAGGCGATCGACGACGGTCAGATAGCCCTCCTCGTCCAGGAACCCGATGTCACCGGTGCGCAGCCAGCCGTCCCGCAACACCTCGGCCGTCAGGGCGGGTTGCTTCCAGTATCCCTGCATCACCCGCGGCGAGCGCACACAGATCTCACCGTGCTCGCCGGTGGGCAGGTCACGGCCGGCCTCGTCCCGTATCGCCACCTCCACCTCGGCCAGCACCTTGCCCGCGCTGCGCAGCCGCTCGGGCCGTTCCAGGTCGTGGTCCTCGGGCAGGAGGACGCTGATGCCACCCGCCTCGTTCTGGCCGTAGAACTGAAGGAGGACGGGGCCGAGACGCCGCACGGCGTCGGCGATCCGCACCGGTGACGCCTGGCAGCCGCCGTAGAGGAGACGGCGGAGGCTGGAGGTGTCGGCGCGGGCGGCGTCCGGGTGGTCCAGGAGCTCATAGAGCAGCGGCGGAAGGAGGAACAGAATCCGTGATGCGCTCGCGTTCGATGGTCGCGAGGACGGTGGCCGCGTCGAAGTCCTCCAGCAGGACCAGGGTGCCGCCCAGGCGGAGGGTGCTGTCCGCGAGGAAACCCGCGGCATGGGCGATGGTGGTGCAGACCAGTTGGCGGGGTGTGTACTCCCCGTCCCCCTTGATGGAGTGCGCCATCCCCAGCTGCTCATAGGTGCTGCAAATGCCCTTGGGGTGACCGGTGGTGCCACCGGTGTGCCGGATACCGGCTATGTCCTCCGGCCGGGCAAGAGTGGGGAAAGGGTCCGCGGGGAATCCGGCGGCCAACTCCAGCAGGTCTTTGCCGGACTTGGCGGGCCCGAGCACCAAGACCTTCTCCGCCGGGGCGATTTGCGTCACCTCGGCCGCGCGGTCCGCGAGGCGCGGATCGACGATGAGCGCATGGGTCTCCACGTCCCGCACTATGGCGGCCTGAACCTCGGGCGAGAGCTTGTTGTAGAGATGGTTGACCCGGCAGCCCAGCAGATTGGCCGCGTACCGCGCGGCGATGATCTCGGGCAGGTTCCCGCTCAGGAGGGTAACGGTGTTGCCGCGGCCTATGCCCTCGGACTGCATTGCCCTCGCCATCCGGTGGACGAGCGCACGGAACTCCCCCACCGTGATGTGGCGCCCCTCGTGGATCAGCGCCTCACGCCCGGGGTCGTCACCCATGCCGGCGAGGTTCTCCTCCACGTAGCCGAGGACAGCCGTGGTGTCAGTCATGTCTACCCTTCGCTATATAATTGCCTTAGGCATCCATACCTTATGATGCCCGTCCCGATCGACAACTCCAAGTCGCCGCCTTCCTGCTGAGCCCCGGACAGCGTCAACGCCCGGGTGCCACTGGATCACCCCGGTGAGTGCGCACGGCCGGCCGCCTTCCGGGCGCGTGGAAGCGGACAGTTCCACGCGTGTGCAGCAAGGGAGTTGACGATCCATCGGCTGCAGCGCCGGAGCAGCGGGACTCTGGCTTCAACCGACGCCACTCAAGCGACGGTCGGGGCAAGGCACTTGACCGGGCGCCGGCCGAAATGAGCCACCGACCGGTGAATCCAGGACATGCGGCGCTGTCAGCACGGTGTGCAAAATTATCGTTTTGAGCATCCCGCCCACATGGCTATAGGTTTGCCGGGCTGTCCCGAATGACCCAGGAAGGCTTATGCGCAAGATTGCTTCGAGTGCGGCATCCGCCATGCTCGCCATCGGTGTGCTCACCGGCTGCTCGTCCGCTGACCACAAGAGCGGCGACGCACCCAGGGCGGCCGGGACCTCGGCCGGTACGGTGAAGGAGAGCACCAAGCCTTCCGAAACCGCGGCCGGAAAGGCCGCCAAGTCCGGGCAGGGTCTCAAGGATGGCAGGATCGGCGATGCCGGGACCGCCTGTGTGCTTCCTGTGTCCTTCGAGGCGCCGAAGGGGTGGAAGTTCACCGGCTTCACGGATGAGGACAGTGAGCTTCTCAGCAAGCTGTCCGGGCATCGGTCGGTCAAGGGCGCTTGCGAACTCTCCGCAAGCTCCACTGGCGTGATCGGCTTTATACGGATCTACACCACGGACCGGCCGGAGAAGTCGCCCCGTCAGGTGCTCGAGGATTTCGTCGCCGAGGAGAAGCGCGTCAGCGGCCCCGAGTACAGCGAGACCAAGCTCGGTGATCTGCCCGCGGCAGAGGTCGTCTATACGCAGCAGAACATTCTCACGGACAAACCGCAGCAGCGACGGGGTGTCGCGGTCAAGACCGCAAAGGGCCTGACGGTGCTGCACCTTGAAGGGGCCGAGAGCGATGACTCAAAGGTGATGATCCCGGCCTACGAGACCGCCAAGAAGACGATGCGGCCCGCCGCCTGAGAGGGTGTGGTGCGATCGCGGGCGCAGCCGGGAGCAGCGCACAGGCAAGCGCCCATGCCCGCGTTCGGCACGGCTACCTCGCCGTCGCCCCGGTCAAGGTAGCCGTCCGCCTCTCGTGGCCCGGCGCAAGCGCTGCCGTAGGCCGGGCCAATCACCTACCGGCGGAAGGAAGTTCACCATGCCGCCGGAGAGCGACAACAGTGTCAGGCCGGTCGGCCTCCCGGCCTGATGCGGCCACGCCAGCCACCCGTTTCGCCGCCTCGCTTCTCGATGTACTCCTTGAAGCGCCGCATATCGCCCTTCACCCGGCGGTCGATTGTGCCGGTGAGGTCGGCGGCCTTTTCGGCGACTCCGCTCGGTTCCACGTCCATCACCAGTTCCACCCGGGTGTGCGCGTCATCAACCCGCCGGAAGGACACCATGCCCTTCTGCCGGGTGTCGCCACCGATGGTTCGCCAGGTGATCCGCTCGTCGGGGAGCTGATCAACGATTTCGGTGTCGAATTCCCGCTGCACCCCGCCGATCTTGGTGATCCAGTGGTTGTGACGGTCGTCGATCTGCCGGACGTTTTCGACCCCCTCCATAAAGTTCGGAAACTCCTCGAACTGTGTCCACTGGTTGTAGGCGGTACGGACGGGCACGTCCACGTCTACAGCTTCTTTCACCGTGGTCATCAGGGGCTCCTCGCTTTGGTCGCACAGCGCGGCGACTCGGCGGCCGCGCTCGGCTTACTCCTTCGGGTACCCCTTTGCGCTCACTTATGCAGGCTCGCTCCGGCCCGCTCCGTTCCGGAGATCAGCGTGCGGCGGTCCGGGGCTCCGCCACGGCGAGCGTGACCGACTCCCTGACCTTCTCCAGCGCCTCCGCCCGCTCCTGGTCGGTCATGCGGACCGGCCCATAGGTGACCACCGGGTCGAGGACCTGGTAGCCGACGAACTCCAGCATGCCGCGGCGGATATGGAACAGGAAGTCGTCCATCGCGCCCAGGGTGCCATCGGCCTGGAAAGCCTCGCTGGACCCGCCGGTGGTGAGCAGCAGCATCGCTCGCTTTCCGGCGAGGGCCGCGTCATCGAAGTATCCGTAGTCCCCGCCGAAGACGCCGCCCATCACAAACACCCGGTCCACCCAACCCTTGAGAATGGCGGGCAGCGAGAACCACCACAGCGGGAACGACAGCACCAGCAGATCGGCGGCGAACAGCCGGTCGAGATGGCCCTTGACGGCCTCGTCGAGCGTCCCGTCCTTGATCGCGCGCATCTGCTCGACCTGCGGCTTGAAGTAGCCTTCCACCGGCGCGAATTCCTCCCGGCCGAGCACCGGGGCCCAGGCTTCGGAGTAGAGATCGAGGACATCGACTCGGTACCCCGCGTCGCGCAGGGCC
This sequence comes from Streptomyces orinoci, assembly GCF_003121295.1. Taxonomy (GTDB): domain Bacteria; phylum Actinomycetota; class Actinomycetes; order Streptomycetales; family Streptomycetaceae; genus Streptomyces; species Streptomyces orinoci. Next base: position 43,363 of record NZ_PHNC01000006.1, read on the forward strand.
TGCGCGGCGGTGGTCATCTGGGCGGTGTTGAAGGAGTGGGGCTCCGGGTGGGCGTGGACGATCAGGGCCGTGGGAGCAGCATCGAAGGTCGGCATGAGAAGATCATATCGACGTATTGCGATGTGTCAATCAGAGAGTGCTGCCGATCACTCGTGCCAGCTGCGCCAGCCGCTCCCCGTCCCGCCGGTAGTGGGTCCACTTGCCCACCCGGGTGGGGCGCACCAGTCCCGCCCGTTCGAGCGTGCTCATATAGCTGGAGACGGTTGACTGCGCGAGCCCCGACTTCGCCTGGATATGCGTGACGCACACACCGACCGACTGGCGGTCCGCGATCGGCTCATACTCACTGAAATGCGTATCGGGGTCCTTCAGCCACTGCATGATCTGCAAACGGGCAGGGTTGCCAAGGGCCTTGAAGACCTCGATCAGGTCATCCGCGCCCGAACCCGAGCCCGCTGCCGACTCCGACTCGGATCCCGCCGCCATCGCGGCCATGAGCCACCTCTCTCACCAGATACTCCGACACACCAACATATCGCGATATCCGGCCGGCCCCACGGCCTCAGGTACGGGCCACAAGGCGGCGTACAAGGTGGAGAAGTTCCGGCAGCCGCAGCACCCGGCCGTTGAATCCCGGCAAGGGGACATAAAGCGGCTCGGCCCAGCGAGCGGGAATGCCGTCCAGGCCGTAATAGGCACCGGCGAGTCCACCGGTGACCGCTGCCACGGTGTCGGTGTCACCGCCGAGGTCGATGGCGGCCCGTACCGCCTCCTCATAGCTCCCGGTCGTACGCAGGGCCCAGACCGCCGAGCCCAGACAGGGCCAGACGGCGCCATTGAACTCGGTGGCCCGGCCGGGGTGCCAGTCGGTGGCGAGAACGGTGGCATAGCGGTCCCGGTGCTCGGGATGCACCAGGCCCAGAACGTCCGGCAGCGCGGCCAGGGGATCCACGCCATGGAAGGTGAGGCGCAGAAGCTCATGAAAGATGGCGGTGCCCTCCCAGGCCGCCTGGTCGCCATGGGTGAGGGCGGCGATGCGGCGAGCCGCGTCCATGCTGGCCCGCTGCCCCTGGGCGGCGAAGTACACCGCGGAGGTGGCGGCCCTCATCAACGCGCCATTTCCGGCCGCCCGCGCATTGGTGCGGAAGTGGGCGGCAGCGGCCCTGTCCCAAGGCAGGCCGCTGGTCAGCACCTCTTCGGTCTGCAGTCCGATGTCCTTGGGACCGGAGACGGCCCATCGCTGGAAGCGGGCGAAGATATCCGGCAGGTCGAGGCCGGCCCGTTCAATCAGGGATTCCGCGACCAGCACGGCCATTTGCGTGTCGTCCGTCGCCTCGCCCGGCTCCCACCCGCCTCCCCCGCTCATCTCGCCGCCCATGCCCTGGATGGGAAAACGAGCGGAGAACACTCCTGGCGGGCCGAACTCGAAGGGACCGCCCAGGGCGTCTCCCACCGCTGATCCAATGACCGCACCGGCAGCCTGCTGTTCCCTGGGTATCACTTGAACATGCTAATCAATGCCGCCCCGCCCGGCGAACAGTCGCTCAGCGGCCGTGACTTGCCCTGCGGTGGCAGGAATTGCCGAGCCTGGAACGGCGAGTTCCCGACCCCTGACGGGAACTCGCTGCTCCAGTTCGCTTGTCGGCTTCCCTTACCGCCCCGGTGCTAGGCAACCGGCTCCAGGAAGAAGACGCGGATGTCGTGCGGCAACTCCTGGAGCACGGAGTCCATTTGGCCCGGGGACATCTGACGGGCCAGCGCGGCGGTGACCGCCGCGGTTACCTGCGGCACCTCCTCGGCGGTGACCTTGGCCTCCTGGGCGAAGCGGATCATATAGGCATCGCGGTCGTATTTGACCGGCACAATGCTGGGATCCCAGCCGTCGTAGTAAACCCCGCGAAGCAACTCGGGAAGCTGCGCCGCGAGGTGGGCGGCCACATCCACGGTCAACCGGTCGCGCACGGTGTGCAGCCACGCCCGCAGCGCGCGGTTCGCCGCGCCGCGGTCTTCGGTTCCCATGGCTTCGGCCACCGATTTCAGCCAGATATTGGCCGTATGGATGGCATGCTCGAAATCGGGTGGGCGATTGGAAGACATTGGCCTCTTCCTTCCGGTTCCTTCCGGACTTCCGGCAGACTACTGTCGCCTCCTGCCCTCGGATATGCATGCTGAAGCTTGTCTCGTGACCCAGGGTTGGGTGTCGCCTTTTCACCCGCCTCAGTTTCAGCGTCTGTTGCGGTTATAAAGCGGGCCACTCTCGGTGATCCAGGAGCGGCCCGAGCCCGGGAAATGCTGTTGAGCGCGCTACCCGGCCCCCTTCTCGTTGGCTTCCATCCGGGCCAGCCGGGCATCGAGAACCGTGTACTCGGCCTCTTCGATGGCAGCCAACGCGAATTCGACTGAGGTGACCGCATCGGCCTCGGCCCGGTCGGCCGCTCGGGCCGCGTGAGCCGCGCTGAGTTCCTTCTTGCGAGCTTCGATGTCGCTGCTCACCTGGGCCGTGTGCTCACGCCAGTTCTTCTGCATCTCGGCCCACCGTTGCGACATCTTTGCTTCAGCGCCGCGCGCCGACTCTTGGAGCTTGGCGGCCTGAGCCTGGGCGTCCCCGCGGGCCCTTTCAACCTCGGCTTGCAACTGCTCACGGCTCTGGGCCGCGGCCTGCGATACGTGGTCTTGGGCAGCCTTGGCCCGCTCAGCGATGGTATTCAGGGTGTCAGACACGGCCATTGGCTTTCTCCGTCCTTGCGTAGGTGCCCTCAATAAACGATCCCTCCGGCGTTTCGGCCATGCAAGTTCGAAGCGGAGCCAGCAGATGACCGCCCCGCACTGTCACACTGTGGCTGGTCAAGATGCTCAGTCAGTAGTCGGCGTTTGTTCGATGACACCCCTTGGTGAAGCTTGTCCCGTGACGCTGTGATCAGTGGCTGAGGGCGAGGTTGTGCATGTGGGCGACGCAACTGGCGGCCCACCGGACGCCATCGCCTTTCAGGCGGCAGTCGCGCAGGATCTTCCCGTTCTTCATGCGAGCGAAGGCATGCTCGACGCGGGCGCGTATCCGCGGGTGGGAGGTGTTGTGCTGTTCCGGTCGGACAGCCGGTTCTGCCCGGCCTGACGGTGGTGGGGCATCAGGACACCGGTGCCCTGGTAGCCGCCGTCGGCGAGGACGGTCGCAGCGCCGCAGGCATCCTTGATGCCGGACTCGGCGAAGGCGGTGCAGTAGTTGCGGTTGCCGGGCAACGGCCGGCCGACGGCCAGTACCACCCGGGTGTCCACTTTGATCAGGACCTGGAGGCCCGCCGAGTAGCGGTAGTTCTTCGACGAGGCCGACACCGTCCGGTCTCTCGTGGGCACCAGCATGCCGTCCACGACGAGGATGTGGTGCCGTCCGGGCTTGCGCTTGCCCGGGGCCAGGACCAGCAGGGGCCCGTGCCGGCTGATGATCCGGCCGACGGCTGCCGGGGAGATCCCGAAGAGCGGGGCGAGCCGGCGCATGGTGAGGTGCGTGCGGCAGTACATCGCCACGAGCAGGACCCGGTCCTCCAGAGGCAGTGCCCACGGTCGGCCCGGCCGGTCCGGCCCCAGAGCCGGCCCCGTTGCGGTGGACAGCCTGCACCAGACGCCGGAACTGACGCGGGCGGAGCCCGGTGAACACCTCTAGGAGCTCATGGAATTGAGCGGTGACAACCCGCACGGCCAGCTCAACGCAGCCCCAGCCCACGAGCTACGAGACACACTTCAGGACGGGCGGCGAGGGCTGCACCTCAGGAGAACGGACACTGGGAACGGGCGGATTCGGCGGGTGTGCCACACGGTGAGGCGCACCCTGCGTTACGGTACGCAACCTTGCGGCAAAGGCCGCCGATCATCGGTGAAGCGGAGCCAGGTCAATCACCGGCAACGCCGCCGGCTACCCAATTCCCTGGCCGTTCCGGCACCGTTGACGGCCTCCCGCCCCCGGTCGAGACTGTGTCTCCCGACTTTCACGGGAGGCATCCTTATGCGCAAGCGCGCCATCGCCTTGTCCCTGGCCACCATTGCCACAGCCGCCGTGTTCACCTCCCAGGCCACCGCCAGCCCCGGGAAGGCTCAGCCGCCCACCCCGGCCGCCTGGTGCACCGGCCATGGCGGCCATCCGGCCACCTACCGGGCCTACTACGACGCCGGGCGCCGGCTCACCCCGCTCGGCAGTGAGCGGCAACTGTGCCACTTCCAGGCCAAGGACCATTCCCAGCTCGTCCTGCCCACCGATACCCTCGCCGCCGACCTGCCGACACTCGCCGCCCTCGCGTATGTCCGGAAACCACCGCTCCCGCAACACCCGCAGGGCAACCCCTCCGCCGCGTACTGCGCGTCCATCGGCGGCACCACGCAGTTCGGCAACCACAAGAGCGATGTGGGTGGCTGGATCAGGCGAGGCGACCCGGTCGATCGCGATCATCTGCACGATATGTGCGTCTTCGCCGATGGTTCGGCCATCGACGCCTGGGGCCTGACGTACCACACGGGCGGTGTCATCCGGGGCGCGGACCTGGCCAAGAAGTTCCGCGCCACCGTTCCGCCGCGCTGACCTCGGCGTGAAGTCCCGCCGGGCGCCGAGCAGTTCGGCCGTAGCCCGGCTTGGTCGTGAGAGATGAGGGTCCGGAGCCTCGCGGTCCGGTGCGTCGTCACCCCGGCCGTATGCCTGCCGGGGTGCGTACGTAACTCCCGGCACGGCACCGGAGACGAGGCGCGCGGAGCCGGGCGCGCCGTGGACACCCCGGTCGATGGCGGCCACCCCCGTGGTCAGCTTCCGGCAGCCACCGCCTTGAGTTCGTCCACCGCCTCCCGGACGATCCGGGCGAATTCCCCGCCCCCGGGCTCGCCGACCCAGCGCCCGAAGGCGACCTTGAACACACCGATCCCCGCCTCCGCGGCCAGACTCGCGGCCGGCTCGGCAACGCCCCGTTCCCGCAAGGTCTCGGCCAGGGCCGCCGACAATGAGGCGAGCTTGATCAGCTCACGTTCCTTCAGCTCCGCATTGGCCTCGATGACCGACTGGCGCCGGCGGACGCTCTCCAGGCGCCCCTGGAACGGGGCGGCGACCGCAGCAAGTGCCGTTGCCACCACGTCAATTGGCGGCGCCCCGGGCGGCGCCTGGGCGGCGGCGCTCACCAGGTCATCCCGCAGCGTGCCCGCGCCGGCGAAGAGCACCTCTCGCTTGTCGGCGAAGTGCCGGAAGAAGGTGCGCTCGGTCAGGCCCGCGCGCCCGGCGATTTCCGCCACCGTGGTCTGTTCGTAGCCTCGCTCGACATAGAGCTCCAGTGCCGCCTGTTCGAGTCGGCCGCGTGCGTTCGGCTCCCATCGCCCCATGGCCGGAATCCTACTTGATGACAGTGCATGACATCAGTGCTAGCTTGATGACAGTCACTGACATTGGCTGTCATGCCATGGGCAGGCCGCTCGGCCGCCCATCACCACGGGAGTGCTCTTATGCGGGTATTCGTCACCGGCGCATCCGGCTTCATCGGATCCGCCGTCGTTCCCGAACTCATCGGCGCAGGTCACCAGGTCGTCGGGCTGGCACGCTCGGATGCCTCCGCCGAAGCCCTGGCCGCTGCGGGCGTCGAGGCACATCGGGGTTCCCTTGAGGACCTCGACAGCCTTCGGGCCGGAGCCGCCGCGGCGGACGGCGTCATCCACCTCGCCTTCATCCATGATTTCCATGACTTCTCGCAGTACGAGAACGCCATACGCACCGATGTACGCGCCATCGAGGCGCTGGGCACCGCGCTGGAAGGCTCCGGCAAGCCCCTGGTCGTCGCCAATGGAACGGTCAGGGCCGCCGGGGGGCGGGTGGCGACCGAGCGGGACACTCCCGAACCCGGGTCGGTCACGGCGCACCGGGCCGTCAGCGCAAACGCCGCGCTCTCCCTGGCCGAGCGCGGCGTCCGCGCCTCGGTGCTGCGGCTGCCTCCCTCGGTTCATGGGGAGGGCGACCAGGCCTTCGTCAAGATCCTGATCGACATCGCCCGCGCCAAGGGCGTCTCCGGCTATATCGGCGACGGCTCCAACCGCTGGTGTGCCGTTCACCGGCGGGACGCCGCGCACCTGTTCCGCCTGGCCGTGGAGAAGGCGCCCGCCGGTTCCGTTCTGCATGGCATGGCCGAGGAGGGCGTGCCGGTCCGGACGATCGCCGAGGTCATCGGGCGGCATCTCGGCCTGCCGGTGGTCTCCGTACCGCCGGAGGACGCGGCAGGCCACTTCGGCTGGCTGGGCTCCATCCTGGCGATCGACGTTCCGACGTCCAGCGCATTGACCCGTGAACTGCTGGGCTGGCAGCCGACCGGGCCGGGACTGATCGCCGACCTTGAGGAGGGGCACTACTTCCGTATCGACGAGGGGGTTCGGGGGTAGGGAGAGGCGCGCCGGGTGCGGGATCGTCCGACCCCGGGTTTCCCATCAGCCCCGCCGATCCCGCACGCGGCGCGCCGCGAGGCGTCGCGCTTTGGAACGGCAAGCCCGGCGCGCGGCGCACCGGGGAACGGCCCGGGTAATGATCCCTCAACCCGCCGCCCGCCGCTCCCCGCAATAGGGAAAACCCCAGCAGACCAAGGGGGTTGACCGCATTCCGCACCTCCCCCGCCGCCTCATAGCGTGCGGCGCATGATGATCTCAGCGGGGTCCCCGAGAAGGCCCTTGTTACGACGCCATGGCCTGCTCGTCTACCTCGCGGTGGCCAATGCCGGGATGTGGGCGGCGATGTCGCCGCTTCTGGCCTGCGGGTATCAACGGGGCAGCGCCCGGGAGGGAGTTGGCGCGCTGCAGCAGGCGTGCATCGCGGCCGCGATGTGCGCACCGGCGCTGGCCGCGATCCTCGTCATCCGGTTCGTCGAACGGGGCGGGCGGCTGCGGGACGCCCTCGCCCTTCGCTGGCCGCGGCCTTGGTGGCGCACCCTGCGGGCCTGTCTTGTGGCCATGGCGGTTCCGGCGGGACTTACCGCCGCCGCGCTGGTCATCGGCGCCCTCGCGGGCCGTTACCCCTTCGGCGGGGCGCACTGGAGCGGGCTCGGCGGGTGGGCGGCCGGGGCGGTGCTGAGCATGCTGGTGTCGTTGCCGCTGTTCTTCGGCGAGGAACTGGGCTGGCAGGGCTATCTGTTCCCGCGCCTGCTGCGGGAGGGCGGGCGAGCCGCTCTGGTACGGGCATATCTGTTCACCGGAGCGGCCTTCGCGCTGTGGCATCTGCCCACCCTGCTGATGGGCGGCCAGTACCCGGGGCGCCCCTGGTATGTGGCCGTACCGGCCATGGTGTTGAGCTGCACCCTGGTCCTGCCGGTCTTCACCTGGCTGCGGCTGCGCTCCGGCTCGGTCGTCCCGGCCGTCATCGGCCATGCCTTCGTCAGCTCGGTGAGCGTGGGCATGGTCAAGGAGTTCGCCGACCCGGACGCGACGCTCGATCCACTGCACATGGGGATCACCGGGTGGCCCGGCTGGATCGTCATGGGCTTGTTCGTCGCTTTTCTGGCGGTCACCGGCCGCCTTCGCCCCTCCTCCGACCGCTGTCAGCGGATCGTTTCGTCCTCGAGTCCGCACCGGACGAGCGGCGGGGGTACGGGGCGTGGCCCGGCCCGTGCGGCGTCCCCTCGGTGAGCGGGCGCGCCGCGGGCTGGTGACGGGGCAGGGGCTCGTCGGGTGCGGTCTTCTCCTGGACCAGGAGCACCCGGCGCAGCAGGTCGGCGAGTTGACGGCGCTCCGCGGGTGCCAGGACGCCGAGCAGCCGGTGTTCCTCGCGGCCGACCACGTCCAGTGCGGAGCGCCAGGCCGCCCGGCCGTCCTCGGTGAGTTCCACATCCACCCGGCGGCGGTCCCGGGTGGAGGGTGTACGCAGCACGAACCCCCGCTGTTCCAGGGCCTCCAGGCGGCCGGTGACGGAGGCGGGTGCCAGGCCGAGGTCGGTGCGCAGTTCGGTGGGGGTGGCCCGGCCGCCACGGCCGGCCAGCATATGCAGGGTGTCGAACTCGTGCTTCTGCAAGCCATATTCGGCGACGCCCTGTTCGCGGACCCGGGCGAGATGGCGGATGAGCTTGCTCATCCTGCTGACGGCGCCCTCGATGTCCGGGTCGAGCTGGGGCAGGACCGGCAGCCAGCGCTGGACGTGGTCGTCCACGGAGTCGCGCGGGGCGTCATCGTCCGGTCGTGGTTCGGGGTGCTTCATGCCGGGAGTCTAGAGGTTCCAACGACATCAAATATTTCGTTGCCGAAATTTCGGTACCGAAATATAGTGCGGGCCGTGACCCAACACCCCTTGCGCCTGCCGGACTTCCGGCTGCTCTTCATCGGCCGGACCGTCTCCACCCTCGGCGATGCCGTGGTCCCCGCCGCGCTGGCCATCGCGATCACCCGCGCCACCGGCTCGTCCGGGGCGCTCGCCCTGGTACTGGGCTGTGCGATGGTGCCCAGGCTGCTTCTGCTGCCGCTCGGCGGCGTGGCCGGGGACCGTTTCAACCCACGGGTGGTGGCCTTGGCCACCGATCTGATACGGGCCCTCGCGCAGCTTGCCGTCGGTGTCGAACTGACCGCCGGACAGCCGCGATTGGCGCATATCGCGGTGGCCGAGGCGGTGGGCGGCATCGCCTCCGCCTTTGCCATGCCGACCGCAACACCACTGGTGGCGGCCACGGTTCCGGGAGTACAGCGGATGCGGGCCAACGCCTTGCTGGCCTCGGCCGGGAACGCGGCCAGGCTCGGCGGCCCGGCCCTGGCCGGGGTACTGGTCTATACGGCCGGCGCGGGCTGGGCGTTCGTCCTGGACGGCGCCTCGTTCATGGCCAGCGCCGCGCTGCTCACCCGGCTGACCGTCCGGCACATCCCCGGCGAACGCCGCCCGCTGCTCGCCGATCTGGCCCTGGGCTGGGACGAGGTGCGCTCCCGGGACTGGTACTGGACCAGCCTGATCGGCCATGCGGTCTGGAACGGCGCCAGTGCCGTCCTGCTCACCCTCGGCCCCCTGATCGCCGCCCAGCGCCTGGGCGGGGACGGTGTATGGATCGCGATGACCCAGGCCGCGGCGGGTGGGGTGCTCATGGGTTCGCTGATCGCGGGCCGGGTGCGGCCCAAGCGGCCGGTGCTGGTCGCCAATCTGGGCCTGGCCCTGTACGCGCTGCCCTTGCTCGCCCTCGCCACGGCGGCCCCGGCGGCGGTGACGGTGGCCGGGTACGCCCTCGCGATGACCGGTCTCGGTTTCCTCAACCCGGTGTGGCAGACGGTGGTGCAACAGCAGTTCCCGGCAGGGGTGTTGGCCAGGGTCACCTCTTATGACTGGCTGCTGTCACTGGCGGCCGCCCCGCTCGGCTATGTGCTGGCACCGCTCGCCTCCCACGCCTGGGGCAGCTCCGCACCGCTCGCCGTCACGGCCGTACTGGTGGCCCTCACCTGCGCGGGCACAGCGGCCGTACCGGGTGTCCGGCGCATCGGGCAGGGGGCGATGAGGGAGGCGGATCCGTGCGGGGAGCGGGAGGTGAGTGCCGAGGGGGCGTCTCTCACCGCGCCCGGGCGGTCCTGACTCTCGCGCGACCCGGTTTGGCAGGGCGTCGCCGAAGGGCTCACCGCCCGGCCCGGCGACGGCCCGTCCAGCGCCAGGACTCCCCTACGGTCGGGGTCCGGGTGCGGGCCATTGGTCGCCGGCCGCGCGGCTCCCCGGGCTTCCGACGAGCCGCCCCGGCGCCCTGCCTGCCGGTTCCTGGACCGCAGGAAAGGCATCGCACGGGGAATAGTCGTGATGAGCCGCATACCCGCCGCGCCGATCTCCACCCCCGGTGAGAGGAACCCGCCTCATGGAACTCGGTATCCACATTCCCGTCTTCGACATCGACGGCGGTACCACCGCCATCGCCGGTGAACTGGCCAGGGTGGGCAGCGCGGCGGAAGCGGCCGGGGCGGCCTGGCTGTCCTTTATGGACCACTACTTTCAGATCGAGCAGACCGGCCTTCCCCCGGAAGCCGGCATGCTGGAGGGCTACACCACGCTCGGCTATCTGGCTGCCCACACCTCCGCCATCGACCTCGGCCTCCTGGTCACCGGCGTGACCTACCGGCATCCCGGCCTGCTCGCCAAGATCGTCACCACCCTGGACGTACTGTCCGGCGGCCGGGCCGTGCTGGGCATCGGCGCCGCCTGGTACGAGCGCGAGCACCATGGCCTCGGCGTGCCCTTCCCGCCCCTCGCCGAACGGTTCGAACGGCTGGAGGAGACGCTGCGGATCTGCGGGCAGATGTGGGACCCGGACAACAACGGCCCATTCCAGGGCAAGCACTATCAGCTGGCCGAGACGCTCTGCTCACCGCAGCCGGTCAGCCGGCCCAGGATCCTCATCGGCGGTGGCGGGGAACGCAAGACGCTGCGGCTGGTGGCGCGATACGGCGATGCGTGCAATCTCTTCGCCTCCGCTCCCGAGGACGTCGGGCACAAGCTGGAAGTGCTGCGACGGCACTGCGATGACGCCGGCCGCGACTATGCGGAAATCCGCAAGACAATCACCGTCGGCACTCCCCGGCCGAGCCCGGAAACCCGTGCGGAGTTTGTGCGGCAGATGGCCCGCTATGCCCAACTGGGCGTGCACACCGCCATCGTCAGCCCGGTCACCGGTTCTCCCGCCGCCTGGATCGACGCCATGGCACCGGCCGTCGCCCAGCTCGCCGAGCTGGGCTGACAGCGGCACCCCTGGCCGACTCCGCCAACTCCGGTCATTGTTCAGGGGAATGACAAATGGGGACCGTTCCCATGGAACGGCCCCCACTCCCAAGTGGAGCTAAGGAGAATTGAACTCCTGACCTCCTGCATGCCATGCAGGCGCTCTACCAACTGAGCTATAGCCCCGGGTGTCTTGCGCCGTTTCCCGGCGACAGGCAAGAGATTACCTGATCAGACCGCCCTTCTGCCAAATCGGCCCGGTGGCCGGAACCCAGGCGCCTCCGGTCTGCCCCGGCGGCCCGCGTTCAGGCCGGCGGCGGACTCCTCGTCCGCCGCCTTCCGGCCTCTGGACACTGCTGCATTCCGGCACGCGCCCCCTGAACACCGGCGTCTTGCGGCATCTGACACCCGATCGCCGCTAAAGTCCGATTAGTGACCTCGTGAACGTATCCATCCGGGGCGCTCACAACGGTCGGTCACCTCCTCGGCGAACCCGGCTGGGGCGCGATTCCTGGCACACCAGGACCAGCCGCACCCATGGCCGGGCTCTCCGACCGGAAGCCCGGCCATGTGGGCACCCGCCCACCCGGAAGAACGGCACGATCATGGGCCGTCACGCGCAGGAGAAGAGCGGTCGCGCCCTCCTCACCAGGGCCGGCCTCGAATGGCTCCTCCGGCTGACCACCGCCGTGGCCGCGGCGGTCGCCGGAGCAGTCGCCAAGTGGTGGTTGGAGGTGAGGCACACACTGTGACCCCCGCCGGGTGATAGCCGACGGGGACCACACTGCAAGGCTGTCCCTGCCAGGAAGCCCGCCGCCACGCCCATGGCGGCGGGCTTCGCCTTACCACCCCTGGCGAGGGCACAACACCGGCAACGATAACCAGGCCCTCCGCCCCATGCGAGGCAGTGACACCGGGTGGCGTTCAGCCCAGGCGGCGGATGGGGGAGCCCGCCAGAAAGGCCTGGACGTTCTCTATGGCCTGGCCGTAGTAGGTCCGGTAATTGCTGTGGGCCACATAGCCGAGGTGGGGCGTGGCCAGCAGGCGCGGGGCGGTGCGCATCGGGTGGTCGGCGGGCAGCGGCTCGATGTCGAAGACATCGATGCCCGCCCCGGCGATGGTCCCGGCGTGCAGGGCCGCCAGCAGCGCGTCCTGGTCCACGATGGCGGCCCGTGAGGTGTTGACCAGAAAGCTGGTGGGGCGCATCAGGGCGAGTTCGGCGGCGCCGATCAGGCCTCGGGTACGCTCGCCCGCCGCCAGGTGCACCGAGACAAAGTCGCTGGTCCGCAGCAGTTCTTCCTTGGCAGCCAGGGCCACGCCGACCTCGGCGGCCCGCTCCTCGGTGAGGTTCTGGCTCCAGGCCACCACCTCCATGCCGAAGGCCAGGCCGACCTTGGCCACCCGGCTGCCGATCCTGCCCAGGCCGAGCAGCCCCAGCCGCCGGCCGTGCAGGTCGGCGCCCAGGGTGGACTGCCAGGGGCCGCCCCGGCGCAGGGCATTCGCCTCCGGGACGATGCCACGGGCCAGGCCCAGCAGCAGGGCCCAGGTCAGTTCGACCGGCGGGGTGCCGGAGCTGTCGGTGCCGCATACGGTCACGCCGTGCGCCTGGGCGGCGGCGTAGTCGATGACCGAATTACGCATGCCGGAGGCGATGAGCAGCCGCAGCCGGGGCAGCCGGGCGAACAGCGAGGCGGTGAAGGGGATCCGTTCGCGCAGGGTGATGGCGATATCGAAGTCGGCGAGGGCGGTGGCGAGTTCCTCCTCGGTGCCGAAGTGTTCCTGGAAGGTGACCACTTGGACCTTCCCGGCCAGCGGCGACCAGTCGGCCACGGTGGTCGCCACGGACTGGAAGTCGTCCAGGACGGCGCAGCGCAGGGTCATATCGGCTGTTCTCCCTTGGTGTTCTCGGGTGGGCGGAGCCGTTGGGAGCTTGAACCGTCATCAGCACTGATGCGGCCCTTGATCCACAACGGCCCCACGCCCCCCCCAACACCGTCGTCACGGCGGGCATTTCCGCGCGGCCCGTCTCCGCCGGACCGCTTGGTGGGCGGCGGAGGCGGCAAACCCCGTTCCGCTGAGGGAGGTTGGCGTGCCGGGACCGGCGCTGGTGTTCTCAGTGGCCGGTGGGTGCGTTCCAGTCGACCAGCTGGACGATGACGCCATTGGGGTCGCGCACCTGGAAGGCTCGTTCGCCCCACTCCTCTTCGGTGAGCGGCATGGTGATATCGACTCCCTCGGCGCGCAGCCGGGCCAGTTCGCCTTCGAGGTCATCGACCACAAAGGCGAGGATCAGGCCGGTGGCGTGCTGGTCACGCTGGTCCGCCGGGAGCGTGGGCAGGCCCCGCCGCAGGAAGACGACATTGATTCCGGCGTCGGCGCGGGTCAGGGAGGCGAAGCCGTCGGCCGCCATCTCCTCATGGAATCCGAAGTGCTCGCGCAGGAAGGCGCTGGAGGCGGCGACATCCTCGACATTGAGCGAGACGGCAGTAGAGCTGATCTTCACGGAGACTCCCCCGGGTTGGGTCGAGCGCTTTCTCTGTACAAAGTACACTGTACATCGTACAGAGTAACTGTGCGAGAGAATTCCCCCGTGCCTACCGAACGAACCAGCGCGGGCGACCCGGCCCGCACCCTCCAACTGCTGTGGCGCGACGCCTCCCCGGACCGCCGCCGGGGGCCACGGCGCGGGCTGAGCATTGACGCGGTCGTGGCGGCGGCCACTGCCGTGGCCGATGCCGAGGGCCTGGACGCGGTGACCATGCGCCGGGTCGCCCAGGAGCTCGGTGTGGTGCCCATGACGCTGTACACCTATGTGCCCGGCAAGTCGGAACTGCTGGATCTGATGCTGGATGCCGCCTATGCACGGATGCCGCGCACGGACACCTCTGGGCAGCCCTGGCGCCGGCGCGTCACCGCCATCGCCGAGGAGAACAAGGCCCTCTTCGAGCGCCACCCCTGGGCCGCGACCGTCTCCACCGCCAGACCCCCGCTGGGCCCCGGGCTGATGGCCAAGTACGAGCATGAGCTGTCCGCCCTCGACGGCCTGGGCCTGGGCGATGTGGAGATGGACGACTGTCTGACCCATCTGCTCATGTTTGTACAGACCTGTGCCCGCGCCGCCGCCGAGGCCCGGGCGGTCCGGAACGACGGCGCCATGAGCGACCAGCAGTGGTGGGAGGCGAACGCCCCGCTCCTGGCCCGGGTCCTCGATGAGAAGAGCTATCCCAGGGCCGTCCGGGTCGGCGCCGCGGCGGGGGCCGCGCATGGCAGCGCCTACGATCCCGAGCACGCCTATGCCTTTGGACTGCAACGGGTGCTGGACGCCTTCGCCGCCCTCATCGACCGGAACGAGGGAGCCGGCGCGCACTGAAACGGCGCCCGGTGACACCGGGCGCCGGCCGTGGCGGCCCGGGCTTCCCGGGCCCTCGGTCAGGTGCTGAGCAGGCGGTTGAAGAACGACCGATAGCGGCGCAGGGCGTTGCGCAGTTCCTCGGTGTCCGCTTCCTCGCCCTTGCTCCACTGGCCTTCCAGGTCGTGCTTGTGCTGGGCGAAGGTCGAGGCGAGGGTCTGCATCACATCGGCGACCAGGGAGTCGGCGGCGTGCACGGCGTCCCGCGGATCGTCCACAAAGGTGCCCTGGATCTCCTGCCAGCGCTTGCGGAATCCCTCTTCGTCCTCGGGGGACAGCAAGGCCGGCGCCTCCTCTTCTTCTCCTGTGGTGTCCGTTTCGCGTTCGCGGGTCTCGCCTTGCTCCTCGAACCCCTGGGTGGCCTCTCCGGGATAGACCGGAGCTTCCCCGGCCGTCTCCTCTGCGGGCTGGGCCGTCTCCCCTGTGGGCTGGGCAAGGTCGTCGGTGGACAGACCGCCTTCCTGGCGGTCCGGCAGGTCGTTGTCGCTTCGCATGGCTTCCTCCACCCGGCCGTCCTGGGTTCGGGCCGGGCTTGAGCGGGTGATTCAGGTACGGGCGTGCTTGGCCCGCCCGCCGTTGGAGAGCAGCTCATCGAAGAGGGCGCGGTAGTGGACCATGGCGCCCCTCAGCTGCTCGGTGGTGGCCTTGCTGCCGGTGCTGAGCGTTTCGACCTCATGGGCGGCGCGATAGTGCTCAAGGGTGCGGCCGTGCTCGACCGACAGGTCCTTGAGCTGCTGATCGAAGCCCTCGGTGGGGTATCCGCGCTCATGCATCAGAGAGGCCACCAGACGATCCGCATCGTGGACGGCTGCCTCCGGCTGGTCCACGAACTCTTCCTGCACGCTGTTCCACTCCCGGGCATAACGGTCCCGTGAGCTGTTGGGCAGCGGTTTGATGTCCAGCGAGTCATGGCGCTTCTCGCGGGCCCTGAGCTCGCGCTCGCCGGCCATCCGGCCACCGGCCTCTTCGACGGTCCGCTCGTACTCCGGACCAAAGCGCTGGCGCAACCGACGGCGCCGGGTCATCAGCACGACCGCCGCCACGGCCAGGGCCACCACCACCGCGATGGGGATGATGATCGCTAGAAGGGTCCCTGTGGACATGGGACAACCCCCTCAGTCAGGCGAGGTAAAACCATTTTAGGCACATCATCGGGCAATTCGGGCAAAAATTCGATCATTATTGGCCCGGAATTGGCCCGGATCCGCCGCAGGGGACGGGTGCCCCGGGGCGGGGCGGTCATGCGGCCGAAGCGGGGGCGCATATGGAGCGGCGGATTCGGTGGGGGGCGCGCCCTTGTCCGCTGTCCGCCCTGTCCGTTGTCCGCCCGGTCCGCCCGGGGTGAGCGGCGGCGGCCACTCCGCTTCGGTCCGCGCCGACTCCCCTGCGGCATGGACCGGACCGCGCTACGGTGACGGGCCATGACCGGTGCCCAAGAGGATTTCCTGGCCGCGGCCCGCTCGGCCGCCCGGCTGCTGAGCGGCCCCGAACTCACCGCCGCCTGGGGGCGGCCCAGCGCGCTGCCGGAGTTCGGCGTGGCCGCGCTGGCCGGGCACCTCGCCTACCAAGTGCTCTGCGTGCGCGCCGCCTTGGCGGAACCCGCCCCCGTCCAGCCATGTGTTCCGCTGCTGGAGCACTACCGCCGGGTGGCCTGGATCGGCGCCGCACCGGATGAGGACATCAACGTACGCATCCGGCAAGGCGGTGCGGAGACCGCGAGCCGCGGCCAGGCCGCCCTGGTACGGCAAGTGGAAGCCCTGCTCGGCGAGTTGCCGGGCATCCTGACCGCGGAGGACGGCGAGCGGCCGGTCCGCCTGCCCTTCTGGGGGCCCTGGTCGCTCACCCTGGACGATCTGCTGACCACCCGCGTCATGGAACTGGCCGTCCACAGTGACGACTTGGCCGTCAGCATCGGCGCCGCCGCTCCGGATCTCCCACCGGGGACCATGGAGCGGGTGATCGGCCTTCTCGCCCGGCTGGCCGCCCGGCGCCATGGTCCGGTCAATGTTCTGCGCGCCCTCAGCCGCGCCGAACGGGCACCGCGCACCATCGCCGCCTTCTGACTGTCCGTCACCCCTGTGGGCCGAGCACCAGCAGGATGTGCTCCTGCTCGCCGTACGCCACCGTCCCGGCACGCCGGAAGCCATGCTTCTCCAGCAGCCGCACCGAGCCGGTGTTCCCGGCGAAGGGATCGGCGTACAGCGGACGGGTACGCTCCCGCTCCAGGAAAAGCGTCAGCGCCCGGGTGCCTATGCCCCGGCCCCAGTACCGCCGGCCCAGCCAGTAGCCGATAAAGCGCCGCTCCTCCTGCCACCAGGCCACCAGGTCCCCTGCCAACTCCCCGTCCACGGTGACGGCTTGGACGAAGACCGAGGGGTCGCCGAGGATCCTGGTCGTCCAGTGGGCCATAAAGGCATCCCGCTCCCGGGGCGGGAACTTCGACCGGCGTACCGCCTCCGGATCGTGCTCCTGCGTGAAGAACACCTCCAGATCGGCCGGACCAACGTCTCGCAAACGCACCTGATCGCTCATGCAACGGAGTCTGTCACCGGCCACTGACATCCCGGCCGCGCCCGGCGGCCCGCTGGGCGCGCCCGGGCGCCATCAGGAGTGGGCGCTACCGCCTATCACGGTGACCCGGTCCCGCCGGGCCGGGCGGATCGGGGACTCGGCCCGCAGGTAGGCGATGAACTCCTCATGGTCACGGCCGTTGCGGAACGGGTCGGTGAAGTCCGCCAGCGCGCTGTAGCCGTCCACTCCGATCAGGGTGTAGGCGAGTCCCGCCACCCGATAAGTCCGGTTCGGGTCCAGCGGCTTGCCGTCGATCAGGAAGTGTGCCGGGTCGGCGCGCCGGCCTATGGGCCGGGTGGCGTCGAAGACCGCCTTGACATTCGCCGAGAAGGACAACGGGGCCATGCCCCCGGTCTTTTCCTCCCACTGCTGTTCCAGGGCCAGGCGGATCTGTTCCCCGGTGAGCGAGACGGTCAGAATGGGGTTCTCGTATCCGACGTTGGCGTATGCCTCGCCATAGAGGATCACGCCGTCCGCGTCTCCCGTTCCGCTGCCCTTGCGGTAGTGCAGGGAGCCGCCGAAGGCATTGGAGCCGGTTCGCGGCCAAGCGGTGCAGATACCGAAGTCCGCCGCTCCGCCGCGGTGCCGGCGGGCCGACCACAGCATCAGGTCGGCGCCCAGGTCACCCAGGGTGGATTCGCCATGTGCGTTCTTGTCTCGGGTGTAGTCGCCGGTGAGATGACCGGCCACCGTCGCCGACCGCTTCTTTCCCTGCGCGGTCCAGTAGTCCACGATGCGCTGGATATGCGGGTCCGGCGAAATGTCATGGGTTACCGGGTGGTTGGTGGAGGTGGTCAGTTCACGCACCACCTTTCCGGTGGCCGGGTCCAGCCTGAGGTTGATCTCATTGATGATCTGCCCGGCATGGCCCGCTTCCACAAAGGGCCGGGGGACCCCGTGTGCGTCGGGCAGCATGGCGTTGAACCAGGCGTGCCAGTGCCCGGTGATGATGGCGCAGATGTCCGGGTCGGCCTTCTTGGCCAGCTCAAGGGCGGGGCCGCCCAGGTTCTTCGAGCCATTGATGGGGGCCGTGTCGCCGTTGTGCTGGCTGGCGCCGTCATGGACGCAGAGCACCAGGGCGTTGACGCCCCGGGCCTTGAGCTCCTTGGCGCATTGATTGGCCGTCTCCACCGCGTCCAGGCCGTCGAGTCCGGGATTGTAGGAGCTGGATCCGGTGGGCGTGTGCGGCAGGGTGAGGTGGATGAAGCCAATGGGGTACGAGCGGCCGTCGGGGCCGCTGACCTGCTCGATGTTGTAGGGCGGCAGAATGGTCCGGCCGGTGTCCCGGCGCACGATATTGGCGGAGTAGTAGGGCAACTTCAGGCCGGCGTACCGGTGTCCGGTGGAGTCGGTGAAGCTGGAATCCCGTCCGGCGACGCCCGCCGGCTTTCCCTTGACCATATGGTCGAGGAAGTAGTCGGCGCCATAGTCGAGTTCATGGTTTCCCAGCGTGGAGAACTTCAGCCCGAGCTTGTTGAGCACCTCGGCCGGGCCCTCATCGGAGAGCATCTTGTTGTCCATCGGCTCGCCGCCGCTGATGTTGTCGCCGATGGAGAAGAAGATGGAGTTGGCGGGGGACTTCAGCCGTTTGGCATGGGCCGCGATATAGGCGGCGCCGCCGACGCGGACCGTACGCCGCCCCTGGTCATCCGGCAGCAGACCGTCCCCGTTCCCGGGCGGGCGCAGATTGCCGTGCAGGTCGGTAATGCTCAGCAGTTGAACGGGAATGCAGCGGCTCCGCCTGGTGTCGTTCGCCGCGGCGGCCGCGGAGGCATAGGCGGGCACACCGAGCAGTGCGGCCGCCGCCCCGCCGAGCAGTACCGCCCGGCGTGAGAGGTTTGAGCCGGATTCACAACGGTGGTTCAAGGTCTGTCCCTTCCGTCCGGAGAACAGGGTTCCGCGGACGCGACCGAGCCGGGTGGGGTGGAAACGGCGGGAGGATAGCGGACTTGGCTCCGGTGACGTCCGTCCGGCGAGCCCTTTGTCCGCCGCACCTCCGCGCCGCCATTACCCTCTGTGGTGAGGCCGTGCTGACGGCCCGGCAGAACGGGGGAACTCCTATGCGCTATCTGGTGCGTGACCGCATGCTCGCCTTTCACGAGGAGGCATGGATCGAGACCGAGCACCGGCAGAAGCTGTACCG
Organism: Streptomyces orinoci; assembly: GCF_003121295.1. Taxonomy (GTDB): domain Bacteria; phylum Actinomycetota; class Actinomycetes; order Streptomycetales; family Streptomycetaceae; genus Streptomyces; species Streptomyces orinoci. Next base: position 62,152 of record NZ_PHNC01000006.1, read on the forward strand.
GGTGGACCGGAAGCTGTTCCGGCTGCGCAACACCTTCGCGGTGGTGGACGTCGAGGGCCGCCAGATCGCCGGCATCGTCAAAAAGGCACTGACCTTTCACCACACCCTGCTCATCAAGCAGAACGGCACCGTGGTCGCCCGGGTCAGCAAGCGGGCCTTCACCCTCTTCCGGGACCGCTTCACCGTGCGGCTGAGCGATGGACGGCGGCTGGCCATCACCGGCAACCTCTGGGACCGCGAATTCGACATCCAGCACCAGGGCACCACCCTGGCCCATATCTCCCGGCGCTGGTTCAGCATTCGTGATGTCTACACGGTGGATGTACTGCACCAGCCGGACGAGATTCTGCTGCTGGTCGTGGCCGTATGTGTGGACCACATCCTCCAGGACCTCAAGGGCGAGAAGCTCACCAATCTCTGAACCGGGCGCCCCGCCGCACGCGCGGCCTGAGGACCCGTACGACTCAGTGATGACACCCGTCCCACCGTGGTACCGCAGTCTGACGCCAAACCCGCATCCAGGCTGACCTGCCCGACTGCCGTCCGCTCATAGGTTGTTGGGCGAAGACCGGTGACGGCGATCGATGAGGAAGACGGGCACATCATGTACAGCAAGGCCTTCGCTCCCGAATACCAAGGAGTGCTCGGGTCCGCTCTCTCGGTGAACTCCTCCTACGAGGAGGTGCTGGCCAAGGCGACCGAGGAGCAGCGCCGTTCGACGCTGGGATATGCGCGGGCCGGGCTGGCGGTGGCGGAGGCGAACCGGCGGCTGGGCCGGGTGGCCGAGGCCGAGCGGGCCTGGCGGGACAGCTACCGTGCCGCACGGCGGGCCGGGGACAGCGCGGCGATGGCCTGGGCGCTGTGGAGCGGCGGCACCCTGGCCCGGCAGCGCGGCAGGCTGGCGCTGGCCTGCCGCTGGCTGGCGGCCGCCGCCGAGTGCGCGGAGCGCGGCGGGGACCGGACCGCCCGGGGCTACGCCCTGGCCGGGCTGGCGGAGACCGGCCGTATCCGGGGCGACTACGCGGCCGTCGCCGCACTGCATGAGCAGCTGCTGGCCGAGGCGCGGGCGCATGGCGAGGCCCGGCATATGGTGTGGGCGCTGGAGGGCATCGCGCAGATGCACCGCAACACCGGTTCGCTGGATACCGCGTTGGCGATGTTCGAGGAAGCCGCGGAGATAGCCGCCGGCGCCGAGGACGCCCGCGGTCATGCCTGGGCGCTGCGCGGCATCGCCGATGTGCGGTCGGTACGGGGTGAGACCGGCCGGGCGCTGTCCCTGCTCACCCGGGCCGAGGGGATCTGCCGGAGCATGCGGCTGGAGAGCGCGCTGGCGTACAACCACAAGATGCGCGGGAACGTGCTGTTCCGCGCCGGGCGGTACGAGGAGGCGCGCGAGGTCTACTCCGGCGCCCTGGCGGAGTTCCGGGCCATGGAGGAACCGCGCGGGGCAGCCCTGTCCAGGCTGGGACTGGTCAAGTCGCTGGCTCGCCTTGGCCGTTCGGCCGAGGAGACGGAAGCCGACCTGGCCGAGCTCGATGAGACCTTCCGCCGTATCGGTCTGGACCACGCCCGCGCCGGCCTGGAGCGCTTCCGGGCGGAACTGGGGGCCCGGGCGGCGGCCGCCTGAGATCCCCGGCGCCGGGCCCCGGCGTGCCGCCCGCCTGTGCCGGCGCACCCGGGTGAGGATGTCGGATACCCGTGCCCGTGGGGTGAGCGGCACCGGGGCGGCCGGGAGAGCGGGAGCGGGTACGTGAGGAGAGCGAGTGCGCGGCGCACCGTCGTGGCGCGCTGGTTGGTGCGTCATCCGCGACTGCTGCCGGTGCTGCTGCTGGTGGCGGGCGTCCTGCTCGACTACAACACCTCTCCGCACTTCAGCGCCGAGGCCTTCTACACCGCGGCGCCGATGACGGCCGCCGCGCTGCTCTCGCTGCGGGCGACCATCCTGGCCGGTATCGGCGCCTGCCTCGCCGACCTGGCCCTGCTGGCCCACTTCGGGTTCATCGAGGATTCCGGCGGTCTGAGCGAGCTGGCCGCGGTGGCCACCGTCTCGGCCTTCGCCGTGGTGGTCAACCGTCTGATCCACTACCGCGATGTACGGCTGCGGTCCATGCGCCGGGTGGCCCTCACCGTGCAGCGCGCCGTACTGCCCCAGCCGCCCACGGCCATCGGCCCGCTGCGGATCGCGGTGCGCTACCAGTCGGCCGTCGCGGACGCGCAGATCGGCGGTGATCTGTACAGCGTGCAGGACACCCCCCATGGGGTGCGCTGTCTGATCGGTGATGTCCGGGGCAAGGGCATGGAGGCGGTGAAGACGGTGGATGTGGCGCTGGGGGTGTTCCGGGAGGCGGCCGAGGAGGAACCCGACCTGGTGTGCGTCGCGGCCCGGCTGGACCGGGCCCTGCGACGGGAGGCAGGGCGGCGGGCGGGCGTGGAGCGGGTGGAGGGCTTTGTCACCGCCGTACTGGCCGAGATCCCGCACCGCGGTACCGGGCTGCGGCTGGTCAACCGCGGCCACCCGGTGCCGCTGGTGCTGTACGGGGGCGAGGCGCACCCGGTGGAACCGTCCCGTCCGGCGCTGCCCCTGGCGCTGGGGGACCTGGATCCGGAGGGGGATTGGGTGGACTCGGTGGGCTTCCCGCCCGGGGCGACCCTGCTGCTGTACACCGATGGCCTGACCGAGGCCCGTGACGGTGCCGGGGTCTTCTACGACCCGGTCGCCGGGCTGGCCGGGCGGGAGTTCTCCGAGCCGGACGCGCTGCTGGACGCCTTGCTGAGCGAGGTGGGCCACCATACGGGTGGCCGTATCACCGATGACCTGGCACTGCTCGCCGTCACCCGCACCTCGGCCGGGTGCTGACCCAACTAACCGTCTTACGGCGGCAGTTGGCGCCGTACCGTCCATGCCCCGCGCCCCCGGCAGGCGGCCGGCCACCGGGTGCGCTGATGGAGTCCGCCGTCCGCGCCGGGCCGACGGGCGCCCTCGCCGGCCGCCGCCGGTGGCCGCGGGTCGCCGCGGGAGTTGTACGGGCGGGACGCCGCCCGCCCCGCGCGGCATACCTGCCGCTCGCGGCGATCGGTGCGATGGTGCTGCTGCTCAAGGTGACCGATGCCGTGCGAGGAGGCAGGCCCATGAATCCCGGACCCACCCGCTGGAACGCACTTGACCGCTGCTGGGAGACCACCGCCCGGGGCCGGGCCGTGCTCACCGATCCCCGGATCAACAAGGGCACCGCCTTTCCCGCCGGGGAGCGGCAGGAACTCGGCCTCATCGGCCTGCTGCCGCCCCGGGTGCTCACCCTGGAGCAGCAGACCGCCAGGGTCTTTGCCCAGTACCGGGTCCAGCCCAGTGACCTGGCCAAACACGTCTATCTGACCGCCCTGCACGACCGCAACGAAGTGCTCTTCTACCGGCTGATCAGCGAGCATCTGGAGGAGATGCTGCCGATTGTCTACACCCCCACCGTGGGCACCGCGATCGAGCGCTACAGCTATGAGTACCGGCGTCCGCGCGGGGTCTATCTCTCGGTGGATGCCCCGGCGGATATCGAACGATCGCTGCTGGCCACCGGGCTGGGACCGGACGAGGTCGATCTGCTGGTGGCCACCGATGGCGAGGCGATCCTGGGCATCGGCGACTGGGGCGTGGGCGGCATCAATATCTCGGTGGGCAAGCTCGCGGTGTACACCGCCGCCGGTGGCATCGACCCGGCCCGCACCATCGCGGTGATGCTCGATGTGGGCACCGGCCGCAAGGAGTTGCTGGACGATCCCCTCTATCTGGGCAACCGCCACCCGCGGGTGGACCGCGAAGCCTATGACGCCTTTATCGAGGCATATGTGGAGACCGCCAACCGGCTTTTCCCTCATGCCCTGTTGCACTGGGAGGACTTCGGCCCCGGCAACGCCCGTCGCGTCCTGGCCCGCTTCCGGGACCGGGTGCTCACCTTCAACGACGATGTGCAGGGCACCGGAGCGGTGAACCTGGCGGCGGTGCTCTCGGGGGTACGGGCCAGCGGCACCCCGCTGCGGGAGCACCGGGTGGTGGTGTTCGGTGCGGGCACGGCGGGGGTGGGGGTCGCGGACCAGCTGCGTGACGCGCTGGTCCGGGACGGGATGGCGGCGGCGGAGGCGACCCGGCGGATCTGGTGCATCGACCGGCCCGGTCTGCTCACGGACGACCTGTCCGGGCTGCGGGACTTCCAGCTCTCCTATGCGCGCCCGGCGGGCGAGGTCGCGGGCTGGCGGCGTGACCCGGCCCTGGGGGGCATTGCCCTGTCGGAGGTGGTGCACCAGGTGAGGCCGACCATTCTAATCGGCACCTCGGGGCAGGGCGGGGCCTTCACCGAGTCCATCGTCCGGGAGATGGCCGCGGCCGTGGCCCGGCCGATCATCCTGCCGATGTCCAATCCCACGCCCTTGGCGGAGGCCGCCCCCGCGGATTTGCTGGCCTGGACCGATGGCCGGGCCCTGGTGGCCACCGGCAGCCCCTTCGAGCCGGTGACCCATGGGGAGGTCACCTACTCCATCGGGCAGGCGAACAACGCCCTGGTCTTTCCCGGGCTGGGCCTGGGCACGATTGTCGCCCGGGCGGCGCGGATCACCGACGGCATGCTCAAGGCCGCGGCCGAGGCGGTTGCCGGTCAGGTGGACCCGAGCGAGCCGGGCGCGGCGATCCTGCCGCCGATGCGGCGGTTGCGGGATACCTCGGTGGCGGTGGGGGCGGCGGTGGCCCGCGCCGCGGTCCGGGATCGGGTGGCCCGGGCGGAGATCGGGGAGGACGTGGCCGCCCGGATCCGGGCGGCGATGTGGGAGCCGGATTATTGGCCGGTACGGGCGGTCTGAGCGCGCCCCGGCGAGGGGCGCGGGGAACTGGGCGACCAGCCGCAACGCGGCCCCCAGCCAAGAGGATGTCTGATCAGCGTCCAGGCCGTGACGCAGGTTTCGCCGGTTTCCGTAGGACGTGCGTCGGCTCACGGCGGCGAAAACGATGACGCGCAACCCCTGTAAAGGCAGTGGGAATTGCGTGACCGCCGACAGGGCTACGAGGCAGGCGGCTTACCGGGCGGTTGCCAGCCGCGGGTGAGGATGTCGAAGACCGCCTCGACGGCGGCCCGGTGGTCCGGCCGGCTGCGCGTGAGGGCCGGGATGTCGAGTACAAACCGGGCAAGAGCCTTGCAGGCGAGGTCGTCGTGGTCCACGCCGAGCTCATCGGCGATGGCCGCGCCGAGGCTGTCGGCGTACCGGGTCCACATGCGTTCGGCGTATGCACGCAGCGCCGGCGTGGAGTCCACCAGGTTGAGGAACGCGGGCCCCTGAGGATGCGCCTCGATCGAAGGCCAGGTGTCGAGGACATGCTGCCGGAGGGCGTCGAGGATGCCCTGACCCGAGGGCCGCTCCCGCACCGCCGCGATCAGCTCCGCCTCTCGGTCCTCGTCCAGGTCGAATACCAGCGCTTCCTTGCCGCTGAAGTGCTTGAACACCGTGGCGGTCGATACATCGGCGGCGTCGGCGATGTCACGGATGCCAGGCGGCACCCTCGATCTGCACGCCGACCACGGCCAGGCCGCCCTGCGCCAAGCCGGCCTGCTCGACGAGTTCCTCGCCCTCGCCCGTCCCGAAGGGCAGGAGATGCGCAAGCTGGACCCGGCGGGCACGGTCACCTTCCGTCAAGTCCCTGCCACCGACGAGCTCTTCAAGCCGGAAATCGACCGCGGCCAGCTGCGCAACCTGCTGCTCGACTCCCTGCGGACGGGAACCGTGCACTGGGGCCGCACCCTCGACACCGTCAGCGGACCCGCCGAGGGGCCGCGGCGCCTGCACTTCGCCGACGGCACAAGCATCGAGACCGACCTGGTCATCGGCGCCGACGGCGCCTTCTCCCGGGTACGCACGGCCGTGTCCCCCGCCGTCCCCGAGTACACCGGGTTCAGCTTCCTGGAGGCATGGTTCTCCGATGTGGACAACCGGCACCCCGGGATCGCCGAGCTGGTCGGCTCGGGCAGCGCCCACGCGGCTGATGGCGAACGCGGCCTGTTCGCCCAGCGCAACAGCGGAAACCAGATCCGCGTCTACCTCATCCGGCGCGGTCCGGCCGACTGGATCCCCGCCAAGGGGCTGACCGCCGAGGACACCGATGCCATCCGCGCCCTGCTGTGCGACGAGTACGCCCACTGGTCGCCCCGTATGCGCCAGATGATCACCGAAAACGACGGCCCCTACATCCACCGCCCGATCCTCGCCCTCCCTGTCCCGCACACCTGGGACCACAACCCGACGGTGACCCTGCTCGGCGATGCCGCCCATCTGATGCCCCCGCTCGGCGTCGGCGTCAACCTGGCCATGCAGGACGCCGGCGAACTCGCCCTCGCCCTCGCCGACGCGGCCACTGTGGACGACGCCCTCCGCGGCTACGAGCAGACCATGCTCCCCCGCGCCATCGAGACGGCCAAGGCCCTCGAAGGCGCCACCCAGCACCTGCTGTCCGCCGCCATACCCGACTTCGGCGGCCGCAGCGACGCCCCCCGGGCAGCCGGCCCCGGCGGGGAGGGAACGGGGCACCCTGGCCGGGCCGATGCGCACGGCCCGGCCAGGAGCCGCTGAACCGGCACCCCGTCAGGAGGCGGTGCCCTCCAGTTCCCTGCGCACCGTGCGGGCCGCCGCGACCAGGTTTTCCAGGGCGGCGCGTACCTCCGCCCAACCGCGGGTCTTCAGGCCGCAGTCGGGGTTGACCCACAGACGGCCGGCGGGGATCGCGGCCAGGCCCTTGCGCAGCAGGTCCGCGATTTCGCCGGCGCCGGGGACGCGTGGCGAGTGGATGTCGTACACCCCTGGGCCGACTTCGCGCGGGTAGCCCGCCGTGGCGAGCTCGTCGGCGACCCGCATATGGGAGCGGGCGGCTTCCAGGCTGATGACATCGGCGTCGAGGTCGCCGATGGCCGCCAGGACATCGCCGAACTCGGCGTAGCACATATGGGTGTGGATCTGGGTGTCCGGCCGGGTGCCGCCGGTGGCGAGGCGGAAGGACTCGGTGGCCCAGGCGAGGTACGCCGCGTGGTCGGCCGTACGCAGCGGGAGCGTCTCACGCAGCGCCGGCTCATCGACCTGGATCACCGAAGTGCCCGCGGACTCCAGGTCGTTCACCTCGTCGCGCAGCGCGAGGGCCACCTGGCGGGCGGTCTCGCCGAGCGGCTGGTCGTCGCGGACGAAGGACCAGGCGAGCATGGTGACGGGTCCGGTGAGCATGCCCTTGACCGGGCGGGCGGTGAGCGACTGGGCGTAGCGGGTCCAGCGCACGGTCATCGGCTCGGGGCGGGAGATGTCACCGGCGAGGATCGGCGGGCGGACATAGCGGGTGCCATAGGACTGCACCCAGCCGTGCCGGGTGGCCAGATACCCGGTGAGCTGTTCGGCGAAGTACTGGACCATGTCGTTGCGTTCGGGTTCGCCATGTACCAGGACATCCAGGCCGGTCTTCTCCTGGAAGGCGATGACCTCACGGATCTCTGCCTCGATGCGCTCCTGGTACCGGGCGGCGCCGATGCGGCCGGCCCGCAAGTCGGCGCGGGCGGTGCGCAGTTCACCGGTCTGCGGGAAGGAGCCGATGGTGGTGGTGGGCAGCAACGGCAGGCCCAGGTGGGCGCGTTGGGCCGCGGTGCGCCGGTGGTAGGGCTGGGAGCGGCGGGTGTCGGCGTCGGTGACGGCGGCGGCGCGGGCGCGGACCGCCGGGTCCCGGGTGATGGCCGAGGCGGCCCGGGAGGCCAGGTCGGCGCGGTTGGCGGCGAGGTCGGCGGCGATCGAACCGGCCCCGTGGGAAAGGCCCTTGGCGAGGATGACCACCTCCTGGACCTTCTGGCGGGCGAAGGCGAGCCAGCGGAGGATCTGCGGGTCGATGTCCCGTTCGGCCGTGGCGTCCAGCGGGACGTGCAGCAGGGAGCAGGAGGCCGCGACATCGACCCGCTCGGCGAGACCGAGGAGGGTGCCCAAGGTGGACAGCGAATTCTCCAGGTCGTCGATCCAGATATTGCGCCCATTGACCACACCGGCCACCAGGCGCTTGCCGGGCAGGCCGCCGACGGCCGCGAGGCCCTCCAGGTTGGCGGCCGCGGAGCGGGTGAAGTCCAGGGCGAGCCCCTCCACCGGGGCCTTGGCCAGGACCGGCAGGGCCTCGCCCAGCCGGTCGAAGTACGAGGCGACCAGCAGCCTGGGGCGGTCGGCGCGGGTGCCCAGTTCGCGGTAGGCGCGGGCGGCGGCGTTCAGTTCGGCCGGGGTACGGTCCTGCACCAGCGCGGGCTCGTCGAGCTGTACCCACTCCGCACCGGCGGCCCGCAGCTCGGCCAGTACCTCGGCGTACACCGGCAGCAGCCGGTCCAGCAGAGTGAGCGGCTCGAAGCCGGCGGCGACGCCGGGCGCCGGCTTGGCCAGCAGCAGATAGGTGACCGGTCCGAGCAGGACCGGGCGGGCGGCCAGACCCAGGGTGAGGGCTTCGGTGAGTTCGGCGACCTGCTTGGCGGCGTCGGTGGTGAACACGGTGTCGGGGCCGAGTTCGGGGACCAGGTAGTGGTAGTTGGTGTCGAACCATTTGGTCATCTCCAGCGGCGCCACCTCCTGGGTGCCGCGGGCCATGGCGAAGTAGCCGTCCAGGGCGTTGCTTTGGACGGCCGCCCGGTGCCGGGCCGGGATCGCTCCCACCATCACGGTGGTGTCCAGGACGTGGTCGTAGTACGAGAAGTCGCCGGTGGGCACCTCATGGATGCCGGCCTCGGCGAGCTGCCGCCAGTTGGCGCGGCGCAGCCGGGCGGCCGTCTCCCGCAGGGCGTCGGCGGTGACCCGGCCCTTCCAGTAGCCCTCGATCGCCTTCTTCAGTTCACGGCCCTGGCCCTGGCGGGGGTAGCCGTACACGGTGGCCCGTGCTGCCGCGGCTGCGGACTTGCTGGTCACAGAACTCTCCTTCGCGAGCTGCTGACTTGACCCCGATGGGAATACGGGCGCGAAGGGACGGCAGACCGGCCGGGACACCGTCATCATGGGTGCCCGTCCGCTGTGTACGCCGACCCGCCCGCGAGGTCACCGGGATGTCCGCGCACGAGACGCTCGCACGCGGGCAACGGGCAGGTCTTCGGACTCGCGGGCACGTCTGCCGGGCAGACCCCTACTGGCCGTCGCTTCCCAGGCCCTCGCCGGGCCCAGTGCGTATGACGGCGGTCGTTCCCGCTCACCGCTGCGGGGCAGTCCCGGATTCCCACCGGGTTCCCTCTTACGACGCGCCTGCCTGGCGGGCAGGGCGAACCAGCTGCACCGGCCACCCTAGAGGGAGAACCCCCGGCAGCAACAGGGGTGTTCATCTGCCGGCGGCCGCCTCGGTGGGCTGGATGTGAGCGGTCCGCCTGTCGCCGACAGGGCGATCGCCCAGACCGCCGACACGATGATCGCGGTCGCCGGGGACGGCCCAGCAGGACGATGGGGAACCCGATGACATTCGGGTCCCGGCCGGTGACCCGGCGCCGGTACTGCTTCCCCTCGGGCGTGGTGAAAGCGATGCGCCGCTCGATGGCGTCCCCGGGTGGGCGAGGTGGCGTCCGCGAAGTCCGCCATCCACACGCCGGTCTCGGAGTTGAGGGCGTTGAACGTCGCCCCGGCGGTCCGGATTTCCACTCAGACCGCGTAACGTCCGGCGGCCCGCCGCCGGGCTCTGGAGAGCCTCTCGGTAAACGGTCACATCTGGCTGTTCATACGCCCTTTGACTCCGAATCAGGACGACACCCGGTGGCAACCCCGAGTGCGGCAGACGCACCGGTCTTCAAAGACGTCCGCGCGGTAAGGGCCACCAGATATGCCGCAACCGCTCCGACCGGCATGGCAATGCCATAACCGGCAAGGAGCCCCGCGACCAGCGCGGCGCTCACGACCGCGCGAGCGGCGGTCTCCGCGACCGGCCGGGCTGCTGCTGAACTCGCATGAGGCGAGCGGCGGAGGTCGGCAGCAGCGAAGCGGTCATCATGGCCATGCGCAGATCCTGCGAGCGCCAACGCCGCCCATGCAACGCATTTTGCCCACCGCTCAGCCCCGTCCGGCGCGTGCGGCGTCGTGCGGGGTCCCCCGACGCGGAACGTAGAGGAGTTCGGCGCCGTGGCGGTCGAGTTCCATGCAGCGCAAGTTTGTGCGTGTAGCGGACCCGGTAGTCGGGGTACCCCATCAGGCCGAGCGCACGCCGGTGACCGATCCGGCGCGTGAGAACCAAGCCTTCCGGCTGGCGCGGCAGGACATTGCGACGAGGAGGCCGCGCTCCTGTCCCGGCTGCGGAACCACGTCGGCCACCGCGAGCTGCGACGGTGGGCGTGCTCCGGGCCGGTGGGAGGACCGGGCGAGCCCGTTCCGGTGCCGCCGCGAGATGAGAGGAGCCGCCATGGCCGCGGTCAAGCGGTATGCCGTCGCCGCCTCCGGGGAGTGGTTCGACAACGAGGACAACGTACGGCTGCCCGCCGGGGAGGTGCACGCCTGGGATCCCCGGCCGTGAGCGGGCGGGGGGACGTGCCGGGCAGCAAGGGGCCGACGAACAGGCGGCGTTGCTCGGCGGCGGAGCCACGCCGGAAGAGGCAGCCGGGGCGCGCGCGGATCACCTGCGTCTGCGGATGACGCTGTTCGAAGGCGTCCAGCACCCGCTCCGGATACGCCTTCTCGCGGGCGCAGGCGGCCTCCGGCCAGCCGTGGTTGGGCCATGACTCGTCCACAAGCCGGTCCCCCGATGGAGCACGGTGCATGCCGATGCCCCGGAAGCACTCCGTGAATCGGGGCCCTCGTCGGCGACGTCGGCGCCGATCCACGTCGTCCTCAGCGGCCGCCGGCTGGGCACCCGGCGGGCGATCCCGCGAGCGTCCGGACCAGGCCGTCCCCGACGTTCCCGGCGTTCCCCGGTGTCCCCGTGGCCACCACCCGCCGGCCCGCTCGGCCGTTCCGCTGCGGCCAACCCGAGCGGCGGCTTACGCTCCCGGCCGCGTATCCGGCAGCTCCACGATGGTGGTGATGCGGACGAGTGAGGGCCGCGGGGGCACGGAGACAGAACCGAAGCGCACCGGCGGTTCGACCCCCGCGAGCGGTCCCAGGTCGGTGGCCTGCCACCGGGCCTCCCCGCCGGTGATCCGGTGCAGGTCGCGGGCACCGTAGAACGACCGGTGCCCGGACGGGGAGTCGCCGAGAGTGCGCAGGCCCACCGCCCGGGCGGGCAGATCGGCGCAGCGGATCCACAGAGGGCGAGCGGCAAAAGCGGACGGCACCCAGCGCAGCAGCCGGCCGAGTGCGGTCCGGGGGCCGGTGGTGAAGCGCCACAACAATGGGCCGGCGGTCACCGTCCAGTGGGCGCCGACTCGTTCCACCGTCACGGGCTTGATGTCCACGTCATCGAAGCGGTAGGTCGCGGCCACGAAGTCCGCCACTCGCTCGGTGGGGGCCAGCAGCCGACGCGTCCCATCCGGGTGCTCCATCATGACGTCGCCGAACGGGCCGAACGGCGAACGCGGCCAGTGCCCGAGCACAAGGCGGGTCCCGGACGCCGTGCCGACCCCCGCGATCCATCCGTCGAAGCGCAGGCGCGGCCTCGTCATCGGCCGGTCCTCAGGGGCACTTCTTTCACCGGGGGCCTCCCGTGCGGTGTTCCGGCTCGCGACGGCGGGGAAGGGCGGGCGCGGCGGCGAACCGGTGTGCGGATGGCGTCCCGGGACGCGTGGCGCTGACCGGGACCCGGGCCGCCGCGAGCGGCCAGGGCGTCGGCAACGGCCCCGATGGCGGGGGCGTAGTCCGCCTTGTGCAGCAGATCGACGACGAGTCCGCCGCGCAGCCAAGCGGCGGGCAGCGCACCAGCACCGGTGGCGTCGTCCAGGAACGGGCCGCGCAGCTCGGCCCGGGCCATCGCGGAGTGCAGCACGCCCGGCACGGCGCCCTGACCGCAGCGCCTGGCCGGATTGGCCGCCGCCGTTGGCCCGTCCCATCCGGCCAGGCGGCGCGGCATCCGCCCGGGGACCCGCGAATCGGGGTGGCCGGTGCACCGCTCCTCGGCCTTCTCCGCCAGGGCCGTCGCCGTCACCCCGGCGACTCCGGGGAGCAGGCCCTCCCACGCCACGCGTTTCCTCATGCCGCTCCGGGTACCCGGCCGCCGGGGCATCCTCGCTCGGTCCGACCGGATCGGGTGAGGCGGGCAGATCCTGCGCTTCCCGGGTATCCGACCGGGACGTTCGAGGTCGCGTGCGTAGCCCCGGACGGGCCGGAGTTACCGCGCTCTCCGGCGGCCGCGTGGACGGTGCCGCTCAAGCACGCCGCTCTGTACGGGCCTTCGCGTCGTACTGGCGTGGTGGTCTGCGGCGACGGGCGGGTGCATCGGGCAAGAGCTGATGCTGCTGGACTTCCGTCCGACGGAGGTGGTGGATCTCCTCGCAGCCCTTCCGGTGTGCCTCGTCGGCACCGAGCAGTCGGCCGGTGTCACACGCACACCGGGCTACTGCGCCCGCAAGGACGGAACGGCGCAGTCGCTCATCTCGACTGCCGCCCCGCCGAGCGGCGGCGTCCATGGGACCGGGCGGAGTCGGAGGCGCCGAATGCGGCCCCCTGCACGAAGAGAGGTGGGGGTGCGGTGCTGCTGCCAACGCCGGCTGGCGGGCTACCGCCATCCTCCGCGCCGGGGACCACGGGGCACCGGTGAGGTCCGTCGGGAAGTGTGTGTCGGATGCCACTGCCCATGCCGTGATATGGACCATTTCTCCCGGAAAGACCGAGCGTTATTTTGGGTCGTCCAGACCCCAGGAACCGGACGGCCGGACAGTGCCCGCAGATCTCTCTCCCCTTATATCGGCGACGACTCAGTGGCTGGTACGTGCCTATCCCTCGGGGGGCGGCACCATGGCCGCCGCCCTCGCCGATGCACAAGCACGCCAAGCCGTCACGGTCGCGGCGTGGCTGCGCTACCCCACCTCGATGGACGCCGCTCTCGTGCAGGTCGCAGGCCCGGGAGGATCGTCACGTCTGGACTGGATCACCGGTGCCGACAACCACGAGTCCGACGACCCCACGGAGCACGCGTGGCGCACCTGGGTGGACGAGGTGGTGGCCAGCTGGGCCACGGTCCTGCTCACCACGCCGGAGCTGGCCGCGGCAGCACTGGCGGCCGTGGAGGGCTCCGTTCACCTGAACGGGGCACCGGTGGAGTTCCGCCGGCTGCTGGCACCCGATGCCCACGACCGGCGGTCAGCCGCGCTGCTGCGCCACCCGGACCTCGTCGCGCCCATCGCCGACCTGCACCGCACTGAGCTCCTGGACCTCCTGAAACCCTCGCCCTCGTAAGCAGCCACGCGAGGCCCGTCATGCCCTTCGGCGTGTCCTGAACTGATTGCGCAGACTGGTGGCAATGCCGGGCCGACCACGGCACAGGGGCCTGCCCCTGCGGCCATAGTCCGAACGTTCGTTTGCCGACGGCAAGCCGCCGCCCGACTACGGTTGTTCCGCATGACCCACACCCAGATCGAGATCACCGCGGAGTTGGTCCGGGGCCTGCTCCGCGACCAGCACCCCGACCTGGCCGATCACCCGGTAAGGCTCGGCGCATGCGGCTGGGACAACCAGCTGTGGCGGCTCGGCGACGACCTCGCCGTCCGGCTGCCCTGGGCGACGCACTCCGCGGACGCCCTGCTGCGCAAGGAACACCAGTGGCTTCCCACCCTCGCCCCGCGTCTCCCCTTGCCGGTCCCCGTCCCACAGCGCCTCAGCGAGCCTTCCGAGCGGTTTCCGCGGCCTTGGCTCGTCACCACCTGGGTGCCGGGAACGCCCGCCGACCGCGCCCCCGCCACACGCGCCGCCGAGGCGGCCGACACCTTGGCCGCCTTCCTGACCGCTCTTCACCGGCCCGCCCCCGAAGGGGCGCCGGCCGGCCGCGACCGCGGGGGTCCGCCGGCCGCCCATGCCGAGGGGTTCGCGCAGGCCCTGACCTCGGCCACCGACCTGGGGCTGCTCCCCGACCCGGACGCCATCCGCGCCATCTGGGAAGACGCCGCTGCCGCGCCCGACTGGACGGGACCTGCGCTGTGGCTCCACGGCGACCTGCATCCGGCCAACATCCTCACCGAGGACGGCACTTTCTGCGGCGTGATCGACTTCGGCGACCTCTGCGCAGGCGATCCGGCCTGCGATCTCGCCGCCGCGTGGATACTGCTGCCGGACGGCGCCGCCGACCGCTTCCATGCCGCCTACCAGCCGACCCCGGACGCCGCCACCTTGCGCCGCGCCCGCGGCTGGGCGGTGCTCAAGGCTCTGGACTGCATCTTCATCGGAGAGGCCGGCATCCACGGGCGCCCGGGCGGCAAACCCACCTGGGGCCCACCCGCCCAGACCGCCCTTCGACGCCTGGTCGAGGCGGCCCGCAGCTGAAGCCAAAGCGGACAGTGGTTATGCCGGGTGGCGAGGCCGCGCAACGCTGCGAGCCTTCGCTCGGCGGCGGGGCCGGCCTCGATGCTGGCCTCGATCGCGGCGACCTCGCCGAGCCACCCTTGTTACGGGACGTAGGGAACCCCGAAGTCGTGCGCTCCGACCTGCGCGCCCGGCCCACCATGCAGTGACAGCCGATCCGCGGTCCGCCCTCGCCGGCTCTCTGGAGCGCACGCGAGGAGAACGGCACCACGCGGCTGACGCTGCGGCTCCACTCCGGCTGACCCGAGTGGATGGGATGGTGCCTACGAGCTGATGTGGGCGTATCCGGGCCGCCGTCGTGGCCGGGCTCTCCGGGGGAGCCGAGTGGTGACCACCTACCGCAGGAAGCCAGGGCCCCGGGCCGGCGTTCATGCGGAACGGTGCGAGCCCGCGAGTGGACTGCATCCCGGGGCTACAGTGCCGTTCATGCGGCTGCTCCTGACGTCCGACACCCACCTCCCCACCCGGGCCCGGAAACTACCGCCACCCCTCCTGGCCGCGCTCGACCAAGCCGACGTCGTCCTCCACGCCGGCGACTGGACCGACATGGCGACGCTGGAGCTGTTCACCGCCCGCGCCCACCGTCTCATCGCCGTCCATGGCAACAATGACGGCCCCGACCTCCGCGCCCGGTTGCCCGAGATCGCCCACGCCGAACTCGCCGGACTGCGCTTCACGATCGTCCACGACACCGGCCCGGCCCGCGGCCGCGAGAAACGCTGCACCGAACGCTTTCCTGCCACCGATGTCCTGGTCTTCGGGCACAGCCACATCCCCTGGGACACCACCACCCCTGACGGCTTGCGCCTGCTGAACCCCGGCTCACCCACCGACCGGCGCCGTCAGCCCTACCGCACATATATGACCGCTCGTGCGGACAACGGCGAGCTCACAGACGTGACACTGCACCGCATCGAGGCGGCAGCGGCGCGCTAGGGACTGTCGTTTCGCCGGCACCGCATGTGTGACGGGCTCGCGGGTACCCGGAGGTCCCGCCGCATCCGCGTGGCGGGTGCACGCTCACGACCACGGAGGTGGCCGATATGGCCCGGCAGCAGCCCAAGAAGACGTCCCGGGACCCCTACGGACGGGCCCGCGACCCGAAGGAGCCCGGTTCCCATTCCGGCCAGGAGAGCCAGGCACGTGAGCGCTCCGTGCCGGGTACGGCGAGCGCTCAGGAGGGCTACCAGACCAAGGGCGGCACCTCGCGGGGCGAGGCCCTCGAAGGAGTGCGGGCACGCGCTGGGAAGCCGGAGAAGGACAAGGAGAAGGAACGAACGCGCGATGCGGCGCACGGCAAGAGGACCCAGTCGTGAGCGCCGGACGCGGCGGGAAGACTCCGGCCCACCGCAAGGCCATTCCCCGGGACATGCAGGACCAGCAGGCAGACGCCGCACCACAGCGGGGCCCGGCCGACCAGGAAACCTCTCGTAAGCCCAAGAGCACCGAGAACATCGACAACGCCCGGGAGCGGGCCAGCGGCACGAGTGCCTCCGACGAACCACAGAGGGATGAGCCCCCGGACTGAACAGCGGCGCGTGTACCGCGACCGCCAGAACGCTCGTGGGGCCGTCCAAGATCAGCCGAGGATGGAAAGGCCGCACTGAGTGCGGGCCACACCTGGATGAGGTACCTCCTTGCAGCCGCTCACGTTCCCGGCGGCAGCTGCAGGCGCCACGTACCAGTGAGCCAGCCTGTCCGGAAACTCTCAAAGGCGCCGGGGCAGCCGCCCGCGGACAGCAAGCCGGGATCGGGCCGGTAAGGAGCTCAGGGCGACTGATGAAGTGCCACCGGCACCACAAAGCCCGTTGACTGAAGCACCACGCGGGCCCGCGCGCACAGGAACCGGTCGTCCGAGCCAAACCCGTTCGCCAGACGGCTCAACCCGTCAGACGCTGCGCCCCGGCTGCCAAACCGGTGCGGAAATCGGCGCGTTCCTGCTGCTCGGCGATGGCTTCCGCATCGCCGGGTCCGCGCCTTCCATCCCCTACAGGTGTCAGCACATCAGCAATCCGGCATGCACCGACATCGGAAAACCTCCTTCCTGGACCTGCACGACCGAGCCGGCCCCACGCACGCAGACGGCAATCGGATCAATAATGCCGAACGACCTGTCACGACGAGTCCGGGGTACTCAGTTCCGGTGCCACGCGGGCAAGTTCGCTCAGGGCCTCCTGGCGGAGGGCGGCGTTGTCATCCGTTGCAAGCTCCTGTAGCTGTCCAATCAGCCGATCGGTCCCTTCGCTGTCGCACCACGCAGAGTGGTTGTCCAGCGCGACACTGAGCTCATCCATGGTGCAATCCGCCGTAGCCAGGGCCATGGCTAGAAGCACGTAACGAAGACCGAGCGTGTCACCCCGCTCGAGCAATGCTTCCGCTGTCGCCTGAGTGACGGCTGTGTCGTCAGGGTCCAGAAGAAGGCGTATCAGGGCTTCCGCTGCTCGGTCGTTCTGCGCCGATATCGCCAGCTACCGACCCGCCGCAGCACGGACCGCCCAGGCAGAATCGCTCGCCTGCTCAATCAGCGTGCTGAGCTGTGGGTGGTTGGAGAGAGCCATGGCCTCAGCTTGCCGGACGCCCTGCCTTGGGGTGCTCACGAGCAGAAGCACCCTGCCACGGTGGCCCGCAGCGATCACTTCCCGGTCTGCCGGTCGCAGCATGGCGGCAGGATTGAGGAATAGCGGAAGACAGCGGATGAAATAATGCGGCTCATGACCCGGATATCCGCCTTGTGGCAGATCGCTTCCTCCACCGAGACCGAATGGCTCGTCGAGTTGTGCAAAGACGAGGGCACTACCGGGTTTCCTCCGCCGGGCATGCCGGACGCGGCCTGGGTGCTGAACGCGATGTACGAGCACCAGCAGGGGCCGGGCTTGGTCTCGCACCATGAAGTGCGCCAGGCAGGGCTGGCGGACGGCAGCATCGAGCCCGACTCCTTCCATGGCATCGACCTAGAGGTGGGGACGGTCACAGGCGGGCGCCTGGGGCGTGCGGAGCATCCGGGTCCGGGCTGGCGGCGGCTGCGCTGGGCGGAACTTGCGCGCCGAACCGGCGACCCGGTCGTCAAGGAGGGGTACTGGCCTTCGCGCCGCAGCGTTCCCGACGGCCGTATGGAGGACCGGAGTTGGCCGGTGAGTATCGTGCCGCCGACGGAAGGAAGCCTGGACCGGGAGACCTGGAACCGGCTGATCGAGATCCTTCAGGAGTACAGCCCGGCCGGCCCGGACACTCGCTGCCTCGCCTATTACAACCCACTAATGATGGGGGACTTCGACAACCTGCATGTCCTCTCGGGGCGACTGGGGGATGCGCGGGCGCTGTATGACATGGACGAGCCGGACTTCAGCCCGTCCAACCTGTGGCCGGAGGACCGTTCATGGATCGTCTACACCGACTATGACCTATGGGGTACCAAGGTCGTCGGGCCCACAGCGCTGCTCGACACCCTGGTCGGTGATACGGAGATCGAAGCCGTACGCCTACCGTGGGCCTCCTGAGCGCGTGCCCTCCCACTCCTCGCCCCTCAAATGCGTTCGCCCAGCAAGCTGCGGCGACATCGCGTTTCGGGCAACCGCCTGCCAAGTCATCAAATCTGCCGCGGCGTTGACCGAACTGACGGCTACCGAGCCGGACGGCCCGCCCGCGGCGGCCCGCAGCAAGGACCAGGTCGATCGCGTCGTGAGTTTTGCACAGCGATGCAACGCCGCTGACGGCGAGGCCTCGGGCGGGAAGCCGGCGCAGATCGGACAGGACCTTGGCTGGCCGCTCTGAGCAGTGAGGTCTGCATTCCTGGCCAAACCCCGAACAGGTAGGTTCAGGAGCGGTGCTTTGGAAGCACTTCTGCAGAGGGAGAGCATCAGTGGACGTTGTGGCAATCATGGAAGCGTTGGCTGAACAAGGCGTGACCGTGCTCTTCAAGGCTGACGCCGAGCGAATGGCAGAGCGGCGCAAACCCTGGACACTTGTGGTCACTGGCGCCCCGTTGCGTGACGATATCCTCGTGCGGACCGATGCCGCTTCGGTGGAGCAGTGCCTAAAGGCCTGCCTACCCCGCCTGCGCGAAATGGGCCTATCGGTACCCGACTGAGGACGAGCGTGACCAACGAGAACATCTCGGCGACGATTCATCGCATATGGCCACCGGAGACGTACGGGACCCAGAGGCTCCGCCGATTTCGGTGACCGGGCAAGTGGCCTCCTTTCCCTGGCAGCTGGCGACTCTGGCGACCGCTCACCACGTTCTCGGCACCCCACCCAACTACCGCCCGCCTCAACCCACGCGAGAAGCCGCCACGACCAACGCTCCGGAGTCCGCATATGCCCGCCGACCGGCCGCACGAGGCCGATAACGACATACTCGGCCACGCCTGGTGGGCCGTAACCCCGGAGCGCTGGAGCCTCCTGCAGTTCGAACCGGCCCATAACGAGGGCCTGCCCACCGACCGTTGGTGGAAAGACCGCAGAGACGTCCTGGAAACACTCATCCTCGCCCCAGGACCAATCGACCACGGCTTCGCTCACTACCTCCTCGACCAGGAGACACAATTCCACCGCCACTGCTGGGGCTTCAGCCACAGCATCGAGATCGCCGCGCTACTGCTCGCCGAGCACCGCCGGCCCAACGACATCTGGCACCTATGGCAAGCGGTCACCACCAGCTTCGACACCTGGTGCGGCCTACCCCACCGACTTCTGCTCGCCGGAGGCGGAACAGCCCGCACAGTCGCCTACGTCGCCGGTTCCGGCCACGGCCAACGGCACAACCTGCTGGAGCACCTGCGCGAGATCCCCGAGACAACCGACGACGACGTCACCGCGCTCATTGCCGAACGCCGCCGGCACTACACCGAACTCCTCACCGAGCTCCGGAATGTGGCGGTACAAGGCCCCCAGGAAGAGGATTTCGGCCCCCTTTCCAAGGGCTGACTGCGGAGCATCACACCAACGTGACGAGAACCGGTGCCGTCCGGCCTGCCGCGGGCCCATTTTCTGCACTTGGCCGAGTGCCGGCCAGAGTACGGAGCCTACGGAGTTACCTGCCCGAGGCAGCGTCCTCGTCAGGGCTCAAGTCGTACTCATCGACGTCGATTTCGGCTCCGACCGCGTTGATGAAGTCCAGGACATGGCGGTCCAGATGCCAGCCGAAGAGATTGGGAGAGTCTGAATCGCCCGGCCGGTTACGTGACCGGCCCTGTTCGGTGTCGTTGAAGTAGCGCACGACCTGCAGGACCGCTCCGCCGCCGTCAATGGCCAGACGACTGACGAGTTCGGCGATGGGCTCCGTATGCGGTCGTAGCCTGTCGAGGAGGCAGGTGATCTGCTCATCGACCCGCAAGCCTGGTTCCCGGCAGACGATCTCCCAACGGTGGGCGACCGGCACCACTACCGGCTCCATGAAACGGCTGCCCCGCACGATCACCTTGTCAGGAGTGATCTTCAGCTGCGACGTCATCTCATCCGCAGAAGTGTGCTGACTAAATAGAGCGAAGTATGCGTATTGACGCAGGGGCATCCCCGAAGGATAACGGCCAGTCACTGAACGCTGGATGAATAGGACGTACTTGCCCTCTTCGACGCAGGTGCAGACAGACCTGTATCGCCGCCGAAACGTGGTCGGGTCCCAAGTCCGACCACACGACCGTCGGCCACCGGCACCGTCGGCGGAACCGGCCGAAGCGCATCATCGTCTCTCCGGACACTCCCCGTGATCAAAAAAATCGACGGAGGACGCAACCATGGCCGACAAAACCACCCGTACCTCTACATCACCCGCCACGGTGAAGCCACCGAGGACGAAAGCGCCTTGACCGACAACGGCCGCCAATAAGCAACACTGCTCGGCAAACGGCTCCGCCACAGCCCACTCTCGGTGATCCATCACAGCCCGCTCCCCCGCACCGAGCAGACCGCCCGACTGATCGGCGACCAGCTTGCCGGCGTTCCCCTCTCCCCTCGGAACTAGCCGGGGACTACATCCCCTGCCTCCCCACACGACAAGAGCTGCCTGCGAACACGGCCGGCGCCGTGCTGAACCATCTGGCCCAAATACCCGCCGAGGAAGGCGAAGAAGGCCGGCAGTTGGCCCGGAAAACACTGGCGCGATCCACCGGCCCCGCAGACGGCGACAATCCCCGCCATGAGCTGCTCGTCACCCACAACTTCCTCATCGGATGGCTCGTCCGGGCCGCCCTGGACGCTCCCAAGTGGCGCTGGCCGGGCCTCAACCACGCCAACGCAGCACTCACCGTCATCCGATACACACCAAACCGCCCCTCCTCCGTGCTTTTCTACAACGGCACCAGGCACCTCCCCGACAAACTCCGACGGACCGGGCTGCCAACCGGCCTTCGCCTCTGAACCCACCCCACGAACTTCCTTTGGATATACCGGTATTGGCAAGCTGGCATACAGGAGCGCTCAAGACCGTACTCAGCGATATCCCTTGAGCCAGTCGCGCAGGACCAGAGCACGAACACGCTCGAGGTCTGCCGTCGTCCGGCCCACGGGCGAGGATGGCCTGGCCGTCGTCGCCGCGCAGCAAGACATTGCGTTTGGTCTTTGCTCCGGTGGCCCAGTTGTGCCGGATGGCCGCGGCCAGGGCGAGAAGACGTTGGCCGGTGTGGGCGAAAACTCCGGCCGACGTGCGGCCGCCGTGCTCTCCCAGGCTGAGCTGGCCCTTGAGGGTGTCGATGACCGCTTCGATCCGCTGGCGCACGCGGGCCGGCCTGCCATGCCAGGGGGTCGTCCTTGCGGTCGTGTGACCGTAGACCGTTGCGGCACCCCGCTCGCCGTGACGCTCACCGGGGGCAATCGCCACGACGTCACCCAGCTGCTGCCCTGCTGGACGCGATACCGCCGGTTCGAGGACTACGAGGTCGCCCGCGGTGCAGGCCCCGGCGGCTGTTCGCCGGCCGAGGCTAGGACTTCGACAAGTACCGCTGCCTGCTATGGAAGCGCGGCATCAAGCCGATGATCGCCCGACGCGGCGTCGCCCACGGTTCCGGACTCGGCAAGGTGCGCTGGGTCGTAGAGCGCGCCTTCGCCTGGCTCCACCAGTTCAAGCGCCTCCGCACCCGCTACGAGCGACGCGCCGATCTCCACCAGGGGCTACTCGACCTCGCCTGCAGCATCATCTGCCTCCGGTGCCTTCGAAAGTCATTCTGAAACGCTTAGTAAGCCTGCCTGAGCGGCAGTTGACCAACTCAGCCTCGCCCGCACGGCACCACGCGGGCGCTATGCCCTGCCGTACCCTCGCCGCCGGGGCGAGCCCGCGCGGTTCTCAGCTGCTCTGTCCCAATGCCTTGCGGGCAGCGGCCAGTTGCTGCCGCTCGGCGGTGCGGTCGCGGTCGAGTTCCGCCTGGTGTGCCTGGATCTGCTGCTGCTGGTAGGCGGCGTCCACCGCGTACCAGGTGCCGATCAGGTTGGTCTGCCGCTTGCAGGCGATGTCGGCCTGGGCGGTGGCGATCTCCTGCGGCCCGGCGGTGGGCGAGCCTCGCCAGCGCGGGTCGTTGTAGGCGTCCATCGGCGAGGCGTAGCTGTAGCCGGCGGTCTTCATGCAGGCGGACCAGGCGGTGAAGGCGGCCTTGACCCGGTTGTCGTCGGCGGACTTGATGTAGCTGCGGGAATTGATCTGCTCGCCGATCGGCGAGGAGCCAAAGGGCGCGCCGCCGGTGAGTTGAGTCTGGGCGGCCCGGCGGCAGTTGAACACCGTGGTGCGTTGGTCGACCGGCAGGGAGGGCAGGTTGTCGGTCGGCACCTTGCCCCCGTCCGGCGCGGCCGGGTTGTGGTAGCCGTCCTTGGCGGCGGCGGCCGGGTCTGCCGGTCCGTAGCGGCGCGGCACTTCACTGCCGCTGCGCAGGTTGGTGAGGGCGGCCGGCGTCGGGAACGTGATGCCGTGGTGCTGGATGCAATCGGCGGCCAGCACCCAAGTGGCGTGGTTCAGCTGGGCGTTCTCCGCCGGGGTGAGCACGTACTTCTCGATCGGCAGGCGCAGGGTGCTCAGGTCGGTCGGGGCGGCGGACGGGACGGCCGCGCTGGGTATGGCCGAGATGTCCGCCAGGGTCGGTGCGGCGGCCGCGGGGTACGGAGAGGCCGCCGGGTGGCTGGGGCCCGCGCAGCCGGCCAGCAGGGCGCCGAGCGCCGTGACGACGAGCACGGCGTATCCGGCGGACACGCGGTGAGGGGAGCGCGGCACGGCAGTTGGGGTCCTTCCTGGGGCAGGGGGCGTGGCTGCCGGGCCGGCCGCGGTTGCGCGAGCGGCCGGCCCGGCGAGATCGGTGCATGACCGACGGCCACCAGCCGTCAGCCGGCGACGATCACGAGTAGGGGGTGGTCGAGTACGAGGCCTCGTTGTTGCGGGTGACCTGCAGGTCGCCGGCATTGAGCGGGTAGACCACGTCGTAGGCGCCCCATCCGTAGGCCTTGCTGTTGACATACACATAGATGTCCTGGGAGCCGGTGTTCGTAATCCAGGCCGCGGCATTCTTGACGGGCAGGCCGTCACCGTTCCACTGGTAGGAGTTATTGAACGCGCCGAGGCCGAAGACCGCGCCGGCCAGGTCGGTCTGCTCGGAGGCGTTCGACCTGAACCAGGCGCCCTCGCCGCCGGCGTTGTACGACATACAGACTCGGTAGGTGCAAAGGCCCCGGTCTGATCCACCCGAGATGACGTCGGCACTGGCCGGGGTGGCGAGGGCCACGGTGCCGGCGGCGAGGCCGGCCGTGGCGGCGAAGAGCGCGATCTTGCTGCGCAGAGCGGACATGGCGCTGCCTTTCTGAACTGTCGTTGAGGATGATGCTTTGGAGAAAGGGTTATGACGACTCGTCTGCTGCGGCGGGAGCCCTGTTCGGGGCTCTTGGCCCATGGACACTGGCCGCGGGCATGACGCGAGCGGGAGCGGCGAGAAACACCCTGCGGTGACCGGCCGGAACTCGCCTCCAACTGAATGGTTGGAGTTTGGCACGACGGCCTCTGCACGTCCAAATAGTTAGTCAGGTTTCGCCGTTAGACTGCCTATATGGCCTGGGACACGGAGAAGACCAAGCGCCTGCTGCTCGAAGCCGCGATGGAGGAGTTCGCCGCGCGCGGCCCCGAGGGTGCCCGGGTGGATCGGATCGCCAAGTCGGCGGGCGTCAACAAGGAGCGGATCTACCAGTACTTCGGCAACAAGAAGCAGCTCTTAGCCGCGGTCATCGACCACGAACTCGCCCTGGTGATGGCCGAGGCGTCGCCATCGCCGACGGACTGCAGCGGGCTGGGCGACTTCGCCGGACAGCTCTTCGACTGGCACTCGGCCAACCCCAACTTCCTCCGCCTGCTGCACTGGGAGGGCCTCCTGGTAGAGCCCACTCCGACCGCACGGGACTGCGAGCGAGCCGCCTACTATGCCGGGCGCGTCGCCGCGATCGCCCAGGCCCAACGGGTCGGCCGGATCGACGCCGAACTCCCGGCCGCCCACCTGCTGTTCGCCGTGTTCGCACTCTCCGCCTGGTGGTTCACCGCGCCGAAGGTAGTCGCGATGCTGATGGCCGACCTGCCCGAGGACAGCCCGGCCGCCCGCCGCGCGGCCCTGGTCGCCCTCGCCGACCGGCTGGGCTGACCGGTCGGCGTCGTCCTCGGGGAGTTTCCGGGCGAGGCACGGCCCCACCGACATCGACGACAGCCAGGGCCGCTGAGATGCAAGGACCGGGCCCGTCCCCACGATGGCCGCGGCGGACACCTGTGAGGACGACCGCCGTAGCAGGTCATTCTGAAACGATCAGTTAGGCCGTGGTCACCGGATACGGGCGCAGGCCCCAGAAGAAGCGGGAGTGGCTGCGGCAGTAGCCGTACCCGGCGTGCGCGGCCAGTGCGGAGCGTTTGGCTGTCTCCCGGGAGGCTGCGCAGGGCAGTGAGGTGGAGCCGATCAGCCGCAGGTTGTCGTGCCAGGTGGGTATCTGCCCCGCCAGAGCTTCGATGATCCAGGAGATCAGCGGCCTGGCCGCGCCAAGGCGGTTGGCGTAGGCCCGAGTGCTGCGGCAGGTAACGGAATAGATGCCGTGCCGGGCATGGGCGAAACGGATCCAGTGCCGGGTGGACGGGAAGCCGAGCAGGACCTGGGCGACGGCCCGGCACAGTAGCTCCGCGTCCGTCAGTTTCAGGGGTCGCCCAATCCGGCGACTTGGAGCCACATGTTCATCGATGAACACCTCCACCAGTGCCGCCGGAAGGGCGTCAACGACGGGCTCCAGGTCGTCGAGAACTGGAACTCCGCCAACCACGACCTGTTCTACGGCAAGAACGGCGACCCGACCGGCTCCGGCGGCGGTCAGAGTGCACTGCCCAGTCGGCAGGCTCCCGGGCAGGCCCGGTCTGAACGACCGCCGGCTCTTACCGCTCCGGTGCGACCACAGCAACTTCCTCGGTCGCTGGTCCTGCACCCGGCCTCCGGCACCACGCCTGCGACAGTGGCGCGACCCGACCGCATGGCACGGGAACGCAAAGAGCCGTACGCATTTCTGGCACGTCAGGGGATCTGGGCCTCGATGTGGGCGAGTTGGGCGGCGAGAATTTCCTCGAATGCGACATGGCGGTCCGCTCCTAGGGGGCGGACATCGCGGGCAAAGTGGGCCAGGGCGGGGAAGCGTTCGGGATCGGCGCCGAACACCGCGACGCGGAACTGTTCAATGCCCTGTTCGTACTCCTTGGGAGCAATGGTGCTGATACCGGCCTCGGAGGCGATCAGCGCGGCCAGGAGAATCACGAGGCGGTGGTATCGCACCGGGACTTCCTCATCGGGCAGGCCGGACACGCGCAGGGCCTGCAGCAGCTCCTCCATGACCAATCGGGACCCGGTGCCGCCGGACGCATAACGTCCCCAGACCACGGCGAGTTGAGGCTGCTCACCGAAGGCCACGCGCAAGCGCACGGCCAGGGCGGTGATGCGCTGCTTCCAGTCGCCCTCGGGACGGTAGCCGTCCATGGCGGCCAGCAGGACCCGGTCGGCAACCGCGCGCAACAGCTCGGTCTTGTTGCGGAAGTGCCGGTAGAGGCTGGAGGAGTCGGTCCCTAGCGCTGCGGCGAGTTTGCGCACGCTGAATGACTCGGCGTCGCTCGTACGCAGCAGCTCCGCCGCCGTATCCAGGATCTCCTCGGTCGACCACCGCCTGCGGCCAGTCATCTCGCTCCCCTCGTCCGGACTCAGCCTAACCTATGCACTCACCTATGCACTTGCTGATGCACGCACCGCGTGCATTAATGGAGGCAACGCACTGTCCGTTCACAACGACACACCCGGCATCCGGCTGGGCGGGGAGAAGGACATATGAGTGAGACCACTACCGCGGCACGGCCCGAGGAGCCGGACTTCTCGGCGATCACGGCCGAGGAACTGCGCGCCTACAGCGACGCGGAGAACCGCTGGCGGGCCTCTGGCACGGCTCGGGCAATGCTCGGGGAACCGGATCCCGGCGCCGCGATCGTCTGGCAGCAGGTGCCGCTGCCCGGCCGCGACCTCCCGGTCCGGGTCTACAGGCCGGCCCCAACGGGAGGCAGCGAAGCCGGTACCCAGACCGATCTGCCGCTTGTGGTCCATGTCCATGGAGGCGGCTTCGTAGGCACGGCGGCGCAGTGCGACTGGACCAACAGCCACCTCGCAGCGGGGCTGCCCGCCCTCGTCGTCTCGGTTGAGCACCGCCTCCTCGCCCCCGGCAGCCCGCTCGCCAACGCTGCGGACGACGGCTGGGATGTGCTCCAGCACGTGGTGCGGCACGCCGCGCGGTGGGGCGCCGACCCGGCGCGCGTGGCCGTCTTCGGTGAGAGCTGCGGCGCGCTCATCAGTGCGCTGACGGCCATCCGAGCCAGGAAGGCCGGCTTGGAGCTCAAGGCGCAGGTGCTGGTCAACCCCGTGGTCGATGTGACCAAAACGATGTTCGACCATCCCTCGATCGTCGAGTACGCATACAGCCCGACCCGGGCCCTGCCGCAACTGCAGCTCATACGGCGGCTCGCCGTTCCGCCGGGAGCCGACGCCCGCGCGGTCTCACCGCTGTACGCAGACGACCTGAGCGGGCTCGCCCCGGCGCTCGTGGTGGTACCCACCCGGGATGCGGTCGCCGACCACGGCCGCCGCTACGCCGAGCAGTTGCGCAAGGCAGGGACCCCCGTGCGGCTTTCCGAATACCCGGGAGCAAGGCATGCGTTCCTCACCTTGCCCGGCGTGGAACCACAGGCCGATACCGCCCAGGCGGAGATCCTCGCATTCCTCCGCGCAACCCTGGAAAAGTGACGGAGGAGCGAGGTTCTCCATCCATGGGCCTGACGGCAACCAGCGGTCTCCCGACTCGGCCTCGGTTGCATAAGCATGGCCGGCGCCTACGGCCCCACTGACCCATACGAGGCCGGGCCATTGCGCTGGAAGCCCTCGTTTTGAGGCGTCGCCATGTTGGAACAGCCTTCCTGACTACGGCATTTCACCCAGTACTGAACGGCGACGAGACAAGACGGGGGCAACAAAATGAACACCGCTCCACCCATCAAGCCACTGAACTCAGCGGATTTGCAGGGTGAGTTCGAATCACTGGGCGTGCGGCCCGGGTCAGTGCTGATGGTCCATTCTTCGTTGTCTGCCTTTGGGCGGGTGGACGGAGGGGCCGACGCGGTGGTGCAGGCCCTGTGCGCGGCAGTGGGCCGGAAGGGCACGTCTGTTGTGCGGCGCAGGCATCCCTTGCGGCCCTTGGCGCGGACGCACGCACGATCTGCGCCGGGCAGCCACTCGGCTACGCCCTCGGGAGTGGTTCGCCCTTCGCGAAGATCTATCAGCTGGGTGGGTCCATACTGCTGCTCGGAGTCGGACACAACCGCAACTCGTTCCTGCACCATGCGGAATCCCTGGTCCCCACCCACCGGAAGAAGTTGCGCCGCTTCCCGTACTTGGTTGACGGTGAACGGGTGTGGCTTGAGGCACTGGATGTCGGCAACGACAACGACACCTACTTCCCGCTCATCGGCGCGGAGTTCGCCGCCCTGGGGCTATCCTGCAGCCGCATGATTGGCTCGGCTCTCTGCCAATTGGTGCCCGCTGTTGACTTCGTCGACTACGCCCGAAAGCGCCTGTCTCAACTGCTGCCCCAGGCTGGGCGATTGACTGCGGCTTACCGCCCGCAGACCCGGCCGTTACGGGCTCAGTGACTACGGCTCGGCGTAGCACCGGCGACCCCATCGCCGCGCGAACGGCGAAGAGGTCACGCACGCCGACTTCGCCGCCCTCCAGGCGGTCGGCGAGTTCCCCGGGCTCCGCCTCGCTCGCCCTTACAGAGGCGTCACTCTGATTACAGAGCTACTTGTCACTTCGAGGCCGCTTCAGGAGAACGAGGCCACTCGGACGTGGCCTCCGGCCATCCCAAAGGCCCCCGCGCATACGTCCCGTGCCGCACGGCCTGGGTCTGCGCGATTGCCCAATGGTCTCCGGGGCGCAGAATCAGTCGGCGTCACTGTAAGAACCGAAGCAGCATCGCCGCCCAGGAACCCAAGTATTCTGCTGTTTACTCAGCAAGGTCTCCCTCTTTGCCAAGACGAGCGCGGCCCACTCCCCGACCCCAGAACGTCAGGCCCGGCAGCAGAGCACCAGCGCCAACCCCCATGACCACGTTCGCATTCCGAGCGACCAAGGGCCCGGCTCTCATGTGCCATACTCCGGCGTAATCACTGGTCAAGAACCCCCGCGCCAAGTCCTTCCTTGCACAGTGAAGCCCAGGTTCCGGTGCCGGATCGCACAGTGTGCCAGCAGCAACTCGGTAACCCGCCTCCCGGACAGCGCGTGTGGACCGGTGGGCGGATGACTGGGAGCGATCTCTGGGGCAATGATCTCCCCCACAAGCCCCTCGGTGAAGTCGAGTGGAGCCTTGTCCCCTCCGCTGAGTAGCACTCACGGCCGGCCGGGTGCCCCTGGTCGGCCGCGGTGGTGTGACCGACTGTGGCAACCACCAACGCCCATAGCGGCGATGGTGACAGTTGGTTGGGCGGTGACGTCCGTTGCGACGCATATGAGTGGTCGCGGCGGCCCCCGCGGCCACCTCGATGCTGTCCGCGTCCGCTATGGCCACACCGCCAGCGGGCCGTTTCCTGACGCGCCATGCAAATAAGTCGCGGGCCGATGTCGATCCGGCGATGCCGGGTTCGACGTCATGATGTGCGGCGCCTCGCCACACGATGACCGACAGGACCTGACGAGGAAACACATGGATCAACTGCTGAGAGTCATGAACTTCAACCTCGCGAGTGACGGAATCGGTGCCGGTGAGCACCAGAGTCTCGAGCGGCCGTTCGGCCTTGACCATCCCGAGAGGCTGTTCGCCTGGGCCGGAGCCACGGCGAGCTGGCCCATGCGCACGGATCCCGGGGGAAGCCGGGGCCTCGACGACTACTTCACGCGGGACTTCGCGCGCAACATCGGTGCCGAGATCATGGGCCGCAACAAGTTCGGGCCCCAGCGAGGGCCCTGGCAGGGCCATGAGTGGCGCGGCTGGTGGGGTGACGAGCCACCATTTCGCACTCCGGTGTTCGTCATGACCCATCACGAGCGTCCGTCGTTCACGCTCTCCGACACCACCTTCCACTTCGTCGGCGGCGACCCGGCCACCGTCCTCGAACGGGCGCGGGAAGCCGCGCAGGGCAAGGACGTTCGACTCGGCGGTGGGGTCACCACCATCCGGCAGTTCCTTGATGCTGACCTGGTCGACACCATGCATGTGGCGGTCTCGCCGGTAAAGCTCGGGTCCGGAATACGGCTCTGGGAGTCCCCCGATGAGCTGCTCGACCGGTTCCACCTGGAGGTCGTGCCCAGCCCGAGTGGCGTGACGCACCACCTGTTCTGGCGACGTTGACGCGAGGGCCCACTGGAGTTCAGGCTGCGACTGCGAGAGGGCGTCCGCTCCATCGGATGCCCTTCTCGCTGCGGATGCGGACCCGCTCCTTGCGCTGGGCCGCGAGGACATCGGGGTGGCGGGCGTTGGCGTTGCGCCACCGCAGGTAAGCGTGCACCTGTGCCTGCGCTGCCATCATGGCTGACCGAACCTCTCTGGGGCCAATTCACGGCCCTGCTGCCCGAGCGGCCGGAGTACCACCCGGACCATCCACTTGGCTGCCACCGCCGACGCATCAGCGACCGAATCGTCTTCGACAGATGCTGCAGCTCCTGCTTTTCGGCTGCTCCTACCAGGCGATCGCCGACACGGCCTGCTCGGCCACCACGATCCGCAACCGCCGCGACGAGTGGATTGCCCACGGCGTCTTCGCACGGCTCAAGCAGATGCGCGCTGGAGTCCTACGACCGGATCGTGGGCCTGGTCCTTGACCAGATCGCCGTTGACGGCTCGATCACCAAGGCCCCCGGAGGCGGCGAGGTGGCCGGGCGCTCCCCGGTCGCCCGTGGCAAGCAGGGTCTGAAACGCTCGGGCATGACGGACGGTTATGGCATTCCACTGGGCCGCGTCCTGGCCGGGGCCAACCGGCACGACTCCCCCTTGCTCGCGCCGGCCCTGGACCGCCTGGCCGACCTCGGACCGCTGCCCGACGACATCACCGTCCACCTGGACGCCGGCTACGACTCCGACAAGACTCGCGCCCTGCTCGACGAGCGTGGCCTGCAGGGCCGGATCGCGCACAAGGGCGAGAAGGCGCCCATCCAGGCAAGCCAGGGGTGGCACGGGGAGCGCACCCACGCCTGGCAGAACGCCTTCCTCCGCCTCGCCCGCTGCTACGAGCACCGGGTCATCGTCATCGACGCCTTCTTCGATCTCGGCGACACGATCATCACCGTGCGGGGCCTGATCCGACAGGCGTGGACAACCCACCGCTGGGCCGAACGCCCGAACCGCCGGCCATGACCTCACGCCCATCCGCGCGACCTCTTCGCTAGAAAGTTGCCGGAGACAGGAACCGCACGTCGGTGAGTTGTTCCGACAGTTCCCACAGACGGCGGCCGGTCCGGGGATCGGCTGCCGCGGTGGACAACTGCACTTGCGTCGGACCACCTCGCAGCTCGGCGAAGCCGTCCGGCCCGATGAACTCACCGCCCTTCACGTCCGGGGCAGTGGCCGCGTACAACGGGGGCAGTGCACCCTGCTCCGGGGGCTGGGCAAGCGGGGCGAGGATGCGGCCGAACAACACCTTCACCATGCCGGCCGGCGCGCTTGTTTGGAGGTTGGTGGAGGTGTAGCCGGGGTGGGCGAGCAGGCTGCGCACCGAGCTGCCGGCCGCGGTCAGCCTCCGGTGGAGTTCCCATCCGAAGACAGCGTTGGCGAACTTCGACTGGTTGTAAAACCCCATGGGCGAGTACCTGCGCTCGCCGGAAAGGTCGTCGAGGTAGAGGCGCCCCTGCCGATGGTTGGTCGAACTTACCGTGACCACGCGAGGGTCGTTGCCGTCGGTCAGCAGGTCGAGCAGTAGACCAGTGAGCGCGAAGTGGCCGAGATGGTTGCAGGCGAACTGCAACTCGTGGCCCTGGGCGCTCAGTGAGCGGGGCGGCGCCATCACGCCGGCGTTGTTGACGAGCACGTCCAGCCGCGGATGATCGGCGCGCAACTGATCGGCGAACGCTCGGACCGAATCGAGATCGGCCAGGTCGAGGCGGCGCACCTCAAGGTCGGCGCCGGGCTGCTCAGCGGTGATCTCTGCGGCGGCCCGGTGGCCCTTTGCCTCGTCACGTACCGCGAGGATCACGTGACCGCCCTTGCGGGCGAGTGCCCGGGTGGTCGCCAGGCCGAGGCCGCTGTTGGCTCCGGTGACGACAAACACCCGCTTGGCCTGGTCCGGGATCTGATCGGCGGTCCAGCGCTGATTCTTCGTCATGCGACACACGCTGCCTTCAATGGCACTCGGTGTCAAGCAGTTACCGAGTGCCATGGATGGCATAGCGGTAGGATTGCCTGGTGAGCCCCCAGCCTGAAGTCACCATGGCCCAGCGCAAACGCCAACTCGTCGCCAACGAGCTGAGCGAAGCGGCGCTGCAGCTACTGGCGCTCAAGGGGTTCGATACGGTCACCATCGACGAGATCGCGGCCACCGCCGGCGTGTCCAAGCGAACCTTCTTCCGGTACTTCGCCTCCAAGGAGGACGTGGTCGTCCAGTTTCTGGCCGACATGGGCACCGGCATGCGCGCAGTGCTGGCGTCTCGCCCCATCGAGGAGCAGCCCTCCGCGTCCCTGCAGCACACCGTCTGGGTCTCCATGGCCGCCTGCGCCGACCATTCCGACAGGGCACTGCGCGTGGTTCAGCTGATTCTGCGCACCCCCGCCCTGCGCGCACGCTTCCTGGAACGCCAGGACCAGTGGCGCGACGACCTGGCAGCAGAGTTGGCGCAGCGCCTGGGGCTCGACCCCGACACCGATCTGTACCCGCAGCTAGCCGCCGGGATGGCGCTCACCGCCTTCGACGCCGTGCTGCAACGGTGGAGCGGTAGCGACGGTGCCGAGGACCCTGCCGAACTGACCGACCGGGCCTTCGCCACCATTGCCCCGGCATTGGACTCCGTTGAGTGAGCTGTCTTGCAGCCGGCGAGAGATTTCTGTTCAGGAGTTGCAGGAGCTTGTCGAAGATGATCCGGTCGCTGATGCGCGGGCATGGCAACCGAGCGGATGGTCCGGGTGGTACACCGGCCGCTTGGGCAGCAGGGCCGCGAATGGTTCCAGAGCAGTTCGGTCAGCTCGTCATAGCCTCTCGCGACCACCCGGTGGGTTTCGCTCATCGACGCTCTTGGGGCGTTTGACGGTTTCACCCACGTCGCATCCGGTGGGTGGACGCTGGTCAGCACATGCGTTCCGACCACGCCCTCAGAGCCCTGGCGCCTGATGGTGTAGTGATCTCCATCGTCACGCACCCGGTCTGGTCACAGCCCCGAGAGCCCGGCTCGCCGCGCATGCAGTTCGGAGCGGACGAGTTCGAGGAGACGGCCCGTCCAGTTGCGGCCTCGGCCGGCGTTGTCACCCCAGAAGCCCGAGTCCATGTCGTCGTAGATCAACGTGGCGTCGTCTGTCGCCAACAGGATCTCAGCCAGCTCCGGGTGCTGATCGAACTTGGCGCGTAGCAGGCTCGTCATAACGGCGGTGCGAGCATGCTCCCAGCCCGCGCGGCGCGGTGCCCCGGCCGCGAGTTTGCGTGCTGAATAAGCGGTTTCCGCCGTCACGATAGCGGCGCGGACCTCGGGCTGAGTGACCGACAGGGCCCAGTAGGCATGAGCGACCGAGGGATAGCTGACCTCCCCTATGACGATCGGGGCAGGGTAGTCGTTGCGCAGACCGCGCTTGCCGGGGGCGGCCTCCGGCTTGTCCGTACAGGACTGATAGAGCTGGACCGCCGGAGCATGCGGTGTCACCGGCCCGTCTGCCGGGACACGCATGGACCGCTTGGCGATCCACCGGGCCCGGTCCTCGAAGTATGCGACTGCGTTGTCGTAGGACTCTTGCGTGATCCGTTGGTCGTGCGGCATATAGGTCCGGCCGCCGGGCCCTGCCACCAGCACCCGCAGTGGCCAGTCCTTCTGATCCATGTCGCCCAGCGCGTAACGGCGCAGCGACACCGGGATGGCCAGGAACGCGGCGCGGGCTGCCGCCCGGTTCTCCTCTGTCCGGTCGGCGAGGAAGGTGTCCACGGCGGCCAGGCAGCGGCCCGTCGAGTCAGGCCGTCCGTTCAACTGGTCGATGGTGTCCCGTATTTCGGCGACCAGCAGGTCAGGGGTGAGCCAGGTGCGTGGCTCACTGAACTTCCAGCCTGCCAGATCGTGCGCGGATGCCTCCGCGCCGTCCGGGAGGCTGGTGGCCACCCAGCCACTGCGGAGCTTCTCCTGGAACTCCTCGAGGGTGACCAGGTCCCAGCAGTTGATGAGCCCGTCGGCATAGATGAAGAGGTCGGTGAGAAAGTAGCAGTCGCCGTTGCGGATGAAGGCATGCCGCCAGGTTCCGGGTATGCGGACGCCGTCCGCGGTGCGATAGGTGATCCGTTCGCCGATCATTCTGTGATTGTGCCGTAGCCGCCGCCGAGGAGAACTTGGTTGTACTCCGGGCCGCCCCCGGACGGGCGCCGTTGACCACCGGGACAGGCCCCACCGGCCAACCTCCACCCATCACCTGGCATTTCAAGACCCTGGCAGAACCCGTCCTGAGTGGGGGGGGGCAAGCTTCCCCAAGTTTGTTCCGGACGGCGCCGACAGAGGTCTTCTCGATGCGGTCACGCTCCGGGCGCCGGCCAGGCCGTCCAAGAGCTCGGCTGTAGCGGTAGTGGCGATCACAGCAAGTCCTTGTACCGCCGGGCTACTTCGCGATGGCTGCGGTGTGGCGTCGGCGAGGACGGCATCGTCCTCACGGTGCTATACCGGCAGCTTGAACGTGGTGGCGCAGACGCGTCCGACCGCTGCAAAAGTCCCTGGCGCAGGATGGAGTTGGGCAGCACAGCCGGAAAGCAGAGCGCCGATGGTCAGCACCGGGCCAGTCCCCCAGGGTCTTCCCCAAAACTGTTAAGAAGTCGGCTTGCCGGAGGGGCGTGCGCTTCCGAATGATCTGGGCGATGTCCGGTGCGTGGGTGAAGACGAGCCTGTGACGTCACGCCAAAGCTGGTTGTACCGCGGTGCGCGTCCCTCGGTGCTGTCGCCGGCGATCGCGGTCGACACGATCATGCTGATCGGGCAGTCGATCTTCCGGTACTGGTCGAGGATTGCGGGCCGAGGCACATCGAGTTCGAGGTTCAGGTCGAGGATGTCCTGTGCGGTGAGCAGTACCTGACGCGCGCTGCCCTTGGCCCGCTCGGCTTCCTGCCGCGCCACTTGCTCCTCCCACATGGCCCGGAACCCCGGCAAATCAGCTTCGGTGATGAACGGTTCGGCAACCGGGTTAGCACCGTCGATGAGAACAAGCTCGGCTACGGCGTCAGGACGTTCGGAGGCGTAGTGCACGGCCAGGTCCGCGCCCAGCGAGTAGCCCACGAGCACTGGCGCCTCGGGCAGGTCGAGGCGCCTCAACTCCGCCATTACAGCGAAGACATCACTGAGGAATGCCTCGAAGGAATGCCTCGAAGGAATACCGGTCGGCGGCTGAAGCGAGGCCATGCCCCCTGAGGTCGAAGGACGTGACGTCATAGTCACATCGCAGAAGCTCTGCCAACTCCTGTAGATCGGCCTGGGTCGAGCTCAGCCCAGGGCACAGGACCAGCGGTCGTCCACGGCCGCCGCGGGATACCGGAATCGTGACGCCATCGTGGTGGACCGCGAAGTGCCTCATCGCCATGCCACCATGCTGGGAGCTTGCCCCTGCGTCAGGGTAAACCATCGACCGGATAATCTCCGTACGCCTGTGGCCAACGGGGCGCACACAGGCCTGGGTTCGAGGTCGATTACCTCCACGTCCGCCTCCCGGCTGGCCCTCGGCATCGCCAAGGACGCGATCAACCGTACAACTGCCTTCAGCCAGCGCTGGGGCGGACTGGCCCTGCCTCCCGCCCCGCAGTACGACGGAGGCCCCCGGCTTTTCTGGCCCGATACTCCCGAGGGCTCGGCATCAGAGGGATGGTGATTAGAGGCCGGTCCTCAAAGCAATGCCGTGCTCTACAGCTTCATGGTCGGTCCCAAGGGCGAGTTCGGCATACACGCCGGTCGATGGGTTCCGCTGCACCAGAGCGTAGAAGGCTGGGTCGAGCCCGTGGCCCTCGCCTAGTATGCGGCGATGGCTGACGCTGGACGACTACGAGCCGACGCATGGTCGCGCGGCACGGACTCGCTCGTGGCGGTGTGCGGCAGGGAAGCCGAGTGCTTCGACGCGTCCATGGCCAGGACAGCGTTCGTTTTCTCCGGCTGTGGACCTATGGGAATGCGCCACGCAGACTCTCGGTGTCGGGCTGATCGGAACCGGCCTGGCAACCGGCAACCCCGGTGGTGGCCCGCCTTGCTCTCACCCGCCCACATACAACCGCCGGTGCCACCACGGATACGGACTTCCGCTCCAGTCCGTCCAGTGGCTTGGATCAGGATTGTGAACGGTCCTACGGAACTCCGCATCGAGACCGGCAAGCAGCCGTCGTAACTCAGTGCGTGCCGGTAGCGGGAGGACGCCCACGATGTCCTCCAGCGCGTCCCTGACCACCGCCGCATCATCGTAACGGCACCCCGGACAGGAGGGGCACTCAGAGGCGGTCAGCCTCAGCTTCCAACCAGGCTGCCGCAAGAACTTCCGGTAACTGCTGAGGAGTTGCGCGGTCAGCCCGGGCTGGATCCCATGGCTGTAACTGCCGTACTCCGCCAAGTGGACCGCAGCGCTCGCATCACGCGACAGACGGTCTATCGGGGGCAGCTCACATGCCCAAAGAGGCGGCTGGCGCACCCGCGCGGCGCGGATCGCACCTGGACGCCTACGCGGCATGACCCTTTCCGGTAGTCATCACGGAGTCCATCCTGTCACCAGCCGCACTCGATGCACCACTACGGCTGCCAGCCAACCCAAGCGAGGGCGTGGGGAGTTGGCCCGCACCCGCGCGCATGTACCTCGCTACCACCGGAGGGCACCGGCCCGTGCTGGTGGGTCCCGCACCCACAGGGGGCGGAGCTCGGGCAATCAGCGTGCGACCCTGGTCATGGTCGAGGGCGGCTTCCCTGGGGCCGAAGCCGTCAGCCGGGACCCATAGGAGGTCGGACAGGTTGCGGGCTACCACGCCGCATTCGCCTTCCGAACCCATGACCACCACGGGCTGCTCGGTGTGCGGGCGTCCTGACCGGGCGCACCATATGGCGGCGAGACCGCCCGCACCGTCTTGTCCGAAGATTCGGTAGGCGCTGCCCTCGAGTTCAAGGTTTCCGGTCCAGTGGCGCAGCCAGTGAGTGGTTTCACCGGCGGATTCGAGGGTGGTGTACGGCTCGAACTCGACGCCTGTGTCTTGGAGTTGAACTCGGCCTGGGACACCTCGACCAGGCTTCTGTGTGACCGCGAACCTCGTTATGTGAGTGGGAGGGCACCATCCGGCACAGCACCCGCACCGATGGGCCTCATGCGAGGTGGGCGTCTGCGGAGGTGAGTGCTCAGTCAGGCAGGAACGGCTTCGATCGCTGAGATGATCTCATCCGCCTCTGGGTCCGCCTGGGGCGCGAAGCGTGCGGCGACGGTGCCGTCGGGGGCGATGGGGAATTCTTCGAAGTTTCAGCGCACATCGCCGGTGTAGCCGTCAGCTAGAGGGGGTGACGGGCCTGGATGAGAACGGCCTTGCCCGGTTCTGGGCGAGGTTGGCGGGGCCGCCGGTGATCCCTCGGCGAGGTGGCCGGTGCGGTCGGCGGCGCCTTCGACGCGTCGGAAAAGCTACGACTGCCCGGAGAGACGGGGCACGGGCCTTGCGGGCCAGAGGCCTTGAGCCCTTCGGCCTCAGAACCATGGGCAGCGGGGCCGGCGCGGACGACAGCGGTGGTGCCGAGGGCTCCGGGCAGGCCAGCAGTGGCGCGGCGCCCGAACCCGCACCCGGCACCCGGCACCCGGCACCCGGCACCCGGCACCCGGCACCCGGCACCACCCGTGGCAGGGCCCGTTCGTCCCGTCTCCGGCTCCCCCCACGGTCCGCGTGGAGGACCTCCGGCCCCGTGCACCGGAAGCGGCCGGGCCCCGAACGTGGAGAGCGGCACGCACACCCCGATACGCGCCCCGTACGCACCGGCCGACTCCTGCCCCAGGAGGCACACACATGAGCACCCGTCGCGCCAAATCCAAGCGCCGGGCCCGCCGACGGGCCGTCAGGGAGCTGCGCCGCCCCTGCGACCGGTGGCAGACCCGGCTCCGCTGGTGCCTGCTCATTCTGCTTGCCGTCTCCCTGGTCACCGTTGTGCCGGCGGTGGGGCGGACCGTCGGCCGGGCGAGGCTGCACACCGCCCGCGAGCAGGCCGCCCACCGCCACCGCGTCACCGCCTATGCGGTGACCGGCGCCACCGGCCGCGGTACCCGGTGGACGGAGGACCTTCCGCGCCGGATTCCGGTGCGCTGGCGCGACACCGGGGGCGGGGAGCGGTCCGCGACCGTCGAGGTACCCAGTGACACCACTAAGGGTGCCCCGGTACCGGTGTGGCTGGATGAGACCGGGGTACCGGTTCGTGCGCCGCTGAGCCACGACAAGGCGGTGGGCCGCGGCTGGGCCGCCGCCGGCGCGGCGACAGGGGGCCTGCTCATGGTCTTCCTGGCCGCCTGGGCAGGGCCGGCCGCCGCTGCGAACCGGGCCAGGTACGCCCGGTGGGCCCGGGAGTGCCAGGCCGTGGAGACGGAGGAGTACCCGGAGGTCAAGGTCCGGGAGGACGCGGTCCTCCAGGGTTCCGAGGGGGCGCTGCTGGAGGCGAGCCGGGACGCCGATGTGATGGTGATCGCCGCCCACCGGCGTACCCATGCGCTCGGGCTCCAACTCGGCCCGGTCACCCATGCGATGCTCCACCACGCGCATTGCCCGGTCACCCTCGTACCGGTGCCGGCGGACGCCTCCTGACGGTGCGGGCGGGGACGCCCGGCGCCCCCGCCCGCCCAACCCGCCAGCCGGATAAGGCCGTTCAGCGCTCGCCGCGTGCCTCCGCGGCGATGACCGCGGCCTGTACCCGGCGTTCCACGCCCAGCTTGCCCAGCAGGCGGGAGATGTGGTTCTTCACCGTCTTCTCGGCCAGGTAGAGGCGTTGGCCGATCTCCCGGTTGGTGAGCCCCTCGCCGATCAGGTCCAGGATCTGGCGCTCCCGCTCGGTCAGCGAGGCCAGCACCGGCGAGGGCTGCTCCTCCTCCGGCTGCCCCCGCAGCCTGGCCATCAGCCGGGTGGCGGCGCCGGGGTCGAGCATCGACTGGCCGCCGGCCACGGTGCGCACGGCGGCGACCAGATCGGTGCCGCTGATCTGCTTGAGCACATACCCCGAGGCCCCGGCCATCACGGCGTCCAGCAGCGCCTCCTCGTCATCGAAGGAGGTGAGCATCAGACATGCCAACTCGGGCATGCGGGAACGCAGTTCACGGCAGACGCTCACCCCGTCCCCGTCCGGCAGCCGTACGTCGAGCACCGCCACCTGAGGGCGCAGGGCGGGGATGCGGACCAAGGCCTGCTCCACCGTCCCGGCCTCCCCCACCACGGCCATGTCCTCCTCGGCCTCCAGGAGATCGCGGATGCCCCGGCGGACCACCTCGTGGTCATCGAGGAGGAAGACGGTCACCTTGTCACTGTTGTTGGTTGTCACTCTTCCTTCTCCATGCCGATACGAAAGCCCGTGACCATATCGAGGCTGATGCTGACCACATGGGTCATCTCACCACCGACCCATGGCTCCACGGCGGCCTGATACCGCCGCCGCAGCTCAGGATCCTTCACCAGGTGCGCCTCGCCGGTCACCACCACGCTCCACCCGGTGCGCCGCTCCAGGTCGAAGGAGTCCGCCTCATACGCCACCACGGCACCGTCCTGGGCGGGGCCGAGCAGCGCGGCCCCGGTGTGAGCACGGATGATGATGAGGTCGTCGAGCAGCACATGGTTTACCGGCCGTACGGCGGGCAGCGCCTGATGACTGAAGACCAGCCTGCCGATCGGCGCGCCTTTCAGCAGCTGGAGCGCCTCCTGTCGGCCCAACTGCTCGGTGCGCCGCATGAGATGACGGGGCGGTGCGGTCATGGACGGTACTCCTGGCGGTACGCATGAATTCGGGCCATGGGACCCATTAGACCCAGGCGCCATGGGAGCGGCTAGGGCCTTTCGTTTGGATCATCGTGCTGACCAAAGGAAGATGCCCGCGATGTGAAGTCCGGCCATGTAGATGGTGGCGGTCTTCTCGTAGCGGGTCGCGATCCCTCGCCACTGCTTCAGGCGGTTGATGCACCGTTCGACGGTGTTGCGCAGCCTGTAGGTCTCGCGGTCGAAGGCCGGTGGCCTGCCGCCCCGGCTGCCGCGTCGAAGCCGGTGGCCCCGCTGGTCCGCCGGGACCGGGATGACCGCTCGGATGCCGCGCTTGCGCAGGTGGTCGCGGATCGCGCGGGACGAGTAGGCCCTGTCCGCCAGGACCATGTCCGGCCTGGTGCGCGGACGACCACGTCGTCGGGGAACGCGCAGGCGGGCCATGACGGCGGTGAAGGCAGGTGCATCACCAGCCTGGCCGGCGGTGAGGACGAAGGCGAGGGGCCGGCAGCGGGCATCGGCCGCGAGGTGGATCTTGGTGGTCAGTCCGCCCCGGGACCGACCGATGGCGTGGTCGGCCGGTTCGCCGGCCGGGGCCCCTTTTTGCGGGCTCCGGCCGCGTGCTGGTGAGCACGCACGATCGTGGAGTCCACCGACACGGCCCAGGCCAGGTCCTCATCGGCATCGGCCTGGGCCATCAGCGTGGTGAAAACCCGCTGCCAGGTGCCGTCGAGGGCCCACATCCGCAGCCGGTTGTAGACACCTCTCCAGTTGCCGTACTTCTCCGGCAGGTGGACCCACTGCGTCCCGGTCTGGAACTTGAAGGAGATCGCGTCGATCATTTCCCGGTGATCCCGCCAGCGACCACCACGCTGCGGTGTCCGGTCCGGGAGCAACGGCTCAATCCGCGCCCACTGCGCATCTGTTAACGGCACACCCGGACCAACGACCGACTGATCCAAACGAAACTGCCTAGGGCTGATCGGCCCCATTGGGCGCGCCCAGCGGTGCGGACCACACCAGATGGGTGCCGCCGCCCGGCGGGGTGCGCAGCTCCAGGGTGCCGCCGGCCTCCTCGGCGCGGGCGGCGAGATTGCGCAGACCGCTGCGGCGGCCCCCGGCGGGGATGCCCACCCCGTCGTCCACCACGTTCAGCACCACATCGGCGCCGGTGGCCCGCAGGGTGACCTCGACCCGGCCGGCCTGCGCATGCCGGGCGGCATTGCTCAGCGCCTCGCCCAGCACGGCGACGACCTGGTCCGCCAAGTGTGGCGGCACATCGGTGTCCAGCAGTCCCTCCATGCTCAGCTGGGGGGCGAAGCCCAGCAACTGCTGGGCCTCGGCCACCGCTTGCACGGCGCGGGCGCGGAGCCCCTGGGCGTTCTCCTCGTCATGGCTGCGCAGCCCGAAGATGGCGGTGCGGATGATCTTGATGGTCTCGTCGAGGTCATGGACCGCGCGCATCACCCGCTCCTCGGCTCCGGAGTGGTCAATAAAGCGGGCGGCGCTCTGCAGGGTCATACCGGTGGCGAACAGCCGCTGAATGGCCAGGTCGTGCAGGTCGCGGGCGATACGGTCGCGGTCCTCCAGCAGCGCCAACTGCTCGGCGTCGCGCCGTCGTTGGGCCAGCTCCAGGGCGAGCGCGGCCTGGTCGGCGAAGCCCAGCAGCGGCCCGAGCTCATCGTCGCGGAACGCCGCCCCTCCCTTGGCGCGGACCAGCAGCAGCGCGCCATGGACCTGTTCGGTGGCGGTGCCCAGCGGTACCGCGACGGCCGGGCCGAGCCCGTCGAAGCGCTGCGGCCCGGCTGCGAACCGGGCATCGGCGGCGAGGTCGGGGCTGGTCACCGGCGAACCCCCGGCATAGGCGGCGCCGGACAGGGTCGCCTCGGCGGGCACGACCAGCCCCTGCCGCACAGCGGCGTCGCCGCCCAGCGCCAGCTCCACTCGCAGCCGGCCGGCACCGGCCACCGGCACCGTGACGTCGGCGACCTCGGCTCCGGTGATTTCCCGGGCACGCCGCGCGATCAGTTCCAGGACCTCGCCCCGCCCGCTTCCCGAGAGCAGGCTGCCGGTGATCTCCGCACTGGCCCGGAGCCAGGCCTGCTGCTGCCGCGCCTCCTGATAGAGCCGGGCGTTGTCGATGGCCACCCCGGCGGCGACGGCCAGGGTGGCGAGTACGGCCTCGTCCTCGGCGTCGAAGTCCTCGCCGTCGCGCTTGTCGGTGAGATAGAGGTTGCCGAAGACCTCGTCCCTCACCCGCAGGGGTACGCCGAGGAAGCTCCGCATCGGCGGATGGTTCTCCGGAAAGCCGACGGAGGAGGCGTGCTCGGCGAGGTCGCGAAGGCGCAGCGGTTCGGGGTGGCGGATCAGCTCGCCGAGGATGCCCTTGCCGGTGGGGTACGGGCCGATGGCCTTGGTCTCCTCCGCGGAGAGGCCGACGGTCAGAAACTGCGCCAGGCTCTCGCCATCGGGCGCGATGACGCCCAGGGCCCCGTACCGGGCGTCCACCAGGGTCACCGCCGCTTCGACAATGCGCTGGAGAACCTGGGTCAGATCCAGCTGCCGCCCCACCGAGAGCACCGCCTCCAGCAGGCTCTGCACCCGGTCCCGGGTGCCGCGGGCGGCGTCGATGCGCGCCTGGAGCTCCTCCAGCAGTTCGTCCAGTCGCAACCGCGGGATCCGGGAGGCTGCCGCGGCCGCTTCCTTCATGTCCCTGCCCCCTCCCCACTCACCGGCAATCGGTGGCCATCCTGCCACCGAACGGCAAGGGGCGAGGACCCCGGTCAGTGACCAGGGCTCCGGCCGGGGACGGCGCCGGGTGCGTGCGGCTGCCGCCGCGCTGTGCGGGCATGGTGGGTACGGCCGGGAAGGGCCGCCCACCGGCAGTGACCACGGTGCCGGCGGCACCAGCGAGGATGGCCTCCTGCCCGCCGCCGAGGGTCCGAAGGTGCCCGGCCAGGGCCGGATGGTCGCCGCTCACGCGGCACCGCCGGGCCGCCCGGCCCATCGCCACAGGGACGGTTGACAGGACCGTCGGCCCGTGTGCCCGCGCCGCCGGACAGAGAGCCTTGAGGAGCCTCGGCAGCGAAAGGGACAAATCAACAAAGGGACCAAGACCAGCCAACCGACCATCCAACTGACCATCCAGGGAAGGAATCCGCCATGCGTCATCCCACCGTCGCTTCCGTCATGACCTGCGACGTCGCCCACGCCCATGCCAAGACCACATTCCAGGAACTGGTGGTGCTGATGCGCCGCCGGGGTGTCAGCGGAGTCCCGGTGACCGACCGGGAGGACAAGGTGATCGGTGTGGTCTCCGAAGCCGATCTGCTGCGCCGGCGCACCGCCGGACCGCCCGGCCCCCGGAGCGGCCGGACCACCCGGACCACCGATCCACCGCCCGATGCCACGGCGGCGGCGCTGATGACCACACCGGCGCTCACCATCCATCCCGGGCAGCGGGCCGCCGACGCGGCGCGGATCATGGACAGCCATCACATCAACCGCCTCCCGGTGGTGGACGAGGAGGACCGGCTCATCGGTATCGTCACCCGCCATGACCTGCTGCGGATCTTCGTTCAGTCGGACGCCGCCATCCTTGCCGAGGTGATGGGCACGGTGCTGCCCGCCGTAGGGCCGGCGCTGCCGGGCACCGTGGCGGTGCGGGTCAACGATGGGGTGGTTCAGCTGCGAGGCGCGGTGCACCAGGCCGACCTGGCGCCCGTCATCCGGGGAACCTGGCGGGTGGACGGCGTCATGGGCATCGTCAACCGCCTCACCATCGGGGCGGCACAGGCCGGTTGAACGGGCCGCGCACCGGATCAGTCGGCGCGCAGCCCCCGGCCGCGGAACCGGTGGCGCACACTCTCGACAAGCTCCGCCGACGGCGTGGGGCGTGGCCGCCAGTGGGAAAGGGATGCCCATGGCCCGGTACTTGGCGGCGTCCAGCTTGTGGAACGGCACACCGGGACGCCCGGGGTGTCGAGCCACCGGGCGAAGTGCAGGGTGGGGGCGCCGGCTCGGCGCCGGTCAGCCGCTGGTGGACAGGGTGAAGCGGGTACCGGGACCGTCCACTCCGGTGGACAGGTCCCAGGAGTGGATGCTGCCTTCGACCGGCAGCCCCCGCCCCGGCGCAGGCGGCCGGGGCGGGACTTTCGGCCCATTGCCGCCCCTGGTATGCCCGGCGGATGTCCGGCCCGGTTGCCCTTGAAGTCCCAGGCAAGCCGCTCTCCCGGCCCGGAAGGAGGTGAACCGGCTGCGGCTCCAGGACGACAACTCACCAGTTCCTGACGGGCATTCAGTGAGCCAGGCCCGCCTCGCGGTCCGCGGCGGCGATCTGGCCGTGGAAGCGCTTATGGACCCAGTGACGCTCACCAAGGATGTTCAATGTCGCCCACCGGCCGGACACCGGACCGAGCCGGGTCTGCCGCGGCATTGTGCCCACCAGACGCCGGGGGCTGGCGCCGCCGGAGAACTTGCTGCTCTCCAGCACATAGATGGCCTGCCAAGTGACCGCCACGCAACGGTACTTGTTAACAAACATCGTCAGCCCGGTGACATAGGTCACCAGGAAGTACCAAAAGCTTGGCGCGCTCTGACAGATGAACACCTGTCGGATCTCACTGCCGACGGGCAGCAACGGTGCCGCACGCTGCACCAGATCCGGTCGCAGCCCAAGGTCTCCTCGACCGCCTCTGTCTGATCCACCGGCCAAGGCGACCCCCTCCCCCGCTGTTCATCTGCACCCACGACGTTACCGCGTCGCCGTGGCGGTGCGGTGCGGTTGCGTCGAGCCGGCGAAGGCCCAGCCCGAGTGCGGGCTGGGGCCGAACCTACTTCGCTGCCGTGTGTGCCGCGCGCCCAGCGTGAATGCGCTGAGTCAGGAAGAGAGCCGCGCGGTCCAGTGCCTCGTCCGCCTCGTCCAGAACGCCGGCGAACGACTGGAATACGTGCGGCACATCGGCGGTGATGTCCAGAATGACGTCCACCCCGGCCGCCCTCGCTCGCGCGGCGAGGCGCGTGGAGTCGTCCAGCAGGATTTCGTTGCTGCCCACCTGGATCAGCATGGGCGGGAAGCCGGTCAGGTCGGCGAGGACGGCCGGGCTGAGCAGGGGCTGGCGGGGGTCCGCTCCGGCGAGATACATGGCCCCGGTGTGTTCAACGGCCTTACGGGTGAAGATCGGGTCGATGCCCTCCTTGGTGTCCATGCTCTCGCCCGTGCGGGTGGCGTCGAGACCAGGGGAGAACGCCACTATGGCGGCGGGCAGTGG
Source organism: Streptomyces orinoci (assembly GCF_003121295.1). Classification (GTDB taxonomy): domain Bacteria; phylum Actinomycetota; class Actinomycetes; order Streptomycetales; family Streptomycetaceae; genus Streptomyces; species Streptomyces orinoci. The sequence goes on from NZ_PHNC01000006.1 coordinate 106,492, forward strand.
GAGGCCCGCGTCACGGGCGGCGAGGCAGGTGGTGACGGTGAGGCCGCCACCGGCGGAGTCGCCGGCGAACACAATGGCCGAGGGGTCCAGGCCGCTGTCGAGGAGGGCCCGGTAGGCGCTCAGGGCGTCTTCGATCGCGGCCGGGAACGGGTGCTCGGGAGCAAGCCGGTAGTCCGGCGAGTACGCCCCGAGGCCGGTCCTGGCCACGAGGTGTCCCGTCAGCGACAGGGCGGTCTCCGGGGAGCCGAACACAAAGCCGCCGCCGTGGAAGTACAGGATCGTCCCGGCGCGGGATCCGTTGTCCGGCTCGATATACAGGGCGGGCCGGTGGCCGAGCGTTGTCCGCGTGACGCGGATGGTATCGGGCACGATCATCCCGGCCATCAACGCCTTGAATCCGTCGCGCAGTTCCTCGACCGACCGGGGTCCCTCGGGCCTCGGCTGCCGCAGCATCGCGTCGATCCGGGCGCGCTGTTCCTTGCTCATGGGGTGCGCTCCTGCCATAAGTAGATTCCACTACACTATATTCCATGGAATCTAAATTGAGCGGTGGCAGGATCGACCTCCCGGGCTTCTTCGCCGACCTGGTCCGGTGTGAGACGCGTCTGTACAACGCCCTCAATGACCGTCTCCGTGAGCAACACGGGATCGTTACCTCGCAGTTCGAGTTCCTGCGCTTCCTGCGCGACCACCCCGGGGCCCGGGTGGCGGACCTCGCCGCAGAGTTCGCCATCGGTGTGGGGGCGACCAGCAAGGGCATCGATCGTCTGGAGAAACAGGGATGGGCCGCCCGGCAGCCGAATCCCTCCGATCGGCGGTCCTCCCTGCTGGCCCTGACCGATGACGGCTCGCGACTCGTCGAGGCGGCGGAGAAAACCTTCGCCGACGGACTCGCCGCGCTGATCGGAGACACGCTCGACGGCTCCTCGGGAGCAGCCGCCATCCGCGCCATCGCGGAGCTGCGCGCCGTGCTCGAATGCGACCGGATCGGCACGCCCACCGGCTGACGGGCATCGCCCCGGTCAACTACCGTATGGAGAACCTGGCGACGTACTCATCGAAGGGCTCGATGCCGGCTTCCGCGCGGAGTTCATCCACGCGCTCGGGGTCTTCACAGGGCCATGGAACCGGGGCCCCGTCCTTCACGCCGGCGATCTGAGTGCCGTAGACCTGCTTACGGCCCTCATTGACCAGCGTGCGGTCGCGCAGAAAGGCCAGCTCGCGCGGGACGGCCAAACCTGCCGACACCGCGCGCTGCATCAACTGGAGGGCACGGCGCTGAACATCGAGCTGCCGGTCGGCGTGCTGGGCGATCAGCCAGGCCGCGCGTGCGGCCTCCTCGCCGACCAGCTCCGCCGTCGGCCAGCCGTACTGGTCCATGATCTCGCCGAGCCGGTCACCGTGCTGTGCGGTCAGCCGCCGCCACGCCAGCTGCTCGGCGGGGTCATCGCTGTTGGCGCGGGCTGCGGACCGGTGATCGGCCGCGGCCATGTCGATGAGTTCCACCGCCAGCGCGGCAAGGTCGTGCGTCACCGTCAACTCCCGGGTCGGGTATGTGCTTTGGGTTCGCCCGCAAGCCTAGAGGTGCAATTCGGGTGTAAAGATCATTCCGGGGCAGGGTGACAGAGGCCTTCCCGCGCCGGGATAATGGATCCACCCCCCTCAGATCAGCATGGCTTCCGGGGGTGCTGAGCAGGCAGGGACGGTTCCGATGCCGCTCGCCGCCGTCCTGTGCCCCGCCCGGGCCGAACGTCCCCGCAGACACGGGCGGCCCGCCCGGCCCGCCGCATCAGGGCCGGACGGCCTCCCGCTCCCCTCCGGCCGGCCCTGGTGGCCGCAATGGGCAGGGGATGAGTCTGGGGAAGACATCGCGGGCAAAGCCCATCCGACCATCGGAGGCAGTCATGCAGGACGGCACCATGCCGACTCCGGCCACCGCGCTCGGCGACAAGGAGCTGCGGGCCCTGGACGCGCACTGGCGGGCGGCGAACTACCTGGCGGCCGGACAGATCTATCTGCTGGCCAACCCTCTGCTGAGGCAGCCGCTGCGCCCCGAGCATGTCAAGCCCCGGTTGCTGGGCCACTGGGGCACCTCGCCGGGCCTGAACCTGGTCCATACCCACCTCAACCGCGTCATCCGCGCCCGTGGCCTGGACACCCTGTGCATCTGGGGTCCCGGGCACGGTGGGCCGGCGGTGCTGGCCAACTCCTGGCTGGAAGGGACGTACTCGGAGACCTACCCCGATGTCAGCCGGGACGCGGCGGGCATGGAGCGGCTGTTCCGGCAGTTCTCCTTTCCCGGAGGGGTGCCCAGCCATGTCGCCCCCGAGACACCCGGGTCGATCCATGAGGGCGGGGAGCTGGGGTACTCCCTCTCCCATGCCTATGGAGCCGCGTTCGACAACCCGGACCTCCTGGTGGCCTGTGTCATCGGCGATGGCGAGGCCGAGACCGGGCCGCTGGCCGCCTCCTGGCACTCCAACAAGTTCCTCGACCCGGTGCGCGATGGCGCGGTCCTGCCCATCCTCCACCTCAACGGCTACAAGATCGCCAACCCCACCGTGCTGGCCCGCCTCCCCGAGCATGAGCTCGATGAGCTCCTCAAGGGCTATGGCCACCATGTCATCCATGTCACCGGCGACGATCCTCTCCAGGTGCACCGCGCCATGGCCCGTGCCATGGACACCGCGCTCGACCACATCGCGGCCGCCCAGCGCGCCGCCCGCGTCGATGGCATCACCGACCGCCCCCGCTGGCCGGTGATCGTCCTGCGTACGCCCAAGGGCTGGACCGGGCCCGCCGAAGTGGACGGTCTGCCCGTTGAGAACACCTGGCGAGCGCATCAGGTACCGCTCGCCGAGGTCGGTGAAAACCCGGAGCATCTGCGCCAGTTGGAGGCGTGGTTGCGCTCCTACCGTCCCGAGGAGCTCTTCGACGACAACGGCCACCCCCGTCCTATGGTCCTCTCCTGTGTGCCCGAGGGCGTCCGAAGGCTCGGGGCGACGCCCCACGCCAACGGCGGCCTGCTGCTGCGCGAACTGCCCCTGCCTCCGCTGGAGCGCTTCGCGGTACCGGTGGACAAGCCGGGCTCAACCCGCCACGAGCCCACCCGTGTCCTCGGCGAGCTCCTCGAAAACGTCATGGAGGCCACCAGCGAGCGGCGCGACTTCCGGCTGGTCGGCCCCGACGAAACCGCGTCCAACCGCCTGCAGGCGGTGTACAAATCCAGCGGCAAGGCATGGCAGGCGACGACGCTGCCGACCGACGAGCATCTGGACCGGCACGGCCGGGTGATGGAGATCCTCTCCGAACACACCTGCCAGGGCTGGCTGGAGGGCTATCTGCTCACCGGACGCCATGGCCTGTTCTCCTGCTACGAGGCCTTCGTCCACATCGTGGACTCCATGGTCAACCAGCACATCAAATGGCTGCGCACCGCTCGCCGACTGCCCTGGCGCCGCCCCATCGCCTCCCTCAACTACCTGCTCACCTCCCATGTCTGGCGCCAGGACCACAATGGCTTCTCCCACCAGGACCCCGGCTTTATCGACCACATCCTCAACAAGAGCCCGGAGGCGGTGCGCGTTTACCTGCCGCCGGACACCAACACCCTGCTGTCGGTGGCCGATCATGTGCTGCGCAGCCGGGATTACGTCAATGTCGTCGTCGCCGGCAAGCAGCCCTGTTTCAACTGGCTCAACCTGGAACAAGCGCGGTTCCACTGCGCCCGGGGGGCCGGCATCTGGGAGTGGGCCGGCACCGAGGACGGCACCCGGGAGCCGGACGTCGTCCTCGCCTGCGCCGGGGACGTACCCACCCAGGAGGTCCTGGCGGCGGCCCAGTTGATCCGCCGCCACCTTCCCGGACTGGCCCTGCGAGTGGTCAATGTGGTCGATCTGGCCCGGCTGCTGCCCGCGGAGGAGCATCCGCATGGCATGACCGACGCCGAGTTCGACGCCCTGTTCACCCGGGACCGGCCGGTGATCTTCGCCTACCACGGCTACCCCTGGCTCATCCACCGCCTCACCTACCGCCGCACCGGCCACGCCCATATGCATGTGCGCGGCTACAAGGAGATCGGCACCACGACCACCCCCTTCGACATGGTCGTCCGCAACGACCTCGACCGCTACCGCCTCGTCATTGACGTCATCGACCGCGTTCCGGGTCTGGCCGTACGGGCCGCCACCGTACGGCAGACCATGGAGGACACCCGCAACCGCCACCATGCGTGGATCCGGGAGCATGGGACGGACCTGCCGGAGGTCGCCGACTGGGCCTGGTCGGCCGGGTAAGGGCGCTCAGCTGCCCGGCCGGCGCACGGCAGGAGCCGGGTCGGCGGCGGGTGGGGCAACGGGCCGGTCACCCCACCCCGACTGGGAGATCAGGTCGTACCAGTCGGGCAGCGCCCCCTGCGGCAGATGGCGGCGCAGAATCTGACCGGGGAAGCTGAGCGGGCCCGCCTTGGCGGGGTTGGCCAGCGCCTGCCGCGCGATCAGATCCGTCATCGCGAAGGCGAGGTTCTGGCGGGGGAAGGCCGCATGAACCCGCTCGGCGAAGCCGTCGGGCAGCAACTCCCGTTGCAGGCCCAGGACATCGGTCGAGATGCCCGCCTGGGCCAGGGCGATCTCCGGCCCTCTGCGGGAGGTGATCCCATCGGAGGTGTGCAGGGCGATGGTGTCCCAGACCACCGCGATGCTCTCCTCCCCCACTCCCCGCTCCCGCAGAAACCGCTCGGCCAGGTCGGCGCCGTCCACCTCGAACCGCTGGTTGCCATTGCCCGCTTCGGACAGGCCCAGGTCATGCAGGACGCAGCCCAGGAAGACCAGTTCGTCGTCATAGTCCATTCCCGGCTTCAGGCCACGATGGTCGGCGAGGGCGCGGGCGAAGAGGTAACTGCGCAGGCTGTGATGGAAGATAAAGCCGGGTTCCAGTTCCTTGGCGTAACGCAGGGCCGCCTGGGCCAGTTCGGTGTCCGGCAGGGCGAAATCATCGGCAGGGCAAGGTGCGGTATCGGTCATGCGGTCGATCCTGCGATCTCGTCTTGCCCCCAGCCAGTGGCAGTAATGCCGGGCTGCGCTAGATTCTGGCCATGACCGCCATGAGCACCATGAGCACCACGAGCACCGTGGCCGTGCTGGCGCTGGACGGCGTGGTTCCCTTCGATCTGTCCGTCCCTGGCCAGGTGTTCGGCACCGCCAACCAGGCCGCCGGAAGGCCGCGTTATGAGATCCTGGTGTGCGCTCCGGGCCGTTCGGTGACCACCTCCCCCGAGTACGGAGCGTTCCGGATGCGCGCACCCCACGGTCTGGACGGGCTGGAGCGGGCCGGGACGGTGGTCATCCCGGGGCACTCCGGTTTCCTGGACCCGCCTTCTCCCGCCGTCCTTGCGGCCTTGCGGCGGGCGGCGGCGCGTGGGGCGCGGCTGGCGTCGGTGTGCGTCGGCGCCTTCACCCTTGCCGCCACCGGCCTCCTGGACGGCCACCGGGCCACCACCCACTGGCAGTACGCCGGTGAACTGGCCCGCCGCCACCCGGACATCGAGGTGGATCCCGCCGTGCTGTTCATCGACCATGGGGCGCTGATCACCTCGGCGGGGGTGGCGGCCGGGCTCGATCTCTGTCTCCATCTGGTGCGCCGCGACCTGGGTGCGGATCTGGCCGCCGCCACCGCCCGGCGTACGGTAATGCCTCTGCAACGTGACGGCGGCCAGGCGCAGTACATCGAGCATCCCCGCCCACCCGCTCATCCCACGGCCCTGCAACCGGTGTTGCAGTGGCTGGAGCGGCATCTGCACCGGCCGCTCACCCTCACCGAGATCGCCGGCCAGGCCGGGCTCAGTGTGCGCAGCCTCAACCGTCACTTCCGTGCCCAGACCGGTACCACTCCCCTGCAATGGCTGCTGCGCGCCCGTATCCAGCGGGCTCAGCAGCTGCTGGAGACCACCGAGCTGTCCGTGGAGCAGATCGCGGACCGGGCGGGATTCGGCTCAACCGCCGCACTGCGCCAGCACTTCACCCGTCACACCGGCACCTCTCCGCACTCCTACCGGACCACCTTCCGTCGCCGCGAACCGGCGTAATCACTCCCCCATGTGCGAATCTGTCGAGAAGCACCCCCTTTCCATGTTTCCTATTGACTAGCTCTGTTGGATTTGGTTCGCTCTCCACGCTCTGCGCAAGGCATCACATCCGCCGTCCCACGGACCCAGGAGAACCGATGCGCAAGACGTGGGCCGTCCTCGTCACGGCCGTACTGGCAGCGGCGCCCCTCACCGCACTCCCTCACACCGCCACTCCCGCCGCCGCCCTCGACAACCATCTCGCCCGTACCCCGCCCATGGGCTGGAACGACTGGAACACCTTCGGCTGCGCGGTCAGCGACCAACTGGTCCGGCAGACCGCCGACAAGCTGGTCTCCAGCGGCCTGCGGGACGCCGGATACCGGCAGGTCAATATCGACGACTGCTGGATGGCCAAGTCCCGGTCGGCCGGCGGCGATCTGGTACCGGATCCGGTGAAGTTCCCGCACGGCATCAAGGGCCTGGCCGACTATGTCCACTCCAGAGGGCTGCGGCTGGGCATCTATGAGAGCGCCGGGACGATGACCTGTGCCGGCTACCCGGGCAGCCTCAACCATGAGCGGCAGGACGCCAACTCCTTTGCTTCCTGGGGAGTTGACTACCTCAAATACGACAACTGCTACAACATGGGCCTGCCGGCCCGCCAGCGCTACCGGACCATGGGCGACGCCCTGGCCGCCACCCACCGCCCGATCGTCTACAGCCTCTGCAACTGGGGCGAGGAGAACGTGGCGAGCTGGGGCGCCTCGGTGGGCAACCTCTGGCGCACCACCGGGGACATCGATGCCTCCTACGGCCGGATGCTGGGCATCTTCCACCAGAACGTCAAACTCGCCGACGCCGCCGGGCCGGGCGCCTGGAACGACCCGGACATGCTGGAGGTCGGCAATGGAATGACACCGGTCGAGGACCGCACCGAGTTCTCGCTCTGGGCCGAGATGGCCGCCCCGCTGATCGCCGGCACCGATCTGCGCCATGCCCGCCCCGACACCCTGGCGGTCTACGGCAACCGGGAGGTCATCGCCATCGACCAGGACCGGCTGGGCAGGCAGGGCCGGGCGGTGAGCATGACGGGCGGCCGGGATGTGCTGGCCAAACCGCTGGCCGACGGCAGTGTGGCGGTGGCCCTGTTCAATGAGAACGCCACCCCGGCGGTGATCTCCACCACCGCCTCCGCCGCCGGGCTCCCCGCCGCCAAGGGCTATGCCCTGCGCGACCTGTGGGCCCATCGCACCACCGAGACCGCGGGCAGCATCCGGGCCACCGTGCCGGGCCATGGCACCGTGCTGTACCGGGTGACCCCCACCGCCGCTCCCGGCCGGTATCTCCCCCGGATGTTCCTGGAGAGCACCACGCCCGCCTGGTCCCCGGGCAGCACCGCCACGGTGACCTCCACCGTCACCAATGACGGCGGGCAGAGCGCCTCCGGCGTCCGGCTGGGCCTGGACGTCCCGGCCGGCTGGACCGCCACCCCGCTCACCCCCACCCGTTTTCCCCAGCTGGCACCCGGCCACCAGGCCATCGCCCGCTTCCGGGTGACCGCGCCCGCCGTACTGCCCCGGCCCATCACCCGGGCGGTCATCGGGAGTTGGGAATCCTTGCGGGGACCGGCCGGGGAAGCGAAGGAAACCCAGCACGCCATGGTGGAACTCGCCGCTCCGGTGCGGGCGCCCTGGAAGACCTTCACCGATAACACGGCGGTGTTCGGGGCGCAGGGCGACCGGCTGGCCATCGACGGGGCGGGCGCGGACCTCTGGTACCACACCGACCAGTACAGCGCGGTCTACCGGCCGGGTGCGGAGCATGACGGCTCCACCACGATCGTCAAGGTGACGGCGCAGGACCGCACCAATGAGTGGGCCAAGGCCGGGATCATGGTGCGCAATGACATCACCGGAGCGGACACCGCACCGGGTTATGTGATCCTGGCCGTGGCTCCGGGCAAGGGGTATGTCCTGCAGTGGGACAGCACGGGGAGCGGGCATCTGGACGCCAACAGCGCCCCGTCCAACCAGGGTTCGGGTACGGCCGGGTATCCCAGCCTGCTCAAACTGGTGCGGTCCGGCGGGCAGTTCACCGGCTACTACTCCCTGGACGGCAGCCACTGGACCCTGGTGGGCACGGCGACCGTGCCGGGGGCGGCCGCCGCCCAGGATGTGGGTGTCTTCACCAGCTCGCACAGTGAAGGCACCAGTGGCGAGGCGGACTTCACGGGGTTCCGCCAGACCTGACCGGAACCGGAGGCGCGGCCGGGGCGGGGAGTGCCGTCCCGGCCGCCGGTCTCAACGGCCCAGCTTCAGCTGCCAAAGTCCGCGCCCATGGGTGGCGGCCACCACCGTGTCACCGGACGGGAACAGCGTGAGATCGGTGACCACCGAGCTGGGCAGCCCACGGCCGAGCCGGGCCCAGCGTCCGGGCCGCCGCACATCCGCCGTATAGACCAGGTGGTCCATGGCCAGAATCAGCCGCCCCTTGGCGATGACCAGGGCATTGGCGGGCAGGTCGGGCAGATTCCCGCTGATGTCCCGCCAGTTGGCGCCGCCGTCCCTGGACTCGAAGATATGCCCGGTGCCGCCGCCGGGGATCCATTTGGCGGAGTAGGCCCCGTACACGGCGTAGACATGGGCCGGGTCCGCCGGGTCGCCGACCAGCCGGGTGAGGTAGCGGTTGGGCAGGTTGGGGGCGGTGATGGTGTGCCAGGTGCCGCCGTAGTTGGTGGCGATGCCGCTGTGGAAGCCGGTGCCGTCCTGCCGGGAGGGAGTGCAGGGGCCGCACCAGCCCACATAGTCCACGCCCTTGACGGCCTCCACCGCGGTGGTGGAGGCGGTGCTGCCCAGATCATGGACGATCTTCCAGTCGCAGCTTCCGGCGTCCTTGGCGCAGACGGTGTCAAAGCCCTTGGTGGTCTCCCATACATAACGCCCGGCGATCACCCAGCGGTTGGGGTCGGTGCGGTCGGCGGTGAAGGGCGCGATGAACTGCATCTGGGGGTCGCAGACCGCCACCGGAGTGGTGATCTGGCAGCTGGGGCTGATCTCCCGGAACGCGGCCGTCTTGCCGTCGGAGCGGCCGCCGACGGTGGTCACCGAGATGTCGCCATAGGTGTACTCCAGCGCCGCCCGGTCCGCGTTGGCCGGGTCCACGATGACATCGCCGCCGTCCCCGGCGAAGGGCTGCATCACCTGGTGGGAGTTGCCGGGGACCAGGGTGCCGCCGTTGTCCTGCAGCCCGCCCCATACGGCGGTGCCGCCCTTGGGGTCGCGGCCGGCGCCCGCGTAGAAGTACTGGAGGGTGCGCAGCCCGGCGTTGAGGTCCCGCCATCCGGTGGTGCCGGTCGCGGCCACCGGCCGGGACCAGATGCCGCCGTCGCTGCCGACGTACAGGGTGCCGTCCTCGGTGATGGCGACGGCGTGCTGGTCGGTGTGGACGGTGGGCGGGCAGCCGGCGGCGGTGCCGTAGCAGGGCAGGGTGTAGTTCCAGAACGGGGCGATGGTCTGCCAGGTCGCCCCGCCGTCCCGGGTCTCGTAGATCTCTTCCAGGCCGAGGTAGAGGTGACGGGGGTCGCGGGGGTCGGCCTTGAGGTACTGGTTGTACCAGGCGCCCACGCCCGGTTCATAGCCGCTGGGAAAGGCTTGTGCGGAGCCGGACTTGCCGAGGGTGGCCGCGTCCGCGACCAGGGTCCACGGCCCCTCCGGGTTGCCGTCGGCCGACTTGTACACGCCCTTGAGGCTGGTGGACTGCAGCGGTGCGGGCCGTTTGCCGGCGGTGTACGCGGGTGACTGCACCAGGGCGTAGAGCGCCTGGCCGTCGGGGGTGTAGGCCAGGCTGGTGCGGCCCATGTCCGTGGTATCGATCCCGGTGGGCGCCAGCCGCCGGAAGGTGCCGGGGGCGCCGCCCCGGGTGGAGAGGTAGAGCCCGTCATAGGGGGTGCCGCCGCGGTAGCCCAGGGCGGCCAGCACGGTACCGCCGTGGCTGCCGGGGCGTACGGTCACGCTGGAGATGACGGAGGTGCGGGACGGGCTGTGGTCCGGGTTGGGGTCGGGGCTGAGGACCGACTCCCAGCGGCGGCCCGGCCGGCTGTGCAGCGGACGTCGCCACAGGCCATGGCTGGTGGCCGCGAACACATAGCCACCGTTGCAGGTGAGGGTGGCCACCTGGGCGTTCAACAGCTCGTCGCCGCCCACCCGCTGGAAGCTGCGGCCGTGATCGGTGGACCGGTAGACGCCCTGGCCGGTGTAGTTGTCGGCGCTGGTGTTGGCCTCGCCGGTGCCCACCCACAGGGAGTGGTCGTCGGGGTTCACCCAGAGCGCGCCGATGGAGGCGGTGGACTGGTGCTGGAATCGCGGGGTCCAGCTCTTGCCGGCGTTGTGGGAGGTCCAGACGCCGCCGTCGGCGAATCCGGCGTACACCCAGGCCCCGTCGGTGGCCAGGGCGGAGGCCCGGCCGGTCACCAGACCCCAGCCCGAGCCATAGTCGGAGAAGTTGGGGTCGGCGTAGCCGGGTGCCTCGCTGTTGGTGGAACCGCTGCTGAGCTCCGACCACTTGCCGCCGCGCACCGGCAACCGGTCACCGGCGGCGGCCCCTTGGGCGAGGGCGGCACCGGAGACGGTGACGGACGGGGCGGTACGGGCGGCGGCGAACTGCAGGGATCCGGCCACCGGATCGTCCGGATCGCCGGTGTCCCGGGCGGGTTTTTCCCGGCCGGTGGTGCTGGGGTGCACCTGCCGGGCGAGCGCGGCCAGTTGGCGGGCGGCGGTGGGGGGCACGGGGCGGGGGCCGGGTGCGGCGAAGGCGGTGGCTCCGGTGAGCAGGGCCGTGGCCGCCGCCAGCGCGGCGACCAGGGGCCTATGGCGTCTGGGCATGTAACTGCCTCCTGGGCAGGACGGGGCGAACGCTGAGTCGCGTGGTGCTCCCGCCACCACAGGACGCGGGTGAGCGTAGAGGGTGCTGATGGGGTTCGCCCAGACTCAAGTCGGCTGCTTTTGCCGTCCCGTTGCCCCGAGCGGCTGCCATAACATCAGGTTCTGGCCTTTCGCTGTGTCGCCAACGCCCGTTGCCCGGCCGCATACTTCATGCTCGGTCCCGGCGCACGGCCGGACGGTCCCGCCCGGGCGATCTGCTCCCGCCTCGTCGCCCGGCGCCTCCGTCTCGCCACGCGCCCGGCCGCCCTGGTGCCGGGGCCTTCGAACCAGGACCGCGCGGCTCAGGGGCCCCGTAAGGGGCGCGGGGAACTGCGCGACCGGCCACGGACGGCCCGCACCTGACACGTCACCGGCCCCCGAGCCCGGGCGCGGCCTAGGCTGGGCGGACGGTGGGCCGACGCCCGCCGAATGACTCGCTTCGGGAGGCTCGGATGCCGCTCAGCGCACCGGTGGACGGATTCCGGCTGGCCTATGACCGGCAGGGGGCGGGGGACCCGGTGGTGCTGCTGCACGGCTGGCCGGGTGACCGTACCGATTACCGCCGGGTCCTGCCCCTGTTGCGCGACACCTGTGAGCTGGTGGTGCCGGACCTGCGCGGCTTCGGCGCGTCCGGCGGGCCACCGGCCGCCCCCGAGCAGCAGTACGACGCCCGGGCGCAGGCGCGCGGTGTGGCCGGGCTCATCCGGGAGCTGGGGCTGGACCGGCCGGTGCTGGCCGGTTATGACATCGGCAGCCGGATCGCCCAGGCGGTGGCCCAGGACCATCCGGAGCTGGTGCGGGCGCTGGTGCTGGCCCCGCCGCTGCCCGGCATCGGCAACCGGATTCTCCAGCCGCGGGCGCAGCGGGAGTTCTGGTACCAGTCCTTCCACCGGCTGCCGCTGGCCGGGGAACTGCTCGACGGCAAGCCGGACGCGCTCCGGGCCTATCTGCGCCATTTCTGGGACGGCTGGTCGGGCCCGTCCTTCACCCTGGACGAGGCCGCGCTGGACCATCTGCTCTCCGTCTACGGTCCGCCGGGGGCGTTCTGTGCGTCCATCGCCTGGTACCGGGCGGGCGCCGGCGCGGTGGCAGCCTCCCTGGGGGAGGTGGTGCCCGAGCCCGGGGAGCGGATCGCGGTGCCGGCGACCGTGCTGTGGCCGGAGCACGATCCGCTCTTCCCCCGGGCCTGGTCGGACCGGCTGTCGCTGTTCTTCGCCGATGTCGGCGTGGAGTCGGTGGCCGGGGCCGGGCACTTTGTGCCGGTGGAGGCCCCCGCGCGGTTCGCCGCTGCCATCCGCCGGGTGCTGGGGACGGAGGGGTGGGCGTAGGGGAGGGAATTGAGCGCGGTTGTGCTGTCTCCCTCGTCGGCAAGGGAGTTCAGGGGCCCGTTATTCCGTGATCTTGGCTATGGCCCGGCCCGGTGGCGATCACTTAGAGTCTGCGGATCCTCAACCCCCCACCCGGAAAAGGGCGTTCATGGCAATCACCCGCAGATCCATTCTCAAGGGCTCCTCGGCAGCGGCGGCCGTCTCGGCCCTCGGTGCCTCCGCCGGCCAGGCGGCGGCCGCCACCGACCCGCCACCGCCGGCCGGCACACCGCTGCTGCGGAGCATGCCGCACCGGCTGGGCGCACCCGGCGTGCTGGGCGTGCATCTGCAGTTCGGCGATAACCCGGCGTCCCGGATGACCGTCTCCTGGATCACTCCCCAGTCGGTGAACCGCCCCCAGGTGCGGCTGGGTTCGCCGGACGACGGGTACGGCCGGGTGGTCCATGCCGAGACCAGGACCTACCGGGACGGACTGTCCAAGGAGGAGGTGTATGTCCACCACGCCCGGGTCACCGGCCTGCGTCCGGCAACCACCTATCTCTACGCGGCCGTTCACGACGGTGCGACACCGGAGACCGGTTCGTTCACCACGGCGCCGCGCGGCCGCGCCCCCTTCACCTTCACCAGCTTCGGCGACCAGGCCACTCCCGATCTGCGGCGGGTCGTCCACCTCCCGGACGGCGTCCCCTCCCCCGTCAACCGTTATCCGCTGTACACCAGCGGCCAGGTGGGCTCGCCCACGGCGGCGGACATCGTGGCCGCCGTGGAACGCGTGGGTCCGCTGTTCAACCTGGTCAACGGCGATCTGTGTTACGCGGCGATCGCCGGGGCCTGGGGAACCAGCCGGGTGGCCACCTGGGCGGACTGGTTCATCAACAACAGCCGCTCCACGCGCCTGCGGCCCTGGATGCCCTGTGCCGGGAACCATGAGAACGAGCACGGCAATGGGCCCATCGGCGCGGCCGGCTATCAGACCTATTTCGAACTGCCGCGTTCCTCCGCCGCCTCGGACCAGGAGACCCGGGGCATGTGGTACGCCTTCACGGTCGGCGCGGTCCGCTTCATCAGCCTGGCAAATGACGATGTGGCCATCCAGGACGGCGGGGACACCTATATCAGCGGCTACTCCGGCGGCGCCCAGCGCCGTTGGCTGGAGCGGGAGTTGAAGGCGGCACGGGGCGACCGGGGCATCGACTGGATCGTGGTGTGCATGCACCAGCCGATGATCTCCAGCCATAGGAGCGCGGGCAGCGATCTGGGGGTGCGGGCCGCCTGGGGGCCGCTGTTCGACGCCTATGGCGTCGATCTGGTGGTCAGCGGGCACGAGCACCACTACGAACGCTCCCATCCGGTGCGCGGCACCCTCCCCAACCAGGCCCGTACGCCCGTCCCGGTCGCGACCCGGACGGATCTGATCGACACCGGCAAGGGCACGGTCCATATGGTCATCGGGGCCGGCGGGAACATCGCCACCAGTCAGGACGACCTTTTCGACACCCCGCAGGCCCGGGTGCTGGTCGGGCTGAGCGATGAGAAGACCTCGTCAGGGCACAGAAACCCGGTGTGGATCAGCGAAGACGCGCCCTGGGCCGCCGTACGGGACCATGAGCACACCCATGGCTTTGCCGCGTTCGATGTGGACCCGGGCGACCGGCACACCGGCCGGACCCGGATGCGGGTCACCTATTACACCTTCGACGGGCCGCATGGCGATCTCACCCCGGTGGACAGCTTCACCCTGGAACGCGCCCGCCGGGACGTTCCCTGAGGAGTGCCGGCCGTAAGGAGCGCGGGGCGGCGGCACCCATCCGGTTCCGCCGCCCCTGGGCCATTGGTGATCGAGGTCACTCGCGCACTATTCGCACACGCAACGCAACCCTGCGCAACCCGCGGAAAGCCGAGAGTTAAACGGAATTTAGCGATCCGGTAAGTGACAGGACGGCCAACCACCCCTGACCGGCCAGGCATCCTCGCAGGTAGTTGGCTGCAGGGTGAACACTTATGAACCCTTGACGCCGCTCCCCGGCCACCACACCATTCACCCCAAGGCTTTGCCCGGGCATAGACACCGCAGCCAGCGGTCCCCGGCGAGCCGACCCCCACCTTCGCAGCGGCCCGGCCGCTCCCTCCCCAACGAAGGCGAATTTCTTTATGAGTGACCGCACTCTTACTGCGGCCGCGCCTGAATCCGGCACGGTCTCCCCGTCGGCGTCTCCCCACATCGACGCCGGAGACGCCGGCTACAGCAAGGACCTCAAGTCCCGGCACGTCAACATGATCGCGATCGGCGGAGCGATCGGCACCGGCCTGTTCCTGGGTGCCGGCGGCCGTCTGCACACCGCCGGGCCCTCCCTGTTCATCGCCTACGCGATCTGCGGCCTCTTCGCCTTCTTCGTCGTCCGGGCGCTGGGTGAACTGGTGCTGCACCGCCCCTCCTCGGGCGCGTTCGTCTCCTACGCCCGTGAATTCATGGGCGAGAAGGGCGCGTTCACCGCCGGCTGGCTCTACTTCCTCAACTGGGCCACCACCGGTATCGCCGACATCACGGCGGTCGCCACCTATACCCACTACTGGCACATGTTCAGCAGCATCCCGCAGTGGGTGCTGGCACTGATCGCCCTGGCGGTGGTGCTCACCGTCAACCTCATCTCGGTGAAGTACTTCGGCGAGATGGAGTTCTGGTTCGCGATCATCAAGGTCAGCGCGCTGGTCATCTTCATGGTCATCGGCATCTTCCTGCTGATGACGCAGCACGATGTGGGCGGCAACGCCCCGGGTCTGGGCAACATCCTCGATCACGGCGGGATCTTCCCGGCCGGTGTGATGCCGATGCTCTTCGTCGTCCAGGGTGTGGTCTTCGCCTACGCCTCGGTGGAGCTGTGCGGTGTGGCCGCCGGCGAGACCGAGAACCCCGAGAAGATCATGCCCAAGGCGATCAACTCGATCATGTGGCGGGTGGGCATCTTCTACGTCGGCTCGGTCATCCTGCTGGCGCTGCTGCTGCCCTACACCGCCTTCCACGGCGGTGAGAGCCCCTTCGTCACCGTGCTGTCGAAGATCGGCGTGCCCTACGCGGCCGGGGTGATGAACCTGGTCGTCCTGACCGCGGCACTCTCCAGCCTCAACTCGGGCCTGTACTCCACCGGCCGCATCCTGCGCTCGATGGCCATGGCGGGCTCGGCGCCCAAGTTCACCGCGAAGATGAACAAGGGCCAGGTGCCCTTCGGCGGCATCCTGCTCACCGCGGGCTTCTGTGTGCTGGGTGTGGGCCTGAACTTCGTGGTCCCCTCGGACGCCTTTGAGATCGTCCTGAACTTCGCGGCGATCGGCATCATCGGCACCTGGGGCATGATCATGCTCTGCTCGCTGCTCTTCTGGCGCCGGTCCAAGCAGGGCCTGGTCACCCGTCCCCGCTACCGGCTCCCCTTCGCGCCGTACACCCAGATCATCACGCTGGCCTTCCTGGCCTCCGTGCTGGGCCTGATGGCGGCCGACAAGGGCGCCGACCGCACCACCGTGCTCTGCCTGCCGGTGATCGCGGCGGCCCTGGTGGGCGGCTGGTTCCTGGTGCGCGGCCGGGTGGCCCGCACCAAGCAGGAGGCCGAGCCGCAGGCCGCCGAGGCCGCTCAGCAGTAACGGCGGCGGCACACGGCCAAGGGCCCGGACGGGAAGCTCCCGTCCGGGCCCTTACGCGTACCGGCACACGGCGGTGCGGCCGCTCACTTTCGAGTGAGGGGCGCCCCCGGCAGACCCCGGCCGGCGGATGTCGAACGGATCATGCGACATGTAATACCGCCCCATAGCGACCATGTCCGGAGGATCCCCATGCCTGTCTGCAGCACCTGCGAGAACGACTACCAGATGGCCTTCGACATCACCACGATCACCGGCGAGAAGTACACCTTCGACTGTTTCGAGTGCGCCATCACCAAGCTGGCACCGGTGTGTGAGCGCTGCTCCTCGCGCATCATCGGCCATGGGGTGGCGGTGGAGGGCCGCTTCTTCTGCTGTGCGCACTGCGCCCGCGAGGGAGCCAAGGGCCTGGGTGCGGAGATCCGGGACACGGTGGGCGCTCACTCGGGCTGAGCGCACCCATCACCCTCGGTGAGCCGGGCGTCCGTATAACGGACGAGAAAGCGGCCCGATGTCCGGGTTGCCCATACTCGCCGCCTACCCGCTATCTCGTATACCGGACAGGCGCGACCATGACTCGGACACTGCTCTCCCCGCCCCCGACCGCCCAGGGGGCGGAGCGACAGCCCTCCCCGCTCTCCAACGGCCTCAAGCAACGGCACCTTTCGATGATCGCCCTCGGCGGAGTGATCGGTGCCGGGCTCTTTGTGGGTTCCGGGGCCGGGATCGCCGCGGCGGGGCCGTCCATCGTGGTGGCCTACGCCGTCTCCGGTGTACTGGTGATGTTTGTGATGCGGATGCTGGGCGAGATGTCGGCGGTCAACCCGGCTTCCGGCTCCTTCTCGGTGCACGCGGAGCGCGCCATCGGCCCCTGGGCCGGTTTCACCGCCGGATGGATGTTCTGGACCCTGCTGGTGGTGGGCGTGGCCGTCGAGGCCATCGGCGCCGCACACATCCTCCAGGGGTGGTTTCCGGGCACCCCGGCCTGGCTGTGGGTGCTGCTGCTGATGGCGCTGTTCTGCGGCTCCAATCTGGCGGCGGTGTCCAACTTCGGCGAGCTGGAGTTCTGGTTCGCCGCCCTGAAGATCGGCGCCATCGCGCTCTTCCTGGTCCTGGGCGCGCTGGCCATCGCGGGCGTCCTGCCCGGCGGCTCGCCCGGCACGGCGCATCTGCTGCACGACGGCGGTTTTCTGCCCACCGGCCTGGGCGGGCTGCTGGTGGGCCTGGTCACCTCGGTGGTGGCCTACGGCGGGCTGGAGACGGTCACCATCGCCGCCGCCGAGTCCAAGGACCCGGCCCGCGGGGTGGCCAAGGCGGTACGCACCACCATGTGGCGGATCGGCATCGTCTACATCGGCTCCATGCTGGTGATCGTCACCCTGGTTCCCTGGCACGACAAGGCCATCACCGAGGTGGGCCCCTATGCCGCCGTACTGGACCGGCTGGGCGTGCCCGGCGGCGGGCAGCTCATGAATGTGGTGGTCCTGGTGGCCCTGCTGTCGGCGATGAACGCCAATATCTACGGCTCCTCGCGGATGGCGTACTCCCTGGTCGCCCGCGGCCAGGGCCCCCGGGCCCTGGCCAAGGTCTCCGGCCGGGTGCCGCGCCGCGCGGTGCTGGCCTCCTGTGCCTTCGGCTTCTTCGCGGTGCTGCTGTCCCTGTGGTGGCCCACCACGGTCTTCGCCTGGCTGCTCAATACGGTCGGCGCCGCGGTGCTGGTGGTGTGGGGCTTTATCGCCGTCTCCCAGCTGCTGCTGCGCCGCCGGCTGGAGCGCGAGGCACCGCGGCAGCTGGTGGTGCGGATGTGGGGCTTCCCCTATCTGACCTGGGTGACGCTGGCCGGGGTCGGCGGGACGCTGGTGCTGATGACGCTCGACTCGGGCACCCGGGTGCAGCTGTATGCCACCGGGGGGCTCGCTCTCGCCCTGGCCGTCACCGGCCGGGTGCGGCAGCGGCGCAGGTGACCGCCCCGGAATGTTCCAACGCCCGCCGGGGACAGCCACGGTGCAGGTTGTCGCGGCGCTGAAGACGCGCACCCGGCGTACGCTGCCCCGGTGCACACGATGGCGGTCCTGGCCCTGGATCAGACGGTGGTCTTCGACATGGCGATACCGGTCGAGGTCTTCGGCCGTGTCCGCCTCCCGGACGGGCGCCGTCCCTACCGGGTACGGGTCTGCGGGACCCAGCCCCAGGTGCCGACCGATGCCTTCACCATCCATGCCCCGTACGGGCTGGAAGCCCTCGCCGACGCCGACACCATCATCGTGCCCGGCCGCGGCGAGGAAGCCGGGCCGCCACCGGAGCGGGCCCTTGACGCGCTGCGGGACGCGGCCGCCCGTGGGGCGCGCATCGCCTCGGTCTGCGGCGGTGCCTTCACCCTGGCCGCCGCCGGACTGCTGGACGGTCTGGCGGCCACCACACACTGGGTCGCCGCGGACCGGCTGGCCGAGCTGTTTCCCAAGGTGGATGTGCGCCCCGATGTGCTGTACGTGGACAACGGGCAACTGCTCACCTCGGCCGGGGCCTCCGCCGGGCTGGACCTGTGTCTGCATATGGTCCGCCGGGACTTCGGCTCGGCCGTCGCGGCGGACGCCGCCCGGCTGGCGGTCACTCCCCTGGAACGCGAGGGCGGCCAGGCCCAGTTCATCGTCCATGAGCAACCGCCGCTGCCGCACGGGTCGTTGCTGGAGCCGGCGCTGGCCTGGATCGAGGACCATCTGGGCGAGGAGCTCACACTGGCGGCGATGGCCGCGCACAGCGGAATGAGCAGCCGCACCTTCGGGCGCCGCTTCCGTGCCGAGACCGGCACCACGCCCTTGCAGTGGTTGCTGCGCGCCCGGGTCCGGCGAGCGCAGTATCTGCTGGAGAACAGCGACTACTCGGTGGAACGCATCGCGGACCAGGCGGGGTTCGGGTCGGCCACGGCCTTCCGCGAACGCTTCAAGAGGGTTACGGGGACCACACCGGGGGCGTACCGGGCGGCTTTTCGCGGCCGTCGTCAGGGGTGCGATGACGGGTACGGGTTGTAAGTGGCCGGTCGCGGCAACGCGGCAGAGCCGCGCGGTGCAGTATCGCCTTCGCGGCAGTGGAAGTTGGCCGAACCGGCCCCGCCGACAGGTGGCAACGCCCTTGCGGGCCTTGACTTCCTCCCCCGCCGCGCCCTGAAGCGATCCGCCGCACGTCGGCCGGCGGAAGCGCGAAAGCGCTGTTCGTGACCACAGCACGAAGACGACCAACAGGCAGTAGATAAGCGGCAGTTGCGCCGGTACCTTCTATGTCGCCCGGCGCCGCACTCCCTCAACCGGTGGGACCCGGCGCCAGGCGAAGGGGGAAAAGCCACGTGAACGCCAAGCTCAGACGCGTACTCGCCGCAGGAGCGGCAACGCTCGGACTGCTCGCCGGCAGTGTGGCCGGAGCCCAAGCGGCCCCGGCCACACGAACCATCAGCGTCCACCCCTCCGGTGTACGGACCGTGGAACGTCCCCAGGCCACCAGCCAGGCGGACTGCACCGTGGGCAATCTCGTCGTGACCCGCTATGCCTCCTGCGAGGGGCGCTCCGTCACCATCGTGCTCCTCTCCAACGGCCGCAAGGTCGGCGGAGGAACGTTCAACCTCTGGATCATCCAAAGATTTGACCGCAAATCACTGCACTGGACGGAGCAAGTCTCGATCACCGATCCGGTCCTCACCCCCAACGCCCGGGATCTGGCCGTGTCCGTGTCCGCCTCCTCGCCTGGGAACCAGGTCAAGATCATCTATCCGCAAGGTCACGTACTCGGAACACCCTCACAGGGACAGCTGGTCGGCACCTTCGACCTGTTCAGGCAGGCCGTTCGCGCGGAGGACACCACCTATACCTTCACCGTCAGCAAGCCCGGCGTCATACCCTTCTCCTTCAGCGCCACCACCGTCCGCTACCGGTGCGACAACACCTTCAAGGGCATGCGGGCCGGATGCGTTGTCCCCAGTGTGACCACCCAAGTCAGCATGACGAGCTTCAGATACATATCGGCGGGCATCCGTGCCCTGCGCCAAAGGGGCGGCTACTGGGGCGACCCGAGCAGGGGCGTTCCGCTGACCTGGCTGGGAGCCTGGATACGGCAGCGGCACTGGGACGAGGTCTGCAAGGGCAGGACCCCCACCGCCGCTGAGCGCCGTGCCGGACGCACATCCTGCGACGAGTACCCCTTCGCCTCCACCGCCCAAGGCGGCACCACACTGCCCGCCGGCCAGCGGGAGATCACCTTCGTCCCACCCCGCGAGAACAACCAGCAGGGCGGCGAGATCCAACGGTGGCTGAAAGCCTGGCGCATCCTGTCCGGCGACCGGTTCTACGTGGTCGCCTGAACGAGAAGGAAACCGGTGTACGACGACATCTCCGAGGAAGACGACCTGTTCGAGCGGGTGACCAGCATCATGGCCGCCGACCAGAACTGTATGCCGCTGGTACGGACGTTTATTGCCGACGACGCGGCCTTTGCGGCGCTCCTGGACGAGCTGAGGATCCCGGACGAGTACGGCAACACTGCTGCGGTCTCACTGGTGGAGAACCCCCGGTATGTGGCGGCGACCGTGGAGAGCCTTACGGCAGAGGTCATACGGGACCACGAGGGGCGGCCATTGTTCAGTGAAGTCCTCGTAGCCGACGAGCGCTGTCTGAGCGACCCGTCGTTCCCGCTGCTGGCCCTCAACCTCCTCCAGGACGCCGAACATCAGCAGTTCCGAATCGCCGCTTCCGAGCTTTCCGCCTTCTACGCGAACATGTCCATCGGCAACATGGACTTCGACGAGTGGGCGCGGGAGGCCGGGGACGACGGGGTCTTCCGGGGATTCCGGGGAGACGATGGAGTGCCTGTCGGCCGAGACCGGCGCGCCGCCCCGCCGGCCTGCCCCGATGCCGGCTGCTCTGCGCCGTTCGTTTCGACTCCCCTTGAACCGTTGAGGGTGGCTGTGGAATGGACGGGCGAGCAGGACTGAGGCCCCCGGCATGATGGTGGCCCGGCACCCCAGGGTGCCGGGCCACTTCTATGGAAGCCGACTTCACCACCGGGCGGCGGGTGTTCGCCGCCCCGAGCGGGCCGCGAGGTCTACAAGCGGCGCATCGCTCCCGATGGGGGCGTGACATTCGACGACAACTCCTGGCGCAGTTGGCCATAGACATGCAGCGCCTTGTCGAAGGTGGGCAGATAGACCTTGCCGCCGGAGACCGTCGGCGGGGCGAACTTGGCGTAGGAGCCGACCCGGTCGCGGTCCGGGTGCTGTTCGCTGTTCCAGAGCTCGCGGCGCAGGTCGTTGGCCGCGTAGGCACGCAACACCCCGTCCACCACCGCCTGGTTGGCGTCCGCCCGGTAGGGGTGGGAGGCCCACAGCACACCGCTGGCCGGGTCCGCGCCATGGGCGGAGAGGGACAGCGCGCCGCCCGGCATGCCGGGTGAACCTCCGGGTACCCCGGCGGGATCGGTGGTGGTGCTGGTGGACACCGGAGTGGGGTCGAAGCGCCCGCCGGTGAAGCGGTAGGCGCGGGCGAAGGCGTTCTCCGGCCAGAGGTAGATCCAGGGGCCGCCGGGGAAGTCCCAGTACACCGGCCCGCCATGGATGTGGTGGCTCTGCCCGTCGGGCCGGCAGACCAGGAAGCTCTGCGGGATCTGGCTGTCGGAGCCGGGGTGGAAGTGGCCCAGGCGGCCGGTGTCCAGCAGATAGAGCCTGCTCTCCTTGCCGCCGCCCACCAGCCGGGGGACACCCGGCAGCAGCAGTGGCCCGGCCGATCCCAAGTCGGCGTCTGTGGCGTCCAGTCGGGCGTTGTTGAACGGGGCGAACCAGTCGGCCGGAGTGAGGCCGGGCCGGAGCTTGACCACACAGTCGCCCAGCTCGGATCCGTCCGGGCGGAAGCCGCCGTTGCCGGTGACGCAGTACAGCGCGCCCGCCTCGTCCACCGCCAGTCCCTGGCCCGCCTGCCAGATGCCGCCCTGGCCGGTGCCGGGGGTGGTGACAAACACCCCGGCCGGGGCGAGGGTGGCGGCGTCATGGGCCAGCACCCAGCCGTGGTAGGGCCGCCGGTCGCCATAGGAGGCGAAGGCCGTGTACACCCGGCCGTTGGCCAGGGTCAGCGCCGCCCGCTGGAGCTGGCGCCTGCTGTCGAAGGTGATCCGGCCGCCGGTGGAGCCCTCTCCGGTGCCGGGGGCCTCGGCGGTCAGGCGCACCGGGCCGCCCGGCGCCTGGCGTCCGTCGGCCAGGCCCAGGGCGTGCAGGGTGTGCTGGTAGCCGGTGCGGTCCCTGGTGAAGGCCACCGCATAGAGCACCTTGCGCACCGGGTCGATGACGGGTGTGCCGACGATGCCCACCTCGATGCTGATGTCCCGGTATCCGGACGGGCCGATCTCGGGATCCGGAAGCGGGACGGAGGGGCCCAGCACCGTGTGCCACAAGGGGTCGGCGGCCTCGGGCCGGTGGGCGTCAAAGGCGTAGACGCTGTTGTGCATGGTGGCCACATAGACGATGTCGCGCCTTGCCCCGCCCGGGAGTTGGACGGCTGGGACCACCAGCGGCTGGGCGTAGATCTGCCCGTCCACGCGACGGCTGAAGAGCTTGCCGAAGGAGGCGGGGCCCACGGTGGCCGGGGAGAGCGCCGTCTCCCTCAGGTTGGCGCCGGTGCGGCGGTTGTCATTGTGCTGAGTGGTCACCGGCACAATGCCGTTCATGGCCGTCTCCCCCGAATTCCCCCGTGCCATGGCGCCCGGCTTCCAGGGTCCGTGCCGTGCCGCCGCCCCCGCAATCACCGACACGAGTGACAACCGCCCGCGTTCGTCGGCCAGTTGGGCGGCGTCATGAGGATCCCCCGGCCGTCCCGGTGGGCGGTCCTGGCCGCCCTGGTGGCGGCGTGTGCGGCGGCCCCGTCCGCCGCGACCGCCCCCGGCGCCCCGCCACGGGTCGCCTCGGTGCGTGCGCTGACCGCGCTGGACCGGGCCTTCGGCGACTATGCCGACCACAATCCCTCGCCGCGCCACTGGACCGGCGGCGACAGTACCTATTCGGTGCGGACGGCGGCCGGGGAGCTCTGGGTGTTCTCCGACACCTTCCTCGGCAGGGTGCGCCCCGACGGCTCCCGTCCGCCGGTCACCGCCGACGGCGGTCCAACACCCTTTGTTCACAATAGTTTTGTGCTGGTCAATGGCTCGGGTGTGCACACCGTCACCGGGCGGGACGCCGCCGGCCGTCCGGCCTCCCTGATCGCGGGGAGGGGCCGGGAGTGGTACTGGGCGCGGGCCGGGCTGCCCGCCGGGCGGGGCGCCGAGATCGTCTACGCCCGTTATGCGCGGACCGGCGGCGGTCCGCTGGATGTCGCCTGGCGCGGGAACGTTCTGGCCTCCTTCCGCTCCGGCCGTCTGGACCGGCCGGACTCGCTCACCGCGCTGCCGTCCACCGCGCGGATCGCCTGGGGCGCCTGGGTGGCGCCGCATGGGCGCGGGGCGTATGTCTACGGGACCCGGGCCGCGCCCGGCGGCGGCTCATCGCTGTATCTGGCCCGCACCTCCGGGCCGGGGCTGCGCGGCGCCTGGAGCTACCGGACCGGCCGGGGCACCTGGTCCCGGCGTGAGGCGGACGCGGCCCGGCTGACGGGGCCGGGCGGCCGGGCGCTGCGTACCTCGGAGGAAATCAGCGTGGTGCGGCACGGCCGCTGGTATGCGCTGCTCACCCAGCGGGTGGACCAACTCTTCAGCTCCGAACTGGAGTTGGCCTGGTCCCGGTCCCCCGATGGCCCCTTCGGTCGGCCCGGGACGGTGTTCCGGGCACCGGAGGCCGGGCCGTACGGCTCGTACCACAACGCCCGGGTGATCGCCTACAACCCGCATGAGCACCCGGAGTTGGAGCACGGTGCCGAGTTGGTGGTCTCCTACAACGTCAACAGTCTGGATCCGGCGGACGTCCTGCGCCGCGCGGATCTCTACCGGCCGCGTTTTCTGCGTCTCGGGCTGACCCGGTAGCCGGGGCGTCTCACGCCGGCCCCGTAGCCGGGGCGTCTCGGGCCGGCCCGGTGCCGGGGCGCCTCACGCCGGCCCGGTGGCCGGGGCGGCGGTGCGCGGCAGCCCGCGTACGGTGGCCGAGGCCAGCGGGAGCAGAGCCGCCAGGGCGGACAGCGTCCCGGCGACGGCGGCCTACCCGGAAGCCGCCAGGTGCGGGCCGGGCTGGAGAAGGCCCTGGCGCACAGCCGGCTGCGGCAGGACCTGGCCTGGCTGTCCGGGCGCGACTGGGCGCCCCGCACCGCCGCCCTGCTGGCCCGCCTCTGGCAGGAGCGGGTACGGCCGGACTGGCCGCGCCGCCGGGCCCTGCTGGAGCGCGACATCACCTACCGGGCGGGCCTGCTGGCCGTCCATGGCCGGCCACAGGCGCTGCACCGGATGAGCCGCCACAGCGCCTGGGTGGACCCCGACGCCATCCGCTTCGGCATCCGGCCGGGGCCGGACCGGGTGGTGGGCGAGCAGGGCCTGCTCCTCGTCCCGGTGACCGGCGACCACGGCACCTGGCTGTGTTCGGCGCCCGGCGGACGGTACGCCCAGGTCTACCCGGCTCGGGGCCGCTGGGCCCCGGACCGGCCGCCCGAGCGGCCCGGCCGCGCCCTGGAACGGCTGGTGGGCACCGGCCGGGCGGCCGTCCTCCATGAGCTCCGCCACCCGGCGACCAGCAGTGAACCGGCGGTACTGCTCGGCTGGTCACTGGGCACCGTGGGCGGCCACCTGGCCGTACTGCGCCAGGCCGGTCTGATCACCGGTACCCGGGTCGGGCGGCGGGTGGTCTACCGGCGCACCGAGAGCGGTGACGCCCTGGCCGCCATCGGGCTCGACCGGCCCGGTTCAGCTCACCGTTGATCTCACCACTGACCGCCCTGGCCGGACGGCGTCTCCTCTCTGCGCACCACGCACAGGCCCCAGATGACAAAGGAACACAGGGCCATCAGCACGATCGACCACAACGGAAAGTAGGGAACCGAAAGGAAGTTGGCGATCAGCAGCAGTGACGCGATGACAACTCCCAGGATTCTCGCCCACAGCGAGACCCGGAACAAGCCGACGCCCACCATGATCGCCGCGATGCCGAGGAAGAGGTGCACCCAACCCCAGCCCGCCAGGCTGAACTTGAATACATAGTCGGGTGTTTTCAGATACACCGCGTTGCGGAGTATGGCCGAGATCCCGCGGAGGAGATTGAGAAATCCCGTGATCAGCATCATCACTGCCGCGAACATCGTCAGGCCGGTGGCGGCCTGGGCCTTTCCGGTGTGTGTTTCGGGAGCGGAAACCATGCTCGTCCTCCTTTGCCTGCGTACCCGAGGCGCGGGGAGTGCCCCCGCCGCTCGGGGGCCGGACCGCTCACCTTCCATCGTCACCACCGTCTACCGGTGATCGCACACCGGCGGCCGGAGTGCCCCTCCGGGTGGCCTTGGCGCCATGTGGCGCACTCCCGGGCCGCCCGGGGTGCGGGCGGGCGTCGGGTGTGATCAGGCTGGGAGGGCACGCACGAGCCGATGGGAGAAGGCCATGGCTGCGGCCAGGACGGGACTTTTCGCCTCGCTTCCCGAGGGCGGCCGGGAGGCTCTGCTGGGCGTCGCCCGCGAGGTGTCCTTCCCGCCGGGCGCCCGGATCTTCGAGGAGGGCGGCCGGGCCGACCGCTTCTGGGTGCTACGCACCGGCTCCGTCACCCTGGACCTCCACCTCCCCGGCCACCGCGCCGCCGCCACCGAGCGGGTCGGCGCGGGGGAACTACTGGGCTGGTCCTGGCTGTTCCTGCCCCGGCGCTGGCGCCTGACCGCGGAGGCGGACAGCAGGGTCCGGGCCTGGGAGTTCGACGCGGACAGGGTCCGCGAACTGTGCGCGGGGAATCCGGCGCTGGACCACGCGCTGCTCCTGTACGTGGCCAGGGTCACCGGGGCACGCCTGCGCACCGCCCGCACCCGCCTGCTCACCGGCGCCCGGTAAGGGGCGCCTCACGACGCCGGGTGCGCCCCTCAGGGCGCGGGGGATCTCTGTAACCTCTTGCCCTGTTGCCTGTCAATTGACGGGGCAACAGCAAGGGGCCCGGCGCATGGCGGGCCCCTTGGTGGTGCTGCCGCTCAGTCCACCATGGCGGTCTGCCAGTACCGATGGATGGTTTCGCGGTAGGTGGTGTGGGAGGGGTTGCGGCCGGAGTGCCCGAGTGCCCAGTGCTGGGCCGTCTCGAACTCCCGGCAGGGGCCTGAGCGATCGGCGCAGCCTACGCACACGAACTCATGGCTGATGTCAGGCATTCCGGGAACCTGGTATCGGCTGATCTTCCATCGTGCGTACCGGATCACGGAGCGAGTCACTTCCCACCCCCGCTACAGCGCTTGGCGGCCCGCACTTCCGCGGCGGTCGCCGGCCGTAGTTCGGAGCTGCTCGCATCCCACTCCAAGCCGCCGTTCAGCGGCCGGAGTTGGATGTGTCCGTCGATGTGGTCCATGACTTCTCCGAGCGTGTCCCGGGTGGTGTCGATGACATAGGCGCCCCTTCGGGGCTTCTGCGCGCTCATCGTCCGTCCTCCGTCCACATGTTGATCCCGTGGGCGGTGATCACCACGCGGACGCCGTTGCGGGGCGGGAGGGGCGGTTGGGCGCACCCGCAGCGCATCGGTGTGGGCCGCTGGGGTGTTGAGGCGGTGGGGACGGTGTGGGGCGTCGGGGTGGGGGTGCTGGGGGTCCGGTGGACCTGCCTGGCCTGTCGGAGCCATTGGCGGATACGGTTGACCATTGTCGACGCTCCTTGTCAGCGTTGGCCATGCCCCGGGGCCGTCCCATCGGTCGCCGGGGTCTGAGCTGTCAGGTGTAGTGGATCCCCGAAGTCCAGCGGGAGTTGACCAGCGTTGACTAATCTGGAGGGGCCGCAGTCAACACCCCCTGGAGGTGTAGTGAGCGACTTCGCTTCTCGCATGAGGGACGCCCTGGATGCCAAGGGGATGTCCATGCGCGAGGCCGCCCGGGCAACCAACTACGACCCCGCCTACCTGTCCCGGGTACTGAATGGGAGGCAGCAGCCATCCAAGGCATTGGCCGCGGCTCTTGATCGCGTACTTGGCATGGAAGGCGAGCTCGCTGACCTGGTGGTCCCGAGTAACGCCCCTCGTCAGGTCAGTGCGAACGCTGACATTCAGCATATGCGGGCCACGGTTGACCATTTTCTGGATCACGACAACCGCTATGGCGGTGATGCGGTGGCATCGGCTGCTGTTCAGGTCTGGAAATGCGGTCAAAGGAAGCTGGACAGTGGTGCCGTCGCCAGCCGAGTGCAGAATGAATACCTGGGGACATTGGCCGAGTTGGCACAGATTTCGGGATGGCTACTGTTTGACTCCGGTAGAGTCAACGAGTCACGCTCGGCCTTTCTGGAATCTCATATGCTTGCTCTTCAGGCAGGAGACAAGCCCATCAAGTGGTTTGCCCTCGACATGCTGGCCATGCACGGAATAGAGCACCGACGCCCGAATGAAACGCTGCGTATCGCGGATCAGCTTCTCGATGAATCTCGAATCCCGCCACGCGTTGCTTTGCTTGCACACATCCGAAAGGCTCGCTCACTTGCTATTGCAGGATCGCGGCAAGAGGCCATGAAGGAGTTCTCGGTAGCGAGAGCGTCCCTCCAGGATTCCATCACCCGTCGCGATCCCTCGTGGACATGGTGGGTGGATGAACGAGAACTTACCGGGCACGAAGGTGAAGCCCTGTTGGTGCTCGAAGATTCAAACGCTGCGGTGCCGAAAATGAGGCAAGCACTAGAGCTCAGTATCAACACCGACGCCAGTCGACGGGGGAGGCTGTATTACAGCGTAGCCTTGCTCGCGGCATGCGCTTCTTCCAGGGCTTGGCGTGATTGCGAATCCACGCTCATCGATATCATCCCGATGCTGGAAGTCGTCGCCTCAGGGAGGTCACGTCGTAGGCTGCGAGGTGTTCTCGCGGGAATCACCCATAGTCCCGGGGTACCCGTTTGGCTTTCAAATATTGCTCAGGAGGTTTCAGCCATGCTGTGACATCGCTACCCTCCGGCCGGGGGCTTCTGCGATGACGGATCAATGCGGCAATTGATATCTGGCACATGGTGGAGCTGGTACCACATCCCAAGCAGATGCTCCTACCCGCGCCCCCGCAAAAAGCGGTCGAAGAACGCGGCAACCTGGTTGCGCATAAACGCAAGCGCCGTCTGCCCGCCCCGCACGGAACCCACGTCCTTGCGTACCGTCCCCCAGTCCACGGCCCCCCGCGCGGCCGCCTGTGGCAGCAAGGAGGCGGCGTCGGTGTACGCCCCATGCCGGGACCCGGCGAGGGTGACATCGCCGCGCCAGCCACGCGAGTGGTCCCAGAGCGACTTCCAGTCCGGCTGCCGCTGGTACGGGCCGGAGTCGGCCGACTCGGTACCCATCAGGAGGAACGGCCGGTCAACCCCCTCCCTGGCCACCTCGCTCAGCTCAACACCCTTGCCGTCCGGCCGGGGAAAGGCCAGCGTCCCGTCCATATTGACCGCGGCCTTGATCCGGCGGTCGTCGTGCATGGTCTGCAGCGCGGTGAAGCCGCCCGCCGACTGCCCCACCATGCCGATGTGCCGCAGATCCAGCGCCGCGCCCAGCCCCGGCGGCAACTGCCGCCGCACCGCACGGTCATCGAGCCGGTCCAGGACGAAACACGTGTCATCCACCCGCGCCTTGACCGTCTTGCGCAGCAGCGCCCCCACATCCGTCCCGGGCTTTCCGGCGTAGCCGGGCAGCACCGAGGCCGCCAACTTCCCGTCCGCGAGGGCGACTTCGGAGGAGTCATAGGTGTGGTCGATGGTGACCACCACATAGCCGCGCGAGGCCAGCTCCTCCACCAGGGTGGTGTTCCAGGTGCGCGGGTCGCCCAGCCCCGCGGAGTAGAGCACCACCGGACGCGGCCCGGTGCCCTTCGCCGGGGGCGCGTCCCGGTGGGCGTGGGTGCGGGTGGCTGTCCAGTCCACGGCCCCGGCCGGCACCTCATAGTTGAAGTGGGCGGCGCCGTCCTTGGAGCCGAAGTGCACCGCCGCGTCCCGCCGCATCTGCGGTACCGCGGGCCCGTTCGCCGCTCCCCGCACGGCCGGGTACCAGAAGCTCACCGCCACCTGGCGGTGGCCGAGCTCGGGGTGCCAGGGGTCCTTACGGGCCAGGTCGGTGAACTGGCGGGTGGTGGTGCCCACCGCGTACGGGCCGGTCGGCTCCGGCAACCGCAGCCGCACTCCCGTTCCCGCTCCCGCGGAACCCTGTACCGCCGCTCCCGCCACGGGTGCGAAGACCTGCAACGCGCCCGAAATCGCCAGAGTGCAAGCCGCCAACACCGCCCTGCGCCTCAACTGATCGCCCTTTCCCCGCATTTTTCGTTCCTCCCGCGCGTGGACCGACACCGGGACTCTAGGGAGCGGGTGGCACCGGCCGCGCCCTACTCAGGGGCGAGATCCGGGGTGATACCGGGGTATGAGACCGGCCGGGAAGGTGCCCCCGGTCCGGGGGACACGATCCGCACGCCGGACCGGCGGTCGATGGCAGTCACCCCGGCCCTGGCAGCCGGCCGGCCCAGTTTATGCTCACGCCCATGGCACTGGAATGGGAACAGATCATCGTCGACTCCTCCGACCCCATCGCCCTCGGGCGCTGGTGGGCCGAGGCTCTCGGCTGGGTAGTGGTCGATGAATCCGAGGAGATCATCGAGATCCGGCCTGAGCCGGACCGGATGCCGGGGCTGCTCTTCGTGCCTGTCCCCGAGGGCAAGACGTCGAAGAACCGGCTCCACCCCGACTTCCGGCCCGACGACCAGGAGGCCGAGGTCGCCCGGCTGCTCTCCCTCGGTGCCCGGCGCGCCGATACCGTGCAGAACGAGCAGCACTGGGTGACCCTTCTCGACCCGGAGGGCAACGAATTCTGTGTCCTGGGCGAGCGCAAGAGCTGAGCGGGACTGGGCAGCCGACCCGGCCGGCCGGGTGCTCCGACCGTGGTCCGTGCACGGCTCCGGCCGGCGCAAGCGCCGCACCGGCATCGTCCGGAGATTCCCCAGCGCCGACGCACCCCAACTCGCCCCGGCTGCACCACTACACGGGACATGACCCCCGCCGGACGCCCGGCGCGCGGACGGGACGGCCGGTGCCGCATACTGCGACCGATGACTGCTTTCAGCTACCCCGAGGTCGGCGCCACCCGGCGGGACAAGCTGCCGCCCGGCTACCACCAGCTGCGGCACAGCGGCTATCTGGGCCGTGGCCGGGCGGTGTTCGAGGCGGCGGCACAGGCCGTGCTCGGCTGGCGGATGCACCGCGCCGCCGGAGTAGGGATCGCCGAGGGCACCCCGCCCGCCGCGCCCGGGGTCCGGGTCACCCCGACCCTGGTGTGCGGACCGCTGCGGATCACCGCCCCCTGCGAGGTGGTGTGGGCCGAGCACGGCCCACGGCGTGCCGGGTTCGCCTATGGCACCCTGGCGGGCCATCCGGAGTGCGGTGAGGAGTCCTTTGTGGTGACCATGGACGCCGCGGAGGATGTGCGCCTGACGGTGACCGCCTTCAGCCGGCCGGCCCGCTGGTACACCCGGGCGGCCGGCCCGCTGGGGCCGCTGTTCCAGCGGGCCTATGCCCGTAACTGCGTCCGCGTGCTGCGCCGTTGCCTGGACAGCGCGAACTGACCCGCGGGCCGGTCAGCGCCGTTCGGTGTCCAGAATGTGCGGCAGGCCCCGCCGCCAGCGCTCCCGGTCCTGGTCCTTGGCGGGCGCCAGCTCCGGTGGCTCATAGCCCTGAAAGGTGCGTACCGCCCCGCCCCGCGCCGCTCCCGCGGCCGCCAGCACGGCGGCGGCCGCCCGGCGTCCCGCCTCGTTGGCGGTCTCCATCGAGGCGAAGTCCACATTGCTGTGGGTGCGGACATAGTCCGCGGCCAGGAAGAGGTTGCCGACCGCCGTGGCGGCCTCCGGCCGCAGGTCCCAGGATCCGGTGGTGTTCATCAAGAAGGTGTCGTCATTGCGGAGTTGACCGCCCTGCTCGGTGATCGCCTCATCCAGATACCAGCGGTCCGGCGGTGCCTTGTCCAGCTCCTTCAGATCCGCTTTCAGCTGCGCCCACACCTCCTGGGCCACCTCCGCCCGGGTGCAGTTCCTGGCGGGTTTGCCGTGCAGCGGGCCCGGGGTCTCCCAGTCCGAGATCACCACCGACAGCGACTCCTGCTCGGTGCCGTCACCCCAGGTACGGGCGAAGGGGGCGCGCCAGAAGGCGGACTGCGGGACGGAGACCAGCTTCCAGGGCGAGTCCACATGCTCGATATGGCCCCGGACGACGCCGGAGGGGCGGGGCAGGAAGAACTGGATGCCATTGCACCAGGTCTGCTGGAGCCCGTCCATGGCGCCCAGCCGGGGGTCGGCGGCGCGCAGCGCGGAGTCCCACAGCCGCGACGCGCGGTCGGCCGGCACCGCGGCGATGAACCAGTCGGCGTCGATCCTGGCCGGCCTGCCGTCCGGGCCGCGGGCGGCGGCCGCCTCGACGCGGCCCTGGTGCAGCCGGAGTTTCTCCACCGAGCAGCCGAAGGCGAACCGCACTCCCAGCGAGCGCAGATGGGCGGCCCAGGGCTCGATCCAGGCTTCGCTGGTGGGGCCGTTGAAAATCCGGTCCACGGGGCCGTCGCTGCCGCGCCCGGCCAGGTCGCAGAAGATGGCCTCAAAGCCCTGGCCGCAGGTGCGGGTGCTGGCGGTGCGTGGCTTGAGCGCCTGGAGGATCTGCACTCCGCCGCCCCAGAGCCGCTGGTAGTCCTGGGACATCCGGTCCGCCTGGATATAGCGCCACCAGTCCACATACTCCCACTGCCCGAAGCGGCGCTCGGTACAGCTGGTGAACTGCATGGCGAACTGCTTGGCCAGGAAGGCCGATTCCCAGGGCGGCAGCCGGAGGTTCTCGCCGATCAGTCCGGTGAGCGAGGTGACCAGCGATCCGGCATCGCCCGGTGCGGGTTTCCAGTCCCGGAGGGGAATGGGGGTGGTCAACCTGCCGCCATTGCGGGCCAGTTCGATCCACTCCACGGTGGCGAGGTTGTCATGGACGGTGCCGCCGCCGGGGAGCGGAATGCGCCGGAGGGTGTCGGGGAGGTTGTGGTAGAAGCCGAACACCGCACGGTGGCCGTGCTCCCCGGGCAGGTCCCGGCGGCCCCCGGTGCCGGTGCGCGGGGCGTAGAGGGTACGGGCCTTGCCGCCGGGGACGAGGCGGCGCTCGTAGACGGTCACCTCGAAGCCGCGCTCGGCGAGTTCATGGGCGGCGGTCAGCCCGCCGACCCCCGCTCCCAGCACGGCCACCCGCCGCTGGTCACGGGCCGCCGCGGGTCTGATGGCGGGCAGTCCGACGCCCACCGCCCCGGCCGCCACCGCCCCATACCGCAGTACGTCCCTGCGCCGCATACACCCTCCGCCTGAGCTGTACGAATGCGAGCTGTACGAATGCGAGCTGTATCAATCCGAGTTGTACGGAATCCGAGCCGTACGGAACCCGAGCTGTATGGAATCCCGGACTCCGGAGGGTATGGGCGGCGAGGGCCCGTCCGGGCGGGAACGGCGGTGGGTTACCCGATCGGGGGGTGCGCCGCATCAGTGCACGGAGAATCCCCCGTCCACAAACAGCGTCTGCCCGGTGACATAGCCGGAGGCCGCACTGGCCAGGAACACCGCCGCCCCGGCGAAGTCCTCGGCCAGGCCGTTGCGGCCGGTCAGGGTGCGGTCCGCCAGGGCGGCCACCTTGGCCGGGTCGGCGGACAGCCGGGCGTTGAGCGGGGTCATCACAAAGCCCGGCACCAGGGTGTTGCAGGTGACGCCGTGCGGCGACCAGGCCTCGGCCTGGGAGCGGGCCAGTGATTCCAGTGCGCCCTTGGAGACGCCATAGGCGCCGCTCTGTACAAACGCCCGGTGCGCCTGCTGGGAGGTGATGTGGATGATGCGGCCGAAGCCGCGTTGGGCCATGCCGGGACCGAACCGCTGCCCCAGTAGAAAGGGGGCGTCCAGGTTGACGGCCATGGTGGTGTCCCAGACGTCCTCGCCCAGTTCGCTCATCGGCGGACGGAGATTGATTCCGGCGGAGTTGACCAGGATGTCGGGCTCCCCGAAGATCCCGGCCGCCCGTTCGGCCGCGGTGCGGACACCTTCCCGGGTGGCGAGGTCGGCGCTCACCCAGGCGGCCCGGCAGCCATGGCCGGTCAGTTCGCTTACCGTCTCGGCGAGTTCGGCCTCCCGCCGGGCCACGATCACCACGCTCGCTCCGGCCCGGCCCAGGGCCAGGGCTATGCCCCGGCCGATGCCCGAACTGCCGCCGGTCACCAGGGCGATCCGGCCGTCGAGGGAGAACAGGCCGGAGAGGTATTCCCGAGAACTCATGGGCGCACCCTAGTCGAGCGTGCGTACGGGCCACCGGTCCGTCCCATCAGGCGGAACAGGGCGGGCCAGGGCTGGTTTACGGCCGATTGCCGAAGGCCCCGCAAGGTGACGCAAAAGAGACCACAGCGGCGGGCGTGGCGGTGGCCACATCGTGATGACCAATGGGCGACTCCTTCGTCACCCCCCGTAGCCTACGGAGAACGGCCGTGGACCAGGAACGGCCGGCGAAGGGAGCCTCATATGTCGTTAACGACCCATATGTACACCGCACATGGGGGCGCCGAGCGTCAGCGGAGCGAGGCGTGGCCAATACGCCTGCCCGGACCGCTGCCGCTGGACCCGGAGGGCTCGGTGGTCCCCGCGCTCGCCCGGACCTTGATCAGGCGGGTGCCGCAACTGGTCGAGGAACTGCTGGCGTTGGCCGAGGAGCGGGAGGTGCGCTATCTCGACCAGGTGCCCGCCGCCGACCTCAGGCGTTCGGTGCGCGAGCACATTCTGGGATTTCTGCGCTTTATCGCTGACATTGCCGATAACACCGACAACTCCGGGAACCCCGGAAACTCCGAGAAATCCGGCAACACCCCCGTCCATGGGGACCCCTTGGCCGTGCCGCTGGCCTGGGGGCACTGCCGGGCCCGGGAGGGCGTGCCGGTGGAGTCCATGCTCCGGGTGCACCGCCTGGCCACCCAGCTGCTGTGGGAGAAGCTCTTCGACGAGGCCCGTGCGGACTCCCCCGGCACGCTGCAACGGCTGCTGGACGAGAGCGGCCCGGTGTGGGAGGTGCTGGACAGCTACTCCTCGGCGCTGGTCGCCGGTTACCGCTCGGCGGAGACCGATGCCCGTCGCCAGGACGCGGCCCGCCGGGACGCGCTCTTCGACGCCCTGCTGGAGGGGCGGGGAGCCGACCCCTCGGTGGCCGCCGAGGCCCGGGTGACCCTGGGGCTGCCGGCCCACGGCCGGTTCCTGGTACTGGCCCTGGACGCCGGGGGCGGGGATCCGGGGCGGGAGCTCGCCGCCGCCCTGCCCGGCCACGCGGTCCGCGCCGTCTGGGGGCTGCGCGCCGACCGGGAGGTCGGCCTGCTGGAGCTGGGGCACACCGAGCTGCCCCGGCTGCTGGACCGGCTCTCCGCAACCACCGCCCGCCGGGTGGGCGTCTCCGGCGAGGCGGGCGGCCTGGCCGAGCTGGCGGCCGCGTATCACGGCGCGGAGACGGCGCTGCGCACCCTGCCGCCCGGCACCGCGGGAGTGGCCGCCTTCGACGACCGGCTGCTGGAGGCGTTTGTGGTGACCAGCCCCCAGGTGGCGCGGCGGCTGGCCCAGCACGCCCTCGGCGGGCTGCTGGAATGCGCCCAGGAGGAGCGCGGCCTGCTGCTGAGCACGCTGGACTCCTGGTTCCACTGCGGCTGTTCGGCGGCCAGGGCCGCGGAGGAGCTGCACTGCCACCGCAACACCGTGCTCAACCGGCTGCGCCGCATCGAGGTGCTCACCGGCCGTTCCCTGGACGACGACCGCCACCAACTGGCCTGCCGGATGGCCCTGCTGGCCGTGCACACCCTGCCCCTGGACGCCCCGTAGGAGGGCGTGGCGCGCAGCGCGGGGCGGCTGCGTTATGCGGCTCCGCCGCATGGGCGTGACCGGCCACAACGGACCCGCGCCCAGGAACACCTGTGCTCGGTGCACAACCGCACCCCCGTGATCCGCAGCGAACGGCCATCGACGGGACGGATGGCCGCGCGGAATCATGGAGCCGGGGGGCGAAGGCGTGACGGGGATGCCGCCTTCGACCGGAGAACCGGGTGGCTCCGATGGGGCGTTACCGGCCTCCATCGGGCCGATGGTCCCGTCCGCGATGGAGCGGACGGCGATGACCACGGGAAGCGCGCGGTTCGCGACGGCAATCCTGGGGAGTTGTCAGTGACGGGTGTCTTCGTCGACTCATTCGTCTACGCACTGGGCGAACGCAAAGTGCTGGTACAGGAAACGGCCGAGGCCGGGCGGCTGGTCTCGGCGCCTTCGGACCTGGAGTCGGCGGGCTTCCGCTGGCACCACATCTGTGAGCCCGGCACCGGCTCCTATGACCTGGCCAGGAGGGTGACCGGGGAACTGGCCGCCACCGGCCGGCTGGGCCGGGTGGACGCGATCGTCTACGCGACCTGTCTGCCCGGCAACGCCAACGCCGGTGATCCGGGCGAGTGGGAGCGCAGCCGGGATGTGAAGCATCTGATGGACTTCCCCGCCGGCCGGCTGCAGGCGGAGTTCGGGCTGTCCGAGGCCGTGGTCTTCGGCCTCAACCAGCAGGCGTGCACCGCCATGCTGGGCTCGGTGCGGCTGGCCGACGCCCTGCTGCGGGCGGAGCCGGGCTGGAACCGGGTGCTGTGTGTGACCGCCGACCGGTTCCCGGAGGGGGCCAAGTACGAGCAGGCGTACAACCTGATCTCGGACGGCGCCGCCGCCTGTGTGGTGGGCCGGGAGCCGGCCGCCTTCCGTTTGGTGACGGCCCATCAGATCACCAATGGGGGCCTGGGCCGGGCCGGGGACGACGAGACGGTGGGCAGCTATTTCAGCTACACCCACCGGCTGCTGCGGGAGACCCTGGACCGCGCCGGGATGACCCCGGCCGACCTGGACTGGGTGGTCACCCAGAACACCAATGACAAGGCCTGGCAGATCCTGGCCCGGCTGCTGGGCGTGGACTTCGGCAAGGTCTTCTTCTCCTCCATGCCCGACGTGGGCCATGTGATCTCCGCCGACAACATCGTCAACCTGGTCGAGCTGCTGGCCACCGGACAGGTGCGCCCCGGCCAGCGGCTGGCCCTGGTGATGGCCGGGTTCGGGCTCAACTGGCAGTGCCTGGTCCTGGAGGCCACCGACGCCGTGAGGGCCGTATGAGCACTTCCCAGGCCCGCAAGGCCCGGCTGGCCGAGGCCCTGGCCTCGCTGGGCCCCACCGTGGAGCGGCTGAGCCGGCTTTCCCAGCGCTCCTACCAGAACCCCTACACCGCGGTCGAGTGGCCGGCCGAAGTCCGGCCCGAGGAGGAGTGGTTCGGCTCGCCCGAGTATCTGAGCCTTTACGGCACCGAGTTCTGGGAGCGGCTGGACGAGGCCGCCCGGCGGCGGCTGGCCTTCCATGAGGCCGCCAACTTCTACAGCCTCAACATCCATGGCGAGAAGGGCCTGATGCAGGGCCTGGCCGAACGGCTGTACCGCAAGGACCTGTTGGACGTCGCCGGGTATCTGCACCACTTCCTGGACGAGGAGAACAAGCACAGCATCTACTTCGGCGGCTTCTGCACCCGGTACGCCAAGGTCTACCGCAGCCGTCAGTTCTCCTTCGAGGAGTCCCGGGACGAGCGGCCGCGGGATGTGGAGGACTTTCTCTTCTTCACCCGGACCATGATCTTCGAGGAGATCGTGGACCACTACAACCTGGTGCAGTCCAGGGATTCCCGGCTGCACCCGGTGGCCCGGTTCATCAACCACAACCACCACTTCGAGGAGTCCCGCCATCTGGTCTTCGGCCGCCGTCTGGTGGCCGCGCTGTGGGAGTCCTGTTCCCCCTCCTGGGACGGCGGCACGGTGGCCGGGGTCCGCGACCATCTGCGGCAGTTCTTCACCACCAGCTGGCGGGAGTACTACAACCCCGATGTCTATGCCGACGCCGGGCTGGACGAGCCATGGGAGACCGCCGAACGGGCCTGGCTGGCACCGGCGCAGCGGGAGCACCGCCGCCGGGTGTCCCGGAAGGTCACCACATTTCTGCTGTCCGGTGGAATTCTCGACAAGGAGCCGGTGGATGCGTTCTGAGCAGGAGTTCCGGGACCAACTGCGGTCCTGGATACGGTCGAAGAGCGGCGAAGGGGAGACTGCCGCGCTGACCGACGGCACCGCCCTGTTCGAGGAGCGGTACCTCAGGTCGGTGCATCTGCCGGAACTGCTGCTGCTGTTGGAGCGGCTGTGCGGGGAGCCCATCGACGTCGAGGAGCTCAGCCCCCGCGACTTCCGGTCCATTGACGCCATGGTGCGCCGCTACGCCAGGAGCGGAGTGGCCTCATGAGCCCTTCACCGGCGGAGCTGGCCCGGATCGGGCTGTCCTGGCAGCCCTCGGGGCAGGCGGCGCTGCGCGGCCCGTTGCTGGCGCTGGCCGAGGACTGCGACCGGGCCTTCGTCCGGCTGGCCGGGCTGTGGCGGGCGCGGGAGGAGCGGCACCCCTGCTCGCTCCCGGCCGAGCGGCTGCAGCGGGTGGGCTATCTGCGCTCCTTTCCCCATCAGGCGTCCTTCGCCGCCCGGTTGAGTCCCGAGGAGGCCGATCTGGAGGCGTTCCTGGACGGTCCGGTGGTCGATGAGCACGGCGCCCTGGCCCAGGCGCGGCTGTCCCCGCTCTCCGAGGTGCTCACCCCGGCCGCCTGCTACCACGTCTTCAGTGACCGCCTGGGACACTCGCTGGCCGGGCCGGAGTTCGTCACCACC
Source organism: Streptomyces orinoci (assembly GCF_003121295.1). Classification (GTDB taxonomy): domain Bacteria; phylum Actinomycetota; class Actinomycetes; order Streptomycetales; family Streptomycetaceae; genus Streptomyces; species Streptomyces orinoci. Next base: position 144,298 of record NZ_PHNC01000006.1, read on the forward strand.
CGCAACAGCTGCTTCCGGCGGGAGCGGGAGTATGTCCCGCTGCGCCGGCTGAGCGGTTTCACCATGCGGGAGGTGGTCTGCCTGGGCACCGGGGCGGATACGGCGGAGTTCCTCCGGCTGGCCCGGGAGGCCCTGGAGCTGTTCTTCCCGCTGGCCGGCCTGGAACCGCAATGGCACCCGGCCACCGATCCCTTCTTCCGGCCACGGGAGAATCCGCGCTATCTGCTCCAGCGGGTGGATCCGGTGAAGTACGAGGCCATTTACGGCGGTGACCTGGCCATCGCCTCCACCAACCGGCACCATGACCACTTCGGTACCGGCTTCGGGCTGACGCTCGACGGCCGTCCGGTGCACAGCGCCTGTGTGGCCTTCGGCCTGGAGCGCTGGCTGTTCGCCCTCACCGACCGCCATGGCACCGACCCGGAGCGCTGGCCGTCGCTGGAGGCGGCCGCGGCCAAGGTGTGCGCGGAACTCGGCGGTGGGGCGCCATGAGGGGAACCACGCTGATCACCGGCGCGGACGGCTATCTCGGCCGGCGGCTCGCCGCCACCCTGCTGGGCAGGGACGAGGACGACCTCATCCTGACGGTACGCGCCGCGGACCGGGCCGAACTGGCCGTCAAGCGGGAGCGGTTGGCCGCCGAGCTGGGCCCCGGGGCCATGGGCCGGGCCCGGGTGGTGGCCGCCGATGCCGGCCGGGACGGCGCCTGGGCGGACCTCGATCCCCGGGGCGTGACCCGGATCGTCCATGCCGCCGCGGTGACCCGGTTCAATGTGGACCGCGAGACCGCGCGGCGGGTCAACACCGAGGGCACCGCCCGGCTGCTGGCGCTGGCCGCCCGCTGTGACAACCTCCAGCGGTTCGCCCTGCTGTCCACCCTCTACGCGGCGGGCCGCCGCCGGGGCGATGTCCATGAAGAGCGGCTGCCGGACGCCGGTTTCGTCAACCACTACGAGTGGTCGAAGTGGGCGGCGGAGGAGCAAGTGCTGGACGCGGCCGGGCGGTTGCCGGTGTCGGTGTTCCGGCTGCCCACCCTGGTCGCCGAGGACGACGACGGCCGGGTGGTGCAGTACAACGCCTTTCACAACACTCTCAAGCTCTTCTACTACGGGCTGCTCTCCCTGGTGCCCGGGGACCGGGGCACCCCGCTGAGCCTGGCGACCGCCGCCTTCACCACCGCCGCGGTGGCCCGGCTGCTGGACCCGGCGACCGGCGGTGGTGTCTTCCACATCTGCCCGGACCCGGCCGGCACCGCCTCGCTGGGCGAGCTGCTGGACACCGCCTTCACCGTCTTCGAGAGGGACGAGGCGTTCCGGCGGCGCGGGGTGCTGCGGCCGCTGCCCTGCGACCGGGAGAGCTTCCAGGACCTGCTGAACGCCGCGGACCAGCTGCGGGCCGGCCCCGTTCACCAGTCGCTGTCCTCGGTCTCGCCCTTCGCCCACCAGCTCTATCTGCCCAAGACCTTCCACAATCCGGCACTGCGCGCCGTCTGGCCCGGCTATGCGGCTCCCGACCCGCTCGCTCTGGCCGAGGCCACCTGTGCCCGGCTGGTGGCCTCCCGGTGGGGCCGCCGGACCGAGGAGACATGAGAAGTGACTCTTTCCGAGAACGACCTCTGGCTGCTGAGCTATTACCGCTCCTCCGAGATCAACGGTGCCCTGTTCTTCGGGCAGGTGGCCCGTACCCTGCGCGGCGGGCCGTTGCAGGCGGATGTCACCCACCACTTCGCCGACGAGGCCAACCACGCCAAGTTCTGGACGCGTTGCATCGAAGACCTCGGCTACAGCGCGCGCAAGCTCCAGGGCTCGTACCAGGACCGGTATCTGGAGGCGGTGGGCCTGCCCGCCAATCTGATGGAGGTCATGGCGATCACCCAGGTCTTCGAGAAGCGGGTGATCGGCCAGTACCACCGGCATCTGCGGGCTCCGGACGTCCACCCCAGGGTCCGGCAGACCATTGAGAAGATCATGGAAGACGAGCGCTGGCATGTGAAGTACGTCCGTGAGGCCCTGGAGGGCATGGCGGCCAAGTACGGCCAGGAGCTCATCGAGGACACCCTCGCCCGGTTCACCGCGGCGGACGAGGAGGTCTATGCCAAGACGCTGGCCGAGTACGGCGAGCGGATAGCCTTCCTCGGCGACCGCTCCCCGGACGCATGAGGGTGCCGGTGCTGGCGGTATGGACCCGGCGGCCACTGGCCGTTGACACCCTGACCCGCCGGGAGCGGGAGCGGCTGGCCGCCGTGCCGCCCCGGGCCCGCCGCCAGTGGCTGATCTCCCGGCACGCCCTCAAGGTGCTGCTGGGCCTGCTGGGGCTGCCCCCCGACACCACCGCCCATACCTTCCCCCACTGGCGGCTGTCGCTCTCCCACACCGACGGCGCGGCGGTGGCGGCGGGCACGGCAATGACCCATCAGCACGGCCTGGGCGTGGACTTGGAGGCGGACCGGACGGCACCGGTGGACACCTCCCGCTTCTTTCTGGACCCGCGCGAGCGGTCCTGGCTGGACTCGCTCCCCCAAGACGCCCGGGCCGCCCATCGGTTGCGGCTGTGGACCGTCAAGGAGGCGCTGTTCAAGGCCGATCCGCTCAACCACCGCACCGTTCTGCCGGACTACATCACCGCCGACCCGGCGGCCCGCTGCGGACGGGCCCGCGCCCGCCCGCACCCCGGCACCCTCTTCGGCTACAGCAGCGCCCGGCTCCACCAGGGCCACCTCTCCTTCGCCGTGGCCATCCGACCCCGTTCCCCCGTACCGGAAAGCGAGCGCCCCGTGCCCGCCCTCACCTTCGACGACGTCGCCCAGCGCATCAGCGCCACCCTCTCCATCCCGGTGGAGCAGCTCACCCCCGGCACCCGCCTGCGTGAACTGGCCGCCGACAGCTTCCGGCTGGTGGAGATGGCCGTGGACCTCCAGGAGGAGTTCGACACCGTCTTCACCCAACACGAGCTGCGCGAGATCACCACCCTGGGCGAACTCGCCGGTCTCGTCGGCGTCCGGGCCTGACGGACGCGCCCGGGAGAGCGGAGCCCGCCATGTCGCAACGTCTGATCCGGACACTCACCAGGTTCCGGTGGCCCCTGCTGGCCCTCTGGCTGGTGGCCCTGGTGGCCGCCGGGGTCGCCGCGCTGCCCATCGCCGACCGGCTCAGCGGCGGCGGCTGGTACGTCCCCGGCTCCGGTTCCCAGCAGGCCATCGCCGCCACCCGCGCGGGCTTCGCCGACCGGGGCGCCAGCGATCTCACCCTGGTGGTCAGGGACGAGCGCAACACCGCCACCGACCCGGACTTCGAGCAGCGGGTGCGCCGGGCCGTGGACCGGGTCACCGGCGACAAGCGGCTGCGCACGGTGGGAAGTTACGGCTGGACCACCCTCTCCCCTGCTGCCCGGGGCACTTTCCTCGGCAAGGACCGGCGCACCGCCATCACCCTGGTCGGGCTGGAACTGGACGACGGCACCGCCCGCCGTGTCCTGCCCGAGGTCCAGAAGGACACGGAGCACCGCTTCGCCCCCGAGGGGCTGCGGGTCTCGCTGGTCAGCGCCGGAACCCTGTGGGGCGAGATCAACACCCTCAGCCAGCGGGGCCTGGAGAAGGCCGAACTCATCACCTTCCCCCTGCTGTTGGTGATCCTGCTGCTCCTCTACCGGACCGTGGCCGCGGCGGTGGTGTCCTTTGTGGTCTCCGCCACCGCCATCGTCTTCACCCTGGGCCTGATGTCGCTGCTGGCCCGGCACTTCGAGCTGTCCCTCTTTGTGGAGAACGCCGCCACGATGATCGGCCTCGGGGTGAGCGTGGACTATTCGCTGTTCATCATCTCCCGCTATACCGATGAACTCGCCCGGGGCAGCGGCCAGGAGGCGGCGCTGGTCACCACCTTGCGCACCAGCGGGCGGACGGTGGTGTTCTCCGGGCTGATCGTGATCCTGGCGATGGCCAGCCTGTTCCTGGTGGATCTCAATGTGATCCAGTCCATCGCCCTGGGCATTGTGGTGGTGGTCGCCTTCGCCGTGCTGGCCTCGGTGGCCGTCCTCCCCCTGGTGCTGCGGCTGCTCGGTGACCGCGTGCTGTGGGGCCGGCTGCCCGGCCGGCGTGCCCCGTCCGGGGAACGGGGGCGGCGCTGGCAGCGGGTGGCCCGGCAGATCATGCGCCGGCCGGTGCTCTTTCTGCTCACCGCCGTCATCGCCATGGCGGCCCTGGCCGCGCCCTCGCTGTCGCTGCGCACCTTCACCCCGGACGCCCGGATCGTGCCCGCCTCCTCCCCGGTGCGCCAGGGATTCGACGCCATGCGCCGGGAGTTCGGCCCCGGCACCGCCTCCCCCCACCAGGTGGTCATCACCTCCCGTACCCCGCTCACCGCCGCACCCGGGGCCGCGAAGATCCCCCTGCTGCGCGACCGGCTGGCCGCGCTGCCGCATGTCACCGGCGTCAACTCGCCGCTGGAGGCGCTGCGCGGGGCGAGCCCCCGACGTCCGCTCGGCGCGCTGGAACCGGCGGTCTTCGCCCAACTGCCCGCCGATGCCCGGGCCACCGTGGACCACTTTGTCTCGGCCGACCGGCGCACCCTGGTGCTGGAGGTCATCGGCGACGACCATGCCTCCGCCGCCGTCTCGCGGGCCCTGGTCTCCTCGATGCGCTCGCTGGTGCGGGAGCTGGACGCCCCCGGTCTGCGTGCCGTGGTCGGCGGCGAGTCGGCGGAGGGCGTGGACGCCAATGCCGCCATCGAGGACGGGCTGCCCGCGGTGATCCTGGTGATGCTGGTGGTGATCTACCTTCTGCTGCTGGTCACCTTCCGCTCGGTGCTGCTGCCGGTCAAGGCGATCCTGATCAACCTGCTGTCGCTGGGCGCCACTTATGGCGTGCTGGTGCTGGTCTTCCAGCACTCGGCGCTCGCCGGCCCGCTGGGTTTCCAGGAGTTCGGCTATCTGCAGAACTTCGTACCCGTGCTGCTGCTGGCGATCCTGTTCAGCCTGAGCACCGACTACGAGGTGTTTCTGCTGCACCGGATCCGCGAGGAGTTCGACGGCGGGGCGGACAACACCTCCAGTGTGGCGCGCGGGATGGCCCGTACCGCTCCGCTGATCTCCGGTGCCGCCCTGCTGATGGTGGCGGTGTTCGGTGCCTTCGCCTTCACCGGCATCATGCCGATCCAGCAGCTGGGCCTGGGACTTGCCGTGGCCATCGCCCTGGACGCCACGGTCATCCGGCTGGTGGTGGTGCCCGCCGCCATGCAGCTGATGGGCGACTGGAACTGGTGGCTGCCGGGCCGCCCGGCCCGCCCGGCCCGCACTTCCCCCGTCGCCGGGGAACCGGCCGTCCGGCCGTAACCACCCGACACAAGCGCGAAAGGACCACCCGACCCATGGACGGCTCCGCTCTCCTGCTCCTCCTGCTGAACTTCGGCCTGATCGGCGCGCTGCCCAGGCTCTTCTTCCGGCCGGACGGCCGGTTCAACCTCAAGTGGTGGCTGACCGCGCTGCCGTTCTTCCTCTGCCCGGCACTGGTCGCCGCGGCCACCGCCCTGCACTGGCAGCCGCTGCTGCCCGATGCCTGGCGCACCGGCACCGTCCTGGCCGCGGTGGTGCTCAACGCGGCCTCGATAGCGCTGATCTCCATGACTCTGGGCACCCACCGCATTCCGCTGGCCCTGTGGCACCAGGACGACGACGCCCCCCGGCATCTGGTGACCTATGGCGCCTACCGCCGGATCCGGCACCCCTTCTACACCGCCTTCCTGCTGGCCTTCTGCTCCGGCCTGCTGGCCTGGCCGCACTGGCCCACCCTGGCCCTGGCCCTCTATGGCTTCCTGGCGCTGCGCCTTACCGCGGTACGGGAGGAACGGCGGCTGGCGGCCTCGGAGTTCGGCGCGGAGTACCGCGACTACCTCACCCACACCGGACGTTTCTTCCCCCGGCCGGGCAGGCTTCCGGCGGCCGCGCCGCTGGAGACCGTTGCGGCCGGCGAACGATAGGAGGGCCGCGCCATGTCGCCTCTGGTCTCCTGGCTGACCGATCCCCATCCCCGGCACGGGGTGCGCTTCGCCGATGACACGGACGGCTGGGAGTTCGTCCCGTACCGCGAACTGGCCCTGTCCGCCCGCCGGATGGCGGCACAGATGACGGCGGCCGGGGTGCGTCCGGGCTCGGTGGTCTGCCTGGTGCTGCCCAGCGGACGTCCTTTGGCGAGCGCTCTGTTCGCCGTCTGGGCGGCGGGGGCCACCGTCTCCCCGCTGCTGCCGCCGTCCTTCCAGACCGACGCGGAGTACACCGGGTATCTGGCGGCCATCCTCCGGCAGGCGGAACCCTCCCTGGTGGTCTGTGCCGAGGAGTACGCCCCACTGGCCGCCCGGGCGATGGCCGAGGCCGGACGCCGGGACGCACCCTGGACGCCCCGGGAGGGCACCGTGGCCGCCGATGTCCGCCCGGCCGCCGGGACCGCCCTGCTGCAGTTCACCTCCGGCTCCACCGGGGAGCCCCGCGGGGTGCGGGTCACCTGGGCGAACCTGGCCGCCAACCATGCGGTGCAGCGCCGGATGTCGGGCTGGCGGGACGGTGACGGGGTGGCCTCCTGGCTGCCGCTGCACCATGACATGGGCCTGATCGGCTGTTTTCTCTTCCCGGTGGCCGCCCAGAGCCCGCTGTGGCTGATGCGGCCCGAGCAGTTCATCCGCGATCCGGCCCGCTGGCTGGCCTGCTTCGCCCCGGGCCGGGCGGCGCACTCGGCGGCACCCTCCTTCGCCTTCGCCTATGCGGCCCGCCGGGTGCGCCCGGGGCGGCTGGCGGAGCTGGACCTGTCCGGCTGGCGCACGGTGATCACCGGCGCCGAGGTGATCGACCCGGCCGCGCTGGACGCCTTCGCCCGCTTCGCGGCCCCGGCCGGCTTTTCCCCCGACGCCTATCTGCCCTCCTATGGACTGGCCGAGAACACCCTGGCGGTCACCGGCGCCGACGGACCGGTGCTGCTGGTGCGCCCGGACTGGGCCGCGCTGCGGATGGGCGAGGCGGTGACCATCACCGAGGAGGCCAAGCTGGGCGACCGGCCCATTGAGCCGGGCTCGGGCTGGCTGGTGGGCCATGGCGCCCCGCACTCGGGGGACGGCATCGGCGTCCGCGTCCTGGACGAGGAGGGGCGCCCGCTGCCCGATGGCCACCTGGGGGAGATCGCGGTGACCGGCAGTTCGGTGGCCGACGGCTACCATGCCGGCCGCCAGGGCGGCTCCACCCGGTTTGTGGGCGGTGAACTGCGCACCGGGGACGCCGGGTTCCGCCACCATGGCGAGCTGTTCGTCCTGGGCCGGATGGGAGACAGCCTCAAGCTGCGCGGCCGCAGTGTCTATGTGGACGACCTGGACGCCAAGGTGGCGGCGGCGGCCGGGGTGGACAAGGAACGGGTGGCGGTGGTCGCCGTCAACGACCGGGGCAGGCCCGGCCTGGCCGTCTTTGTGGAGACCGCCCCCGGCCCCTGGACCGAGGCGGTGACCGGTGCGCTCCGCAACGAGCTGGGCTCCGAGCCCTCGCTCACCCTGGTCGCCGGACGGCGCGGCCTGCTCAAACGGACCAGCAGCGGCAAGCCGCGCCGCCGCCATATGTGGCGGCTGCTGCGGGAGGGCGCCGTCAAGGGGGCGACCGTCATCGGCTGACCGCCGGTGGGGCGGGCCCGGGAAACGCCGCTTGCGCTTTCCGCTGCGTCAACTTCTACCGTCTTCTCCAGGGCCGGAAGGACCGGCCCGGCGATGAGAGGGCGGAGCCATGGCCTGGTCGATCGCGGAGGTGGCCCGGATGTCCGGGGTGACATCCCGGACCCTGCGGCACTACGACGAGATCGGTCTGCTGCCCCCGGCGTGGATCGGCGGCAATGGCCACCGCTACTACGAGGAGGCCCAGTTGCTGCGGCTCCAGCAGATCCTGCTGATGCGGGAGCTGGACCTGGGGCTGCGCGAGATCCGGGCGGTGCTGGACAGCCAGGTGGACCGGGTGGCGGTGCTCCGGGAGCACCGGCAACGGCTGCTGGCGGAACAGCGGCGCCTGGAGACGCTGGTACGCACCATTGGCCGCACCATCGCCGAACTGGAGGAAGACAAGGACGGACAGCACATGGTGAAGATCAACCGGCCGGAGAACCTCTTCGAGGGCTTTGAGCAGTCCCCGGAGATCGATGCCGAGGTACGGGAGCGGTGGCCGGAGCACTGGGAGCAGTCCCGGCAGGCCGCCGCGGCGATGACCGCCGAGGACATGGAGCGGTGGCAGCGCGCGGTGACCGCCCAGATGATCCGCCTGGCGGAGTTCATGGCGGCCGGCACCCCCGTCACCGACGCCGCGGTGCAGGCCGAGATGGAGGTGCACCACCAGAGCGTATGCCGGTTCTGGACCCCCAACGCGGCCGCGTACAAGGGGCTGGGCCAGACCTATGTCGATGACCCGCGGTTCCGCGAGAACTACGACAAGATCGCCGAAGGGCTGGCCGTCTACCAGCGCGACGCCATGGCCGTCTACGCCGACACCCGGCTGAGCTGACCGGCGGCCCGGCTCCGCCCGGGGGGCTGCAGACCCCCGGCACCGGGCAAGTCACCACGCCCCTCGCACACTTGGCACCGGCATCGCCGGATGCCTGCCGACCCGGACGGGCGCCGTTGATTCCCGGGCGATAGGCTCGGTCCGCTTGTCGCCGTCCGCGGGAGAACCATATGCGCAACTGGGACCGGACCCTCACCCTCGCGGGCATCGACCACCCGCGGCTGCGGGCGGACTACACCCGCCAGCGGCAGCAGGTCGCCGCCTACCGGCGGCACGCCTATGCCGCGGTGCGGCTGCTGCTGCCCGAGGCCCTGGCGCCGCACATCATCGCCGCCACCGCCTTTATGCACCGCACCGACACCCTGCTGGACGGCGCCGACGACGGTACGGCCTGGGCGAGTTGGGAGAAAGAGGTCCATTCCGCCCTGGCCACCGGGGAGAGCACCGACCCGGAGCTCCGGCCGCTGCTGCACACCCTGGCCGCCCGCCCCGCCCTGCGCCGCCCGGTCGAGGAGTTCCTCGCCGGGGCCCTGCTGGACCGGGAGTTCACCGGGTTCCCCGATGAGGCGGACTACCAGCGCTATGTGGACGCCTATTCACTGCCCGCCTTTATGCTCATCGCCACTCTGCTGCTGGCACCGGACGCCGACCCGTCGGCCGCCCGCCGGCTGTGCCGGGCCTATATCGACGGCAGCCAGCGCCTGGACTTCGTCAACGACCTGGCCGAGGACCTGGGTTCCGGCCGGCTGACCCTGCCGGTGAGCACGCTGGCGCGGCACGGCGTCAGCCGGGAGGACCTGGAGTGCGGCCGGGACACGGCGGGCGTACGGTCCCTGCTGCGCACCCTGCTGGAGCGGGCCCGCGAGGATCTGCTGGCCGCCCGTCCCCTGGTCCGCCTGACACCGCCGGCCAACCGCTCCTTCGTCCGCGCCATGCTCGAACTGGAGATGCGCACCGCCGAGGCGGCCCTGGCCAAGGGCGCCGCCCTGCCGGCCGGTCCGGCCCGGCCGCCGGCGCTCACCACCCTGCGGGTGCTGTGCCGGGAGTACGCCCGGCGCGGCCGCTAGGCGCCGCCGCTCACCAGGGCGGCGAACCGGGCCGGGTCGATATTGCCGCCGCTGACGATGACCCCCACCCGCCGGCTGCGCAGTTGCTCCGCCATCTCGCGCAGCGCGGCCAGGCCCAGGCAGCCGGTGGGCTCCACCACGATCTTCATCAGGGTGAAGAACATCCGCATGGCCTCGACCAGTTGGTCGTCACGGACGGTCCGGATCTCCGGCGCGGCCCGGCGCAGCAGGGCGAAGGGCAGGCTGCCCAGCTGCTCGGTCTGCGCCCCGTCGGCGATGGTCCGGGGCGTCTCGATACGCACGAGGCGGCCCTCGCGCAGGGAGCGCCGTCCATCGTCACCGGCCTCCGGCTCCACGCCATAGAGCGTGCAGCGCGGGGCCAGCGCCTCGGCGGCCAGCGCGGTTCCGGAGAGCAGCCCGCCGCCGCCCAAGGGCACAAAGAGGGCGTCCAGTTGGCCCGCCTCCTCGAAGAGTTCCTTGGCGGCCGTGCCCTGCCCGGCGATGATCTGGGGGTGGTCATAGGGCGGGATCAGCGTCAGCCCCCGCTCCGCGGCCAGCGCCCGGCCGATCTCCTCCCGGTCCTCGGTGTAGCGGTCATAGCCGACGACCCGCCCGCCGTATCCCTTGGTGGCGGCCACCTTGGCGGCCGGGGCGTCATGGGGCATCACAATGGTGGCCGGAATACCGAGCAGTTGGGCGGCCAGCGCGATGGCCTGCGCATGGTTGCCGGAGGAGTAGGCGACCACCCCGGCCCGGCGCTGCTCGGGGGTGAAGCGGGACAGCGCGTTATAGGCACCCCGGAACTTGAAGGCGCCCATGCGCTGGATATTCTCGCATTTGAAGAGCACCTGGGCGCCGAGCTCGGCGTCGATCAGCCGGGAGCGCAGCACCGGGGTGCGGTGGGCGTGCGGCGCTATACGCTCGGCGGCGTCGAGGACGTCCTGGTAGGTCGGCGGGCCGGACATCTGCTGCCTCCTTGGCGGCGACGACTGGACCGCCGGACTCTACCGCTGCCGTCCTCGGTGCCCTGCGCCGGGTTCAGTCCCGTTCGAACTGGGCGAGGGCCAGCCCGAGGCCGAAGAAGGTGGGTGCCCACTCACCGATGAAGATCCCCCAGCGGTCGGCGCGCTCCACGCCGGCCGACTCGGCCTTGAGCGAGGTGGCCCAGGACAGGACGGACAGGCCGATCGAGGCCATCGCGGCGGTGTAGGCGTGCTCGCTGCGCAGTCCGGCCTCATGAAGTTTCTTGATCATTTCCAGCCTCCTCCGAATGGGTGCTCCATCTAGCACCGTGCGGCAGCACCGCATGGGAGGCGACAGGACGCGGCCGAATGGGTGATACCGCCCGGCGGCCGGCCAAGGGCCGCCGGGCGGGCCCCAACGGGAGGCGGACGGCCCTAACGGGAGGTGTAGGTCAGGCAGTCGGCGGTCTCCCAGACCGCTCCCACCGTGATGCCCGGCGCCTGGCACTCCAGGGCCGTGTTGTAGCGGCAGCCGGACATCTTGCAGGCCCCCACCCGGCCGACGGCCGAGGCGTCCCCGCCCTTGCCGGCGTAGGAGAAGAAGGTGTCACAGCGGGCGTGCTGGGAATCTCCGACGGTGATGGCCAGGGCGTGGCAGGTGCTTTCCTGGTTGTAGGCGCATTCATCGACCTGGCAGATGGTCACCATCGGCATATCCACGGCATTCCTCCTGGTATGGCGCCCGTCGGCGTCCTGGTGGGCGGTTCGGCGCCGGATCCCTTCCTCGGGCGCCCGGCGGGGACACCGGTCGCCCCGCCGGTTCACCCGGCCAGGCGGCGCCCGGGGTACCGCCGTGGGGGTCATATCCCCCCGATAGCATTTCCCGAATGGCCCATGGAGCCTTCACCGCCAGTACGCCCCCAGGAGCACGCATGACCCGCCGGCCCCGCCCCGAAGGCGAACTCTCCTCCGTGCTGCGCAGGTTGGACGGCGCTCCCTATGGCCGCTACAAGTCGCTGACCGGCCGCTGGTCCGGCGCCGGCCATGTGCTGGAGATCGTCAGGGCCCAGGCGGACCCCTTCGCCCCGCCCGCCCGGCTGGCCCTGCACCTGACCTCGGAGGCCGCCGGATTCCCGCCCGAGCTCTGGCTGACGCCCCTGCGGCGGCGTGCTCTGGCGAGCTTTCTGGCGCGGCGGGCCGCCGCCGAGGCCGGGGACGGCAGCGGGGTCCTGGTGGACGCGGGCGGGCAGGAGGTCCTGGAGCGGGCCTCCTGCCGGATCGCCGGACCGGACGAGGCGGACCCCGGTTCGGTGACCCTGCGGCTGAACGCGCCGCTGCCCGGCCCCAGGCGCCGGGTGGACGGCCGTGCCGCCGAGGAGCTGCTCTGCCGCCGTCTGCCCCGGCTGGCCGAACTTTCCCTGCGCCACAAGGCGTTGGACCCCGCCGCGCTCCGGCGTTTTATCGAGACGGTGGAGGACTCCTGCGCCCTGCGGGAGGCGCTGCCGGGCCTTGGCCTGGTGGCCTTTGTGGCCGATGGCGCCGTACTGCCGCGCCGTAGCGGGGTGGACGACCGGGCGGCCACCGGACCGGGTGTGATCCCCTTCCGCTCCCCGGAGGAGCTGCGGGTGAACGTGGAACTGCCGCATGCCGGGCGGGTGTCGGGGATGGGCGTGCCGGAGGGCGTCACCCTGATCGTGGGCGGCGGCTTCCATGGCAAGTCCACCCTGCTGCGCGCCCTGGAGAGCGGGATCCATGACCATGTGCCGGGGGACGGACGGGAGTTGGCGGTGTCCCGGCCGGACACCGTAAAGGTCCGTGCCGAGGACGGCCGCCGGATCGAGCGGGTGGATCTGCACGCCTTTGTGGACCATCTGCCCACCGGTCAGGACACCTCGGACTTCCGCACCGACAATGCCTCCGGCTCCACCTCCCAGGCGGCCTCCATCGTGGAGGCGGTGGAGGCGGGGGCCCGGGTGCTGCTGATCGACGAGGACACCGCGGCCACCAATCTGATGATCCGGGACGCCCGGATGCAGGCGCTGGTCGCCAAGGAGCGGGAGCCGCTCACCCCCTTTGTGGACCTGGTGCGTTCCCTGCACCGCGATCACGGGGTCTCCACCGTGCTGGTGATGGGCGGTTCGGGCGACTATATGGAGGTCGCCGACCGGGTGGTGATGATGGACGGCTACCGGCCCCGTGATGTCACGGCCCGGGCCAGGGAGCTGGCCGCGGTGCCCACCGGGCGCAAGGCCGAGGCGGACGCCTTCCCGGCCCCGGTGCACCGCAGGCCGGATCCGGCGTCCGTGGACGGGGTGGTGCGCGGCCGGGTACGGGTCAGCGCCCGGGGCACCGACGCCCTGGTCTTCGGTGAACACACCGTGGATCTGCGGGCGGTCGAGCAGCTGGCCGACTCCCGGCAGGTGGTGGGTGTCGGGCACGCCCTGGCCCTGCTGGTGCGGGACGGGCATCTGGACGGCAGTCGCACCCTGGCCGCCGCGCTGGATCTGCTGGACGGGCAACTGGCCCAGGGGGTGGGCCCGTTGCTGTCGGTGCGCGACGAGGACTTCGCCGTGCCGCGCCGTTTCGAGGTCGCCGCGGCCCTCAACCGCCTTCGGACGCTGGCGGTCGGCCGCTGACGGCGGCCGCGCCCGCCGCGGGGCGGGCACGGCCGGATGACCGCCGGTGTCAGCTGCTGATCTCCTTGCGGTCGGCACCGCCGCTGATGGAGATCTTCCGCGGCTTGGCGTGCTCGGCGACCGGGATCCTCAGCCGCAGCACACCCGCCTCATAGGCGGCGTCGATGCGCTCGGTGTCCAGGGTCTCGCCCAGGAAGACCTGCCGGCTGAAGGATCCGGCGGGCCGCTCGGCCGCCACCAGCTCCACTCCTTCGCCCGCGGTCGGACGCCGTTCGGCCCGGACGGTCAGCACATTGCGCTCGACGTCGAGGTCGATGCTCTCCGGCGTCACACCGGGCAGGTCGAACTCGATCACAAAGGTCTCGCCGTCGCGGTACGCGTCCATGGGCATCGCGGCCGGCCGCGCGGCGGTGCCCAGCAGCTGCTGGGTCAGGCGGTCGAACTCGCGGAACGGGTCAGTACGCATCAGCATCATGGGTCCCTCCTCAGCGCTTTGTCGGAGCGGATGCGCGTGACACTTCTTATATAGCCCGGCGGCAGAAACTTGACAAGCCTTGGCTCAAGATTCTGCATCCGGCTCGCCCTCCGGCCCGGGACCCGCCTGGCAGTGACGGCACCAGTAGGTGGGCCGCTCCCGGCCCGGCGGCCCCTGGCCGGCCACCGCGATGGCGGTGCCACAGCGGCGGCAGGGGCGGCCCGCCCGCCCGTACACCCACAGCCGGTGCTCGGGCCGCCGGTCGGCGGTGGTGATCCGGGCCGTACGGGCCTTGTTCACCTCCAGCAGCTTGGCGGCCAGCGGCGCCATCCGCTCCGGCCGGGGCACCCGGGCCACCGGCAGCCAGGGCGTCACCCGCAGCAGAAAGCACAGCTCGGACTTGTAGACATTGCCGACGCCCGCCAGATTGCGCTGGTCCAGCAGGGCCTCCCCGACGGCCCGGGCGGGTTCGGCGAGCAGGCGGCGGGTGGCCTCGGCCGGATCCCAGTCCGGCCCCAGGGGGTCGGGGCCGAGGTGGCCGACCACCGAGTCCTCCTCGGCGGTGCGCAGCAGGTCCAGGACGGGCAGCCGGTAGCCGACTGCGGTGCGGGCGGCAGTGCCCAGTACGGCCCTGACCTGGTGCTCCGGCCCGCCGCGGCGGCGCTCCCCGGCTGCCTGGATCCGCCAGGCGCCGTCCATGCCCAGATGGGAGTGGAGGGTGAGGCCGCCCTCGACCCGGATCAGCAGGTGCTTGCCGCGCGAGACCACCTCGGTGACCTCCCGCCCGGTGAGGTCCACGGTCGCCAGCGCGGGCACCCGCAGATCACACCGGACCAGCCGCTGCCCGCCCAGCGCCCGCTCCAGCTCCCGCGCCACGCGCCAGACGGTGTCACCTTCGGGCATACGGTCCCCCGGTCGGCTCGCCCCCGACGGCGCTAGCCGAGGTGCTGCCGGATGACGTCCTCCAGCGAGCCCTGGGGGATCTCCCCGCCCGGGGTGAGCTTGTCCACGAACTGCGGCAGGGCCTCGGCGAGGCGGTCCGCCGCCTGCTCCGGGGAGAGGCCGGAGTGCTGGGCCACATGGTTGAGCACCTGGTCGGGGACCGCCTGGGCGATCTCCGGGCCGGTGGCCGGCTGATTGGCGCCGGTGCTCACCCAGGAGCGGGTCTTCTCGCCCAGTCCGCCCTCGTTGAGCTCCTGGATCAGCCCCTCCAGCGACTGCCCGCCCCCACTGCCCAGCGCGCCCAGCAGGGACCCCAGAAGGCTGCCGCCGGATTGACCGCCGCTTCCGCCGAGCAGTGGCTCAAGCAGGCTTCCCAGGTCAGATCCGGCCATGGCGGCTTCCTTCCTACGGCAGTGGCACTGAACGCATGGTCGCATCGCGGGTACCCACTGTCATATGGAGCCAGTCCCCCCGGCTTGCCCGGAGCCGGCCCGGGGAAGGCCGGTGGACAGCCGCATCCGCCACCCCGTCGAGAGGCGTAGCGCCCATGACTCCTTCCGCCCCCTCGGCCTGGCCGCTGGTCGGCCATCTGCCCCGGTTCGCCCGGGATCCCCTGGGCTTTCTGCGCTCCCTGCCCGCCCAGGGCGAGGTGGTGCGGATCAGGCTCGGCGGGCGGCAGGTCTTCGTCCCCTGCGGGCCGGAAGCAGCCTGCCGGGCACTGGCCGACGGCCATACCTTCGACCGCACCGGCCCGCTGTTCGACCGCATCCGCGCGGAGATGGGCAATGGACTGGCCACCTGCCCCCAGGCCGAGCATCACCGGCAGCGTCTGCTGCTGCGGCCGGCCTTCCAGCGAGAGCGGCTGGAGCGCTACCGGACGGTGATGGAGGAGGAGAGCGCGGCGCTGGCGGACCGCTGGTGCCATGGCCAGGTGATCGACGTGGTGGACGCGATGTTCGGGCTCACCGTCTCGGTGGCGGTACGGACGCTCTTCTCCTCCCGGATCGGCCCCGGGACCACCGCCGCGCTGCGGCAGTGCCTGGATGTCTTTCTGCGCGGCTCCTACACCCGGGCCCTGTTGCCGCTGTCCACCGTCCTGCCCACCCCCGCCAACCGCCGCTTCGACCGGGCCCTGGTCCGCTGGCGGCACTATGTGCGGCAGCTCATCGACGAGGCCCGGCGCCGCCCGGCCGGCGGGCCGGACCTGCTGTCCGCCCTGCTGGAGGCCCGGGACGGCCGGCAAGGCGGGCTGAGCGAGGCCGAGCTGGCCGACCAGATCGCGGTGCTGGTGCTCGCCGGGGCGGAGACCACCTCGGCCGCCCTGTCCTGGACCTGGCATCTGCTGGCCGCCCACCCGGACGCCGAGGCGGAACTGCACGCCGGGCTGGACTCGGGCGGGCCGGACCCGGCCGCACTGGACCATGTCCACCGGGTGGTGAAGGAGTCCCTGCGCCTCTATCCGCCCGCCTGGGCCATCCCGCGCACCGTCACCCGGGAGACCATGCTGGCCGGCCACCGGCTCCCGGCCGGGGCCACCCTGCTGTTCAGCCCCTATGTGCTGCACCACCGGCCCGACCTCCACCCCGAGCCGGAACGCTTCCGCCCGGAGCGCTGGCTGCCGGGCGGGACGGACCGGCGGGCCCGGGCCGCCTTCCTCCCCTTCGGCGCCGGGCCCACTCGCTGTATCGGCGAGTCCTTCGCCCTCACCGAAACCACCGTGGCCCTGACCACCATCGCGTCCCACTGGCAACTACGCCCGCTGCCGGGCCACTTGGTCCACGCGGCGGCCCGCAGCGTGCTGGCACCCCGGACACTGCCAATGCGACTGGTGCGCCGAAGGCGCCCTTGAGGGGCACCCCTAAGGGAGAACCGCGCCGGTTCCGCGGTCACCTATTTCGCCCTGCTCGCCGGCGCCCTGGGCTGGGGGCTGTTCCGGCGGGCCCGGCAGCAGCTGATCGCCTCGCTGCGGGAACGGGCCGAGCGCGCCGAGACGGAGGCGGAGCTGCGCGCGGACCGGGCGCGGCGGCAGGCGCGCGAGGAGATCGCCCGGGAGATGCACGATGTGCTCGCCCACCGGCTGTCCCTGCTGAGCGTCCACGCCGGAGCCCTGGAGTACCACCCCGGCGCCCCCGCCGAGGAGATCGGCCGGGCGGCGGGCGTCATCCGGGCCAGCGCCCACCAGGCACTCCAGGACCTCCGCGAGGTCATCGGGGTGCTCAGGGCTCCCGAGGGCGATCCCCGCCCCCAGCCCACGCTGAGTGAACTGCCGCTACTGGTCGAGGAGTCCAGACAGGCCGGCATGCACATCGACTACTGGCCGGGCACCCTGCCGTCCCCTCCCGCGGCCCTGGGCCGCACCGTCTATCGCGTGGTCCAGGAAGGTCTGACCAGTGCCCGCAAACACGCCCCCGAGCAGGCGGTAAGAGTGGCGGTCACCGGCCGCCCGGGCGGCGGGCTGAGCGTGGAGGTGCGCAACGCAGTACCCGGCGGGCGCACCGCCGACGCCATACCGGGTGCCGGTCAGGGGCTGATAGGGCTTGCCGAACTGGCCGGCGGACGGCTGGAGCACGGCAGGGTGGGCACGGAGTTCCGGCTGGCCGCCTGGCTACCTGGCCGGCGGACCATGAACAACCCACTCCCCGACCGTGAGGCCGCCCTTGACCCCGCCCGCCCCGATCCATGTGCTCCTGGTCGATGACGACCCCCTGGTACGAGCCGGACTGCGCCTGATGTTCGGCGGCGCTCCGGACCTGGAGGTGGTCGCGGAGGCGGCCGACGGGGCGGAGGTACGGGACCTGGTCGCCCGGCACTCGCCCCAGGTGGTGCTGATGGACATCCGCATGCCGAGGGTGGACGGGCTGGCCGCCACCGAGGAACTGCGGGGACTGCCGCGGCCGCCCGAGGTCATTGTGCTGACCACCTTTGACACCGACCGCAATGTGCTGCGGGCACTGCGCGCGGGCGCCGCCGGGTTCGTACTGAAGGACACCCCGCCGCAGCAGATTGTGGAGGCGATCCGCAGGGTGGCGGCCGGTGACCCGGTGCTCTCCCCGGCCGTCACCCGGCGTCTGATGGCCCGGGTGGCCGCCGACGGCGAAGCCCAGGGCTCCCGGGCGGCCCGCGCCAGGGAGCGGCTGGCCCTGCTGGGTGAGCGGGAACTGGAGGTCGCCCGGGCGGTCGGCCAGGGCCGTACCAATGCGGAGATCGCGGCTGAACGCTATATGTCGGTGCCCACGGTCAAGGCCCATGTCTCGCGCATCCTCACCAAGCTGGACCTCAACAACCGGGTGCAGATCGCTCTGCTGGTGCACGACGCCGAGGGGGGCGGATATGCGTAGGGCGGCGGCTCCGGCTGGGTGCCGGGGCCGCCGCCCTGAGGGAGCGCTTTTTTAGTACGCGGAGTTGACGTTGTCCATGGAGCCATAGGTCTTGGCCGCGTAGTTGCAGGACGCCACGATGTTGGCCACCGGGTCCCAGATGTTCCACGAGGTGCCGTCCACGTGGAAGGCCTTGAAGGTGGGGTCGATGATCTGCAGCAGACCCTTGGACGGGATACCGGCCTGGGCGTTGACGTCCCAGTCGTTGATCGACTGGGGGTTGCCGCTCGACTCACGCATGATGTTGCGCTTGATGCCGTCGTAGGAACCGGGGATGCCCTTGGCGTGCATGATGTCCAGCGCCTGGTTGATCCAGCCGTCCAGGTTGTCGGCGTACGCCTTGGGAGCGGGAGCGGCCGGGGCGGCCGGAGCGGCGGCGATGGGCTTGCGGGCCTCGGAGCGGCCGGCGGCGGCCTTGGCGGCGTGCGCCTTCTCGGCGGCCTTGGCCTTCTCGGCGGCCTTGGCGTCGGCCTGCTTCTTGGCGTCGGCCTGCTTCTTGGCGGCGGTGGCCTTGACCGTGGCGGCCTGGGCCTTGGCCTGGGCGGCGGCGGTGTCCGACAGCTGGGTCAGCTCGGTCTGGCCCGCACCGGAGAAGGTCTGCGCATTCCATGCGACCGGCTTGACCGAGGTGGACTCGGCGGCCGAAGCGGTGCCCGCCACGCCCAGGGCGAGGGCGGCGGCACCAGCGGTGGCGATACCGGCGGCGGCGAACTTGTGGGCCTTGGTCAGGTGGGTATAGCCAGAACGCATAAGTGAGCTGAACCTTCCAGTGGGGGGAATCTGCCGCAGCGGCCCTCATCGGCGCGAAAGAAGCGCCGCGTCTCGATCCGACGGCGCCCTGCGACCCGACCAGTCTTAGCGACGCAAAAACCCCCTGGCAAAGGGTGTGACCTACGAAAGAACCCCATGCAGAGGGCACACCACTTCCGCCAATTCGCCATCCCACGCGTTCGGTTATCACGAAAGAGGCTCGTAAGTGACGTGGGTCTCATGGGCGGGCTCACACTCCACACCCCCCGATCTCACCCACCGCCCAACAACCGCTACGCATAAGCGGGGCTAAACGGAACCACCCGTGGCCCGGTGCGCGTACATCAATACCGACAGCGCCGCCCCCGACAGCCGCATCCGCCCGTCCAGGGCGGCCCGCACGGCGTCCGGCAGTTCCCACCACTCCAGCTTCATTCCGGCCTCGGTGCCCGAGAGCTGCTGTTCGCCGAGCGTCAGGCCGGTGGCGAGGAACATATGCAGCCGGGAGGTGCTATTGGTCATCAGCGCCACGGTTCCCAGCTTGTGCCAGGACGCGGCGGTGATCCCGGCCTCCTCGGCCAGTTCCCGCCGTGCCGCGGCCTCGGGGCTCTCGCCGGGCTCGACCCGGCCGCCGGGCGGGGTCAGCATCTCGCCGTGCAGATAGGTGCCATAGCGGACCAGGGCGATCCGCTCCGCCTCGTCCACGGCGACGGTCAGTGCGCAGTCCGGAATGTCCAGCACCCGGAAGTCGCCGGTGGCACCGTCCGGTTGGGTCACCCGGTCCCGGTGCAGCCGCAGCCCCGGGAGGTCGTACAGCGTTTCCCGGGACAGCCGCTGCCAGCGGCCGGTCGCGCCGTCGTTGCCGTTCATCATGGGTTCCCCTCTGCCGGGCCGGGCCTGAGCTGCCGGAGCGTATAGCTCCGGACCGCCGGGGCCGCGCAAGCGCCTGGCGCCCTTTACGGGTTTGGAACATGACCCCGGAGTTGACGTGCTCCCTGGTCCAATGGCCAGGGGTTCCGGCCTGGGTCGGCTGACCCTTCCGGGGGCTTCCTGCTTCACCGCGCTGTGCCGGGACTTTCGCCCTGGTCTTACCGGCGCTCCACGAGGCGTTTTGCGTCTCCGCCCGTTCGGCGGCGACGATTCGGCATCCTTCGAACAGGACGTTGCGGGCTGCATTGTGGTCGCGCAGGCAGTCGTTCCACACCACCCGGGCACACCCGAACGCCCGCGCCAGCGCCCGGCGCCGGCAAGTATCCGGGTAGGCACGGTAGTTGTAGCGCAGCTGCACAGCCACGACCCTACCAACGGCGGGTCATATGGAAGGGGCAAACGACTACAGAGGTGGCGGATGTCCTGGAGTTCCTGCGGGGGTGAGGGCCGAGCGGTGCCGCCGGGTGCGGTGCCGTTTTCCGCCTGTGGCGGGCGCGCCCCGCCCACGCGCCGAAACGGTGCCGCGCCCCGGCAACTACCGCAGCCCCGCCGCCGATTACCTTCCGTGCACTTCACCGACCCGCTTTTTGGGCGGCATTTACGCAGCAGGCCGGCTCCGTACGCATTCTTTGCCTGCCTTTCCGGCTGCCCGGCGATAACTGGCCGGATCCCGCCCGTCAGTTGAGTCCGCTATACCCCCTTCGATCGTCAACTCCATTCCGCGCTTCATTCTTTCGTGCAGGTCGTGCGACCCATGAGTCCCGCCAGATGACTGGCGCCCCGCTCCTCGGTACCCATGTGACCCCCTCCCGGCAGGGAGGACGTTGGCCGGATTACCGCTGTCGGCCCTGGCCTCAACCCCCTAGCTTCCTCGCACCCCGCCCCCGGACATCCGGATCGGCAAAGTCCGGGATCCGGCGGTGGTGTGACCGCATTCCCGAATTCGCGAGGGGGGTAAGTGCCCTACACCAAAGCGACCCCGGAACACCGGGCGGTGCACCCGGAGGAAAGGCCCGGCAGACTCGAACAGGAAAACCCCCCACCGCCCGTACGATTTCTTCCGGAATTCTTCGAGCAGACCTGCGACCGGACTCCGGACGCCCTGGCGGTGGTCTGCGAGGACGAGGAGCTGACCTACGCGGAGCTGGACCGCCGCGCCAACCGGCTGGCCCATCTGCTCAAGGAGCACGGGATCGGCGCGGGCAGCACGGTGGGCCTTCTGCTCGACCGGTCCGCGTACACCTATGCCGGCCTGCTGGCCGTACTGAAGACGGGTGCGGCCTATGTGCCCCTGGACCCGTCCTTCCCGGCCGGCCGGGTGCGCCATATCGCCCAGGACGCCGAGCTCAGCGAGCTGCTGACCACCTCCGCCCGGCGCGAGCAGACCCGGGACGCGGGCTGCCCGGTGCTCGAACTCGACCTATGGGAAGAGAAGTTGGCGGCGCGGCCCGAAGGCCGGCTGCGGCCGCTGCGCGATTCCTCCGCGCCCTGCTATGTCATCTACACCTCGGGCACCACCGGCCGCCCCAAGGGAGTGGTGATCAGCCACGCCAATATCGTCAGCTTCCTCAACGCGGCCGCCCCCGTCTACCGGGTGCGCCGGCAGGACCGCGTCTACCAGGGACTCTCGCTGGCCTTTGACTTCTCCATCGAGGAGATCTGGCCCGCCTGGATCGCCGGGGCCACCCTCTACGCGGGGCCCGGTGACGACCGCCGGGTGGGCCAGGGGCTCACCGAGTTCCTGGCCCGGCACGCCATCACCGTGCTGTGCTGTGTGCCCACCCTGCTCACCACCATCGAGGGTGAACTGCCCGCCCTGCGCACCCTGTTGGTCAGTGGCGAGGCATGCCCGCCGGACCTGGTGCGCCGCTGGTCGCGACGGGGGCGACGGATCCTCAACGCCTATGGCCCCACCGAGTCCACCGTCACCGCCACCTGCGCCGAACTGCGCCCCGGCCGGCCGGTGACCATCGGCCGCCCGCTGCCCGGTTACCGGATCGCCATCCTGGACCAGCGGCTGCGGCCGGTGCCGGACGGCGCCGAGGGCGAGATCTGTGTGGGCGGCCCCGGAGTGGCCACCGGCTATCTCAACCGGCCGGAACTGACCGCCGAGCGCTTTATAGCCAACCCGGTGGCCGCCGACCGGGCCACCGTCCCCCGCCTCTACCGCACCGGAGACCTGGGCCGGATCACCCCGGCCGGGGAGATCGAGTACCTGGGCCGGGTGGACACCCAGGTCAAGATCCGCGGTTATCGCATCGAGTGCGCCGAGATCGAGCAACTGCTGCGCGCCGACCCCGCGGTGGAGAACGCCGTGGTCGTCCCCCGCCAGGTGAACGGCTCCGCCCAGGACCTCGTCGGCTATCTCACCCTCACCGCTCCACGCGGCAGCCAGGACGAGGAGGAGCTGCGCGGCCGGCTGCACACCGCCCTGCGCCGCCGGCTCCCGGACTATATGATCCCCGCCTTTGTGGAGATCCTGGACGAACTGCCGCTGCTGGCCGCCGACAAGGTGGACCGCTCCCGGCTGCCCGCCCCCGCCTCGGCCCCCTTCGGCCGCCGCCGCACCGAACCGGTCGCCCCGGCCACCGCGCTGGAGCGCCAACTGGCCTCCGTCTGGCGGGAGATCCTGGGCCTGGCCGAGGTCTCGGTGGACGACGACTTCTTCTGTGACCTGGGCGGCCACTCAATGGCCGCGGCCAGGCTGATCTCCCGGCTGCGCCGGGAACCCGGGCTGCGGCAGCTGGCCATGGGCGACCTCTACGCCCATCCCACCATCCGCTCCCTGGCCTCCTGTGCGGCGGCCGCCCAGCACTCCGCCCGGCAGTGCCCCGCGGTACCGGCGCCACCGCCCCGGCGGCATTCCACCGCCCGGGTATGGACCTTCGGGCTGGCCCAGCTCACGCTCTTCTGTGGCTGGTTGCTGCTGCTCAGCGCGCCGGTGCTGGCGCTGTTCTACCGGCTGTGCACCACCGTGGGCCTGCCGACGCGCGTGGCGGACGGACCGGGCGCCCTGGCCGTACTGGCCCATCTGGGCTGGGCGGCGTTCATCCCGCTGGATCTGGCCTGGATGGCGGTGGATCTGGTGGTGCTGCCCGCGGTGGGCGCCCGGCTGCTGATGGGCCGCGTCCGGCCGGGCTGGTATCCGCTGTGGGGCCGGATCCATCTGCGGTTCTGGCTGCATGGCAAGGTGCTGGCCCTCTCCCCCGCCCGGGCCCTGGCCGGATCGCCGTTCCTGGCGCCCTTTCTGCGGCTGCTGGGAGCCAGGGTGGGCCATGGCTGCCATCTGGCCACCGTGCCCGCGGTGCCCGCGCTGGTCTCCTTCGGTGATGAGTGCAGCGTCGGCTACGGGGCACAGGTGCAGCCCTTCGCGGTCGAGGGCGGCCGGCTGCGGCTGGCGCCGGTGACCCTGGGGCCGGGCAGCTGTCTGGGCACCAACAGTGTGCTGCTGCCGGGGGCCGGGCTGGGCCGGGGGGCGGTGGTGGGAGCCCAGTCACTGGTGCCCGCCGATGTCAGCGTCCCGGACGGCGCCTACTGGGCCGGTTCGCCCGCCACGCCACAGGGCGGGAAGCCGGCGCTGATCGCGGAGTTGGAGGCCGCCGCGGACCGGCGCCCCTGGCCGGTCCGGGTGCTGGTCTGCTACGCCCTGGGGGCGCTGCTGCTGGTACTGGCACCGCTGCTGGTGCCGGCGCCGGGCGCGGTGCTGACCGGCTGGGCGGCCGCCCGGGGCGGACTGCCCCTGGCGCTGGCCTCGTTGGCGGTCTCCGGGCCGCTGGTCCCGCTGACCACCTGTCTGCTGGTGGTGGCCGTCAAACGCGGCCTGCTGCCCCGGGCCCGTACCGGCATCCATGCCGAGCGCAGCCCCTTCGGCGCGGCCAAGTGGATCGCCGACGGGATGATGACACTCAGCCTCACCCTCACCCACTCCCTGTACTCCACCCTCTACCTGGTGCCCTTCCTCAGGGCCCTGGGGGCGCGCACCGGGCGCTGGGCGGAGGTGGCCACGGTCAGCTTTGTCGATCCCGACCTGCTGGAGATCGGTGAGCGCAGCTTTGTCGCCGATATCTCCGTGGTGGCTCCGGCGGTCTTCCACCGCGGCCGGATCGCCCTGGCCCCGGCCACCGTGGGCGACCGTGCCTTCGTGGGCAACGGGGCGCTGCTGCCCGGGGGTTGCCGGCTGGGCGACCGGAGCCTGCTGGGGGTGCACTCGGTGGCGCCGGACGGGCCCATCGAGCCGGAGACCACCTGGCTGGGTTCGCCCGCGCTGTTCCTGCCCCGCCGGGAGGCCAGCCCCGGCTTCCCGGCCAAGTACACCTTCGCCCCCACCCGGGGACTGATCGCGGCCCGGCTGGCCATCGAGTATCTGCGGGTCACCCTGCCCGCCACCATCGGCGGGGCGGGCCTGCTGGCCCTGCTGTACACCATGGTCACCCTCGCCCGCCGGCTGCCGCCGCTCGTCCTGCTCGCCCTGTCCCCCGCCCTGCTGCTGGCCTCCGGGCTGGCCTGCACCCTGGTGGTGGCGGCCCTCAAATGGCTGGTGATCGGCCGCTACCGGCCGCGTACCGAACCGCTGTGGAGCGTCTGGGTCCGCCGCACCGAGCTGATCACCGGCCTCTACGAGAACCTGGTGGTGCCCGCGCTGGTGGGCCTGGTGGCCGGAACGCCCTTTATGGCGCCGGTACTTCGCCTGTTCGGGGTGCGGGCGGGGCGGCGCTGCTGGATCGACACCACCTTTGTCACCGAGTTCGACCTGGTGTCCATCGGGGATGACGCCGCCGTGGCCGGGGCCACCTCACTGCAGACCCATCTCTTCGAGGACCGGGTGATGAAGATGTCCAGGGTCCAAGTGGACCAAGGCAGTTCGGTGGGCGCCCGCTGTGTGGTGCTCTATGACGCCCGGGTGGGCGCCGGCGCCTCGCTGGACGCGCTCTCCCTGGTCATGAAGGGCGAGAACCTGCCCCCGGCGACCGCCTGGCGCGGCATTCCGGCCCGCCCCTGTCCCTCCGGCACCGGCCACCGGCCCAGCACAGCAAGGGAGTCCTCATGACCGCCGCCGATGTCACCGCCTGGCACGGTCCCCGGGTGCACGGGGATCTGCCCGGTCCGCGCTCGGCCGAGCTGCTGGCCCGCCAGCGGCACTGGGAGTCCAACGCCCGTACCTACCCCCGGCGGTTGCCCATCGCACCGGCGGAGGGGCATGGGCCCTGGCTGCGGGACGTGGACGGCAATGTGTTCATCGACTTCCTGGCCGGTGCCGGGGTGCTCTCACTGGGCCATGGCCACCCGGAGCTGGTGGCGGCGGTGACCCGGCAGGCCGCCCGGCTCACCCATGGCCTGGACTTCCCCACTCCGGTCAAGGACGCCTTTGTCGAGGCCCAGTTGTCCATGCTGCCGGCCGCGCTGCGGGAGCGGATGAAGGTACATCTGTGCGGGCCCACCGGAGCCAATGCGGTGGACGCGGCGGTGAAGCTGTGCAAGACGGCCACCGGTCGCGGGGAGGTGGTCGCCTTCCAGGGCGCCTTCCATGGCAGCAGCCATGCCGCCATGGCGCTCACCGGGCTGGTCGCCCAGAAGCAGCCGGTGGCCAACGGCATGCCGGGGGTGCACTTCTTCCCGTACTCCTACTGCGGCCGCTGCCCGCTGGCGCTGTCACCGGACGACTGCGAGACCAACTGCGCGGCGTTCCTGGAACGTTCGCTGCACGACGGCAACGGCGGGGTGCCGCTGCCGGCCGCGGTGGTGCTGGAACTGGTCCAGGGTGAGGGCGGCGTCATCCCGGCCCGCCTGGAGTTCGTCACCCGCGTCCGGGAGCTGACCCGTGAGCTGGACATCCCGCTGATCGTGGACGAGGTGCAGACCGGCTGCGGGCGCACCGGCAGCTGGTTCGCCTTTGAGCAGTACGGCATCGAACCCGATGTGATCGTGGCCTCCAAGGCGCTCAGCGGCATCGGCGCCCCGGTGGCCCTGATCATCTATGACCGCCGGCTGGATGTCTGGGCGCCGGGCGCGCACACCGGAACGTTCCGCGGCAACCAACTGGCCTTCGCCGCCGGGGTGGAGACGGTACGCATCATCCGGGAGCAGGGCGTGCTGGCCAATGTCCGGGCGCGCGGCGCCCAGATCCGGCAGCGCCTGGGGGAGCTGGACGACTGCCGCTGGGTGCGGGAGGTGCGCGGCCTTGGCCTGATGTGGGGCGTCGAACTGGCCGATCCCCGGGACGGCCGCCCGGCGCCCGAGCTCGCACGGGCGGTGCAGGACCATGCGCTGCGGCATGGTCTGATCACCGAGCTGGGCGGGCGGGCGGACAGCGTGGTACGGGTGCTGCCGCCGCTGAATGTCACCGAGGAGGTGGTGGACACCGCCTGCTCGATCCTGGTGGCCGCCGTGCGGAAGTGCGCCGCCCCGCCGGCCCGTTAGCCGTCCTTGCCGGATTCCTCCACGTCATCCGCGCTGAGCAGGGCCACCCGGTGGTTGAGCTGGACGGTGTAGTAGTGCTTCCGGCCGACCACCACGGTGCCCTGCTTGGCCGCGTAGTCGTCCGCCTCGGCGGCCGGGGCGGTGGCCACATACGCCTGCCCGGCGGGGACGGTGTAGAGGCCCAGCGCGGTCTGCGCGGAGGGCGGCTGGCCCTTGGGGTAGGAGTCGGCGGCCGGATAGGCGCTGCCATAGACCGGGATGGCGGTGGCCCCGGGGCGGGGCCGGACGATCCGGGCGGTGCCGCCGTCGGAGCGGGTGTATTTGCCGCCCGGGTTGTAGAACCACGCCTTGCGGCCGGAGAACCAGATGGCTGTCCAGTCGCCCTGCCGGTCGGCGACCACGAACTGCTGCCCGGCGACGACCGAACTCCCCCAGTCCTCAATGGCGTTGCTGCCGCCGCTCTCTCCCGGGTGGATGGCGGGGTCGGGGAAGAGCGGTGCGCTGTTGCCCGGCGAGGTGTGTACAAAGAGCAGATTGGCGGGCTGGGTCTGGTTGCTGCAAGTGGTGGTGCGACGACGGGACTTGGCGCTCTTGGGGGACTTGGGGGCGCGCTGGCAGATCCGTACCGTCTGCTTGTTGCCGGCGAAGGGGGGCGCGATGGTGACCACCGATCCGACGGCGGGGGTGCTTCTTTCGGGTTCGGCGTCATCGTGCGCCTGCAGCAGGTCCATAAAGGCGTTCCAGTCCCAGTAGGGGCCGGGATCCCAGTGCATGCCGCCCACGGCCTCCCGGGTGATGCCCGGTACGTTGTCGTGCCCGATGATGTGCTGCCGGTCCAGCGGGACGTGGTAGCGCTCGGCCAGATAACGCACCAGGGAGGCGGTGGCCTTGTACTGGGTGGGGGTGAACCAGGCGGCGCCCTGGGCCGCGAAGCCCTCGTGCTCGATGCCGATCGAGTGCAGGTTAAACCAGTAATTGCCGCTGTGGAAGGCCACGTTCTTGGTGGCCACCATCTGGGTCACCGCCCCGTCGGAGGAGCGCACCACATAGTGCGCCGAGGTGCGGGCGGCGGTGTTCTGGAAGGTGGCGATCATCCCGCTGTAACTGCCCTCGGCGTCATGGATGACGATGTAGTCGATGGGGATGCCGTTCTCGGTCCGGTTGGTGTTCTGGTAGTTGCCGGCGGCGGCGGGTACGAACCGGCAGCCGGCGCCCGCGGGGCACTCGGTATCGGTCCGGGCGGCGTCCGGGGCCAGCCGGAGCCGGGCCAGCTGGCCCCGGTCGGGGACCGCATTGGGGTCGGCGGGCAGCCGTACCTCCTGCCCGTCGGAGCGCACCCGGTGGGCGCCCCGGCGCATGGTGGCGTACACCTCGTCGGCGAAGGCCGCCGCGCCGCTCCGGCCGGGCGCCTGGCTGTAGCGGGCCACCGCCCCGTACCACTGGGCGGGGTCGCGGGGGCGGCCACCGGTCAGCGCCTGCTCGTACTGGGCGAGCAGCGCGGCGCCGCCCCGGATGTTCTCCCGGTCCTCGGTGCGCAGCCGCTCCCCCGGGGTGCGCAGCAGCTGGGCGGCGGTGTCCAGGGTGTGCAGCGAGGCATCACCGGACCGGGCGCGGTCCGGTTCGGCGGGCGGGCGGGCGGCGGCATCGCCCGGGGTGGCGGCGTCCGCCGTGGCGGCCTCGGCGGCGGTGGCATCGGTGAGGTGGAGCAGGCCGTATCCGGCGCTGGTGCTGGGCTGTCCGGTATGGGACTCCCACCAGGAGGTCTGGTAGCTCAGGGCGAGCAGTACCTGCGGGGGCACCTGGAATTCGGCGGCGGCGTCCAGGAACGCCTGCTGGACGGTGGCGGCGGGGGCACCGCTGGCCGGGAGGATCCCCGGCAGGGACAACAGCACGCTCGCACCCAGCCGGGCGCTGAGGCGTTTGGCGTAACGGCGCATGCGGGTTCTCCAACGGGCCAAGAGCGGGCGGTGAAATCCGCGGAGGCACCCCGCGGGTCTCCCCCACCATTGCCCGGTGCAGGGCCTTTCCTCCTCGGCGGAGCACCACAACACCCCTGATGGCGGCGCCCGGGAAGACCCTGGGATTCCGCCGGCCGGCGGAGCGGGCATACCGGATGGCGGTCACCGGCGCCACTGGAGCGTCCTGTGCTAGGGGGCCGCGGCGCCGGGTGCTTCCGGACATGGCAAAAGGGCGGCGGCTCCGGCTGGGTGCCGGGGCCGCCGCCCTGAGGGAGCGCTTCTTTAGTACGCGGAGTTGACGTTGTCCATGGAGCCATAGGTCTTGGCCGCGTAGTTGCAGGACGCCACGATGTTGGCCACCGGGTCCCAGATGTTCCACGACGTGCCGTCCACATGGAACGCCTTGAAGGTCGGGTCGATGATCTGCAGCAGACCCTTGGACGGGATACCGGCCTGGGCGTTGACATCCCAGTCATTGATCGCCTGCGGGTTACCGCTCGACTCACGCATGATGTTGCGCTTGATGCCGTCGTAGGAGCCGGGGATGCCCTTGGCGTGCATGATGTCCAGCGCCTGGCTGATCCAGCCGTCCAGGTTGTCCGCGTACACCTTCGGAGCCGGAGCGGCCGGAGCGGCCGGAGCGGCCGGGGCAGCCGGAGCGGCGGCGATGGGCTTACGGGCCTCGGAACGGCTGGCGGCCTCCTTGGCGGCACGCTCCTTGGCGGCCTTGTCGGCCTTGGCCTTCTCGGCGGCCTTCGCCTTCTCGGCCTTGGCCTTCTCGGCCTTGGCCTTCTCCGCCTTGGCCTTCTCGGCACGCTCCTTGTCCGCACGCTCCCGCGCGGCCTTGGCGGCCTTCGCGTCGGCGTCGGCCTTCTTGCGCTCCGCGGCCTGCGTCTTCGCCTGGGCGGCAGCGGCGTCGGCCCGCTTGGCCAGCTCCGCGTCGTGATCCTGGCCGAAAGCCTTGGCGCTGAACGCCACCGGCTTGACCTCGGCCGACTGCTCGGCGGCCGAGGCGCCGCCCACCGCGGTGAACACCACGGCAGCCGCACCGGCGGCCGTCAGCGCGGCGGCGGAAACCTTGTGGACCTTGGACAGACGGGTATAGCCAGAGTGGTTGGAGCGCATAACGAAGCAGAACCTCGATTTCGATCGCGGATGCCGCAGCGGCCGGAAGCCCGGCATGCGGAAGGCGCCGTATCCGATCCACGGCGCCCTGCGGCCCAGCCATTGTTAGCGGCCCGGAAAACCCGGTACAAGACTGTGACCTACTACCGCACACCGCATTGAAGCGACCAGAAACCGGCGAAAGCCGCCAGAAATCGCCCTCACTCAGCACTAACCACTTCAGTAAGTGATCTGCGTCCCATGACCTGGCTCACAGCCGCTGGGCCCCCGGCGCCGGGAGGTGGGCGAAGGCGTGCCGGATGTGCCGGCCCGGGGAGCTGTCGGTGGTCAGGTCGCGGCCGTAGCGGGCCGCGGTATCGACCGGGCTGACGGACTCCGCCTGCCAGCCCATGGCGGACAGCCGGTGGTCGGCCGGGGGGCGGGGGTCGGCGTGGACCAGCTGGGAGATGCCGATGCGCAGATCGGCGTGACGGGAGGCTCTGGCGGTGGCGGCGACCGCCCCCTCGACCTCCTGGACCTGTTCGACGGCCAGCCGGCTGCCGGGGGCGGACAGGCGGTGGATCTCGGCGAAGAGGCGTTCCTCGGCGTCCGCCGGAAGGTAGGGCAGCAGCCCTTCGGCCAGCCAGGCGGTGGGCCGGGTGCGGTCGAAGCCGGCCTCCCGGAGGGCGGCGGCCCAGTCCTCGCGCAGGTCGGCCGGCACCGGCCGGTGCACACAGGCGCGGCGGGCGCCCCGGTCCCGCAGCACCCGGAGCTTGAAGTCCAGGACGGCGGGCTGGTCGATTTCGAAGACGGTGGTGCCCTGGGGCCAGTCCAGGCGGTGCGCGCGGGTGTCCAACCCGGAGGCCAGGATGACCACTTGGCCGATTCCCGAACGGGCGGCGTCCTGGAGGTAGTCGTCGAAGGCGCGCGAACGGACCGCGATATAGCGGGAGGCGGCGGCCCAGCCGCCCTGGGGCGACCCGGTGACCTCGGGGTCGTCGGCCGAGTCCGGCATGGGCACCGGCGGCTGCGCCTCGGCCAGGAACCAGGCGGCGTAGGGGTCAACTATCAGGGGATCGGGGCGGGTTGACTCGATCGCCCGGCCCGAGGCCACCGCCAGCGCGGTGATGCCCACCCCCGAGACAATGTCCCATTCATCCGTACTACCGCGACGCACGCCGTCCACCAGGCCCTCCAGCCACATCAGTTAACGCGAAAACACAAACGACATACCCCGCCCAAGGGCGGGGCATGTCGTTCAGGGGGTCCGGCAGATGCCGCGTGCGTCAGTGGTGACGGCTGAGGCGGGCCAGGGCGCGGACAAAGCGGTTGGCGTCCACGGTGCCCACGCCGGTGGCCATGTCATAGCCCTTGACGGCGGTGTAGCCGGTGACACCGGCGTAGCTGTTGTTGGTGCCGTCGGCCACGTCCACGATGCCGGTGGAACGGTCGTGGGCGGAACGGGCGTTCAGCGTGTACAGGGCCTGGTTGATGTCGCCCACGCGCTTGCCCGCGGCCTGGTCGGCCAGGGCGATCACGCCGGAGAACAGCGGGCTGGCCTCGCTGGTGCCGCCGGTGATCTCCCAGCCGACCGCGGTCGGGTCGTAGCTGGTGTAGATCCAGGCGCCACCGTCCACCGCGGCCGCCATGGAGACGTCCGGGGTGCCGCGGCGGTCACCGACGACCTTCTTCACGCTGTTCTGGAAGGAGGGGCGGGTGAAGACATGGGACTGGCCGCCGCCGCCCGCGCCGTGGTCGTTGTAGACGCTGTCCGGCTTGATGCGGTCGCCCTTGTCGTTGAGGTGCAGCTGGGTGCCGCCGATGGAGGTGACCAGCGGGTCGGAGGAGGGCCAGGAGTTGACGCGCTCCTTGTAGAAGCCCTTGCCGTCCGCGGTGTTGTCGGTGGCGCCGCCGTCACCGGAGGAGGCCAGCACGGTGACATGCTTGCGGGCCGCCTCCTCGAAGGCGTAGCGCAGGTTCTTGATGCTGGAGAAGTCGCCCTTGTCGAAGCCCGGGAAGGTGTTCTCGGTGGCGCCGAAGCTCTGCGTGATCACATCGCCGACGCCCTTCTTGATCATGGCCTTCTCGGCGTCCATCATCTCCGGCAGACCGGTGGTGCCCTCGGTCTCGGCGACCGCGGTCTCCACCAGGACGATCTTGGCGTCCGGGGCCACCGCGTGGGCCATCTCCACATCCAGGGTGGTCTCGCCGGCCCAGCCCGTCATATCGGCGTTCTTGGGGTCGAACTTGGGGACGTTGCCCCACTTGACCACATCGACCTTGGTGCTCTTGATGCCGAACTGCTTGCTGTAGACGTCCAGGTCGTGCTGGATGGTCGGGGAGCCGAAGGAGTCCACGATCACGATCGTGCGGCCCTTGCCGGTGATGCCCGACTTGTACAGCGAGTTGAGGTTGTACGCCTGGCGGTACTGGAGCGGGTTGTAGCAGTTGAGCTTGAACTTGGCCTGGCACTGAGCAATGGACAGCGGGGTGCCTATCCCCTTCGCCAGCTCGTGTCCCGCGATCGCCGGCTTGGCGAAGGTGTGCGGGATGGGCGCGGCCTGCGCGGTCCCGGTCTGCGGGACGGCGGCCAGCGCGGCGGCGGCGAGGGTGGCGGCGAAGGCCGCGGTGGCGGCGGTACGCGGCCGGGGACGAGCAAGGCGCATGGATTCTCCCTGAGTGGGCTCAAGCCGCTGAAGCGGCTGGCAAGATCCCAGCGGGAGGTCATGAACAGATCAAGACTCTTGGTCTCTTGATGGCGAACGTTTTACCTGAATACGAAAATGAATACGACTTGCGTCCCGGGGTATACGCGTGCAGGTCCGCTCCGGCGGGCACTCGAAAAGCACCAAGCCGCACATAAGGGTTGAATTAGCTTCATGGACGGAAGAAGGCCGTCGAAGCCGGGCCGCGCCCAGTGGCAGCGGGAGAGCACTCCGGCCACCGACCGGCTGCTGCGCACCGTACTGCGCCGCCGGAAGAGTCCCCTGAGCCTCGAAGAGGTCCTGGTCACCGACCGCCCCGAGGTGCACCGCGCCGTCTCGGCGGCGGCGCTCGGCAACATGATGGAGTGGTTCGACTTCGGGGTGTACGCCTACCTGGCGGCGGTGCTGGGCAAGGTCTTCTTCCCCGGCAGCTCCCCCGGTGTCCAGGTGATCTCCTCCTTCGCCACCTTCGCCGCGGCCTTCCTGGTGCGCCCGCTGGGCGGACTGGCCTTCGGGCCGCTGGGCGACCGCATCGGACGGCAGCGGGTCCTGGCGGCCACCATGATCATGATGGCGGTGAGCACCTTCGCCGTGGGCCTGCTGCCCGGCTATGCCACCGCCGGGCTGTGGGCACCGGTCCTGCTGCTGGTCTGCCGGCTGGTCCAGGGCTTCTCCACCGGCGGCGAGTACGCCGGGGCCACCACCTATATCGCCGAGTACTCACCCGACAACCGCCGTGGTTTCCTGGGCAGTTGGCTGGACTTCGGCACCTTCGTCGGCTACGCGCTGGGCTCGGCGCTGGTGACCGGGCTCACCGCCGCCCTGGGCACGGACACCATGACCGACTGGGGCTGGCGGCTGCCCTTCCTGCTGTCCGGACCGCTGGGGCTGATCGGGCTCTATATGCGGATGCGGCTGGAGGAGACCCCCGCCTTCCGGGCCGAGGCCTCGGTGGGCATGGAGGCGGGCGGTGACGACACCGAGGCCGCCCACCAGGCCCACGCCGAGGAGGCCCGCCAGTCCGGGCACGGGCGGCTGAAGGAGACCTTCACCAAGCACTGGCACGCAGTACTGATCTGCATGGGTTTGGTGGTGGTCTACAACGTCACCAACTATCTGGTCACCTCCTACCTGCCGACCTATATGACCGAGACGCTCGGCCGGGACTCCACCACCTCCCAGCTGCTGATCCTGGGCACCATGATCGTCGTGGCGCTGACCATCACCACCGTGGGCCGCTATTCCGACCTCTGGGGACGCCGGCCGGTCTTTATGGCCGGCAGCGCGGCCCTGGTGGCCCTCGCCATTCCGGCGCTGCTGCTGATCCGGGCCCAGGGCACCCTGCTGCCGGCCATCGGCTGTCTGGTGCTGGGGCTGCTGCTGGTCTGCTTCGCGGGCACCGCCGCCGCCACCCTGCCCGCCCTCTTCCCCACCCGGCTGCGCTATGGCGCGCTATCGGTTTCCTACAACATCTCGGTCTCGCTGTTCGGCGGCACCACCCCGCTGGCGGTCTCCGCCCTGATCGAGAGCACCCACAACAAGATGGTCCCGGCCTACTACCTGATGGCCGCCGGTGCCATCGGCTTTGTCTCCGCCTTCTTCCTGCACGAGACCGCCGGGCGGCCGCTGCGCGGCTCCGGGCCGATGGTGGAGACCGAGGAACAGGCCCGGGAGCTGGTCGCCCGCAGCCGGGTGGAGGCCGGGCGCCGGGCCCGTGAGACCTGGCTCCGGCTGCGCCGCCCCGGCCACCGGCACCACGACCGGGGGTGACGGCCCGCCGCGCGGCGCCGGGAAGCCGCGCGGAGAATGGAAGAGGGGAACACCTCAGGCGTGGGCGACCACTCGGGGGCCCGAGGAGCGAAGAAGGAGGACCCATGTCCGACGACGCGATGGGTGACGAGGTCTATCAGCCGGTCCGGTCCGACGACCGCGACAACCCCTCCGACCTCGACCTGGAGAACGCGCTCGACCAGGACGGCCTCGACAAGATTCTCGACGAGGGCTACTCGCCGCCGGAGCGGCCGCTGGCCGTGAACCACTACGGCAACACCGCCGGCGAACAGCGCGCGGGCGAGACCCTGGAGCAGCGCCTGGCCGAGGAAGTCCCCGATATCGCCGTTCCCGACGGCGACGGCATCGGGGACGACAGCGACAAGGCGGGCGAGCCGGTGGACGAGGAGGTGGGCGACGCCCGGGCGGGCCGCCTCACCCCGGTCATCGACCGCCTGCCGCCCCGCCGGAACGATGTCTTCGCCCGGGACGTGGGCATCAACGGCGGAGCGGCGTCCGCGGAGGAGGCGGCGATGCACATCATCGACGAGGAGGCGAGCGGCGAACGGGAGTTGTGACGCGCCGCCCATCCCCCTTTGGCAACCTCTTTGCGGAATTCCGGCAACGGCCGCCGGGACGACGGCAGTTCACGGCCTCATAACCCACCGCCCGCATATTTCGCTGGAAAATGCGGAAACCCGCTCACCCTTGGCCACGGTTCCCTACGCTTCCCCTTGTCGCCGCGCAGCCGCCCGGATCGAGGGGATTTTCCATGCCCGGAATCGAAGAGTGCCTGCTGGATGTCATGGCTCTGCCCGGAGCCCGTGGTGCCGCGGTGCTCGACTGGGTCAGCGGGCTGGCCCTGGGCACGGCGGGCGAAGCACCGGAAGACGACCGGGAGACCGCCGCCGCGGAGACCGCCGAACTGGCCCGGCTGGCCGCCGAGCACCAGGCCTTCGGAGCACGCGGCGAATTCCCGGTGGAGGACGTCATCGTCACCACCGGCAGTGACTTCCATGTCCTGAGGTTCGTGGAAACCGGCTTCGACAGCAGCGTGCTCATTCATCTATGGCTGGACCGCTCCCACGCCAACCTGGCCCTGGCCCGATTACGGCTGCGCCATCTGGCGACGGAGCTGGTGCTCGGCTGATGTCCGGCCCCCGCTCCGTGCTTCTGGACCTCGCCGCCCGCCGGGCCACCGGCGCCCTGCTGCGGGATTCCGGCACCCTCTATCTCGCCGACGGCGCCGTGGTCCACGCCGAAAGCCCCGCCGCCCCCGGGGTCGGCACCCTGCTGACCGCCGGCGGACGGCTCACCGACGACCTCTGGCGCGGCGCCATCGACCGGGCCGGAGCCCGGCGGCAGGTGGGCCGCTTCCTGGTGGACAGCGGCCGGCTCTCCTGCGGCGAGCTGGAGATCTGCCATCTGTCGGCCCTCTTCGACGCCAGTTACTTTGTGCTGGGCGCCAAGGGCGGCCCCACCCGCTTCCGCCCGGGCGCCCAGCACTGGTTCGGCCACCTCCGCCCCATCACCGCCGGGGCCGTCGAACGGGAGAGCAGGCGCCGTACCGCCCTGCTCAATGGCCTCTGGCCGCATCCCCAGGTGGACACCGCGCCCGTGGTGCGGCGCGCCGCGCCCCACTCCCCCGCCCCCAGCCGCCGCCAGGGCGCGGTGCTGGCACTGGCCGACGGCGTACGGACCCCCAGTGAGATCGCCCGGCTGCTGGGCCGTCCGGCGTTCCACACCCTGATCGACATACGGCGGCTGGCGGCCGCCGGATATATCGACACCCCGGCCGCCGGTCCGCCGCCCCGTCCCGCCACCCCCCTCGCCCCGTGGAGCGCGGACGCGGCGGCCGTGCCGGACGTCGCGTTGCTGCGCCGCATTCGCGATGCCTTGGAGGCCCGACTGTGAATCCCGTTCCGGCCCGCGCTCTTGCCCTTGGCCATGCCCTTGCCCTTGCTCTTGTCCGGACAACCGCAGCGTCATGAGGCGGATGCTGCGTCAGCGTGCTGGAAGGAACCGGCTGATGACCGTAGACGCCGAAGTCGCCAAGGAATTGCAGCGGCTTCGGGCGAGAGTGCCCCATCTGACCGGTGTCCTGGCGGCCACCGTCGATGGTTTTGTCCTCGCCCATGACAGTGCGACGCCCGAGACGGAGAGCGTCGCCGCATTGACCGCGGCCGCGCTCGGTGTGGGAATGCGGCTCACCGAGGCCACCGCCCAGGGCGAATTCCGTGAGTTGCTGGTGCGCGGCGAGCAGGGATATGTCGCCATCTACGCGGCCGGCCCCTCGGCGGTGGTGACCGTACTCGCCGAACCACGCGCCAATGTCGGCCGCCTGCAGCTGGAGGTCCGCCGCTGCAGTGCCCGGATAGCGGAACTTGTGGAAAGCACCCTGGGCCGCACCGCCGAACGCCGCTGAACCTCCGCTCCGAATAACCCCAGTTGAAAGGAATCACCCATCATGGCCATCAACATCGAGACCGCGCTGAAGGAAGCGATGACCTCCATCGAGGGCGCCATAGGCGCGGCCCTGGTCGATTACACCAGCGGAATGGCGCTGGGCACGGTCGGCGGTGGCAAGGACCTGGATCTCACGGTGGCCGCGGCCGGCAACACCGATGTGGTCCGGGCCAAGGTGCGCACCATGGAGATGCTGGGGCTGCAGGAGGAGATCGAGGACATTCTCATCACCCTGGGCACCCAGTACCACCTGATCCGGCTGCTCACCGGACGCAATGGCAAGGGCATGTTCCTCTACCTCGCCCTGGACCGCTCCCGGGCCAACCTGGCGATGGCCAGGCACCAGTTGAAGACGATCGAGGGCGGCCTGGAGGTCTGACCCGCCACTGGCCTCACCGCCCTGGAGTGTGCGGTGGCCGCGCGGCCCCGGCAGCGCGGCGTCCCGGCGGTGAGGCCATCCCCCGTCCGCCCGCCCCGGGTCCCGGGTGTACGGGGTGAGATGCCGCTAGCGTTCCGTCATGCGGCCAAGACTCTGCCCCCGTCTGCTGTGCGCCCTGCTGCTGCTCCTCCCGCTCACCGGCTGTTCCCCGGACGGTGCCACGCACTCCGCCGCCCGGCCGTCCCTTGGCGCGCGGACCGTTCCGCCCACCGCGCCGCCCTCCTGGTCAAGGGAGCGGCTGGCGCATGCCAGGGCGCTCGGGCACCATCCCGGGGTGTCCCATACCGCCCGGGCGACGCTGTCCAACTCCCGGGTGGGGGCGCTGTTCTCCCATGACACCTCGGGCGACCACTTCTGTACGGCCAGCGTGGTGTCCAGCCCGGGCAAGTCCCTGCTGATCACCGCCGCGCACTGTGTGCACGGCGGGGCGGGCGGCGACTACAAGCGGGACATCGTCTTCGTCCCGGCCTACCGCGACGGCAGGAGCCCCGACGGTATCTGGCAGCCCGCCGCCCTGGTGGTGGACCCTCGCTGGACGCGGTCCGGGGACCCCGACGCGGATGTGGCGTTCATCGTGCTCAAACCGCTGGGCGGCAAGCGCATCGCCGATGTGCTGGGCACCAACCGGCTGGGCATCGACCCCGGCTTCGGCCATGACGTACGGATCACCGGCTACCCCGACAGCGGCAATGAGCCCATCACCTGCGGCAACCACATCAGCGAGCAGAGCGCGCACCAGATGCGGATCGCCTGCACCGGCTACAGCGGGGGGACCAGCGGCAGTCCCTGGGTGACCGACTTCGACCCGGCGACCCGCAATGGCTCGGTGATCGGGGTCATCGGCGGCTACCAGAAAGGCGGGGACAGCGACGATGTGTCCTACAGCCCGTACTTCGACGATGCGGTCCGCAAGCTGTACGACCAGGCGGTCGCCCAGCAGGGCTGATCCCTCATCCCGCTGACCCTGGGGTATCAGGCCCGGTCTGCTACCCCGGGGTGACGCGGTCCGCCCGGCCGCCTCCCTAGCTTCCGCTCCGGACACCACACCGGAAGGAAGCCCCGGCAATGACCCTGCTGATATCCCGGCCGCCCTCGCCTCGCCTGCTGGCGCGGCGGGTGTCGGACCTGACCCCGCCCGGCCGCGACCGGGCCCTGGACGCGCTGCGGGCCTTCGCCATCCTGGGGGTGGTGCTGGGCCACTGGCTGGTCACCGCCCTGGTGGCGACCGACGGCGGGCTGCACACGGACAGTCCGCTGCGGCATATGCCCTATCTGGCCCCGGTGTCCTGGGTGTGCCAGACGCTGGCGCTGTTCTTCTTCGTCGGCGGCATCTGCGCGGTGCGCGGCTATCGCTCGGCCCGCGGCCGGGGCATCGGCTACCGGCGGTGGGCGGGCGGCAGGCTGGGCCGGCTGGCCCGTCCGGCGGCCGTGGTCCTGGCGGTGTGGATCCCGGTCGCGTGCTTGCTGCCGGCCCTGGGAGTACCGAAGGGGACGGTACGCACGCTGATGACGCTGGTGGCCTCCCCCATGTGGTTCCTGCTGGTGTTCGCGGCACTGACCGCCGCCACTCCGCTGGTGGCCCGGCTGCACCCGGGCGGGCCGCTGGCGGTGGTCGCCGCCGTGGACCTGACCCGCTTCGCCCTGGGCGGCCCGGCCTGGCTGGGCTGGGTCAATGTGGCCGCGGGCTGGCTGGTGCCCTTCACCCTCGGCGCGCTTTACGCCCGGGGCGGGCTGCGCGGACGGTACGCGGGGCTGCCGCTGCTGCTGGGCGGGGGCGCGGCGACGGTGGCCCTGGTGCTGTGGGGCGGCTATCCGGCGAGCATGGTGGGGGTGCCGGGTGCGGCGATCTCCAACCTCAGCCCGCCCACGCTGGCCGCGGTGTGCTTCGGCCTGGCCCAGTGCGGACTGGCGCTGCTGCTGATGGAGCCGCTGCGGCGGGCCATGCGCAGGCCGCTGGCCTGGGCGGGGGTGGCCGGGGTCAATCTCTTCGCGATGACGGTGTTCCTCTGGCACCAGACGGCGATGATGGCGGTCACCGGGCTGGGGCTGGTGGCGGCCGGTCAGCTGCCCGCCCTGCACACCGCACCGGACGGGCCCGGCTGGGCGGCGCTGCGGGTGCTGTGGGTGCCGGTGTTCGGGGTGGCGCTGGCGCTGTTCTGGGCGGTGTTCCACCGGTTCGAGCACGGGCGTGGGGGAAGGCGGCCGGGTGGGGTGCGCCAGGGGGCCACGACATCGCCGGGCGCGGTTCCTTCGGTGAGCGGTCCGGTTGCCTCGGCCGCGCTGTCCGGTGCGGGCCGTCTTGAGCCGGTCGCGCCCGCGCGGCGGAGCCGCCCTGCGCCTCACGCCCCGCGCTCTTGGCAGGGCGGCCCCGGCCCCGTCCTGGCCGCCGTCGCCGAGGGCGGTTCCGCCGGCGGGGCGCGCGCTATCCGCGCCGGACGTTCTCCTTCGGCAGTCCCGCCGCCAGCAGCCGGGTGAGGGCCTCCTCGACCGACTCCGGGGGCCCGCTGACCAGGGCGAGGCAACGGGACAGGTCACCCGGCAGGGCGGCGGAAGGGATGTCCCCGGGGGGCGTCAATCGTGCCCACGGCCAGGGTTCGCCGGTCGCGGGGGTGTCCAGGAACACCGGCACCGGCCGCCGTCGTACGGCCAGTTCCTCCAGCAGGGCGCGGGCCGCCGAGCGTCCCCAGCCGCCCGCCACCAGCAGCACCTCGCGGGCCGGGGCCACCCTGGAGGGTGGGTCCGCCCGCGGCCGGTCCCAGCCGCAGCACATCGCCCACGCGGGTGTGTTCCACCAGCGCCTCGCTCACCCCACCGGGTCCCAACCTGCCGACCAGAAACTCCAGTTCACCGTCCGGGCGGGGCGCATGGGCCATGGCATAGCGGCGCCAGGCCTGGGGCAGCAGCGGGGACTCCAGGGCCGCAGACTGCCCGGCCCGATAGGGGTACGGCTCATGCGGCCGTAACCGCAGCCGCACCGTGCCCGGGGCGACGGGCTCATGCGCGGTGACGGTGGCCTGCCAGGCGGTGGGCTCGCCCACCGCCGCCTCCGCACCGGCCACCATGGCGGCCACCGCGAAGCGCAGCATCCGCAGCCAGGCGCCCTCCATCTCCTCGGTCCAGCGCGGCCCCGCCGTGGCCCGCAGCGCCTGGCGCAGCGCGGTCTCGAAGGCGGCGAAGTGCGCGGGGCGCACCCCGAGTTTGCGGTGTTCGCGGCCCAGCCGGGCGAAGGTCCCCTCGATCTCCCGCGGTTGATGGAGGTTGGCGGTCAAGTACCGCAGGATCTCCGCCAGATGCTGCCGCTGGAAGGCCATGGACTCGGGGAACAGCGCCCGCAGCGCGGGCCACTGCTCGAAGAGGGAGGTGTAGAGGTGGGCGATCAGCTTCTCAAAGGGGGTGACCGTGTCCAGGTACCGGTGGATCACCGCCTGGTCGGCGGCCCCGTCATAGGGCTGTGGCCCGCCCGCCCGGTCCGGCGCGGTGGACAGCAGCCGCCGGCGCAGCCGCATGGCGTCATGCCGGGCGAGCAGGGCGTGGTACTCATGCGTGTCGATCTTCATGGGGCCGCAGTATGACACCGCCCCCGAGTGCCCAAAGGGCCCCGTTCACCAGGGCCGTTGGGCCCTGGACGGGCGGCTTCCGGTGGCTCTCGGCGCATCGGCGCGCCTGTGTTGAGGGCCGCGGGTTCTCCGCGCCCCCGGCTAGCCGCCTCCCGGCTGGCGGCTCAGTGCCTGGCGGGCGGCCTTGTAGGCCATGGCGGGGTCCGGGGACGGGCCGGGGGCCGGGCGCCAGGTGCCAAGCCAGTCGGTGAAGGGGTACCAGCGGCCGTCCGGGCCGAGCCGGAGCTGGACCCGGGCGCCGGGGTCGGTGACGCGGTTGTGGTCGCGCTCCAGGGTGGAGAGGGGCGCCGGCCGCAAGGGCTGGATGGCGGCCTCGGCCTGGGCGAGGGTATCGGGGTCGGCGGGCAGGCGGTGCAGGGTGACCTGGAGGCCGTCCAGGCCGCCGTACTCCAACGCGGTGCCCAGCCGCCGCAGTTGGCCGGGGGCGAGGCCCAGGCGCTCGGCCGCCTCGGCGGCCCAGGGTGCCCCCGGGGAGGTGGCCAGCAGGCGCACCGCGTCGGTGAAGGAATCGCCGGCGGGCGGGCGGTGCTCCCCGCGCAGCAGGGCCCGGGCGCGCCGGGCCGCGTCATCGGCCAGGGCGGACAGGACGGTGAGGGACGGGGCGGGGGCGGGCGGCTCCTCCAGGGAGCCGTCCAGGAGGCAGAACTCCGGTTCGCCGGGCGGGGCGGCGCGGTCGTCCGGCGGGGCGGCCCCGGTGGGGCGGTTGCGCCAGCGGCGATAGGCCTCCTCGGCCGGGATGCCGTCCGGATCGGGTTGGAGGTCCGGGGCGGGCGAGGGGGCGGGGACGCCCCCGGTGGCCAGGTGGGCGCGGAGGTGTTTATGGGCGCGGCCGCGCAGCGAGAGCAGCACGGCGGGGGCGGTACGCAGCCGCTGGGCGAAGGCATGGCCCAGGGCGGCGGTGTGCGGGCAAATGCCGGACTCGGCACCGCAGTTGCAGCGGAGGGAGAGCTCGGCGGCCGAGGGCATCAGCGGTACCCCGGCCGTGCGGGCGGGGTCGGTGAGTACATCGGGGAGGCGCTCACCGCGCAGTGCGGCGGCGAGCACGGGGTCCTGGGACAGGGCGGCGTAGATCCGGTCCCATTCCTCCTCGCCGAGCACCGGCACTCCGATGACCGGGCGGATCCTGGCCTGGACGCCGGGGACATGGATCTTGGTGGTGACCACTCCGGCGCCGATGTTCAGCGGCCCCAGGGTGCCCAGCAGGGCACACCCTTCCGCCGGCACGGCGGGGTTGCCCGCGGCGGCCTTGAAGGCGGTGGTCCAAATGTCGGCCCAGCGGGCGGTGGCGGGCCTGAGGGCCGTGCTCATGTGTTCTTCCCCAGGGTGACGAGGTCGGCCAGTTCCCGGTCGGTCAGGGCGCCCAGGGCGCTTTCGCCGGTGGCCAGGACGGCGTCGTGCAGGGCGCGTTTGCTCTCCAGCAGGGCGGCGATCCGGTCCTCCACCGTGCCCTCGCTGATGAGTTGGTGGACATGGACGGTGCGGTGCTGGCCGATGCGGTGGGCGCGGTCGGTGGCCTGGTCCTCGATGGCGGGGTTCCAGGTGCGGTCGTAGTGGATGACATGGGTGGCGCGGGTGAGATTGAGCCCGGTGCCGGCGGCCCGCAGGGAGAGGATCAGGATCCGGTGCCGGCCCGCCTGGAAGGCGTCCACCATTTCCTGGCGCCGGGCGGGCGGGGTGGAGCCGTGCAGGAACAGCGGGTCCAGTCCCAGGGTGTCCAGATGGTCCTGGAGCAGCCGGCCCATCACCACATAGCTGGTGAAGATCAGGGCGGATTCGCCGCGTTCGCCAATGGTGGTCAACAGCTCCTGGAGTGCCCTGAGTTTGGCGGAGCGCTCGGCGAAGGGCGGCTCGTCGGGCGCCGGCCGGCCGGTGCGGTGGTGCAGATAGTGCGCGGGGTGGTTGCAGATCTGTTTGAGGGCGGTGAGCAGTCGCAGCACCATCCGCCGTCGGCCGGGTCCGGCCGAGCCGCGTACGGCGGCCATGGCCTCGCGCACATTGGCCTCGTAGAGCGCGGCCTGTTCGGCGGTCAGCTGGACAATGCGCTCCTGGTGCACCTTGGGCGGCAGTTCGGGGGCGATGCCGGGGTCGCTCTTGCGCCGCCGCAGCAGGAAGGGGCTGATCAGCCGGGTGAGCCGGCGGGCGGCCGGGTCGGCGGTGTCCCGTTCCACATCGCGTGCATAGCGTTCCCGGAACCGGGCCAGGGTGCCGAACAGTCCGGGGTTGGCCCAGTCCAGGATGGCCCAGAGTTCG
Organism: Streptomyces orinoci; assembly: GCF_003121295.1. Lineage (GTDB taxonomy): Bacteria > Actinomycetota > Actinomycetes > Streptomycetales > Streptomycetaceae > Streptomyces > Streptomyces orinoci. The sequence goes on from NZ_PHNC01000006.1 coordinate 186,674, forward strand.
TCCAGGGTGTTCTCCACCGGGGTGCCGGTGAGCGCGAGGCGTACTCCGGAGCGCAGCTCGCGCAGGCAACGGGCGGTCTGGGTGCGGTGGTTCTTCACATGCTGGGCCTCGTCGGCCAGCACCAGGTCCCAGTTGACGGCCGCCAGCCGCCGGTGGTCGCGGCGCAGGATGCCATAGGTGGTCACCACCACGGCCGTCTCCGCCGTACCGGCCAGCGAGCGCTGGTTGCCGTGGTAGCGGATGACGGGGGTGCCGGGGGCGAACCGGGCGATTTCCCTGGCCCAGTTGGCGACCAGCGAGGACGGGCAGATCACCAGGGTGGGGCCGGGGTGGCCGCATTCCCGGCGGTGCAGATGGAAGGCGATGGCGGTGAGCGTCTTGCCCAGGCCCATGTCATCGGCCAGGCAGGCGCCGAAGCCCAATGAGGTGGTGTGGGACAGCCAGTTGAGCGCCCGGTGCTGGTAGTCGCGCAGCTGGGCGTGGAGGGCGCGGGGCACCGGCACCGGGCGGGCGGTTTCACCGCCGCGCAGGGTGGCGACCACCTCGGCCAGCGCCCCGGCCGGCTCGCAGGCGAAGTCCCGGCCGTCCACGGTGACCGAGCCGGACAGGGCGGCGGTCAGCGCGGCCGCGCCGGTGAGCGGTTCCAGACGGCGGTGGCGGGCGCGGCGGGCGGTGTCCGGATCGACCAGGACCCAGCGGTCGCGCAGGGCGACCAGCGGGCGGGCCGCCGCCACCAGCCGGTCCATCTCCGCCTCGGTGAGCGGCTCGCCGTCCAGTACCAGCTGCCAGCGGAAGTCCAGGAGCTGGTTGAGCCCAAAGCCCACGGATGCCCCTGGGCCGCCGGACTCGCCCGAGCCTCGCGAGCCGTCCGAACCGTCGTGGGCCGTGCCGCCGACCACCGTACGGGTGCTCAGCGCCCGGCGCAGTTCCTCCGGCCACTGGATGCCAAGGCCCCGCTCCGCCAGCAACCGGCCGGTCTCGCCCAGGAGTTCCAGGATGTCGGAGGAGGTCAGCAGGAGGGGGGCGGCCGGGTCGTGGTCGGCGAGCCGTTTGAGCGGCGGCCAGTCCTGGGCGGCGCGGCGCAGGGCGCGTACCGCCCGGCGCAGATCGCCGTGGTCCAGGCCGGGCGGTGGACGGTGGCCGGTATGGAACCGGGCGACCGGTTCGGCCCGGTCACTGCCGGGGGGCCGGAGCAGCAGGGTGGCGCGCAGCCGCCCGGCCTCGGCGTCCGCCGGGTCCGGGGGTGCCACCCGCAGGACGAGGCCGGGGGTGGTGCCGCCCTCACAGCGGTCGGCCACCATGTCTGTCCACAGCCGCAGTTGGGGGGCCGGGCGGGCGGTCGTTCCGGTGAAGGGCAGATCGCCGAAGAGCGGTACGGCGCCGGGGGTGCGCAGCAGGGCGTCGGCCAGGGCGTCCAGGAACTCCTGCAGGGTGCGGCCGGGCGGCGGGAGATGCGGCGGGGAGCCGGCGGGGGTGCAGTGGGCGTGCGGCGGCAGTTGGGCGGCGAGTTGGTCCAGGGTGCGGTGGGTTTCCTCCGGCAGCGGGCCGATGCGCCAGGTGTCCAGGCCGGCCGGGGTGAGCGCCGGGTGGACCAGCCGGGCGGCGATCAGCCGCAGTCCGGTACGGGCCGCCCGGGCCCAGGCACGCACGGTGGGGTGGACGGCGGCCTGACCGTCCGCGCTCAGCAGCAGCGGGACGGCATGGTCCAAGGGCAGGGCCCAGCCCTCGACTTGGGCGCACCGGATGCCTTCGGGCCGTTCCAGGGCGAGTTGGCGGCGGGCCGGGGTGAGCGGCCCGGGCAGCGGCGGGGCGGGCAGGGGGCTGCCGTCGGGCCGGTGAATCAGCAGCCGGGCGTGGGAGGGGGCCGGGGCCGGGAGGAAGACCAGCGCACAGCCGGCCCGGAGCGCCTCCAGGGCTTGGTCGGCCGAGGCCCCGGCGGCCGCCGGAGCAGGGGGTGTTGGTGTGGCGGGAGCCGGTGTGGCGGGCGGCTTGCGGCGTTCCGGTATGGCGGGTACGGGCGCCATGTCGCCGCCGGTCCGGCTGAGCACGCCGATCAGGGCGCGGGCGGCGGCGATCCGGGCCTCGGCCCTGGAGGCGGCCCGGCCCTGGGCCGAGACCTCCGTCCGGCGGCCCCGGTAGTCACAGGCCGCGGTGCAGATGACGGGCGCCTGGGAGCCGGGGCGGCCGCGGCTGAAGGTGTAGACGGGCTTGGTGATGACCTCGAGCTGGGTGTATTTGTTGAGCAGTTTCAGCGGGTCGTCCCCGGCCTTGAGCGGGGCGACCCGTTTTTCGTTCTCCGGCCGGTCGGGGACCGTGACCCGCGGCGGCTCCAGGCCGGTCACCCGGGCGAGCAGTTCCACGGCGGCGTAGTGCCGGGCGACCTTGCGGCCGAGGGCCTGGCGGGGGCCGCCGGTGTGGGGGCCCAGCCGGGCGGTGACGGTGTACTTCGGCTCAGCCGGGGTGCCGCCGGTCTCCTGCCGGTATTCGGCGCCGGGGCCACCGCTTTGTTCGCAGTGCCAGCTGAGCAGGGTCTCGGCGGTGGGCGGCATTCTGGCCACCAGCTCCAGGGCGGCGGCCCGGGCCGCTGCCCAGGGCGGCCCGCCGGTGTGGAACAGCAGGAGTTCCAGGTCCCGGTGGCGCAGCCGGCTGGCGGAGGCGCGGCGCAGGATCTCCTCCAGCAGTTCCTCGCCCGGCCCCTGGCCCGACTCGGCCCGCTCCCGTAGCAGGGTCTCGAACTCCGCACCGGTCATCCCGGGTTCCAGGGCGCGGGCGGCGCGAAGCGGGGTGGCGTCCGGGGCGGCCTGGCGCGGGGTCAGCCCGGCCAGTTGGCACAGCAGGGCCAGCTGGGCGCGCTGCCGGGCGGCCTTGCGGGTGTCCGCCCGGCATTCGGGGCCGCGCACCGGCCGGCCGGGCGGCCCGGCCAGCGCGCTGGCCCGGTGTTCCCGCCCCTCTTCCGCACCGTCGTCGGTGACCACGGGCGGCGGCCAGGACTCCAGCTGGGCGTGCAGCAGCAGGAGTTGGCCCGCCGCATCCCCATGGGCGGCGACCTGGTCGAAGGCGGCCTGGCGGGCGGGGTGGTCGGGGACGGCCAGCAGCATCAGGCGCAGATCCCGCAGGCTCAGCCGTCCCTCGGCCGCTCTGCGGACGGCCTCGGCGGTGTGCTCCTCGGGGTAACTGCGCCGCGCGCACGCCGACTTCAGGGCGGCGTGCCACCGTTCCGCGTCCGGGGCCTGATGACCGGGGTGACGGCCGTGGGGTTCAGCGGTCAAGGGCGACTCCTCTCCGGATTACCGCAGGAGTCAAGCAGAGCGATGGCTGGGCGGGGGGTGAAACGGCTTCCGGTCGTACGGAAGAGCCATGCGCCGCAAAGGAGTTCGAGCCTTGGTGCCACGGTGTTCGATGCGTTTCCGGTGCGGGCCGCCGGTGGACGTACACGGCGCGGCCGTACGGAAAAACAGCGCCCCGCCCCCTTATGGGGCGCGCCCTAGGTTCTGTCCGGCGGATCATGTTCGGAGCCAGAGCCGGATCGCGGCGACGGTGACGGTTCCGTGGAAGACGTAGGCCCGTTTGTCATAGCGTGTAGCCACGGCCCGGAAGTGCTTTAGCCGGTTGATGGTCCGCTCGACCTCGTTGCGGCGCTTGTACATCTCCTTGTCGAAGCCGGCGGGCCTGCCGCCCTTGCTGCCACGGCGTTTGCGGTTGGCCCGCTGGTCCTTCGGCTCGGGGATGGTGTGCTTGATCTGCCGCCTGCGCAGGTAGCGGCGGTTGCGGCGGGAGCTGTAGGCCTTGTCTCCGCCCAGATGGTCCGGGCGGGTGCGCGGATGCCCGCCGACCGGGCGCGGGACGCGGATGCGTTCCAGGACGGGGATCAGCTGTGGTGAGTCGCCCCACTGGCCCGGCGTGACCAGCAGGGCCAGTGGTCGGCGCCCGCCTTCGGCGGCGAGGTGAATCTTGCAGGTCAGCCCGCCCCGGGACCGTCCGAGTCCCTCATCGGGCCTGTGCTGCCGGGGCGTTGATCTTTTTTCGGGACACGAGGTGCCTTCTTGTGGGCCCCGGCGGCATGCTGGTGAGCGCGGCACGAGGTCGAGTCCACGCTCACCATGCTCCAGTCGATCCGGCCGTCCGCGTCGGCCTCGGCCTGGACAGCCCGCAGGATCCGGTCCCACGTGCCGTCCGCCGACCAGCGACGGTGCCGCTCGTAGACGGTCTTCCACGACCCGAAACGCTCCGGCAGGTCCCGCCACGGGACACCAGTCCGCTCACGGAAGAGAATCCCGTTGATCACCCTGCGATGACTGGCCCACCGGCCGCCCCGCTGCCCGGACTTGGGCAGATGCCGCTCCAGCCGGGCCCACTCGTCATTCGTCAGATCACCCCGCCCCACACAAGACCTAACGTCCCGAACGCAGAGCGGTCACATGATCCGCCGGACAGACCCTAACCGCCCGCTGCCGCCGCCAGCACCCGTGCCCCGCGTCCCGGCGCCATATCCAGCGCCGCCAGCACCCGGGGGACGGCGACGCCGGGCATCACATGGCGGTACAGCGCCGACATGCGCCGTTCCAGGTCGTGCAGTTCGTCCAGGGCGCGGGCCATCATATGGACCCCGGCGTAGGAGGCGACCACCAGTCCGGCCGTCTCGGCGGGGTCGGTACCGGGCAGCAACTCCCCTTGGCCGGCGGCCTCCTCCAGCAGGGCGGTGCCCTGCCGGGTCCAGTCGCGGTACGGGCTGGGGCGGTTGAGCTCGCATTCGCCGCTCTCGCCGGTGAGGCGGAGGCTGCCGCGCAGCAGGACGGAGTGGGTGAGGCGGTGGGCGAAGACCATGCCCAGATCCACGAACTCCTGGGTCCGCAGCGCCTGGGCGGCCCGGGGCGGGGCGTCGGCGGCCTGGGCGTCGATGACCGCGCGGGCCAGCTCCTCCTTGGAGTCGAAGTGGAAGTACAGCGCACCCTTGGTGACCTCGGCCAGCTCAAGGATGTCGGCCACCTTGGCCGCTGCATAGCCGTGCTCGGAGAAGACCGTGGCGGCGGCTTCAAGAATCGCCCGTCTGGTGCGAATTGCACGATTCTGCGTCGCCATCGGCTGCTTCATCCCTCTCACCGGCCCACCGCCGCCGGGACGCCCATCCCCGCCCCGGCGATGTTACAAGTTAAACCGATTCGAATGGCGACATTTGGCCGGGCTTGTACGGGAACGGCGGGCGCATCCACGCCCGCCGTCCCCCGGGACTCACTTGGACCGGAAGATCGCCTCCTGTACATCCGCGGGGCTGTCGAACCGGTCCTTCTTCAGATCGGAGATCTTGTCCACCACGTCATTGCTCGCCTTGTTCTTCCTGGCGACTTCGACCAGGTGCTGCTTGTCGGTGGGGTAGTGCGCGTTCTTCAGCGCCTTCTGCAGCTCGATGGGGTTGGTGCCGGCCATGAAGACCTCCTGTGTAGTGATCCACCGCCGCCCGAGAGGGCGGCCGCGGCTACGCCGGGTACCCGGAAAAATCCGGACTATTCACCTGATGTCTCCAGCAGGCGCGGCGGTGCCGCCTGCCGCCAGGAGTCCCGCAGGATGTCCCGCATCTCCGCCGGGTCCTCCAGGGCGGCCAGCCGCACCCGCACCCAGTTGGAGCCCGCCTCATGCGGCGGCACCCAGAACTTCTCCGGTTCGGCCGCGATCAGCTCGGCCCGTTCATGCCGGGGGCAGCGCACCGCGATCGAGCTCTGGTCGTCGGGAATGGTCAGGAACATCTTCCCGGCGACCCGGAAGGTGGGCATGCTCCATGCCTCCTTCTCCACCGTCTCGGGCAGGGACAGGGCGAAGCGGCGTACCGCGGCGGCATTGACGATCACCCCGCTACGGTAGTCCGGCCGGGCCGGCGGTGCCGCGGTCGTTCTGCAGCTCCCACAGCTCCCGGAACAGGCCGGGGGTGGCCACCAGCTCGGGGAAGGTGCCCTGCTGGATCACCCGGCCCTGGTCCAGCACCACAATGCGGTCGGCGACCGCCACATTGGCCAGCCGGTGGGTGACCAGGACCACCGCCCGGTCCCGGGCCATGGCCCGCAGACCGGTGAAGATGCGGTGCTCGGCCCGGGCGTCCAGGGCGCTGGTGGGTTCGTCCATCACCAGCAGCCCGGCCGGCCGGTGGAAGGCGCGGGCGATGGCGATGCGCTGCCACTGCCCTCCGGAGAGGTCCACCCCGCCGAACCACTCCCTGGCCAGCAGAGTGTCCAGGCCGCTGCGCAGCGAGGAGACCACCTCGTCGGCACCGGCCAGCCGGGCCGCCCGCCATACCGCCCGGTCGCCGCCGTGCGGCTGGCCCAGGGTGATGTTCTCCCGGGCGGTCATCGGCCAGTGCGCATAGTCCTGGGGCACCACCGCGGTCTGCCGCCACAGCTCGTAGGGGTCCAGCTCGCGGGTGTCCACCCCGTCCCAGCAGACGCTGCCGTCGGTGGGCAGATAGAGCCCGGCCAGCAGTTTGCTCAGGGTGCTCTTGCCGGAGCCGTTCTCCCCCACCAGCGCCAGCACCTCGCCCCGGCGCACGGTCAGGCTCACCTTCTCCAGGGCGGGCCGGTCGGCGCCGGGGTAGCGGTAGCCGACCGCCTCCGCCTCCACGGCGTTGGGCGCGGCGGGCCGTACGGTGCCCCGGCGCACCCGGTGCCCGCCCGCCTCCTCGATGAACTCGGCCCAGTCGTCCAGATAGAGCCCGGTACGGAACAGCCGGGTGCCATAGGCGACCATGCCGCGCAGCGCGGAGCCCACCGAGCGCAGCGCGAACACCGCGGTGCCCGCCGAGGCGATGGACACTCGCCCGGTGGCCAGCAGCATCGCCAGCGCCGCCCACACCAGGGCGGAGGCCGCGCCGCCGGCCGCCGAACCGGCCAGGGCGTAGCGCGCGCCCCGGTTGACCGCCTGGTCGGTGGCCAGGTCGATCCGGGTGCCGATGGTCCGGTAGCGCTCCAGCAGGAAGTCCGCCATGGTGCCGGCCCGCAGCTGGTCGGCGGGGCGCTTGTCGGTGACGTACCAGCGCAGATGGTTGAGCACCCGGCGTTCCCCGCTGAGCGCGCGGGAGGTCTGGTACTGGATACGGGCGGCCTTGATGCCGGCGATGCCCTGCGGCAGGGTGGCCAGCATCAGCAGGGGCAGCAGCACCGGGTGCAGCAGGGTCACCACGCCCGCGGCGGCCACCAGCGAGGCGACACAGGACATCAGGTCCTGGGCGTCGGTGAGCAGATCGCGGGCCACCTCGGCGCCCCGGTCGGCGGCCTCGCGCTTGTCGTTGAAGCCGGGGTGGTCATAGGCGGCCAGCTCGGCGTGGACGGCGGCATCCAGCATCTGCATCTCCGCCTCGCGGGAGATGCGCGGGGCCAGCCGGCTGGAGATATTGCCGACCGCGATGGCCAGCAGGGCGCGGGTGCCCGCGGCGGCGGCCAGGATCAGCAGGGAGGGCAGCGCCTCCCGGAGCCGGTTCTGGATATGGCCGGAGGCGATCAGCGCGGTGATGGTACGGGTGGTGGCCAGCAGGCCGAAGGCCTCGAAGGCGGCCGAGGCCACCTGGCAGGCCAGCAGCAGGACCACCGCCCTGCGGTCCACTCGCCAGGCCAAGGACAGCGCCCTGCGCACCAGTTGGGGCAGCCGACGGCTCATCGACCGGGCGGTCATGGGGTTGGTGGTGAAGAGGTTGAGGCTGTGGGAGTTGTACCGTAATTCCTCTCCCGGGTTCTGGGCGGTCGCGGACGGCACTGCGCACCCCCTTGTCTCTGGGCCCCTCAGGGCATAAGCGGGTTACGGCATGAGCGAGTGCACGATGCCGTACCACACCCCGGGCGCACCGGCGAACGGTTTCAATCCACCCGAAGGTGGGGGCTTCGCGAGCTCGGGAAGGAGATTCCTGCCTACCTTGCGGTGGCGGGCTTGACGCGACGTGCGCGCCTGACGACTGCCCTCCCGGCAGCCGGGATGAGCGCGAGGCCCATCCGGTACAGGTGCAGGATGTTCCGGGCGGCGTTGTGGTCGGCGTTGCCCGACCAGCCGCAGCCCTCGTTCTTGCACACGAACACAGCCTGGCTCTCCCGGCTGCCCGGCGTGGTGAAACCACACGCTGAGCAGCGCTGGGAGGTGCCGGGAGCGGGAACCTTGTGCAGGGTGCCGCCGTACTTGGCGGTCTTGTACGTCAGCATCGTCACGGTCCGGCCCCATGCCTCCTGGCTGATGGAGCGGTTGAGACCGGCCTTCTGCCTGACGTTCCTGCCCGGCTTCTCGATGGTGCCCCGGGCGCTTTTGTTCATGTTCGCGATATCCAGGTGTTCCACCACGATCACGCCGTAGGTGCGGGCGAGGTGGGTGGTGGTCTTGTGCTGCCAGTCGGTTGCCCGTCGCTTGGCTTTCGCTCGAAGCTTGCCGATCTGGTCGTATACCGCCCGCAGCCGGTTCGACGACCGCCGCCCGGGCCCGCGGTGCCGCATGAGTTGCGCGGCCCGTCGTTCCAGGCGCAGCAGCCTGGCCTTCTCACCGGTGTTCAGCCATTTGTCCCGGTCGGAGGTGCCGTCCGGGAGGCGGGGCGGACGCCCGTGGTCCTGGTGATTGCCGTCGGACAGGGCGAGCGGGAGGTTCACCCCGGCGTCGATGCCGACCTCCGGGCCGGCGTGTGGCCGGGGTTGGGCTTCGAGGGCGGTGATACGGAAGGTGATGTGCCAGCCGAGTGCGTCCTTGATCAGGCGGGCGCCGGTGATCCGGTTGTCGCCGTTTGCCTTCTTGCCCACGGGCAGGTCTCGGGTCCAGCGGAACCGGACGCGACCGATCTTGGGGATGTTGACCATGCCCCAGCGGCGGTGCACCCGCGTGATCTGCAAGTCCCGGCCCTGAGGGGTGTCCACGCTCAGCACCGAACGGAAACGGGCCTTGAAGTTCGGCTCCCCCGCCCGGACCTCCCAACAGTGCTTCCACGCCTGGAAGTACGTCTTGAGCACCGCCTGGGCGGCCTGAGCGGGAAGAGCGGCGAGGAAGTCAATCTCCTTGCGGGCCTGGCGGATCGCCGCGTCAGCGGCGGCCAGCGTCCGCTTGTCCTTCGGCAGCATCGTCCACCAGGCATGCAGGCAGTTCCACAAGGTGCGGGCCGCGTGCGCCTGATCGTCCAGCAGCCGGACCTCGGCCGGGCTCAGCACAAGCCGGGCACGATGCCCGAACTTCCGTGCGCCCTCGGCGAGTTCGCTGCTCACACGGCCACCATGACATTGGCTCATGTCACGCGCTGGAATCCAGACCCCGATGTGCGCACTGGGCCGACACCGCGTCCACAACCTCCATGGTTACTTAGTGGTCGGCCCCAGAAGTCCTTCGGGGGTTGACGCGAGGCTCGTCAGGCGCTCGAGTCTGGTGCCGTGGTAGGGCTTGCCCCAGGGCGGATACACCCGCTGGCCGGGCAGTGGGCGAGCGCGGTCGTCACTAGCGTCTGCGACATGAAATCCGCTTATTCAACAGGCAATCCGCGCTCCGTGTCCCGTCGGCGCAGCGCCGTGACGGTCCTGGTCGGCCTGGTGTTGGCCGCTACGACGGTGACGGCCGGAGCCGCCTCGGCGGGCGCGGTGGCCCCAAGCGATCGCGGGCAGTTGGTGTCCGCTCAGCAGGTGAGCACACTGGCCACGAAGCAGGACGTGGCAGCAGCACTGGCCGCTGCCAGATTCGACGCGGGTACGGTCCGGTTCGGGGTGGATGCCTACCGGCTCGTGTACCGCACCGTGGACCCCCAGGGCCGGCCTACCACCGCCAGCGGACTGCTGGTGCTGCCCCGGAGCCGCGAACACCACTTGCGGACGGTCTCGTTCACTCATGGAACCACCAGCTACCGGTCCGACGCACCATCCTCCATGGTCAAGGCCGGCTTTGTGTCCTCCCCCGCTATTACGTACGCGTCCGCCGGGTTTGCCGCTGTCGCCCCGGACTACCTCGGCCTCGGTGCTGGTCCGGGACACCACCCCTGGATGGACGTGCCCTCTGAGACGACCGCCTCACTCGACATGCTGCGGGCAGCCCGCGCCTTTGCTCCGCATACCGGCCGGGCGCTGGGACACGACGTGCTGGTCACCGGGTTCTCCCAGGGAGCCTCGGCGGCGATGGCACTCGCGCGAACGCTCCAGGCCGACGGCGATCGATGGTTCCGGATCAAAGCCGTCGCGCCGATCAGCGGCGGTTACGACTTCCAGCACGCCGAGCTGCCGGCACTGCTCGACGGCTCCCTCGATGCAAAGTCCAGTGTGTTGTACACGGCGTATCTTCTCGTCGCGTGGAATCGGCTGCACCATCTGTACCACTCGCCGAACGAGGTCTTCCAGGCGCCGTACGACAGCACGATTGAGGCACTGTTCGACGGTTCGCACACCGGCCAGCAGCTCTTCGCCGGCACGCCCAACACCCTCAGCGCGTTGCTCACCCCACACGGCTTCGACATGCTGCGCCACCCGACCGGTCAGCTGGCGGCGGCGCTTCGGGTGGCCGACAACACCTGCGCCTGGAGTCCCCGCGTCCCGGTCCGTCTGTACGCCGCCAGTGCGGACGAGCAGGCGGCCAATGCCAACACCGACCACTGCGAGGCCGCCTTGCAATCACACGGCGTGAACGCGCCAGTCGTCAATCTCGGCACCCCCGACTTCGCGGGTTCCCGGCACCTTGGCTCCAACGTCGCGGGCACAGCCGCCACCGTCCGCTGGTTCAGCCGACTGCGCTGAGAGCCGGCCCGCTCTGCGCTCGCGAGGCGGAACGAGGCAACACACAGCACCGGCTCCGGAGCCAACCCCCCGAAAGACTTCCGGAGCCAACCACTTAGCTTTTGTCACCAATTACCGGCGCGGCGTCTTCACCGGCACCATGCTCAGCCGATGCGAGGAGATCATCGGGAGGTCTGCCCGGACTTCGAAGCCGAGCTTACGCAACCCAGACCATGTGCACATGCTCGGGCACTACCGCCCAACTCCAGCACTCCAGGCCGGCCAACTCGTTGAAGGGCGTCTCCGCCCGGCTGCTTCGCAAGGAATACGACCCCCATGTGTGACGGCGCCCATGGGGAGGTCACTTCTGGTCCGGCTCGCACTTCGCCGGAAGCTGCGGCGGGGCACCGCTGACCGCTGCACGCCAGTACATCGAGAAGGGTAGACATTGGCCATGACTGCCCAAGAGCACCCGATGACCACCGAGGAGATGCTGCGGGCCAACGCGGCCAACTGGGACGCCCGTACCCCGGCGCATATCGCCAGCGACTTCTACGGCCTGGACGGCTCGCGCACCGCCGAGGACTGGTTCGCGCCCTTCGAGTGGGAGGATCTGGGCCCTTTGGCGGGCCGCCGGGTACTGCATCTGCAGTGCCATCTGGGCACCGAGACCCAGGCCTTCGCCGCACGCGGGGCGCTGCACACGGTGGGGCTGGACTTCTCCTCCGCCGCCGTGGCCGAGGCCCGCCGGCTGGCGGCGGAGGCGGGGCGGCCGGTGGAGTTCGTACTCGCCGACGTCCATGAAGCCCAACACGCCCTGGACGGGCGGCAATTCGACATCGTCTACACCGGCAAGGGCGCCCTGTGCTACCTGCCCGACCTCACCCGCTGGGCGCGGATCGTCAGCGAACTGCTCCACCCCGGCGGGCTGTTGTACCTAGTGGAGTTCCATCCGCTGCTCAACTCCCTGGGCCCGGTGCCCCGCCCGGGCGAGGAGGACGGACTGACGCTGCGCCATGACTACTTGGCGGGACGCGGCGCCATCCGTGGCGACTCCCCGTACACCTACACCGACGGTCCGCCGCTGGCGGGCGCCATCACCAGCTATGAGTGGCGGCACGGCCTGGGCGAGATCCTCACCGCCCTCACCGGGGCCGGGCTGCGAGTGGATCGGCTGCGGGAGACGGACCTGCTGCCCTGGAAGCGCTTCGCCGCCATGGAACCGTCGGAGGGCGGCTGGTGGCGGCTCCCTTCCTCCCAGCCGAAGATCCCGTTGATGTTCGCCCTGCGGGCCCTCCGGCCCGCATAAGCAGTGCTTCTCCCGGCCAGACCAACCAGCTCTTGGACTTATGAACGCATCATGGCAATGCTGTTGGTCATGGAGATCACCGAACACCGCAGCTCCCAGCCCGTCTTCACCGGCCCGGTCTTCCGTCCCCAGGACCCCGGGTACCACCAGGAAACCGCCGGTTTCCAGACCGCGTACACCCACCGCCCCTCACTGGTGGTGGGCGCGGCCGACGCCGAGGACGTCCGCCGGGCGGTGCGCCATGCCGCGCGGCATGGGCTGCCGGTGGCCGTCCAGGCCACCGGGCACGGTCTTTCGGTGGCCACCGATGGCGGGGTGCTGGTCAGCACCCGCCGGATGACGGAGCTGGTGATCGACCCCCAGTCCCGTACCGCCCGGCTGGGCGCCGGGGTGCGCTGGGGCGCGGTGATCGAGGCGGCCGCCCGCTATGGCCTGGCCCCGCTCAACGGCTCCTCCCCCTCGGTGGGCGCGGTGGGTTACACCCTGGGCGGCGGACTGGGGCTGCTGGCCCGCCAGTTCGGCTATGCGGCCGACCGGGTACGGGCGGTGGAGCTGGTCACCGCCGACGGGCAAGCACGCCGGCTGCTCCCCGGGGACGAGCTCTTCGGCGCGCTGCTGGGCAGCGGCGGCAACCTCGGGGTGGTCACCGCCCTGGAGGTGGCACTGTTCCCCGTCGCCACCGTCTACGGCGGCCAACTGGCCTTCGGAGCCCCGCTTGTGGAGGAGGCTCTGGAGACCTGGCGGCGATGGACCGCCACCGTCCCGGACGAACTGACCTCCTCCGTCACCCTGCTCGGTTACCCCGAGCTCCCCCAGGTCCCCGCCGCCCTGCGCGGCCGGTACGCGGCCTCCTTCCGGATCGCCTTCAACGGCCCCGCCGAGGAGGGCGAACGCCTGATGGCACCGCTGCGGGCCCTGGGCAGACCACTGCTGGACACCCTGCGCCAGATGCCCTACGCCGAATGCGGCACCATCCACAGCGATCCCGACAACCCCCACCCCTATGCCGCCACCAACGCACTGCTCGGCGAACTCACCCCGCGGGCACTCGACTTGACGCTCCGCACCGCCGGGCCCGGCTCCCCCGTCCCCTGTGTCCTGGACATCCGCCACCTCGGCGGGGCACTGCGCAAGCGCGGCCCCGGGCAGATCGCGGTGGACCACCGGGAGGCGGAATTCATTGTCCGCGCCATCTCCATGTACGGTCCCGGCGGCATCGGCCCGGACCAGGTCCGCGACCGCCATGCCGAGCTGCGCCGCGTCCTGGCGCCCTGGACCCTCGGCCATAGCCTGGGCTTCCTCTACGGCGACGGCGAACGGGCCGACGAGGCCCAGACCCGGGCCGGGTTCGAGGACGACACCTACCGGCGGCTGTCCGCGCTCAAGGCCGCTTACGACCCGCAGAACCTCTTCCGCTGCAACCGCAACGTCCGTCCCGCGTAACCTCCGGCACCTCGCCGAGGGGCCGTTCCACGCCATCGTCACCCTGCATATCGTGGTGGCCGAGGCCGGCGGTACGGACGGTCCCGTTCGCTGACCGTCTCCTCCGGTCCGGCCGCCCGCAGCACCACATCCAGCGCCCGCCCCGGATCGGCGGTGTAAATCCCGCTGGCCCAGGCGGCGTTGGCCTCCACCACCGCCCAGTGTCCCCCGGTCAGGCCGATATCCACCACGATGGCGCTGGGCAGTGTGTGCCCGTACCCGGCCAGCAGCCCGGCGCCGAAGGCGAGGGCCCCGTCCGCCAAGGGGCCGGGCGCGAGCCTGCCGTGCTGGGCATAGCGAGCGCCGGTGTGCACCCGCCCGTCCAGCACATGCAGCCGGTACTCGGCGGTGAACTCGGCCACGTCGCCGACCAGAACGGGGGTCCGCGGATCGACGGCGTCCGGGCCGGGCAGCCGGGAGCCGTCGGTGTAGACCCGGGCCGGGATCCCCTTGTCGTTGGGCGACTTGACAAAGGCGGGGCGGCGCAGCCGGTAGGCCTCGGCGATCGGCATCGCCCGGATCTCCCGCCGGGTGTACTCCCATGGCAGCCCGGTCAGCCAGTCCGGCGGGGCCTCGAGCAGGGCGATGCCCAGGGCCGGTGCCACGGCATCCGCGAAGCCGGGGCCCGCGTGCAGGTGGCGGGCGCGCAACCCGGGCGGCACGGTGAAGTCCGGCAACTGCACGGTGCGCAGGCCCCGTTGCCGGGCAGCGGTACGCACGGCCTGGGCGGAGGCGGTGAGCCGGGGCGGCAGGAGCAGGGTCATGGTGCCCGATCATGGTCCGCGGGCCGCCGCTCTGACCAGCGAATATCGTTCGCCGGGCACCCCGTCAGGGGCGTGGGGCGATTACTTTATGCGCCTTCGCCGCGTGGGCGCGACCAGCCCCCGACGACCCGCGCGTCAACGTAACCGGAAAGATGGCACCGCCTCGCCGGAGGCCCTGGGTCAGTACGGAGCCCGCAGGGCTGCGCATGGACCGGCGCGGTCAGACCTCCACAGCCCGCACCGGTTCCCGCCCCCCGATCCAGGGGGAGACCACCCGGGCCGCCACCGCCAGGCCCGTCACCATCGCACCGGCCGCGACAAAGCAGCCGCGGGGGGATATGTCCACCAGCAGGGGCAGCAGGAGTATGCCCAGCATGCTGCCCAGCCGGGTCGCGGTGTGTTCCACGGCCATCAGGCGCAGGCGTTCGGGCGGGGGGAACAGGCCCAGGCGGGTGCGCAGGGTGACCGTGGCCAGGGGGGCCACCAGTCCCGTGGCCAGGGACATCATCTCCAGGGCGGAGACCCGGCCGGCCAGGCCCATACAGGCGGTGGCCAGGCCGTCCGCCGCCCAGGCGCCACAGCAGACCGCCAGCCAGCCGCCGGGGCGCCAGTTGCCGGCCAGCGGGTTGCCGATCAGGGCGCCGATGCCGACGGAGGCGGTGACCAGGCCGTAGACGCCGGCGCCGGCGTCGAAGCGGGTGGCCAGCAGTACCGGTATCCCCACCGTGGTGGCCGCCGAGCAGAACGGCACCAGGCCGTGCACCGCCATGGCCAGCGCCACCTGGGGGTGGCTGCGCAGCAGTGGCCAGGCCCGTACCGGCGGTACCGCGCACGGGAGTTGACAGCCGGACACCGGGGCGCGGCGCCCGGCGAGCAGCAGCAGGGAGAGGGCGGAGACGGCGAAGGCCGCGGCGTCCAGGGCAAAGAGCTGGATCTTGGAGAACCAGATCAGCAGCAGTCCGGCGCCGGCCTTGCCCGCGATCCGGGCGATCCGGCCGGTGAGGTCGAACAGGCCGGTCACCTGCTGGATGCGGGCCGGTTCGGCCAGCTCGGCGACCAGGGCCTCCAGGTTGGGGTCGAAGAGCGCCCCAAGGGTGCCCAGCAGCAGTACGCCGGCCAGCAGGACGGCCAGGCCCCGCCCGTCCGGGGTCCAGACGAAGGGCAGGGCGGCGACCAGGACCGCCCGTACCAGGTCGAGTCCGGCCAGTGCGCGGTAGGAGAGGAAGCGGGCCACTGCCCGCCGTCCCACCGCGCCCAGGACCACATAGGGTGCCGACTCGGCGACCGCCACCAGCCCCATCAGGGAGGCCGAGCCGGTGGCGGCGTAGACGCTCCATATGACCGCGACCGCGTAGAAGTGGTCGCCCAGCACCGACAGGCTGCGCGCCAGCCACAGCACCAGCACCCGTCGCCGTCGCAGTAGTCGCAGGTACTCCATGCGCCCTCCCGGCCGCACGACGCCAGACCGGGCACAGCGGCCCCGGCCGAACCGCGCTCCACCTTAAGCGGACCAAGAGGGGCGAGTCCCAACTTTCGCCGGTATCACGCCCGATAGTGGCAATACCGGCGATAAGGTCAGCGGCCGGGCTTGGTCAGCAGCAGCTCCGTGTTGTGGTCGGCGGGGCCGCCCAGGCGCGCTCCGGGGGTGGCATGCGGGTCGTTGTAGGACAGTTCACGGTAGAGCGCGGCCAGTCCGGCGTCGGAGGTGTCGCCGAAGTCGGTCTCGTAGCGGGCGGCGGACTCCACGAGCGTGGTGAACAGCGAGAGGGTGCCATCGCCGTTGTCGGCGATCTCGATCAGCCGGGCGTGCTGCGGGAAGTCGATGTGCGAGGCGGTGTTGATCTCCCAGAAGGCACGCTCGGGGGTCGGGTGCCCGTGCGGCAGGATCCGGTTCTCATGGGTGTGGCCATTGACCCAGGCCACCACATGGGGGTAGCGCTGCAGCAGGTCCACCACGGCCTTGCCGTCATGGCGCTTCTCGAAGAGGTGGTGCGGGTCGGGCAGCAGATTGCCCATGCTGGCGCTGGTGTGGTGGCTGAAGATGACAATCAGCTGGCCGCCGCTCCCGCCGCGCACCACCCGGCCGTCGCTGTCGTACCAGTGACCGCTGTGCGCCCGAAGGACCGATTCCAGCCAGGTGAGTTGGGCGGTGCCGATGGAACCGTCCGCGAAACCGGCCGGGTTGGTGGTGTCCAGGCTGATGCCCAGGACGCCCTCCGCGATGGGGAAGGTGTAGTAGAGCCGCCCCTTGGCGACATCGGCGGCGGAGAAACCGTGTCCCACCGGGCCGGGGCCGGTGTGCGCAGGGTCGAGGTGGGCCTTGGCGAACTCGGTGGGCGAGAAGGGGGCGCGCCGGGGGTCGGGGGTGATGTCCCGGACCGGGCCGCCGCTCCTGAGCAGCTTGGCCAGCCGGAGGATGGCCTGGCCGGGGTCGTTGCGCAGGGCGTCGGCCAGCTTGGCCGCCTCCGACTCGTCGCAGCCCTCCAGCTTGCGGTCGCCGGTGTAGAGGGAGTGCAGCAGGCCGAGGTCGGGCAGGGTGCCCTCGATGCTGTCGTCGTGGTTGCCGATGGTGCTGTACCAGGGGGTACGCAGGCCCGGTGCGGTGAACGGCCGTCCGGCGGCGCCGAGGAAGCCCGGCACCTCGGGGAAGCCCTTGGCCTTGAAGGAGTCGCGGAAGGCGGATTCGGGGTTCCAGAACTCCGCGCTGCCGGAGTTCTGTACGCCCTCGTAGCGGTTGGGGTCACCGCTGTTGGGGGTGATCCGGCCGCCGCTCATCACGCGGAGGTACCAGTCGAGTTCGACCAGTTCATGATTGTCGGTGTTGTCACCGGTGGCCATCACCATGGAGAACGGCAGTCCGGTGAAGGGGCCGCCGGACAGCGAGTTGATCCGCTCCACCAGGGCGGAGGCACCGCGTACGGTGAGCGCCTCCTGCGGGCGGTAGGCGGCGCCGTTGAACGGGGCGAGGTACTCGAAACGCACCGGCGACTCGGTGTCGTTCAGATGCAGATCGGTGAACTGGACGAAGGAGGCGAGTCCGGTGCGGCGTGTGTCGCGGGCCGCGGAGGAGGACGCCAGGTCGGTACGGACCACCAGCGGCCAGCCGGGGCCGGAGCGCAGCCGCCGGTAGCCGCCGCTGCCGGTGGGCGTGGCCACCTGCTCCAGGGTGGTGCCCTCGATGCGCACCGCGCGGGCGGCGGTGGCGGCCGCCGCCCGGTCCAGTGCCGCGGCGGACGCGAACCGGCCATCGACGAGCGCGAGCGCCGCCGCGGAGGCCGCGGCGGCGCTGCCGGTGAGGAAGTGGCGTCTGCTGTATGCGGGCATGGGGGATCTCCTGGAATGCCTGGTTTGTCCGATGACGGGCGCCGATGGCATGCGGAACTGCCGTCCGGTGCCTGCTATTTACCGGTCAGTAATGATGGGGGCCCGGCATGGAGACGACAGTCGGCATTGTGTGAACGGTTGGCAAAGGAATGGTGTCGATGACACCCCGCGTCCGGGCCGTGCCCCTGGGTGGCCGAAACACACCGTCAAATGTCCCTGGAGGTCAGGCGGTTGGGGCTCGGCCAAGGGTGCGGACGGGCCGACGGGACATACCCCGGCGGGGACTTCGCCGGTCCCGGCTCTCCCGCCGCTTCGCCGGGCACCGCGGCGAACCGCTAGCCTGTGGGCACAATGAACCGATTCTGCACACCTTGGGGTGAGCTGGAGCTCACCCGCTTTCCCGAGGACCCCCGCGACCGGCTGCGCGCCTGGGACTCCGCCGATGAGTACCTGCTGCGGCACCTGGCGGGCACCGACGGGGAGCCGGCCGACCTCTCCGGCACCGTGGCCGTCCTCGGGGACCGATGGGGCGCGCTGGCCACCGCGCTGGCGGAGTTCCGCCCGGTGCAGATCAGCGACTCCTATCTGGCCCAGCGGGCGACCGCCGCCAACCTGGCCCGCAACGGCCGTCCGGCCGAGGCGGTGCGGCTGCTGTCCACCCAGGACGACCCGCCGCCGCGGATCGATGTCCTGCTGGTCCGGGTGCCCAAGAGCCTGGCGCTGCTGGAGGACCAGCTGCACCGGCTGGCGCCCCGGCTGCACCCGGGCAGCCTGGTGGTGGGCACCGGCCGGGTCACCGAGATCCACACCTCCACCCTCAAGCTGTTCGAGCGGATCCTGGGGCCGACCAGGACCTCACTGGCGGTCCGCAAGTCCCGGCTGATCTTCTGCTCCCCGCAGACCCCGGCCCCCGAGGCGGGGCCGGGCGGCAACCCCTGGCCGTACCGCTACACCCTGGGCGCCGACGCCGGTGCGGCGGCGGGCCTGACCGTGGTCAACCACGCGGGGGTGTTCTGCGCCGACCGACTGGACATCGGCACCCGGTTCTTCCTCCAGCACCTGCCGCGGCGCCGGGGGCCGGCCCGGGTGGTGGACCTGGGCTGCGGCAATGGAGTCGTGGGCACCGCCGCCGCACTGGCCAACCCGGCGGCGCGGACGGTGTTCATCGATGAGTCGTACCAGGCGGTGGCCTCCGCGGAGGCCACCTTCCACGCCAACACCACCGGCGCCGAGGCCGAGTTCCTGGTGGGCGACGGGCTGTCCGCGGTACCGGACGAATCGGTGGACCTGGTGCTCAACAACCCGCCGTTCCACACCCATCAGTCCACCACCGACGCCACCGCCTGGCGGATGTTCACCGGCGCCCGCCGGGTGCTGCGCCCCTCGGGCGAACTCTGGGTGATCGGCAACCGCCACCTCGGCTACCACGCCAAGCTGCGCCGCCTCTTCGGCAACTGCGAACTGGTGGCCGGCGACCCCAAGTTCGTGGTGCTGCGCGCGGTCAAGAGCTGACCCGCTCCCGCTCGCGCGGCCGTGCCGCCCGCCCGGACGGTTCCGGCCGCGGCTCCGGCTGCTGCTCCGGCTGCGGCTTGGGCGGCCTGCGCAGGGCGGCCATGGCCACCCCGGCCAGCACGATCAGCCCGCCCACCCCGGCCATCGGGGCGGGCAGCGTGCCCAGCAGCGCGGCGTCCAGCAGCAGCGCCGCGACCGGCACCGCGTAGAGCACCAGGCAGCTGGTGGCCGCGGTGGCCGCGCTCAGCACCCGGGACCAGGTGCAGAAGGCCAGCACCGTACAGCCCAGTCCCAGCCAGAGCACCGCGGCGCTCTGCTGCCAGCCGGCGGTGACCGCGTGGGCCGCCGCGCCGGGAGCGCAGGCCAGCAGGGGCAGCAGGCCGAAGAGGCTGCCGTAGAAGATGCAGTCCATGCCGGAATAGCGGCGCAGCAGCGGCTTCTGGAGGATGAAGGAGGTGGCCTGGGCGGCGGCGGCGAGAACGACCATGGCCATGCCCGTCCGCGAGCCGCCTCCACCGCCGCTGGTCATGGCGACCACCAGGGCTCCGCACAGGGCCACCGCCAGCCCGCCCAGCCCCCAGACACCCGGACGCTCGCGCAGCACCAGCATGCCCAGCAGGGTGGCGAAGACCGGGCTGGTGGCCACCAGCATGGCGGCGGTGCCGCCCTCCACATGGCGCTCACCGCCGTAGAGCAGCAGCTGATAGGTGGTCATTCCGCTGAGGCCGAAGCCGGCCATCCGCGGCAGGTCCGCCCGGCGCAGCCGGCTGACGCGGCCGGTGAGCAGGCAGGGCAGCAGCAGGACCACGGCGGTCGCCAGGCGCAGCACGGCCATATCGGTCGGGGCATAGCCGTCCAGGGCGATGCGTATCGCCGGAAACGCCGATCCCCAGAGGATCGCTGTCGCGGCCATAAAGGCCCAAGGAGTCGCCGTCCGGCGCTCGCCCGCCACGGAATACCGCCCTCGGTCGGAGAGAAATGGGAGACGGTTCCGAAGCTACCGAGCGGCGCTCTATAAGTCGAATAATGAATTCCGGTATGAAATCAAAGGGTTCCTTTGGTGGCGGTACGGCTGCGGGCCGGCTGGGGTTGATCGCGCAGTTCCCCGCACCCCTGACGGGGCGCGTTGCCGGCCGGAGCCCGGCCGTTGCCCGCCCGCGGGGCGGCGCGCTACGGCGGGGCTCCGGCCCGGCCCCTCGCCGGTGGCCGCGCTCATCCGCTCGCCGCCCGGCGGCGCACGGTGCGGTGGGAGCGCCGGCACCGGGGATGCGCCCGGCGCACCGGCTCCTCGACCGGCAGGTCTCCCCTTGCCCCAGGGGCGTCCCGGCGGTCGGCTGAGGCGGTGCTCCGCAGGTGGCACACCCTCCCCTCCCGGAGCGCCGGCGCCGCCCTTCGCGACCGTGCAACTCCTATGATTCCAGAGCGCATTCATTCAGTCACCTAGGGTAGTCGATAGGTTGGGGTGCGGAGGGCCCGTGCGCGCCCCGGCGTGCGGCGGGGGCGTGCAAGGGCACAACCCCTGCCGGGGCAGCGGCCGTTCAGGCCACGCCCGCCTTCTCCACAGCCAGCCGCTCGTCCAGAAAGCCGGTGATCTTCGCCGCGAAGCCCGCCGGGTCCTCGGCCGGGGCGCCGTGCCCGGCATCGATCTCCGCATAACGGGAGTTGGCGATGGAGTCCATCAGCGCCTGCTGCTGCTCCGCGCCGATCACCCGGTCATGCGCACTGGCGAGCACCAGGGTTGGGGCGGTGATCCGGCCCAGCACCGGGCGCAGGTCCACGGTGCGGTCCACCTCGGTCTGCCGGTCCGTACCCGGCGCCAGTACACCGGCCAGCATGCGTACCAACTTCTCGTTGGCCGCGGCGTCCGTACGCTCCCAGTAGCGCGGGCCAAAGGCCATCAACGGGAGCATCCGGACGAACAGTTCACTGCCCTGGCGGGCGTCGGCCGCCAACAGCTCCAGCCAGTAGCGGAATTCGGCGTCCATCCGGACGTCGGTGTGCACCCAGCCGGCATGCATCACCAGGGAGCGCACCCGCTCGGGCGCGGTCGCCGCGGCCTGTGCGGCGACCACCGCGCCCAGCGAGTGGCCCACCAGGTGGAAGGAGTCCAGCCCGGCGTGGTCCGCCACCGCCAGCACCTGGCCGGCCAGGTCGTCCAGGGTCAGCGGGCCGCCGTGGTCGGTGGTGTCACCGGACCCCGAGTAGTCCAGGGCGACCACGGTGAAGCGGTCGGCGACCGCCTCGGTCAGCGGCCGCCACTGGGTGCGGTCGGCTCCGGTGCCATGCACCAGCAGCAGGCCCGGGCCGGTGCCGGTGATGTCATAGGCGACGGTGGCGGGGCCGCCACTGGTCTCAACGATGGTCTGGCGCATGGGGGGTTCTTCCTTTCGTTCGCTGCCCCCACCTCATCGCGATCCACGCCCGCGACCAACCGCCGAACCGCGCATACACTCATCACCGATCAAGATCAGCGCGGGGGTAAGCATGGAAATCCGGCAGTTGCAGTACTTCCTCACCGTGGCGGAGGAGCTGCATTTCCGGCGGGCAGCCGAGCGGCTGCACATTGTGCAGTCGGCGGTCAGCCAGCAGGTGCGCCGGCTGGAACGGGAGCTGGGGGTGGACCTGTTCGACCGCAGCACCCGCGCCGTGCGCCTCACCGAGGCCGGGCGTCGGCTGCTCCCGCACGCCCGGGAGATACTGGCCGCCCAGGCACGGGCCAGAACCGCCATGGACGAACTGCGCGGCGAGACGGCCGCCACCCTGCGCCTGGGCACCAGCGACGGACTGGGCGACCGGCTGGAAGCGGTGCTCGCCGGATTCGCCCGGCTCGCCCCGCTCGCCCAGCTGGAACTGGTCACCGCTCCTCAGGCGGACCGGCTGCGCGCGGTACGGTCCGGCGAGCTGGACGCCACCCTGCTGCGCGGCGAACGGCCGGAAACCGGCCTGGAACTGCTGCCCTTGTGGCAGGACACCCTGTTCGCCGCGATTCCCGCCCGGCACGACCTGGCGGTGCGCGGCGAGATCGACCTGGCCGAACTGGCCGGGCTGCCGCTGCGGCTGGCCACCCCCGAGCGCAACCCCGCCCTCCATGAACTGATGCTGCGCTGCTGCCGGGAGGCCGGATTCGAGCCACTCCTGGGGCCCGCGTTCACCACCGCCCAGGACACGCTGGCCACCATTGGGTTCGGCAAGCCCTCCTGGACGGTCTTCTATGCCGCGCACGCCCGGCAACTGCCGGTGCCTGGCGTGGTTTTCCGGCCGCTGCGCAACCCCACGCCGGTGCTGCGCACCTTCCTGGCGGTCCGGCCGGATCCGCCCCGGGCGGAGCTGCGGGCGCTGATCGAGTCCTGCCATGAGGTGGAATAGCGGCTGCTTCCCCGCCCCGGCCGGGCGCCCGGTACACGCGCCCGGCGTGCGCGGTCCGTGCGGGGTGGGCAACCGCCGCCCAGCTGCAAAGAGTTGACCAATGGCTGCCCGGGAGCGCCGGGGGCACGTGCAGCGGTGTGCGGACCTCCTGCACCTGGGCCCAGGCCCCCGGCGCACTTCCGTGGTTCGGGCATGCGCTGCCACTGCTGCACGATCCCCTGCGCTTCTTCGCCTCGCTGCCCCGCTTCGGGGACCTGGTGCAGGTGCGCGCGGGGCCGTACCGGGCGGTGGTCGTGTGCGATCCCGAGCTCACCCGTCAAGTGCTGCTGAACGACCGGCTCTTCGACAAGGGCGGGCCGCTGTACGACCGGATCCGGGAGGTGGCCGGGGACGGCCTGGCCAGCTGCCCCTACCGGCGGCACCGGCGCCAACGGCGGCTGATCCAGCCCGCGTTCCACCCGGCGCGGCTGCCCGGGTATGCGAGGGTGATGACGGCCCGGATCGCCGAGGTGACCGATCGCCGGCAGGACGGCCAGGTGATCGACGTGATGGCGGAGACCCTGCAAATCAGCGCCCGGGTCACGGCGGCCGCCCTGTTCGGCGACCGGGTCCCCGCCACAGCGCTCGGCCGGCTCATCGAGGACTTCGCCGTGGTGGTGGCGGGCATTCCCGGCCGCGCCCTGATGCCCTGGCCGGTGGACCGGCTGCCCACGCCGGGCAACCGCCGCTACGACCGGGCCCGCGCCCGCCTCCGGGAGGCGCTTCAGCGGCTGATCCTCGAGGGCCGGACCGACGACCCACAGGAAGGCAGCCTGCTCTCGCTGCTGCTGACGCCGGACGCCGAGGGCGAACGGGGGCTGTCCGACGGGGAGATCCTCGACCAGCTGGTCACCTTTTTCGCGGCCGCCATGGAGACCACCGCCGCCACGCTCGCCTGGGCACTGCATCTGCTGGCCCGCCATCCGGAAGTGGAACACCGGGTGCGCGCCGAGGTGGCGGCCATGGCGGGTGACGGCCCGGTGGGCCATCACCACCTGGACGGGCTGGAGCTCACCGGGCGGGTCATCGCCGAGACCCTGCGGATCCGGCCGCCGGTATGGCTGCTCAACCGGACCACCACCGCCGACACCCGGCTGGGCGGGCATCCGCCGCCGGCCGGGACCACCGTGGTCTTCAGCGCCCATCTGCTGCACCACCGCGCCGGCCTCTATCCGGAACCCGAACGCTTTCTGCCCGACCGCTGGCTGGGCACCGCGCCTCAGCGCCTGTCCGGGGCCTATATCCCGTTCGGCGGCGCCCGCAAATGCGTCGGGGACTCCTTCGCCCTTGCCGAGACGGCGCTGGCCCTGGCCGCGATCGTCTCCCGCTGGCGGCTGGAACCGCTGAGCCCACCGGGGGACCAGGCGGTACGCCCGGTGCCCCGGCTGGTGCTCAGCCCCCGGCGGCTGCCGATGCGGCTGATCCGGGCGGCGGATCCAAAGCCGCCTTGAGGGCGGGCGGTTGGCGGCCGGGCCGGCCGCCCAGCGGCCCGGAATCCGCAGGTGGGCGGAATCTCCGGCCCGGGTGGCCCCGTCGTCCACGGCACCGGCCGGAGCAACGGGGGGCCGGTCTCCTTCGGCAGCGGCCTGCCGCTGTTACGGGCTGCCATTGCGCGGCCCGGACGGCGGCGGTCACCGGCGCGGTGGGCATCTCGCACCGATCGTCCGCGGGGCAGGGAGCTGAGATCGCCGAGGCTGGTACGGCGGCGTTGGCCGGGTCGTCCGCGGTGACCGTATGACGGGTGGGGCGCGTTTCGGCCGCAGGCCCGTCCGGATCCGTCCGGGGCCGGACGCGCCCGCGCGGCGGGGCCGCATGGGGCGGCTGCCCCGCGTCCCTCACCGGGCGCGGACATGCGCGTCGCGCTCACCGGCGGGAGGATGCGAAACAGCAGACAGCTCTCGTAGTGGAGGCGGTGACCACGTGACCCGACCGGTATCCGCCGGAGTGGACGGCTCCCCGGAAAGCCTGGCCGCGGCCGTCTGGGCCGGGCGGGAGGCGGTGCTGCGCCGGGTGCCGCTGCACCTGGTGTACGCCGGCGGCGCGGACCCGGACGGCGGCGAATGGGCCGCCGCCCGGATCGAGGCGGTCTGGCAGGAGCTGGGCACCACCCATCCCGGCCTGCCGGTGGAGGTGCGCCAGGAGTCCGGTGCGCCGACGGAGGTGCTGCTGGCGGAGGCCGCGACCGCCGATCTGCTGGTGCTGGGCTCGCGGGCGCTGGCCGGACAGCAGGGGTTTCTGCTGGGGCCGGTGAGCCTGGCGGTGCTGGCTCGGGCACCCGGGCCGGTCACGGTGGTTCATGAGCCGGAGGTGCCGGCCGCTCCGGCCACCGGGCGTCCGGTACTGGTCGGCCTGGACCCGGAGGAGGCCGACGAGTCCCTGCTGCCCTTCGCCTTCGCGGCCGCCGCCCGGCATGACGCGCTGCTGCGGGTGGTCCGGGTGCGGCGCGAGGAGCCGAACGGGGGCAGGGTCAGCCGGGACGCCGAGGCGCTGGCCGAGATGCTGCGCCCGCACCGGGAGCACTGGCCGGCCGTGGAGGTGGACGAATGGCTGCTGACCGGCTCCCCCGCCCAGCACCTGCTCACCGCCGCCGCGGACGCCGAACTGCTGGTGGTGGGCCGCCATGAGCACCGCCCGGCGCTGGGGGTGGGCCCGGTGGCCCACGCCGTACTGCACCATGCCAGGTGCCCGGTGGCCGTGGTGCCGCACGACTGAGGGCGTGCCTGCTCCCTCGTGGGCGCCGACCCGCCATCGACGGCCCAGCCGCCCGGCTGAGCGTCCGATTCCCGCCAGCAGCGGCGCGCACCGCCCGCCGAGACTGGCGGCGTGACCACAAGTACCGCGACGCACACCCGAGTTGAACCCGGCATTCTCTACTTCGGCACCCCCGTGGTGCTGATCTCCACCCGGAACCAGGATGGTTCGGCCAATCTGGCCCCCATGTCCTCCGCCTTCTGGCTCGGCTGGCGGGCCGTGCTGGGGCTGGGCCGCAGCTCCCAGACGGCCCGCAATCTGCTGCGCGAGCGCGAGTGCGTGCTCAATCTCCCGTCCGACGCGCTCGCCGGGGCCGTTGACCGGCTGGCCCTGACCACCGGCACCGATCCGGTCCCCGCCCGCAAGCGGGCCCGTGGATACCGGTATGAGCCGGACAAGTTCGGCCGGTCCGGACTCACCCCGGTCGCTTCCGAGACGGTCGCCCCGCCCCGGGCGGCCGAGTGCCCGGTGGCCATGGAGGCGGTGGTCGAGGCGGTGCACCCGGTCGCCGAGGACGATCCCCGGCAGCAGGGCGCCATCGCGGCCTTCGAGGTACGGGTGCAACGGGTGCTGGTGCACCCGGACATCAGGGCCGCCGGGACGGAGGACCGGATCGACCCGGACGCCTGGCGCCCGTTGATCATGAGCTTTCAGCGGCTGTACGGGCTCGGGGCCGAGGTACACCCCTCCACCCTGGCCCGTATCCCGGAACGCCTCTACCGCAGCCCGGATGTGGACCGCGCCCGCACGGCCGCTATGCCGCCGCCAGCCGCCACAGCGAGGTGACCTCGGCCGCCCGGGCCCGGTGCAGCGGGTCGGCCGGATCGGCGGCGCGCGGATGCCGTGGCCGGGTGTCCAGCCGGTCCAGCACCCGCAGGCCCGCCGCCGCGATGGCGGCCGTCAGCTGCTCCCGGCTGCGCAGGCCCAGGAGTTCGGCCAGATCGGAGAGGATCAGCCAGCCCTCCCCGCCGGGTGCCAGGTGCCCGGGCAGCTGACGCAGAACGGCCTCGGGGAACATCGAACGCCAAGCCGGACTTTCCCGCACCGGCCGAGGGTCTGCTGCTGACGCACTTTCTCACGGTCGGTGACGTCCCTCGCTCGCGAGCGTTCTATTGCCGACGTGCTGGGCGGGCAGGTGGTGCTGGAGGAGAACCCCTGCATCATCAAGGTCGCCAACAGCTGGATCATCATGAACCCCGGCGGCGGGCCCACGGATGACAAACCCGACGTCACACTGCGCCCACCGGAGGACCGCCACACCGCCTCCAGCTTCCTGAACGTACGGGTGGCGGACATCCACGGCTTCTACGCGGCAGCCCGCGCCAAGGGAGCCGAGTTCCTCACCCCGCCCATCGACCGGCGCGCCGAGCTGCGCTGCTACATGGGCGACCCGGATGGCTACCTCATCGAGGTCGGCCAGTCCACGGGCCTGCTCAAGGGCATCCTGGCGCGCACCGATACCGAAGCCTGACCACTGCACCGCGCTGCACTGCTGACCGAATTCGTCAGATACGACGGACCGGGTCCGTGATTCCGCCGGGGCTCGCAAGCGCCGCGATGTCCCATCCGGCGCGTCCGGCCCCGGCCTGGTAGGCGCTTTCGTAGAAGGCGAGCACGGCGGCACGTGGATCGGCCTCGGCGCGGGCCGCGTCGTAGCGCAGCACGGCCAGGTGGCTGTCGCCGCGCGCGACCCACTGCGCGGACGCCGGGCTGAGCGGCGCTTCGGCCAGACCGGCGGGCTCGGGGGCGGTGTACGAGTAGAACGCGGGCTCGGCAAAAGTGTCGTCGCCGAACCAGAAGCCGAAGCTGATCACCTCCCGGGAGTACGCCTCCCGGGTGACCGGGTCGGTCTGCTCTGGCTGCTCGATGTGACGCTCGGAGAACCGGGTGTGCGCGATGTCGAAGGTGTGCCAGAAGTGGTGCACCGGGCTCACCTTCCCCGAGTACCCTGCCGCGAATTCCTCCAGTACGGACGCCACCTGGCTCAGCACCCGCCAGTAGCGGTTTGCGGCTACCGGGTCGTAGGTCGCGTGCTCGGTGTCCTCGGCGAACGGCCGGTCGGCGTCGGGTAGATCGAAGGGCCTGGGAATAGCGATGTTCACCCGGACGCCCAGCGCGGCCAGAGCGGCCAGGGTCTGGTCGTAGAAGGACGCGACGGACTGGCCCGGAAGCGGAAAGGACCGCTCTTGACCGTCCAGCGTCATGACGGCGAGCCGGTGGTCGACGAAGTCGAAGTCGACCGTGAAGATCGGATTCCCGTCGGCCTGTCCCATCGGACGGGTGGTGATGCCGCGCCCAGTGACATGGAACGGGACGTTCCACCAGTGGTTGCGCCGAGCGCTCGCGGCCAAGCGGATCTTGCCGACAATCTGCGCGAAGCGGTGCAGCGTCTCCTTCGTGTCCCGCCACTCCTGCAGCGGCGCCGGCGGGAACAGCTCCATCGCCTGCTCCTTCCCGCCCGGCGCTCCCGCGGCGGCCGGGCCGTCTCATCATGACCCCGCCGGGGACATCCCGCATGCCGCCGAGGGAGCGGTCCAGCACCCAGCTCCCCCGAAGCCAAGGGCCCTGGTTCCAACATGCGTGGCCAGGTTCCACCTATCGTGTCCCGGCTCACTGCGGTTTCCGGAGCAGAGCGACCTTGGGCGGGCACCTCCACCCCCTTGCGGCGCCATTCGAACGCCCCGGTCACACCGAGGAGTTCGGTGAGGGCCACCGCCGTGGGCGCAGAAAGCGGGCCATATGCCTGGGCGCAGGCCCGGCGGACGTCCGGGGCCCGGCGCAGGGCGAGGGTGTGGTCCGGTTCCAGCAGCACCAGCAACCGGCTCAGGATCCGGGCGCGGTGGCCGCGGGCCCGCCGGTACAGGTGATAGGTCTCCGCGGGGCTGCTCCCCGCCGGCGCGGGTTTGCGGTCCACCCGGCGGCCCATCGCCCTCAGCAGCCGGCGGGCGTTGGGGTAATCGCCGCGCCACAGCAGGGCGGTGCCTTCGCAGGCCAGGCGGTGGGCGGTGGCCGCCGTCAGCCGGTCATCGGCGGCAGTGACCCTGATGGGGCCGTCCTTGGCCGGTCGCGCTCACGCGGCGGGGCCGCGTGATGTGACTTAGTTTCCGGGTTCGGTGATGCGCAGGCTGGAGAAGTTCTGTCCCTGGAAGACCGGTTGCTGGTAGGTGCCGCCGCTGATGGTGTTGTTGACCGTGACCGAGCCGGCGGCGGGGCCCTCCGGGGCCACCTCGTCCAGCAGTTGCCGCAGTTCGCGGGCGGCTTCCGGGTCGGTGCGCAGCACCCGGCGCAGCCTGAGCCGCCACTCCTCGTGGATCTCGGCCGCCGTTTCCTCGTCCCCGGACTGCCGGGCGGCCATCAACTCGGTGCGGGAGGCGGCCAGTTCCTCCTCGGTCTGCCGGGTGTCGCCGCCGCGGGAGACCAGCCGGGCCAGTCGTCCCTTGACCTGTTCCCAGGCGTCGCTGGCCATGTTCTGCACCAGTGCCGTGGCCCCCGAGACCGCCAGCGCGGTCAGTTCCGCCTCCATGGGCTCCCCCTTGTCTCGCTTGCGCTGCCGCCACCGTAGTGGTCCGGGCACTCCGCGTCGAGGCGGCGCCGGTTCAGGGGCGGCGCTGGTTCAGGGGCGGGTGGTGAAGGCGATGCGCAGCCCGCGGGGGCCGGTCCGCAGCCGCAGACCGCGGCCGAGGTCGGCGGCCGAACGTCCTTCGTTCAGCCAGAGGTTGACGGCGGCGCCCAGCAGCACCGGGTCCAGGCGGCGGTCGGGCTCTCCCCAGGCCCGCTGGGTGTGTGCTTCCAGCAGCACCCGGCCGCGGCGCAGCAGTACCAGGCAGCGGTCCTCGGCGAGGGCGGCGACCAGGACGTCCAGGCCGGGGTAGTCGGCGAGGCGTTGGGCCAGCCAGTCGGCGGGCGGGCGGTCCGCGTCCAGGACGGTACGGGCGGCCACCGCGGCGGAGGCCTGCCACAGCGGGTGGGTTTCCTGGTCGGTGACGGCCAGGAAACCCCGGGATTCCTCGTGGAGTTCGGCGATCACCGGCCAGCGGCGGACGGCCACCGAGCCATCGGGATGGATTTCGCCGGTGACATCCCAGGTGGCGGGTGCGGGGCGCTGCCGTGGGCTGGGTTCGGGGACGGGCAGGGGCTGCCACTTGCCGGTGGGGGCGGGGATGTCGCGGTGCTCCAGGAAGGAGTACATGATCTCCCTGAGCAGCTGGCCGCCCTCGCCGGGGCCGCCGAGCTGTCGCTCCACCACTTCGGCCAGGTCGTCGGGCTTGTGCCGGCCGTCCGCGTCCAGGAGTTGGGCCAGCAGGTCGCCCTCGGGGTCCAGGCGGGGGGCGGTGCGTCCGAAGGCGGCGGCGGGTGAGGCGGGGTCCAGTTCGTCCAGGCCGGTGGCGGCGAGCAGGACCACGCGCCGGAGGGCGGCGGAGTAGAAGGAGGTACTGCCGTGGTCGCCGACCACCAGGTCGCTGGCCACGATGGCGGCCCGCCAGCCCTCCTCGGGCGGCAGTACCAGCAGTCCGGCGTCCATCGCCTTGCCCAGCCGCTCGTAGACGCGGTGGCGGCTGTGCCGGGCCCAGACATTGGGGTGCAGCACCAGGGCGACTTTGAACTCGTCGGCGGGCAGTGCCGCCACCAGGCGCAGCGGCAGGTCGGGGTGGCGGCCCAGCAGGGAGTGTTCGCTCCAGGTGCTGTTGACCAGGACCAGCCGCTGTCCGCCGGTGACGCCCATCCGTTCCCGGTAGAGGTCCCTTCGGGGCATGCTCGCCCTGATCCGGTCCAGGCAGTAGTCGCCGATCAGGCGGGCGTGCGGGACCGCCTCACGGCAGGTGGCGGCCAGGCGGGCGATCTGGTCCCGGTGGGAGACCCCGATGATCTCGGGGAGCACCTTGCCGCGGTGCATCAGCTCGCGGCGGGAGAGCCCGGCGGGTGCCGAGGGGTCGCCGGTGGACTCGGTGACCAGCCTGTTGTACCCGGCGCCGTGCGGCATCACCAAGAGTGGGGCGTGCAGGCCGCGCATGGACGGGTGCACGGCGCAGGCCACCGCCAGGTCGAAACGGCGGCGTTTGGCCTCCCGCCAGCTGAGCACGGTGGCGCCCAGGTCGTAGAGGTAGTCCTCCAGCCCCTCGCTGAAGACCGAGCCGGGGTTGACGGTGTAGGAGACGCGGATGCCGTCCTCGGGGCGGAGCAGCTGCATCACATCCAGCAGCCGGGTGGCCGAGGTGAGGGTGCGTGCGACGCCCAGGACCTGCGCGTCCTCCCGCAGGGTGTCCCAGCGTGACCGGTCACGCCGGGTGCGGCGGTGAGGCAGCAGTGACACAACCACTCTCCGGGCAACATGGGTTGAACTTGGGGCAGCTGAGGCGATCGTACTCAGCCGGGTAGGGGAACCGAGGGACGCTTCAGGCGACCGGGTCGAGCAGCCCCAAGCTCTGCCAGAGTTCGCGTGATTTGCGCCTGCTGGCCTGCTGGACCTGGGGGACGCGCAGCCGTTCGCCGATCTCGGCGGTCAGCCGGAGGGCCTGGTCCACCTTGAGGTGGTGGCCCAGGTGCCGGCCGAGCAGTGCGGCGTCGGTGGCAGCGCGGAGCGCCCGCTGGTCCTCGCCGAGGGCCTGGTAGACCCGGGCCCGGACCAGGCTCACCCTCACCTGCATCGCCTCGTCC
Source organism: Streptomyces orinoci (assembly GCF_003121295.1). GTDB lineage: Bacteria > Actinomycetota > Actinomycetes > Streptomycetales > Streptomycetaceae > Streptomyces > Streptomyces orinoci. The sequence goes on from NZ_PHNC01000006.1 coordinate 217,570, forward strand.
TTGTGGGTGCGGGCCAGGTCCATGGCGCCGGCCAGCACCTCGCCCGCCTCCCGTGGGCGGCGGGCGGCCAGCAGGGCCTGGGCGAGGTGGTAGCTCTGCACCACTATGCCGTGCGGATCACCCTGGTTGGCCGCCAGGGAGCGCCGGAACAGGCCGATGGCCGCCTCGGGTTCGCCGCGGGCGAGGCTGAGCAGGCCGGTGGTCTCCCAGATGACGCCGGGCAGGCGGGGGTCGGTGACACTGCCCAACAGCTCTTCGGCCGGGCGCAGTTGCTCCTCGGCCAGGTGGTAGTCGCCCAGTTCGTAGTGAGCGCGGGCGAGTTGGTTGCGCATCCGGACCTCGGCGTCGGGGCGGCCCTCCCACTGGGCCGCCTCGATGCCCAGCCGGTGGGACTCGATCCAGTCCGCGTAGTGCTTGCGGTTGTGGTAGAGCGCCCAGAGCGACTCGCACAGCCGCCATACCGCGTCATGCCAGCCCTGGCCGGCGGCGCCGCGCAGCACGGCCAGGAGGTTGGCGCGTTCGTCGTCGAGCCAGTCCAGCGCCTGGGCGCTGCCCTGGAACCGGGGGGCGTGCTCGGGCGCCTGCTGGAGCCGGAAGCGCTCGCCCATGACCGCGCGGTCGGCGGCCGCGGCGGCCGCCAGATAGTAGTCGGTGGTCCGGCGCCGGGCCTGGCGGAGCTCTTCCTCGGGCCGGGTGCCGGCCTCCTGCCGGGCGTGCGCGGCCGCCACATCGTGCAGCCGGAACCGGCCGGGCCGCCGGGTGTCCACGGCCAGGTGGGCGGTGAGCAGGTCCTCCAGCGCGTCGTCGAACCGCTCGATCCCTGCTGCCCGGGCCAGTTCGGGGGTGAAGGTGGTGCCGGGGAAGGTGCCCAGGAAGCGGTATAGGCGGCGGGTGTGCCGGGGGAAGGCGCCGACGACCGCCTCGATGACCGGCACCGCCGGGTTGCCGCCGGGGCCGCCGGAGCGGGGCCGGTCGTCGGCCAGCTCCCGGACCATGGACGCCAGGCTGACATGCGGGCGCTGGATGAGCCGCCGACCGGCGGCGCGCAGGGCCAGCGGCAGTCCGCCGCACAGCTCGATCAGCCGCTCGCCGTCGGTGGAGTCGGCCTCCGACGCCCGCCAGTGGCGCAGCAGTTGGGCACCGGCCGCATGATCCAGCGGATCCACCCGCACTGGAATGGCTCCGTCCACTTCCAGTGAGGCCAGCCGGGTGCGGCTGAGCACCACGGTCAGTCCGCGCCCGGCCAGCATCGGCCGTACCTCGGCGGCCTGCTGGGCGTTGTCGATCACCACCAGCAGGCTGCGTCCGGCGGTCACGCTGCGGAACATCCGGGTGCGCTCGCCCAGGGTGGCGGGGATGACGCGGTCGTCCACCTGGAGGTCGCGCAGAAAGGAACCGAGCACCGCGCCGACGTCCACTCCGCCGTCCCGGCGGAACTCGGTCAGGTCCACATAGAGCTGGCCGTCCGGATACCGGTCCGCCAAGTCCCGGCGGAACCACTCGGCCACCAGCTCGGTCTTGCCCACGCCACCGAGCCCGGTGACCACGATCACCCCGGGCCGGCCGTCCGCGGCCTGCTCGGCGATGCCCGCGTTGAGCTGGGCGAACTCCCGCTCGCGGTTGACGAAGTGGGGGCGGGGCGAGGGCAGCTGGCGGGGGATCACCGGCTGGGGCGGTGCGGCGAAGGTGAGGGAGTCGATGCGATCGGCCTGGACCAGGGGGCCATAGACCGAGGCGTCGCCCGCCACCGAGTTGTTGACCACCCGCCCGGCACCCCCGCTGCTGCCGCCGTCCACCCGGCTTCCCTCCGACTCGTCCCGCCCTGGCGCCTCTTGGCCCGCACAGCGTATTGCCTGGCCCCACCCGCCGCCACGAGGCCCCGGCCACCAAGGCGGCTCAGGCGGCCGCCGGCCACTCCCAGCCGAGCTGAAGGAACATTCCCAGCCGGTCGCTGACCGCCCGTATCTCGCCGATCCGGCCGTCCCGCACCGTGAAGATCCATATCTGCTCGACACCGAAGGAGCGGTGGGTGGGCCGGGGCATCCGGGGGTGGTAGCCGGTATGGATGCCGCTGACCAGCAGCCGGGCGACCACGGTGTCGCCTTCGGCGATCAGCTGCCGGGGCTCCATCCGTACCTCGCCGAAGGCATCGAGCTGCTGCCGGAAGCCGTCGAAGGCCGCGCCCGGCTCATCCGGCTCACCAAAAATGATCTTGTTGTGATCAATCACATCGGCCGCCATATACCGCGGCAGATCCGCCAGTCGGCGCTCATTGACCGCATCGAAGAAGTCCTTGACGACCTGCTTGACGTCCGACATCCCAGCCCCCCGTTTGCATATTTCTTACGACGTAAGTTTCACTGTCCCCGCTAGGATGGCCTTACGGCGTAAGAAAGTCAAGGGCCAAGGGGGCACGGATGGTTGACGGAAGAAGGCCGGGCGAACGGGCCGGGCTGAACCGGGAGCGGGTCCTGGATGTCGCCCTGGACCTGGTGGACCACTCCGGGACCGGCGCCCTGACCATGCGCCGGCTGGGCGCCGAACTGGGCGTGGAGGCCATGACCCTCTACCACCATGTTCCGGGCAAGCAGGCCCTGTTGGACGGCCTGGTGGAGCGGGTTCTCACCCAGGCGCTGCCCCTGGACACCACGGAGGAGGACTGGCGCCCCCTGCTGCGTGCCTACGCCCATGGCCTGCGGTCCGCCCTGCTGCGCCATCCCGGGGTGCTGCCCCTGGTGGCGGCCCGCCCCGCCGTCACCCCGGCGGCGCTGGACACGGTGGAGCGCTGTCTGCGGGTGCTGACCGGGGCCGGGATAGAGCTGGGCCGGGCGCTGCACACCGTGAACTCGCTTGCGCTGCTGGCGATAAGCCATGCCACGGCCGAGGCGGCCGGGCTGGGCGAGGAGGGGCCGGGCTCGGCCGAGTGGCTGGCCGGTGCCGACCCCGGGCGCTATCCGCTGCTCACCGAGGCGGCCCGGACCGGCGCCGGAGTGGATGACGCCGAACGCTTCGAGCTGGCGGTGGAGGCCCTGCTGGCCGGGGTCAGTCGGCCGGCCGCGCCTCGGCGATGACCTGGTCGAGCAGCTCGCGGGACCGCAGCAGCCCTCTGACCAGGCCGTCGATCCTGGCCCGTTCCATCAGCAGAACGGCCACCAGCTCCGGGGGCGCGGTCCGGCTGCCGCCGTGCACCCGTACACAGGGCAGCAGTTGGGCGATCTTGCCGCTGCACAGCCCGGCCGCGAACAGCTCCCGGATGCGCAGCACCCGCTCGACCTCGCTCTCCGGGAACTCCCGTTGGCCGCTGGCCGTACCCTCGGCGGTGAGCAGTCCCTGCTGCTGGTAGTAGCGCAGGGAGCGCTCGCTCACGCCGGTCCTGCGCGACAACTCCCCGATCAGCACGGCCGTTCCCCCGGTTTGAACCTGACTCCAAGATCAGATTCTAGAGTCCCCGGCGGGGACCGCCGACGCGCTCGCTCCTCGCGGGCTCCCGCCCTGCCCCACCGCCACCGCGGCCACCGGCTGGTTCCAGGTCAGCCGCTCCCCCAGCACCAGCACCCAGGCGGCCGCCGTCACCAGCGGCATCGGATAGGCCACCGTGGTCGCCGCCACCGCGCCCGCCCGGCGCGGCAACCGGCGGTTGAGCAGATGGGCCACCCCCGTGCCCAGGGCTCCCAGGGCCAGCAGGCCGCGCCGGGGGCAGACCCCGGCGGCCGGGCACCTCGGGCAGTCCCCCGGAGAGCGCCGGGGGCAGCGCCACCGTGGACTCGGCCCGGCCCGCCAAGTGCCGCTCGGCACCGGGGAAGCCCATCGCGTAGCAGGCCGCGGCCATGGGACAGGCGGCCTGCCCGGCCGGCCGCGGACCGTCCGGTGCCCGCCGGACACCCGGCACCATCAGCACCCCGGCGAAGACCAGCGTGATGCCCAACGGCCTCCCACGTACGGGACGTTCGCCGGGCGGCAGCACGGCGGCCACGCCCAGAGTGAGCACCGGGGTGGCCGCGTTGAAGATCCCGGCCGGCACCGCGGACACCTGCCGCTCCCTGGGCGACATTGGCCGCCACCACCGCCGAGCGGCCGCACACCGCCCGCGACCGGGGCAGCGGCCGACCGCCGCTCGCCGATGACAGCCGGGCGGCGTTCTGTCCGGCCCTGCTGGACGGCCGGGCCTGGACCGCCGGGGTGGCGCGGCTCCGCCGCCGTCACCGGATCACCCATGACGGCCGGGCCTGGACCGCTGGGGAAGTGGCCCGCATGCCGGGGTGGCCCCTCCATGGCCAGCGGTCATCTCGCCCCGCTGACGGCGGGCGGGCTGCTGGTCCAGGAACGGCGGGGGCGCCACCGCTATCTGCGCCTGGCGGTCATGGGGTCCCCTAGCTGATCGAGGAACGGGCCGTGCCACGCCGGATCCATCACCGCCCCCGCCGCGCACCCTGCGGGCCGCCTCCCCGGGGCGGTCATGGCCCGGGCCCGGACCTGCTACGACCGTCTCGCCGGGCGGCTGGGCGCACTGATCAGTGATGCCCTGGACCGGCTGGGCCTGCTCCAGCACTCCACCGGCTTCGCCTTCACCGAGGCGGGCCTGGCCTGCCCTGGTACGAGCGTCCGGGCATCGCCCTGGACCACGGCACCCGGCGGCCCCTGGCCCGGCCCTGCCGTCACTGGGCATGGCGGCCCCGCCCGCTCCCAGCCGGGGCGGCCGAGGCCGCCACGCCCCGACGGGCAGCGCACCCTCGATGAGCACTTCGGCCCTGCCCCGGGGGACTTCGCCGGCCTGGGCAAAGCCTCTGACCGAGAGATAAAATCGGGGCATGCCAGCCGAAACCGCCACGATGGCGGTGCCCACCTCGGCTCAGCCGGCCGAGGAATTGCTGGGAGCGGTGTCCGCCCTGCGGCGCGCTTCGTGCCGGGTGGCGGGCCGCGGCCCGGTGTTCGCCTCGCTCACCGGCGCCCAGGCGGATCTGCTGCGGCTGCTCTACCGGCGGCCGGGCCTGTCGGTGACCGCGGCCGCCACCGAACTGGGCATGGCCCCCAACTCGGTGAGCACCCTGGTGGGCTGTCTGTGCCGGGCGGGACTGGTGCGGCGGGTGCGGCGGGCGCCGGACCGCCGGGTGGTGCGTCTGGAACTGACGCCGGACGCCCACCGGCGGATGAGCGCCTGGCGGGACCGGCGCTGCGCCGCCCTGGCCCGCGCCCTGGAGCGGCTGGACCGGCCCGAGCGGGACCGGCTGCCCGATGCCGTCGCCCTGCTGCGGCGGCTGGCCGACGCCATGGAGGCGGTATGACGGGTATGGCGGGTATGACCACCCCGGGCCCTCCGACGGAACCCCCCGAAGCCGAACGGGCCGTTGACTGCCGGGGCCTGAGCCACCGCTTCGGCGACCATCTGGCGGTGGACGACGTCTCGTTGTGGATCGCCCCCGGCGAGGTGTTCGGTCTGCTGGGCCCCAACGGCGCCGGGAAAACGACCACCATCCGGCTGCTCACCACCCTGCTGCCGCTGCGCCAGGGCCGGGCCCGGGTGTTCGGCCTGGACCCGGGGCGGCGGCCGATGCGGGTACGGCGCCTGCTGGGCTACGTACCCCAGGAACTGTCCGCCGACGGCTCGCTCACTGGCCGGGAGAATGTGATGCTCTTCGCCCGGCTCTTCGATGTGCCGCGTGCCCAGCGTTGGGAGCGGGTGACGGAGGTGCTGGCGGCGATGGAGCTGACCGAGGCCGCGGACCGGGTGGTGGCGGGCTACTCCGGCGGCATGGTGCGCCGTCTGGAGCTGGCCCAGGCGCTGGTCAACCGGCCCCGGCTGCTGGTGCTGGACGAGCCGACCATCGGCCTGGACCCGGTGGCCCGCTCGGGGGTGTGGGAGCGCATCACCGAACTGCGCGCGGCCACCGGGATGACCGTGCTGATGACCACCCACTACATGGACGAGGCGGACGCCCTCTGCGACCGCGTCGCCCTGATGCACCGGGGGCGGCTGCGGGCGCTGGGCGCCCCGGCCGAACTCAAGGACCAACTGGGGCCGGGGGCGAGCCTGGAAGACGTCTTCCGCCACTACACCGGAGACCACCTGGGCGATGCCGGCCGGCAAGGAGGGCTGCGTGATGTCCGCCGTACCCGACGCACCGCGGGCCGCCTGGGCTGAGGCGCCCGTACCCCCGTCCTGGCGCCGGCTGCCGGACCGGGTGTTCGCCCTGTGCCTGGTGGAGCTGGAGAAGCTGCGCCGGGACCGCACCGAGCTGTTCACCCGGGCCGTCCAGCCCGCGCTCTGGCTGCTGATCTTCGGCGAGACCTTCACCCGGCTGCGGGCCATCCCCACCGGGCCGGTCCCCTACCTGGACTATCTGGCCCCCGGCATCCTGGCCCAGTCCGCGCTGTTCATCGCCATCTTCTATGGCATCCAGATCATCTGGGAGCGGGACGCCGGAGTACTCACCAAGCTGCTGGTGACCCCCACGCCCAGGGCCGCCCTGGTCACCGGCAAGGCGTTCGCCGCCGGGGTACGGGCGCTGGCCCAGGCCGTGGTGGTGCTGGTGCTGTCGGCCCTGCTGGGCGTGGCGCTGAACGCCAACCCGCTGCATCTGCTGGGTGTGGCGGCCGTGCTGATGCTCGGGGCCGCCTTCTTCTCGTGCCTGTCCATGACCATCGCCGGTCTGGTGCTCACCCGCGACCGGCTGATGGGCATCGGCCAGGCCATCACCATGCCGCTGTTCTTCGGCTCCAACGCGCTCTATCCGATCGAGCTGATGCCGCACTGGCTGCAGACGGTCAGCCGCTTCAATCCGCTCAGCTATGAAGTGGACGCCCTGCGCGGACTGTTGATCGGCACGCCCGCGCATCTGCTGCTGGACTTCGGGGTGTTGGCGGGCTCGGTGGTGATCGGCGTCACCGCCGCCTCGGCGCTGCTGGGGCGGCTGGCGCGGTGAGGGTCACAGGCCCTGGGAGGCCATGTCCATCTGGGTGCGGTAGTCATAGGCCACGCCCACCACACAGGTGCGGTAGGTGCGGCTGCCCTTGACCGCGTTGAAGTAGTCATAGAGGTTCTTGGCGTACTTCACCAGGTACAACGGGCCCGGCAGCCACCCGGGCGGCTTGGGCACCAGGGAGAAGGCCTCGGAGCACCGGAGGATCTCATGGGTGGCCTGGGAGAGCACATCGGCCACGGCACTGTTCATCTCCCAGCCGTTGGCCAGGTCCGCTCCCCAGATGGCGGTCGCCACCTGGCGCAGGGCGGCCTGCTCGTCCGGGGCGGGGTCGTCGGCGGGCGCCGCCACTCCGGCCACCGTGGACGGACTAGCGGCCGCGGCCGCGACGGGACCGGCGGCCAGGGTGACTCCGGCGGTCAGCGCGGCCGTCATCGTTAACGCTCTGGCGGACCATCTCTTCATGGGGCTTCCTCTCGGGTGCGAGGGTTCGGCGGGGTGCGGGTGTTCAAGTGACGCTGGCATGCGGGAGGTTGGCCGTCAATGGGCGGGCGGTACGCCCTGTTCTTCCGCACCCTGGGAGCGGGGTGCCCGGCAGTGCCTACTCGGCCGAGGTGATCAGCAGCAGGGCCGCCGCCGCGCCCGCGGCTGTCACCGCGGCGGCGGTGAGCAGCAGTTGGTCCAGGCCGGCCAGGAAATCCCGGTGTGCCTGGAGCAGGGTGCCGTAGACGGCGGTGGAGAGGGTCATTCCCGCTTGGCTCGCCGTGGTGTTGACTCCGGCCGCCATGCCCAGACGGCGGTCGTCGGTTCCGCCGACGGCCAGTGAGCCCAGCGCGGGGAGGGTGAGGCCCAGGCCGAGGCCCGCCACGGCCAGGCCGGGTGACAGGTCCCGCCAGCCGGAGGCCGGGGTGAGTCCATGCATCAGCAGGAGACCGGTGGCCACCAGGGACAGTCCCGCGCTCGGCAGCAGCCGGGCGGGCAGCCGGTCCATCAGCGCTCCGGCCACCGGACTCACGGCGAGTATCGGCAGGTTGACGGTCAGAAAGCACAGGCCGGTCTTCATGGGCGAGTAGCCGAGGTGGTCCTGGAAGTACACCGAGAGATAGAGCAGCAGACCGAAGAAGCCGCCATGGGTGCACAGGGTGGCCAGCTGGGTCCCGGTGAAGGTGCGGCCCCGGAAGAGGGAGAGGTCCAGCATCGGGTCGGCCCGGCGGGCTTCCACGATGAGGAAGGCGAGCAGGGCCACCGCCGCACCGGTGAACATCAGCAGCGAGGTGGTGCCGCACCAGCCATGGTCGCCGCCGCGCAGCAGTGCCAGGGTCAGCAGGAGCAGTCCCATGGACAGGGTCAGCAGCCCGCCCCAGTCGGGGCGTTGGCCGGCCCGCACCGGGCGGTCGGCGGGCATCCTGAGGCGGGTGAGCGCCAACACCGCGGCGGAGACGGGGAGGTTGACGAAGAAGATCCAGCGCCAGCCGAGCACCGAGACCAGCGTCCCGCCCAGCAGCGGGCTGAGCACCACCACGGCCCCGGCCACGGCGCCGCGGATCCCGAACGCGGTACCGCGCGCCTTGCCCCGGTAGCACTGGGCGATCAGCGCCGGGGTGACCGCGAAGACCGCCGCCGCGGCCCCGCCCTGGACGCCCCGGGCCGCGATCAGCAGTCCGGCGTCGGGGGCCAGTCCGCAGGCCAGGGACGCGGCCGCGAAAGCCAGCACTCCCCCGGCGAAGGTCCGGCGCCGGCCGAACCGGTCGCCCATAAAACCGGCGATCAGCTGGCAGCAGGCCAAGGGAAGCGTGAAGGCGTTGAGCACCCACTGGGCGTCGCCCAGACCGGTGTTGAGCTCATGCCGGATGTCCGGCAGGGCGACCACGACCACGGTGGCATCCAGCATCAGCATCGACAGCGCCGCCGTGATCGCCACCAGCGGCCACCACCCGTGCGGGGCCGGCTGCGGGGCCGGTGTCCGCCGGGCGGCGGGGGCGGCCGGATCGTGCAGGGTCATGCGACCACTTCCTCAAGTACGGGAAAGCCAGCGGTGACAGGCCCACGAAACTAGCACCGCTAGAGAGCGCCTTGCAATGCTAGGGAAGGTAACTGGCGGGTCTTCCGGACCGGCCGCACCATGGAGGGGACGGAGGGCACCATGAGCAAGCGATCGCATCGCATCGACTGCCGGCGGGTGTACGAGGAGTCCCCGGGGAAGGACGGCAAGCGCGTCCTGGTGGACCGCGTCTGGCCGCGCGGCATCCGCAAGGAGGACGCGCACCTGGACGAATGGCTGCGCGAGGTCGCGCCCTCCACGGATCTGCGCCGCTGGTACGGCCATCAGCCCGAGCGCTTCGCGGAGTTCCGCAGGCGCTATCTGGAGGAGCTGCGGGAGCCGGAGCGGCGGCAGGCCCTGGACCATCTGCGGGAGCTGGCGGCCGAGGACCACCTCACCCTGCTGACCGCCACCAAGGATGTGGAGCACAGCCAAGCGGCGGTACTGGCCGAGCGGTTGGGGCGGTAGCGGCGGCGGAGCCCGTACCGCCCGGCGAATTTCGGTGGCCCATGGCCGGGGAACCGTTTAGCGTCACCGGCATGAGCTTTCTCCAGATCTATGGCTGACCCTGCCCCTCATCCCGTCCCCGTCAACCACGGACCTGAGAGAGTGATCCGCCTTGTCCCATCGCCGTGCCCATATAGCCATGGCCGGCATTCCCGCGGTCAGCCATGTCCTGCCCTCCCTGGACGTCATCCGGGAGCTGGTGGACCGCGGCCACCGGGTGACCTATGCCAATGACCCCGCGGTGGCCGGGCTGGTGAGCGCCACCGGTGCCGAGTTCGTGCCCGTCACCTCCACCCTGCCGGTGGCCGACAACCGCTGGCCCGAGGACCCCATCGCCGTGATGGAGCTCTTCCTGGACGAAGCCGTCCAGGCACTTCCCCAGCTGCGGGCCGTCCATGACGCCGACCCCGCCGATCTGTACCTCTATGACATCGGCGCCTATGCCGCCCGCGCGCTGGCCGAGCGACAGGGCCGTCCACTGGTGCAGTTGTCCCCCACCTTTGTCTTCTGGGAGGGGGCGGATACCGAACTCACCGGGCCGCTAAAGCAGTTGCCCGGATATGCCGGATTCGAGGCGAAGTTCGCACAGTGGCTGGCGAGCTGCGGTGCCACCACCAAGGAGGTGGACCGCTTCTCCGGGCGGCCGCCGCGCGCCCTGGCGCTGATCCCGGAGGCCATGCAGCCGCACGCCGGCCGAGTGGACCGTCAGGTGAGCTTTGTCGGACCCTGCCTGGGGCAGCGGGCGGAGCAGGGCGAGTGGCGGCGGCCGGCCGGTGCCGAGCGGGTGCTGTTGGTCTCGCTGGGCTCGGCGGCCACCCGGCAGCCGGAGTTCTACCGGCAGTGTGTGGCCGCCTTCGGCGGCCTCGACGGATGGCATGTGGTGCTGCAGATCGGCAAGTATGTCGATCCGGCGGTGCTGGGCACCGTCCCGTCCAATGTGGAAGTGCACTCCTGGGTGCCTCAGTTGGCGGTCCTCGCCCAGGCCGACGCCTTTGTCACCCATGCGGGGATGGGCAGTTGCGGTGAGGGCCTCCACCACGGCCTTCCGATGATCGCCGTACCGCAGGCCGCCGAGCAGTTCCTCAACGCCGACCGGCTGGTGGAGCTGGGCGTGGCCCGGCGCGTCAACACCGCGGAGGCCACCGCGGAAGTCCTGCGTACGACGCTGCTGGAGCTGGTCTCCGACGGTGAAGTGGCCAAACGGGCCGCAGAGTTGCGGGACCGGACGCGGGCCCTGGGCGGCACCTCCCGGGCCGCCGACCTCATCGAGGCGGAGCTGCGCTGACGGCGCGACTGCCCGGGGGGACCTCACCTCCCGGGCCGTCATCCGCCTTGGGCGTCGGCTACTTCAGCGCGCTGCGCTTCTGCCACTCGGCCCAGGTCTCCTGCCAGACCTCCAGGCCGTTGCCCACCTCGGTCTTATTGGGGTTGGAGGTGCCCCTGACCTCCACCGTGGAGCCGATGGGCAGGAAGTCATAGACGGTCTTGGCGTCCTCGGTGGTCATACCGAAGCAGCCATGGCTGTTGTTGACCACGCCGATGTCGTTGTTCCAGGGCGCCGAGTGCAGGAAGGTGCCGGAGGCGGTCATATGCGTGACCCACTTGGCGTCCAGCATCCACTGATTGCCGAAGCCGATGGTGGAGGAGTCCATGGTCTCGTCGGCGTTCTTGCTGCGCACCGTGTGGATGCCACCGCGGGTGGGGTTCTCCGGGGAGCCCGCCGAGCCCATCACACTGCCCACCGGCTTGCCGTTTTCATACATCGTCAGCTTGTGCGCGGGTACGTCGATGACGGCCTTGTGGTCGGCGCCTATGGTGAAGCCGAAGTCGTAGTCGCGGACGAACCAGCCGCCCTCGCCCGAGTCCAGGCCGGCCAGCGAGCCCTTGACCGAGACCTTGGTGCCGCTGGGCCAGTAGGTCTTGGGGCGCCAGTCGATGCGGTCCGCGCCCGAGTAGTCGGTGACCCAGCCCCAGGCGCCCTCGACCTTGGTGGAGGTGGTGACCTTCAGGGCCTTCTCGATCTCGGGCCGCTTGCTCTTGTCGATCTTGTGGTCGAAGAGGATCGAGATCGGCATGCCGGTGCCGACGGTCTGGCCGTTCTGCGGGGTGTTGGTCAGCTTGTTGACGCTCGGCGCCTGCTGGGTGCTGAAGGTGGTGCTGGAGGAGGACTTGCGGCCCTTGTCGGACTGGGCGGCGGTCTTCACGGTGTAGGTGGTCCGGGGCCTGACCTTGCCCTCGGAGACCCAGGAGGTGCCGTCGCCGGAGAGCTGCCCGGCCACCGGCCGGCCCTGGTCGTCCTTGACCTCCACCGAGGTCAGCCGGCCGCCGTCCGCCTTTACCGAGATCGGGTTGCCGAGCTTGGCCTCCTTGCCCCCGGCGGCGGGATTCACGGTGACTTTGGCCTCCGGCCCGGCGTCGGCACCACCGGAGCCCCCGGAGGAGCACGCGGTCAGGGCGACGGACCCGACAAGAGCGGATATCAGCAGGACAGGGCGGCGGCCCAGCCGGGCGTGCACGTGCGCGACCTCCACGGAAAACCGAAAAATGGATGAACCTTGAACGGCGGAGGAACCGTTCTTGAACCCCCACCGATCCATACAGACGTGCTGGATGCGCCCAGGGTTCCGGGAGATGACGATATTTGTCCGGCTAAAAGCGGTACAGCGCCTTCCGGGGCGCCGTACCGCATTCGCCTAGCCTGCTTGGCCGTTCACCAAAGATTCCGCTGCGCCCAGATGGGGTCGCCTTCGTATGCCTGATAGGCATCCAGGTTGTCCTGAGCCGGATGACTCCGCCCGGCCGGTCCGGCGGCAAAGGCGCGGAAGAGGTTGGCGGTCACCCGCCCGGTAAAGCGGGCGGTGTCCGGGGGGATGCCATGGCTTCCGTCCCCGGTGAGCGACTCCACCCAGCGCATGGTGCCGGTGTTGAACACCCCCGCCCCGCTCGCCACCGTGTAGTACGCGGAGTCGGCGAAGCTGCGTACGCCCCGGCACACCAGCCGGGAATGCGCGACGATCTCCAACGGACGGGGCGTGGCCCGGCCGCCGTTGACCCGGTCGTACTCGGTGCCCACCAGGTTGCGGAAGGCGGTGCCGCGCCGGACCTCGGTGCCCTCGAACAGCCAGTGGTCCGGCTGGTCCACCACATAGTCGGCAGTGGTGGGGTTGGACTCATAGAGGGTGCCGGTGAGCGAGTTCTCCGGGTCGGCGTGCGGGGGTTCCCGCCAGTCGGTGGTGACCGCCGCGTCGTCCCTGCCGTACAGCGGGTCCTGGGCGGCGTCCGTCTTGTAACAGACCACCAGCCGGCGGCCGCCCTCCAGCCGGATCCGGCGGAAACAGGCATTGGCCCCCAGGAAGGCCACATTGGTACCGGCGTCCCGGGCGGCGGTCACCGCCCGCCGCATGGCGGGCGTCCAGTACTCGTCATGGCCCAGCGAGACCACCCCATGGGCGCCGCGCAGCAGGCCCGGGTCGGCGTCCAGATCCATGGTGGTGAGGTAGGCCAGCGGCAGGCCGAGCCGCTCGGCCAGGGCTATCGCGGGCTGCTCATAGGTGGTGAACAGCGGTGCCCCGTCGTCGTCGAAGGGCCGGTCGCAGCTGACCACCAGCGAGCGGGCGGCGTAGTCGTCCTTGCCGCCGGGCCCGTGGTAGAGGCTGTGGCCGCCCCAGGTGTTGTACGCCTGCCAGGTGCCCACCGCGTTGACCAGCACCAGACGCCCGGCGGTGGTGCGGGAGCGCAGGGTCAGGGGTATATAGCGCTGCTCTCCGGAGTCGGCCGTGAGGCGTATCAGATAGGCGCCCTCCGGCCAGCCATGGGTGCCGACCTCCAGCGACGGCGGCCAGTTGGCGCTGACGGTGCGGGTGGCGCCCAGGGGCGGGGCGATGGGGCGCGGGGCGCCGGGCGTGCGCTCGGAGGCCCAGACCAGGCGGGCCTGGGCGCCGCCGTACCAGCCCATCCGGAAGGCCTCGGTCCGGAAGCCCCTGGCGGTGGTGGAGACATGCAGCCGGAAGCTTTCGCCGGGCAGGGCGCTCACCCGGTCCGCATAGCCCTCCACCGCCCGGTCGGCGCCCCGGTGGCGCAGGCCCCAGTCCCGGTCGCCGGGCCGCTCGTTCTCCGCCGCCACCGTGGGCACCCCGGTCGCCGGCACCCTGACGCCCGTACCGCCGCCCGCCTGGCAGCCCGCGGCGAGGGCACCCGCCCCCGCCCCGGCGGCGGCGCCGAGGAACTGCCGGCGATTCCATGGGTGGGGGGTCATGGTCATCTCATTACCGTCGTCCCGGCCGGGCCCGGCAACCGCGCCCGGGGCGGCGGTTGCTCCGTTCGGGGCGGCGGCCCCTCCGCCGGGCCCGGGTGACTGACGGGCCGCCCGGTTCAGTGGTGCGGGACCACCGCCACCGGGCAGGCCGCCCGGTGCAGGGCGGTATGGCTGACCCGGCCCAGCTGGAAGCCCAGGGCGCGGTGACGGCGGGTGGCGCCCACCACCAGCAGATCGGCCGTGCGGGAGTGCTCCACCAGCAGCCGGTGCGCCGGGCCCTCCAGGGTGGTGGGGCGCACCACCACCTCCGGGAACTCCTCATGGGGCTCGCGCAGCAGATCGGACAGTTCCCGGGCGGCCGCCTCCTCCCGGCTGACGGTGGCGTCGGAGGGCAGCGGATAGTGCTCGACCGACTGCCGTGCCGGGTGCCGCCAGGCCCGTACCGCCGCCACCTCGCAGCCGCGAGCCGCGCCCTCGCGCAGCGCGAACCGCAGGGCGGCCGGGGCTTCCGCCGGGTCGCCGACGCCCACCACGATCCGCCGGTGCTCGCCCTGGACGGCGGGCTGCTCGCCGCGTACCACGATCACCGGGCAGTGCGCCCGGCCCGCCACCGTCAGGCTCACCGAACCCAGCAGCAGCCCGGCCAGGGTGGTGTGGCCGGAGGGCCCGATGACCAGGGCGGCGGCGTCATATGCCTCGGCCAGCAGGGCGTTGACGGCCTCATCGGGCACCACCTCGGCGGCGACCTCCAGTCCGGGGGCCCGCTCCAGGGCGCGCCGCTGGGCCAGGGCCACCACGCGTTCCTCGGCCAGCGCCTCGGCGGTCAGGGCGCTGTCCTGGTCCGCGATCCGGCCCTCGTAGCGCTCCCAGAGCGAGGCATAGACCACCCGCAGCCGGGCACCGTGTCGGCGGGCCTCGTCCACGGCCCAGTCCAGGGCGCACAGGCTGGCGTCGGATCCGTCGATGCCCGCCACCAGGGGAAGATCCTTTGCGGGAAGATCCTTGGCTGCCGCCGTTTCCTTGGTTGCCACGGTTGCCACCTCCTCTGGCACCCTCGCACCGCTGGTCCCGCGCATCACGCCCAGAGGGCCGTTCGGGTCGCCGTCCCCGGGCGGGGCGAGGAGCATGGACCGTATGACCGACAGCCGACGGACCCTGCTCGCCCGGCACCGGGAGGCGCTCGATCTGTTCACCGAGCGGGTGCGCGCCATCCGGCCGGACCAGTGGCGGCGGGGCACGCCCTGTTCCGAGTGGACGGTACGCGACCTGGTCAACCATCTGACGGTGGAACAGCTGTGGGTGCCACCGCTGCTGGACGGCGCCTCCATCGAGGAGATCGGTGACTCGCTGAGCGGCGACCGGCTGGGCAAACGCCCGGCCGCCGCCTGGGCGGAGGCGGCCGAGGCGGCGCATGCCGCGTTCGCCGCCCGCGGGGCGCTGGGCCGGACCGTTGAGCTGTCGTACGGGCCGACCGGCGCGGAGGCCTACTGCTCGCAGATGACGGCCGATGCCATCGTGCACTCCTGGGACCTGTCCCGGGCGATCGGCGCCGAGGAACGCCCGTCCAAGGCGCTGACCGAGTTCGCGGTGCGCGAATTCGGGCCGTACGCCGGGGACTTGTCGGAATCCGGGGTGTTCGGCGAACCGGTGCCCGCGCCGCCGGACGCCGATGCCTGGGAGGACCTGCTGGCCCGGCTGGGGCGGCGGCCCCGCGCGTGATGGTGGCCACTCGCCGGTGATCGGGTCTGGCCAGGGCCCGACCGGGTCGGTTATAAGGAGCGGATGACCCGGTATCGTGAACTCGCGCCAAGACGCGCCGTGTTGCGGATGATGACGGCTATGGGGGTGGTGGCCACGTCCAGTGCCTGTGCGGGTGCGGCGGCGAGTCCGACGTCGGCGGCGAGTCCACGGGCGGCCTCCCGGTCGGCGGCCGACACCATCATGATCATCCGCCATGGGGAGAAGCCCGACGAGGACGGCGATCACGCCCCCTATGGCGTCACCGAGGACGGCAAGCACAACAGCCATGCCCTGCTGGTGCGCGGCTGGCAGCGGGCCGGAGCGCTGGTGGGGCTGTTCGCCCCGGACGGCGGCACGGAGCCGCGCGCCGGGCTGCGCCGTCCGACGGCCGTCTACGCGGCCGCTCCGCACCCCGGCGAGAAGGGGCTGCGGCCCAGTGAGACGGTGACTCCGCTGGCGGCGAAGCTGGGCGTCCGGCTGAATCTGTCCTATCGCACCGATGACGAGGCCAAGTTGGCCAGGGAACTGGCCGCCCGGAAAGGGGCGACCCTGGTGTCCTGGGAGCACCACCGGATCTCGGACATTGTCCATGGCCTGGGCCAGGTGCGGCCGGCTCCGCCGGCGAAGTGGCCGGATGACCGCTTCGACCTGGTGTGGGTGTTCACCCGGGAGGGGTCGGGGTGGCGCTTCGCACAGGTGCCGCAGCTTCTGCTGGCGGGAGACCGGGCGCCTTGAGGGGTGCGCCCCTGACGCCGGGGCGCCCCTGATCGGCCGGGGGCAGCAGCGCCTGGGCGTGGCGGAGGAACGCGCGGGCGCCCGGGCTGACCGGGCCCGCCGTGCGCCAGGCCAGTGCCAGTGAACCCCGCAGCACCGGGCGGGTGTTGACCGCCGTCAGCTCGGCGGCGTAGTAGCGGACCAGGGACTCCGGCAGTACGGCGATGCCCAGGCCCCGCCCGGTCAGCTGGGCCAGGGTGTTGGGGTCTCCGGCCTCGAAGGCGACCTTGGGCCGGACGCCGGCCACCGCACAGGCCCGGTCCACGATGGTGCGCAGCCCCGTGCCGCGCGGCAGGCACATCAACGGCCGTTGCGCCAGCACCTCCAGGCCGGTCTCGGTGCGCCCGGCCAGCGGGTCGTCATGGGCGACGGCCAGTACCAGCGTCTCCCTGGCCACCACCCGGCAGCCGATGCCCTCCGGCGGGTCGCCGGCCAGGCTCACCACGGCGAGGTCCACACCGCCGTTGCGCAGGGACTGCAACAGCCGCTCGGAGGTGTCCTCCTGCAGCCCGATCTCCACGGCGGGATGGGCCCGGTGGAAGGTGTCCAGCAGTTCCGGCAGCCGGATGGCGGGACCCAGCGAGGTGACGGTGCCCAGGGTGACCTGGCCGCGTACCAGCCCGGTGAGTTCCTCCACGGCATGGCGGGCCGCGTCCACGGCGGCCAGCGCGGCCCGGGCGTAGGGCAGTACGGCCAGGCCGGCCTCGGTGGGGCATATGGTGCGGCCGGTACGGTCCAACAGCTCCTGGCCCAGCTCCCGTTCGAGTTTGCGCACCTGGGCGCTGACCCCGGGCTGGGCGATATGCAACCGCTCGGCGGCCCTGGTGAAGCTCGCCTCCTCCACGACGGCCACGAAATACTCGAGTTGGCGCAGTTCCATGAGGGGCGATGCTAATCGGGTACGAGCGATGCCAATCGGGTAACGTCCGTGCCCCTGCTGCCCGCCGAGCGAGGGGACCTCCATGCACGCGGTAGCGCACGCACTGGCCATGGCCGGGTCCATGGCGTGGGAGATCGCCTGGGCGCTGGTGCTGGGTTTCGCCCTGTCCGCCGTGGTCCAGGCGGTGGTCCGCCGGTCCACCGTGGTGGGTGCGCTGGGTGACGGCCGTCCCCGCACCCTGGCGCTGGCCGCCGGGCTGGGGATGGCCTCCTCGTCCTGTTCGTACGCGGCGGTGGCGCTGGCGCGTTCGCTGTTCCGCAAGGGGGCCGATTTCACCGCCTCGATGGCCTTTGAGATCGCCTCCACCAATCTGGTGGTCGAACTGGGCGTGCTCCTGGCCCTGTTGATGGGCTGGCAGTTCACGCTGGCCGAGTTCACCGGCGGGCTGCTGATGATCGTGGTGCTGGCACTGCTGTTCCGGCGGCTGCTGAGCGCTCAACTGCTGGGCGCGGCACGGCGGCAGGCGGAGCGCGGGCTGGCCGGGGCGATGGAGGGGCATGCCGCGATGGATATGTCGGTGCGGCGGGAGGGCTCCTTCGCGGCCCGGCTGTGCTCGCCGGAGGGCTTCACCGCCACCGCTCATGTCTTTGTCATGGAGTGGGCGGCGATCCTGCGCGATCTGGTGCTGGGGCTGCTGATCGCCGGGGCCATCGCGGCCTGGGTGCCGGACTCCTTCTGGCAGGCGTTCTTTGTGACGGGCCATCCGCTGGCGGCCCGGTTGTGGGGGCCGCTGGTGGGGCCGCTGGTGGCGATGGCCTCCTTCGTCTGCTCGGTGGGCAATGTGCCGCTGGCGGTGGTGCTGTGGAAGGGCGGCATCAGTTTCGGCGGGGTGGTGTCCTTCATCTTCGCGGACCTGCTGATCCTGCCCATCCTCAATATCTACCGGCGGTACTACGGGCTGCGGATGGCCGGGTTCCTGCTGGGCACCTTCTACGTGGCGATGGTGGCCGCCGGTGCGGTGGTGGAGTTCGCCTTCGGGGCGCTGGGGCTGGTGCCGGACCGTATGACCGCCCGGGTGCCGTCCGGCGGGGTGGCCTGGGACCACACCACGTTCCTCAACATCGCCTTTCTGCTGCTGGCGGCGCTGCTGGTGGTGCGTTTTCTGCGTACGGGGGGTGCGGCCATGCTCCGCATGATGGGCGGCGCCCCTTGAGGCGGTGCGCCCCGTCAGGGGCGCGGGGGTGCGCCCGTCAGGGGCGCGGGGAACTGCGCGAGCAACCCAGAACAGCCCGCACCCGCGAACGCACCCGCCCATGTGCATCGCTCTGCGCCGTGAACAGCGGGGCGCCCTGACGGGCGCACCCTAGGTCGCCGCGCTCTGGACCCGGGAGAGCACCAGGGTCCCGGCGAGAACGAACCCCACCCCCGCCGCCTCCGGCAGCAGCCACCAGCCGGCCCGTACCTGCTCCCCGTAGAGCACCAGGCCCAGCGACAGGCTGACCAGGGCATCGCCCAGGGTGAGGGCCGGCTGGGAGGCCACCAGGGGCCCGGCGGCCATGGCGTTGGAGAGCAGGAACAGCGCGGCGGCCCCGGCGATGAAGAAGCCATAGGTCTGCCAGGTCGTGAAGAAGGCCCGCGCGCCGTCCTCGGCGAAGGCCGTGGCCGCGGCCTTCATCAGGGCGGCGGTGAGCGCGTAGCCGATGGCGGCGGCGATGGCGAAGAGCGCGGCCCGGGCGCGGCCCCGGGGGCGCCCCAGGGCGGCGGTGACACACCCCGCCATGGCACCTCCGGTGCAGATCAGCACCAGGGCCCATAGGGCCGGGGAGTGGGGCGGACGGCCGCCGCCGGGAGCCGCGCAGGCCAGGGCCAGCGCCACCCCGCCGGCGACCGAGAGCACCGCGGCCCAGCCGCGCGGTGGCAGCCGGCGGCGCAGCACCACCGTGCCGATCAGCAGGGCGAAGGGCAGCTCGGTGACAAAGATCGGCTGGACCAGGGCCAGGGAGCCCCAGGTCAGGGCCAGGGCCTGACAGACGGCGGCGGCCAGTACCGCGCCGATCCCGGCCAGCCAGACCGGCTGCCGCACCAGGTCGAGCATCAGCCCCAGCCTCAGGCCCGGGGTGGGCGGCACCTCGCGGGCGGCCTTGCGCTGCAGCACCGTGGCCAGGGCGTTGCTGACCGCCGTCAGCAGCGCGAAGAGCACGGTCAGCAGCACCGTCACCGGCTCAGCCTCCCAGTCCTGCGTCCCGCGCCAGCAGCGCGGCCTGGACCCGGTTGCCGCACTCCAGCTTGGCCAGGATCCGGCTGACATAGGTCTTCACGGTGGCCTCGCTCATATGGATCCGCCGCCCGGCGTCGGCATTGGACAGCCCCTCGCCGAGCAGGGCGAGCACCTGGCGTTCGCGTTCGCTGAGCGCGGCCACCCGTTGCCGGGCCTCCTCGGCGCGGCCGGTGGCCGGGCCGGCGGCCAGGCTGTCGGCGACATGCCGGGTGGCGGCGGGCGAGAGGTAGGCGTTCCCGGCGGCGGCCGCCCGTACCGCCCCTATCAGTTCTCCGGGCGCGGAGTCCTTGAGCAGGAATCCGGCCCCGCCCTGGCGCAGGGCCCGCAGTACGTTCTCCCGCTCGCCGAAGGTGGTCAGGATCAGCACCCGCACCCCGGGGGCGGTCCGGCCCAGTTCGGCCAGGGCCGCCAGGCCGTCCAGGGCGGGCATCTGGATGTCCAGCAGGGCGACGTCCACCCGGTGCCTCCGGGCCAGTTCCACCGCCTGGCGTCCGTCCGCGGCCTCGGCCACCACCTCGATGTCGTCCGCCGAGGTCAGGATCATCCTGATGCCCGCCCGGATCAGGGGCTCGTCATCGGCGATGAGGACGCGGATCACTCGGTTTCTCCTGCTCGCTGAGCGTTAGTCGTTCTTGACGCGGAACTCGCGCTTTTCGATCAGTTTCCCGTCCCGGAAACAGAAGCGGTACACGGTGTCGGTGCCGGCCGGTCCCGCGCTGTCCGTGGAGAGCAGGCTCAGGCAGCTGGCCCCGGCCGGCACCGCCGGGCCCTTGCCCTTGAGGCCGGAGGTGAGCAGGGACTTTCCGGAGGGCAGCCGGTGGCGGACCTCGTCCTCGGTGGAGCCGACCCTGATGGCGGCATAGGTGCCGGGGTCGAGCATCGCCCGGCCGGCCTCGTCCATCACCTTGCCGACGCCCGCCACGATCAGCAGCACCAGCCCCACCAGCAGAAACAGGGCCGTTGCGATGCCGATCAGACAGCCCTTGCTTCTGTGCGGGCCCAGGACGTCCTTGAACTCCTCGGACGGCGCCGACCGGCCGGTGACCGGCACACCGTCGTCCGCGGCCGTCCGCCCGGGCCCGCCGAGTTCGTCACCGGCCTCGGCGAAGGCCGGGTCGGTGCCGTCCGCCTCCGGGTAGGGCAGCACCGCGGCCAGCCGGAAGCCACCGTCCCCGGTGGGCCCGGCGTGCACCATGCCGCCCGCCAGCCGCACCCGCTCGCGCAGCCCGGTGAGCCCCTGTCCGCCGCTGACCGCCGCCCCGGGCGCCCCGCCGGCCGCCGGTGCCGGGCCGTTGGCCACCTCCACCACCAGGGAGTCCGGCTCATAGTGCAGGCCAACGGTGATGGGCGCGCCCGGCGCGTGTTTGGAGGCGTTGGTCAGCCCCTCCTGTACCACCCGGTATCCGGCGTGGTCGGCGGCCGGGCCCAGTGGGCGGGGCTCGCCGGAGCGGACCGTGCGTACCTTCAGGCCCGCGGCGGTCGCCGACTCCACCAGGCCGTCCACGGCGGCCACCACCCGCGCGGCCGGACGTTCGTCCGCCACCGGGCCGTCCTCCACGGTGCCGTCCTTGAGCACCCCGACCACCGCGCGCAGTTCATGCATGGCGGCCACCGACGCCTGGCGGAGCACCCCGACCGCCTCCCGCTGCTGGTCGGTCAGCTCGCGGGAGACCTCCAGCGCGCCGGTCTGCACGGCGATCAGGGCCAGCTGGTGGCCCAGGCTGTCGTGCATGTCCTGGGCGATGCGCTGACGTTCGCGCATCCGGGCCTGGCCGGCCACCATCTCGCGTTCGCGCAGCAGTTGGAGGTTGCGCTCGCGCAGGGTGTGCAGCAGGGTGCGCCGCTGGCTCCAGTAGCGGTGGGCCAGGCCGGGGACCACCGTGATCACCAGGAAGAGCAGCACATTGAAGACCAGCAGCCACACCGCGGTCGGGTCTTTCAGCAGGGGCAGCCCCTCGAACACCAGGAAGGCGGCGCCAAAGGCGGCCAGTGCCCTGAGCGCCCCGTCGATCCGGCGCCCGGCCGAGCCGCCTGCCACGATCAGCAGCAGACAGCCGGTGACCGGGGCCAGTTCGGTCGCCGCCGCCGCGGCGATCAGCGCGGTGGCCGGCAGCACCCGGCGTACCAGGCAGACCGCGGCGACCAGCAGTGCCACCAGCACCACCCGGACCCAGCCCAGGCCGCGGGCGTACTGCTCCACCGCGCCCAGCAGGGCGAGCACCGTGGCCAGTGTGCTCTCCGCCGCTGTCCGCCGCCGGGACCACTGCTCCGGAGCGGTCAGCCGCAGCCATAGCCGGCGGACCCGGGACTTCCACACCATGCCGGAAACCCTAGACAGATTTATCCGTATGGGCGTTCGCCGAAAGTCGTGCCGACCGTCCACCAAAGTCGCCGCCCGGCGGCCGGCCGGCCGCCGGTCAGCCGTCGGCCGGTCCCAGCCAGGCCAGGGCACCTGCCACCAACGCGGTCACCCCGGTGGTGAGGGTGGGTTCCACGGCCGGGGAGAAGTGCGGCGAGTGGTTGGCGGGAATGGCGCGGGCCGCGGTCCCGGTGTGCTCCGCCCGCGCGTACTCCTCCGGATCGGCGCCGCCGAACACCCAGTAGCACACCGGCGCCCCGGCGGCGCTGCCGAAGACGCCCACATCCTCGGCGGCGGTCAGCGGCCCCGGGTCCACCAGGCGCTCGGTGCCCAGCACGGTGCCGATCGCGGTCATGGTGCGCTCGGTCGCCTCCGGGTCGTTGACCAGCACCGGGAAGGAGCCGGTGGTCTCGATCTCCGGCTGTCTGAGCGCTCCGGAGGCGGCGGCCTCGGCCCGTACGATCCGTTCCACCGCGGCCAGCATCCGCTCCCGCACCCGGGCGTCATGGCTGCGGACGTCCACCTCCAGCTCCGCCTGGTCGCCACCGGCCCGCAGGGCACCGACGGTGAGCACCGCGCTGTCCACGGCCGCCACCTCCCGGGAGACCACGGTCTGCAGCCGCAGCACGGTGGCGGCGGCCAGCACCACCGGGTCGATCACCGCCTCCGGAGACCAGCCGTGGCCGCCCTCACCGAACAGCCGGACGCGCAGGGTGTCCGCCGCCGCGAAGGCCGGCCCCGGATGGCAGCCGACCGTCCCGGCGGGCAGCGGCACCACATGCTGCCCCAGCACCACCGAGGGCTTGCCGAACCGTTTGAACAGCCGGTCCTCCACCATCGCCCGGGCCCCGCAGCCCAGTTCCTCGGCGGGCTGGAAGACGGCCAGCACGGTGCCGGACCACTGCCCGCGCCCCTCGGCCAGCAGCCGCAGCGCCCCCAGCAGACAGGCGGTGTGCATATCGTGCCCGCAGGCGTGCATCACCCCGTCCGCGCCGGAGGCATACGGCAGTCCGGTACGTTCCTGCAGCGGCAGCGCGTCCAGGTCGGCGCGCAGCAGTACCACCGGGCCGGGGCCGCGTTTGAGGACGGCCACCACACCGGTGCGGCCCACGCTCTCGGTCACCTCATAGCCGTAGGAGCGGACCCGGCGGGCCACCTCGGCCGCCGTGCGGTGCTCGGCGAAGGACAGCTCCGGGTGGGCGTGCAGGTCCCGGTAGAGCTCTGCCAGCTCCCTGCGGCGGGCCTCGTCGAGTCCGGTGAGCACCTGGGTCGTCGCGTCCGACATGCGCCACATCCTTAAGCCTCGGCCGGTGGGATCCCGCTGCCCGGTGCGACCCCCGCCGCCGGTTTGTCCCGCTGCCGGTTGATCCCGCTGTCACCCTCCCCCGGCGGCCGGCCGGCCGCCACCGCTCGGCGGCCGTCCGCCGCCCCGGCGCCCGGCCCCCTGGAGCTCTGTGAGGCTCTCCGGAGCTTTTCAGGAGCGCGGAACGGAGGCGCCGCCGGTGCTCCGGACGAGGGACGCCAGCCAGGCCACCCCGGTCAGGGCGACGGCCAGCAGCCCGGCGTTGGACAGCACCAGCCGCAGCCGTTCCTGCTCCTGGCCGCCGGGCATCGGATCGGCGGCCAGCAGCCGGACCAGCCGTCCGGCGATGTCGTTCATGGCGTCCCACAGGGCGTGCAGCAGCGACACCCCGGCATAGCAGGCGATCACCCGCTCGGTGAGCCGGAAGCGGCCATGGTGCCGGGCGGCCAGCAGCGCCCCGCCCAGGATGGCGGTCCACAGACCGTGGCCGAAGGGGGCCAGCAGTCCGCGCAGCACCTCGGTCTCGATCAGCGCGCGCAGCGAGAGGTCCCGGTCGGCGATCAGCGCGTTGAAGGCATAGCCGGCACTCTCGAAGGCGGCGAAGCCGAAGCCGACCGCCGCGCCCAGGACGAGCCCGGTGCGTGGGCCGCGGGTGCGCGGGTGTCCGCGCAGCAGCCACACCAGCGCCAGCGCCTTGACCCCCTCCTCGATAAGCCCCACCCCGGCGAACAGGGTCATCGAGGGGTGCAGCAGACAGTGCTCCAGTACGGACGCCCCCAGCACCCCCAGCACCCCGCCCACCAGGAAACAGCCCGGCAGCAGTCCGATGGCGCGGCGCCGCCCGTAGCGCTCCTGCGCCCACAGCACAAAGCACCCGGGCGCCAGAAAGCTGCCCAGCAGGATCACCGTGGGCAGCAGGCGGGAGTTGTGGGTGGCGGCGGTGACCAGGACGGCCGAGACCCACAGCGCCAGCCCGGCGGTCAGACAGCGCAGCCACATGCGTTCATCAGAGCACCGCCGGTACGGCCGGGGCGCGGTGGTACGGGCCGCCCGGGTGACCGGCGGCCCGGCGCGGTTAGGGTCCTCGCATGTCAAAGCGCTTTGAGAACGGAGAAGTGATCGTCCGTCGGGAGATCCTGGACGACCGGGAATGGCTGGTCCATCCGGTACGGGTAGTGGCGGACGATGGGCACACCCTGGCCGTCCACCTGGCCCAGGGCACCCCGCTGACCTTTGGTACCGGCCCCTTCCGGTGGGGCCCGCATCCCTGGAGCGCGCTGGAGCCGCGCTGGCAGTCCGAGGGCGTTCTGCAGCTCCAGCGGCCCGGCGAGAACTACGCGGTGTGGGGGCGCTGGTCGGGCGCCGTCTTCCAGGGCTGGTACGTCAACTTCCAGCTGCCGCTGCGGCGTACGGAGCGCGGCTTCGACACCCTGGATCAGGAACTGGACCTGTGGATACCCGGCGATGGCTCGCCGCACCGCTGGAAGGACGTCGCGGAGTTCGAGGAGCGGGTGCGCTCCGGCGGCTTCACCGCGGCGGAGGAGAAGGCGGTACGGGCCGCCGCGGCCGAGGTGGCCGGACTGCTGGAGCGGGGCGAGTGCTGGTGGGAGGCCTGGCGTGACTGGCGGGCGCCTCAGGAGTGGGAGGTGCCGGCGGCGGTGCCGCTGGAAGACGTCTGAGCTTCCCCGCGCCCGCCCGGCGCCGCCCGCAGCAGTGCCGTCGCCAGCAGCGCGAACCACATTCCGGCCAGCACCAGATGTGCCCGCTGGGGAACCCCGTGCCAGCCGGGGTGGCCGAACAGCGGTCCCACCGTGGACACCGCCGCCACCAGCGCCCCGGCCGGTACCCAGGGGATCCAGCGGCGCAGCGCCGACCAGCGGGACCGGCCGTCCCGGGCGGCCACCGCGAACAGCGCCATGGAGATGAACAGGGCGGCGTGCACCAGGGCGCTGGTGGTGGTGTGCCAGGGATTGACCGCCTCGCAGCCGGCCTCCACCGAGGGCGCACATCGCATGGGCACCACCACATCGGCCACCGAGGCGGCGCCGAAGGCGGCCAGGCACCGGCATCCGGCCCGGGACCAGGGGTCGTCGGCGGCGCTCCGGGCCAGCAGCGCCCCGCCCGCCACCAGCACCGCGGCCAGCAGTTCGACGATGGCGAAGGTGACCCGGAAGGGCTGGTCGGCGGCGAAGAGTTCGCTGACATAGGAGTGCCGGGGGTCCAGGCCGGTGGGCAGCCAGAACTCCAGCAGCCAGTCGTTGTAGACCACCGCGGCGGTGGCGAGCAGCAGTCCGGCGGAGCGGCGGCCGGGCCGGAAACGCGCCGCCCGCCGGCGGTCACGGGCGCCGGCGGGCGGCGGCGCGCCGCGCGGCCCGTCAGAGGCGACGGCGGCCTGCCGGTAGACGGAGGACGTCGGTTCGGGCGACACTGCCCTCCTTCTCGGCTCGGGGCGCTTCCCGCCCTTTGACGGGTTCGCCCCGCTTTCACCACCCTTGCGCTCATTGTGTGTCGTAACCCGGTGTGCCCCGCAAGCGGACGTCCGTCCCCCGGGCGCCTGCCCGAAGGGGTGACCGCTGCCGCCCGGGCTTAGCTTGGACGGTGTGAGTCAGCCGCCGCCGGAAGTACGTGCCTGGGGGTACGCCCTGGTCACCGTGGTCGCCGCGCTGGCCGCCATGGTGGTGACCGGTGCGCTGGGGCTGTGGGCGGCGGGCGCCGGCCATCTGCCCTCCGGGGCGTTTCCGGGGGTGCTGGCGGCCACCCTGGTCTCGGCCGTCGGCGGCACTCTCCAACTCACCGGCGGCGCGGGCTTTCTGGGCCGTACCGGCGCCACGGTGTCCGTGGTGCCGCTCTCTGTGACCCTGGCCGGTGCCCTGGCGGCCGCCGCCTGCTTCCGCCGGGGGCTGGACGCCGGCTTGCGGCCGACGGGCCTGGCGGTACGCACGGCGGTGCCCTGGCTGGCGGCCCTGGGCCTGATCACGGCGGCGGCCCGGCACACCTTCCGGCTGAGCCTGGGCGGCCAGGTGCTCAATGACATCGGCGAGGCGCTGGGGGTCACCCCCACGGTGGGGTTCCGGGCGGCGGTGACGCCCACCCTGGGGTTCGGCCTGCTGTGGCTGCTGATTCTGCTGGGGGTGGTGGCACTCGCCTCCCGCCGGGTGGCACTGCCGCGGTTCCTCCGCCCGGCGCGCCCGGCGGTCCGGGCGGTCCTCGGCCTGCTGCTCGGCTATATGGCACTGGGCCTGCTGGTCGGAGTGGTCACCCTGATCACCCATGGCCATCCGGCCGAGACCATGGCCGTACTGCTGCTGGGCCTGCCCAATCTGGCCTGGCTCGCCCTGGGCATCGGGCTGGGCGGCGCCTGGGACGGCCAGGTGCCGCACACCATCGGGCTGCCGATGCCCCAGGCCCTGGCGGCGGTGCTGCGCGCCCACGACGGCCGGACCGCGACGGTGGATCTGTCCTCCTTGTCGGAACAGGACGGCCGCGCCTGGGTGCTGGCCCTGGCCGCCGCGCTGACCCTGCTGCTCACCGGCTATGCCGCGACCACCGGGCCCCGCCCCTGGCGGCAGGCGGTCTGGCTGGCGGTGAGCCTGGCCCTGGCCCTGCTCGCGGTCGGGGCGCTCACCGGGATCTCGGCCCGGTACGGCCTGTCACTGATCGGCCTCGGCGACATCGACGCCTTCGGCAGCGAAGTCACCCTGCACGCCCGCCTGTTGCGCCTGCTGGGCCTGGGCGCCCTATGGGGCCTGCTGTCCGGCCTGCTCTGCGCCCTCCTCCCGCACCGCGTCCCCCCGGCCGCCCACACCCGGCACCCACCGGAAACCTGACCGGCCGGCAACGGCCAGGGGCTCCCAACTCCCCGCAGGGGCGTGCCACCCTACGCCGCAACAGGCCGATCCAAGGAGCCGCCGTGCCCCAGCTCCCCCTCTTCGTCTATGGCACCCTGCGCCCCGGCCGGCACAACTACGCCCGCTACCTCCAGGGCCACACCACCGCCGAAAAGCCCGCCCGCCTCCGCGGTGCCGCCCTCTACGAGGGCCCCGGCTACCCCTTTGCCGTTCCCGCCCCCCACTCCCAAGTCCATGGCGACCTGATCACCTTGGCCCCGGCCGGGTACGCCGCCGTCCTCACCACCCTGGACGCCCTGGAGGGCTACGCTCCGGGCGCGCCGGACAACCTCTATGAGCGAGTGGCACTCCCCGTCGAACTCCCCACCGGCGAACGGCCCCCGGCCTGGGTCTATCTGGCCACCCCCACCCTCGCCCACACCCTCCGCACCACCGGCACCCCAATTCCCCACGGCCGATGGCCACATCACTGACACCGCACCTCAACACCCAGTAACGCGCCGTCTCACATGCTGATCACTCCTCAACTCACGGAACCCGTGCGCCCTTTACCCCCTCACCCTTCTCAAGTGGACCACCTGTCGCACCTCGTTCACCCTCCGTAGACGCAACGGTCAAGAGATGTCCAACTGCGGTTAACACGGTGTTACACCTCTTTTCATGAGCATGCCAATGCATGCACAGTCTGCCCGGGACCAGAGGGTCCCGCGGTGCACAAGTGACAGCACCGCCCGCATCCGGGCGGCCCGGCATGCCCGCGCCCACAGGCGCTCACGCAGCCCCGGACCGCCCTTATGACAAAGGGCGCTGAACCGTGCGTACATCCCCCACGAACTCCAACTCTGCCGCCTCGCACAGATCCCGCGGCCGAATACTGACCGTCGCCGTCGCCGTGGCGGCGGCCGCCGCCACCACCGCACAGGTGGCCCTGGCGGCCCCGGCGGCCCCCGCCCGCCACCACGCCCCCACCGCCGCCGTGGCCCGCTTCGCCGTCACGGCCGGCTCGGACGTGGTGAAGGCCGCCCGCACCGCCGCCTTCGCCCACGCCCGGGAAACCGGTGTGAGCAAGCAGGACACCCTGGTCGTCAAGGCGGCGCTGGCCGACCCCGAGGGCAAGCGGCATGTCCGTTTCGAGCGGTCCTACAAGGGTGTTCCGGTCATCGGCGGCGACCTCGTCATCCACCTGGACGCCAAGCAGAAGTACCTGGGCGTCACCCGCGCCATCCACCACCAGCTCGCCGTGCCGTCCGTGGCCCCCAAGCTGACGCACGACCAGGCCGCGGCCAATGCCGCCAAGGCCACCAAGGGCAAGGCCGGCAAGGCCCAGCTGGTGGTGGATGCCACCTCCGGCAAGGCGGTCCTCGCCTACCAGGTGACCGTCACCGGCACCCGCGCCGCGGAGAAGGGCACCACCCGCACCGTCATGGTGGACGCCACCACCGGCAAGGTCCTCTCCAGCACCCCGGACAACGACGCCTTTATCTCCCCCGCCCTCAAGGACAAGCTGCGCGCCCAGGGCCGTACCGCCACCCCCGGCATCGGCGGCGCCAAGTCCCCCGCCAAGGCGGGCACTTCGGCCTCCGGCTCGTTCCCGGCCCAGGCCAGCGGCAGCGGTTCGGCGATATTCGACGGCAAGGTCTCCCTCACCACCACCCAGACCTCCTCGAGGTCCTTCACCCTCAAGGACCCCAGCCGCGGCAACTCCGAGACCCGCAACGCCGGTTCCCAGGAGCTCAGCAGCTTCTCCAGCGGCAAGGCCTTCACCAACAGCACCAACAGCTGGGGCAACGGCACCAACTCCGACCCCAGCAGCGCCGCGGTGGACGCCGAGTTCGGCATCACCAGCACCTATGACTTCTACAAGAAGACCTTCGGCCGCAACGGCATCAACAACGACGGTGTCGGCCCGCACGCGATGGTGCACTTCGGCAGCGGCGTGGCCAACGCCTTCTGGTCCCCGAACTGCCACTGCATGCTCTACGGCGACGGTGACGGCCAGACCTTCAAGCAGCCCCTGGTGGCCCTGGATGTCACCGGCCATGAGCTGACCCACGGCGTGGTGGAGCAGACCGCCAACTTCCAGCCCACCCGCGTCGATTCCAATGGCAACCAGTTCGGTGAGGCGGGCTCGCTCAACGAGTCCTACGCCGATGTCTTCGGCAGCGCCGTGGAGTTCGCCACCAACAACCCCAACAACCCGCCGAACTACCTGATCGGCGAGAAGCTGGGTCTGGACCAGGGCTTCCTGCGCCGCCTGGACCAGCCCTCCCAGGACCAGCTGGAGGGCACCGTCGATTACTGGGACTCCGGTTCCTACGACCGTGAGGTGCACGCCGGCTCCGGCGTCTCCTCGCACGCCTTCTATCTGGTGGCCGAGGGCAGCGGGGCCAAGACCATCAACGGTGTGGACTACAACTCGCCCACCTATGACGGCTCCACGGTGACCGGCATCGGCCGCGACAAGGCCATCCAGATCTGGTACCGGGCGCTGACCAACTACCTGGTCTCGTCCTCCGACTTCCATGACGCCCGTACGGCCACCCTGCAGGCCGCCGCGGACATCTACGGCCAGAACAGCACCGAGTACCAGACGGTCAACCAGGCCTGGGCGGCGGTCAATGTGACCCCCGACAACGCCCCCTCGGCCCAGCGCTGACCCGCCACGGGGGCGCCTCCGGTGGGCGCCCCCTCACACCGGCGGAGTGAAGGGCTGCTCGGACCAGATGGTCTTGCCGCCGGTGGTGAACCTGGTCCCCCACCGGCGGCTGAGCTGGGCCACCAGCAGCAGCCCCCGGCCGCCTTCGTCATAACTGCGGGCCCGGCGCATCCGGGGCGAGGTGCTGCTGCCGTCCGACACCTCGCAGATCAGCGCGTGGTCCCGGATCAGCCGCAGCCGCAGCGGCGGCACCGCGTGCCGGATGGCATTGGTGACCAGCTCGCTGACCACCAGCTCGGTGGTGAAGGCCAGTTCGCCCAGCCCCCACTCCTCCAGCAGCGCCGCCACATTCTTCCGGGCCTCGGCCACGGTGGCCGGGTCGGGGGTCAGCTCCCAGGTGCGCACCCGGCTCCGGTCCAGGGCGCGGGTACGGGCCAGCAGCAGCGCGATGTCATCGGCGGGCTGCCCGGGCAGCAGCTCCGCCAGCACCTCGTCACAGACCTGATCCAGCGACTCGGCCGGCCGGCTGAGCACCCGGCACAGCGACCGCAGGCCCTCACCGACGTCACGGTGCTTCTCCTCCAGCAGCCCGTCGGTGTAGAGCGCCAGCAGACTGCCCTCGGCCAGTTCCACCTCCAGGGACTCGAACGGCAGCCCGCCCAGGCCCAGCGTCGGCCCGCCGGGCACATCCAGCACCCGGGCCGAACCGTCCGGGTCCACCACCACCGGCGCCGGGTGCCCGGCCCGGGCCAGCACACAGCGGCGGGTCACCGGGTCGTAGACCGCGTAGAGACAGGACGCCGCCATGTCCCGGGTGAGCGCCCGCACCGGATCGTCCGAGGCCTCGGCCACCTGCTCCTGGGCCAGCTGGAGCACCAGATCGTCGAGGTGGGTGAGCAGTTCGTCCGGCGGCAGGTCGATATCGGCCAGGGTCCGTACGGCCGCCCGCAGCCGCCCCATGGTGGCCGAGGCCTGCAGGCCATGGCCCACCACATCGCCCACCACCAGGGCCACCCGCGCCCCCGACAGCGGGATGACATCGAACCAGTCACCGCCCACCCCGGCCTGCGCACCGGCGGGCAGATAACGGGAGGTCACCTCCACCGCACCCTGGCTGGGCAGCCGTCCGGGCAGCAGACTGCGCTGGAGGGTGACCGCCACCGTGCGCTCCCCGGCGTACCGGCGGGCATTGGCGATGCACACCGCCGTCCGGGAGGCGATCTCCTCGGCCAGCAGCAGATCGTCCTCGTCGAAGGGCTCCACATTGGGGTGGCGGACGAACAGCGCCAGCCCGACCGGGGTGTCCCGGTCCCGCAGCGGCACGATCAGCACCGAGTGCACCCCCCGCTCCCGTACCCCCACCGGCAGCGCCCGGCTGCCCGACAGCCAGGAGTGCAGCCCCGGGTCGTCGATACGGTGCAGCGAGGGCCGGCCGGAGGCCAGGGCCAGGGCGAGCGGGGAGTGGGCGGGATAGGTGAAGGAGGTTCCGGGCCCCACCTCGGGGTCGCGGCACTCCCCGTCCGCGGACCGCTGCGCGGTACGGCACAGGGTGACGTCGGTGGGGAGCGCGCCGGAGGCCGGGACCTCGCCCTGGATCACGGTGTCCAGCAGATCCACGGCGACAAAGTGGGCGAACCGGGCCGCGGTCCACTCCGCCAGCTCCTGGCTGGTGCGCACCGCGTCCAGGGTGGTGCCGATCCGGACTCCGGCGTCATTGACCAGGGCCAGCCGCTGCTGCGCCCGGTACTGGTCGGTCACATCCAGGGCGGCCAGCGAAACGCCCCGGGTGCGGCCGTCCTCATCGGTGAGCGGGGTGAAGAACGTGGCCCAGGCCCGTTCCCTGGCCTCACCGGGCGGCCGGAAGTAGGTGTCGGTACGGACAGGTTCCCCGGTGCCCAGCACCCGTTCCATGGTGCGGGTGAAGTCATCGAAGGGCGGCACGGGCAGGAACTCGTTCAGCCGCCGCCCCACCATTTCCTCGGCGGTGCGGTCGGTGAGCCGGAGCATTTCATCGTTGGCCTTCACCAGCCGGCCGTCCTCGTCGTACACCGAGATTCCGATGGGGAACTGGGAGAACGCCCATTCCCTGAGTGCGGCCGCCTCATCGGGCCGCGGTGCCCGTGCGCCCGGGTCGGCATTCGGTTCCATGAGCTCATCCGTTCCGGTGCGGCAGACTTCTGTGATCCCTTCCCGGCGCCTTTCCCGCTTAAGCCGGGCGTACTCCCGGAAGTGGCGTCCGAGGTCAGGGCCGCGGCCCGGCGGGCGGCTGCTCGGTGCCGCAGTGCCGGCACTTGGACGCGGCCGCCGGCAGGTCCTCCGACAGACAGGCCGGGCACACCTTGACCGGGGTGGGTTCGGCGAAGGCGACCAGGCCACGGCGGGCCTGGAAGTGCTTGTAGGGCACGACGATGAGGAAGTAGACGACGGCCATGAAAAGCACGAAGTACACGACCGCCGAAATAAAGGAGCCGAGGTCGAGATAGGTCGCCCGGTTCCCGGCCCGGCCCAGTTGCCAGCCGAGGCCCAGTGAATGCCCGCCCTGCGCACGGGCGATGATGGGATTGATCACGTTATCCGTGAACGACTTGATGAGCGTGCTGAATGCCAGCGCGATGATGAGGCCGACGGCGATGGTGACGAGATCGCCGCGCATAAGGAAGTTCTTGAATCCCTTGAGCATCGCTGTTCCTCGGATCGGGCCAACCGGACGGGTCGCGCAGCACGCTACCTTTCCGGCCCCGGAAAACAGCGGAGCCGCCCGGAATATCCGGGCGGCTCCGCGGGCCTGAAGGAGGCCGGGACTATCCGCGGGCGCGGATGGCGAAGGGCAACTGCCGCGAGTAGAACGACTGGTCGCCGGTGCTCACCGCGATTCCGCTGTCCGCGTTGGTCACCTCGCGCGGAGCGGTGGCCGCGACCGACAGCCGCAGCCGCAGCACGGCGGACCTGCCCGGGGCGAGCGGCCGGTCACCGGCCTTCAGCACGGCGCCCAGGCCCGGGTCGCAGCCATTGGCCTGCAGCGGCACGGTGCGCCAGCCCTGGCCCGCCCGGTACTGCTGGAGCACCAGGTCCTTGGTGGTCAGGGCCTTGCCCTTGGCCTCGCCGAAGGCGTACCAGCCGGCGGTCAGGGCCGGGTAGGCGCGGTTGGTGGTGTTCTTCACCGTGACGCTGAAGGGGTGTGCCGCGCCACCGCGGGTCAGCACGGTGCCCTTCTGCCAGCCGGCCACCGTGACCTGGGGCCGGGTGGCGGTGGCGGTACGGGCGGGGGCGCGGTAGGTGTGCCCGTGCCCGTCCTTGACCGAGGGCGCCACGGTGAGGGTGCCGGGCCGGTCCAGATCCTGCAGGCGCAGCGCCACGGTGTACGGCCGGGCGGCGCTCGCCCTGGCCGTCAGCGGGAAGCTGAACACCCCGTGGGTGGGCCAACTGCCGCCGCCGGGCTTGGTGTTGAGATCCACCCAGCGGTGGCTGCCGGGCTCATAGCGCTGTACGGTCACCGAGTCGGTACTGAAGCCGCGGCTGCTGACGTCCAGGCGCACGGTGCCCTTGTCCAGAGGCGTGCGCAGGGTGAGGGTGGCCGGTGACCACAGCCCGATCGGCAGCTGCGAGGCGACCTTGAAGGAGAGCTTCTGGGCGGCCTTGCCCACCGGTGCGGTGGACGGCGCCTGCGCGGCGTCGGTACGCGCCCCGGCGGCCGGCGCGCCGCAGTTGGTCCTGGGCAGTGCGGTGCCGGCGGCCGGGGCCGCCTGCGCCGGCCCCGCCGTGCCCGCGAGCAGCAGTCCGGCAGTGAGCGCCACCGCGGTTCTGGCGGCGGTCGTCCGCACCCGCGACGTCCGCTGCCGTACGACTCTTGCTGTCATCAACTGCCCCCGCATTCGGGTCGTGTTCGCATTCGGTAGGTTGTGGTTTCTCAGAGGGACTTCCTCAGCTGATGGTTCCCGCTGCGTCCGGAAATCCACGTGCTCTTCGGCAGGATCCGGGAAGCGGGATCCCCCTGGGGTGCAGGGTACGACGGGCGGCTGCGGCCGGCTCCGGCGGGGTTCCGCCATGGCCGGTCGATTCGACTGGCTGCGGGGGCGTTCCGCCAATGCAGTGAGGGCCGTTGGGGTGCGGCGGCATTCTCATGCGCGGGCCGTCTTGGGCTGGTCGCGCAGTTCCCCGCGCCCCTTACGAGGCGCCACCTGACCGCATATCAGGTGCCCCATCAGGGGCGCGGGGCGGCTCTTCCCTATGCGGCTCCGCCGCGTGGGCGCGACCAGCCACAGACCACCCGCACCCGAAACGCCACCGAACGCACCCAAACCCTCAGTCCCCACGGGAACCCCGCATCAGCACCAGCACCGCCCCTGCCATCAGCCCCACGCACCCGGCCCCCACCAGCACCGCGGCGTGCAGCCCGGCGACATAGGCGTGCGCGGCCTCCGGCCGTATGGTGCCGCTGCCCGGGGAGCGGCTGACACTCGTCCCGGAGGAGCGGGCGGCGAGGACCGCGCCCATCACCGCCACCCCGGCCACCCCGCCGACTTCCCGGAACATATTGACCACGGCGGAAGCCGTCCCCGCCCGGGCGGCCGGTACCGCCTCCAGGACGGCGACCGAGATCGGGGTGAAGGTCAGCCCCAGCCCGGCCCCCATGACCGGCATCAGCCAAGCGAACTGCGCATAGTGCGCGTCGGCTCCATACCGGGTGAGCAGCGCCAGAGCGGTGGCGATCAGCCCCAGTCCCGCCGCCAGCGGCAGCCGAGGGCCGTAACGGGCGCACAGCCCGCCCGCGACCACCGCCGTGGCGCCCGTGGCCATCGTCGCGGGCAGCATGGCCCAGCCCGCCCGCGCGGGCGAGAGCCCCAGAACGCTCTGGAGGTAGAGGGCGAGGAACACCCCCAGCCCGAAGAAGCCGAAACCGGCGGTGAAGCCCGCCCAGGCCGCGGTTCCGGTGACCCGGTGGGTCAGCACCCGGACGTCCAGCATGGGGGCCGGGGCCCGCAGTTCGACGGCCAGGAAAGCGGCCAGCGCCACCACGGCGGCCGCCGCCGCACCCAGCACCCAGGGCGCCGACCAGCCCCGTACCGGCCCCTCCACCAGCGCGTACACCAGCGCACCCAGGCCCGCCGCCCCGGTCACCTGGCCGGGGAGGTCGAAGCGGGCACCGGCCGCCCTGGGCAGACGGGGCAGCACCCAGGCTGCCAGCGCCAGCCCGGCCATCCCCACCGGGACGTTGATCCAGAAGACGCTGGACCAGCCGAAGCGGTCCACCAGGGGTCCGCCCAGGGCCGGGCCGAGGGCCAGACCGGAGCCGGAGACGCCGCTCCAGATGCCGATCGCCCGGGCGCGCTCGCGCTCATCGGGGAAGACCTGCCGGAGGACGGCCAGCGAACCGGGGGTGAGCAGGGCCGCTCCCAGGCCCTGCAACGCCCGTCCGCCGACCAGGACTTGCAGGCCGTCGGCGCATGCGCACACCGTCGAACCGGCGGTGAACAGGCCGAGCCCGGCGAGGTAGGCCGGCCGGCGCCCCCAGCGGTCGCCCAGCGCGCCACCGGTGAGCAGCAGCGCCGCATACACCAGGCTGTAGGCCTCAACGACCCACTGCAGACCGGAAGTTCCGGTGTGCAGCCGCGCGGCGATGCTCGGCAGCGCGGTGCCGACCACCAGGTTGTCGAGCATGGCCATAAAGAGCCCGCTGCACAGGGTCGCCAGCACCAGCCATCGATGGCGGCCCGGCGCGGTGACGGTGACGGTGTCCATGCCCATATCCACTCCCCTAACGACGTTAGGCAGTCCCTAACGTCGTTAGTTTGCGCCTAACGGTGTTAGATTCGCAAGCGAGGGCAGGCGGGCAAGCGGAAGGAACCTCCATGGCGACTCGGCAGAAGACCGGACGTCCCACCCTGACCAGGGAGGATCTGGCCGACGCAACGCTGCGGCTGCTGGAGCGGGAGGGCCCCGGCGGGCTGTCCATGCGCAAGGTGGCCGCCGAGGTCGGCGTCCAGGCCGCCTCGCTCTACTGGCACGTCCAGAACAAGGAGGAACTGCTCGACCTGGCCAGTGACGCCCTCTGGGAGGGCCTGGAGCCGGAGCCGCCGGGCGCGGTCGCGGCCGGGGACGACTGGCGGGCGACGGTCGCCGAGGCGAGCCGGCGACTGAGGGCGCATCTACTGGCGCACCACAGCGCGGTACGGGTGCTCGCGGGGCGCTTCGCTCCCGGCCCGCGCGCCCTGGCGCCGATGGAGCGGCTGCTGGCCACCCTGCGCGGCGCCGGGTTCAGCGGACCGGACGCGGCCAACGCGGCCTATACGCTGAGCACTTGGGTGCAGGGCTTTGTGATTCACGAGGCGGTGCCCATGTCGGCCGCCGAGGAGCGCGGCGCCACCCCGGAGCAGGCGTCCGAGGAGGCACGGCAGCGGCTGGCCGCCCTGCCCGCCGACCGCTATCCGCACCTGGTGGAACTGGCCGGAGAGATCAGCGGGCCGGGCATGGACACCCGCTTCGAGTTCGGCCTGGCCCGCCTGCTGGACGGCCTGGAGCGGCTCCGGGGCACGGGCGGGGACTAGCCAGGGCCTCGGTGGCGGCTCCCGGCCGGCCGCCGGGTGCGCCCGCCGGGAGCGCACCCAGGAGAACCGGAGCGTCAGAGACCGAGCCGGTCCAGCGCGCTGGTCCAGTCGGTGACTATCGCCTGCCGGGCCGCGTCCAGGGTCACCCGGCCATCACAGACCGCGACCTTCAGCTTGTTCTCCACCTTGTCCTTGTCATCCGCCGTCTGGTCGCCATAGTGCGGCTCCGGCCAGAGGTTCTTGGGATCCCGGGGCGCACCGCCCAGTTCCAGGGGGACGAAGTGGTCCTCCTCGTAGTCCGCCATGTTGGTGTCGCTGTAGCCGTACTCCTGGATCTGCTGCTTCTTCAGCCGGCTGGTGTAGGAGGCGGGCGGACGGACGGTCTTGGTCCAGCCCGGCACACAGATGGTGTCGTCGATGGTGTCCTGGGTGACATCGGGGTTGAAGGCGCCCGGCTGGCATTGAGGGTCCGGCAGCGGCAGATACGACTGGCTGCACTTGGCCGTCAGGGCCGTCAGAGGGGTGGCGGCATGCGCCGTGGCGCCGGTGGCGGCCACCAGGCCGGCCGTGGCGAGTACCAGGGACGCCGCCGAGGCGGTCAGGCGGCGCCGCAGGGGGCGGGGGGAAGTCGGGATCAAGGGAGGTCTCCCAGGTCTCGGGGCCCGGAGCCGATTCCGGGCGTCGTGAGCATGACACCATCTATGCGCGTCAACCCGGGAGGGGCAAGCGGTGAACAGTGGGTTGCGGCCGGGTTTCTTTACCGCGGGTTGGGTTCCGATTGGGGTCTGTGATGTGCTGTGGCGTCCGAGTTCGCCGCGAGATCGCCGGAAGGCCGTCGATCCGCCTGCCTAGGGGGCGCCCGAGCATGGCCCGCATACCGATACCGCACGCCCCGGCGCGGGCGCGCCGCGCCCCCCAGGCCGCAGCGGCATCGGACCGGAGCGGGCCGGCCCGTCCTCCCCGCCCCGCCGTCCTCGGCCGGCTTCTGCCGGGACCGGAGGACCGGGCGGTGCTCGGCCTGTACCTGCTGACCAGGGCGGGCGTCTGGCTGACCGCCTACTGCGCCGCCTGGCTGTTCCCCGCCGACCCCGGCGCCAAGCGGGCCCCTTCCTTCCTCTCCCTGTGGGACCGCTGGGACGTGGGCTTCTTCCGGCGGATAGCCGAGTACGGCTACTTCTCCGGCACCGGCGCCGCCGGTTCGGCCCGGCCGGACAACCGCGAGGCGTTCTTCCCGGGCTATCCCATGGCGCTGCGCGCCGTGCACACGGTGGTGCCCAGCTGGACCCTGTCCGGCCTGCTGATCTCCTTCTTCGCCGGGGCGGTGGCGGTGCTGGCGCTGGCCAGGATCGCCCGGCTGCACAGCCCGGAGCAGGCGGCCGGGCCGCGCACGGTGCTCTTCCTGCTGGTCTCCCCCTGCGCGGTGTTCCTGGCCGCCGGATACACCGAGGCGCTCTTCCTGGCCTTTGCGCTGCCCTCCTGGCTGGCCGCCAAAAAGGGCAACTGGGCCCTGGCCGGCTCCCTGGCCGCGCTGGCCACCGGCGTCCGCATCAGCGGCCTGTTCCTGGCCGCGGCCCTGGCGGTGCAGTTCCTGGTGGCGGGCCGGGAACGGCGCGCGTGGCGGTCGGCGCCCTGGCTGGTGCTGCCCGCCCTGCCCGCCCTCGCCTACAGCTGGTACCTCCGGTCGGGCACCGGGGACTGGATGGCCTGGAAGCACGCCCAGGAGCGCGGCTGGTACCGGCAGTTCCACTCGCCCTGGGAGGCCTGGCACAACACCTGGCAGGGCGCCTTCTCGCACGGCCAGACCACCGGCTACGCCGTGATGTTCCAGGCCGAGCTGCTGGCCATGGTGATCGGGGTGCTGCTGCTGGCCCTGCTGGTCACACGCCGCCAGTGGCCGGAGGCGGTCTATATGGGGCTCAGCCTTTGGGCGCTGGGCACCTCCTACTGGTATATGTCGGTGCCCCGCTCCACCCTGCTGTGGTGGCCGCTGTGGATCACCCTGGCCGTCTGGAGCCTGCGCCGCCCCTGGCTGAAGACCGGCTATCTCTGCCTGGCCGCACCCCTGATGACCGTGCTCACCCTGGTCTTCACCTCCGGCCGCTGGGCGGGCTGAACCGGCCCTCCCATGCGGTGCTAGGTTGTCCGCACACCACGACCGGGACGGGCTGAGGGAGCATGACCGACCGATCCGCACAGGGCCCGCTGCCGCCCCGCCCCCGCCGCCGCACCCCGGCCGACCCGGGACGGGCCGAACCCCGGCTGACCCGGGCCGAGATCGTACGCGCCGCACTGCGGCTGCTGGCCGAGCAGGGGTACGAGACGTTCAGCATGCGCCGGCTGGCCACCGTGCTGGAGGTGAAGAACCCCTCGCTGTACTGGCACGTCCAGCACAAGGAAGAGCTCTTCGACCTGATCGCGGACGCGGTGCTGGGCGAGTGCCCGCTGCCCGAACCGGCCGAGGCCGGTCAAGCCGAGGACTGGGCGGGGAAGTTCGCCGAGATCGCCCGAGGGCTGCGCCGCGCCATCCTGGATCACGCCGCCGCCGTACCGCTGCTCTCCGGCCGGCCCTTCCTCGGGCCCAACGGTCTGCGGCTGGCCGACCGGGTGGTCGGCCTGCTGCGCGGTGCGGGCTTCGACGACCGGACGGCCGGCTATGGCTATCTGCTGCTGCTCTACTACGTGATCGGCTTTGCCGGCCAGGAGACCGCCTTCGGCCCCGGCGAGACCGGCGAGGCCCGGCTGCGCTCCCTGCACCAGGCGCTCGCCGAACTGCCGGCCGGCGCCTATCCCCATCTCACCGCCCTGAGCACCGCCCTCACCGAGCGCGGCCTGGACGACCGCTTTGAACTCGGCCTCCGCGGGCTGCTGTCGGGGCTGGCCGCCGAGCTGCCCGGCCGCTGACCCCGGCGGCTCAGCGCTCGCCGATCCGCGCCCCGCCCCGGTCGCCGTCCGCCGACTCCAGGCTCCAACTGGCCAGCAGCCGCAGCGATTCGGCGGAGGCGGAGCCGGGCTCGGCGTGATAGGTGACCAGATGCTGGTCCTGGTCGGCGGGCAGCACCAGGGTCTCGCAGGCCAGGGTGAGCGAGCCCACCACCGGATGCCGCAGCCGCTTGACCCCGAAGCACTTGTCCCTGACATCATGGGTGGCCCATAGGGTGCCGAACTCGTCGCTCTTCATGGACAGTTCGCCCACCAGCGAGGCCAGCGCCGGATCGTCGGGGTAACAGCCCGCCTGGCGCCGCAGCAGCGCCACCACATCCGCCGCCTTGCGCTCCCAGTCCAGGAACAGCTCCCGCATGGCGGGGTCCAGGAAGACCTGCCGGGCCATATTGCGGTGCTCCGGCGGCAGCGCCCCGAAGTCGCCCAGCAGCGCGGCGGCCATCCGGTTCCAGCCCAGGATCTCCAGCCGCCGGCCCATCACATAGGCCGGGACATTCTCCATGGTGTCGATGAGATCGCGCACCGCGGGGCGCAGCCGCTGGGCGGGGGCGCCGGGCTCGGGGCGGGCGGCGGGCCGGGCCAGCCGGTGCAGATGGCCGCGCTCGGCCGGGGACAGCCGCAGCGCATCGGCTATCGCGTCCAGCACACCGGCCGAGACATTGCGGCCGCGGCCCTGTTCGAGACGGGTGTAGTAGGCCACGCTGACGCCGGCCAGCTGCGCCAGCTCCTCGCGCCGCAGCCCGGGCACCCGGCGCCGGCCGCCATAGGGCGTGACTTCCACATCCTCCGGCCGCAGACGGGAGCGACGGGAGCGGAGGAACTCGCTCAGTTCGGTGCGCTGGTCCATGCCCTTCAGTATGCGGGCTGACCTGCGCGGCAAGGTGGTACTGCTGGTAGTAGGCACCGCGGACCCAGGCACCGCGGACCTAGGCTGAACAGGGTGATGGCTGTGCCCGGCGAACCGCCGGAAGATCGGTGTCATGAAGCACACCACTGTCGCCGCCTACGCGGCCCCCGCGCCGGGGGCTCCCCTGGAGAAGACCACCATTGCCCGCCGTGCACCGGGCGCCCATGACGTCGTGATCGACATCCACTACGCCGGCATCTGCCACTCGGACATCCATATGGTGCGCGGCCACTGGGGCGAGAAGCGGTACCCCATCGTCCCGGGCCATGAGATAGCGGGCGTGGTGGCCGAGGTGGGCCCTGGGGTCACCCGCCATGCGGTGGGCGACCGGGTCGGCGTGGGGTGCCTGGTGGACTCCTGCCGGGAGTGCGAGAACTGCCGGGCGGGCCTGGAGCAGTACTGCACCGGCGAGCTGGGCATGGTCGGCACCTACGCCGCGACCGGCCGGGACGGGCAGCCCACCCAGGGCGGCTACTCCCGGCGCATCGTGGTCGATGAGAACTATGTGCTGAGCATCCCCGACGCCCTCCCGCTGGACGCCGCCGCCCCGCTGCTGTGCGCCGGCATCACGCTCTACTCCCCGCTGGCGCACTGGAAGGCCGGTCCCGGCCAGAAGGTGGCCGTGGTGGGCCTGGGCGGGCTGGGCCACCTCGGAGTGAAGATCGCCCATGCCATGGGTGCCGAGGTCACCGTGCTCAGCCAGTCGCTGCGCAAGCGGGCGGACGGCCTGCGGCTGGGCGCCGACCACTACCACGCCACCGCCGACCCGGCGACCTTCCGGGAGCTGGCCGGCCGCTTCGATCTGATTCTCAACACCGTCTCCGCCGACCTGGATCTGGACGCCTATCTGGGCCTGCTGAGGACGGATGGCACCCTGGTCCAGCTGGGCCTGCCGGAGACGCCCTACGCGCTGTCCGCCTTCGCCCTGCTGCGCGGGCGCCGGTCGCTGGCCGGATCGGCGATGGGCGGCATTCCGGAGACCCAGGAGATGCTGGACTTCTGCGCCCGGCATGGCATCACCGCCGAGATCGAGCTGATACCGGCGGATTATGTCAATGAGGCCTATGAGCGCGTGCTGGCCAGCGACGTGCGCTACCGCTTTGTCATCGACGCCGCCACCATCTGACGCCACGATCTGACGCCACAATCTGACGCCACGATCCGAGGCGACGGCCCGACACGGCGGTCCGACACCGCCGAGAGTGCGGCCCCCGGACATCGGAAGGG
Source organism: Streptomyces orinoci (assembly GCF_003121295.1). Taxonomy (GTDB): domain Bacteria; phylum Actinomycetota; class Actinomycetes; order Streptomycetales; family Streptomycetaceae; genus Streptomyces; species Streptomyces orinoci. Next base: position 258,747 of record NZ_PHNC01000006.1, read on the forward strand.
TTACGTCCGGGGGCCGCGCTCAAGGTGCCGGTCAGGGGAGATGGGCTCCCACGGCCGACAGCGCGTCGGGTACGGGCTGGAAGAAGGTTTCGCCGCCCGAGCTGCAGTCGCCGCTGCCGCCCGAAGTCAGCCCCAGGGCCGCGTCGTTGTCGAAGAGGGCACCGCCGCTGTCACCGGGCTCGGCGCAGACGGAGGTGTCGATCAGGCCATTGACCGTTCCCTCTTGGTAGTTGACGGTGGCGTTCAGGCCGGTGACCTGTCCGCTCTGGACCTGAGTGGTGCTGCCGCTGCGCTGCACCTGCTCGCCCACGGTGGCGTCGGCGGCCCGGCTGATGTTCTGCTGGGTGCCGTCATAGAGGTCCACCGCGCTGGGGTGGTCGATGCCCGAGGTGTAGGTGACCAGTGCGTAGTCATGGCCGGGGAAGGTGGAGGTCGTGGTGTGACCGATCTCCCCGCCGCCCTGGCTGTCGGACCAGGTGTCGGAGATATTGCCGCAGTGACCGGCGGTCAGGAAGGCGGCCTGTCCGTCGTTGGTGGTCACATTGAAACCCAGTGAACAGCGCGCGCTGGGTGCCCAGATGGCGTCCCCGCCAGCGATATAGGGGCGCAGCTCACCCGAGGTCCGCTTGAGGGTGACCTGGTCGCCGAGCGAGGCGAGGACCTTGTTCAGCCGGGTCAGCTTGGCGCCCTTGACCGTGCGGTCGGCGGTGACCACCACCTTGTTGCTGCGCGGATCGACGGACCAGGCGGTGCCGGGGATGGTGGCCTTGGCGGCCAGGGTCCGCCTGGCCGAGGTGAGTTGGGCCGTCGAGTGGCGGACGGTCCTGGGTTCGGCCCCGGCGGCCCGTGCCTTGGCGGCGCTGGCCGGGTCGAGGACATTGACGACGAGCTTTTTGGTCTTGGCGTCGTAGTACGAGCCCGCGGTGCCCGCGCCCAGCCGGTGCTGGAGCTTCTGGGCCAGCTGCCCCGCCTGAGCCGATGTCAGGGCGGCCGGGGAGGGCTCGGGGTGGGCGCCTGCGCTCTGTACGCCGAGAGTGGTCGCCGCGAGAACCACGGCACCGACGCCGGCGATGGCCGAGCGCCGTCTGGATGTCCGTGCTGCCTTCACTCAGGGCCTCCTGTGAGGGGGGTGTGCCCACCGCCGCCGAAGAGGGCGATGGGCCCGGAGGACGACTTGGACGGCCACGACCCCAAGCGCACGTCGCGTCCATGCCAAATCGCGGATGAGTATCCCCATCTGACACCGCACTACACAAGAAGCGCACCCGAACGGCTCTGAACGACCACCGGGAAATCGACACCCCCGCGCCCCAGCAGCCCGCCCCGTCAACCGCCCGGCGGCTCAAGGGACTTCGGCCACCGGCATGGGACACCGGCTCTTCCTGGAGGTCCAACGCCCGCGGCCGGCAGGCAATCACCGGTGGCACAAGCCTCCGGCACGCTCCGTCACACAGGACGTTCCGTCATAAATGGCCGGGACAGGCCCCTCGGTGCCCGGTGCCCGACCGCGAAAGGTTACCGTCATCAGCACCGAACGCGGGCGCCCGGACCCACCCGGGGACAGCGCCCGGCTCCGCTGCCTCTACAGTTGCGCGGGCGTGCAACCTTTCGCGGGGTCCCGGCCTCCTTCAGTTGTGTGCCGGCCGTACGCGGCGGCACATGAGCGCAAGGTTCGCCGGAAGACGGCTCATACGAAAACCGAGGGACACATGGGCGTGGGAGGAAGGGCTGCGGCCCGGATGGCACGGACGGACGTGGGGAGGGGACGCAGTGCCGAGCTGCTGATGCTGGGCTTCTCGGTGCTGCTCACGCTGTTCGGCTATGCCTCCGTGGATCTGGCCGCCAAGGGCGAGCTGCCGGGTGACCTGATCGAGTATGCGATCGGCCTGGTGGCGATGGCCGCGATCTCCAGCGTGGTAACGCGGAGATTCGCCCCGCACGCCGATCCACTGATCCTGCCGCTGGCCATCGGGCTGAGCGGGCTGGGTCTGATCCTGATCCATCGCCTGGACCTGGCCAAGCACACCAAGCATCCGGTCATGGAGGCGTCCACCCAGCTGCTGTGGGACGGCGTCGGCGTGGTGGTCTGCCTGGCGATCGTGATCTTCCTCAAGGACTACCGGCACCTCCAGCGTTACACCTATGTCACGGTGGCCGGAGCGCTGGCGCTGCTGGTGGCCCCGGCCTTCTCCGGCGCGGACACCCTGGGCGCCAAGCGGTGGATCCAGCTGGGCTTCGCCTCCTTCCAGCCCGGCGAGTTCGTCCGTATCGCCATGGCGGTGTTCTTCGCCGGATATCTCACCGTGCACAAGGACGCCCTGGCGCTGGCCAGCCGGCGGGTGCTGGGCTTCTACCTCCCCCGGGGCCGGCAGTTCGGCCCGATCGCCGTGGTCTGGGTGATCAGCCTCTTTGTCCTGATCTTCGAACGGGACCTGGGCACCGCGCTGATCTTCTTCGGCCTGTTTGTGATCGTCCTCTATGTGGCCACCGAGCGCGGCAGCTGGGTGATCTCCGGTCTGCTGATGTTCGCCATCGGCGCCGTGGTGGTGGCCTCCTTCGAGCCCCATGTGCACGGCCGGGTGGCGGCCTGGATGCACCCCTTCGCGGTCTTCGACCACCCCAGCGGCCAGGCGGGCTCCGACCAGCTGGCCAAGGCCCTGTTCGGCTTCGGCAGCGGCGGGGTGCTGGGCACCGGCCTGGGCAACGGCCGTCCGGACCTGATCGGCTTCGCCGCCAACAGTGACTTCATCCTCACCAGCGTGGGCGAGGAACTGGGCCTGGCCGGGATGATGGCCGTCCTGCTGATGTACGCCCTGCTGGTCGAGCGGGGCCTGCGCAGCGCCCTGGACGCCCGGGACGCCTTCGGCAAGCTGCTGGCCACCGGTCTGGCGGGCGCCCTGGCGCTCCAGGTGTTTGTGGTGGCCGGCGGCGTGACCGGGCTGATCCCGCTCACCGGCAAGGCGCTGCCCTTCCTCTCCAAGGGCGGTTCCTCGCAGGTCGGAAACTGGATCCTGATCGGACTGCTGCTGAAGATCAGCGACTTCGCCCGCAGGCCGGACCCGGCGCCGAGCGTGGGCATCGACGACCAGGCGACCCAGCTGATCCGCAGCTGAGGCGGGCGCGTCAAGGGACGGCGGCCGGACCCCACCCGGGGTCCGGCCGCCGTCGTGTTCGCCCCCTTGCCGGATTGTTCAACGATCCCTAATCTCTGGGCAGTTGAGGCCGGTACCGCCCGGCTTCCCGCCCTGGTGAGGTGCCCATGGGAACCACCGCCCCGCCCGCTTCCCTGACCCCGGCCGAGGCCCGCTCCGTCTTCCGGGCCGGCCGGGCCGTACCCACCGCCGGCTGGGCCGACGGCCACACCCAGGCCAATCTGGTCGCCGTGCCGGCCGACTGGGCCTATGACGTCCTGCTGTTCGCCCAGCGCAACCCCAAGCCCTGCCCGGTACTGGACGTCACCGAGCCCGGCGGAACGTCCACCGTGCTGGCGCCCGGCGCCGATCTGCGCACCGACCTGCCCCGCTACCGCGTCTACCGGGACGGGCGGCTGACCGAGGAGCCCACCGAGGTCACCGGCCTGTGGCGGGATGATCTGGTGGCCTTTCTCATCGGGTGCAGCTTCACCTTCGAGGCCGCCCTGGGCGCGGCCGGAGTCCCGCTGCGCCATCTCGAACAGGCCTGCAATGTCCCGATGTTCCGCACCAGCCGGCCCTGCCGTCCCGCCGGGCGGCTGCATGGCCCGCTGGTGGTCTCCATGCGTCCGATACCGTCTCAACTGGTCGATACCGCCCATCGGTTGACCGCGCTGATGCCCGGGGTGCACGGCGCTCCGGTGCACACCGGGGACCCCGGCGAGCTGGGCATCGAGGACCTGGACACACCGGACTTCGGCGATCCGGTGCGTATGCTGCCCGGCGATGTACCGGTCTTCTGGGCCTGTGGCGTCACCCCGCAGGCCGCCCTGATGGCCTCCGCCCCGCCCTTCGCCATCACCCATGCCCCGGGCCATATGCTGATCACCGACGCCCGGGACGCGGACTACCGGATCGCATGATCCAGCGGGCCCTCGGCGATCCGCGGTCCCAGCTCCCTGGCCAGCGCCAGGGCCAGGGCCCGGAAGATCCTCACCTCGGGGTCGCGGTCGGCCGTGCGCACCGCTAGATAGCTGCTCTCCCAGGGGGCGTCCAGCACCGGTACGAACAGCGCGCCGGGCCAGGCGTAGTAGCGGGCGAAGGACTTCAGCCCGGAACCCGCCGCCCGTCCGGTCACCACCCCGGTGAGCACATCCTGCGGGGTCAGCGCGCAGGGCCCGCGGCGGCCGGAGTCCAGGCCGAAGTAGAGGTAATCAGTGAAGACCCGCGGGGTGTGCGGCGGCACCCGGAAAAAGGGCAGTGCGGCGACATCGGCCAGCCGGGCACCCTCCTCCCGGGCGTCGGCGAGCGGGGAGCTCTGCGGCACCACCACAATGCGCTGCTCGGTGGTCAGCACATCGGCGGTGATGCGCTCGTCCTCCGGGGCGGGCCGGACAAAGGCGACGTCCACCCGGTCCCCGGTCAGCGCGCTGACATGCTCGGTGTAGTCCAATTGCCGTATTTGCACCGGGACTTCGGGGCGGGCCCGGCGGTAGGCGTTGATGGCGGCCGGGGTCAGCTCCGCCGAGCCATGGCCCATGATGCCCACCCGCAGCGGCCGCACCGGGGCGGGCCCGGCCTCCGCCACCCCGGCCAGATCGTCCAGCGCCGCGTTGGCCGCGGCCAGCAGGGTACGGGCATGACCCGCCAGCCGTTCCCCGGCCGGCGTCGGGGAGACCGGGCTCCGGTACAGCAGCCGGGTGCCCAGTTCGCTCTCCAGGCGGCGGATGTGCTGGGTGACGGCGGGCGGGGACAGGAACAGCCGTGCGGCGGCCCGGCCGAAGTGGCCCTCCTCGACCACCGCCAGGAAGGACGACAGCAGGCGCAGATCCATGCCCGCAGCCTAGGCGCGCGGGCGGGCCGCCTCCCAGGGGCGTTCACAACTTGTGAACGCGGGCGGCGCGGCCCCGGCAGCCGGCCCTACAACTGCCGCCATGAGCACGCTCCTGCGACACCACGCCACCGTTGCCGCTCCTTCCCGACGACGCGACGGGCTGCGCGCGGCCTGGATGATGACGGCCTCCGGCTGGAGCGCCAACCAGTTCTCCTCCCTGCTGGGCGCCTACCGGAGCCGGCTGGGGCTGACCGAGGCGGCGGTCACCGGCCTGTTCGCCGTCTATGTGGTCGGGCTGATACCCGGGCTGCTGCTGGGCGGGCCGCTCGCCGACCGGCGCGGCCGCCGCCCGGTGGCGCTGGCCGCGCTGGCCGTCAACCTGCTGTCCACCGGGGTGCTGATGGCCGGTCCGGCCGCCACCTGGTGTCTGCTGCCGGGCCGGTTTCTGACCGGGGTGGGGGCGGGGGCCCTGCTGGCCGCGGGCAGCGCCTGGGTCAAGGAGCTGTCCGCCCCGCCCTATGCCGCCGAGGCGGCTCCCGGAGCGTCGGCCCGCCGGGCGGGGCTCTTTGTCTCCGCGGGCTTCGCCTCCGGCGGCCTGGCCTCCGCGCTGATCGCCCAGTGGGCCCCGTATCCCATGGTCACCGCCTATCTACCGCACCTGGTGCTGGCGGCCGCGGCCTGGCTGGCCGCCTTCGGCGCCCCGGAGACCCGCCGTCCGGGCCGGCCGGCCACGGGCCCCTCCGGCCCGGTGGACCGGCGCCGTTTCCGGCGCGCGCTGCTGCCGGTGGCACCCTGGGTGTTCGCCGCGCCCACCATCGGCTTTGCCACGCTGCCCGGCCTGGCGCACGGCCTGAACGGCTGGCGTACCGTCTTCGCGGGCCTGGCCACCGCGGTGGTTCCGGGCGCCGGGCTGCTCGTCCAGCCACTGGCCCGCCGCCTGGTCATCCGGCACCGCCCGGCCACCGCGCTGTCCGGACTGGCCGTCTGTGCCCTGGGCCTGGCGGTGGCCGTCCCGGCGGCGTCCCTGGGCCGGCCGGTGCTGATCCTGACCGCCGCCGCCCTGCTGGGCCTCGGCTACGGCCTGGTGCTGGCCTTTGGCCTGACCGAGGTCACCGCCCTGGCCCCGCCCGCCCGGCTGGCCCGGCTCACCTCGCTGTTCTGGACCACCGCCTATCTCGGCATGTTCGCGCCCTATGCCATCACCCTGCTCTCCGGCACCTTCGCCACGCCCGCCCTGCTGGCGGCGGGCGCGGTCCTGGCGGTGCTGAGCGCCGCCCTCTTCGCAGCGCTCAACCTCCGTACCGCCGGGCCCCGTTAGGAGGGCCGGGGAGCCTGGGACACACCTTCGGCCAGCAGGTCCGCGTGGTACCGCCGGGCGACCTCGGGGTGGGCGCGCAGCCAGCCCTTGATCTCATTGCGGCCGTACTCGGCGAACAGCGGGTTGCTGCGGTCCTGGGTGACGCCCGGGGCGAGGTGGGCGTGCGGGAAGGGCACCGGCTCGATCCGGGCGTCCAGCCGCGGGTTGTAGAAGAACGGCACGGAGAACCGCTCCCGGTTGCCGGGCGGGCTGACCACCCGGTGATTGGTGGCCTTGAGGTAGCCATTGGTCGCCACCTCCAGCAGCTCCCCCAGATTGACCACAAAGGCGCCGGGCAGCGGCGGTACGTCCAGGAAGGAGCCGTCCGGGCCCTCCACCTGGAGGCCGCCCACCTGGTCCTGCAGCAGCAGGGTCAGAAAGCCGTAGTCCTTGTGGGCGCCCACGCCCTGGCCCGCCCCGTCCGGTGCGCTGCCGGGGTAGCGGACCAGCTTCAGATGCAGATGGGGACGGTCGGCGAAGGCGTCGTCGTAGAAGCCGGCCGGGGCGCCGATGGCGGTGAGCAGTTCATGCAGCAGCCGCCGGGCCACCGTGCTGAGCCGCTCGATCCAGTGCAGGGCGGCGGTACGCAGCTCGGGCAGGGCGGCGGGCCACTGGTTGGGGCCCTCCAGCCACCAGTAGCCGGGCTCGCCCGGGCCGGGGACGTGCGGTGCGCGCTCGGCGCCTATGTCCAGCTGGTCACGCCAGTCCCGGCTGCCGCCGGTGCGCTCGTCGCCGATACGCGTATAACCGCGGAAATGCGGCGAGTTGATGTTGGCGATGGCGAGCCGGTCGGCCTCCGGCAGGGCGAAGAAGGCCCGCATGGCCCGCATCAGGGCGGCGGTCTCCTCCTCGCCCACGCCGTGGCCGGTGAGGTGGAAGAAGCCCACATCGCGGGCGGCGCTGTGCAGCGCCTGGTGGAAGCGGGCGCGATCGTCGGGGCCGCCGGAGGCGGCCGAGAGGTCGATGACAGGAAGCTTGTTGCTCATGAGATGTCCATGGCGTGAGGGACCCGGCCCAGCCCGGCGGTAGCCGGACGGCCCGCGGCGCACCGCGGGTACGCGGGCGCGGCGGGGCCGGGAAACAGGTGATCAGGGGTGCTGAGGAAGAGCGCGAGGAAGACCGCTCCGGCCCGGAGAACTCGACGGGCGGACGGAACGGAGGTCAGCCGTAACGGCGACAGGACATGCTCGTGACGCGCAGGTAGTCCACATGGCGTCGCTTTACCAGCAGATTCACACCCCCGAGGGTATACGACCCGGCGCCGGGGACCACCCCTCGGTCCTTCAGGAGCGGCTCTTGTCCACCACGAGCGTGCGCTCGTAGTGCCTTATCTCCTCGATGTCGGGGAGGTAGGGCTCGATCCCGGCCAGGAACGGCGGGAAGTGCGGACCCCGGCGGAAGCCCTGCTCATGGTCCTCCACCGAGGTCCACTCGATGCGCAGGACATAGCGCTCGGGTTCCTCCACGCCATGGGCCAGCTCATAGCCCAGGCACTGCGGTGCCGCGTAGAGGTGTCCGACGGCGGCGGCATAGGCCTTCTCGAAGGCGCGGCGCCGGTCGGGGTCGGCGATGCGGTAGCGGATGTACTCCACGGTCATGCGGTCTCCGTCATTGAGACTCCTCAGGCAAGACAACGCCCGCCCGGACGCGTCATGTGGGGGCGCCGTCCGAGCGGGCCGACGGCTGAGAAACCCGCCGTAATTGCGCACGCTATCAGCAGGACCGGCACTCCTCCCGCGTCTTCACTCACATGCGGTCATGCCTTCCGATTGGCTCTGCCAAAGCGGTGGTTGGCCGCTGCATTCCGCCTAATGGCTCGAATGAGTGAAATGTCGGAACCAACTGAATAAGCCGGAGTTACTCAGTTCGCTTCCCGACGGGAAACCTCTTCGATCGAAAGGCATAGAAGTGCGCAAGAAGGTACTCGCCACATCGGTGATGGCGGCTTCCGTGGTCGGCGCCCTCGCCACTCCGGCGATGGCGTACGACCACGACGAGGATGTGGTCAACGCCAACGGCGCCAGCACCGGCTACGGCAACACCCGTACCGACGGCGTTGAGAGCCCGCAGATGAGCCTGATCCAGGGCACGCTCAACAAGCTGTGCCTCGGCATCGGCAAGGTCGGTGTCCAGTCGGTCGTCGGTCTGGTCAACATCGGCCTGCAGGACATTCCGATCCTCAGCTCCGAGCAGCAGCAGCAGTGCACGGACAACTCGACCATCGACAACGGCGACAACCCGCTGTCCCACCTCATCGACGACATTCCGATCGTCTCCGGGAACGGCTCGGGCAACGAGGGCCCGCTCTTCGGCTAGGCCACCGCACCGCCGGAAGTCCCCTGCCGCGCACCTCCAGTGCGCGGCAGGGGACTTTTATATGCCCGCGCCAAGTCGGCTGATTTCCTTGTCGATTGCCCGGTCGGGCATTTCCGGAGGGCAATTCCCCGGCCGGGCGCTGGGGTTGGCGCGTCCGATCGTCATGTCCGGCCTCTTGACGCGCAATTGGTCCAGTCCAACCATGTTGACCGCGCACTCCCCTCAAGCCACTGGGAGCACTTGTGAGACGTCGCTCAAAACGCCGCATATCCGTCCGTACTGCAGTGACCGCGCTGGCCACCCTGGCCGCGGGCGCGGGGCTCGCCCTCGGCGGCGGCAGCACCGCGACCGCCGCCACCCCGCTGCCCCCGCACCTCTTCGCGCCCTACTTCGAGACCTATGGCTCCGGCAGCCCGGCCGATCTGGCCGCGCAGTCCGGGGCGAAAAACCTGACCATGGCCTTTCTGCAGACCGAGGCCCGCGGCTCCTGCACCCCGTACTGGAACGGTGACACCGGCAAGCCGGTGGCCCAGTCGGTCTTCGGCTCCGATATCGCCGCCATCCGCTCCAACGGCGGCGATGTGATCCCCTCCTTCGGGGGTTACGCGGCCGACAACGGCGGCACCGAACTGGCCGACAGCTGCACCGATGTTGACAAGATCGCCGCGGCCTATGAGAACGTCATCACCACCTATGACGTCACCCGCCTCGATCTGGACACCGAGGACAACTCGCTGACCAACACCGCCGGCATCGACCGCCGAAACCAGGCGATCAAAAAGGTGCAGGACTGGGCGGCGAGCAATGGCCGTACCGTGCAGTTCTCCTACACCCTGCCCTCCACCACCCATGGCCTGGCCGACAGCGGACTGGCCGTGCTGCGCAGCGCGGTGGCCAATGGCGCCCGGATCGACGTGGTCAACATCATGGCCTTCGACTACTACGACGGCGCCCAGCACGACATGGCCGCCGACACCATGAGCGCCGCCGAGGGACTGCACGGCCAACTGGCCCAGCTCTACCCGGACAAGAGCCCGGACGAACTGTGGGCGATGACCGGGGTCACCGAGATGCCGGGCATCGACGACTACGGTCCGGCCGAGACCTTCACCACCCAGGACGCGGCCAAGGTCTACGACTGGGCAGTGGCCAAGGGCATCAACACCCTCTCCTTCTGGGCCCTGCAACGGGACAACGGCGGCTGTCCGGGCACCAAGGGCTCCGACAGCTGCTCCGGAATCGCCCAGGACACCTGGTACTTCAGCCATGCCTTCGCGCCCTTCACCAGCGGCGGCGGCCCGGCGAAGCCCGACTTCACCCTGGACCTCTCCCCGGCCGGCGCCGCCACCGCCCCGGGCGGCTCGGTGAGCGCCACCGTGCGCACCACCGCGCTCGGCGGCACGGCACAGACCGTCCGGCTGTCCGCCGAGGGGGCGCCCAAGGGCGTTACGGCCACCCTGGACCCGGCCTCGGTGACCGCCGGTGAACAGGCCGGACTGACCATCGGCACCGCCTCCGACACCCCGCCCGGCAGCTACCCGATCACCATCAGGGGCACCGCCGCCTCGGGCGGCCACAGCGCCGTCTACACCCTGACCGTGGGCGGTTCCACACCCGGCGGCGGCCTGGCCAACGGCGGCTTCGAGAGCGGCACGCTCAGCCCCTGGACCTGCGACGGGAACAGCGCGGTGGTCAAGTCCCCGGCGCACTCCGGGAATTACGCGCTGCGGGTCTCCCCCGCCGGGCAGTCCACCGGTGAGTGCCGGCAGACCCTGACCGTCTCCCCCGGCAGCCATACCCTCACCGGCTGGGTGCGCGGCAACTACGCCTTCCTGGCGGTCGGCGGCGGTGCGCAGGCCAGCGGATGGACCACGTCCGACGGCTGGAGCCGGCTCTCGGTGCCCTTCACCGCCGACGCCACCGGCAAGGTGACCGTCTCCGTCCATGGCTGGTACGGCCAGGGGGATGTCTTCGCCGACGACCTGGCCATCGGCTGACCCGGCCCCGCTCCGGGGCGGCGGCGGCCGCCCCGGACGGTTATTTGCGGATAAGTGCCACCGGCAGGCAGACTGCTCGGCGGCACGCCGCCCAGGGCGCTGCCCGGCCGAATACCGATGAGTGAACCGCATCACGGAGCGGAGGCGGAGCCGTCCTGTGATGTCGTTCTCCCCGGCACGCCCCCAACCGGTGGCCCACGGTGCCCGGCTGTGGGCCGAAGTGGCGGCCGCCGCCGCGCTGCTGGTGCTGCTTCAGCCGGCGCTCCATCTGGGCCAGGGAACCACCGTCCGGTTCACCGCCGGCCCCTCGGTGCACACCGACACCAGCCCCTGGCAGCTGCCCTATGACGCGCTGCGCAGCACCCTGCGGATGTTCGCCGCGCTGGCCGCGTCCACCGTCTTCAGCCTCTGCTACGCGCGGGCCGCCGCCCGCAGCCGCCGGCTGGAGCGGATTCTTATCCCGGCGCTGGACATTCTGCAGTCGGTGCCGGTGCTGGGCTTTCTGACCGTCGCGGTGACCTGCTGCACCGCGCTGTTCCCCGGCTCGGCGCTGGGCCTGGAGTGCGCCTCGGTCTTCGCCATCTTCACCTCGCAGGCCTGGAACATGACCTTTGGCTTCTACCAGTCGCTGCTGGCGCTGCCGCCCGAACTGGACGAGCTGTCCCGGTCGTTCGGCTTCTCCCGCTGGATGCGCTTCTGGCGGGTGGAGCTGCCGCATGGCGCCATCGGCCTGGTGTGGAACGGGATGATGAGCTTCGGCGGCGGCTGGTTCTTCCTGGTCGCCTCGGAGGCCATCAGCGTCGGCGGCACCGAGCGCGCGCTGCCCGGGGTCGGCTCCTATGCGGGGGCGGCGGTCGCCCATGGCGATCTGGGCCGGATCGGCTGGGCGATCCTCACCATGGCGGTCCTGGTGACCGGGGTGAACTTCCTGTTCTGGCGGCCGCTGACCGCCTGGGCGGAGAAGTTCAAGTACGAGCAGGCCGAGGCCAGCCAGGTGCACCGCAGCTGGGTGCTGGAACTGCTGCGCCGTACCGGCCTGTCCCGGCTGCCCGGCCGGGCGCTGGGCCCGCTGGGCCGGGCACTGTCCCGGGCCGGGCGGGTCTTCGGCCGGGACGACCGGCCGCTGGCGGTGGACCACGGCCGCCGCCGGGCCGGCGATCTGCTGTTCACCCTGGTCACCGGCGGGCTGCTGCTGTGGGCACTGACCGGGCTGGGGCGTTTCGCCGGCCGGCAGGGCGGCCCGGGGGTCTTCACCGAACCGCTGCTGCTGGGGCTGGTGACCCTGGGGCGGGTGCTGCTGGTGGTGGCCGTCTCCACGGTGGTCTGGGTGCCGGTGGGGGTACGGATCGGCTTCTCGCCCCGGCTGACCCGCATCGCCCAGCCGCTGGTCCAGCTGGCGGCGAGCTTTCCGGCCAACTTCCTCTTCCCGCTGGCCGTCTGGCTGTTTCTGCGCACCGGTCTGCCGCTGGGCGTCGGCGGCATTCTGCTGATGGCGCTGGGCGCCCAGTGGTACATCCTGTTCAACACCATCGCCGGAGCCATGGCCATTCCCACCGATCTGCGCCAGGCCATGGACGACCTGGGGGTGCGCGGGCTGCTGCGCTGGCGGCGGCTGATCGTCCCCGGCATCCTCCCCGCCTATGTGACCGGCGGGATCACCGCCTCCGGCGGGGCCTGGAATGCCTCCATCGTCGCCGAGGTGGTCTCCTTCGGCGGCACCACCCTGACCGCCGGCGGTCTGGGCGCCTATATCGCCGAGGCCACCGAACGGGGCGACCTGGCCCGGCTGATCGCCGGGGTGGCCGTGATGAGCCTGTATGTGGTGGCCCTCAACCGCCTGCTGTGGCGCAGGCTTTACCGGCTGGCCGAACGGCGGTACGCGCTGTGAACGCCGCCCGCCGCCTGCTGGGCCTGCTGCGCGGGCGCGGCACCCCGCCCCCGCCGCCGGAACCGCCGTCCGGGGACGGGGAGGTGCTGCTGGCCGCGCATGGGCTGACCAAGTCCTATGCGGGGTCCGAGGGCGAGCTGCCGGTGCTCGCCGGGGTCGAACTGCGGGTACGGGCCGGGGAGATCGTGGCCGTACTGGGCCGTTCCGGCTCCGGAAAGTCCACCCTGCTGCGCTGTCTGGCCGGGCTGATACCGCCCAGCTCGGGCACGGTCAGCTACCGGGGCCGGCCGCTGACCGGCGCCAACCCGGGTACGGCCATGGTCTTCCAGACCTTCGCCCTGCTGCCCTGGCTGACCGTCCGGCAGAATGTCGAACTCGGCCTGGAGGCCCAGGGGATATCCGCCCGACGGCGCACCGAGGCCGCCCGGCAGGCCATTGAACTGATCGGTCTGGACGGCTTCGAGTCCGCCTATCCCAAGGAGCTTTCCGGCGGAATGCGGCAACGCGTCGGTTTCGCCCGGGCGTTGGTGGTGGAGCCCGATGTGCTGCTGATGGACGAGCCCTTCTCCGCGCTGGATGTGCTCACCGCCGAGAATCTGCGCGGTGAGCTGCTGGAGCTGTGGGAGTCCGGGCTGTTCCCCACCCGGGCCGTGGTGCTGGTGACCCACAACATCGAGGAGGCGGTGCTGATGGCCGACCGCATCGTGGTCCTCGGCCCCCGCCCGGGCGCCATCCACACCACCTTCGAGGTCCCCCTGGAGCGGCCCCGCGACCGGCAGTCGCCCGGCTACGCCGAGCTCATCGACCGGGTCTACCGCACCATGACCGGCCGTACCGGCGCCACCGGGACCGGCCGCACGGGCCCGGCGGAGGCGCCGCTGCCGGAGGCCGGGGTGGACGCGCTGGCGGGGCTGGCCGAGCTGCTGGCCCGGCGGGGCGGCGGGTGCGAGCCGGCCGTCCTCGCCGAGGAGCTGGGTCTGGACCTGGACGGTCTGCTGCCGCTGGTGGACGGCCTGGAGCTGCTGGGCCTGGCCGAGACGGTGGAGACGGAGCTGGTGCTCACCGAGCTGGGCACCGCCTTCGCCGGGGCCGATGTCCAGGGCTCCAAGCGGATCTTCGCCGAGGCGGTACGGGAAGTGCCGCAGATGCGGCTGATCCTGGACAGCCTGCGGCAGCACCCCGGCGGCACGGTGCGCGCCGGCCATCTCGCCGGCCAGCTGGCCCGCCAGTGCACCGGCGAGCAGGCGGCACGGCAGCTGGAGACGGCCACCGACTGGGGCCGCTATGCGGAGCTGTTCGCCTATGACGCGGACCGGCGCGTCTACCGGCTGGAGGAACGCGGGCCCGGTGATCCGTGACAGGAACGCGGGTTCAGCGATCCATGACCGGAACCCGGGTTCAGTGATCCGTGACCGGCCGCCGCAGCCCGGCCCTCACCGTGCGGGCGGGCACCGCCCGCTCCTGGGCGAGGGCGGCGGGCCGCTGCCCGGGACGCTCCTCGGCGGCCTCCTCCGGCGCGGCCGATGCGGCGGCCACCAGCGCCGCCTCCGCCAGCAGGCTGCGTACATGCGGGCCGGTCACCCGGTAGTAGATCCGGGTGCCCTCCCGGCGGGAGGCGACCAGCCCGGCCGTGCGGAGCTTGGCCAGATGCTGGGAGACCGCGGCGACATGGGCGCCCATCATCTCCGCCAGGCTGCCCACCGGCAGCTCCCGCCCGCTCAGCGCCCACAGCAGCCGGTAACGGGTCGGGTCGGCCACCGCCTTCAGGATCGCCACCGCTCGTTCGGCACCTGCTGAATCCCATGCGTCGGCTGCTGATCCCATGCAAGACATCGTAACCGCCGGTGGACCGGTACCCCCTGGGCGGTCACCGGTGGTGACCGTATGAGGACAGGGCGCAGAGGCCCCGAACCACGCCGCACGATAAGCGTTTTAGGTATTGCGCAAGCGATGAACTGTACGCTGCATCCCTGTTCAAGGAGTTCAGCACGTGCACATTCACCGCGGAAGGGTCCGACCTTGGGAACCTCGCTTGTGCGATCACCGATCGGCCGCCCCGCACTGCGGGCGCTGGGCCGCTCCTCGCCGCTGTGGCGGCTGGACTGGGTGCTGCTGGGCGCGGTACTGGCGCTGGGCTGCATCGGGGGGCTGCTGACCTGGTCGGCCACCATGCACCGGCAGGACATCACCGGCGGCGACCCCAACAGCTACCTCAAGCGCCATATGCTCAACCTGCTGATCGGGCTGGCCATCTGCGGCTCCCTCAGCATCGTGGACTACCGCAGGCTGCGCGGCTACGCCCCCTTCTTCTACGGGGCTTCGATACTGTTCCTGGCCACCGTGCTCACCCCGCTGGCCAGCACCATCAACGGAGCGCACTCCTGGATCGTGCTGGGCGGCGGTTTCTCCCTCCAGCCCTCGGAGTTCGTCAAGCTGGCGCTGGTGGTGATGGTCTCGGCGCTGCTGGCCGAGGCCCGGGACGCCCGGGACTCCACCGCGCCCAGCACGCGTCAAATACTCATCGCCCTGGGCCTGTTCGGGGTGCCGGCCGTGGTGATCATGGCCAGTCATGAGCTGGGCACCAGCCTGGTGCTGGCCGCCATCACCGTCGGGCTGCTGTTCACCGCCGGAATTCCCGGGCGCCAGCTGGCCCTGCTGGCCACCGTGGCCACCGTGTTGGTCACCGCCGTCTTCACCCTGCATCTGCTCAGCCCGTACCAGCTCAACCGGTTCGCGGCCTTCGCCGATCCCCAGCTGGACCCGGCGGGCGTCGGCTACAACACCCACCAGGCCCGGATCGCCATCGGCTCCGGCGGGCTGCTGGGGCAGGGGCTGTTCCACGGCTACCAGACCAACGGCGGCTTCGTCCCCGAGCAGCAGACCGACTTCGTCTTCACCGTCGCCGGGGAGGAACTGGGCTTTCTGGGCGCGGGGTTGGTGATCGCGCTGGTCGGGGTGGTGCTCTGGCGGGGGCTGTCCATCGCCCGCAGGGCCAGTGACACCTTCGGCATGCTGCTGGCCATCGGGGTGGTGTGCTGGCTGGCGTTCCAGTCCTTCGAGAACATCGGGATGACGCTGGGCATCATGCCGGTGGCCGGGATCCCGCTGCCGTTTGTCTCCTATGGCGGGTCCTCGATGTTCGCCGTCTGCGGCGCGATGGGCGTGCTGCAGGCGGTACGGGTGGACTCCAGGCGGCCGCGCAGCGGCTGACGGCCGTCCTTGGGCAGACGGAGCGGAAGGAAGAGCGGATGCCGGGTCATATCGTTGCGCGGCTCGCGATGGCGTCGCTGGGGCTGGTGCTGACGCTGGTGCCGGGTACGGCTGCTGCTGCGGCCAAGGGGGGCATGGAGATCAGCGCGGCCCCCTCGCACGCCGCCCGGGTCGGCGAGCCGGTGCGGATCAGCGGCAGCGGTGACGAGGAGGCGGCGCGCTATCTGCGCGCCTGTCTCCAGGAGCGGGAGACCGGCCGGCCCGGCTGGCGCACCCTGGCCTGCGGGGCGACGGTCGGCGCCGGGGCGGGCGCCCGGGTGGAGACGCGGGTGTGGCCGCGGCGGCGGGGGGTGTTCCAGGTACGGGGCGTGCTGTACGGGCTGAACCGGCCGGGCGCGGCCCGCCCGGAGCCGCTGCGGGCCTCACCGGTGGTGACGGTACGGGTGCGGTGAGGTTGGGGTTGCCGCCGCCGGGGGCGCTGGGTGCGTTCCGGGCTACGGACCGCCCAAGGCTGGTCGCACCCGGAGCTCAGAGCACCGCAGGCGTCGCCGCGAGCGGGCGCGGGTGGCGGAGCCAGCGGGTGCCCGACCCGGCGACGCCCAGGAACAGGGCCACCACATGGCCCGCATCGGCCAGCTCCTGGTCCACCGCCCATGCGCCCAGCAGCAGCGCGGCGAGCGCCGGTACCCCATAGCGCCGGGCGCGCTCACCACCCAGGGCCAGCAGACAGCCCAGGGTGGCCACCAGGCCGTAGCTGATGCCCACGTCCCGGGCCCGGGTCAGGATGCCGGGCAGCAGATGGGCCAGCCGCATCAGCCACATGGAGCCCTCGGTGATCAGAGTGGCCAGCAGGTGGCCGGCCAGGAACACCCCAATGGCGCGGGCGGTTCCCCACCGCCACTCCGCCATGCCCAGCACCACGGCCACGGCGGAGATGCCCAGCAGGGCCGGGACGCCGTCCACCACCAGCCCGCTGGTGAACAGAGTCCACCATTTGCCCACCTCAAGGTGGTGCACATTGCTGCTGATATGCCGCATAAAACGGGCCTGTTGGGAGGCGGAGCAGCCGGCCAGCCAGCCGGCCGTGGCCAGCAGCAGGCCCACATACCCGGTGGTGGCCGGCATCCGCCGCAGTTCCGCGATCCGCCGGAAGTCCCACCGTCTGCCCGCCATACCGTCCCGTCCGTGTGCCCTGGACTACCCAGCCCTAAGTGTCAACTCACCTTAACCCGGCGGAAGGTAGGGACGAGATCAGTGCGGGCCGGGGAGCACCCTTTCCAGGGCCTGCCAGCCGTTGTCGTGAGCGCGCTGGGCCTCCTCGGCCCGGCCGCCCCCGCGCAGCCCGAACAGCCGCTTGGCGAACAGCAGATAGATCACCACCGCCAGGTTGATCACCAGGGTGCAGATCTTCAACGCGCTGACGCGGTGGGTGAGTTCCCAGACCTCGGGCACCAGCAGCACCGCCGTGGCGACAAAGGTGAGGTACTCCGCCCAGCGCGCGGCGCGCCAGAGCCCAATGGCCTCCACCCCTTCGAGCACCGCATAGGCGGCGATGACCAGGCCGATCAGCCAGAGCGTCTTGGTGTGCGCCGCGAAGGCCCGGTCCAGGTCGCCGAGCAGACCGTGGCCGCGCACCCCGCTGGGGCCGCCGACGCCGTTCTGCAGGTCGTCCACGATCCGGTAGAAGGGGCCCTTGAGCCGACGGCGTTCATGGGCGAAGACGAACACCGCGACCGCCAGCACCCCGAGCACCAGGAAGTGCAGCAGCCGGTCGATGGCGATCAGCCGCAGTACATAGCGGTCGCGCAACGGCCTGCCGCGCAGCGGGAGCTCGATCTCCTCGCGGCTCGGCGGGACCTCGCGCTCGGGACGCTCGGGGGCCGGCAGCGGCAGCCAGGCGTCACAGCGCAGACAGCGGTGCCAGCGCATGCCGTCCGCCGTCTCGCGGACCAGCAGCGCGTCCTCCGGACGCACCCGGGCGGCATCGGCACCGATCAGGCGGTGGCCGTGCACGGCGCACTCGATCAGTTCATAGCTGAGCCGCCGCTTGCGCGGGCGCGTACCCACGGCGGGCACCAGGCCCTTGTCGTCGGCCACCCGACGTCCCCCTTGTTCGTTGCGTACCGGCTAAGGAGTATGACCAGCCAGTGCTTCCCATACCGAGAAATTGACGGGACATGTACCCAATCCGGGTGTACCCATGGTTCTGTCATGGACCGGACTTGCCGGATCCCCGTATTTCTTTTGGGTTGGCAAAGAGACGGAACCCGCCGGGATGACCGTTTTCGACCGTCACTAGGCTGGTCGTCCGTGGCAATGGCAAACGGTGTTATCGCGTCCGCGCTCCCCGCGCCGACGTCCGCCCGGCTGTTCGGCACCTGGCAGGCGGATCCGTTCGGGCTGGTGCTGATCGCGGTGCTGGGCGGGCTCTACGCCTGGGGCGTGATACGGCTGGCCAGACGCGGTGAGCTGTGGTCACCGGTGCGTACGGCCCTCTTCACGCTGCTCGGTCTGGGCACCATCGCGGTGGCCACCATGTCCTCGCTGGCGGTCTACGACCGGGAGCTGTTCTGGCCCGCGGCGGTGCAGAACATTCTGCTCGACCTGGTGGCTCCGCTGGGCCTGGCGCTCGGCGACCCGCTGGGCCTGGCCCGCCGGGCGCTGCCGGAGCACGGCGCGGAGCGGCTGGGGCGGGCGATGCGCGGGCCGGTGGTGCGGGCGCTGACCTACCCGCTGGTCTCCACCTTCCTGGTGCTCGGCTCGGAGCTGGTGATCTACTTCACCCCGTACTTCGAGGCGGCGCTGCGCGATGAGAATGTGCACCGGCTGATGTACCTCCAACTGCTGGGCGCCGGCTCGCTGTTTGTGCTGCCGATGCTCACCGGCGAGGAACTGCTGCCCGCCTGGTGCAGCCACCCGGTGCGGGCACTGCTGGTGTTTGTGGACGGGCTGGTGGACGCGGTGCCCGGCATCGTGGTGATGACCAGCGGGACGCTGATCGCGGGTGACTGGTACCGGGGCCGGTCCCATGAGTGGGGGCCCTCGCCCCACCAGGACCAGCAGCTCGGCGGCGGGCTGATGCTGTCCATCGCCGAGCTGATCGGACTGCCGTTTCTGATCGCGGTGTTCATCGAGTGGCTGCGGGCGGAGCGGAGCCGTACGGCGGAGCTGGATCGGCGTCTGGACGCGGAGCTGGAGCGGGTGCCGGCTCCGTCTGCGGCCTCGGCGCCTGTGGCTTCCGCGCCGGATGCGCCGGTCGCGCCGGTTGCGGAGCCGGAGCTGACCCGGCCCTGGTGGGAGACCGATCAGGGCGTGATCGGCGACCGCTACCGCCGCGGCGCCCCGTAAGGGCGCCCCCGTCAGGGGCGCGGGGAACTGTGCGAGCAACCGTTGGCGGCCCGCGCCCGACAGTGAAACCCCTGGCGGGGGCTGGTCGTCGGGTGCGGGCCGTACGTGGCTGGTCGCGCAGTTCCCCGCGCCCCTATGGGGCGCCCTGCGCCGTTTCCACGCTCGCGTGCAGATCGCCGGTCGCATCGACCACCGCCGCCCCGGACAGCAGCACACATACCCCCAGCGACAGCGCCACCGCATGGCGCGCCCATACCCCGCCCTGCGGGCCGCCGGAGGCGCCCAGCAGGGCCGAGACCCGGCGCGGCACGGGGCCCGCGACGGCGGACAGCGCCGGAGCGGGGCGCCGCCCCGCCGGTGCGGCGGAAGCGGCCAGCGCGGCGCGCCCCACCGCGCGGGCCACCACCTGCCGGTCCCCCACCGCGCTCACCGCCGCCTCGTCCGCCCACCGCTCCAGCTGGTAGGCCAGCGGCTCGCGCAGCGCACGCAGTACCGGGTGCACACAGCCCGCCAGATCGGCCGCGAGCAGCAGCAGATGGTGGCGCCCGGCGAGGTGGGCGCGTTCATGGGCGAGCAGCGCGGCCCGCTCCTCGGCGTCCAGGCTGCGCAGCATCCCGGCGGTGACCACCACCCGTCCCGGCCGTCCGGGCAGGGCGTAGGCGTCCGCACCGGGGTCGGGCAGCACGGTGAGGTCCCCGGCGCCGGCCACCCGGGCCACCTCGGCCCGGGCGCGCAGCACCTGCCGGCCGTGGCCCAGCAGGGTGCGCAGTGCCGCGGCCGTTCCGGCCAGGGCCAGCGCGGCGGCGGCCGCGCCGAGCGGCATCCCGAAGGCCGGGTCGTGCGGCAGCAGCGCGGTGCGCACATGGCCCAGCTCGGCGACGAAGGGCAGCTTCAGCAGCCCGGCCACGGTCAGCAGCACCAGGGAGACCCCGCTGAACGCCGCCAGCGCGGCGGCACAGCCGGCCAGCAGCAGGGCGGCGGCCCTGGGCGGCAGCAGCCCGGCCAGCCGGCGGGCGACCGGCACGGCGGCCAGCGGCGCCAGCAGCGGGGCCCAGACGGCCCAGATCACCGGGGCTCCTCGGGGACGACGGGCTGCGCCAGCAGGTCGCGCAGCAGTTCCTCGTCGTCGGAGGTCAGCCGGGAGACAAAGCGGGCCAGCACGCCGGGCCGGTCCCGTTCCTTGTCGAGTTCGGTGTGCATCCGGTGGGCGGCCAGCGCGGCGTGGTCCTCGACCACCGGGCTGTAGGCGTAGGCGCGGCCGGCCCGGGTGCGGCTCACGGTTCCCTTGTCATGCAGCCGGGCCAGGATGGTGGCGACGGTGGTACGGGCCAGTACGCCCGGCAGCACCTGCTGGACCTCGGCCGGGGTCAGCGGGCGCTCGGCCGCCCAGAGCGCGGAGAGCACGGCTGCCTCCAGCTCGCCCGCAGGGCGGCGTATGGACTCGGTCACGGGAACCGCTCCCTCCCAGGAATCGTCTACAGTCTCGTAGACCGTCTACCGATCTGTAGACGGTAGGGCCGTCCGCTGTTCCGCGGAGGCCCTGCCCTCGATTATGGGAGGCTCCGCGCCCGTGCCCGCACCGCCCGCCGTCCTGGCCGGCCCCCTGGCCGTCAATGTCCTGGACGCCTCCTCGCTCCTTTCGGCCTTCGGCGCGCTCGGCATCGCCGTGGTGCTGTTCGCCGAGACCGGTCTGCTGGTCGGCTTCTTCCTGCCAGGTGACTCGCTGCTGTTCACCGCCGGGCTGCTGTGCCGGACCGGGGCGCACTCCGGTCCGCACCTGGATCTGGTCCAGGTGCTGGCCGCCGCCGTGGCGGGGGCGCTGCTGGGCGCCCAGACCGGCTATGTGCTGGGGCGGCGCGGCGGGCGGACGCTGCTGGCCCGTTCCCGCAACAAGCGTCTGCTGGAGGGGGCCGAGCGGGCCGAGGAGCTGCTGGGCCGCTATGGCCACGCCCGGGCGATCGTGCTGGCGCGGTTCGTCCCGGTGGTGCGTACCGTGCTCAATCCGCTGGCGGGCGCGCTGGATGTGGCGCCGCGCACCTTCGCGCTGTGGCAGGCGGCGGGCGGTCTGGTGTGGACGGTCGGCCTGGTGCTCGGCGGTTACGCGCTGGGCTCCGCGGTGCCCAATGTGGACAAGTACCTGCTGCCCATCGTCGCCCTGGTGGTGCTGGTGTCGGTGCTGCCGGTGGCGCTGGAGCTGCTGCGCGGGCGGCGGCGGGCGGGCGAGGGCCGCTGATGACCGTACCGACGACAGGAACGACTACCGATATGACGGGCATAGCCCTGGCCTTCGACGGCTCGCACATCGACGGTGACCTCTACCGGAGCATCACCGACGAGGCGCGGCATGCGCCGCACCTGTTCAATGACGCCGTCACCGCCTGGACCACCTACGGTCTGGGGGTCTTCGCCCTGCTGATGCTGGCCGCCTGGTGGCGGGCCCGGCGCACCGGGGCGCCGGTGATGGCCCGGGCGCTGGCGGTGCCGGTGGTGGTGGGCGTGGTGTTCGCGGTGGACTCGGTGCTCAAGTCGCTGGTGCGCGAGGACCGGCCCTGCCAGACGCTGGCCAACAGCTTCACCCTGGAGGCGTGCCCGGCCCATGGGGACTGGTCCTTCCCGAGCAACCATGCGGTGATCGCCTTCTCCGCGGCCACCGCCCTGTGGCTGGTGGACCGGCGGATCGGGGCGCTGGCCCTGCCGGCGGCGGTGCTGATGGCCGCCTCCCGGGTGTGGGTGGGGGTGCACTATCCGCACGATGTGCTCGCCGGTGCCGTGACCGGCATTGTGCTGGCGATTCCGCTGACCCTGCTGGCCGGGCGGGCGGCACCGTGGGTGGAACGGGCGCGGGCCGGCCGGCTGCGTACCTTCCTGGCGGTCTGAGCGCCGCCACCACGCGCGGCCCGGCTCAGCACGGGAGCGGATAGGGCACCTGGTCGCCGACCGCTCCGGTGTCCCGGCACAACTGGTAGCCCTGCTCATGGAGATCACTGATGATTCCGGGCAGGGCTTCCGCGAAGTGGCTGAACAGATGCCCGAGGACCACCCCGTTGTGCTTCTCCTCGGCCGGGGCCTCCCGCACCGTGGTGCGGATGGCCTCCGGGCTGCGCAAACTGCCCTGTACCGTCTGCCAGTCCAGGGTGTCGATGGTCCAATTGCACACCTTGAAGCCCAGGTTGGCGGCGATCTCGGTCTCCCTGGGCCCGGCGTCGCCATAGGGCGGGCGGAGCAGATTGCCGGCCACTCCATTGCGGATCTCGTCCTGTACCTCCTGGTCGGTGAGTTTGGTCAACTGCCGGTGTGACCAGGTGTGGTTGCCCACCCAGTGCCCCTGTCGGCGCAGGGTGGTGACGATCTGCGGATACTCGCTGGCGTACTGGTTGATCAGGAAGAACGCCGCCCGGATGCCCTGGGACTGCAGCTGGGCGCCGATGCGTACAGCGCGTTCCGGATCGCCGTAGGGCCAGTCGTCGAAGGAGAGCAGCACCCGGCCGGAGGTGTTGCCGCAGCGTTCGCGGTCCCAGCCGCCCTCGGCCTCGGCGGCCGGGGCGGGGGCCGGGGCCATGTTGCTCACACTGGCGCCCGGATGGGGGGCGCCGGGCACGTCATGGATTGCCGGGCCGGGGCGCGGAGCCCCGTTGGCCAGCTGGGCCCGGGCCCCGCACAGGCCATCGCCGTGCGCCCGGCCGTCGGCCCCGGCCGGGGGGTGGCAGTCCTGGTGGTCATCCCCCACCGCGATCGCCACAAAGGCCGAGCAGGCCGCCAGCGCGGTGACGGCCGCCGCGGCCTTGAGCGGGGTCCGCCGGCGTCTGCGGTGGCGGCCCTGGCCGGGCCGGACGACTCCACGGAAACCCGACATGCCCTCTCCTCACGATGACCGGCCGTCGGCCATGCCAGGTGCCCTTGGCCGGTTCGGTGATCTTGGCTCCAGCCTCGGCGCACCCACGCACTCCCGCAACCGAAGGCTCCGCCGAACGGCAGGCGGTACCGGATGGAGCAGTGGCTCGGTGCGGGTGCCGGGCATGGCGGGCGGCCGGTTCGCGTCCGGGCCGCCAACTCCCCTCCTTCGCTGCGTGGTTGACAGCACCCTGTAGCCGGTGCCACGGCGGCGGCCGCCGTTCCGGGCCGGGCGTACGGCAAGCCGGAACAGCGCGGGCCCGAGGCCCGCTCGGTGGCTTCGGCCCATGCCGGGCGCCGGGTTGCGCAATGGCGGGCCGTAGCACCGCGGTGCCGGCCCTGGCGGCGGCGCAGCGCCGGCCGGATGGGACGGCGGGAAACGCCCCGCCGCCGGATGTGAGGTGTAAGGCGCCGGGATCCGGCCCAGACTCTCTGAACGACCCGGTTGCCCAGGACGCGATGGAGGACGCCAGCCATGCAGACCCCGCGACGGGAACGCGCCGAGTCGGCCGCCCGGCAGGAAGCCGCGCAGCTCACCGCCCGGGGGGTGCACGCGGTCGCCCTGACCTGGGTGGACAACGCGGGCATCACCCGGGTCAAGGCGGTGCCCACCGCCCGGCTGGCGCACACCGCGCGGTGGGGGGTGGGCATGTCACCCGTCTTCGATGTCTATCTCTCCGATGACTCCGCCGTGACCAGCCGCCATATCGGCGGCCCGGACGGCGATCTGCGGCTCTTCCCGGATCTGGGCCGGCTGACCGTGCTGGCCGCCCAGCCGGGCTGGGCCTGGGCCCCGGTGGACCGCTATCTGCAGGAGGGCCCGCCCTACCCCGCCTGCCAGCGGCAGTTCGCCGGGCGGATGGCCGAGCGGGCAGCCGGGCACGGGCTGCGGCTGCGGATGGGGTTCGAGACCGAATGGGTGGTCGTCCGGGGCGGGAGACCCGAACGGGAGCCGGACTACGCCTGTGGCGGCCCGGCCTATGGCATGACCCGGGTGGTGGAACTCTCCGCCTATCTGCGGGATCTGCTGGACGCGCTGGCCGCCCAGCAGATCGATGTACTGCAGATCCATCCCGAGTACTCCCCCGGCCAGTTGGAGGTGTCCATCGCCCCCTCCGACCCGGTGGGCGCGGCCGACCTGGCGGTGCTGGTACGGGAGACCATCCGCGCGGTCTCCCTGCGGCACGGCCTGGACGCCCTGTTCGGCCCGGTGGTCGAGGCGGGCGCGGTGGGCAACGGGGCGCATCTGCACCTCAGCCCCTGGCGGGAGGAGCGCAATCTGCTCCGGGGCGGCGAGGGGCCCTGCGGGATGACGGCCGAGGGCGAGGCGTTCCTGGCCGGGGTGCTGCGGGAACTGCCCGCGCTGCTCGCCCTGGGCGCGCCCTCCCCGGCGAGCTATCTGCGGCTGCGGCCCTCACGCTGGGCCGGGGCCTTCGCCTGCTGGGGCCCGGAGAACCGGGAGGCGGCCCTGCGCTTCGTACCCGGTGCGCCGGACGCCCCGGAGGCGGCCAACGCGGAGGTCAAGTGCCTTGATCCGGCGGCCAATCCCTATCTGGTCACCGGTGGGGTGCTGGCCGCCGGGCTGGCCGGGATGGAGGCGGGGCTGACCCTGCCCGAGCCGGTCTCCGGGGATCCGGCCCGGACCGGCGGACAGCGCCGGCTGCCCGAGTCGCTGGACGCGGCGGTGGACGCCTTCGAGCGCTCGGAGCTGCTGCGCGAGGCGCTGGGCGACCCGCTCTTCGAGGCGATCATCGCGGTGCGCCGGGCGGAGGCGGCCCGCTTCGAGGGGGCCGCGCCCCAGGACATCGCCGACGCGACCCGTCGGCGGTACTGATGACGGCCCCGCTGCCGCTGATCGACCAGCACTGCCACGGGGTGCTGCGGGAGGACCTCGGTCCGCACACGTTTGCCGCCTACCTCAGCGAGTCGGACTCCCCCGCGGCGCCGGGCACCTCCTTCCTGGACAGCCAGCTGGGCTTCGCGGTACGGCGCTGGTGTCCCCCGCTGCTGGGCCTGGACCCGCACTGCCCGCCCGAGGAGTACCTGGCGCGCCGCCGGGAACTGGGCGCGCAAGAGGCGACCCGACTGCTGCTGGGCGCCACCGGCATCACCGACTATCTGGTGGACGACGGCCTGCGCACCCCTCATATGACCACCGGCCAGGAGCTGGCCGGGCTGGGCGACGGCACCGCGCACCGGATCGTCCGGCTGGAGCGGCTGGCCGAGGAGGTGGCCGACACCGCCGGCAGCGCCTCGGACTTCCTGGACGGTCTGGCCCGGGCCGTAAGGGAGGCGGCGCGCACGGCGGCGGGCTTCAAGTCCATCGCCGCCTACCGCTATGGCCTGGACTTCGCCCCCAATCCGCCCGGCCCGGCCGAGGTACGCACCGCCGCCGGCCACTGGCTGGCCGAACGCGCCCGGGGCGGCCGGGTCAGCGACCCGGTGCTGCTGCGTCATCTGCTGTGGACGGCCGCCGAGACCGCGCGGCCCATCCAGCTGCACACCGGGTTCGGCGATCCCGATCTGCGGCTGCAACGCTGCGATCCGGCCCTGCTCACCGACTTCGCCCGGGCGGTGCGGCCCACCGGCTGCACCCTGATCCTGCTGCACTGCTACCCCTACCACCGCTCCGCCGCCTATCTGGCACACGCCTTCCCGCACGTCTACGCGGATGTGGGGCTGGCCCTGTCCTACACCGGCGCCCGGGCGGAGGCGGTGCTGGCCGAGGCCCTGGAGCTGGTCCCCTTCGGCAAACTGCTGTTCTCCACCGACGCCCATGGGCTGCCGGAACTGTTTGTGGTGGGCGCGGAGGTGTTCCGCCGGGGACTGCGGCGCCTGCTGGACGGCTGGGTGAGCGAGGGAGCCTGGTCCCGCGCCGACGCGGAACGGGTCGCGCCGCTGATCGCCTCCGCCAATGCCCGCCGGGTCTACGGGCTTTGCGCCCCTTAGCGGCGCCCTGAAAGGGGCGCGAAGCACTATGGCACGCGCCCCTCGAACGGGTACTTCCGCAGGCACCTCAACGCCGGTGGCCCTGTGTAAGGTGACCGCCGTGAACCCACCAGGACCAGGCCGTCCGCGTGCCCTCTCCCGTTCACTGATCGTCACCGCGGCCCGCCGGATCGCCGACGAGGAGGGACTGACGGCCCTGACGGTGCGCCGGGTGGCCCGGCGGCTGGGCACCGGACAAGCTTCCCTGTACCGCCATATCGCGGACCGCGGCCAGCTGCTGCTCCTGCTGGCCGAGCAGGTGGCCGCCCAACTGCCGCCGCCCGCACCGGATCCCGAGCCCCGGCAGCGCGTCCGGCGGCACTGGCTGGCCGCCCATGACCACCTCTCCCGGCACCCCTGGGCGACCGGCATCCTGGCCGGAAGCCCGTATCCGCCCTCCGGCACCGCCGGTTTCGCCCGGGACGCCCTGGACGCCCTCACCGCCGCCGGCCTGCCCCGGGACGAGGCGGTCCGCGCCCACCGCGCGCTGTGGAACCTGCTGCTCGGCCATCTCCAGGGCGCCCGCCCGGCCCGCTCCGACTTCGACTGGGCCCTCTCCCGCCTGCTGGACGGGGCGCTCGGCCGCCGGCCCGCCGGCCTGCCGGGCTGACCACCGGGACCGTCCAGGGCAGGCGGGGGGTGGTACTGGTACCACCCCCAACTCGGATACTGGCGGGATCGTTCCCGCACCCCCCGGACGGAAGGATCGGTGCCCTAGCCACTTCGTCCAGGAGAACCGATGCTCAAGCCCGTCTCCGGCGTCCTCGCCGCCGCCATCGCCACCGCGGTGCTCTGCGCCGCCTCGGCACACGCCCAGCAGACCACCGTCCCGGCCCGGTACACCCAGCAGCATCTCAACTGGCAGACCTGCGACGACGCACAGAGCCTGGAGTGCGCCTCGATGACCGTGCCCCGGGACTGGCATCACCCGGACGCCGGGCACGATCTGACCATCGCCGTCTCCCGGCACCGGGCGGCGGATCCGGCCAAGCGGCGCGGGGTGCTGATGATGGCCGCCGGCGGGCCCGGCGGCCAGGGGCGCACCCGGCCGGCCGGCTTCGTCAGGCAGGACCCCGCCGTGGGCGCCGCCTATGACGTGGTGAGCTTCGACCAGCGCGGCGTCGGGCGCAGTTCCAAGCCGACCTGCCAGACCGGCCCGGAGATGACCGAGTTCCTGGCCCATGACTACCGCGACCGCTCCGCCGCCGCCATCCGCCGGGTACTGGACAACTCGCGCAAGATGGCCCGGGATTGCGCCGAGCGCAGCGATGGTCTGCTGCCCTATCTCACCACCGAGCAGACCGCCCATGACATGGATCTGTTCCGCTCCCTGCTGGGCGAGCGGAAGGTCTCGTACTACGGCCCTTCCTACGCCACCATGATCGGCGCCTACTACGCCAGTCTCTATCCGCAGCACATCGAACGGGCCGTACTGGACAGCAACATAGCCTTCAACGGCAGCTGGCAGGATTTCGAGACCGGACAGCCGGCGAGCTTCCAGCGCCGTTTCGAACAGGACTTCCTGCCCTGGCTGGCCAAGTACGACTCGGTCTACCACTATGGCCGCACCGTCGCCGCGGCCAAGGCGAAGTGGGAGCGGCAGCGGGCCGCGCTGGCCGAGCACCCGCTGACCGACGGCTCGGTGACCGTGGGCCCCAACCAGTTCGACAGCGCCACCATCAACGCCATTTACGAGGCCGCCAACTTCCCGGCCCTGGCCTCCTCGCTGTCCGCCTTCGACCACTGGAAGACCGCCACGCCCAAGGAGAAGGGCACCGCCGAGGCCCTGTCCGCCAATTACGCACCCGGCTTCCTGGCCGAGTACTTCTCGGTGACCTGCAGCGACACCTCCTGGAACCGCGACACCGGCTACTGGGTCAGGCGCAGCGCCAAGGACACCGCCAAGCTGCCCCTGGCCGGCGCCCGCGAGCTGGCCTTCAGCGCGGTCTGCGCGGACTGGCCGGCCCCCACCGCCCCCAAGGTGAAGGTCACCGGTGACGGGCTGCCGGCCACCCTGATGCTCAACTCGGTGCATGACCCGGCCACTTACTACGAGGGCGCGCAGCGGGCGCACCGGGCGCTGCACAACTCCCGTCTGGTGACCGTGACCGGTGACGGCGACCACGGCCAGTACCAGAACGGCAACTCCTGTGTGGATCACGTGGTCGATGACTACCTGCTGAACGGCAAGGCCCCCGCCCACGACATCACCTGCCAGGGCAAGCCGCTGCCGGTGCCCACCGCCGGCTGACCCGGACCATGAGGACGGCACCCGTGCCGTATCCGGCCCGGGTGCCGTCTCGTTGATGCGTAAGGCACTCGACTTGTGGCACGTCGGCCGGTCCCGGCGGGCGGGAAGGCCGGACATGCGCATCGACATCATCACGGCGGGCACCACCGGTTCCGTGGCCCCCTACACCGGGCTGGCCCACCGGCTGGCGGCCGAGGGGCACGAGGTCGAGCTGGTCACCCATGGGAAGTTCGCCGCGCTGGCCGGCTGCTGCGGACTGCCCACCCGTCCGCTGGAGCCGGATCCCTTCGAGGAACTGATCAATCTGCACAGCCGTATTGAGGGCGCGCGACAATCACCGCGCGCCCTGATGCTTTTGGCGCGCGCCACCGAACGGGCCGCGCTCGCCCTGGTGGACGGTCTGCTCGCCGCGGTGGACCCCGGCGCCGACCTCATCCTGCTGTCCACCCTGACTGCCCCCCTGGGGCGGGTGATCGCCCGGCACCATGGCATCCGCAGCATGGGCGTCTTCCTTCAGCCCGACGTCCCCACCTCGGCCTTCGCCCCCTGTGTGCTCCCCTGGCGGCCGCCGGGCCCGGGCAACCGGCTGCGCGGCCGCGCCGCCAACGCCGTACTGGACCGGCTCTACCACGCCGCCGCCCGGCGGCTGCACACCCGGCTGGGCCTCACCCCGCGTGGCGCCCGGCTGCTGCGCGCCGAACGGGAGCGCGAACTCTGGCCGGTCTGGCATGGATTCAGTCCCTCGGTCATTCCCCGGCCCGCCGACTGGCGCCCCGGACTGCATATCGCCGGCTACTGGTGGCCGCACCAGTGCCCGCAGTGGCAACCACCCGCCCTGGTCCGCGACTTCCTGGCGGCCGGACCGCCACCGGTGTTCATCGGCTTCGGCAGCATGATGCCGGGTGACCCGGCCCGGCTCGGTGATATCACCGCCCGGGCGCTGCGCCGGGCCGGACGGCGCGGAATCGTCCAGTCCGGCTGGGCGGGGCTTTCGGTGGTCAATGACGAGGTGATCACCGTGGGTTCGCTGCCGCATGGCTGGCTGCTGCCACGTACCTCGGCCGTGGTGCACCACGCCGGCGCCGGGACCACGGCGGCCGGACTGCGCGCCGGGGTGCCCGCGGTCCCGGTACCCGTCTTCACCGACCAGCCCTGGTGGGCGGGGCGTCTGGTGCGCCTGGGGGTGAGCCCCCGGGTACTGCCGCATGCCCGGCTGACCTCGGCCCGGCTGGCCGAGACGCTGACCCTGGCACTGCGCGAACCCCGCTATGCCCGGCGGGCCCGGGACCTGGCCGGCCGGCTGTCCCGGGAGGACGGGGCCGGGGCGGTGGCCCGTGCGGTGGCCCAACTCCCCGCCCGTTCGTCCCAGAAGTAACTCATCCCTACTCTCTCCCACCGGAACCAAGGACAACTCATGACCACCACACCCCTGTTGCACCCCGCTCCGGTTGCCGGAGTGGCCGCGGCGGCCGATATGCCGCCGCTGGACGCCTGGTTGTACCGGCACCAGAGCAGCGGCGCCATGTGTATGACCGCCGGGCTGCTGGCCTGGTGCACCGGAACCCCGCCCACCCTCGCGGAGTTGCGGGAGCTGGCCGGGGACCGCTGGAAACGCCATCAACGGCTCACCCTGACCCCGGTATGCGATACCGCGCCGGACTCCTGGCCCCGCTGGGCCCCGGTCACCGGCTTCGACATGGCCGGCCAGGTGCTGGCGGAGGAGACGGGCCCCGCGCTGGAGGCACGGGTGGCCCAGCTGCTCGCCCAGCCGCTGGGCCCCGGCCGGCCGCCCTGGCAGCTGCATCTGCTGCCGGCGGCGGACGGCTTCGCCCTGCTGCTGCGCGCCCATCACGCCCTGCTGGACGGCAAGTCGCTGATCAGCCTGATGTGCGCCCTGTTCGACGGCCGTCCGGAGCGGCCGGGGCTGCTGCGCCGTCCACTGCCCCAGGGGCCCTCCCGGCGCGCGGCGCTGGCCCGCGCGCTGGCCGATGCCCTTCCCCGGGCCCGGCCGCTGCCCTTCCATGGGCCGGTGGACGCCCGCCGGGCGGTCGGCTGGTCCCGGCTGACCAGGGACGAACTGGGCATCGCCCGCGACTCGCTGGCCTCCGGCCGGGCCTCGGCCAATGCCGTCTTCCTGGCCGCGACCGCCGGGGCGCTGCGCTCGGCCGGACTGCTGGGGCGGCTGCCGCTGCTGCCGGGGGTGTGCGCCATGGTGCCGGTGGATGTCCGTACCCCGGGCGAGGCGGTGGCGCTGGGCAACCACTATGCGACGGTGCGGGTGCCGCTGCCCGTCCGGCGCCGTCCGGAGCAACGGCTGGCCGCCCTGGACCGGTTCACCCGGCGGGCCGCTCTGCACCGGCGGGCCCGCGCCCAGGCGCTGCTGGTCTCCTCCCGCCCGCACCGGACCAACGCGCTGGGCGAGGCGCTGGGCCGCTATGCCGACTCCCCGCTGTACTCCTCGCTGCTGTGCAGCAGCCTGGCCAGCCATCTGGGGCCGCTGACCCTGGGCGACGCCCAACTCACCGGGTTCTCCGGCCTGTCACCGCTGAGCCCGGGGCATCCGCTGGCGCTCACCATGACGCTGCATGACACCGCGGTGACGATCACCGCGGTGAGCGACCACGCCCATCGCGCCCTGGCCGCCCGGCTCCCCATGCTGATCGGGGACGAGATCCGGGCCCTGCGGCCCTGACCGTGGCCATGGCCTTGAGCAGTAACGTCCGCAGCACGCCGGTCGTTTCACTGTCAAGGATGAAACCCCACAAAGGAGACCAACAGTGACTTCGCGTACCGCGCTGCTGGAAGAGTACATTCCTCTCACCCTCGGCGGTTACGCATACAGCGGTCGCATCGTCCACCAGCCCAATGCCACCATGGCGCCCATCGCCCTGGTCGGCGGGGCCTTTCAACACCAGCGCGGCTGGGGCCGGTTGGAGCAGGGTCTGCTGCGCGAGGCCAGTGTGATCACGGTGGATCTGCCCGGCTGGGGCGGCGCCGACCGGCTGCCCTCCCGGCACGGTTTCGATTTCCTGGCCGAGGCGCTGGAGCAGCTGCTGGGCAAGGTGGCCCCGTCCACCGTCAATGTGATGGGCGCCTCTTATGGCAGCGGGGTGGCCTACCAGTGGGCGCACCACTGTCCGGACCGGGTCGAACGGCTGGCCCTGCTGGGCACCATGGCCCATCTGACCGGCCATGTGCGCGGCCGTATCGCCCATCTGCTGCGGCTGGCCGAGGGGGACGACCGTAGCGAGTTCGTCCGGAATGTGCTGGACGTCATGATGTGCTCCGCACCCCAGATCACGGTGTGCCGCCGTCCCACCGCCGTGCGCTGTCTGACCCGGGCGCTGCACGAGCTGAGTGCGGAGGACATCGTCAAGTACCGTGATAATACCGAGCGTTTGCTGCGGATGCCGGGCCTGCCGCACACCCCGGCGATCCGGGTGCCGGTGCTGGTGGCGACCGGGGAGCACGACCCGCTGACCACCCCGGCGCTCAGCCGGGAGGCCGCCTGCCGGTTCAGCGATGTCCGGTTCACCACCTTCAAGGACGCCGACCATCTGGTCCATCTGGAGCGGCCGGCCGAACTGGTGGATCTGCTCGGCCGGTTCTTCTCCGGCGCACCGCTGGCCGGCCTGGAGTACTGCCACCCGGTGGAGTATCCGGGCCGGACCGCCCGCCGTCCGCTGCCGGGGCCGCGCGCCAGCGCCGAGAACTGACCACTCCCGCCCGGCCCCCGGTGGCCGGGGCCGGGCGGGAGTGGCCGTCTCAGTCCTCGTGGGCCGCCGGAGGCAGTTGGCGCAGTACGAACTTGGTGTGCGTGTGGTAGGCGTAGTCCAGCATCTTGGCCGCGTCCTGGTAGCGGGTGGCCGGGTCGTTGAGCACCACGCCGATGACCGTACGGCCGTGCCGCTTGGCGGCGAACACCAGGCAGGGTCCGGCGGCCCGGGTGGAGCCGGTCTTGACCCCGAACACGCCCTCGTAGGAACCCAGCAGCTTATTGGTGTTGTACCAGGTGTAGACGCGGTTGCGGTTGAGCGCCTTCTGCTTGGTGCTCATTGCCTTCATCACCGTGACCAGCGTGCTGTTGCCCAGCGAATGCCGGGCCAGCACCGCCAGATCACGCGGGGTGGAGTGGTTGCCGCCGGAGGAGATTCCGTCGAAGGAGTCGAACTTGGTGTTCTTCAGATGCAGTTCGGCGGCCTTCTTGTTCATCCTGGCGATAAACGACTTGGTGCGCTGGGCCTCGCTGCCGCCGCTGCCCAGCGAGTCGGCCAGCGCATAGGCCGCGTCGCAGCCGGAGGGCAGCATCAGCGCGTACAGCAGCTGCCGTACGGTCAGCTTGTCCCCGGTGCGCAGATCGGCGGAGCTGGCACCGTGTTTGACCACATAGTCGCGGTAGGACTGCTTGATGGCCACCTGCTTGTTCAGATCGGTGTGGCCGTCCAGCACCACCACCGCCGTCATGATCTTTGTGGTGCTGGCCACCTCCCGCCGCACCTCGGCATTCTTGCCCCACAACTGGCGGCCGGTGCCGCTGTCCAGCAGATAGGCGCCCTGGGCGCCGATCCCGGCGGGACCGCCGGCCTGGGGTTCGGCACTGGCATCGGCGGCCGGAAGTGCGACGGCCAGGGCAGCCGTGGACGCGGTCAGCGCCGCCGTCCAGCGGTGGACCGCACTGCCCCCACGTGGCTCCATTGAGACTCCAGATTCCTTGTCGGTCGGGTGGTGTTCAGGCGCGACCGCATGGTGGCACCCGTTCCGGCGCGACGGGAAATCCGTTGGCCGCCTAGTTGACGCCGATGCCGCGCTCGTAGTCGAACAGGGCGGTGGCCCGGGACCAGCGCCACTCCGGCTCCAGCAGGTCCTTCTCCAGCCGGGCGGCGGCGGCCGGGCTCTCCACGAGGTAGCCGAAGTCCTGGAGCCAGGAGGGATAGAGGTTCTTGGAGCCGATGTAGAAGGTGGAGTCGTCCACCAGCAGCAGCTTGTGATGCAGCGGATAGGGGTGGCCGTCGGCCCACCTGGGGGCGTCGGAGCTGCGGAACGAGGCCAGTTGCAGATGCCCGTTCATCGCCCGCCGGGCGCTCGCCCCGTCCCCGGTGATCCGCTCCAGCCGGCCCCGCAGCGCCTCGGCGAGCTCCGACAGCGAGCGGATCTGCGAATAGCCTCCGCTGCCGACGGCGCCCCGGTTGGCGGGATCGCTGACCACGATGCGGACGTTGACCCCGGCGGCCAGCCTGGCGGCCAGGGCGTCATAGAGCCGGACGTCATAGCGGGCGATCGGCGGGCAGGTGGCGTTGAGGTCCTGCTGGGAGATCAGCACGCTCTTCTTCGCGCTCTCCACCAGGGTGCGCAGTGCGCTCTCCTCGGGGTTGACGGTGTCATAGTCGCGGTCCGCATTGGTGTTGTCGTGCAGCCCCACCCCGCACCGGGTGTCGGACGCCTCGGGAACACGCGGCCGGAAGACGGACTTCTCGTCCCGCTTCTCGATCCCCACCCCCAGTCCGCCCACCGCGAGCACCGGTATGGCACCGCTCCGCGCACCGGCCCCGGAACCGGCCTCTCCCGCCAGCTTCGCCATACAGCCGGTGCCCCGGGAGGCCGCATACCAGACGCTGGCCACATTGCCCTTGTTGCGGCAGGTCCACCCCCAGAGCCGGTCCAGATAACGCCCGGCGGTGCCCGCCGCCGGACCGGTCAGCGCCATGTCCAGATCCGTCACCGGATGGGCGGTGTCGAGATAGTCGTCCTTCCAGCCGTTGATGCCGCCGGTGACCGCCGACCTGCCGTCCACCACCAGGAGTTTGGAGTGGTTCCAGGAGAAGGCGGTCTTGGAGGTGGTCATCGAGGCGACATTCAGCTCCACCCGGCCGGCCGCCTCCTTGCCCAGTTCGCGCCACAGCTCGTCCCGGTAGACGGAGGGCAGCACATTGAGGTGGTAGACCGGCGCGGCCCCCACCAGCACCCGCACCTTCAGCCGGTTCCCCTTCCCGGTGGCCGCCTTGAGCCCGGCCACCACGGCCTCCTGGAACCGCCCGTTGGGGAACGGCGCCAGCGTGGAGATGTCCACGGTGTGCCGCGCCCCGGCGATGTTCTCCCGCATCCTCTCCAGCAGCCGCTCACTGCCCGGACGCTCAGCGCACCGGTCGTCCCCCCAGCAACCGGGCGTCTGCAACAGCCAGTCGCCGCTCCGGCCTCCCGAATCATCCAGCCGGTTGCCGTCGGTACGCTGCCAGACATCCCCCTCCAGCCCGGGCGAGACCTGCCGCAGCGTGCGCTCTACGGCATCCAGATGCGGGGCACCCCCCTCCTCACCGGCCACCGCCGGAGCGGCCGGGAGGGTACTGACGGTGACGGCCGTCAGCACGGCGAGCGAAGCCAAGCGGGCGGGCTTGTGGCGGAACATGCTCAATCCTTTGACGATATATAGGCGATTGGCGTGATGAGTTGAACTTTTAACGTCATCTCCTGATCAACTGGGCAGAAGGCACCAGCCGCACCTGCGGAGCGGCAGTGGGCCCCGCCCAAGCCCCGGCTGCCCTGCCAACCGCGCCTCATTCCGGGCAGGTTGCCGAGCTTCCGGGCTCCCCAAGCGCTATGGGCCCAGGTCGCCCTGTCCCTGGTACACACCCGTGGTATGGCTTCAACGCGCCTTCGCTCAGGCGCAGTTGCTGTTCGGCACCGGCGATGGTCACCGCAGCGGTGTTGAATTGCGAGAAGTCCAGTTGCGAGTTGCCGTCCGGCATGGATCCCCTCCGGAACGTTCCAGATGGTCTGGACAACCCGAGTCGCGTGTAGTGGGACGCATCGGCTGTGGCTACCGGTGCGCAGGGTTCGGCAGTCTCGTCGAGCTCGTTCCACCACTCCCGCCTGACCGTCAGCGCCCCCCGCGGGTTGGCCTACCCGTACCACCACATCCACAACTGACAACCCACCTTGGCTCCCGCGCCGTCCTCGGGGCCTTCGCCCTCACAACGCCCACTGTCGGGGCCGGGCTGTTCGAGCCGGCGCAGCCCATCTGCACATCCCGGAATACCCCCTGGCGGGGAGGAATAGCACATGCTTCATGGTCTTTCCCGATACTCAGTGCATTTCGCTTTCGCGACAGCAGTCGCCCTGCTGTTGTCGCTGGTGACCACGTCCCCGGCCGCCGCTGTCCAAGCCGCCGGATTCGCCGCCTCCTGCCCGGCGGCCGGCTTTATCTCCGATCCCTATGGCGGAGCCCGGGACCACGACGGTATCGACATCGCCAATGCCCGCGGCACGCCGATCTATGCGGTAGGCGACGGCGAGGTCATCAACTCCGGCCCCGCCCAGGGCTATGGCCAGTGGATCCGCATTCTGCACCCCGACGGAACGGTGACCGAGTACGGGCACATGTATGAGCGGGACGTCGCAGTGGGCGATCATGTCACGGCAGGTCAGCAGATTGCGCTCATGGGTGCCGAAGGCGAGGCCACCGGCCCTCATCTCCATCTGCGGGTGCGCCGCGACACCAGCATGAGCCATGGCATAGACCCCATTCCCTATCTCGCAGAACGCGGGGTGGTCATCCCGTGCACGCCGGGACAGCGCCCCGGGCCGCCGCCATTGGTGTATCCGGTGGAGTCGGGCCGAGTGGTGTCGGCGCGGTCGGCCGACGGCCGGCTGGAGGTGTTCGCGGCCGGGGCGGACGGCGTGCACCACGCCTGGCAGTCACAGGTGAACGGCAACTGGTCGGAGTGGGAGCGACTGGGCGGCCCGGGCAATGCACGACTCGCCATCGCACCCAATGCCGACGGACGCCTGGAAGCCTTCGCCATCAACGGCGACACCGCCCAGCACCGCTACCAACTCTCCCCCTCCGGAACCTGGTCCGACTGGGAACCCTTCGGCACCGGCGGAAACAGCCTCACCGCCGGAGTCAACGCCGACGGCCGTATCGAGGTATTCGCCTCCGGCCCAACGGGAATCTTCCACAAATACCAGAACGCCCCCAACAGCGGCTGGTCCAACTGGGAACCCACCGGCGGAGGTCCTGCTGCCGGCCTGGTGAAGATGGAGAAAGCTCCTGACGGCCGTCTTGAAGTATTCGCGCTCAACGACAAGCTCTTTCAGCACCAATACCAGGTCGCTGTCAATGGTGGTTGGTCGCAGTGGGAGGACTTCGGCGGCGGCGGTCACGACATGACCGTCAACCACAATGCGGATGGCCGCCTCGAGGTGTTCGCCTCCGGCCCCGAGGGAGTGTTCCACAAGTACCAGAACAACCCCACGAGTTGGTCGGGCTGGGAGCCCACGCACGGCCCCGTGAATGCTCAGCTCACCAGCGGCCGTACCGCCGACGGGCGTGTGGAGGTCTTTGCCGTCAATGGTGATGTCGCCATGCACACCTGGCAGAAGGGCCTGAACGCTCCTTACAGCGACTGGGACAACTTCGGCACCGGCGGCACCGCGATCACTGCCGCCAGTAATGCCGACGGTCGCATCGAGGTCTTCGGGACGAGCCAGGCCGGGGTCCACCACAGATGGCAGACCGGCTTCAGCACCTGGTCCCCATGGGACTGGGTCAACAGCACCTCCGGTCCCCCCATCACCTGATTCGCCATCTCAAGAGGCAACAGATGAGAAGATATCCGCGCTCCCGGCGAGCGAGAACGACTTCGCCGGCACGAGGCGCTTACCACCGCATCGCATTATCGATGTTGGCCGCGCTGCTTGTTGCGGCGGGTGTGCTCACCGGCGCCTCACCGGCGCAGGCCGCCCCGAGTGATCTGTGCGCCCAGGTCGGCTATAACGCGGGCTGGCGCGGCCAGGCCCTGGAACTCGCCGTCGCCGTCGCACTGGCCGAGTCCAGCTGCAACCCCGCCGCGTCCAATACGACCAACAACAGCCCGGCATCGACCGACCGCGGGCTGTGGCAGATAAACAACTACTGGCATAAGGAGGTTGACGACGACTGCGCCTACAACGCCCAATGCAATGCGAACGCGGCCTACCGCATCTCCAACGGCGGGCGAAACTGGGAGCCCTGGTCCACCTACCAGGAAGGGGCTCATCTGCGGCATATGGATGAGGCACGCGCCGCGGTGGCCCGTCTCGGGAACCCGGGCACTGGACCCGCGCCGCTGGTATATCCGGTGGAGTCGGGCCGAGTGGTGTCGGCGCGGTCGGCCGACGGCCGGCTGGAGGTGTTCGCGGCCGGGGCGGACGGCGTGCACCACGCCTGGCAGTCACAGGTGAACGGCAACTGGTCGGAGTGGGAGCGACTGGGCGGCCCGGGCAATGCACGACTCGCCATCGCACCCAATGCCGACGGACGCCTGGAAGCCTTCGCCATCAACGGCGACACCGCCCAGCACCGCTACCAACTCTCCCCCTCCGGAACCTGGTCCGACTGGGAACCCTTCGGCACCGGCGGAAACAGCCTCACCGCCGGAGTCAACGCCGACGGCCGTATCGAGGTATTCGCCTCCGGCCCAACGGGAATCTTCCACAAATACCAGAACGCCCCCAACAGCGGCTGGTCCAACTGGGAACCCACCGGCGGAGGTCCTGCCGGCAGTCGCCTGAAGATGGAGAAGTCTGTTGACGGGCGTCTTGAAGTATTCGCGCTCAATGGGAACACGTTCCGGCATCAGTACCAGACGGCCGTCAATGGTGGTTGGTCGCAGTGGGAGGACTTCGGCGGCGGCGGTCACGACATGACCGTCAACCACAATGCGGATGGCCGCCTCGAGGTGTTCGCCTCCGGGCCCGAGGGAGTGTTCCACAAGTACCAGAACAACCCCACGAGTTGGTCGGGCTGGGAGCCCACGCACGGCCCCGTGAATGCCCAGCTCACCAGCAGCCGCAGTCCTGACGGGCGTGTGGAGGTCTTTGCCGTCAATGGTGATGTCGCCATGCACACCTGGCAGAAGGGCCTGAACGCTCCTTACAGCGACTGGGACAACTTCGGCACGGGTGGCACCGAGGTCAACGCGGGCACCAATGCCGATGGTCGCATCGAGGTCTTCGGGACGAGCCAGGCCGGGGTCCACCACAGATGGCAGACCGGCTTCAGCACCTGGTCCCAGTGGGACTGGGTCAACAGCACCTCCGGTCCCCCCATCACCTGATTCGCCACCGCGCCCGGCCAGGGTGACAAGTCCTGGCCGGGCGCGGCATCCCTCCCGGAGGACTTATGCGTCCGATCAGCAGACGTCACCTGCTCCAGGGCTCCGCCGCGGCGGGCGCACTGGCCCTGTGGGGAGCCGGCGGCACCGCGGGCGCCACTGCCGCATCGCCCCCGCCCCACCAATGGATCGGTGCAGGGCCCTTCGCCCACATCTACGATCCGTCCACCCCCGACGGTCAGCGCTATCTCAACGATCACACACTGATCAACGCATCCGGCCGGTGGCACCTGTTCAGCATCGTCGGCACCAGCGCGCCTCCCGGGCAGGCTCCCGACAGCGCAAAGGAAATCTCCCTGGCCCATGCGTCCGCGCCCGACCTCCACGGACCGTGGACCACACACCGCGACGCGCTGACAGCCGACCCGGCCTACTTCGGCGAGGAACATCTGTGGGCGCCGCACGTCATCGAGGCGGACGGCACATACTGGATGTTCTACGCCGCCGGCGGCCGCAGCGGTGCGGCGATCAACCTGGCCACTTCCACCGACCTGTTCGCCTGGACGCGAGTCCCGACCGGGCCGCTCTTCCGGGGGCGCGTCGCGCGCGACCCGATGGTGCTGCGGACCGACGGTCAGTGGGTGATGTACTACACCGAACTCTCCGGCCAGGACGGCCGGCATGTGGTGGCCTTCCGGCGCTCCGGTGATCTGTTGCACTGGAGTGAACCGGGAACCGCGTTCACCGACGCGACCACCGCCGCGACGGTATCCGTCACCGAGTCACCCTTCGTCGTCGAGCGGGACGGCTGGTACTACCTGTTCATCGGGCCGCGCAACGGCTACGACGGTACCGATGTGTTCGCGTCCCGAAATCCGTTCTCCTTCGGCCTCGACGGCTGGGCGGGCCATGTGTCCGGACACGCCGTCGAGTTGGTCACCGATGGACAACAGTGGCACGCCAGTGCCGCGGGCTGGTTTCAGCAGGGGCTGTACCTGGCCCCCTTGCAGTGGCGGGACACACCACCGCCCTGGCAGAGCGCCGACAACCCGGTCGCCGGACTGGATGTCGAGGGCCGACTGAACGTCTTCGCGCTGGATGCGAGCGACCGTTCATTGCTGCGATGCGTCCAACTCGACCCGCGGTCCGGCACATGGTCGCGGTGGGAGCCGTTCGGCGAACCGGTCGGAGCGGTTCCCACACTCGGCCGCAACGCCGACGGCAGACTGGAGGTGTTCTCCCTTGCTCCGGACGGTGCCGGTCTGCGTCACCGGGTGCAGCGTCCGGACGGCGGCTGGCAGGACTGGGAGGAGTTCGGTGGCGCGGCAGGCGCCGCCCCGGCCGTGTCCCGCAATGCCGACGGACGGCTGGAGGTCTTCGCCCTGGGGCCGGGCGGCACGGCCATCGCCCGGCGATGGCAGCGCTCCCACGGCTCGCCGGCCTGGGACGCGTGGGACGGCGGCTTCGGCGGGCCTGCGGGCGCACCTCCCGTCGTCGCCGCGAACGCCGACGGACGGCTGGAGGTCTTCGCCCTCTCGCCCGGTGGCTCCGGCATCTACCACCGGTGGCAGGAAGCACCCAACGGGAGTTGGGCGCAGTGGAGCCGCTTCGGCACCGCGGCCGGGGCCGCGCCGCGCGTGACAGGCGACGGCAGCGGCAGGCTCACTGTCGTCGCGACGGCCCCGTCCGGCCTGGCGACGTACTACCGGCGCCAGACCGTACCGAGTGGTGGCTGGGACGACTGGCAACCGATGTTCGGCTGGACGGACGCGGCTCCGGCACTCGCCCTCGGCGCCGACGGCAGGCTTGAGGCCTTCGCCCTGTCACCCGGCGGAGCTCGGCTCAGC
Organism: Streptomyces orinoci; assembly: GCF_003121295.1. Classification (GTDB taxonomy): domain Bacteria; phylum Actinomycetota; class Actinomycetes; order Streptomycetales; family Streptomycetaceae; genus Streptomyces; species Streptomyces orinoci. The sequence goes on from NZ_PHNC01000006.1 coordinate 298,896, forward strand.
CACGGTCGGCAAGCCGCACCCGGCGGTAGCTGGGTACCCGATGGCGACTTCGGCGAGCCCGGCGTCCGGCTCGCCGCCACGCCCACGGCGGCCATCGACGCCACCGGACGGATTCACCTCTTCGCCGTCACCACCGAGGGCCGGCTGCGGACCCGCGTACAGGACCAGCCCGGTAGCGGCTGGCGGCCGTGGACCGCGTTCGGTGACCGCGTGGTTGCGCCCGTACCATCGAGCAGTCCCGCTTACTGAGGTCGTCCTTCAGCCCGGGGGCGTCACCCCGGCCCCGGGCGCCCGTCCCCTTCGCGCCGTCCCCGGTCCCCCTCCACTATGGCCGGCATCGGCGCCCCGCCCGGCTGCCAGTTGGCCAGGAAGGCCGGCTGGCGGGCGAGGTCCACGAGTTCTATGCGGGTGCCGACGGCGGGCAGGTGGTGGTAGGCGAAGGGACGGCCGTAGGGGCAGCCGGAGAAGTCCAGTGGCAGGTCCTGTTCGGTCAGGCGCCGGGATCCTTGGTCGAGGTCGCTGGTCCAGAAGCCGAGGTGGTCGAAGCGGGACCCGGCGGAGGAGTCCCAGGGGCTCCCCGCGGGGCCCTCGATGAGCTCGATGAACGGGGGCCCGCCGGTGGTGAAGGCGATCCGGAAGTCCCACTCGCCGATGCGGTCGGACACCGGCTCGCTCCACTCCAGCCCGGCGGCGCGCTGGAAGTCGTCCATCGCCGCTTCGATGTCCTGAACGGCGAAGCACACATGGTAGTAGAAGGCGCTCATCCACCCATGATCGGGCAGGCGAGGGCAGGGAGTTGGGCCCGGGGCGCCCGTCAGGCCGCCGGTTCCTGGCGCACCGGCGTTCCCAGGAAGAACTTCTCCGCCTCGGCCAGCGCCTGTGCGTTCCCGGTGATGTCGCCCGGCCGGTTGGCATAGCCCAGCAGGCCGCCGCCCCAGTTCATGCCCATATAGCGCGCGGAGAGGCGCAGCGTGCCCAGCATGGGGTCGGCCACCGAGGGGTCCTCCTCGCTGAGGGCACTGACCGCCCACAGCGTTCTGCCGCCCATCCGCTTGCGGAAGTCCAGCTCGCCGCGGCGCAGCCAGCCGGCCCAGTAGTCCAGGTACAGCTTGGTGTGGGCGGAGACGCTGTACCAGTACAGCGGCGAGACGATCACCAGGTCGGTCGCCTCCAGGGTGGCGTCCAGCAACAGCCGCTCCGCGCCCACCGGTTCGGCGAAGGAACGCCCGGCGGAGTGCCGCAGGTCCTCGAAGTCGGGGAGCTCCAGCTCGCTCAGGCGCAGCCACCGCTGCCCGGCCCCGGCCGGGAGGTGTTCGGCGGCTCGTCGGGCCAGGGCCTCGGTGTTGCCTCCGGTGCGCGCGCTGCCGAGCAGGAAAAGGAACTGACGGGTCATGCTGGATCTCCTCCGTTGAGCGACCGGACCGGCGCCGGTGATCGCCTCAACATCCAGGGACCGGACGTCCATTCCGGCATGGGCTCACATCTCCCGCCACTCCGGCCGCAGTCCGGCCGGCGTGGTGGCCAGCAGATAGACCGCGCCGCCCGCCGGCAGGGCCGGGGTGAGCCCGATGGCCGCGAGGGTGCCGCCGGCGAGCAGGCCGCCGAAGGGGATGCCCGCCCAGGCGATGCCGCTGCTCAAAGCCCTGACCCGGCCCAGCATCAGCCGGGGCACCCGCTCATAGGAGATGGCGCCCAGGATGGGATTGAGGAAGCCGGCGCCCAGCCCGGCCACCGCGAAGAACAGGGCGACCAGCCAGGGCGGGCCGCCGGTGGTGAGGCCGAGATACATCAGCGGGCCGCTGAGCAGATAGCCGGTGAAGAAGACCGGCCGCCGCCGCAGCCGGTGGGCCAGCGCGGCGGCCACCGTCCCGCCGCCCACCGCGGCGGCGCCGAAGGCAGCGTTGTCGATGCCGATGACGGTCGGGCCATGGCCCGACCGCTGGGCCCGGACGGTCAACAGCACCTGCTGGAAAGCCGCGTTGAGCAGATTGGTGAAGCCGGCCACACAGGCGATGGTCAGCAGGAGGGGTTCACCCCGCAGGAAGCGGAGCCCTTCGCTCAACTGCCGGGCGTAGCCGGTCCGATTCCGGGACGGGGCGGTGGCCCGGCCCATTCCGCGCGGGAGAGCCAAGATGACGATCAGTGAACCCAGGGCGAAACAGGCGGCGTTGGCGTACAGCGCCGTCATCGGTCCGGCCAGGGCGACCAGCGCACCGCCCAGGGCGGGCCCGACGGTGGCGGCCGACTGCTCGACCACCCCGGTGAATCCGGTGGCGCGCTCCAGCTGTATCCGGCCGCGGCCGGCCGCCTCGGGGACCATGGCGTCCTTGGCCAGGTCACCGGGGCCACGGGCGGCACCGATCAGTACCACCAGGGCCAGCAGCAACCGGAAGCGCAGCAGTCCCAGGGCCTGGGAGAGCGGGATGAGCACGGCGGCGCCGGCGCTCAGCGCGTCCATGGTCCAGGAGACCGTCCGGGCGCCGGTGCGGTCCAGCAGCGGACCGGAGAGCGTCTTCACCAGCACATAGGGGGCCAGTTCGCACGGGGCGACCAGCCCGGTGCGGGTGGCGATGCCGGTGGTGACCAGGACGAACCAGGGCAGGGCGATGGCGGACACCCGGGTGGCGGTGAGCGAGACGGCCGTGGCGGCGAGCAGCCCGGCCAGCGGGCGGCGGGTTCCGGGGAGTCCGGTGGTGTCCGGCCGCGGCCGGACGGCCGGTTTCACGACCGGTCCCGCTCTTGGGGCACCTCCGCTGTCTCCGGCTCGGGCAGCAAGTGGGTGACCAGCAGAACGGGTTGGGCGTCGGCGGGAGCCGGGATCTCCGGGGCGTCCATGCGGTAGCGGGCGAGCACGGCGCGCAGCTCCCCGGCCAGGCGCCCGGCCTCCTCCGGGGTCAGGCGCAGCCGCCAGTCGTTCAGGGGCCCAGCCGGTGACGCCATGCGCGGGGCATCAACGGCAGCTGGGCCAGGGCGAGCTGGATGCGCAGGGCATGCACCCCGGCGATGGAGGCGAAGAAGGCGGCGGTGGCCTCCGGCTCCTGCTCCATCAGCTCCTTGTCGCTGAACCAGGTCGCCTGGTGGGCGGCCTTTGGACGCGCAGGGGGTGGGCCAGGGCGCGCAGCCCCTTGGCGTCCAGCATCGCATCGACTGCCGGGTCCGGCCCCAACCGAGCCGGTGGACCGGGGTGGTTGGTCGTTTTCCGTCACGCCAGGGGACTCTGGACCGCCGAATTCTCTTCGCAAAGAGGTTTTCGCGAAGAGAAGTTGGCGGTCGAGCGCCGGGAGCGACGCCCGGCCCCGGCCCTCAGCCCGTGCTCACCGCCCCGTACTCCCCCAGCGCGATCCGCCCGAAGTTGCGCAGCGACTCGGTGCCCGGGGCGAAGTAACCGGTGTGGCCATGGGCGCCGGCCGAGGAGACCCGGCGGGCGCCGAAGTCCTTGGTGGTGGGGTCGGCGCCATGGCCCAGGCCGAGGAGTTCGACATGGGGGACGTCTCCGATCCAGTCGCCGTGGTCGCGGCGCACCGCCCAGACCCGGGCCCCGGTGTGCAGGCCGGCCGCGGAGTCGGCGTGTACCCCGGGGCTGCCCAGGACGACCAGGTCACCGGCCTCGGTGCCATTGAGGTTGTGGGCGGCCAGCCCGCAGACCACCGAGCCATAGCTGTGGCAGAAGACGGCCGGGGCCGGGCCGCCGGTAGTGGCCAGTCCGGCGAGGAAGCGGTCCAGGCGGGGGGCGCCCGCGCGGGCCAGCCGGCCGGTGGCGGCGTCCAGGCCCAGGCCCACCGGGGTGGTGTAACCGGCCCAGGCGATCACCGCGTTGGGAATATGCGGTGCCTGCCGGGCCATCTCGGCCCGCAGTGAACGGGCCATTCCGGCGGGGGTGCCATAGGGGTCGTGCCGCCGGTCGAAGGAGGCCAGGTCGATGTCCGAGCCGGGCACCACCACCGCGGTGCGCCGGGCCGCGGCCAGGTCGCCGTAGACCTCGGCGAGCTGGCCCCGGCCGCGCGGGTCGAAGGCCAGGATCTGCCGTCCGGGCGCCAGCAGTTCGCGGTAGCGCTCGGCCAGGGCGCTCGCGGCCTGCCGCTCATAGGGGGCGAGGGAGGAATCGGCCGCCCGGCTCCGTTCCCTGGCCTGCTCGGCGCCGATCGCCCATCGGTTGGCCCGGTAGCGCAGGGCCGGCGGCGCCCCGTCCAGGTTGCCGACCACCAGCGGGTGACGCGCGGCCAGCTCCTGGCGCTGGGCCTCGGTGAGGGAGGCGAAGAAGCGGGCCACGGCGGCGGGGGCCGCGGTGGCCGGGTCCGGCAGGTCGCGGTGCGGGAGGTGGTCCGCCCGCCAGGCGGCGGTGCCCGGCGGCGGACCGGTGACGGCCTGCTGCTGGTTGCCGGTGGCCCAGCCCGCCGTACCCGCGATGACGGTGGTCGTCAGCGCGGCGGCGACCAGCGTGCGCTTGAAGCGGCGCATGGATGTGTCTCCCTCGTTCCGTGCGGTGGCGGGGAGAACGTAAGGAGGGGGTGCGCGGCCCGGCATCACACCGCGGGGCCAACCGCCGGGTGATACCGGGGTAGGGGGTGGCCGCACCCCGGCCCCGCACCCGGCCCCCGGCCTCAGCCCCAACGCATGGAAATTCTTTGCCCGTTGTGCACCGTGAGGTCGCCGCCGGACCCTATCGACCCGTCCGTACCGGCCGTACCGTCGCGCCATGAGACAGCTGCGCAGACGAAGAGGCTTCACCGTCGCGGCGCTCGCCATGGCCGCCGCGCTCACCTCCACGGCCGCCGCCGGGTCCATGGGCCACCACGGCGGCTTCGGCAAGGACAAGGTCAACGGGACGCAGACGGCCAAGGGCATCCTGCTCCCGTCCAACCAGCGGATCAGTCCGTACGGCGCCCGTTACCGGACCGACGGCGGGCGGCTGCTGTCCAGTGCCCTCAGCCCGGACGGGGCCCGGGTGGCCGCGGTGACCTGGAAGAGCTTCACCGGCTACCTCACCGTCTTCGACGCCCGTACCGGCAAGGTCGTCCAGCGGCTGGGCACCGGCGAGGGCAAGGACAAGCGGCTCGGCGACGGGGCGGCGGGCACCGATGCCCCGCTGTACTCCCCCGACGGCAAGAATCTGTGGTTTCCGCAGGCCGCCGATGTGGTGCGGTTGCGCATCGGCCCGGACGGCAAGGCGGACAAACCGGTGGTGATCAAGCTCACCGGTCCGCATGGCAGCGCCCTGCCGGGCGGCATGGCGCTCTCTCCGGACGGCTCCCGGCTCTATGTGGCCCTCAATGGCAGCAACACCCTGGGCGTGATCGACACCGGGACCGACAAACTGGTCCAGGAGATCAAGGTGGGCAACGCTCCCCGGCAGGTGGTCATCGCCGGCGGCCGGGCGTATGTCTCCAACGAGGGGGGCCGGCCGGCCACCGCGGAGGACTTCACCAACCTCTCCGACGGCACCCCGCTGGTCGCCGACCGCACCACCGGCGCCGCCAGCACCGGCACCGTCTCCGTGGTGGACCTGGCCGCCGGCCGGCAGACCCGCTCACTGAAGGTGGGGCTGCAGCCAACCGCCCTGTTTCTGCAGGGGAGTTCGCTGCTGGTGGCGAACAGCAACGACGACTCGGTGTCGGTGGTGGACACCAGGGCCCAGCGGGTCAGCCAGACCTTCAATGTCAATCCGCTGCCCGGTTCCAAGACCGGCAGCCACCCCAATGGCATCACCATGGCGGGCGACGGCCGGCTGCTGGTCTCCCTCGGCCGGGACAATGCGCTGGCCCAGTACCACTGGGACGGCCCGCGCAGCCCGGTGCACTACGAGGGCCTGATACCCACCGACTGGTATCCGGTGACCGTCCAGTACGACACCGCGCTGCGCCGGGTGCTGGTCACCAATGCCCGCGGGGTGGGCGCCCGGGGCCCGGTCACCACCGTGCACGACGGTCCGGACACCAAGCCCGCCACCGGGCACAACACCTATGGCGACACCGGCACCCTCACCTCCTTCCGGCCGCCCGGCCGCACCGAGCTGGGGCGGCTGACCCACCGGGTGTTCGTCAACAACGACTGGGAGAAGCTGCTGGGGCGGGGCAATCCGGCCGATCCGCTGGCCCGGCCGGTGCCGGTGCCGGAGCACCTGGGCGAGCGCTCCTCCATCGAGCATGTCTTCCTGGTCATCAAGGAGAACCGGACCTATGACCAGGTGAACGGGGACATCGGCAAGGGGGACAGCGACCCCTCGCTGGCCCAGTTCGGCCGCCGGATCACCCCCAACCAGCATGCGCTGGCCGAGCGGTTCGGGCTGTTCGACAACTTCTATGACGAGGGCACGCTCTCCGCGGACGGGCACAACTGGCTGACCCAGGCCGACGCCAACGACTACATAGAGAAGGAGTTCGGCGCCTTCTACCGCAGCTATCCCTCGCAGGGCGAGGACGCGCTGGCGTATCAGCGCACCGGGTTCCTCTGGGACGCGGCCCGGCGGGCCGGGCGCAGCGTGGAGAACTATGGCGAGTACGTCAATCTGCAGCTGCCGCCCAAGGATGTGCCCAGCTGGTCGGACTGGTACAAGGCGGCACGGATCCTGGAGGGGAAGGAGTCCGGGCCGCTGCCGGTGCCGACCGGTAAGTATCCGAGCACTTCGGACATTCCCTCGCTGACCGCGGTCAACAAGCCGGACTTCCCGACCTTTGATACCGACATTCCGGACCAATACCGCATAGACGTCTGGCTGCAGCACTTCCGGCAGGCGGAGAAAACCGGCAAACTGCCCGCCCTGACGCTGATGACCCTGCCCCAGGACCACACGGCGGGCACCAGCGGCAAGGACCCGTACCCGACCGCCATGGTGGCCGACAACGACCTGGCGGTGGGGCGGCTGGTGGACGCCCTCTCGCACAGCCGCTTCTGGAAGTCCTCGGCGGTGTTTGTGCTGGAGGACGACTCCCAGGACGGAGTGGACCATGTGGACGGGCACCGGGCGCCACTGTGGATCGCCTCCCCCTACGCCCGCCGGGGCGCGGTGGTGAGCACCTACTACTCCCAGCTCAATGTGGTGCGCACCATTGAACAGATCCTGGGCATCCAGCCGATGAACCAGCTGGACCGGGCCGCGGAGCCGATGTCCGACGCCTTCACCACCAGCCCGGACGACCGGCCGTTCACCGCCCTGCCCAGCCAAGTGCCGCTGGATTACGGGCTGAAGAAGCCCGGGGCCGCCCCGGAGACCGGACCGGGAGTGCCCAACGGCAAGGAACGGCTGGCACTTCTGTGGCAGCGGTGGAGCGCCAAACAGTCCACCGGAGGTTCCGGTCCGGAGCTGGACGAGGTCAACCCGGCCCAGATGAACCGGATCGCCTGGTACGAGTCCACGGGCTGGCGACGGCCGTATCCGGGTGATTCCCGCATCCTCGCCCCCGATGAGGTGCCCGGCCGCGACAAACCGGCCCAGGACCTGGACTGACGCACTCGCCCTGCGCCCCTGCCGGGGGCGCAGGGCGGCTGCGTCGCTGCGTTCCGCGCCTCGGCCGCGGGGGCGCGACCCGGCCACATCCTAGGGTGTGGCCCATGTCAACCACCGTCTTCACACTCACCCCCGATGTGGTGCTGCGTCCGGTGACCGCCGAGGACGCCCCCGCCGTGGCCCGCGCCTACGCCGCCAATCGTGAGTATCTGCGCCCCTGGGACCCCCGTCGGCCGGACTCCTTTTTCACCACCGAGGGTCAGGCGGCCCGGCTGACGGATCTGCTGGAACTACGCCGGGCGGGACGGGTGATGCCCTGGGTGCTGGAGGCTACCGACGGGGAGATCGTCGGCGCCGTCAACCTCAACAACATCGTCCGGGGCGCCTTCCACAGCACCAACCTCGGCTACTGGGTCGCCGCCGACCGTGCCGGGCAGGGCCTGGGCACCGCAGCGGTGGAGGCCGCCTGCCAAGGCGCCCGGGAACAGCTGGGGCTGCACCGGGTGGAAGCGGGCACCGTACTGGCCAACGCCGCCTCCCAACGGGTGCTGGCCAAGTGCGGTTTCGAGTTCATCGGCACCGCCCGGCGCTATCTGCACATCGACGGCGAATGGCGCGACCACTACCTGTACCAGCGCATCCTCGGTGATCACGCCCCGGAGACCGGCAACTGAGGCCGCACGGCCGCCCGCGTTGCCCAATCGCATCGCAATCTATGTCTCGCCGACGTACGGCTGTTACACGACAGAGGGAAAACCGCTGATCGGGAGTCGTAGGATCGTACCGTTTCACCGGCGGGGCGGTTCATTGAACTTTGCCCCGCCACTTACCTGTTGTTTGCACTACCGCGCTCTCTCGGCGCAGGAAATGGGGGGTCCCCTGTGCCCGGGCGGATATCTCGGCGACGGATGCTCCAGTACACCGGCGGCGGCCTGGTCATGGGGTCCGCCGCGGTGGGCGCCTGGGAGTGGCTGGCTCCGGGGCCGGCCAAGCCGCACCGCAAGGAGTTCCCGGCCCAGCCGGCCAAGGCGGTCACCTCGGAGTCCTTTGTCCATGTGATCGCGCATCCCGATGACTCGCTCTACTTCATGAACCCGGAGCTGGAGCAGTCCATCCGCAGCGGCGCTCCCACCATCACCGTCTGCCTGACCGGCGGCGAGTCCGACGGCCGCAATGCCCTGGCGCAGACGCCCGGTTACCCGCGGATGCCGGAGCGGCGCCCGCAGTTCGTCCGGGCCAGAATCAACGGCCTGCGCGAGGCCACCGCCCAGATGGCCACCGGTGACTGGCTCAGCCCCTGGAATGTGGAGGCCACCAGCTTCCTCAAGGGCTTCCAGGTGGAGCTGCACACCCTGCGGGCCGCCCCTCAGGTCAAGCTGATCTTTATGGAACTGGTGGAGGCGCGGTTCATCAAGGCGCCGCGGGCGGAGAGCCTGCGCGGGCTGTGGCTGGGCGCCACCCAGTCGCTGCCCACCCTGATCCCGGTGGGCAGCCCGGTCCGCCGCCAGTTCCACTACCAGCGCCAGCAGGTGATCGAGTCGCTGGTGGCGATCCTGGAGCACTACCGGCCGACCGTGGTGCGCACCCTGGACCCCAACCCCACCCACCGGGCGCAGCAGCAGCCCTACCCGGACTGCCCGCCGGTGCTCCGCGGGCTGTCCCACTACGACCACCAGGACCACACCACCTCCGCCTTCTTCATCCAGGCGGCGCTGAGCGAGTACTGGGGCCGCAAGCACTCCCGGCCCACCGCGGTGGAGAGCTACCTCGGCTATGAGGTCTCCCTGCTGCCCACCAACCTGGACTCGGCGACCACCGCGCACAAGGTCAAGATCCTGGACACCTATGGCTGGGCCAGCGGCAAGGACTGCGGTGACCCCTCCGGCTGCGGCGACCGCAAGGTCGGCGCCCGGTCCAAGGATGTGCGCTGGTCCAACAACTGCCGCCACCGGGCGCCGGGCACCCAGCGCTGGGTGCAGCCGCTGCCGGACGGCCGGCTGGCCGCCTTCGCGCTGCTGGACGGCACGGTGCAGTGCTGGACGGAGACCACGGCCGGCAGCGGCGTCTGGTCCAAGCCGGCCAGGATCGGCGGCTCCATGCTGGAGGGCCAGGTCCAGGCGGTACGCCACCCCGATGGCACGCTTCAGCTGTTCTCGGTGCGCACCGTGCTGCCCACCCGGGACCAGGACCACCGGCGGGAGATAGTCACCGCCCGCCAGGACGCCAGGACGGCGCCCGGGCAGATGCCGGCCTTCGGCCCCTGGGAGTCGCTGGGCTCACCGGAGACCGACCCCGAGCGCTCCATGGAGGTCGGCTACCCGGTGGCGGTGCTGGACGGCAAGGGCACCGTGCACCTTTTCGCCCGGGACTGGGCGGGCGGGATCATGTTCCGCACCGGCGAGCACGGCCGGGACTTCACCGACTGGGACCACCTGGCCGGGATGGACGAGCCGGTGCATGTGCTGGACGGGCTGGACGCCGCGGTGGACGACAAGGGCCGTGTCCATGTGGTGGCCGCCGACACCAGGACCGTTCTGCACTGGATGTCCGACTCCCCCGGCGACACTCCGCAGCCGGCCGACCCCACCCGGCTGCCCACCACCGCCGGTGAGCTGAGCCTGACCCCGCTGTCCGGCGGCGGAATGCGGCTGGCCGCCCGCGAGCCGGGCACCGTCCAGGCCCGGGTGCTGATCGCCGACCGGCTGGAGAACAAGGGCCACTGGCAGCTGACCTCGCAGTGCGCGCCCATAGGGGGTTATGGGCGGGTGGCGCTGGAGCAGGAGGGCAATACGGTCGTCCTGGCCGGCCGTGACGACCAGGGCCAGGTCCGGCTGTCGGTGGGCTCCGGGCGTCCGGGTCCCTGGCAGCGCCAGGGCATCCCCTACCGGGGCACCCCCGGCATCGTGCGGGACTCGCGGGGCCGTACCACCGTGGTGGTCCTGGGCATGGACGGCCGCCTCAGCAGCGCCCGCGCCCGCGCCGCGGCGAAGGCGTCCTTCACCAGCTGGATCTCCCACGAGGGCCAGGACCGCAGCGAAACCCAGGCCGGCTGACTCCTGAGGGCGCGCCCCGCAAGGGGCGCCCCCTCAGGGGCGCCCCCTAAACCCCCGACAGCCCCGCCGTGATCTCCCGCACAATCTCCTGCTGCTGCTGCACCAGGAAAAAGTGCCCACCGGGGTAAACCTTCAACTCGAACCCCCCACTGGTGTGTTCGGCCCAGACCGCGGCCTCGTCCACACTGACCCGGGGGTCGGCATCCCCCGTCATCGCGATGACCGGACAACGCAGCCGCTCTCCCGCCCGGTACGCATACCGCTCCACCGCCCGGTAATCGGCCCGGACCGCCGGCAGCACCATCCGCAACAACTCTTCATCGCCCAGGACTTGCGCATCCGTGCCACTGAGCGCCCGCATCTCCTGGATGAGCTCCTCGTCACTCCCCCGGTGCACCGACTCCTCCCGCCGCAGGGAAGGCGCCCGGCGCCCCGAGGCGAAGAGCGCGGCGGCCACGATGTCCTTCTCCCGCTCGAAGCGCCGGGCCACCTCGAACGCCAGCACCGCCCCCATGCTGTGCCCGAAGAACGCCAACGGCCGGTCCGACCAAGGCAGCAGCGCGCCGAACACCCGGTCGGCCAGCTCCTGGAGGTCGTCGATCAGGGGCTCCTCCCGGCGGTCCTGGCGCCCGGGATACTGCACGCATATCACGTCCGCGGTCGGCGCCAAGGTCTTGGACAGCGGGAAGAAGAAGCTCGCCGAGCCGCCCGCGTGCGGCAGACAGACCAGGCGGACGGCGGCGTCCGGACGAGGGTGGAAGCGACGGATCCACAGTCCGTTGTCATTGCTGGTATCGGTCACGGTCATGTGCTGTCGTTCCTTCCGGGTGGGTCAACGCCTCGTAGCCTACGGCGAGACGGGCCGCGCCCTGCCCGGAATTCCCACGCCACCTGGTGCGCCGGGCCTCACCGGGCGATATCCTCCGCGATCACCCGCTCCACATTCCGCTCCGCCAGCGCCGTGATCGTGACAAAGGGGTTCACCCCCACCGAACCGGGAATCAGCGCACCGTCATTGACATAGAGATGGCGATAGCCCCGTACCCGGCCATAGTCATCGGTGGCCCGCCCCAGCACACAGCCGCCCAATGGGTGGTAGCAGAAGTCATCGGCGAAGGCCTTGGCCGGGGTACCGAACAAGTCGCGACGGTAATGGGTGCGATTGGCCCGGTTCATCCGGTCGAAGAGCGACCGCGCGGCGGCCACCGCCGGCGCACTCTGGTCCCGGGTCCAGCGCAGCCTGGCCCGTCCGGCGGCCTTGTCGTAGACAAAGGTGCCGCGTTCGGGGTTCCTGGTGATGGCCAGATAGAGACTGGCCCAGGTCTCCAGCCCGGCCGGCAGCGGGGCGATCTCGGCGAACACCGGATGGTCCGGGTTGTCCCAGTCGTCGATGCCCAGCACCGGAATGCAGGACTGATGGGCCCCGGTGGGCTGCCAGAGATGGCTGGCCCGGGCCGTCATCACATTGCCATTGGGGCCCCAGCCCCGCCCGATCTCCGTGCCGAGATCCGGCAGCGCCCCCGTCTCCCGGGCGCGCAGCAGCAACTCCGTGGAACCCAGGCTTCCGGCGCCGAGGAACACATAGCGGCAGCCGATCTCCTTGCGGCGAAGCACCGCCCCGCCCTCATCGGTCTGGTCCACGGTCAGCACATAACTGCCGTCCCGCTCTTGGCGGATGGCCCTGACCTGGTGCAGGGTCTCGATGACCACCTTGCCGGTGCCCAGCGCGGCGGCCAGATAGGTCTTGTCCAGGCTGGCCTTGCCATGGTTGTTGCCATAGATCACCTCACCGGCCAGCGCCGAGCGGGGCACCCGTCCGTCCGCCTCGCGCCGCATATACCCGAAGTCATAGACATTGGGGATGAACACCGTATGCAGCCCGGCCCGGCCCGCCTGTTCCCGGGAGACCCGGGCGAAGCGGTACCAGTCGGTGGATTCGAACCACCCCTTGTCGATCAGGTTCACCCGGAGCATGGCATTGGCGCGCGGGAAGTAACGCCCGTACATCCGCGCCGAGTCGATCCGGGGCAGCACCTGCCGGAGGTACTCGCGTCTGGGCACCACGGCCATACCGCCGTTGACCAGTGAGCCGCCGCCCACGCCTCGTCCGACATAGACCGACATATGGTCGTAATCCACCCGGTCCAGCACCCCCGGGTAGCGTTCAATGTCCCGGTTGACCACATCCAGCCAGAGAAAGCTGGACAGCGGCGCCTGGGTGCGGGTGCGGAACCAGCTGGAGCGGCGGTCGGGGTTGAGCATCCCGCAGAAGACCCGGCCGTCCGGGCCGGGGGTGTTCCATAACCGCCCCATCTCCAGCATCAGGGTGGGTATGCCCGCCTCCGCCAGCCGCAGCGCGCTGACCGCCGCGCCATAGCCGGTGCCCACCACCACGGCGGGTACGAACGAGCCGCTGCGCGACCGCTGTTGGGCCACCGCCTGGGGCAGCGCGCTGAGGGTGCTCGCCCCGGCGAGCGCGGCCGCGCTCAGCACGGCCCGGCCGAGCAGGCGACGACGGGACAGAGGGTGTGGTGCCATGAGGGGTTCCGACCTCTCCAAGCCGGTGGACGATGGTCGCCGTCATGGAAGCAGAAGGACCTTGAATTGACTTCCTCTCCCTCGTAAAAGAGAGGGATTCCTACGGCTCGCGCTGTAGGGTTTCCTGCTTCGTTGCCGAATGCCCGCCCGGAGTGTTCCGTTGGGGTCTTACACCGGCTCCACAGGCCGTAACCGCCAGCCCGGCGGCCTTGAGATTGCGCGCGGCGTTCACGTCCCGGTCGTGGGTCGTGCCGCAGCTGTCGCAGGTCCAGGTACGGACATCAAGCGGCAGCTTCTCCGCGAGGGTGCCGCACACCGAGCACAGCCGGGAGGACGGCAGCCAGCGATCGACCGTGATCAACTCGCGACCGTACCAGCGGGCCTTGTACTCCAGCATGCTTCTGAACTCGGCCCAGGCGGCGTCGGATATGGCGCGGGCGAGTTTGCCGTTCTTCAGCATGTTGCCTACGGCCAGGTCCTCGATCACGATCGTTTGGTTCTCACGAACGAGCCGAGTGGTGACCTTGTGCAGGTAGTCGCGACGCCGGTCCCGGATACGGGCGTGGATGCGCGCCACCTTCCGCCGGGCCTTGGCCCGGTTGGCGCCCGCGCCCGGTGCTTTGCGCGACAGTTGCCGCTGGGCCCCGGCCAGCCGGGTCCGGTCGCGGCGCTCGTGCCGGGGATTGGCGATCTTCTCCCCGGTGCAGAGCGTGAGCAGATGCTCCAGCCCGGCATCCACCCCCACTACCGCACCGCTGGCAGGGAGGGGTTTGACGGTGGGGTCTTCGACCAGCAGGGAGACGAACCAGCGCCCGGCCGCATCCTGGCTGACGGTCACCGTGGACGGCCTCGCCCCCTGCGGCAGCGGCCGGGACCACACAACCGCCAGCGGCTCACGCATCTTCGCCAAAGTCAGCACCCCATCGCGGAACCTGAACGCCGAGCTAGTGTACTCGGCCGACTTCCGCGAGGACTTCTTCGACTTGAACCGCGGATAACCGGCCCGCTTGGCGAAGAAATTGGTGAACGCCGTCTGCAAATGGCGAAGACACTGCTGCAACGGCACACACGACACCTCATTGAGGTAGGCCAGTTCGCCGGTCTTCTTCCACGCCGTCAGCATCGCCGACGTCGCACCGTAACCCACCCGCTCCCGGCGCTGCGCCCACGCCTCACTCCGGGCCGCCAGCGCCATGTTGTAGACCTTGCGCACACACCCGAACGTGCGCGACAGCTCCGCTGCCTGCACATCGGTCGGATAGAAGCGGTACTTGAACGCCCGCCTCACACGCATAGTCACAACTCGTATGCTACCAAGCCGACTTGTCTGGGTGTGAGGATTTTCGGGTGGTGGACGGCGAATCGCCCCAGAGGCGATTCCTCTCTCCCGGCCCTGCTCCGCAGGAGTCCGATTCCTCCCCGCCCTGTAAGGGCGAGGTCTCCTCCGGAGGTTCCTGATGACGCCCAAGGGGGCGCCGGAAACGCACCTCGCGCACCCCTCAACGAATCTGCATCCCCGACACACTCCGCGCGATCACCAGCCGCTGAATCTCGCTGGTGCCCTCGAAGATGGTGTAGATGGCCGCGTCCCGGTGCATCCGCTCCACCGGATATTCGCGGGTGTAACCGTTGCCGCCGAGGATCTGCATCGCCTGGGCGGTCACGGACTTGGCGGTTTCGCCCGCGAAGAGCTTGGACATCGAGCCCTCGGCGGCGGTGAACCGCTTGCCCGTGGTGGCCATCCAGGAGGCGCGCCAGACCAGCAGGCGGGCGGCGTCGATGCGGGTGCGCATATCGGCGAGCTGGAAGGCGATGCCCTGGTTGTCGATGATCGGGCGGCCGAACTGGACGCGGGTCCTGGCGTAGTCCAGGGCGACCTCATAGGCGGCGCGGGCGATGCCCACCGCCTGGGCGCCGACCGCCGGGCGGGAGGCCTCGAAGGTGGCCATGGCGGCGTTGCCGCCGCGGCCGCCGGTGCCCTCGCGGGCGCGGGCCAGCCGCTCGTCCAGCTTCTCCTTGCCGCCCAGCAGGCAGTGGCCGGGCACCCGTACGTCCTCGAGCACCACCTCGGCGGTGTGCGAGGCGCGGATCCCGTGCTTCTTGAACTTCTGGCCCTGGGACAGCCCGGGCGTGCCCGGCGGAATGATGAAGGAGGCGTGGCCCCGGGCGCCCAGGCCCGGTTCCACGACGGCCACCACCACATGGACATTGGCTATCCCGCCATTGGTGGCCCAGGTCTTGGTGCCATTGAGCACCCATTCGTCCTTGGCCTGGTCGTAGACGGCCCGGGTGCGCATCGCGGAGACATCGGATCCGGCGTCGGGTTCGGAGGAGCAGAAGGCGGCCACCTTCACCTCCCGGGCGTCGCCGTACATCTGCGGGATCCAGGTGCCGATCTGCTCGTCCGTACCGTTGGTGAGGACGCCCACCGCGGCCAGCCCGGTGCCCGCGATGGCCAGCCCCAGGCCGGCATCGCCCCAGAACAGCTCCTCCAGGGTCATCGGGATGCCCAGCCCGGTGGGGTCGAAGAACTGCTGGGCGTAGAAGTCCAGCGAATACAGGCCGATTTTGGCCGCCTCCTGGACCACCGGCCAGGGGAATTCCTCGCGTTCGTCCCATTCGGCGGCCGCGGGGCGCATGACATCGGCGGCGAAGCCATGGATCCAGTCCCGGACGGCCTTCTGGTCGTCGTTGAGATCCAGCGCGAACGGTGTCATCTGCCCCTCCCGGCCCCACTTACTTGCGGTAACATGAGTCTGTTACTCGTCAGTAGGGCATGTCAACTCCCCCAACCCGGTGGACTGCTGCCCGTCCGCCGGGTGTTACTTTGCGTTGGCGTCGAGCGAATGACATGGGGCGCGCATGACAGGGGCGGGGAGGCACCAGATGGAGACCAGTCACCGGGAAGGCCAGCAGCGGGCGGCCGAACGGCGGCGCAGGGAACTGCTGGAGGCCGCGGACCGGGTGGTGCTCCGGGACGGGCCGGGCGCGTCGATGAACGCCATCGCCGCCGAGGCGGGCATCACCAAGCCCATTCTCTACCGGCACTTCGGCGACAAGGGCGGCCTCTACCGGGCGCTGGCGGTGCGGCACACCGACGCCCTGCTGTCGGGCCTGCGGGCCGCGCTGGACGCACCGACCGGGCGGCGGGAGCGAGTTGAGAAGACGCTGGACACCTATCTGGCCGCCATCGAGGCGCGGCCCCAGGTGTACCGCTTCCTGATGCACCCCGCCGACGAGGGCCAGCCGGCCGAGCAGGGCTTCGATGTGGGCCGTCACTCCGCCCCGTTGCTGCGCAGGATGGGCGAGGAGCTGGCGGTGGTGATAGCCGAGCGGGTCGATCTGGGCCCGGACGGCGACGGACTGGCCCGCGCCTGGGGCCATGGCATCGTCGGCATGATGCATGCCGCGGGCGACTGGTGGCTGCGTGAACGCCCTTGCCCGCGCGGCCAGTTGGTCAGCCACCTGGCCGACCTGCTGTGGGGGCGGCTGGCCGCCTCGGGCGATCTGGCGGGCGGGCCGGGGTTCTAGAACCGACGGCCGGCGGCACGCCTTCGGGGGCGTACCTCGCGTACGAACTTCAGGGCCGTACCTCGCGTATGTACCTCAGGACCGTACGGCGCCTCCGGCCCATGGCGCGCGCCGCGCCGCCCGCAGCGCCCGGCGCCGCCGCAAACCGGTCAACCGGTCGGTGAAGAGCCCGCCGTCCAGGTGGTCGCACTCATGCTGAAGGCAGCGCGCGAAAAACCCGGTGCCCTCGACCCGCACCGGGGTGCCGTCCATGGTGAAACCCTCCACCACGGCCTCGTCGAAGCGCTCGGTGCCCGCCTCGATTCCCGGCAGCGACAGACAGCCCTCCGGACCGCGCACCCGGAGCCCGCCGGTGTGCACCAGGCGGGGATTGACCAGGTGTCCGAGGTGCCGGCGGTCCTCGTCGTCCGGGCAGTCGTAGACGAACACCCGCAAACCCACTCCGATCTGATTGGCGGCGAGGCCCACCCCCCGGGCCGCGTACATGCTGGCGAACATCGACTCCACCAGTGCGGCCAGGTCGTCGTCGAAGGCGGTGACCTCCGCACAGGGCGTGCCCAGCATGGAATCCCCGAGCAGCCGCACCGGCCGCACTGGTCCCAATCCGCCGGGAATCGAGCGTTTGCGCATACGGGCAACCCTACGTTCCCACGACGGCAGGTTCGGGCCCACGGCCGGAGCTAGATAGGCTGAGCCCCGACCGAAGCCTCCTGGCTGGCGATTCGGCGCGGAGGGGGGCGTTCCAGCGTACGGACCAGGACAGGCTCGGCGCCGGATGCAAGGAGGATCTAGGACGATGGCAGGCAACACTGGGCCGCTGTCGCCGCGCGCCAAGCTGGCCGTGACGGCCGGCAAGGCAGCCGCGGCGGTCTCGCGGGCCGCGGGGCGCGGCAGCGGATCGGTGATCGGTGGCAAGGTCGCCCTCAAGCTCGACCCCGATCTGCTGGCCCGGCTGGCGACCCACCTCGACGTGGTCCTGGTCTCGGCCACCAACGGCAAGACGACCACGACCCGGCTGATCGCCGAGGCGCTGCGCGCCAGCGGCCCGGTGGTGTCCAATGCACTGGGCGCGAACATGCCCGCGGGCATCACCTCCGCCCTGGCCGGCGGTTCGGACGCGCGCTATGGCGTGATCGAGGTGGACGAGAAGTACCTGGCCATGGTCGCCCGCGATGTATCGCCCAAGGCCATAGCGCTGCTCAACCTCTCCCGCGACCAGCTGGACCGGGCCGCGGAGACCCGGATGCTGGCCGAGAAGTGGCGTGAGGGGCTTACCGGCACCAAGGCGGTGATCATCGCCAACGCCGACGACCCGCTGATCGTCTGGGCGGCCTCGTCCTGCTCCAATGTGGTGTGGGTGGCGGCCGGCCAGGAGTGGAAGGACGACGCCTGGTCCTGCCCCGCCTGTGGCGGTGTGATGCAGCGCCCGGGCGACGACTGGTTCTGTGGCGAGTGCGGTTTCCGCCGGCCCACCCCCAGCTGGGCGCTGTCCGGCGACTATGTGCTGGACCCGCATGGCTCGGCCTGGCCGATCCATCTGCAGCTGCCGGGCCGGGCCAATAAGGCCAACGCCACCACCTCGGCCGCGGTGGCCGCCACCTTCGGGGTGCCGCCGCAGGTGGCGCTGGAGCGGATGTACCAGGTCCAGGCGGTCGCCGGCCGCTATGACGTGGTGAACTTCATGGGCCGCGAGCTGCGGCTGCTGCTGGCCAAGAACCCGGCCGGCTGGCTGGAGACCTTCTCGCTGATCGACGGCCCGCCCGCGCCGGTGCTGCTGTCGGTCAACGCCCGGGGCGCGGACGGCACCGACACCTCCTGGCTGTGGGACGTGGACTACCCGCGGCTGGCCGGGCACCCGATCTTCGTCATCGGTGACCGCAGGCTGGACCTGGCGGTCCGCCTGGAGGTGGCGGGCCTGGACTTCCGGGTCTGCGACACCGTGGACGAGGCCGTACAGGCCGCCCCGCCCGGGCGGATCGAGGTCATCGCCAACTACACCGCGTTCCAGGACCTCCGCCGCCGCGTCGGCAACTGAAGCTCAGGAGAATCACCAGCATGAGCCAGAACAGTCTGCGTGTGGTGTGGGTCTACCCGGACCTGCTCAGCACCTATGGCGACCAGGGCAATGTCCTGGTCCTGGAGCGGCGGGCCCGCCAGCGCCGCCTGGACGTCCAGCGCCTGGACGTCCGCTCCGACCAGCAGATCCCCACCTCCGGGGACATCTATCTGATCGGCGGCGGCGAGGACCGTCCGCAGCGGCTGGCCGCCGAGCGGCTGCGCCGGGACGGCGGGCTGAACCGGGCGGTGGCCAATGGCGCCATCGTCTTCTCGGTCTGCGCCGGCTACCAGATCCTGGGCCATGAGTTCATCAATGACCTGGGCCAGCGCGAGCAGGGCCTGGGCCTGCTGGATGTGATCAGCACCCGGGGCGAGGGCGAGCGCTGCGTCGGCGATGTCCTGGGCGATATCGACCCCCAGCTGGGCCTGCCCCCGCTGACCGGCTTCGAGAACCACCAGGGCATCACCCACCTCGGTCCCACCGCCCGTCCCTTCGCCCGGGTCCGCTACGGCAAGGGCAATGGCACCGGCGACGGCACCGAGGGCGCGTTCAACGACACGGTCTTCGGCACCTATATGCACGGCCCGGTGATGGCGCGCAACCCGCACATCGCCGACCTGCTGCTGAAGCTGGCGCTGGACGTCAACGCCCTGCCGCCGGTGGACGACCGCTGGTACGAGGCGCTGCGCAATGAGCGGATCGCCGCCGCCACCCAGTCCGCCTGACGGACGCCCGGCTCCCCCGCCGCCCTGCCCTTAGTAGGGTGGCGGGGATCCGGCCGGACGACGGGGTCCGGTAGCAGGCCCTGTTGCGAAGGTTTTCCCTGTTATGCGCATCGGTGTGCTCACCTCCGGCGGCGACTGCCCCGGGCTCAACGCCGTCATCCGTTCCGTTGTGCACCGCGCGGTCGTCGATCACGGCGATGAGGTCATCGGCTTCCACGACGGCTGGCGCGGTCTGCTGGAAGGCGACCACCGCCCGCTGGACCTGGAGGCGGTGGCCGGCATCCTGGCCACCGGTGGCACCATCCTGGGCTCCTCCCGGGTACGGCCCGAACAGCTGCGGGATGGCGTGGAGCGGGCCCGTTCCCATGTCGCCAAGCTGGGCCTGGACGCGGTGATCCCGATCGGCGGCGAGGGCACCCTCAAGGCCGCCCGGCTGCTGTCGGACGCCGGTCTGCCCATCGTGGGCGTGCCCAAGACCATCGACAACGACATAGCGTCCACCGATGTCACCTTTGGCTTCGACACCGCGGTGGGGGTGGCCACCGAGGCCCTGGACCGGCTGAAGACCACCGCCGAGTCGCATCAGCGGGTGCTGATCGTGGAGGTGATGGGCCGGCACACCGGCTGGATCGCCCTGCACTCCGGGATGGCGGCCGGCGCCCACGCCATTGTGGTGCCCGAACGCCCCTTCTGCATCGATGAGTTGACCGCCGTGGTGGGCAAGCGCTTCGCCGCGGGCAAGCGGTTCGCCATCGTGGTGGCGGCCGAGGGCGCCAAGCCGCGTCCGGGCTCGATGGCCTTCGAGACCGGCGGCACCGATGTCTATGGGCATGAGCGCTTCGCCGGGATCGCCCGTCAGCTGGCCGTAGAGCTGGAGCGGCGGCTGGCGAAGGAGGCCCGCCCGGTGATCCTGGGCCATGTGCAGCGCGGCGGTACGCCCACCGCGTACGACAGGGTGCTGGCCACCCGCTTCGGCTGGCACGCGGTGGAGGCGGCGCACTCGGGCGCCTTTGGGATGATGACGGCGCTGCGCGGCACCCGGATCACCCTGGTGCCGCTGGCCGAGGCCGTGGAGCGGCTGAAGACGGTGCCGCATGAGCGCTATGACGAGGCCGGGTGCGTCCTGTGACCGCTCGTTGATCAACGCCCCCGGCCGCGGCCCGGCCCAAGGGCGCCTCTACTCTGGTCCAGGCGGTATTGGTCCGAATTGGGAGAGAGTGGATGGATCACAGCGGGCATCACGGCATGATGATGGACATGCCGCCGTTCACGCTGGGACGGGGCCTGGAATTCAGCGGCGACCCGTTCTTCATGATCGGCTGCCTGCTGGGGCTGGCCCTGTACGGCTGGGCCGTGGTGCGGCTGTGGCGGCGCGGGGACAAGTGGCCCATCGGCCGGGTGGTGGCCTTCTTCCTGGGCGTGGCGACCATCTGGCTGGTGATGTGCACCAAGCTCAATGACTACGGCATGGTGATGTTTAGCGTCCATATGGTGCAGCACATGGTGATCAGCATGCTGTCGCCGATCCTGCTCCTGCTGGGCGCCCCGGTGACCCTGACGCTGCGTGCCCTGCCGGCCGCCGGCCGCGGCCGCACCGGCCCCCGTGAGCTGCTGGTGAAGCTGCTGCACAGCCGGTATATGCGCATCATCACGCATCCGGCGTTCACCATCCCGCTGTTCATCGCCAGCCTCTACGGCCTCTACTTCACCCCGATCTTCGACTTCCTGATGGAGAGCCGGGCCGGGCATATCGCGATGATGGTGCACTTCCTGGCGGTGGGCCTGGTCTTCTTCTGGCCCATCATGGGCGTGGACCCGGGCCCGCACCGCCCCGGCTATGTGATGCGGATGCTGGAGCTGTTCGCGGGGATGCCCTTCCATGCGTTCTTCGGCATCGCGCTGATGATGGCCACCGAGCCGATGATCGGCACCTACCGGCACCCCATGGCCTCGCTGGGCATAGACGCGCTGGACGACCAGAAGGCGGGCGGCGGCATCGCCTGGGCGTTCAGTGAGATCCCCTCGGTGCTGGTACTGCTGGCGCTGGTCTACCAGTGGTACCGCTCCGAACAGCGCCAGGCCAAGCGCTCCGACCGCGCCGAGGAGCGCAACGGTGACCAGGAGTTGGCGGCATACAACGCCTATCTGGCCTCACTCCAGGCGCGCGGACGGTGACGCCGTTCGCCCCCTGAGCGCTATGGCGGGACGGACCGCGGCCGGGAGACCATGTCTCCAGGCCGCGGTCCGCGCATATGTTCCCCCCAGGAGGTGCTCGATGCCCGGCTCGACAAAGGCGATGGCATGGCTGACGATCGGCGGTCTGCTGCTGGTGACCGCCTATACGGTCGCGATGGGCAGCAACGGCTGGCTCTGGTTCAGCTGGGTGGTGCTGATGCTGACGACCATAGGGGCGCTGGTGGCCCAGCGGCCCTCGGGGTGAGCTGAGCGCTCCGCGCGGGGTGAGGTGCCGCTCCGCGCGGGGTGACCGCCCGACGGGGCCCCGCCGCCGGGCACCCCTGGAAGTGCCTGGAAGTCTCCTAGAAGCGGAAGACCGTCCCGGTCGCCGCGTCCAGCAGGCAGGCGTTGGGATAGTCCTTGCGCCAGTGCACCACCATCCCCTGCCAGTCGCCGTCGGCGGTGGCGGTGACCGGGTCGTACTCCTTGGTGCACAGCTGCCGGTCGCCGGTCAGGGCGTCCAGCCGGCCATGCGCGGCGGACAGCCCGGCACAGGCTTCGGCGGCATGCGGGTGGTGGCTGCGGCCCGGGCTGGGGCACACCAGCCGGAGCCCGCGGATCCAGGTGTTCCCGGCGCCTGAGACGGTCAGGAAGAGACTGCCCCGCTCCTGTTCGGCGGCGGCCGAGGGCGGGGCCGGGGCGAGCAGGACGGTGGCGGCCGCCGCCGCGGCCACCGTGCAACGTACCGACATCTTCTGCCTCCTGTGTTCAATCGCGTCAGGGCACCGCGCTCCCCCTCCGCACGACAAGTCACCGCACCGGCCCATCGCCCGGGCGGCGCCCGGCGGCCACTCGAACGGCCCTGCTCACCGCCCGAAAATCCGTGGCCGCCCAGGCCCCGGCCGTCCTAGGGTCGGTGCCCGTGACAAGGAACGACCGATGAGCGCGCGCCTGCGCGGGATCGCCCAGCACACGGAACGGGCCGTGGCGGCCGGGCACTACACCGCCCCCGGCGGGCGGAGGGTGGAGATCGCGGAGGCCGTGGACCGCGCCAAGCGCGGCACGCGGTTGTACGGGCCCGCTCCCGTGCCCGTACCGCACCGGGCACCCGGCCCGGCGACCGTCTTCGAGGTGACCGGCGAGGGCAGCCTGGCGGCGGCCCGCCGGCTGTCCGCCGACGGCCCGGTGGCAGTGCTGGACTTCGCCTCCGCCCGCAACCCCGGCGGCGGCTACCTCAATGGCGCCCAGGCCCAGGAGGAGGCGCTGTGCCGGGGCTCGGCGCTGTACGCCTGTCTGCGCCGGGCCCCGGAGTTCTACGCCGCCCACCGGGCCGACCCCTCGCCCTTCTACAGCGACCGCGTCATCCACTGCCCCGAGGTCCCCGTCTTCCGCGACGACCACGGCGACCTGCTCGAACTCCCCTGCTCGGCGGGCTTCCTGGCCTGTGCCGCCCCCAACGCGGGCGTGATCGCCCAGCGCACGCCGGAGTCGGCCGCCCGCGTCCCGGCCGCACTGACCGCTCGGGCGGAGCGCGTGCTGGAGGTTGCCGCGCTGCACGACTACCGCCAACTGGTGCTGGGCGCCTGGGGCTGCGGCGTCTTCCGCAATGACCCGGCCCAGGTGGCGGCCGCCTTCGCCCACCACCTCACCGGCTCCGGCCGCTTCACCAACCGTTTTGCCCGGGTCGTCTTCGCCATCCTGGACCGCCACCCCGGCTCCCCCGCCCGGACGGCCTTCAACTCGGCTTTCCCCGGCCGCTGATCGGCCCTCGCCCACTGGTCCTGCTGATCCTCACTGCCCCCAGGAGCCACCCGCCGATGCGTAAGATCCCCACGCTCTTCCGCCGTGACCCCGACGACCGCCGCCAGGTCCTGCCCGAGGTGACTCCCGGCTGTGAGTGGGTGGTTGAGGGTGAGGGCACGGCCACCCGGAAGTACGACGGCACCTGCGTGCTGCTGGACGAGGCGGGGCTGTGGTGGGCGCGGCGTGAGGTGAAGCCCGGCAAGACCCCGCCGCCGGACTACCGGCCGGTGGAGACGGACGAGGTCACCGGCAAGACGGTCGGCTGGGAGCCCATCGCCCGTTCCTCCTTCGCCCGCTTTCACGCCGAAGCCCTTGCGCGGCACGGCGGTTCACCGGCACCCGGCAGCTATGAGCTGGTGGGCCCGAAGATCAACGGCAATCCCGAGCGGGCCGAGGGCCACCGCCTGATCGCCCATGCGACGGCCGAGGAGTACGCCCTGCCCGACCGCACCTTCGCCGCCATAAGGGACCGCGTCCGGGCGATGCATGCGCTGGACGGCTGCGAGGGCATCGTCTTCCACCACCCCGACGGCCGCATGGCCAAGATCAAGGCCCGGGACTTCCGCGCTCCTGACGACAACTCCCCCGAGGATTAACGGCGTTGCGCCGCCCCCTCCATACCCACAAGGGGTCAGCGCCCAGCACGCCGTCGCCGGAGAGGATGAACATACAGCCATCCATCCCAACAACGGTTTTTCATACGCAAGACTCTCTCTTGCCAGAGCTTTTGCCTGGCTCCCCCAATCCCCCCAATCACCATGGAGAGAGCAATGAGCATCCGCAACGCCACCGCAGTGACCGTGATGGCCGCCGCCGCCCTTGGCGCCGGAGCCGCCGCCGCCACCGCCGACCAGGCCCATGGCACCACCGAGAAGTCCCCGGGCGTCGCGGCCGGGAATGTGGTCCAGGTCGCGCCGCGCGTCTCCCCCAATGTCGGCGGCAATGTGATCTCGGTCGTCGGTATCGGCAACCTCTCGCACGGCAACACCCTGATCAACCAGTAACCGGCCCCGGTTCCAGCCGCCGAGGGCGCCGCGGGTGACGAATCGTCCCTGCGCGCAGGCCGTGTGCTCCCGGGCTCTCCCCACCCGGGGCACACGGCTCCTCGCGCCTACTGCGGCAACTCCCTTACCACCCGGGCCGGATTGCCCACCGCCAGCACCCCGGCCGGCAGATCCCGGGTCACCACGGCACCGGCCCCCACCACCGTGTTCTCCCCGATGGTGACCCCAGGGCAGACGATCACCCCGCCCCCGAGCCAGACATTGTCCCCGACCACCACCGGCTCCGCCCGCTCCCAACCGTCCCGGCGCCGCCCGGCGTCCAGGGCATGCGAGGGGGTCAGCAGCTGCACATGGGGGCCGATCTGCACATCGCGCCCGATGGTGATGGGCGCGGCATCCAGGAAGACACCCCCGAAGTTGACGAAGGTCCCGGCGCCGATGCTGATCCCAAACCCGTAATCACAGAAGAACGGCGCCCGGATCCGCACCCCTTCACCCACCGCCCCCAGCAACTCCTCCAATACCTGGCGTGGTTGACCGGCGCCGGGCGCGTTATAGGCGTCACAGAGCCGGATCCGCCGCTGGGTGTCATCCCTGAGCTCGGGATCATCCGGCAGATACCAGTCACCGGCCAGCATGCGTTCCTTGTTCTCGCCCATGCGGCTCTCCTCAGCGCGGCTTGGCCATAACGGGAATGGCCATTCAACACTCATCTCGCCTCGCGCCCTGGGCAGACACCATTCCGGCAGGCGACCCAGGCCGAACTGTCCCGGCTTGCGGCCGGCCGGCCCGGGTCCAGGCGGACGCGATCAGCGGGAAGGTGGACACCAACACATTCCCGCAGCAATCCCTGAGAAGGTAGCGACATGGAACACAGAGAAGAGGCCCACCTCGAATGGTGGGCCAACAGCACCACTTGTCTGGCGCGCATACCGGTCAAGGTCGCTGCAGCACCCGACGGCCACTGGGACGCCGCTGTCTCACCACCAATCGGCCCTGACCAATGCGAGCACCTACAACTGCTCCTCAACACCGATCCTTGTTTCACCCTCCGCACCGCTGACAACTCGGCCACCATCGTCATGGCAGAGCACTCCGGCGACCTCAACCGCCTCCGGCTGAGCATCTGACGAACGGACCGGTCAGCTCCAACTGGTGGTCCCGTGGGTGCGCAGGAGTTCACGTCGCGCGGGCCGCCCACGTAACCGAAGCGCAACGCCCGCCTAGCGGCGGGATGGTGATCTCGCAGGTCGCTCGGCGGCCCCGCCCCTGGGCGAGGCCGGCCCGGAGATGGCACCCGCATGCCCGGCACCTCACGCTCCCAGCGAGTGATACGGCGAAACCAGGTCATACTCCGGTTCCACCGCCTCGTCGTACCCACCACCGCGCACCAGAACAAACTGGAACCCCGTGGGCACGGCCCGCCCGCATGGTGGCCTCGCACCACAGCGGCCACATACTCCCGCAGCACCCGGTAGACGGGCAGCTCCGTCACATCGGCCGACGTCGCCAGATGCGGGATCAGCTGATGGGCGAGGTCGAACAGCGCCTTGTCGCGGCGCCGTTCCGGGAACCATACGGCCTGACGCCAGTCACGCTCACGGATGCGGTTGGTCTCCGCCCAGGCGGAACGCTCCCGGTCCGCGGTGAGCACCCGGTGCAGCAAGTGCACATCGTGCCGGGCCGGTTCCGGGGCGAAGAACCGCCAGTCGGGTAGCAGGATGCCGAACGGGTCAAGTCTTCTCAGCCGGTCGAAGAGCCGGTTGGGGTGCTGGCTGAGCAGGGTGGCGCCCGGCCAGGCCTCCGCCACGGTGACCACGGCTGCCCCCGCCGTCCCGCCCACAAGGTCACAACGCCGGGGCGTCGCTGGCGACCTCCGCCAGAAACTCCCTGATCAACCGGGCCAGCGCAGCCGCGTGGCGGCGATCGGTCAGCACTCCATGATGGTCCGCTCCCTCCATCAGACGCAGCTCGCCCAAGAGCGCCGCCGCGGCCAGTTCCCGGTACAGCTCGGCACAGACCGGACACTGCCGGGCGGTACGTCCCGCGGTGACCACCAGCGCCGGAACGGCAAGCTTTGGCCCCTCGCGCCCTCGAAGGCGCCGAACTCCCGCTCCACGGCCCGCCATTCCCACCGTACCGTGGCCCAGCTCCGGGCGTCGCGATAGTACGCGTCGGCGAACGGCCGTACGTCCACCGGCAGTTACAAAGGCCCGTAGCCTGCGGTCCGCCAGGCGGGCCAAGCGCCGGTCGGCGAACCGGTTTCGCCAGGTCCGGCACGGCAGTGTCGCTGTTCCTAGGGGGTTTGGCCGACCGCTCAGGGTCGCCGTCGGCCGGCCTTCTTCCGGGGCCGACGGCAACCGCGTTGACAGTTTTCAGGTTTCGAGACAGGCCAGGCGGCGCAGCAGGGACAGCGCGTCGTCTCGGGCCACCGGCTGGAAGAAGTGTGCGTCAACGCTCTCGACGGCGGCGATCGCGCGTGGGGCCAGTTCGGCGCCGGCTTTGGTGGCACGCAGTCGTTTGGCGCGGGTGTCGTCGGGATCGACCTCACGCGTGATCAATCCCTTGGCTTCCAGGGCGCGCAGGACCTGCGAGGTCATCTTGACGTCGGTGCCGGCTTGGCGGGCCAGGGTCAGCTGGTTGGGCTGCTGGCCGTGAGTATTGAGCCACCAGGTGCAGGCGAGCAGGACGAACTGGACGTGGGTGAGGTCGAGGGGCCCCAGGGCTGCGGCGATGTCGCGCTGCCAGCGCAGCGTGGCATGCCAGAGGAGGAATCCGGGGCTGTCACCGGGGCTGAGCGCCATCAGCCGTGCGCAAGCTTGACCAGGGCGGCCATGGTCTCGGGCCAGTCCGCGGTGACGGCTGGACCGATCTGCGGGCCGAGTTGGCCGGAGTCGGTGCCGGTGATCTCCATCCGGTACGTGACCCGCGTGCGGAGTCGCTCGCCCTGGTCGAGCCGGTGGATGGTACGCAGGACAAGTCCGTCGATCCGGGCCTCGTCCACAAACAGTTCGCCGACGGTGACCTCGGCGATGAGCAGGTGAACCGGGTCCTGCCCGGCCGGGGCCATCACAATCTCAGTGCCTGCCGCGAACGGGCCGCTGATCTGGATGCTCGCAATATCGGCGTTCCAAGTCCCCCAGTTCTCAACGTCGGCCCACAGGCGCCAGATCGCCTCGGGTGCGGCGTCGGTCTCGATGCTGTGCTCGTACGTCCACATGGGGTGACCTCCCGTTGAGCAGTTACTGTGCCCAGAGATTATCTACGCACAGATCAAATGTCCAGGGGCGACCCTCCCTCGGTCCGCCCGGCCCATCCGGTCCTGCTGGTATGCCGCCCCGGTCAACCCCGGAAGGACTTCCGCAGCCGTGTCGCCCTTGGATCGCCCCCGGCTGGTATCCCAACCACCTGCGGTGGCGGGCCGATTGCCCGCCAACCGCGATCAGGCCTTTGCCGCCGGCCTGTCCTTCGTCATCAAGGGGCTCGCGGCGTATGAGTCCCCGGGGCGGCCGGCTGATCGCCACCGCCGTGAGGCCCGGCGCGAGAAGCCATTTGTGCGGGGAAAACGCAACTTCGACAGGGCCCGCGGAAGCGGCTACCTTCACCTGGTCTTCGGCGATCGCCCACGGGCGCACGGGATTTCCTTCGGACTGAGCCACCCGCGATGGGACAACGGGACGGCCGTCCACCCCAGGCACCCTCAACCAGGGAGAGTTGTATGCAACTTGCGCTGTACACATTTGGTGTCCTGAAGTCGCCTCTTGCCGATCCCGCACCTCTCACCGAGGAGTTCTACGAGATTGGCGAGGCTGTCTACCGGACGTTCAGTCAGCACCCCGGATTCCTTGCGCACGCGGAAGCGGCGGACGGTGAGCGGGGCATGTTCTTCGGGGCGGACTGGGGTGCTTGGGGGGAGTTCGCCGTACCGGCCTGGTACGACAAGGGCCGTACGCGGGAAACCACGGCCCTGGCCACGACCCTCTCGCTCTGGACCGGCCTGCGCCCCGCCTTCGACGCCGTCTACACCGGTCTGCACCGTACGGCGCTGAACAGGCGTTACGACTGGTTCGAGCGGACGGGGCACCCCAATTACGTGTTCTGGTGGGTCTCCGATGGCGTGATACCCACCTGGCGGGACGGGGTTTCCAGGCTGGAGCACCTCCGCGACCACGGCTCCACGCCGCACGCCTTCACTTTCCATGACTCCTTCGCCGAGGACGGAACTCCGACCGCCCCTAAGAGCAGGCCCGACCGGGCATAAGCGGCGGATGCGAACAACTCGTCCAGCGATGGGGCCAGTTGAGACGATCTCTTAGCGCGATAACGAGGCAGCGCTACTCGATCGGGACACGGCCCTGTTTCACGGGCACTCACCCCTGAAGCCCCGGTTAGTGACCGATGCCGGTTCACAGCGCGATCACGATTTTCCCGTGAACATGCCTCTCCGCCTGCCTCGTTACGGCTTCGCGAATCCGCTCGACCGGGAAGGTCGCCGCGATCGGCACCGTGATCTCGCCGGAATGGATCGCGCCGGCGATCCGTTCCAGGGCGCCCGGCCCCGCATCAAGGGCGCCCGCCTTGCGCACACCGGGCGGCGGGGCGGGGCCGTCGGCTACGACGGAGATCCGCTCGGGTGCCACGCCGAGCTTGAGCGCGGTCTCGGCCGCCTCCCTTCCGAAGAGATCGGTCGCGGCGGTGATCCCCTCCGGCGCCAGGGCCCGTACCCGGTCCGCAAGGCCAGGACCGTAGGCCACGGGTTCGGCGCCGAGCCCACGCAGGAACCCGAATGTGCCCTCCGAGGCGGTGCCCAGCACCCGGGCACCCGCAAGCCTCGCCAACTGCACGGCGAAGATGCCCACGCCACCCGCCGCCCCACCG
This sequence comes from Streptomyces orinoci, assembly GCF_003121295.1. Lineage (GTDB taxonomy): Bacteria > Actinomycetota > Actinomycetes > Streptomycetales > Streptomycetaceae > Streptomyces > Streptomyces orinoci. Next base: position 328,106 of record NZ_PHNC01000006.1, read on the forward strand.
ATCAGGACGGTGTCCCCGGCGCGGAGCCCTATCGCATCGAGCGCGGCGGAGGCCGTCAGACCGGACACCGGAAGGGTGGCCGCCACTTCGTCGCCGACACCTGCCGGGGTGGGCCAGAGCGTTGCCGCGGGCGTCTTGACCAGCACAAAATCGGCGACGGACCGGCCAATTGCGGCCCCGTACACCCGGTCGCCGGCCGCGAACCCCGTGGCGTCGGCTCCCACCTCGTCCACCACTCCGGCGAAGTCGCTGCCGAACCCGGCCGGCAAGGTGATGCCGAACCGCGCCGCCATGCCGGGCTGAGTGGTGATCTGCCAATCCATGGGATTCAGCCCGGCGGCCGTGACCCGGACGCGAACCTCGTCCGGCGCGGCATGCGGCTCGGGTATCTCCTGGAGTTCGAGTACTTCGGGACCACCGAACCGCTGATAACGGACAGCCTTACTCATCAATGACCTCTCCTGGACAGTGATGGGACTTGGTCTCATCGACCGTACACCAGTGATGGGACGAAGTCCCGTAGTCTGTCCCCATGGCTCGCTGGCAACCCGACGCACCAGGACGACTCGCCGCCGCCGCACTCGACCTCTTCGAGGAGCACGGCTACGAAAACACGACCGTGATCGAGATCGCGGAGCGTGCGGGGCTCACCAAGAGCACGTTCTTCCGGTACTTCCCGGACAAGCGCGAGGTGCTCTTCGGCGGGGGCACAATGAACGGTCTGCTCGCCGAAGGGATCGCCTCGGCACCACCGGCGGCCGGGCCGCTCGACGCGGTGGCGGACGCCCTCGATGCGCTCGGCCGGACGTTCTTCACCGCCGACCGCCGCGAGTTCAGCCGCCGGCGCCAGGCCGTGCTGAACGCCCACACGGAACTGCGGGAACGCGAAGCCCTGAAAAGGATCGGCCTCACCGCCTCGATGACCGAGGCCCTCGGCCGCCGCGGAGTCCCGGACCTGACGGCGCGCGTGGCCGCGCAACTGGGCATGCTGGCCTGGGAGTTCGCCTACGACCAGTGGATCGGCACCGGCAACAGCGAGGGCTTCGGCCCGCTGGCACGGCAAGCACTCGCCGAAGTACGCGCGGCCGGAGCCATGCGCTGAGCAGACGTCCGGCGCGTCACAGAAGGCGCGCCAGGGCCGTCTCGGACGGGCTCCCGGCCGCCGCCTGATACACGATGATCATCTGTTGCCCGGCGCCGCCGACGGTGAGCGCCTGCCTGCGCAGGGCGAGGCCGCCGACGACCGGGTGCGTAAAGCGCTTGAGTTCGTCCCGGGCGGGCCGTGTCTCATGACGCATCCACAGACGACGGAACTCCTGGTCCGTCTCCAGCTCGGCGACCAGGCGGACGGTTCTGGGGTCGCGTGGGTCGGCTTCGGCGCGCAGGGCCGCCGTGGTCTGCGCTGCCACCTCCGCCCAGTCGGGGAAGAGCTGCCGGGACGCCGGGTCGAGGAACACCGCTCGGACCAGGTTGCTGCCGGGCTCGTACATCGGGGCGAGCGCGCGGGCCTGCTTGTTCGCCGCCAGCACATCGAAGTGCCGGTTGCGCACATACGCGGGGCGGTCCGTCCATGCGTCGAGCAGCCGGTGCACATCCGCGGAGACCTCGGTCCCTGACGGCGGCACGGGGGCGGGAGCGGCGAGGGCGTGCAGGTGGGCGGAGGCGTCGGCGTCCAGCTTCAGCGCCCGCGCGAGGGAGTGCAGTACCTGGGGCGAGGGATGCCGGTCAATGCCCTGTTCGAGCCGGACCAGGTAGGGCTCGCTGATTCCGGCGAGCCGGGCCAGTTCCTCCCTGCGCAGTCCCGCCACCCGGCGACGTCCGCCGGCGGGCACCGCCGCGTCCGCCGGAGCGACCCGTCCACGCCGGGCCTTGAGGAAGTCTCCCAGAAAGTTGTCGGCCGCCATGCCGCGAGGGTAACCCTGCGGGGGTGCTGGCTGCCGGGATGCGAACGGCGCAGGCTCGACGCCATGAAGACCTGGTTCATCACCGGCGCGTCCCGCGGCCTCGGCCGTATCTGGGCCGAAGCCGCTCTCGGCCGCGGCGACCGCGTCGCCGCCACCGCACGTGACCCCAGGACGCTGCGGCCTCTCCTGGACGCCCATGGGGACGATGTCCTCCCCTTGAGGCTCGACGTGACCGACCGCACCGCCGTCACCGCTGCTGTGCGGCGGGCCGCCGAGACCTTCGGCCGCCTGGACGTGGTCGTCAACAACGCGGGCTACGGCCTGTTCGGCATGGTCGAGGAAGCCACCGAGGAACAGGCTCGCGCCCAGCTCGACACCAACCTGTTCGGCCCCTTGTGGGTGACGCAGGCGGCCCTGCCGTATCTGCGGGCCCAGGGCAGCGGTCACCTCCTGCAGGTTTCCAGCCTCGGTGGCCTTGCCGCCTTCCCCACGCTCGGGCTGTACAACGCCTCCAAGTGGGCCCTGGAGGGGATGAGCGAGGCCCTGGCCCAGGAGATCGCCCCCTTCGGGATCCATCTGACTCTGGTCGAACCCGGCCCCTACGGCACCGACTGGTCCGGGGCCTCCGCGGTGCACACCGAGCCGCTCCCCGCCTACGAGCCCGTCCGCGCCGCACGCCGGGCCGGTGCCTCCGCCCGCACCCCACAGGACGCGCGAGGCACCGCCGCCGTTGTCCTCGAACTCGTGGACACCGACGCACCGCCCCTGCGGCTCTTCCTCGGCAGCTACCCCTATCCCATTGTCGAGGCGGCCTACCGGAAGCGGCTCGAGACATGGAACGACTGGCGGCACCTCGCGTCCCGTGCCTGACCGTGAACACGCCGGTGCCCCGGAGCAGTTGCTCCGGGGCACTGGCCTGCGTCAGATCTGGCTGACCAGGCGTCAGCCGGCAACCTTCGGCTCCGGCGTGGCGTGCGGCTTGCACACCACGTCCTTGGCATCGACCTTGCCGGTCAGCAGGTAGCTGTCCACACGGTCGTTGATGCAGGGGTTGACCAGGCCGGTGACGCCGTGCGAACCGGCGCCCTTCTCGGTGATCAGGCGGGAGCCCTGGAAGCGCTTGTGCAGCTCGACGGCGCCGGCGTACGGGGTGGCGGCGTCACGGGTGGACTGGATGATCAGGGTCTGCGGCAGGCCCTTGTAGGTCTTGACCTCAAGGGGGTTGTACTGCGGGCCCTTCCAGGTGGCGCAGGGCAGGTTCATCCAGGCGTTGGACCAGGTCATGAACGGGTACTGCTTGTTCAGCCGGGTGTTGTCCCGGTCCCACTTCTGCCAGCTGGTGGGCCACTTGGCGTCGGCGCACTCCACGGCGGTGTAGACCGCGTTGCTGTTCTCCGCCGTGGCGGCACCCGCCAGGTCCGGACCGGCGGCGTCCACCAGGGCCTTGGTGTCACCGGCGCGGAACTTCTGCCAGGTGGTGGCGACCGGGATCCAGGAGGAGTCGTAATAGGCGGCGCTCTGGAAGAAGTTGATGAGCTCGGCCGGGCCGACCAGCCCGCCGATCGGCTTCTTCTTGGCGGCGGCCCGCAGCTTCAGCCACTCCTGGTGGACCTTGGGCTGGGTGTTGCCGATGTGGAAGAAGGAGTCGTGCTGGGCGACCCAGGTCTCCCAGTCCTTGAACCGGCCCTCGAAGGCGATGTCCTGCTCAAGGTTGGCCTGGTACCAGATGTTGCTCTGGGCCGGGTTGACCACGCTGTCCACGATCAGGCGGCGGACATGCGAGGGGAAGAGGGTGCCGTAGACCGCGCCCAGGTAGGTGCCGTAGGAGACGCCCAGATAGTTGAGCTTGTTCTCGCCGAGGGCGGCGCGCACCACGTCCACGTCACGCGCGGTGTTCATGGTGGTCATGTACGGCAGCATCTTGCCGCTGCGCTGGGCGCAGCCGTCCGCGTACTGCTTGGCCAGCTTGCGCTGGGCGAGCTTGTCGGCGTTGCTGCCGGGCACCGGGTCGAGAGTCTTGGTGGCGACGAACTCCTTGGGGTCCACGCAGGAGATCGGGGCGGACTTGCCCACACCGCGCGGGTCGAACCCGACGAAGTCATACGCCTTGGCGATCTTCGCGTAGATGGGGTTCTTGGTCGTGACCTTGCGCGGGAACCTCAGGCCGGAACCGCCGGGGCCGCCGGGGTTGTAGACCAGGGAGCCCTGGTGCTCATGGGCGGTGCCGGTGGCCCGCACCCGGTCCACGGCGATCTGGATGGAGGGGCCGTTGGGCTTGGCGTAGTTCAGCGGAACCGTGACATAGCCGCACTGGATGGGCTTCTCCAGCCCCCAAGCGGCCGGGCAGTCCTGCCACTTGATGCCCTTCTTGGCCGCCTTGGCGGCGGCGACGGCCACACCCTTGGCCTCGGCGGCGCCACCCGGCACGCCACCGGCGGCCGAGGCCGCCGGAGCGGCCAGGAATCCGGCGACGAGTGCGCCGGTCATCACCGTGCCGGCCGCGCCGAATATCGCTTTTGGTCTCACTTGGGAATCCCCCTGCTGGGTACGCCGCACCCGGGCGGCGATGATCACAGAGCTGCTGAGGAGGATCCTTCCGTCCTGGCTGCCATAAAGGACAGGCCGTGCGGGGGTTTCTTTACCAATCCGTAAGAATGGCGGCACTTGGGAGAGGGCAAGGGGGCTATGCCCGGCTCGGGTGCTCTTTTACGCCCCTAACGCCCCATCTCTCACATATCGTTCCGGGTTCAGCAGCCCGCGCAGGCTCAGCGCGTCCCCGGCCACCGCGCTGACCACCCCGGCCGGACCGGCCAGCGGGATGACGGCGGCGGTCGGGCCGGGCGCCTCGGCAGGGAGGGGGCGTTCGGCGAATTCCGGGTCCACCAGGAGGAGTTGCCCCACCGCCCGGTGTCCGCCGAGCACCGCGCCGCCGTCCCAGCCAAGCGCGCCGGGGCCGTAGCGGAGTTCCTGGTCGTACAGCGGCCGTCCGGCGCGGTGGACGGTCAGCCGGGTGGTGAGCCGTCCCGGGGGTTCGCCGGACCGGCCCAGGACCTGTTCCTCGCGCAGTACCAGCCGGGCGGTGGGGGCCAGTTCGATCCGGGTGGTCATCCGCAGATCGCTGCCCTTGGCGGAGATCAGCGGTTCCGGGAGCCAGTGCAGGACGGCACCCTCGCCGACCCTGATCCGGGTGTCATAGGCGGCGGGTTCGCCGGTGCGGCCGGGCAGGGCGAGGGTGGCGGCCGTGGTGGTGAGGCGCAGTCCGGCGCCGTCCCGCAGGTCCGCGGTCAGCCCCAGCAGGTCGCCGCCCAGGGGCGCGGTCATGGCGCCGACCAGGCAGACCCGCGCCTGGCGGCCGTATGGGCGCAGCCGGCGCAGGGCGAAGGGGCCGGCGCTGTCCAGTACGGGCAGCGCGGTGCCGCCCCGGCCGTCGGGTTCGGCGACGATCCGGGCCTCGGCTCGCAGGGCGGTGGCGGCCATGGGACGGGGGGCGGGGATGGTCAGGGGACCGGCGGCGGTCATGCGGCCGGTGGCCGTCAGGGGATCCGTAACGCTCATCACGCGGCCGCGCGCCAGCCGGCCAGCCGTTCGCGGACCCAGGCGCGTACCGGGGCGACGCCATCGGGAGCGGTCAGCGAGGTGAACGCGACCGGCAGCTCGCCGCGTTGGGCCTTGGCGTCCCGGGCCATCCCGGCCAGGTCCGCCCCCACATGGGGGGCCAGATCGGTCTTGTTGACCACCAGCAGGTCGGCGGTGGTGATGCCGGGGCCGCCCTTGCGCGGGATGTCATCGCCGCCGGCCACATCGATGACGAAGATCTGGGCGTCCACCAGGCCCCGGGAGAAGGTGGCGGTGAGGTTGTCGCCGCCGGACTCCACCAGCACCAGGTCCAGCGGGCCGACGGTCTCCTCCAGCTCCTCCACGGCTTCCAGGTTGGCGGAGATGTCGTCGCGGATGGCGGTGTGCGGGCAGGCGCCGGTCTCCACGGCGGTGATCCGCTCGGCGGGCAACACCGCGTTGCGCAGCAGGAATTCGGCGTCCTCGCGGGTGTAGATGTCATTGGTGACCACCGCGATGGACAGTTCCTCGCGCAGCGAGCGGCACAGGGCGGCGACGGTGGCGGTCTTGCCGGAGCCCACCGGGCCGCCGAGTCCGATGCGCAGGGCGCGGTCGCGCCGCCCGGGCGCGCCATAGGTGTGCCGCTGGGGGAAGGTGTGGTGGTCGTGGTCCAGATGCATGGGCCCCTCCTGGGTGTTCGGGCGGTGGATGGCCGGCGGTCAGGACGCGAACAGCCGTACCGGCCAGGCGGCATGCTGTTCCGCGGTGATGTCCAGCAGTGGTCCGGCGGCCGCGGGCAGCGCGTCCGTCCCTTCGGTGCGGGCCCGCCGGGCGGCCCGGGCCGCGTGCTCGGCGATGTCGTCCAACTCCGGTGCCAGCCGGGCGAGTACGGCGGTGGCGGCCAGCGGGTCCAGGCCGAGCAGCCGTACGGCCGCGGTGGCGGGGCCGCTCACCGCCTCGTAGCCGGCCGCGTAGGCCGCCTCGGCGGGCCCCAGCCCGGCGGCCCGGGCGGCCATCCCCAGGACCACCGGCTGGTGTACGCCGCGCGGCCGGGCGGTGGCGAGCGCGTCCAGTTCGGGCGAGGGCCAGGCGGTCCGGGCGGCGCGCAGCAGTTGACGGCCCAGCCGCCGGGCGGTGGTGCGCAGGGCCGGTGCGGGGGTGCGGGCGTCGGCGGCGGTGTCGAGTTCCAGCGGGTCGAGGCCGTCGGCGGCGGCCGCGGCCAGCCCGGCGGCAGTCAGTCCGGCGGTGTGCAGCCGGCCCTGGCAGAAGGTGCCCAGGGTGGCGGCGTCCTGGACGCGTCCGGCGCGGACGGCCGCCTCCACTCCGCCGGAGTGGGCGTGGCCCCCGGCCGGGAAGCGTCCGTCGGCCAGCACCAGCAGGGCGGCCAGCTGTCCGGCCATCAGAAGAGGAAGTAGCGCTGGGTCATGGGCAGTTCGGTGGCGGGGGCCGGTTCGACCGGGTCGCCGTCGATGGTCACGGTGAAGGTGTCCGGATCGACCTCCACCCGGGGCCGGGCGTCGTTGTTGCGCATATCCGCCTTGCCCACGCCCCGGGTGTCGCGGATGGGTACGAACCGCTTGTCCAGGCCCAGCCGTTCGGGCAGTCCGTCGTCCAGTGCCCACTGGGTGGTGAAATTGAGGGAGTTGGCGGCGGGGGCCCGTCCCACCGCGCCGAACATCGGGCGGGGCAGCACCGGTTGGGGGGTGGGGATGGAGGCGTTGGCGTCGCCCATCTGGGCATAGGCGATCTGGCCACCCTTGATCACCAGCAGGGGTTTGACGCCGAAGAAGGCCGGTTCCCAGAGCACCAGATCGGCCAGTTTGCCCTCGGCCACCGAGCCGATCTCTCCGTCCAGCCCTTGGGCCACCGCCGGGTTGATGGTGTATTTGGCGATATAGCGGCGGGCCCGGAGGTTGTCGGCGGCCCCGTCGCCCGGCAGTGCCCCGCGCCGCCGTTTCATCACATGGGCGGTCTGCCAGGTGCGCAGCACGCTCTCCCCGATGCGGCCCATGGCCTGGGAGTCGGAGGAGATGATGGAGATGGCGCCCAGGTCGTGCAGGACGTCCTCGGCGGCGATGGTGCCGGGCCTGATCCTGGACTCGGCGAAGGCGAGGTCCTCGGGGACGGTGGGGTTGAGGTGGTGGCAGACCATCAGCATGTCGAGGTGTTCCTCGACGGTGTTGACGGTGTGCGGCCGGGTCGGATTGGTGGAGCTGGGCAGCACATTGGGCTCGCTGACCACGGTGATGATGTCGGGTGCGTGGCCGCCTCCGGCGCCCTCGGTGTGGTACGCGTGGATGGAGCGCCCGGCGATGGCGGCCAGGGTGTCGCCCACGAAACCGGCCTCGTTGAGGGTGTCGGTGTGGATGGCGAGCTGGGCGCCGCTCTCCTCGCAGACCGCCAGACAGGCGTCGATCACGGCCGGGGTGGCGCCCCAGTCCTCATGGATCTTGAATCCCACGGCGCCGCCGCGCAGTTGGGCGCGCATGGCGTCATGCGAGACGGTGTTGCCCTTGCCCAGCAGCCCGATATTGACCGGGTATGCCTCCAGGGCCTCGAGCATCCGGGCAAGGTGCCAGGAGCCGGGGGTGATGGTGGTGGCCTTGCTGCCCTCGGCCGGCCCGGTGCCGCCGCCGACCAGGGTGGTGACGCCGGAGGCGAGGGCGGTCTCGGCGGCCTGGGGGCAGATGAAGTGGACATGGGCGTCGATGGCCCCGGCGGTGAGGATCCGGCCGTTGCCGGAGATGACCTCGGTCTCCGGGCCGATCACCAGGTCGGGGTGCACCCCGTCCATGGTGTCCGGGTTGCCGGCCTTGCCGATGCCGGTGATCCGGCCGTCCCGGATGCCGAGGTCGGCCTTGACGATTCCCCAGTGGTCCAGCACCACCGCGCCGGTGATCACGGTGTCCGGCGCACCGGCGGCGCGGGTGACCCGGGACTGGCCCATGGACTCGCGGATGACCTTGCCGCCGCCGAAGACCGCCTCGTCCCCGGCGTGGCCGGGGCCGCCGCAGCGGTCCTCCTCGATCTCGATCAGCAGATCGGTGTCGGCCAGCCGGATCCGGTCGCCGGCGGTGGGGCCGTAGAGGTCGGCGTACGCGGCCCGGTCCAGCTCAGACATCGAGCGGGCCCCCGCACTCCCCGCGCAGTCCCGCCACGATGCGTTTGCCGCCGATGGGCACCAGGTCCACTTCGGCCGGGATGCCCGGCTCGAAGCGCACCGCGGTGCCCGCCGGGATGTCCAGGCGCTTGCCATGGGCGGCCGAACGGTCGAAGTCCAGGCCGGGGTTGGCCTCGGCGAAGTGGTAGTGCGAGCCCACCTGTACCGGACGGTCGGCGGTGTTGAGGACGGTCAGCCGGGTGCGGTGCAGGCCCTCGTTGAGCCGTACCGGCCCCCGGGCGCAGAGGATCTCTCCGGGTATCACCGCGGCCCCCTCAGGCGATGGGCTGGTGGACGGTGACCAGCTTGGTGCCGTCCGGGAAGGTGGCCTCCACCTGGACGTCGCTGATCATTTCCGGAATGCCGGACATCACCTGGTCGCGGGTGAGCACTTGGCGCCCGGAGGACATCAACTCGGCGACGCTGCGGCCGTCCCGGGCGCCTTCCAGGATGTGCGCGGTGATCAGGGCCACCGCCTCGGGGTGGTTGAGCAGCAGCCCCCGGCTGCGGCGCTTCTCGGCGACATCCGCAGCCACATGGATAAGCAGGCGTTCCTGCTCATGCGGGGTCAGTTGCACGCGTCCCACCTCACCTGTCGTCCGAGCACGGCGGCGGTTCACCCGGGTCCACCAGGATGTTGACCTTGGTTCCCGCCGCCGGGAAGAGGTGATTGCACGTTAGTGCGGAAGCTTTTCCAACGCGTTAACTGACGCTTTGCCGGGCCATGGCCGGGCCCGGCCGCCCGTCTTGCTCAGTGCCCGGCGGGGTTTCCGGGGTCGCGGTGCTCGGCGGCGATCCCGAACCGGCGGCGCTCACCGGGAGCGGAGGACAGGGACCGTACCGTGGAGACCGTACTGATCACCTGCTCCTCGGCGCTCTCCCGGCTCTCCTCCAGCCGTTGCAGGTCGGCGGCGGACACCAGGGCGACCAGCGGCTTGCCATGGCGGGTGACGACCACCCGCTCACCGCCGTACACCACGCGGTTGATCAGCTCCGCCAGCTCGGCTCGGGCTTGCGTCACCGGAATCTCATAGGCCATGCTCCCAGCTTAGATGGCGCCCCCTCCGCACCACCCTGGCCGGGAGCGATGACCGGGCGGCCTCAGGGAGTCAGCACCCACTTCTGGTTGGGCAGGCCATTGCAGTCCCAGATGCCCAGCTGAGTGTCGTTGTCGGTGCTGAAGCCGAGATCGTCCAGGCACTTGCCGGTCAGTACGTTCTTCAGCGAACCGTCGTCCTGGGGAATCCACTGCTCGCCCGGGGACCCCACGCAGTCGTAGATCTCCACCTTGGTGCCGTTCTCACTGCGGCCCCAGACCACATTGAGACACATGCCCAGGGCGCGCACCGAGTGGTCCACGCCCAGCGTCCACCACTGGGCGGCGGTGCCATTGCAGTCGTGGATCTGGACGGCGTTGGCGAGCTTGGCCCGTCCATGGCGCACATCCACGCACTTGTCGCCATAGCCGACCAGCCGGCCCTGCCGGCCGGCCACCCCCACCACCACCGGGCGGATGGTCTTGGTGGCCCAGGAGTGCGGATAGCCGCAGAGGGCGGATGAAGTGCCGTTGCCGGTGACCACATTGCCGGTGGCCCAGTAGGTGACCGGCTGGTCGCCGATGAGGTAGAAGCAGGCCACCTGGGCCTGCCACATGGTGCCTTCGGGCACCTCGGTACAACTGGCGAAGGCGGCCGGGCCCTCATGGTGGGTGGTGCAGTTGCCGGGTGCGTCGGCCCGGGCGGTGGCGGGCAGGGCGATCGCCCCCAGGACCGCCAGCAGTGCCGTCAGTAACGCGGCGGCGGTACGTCTCACGGTGGTGCTCCTTCCGTTCGGGGATTGACGGTCGGGCTCTCAAACCGACTGGCAGCCTGCTGGACCCGCCGCCCCCTGTCAACTGCCGTGAAGAAATTATCCTGTTCATTCATTTCAGCTGAGATCATCGGGCGTCGGATACCATGCCGGTACGAACGGAGGTGGGGCCGTGTCGGAGGCCGGGACCCAGTCACTGGCGGAGCGGATAGAGACTCTCTTCCGGACGGTCCGCCGCCCGGACCGTTCCGCGTACAGCAACGAGGAAGTGGCCAGGGCCTGCCGCGAGTCCAGCGGCGAGACCTTCTCCGCCACCTACCTGTGGCAGCTGCGCACCGGCCGCCGGGACAACCCCACCAAACGCCATCTGGAAGCGCTGGCCGCCTTCTTCCAGGTGCCGGTGGCCTACTTCTTCGACGACGCGGAGAGCGGCCGCATCGCCGAGGAGATCGCCCTGCTCTCGGCGATGCGCGATGCGGGGGTACGCGATGTCGCCCTGCGCGCGGTCAGCCTCTCCCCCGACGGCCTGGGCACGGTACGCGACCTGATCGACTCCATCGCCCGCCGCGAGGCCGAGCGGCGCGGCTCAACCCGCCGATGACCCATGGCCCCTGGGCCCGGTGGCGGCTGCTGCGCCGCTGCCGGGCCCGCGCCGCCTCGCTGGAGCTTCCGGTGCCCTTCGACGCGGCCGGACTGGCCACTCTGGTCGCCGAACGCCGCGGCCGGCCGGTGGAGTTGATGCCCATCGACTGGCAACCCGGCCTGCCCTGCGGTCTGCTGGTGAGCGCCGGACAGGCCGACTACATCGTCTACGCGGCCGACACCCCGCCGCTGCACCGGCAGCACATCCTGGTCCACGAACTGGCCCATCTGCTGTGCGAACACCACGGCGCCCCCTCCGCCGGGCTGCTGCCCCATCTCTCGCCGGACCTGGTGGGCCGGGTCCTGGGACGGACCGTCTACAGCGAACCCCAGGAGCAGGAGGCCGAGTTGCTCGCCTCACTGATCCTCCAGCGCGCGGTGTGGTCCGGGCCGGTACCGCCCGCGGACCCCTTCCTCGGCCCGGCGGCCCATGACTGAAACCCTCCCCTACCTCGGCGGGCTCGCCCTGCTGGCCCTCGGCGCCCACCGCTGGGCCGCGCTGCGCGGCGGACGCCCCGAGCCCGCCCTGCGCCAGGCCCACCGCTTCGCCTTCTGTCTGGGCGCCGCCCTGCTGGTACTGGCTCCGGCCACCGCCCGGGCGATCGAGCACACAGTGGCCCTGCCCGGCCTGCCCATGCTGCTCGGTGACCTGCTGCGCACCCTGGCGGCCGGCTGCCTGGGCCTGCTGGCCGGCCGCTCGGTGAAGCGGTCGGCGCCGGCGACCGGACTGACCCTGCTGGCCCTGACCACCCTCTTCGCGGCCACCCCCCTGCACCACGCCACCGGCGAACTCTCGGTGGACACCCGCCACCGTCCCCTGCTGGCCTGCTATGACCTGCTGCTGATCCTCTATCCGGCCGGGCAGCTGACGGCCCTGCGCCGGACGCTCCGCGACCGCACCCGGCGGGCCCGGCCCGGCGTCCACCGCCTGGGCCTTCGCCTGCTGGGCGCGGCCACGGTGGCCGGACTGGTCTGGACGGCCTGGGGCGTTGACGATGTCCGCCTCGCCCTGACCACCGGCCGGCAGAGCGACGGCGATGACGCCCTCTCCACGGCCCTGGGCCTGCTCTGCGCGGCCCTGGCCGTGGCCGGCGGCAGCGCGGCGGTATGGCCACGGCTGCGCCGGTGGTGCTGGTCCTGCCGCACCTACCGGGCACTGACCCCGCTGTGGTCCGCCCTGCACCAGGCTTTCCCGCAGATCGCCCTGCCGCAACTCCACCCGCGCGGCGTCCACTTCGCCCTCTACCGGCGGGTGATCGAGATCCACGACGGCCTGCTGCTCCTCCGCCCTCGCCTGGCCGCCTGCGACCGGTCCGGCCCGGACACCGCGGCCGCCACCGCCGCGCGGATCGCCGCCGCCCTGTCGGCACCGCCCGCCACGGCCGGGTCCCCGCCCGGCCGGGTCGCCCTGGCGGCCACCATGGGAACCGCCGCGGCCGCTTCCCAACTGGAGGAAATCTCCCGGGCGTTCGCCCGCCTGCACCACTGACCGCGTGATCCCTCCGGGGAACCGGCACCCCCGTTGACTTCCGGCCGGCCATGCATCATGATCACCGAATGTACATCCTGTACATTTTTCATAGATGACTCGCCCCGAGTGAGGTGCCCATGAACCGTCTCACCGCCCGTCATGTCCTCCCCGAGTTCACCGAGCGCACCAGTTCCGGAGTGCGCACCCTGGACCCCTACGCCAAGCTGCTCGCCGAGCGGATCGTGATGCTGGGCACGCCCATTGACGACATCGCGGCCAACGATGTGATGGCGCAGCTGATTCATCTGGAGCACGCCGCGCCGGAGCGGGACATCTCGCTCTACATCAACTCCCCCGGCGGCTCCTTCTCCGCCATGTGCGCCGTCTACGACACCATGCGCTTCATCGGCTGTGAGATCGAGACGGTCTGCCTGGGGCAGGCCGCCTCCGCCGCGGCGGTGCTGCTGGCGGCGGGGACGCCGGGGAAGCGGGCGGTGCTGCCGCACGCCCGGGTGCTGATCCACCAGCCATTCCTGGCCGAGCCGGTGCAGGGGCAGCCGTCCGATCTCGCCCTGCACGCGGAGGAGTTGCTGCGCACCCGGGACGGCCAGAACGAGATGCTGGCCCGGCACACCGGGCAGGACCGGGCGCGGATCGAGGCGGACACCGAGCGGGACACCGTGTTCGACGCGGCCGCGGCGGTGGCCTATGGGCTGGCGGACCGGGTGGTGGAGAGCCGCAAGTGGGGTGCCAGGTGAGCGGGTTGCTGCCGGAGCTGCCACCGCTGCCGGGGCTGACGCGGGCGGAGGGGGAGCTGGTGGACCGCTATCTGGAGGTACTGGATCTGCTGGGCCGGATCAATCCGGCCCGCGGGCGGGACACGTACCAGGGGCTACGAGCGGCGCAGGCGCTGGTGGTCGCGGCCAAAGGGCTGTGCGGGGCGCTGACGCTGATGTACGAACGAGGTGAACGGAAGGTGTACGCGGGCACCTTGGCGCGGGCGATGCGCGTCCTGGACGGTGAGCGCCGGGCGGGCCGGGTGATGTTGCCGCCGCCATCGGCGAGTTGAGAAGCGAAACCCTTTTCAGGAAGTCTCCTCCAGACGCCGGAGGCGGCCGTAGACGCCACGCGGTGATCACTCTGGGCGCGACGCGCACTCGGCGCTTGAGCGGTCCGCCCGCCCCGCAGGTCGCGGGCTCAGCACGCTCTTCCGATGACCCCCAAATGCCCTCGCGTCCACCTGAATTGCCCACAGGTGACGAGGCTCACATACCGCCGGTTCCGCTCGGAATCGGCGCCGCTACTGGGTCAAGATCCTTGGGACGACAAGACCCCGCCACACGGCGGGGCGGTCCGGGCGGAACGCCGAACCCTGCCGCCGCCCAGGACGACGGGTCGAAGGGAGTGCACCGGCAGGGGTGGAGGACCCGAGCACGGCGGGACGGCCACGGTCGCGATTCGGCCGTCCCTTGGGGTGAAGCCGCCGACAGCGGCCGGGCATTCTTCGCCTGCCCGAACCCGACAGGTCACCCTTCACAGGCGACTGACGAAGGGTTTGCGCATGGGCAAGCACAAACGTCCAGCACGGCTGTCCAAGGCCAAGGCCGCCTCGGCCCTGACCCTCGCCGCCGTCGGCGCCTCGGTGCTGGCACCGGGCGGCACGTCCAAGGCAGAAGCCTCTTCCATCCCCGCCAGGGCACTGCAGATCGCGGCCTCCAAGATGGGCGCTCCCTATCAGTGGGGAGCCACCGGTCCCTACCGCTTCGACTGCTCGGGGCTGACCCTCTACTCCTTCAAACGGGCCGGCAAACAACTGCCGCGCACCGCACAGGCCCAGTACAACCGCACCCGCCATATCCCGCGCTCCGCGCGCCAGGTGGGCGACCTGGTGTTCTTCCATTCCGGGCGGGGGGTGTACCACGTGGGGATATACGCCGGGAACGGCAAGATCCTGCATGCGCCCAAGACCGGCTCGGTGGTGCGCTTCGAGCGGATCTGGACCAATAGCGTCTGGTACGGCCGGGTCACCGACTGACACCGGCGTATCTCCCGTAACCGCGGGGCCCGGCCGGCACCACCGGCCCGCCCGCAAGCGCGCCACAAGCGCCTGACGCCGGGGGGCGGGGCATGGCCGGGACCAGGCCGCCGACCGCCGCCCGGCCCGCGCCGGCGTGACGGGTCACGCGGGGGGCGGGTCAGCGGACGGCGACCTTCCAGGGGAGGCAGATCCAGACGGTCTTGCCGCCCTCGGCGGTCGGGGTGATGAAGAACCTGCCCCCGCGCTCGGCGGCCAGACAGCGCACAATGACCAGGCCCCGTCCGTTGTCCTGCTGGACCGCGGCCGGCAGCCGCCGGGGATAGCGGGCATGGTCGTCGGTGACGCCGATGCGCAGCTGTTCCTCGCGTTCCAGCCGCAGGTCCACGGTGAAGGTGGGCGACTGTCCCCGGGTGTGCAGCACGGCATTGGTGGCCAGTTCGGACACGATCAGCCCGACCGTGTAGGCGGTGTCGGTGCCGTCCGGCAGGCCCCAGCCCGCCAGCACCTTGGCGACATAGCGCCGGGCCGTGGCGACCGAGGCGGGGGCACTCGGCAGAGTGACGGAGGCTTCCTGATGATCTGCCACGGCACTGTCCCTTTCCCACCGGCCCTGGGGCGGCTCTTCGCGACAGAGTGCCATCGCTGATGACCATGTTGGGAGCGATCCACCGAGATATGCAGATACCTGTCGCTCGATGCAGTGAACTCTGCGAGGAACGACCGGATTTGACGGCCGGGCTGGTCTATCGACTCTGTTTTGTGGGTTTGCCACCGGGTGGACGCAGTAGCGCCGTTGCGGACTCCGTACCCTGCCCGCACTCGGTGATCCGGTGAGCGGAGGCGCCGTTGGTGCGCGGCTCCGCGGCAGAGCCGCACAAGGGCCGATGGTCAAGCTCCCGCGGTGCGCAGGATGGTCGCCACGGCCGAGTCCACCTGCGCGTCGGTGAGATCGGCGCGGGCGGTCAGCCGCAGCCGGGAGATCCCGTCGGGCACCGAGGGGGGCCGGAAGCAGCCCACCGCCAGGCCCGCCGCCCGGCAGTCCGCCGCCCAGCGCACCGCCGCCTCGGGCGAGGGGGCCCGCACCGAGACCACCGCGGCGTCGGGACGGGCGGCGGTCAGTCCGGCCGCGGTCAGCCGCCGGTGCAGTTCCCTGGCCACCTCGCGGGCCCGCTCGGCCCGCCAGGGCTGGGCGCGCAGCAGGCCCAGGGCGGCCAGCGCGGCACCGGCCGCCGCCGGGGCCAGCCCGGTGTCGAAGATGAACGTCCGGGCGTTGCTGACCAGATGACGGATCACCCGGGCCGGGCCGAGCACCGCACCGCCCTGGCTGCCCAGCGACTTGGACAAGGTGACCGTGGCCACCACATCCCCGGCTCCGGCCAGCCCGGCCGCGTGGGGCGCGCCCCGGCCGCCCTCGCCCAGCAGGCCCAGGCCATGGGCGTCGTCCACCAGCAGGGCCGCGCCCTCGGCCCGGCAGACCTCGGCGAGCCGGGGCAGCGGGGCGGCGTCACCGTCCACCGAGAACACCGAGTCGGTGATCACCAGGGCATGGCCGGAGTGCCCGGCCAGTTCCTTGCGGACCGCCTCCGGGTCGGCGTGCGGCACCACGGCCCGGGCCGCCCGGGACAGCCGGCAGCCGTCGATCAGCGAGGCATGGTTGCCCTCGTCCGAGACCAGCAGGGTCTCGCCGTCCGGGGCCGCCGAGAGCGCGGTCACCGCCGCCAGATTGGCGGTGTAGCCGGAGGAGAAGACCAGGGCCGCCTCGAAGCCGCAGAATTCGGCGAGTTCGCGCTCCAGCCGGGCGTGCAGCTCGGTGCTGCCGGTCACCAGCCGGGAGCCGGTGGACCCGGCGCCCCAGCGCCGGGCCGCCTCGGCGGCGGCCGCGGTGACCTCGGGATGCCGGGCCAGGCCCAGGTAGTCATTGCCCGCCAGATCGGTCGGCGCGCCCTCGGCCCGGCGCGGCCGCAGGGTGCGCACCAGCCCGGCCGCCAGCCGGCGCTCATACTGCTCGTCCAGCCAGTCGAACACAGCGGCCTCGGCCATGGGGCGCCCTCGGAATCTGTGGGGTTCATATAAATCCCCCGGCCAGGACGGGGGAAGGGACTTCCCAACTTAGCCGTCATCACGGCTGGTCACGGTGTGGCGATCCACACACCTGAAACACCCCCTGTTGTGCGATCCCTACCTTGGCCCAGGGGTGTGCGGTAAGCGAGGATCACCGCCATGGACCTGCTCAACACGCTCGTGGACAAGGGGTTGCGGCGCGAGTCGCCGACCCGTGAAGAGGCGCTCGCGGTGCTGGCGACCTCCGACGACGAACTGCTCGATGTGGTGGCCGCGGCGGGCAAGGTGCGCCGCAAGTGGTTCGGGCGGCGGGTGAAGCTCAACTACCTGGTCAATCTGAAGTCCGGGCTCTGCCCCGAGGACTGTTCCTACTGCTCCCAGCGGCTCGGTTCGGAGACCGGGATCCTCAAGTACACCTGGCTGAAGCCGGAGGACGCCTCCAGGGCGGCGGCCGCCGGAGTGGCCGGCGGCGCCAAGCGGGTGTGCCTGGTGGCCAGCGGCCGGGGCCCCACGGACCGGGACATCGACCGGGTCTCGAAAACCATTGAGGCGATCAAGGAGCAGAACCAGGAGGTCGAGGTGTGCGCCTGCCTCGGCCTGCTCTCCGAGGGCCAGGCGGAGCGGCTGCGCGAGGCGGGCGTCTACGCCTACAGCAACAACCTCAACACCTCCGAGGCCACCTACGGCGACATCACCACCACCCACACCTATGCGGACCGGGTGGACACGGTGCGCAAGACCCAGGCCGCCGGAATGTCCGCCTGCTCGGGCCTGATCGCCGGCATGGGCGAGAGCGACGAGGACCTGGTGGATGTGGTCCTGGCGCTGCGCGAGCTCGATGTGGACTCGGTGCCGGTCAACTTCCTCATCCCGGTGGAGGGCACCCCGCTGGCCGGTGAGTGGAACCTCACCCCGCAGCGCGCCCTGCGCATCCTGGCCATGGTGCGCTTTGTCCATCCGGATGCCGAGGTGCGGCTGGCGGGCGGCCGGGAGATCCATCTGCGCGCCCTCCAGCCGCTGGCGCTGCACCTGGCCAACTCCATCTTCCTGGGCGACTACCTCACCACCGAGGGCCAGGAGGGCAGGAAGGACCTGGAGATGATCGCCGACGCGGGCTTCGAGGTGGAGGGCGCGGACACCCAGACCCTGCCGGAGCACCGGCGGGAGCGGGCGGGCTGCGGCGGTGGCGGCTGCGCGCCCTGCGACGGCCCGCAGGAGGCGGCGTCCGGTCCTCAGGAGGCAATGTCCGTGCCGGGCAAGCCCGTTGAGGCCCGTACCGATCTGGTCGCGGTGCGCCTGCGCGGCGCGGGGACGGACCTGCCGCCCAATGCCTGAACCGCTCACCCCCGCCGAACTGCTGGCGCTGGACCGTCGGCATGTCTGGCACCCCTACGGTCCGATGCCCGGCAGACAGCGGCCGCTGCTGGTGGAGTCCGCCTCCGGGGTCCGGCTGCGGCTGGCCGAAGAGGCGTACGGCCACCGGGAGTTGGTGGACGGGATGGCGTCCTGGTGGTCGGCCCTGCACGGCTACAACCACCCGGTACTCAATGAGGCCGCCCGCGAGCAGCTGGGGCGGATGAGCCATGTGATGTTCGGCGGGCTCACCCATGAGCCCGCCGTCCGGCTGGCCGCCCGGCTGGTGGAGATCACCCCCGAGGGCCTGGAACATGTCTTCCTCGCCGACTCCGGCTCGGTGTCGGTCGAGGTGGCCGTCAAGATGTGCCTGCAGTACTGGCTTTCGGCCGGACGCCCGGCCAAGCACCGGCTGATGACCTGGCGCGGCGGCTACCACGGTGACACCTGGCAGCCGATGTCGGTCTGCGACCCGGACGGCGGGATGCACTCGCTGTGGTCCGGCGCGCTGCCCCGGCAGGTGTTCGCGGACGCCCCGCCGGCCGGGTACGACGCCGGGGTGGACCCGGCCTATGAGGCGCATCTGGCCGGGCTGTTCGAGCGCCATGCCCATGAGGTGGCCGCGATGATCGTGGAGCCGGTGGTGCAGAACGCGGGCGGGATGCGCTTCCACTCCCCCGGGTATCTGCGGGTCCTGCGCCGGCTCTGTGACGAACACCAGGTGCTGCTGGTCTTCGACGAGATCGCCACCGGATTCGGCCGCACCGGCACGCTGTTCGCCTGTGAGCAGGCCGGGGTGACGCCCGATGTGCTGTGTGTGGGCAAGGCGCTGACCGGCGGCTATCTCACCATGGCGGCCGCGCTGTGCACCTCCCGGGTGGCGGAGGGCATCTCCCGCGGCGAGGTGCCGGTGCTCGCCCATGGCCCGACCTTTATGGGCAATCCGCTGGCCGCGGCGGTGGCCGGTGCCTCGGTGGACCTGCTGCTGGGCCAGGACTGGCAGTCGGAGGTCAAACGGATCGAGTCCGGCCTGCGGGAGGGGCTGGCCCCGGCGGCCGGGCTGCCCGGGGTCCGCGAGGTACGCACGCTGGGCGCCATCGGCGTGGTCCAGCTGGACCACGAGGTGGACACGGTGGCGGCGAGCGAGGCCGCGGTGCGGGCGGGGGTGTGGCTGCGGCCGTTCCGCGATCTCGTCTACACCATGCCGCCCTATGTGACCAATGACGCCGATCTGGCGCGCATCTGCGGCGCGGTGTGCGCCGCGGCGGCCGCCGGCTGACGGAGGAACGATGTCGGTACTGATGATCTCCGGGACCAATACGGAGATCGGCAAGACGGTGACCACCGCCGCCGTCGCCGCGGTGGCGCTGGCCGCCGGACGCTCGGTGGCGGTGCTCAAGCCCGCCCAGACGGGCGTGGCGCCCGGCGAGCCGGGCGATGTGGCCGAGGTGGCCCGGCTGGCAGGCCCGGTGACGGGCGCCGAACTCGCCCGTTTCCCCGAGCCCTTGGCCCCGGCCACCGCGGCCCGGCGGGCCGGGATGGCGCCGGTACGGCCCAAGGAGGTCGCGGCCGCCGCCGAAGAGCTGGCGCAACAGCACGACTTGGTGCTGGTGGAGGGCGCGGGCGGGCTGCTGGTCCGTCTCGATGACGAGGGCGGCACCCTGGCCGACGCTGCCGCCCTGCTGGACGCCCCCGTCCTGGTGGTGGCCCAGCCCGGACTGGGCACCCTCAACGTCACCCAGCTGACGGCCGAGGCACTGGCCGCCCGCGGGGTGCGCTGTGCGGGCGTGGTCATCGGCAGCTGGCCCACCGAGCCGGATCTGGCGATGCGCTGCAATGTCGCCGAGTTCCCGGAGATGGCCGGCGCACCCCTGCTGGGCGCGGTACCGCAGGGCGCGTCCGCCCTGCCTCCTGCCGACTTCCGGTCCACCGCCCCGAGTTGGCTGGCCCCGGAGCTGGGCGGTACATGGAACGCGGCCGAGTTCGGCGCGAGGGTGAGTGCCGGGTAGGGGGCGGGGGGCAGCTGCGTCATGCGCTCCCTAAGGGGCGGAGGGCAGCTGCCTCACGGGGGCCGCGCCCCGCGGGCGCGGCCAGGCAACCCCAACCCCTGCCCCCGGCAAGCCCGCACGGTGCGCCCTGCCCCGCCCGGGGAAGAATCGCGGTAGCCGTTCTCCCCGGAAAGGGGTGCGCCATGCCACCGCGCAGCATCAGAGCACCACACCACGCCGTCCACCATCCCCTCTTCGCCCGGTTCTACGCCGCCGTGAGCCCCGCCCTCGACCAGCGGGCCGGACTGGCCGCGCACCGGCGGGAGTTGGTGGCCGGGCTCTCCGGGCGGGTGATCGAGATCGGTGCCGGGAACGGGCTGAACTTCGCCCACTACCCGGACACCGTTTCCGAGGTGGTGGCCATTGAGCCGGAGCCCCGGCTGCGCCGGCTCGCCCGGGAGGCGGCGGTACGGGCGGGGGTGCCCGTGGACGTGGTGCCCGGGGTCGCGGAGGCGCTGCCGGTCAAGAGCGAGGCCTTCGACGGCGCGGTGCTGTCGCTGGTGCTGTGCTCGGTACGGGACCAGCGGCGGGCCCTCGCGGAGTTGCGCCGGGTGCTGCGCCCGGGCGGCGAACTCCGTTTCCTGGAGCATGTGAGGGCTTCCGGCCGTACCCCGGCGACCGTACAGCGGGCCCTGGACCGCTCCGTATGGCCACTGGTCTTCGGCGGCTGTCACACCGCCCGGGACACGGTGGCGGCCATCGGCGCGGCCGGGTTCGAGCTGGGCGAGTGGCGCCGGCTGCGCATCCCGGAGCGCGGGCTGCCGATGCCGACCTCACCCCATGTACTGGGCGCCGCCACCAGGCCGTTGGAGACGGACGGACGGTGACCCGAACGCACATCGAGGAGACCGCCGATGACACCCCCGTTCCGCTTCGGCGTGAACTTTATGACCCCCGGGACCGCCGCCGAGTGGCGGCAGAAGTGCCGCCGGGCCGAGGCCCAGGGCTATGACGTCCTGCTGGTCGCCGACCATCTGGGCATGCCGGCCCCGTTCCCCTCCGTGGTGGCCGCCGCCGAGGCGACCCAGCGGCCCAAGGTGGGCACTTTCGTGCTCAACACCGGGTTCTGGAATCCCGCTCTGCTGGCCCGCGAGGTGGACACCACCCGGCAACTCACCGGGGACCGGCTGGAATTGGGGCTGGGCACCGGCTATGTGAAGGCGGAACACGACAGCGCCGGGCTGCCCTTCGGCTCGCCCCGCGAGCGGGTGGACCATCTGGAACACACCGTGCTGGAGCTGCGGCGGCTGCTGCCCGAGCTCCCGCCCCTGCTGCTGGGCGGCAATGGCGACCGGGTGCTGCGGCTGGCCGCGCGCCATGCCGATATCGCCGCGTTCACCGGCGCGGTCACCGACGCGGAGGGCAAGCTCAGCCTGATCACCCCCTCCGCGCTCGATGAACGCCTGGCGCGTTACCGGCAGTTCGCGGCCGGGCGGCCGGCTGCGGCGGAGCTCAACTACCTGATACAGGGGGTCCTGCCCACCACCGACCGGCGCGCCACGGCCCGGGAACTGGCCGGACGCTCCCCCGGCCTGACCGAGGACGACATCCTGGCGCATCCGGCCGTGCTGACCGGCTCGGTCAAGGAGATGGCCGAGCAGGTCCGGGCGCACCGGGAGCGCTATGGCTTCGGCTACTTCACCGTGCTGGAGTCCTCCGCGGACGCCTTTGCGCCCGTGCTCCAGGAGCTGCGGGAAGGCTGAGCCCTACCGCTCGCTTTGCCAATCCTTTACCATAGGGGGGCGAAGTCCGGCCCGCGAAGACACGAAGATCAGCGAAGGTGTGTGAACCGCCCGTCATGGGAGAGCCCCCCGGTAGCCCCCGGCACAGCCTCTGTCCGATCATGGGACGGAGGTGAACCCATGACCGCAGTGCTCCTGATGGCACTGGCCCTGCTGCTGACCGTCGCCTGTGCCGTCTTCGTCGCGGCCGAGTTCTCGCTCACCACCGTCGAGCGCGGTGAACTGGAGCGGGCCGCCGAGGCCGGTGACCGGCGTGCGCTCAGCGCGCTGAAGGCCGTACGGAGCCTGACCTTCCAGCTCTCCGGCGCCCAGCTGGGCATCACCGTCAGCGGGCTGGTCATCGGTATGGTCTCCAAGCCCTCCATTGCCGCCCTGCTCACCGGCCCGGTCAGGGCGCTGGGCCTGCCCCCCTCGCTGGCCAACTCCCTGGCCCTGGCCCTGGCCACGGTGGTCTCCACCGTGATGCTGATGGTCATCGGCGAGCTGGTGCCCAAGAACTGGGCGATCTCCCGCCCGCTGGCGGTGGCCCGTACCGTGGCCGGCCCGCAGCGGGCCTTCACCGCGGTCTTCCGCCCGCTGATCCGGCATCTGGACAGCACCGCCAACCGCACCCTGCGCCGGATCGGGGTGGAGCCCGCCGAGGAGCTGGCCACCGCCCGCGGCCCGCATGAGCTGATGGCGCTGGCCCGCCACTCCGCCCGGGCGGGCGTGCTGGAGAAGGACACCGCAGAGCTGTTCGTCCGCACCCTGAACCTGGCCGATCTGACGGCGGAGAATGTGATGACCCCCCGGGTGCAGGTCACCGCCCTGGACGCCCGGACCAACGCCGAGGACGTGGCCAACGCCACCCGCGCCACCGGGCTGTCCCGCTTCCCCGTCTACCAGGGCAGCCTGGACACCGTGGTGGGCATCGCCCATATCAAGGACGTGCTGGCGATACCCGCCGACCAGCGGCCCCAGCGCCCGGTCACCGGTTTTCTGCGCGAGCCGCTGCTGGTGCCCGCCTCGCTGACCGTGGACCGGCTGCTGGACCGGCTCTCCGCCAAGCGCAGCATGGCGGTGGTGATCGACGAATACGGCGGCACCGCCGGAGTGGTCACCTTCGAGGACATCGTGGAGGAAGTGGTCGGCGAGGTCCGCGACGAGCACGATCCGGAGGCACTGCCCGGTCTGGTCCCGGCCGGCCCGGACGCCGAGGGCCGCCCGGTCTACGACGCGGACGGCGCGGCCCGTACCGACGACGAGCTGGAGGCCATTGGGCTGCGGGTGCCCGAGGGCCCGTACGAGACCCTGGCCGGCCTGGTCGCCACCGAGCTGGGCCGCATCCCGGCGGCCGGGGACACCCTCCAGGTGGCGGGCTGGCACCTGGAGGTCACCGACGCCTCCGGGCGGCGCGCCGCCCGGGTCCGGCTGACCGGCCCGGCGCCCAGGGGCCGGAGCGGGGAGGAGGGCCGGTGACCGCGGTCCAGCTGCTGATCGGGCTGGCGACGGTGGTCGTCAACGCCTTCTTCGTGGGCGCCGAGTTCGCCCTGGTGTCGGTGCGGCGCGGCCAGATCGAGCCGGCCGCCGAGCAGGGCGACCGGCGGGCCCGCAGTGTGCTGTGGGGTCTGCGGCATGTCTCGGCGCTGATGGCGGCGGCCCAGCTGGGCATCACCCTGTGCACCCTGGTGCTGGGTGTGGTCGCCGAGCCGGCCATCGCCGATCTGCTGCACCCGGTGTTCCAGGCGGTGGGGATGCCCTCCGGGCTGGTTCATGTGGTGTCCTTCGCCCTGGCACTGGCGGCGGCCACCTATCTGCACATGCTCTTCGGCGAGATGGTGCCCAAGAACATCGCACTGGCCGAGCCGGTGCGCACCGCGCTGCTGCTGGGGCCGCCGCTGGTGGCCCTGGCCCGGGCCCTGCGCCCGGTGGTCTTCGCCATCAACCAGCTGGCCAACGCCCTGCTGAAGCTGTTGCGGGTGGAGCCCAAGAGCGAGGTGACGGCCGTCTTCTCGGACGACCAGCTGGCCCGGATGGTCGCCGACTCCAGCCAGGCCGGGCTGCTGGACGCCCGCGCCTCGGAGCGGCTGCATGACGCCCTGGAGCTGGGCAAGCGCCCGGTGGCGGATGTGGTGATGTCCCTGGAGAAGGTGGTCACCGCCCGGCTGGGGGTGACCCCGGAGGACCTGGAGCGGCTGGCCGCCGAGTCCGGCTTCTCCCGTTTCCCGGTGGTTGACTCGGCCGACCGCATCCTGGGCTATCTGCATGTCAAGGACGCCCTGGACGCCAGTCCGCGCGATCGGCCCTTCCCCCGGGAGAGCATGCGCCCCATCGCCCGGGTGCGGGCCGAGACCCCGCTGGACGATGTGATCACCGCCATGAGCCGCACCGGCGCCCATCTGGCGGCGGTGACGGCGGGCGGCGAACGGCTGGCGGGGCTGGTGACCCTGGAGGACGTCCTGCGCGAGCTGGTGCGCCGGCGCCCATGAGCAGTCCCTGAGCAGTCTCTGAGCAGTCCCTGAGCGGTCCCTGAGCGGTCTCTGAGCGGGACCGCGGCCGACGGGCGTAGGATCCCCGCGTCATGGGGATCAATGCTACGTACACCAGTTTTGTCGCGGTCGGGGACTCCTTCACCGAGGGGATGTCTGACGAGCTGCCGGACGGCTCCTACCGGGGCTGGGCGGATCTGCTGGCCATGCGGCTGGCGGCCCGCCAGCCCGGCTTCCGGTACGCCAATCTTGCGGTGCGCGGCAAGCTGATCGGCCAGATCGTCGAGGAGCAGACCCCGGCCGCCGCCGCGCTGGGCGCCGATGTGGTGACCCTGGTGGGCGGGCTCAATGACATACTGCGGCCCAAGTGCGATGTGGACCTGGTGTGCGCCCGGCTGGAACAGGCCGTCACCCTGCTGGCACCCAGCTGCCGCCGGCTGGTGCTGATGCGCAGCCCGGGCCGGCGCGGTCCGGTGCTGGAGCGCTTCCGGCCCCGGATGGAGCACCTGTTCGGCTTTATCGACGAGCTGGCCGACCGCCATGACGCGCTGGTGGTGGACCTGTTCGCGTCCGAGGCACTGGGCGACCCCCGGCTGTGGGCCGAGGACCGGCTGCACCTCAACGCGGAGGGGCACCGGCGGGTGGCGGAGGCGGTCTGGCAGGCGCTGGGGCACCAGGCGGAGTCGGACTGGCAGGTTCCGCTGCCGCCGTCGGTCCCGGCCGGCTGGGCCCGGCGGCGCGCCGCCGACCTGCGGTTCGCCCGTGAGCATCTGGTGCCCTGGATCGGTCGCCGGCTGACCGGCCGCTCCTCCGGGGACGGACGCTCCGGGGCGCACTTCGACGCCGGGCTGGGGTCGGCGTTCTGGGTCTCCCCCGCCCCGGGCCCGGGGATCGGGCCGGTCGCCACCTGGCAGCGGGCGGCATAGGCCGGGTGCCGGAGTCCGGCGCCTGCCCGCTCCCCGGCGGCCCGTTCTCCGTGGAGCGCCTCGTAGCAACCCACAAACCGGGGCGGGGAGCCGGGCCGCAGAATCCGCCAGTAGACTTTCGCCACGTGACTGCAAAGCCCCGCATCCCCAACGTCCTGGCCGGCCGCTACGCCTCCCCCGAGCTCGCCGTCCTGTGGTCCCCCGAGTACAAGGTGACGCTGGAGCGGCGGCTGTGGCTCGCCGTGCTGCGCGCCCAGAAGGATCTGGGGATCGAGGTGCCCGAGGCGGCGCTCGCCGACTACGAGCGGGTGCTGGACCAGGTGGACCTGGCCTCCATCGCCGAGCGCGAGAAGGTCACCCGGCACGATGTGAAGGCGCGCATCGAGGAGTTCAACGCGCTTGCCGGGCATGAGCAGGTGCACAAGGGGATGACCTCCCGGGACCTGACCGAGAATGTGGAGCAGCTGCAGATCCGGCTCTCCCTGGAGCTGGTGCGCGATCGTACGGTGGCGGTGCTGGCCCGGCTGGCCCGGCTGGCCGCCGACCATGGCGAGCTGGTCATGGCGGGCCGCTCGCACAATGTGGCCGCCCAGGCCACCACGCTGGGCAAGCGCTTTGCCACCGCCGCCGATGAACTCCTGGTCGCCTTCGGGCGGTTGGAGGAGCTGATCGCCCGATACCCGCTGCGCGGCATCAAGGGCCCGGTGGGCACCGCCCAGGACATGCTGGACCTGCTGGGCGGCGACGCGGAGAAGCTGGCGGAGCTGGAGCAGCGCATCGCCCAGCACCTGGGCTTCGGCCGGGCCTTCACCTCGGTGGGCCAGGTCTACCCGCGTTCGCTGGACTACGAGGTGGTCACCGCACTGGTGCAGCTGGCCGCCGCGCCGTCCTCGCTGGCCAAGACCATCCGGCTGATGGCCGGGCACGAGCTGGTGACCGAGGGCTTCAAGCCCGGCCAGGTCGGCTCCTCGGCCATGCCGCACAAGATGAACACCCGCTCCTGCGAGCGCGTCAACGGCCTGATGGTGATCCTGCGCGGCTATGCCTCGATGACCGGCGAGCTGGCCGGTGACCAGTGGAACGAGGGGGATGTCTCCTGCTCGGTGGTGCGCCGGGTGGCACTGCCGGACGCGTTCTTCGCGCTGGACGGCCTGCTGGAGACCTTCCTGACGGTGCTCGACGAGTTCGGTGCCTTCCCGGCCGTGGTCACCCGTGAACTGGACCGCTATCTGCCCTTCCTGGCCACCACCAAGGTGCTGATGGGCGCGGTACGGGCCGGGGTGGGCCGCGAGGTCGCCCACGAGGTCATCAAGGAGCACGCGGTGGCCGCCGCGCTGGCCATGCGCGAACAGGGCGCGGAGCGCAATGAGTTGCTGGAGAAGCTGGCCGCGGACGAGCGTATTCCGCTGGACCGGGCGGCGCTGGACGCGCTGATGGCCGACAAGCTCTCCTTCACCGGCGCCGCCGCCGGCCAGGTGGCCTCGGTGGTGGCCCGGATCGAGGAGATCGCCAAGCGCCACCCGGAGGCGGCCGGTTACACCCCGGGGGCGATCCTCTGACCCCGGAGGAACTCGAGGCCGCCCGCGACCGGTTGGTTCCGGATGTGGTCGCGGACGGCCTCCGGGTGCTCTTCTGCGGCATCAACCCGGGGCTGATGTCCGCCGCCACCGGCCACCACTTCGCCCGGCCGGGCAACCGCTTCTGGCCCGTACTGCACGCTTCCGGTTTCACTCCCCGGCGGCTACTGCCGTCCGAGGAACGGGAGTTGCTCGACCACGGCCTGGGCATCACCAATGTGGTCGCCCGGGCCTCGGCGCGCGCCGACGAGCTGAGCGAGGTGGAGTTCCGCGAGGGCGGGCGCATCCTCACCGAGAAAGTGCGGCTGCTGCGCCCGCGCTGGCTGGCGGTGGTGGGGATCACCGCGTACCGGGTCGCCTTCGAGGACCGCAAGGCCAGAATCGGCCCCCAGCAGCGGACGATCGGCGATACCCGGATATGGGTACTCCCCAATCCCTCGGGTCTGAACGCCCATTGGACCCTGGAGACCATGGCGGAGGAGTTCGCCCGGCTCCGCGAGGCCGCGGACCGGAGCGGCGAGTAGGCCGTGCGGCTCCACCGCGCGGGAGCCTGACCTTTGCGCTTGCCCTGGCCGCGAAGACCGCGAGCAGCGGACGGCCCGGCCCGCTGGGTCGTACATCCCGGCTCGCGGTGGCGCTCGCGCTCACGCCGGCCCACCAGCTCAAGGCCCACGCTCCACGCTGCCTGGGCAAGGGCGGCACTCGTTCACCCCCTTCGACAAAGCCACCCAACCTTAACGAGTACAGCGTTTGCCTATAGGTTGTAGGCAGACCCATACTGACCATAGGCACACTGAAGGTAGGTGATGGCTGTGGTTCGGGCAGGACTGAGCCCTGAGCGCCTGACGCTCGCCGGCGCGGAACTCGCCGATGAGGCCGGTTTCGACCAGGTGACTCTCTCCGCGCTCGCCCGGCGTTTCGGCGTGAAGCCGGCGAGCCTGTACGCGCATGTGAAGAACTCCCACGAGCTCAAGACCCGGATCGCGCTGTTCGCACTGGAGGAACTCGCCGACCGGGTCGCCGACGCCGTGGCCGGGCGCGCGGGCAAGGACGCCCTGACGGCCTTCGCCAACGCCTACCGGGACTACGCCCGGGCGTACCCCGGCCGGTACGAGGCAGCGCGGTACCGGCTCGACCCGCAGACCGCCGCGGCCAGTGCCGGAGTCCGGCATGCACAGATGACACGGGCGATCCTGCGCGGCTACGACCTGGCCGAGCCGGACCAGACGCACGCGGTCCGCATGCTGGGCAGCGTCTTCCACGGCTATGCCGCCCTGGAGGCGGCCGGCGCTTTCGACCACACGGACGTCGCCGCTCAGCAGTCCTGGGCCTGGACCCTGGACTGCCTCGACACCGCCTTGCGGTGCCGGTCCACGCCCCTGACCGGCAGCCCCACCCCAGGATCAAAAGGCCACAGGCAATGAGCACCGAACAGAACCTGATCACCACCCCCCTCACCGCCGGCTTCCTGCGCGGGCACCTCGACGTGGAAGAGACGGCCCATGGCCTGCTGCCGCACCGGCTGCCTGCCCGGGCGCGCCGCCAGATCCCCGACGACCTGCTGGCCGTGGCCGAGGCCCAGCCCTCCGGGGTCCGGCTGGCCTTCCGTACCAGCGCCACCACCATCCGCCTGGACACCCTGCCCACCAAGCGCGCCTACCGGGGCTTCCCGCCCCCGCCGGACGGCATCTACGACCTCCTGGTCGATGGCCGCCTCACCGCCCAGGCCACCGTGGACGGCGGGAATCTGCGCACCATCACCGATATGCGGACCCAGACTGCGGAATTCACCCCGGGCCCCGCCGGCACCGCCCACTTCACCGACCTCCCCGCCGGGGAGAAGGACATCGAGATCTGGCTCCCGCACACGGAGATCACCGAGGTCATCGCCCTG
Source organism: Streptomyces orinoci (assembly GCF_003121295.1). Classification (GTDB taxonomy): domain Bacteria; phylum Actinomycetota; class Actinomycetes; order Streptomycetales; family Streptomycetaceae; genus Streptomyces; species Streptomyces orinoci. Next base: position 356,754 of record NZ_PHNC01000006.1, read on the forward strand.
CGCACCGATGCCCCCGTCGAGCCCGCCCCGGACCGAGGGCGCCGGGTGTGGCTGCACCATGGCAGCTCCATCAGCCATGGCTCCAACGCCGTCTTCCCCAGCGCCATCTGGCCCGCGCTGGCCGCCTCCGCAGGCGATGTGGAGCTGATCAATCTCGGATTCGGCGGCAGCGCACTGGTGGACCCGTTCACCGCCCGCGCGATGCGCGACACCCCCGCGGATCTGATCAGCCTCAAGCTCGGCATCAACGTCGTCAACAGCGACGCCATGCGCCTGCGCGCCTTCGTCCCCGCCATCCACGGCTTCCTCGACACCATCCGCGAGGGCCACCCCACAACCCCCTTGCTCCTGATCTCCCCCCTCCTGTGTCCGACCCATGAGAACACCCCCGGACCTCTTATGCCGGACCTGTCCAGTGGAACCCTGAAGTTCAGGGCCACCGGTGATCCGGCCGAGACCGCCGCCGGGCGGCTGACGCTCACGATCGTCCGTGAGGTCCTGGCCGACATCGTCAAGCAGCGGTCCGTCGAAGATCACAACCTCCACTACCTCGACGGACTCGACCTCTACGGCGAGAGCGACCACGACGAGTTCCCGCTGCCGGACGCGGTCCACCCCAGCCCCGAAGGACACCGCCGCATCGGCGAGAACTTCGCCAGGCTGGTCTTCGCGGACCATGGGCCCTTCGCCATCACGACCGGCTGACCCGGATCACCCCGCGCCCGGCGGGGAGAGCGGCTTTTCCAGTTCCGAGACGTGCGCAGCACGGGCCACCGGCTCATACGAAGCGGACCGCAGCCGGCGCCGACAGCCGCCCGGCAGGCGAGCAACCGCAGGTACCCCCCTCCCCACCTTCATCCCCACCCACTACCATCCGGTAGGCAAAGCAGGCGCAAAGCGGAGGAGGCGGCGATCTTGGGGCGGCTCACCGGCGGGGACCCGTCCCTGCTGCGGCGAATAAATTCGGCCGTGGTGCTGCACGCACTGCGGGCCGCGGCATCGCCCACGCTCAGCGAGCTGGTCAAGGCGACCGGCCTGTCCCGTCCCACGGTCGAGGGCGTGGTGGAGGGCCTGATCGCCACCGGTCTGGTGACCGAGGCCTCCGCCGACGAGGGCGCCGCCCGGCGCCAGGGCCGCCCCGCGCGGAGGTTCCGCTTCCGGGTGGAGGCCGGCCATCTGCTGGGCATCGAGATCGGCCCGCACCGTGTGGCGGTGCTGCTGGCCGACCTCAGCGGCCGGATTCTGGGCGCCGAGTCGGCCGAGGTCTCCGAGTCCGCCCCCGCCGAGCAGCGGCTGGCGCGGGTGGACGGGGCCGTCACCGCCCTGCTGGAGCGGACCGGGGTGGCGTGCGGTTCGCTGCGCGCGGTGGGCGTGGCCACCCCTGGCATCGTGGAGGCGGACGGGACCGTACGGCTGGGCACCGCGCTGCCGGGCTGGACCGGACTGCCGCTGGGTGAGCGGCTGCGCTCGGCCTTCCACTGCCCGGTGCTGGTGGAGAACGACGCCAACGCGGCCGCGGTGGCCGAGCATTGGAAGGGCGCGGCCACCGGCTCGGACGATGTGGTGTTTGTGCTGGCCGGACTGAGCCCGGGGGCCGGTTCCCTGATCGGCGGCCGGCTGCACCGCGGCTTCGGGGGCGCGGCGGGCGAGATCGGCGCCCTGCATCTGCTGGGCCGGGAGGCCACCCCGGAAGAGGTGCTGTCCACCACCGGCGAACCGCTGCACCCCCTGGACGAGGCCCAGGTGGCCCGGGTGTTCACCCGGGCCGGAGCGGGCGACGAGCAGGCGGAGGCCGCGGTCCGGCGCTATCTGCGGCGGCTGGTGCACGATGTGGCGGCCCTGGTGCTGGCGCTGGACCCGGAACTTGTGGTGGTCGGCGGCTGGGCGGCCGGCCTGCGGGGACTGCTGGATCCCCTGCGCACCGAGCTGGCCCGTTACTGCCTGCGGCCACCGCGGGTGGTGCAGTCGCTCCTGGGCGACTCGGCGGTGGCCACCGGCGCTCTGCGGCTGGCCCTGGACCACCTGGAAGAGGAACTGTTCGCCGTGGAGAGCACCCCGACCGCCCGCCGGTAGGCGCTGCCCGGCAGCGAGCGGCCCAGCACTCCGGTCGCAAGTCGCGTGCGGACCATGGGTGGTTGCTCGCGCAGTTCCCCGCGCCCCTTACGGGGCGCTCCGACTCAGCCCGCCAGCACCGCCGGCACCGCCTCCGCCGCCCCGTTGTCACCGAAGGTCAGCCGGCAGGTATCGGCCCGGTAGGTGGCCACCGCCACCGCGGCGGTGCGCCCACCCGCGAAGTACCGCGTGGTGACCACCAGCACCGGCGCCCCCGGAAGCCGGTCCAGCTGCTTGGCGTCGTCCGCCCGGGCCGACCCCAGTTCCACCGCCTGGTCCTGGCCGTCCGGCCGGAGGTCCTCCAGCTCCCGCAGCACCAGCCGGGCCCGGGCCGCGCCCGGCAGCCCCTCCGGCACGCTGAGCCCGGGCACGCTCTCCACCGGGACATAGAGCAACTCGGCGGCCACCGGCTGCCCATGAGTCTTGCGGATGCGCCGCACCACCTGCACGGTCTCCCCCGCGGCAGTGCCCAGCAGCCGGGCCACGGCCGTCGGCGGAACCGCCTCGTCCGCATCCACCGGCTGCCAGCCATCGGCCGCCGTACCGGGCCGTCCATGCGCGGAATCGCCGACGGCCACCCCCATCCGGGGCGGCGCCACGGTGGTGCCGACGCCACGCCGCCGCTGGAGGCGGCCCTCCAGCTCCAGTTGCTCCAGGGCCTGACGGAGGGTGGCCCGGGCCACGCCGAAACGGGCCGCCAGCTCACGCTCGTTGGGCAGGATCTCACCGACCGCGAACTCGGAGTCGAGCGCGTCACTGAGCACGGTCTTCAGGTGCCAGTACTTCGGTTCCGGCGCCGTTTCCAGCTGCGTGGTCCCCACCCTCACCCTCCGCAAAGGCTTTTCGCGTGCTTCTTTATTAAAGGTTGTTGCAGTATGCCTGTGACCATAGGACGGTGTGCCCACTTGGTCAAGACCAATGCGGGCACCCAGCAGTGGTGTTGTGAGAACGGGACCGGCACACCGGCCCAAAACCAGGAGATTTTCATCCAGTTACGGCAGCACATTGCCCAACTTGTCCGGATTGCGCACCACATAGATTTCGGCCACCCGGCCCTCGCGGATCTCCAGGCTGACCACCGAGTCCACCCGCCCGTCCATCAGCACCAGCAGCGCGGGCCCCGCGTTGGCCTCGATCAGACGGACCTCGGCCCCCGTCACACCCCCGGCGACCCCCAGCACAAAGCGGGCCACCTTGTCCGCGCTCTCCACCGGCCGCAGCGCCGCCCTGATCCTGCCGCCGCCGTCGCTGGTCAACCGCACATCCGGAGCCAGCAGTTCCAGCATTTCCGCCAGGCTGCCGCCGGTGGCCGCGGCCAGAAACCGCTCGGTGAGGGCGCGGCGTTGCGCCGGGTCCACGTCGAACCGCCTTCTGCGCTCCTCCACATGACGCCGGGCCCGCCCGGCGAGCTGCCGTACGGCCGCCTCCGAGCGGCCCAGGGTGACGGCGATCTCCTGGTAGGGAAAGCCGAATGCCTCCCGGAGCACAAACACCGCGCGCTCCAGCGGGGAGAGCGACTCCAGGACCACCAGCACCGCCACCGAGACCGTGTCGGCCAGCACGGCCCGCTGCTCGCTGTCGGGCGCCTCCGGCCCGAAGCCGGTGAGCACCGGTTCCGGCAGCCAGGGCCCGACATAGGACTCCCGCCGCGCCTGCGACTGGCGCAGCCGGTCGATGGCCAGGCGGGTGGTGATACGCACCAGATAGCCGCGGGCGTCGCGGACCTCCGCCCGGTCGGCGCCGGACCAGCGCAGCCACGCCTCCTGGACCACGTCCTCCGCGTCGGCGGCCCGGCCCAGCATCCGGTAGGCCACCCCGGTCAGGGTGGAGCGCTGTTCCTCGAAGGCGTCCAGAAGGTCGTTTCCGCTCGTCACCGGTCCATCCCAGCCGACCGGCGGACCGTTTGTCCAGGTGAGCCGGGGAGCGGTGGGCCGGCTCCGCCGGGCGGCCGGCGGTCCGGGCGAACCGCCGCCGGTCCAGGTGAACCGGTGACCGGGGAGCGTCCGCAAATCGGTCTACCCAGCGGTAACCGTTGCTGACATCCTGGCTGGAAACCCGCACCAACCGTACGCGGACGACCGGGAGTTCCCATGGCCCAGGCGCAGAATGTTTCCTTCCCCATCGACACCCGCTTCGGGCCGCGCACCGCCGAGGTGTACTGCCAGCGGCGGGGCTCCGGCGAGCCCTTGGTGCTGCTGCACGGCATAGGCCACCACCTCCATGCCTGGGACCCGGTGGTGGACATCCTGGCCGCCGAACGCGAGGTGATCGCCATTGATCTGCCCGGTTTCGGCCGCTCCCCCGCCCTGCCCGAGGGCTCGCCCTACGACCTGCCGGGCACCGCCACGGTGCTGTGTTCCCTGTTCGATGCCCTGGGACTGGACCGTCCGCATGTGGTGGGCAATTCCCTCGGCGGGCTGCTGGCCCTGCAGTTGGGGCACGAGAAGCTGGTGCGGTCGGTCACCGCGCTGTCCCCCGCCGGGTTCTGGACCGAGGCCGAACGCCGTTATGCCTTTACGGTGCTGCGGGGCCTGCGGGTGGGCGCCCTTACCCTGCCGCCCCGGGCCGTGGACCGGATCGCCCGCTCCTCCGCGGGCCGGGCGGCGCTCTCCGGCGCCATCTACGCCCGGCCCGGGCGCCGTTCATCCGAGGCGGTGATCGCCGAGACCCGGGCGATGCGGGAGGCCACCGGCTTCGAGTCGGTACTGGGCGCCGGCCGGTCGGTGCTCTTTATGCATGACGTCAGCGAGGTGCCGGTGACCATCGCCTGGGGCAGCAGAGACCGGGTGCTGCTGCGCCGCCAGGGAGTCCGCGCCAAACGCGTGATCCCGGGCGCCCGGCTGGTCCGGCTGCCCGGCTGCGGGCATGTCCCGATGAACGACGATCCGGCGCTGGTGGCCCGGGTCATCCTGGATACCTCCCGCTGACCGGCCGCCACCCCCGCACCTCGCACTGAGGCGCCGGAGCCGCCGGCCGGGCCCCACGCCGTCACCGCGGTCGCGCGTCCTGCCGTCGGCACCCGGCCCGTCCTGGCAGGGTGGTGGCTTCCGGACGTCCTCAAAAGATGCGGCCCCGACGGACGGGGCCCTCGAAGGAGGAGGTTCTCCCCAGACGAAGTCCTCGAAAGACGAAGTCCTCGAAAGTCGGAGGTGCGCTGTCATGACCGAGCAGGTGGATGTCGTCGTCATCGGTATGGGCCCCGGCGGTGAGCAGGTGGCGGGCCGGCTGGCCGAGGCCGGGCTCAATGTGGTCGGTGTGGAGGCCGAACTGGTCGGCGGCGAGTGCCCGTACTGGGCCTGTGTGCCCACCAAGATGATGATCCGGGCCGGGAACCTGCTGGCCGAGGCCCGGCGGGTGCCCGGCATGGCGGGCACCGCCGAGGTCCGCGCCGACTGGTCGCCGGTGGCCGCCCGGATCCGGGACGAGGCCACCGACGACTGGAACGACCGGGTCGCCGCGGACCGGTTCACCGACAAGGGCGGCCGGCTGGTACGCGGCCGGGGCCGGCTGGACGGGCCGGGCCGGGTGACCGTCGGCGAGCAGAGCTTCGAGGCCCGGCACGGGGTGGTGATCGCCACCGGCAGCCGTCCGCAGATCCCTCCGGTGCCGGGCCTGGCCGAGGTCCCTTACTGGACCAACCGGGACGCCATCGCCGCCAAGGAGCCGCCGCGCTCCCTGCTGGTGCTCGGCGGCGGCGCGGTCGGGCTGGAACTCGCCCAGCTCTACGCCCGGTTCGGCACCGCGGTCACCGTGGTGGAGGCGATGGACGGACTGCTTCCGGCCGATGAGCCGGAGGCCGGCGCCCTGCTGGCCGAGGTGCTGGAGGGCGAGGGAATCACCCTGCGTACCGGCGCCAGGGCAGTCCAGGCCCGGCACGACGGCGAGGAGTTCGGCCTGGCGCTGGAGAGCGGCGAGGAGCTGACCGCCCAGCAGCTGCTGGTGGCCACCGGACGCCGCGCCGACCTGGCCGAACTCGGCCTGGAGACGGTGGGGTTGGACCCGGGCGCGCACACCCTGTCCACCGATGGCCATCTGCTGGCCGCCCCGGGGCTGTGGGCGGTGGGTGATGTGACCGGGCACGGGGCGTTCACCCATGTCGCCATGTACGAGGCGGAGATCGTCTGCCGGGCGGTGCTGGGCGAGCCGGGCCCGCCCGCCGACTACCGGGCGCTGCCCCGGGTGACCTTCACCGACCCGGAGGTGGGCGCGGTGGGCCTGACCGAACGGCAGGCCCGGGACAAGGGTCTGCGGGTACGTACCGGCATGTCCCGGCTGCCCTCCTCGGCACGCGGCTGGATCCACAAGACCGGCAACGAGGGCCTGTACAAGCTGGTGGCGGACGAGGACCGGGGAGTGCTGCTGGGGGCGACCGCCATGGGCCCGGCGGGCGGTGAGGTGCTCTACGGACTGGCGGTGGCGGTCCAGGCGGAGGTACCGGTGGAAACCCTGCGCCATATGATCTTCGCCTATCCCACCTTCCACCGGGGCGTGGAGGACGCCCTGCGCGACCTGGGGTGAGCCGGGCCGGTCCGGTGATGGGAAGCGGGCAAAAGCGGCCTTTACCCATCGGACACAGAACGTTCGTGATCACGCAACACCGCTTGGTCAGGGTGGACCCATGACCGACGAGACGGACCGGACCCCGGCGAAGAGCTCCCGGCGCCCGCACCACTGGCGCCGCGACCTGACCGAACTGGCTGCCCTGTTCACCGCCGTGGCCACCGCCGACTCCGTGGCCAACGCGGTGGGCCACGGTCCCGACGGCCCGCTGCTGCTGACCGGTTCGGCGGCGGCCCTGCTGGCCACCACCGCCTTCCACATCTGGTGGGCCCGGCGCCACCGCCCCGGGCCCGCCGCCCCGCCCCGGCCGCCGGCCGCCGGGGACACCGGCCCGGCCGCCACCGCGCTGTGGCGGATGCGCACCACGGTGCGGGACGAACCGGGCAGCCTGGCCGCGCTCTGCCTGGCGCTGGCCGGCCGGCATGTGGACATCCTCGCCCTGCAGACCCATCCGCTCGCCGAGGGCACCGTGGACGAACTGCTGCTGCGCGCCCCGGCCGGGCTGGGCCCCGCCGAACTGACCCGGGCCGCCGCCGAGGGCGGCGGCAGCGAGACCTGGCTGGAGCGGGCCGACGCCCATGACCTGGTGGACGCTCCCACCCGCGCCCTGTCCCTGGCCACCCGGGCCGCCCTGGACGCCGCCGAACTCCCGCTGGCACTCCGGCAGTTGCTGGGCCGCTGCACCATCCGCTCGGTGCCCGGCCCGCGACCGGAGGTACCGGCCGAGGGTCTGTGGGAGGACACCGTACTGCGGCTGCGCGACTCCTCCGGCGGCTCCATCACCATTGAGCGGCCCCATCTGCCCTTCACCCCGGCCGAGTTCGCCCGGGCCCGGGCGCTGGTGGAGCTGGACGCCCGGCTGGGGCCCCGGATGCCCAGGCGCAGCGATGTGCTCACTCTGCCGGAGGGCAACGAGATCACCGTCCGGCGCGCGGACACCGGTGATCTGGAGGCGGCGCTCCGGATGCACCAGCGCTGCTCCCGGGCCACCCTGGCGCTGCGCTATCACGGTCCGGTCCGGGACGCCGGGGCCGCCGACCGCTATCTGCGGCATCTGCTCAGCCCGCGCTTCGGCCGCACACTGGCCGCCTATACGGCCTCCGGGCGGCTGGTGGGGCTGGGCCATCTGCTGTGGGACGGCGAGGAGACCGAGGTGGCCCTGCTGGTGGAGGACGCCTGGCAGCGGCGCGGGGTGGGCGGCGAGTTGCTGGCCCGGCTGGTGGGCATGGCCCGGGAGGCGGGCTGTGAGAGCGTCTACGCGGTCACCCAGGCCTCCAACACCGGCATGGTGGCGGCCATGCGGGCGCTGGGGCTGCCGCTGGACTACCAGGTGGAGGAGGGCACCCTGGTGGTCACCGCCCGGCTCACCGCTTCCCGGCTCACCTCGGGGGCGCACGCCCGGGAGATCTAGGGGCCGGACCCCGATGACGGAAGGGCCTTCGGCATAGAAGGATGAGCGCATGCCGAACACCAACAGCGCACCACTGCCCCGCCAGGTCGCCGACGCCTATGTCGATGCGCTCATCGAACTCGACCCCATCACCGGCACCTATCTGGGTGTGGCGGCCAGTTCGCCGCATCTGCCGGACTTCTCCCCCGAGGGCTCGGCGGCGCTGGCCGAGCTGGCCCGCGACACACTGCGGAAGCTGGCCGAAGCCGAGGGCAGAGCGGGCGCGGACAGCGGCATCGAGCGGCGCTGCGCCCGGCTGCTGCGCGAGCGGCTGACCGCGGAGCTGGCGGTGTACGAGGCGGGTGAGCCGCTGAGGGCGATCAGCAATATGCATTCGCCGCTGCACGCGGTGCGTGAGGTCTTCACCATCACCCCCACCGCCACCGCCGAGGACTGGTCGGCGGTCGCCGCCCGGCTGCGGGCGGTGCCGGCCGCCCTGGCGGGCTGGCGGTCCTCGCTGGCCCTGGGCCTGGAGCGCGGCCTGCCCGGCGGGCCCCGCCAGGTGGCCACGGTCCTTGAGCAGTTGGCGGAGTGGATCGGCACCGATGGCGGCTGGTTCGCCGAGTTCACCGCCGAGGGCCCCCAGGAGCTCCGCACCGAGCTGGACCAGGCCGCGGCCGCCGCCACCGGTGCGCTGGCCGAGCTGCGCGACTGGCTGGCGGAGGTCTACGCCCCGGCGGTGGCCGGCGCCCCGGAGACCGTGGGCCGGGAGCGGTACGCCCGCTGGTCCCGCTACTGGAATGGCACCGACCTGGATCTGGAAGAGGCCTATGCCTATGGCTGGGCGGAGTTCCACCGCATCCTGGGCGAGATGCGCAAGGAGGCGGAGCGGGTCCTGCCGGGGGCCGCCACACCCTGGGAGGCGCTGGCCCATCTCGATGCCCATGGCCGGCATATCGAGGGCGTCGAGGAGGTACGGGCCTGGCTGCAGGCGCTGATGGACGAGGCCATCGAGGCCCTGGACGGCACCCACTTCGATCTGGCCGAGCGGCTCAAGCGGGTGGAGTCGCGGATCGCCCCGCCCGGCAGCGCCGCCGCCCCCTACTACACCGCGCCCTCCGAGGACTTCTCCCGGCCCGGCCGCACCTGGCTGCCCATCGTGGGCGGGCAGACCCGCTTCCCCGTGTACGACCTGGTGTCCACCTGGTATCACGAGGGGGTGCCCGGCCACCATCTCCAGCTGGCCCAGTGGACCCATGTCGCCGACCGGCTCTCCCGCTACCAGGCCACGGTGGGCATGGTCAGCGCCAACGCCGAGGGCTGGGCGCTGTATGCGGAACGGCTGATGGACGAACTGGGCTTCCTCTCCGACCCGGAGCGGCGGCTGGGATATCTGGACGCCCAGATGATGCGTTCGGTGCGGGTGATCGTCGATATCGGTATGCACCTGGAGCTGGAGATCCCCAAGGACTCGCCCTTCCACCCCGGCGAGCGCTGGACCCCCGAGCTGGCCCAGGAGTTCTTCGGACAACACAGCAGCCGTCAGCCCGACTTCGTGGAGAGCGAGCTGGTCCGCTATCTGGGCATGCCCGGCCAGGCGATCGGCTACAAGCTGGGCGAACGCGCCTGGCTGACCGGCCGCGAGGCAGCCCGCAAGGCCCATGGCGACGCCTTTGACCTCAAGGCCTGGCATATGGCTGCGCTGTCCCAGGGTTCGCTGGGCCTGGACGACCTGGTGGAGGAGCTCTCGGCGCTCTGAGAGTGTCCGGGTTGGGGTCGGTTGACCCGGGCAGGTCCGGGGGCGCAGGCCCCCGGGGCTCTCCCCGCCAGGACGGCGACCGGCCGCGCCCCTGGGCCGCATAGGGTCATCCGCATGGACACTCCCTTGGTCATCTTCTGCCGCGATCCGCTCAACCCCCGCCGTACCGACGGGCACTTCGGCGAGGAGGCGCGGGCCGCGCGTGCGGCGGGGCTGCGGGTGGCCCTGCTGGACCATGACACGCTGCTCGGCGGCCGGGCGGCAGAGGCGGTCTCGGCGGTGCCGCCGGACGCGGGTGCGGCGTGGTACCGGGGCTGGATGATCCCGGCCGAGCGCTATGCCCAACTGGCCGGGGCGCTGGCAGCACGCGGAGTGTCCCTGCTGACCTCACCGGAGTCATACCGCCGGGCCCATGAACTGCCCGGCTGGTACGGCACCTTCGCCTCCCTCACTCCGCGCAGCGTCTGGCTGCCAGCCGAGCCGGGCGCGGCACCGGCCGCCGGGCCGCTGGCCGCTGCGGCGGCCTCACTGGGCGATGGGCCGGGAATCGTCAAGGACTTTGTGAAGTCCCGAAAAAGCGACTGGGATACGGCCTGTTATGTCCCCTCGCTGTCCGATACGGCCCGGCTGTCGGCGGTGGTGGGCAGATTTGTGGAGTTGCAGGAGGAGTTCCTGGCGGGTGGGGTGGTGCTCCGCGCCTTTGAGCGCTTCCGGCCCTGTGGGGAGGCCCGGGTGTGGTGGGTGGACGGTGTGCCCGCCCTCACCACCGCACACCCCGATTCCCCCGGACTGCTGCCGCCGCAGCCGTCCTTGGCCGCGGTGCGCACTGCCGTGGCCGCCCTGGGGTGCCGTTTTGTGACCACGGATCTGGCGCTGCGGGAGGATGGCGCCTGGCGGGTGGTGGAGGTCGGCGACGGGCAGGTCAGCGATCTGCCACGGGGGGGCGGACCCGGGGGTGCTGCTGGGGGCGCTGGCCGGGGCCGGGTGAAGCCCGTAACGGCCTGCCGACCTGGGGAGTTGGCCCCGGCCCGGCTCGTCAGCAGCCGCAGGCGTCGGCTGCCGGGGCCGTCAGGGTGTCCGGTGGCAGGCGGCGCTCGCCCTCCCGGGTGTCAACGGTGAAGCCCTCGCGGATCCAGTATTCGATGCCGCCCAGCATTTCCTTGACCCGGTAGCCCAGCCGGGCCAGGGCCAGGGCCGCTCTGGTCGCCCCGTCGCAGCCGGGGCCCCAGCAGTGGACGACCACCGGCACCGCCGGATCCAGCAACTCCCGGGCGCGGTCGGGGATCAGGGCGGTGGGCAGGTGTACCGCGCCCGGCACATGGCCCTGGTCCCAGCCCTGGGTGGAGCGCGAGTCGAGCAGTGTGAAGCCCGGCCGGCCGGTGGCCAGCGCGGCGTGCACATCGGAGACATCGGTGTGGAAGGCCAGCCGGGCGGCGAAGTAGGCGGCCGCTTCGGCGGGTTCGGCGGGGGCCACGGCGAGGACGCCGGAGGGCACGGTGCGGGTGGTGGTGTTCATGGCTGAAAACCTATGGGCCATGCGGCCACCGAGGAATGCGGAATCCCCGGTAAATGCCTTGTGGGGCCGGGGAATCCCCTGCTAGACATCGTTCATGACCGCTCATTCCCCTGACGCCACCGACTGGCGCATACTCGATGCCCTGCAGAGCAATGGCCGTGCGGGCTATGCCGAGTTGGCCCGGCTGGTGAACATGTCCGCGAGTGCGGTGACCGAGCGGGTCCGCAGGCTGGAGGAGGCAGGGGTCATCAGCGGATACTCCGCGGTGGTCGATCCGGAGAAGCTGGGCATGCCGGTGCTGGCCTTTGTCCGGCTGCGCTACCCCCATGGCCACTACAAGCCCTTCCATGACCTGCTGGCACAGACGCCGGAGGCGCTGGAGGCGCACCATGTGACCGGCGACGACTGTTTTGTCATCAAGGTCGCCGCCCATTCGATGCGTCATCTGGAGGAGGTGGCCGGCCGGTTCGGGGCGCTGGGCTCGGTCACCACCAGTGTGGTGTACTCCTCGCCGCTGCCCCGCCGACCGCTCAGCCGTCCGTGCCCGCCATCCGCTGCCGCACGGCCGAGCCCGAGCGGTCCTTGACCACCTGGAGCCGGGCCGGGATACGGCGGCGCAGATCGGCCACATGGCTGACGATACCCACCGCCCGGTCCCGTTCCCGCAGCGAGTCCAGCACGTCCAGCACCTCGTCCAGGGTCTCCTCGTCCAGGCTGCCGAAGCCCTCGTCGATGAAGAGGGTGTCCAGCCGCATGCCGCCCGCCTCGTCGGTGACCACATCGGCCAGACCCAGGGCCAGGGCGAGCGAGGCGAAGAAGGTCTCGCCGCCGGAGAGGGTGGCGGTGTCCCGCTCCCGGCCGGTCCAGGCGTCGATCACATGCAGGCCCAGTCCGGAACGGCCGCGCCCGCCGCTGCGGGCGTCGGAGTGCACCAGGGTGTAACGGCCGGAGGACATCCGCTGCAGCCGGGCCCCGGCCGCGGCGGCCACCTGCTCCAGCCGGGCGGCCAGCACATAGGACTCCAGCCGCATCTTCCGCTCGTTCTGCGCCGAGGTCCCGGCGGCCAGCGCGGCCAGCGCGGCCACCCGGTGGTGTTCCTCGCGCAGCGGGGCCAGCCGGCGGGCGTCGGCGAGGGCCTCGGCGGAGAGCCGGTCCAGTTCGGCGCAGCGGTTGACGGCCTCGGCCTCCCGGGCGGCGGCCGCCCGCAGGGCGCGGTCCGCCGCGTCCGCCGCCCGGCGGGCGGCTTCCGGCTCGGCGGCGGGGAGCTCGGCCGCCCCGGCCACCGCGGGATCCGCCAACTCGGCGGCGACCGCGGCCTCTTCACCGCTCCACGCGTCCAGCCGCTGCCGCAGCAGGCGCTGCCGTTCATCGCCCAGCAGCGCCCCGGCGGCCTGCTCCGGGGTGTCGAAGCCGGCCCGGTAGGCCGCCTCGGCGAGCCTGGCGTCGGCGGTCTTCAGCCGGTCGGCCGCGGCCTGTGCGGTGCGTACCGCCTCCGCTGCCCGGCCCAGCAGTTCCGCCTGCCGCTCCAGCAGCCGGGCGCGGTCCGCCACCGAGGCGGCTCCACCGCGCGCCCGGGCCACCTCGGACTCCAGGGCGGAGCGTTCGCCCTCCAGGTTCTCCCGCCGTGAGGTGCGGGCGGCAATGCGCAGCCGGGCCGCCTGCTCGGCCTGGCGCCTGCGCTCGTACTCCCGCTCGGCGGCGTCCAGTGCCTCGCGGGCCGGGTGCAGTCCGGCGGCGGCCTGCCGGGCCCCTTCCAGCGACTGCTCCAACTCGGCCGCCAGTGCGGTGAGTTCGGCCACCGGGGCGGTGCCCGCACCGGCGGTGGCGGCGGCCAGTTCCTCACGGACCGGGGTCAGCCGTGCCTCGGCCGCCGCGCGGAGCTCCTCGGCCCGTTCATAGGCGGCCAGCGCGGCTTCCTCGGCCGCCCGGTCCGCCCGGCCGTCGTGGGGGCGGGCCGGGTCGGGGTGTTCGGTGCCGCCGCACACCGCGCAGGGCTCGCCCGGCCGCAGCCCGGCGGCCAGTTCGGCGGCGATATCGCGCAGCCGGCGGTCCTTGAGGTCCAGCCAGTGCTCACGGGCGGCCGCGGCGTCCTCCCGGGCCCGTAGCGCCTGGGCCGCGGCCGCGTCGGCGCGGGCGGTGAGGGTGTCGCGCCGCCGGGCGGCGGACAGCTGGGCAGCGGCCGTCCCGGCCTGGGCGGCCAGCCGCTCGGCCAGCGTGGCGGCCTCCTGCGCCCGCTCCACCCGGCGCCGGAGGGTGCGGCGTTCCTCCTCCCAGCCGCGCAGCCACTCGGTGTGCTCGGTGAGGGCGTCCTCGTCGGCCTCCGCCTCGCGGTCCAGTGCGGCGAGTTCGGCGGTGAGCGTCCGCACCCGCTCCTCGGCCCGGCGGGCCGCCGAGAGCGAGCCCAGCTCCTCGCGCAACGCCCGTTCCAGGGAGTCCAGTTGGCCGTCCCCGGCCTCCCGGTGCTCCGCGGGCAGCGCCGCGCGCAGCCGCTGCTCCGCCTCGGCCGCCGCGCGCTGTGCCCGGTCGGCCTCCCGGTGCAGTTCCAGTGCCGGGGCCACCGAGCCGGCGGCCCGGGCCCGCTCCAGCAGCCGGGCCGTTTCTTCCCGTTCCCCGCGCTGTTCGCGCAGCGCCTGGGCCCGGCGACGGGCCGCCTGGTGCCGGTGTTGCAGCCGGGCCAGTTCCCCGGCCTCCTCGGCGAGCCGCCGGGCGGCCGCGCAGCGTTGCTCGGCGGCCCGGACCGCGCCGCCGGCGATGTCCCGGCGTTCCCGGGCGCCGCTGCGGGCCAGGGCCGCCCACTCCAGCACGGCCTCGGCCAGCCCGGGGTCACCGGGGGCGAGTGGCTGCCGCTCCTCGTCGGCGGTGGCGGGGTCCGGCACCCCGGTCTCGGGCAGCGCCGGGTCGGCGGCGGCCTGCCGCATCCGGTGGCCCAGCGCCAGCAGCCGCTCGTCGCCGGTGCGCACCCGGGCCTCGCCGGTGCGGCGCAGCTCGGCCAGCCGGGCCTCCACCGCGGCGAACCGGCCGGTGCCGAAGAGCTTGCCCAGCAGTTCGCCGCGCACGGTGTCGGCGGCCCTGAGGAAGCGGGCGAAGTCGCCCTGGGGCAGCAGCACCACCTGGCAGAACTGCTCCCGGCTCATGCCCAGCAGCTGCCGGATCTCCTCGCCGATCTCCTGGTGGGAGCGGCTGAGTCCGCGCCACTCGCCGTCGGCGGCGCGCTCGCGCAGCTCGCTGTGGGCCCGGTCCCTGGTGAATCCGCCGCCGCGCCGCTTGGGCCGCAGCTGCTCGGGATACCGGGTGATCTCCAACCGCCGCCCGGCCAGGGTGAGTTCCAGGACGATCCGGGTGCGGGTGTCCGGGGCGGCGTGGTCGCTGCGCAGGGCCAGGCCGCTGCCCTGGCGGGCACCGGGCACGTCGCCGTAGAGGGCGTAGCAGACGGCGTCCAGCACCGAGGTCTTGCCCGCGCCGGTGGGCCCGTGCAGCAGGAACAGGCCGGCGGCGGAGAGCTGGTCGAAGTCGATGCGCTGGGTGCCGCCGAAGGGGCCGAAGGCGGTGATCTCCAGGCGGTGCAGCCTCACCGGTCCGCCTCCTCGCCGAGCCGGACCTGGTCCAGGGCGGCGGCCAGCACGGCCCGTTCCTCCTGGTCCGGGCCCCGGCCCGCGCGCACATGGGCCACAAAGTCCTCGGTGATCTGCTGGTCGGTACGGCCGCGCAGCCGTCCGGCGTAGGAGTCGCGGGGGTCCTCGGGGGCCCGCTCAGGCTCGAAGACCAGGCTCAGTACATGCGGAAAGCGGCGCAGCAGCCGGGCCATGGGTTCCTGGGGGCGGACCGGGTCGGTGAGGGTGGCCTCGATCCAGGAGCCGGTGTGCCGGTCGAGGTCCGGGTCGGCCAGCAGGTCCGCCAGGCGGCCGCGCAGCCGGGCGAGCGGGCGGGGCACCGGGCAGTCGATCCGTTCGGCATCGACCGAGCCGTCGGCGGCCAGATCGACCAGCCACATGGTCTTGCGGTGCCCGGCCTCGGAGAAGGAGTAGGCGAGCGGCGAACCGGAGTAGCGCACCCGCTCGTTGACCGTCTGGCAGCCGTGCAGATGCCCCAGCGCGGTGTAGTGCACGCCCTCGAAAGTCTCCGGGGGTACGGAGGCCACGCCGCCGACCGTGATGTCGCGTTCGCTGTCGCTGGGGGTGCCGCCGGTGACAAAGGCATGGGCCAGGACCACCGCCCGGGTGCCGGGGGGCCGTTGGGCCAGGTCGGCCCGTACCCGGTCCATGGCGGCGGCCAGCACCGCGGCATGGCCGGTGCCCTCGGCGCCCAACTGGTCCTTCACCAGGGCGGGTTCGAGGTAGGGAAGGCCATAGCAGGCCACCTCGCCATGGGCGTCGGAGAGCAGCACCGGCACCGCGCAGCCGGCGGGGTCGGTGCGCAGATGTATCCCGGCCCGGTCGATCAGGCCCGCACCCACACCCATCCGGCGGGCGGAGTCATGGTTGCCGGAGATCATCACGGTGGGGACGCCGAGCCCGGCCAGCCGGTGCAGGGTCTGGTCGAAGAGCTCCACGGCGGACAGCGGGGGTACGGCGCGGTCGTAGATGTCCCCGGCGACCAGCACGGCATCGACGCGCTGCTCGCGCACGGTGCGCACCAGGTGGTCGAGGAAGGCGCGCTGGGCCTGAAGCAGGCTGACCCGGTGGAAGGACCGGCCCAGATGCCAGTCGGAGGTGTGCAGCAGTCTCACCGGAGGGCACCGTCCCGCATGTTCTCCGCCTCTCGCCGCTCGATATGCACGCCCATTGCGCACAGCACGCTATCCATCACGGGCAACGGCCGTCACACCGGCTCCTGATGAGGTGATGCGCGTCACATCTGCTGGGAGTCCCGGCTGTCCGGTCGGTATGCGGCTCCACCGCACCGGCCGGGGACGGCCCGGAGCCTGACGCGCGAGAGCCGCCGCGCTAGACCTCCCCGTATGCCTCCCCGCCCCGCTCGAACTCCGCGGTCCCGGCGGTGACATCGGCCAGCCATGCCCGGAAGGCGTCAACCTCCGCATCGGGCAGCCCGATCTCCATGCGCACCCGGTCCCCATAGGTGACCTCGCGCACCGTGCGGCCGGCCGCCCGCAGTTCGTTCTCCAGCTTTCCGGCCCGCTGGTGGTCGATGACGACCGTGCCCAGCCGGTAGCGGCGGCGGGTCACCGTGCCCAGCGCGTCCAGCGCCTCGCCGACCGCCCCGCCATAGGCGCGGATCAGCCCGCCCGCGCCGAGTTTGATCCCGCCGAAGTAGCGGGTGACCACGGCGACCACATAGCGCATCTCCCGGCGCAACAGCATCTGCAGCATGGGCACCCCAGCGGTGCCGCCCGGCTCACCGTCGTCACTGGCCTTCTGTACGGAGCCGTCGGCGCCCAGGACATAGGCGAAGCAGTGGTGCCGGGCGGTGGGGTGTTCTTTGCGGACGCGGGCGATGAAGGACTGGGCCTCCTCCTCGGTCGCGGCGGGCGCCAGCGCGCAGATGAAGCGCGACTTGTTGATCTCGATCTCATGCACGCCCTGGCGCGCGACCGTGCGGTATTCGTCCTGCATTCCGCAAGCCTAATTGCTCGGCGCCAGCCCTTTGAGTGAGTAGGGGCGGGCTGGGGAATGGTCCGGCGGGCGCGGCCGTTGAGCGGGCATGTACGCGGAACCGGGGATCATCCGGAAGATCATCGAGGAGGCCGGGGACACCTGGGCGGTGGTGGGCCTGTCGGCCAATGAGCGCCGCCCCGCCTTCGGAGTCGCCCGCACCCTCCAGCGGTACGGCAAGCGGATCGTGCCGGTCCACCCCAGGGCGGAGACGGTGCATGGCGAGCGGGGTTATGCCTCACTGGCCGAGGTGCCCTTCCCCGTCGATGTGGTGGACGTCTTTGTCCGCTCGGAGCTGGCGGGGGCGGTCGCCGGCCAGGCGGTGTCCATCGGCGCCAAGGCGGTCTGGTTCCAGCTGGGCGTAATCGACGAGGACGCCTATGAACGGGTGCGGGCGGCTGGGCTGTTGATGGTGATGGACCGGTGCCCGGCAATCGAGATACCCCGGCTGAGCCCGGGGGCCCCGCGCCCGGCGGGCGGGGGGCGTTAACGTCTGCCCATGATCACCACACGTCCGGCCCGGCCGGATGGCGGCCTGTGCGGTGGGGCGCCTGGAGCAACGGCTCCCGGCGCCCGGCCATCCCACCGGCCGGTTCGGCTTTGTCTTCAACGTCTGTACGGACACCCGCTATCGGGGCCGGGGCTACGCCCGTGCCACCACCGAGGCCCTGCTGGAGTGGTTCGCCGCCCAGGGCGTCACCCGGGTCGATCTCCATGCGACCGAGGAGGCGGAGGGGCTCTACCGGGCCCTGGGGTTCGCCGAGCACTCGCTGGCGCTGTCGCTGGACGTCTCCCGGTGAGCCGCCGGTGCCGCCGTCAAGGGTTTCAGCGGGCCGGGGGCACCGACACCGCCATGGTCATCCGTACCGTCCGGTCACCCTCATTGCGGTAGACATGCGGGACGTTCGCCTCGAAGCTCGCCGCCGAGCCGGCGGGCACCCGGTGGCTCTCCCCGTCCACCACCAGGGTCAGTTCGCCCTCGGTGACCCGGATCAGCTCCATGGTGCCGGAGGGGTGGGGGTCGGAGGCGCTCTGGTCCCCCGGCTCGATCCGCCAGTCCCATAGCTCCAGCGGCCCCTGGGAGTCGGCGCCGACCAGCAGCGAGGTATGGCTGCCCGCCTCGGTGGACCACATGCGCACCGCCTGCTCCTGGGGCACCACCCGCACCCTGGCTCCCTGCTCATAGTCCAGCAGGGTGGTGATGCTGACGCCCAGGGCGTCGGCGAGCTTTACGGTGGTGCCCACGCTGGGATTGGTGCGGGCCTGCTCAATCTGGATGATCATGCCCCGGCTGACCCCGGACCGCGCCGCAAGGGCATCCAGGGTGAAGTGCCGCTCGCTCCGCCAATGCTTGAGATTGCGGGCAAGCGACTGGGTGAGCTGATCAAGATCGGTCACTTTAAGTCCAATATATTCAATGAGGTGGTCGAGCTCATTGCACTACAGTGTGGTGCGCTCCAGCATTCACCACACTGTACTGCGAGGTTCACCGCATGACACCGCTCTACGCCCTGACCACCAGCCTGTTGTGGGGGCTGGCCGACTTCGGCGGCGGACTGCTCACCCGGCGCATGCCCGCCCTGACCGTGGTGCTGGTCTCCCAGCTGCTGGCGGTGGCGGCGCTGGGCACCATCGTCGTGACCACCGGCGCCTGGACCGAGGCCGGGCCGCAACTGTGGTTCGCCGCGGCGGCCGGTGTGGTGGGCCCGGCCGCCATGCTCTGCTTCTACCGGGCCCTGGCCCTGGGGCCGATGGGAGTGGTGGCGCCGGTGGGCGCCCTGGGCGGGGTGGCGGTCCCGGTGGGGCTGGGCCTGGCATGGGGCGAGCGGCCGGGCCTGCTCCAGGTCGCCGGGATCGCGGTGGCGGTGGCCGGAGTGGTGCTGGCCAGCGGACCGGGGATGAGCGGCGCGCCCGTCCAGCGCGAAGCCCTGACCCTCACCCTGGTCGCGGCCTTCGGCTTCGGCACCGTGATGGCCCTGATCGCGGAGGCCTCGCACTCCCTCCCCGGGCTGTTCCTGGCCCTGCTGGTGCAGCGGCTGTGCAATGTGCTGGTGGGCGGCACCGCGCTGTACGCCTCCGTCCGGCGCGGCAGCCCCGCGCTGCCCGGGGGCGGCTGGTCCGACATCCGTGCCGCGCTGCCCGCGCTGGCCTTTGTGGGGCTGGCGGATGTGGCCGCCAATGGCACCTACAACCTGGCCGCCAACAGCGGACCGGTGACCGTCGCCGCCGTGCTGGCCTCGCTCTATCCGGTGGTCACGGCGCTGGCCGCACGCGGACTGCTCAGTGAGCGGCTGCGCCTGGTCCAGGCATCCGGCGCCGGGCTCGCCCTGGTCGGCTCGGTGCTGCTGGCCACCGGCTGACCGGCCGGGGTCAGCCGGAGGCCGAGGGGGCGCGCAGCGGCGGTACCCAGCCCTCGGCCGCGTCCCAGCGCCGTACCACCTTGGCCGGGACCCCGGCCACGACCGCGTGGTCGGGGACCTCGCCGCGTACCACCGCCCCGGCCGCGACCACCACATTGCGGCCCAGCCGGGCGCCGGGAAGGATCACCGATCCGGCGCCCAGCCAGCTGCCGGAGCCTATGGTCACCGGGGCACTGCGCGGCCACTGCCGGCCGATGGGCTGGCCGGGGTCGTCATAGGAGTGGTTGTCGCTGGTCACATAGACATAGGGGCCGCAGAAGACATCGTCGCCGAAGGTCACCGGTTCCAGGGAGGCGATCACATGGCTGCCCCGGCCCAGCACCACGCCATTGCCCAGCCGCAGCACCGTCTCCGGCCCCAGGTCGGCCCCCGGCATCAGGCCCGCGGTCAGGGTGACCTGTTCGCCGATGATGCAGCACTCGCCCAGTTCGATCCAGGGCTCGCCGAAGACGGTGCCCACCGGGAAGGCCAGCCGGGTACCGGCGCCGATACGGCGGAACCGGTACGGCCCCGGCCGCTCGGCGGTCACCGCACCGGCCTCCCGTACCCAGCGCCAGCCCCGGTGGACGGCGCGCGAGACGGTCCGGCGGCGCCAGGCCAGCAGCGCCGAAGCGGCGTGGGACGAGAACGTGTTTCGATTCTTCGGCACGCGCTCACCGTACTCAGCCCCCGTCGGCGGGTCCCGGCCGGTCCCCTGTGATCTTCGACCCATGGGGCGGCGGGCCGGCCCTCCGGTCCCTTACGGTGCCCGGGAGAGGGAGGAGAGCACAGTGGACGGCAAGGCGTTGACCGCGGGTGTGGGCGGTGGCCAACCGCGCCTGGACCCCGGGGCATTCACCGCACCGACCTCGGTGGTGCTGGGCGAGGTGACCCTGGCGGCGGGGGCCAGTGTCTGGTATCAGGCGGTGCTGAGGGCCGACG
The DNA here is from genome assembly GCF_003121295.1 of Streptomyces orinoci. Classification (GTDB taxonomy): domain Bacteria; phylum Actinomycetota; class Actinomycetes; order Streptomycetales; family Streptomycetaceae; genus Streptomyces; species Streptomyces orinoci. The sequence continues at coordinate 377,041 of NZ_PHNC01000006.1, forward strand.
GCGGACCGATCGTCATCGGCGCGGACAGCAATATCCAGGACAACTGCACCGTCCATGTGGACCCCGGCTTCCCGGTGACCGTCGGTGAGCGGGTGACGGTGGGCCACAACGCGGTGCTGCACGGGTGCACGGTCGAGGACGAGGTACTGGTAGGCATGGGGGCCACGGTGCTCAACGGGGCCCGGATCGGGGCCGGTTCGCTGATCGCGGCCCAGGCCCTGGTCCCCCAGGGCATGCAGGTGCCACCCGGCTCACTGGTGGCGGGGGTACCGGCCAAGGTCCGCCGGGAACTGACCACCGAGGAGCGCGAGCACATCAAGGCCAATGCCGCGGCCTATGTCCGGCTGGCGCGGGCCCATCGCGAGGCGCTGGGCTGAACCCCCGTTCCGGATTACCGGGTTGACAGCCCCCCACCCCCCTCATACGCTGTACAGCGCCCCTGTTGCCGTCGATCGGAGAAGGACGTTGCTCGTCTGAGGTCTTGAGACACCGCGCCGTGCAGTATTCGACACTGCCCGCGTTCTTGTGTGCGACCTCGACGCTTCAGCCGTCCTCCCGCCGGTACGGGGCTTTGCTGTTTCCGCAGCCCCTTTCCCACCGGCTCACCGGCCCCTTGGCCATGGTCGCCCCGCGGTGTCCCACCACGTTGCCCACAGCCCCTGCTCAGCAACTCCATGAGGCCCGCATGTCCATTTCCCCTTCCTTCATCACCTGCAACTCCCTTTCCTATGCCTGGCCGGACGGCACCAACGTCTTCGACGGCCTCCAACTCTCCTTCGGCCCCGGCCGGTCCGGGCTGGTGGGCGTCAACGGGTCAGGAAAATCAACCCTGGTGCGGCTGATAACCGGCCGGCTCACCCCGACCGGCGGAAACTTCCGGGTCTCCGGCGAGATCGGCTGGCTGCCGCAGAACGCCACCCTGGACACCACCCTCCGGGTGGACCAGGCCCTGGGTATCGCCGGCGCCCGCGCCGCGCTGCACGCCATCGAGGCGGGCGACGCGAGCGAGGAACACTTCACGGCCATCGGTGAGGACTGGGATGTCGAGGAACGCGCCCTGGCCGCCCTGGACCAGCTCGGTCTGGGCCATATCGGACTGGACCGCACCACGGGCGAGCTGTCCGGCGGTGAGACGGTCCTGCTGCGGCTGGCCGCGCTGCTGCTGCGCCGGCCGGACATCCTGCTGCTGGACGAACCCACCAACAACCTGGATCTGCATGCCCGTAGGCGCCTCTACTCGGCCGTCGAGGCATGGTCCGGGGTGATGGTGGTGGTCAGCCATGACCCCGAACTCCTGGAGCGGGTGGACCAGATCGCCGATCTGCGCGCCGGCGAGGTCACCTGGTACGGCGGCGGCTTCTCCGCCTACCGGGAGGCGCTGGCCGCCGAACAGGAGACGGCCGAACGCCTGGTCCGCGTCGCCGAGGCCGATCTGCGCAAGCAGAAGCGCGAACTGGCCGAGGCCCAGGTCAAGTTGGCCCGCCGCAAGCGGTACGGCCAGAAGATGTGGGACAGCAAACGCGAGCCCAAGGTGGTCATGGGTGAGCGCAAACGGCAGGCCCAGGTCTCGGCGGGCAAGCACCGCATCATGCACGAGGAGAAACTGGCCGAGGCCAGGGAACGGCTGGACGAGGCGGTGGAGGCGGTCCGTGAGGACGACAAGATCCGGGTCGATCTGCCGCACACCGAGGTGCCCCCGGGCCGCTCGGTGCTCACCCTGCGCGAGCTGCGGCTGAGTTATGGGGCCGAGGTGCGGGGCGAATGGGAACTGCGCGGGCCCGAGCGGATCGCCCTGGTCGGCCGCAATGGCTCGGGCAAGACCACGCTGCTGCGCACCATCGCCGGTGAACTGCCCGCGCTCTCCGGGACGGTGGACGCCCATGTCCCGCTGCGGTTTCTGCCCCAGCGGCTGGACGTCCTGGACGAGGAGCTGACCATCGCCGAGAATGTGGCGGCCTTCGCGCCCGGCAGCACCGACAACGAGATCCGGGCCCGGCTGGCCCGCTTCCTGTTCCGGGGCGCACGGGCCGGTCAGCGCACCGCGACCCTCTCCGGCGGCGAGCGTTTCCGGGCCACCCTGGCCGCCCTGATGCTCGCCGAGCCCGCCCCGCAGCTGCTGATGCTGGACGAGCCCACCAACAACCTGGACCTGGCCAGCGTCCACCGGCTGACCAGCGCGCTGGCGTCCTACCGGGGCGCCCTGCTGGTGGCCAGCCATGACCTGCCCTTTCTGCGGTCCATCGGGATCACCCGCTGGCTGCTGATGGACGGGGTGCTCCGGGAATCCAGCGCGGAGGAGGTGACCACGCGGTAGCGGTGGACGCCCGGTGGAACGCGAGCGGGGCCCGCCGGCAGTGCCGGCGGGCCCCGGATCCGCGTTCTGGCGCCCTACTCGCCCACGGTGGCGGGGGCCGACTCCGCCTCCTGCCGCTCGCCGCTCCGGGCCGCGGCCTTTTTGGCCTTGATCCGCATCATCACAAAGGAGCCCACCCCGAACAGCGCGGCGGCGGCCAGACCGAAGTAGGAGATCTGGCCCATCCACTTCTCGGCCGCCTTGCCCACGGTGTAGACCAGCGCGACCGTTCCGCCGGCCCAGCAGATGCCGCCGAGCACATTGGCGATCAGGAACTTCCAGTACGGCATCTTCAGCACACCGGCCAGCGGCCCGGCGAAGATCCGCAGCAGGGCGATAAAGCGGCCGACGAAGACGGCCCACATGCCCCACTTGGTGAAGGACCGCTCGGCGGTGGCCACATGGTGCGGCCCGAAGTGCTTGGGGAACTTACGGCCCAGCCAGGCCAGCAGCGGCTTGCCGCCCTTGCGGCCGATCAGATAGCCGATGGAGTCACCGATGATCGCTCCGGCCACCGCGCAGGCGCCCAGCACATAGGGGTTGATGTGGTCCTGGGAGGCCGCCATCAGCGTGGCACTGACCAGGACGATCTCACCGGGAAGCGGGATGCCCAGGCTCTCCAGGCCGATGACCCCGCCCACCATCAGGTAGACGGCGACCGCCGGCACCGTTTCGAGCCAATGCTGGATGTGCAACGCCGGTTCCTCCCCGGATGACGACCTGTTTCCCGGCGCGCGCCGATGCGGGCGCACCCCGGGAAGCGTACTTGAGTACAGAGACTCGGGTTCCGGGCCTTTGGTTGAGCGAGGCCGGGGAAGCGGGCATTTCGCCACTTTTCCACTACTCAGCGCACACAAACGGTCGCCCTGAGCGCGCTGCCGGCGATATTTACCGGCCACCCGGCCTGTGATGTCGCGGTAGCGCACAGATACGGTTTGGGCCATGGATCTTTCCGGAACGAGCGCTACGGACGTAAACACCGGGCCGGAGGCGGCGATCAAGGCCGCCGCCCGTCAACTGCTGGTGAAACTGGGCGCCGGAAGGCTGTCCCTGGATGCCGTCGCCGAGGGCGGCGGCTTTGCCGCCGGCGAGGTGGCGGCGGTCTTCCCGCATCGGGACGATCTGCTGACCGCGCTGGTCATCGACGCCTACAACGACTCCGGTGCCGCCATGGAGCGGGCGGACCAGGAGGCCCGGGAGGCGGGCGCCCCGGCGGGTGCCCGGCTGCTCGCGGTGAGCCGGGCCCTGCGGCAGTGGTCCTTTGCCAACCCCGGTGAGTTCACGCTGATTTACGGCTCGCCGGTCCCCGGCTACCACGCCCCGCAGGACACCGTCCCGGCCGCCTCGCGCACCCCCGCCGTGCTGGCCGGGATCATCCGCTCGGCGCTGGAGGCCGGTGAACTCACCCCGCCCCGGCGGGCGTTGCCCGGCCCCCCGCTGCTGCTGCCGGAGGCGGTGGAGCTCTTCGGCGGCCTGCCCGAGGCCCCGTTCGCGGACCTTGTCGAGCGCGGCATCGTGCTGTGGAGCAATCTGATCGGGCTCCTGGTCTTCCAGGTCTTCAGCCGCACCCATGACAGCGTCCGGGACGAGTCCGCGTTCTTCGACTACGCCATCGCCGTGGCGGCCGAGAGCACCGGACTCGCGGTTCCCTTGGGCGAGCACACCGACTAGACCATCCGCCCGCGTGCGCGGCACCGGCGGGGAATCAGGCCGTGAACACCACCAGAACCCTCTGTTTTGTCATTGCGGCGCAGCTCGCCCAGCACATCGGCAGCGCCGGGCAGCGCAGGGATGCGCCCCCGGCCGTGGCAGGACCCCATGCTCGACCGGATGGAACACACCCTTTTTCAGCGTGAGTTCCAGCCGGTCAGCCGGGTGCTGTCCGTGGCGTCCAGGGCGAGGTGCTCGATTCCGGGCTCCGGGTCACGGCCGGATTTGGTGATAACCCGTACGGAATTGCCCTTTTCAGCCGGCAGCCGGGCGGTGGCCGCCCCGGCGGGCCCGGCTCCTATAACGACATAAAGACTCACCCGCGCACAGCAGCGCGGGTGTTCGCGGCCCGAACGCCCCGGTCACGGGCGCCGGGCCGGTAAAGATCCGTCGAAGTGAGCACATACCCGGCTCCCATGCTGCCGCAGGCCGGGACCGGTCAGAAGTGAACGGTCCGCCGGGGCCCGGGGTGTGCAATGCTCAGGGGCGTGACGAGCGAGTCTGTGCGCGACGAGGACCCCGCCACACTGCCTGCTGTGGTCGCACTGGCCCGGGTAGTGGCCAAGCTGCGGTCCGACAATGAGCGGCTGGAGCAGTTGGCATCCACCACCGCCGTACTGGAACGTGCCAAGGGCGTATTGATGGCCCGTTCCGGCTGCTCGGCCCCGGAGGCCCAGGAGGAGCTGACCCGGCGTGCGGCGGCCGGAGGACGCACGCTCACGGAGGAGTCGTGGATAGTCCTCGGTGAGATCCGGCCGCGCCCGGCCGTACCCGCCGCCCGGGGCGGCGAGCGCTCCCCCGGCGCGTCCGGCCCCGGTCCTCGTCCCCGGCACACCGGCGGCGACGCCCCGCGGCCGCCGGAGAGCACGGCACTGGGGGCGCTGGGCGAGGCCCTGGCCGGCGTCACCGATTCGCATGATGTGGCCCGGCGGCTGCTGGACCAGCTGGCCGCCGATCCGGTGCTGGCCGACGCCGTGATGCTCTACACCCGTACCGGTGACGGTGCCCTGGAGCTGGCCGGGCACGCCGGCGTCGGGGCCACCGTGGCGGCCCAGTGGCGGCATGTGCCGCCGGTCAGCGGGATCGCCGCCCTGGATGTGATCCGGCGCGGCGAGGCGGTGTGGCTGGAGGACGCCGAACGCGACGCGGACCGCTACCACCTGATCGGGGAGCCCGTCTGCCGGTGGCCCACCCGCGCCTGGCTCCCGGTGGTCACCGGTGGCAAGGTCACCGCGGCCCTGGGCGTACTGCGCACCGTGGACGCCCCCTTTGCCCCGGCCGCCCGCGAACTGCTGCGGGGGACGGCCAGGTTGTGCGCGGGCAGCCTGAGCGTGACCGGCACCGGCGGCGGACGGCCCGCCGACCGCACGGCGGAGCAGGTCCAGGCCGTCTTCGACGCCCTCCCCGGGCCGGCCGTCCTGCTCACCCCGCTGCGCTCGGCGGCCGGCCAGGTCGAGGACTTCCGGATCGACGCTGCCGCCCCCGCCTCGGTGGACGTCGCCGGCCGGCGCGGCCACCGGCTGGTGGGGATGCGTCTGCTGGAGTCCTATCCGACCATGGCCGGTTCCCCGGTCTGGCAGGGCTATCTGGAGACCCTGGACACCGGCGCCGTCTACCGGACCGGGCCCTTCCTCTACCAGGCGGTGGAGGCCGGGGTCCGGCAGCACTCCGCCTACACCCTGCGGGCCGCCAGGCTGGGCGACCGGCTGGTGGTCACCTGGTCCTGCCAGGATGAGGCCGCCCGCCAGCGGGAACTGCTCTCCGAGCTCCAGCGGGTGGGCAACCTCGGCTGGGCGGACTGGAACCTGGTGGCCGACACCGTCACCTGGTCACCCCAGGTGTACGACATCCTCGACCGGGACCGGGCACTGGGCCCGATGTCACTGGACGAACTGCCGGGCCGGGTGCTGCCCGAGGACCTGCCGGGCTTCACCCGGGCGCTGCGGGAGCTTCTCGGCGGGGGCACCGGGCTGGACCATCAGTTCCGGATCCGTACGGGCACCGGTGTGCGGCATCTGCGGATGGTCGCCGAGGCGGTGCCGGACGCCGATGGCGCCCCGGTGGAGGTGCATGCCTTCGTCCAGGATCTCACCGCCCGGCGCCGTGCCGAGCTGGCCCTGACCGAGACCCAGCGGGCGGTGCTGGCCCAGCGCAATGTGCTGGAGGCCGAACGCACCGTCGCCGCCCGCCTCCAGCACGCGCTGCTGCCGCTGCCCGGGCAGTCGCTGAACCTGGCGGGCCTGCGGGTGGAGGTGGCCTATCTGCCCTCCCATGACGACCTCAATGTGGGCGGCGACTGGTACAGCGCGGTGGAAATGCCCGATGGCAGCGTGCTGTTCGCGGTCGGCGACGTCGCCGGGCACGGCATCGACGCGGTGGCCACCATGGCGCAGCTGCGCTTCACCGCCAAGGGCATGGTCTTCACCGGCTCCTCGCTGACCGGAGCGCTCCAGCGGCTCAACACCCTGCTGCTGCACACCCATGACGGGCACCACACCACCGCCACCATGGTGCTCGGCCGCTACGACCCCACGCGCCGCTGCCTGACCTGGGCCCAGGCCGGCCATCCGCCACCGCTGCTGGTCCGCCAGGGCAAGGCGGAATTCCTCACCCCGCCCGACGGCATCCTGCTGGGTGCCACACCACAGCCGCACCATGCCGAGGCCGAGTGCCTGCTCGAGCCCGGCGACCATCTGCTGCTCTACACGGACGGACTGATCGAACGCCCCCGTGAGCACCTGGACGAGGGCTTCGGCCGCTTCGCCGAGGCGGCCCGGCGCGAGCTGGGCGAGGCGGGCAAGGGTTCGCTCCAGCCGTTGCTGGACCGGTTGCTGTCGGGTCAACAGCGCGATGACATCTGCCTGTTGGATGTGCATCTGCCGGGCGCCTGACAGCGGCGAACCGTGCGACCGGCAGCCGGGGCCCCACGGTGGGGCGGGGCCCCGCGCCCCTACCGGGCCGGGTGGAGCCGCACCGAGAACACCGTGCGGCCCGGCCGGCTTTCGGCGGTCGCCCGGCCGCCGTGGGCCGTGGTCACCGCCGAGACGATGGCCAGACCCAGTCCGGTGCTGCCGGTGCGCCGGGAGCGCTGGTGGTCGGCGCGGGTGAAGCGCTGGAAGACCTCCGGCAGCAGCTCCGCCGGGATGCCCGGACCGTCATCCGTCACGGTCAGCTCGACGGCTCCGTCCGGCGCGGGCGCCAGCCGCAACTCCACCTGGGTACCGGCAGGCGTATGCACCCTCGCGTTGGCCAGCAGGTTGGCGATCACCTGGTGCAGCCGGTGCTCGTCTCCCGGCACCAGCACCGGTTCCTCCGGCAGGTCCAGCAGCCAGCGGTGACCGGGGGCGGCCGCCCGGGCGTCGTCCATGGCGTCCAGCGCCAGCCGGGTCAGGTCCACCGGCTCGCGGGCCAGCGGCCGTCCCGCGTCCAGCCGGGCCAGCAGCAGCAGGTCGTCCACCAGGCCGCTCATCCGCCGGGACTCGGACTGGATACGCTCCAGGGCGTGCCGCACCTCCTCCGGCACCGGCTCCGGGTGGCGCAGTGCCAGCTCCGCATGGGCCCGTACGGTGGCCACCGGGGTACGCAGCTCATGGCTGGCGTCGGCGGCGAATCTGCGCAGCCGCTCCTCGCCGGCCTGCCGGCGGCTCAGCGCGTCCCCGACATGTCCCAGCATCCGGTTGAGCGCCGCGCCGACCCGGCCCACCTCGGTCCGCGGGTCGGTGTCCGGCACCGGGTCCGGCATCTCCACCTCGCCGCTGGCCAGCGGCAGCCGGGTGACCTCGTCGGCGGTGGCCGCCACCCGGTGCAGCGGCCGCAGCGCCAGCCGCACCCAGACCGCCCCGGCCAGTCCGGTCACCGTCAGTGCGGTGCCGAAGACGGCCGCCTCCACCAGTTCCAGGCGGTGCACCGTCTCCTCCACCCGGTGCAGCGGCAGCCCGGTCACCAGGACATCGCCGTCGTCGCCGGGGACCGCCGTCAGCCGGTAGCGGCCCAGTGCGGAGATCCGCACACTGTGCCCCCGCCCGTCCGCCGGGAGGGCGGCCAGCGTGCCGAGGTCCTGGCCGGTCAGCGGCACGGCGGCGTCGCTCTGCTGCCGTACCACCGCGGCCTGGGTGGTCTCGCCGTGCTTCAGACGCGCCCCGAAGGTGCCGTCCGCCTGCCCCCTGGTGTCGGGCCGGTTGTCGGCGTCCGGGCGCTCGTCATGCTCCAGGCTGGCCGCGAACTTCCCATGGGACGCGGCCAGTTGCTGGTCGAGCCGGCCGACCAGGAAGGTCCGCAGGGCCAGCGCGGTGGTCACCCCCACGGCCAGGCAGACCAGGGCGAGCAGGGCCACCAGCCCAGCGGTCAGCCGGCCGCGCAGGGTGCGCGGCGGCATCCGGCCGAGGATGCTCACGGCTGCTCCGGCTTGAGGACATAGCCCACCCCGCGCACGGTGTGGATCAGTGGCGTCCGCCCGGCGTCGATCTTCTTGCGCAGATAGCTGATGTAGAGCTCCACCACATGTGCCCGGCCACCGAAGTCATAGGACCAGACCCGGTCCAGGATCTGTGCCTTGGACAGCACCCGGCGCGGATTGCGCATCAGAAACCGCAGCAGCTCGAACTCGGTGCGGGACAGTTCCACCACCGTGCCGCCCCGGGTGACCTCCCGTGCCTCCTCGTCCATCACCAGGTCCCCGGCCACCAGCAGGCTGCCGCCCGGGGAGCCGGTCATCCCGGCCCGGCGCAGCAGTCCGCGCAGCCGGGCCAGCACCTCCTCCAGGCTGAAGGGCTTGGTGACATAGTCGTCGCCGCCCGCGGTGATCCCGGCGATCCGGTCCTCCACCGCGTCCCGGGCGGTGAGGAAGAGCACACAGACCTCGGGCAGTAGGGCCCGCAGCTCGCGCAGCACCCGCAGCCCGTCCATGTCCGGCAGCATCCAGTCCAGCACCACGGCGTCCGGGCGCAGCGAGCGGGCGGCGGCCAGCGCCCCGGCCCCGTCCGCCGCGGTGCGCACCTGCCAGCCCTCGTGGCGCAGGGCCCGGGAGAGGACCTCGGTCAGATCGTCCTCGTCATCGACGACCAGGACCCGTACGGGCGTGCCGTCGGGCCGGAGCAGGGCGCGGGGCCGGGTGTGGTTCTCCATGGCCCTTCAAGGATCCCCTGCCGCGACGGGTGCCGGTGCACGGATTTCCCTATGAGTTCCTTCTGAGGACGCCCGCCGCCCGGCCGCTCAGAGGGTTCTCAAAGGAAGCGCTGCCAGGCTGGCGCCCGGCCGAGCGACCCGCCCCGCCCTGGGGAGGCTCCGCCACGCGGAAGAGGGAGCGCTTATGACCGTCCACCGGCAGCGAGTGAGGATCACCCCGCTCGCCGCCCAGACGCTGATCTGGGCCGGTGCGGCCGGGGTCACCGGCCTGTGGTGGTCCGACACCACCTCTGTGGTCGGCACCGCGGGCTGGCTCACCGGGGCCGGCCGGATCACCGGTCTGCTCGCCGGATACTCCTGCGCCGTGCTGCTGGCCCTGATGGCCCGGGTGCCGGCGGTGGACCGTGGAGTGGGCACCGACCGGCTGGCCCGCTGGCACGCGGCCGGTGGCCGCTACACGGTGGGCCTGGCCCTGGCCCATACCCTGCTGATCATCCTCGGCTACTCCCGGACCACCCGCTCCGGGCTGGTGCACCAGACCACCACCCTGGTCCTGGACTACCCGGAGATGCTCAAGGGCACCATCGGCTTTCTGCTGCTGGTGGCCACCGGAGTGATCTCGGCGCGCGCCGCCCGCCGCAGGCTCGGCTATGAGACCTGGCACTATCTGCACTGGGCCACCTATCTTGCGGTGTTCCTGGCCTTCGGCCACCAACTGGCCGACGGCGCCGACTTCGTGGGCAACCAGAAGGCCCAACTGGCCTGGTACGCGCTCTATCTGGGAGTGGCCGCCCTGCTGCTGTGGTACCGCTTCATCCTCCCGGTGCGCCGCGGGCTGCGGCACCGGCTGCGGGTGGCCGGGGTACGGCCGGAGGCGCCCGGGGTGGTCTCGGTCTATCTCACCGGTGAAGGGCTGGACCAACTGGCCGCCGAACCGGGGCAGTTCTTCCGCTGGCGGTTCCTGACCCGCGGCCTGTGGTGGACGGCCAACCCCTACTCGCTGTCCGCCCCGGCCCGGCCGGACCTGCTGCGTATCACCGTCAAGGCGGCCGGAACGCACAGCGCCGCCGTGGCCCGGCTGGCCCCCGGCACCCGAGTGTGGGCCGAGGGCCCGTACGGGGCGTTCACCGCCGCCGCCCGCCGCGGGGAGCGCAAGACGCTGCTGCTGGGCGGGGGCGTGGGCATCACCCCGCTGCGCGCCCTGTTCGAGACCCTGCCCGGCGAGGTGACCCTGCTCTACCGGGCCCGGCGGGCCGAGGACCTGGCGCTGCGCGGCGAACTGGAGGCGATAGCCGCGGCCCGTGGCGCCCGGGTGCACTACGCGGTGGACGGCCCGGCGGGCCAGGCGGTGCCGCTGACCGCCCGCTCCCTGCAACGGCTGGTGCCCGATCTGGCCGAGCACGAGGTCTACCTCTGCGGCCCGCCCGGCATGACCGAGGCGGCGCTGCGGGCCCTGCGGCGTGCGGGCGTACCCGGCCGCCGCATCCACCATGAGTCCTTCGCCTTCTGACCGCCGGCACACCGCTGCCCGACCGACGATTTAGGGAGCCTCCTATGCGCCGAGCCGTCCTGGCCACCGTCTCCACCGTGGCGGGCGTGGTACTGCTGCTGGCCCTCAAACCGCACCGGGCCACTCCCCCGCCCGTCGCGGTACCGCCGCCCGGCAGGACCCCGCCCGCCCACTCCGGCGGCGGCAGCCGCACCGGCACCTTCACCGGCCAGGTCATCGACACCCGCTATGGCCCGGTTCAGGTCGCCGCCACGCTCCGGCAAGGGCGGCTGACCGCGGTCAAGGTGCTCCAGACACCCTCCGACAACGGCCGTGACCAGGAGATCGCCGACTATGCGGTGCCCCGGCTGACCCAGGAGGCGCTGGGCGCGCAGAGCGCCCGTATCGACGCGGTCAGCGGTGCCAGTTACACCAGCGAGGGCTATATCCGGTCCCTGCAGAGCGCCCTGGACCAGGCCGGTGCCTGAGCGGGGGCGCGGCACGCGCCATGTGGAGCGGGTGATGGGCACCGTCTTCTCCTTCGATCTCCGCGACCCGGCCACCCCGGCCGTCACCCGGGCGCTGGCGGCGGCGGTGCGCCTGCTGCACCAGGTGGACGCGGTCTTCTCCACCTACCGGCCGGACAGCGCGGTCAGCCGGCTGGGCCGCGGTGAGATCACGGTGGACCGGTGTCCGCCCGAGGTCGGCGAGGTGCTGCGGCTGTGCGCCCTGGCCGAGCAGCGCACCGGGGGCTTCTTCAGCGCCACCGCCGCCGGCCGGCTGGACCCCTCCGGCCTGGTCAAGGGCTGGGCCGTGGAACGCGCCGCGGACCTGCTGCTCGCCGCGGGCGCGCGCAACCTCTGTGTCAACGGGGGCGGCGACCTGCGGCTGTGCGGCGAGGCGGCGCCCGGTGAGCCCTGGCGGATCGGCCTGGCGGACCCGCGGCACCCCGGGCGGCTGACCGGCACCGTCCAGGGCCGCGATATGGCGGTGGCCACCTCGGGAACGGCGGAGCGCGGCGCCCATATCACCGACCCGCACACCGGCCGCCCGGCCACCGCGCTGCTCGCCGTCACGGTCGTCGGCCCCAGCCTGACCTGGGCCGACGTCCATGCCACCGCCCATATGGCCCGCGGCCGCGCAGTACCGGTCCCCGGCTACCCGGCCCTGGCCGTCCACCCCGACGGCACCCGTACCGCCGACGCCCGCTTCCCCTCCGGGGACACCTCCTGACCGTGGGCATGGCCGAGTTCCCGCCGGGCCCGGCCACGGCCGGCGGGCTGCTGCGGGCGGGTGGCCTTCGTGGTGCACCGCGCGGTGGTCGCGGCGATTCTGGAGATGTGCCAAGCATTCGCTCTGGAGATGTGCCAACCATCCGCCCCGACCGGCCGCGTACCGACTACGCGGGTGCGATCTACGGTGCGCTCCTGGCCGCGTCCGTCATCGCCGGGACGGCGGGGTTCGGTCCGTTCTCCCGCCTGGGGCTGGTCCTGCTCCTTCTGGTCACCGGCCTGGTGTTCTGGGCGGCACATGTCTACGCCCGGCTGGCGGGGGAGCGGGCGCACGGGCAGCTCCTGACCCGGGGCGAGATACGCCATACGGCCGGCCAGGAGTGGCCGGTGGTCCAGGCCGCCGTTCCCCCGGCCCTCGCGGTGGCGATCAGCCCGCTGCTGGGGCTGGGACTTGCCGGAACGGCATGGTTCGCACTGGGGGTCGCCCTGGTCGAGCAGGTCGCCTGGGCGAGTGTGGCCGCTGCGCGGGCCGGGGCCTCTCCTCGGCTGGTCGCGCTCTCCGGCCTGGTGAACCTGGTGCTCGGTCTGGTCATCGTCGCCGCCAAGACGGCCGTCCAGCACTGAGCATGCCCGCGGCGTCTCCCACGGGGGGTGCCCGGAGGAGGTGTCCATGGCCGTAGGGCGCACCGGGTCGGCCGCCGACGCCGGACCAGACCCCGCGGCCGGCCACCACGGCCCTGCCGCGGCCCGGTGACGCTCCTCCGCCCGGAACGCCGGCACCGGAGAGCGGCCCTTCCGTCCTACAGGCCGCTGCGGATGCGGCGGCCGCTGATCGTGCCGACGGGAATGCGCACCCAGGTCTCCCGTTCGCCGCCCGCCCAGGACCGGGGGCCGTCGCCGGCGCCCAGACGCCGCTGTTCCTGGGGTTCGGTGACGGCTTGGGCCACTCCTCTCACCAGAACGCTCCACCCCTCGTTGCGCACCTCGTCGATCCTGTCGATCTCGAAGGCGACGGCGCCGCCGACCACACCGGAGAGCACGCCCCCGGCGGCCGTGCGGAAGACGATGGAGTCACCGACGAACCGGTAGTTGACCGGTGCCACCTCAGGACCTTCCGCCCTGGAGAAGACCACCCTGCCGATGCCGCCCGCAGCGAGCTTCTCCCGGCACTCCGGAAGGGACAGCCGCTCCAGGTGCGGGGCGGCCGCGAGGGAAGACCTGCCGGGGGGCTGTTCAAGGCCCGCACCCTGCAGCTCGGCGACGGAGGTCTCCAGCGCGCCCGCCAGGGCGGTGAGCGTCTCCCGCGAGACGCTGCCGGTCCGCGACTCCAGGTACGCGAGGTAGCCGGCGTCCATCCTGGCCCGGGCGGCCATCTCCTCGCGGGTCAGGCCCAGTTCCTCCCGGCGCCGGGCCACCCGGCGGCCGAGGTCGCTGCCGGAACGCAGCCGGCCGGAGCCGGCCTCGTCCGCTGGTTCCGTGGCCATGGCCGTGTCCCGCTTCCTTGTCGCAGCAGCACCTGCGCCCCATCTTCCCCAGCCCGGCCGCCGTCCGCATTCCGGCGCCATGCTCCCCCGATATGCCCCGGCGGCAGCGGCGAGGGATGGTGGATGCGGAAGCGTTGCGGCGACCGGTGAGGCGGTGAGCACGATGGGTCCTCCCGTGGTGGTGGGCATCGATGGATCGGACGGCAGCCTTGCCGCCCTCGACTGGGCCACCGAGGAAGCAACCAGGTCCGGCCTCCCCCTGCGGGTGGTCTACGCCTCCTTGTGGGAGCGGTACGAAGGTGCGGTGCCCTCCTTCGGGGACGAACGGCCGGCGGAGGAAGTGGCGGCCCAGCACATCGTCGCCTCGTCCGAGCAGCGCGCCCGGCAGCTCTCGCCCGGTCTGGGGGTGACCGCGGTGACGGTTCCGGACGACGCCGCGGAAGCACTGGTGGAGGAGTCGGACGGCGCCTCCCTCGTGGTGACCGGATGCTCCGGGCGCGGAGCCGTCAAGGGGTTTCTGCTGGGCTCGGTGAGCCTCGCCGTCGCCGGCCGGGCCCGCTGCCCGGTGGTCGTGGTGCGCGGCGAGGAGCGCAACATCAAGGGCATGAGCCACCGGGTCGTCGTCGGCGTGGGCGAGGCGGACGAGGCGGCCACCGCCGTGCGCTTCGCCCTGCGCGAGGCCGGGACCCGTGGGTGCGAGCTCCAGGCCGTACGGGCCTGGCGCAGCCCTCAGCAGCCCACGGACGCCCTGGGCGTGCTGGACTCCGCCGCCCGGTCCTACGAGGAATGGGCGAAAGCCGTCCTGGACGAGGTGCTGGAGGACGCCGTGACGGCCCACCCGGATGTCCCCGTCACCCGCACTGCGCTGGAGGGGCCGGCGCACCGGGTGCTGCTCGGCCCGGCCGCCGAGGCCGACCTGCTGGTACTCGGCGCCGCCCGGCGGCAGGAGGGGTTCGGGCTGCATCTGGGCCGGACCGGCCATGCGGCCCTGCACCATGCGCGCTGTCCGGTGGCGGTGGTGCCGCACGGGTGAGGGCACGTCTCCGGCACTGAGCCATGGCAGGGCGGCCCCCGGTGTGGTGTGATGGAAGTGGCGGGAGGACCCGCAAGGGACGCGGGGAAGCGGCTCGCGGCCGTGCACCGCGCAATCCGGATCCACGAGAAGCGGATGGGGCCCTCCCGTCGGCGTCACCGCCCCCCGCTGGGCGGTCCCGCACTGTCGAGGAGCGCGATGTCCACCGGCGGACGTGTCATTGGGCGCGTCATTCCCTTCTCCGGCCTGAGCCGCTCGGACGTACCCACGGTCGGCGGCAAGAACGCCTCGCTCGGCGAGCTCATCCGGCACCTGTCCCCCGCCGGTGTGCAAGTGCCCGACGGGTTCGCCACGACCGCCGACGCCTACCGCGAGTTCCTGTTGACCGATGCCCTGGGCGACCGGATCGCCGCACATCTGGCGCGCTTGGCGGCAGGTGCGGCGCTGTCCGACGTGGGCGCCGCCATCAGGGCCGATGTCCTGGCCACGCCCCTGCCGGCGGCGCTGCGGGAGGAGATCACCCAGGCGTACGCCCGGCTCGCCCGGCAGGCCGGGCGTACCGATCCCGATGTCGCCGTGCGCAGCAGCGCCACCGCCGAGGATCTGCCGGAGGCGAGTTTCGCCGGGCAGCAGGAGACCTTTCTCAACGTCCGGGGCGCGACGGGGCTGTTGGAGGCGTGCCGTCGTTGTTACGCCTCGCTCTTCACCGACCGGGCGATCGACTACCGGGAACGGATGGGTTTCGACCAGCTCTCGGTGGCGCTGTCGGTCGGGGTGCAGCTGATGGTCCGCTCCGACCTGGGCGGGGCGGGGGTGATGTTCACGCTGGACACCGAGACCGGGTTCCCCGGAGTGGTGGTGATCAACGCGGCGTGGGGCTGGGCGAGAGTGTGGTGAGCGGGCGGGTGGACCCGGACGAGTATGTGGTGTTCAAGCCCCTGCTGGCGGATCCGGACCTGGACCCGGTGATCCGGGTGGTCATCGGCGGCAAGCACGCCAAGGTGGTCTACGCCGAGGGCGGCCTGACCCGCGTGGTGGACACCGACCCGGCCCGGCGGGCGGCGCCCGTGCTCGACGGCACCGAGGCACGGCGGCTGGCCGAGTGGGCGGTGGCGGTCGAACGGCACTACGGCACGCCCATGGACCTGGAGTGGGCCAAGGACGGCCGGACCGGGGAGCTGTTTGTGGTGCAGGCTCGCCCCGAGACCGTACGGTCCCGGCGCCCCCCGGCCGTGCTGCGCCGCTACCGGCTCACCGGCACCGGCGAGCTGCTGGCCACCGGTGTGGCCGTGGGCGAGGCCGTGGGTGCCGGACCGGTGTGCGCGCTGGCGTCGCCCGTGGGGCTGGAACGCTTCCCCGGCGGCTCGGTGCTGGTGACGCCGGTGACCGACCCCGACTGGGAGCCGCTGATGAAGCGTGCGGCGGCGATCATCACCGACCATGGCGGGCGTACCTCGCATGCCGCCATCGTCAGCCGGGAGCTCGGCGTCCCGGCGGTGGTCGGCACCGGCGACGCCACCGCCGTCCTGGCCGATGGCCGGCCGGTCACCGTCTCCTGCGCCGAGGGCTCGGAGGGCCACGTCTACGCCGGGCTGGTGGGCTACGAGGAGTCGGACGTCGATCTCACCGGGCTGCCGGTGACCCGTACCCGGGTGATGCTCAATCTCGCCGACCCGGCCGCGGCGTTCCGCTGGTGGCAGCTGCCGGCGGACGGCGTGGGGCTGGCGCGGATGGAGTTCATGGTGGCCCATCAGGTGAAGGTCCACCCCATGGCACTCGTCCGGCCGGACCGGCTCTCCGCCGAGGAGCGGCGCTCGGTGGACGAGCTGACCGAGGGGTACGGCGACCGTACCGAGTACTTTGTGGACCGTCTGGCCCGCGGGGTGGCCACCATCGCCGCCTCCCGCTGGCCGTCCCCGGTGATCCTGCGCACCAGCGACTTCAAGACCAATGAGTACGCCAAGCTGGTCGGCGGCCGGCCCTTCGAGCCGGCCGAGGCCAACCCGATGATCGGCTGGCGTGGTGCCAGCCGCTACTACAGCGAGGGTTACCGCGACGGCTTCGCCCTGGAGTGCCGGGCGATCCGGCGGGCGCGGGAGGAATCCGGCCTGACCAATGTGGTGGTGATGATCCCCTTCTGCCGCACCCCGGGCGAAGCCGACCGGGTCCTGGAGGTCATGGCGCGGGAAGGGTTGCGGCGCGGTGCCAAGGGGCTTCAGGTGTACGTCATGGCGGAGATCCCGTCGAACATCGTGCTGGCCCGCGAGTTCGCCGAGCGCTTCGACGGCTTCTCCATCGGCAGCAATGACCTCACCCAGCTCACCCTGGGCGTGGACCGGGACTCGGCCGAGCTGGCCTCCGTCTTCGACGAGACCGATGCTGCCGTGACCCGGAGCATCGAGACCTTGATCACCATCGCGCACGATGCCGGCCGTCCGGTGGGGCTGTGCGGCCAGCGGCCGAGCGACGACCCGGATTTCGCCGCGTTCCTGGTCGGGGCGGGAATTGATTCGATCTCGGTGGCCCCGGACAGTTTCGTCGCGGTGAAGCAGCATGTGGCGGCGGCCGAACAGCGTTGAGGACGGCTGTTTCCGGGTGGTTCAGCGGACCCAGGGGCCCGTCAGGTTCCGGACGGCCGAGCCGTCGAGGTCGGCGAGCTTGACGCCGACGAAGTCGCGGGCCCACGCGGAGGTCTGGATCCGGAAGGCCGGGTGCTCGGCGGTCAGGGCCTCGATGACCGGGGCGGCGGCCTCGGCCGGGGTCTGGGCGTTGGCGAAGGACTGGCGGGTGCGGGCGAGGTACGCCTGAAGGGCCGGGGTGTAGGGCCCGGCCGTGGCGAGCACGCCGTCGAGGTCCTGGCCGAGGTTGGCGACGAACTCGCTGGCCACCGCGCCCGGTTCGACCACGGTCACCTCGACGCCGACGGTCGCGGCGACGGGTGCCAGGGACTCCATAAAGCCCTCGACCGCGAACTTGGCCGCGCAGTAAGCCTCGTTGAAGGGCTGGCCGACCACGCCGCCGACGCTGGTGATGGTGATCACTCGGCCCCGGGCGGCGCGCAGGTGGGGCAGTGCGGCGCGGGTGGCGGCCACCACGCCGAAGAAGTTGACCTCCATGGCGGCGCGGACGTCGTCGATGCTGCCCTGTTCGATGGTGCCGACCTGGGCCGCGCCGGCGTTGTTGACCAGCGCGTCCAGGCGGCCGTGCTCGGCGATCACCTCGTCCAGGCAGGCGGTGATGCTGCCGGCGTCGGTGACGTCCAGCCGCTTGACCTGGACGCGGTCGGCCACACCCGCCTCGGCGGCGGCCTGGAGCAGCGCCCCGGCCTTGCCGGTGTCACGCATGGTGGCAATGGCCGTCCAGCCCGCCTCAGCGGCGGCGACGGCGGCGGCCAGGCCGATACCGGAGGAGGTGCCGGTGATCAGAACCGTGTTCGAGGAGGTCATAGGGGAGGTCATAGGGATCTTCCTTGCCTGGTGGAGGGAGTGGACGCAGCCGTAAACGGGGAACTCCCCGCTTTACTCATCACGCTAACCGGGGAACTCCCCGGTTGTCCAGTTAGACTGGCCTTCCGACCAAAGGGAGCAGCCTTGACCAGCCAGCCGAGCCCGCTGCGGGCCGATGCCCGCCGCAACCGGGAACGCATCCTCGAAGCGGCCGTGCGCGCCTTCTCCGAGAAGGGCGCGGACGTTCCGATCGACACCATCGCCAAGGCCGCGGGCGTCGGCTCGGCCACCCTCTACCGTCACTTCCCCACCCGGGAGGCGCTCATCGAGGCGGCCTACCGCAATGAGCTGGCCCGGGTCTGCGACAGCGCGGCCAAACTGCTGGCCCGCTTCCCGGCGGACCGGGCGATGCGCAGGTGGATGGATGACTTCATCGACTATCTGGCCGCCAAACAGGGCATGGCGGACGCCCTGCGGGCCGCGGTCGCCTCCGGCGCGGATCCCTTCGCCCAGAGCATCGACAAGCTCAGCACCGCGATCGGCACCCTGCTGGACGCCGGCGCCGACGCCGGTCTGCTGCGGCCGGATATCGACCCACTCGACCTGGGCTTCAGCCTCGCCGGCATCTCGCTGATCACCAGCGTCCCCGCACAACGCGAACGGGCCGGCCGCCTCCTCGACCTCCTCCTCGACGGCCTCCGTTACGGAGCACAAAGCCCGGCACAGGGACCCGCACAGGGACCGGCACGGTGACCGCGCGGCCGACCGTACGACCGCGCCGGCCGAAATCCGGAGAGGCACGCCTACCGGGGTTTGCGCTGTGTGATCGGTATCGTCCGCCGCAATGCACCGGACGCCAAGGAGGGCCACATGGCCGACCGTCGGCACGGGTCTCCGCCGGACGATGGTTCCGCGTCATGGTCACCGGAGGCCGGCCACCCAGCTGAGCACGACACGGTGCGCCTCGCACTGGTGATCGGCGCTCTCGGCGTGGTCTTCGGCGACATCGGAACCAGCCCGATCTACACCCTCCAGACCGTCTTCAACCCCAGCGATCCGCACCCGGTCCCGGTCACCACGCAGAACGTCTACGGCGTGGTGTCGCTGGTCTTCTGGTCGGTGGTGATCATCGTTCTGGTCACCTATGTGCTGCTGGCGATGCACGCCGACAATGAGGGCGAGGGCGGCATCATGGCGCTGATCACCCTGCTGAGACGGGGGAGTTCACCGCGGAGCCGGCGCATCACCGCCGCGCTGGCCGCGCTGGGCATCTTCGGCGCGTCGCTGTTCCTCGGGGACAGCATGATCACTCCGGCCATCTCGGTGCTGTCCGCCATCGAAGGGCTCAAGGTCGTCGATTCCTCGCTGGCGAGTGCGGTGGTGCCGGTCACCGTGCTGATCATCGTGGTGCTGTTCCTGGTGCAGCGCAGGGGGACCGCGGCGGTGGGCCGGGTGTTCGGGCCGGTGATGATCGCCTGGTTCACGGCCATCGGTGCCTGCGGCGTCGCCGGCATCGCCGGCCACCCACAGATCCTCAGAGCCCTGTCACCCGTCTATGCCGTGGGCTTTCTGGCCGGCCACTTCGGCACCGCCTTCTTCGCCCTGGCCGCGGTCGTACTCGCGGTCACCGGTGCCGAGGCGCTCTATGCCGACATGGGGCACTTCGGCCGCCGGTCGATCACCCGGGCCTGGCTGTTTCTCGTCTTTCCCGCGTGCGTACTGAGCTACCTCGGCCAGGGCGCCCTGATCCTCGCCGGTCCCGGCAATGTCAGCAGCCCCTTCTTCCTCCTCACCCCCGACTGGGGACGGCTGCCCATGGTCCTGCTGGCCACGGCCGCCACGGTGATCGCCTCTCAGGCGGTCATCACCGGCGCGTACTCGGTCGCCTCCCAGGCCGCCCAGCTCGGCTATCTGCCGAGGCTGCGGATCGCCTACACCTCCGAGTCCACCATGGGCCAGATCTATGTGCCCTGGATCAACTGGCTGCTGATGGTCTCGGTCCTTACGCTGGTCCTCGCCTTCCGCAGCTCCACGGCGCTGGCCTTCGCCTTCGGCATGGCGGTCACCGGCACCATCACCATCACCACCCTGCTGTTCTTCTATGTCGCCCATGCCAAGTGGAACGCGCCGGTGTGGCTGGTCACCATCGGGGCGATCCCGCTGATCCTGGTGGACCTGCTGTTTGTGGCGGCCAACCTGACCAAGCTGGTGCACGGCGCCTGGCTGCCGCTGCTGATCGGCCTTATCGCCTTCACCGTCATGACGACCTGGCAGCGCGGCCGGGAACTCGTCACCGCGGAACGGGCACGGCACGAGGGCTCGCTGAGCGCGTTCATCGACGATCTGCGCAGCGGGAAGACCTCAACGCTCCAGGTCCCCGGCACGGCGGTGTTCCTCAACCGGGGCAAGGAGACCACGCCGCTGGCCATGCGGGCCAATGTCGAGCACAACCATGTACGGCACGACCAGGTCGTGATCCTTTCCATTGAGACCGAGCCCGTGCCCCGCGTTCCGGCCGGCCGGCGGATCCTCGTGGACGGCCTTGGCTACGCCGACGACGGGATCATCCATGTCACCGCCCGGTTCGGCTATATGGAGACGCCGGATGTGCCCAGCACACTGGCGATGCTCGCCCCGGACCAGGCCGAGGGGCAGCTGCGGCTCGGCCAGGCGTCCTACTTTCTGTCGAAGATCGACCTCAGGCGGGGGAAGGCGCCGACGATGGCGCTCTGGCGGAAGCGGCTGTTCATCGCGACCTCCTACATCACGGCCGACGCGGCCGAGTACTTCGGCCTCCCCCGTGACCGCACGGTCATCATGGGCTCGCATATCGAGGTGTAGGCATGGTGGCGGGGGTTCCCGGTCAGGATGGTGGCGGCTCCAGTCCAAGTGCCTTTCCGACAAAGGCCAGTTCGGCCTCCAGCGCGGTCACGATCGTCTCCTGGCGGCCGAATCCATGCCCTTCCTCGTCGAAGAGAACCAGGTCGCACGGGATCCCGCGGGCCGTCAGCCGCTCGGCCATGAGCGACGACTGCTCGACGGGCACCACGGCGTCCCGTCGCCCGTGCAGGAACAGCACCGGGGCGGTGATGGCGGCACAGCGTTCCAGCGGGGAGCGGCGCCGGTACTCGCCCTCGGCCTCCGGCCAGGGCCCGATGAGCAGGTCCAGCGCATGCTGCTCGAACTTGTGCGTATGCTCGCGCAGTTGGCGCAGGTCGCCGATGCCGAAGTAGCTGATGCCCGCCGCGAAGACGTCCGAGGCGGCGAGCGTGGCAAGCACGGTGAACCCGCCCGCGCTGCCCCCGCGCAGCACCATCCGTTGGGCATCGGCCTTTCCACAGGCGGCCAGCGTCCGGGCGGCGTCCACGCAGTCCGCCACGTCGG
The DNA here is from genome assembly GCF_003121295.1 of Streptomyces orinoci. Taxonomy (GTDB): domain Bacteria; phylum Actinomycetota; class Actinomycetes; order Streptomycetales; family Streptomycetaceae; genus Streptomyces; species Streptomyces orinoci. The sequence goes on from NZ_PHNC01000006.1 coordinate 398,296, forward strand.
CAAGGCCCCAACGGCCGTCCAGCGCGGCGCGGTAGGCACGGCCGTACCCGGAACTGCCGCGCTGGTTGAGCTCCAGCACGGCGAAACCGCGGCTGGTCCAGTACCGGACGCCGGGCCGGTACTCGGCCAGAAACTGCGCGGTGGGGCCGCCGTGGCAGACCACGATGAGCGGCGGGGACGTCCCGGGCGGGCCCACATACCCGGGGTGCGCCGGGCGGTAGTACAGGCCACGGACCGGCCGGCCGTCCGCCGCGGTCAGGGTCAGCGGCTCGGGCCGGGACAGCCAGCGCGGGTCGGGCGCGGTGCCGGGCATATGCAGCACCTCATGCTCGTGCGCGGGGAGTTGGCCGTGCGCGCGGAGGCCGGCCCGGCACCGGCCTTGAGGACCGCGAGTAAGGCGGTGACCGTGTCCGTCCGGCCCCGGGGCAGGCAGACGGCAACCGGCTCCTCCGGCCGTACTCCGGCGTCCCGCAGGGCGAGCGCCAACCGGTCGGAGGCGGCGTGGAGTTCGGCGTAGCCGAGGGTCCGCCCGGCGGCGGTGACGGCGGGTGCCGAGGGCGTGCGCGCGGCCTGGGCGGCGATCAGGCCGGGCAGGCAGTGTGCGTCCCCGGGGAATTCGCCGGGGCACAGGGGAGGAGCGTCCGGCGACCGCCGGCCGCCATGGGCCGGTGCCGCACCCGCCCCGGTACTGTCGCTCACGCGGGGTCCTTTGTCCTTGAGTCGGAGAGCGCCGGCTCATCGGCCGCGGGCTCGGCGGCGAGCCGGGCAGCCGAGAGCATCAGCAGAGCGGCGCCGGACGAATACAGGGTCGCCACGACGGCGAAGGGAATCCGGGCGTCGAATGCCTGGAACGCCGGTCCGGTCATGGTGAGACCGAGCGCACCGGCCACCAGGGTCAGCGTCATAAACGCGGACATGGACTGCGGCCGCAGCCCGGGCGGGGTGCGGCGGGTCTGCAGTGCGGCGGTGGGGCCCTCGATGAACCCCATGAAGACCCCGCCCAGGCACAGGACAACGCCGAAGGTGACCAGGTGCACGTCGATCACCGCTGTCCAGAGCACCAGGGATTCGGCAACGGCCCCCAGGGTCATGAGCCTTATCGGCCGGACGGCCTTCATCAGGGGAATCACCAGGACATTGCCCAGTACGGCGCCGACGCCGAATACCGCCAGCAGTCCGCCCACGACGCGCGGGTCGTCGTGGTAGCGGGAGAAGGCCAGGATGGGGATGGCCGCGAAGACGCATTGCCAGGCCATCTCGAAGGCGATGTTGGCCACGGTCCACAGGCGCAGCACGCGATCCTGCCACAGGAACCGGATTCCCGCGAGCAATTCCTCCCCTCCGGTGGTCGAGGGCACGGCCCGGCCGGTCCTGACGAACAGGGAGATGAGCAGGAAGGACAGCCAGAAGCTGCCCGCGTCGATCCACAGCACGCGCTGGGCGCCGAAGGCCGCGACCAGGACGCCCCCGATGGGCGCGCCGATCAGGAGGGTGACCCGGTTGGCGGCCATCAGCAGTGTGTTGGCCCGGGTCAGCAACCGCTCGTCATCGCCGACCAGTTCGGGCAGGAGCACCCGCTGGGACGCGTAGTAGGGCGTGAAGAAACCGCCGATGAGGAAGACGAGCGCCAGCAGGACGGGGAAGGTGAGCCGGTCCAGCCAGTGCAGTAGCGGTACCAGCGCGACCAGCAGGGCCCGTGCGCCGTCGGCCAGCCGCATAAAGGCGCGGGTGCCCAGGCGGGCCGCGAGGACTCCGCCCGGAATGCCCCAGACCGCCATGGACAGCATCTGGACGGCCAGCACCATGCTCATGCGTGCTACGGAGCCGGTGGTGGCGAGGACGAACCATGGCAGAGCCACCCGGGTGATGAGCGACCCGGAAACAGACACTATCTCCGCACAGAGCAGGGCTAACAGCGGTCCCCGTTTTTTGGGCATCCTCAATTCATAGGGGACCGAAACTCGCCCCGTCAAGATCACTTTTTACGCGGTTGCACACCCCGGCTGTGACCCGCGCCCCTCGCGGAGAGATGGTTTCTGACAGCTCTTTACAGGTCCTCAACTGCCGGGTAGCGATGGCGCATTGGCGCCACCACCGCCCCCCTGCCCACCGCATCGCACCATTGGATTGAGAGCGAGGATTCGGCGAATTGTCGAACTCGGAGAACACCCCATGGATATCGCCGGAGGGCGCCGACGACTCATCACCGGTCATGAGTTCCGATGCCATCGGGACACTTCGCGGATTATTCGGCGAATTGCTGGGAATCCCGGCGGAACAGGTACCGGTCGATGTGTCCTTCGTGGAGCTCGGCGCCGACTCCCTGCTGCTGGTCGAGGCGACCGAGGTGATCGAGGACCGGCTGGGCGTGGATGTCCCCTTCCGGGATCTGCTGGAGACCTGCCCCGACATCACCTCCCTGGCCGGTTATGTGGCCGGACGAGGAGGCCGGGCCATGGCACCCGCCCCCTCCCCCGAGGCGCCGGTGCCGTCCCCCGCCGGGCCCGTCCCGGAACCGCCGCCCGCCACACCGCCCGCACTGGACGGACCGCTCCGGCGCGACGCACCCGGCGCACTCCTGGGCGGGAGCGCCGACGACGGTGCCGGACCGGCTCTGGAGCGCGAGGTCATCGGGCTCCAGCTGGAGGTGATGCGCCAACAGCTGGACCTGCTGCGCACCCGCGGCGGCGGAACCGGCCCGTCCCCGGCACCGCGGCCGCCGGCCCGCACGGCCGACGCCGCCGGCCCCGCCCTTCAGGCCCCGCCGCAGGCTCTCGGCCCCTACCGTCCCATCGAGGCCGGGCGCGGGCCCGCGCTGAACGCGGTGCAGGCCCAGCACGTCAAGGCCCTCGTCACAGCCCTGGAGGCGCGGACCCCGGAGTCCAAGCGCCTGGTGGCCCGGCAGCGGAACCACGCCGACAGCCGGATGTCGGCCGGGTTCCACGCGCTGTGGAAGGAGATCGTCCATCCCATCGTCGCGGAGCGGGCCGAGGGCTCGCGCTTCGTCGATGTGGACGGCAACTCCTATGTGGACATCTCCATGGATTTCGGCGTCAACCACTTCGGTCACAACCCGGCGTTCATCCGGGAGGCCATTGCCGGGCGGCTGGCCGACGGGATGCCCCTGGCGCCGTACAACACGCTGGTCGGTCCGGTGTCCGCGCTCATGGCCGAGCTGACCGGACTGCCTCGTACCGCGTTCCAGAACTCCGGCACCGAGGCCGTGATGGTCGCGGTGCGCGCCGCCCGCACCGTGACCCGGAAGCCGAAGATCGTCATCTTCTCCGGTTCGTACCACGGCACCTTCGACGGCGTGCTGGTCCGCGGCAGCAACGACCCCTCCCGCCCGCCGGGCACCGCGGTTCCGCTGACCCGCGGCATGCCGCCGTCCATGGCCCAGGACGTGCTCATCGCCGGCTTCGCCGACCCGGCGGCCCTCGACCTCATCGCCTCGCACGCCGACGAGATCGCGGCCGTCCTGGTCGAGCCGGTGCAGAGCCGGATGCCGCACATCCAACCGCTGGCCTGGCTGCGGGAGTTGCGGGAGCTGACCGCCCGCCTGCACATCGCCCTGATCTTCGACGAGGTCATCACCGGCTTCCGCCTGCACCCTGGCGGCATGCAGGCGCTCGGCGGAGTACGGGCGGACCTGGCCGTCTACGGCAAGGTGATCGGCGGTGGCATACCCATCGGCGCCGTCAGCGGGACCGAGGAATACCTGGCCCCGATCGACGGCGGCCTCTGGGAGTACGGTGACGACTCCTGGCCCGGCGCCGAGACCATGGTGTTCGCCGGGACCTTCTCCAAGCACCCCCTGGCCATGGCCGCGGCCCACGCGGTCCTGCTGCGTCTGAAGGAGGCGGGGCCAGGGCTCTGGGACGACCTGGACGCCCGGACCGCCCGGCTGCAGACGCGCGTCAACGAGTTCCTGGAGCGCGATGGCATACCGCTGCGGGTGGAGCGCGCCGGATCGCTGTTCCGCTTCTTCTTCGGGCGCGGCTTCGGCTACCCCGACCTCTTCTTCCACCACTTGCTGAACAGGGGCGTCTACGTCTGGGAGGGGCGCAACTGCTATCTCTCCACGGCCCACACCGACCAGGACGTGGACCTGGTCGTCGAGGCGGTCCGGGCCACCGTCGAGGACATGGCCGCCGACGGCTTTGTGCGGGGTGGCGGTGAGTGAGACCCGGAAGCCGGACCTGGCGGCGGCCCGGCGCGACCTCCTGCGGCGCCGGCTGGCCGGCCATGCGGCCACGGCCGCCGCGGCCGCCCCGGCACCGGCCGCGGCGCTCCCCTCCACGGCGGCCCGTGACAGCGGCCGTCCCGCCTTGTCCTCCGCCCAGCGCCGGATGTGGTTCCTCGACGGGCTGCTCCCCAAGGGCTCGGCGTAGCGCGGCCCGCTGGACCCGGATGCGCTGGACCGGGCCATTACGCTTGCCGTGGCCCGGCACGAGGCGCTGCGGACCCGGTTTGTGGCCCGTGACGGTACGCCCCGCGTGGTGGTGGCCGGGCCCCCGGCGAGCGTGCTGGAGATACGGGACCTGTCCGGCCACCCCGACCCGGAGCAGGCGGCCCGCGAGCAGGCCGCCGCAGCGGCCCGGCAGGCCTTCGGCCTGGCGGCGGATCCGCTCTTCCGGGCCGGCCTGCTGCGGCTGGCCGCGGAGGAGCACCTGCTGGTGCTGACCGTCCATCACAGCGTCTTCGACGCCTGGTCCCTGGACATCCTGGCCCGCGAGGTGTCCATGGCCTACGCCGCCTTCCGCGCCGGGGAGGAGCCCGAGCTGCCCGCGCTTCCGGCGGGCTATTACGAGATGGCCGCCGACCAGCTCGCCGCCCTGACGCCCGAGGCCGTGGCGGAGTATGTGGCCTATTGGCGCGAGCACCTGGGGGACGCGCCGCCGGAGCTGGAGCTGGCCGGTGACCGGCCCCGGCCACAGGTTCCCTCGTACCGGGGCGAGAGCGTCACCTTCGAGCTGGGACCGGAGCTGACCTCGGCCGTGCGGGAGCTGGCCGGCCGGCATCGCGCGACGCCGTTCATGGTGCTGCTGGCCGCCTACCAGGCCGTCCTCGCCCGCTGGGGCCGGGCCCGGCAGGTGGTGACCGGCTGCCCGTCGGCAGGGCGCACCGAGCCGGAGCACGAGGAGCTCATCGGTTTCTTCGTCAACCTTCTGCCGCTGCGGGCCGATCTGTCCGACGACCCCTCCTTCACCACCCTGCTCGACCGGGTGCGCACCGGCCTCCTGGAGGCGTACGCCCGTCAGGACCTGCCCTTCGAGCAGCTCGTGGACGAGCTCCGGCTGCCCCGGCGGCTCGGCGCCAACCCCCTGGTGCAGCACTCGTTCCAGGTGCTGCACGGCGGGGCCGGCGACGCACAGGGGCTGCCGGTGCTCCCCGGTATCGAGGTCACCCGGTACGAGGACGAGACCCAGACGACGCGCTTCGACCTGGAGTTGTATGTGCTGGACAGCGGCGGCGATACGCTGCGCGGCCATCTCGTCTACGCCACCGACCTGTTCGACGCCACCACGGCGGCCAGGTTCACCGAGCACTACCGCACCTTCCTCACGGCCGTGTGTACAACCCCCGCCGTCCGCGTGGCCGATGTGCCGCTGACCGGCGCGGACGAACGGCGGCTGCTGGCCGGGTGGAACGCCACCGGGCGCGAGGTCGCGCCTGGCTCCGACCCTGTGCGGGCGCTGGCCGAGGTGGTGCGAAGGGCCCCGCAGGCGATCGCCGTCACCGCGGGCGGGCAACGCCTGACCTATGGCGAGCTGGACGCCAGGTCGGACCGCCTGGCGGCGCTTCTCCGGCGGCGCGGCGTGGGGGCCGAGACGGTCGCCGGCGTACTGCTGCCGCGCGGCGCCGACTTGGTCGTCGCCTGGCTGGCCGTGCTCAAGGCCGGCGGCGCCTATCTGCCGCTCGACCACCGTCTGCCGGCCGCCCGGATGGAGTTCATGCTGCGCGACGCCCGCGCCGTGCTCGTCATCACCGAACCGGGCCTGGCCACTGCCCTGCCCGCCGGGACCGTCACCGTGACCTGCGCCGACGCCGAACGGGCCGCAGACGGGACGCCACTGCCCGGGGCGACGGCAGATGGCCCGCCGCCCGCCGCCCTGATGCATGTCCTCTACACCTCGGGCACCACCGGGCGGCCCAAGAGCGTCGCCATCGAGCGCCGCTCCTTCGCCAACCTGCTCTCCTGGCATCTGCGGGAGCGTTCGTTCGGCCCCTCGGACGTGGCCACCCAGGTCGCCAACATCTCTTTCGACGCGGCCGGCTGGGAGATCTGGGGGGCGCTGCTGGCCGGCGCCCGGCTGGACTTCCCGCCGGACGACACCGTCCCGTCGGCCGAGGAGATGGCCGGCCATCTGGCCCGGACCGGCACCACGGTGGCCTTCGCCACCACGGCCATGGCCGAGGAACTGATACGCCACCCGCTCGGCCGGAACACCGCCCTGCGGACCCTGCTGACCGGCGGCGACCTCTTCCGGCCGCGGCCCACGGACGCCCCCGGCGTCCCGGTGGTCAATGTCTACGGCCCCACCGAGGCCACCGTGCTGGCCACCGCCACCGAACTCACCCTGCCCACGACGGCCGGGGGGCGCATCGGCCGGCCCATCGACAATGTCCGCGTCCATGTGCTCGACGACCGGCTCCGGCCGGTGGGCATCGGGGTGCCCGGCGAGATCTTTCTCGCCGGGGCGGGCCTGGCCCGCGGCTATATCGGTGCCCCGGCGCTGACCGCCGAGCGCTTTCTGCCCGACCCGCTCTCCCCCTCGCCCGGCGGGCGGCTGTACCGCACCGGGGATCTCGGGCGATGGACCGGCGACGGCGAACTGGAGTTCCTCGGGCGCGCGGACCGCCAGGTGAAGATCCGGGGGTACCGGGTCGAGGTGTCCGAGGTGGAGACCGCCCTGCGGGCCCTGTCCGGGGTACGCGACGCGGCGGTGGCCCCCGCGACGGTGGCGGGCACCACCCGGCTGGTCGCCTGGTACGTTCCCGAGGGCGCCGACGCCCCGGCCCGGGACGAACTACGGGATCTGCTGGCGCCCGTACTGCCGGAGTTCATGCTCCCCGACCTGTTCGTCGCCCTGGAGCGGATGCCCACCACCGCCTCCGGGAAGACCGACCGCGGCGCCCTGCCCCTCCCCGAGGGACCGGCCACGCCCTATGTCCCGCCCGCCACCGACTGCGAACGGGCCGTCGCGGCGGTCTGGTCGGACGTACTGGGCAGGCCCCGGGTCGGCGTCCATGACGACTTCTTCGAGAGCGGCGGCCACTCGCTGATCGCCACCCGCATCACCGCGCGTCTGCGCGACCTCTTCGGTATCGATGTGCCGCTGCGCCTGGTCTTCGAGCGGCGGACCGTCGGGGCTCTCGCCCGGGCCGTGGAGGAACTCGTCACCGCGGAGGTCGAGGCCATGTCCGAGGACGAACTGCTGGCCGAGCTCGACGCCCTGGAGGACCGGAAGTGACGCCCGAGGAGACGGTGACCGACCTCACCGACCCCCGCACCTTCGACGAACAGGACCTCGCCGGCTACTGGCGGCGGCTCAGGGCCGAGGAGCCCGTCCACTGGCACCCGCCGGCGCCCGGCAGGCCCGGCTTCTGGGTCGTCTCCCGCCACGCCGACATCCTGCCCGTGTACCGGGACAACGAGACGTTCACCTCGGAACGCGGCAATGTCCTTACCACCCTGCTCTCCGGCGGCGACTCGGCCGCGGGCCATATGCTGCCGGTCACCGACGGGCACCGCCACCGTGAACTGCGGAAGATCATCCTGCGGGCCTTCGCCCCGCGAACGCTGGACCGGGTGGCCGCGACGGTCCGGGCGAACACCCGCGCCCTGGTCGCGGCGGCCGTCGAGCTCGGCACCTGCGACTTCGCCACGGACATCGCCGACCGCATACCCATGGGTACGATCTGCGACCTGCTGGGAGTGCCCACCGCGGACCGCCCTTTCCTCCTGGACCTGACGCACCATGCGCTCAGCTCCGACACCAAGGGCGCCGACGAGCGGGAGGCGGTGGGCGCCCGCAATGAAATCCTGCTGTACTTCGGGGAGTTGCTGGAGCAACGCCGTGCCGCGCCCGGCGAGGATGTCATCAGCATGCTGGCCCACAGCGAGATCGACGGGCGCCCGCTGCCGGAGGACGACATCGTCCTCAACTGCTACAGCCTCATCATCGGCGGGGACGAGACCAGCCGGCTGTCGATGATCGAAGCGGCCGCCGCCCTGGCCCGCCACGGCGAGCAGTGGCAGCGGCTGCGGGACGGCCGCGTGGACCCCGCCACCGCGGTGGAGGAGGTCCTGCGCTGGGCCTCCCCCACCCTGCACTTCGGCCGCACCTGCACCCGGCCGGCCCGGATCGCCGGGACGCCCATCGCGGAGGGCGACATCGTCACCCTCTGGCACTGCTCCGCCAACCGGGACGAGACCGTATTCGCCGACCCCCACGCCTTCCGCCTCGACCGCACCCCCAACAAGCACCTGGCCTTCGGCCATGGACCGCACTTCTGCCTGGGCGCCTACCTGGCCCGGGTGGAAATCGGCGCACTGCTCACGGCATTGCGGGACTTCGCCGATGACCTGGAGGTCACCGGCGAAGCACGCCGCATCCACTCCGCTTTCCTCACCGGCTACAGCAGCCTGCCGGTGCGGTTCCAACGGAAAGCGGCAACAGGGACCCGCCTATGAACGCGAACGGCGGCGGACTGTCCAGGGTGCGCGCGTACTACCGCTCGGCCGACGCACACGATGCACCAGGAGCCGGTCCCTGCGCCGCTCGATGGCCGGGCATCGGGGCCCGGACACGGGGCTGGTGCGCGGAACGCCCTTCCCCGATGATGCCGTTGTGCGGGAGGGACTTCCCGGGTACTTCCCGTCGTCGGCACGTCGGTGGGCGGAAGAGGCAGTTGATGAAGTTCGAGGACCGTGTTCCCTTCATGGTCCGGTTGGATGCCGAGGACCGGCAGGCCCTCTTCGAGAGCGGGACACCCCTCACCTTCGCGGCACGGCAGGTGCTGATGCAGGAGCACGAGCCCTCCGCACACGCGCTGATCCTTCTGTCCGGCTGGACGAAGGTGACTTCGGCGGCCGCGAATGGCTATGAGGCACTGCTGGCGCTGCGGGGTCCCGGCGACATCGTCGGCGAAGGGGCCGTACTCAGCGGACGTCCCAGAGGGGCGACCGTGACGGCGCTGAAACGCGTCGAGGCCCTGGCCATCGACGCCGGCCGGTTCAGCAGGCTCCTCGAGGAACGCCCCGGCATCTCGCGGAAGTTGCTGGCGCTCACTGCGGACCGGATGCGCGACAGCGACCGTCGGCGTGTGCAGTACGCGGCCCTGAACGTGCAGGAGCGTCTGGCCCTGTTGCTACTGGAACTGATGGGCAGTCATGGGGAGGACACGGAGAACGGCGTACAGCTGACGCCCGGACTGACCCAGAGCGAGCTGGCCGGCTCGGTGGGCGCCTCCCGGGAAGCGGTGGCCCGGTTGCTGAAGGGACTGCGGGACCGTGGCATCGTGCGCACCGGGCGGCGGGGGCTGGTGGTGGTGCGACCGGAGGTGCTGCGGAGGATGGCCGGCCAGGAGTACCGATAGCGCGCGTCCGGCGTCATGGTTCCCCAAGGCCGGCACGCACAGGTGCCGTTGTGTGCAGATGGTCACATTCGCAGTGTGCTAGGTTCCATCGCCTCCAACTCGATTCCGGTGGCACCTTTTCGGTGTCCCGAAGGCCTTCACCGGCCTGTGTCTCCAGTGGAAGGCGGCCATGCGCGAGCCTGTGAACCGGACCATCCTGCTCCTCGACATCGAGCAGTTCAGCCGCCGTGACGACGTGGTGCAGGCCGTCCTCCGGCGCACCCTGAACACGGTCACCGACCAGTTATCCGAGGCCGCGGGAGTCGAGGCCACCCAGCAGTACCGCGAGGACCGCGGTGACGGCCTGATCGTGCTGATCAGTGGCGACGTGGCCAAGACCGCGGTGCTTCGCTCGCTTGTCACCGTCACGCCCGAACTCCTCCGCGACCACAACCGCTTGGCGTCGGCCAGCGCACAGATGCGACTGCGGATGGTGCTCGCCGTCGGGGAGGTCGCTCACGACCCCCAGGCGGGCACCACGGGAGGACTCGTCGGACACGACCTCAACCAGGCCTTCCGGCTGCTCGACTCCGATGCCCTGCGCACCGCCCTCGCCGAGCAAGCGGACCCGGACTGCGTCCTGGCCGTGAGCGATGCGGTCTACCAGGGGGTCATCCGTCATGGCCATCACGGGGTCCGGCCCGAGCTCTTCCGGCGAACGGACGTAAAGGTCAAGGATGGTGTGCTGTCGGCCTGGCTCCATCAAGCAGGGCCACCGTCGGCGCCGGGGACGGCGGCCGGTGAACTGCCGCCCTCGGCGGGCCGGCCCGGGCCGGCGTCCGCTGACTCGCCGGTACCGGGAAACCCGGCCCAGCCCCGGCCGCACCAGCCGCAACCGCAGGAACAGCGCGGCGGTGCCGTGTTCCACTTCAACGGCGCCCCGGTGGTGCACGGTTCACTGGTCGGTGGCGACCAGCACGGCGTGAGCGGCGGCCAGGTGACCGGCAATGTGGCCCTCGGCGGGACCGTCACCGGACCGGCCCCGGCCACGCCCGCCGACGATGCCCGGCCCGGGCAGTCCGAGCACGGGAGCCGGTCATGAGCACACCGCACGAGCAGCAGAACGCCGCACAGTTCACGGATCCGCCGGGACATACGGGGGTTGCCCCGGCGGATCCCGCACCCGGCATGCACCCCACGCCGGACCCCGGCTCCGGCCCGGACGGAAGCGACAACAGCTCCGAGGCGGATGCGGAGGAGGCGGCCGAACACGCCTGGGACTCCCTCAAGGATCTCTACCGCCACAGTCCGCGCATCATGTTCGGCCGCTCCGCACAGCTGGGCGGCTCGCTGGTCGGCGGTGACCAGCACGGGGTCAGCGGCGGCCAGGTGACCGGTGATGTGATCCTCGGCGGCAGCAAGATCGAGTACCACTGGGACGGCGACAGCGAAGAGAGGTCCGGCGAGATCCGCGTGGCCAAAGTCGAGGCGCTGGCCCGGAACTTCGTCTTTCCGCGATGTACGGAGGGCGCCGCACCGAGTCAGGAGGCGCACCGTCCGGACAAGCCGGTGCCTTCCGGTGGCGGCGCGCAGGCCGGCGAATGGGAACCGGGCAGTCCCTTCGATCTCGCGCTCAGCAGTCTCCGTGAGCATCGCGTCGCCGTCCTTTCCGGCCCTGCGACAACCGGACGTCAGGCCGCGGCCCTTATGCTGCTGCGCGCCGTGGGTTCGACCGGCTACCGGGCCCTGGATCCGACGCTCTCCCCGGGCCGCCTGGCCGGCGAACTCCGTGACAGGTGTGGGCATCTCGTTGACGACTTCCCCACCACGGCCGAACGTCCCCTGCGTGAGCACCACTTACTCGCCCTGAGCGAGAAACTGCGGGCAGTGGACAGTCATTTGGTCATCGTGGTCGGACCGCATCCCGTCGTCCACGGCGCGTTCGGGCATGTGGCCTGGCAGCCGCCCGAGCCCGCCGAGCTGCTGCGCGGGCATCTGCGTCACAAGGACTTGGCCGGTCGCGGCGTCGATGAGCTCCTGGCGCTTCCCGAGGTGCAGTCGGTTCTGGGACACCGCAGGCCGGTGGCCGATCTGGCCGTCTTCGCCGACCGGATCGCCGCATACACCCAGGGGACCCTGTCCCTGTCCGATCTCGCCGGCTTCGGCCACTACGCCGCGGAGCGGCAAGTGCGGACCTGGTTCGACGGTACGGAACAGAGCCTGCACGACAAGGCGTTCCTGATCGCGCTCGCCACCTTCGACGAGGGCCCCTATCCCCTCACGGCCGAACTGAGCGACGTTCTCTTCGGCTTGCTCCAGCGCATCGAGAATCCCGGTGAGCCGGCCTGCATCCCCGTCTTCGGCACCTCGAGCGCCCAGCGCGTCGAGCACGCCCAGGCCGAGCGGTACCAGGAGGCCGAGGAGACCGAATGGGGCCCGGTGCTCCAGACGAAGGTGCAGTTCCGGGATCCTTACACGGCCATCACGCTCCTCCGCGAGATCTGGACCGGCCATCCGTCGGCCCGCCCGGCGCTCGTGGCCTGGCTGCGCCGCCTGGCGAAGGACCCCCGTCCAGTGGTGCGCACCCGGGCGGCCTCAACGGCGGCGGTGCTGACCCGGTCCGACCTGCCGTCGGCCATGGCCCTGCTCATCCGGCCCTGGGCCATGGAACAGCACTTCCGCGCCCGGCTGGCCGCCGCCAACGCGCTCGCCCTGGCGCACCGCCTGGGCGCGCCCCATGTGCCGCGTATCCTGCGGGAGTGGTGCACCGCCGCCGACCACCGGCTGCGCTGGACGGCGGTCCGCACTTACGCACTCGTAGGAGAGGCGTTCCCCGCAGAGGCCGTCGAGGCGCTCAAGGACGCGGTGCACGGCATGGAGACGCGAGGCAGGACGGCCCCTGCCTGGCCGGAGGAGCTCGACGAACTCGCCCAGTCCGCGGCCACCTTGCTGCTCGCGGTCGGCCAGAACGACGACCATGGGAAAGCCGGCAGTGCCGCAGCCGAACTGTGGCCCCAGTTCGTGCCGTTGACGCGCAGCGCCCCTACCCGGGAGTTCGCGCTGCGCACGTTCGTCCACGCCTGCGGCCCGACGGACACTGCCGGTGACGCGGGCCGCCCTCTGCTGCTCGACCTGTTCTGCCGAGCAGAGGCGACGGCCGGTACTCCCGGTGCACTGCTCCGGCAGTCGCTCGCCGCCATGTGGCGCAGCGTCCTGAACGACCCGCTGTGCTCCGTGTCCGGCCTTGAGGCCATGCGCCGCTGGGTCCGGGCGGCCGAGAACGACCCGGATGCCGAACACGCCCTCGCCGAGTTGCTTCCGGCCCTTGCCGTATCGGTCGAGGACACAAAGCGGCTCGCCTATCTGCTGGAGAACCTGCGGGGCGAGGCGGCTTCCGCTCCCCCTGCGGTGGCCCTCCGGCTGCTCGGGGTCCTGTCCCCCGCACACACGCCGACGGCCCCGAGGCCCAGCTGATCAACAAGGCATTCAGCCGCTCGGAGTGTTCTGTTCTGTTCCGTTCCAAGGAGTAGCAACACCATGATGAGCCACCAGCCTCAGTGGCAGCAGAACGCCAACCGCGACTCACAGATCGTGGACCCCGTGGTCATGATCCAGGAGCTGTCGCGCTTCAAACCCCTGCGCACCACGCGCATCGACTACGCCCTGGTCTTCACCACGGCCCAGGGCGGGTTCGACACCTTTCTGCCGCCGCGCCGCCCGAGCCGCACCGAACTGGCCACTCGTCGCTGGACCAGCGTCTACGAGGTGGACATGGGGCTCCACGACGCGGCAGCCGTGCTGGCGCTGCCCAGCAGCAACGACGCCTTCCTCTTCGAGGTATCCCTGAACTTCAGCTGGCAGGTGCTGGATCCCGCCCTCTTCGTCGCCGGCGGGGAACGCCATGTGCCCGCGATGGTGCAGCGGCTTGTCGAGAATGCCGTACGGCCCGTGCTGAGCCGGTATGCCATGGCAGACAGCGCGGCGGCGGAGCGGGAAGCCCAGCAGGCGCTCGCCGCTGCCGGAGAACTCGGCGCGGCGGTCGGCCTGCAGGTCCGGTACGGGATCCGGATCCGCCGGGACGAGGCCACGCTCGAACACGAACGGCAGCTGCGCGAGCTGGAGTTCGCGCGAAAGAAGCTTGAGCCCCAGCATGCCCTGCTGATGCGCGAGGACGAACTGACCGCGGAGCGAGCACTCGCCCAGGGCCGGCAGCAGCACCGGATCGAGTTGCAGAACCAGAACCTCACTCATGAGCGGCAACTGCTGCGTGGGCGGCAGGAACTGGAACTGCATGAGATCGAGGCCCAGAAGATCCGGTACTACGCGTACTACCTGGAGCAGGGCGGGCCCACCGCAATGGCCTTCGAGCTTGCCAAGCGTCCGGAGGACACCCGGCTCATCATGGAAAACCTCCGTGAGGACCAACTGCGCATCATGCAGGGCCAGATGCAGATCGTCCTGCAGGCACTCGGCGGGGGCCCCGGTGGCCTTGAGGAACACCAGCTGGACGAACCGCGCAGGATGGCGGTGAACCTGGCCAAGCAGTTTCTCAGCGCCAAGCGTCCTCCCTCGCTGCCCGACCATCTGTCCGCGGTCGAGGCCGTCGAGGCCCCGGCCGACGCCCCGGCTTCCGACGACACGCCCGAGGCACCGGCGCAGCAGGCGCAGGACGGGACCGAACTGCCGGCCGCCCCTCGGGACAACCCGGTCCCGCCCAGCGCAGGCCCCGTTTTCGGGTACCGGACCCCGAACACTCCCTCGGGCCCATGACGACCGGCGCTCCGGAGCCCACCGCGGGGACACCGGCAGTCGCATCACAAACGGCCGAGCGCCTTCTGGCGGAGCTGCGCCAGGAGGCCGCCCGGGCGGACACCAAGAGCTCCGTCCTGGTGGCCGCACAGGCCATGGCCACGTCCGTACTCGTCGGAGTGCTCACCACCCGGAGCTGGCGTCCGGCGTCGCTTTCGGCCGTCGGGCAGGTGATGTGGTGGGCCGGCACCGCCTGCTTCTTCGCTTCGCTGCTCACGCTGCTGATGACGGTGATTCCGCGCTACCGGTCGCACGGTTGGCAACCCGGCCTGCCGCTCACCCACTTCGCGGACATCCATAGTGCGGCGAGTTACGGGCCTGCGGCGCTGCGAGAGGCGCTGCGCCAAACGGAGCGGGCTCCCGCGCCCGCGCTCCTGTCGGCGCTCGCGGAGAACAGCCGGATCGTCGCCGGCAAGTACGGGTGGCTGCGCATGAGCATGGCCGGTTTCACCGCGGCGATGGTGCTGCTGCCCGTCGCGCTCCTCATCGGCTGACGCCGGGCACTTGGACAAGACCTCGGAATCAGGAGACATACGCCATGTCCGACCAGGGCCGCACCGAGACACAGGGGCCTTCGCCTCTCCCGCCGAAGGTGCCGCCTCCATATCCGCCGATGCCGACGCCGGCGGGATCGCCTCCGCCGTACCCGGGTGAGGAAGTGCCTCCGGCCTGCCCCGACGAGGCGGTGCCTCCGCCATACCCGGGCGAGGGGCCGCCTTCCTACCCGGTTGAGGTGACGCCTCCGGCATATCCGGGTGAGATGGCTCCGCCACCGTACCCAGACCGTGTGACGCCTCCGCCTTACCCGGGTGACGGGCCACCGGCCTACCCCGGCGAGGCTGCACCGCCGGCCTGCCCTGCGGAGGGAACAACGGCGCCCGGAAACCGCCCCGTTGAGGCACCTAAGGGCAGCGAGGCCGTGACCGGAGCCCAGACAGCACCAGCCGGGCACACCGCGCCGAAAGCACCCACTCCACTGCTCCCACCCCTCCCACCCGCCCCACCCTCCCCACCCGCGGGCGCGATCGACCATGACGACCTGGCGCTGCAGTCGGGGCGCAGGCATCTGAAGGCACATCAGCGCGGAGTGGACGGCGCAGCTTTCTCACAACTGGTGGTGACGCTTCCGATCGCCCTGATCAGCCTCTCCGTGGTCGCGTTCACCTTCTCCCTGATCAACCCCGGCCTAGGGCTGTTCATGGCTATCGCATGGCTGCTCTCAGGCCCCTTGATCTTCCATCGCTCGGTGGAAGCGGCCATCGCACAACGTCTGTTGGGCATGCGGCAGCCCACACCTCAAGAAGCGGCACGGCTGTGGACAGTGTGGGAGCAGGTGACACGCCGCGCCGGCGTAAACCAGGGCACCTATGTGCTGTGGGTCCAGGAACGTGCCGAACTGAACGCAACGGCGGCAGCCGGCCACATCGTCGCCGTCACCCGGCACGCCATGGACCGCCTGCCCAACTCACAACTGGCGGCCGTCCTCGCCCATGAACTGGGCCACCACGTAGGCGGACACACCTGGGCGGCCATGCTCGCCGACTGGTACGCGCTGCCCGCCAGGACGGTGGGGCGATGGATCTTTGCCGGCCTGACCGGCCTCCTGAAGTCGAGAAACGTAGTAGGTGTCTCCTGCGGAGGCTGCCTGTCGCTGTTCATCCTCTGGTTTCTGTACGTGTACACCTTCGAGGCGTCGATGTGGTGGCTGGTGCTGCCCGTCATGGCGGCCCCTCTGTTCATCACCTGGCTGCACCGCCGCGCCGAACACCGAGCGGACGACTATGCCGCGGGCCTCGGCTTCGGCACCCAGCTCATGTCGGTCCTCGCCGCAGAACACCAGGCCCAGGCGGGCCCGGGCATGCACCCACCGGGGACGCCCCCGCAGAGCGACCACCCAGCGGTGAGGGGCGCCCACACGAACTTCGAGGCCCGGCTGCGGCACTTGCAGCGGGTGGAAGCGGGGCGCCGCTGACAGGCGGAAAATCCCATTCTGGTGGGCCTTGCCGTTTACCCCGGGCTTAACCTACGGTGCCGTAACCTACGGATCCGTAGGTAAGATCATTCCCACCGCCAGGAGCTGTCCGTGACCATCACCCCCCTCCGTCATCACGCCCGGGCTGTGTGGGGTGACACCCGACTGCTGTGCGCGCTCGAAGAGGTCGTCGAGGCCGAGCTCAACCGGCATCTGAAGGCGGCCAAGGAGTGGATGCCGCACGAGTACGTGCCGTGGAGCGACGGGCGGAACTTCGACGGGGTAATGGGCGGCGAGGCATGGGCGCCCGAGCAGTCCAAGGTCAGTGACATCGCGCGGACCGCCCTCGTCGTCAACCTGCTGACCGAGGACAACCTCCCCAGCTACCACCACGAGATCGCCTCGCTCTTCGGTCGCGACGGCGCCTGGGGCACCTGGGTGCACCGCTGGACTGCGGAGGAGGGCCGGCACGGCATCGTGATGCGGGACTACCTGCTCACCTCGCGCGCCGTGGACCCGGTCGCGCTGGAGCGGTTCCGCATGCAGCACATGTCGGAGGGCTTCGAATCCGACAACCGGCACAGCATGCTGCACTCGGTCGCGTACGTGGCCTTCCAGGAGCTCGCCACCCGCATCTCGCACCGGAACACCGGCCACCACTCCGGCGACCCCGTCTGCGACCGCATGCTCGCCCGCATCGCCACGGACGAAAACCTGCACATGGTCTTCTACCGCAATCTGCTGGGCAAGGCCTTCGAGCTGGCCCCCGACCAGACCATGACCGCGGTCCGCGACGTCGTGGTCGGCTTCCGGATGCCCGGCCACGGCATCCCCGGCTTCGAGCGGGCCGCCGCGCAGATGGCCATCGGCGGGATCTACAACTTGCGCATCCACCACGACGATGTGCTCCAGCCCGTGCTGCGCCACCTCAAGGTCCTGGAGATCGCCGGCCTCGGCCCGGACGGCCTGCGCGCCCAAGAGGAACTGGGCCTGTTCATGGGCGGTCTGAACGCCGAGGCCACCAAGTTCGACGAGCGGCGCGAAGCCCTGCTTGCCCGCCGCGCCGCCCGCGCACAGCGCGGCTGACAGCGCGCCGAGGGCGCCTCCGGGAAGTCCCGGGGCGCCCTCGGCGTTCAACGGCCGGTCAGCAGTCCCACCCGGTGGGCGAGGACGGCCGCCTGGACGCGGTCGCGCAGGCGGAGCAGCTCCGCGGGGGCGCGCCCGGATGGCGGTCGTCATGGACTCTCGAGCCGGGCTGCCAGAGCCTCGGGAAGGGTGTCCCGGTTCGCTTGGGTCACTTGGATGAGTTCGATGCCGGCGCGCTGCTTGAGGGCGTCGGTGAACGGGTCGCTCTTCGCGTGGACCGTGGCGACGATGTCGATCTCAGATGTGAACAGGCACCGGACGGTGTCCTGGAAGGCGGTGCACGCCAGCTCCATTCGACCGAGCTCGTCGATCAGTACGAGCTCCCCGGGGACCGGTTGCGTCGCCGCCGACCTGAGCGGCGGCAGTGCGAGCCGTTCCATGACGCCGAGGTCAACGCCGTACCGGCCCACCCGCGGTGGGCCCGGGAAGTCCACATCGGCCAGCACGGCTCGCAGACCGCCCGCCAGCGGTTCCAGCGCGAATCCGGTCCGGGTGCCGCCTTGCCGGATCTCCTCCGTGGTGAAGCCGACAGCCTTGCGCGTGTGCAGCAGCGCGGCCAGTCGGCGGACGACGGTCGTCTTGCCCACGCCGGGCCGCCCCTCGAGCAGGATTCTCGTCGGCATCTGGTGCTCCGTATCAGGTCCGTCCTACGAGGTTCCCGGTGCGCCCGTCGGCGTAGGCGGCCAATCAGGTGTTGTGCACATCTGGTCCGGTGCCGACCGGGCTGTTGCGGGTAGAGCCGCGCGCATGACCGGAATTGAACTCATGAGCACGGCGTTCAACGACCATGGGGCGATCCCTCGACGCCACAGCGGGGAGGGCGATGACGTCTCGCCACCTCTGGCCTGGTCGGGGGTGCCGGACAGTACATCGGAGTTGGTCCTGCTCTGCGAGGACCCTGATGCCCCGGGAGGGTCGTTCCTGCACTGGCTGGTGACCGGGATCGATCCGCGGAGTTCTGGCGCGGCGGAGGGGAAGCCACCTCCCGGCGGCCAGGAGTGGCCCAACGGATTCGGACGACTGGGCTGGGGCGGTCCGATGCCTCCGCCGGGGCATGGGGCACACCGCTACTTCTTCCACCTGTGGGCCGTGTCGGAATCGCTTCCCTTGCACGGCAAACCAACGGTCGATGCAGTGCATCGCGCCGTGAAAGGCGGAGAGCTGGCGAGCGGCAGGCTGGTGGGCACTTACCAGCGCTGAGTCTGCCCTTGTGGCCGTGGCCGTCACGGCGCACGATCCCCTTGCGCCGGGCGCGATTAGCCACAGCAGGTATGCGCGGCCCCTACGGCAATAGGAATTCGCCCGCTCAACAGCGGTCGGCCAACACGCGCATCAGGGGCATCCGAGCGCTCGGACGCCCCTGAGCCGCTTCCGGCCGGACGGATCTCCGACGGGCGCCTCAGCCTTCGTGATCCCCGTTTTGATAACTCAGCTGTTGGGACGGAGAGTCCACACCACGGTCATCTCACCCGTGACCGCCTCGTCCTCACGCTGAATGGCAATGCTCACCGGAAACTCCGGCCGCTGCCCCGCGTCGAGTTCCGCGATGACCTCGGCAATCGGCCGTCCCAGCGTGGCCGTTGCCGTCACCACACCCTTGGCGACCTTCTTGTAACCGATCTCGGCCCGTACCGCCAACGGCACCGCCCGCGAAAGCTGGTCACCGAACGCGGCGAGCACAATGGCACCGCTGGCCGACTCGGCCAAGGTGAACATCGCGCCCGCATGCGGCCCCGCGATGTGATTGTGGAAGTCCGGCTGGTCCGGCAGCCGGAGCACCGCACGCTCCGGAGAGACCTCCAGGAACTCCAGGTTCAGGGTGCGCACCATCGGCACCGTGGCAGCCAGCATCTCGCCGATCGACGGGTTCTCAACAGTCATGGCCGCGATGTTACCCACGAGTAGAGTCGCTGGCCATCCCCTTGTACCAGGGGCACGGTCGGCGGCCGCCCCCAGGCCCCTTATCGTTATCGGCCATGTGGCCAGGACAGCAGCCCGCCAACGGGGGCGAGCACAACCCGCAGCAACCCAACCCGTATCAGCAGCCGGGTTACCCGCAGCAGCCGAATCCCTACCAGCAGCCGAACCCCTACGCCCAGCAGTGGACGCCGCCGCCCCAGCCTCCGCAGAGCGGCGGCGACGGAGGCGGCGGCAACAAGCGCACCACGGTGATCGCGATTACCGCGGCCCTGGCGGTGGTGGTGGCGGCCGGGATCACCGGGTGGATGGTGCTCAAGGGGGACGGCAAGAAGACCGAGGCCAAGGACGACCCCAAGCCCTCGGCCACCGCCACCGCCAGTCCCACGCCGGGCCCGAGCCAGTCCGAGGACAATCCGCGCTCCGCCGGCGGCGAGGAGAAGCCGGTGATCGACGGCTGGAAGGTCGTGGTCAACCCCACCCATCACGACGCCTTTGATGTGCCCTCGGACTGGAAGGTGCTGCCGCCGGACACCGAGTTCGGCCAGGAGGACCAGCTTCACAAGCCCGACAAGGACTCCTTCGGCCCCAAGCCGGTCGCGGTGATGGGAGCGCCCGCGACCTACCGGGACGGCAGCTGCCAGAAGAACAGCACCCCCGCCGCCACCGGGACCAAGGGTGCCCAGGGCGCCAAGGACGAGGGCAATGCCGCCGAGACCGAGGCGCTCAACTGGGTCTGGGCCGTTTTCGACCAGCACAAGACCGGCAAGTTCAGCAAGACCGATGCCAAGCCGTTCAAGAGTGATCACGGTCTGACCGGTTATTCCGCGTCCGCCACCGTCACCGGCGTCAAGAAGGACGGCAAGTGTGACACCGACGGCAAGGCGTACACGGTCTCCTACAAGGACGTCACCGGCGACTACGGCGTCTGGGTCCTCTACAGCGCCACCGGCACCAAGGACGAGGTACCGGAGGACACCATCAAGAAGATCATGAGCACCCTGCGCCCGCTCAAGCAGTCCGAGTGAGCGCGGCAGCCGCCCTCACCCCACGCTGAAGGCCCCGCCCGGCGGTTCCGGTGAGCCCGTGGCCCGCGCGTCGCTCACCGGCTTCGCCCCGCCGATGAAGCGGGCCAGGGCCGCGCCGTGTTCCACCCGGGCGGGGAAGGCGTCACCGGCGGTGCGCCGGGACAGCTCGGCCAGCGGGAGTCCGGTGTGCGAGGCGAGCAGCACCGCGTTGCCGAAGCGGCGGCCGCGCAGCACCGGCGCCTCGGCGATCAGGCAGAGGTGGGCGAACTCGGCGGCGAAGTTGGCCAGTTGGGCGCGGAGGAAGTCAAAGGGCGCGCTGTCCGCGAGGTTTGCCGCGTAGTGGCCGCCGGGCCGCAGTACCCGGGCGGCCTGCCGTGCGTACTCCAGCGAGGCCAGATGGGCGGGCACCCGGGAGCCGCCGAAGACATCCGCCACGATCACATCGGCCCCGGCGTCGGGAGCGGCCTCCAGGGCCGCGCGGGCGTCCTCGATATGTACCTCGATCCCGCAGTCCACGGGCAGCGGGAGGTGCTCGGCGACCAGGGCCGCCAGCCCCCGGTCGGCCTCCACCACCAGCTGGCGGGAGCCGGGGCGGGTGGCGGCCAGATAGCGGGGCAGGGTGAGGGCGCCACCGCCCAGGTGCAGGACGTCCAGCGGCTGCCCCGGCTCGGCGGCCGCGTCCAGGATGTGGCCGATCCGCCGCGCGTACTCGAACTCCAGCTGGGTGGGATCGTCCAGGTCCACATAGGACTGGGGCGCGTCATCCACGGTCAGCAGCCAGGCCCGGTCCCGGTCGATATCGGGCATCAGCTTGGCGGTGCCCTGATCGACGTCACGGGTCACGGGTATCGGTTGGTCCACTCCCCCATTGTGCCCACGGTGCCCACCGCCACCGTCCGCCCGCCCTCGCGCAGAACCAGGCGCCCGCCGGGCTCCAGGGGCACCGGGCGGTCCAGGCAGACCGTCGCCGCCACCTCCTCGCCGGGCCGCGCCGTCCCGCCGGGCCCCAGGTCCAGCACACCGGTGACCTCCGCGGTGCCCAGGTGGCACCGAGGCCGGTAGCCGCTGTACAGCGGGGTACGGCGGCCCCCGCACGACGGCGGCGGCAGCCGCAGCCGGGCGGTGAACAGCTGGCCCACCGGGACCGTGCCGGGCGCGGCCAGCGCCTCCCCGCGCCGTATCCACCGCGCCCCGGGCAGCAGCAGTCCCACCTGGTCACCGGCCTGGGCGCTCGCCATGGGCTTGCCGAAGGTCTCCAGACCCGCGACCCGGACGGCCTCGCCCGTACCCGAGGCGCACACCCGCTCCCCCGGCCGTACCGTGCCGCGCACCACCACCCCGGTGGCCACCGTGCCCCGGCCGGGTACGGTCAGTACCCGCTGCACGGGAAGCCGGAAGGGCGCGTCGGTGTAGCGCACCGGCACCGGCACACAGGTGTCGATCGCGTCCAGCAGTGCCTCCACCGCGCCGGTCCAGCGGGGTTCGCCGCGCAGCGCGCCCTTGGCGCAGACCCGTACCACCGGAGTCGGCGCGCCGGGATAGCCATGGGCGAGGAGCAGCTCCCGCACCGCCGCCTCCGCCCGGCCCGGGTCGGCGTCCCCGGCCCCGGTCAGGGCGACGACCAGGTGCTCCACGCCCAAGTGGCGGGCCAGCAACAGATGTTGGGCCGTCTGCGGCCGCACTCCGTCCGGGGCCGCGACCACCACGATGGCCGCGTCCAGCGTGGCCATCGCCGTGATCAGACGGCCTAGGCGGGCGGGGTGTCCGGGCAGGTCCGTATGGGCGTAGTGCCGGGTCCCGGTCTCGTACTCCATGACGGGCGCGGCAGCTCCCGGGCCGGCCACGGCATTGCCCCGCGGCGGCCACCCCAGCACCTGGGCGATGGCGGCGGTGAGCGTGGTCTTGCCATGGCCATGGGCGCCCAGGGTGCCGATATTGAGGTGGGGCTTGGTCCGCGCGTACCCCTGCCCGGGCAGGCCGCCGCTCCGGCCGGCGGCAGCCCTTGGCACGCCCATGAGCAGGGGCGTCGTCGCAGCGGTGAACGGCCGGCACATGGCTGCGATGCTCGCTCACCGCATCCCGCCCGTCGAACGGTTTTCACCCCCGCGCCTCCCGGACGCCCAGTGCACGGAACCCTTACCGGGGAGGCGCGATTCCGGCACGGAAATCCGCCGCCGAACGTTTACGCGCTCCCGCCGAGCGAGGTGGGAAGCCGTGCTTCGGCGCGCCCCCTCGCCCCGTCCAAAGATCACACCGTCACATCTCCGGGTCGGTTACGCTCCTTCGGTGCTCGATTCCGCAGTGCCCTCCCCCGGCCCCGCAGAGCGCTGCGTACGTATGCTGCTGTCCCCCTGGTCCCGTCTGGCACTGCTGATAGCGCTGCTGGTGGCGGCGGTGACCACGGTGCTGGCCTGCCATCCCGAGCGGCTGCTGACCGACGGACTGTCCACCCGGACCCCTGGGGTGACCTCGCTGACGGTGTTCACCCTGGCCTATGGGCTGTGCACGGCGGCCTTTGTCCCCCGGCCGGTGATCAGCCTGGCGGCGGGCACCCTCTTCGGCACCGTGGCCGGCACCCCGGCGGCGGTGGCGGGCACGGTGCTGGGCTCGGCGCTCTCCTTCGGCCTGGGGCGGCTGCTGGGCCAGCGGGCGCTGCGGCCGTTGCTGCGTGGCCGGTGGCTGACGGCGGCCGACCGGCAGCTGAGCCGGCATGGCTTCCGCTCCATGCTGGCGCTGCGCCTCCTGCCCGGGGTGCCCTTCGCGGCGACCAGCTATTGCGCGGCCGTCTCCCGGGTGGGCTGGTCGCCCTTCCTGCTGGCGACGGGGCTGGGCAGCGCGCCCAACACCATGGCCTATGTGATCGCCGGCAGCCATGCCTCCTCGCCCACCTCGCCCGCGTTCCTCGCGGCCACGGCCTTTCTGGCAGTGACCGGAGCGGCGGCGGTGCTGGTGGCCTGGCGTCGGCGGGGGCGGCGGGCGCCACTGGCTCCGGGGCGACGGACGTTCCTGCCCCGTGGGCGGCGGGCAGGGTCCAACGGGCCTTGCTCGGCGGGCGATTGACCGCCGGCGGCGGAAAACGGCCTGGCGCTACGGTGAGTTGAGGGGCGGGTGCTTCAACGGCACATACTCCGCACAGCAGAAGACCGCCGATTTCGGACGGTCCCCCGCGCCGCCCGAAACCAGCGGACATACCGGAGCCCGCCCCGCACAGCGGACAGGACAACCAGCACCCTGCTGAGTATATTGGCCCGGAGCCAGTCAACGCAGGAGTTACAGCATGGTCCCGCGCAGCGCGTCGGTCAATGAGGAGTTGCGCCGCCGGTCCCGCGAACGGCTTCTGCAGGCGACCGTCGAGCTGGTGGGCGAGCGCGGCTATGAGGCCACCACCTTGGCGGACATCGCCGACCGGGCGGGTGCCGCCCGTGGCCTGGTCTCCTACTACTTCCCCGGCAAGCGGCAGTTGCTCCAGTCGGCCGTGCACCGCCTGATGCACCGGGAACTGTCCGCCGGGCTCAACCGGGAACCGGCCACCGAGAACGGCCGGGAACTGCTGGCGCGGGCCATCGATGTGATTCTGGGCCTGGCCCGGGACCACCCCCGCCTGATGCGCACCCATATGGCCGGAATCCTCACCGCCGAAGGCTTTATCCAGTGCCCCGAGCAGCAGCGGCTGGCTTCCCTGCTGCGTGACACCGTGACCCGCTATGGGTCCACCGATCCGGAGACCGACTACCGCCTGCTGCGGGCGCTGCTGATGGGCGCGGTGGTGGCGGTGCTGGTGCCGGGCGCGCCGATGCCCATGGAGCGGCTGCGGGCCGAGCTGTTCCAGCGCTATGGGCTGGAGTGGACGCTGGGGATGCCGCCGGGCGCGGAGCCCGCGCCGCCCGGGGTCTGACGCCGCGGCCGCCAAGGCCGCCGCCCCCGCCTCCGGACCGCCGGGTGTCCGAACGTACGGCTGCCGCGCCACGGCGGTGGTGCGATGCTGGACGCAACCGCCGGAAGGAGATCCTCCGTGCTTCGCGTCGCAGTCGTGGGATCGGGGCCGAGCGGCGTCTTCACCGCCCAGGCCCTGGTGGGCCAGGAGAGCCTGCCGGACGTCCGGGTGGATGTGCTGGACCGGCTGCCCTGCCCCTATGGGCTGGTCCGGTACGGGGTGGCGCCCGACCACGAGAAGATCAAGTCGCTGCAGAACACCTTGCGCACCGCCCTGGAGCATCCCCGGATCACCTTCCTGGGCAATGTCCCGGTGGGCGAGGGACCGTCCGCGGTGACTCCCGGGCGGCTGCGCGAGCTGTACCACGCGGTGGTCTACTGCGTGGGCGCGGCCTCCGCCCGCCGGCTGGGCATTCCCGGCGAGGATCTGCCGGGCAGCTTTTCGGCCACCGACTTCGTTTCCTGGTACAGCGCCCACCCGGACGCCGCCCCCGGCGGCTTCGAACTGCCCGCGCGTTCCGCCGTGGTGATCGGGATGGGCAATGTGGCGGTGGACGTGGCCCGGGTGCTGGCCCGCGGGGCGGAGGAGCTGCGCGCCACGGATGTGCCGCACCGGGCACTGGCGGCGCTGGCCGAGAGCCGGGTGACGGACATTCATATGGTGGGCCGGCGCGGCCCCGCCCAGGCCAGGTTCACCACCAAGGAGCTGCGTGAACTGGGTGCGCTGCCGGGGGCGGAGACGGTGGTACGGGCCCACGAGGCGGAGCCGGACCCCGCCTGGCGGGACCCCTCGGCGCTGCCCGCGGCCGCCCGGCGCAATGTGGAGGTGCTCCGGGACTGGGCACAGCGGCCGCCCCTGGGCCGTGGCCGCCGGATCCATCTGCGGTTCTTTCTGCGGCCCGTGGCACTGCTGGGCGAGGACGCGGTGCGCGCGGTGCGCTTCGAGCGGACCGAGCCGGACGGGCGCGGCGGGGTGCGGGGCACCGGGCGGTTCGAGGAGATCGAGGCACAGCTGGTGCTGCGCTCGGTGGGCTACCGGGGGGTGCCCCTGCCCGGGCTGCCCTTCGACGCCGGCAGCGGTACGGTCCCGCATCTGGCGGGCCGGGTGCTGCGGGCGGGGGTGCCCTCGCCCGGCGAGTATGTGGCGGGCTGGATCAAGCGCGGCCCCACCGGGGTGATCGGCACCAACCGGCCGTGCGCCAAGGAGACCGTGCTCTCCCTGCTGGCCGATGCCCAACTTCTGCTGGCCCGTGGGGCGTTGGACGATCCACGGGACCGGCTGCGGGCGCTGGGGCTGGACCCGGTGGAGTGGCCGGGCTGGCTGGGCATCCAGGCTGCGGAGGCAGCGCTGGGCCGGCGGCTGGGGCGCGAGAAGGTCAAGATCCCTGACTGGGAAGGGCTGTTGAGCGCGGCCCGGGCAGCCGGCTGAGTCCCGCCCCTGGCCGGGGTTCGTAGCGAGGTGGCCAAAGCCACTAGAGTGACGCCCCGTGGCTGGACGTCCTTTGCATGAAATCGTTGAAGCGGGCTGGGCCAAGGCGCTGGAGCCGGTCGCCGGGCGGATCGCCGCCATGGGCGACTTCCTGCGCGCCGAGATCGCGGCGGGCCGTACCTATCTGCCCTCGGGCGCCCATGTGCTGCGCGCCTTCCAGCAGCCCTTCGACGAGGTGCGGGTGCTGATCGTCGGTCAGGACCCGTACCCCACCCCCGGGCACGCGGTGGGCCTGAGCTTCTCGGTGGCGCCGGAGGTACGGCCGCTGCCCGGGAGCCTGGAGAACATATACCGGGAGCTGCACAGCGATCTGGGGCTGCCCAGGCCGTCCAACGGTGATCTGACCCCCTGGACCCGGCAGGGCGTGCTGCTGCTCAACCGGGCGCTGACCACCGCCCCGCGCAAGCCCGCCGCCCACCGGGGCAAGGGCTGGGAGGAGGTCACCGAGCAGGCGATCCGGGCGCTGGTCGCCCGGGGGCGGCCGCTGGTGGCCATCCTGTGGGGGCGCGACGCCCGTAATCTGCGGCCGCTGCTGGGCCAGGTGCCGTGTGTGGAGTCCGCGCATCCCTCGCCCATGTCGGCCGATCGCGGCTTCTTCGGGTCGCGGCCGTTCAGCCGGGCCAATGAGCTTTTGACGCGTCAGGGTTCGGCGCCGGTGGACTGGCGGCTGCCCTGACCGCCGGAGGCGCCCCGTCGGAGGCTCCCCCAGCGGTAAAGTCCCCCCATGGGGGCAGGTACAACAACCGGACAGGTGCTGGCAGTTGACTCCGGCGGCTCGGGGATCCGGGTCGCGCTGGCGCCGGTGGACGCCGGGGCGCCCGCGCTGACCTGGTCGTCACTGTCACCGGTACGTACCGGTGAGCGGGGCGTGGACGCCCGGAGCCTGCTGGCGCGGGTGCTGCCCGCGGCCCGTGAGCTGCTGCGGCAGGCGGGCGCCGAGGAGTGCCGGGCGGCCTGTGTGGGGGCGGCCGGGATGGCCACTCTGGGCGGTGACCTGCGCACGGTGCTGCCCGGGGCGCTCCGCGCCGAGCTGGGCGTACGCCGCCTGGCGCTGGCCTCCGACGCGGTGACGGCCTATGCGGGCGCCCTGGACCAGCGCCCCGGCGCCGTGGTGGCCGGGGGCACCGGACTGGTGGCGCTGGGCACCGATCTGCGGCCGGGATCCGGCTGGCGCAAGGCGGATGGCTGGGGGCATCTGCTCGGCGACTGCGGCGGCGGTGCCTGGATCGGCCGGGCCGGACTGGAGGCGGCGCTGCGGGCGCATGACGGGCGGCGCGGCGGTTCGGCGGCGCTGCTGGCCCGGGCCGAGGCCCGCTTCGGTCCGGCGGCCGGGCTGCCGGGCCGGCTCTACCCGCGTACGGACCGGCCGGCCTTTCTGGCCTCCTTCGCCCCCGAGGTCGCCCGCTGCGCGGTGGAATGCCCCGCGGCGCGGGAGATCCTGCGGGCGGCCGCCCGGCGGATCGCCGAGGCGGCGGCAGCCGTCTGCCCCCGCCCCATGGCGGGCGAGGCAAGCCAAGTGGCACTGACCGGGGGGCTGTTCAAGCTGGGCGCGGCACTGCACCGTCCACTCAAGGAAGAATTGCAAAAGCAACTGCCTTATGCGCGGCTGGTGGACAGCGCCGGGGCTCCTCTGGACGGCGCGCTGCGGGTGGCGGCGGCCCTGGTGACGGGCCGTCTGCTGCTGCCCGTGGACTCGGCACTTCTCACCGTCATCGCCTGAACACACACTCTGCCGATCGGATAAAACTCCGAATAAAATCGGCCAGAGGCCGTCCGGTAACCCCCACCCGAACGGCCGAGCCCTCGGAGCGACTAACATGCGGCGCCATGAGCTCCTCCACTGGACCGGCCTCCGGCCTGCCTGTACGAATGCCCCGTCCCCGCCAGCCCGG
Source organism: Streptomyces orinoci (assembly GCF_003121295.1). Taxonomy (GTDB): domain Bacteria; phylum Actinomycetota; class Actinomycetes; order Streptomycetales; family Streptomycetaceae; genus Streptomyces; species Streptomyces orinoci. The sequence continues at coordinate 426,064 of NZ_PHNC01000006.1, forward strand.
GCGGCACCGGAGGCCGGAGCCCGCGAGTGCGCCGGCGGGTGCGCCCCCGCTCGTTCTGGCGGTGCCCGGCGCGCCCGACCCGGCCACGCGCCGTCTCTCCGAGGAGATCCTCAGCATCACCCGCTCCGAGCTGCCCGGCCTGGACGCGCGGATCGGCTATGTGGACGCCCAGGGGGACGCCGAGGGCTACCCGGCGCTGGACGCGGTGCTCGGCTACGCGGCCGCCCAGCACACCGCCCGCATCGAGCGGGCCCGCCAGGCGGCGGCCGAGGCCGATCCGGAGGCCCCCGCCGCCACCTGGGCGGACGGACCGGCCGCGGTGGTGGTGCCGCTGCTGGCGGGGCCGGACAGCGCGGTATTGCGCCGGATACGCCAGTCGGTGGTCAGCAGCGGCTCGGCCTTCGAGCTGACCGACACCCTGGGCCCGCACCCGCTGCTGGCGGAGGCCCTGCACGTCCGCCTCTCCGAGGCCGGTCTGGCCCGCGCCGACCGGGCCCGTCTGTTCACAGTCGCAACTGCCGCGGACGGCATCGTGCTGGCGACCGTGGGGGGCGCCGAGGCGGTACAGGCGGCGGGCATCACGGGCATGCTGCTGTCCGCGCGTCTGGCGGTGCCGGTGCTGGCGGCGGCCCTGGACGAGGACGGCGCGATCACCCGGGCCGCCGAGCAGCTGCGCGAGTCCGGCTCCCGCAGCCTGGCCCTGGCCCCCTGCCTGATCGGCCCGGAGGCCGATGAGGCGCTGCCGTCCATGGCCGCCAAGGAGGCGGGCTGCGCGGCCGCCGAGCCGCTGGGGGCGTATCCCGCGATCGGCAAGCTGGTGCTGGCCCAGTACGCGACGCTGCTGGGCATCACGCTGCCGTCCGCTCAGGCAGCGGCCGGCCGCTGAGCGCCGTCGCTGCGGTGAGAAGCCCGGTGAGGACCCCGGGGGCGCCCGCCCCCGGGCCCGTTTCCGTGCTTGCCCCACGGGCCGGATCCGGCTGACCGTCTCCCACGGCGGAGCCGCGAGTCCTGCCGCCCCACACCCCCTGCGGGGCGGCCGCCTCAGCCGAAGACCACGCAGGACGCGGCGGGCATCGCCAGCGAGCCCGCGCGTCGGGGCACCCCTGTGCCGGGGTCCACGGTGAACCGGGTGATGTCACCGGAGCGTTCGTTCGCCGCGTACAGCAGGTGCCCGTCCGGGTGGGCGGCCAGATGGCGCGGCCAGTGCCCGCCGCAGTCCACCTCCGCGCGGAATTCCGGCCGGTCACCGGAGGGGTCCAGGGCGAACGTCACGATGCTGTCCCGGCCCCGGTTGGCCACCCACAGGAAGCGGCCGTCGGCCGAGATCACCGGCGTGGACGGGAAGTTCTCCACGCCGGACCCCGGCGGCACCACCGGCACCTCCGCCAGCGGCCGAAGCGTGCCGTCTCCAGCGTCCCACCGGCAGACGGTGAGCACGGACTCCAGCTCACCCAGGACATAGGCCCGCCGGCCGCCGGGGTGGAACACCAGCTGCCGGGGCCCCATGCCCGGCCGCAGCCTCGTCTCACGCGGCGCGCCGGGCGCGCCGGTGACCGGGTCGAGCGGGTAGCCGGACACCGAGTCCGTACCCAGGTCCACCGCCAGCAGCCAGCCGCCGGAGGGGTCGGGCACCACCGCATGGGCGTGCGGGCCCTCCTGCCGCCCGCTCACCGGACCCCTTCCCCGGTGGGCGAGGACCGCCGAGGGTCCGCCCAGGGTGCCGTCGGCCCGTAACGGCAGAGCACTGACGCTGCCCGAGCCGTAGTTGGCGGTGAACAGGTGCCCGGCGCACAGGGCGAGATGGGTGGGGGCGTCACCGCGCACCGGCACCGGCGCCGCGAGGGGCGTGGGGCTCAGCGGGTCGGCGAGGGAGAAGGCGGCCACGGATCCGTCGGCCGTCTCGCTCACCGCATAGAGGGCGCCGGGGCCGGCCGTCAGGAAGGAGGGGTTGGCGACCGCATCGGTGGCGTGCACGGGCGTCAGCGCGCCGGTACGGGCATCCAGCCGTGCCGTGGTCAGGCCGGGACCGCCCGCCTCGGTGAAGGAGCCGAGGTACGCCCGGTTGCCGCTCATCGAAGCCGCCGCCCTCCGTTGTCGCTGGGGCGAGGTTACCGGCCCCGGCCGGGCCTGCGGAAAGCACCTGCACGACCGCGTCTCCGCGAACCCACGTGACCGGGCCTTGCGCGAAGCGGGCGCGCGACCGGGCCTGCGCGAAGCGCCGGCGCAACCGGGCAAAGCCCGCAAGACCGGGCCTGCGCAAAGCACCCGCGCAACCGGGCCTCCGCGACGCCCGCCCGTCAGCCCCCGCGACACCCGTGCGGTCGGCCCCGCGACACCCGCCCCCTCAGCCCTCCGCCAAACCCCCGCGCGCCCCGCCCCGCAGCGGTGCCGCCAGTGAGGCCAGGGCGGCCTCCAGATCGTGCAGATGGGCCAGCGCCCGCTCGGTGCCGACGTGGTGGACCAGGACCCGCTCGGCACCAGCCTGCTGGGCCAACGCCCGCCCGGCACCGGGGCCGGCCTGGCCGGCCATCGCCCCGTCCGCCGCCGCACCGGCGGCGCTCTCACCCGCCGCCGGGCCGACCCCGTTCTCCCCCGGCGCCGCCAGTTCCAGCAGTGCGCTCTCCACCCGTCGGCAGGCGGCGATCAGCCGGGTGTCGTGCGAGGCCTCCGGGTCGGCGGCGACCTCGGCCAGGCCGCGCGCCTGCCGGGCGCAGTCGTCGAGGTGGGCCAGTACCTGGCGGGCCCGTTCCCGGCGTGCCCGCAGCGGGCTCAGCGGGTGCAGCAGCGGGGCCAGCGAGACACGTACCCGGGCCAGCAGCAGTTCCAGCTCGGCCACCTGCGGGGCGGGGTCCGCCGCGTGGTCCCCGGCCAGCCGGCGCGCGGACTGCGCCGTGCACTCCCGTACGGCCAGCAGAGCACGCCGCACCCAGTCGTCGGTGGCCGAATGGGTGGTGACCGGCAGCACCACGGCCACCGCCAGCGCGGCGGCCGCCGCGCCCACCAGGGTCTGCTCCAGGCGCAGGGCCAGCAGCCCGGGGTGCAGCACGCCCAGCAGCCCGTAGAGCAGTCCGGCCATCAGCGTGACGAAGAACATCATCCAGCTGTAGGACGGCGCGGCGGTGTAGAAGATGCCGAAGACGCAGGCCGCCACCAGCACCACGGTCGGCACCGGGGCGCCGTGCAGCGGCACCGCCACCAGCAGTCCCGCCGCTATGCCCAGCACCGTGCCCAGCACCCGGCGGAAGCCCCGGACCAGGGTTTCGCCGCGGGAGGCGGTGTTGACGAAGATCCACCAGGCGGCGCCCACCGCCCAGTACCAGCGCTCGCCGGAGACGGCCTGCCCCACGGCCAGTGCCAGGGCGCAGGCGAAGGCGGCCTGGAAGGACTGCCGGGTGGTGGGCCGGGCCAGGCCACGGGCCGGAGACGGGGCGGGCTGGGCGGGCGGCGGGGTGCGCCGCTCGATGCACCACAGGCCGAAGCGGACCAGCGAGGACACCGCCAGGGCCAGCGCCACGGCCGCGTAGAGCTCGGCCAGCTCGCCGGGGCGGGCGCGCAGGAACTGGGTGGCGAAGAACATCATGAAGGCGAACACCCCGAGCGCATGCCCCCGGGCGCCCCAGCGCCGGGCGTACACCCCGCAGAACACCACCGCCACAAAGGCGGCGTCGCGCTCCAGCGGGCGGGCGTGCAGCCCGGTGGCCAGGGCGAGTACGGGCAGGCCGACGGCAGGCAGCAGCGCGGTGGTGACCGCCTGCCGCGCCACGGTGGGATCGGCCACGGTGAAGAGGGCGAGCATGCCCGCCAGGCCGCCCAGGATGGCGGCGGGCAGCGGCAGTCCGGCCAGCAGACAGGCGGCCACCGCCAGGCTCACCCCGAGCACGGCACGGGCGGAGGCGCGCAGCCGCACCCGGCCCGGGTCCGGAGCCGTGAACATCCTCTTCACAGAGCCGTCTCCCCCTTTCCTTGGCGCCTATGGCTCCCCGGCACATAAGGCACCTGGCATGACATGACATGACATGGCGTTGCGTGCCATGCCACGCCATGCCGTGACATGGATGGCATGACAAAGGCGCTGCGGGGTCGGGATCCGGCTTCCTCGCCGTCCGACGCAGCATCGCAACGCCATGGATGGGAGAAGGAAAGCATCCGCCGCACCGCTGGCTCAACTGTTCCTGCGAAGACTGAGCCATTGGTACAGTGATCAACCCTGTTCCAGGACCAAGAGGGAGCCGTTGGCCCATGGCTGTGGACGCACTGGACGCCAGGATCCTCACTCTGCTGCTGGAGCGGCCGCGCACCAGCGTGCGGGAGTACGCCCGGCTGCTGGGCATCGCCCGGGGCACCCTCCAGGCCCGGCTGGACCGGCTGGAGCGGGAGGGAGTGATCACCGGCACCGGACCCAGGCTGTCGCCCGCCGCGCTGGGGCACCCGGTGTTGGCCTTCGTCCATATCGAGGTGACCCAGGGGCACCTCGATCCGGTGGCGGACGCGCTCGGCGGGGTGCCGGAGATCCTGGAGGCCTTCTCCATCACCGGCGGCGGGGACCTGATGGCCCGGGTGGCGGCGCGTGACGCGGCGCATCTGGAGGATGTGATCCAGCAGCTGGTGCGGATGCCGGGGGTGGTGCGCACCCGGACCGAGATGGTGCTGCGCGAGCGGGTCCCGTACCGGATGGTGCCGCTGGTGGAGGCGGTGGGCCGGGCCGGCGACAAGCGCGGCTCCTGACGCGGACGTTGCCCCGGCGGTTCCCGTCCCTGGGTCAAATCCCTGGCAAGCAAGCGGATTTCATGCCCTCTACCGCCTACTCCTGCGCCCGGAAAGGGAACTGAGGCGATGGATTCTCACCGGTACCCGGGGCCATGGGAGTATCGGCTGGTTCCTCCGACAGGCGGGGGAACCAGCATGAAGCATGAAAAGGAGTGACATGCAGCGATATGGGGCCAGACCGGTCCGCCGGTGGGGGCTGGCGCTGACCGCGTCCGCCGCCGCCCTGGCGGTGGCCATACCGGCGGCCACGGCCGAGGCGGCCACCGGTCCGTCGGGCATCGCCGCCAAGGGCGCGTTCCTGCTGGACAGCGGCGCCAACCGGCAGCTGTGGGGCAAGTCGGCCGACATCCAGCGGCAGATGGCCAGCACCACCAAGATCATGACGGCGGTCACCGTCCTGGAGACCCGGGGCGTCAACCTCAACCGCCAGGTCACCATCAAGCAGTCGTACCGCGACTATGTCGAGCGCACCGGCGCCAGCACCGCCGATCTGCGCACCGGCGACAAGATGACGGTGCGCCAGCTGCTCTACGGCCTGATGCTGCCGTCCGGCTGTGACGCGGCCTATGCGCTCGCCGACACCTTCGGCAGCGGCTCCACCGAGGCTGCGCGCACCAAGTCGTTCGTTTCCAAGATGAACAAGAAGGCCGCCGAACTGGGCCTGAAGAAGACCCATTACGACTCCTTCGACGGCATATCCGACAAGGGGGACAACCACACCACCCCGCGCGACCTGGCCAAGCTGGCCCGGCGCGCCATGACCAACCCGGCCTTCACCACGGTCGTCAAGACGACCAGCACCCGGCAGAAGGCCACCAACCGCAACCGCACCTACACCTGGTACAACACCAACAAGCTGCTCGGCTCCTACAAGGGCGCCATCGGCATCAAGACCGGCACCGGCACCGCGGCCGGCCCCTGCCTGGTCTTCGCCGCGCAGCGCGGCAAGCGCACGGTGATCGGCGTCATCCTCAATGACCCGGTCCAGCGCTACCCGGACGCGGTGAAGATGCTGGACTGGGCCTTCGACACCAAGTCCAGCGTAAAAATGCGCCGGCTCCCCGCCGTCGCCCAGAAGGACTGACCTCCCCCCGCGGAGCCGGTCCCTCCCCTTTCGGCCCTGAACAGGCACCGCCCTGCTCAGGGCCTTTTGCATCAGCGGGCCGCCCGCCCCACCCGGTCGAGCGAGGGCTCAACACACCCGCCAGGCGCCCAGCGCCCAACCCCGTCACCCCAGGAAACTCAGCCGAACCTGCCGCTCGGGATTGTCCACATTGGTGTCCACCAGACACACCGACTGCCAGGTGCCCAGCGCCAGCCGCCCCCCGATCACCGGCAGGGTGGCATGCGGCGGCACCAGTGCCGGGAGGACATGGTCCCGGCCATGGCCGGGGCTGCCGTGGCGGTGACGCCAGCGGTCGTCGGCGGGGAGCAGATCATGCAGCGCGGACAGCAGGTCATCGTCGCTGCCGGCCCCGGTCTCCAGCACCGCGACCCCGGCCGTGGCATGCGGGACGAAGACATTGAGCAGCCCATCCCGGCCGTCGGCCGTCTCCCGCAGAAACGCCTCGCAGTGCCGGGTCAGGTCATGGACCGTCTCGGCGGATCCGGTGGTGATGTCGAGTACCCGTGTGTGGAAGGTGTCGCTCATGCCGCCATTGTCATACGGGCGAGTGGCGGGTGGCTTCGCGGATCACCAGGGGTAGCCCTTGAGTACGGTTCCTGGAAGGGAGTACGGACGATGACCATGGGTTCCACGCCGGCACCGGCCCCCGCGGTCGAGGTGGCCCGGGAGTTCTGGGACCGGCTCCCCTTTGACGTCCGCGGCGAGGAATACCGGGCGGACCCCTACCGCTTCCAGGAACGGCTGCGCGAGCGGGGGCCGGTGCTGCGGCTGGCCGCGGAAGTGGTGGTGGTCACCGGCTACCGGGAGTGCCAGGCGGTGCTGGGCGATGAGCGCTTCGGCTTCGGGCGGCTGAACACCGGCGCCCAGTCCTTTCTGATGGTGGATCCGCCCGAGCACCGGCGGCTGCGCACCCGGATCGCCGCACCGTTCACCGCCCGGGCGGTGGAGCGGCTGCGCCCGGCCATCGGACACCGGGTGGCCGGGCTGCTGGCCGGGGTGGACCGCTCCGGGGAGGTCGATGTCATCGCCGGGCTGGGCGAACCGCTGGCCCTGGATGTGATCTGTGCCCTGGTGGGGGTCCCGGTCGGCGAACGCGGCCAGTGGCTTCAGGCGCTGTCCCTGATGGCCACCGGCTTCGACCCGGAGGCCCTGCGTTCCACCGCGGTCAATGACCAAGTGCACGGCGCCCGGCTGGACTTCGCCCGCTATCTGCGCGGCCTGATCGAGCAGCGCCGCGCCGCACCGGCGGGCGACCTGGTCAGCGCCCTGGTGCTGCCGGGCGCCGATGGATCGGCGCTGACCACCGAGCAAGTGATCACTGCTGTGGGGCAGTTGGTGGCCGCGGGGTACGAACCGGCGGTCGATCTGATCGCCAACGGGCTGTATGCGCTGCTGAATCACCCCGAGCAGTTGCGATGGCTACGGGAGCGTCCGGAGCGCATCCCGGCGGCGGTGGAGGAGTTGCTGCGCTATGACCCGCCGATCCAGCTACTCACCCGGGTGGCGCTGCGCGACGCCGCCATCGGGGAGCTGCCGGTGGCCGAGGGCACGGTGGTGGGGCTGCTGCCCGGGGCCGCCAACCGCGACCCCCGCCTGCACCCCGAGCCGCACCGGCTGGATGTGACCAGGGCGCCCCAGCATCTGTCGCTGGGCTGGGGCGAGCACTTCTGCCTGGGCGCCAAGCTGGTGCGGGTCCAGGCGGAGGCGATGCTGGGCGCCCTGGTGCGGTGCGAGCCGGTGGCCACGGGTGAACCGGTGCGCCTTAAGCCGACGCTGATCAGCCGGGGGCTGGAGCGGCTGCCGGTGGTGCTCACCGCCGGGCCGGCGGAGGGTGGTCACTGGCTCTGAGCCCGGCGGCGCCCGGGGTTCGGGTTTCCGGCTCTGCGCCCGGCGGCGCCCAGGGTTCGGATTTTCAGGCTCCGAGATCGGCGCCGTCCGGTGTTCGCCTTTCAGGCCCTGAGCCCGGCCGCGCAACGGCGGCCGGGTTTCAGGTACGGGCCGTCAGGTGTCAGTACGGGCCGTCAGGGGCCGGTCGCGCCCGGCCCCCTTGAGGCCCAGCCGGCGCACACACCGCTGGGCCAGGTCCCCGATGGTGGCGCTGTTGATGATCTCCACGGCGGGCAGGTTGCAGCCCAGCCGCCGGTGGATCGCCGTCATCAGCTCCGCGCCCATCAGGGAGTCCAGGCCGAGCTGGGCCAACGGCCGGTCGGCGGCCAGGCGTTCGGGGGCGGTCTGCAGGATGCCGGCCAGGATCTCCACCAGGACGCCGGTCACCGCGGCCAGCGCCTCCTCGGGGGTGGCCCGGGCCAGCAGCAGCGCCAGCTCGCGCTCGGCCGCCCCCTCCCCCTCCTCCCCCTCCGGCCGGACCAGGGCGAAGCGGGGGGCGGCGACCGCGCCGCTGCCGTGCCGGACCTGGGCCCAGTCGATCCCGGCCAGTGTCGCCACCCCGCCGGCCCCCTCGGCCAGCAGCTCCTCCAGGGCGTCCAGGGCCCGTGCGGCGGGAACCGGGACCAGCCCGATGCGTGTCATAAAGGCGTCCAGCCGGTTGCGTGCCACATGCCCGGCGTCGCCCAGCGCCCCCCAGGCCACCGCCAGGCCCGGCAGCCCCGCCCGGCGGCGGGCCCGTACCAGGGCCTCCAGCATCAGGTTGGCGGCCGCGTAGTTGGCCTGGTTCTGGTTGCCGAACAGGGCGGAGACCGAGGAGTAGAGCACAAAGAAGTCCAGCCGCCGGTTCCTGGTGAGCCGGTCAAGCAGCAGCGCTCCCCCGGCCTTGGGGTCCAGACAGCGGCGCAGTGCCGCCTCGTCCAGGCCGGCCAGCGGACGGTCGTCGAAGACCGCCGCGGCGTGCACAATGCCGCGCAGCGGGTGGTCCTCGGTGTCCACCGAGGCCAGCAGCGCGGTCATGGCGGGCTCGTCGGCCACGTCAACGGCATGGGCGGTGGCGGTGACGCCGAGGCGGTTGA
>NZ_PHNC01000007.1 GCF_003121295.1 Streptomyces orinoci
CCCTGTCCGTCCGCACGGTGAGCACCGCGAGCAGGGGTGCGCTCCCCTCGGCGGGGACGCTGCACACCAGGTGGTGGACGCCCGGGCCCAGGGATTCGACCAGCCGGCGCACCGCCAGTGAGGCCCGGGCGAGCGCCGCCCGTCCGATGTCCTCGCCACAGGTGTCGCAGTCGCCCCGGGTCAGCAGTGCGCCGGCGCGTTCCCGGACGGCCCGCTGTTCGCTCTCCCGCACCAGACGCGGGAGCAGCCGGGTGAGGGGCTGGCCGCGGTATTCCAGCGTCGCCCCGGCGGCAGCCATCTCGGCGGTGTAACGAGTGCGGCTGGAGGGGGAGTCGGGGTCCAGATGGAGGTGTGCGCAGTAGGCCGCGTAGCCGGTGGGGTCGAAGCGGGCGACGCTGGTGTGGCCGCCCCGGGCGGCCAGTGAGCGCAACAGCGCGTCCATCCGCCGCAGATAGGCGGCGTGGTCGTCGAAGGTGAAGCTCCGGTAGCGCCGCATGGCGGCGAAGTCGGCCTCGTCGGCCAACACCGCGACGGTGCTGGCCACTTCCTCCTCGGGCGGCCGCCCGGTGCCGGTCCGGGCGCGGACGTTGTCGGTGTGTGCCATGGTTCCACTCCCCCTGCAGGTCGCACGGTGATCCAGTGCTCACTCACCGTAACCGGGGGCACTGACAACGCCCTTGGGGCGGGGAACGGTGCAGGTCAGGCGGTGGCGCGGCGGCGTCCCAGCTCCTCGTAGAAGGAGAGCAGCGCCGGGTTGTCCACCGAGCCGGGATTGACCGCCTTGGCCAGGGGGGTGCCCTGGAGCAGCCGTTTGACCGGGACTTCGATGCGCTTGCCGGTCAAAGTGTGCGGAATCGCCGCCACTTGGATGACCTCATCGGGTACATGCCGGGGCGAGAGCTGTTCCCGGATGGTCCGCTTGATCTTCTCCAGCAGGGCGTCGTCCAGTTCGGCGCCGGGGGCGAGGTGGACGAACAGCGGCATCCAGTAGCCGCCTTCCGGCTGTTCCACGCCGATGACCAGGGACTCGCGGATTTCCGGGAGGCGTTCGACGGCCTCGTAGATATCCGCCGAACCCATGCGGACGCCCTGGCGGTTGAGGGTGGAGTCGGAGCGGCCGTGGATGATGACGCTGCCGCGCGAGGTGAGCGTGATCCAGTCGCCGTGCCGCCAGACACCGGGGTACATCTCGAAGTAGCTCTCCCGGTAGCGGCCGCCGTCGGGGTCGTTCCAGAAGCGGACCGGCATGGAGGGCATGGGTGCGGTGACCACCAGCTCGCCCACCTCGTCGATGACCGGTTTGCCCTGGGCGTCCCAGGCCTGGAGGTCGGTGCCCAGGCCGGAGGCCTGGAGTTCGCCGATGTACACCGGCAGGGTGGGCACCGCTCCGGCGAAGCAGCTGCACACATCGGTGCCGCCGCTGACCGAGGCGATCCACATGTCCTCGGCGACCTCGTCGTGGATCCAGCGGAAGCCGTCCGGTGGCAGCGGTGATCCGGTGGTGGCCACACAGCGGACCCGGGACAGGTCCAGGTCGCGGCCGGGGTGGAGGTCCGCCTTGCGGCAGGCCATCACATAGGCGGCGGAGGTGCCGAAGAGGGTGGTGCCGGTGCGTTCGGCCACCCGCCACTGGGCCGCGGTGTCGGGGTGGGCGGGGCTGCCGTCGTAGAGCACCACGGTGGCGCCCACCAGCAGGCCGGAGACCAGGAAGTTCCACATCATCCAGCCGGTGGAGGTGTACCAGAAGAAGCGGTCGCCGGGCCCCAGGTCGCAGTGCAGGGTGAGCTGTTTGAGGTGCTCGGCCAGGATGCCGCCCTGGGACTGGACGATGGCCTTGGGCAGGCCGGTGGTACCGGAGGAGTAGAGCACCCACAGCGGATGGTCGAAGGGGACCTGCTCGAAGACCGGCTCGGTGTCCGCCGAGGTGAGGGCGGACCATTCCAGTGTGCCCTCGGGTGCCTCGGTGCCCAGCAGCGGGATGTGCACCACGGCGCGCAGCGTGGGCAGTTGGGCGCGCAGTTCGGCGACCACCTCGGTGCGGTCATGGCGCTTGCCGCCGTACTGGTAGCCGTCAACGGTGAACAGCACCACCGGTTCGACCTGTTGGAACCGGTCCAGCACGCTGCGGGCGCCGAAGTCGGGGGCGCAGGAGGTCCATACGCCGCCGACGGCCGCGGTGGCCAGCAGGGCGATCACGGCCTGCGGGATGTTGGGCAGATAACCGCTGACCCGGTCGCCGGGGCGCACGCCCAGCCGGCGCAGTTCGGCGGCCAGCGAGCCCACCTGGCGGCGGAGTTCGACCCAGGAGACGGGGCGCGGCTGATGGGTCTCGTCCACATACAGCAGCGCGGGCTCCCCGGCGCGTGCGCCGTCCTCGGCGGCGCGCAGGGCGTGCTCGGCGTAGTTGAGGGTGGCGCCGGGGAACCAGGTGGCGCCGGGCATGGTGCGGTCGGCGAGGACGCGCTGGTACGGGGTGGTGAAGCGCACCCGGCACCATTCGGTGGCCGCCGCCCAGAAGCGTTCCAGCTCCTCCACCGACCAGCGGTGCAGGTCGGCGTAGCTCGCCACCGGGTCGCCGGGGACCGGCGCGGGGGCGCCATGGTGCCGGGCGGCCCAGGCGTGGAAGCGGGTGATCTGCGCGCCGGCGACGCGGTCCGCTGAGGGGTACCACAGGGGCTGCGGTGCTTCGGCGGGCTGCGGTGCGCTGGTCATCTGCTTGCTCCCGGGGTGCGCGTGGTCGGCGTCACCGCGTTCATCAGGGTGGGTGCACGCGGCTGACCAGGACGATGCCATGTGATCGAGTCGTGCACCAGGGTCTGCGCCGCATCTCACTTCGGGATGGCCACTAGGGGCTTTTTCAGGGGTGAACGGATGCTGAACGCACCTCGGCCCGGCCGGAGTCGATGGCAGGGTGAGCGCTATGGATGCGCGTGACCTGGGACGGTCGGTCAAGTGGGTGACTTCGTTCAGGATGGTGGGGGCGGCGCGGGTGCTGCGGTCGGTGCGGTCGGCCTGGCGGAACCGGCGGCTGGACGCGGCGGGTCTGCCCCGGCCGGGGGCGGAGCGTGCCCGGGTGCCGGGTGCGGCGGTGGAGGCCCGGCCGCTGCCCGGGGGCGGGGTGATCCGTTTCGCCCGGTCCTCGCTGCTGGTGCGGGTGGCGGCGGGCGGTGCGGTGTTCTGCGGCTGGGACGGGGCCGGACCACAGCCCTCCTATGCGCTGGCGGGGGCGGTGCCGGAGGTGGACGACCGGGTGGTGCTGGAGCCGGATACCGATGGCGGCTGGCGGGTGGTCTCGGAGCGGCTGCTGGTGGTGGTCTCCCGGCATGGTGCGGTGGAGGTGCGTACGCCGGGCGGGGTGGTGCTGCGGCGTGACCAGCCCCCGCGCTGGTGGGAGCCGGTGGAGGTGGCGGCCGGGGAGGGCGGGCCGCGCTGGATGCAGCGGGCCGAAGTCCCGCCGGACGCACGCCACTTCGGTCTGGGCGGCCGCTCGGCGGGCCCCCGGCTGCGGGATGGTGTCTACCGGCTGTGGAACACCGATCCGGGGGGTTCCTTCCAGCCGGGTGACGATCCGCTCTATCTGACCATGCCGGTGCAGCTGGTGGTGGCCGACGCGGGGACGCATCTGGTGTTCCACGACAACTCCTTTGACGGCCGGGTGAGTTTGTGGGAGGGCGAGGAGGGGGCTGGTTCCGGGCATGACCGGCCGGGCCGTTCCGAGATCCGGATGGAGGGCGGCCCGCTGCGCTACTGGGTGCTGGTGGGCACGCCCGCCCGGGTGCTGCGCAACTGGGCGGTGCTGACCGGCGGGGCGGCGCTGCCGCCGGCCTGGGCGCTGGGCCATCACCACTCACGCTGGGGCTTCGGCGGTGCCGAGGAGGTACGACGGGTGGTGGCCGGCTATCGGGAGCGCGGCCTTCCGCTGTCCGCGGTCCATCTGGACATCGACCACTACCGGGGCCACCGGGTGTTCACCGTGGACCGGGAGCACTTTCCCGATCTGCCGGGCCTGGCCCGGGAGCTGGGCGAGTCGGGGGTGCGTCTGGTGTCGATCGTGGATCCGGGGATCAAGGCGGAGCCCGGGCTGGCGGTCTACGACGGCGGGCTGGCGGTGGATGCCTTTGTCCGCGATCCCCGGGGCGAGCCGGTGCGCGGGGAGGTGTGGTCGGGTGAGTCGGTGTATCCGGACTTTACGGATCCGCTGGTGCGCGAGTGGTGGGGTGGGCTGTACGCGGAGCGGCTGGCCGAGGGCTTCTCCGGTTTCTGGCACGACATGAATGAACCGGTGTCCTTCTCGGCCTTCGGTGACCAGTCGCTGCCGCGTTCCGCCCGGCATGTGCTGGAGGGCCGGGGCGGTGACCACCGGGAGGCGCACAATGTCTATGGCCTGCTGATGACCCGGGCGGCATACGAGGGCCTGCGGGTCCTGCGGCCGGCGGAGCGGCCGTTTCTCTTCTCCCGTTCCGGCTGGGCGGGGATGCAGCGCTATGGCGGGACCTGGTCGGGGGATGTGGCCACCGGCTGGCCGGGACTGCGGGCCTCACTGGCGCTGGTGCTGGGCCTGGGGCTGTGCGGAGTTCCCTATTCCGGGCCGGATATCGGGGGGTTCACCGGTTCGCCCTCACCGGAGTTGTATCTGCGCTGGTTTCAACTGGGCTCCTTTCTCCCGCTGTTCCGCACCCATTCGGCGATCTCGACGGGCCGGCGGGAGCCTTGGGAGTTCGGTCCCGAGGTGCTGGAGCATGCGGGGACGGCACTGCGGGAGCGGCAGCGCCTGTTGCCTTACTGGATGACCCTGGCCCAGCTGGCCCGGCGCACCGGTGCCCCCTATGTGCGTCCGCTGTGGTGGCGGGCGCCGGAGGACCGCGCGCTGCGGGACTGCGAGGATGCCTTTCTGCTGGGCGATTCGCTGCTGGTGGCGCCGGTGCTGGAGCAGGGTACGGACCGGCGGGCGGTGCGGCTGCCGCGCGGCTGCTGGTATGACACCGCGACGGGGCGCCTCCATGAGGGGCCCGGGCAGGTGCTGCTGGACGCGCCGCTGTCCCGGATCCCGGTGCTGGCACGGGCCGGTGCGGTGCTGCCGGTCGCCGCGCCGGACGGCTCGGTGGAGCTGGAGGTGTGGACACCGGCCCCCGGGCGTACCGGTGGCGGGGTGCTGATCGGGGAGGACGGGGTGGTGACGCGGTTCACCTCGCGCCGCCGGGATCAGACGGTGCGGGTGGAGCAGGAGGGTGCGGCGGAGGTGGCGTATCCGGTACGGGTACGCGGCTGAGCGGGCCCGGCCCCGCCCCGCCGGGTGAGCGGGGCGGGTCAGGCGGTGCCGGGGCGCGTTCCTCAGCCGCCCGATGTGGCCCGCGGCTCACTCGCCAGGTGGGCGCCCACCCGCTGCACCAGCAGCGTCATCTCATAGGCCACCAGGCCGATGTCGGAGTCGGCGTCGGCGAGTACGGCCAGCGCGCTGCCCTGCCCGGCGGCGGTGACAAACAGAAAGGCCTTGTCCAGTTCGACCACGGTCTGGCGTACCTGTCCGGCGTCGAAGCGCTGGCCCACGCCCTTGGCCAGGCTGTGGAAGCCGGAGGAGATGGCGGCCAGGTGCTCGCCGTCCTCGCGGGTGAGGTCCTTGGAGGTGCCGATGGGCAGGCCGTCGCCGGAGAGCACCAGCGCCTGGCGGATGGTGCCCACCCGCTCGACCAGATCGTCCAGCAGCCAGTTGAGTTTGCCCGCGCCGGCCCCCTGGCCCACGGTGGTCTCCGGCGAAGCGTTGCTTATGGCGGTCATCGACCGTCCCTCTCAGTTGTCGTTCCTGGTGCGGTGGTTCTGGGTGAAGGCGGGGTGCCGCGGCCATGTTCCCGGCCGCGCCGCCAGCCTCGTTGGAGGGCCGTCATCCTGGCCCGTACCTCCTCGGCGTCCCGCGGCGGGGGCTCGGCCTCCGGTGGCCTGGGCGGCTGCGGCCGGCGGGGGCGCCGGGGCAGGCCGCCCGGTGGCGTGGGTTCCGCCTCCGGCAGTGCGTCGGTCAGGGTGCGTCCATGGTCGGAGACCAGCACGGGGGTGCGGCGACGCGGCGGTCCGGTGGCCTCTCCCGTCCTTGGACGCGGCCGCTCGGCCGCCGGGCGCGGGCCGGATAAACGCTCGCCCGGCGAGTGCTCACCCGATGAGCGCTCACCCGGGCTGCCGGGCAGACCGGATAGGCCGGACAAGCCCGGTAAGGGCTCCCCCGATAAGTGCGGGATGGCGAGATGGCGCGGCCCTGGCTCGAACGGGGAGAGCGGCGGCTCCAGTTCGACCGGGGCCCGCCGCGCCGGACGTCCGCTCGCCACGGCCCCGGCCTCCGGCTCCGGCTCCGCCCCGGCCGGGATGTCGGTGAGCAGGGCGGAGGGCAGCAGCACCACGGCGGTGGTGCCGCCATAGGGCGAGGGCTGCAGCGAGACCCTGATGCCATGGCTCCTGGCCAGTCTGCTGACCACGAACAGCCCCAGCCGGTCGGTGCGGGAGAGTTCGAACTCCGGGGCCTCGGCCAGGGCGAGATTGGCCTCGATGAGCGCGTCGGGGGGAAGTCCTGGGCCACGGTCGTGGATCTCCATGGTGAAGCCGTTGGCCACCCGGCTGCCGACCACCTGCACCGCGGTATGCGGCGGGGAGAAGACGGTGGCGTTCTCCAGGAGTTCGGCCAGCAGATGGGTGAGGTCCAGGACGGCGGCGCCGGGCACCGCCAGCTCCGGCAGCCGGCGCAGTTCGATGCGCCCGCAGTCCTCGACCTCGGCGGCGGCCGAGCGGACCACCTCCATCAGCGGCACCGGCCGGCACCACTTGCGGGAGCCGGTGGTGCCCGAGAGGATCACCAGGCTCTCGGCATACCGGCGCATCCGGGTGGCGAGGTGGTCCAGCCGCTGCAGGTCGGCCAGTTCCGCGGAGTCCTCGGTACGGCGTTCCATCTCCTCCAGCAGGGCCAGCTGACGGTGGAGCAGTACCTGGTTGCGGTGGGCGAAGTTGACGAACACCTCGGAGACCTTGCGCCGGGTGCCGGCCTGTTTGACGGCCGCCTCCACGGCGGCGCGCTGCAGGGTGTTGAGCGCCCGGCCGACCTGGCCCAGTTCATTGGGCGGGTAGTCCAGCAAGGGCGCTTCGGTCTCCACATCGACCCGTTCTCCGGCGGCCAGTCTGCGCAGCAGTCCGGGCAGCCGCACCCCGGACACCTCATGGGCCTCCCGCCGCAGCCGGTGCAGTTCCTGGACCAGGGCACGGCCGATCCGCCAGGAGACCACCAGCGAGCAGGCCAGGGCGATCAGTCCGAGCAGCCCGGCGACGGCGGCCTTGACCATCACGGCGTCGGCCACCGGCTCCAGCCGGTCCCGGTAACGGGCCGCGGCGTCGCTGTCCATCCGGGACAGGTCGTCCAGCACCGAGCCCACGGTGGCCTGCCAGCGCCGCTGGGCGACGGCATGGACGGCGGGGCGGCCGGCGCCGGCCGTGATCACCGCCTCCTCGGCGGTGGTCAGCGCATGGGCGTTGCCGCCGCGCCAGTAGTCCTCGTAGAGCTTCTGGTCGGCCACCGGCAGGGCGCTGAGGTTGGTGTTGTAGAGGATCCGGCGGTCGGCCACCCGGTCGGCGAAGCCGCGCAGTTCCCGGGCGTTCATGGTGCCGGCCGTGAACGCGGCGGCAAGCAGGGCGTCTTCGCGGGAGACCGCCTCATGGGCGCGGCCCAGGCCGAGCAGGGCGCGCCCCTGCTTGGCCAGGTCGGCGTCCTGGACGCCGCCGAGGCTGCCCAGCAACTCGTAGTAGGGGTCGATGAGTTCGTTGTAGGCGCGGTAGGCGCCGTACCGGTCCACGGTGCGTTCGCCGATCTTGCGGCGCAGCGCGGGCAGGCCGTCCATGGCCGCTTCCACGGTGTGCAGCCGGTCGGCGGTGCCGGCGGACATGTCCTCGCGCAGGTCGCCATCGACACCGGAGCGGAAGCGGGCCACCGTGCGGTCGGTCGCCCGCTGTGCGGAGCGCAGGCCGGCCGCCGGCCCGGAGCGGGGAGCGGCAAGATAGACCAGGGTCTGACGGCGTTCCTCACGCAGTGCCTGGATGGTGCTGTCAACGGGTCTGCAGATCTTGCGCACCACCTCACCGGCCGAGAACAGCCGGGCGGCCTCCCTTCCAGTGATCACGGTGGCGAAGGCCCACAGAGCGGTCAGGGACACCAACGGCACCAGCAGCAGCGCCACGATCTTCCGGCGGATGGACTTTCCGCGAAAGGGCATGGCCTCCCCCACGTCCTCCCGGCGGCACGGGAGGTGGTGTTCGACAGTAATGCTGCGTGAGCCTACTACTGCGAGGTAGACGCTCGAAGACCCGTACGGACCGGAAATGCGGGCCTGGCCCAGACCAACTACCGCTATTTACTCAGAATTTGCCGGATATTTCCGGGTGGCCGATCCGCTGTGCCCCACTGCGGCCCGTTTTTCCCGGCCGGGTTATTTTGGGAGGCGATTCGGGAATGGCCCGGACATCAGGCAGCCGCTGGGGGAGGTGAGCCGCCGTGCATCAGTCAACTACGCGTCCAGGGCGGGTTCGCAGGCCGCTGTGGGTGGAGGAGCCGGTCCATCGGCCAAGAATGCCGGATCCGGTGCGTACCGCGGCGGTACGGGCCGTGGTCATTGTGGCGGTGACCCTGGTTCAGGCCATGGTGGCGCTGCTGTTCACGCTGGCGGCGTCCTGGTGGGCGTTTCCGGCGGTGCTGTGCACGGTGGCCCTGACGGTGGCGGCGACCTGGGCGGTGCTGGATGTGTGGGTGACCCGGCAGGTCTGGCGGCAGCGTAATGGGGTCATCTCGGTGCCGAGCAGTTCCGCGCGGGCACCGCGGGTGCGGCGGCCTCGTTACCCGTGAGCGCCGGGCTCGCACCCGGGCGGTCCTTCGTCCGCGGATGCGTTGTGGCTGGTCGCGCCCACGCGGCGGAGCCGCATGATGCCGCCGCTCCCGCGCCCCTTTGGGGCGCGGGGGCGAACCGCTCAGCGGGCGACCGAAGCCTCCTCCGTTGGCCGGCGGAACATCCGGGTCGCCGTGATCTCACCGTGCACCGTCTCCGCCCCCGCGTCCCGCTGGGGCAGGCCCGGCCGCAAGTGCTCCTCCACACTGATGTACTTCAGGCCCGCCCGCAGGTCCGCGTCATTGCGCAGCCGGATCACCAGCGGGAACTCGGCCAGCGCGGTGGTGTCGAACAGGCCGGTGGTGTACAGCAGTTGTACGCCCAGCGCATCGGCCACCGCCCGCTGGAGCTCCAGCAGATAGGTGGCGTTGGCCCGGCCGATGGGGTTGTCCAGGAACAGCGTGCCCGCATGCCGCTGCTTGTCCCGGCCCCGGTCGTTGCTGCGCAGCGCCGCCATGGTGCAGTACAGCGCGATGGCCGCGGTCAGCAGCTGGCCGCCGGAGAACACGTCTCCCATCTGCCCCACCGGCACCCGCTCGGCCCGCAGCACCGCGTCCGGCTTGAGGATCTCCACCGCGACCCCGCGCGGCTGCAGCGCCGCCCGTACCCCGCGCAGCAGCAGTGACATGCCGTCCCGGCGCAGGTCGGAGTTCTTCTTCACGGCCGCGCGGGTGGCCTCGTCGATGACCTCCCCGAGCCGTTCGGTGAGGGTGGACTGGTCCGGTTCCTCGAAGCGGATGCGCAGGAACTCCTGGCCCGACCACTCCCCCAGGCCCTCCGGCAGCCGGGACAGCCGCTGGGCCGAACGCAGCGTGGTGAGCGAGGACTCCACCAGGCCGCGCAGCCGGTCCACGATGCTGTCCCGGTTGCGTTCCAGCTGCTCCAGCTCGTCGCTGAGCACCCGCAGCCGGGGCGCGAAGGCCTCCGCCCAGGCGGCGGCGTGCTCCGGCAGCGCGGCCGCCGGGAGTTCGCGGATCTGCTGGCGGGCGGGGGTGCGTACCTGCTCATAGCGGGTGGAGTTGGCGTGCCGCACCAGGACGTCACTGGCCTCGCGGACGGCCGACTCGGCGGCCGACAGCTCGCCGGCGCAGCCGCGCAGCGAACGCCGCGCCTCGGCCGCGGCCTGCCGGGCCTCCTCCAGGGTGCCGGAGTACGGCTCGGGCAGCTCCTCCTCATCGGCGGAGGCGGAGTGGTCCCGCAGCAGATCGCGCAGCAGTGCGGCGGTGTCATCGAAGCCGGTGGCCGCGTCCTCGGCGGCGCGGTGGGCGCGCAGCAGGTCCGCGTGCGCGGTACGGGCGGCCTCCAACGCATCGGTAAGGGCGGCCAGTTCGCCGGTGGCGCTGCGCAGCAGCTCCTTGGCCTGCTCGGCGTCGGCGGGCACCAGCTCCGCGGGCAGCTCGGTGTGTGCCTCGCCGTCCGCCGGGGCCAGCCGCTCGGCCTCGCCGCGCAGCCGGCCCAGCTGCTCGCTGGCGGCCGAGGCGCGGGACTCCAGCATCTGTACCAGTGCCTCGGCCCGGGCCGCGGCCGCCTGCCGGGACGGGCCGTCGGCGCCGTCCGGGCTCTGCAGCAGCTGCTCGGCGCGGGTGCGCACCTTGTTGGTGAGGCGGTCCAGTTCGGCGCGGGCCGCGCTCTCATCGCTCTCCGCGCGGGCCTGTTCGGCGCGCAGATCGGCGCCGACGCCGACCTTCTCGTACACCTGGGACGCCGCCCGGTATGCCTCGCGCAGCGCGGGCAGCGAGGCGGTGGACGCCTCCTGGCCCTCGCCCAGGTCCTCCGGGGCGCCGGCGATCTCGGCGCGTTCGGCGCGCAGCGCGCGGGCGGTGCGGTGGGCGTCGTCGGCGGCGCGCTGGGCGGCCCGCCGGTCCTCGTCCGCGGCCCGGGCCCGGTCCACACAGGCGGCCGCCCGCTCCTCGAACTCGGCCGCTTCCTCGGCCAGTTCACGCAGCCGCAGCTGCCAGTTGGCGCGCTCGCGCAGCCGGTGCGCCAGGCCCGCCAGGGCGTCGGCGACCCGGCGGGCCCGCTGGGCGGTTTCCTGACGCTCGTCACGCACCCGGGCCGTCTCGGCGGCCAGTTCCTCGGCCTCGGCCCGGGCGGTACGGACCTCGGCCAGCGCCTGGGCGGCGGCCTCGGCGGCGGTACGCGAGCGCTCGGCCTCGGCGGCCAGTTCGGTGATCCGGCCTGCCGGGCAGCCGGCCCGCCAGGAGGCCAGCCGGGCGGCCAGGGTGCGGTCCCCGGCCAGCCGGGCGGCGACCGCGCGGATCTCCTCGTCCCGGGCGGCGGCCCGCTCGCGCAGCTCGGTGCGCTCCTGGTCGGCGGCGCTCTCGTCGTGCATGGCCGGGTTCGGCGGCACCAGGAACACCGCCCCGTCCCCGTCCCGCGGCCCCGGCGGGGCCAGTAGCGCGGCGGCGGTGCCCACCGCGACCGCGGAGCGCGGCAACAGCGAGGCGGCGCCCAGGACTTCGCGGGCCCGGCTGTGGGCGTCGGGGTCGGTGATGACCACGCCGTCCACCAGCTCGGGGCGGGCGGCCAGCACCGTGGCGTGGTCGGCGGGATCGACGGCCTGGGCCAGATAGCGCCAGCCGGGCAGCGCCGGGATGCCGTGCTCGCCCAGGTACTCCACCGCGGCCAGCACATCCGGGCTGGGCGGCAGCAGCCCGCCGTCGCCCAGCGCGCCCAGGATGCGGGCGTCATCGGCGGCGGCGGTGCGCAGGTCGAACAACTGCCGCTCGGCGGCGGCCACATTCTCGTCCAGCAGCTCGCGCAGGGCGTCGGCGCTGCGGTCCAGCTCCTCGGCGGTCAGCGGGCCCTGGTCCGGGCCGCCGTCCGCCGCGGGGCCGTCCGCCCCGGGAACGGACGCCGACCGCTGGCCCGGCACCCGGCCGCCCGCCAAGGGCTGGGGCAGACCCAGGAGTTCGGCCAGCCGGGGCTCGGCGCCCAGGGACTCGGCGGCGCGCCGCTCGGCCTCGTACGCCGCCCGCGCGGCCTCGGCCCCGTCGGCGGCCCGGGCGGCCGCCAGCTCGGCCCGGCTCTCCGCGGCCGCGGCCTCCCGGGCCCGGTCGGCGGCCTCCTTGGCGGCTTCCCGGGCCGCCTCATAGGCGGCCAGGGCGGGCTTCTCGGCATCGCTGGCGGCCAGGGCGGCCCTGGCCGGGTCGGCATCCGGGGCGCTGTCGTCCAGCCAGCCGGCCTTCACCGCCTCGGCGGTCTCCTGCTCCACCTCGGCCAGCCGCTGGCGCAGATGACCCGCCTCGCTGCGGGCGCGCTGGGCCTCGGTAGCGGCGGCGGTGGCGTCCCGGTGGGCGGCCTCGCCGGCCTCCTGGAGGGCGGCCGAGCGGGCCTCCTGCTCATCGGCGAGCCGCTCGCCCTGCTCGGCGGCGCTGTTCAGGGCCCGTACCAGGTCGGCGGCGGCCCGGGTACGGGCGGCCAGGGCCGGTGCGGCGTCCCGTTCGGCCTCATGGATGGCGGCGGCCACCCGGGCCGAGCGGTCGGCGGCGGCCCGGTGACGCAGCACGGTCTCGGCGGCCTGCCAGGCGGAGTGCAGGGTACGGGCGTCATTGAGCTCCCGGCGCTGGGCGGCGGCGGCCTTCTCGGCCGCGGTCAGCGCCAAGGAGGCGTGCCGGTAGGCGAGTTCGGCGGCGATCAGCGAGGAGCGGGCCCGCGCGCCGTCGGCGTCGGTGACCCGGTGGGCGGCGGCCGCCACCTGCTCGGCCAGCTCGGCGGCGCGGCCGCGCTCCTCGGCGCCACGCGCCGACAGCCGGCGGGCCAGCAGACGAGTACGGCGCTCGGCAGCGGCGTGCACGCCCCGCGCCTGCTCACGCCGGGCGCCGGCCTCGGCGATCCGGGAGAGCAGGTCCAGCGAGCCGGCGGTGAAGTCGCGTTCGGCGGTGAGTTCGGCCCGGCGGCCCAGCTTGTGGGCGAAGCCGTGCACCAGGTCGGCCAGGCCGTCGGTGTCCCGGGTGTCGGTGACGGCGCGCAGCAGCAGATCGGTGAAGTCGGAGTCGTTCTTCACCGCGAACAGGCCGGCCGCCTCGCCCTCATCGGCGTTCATCTCCCGCTGGTAGCGGAAGAGTTCGGGGTCCAGGCCCAGCTCGCCGAGGTGTTCGTTCCAGCGCTCATGGATCTCCTCCCACACCACGTCCAGGTGCGGGTACGCCTTGCCGGCCTCGGTGAGCGCGTCACGGAAGCCCTTCATGGTGCGGCGGCGTCCCCGGGCACCGGAGGCGCCCGAATGCGCGGCGCCGGAGGCGCCGTCGGCGGGGCCGCGCATGGCGGTGGACTCCGAAACCGGCAGCGAGTCCAGACTCAGGCCGGGCCCCGGGCGGAAGGAGTACCAGGCCTCGGCGAACTTCCGCGGGTCATTGGAGACTTGGCGGCCACGCCACTCGCTGACCTTGCCGACCACCACGCTCTCGCCGGTGAGGACATGCTGCCACTCCAGGGCCACATGCCCGCAGTCGTCGGCCAGCAGGAACTTGCGCAGCACACCGGAGCTGGCGCCGCCCAGAGTGTTGCGGTGGCCGGGCAGCATCACCGAGAAGATCAGCTTGAGCAGGACGGACTTGCCGCCGCCGTTCTCCAGGAAGAGCACGCCCGCGGGCGCCGGGCGGCGCGGCGGGCCGACCGGCTCCTCCTCGAAGAACTCCGCCTGGGCGGGCGCGGGAGACGGCACCGGGGCTCCGACCCCGCGCAGGTCCAGCACGGTGTCGGCGTAGCGCGCACCGGCGGGCCCGATGGAGTAGAGGCGGACCCGGGACAGCTCGTACATGGCGGCGGACTCTCGTTGATCGCTGGTGGTTGGCGGGAGTTCAGGAGTGGAAGGGCAGGCCGGCGTCGGCGACCAGGTCGAGGTCGTCGGCCTCGTCCGGCGGCAGCAGGGTGGCGGAGCCGTCGGCGACGGGCACCACGCCCAGTTCCAGCAGCTCGGTCATGGCGGCGTTGCCCGCCATGTCGCGTACCTGGAGCTGGTAGCGCGGGGTGGTGCGGTAGGTGCCGCCGGATTCGTCGCCGGTGCGCTGGAGGAAGCCGGAGTCCACCAGGAAGGTGACCGCCTTGGCGATGATGCCGGTGGTGGAACCGGCCAGCCGGCGGGCGTCCTTGGTGGCGCCGGTGGCGCTGCGCCGGGCGTAGACCCGCCAGGCGGCCTCCAGGCCGGGGGCGTCGGTGACGGGATCGGTGTTCTCGCCCTGCTCGGCGGCCCGCTCCTCAAGCCGGCGGCATGCCTGGCGGACAAAGGCGTCCACGCCGTTGACGGTGACCCGGCCGATATAGCCGTCGTCGGCCAGGTCCTCGGGGCGCGGGAAGGCCAGGGCGGCGACCGCGAGGTGGGCCAGTCCGTGCAGGAAGCGGTCGCCGGAGTCCACGGTGGCGCGGCGGGCGTAGTCGCCCATCCGGACGGCGAAGACGGAGTCCTCGGCGGCGGTCACCGCCATACCGGCCCGGGTGGAGACCTCCAGGACCACCAGGCCCAGGCCGGCGGCGATGGCGTCGGCGAGCCGGGCGAAGGAGGGGTCCTCGCGGTGGCGGCGCAGGAGTTCGGCGTATTCGGCGTCGCGGGCGGGGGCGAGTTTGGGCTGCAGGCCGAAGGCGATCAGGCGGGCCGCGTCGGCGGCGTCAGCCGGGGTCACCGCGCCGGGTGCCGTTGCCCTGGGCCCGGGCTCCTCCGGCTGCGCGGTTGCTTCGCCGTCGGTCTCGTAGTCGGTCACGTGCTCCACTCCTGTGGTTGCGGACTGGGGATTTCGCCCCGGACCCGCCCTTTCACCGTTTCTCTCGGGGGCTCCGCCCCCATGCCCCCCGGCTGCGGACCGTGGGGGCCGGTCGCGCAGTTCCCCGCGCCCCTTAAGGGGCGCTACGCACCCCGCTCCGCCGCCATACCCGCCGCGTCCAGCAGCGCCTTCCCGACAATCAAGTCGGCCCCGCCGAACTCGGGATCATGCAACTGCGTGCC
The DNA here is from genome assembly GCF_003121295.1 of Streptomyces orinoci. Classification (GTDB taxonomy): domain Bacteria; phylum Actinomycetota; class Actinomycetes; order Streptomycetales; family Streptomycetaceae; genus Streptomyces; species Streptomyces orinoci. Next base: position 14,848 of record NZ_PHNC01000007.1, read on the forward strand.
GTCATCGACCGCGAACAACAGCTCCTGCTCCCCCTGCCGATAGGCGGTCCCCACCGCCGGGCTGGCCGCATGCACCGCCAACAGCGCGACCAGGTACGGCAGTTCGGGGTCCCGGCGGCGCGCGTCCGCCAGCAGCCCGGACAGCCGTCTCGGCGCGTCCGGCGGGAGGTCCAGCAACTCCAGCGCCGAAGCCAGCTGTTCCTCGCTGAACCGGCTGTCGTCCGGCGTCTCCACCAGATCCGGCTCCGGCATCTCCGCCCCCAGATGCTCCCGCTCCGCCGGCGGGGTGAGCAGCATCTCCACCAGGTCCCCCACCCGCACCGAGACCGGTGTACGCAGCCCCGTGCCCCGGGCGAAGAAGGCGTCCGTGACCCTGGTGGCCCGTTCCACCGGCAGCGGCAGCACGGGGGCGACCAGCTGCCCGTAAAGGTCCAGCCCGGCCCGCGCGGCGGGTGCGGCGAAGGCCTGCCGGTCCTGTTCGGCGCGGAACAGCGGACCGGCCTGGAGCAGCCGGGACTGCAACTGGGTATGCCGGCGGATGCAGTCCTTGACGATGTCCACCAGCTCGGCGGCCCGCCGCTTGTGCTCCGGCTCCTCCGTCTCGTCCCGCGCCTTGCGGATATTGGTGAGGATGGCGTTCTCGTGCCGGTAGCGGTCGGCGACGTGCTCCAGCGCCTCGGCGATCATGTCGGGGACGGTGCGCAGCCAGTCCACGGCCCGGACGTTGCGCCGGGTGGCGTCCAGCGTCTTGCGCAGGGTCTCCGCGTACTGGACGGTGCGGTAGCGGGCCTGCTCGGCGGCGAGCTGCGCATCGGCCAGCCGGCCCCGGCTGATCAGCACCTCCAGCTTGACCTCGGCGGCGATCTGGGCGCTGGTGACATCCGTGTCCAGCGCGCCCACCAGGACGTTGACCGCCTCGTCGGTGGTGCGCAGAAACACCGTGCCGCCGGGGCCCGGCACCTCCTCGATCAGCTTGAAGTCGTAGTCGCGGCGGACATACACACCGTCCGCCCCGAAGGTGCCGTAGACGGCGCGGAAGCCGCGGTCCACGCTGCCGACGTTGATGAGGTTCTCCAGCACCCAGCGGGCCACCCGTTCATGCTCCGCGGCCGGGCGCTGCGGCGCCTGGGCGGCGACCCTGGGCAGCAGTCTGGCGACTATCTGCTCATGGTCGGCGCCGGTGTCGAAGTCCATGTTCAGGGTGACCAGGTCGATGGCGGCCAGGGCCACCTCGGCCATCGCGTACACCCCGTACTCACCGGCCAGATTGGCCTTGCGGGCGTCCAGGTCGTGCAGTGGCGCGGTGCAGGCGAGGGCGCGCAGCCGCCGCGCCAGGCCCTCGTCGGCCGCGGGGCCCGGGGCTGGACGCGTATCGCCATTGAGCTGGGGCGAAGCGGCCGTCTGGGCTGGAGAAGTCACGTCGCACAGAGTAGGCGGTCCCTCGGACAACGGACGAAACGGCACGGGCCTCGGGCGCTTTGGCCGCCCGACTCAAACCGCAAAAAGGTACATGATTCCTATATTTGCTCCAAGCAGGATGAATGCCGTGGGCAGTTGGGCCTTGATGGGGCCATAGCGGTCCTCGAGCTCCAGCAGGGCCGCCGGAACCAGGTTGTAGTTGGCGGCCATCGGCGTCACCAGGGTCCCGCAGAATCCGGCCAGCATCCCCACCGCCAGTACCGCCGGGGCGTCCCCGTGCGCCTGCCGGACCAGCACCGGCCAGCCGACCGCGGCCGTCATCACCGGGAAGGCGGCGAAGCCATTGCCCATCACCACGGTGAACAGGAACATCCCCACGCAATAGACCACCACTGCCGCGAACACCGAGCCCGAGGGCAGCACCGCGGTGGTGATCCGGCGCACCTGCTCCCCCACGCCCGCCTTGGCGAAGATGGCCCCCAGCGTGGCCAGCAGCTGGGGCAGCAGCAGGGCCCAGCCCGCCGACTCCAGTATCGAACGCCCCGCGTGCAGCGGGACGGCCGGGCGCCGCTCGCGCAGCAGCAGCATGCCCAGGGCGAGCGCCACCATCGCCCCCAGTCCCAGGCCGAGGATGGTCTCACTGCCCTTCTCCAGCAGCGGCCGGCCGTCCAGGCGCACCCTTTTCAGCCCCACCGCGCAGACCAGGGCCACCGCCGGGATGGCCAGCGCGGGCAGAAACAGCCGGGTGCCGAACCGCCGGGCGTAGTCGGCGCGTTGGGCGGGTGTGGTGGTACGGACCGCGCCGCGCCCGGTGCGTCCGAAGCCGCCCAGGCAGATCATCACCAGCACCGCCAGCCCCAATGGCTCGGCCGGGGCCCGTTTCTGGACGACCCAGGTGCTGTAGCAGAAGCCCAGGCCCAGCAGGCTCCAGAAGGCCGCGCTGCCCAGGCGCCGGGGGTTGGAGCGGTCCATCAGCATCTGCCCGGCCATCACCAGGAACAGCCCGCCCGCCAGCCAGAAGAACCACTCGGCCCGGATCACAGCGAACCGCCCGGGTGCCCGTTCATGTCCAGGTTCAGGTGCCCGTCCAGGCGCAGCAGCCGCCAGCCGTGCACCAGCAGGGCGCATACGGCGGTCGGGATCGCCCACAGCGCCAGCCGCAGCGGTTCCAGATGGGTGTGGTAAGTGGCGTTGGCAAAGCCGGTGATCAGCAGGATCGAGCCAACGGCCAGAAAGATGTCCTCGCCGAAGAAGTAGCCGACATTGTCCGCGCTGGCCGCGAAGGAACGTATCCGCTCGCGCACCCGGTCCGGCAGCGGACCGTGCACCCGCTCGGCCGCGCCCTCCGCCATGGGCGCGGCCAGCGGCCGTACCGTCTGTGCGTGCCCCAGCACTCCGGCCAGGCCGAGGGCGGCGGTGAGCTGGCGCAGCAGCAGATACAGGGCGAGGAAGCGGCCGGTGGTGAGCCCGGCGAAGCGGGTGATCACCCGGCGGGCCTGCTCCTGGAGCCCATACCGCTCCAGCAGGCCGATGACCGGCAGGGTGACCGAGAAGACGGTCACCGCCCGGCTGTCGGCGAAGCCGTTGCCAAAGGCGGCCAGCACCTGTCCCGGTGACAGTCCGCCGAGCAGTCCGGTGGCGATGCCCGCCGTACCGACCACCAACAGGGGGTGACGGCGGGTGGCGAAGCCCGCCACCACCACCAGGACACCAAGGAGCACGAGCATATGTCCCCCTCCACGCTCGGAAGTTGCGGGGTTCGGAAGTCATAGGGGCGGTCCGGCCGGGAAGTTGGCCGGCTTGGGAGTTGACTGGCGAGGAGGCTAAGCTGTTGTTCAACAATCCTCAATAGACCGGACCCTGAGGGAAGTTGACCGCCATGGCCCGATCCACCGCCCAGCGGATCGCCACCGAGCTCCGGGCACGGGTGGAGCGCGGCGCCCTGCCGCCCGGCACCCGGCTGTCCGAGGAGGCCCTCGGCCGCGAGCTGGATGTCTCCCGCAACACCCTGCGCGAGGCATTCCGGCTGCTGCTCCATGACCAGCTGGTGGAACACCGGCTGCACCGCGGGGTGTTCGTCAGAGTGCCGGGACTTCACGACGTCACCGACATCTACCGGATGCGGGCCGCCCTGGAGTCGGCGGGAGTACGGGCCGCGGCCGAGGCCAAGCCCGGGTTGCGGGAGGCGGTCACCAGGGCGGTGACCGAGGCGGAGTGGGCCGCCGACGACGGCGACTGGTCCGAAGTGGCCTCCGCCGACCTGCGCTTCCACCGGGCGCTGGCCGCCCTGGCCGCCAGCCCGCGCATCGACACCGCCATGGACCGGCTGCTGGCCGAACTGCGCCTGGTCTTCCACTCGATGCCCTCCCCGCGCCGCTTCCATCAGCCCTTCCTGGTCCGCAACCGGCTGCTGGAACGGCTGCTGGAGCAGGGCGAGTACGCCAGGGCCGAGGCCGAACTGGCCGGCTATCTCACCGATGCCTGCCGGCTGATCACCGACACCATGCGGGAGGTTCACCCATGACGGATATGCCGGTACTCGATCTCAACGCCGATCTCGGCGAGGGCTTCGGGCGCTGGCGGCTGACCGATGACGAGGCCCTGCTGGAGTGCGTCACCAGCGCCAATGTGGCCTGCGGCTTCCATGGCGGCGACCCCTCCACCATGCGGCGGGTGTGCGAACTGGCCGCGGAGCGCGGCATCGGCATCGGCGCCCAGGTCTCCTACCGCGATCTGGCCGGCTTCGGCCGCCGGGCCATGGAGGTGCCCCCGGACGAGCTGGCCGATGAAGTCACCTACCAGATAGGCGCCCTGGAGGTGTTCGCCCGGGCGGCCGGGGCCAGGGTGACCTATGTCAAACCGCATGGCGCCCTCTACAACCGCTGTGTGCACGACGAGGAGCAGGCCGCCGCGGTGGTTGAAGGGGTACGCCGGGCGGGCGGCGGGCTGCCGGTGCTGGGGCTGCCCGGCTCCCGGCTGCATCAGGCGGCCCGGCGGGCCGGACTGCCCGTGGTCCAGGAGGCGTTCGCCGATCGCGCCTACACCGCCGGCGGCACCCTGGTGCCCCGCCGGGAGCCGGGCGCGGTGCTCACCGACCCCGAGGCCGTGGTGCGGCGCTGCCTCCAGCTGGCCCATGACCGCAGCGTCACCGCCATCGGCGGTGAGCGCATCACCATGCACGCCCGCTCCCTGTGCCTGCACGGGGACACCCCCGGGGCGGCCGCGCTGGCCCGCCGGGTACGGGACGAACTCGCCGCCTCCGGCGTGCGGTTGGCGGCCTTCGCATGACCGGCCTGCGGGTGCTGCCGGTGGGCGAGCGCGGGCTGCTGATCGAGTGCGACAGCGGGGAGCAGGCCGAGGCGCTGCACGCCGAACTGCTGCGCAGGGCCGCCCGGGACGAGCTGCCGCCGGTCGCCGAGATCGTGCCCGCCGACCGTACGGTGCTGCTGGACGGGCTGGACGACCCGGCCGCCCGCGCCGCGCTCGCCGCCGGGCTGCCGCGCTGGGAGATTCCGCAGCCGGATGGTGGCGGGGCCCGCACGGTGGTGGTCCCGGTCCGCTATGACGGCCCGGACCTCGCCGAGGTCGCCCGGCTGTGGGGGGTTGCTCCCCGGGAGGTCGTCCGTATCCACACCGGCACCGGATTCCGGGTGGCCTTCTGCGGGTTCGCCCCCGGCTTCGGCTATCTGCGCGGGCTCCCGGAGCGCTACCGGGTGCCGCGCCGGGACACTCCGCGGACCCGGGTGCCCGCCGGTTCGGTCGCCCTGGCCGGGCCGTACACCGGGGTCTATCCACGGCCGACGCCCGGCGGATGGCAGCTGATCGGCACCACTGACGCGGTGCTGTGGGATCCGGAGCGGACCCCGGCCGCGCTGTTCACCCCCGGGACGCTGGTCCGGTTCACGGAGGTGGCGGAGGAGGCACCGTGCTGACCGTGGTGCGCGCCGGGGCGCTGACCACCGTGCAGGACCTGGGCCGTACCGGGTACGCCCATCTCGGGGTGCCCCGGGGCGGCGCGCTGGACCAGCGGGCGCACCGGCTGGCCAACCGCCTGGTGGGCAATCCGGAGGAGGCCGCCACCCTGGAGACCACCCTCACCGGGTGCGCGGTCCGGGCCGGGCGGGCGGTGGTGGCCGCGGTGACCGGGGCGCCCTGTCCGGTGACGGTGGACGGGCGGCCCGCCGCCTGGGGCCGGGCACTGCGGATACCGGCCGGGGCGGTGCTCGAGCTGGGTACGGCCGTGTACGGGGTGCGCAGTTATCTCGCCGTCGCGGGCGGGGTGGCGGTGCCGCCGGTGCTGGGCAGCCGGTCCACCGATGTGCTCTCCGGAACCGGTCCGGCACCGCTGGCCGAGGGTGCCCGGCTGCCGCTGGGTACGCCGCCGCCGGCGCCGCCGGTCGCGGTGGACGCGGTTCCGCATCCGGGGCCGGTGCGGGAGCTGGTGCTGCCGCTGGTGCCGGGCCCCCGGGACGACTGGTTCGCCCCGGAGGCGCTACGGGCGCTGGCGGCGGGCGGGTTCCGGGTCTCGGCGGCGGGCAACCGGATAGGGCTGCGGACCGAGGGGCCGGCGCTGGAACGGGTCCGGGAGGGCGAACTGCCCAGCGAGGGCATGGTGTTGGGCGCGGTCCAGGTTCCGCCGGACGGGCGGCCGGTGCTGTTTCTCGCCGATCACCCGACGACCGGGGGGTATCCGGTCATCGGCGTGGTGCCCGCGCGGTGCCTGGACTCGGCGGCTCAGACGCGGCCGGGGACGCGGGTGCGGTTCGTTTTGCGCGGGTAGGGTTCGCTGCCGGGTGCGGGCCGTGCGTGGCTGGTCGCGCAGTTCCCCGCGCCCCTGGGGGCGCGCTCACGCGGCCCCGTAGCCGCCGCCACCCGGCGTGCGCATCAGCAGCGCGTCACCGGGGGACAGTCGCACCACGCAGACACCGGGCAACGGCTCCACCGAACCATCCGCTCGCTCAACCGAGTTGGTACCCAACGCCCCGGGCGCGCCGCCCGCCATGCCATACGGCGGCACCCGGCGGTGCCCGGTGAGCAAGGCGACCGTCACCGGCTCCAGGAACCGCAGCCTGCGCACCACCCCGCACCCCCCGTGCCACCGCCCCGCGCCCCCGCTCCCCCGCCGCACCGCGAACTCCTCAACCCGTACCGGGTACCGCCACTCCAGCACCTCGGGATCGGTCAGCCGGGAGTTGGTCATATGGGTCTGCACCGCGTCCGTACCGTCGAAGCCCTCTCCCGCGCCGGAACCGCTGGCCACCGTCTCGTAGTACTGGACCCGGTCATTGCCGAAGGCGAGGTTGTTCATGGTCCCTGAGCCCTCCGCCTGTACGCCCAGGGCCGCGTACAGCGCCCCCACCACGGCCTGCGAGGTCTCCACATTCCCGGCCACCGTGGCCGCCGGATGGACCGGCGCCAGCATGCACCCGGCCGGGATGCGGATGTCCAGGCACTTCAGCGAGCCGCTGTTGAGCGGGATGTCCTCCCCGACCAGGGTGCGGAAGACATACAGCACCGCCGCCGTCACCACCGCCCTGGGCGCGTTGGCATTGCCGGGCTGCTGGGGCGAGGTACCGGCGAAGTCGATCACCGCGCTCCGTGCCTGGCGGTCCACCCGGACCGCGACCCGGATCACCGCACCGCTGTCCGTCTCATACCGGTACGAGCCCTCCGTCAGCCCGGCGACAATGCACCGCACCGACTCCTCCGCGTTGTCCTGGATGTGCCGCATATAGGCCCGGACCACATCCAGGCCGAACTCATCGATCATTCCGCGGAGTTCCTGGATGCCCTTCTCATTGGCGGCGATCTGGGCCCGCAGATCGGCCAGATTGGCCTCCGGGTCGCGGGAGGGGTACGGACCGGATGTCAGCAGCCGGCGGGTCTCCCCTTCGCGCAGCCTTCCCCCGCGTACCAGCGGCCAGTTGTCGAAGAGGATGCCCTCCTCCCGCACGGTGCGGCTGAGGGCGGCCATGGAGCCGGGGGTGATGCCGCCGATCTCGGCGTGGTGCCCGCGTGCCGCCACCAGGAACAGCAGCTCGTTGCCCGCCTCGTCGAACACCGGGGTGATCACGGTGATATCGGGCAGGTGAGTGCCGCCGTGGTAGGGGTCGTTGACGGCATAGGAGTCGCCGGGGCGCATGGTTCCCCGGTTGCGCCGCAGCACCTCCTTGATGGCCTCGCCCATCGACCCCAGGTGCACCGGGATATGCGGGGCGTTGGCGACCAGCTCTCCGTCCCGGTCGAAGAGGGCGCAGGAAAAGTCCAGCCGTTCCTTGATGTTGACCGAGTGGGCGGTGTTCTCCAGCCGTACCCCCATCTGCTCGGCGATGGCCATGAACAGGCTGCCGAAGACCTCCAGCAGCACCGGGTCGGCCCGGGTGTCCAGGGCGGAGGGGCCGGGGCGCGGCCGGGTACGGGCCAGCAGCAGATGTCCCCGCTCGCCCACGGTCAGCCGCCAGCCGGGGTCCACCACGGTGGTCGCCTCGGCCTCGGTGACGATGGCGGGGCCGGTGAGGGTGTCGCCGGGGTACAGTTCCTCGCGCCGGTGCAGCGGGACCTCCCGCCACCGTCCCCCGGTGAACATCCTTACCAGGTCGGCCGGTTGGGGCGCGCCCCGGCCCGGCGGGCGGCGCAGGGTCTCCAGCCGGGGCTCGCCCGCGGGGGCGGTGGCCGCCACCGAGACGGCCTCGGCGACCAGCGGCTTGTCCATGGTGAAGCCATAGCGGGCCCGGTGCACCCGCTCGAACTCCTCGGTCATCCCGGCGACTTCGGCCAGGGGCACGGCGAGCGGGGCATCGGTGCCGGCGTAGCGCAGCTGCACCCGGGCGGTGGTGGTGATGGTCTGCTCCGGCACTCCGTCGGCGCGCAGCTCCTCCCGGGTGCTCCGGGCCAGCCGCTCGCACTCGGCGCGCAGCCGGGCCGGGGCCGCCTCGTCCAGCTGGGTCTCGATGGCCTGTTCGCGCATGGCGGTGGCGTCCGCGGTTCCAATGCCGTACGCGGAGAGCACCCCGGCCAGCGGGGGGATGATCACGGTGCCCATGCCCAGGGCGTCGGCGACCGCGCAGGCGTGCTGGCCGCCCGCGCCGCCGAAGCTGGTGAGCGCATAGCGGGTGATGTCCCGGCCGCGCTGCACGGAGATCTTCCGGACCGCGTTGGCCATATTGAGCACGGCGATATCCAGGAATCCGGCCGCCACCTCCTCGGGGGAGCGATGGTCCCCGGCGGCCTCGGCGGTCTCTGTGGCCAGCCGCGCGAACCGCTCGCGGACCGTCTCCGCGTCCAGCGGCCGGTCGCCGCCGGGGCCGAACACCGCGGGGAAATGGGCGGGTTGGATCCGGCCGAGCATCACATTGGCGTCGGTGACGGTCAGCGGGCCGCCGCGCCGGTAGCAGGCCGGGCCGGGGTCCGCGCCGGCCGAGTCGGGGCCGACCCGGTAGCGCCGTCCGTCGAAGTGCAGCACCGAGCCGCCGCCGGCCGCCACGGTGTGGATGTCCATCATGGGCGAGCGCATCCGCACCCCGGCCACCTCGGTACCGAAGACCCGCTCGAACTCCCCGGCGTAGTGCGAGACATCGGTGGAGGTGCCGCCCATGTCGAAGCCGATCAGCCGGCGGTGGCCGGTCTGGGCGGCGGAGCGGGCCATGCCCACCACACCGCCGGCCGGGCCGGAGAGCACCGCGTCCTTCCCCCGGAAGTGCGCCGCCTCCCGCAGCCCGCCATTGGACTGCATGAACAGCAGCCGTACACCGCGCAGTTCACCGGCCACCTCGGCCACATAACGGCGCAGGATCGGCGACAGATAGGCGTCCACCACGGTGGTGTCGCCCCGGGGCACCAGCCGCATCAGCGGGCTGACCTCATGGGAGCAGCTGACCTGGGCGAACCCGGCCCGGCGGGCCACCTCGGCGAGGGCCTTCTCATGTGCGGGGTTGCGGTAGCCGTGCAGCAGGACGACGGCGGCGCTGCGCAGGCCGTCATGGTGGGCGGCGGCCAGCGCCCCGGCCGCCGCGGCCAGGTCGGGCGGCCGCAGTACCCCGCCGCGGGCATCCAGGCGTTCGGGCACCTCGATCACCCGGGAGTAGAGCGCCTCGGGCAGCACGATCCGCCGGTCGAAGAGCCGGGGGCGGTTCTGGTAGGCGATGCGCAGGGCGTCCCGGAAGCCCTCGGTGGTGACCAGGACGGTGGGTTCGCCGGTGCGTTCCAGCAGGGCGTTGGTGGCCACGGTGGTGCCCATCTTCACCACCGCGATCCGGTCGGCGGGCAGCAGGCCGGCCGGATCGCGGCCGGTCTCCTCGGCGAGGGCGAGCCCGATGCCGGCCACGGCCGCGTCCCGGTAGCGGCCGGGGTCGTGGGAGAGCAGCTTGCGGGTCACCAGCCGGCCGTCCGGGCGCCGGCCCACCACATCGGTGAAGGTTCCGCCGCGATCGACCCAGAACTCCCAGCGTCCGGTCATGCGGCCATTCTGACGCGCCCGGTCCCCGGCGGCTTTCCGGCCGGCGGGCCCCGTCAGGCCACCACGCCCGGGGCGGTGCGCCGGTCCAGTACCTCCTGGTAGTGCTCCAGCAGCAGGTCGCCGATGACGCTCCAGCCCCGGCCGAGCACCGATTGCCGCCCGGCCCGCCCGTACTCGGCGCGCTGCCTGCGGCTCGCCTTGAGCAACTGCACCGCCTCGGCCAGGGCCCCGGCGTCCTCCGGCCTTACCAGCAGGCCGGTACGGGCGTGCCGCACCACATCCAGCGGGCCGCCGACCGCCGGGGCGACCACCGGAACGCCGCTGGCCTGCGCCTCCTGCAGGGTCTGGCAGAAGGTCTCCATGGTGCCGGGGTGCACAAAGACATCCAGCGAGGCGAAGATCCGGGCGAGTTCGTCCCCGGTGCGGCAGCCCAGGAAACGGGCGCCGGGCAGCACCGCCCGCAGGGCCGCCGCGCTGGGTCCCTCCCCGACCACCACCAGGCGCACCCCGGGCAGCGCGCAGACCCCGGCCAGCAGTTCCACCCGCTTCTCCGGGGCCAGGCGGCCCACATAACCGACGATCAGCTCCCCGGCGGGTGCCAGCGCCCGGCGCAGTTCCACATCGCGCCGGGCCGGCTGGAAGCGTTCCAGGTCCACGCCACGCGGCCAGAGCCGGACCCGGGGCACCCCGTGTTCGGCCAGATCGCGGAGGGCGGCGGTGGACGGCGCCAGGGTGCGGTCGGCGGCCCCGTGCACGGCCCGGATGCGCCGCCAGGCCAGGCCGTCGCCCATGCCCAGATAGACCCGGGCGTAGGAGGCGATATCGGTCTGGTAGACGGTGACGGCGGGCACCCCCAGCCGGGCGGCCGCGGTCATGGCCCGGGCCCCCAGGACAAAGGGGCTGGCCAGATGGATCAGGTCGGGGCGCTGCCCGGCCAGTACCGCGGCCAGCCGGCGGCCGGGCAGGGCGACCCGTACCTGGGGATAGCCGGGCAGCGGCAGCGAGGGCACCCGGACCACCGGGCAGGGCCCGGCGGCGTCCGCTCCGGCCGCCGCGGCCGGTCCGGCCGGCTCGCCGCGCCGGGCCGGGGTGACGACCAGGGGCTGGTGACCGCGCCGTGCCAGATGGCGGGCGGTCTGCCAGGCGCAGTGGGCCACGCCGTTGATGTCGGGCGGGAAGGATTCGGTGACGATGGCGACACGCATGTGGACGTTGTCCTGAGCGTGCGCGTGGCGAGGGCCACAGGGATCTTTCCGCCCGGGAAACGTCCAATGAGCGTTGCCCGCTCGGCGGTGGCGGCTTGGGCTCTCGCGGTCAGTACACGGTCAGTCCAGACCGCGGACGATATGCGGTTCCAGCTCGTCCTCGTCCTGCTGGGCGGCGGGCTCCTCGGGAGCCGCCGCCCGGCGGCCGGGGTGCCCGGCGGCCCGGGAGCCCTTGCCCTTGACCTGCCCGCCCGAGGGGTGCTCCCCCGGGCTCTCCTGCTGCCTTTCGGGATCTTCCATCGGCTGCTTCCTCCCCCAGAGGTGCCGGTGATGACGGTGTGGGACGACATGCCCCGAATAAATCTTCCCCGGGCGCACAGTCGGTACGCAGTTCCCCCTGGGACACCATCACATCGGACCATTCACCCGTCTTCCGGGTGAATTATTGCCCAAAAGCGTTAAAATACAGGTAAGTCCGACATCACTCGGAAGAAGGTGACCGTTGTGACCGCCCCTACGTCACCCCGGATAGAGCAGCACCCGGACATCATGGCGCTCCGCGCCCATTCCGAGGAGACGACGGCGACTCCCGCCGCCCAGGCCGTCGAGGCCCTCGCAGTCCTGAGCGGCGTTTATCTGGCCGCCTCCCCTTGGATAGCGGGCTTCAACGGCGCGACAACCCTGACCGTCACCAACCTGATCACCGGTGTCGCCTATGCCTGCATGGTGGGCGGCTTCGGGCCCGCCTATGAGCGGACCCACTCGCTGAGCTGGGCCGCAGCGGCCATAGGCGTCTGGACGATCATCTCGCCCTGGGTGGTGGCGGGCCACACCTTTGTCACCGCCGCCTGGGTCAGCAATGTCATCGTGGGCGCCATCGCCTGCCTGCTCGCCCTGGCCATGGCCGGGCTGGGCATGGGCCGGGCACGACGCTGACCTGGCAGGCAACGCTGACCGACCGGACCGGCCGGACCCTCAACGGGGAAGGGCGCCCTGCGCCTCCTCCCCGGAGTCAAGGGGTCCGGCCGCACCGGGTCCGGCACCGGCGGTCGCGGCCCAGCCCTCCCGCTGGTGCCCCTGCTCACCCTCGTCACCGAAGGCACGCCGGGCCCGCTTGCGCAGCTGTGAGTTCATGTCACGGCGGATGCGTCCGATGATCTCATCCATGTCAGACATGCGGGCGAGAGTAGAACCCGCCCGGCGGCAACGAGGGTGAGCCGAGCGGCATTCACTCGCGCGGATGAACAACTTCCGGTAAGGACAAGGAGGTACGGCCGGTTACCGGCCAACTCCATGGCCCGCCGCCGCAGTTCAGGAACCGACCAGCAGCCCTTCCCCGGTGGCGAACCAGCGGTCCCCCCGCTGCTCCGCCAGCCCCTGTGACACCAGGCCATTGATGTGCTTGAGGATGGTGCGCGGCTGATAGCCCACGGCGGCGCTCAGATCCGCCACGGATGCGCCCCCGGGGCCGCAGGAGCGCAGCCCGTCCCAGGTGCGGATGACATGCCGCCCCAGCTCCGGCGCCACCGCCCGCGGCTGGGGCGGCTGCGCCTGGGGGCGGACGGCGTACGGGCGGGACGAGCCGACCGGCCGGGGGGTGCGGTTGACCTTGCGGTGTCTGCGGCCCTTCTGGCGCCTGCTCATATAACCCTCTCCTTCCCGTTGACGACGGTGAGTGTGCGGAGCATGACACACAGAGATGGGAAGATCTATGAGGAACCGCTTGATGCCGGATATGTGACTCTAGGGGCGTGCACATATTGCTTGCGGAGGAAGTGACAGGTTTGGCCGGGCTCCGGAGAAACCTTGGAAAATCCCCGGTTCCCCCGGGCCGAGGCCGATCATCATGACGAGTGTGACCGTGGAAACCGTGAAGGTGGCAGGCGACGACGGCAGCGACAGCCGCCCGGCCGCCGCCGAGACCGCGCGGCGACGCCGCCGCCGTGAGGCGGTACTGCTCGGCTTCGCCGTGCTGATCAGCTGCTTCGGCTATCTCTACACCGGCCTGTCGGTGGAGGACCGCATCCCCGACGGGCTGGCCGGGTTCGCCGGCAGCATGGTGTGCCTGGCGCTGGTGCCGCACCTGGTGGTGCGCCGCTGGGCCCCGCACGCCGACCCGCTGATCCTGCCGCTGTCCACCCTGCTGTCCGGCCTGGGGCTGGTGCTGCTCTACCGGCTGGACTTCGCCTACAGCGCCCGCTACCACTCGGCGGGCACCGCCTCCGGCCAGCTGATGTGGACGGTCATAGGGGTGGCGGTCTGTGTCGGGGTGCTGGTGCTGTTGCGCGACCACCGGCGGCTGCAGCGCTATATCTACCTGACCATGGCGGTGGCCCTGGTGCTGCTGATGGCGCCCGCCGCCTTCCCCGGCGATACCTATGGCGCCAAGCGGTGGATCTTCCTCGGACCGCTGTCCTTCCAGCCCGGCGAGTTCGTCAAGACCATGATCGCGGTGTTCTTCGCCGGCTATCTGGTCACCCACCGGGACGCCCTGGCGCTCACCGGCCGCAAGATGCTGGGCTTCCGGCTGCCGCCGGGCCGCCAGCTGGGCCCGATCCTGGCGGTCTGGGTGCTCAGCCTGCTGGTGCTGATCCTGGAACGGGACCTGGGCACCTCGCTGATCTTCTTCGGCCTGTTTGTGGTGATGCTCTACGCGGCCACCCAGCGCACCAGCTGGGTGGTATGCGGTCTGCTGATGGCGGTGGTCGGCGCGGCCGCGGTGGGCTCGATGGAACCGCACGTCAAGGGCCGAATCGTCGCCTGGCTGCACCCCTTCGACATCTACCTTCCGGCGAGCCAGCGGCCCGCCGGGCTGATCTCCGACCAGGCCGCGCAGGCCCTGTTCGGCTTCGGCAGCGGCGGTGTCACCGGCACCGGCCTGGGCCAGGGCCACCCCGAGCTGATCGGCTTCGCCGGGCGCAGCGACTTCATCCTCACCACGGTGGGCGAGGAGCTGGGGCTGGCCGGAATGATGGCGGTGCTGCTGCTCTACGGGCTGCTGGTGCAGCGCGGGCTCCATGTGGCGCTGCGCTCTCAGGACCCCTTCGGCAAGCTGCTGGCGGTCGGCCTGGCCGCGGCGCTGGCGCTGCAGGTCTTTGTGGTGGCCGGCGGAGTGATGGGGCTGATCCCGCTGACCGGCAAGGCGCTGCCCTTCCTGGCCAAGGGCGGCTCCTCACTGGTGGCCAACTGGCTGATGATCGCCCTGCTGATCAGAATCAGCGACGCAGCCGGACGAGACCGCGAGCGCGCCCCGTAGGGGCGTCCGCCCCGTCAGGGGGCGCCCGTCAGGGGGCGCCCGTCAGGGGGCGCGGGGAACTGCGCGACCAGCCAGCGACGGCCCGCACCCGGAAACGCACCCAACCCGACCCCACCCTGCGCCGCACCCCACCCCGCCGCACCATAAAGACATGCTGCTCGCCGACCTCGCCCGCGCCTCCGCCGAGATCGCCGCGACCCCCTCCCGCTCGGCGAAGACCAGTCTGCTGGCCGGGCTCTTCCGACGGGCCGGTCCCGAGGACGCGCCCCTGGTCATCGCCTACCTCGCCGGCCGGCTGCCGCAGCGCCGCACCGGCATCGGCTGGAGCGCCCTGCGCCACCCGCCGCCCCCGGCCGCCGGGCCCTCGCTGACCGTCCAAGAGGTGGACGCGGCGCTCACCGCCATCGCGGCGGTGGCCGGCAAGGGCGCCCAGGCCGAGCGCAAGCGCCGGGTGGACCAGCTGCTGGGCCGGGCCACCGCCGAGGAGCAGGACTTCCTGCTCCGGCTGATCAGCGGCGAGCTGCGCCAGGGCGCGCTGGCCGCGCTGGCCGCCGAGGGCCTGGCCGCCGCGGCCGGGGCCGCCCCCGAGGAGGTGCGGCGGGCGGTGATGCTGGGCGGCTCCCTGGGCGCGGTGGGACGGGCCCTGCTGGCCGGCGGGCCACCGGCGCTCGCGGAGTTCCGGCTTCAGGTGGGCCGTCCGGTGCTGCCGATGCTGGCGCACAGCGCCAAGGACCTCGACGAGGCGCTGGACCGGCTGGGCCCCTGCGCGGTGGAGGAGAAGCTGGACGGGATCCGGGTGCAGGTGCACCGCGACGGTCCCGAGGTACGCGTCTTCACCCGCACCCTGGACGAGATCACCCCCCGGCTGCCCGAACTGGCCGCCGTGGCAGCACAGTTGCCGGTCTCCTCCGCGGTGCTGGACGGCGAGGTGATCGCCCTGGACGCCGAGGGGCGCCCCCATCCCTTCCAGGACATCGCCGGACGGGTTGGCTCCCGGCTGGATGTGGCGGCAGCGGGTGCGGCGCTGCCGCTGTCACCGGTGTTCTTCGACATACTGGCCCTGGACGGGCGGGAGTTGCTCACCCTGCCGACCGCCGAGCGCCATGCCGAGCTGGACCGTCTGGTGCCCGGACCGCTGCGGGTGCGGCGGCTGGTGGCCGGCGACCCTGCCGACCCGCAAGTCCGGGCAGCGGCCCGGGAGTTCGCGGCTGAGGTGCTGCGGCGCGGGCACGAGGGCGTGGTGGTCAAGGCGCTGGACGCGCCGTACAGCGCGGGCCGCCGGGGCGCCGCCTGGCTGAAGGTGAAGCCCGTGCACACGGTGGACCTGGTGGTGCTGGCCGCCGAGTGGGGACACGGCCGGCGGACCGGGAAGCTGTCCAACCTCCACCTGGGCGCCCGGCTGCCGGACGGCTCCTTCGCCATGCTGGGCAAGACCTTCAAGGGGCTCACCGACGCCATGCTGGCCTGGCAGACCGAACGGCTGCTGGAGCTGGCCGTGCGGGACGACGGGCACACCGTGCGGGTACGGCCGGAGCTGGTGGTGGAGATCGCCTTCGACGGGCTCCAGCGCTCCGCCCGCTACCCGGCGGGGGTGGCGCTGCGGTTCGCCCGGGTGCTGCGCTACCGGGAGGACAAGCCGGCCGCCGAGGCCGACACCGTGGAGTCGGTACGGGCGGCGGCCGGCTGAGGTCGCGGCCGTCCGGGACAGCCGCACCGCCCTGAGCGGCCTCACCCCTCCTGGAACAGCTTCACCAGATCCTCCCGCCCGAACATGGCCGCCGTCTCCAGGGCGGAGGGGGTGCCCGCCGAGGGGCTGGCACCATGGCGGAGCAGCAGCCGCACCACCTCGTCCTCGGCCTTGAACACCGCCCCGGCCAGCGGGGTCTGGCCGCGGTCATTGGCCCGGTCGGGGTCGGCGTCCCGCTCCAGCAGCGCGGCGACGGTGTCCGGGTGCCCGTGGTAGGCGGCCAGCATCAGCAGTGAGTCGCCGCGGTCATTGGTGAGGTTGACCGGCACCCCCGCATCCACATAGGCGGCCAGGGTGTCGGTGTCACCGTGCCGGGCCAGGTCGAAGACCTTGGCCGCCAGCTGCAGCACCTCGGGGTCGTGGGCGGGCTCGGGAATGGGCTCGGACATGGTCTGCGGTCCTCCGCGTCTTCAATCGGCGCCTGCCCGCCCCACCCTACGTACGACCGGCCCCGGATGAGCCCCCGAGGACCCGGCCCACCCCCGCCACCCTGCGGGCCGAACAGGTGATTTGAAGGATTAGTCACCCTTGTGCCACTTCTTCCGTTTTCCAAGTCCGCCACTTGCTGTGAGGCTGAAGAAACCCATGGTGATCGCCCTTACAACCAGGAGAACCCCATGATCCTCTCCATCTCCGGCGTCGTACTGCTGGGTGTCATCGCGTTCCTGTTCTTCCGCAAGGACGGGCTGAAGGCCAGTCACGCCCTGGTCTGCGCCCTCTTCGGCTTCTATCTGGCGGGCACCGCCATCGCCCCCAGCATCAAGGCGGGCGGCGCCAGCCTGGCCGGCCTGCTGGGCGGTCTGCGGTTCTGACCGCCGCCTCCACCGCACCGCCCGTATCCCCACCGACGCAGGAGGTTGACGTGGGCCATCGGGGACAGCACCGCCCCCTGACCGACCGGGGCCGGCCCGCCCCGGCACGCGAGCTGGCCGGCCGCGCCGCCGACGGCGCGCGGGATGTACTGCATCCGCTGATCACCATCGGCCGTGGTCTGCGCTCGCTGGCCGCGGCCGGCCGGCGCGGCTGGCAGCGCACCCCCCGGGACCAGCGCGGCTCGGCGCTGCTGCTGGCGGCCTCCTGTCTGCTGATCGTGGCCCTGGTCCCCTATGGACCGGCGATCGCGGCGGCGGCCCTGCTGGCCGCCGGCGCCTGGCGCGGCCGCGACCGGACCCCACCGCCCGGGGAGCAGGACGAGAACGACCGGCGGCTCCAGGCGCTCTACGACGCCCTGGTGCCGTACTTCTCCTCGCCCCTGGACCCCGCCCCGCTCTACGCCCACGGCGGCGACTGGCGGACCGTCTTCGAGGACCCGCTGTTCGGCGAGGGCGGGCGGCTGGCCGCGCTACGGCTGCGCTACCCGCCGTACTTCACCGATGGCGAGCCCGAGGCCCGCGCCTCGATCGAGCGGCTGCTGCAGGCGAAGACCGGCCGGGGGCGGGAGTACCGGTTCGACTGGGACCAGCAGGCCGGGCGGCTGTCGCTGTACGTTTTGCCGCCGCTGCCCACCGACATCTGGGCCCAGCGCTTTGTCACCGCCCCCGGCGAGACCGTGCTGGGCTTCACCGACCCGGGCGAGGTCCAGCGCACCCTGCCGGTGTCCGACGGGGAGTACACCCTGGACGTACCGCCGGTGATCTGGCGCACCGGGCAGCGCTCCACCGAACCGCATCTGCTGGCCCTGGGCCGGCCCGCCTCCGGGGTCACCGGCCTGCTGCGCTCGGTGGTGCTCCAGGCGCTGCCGCATGGCGATGTGGTGGTGGTGGACGGCAGCGGCACCGGGCAGTACGCCTGTCTGGCCGGGCGGAAGGGGGTGCTGGCGGTGGAGGCCACCCTGGACGGGGCGCTGAGCACCCTGGAGTGGGCCGGCCATGAGACCCGGCGCCGGCTGATGGCCGCCAATGATGCCCGCCGGCAGGGGCGGGCACTGCCCGAGGACGTCCGCCGCCCGCTGTGGATCGTGGTGGACCGGCCGGCCGCGCTCAGCGAACTGGCCGTGGGCGAGGGGCGGCCCGACCCGCAGGAACTGCTGCAGGTGCCGCTGCGGCACGGCCGGGCGGCCAATGTCACCGTGGCCCTGGGCGAGGAGGCGGACGCCGAGCGGCTGCTGACCGAGACGGTACGCGGCCACACCACCGCCCGGGTGGTGCTGGGGGTGCTGAGCCGGGCCCGCACCGTGGAACTGCTGGGCGCCGCCCCGCCCACCAGCCCGGTGGACCAGGTGCCGCCCGGCCGGGGCTACGCCCGGCTGGGCACCGGGCCGGTGCTGAGGGTGCAGGTCCCGGCCACCCCCGACCCCTACGAGGAGGGCATCGGCGAAACCCTGCGCCAGGCGGTGCTGGCCCTGCTGCCGCCCTGGCCGGACCAGCCGCGGCCCGGCCAGGACGCCTCAGGCGACGTAGGTCTGGGGGCTCTCGACGGCGACCGGGGCACCGGCGGCGACCAGCCGGGCGGCCTCGGCGAGCCGGACGGCGGCCTGGTCGGCGACCGGCCCGCGCACGGTGAACGGCAGCCGGACGTAGCCTTCGAAGGCGCCGTCCACGCCGAACCGGGGACCGGACGGCACGCGTACCCCCAGCCGCTCGCCGACCTGGGCGATCCGGGAGCCGGAGAGCCCTCCGGTGCGCACCCAGAGGGTGAGCCCGCCCCGGGGCACGGTGAACTCCCAGTCGGGGAGGTGCCGTTGGAGGGCGGCGACCACGGCATCCCGGCTCTCCCGGGCCTCGGCACGCCGTATCTCCAGGGCGGAGTCCCAGCCTTCGGTGCCCAACAACCAGGAGACGGCGAGCTGTTCGAGGACCGGGGTGCCGAGGTCGGCGTAGGCACGGGCGGCCACCAGGCTGCGAATCACCTCGGGAGCGGCGCGTACCCAGCCCAGGCGCAGCCCGGCCCAGAAGGACTTGCTGGCCGAGCCGACGGTGATCACGGTGCTGCCGGCGGGGTCGAAGGCGCAGACCGGACGGGGCAGTTCGACATCTGGTTCGAGGAGCAGCTCGGACATGGTCTCGTCGGCGACCAGCACGGTGCCGGCGGCCCGGGTGGCCTCGACCAGGGCGCGGCGCTGCTCCTCGGGGGCGAGGGCGCCGGTGGGGTTGTGGAAGTCGGCGATGACGTAGGCGAGCCGGGGAGCGGCGTCCCGGAGGACCTGGCGCCAGGCGGGCAGGTCCCAGCCGGCGAGCCGGTCGGCCATGGCGACCGGCACCAGTCGCGCCCCGGCTTCGCGCATGAGCTGAAGGACATTGGCGTACGAGGGTGACTCCACCGCGACCCGCTCGCCGCGCCCGGCCATCAGCCGGCAGATGGCGGCCACCGCGCCCATGGCACCGGTGGTGATCATGATCTGCTCGGGCATGGTGGGGATGCCGCGGGCGGTGTAGCGGTCGGCCAGCGCCCGGCGCAGCGCGGGCAGGCCGGCCGGATAGTCGCCATGGGTGTGCGCATAGGGCGGCAGCTCTTCCAGTGCGCCCTGGAAGGCCCGGGTGAGCCAGGGCTCGGGGGCGGTCAGCGCGGCGCAGCCGAGGTCGATCACCGAGCCGCTGGCCTCCGGCGGCAGCGGGTCGAGCGCCCGGGTGGGCAGCGGGTTGCCGGCCGGCACCGCGGTCCAACTGCCCGCGCCCCGGCGGGATTCCAGAAAGCCCTCGGTGCGCAGCGCCTCATAGGCGGCGGCCACGGTGGTGCGGCTGACGGACAGGGCGGCCGCCAGCTCCCGCTCGGCGGGCAGCCGGGCGGCCACCGGAACCCGTCCTTCCAGAACCAGCAGCCGGATACGGTCCGCCAGCGAGCGGTAGGCGGGCACCCGGCGGCCGTTGAGGGAGGTCACCGGGGAGCGGGTGCCGCGCCCGTACTGCGCGTCCAGCAGCCGCCCCAGCTGCTGAGCCCCCACGGAAGCGGTCCACTGACTCATCTTTTCAGTCCACCCCTTTGGAATTGGCCATGGATCAAGCACTGTCCCGATCCACAGACTGCCACGCAACAGTCCAGTCGCACCATTCCGGGGAGGATCCTTGTCCATATCGGGGAGGCTTGGGACGCCAGGACCACGGCTGCCGAGCCGTCTGGTCCAGCTCTACGCGGGGCTGAGCCTGTACGGGGTGAGCGCCGCCCTTCAGCTGCGGGCGGGCCTGGGCCTGGACCCCTGGGATGTGCTGCACCAGGGCATCGCCCGGCACTCCGGGCTGTCCATCGGCACCGTGTGCATCGTGGTGGGCGCGCTGGTACTGCTGCTGTGGATCCCGCTGCGCCAGCGGCCGGGGCTTGGCACGGTCTCCAATGTGGTGGTGATCGGCCTGGCCATGGACGCCACCCTGCGCCTGACCCCGGCCCCGGGCCCGCTGTGGGTGCGGGTGCCGCTGCTGGTCTTCGCGGTGGTGCTGTGCGGCTCGGCCACCGGCCTCTACATCACCGCCGCCTTCGGCCCCGGGCCACGCGACGGGCTGATGACCGGGCTGCACCGCCGGACCGGACGCTCGGTACGGCTGGTCCGCACCTGCATCGAGCTGGCCGTGCTGGCCTCGGGCTTTTTCCTGGGCGGCTCGGTGGGCGCCGGCACCGTCTTCTACGCGGTGGCCATCGGCCCGCTGTCCCAGTTCTTCCTGCGGGTTTTCGAGCCGCGGCGGGCCGGGTACCCGGTCACGGGCGGCGGTGCGCGGCATCCGGAACCGGTGCCCGAAGGCGACCCGGTTCGGCAGTGAAAACGGCAAGCGGGTAGTGTACGCCTTTGACCCACCGGATGAACCGTTACTGCGCGCTAAAGTCATGGAAACGCAGGGTGACATCTGTTGTCAGATGTGACAAACCGGGCGACGGTGGGTACAACAAGGGGCGGCACGACGGGCGACGCATGTCCCTCAACGGGGAATCTTCACCGCCGACCGGACGTTGACCGGATGACGACGACAGCGACACCTGTCCTGTGGGCGACAAGCCCGGGAGGCACGAATTCATGAGTGAGCGAGCTCTTCGCGGCACGCGACTTGTGGTGACCAGCTACGAGACCGACCGCGGCATCGACCTGGCCCCGCGCCAGGCGGTGGAGTACGCATGCCCGAACGGCCATCGGTTTGAGATGCCGTTCTCGGTGGAGGCGGAGATTCCGCCGGAGTGGGAGTGCAAGGCCTGTGGTGCCGTGGCACTCCTGGTGGACGGCGACGGTCCGGAGGAGAAGAAGGGCAAGCCCGCGCGTACGCACTGGGACATGCTCATGGAGCGGCGCACCCGCGAGGAGCTGGAGGAAGTGCTGGCCGAGCGGCTGGCGGTCCTGCGCTCCGGTGCCATGAACATCGCCGTGCATCCGCGGGACACCCGCAAGTCGGCCTGACGGCCGCCGCGAGCACTACGGTCAAGGGCCCGGGCCCTCACCTCGCTGGGTGAGGGCCCGGGCCCTTGCGCATGCTCATCGCCCTTGCTCAGTGCGGGAGTTGCGGATCCTGGCGGGGGGTGGCGGGCGGCTGGTCGTCCCGGATGACCTCGCCCTGGATCACCACTCCCTCACCATTGCCCGTCCGTGCCTGCTGAGCCTGCTGAGCCTGCTGGAAGGCTTCGCCGAGCGGGCCCGGCCGGTTCAGCCAACGCGCTCCGGCCCGGCGCACCAGGGCGCCGGTCGGCGGGAACAGGCACAACAGCCCGGCCACGTCGGAGAGCAGGCCCGGCACCATCAGCAGCAGGCCGCCCAGCATGATCACGGCGTTGCCACCGCTCTCGGGGGCGGCGCCGCTCTGCAACGAGGCGGTCAGCCGCTCCCAGGCCCGGCGGCCCGCCCGCTTGATCACCAGCGCGCCCAGCACCAGGCCGCCGGCCAGCAGCAGGAACACGGTGAGGCCGCCGGCCGCGTCGGCCACCAGGATCAGCAGCCAGAGCTCCAGCAGGACCCAGGCGGCCACGGCCGGCGGGAGGATCCTGCGTATCCGGCTGCGGCCGGGGGGTCGGGTTGGCGCACTCTGCTGCTGCATTCCGAAGGTCATGTCTCAAGTGTGCCTGGGTGGCTGCGGGTCGGCGGTGGCCAGTCGCGCCCACGCGGCGGAGTCGCCTGAGAGGACAGCCCGCACGCCTGAGGGTTGCGTTTTGCGTGCGGGCCGCCGGTGGCCGATCCGCAGTTCGCCGCGCCCCTTGAGGGGCGCCCCTAGCCCAGCCCCAGGGCCTTGCCCACCTTCGCGGCGCGGGTGCCCATGCCCCAGGTGGTGACCCGCCACAGCGCCTCGGCCACGATGTCGCGGCTCATCTTGCTGTCGCCCACCGCCCGCTCCACAAAGGTGATGGGGACCTCCACCACATGAAAACCGGCCTTCAGCGCCCGCCAGGCCAGATCGACCTGGAAGCAGTAGCCCTGGGAGGCCACCTCGTCCATGCCCAGGCCCTCCAGGGTCTCCCGGCGGAACGCCCGGTACCCGCCGGTGATGTCGCGCAGCGGCAGGTCCAGCATCAGCCGGGAGTAGGTGGAGCCGCCGCGGGAGAGGATCTCGCGGTGCTTGGGCCAGTTCACCACCCGGCCGCCGGGCACCCAGCGGGAACCCAGCACCAGGTCGGCGTTCTTCAGCGCGGTGAGCAGCCGGGGCAGTTCCTCGGGCTGGTGGGAGCCGTCGGCGTCCATCTCCACCAGCACGCCGTAGCCGTGGTCCAGGCCCCAGCGGAAGCCGGCCAGATAGGCCGCGCCCAGGCCCTCCTTGCCCTTGCGGTGCAGCACCTTGATCTGCTCGTCGCCGTCCGCCAGTTCATCGGCCAGCTTGCCGGTGCCGTCGGGGCTGTTGTCGTCGGCGATCAGGATGTGCGCCTCGGGCACGGCCGCGCGTACCCGGGCGACGATGGGCCCGATGTTCTCCGCCTCGTTATAGGTCGGAATGATCACCAAGGTCGTGCCGAGCGGACCGAATCTCCGCTGCCCACCGTCGTTCACTTAAGCCCCTTCTTTTTCCGTACGTCCCCGGCGGCCGGCCCACACCGCGGCCGCACAGGACAGGAGGCCCACCATAGCGAGCGTCCATTCGGGAGCTTCACCGAGCCGGTCGGCCACCGTGGTGCCGTCCCGCAGCGGGATGCTCGCATTGATCACCTGACGGGTGAACAGCGGTGCCTGCTCGCGGACTTGGCCGTCCGGACCGACCACCGCGCTGATGCCGCTGGTGGCCGCGGTGACCACGGACCGGCCGTGCTCCACCGCCCGCAGCCGGGACATGGCCAGTTGCTGCTCCGGCTGGCCGCTGCGGCCGAAGGTGGCGTTATTGGTCTGGACGACCAGCATCCGGGCCCCGGCGTTGACCGTCTGACGCACTATCCCGTCATAGGCCACCTCGAAGCAGATGACATCGCCCAGTTCGGCCGGCCCGACCTTCATCACACCGTTGTGGTCCCCGGGATAGAAGTTGCGGGGTACGCGCTTGAAGCGGGAGATGACCTTGCTCAACTCCTCGCGGAATGGCACATATTCCCCGAACGGCACCGGATGCTGCTTGGTGTAGGAGGCACCGGGGCCGGTTCCGGGGTCCCAGACGATGCCCTCGTTGAAGACATAACCCGGCTTGCTGGGATGGTCGATCAGCGCACCCACCAGCACCGGCACCCCGATCGCCTGGACCGCCTCGGTGATGCGGTCGTACACCTCCGGGAACTTGAACGGGTCCAGGTCGGAGGCGTTCTCCGGCCAGATGACCAGATCCGGCCTGGGGGCCCGGCCCGCCTTGACGTCCTTGGCCAGTTGCAGGGTGGCGTTGACATGGTTGTTGAGGATCATCATCGGGCGGCCGAGGAAATCCATACCGGGTTTTTGCACATTGCCCTGCACCACGGCGATATTCACCGAGTCATCGCCCTTGACCGGAACCGGCACCGCGTACCCGGCGAAGACCAGCGCCACCGCCAGAGCCACCGCCCCGGCCGCCGGCAGCAGCGCGCGTATGCCCCGGCCGGCACCCGCCCGTACCGCACCCAGTACCGCGCAGGCCAGCAGCGTCCCGGACAGCGCCACCGCAAAGCTGACCAGCGGCGCCCCGCCGAGCGCGGCGAGCGGGGTGAACGGCGAGCCGGTGTTGGCGAAGGCCAGCCGGCCCCAGGGGAAGCCCCCCAGCGGCCAGCGGTCGCGGACCAGTTCCTGGGCCACCCACAGCGCGGCCGCCCACAGCGGCCAACAGCGCAGCCGCGAGGTCACCGCCAGCCCGGCGCCCATCGCGGCCACATAGAGCGCCTCCACCACCGACAGGCCGGCCACCGCGTCATAGCCGACCACATCGAGCCAGCGCAGCAGCAGACAGAAGAAGGGCAGCGCGAAGGCGAAGCCGGTCCAGGCGCCCTGGCGGGCGGTGCGGCCATGGGTGAGCAGCGACAGCAACGCCACCGAGACCAGCGACAGCGGCCAGAGGTCGTAGGGCGGGAAGGCGAAGACCAGCACCACTCCGCCGGCCAGGGCGGCCACGGTGCGCCGCGCCTCCCGGCGGGCGAGCGCGGCAAAGCGCGCGGCCCGCCCGGGGCGGGCCGCGGCCGGGGCGGACGCGGCGGAGGCCGGGGGCTCGGCGGCCTGGCCGGTGGCCGGTTCGCCGGACACTCCGGCGGCGCTGGGGGAACCAGGGGGCACGGTCGGGGACCTTTCCTGCAGGTCGTGTGGTGAGCCGACGGTACCCCGGGACGGGCGTCGCGCGCTGCCGGGGTGGCGGGCAAACGCCTGGTCAAGGGAGTGGGAGCGAGGACTGCGGGTGGGGCCCGGGGTCCTTCGGGCCGGCCCGGGAACCGCTGGCTGCGGTCGCCCTGATGCCGTTGTCTACTGAACTTCCGGGCCCCACCCGGGTCACACCTGCCGACCCGGCGGAAACCTCCCTCGCCCCCGTGCGCTGGACCTGGCTCCCAGTGACGGTGTTCCGCCCCCTGGCCCAGCGGCGTTCGACGACTGCGTGGAGATTCTCCGGTCGGACGTCCTGTGGTGGACTCGGCAGAACCTACCGGCCGCCGCCCGCACCCTGTCAACAGCCGCTTGACCTGCGCAATCGATCCAAATCAGCAGGTCAGTCCGCAGAGGGCGGCCCGGGGCGACAGGCCGAGGGCACGCCGTTCGGCGGTACGCCCGCCGGGCCCGTCACTCAGTCGGCCCGGTGGACGGTGCGCCCGGCCACCACCGTGCGGACACAGACCGGGAGTTGGGCGCCGGGAGTGAGGTCGGGCAGGCCCGGGGTGCCCGAGCGCGGATCGGTGGACCAGTTGGCGACCCGGGTGTCCGGAACCTGCACCACCAGGTCCCCGGCCCGCCATACCGCGTAGTCCGCCGGAGCGCCGGGCACCAGCACACCCGCGTCGTCCCGGCCGATGGCCCGCCAGCCGCCCCGGGTGTGCGCGGTGAAGGCGGCGCGCACCGAGATGCGGTGGGCGGGAGTGCGGTGGAAGGCGGCGGCCCGCACGGTGCCCCAGGGGTCCAGCGGGGTGACCGGGCTGTCGGATCCCAGCGCCAGCGGCACCCCGGCGCGCAGCAGGGCGGCGTACGGATTGAGGGCGCGCGCCCGCTCGACGCCCAGCCGCCGGGCGTACATGCCGTCCTCGCCGCCCCAGGCGGCGTCGAAGGCGGGCTGCACCGAGGCGGTCAGCGCCAACTCGGCGAAGGCGGCGATGTGTTCACCGGTGAGCAGCTCGGCGTGCTCCACCCGGTGCCGGGCCGCGCGCACCCGGGCCAGGCCCAGCTTCTCCGCCGCCGCCCGTACGCCCTCGATCACGGTGCTGACGGCCGCGTCGCCGATGGCGTGGAAACCGGCCTGGATGCCGGCCTCGGTGCAGGCGGTGACATGGGCGGCCACGGTGGCCGCGTCCAGATGCGCGGTGCCGGTGCTGTCGGGGGCGTCGGCATAGGGCTGGTGCAGACAGGCGGTGTGCGAGCCCAGCGAGCCGTCCACAAAGAGGTCTCCGGCCGCGCCGATGGCACCGAGTTCGCGGACCTTGGCGGCCTCCTCGGGGGAGGTGATGGCCTCGGCCCAGTAGCCGACGACCCGGGGGCCGGGGCGCTCGGCGGCCAGCCGCAGCAGGCCGGTGAGGTCCTCTTCGCCGGAGATCCGCGGCCCGGCGCACTCATGGACCGAGCCGATGCCCAGCGCCGCCGCGCGGTCCAGGGCGGCGCGCTGGGCCTCGGCGCGCTGGGCGGGACCCAGGCCGTCGTACGCCCTGGCGCGCACCGCGTGGTGGGCGTCGCCGGTCAGCGGCGCGTCCGCCGCGTACCCGGGCAGGCCGGTCAGGCCCGGCACCAGCTCCAGCAGGGCGGTGCTGACCACCGCCGAGTGGACATCGGCCCGGGTGAGATAGAGCGGACGTCCGCCGGCCGCCTCGTCCAGCTCGGCGCGGGACGGCGGCCGCTGCCCGGGCCAGGCACTGGCATCCCAGCCATGGCCGATCAGCACCCGGTCGCCGGGGCGTGAGCGGGCGTACTCCCGGACCCGGCCCAGCGCCTCGGCGAGGTCGCGGGAGCCGGTGAGGTCCAGGCCGGTGAGCGCCAGTCCGGTGGCGGTGGTGTGCACATGGGCGTCGGTGAACGCCGGGGTGACCAGGGCGCCTTCCAGGTCGATGACCTCGTCCACCCCGTCCGCGAAGGAGTCCGCAGCGCCTTCGGAGCCCACCCAGGCGATGCCGCCGCGCTCGACCACCATGGCGGTGGCGAAGGGGTCCGCGGGGCTGTGCACCTCGCCATTGCGCAGCAGTACGGTGCGGGGCTGGTCGTCCTGGGGCTCGCTCATGGGCACAAGTCTGCCAATGCCGGCCCCCGGGCGGCGCGAGGGGGTTCAGCCCACCCGGGGCGGCCGTGCCTCATAGGGGGTGGACAGCACAATGGTGGTCCGGGTGGAGACTCCGGCCAGCGACCGGATCCGGGCCAGCAGATGCTCCAGCTCCAGCGGAGTGGCCACCCGCACCTTGAGGATGTAGTTCTCGTCGCCCGCCACGCTGTGGCAGGCCTCGATCTCCGGGATCTCGGCCAGCCGGTCGGCGATGTCATCGGGGGCGCTGGGGTCGAAGGGCTTCACCGAGATGAACGCGGTCAGCGGCAGGCCCACCGCCTCCGGGTCCACCACGGCCGCATAGCCCCGGATGACCCCGCGCTGTTCGAGACGGCGCACCCGCTGGTGCACCGCCGAGGTGGACAGGCCGGTGGCCTTCCCCAGGTCGGTGTAGCTCATCCGCCCGTCCTTGACGAGCAGTTCCACGATCTCTCTGTCCAACTCCTCCACGAGGGGTCAACCTACTGCGTCGGCGCGTGCCCGGCACAGTCGGCGCCACCACAGGCGCACTGGTCGCGTGACGAACGCCACACCTGTGCCCCCGCGTCCCCCCGGGCCGGGCGATTACCCGGCCACGCGCGAGGGAAGTGCTTGCTGTGGCCGGAGCCGAGACGCACGCCTGGCCAGGTCCATCCAAGGGGGAAGACTTATGCAGCCCAGCCTGGAACGCCCCGATCACGACGGTGACAGTCCGTACGGGGCGGACGAACCGGCCGATCTCACCGCCATGTTCCGGGTCACCTGCCCGGACTGTGCCCGCCCGATCGCCCTCCTGGCGGACGAGGACGTACTCCCGGAGCATGCCCTGTGCCCCTCGTCCTGGGATCCCTTCGGACTGACCGTCTGCCCGGGTTCCGGGTGCTCGGCGGACGAGGCCAAGCCGGTCGATGAGCCCTTCGGGGCCCAGGAGTTGGACACCGCCCTGCTGCTCACCCTGCCCGAGGGGCTCGACTGGCGGACCCAGCCGTTCTCCCACCTCGGCGGACCGGGCTCGCGCCCGCTGCGGGTCCCGGCCATGCGCCGCCCCTCCTGAAACCGCCGGGCCCCCTTGAGTAGGGGGCCCTTCCCTGTCCGGCCTGTTACATTCGGGGCATCCACCGCGCTGCTCCGAGGAGTTGACATGCCACCAGCCCTGCCACCACTGCACTGCCCGCGCTGTGACGCCGAGGTCCGGGACTTCGCCGGCTGTGCGGTCTGCCGGGCGGAGGGCGTGGGCGTCAATCCGGTGCCGCCGGCGGCGGATCTGTCCGGCCTGTCACTGGACTCCTTCCCGGGCGGGCCCTGGGGCTGGCCCACCGCCCTGCCGGTGCCGGGCCCGCCGGTCACCCTGGGCGAGGGCGCCACCCCCAACATCCGTATCCCGCTTGAGGATTCGCCCCGGGGCGGCGAAGTGGTGGTGAAGTACGAGGGCGCCAACCCCACCGGCTCGCACAAGGACCGCGCCATGGCGGTGGGCGTGGCGGCGGCGGTGGCCTCGGGAGCGGACACGGTGGCGGTCTCCTCTTCCGGCAACGCGGCCGCCGCGGCGGCCGCTTACGCCGGGCGGGCCGGACTGCGCTGCGTGGTCTTCACCACGCCGGCGGTCCCGGGGCCGCTGCGGGCCCAGATCGACGCTCTGGGCGGGGTACGGGTGGTGTGCGGCGACCACGACACCCGGCAGGCGGCGCTGCGGGAGTCGGTGGAACGGTTCGGCTGGTATCCGCTGACCTGCTACACCGATCCCTCGCCGGGCAGCAACTCCTATGCCAATGAGGGCTATAAGTCCGTCGCCTATGAACTTGCCCGGGACTTCGGGGAGTCGGTCTCCGCCGTGGTGGTGCCCACCAGCCGGGGCGACCTGCTGTCCGGAATCGCCCGCGGCTTTGCGGAGTTGCGCTCCGCGGGTCTGCT
The DNA here is from genome assembly GCF_003121295.1 of Streptomyces orinoci. Classification (GTDB taxonomy): domain Bacteria; phylum Actinomycetota; class Actinomycetes; order Streptomycetales; family Streptomycetaceae; genus Streptomyces; species Streptomyces orinoci. The sequence continues at coordinate 43,547 of NZ_PHNC01000007.1, forward strand.
GGCGCGGACGCCCCGCCTGGTCACCGCCGAACCGGACACGGCGGCTCCGCTGGCCGCCGCGCTCGCCCAGCGCGACCGGGCGCGTCAGGAACGCACCCGGATCCACCACCGCCTCTCCCCCGCCTTCTCCCTGGGCGAGCGCACACCTGCCTGGCAGGCCCTCAACGCGCTCTGGCAGTCGGACGGCGCGGCACTGGCCCTCCCCGCCGAGGAGTACCTGGCGGAACGCCAAGTCCTCGCCGGCCAGGGCCTGTTCCTGGAGGCCTCCTCCGCGGTGGCGGTACGCGCCGCGCGCCACTGGGCCCACGACCACGGCGGCCTGGTCATCGCCCTGGGCACGGCCACCGGCCTCAAGGACACCTCCGCCCTCCCGGCGCCGGGCGAGGCGGTTGACCGCATCCCCGAACTGGCCGAACTGGCCATCCATTAGAACGGCGCCCCATCAGGGGCGCGGGGAACTGCGCGACCAGCCACCCACTGCCGGCAGCCGAACGCCAACGCCCCCCGGCAGACGCCGGGTTCATCGCCGGGCGCGCCCCGTCAGGGGCGCGGGGCGGCAACATATGCGGCTCCGCCGCGTGGGCGCGAACGGCCACACGCAACGCGCGGCCGAACGGCAACGGTCTTCGGCAGACGCCGGTTCCATTGCCGGGGCGCCCCCGACGGAGCGCGGATATTGCCCACGACCGCCGAGTCCCGGCCGCAGGCCGTGCGTGGCTGGTCGCGCAGTTCCCCGCGCCCCGGAAGGGGCGCCCCCTCAGCGGGACTCCGGTCCCGCCAGATGCCGCGCGATCACCATCCGCTGAATCTGATTCGTTCCCTCAACGATCTGCAGCATCTTGGCCTCCCGCATATACCGCTCCGCCGGGAAGTCCGCGGTGTAGCCATAGCCGCCCATCAGCTGCACCGCGTCCGTGGTCACCCGCATCACCGCGTCGGTGCAGAACAGCTTGGCCATGGCGGCCTGCCGGGCGAAGGCCAGCCCCTGGTCCCGGAGCCGGGCCGCGGCCAGGTACAGGGCCCGGCCCGCCTCGATCTGGGTGGCCATATCGGCGAGCATAAAGCGCAGCCCCTGGAAGTCGGCCAGCGGACGGCCGAACTGGCGCCGTTCCTCCACAAAGGCCAGCGCCGTGTCCAGCGCCGCCTGGGCCAGCCCGACCGCGCAGGCGGCGATCCCCAGCCGCCCGGAGTCCAGCGCGGAGAGCGCGATGGCGAAGCCCTGCCCCTCCTCGCCGATACGCCGCGCGTCCGGCACCCGTACACCGTCGAAGTGCAGCTGGGCGGTGGGCGAGCCCTTCATGCCCATCTTCCGCTCCGGCGGGGCCGCGGTCAGCCCGGGGGCGTCACCCGGCACCAGGAAGGCGGTGATCCCGCGCGGGCCCTCCCCGCCGGTGCGCGCCAGCACGGTGTAGAAGTCGGCGATCCCGCCATGGGTGATCCAGGCCTTGGTGCCCTCGATGACCCATTCCCCGCCGTCCCGGGTCGCCCGGGTACGCAGCGAGGCCGCGTCGGAACCGGCCGAGGGCTCGGACAGGCAGTACGCCCCGAGCAGCCCGCCACCGAGCATCGCGGGCAGGTGCTCGGCCTGCTGCTCCTTGGTCCCGTACCCGGCGAGGGCATGACAGGCGAGGGTGTGCACGCTCACTCCCAGCCCCACGGTCAGCCGGGCGGCGGCCAGCTCCTCCAGCACCTGGAGGTAGACCTCGTACGGCTGGTCGCCGCCGCCGAACTCCTCGCCGTACGGAAGCCCCAGCAGCCCCGAGGACGACAGCAGACGGAAGAGCTCCCGGGGGAAGTGCCCGGCGTCCTCCTCCTCGGCGGCCTTCGGCCGGATTTCCCGCGCGGCCATCTCCCGCACCAGCGTGATCAGATCGCGGGCCTCCTCGGTGGGCAGCTGACGCTCCACCGCCTGCGGACCATGCTCGGTCATGTCGGCCGTCTCCTCCCTGTTGGGACACTGCGAAGACGGCCGCCCGGGGTGTCGGTGCCCGTCCTCGGATATCTGCCCAGTCCGATGGTCCCGTGCCGGGTCGCGGACTGCCGTGACCTGCGGCTGTGGCGCTTGGAGTATGCCCGATCGGGCCGCGTACGTCACGGGGTGAGAGATCTTGCAGCGGACGGCCGCGGACGGGCCTCACCCGCTGAGCGGGGGGCTCGCCTCCAGTGCTGCGGGACCGTACCCTCACCCCATCGTCGGGTGGCCACGCGGTTCCCCGCGCCCCCTCATGCGCATACCCGGCAACGTCCGGGTACGGGGCCGGGCGGTCCGTCCTGGCGCTTGGCACGGCCCCGTTCTCAACTCGGATGCCCACAGTCGCAGTCGCAACGCAGGCGCTGCACCGGGGGCTCATGCTCGGGCGCCCCGATACGCCGGATATCCGTGTTGCCCGGACAGCGGCCGTGCTGCCCGAGCCGGCACTCGGGGGTGGTGTACGGGTCCGTACGGCACGCCCGCTGCGCGGCGGCGAGCGCGAAGCGGAGTTCTTCTGGGCGGACCGGACGCCGGGCCCCGCCGGGCGGGGAGCTCCAGAGGCGGTCGGGGTCATAGGCACCTGGCAGCGGAGCCGTCAACTTGTGTCCGGCGTCCAGGAGTTGGACGCCCTTCGTCCCGGAGAGCTGATATCCCGTACCAAGCGGCAGGAGCCACCAACTGGCCCGGGCAGCACGGTTGATAAGGCATGGCCCGACGGGGCATCCGCTGTCGCGGAGCCGTTCCAGGACGATACGGGCCAGCGCGAAGTCCATTTGGACGATGTCCGAGTGCTGTCCGGCGATCAGCACAAGATGGCGTCGCTCCCTTGCGTCCTTGATCCACTCCGGAGCCTTCCGCGCCCCGTCAACGGGGTCGGCGCTCGCCCGGATCATGGAACGGATACTCATGCGGACTTGTCCCTTCGGCAGTGCCTCCATCAGCGCCATAGATGTATCGGCGGACTGGAAGATGGCGCGGCGACCGTCAAGACGTCATTCCGGCGACACTCATTGGTCAAAACCCCTGACCAACTGTCGTCCGGCGCCGTACCTTCGAGAGTGTGGCCAAACCGAACACGGTTCTGCGTGCAGTCAGGATGAGCTTGCGCATGTCCCAGGACGACCTGGCCCTAGCCATACGCATGGCAGGGAAGGAAGCGGGCGAGCCCAACGACTGCGCAAAGCGCAATGTCCAGCGCTGGGAGTCCGGCCAGGTCCTCAATCCCCGGCCCGTATACGCAAGGGCCCTGGAGCGAGTGACGGGGCTCCCGGTCGAGGCTCTAGGGTTCGGAGCACCAGTGCCGCACAGGCGAACAGGCAATATCTCGCGGATTGGCGAGGCGGCTGCGGAGCGCGCCGTAACAGCCCAAGGAGGTGCTGTCCCCATGACCCAGCACAGTGATCACGGCACCCTGTCGGGCATCTGGCTGTCCCGATACGAGTATCACTCATCCGGCCGGGGAGCCGACTTCACCGGCGAGCACTATGTCGTGGTACTCCAGCACGGCAATAAACTGACCGCCCGCTCACTCCCGGAAGGCTCCACCAACCCCAACTCCCCACTCACCCTTGACCTGACCCGGGAGGGGAACGTCGTCACCGGTACCTGGCGCGAGGAGACGGCTCCGGATGGCTACTATTCGGGAGCCGTCTACCACGGAGCGATCCAGCTCCTCATCGAGCCCACGGGGCGGAAGATGACGGGCAAATGGGTCGGGTTCGGCAAAGACTTCGACGTCAACACCGGCCCCTGGGAGCTGGTCTTCAAGGACGCCTCGACGTCCAAAGCCGCCATGGACCGGTACAACCGGCCGCCTGGTGAGTAAGAGGTCGCGCGGATAGGTGTGGTTGGGGGCCCGGCAACAGAACAGGCACAAGTCCCGGTGATCATGGAGTTGCGACGCTCTGTGATCACGAGGGAGACCTGTGCCCGCGCTGCCGTCATGGCTCACGGAACCGCTCTGGGATCAATTCGTGGCGCTGCTTTCCGAGCGGCCCGAGTTCCACCCGGACCATCCACTCGGCTGCCACCGCCGACGCATCAACGACCGGATCATCTTCGGCAAGCTCCTGCAGCTACTGCGCTTCGGCTGTTCTTACGAGGCGATCGCCGACACGACCTGCTCGGCCACCACGCTCCGCAGCCGCCGCGACGAGTGGATACGACTCGGCGTCTTCGCCCAGCTCAAGCAGATCGCGCCGGACTCCTACGACCGGATCGTCGGCCTCGTCCTCGACGAGATTGCCGTGGATGGCTCCATCACCAAGGCTCCCGGGGGCGGCGAGGTGGCCGGTCGCTCACCGGTCGACCGTGGCAAACAGGGCCTGAAACGCTCGGGTATGACGGACGGGTACGGCATTCCACTGGGTCGTGTCTTGGCTGGTGCCAACCGCCACGACTCCCCGTTACTCGCCCCGACCCTGGACCGCCTGGACGACCTGGGGCCGCTACCCGACGACATCACCGTGCACCTGGACGCCGGCTACGACTCGGACAAGACCCGCACGCTACTCAGCGAACGGGGCCTGCACGGATGTATGCATACAAAGGGGAGAAAGCACCCATCCAGGCCAGTCGGCGTTGGCATGCGAACGCACCCACGCCTGGCAGAACGCCTCCTACCGCCTCGCTCGCTGCTACGAGCGGCGTACCACCGTCATCGACGCCTTCCTCGACCTCGCCGACACCATCATCACCGTGCGCAGTCTGATCCGGCAGGCATGGACGACCCACCGCTGGGGCGAACGCCCGAACCGCCGACCATGACCGACCCCTATCCGCACGGCCTCCTGCAGAGGCCACGAGTCCGTTGTCAGTGGGCGGTGTTACTTTCTGTGACATGACCGATCACGCGCTATGGCTGCTGCGGCAGGACCGCCGCCTGGCCGAACTGGCCGCCTTCCCCTTCGACTTCGACCTGGACCGCGCCGCCCACGGCCATGTCGAGGATGTCCGCCTCGCCTCGGGCGGGCCGCTGGAGACGGTAGCCGGGGACGATACCGGCGGTACGTACTTCGTGTGCGCGGACGGCTCGGTGCTCTACGCCGACTCGGAGGGCGCCGCGGGGATCATCGGCTCCAGTGTCGATGAGACCCTGGAGCTCGTGATCGGCCTGCCCGGCTGGCGCGGCTACACACATCTGTCGCCAGACGACGGTGAGGAGAAGATCCTGGCGTGCGTCGCGGAGACCGAGGATGAGATCCGTGAGTACTACGGAATCGACGAGGAGCGGGCCGAGCTCCGTGCGGCGCTGGGCTTCCCGAAACGCTCCCCGGTCGAGCTGCTGGGCAGGCTGCGTGCCGCGCTGCTGCGCACCGAGCCGGACTTCGTACTGCTCAACGCGGATGAGGGGTGCGCGTACGACCGGATAGGCCCGGCCGGTCCCCCGCTGTGGGAGCCAGTGCTCGCGGCGGGCCGCGCCGATCTCGCCTGCCTGCGGGAGGGCGACCGCACGGCATGGTGTGAAGTCGCCGAGGACCCGGTCCGGCGCCGGATCACCCTGCGGGCCGCGCAGTTCGACCGCGCCGAGGGCGATCTGGAGCTGCTGCGGCATCTGCTGCGGCATGAGACGCGGTCATCGATGACGGACGAACTGCGGCTCGCGGCCGTGCTGGTGGGGCTGCGCGGGGACACCGGAGATCTGCCGCTGCTGCTTGAGGTCCGGGAGACGGACTTCGACACAGCGTGCGGCCTGGGCGGTATGCCGGAACCGGGTGCAAGCGCGGACGAGTTGCAACAGTGGGCGCGGGCGCTCGACGAGTCGATGTTCGGGACGGAGCCGTCGGACGAGCCGGTCTCCACATGGACCGACCTGGCGCGGGCCCAGGGGATGACGGACCTCGCGCGGGTGACGCTGATCCGCGAACTCGACAACATCTTCATGGACCAGAGCAGACTCCGCCGCCCCGAGGCGCCCCGCACCCTGGCCACGGCTCCGCTGAGCGGGCTCGCCCGGGACTTCGAGGAACTCGGCGACCTTCCCCAGGCGCTGCGCGCCCAGCGCCTGTACGCCGCCCTTCAGGAGACGGCATGGGACCGGGCCTCGGCCCGGCACACCCTCGCCCGCCTGGAGCGGGAGGCGGGCCAGCTGCCGCAGGCGGCGGACAGCCTGGCCGCCGTGCGCGACGCCCTGGCCACCCCGGGCGACGACTCACTGCGCCACTGGCAGCAGGTCAACCTCGGCCGCTTCATCGCCGAGGAGCACTACCGGCTCACCCTCGCCCTGGCCGACGCGGGCCGCCCCGAGGAGACCCGTGCCCTCCTCACCGCCGCGGACGCCATACTCGGCAAGCTCTCGGAGAACGCCGCGAACGGCATCCGCGAGCTCGCCGAGCGGACCGCTGCAAGGGTGCGAGAGGTCAACTGAGGACAGGCACGGCGGGCAGCCGTCCGCCAGGAAGCAGTGGCTGCCGCAGCAGTCTCCCCGCCCGCTGCTACGAGCGGCGCACCCCCGTCATCGTGGCATTCTTCGAGCCGACACGATCATCACCGTGCGTAGTCTGATCCGGCAGGCGTGGACGACTCACGACTGGGAGAAGGCCGGAACCACCGACCATGACCGCATCCCTATCCGCGCGGCCTCTAAGCGAGCCGGCAGCCCCTCGGTTGAGGAATCCAGCACCGCCCGCCGCGCATGCAGCGAGTCAGCGCGGCCAGTTGGCTCGGAGTGCAGGGATCCACGGGGACGTCGATCTCAATGCGACCGGGCTTGGCCGCGATCGAAGTGTCCAGGCCCTCCCTTATGGGGTCAGCGCCCGTCGGGTCGCGCTCTCAATGCCATGACCAGGTGATATCCGCCGGCCAGGTCGATGTCGGTCTGTTCTCGGAGCAGTTTGATGGCCGAGTCCTGGTCCCCGTCATGCAGCAGGTTCGTCATCTCACTGACCAGCCCGGCATCGCACCGACGCAGTGCGTCCACTGCCTGCCGGTAATCGGTAGGCAGGGCGTGACCCTGGGTGAGCAAGTCCAGGGCGACGGGTGCCACATGAATACCGAGACCGGATTCCTTGCGCAGCCGACGGATGGCCTGGGCCGTGCGGCCCTGGGCCGCCAGAGCCTTCGCCGCGCCCTGGGCTTCCTGCGGGACCGGCGTGATCAGAGCTGTTGTGCGTGTCTTGGTACTCGTCATGGCGTTGGGGACTCCCCGGTCAACGGCACTGCTTCTTTATCGAGTCAACACCAAGCACCGCCGATGCCAAACCGCCAAGGGTTGCGCCCAGTTCACTGATCTTCTCCTCGCCCTTGGCAATACGGATCAGCAGGTAAGCCGCTTCCTTTACGCCTCCCGCCTTGCTGATGAACTTCTTGAGCTTGAGGACCTTGGCAACAGGAACCGCGCCGCCGGCGACGGCAGCGCTGATGGCGGCCACGCACTTGGTGGTCTGCCACCAGCCGAAGGCCACGGCCCCGCCGTTATAGGTGGGGAGGTGTTCGGCCAGGTATGCCCGGACCGCTGCCTCTCCCTGGTCCGCCACGCTGTCGGGCATCGCGTTGATCACGTCCAGCGCGGCCATGAACCGTTGCCCGTCAGCCGAGTTGAGTTCTTCCTGGGCCGTCAGGGGCGCGGCCGGTTCGACGAGGGCGGAAGTCGGCCCGTCCTGGGCGTCGCGCTCGGCAGCCATGGCGGCCGAGGAGAGGCCGGTGCTGAAGATTGCCGCCGTGGCTATGGCAGCCGTCGCCGTGGTCAGTCTGGTGATTCTCACGCTCTTCTCCCATCGCTGTGAGCTCCGGCTGATCGAGCCGGGCATGGACGGCGCGCACTGTGGTGCGGTCGCCGTTGAACAGGAGTGATCATGAAAGAGATGCCGGGGGTTGGGGAAGCAGCTTGGGCGCCCCTCGTCAAGATCGGCTGAATTGCCCATCACCACTGTCTTAATCCTTTGGCTGCCCGTAGCTCAGGGGCATCCAGGGCACCCAGAGTTGACCACCTTGAGTCTGCGGAAGTCCATGACTCAAGCAAAGCCCAGAAGATGAGTGGCTCACAAAATGATTGTGCGGCCGAGCACGAACACGACATGATCACTTCGACTCATCATCACCCCAGAACAGTTTGGGGCAGCCCAATAGAGCCCTATAGATGGGGAGTTGAGGGAAACAACCGTGAACAGAAGCGGCGCTCTTCTCCCTCGCACCGGCTCATGCTGAGACGCCCTCACCTTCGAGTCCCGCTTCGCCGACCGCTCCTTCGCGGCCGCGACTTGAGGTGTTCGGCCTGGGTCCGCACGGGCACACGCCGGTACAGGCCGGTGGACTCGCCGTCGCCCATCTCAGCGGGATGCCGCCAGGCTGGGACAAGGCCACCATCGAAGCCCGACCGGTCAATCCCAATGACCACCTGTCAGCTTTCTTCCCGAACTATGAAGTCGCGCCGCGCGATAACAAAGCGACGGAGAGCGCAAACGAGTACGGCCACTACACGACCGACTATCCGGGCCGGTATGTGGTTGTTGCGGTCTATCACGGACGGGACATCGCCAGCACTGAGGTAACGGTGGCGGAGGTACCGAATTACAGGTACGTGCGTCGCTTCGACATCTACCCCCGCTATGCACGTAACCCCGTCGGTTCAGCGGAGAGATCGCACTGGGTGCGTCCCGGTGCGCAGGCAGCCGTCTCCCTGGCTGTCCATGACGACGAGGCCGGAATCCTTCATGCAGAGTCGCCGGCTTTCGAGCACCCGCTGACCCTGCGCATGGGCACCAGTGACGATCCGGATCTCCGGGAGGACGCGGAGAACGGGCCCTATGTGTATGCGGGGCATATCCAATTGCGACGGAACCTTCCCGAGGGGGTCTATCCGGTGACGGTGCCCTCGCACGGAGGACGGCACAGCGTGACTCAGAACCTGATCGTCTCCGCGGAAGCCGAAGATCCGCCGCCGCTGGCTTCCGACTCTTCCAAGCCGTCACTGTCCAGTTGGTACGCCCCCTGGCTTTGGACTGGCCTCGCCGTCGTCTCCGGCGGCCTGGTGGCAGCCGCCATCCGCGCGGCCCGCGCCCGTCGGCGCACGGACACCGCGGTCTGAACTCCCCCTTCCCCCGGGCCTTGCGGACCGGAATTCCCGGCCGCGAGCCTTTTTGGCGAGCCCGGTGGCCACGCGCGGTTCCCCGCGCTCCCTCATACGCATACCCGGCAACGTCCGGGCACCGGGCCGGGCAATGCTCCGACACCGCCCCAAGTGGTCTCCGGTGCTTATGCCGGGGCACGACTCGGCGCGCCTCGTCCTGAAGGGCGGGCGGGAGCTTGGTTGTTCAGCCGGTGGCGGCGAGGAGCGGGCGGCGCCGGTAATGCGCCGGGCGGCGGCCGGCCCCCACCAGACACCGCCCGGCACGTATGTGGTTGTTACGGGATGGTCAGAGCCAGGCCCGCTTCGATGCGGACATGGTTTTTCGATGGCTTGCGCAAAGGCGGCCCTCTCGGTCTCGACCGCGGATGGCTGATCGACGGCTTCCCATTCACTGTCCCCTGCCGCCGTGAAGGAACTCGCTTCAACTTGCCCCGCGGAAGCACCGGTTGGAAAGGTCTGCCTCCCTGATCAACCGCTGCTCAAAAATCTAGGGCAATGCCTTGGCGCTACAAAGGTTCCATGTGCACAGTGAACGGGCGATTCCGGTGAAGGCTTGCACAGTGATCCGGGCGCGCCGGGCACCGAGCCCGGCCGGCGTCCTGGCCTCGGCGGGGACAGCACCGCTCACTGTGCAATCGAGCCTTGGGTGGCGACTGGTTGTTGCCGTGGTTTGCCGGTCGGCGGCTGCGAGGCCCGTACCCTCGCGATGACAACCTGCCTCCCGATGTGCTCGCCGCCGCAGGCCCGCAGGCGCGGAAGGGCATCGTCGCCGGCTGCCCGTACCCGACGACGGTTGCGGCGGTGGCGCCCAACGCACCTTGGGTACCACCACCCTGGAAGTGCCCCCGCGACTGCCGGGAAGCGCACCATGTCGCTGAGGTCGCGCTCGCGGCCGATCGCCGTGCACTCGGCCACACCCTCGCCACCGCCCAGCGGATTCCGGACGGTAAGTCCTGAATTCGCGGCCGGAAAAACCGAAGTGATCTCGGTTCAGATACCGCTGTACCCTTTGTCATCGGGGGGCGGTATGTACATGCAGGCGAATGTCGGCAGCGAGGGAGCAAACCGGCGCGCGCAGCGGGCCGAGGATGTGCTGGCGATGCAGCGCGCGGCCCGCAAGGACGGCACCCGGTCGCTCCTGCGCTGGCTGGCCGACCGGACCGGCACCCGGGTCGGGCTGATCGATGCCGCCGGGGCCGCGGTGCCCCTGGACCCGGCCGAGGACCCGGACGGGGAGGCCGCCGAGCTCATCCGCCGCGGACTGCGGGAAATCGCGTCCCGACGCCTCCGTTCCATGGCCATCGACGGTGCGAACCACACGGTGCTGCTCTTCCCTCTGGATGCCCCGCGTGGAGTCCGCGCGCCGGCCCTCGCCGCGGTCGCCCATCGGCCGGTAGCGGCCCACCTGCCCACGCTGCTCGCCGACGCCGCGTCGGCCCTGAGCCTGTGCTGGCAGGCCGAGCACGCCGAGCGGCTGCGCCGGCGGACCGAACGCGCCGAGGGCCGCAGCCGGGAGGCGGTGCTGCACCTGCTGATGAACGGGCACTTCGCGGCCGCCCATCAGGTCGCCGGGGCGCTGTATCTGCCCTTGCCCCCATTGATCCGCTTCTATGTGGTCCAGTGCCCGCCCCGGGTACGCGAGCAGCTCTCGGCCCGCTGTACCGAGGTGGCCGAAGACGCCTGGGTCGTCCCCTGCCCGGTCCATGTGGACCACATCCTGGTGATCGCATCTGCCGGCACCCCGGCATTGGAGGAGATCTTCGCCGAGCTGACGGACGACTGCCTGGTGGGCGCGAGCGAGGAACTGCCGCTGCGGGACACGGCCACCGGCTATGCGCAGGCCTTCCATGCCCTCGCGGCCGCCCGCAACCAGTCCGTCCGGCATGCCCGGTTCGCCGGCCGGCCGGATCTGGCGCTCGCCATCGGGCCGGCCGCGGCCACCTGGGCGAAGGAGGTGCTGGCACCTCTGCGCGCCCACTCGGCGAAACGCTCCCAGGACCCCGACAGCGGGGAACTCATGGCCACGGCGGTGTCCTGGCTGACCTTCTCCTCCCAGGCGACCGCACACCTGAAGATCCACCGGAACACCTTGTCCGCTCGCCTCAAGCACATCGCGGAGCTGCTGGACCTGAACCTCGACCGACTGGCGGACCAGTCGCTGCTGGCTCTCGCCCTCCGCGCGGACGGCATACCCTGCGACAACCGGGACGCCGGGACCACGCGCTCCCTCGACGACCTGCTGCTGCGGCCGGCCGCGGTGGCATGGGCCCACCAGCAGCTGCACCCGATCCGCACGCGACCCTTCGCGGACGAACTCGACCGGACTCTGACCACCTATCTGAGCAATGACGGCCGGCTCGGCCCGACTGCGGCCATGCTCTCCATCTCGGCCACTGCCACCCGCAAACGGCTCGCACGTATCGAGGCGCTCCTGGAGCGGTCGCTGCTCCGCTCTCCCAGCGCGCGTTACGACCTGTGGCTGGCGCAGCGCGCCCTGACGCTCGCCGAAGGCGGGTGAACGGTCCGTCCGCGCCGGGCACTTGACAGGGCCGAACTGCGGACCCCGGACGCCGACCCGGGCGGTGGCTCAAGGTCAGCGAGGGCCGTGGTGGGCCAGCAGCCGGTGCGGATCCGTTCCCTCGATCATGGTGTGGTCGGTGTGGACCGTGGCGGCGGTCAGCCTGGGCACCGCGTGGACAAGAGCGTGCTCGGCGGCCACCGCCAGCTCGTGGGCCCGTACCACGGTCAGGTGCGGATCGACGACGATCTCCGCCTCCGCACGCAGCGCGTGACCGATCCACCGCATCCGCACCTGTCCCACCCCGCGCACACCCTCCACCGCACGCAGCGCGGTCTCGGCGGAATCGACCAGGGCCGGGTCCACGGCATCCATCAGGCGTCGGTAGACCTCCCGGGCCGCGTCGCGCAGGACCATAAGGATCGCGGCGGTGATCAGCAGACCGACGATGGGGTCGGCCAGGTGCCGGCCGAGCGCAGCACCCCCCGCGCCGGGGAGGACGGCCAGCGAGGTGAACCCGTCGGTACGGGCATGGAGGCCGTCAGCGACCAGGGCGACGGAGCCGATCTTCCGTCCCGTGCGGATGCGGTAGCGCGCCACCCACTCGTTGCCGACGAAGCCGACCACGGCAGCGAGGGCGACGGCCCATAGATGGGTGAGGTCACGCGGGTGCAGCAGCCGGTTGACCGCCTCGTAGGCCGCCAAGGCGGAGGAGGCGGCGATCGTCACCACGATCGCAATGCCGGCCAGGTCCTCGGCCCGTCCATAGCCGTAGGTGTAGCGGCGAGTGGTCGCCCGACGACCGAGGATGAACGCGATGCCCAAAGGCACCGCGGTCAGGGCGTCGGCCCCGTTGTGGATGGTGTCCCCCAGCAGCGCCACCGACCCCGACAGCGCAATCGTGCCCACCGGCCGCCGTCATGGTGAGCATGCCCTTGACGGTGACCGTGGTGATCGTGGCCATGGCCGTGCGTAGGAGTGTGGGTCCCTGCCATGCCGCCCACCATGGCACGCGAATTCGATTGCAGCCACAACCGTCATACCCGCGCTGACCAGGTGCAACTGCCTCGCAACGGCATTGCCCAAGCGCCGGCGCACCACCTCACAGAGCACGCGGCATTGTCCGATGCTCTGACGCCACCCCACCCCGTCTGCCACAGTGAGCGCAGAGGAACGAGAGGTGGTGGCCGCCGAATGGAAAATGCCTCTTTTCCCGTGCAGCGCAAGGCACTTGGCTGGAGCATGCGAGTCACGGGCTGGATACTGCGCCTGGCGGGCGCTGTCGCCGTTCTGGTCAGTGTGAGCCGTATGCGGACGGTGGGATCCCGCACCAGCGCGCCCGGTTACCATGGCCCGCCCTGGTATGTGGAAGAGCTCGTGCTGACCGGCACCCTGGCGGTGGGCCTCGTGCTACTGCTGGCCAGCCTGATCGTGGGCAGACGCGCCCGGGTGCACACGGCGCACATCATCACCTCCGTATCGGGTCTCGCACCGGGTTCCTATGTGCTCTATCTGCGCCCGTTCACCCAGGATCTGGCAGCGTCCGGTATCGCTCCGGCACCGGAGAACAACAACGCCTTTGTCAACCCCGCGCGGACGATCGCGCGTTCGGGGCGCACCTATGAGGAACGGCTGGGGTGGATGTTCCGCAAGTTCGGCCCAATGGTCGCGATCGGCCGGCCTGGCGAGCCCTTGCCCGGCGGATCCGGTGCGCGCCGGACCTACCTCCCCCTCAACGACTGGAAGGACACCGTAGGGGAGTTGATCGACAACGCCCGGGTGGTCATCCTCGGCGCCGGACCGGGTCCCGGCACGGTGTGGGAGTACGTGGAGATCATGCGCCGCAGGGACCCCTCCCGGCTGGTGGTGCTGGTCACCGACCGGGAGGAGTACCAGCGCTTCAAGGCCTCGGCCATCGCCGAGGCCGAGGGCGTGCTGTTTGAACTCAAGCAGAAGTACGGGGACTTCTGGCAGCCCCCGATCCTGCCGGATCTGCCGGAACCGGCGAACCCGGGGGCATCTCGGGCCTTCTACTTCAAGGCGATGATCTATTTCACGGCGGGCTGGGAGCCCCACCTGGTGCACTTCGACAGATCGGCGGTCAAGGGCGCCAGGCGCGGGAAAATCGACAAGCACTTCGTGGAACGGCTGCGCCCGGTGATGGCACACCTCAGCCAGGGCACCCGGGCGTCCTCAGCCTGACCGGCCGGGGCGGGCCCGCTCCCGCGTGGCGGCGTGAATGGCCTGGACATAGGGGAGATCCGCGAGCCGCGTGGACTCGTCCAGGGAATCAAAGGGAACCAGGGCCGGATGACCGGGGTTTCGGGTTTCCATCCAGGCCGCCCAGGCGTCATGCACATCAACATCCGTGACACCAAGGCCCTTTGCCCGCATCAGGACGGCATAGATGAGGAACAGCGCATCCGCGTCCTCCGGCGGCCGGGCCTGCGGGGGCAGATGGGACTGGATCAGTCGGGCGTCATCACACAGGTAACTCATGTCAGCAGCCTGCCCAGGCACAACAGCCCATGCAAGAAAGCGAAGACCCAGGGGATCATTCGCTCGCTGAAACCGAGCTCGGCGTAGCGGCTGCGCCAGGAGGCCATGGGTCTCCGGGTCAGATGGCCCCACTCATCGGTGAAGACCTTAACCGGAAGCCGTGTCTCGATGGAGTTGATGACCTCGAACTTCGCCCGGTTGAGATCCCGGTAGCTGCGTAGCTGGAGCCACCAGGTCATCGAGATCGCCACGCCCGCCAGGGCGATCACCGGTGCGGTCCACAGTGGTTGCTGCCGGAGATTGAGGAGATTGATGCCGATGGTGCCGACAAAGGCCGTCTGGATGGAGAGGAAGAAGGCATTGGCCAGGCCCCGTCGTGCGGAGACCCGGTCGGCCATTTCCACGGCGAGCTTGTAGAGCTCCAGGACCGTTGAGGAGACGGGGGCCTCGTCGGCCGAGGTGGGCGGTGGCGGTGGCGATGGCGGTAACGGTGGCGATGGCGGTGCGCTGCGCGGATCGGGCATCACAGTCATCATGATGACGTCCGGGACGCCTGGGCATGGCCCGCTTCACGGAAAACGGGCGGCGGCGCCCGGCCGGGTGGCCGGGCGCCGCCGCCCGTCGGAACACTCCGTCTTAGTAAGCGGAGTTGACGTTGTCCATGGAGCCATAGGTCTTGGCCGCGTAGTTGCAGGACGCCACGATGTTGGCCACCGGGTCCCAGATGTTCCACGAGGTGCCGTCCACGTGGAAGGCCTTGAAGGTGGGGTCGATGATCTGCAGCAGACCCTTGGACGGGATACCGGCCTGGGCGTTGACGTCCCAGTCGTTGATCGACTGGGGGTTGCCGCTCGACTCACGCATGATGTTGCGCTTGATGCCGTCGTAGGAGCCGGGGATGCCCTTGGCGTGCATGATGTCCAGCGCCTGGCTGATCCAGCCGTCCAGGTTGTCGGCGTACGCCTTGGGGGCCGGAGCGGCCGGGGCAGCCGGGGCGGCGATGGGCTTGCGGGCCTCGGAGCGGCCGGCGGCGGCCTTGGCGGCGTGCGCCTTCTCGGCGGCCTTGGCCTTCTCGGCGGCCTTGGCGTCGGCCTGCTTCTTGGCGGCGGTGGCCTTGACCGTGGCGGCCTGGGCCTTGGCCTGGGCGGCGGCGGTGTCCGACAGCTGGGTCAGCTCGGTCTGGCCCGCACCGGAGAAGGTCTGCGCATTCCACGCGACCGGCTTGACCGAGGAGGACTCGGCGGCCGAAGCGGTGCCCGCCACGCCCAGGGCGAGGGCGGCGGCACCAGCGGTGGCGATACCGGCGGCGGCGAACTTGTGGGCCTTGGTCAGGTGGGTATAGCCAGAACGCATAAGTGAGCTGAACCTTCCAGTGGGGGGAATCTGCCGCAGCGGCCCTCATCGGCGCGAAAGAAGCGCCGCGTCTCGATCCGACGGCGCCCTGCGACCCGACCAGTCTTAGCGACGCAAAAACCCCCTGGCAAAGGGTGTGACCTACGAAAGAACCCCATGCAGAGGGCACACCGCTTCCGCCAATTGGCCATCCCAGGCGTTCGGTTATCACGAAAGAGGCTCGTAAGTGACGTGGGTCTCATGGGCGGGCTCACACTCCACACCCCCCGATCTCACCCACCGCCCAACAACCGCTACACAGGCGGAACGGCCGGGTCGTCCACTAGCGTTCGTATTTCCAGCCGCCGCTCCCGAGGAGCCCGCCAGCGATGACTGCCCCGCTCGACCTGGACTTCTTCCGCCGCTTCCTGGACCGCGCCACCCGCGTGATCGTCATCCAGGCCCCGTATCTGACCGATCTGGACGCCGCCATCGGCGACGCCGACCATGGCGCCAATCTCAAGCGCGGCTTCACCTCCGCGTCCGGGCTGACGGCCGACACGCCGGGGGCCCTGCTCACCGCCGTGGGGGCGCAGCTGACCAACACGGTGGGCGGGGCCTCCGGCCCGCTCTTCGGCACGGTGCTGCGCCGGATGGGCAAGGTGCTCGGCGAGGAACCCGTGGTGGAACCGGCCGCGCTGGGCAAGGCCCTGGCCGCGGCGGTGGCGAGCGTACGGCGGCTGGGGGACTCGGCGCCGGGCGACAAGACCATGGTGGACGCGCTCCAGCCCGCGTCCGATGCCTATACCGCCGCCGTCCAGGACGGGCAGGAGGTGACGGCCGCGCTGGACGCGGCGGCCCGGGCGGCCCGGGACGGCGCTCAGGCCACGGTCCCGCTGCGTGCCCGGCGGGGCCGGGCCAGCTATCTGGGCGAGCGGAGCACCGGTCATCTGGATCCGGGGGCCGCCTCCTCGGCGATGCTGGTCACGGCGCTGTACGAGGCCACCGACCCGGAGCTGTGCGCGGTGGACCCGGAGCCGCTGGCGGTGGCCAAGGAGGAGCGGCCCCAGGAGCCGGGGCGGGTCGGTCTGGTGCTGGTCTCGCACAGCCGGGAGGTGGCCACGGCCACCGCCGCCCTGGCCAAGGCCCTGGTGGGCACGGGTGACCCGGCGCCGGTCGCCCCCGCCGGGGGCCTTCCGGACGGCAAGATCGGCACCAGCGCGGAGCTGGTCCGCAAGGCGGTCCGGGCGGCCGACCAGGGGGCCGGGGTGGTGGTCGTCTGCGATATGGGCAGCGCGGTGCTGACCGTCCGGGAACTGCTGCCGGAGCTGGGCGGGACCCGGATCGCGGACACCCCCTTTGTGGAGGGCGCCGTGGCGGCTGCGGTCACCGCCTCGGCGGGCGGCGACCTGGCCGCGGTGCTGGCCGCGGCCGAGGACGCCCGTACCTACCGCAAGCTCAGCGGCTGAACAGTTCAAAGGCGACGCCCGGCCGCCCGCCGAAGCGCTCGGCGACGGCGGCCATATTGCCCTCCAGGAAGGAGCGGGCATAGCGCTCCGGGTCCTCCTGGGTCAGCGCCTCGATATAGGTGCGATGGCACAGCAGTGAGGCCACTCCCCGGTCCAGTCCGGCCCGCGCGTCCACCGCATGGGTGGGCCGGGGCGAGCCCGCCACGGCCACATAACGCACCCCGTTCCAGGGCAGCAGCCCCTGGTCCGCGAGCTCGGGGAAGATCCAGCGGTTGCCGGCGTCGGCCACCGCGTCCAGGGTGGCCCGGCCGACCGCCCGGTGATCGGGGGTGTTCCAGGCGACACCGCCCCAGGTGTCATGGTGATTGAGGGTGATGACCAGCTCGGGCCGGTGCCGGCGGATGGCGGCCGCGAAGTCCCGGCGCAGCGCGGTGCCGTATTCGATGACACCGTCGGAGTGGTCGAGGAACTCCACCGCCGCCACCCCGACCGCCGCGGCGCTCTCCCGCTGTTCGCGTTCGCGCAGTGGTCCGGCCTCGGCGGGCGGGAGAGTGTCGATGCCCGCCTCGCCCCGGGTGGCCAGCAGATAGGCGCACTGGCGTTCGTCGTCCAGCCAGGTGGCGATGGCGGCCGCGGCCCCGTACTCCAGGTCGTCGGGGTGGGCGACGATCGCCAGGGCGCGGCGCCAGTCGGTGGGCATCTCCAGGAGTTGCTGCTCGGCCATGCGGTTGTTCTCCTCGGCAGATCATCGAGGGCGCCTCGGCGGGTCCTCGGCGGATTCTCGGGGCGGACGGTCGGGTGGACGGGTCAATCGGCGAACGGGCCTTTCCCGGGATCATCGCACCGGGCGGGAACCCGGGGCCGTTCGCGGCCGACTACCTGTTCCGGATCCGTCATCTCGGGTCCGGTGTCCGGTGGAACGAATTCCTGGAGTGTTTCTGATGCGCCCTCGTGCGTGGTGCGGTGTGCTGGCCGCGGTTGCTCTGTCGGCGACGGCTTGCGGCGGTGGCAGCGAGGAAGGTACGGCCGCCAGGACCGCCGAGGGGGGTGCCCGGGGCGGTGGGTTCCCGGTGACCGTGACCGACTGCATGGGGGCCAGGACCACCTTTGACTCGGCGCCCAAGAAGATCGTCACCAGCAATGCCTCCGCCCTGGAGCTGCTGCTGTGGCTGGGCGCGGGCGACCGGGTGGCCGGTACCGGCTTCCCGCCCGGAAAGGGCGCGCTGCCAGGGCAGTTGGCGGACCGCGGCGCCAAGGTGCCGGTGCTGGGCCGGACGGTGATCCCCAAGGAGAAGCTGCTGGCCTCCGGGGCCGATCTCTATATCGACTCCTTCTCCTCGATGAAGAACATGGGCGGGGCGGGCGATGCCCCGACCCCCGAGGAGTTCAAGGCCGCGGGCATCAAGCATGTCTTCCTCAAGTCCACCGCCTGCGCCGCGAAGGCGGACAAGTCGCCGCGTACCGATCTGTCCGGGGTGGAGGCCGATATCGAGCAGCTTGGCAAGGTGACCGGCACCTCCGCCCGGGCCGCCGAACTGGTGGGAGGGATGCGGCAGAAGACGGAGGCGGTGCGCACCGCGCTGAAGTCCGTGCCGGAGGACAAGCGGCCCGGCTACTTTCTCTTCGACTATGACGCGGGCACCAAGCAGCCAATGGCGGTGTGCAACCGGCAGGTGGCCAACGCGGTGATCACCGAGGGCGGCGGCCGCAATGTCTTCGCCGACTGCGCGGGCGACTTCAAGCCGGTCGGCTGGGAGGACGTGGTGGCCAAGGACCCGGACTGGATCCAGCTGGCGGTCCGCAACCGGGGCAGCGAGGAGGCCAACCGCAAGGCGTTCGACGAGGCCGCCGGTTTCCTGAGGTCGTTTCCGGCCACCAAGGACCTCAAGGCGGTCAAGGAGGGGCACTTCCTGCGCATCAACTCCGAGCTCACCACCATCGGCGGGGTACGCAGCGCGGACACCGTCCGCGAGATCGCGCACACCCTGCACCCGGATCTGGTGAAGTAAGTGGCCGCGCCGGCCCGGGAGTTGCCGGAGCGGCGGCGGGCACCGCGCACCGGTGTGGTGGCGGCCGCACTGGCCGCCGCCCTGCTGTGCGCACTGGTCGCCTCGGTGTGCCTGGGCTCCACCCAGGTGCCGCCGGGCCGGGTGTGGTCGGCGGTGGTACGCGGGGTGAGCGGCCAGGCCCCGGTGCCGGGCACCCAGGATCTGATCGTCTGGCGGCTGCGGGTGCCAAGGGCACTGCTGGCGGCCGTGGTTGGCGCGGGTCTGGGACTGGTCGGTACGGCCGTTCAGGCGCTGGTCCGCAATCCGCTGGCCGACCCCTATCTGCTGGGGATCTCCAGTGGTGCCTCGCTGGGCGCGGTCTCGGCGATTGTGCTGGGCGCGGGGGCGGGCGGCGTGCTGGGGCTGGGGCTGTCCTCGGCGGCCTTCGCCGGGGCGCTGGCCTCCTTCACCCTGGTGTGGGCGGTGGCCCGGCGCGGCGGGGGCTTCTCCCCGCTGCGGCTGGTGCTGGCGGGTGTGGGCATTGGGCAGTTCCTCTCCGGCTTCACCCACTATCTGGTGCTCCAAGCCGGGGACGACCAGCAGACCCATGGGGTGCTGTTCTGGCTGATGGGCTCGCTGGGCGGGGCCCAGTGGTCCACCCTGGCCGCGCCCTCCCTGGCCGTACTGCTGGGCCTGGCACTGCTGACGGCCCGGGCCCGGGCGCTCAACGCGCTGCTGATGGGCGATGAGACGGCGGCCGGGCTGGGCGTGGATGTGGCCCGGCTGCGCCGTGAACTCTTCGTTGTCACCAGTGTATTGACCGGGGTGCTGGTGTCGGCCTCCGGCGCCATTGGCTTTGTGGGCCTGATGGTGCCGCATGTCTGCCGGATGGTGGTGGGCGGCGACCACCGTCGGCTGCTGCCCGTCTCGGCTCTGTTCGGGGCGGTGCTGCTGGTGGTGGTGGACCTTCTGGCGCGTACCGCGCTGCCCGAACAGGAGCTGCCGGTGGGGGTGGTGACCGCGCTGATCGGCGCGCCCACCCTGCTGTTTCTGCTGGACCGACGGCTGGAGCGGGCATGAGGACCTGTATCGAGGACCTGGCGGTGGTGCTGTCCGGGCGGACCATTGTCTCGGGCGTACGGGTGGTGGCCGAGCCGGGCGAGATCGCCGGGCTGATCGGCCCCAATGGCAGCGGGAAGTCCACGGTGCTGCGTACCGTCTACCGCCATCTGCGGCCGCACGCCGGGCTGGTGACGGTGGGCGGTACGGACGTCAGGGCACTCGGCGCCGCCCAGGCGGCCCGCCGGGTGGCGGCGCTGCCCCAGGAGCGGGGTTCGGACTTCGAGCTCTCGGTCCGCGAGGTGGTGGCCATGGGCCGTACCCCCTACAAACGGGCCTTCGCCGCCGATGACCGCGCCGACCGGGAAGCGGTGTCCGCCGCGCTGGCCCGGGTGGGCATGACGGATGCGGGTGACCGCCGCTTCTCCGTCCTCTCCGGCGGCGAACGGCAACGGGTCCTGCTGGCCCGGGCGTTGGCCCAGGACCCGGAGGTACTGGTGCTGGACGAGCCCACCAATCATCTGGACGTCCGGCACCAGGTGGAACTGCTGGGCATCCTGCGGGAGTTGGGCCGCACCACGCTGCTGTCGCTGCATGACCTGAACGCGGCCGCGTCGGTGTGCGACCGGCTGCATGTACTGCACGGCGGCGCGGTGGTGGCCTCTGGTGCGCCGCGAGATGTTCTCACCCCGGAGCTGCTGGCCGAAGTGTTCGGGGTTCGCGCGGTTGTGGTCGAGCATCCGCTCACGGGTGACCCTTTGATCGCCTTCGACCACCGGAGCGGTGCGCCCCGTCAGGGGCGCGGGGAACTGCGCGAACAACCACGGATGTCCCGCACCCGGAATGCGACCGCTGGTGCGGTTTCACCATGGAGCGACCCTGTGCAGCCGGTTTGCGGGTCAGGCGCGGGCCGCCTTGGGCTGATCGCGCAGTTCCCCGCGCCCCTGACGGGGCTCTCCCTTCAGCCCTGGAAAGCCACAAAGTGGCTGGGGCGCCCCTCGCGGAATGCGAGCCTCCCCAGCCGCTCCGCCTCCGCGCGCCGCATCAGCCGGGCGTGACCGCCCACGTCCCGGAGCACCGCCGTGTGCCAAGGCGTGGCCCACGCGTCCGGCGCGTCCAGCAGCCGGATGCCGAACTTGGCGGCGCCAAGCGGCTGCGGGTGGATGGACAGCCGTACCGACCGGGGGTGATGGAAGGCGATCAGTCCGCCCCAGGCCCGGCTGCGGGCGATCACCCCATAGGCCCGTTCCCGGCACTGTCGTTGCAGGGCCGAGCGGCTGCCGGAGAAGCCGGCGGTGTCCTCCACCAGGAAGCGGGTGATGCCCCGGTACAGCCGGGCGGTCTCCTCGTCGGTGCGGGTTCGCTCACGCAGTTCGGCCAGGGTGGGCGCGAACTCCTCGGTGACCAGGGCACGTTTGGTGTCATAGGGCAGGTCGCCATGGACCGCGCGCAGGTCGAAGGTGTCCAGATGGTGCAGCCCGTCCCGGCGGATCATGGCCCTCAGCTCGTCCCCGTAGGCATCGATATGGGCGTCCGGCACCTGGATCAGGTCGGCGAAGACATGGCCGTCGGAGCAGATGAGCATCCGGGCGCCGGGCGGGTAGATCTCGCCGATGCGTGCGCACAGCCGGTCCAGGAAGGCCAGGGAGAGCCGCTCGCCCTCGTCCGGCAGCCGGCCCAGCACCTTGGCGGGGTTGGGTGACTTGCAGGGAAAGCCGGGCAGGGTGAACAGGACCGGCTCACCGGTCCGGGTGAACTGCCGTATCTGACGCAGCTGTTCGGGGTGGTCCAGCGGATCGGGCGAGGACGGTCCGGATGTGCGGTGGTGGGGCAGCAGCAGGCTGAGGATGCGGGTCTCCACCGCCGGGGGTGCCACCAGGGCTGTCGGGGTCATCTGCGGGTCATCCAGCGAGGTGCGGGCAGGCGGAACGGTCGAAGGCGACGGGCAGGCGGCTTACGCCGCGGCCCAGTACGGCCGGGATCCAGGGCAGTTGGTCCTCGGGGACGGCCGGCCGCAGGCCGGGCAGGCGGCGCAACAGGGCGCCCAGGGCCACCTGGAGTTCAACGCGGGCGAGGGCCGCGCCGGGGCAGAAGTGGATGCCATGGCCAAAGGCCAGATGGGATCCCTGGGCCCGGTCCACATCGAGGGTGTCGGGGTCGGGGAAGCGCTCGGGGTCGCGGTTGGCGGCGCACAGCGAGACGATCACCGAGTCGCCGGCCGGTACCCGGGTGCCGTGCAGTTCGGCGTCCTCGGCGAGGAACCGCCAGGTGGTGAGCTCAAAGGCGCTGTCCAGGCGCAGGAGTTCCTCCACGGCGGCGGGCAGGGTCTCCGGTTCGTCCCGCAGCCGGTGCAGTACGTCCGGTCTGCGCAGCAGGGCCACCAGTGCGGTGGTGATCTGATTGGTCACCGGTTCCTGGCCGGCCACCAGCAACTGGAAGATCATGGAGTCCAGCTCCTGCCGGGTGAGTTGGCCCTCGTCGCGGGCGGTCACCAGGCGGCTGAGCAGTCCGTCGCCGGGGGCCGCGCGCCGGTCGGCGACCACCTCCGCGATGTACTGCTGCAATCCGCGCAACAGGGCCTCATAGGCGCCCCGGCCTGGGTCGGTCGGGCCGACCGGTGCCACCACCCCGCCCCACTCGCGCCGGAAGCGGCCGGCCAGGTGTGGCGGCAGGCCGATGACCTCGGCCAGTACCTGGAAGGGGAAGCGGGCGGCGAAGCAGCGCACCAGGTCAACGGTGGGGGCGTCCTTGGGCAGGGCGTCCAGGAGTTCCCCGGCCATCCGCTCGAAGCGCGGGCGCAGCCGCTCCACCCGGCGGGGGGCGAAGGCGTCGGTGATCAGCCGCCGCATGGTGGTGTGCTTGGGCGGGTCCTGGTGCAGCAGATGCACCTGGAGCTGGGAGTGCTGCGGCTCCGGCATGATCGAGGCGCGGGCCCGCCAGCGGTCGTTGCCCAGCGCGTGGTTCTTGCCCAGCCGGGGGTCGGCCAGGGTGCGCTGGGCGGCCGTGTGCCCGGTGACCAGCCAGGCCCGTACCCCGCTGGGGAAGAGCACCCGGTGGATGGGGCCCGCCTGGCGCAGCCGGGCGTACAGCGGATAGGGATCGCGCTTGTAGTCGGGACCGTAGAGGGGTACGGGTTCGGGCGGCGACTGCACGGTGGCGGGCTCCTTGAGGTGAAGGCGGGCCCTGAGGAAGTCGGACGCCGGTCCGGGTGAGTTCCTGGACATTTATGCGAGCCGGGGCGGGCGCGGTCCGCGATCCATTGGTAGTCGGCCGGCGGGCCCCCTCGGTTCCCGGCGGCGAAAGGGACAATCCTCACGCGCCATACCAGCGGCGCCGGTTGCCGCCGGACCGTCCGGACATGCCACGATGCGTTGATGACCGCTCGTCGTTCACTTGCTCCCCATGCCGCGCTGACCGGCTTTGTCCTGCTGCTGGCCATGGTCTTCGGCGCCGCCTACGCCGCCGGGTCGGCGGCCGGTCCGGTGGCCCCGGGCATGCACCGCACCGGTGGCGGATCCGCCCCGGCGCCGGGCTCCGGTTCCGGGAACGGTGGCGGGGGCTCGCACGATATGCCGGGAATGGACCACTGATGACCACGACCAGCGCAACCACCGGGTCCATCGGGACCACCGGGACCTCCGCGACCGCCGCCGAGACCGAGTTGATCGTCGGCGGAATGACCTGTGCCGCCTGTGTGGCCCGGGTGGAGAAGAAGCTCGGCCGGCTGGCAGGGGTCAGCGCCAGCGTCAATCTGGCCACCGGCCGGGCCCGGGTCAGCCATCCCCCCTCGGTGACCGCCGCCGAGCTGATGGCGGTGGTGGAGGGCGCGGGCTTCACCGCGGCCCTCCCGGAGCCGGAGCGCCCCGCACAGCCCGAAGTCACCGACTCCGCACCCGAGTTCACCCGGCTGCTGATCACCGCGCTGCTCTCGGTGCCGGTGCTGGTGCTGTCCATGGTGCCCGCCTGGCAGTTCACCCACTGGCAGTGGCTGTGCTTCACCCTGGCCACCCCGGTCGCCACCTGGGGCGCCTGGCCCTTCCACCAGCGGGCGCTGCGCGGCCTGCGGCACTCCACGGCCACCATGGACACCCTGGTCTCGCTGGGCGTGCTGGCCTCCTACGCCTGGTCGGTGTACGCGCTGTACTTCGGCGGCGCCGGACGGCCGGGCATGCGGATGCCGTTCTCGCTGACCCCCACGGTGATGGGCGGCACGGCCGATGTCTATCTGGAGGCGGTGGTCGGCGTTCCGCTGTTCGTGCTGACCGGCCGGCTGCTGGAGGCCCGCGCCCGCCAGGGCACCGGCTCCGCGCTGCGCGCCCTGGCCGCACTGGCCGCCAAGGACGTGGTGGTACGCGCCGACGGCACCGAACGCCGGGTGCCCATCGGCGAGTTGCGGGTGGGCGACCACTTTGTGGTGCGGCCCGGAGAGCGGGTGGCCACCGACGGCGTGGTGGTCTCGGGCAGTTCGGCGCTGGACATGTCGCTGGTGACCGGGGAGAGCGCACCGGTGGAGGCCGGTCCGGGCACCGCGGTGACCGGCGGAGCGGTCAACTCCGGCGGAGTGCTGGAGGTACGGGCCGAGGCGGTCGGCGCGGACACCCAACTGGCCCGGATCGCCCGCCTGGTGGCGGACGCCCAGGCCGGCAAGGCACGGGTGCAGCGGCTGGCCGACGCGGTGGCGGGGGTCTTCGTCCCGGCGGTGCTCACCGCGGCCGTCACCGTGCTGGGCTTCTGGCTGGGCGCCGGCGCCACCCCGCAGGCCGCGGTCACCGCGGCGGTGGCGGTGCTGGTGGTGGCCTGCCCCTGCGCGCTCGGACTGGCCACACCCACCGCCCTGTTGGCCGCCACCGGCCGGGGCGCGGCCCTGGGCATCCTGGTGCGCGGGCCGCAGGCACTGGAGGGGCTGCGCCGGGTGGACACCGTGGTGCTGGACAAGACCGGGACGCTCACCACCGGCGCCATGGCGGTGACCGGGGTGACCACCCGCCCGGACGGCCCGGACACCGAGGCGGTGCTGCGGCTGGCCGCGGCGGCCGAGGCCGGTTCCGAGCATCCGGTGGGCCGGGCCGTACGGGCCCGGGTGCCCGGACCGCTGCCCCGCGCCGAGGACTTCCGGGCCACCCCGGGACTAGGGGTGACCGCCCTGGTGGCGGGCCACCGGGTGGAAGTCGGGCGCCCCGGGCCCGAGTTGCCCGGGGTACTCGCGGCCGCCGTGCGCAAGGCCGAGGAAGACGGACATACGACCGTTGTGGTCCGGGTGGACGGCGAGCCCCAGGCGGTGATCGCCCTGGGCGACACGGTGCGTACCGACGCCTACCGGGCGGTGGACCACCTCAAGCGGCTGGGCCTGCGGCCGGTGCTGGCCACCGGCGACAGCCCGGCCACCGCCCACGCGGTCGCCGCCGGGCTGGGCATCGAGGAGGTGCACGCCCGGGCCACGCCGGAGGAGAAGGCGGCCCTGGTGCGCGAGCTGCGGGAGCGCGGCCACCGGGTGGCGGTGATCGGCGACGGCGTCAACGACACGGCGGCGCTGGCCGGTTCGGACCTGGGCATCGCCATGGGCGGCGGCACCGACGCGGCGATCGGCGCCGCCGATGTCACCCTGGTCCGCGAGGACATGGGGGCACTGGCCGACGCGGTGCGGCTGGCCCGGCGCACCTCGCTGACCGTACGGGCCAATCTGGCCTGGGCCTTCGGCTACAACCTGGTCACCGTGCCGCTGGCCGCGGTCGGGCTGCTCAGCCCGATGTTCGCGGCGGCCGCCATGTCCGTCAGTTCCCTGCTGGTGGTGGGCAACAGCCTGCGGCTGCGCACCTGGCAGCCGGCCCCGGCCCGACGAAAGGCAGCCCGATGAGGACCCCGGAACCGCTGCGCGCCCTGCGCGCCGCGCTGGTGCCGCTGGCCGCCTGTGCGCTGACCCTGGCCGGGCTGGGCGCCTGGACGGCCTCCGGGGCGGCCGGCCGCCCGGCGCGGATCACCGCCTCCGACGCCCGGGTGCTGCTGCCCTTCGGCACGGACGACACCGCGGCCTTCGTCCGGCTCCGCAACGACGGCGACGAGGACGACCGGCTGCTGGATGTGGAGGTGCCCTCGGCCTACCGGGCCATGCTCAGCCGGACGGTCACCCGCAACGCGGTCAGCCATATGGAGATGGTCTCCGCGGCCACGGTCCCGGCCCATGGCTCGCTGTCCATGTCGCCCCGGCAACTGGACATCATGATCTCCCGCCCGCCCCGGCTGCGCCTGGGCGACCGGCTGCCGCTGGTACTGACCTTCGCCAGGAGCGGCGTGCTGCGGGTGACCGCGGAAGTGGTGCGGCCGGGCACCGGCTGAGGGCCTGGCGCGCCGAGGGCCCCTGTGATCGACTCACCGGGTGACCACAGTGCTGCTCTCCATACGGCCCGCGCTCCCGGCCGCCTGGTTCCACCACCTCCTCACCCGCCCCTTCATCGAGCTCGACGGGACGGAACACCCGGCGAAGTGGGGCGAGCAATCCCTCGACCTCGCCCCCGGCACACACCGCCTCGGCGTCTGCTTCCGCTACCGCGTCCGGAGTTCGCCCCGCCTCGCCGAGTCGGTCACCCAGCTCACCGTCCCCGACACACCGACCCCCATCCCGGTACGCGCCCGCCTGGGCCTTCCCAACGGCAGCCACTTCCACATCGACGGCCCCTCAGCCCCCACACAAGGACCAGGGCCCACCCCATAAGGGGCGCGTGCAACCGACATCCCGCACCCAAAACGCGACGGGACGCCCGTCACCCAGGGGCCCGGGGAACTGCGCCACCAGCCACACACAGCCCGCACCAAAACACGGGGCGCCCCCCTCCCTGGGGGCGCGAGCAACCGCGCAACCAACCACCGACAACCCGCACCCAAACACGGCAGGACACCCCCCGTCCCAGGGGCGCGAGGAACGGCGCGACCAGCCACCGACAACCCGCACCCAAAACACAGCGAGACGCCGGCAAGCCCGCCCAGCGGGGGCACGAGGACACGCCCCGTACCCCCACCGCACAGCTCACCCAGCCGCACCCGCCAACACCGGAACCCGGCCGGCCGCATCCCGCTCAGCCGTCTCCAGCTGGCCGATCAGCGCCTCCCGCGCCCGCGCGACCCGCGACCGCACCGTGCCCACCGGGCAGCCGGCGACCAGCGCCGCCTCCGCGTACGGCAGGCCCAGCATCTGGGTCAGCACAAAGGCCTCCCGGCGCTCATAGGGCAGCCGGTCCAGCAGCTGCGACAGGGCCACGCCCTCGTCGAAGCCGGGCAGCTGAGCGCACTGGGCGCGTTCCGCCGCCGACTGCCAGTCGTCGGTATCCGACAGCCGCGGCCGGGCCGCGTTGAACCGGAGCCGGTCCACCACCGTGCGGCGGGCGATGGTCAGCAGCCAGGTACGGGCGGAGGACCGGCCCTCGAAGCGGGGCAGGGTCCGCAGCGCCCGGAGATAGGTCTCCTGCACCAGGTCGTCCGCACCCTGCGGGTCATTGCTCAGCCTGGCGACATACCGCCGCACATCACTCTGTGTGGCCCGGATGAACTGCTCCACCGCTTCGGCGTCACCGCCACGCGCCGCCAGTGCCCAGGCGGTCACCATGTCGCCATCACGCACGGCGGCCCCCGGTGGAGTGCGCCGCGCACACGCCGGAGACCATGGCGGGGTGCACTGCAGTGAGCTTCGTACCGCTATATCCGCCCGCGTCGACGACGAGCGGCCGCCGCCAGGGGTCGGCGAGGCGGTGCTGGACGCGCATCTGCGGGACTGTGCCGAGTGCCGGAGCTGGAGCGAGCGCGCCCGGCGGCTGAGGATCCTCGCCGCGGGCCTGGACCTCGACTGAAGCCGGCTCTGGGAACGCCGCCGTGAGCGGCGTAAGGGCAGGGGCCATCGCCCTGGGTCCTTCCTGGAATCCGGGCCCCGGCAGCGCCTGCGCGCGCCCGGCCCGGTGACGGTTACGGCCTTCAACCGGCCGCCGTCGGCGGGCCCCATGGACCGGCGTTGTTCCAGGTCGTGGGCTCAGCCGAGGGCGGCGAGGGCAGCCGGCGGCCCCCGGGTGGCGAGCACATGGGCGTACAGCAGCTGCCGCAGCCGCTGCGCGGCCCGCGCCAGGCCGGCGCGGATACGCGGGGGGCGCGGGGTGGACACCGGGTCGCGGAAGAGCACCAGCAGCGGGGCGAACAGCCGGGCGCCCACCGCACGTCCCAGCCGGAAGGCGGCCTGTTCGCCGCCGGACAGCCAGATCCCGCAGACCAGCGCCACCAGCAGGTGCGCGGACCACATCCCGGCCGCGCCGTGCCCGGTGTGTGCCGGCATCGCCTCCATGGGCATCGGCCCGCCCATGCCGGGCATGGGGTGACCCATGGTCAGGTGGTGCGCGCCGGTCAGGTTGTGCGCGCCGCACAGCATCCGGCCGGGATCGATCACCATCCGCTGGGCCGCCGCACCCGGCCGAGTGCCCTGGGCGACGGTCTGCGCCAGCGAGAAGAAGAGGTGCAGGCCGGTCTGCGCACCCACGGTGGCCAGGGTGACCAGCAGCGGGCCGCGCTCGCGGCCGGCCAGGAACCAGGCGCAGCTCCCGGTGCCGGACAGCGCCACGGCCACCGCCCACCAGGGGACGTCGGTACCCGACATCACCGCGTGGCCCAGGGCCGCGAGCAGCACACAGACCGCTGCGAACACCATGGCCCGCAACGCCCTGGGTCCCTGTTCCGCCCGCTGTCCCGCACTCATGACGTGGACATCGTTGCACCCGCCCCGAGCCGCGCGACGGCCGGGTATGGGTGACCGGTCCACATCCCCCCGCCCGGACGCACGGCTCCGCCCCGCACCGTCCGCCCGGCGGTGCGGGGCGGCGGGCCGCCGGCCCGGGGGAAGACCGGCGTCCGGTCCCGTCGCGCCATGGGACTCGCAGGAAAAGCCTCCCGTGCGGCGGGCCGTGCGGGGAGCGTGTGCGGCGGCCGGTTTGGAGTGCGCCGCCGCACACCCCGTGTGGAACTCCGGATTCCGAAGTTCCGCCCGCTGATCCACCTCAGACGGGCCGATGAACCCTTGACCGCCCCGAGCGAATGATCGATCATCGATCACGGAAAAGGGATTCCGAGTGGCGGAACAACGAGGTTCCATCCGGAAGCGAAAGGGGATCCACCGTGGCCCAGCTCGACCAATTGCCCGACCCGGACCCGTCCGAGACCGCCGAATGGCGGGAGTCACTGGACGCGGCCGCCCGCCACGGCGGCCCGCACCGCGCGGCCCTGCTGCTGCGCCGGACCGTGGAGCACGCCGGACACACCGGGCTGGACGTCCCCCCGCTGCTCGGCACGCCCTACCTCAACACCATCCCGACCGCCGAGGAACCGCCCTACCCCGGCGACGAGGCGCTGGAGCGCCGGATCACCGCCTGGAACCGGTGGAACGCCGCGGCCATGGTCACCCGTGGCAACCAACGCGCCGGGCTGGGCGGGCATATGGCCACCTTCGCCTCGGCCGCCTGGCTGTACGAGACCGGTTTCCAGCACTTCTTCCGCGGCAAGGAGACGGACGGCAGCGGCGACCAGCTCTATCTCCAGGGCCACGCCGCACCGGGGATCTATGCCCGCGCCTTCCTCGAAGGCCGCCTGACCGAGGGGCAGTTGGACCGGTTCAGGCAGGAGGCGTCTGGCGACGGACTGCCCTCCTATCCGCACCCGCGCCGGCTGCCCTGGTTCTGGGAGTTCCCCACCGTCTCCATGGGCCTGGGCCCCATCTCCGCGGTCTACCAGGCCCGTTTCAACCGCTATCTGGAGCACCGCGGCATCAAGGACACCTCGCGCTCCAGGGTGTGGGCATTCCTGGGCGACGGCGAGATGGACGAGCCGGAATCGACCGCCGCCCTCGACCTGGCCGGGCGCGAGGGCCTGGACAACCTCACCTTTGTCATCAACTGCAATCTGCAGCGGCTGGACGGCCCGGTCCGGTCCAACTTCAAGATTGTGCAGGAGCTGGAGGCCCGCTTCCGGGCGGCCGGCTGGCAGGTCGTCAAGGCCCTATGGGGCACCGCCTGGGACGCCGTCCTCGGCCGGGACACCGACGGGGCGCTGCTGAGCCGGCTGGGCGAGGTGCCGGACGCCCAGTTCCAGACCTATGCCACCCGGGACGCCGCCTATATCCGCGAGCACTTCTTCGGCACCGGCCCCTCGCTGCGCGCCCTGGGCGCCGGTCTCGGGGACGACGAACTGCTGGAGCTCTTCCACACCTCGCGGGCCGGCCATGAGCCGCGCAAGGTGTACGCCGCCTACCGGGCCGCGGTGGAGCACACCGGAGCGCCCACGGTGATCCTGGCGCAGACCGTCAAGGGCTACACCCTGGGCCCCGGCTTCGAGTCCCGCAATGCCAACCACCAGATGAAGAAGCTCACCGGCAAGGAGTTCCGCGCCATGCGGGACCTGCTGGAACTCCCCATCCCGGACCGGGCGTTGGACGGTGACACCATGCCCTACGCCCACCCGGGAGCGAACTCCGCCGAGGTGCGCCATCTGCGCGAGCGGCGGGCCGCGCTGGGCGGGCCGGCGCCCGCCCGCACCGTCCGGCCCAGGCCGCTGCCGGAGCCCTCCGCCAAGCCCTTCGCGGCGCTGGAGAAGGGCTCCGGACAGCAGGAGATCGCCACCACCATGGCGTTCGTCCGGCTGGTCAAGGAGCTGATGCGGGAGAAGGAGACCGGCCGGCGCTGGGTGCCGGTGGTGCCCGACGAGGCCCGCACCTTCGGCATGGAGTCGCTCTTCCCCACGGCCGGCCTCTATTCACCGGTGGGCCAGACCTATGACCCGGTGGACCGCGACCAACTCCTCTACTACAAGGAGGCCAAGGACGGCCAGATCCTCAACGAGGGCATCACCGAGGCCGGTTCACTGGCCTCCTTCACCGCCGCGGCCACCTCCTACGCCACCCATGGCGAGCCGGTGATCCCCTTCTACATCTTCTACTCGATGTTCGGCTGGCAGCGCACCGCCGACCAGTTCTGGGCGCTGGCCGACCAGTTGGGCCGCGGCTTTGTCATCGGGGCCACCGCGGGGCGCACCACCATGACGGGAGAGGGCCTGCAGCACGCCGACGGCCACTCGCATCTGATCGCCTCCACCAACCCGGCGGCGATCGGCTATGACCCGGCCTTCGCCTATGAGATCTCGGTCATCGTCCGCGAGGGGCTGCGCCGGATGTACAGCCCCCAGGCCGAGGACGTCTTTTACTATCTGACGGTCTACAACGAGCCCAAGGTCCAGCCGGCCATGCCCGAGGGGGTGACCGAGGGCATCCTCAAGGGCCTCTACCGCTTCCGGGAAGCCGCCGGCCTGCCCACCGACGCGCCGCGCCTGCAGCTGCTGGCCTCCGGTACGGCGGTGCACTGGGCGCTGGACGCCCAGCGGCTGCTGGCCGGGGACTGGGGCGTGGCGGCCGACGTCTGGTCCGCCCCGTCCTGGACCGAGCTGCGCCGGGAGGCGCTGGACTGCGACGCGGCCCGGCTGCGCGGTGAGGACCGGGTCCCCCATGTGACCCGGGTGCTGCGCGACGCCCCGGGGCCGGTGGTGGCGGTCAGCGACTGGATGCGTGCCGTGCCGGATCAGATCGCGCCCTGGGTGGAGCAGGACTGGACGTCCCTGGGCACCGACGGCTTCGGCCTCTCCGACACCCGGGAAGCCGCCCGCCGCCACTTCGGGGTGGATCCGCAGTCGGTCACCGTGGCGGCGCTGGCGGCTCTGGCCCGGCGGGGCGAGGTCAAACCGGAGACCGTGCGCCGGGCCGCCCGGCACTACGGCCTGGACTGAGCGGCGCCACGACCTGGACCGGGCCGCATTACTGCCTGGACTGGGCGGACTGACCGGAAGGAGCCGTTCCGGACGACGGCCCGGGCAGCCAGGCGGCGCTGTCCTTGTCGCCGATGTACCTGCCGATCGCCCCCTTGATCACCGAGAGAGCGGCCGGCAGGGCGGCGATGGCGGCCGCCTTGAGCGCCGAGACGCTGGTGAGGTTGAACCCGTCGGCCAGGATCAGGCCGAGGAAGGTGGTCACATATGCGGCGATGGTGCGCTCGGCTATGTCGATGAGCACCTTCTTGTTCATGGATTCATCCATTTCTGCGCAGCGGGAACGGTCTTCCTGATGTGTACACCACAGTGATCAGGACTTCCGAGGCGGGCCCGCGGGTAGCTTCCAGCCGTCCGCCGCCCGCGATGGCGCGGGCGGCACCGTCCCAGGAGGCCCCCGGACCATGACCCGTTACGCCGACCCCGGCTCCCCCGATGCCCTTGTCTCCTACCGCTCCCGCTATGACCACTGGATCGGCGGTGATTACGTCCCGCCCGCCCGGGGCCGCTACTTCGAGAACCCCACCCCGGTCAATGGCCGCCCCTTCACCGAGGTGGCCCGGGGCACCGCCGAGGACGTGGAGCGTGCCCTGGACGCGGCCCACTCGGCGTTACCGGCCTGGTCGCGCACCTCGCCGGCCGAGCGGGCGGCCGTTCTGCTGCGCATCGCCGACCGGATGGAGGCCCGGCTGGAGCCGCTGGCGGTGGCCGAGTCCTGGGAGAACGGCAAGCCGGTCCGGGAGACCCTGGCCGCCGACATCCCGCTGGCCATCGACCACTTCCGCTACTTCGCGGGCGTCATACGGGCCCAGGAGGGCAGCCTCTCCCAGCTGGACGAGGACACCGTCGCGTACCACTTCCACGAGCCGCTGGGCGTGGTCGCCCAGATCATCCCGTGGAACTTCCCGCTGCTGATGGCGGCCTGGAAGCTGGCCCCGGCGCTGGCCGCGGGCAACACCGTGGTGCTCAAGCCGGCCGAGCAGACACCCGCCTCCATCCATGTCTGGCTGGATCTGGTGTCCGACCTGCTGCCGCCGGGTGTGGTCAATGTGGTCAACGGCTTCGGTGCGGAGGCCGGCAAGCCGCTGGCGGCCAGCCCCCGGGTGGCCAAGATCGCCTTCACCGGGGAGACCACCACCGGCCGCCTGATCATGCAGTACGCCTCGGAGAACCTGAAGCCGGTCACCCTGGAGCTGGGCGGCAAGAGCCCCAATGTCTTCTTCGACGACGTCTCCGCCGCCGAGGACGACTTCCTGGACAAGGCCCTGGAGGGCTTCACCATGTTCGCCCTCAACCAGGGCGAGGTCTGCACCTGTCCGTCCCGCGCGCTGATCCAGCGCGGTCACTACGACTCCTTCCTCCAGGCGGCCATCGCCCGCACCGAGGCCATCGTCCCCGGCCATCCGCTGGACACCGCCACAATGACCGGCGCCCAGGCCTCCAACGACCAGCTGGAGAAGATCCTTTCCTATCTGGACATCGGAAAGCAGGAGGGGGCCCGCGTCCTCACCGGCGGCTCCCGCGCCGCACTGGGCGGCGAGCTGGCGGGCGGCTACTACGTGGAGCCCACCATCCTCGAGGGCACCAACCGGATGCGCGTCTTCCAGGAGGAGATCTTCGGCCCGGTGGTCGCCGTGACCCCCTTCACCGACTTCGACGAGGCCGTCTCGCTGGCCAATGACACCCTCTACGGCCTGGGCGCCGGCGTCTGGACCCGGGACGCCAACACCGCCTACCGGGCCGGCCGCGCCATCCAGGCCGGCCGGGTCTGGACCAACTGCTACCACTCCTACCCGGCCCATGCCGCCTTCGGCGGCTACAAGCAGTCGGGCATCGGGCGGGAGGGGCACAGGATGGTGCTGGAGCACTACCAGCAGACCAAAAACCTGCTGGTGAGCTACTCACCGAAGAAGCTCGGCTTCTTCTAGGCCAGTTGGGCGGGGCCCGGCTCCGGCAAATTCGATTCTCCCGTACGAAAAGGGCTCACCGGTCAAACCGCTGACGGGCTTCGGGAGTTCTCCTGAATTGGCGTCAACAACCCTTCGCACCCTAGAATTTGGGGCACGTACCGGCATAGCGGAAGGGCGCCGTCCATGGGCACCAAATTCATTGAGGTCGACGAATCCCACAAGGGTCAGCCCGGTGTGGAAGAAGGGGTGAAAACGATCGAGGTCGGTGGTCAGACGATCACGACGCCGATTTACGTCCAGCGGATCGACTTCGACGACCTCGACCCCGAGGTGACCGGCAATCTGACCACGGTCAAGTTCGCCGTAACGGTCACCGAGGAAATGGAGGACCTGACCGGGGAGCTGGACGAGGACGGCTCCCCGGTCACCGAAATCAAGGAAATCCAGGTGCCCAAGTGGCTGGAGGTCGATCTGGGCCCGGAATCCCTGCGGAAGTACGAGGAGGTAATGGCCCCCTACTGCGCCGCCGCCCGGGAAACCGAGGCCCCGGCCATTCCGGCCCCCCGCAAGCGCCGCAAGAAGTGAACTCCGAGCCCCTCTCCTGTCTTCGGGAGAGGGGTTTCGTCCAGCCGCCCGTCCCCCGGATCGCGAGGTGACGCCCTATCACCCCGCCCCCGCGACACGCCGCGCCCGCCCCCGCCGGACACCCCCGCGCCCACCCATCCGGCGCAGCTTGGCTACCGAACGGAGCAATACCGCTACCCTCCGGATGCCCGGGCGGATCTCCCAGGTGAACCTCGGATCAAGGAGGTACACCCATGAAGTCAATCCGTACCGCTTTCTGCGGCACTCTGACGGCAGTCGCCGTCTGCGCGGCGCCCGCCGCCTACGCCCTCAACTCCAGCCACTCCGCCCCGGTCAAATCGGAGACCCATGTCGCCGCCCCCAAGCACGGGGACCGTGCGGGCTGCGACCACGGTTGCGACGAGGACCATGGCCGCGACCACGAGGGCCGGGACGAGGACCACGGCCGTGACGAGGACCACGGTCGCGACCACGAAGGCCGGGACGAGGACCACGGCCGTGACCACGACGGTCGCGACGAGGACCACGGCCGCGACCACGAAGGCCGGGACGAGGACCACGGCCGCGACCATGAGGGCCGCGACGAGGACCACGGCCGCGACCACGATGAGCACGGGCGTGACCACGGCCGGGAGGACCACGGCCGCGAGCACGGCCGTGACCACGAGGGCCGCCATGAGCACGGCCGTCCGCACGGTCCCGCGCACGCGGGCGGCGGCGCCACCGCTCAGATGGCCGCGGCCGAATCCGCCACCGACACCCCCGCGCTCCTGCTCGCGGGTGCCACGGCGGGTATCGCCGGTGGTCTGATCTGGACCCGCCGCCGCGCCAATGCGGCCAAGCGCTGACGGGAAACGGATCGGCATCATGTCAGAGACGCGCAGAGGTGGTTTCGGCCGCCTGCTGACAGGGGCGGCCTGGGTAGCACTGCTGCTGGCCCTCTGGCTTCGCGGCCACGACATCGCCGAGGAGCCGATAGCCACGGCTCCCCGACCCGGTGATGTCGTTGCCCAGGGCCGCCCTCCTGCGCATGGCCTGCCCCCGGCACACGAGCCGTTGCCGGGGGCCGGCCCTCAAGGGCTGATCATCAAGAACATGGGGCTGCGGGCCCCGATCGAGGGCCATGGCCTGGACCCCCTGGGCGGCGTGGAACCGCCTCCCTATGAGCGTCCCGGCTCCGTGGCCTGGTACCAGGACGGCCCCGAGCCCGGGGCTTCCGGCTCCGCGGTGCTCGTCGGCCATGTGGACACCAAGACCGGCCCCGCCGTCTTCTACGAGCTCAGCACCGTCAAGCGCGGCGACCAGATCGCGGTCGCCCGGGCGGACGGCACCATCGCCGACTTCACCGTCGAGGATGTCTCGGTGGTCGCCAAGGACCACTTCGACGTGGACCGGGTCTATGGCCCCGAGGACACCCGGCGCGCCGAACTCCGGCTGATCACCTGCGGCGGCGACTACGACCGCGACCAGCACGAGTACAGCGCCAATGTGGTGGTCACCGCCTATCTCACGGGCACCGAGCGCACTCCCCGGCCGGCCTGATCACCGAGGCCGGCCCGCAAACCATTCGACAGCGAACGCCCGTTCCCGGCAGAGTCCGGTCATGGAAAGCCGCTACTGGCCGCTGTACGGCCTGGTACTCACCACCCCGCGCCTGGAGTTGCGCCTGCCGGACCTGGAGCTGCTGACCGGGCTGGCGGACGCCGCCGCCCAAGGGGTGCACGACGAGGCCGCCATGCCCTTCAGCGTGCCGTGGAGTGACGCACCGCCGGAGGAACGGGGCCGGTCGGTGTTCCAGTACACGCTGGGGACCATCGCCGAGTGGCGGCCGGAGCGCTGGGTGCTGTCGCTGGCCGTGGTCCATCAGGGCGAGCCGGTCGGCGTCCAGGGGCTGAACGGCACCGGCTTCGCGGTGACCCGGGAGGCGTCCACCGGCTCCTGGCTGGGGCTGGCCCACCAGGGCCGGGGCCTGGGCACCGAGATGCGGGCCGCCGTGCTGCACCTGGCCTTCGCCGGGCTGGGCGCCCGGTTTATGACCTCCTCGGCGATGACCGACAATCCGGCCTCCCACCGGGTCTCGGAGAAGCTCGGCTACCGCCCGGACGGTCTGGAGACGGCCGGCGTCCAGGGCCGTTGCCGCACCCTGCGGCGCTGGCGGCTGTCCCGGGAGGACTGGGAGGAGCGCCGGACCGTGCCGGTACGCGTCCAAGGGCTGGAATCCTGCCACCAGTTGTTCGGGCTGCCCTGATATCCGCTTGGCAAGTGAACGCAGGCACAGCAGAGTTGATGGCGTGAAGGAACCGGCAACCGCCCGGGTGGCGCTCACCGAAGACGCGGCCGGGCTGATCCGCGCGCTGTACACCGCGCATGGCCCGCTGATGTTCCATCAGTCCGGTGGCTGTTGTGACGGCAGTTCGCCGATGTGCTACCGGCGCGGCGAGTTCCGTACCGGCGGCTCGGATGTCCTGCTGGCCGAACTGG
This sequence comes from Streptomyces orinoci, assembly GCF_003121295.1. Lineage (GTDB taxonomy): Bacteria > Actinomycetota > Actinomycetes > Streptomycetales > Streptomycetaceae > Streptomyces > Streptomyces orinoci. Next base: position 80,261 of record NZ_PHNC01000007.1, read on the forward strand.
CCGTGGACGGGCTGCCGGAGCCGGTCGGCTTCTGGATGTCGGCGGAGCAGTTCGAGCGCTGGCGGCACACCCGTCTCACGGTGGACGTGGTGCCGGGGCGCGGCAGCGGCTTCTCCCTGGAGGCCCCGGAAGGGGTGCGCTTCCTGATCCGTTCCCGGCTGCTGACCGACGCGGAGCGGGCCCTGCTGGACGCGGCTCAGGAGGAGGCGTCCGCCAGGGAGAGGGCATGCAGGCGTTCCGGCGGGCCGGGGCGGGCGTAGTACCAGCCCTGGGCCGTCTCACAGCCCAGTATCCGCAGGTGGTCGGCCTGGGTGCCGGTCTCCACGCCCTCCACGGTCACCGAGAGGTCCAGCGTGTGGGCGAGCGAGACAATGCCCTCGACGATCTTGACGTCCACCGGGTCGGCGGGGGCGCACTGCATGCCCCGGGTGAAGGACCGGTCCAGCTTGAGGGTGCTCACCGGCAGCCGGCGCAGATAGGACAGGTTGGAGTAGCCGGTGCCGAAGTCGTCGAGCGCGATGTCCACGCCCAGGTCGGCGAGTTGCCGCAAGGGGCGCAGCTCCTCCTCGTCGGCGCCGATGAGGGCGCTCTCGGTGACCTCCAGGCAGAGCGCGGAGGGTTCCAGTCCGGCGTTGTCCAGCACCGCGACGGTCTCGGCGACCAGTGAGGGGTAACGCAGCTGCGCGGGCGAGAGGTTGACATTGACCCGCAGCGGCAGCGGGCAGCTGTCGTCATTGCGCCAGGCACGGGCCTGGCGGGCGGCCTCCTCCAGCACCCAGCGTCCCAGCGGCACGATCAGCCCGGTGCTCTCGGCCAGCGGGATGAACTGGTCCGGCCCCAGCACCCCATGGACCGGGTGCAGCCAGCGCACCAGGGCCTCGGCGCCGCGCACCGTGCCGTCGGCGAGCCGTACCAGCGGCTGGTACTCGATGAAGAACTCGCCGTTGTCCAGGGCGCCGGGCAGACAGTTGGTGAGGTCGTGCCGGGCAATGGCGCGGGCGTCGGAGTCGGCATCGGCGACCTCATAGCGGTTGCCGCCGGCCGCCTTGGCCCGGTACATGGTGATGTCGGCGCTGCGCAGCACCTCGGCGGCGCCCAGTTCGCCCACCGGGCCGTCCACGATGCCGATGCTGGCCCGTACCGACAGATGGCGGCCGTCCAGGCGAACCGGTTCGGCGAGCGCGTCCAGCATCCGGCGGGCTAAGGCGGTGACATCGCGCTGGGCGCCGGGGCCGGTGATCAGGGCCACGAACTCGTCGCCGCCCAGCCGGGCGATCAGTTCATGGGGGCCGGTGACACAGGAGCGCAGCCGTTCGGCGACGGCCACCAGCAGCTGGTCCCCCACCCCGTGGCCCAGGCTGTCGTTGACCGCCTTGAAGCCGTCGATGTCCAGGTAGCACAGGCCGAAGTCCTCGTCCGCGCCGCCGGATTCCAGCGCCTTGTCCAGCCGTTCGAAGAACAGGGCGCGGTTGGGCAGGCCGGTGAGGTCGTCATGGGTGGCCTGATGGCGCAGCCGCTCATGCAGCAGCCGGCGTTCGGTGATGTCCTCCATCAGGGCCAGCTGGTACTGGGGGCGGCCCTGGGCGTCGCGCAGCAGGGTGACCGACAGGTCGGTCCACAGCACACTGCCGTCGCCCCGGTAGTAGGGCTTCTCCACCCGGTAGTGGTCGCGGTCGCCGCGTACCAGCTCGGCGTACAGGCCCCAGACCTCCGGGGAGTCCTGGGGGTGCACCAGTTCGCCGACGTTGCGGCCGGCCACCGGGTGGTCCAGGCTGCGGAACATCCGCACCAGGGCGTCATTGACGTCGGTGATGTGCCCGTCCACATCGGCGATGCCCACGCCGATGGCCGCGCCCTCGAAGACCGCGCGGAAGCGGGCCTCGCTGGTGTGCAGGGCCTGTTCGGTCTGGGCCTGGGCGGCCAGCGCGGCGCGCGAGATGGCCTCCTGTTCGGCCAGGGTGCGCTCGCGCAGGGCGCGGGCGAAGCCGGCGGCCAGGGCGTGCTGGAGGCGGGTGCAGCGGGCCCGGTCCTCGCCCGCGGTACGGCCCGCGCCGGGTGGGCAGTACAGCGGCAGATAGGCATCGACCGCGCCCAGGATCAGCGGCAGGGCATCCGGGTCGGTGCAGTGGCCATGGACCAGGGCGGCGCCCACCTCGGCCCCGGGCCGGGGGTCGAAGGGCTGGGCGCGCAGGGCGTCGCGCAGCCGGGCGGCCAGCGGCCGCAGATAGCGCTCGAACTCGGGGCGGGTCATCGGGGTGCCGGCGGCGGGGTGGACCGCCCGGCACCAGATCGCGGCGAAGGCGCGGGTGCGCTCCAGCTCCTCGGCGTCCCGGGCCGGCTCCTCGGGCGCGGGGGACGGCTGGGCCGCCGCCGTCCCGTACAGGGTGCGGCCGTTGGGCGCCCCCGTCACGGCTTGCGCCCCACACCGGCGAATCCGGCGGCGCCGGCCCGCCCGTCCATACCGCCGGGTGCCGGGGCGCCGGGTCCGTCGTCCTCCGGGCGCCAGGCGTCCATCGGCACCAGGCCCGGCTCGACCAGGGTGAAGCCCTCGAAGAAGTCGGCCACCCGGTCCCGGGAGCGGGTGCACAGCGGGGAGCCGATGGCCTGGTAGACACCGCGCACCCGCTCGCCCGCCTCGGGGCGCATCGGCCCGTCCTGTTCGGTGGCGTGGGTGAGGATCAGCAGGCTGCCGGAGGGCAGGGCGTCGCGCAGCCCGGCCACCGCCTTGCGGGGTTCGTCCGCGTCCTGGAGGAAGTGCAGCACGGCCACCAGCAGCAGGGCCACCGGGCGGCCGGGCGCGAGCAGTTCGGCCACCGGGGGGCTGCCCAGTATGTCGTCGGGCGAGCGGAGGTCGGCGGCGACCACCGTCGCCCGGTCGTTGCCCGCCAGCACGGCCCGGCTGTGTTCCACGGCCACCGGGTCATGGTCCACATAGACCACCCGGGACCGGGGGTCCGCCCGCTGGGCGATCTCATGGACATTGCCGAAGGTGGGGATGCCGGAGCCGATGTCCAGGAACCGGGTCACTCCCTCGGCCACCGCGAAGCGCACCGCCCGCCGCAGGAAGGCCCGGTTGGCCTGCATGATCTTCGGCAGGCCGGGATAGGCCGCCATGGCCTGCCGGGCGGCCTCCCGGTCCACCTCGAAGTTGTGCGAGCCGCCCAGGTAGTAGTCATAGATGCGGGACACGCTAGGCATGGACAGATCGATGCCCTGGGGGGCCCAGGCGGGACGCTCCGTCACTTCGTCTCTCCGACTCGTCTCAGGGGGTGTTGAGGGCTCTGAGCAGAGGCTACTGATCGTTCGTTCGAATGATAGAAGGAAGTGGACATCCAGCGTCCGCATCCGGCCGTCGATCACCCCTCGCCTCCAGCAGGTGTGCTCTTCAGGCGAGTTTGAAACCAGTTGTACGCGTGAGATGCATCTCTGTTCCCGATTTCAGCCACTACAGGAAATGATCATGGAGTGCCGACGCCCGCGCAAGGGGCGCGTCCGGCCTCGCCCCGGCGCGCGGACGCACGACAGGGACCGCACGGTGAAGAGTGCGGTCCCTGTCGCTGCGTCAGGCGCGTGATCCTTGACCCGGAGGGGTTTACGGGCCCCGGAAGGGCTTACGCCCCCGAGGGAGCTATGGACGGATCGCGTCGGCCGGGCCCATGAGGTCGGAGTGGGCGGTGGTGTTCCTGGGGTGGTCGGGGTTGAGGAACCACCGCCGGGCCGAGACCAGCCACCACACCCCCGCGAAGCCCAGCACCACGGCCACCGCGATGGGCGCGTAGTTGAAGTTCTTCATGGTCACCGGGGAGACCTGGGGCAGCATAAAGAGCACGGTGATCACCGCCACCCAGCCCACCGCCAGCACCCCGACCGGCCGCGACCAGCGGCCCAGGTGCCAGGGCCCGCGCTCGAAGCGCTCCCCCAGCCGCAGCCGCAGCAGAGTGGGGATCACATAGGCGATATAGAGCCCGATGGTGGCGATGCTGGTGACGGCCGCGTAGGCGGTCTCATTGATCAGATACGGCAGTCCCAGCACCAGCGCCCCGCCGGCCGCCAGCCATACCGCGTTGGTGGGGGTGCGGGTGGCCGGGTTGAGCTGGTGCCAGACCCGGGAGAAGGGCAGCGCGCCGTCCCGGGAAAAGGCGTAGATCATCCGGGAGTTGGCGGTCACCGAGGCCATCCCGCAGAACAGCTGGGCCCCGATGATCACCAGCAGCAGCGCCTTGCCGCCACTGGCCCCCAGCGCGTCCATCAGAATCTGGGCGGGCGGCACCCCGGTGTCCGAACCGGAGGCCCCCGTATAGCTCCGGATGGCGAAGGTCAGCCCCACCAGCAGGACGAACCCGGCGATCCAGGAGGTCCAGATGGAACGGACGATGCCACGCGGGCCCGCGACGGAGGCGTCATTGGTCTCCTCCGTCATATGCGCCGAGGCGTCATAGCCGGTGAAGGTGTACTGCGCCATCAGCAGCGACAGCAGACCCACATAAAGCCCGTTGTGCCAGCCGGTGTTGTCGACGAATTTGGTGAACACAAAGGAGGCCGACTGGTGATGGTCCGGCACCAGGCCCAGCACCGCCACGATCAGCACCACACCGGCCACATGCCACCACACGCTCACCGTGTTGAGCACGGCCACGATCCGCACCCCAAAGGTGTTGAGCACCGCGTGCAGCAACAGGATCAGGGCGAACAGCGTCATGGTGTGCCGGGGCGTGGCCGCGAAACCGAACTGCAGGTCCAGATAGGCGTTGAGGAAGGAGGCGGCGCCGAAGTCCACCCCGGCGGTGCAGGCGATCTGGCCCAGCACATTGAACCACCCGGTGAACCAGGCCCAGGCGGCCCGGCTGCGCTCCGGGGCCATCCGGTGGGCCCAGAAGTACAGCCCCGCGCTGGTGGGATAGGAGGAGCAGACCTCCGCCATGGCCAGGCCCACGATCAGGGTCATCAGCCCCACCGCGACCCAGCCCCAGGAGATCATGGCGGGCCCGCCGGTGCTCATCCCATAGCCGTACATGGTCATACAGCCGGAGAGCACCGAGATGATGGTGAAGGAGACGGCGAAGTTGGCGAACCCGCTCATGCTGCGGGCCAGGGTCTGCCGGTAGCCGAGCTGGGCGAGGCGTTCCTCGTCGGAGACGCCGGAGGCGCCGGGGACATCGAGTGGCACGGGTTCCTCTTCCTCGGGCGAGCGGTCGTAACGGGCGATCGGTCGTGGGTCGGGGAGGTGTGGCACCGGCGCGGGCGGCGGTGGCTCAGCCCGGCGGGGGCCGGCCCTCCGCCGCGGCGCGGGCGGCCCAGGCGCGGTGCCTGACGAACAGCTCACGCGGTTCCCCGCAGTAGGACCAGGGCACATCGACGGCGTACGGGCCGATGGCGTGGAACACCTCGTGCGCCTCCGCGTGCCGTCCCGCGAAACCCAGGGCGTGCGCAAGGTAGTTGGCGTCCTCGGCGAACTGGGCGTGCGGCCGCGGCGGCCGGTGGTACCACCAGCGCTCCAGCACCCGGTCGATATGCGGGCAGTCGGTCCAGGGGTGGAGGCTCAGGCCGTACCGCTGCCCCTCGGCCGCCCTGCGCTGCCGGTGCGACTCGGCCAGCGCCACCAGGGGCAGTACGGCCAGCGGCAGACCGCGCGGCGCGGTCTCGGCCCGCTCCAGGGCCCAGTGGAACATCTCCCCGGCGCTGCCATGGTTGCGTTCGAAGAGATAGATGAGCACCTCATGGCGGGCTTCGCGGTTGTACGGATCGCGGGCCGCGGCCTCCTCCCAGACCTGCCTGAGCAGCGTCCGGTCCGGGGCGTGCACCCGCAGCAGGGCCAGCAGCACCACCCAGGGCGCCGGATCGGCGGGCTCCGCCTCGGCGGCGGCCACACAGGTGCGCCAGGCCTCCTCCATCAGCTCCCGGCCCTCCCCCCGCCCGGCGATCAGGGAGCGCAGCGCCTGCACATGGGCCAGCAGCGCCAGGGCGTCGGCCGAACCGGGCTCGGCCCGCGCCCAGGTGTCCGCGAACCGCAGCCTGGCCCCGGCCCTGGCCAGCACCTGGAGCCGGAAGATCCGCCGGTCCCAGTCCCGCCCGGTGGAGGCCAGCAGCTCGCGCAGCCCTTCCCAGCGGCCCATGGCGGCGTCCTCCAGCCCGGCGCGCAGCGGCATGTCCCCGCGTGCCGGATGGCGGTCGAGCGGCAGTTGACCGGGGTCCGGGGAGCGGGTGCGCCGTCCCCCGCGCCCGAACCTTCGACGCTCCATCGCAGTGCGCCCCTCCCCCTGAAGTGCCACGCCGGCCCATCGGAGCGGTGAACGCCCCGCCAACTCCGGTTGAACGGGGCGACAGCATATCCATACGCCAGTGCGAGGGAAGCGTTGTACGAATCTTTTGCCGGACCGGGAGGAACGGCCATGCCGCACAAGGGAGTTAGGCGCTCAGCGCACCCCCACCGCGCGCAGCGCCCGGCGCTGTTCCGCCGAGAGCTCCACCGGGAAATAGAGGTAACACACCCCTCCGGAACCGGACTTGACCTTTCCCTGGGCGTCATGCCGCTTGGTGCGCAGCCAGATGTTCTCGAACTGGCGCCGTTTGTACACCCGTTGGACCGTCCGGTCCGAGGCGCTGGCCGGATCATTGGCGATCACGTCCCCGGACTTGGTGAAGCCCGCCACGCACATCAGATGCCCCGCCGTGCCATAGCCCGCGCCGTCCAGCTCGGAGGCCAGGAAGGACTGCGAGGTGATCACCGGGATCCCGGCCCGCACCAGGCGCTCGGCGTCATTGAGGGTGTGCAGCCGGGTGATGACCGCCTGCATATCGTGATAACCGGCCGCATAGGCGGCGTTGAAGGGCCAGTTGCCGCAGCCCTGGTACTGGTGGTCATAGGTGAAGCGGGCCGCCTGGCAGACCTGGGGATCGGCATAGGCGGGATTCACCCAGGCCAGCTGGGCGGCAGTGGGGCGGCGCCCCCAGTACTCGATGACCATCTCCGAGGAGGTGGGGCTGCACCAGGCCTCGCCGCCGTTGTCGTACTCCGGGTACTGGCCCTTGTGGATCTCCTGCGAGTAGCGCGGCACCCCCAGCCGGTGGCCCGCCCCCGCGCCCGGGCGGGAGGCGGGCACCGTAAAGCGGTCCGGGATGTCGGAGCCCATCGCGCCCAGCCGCCAGACCTCGGGGGTCAGCGAGGTGCCCGGCCGGCGGAAGAGGGTCAGCCGCAGCGCGTAGGAGGCCAGCCGGACCCCGCTCGCCGGGTCCACCGCCAGGGTGTCGGTGTAGACCGCGCTCTTCTTGTCGCCCTGGCCGTCCACCGAGGTCCGCCGGATGTCGCCGGCCGCGTCACCGGAGGTCCATCGGCCCATGACATACCAGGGGGTGCGGGTGTGGTCGGTGTAGGTGCCGCGCGCCTCGACCTGGAGCCAGGTGCCGGCCGGGGTGCGGGCGTTCCAGGAGGCGATCAGCTCGGTGGCCGGCGCGGGCAGGGTGTGCACCGGCGAGACCCAGGTGGCGTACTCCCAGCGGGCCTTGGTGCCGGTGTGCGGGTCGGTGTACTCCATGCTGCCCGCCGGATGCGCGATGGCCAGGCGGGGCCGCCGCCCGTCCAGCGCCCGGGTGCCGTCCGCCGTCCCGCCGCGCCAGTCGGCGAGCGAGGTCCAGGCCCGGTAGTCGATGGAACCGGTGCGGGTGGTGCCGGAGTTGCCGGCGTCCTCCGTGTGTCCGCCGCCCGGAGCGGCCGCCAGGGCCGCCGCCGTCCGGGGCAGCGAGGAGGCGGCGGTCAGGGTGAGGACGGCGGCGAGCAGGGTGCGTCTGCTGGACATGGCGTTGATCCCTCGGTCGGCGCGGCGAACGGCTGGTGGGGGCACGGCGGGCGACTGGTCCGGCCGGACCACTATCGCCGCTCCGGAGGCCGCTTGGCCAGTGATGTGCGGCCCGTTGCCTCCGCACGGACCAGTGGCTCTCCTAGGGTGATCCGGTGCGCGAATCCTTTCCTCCCTTCTCCCCCGGCGGCACCGACGCCCTGGGTGTGCTGGCCCGCTGGCTGCCGGCGCTCCCCCCGTCCGTGGGCGCCGTGCGGCTGGTCGCCGTGGACGGTCACGCCGGCTCCGGCAAGTCCACCTTCAGCGCCCGCCTGGCCGAGGCGCTGGGCGGGGTGCCCGTGGTGCACCTGGACGACCTGGCCACCCATCAGGAGCTGTTCGACTGGACCGGCCGGCTGCGCCAGTGGGTGCTGGACCCGCTGACCCACGGGGAGACCGCGCGGTACCGGGCGTACGACTGGGTGGCCGAGCGCTTCACCGGCCCGGAACACCGGCTGGCGCCCGCACCGGTGGTCCTTCTGGAGGGGGTGGGCGCGGGCCGCCGCGATCTGAGGCCCCAGCTGAGCACCCTGCTGTGGATGGAGTTGACCTATGAGCACTCCTGGGAAAGAGGTCAACTCCGTGATGGTGCAGGGCTGGCGGAATTCTGGGAGGGCTGGAAGCGCGCGGAACACGCGCACTTCAGCGCAGACCCCAGCCGCCCTTATGCCCACATCCTGGTGCGGCAGTGCCAGGAGGGTTATGAGTTGCTTCCCGGGCCCGCTGGGACGGCCTGAACTCCCTTGATTCTCACCCTCCGTAGCCGGTCCCCGGTCCTCCGCCGGGCCGGGTCCGGACGCTCGTCCGCCGGCTCCTCAACTCCGCTTGACCCCGGGGCCTTACAGGACTTACGTTCTGAATGTGCGGTCGGCGCAGGCCGCTTGAGAACGCGAGGCCCCCGGTTGTTCCCCCGTGACCGGGGGCTTCGTACCGCCCCGGAACGGCCCCGCAACCGCCCTTCGAAGTCACCCACCGTGACCGCTCTGCGGAGTGCTTTCCCAAGCGCCGGGGATCACCCGCGCGCCGCGAACGGCCCTTCGGCACCCTACGGCGCACACCGGCTGCGCAGGTACGATGCGAACGGCGCACCCAACAGCCGGGGGCGCCGACCGAGCTGTGATCAACTCCCGTCAAACGACAAGAGCGTTCAACACACAGGGCGGTCCGGGAACCGGCCGGCCCGCCACGGGGGCAGGTTGGTGGGGGATGTGATGGACTTCGGCACTCAGGGCCCGCCCGCCCCGGCCGATCTCGCCTGGCTGCGCGCGGTGGACGCGTACACCATGGGCGCCTACACCCAGGCCGAGGAGGAGTTCCGCACCGCGGTCCGTCTCGACCCGGGGATGGCCGACGCCTGGCTGGGCCTGCACGCCCTGCGTGCCGAGACCTCCACCGCACTGCTGCGGATGCACCGGCACCGGGAGCGCTTCGGCCAGCAGCGCGCCCGCCACCGCCGCCCGCTGAACTCCTGGTACTGGCTGGGCTGGTGGGTCCAGCCGGTGCTGGAGAACGGCCGCGATCTGCTGCTGGCGCATGCCTCGCACTGGCTGGACGGCCGCCATGTCCCGGAACTGGACCGGGCGCTGGCCGACTGCCCGCCGGTGGAGACCGACCCCCAGGTGCGCTTCCTGCACGCCTGCCGGGCCTATCTGGTCAAGGACTGGGAGCAGTTGGTCCGGCAGACCGACCCGCTGCTGGACGACTCCCTGCTGGGCATCGAGGCGGGGCTGTTCGGCGGCATGGCCCGGGTCCGGCTGGAGATGTACGGGCAGGCCGAACCGCTGCTGGCCACCGCGCTGATGCGCTGCCGCAGCGAACAGCCGCAGCGCAAGGAGCTGCGCTACTGGCTGGCCCGGGCCCATGAGGGCACCGGCCGCAGCGCCGCCGCCCTGCCGCTCTACCGCGCGGTGCATCGGGTCGATCCCACCTTTATGGACACCTCCGCCCGGCTGACCGCCATCGCCGACTCCGACGGCCTGGACGATCCGCCCGACCCCGCCCCGGTGGCCCTGGTGGGCTCCGGCCCGGACGGCACCGAACCGGCCGGCGAACCCCAGGCACCGGCCGCCGAGCTGCTCACCGGGGTGGACCCCCAGTTCGGCGGGCCGCCGCCGGCCCCGGTGGACGGGGTACGCGAGAAACGGCGGATCCCGGCCCAGCCGGCCACCCGGCCGGTGCCCGGCCCCGCCGACCCCGCACTGCTGGACCAAGCCCTGGCCGAACTGGAGCGGATGGTGGGGCTGGAGCCGGTCAAGCGGCAGGTCAAGGCGCTCTCCGCCCAACTGCGCATGGCCCGGCTGCGGGCCGGACAGGGCCTGCCGGTACAGCCCCCCAAGCGCCACTTCATCTTCTCCGGCCCCTCCGGCACCGGAAAGACCACCGTCGCCCGGATCCTCGGCCGGGTCTTCTACGCCCTGGGCCTGCTGGGCGGCGATCACCTGGTGGAGGCCCAACGAGCGGATCTGGTGGGCGAGTTCCTGGGCCAGACGGCCGTCAAGGCCAATGAGCTGATCGACTCCGCACTGGGCGGGGTGCTCTTTGTGGACGAGGCCTACAGCCTCGCCAACTCCGGCTACAGCAAGGGCGACGCCTATGGCGACGAGGCCCTGCAGGTGCTGCTGAAACGGGCCGAGGACAACCGCGACCGCCTGGTGGTGATCCTGGCCGGCTACCCCGAGGGCATGGACCGTCTGCTGGCCGCCAACCCCGGCCTGAGCAGCCGCTTCACCAGCCGGGTGGACTTCCCCAGCTACCGCCCCGGTGAACTCACCGCCATCGGCGAGGTGCTGGCAGCCGACAACGGCGACTCCTGGGACGAGGAGGCGCTGGACGAACTGCGCAGCATCAGCACCCATGTGGTCCGGCAGGGCTGGATCGACGAACTGGGCAACGGCCGCTTTCTGCGCACCCTTTACGAGAAGAGCTGCGCCTACCGCGATCTGCGCCTCACCGGCTTCCCCGGCACCCCGACCCGCGACGACCTCGCCACCCTGCGGCTGCCCGATCTGATGCAGGCCTATGGCGAGGTCCTCTCGGGCCGGGGACCGGAGAACCGCTCTTGACTCGGTGGGCGATCGGGCGGGCGGGTGGGTGGGTGGGTGGAACAACGCCCCGAAGGGGCGTGCCCACCCACCGGCGGTCAGCCGACCATGACCCCCTCTTCCTCCCGCGTAGCGGGCACCGCAACCCGGTGCGAGGGATCCCGCACCTCCCCCACCAGCATCTCCAGCACATCCTCCAGGGCAACCAACCCCAGAAAACGCCCCGACGCGTCGGCGACCGCGGCCAGATGCGCCGCTCCCCGCCGCATCACGGTCAGCGCGTCGTCCAGCGGCAGCTCCGCCCGGAGGGTCTGCACCCGCCGCCAGAGCCGCTGCGGCACCGCCCGGTCCCGGTCCTCCAGGTCCAGCACGTCCTTCACATGCAGATAGCCCATGAACGCCCCGCCGGGCCCGCACACCGGGAAGCGGGAGTACCCGGTGCGTACCGTCAGCTCCTCCACCTCCCGGGGTGTGACCGACGGCGGTACGGTCACCAGCCGCGCCGGGTCCAGCAGCACATCCGTCACCGGACGGCTGCCCAACTCCAGGGCGTCCTCCAGGCGTTCCTGCTCGGCGGGGGCCAACAGCCCGGCCCGCCGGGAGTGTTCCACCAGGTGGGTCAGCTGTTCACTGGTGAACGCCGACTCCACCTCGTCCTTGGGCTCCACCCGGAACAGCCGCAGCACGCCATGCGCACAGGCGCCCAGCAGCCGGGTCACCGGGCGGCACAGCCGGGCGAAGGCGACCAGCCCGGGGCCCAGCCACAGAGCCGCCCGGTCGGGGGCGGACATGGCCAGGTTCTTGGGCACCATCTCCCCGATCACCAGATGCAGGGAGATCACCAGCGCCAGGGCGATCACATAGCCCAGCGGATGCACCAGCCCCTCCGGCAGGCCCACGGCCTGGAACACCGGTTCCAGCAGCCGCGCCACCGTGGGCTCGGCCACCGCGCCCAGCGTCAGGGAACACACCGTGACGCCGAACTGGGCCGCCGCCAGCATCTGCGGCAGATTCTCCAGCCCGGTCAGCACGGTACGGGCCCGTGCGGACCCCTCGGCCGCCCTGGGCTCGATCTGGCTGCGGCGCACCGACACCAGGGCGAACTCGGCGCCCACGAAATAGCCGTTGGCCAGCACCAGCAGCGCGGCGAACAGCAGTTGCAGCACGCTCATCGGGCGTCCCCCTTGACCGCGGCCAACACGGCGCTCTTGACCGGTCCCTTGGCGGCGCCCTTGGCCGTACCCGTGCGCACCAGTCGCACCCGTTCGGCCCGGTGGTGGCCCACCTGGCGCACCGACAGCCGCCAGCCGGGCAGTTCGGCCCGGTCGCCGGGGACCGGGATGCGTCCCAGCAGGTCCGCGACCAGTCCGGCGACCGTCTCATAGGGCCCGTCCGGCACCCGAAGTCCGATACGGGCCAGCGTGTCCACCCGGCAGGCGCCGTCCGCCTCCCAGGCGGTCCGTCCGTCCTCGCAGGTCACGGTGGTCAGGTCGGGGCGTGCCGCATCGGCATGGTCATGCTCGTCACGGACCTCGCCGACCAGCTCCTCGACGATGTCCTCCAGGGTCACCACCCCGGCGGTGCCGCCGTACTCGTCCACCACCACGGCTATCGGCTGCTCGCTGCGCAGCTGTTCCAGCAGCGGCTGCACCGGCAGGGTGCCGGGCACCAGCATCGGCGCCACCGCGATCCGCCCCACGGGCGTACGCAGCCGCTCCTCGCGCGGCACCGCCAGCGCGTCCTTGAGGTGGACCATGCCGACCACCTCGTCCAGCCGTTCCCGGTAGACCGGGAAGCGGGAAAGCCCGGTGGCCCGGGTGAGGTTGAGGACGTCCTCGGCGGTGGCGTCCGTCTGCAGGGCGCTGACCCTCACCCGGGGGGTCATCACATGCTGAGCGGTCAGCTCGCCCAGTGAGAGGGTGCGGACGAACAGGTCGGCGGTGTCCGCCTCCAGGGCCCCGGCGAGCGCCGAGTGGCGGGCCAGCGAGACCAGTTCGCCGGGGGTGCGGGCGGAGGCCAGTTCCTCCGCGGGCTCCACGCCCAGGGCCCGTACCAGCCGGTTGGCGACCGTGTTCAGCACGGTGATCACCGGGCGGAAGAGGTGGGCGAACAGGCTCTGCGGCCGGGCCACAAAGCGGGCCACCTGCAACGGCCGGGAGACCGCCCAGTTCTTGGGCACCAGTTCGCCGATGACCATCTGCACCGCGGAGGCCACCAGCATGCCGGTCACCACGGCCACCCCGGCCGCGGCACCGGCCGGCAGTCCGGCCGCGTCCAGCGGTCCGGCCAGCAGCCGGCCCAGGGCGGGCTCGGCCAGCATGCCGACCGCCAAGGAGGTGATGGTGATGCCCAGTTGGGTGCCGGAGAGCTGGAAGGACAGCTCACCCAGGGCCTTGACCACGGTCCGGGCGCGGTGGTCGCCGCCCGCCGCGGCCCGTTCGGCCTCCGGCTTCTCCACGGTGACCAGGCCGAACTCGGCGGCTACGAAGAAGCCGTTGGCCAGGATCAGCAGCAGTGCCGCCGCAAGCAGCAGCAGGGATACGGTGATGCTCATCGCGCCGCCTCACAATGCGGGGCGGCGCAGGTACTACAGGACGATCCGTCCATCCCGGAGGGATTCACTCCTCGGTTCGCAGGTGCCCCGCGGCGGCCGCGTCAGGCGGCCGAGTCGTCTCGGGCGGGGCCGGGCACGGATGTGCTCGTGTGCAACAGAGTAATCAAGGAATCCGCCGACCGGGCAGGCACCGGCCGTCAGGTCGCCGATCGGCCGGTGCCGCGCTCCTCCACCAGAGCGTTCAGCGCCCGGGCCTGGCTGATGGCCTGCTGCTTGCCGATGCCGGTCTGAATGCCCATCGCGGGCAGCGAGGTTCCGTCCGAGAGGTCCAGATGGACCCAGGGGTCGCCGGGCCGCAGATTGACCCGGATGATCTGGGCCCACTCCAGCCGGCGCACCGTGGTGAGGTTCACCACGGTGACCCCGCCCTCGGTCACCACCACCTTGGGGCGGCTGAGCAGCGCCAGCACGCCCAGGCCCAGCAGCGCGGCGAGAATGAAGGACGCGCGGTCCCCGGCCGTGAAGGTGTCCAGCAGGAAGGACACCACGGTCAGCACGGCGGCCAGGGCGCCGCCCACGCCCAGCAGCACCACACGGGTGCGGGTGGGACGGAAGGTCACGGGAAGCTCGGGCATGTCAGAGGCGGCAGGCGTGGATGCCGGTGGTCAGGATGGCCCGCGCGCCCAGTTCATAGAGCTCGTCCATGATCCGCTGGGCGTCCTTGGCCGGGACCATGGAGCGCACCGCCACCCAGCCCTCGTGGTGCAGCGGCGAGACGGTGGGCGACTCCAGGCCGGGGGTGAGCGCCACCGCGCGCTCCACCTGCTCGGCGCGGATGTCGTAGTCCATCATCACGTAGCGGCGGGCGACCAGGACGCCCTGCATCCGGCGGAGGAACTGGCGCACCTTGGGGTCGTCGGCCGGGGCACCGGCGCGCCGGATGACGATGGCCTCCGACTCCAGGATGGGCTCGCCGATGACCTCCAGCCCGGCATTGCGCAGGGTGGTGCCGGTCTCCACCACATCGGCGATGACCTCGGCGACGCCCAGCTGGATGGCGGTCTCCACGGCGCCGTCCAGGTGCACCACCTCGGCGTCCACGCCATGGTCGGCCAGGTGCTTGGTGACCAGCCCGGCGAAGGAGGTGGCGACGGTCAGGCCGCCGAACTCGGCCACGTCCTTGACGGTGCCCGGGCGGGTGGCGTACCGGAAGGTCGAGGCCGCGAAGCCCAGCTGCATGATCTCCTCGGCCTGGGAGCCGGAGTCCAGCAGCAGGTCACGGCCGGTGATCCCGATGTCGAGCCGGCCGGAGCCGACGTACACCGCGATATCGCGGGGGCGCAGGAAGAAGAACTCCACCTCGTTGGCGGCGTCCACCAGCACCAGTTCCTTGCGGTCCTTGCGCTGCCGGTAACCGGCCTCATGGAGCATCTCCGCCGCAGGCTCGGCGAGAGAACCCTTGTTGGGGACGGCGATGCGCAGCATGAGGTCGGTTCCTTTGTGCGTGGGAGGAAGGGGGCGGGGCGTTCGCGGGGATCAGAGGTGGGCGTAGACGTCGTCCAGCGAGATACCCCGGGCGACCATCATCACCTGCAGGTGGTAGAGGAGCTGGGAGATCTCCTCGGCGGTCGCCTCGGCGCCCTCGTACTCGGCGGCCATCCACACCTCGGCCGCCTCTTCGACGACCTTCTTGCCGATGGCGTGGACCCCCTTGCCCACCAGTTCCGCGGTGCGGGAGGTGGCGGGGTCGCCGGTGGCCTTCTGCTGGAGCTCGGCGAAGAGCTCCTCGAACGTCTTCTTGGACATGGTGGTCCTACCCTACGGCCTTGCCCGCCGGTGTCAGTGCCAGGGTTCGGAGACCGAGCGCAGGGTCACCGCGGTGGAGACCGCGGCGTAGACCGCCTCATGCCCCTTGTCCTCGGTGGATCCCTCGAGTCCGGCCCGGTCCACCGCCTGCTCCTCGGTGTCACAGGTCAGCAGGCCGAAGCCGACCGGGACTCCGGTGTCCACCGAGACCTGGGCCAGCCCCCGGGTGACGCCCTCACACACATACTCGAAGTGCGGGGTGCCGCCGCGGATGACGACGCCCAGGGCGACGATGGCGTCATAGCCCCGGCCGGCCAGCACCTTGGCCACCACCGGCAGCTCCCAGCTGCCCGGGACGCGCAGCAGGGTGGGCTCGTCGATGCCCAGCTCGTGCAGGGCGCGCAGGGCGCCGTCCACCAGCCCGTCCATCACCTTCTCGTGCCACTGCGCGGCGATCACGGCCACCCGCAGGTCCTGACAGTTCTTCACACTCAGCTCGGGTGCGCCCTTGCCGCTCATGTTTCTCCTCGGTGGCTGGTGGTGCTTACTGGTTGTCGCAGGCGGAGACCGGCTCGGCGTCCAGCCAGGGCAGGTCGTGCCCCATCCGGTCGCGCTTGGTCCGCAGATACCGCAGATTGTGCTCACCGGCGGGGGCGGGCATCGGCTCCCGTCCGGTGACCTTCAGACCGTGCCGCTCCAGGGCGATGGTCTTGTCGGGGTTGTTGGTCATCAGCCGCAGCGAGCGCACGCCCAGGTCGGCGAGCATCCGGGCGCCGGCCCCGTAGTCCCGGGCGTCGGCGGGCAGGCCCAGCTCCAGGTTGGCGTCCAGGGTGTCGTGCCCGTTCTCCTGGAGCTCGTAGGCCCGCAGCTTGGACAGCAGGCCGATGCCCCGGCCCTCGTGCCCGCGCAGATAGATCACCGCGCCGCGGCCCTCCTCGGCGATCCGGCGCAGCGAGGCCTGGAGCTGGGGGCCGCAGTCGCAGCGCAGCGAGCCGAAGACATCGCCGGTCAGGCACTCGGAGTGGATACGCACCAGGACGTCCTCGGCGCCGTCGAGTTCGCCCATCACCAGGGCGATGTGCTCCACCCCGTCGATGCCGGAGCGGTAGCCGTGGGCGAGGAAGTGACCGTAGGCGGTGGGCAGTTGGGTGGTGGCCTCGCGGCGTACCGCTGGCTCGGCCGCCTTGAGGTGGTTCACCAGCTGCTCGATGGAGATCAGGGTCAGACCGAACCGGCGGGCGAAGGCGGTCAGTTGGGGCAGTCGCAGCATCCGGCCGTCCTCGCCGGCGATCTCCACGATCGCGGCGGCCGGGCGGAATCCGGCCAGCCGGGCCAGGTCGCAGCCGGCCTCGGTGTGGCCGGGGCGGACCAGGACGCCGCCGGGCCTGGCCCGCAGCGGGAAGACATGCCCGGGGCGGACGAAGTCACCGGGCTTGCTGGCGGGGTCGGCCAGCAGCCGGATGGTGGTGGCCCGGTCGGCGGCGGAGATGCCGGTGTCCACGCCATGGGCGGCGGTGGCATCGGTGGAGACGGTGAAGGCGGTGCGCATGGTCTCGGTGTTGTTCTCGACCATCTGCGGGAGTTCCAGGCGGTCCAGGTCCTCGCCCTCCATGGGCACACAGATCAGCCCACGGCACTCGCTCATCATAAAGGCGAGGATCTCGGGGGTGGCCGCCTCGGCGGCGATCACCAGATCCCCCTCGTTCTCCCGGCTCTCGTCATCGATCACAATCACCGGCCGGCCGGCCGCGATATCGGCGATGGCCTGCTCGACCGGGTCGAGGACGCTCTCCCCGGTCACTGCGGTGTGCTGCGGGGCGGCGGTCATGCTGTCTCCGTTGAGTCGTCGGGCGGCCGCACGCGGGTCGCGCGGCGGCGTGGTTGTCGGGCCTGGCCCGCCGGGCGGGCGCATCAGAACGCCGGTGCGGTACGGGCGCCCGGACGCGAGCGCAGCCACCAGTCACGCAGCCCCCAGAGCACCAGGCCGAGGTAGACCACATAGACCAGGCCGGAGAAGGCCAGTCCGCTGGAGAAGGCCAGCGGGACACCGACCACGTCCACCAGCAGCCAGGCGAGCCAGAACTCCACCAGCCCGCGGGCCTGGGCGACCATGGCCGCCAGCGTGCCGACGAAGATATAGGCGTCCGGCCAGGGGTTCCACGACAGCTGCGGTACGGCGGTGAACAGCGTGCCCACGGCCAGGGTGCCCAGGGCCGTCCCGCCCAGCAGCGCCAGCCGCTCGCGGGCCGTGGCGAAGCGTACGGCCACCGAGCCGCCCTCGGCGTCGCGCCCGCCGCGCCCCCACTGCCGCCAGCCCCACACGGCCACGCCGATCACCAGCAGCTGCTTGCCCACTCCCCCGCTGAGGTGGGCGGAGGCATAGGCGGCCACCAGTATCAGCCCGGACAGCAGCTGGGCGGGCCAGGTCCAGATGGAGCGCTTCCAGCCCAGGGCGAGGGCGGCCAGTCCGATGGTGTTGCCGATGGCGTCGGACCAGATCACATGCTGTCCGAAGGCCGAGAAGGCCTCACCGGTCAGCCAGTTGAGCGAGGTCATGCGCGCTCCCGGAGGTCAGGGGTGGCGGTGTGGGCGAGCAGCCGCTCGGTGTACTTGGCCAGTACGTCCACCTCGAGGTTGACCGGGTCGCCGGCGGTCTTGAAGCCCAGGGTGGTCAGGGCGAGGGTGGTGGGGATGAGGCTGATGGTGAAGAAGTCGTCCCCCGCCTCCACCACGGTCAGGCTCACCCCGTCCACGGTGATGGAGCCCTTGGCGGCCACATAGCGGCTGAGTCCGGCGGGCAGCGAGACCGTGACCACGTCCCAGTGCTCGGAGCGTTC
This sequence comes from Streptomyces orinoci, assembly GCF_003121295.1. Lineage (GTDB taxonomy): Bacteria > Actinomycetota > Actinomycetes > Streptomycetales > Streptomycetaceae > Streptomyces > Streptomyces orinoci. Next base: position 98,331 of record NZ_PHNC01000007.1, read on the forward strand.
CCGGCCGAGGATCACTCCGGTGCCGTCCACATGGCCCTGGACCAGGTGGCCGCCGAGGCGGCCGTCCGCCTTCAGCGGGCGCTCCAGGTTCACCCGGGAGCCGGGGCCCAGCCCGCCCAGGCTGGAGCGCTTGAGGGTCTCGGCCATCACATCGGCGGTGAACTCCCCGTCCGCGGTCTCGACCACGGTCAGGCAGACACCGTTGACCGCGATGGAGTCGCCGTGCCGGGCGTCCTCGGTGACCAGCGGGCCGCGCAGCCGGATCCGGGAGCTGTCACCGAGGCTCTCCACGGCGACGACCTCACCCAGCTCTTCGACGATTCCGGTGAACATCCGTCAGTTCTCCTCGATTGCTTGTGACTTGGGGATGGCGGTCAGGCGCAGATCAGGGCCGATCCGGGTGACCTCGGTGATGTCCAGGCGCAGCGCCTCGCCGATGCTGCCGATGCCCGCCCCGGCCAGGGCGGCGGGCCCGGCGCCCAGCAGGGCGGGGGCGAGATAACCGGTCACCCGGTCCACCGCGCCGGCCGCCAGGAAGGCGCCGGCCAGCACCGGCCCGCCCTCCAGCAGCACCGAGCGCACCCCGCGCTCATACAGCGCGGCGAGCAGCTCCGGGATGCCGACGCGGCCGTCACGGGTGGGCAGCCGCAGCACCTCCGTCCCGGGCAGGTGCCGGGTGTCGGCGTCCGGGCCGGTGACCACCAGGGTGGGCGCGGCATCGTCCAGGACGCGGGCGTCCGGCCGGATGGTGGCCCGGGTGTCCAGCACCACGCGCAGCGGCTGGACGGCGCCCTCGATGCCGCGTACGGCCAGCTGGGGATCGTCGGCATGCAGCGTGCCGGAGCCCACCACCACCGCGTCCGCCTCGGCGCGCAGCCGGTGGACATCCGCGCGGGAGGCGGCGGAGGTGATCCAGCGGCTGCTGCCGTCGGCGGCAGCGCTGCGGCCGTCCAGGGTGGCGGCGTACTTCCACCGCACCTGGGGGCGGCCCCGGGTGACCGAGAACAGCCAGGCGGCATTGCCTTCGGCGGCCTCCTCGGCCAGCAGGCCGCCCTCGGTGGCCACTCCGGCCGCGGCCAGGGTGGCCGCGCCGCCGGTGGCGGTGGGGTCGGGATCGGCCACCGCGTAGACCACCCGGGCGATGCCCGCCTCGATCAGCGCCTGGGCGCAGGGGCCGGTGCGCCCGGTGTGGTTGCAGGGCTCCAGGGTGACCACGGCGGTGGCGCCGCGTACCGCATGGCCCCGGGCGGCGGCGTCCCGCAGGGCGTTGACCTCGGCATGGGCCTGTCCGGCACGCTGGTGGAAGCCCTCGCCCAGCACCCGGCCGGCCGGGTCCAGCAGGACACAGCCGACGACGGGGTTGGGGCTGGTCGCACCGAGTGCACGGGCGGCGAGCGCGATGGCGCGTCGCATCGCCTCTGCTTCGGTCGCGGTGGCCACCGGGTCCTCCTGCCTCTTCGGGCACGGACTCCGGGGCGTCGTCAGGAACGACGAGAAAGCGGGTGCACAACGCCGGTGGCGGAACCGCCGATACCGAGGGCCGTCCCCGCGACGGGTACGGCCGGACCGGCGGCGGCGCATAGCCGACGTCTGCCCGCCGCGCACTGCCTCCCATCCGGACTTTAACCGTCGGTCCAGGAATTTCACCTGGTCAACCGGCCGCTGGCGGCGGACGGGTCGCGGACTGTAACCGCCGGTTCGGACTTTCACCGACCCCGGAGTGCGCTGCGTAAGTTGAATTACGGTGTGCGATCCGCGGAAGCTCCACGGATCGACGCCCCCCGAGCGTACGACGCCCGGCCGCGCGGTGTCCACGGGGACTTGACAAGGTGGGACAGCTCACGTTGGTTGCCAGGGGCGGCAGGACGGAAGGGAGACCCGGCATGAACGGTGGCGGCCCCGGACGGTTACACCGGGCGCGGCCGGCCCTGTCCGCGGTCTTCGCCGTGCATGGCGCGGTCACCGGTGACTTCGCCACCCGGATCCCCTGGATCCGGGACCATCTGGGCCTGGACAACGGGCAGTTGGGCCTGGCCCTGGCCTTCCCCGCGCTGGGCTCCTTCGCCGCGATGCCGCTGGCGGGCCGGATCACCCACCGCCTGGGCTCCCGGACCGCGCTGCGCCTGCTGATCGTCCTGTGGTGCGCCTCGCTGGCGCTGCCCGCCCTGGCGCCCTCGCTGCCCGCGCTGTGCGGGGCGCTGGCACTGTACGGGGCCGCCTCCGGAATGGCCGATGTGGCGATGAACGCGCTGGGCGTGGAGACCGAGAACCTGCTGGGCCGCCCGGTCATGTCCGGCCTGCACGGCATGTGGAGCGCCGGGGCGCTGGCCGGGGCGGCGGTGGGCACCCTGGCCGCGCATACCGGCCTGGACGCCCGGCTCCACCTGGCACCGGCGGCCGGGGTGCTCGCCCTGCTGGGCGCGGCCGCCTGCCGCTGGGCGCCGGACCTGCGCCCGCCGCCCGGCGAGCGCCCGCCGCCGCGCTTCGCGCTGCCGCCGCGGTCCGCCCTGGCCATCGGCGCGGTCGGCTTCTGCGCGGTCTTCGCGGAGGGCGCCGGACTGGACTGGTCGGCCGTCTATCTGCGCGATGTCATGGGGTCCGGCGCCGGCCCGGCGGCCGCCTGCACCACGGCCTTCTCCTGCACCATGGCGGCCGCCCGGTTCGCCGGTGACGCCGCGGTGCGCCGCTTCGGGCCGGTACGTACGGTACGCGCGAGCGGCGCCCTGGCCACCGCAGGCGGGCTGCTGGTGGTCGCCGCCCCCGGCCCGGCACCGGCGATGGCCGGTTTCGCGCTGCTGGGCCTGGGCGTCGCGGTGGTGGTCCCGCTGGCCTTCGCCTCGGCGGCGCGCAGCGGCCCGGCCCCCAGCCAGGCCATCGCCGGGGTGGCCACCATCACCTACAGCTCCAGCCTGGTGGCCCCCTCGGTCATCGGCCGGCTCTCCGACGCCACCTCACTGACCGCCTCTTTCGGCCTGGTGACGGCGCTGACCGTGGGTCTGACCGCGGCCGCGGGGGTACTGCGGGTGCCCGCCGGACGGCCGGCCGGGCGGCCGGGGGCCCTGGCCGCCCCAGAGGACTGAGCCGCGCACACATCACCGCGGGCCGCGTGCCGGGCGAGTGCCCGGGTACGCGGCCCGCGGTCGAAGGGGCTGTTCAGACGTTGACCGGCTGAGCCTCCGGCCTAGTCGAAGATGCCGAACAGGTTGACGTTGCTGACGTGCTCGAAGTGACGGCTGCTGTGGTGGTGACCGTGCTCGCAGTCCTCACCGCGCCCACGGTCCCAGCCGCCGTGCCCACGGTCGCAGTCCTCGCCACGCCCGCGGCCCCAGCCGCCGTGCCCACGGTCGCAGTCCTCACCGCGCCCACGGCCCCAGCCGCCGTGCTCCCAGCCGCCCCGCTCCCAGCCGCCTCGGTCACAGTCACCGTGACGGCCACCGCGGCCCCAGTCACCCCAGTTGCCGCCACCCCAGTTGCCCCAGTTGCCGCCACCCCAGTTACCCCACAGGCCGCCGCCTTCGTGGCAGCCGCCGCCCCAGCGGTTGTGGCGACCGGAGTGAACGATCCCGAAGACGTTCCAGTTGTTCCAGTCTCTGGTCCAGTGGTCCTCGCTCCAGCCGCCCCAGCGGCCGCCATGGTCGCAGTCGTGGTCCCGGCCGTGGTCCCGGCCGCGGTCGCAGTCGCGGCCACGGTCGCGGTCGCGGTCGCGGTCGCGGCCCCGGTCGCGGCCACGGTCACGGTCCCGGTCACGGCCACCGTCGCGGCCGTGGTCGTCGTCCCAGCTCACCGTCTGACCGACGGACGGGGACTGCGGCGCGGCGTGAGCCACCCCGGCGGCCGCCGGCACGATGACGCCAGTAGCAAGGATCGCAGCAGCCGCAGTGCGGCCGACGAGCTTACGCATGTATGTCTCCTGGTTTGCAGGAAATCGGACAACCAACCCATACCGCGCAGTGCGGGGTGCTCAGCCGAGGGTCACGGCCGTACAGCCTTACGGGGCGGGAATTGGTCCGATCGCAGCAGCGCCCGCCGGGGCCACGGCCCGGCCGCCGGAACGACGGCGCCCTGCTCAGGCGCCCTTAACATGGTCCGGATCATCACATCGGGACATCGAGCACCTCAGGAGCGGTCATGGGCCTTGGCGTCCGCTGGACCCTGCACGGCGACGGACGCACCCCGGCCCCGGGAGCGGTGGTACGCCCCGACGAGCGGCTGTCCTGGCCGCGCACCGTGGGGCTGGGCGCCCAGCATGTGGTCGCGATGTTCGGCGCGTCTTTTGTGGCTCCGGTGCTCATGGGTCTGGATCCCAATCTGGCCATCATGATGTCCGGGGTCGCCACCATCCTGTTTCTGCTGGCCACCCGGGGCCGGATCCCCAGCTATCTGGGATGCAGCCTCTCCTTCGTCGGTGTGGCGGCCATCATCCGGGCCCAGGGCGGCGGCAGCGCGGCGGTCACCGGGGCCATCTTCGTGGTCGGCGGGGTGCTGCTGCTCAGCGGCCTGGCGGTGCGCCGGTTCGGCGCCCGGGTGATCCATGCGGCGATGCCGCCGGTGGTGACCGGTGCGGTGGTGATGCTGATCGGCTTCAACCTGGCGCCGGTCACGGCCACCGTCTACTGGCCGCAGGACCAGTGGACGGCGCTGCTCACCATGCTCTTCACCGGGCTGGCGGTGGTCTGTCTGCGCGGTTTCTGGTCCCGGGTGGCCATCTTCCTGGGACTGGTCTTCGGTTACGCCCTGTCCTGGATCCTGGACCGGCTCTTCGGCAAGATCCACTCGGTGCATGGGGGGACTCAGGCGGTGGACCACTGGCGGCTGGACCTCTCCGGGGTGTCCAAGGCCGACTGGATCGGACTGCCCTCGCTGCACACCCCGTCCTTCGGCTGGTCGGCCACTCTGGTGGCGCTGCCGGTGGTGATCGCCCTGATCGCCGAGAACGCCGGCCATGTCAAGGCGGTCGGCGAGATGACCGGGGATCCGCTGGACGACCAGCTGGGCACCGCCATCTCCGCCGATGGCGCGGCGACCATGCTCTCCACGGCGGTGGGCGGCCCCGCCAACACCACCTACTCCGAGAACATCGGGGTGATGGCGGCCACCCGGGTTTACTCCACCGCGGCCTACTGGGCGGCGGCCGGCTTCGCCCTTCTGTTCGGTGTATGCCCCAAGTTCGGCGCGGTGGTGGCGGCCGTTCCGGGCGGGGTGCTGGGCGGGATCACGGTGATCCTCTACGGCATGATCGGCCTGCTGGGCGCCCAGATCTGGGTGCACAACAAGGTGGACCTGCGCAATCCGCTCAACCTGGTACCGGTCGCGGCGGGCATCATCATCGGCATCGGCGGGGTGAGCCTGAAGTTCGGCAAGAACTTCGAGCTCAGCGGGATCGCCCTGGGCACCCTGGTGGTGCTCACCGGCTATCACGCCCTGCGCGCCCTGGCCCCGGCCCACCTCAAGCGGCAGGAACCCCTGCTGGACGAGGGGACCAGCGGCTATGACAGCGTGGTGGAGGACGATTCCAAGTCAACGCATTCGTAAGCCCGTTGCACCCCGGCTCACTCTTTCCGGTGGACCGGATCCCAGAACTCTCCACTCTCCGTGTTCGCATGTCACTCTCTGTATATGACGACGAGGGGGATGACGGGGATGACGGACACCACGGGGACGGCACGGATGGCGGGGGCTGCCGCACCCGCCGGAATCGACTGGGTACTCGCCCGGATGCACGGGCTGGAGAGGGCGCTCCCCCCGCGGGACGGGGTGGCGGTCTTCAACCGGGTGTATCTGTCGGTCACCGAGGAGGTCGGCCGACGGGTCACCGCCGGCCGGTTCCAGGACCGGCTGGCCACCACGGAGTTGGATGTGCTCTTCGCCGAGCGCTATCTCACCGCGGTGGACCGCGCCGCCGCGGGACGGCCGGCACCGGCCTGCTGGCGGCCGCTGTTCCAGCTGCGCGGCCACCCGGCGGTGCGGCCCGTCCAGTTCGCCCTGGCCGGGATCAACGCCCATATCGGCCATGATCTGCCGCTGGCGCTCACCGACACCTGCCGGGCCCTGGGGGCCGAACCCGCCGAGCTGGAAAAGGACTTCAACCGCGTCGGCGAGCTGCTGGTCTCCATGGAGGAGCGGATCCGGGAGGAGCTGATACCGGGCCATGAGCCGCTGGATGTGGCCGATCCGCTGACCCACCTGCTGGGCTCCTGGACCCTGGAGGCCGCGCGGGGTGCGGCCTGGGCCGCCTTCCGGACGCTCTGGGCCATACGCCATCTGCCCGAGCTGGCCCGGGAGTTCGCGGACCGGATCGACGCCGGAGTCGGCCTGGTCGGCCGCTGCCTGCTCACCCCGCTGTGCTGAAGGGCCCTCAGTCCTCCGGGAGTTCCACCGGGGCGATCTCGTCGAAGACATCGCCGGGGCCCGGGTTGGTGGGGTCGGTGGCACCACCGAAGTGGTGCATCACTCCCCATACGGCGTTGAGCGCGGTCTGCACGGCACCCTCGGCCCAGCCGGCGGTCCAGGAGATGTCGTCACCGGCCAGGAAGAGGCCGCGCTTGTTCTCGGGGAGGCGGTCCTGCATGAAGTGGGTGTACAGCCGGCGCTGATAGCGGTAGTGGCCGGGCAGGTTGGCCTTGAACGCGCCCATGAAATAGGGCTCGTTCTCCCAGGAGATGGTGACCGGGTTGCCGATGATGTGCTTGCGGATGTCCACCTTGGGATAGATCTCGCCCAGCGACTTCAGCATCACCTCCAGGCGCTCCCCGGCCGACAACGGCAGCCACTTCAGGCTGTCATCGCACCAGGTGTAGGAGAGGCAGATCACCGCGGGCTTGTCCGGCCCGTTGTCCAGCAGATAGGTGCCACGGGTCATCCGGTCGGTGAGCGTCATGCTCATCACGTCCCGGCCGGTCTCCTCGTCCTTGTCCAGCCAGAAGGGCCGGTCCACCGGAATGAACAGCTTGGAGGACTCCATGTAGTGGGTACGCTCGACCGCCGTCCAGTGGTCGATGGGCAGCAGCTCGTCATCGCACTGGATCTTCGACAGCAGCATCCAGGACTGGGCGGTGAAGACCGCCGCCCGGTAGGTGCGGATGTCCCCGGCGGCGTCGGTGACCGTGATGTGGTTGCCCGCGGTGCGGTGCAGCCGGGTGACGGCCGGCCGCGGCTCGCCGCCGTGCAGCGAGGCCAGTGAGGTGCCCTGGGGCCAGTGCACCATCTTTCGCGGCTCGCGCTCCCAGAGCCGCAGGGGCAGCTGCTGGCTGCCGCCGACGATGCCGCGGTGGTGGTCGTCCGCCTCGGTGTAGACGACGCGCAGGATCTCCAGGATGGAGTTGGGGAAGTCGGTGTCCCAGCCGCCGGTGCCGAAGCCGACCTGACCGAAGATCTCGCGATGCCGGAAGGAGGCGAAGGCCGCGGAGTCACAGAGGAAGCCATAGAAGGTCTGGTTGTCGAGCTTCTCGACCAGCCTGGCCCAGATTTCACGGATGCGGGGCACATCGCGCTCGCGCATGGCCCGGTTCATGGCGGAGAAGTCGGCGCCCTCCTCCAGGCAGGCGTTCCAGGCGGCGGCGACATCGCGGTAGACCTGGGGCAGGTCGTCGATGGTCCGCGCATAGTGGGACTCGCCCTTGAGGTCCACCACGGTGGAGGGGGTGCACGGCGCCAGCGGGTTGGGGAAGGGCTTGGTCTCCAGGCCCACCAGGTCGATGTAGTGCTGGAAGGCGGTGGAGGAGGGCGGGAAGCGCATGGCGCCCATTTCGGCGGTCAGTTCACCGTCACAGCCTTCGAAGCCCACGGTGCGCAGCCGGCCGCCGATCTGGTCGGCCTCGTAGACGACCGGCTTGAGCCCCATCTTCATCAGCTCATAGGCGGTGATGATGCCGGACAGTCCGCCGCCGATCACGGCGACCTCGGTGCCGTGCTCGGTGGCCGGTATCTGGCCCAGGCCGGCCGGGTGGGCCAGGAAGTCGTCATAGGCGAAGGGGAAGTCCGGTCCGAACATGGTGATGGGCGGCTCGGCCGGGAGCTGCTCGTCATGGACGGCGGTGGGCACCGTGGACGTCATCGGCTGGACTCTCCTACTGAAAGGCGGTGTTGGGGCGGGAGCTGTGGGCGGGGGGTGCTCAGAGGAGCGAGGTGTACAGCTCGGGGCGGCGGTCGGTGAGGTAGGTGTTCTCGGCGCGGGAGGCCCTGAGAAGCTGGGGGTCGATGTCGCCGAGGATCAGGTCACTGCGGTCGGCGGAGGCCCGGGCGCGGACGGTGCCGTCGGGCGCGGCCAGACAGGACAGTCCGGCGAAGGTGAAGTCGCCTTCCGGACCGCACCGGTTGGCATAGGCGATATAGAGCTGGCTCTCCCAGGCGCGGGCCGGGACGATGGTGTGCGGCACGATCTCATAGGGCCGCATCAGCGCGGTGGGCACCAGCAGGACCTCGGTACCGGCCAGGGCGTGCGCCCGCACCGGTTCCGGGAACTCCACGTCGTAGCAGGTCAGCAGGCCCAGCCGGAGGCCGTCCAACTCGGCCTGGACCACGGCGGCTTCGCCGGGGGTGAAATGGGCGGTCTCATAGGCGCCGAAGAGATGGGTCTTGCGGTAGCACGCCAGCGGTTCACCGGACGGGCCTATCAGGGCGCTGGAGTTGAACAGCCGCTCGCCCGCGCGCTCGGGGTAGCCGTAACAGATGGCCAGGCCGTGCTCGGCGGCGATGCGGGCCACCGCGCGGGCGGAGGGGCCGTCGGCGGCTTCGGCGCGGTCGCGGACCTCCTCACCCAGGGCGTAGCCGGTGAGGTACAGCTCATTGGTCAGCAGCAGCCGGGCCCCGCCGGCGGCGGCGCGGCGGGCGGCGGTCTCCAGGGCGGAGAGCGTCTCGTCGGTCGAGGCGGGAACGCCGCTGGGTCCCTGGAACAGTGCAATGCGCAGCGACGTCATAGGTCCTCGTTTTCAACCGGTCAGCAGGGGGCCACAGGGCCGTGAACGCAGGATTTCGTTAAGCGCCTTGACGGTACGGCTGGGCATCGGCGTGCGACAAGGCGCGGATGTTGCGTGACGGCGGTCGATTTGTTGCGCCTTGGGCGCCATTTCCGGCGATTCATTGCACGAGCGTCCGGCGGTGCGCTTTCCGTCGGCCACGGTGGGGGCGGGGGCGGCGGTGGCAGCCGGTTTCCCCGGTGCCGGGTCATGGCCGCCCTGGGCGCCCTGCCTCGGGTGGCCATCGGGGGCCTGCCCGGGCGGGTGAGTCCGGGGCCCGGTGAGCTGGTGGGGGCGGGCGTCGGCGGCAATGGCTCGCAGGGGCGGGGCGGTGTACCCGGCGTCGGGGCGGTCCGGGCCCGGTGCTAGCGTCCAGACGTTTGAAGCCGGAATGCAACCCATGGGGGCCATGCGCTCATGACCAAGCTAGTGCTCAGCATCCACGTCCTGGCGGCCATCATCCTGATAGGCCCGGCCACGATCGCCGCGAGCCTGTTCCCCCGCTATGCCCGGCAGGCGCTGGCCCCGCAGGGCGAAGAGGCCGGTTCGGCCATGGGCGCGTTGCGGGTGCTGCACCGGGTCACCCGGCTCTATGCCGGCGCCTCCCTGCTGGTCCCCGCCTTCGGTGTGGTCACCGCCCAGCTGATGGGCTCGCTGGGGCAGAGCTGGATGATCGCCTCCATGGTGCTCACCGCGATCGCCGCGGGCCTGCTGGCCTTCACCGTTTTCAGCCAGGACGCCGTGATGGAGGTGCTGGACGAGAAGGCCGGGGACACCGCCGCGCGGTCGGCCGCCGCGGCCACCCTCCCCCGGCTGGCCATGATCACCGGGCTGTTCTCGCTGGCCTGGGCGGTGGTCACGGTACTGATGGTCTTCCGCCCCGGCTCCAGCACCGGGGCGTAGTCCCCCCGCCCGGCCTCAGCGCCCGGCCCGGCCTCAGCCGCCCAGCAGGCCGCGGCCCAGCCAGTCGCCGGAGTCACGGACTCCGGGCAGGGCGAAGAAGTAGCCGCCGCCGGTCGGCGAGATGTAGTCCACCAGCGGCTCGTCCTTCAGCCGCTCCTGGTTGGCCTCGAACTGGCGCTTGACGTCCTGCTGGTAGCAGCAGAAGACCAGACCCATATCGAGGTTGCCGACGTTGTCCACGCCCCGGTCGTAGTTGTAGCCGCGGCGCAGGATCCGGGAGTCGTCGGTCTTGGCGGTGCGCGGGTTGGCCATCCGTATATGGGCGGTGAGCGGAATGGCCTCGCCCTTGGGGTCCGCGGAGTAGCGCGGGATATCGGTCTCCTTGGCTCCGTCCAGCGGAGCGCCGGTGTCCTTGCGGCGGCCGAACATCTTCTCCTGTTCGGCGAGGGAGACCCGGTCCCAGAATTCCACCAGCATCCGGATGATGCGGATCACCTGGTAGCTGCCGCCCACCGCCCAGGACGGCTCGCCCAGTTGCTCGGTGACCCAGACCAGCCGGTCCATCTCCCGGGCGGATGCGGTGTCCGGGTTGGCTATGCCGTCCTTGAAGCCCAGCAGATTGCGCTGGGCGCCGGTCGGGCGCGGCGCGTTCTGGAAGCCGTCCACCCGCCACTTGATCTGCATGGCGCCCCGGGTGTGCCGGGCGATGTCCCGCAGCGCGTGCAGCACCACATCCTGCCGGGCGGCACAGATCTGCAGCGAGAGGTCGCCATGGCACTCGGCCGCCTGCAGATTGTCATTGGGGAAGGTGCGCATGGGGGTGAGCTTGCGGGGCTTGGCCTTCTCCAGGCCGAAGCGGCCGTCGAAGAGCGAGGCCCCCACGCCCAGGGTCACGGTCAGCTTCTCGGCCGGGACCACGGGGCCCAGGATGCCGTTGTCCGAGGGCGGGGCGCCCACACCCAGGTCCTCGGGGGCACCGCCCGCGGTCAGCAGCCGGGCCCGCTCGGTGATGGTCTTGAAGAGCTCGGCCAGTTCCTTGCGGTTGTCCGCGATCACATTGAGCGAGACAAAGCTGGCGGCCTCGGGCTGCGGAGTGGTGATGCCCGCCTGGTGGGCGCCGTGGAAGGGCACCTTGCCGTGGTCCCCGGCCACCTCGGTCTCGGCGGCTTGGGCCGGGGTGCCGCTGACGGTCCGGCCCAGGGCGAAGCCACCGCCGGCCAGGGCGGCACCGGCCGCTCCGGCGCCCAGCACCGTCTTGGTGAAGCCCCGGCGTCCTGGAGCGAATCCGCCCGGCGTGAGGTCCGAGTCGGCGGTCATGGCATGGTTCCCTTCGCGGCGGTGCAACGGCGTCTGCATCAGGCGGACTTGCGGATTTCCAGGAGGTCGGGCACGGGGGCCAGGTCTTCGAGCAGCTGGCCGGTGGCGCCGTTGAGGCGGGCGCGGGTGCCGGCGTCCAGCTTGTCCACCGGGGTCCACTTGTCGTCCTGGTGGGCCGCGTCCAGCAGCTTCTGCACCCGGGCGATGTCCCCGTCCACCCGGGAGAGCAGGCCCGCGTCGCGCTTGGTGAGCAAGGGGCGCAGTACGTCCAGGAGTTCGCGGGTGCCGGTCAGATTGGCGTCCGCGGTGGCCAGATTGGTGCCGCTGCCCTCGTCGGTGTCGCCGGTCAGCTCGAACTGGAGGGTGTTCTCCAGGATCTCATGGGTGCGCAGCGGCAGGTCGCCCGGGTCGAAGTCCTGGCCGGGGAAGGCCTGCCGCAGCCCGTCGGCGTCCTTGGCCAACTGCTCAGCGGGGCCGCGCAGTTCGTCCGCGGACTGGCCGTGCCACAGCCCGTACTCAAGGCGGTGGAAGCCGGCGAAGTCCTTGTCGCGCTCAGCGTCGGGCAGTCCGTCCTTGCGCCCGTTGATCTTCTGGTCGAAGTCCTGGAAGGTGCCGTAGGCCGCGCCGAGGGAGGAGTAGGTGCGGTGGGCGGTGAGCCAGTCACCGCGGGCGGCGTCGAGGTCGCCGCCGTTGATGTCGTCGCTGAGCTTCCGGGTCTGTGAAGTCAGCGTGGCCAGGCCCTGGTTGACATAGTTCTTGTAGGCGGCCAGCGGTGCGGCCAGATCCCGCTCGGCGACCGGGGAGACGGCCTTGGCATTGCCGCCGCCGCTGACCCGGACCGCGGCCGAGGTGACGGCCTTGCCGCCGGTGGGCACACAGCGCCAGGCGTACTGGCCGCCGCCCACGGTGGCCACCAGGTCGCGGGTGGTGCCGGGGGCCAGTCCCTCGATCTCGCCGTAGACGGCGTTGCTGGCCGGGTCGATCAGATAGACCTCGGAGGCCTTGTCACCGGTGTTGTGCATCTGGAAGGTCTGCCGGCCGGGCCGGGGGGCGGTGAAGCCCTTGCCGCAGTCCTTCTCGGAGACGGCCACGGTCTGGGCTCCGGCGGGCTTGCCGCCGCTGAAGGCGACCACCGCTCCGGCGGCCACCGCGGGCACCGCGACCACGGCGGCGGGGATCACCCAGGCCGGACGGCGGCGCGGCGCCGGGGCGTCCCCGGCCGGCTCGCCGTCCTTGGCGGCCGCGGCGGCCTTCGCGGGCTTGGGCTCCTTGGGTGCCTTGGCCCGTACGCCCCGGACGAACAGCGTCATCACCACGGCCAGATAGCCGGCATAGGCGATCACCTGCAGCCAGGTCATGGCCGGGGTGAGGTTGAAGACGCCCTGGACCAGGGTGCTGTACCAGGAGCTCGCGTCGATGTGCGGGCTCAGGTCGAAGGCGAAGGCCTCCTTGCCCGGCAGGGTGCCGCCCTCCTGGAGGTCGCGCAGGCCGTAGCCGAGCACACCGGCGGCGATGACGATCAGAACGACGCCGGTCGCGGTGAAGAACCTGGTCAGGTTGATCTTCAGCACCCGGCGGTACAGGCCCCAGCACAGCCCCGCCGCGATGACCAGTCCGATGCCGGCGCCGGTCAGCGGTCCGGCGGACTCGCCGGCGGCCCGGGCGGTGGTCCACAGGAACAGCGCCGTCTCCAGGCCCTCGCGGCCCACGGCCAGGAAGGAGGTGACGATCAGCATGCCCGCGCCCATGGTGAGGGCGCTGGTGACCTTCTCCTTGATCTCACCGGAGAGGTTGCGGGCCGAGCGGCGCATCCAGAACACCATGGCCGTGACAAAGGCGACGGCGATGACGCTGAGCGCGCCGCCGAAGGACTCCTGGGCGGTGGTGGAGAGGCTGGCGGCGGTGAAGGTGAGCACCGCGCCAAAGCTCATGGCCAGGGCCATCGCGGCCAGTACGCCCGTCCAGACCTGTGGCAGGCGGGACTTGGCGCCGGCGCGCACCAGGGTGGCGACCAGGATGGAGACGATGAGCCCGGCTTCCAAGCCTTCCCGGAGTCCGATCAGAAAGCTTGGAAAAGCGTCATCCCACATGGTGTCCTCCCCCGCAGCCGTGATGGCGCATGGTCAAGTTCCGTGCCACCGGCTGCCGGTCGCCCTGGTTAGCGAAGCCATACCTTAATGAGGTGGACCTTAGTTGTCTACGGAAGTGTAGTCAAAAAATCGCATTTGCGCTGGTCAAGAGGGTGCACCGGAACTGAACCGGCGCAGCAGCGGAGACAGCACCAGCACCGATTTGGTGCGCTCCACAAAGGGTTCGCCGGCGATGCGCTCCAACACCCGCTCAAAATGCCGCATATCGGATGCGAAGATCTGCACCAGGGCATCGGCCTCACCGGTGACCGTGGAGGCCGATGCCACCTCCGGATAGCGCGAGAGCCCCCGGTGGATGGCCTCGGGCGAGGTGTTGCGCCGGCAGTACAGCTCGATAAAGCCCTCGGTCTCCCAGCCCAGCGCCGCCGGATCCACCCGGACCGTGAAACCGGTGATGGCACCCTCGGCGCGCAGCCGGTCCACCCGGCGCTTGACCGCCGGAGCGGACAGGCCGATCTCCGCGCCGATGTCGGCGTAGGAGCGCCTGGCGTCCTCGGCCAGGGCGTGCACGATGCGTTCGTCGAGCTCGTTCAGTCGCACGGGGGGCGGATCACTTCTCTGCGGAATCAGCGGAAACTGCGGAAACAGCGGATAACTGCGGTACCCATGAAAAGTAGATCACGCGTCCGGCCCGCACTCCGACCCGAGCGCGGCCCGGCGCCCGACCAGCGCGGTCAGCCCGTCCAGCAGCGGCCCCAGGCCGAACTCGAAGAGCTCGTCCAGATAGAGGTCATAGCCGGTCTCGGAGAATTCCCGGAGGACCTTGGCGAAGGTGGGGTAGCGGCCGGTGGCGGCCAGCGCCGCCAGGGCACCGGCCTGGGAGTCCAGCCACTCGTTCTCCGTCATCCCGGTCACACTCTCGGCCTGCGCCTGGCGTTCCAGGTGCACGGCGATGCCCTGGACATAGCTGTAGAGCAGCACATTGAGGTTGAACATGGTGGTGGCGTCCAGGCCCTGGCCGTCCAGCGCGGCCAGGTTCCACTCGGAGAAGGCGATCATTCCGGGCAGGGCGATCGGCCGGGTCAGCGGGCCGATATGGGCCAGCCAGGGGTGGGCCCGGTGGGCCGCCCACAGCGTCCGGGCGCCGGTTTCCAGACGGGCCCGGCAGCCGGCCGGAGCCTCGGCGGGCAGCGGGGTGTCGGCCAGCGCGGCCTCGGCCATCAGCAGGATCAGGTCGTCCTTGCCGCCGACATGACGGTAGGTGGACATCACGGCGACGCCCAGCCGCGCGGCCACTCCCCGCATGGACAGCGCGGCCAGGCCCTCACGGTCGGCGAGCTCGATGGCGGCCCGCACAATCCGCTCGCGGGTCAGCTCCCCTTCCCTGGCGGGAGCGGCCGGGGCCGTGCTCCCGGCGGGGGCGGGGGACGCGGGCGGCGTCCGGGAGGCCACCACGGTGCCCACCCGTGGTTCGGCCCGCACCAGGCCCTCCTGGCGCAGGGTGGTCAGCACCTTGGTGGCGGTGGCCAGGGCCACCTGCCACTCCCGGGCGATCTGGCGGGTGGACGGCACCCGGTCGCCGGGCGCCAGCTCCCCGTCGGCGATGCGCTTGCGGATCGCGGCGGCGATCCGCAGATACGGCGGAATGGATTTCGCGGATTGCGCGGACTTCGCGGCCATTTTTCGGTCCCCCTTGGTCCTGTACTAGCACAGAGGCTAGCAGCCGACTTGCCGCCACAGCCGCCCAACTGTCCTAGTTCAGAAGCGAAGAAGGCCGCTTGGCAGAGCTGTGCGTACGGCGTACATTCAGGAGCGTACACCGTACGAAGGGGGAGGTTCCCATGCACTCTGTCCTGGTTTCCGGCGCCGGCGTCGCCGGACTGACACTCGCCTACTGGCTGCGCCGCAACGGCCATGAGGTCACCGTCGTCGAACGGGCACCCGCCGTCCGGCCGGGCGGGCAGGCCATCGATGTGCGCGGAACGGCGCTTGAGGTGCTCGACCGGATGGGGCTGAGGGAGCGGGCAGCGCTCGCCCGGACCGGGCTGCGCGGCATGGCCATGCTGGACGGCCAGGGAAACGAACTGTGGCGCTCCACCGAAATGACCATCAGCGGCGGCCGGCTGGACAGCGAGGACATCGAGCTGCTGCGCGAGGACCTCACCTCACTGCTCCATGAGCGGGCCCGTCAGGCGGGTGCCGAGTTCCTCTTCGGTGATTCCCTGTGCAGCCTGGCGGACGGGCCGGACGGCGTCCTGGCCGGCTTCGAGAGCGGGGCCGAGCGGACCTTCGGCCTGGTGCTGGGGGCGGACGGGCTGCACTCCCGGACCCGGGCGCTGGCCTTCGGCCCGGAGCGGGAGTTCCTGCACCATATGGGGAGCTATCTCGCGGTGTTCAGCGCGGAGAACTTCCTTGGGCTGGACAACTGGGAGATCTGGCTCACCGAGGGCCGGGAGGCCACTTACTGCGTCTATCCGGTGCGCGACAACAGCCAGTTGCGGATCACCCTGGGCTTCCGCTCGGAGCCGGTCGCCTATGACCACCGTGACACCGAGCGGCAGCGGACCCTGCTGACCGAGCGGCTGTCCCATGTGGGCTGGGAGACCCCGCGGCTGCTTCAGGCCATGCGCCGGGCCCCGGACTTCTACTTCGACTCCTTGGCGCAGATCCGGATGGACCGCTGGTCAACCGGCCGGGTGGCGCTGGTCGGTGACGCCGGGTACTGCCCCTCGCCATTGTCCGGCCAGGGCACCAGCCTGGCGCTGGTGGGCGCCTTCATCCTGGCCGACGAGCTGCGGGCGGACGGTGACCATGTCAGTGCCTTCGCCCGCTATGAGACGCGGATGCGCCGTTATGTGGAACTCAACCAGGCGCTGGCACTGGCGAATCAGGAGGGCTCGCCCGACGAGAAGGCACTGGAGCAGGCCAAGTACGCGGTGACTCTGGACCGTTGAGACGGCGAGGGCCCGCGCGGGAATTCCGCACGGGCCCTTGGGGCGCCTCCCCGGTGGTGCTCAGCCCTCCAGGGTCACCGTCTCGCGTTCCTCCCGGGCCAGCCGCGAGGACTTCATTCCGTAGAGGAAGTAGATGACCAGGCCGACGGCCATCCAGCCGGCGAAGGTCAGCCAGGTGACAGCGGGCAGGTTGACCATGTTGTAGACACAGAGCCCAAAGCCGATCACCGGGAAGACCGGCCCCAGCGCCACCTTGAAGCTCCGCTTCATCTCCGGACGGGTCCGGCGCAGCACAATCACCGAGACATTGACCAGCGCGAAGGCGAACAGGGTGCCGATGCTGGTGGCGTCGGCCAGCTGGTCCAGCGGGATGGCGGCGGCGAGCAGGCCGCAGAACAGCGAGACGATCACGGTGTTGGCGCGCGGCACCCCGCTCTTGGCGTGCACCTTGGCGAAGACCTTGGGCGCCAGGCCGTCCCTGGACATCGCGAACAGGATGCGGGTCTGGCCGTAGAGCACGGTCAGCACCACACTGGCGATGGCGATCACGGCGCCGGCCGCCAGCATCACCGACCAGAAGCTCTGCCCGGTGACATCCTTCATGATCCCGGCCAGCGCGGCCTCGGCCCCGTCGAACCGCTTCCACGGCATGGCACCCACCGCGACGGCGGCGACCAGGCAGTAGAGAGTGGTGACGATCAGCAGCGAGAGCATGATCGCCTTCGGCAGGTCACGCTGGGCGTCCTTGGCCTCCTCGCCGGCCGTGGAGGCGGCGTCGAAGCCGATGTAGGAGAAGAACAGCGAGGCTCCGGCGTGGCTGACGCCCGCGATGCCCAGCGGCATAAAGGGCTTGTAGTTACCGGACTTGATGCCCTGGAAGGCCACCGCACAGAACAGCAGCAGCGCCGCGATCTTCACACAGACCATGATGGTGTTGGCGCGGGCGCTCTCCTTGGCGCCGCCCAGCAGGAAGGCCATGCACAGCAGCACCACCAGCAGCGCCGGAAGGTTGAAGTACCCGCCATGGCCAGGGGGGTTGGCCAGCCAGCCGGGGATGGTGACCCCGATGGTGCCGTCCAGCAGCTCATTGAGGTACTGGCCCCAGCCGACCGCCACCGCGGCCACCGAGACGCCGTACTCCAGGATCAGGCACCAGCCGCAGACCCAGGCGATCAGCTCGCCCAGGGTGGCGTAGGCATAGGAGTAGGAGGAGCCGGAGACCGGGATGGAGCCGGCCAGCTCCGCGTAGGACAGCGCGGAGAACAGCGCGGTCACACCGGCGATCACAAAGGAGATGATCACCGCCGGACCGGCCTTGGGGACCGCGTCGCCCAGCACCACAAAGATGCCGGTGCCCAGGGTGGCGCCGATGCTGATCATGGTCAGCTGCCACATACCGAGCGAGCGTCGCAGCGTACCGCCCTCGCCGTGGCCGCCCTCGGCGACCAGCCGCTCCACCGGCTTGCGCCGCATCATACGGCCGCCGAATCCGGTGGCCGGGCGGGGGGACCGCTGGTCCTCGCCGATGGCGGGGGCCGTTGTGTCTTGGTCCAACACTGGGGTCGCTCCGTTTCCTCGCTGCCAGTGGAACACCGGTACCGCAGCGGCCACCCACGGGCCATCGGCAGGACGAGCAACCCGGAAGAAAAAGAGGGGGACCGCGGGAAGCGGTACCCGCCACTCCACGTACTGCGCAGGACCTTATGGGGAGGGGACCTGCGCTGGTAATGCACCATTCTTGCGCATGCCCGCACGATCGTTGCGTCTGCACGTCAAGAACGACTGTTCATTGCATGTCATCTTACGCATGGATATGCAGTACCGTCAATAGGCATGTGCCGCATAACGCACAAAGGGGCGCGACCCTTGAAGGCCGCGCCCCTTTTCGCAGGTGAGACGAGGTGTTACTGCCAGCTGGCGTGCAGCGGCTTGCCCTCCGCGTAACCGGCGGCGCTCTGTACGCCGACCACGGCGCGCTCGGCGAACTCCGCCAGGTTGGCCGCTCCCGCGTAGGTGCAGGAGGAACGGACACCGGCGATGATCGAGTCGATCAGGTCCTCCACGCCCGGACGGGCCGGGTCCAGGAACATCCGGGAGGTGGAGATGCCCTCCTCGAACAGGCCCTTGCGGGCCCGGTCGTAGGCCGACTCCTCGCTGGTGCGGTTGCGCACGGCACGGGCCGAGGCCATGCCGAAGCTCTCCTTGTACAGCCGGCCGTCGGCGGTCTGCTGGAGGTCGCCCGGGGACTCATGGGTACCGGCGAACCAGGAGCCGATCATGACATTGGAGGCACCGGCGGCCAGCGCCATGGCCACATCGCGCGGGTGCCGGACGCCACCGTCGGCCCAGACGTGCTTGCCGAACTTCTTGGCCTCGGCGGCGCACTCCAGCACCGCGGAGAACTGCGGGCGGCCCACACCGGTCATCATCCGGGTGGTGCACATGGCGCCGGGGCCCACACCGACCTTGATGATGTCCGCGCCGGCCTCGATCAGGTCGCGCACGCCCTCAGCGGCCACGATGTTGCCGGCCACGATCGGGACCTGCGGGTCCAGCGCCCGGACGGCCTTGACCGCGGCGATCATGCCCTCCTGGTGACCGTGCGCGGTGTCCACCACGATGGTGTCCGCACCGGCCTCCAGCAGCGCCTTGGCCTTGCCCGCCACATCGCCGTTGATGCCCACCGCGGCGGCGATCCGCAGCTTGCCCTGGGCGTCGGTGGCCGGGGTGTAGAGGGTGGCGCGCAGCGCGCCCTTGCGGGTGAGGATGCCGGCCAGCCTGCCGTCCTTGTCCACCGCGGGTGCCAGCTTGCGGTGCGCGGCATCCAGCTGGTTGAAGGCCTCGCGCGGGTCCATGTCCGCGTCCAGCAGCAGCAGCTCCTTGGACATCACCTCGGAGAGCTGGGTGAAGCGGTCCACCCCGGTCAGGTCGTGCTCGGTGACCACGCCGACCGGGCGCTGGTCCTCGTCCACCACCACACCGGCGCCGTGCGCCCGCTTGGGCAGCAGGGCCAGGGCGTCGGCCACGGTCTGGGTGGGGGCGAGCACGATCGGGGTGTCGAGCACCAGGTGGCGGCTCTTGACCCAGGAGATGACGTCGGCGACGACCTCGATGGGGATGTCCTGGGGGATGACCACCAGTCCGCCCCGGCGGGCGACCGTCTCGGCCATGCGGCGGCCGGCGATGGCGGTCATATTGGCGACGACCAGCGGGATGGTGGTGCCGGTGCCGTCGGGCGAGGACAGGTCCACGGCCTGCCGGGAGCCGACCGCAGAGCGGCTGGGCACCATGAAGACATCGTCGTACGTCAGGTCGTACGGCGGCTTCTGGTCATTGAGGAAACGCATACTGGCTCTCTCACCTGCGATGTTGAATGCGGATGCGGGTGGGGAGTCAGCTCGAACCAGCACCGGATCGGGCTGAGGTTCCTGGACCCATCATCCATGATGATCCCGGTTTCTGGCGAACTCCTGTCGCATTCTGTGGCTTCGGCCAAGAGTGCCTGTCGCTTCGGCCAATTCTCCGGGCGCAGGCGGGTCAGCGGGTGTCGGGGTCGGCCCGGTCCAGCGCCGGGCGCGGGCCGGGGCCGGTCTGATGGAGCAGATAGTCCGCGGCGGCGGTGTCCGTGACCAGGCTGGTGACCAGCCCGGAGCGCAGCACCGCGCCGATCGCCGCCGCCTTCCGCTGCCCGCCGGCGATGGCCACCACCTCCGGTATGCGGCGCAGCCGGTCCGCCTCCACGGTGATGCAGCGCTCCCCCAGGTCCCGCCCGATGCGGCGGCCCTCGGTGTCGAAGAGGTGCGCGGACATCTCCGCGGCCGCCCCCAGCGAGGCGTAGTGGGCGCGCTCCTCGTCGCTGAGCATGTCGTAGACGGTGGAGATGCCCGGTTCCCAGGAGCCGATGGAGACGGCCGCCACGGTCACCTTGTCGAAGTAGTCGAAGGCCCGGGCGATGCCGGTCTGGCCGCGCAGCGCGGCGGCGGTGGCCGGGTCGGGGAGCAGCATCGGGGCGTAGATGGGGTGCGCCTCGCCACCGGAGACGGCGGCCGCCCGGCGCACCGCCTCCACCGAGCCGCGCTCGGCGGTGCCCGCGTCATAGACGCCGGTGAGCTGGACGACCGTGCACGGCGGCAGCCGGTGCAGCGCCGCCGCCATATGGATGGTGGAGCGGCCCCAGGCCAGGCCGAGTACATCGCCCTCGTGCACCAGCTCACCGAGCAGGCCGGCCGCCACCTCGCCGAGGTTCTCCGGGTCGGGGGCGTCCTCGGCGGCGTCGGCCGGGGACTCCACGACCACCGCGTGCCGCAGGCCGTAGCGGGCGCGCAGCGCGTCGGAGCGCTCCGCGTCCAGCTCCGCCGGCACCCGGATCTCGATCCGTACCAGGTCGCGCTCCAGTGCCGTCTCCAGCACCCGGGCCACCTTGAAGCGGCTCACGCCGAACTCCTCGGCGATCTGGATCTTCGACTTGCCCTCGAGGTAGAAGCGGCGGGCCATGGCGGCCGCCTGCACCAGCTCGGCGGGCCCCATCGGCGCGGCTGAACGGCCCGTCGACACCACGGTCTCCTCACTGCTGTGTTGGCGTTGTGACTGGACCGTCATCCTGTCAGAAAACGGCGGTCCTTGATCAGGTCTTGACCCCGGCCCGGACAACCGGGCCGGGGCCGAGCCTGCTCAGTGCCCGCAGGCCCAGGACGCGGTGGCGGTGGCCGCCTCGGCCCGCCCACGCAGCGAGCGTACGGCCGCCGCCGGGTCGTCCGCACCGTAAACGGCGGACCCGGCCACGAAGACATCGGCGCCCGCCTCGGCACACCGCTCGATGGTGGAGGCCGAGACTCCGCCGTCCACCTGGAGCCACAGCTGGAGGCCGTGCCGGGAGATCAGCTCCCGGGTGCGGCGGATCTTGGGCAGGGTGACGTCCAGGAACTGCTGGCCGCCGAAGCCGGGCTCCACGGTCATGATCAGGATCATGTCGAGTTCGGGCAGCAGGTCGGCATAGGGCTCGATGGGCGTCGCGGGCCTGAGCGCCATCGAGGCCCGGGCGCCCTTGGCCCGGATCTCCCGGGCCAGCCGCACCGGGGCGGCGGCCGCCTCCGCATGGAAGGTGACCGAGCCGGCCCCGGCCTCCACATACTGCGGGGCCCAGCGGTCCGGGTCGGCGATCATCAGATGGCAGTCCAGCGGGATGTCGGTGGACCGGCTGAGTGACTCCACGACCGGCACGCCCAGCGTGAGGTTGGGGACGAAGTGGTTGTCCATCACGTCTACATGGAGCCAGTCGGCCCCCTTCACGGCCTGCGCCTCATCGGCCAGGCGGGCGAAGTCCGCGCTCAGGATGCTGGGGTTGATCTGGACACTCATGCCCCCAAGACTGCCATGTCCGCGAGGCGGCGCCGACAGCGAGGTCAGCCGGTACGGCGCAGCAGGGCCAGGTACATCGCGTCGGTGCCGTGCAGGTGGGGCCAGAGCTGGACATCGGGGCCGTCGCCCAGCGAGGGCACCCCCGGCATCAGCGGACGGGCGTCGATCCACTCGGCTGCCGTGCCCGGCTGCTTGAGGACGTCCTCCACCACCGCCCGGGTCTCCGCCGGGTGCGGGGAACAGGTGGCATAGCCCACCACGCCGCCCACCCGCACCGCGCGCAGCGCCTGCCGCAGCAGCTCGCGCTGCAGGGGCGCGAAGCCGGCCACATCCTCCGGGCGCCGCCGCCAGCGGGCCTCCGGGCGGCGGCGCAGCGCGCCCAGCCCGGTGCACGGCACATCGACCAGGGCGCGGTCGAAGCTTCCCGCCCGCCATGGCGGGCGGGTGCCGTCGGCGGCGATGACCTGGTACGGGCCGGGGTTGCCGGCCAGGGCGCGGGCCACCAGCCGGGCCCGGTGCGGCTGCTTCTCGGAGGCCAGCAGGGCCGCTCCACGCCCGGCGGCCAGGGCGCCCAGCAGGGCGGCCTTGCCGCCGGGGCCGGCGCAGCCGTCCAGCCAGCGGTGGTCCGGGCCGTCCAGCGGAGCGTTGGCCAGGGCCAGGGCGACCAGCTGGCTGCCCTCGTCCTGGACGCCGGCCCGGCCCTCGCGGACCGCCTCCAGCGCGCCGGGCTCGCCGCCCTCGGCCATCCGCAGGGCGTAGGGGGACCAGCGGCCGGGCCGGGTGCGCTCGTCGCTCAGCTCTTCCACGGTGGCCCGGCCGGGGCGGGCGACCAGGGTCACCTCGGGCCGTTCGTTGTCCGCCGCCAGCAGGTCCTCGATGCCCTCCCGGCCGCCGCCCAGGGCGTCCCACAGGGCGGAGACGATCCAGCGGGGGTGGGAGTGGACGACCGCGAGATGCTCCTCGGGGTCCTCGGCGTAAGGCGGCGCGACCTTTTCCAGCCAGCCGTCCAGGTCATGGGCGGCGATCCGGCGCAGCACCGCGTTGACGAACTTCGCCCGGCCGTCGCCCAGCACCACCCGGGCCAGTTCCACGCTGGCGGAGACCGCCGCATGGCTGGGGATGCGGGTGCCCAGCAGCTGGTGGGCACCCAGGCTGAGCACATCCAGCACCGGCGGGTCCACCTCGCGCAGCGGGCGGTCCACGCACTGGGCGATGATCGCGTCATAGGTGCCCTGGTGGCGCAGGGTGCCATAGACCAGCTCGGTGGCCAGGGCGGCGTCCCGGGCGTCGAAGCCCTCCTTCTCCCGGGCCTTGCGCAGCAGCGGCGGCAGGACCAGGTTGGCGTAGGCGTCCCGTTCGTCCACCGCCCGCAGCGCCTCGAAGGCCAGGATGCGCACCGGGTCCTTCTTGGGCCTGCGGTGCGGCCGCGGGGGGCGCTTGCCGGTGGGGGCGGGGCCGTTGCCGTGGTTCAAAAGGTGCTCCGGATAACGAGGTGGCGAAGGTCCAAGCCTACGCCCCGCCCAGCCTCTCGCCTGCGGCGATGCGTACGCCACGGGCCCAGTCGGCGGCCTTCATCGGCTTCTTGCCCTGCGGCTGGACCCACAGCAGTTCCACCGCGTGCGAGCCGGTGCCCACATGGACGCTGTTCTTGCCGGCGACGATCTCGCCGGGGGCCAGATCGGTACGGCCGTGGTCCAGGGCCACCTGCATCACCTTCAGCCGCTCGCCGCGGAACAGCGTCCAGGCGCCGGGGGCCGGGGCGCAGCCGCGGACCACCCGGTCCACCCGCAGGGCGGGGGCGGCCCAGTCCAGGCGGGCGTCCTCCACGGTGAGCTTGGGGGCCAGCGAGACGCCCTCGGCGGGCTGCGGCACCGGCTTGAGGGTGCCGTCCTCGATGCCGTCCATGGTGGCGGCGAGCAGCCCGGCGCCCGCGAAGGCCAGCCGGGTGAGCAGGTCGCCGCTGGTGTCGGTGGGGCGGACCTGTTCGGTGATCACGCCATAGACCGGGCCGGAGTCCAGCCCCTCCTCGATCTGGAAGGTGGCCGCCCCGGTGACCTCGTCCCCGGCCAGCACCGCGTGCTGCACCGGGGCGGCGCCGCGCCAGGCGGGCAGCAGCGAGAAGTGCAGATTGACCCAGCCATGGCGCGGGATCTCCAGGGCCGGCCTGGGCAGCAGCGCGCCATAGGCGACCACCGGGCAGCAGTCCGGGCCGATCTCGCGCAGCCGGGCCAGGAAGTCCTCGTCACGCGGGCGGGCGGGCTTGAGCACCTCGATGCCGGCCTCCTCGGCGCGTTCGGCGACGGGGCTGGCCACCATCCGGCGGCCGCGTCCGGCGGGCGCGTCGGGACGGGTGACCACGGCGACCACCTCATGGCGCTCGGAGGCGATCAGGGCGTCCAGGGCGGGAACGGCGACCTCGGGGGTACCGGCGAAGACGAGCCTCATGGGGGACGAACACAACCTCTCAAGCACCGGGCGGGACGGCGCACCAGTCTAGGCGGGGGCCGGAGTTGAAGGGGCGTGCGGGGCAGCATGCGCCTCATTCCGGCGGATGTGCGCCCCCATACCGTGACCCGCGGGGCTGTGGCGCGTTGGGTCAAGAGAGATTGACCGAACCGGGCCGCAACCGCGGCCCGCTTCCATTGCGTGTCAACTCTCTCTTGCTTACGTCCCGTTCACCGCCGGTTCGAGAGGCTTGTTCATGCCCGACCACGCAACCCATGACGCCCAGGCGAGGGCCAGCCTGCATCTTCTGGTCCGGGACATCGAGCGGGTCCGCCGACAGGTGGACGCGCTTCGTACCCTGACCGCTCAGCTGGGCAATGTCTACCGTCCACGCCGTACCGGCCCGTCCTCGGGATTCGTGGTCTACGGGCGCGCCCCCGCTCCCACCGTCCGGCTGGCGCAGGAACTGCGCGACAGCGTGGAGACCCTGGTGACGGCGGCGGTCGACTTCGACCGCTCACTGGGCTTCTCCTGGGACGCGGTGGGCTCGGCGCTGGGCGTCACCAAGCAGGCGGTGCACCGGCGTTACGGGGCCCGGCGGGCCAATGGTCAGGCCACGGTGGAGAGTTCGGCCACCGAGCCGAGCACCGCCGCGCTGACGCCCTCGGCGATGCCGGTGGTGCCCGCCGCCCGCTCGGTGCCAGGGCAGCCCTCGGGTCCGCTCCGGGAGGAGCCGGCCCGCCCCTCGGCCTTCCCGGGCCCGCGCAACGGCTGACCAACCAGTCGGCCGCCGACGGTGACCAGCCGTCCACTGGAGAGTCCGGCCAACTCTGCTGACGGTAACGGGCGGTTGCGGGTGGGTGCCCACGCGCCGCCAGGCGCGTGCAAGCCCCCAGCGGCGGGTCAGCCGATATCCGGCGGATCCATCCGCAACCGCACGACAGGGCCCGCGCCCCGCGCCAGCCGCACCGCCTGCGCCGTCTTCAGCGCCGCCGCCAACTCGCCGCCCAGCCCCGGGCGGACCCGTACCAGCACCCGCTCCTCCCCCGGCGCGGCCCCCCGCGAGGTCACCGGAACGGGGCCCAACAGCTCGGCCTCCGAGGGCAGTTCGGCGGCGGCCAGCAACTCGGCGACCGCGTCCGCCGGTCCGCTCACCGAGGCCATCCGGGACACCGGCGGAAAACCCAGCTCCGCCCGCTCGGACAGCTCCCGCACCGCGTGCCCGGCCGGGTCCCAGCGGACCAGCGCCTGCACCGGCCGCAGGGTGGGCTCGGCCACGATCACCACCTGGCCGCCCGCCTCCTGGCCCCGTACCAGCGCCGCCGCGCCCAGCCAGCGGCGCAGCGCCTCCTCCCCGGCCCGCAGGTCGGGCAGCGACAGCAGCGCCCAGCCGTCCAGCAGCAGGGCCGCCGCATAGCCGCCCTCGGCGACCGGCTCCGCCCCGGGTGTGGAGACCACCAGGGCGGGGGTGTCCGGCACGGTGTCCAGCACCTGGTCCCGGCCTGAGGTGCGCACCGGGACCGCGGGAAACGCCCGTCCCAGCTCCTCGGCGGTGCGCCGGGCCCCCACCACCCTGGCCCGCAGCCGGGTGCCGCCGCACTCGGCGCAGTGCCAGCCGTCCTGCCGCCGGCCGCACCAGCCGCAGTGCAGCGCGCCATCGGCGTCATGTGCCTCCAGCGGGCCGGCGCAGTCCGCACAGCGGGCCGGTTCCCGGCAGCGGTCGCAGGCCAGCCGGGGGACATAGCCCCGGCGCGGCACCTGCACCAGCACCGGGCCGCGCTCCAGGCCCTCGCGCGCCACCCGCCAGGCCAGGGAGGGCAGCCGGGCGGCCCGTGCCGCCTCGTCCCGGGCCAGCTCGCCGTCGCCGACGGTACGGACCAGCGGGGCCACGGCGCGTATCCGCTCGCGGTCCGCCGCCAGCGGCCTGGCCCAGCCGGTCCGTACCAGCTGGGCGGCCTCGACGGTGCAGGAGAAGCCGCCCAGCAGGAACGCCGCCTTCTGGTGGGCGGCCCGCAGCAGCAGCACCTCCCGGGCGTGCGGCTGGGGGGCGTGCGGTTCGGCATGGCTGCCGTCGCCGTCGTCCCAGATCGCCAGCAGCCCCAGGTCGCGTACCGGGGCGAACATGGCGGCCCGGGTGCCGACCACCGCCCGTACCGCCCCACGGTTGACCGCCAGCCAGCGGCGGTAGCGCTCCTCGGGGCCGGTGTCGGCGGTCAGCAGCACATGCCGCCCCGGGCCCAGCAGCTCACCGAGGGCGGCATCGACCCGGGCGGCGCTCCGGCCGTCGGGCACCACGATCAGCACCCCACGCCGGGAGGCCAGGGTGGCCGCCGCGGCCCGGGCCAGCTCCATGGCCCAGTGCTCTCCCGGCAGCGCGGTCCATACCGCCCGGGGGGAGCCGCCGCGGGCCAGGGCGTCCAGAAAGCCGGGGCCGGTGGGATAGCGGGACCAGCTGCCGGGCTGCGGGGCGGCGGGCGGCGGCAGCAGGGCGGGCGAGGGCTCGGCCTCGATCCGGGCGTGCCGGGGGGGCACCGCCAGCTGAAGTACGTCCGCCAGCGAGCCGGCGTAGCGGTCAGCCACCGCCCGGCACAGCCGCAGCAGCTGCGGGCCCAGCACCGGCTCCGGGGAGAGCACCTGGGCGATGGCGGCCAGCGGGCCCTGATAGTCGGACTCGGCCACCCGCTCCACGATGAAGCCGTCCAGCAGCCCGCCGCCCTCGCGGCGGCCCTGGTGCACATTGCGGGCACCGGCGCCGAAGCGGACCCGTACCCGGGTGCCGGGCTGGGCGTCGGCGTCCAGCTCGGCGGGCACGGCGTAGTCCCAGAGCCGGTCCAGATGCACGGGGCCCTTGTCCACCAGCACCCGGGCCACCGGGAGCTCGGCGGCCAGTGGGGCGCCTCGCCAGGTGCGCGGCTTGGCCCTCGGCACATCCGCCTTGCGCACCAGCTCCCGGATGAGAGCCAGCTGCTCCGCCTGCTGCGGCTCCTCCTCCGGGTGACCGTTTTCGCTGCTCACAGGCTCAGTCCTACCAGACGGCTCGGACAGTGGCCGCCGCGCCCGACGGGCGGCCCAGCCGTTGACCGGGACGAGCCGCCTTCCCGGCCCGGTGCAGGCCGCCACCGGCTGTCATCCGCACGATCTCGGGCGCCGGCGGTGCCTTCGGTGCGGGAACCGTCCCCGGAACCGGACGTCTGCCTACGGACCGTACGCCATCAGGTGCGGGCCGTGCGGGGCTGGTCGCGCAGTTCCCCGCGCCCCTGATGAGGTGCCCGGCAACGCATCGGGGTCCGGAGACCGCTGCTCGGTCTCCGGACCCCGAGGACAGCGGGTCGGCGCGGGTTACAGCCCCACGGCCTTGCGCAGCGCGTCCACGCGGTCCGTGCGCTCCCAGGTGAAGTCGGGCAGCTCACGGCCGAAGTGGCCATAGGCGGCGGTCTGGGAGTAGATCGGGCGGAGCAGGTCGAGGTCGCGGATGATCGCGGCCGGGCGGAGGTCGAAGACCTCGGTGATGGCGTGCTCGATCTTCTCGGTCTCGACCGTGTTGGTGCCGAAGGTCTCGACGAACAGACCGACCGGCTCGGCCTTGCCGATGGCGTAGGCGACCTGGACCTCGCAGCGCGCGGCCAGCCCGGCGGCGACCACGTTCTTGGCCACCCAGCGCATGGCGTAGGCGGCGCTGCGGTCCACCTTGGACGGGTCCTTGCCGGAGAAGGCGCCGCCACCGTGGCGGGCCATGCCGCCATAGGTGTCGATGATGATCTTGCGGCCGGTCAGGCCGGCGTCGCCCATCGGGCCGCCGATCTCAAAGCGGCCGGTGGGGTTGACCAGCAGGCGGTAGCCCTCGGTGTCCAGCTTGATGCCGTCCTCGACCAGCTCCTTGAGCACGTGCTCCACCACGAACTCACGGATGTCGGGGGCCAGCAGCGACTCCAGGTCGATGTCGGAGGCGTGCTGCGAGGAGACCACCACGGTGTCCAGGCGGACCGCCTTGTTGCCGTCGTACTCGATGGTGACCTGGGTCTTGCCGTCGGGGCGCAGGTAGGGAATGGTCCCGTTCTTGCGCACCTCGGTCAGCCGGCGGGACAGCCGGTGCGCCAGGTTGATCGGCAGCGGCATCAGCTCGGGCGTCTCGTCACAGGCGTAGCCGAACATCAGGCCCTGGTCGCCCGCGCCCTGCTTGTCCAGCTCGTCCTCATCGCCCTCGACCCGCGCCTCATAGGCGGAGTCCACGCCCTGGGCGATGTCCGGGGACTGGGAGCCGATGGAGACCGAAACACCGCAGGAAGCGCCGTCGAAGCCCTTCTTGGAGGAGTCGTAGCCGATCTGAAGGATCTTCTCGCGCACCAGCTGCGCGATCGGCGCGTACGCCTTGGTCGTCACCTCGCCGGCCACATGCACCAGGCCGGTGGTGATCATCGTCTCGACGGCCACCCGGGACGTGGGGTCCTCACGGAGCAGGGCGTCGAGAATGGTGTCGCTGATCTGGTCAGCGATCTTGTCGGGGTGACCCTCGGTCACGGATTCCGAGGTGAACAGGCGGCGGGACACATCGCTCCCTGGGGTTGCAGCGGCTGCTGGCTGATCATTTGATGGAGTCGGCCGAGAGCTGCGCTCGACGCGGATCCGGTGCCAGTTTATCCGTCCTTGGTGTGCACGGGGCATGGGGTTGGCCATCACCGGCAACGTGACCTGCGACACCAGCCTCTCAAGCCGCACTGGAACACGGAATCGAGCGGCATCAAGGGAGACGGCGGACCACCAGGTCCCATACCACATCGGCGAGGGCCTCCTTGGGGCCGTGCGGCACGGGCGTCTCCTCACCGTCGGCGGCCAGCACCACGGCCTCGTTCTCCGTGGAGCCGAAGGTCTTGCGCTCCCCCACCTCATTGACCACCAGCAGGTCACAGCCCTTGCGGGCCAGCTTGGCGCGGCCATGGGCGAGGACGTCGTCGGTCTCGGCGGCGAAGCCGACCACCACCTGGCCGGGGCGGGCGCGCTCGGCGGAGAGCTCGGCCAGAACGTCCGGATTACGCACCAGCTCCACCGGCGCGGGCTCCTGGCCCTCCTGCTTCTTGATCTTCCCGGCGGCGTAGTGGGCGGGCCGGAAGTCGGCCACCGCGGCGGCCATCACCACGGCGTCCGCGTCCGCCGCCGCCTTGAGCACCGCCTCCCGCAGCTGGACCGCGGTGCCGACCCGCACCACATCGGCCCCGGCCGGATCCGGCAGCTCGCTGTTGGCCGCGACCAGGGTGACCCTGGCCCCGCGGGCCACGGCGGTACGGGCCAGTGCGTACCCCTGCCGGCCGGAGGAGCGGTTGCCCAGGTAGCGCACCGGGTCCAGCGGCTCCCGGGTGCCGCCCGCGCTGATCACCACATGGCGGCCGGCCAGGTCGGCGGGGAGCGGGCCGCGGGCCAGCACCCGGCGGCAGACCTCGAAGATCTCCTCGGGGTCGGGCAGCCGGCCCTTGCCGGTGTCCGCCCCGGTCAGCCGGCCGACGGCGGGCTCGATCACCACGGCGCCGCGGCGGCGCAGGGTGGCGACATTCTCCCGGGTGGCCGGGTTCTCCCACATCTCGGTGTGCATCGCGGGCGCGAAGACCACCGGACAGCGGGCGGTGAGCAGGGTGTTGGTCAGCAGGTCGTCGGCCAGGCCGTGGGCGGCCTTGGCCAGCAGGTCGGCGGTGGCCGGCGCCACCACCACCAGCTCGGCCTGCTGGCCGATGCGGACATGCGGCACCTCGTGCACGGTCTCCCAGACCTCGGTGGCCGCCCGGTGGCCGGAGAGCGCGGACCAGGTGGCCTCGCCGACGAAGTGCAGCGCGGCGGCGGTGGGCACCACCTGGACGTCATGCCCCGACTCGGTGAGGCGGCGCAGCAGCTCGCACGCCTTGTAGGCGGCGATCCCGCCGCTGACTCCCAGGACGACCTTGGGCTTGTCCATCGCTCGCTTCTCCCCGCGCCGCACGAAGTGTCTGTCCATCCATGACACACCAAGGGTCCGACAGCCGTGCTGCCGGACCCTTGGTGAAAGCCTTGGCCCTTACTGAGCCGGGGCCTCGACGGCCTCGGAGGTCAGCAGACCCGCGTTGATCTCGCGGAGCGCGATGGAGAGCGGCTTCTCGTGGACGTGGGTGTCCACCAGCGGACCGACGTACTCCAGCAGACCCTCGCCCAGCTGCGAGTAGTACGCGTTGATCTGGCGCGCCCGCTTGGCGGCGTAGATCACCAGGCTGTACTTCGAGTCGGTCGCCTCGAGCAGCTCATCAATCGGCGGGTTGATGATGCCCTCGGGCGCGGTGATGGAAGAGGACACTCTCTGCCTTCCGACGGGGGGTTGCGATCCAGTTGATTCGGGATCTTAAGGAAATTCCCAGTTCAACGCAGCAAGGCTAGCAGCTCGCGGGCCACGTCCTCGACGGAGGTGTTGACCAGCGTCACATCGAACTCGGACTCGGCCGCCAGCTCCACCTTGGCGGTGGCCAGCCGGCGCTCGATCACCTCGGGCGATTCGGTGCCCCGGCCGGTGAGCCGGCGCACCAGTTCGTCCCAGCCGGGCGGGGCCAGGAAGACCAGCTGGGCGTCCGGCATGGTTTCCCGCACCTGGCGGGCGCCCTGCAGGTCGATCTCCAGCAGCACCGGCTCGCCGGCCTCCAGGCGGTCCAGTACGGCCTGGCGGGGTGTGCCATAGCGGTTGCCGGCGAACTCGGCCCACTCCAGCAGCTCGCCATTGGCGATCAGCTTGTCGAACTCCTCGTCGCCCACGAAGAAGTACTGCACACCCTCCTGCTCGCCGGGGCGCGGCTTGCGGGTGGTGCAGGAGACCGACAGCCACACCTCGGGGTGGGCCTTGCGCATATGGGCGACGACCGTGCTCTTGCCGACCCCGGAGGGGCCGGAGAGCACGGTCAGCCGCGGACGTCTGGCCGGGGGTACGGGGGTCGTCCCCCGGGAGACAGCATTACTCATGCGGTGATTATCCCGGTTCCCGGGAGTGCCTGGGAACTCAGGCAGCGTGGCTGCCGAACTCCCGCTCCAGGGAGGCGATCTGGTTGGAGCCGAGCCCGCGGACGCGGCGGCTCTCGGAGATCCCGAGTCGTTCCATGATCTGCTTGGCGCGGACCTTGCCCACGCCGGGCAGGCTCTCCAGGAGGGCGCTGACCTTCATCTTGCCGATGACGTCGTTCTCCTGGCCTTGCTTGATGACCTCGTGCAGCGAGGCGCCGGAGTGCTTGAGCCGATTCTTGACCTCGGCGCGCTCCCGGCGAGCCGCGGCGGCCTTTTCGAGCGCGGCTGCGCGCTGTTCAGGGGTAAGGGGCGGAAGAGCCACGCCTACGTCACCTCGGATGTCGAACTGTCGGATACGGACCGGTGAGGAACCTAGTCGGCCCACACCTGGGGAGCAACGAGCAACGCGCTTGCACGTTCGCTCTTGTCGGAGACTAGCGGCCGATCCCGCTCCAGTCAGCGAGAACAGACGAAAAGTCCTGGTCAGCCTTGCTCGACCAGGACTTTTCCGGACATAACAACCGTCAATTTTTCGAGTGGAGCGCGGATTCCACCGCCGAGCGCACCTCTTCGGCGAACCTCGCGGCGCTCTCGCGCAGCGCGGTGACGTCCGGGCCGTGCCGCAGCACGCCCCGGCTGACATTGGGGACCACGTTCCCGGCCGCGGCGCCGAAGACCTTGGGCAGGTCGGCCGCGGTGGCCCCCTGGGCGCCGATGCCGGGGGCCAGCAGCGGGCCGTTGATGGCCAGATCGGCGGCGGGCGCGGTGCCCAGGGTGGCGCCGACCACCGCACCGAAGGAGCCCAGCGGCGCCGCGTCGGCGTTCTCCGCCCGCAGGTGGTCCAGCATGGCCGCGGCCACGCTGGAGCCGTCGGCGCGGACGGCGTGCTGGACCTCGGGGCCCTCCGGGTTGGAGGTGAGCGCCAGGACGAAGACCCCGGTGCCGCTCTGCCGGGCCAGGTCCAGGGCCGGGCGCAGCGAGCCATAGCCCAGGTACGGGCTGACGGTGACCGCGTCCGAGAACAGCGGGGAGGCGGGGTCGAGGTAGGTGGCGGCGTAGGCGGCCATGGTGGAGCCGATGTCGCCGCGCTTGGCGTCCATCAGCACCAGGGCGCCGGCCGCCCGGGCCTCGGCCACGGTCCGTTCCAGCACCGCGATGCCGCGTGAGCCGAAGCGCTCGAAGAAGGCGGACTGCGGCTTGAGCACGGCCACCCGGTCGGCCAGGGCCTCCACCACGGTGCGGCTGAAGCGCTCCAGGCCGGCGATGTCGTCGGTCAGCCCCCAGTCGGTGAGCAGCGCGGCATGCGGGTCGATGCCCACGCAGAGCGGGCCGCGCTCGTCCATGGCGCGGCGCAGGCGCGTACCGAAGGGTTCCAGAGAGGTCATGCGGTCACCTTCCGGTGGTCGGCGCCGACGGCCTCGGCGAGGGTGGCGTACGGGCTGGCGGCCAGCTTCCCGGCCAGGCCGCGGTGGATGGCGCGGCACCAGAACGGGCCCTGGTAGATGAAGGCGCTGTAGCCCTGGACCAGGGTGGCGCCGGCCAGGATGCGTTCCCAGACGTCCTCGGCGCTCTCCACGCCGCCGACGCCGATCAGGGTGATCCGGTCGCCGACCCGGGCGTACAGGCGGCGCAGCACCTGAAGCGAGCGGGTCTTGAGCGGGGCGCCGGAGAGGCCGCCGGCGCCGATGGCCTCGACGGTCTCGCGGGGGGTGCGCAGGCCCAGGCCGTCCCGGGCGATGGTGGTGTTGGTGGCGATGATGCCGTCCAGGCCGAGTTCCACGGCGAGGTCGGCGACCGCGTCCACGTCCTCGTCGGCCAGGTCGGGGGCGATCTTGACCAGCAGCGGGACGCGGCGGGTGGTGACCGTGCGGTCGGCGGCCTCGCGGACCGCGGTCAGCAGGGGGCGCAGCTGGTCCACCGCCTGGAGGTTGCGCAGGCCGGGGGTGTTGGGCGAGGAGACATTGACCACCAGGTAGTCGGCGTGGGCGGCCAGCCGCTCGGTGGAGGTGACATAGTCGGCCACTGCCTCGGCCTCGGGCACCACCTTGGTCTTGCCGATGTTGACGCCCACGGTGGTCCGGAACACCGGGTTCCGCTCGGCCAGCCGCCGGGCCACGGCGGCCGAGCCGTCGTTGTTGAAGCCCATCCGGTTGATCAGGGCGCGGTCGGCGACCAGGCGGAACAGCCGCTGCTTGGGGTTGCCGGGCTGCGGCTGGGCGGTGACGGTGCCGATCTCCACATGGTCGAAGCCCAGCATGGCCATGCCGTCGATGGCGGCGGCGTTCTTGTCGAAGCCGGCGGCCAGTCCGAAGGGGCCATGCATCCGCAGGCCCAGGGCCTCGGTGCGCAGTTCCTTGTGGCGGGGGGCCAGCACGGCGGCCGCGAAGGTGCGCAGCACCGGGATCCGGGCCAGGCCGCGGATCCAGGCGAAGGCCAGGTGGTGGGCCCGCTCGGGGTCCATCCGTTTGAAGATCAGGTTGAAGAAGAGTCGGTACATTTCCAGCCTTTTCGGGCGTGGAGGCTCGTGAAGAGGGGGACACCGCGTGGTGTCCCCCGTCTTCCGTCTCAGGCCTCGCGGGCGGCGGTCAGGTGTCCGGCGTGTTCCTGCAGGGAGCGGACGCCGACATCGCCCCTGGTGAGGGCCTCGATGCCCTGGACCGCGGCGGCCAGCGCCTGGACCGTGGTCAGGCAGGGCACCGCACGGGCGACCGCGGCGGTACGGATCTCATAGCCGTCGAGCCGGCCGCCGGTGCCATAGGGGGTGTTGACGATCAGATCGACCTCACCGTCGTGGATCAGCTGGACGATGGTCTTCTCGCCGTTCGGCCCCTCCCCCTCGCTCTGCTTGCGCACCACGGTGGCGTTGATGCCATTGCGCTTGAGGACCTCGGCGGTGCCGGAGGTGGCCAGCAGCTCGAAGCCATGGGCCACCAGCTCCCGGGCCGGGAAGATCATCGAGCGCTTGTCGCGGTTGGCCACCGAGACAAAGGCCCGTCCCTTGGTGGGCAGCGCTCCATAGGCGCCCGCCTGGGACTTGGCGTAGGCGGTGCCGAAGACATTGTCGATGCCCATGACCTCGCCGGTGGAGCGCATCTCCGGGCCCAGCACGGTGTCCACCCCGCGGCCGTGGATGTCGCGGAAGCGCGACCACGGCATCACGGCCTCCTTGACCGAGATCGGCGCATCCATCGGCAGGGTGCCGCCATCGCCCGACTTGGGCAGCATGCCCTCGGCCCGCAGCTCGGCGATGGTGGCGCCCAGCGAGATCCGGGCGGCGGCCTTGGCCAGCGGTACCGCGGTGGCCTTGGAGGTGAAGGGGACGGTACGGGAGGCGCGCGGGTTGGCCTCCAGGACGTAGAGGATGTCCCCGGCCATGGCGAACTGGATGTTGATCAGGCCGCGGACGCCGACGCCCTTGGCGATGGCCTCGGTGGAGTTGCGCAGCCGCTTGATGTCGAAGCCGCCCAGGGTGATCGGCGGCAGGGCGCAGGCCGAGTCGCCGGAGTGGATGCCGGCCTCCTCGATGTGCTCCATCACGCCGCCCAGGTAGAGCTCATGGCCGTCGTAGAGCGCGTCCACGTCGATCTCGATGGCGTCGTCCAGGAAGCGGTCGATCAGCACCGGGTGCTCGGAGATCAGGCCCGCGTGCCGCTCCAGGTAGCCGGCCAGCGAGGGCTCGTCATAGACGATCTCCATGCCGCGCCCGCCCAGGACGTAGGAGGGGCGGACCATCACCGGGTAGCCGATCTCGGCGGCGATGGTCTTGGCCTCCTCGAAGGAGAAGGCGGTGCCGTACTTGGGCGCGGGCAGCCCGGCCTCGGTGAGCACCCGGCCGAAGGCCCCGCGCTCCTCGGCCAGGTCGATGGCCTCCGGCGAGGTGCCCACGATGGGCACGCCGTTGTCCTTGAGCGCCTGCGCCAGGCCCAGCGGGGTCTGCCCGCCGAGCTGGACCACCACGCCCGCCACCGGGCCGGCCTGCTGCTCGGCGTGCACGATCTCCAGGACGTCCTCCAGGGTGAGCGGCTCGAAGTAGAGCCGGTCGGAGGTGTCGTAGTCGGTGGAGACGGTCTCCGGGTTGCAGTTGACCATCACCGTCTCATAGCCCGCCTCGCTGAGCGCGAAGGAGGCGTGGACGCAGGAGTAGTCGAACTCGATGCCCTGGCCGATGCGGTTGGGGCCGGAGCCCAGGATGATCACCGCGGGCTTCTGGCGCGGGGCGACCTCGGACTCCTCGTCGTAGGAGGAGTAGAAGTACGGGGTCTTCGCGGCGAACTCGGCGGCGCAGGTGTCCACCGTCTTGTAGACCGGCCGTACGCCCAGGGCGTGCCGTACCTCGCGGACCACATCCTCGCGCAGGCCGCGGATGGCGGCGATCTGGGCGTCGGAGAAGCCGTGCCGCTTGGCCTCGGCGAGCAGCGCGGGGTCCAGCTCGGCGGCGGTGCGCAGGTCCTCGGAGATCTCATGGATCAGGAACAGCTGGTCCACGAACCAGGGGTCGATGCGGGTGGCCTGGAAGACCTCCTCCTGGCTCGCCCCGGCGCGGATGGCGGCCATCACCGTGTTGATCCGGCCGTCGGTCGGCAGCTTTGCCTTGGCCAGCAGCTCCTCCTTGTCGCCCACCGGGGAGACGAAGTCGAACTGGGAGCCCTTCTTCTCCAGCGAGCGCAGCGCCTTCTGCAGCGCCTCGGTGAAGTTGCGGCCGATGGCCATGGCCTCGCCCACCGACTTCATGGTGGTGGTGAGGGTGGGGTCGGCGGAGGGGAACTTCTCGAACGCGAACCGCGGAGCCTTGACCACCACATAGTCCAGGGTGGGCTCAAAGGAGGCCGGGGTCTGCTCGGTGATGTCGTTGGGGATCTCGTCGAGGGTGTAGCCCACCGCCAGCCGGGCGGCAATCTTCGCGATCGGGAAGCCGGTGGCCTTGGAGGCCAGGGCGGAGGAGCGGGAGACCCGGGGGTTCATCTCGATGACGATGACCCGGCCGTCCTCGGGGTTGACCGCGAACTGGATATTGCAGCCGCCGGTGTCCACCCCGACCTCGCGGATCACCGCGATGCCGATGTCCCGGAGGATCTGGTACTCGCGGTCGGTCAGCGTCATCGAGGGCGCCACGGTGATGGAGTCACCGGTGTGCACGCCCATGGGGTCGAAGTTCTCGATGGAGCAGACGACCACGACATTGTCGTTCTTGTCGCGCATCAGCTCCAGCTCGTACTCCTTCCAGCCGAGGATGGACTCCTCCAGGAGCACCTCGGTGGTCGGGGAGAGCGTCAGGCCCTGGCCGGCGATGCGGCGCAGCTCCTCCTCGTCATGGGCGAAGCCGGAGCCGGCGCCGCCCATGGTGAAGGAGGGCCGGACCACCACCGGGTAGCCGCCGAGCGTCTCGACGCCCGCCAGCACCTCGTCCATGGTGTGGCAGATGACCGAGCGGGCGGACTCGCCATGGCCGATCTTGGCGCGGACGGCCTCCACCACGGTCTTGAACTGGTCGCGGTCCTCGCCCTTGTGGATGGCCTCGACATTGGCGCCGATCAGCTCGACGCCGTACTTCTCCAGCGTCCCGGCCTCGTGCAGCGCGATGGCGGTGTTGAGCGCGGTCTGGCCGCCGAGGGTGGGCAGCAGGGCGTCGGGGCGCTCCTTGGCGATGATCTTCTCGACGAACTCCGGGGTGATCGGCTCCACATAGGTGGCGTCGGCGATCTCCGGGTCGGTCATGATCGTGGCCGGGTTGGAGTTGACCAGGATGACCCGCAGGCCCTCGGACTTCAGCACCCGGCAGGCCTGGGTGCCGGAGTAGTCGAACTCGGCGGCCTGCCCGATGACGATCGGGCCGGAGCCGATGACCAGAACGGACTGGATGTCGGTGCGCTTAGGCACGCTGGCCCTCCATCAGGGAGACGAAGCGGTCGAACAGGTACGCGGCGTCATGCGGACCTGCGGCTGCCTCGGGGTGGTACTGGACGCTGAAGGCCGGCTGGTCGAGCAGCTGGAGACCTTCGACCACGTTGTCGTTGAGACAGACGTGGGAGACCTCGGCGCGGCCGTAGGGGGTGTCGGTCGCCCGGTCGAGCGGGGCGTCCACGGCGAAGCCGTGGTTGTGCGCGGTGACCTCGACCTTGCCGGTCGTACGGTCCTGCACGGGCTGGTTGATGCCCCGGTGGCCGTACTTCAGCTTGTAGGTGCCGAAGCCCAGCGCGCGGCCGAGGATCTGGTTGCCGAAGCAGATGCCGAACAGCGGGGTCCTGCGCTCCAGCACCGCCCGCATCACCGAGACCGGGTGGTCGGCGGTGGCCGGGTCGCCGGGGCCATTGGAGAAGAACACGCCGTCGGGGTTGACCGCGTAGACGTCCTCGGCGGTGGCGGTGGCGGGCAGGACATGCACCTCGATGCCGCGCTCGGCCATCCGGTGCGGGGTCATGCCCTTGATGCCCAGGTCGATGGCGGCCACGGTGAACCGCTTGGTGCCGATGGCCGGGACGACATACGCCTCCTTGGTGGCCACCTCGGCGGACAGGTCGGCCCCGGTCATCTCCGGCGCCCGGCGCACCTCGGCCAGCATGGTGCCCTCGTCGGGCAGGACACTGCCGGAGAAGATGCCCACCCGCATGGCACCGCGCTCGCGCAGATGGCGGGTGAGGGCGCGGGTGTCCACACCGCTGATGCCGACCACGCCCTGGGCGCGCAGCTCCTCGTCGAGGGAGCGGCGGGAGCGCCAGTTGGAGGGGGTGCGGGCGGGGTCGCGGACCACATAGCCGGCCACCCAGATCCGGGAGGATTCCGGGTCCTCGTCGTTGACGCCGGTGTTGCCGACGTGCGGGGCGGTCATGACGACCACCTGGCGGTGGTAGGAGGGGTCGGTGAGGGTCTCCTGGTAGCCGGTCATGCCGGTGGAGAAGACGGCCTCGCCGAAGGCCGACCCCACGGCCCCGTAGGCGCGGCCGTGGAAGGTACGGCCGTCCTCCAGGACGAGTACGGCGGGGACCTTGGCGGTCCCCCTGGTGGAGGTCGTCATCGTGCGCCTTCCGTGGTGCTGTTCATGGTGGAGATGGCTTCGACCCAGGCCGGGTGCCCGTCCGCCGCATCGGAGCGGAAGCCGGAGTCGATGGTCCGTTCGCCGTGCTGCCAGGTGATCACCAGCAGGCCGCCCTCGGTGAGGACCTTGCCCGCGATGCCCTTGTCCAGCCGGGCGCCGCGCAGGGCGGAAGCGGGGATGAAGAAGTCGCGGGCGCCGGGACGGACCACATTCACGCCCTGCTCGGTGAGGGTGAGTTCGGCGCGACTGCGGGTGCCCAGGCCCTGGGCGACGATGCGGTCCAGCCACTGCCCGGCGGTGGTCGAGCCGTGGTAGCGGCCGGTCATCGTCAGCAGCGGCTCGCTCTGCCGCTCGGGGGCGGCGGGCAGCTCGGGGAGGTCGCCCTGGAGGGTGCCGCGCCACTTCCAGCCCTCGCGCATCAGCCAGTAGAGCAGGGCGACAAAGAGCAGCAGCCCGACCACCCAGCCGGCGCGGGCCGCCCAGTCGGTCACGGCCTGCGACTTCTGCTCGCCCGCCAGGTTGATCAAAGTTGTCACGTCAGATTCCCGTCCACGACCGTCGCCCGGCCCCGCAGGAAGGTGTGGGTGACGCGCCCCGGCAGCTCAAGGCCCTGGTAGGGGGTGTTGCGGCTGCGGGAGGCGAAGCCCGCGGGGTCCACCACACCACGGTAAGCGGAATCGACCAGGGTGAGGTTGGCGGGCTCTCCGGCGGCGATGGGCCGGCCGTGCCCCGCCAGCCGGCCGATGGCGGCCGGGCGGAAGGACATCCGGTCGGCGACCCCGGCCCAGTCCAGCAGGCCGGTGTCCACCATGGTGTGCTGGACCACCGACAG
This sequence comes from Streptomyces orinoci, assembly GCF_003121295.1. GTDB lineage: Bacteria > Actinomycetota > Actinomycetes > Streptomycetales > Streptomycetaceae > Streptomyces > Streptomyces orinoci. The sequence continues at coordinate 137,222 of NZ_PHNC01000007.1, forward strand.
GGCGGTCTCCAGGCCCACCATGCCCATGGCGGCCGCACCCCACTCGCAGTCCTTGTCCTCGTGCGGGTGCGGGGCGTGGTCGGTGGCCACACAGTCGATGGTGCCGTCGGCCAGCGCCTCGCGCAGGGCCCGTACATCGGCCTCGGTGCGCAGCGGCGGGTTGACCTTGTAGACCGGGTTGTAGCTGCGCACCAGTTCGTCGGTGAGCAGCAGGTGGTGCGGGGTGACCTCGGCGGTCACATTCCAGCCCTTGGACTTGGCCCAGCGGACGATCTCCACCGAGCCGGCGGTGGACAGATGGCAGATATGCACCCGGGAGCCGACATGGGCGGCCAGCAGCACATCGCGGGCGATGATCGACTCCTCGGCGACGGCCGGCCAGCCGCCCAGGCCCAGCTCGGCGGAGACCACGCCCTCGTTCATCTGAGCGCCCTCGGTCAGCCGCGGCTCCTGGGCGTGCTGGGCGATGACGCCGTCGAAGGCCTTCACATACTCCAGCGCCCGCCGCATGATCACGGCGTCGTCCACGCACTTGCCGTCGTCGGAGAAGACCCGCACGCCGGCGGCGGAGTCGTGCATGGCGCCCAGCTCGGCGAGCTTCTTGCCCTCCAGGCCCACGGTGACCGCGCCCACCGGCTGGACGTCGCAGTAGCCGGACTGCCGGCCCAGCCGCCAGACCTGCTCCACCACACCGGCGGTATCGGCCACCGGGAAGGTGTTGGCCATGGCGTGTACGGCGGTGTAGCCGCCGACGGCGGCGGCACGGGTGCCGGTCAGGACGGTCTCGGAGTCCTCCCGGCCGGGCTCGCGCAGATGGGTGTGCAGGTCCACCAGGCCGGGCAGCAGGATCCGGCCGTCCGCCTCGATGACGGTGGCGCCGTCGGCGTCCAGGCCGGTGCCCACCGCGGCGATGGTCTCGCCGTCGATCAGGACGTCCTGCGGCTCGCCGCCCAGCGGCCGGGCGCCGCGGATCAGGGTCTTGCTCATGATCGCTGCATCTCCTCAGGGGTTCCGCCGAGCGGGCGGTGCGGGTGGTCGGTGGGGGCGGGGGCGGGGGCGGTCACTGCTCACCTGTCGTACGGTTTCCCGCCACCGCGGGCTCCGCGCCGCCCAGCAGCAGATAGAGCACGGCCATCCGGATGGAGACGCCGTTGGCGACCTGCTCCACCGCGGTGCAGCGCGGGGAGTCGGCGACCTCGGCAGTGATCTCCATGCCCCGGTTCATCGGGCCGGGGTGCATCACGATGGCGTGCTCCGGCATCCGGGCCATCCGCTCGGAGTCCAGGCCGTAGCGGCGGGCGTACTCCCGCTCGGTGGGGAAGAAGGCGGCGTTCATCCGCTCACGCTGGACGCGCAGCATCATCACCGCGTCGGACTTGGGCAGCACCGCGTCCAGGTCGTAGGAGACCTCGCAGGGCCAGTGCTCCACGCCGATGGGCACCAGGGTGGGCGGGGCGACCAGGGTGACCTGGGCGCCCAGGGTGGTCAGCAGATGGACGTTGGAGCGGGCCACCCGGCTGTGCAGGACATCGCCCACGATGGTGATCCGGCGGCCGTCCAGGTCACGGCCGAGCCCGGCGTCCGGGCCCACCAGCCGGCGGCGCATGGTGAAGGCGTCCAGCAGGGCCTGGGTGGGGTGCTCATGGGTGCCGTCGCCGGCGTTGACCACGGCGCCCTCGATCCAGCCGGAGTTGGCCAGCCGGTAGGGGGCGCCCGAATCGTGGTGGCGGATGACCACCGCGTCCGCGCCCATGGCCTCCAGGGTCAGTGCGGTGTCCTTGAGCGACTCGCCCTTGGAGACCGAGGAGCCCTTGGCGGAGAAGTTGATGACATCGGCCGACAGCCGCTTGGCGGCGGCCTCGAAGGAGATGCGGGTGCGGGTGGAGTCCTCGAAGAAGAGGTTGACCACGGTGCGGCCGCGCAGGGTCGGCAGCTTCTTGATCGGCCGGTCGGCGACCCGGGCCATCTCCTCGGCGGTGTCGAGGATCAGCACGGCGTCGTCGCGGGAGAGGTCGGCGGCCGAGATGAGGTGACGCTTCATCCGGATTACTCCGATGTTGGGGAGGTATGCGGGAGTACTGGCCGGGCATGCGGGCTCGCGGGCCCGGTGCCACCGGGTCCGCTGTGGGTCCGCTACTGCCCGGCGGGGGCCGGGTGCACGCCGAGCAGGACGCTGTCGCGCCCGTCCTCCTCGGTGAGCTGCACCTTGACCGTCTCCCGCAACGACGTGGGGAGGTTCTTGCCGACATAGTCGGCGCGGATGGGAAGTTCGCGGTGGCCGCGGTCCACCAGGACCGCCAGCTGTACGGCGCGCGGGCGGCCGATGTCGTTCAGCGCGTCCAGCGCGGCGCGGATGGTGCGGCCGGAGAAGAGCACATCGTCCACCAGGACCACCAGCCGGCCGTCGATGCCCTCACCGGGGATCTCGGTACGGGCCAGCGCACGGGCCGGGCGCAGCCGGAGGTCGTCGCGGTACATGGTGATGTCGAGGGAGCCGACCGGGGTGCGGGCGCCGGTGATCTCCTGGAGTTTGGCGGCCAGCCGGTGGGCGAGGAAGACACCCCGGGTGGGAATGCCGAGCAGCACCACATCGTCCGCGCCCTTGGCGCGCTCGACGATTTCGTGGGCGATGCGGGTGAGAACCCGGGCGATGTCCGGTGCTTCTAGCACGGGACGCGCCGGAGCATTTGCGTCCATACGAAACGGACCTCCTTCTCCGCCTCACGGGACGGACATTAAAGGACGTCGAAATTGCGTGGTCCACCGTACCAGTACCGCCGAGGGCCGGTGAACGGGCCCTTGGCCGGTGCACCGCATGAACCATTCGGCTTGACGAAGGCAGATTACGCTGCGTAACCTCACAGTGAGTTACCACTCTTCGTCCGGGGAGCTTTATGTCCAGCGAATACGCCAAACAGCTCGGGGCCAAGCTCCGTGCCATCCGCACCCAGCAGGGACTCTCCCTCCATGGAGTCGAGGAAAAGTCCCAGGGGCGCTGGAAGGCCGTGGTGGTGGGCTCGTACGAGCGCGGCGACCGTGCCGTGACCGTGCAGCGCCTGGCCGAGCTGGCCGACTTCTACGGCGTGCCCGTGCAGGAGCTGCTGCCCGGCACCACGCCGGGCGGCGCCGCCGAGCCCCCGCCGAAGCTGGTGCTGGACCTTGAGCGGCTGGCCCATGTCCCGGCCGAGAAGGCGGGTCCGCTCCAGCGTTATGCCGCCACCATTCAGAGCCAGCGCGGCGACTACAACGGCAAGGTCCTCTCCATCCGCCAGGACGACCTGCGCACTCTTGCCGTCATCTATGACCAGTCGCCTTCGGTGCTGACCGAGCAGCTGATCAGCTGGGGCGTGCTGGACGCGGATGCCCGTCGCGCCGTGCAGCACGAGGACGCCTGACCTCCGCTCTTGTCCGATAAAACCGCCGTGGGGCGGGAAACCTGATCAGGTTTCCCGCCCCACGGCGGTTTCGCGTCATCGTCCGCAAAGGGTTCAGGAACGCCGGATGTTCGGCTTCAGCTCCTTGAACCGGCCCAGCAGACCATTGACGAAGGTGGGCGATTCGTCGGTGGAGAACTCCTTGGCCAGCTGCACGGCCTCGTCGATGGCCACCGCGTCCGGGGTCTCGTCCTCCCAGATCAGCTCGTACGCACCGAGCCGGACGATGTTCCGGTCGGCGGCCGGCATCCGGTCCAGGTCCCAGTCCACCGCATAGGTCTTGATCAGCTCGTCGATCCGGTCCACATGCCCGGCGTACCCCTCGACCAGCCGCATGGTGTACTCGGTGACCGGCGGCTGCCGGTCGTCGGTCCGTGAGTGCCGGATCCAGTCGGCGAGCACCGTCTGCACGGTGGTACCGCGCTGGTCGGCCTCGAAGAGGATCTGGAAGGCGCGCTTACGGGCCTTGCTACGGGCGGCCACGGTTAGCTGTTCACCCGGCCGAGGTAATCACCGGTGCGGGTGTCAACCTTGATCTTCTCGCCGGTGGAGATGAACAGCGGGACCTGGATCTCGTAGCCGGTCTCCAGGGTGGCGGGCTTGGTGCCACCGGTGGAGCGGTCGCCCTGGACGCCCGGGTCGGTGTGCTGGATGGTCAGCTCGACGGCGGCCGGGAGCTCGACATAGAGCACCTCGCCCTCGTGCTGGGCGACCGAGGCCTCGAAGCCCTCGATCAGGAAGTTGGCGGCGTCACCGACCGTCTTGCGGTCGATGTGCAGCTGGTCGTAGGTCTGCATGTCCATGAAGACGAAGTAGTCGCCGTCCATGTACGAGAACTGCATGTCGCGGCGGTCAACGGTGGCCGTCTCGACCTTGACACCGGCGTTGAAGGTCTTGTCGACCACCTTGCCGGAGAGCACGTTCTTGAGCTTGGTGCGCACGAAGGCGGGGCCCTTGCCAGGCTTGACGTGCTGGAACTCGACGACGGACCAGAGCTGGCCGCCTTCGAGCTTGAGCACCATGCCGTTCTTGAGGTCGTTCGTGGAAGCCACGGTTGCGGAATCTCCTGGACTGAACTGGGACCCCGAAGGCGCGCGCTACAGCGCGAGCAGCTCCTTGGTCGTGATGGTGAGTAGCTCGGGTCCGCCATCCGCCTCGGGGCGGACGACGAGCGTGTCATCGATCCGGACGCCGCCCCGCCCCGGGAGGTGGACTCCCGGATCTACGGTGACCGGCACGCAAGCGTCCAGTTTACCCATGGCCGAGGGCGCCAGACGCGGGTCCTCGCCGTTTTCCAGTCCCACCCCGTGCCCGATGGACGGGCCGACCCGCTCACCGTGCCCGGCCGCCTCCAGCACCCGGCGCGCTGCCCGGTCCACCTCCCGGTACGGCGTCCCCGGCGCCAGCGCCTCCCGCCCGGCCCGCTGGGCGGCGAAGACCTGGTCGTACAGCTCGATCTGCCACTCGGCGGGCGAGGTGCCGATGACAAAGGTACGGGCGATCTCGCTGTGGTAGCCCCGGTAGTCGGCGCCCAGGCAGACGCTGAGGAAATCGCCCTCCTCCACCCGCCGGTCGGTCGGCACATGCCCGGCCAGCCCGGAATGCGGGCCGGTGCCCACCGAGGTGGGGAAGGCCGCGCCGCCCGCCCCGTGGTCCACCAGCCGCCGCTCCAGCTCCAGGGCCAGATGCCGCTCGGTGCGGCCCACCAGGATGGACTCCAGCAGCTCGCCCAGCGCCTGGTCGGCGATCTCGGCGGCGATGCGCAGCGCGGCGATCTCCTCGCCGTCCTTGACGATGCGCTGCTGCTCCACCGCCGGGCCCAGGTCCTCCAGGTGCAGCCGGGGAGCCACCGAGCGCATGGCGCGGTGGCGCGCCACGGTCAGATGGTGTTCCTCGACCGCCAGGGTCTCCACCCCGGCGCCGGCGGCCCGCTCGGCGGCGGCCACCGCCGGGTCGCCCTCCGCGCTGGGCAGCAGCTGCACCCGCAGGTCCTCGGCGGGCCGTCCGGCCGGGCCGGTGCCGGCCGAGTGGTCGGCGAAGGGGTCCACCGTGCACAGCAGCAGGTCATGGCCGGGGCCGACCAGCAGCACGGACCCCGGCGGGGCACCGCCCGCCAGGTATCGGACATTGGCCGGACCGGTCACCAGGGCGGCCTCGCTGCCACCGGTGACACACCGTTCGAGGAGCCGTGAGCGCCGTGCCGCGTACACGTCGGACATGCTTCGAGCGTACGTACGGCGACCGGAACCGTCCGTTCCAGCGCGTCCGACCGGGCTTTACCAGCCGCCGGGCGCGGTCAGCGCGCGGGTGACGGTCTCGTCCAGCAGCCGGGCGGTGGTGGCCACATCCTGCTGGGAGTTGTCGATGATGGGCAGCCCGGAGCCGTACCAGCCGGCCATCCGGCCGTGGATACGGGCCACCTCCTCGTCACCGAGGCGGCGGTTGCCGCTGCGCTCGGCGTTGCGCTCCAGCACCACCTCCAGGCCCGGCAGCAGCACCACGGGCAGCAGGCCGGGGCCCACATGCCGCTTCCAGCCGCCCAGGCCCACCGAGGGCCAGTCGGGGAAGACGGCGTCGTCGATGATGCAGGAGATGCCGTTGGCGATGAAGTTACGTGCGGCGAAGCCGCAGGTGCGGCGGGCGAGGCGGTACTGGGCCTCGGAGTGGTCGTTCCACCCGGACTGGGGGTCGGCGAAGCCCGAGCGCACCCACTCCCGGACGTCGTCCAGGCTGATGTGGGCGGTGGGCGTGGCGCGGGTGTCCGCCCAGTGGCGGGCCACGGTGGTCTTTCCGGCGCCCGCCGGGCCGATCAGCAGCACCGCCACCGGGGCCCGCAGGGCGTCGGCCGGGACGGTGGTCCCGGGTACGGCCTGCGCGGCGGGTACGGCCTGCGCGGGCGCGGCGGGGGCGGGCGGTGCCGGGAAGTGTCCGGGCGGGGGCGGCGGCCCGGGAACCGGCGGCGGGCTCACCGGCCGGGGAGCGGGGGCCGCCCAGCCGGGCGCGGCCGGTATCGGCCGCCGGCCGTCCCCCCTTGGTGGCAGCGGCTCTCCCCCTGCGTGCTGCATCCGACTGGCACTCCGTCTCGTACTGGCGTTTGGGCGGGTTGAGGTTACCCGAGACGGCCGCGGCGGGCCGCCGGGCGGTCAACGGCCCGCCGGCCCGGAAAGTGCCCTCAAGCGGCCGGGTCAGCCCGCCAGTTCGTCCGCCAGGGCGCGCAGCGCCAGCCGGTAGGAGCCGATGCCGAACCCGGCGATGGTGCCGCTGGCCACCGCCGAGACCACCGAGGTGTGCCGGAACTCCTCCCGGGCATGCGGGTTGGAGATGTGCACCTCGATCAGCGGGGCGGTGCGCTGGGCGGCCGCGTCCCGCAGGGCGTACGAGTAGTGGGTGAACGCACCGGGGTTGATGACCACCGGCAGCGCCCCGTCGGCCGCCTCATGCAGCCAGCGCACCAGCTCGCCCTCGTCATTGGTCTCCCGGACCTCCACGGCCAGGCCGAGCTCCGCGCCCAGCGCGGTGCACTCGCGTACCAGCCCGGCGTAGGAGGTGGAGCCATAGACATCGGGCTCCCGCGAACCCAGCCGCCCGAGGTTGGGCCCATTGAGCACCAGCACCCGCGCGCTCACGCCGCGATCTCCGCGTGCGCGGCCAGCAGCATGGCCGGATCCGGTGCCTCCAGCACGGCCGGCCGGGCCAGGCCCTCCAGGACGATAAAGCGCAGCCGGTCGCCCCGGGTCTTCTTGTCGATCTTCATGGTCTCCAGCAGCTTGGGCCACTGGTCGCCCCGGTAGGTCACCGGCAGCCCCACCGAGGAGAGCACCGCACGGTGCCGGTCGGCGGTGGCGTCGTCCAGCCGTCCGGCGATCCGGCCGAGTTCGGCGGCGAACACCATGCCCACCGAAACCGCCGCGCCATGGCGCCAGTTGTAGCGCTCGTTCTTCTCGATGGCATGCGCCAGGGTGTGCCCATAGTTGAGGATCTCCCGCAGTCCGGACTCCCGCAGGTCCTTGGAGACCACCTCGGCCTTGACCCGGATCGCCCGCCCGATCAGCTCCGCGGTATGCGGGCCCCCGGGGCTGCGGGCCCCCTCCGGGTCGGCCTCGATCAGCTCCAGGATGGCGGGGTCGGCGATAAAGCCGGCCTTGATCACCTCGGCCAGGCCGGAGACATAGTCATTGACCGGCAGCGACTCCAGCGCCGCCAGGTCGCACAGCACCCCGGCGGGCGGGTGGAAGGCGCCCACCAGGTTCTTGCCCTCGGCGGTGTTGATGCCGGTCTTGCCGCCGACCGCCGCGTCCACCATGCCCAGCACGGTGGTGGGCACCGCCACCCAGCGCACCCCGCGCAGCCAGGTGGCCGCCACAAAGCCGGCCAGGTCGGTGGTGGCCCCCCCGCCGACGCCGACGATCACATCGGTGCGGGTGAAGCCGCTCTGCCCCAGCGCCTTCCAGCAGTAGGCGGCCACCTCGGCGGTCTTGGCCTCCTCGGCGTTGGGCACCTGGATGGCGATGGCCTCATAGCCCTGGGCGGCCAGGTCCTCGCACAGCGCTTCCCCGGTGGCGGCCAGTGCCTCGGGGTGCACCACGGCCACCCGCCGGGCCGCCTTGCCGATCAACTCGGGCAGCTCGCCCAGCAGTTGGTGCCCTACCAGAACCTCGTAGGGTGCGGTGCCCGCGCTGCCTGCGACATGGATGCGGGTGGGGGCGTCGGTCATGGGTTCCTCACTGGACGGAACTGGATGGAACTTGCTGGAACTTCTCTATGAAACCGGATGGACTGCCGGTCAGGGGCCCTTGAGGCCGAGGGCCTCGATCACCGCATCGGCGACCTGGGCGGGAGTACGGCCGCCGGTGGGCACCACCGCCCGGGCGACCTCGGTGTACAGCGGGCGGCGCTGCTCCATCAGCTCGCGCCACCGCTTGCGGGGGTTGACCGCGAGCAGCGGGCGCGGGCCGTCCAGCCCCACCCGCCGTACCGCGTCGGCGAGTTCGACCTCCAGGAAGACCACCGGCAGTCCGGCCAGCAGGGCGCGGGTGGCGGGGTCCATGACCGCGCCGCCGCCGAGCGAGAGCACCCCCTGGTGCTCCTCGACCGCGGCCCGCACCGCCCGCCGCTCCAGCTCGCGGAAGTGCGGCTCGCCGTCCTCCAGGAAGATGTCCGGGATGGGCTTGCCGGCCATCGCCTCGATATCGGCGTCGGTGTCCCGGTAGCCGGTCTCCAGCCGCCGGGCGAGCAGGGCGCCGATGGTGGACTTGCCCGCTCCGGGCGGGCCCACCAGCACCGCCAGCGGCCCGGTCACCTGATGGCCAGGTTGTCGAGGTAACCCTGGAGGTTGCGGCGGGTCTCCGCGACGCTGTCCCCGCCGAACTTCTCCACCACCGCGTCGGCCAGCACCAGGGCCACCATCGCCTCGGCCACGATGCCCGCGGCGGGCACCGCGCAGACATCGGAGCGCTGGTGGTGCGCCTGGGCCGGCTCGCCGGTGGCCACGTCCACCGTGGCCAGGGCGCGGGGCACGGTGGCGATGGGCTTCATGGCGGCGCGTACCCGCAGCAGTTCGCCGGTGGTCAGGCCGCCCTCGGTGCCGCCGGAGCGGCCGGTGGAGCGGCGGATGCCGTCCTCGGTGGCGACGATCTCGTCATGCGCCTGCGAACCGGGCACCCGGGCCAGCTCGAAGCCGTCGCCGACCTCCACGCCCTTGATGGCCTGAATGCCCATCAGGGCACCGGCCAGCCGGGCGTCCAGCCGCCGGTCCCAGTGCACATGCGAGCCCAGGCCCACCGGCACGCCATAGGCCAGCACCTCGACCACACCGCCCAGGGTGTCGCCGTCCTTGTGCGCCTGGTCGATCTCCGCGACCATCGCCTTGCTCGCGGCCTGGTCCAGGCAGCGCACCGGGTCGGCGTCCAGCCGCTCCACATCGGAGGGCTTGGGGTGGACGCCATAGGGCGCCTTGGCGGAGGCCAGCTCCACCACATGGGAGACGATCTCGATGCCGGCCGCCTCCTTGAGGAAGGACCGGGCCACCGCGCCCAGCGCCACCCGGGCCGCGGTCTCCCGGGCGCTGGCCCGCTCCAGCACCGGACGGGCCTCGTCAAAGCCGTACTTCTGCATTCCGGCCAGGTCCGCGTGGCCCGGGCGGGGCCGGGTCAGCGGGGCGTTACGGGCCAGCTCGGCCAGCTCCGCCGGGTCCACCGGGTCGGCCGCCATCACCTTCTCCCACTTGGGCCACTCGGTGTTGCCCACCATCACCGCGACCGGGGAGCCCAGGGACAGGCCGTGCCGCACTCCGCCGAGGAAGGTGACCTCGTCGCGCTCGAACTTCATCCGCGCGCCGCGCCCATAGCCGAGCCGCCGCCGGGCCAGGTGGTCGGCCACCATCCCGGTGGTCACCGGCACGCCGGCGGGAAGTCCCTCCAGCGTCGCCACCAGTGCGGGGCCGTGCGACTCCCCCGCAGTCAGCCAGCGCAACCTGCTCAACGGTGCTCCTCAAGTGCCGGGCCAATGCTCGCCCCGATCCTCCCATGGGCGACCGCCCGCACCGGGCGCGGGTCCGCGATGCGGACGGGTGGCTGAGACGACAGGTGCCGACTCTTGGCCTGGGCTGGGGCGCCCCGTAGGGGCGCGGGGAACTGCGCGACCAGCCACATACGACCCGCACGTGGCCCGCGTCCGTGGGTCATGGGGTGCTCACCGGAGGAACCGCACCGGCCCATGAGCCGCCGGCCATCCGTATTCGCCGCCCGCTCCCCGGCTCAGCCGGCGCGGGCCGCCAGCGCCGCCTCACCGGCCGCGCGCATCGCCGCCAGCGGGGCCGGTGCCCGGCCGGTCATCCGCTCCACCTGGAGCACCGCCTGGTGCACCAGCAGGTCCAGGCCGCCCAGTACGGATCCGCCACGCGCTGCCCAGGCCGTGGCCAGCGGGGTGGGCCAGGGCTCATAGAGCACATCGAAGAGGGTGCCGGGGCGCTCCGGCACCGCTCCCGCCAGCGCGTCGGTGGCACCGGCCGGGGTGGTGGCGATCACCAGCGGAGCGTCCAGCGCCTCGGCGGCCCGGGACCAGTCGGCGGTGCGCACCGCCACCCCCAGCCGCTCGCCCCAGCCGCGCATCTGCGCGGCCCGCTCGGCGCCGCGCACATAGGCGGTGACCTCGCCGGTGCACACCCGGGCCAGCGCGGCCAACGCCGAGGAGGCGGTGGCCCCGGCGCCCAGCACCGCCGCCGAGTCCACCTCGCCGATGCCGTGCTCGCGCAGCGCCGCCACCAGGCCGGGGATATCGGTGTTGTCGCCGACGCGCCGTCCATCCCCGGTGAACACCACGGTGTTGACCGCCTCCACGGCGGCGGCGGTGGCGCTGACCTCGTCCAGCAGCCCGATCACCGCCCGCTTCAGCGGCATGGTCAGGGAGAGTCCGGCCCAGCTGTCGTCCAGCCGGTCCAGGAAGCCGGGCAGCGCGGCCTCGTCCACCTCGAACCGCTCATAGGTCCAGTCGGTGAGACCGAGCGCGGCGTAGGCGGCCCGGTGCAGCACCGGGGAGAGCGAGTGGGCGATCGGCGAGCCCAGCACCGCCGCCCGGTGGCGGACGGTCACTGGCCGGCCGCCTTCTTGTGCTCCTGCTCGTAGCGCTGGCGGTTCTTGTTCTGCTCCTCGTTGGTCACGGCGAACAGTGTCTCGTTCTCATTGACCGAGACGAAGTAGTACCAGGGGCCGGGTGCCGGGTCGAGCGCCGACTTCAGCGCCTCGGCGCCGGGGTTGCCGATGGGGCCGGGCGGCAGTCCCTTGATGCTGTAGGTGTTGTACGGATCCTTGAACTTGCGCAGGTCGTTGACCGACCCGGTGTCCAGGGTGCTCTGGCTCTTGGCGTAGTTGACGGTGGAGTCGAAGTCCAGCAGCCCGTAGGTCTCCTTGTTGTCCGGCTTCAGCCGGTTGTAGATCACCCGGGAGATCTTGTCGAAGTCATGCGGGTAGCGGCCCTCGGCCTGCACCAGGCTGGCCACCGTGATCACCTGGAGCGGCGACTTCAGGCCGAGCTCCCTGGCCTTGCCGTCCAGGTCCTGCTCGGCGTAGTTCTTCTTGGCCCGGTCCACCATCTGCCGCAGCAGGTCCTCGGGCTTGGTGCCCTTGCCGGCGTTGTACTGGGAGGGGAAGAGGAAGCCCTCCAGCGGGTCCTTGATGTCGGGCGCGCTGTCGGCCCAGTCCGGCAGCCCCAGGTTCTTCGCCTGGGCCTTGGCCACGTCCTTGGTGGTGCCGGGCTTGAGGCCCAGCTTGTCGTCGATGGCCTTGTAGACCTGGGCGGCCCGGATGCCCTCCCGCAGGGTCAGGAAATTCCCGGCGTTGGTCATCATGGCGACCGCCGCCTCGCCGGACATCTCCTTGCGCAGGGTGTAGGTGCCCGGCTGGATGGACTTGCCGGAGGCCGCCGCGGAGAAGGCACGGGCGCTCTTGACCACACCGTTCTTCGCCAGGATGTCACCGATCTGGGTGAGACCGGCGCCCTTGGGCACCTCGATCTGCACCTGGCCGGTGCCCTCGCCCTGGTAGTCGGGGGCGGGCCCGTAGTGGGTCTCCCAGTAGTCGTAGCCGACATAGCCGATGCCGCCCACGGTGCCCAGCAGCACCACCGAGGCCACCAGACAGGCGGTGCCGCTGCGGCGCTTGTTCTTCTTGTCCTTGCCCTTGCCGCGCCGCTCCCGGCCGCGCGGGCTCTCCTCGGCCGGTTCGTCGTCCGCTTCGGCGGTGGTGCCGGGCTCGGCCTTGGGCTCCGCGCCGCCGGCCAGGCCGTCGAAGAAGGAGAGTTCGCCGGTGTCACCGGGATCGGGATCGGCCTGCCACTGCTCCTGCTGCGGCTGGTGTTGCTGATGCTGGTGCTGCTGCGGCACGCCCTGCTGCTGCTGTTGCTGCTGCTGTTGATGCATCAGCTGCTCATGCGTCTGCTGATGCATGCCCTGCTGATGCATGCCCTGCTGCTGATGGGGCGGCGGGTAAGAGCCCTGCCCCCCGTAATGGTCCTGCGCGTTCCCCGCGTAGGGGTCACCCTGAGGCGGATACGTTCCGGCCTGCGGGGCGTGCCCGTAGGGGGACCCCGTGCCCTGCGCGGGGTCCCACCCATACTGCTGCTGCTCCGGGTGGCCGTAGTACGGCTGCTGTGGCTGCTGCGACTGCTGTGGGTACTGCTGCCCCTCGTAGCCCTGCTCCCCGTAGTGGGGGTCGCCGGGATGCCACGGTTGGGAGCCGGAGTCCCGGCCGTACTCAGTCATCTATCCCCTAGAGCCGCACAGCGGCAGCCGGTGGACGCTCCCGGGGGAGCGCGGTCCGATCGTCTGGTCCTGTACGGATGGCGTTCGAACAGCTGCCATGTCGCGCGGAAGGTTACCGTATCGCGATTAGATGACCGCTTCGACGGCTTCGCCGGGGGGGCGCCCGGAGCTTTTCTCGGTCTCCAGGGCGCTCTGCAGAATGACCACCGCCGCCGCCTGATCGACGAAGGAACGTCCCTTCTTGGCGCTCACACCGGAGGCGCGCAGCCCCTGGGCGGCGGTGACGGTGGTCATCCGCTCGTCCACCAGCCGCACCGGCACCGGGGCGATGCGCCGGGCCATCTCCCGGGCGAAGGTGCGCGCCTTGGCGGCCGCCGGTCCCTCCCGCCCGCTGAGCGAGCGGGGCAGGCCGACGACCACCTCGATGGGTTCGTACTCCTCGACGATCGCCGCCAGCCGCTTGTGCGCGGCCGGGATGTCCCGGCCGGGCACGGTCTCCACCGGGGTGGCCAGCACCCCGTCGGGGTCGCAGCTGGCGACCCCGATCCGGGCGTCCCCGACATCGACGGCGATGCGTCTGCCGCGTCGCACGGCCTCAGACCGCTTCCGCGACAAGCCGCTCCACGGCGGCCATGGCCTCGCCCACGGCCTGCGGGTTCTGCCCGCCGCCCTGGGCCACGTCCGGCTTGCCGCCGCCCCCGCCACCGAGCGTCTTGGCGGCGGTACGCACCAGGTCACCGGCCTTGAGCCCACGCTCACGGGCGGCCTCGTTGGTGGCGATCACGGTCAGCGGACGGCCGCCCGCGACGGTGAACAGCGCCACCACGGCGGGCCGGGAACCCAGCCGGGAACGGACGTCCAGCACCAGCTTGCGCAGATCGTCGGCGCCGGTGCCGTCCGGCACCTGCCCGGTGACCAGGGCCACCCCGTGGACGTCCTTGGCGTCCTGGGCCAGTCCGGCGGCGGCGGCCAGCACCTTCTCGGCGCGGTAGCGCTCGATCTCCTTCTCGGCGTCCTTGAGCTTGGCGAGCATTCCGGAGATCTTCTCCGGCAGCTCCTCCGGGCGGCCCTTGACCAGCTCGGTGAGCTGGGAGACCACCGTGTGCTCCCGGGCCAGGAAGTTATAGGCGTCGGCACCCACCAGCGCCTCCACCCGGCGCACCCCGGAGCCGATGGAGGACTCGCCCAGCAGCTTCACCAGGCCCAGCTGGGCGGTGTTGGCGACATGCGTACCGCCGCACAGCTCCTTGGAGAAGTCGCCGATGGTCACCACGCGTACCCGCTCGCCGTACTTCTCGCCGAACTCGGCGATGGCACCGGACTTCTTGGCCTCGTCCAGGCTCATGATCTCGGCCTGGACGTCGAGCTCCCGCGAGAGCACCTCATTGATCCGCTGCTCCACATCGGTGAGCACCGTGCCGGGAACGGCCGCCGGCGAACCGAAGTCGAAGCGGAAGCGGCCCGGGGCGTTCTCCGAACCGGCCTGGGCGGCGGTCGGGCCCAGGGCGTCGCGCAGCGCCTGGTGGGTGAGGTGGGTGGCGCTGTGGGCGCGGGCGATGGCCCGGCGGCGCGTGACGTCGATGGCGGCGTACGCCGAGGCGCCCACCGTCACTTCACCGACCTGGACGACGCCCTTGTGGATGTTGACGCCCGGCACCGGCTTCTGGACGTCCCGGACCTCGATGACCGCGCCGTTGTCCAGCTTGATCCGGCCCTGGTCGGCCTGCTGGCCACCGCCCTCGGCGTAGAAGGGCGTACGGTCCAGTACGACCTCCACCTCGTCGCCCTCGGTGGCGGCGGGCGAGGGCACACCGTCCACCAGCAGGCCGACCACGGTGGCCTCGTTCTCGGTCCGGGTGTAGCCGGTGAAGTCGGTCTCCCCGGCCTTGTCGGCCAGCTCACGGTAGGCGGAGAGGTCGGCGTGGCCGGTCTTCTTGGCCTTGGCATCGGCCTTGGCGCGCTCCCGCTGTTCCTTCATCAGACGGCGGAAGCCGGTCTCGTCCACGGAAAGGCCCTGCTCGGCGGCCATCTCCAGGGTGAGGTCGATGGGGAAGCCCCAGGTGTCGTGGAGCAGGAAGGCCTTCTCGCCGGGCAGCACGGTGGAACCGGCGGCCTTGGTGTCGCTGACCGCGGTGTCCAGGATGTTGGTGCCGGCCTTCAGGGTCTTGAGGAAGGCGGCCTCCTCGGCGAGCGCGACGGTCTCGATGCGCTTGCGGTCCGTCTCCAGCTCCGGGTACTGCTGGCCCATCTTCTTGATGACGGTGTCCACCAGCTCACCGGCCACCGGCCCGGTGGCGCCCAGGATGCGCATATTGCGGATGGCGCGGCGCATGATGCGGCGCAGGACATAGCCGCGGCCCTCGTTGCCGGGGGTGACGCCGTCCCCGATGAGCATCACCGAGGTGCGCATATGGTCGGCGACCACCCGCAGCGAGACATCGGTGTCATGGGCCGTGCCATAGCGGACGCCGGTCAGCTCGGTGGCCTTGTCGATGACCACGCGCAGGGTGTCGGTCTCGTACATGTTCTGTACGCCCTGCAGGATCATCGCCAGGCGTTCCAGGCCGAGGCCGGTGTCGATGTTCTTGGCGGGCAGGTCGCCGAGGATGGGGAAGTCCTCCTTGCCCTCGCCGGCGCCGCGCTCGTACTGCATGAAGACCAGGTTCCAGATCTCCACATACCGCTCGTCGTTGACGGCCGGGCCGCCCTCGGGGCCGAACTCCGGGCCGCGGTCGTAGTTGATCTCGGAGCAGGGACCACAGGGGCCGGGGACGCCCATGGACCAGAAGTTCTCCTTCTTGCCCAGGCGCTGGATCCGCTCGGCGGGCACGCCGATGACGTCCCGCCAGATCCGCTCGGCCTCGTCGTCGTCCAGGTAGACGGTGATCCAGAGCTTCTCCGGGTCCAGCCCGTAGCCACCGTCGGCCACCGGAGTGGTCAGCAGCTCCCAGGCGTACTTGATGGCCCCTTCCTTGAAGTAGTCGCCGAAGGAGAAGTTGCCGCACATCTGGAAGAAGGTGCCATGCCGGGTGGTCTTGCCGACCTCTTCGATGTCGGGGGTGCGGATGCACTTCTGCACGCTGGTGGCGCGGTTGAAGGACGGCTTGACCTCGCCGAGGAAGTACGGCTTGAAGGGCACCATGCCGGCGTTGACCAGCAGCAGGGTCGGGTCGTCCGCGATGACCGACGCCGACGGGACGACGGTGTGCCCGCGCTCCTCGAAGAAGCGCAGCCAGCGGCGGCGGATTTCAGCCGACTCCATCAGTGGTCCTCTTTCCGGGTGAGCGAGTGGTAGGGGTGGGGCTGTTCGAGTGCGACCAGCCGGCGCTGCTCGGGGAGTTCATGGCGCTCCGGCCCGGGCCCGGCGGTCAGGCCGAGCGCGTCCTTGAGCGCCGCCTCCCGGTGCGCCATGCCGTCGCGGACGTCCAGGGCGAAGAGCTTGACCCGGCGGCCGGCCAGGACGGCCCGGTCGGCCGCCTGCAGCGCCAGGCTGTCCGGCTTGAGCTTGTTGAGTTTGCGGTTGACCTTGGTGGTGGCCCACACACCGGCGGCCACACCGGAGGTGAACCAGAAAGCGCGGCGGAACATTTCTCTGGTCAGCCCTTCCCACGGGTACGGCGGCCGCCGCGCCGGGCGGACGGCAGCTTCTTGCCGACGATCACGGTGCGGGACTGCTCCGGCTCGTTCCTGCGGCCCAGCGCGCGCCGTACTCCATAGCCGAAGGCGGCCACCTTGACCAGCGGGCCGCCGAAGGCGGTGGAGACGGTCGAGGAGAGCGCGGAGGCGTTGGCCGTCACCTCCTGGACGTCCGCGGCGATGGAGTCGACACGGGCCAGCTGGCTGTTGGCGGAGCGTACGGTCGCGGAGGCGTCGGCGAGCAGCGGCACCGCCTGCTCCGTGACATCGGCGACCAGCTTGGTGGCCGCCTTGAGCGTCTGCGCGAGACGCACCAGGACCAGGGCGATGAACGACACCAGGATCGCCCAGAAGACGGCCACCAGGATCCCGGCCACTTCTCCACCGGACACGCTGCACCGCTCCCTGCTGATCGTCGCTGGTCGTTGGACGTCGGATACCGACCTTATCGCGCCGGACACCGGCGCCCGTACCGCGTTTTGTGCTCGGTTCCGGGCCGGAAAACGGGCCCGGAGAACGCGCGAGCCCGCCGCTCCCCAGGCCGCGAAGGCCGGGGAGACGACGGGCTGGGCAAAGAGCGCGTTACGCCAGGATCAACGGGCGTAGTACTCGACGACGAGCTGCTCGTCGCAGATCACCGGGATCTCCTTGCGGTTGGGCTCCCGGTCCAGGCGGAAGGCCAGCGCCTGCAGGTTGACCTGCAGGTAGCGCGGGGTCTCGCCCTCACCCGCGTAGCCACCCTCGCGGGCGACCTGGAAGGGGTGCTTGGAGCGGCTGCGCTCGCGGACGGTCACCACGTCGTCGGGACGGACGCGGAAGGACGGCTTGTCCACCTTGCCGCCGTTGACCTCGATGTGGCCGTGAACGACCATCTGACGGGCCTGGTAGATGGTCCGGGCGATGCCGGAACGCAGCACCAGGGCGTCCAGCCGGCGCTCGAGCTCGACAACCAGCGCCTCGCCGGTCTTGCCCTCGGCCTTCTTGGCGCGGTCGTAGGCGCGGGCCATCTGGCGCTCGCTGATGTCGTACTGGGCGCGCAGACGCTGCTTCTCCAGCAGACGGACCTTGTAGTCCGAGTTCTGCTTGCGGCCACGGCCGTGCTCACCCGGCGGGTAGGGACGGGCCTCGAAGTACTTGACGGCCTTCGGCGTCAGCGCGATGCCGAGCGCACGGGACTTCTTGACCTTGGGACGCGACTGGTTAGGCACGTTCTCCAGACCTCCGAAATAGGTTAGGTTAGGCTCACCTTACTCAAGGAGATCGCATGTCTCGCCGTGGGAACACCAGTCACATCACGGACAGCACGAAGAAGACCGACGCCATCCAGGGCGTCGAGGCGACGGAGGTCCGATCAGATCGTGGTCAGCCGCGTCCCAGCGGACTTGAAACCGCCCGGATGCCGTCAGCAGCCGAGCGCACACGAACTCTCGTACAGGGTACATGCTCCGCGGTGCTGCTCATTCCCGGCCTGGACCCGGCCCGCCCCGAACAGCTGGTGCCCGAGGCGCGCACCGTGGGACCGGACGGCGATGTGTTCCTGCTCTTCCCGGCCGACTCCCCCGCCGTACGCATCGCCACCCATGCCCAGGACGACGAGCTCCCGGCGGTACTGGAGCTCGCCGATGTGGCCCCGGTCGCCGTCCCCCACCGTATCCGGGGCCGGGCCTGGCTCTCCGGCTGGCTGACGACCGTGCCCGGGGCGGCCGAGCCGGGCAAGGCGATGGTGCGCCTGGAGTTCGGCGAGGCGAGCGTGGACGACCTCTGGGGCACCGAGCGGGTGGACGGTCCCGCCTTCGCCGCCGCCCAGGCCGATCCGCTGGCCGGGCACGAGGCGGAGCTGCTGCAGCATCTGCACTCCGGGCATGGGGACCAGGTGCGGTCCCTGCGCAGCCTGCTGGACGAACGCTTTTCCTGGGCCCCGGGCGACCGCGTCGTGCCGCTTGCCCTGGACCGCTTCGGCCTGCGGGTGCGCTTCGCCGGCGCCACCGGTTCTTTCGACGCCCGGTTCGACTTCCCGGAGCCGGTGGGTGACGTCCACGGTCTGCGGCGGGCGATGCACCGTCTTTTCGAGGCGGCGGCTGCATAGGGGGATCCGGCTGCGTTTCCGGTGCGGGCCGTCAGTGGCTGGTCGCGCCCACGCGGCGGAGCCGCACAATGCAGCCGCCCCGCGCCCCTTACGGGGCGCCCTACTCCCCCGCCGGTTCCCCGCGCAAGCGGGCCCGGACCCGCTCCACCACGTCCGCGTACCGTGCCTCGACCCCGTGCCGGGTCGGCTCGTAGTACCGCTTGCCGTGTACCGCGTCCGGAGCGTACTGCTGGGCGGCGATCCCGCCCGGCAGATCGTGCGGGTAGACATACCCCTGGGCATGCCCCAGCTTCTCCGCACCCTTGTAGTGCCCGTCCCGCAGATGCGGTGGCACCGGCCCGGCCAGCCCGGCCCGGACATCCGCCAGCGCGGCATCTATCGCCAGATAGGCCGCATTGGACTTGGGCGCCAGCGCCAGGGCCACCGTCACCTGCCCCAGCACGATCCGCGCCTCCGGGAAGCCGATCAGCGCCACCGCCTGCGCCCCGGCCACGGCGGTCTGCAAGGCGGTGGGGTCGGCCATCCCGATGTCCTCGCTGGCCGAGATCATCAGCCGCCGGGCGATGAACCGGGGGTCCTCCCCCGCCTCGATCATCCGTGCCAGATAGTGCAGCGCCGCGTCCACATCCGAGCCCCGGATGGATTTGATCAGCGCGCTGGCCACGTCATAGTGCTGGTCGCCGTCGCGGTCGTAACGCACGGCCGCGCGATCGACGGCCTCCTCCAGCGTCTGCAGACTGATCTCGGTCTCGCCCTTGGCGATCGCCGAACCGGCCCCCGCCTCCAGGGCGGTCAGCGCCCGCCGGGCGTCTCCCCCGGCGATCCGCAGCAGATGCGCCTCGGCGTCCTCCGGCAGGGTCACCGCCCCGGCCAGCCCGCGCTCGTCGGTGAGCGCCCGGTGCAGCAGGCCGCGCAGGTCGTCATCGGTGAGCGCCTGCAGCGTCAGCAGCAGCGAGCGCGACAGCAGCGGGGAGATGACCGAGAAGTAGGGGTTCTCGGTGGTGGCCGCGATCAGCGTGACCCAGCGGTTCTCCACCGCGGGCAGCAGCGAGTCCTGCTGGGCCTTGCTGAAACGGTGGATCTCATCCAGGAAGAGCACGGTCTCCTTGCCGTACCCGCCCGAGGCGCGGCGGGCGCCGTCGATGACCGCCCGTACCTCCTTCACCCCGGCGGTGATGGCGGACAGCTCCACAAAGCGCTTGTTGGTGGCCTGGCTGACCACATAGGCCAGAGTGGTCTTGCCGATCCCCGGCGGCCCCCAGAGGATCACCGAGGACGGACCGGCCGGACCGCCGCCCCCCTCGCCTACCAATCGGCGCAGTGGTGAGCCGGGCTTGAGCAGATGGCCCTGGCCCACCACCTCGTCCAGGGTGCGCGGGCGCATCCGGACGGCCAGCGGACTGCTTGCCGGGTCCTTCTCCTGGCGGTCCTCTGCGGCCGCGGTGAACAGGTCGGGTTCCACGACGGAAACCCTATGTCACCCCACTGACAGCGGGCCGCGGGCTCAGGCCCCGCTGCCCGTCCAGAAGTCCCACCACCTGGTGAGGATCAGCATGCCGATCACGCCGATCCACAGCACCGGCACCACCCAGTGGAACTCCAGCAGTGCCCGCCGCGGCCTCTCCGGGACCGGGATGAAGCCATGCCGGATGTTCTGCAGGGTCACGTACCAGAACATAAAGATGGTGGCGACCCAGGCCAGGCAGCACCACAGGCACAGCGAGCCGATGACATACAGCGACTGGTACTGCAGCCAGGTCACAAAGCCCACGCCGAACAGGCAGCCGGCCTGCATGCCCAGCCAGTACCAGCGGCGGTAGCGGGCTCCGGCGATCAGCCCCAGGCCGATGGAGATGATGATGCCGTAGGCGACCAGGCCCAGCATCGGGTTGGGGAACCCGAAGACATGGGCCTGCTTGCTCTCCATGATGTTGCCGCAGGAGACGATGGGGTTGAGGCTGCACCCGGGGGTGTAGGACTTCCCGGCCACCTTGGCTTCAAGAATCTTGTTCTTGTCGATGGTGATGACCCAGGCCGCCAGCAGCCCCATCGCACCGGTGACCACCAGCAGCCAGGCGAACGCCCGGCTGCCGCCCACGGCGCCCGTGGCGGGACCGTCCCGCTCCACATCGTCGGTGTCGGAGCGGTCCAGTGCCGAGGTGGTCATAGCGGTATCGGTCCCATCACTAGGTTGCCGCCCATTCTGCACCAAGCGGCGGACGGTCAGGACTCCTTGGCGAGGAGTTCACCGACGACCGCGTCGATCGCGACAGCCGTCTGCTCTCCGCTGGCCAGGTCCTTCAACTGCACCACGCCCTCGGCCAGATCACGCTCGCCCAGCACCAGCGCCCAGCGCGCGCCCGAGCGGTTGGCCGACTTCATCGCGTTCTTCAGGCCCTTGCCGCCGAAGGCGAAGTCGGTGGCCAGGCCCGCCCGGCGCAGCTCGGTCACCACGGAGAACAGCGCCCGGCGCGCCTCCTCCCCCAGCGGCACCGCGAACACCTGGGTGGGCGCGGGCAGTTGGAGCTCGATGCCCTCGGCCTTCAGCGCCAGCACGGTACGGTCCACACCCAGCGCCCAGCCGACCGAGGGCAGCGCCGGTCCGCCGATCATCTCGGACAGTCCGTCATAGCGGCCGCCGCCGCCGACCGCGGACTGGGCGCCCAGGCCGTCGTGGACGAACTCGAAGGTGGTACGGGTGTAGTAGTCCAGGCCGCGCACCAGCTTCTCGTCGTCCTGGAACTCCACACCGGCCGCGGTCAGCAGCGACCGGACCTCCTCGTGGTACGCCTTGCACGCCTCGCACAGGTGGTCGCGCAGCATCGGGGCGCCCACCAGCTGCTTCTGCACCGCCTCGCGCTTGTCGTCCAGCACCCGCAGCGGGTTGATCTCGATCCGGCGCCGGGTGTCCTCGTCCAGGTCCAGACCGCGCAGGAAGTCCTGGAGGGCGGCCCGGTAGGCGGGACGGCACTCCTTGTCGCCCAGCGAGTTCAGCAGCAGCCGGAAGTTCCTCAGGCCCAGCGACTTGTAGGCGTCCACCGCCAGGATGATCAACTCGGCGTCCAGCGCCGGGTCTTCGGCACCGATGGCCTCCGCGCCGACCTGGGAGAAGTGCCGGTAACGCCCGGCCTGGGGGCGCTCATAGCGGTAGTAGGAGCCGGAGTACCACAGCTTGACCGGTAGATTGCCCTGCTTGTGCAGATTCGCCTCCAGCGCGGCCCGCAGCACCGAGGCGGTGCCCTCCGGGCGCAGCGCCAGCTGCTCGCTGCCACGCTGGGTGAGGGTGTACATCTCCTTGGTCACAATGTCGGTGGACTCACCGACGCCACGGGAGAACAGCTCGATCTGCTCGAAGCCCGGGGTCTCCGCATAGCCGTAGCCGGCGCGCTTCAGCGGCGCGGCAATGGCCTCGCGAACCGCCAGGTACGTGGCGGAATCGGGCGGAAGCAGGTCGTAAGTGCCCTTGGGGGCCTTGAAGGTGCTCACTGGAAGTCTCTCGTCACATTCCTCGTCGCGGAGCCGGGGTGCCGTCTCCGTGGCCGGACCGCGCCTGGGCCACCTGCCGCAGATAGGGGTTGGTGGCGCGCTCCCGGCCGATGCTGGTCTGGGGGCCGTGGCCGGACAGCACCACGGTGGAGTCGTCGAGCGGCAGGCACACACGGGCCAGCGACTCGAGTATCTCGGCGTGGTCGCCACCGGGCAGGTCGGTGCGTCCGATGGAGCCGGCGAACAGCAGGTCGCCCGAGAAGAACACCGAGGGGACCTCGGCGGTCTCGGGCAGCCGGAAGGTCACCGACCCCTTGGTATGGCCGGGCGCGTGCGCGACGGTGAACTCCAGCCCGGCCAGCTCCAGCCGGCTGCCGTCGGAGAGCTCCTTGACGTCGTCCGGCTCGCCCACGGTGAGCTCACCCAGCAGCTGGGTGCCGATGGAACGGCCCAGCGCCTTGGCCGGGTCGCTCATCATGTAGCGGTCCGCGGGGTGGATCCAGGCGGGCACATCATGCGCCCCGCATACCGGGACGACCGAGGCGACATGGTCGATATGGCCATGGGTGAGGACGACGGCGACCGGCTTGAGGCGGTGTTTGCGCAGCGTTTCCTCGACGCCCTGGGCGGCCTGGTGGCCCGGGTCGATGATCACGCACTCCTCGCCCGCGGCGGGGGCGACCAGGTAGCAGTTGGTGCCCCAGGCCCCGGCGGGGAACCCGGCAATCAGCACGTTCGTCCTTATCGGTCGGTGAGTGTCTCGGTGGATCAGAGCCTACCGGCGGCACTCCCGTCGCCGCGAACCCGTATACGGTACGGGCACACTCGCAACACAGTGCTATGTCGGACGAGACGGTACGAGGAGACGACCCGGTGGTCAGTAACGAGCAGCGGCGGCGGCAGCTCGCCCGGGAGAAGTTCGAGCGGCAGCAGGAACGCCGCGACGCCGAGCGGCGCAAGGCCCGCCGCCGCAACGCGGTGATCGCGGCCGGCCTCGCCGTGGTGCTGGCCGGCGGTGCGACGGCCTACGCCACCGGCGCGCTGAGCGGCGACGGCAAGAAGGACAGCGCCGCGGACGCCGCGGACACCCCCACCCCCACCAAGGGCCCGGACCCCTGCAAGAAGCCGCTGCCCGGCTCCGCCTCCACCAAGCAGTGGAAGTCCGAGCCGTCGATGAGCATCGACAAGTCGGCCTCGTACACCATGAGTCTGCAGACCACTTGTGGTGCGGTGGGCATCAAGCTGGACGCCGACAAGGCGCCGCACACGGTCAACTCCTTCAACTTCCTTGCCGCGCAGGGCTTTCTGGACCACTCCAAGTGCCACCGGCTGACCACGCAGGGCATCTATGTGCTGCAGTGCGGCGACCCCACGGCCAGCGGCCAGGGCGGGCCGGGGTACTCCATCCCGGATGAGAACCTCAAGGACGCGCGCCTGAAGCCGGACAAGTCCCCGGACGCGCAGCCGGGCTCGGTGGTCTACCCCGCGGGCACCGTGGCGATGGCCAACGCCGGTCCCAACACCGGTGGCAGCCAGTTCTTCCTGGTCTACAAGGACAGCCCGCTGGCGCCCTCGTACACCCCCTTCGGCACCATGGACGCCGAGGGCCTGAAGACGGTCCAGAAGATCGCCGGGGCGGGTGCCCAGCCGGGTGCGCAGGGCAACCCCGGGGACGGTGCGCCCAACGCCACCGCAGTGATCGACAAGGCGACCGTCACCAAGTCCTGAGCGGGCGGCCCGAGATCACCGCGGTCGGAAATTCCGTTCGCGCGGGATACGGACAGCCGGGCCACCGTTCGCCTATGTTGGCGTTGTGCAGGGTGCCTGCTCCGGCGGCTGCGGGGACCCGGTCAGCACAGGAATCATCACTCAACTGATCAAGCCGTCGGACCGGCTGGGGCAGAGACCCGCCGGGACACCTGTGGACGATGCCCGAGGGCCGTGAACCGGCCCCGGCATCATGTGGAGGAGGCGCTGTGAGCAGCGACCGATGGGGCCGCGTCGATGAGACGGGGACGGTGTACGTGCGTACGGCCGACGGCGAGAAGGTCGTCGGTTCGTGGCAGGCGGGGAGTCCCGAGGAGGCCCTCGCTTACTTCGAGCGCAAGTACGAGGGCCTGGTCGTGGAGATCGGCCTCCTCGAGCGCCGGATCAAGACCACCGACCTGTCCGCCAAGGACGCCCTGACCGCGATCGAGCACCTGCGCAGCCAGGTCGAGGAGCATCACGCGGTCGGCGATCTGGACGCGCTGCGGGCCCGGTTGGACCAGCTCGTCGCCCTGGTCGAAACGCGCCGTGAGGAGCGCAAGGCCGCCAAGGCCAAGCAGTCCGAGGAGGCTCGTACCGCCAAGGAGGCCCTGGTCGCCGAGGCCGAGGAGCTGGCGGCCAGCGAGCAATGGCGGTCGGCGGGCGAGCGGTTGCGCGCCCTGGTGGACACCTGGAAGGGGCTGCCCCGGCTGGACCGCAAGACCGATGACGAGCTGTGGCACCGCTTCTCCCACGCCCGTTCGGCGTTCTCCAAGCGGCGCAAGGCGCACTTCGCCTCGCTGGACGCCCAGCGCGAGGAGGCCCGCAAGGCCAAGGAGAAGCTGGTCGCCGAGGCCGAGGCGCTGTCCGGATCCACCGACTGGGGTGCCACGGCGGCCCGTTACCGCGAGCTGATGAACGAGTGGAAGGCCGCCGGACGCGCCCAGCGCGAGGCGGAGGACGAGCTGTGGAGCCGCTTCCGCGGCGCCCAGGACGTCTTCTTCCAGGCGCGCGGTGAGGTGTTCGCCGAGCGCGACGCCGAGCAGCAGCAGAACCTGGCGCTGAAGGAGGAGTTGGCGGCCGAGGCGGAGAAGCTGCTGCCGGTCACCGACCTCAAGGCGGCCCGGGCGGCGTTCCGTTCGGTCAATGAACGCTGGGAGGCCATCGGCCATGTGCCGCGGGACGCCCGGCCGAAGATCGAGGCGCGGATGCACGCCGTGGAGCGCGCCATCCAGGAGGCCGAGGAGGCCGAGTGGCGGCGCACCAACCCCGAGGCGCGGGCCCGCGCGGCCGGTCTGACCGGCCAGTTGCAGGCGGCCGTGGACAAGCTCCAGGAGCAGGTGGACAAGGCCCGTGCGGCCGGCAACCAGGCCAAGGCCGACAAGCTGGCCAAGGAGCTCGAGGGCCGCAAGGCGCTGCTGGACCAGGCGCTGAAGGGACTTGAGGAGTTCGGCGGCTGAACTCCGGCCCATAGCAAGGAAGATGGCCCCGGCGAGGTTTCGCCGGGGCCGTCTTCGCATATGCGCTGTTACGGCCTGCGGGCCGAGGTCACCCGGTAGACGTCATAGACGCCCTCCACGCCGCGCACCGCCTTGAGCACATGGCCCAGGTGCTTGGGGTCGCCCATCTCGAAGGTGAAGCGGGAGGTGGCCACCCGGTCCCGGGAGGTCTGCACCGCCGCCGAGAGGATGTTGACGTGCTGGTCGGACAGCACCCGGGTGACGTCCGACAGCAGCCGGGAGCGGTCCAGCGCCTCCACCTGGATGGCCACCAGGAAGACCGAGGACTGGGTGGGCGCCCACTGGACATCGATGATCCGCTCGGGCTGCTGGGAGAGCGCGTCCACATTGACGCAGTCCGCCCGGTGCACCGAGATGCCATTGCCCCGGGTGACGAAACCGATGATGGGGTCGCCGGGAACGGGCGTACAGCAGCGGGCCAGTTTGACCCAGACATCGTCAACGCCCTTGACCACCACGCCCGGATCGGCGCTGGAGCGCCGCTTGGAGCGGGTGCGGATGGGGGCGCTCTCCTCGATGTCCTCGGTGGCCGCGTCCTCGCCGCCCAGCGCCTGGACCAGCTTCTGCACCACGCCCTGGGCCGCCACATGGCCCTCGCCGATGGCCGCGTAGAGCGAGGAGATGTCCGGATAGCGCATCTCATGCGCCAGGGTGACCAGCGAGTCCCCGGTGAGGATCCGCTGGATCGGCAGGTTCTGCTTGCGCATGGCGCGGGCGATGGCGTCCTTGCCCTGCTCGATCGCCTCGTCCCGGCGCTCCTTGGAGAACCAGGCGCGGATCTTGTTGCGGGCGCGGGGGGACTTGACGAAGCCCAGCCAGTCGCGGGACGGTCCGGCGCCAGGTGCCTTGGAGGTGAAGACCTCCACCAAGTCCCCGTTGTCCAGGGTGGATTCCAGCGGAACCAGCCGGCCGTTGACCCGGGCGCCTATGGTGCGGTGGCCGACCTCGGTGTGCACCGCGTAGGCGAAGTCCACCGGGGTGGCGCCGGCCGGCAGCGCTATCACATCGCCCTTGGGCGTAAAGACGAAGACCTCGTTGCGGGAGAGGTCGAAGCGCAGCGACTCCAGGAACTCGCCCGGGTCCTCGGTCTCCTTCTGCCAGTCCAGCAACTGCCGCAGCCAGGCCATGTCATTGACGGTGTCCTGGTTCTTGCCGGCGTGCTTGGGCACATCGGTACGGACCTTGGAGGCTCCGGCGACCGCCTCCTGCTTGTACTTCCAGTGCGCGGCGATGCCGTACTCCGCGCGCCGGTGCATATCGAAGGTGCGGATCTGCAGCTCAACCGGCTTGCCGCTGGGGCCTATCACGGTGGTGTGCAGCGACTGGTACATATTGAACTTGGGCATCGCGATGTAGTCCTTGAACCGCCCCGGCACCGGGTTCCACCGCGCGTGCACGGTGCCCAGCGCGGCGTAGCAGTCGCGGACGGTGTCCACCAGGACCCGGATGCCCACCAGGTCGTAGATCTCGGCGAAGTCCCGGCCGCGCACAATCATCTTCTGGTAGACGCTGTAGTAGTGCTTGGGGCGGCCGGTGACGGTGGCCTTGATCCGGGCCGCGCGCAGATCGGACTGCACCTCGTCGATCACGGTGGCCAGGTATTCGTCACGCTTGGGGGCGCGTTCGGCGACCAGCCGGACGATCTCGTCGTACATCTTGGGGTAGAGGATCGCGAAGGCGAGGTCCTCCAGCTCCCACTTGATGGTGTTCATGCCCAGCCGGTGTGCCAGCGGGGCGTAGATCTCCAGCGTCTCGCGGGCCTTCTTCTCCTGCTTCTCCCGCTTGAGATAGCGCATGGTGCGCATATTGTGCAGCCGGTCGGCCAGCTTGATCACCAGGACCCGGGGGTCCTTGGCCATGGCGACGACCATCTTGCGCACGGTCTCGGCCTGGGCGGCCTCGCCGAATTTGACCTTGTCCAGCTTGGTGACGCCGTCCACCAGCAGCGCCACCTGGTCGCCGAAGTCCCGGCGCAGGTCCTCCAGGCCGTACTCGGTGTCCTCCACCGTGTCGTGCAGCAGCCCGGCCATCAAGGTGGCCGGGTCCATGCCCAGCTCGGCCAGGATGGTGGTGACGGCGAGGGGGTGGGTGATGTACGGGTCGCCGCTCTTGCGCTTCTGGCCCCGGTGCCAGCGCTCGGCCACCTGGTAGGCGCGCTCCAGCTGGCGCAGGGTGGCCGCGTCGGCCTTGGGGTCGTTGCCGCGGACGATACGCAGCAGCGGCTCCAGCACCGGGTTGTACGGGCTCTGGCGCTGTACGCCCAGTCTGGCCAGGCGGGCCCGTACCCGGCTGGAGGACCCGGAGCGGGCCGGGGCACTGGGCGGCGGGGCGGGGCGGGCGGGGGCCGGCGTCGGAGGCACGGCCTTGCCCTGCGGCTCCGCCTTGGGCTTGGTGGCGGGCGTGCGCTGCGGGCCGCCC
Source organism: Streptomyces orinoci (assembly GCF_003121295.1). Taxonomy (GTDB): domain Bacteria; phylum Actinomycetota; class Actinomycetes; order Streptomycetales; family Streptomycetaceae; genus Streptomyces; species Streptomyces orinoci. Next base: position 164,804 of record NZ_PHNC01000007.1, read on the forward strand.
TGCTCCCTGGGCGTGCCCGCGGCCGCCGCGGCCGGTGGAGTCGGCTTGTCCGGCTGGGTGGTGAGCGGCTGGGCCTTGTCTGGCAAGAGCACTCCTCATGCGCGGTCCGGCCCCCCGAGCAGGTCCGGACTGCCATGGTATCGAGCCGAGGGGGGAAGCTGCCGCTCGCCCGGTGCGGGCGGGGAACGACAAGGGCGGGCCCCGGGATGCTCCCGGGGCCCGCCCACCGGTCCATTGGACCGGGCCGGACCTGGTTCTCAGACCTGGATCAGCGCGTCCAGCGGCGCTCCGTCGAGCACGCTCTCCAGCCGCTCGCGGCCGTTGAGGAATCCAAGCTCCATCAGCACCGCCACGCCCGCCACCTGGGCACCTGCCCGGCGGATCAGCTTCAGCGAGGCTTCCGCGGTGCCGCCGGTGGCCAGCACATCGTCGATCACCAGCACCCGCTCGCCGACGCCCAGCGCCTCCGCGTGGATCTCTATCTCGGCGGTGCCGTACTCCAGCTCATACGCCTGGGAGAGGGTGGCACCGGGCAGCTTGCCCGCCTTGCGGACGGGGACGAAACCGACGCCCGCGCGGACGGCCACCGGGGCGGCCAGGATGAAGCCGCGGGCCTCCAGGCCGACGACCTTGTCCGCCCGGTAGCGCTCGCACAGCGCCGCCAGGGCGTCGGTGAGCGCGGTGAAGGCCCCGGCGTCGGCCAGCAGCGGGGTGATGTCCTTGAACATCACGCCGGGCTTGGGGTAGTCGGGGACGTCGGTGATCCGGCTGATCAGCAGGTCCCGCAGTTTCTGGTCGGTGGTCATCGGCGCTTCCCCTGGGTCCGGCCGCGGCCGCCACGGCCCCGGGTCGCCGGCTGGCGGCGCGGTCCGACCACGCCGGCGGGCGGGGTGTCCTCGGGGCCCTCGCCCTCCGGCGCGTCCGCCTCGTGGTCCGCGGGGTCGGTGGAGTCCGCCTTGGCCGCCTGGGCGGCACGGCGCGCATGCACCCGCTTGGCCAGGGCCTTCATCTGCGGGTCGCGCTCCTTGAACTCCGCCACCAGCGGGGTGGCGATAAAGATCGAGGAGTAGGCACCGGCCGTCAGACCCACGAACAGCGCCAGCGAGATGTCATTGAGCATGCCCGCGCCGAGGAAGCCGCCGCCGATGAACAGCAGACCGGCGACCGGCAGCAGCGCCACCACGGTGGTGTTGATGGAGCGCACCAGGGTGCTGTTGAGGCTGCGGTTGGCGATCTCGCTGTAGGTCCAGCGGGTCTGCTTGGTGAGGTCCTTCGAGCTCTCCTTGAGGCCGTCGAAGACGACCACGGTGTCGTAGAGCGAGTAACCGAGGATGGTCAGCAGACCGATCACGGTGCCCGGGGTGACCTCGAAGCCGACCAGGGCGTAGACGCCCACGGTGATGGTGAGGTCATGGACCAGGGCGATCAGCGCGGCCAGGGCCATCCGCCACTCGAAGGCGATGGCGAGGTAGATCACCACCAGGACCATGAAGATCCCCAGGCCGGTCCAGGCCTTGTTGGCGATCTCATCGCCCCAGCTGGGGCCGACGATGTCGGTGTTGATCTTGTTGGGCGAGACATCCAGCTTCTTGGCCAGGGCCTGCTGGGTGGTCCGGGACTTCTGCGTGGTCAGCTCGCTGACCTGCACCCGCAGCTTGCCGCCGCCGAGCTTCTGGACGATGGCGGTGTGACCCGAGGCATCCTCCGCGGTCCGCTTGGCCGCATCGGCACTGACCGAGGTCTTGGGCGTGGTGAAGACCGCGCCACCCTTGAACTCGATGCCCATGTTCAGGCCGCGCACCGCCAGGCCCACGATGGCCGTGATGGTGATCAGGATCGAGATGCCGTACCAGATCTTCCGCTTGCCGACGAAGTCATAGCCGACCTCGCCTCGGTACAGCCGGGCGCCGAGCGCGCCGAGTCGCGACATCTCACGCCTCCTTCGGGTCGGTGCTGGCGGAGGGACGGCGGCGGGAGGACCGCAGCGGGGGGCGGGCACCGAGCCGCTTGGGGTCCAGACCGGACCAGGGATGGCCGCTGGCGAAGAACTTGCGCCGGGCCAGGATCGTCATCAGCGGCTTGGTGAACAGGAAGACCACCACCACGTCCAGCAGCGTGGTCAGACCCAGCGTGAAGGCGAAGCCCTGCACCTTGCCGACGGTGACCACGAACAGCACCGCGGCGGCCAGGAAGGACACAAAGTCCGAGACCAGGATGGTGCGCCGGGCGCGCGGCCAGCCGCGCTCCACCGCCGGACGCAGGGTGCGTCCCTCGCGGATCTCGTCCCGGATGCGTTCGAAGTAGACGATGAAGGAGTCGGCGGTGATACCGATGGCCACGATGGCACCGCAGACGGCCGGCAGGTTCAGCGCAAAGCCGATGGCCGGGCCGAGCAGCACCATCAGGGTGTAGGTGAGGATCGCCGAGCAGGCCAGGCTGGCCAGGGCCACCAGGGCCAGGCCGCGGTAGTAGGCCACCAGGTAGACGACCACCAGGGCCAGGCCGATGGCTCCGGCGAGCAGACCGGCGTGCAGCTGCTCACCGCCGAGCGCGGCGCTCACGGTGCTCTCGTCGACGATGTCAAAGGACAGCGGCAGCGAACCGTAGGCCAGAACGTTGGCCAGGTCATTGGCGCTGGACTGGTCGAAGTTGCCGGTGATCTGGGCGCTGCCGCCGTCAATGGCCTGGCGCACCGAGGGCGCGGAGACGGACTCGCCGTCCAGCACGATCGCGAAGCGGTTCTGCGGGTCGGGCTGGGAGGCCAGCTTGCCGGTGACATTGCCGAAGGTCTTGCTGCCCTTGCCGTTGAACTTCAGCGTCACCATCCAGCCCGCGGCCTGCTGGGTGTCCAGCACGGCCTTGGCGCCGGTCACATCCTTGCCGTCCACCGCGACCGGGCCGAGCAGCAGCTTCTCCTTGCCGTCCTTGTCACACGCCACCACCTGGTCGGTGGGCTTGGCGGCGTCGGCGGCCTTGGCGGCGTTGGACCGGCTCTGCTTGGTGGAGCAGTCCAGGGCCGCGAACCGCTTCTGCAGGTCCTGGGACGGAGCGGAAGGAGTGGGCGTGGGCTTGGGGGCCTGCGGGGCCTTCAGCGCGTCGGTGACGGCACGTCCCTGGCCACCGGGGGTCGCCGAGCCGGAGGGCTTGGCGCTGGGGGTGGCGGAGGGGCTGCTCTTGCCGCCCTTCTTGTCCTTGCCGCTGCCGCCCGAGGCGCTCGGGGTGGGCTGGGGCTGGGGCATCGTGCCCGCCGGGGCCGCCGCGAGCACCGGCCGGAACATCAGCTGGGCGGTGGTACCGACCTGCTGGCGGGCCTGCTCCGCGTTGGTCCCCTTGGGGATGTTCACGATGATGTGGTTCTTGCCCTGCGTCTGGACCTCGGCCTCGGAGACACCGAGACCGTTGACACGCCGCTCCAGGATGCCGACGGCCGTGTTCATATTGGTCTTGGTGATCGCATTGGGCTTGCCCGGCTCGTTCTTCGCCTCCAGCGTGAAGCTGGTGCCGCCCGCCAGGTCGATGCCCAGTCGCGGGGTGAAGTGCCCATAGGCGAACATTCCCCCGGTGAGCGCCACCATGACGAGCAGGATGAAGGCCAGGACTCTGCCTGGCCTGCCCTGGCCGCCCGGGGACCTGCGGCCCTTCTTCGGTGCTGCCACCTTGTCGTTTCTCCCTGTCCAACCGCCGGGCCCGAAGGTGTTCGCCGGGCGGCCACGAAGTTTGTGGGGACCTGCCCCCGCCGGAGCCTAGACCGTCGGCCGGCCGCGGCCCGCCGAGCGGTGGGCGTGCCGCGGCCGGCCGCTGCGCTTACTTGGCGCCGGTGTCGCCCTCGCCCTTGTCGTCCCGCTTGGTGTCCTTCGGCTCGGCCTGCTCGGCCTGGTCACCGGCCGCTTCCTTGCCGAGGTCGATCTTCTTCTCCCCGGCCTTCTCCTCCGCCGGCCCGGCGGCCTCGCCCTCGGTCAGCGAGGAGAGGTCGTCCGGCACGACAGGGGCGTCGGACTCGGCCGACTCGATGCCATGGATGATGCGGTTGTACTCGTCATCCGGCAGGACGGCGCCGATGGCGTTCTTGGCGTAGATCGCGTGCACACCCGGAGCGACCTCCAGGAGCACCGAGTCCTCGCTGATCTCCTTGACGGTGGCGTACATTCCGCCGATCGTCCGCACACCGGTGCCCGGCTGCATCTGGTCACGCATGTTCGCAGCCTCGCGCTGCTTGTTCTTGGCCGACCGGGTCATCAGGAACATGGCCCCGATAAGCACGATGAACGGCAGGAGAGTCACGATATTCACGGGACGGGGTTTCCTTCACACGACCGCGGGGTCCGCGGCCTGGTCTACGGGGGTGGTATGCCGCACCGTTGAGGACGGCATCGGCGGAGTCTAAGCGAGTCCGCACCTATGGAACAACGCCCAGCATGGCACTCGGGTTCCTGGCTGTCGAAGCGCCCGCGCCGTCACCCCTCGAAGAGTCCCCGCTGGCCGGAGCCGCCCGTGACCTGCTGGGGAGGCACCATTCCCAGGTGCGACCAGGCCGCCGGGGTAGCCACCCGGCCCCTGGGCGTACGCGCCAGCAGCCCCTCCCGTACCAGGAAGGGCTCGGCGACCTCCTCCACCGTCTCGCGCTCCTCGCCCACGGCCACGGCGAGGGTGGACAGCCCGACCGGGCCGCCGCCGAACAGCTTGAGCAGGGCGGTGAGCACCGCGCGGTCCAGCCGGTCCAGGCCGCGGCCGTCCACCTCATAGACCTCCAGGGCCTGGGCGGCCACCTGGCCGGTGATCACTCCATCGGCCTTGACCTGGGCGTAGTCCCGGACCCGGCGCAGCAGGCGGTTGGCGATGCGGGGGGTGCCGCGGGAGCGTCCGGCGATCTCGGCGGCGCCGTCGGCCGCTATGTCCACATCCAGCAGCCTGGCCGAGCGGTTGATCACCCGCTGGAGTTCGTCCGGGCTGTAGAACTCCATGTGCCCGGTGAAGCCGAAGCGGTCGCGCAGCGGGGGCGGCAGCAGTCCGGCCCGGGTGGTGGCGCCGACCAGGGTGAAGGGCGGCAGTTCCAGCGGGATCGCGGTGGCGCCGGGGCCCTTGCCCACCACCACATCGACCCGGAAGTCCTCCATGGCCATATAGAGCATCTCCTCGGCGGGCCGGGACATCCGGTGGATCTCGTCGAGGAAGAGGACCTCGCCCTCGGTGAGCGAGGAGAGGATGGCGGCCAGGTCACCGGCGTGCTGGATGGCGGGGCCGGAGGTGATGCGGATGGGGGCGCCCATCTCGGCCGCGATGATCATCGACAGGGTGGTCTTGCCCAGGCCGGGCGCCCCGGAGAGCAGCACGTGGTCGGCGGTGGCCCCGCGGCCGCGGGCGGCGCGCAGCACCAGGTCGAGCTGTTCGCGGACCCGCTCCTGGCCGACGAACTCGCCCAGGTCCTTGGGGCGCAGCGCGGCCTCGACGGCCTGGTCGTCCCCGTCGGCGGCGCCGCTGACCACGCGGTCGCCGGGGTGGGTGGCGGGGGTGGATCCTTCGTCCCAGTTCACGGGTGAAACCTCATACCTCATGCTCGGTGGCGGTCGGGCCGGTCGGAGGGTGGGGCCGGGGCGTTCAGCGGGCCCGGTTCAGGCTCTGCAGCGCGGCCCGCAGCAGCTGCCCCACCTGCGGGGTGCCACCGGCGGCCTCGGCCTGCGGTGCCACCGCCTCCACCGCCTGGTCCGCCTCCCGGGCCGCGTAGCCCAGCCCGACCAGCGCGGCGTGCAGTTGCTCGCGCCAGGAGGCGGCGCCGCCCGAGGCGGGCCGGGGCACCGCGGCGGAGGCGGCGGCCGGGGTGCCCAGTCGGTCCTTGAGCTCCAGCAGCAGCTTCTGGGCGCCCTTCTTGCCGATGCCGGGGACGGCGGTGAGCGCCTTCTCGTCGGCGGTGGCGAAGGCCCGGCGCAGGGCGTCCGGGGAGTGCACGGCCAGCATGGCCTGGGCCAGGCGGGGGCCGACTCCGCTGGCGGTCTGCAGCAGCTCGAAGGTCTGACGCTCGTCGTCGTCGGCGAAGCCGTAGAGGGTCAGGGAGTCCTCCCGGACGACCAGGGAGGTGGCCAGGCGGGCCGGTTCGCCGATGCGCAGCCGGGAGAGGGTGTCGGGGGTGCACTGCACGGCCATGCCGACGCCGCCCACCTCCACCACGGCGGTGTCCGGGCCGAGGGCGGCGACGGGGCCGGAAACGAAGGCGATCATCGGGTGCCCTTCATCAGTGGTGCTTCGGCGGTGGTGCGGCGGTGGGCGGCCACCGCCTGCTGGAGGCGGTTGGTGGCCGGGGCCCGCCAGATATGGCAGATGGCCAGGGCCAGGGCGTCGGCGGCGTCGGCCGGCTTCGGCGGGGCGTCCAGCCGCAGCAGGCGGGTGACCATCGAGCCGACCTGGGCCTTGTCGGCCCGGCCGGAGCCGGTGACGGCGGCCTTGACCTCGCTGGGGGTGTGCAGGGCCACCGGCAGCCCGCGCCGCGCGGCGCAGAGCATGGCCACCGCGCTGGCCTGGGCGGTGCCCATCACGGTGCGGACATTGTGCTGGCTGAAGACCCGTTCCACGGCGACATACTCGGGCCGGTACTCCGTCAGCCAGCGCTCCAGGCCCTGCTCCACCAGCAGCAGCCGCTCTGCGGTGTCGGCCTCGGCAGGGGTCCGTATGACGCCCACGCCCAGCATCCGCAGCGGCCGCCCGGCGACGCCCTCGACCACCCCGACGCCACAGCGCGTCAGCCCGGGGTCCACCCCCAGCACCCGCATCGCGCCCCTCCCTTCGGTCAACTGTTCCGGCAGGCTATCGGCCGCCACTGACAACGCCGCGCACCGACAACGCGACGGGCCGACGGGAGATGCTCCCGCCGGCCCGTGCGCTGCGCTTGGATCAGGCGTCGACCTTCGCCATGACGTCGTCGGAGACGTCGAAGTTGGCGAAGACGTTCTGCACGTCGTCGCTGTCCTCCAGGGCGTCGATCAGCTTGAAGATCTTCTTGGCGCCCTCCTCGTCCAGCTCGACCTGCATGGTGGGGACGAAGTTGGCCTCGGCCGAGTCGTAGTCGATCCCGGCCTCCTGCAGGGCGGTACGGACCGCGACCAGGTCGGTGGCCTCGCTGATGACCTCGAAGTTCTCGCCGAGGTCGTTGACCTCCTCGGCACCGGCGTCCAGGACCGCGCCCAGCACGTCGTCCTCGGTGAGCTCGCCCTTGGGGAGGATCACCACGCCCTTGCGGTTGAACAGGTAGGAAACCGAACCCGGGTCGGCCATCGAGCCGCCGTTACGGGTCATGGCGACCCGGACGTCGGAGGCGGCGCGGTTGCGGTTGTCGGTGAGGCACTCGATGAGCACCGCGACACCGTTGGGGCCGTAACCCTCGTACATGATCGTCTCGTAGTCGGCGCCGCCGGCCTCCAGGCCCGCGCCCCGCTTGACGGCGGAGTCGATGTTCTTGTTGGGAACCGACTGCTTCTTGGCCTTCTGGATGGCGTCGTAGAGGGTCGGGTTGCCCTCCGGGTCGGCGCCGCCCATCCGGGCCGCGACCTCGATGTTCTTGATGAGCTTCGCGAAGAGCTTGCCGCGCTTGGCGTCGATCACGGCCTTCTTGTGCTTCGTCGTAGCCCATTTAGAGTGGCCGGACATCCGCCTGTCTCCTTCGCGTAACCAAGTTTCCTTACGAACGCCTGTGATCCTACCGGGATCCGGCTGCTGCCCGTTCCCGGACCATCGCCACGAACAGGGCGTGCACCCGGTGGTCCCCGGTGAGCTCCGGATGGAAAGAGGTGGCCAGTACATTGCCCTGCCGGACGGCCACCGTGTGACCGTCATAGGTGGCCAGCACCTCGGTATCGGCGCCGGTGGACTCCACCCAGGGCGCACGGATGAAGACGCCCTCCACCGGGGCGCCCTCGATCCCGGCCATCTCGATGGCCGCCTCGAAGGACTCGTTCTGCCGGCCGAAGGCGTTGCGGCGGACGATCATGTCGATGCCGCCCAGGGTCTCCTGGTCCTCCCGTCCGTCCAGCAGCTTGTCGGCGAGCATGATCATGCCCGCGCAGGTGCCGTAGACCGGCATCCCGGCCCGGATCCGCTCGCGCAGCGGCTCCAGCAGGCCGAAGATCACCGCCAGCTTGGACATGGTGGTGGACTCGCCGCCCGGGATCACCAGTCCGTCGATCTCGGCCAGCTCCTCGGGGCGGCGGACCGGGCGGGCCAGGGCGTCGGCCGCGGCGAGGGCGACCAGGTGCTCGCGGACGTCGCCCTGCAGGGCCAGGACGCCGATGGTGGGAGTGGACACTGAAAGCACTGCCTTTCCGATGTACCAGCGGTGGGCGGCCCGCACCGCGCGAGCCGCCCACCGGTGAACTCCTGCGTTACCAGCCGCGGTTGGCGTAGCGCTCCGCCTCGGGCAGGGTGTCGCAGTTGATGCCGACCATGGCCTCGCCCAGGTTGCGGGAGGCATCGGCGATGATCTTCGGGTCGTCGTAGAAGGTGGTGGCCTTCACGATGGCGGCGGCCCGCTTGGCCGGGTCGCCGGACTTGAAGATGCCCGAGCCCACAAAGACGCCCTCGGCACCGAGCTGGCGCATCAGCGCGGCGTCGGCCGGGGTGGCCACACCACCGGCGGAGAACAGCACCACCGGCAGCTTGCCCAGCTCGGCGACCTCCTTGACCAGCTCGTACGGGGCGCGCAGCTCCTTGGCGGCGGCGTAGAGCTCGTGGTTGTCGTAGCCGCGCAGGCGGGCGATCTCGTTCTTGATCTGGCGCAGGTGGCGGACGGCCTCGACCACATTGCCGGTGCCGGCCTCACCCTTGGAACGGATCATGGCCGCGCCCTCGGCGATGCGGCGCAGGGCCTCGCCCAGGTTGGTGGCGCCGCAGACGAAGGGGGTGGTGAAGGCCCACTTGTCGCTGTGATTGACCTCGTCGGCCGGGGTGAGGACCTCGGACTCGTCGATGTAGTCCACGCCCAGCGACTGCAGCACCTGGGCCTCGACGAAGTGGCCGATACGGGACTTGGCCATCACCGGGATGGACACCGCGTTGATGATGCCTTCGATCATGTCCGGGTCGGACATCCGGGCCACGCCACCGTCCTTGCGGATATCGGCGGGAACCCGCTCCAGGGCCATCACCGCGACGGCGCCGGCGTCCTCGGCGATCTTGGCCTGCTCGGGGGTGACGACGTCCATGATCACGCCGCCCTTGAGCTGCTCGGCCATGCCGCGCTTGACGCGTGCGGTGCCGGTCTCGGGGGCCTGGGTGGTGGGAGTGGACACGTATGACCTCACTAATCAAGGGCGGTGACGCTGCAGCGGCGGCCCATAGGCGCCGCAGCGTCATCAAACCCAGGGCCCGGCCCCGCGAAAAAGGGCCAATCAGAGGTCAGTGGCTTGCCGGATCGGCCAGCGCCGCGGGCGGCTCGTCGTCCATCTCGAAGGCCAGCGGGAACGGCGCGTGCCCGGCCAGCCGGAACCAGCGGACCACCCGGTGGGTGCGCACCGCCCGGGCCGCGCGCACCGCGTCATTGTGGAACCGCCGGGCCATCGGCACCCGGCGCACCGCCTGGTTGAGCTCCCCCAGCGACTCCTCGCCGCCGGGCGCCTGGCGCACCGCCTCCACCTGCGGGGGCTCGGCGAAGACCGCGCGCAACGCCTGGCTCAGCTCGCTCTCGGCGACCTCCCGCTGTTCCTCCTCGGCCTGCCGGGCGGCGTGGGCGGCCTGGTAGAGGACCATCGACGCGGCCGGGTCCAGCACTCCGGCGGTGGCCAGCTCCTGGGCCACCGAGGCGCGGCGCAGCAGCTGGGCGTCCAGCGCGGCCCGCGCCGCGTCGATGCGGCTGTGCAGCCGGTCCAGCCGGCCCGCGGTCCAGCTCAGATAGACGCCGATCAGGATGAGCGCGGCCGTGGCCCAGATCAGACCCCATAGAGAACCAGTCACGGCGGGCCACAGTACCGGGCCGGGCACCGGGTGCCTCTCCACCCGGAGGTGGACGAGGGGGTGGAGCGGGCCCGCTCCGGAATCTACCCGGGCTCCGATCCCTCTGCACCCGCCCGGCACCTAGCGTCAGTGGGGCAGGACGCAGAACGCAGCACTCCCGGCAAGGGGACGCACACCATGAAGGCCCGACGCTCCCTCCTCACCTCCCTGACCGTCAACCTCGCGCTGCCGCTCGCGGTGTACTACGTGCTCCGCGGGCAGGGTGCCCCGCAGTGGCAGGCGCTGCTGATCAGCAGTGCCCCGCCGGCCCTGCACGCCCTGGCCGGCGCCCTTCTCCGGCGCCGGACCGAGCTCTTCGACCTCTTGGTCCTGGTGCTGCTGGTGGTGTCGGCGGGCACCTCGGCGATCAGCGGGGACCCCCGGGTGCTGCTGCTGAAGGACGCGGCCCTCCCGGCGGCACTGGCGCTGTGGATGGCGGGCACCCTGTTCACCGCCCGGCCCTTCGCCTACCAGTTCGGCCGCCAACTACGCACCCCCGAGGCATGCGAAGCGGCCGAGCGCCAGTGGCTGACCTCACCGGAGTTCAGGAACGCCCTGCGCGGCCTGACCCTGCTGTGGGCCGGCGGCCAGCTCCTGGACGCCGCCCTGAGCACGGCCGAGGCCCTGACCCTCCCGGTGGACGCGGTCCCGCTGATCGGCCGCCTGCAGTCCATAGCCCTGATCGCCCTGGTCGTCCTCCTCACCGTCCGCCTCGCCCACCGCTTCCGCGACCGCCACGGCATGTCCCTCTTCGGCACCCGCCCGATACCCACACCGGAAGCCCCGTAAGGAACGGGCGCCCCGTCAGTGGCGCGCGGCTACACCGACGCGGCTCCGCTCCAAGCGCGGAGCCGCACCCGCCCCCAGTCGCGGCCGACCACCGGGGCGCCCCGCAAGGGGCGCGGGGAACTGCGCGGCCCACAGCCAGCCCGCACGGGAAAGTCCACCGAACGCCCCCCGCACCCGACGACGCCAGACCTCAAGAGGCGCCGGCCGCAAGCTAATCCCGGCCCAGCCCCAACCGAGCCAGCAGCCCGATGCGTTCATCAGCGGCCACCGAAGCCGCCCCCGCCGCCACCGTCTCATAGACCGCGAGAATGTCCGCCCCGACCGTGGACCAGTCAAAGCGCCGCACATGCCGCGAGCCCCGCTCACTGAGCTCGGCCCGCCTGGCCGGATCGCCAAGCAGCCGTATCGCCGCCTCGGCCAGCGCGTCCGCGTCCTCGTTGGCGAACAGCTCACCCGCCGCCCCCTGGTCCAGCACCTGGGCGAACGCGTCCAGATCACTCGCCAGCACCGGCGCACCGGCCGACATCGCCTCGACCAGGATGATGCCGAAGGACTCCCCACCGGTGTTGGGCGCCACATAGACGTCCACGCTGCGCAGCAGCCGCGCTTTGTCCTCGTCGCTGATCATGCCGAGGAACTCGACCCGGTCCCGCATGGGGGCAGGCAACTGGGCCACCGCCTCCTTCTCGTCACCGCGCCCGGCCACCAGCAACCGCGTGCCGGGGTACTCGGCGAGGATCTTCGGCAGTGCCCGCATCAGCACCGGCAGGCCCTTGCGGGGCTCGTCGATCCGCCCGATGAAGCCGATGGTCCCCTCCCGCCGCCCGGCCGGACCCCCACCGTCACCAACCGGGCCCGTACCGGAGGAGCTCTCACCAGCCGGCCCCGCACCGCCCCCGTCCCGCCCCATCCACTCGGGCCTCGGCTCGGCGCGGGCGAAGAAGTCGACATCCACCCCATTGGGGATGACCACCGCGTCACCGCCCAGATGCTCCACCAGCGTCCGGCGGGCATACTCGCTCACCGCGATCCGGGCGCTGATCTTCTCCAGCGCCGGCTGGAGGATCGGATAGGCCGCGATCATCGCCCTGGACCGCGGATTGGAGGTGTGGAAGGTCGCCACGATCGGCCCCTGCGCCGCCCAGCAGGTCAGCAGTCCCAGCGACGGCGAGGTCGGCTCATGGATATGGATGACCTCGAAGTCCCCCTCGTGCAGCCACCGCCGCACCCGCGCCGCGGAGAGGAAGCCGAAGTTCAGCCGGGCCACCGAGCCGTTGTAGGGCACCGGAACGGCCCGTCCCGCGGAGACCACAAAGGGCGGCAGCGGCGTCTCGTCGTCCGCCGGGGCCAGCACCGAGACCTGGTGCCCCTGCCGGATCAGGTGCTCGGCCAGGTCCCTGATGTGGAACTGGACGCCCCCCGGGACGTCCCACGAGTACGGGCAGACGATCCCGATCCTCAAGGCTTCTCCGTTCCCGGGCTCTGGGTGTCGGGGCGGGGCGGGCGGCCATCGGCCGGGCGCGGCGCCAGGTCGGCCAGCCATAGGCGCTGCAGCATATGCCAGTCCGTGGGGTGCTCGGCAATGCCCGAGGCGAAGGCGTCGGCCAGTCGCTGGGTCATGGCGGCCGCCTGCTCGGCACGGGTGCCGTCGTCCGGCACCTCAATGGGCGGGTGCACCCGCCCCCGCATCACCGGCGACCGGTCGTACCAGAGGGTCACCGGCAGCAGCAGCGCACCGGTCTGCACCGCCAGCCGCGCGGGCCCGGCAGGCATCTTGGCCCGTTCGCCGAAGAAGTCCACCTCCACCCCGGAGGCCGACAGGTCCCGGTCGGCCACCAGGCAGACCAGCCCGCCGGCCCGCAGCCGCCGGGAGAGCGTGCCGAAGGCGCTGCCGCCCGCATGGGGCAGCACCTCCATGCCCAGCCCCTCCCGGTAGGCCACAAACCGGTCGTAGAGGCTCTCCGGCTTCAGCCGCTCGGCCACCGTGGTGAAGGGCACCCCCAGCGCCGTGGTGACCCAGGCCCCGGCCAGGTCGTAGTTGGCCATATGGGGCAGCGCCAGCACCACGCCCCGGCCGCCGTCCAGCCCGTCGGTCAGATGGTGCAGGCTCTCGGGGTCGAAGCCGCCGCGGATGCGGTCCCGGCTCCAGGCCGGCAGCCGGAAGGACTCCATCCAGTAGCGCATATACGAGCGCATCCCGGCCCGGGACAGCTCGGCCAGCCGGGCGGGGGTGGGATCGGGGACCACCCGGGCCAGATTGGCCTCCAGCCGCAGCACCCCCTTGCCCCGCCGCCGCCAGGCGGCATCGGCCACGGTCCGGCCCAGCCGGTCGGCCACCGGTTCGGGGAGCTTTTTGACCGTCCCCCAGCCCAGCCCGTACAGCGCGTCGGTCAGGCCCTCCCTCACGCGGTGTCTCCCCGGCCGGCCGCCAGCGCCGCGTCCGCCTCGGCCGCCTCCCGGCGCACCGTCACCACCCGCTGGATCAGGGTGATCAGGCTGCCCACGGCCACCACCCACAGCGCGACCGGCAGCAGGATCTGGATGCCCGGCACCCCGAACTTGTGCAGCCCGGAGAGTCCGCAGGCCACCAGCGAGATCACCAGTCGCTCGGCGCGCTCCACCAGGCCATTGACCTTCACCGGCAGCCCGATGCTCTCGCCGCGCGCCTTGGTGTACGACACCACCTGGCCGCTGGCCAGACAGAAGATCGACACGGCGCACAGCGCCAGGTCGTTGCCGCGCCCGGCGTACCAAAGGGCCAGCCCGCCGAAGATCGCCGAGTCCGCCACCCGGTCCAGGGTGGAGTCCAGGAAGGCCCCCCACCGGCTGGAGCGGCCCAGCTGGCGGGCCATATTGCCGTCCACCAGGTCCGAGAAGACAAACAGCGTGATGGTGACCGTGCCCCAGAAGAACTCGCCCTGGGGATAGAAGACCAGCGCACCCGCCACCACGCCCCCGGTGCCGATGAGGGTCACCGTGTCGGGGCTGACGCCGAGTCGGATGAGCAGGGCGGCGAACGGCGTGAGAACACGCGTGAAGAACGCACGCGCGTACTTGTTCAGCATGGCCTTCCCGGAGGGTCGTGTGCGGGCCGGGTGGCCGAAGAGCCACCGGCTGGCCCATCGTAGCCAGGCCGCCGCGGCCCGCCGCGCGCACATCACGCCCGGGGTCCGCGGCCCATGTCACCGCCCGCACCGCCACCCGGTCGGCGCAACCGCCCGGCCGGCCCCCTCGGCGGTTCACGCCGGGGGCGGACAGTTGCGCCTGCGTGTGCGACGTATGGACGCAGCGTGACCACGGTGGAAAGCTCGGAGAACCGCAGGTGTCAACCGGAAGGCGAGGCACATGGGCGAGAAGACGACTGTCCACCCAGGGGCCGCCGGCAGAGCAGTGGCGGCCGACCGGCCCGGCGACATACGCAATGTGGTGCTGGTCGGCCACACCGGATCCGGCAAGACCACCCTGGTGGAGGCGCTGGCACTGGCCACCGGCGCACTCACCCGGGCGGGCCGCGTGGAGGACGGCGGTTCGGTCTCCGACTACGACGAGCTGGAGCACCGCCAGCAGCGCTCGGTCCAGCTCTCCGTGGTCCCGGTGGAGTGGGACGGCATCAAGATCAATCTGCTGGACACCCCCGGCTACGCCGACTTCGTCGGCGAGCTGCGGGCCGGGCTGCGCGCGGCGGACGCGGCCCTGTTCGTGATCTCGGCCGCCGAGGGCACCGAGGGCGTCACCGGCGCCACCCGGATGCTCTGGGAGGAGTGTGCGGCGGTCGGCATGCCCCGCGCCATCGTGGTGACCCATCTGGAGACGGCCCGGGCGGACTTCGCAGACCTCACGGAGACCTGCCGCGCCGCCTTCGGTGGTGACTCCGCCGAGAGCGTCCTCCCCCTGTACCTGCCGCTGTACGGCCCGGAGGGCCCCGACGGCCACCGCCCGGTGGCCGGGCTGACCGGGCTGCTCTCCCAGCGGGTCTTCGACTACTCCTCCGGCGAACGCCGGGAGACCTCGCCCGCCCCCGACCAGCTGCCGGTGATCGAGGAGGCCCGCAACCGGCTGATCGAGGGGATCATCGCCGAGAGCGAGGACGAGACCCTGATGGACCGCTACCTCGGCGGCGAGGAGATCGACGTCAAGACCCTTATCGAGGACCTGGAACGGGCCGTGGCCCGGGGCACCTTCCACCCGGTACTGGCCGCCGCCCCCGCCCCCGAGGGCGCCCGCCAGGGCCTGGGCACCGTGGAGCTGCTGGAGCTGGTCACCGGCGGCTTCCCCACCCCGGCCGAGCGCGAGGTGCCCGCCGTCACCGGGCTGGACGGCAGCCCGCGCCCCCCGCTGAGCTGCGACCCGGCCGGCCCGCTGGCCGCCGAGGTGATCAAGACCGCCTCGGACCCCTATGTGGGCCGGATCTCGCTGGTACGCGTCTTCTCGGGCACCCTGCGCCCCGACGAGACCGTGCATGTCTCCGGCCACGGCCTGGCCGACCGCGGCCATGAGGACCATGAGGCGGACGAGCGGATCGGCGCCCTGTCCTCCCCCTTCGGCAAGCAGCAGCGCCAGCTGGCCCAGGCCATCGCCGGGGACATCGCCTGCGTCGCCAAGCTCGGCCGGGCCGAGACCGGGGACACCCTCTCCGCCTGCGGCGACCCGCTGCGCATGGAGCCCTGGCTGATGCCCGACCCGCTGTTGCCGGTGGCCATCCAGGCGCACAGCAAGGCGGACGAGGACAAGCTCTCCCAGGGCCTGGCCCGGCTGGTGGCCGAGGACCCCACCATGCGGCTGGAGCACAACCAGGACACCCACCAGGTGGTGCTGTGGTGCCTGGGCGAGGCCCACCGCGACGCCGCCCTGGAGCGGCTGCGCAGCCGCTACGGCGTCCAGGTGGACACCGTGCCGCACCGGGTGGCGCTGCGCGAGACCTTCGGCTCCAAGGCCGCCGGGCGCGGACGGCACGTCAAACAGTCCGGCGGACACGGCCAGTTCGCCATCTGCGAGATCGAAGTCGAGCCGCTGCCGGGCGGATCGGGCATCGAGTTCGTGGACAAGGTCGTCGGCGGGGCGGTACCACGGCAGTTCATCCCCTCGGTGGAGAAGGGCGTACGCGCCCAGGCCGCCAAGGGCGTAGCCGCCGGCTACCCGCTGGTGGACATCCGGGTCACCCTGCTCGACGGCAAGGCGCACTCGGTGGACTCCTCGGACGCGGCCTTCCAGACCGCCGGCGCCCTGGCCCTGCGCGAGGCCGCCGCCGAGGCCCGTATCCACCTGCTGGAACCGGTGGCCGACCTGCGGGTGCTGGTGGCCGACGAGTATGTGGGCCCGGTGATGAGCGACTTGTCCGGGCGGCGCGGCCGGGTGGTGGGCACCGAGCAGGCCGCCGGCGGGCGCACCCTGGTGCGGGCCGAGGTCCCGGAGATCGAGATCGGACGGTACACGGTGGACCTGCGCTCGCTGTCCCATGGCACCGGCCGGTTCAGCCGCTCCTACGCCCGGCACGAGCCAATGCCGCCCCAGCTCGCCGACCGGATCCGCGAACAGGCCGAAAACGGCGCATAGTTCATAAGCCGCCCGCCCAACGCCCCCCGGGCGGGCGGCATTCGGATCTTTCGACGACAGGCGGCGGCCCGCACCACTAACCTGGACGCCGCGACGGGCGCGCGGCATTGGGGGCAGCAGTGGCAGACGGCTTCGACTTCAGTCCGGGGGCACAGATCCCGATCGCGGGCGGTGCCGGACAGACCGCCGCGACCCAGGCGCTGGCCTCGGCCGCCTACCGCGACGGCCCCATGGACGAGCTGCTCAAGGCCAACTCCGAGTGGACCGCCTCCGCCATCAAGAAGCCGCGCATATCGCTCTTCGAACCCAACCTGGGCGAGGCCTTCTCCCGCGCCGTCCAGACCCGGATGCTGGGCGAGGGACGCAAACCGCTCATCCAGTCCTTCGGCACCGAGCCCCAGGTGATCGTCGAGCACTGCCTGGCCGCCACCCGCATCCGCAAACTGCGCGACGTCCGGCTCACCCTGATCATGGTGGTCTTCGGGCTGCTCTTCCTGCCCGGCGTACTGCTGTGGCTGGGCGCCTTCCAGCTGCGCCGCACCATCGCCGGCGCCCAGAACAAACGGGCCGGCGCCCTGGGCACCGCCCTGCTCGGCCTGCTGGCCGTGCTCGGCGTGATCTTTATGATCAAGCTGCCGTTCACCGGCTTCTGGGGCGTCTATCTGCGCGCCATGCTGGTCGCCCCGGTCATCGGCTGGTACTGGGCCAAGCTCGTTTGCGAACGTACCGCCCAGGACCTGCGCGAACGCTGGAGCGGCCTGCTCTCCGGCGGCGGCGTGGGCGCCAAGATCCCCGAGGCGGTGCCCCAGGCCCCCGGCGAGAGCGCCGCCGAACAGCTGCGCCAGAGCCTGGAGCGGCTGTCCGCCGAGCAGAAGAGCAATGTGGTCTTCTACGCCGGGCCCAAGGGCATACTCGGCATGGGCACCCGCTGGGGCAGCTGGCAGCTGGCGGAGGAGCTCGTCCCCGCCGAACCCGGCAAGGACATCAACCCCTTCCGCAGCTGGGACATCATGCGCGCGGTCCATGACCAGCTGCGCCTGCTGGAGCGCACCCCGGTCAACACCGGCGGCCTCACCGCGCCCTTTGTGGAGCACTGGGTGGTCTCCCCCATCGGCGAGGGCGCCGACTCAGTCTCCCGCAGCGCCGGGGACGAGGGCACCTTCCAGATACGGGGCGCCGAACTGCAGAAGATCTGCAACGAACAGCACTTCGGCAGCGGCGACCGGCACTACCTGGGCGTGCAGTTCGTGCTCTGGGACGGCCAGTTGGTGATCACCCTGCTGATCAATGTCACCGTGCTGCACAAGACCCTGCGCATCGAGGTCACCGGCCATGCCCTCGGCCCCATCCACCCCGTCTTCAACGGCAAGCCCAAGAACCGCACCAAGTCCTTCCGCAAGGGCATCAAGTTCTGGGAGACCTGGGAACGCACCCTTCCGGTGGTCGAGGCCCGCGAGGTGGTCCGGCTGGCCGCCCGGGCCCCGCTGACCTGGTACCCCCCGCTGCTGGAGTACTGGGGCGGCAAACTGGTCCTCCCCGAGCCCTTCGGCCTGCGGCACGCCTGGGCCGACAAGCCCTGGCGGCACCGCTTCATGGCCGATGACGCGCTGCGCGCCGCCACCCCCGTGCTGCGCGTGGTGCACGAGGCGGCGCTGCGGGTGCTGGCCGAACACGGCGTGAACACCGAGCGGTTCGGCAACCGGGCCACCTTCCTCAGCGGCGCCGTCCAGGACCCCACCCCGCGCCAGGCCGACGTCTACAACGCCTGAGCCGTCCGCCCGCCCTCGCCGGGCCTCACCGGAAGATCCCGGTGTGGCCCAGCGAGTAGCGTCCCGGCTGCGGATAGACGGCCAGACCGTGCGGCCCGGCGCCCACCGGGATCCGGGCGATCTGATGCCCGTCGGTGGTGTCGATGGCGTACACCTCGCTGTTGTAACGCCCCGAGAGCCACAGCACCTTGCCGTCCGCCGACACCCCGCCCATGTCCGGGCTGCCGCCGTCCGGCAGCTGCCACTTGTGCACCAGCTTCCGGGTGGCCAGGTCGAGCACCGAGATGGAGCCCTCGCCCCGGTTGGAGATGTACATCGACTTCGAGTCCCGGCTCACATAGAGACCGTGTGCTCCCTTGCCGGTGGGCATCAGCCAGGGCTCGTTGAACCGGTCGCCGTCCAGCACCCAGATCCCGTCCGCCATCATGTCGGCGATGTACCAGGTCTTCCCGTCCGAGGCGATCTTCACATCCTGTGGCATCGCCCCGTCGAAGGGCAGCTTCTGCTGCCCGATGACCTGCATCTTCGCGGTGTCCACCTTGAGCAGTTCGCCGGAGAACTCACAGGAGACGATGAAGTACCGCCCGTCCGGCGAGAAGTCGGCGTGGTTGACGCCCAGGCAGCTCACCGGAACCGTCTTCTTCCGGGCCATGGTGTGCGCGTCCCGGAACACCAGCTCCCGGTCCATCGAGGCCATCACCACCGCGTACTTGCCGTCCGGGGTGAAGTAGAGGTTGTAGGGGTCATGGACGTCCACCGGCTTGCCCGCCTTACCGGTGGCCGGGTCGATCGGGGTGAGGGTGTGCCCCCGGTCGTTGTTGACCCATAGCGTCTTCAGATCCCAGGACGGCACCACGTGCTGCGGCTGGTTGCCCACCGGAATGGTCTCGATGACCTTGTAGGTCTTGGGGTCGATCACACTGACCGTGTCCGACTCGGTGTTGGGCACATACACCCGGGACGGGAAGTTCTTCACCACCGGCGAAAGGGCGTTGGGGCGGTCGGCGGCATAGACGTCATTGGGGTCCAGCAGCGGCGGCATCCCGGGCAGCCCCTGTGGCATGCCGCGCGCCGCGCCCTGGCTGGCGCGCTGCTGCGGCTCCCGGCCGGTCGCTCCGGAACCGCCGTCCGACCCCCCGCAGCCGGCCACGGCCAGCAGCGCTCCGGCGGCGGCCCACAAGGCGGCCCGGCGAACGCCGCACAGTCGGGTACGGGAACCAACACGCGAGAACTGGATCATCGGGTCAGCAGCTCCGTAGTCGTCACCGCTCGCAGACCGCGGCGGTGCAGGCCGTCGAGGATCGCGGGCAGCGCGGCGACCGTGCCGGCGTGCCCGAAGTGCAGGCTGACGACCGACCCGGGCCGTACCGCGTCCAGCACGGTACGCCGGACCACCGCCGCGCCCGGGTCGGTGAAGTCGAGGGAGTCCACGTCATAGGACAGAACGTGCGGATAACCGGCCTTGCGCGCCAGCCGCTGCACCAGCGGGGTGGCCCGCCGCGCCCGGGAGGGACGGAACCAGCGGCCGATGCCGCCGGTGAGCTTGCGCAGCCGGTCCGCGCACTGGGTGATCTCGGCATAGGCGGCCTGGGCGCTCATCGAGCAGATGTCGAGGTGGCGCATGGTGTGGTTGCCCAGTTCATGCCCGCCGTCCAGCACCCGGCGGGCCAGCTGCGGCTGTTCGTCCAGCCAGTCGCCCACGGCCAGCACGGTGATCCGGGCCCCGGCCCGTTCGGCCTCGGCCAGCAGACCGTTGGCCGATTTGGCGTCACCGCGGCCGTGAAAGGTGAGCGCCACCGCCTTGCCCTGCCGGGAGCCGTGCTCGATCTGCGCCGGGAGGTCGGCGGGCAGCGCGGGCAGCCGGGGCGGCACCGGCCGCTGCGGTACGGGCGAGGCGGACGCCCGGGCCCTGGCCGGTTCCCCCGCCCTGGCCGCACCCTCCTCGTCACAGCCCGCGAGCGGTGCCCCGGCCACTGAGGCAAGGGCACCGCTCGCGGCTGCGCGCAGCACGGCACGGCGGTGCAGGAAGGTCACTGCACCATTAGAGCCTTTACCGCCGGATTTGTGTCGATTTTCCGGTTAGTCGGGTGATTCGTGTCCCCTGACGTCTTACGCGGCGGGCCAGGCGTCCGCCAGCATCTTCCGGGTGTCCGCCAGGAGTTGGGGCAGCACCTTGGTGTGACCGATCACCGGCAGGAAGTTGGTGTCCCCGCCCCATCGCGGCACCACATGCTGGTGCAGGTGAGCGGCGATGCCGGCCCCGGCCACCGCCCCCTGGTTCATGCCCACATTGAAGCCATGGGCGCCGGAGGCGGACCGCAGCGCGCGCATGGACCGCTTGGTGAAGTCGGCCAGCTCGGCGGTCTCCGCCTCATCGAGGTCGGTGTAGTCGGCGATATGCCGGAAGGGGACCACCATCAGATGGCCGCCGTTGTACGGATAGAGGTTCAGCACGGCGTAGACCCGCTCGCCCCGGGCGATGATCAGGCCGTCCTCATCCGACTTCTCCGGAATCGAGCAGAACGGGCAGCCGTCCCCGGCCCCCGGGCCGGTCGGCTTGTTCTCTCCCTGGATGTACGCCATCCGATGGGGAGTCCACAGTCGCTGGAAGGCGTCCGGGATCCCGACTCCGATCTGCTGCTCCGGCTCACTCGTCATGCCGTGCAGCATATTCCCTGGCCCTCGACGCCAAGAGGGGCGGCCCTGGAGCCGCCCCTCCTCCCGCCGGGGCGGGACGCGCCTCACACCTGGACGCGGCGCTCCACCACATCGACCAGCTTGGCCAGCGCCTCTTCCCGGGGGACGCCGTTCTCCTGGGAACCGTCCCGGTAGCGGAAGGAGACCGTGCCCGCGTTCATGTCCTCGTCACCGACGATGATCATGAACGGCACCTTGGACTTCTGGGCGTTGCGGATCTTCTTCTGCATCCGGTCCGAGGAGGCGTCCACCTCCACCCGGAGGCCCTTCTTGCGGGCCTCGGCCGCGAACTCCTGCAGATACGGGACATGGGCGTCGCCGATCGGGATGCCCACCGCCTGCACCGGGGCCAGCCAGGCCGGGAACGCGCCCGCGTAGTGCTCCAGCAGCACCGCGAAGAAACGTTCGATCGAGCCGAAGAGGGCACGGTGGATCATCACCGGCCGCTGCCGCGAGGCATCCGCCGCGGTGTACTGCAGATCGAAGCGCTCCGGCAGGTTGAAGTCCAGCTGGATGGTGGACATCTGCCAGGTACGGCCGATGGCGTCCTTCGCCTGCACCGAGATCTTCGGGCCGTAGAAGGCCGCGCCACCGGGGTCGGCGACCAGTTCCAGACCCTGCTTCTCGGCCACCTTGCGCAGCGTCTCGGTGGCCTCCTCCCACGCCTCGTCGGTGCCCACGAACTTCTGCTCGTCCTTGGTGGACAGCTCCAGGTAGAAGTCGTTGAGGCCGTAGTCACGCAGCAGGTCCAGCACAAAGGTGAGGGTCTTGTCGAGCTCCTCCGCCATCTGCTCGCGGGTGCAGTAGATGTGCGCGTCGTCCTGGGTGAAGCCGCGCGCCCGGGTCAGGCCGTGCACCACACCCGACTTCTCGTACCGGTACACCGTGCCGAACTCGAAGAAGCGCAGCGGGAGTTCACGGTAGGAGCGGCCCCGCGCATCGAAGATCAGGTTGTGCATGGGGCAGTTCATGGGCTTGAGGTAGTAGTCCACGCCCTCGTCGAGCTGCATGGGCGGGTACATACCGTCCGCGTACCAGTCCAGGTGCCCCGAGGTCTCGAAGAGCTTCCCCTTGGTGGCGTGCGGGGTGTAGACGAACTCGTAGCCCTCTTCCTCGTGCCGCTTGCGCGAGTAGTCCTCCATCACCCGGCGCACGATGCCGCCCTTGGGGTGGAAGACCGCCAGGCCGGAGCCGATCTGCTCCGGGATGGAGAACAGGTCCAGCTCGGCACCGAGCTTGCGGTGGTCGCGCTTCTCGGCCTCGGCGAGGAACTCCAGGTGCGCCTTGAGCTCGTCCTTGGTCGGCCAGGCGGTGCCGTAGATGCGCTGCAGCATCGGGTTCTTCTCGCTGCCCCGCCAGTACGCGGCCGCGTTCCGCATCAGCTTGAACGCCGGGATCATCCGGGTGCTGGGCAGGTGCGGACCCCGGCAGAGGTCCTTCCAGCACAGGTCCCCGGTCTTGGGGTCCAGGTTGTCGTAGATGGTCAGCTCGCCGGCGCCGACCTCCACATCCGCGCCGTCGTCGTGGGAGGCGGAGCCCTTGAGGCCGATCAGCTCCAGCTTGTACGGCTCGTCCGCCAGCTCCTCGCGGGCCGCCTCGTCGGTGACCACCCGGCGGGAGAACTTCTGTCCCCGCTTGATGATCTCCTGCATCTTCTTCTCGATGAGCTTGAGGTCATCGGGGTGGAAGGGCTTCTCCACATCGAAGTCGTAGTAGAAGCCGTCCTTGACCGGCGGGCCGATGCCCAGCTTGGCCTCGGGGAACAGCTCCTGCACGGCCTGGGCCATGACATGCGCGGTGGAGTGGCGCAGGATGTTCAGGCCGTCCTCGGAGGAGATCTCCACCGGCTCGATCTCGTCACCGTCGGCCGGCTCGTAGGCGAGGTCCTTCAGCTCCCCGCCGACCCGGGCGGCGACAACGGTGCGCTGACTGGCGAACAGCTCGGCCGCCGTGGTGCCCGTGGTCACCACGCGCTCTTCCCGCTCGGAATCGCGTTGGATGATCACACGGACGTCTGACACCGGACTCTCCTGACTCAGGGGACGCGACAGCGGACGCTGCGCGCCTGAATCGTACCGAGCCCCGCCGCCCGACCGCTAAACGCCTCAGCCGTCCCCTTCCTTCTCCCCCAGCGCGTCCAGACTGGCCTGCAGCGACTTCAGCAGCCGGTCGCGCTCCGAGGCATCCACCGCCGCCGGCACCACGCTCCCGCCGGTCAGCCGCCGGAATCCGCCCCGGCTCTCCAGCCGCCCGCTGACCACCACCGGCAGCCCCACCAGATGGGCCTGGCCGGCGGTCCGGTAGTCGTCCTCCCCCAGCTCCGCCCGGACCTCCGCCACCTCGGCCCCGTCCAGCACCCGCAGCCGCACCACACCGGGCCCGCCCGGGGCCTCGCGCCACATCCGCACCACGGTCCCGGTGATTCGCACCGGAAGCGACGGCTCCTGCCGCAGATAGCGGGCACCGGCCTCGCGCAGCACCGGAAGGTCGCCCGGGGAGAACTCCACCGGCTCCGGACGGGCGGCGAAACCTTCCGGCGGCCCGGCGGCCGGCGCCCACTCGGCCTGGATCCGCACCCCCTGGGAACCGCCGGCCAGCGCCACGATGGCCTCGGTGAGCTCCTGGCACACCCCCGCCCGCACCGCCGCCTCGAAGGCCTCGGCCCGCCCGGTCGCCCGCTGGTAGTCGGTGGCGTCCCGGGCCGCGTACAGCGCCCGCAGCAGCGCGGCTACGGCCGGCCGGCCATCGTGCCCGGTGCCCACCGGCAGGAACACGGTCAGCTCCCGGCCGGAGCGCACCGGCCCCAGCAGGGCCCCGCCCAGCACCGCCTCGGCCTGCCGGCGGCCCCGGGCGCCGTGGTAGCGGGCCCGCCGCCCGGCGGCCAGCGCCCCGGCCAGCAGCATGGCGCGCGCCCCGGCGCGCAATCGTTCCTGCGCACTCCACGCGGCGGCGGGCGCGGCGGGCTCGGGCACCTCCCGGTACCAGCGCAGTTCGTCACTGGGCACCCGCAGGGCGATCAGCACCTGGCGCGCCGAGGGGGCGGGACTGCGCTCCAGCGCCGTCACCGCCTCGGCGATCAGGTCGGCGCTGTCCGGGAATGCGCCGCTGTCCGGCACCAGCAGACTGGTCCCCGGCCCCTCGGGGGGCGTCCAGCGGCTGTAGTGACCGGCGGCGGACCCACGCCGCCGCCAGCCGTGCCGGGCCAGCAGGGCGCCCAGTACGACGGGATCGGCGGGCCCGGCCGGCCCGGGGGCGCGGCATGCCATCAGGGTCTCCCTCCCGCCCCCACCCGGTTCATGATCTCGCAGAGGGCGTGGTCGTCGAAGACGTGCGAGGTGGGGATCCGCACGGTGGTTCTGCGCCGGCCGGTGACCGGGTGGCCCGCCAGGTTGGCCCAGTAACAGCAGTGACGCAGCTCCAGCCGCTCATGGCCGGCGCGCAGCCAGTCGTCCTGGCACCGGGGGGCGACCATGACCACCAGGATCTTGTGTACGGACACCGGGGTGCGGGCCAGCTTGACCAGGTGGTCGTTGTCCAGAGTGAAGGGAAACGTTGCGGCGGGCGGCCCGAAGGGGGCCGTGCGGGCGGCCAGTTGATAGGTGCACTTGAGCTGCACCTTGATGGTCACCTCGTCGTCCGCGGTGTGCCCGGGGGCGCTGTGGCTGACGTGCCAGTCGATGCCGTAGTCGGGAAAGGGCTGGGCCAGTGAACAGCCCGCCGCGGCGGCCACGGCGTGCAGATAGCCGACCTGGAGGGTCTCCATGCACGCGGTGACGGCGAGCGCACCGCGCCGTGCCGCGGGCCGCCCGGCCGCCGGTTCCCTGACCGCCGCGGCCGGGTCGGGCTGGGCGAGCGCCATGTCCGAAACACCTTCCGGGATCTCCGGCCCCCTTGCTCGTACAAGTGTGTTGTCTCCACCCCAACTCCCGCGCAAACGAGGGCGGTTCGGGGTGCGGGATGACCGGGTATCACCTGCCGGGAGTGGGAAACACGCCATTTGCCGGGCAGACGCGAGGAGTTGTGACATGGGGTGCTGGTTCGAGGGGCCTCTTGCCGCGTTCGACACCGAGACCACCGGGGTCGATGTGGAGCACGACCGCATCGTGTCGGCGGCTCTGGTGGTGCAGTCCCAGGCCGGGGGCCCGCCCCTGGTCACCCGCTGGCTGGTCAATCCGGGGGTGCCGGTGCCGGAGGGCGCGACGGCGATACACGGACTGACCGACGCCCACCTCCAGCGGCACGGCAGGTGGCCGGCGCCGGTGATGGAGGAGGTGGCCCGGGCCCTGGCGGAGCAGACGGCGGGCGGCGTCCCGCTGGTGGTGATGAACGCGCCCTTCGATCTGACTCTGCTGGACCGGGAGTTGCGCCGCCACCGGGCCCAGCCGCTGGCCGGCTATCTCGACGGCGCCCCGCTGTGCGTCCTGGACCCCTGGGTGCTCGACAAGCACCTCGACCGCTACCGCAAGGGCCACCGCACCCTGGCCGATCTGTGCCTGCACTACGGCATAGAGCTGACCGGCGCCCATGACGCGGCCGCCGACGCGGTGGCGGCGCTGGAGCTGGTACGGGCGATAGGCCGCCGCTTCGCCTCCCGGCTGGACCGGCTCAGCCCGGCGGAGCTGCACGCCCGCCAGACGGTGTGGCACGCGGCACAGGCGCGCGGGCTGCAGGCCTGGTTCGCCCGCAATGGTTCGAGCGAGCAGTGCGATCCGGCCTGGCCACTGCGCCCCCGGCTGTCGGCGGCCGCCTGATCCGGCCAACGCACAAGGCCGGTCCGTCAGTTGACGGACCGGCCTCGGGGCGGTGGGCGATACTGGGATCGAACCAGTGACCTCTTCGGTGTGAACGAAGCGCTCTCCCGCTGAGCTAATCGCCCTCGCGTTCCCTCCGGGGTCTCCCCCGGGAACGCACTGAACAATACAGGCCGCGACGGCTCTCCATCAAATCCCTTCCGGACGGCGCTCGAGCAGGGCCCGCAGCCCCCGCCGGCCGCGGCGCATCATCCAGGCGTGGTTGGCGATGAAGACGGGCCGGCCGGGCACCGCCAGCCACCGCATCAGCGGCTTGCGCACCTCGACCTCCTGCTCGAAACGGGCGGTGCTGCCGGCGGCGCCACGGGGCAGCACGGTCCAGCGCACCCAGCCCTCCAGGTCGCCATGGACGGTGATCTCCAGGACCCGGGCCCGCGGATCGCGCCGGCTCTCCCGCGCGGTGAGGTCCAGGCCATAGGGCAGGAGCGAGCGCAGCCGCACGCCCCCGCTGACGCCGTCGGCACCCACGGTCACCCCGCGGATCTGCGGCCACCAGGAGGGATAGCGTTCGGCGTCCTCCAGGAGCCGGTAGACCGTGTCCGGGGGTGCGTCGAGCGGCCAGTCGTCGCGGAAGCGGTAGTGATGCAGGGCCATGCCCGCCAGCGCATACGAAAAACCGGGGGTCCGCAAGGCTTCCTGCCTTGCGGACCCCCGGTCCGTGGTGGGCGATACTGGGATCGAACCAGTGACCTCTTCGGTGTGAACGAAGCGCTCTCCCGCTGAGCTAATCGCCCGGGCGCACCGCAAACATTACCCCATGTCAGGCCCTACCCAGAACCACTCGGCCGCCCCACCACCCCGGCCGTAACCGTCCACGCCCGGCGCCGGGTAAATCGACGGTTACTGAATCTCACCGAAATGGCCGCTTTACCGGCGAAGACGGTCGGCCGTCCGAGGTACATGAACTGTCCCAAAACGGTCAGAGGGGTTTACAACGGCACCGTAGGTGGCATGTCGATTTCGCCGACGTGCGAATCCCCGAGCGCACACTGAGCGAAAGGCCCTGGCGCTTATGAACACCACGGTCAGCTGTGAGCTGCACCTGCGCCTCGTTGTGTCGAGCGAATCGTCACTGCCTGTACCCGCAGGTCTGCGATACGACACGTCCGATCCGTATGCGGTGCACGCCACTTTCCACACCGGAGCCGAAGAAACGGTCGAATGGGTCTTCGCCCGGGACCTGCTCGCCGAGGGCCTGCACCGGCCCACCGGCACCGGCGACGTCCGCGTATGGCCGTCCCGCAGTCACGGCCAGGGCGTCGTGTGCATCGCGCTGAGTTCTCCCGAGGGCGAGGCCCTGCTGGAGGCTCCGGCGCGAGCCCTGGAGTCGTTCCTCAAGCGAACCGACGCCGCCGTCCCGCCGGGCACCGAGCACCGGCACTTCGACCTGGATACCGAGCTCTCCCACATCCTGGCCGAGAGCTAGCCCGGTAGCCGGGAAGCGCACCGCCCACTCGGGGAGGCGGGGCGCACACCACACGCATTCATCTCGCATAGGGCACCCCGCCGATGCCGTCACCGCGAAGAGCCGCGGTGGCGGCATCGGCGCGTACGAGTGGTACGGGCGGTACGGAAGCTAGGAGCCCGTCGCGTCCGCAGGAGTGCGCCTCACCAGCGGTACAGGTCATGCACGGCGGTCAGCAGGATCAGTGTCGCCACCAGGGTGAGGAAGAGCATCAGCGGCGGCTGGGAGAGGGCGAAGAGACAGCCGCGGGGTTCCTCGGCGGTGTCTGCCGGTTCATTGTTCATCTCCGGCAGATCATGGCCCAGTTCGCCATGGCTGCTTCACAACCTGGTGGATACGTACAGGAGTTGTCAGATTCCGTGCTTCTTGAGAATCGCCTCGATGTCTGAGAAGTCGTCACCGGACGAATCCTGCTTGGACTTGGTCTTGGAGCGCTGTGCAGGGCGGGCCGGCCCGAGGGACGGAGCGGAGGCTCCCGGCGCCGCCACCTCCCGGCCCTCGGCGGCCGCCGTCCGGCGCTCCTTGCGCCCGCCGCCACCACGGCGCTCGGCCGCCCTGGTCACCATGAACAGCAGGGCGGACAGCGCGAGAACGCCGAAACCGGCCCATACGGTGGGCTTGAAGACCAGACCAGTGACCCAGTCGATGATCCCCGTCATGACCAGCCCGATGGGAATGAGGGAGTAGGCCGCTATCCGGGCGGCGGCGAGGAAGCGCTTGCGGTAGGCAGTCAGCAGGGCGATGCCCAGGCCGCCCGCGGACACCGCGGCGCATACGGTCGAGGTCAGCATCCGGTCCTCCTGCCGATGACGGTCTTCTTCATCCATCCTGCACCGGCGCGAGCGGCGCATGCCACGATCGGACCAGGGCTCAGGGAGAACTCCGGGTCGGCTCAGGGTCGCGGCTCCTCCCCCGGACCGAGATCCCGTCCACCCGCCGGGGCTGGAAGACTGGCCCCATGAGCGAGACCACCACCCCCCGGGCCGTACTCGACGTCTGGTGCGAGCTGCAGTGCCCGGACTGCCGGACCGCCCTGGACGACCTTCGCGCACTGCGCGCCCGCTACGGGGACCGGCTGGAGATCCAGCTGCGGCACTTCCCGCTGGAGAAGCACAAGCACGCCTATGCCGCCGCCCAGGCCGCCGAGGAGGCGGCGGTACAGGGCCGGGCCTGGCCGTATGTGGAGGCGGTGCTGGCCCGCGCCGAGGAACTCGGCGAGCGCGGCGAGCCGCTCCTGACGGAGGTGGCCCGTGAGCTCGGGCTGGACGCCGAGGAGCTGGACACCGCGCTGATCGACGGGCGGCACCTGCTGGTCGTCGACGCGGACCAGGCCGAGGGCCGGGCGATCGGGGTGACCGGCACGCCCACCTATGTCATC
Source organism: Streptomyces orinoci (assembly GCF_003121295.1). Taxonomy (GTDB): domain Bacteria; phylum Actinomycetota; class Actinomycetes; order Streptomycetales; family Streptomycetaceae; genus Streptomyces; species Streptomyces orinoci. The sequence continues at coordinate 193,238 of NZ_PHNC01000007.1, forward strand.
GGCGGCGAACGGCTGGACGGCGGCCGGAGCCAGGAGGGGCTGCGGGAGCGGATCGAGGAGATCGCCGACCGGCTGCTGGCCGGCTAGAGCAGCGCCTTGTGCAGGGTGAATGACGTAGGCCGGTAGCCCAGCGACTCGTACAGCCGCCGGGCCACCGTGTTGGCGGTAAAGACATTCAGGGCCAGCCGGCGGGCCCCGGCCGCCAGGGACTCCCGCTCGGCCAGCAGCATCAGCGTCCGGCCGTGGCCGTGGCCGCGGTGGCCGGCGTGCACCGCCACGCTCAGTACATAACCGCCGCCGTCGAGCCGGGTGGCCAGCCAGAGCGTGCCGACGTCCGTGCCACGGTGGACCAGCACGCGCAGTACGGTGCCGGGCGTGGCCGGGCCCTGCGGCAGGAAGGCGGCCTGGTCCTGCCGGGCCTTCGCCTCGGCCCGGTCGCGGGGCACTCCGCGCTCCGCCCAGTGCTCGGCGTACTGCGCCAGCTCCGCCTTCTGCCAGGCGGGGAACTCCTCCCGGCTCATCGGCCGGGCCACACTGTCCGCGGGCAGCCGGGGCGCGGTGGTGAGCGTTTTGGCCAGCCGCTGGCTGTCCTCGGTGTAGCCCAGGGCCGACGCGAGCTGCAGGGCCGCCCGGGCGGGGGCCGGGACGCTCACCTGAATCCGCTCGCACCCCCAGCCGCGCAGCACCTCCTCGGCGGCCAGCGCGGCGACCGTGCCGCGCCCCCGGTGCCGGTCCCGCTCGTCGATGGCCAGTCCGGCTATCCGGCCGATCCGCGGCCCGAAACGCGGGTGTGTGGACAGATCCACCGTGCCTACGCGCCTGCCGTTGACGCAGACGTCGTACGAACGGGACCTGCCGCCGTCCTCGGTGCGCTGCTCGGGTGCGGTGGGGCGCAGGGTGGTGGTCACGGTGACGTTGTACCGGGCCCGGCCGGGCCGCGTCACGGGGTTTGCCGGATCAGGGCAGGGGATCGATGTCGGCGGCGGAGCGCTCCTCGAAGAGGCGCATGGCCTTGGCGGTCACCGGCCCGGGGGCACCGGGCAGCCTGCGGCCGTCAATGGCGTGCACGGCCTGGACGTCCCGGAGGCTGGAGGTCAGGAAGACTTCCTCGGCCCGTTCCAGGGCCTCCATGGGCAGGTCGGTCTCCCGGGCCCCGGTCCACTCCACGACCAGGGCGCGGGTGATGCCGGCCAGGCAGCCGGAGCTGACCGGCGGGGTGTGCAGTTCGCCGTCCAGGACCACGAAGACATTGGAGCCGGTGCCCTCGCAGAGGGCGCCGGCGGTGTTGGCGAAGAGGGCTTCGCTGGCGCCCTGCTGCTGGGCTCTGGCCAGGGCGATGACGTTCTCGGCGTAGGAGGTGGACTTCAGGCCCGTCAGGGCGCCGCGCTCGTTGCGCGTCCAGGGGACGGTGATGACGCCCGTGGTGTCCGGCCGCCGCAGGGTCTCGCCGAGGGCGACCAGCAGCGTGGGGCCGGTGGTGCCGCGGTCCGAGCCGAGCGGGGAGATTCCGCCGGTGTAGGTGATACGCAGCCGGCCCAGCGGCATGGGGTTGGCCTCCAGCACGGCCGCGCAGGCCCGGCGCACCTCCTCCGGGTCCGGCTCGGGCAGGCCCAGGCCCCGGGCCGATGTGGCCAGCCTGGTGAGGTGGCGGGTCAGGGCGAAGGGGCGCCCATGGACGGTCTTGACGGTCTCGAAGACCCCGTCGCCAACCGTGAGGCCGTGATCGAAGACCGAGACGAAGGCGCTGCTCTCGTCCCGGAGTGCGCCGTTGAGCCAGATGGTCACCGTTCCGTCCCTCCGAGCGGCCGATATGCCTGTGAAGCTATCGCGAGCAGCCGGGCTGCCTTGAGTTCGGTCTCGGCCCATTCGAGCTCCGGGTCGGAGCCCCAGGTGATGCCCGCTCCGGTACCGAACTTCAGCGCTGCGCCGCCGGGGGCGCCGCGGTCGATCCAGAAGGTGCGGATGCCCACGGCCAGCTCGCCGGTGCCGTGGTCGGCATCCACCCAGCCGACCCCTCCACAGTAGGGGCCGCGCGGCGAGGTCTCCAGGGAGTCGATGATCCGCAATGCGCTGGCCTTGGGCGCGCCGGTGACGGAGCCGGGCGGGAAGGTGGCGGCCAGCAGCTCGGCCCAGCCGGTCCCCTGGGCCAGCTCGCCGCGCACGGTGGAGACCAGGTGCACCAGGCCGGGATGCGGCTCGGTGACACAGAGGCCGGGGACGGTGACCGAGCCGGTGGCGCAGACCCGGCCGAGATCGTTGCGGACCAGGTCCACGATCATCACGTTCTCGGCGTAGTCCTTCTCCAGCAGGTCGGCCGCGGTGCGGCCGGTGCCCTTGATCGGCCCGGACTCCACGGTGCGGCCCCGGCGGCGCAGGAAGAGCTCGGGCGAGGCGGTGGCCACCTCCACCCCGTGTGCGGGCAGGCGAATCGTTCCTGCGAACGGCGCCGGGTTGCCTCGGGCCAGCAGGACGGTCAGGGCGTCCACATCGGCGGCGTCCGGGTCCGGCAGCGGAGCGCTCAGCACCCGGCAGAGGTTGGCCTGATAGACCTCGCCCGCCGCTATGTGCTCACGGATGCGCCGTACGCCCGCGGTGTAGGCGCCATGGTCGAGCGAGCTGGTCCAGCTCTCCGGGTGCGGGCCCAGCCACCGGCCGGGAGCGGGGCGCGGGGCCGGGCCGGGCCGTACGTCCGCGAAGCGGGCGCACCTCAGGCCCCCTTCGAAGTCCGCGACCACCGCCCACCAGCCCTTGGACTCCAGGGCTCCGGGATCACTGGTCACATCGCGCAGATCGGTGGCGAGCAGGCCGCCGAAGCGGGCCATCGGGGGCAAGTGGTGCACGTCAACGAGTCTATGGCGCGGTCAGCGGGGTCGGGCGGGCCGGTGAACAGGGCAGCACGCTGCGGAAACGGAATTTGAGCTGGCGCTGGAATCCGCTAGAGTTCAACACGTCGCCGGGACGCGGAAGCGAAACGGCGTGAGCAGCTCTCGGACCTGGTCCGGGGGAGGCACGCGGACGTGGCTCAGTTGGTAGAGCATCACCTTGCCAAGGTGAGGGTCGCGAGTTCGAATCTCGTCGTCCGCTCTGTGGGGGATCTTCCCGACCCCCCGCTCCGTTGGTGGAGTGGCCGAGAGGCGAGGCAACGGCCTGCAAAGCCGTCTACACGGGTTCAAATCCCGTCTCCACCTCCAAGGACGATTAGCTCAGCGGGAGAGCGCTTCCCTGACACGGAAGAGGTCACTGGTTCAATCCCAGTATCGTCCACCAGGGTCTCACCGACCCTTCTGCGCGATTAGCTCAGCGGGAGAGCGCTTCCCTGACACGGAAGAGGTCACTGGTTCAATCCCAGTATCGCGCACGCATTATCCCGGACGATTAGCTCAGCGGGAGAGCGCTTCCCTGACACGGAAGAGGTCACTGGTTCAATCCCAGTATCGTCCACCAGGGTCTCACCGACCTTTCCGCGCGATTAGCTCAGCGGGAGAGCGCTTCCCTGACACGGAAGAGGTCACTGGTTCAATCCCAGTATCGCGCACATCACGGGCCGGGGGCCGGGGCGTTGAGCTTCGGACCCCGGCCTTTCGCATGCCCGCACCGGAGTTGAGACCGGCCGGGCACCTCCCCAGGTACCCGGCCGGCGGTGCCGTCCGCCGCACCCCCGTCCCCACGGGGTTATGGCCGGCTCGCGTACCCGACCCGGGCCGCTCTCCCGGGTCCGGAGCGCTCAGCGCCCCAGCAGGCCGACCACGGACGACGCTTGTGTGACGACGGCATCCCAGCCGCCGAAGAGCACGGCGAGGAGCACCGCGAACGGCAGTACCATCGCCAGGGCGACCAACGGGTGGCGCGTGTCCGACGACTGTCCGAAGGCGTCCGCGGCCTCCGCTCCGTATGCCCGGCCGGACGTACGGACTGACCGTGGCCCTTGCTGCGCCATCGTTGCTCTCCCGATGTGCTCGGCCCCTGCTGTGCCCCTGCCGTGTCCCAAGTGGTGGAATTCGGCAGCGACGGGCGTCTGACCTCGGGGGACGAGTGATACGCCCGCCGCTTGGATCCCACACTAGGGGCCGCTGCGGGCGGGGACGTCATGCCCGCGTACCGCTTGTACGGCCTCCCGTAGGATGACGCGGCCCTGGCCGGGCTACTCCCCTGGGTGGAGATCGGAGCGTTCGGCCCCTGAGGCTTCCCTGAAGGGGCGCGCGTTGGTCCGCGAGCGCCGGTCCGGCGAGCCCTGCCCGCCGGACACTCCACCAGTGCCACCACCCGGGCGGCCATAAAGCGCGCGGCCCTAACCACCGTGCCGCCCCTAGTGAGTTCGCTCACCTCCACGGTGTCGCCCTGGGTGGTGATCTTCACCTTGCGCCCCGCCTTGGAGGCCATCACTTCGTACGTTCGAGTCGTGGCTCCGGCGTCCACCACGATCTCCACCCGGTCGCCCTTCATGGCGTCAATCCCCCTTGGTCTGCTGCCTTTTGAGGACATGCCTCAGCCCCCCGGCTGCGGAACCCCGGCTCCGCGACCGCTCTGTGAGCCTCCCATGAGCCACTGACAATCCGGCCGCCGACGCATGCGCGGCCTCTCAGCACGCCCGGCCGTCAGTCCGTAAGCTGTGGCTCGTCAGACGGACCGGCAGCGGGGATGAAGATGACGATGATGCGGCTCCGGCGCGAGGACCCGCGAGTCGTCGGCTCGTTCCGGCTTCACCGCCGGCTGGGAGCGGGCGGCATGGGCGTGGTGTACCTGGGCTCGGACCGGCGCGGGCAGCGGGTGGCGCTGAAGGTGATCCGGCCGGATCTCGCCGAGGACCAGGAGTTCCGTTCCCGTTTCGCGCGCGAGGTCTCGGCCGCGCGGCGCATCCGGGGCGGCTGTACGGCACGGCTGGTGGCCGCCGATCTGGACGCGGAGCGGCCCTGGTTCGCCACCCAGTATGTGCCCGGGCCCTCCTTGCACGACAAGGTCAACGAGGAGGGGCCGCTGTCGGCGGCTCAGACCGCCTCCATCGGGGCCGCGTTGGCCGAGGGGCTGCTGGCCGTGCACGACGCGGGCGTGGTGCACCGTGATCTGAAGCCCTCGAACATCCTGCTCTCCCCCAAGGGCCCCCGGATCATCGACTTCGGCATCGCCTGGGCAACCGGGGCCAGCACCCTGACGCATGTGGGCACGGCCGTCGGTTCGCCCGGCTTCCTGGCACCCGAGCAGGTGCGCGGCGCCGCGGTCACACCGGCCACCGACGTTTTCGCGCTGGGCGCCACCCTGGCCTACGCCTCCACCGCGGACTCCCCCTTCGGGCAAGGCAGTTCGGAGGTCATGCTCTACCGGGTGGTGCACGAGGAGCCCCAGTTGATGGGAGTGCCGGACGCCCTGGCCCCCTTGGTGCTCGCCTGTCTGGCCAAGGACCCGGAGGAACGGCCCAGTACTCTCCAACTGTCCTTGCGGCTGAAGGAGATCGCGGCCCGGGAGGCGCAGGGCCTTTCCGAGGGGCGCCGGGCACCGGTGCGCCGGGCGCCGGAACGGCCGCTGGGCCGGAGGGCAGAGGAGTACGTGGAGCAGCGCACCGAGCCGCAGCCGGCCGAGGTCACCGTGCCGCGCCCCACGGTCCGTCCCGCGGCCCGTCCGCAGGGGCCCAAGCGGCCCGTGGGGCCGGGCGGGGCGCGGCCCGCGGGGCGTACCGGTCAGCGTTCCGGCCAGGCCAAGGCCCGGCGCGGGCCGGACCGGCGGCTGCTGCGGCAGCGGCTGATCGTCTTTGTGGTGGTGACGCTGCTGGTGGCCCTGGGCATCGCGGCCGCGCAGGGCTGCCAGGGCCCCAAGAAGCAGTCCGGAACGGGACGTTCCTGCCCCGCCGTGACTCAGTCCTGCGGACGCCCGGACGCCACCGCGTAGAACGCGACGGCCGCCGCCGCGCCCACATTGAGCGAGTCGATGCCGTGGGCCATGGGAATGCGGACCCACTCGTCCGCCGCCCGCAGGGCGCGGGCGGACAGCCCTTCGCCCTCCGCGCCGAGCATCAGGGCGACCCGCTCCAGCCGGTGCGGGGCGGCCACGTCCATGGGGACGGCCTTGGCGTCGGGGGTGAGGGCGAGCACCCGGAAACCGGCCGCGCGCACCGTCTCCAGGTCCTGGGGCCAGCTCTCCAGCCGCGCGTACGGCACCGAGAAGACGGCGCCCATCGAGACCTTGACCGACCGCCGGTAGAGCGGGTCGGCACAGTCCGGGGAGAGCAGTACGGCGTCCATGCCCAGGGCGGCGGCGCTGCGGAAGATGGCCCCGATGTTGGTGTGGTCGTTCACGGCCTCCATCACCGCGACCCGCCGGGCGGTGCGCAGCAGTTCGGCGGCCTGCGGGAGGGGCTTGCGCGCCATGGAGGCCAGCGCCCCGCGGTGCACGTGGTAACCGGTCACCCGCTCGGCGAGGTCGGGGGTCACGGTGTAGACGGGGTTGGGGCTCTCGTCGATGACATCGCGCATCACATCGACCCACTTGGGGGTCAGCAGCATCGACCGCATCGCGTATCCGGCGTGCCGGGCGCGGCGGATGACCTTTTCGCCCTCGGCGATGAACAGGCCCTCGGCGGGTTCGCGGCGGCGCCGCAGTTCGACGTCGGTCAACCCGGTGTAGTCGTGCAGGCGCGGGTCGTCGGGATCGTCGATGGTGATGAGGTCGGCCACGGGTTGCTGCCTTGCCTTGGTGGATGCGAACTGTGCTGCTAGCGGCCGGTTTCCGGGCCGACGGTCACGACGTCGCCGATCACGATCACGGCGGGCGGGCGTATGCCCTCGGCGGCGACCCGCTCACCCACGGTCTCCAGGGTGGCGTCCAGGCGGCGCTGGGCGGCCGTGGTGCCCTCCTGGATCACGGCGACGGGGGTGCCGGCGGAGCGGCCGTGGCGGATCAGGGTCGCGGCGATGGCGCCGATGTTGGCCACCGACATCAGCAGCACCAGTGTGCCGCGGAGTGCGGCGAGCGCCTGCCAGTCCACCAGCGAGCGCGGGTCATCCGGGGGCACATGCCCGCTGACGACGGTGAACTCATGGGAGACGCCCCGGTGGGTGACGGGGATGCCGGCCGCGCCGGGGACGCTGACGGAGCTGGAGATGCCCGGGACCACGGTGCAGGGAATGCCCTGTTCGGCCAGAGCCTGGGCCTCCTCCATGCCACGGCCGAAGACATAGGGGTCACCGCCCTTGAGCCGGACCACCGCCTTGCCCGCCCTGGCGTGCTCGATCAGGGCGTTGTTGATGGCCTCCTGGGCCATGAACCGGCCGTAGGGGATCTTCGCCGCGTCGATCACCTGGACGTGCGGCGGGAGTTCGTCGAGCAGGTCGCGGGGGCCGAGCCGGTCGGCGATGACCACATCGGCCTCGGCGAGCAGCCGGCGGCCGCGCACCGTGATCAGGTCGGGATCGCCCGGTCCGCCGCCGACCAGGGCGACACGTCCGACGCCGCCGGGACGGGCCCGGTAGTGCGGTGCGGTCAGCGAGCCGTCGCGCAGGCCCTCGACGATGGCGTCCCGGACCGCGGCGGAGCGGCGGGGGTCCTGCCCGGTGAGCACCGCCACCGTGACGCCCTCGCTGCGGCCGGTGGCGGGCGTCCAGGCGGAGGCGGCCGCCGCGTCGTCGCTGCGTACGGCCCATACCCGGCGCGCCTCGGCCTCGGCGGAGGCCGTCTGGTTGGCCTGGTCGTCATCGGTGGTGATCAGGGCGTACCAGGCGCCTTCGAGGTCGCCCTCGCGGTAGCGGCGGCGTTCCCAGCGCAGTTCACCGGCCTCGGCCATCGCCTCCACCGAGGGGGTGGCGGACGGCGAGATCAGCAGGACGTCGGCGCCGGCGGCCAGCAGGGCGGGCAGGCGGCGCTGGGCGACCTGTCCCGCGCCCAGGACGACCACCCGCCGGCCGGCGAGGCGCAGGCCGACCGGATAGGCGGGCGCAGCGGATGGGGCGTGCTCGGCATGCTCGGCCATGGCGGTGCGGCTCTCCTCGTGCGTATGCGCTGCGCTTGCCGCTGCGACGGTGGAGCGGCGGTGGGGAAACGGGTGAGATACGGCCCCGGGGACACCCTATGGGGCGGTGCCGGCCGGGTGGGCGGGGGACGGGGCGGTACGTGCCCTGCCGGACTCATACCGCCCCGTCCCCCGCCGCCGTCGAGGGCGGCCTGCGGACCGCCCTTCGGCGCCGTCAGCTCTTCTCGGTGACGCCGGCGGTGTCGAAGGTGGCGACCTCGTGCATGGCGCGGGCCGCGCTCTGGACCACCGGCAGGGCCAGCAGGGCCCCGGTGCCCTCGCCCAGCCGCAGGTCAAGATCGACCAGCGGGCGCAGTCCCAGCTTGGTCAGCGCCGCGACATGGCCGGGTTCGGCGCTGCGGTGACCCGCGATGCAGGCGGCGAGCGCCTCGGGGGCGATGGCGCGGGCGACCAGCGCGGCGGCGCCGGCGCTGACTCCGTCCAGGATCACCGGGGTGCGCAGTGAGGCGCCGCCCAGGATCAGCCCGACCAGAGCGGCGTGCTCCAGTCCGCCGACGGCGGCGAGCACCCCGATGGGGTCCTTGGGGTCGGGCTGGTGCAGTTCCAGTGCCCGCCGGACCGCATCGATCTTGCGGGCGTGCATCTCGTCGTTGATGCCGGTACCGCGGCCGGTGACCTCGGCCGGGTCGGCGCCGGTGTAGACGGAGATCAGGGCGGCCGAGACGGTGGTGTTGGCGATGCCCATCTCACCCGTCAGCAGTGCCTTGTTGCCCGCGGTGATCAGGTCCCGGGCGGTTTCGATGCCCACCTCGACGGCGCGCAGCGCCTCTTCACGGGTCATCGCCGGGCCGGTGGTGAAGTCGGCCGTGCCGGGCCGGACCTTGCGCGGCAACAGGCCGGTGGTGGCCGGGAGTTCGGCGGCCACGCCGACGTCCACGATGCACACCTCGGCGCCGACCTGGTTGGCGAAGGCGTTGCAGACCGCCCCGCCGCCCAGGAAGTTGGCCACCATCTGGGAGGTGACCTCCTGCGGCCAGGCCGTGACGCCCTGGGCGTGCACCCCGTGGTCCCCGGCAAAGATGGCCACCGCGGCGGGCTCCGGGATGGGCGGCGGGCACTTGCGGGACAGGCCGCACAGCTGGGCGGAGATGATCTCCAGCATGCCGAGCGCGCCGGACGGCTTGGTCATCCGCTTCTGCCGCTCCCAGGCCTCGCCGAGCGCCTTGGCGTCCAGCGGGCGGATGCCGCGCAGGGTTTCCGCGAGCAGGTCGTGCGGGTCCTCGCCGGGCAGCGCGCGGCGGCCGTAGGTCTCCTCGTGGACGACCCAGGACAGCGGGCGGCGCTTGGACCAGCCCGCCTGGAGCAGCTCCGGCTCGTCCGGGAACTCGTCCACATAGCCGACGCAGAGGTAGGCCACGATCTCCAGGTGGTCGGGCAGGCCGAGTTCGCGGACCAGTTCGCGCTCGTCGAAGAAGCTGACCCAGCCGACGCCCAGGCCCTCGGCGCGGGCCGCCAGCCAGAGGTTCTCCACGGCGAGCGCGGAGGAGTACGGGGCCATCTGCGGCTGGGTGTACCGGCCGAGGGTGTGGCGGCCGCCGCGGGTGGGGTCGGCGGTGACCACGATGTTGACCGGGGTGTCGAGGATGGCCTCGATCTTCAGTTCCTTGAACTGCTTGGCCCGGGCCTTGGGCAGCGACTGGGCGTAGGCCTGCCGCTGCCGGGCGGCGAGTTCGTGCACCGCCTTGCGGGTCTCGGCGGAGCGGATGACCACGAAGTCCCAGGGCTGGGAGTGCCCGACGCTGGGTGCGGTGTGCGCGGCCTCCAGGACGCGCAGCAGCACATCGTGCGGGATGGGGTCGGTGCGGAAACCGTTGCGGATGTCCCGGCGTTCGCGGATCACCCGGTGTACGGCGGCGCGTTCGGCCTCGTCATAGGCCGGGGCGGGCGGCTCGGCGGGCATGGGTGCGGGCTGCTCCGCCTCCGGGACGGCCGGCTGCCACGGCTCGTCCTGGGCCTCCGGCTCGCCGGTCCCGGCGGCGGGCGCGGTGGCGGCCGGGGCGGCTTCCGGCTCCGGCTGCGCGGCGGGCTGCGGTGCGGGGGCCTCGGCGGGCTCCGGCTGTGCGGCCACCGCGGCGGGCTCGGGTGCGACCGGCGTCTGCGGGGCCTGCTCGGCAGCGGGCGACTGCTCCTCCGCGGGGGCCGGTTCGGCGGCCGCCACGGGCTCGGCGGGCTCCACGGATGTGACGGGCTCTACGGGCATGGGGGGCTCTATGGGCTCTACGGGCATGGCGGGCTCGGCGGTCGCCACCGGTTCGGCGGGGGCCACCGGCTCGGTGACCGGCTCGGCGACCACGGTGGCCTCCGGGGCCGCGGCGGGCTCGCTGGTGGTGGTGTCGGCCTGCTGTTCAACGACGCCCGACGGCGCCGGAATCACAGGCTCCGGGCTGACGGCCGGAGCGGTGGCCGGCTGGGCCGGGGCTTCCGGAACCGGCGGGGCCGGTTCCGCGCTGACGGTCTCGGGGGCCTGCGCGGCCACCGGCTCGGCGGCAGCAGCCTCATCGGCGGCCGGGGCGGCAGCCGGCTGCTCCTGCACGGCGACGGCCTCGGGCGCCGACGGTGCCACCGGCGCCACCGGATCGGCCACGGCCGGGGCGGGCTCACCGGTCTCCTCGGCGGAGACAGCGAGTTGGAGCTGGCCGGCGGGCTCCGCGATGGTCGCGGGAGCGGCCTGCTGCGGTGCGGCAGCGGGTTCCACCGGCGCCATGGGCACTTCCTGCGCGGCGCCACCGGCCGCGTCACCGGGAACCTCGGCGGCGGCCGGGGCCGGTGCCGCCGCCGGGACCGTGGCGTCCACGCCGGCGTCCATGACCGGCTGCGGCTGCGGGGCGGCGGACTGCTCGGCGCCCGCGGGGACTCCGGCAGCGGCCACGGCGGGTTCGGTTACGGCAGGTTCGGCCACGGCAGGTTCGGCCACCACGGGTTGGGCGACGGCCGGCTCGGGCGACGGCGTCTCTGCGGCCGGGGCCACGGCGGGTTCCGGCGCGGGCTCGGCGGCGACCGCCGGCTCCTGCACCGGTGCCGCGGGAGCGGCCGGAGACGGCGCGGCGGCGGCCGGTCCGGCCTGCGGCGCCGCGGCCTGCACGGGCTCCTCGGGGGCGGCCGGCGGCGGCGCGCTTTCCGGGCCACTCGCGGCGGGGGCCGCCGACGGCTCGGCGGGGCCGGACTGGGCGGGTACCGGGGCCGGATCCTGCGGACCGTCAACGGCGGCCGGGGCGGGCGCGGTTGGGTGCTCGGTGGCCGGGTCACCGGTGGTCTGGGCCGGAACAAAGGCTTCCGCCGGCTCGGCGGGCGCCGGTGCGGGCGTCTCGGTCCGGGCGGCGGGCACCGGGACGGGCGCCTCGGCGGGCGCCGGCTGCTGCGGCTGGGCGTCCCATATGCCCGGCTGGCCGGGGGGCTCGGCGGCCGGGGCCGGCGCCACCGGCTCGGTCTCGGGTTGCGGAGCCTCCAGGTATTCGGCGGCCGGAGCGTGCGCGGTGGGCTGCGGCACCGGAGAGCCGACCGGCTGGGGCGAGGTGGCGGGGCCGCGGTCGGCGAGCGAGCGCACCACACCGCCGGAGTTGTCCGGCACCGGCGGGCCCATGTGCAGCGGGCGCCGGGGCGCGGCGGGTGCCGTGGGCTGCGTACGCGCCTCGTCCGGACCGGCCTCGGCGCCGTCCCGGCCGCTGGTCTCATGGGTGCCGGCCTGGGGCTGCTCGGTCCAGGCGCCCTGGGCGCCCGGCATCAGCAGCAGGTCGTCGTCCTCGGTGGGGTCCCCGTTGTCGAGGAAGCTGTAGGTGGAAGGGAGTCCGGTTCTGGCAGGAGTCGCGGCGTCCCCGGAGTCCGGGTGCCCGGGCGTCGCGCCTGCGTTCTCCGGCTGTCCCTCGCCCGGGAACCTGCCGGTGTCGGTCATGCGTACCCCTCGCCCATCGGTAGTGCTCCTTCCAACCGCTCACGCCCATAGCAAGAACGAGCGTCCAAGTCTCGCGGCACGTTGCGTGCCACCCGGTGCCACCCTGCCGTGCGCCCCGCCAAAACGGCGGTGCGTCCGGGACATTGGTGACTGTGGTGTCGGACACCGGGCGGCTGCACAACGGTCCGCCAGCCTACCCTCCGCCCGGCCGGTCACGATCACGGGAGGGCGCGACGGCCGCTCAGCAGGAAGGCTACGGCGCGCTCGCGCTCGTTCCAGTCGGTTGTGTCCAACTCCACGGACTGCAACAGGGCACATTCCACGGCATATCCGCCGTCGGCCAGGGCCCGGCCGATGGCCTCGGCCTCGTCGCGGGTGACGGCGTGGGCGACGATCCGTTCCGGGCGCCGGTCGGCGCAGGCGGCGACGACCGGGGCGCCGCCGCCCCCGACACGCACCACATCGGGCTCCGGCAGGTCCTCCAGTACCTGGGGCGCGATGCCGTGCACCACCTGGACCTGGACCCCGAAGTGGCGGGCCACGGCGGCCGCGCGTGCGCAGGCGTCCGGGTCGCGGTCCACGGCGATGACGGCGGCGCCGAAGCGGGCCGCCTCCACGGCCGCGGCGCCGCTGCCGGAGCCGATGTCCCAGACCAGATCGCCCACCCTCGGCCCCAGCCGGGCGAGTTGGGCGGCCCGCAGTCCGGTGCTCTCCCCTTCGCCGGGCGGGGTGCCATAGGCGTCGGCGGGCAGTGCCCAGCCGCGTACGCCCGGGTACTGCCCGGGGTCCCGGCCGGCCAGCCAGTGGCCCGCGGCGCGCTGCCGGGGCAGACCGCCGGCGGGGGCCTCGGCCGCGCCGGTGCCTCCGATGACGATGACCACATTGGGGTCCCGCCAGGTGTGGTCGGCGACCTTGTCGGAGGTCAGAACGGTGACGCGTTCGCGCTCGGTGCCCAATTCCTCGCAGATGACGAAGGTGCGGTGCACCGGGCCGAGCAGCAGGGCGAGTTCGGCGGGTCCGGCGCCGGGCGAGGTGAGCACCGCGACCTTGGTGTGGGCGCGGCAGACGTTGACCGCCCGGCGCAGTTCGCGGGGGTGGGCGACCACGATCCGGGCGTCGTCCCAGGGCATTCCGGCGCGGGCGAAGGCGGCGGCGACCGAGGAGACGGCCGGTACCACCTCGACCTCCAGGCCGTGTTCGGGGGCGCGCAGGGTACGGACCACGCCGAAGAATCCGGGATCGCCGTCGGCGAACACCACGGCGGTGCCACGGTGCTGGGCGATGCGGCGGGCGGCCAGGCCGACGCTGCCGAGCCGGATGCGCTCGGCCGCGGGGGGTATCTCGGGCAGTGCCAGGTGGTGGGCGGCTCCGGCCACCAGGGTGGCGGCGCCCACGGCCGAGCGGGCCGCGTCCGTCAGCGGTGAGCCGTCCCACCCGATCACCGTGACCCGGTCGGCCATCGTCGTCTGTCTCCTGGGGCTTGTCTGGGAGGACTTGTCTGGGATCGCGGCCCGCCTGCGTGCGGGCATGGTGAGGGTACCCCGGCAGGTCCGTACCACCGTCCCGGCCGGGGGTGCGTGGAGGCGGGGCGGCGCGGGCGGGGTCAGCGCCAGCCGGGGAAGGCGGTGGCGTAGCCGCTGCCGCCGGTGTGCTGTTCGCGTACTTCTTCCAGGTCCTCGGGCAGCAGGCTCCAGACGATGAGGTCGGTGCGGATGTCCGTCCAGCCGCCGTCCTCGGTGCGGCTGCGCGCTATCCAGGCGTTGCGCAGCACACCTTCACTGATGCAGCCGGTCTTCTGGGCGACCTGCTGGGCGGCGGTGTTGTCGGCGGCGGTGCGCAGTTCCAGCCGTTCGAACTTCTGGTCGCGGAAGAGCCACTGGGCGACGGCGAGGACGGACTCACAGGCATAGCCCTCGCCACGGGCCCAGGGCGCGGTGACATAGGCGGCCTCGGTGGCCAGGGTGCGCCAGTCGGTGTTCTTCAGGTGGACGATCCCGACCAGGCGGTGGGTGAGGAACTCGGTGACCGCAAAGACGATTCCGCGCCCGGAGGTGCGTTCGGCGGGCGCCAGCCGCAGGGCCCACTGGCGGGCGTCGGCGGTGGTGTAGGGGTGCGGTACCGAGGTCCAGGCGGTGATGAGTTCGTCGTTCATCATCTCGGTGAGCGCGGGCACGTCCGAGGCGTCGAACGGGCGCAGCACCAGCCGGTCCGTACTGATGGAGATGTCCGGAAAGGTGGATGTCATGCGCTGCTCCAACGCCGGAGGGGTTCCCGCGCCGTTCCGGCGTGGGGAAGGTGGCTCGAGTCTGTCCCGGTGGTCCGATTCGGGTGTGGCCCGGGTGCACCAGCATGCAGCATGGGTGCCGGGTGTGCCACGCGCGGCGGCCCCGCGCACGCGGTGCGTGTGCGGGGCCTGCGGCCGCCGGGACGGCTGAGATTACCGGCGTTTGCCGTCCGGCGCCGGTCCGGGACGCCCTGTGGCCTGTTGTTTTCGCCTCCCGGGGCGGACCGGCGGACCCGGCCGCGGGTTCGGGGCCGGGTGCCGGGGCAACGCCGGGGCGGGGTTCAGTTCTTGACGGGGCCGAAGGCGGGGAGGACGGCGCCGTTGAACTTGTCCTCGATGAACTTCTTGACCTCGTCGGAGTTGAGGAGCTTGGCGAGCTTCACGATGCGCGGGTCGGACTCATTGCCGCGCTTGACGGCCAGGAAGTTGGCGTAGGGGTTGTTCTCGGCCTTCTCCAGGGCGATCGAGTCCTTGGCCGGGTTGAGCTTGGCGCCGATGGCGAAGTTGCCGTTGATGACGGCGGCGTCCACGTCGGCCAGGCGGGCCGGGATCTGGGAGGCCTCCAGCTCGGTGAACTTGATGCCCTTGTTGTCCTGGATGTCGGACAGGGTGGCGTTGCTGCCCACACCGTCCTTGAGCTTGATGACGCCGTTGTCGGCCAGCAGCTTCAGGGCGCGGCCCTCGTTGGTGGCGTCGTTGGGGACGGCGATGGTGGCGCCGTCGCCGAGCTCGGTGGTCTTCCTGACCTTCTTGCTGTACAGGCCCAGCGGCTCGATCTCGACGTTGACCACCGGCACGATGTCGGTCTTGTTCTTCTTGTTGAAGTCGTCGAGGTACGGCTTGTGCTGGAAGAAGTTGCCGTCCACATCGCCGCTCTGGGTGGCGGTGTTGGGCAGGTTGTAGTCGTTGAGCTCCTTGACCTGGAGCTTGAGGCCGGCCTTGGCCGCCAGGTGGTCGCGGACGAAGTTGAGGATGTCGCCGTGCGGGGTGGGGCTGGCGGCGATGACCAGGGTGGCGTTGGGGTCGGCGTCCTTGCCGTGCTTCTCCGAGCGGCCGGCGGAGGAGGAGTCGGAAGGAGCGCTGCAGGCGCTCAGGCCCAGGGTGAGGGCGGCGGCCGCGGCCAGGGTGGCGCTGATCTTGATGGTGGTACGCACGAAGAGTGCCTCTTTCCGTTTCACGAGTGGTGCGCCCGGCAAAGGGTCCGGGCTCGTGTGAGTGGGCGGGCGGGGTGCCCGCCGGGGTCAGGTGGTCTCGGGGGCGACCTCGGTGACCTCGGTCTTCCGCGGGCCCGGCGTGCGGTTGGCGCTCCACAGGCGGCGTACGCCCACGGGTGCCGGCTGCCGTCCGGTGCGCCGGGCCAGGCGCCGTACCGACAGGTCACCGGCGAGCTGAACGACCGTCACAATGACGACCAGCAGCACGATGGTGATGTTCATCAGGCCGTGTTCCTGGCGCTGGTAGCCGTAGTTGATGGCCACCTGGCCCAGTCCGCCGCCGCCGACCGCGCCGGCCATGGCGGAGTAGCCGATGAGGGCGATCACGGTGGTGGTCAGGCCCGCCACCAGGGAGGCCAGGGCCTGCGGGAGCAGCACCTTGAAGATGACGGTCCAGGTGCCGCCGCCCATGGCCTGTACGGCTTCGATCAGGCCGTGGTCCACCTCGCGCAGCGAGGTCTCCACCAGCCGGGCGAAGAAGGGGATGGCGCCGATGGTGAGGGCCACCACGGCCGCGCTGGGGCCGATGGAGGTGTTGATCACCAGCCGGGTGAAGGGGATCAGCCAGACGATCAGGATGATGAAGGGCACCGAGCGGGCGATGTTGACCACGGCGCCGACGGCCTTGTTGACGACGACATTGGGAAGCAGTCCGCCGCGCTCGGTGAGGTAGAGCAGGATGCCCAGCGGCAGACCGCCGAGCACCGTGTAGACGGTGGACCACCACACCATGAAGAGGGTGTCCAGACAGGCGTCGTGCAGCAGGGGCTGCATCTGGGACCAGGTCACTTGGCACCTTCCTGGATCAGGGCCTCGGCGGCGTCGGCCACGTCCGTCCCGGCCGCGGCACCGGCCACATCGACCTGGAGTCCCTGCTCGCGCAGGAAGCCGATGGGGACGACGTTCTCCTCGAAGCGGCCGGGTAGTTCGATGCGCATCCGGCCGACCTGCTTGCCGGCGACGGTGTCCATCGCGGCGCCCAGGATCGAGATGTCGATGTTGTAGGTACGGGACAGCTGGGAGATGACCGGCTGGGTGGCCGCCTCGCCATGGAAGGTGACGTCCACGACGGTGCGGTCCGGGCCGGAGGGTTCGCCGCCGACCGGGAAGAGCTCGCGGGCCAGTTCGGAGCCGGGGGTGGCGAGCAGTTCGGCGACGGTGCCGGACTCGGTGATACGGCCGCCCTTCATCAGGGCCGCGGAGTCGCAGATCGTCTTGACCACGTCCATTTCATGGGTGATGAGCAGGACGGTCAGGCCGAGCTGCCGGTTGAGGTCGCGCAGCAGCCCCAGGATGGAGCGGGTGGTCTCCGGGTCGAGCGCGGAAGTGGACTCGTCGGAGAGCAGCACCTTGGGGTCGCCGGCCAGGGCGCGGGCGATGCCGACGCGCTGCTTCTGGCCGCCGGAGAGCTGGGCGGGGTAGGACTTGGCCTTGTCGGCGAGGCCGACCAGGTCCAGCAGTTCCAGGGCCTTGCGGCCGCGCTCGCGGCGGTCCAGGCCGAGGATTTCCAGCGGCAGTTCGACATTGGCCTGCACGGTGCGCGAGGACAGCAGGTTGAAGTGCTGGAAGACCATGCCGATGCGGCTGCGCGCCTGGCGCAGCGCGCCACTGGCGCGCCGGCCCCGCCCGGCGAGGGCGGTGAGGTCCTGGCCGGCCACGGTGACCGTGCCGGCGGTGGGGCGC
This sequence comes from Streptomyces orinoci, assembly GCF_003121295.1. Lineage (GTDB taxonomy): Bacteria > Actinomycetota > Actinomycetes > Streptomycetales > Streptomycetaceae > Streptomyces > Streptomyces orinoci. The sequence goes on from NZ_PHNC01000007.1 coordinate 210,325, forward strand.
TCAAGGAGGTTGACGCAGCGGATCAGGGTCGATTTTCCGGCGCCGCTCTGCCCGAGGACGCCATACACCTCCCCTTCCCGCACATGCAGATCGACGCCGTCGAGGGCGGTGACCTCGCGGCCGCCTGAGCGGTAGACCTTTGTCAGGCCCGAAGTGGTGATCACAGGGTTTCCGTCACTGTCGAGTGCGCGGCAGTGGGGCGCCGGGCACGGGCAATTGATTGCGGAACGCGGCAGAGACTGCCCCCGGGCGCTGGAGCGCGGCTCGGGGAGTCGGTGACGCGGGGCGGAGCGGCCGGTCTGCAAGGGGACTTGACCGGCGCTACGGGTCTCGCTTCGGGGCGCGAGGCTCGGAACAGGGGCCCTCAGCGGTCACACATTCGACACATGCAACGAGCACCGGGCGTCATCATCGCCTCGGTCGCAAGGGTGCGGCTGCTCGTCGTGGTCATGCGGGCCAGTAAAACAGAAGCCCTCGCGAATCAGCCACGCCTGTCCGAATAGCGGACACCTTCGATCATTGGATGGACGCAGGGATGCCGGACCGGCCGAGGAAACGTATCGCCCGGCGAGGGCGCCCGGCCGCCGCGGCCAGGGTCGCGTGCGGTGCGGCCCGCCCGGCCCCGTAAAGTCGTCACATGCCTCTTACGCCCCTCCCGCACACCGGTGCCGCCCGGGGGCCACGGTGATCGACGCGCTGACCCTCGCGCTCGGCCTGGCCGCCCTGGCGCTGGCCGCCTGGTGCGGATTCGCCTTCTCCCGGGACCAGTCCACCAAGGACTGGCACTTCATCGGCATGGCCGTGGTCACCGTGCTCGCCCTCGCCCAGCTGGTCATAGGCGTGGTGCGCCTGGCGGGCGGCGACAAACCGGCCCAGGGCACGGCGATCTTCGTGGCCTATCTGCTGGGCGCGGCGGCCTCGGTTCCGGCCGCCGGTTTTATGTCCCTGGCCGAGCGCACCCGCTGGGGTTCGGCCACGGTGTCAGCGGGCGCGGTGGTGCTGGCCGTGCTCGAAGTACGGCTCTACGACATCTGGGGAGGCTGAGGATGGCCCAGTCCACGGAAGCGAACGGCACCGGCGAGAAGCCCGGTTTCGACCTCGGGCAGGGCCCGGGCCGGCTGCTGGTGTGGCTCTACGGGGTGTTCACGGTCGCGGCGGCGTCCCGCGCGGTCGTGCAGATGCTGCTGGACTTCGGCAAGGCCCCGCTGGCCTATCTGTTGTCGGCCGCCGCGGCGGTGGTGTACGCCTTCATCACCTACTCCCTGGTCCGCGGCGGCCCCAGGGCCCGCCGGGCGGCACTGGTGTGCTGCGCGGCGGAGCTGGCCGGAGTGCTCACCGTGGGCACCTGGACGCTGGCCGACAAGTCGGCCTTCCCGGACGCCACGGTCTGGTCGGACTACGGCATGGGCTATCTGTTCATCCCGGTGATCCTGCCGGTGACGGCGATGCTTTGGCTGCGCCGCGCCGAGGGCACCACCGGGCGCTGACGGACACGGCTCAGCGGCTGGCCGCCAGCGCCGGCACCTCGGCCACCGGCTTCTCCAGGGTCACCAGGGTCAGCGCCCGGCTCACCCGCTCGGTGCCCCCGGTGGGGATGTAGCCCCGCTCACGGCACAGCCGCAGGCTGATCTCGCTGCGCCGCCCGACGGCCAGCCGGTAGCGCACCGCGGACTCGGCCGCCAGCTGCTCCTCGATGGCGTCCAGCAGCCGGCCGCCCAGACCGTGCCGCCGCAGCCGCGGGTGGACGATCAGTCCGGTGATGACGGCGGTGCCCTCGGAGTCGACCGCGCCCCGCACCGAGCCGACGACCTCGGTGCCCAGCCGGGCCGCCAGGACCCGCCCGGCGCCCAGTTCGGCGCGGAGCGCGGCGAGCGACTGGGTCAGCGGCTCCAGGGAGTAGTCGCCGTAGAGCTCGGCCTCGCTCTGGTAGCACAGGTACTGGAGTTTGAGGATCTCCTCGGCGTCGTCCTCGTCCGCCGCCGCGATGGTCACGCTCATGCCCATGTGCGTATGCCTCCCTGGTTGGCCCGGCCTGGTCCGTCGGACAGGAGCCGCCGCGGTGTACGCCGCCTCCGTGGCGCCGGTTGTCTAACGCTCCTTTCCCCCGGGGCCAGGAGCCGCAATCGCCGCCGTGAGCATTCTGCGCAGGCATCCCAGGCAACGGGAACGGACCGGCCCCAAAGATCCTTGTGAGATTCCCAACTCGCCTGCGATTTCCCGGTAGGTGGGGTCGGTGGCCGACAGCAGGGCGCTCAGCAGGCGGGGGCAGCGGCCGGGCAGCCGGCGCACCGCGGCGCGCAGTTCGCGGCCGGCCTCGGCGGCCAGCACCGCGTACTCCACCCCCAGGTCCTGGCCGTCGGAGGGTTCGGCGGAGGTCGGGTCGTAGGGCACCTCCCGCCGGGCGCGGCGGCGTTCGGCGCGGGCCTCGGCCCGTACCGCGGCGCGTAACCGCAGTACGGACTCGGTACGGTGCCGTGTGCCGGCGCAGCCGCCGCTCTGGCGGTCGCTCAACAGGCGGACCCAGACGGCCTGTTCGAGGTCGGCGGCGTCAACACCCGCCGCCGGCGCCTCGGCCGCGCACTCGGCGGCCAGCAGCGGGCGCAGCGAGGTGAGGAGCTCGTTCGGTGTCATGCCCGGCGGGACGTGGCGCTGCGCCCCGCCGGTTGCCGACCCGGCCGGTCCTCACCCTTCCGTGTCGGTCCCGGGGCGACGGTTACCCCTTGCGTCCCTTGAGGAAGTCCTCCCTCGCCAGTACCGCAGTGTCACAGTTGTCGGAGAAGATGCCGTCGATGCCGGTGGCGTAGTACGCCTTGAAGGCGCCAAAGGCGTCACCGTAGGCGTTGGGGTCGCCGCCGCGCCGGAAGTCGGCGGGCAGGAAGGTGTTTTCGTTGCGCATGGTGTACGGGTGCAGGACGAGCCCGGCGGCGTGCGCGTCACGGACGAGCGTGGTGGGCTTGGTGAGCTTGCCCTGGGCGTCCCGGGGGATGATCAGCTGGACGGTGGGGCCGATGCCCTGGGCGAAGCCGGCGATCCACTTGAGCCCGGCGGGGGTGATCAGGTCGGCCACCGTGCGCGGGTCCTTGGCCACCACGAAGTCATAGGGCTTGGTGGTCAGTTCGTCGATCAGGAAGATCTTGGGGGCCTTGACGCCCAGCCGGCCCAGCCGCTGCAGGCTGCCGGGCTCGAAGGACTCCAGGAACTGCGGGGAGTCGGCGTGGTGCCGGCCGTAGCGGCGCAGCAGCTTGGCGAGACGTTCCTCCAGCCCCAGGCCGAGGGCGCGGAAGTAGGTGGGGTGCTTGGTCTCGGAGTGCAGCCAGATGCGGCGGCCGCGCTTGCGCCCCTGCTCCTCGGCCCAGTTGAGGACCTCTTCGAAGGTGGGTATGGTCCAGCGGCCGTCGTAGAGGGTGTTGCGCTGGCGGACCTGGGGCAGCCGCTCCTTGGCGCGCAGCGTCTTGAGCTCGGCGAGGGTGAAGTCCTCGGTGAACCAGCCGGTGACGGCGGTGCCGTCCACGGTCTTGGTGGTCCTGCGGTGCGCGAACTCCGGGTGCGCCGCCACGTCCGTGGTCTGGCTGATGTCGTTCTCGTGCCGGCAGACCAGATGGCCGTCCTTGGTGGGGACCAGGTCCTGCTCGATCACATCCGCGCCGTTGTCCAGGGCGAACTGATAGGAGCCGAGGGTGTGTTCGGGCCGGTAACCGCTGGCGCCGCGGTGCCCGATCACGGTCGGCACCGGAAGGTCCCGGTAACCGCCCCGGCCGTGCCCGTGCTCGCGTCCGGTGCCCGTCGGCGCGGCCGCGGAGGTCCCGGCACCGCCGAGGACGACCGATCCCGCGCCCAGGGCCGCCGCGGCCCCCAGCACCGTACGCCTGCCCGGCCGCTGCTCCTGCTGCATATACGCTCCTTCGTTCGCCGCGCCGGGACGGCACCCGGCAGCTGTCGGACGCCGCCGATCGTAGGCAGGCGGGGCCGGCGGGCTGAAGGCCGTGATCGAAACGGAGGGATAACTCACGTCAACCGTGTGTATGGGGTCGGTCAACCCGGTGTGCACAACGGCTCTACCCGCGAGTATGGTCCTGGTCTGCGCAGGCCTGCGCGCCGTTGTGTCCCAACCCGAGCCATGCCCGTCCCGACCGGAGGACCCGTTGTCCCGCATCATGCTCAAGGCGTTCCTCGGACTGCTTATGCGCGTCCTCTACCGCCCGACGGTGGAGGGCACCGAGCACATTCCCGAGTCGGGACCGGTGATCCTGGCCGGGAACCATGTCACCTTTATCGACTCGCTGTTCACCGCCCTGGTGCTCAAGCGGCAGGTGTTCTTCATCGGCAAGGACGAGTACGTCACCGGCAAGGGGCTCAAGGGGCGCCTGATGGCCTGGTTCTTCGGCTCCTCCGGGATGATCCCGGTGGACCGCGACGGCGGGCACGGCGGGGTGGCGGCGCTGATGACGGGCCGCCGGGTGCTGGAGGAGGGCAAGGTCTTCGCCATCTACCCGGAGGGCACCCGCTCCCCCGACGGCCGGCTCTACCGCGGCCGTACCGGGGTGGCCCGGCTGGCGCTGATGACCGGCGCCCCGGTGGTGCCGTTCGGGATGATCGGCACCGACAAGGTGCAGCCGGGCGGCAAGGGGATGCCGCGGATCAGCCCGGTGACGGTGCGGTTCGGCGCCCCGCTGGACTTCTCCCGCTATGAGGGCATGGACCGCGACCGCTATGTGCTGCGGGCCGTCACCGACGAGGTGATGAGCGAGGTCATGCGGCTGTCGGGGCAGGAGTATGTGGACGTGTACGCCACCAAGGCCCGCGCGGCCACGGCGGCTTGAGAAGGGCCCGTCCGCTCCGGGGACCAACGGCCCTGGAACGGACGGGCGTTGCCCGGGCTCAGCCCAGGCACCTCGGCTGGAAGCCGGGGTCGGCCGGGCCCTTGCGGGACAGCGCGTTGAGCACCCATTGGGCCACCACCGGATCCTTGGTCGCCTGGTCGTGCATAAAGGGATCCAGCGGGCACTTGTCCTGGAGCACCACATTGGTGAGGTGCTCGGCGGGCCCGCTCAGCAGGGCGCTGGTGTAGGGGGTCACCACCTCGTCGTGGCGGGTGGTGATGACGGTGTAATCCGGTCCGGCCGGCGTCTCATCGCCCTGGTTGAGCTTCTTCAGCAGGTCGGATCCGGCGCGCTGGTCCAGGCAGGCCGGGCAGAAGGTGTAACCGGTGGGTATCGCCAGGGGGTTGGTGGTGCCGTGGTTGGACGGCACGATGCCCACCAGGTCCCCGACCTTGTCCGCGCCGCCCAGGAACTTCACGTAGTAGCGCGGCATCATGCCGCCCTGGCTGTGGCCGACGATGTCCACCTTGGCCGCCCCGGTGGCACCGCGCACCGCCTCGACGAAGTCCTTGAGCTCGGCGGCCGACTGCGGGACCGGTGCGGTCTCCAGCTTCCCGTAGTTGAAGGCGAAGACGCAGTAGCCGGCCGCCTTGAGCTTGGGGGAGAGCGCGGCCCAGTTCTCGGCCATCAGCTTGAACGTTCCATTGACCAGCACCACCGGCCGGGGGTGCGCCGAATCCGGCTTGCAGGACCAGTCGTTGGCGCCCTTGGGCGGAATGTCGAGGACCGAGGCGGAGGCAGGAGCCGTGAAGCCGGTGAGGGTCAGTGCCGCGGTGGCCGCGGTGGCGAGCAGGAGCCTGACTCTGGTGCGCAGTTTCATGGGGGGTTCCTTTGTGCACCGGACTCTCGTCCGAACCTTGTTCGGCAATACCGAACGGTAACCGCGATATTCGCCGGTGTGTAAGAAACACGTCAAGGGAAGACGCCCTCGGCAAATGTCACAGGGGCCGGGGCTTGCCGCCCCCGCCCCATCTGCGCATCAAACGAGCGCCATCGCGCTCAGTGACCGCCTCCGGCCCCCTCCTCCAGCCGCTGCCCGCGCAGCAGGAACCAGGCGGCCACCGCCGTCACCAGCAGCACCACCGCGGCCACCGCGGAGGCCAGCCGCAGCCCCTCCACAAAGGCCCGCTGCGCCTCGGTGAGCAGCACCGTTCCCTGGTCGGCGGGCAGCGCCACGGCCGCCTTCACCGCCCCGCCCAGCGACTCATGGGCCTCCCCCGCCGCCCCGGCCGGAACGCCCGCCGGGACGGGAAAGCCCCGGTACACCCCGGTCACAATGGAGCCCAGCAGGGCGATGCCCAGTGCCGCCCCCAGTTCATAGGCCGTCTCGGAGACCGCCGAGGCCGAACCCGCCTGCTCCTTGGGCACGCTGGAGAGGATCACATCGGCGGTGACCGTGAAGGACAGTCCCGCCCCGGCACCGATCACCAGCAGCCCGGCGCCGAGCAGCGGGTAGCCGGTGGTGGTGCTCAGTCCGGCCAGCACCGCCAGGGCCACCCCGATGGCCGCCAGCCCGCCGGCCACCACCGACCGTACTGACCAGCGCCGCGCCGCCTGACCGGCCAGCAGACCGGTGGCCACCGCGCCGATGGCGGCCGGAAGTTCGGCCAGTCCGGCCTCCAGGGGGTCCCGGTTCTGCACCAGCTGGAGGAACTGGGACAGGAAGAAGACGGTGCCGGACAGGCCCAGTACGGTCAGCAGGTCCGCCAGCACCGCGGCGGAGAAGCCCCGGTTGTGGAAGAGCCGCATATTGAGCAGCGGGGCGTCCAGGGTGAGCTGGCGCCGTACGAACCACACCAGCGCCAGTACACCCAGCACCGCCGCCGCCCCGGCCGCCGGGGTGAGCCCCAGGGTCGCGCCCTCCTTGATCGCATAGACCAGCGCCACGATGCCGGTCATCGACAGCAGCACGCTCGGCAGGTCCCAGGGCCCCGGTGCCGGGTCGCGTGATTCCGGCAGCAGCCGGGCGCCGACCAGGACCAGCACCGCCATCACCGGCAGGTTGATCAGGAAGACCGAGCCCCACCAGAAGTTCTCCAGCAGGAAGCCGCCCACCACCGGCCCCACCGCGGCGCCCGCCGAGGCCATGGCGCCCCAGATGCCGATGGCCAGGCTGCGTTCCCTGGGGTCGTGGAAGATATTGCGGATCAGCGCCAGGGTGGAGGGCATCAGCGTCGCCCCCGCCACACCCAGCAGCGCCCGGGCGGCGATCATCATCTCCGGGCTGGTGGCATAGGCGTTGAGCACCGACACGGCACCGAAGGCCACCGCCCCGCTCAGCAGCAGCTTCTTGCGGCCGATGCGGTCGCCGAGACTGCCCATGGACACCAGCAGTCCGGCGATGACAAAGGAGTAGACATCGCCGATCCACAGCAGCTGGGTGCCGGAAGGGCGCAGGTCCTCGCTGAGGTACGGGGTGGCCAGGCCCAGCACGGTGGCGTCCACCGCGATCAGCAGCACGGCCAGCACCAGCACCGACAGCGCCAGCCAGCGGCCGGGCCGGGGTGCCTCGGACGCTCCGGGGGTCTCGGCGGACGGCATGATGATCTCGCTGCTCATCGCTCCATCCTCCGCCGGGCGCCGCCGAGCAGCAGCTCGGAGACCATCCGGGTACGGTCCTTGGCGGCCACCCGCCCGTCGTGCACCGCCCAGGCGCCGGTGCCGATCAGCCCGTAGAGCGCCTCGGTGAGCCAGGCCGCCGAGAGGTCCAGGCGGAACGTTCCCTCTTCCTGTCCGCGGCGGAACAGGGCCTGCACCCGGGCGTCCAGCCGGTTCCAGCCCTCGTTGACGCCGTCCTCGTAGAGCTGGTTCTCGGTGAACAGGAAGGCCAGGATGCCGGCCACCGGCTCGGAGGCGGCGATCAGCCGCCGTACCGCCTCGGCGGCGTCCCCCTCCTCGGGATGCGCCCGGTCCAGGGCGCGCTCGAATTCGGCGATGCCCAGCTCCTCCAGGGCCCGCACCAGCGCGTCCCGCCCGGCGAAGTGCCGGTGCAGGGTGGCGCGGCCGATGCCGGCCGCTCTGGCGATCTCGTCCATGGAGGCGGTCGCCTTGCGGGTCAGCAACGCCGCGGCTGCTCTGAGTACCTGGTCACGGTCGATGCTCATGAGACAACGATAACCCCAGTGAGACATTGTCGTCTCACTCGGGTTGCGTTTGTCTCAGCCGTGTGGGCCGCCGGTGGCTGTTCGCGCGGCTCCCGGAGCGTGTCTAGCGCTTGGCCTCGGCCCACTCCCGCTGCCGGACAAGGTCCGCCTTGACCTCGCCGAGCTGTACGGCCACCGCGGACGGCGCGGTGCCGCCGCGTCCGCTGCGGGCGGCCAGCGCCCCGCGCACATCGAGGACCGTACGGACCTCAGGCGTCAGATGCGGGGAGATGGCGGCGAACTGCGCGTCACTGAGCTGGTCCAGCTCGATGCCCTGCCGCTCGCACTCCTTGACGCACTCCCCCGCGACCTCATGCGCCACCCGGAACGGCACTCCGCGCCGCACCAGCCATTCGGCCACATCGGTGGCCAGCGAGAACCCCGCGGGCGCCAGCTCCTCCATCCGCTCCCGGTTGACGGTGAGCGTGGCCATCATCCCGGTGAAGGCGGGCAGCAGGACCTCCAGCTGGTCACAGGAGTCGAAGACCGGCTCCTTGTCCTCCTGCAGATCGCGGTTGTAGGCCAGCGGCAGCGCCTTGAGGGTGGCCAGCAGCCCGGTCAGGTTGCCGATCAGGCGGCCGGACTTGCCACGCGCCAGCTCGGCGATGTCCGGGTTCTTCTTCTGCGGCATGATCGAGGAGCCGGTGGAGAAGGCGTCATGCAGGGTCACAAAGGAGAACTCCTTGGTGTTCCAGATGATCACCTCCTCGGCGATCCTGGACAGATCGACGCCGATCATGGCGGTGATGAAGGCGAACTCGGCCACGAAGTCCCGCGCCGCGGTGCCGTCGATGGAGTTGCCCGCCGAGCCGCGCTCAAAGCCCAGGTCGGCGGCGACCGCCTCGGGGTCCAGCCCCAGCGAGGACCCGGCCAGCGCACCCGAGCCGTACGGGGAGACGGCCGTACGCTCGTCCCACTGCCGCAGCCGCTCCGCGTTCCGGGAGAGCGCCTGCACATGGGCCAGCACATGGTGGGCGAAGAGCACCGGCTGGGCATGCTGCAGATGCGTACGCCCCGGCATGGCCACATCCGCGTGCGCCTCGGCCAGCCCCACCAGCGCCTGCTGGAGGTCGGCCAGCAGGCCGCCGATGATCCGGGCGTGGTCCCGCAGATACATCCGGAACAGGGTGGCCACCTGGTCGTTGCGGGACCGCCCGGCGCGCAGCTTGCCGCCCAGCTCCGGGCCCAGCCGCTCCAGCAGCCCGCGCTCCAGCGCGGTGTGCACATCCTCGTCGGCGATGGTGCCGGTGAAGGTGCCGGCCGCGACATCGGCCTCCAGCAGCCCCAGGCCCTCGATCATCCGCCTGAGCTCGTCATCCGTCAGCAGACCCGCCTTGTGCAGCACCCGGGCATGGGCGCGGGACCCGGCAATGTCATAGGGCGCCAGCCGCCAGTCGAAGTGCACCGAGGCGGAGAGCCTGGCCAGGGCCTCGGCCGGTCCGTCCGCGAACCGGCCGCCCCACAGCCGTACGTCCTGCCGGACGTCCTGCTGCTCGCTCATACCAGATCCCGCTTGGCCGCGATCTTGCTCGACAGCCCGAAGATCTCGATAAAGCCCTTGGACATCGACTGGTCGAAGGTGTCGCCGGTGTCATAGGTGGCGAGGTTGAAGTCGTACAGCGACTGGGCCGACTTCCGCCCGGTGACCACCGCCCGGCCGCCGTGCAGGGTCATCCGGATGTCACCGGAGACATGCTGGTTTGCCTCGGCGATAAAGCCGTCCAGCGCCCGCTTCAGCGGGGAGAACCACAGGCCGTCGTAGACCAGCTCGCTCCAGCGCTGCTCCACCTGCCGCTTGTAGCGGGCCAGTTCGCGCTCGACGGTGACGTTCTCCAGCTCCTGGTGTGCGGTGATCAGCGCGATGGCGCCCGGCGCCTCGTAGATCTCCCGGGACTTGATGCCCACCAGCCGGTCCTCGACCATGTCGATCCGGCCCACGCCCTGGGCGCCGGCCCGGTCGTTGAGCTGCTGGATCGCCTGGAGCACGCTGACCGGCCGGCCGTCGATGGCCACCGGGACGCCCTGCTCGAAGGTGATGACCACCTCGTCGGCCTCCCGGGGGGTGGCCGGGTTGGCGGTGTAGTCGTAGACGTCCTCGATCGGGGCGTTCCAGATGTCCTCCAGGAAGCCGGTCTCCACGGCACGGCCGAAGACGTTCTGGTCGATGGAGTACGGGGACTTCTTGGTGGTGGCGATGGGCAGGCCCTTGGTCTCGCAGAAGGCGATGGCCTTGTCCCGGGTCATGGCGTAGTCCCGGACCGGGGCGATGCACTTCAGCTCCGGGGCGAGCGAGGAGATGCCCGCCTCGAACCGCACCTGGTCATTGCCCTTGCCGGTGCAGCCGTGGGCGACGGTGGTGGCGCCGTGCTTCTTGGCCGCGGCCACCAGGTGCTTGACGATGGTGGGCCGGGAGAGAGCGGAGACCAGCGGATAGCGGTCCATGTACAGGGCGTTGGCCTTGATCGCGGGGAGGCAGTACTCCTCGGCGAACTCGTCCTTGGCGTCCGCCACCTCCGCCTCGACCGCACCGCAGGCGAGCGCGCGCTTGCGGATGACGTCCAGGTCCTCGCCGCCCTGGCCGACGTCCACGGCGACGGCGATGACCTCGGCGCCCGTCTCCTCGGCGATCCAGCCGATGGCGACGGAGGTGTCCAGGCCGCCCGAGTAGGCGAGTACGACGCGCTCGGTCACGGGGTTCTCCTTACGGTGCGCAATGCGATGCGGTGATGGGTATAAGTATGCGGCAGTCCGTATGGTTCGTCAATGGCTCGGGCGGGTGAATCATTGCCCGGCCGGCAGCGGGCAGGCGGTCCGCGATGCGGCGGCCCGGGCGACCGGGCGGCGGCGATTCCGGCCAGGCCCCTCCACGACTGCCGGACGGCGGCCGCGCCGGCATCCCCAAGGACACCTTCGAACACCGCAAGTGATCATGGGCGCGGCCCCCGATTTTGGATCACGCCCCCGAACAGGGTATTTTCTTCTTGCACGCCCCGACGGGAACAAAAACCCGGAGGGAACGGGCAACCGGGACGTGGCGCAGCTTGGTAGCGCACTTGACTGGGGGTCAAGGGGTCGTGGGTTCAAATCCCGCCGTCCCGACGGTACAGGCCGAGGGGCCCTGCTTCGTATGACGAGGCAGGGCCCCTCGGCGTATCGGCGTCGGGGGTCTCAGCCCAGGTCGAAGGCGTTGCCCAGCCCCAGCGAGAAGCGGATCTCGTCCTGACGCTTGAGTCCTTCGAGTTCCGGAGCGCGGTAGAGCGGGGTGACGGTGCAGCGCTCGGCGTCCGAGCCGGACTCGTCCAGCAGGGCGTTGACCGCGCTGCGTGCCGCGGCGTTGGCGCCCTCCATGGTGGCCAGATCGATGTCAGTGGCCACATAGTCCCCGGCCAGGAAGAGGTTGGGGATCGCGGTGCGGGCCGGGGGACGGTCGTACCAGGTGCCGGTGGGGTGGATCAGCAGCTGTTCGTCGTTGGCCGGACGGGGGCCGCCGAGTTCCACGGCGGGGTCCAGGAACCAGGAGTGCAGGGCGGAGTCGCTGAGCACGGTGCGGCCGGTGTCATTGAGTCCGGCCTTCATCTGCGCCCAGACCTCCCGGATGACCTCCTCGCGGGTGCACTGCTTGGCCGTCCTGCCGTAGAGGATGCCGGGCTTGTTCCACTCCGATACGTCCACCGAGAGGCAGTCCGCGACCGTGCCGTCGCCGTAGTCGGCCCGGAAGTCGCGCCCGGCCCAGAACTGCGCCTGGCTCACGGCGGTGAGGGACCAGGGCGAGTCGATGTGGTTGACATGCCCGTGCACGATGGGCGTGGGCTGGGTGAGGTAGAACTGCACGCCGGTCATCCAGTCCGTCTGCAGCCGGTCGCAGCGGGCCAGTTGCGGATCGGCTGCGCGGACCTGTTCGTTCCAGGTGGTACGGGCGTGTTCCACCGGCATGGCGGAGACAAAGTAGTCGGCGGTCACCGAGTGCCGGGCGCCGCCGGCGTCCTGGATCACCGCTTCGGTGATCCGGCCGCCGTCCAGAGTGAGGTCGCGCACCTCGTGCCCCAGCTGGAACCGCACACCCAGGGAGCGCAGATGGCTCACCCAGGGGTCGATCCAGGCTTCGTTGGTGGGGGCGTTGAGCACCCGGTCGGGCTGCCCGTCGGCGCCCCGGCCCAGCAGGTTGAACAGGAAGGCCTCGGCACAGGTGCCGACCGTCTTGGTGCTGGCCACCTCGGCCTTGGTGGCGATGATGTTGCGGGTGATGCCGATGGCGAGCAGCCGCCGGTAGTCCGGTGACATCCGGCCGGCCCGGGTGAAATCGAACCAGGGCACCCGCTCCCACTGCTCGGTCCGCCGCCGGTCGCAGCTGGTGAACCAGACCAGCAGCCGCCCGGCGAAGTAGGCGATCTCATGGGCGGGGAGGCCGGCGAAGTTGTCCAGCAGTCCGCGTACGGCACGCAGAAAGGCGTCGGGGGTGAGAACGGGCGGCGGGGTGCCGACGATGCCGAAGGGGACGCGGATGTCCTCGCGGCCGATTCGGGCGATCAGCACTTCGGTGGAGGGCACCAGATTGTCGTGGCAGCCGCCCGGGTTGCCGGGGAAGGGGATGCGGCGCAGGGTGTCCGGCAGGTTCTGGTAGATGCCGGGGATGAAGCGGAAGCCATGCTCGCCGGGGAGCGGTTTACGGCCGCCGCGGGCGCTGTCCGGCACGTCCATGCTGCGCGCCTTGCCGCCCAGGGCGGATTTGCGCTCATGGACGGTGACCTCGAAGCCGCGTTCGGCGAGTTCATGAGCGGCCGTCAGGCCGGCCACGCCGCCGCCGAGCACGGCGACGCTCCGTCCGCCGGCCGGTCTGCCGCGTCTGTGCCGGGGTTCGGCCGCGGCCCGGGTCGCGGTGGCGCCCAGTGCGGCCGTGGCGGCCGCGGCGGTGGCGCCGCCGAGGAAGGCCCTGCGTGTGCTGTGCGCCGTACGCCCTGTCATGACCCAGCCCCCTACCGCCGGTAACTTGTCATGTTCGGCGCAGGAGCATAGGGGGCGGCCGTCCGGCCCGGAAGACCGCCGGGGGTGCGGTGATACGGTCCCGCGCAGCTTGGCGGGAAAGCGGCGGGATCCGGTGTGTTTTGTGGGTGGCCGGTCACGCCACGCGGCGGAGCCGCATCATGCGCGGCGTCAATGCGCGTCCGGAGTGAGCGGCGGGTATGTCCTCGCCTCGGGCGCGGGCACCATGCAGCCCCGCGCCCCGGCGGGACGCGGGGCGCCGGTCAGCGCTCTTTCTGGGCCAGCCGCAGCAGATGGTCCGCCAGGGCCTGGCCGCCGGCGGGGTCGCGGCTGATGAGCAGCACCGTGTCGTCCCCGGCGATGGTGCCGATGATCTCGTGCACCCCGGCCTGGTCGATGGCCGAGGCGAAGAACTGGGCGGCGCCCGGCGGGGTGCGCAGCACCACCAGGTTGGCCGAGGCCTCGGCGGAGATCAGCAGTTCGGCGGCGAGCCGGCCCATCCGGGCCTCGGTCGCCGACTCGCCGAGCGGGGCCCGCGGGGTGCGGTCGCCGCCCTCGGAGGGCACCGCGTAGATCAGCTCGCCCCCGGTGTTGCGGATCTTCACGGCGCCCAGTTCGTCGAGGTCGCGGGAGAGCGTGGCCTGGGTGACCGAAAGGCCGTCGTCGGCGAGCAGCCGGGCCAGCTGGCTCTGCGACCGGACGGCGTGCCGGCCGAGGATGTCCACGATCCGTCGGTGGCGTGCGGTGCGGGTCTGCGGCACGGCCTGCCCGCCGTGCAGCGGCTCGGTCTCCTGCGCCTCGGTCATCGTCTCCTCAGTCTCCGGATCATCGTCGTACCCCGTCGGCCGCTTCGGCCGGGTGCGCCCCTGCCCCGGCCGCGGCGGCGTCAAGGACACCGGGGAGCGCCTGAAGGAACGTCACCGCCTCATCTTCCGTGATGATCAGCGGAGGGGCCAGCCGCACCACATCGGGTGCGACCGCGTTCACCAGGAGACCGGCTTCCTGTGCTGCCTGCTGCACCGTGGGTGCGAGGGGCTCGGCAAGGACAATACCCAGCAGCAGACCCGCGCCACGGACCTGGTCCACCAGCGGGTGACCCAGCGCCGCGATCCCGTCACTCAGCAGGGCGCCGATCCGCCGGACATGAGCGAGCAGCCCATCGGCGGCCAGGGTGTCCAGAACGGCCAGCGCGGCGGCGCAGGCGACCGGGTTGCCGCCGAAGGTGGAGCCGTGCTGACCGGGAGTCAGCAGGTCGGCGGCGTCGCCGAAGGCCAGGGTGGCGCCGATGGGCAGTCCGCCGCCCAGCCCCTTGGCGAGGGTGACCACATCCGGTTCGACGCCCTGCGCCTGGTGCTCGAACCAGTGCCCGGTGCGTCCGATACCTGTCTGGATCTCGTCCATGACCAGCAGGGTGCCGGTGGCCCGGGTGATCTCGCGGGCGGCGGCAAGATAGCCGGGCGGGGGCACCACCACGCCGTTCTCGCCCTGCACCGGTTCCAGGATGAGCAGCGCGGTGTCGGTGGTGACCGTCCGGCGCAGCGCCTCGGTGTCGCCGTAGGGGACATGGCTGACGTCGCCGGGCAGGGGCAGGAAGGGCTGCTGTTTGGCCGGTTGTCCGGTGAGGGCCAGGGCGCCCATGGTGCGGCCGTGGAATCCGCCGGCGGCCGAGACCATATGGGTACGGCCGGTACGCCGCCCGATCTTGAGCGCGGCCTCCACGGCTTCCGCGCCGGAGTTGCCGAAGTAGACGCGGCCGGGGCGGCCGGCCAGTGCCAGCAACCGCTCGGCGAGGGTCACGGTGGGTTCGGCGGTGAAGAGGTTGGAGACATGGCCGAGGGTGGCGATCTGGTCGCCGACCGCCCGGACCACGGCGGGGTGGGCGTGGCCCAGCGCATTGACCGCGATGCCGCCGACCAGGTCGAGATAGGCCCGGCCGTCCGCGTCCCAGACGGTGCTGCCCTCGCCGCGCACCAGCGGGATGCGCGGGGTGCCGTAGTTGTCCATCAGGGCACCCCGCCAGCGCCGGGTGAGGTCCTCGTTGGTCACCGCTCCCCCTCGTCCGGGACGACCATGGTCCCGATCCCTTCGTCCGTGAAGATCTCCAGCAGGATGGAGTGCTGTACCCGCCCGTCGATCACCCGGGCGGTGGCGACGCCATTGCGCACCGCGTACAGGCAGCCCTCCATCTTGGGCACCATGCCGCTGGCCAACTCCGGCAGCAGCGCCTCCAGTTCGCTCGCGGTGAGCCGGCTGATGACCTCGTCGCTGTGCGGCCAGTCCGCGTAGAGGCCCTCCACATCGGTGAGCACCATCAGCGTCTCGGCGCCCAGTGCGGCGGCCAGGGCGGCCGCGGCGGTGTCGGCGTTGACGTTGTAGACATGCCCGTCGTCGGCGCTGCGGGCGATGGAGGAGATCACCGGGATGCGGCCGTCGTCCAGCAGTGCCCGGATGGCGCCGGTGTCGATCGCGGTGATCTCGCCGACCCGTCCGATGTCCACCCGCTCGCCGGCGATCATGGCGTAGTGCTTGACGGCCGTCATGGTGTGAGCGTCCTCGCCGGTCAGGCCGACGGCCAGCGGGCCGTGCCGGTTGAGCAGGCCGACCAGTTCCCGCTGCACCTGCCCGGCCAGCACCATCCGCACCACGTCCATGGCCTCGGGCGAGGTGACCCGCAGCCCGGCCTTGAACTCGGATTCCAGCCCCAGCCGGTCCAGTTGGGTGTTGATCTGCGGCCCGCCGCCGTGCACCACCACCGGGTGCAGTCCGGCGTGCCGCAGGAAGACCACGTCCTGGGCGAAGGCCGCCTTGAGCTCCTCGTCCACCATGGCGTTGCCGCCGAACTTGATCACCACGGTCTTGCCGTGGTGGCGGGTGAGCCAGGGCAGGGCCTCCACCAGGGTGCGGGCCTTGGGCAGGGCGGTGTGCTTACGGGCGGGGGTGCACCCCGGTGACTGTTTGACCGTCTGTGAGTTCTTGACCGTCATGACCGACTTTCGGGAGAGTCTCGGGTCAGCCGCCGGGCAGGCGGTGCTGGCCTGTGGAGGCGGTGCGGGACGCGTCCCGGACAGGTCCGGGCGGGCACCTCAGGAGGCGGGCATCCGGAGGCGGGCACCTCAAGACGAATACGCGCTGTTCTCGTGGACATAGTCGGCCGTGAGGTCGTTCGCCCAGATCACCGCGGACTCGTTGCCCGCCGCGAGGTCAGCGGTGATCGTGACCTCCCGGTAGCGCATATCGACCAGGTCGCGGTCCTCGCCGACCGAGCCGTTCTTGCAGACCCAGACGCCGTTGATGGCCACATTGAGCTTGTCCGGTTCAAAGGCGGCCGAGGTGGTGCCGATGGCGGAGAGCACCCGGCCCCAGTTGGGGTCCTCACCGTGAATGGCGCATTTGAGCAGATTGTTACGGGCGATGGAGCGGCCGACCTCCACCGCGTCGTCCTCGGTGGCCGCGCCCGTCACCTCGATCCGGATGTCCTTGCTGGCGCCCTCCGCGTCGCCGATCAGCTGGCGGGCCAGGTCGGCGCAGACCGTACGCACCGCCTCGGCGAAGGCATCCGGGGCGGGTGTGACTCCGGAGGCGCCGGAGGCCAACAGCAGCACGGTGTCATTGGTGGACATACAGCCGTCGGAATCCACCCGGTCGAAGGTGGTACGGGTGGCGGCGCGCAGCGCCCCGTCCAGGGTGCCGGCGTCCACATCGGCGTCGGTGGTGAGCACCACCAGCATGGTGGCCAGGCCGGGGGCAAGCATTCCGGCACCCTTGGCCATGCCTCCGACGGTGAAGCCCTCGCCCTGGGCGACGGCGGTCTTGTGCACCGTGTCGGTGGTCTTGATGGCGATGGCGGCCTTCTCCCCGCCGTGCGCGGAGAGTTGGGCGGCGGCCTTCTCGATGCCTGGCAGCAGCCGGTCCATCGGCAGCCGGACGCCGATCAGTCCGGTGGAGGCGACGGCCACCTCGGCGGCGCTGACGCCCAGCACCTGGGCCGCCTTCTCCGCGGTGGCATGGGTGTCCTGGAAGCCCTGCGGTCCGGTACAGGCGTTGGCGCCACCGGAGTTGAGGACCACCGCGGCCACCTGCCCGCCCTTGAGGACCTGTTGGGACCACAGCACCGGCGCCGCCTTGACCCGGTTGGCGGTGAAGACACCGGCCGCGGCCAGCCGGGGGCCCTGGTTGACCACCAGGGCCAGGTCGGGGCTGCCGCTCTCCTTGATCCCGGCGGCGATGCCCGCCGCGGTGAATCCCTTTGCCGCGGTAACGCTCACGGTGTCCTCTCCTTGTCCGTCCCGCCGGTGGGGCGGCTGTCGATCATGGATATGGCGCTCTCCGGCGCCCGGCCGCAGGGCAGCGCCCGGGCCAGCAGGGCGGCCAGCGCCCGGCGCAGCTGTGCGGCGGGTGCCCGGTACGGGCTCATGGCGCGATCCCGGCGGTGGGCAGCCCCAGGGTCTCCGGGAGGCCGAGGGCGATGTTCATGCTCTGTACGGCGCCGCCGGCCGTGCCCTTGGCCAGGTTGTCGATGGCGCAGACCGCCACGATGCGGTGCGCCGCCTCGTCCAGGACGACCTGTACCAGCGCGGTGTTGGACCCGTACACCGAGGCGGTGGCGGGCCAGCGGCCCTCGGGCAGCAGAACGGTGAAGGGCTCGTCGCGGTAGGCCTTCTCATAGGCGGACCGCAGCCCGGCGGCCGTGACCCCGGGCCGGGCCTTGGCGCTGCAGGTGGCCAGGATGCCGCGGGGCATCGGGGCCAGGGTGGGGGTGAAGGAGACGGTGACCGGCTCCCCCGCGACGGCGGACAGGTTCTGTGCCATCTCCGGGGTGTGGCGGTGCACTCCGCCGACGCCGTACGGGCTCATCGAGCCCATGACCTCGCTGCCCAGCAGATGCGGTTTGGCGGCCTTGCCCGCTCCGGAGGTGCCGGACGCGGCCACGATGACCGCCTCCGGTTCGGCAAGCCCGGCCGCGTACGCGGGGTAGAGCGCCAGCGAGGCGGCGGTCGGGTAGCAGCCCGGCACCGCGATCCTCCCGGCGCCGCGCAACTGCTCGCGTGCGCCGGGCAGTTCGGGCAGTCCATACGGCCAGGTGCCGGCGTGCGGCGAGCCGTAGAACCGCTCCCAGGCGGCGGCATCCCGCAGCCGGAAGTCGGCCCCGCAGTCCACCACCAGCGTCCGCTCCCCCAGCTTTGCGGCCAGCGCCGCGGACCGGCCGTGCGGCAGCGCCAGGAACACCACGTCATGCCCGGCCAGCGCCTCGGCCGTGGTGGCCACCAGCTCCCGCCCGGCCAGCGCCGGCAGATGCGGCTGCACCTCGCCCAGCGGCCGGCCGGCGCTGGAATTCCCGGTCAGCGCACCGATCCGGATCTCGGGGTGGCCGAGCAGCAGACGGAGCACTTCCCCGCCCGCATATCCGCTCGCTCCGGCGACTGCAGCGTGTATTGCCATCGATGCCTCCCTGGCCGATGGCATGACTATACGGAGCCCAGAAGCTTTATGCAATGCCTGGATGTCGCCGGAACAGCGGCGGATTGTGACGTCGCCCGATAGCCGGCCCTTCCGATCGACTGTTGGCCCCGCTGCGACTTTGGCCCACCGCCTTCCGATCGCGGGATCCTGGCCGGCGTCGTCCTCAATTTCTGCCGAGAACGACCCACAGCTGGTTTTTCAGATAACCAGGACCCGCCGCCCGCGCGTGTGACCGGCCTGGCTGTCGATGTGCGCCGCCGCTGCCTCGGCGAGCGTGTACGACTTCTCGACCGGGATGTGGAGCTTTCCCCGCGAGATGAGGCCGACGGCTTCGGCGAGCGCTTCCGGCACGCTCCCGGCCACGCCGGAGAATCGGACACCGAGCTCCGGCGCACCGAGATCGGCGATGGAGACCACCTTCCGCGGGTCCCCGGTCAGTTCGACGAGCTCGCGGATGACGCCCGAGCCGGCCAGGTCGAGGGCGGTGTCAACATGGCCGAGCTGCCGCACCCGCTCGACCCAGCCCTCGCCGTATGTCGTGGCAAGGGCGCCCAGGCTGCGCAGATAGTCCTGGTTCGCCGCCCCGGCGGTCCCGATCGTCGTGATGCCGCGGTCGCGGGCGATCTGCAGCACTGCCGATCCGACTCCCCCGGAGGCACCGCTGACCAGCAGCGTCTGCCCGGGCCGCACACCGACCTCACGGATGATGCGCAGCGCGGTCTCCACCACGGAGGGGTAGCCGGCCGCCTCTTCGAAGGTCAGGCCCTCGGGCATCAGGGCCCAGGCCGACAGCACGGCGAACTCGGCATATGTGCTCATGCCTTCGCCGAACACATGGTCGCCGACCGCTACCCCTTCGACGCCCTCGCCGATCTCGTCCACCACGCCGGCGGCGTCCAGCCCTACTCCTGAAGGCAGTTCGATCGGATGGGCCCCCAGGACCTGGCCTTCACGGAGTCTCCAGTCCACGGGGTTCACGCCCGCCGCCCGTACGGCGATGCGTATCCGGCCGGGGCCCGCATGGGGCTCCTCGGCATCCATGAGGTGCAGAACGTCCGGACCGCCGAACTCGGCGAAGCTCACCTTCTTCATGCACCGAACATAACACTAACCGTTAGGGTTTTGAATCCGTTAGCGATTTGCGCGCTGATAGCGTCGGGGCATGACCGAGCCGACCGGACGCCGTGAGCGCAAGAAGGCCGCCACCCGCCAGAAGATTGCTGACGCCGCCCTGCGGCTCTTCCTGGAGCACGGGTACGACGCGGTGGGCATCCGTGACGTGGCCGCCGAGGCCGACGTGGCCGTCACCACGCTCTTCTCCCACTTCGCCTCGAAGGAGGCCCTGGTCTTCGAACAGGACGAAGACTTCGAGCAGCGCCTCACGCGGGCGGTCACCGAGCGGGCGCCGCATGAGCCGCTCATCCCCGCGCTACGCCGCGAGATCCAGGCCTTGGTGCGACACTGCACGGCGGACAGCGCCGCCCCGATCTGGCACATGATCGACGCATCACCCGCCCTGCGGGAGTACGAAGAATCGATGCGGCTGCGCCACGCGGAGTCGCTGGCAACGGCCATCGCCGCCGATCCCGGCCTGCCAGGGACCCCAACGGCCTGCCGGGCGATCGCGAGGTTCGTGATCGACGCCTATTCGCTGGCCCGTGACGCAGCCGATCCGGAGGCCGCGGTGGGCGAGATCTTTCAGATGATCGAGGCGGCCTGGGCCGTCACCTGCCCCTCCGGAAACCCCACCGGCACCGCCGGACCGTAGTCAGGACTCGACCCTGCCCCGTGCCGTTTCGCCGGACCCCAGCCGCAGAGCAGATCAGTGGGCGAGCCGGCCTTCTGCGCAAACTGCTGACCACCGGCTACCGAGCGTTGCGAGACCATCTATCGATCTTCGTCACAGCAGATGCGACCGGCCCGCTTGCCACCGGCCGCGGTCCAGCCGCCACCGCGCGGGCAGTTGCTTCGGGGAAGATCGGTGCATGCCCTGCCTGCCCATACAGCCCCGTCCGTTGAGCGTCTCCGAGCGGACCGTGCTGGAGCACATCCTCTCGGCCGACTTCGCCGGCGCCTCCGCGCTGCGCGGTCAGCTGGACCGGACGGAGGTCGTGGCCCTCTGGGCACCGGGGTCCGTCAGCGTCGATCTGCGAGTCCGGGAACCGGTGCGGCACGCGGCCATGCCCTCCGCGCTGGTGCCCGTCGCTGCCCACGTCCACGATCAGTCCGGCGAGTACGTCGGTGAACTGCTGGTCTGGACCGACAGGGGCGCCACCCTGGCGGCCCTGGAGTACGCCTGGGTCACCGATGAGATGCCGGCTCACCTGCCGCCCCTCGACCAGGTGCTGCTCACGGTGCGCTGACCGCCCGCGCGGGGCAAGTGTCGGTAAACAACGAGGCGAGACGTTTCCGCACCTCAGCGGCTCCGGGAGACAAGCACTTCGGTTTGGCGAGCCCCGCACCACCCCCCGGACCGGCGGCGATCGCCTGGGGCCGGTGGCGCGTCACTGACGGCGGGCGCCCACCCAGGAAAGGGCTACGGACGGCGCCCCCAGGCGGAGATCATCGGGGCGGTGGCCAGGTCGAGCTGACCGGTGGCGACATTCGCCAGGTGACGGTCGATCTCCTCGTCCGTGGCGAGCCCCGCCGCCACCAGACGGTGGCGGATCTGCCGTACGGTCGCGGCCTCCAGGACGGCACAGGCCGGCGAGGTGATCGGGAAGTACGCATCGGCCCGCACATCCGCCAGACCGGCCGCACGCAGCAGTTTGGGCAGGGTCCGGCCATAGGCGAGGTCCACCCCCCGGGTCGCCATCAAAGTGCGGAAGCCGGATCGAAGCCGGTTGGCGAGCCGCTGTTCCGGACCCGACTCGTCCGGACACAGCAGCGGCTGCAACCCCGGGTCGGCGTCCTCCAGGAGCAGCCAACCGCCGGGCCGCAGCGCCCGGACCATCCGGCGCAGCGCCTCGGCCCGGTCGGCGACATGCACCAGAACCAGCCGTGCATGGACCAGGTCGAACCCCTCGCCCGGCGGTTGGTCGGCGGCCACATCGTGGCGCAGGACTTCGATCCCGGCACGGGCGATGTCCCGGGTCCAGGACACATCGATGTCGGTGGCGATCACCGTTCCCGTCGGGCCGACACGCTCGGCCAGCCCAAGGGGTACGGACGGGCCACCGGCGCCCACCTCCCAGCACCGCATCCCGGCGGTGATGCCGAGTTGGTCGATATGCCGGAAGGTCACCGGATCGAACAGCTCGCGCAGGGCGTCGAATCGAACCCCCGCTTCCGATTGCCGGTTGTCCAGCAAGTAACCGCGATCCATGTCCGGTTCATCCATGCCTCGATTCTGGCAGCAGCGGGGTTCCGGACGGACCCGGCACCTGCCGCGCCGACGGCTCTGCCGGACGGCAGCGGTTAGGGGCGGGCCTGGACAGCGGTGACGCCGCCCCGGTCCGCTCCGCCCACGCGTACCCGAGCGCGGGTGCGCCACCTTGCGGTGCAGCGCCTCACGAGGACCAACCCATGCGGACGAAGGCGGAATTGAGTCCGTCGCAAAGCAGCCGGGCCCCAATGCCCGCCGACGGGGACGGCTATCCAATGAGCGTCTGGGTGCCCAGTACCGTGAGGAGGGCGAGCCGCTCCGCGTCCTCGGTGCCGGGTTCGGCCGTGTAGATCATGATGCGCAGATCACTGCCCACCACGGTCAGCACATCGCAGTCCAGGGTCAGCGGACCGACCTGCGGATGGTCAAAGGTCTTCCGGGTGACCTCATGGTGGCCAAGCGCTCCGGAATCCCAGAGCCGGACGAATCGTTCGCTGTTGGCGCGCAGTTCGGCCACCAGCCGCCCCAGGCGCCGGTCGGCCGGATACCGCTCCACCGCCGTCCGCAGATCGGAGACCAGGACGTTCTCGAACGCGGCAAGCGACTCGGGGGTGTGCCGGATCCGGCTGGGCGGACCGAGGAAGTGCCGCCATACACCGTTGCGTTGATTGCCCTGCCGGCCCGAGGGGTCGCCCTTCAGTGCGGCATACGGCGGGTTGACGGTGAGCAGGGTCCAGGCGGCGTCGAAAACCGCCACCGGTGTGCCGGTCAGCCTGTCCAGCATCCGTTGGACGCCGGGGGTGATGTACGCGGGAACCGTCTCCGGGCCCGACGGCACCCGTCCGGCCAGCCGGAAGAGGTGGGCACGCTCGCTCTGCGACAGCCGCAGGGCTCTGGCCAGGGCCTCGATGACCTGTGCGGAGGGGTTGGCGGCACGGCCCTGTTCAAGGCGGGTGACATAGTCAACGGAGATCCCGGCCAGCGAGGCGAGCTCCTCACGGCGCAGTCCGACCGCGCGCCGGTGCCGCCCGGCGGGCAAACCGGCCGCCTCGGGCGTGGTCCGGTCCCGCCAGCGGCGCACCGCCCTGCCGAACTCCCCCGTCCCCATGCCCAACAGTGTGCACCGTCCCTCGGCCGGTGTGCCTGGTACCAGCAGTCCTAGGAAGACGGGACTACTGGCCGACCGCGGCACTCGGATGGAACCTCAAGCCATGACCACAACACTGATTACCGGAGCCAACAAGGGTCTGGGCTTTGAGACCGCCCGTCGTCTCGTCGCCGCGGGCCACACCGTGTACATCGGCAGCCGAGACGCCGAACGGGGCCGCCGGGCCGCCGAGCGGCTGGGGGCGCGGATGGTCACGCTCGATGTCACCGACGACGCCTCCGTGGCCGCCGCGGTGAAGACCGTCGAGGCCGGGGGCGGGCTGGATGTGCTGGTCAACAACGCCGGTATCGAAGAATGGCGGCCGGACGGCGAAGCGATCGGCGCCGCCGAGGTGACCGCCGATGTGATGCGGCGGGTGTTTGAGACCAATGTCTTCGGCCTGGTGCGGGTGACCCATGCCTTCCTGCCGCTGCTGCAACGGTCGGCCGCGCCGGTGGTGGTCAATGTCAGCAGCGGGCTGGCCTCGCTGACTCACGCCAGTGAGCCGGGCACATCCGCCTTCGCCTTTCCCGGATTCGCCTATCCGGCCTCGAAGGCCGCGGTCAACATGGTCACCTTGCAGTACGCCAAGGCTTTCCCCGGCATGCGGATCAACGCGGTGCAGCCCGGCTATACGGCCACGGACCTCAACCATCACATGGGCACGCAGACGGTTGAGCAGGGTGCGGAGATCATTGTGCGTATGGCACAGGTGGGATCCGACGGCCCCACGGGCGGGTATTTCGACGCGGAAGGTCCGCTTCCCTGGTAATTGGCCTTTGGTAACCGGCGGTTGCCGCCGGGGCATCCATCCGGGGGCGCGGCCGGTGCCGTCGAAAGCCGAAAAGCGGACGGGCTCCTGTGGCCTGCCCCCAGTCCGAAACGCCGGGGTTCAACCGACGTAGCGCCAACACCGGTTGCCGGGCCGGCCAGGCCGAGCCCGGTCCCGTCCGTTCCGGCAGGCGAGCGGCGCCTCCCGGCCCGTCCACCGGGCGGCATCCGGAAAAACGGTTCGCCACCGGACGGCCCGTCCGGCGCCGCCACGACCATCGGCCGACCGCTGTCCAACACGGCAGAAACCCGGCGTCCCGCACCCGCCCGCAACCGGCTCCACCATCGCCCACGCGGTGCGTGACGGCACCAAAACCGACCCGGTCACGCCGGACAGGGACGCCGCCAACTCCACGGCGGCCCGCCACGATTACGCCTCCGGCCCCTCGGTACCGAGGGCCATTGCCGGGGCCGCCGCATCGCGGGAACGGAACACCTCCCGGACAAATCCCCCTACGGTGCCGGGCGTTCCGGTGGACGGGCGGGGGAAACCCTAGTGGTGGCCGCACGGACCGGGCCGAGGGGCGCCCCCAAGACGGGATCCGCGCCGCGCCGTGGGGGGATGGTGGGACAACGGTGAGCGAGGAAAAGGCGCTGAATGTCGGCCCGTCCGGCATCGAGATGGCCTATGAACGCTTCGGCGACCCCGCCGCACCACCGGTGCTCCTGATCATGGGTGGCGGAGCCCCGATGATCAATTGGCCCGAGGGCTTCTGCGCCCAACTGGCCGGGCACCGACTGCAAGTGATCCGTTTCGACAACCGCGACAGCGGTCGGTCCTCGCACTTCCCCGACACCCCGGAACCGGACCTTCCGGCGGCCCTGGCCGGTGACTTCTCATCGGCGCCCTACACGCTTTCGGATATGGCCGCGGACACCGTCGGTCTGCTGGACGTCCTCGGGCTGGACAGCGCCCATCTGGTCGGTGCTTCGCTGGGCGGAATGATCGCCCAGACGATCGCCCTGGAGCACCCGGACCGGGTCCGGTCGCTGACCTCGATGATGGCCAGCACCGGGGATCTCGGCGTGGGCCGCCCCGACTTCGCGGCGCTGGCGGGGCTGGGAGCACCGCCCGCGGACCGCCAGGGCTATATCGACTGGCAGGTCCGGGCCTTCCGGGTGACCGGTTCCCCCGGCTTCCCGCCGGACGAGGCCGCGCTGGCGGAGCGCGCCGGACGGGTCTATGACCGGGGGTACGACCTCAAGGGCATGCTGCGGCAGTCGGTCGCCGCCGTGGCCTCCGGGGACCGTACGGCGCGGCTGCGGGCACTGGACGTGCCCGCCCTGGTCATCCATGGTGCCGACGACCGCGTCTGCGACGTCAGCGGCGGACGGGCCACGGCCGCCGCGATCCCCGGGGCGGAACTGGTGGTCATCGACGGCTTGGGCCACAGCCTCCCCCGTGAACTATGGCCCCGGCTCTCCTCACTGATCGCCGCCTTGGCGCAACGCGGCGAGGCGGCCGCCCGCCGGCGCTGACGAACGCACCGGGACCGGGGAACGAACCGTAACCGGGACGGAGTTGCCGAACCGGCAACACTCCTTGCCGATTGCGGAGGCCGGCGCGCACGGTGCTCTCCAAGCAACCGGTCCATGCGACCAATCCATGCGACCAGTCCATAAAGGAGCGCGCCACCATGACTGATGCGATGCCCCCGACCCAGCGGTTCTGGGAGGACTTCTACCGCGACCCGGACCGCCCCCACAGCCCGGTCGGCAAGCTCAACGCCCTGCTGGTGGCGGAGGCCGGTTCCCTGACTCCCGGTACCGCCCTGGACCTCGGCTGCGCCGAGGGTTCCGACGCGATCTGGCTGGCCCGGCAGGGCTGGCGGGTCACCGCCGTGGACGTCTCCGGCACCGCACTGGGCCGGGCGGCGGAGCGCGCCGCCGACGCGGGGGTCGCGGAACTGATCGACTGGCAGCGCCATGATCTGTCCGAGTCCTTCCCCTCCGGTGAATTCGACCTGGTTTCGGCCCAGTTCCTGCACTCCCCCGACGACCACGACGGCCGGCGCGAATCGATCCTGCGGCGGGCGGCCCAGGCGGTGGCACCGGGCGGGGTACTGCTGATCAGCGGGCACGCCGGCTGGCCGTCCTGGAACCACGAGCCGCCGGAGGGCATCGAGCTGCCGTCCAACGCCGAGGTGCTGGACTCACTGCGCCTTGAGCCCGGCGGGTGGCGGGTGGAACGCGACGAGGTGCTGGTCCGCGAATCCACGGGTCCCGAGGGACAGTTGGGCACCCGCGAGGACGGCATCCTCCGGATCCGCCGCCTCCGTTAAGGCTCGCCCGCCGGCACATTCCGACCCCGCCGGGCGCCCCGTTCAGGGGCGTGGGAGCGGCCATTCGCTGTGCGGCTCCCGCCATGGGGGCGCGACCAGCCGGCCAAAGACAACCCGCGCGTGACACATAACCGGCGGTGCGGGGCCGCTGGATGGGCGGCCCCGCCGGCGATGGGACCGCGTCCGGCCATGACGCGGCACAAGGCCAAACGGCGGCGTCCGGCGAGGAGTTCGACGGCGCCCGGGGCCACCCCCATAACCAGATGCGGTCGCGTTTGGCGTGAAAGGGCTCGGGCGCGTGCCGTCCGCGGCCGGCCGCTCAGTCCCCCGCCCCCGAACAGGGCGCTCCCGCTCCGGTGCACCCGGGCAGGCCGGCGGGCAGCCAACCCGGTGCGCCCGTACGGCCGTCAGCGCCCGTCCTCACCCCACCCGGGCGGCAGCGGCGGCAGGTCCGCGTGCCGGACGGTGAAACCGCCCTTGGTCACCGGGGCGAACGGCGCCGGGGCCATACAGGTGCCGATGCGCGGGGCGATCACCTTGCCCTTGGCGCTGTCAACATTGCTTACGCCCCAGTGGAATCCGAACCGGCCCTTGCCGGGGCCGCCTTGGCGGACGCTGAAGCCCAGGCGCTTGCCGATGTCCGCCGGGTCCTGGGACTTGGTGACCACGGCGGTGAAGGTGGCCGTGTCCCCGGCGGTGATCAGGCAGTCCACGGCCGCCTCGGACCGCCGGGCCTCCTTCTTGGCCGGTGCGTAGTGATAGATGGTGACCTTGCCCCGTGCGTCGGTGGGCATCCCGTGTTTCAGGGCGCCCACGGGGCGGGTGAAGGGCGCGGCCTGGGCGTCCACGCTGAAGCGGATGTCGTCCTTCGCGGAGTACGTATAGAAGATGCGGGCCTGGCCGGTGACCCGGGCCGGTGCCTTGGCAGCCGCGGCCGGGGCCGAACCGGAGGAAGCGGGAGAAGCGGCGGAAGCGGACGAAGCGCTGGACACCCCCGTGAGGGCGGCCAGCGCGCTCATGGCGGCCACGGCCGTGGCCACGACCCGTCGCCGGGCGGCAGAAGAAACGTTGCGCTGCATGGTGAACTCCTTGGCCGGAAAAAGCGATTCGGCAGGCGACCGAGGCAAGCGATCGCGTTGGTCACCAATCTCCTTCGGGTCCCCCGCCCCCGGCCATCTGCCGACCGGCGGACTTCGCGGCCCCGGGCCATGGCATCTCTGCCGATCGGCAGAAACAGCCGCCGCCGACCGCTCCCATCAGGCGCGCTCCGTAGGATCAAAGGTGTGGGAAACTCACCGGACTTGAGACGCGCGGACCTGGTACTGGCCGTACTCCTGGGGGCTGTCACGGCCGGCCTGGCGGTGACCGGGGCCATGGCCGCCTGGTACGGGGTGGCGGCGGCCGCCGCCACCGGCGCACTGCTGCTCTGGGCGCCGCTGTGCTGGCCACGCTCACGTGGCAGGCTCGGCCGCCCGCTGCTCCTGGCGGCCGCGCTGTCCCTGGCCGGTACGGTGTTCAAGGAGCCGCCGGACTCCGGCGCGGGGTCCTGGCCCCAACTCCTGGCGGTGGCCCTGCTGCTGGTGCTGCTGGTTCCCGTGGTGCGCTGGTCGCCGCGCCATGAGGCGGTGACGGCGGGCGCGGTCACGGCCTTGGCGGTCGCGGCCTGGTCGCTGCCGCTGCTTCCGGACCCCTCCGTCCTGTCCCTGGCAGGCGCGGCCGCGTTCTGGACGCTGCCGGTGCTGGGTGCGGCGGTCGTCGGCGGCTATCCCCGGCTGATGGAGCACCGCAGGGAGCGGCTGGTGGCCGATTCCCGCCGCGAACAGCGGCTCCGGCTGGCGCGCGATCTCCATGACTTCGTGGCCCATGACATCAGCGGGATCGTGGCCCAGGCCCAGGCCGCCCGCTTTGTGGCCGCTTCCGACCCGGGCCAGGCGGGGCCCGCCCTGGAGCGCATCGAGCGGGCCGGGCTCAACGCGCTGGCCGCGATGGACCGGATGGTACGGATGCTCGGCGAACCGGACGACGGCAGGGAGGCGGAGGGCGTGGAGCCGCTGCCGGGCGTGTCCCAACTCCTATCCCTGGTGGAACGTTTCACCGCCGACGGCGGCCCGGAAGCGCGGCTGCGCATGGATGCCGCCCTGGCGTCCCGGCTGTCCCATGACACCGGTTCCACGGCCTACCGCATGGTGGTCGAGGCGCTGACCAATGTGCGCCGGCACGCACCGGGCGCCCCCTTCGTCGCGGTGAGCCTCACCGAGGCCCGTACTCCCGCCGGGGACGGGGCCGTTGAGGTACGGGTGGTCAATGGACCGTCCCCGGCGGGCGGAACGGGGCTGCGCTTGGAGCGGTACGGGCCGGGCGGCCAGGGCCTGGCGGGCATGCGGGAGCGGGTCCAGGCCACCGGCGGTACCCTGGACTTCGGGGCGTACCAGGGCGGTTGGCGGGTGGCCGCCGTCCTCCCGCTGGCGCCGGTGCCCGCCGGGCGGGCGTCATGAGCGGGGGCCCGACCCGGATCCTGCTGGCCGACGACCAGGACGATGTGCGCAGCGGCTTCCGCCTGGTGCTGGACTCACAGCCCGATATGACGGTGGTGGGCGAGGCCGCGGACGGCGCCCAGGCCCTCCGACTGGCCCATGAGCTACGGCCGGATGTGGTGCTGGCCGACATCCGGATGCCCCGGCTGGACGGACTGGAGCTGACCCGTCTGCTGGCCGGACCGGAATCGGAGCATCCGGTCCGGGTGGTGGTGGTCACCACCTTCGACCTGGACGAGTATGTGCACACCGCACTGGCCCATGGCGCCTGCGGATTCCTGCTGAAACGTTCCGGGCCCGCCCTGCTGATCGAGGGCGTCCGGGCGGCGATGGCCGGGGACGCGCTGATCAGTCCCCAGATCACGGTGCGGCTGCTGCGCCGGCTGTCGGCACCGCCGCCCGCTCGGGTGCGGGCGCCCGATCCGCTCACCGAACGCGAGCGGGAGATCGTCCGGCTGGTCGCCCGGGGCTGTACCAATGGCGAGATCGGGGCGGAGCTTTTTATCTCGCCGGGTACGGCCAAGACCCATGTGTCCAACATCCAGGCCAAGTTGAAGGTGCGCAACCGGGTGGGCATAGCGTCCTGGGCATGGCAGAGCGGGCTGCTCCCCGACGAGGGGTGACCCGGCCCGGGTGCACGGGGCGCCGGATCGCGCGCCACCCCTGCTGGGCGAGCTGGCGGCGGAGGTGGCCGCCGGCCAGGGCGGGTTGCGGCGAGGGTGGGGGTGGTTGGGGGGCGTTGGGTGGCCTTGGCTGGTACGGAGGATTTCCGGGCCGGCCGGTGAGGGAATGTTCCGCCCCGTTGGCAGGTGCGGGAATGTCCCGGGCGCCTTGGCTGGTGTGGGCCGTCCCTGGTTGCTCGCGCCGTTCCCCGCGCCCCCATGGGGCGCCGGTCGGGGCGCGGGGAACCGCACGACCGGCCGAGCGGAGACGGCCCCCCACCCGAGAGCAGCCCCAGCCCCCACCTGGGCGACCCCGAAACCGGGAGCCCCCAAAACCGGCGGCCCTAACCGCCCGCGCTCTCCACTGCCGTCCGCAACCTCCGTACCCCCTCGGCCAGTTCGGCCGTCCCCGAGACCGCCGCCCAGCACAGGCGCAGATGCGGCGCGGGCGGCTCCGCCGCGTAGTACGGGCGGCCGGGCGGGACGGCGACACCGGCGCGCAGCGCGGCGGCGGCCACCGCGCCGTCATCGGCGCCGCCAGGCAGCCGCAGCCAGAGGTGGAAGCCGCCGGGCGGCACGAACTCGACCTCACAGGAGGGAAGTTCGGTGCGCAGCGCGGTGAGCAGGGCCGCTGCCCGGGTGCGCAACTCGGCGGCCACCATGCGCCGGTGGCGGGCCCAGGCGGGCGAGCCGACCAGTTCCAGCGCGGTCTCCTGCAGTGGCCGGGGGACGAAGAAGCTGTCCACCACCTGGATGGCGCGAAGCCGTTGCAGCACCGGCCCCCGCGCGGCCAGTGCCCCCACCCGCAGACTGGGCGAGGTGATCTTGGTGAGCGAGCAGACATGCACCACCACCCCGTCGGCGTCGTCCGCGATCAGCGGAGGCGGCAGGGCGGGGCCGCCCTCGTGGGCCAGGCGGCGGGCGAAGTCGTCCTCGATGACAAAGGCCCCGGCCCGGCGGGCGATGTCCAGCACCTCACGCCGCCGCCGGTCCTCGAGGACGATCCCGGTGGGGTTCTGGAAGAGCGGCTGGCAGACGAAGACCCGGGCCCCGCTGGCCCGGAAGGCCTCGGCGAGCAGTTCGGTGCGTACCCCGCCGGTGTCCACCGGCACCGGGACCGGCCGCAGTCCGGAGGCGCGGGCGGCGGCCAGCATGCCGGGGTAGGTGGGTGATTCCACCAGCACCGGGGCGCCGGGCGGGGCCAGGGCGCGCAGGGCGGTGGTCAGGGCGCTCTGCCCGCCGGCGGTGATCAGCACCTCGGCGGGGGTGAGGGTGCCGGCCGGGCCGCCGATCTCGCGGGCGAACCAGGCGCGTAGTTCGCCCACGCCCTCCAGGGGAGGGCGGGCCCAGGCGCCGGGGCGGCGGCCGGCCCGGGCCAGTGCGGCGGCCAGGGCCCGTTCCGGTTGCAGGGCGGGGTGCAGATAGCCGCCGCTGAGGTCGATCACCCCGGGGGGTGCCTCGGTGAGGGTGGCCAGCACCCCGGTGGCATCCACCGAGCGCGGCACCGCTTCCTCGCCGGTCTCGGCGCTGAGCGCCACCTGCTGCCAGGAGGTGTCCGCGGGGCGGTGGCGCTCGGCGGGCGGCCGCGCCCGGAAGGCTCCGGCGCCGGGCCGGGTGACCACCAGGCCCTCGGCGGCCAGCGCGGCCACCGCGCGGGAGACGGTGACCGGGCTGACACGGAAACGTTCCACCAGGGCCCGGCTGGACGGCAGCTTCTCACCCGGCGAGTAGCGGTCCAGCTCATTTCGCAGCACCCCGGCCAACTCGGCCACACTGTTACGCTCTTGCATGACAGTACAAGATAGCGCTACTACCGGCAGCCCGATAGCGGTGAGCGGAGGGACCCTGCTCGCCGGACTCGCGGTGCTGATGTTCTCGATGACCTTCCCGGCGACGGTCTGGGCCCTGGACGGGCTGGGTCCCTGGTCGGTGGTCACCTGCCGGATGGTGCTGGCGGGGCTGGTGGCGGGCGGCTGCCTGCTGGCCGGGCGGGCCCGGCTGCCCGCCCGGCGGCTGTGGGGCGGGCTGGTGATGGTCGCCCTGGGCTGCATCGTGGGTTTCCCGCTGCTCACCACGCTGGCCCTGCGCACCTCCTCCACCTCGCACGCCGCCGTGGTGGTGGGCCTGCTGCCGGCGACCACCGCCGTCTACTCGGCGCTGCGCACCGGCACCCGGCACTCCCCCGCCTTCTGGGCCGCGGCGGTGGGCGGGGCCGCGGTGGTGATCGGCTTCGCGGTGAGCCAGAGCGGCGGGCGGCCGACGACCGGCGATCTGTATCTGTTCGGCGCCCTGCTGGTGTGCGCGGCCGGTTATGCCGAGGGCGGGCGGCTGGCCCGGGAGCTGCCCGGCTGGCAGGTGATCGGCTGGGCCCTGGTGTTCTCCCTGCCCGCGGGTGTGGCCGGAGCGGTCTGGGCGCTGGGCGCGGAACCGGTGCATCCGGGCGCCAAGGCCCTGGCCGGTCTGCTGTGGCTGGGCGTGGTGGCCCAGTTCGCCGGGATGTGGCTGTGGTACCGGGGCATGGCCGCCATCGGGGTGGGGCGGGCCAGCCAGCTGCAGCTGGCCCAGCCCCTGCTCACCCTGGTCTGGTCGGTGGCGCTGCTGGGTGAGCGCCTGACGCCCGCGGCGCCGTTGGCGGCCGTCGCGGTGCTGGTGTGCATCGCGGTGACCCAGCGCTGCTGAGCCGGGTCACCGGCTGCTCGGTACTGCAAGCCGTGTGAGCCCGGTCACCCTAAACTGGGAGACATCCCGCACAGCAGGTATCCGGATTCCTGGAGAAAGGGCACCGCCGATGCATGCGAACAAGGGTGACCGGCTGGTCAGGCACGGCAGGAGGGTCGGGCAGCACGACCGGGAGGTGGAGGTCGTGGAGGTCCTGGGCAAGGACGGTACCCCGCCGTACCGGGTGCGCTCCCAGGACGGACATGAGTCGATCATGTCGCCCGGCCCGGACTGCGTGGTCGATCACCGTAAGGACGCCCGCAGGGCGTAGCCCCTCAGCGCGGCGGGTGCGCGCGGTGCGGGTAGTGGTCCCGCACCACGCGCGCCATCGCCCCGATGGGGTCGGTGACCACCTGGGTCGCCGAGAAATAGACATTGCCTCCCACCTCGGGATACCGGCGGTCCAGGGTGAGGTGCCGGGAGAGCTCGCCCGGGTCCTGCCAGGGCGCGGGCTGCCCGGCGGCGCCCTGCCGGTAGAGGGCCTCGCCGATGTAGAGCCGGACGCCGGTGCCCCGTACCGTCCGTGCCCACCAGGCCACCAGCACCGCGTAGTCGGCGGCCGGGTTGCCGATGTGCCAGTAGACCTGGGGGACGATGTAGTCGATCCACCCCTTGCGCACCCAGCCCCGGGTGTCGGCGTAGAGGTCGTCATAAGTCTGCACTCCGGCCCGGTTGTTGGAGCCCCGGGGATCGGTGCCGTGATTGCGCCACACCGCGAAGGGGCTGACACCGAACCGGACTTGGGGCTTGTGCTCCTTGATGCGCCGGTGCATCTCCCGCACCAGCCGGTCGATGTTGTCGCGCCGCCACGCCGCCCGGCTGGGGAACCCCTGGCCATGGCGGCGGTAGGCGTCCGCGTCCGGGAACTCCTGCCCGGCCACCGGGTAGGGGTAGAAGTAGTCGTCGAAGTGCACCCCGTCCAGGTCGTAGCGCCGCACCGCGTCCAGCATGGCGTCCTCGACAAAGTGCCGGACCTCGGGCAGGCCGGGGTTGTAGTAGAGCTTCCCGCCGTAGGGCACCGCCCAGCCGGGGTGTCTGCGGACCGGGTGGCCGGGGGCCAGCCGGGAGGGGTCGGTGTGGTTGGCCACCCGATAGGGGTTGAACCAGCCGTGCAGCTGAAGTCCGCGCCGGTGCGCCTCGCGCACCGCGAAGGCCAGCGGGTCCCAGCCCGGATCCCGCCCCTGAGTGCCCGTCAGATACTCCGACCAGGGCTCGTGACGCGACGGCCAGAAGGCGTCCGCGGTGGGGCGGATCTGCAGCAGGACGGCGTTCAGCCGCCGCTCCAGCGCGGCCCGGTAGAGGGCGAGCAGTTCGGCCCGTTGCCGGTCCGGAGCCAGGCCCGGCCGGGACGGCCAGTCGATATTGGCCACGGTGGCCGCCCACATGCCCCGGAACTCCCGCTTCTGCCGGCTCTCGGTCCCGGCCCGGGCGGCCGTGGTGTCCAGGGCCGCCGCCGTCACCGCCCCCGCGGCGGCCGCGGTGAACACTCTTCGCGTCATACGCCCCATATGCCGCTCACTCCTTGTCGGATGCGTCACATCGCTCCCGCACAGCATGCCCTCCCCGGCCCCACCGGGACCCGAGGGCGCGGAGTACCGTTTCCAGCGAGGCGGGAGCCATGGAGACCCCAGGGCCCCGCCGGTCGACTAGTTCTGCGAAAGGCACGTTTGTGAGCGACGCACGCGCGGCCACCGGCCCGCAGTCGGACAACCACGGGGGACACGGTGAGTGACATCCAGCGCGTAGGAGTGGTCGGCTGCGGCCAGATGGGCGCGGGCATCGCCGAGGTGTGCGCCAGGGCCGGCCTGGACGTCAAGGTCGCCGAGACCACCGGCGAGGCCCTGGAGCTGGGCCGCACCCGGCTGACCAACTCCCTCGGCAAGGCCGCCGAGCGCGGCAAGATCACCGAGGAGGAGCGGGACGCCACCCTGGCCCGGCTCGGCTTCACCACCGATCTGGGCGAGTTCGCCGACCGCGACCTGGTCATCGAGGCCGTGGTGGAGAACGAGCAGGTCAAGACGGAGATCTTCCAGGTGCTCGACCAGGTGGTCACCCGCCCCGACGCCATTCTGGCCTCCAACACCTCCTCCATCCCCCTGGTCAAGCTGGCCGTGGCCACCTCGCGGCCGGACCGGGTGATCGGCATCCACTTCTTCAACCCGGCGCCGGTGCAGCAGCTGGTGGAGCTGATCCCGGCGCTCACCACCAGCGAGGAGACCATCAAGCGCGCCGACGCCCTGGTGAGCCAGGTACTGGGCAAGCACGCCATCCGCGCCCAGGACCGCTCCGGCTTTATCGTCAATGCGCTGCTGATCCCCTATCTCCTCTCCGCCATCCGGATGTTCGAGTCCGGCATCGCCAGCCGTGAGGACATCGACAACGGCATGGAACTGGGCTGCGCCCACCCCATGGGCCCGCTCAAGCTCTCCGATCTGATCGGCCTGGACACGGTGGCCTCGGTGGCGGACAGCATGTACGCCGAGTACAAGGAGCCGCTGTACGCCGCTCCCCCGCTGCTCCAGCGCATGGTGGACGCGGGGCGCCTGGGGCGGAAGTCGGGGGCGGGGTTCTACACCTACGAGTGAAGGGCGGGTCGGCTGTCGCGCGGGGCCGTACGACAGCCGACTCCATCGCCGGGCTTCGCCTGGTTGAGCACACTTCGCGCCAAGCCAACGACGGCATCGGCGTCCGGGGGCCAAATCACTGGCGCGCGGGCCGGGTCGGCGCTTGGATGCCCGGGGTGACCACAGCTGCCATCCTGCGAAGACTTGAGGCGTATTACGACGCCGTACCCCGCTCCGCGGCCCGTGCCGAGGACTTCGGTCCGCTGACCCTGTTCATAGCCGAGGGCCGGGCCGGGCACCCCTACTACGCCCGTCCCGCACTGGACCGTCCCGGCCCGGTGGAAGCGGCGGATGTGGAGCGCGTCCGGGCCCGTCAGCGCCAACTGGGCCTGCCCGAGAGCTTTGAGTGGGTGGCCGAGACCGCTCCCACCCTGCGCTCGGCCGTCGAAGGGTCCGGACTGGCCGTGCAGCAGCACCCGTTGATGGTGCTGGACGAGCCCGCGCCCCCTGCCCGCACCGAGGCGGGGGTACGCATCCTGGACCCCGAGGACCCCCTGCTCCCCCAGGCCCTGGCCGCCGCTCATCTGGCCTTCGGCACTCCAGGCACCGGCATCGGACCGGTCGGCCCCGCCCAACTGGACGCCCAGGCCCGGGAACTGGCCGAGGCCGGCTGGGTGCGGCGGACGGCCGGCCGGATGCGGGCCGGGCTGACCGTGGTGGCCGCCGCGGTGACGGACGGCACCGTGCTGGGCTCCGGGCAGCACCAGCCCGTGGGGCCGGTGAGCGAGATCGTCGGCGTGGGCACCCTGCCCTCGGCCCGCCGCCGCGGGCTGGCGGCGGCGGTCACCGCGGAGCTGGTTCACGACGCCCGCACCAGGCGGGGCGTGACCACGGTCTTCCTGACCGCGGCGGATGACGACATTGCCCGCGGGTACGCCAGGCTCGGCTTCCGCCGGGTGGGCACGGCGCTGATCGCCGGCCCGCCTGAGTAAGCGGGTGTTCCGGCACCCTCGCCACCGGCGCGGAGGTGACCGGGCCGGCGGTTGCGCACCGTGACCGGCGGCCGGGCCGGCGGCTGTCGCCGGCGGCCCGGCCGGGCTTCGGGGCACCCGGTTCCACCCGTACACACGGGTGTTCACACGGGGTGTGCGCCCGCTACCCGTACTCACCCTCCGCACACGCTCCCCCCAAGGGCCGCCGCACGGTTGACTCATGGTCGTCGCACTTTCCACCGCACGGGGGTCTTCCCGGAAGGAGTACGGACCGTGACCATCCATCCCGAGCACGCCGCCAAGGCGGGTGAGCTCGCGGAGCTCAGGCGCAGGGTCGATGTGGGAGTCGTCCGCATCGACGGTGATCTCGCCCTGCTCACCCAGCGCAGCGATCAGACCGAGCGGGAGATCAGTGAAGTCACCGAGCGGCTAAGGGCCTTGGAGCACGGCCGGTGGCCGCTGCCGTCGGTGGCCGCACTCACCGGACTGGCCGCCCTGGTGCTCGCCGTATGGCAGGCGACGACGGGCCGGTGAGCGCGGATCCCAGCGGAGTTCAGCGGGGAGGGCCGGTGACACCGCCGCCCGGCGGGTCAACGGCCCTTTGATCCGGGGCGGTTCAGCCGAGCCGCAGATGGTGCAGCAGCAACAGCGCGGCCGCCATATTGGCGGCCGGTACCTCGCCGCGGGCGATCAGATCGGGCACCAGCTTCAGCGGCACCCACTCGCGGCGGTCCGACTCAAAGCCGTCCTCGGGGTCGCCGACGTACTCGGCCCGGTCCGTCCAGTAGATGTGGTGCCGGGCGTCGGTGAGCCCGTTGGACGGCTCCACCGTCATCAAGTGCCGTAGCGGGCCCGGCCGCCAGCCGGTCTCCTCCTCCATCTCGCGGGCCGCCGCGGCGGCGATGTCCTCGCCGTCCTCGACCACTCCCGCCGCCAGTTCCCAGCCCCAGGCGTCCGTGATGAACCGGTGCCGCCACAGCAGCAGAACCTCATTGGCGGCGTTGACCACGGTGGCCACGGCCACCGGCCGCAGCCGGATCAGGAAGTGGTCCAGATGACGGCCGTCGGGGAGTTCCACGTCCGCGAGATTGACCTGGAACCAGCGGTTCTCGTAGACCGTCGACTCCTTGAGATTTTTCCAACGCACCTGATTGCCACCTTCCGCCGAGGTGGCCACCTACCCGGGCGCTGTCCTCACCAGGGTTGTCACAGGGGCACGCGCAGCGCCCCGTCGATCATCTCGGCGGCCTCGGCGGTGGCGGCGCACCCGCTTTCGATCAGGTGCTCGCGCACCGCCCGGAGCCGGTCGCGCAGCCGCTGCGATTCCATGCCCCTCGCCTGCTCGGTCATCTGCTGAGCGGTGGCCACCGCCTTGTCCGCGTCTCCTTGACGCAGCTCGATGTGCGTGAGCATGGCGAGCCGATGGACCCGTCCCCGGTCGTGGGCGGGGGTGTCCACGGCCCGGTCGGCATGCTCACGGGCGGGTCTGAGATCGCCGAGGCTGAGCAGCGCCTCCGCCACCTGCACATTGACCAGACCGGGCTGGACATAGCCGGTCTCGGCGGGTTCCTGGCCGGGGTGGATGCGCTCGGCGGCGGTCTCGGCCCGGCGGATGCAGGCCAGCGCCCCGGCGCCGTCGCCGAGCCGGGCGTAGGCCTTGGCCTGCATGGCGTAGAGGTCGGCGGCCAGCGCCTGGGTGAGGTGGGCACCGGCGGAGCGCAGCGCCGACTCGGCGAAGGCCACCGCCTGGCGGTATTCCCCCATGAACAGCGCCTGGTTGACCAGCAGCGCTATCACATAGGCGCCAAGTCCCCGGTCGCCACTGGCCTTGGCCAGCCGCAGCGCCTGGTGGAAGTAGCGCTGGGCCAGGCCATGGGCGTCGGAGTCATAGGCGCAGATCCCGGCGACCGCCACCAAACCGCCGGTGGCGCGGTGCAGTTGACGGCCGGTGGCGTCGGAATAGCTGCCGCGCAGCAGCGGGGCGGTCTCGGCGTTGAGAAAGCCGACC
This sequence comes from Streptomyces orinoci, assembly GCF_003121295.1. Taxonomy (GTDB): domain Bacteria; phylum Actinomycetota; class Actinomycetes; order Streptomycetales; family Streptomycetaceae; genus Streptomyces; species Streptomyces orinoci. The sequence goes on from NZ_PHNC01000007.1 coordinate 247,851, forward strand.
ACCCGGGCGCGGGTGGCGATCCCGCCGGCCTTGCGGTACATCTGCTCGTAGTGGGTACGGGCGGCGCGCAGCATCTCGATGTCGTCCATGGAGACCCTGGTCGGTCCGCGCCGGGAGACATCGGCGTCCTCCGGGGGGTTCTCCCACTCCCAGACCGGCATCACGGCATGGGTGCCGGTGACGGCGGGGGCCCGGACAATGTGTTCCCGCTGCTGTTCGTCCGAGCGCCACAGCGCGGTGGCCCGTTCCACAAAGCCGGACAGCGGGGTGCCGGGGGCGCGGGCGGTGCCGGGGGTGCCCAGCCCTATGTCGTCCAGGGTGAGCGCGCGGTGCAGGCGCTCGCCGAGGACCTCGCAGATCAGGTCGGGTACCTGGCCGCGCGGGCGCTGGCCCTTCAACCAGCGTGCCACGGCGGTGTGTTCATAGCGCAACGCCAGTCCCCGGGCGCGGCCGGCCGCGTTGACGTGGGCGGCCAGTCCGGCGTGTGAGATGCCCGCCTCGTCCAGGATGGCGTCGAGCAGGGTATTGGGCTCCATGCCGCCCTCCGTTGCGCTCGGTGTACCCAGCGTAAGGGAACCGTCCGCACACGGGGTGTGAACGGGCCATCTCAGGGGCGTTCTCAGGGGCGTTCTCAGGGACGTTCTCAGGGACGGCCGCGGGCGATCTCAGGGACCGGTCGTGGGCGGTTTCAGGTGCGGCCTCAGGGACAGGGGGAACTGCTCGCCAGTGGCGGGTGGGGCGTGGGGAGGGCGAGGGGCTGGTGGTAGAGCACCAGCAGGGCCACATCGTCGGCCAGCGGACCGCCGGTGTGGGCCAGCAGGGCGGTCTGCACCCGCTGCACCACCAGTCCGGGGACCAGGCGGTCCTCCCGGGCGGCCTCGGTGAGGGCCAGGGTGAGCGGGAAGAAGCCGCCGCCGGGGTCACGGGCGTCCTCGGCACCGTCGGTGTGCAGCACCAGGGCCTCGCCGGGCCGCAAGGGATGCAGCCGCTGCGGCGGCAGCCGGGCCGGGAGCGGGAACATGCCCAGCGGCGGCAGGGGTTCGCCGGGCGCCTCGGTCAGGGCGCAGCGGCCGCCGGTGACGGCGGTGGTGAGCCGGTGCGGCCAGGGATGGCCGCAGTTGAGCACCAGGACCTCGTCCCGGGGGCGGATCTCCAGCAGCAGGAGGGTGGCGAACTCCTCGGCGCCGGCGCCGTCCTGGCCCTCGGTCGGGTGACCGGTGCGGTCGGCCGCCAGATGGCGTTGCAGGGAGCGTTCCAAACGGCGCAGGACGTCCGGGAGTTCGGCCTCGTCATGGGCGGCGTCACGGAAACTGCCCAGCAGAGCGGCCACGGTGGCCAGGGCGGGCAGGCCATGGCCGCGTACATCGCCGATGACCACCCGGACGCCGTGCGGGGTGGCCAGGGCCTCGTAGAGGTCGCCGCCGAGCAGGGAGCCCCGGGTGGCGCTGAGGTGGCCGCCGGCCAGGGCGAGTTGGGCCAGGCGGGGCGGGACGGGGCGGAGCAGTGCGCGCTGGGTGGTGGTGGCGATCTCCTTGAACCACTCCAGTTCGGCGGCCAGTCGCAGACGGCGGCCGGTGGTCAGATAGCTGGCGGCGACCACCACCAGGATGGCGCAGCAGGTGCCCAGCCGGGTGCCGGAGGGAACGTCATGGCCGCCGAAGGGCAGCAGGGCGAGCAGGGCGCAGCCGCCGCCCATCAGCACGCACTGCCGGCGGCCGGTGCCCGCGCAGGCGATGGCGGGGGCCGCGGCCAGGAGTTCGATGAACCGGGTGCCCAGGGGGCTGAGAAGCTCCCAGAGCACCACCGCCAGGACCCAGAGCCCGGGCAGCAGGAACACCAGGCCCCGCCTCCAGCTCATGGCCCCCGTACGGCTCATGCGATCCGCTCCCAACGCAGCAACGCCGCGCACGATTCTGGCGAGAGCTTGGCCCTGAGCGGTGGGCCGGCCTCCATTTCCACCCTATTGAGTGATATTCGGAAGGTGCGCCGCTGACGGTGCATCGGCATGTGCGAGGGGCGCCCCGGATCACCGGAGCGCCCCTCAACTGGCTTTGCACCCAGGGCTGTTACGCGCCGCGCAGCACCGCGCCGGTGCGCTCCACGGCCGTGGCGACCGCCGACTCGCGGGCGGCGGACGCCTCCTCGGCGGTCAGCGTGCGGTCGGCGGCCCGGAAGCGCAGGGCGTAGGCCAGCGACTTCTTGCCCTCGCCGAGCTGTTCACCGGTGAAGACGTCGAACAGCCGCAGCGACTCCAGGAGTTCGCCCGCGCCGGAGCGCAGCGCGGCCTCGACCTCGGCGGCGGGCACCGAGGCGTCCACCACCAGGGCGACGTCCTGGGTGGCCACCGGGAAGGTGGAGATCCGCGGGGCCTCGACCACACCGCCGGCGGCGCGCTCCAGGCGGTCCAGGTCGATCTCCATGGCGCAGCTGCGCTCCGGCAGGCCAAAGGCCTTGACGACCCTGGGGTGCAGCTCGCCGGCGTTGCCGACCAGCACCTCCTGGCCGTCGGCCATGGCCAGCAGCGCGGCACAGCGGCCGGGGTGGAAGGGCGCCTGCTGGTCCTGGCGGACGATCAGCTCCACGCCCGCCTCACGGGCCACGATGCGGCCGGCCTCCACGGCGTCCGCCCAGGTGGCCGGGCGGCCCTGGCCCCACCAGCCGGTGCGCTCGCGGGCCCCGGCGAGGACCACGGCCGCCCGGCGCGGCTGCGCGGGCAGCGCGGCGTCCAGCTCGGCGATCTCCTGATCGGTGGGGCGGCGGTCCACCGGCAGGCGCAGCGCCGGGCGCTCGTCACCGGTGGGGTGGAAGACCAGGCCGGTCTCGAACAGCGCCAGGTCATGCTCGCCCCGGCTGTCATTGCGGCGCAGGGCGGCGAACAGCCCCGGCAGCAGGGTGGTGCGCAGCGAGGGCTCCGCCTCGGAGAGCGGGTTGGCCAGGCGGACGGTCAGCCGGCGCGGGTCGTCGGCCTCCAGGCCCAGGTGGTCCAGGGCCCAGTCGCCGATAAAGGGGTAGTTGAGCGCCTCGGTGTAGCCGGCCCCGGCCAGGGCCCGGCCGACCCGGCGGTGCAGGCGCTGACGCTCGGTCAGGCCGCGGCCGGCGGGCGGCTGGGGCAGGGTGGCGGGCAGGTTCTCGTAGCCCTCCAGCCGGATGACCTCTTCGGCGAGGTCATTGGGGTCGGTGAGGTCGGGCCGCCAGCTGGGCACGGTGACGATCAGCTCGTCCTGCCCGTAGACATCGCAGCCGACCTGCTGCAGGCGGCGCACCACGGTCTCCCGGCCGTAGTCCACGCCCGCCACCCGGTCGGGGTGGCCGGCGGGCATGGCGATGGTGCGCGGGGCGGAGGGGGCGGCGAACTCGGTGACGCCGGCCTCCGGGGTGCCGCCGGCCAGCAGCACCAGCAGGTCCACGGTGCGCTGGGCGGCGGCGGAGGTGGCGGCCGGGTCCACGCCGCGCTCGAAGCGCTTGGACGCCTCGGAGGACAGCTTGTGGCGGCGGGCGGTGCGGGCGATGGAGACCGGGTCGAAGTGCGCGGCCTCGATGACCACCTCGGTGCTGCCGCCCTCCTCCGGGCCGGCGATCTCGGTGTTGGCGCCGCCCATCACACCGGCGAGCCCGATGGGGCCGTTGTCGTCGGTGATGACCAGGTCCTCGGCGTCCAGCACCCGCTTGGTGCCGTCCAGGGTGGTGAGCTTCTCGCCGCGCTCGGCGCGGCGCACCCCGATCGGCCCCTTCAGCCGGGAGCGGTCGTAGGCGTGCAGCGGCTGGCCCAGTTCGAGCATCACATAGTTGGTGACGTCCACGGCCAGCGAGACCGGGCGCATCCCGGCCTTCTGCAGCCGGCGCTGCAGCCAGATCGGGGAGCGGGCCTCGGGGTCCAGGCCGGTGACGGTGCGGGCGGTGAAGCGGTCGCAGCCGAGGGGGTCGGAGACCTGGACCGGGTGGCCGTGGGGGTTGGGCGCGGGCACGTCCAGCAGGGCCGGGTCGCGCAGCGGCAGGCCGTAGGCGGTGGCCACCTCGCGGGCGATGCCGCGCATGGACAGGCAGTAGCCGCGGTCCGGGGTGACGGCGATGTCCAGGACCTCATCGCGCAGCTGGAGCAGTTCGATGGCGTCGGTGCCGGGCTCGTACTCGGGCGGCAGCACGATGATGCCGTGGCTGCCGTCGTCGCCCATGCCCAGCTCCTCGCCGGAGCAGATCATGCCGTGCGAGACCTTGCCATAGGTCTTGCGGGCGGCGATGGCGAAGTCGCCGGGCAGCACGGCGCCGGGGAGCACCACGACGACCTTGTCGCCGACGGTGAAGTTACGGGCGCCGCAGACGATCTCCTGCGGCTCGCCGGTGCCGTTGGCCATGCCGACGTCCACCGTGCAGAAACGGATCGGCTTGCGGAAGCCCTCCAGCTCCTCGATGGTGAGGACCTTGCCGACGACCAGCGGACCGGTCAGGTCGCTGCCGAGCTGCTCCACCCGCTCGACCTCCAGGCCGGCGTCGATCAGCTTGGCCTGGACGTCGCGGCCGGTGGTGTCGGCCGGCAGGTCCACATATTCCCGCAGCCAGGAAAGCGGGGCGCGCATCAGATCTCCATCCCGAACGGCCGGGTGAAGCGCACGTCACCTTCGACCATGTCTCGCATGTCCTCGACGTTGTGGCGGAACATCAGCATTCGCTCGATGCCGAATCCGAAGGCGAAGCCGCTGTACTTCTCCGGGTCGATCCCGGCGGCCACCAGCACCCGGGGGTTGACCATGCCGCAGCCGCCCAGCTCGATCCAGCCCTCGCTGGAGCAGGTGCGGCAGGGCTGCTCGGGGTTGCCCACCGAGGCGCCGCGGCAGACATAGCACTGCATGTCCAGCTCGGCGGAGGGCTCGGTGAACGGGAAGTAGTTGGGGCGCAGCCGGGTGGTCAGTCCCTCGCCGAACAGCGAGCGGACCATGTGCTCGATGGTGCCCTTGAGGTCCGCCATGGTCAGGCCCTCGTCGATGGCGAGCAGCTCGACCTGGTGGAAGACCGGGGTGTGGGTGGCGTCCAGCTCGTCGGTGCGGTAGACGCGGCCGGGGCAGACCACATAGATGGGCGGCTCGCGGTCGAGCATGGAGCGGACCTGCACCGGGGAGGTGTGGGTGCGCAGCACCACGCCGGTCTCCCGGCCGGGCTTGTCGCCCGCGACGAAGAAGGTGTCCTGCATGGCCCGGGCCGGGTGGTCGGGCTCGAAGTTCAGGGCGTCGAAGTTGAACCACTCCGCCTCCACCTCGGGGCCCTCGGCGACCTCGTAGCCCATGGCGGTGAAGACGTCCTCGACCCGCTCGCAGAAGGTGGTCAGCGGGTGGCGGGCACCGGCCGGGACCCGGTCGTAGGGCAGGGTGACATCCACCGCCTCCTCGACCAGCACCCGGGCGTCGCGCTCCGCCTCCAGCTCCGCCTGGCGGGCGGCGAAGGCCTTGTTCACGGCACCGCGGGCCATGCCCACGCGCTTGCCGGCCTCGGCCTTGGCCTGCGGCGGCAGGGCTCCGATCTCACGGTTGGCGAGCGCCAGCGGGGAGCGGTCGCCCATGTGGGCGGCCTTCGCCTCGCGCAGCGCTTCGAGGTCGGCGGCCGCGGCGAAGGCGGCCAGCGCCTCGTTACGCATCCGCTCGATCTCTTCCGGTTTCAGTGCCTCGACCTCGACAGGGTCGTACGACTTATTGGGTGCCGACATCTCTTCCCGTGTTTCCGCTTGTCCCCCAGCTACCGCTGGGCGGTGCCCCCAGGCTTCGCTGCGCCCGACAGCCTCGAGTAAAGGGTTTGGTGCCAAAAAGGTGCCAAAGGTCGAGTCTAAGGGGCGTCCGGGTTCCGGTGAGCCCGTGGGCTGGCGCTTCAGCTCTGCGCGAGGAAGGCCGGCGCGCCCACGGGCAGGGTAAACCGGAACTGGGCACCGCCCCGGGCGGCCCGCCCGACGGTGATGGTGCCGCCGTGCGCTTCCACGATGCCCTTGACGATGTACAGGCCAAGGCCGGTGCCGCCGCGTTTGCTGCCCCGCCAGAAGCGGGTGAAGACGCGGCTCATGGCCTCCTCCGGAATGCCGGGGCCCTCATCGCTCACGGTGACCGCCGTTCCCCGGGTGCGAGCCGGTGTCAGTGCTGGTGCGACCTCTATGGTGACCGTTCCCTCGCCGTGCCGCACTGCGTTTTCCAACAGGTTGCCCAGCACCTGATCGATCTTGTCGGGGTCGGCCCACAGCGGCGGCAGCTCCTCGGCGGCCTTGACCACAAAACGCTCCGGCCGCTGGCCCCGGGCCAGGTGCGCCTGGACGTGCCGGCGCACGGCGGCGGTCATGTCCAGCGGCTGACGGCGCACCTCCAGCCGTCCGGAGTCGATCCGGGAGATGTCCAGCAGCTCGGCGATCAGCCGGGTGACCCGGTCGGCGTCGGCGTCCACGGTCTGGAGCATCAGCCGCTTCTGGTCGTCGGTGAACCGCTCCCACTTGGCCAGCAGGGTGGCGGTGAAGCCCTTGACGGAGGTCAGCGGGGAGCGCAGCTCATGGGCCACGGTGGCGATCAGCTCGGCATGGCTGCGCTCGGTGCGGCGGCGGGCCTCGGTGCCGCGCAGCTGGACGACCAGGCGCACCACCTTCCCGCAGGGCCGCTCGCGCACATAGCGGGCGGAGACCAGCACCTCCCGGCCGCCGGGCAGCAGCAGATTGCACTCCGGCTGGCCGACCCGGGTGGACAGCCCCCCATAGGGGTCGGTCAGCCGCCACCAGCGGCGGCCGTCCAGGTCCTCCAGCGGCAGGACGAACTCCAGCGGGCGGCCCAGCGCCTGCTCGGCGGGCATCGCGGTGATCCTGGCGGCGGCGGCGTTGAAGCAGGTCACACGGCCGTCGGCATCGGCGACCACCAGGCCGTCCGGCAGGTCGTCGGCCTGCAGTCCGCCGGCGGCGGTGACCTCGGCGACCGCGGCGGCCACGCTCCCGGACGACGTTCCAACGCTCACATCACACCCCCTGGCGAGCCCCCGCGGGCCACACCCTACTAGCTGGACGTCACGGAGCGGCACCCTCCGGGTGCGCGCTGCGCACGGGCGGAGGCGTAGAGGCAGACCGCGGCGGCGGTGGCCAGGTTGAGGCTCTCGGCCTTGCCGTGGATGGGCACCCGCACCACCTCGTCGGCCAGTGCCCGGGTCTCCTCGGGCAGGCCCCAGGCCTCGTTGCCGAAGATCCAGGCGGTGGGGCCGCCCATGGTGCCGCGGTCCAGCTCGCCGTCCAGGTCGCACTCGCCCGCCCCGTCGGCGGCCAGCAGGCGTACGCCCGCGCCGCGCAGCCCGCGCACCGCCTGCTCGACCGGGACGCCCACCGCCACCGGCAGGTGGAACAGCGAGCCCACCGAGGCCCGTACCGACTTGGGGTTGTACAGGTCCACCGAGGCGTCGGTGAGCACCACCGCGTCGGCTCCGGCGGCGTCCGCGCAGCGCAGCACGGTGCCGGCGTTGCCGGGGTCGCGGACATGCGCCAGCACGGCGACCAGCCGGGGGCGGGCGGCGAGGATCTCCTCGAAGGGGGTGTCCAGGAAGCCGCAGACGCCGACCAGTCCCTGTGGGGTGACGGTCTGCGAGATATCGGCCAGCACCGCGCCGTCGGCGTGGTGCACCCGGACGCCGGCGGCGTGCGCGGCCTGAATGATCTCGGGGTGCCGCTCGGCCGCCTCGGCGGTGGCGAACAGTTCGATCAGGGTGGGGCGGCCGGCGCTGCGGTGCTCGATCGCCTCGCGCACGGCCTGCGGGCCCTCGGCGATAAACCGCCGTTCCTTGACCCGGAAGCTGCGCTTGGCCAGCCGCCGGGCGGCGACGACGCGGGGAGAGCGCGGGGAGATCAGCTCGGGGGTGCCCATGGGCGGCGGCTCACTTCTTGTCATGTCGGTGGTCCGGAAAAGCGGCGGACCCGCAGGCCGCGGGGCCTGCGGGTCCGCTTTCAGCAAGCGCGGCGCCTGGATCAGGCGGCGGCCTTCGGGGCGTTGACGTCGGCCGGCAGCGCCTTCTGGGCCACCTCGACCAGCGCGGCGAAGGCGTTGCCGTCGTTGACCGCGAGCTCGGCGAGCATCTTGCGGTCCACCTCGACGTTGGCGGCCTTCAGACCCTGGATGAGGCGGTTGTAGGTCATGCCGTTCTGGCGGGCAGCGGCGTTGATGCGCTGGATCCACAGCTGACGGAAGTCGCCCTTGCGCTTCTTGCGGTCGTTGTAGTTGTAGACCAGGGAGTGGGTGACCTGCTCCTTGGCCTTGCGGTACAGACGCGACCGCTGGCCGCGGTAACCGCTGGCCTGCTCGAGGATCGCCCGGCGCTTCTTGTGCGCGTTGACTGCGCGCTTGACGCGTGCCACTTGTTAACTCCTTGTAGCGGGGCCGCGGTCGGTTCTCACGCGGCCCGGAAACGATTGGGTCCCGGTCTTTGACGTGCACCCCTGGCTCTGGCGAGCGGGGTGCCTGGCGTCACTTGCCGAGAAGCTTCTTGATCTTCTTGGCGTCGCCCGGGGCCATCTCGGCGTTGCCGGTGAGGCGACGCGTCAGCTGGGACGACTTGTGCTCGAGCAGGTGGCGCTTGCCGGCGCGCTCACGCAGCACCTTGCCGGAGCCCGTGATCTTGAAGCGCTTGCTGGCACCGCTGTGCGTCTTGTTCTTCGGCATCGCGCCGTATCTCCTCGTCGGTGGCGCTCCCCGGCCCGGTGAGGGGCACGGGGGGAGCGTCAGCTGTGTTCGATTGCTGTCCGAGGCCGTACTGAAGCCCCGGAGTGACCCGGGGCACGGCCCCGGGATCACGCCTCTGCGGATTCCTCGCCGGCGGCGTCCGCCTCCGCGGCGGAGCCACCCTGACGCCCCGCCTTGCGAGCGGCCTGCGCCTCGCGGGCTTCGGCCATCGCCTCGGTCTTCTTCTTGTGCGGACCGAGGACCATGATCATGTTCCGGCCGTCCTGCTTGGGGTTGGACTCGACGAAGCCCAGCTCCTGGACGTCTTCCGCGAGCCGCTGCAGCAGCCGGTAGCCCAGCTCGGGCCGGGACTGCTCGCGACCACGGAACATGATCGTGATCTTGACCTTGTCGCCCTGCTTGAGGAACCGGACGACGTGACCCTTCTTGGTGTCGTAGTCGTGCGGGTCGATCTTCGGCCGGAGCTTCATCTCCTTGATGACCGTGTGCGCCTGGTTCTTGCGCGCCTCACGGGCCTTCATGGCCGACTCGTACTTGAACTTCCCGTAGTCCATGAGCTTGCAGACCGGCGGGCGTGCGTTTGCCGCCACCTCGACCAGGTCGAGGTCGTACTCCTGCGCAAGCTCCAGGGCCTTGGCAAGCGGCACGATGCCGACCTGCTCGCCGCTGGGACCGACAAGTCGCACCTCGGGAACGCGAATCCGGTCGTTGATGCGGGGCTCGGCGCTGATGGATCCTCCTCGGTAGCACCACACGGCGGTCTGGATGACTGCCGCGCAACGTCTTTCAGTGAGACCAACCGCGCCGGCGCACGAAAAATGCCCCGGACGGGATCACAGGCGGGGCTCCATGGACCGGAGCACCGCCACGGAGAACCCGCGGGGCGCTTTCGACGGCTCCATCGTCCGTACGGAACGATGGGCACCGCCTGACCGGAGACCTGCCGATCTTGAGATCGGACGAGGTGGGAGTTCGGAGCCTCCACTTGTGGGCCGGACACACTGGTGACCGGCCGGTCGCACTCAAGCATACCAGCGACCGGGGGTGGTGGCCGCCCGAGCGGCGACGGGCCCTAGGCTGAGCACCCGACCAGCGCGAACACCAGCGCTAGCGCAAGCACCAGCGGAAAGCAGCAACGATGAGCGACGCCCGACCCGAGCCGGACGGCACCCCGGCCTTCGACGACCTGACCCGCGACATCGCGGATGTGCCCGCCGTCGAGGTGATCACCACGGTCGCGGTGCACCTGATGAGCGCCGCCGCCGTCAACCTCGGCCTGGCCGAGGGCGGCGAGGGCCACAAGGACCTGGACGAGGCGCGGAAGCTGATCACCGCACTGGCCGGGCTGGTCACCGCCGGTGCCACCGAGATCAGCAACTTCCACGCCGGGCCGCTGCGCGACGGGCTGAAGTCGCTCCAGCTCGCCTTCCGCGAGGCCTCCCTGGTGCCGGACGAGCCCGGGCAGGGGCCGGGCGAGAAGTTCACCGGCCCGGTCTTCGGCTGATCCCGGCAGCCGGGCCCTCCGGCTCTGCCCTCGGCCGCGTCCTCAGCCCTGCCGGGCCCGGCCGCCAGGGCCCTCCGGCCGGTCGGACTCACCGGGCTGGGTCAGATCCCCGGTCCGGTGACCGGGCACCGCCCGCTCGTCCGCGACCAGCACCGGCGCGCCCCGGGGCTGGGTGATCTGGTGCGCGAAGCCGGCCAGGATGCCCCCGATCAGCGGGGCCACGATAAACAGCCACAGCTGGGAGAGTGCGCCGCCGCCCGCGAAGATCGCCGGGCCGATGCTGCGGGCCGGGTTGACCGAGGCGCCGGTCAGCGGGATGCCGATCAGCTGGATTGCGGCCAGTGAGAAGCCGATGGGCAGCGCGCCGAAGCCGACCACCGCCACCTTGTGGGTCACCGCCAGCCAGACGAAGACCAGCAGGAAGGTCAGCACGATCTCGGCCAGGAAGGCGCCGCCGGTGCTGATGTGCACCGCGGAGCGGTAGGCGTAGCCATTGGTGCCGAAGGCACCGCTGGTCTTGAGCCCCGGCACCTGCTTGGCCAGCAGGAGCAGCAGGGCCGCGCCCACGATGGCGCCCAGCAGCTGGGCGATCCAGTACTCGATGGCGGTCCGGAGCATGATCCGGCCTTCCACCAGGAACCCCAGGGTGACCGCCGGGTTGAGATGGCTGCCCGAGATGGGGCCCAGGGCGTAGATCAGGGCCACAAGAGTGAACCCGAAGGCCAGGGCGATGCCGAGCGCGCCGATGTAGTCGGCCGCCAGGACGGCGGAGCCCACCGCGAAGAAGACCAGCAGCAGGGTGCCGATGAACTCGGCCGCCACGGTCCGTGTCTCCACGGGGTCCAGCTTCCAGGTGTCCAGCTTGGCGTCCATGGCGTCCTCCCGGGAACTTCGTGGACTGTCCTCGCATTGTCGGACGGTCCGCCCAAGCCCGCCTGTCGGCAAACGAGGCGCCCCTCAGGGGCGCGCGGAACTGCGCGACGAGCCACAGACGCCCCGCACGCCAGACGCCCCCAGGGGCGCGGGGAACTGCGTGACCAGCCACAGACACGCCGCACCCTCAAACGCGACCCCAGCCCCCCAAGGGGCGCGAGGAACTGCGCGAACAACCACAGACGCCCCGCACCCAAAACACAAGGCAGACACCCCAGGGGCGCGGGGAACTGCGCGACCAGCCACAGACGCGCCGCACCCCGAAACGCACCCCCAGCGCCTCTCAGCGCTGGAACAACGGCTCCCCCGGCACCCGCGCCCCCGCGGGCAGCAGCGCCAGGTCCAGCCCGCGCACCAGCCGGCGCCGCAGAACCTCATCGGTGGCCAGAGCCTGAGCCACCCGCTGCAGCACCCCAGCCGCCCCAGCGCCCTCGCCCACCTCGTCCAGAGCCAGGGCGAGCGTGCCATCGGCGTCCTGCGCGCGTACCAGGTACGCCTGCCGCACCCCCGCCTCCGCGGTCAGTACGGCGCGCAGCGCCTCCGCCACGGCCGGGTCGGCCAGTGGATCGGCCGTGGTCCGGCCCTCGGCCAGGGCCAGCAGCGCCGGCCCGGTCAGCGCGTAGGTGACCGGCCCCGCCAGGTCGAGCACCAGCGTGTCGGCCTTCTCATGGGCCACCGCCTGCAGCGCCTGGTGCAGCGGCACCGCCACCGGCCGCGCATCGGCCCGCCAGCGCGCCAGGGTCTCCATGGACGTAAAGGCTGGAAGCGCCCGGCGCCCATCGGGCGCCTGAAGCGTCGGCACCGCCATATCGCTGGTCTTCTCCCGCTTAAGGCCGTCCGGCCCCTCCTCCACCTCGCCCAGCACCGCGACGACCGGTACCAGCAGCCGCGCGCCCTGGAGGGCGGCGAGCACCCGTTCCTCGGCGGACCGGTCGGAGCGGTCGGCGGACCAGGCGGCCAGCGCCTCGGTCAGCGCCGGGTCGGCGGAGCCGTCGTCGTCGGAGAAACCGGGGTCCGGGATGTTCTTGAGCGCCACGCCCCGAGGGTATCGAGGCCCTTCACTCCGCCCGGGAGCCGGGGGTGAGCAGGGCGTTCACCCACGGCCCTCCGGGGTACCCAGTGCGGTGGTCCGCCGCCCGGACCGCCACAGCACCCCGGCCGCCGCCAGCAGCAGCAGCCCCGCGGCCCCGGTGGCCAGCGCCGCCGGAGCCGGGCGCCAGTGCGCGGGGGCGGGCCGCTCCGCGCCCGGCCCGCCCCCGAAGTAACGGGGCGCGGCGGCCGGAACCGGACCGTCCGGCTCCGTATGTACCGCCCGCGCCACGGCGGCCGCCGGATCGACCACGCCCGCGCCCAGGGAGTCACTGTGCCCGCCCCGCGGGGTGTCCCGGGCGGTGTCCACCAGCACCCGCCGGACCTGGGCCGGGCTCAGCCGTGGGTTGACCGAGCGGACCAGGGCGGCGGCGCCGGAGACAAAAGCGGCGGCCGCGCTGGTCCCCCAGCCCTCGTAGTAGCGCCGGTCCGGGTCGGCGATGACCACATCCACGCCGGGCGCACTGAGGGTGGCGTACCAGCGGCGGGTGGAGAAGGGGGCCCGGCCGCCGAAACGGTCCACCGCGGTCACCGCGATCACTCCCGGATAGGCGGCCGGGTACGAGGCGCGGTCGCCCCGTTCGCCGCCGTTGCCGGCGGAGGCCACCAGCACCACGCCCTTGGCCAGGGCGTACCGCACCGCCGCGTCCTCCCCCGGGTCCGGGTGGGCGCTGGCGCTGTCGTCGCCCAGCGACAGGTTGATCACGCTCGCGCCATGGTCCGCCGCCCAGCGGATGCCCTCCGCCAGCGCGCCCCCGCGCGCCCCGCGTTCCTTCTCCCGGGAGGGGTCGCCCTCCTCCAGGATCACCCGCACCGGCAGGATCCTGGCCTCCGGCGCCACCCCGATGACGCCGTTGGCGTCGCCCGGTCCATGCCCCCGCCCGGCGATGATCCCGGCCATGGCGGTGCCGTGCCGGGCCCAGGTCCGGTCTCCCCGGCCGGCGCCGAAGCCGACCAGGTCGGTGCCGGGCAGGACCCGTCCGCGCAGATCCGGATGGCCCGCGTCCACCCCGGTGTCCAGCACCGCGACCGTTACTCCCGCGCCCCGGCTGATGCGCCAGGCGTCCTCGGTGTGCAGGGCGTCCAGCGCCCACTCCTGAGCCCTTATGGTGTCCGCCCGGGCCGGGGCGCCGGCGCCCAGGGCGGCCAGCACGGTGACCATGGCGAGCAGCCGGGGAACGCTCCGTCCGCTCATCGTCCGCCCTCCGGCACTTCCGCCGCCCGCCGGTAGCCGCGGGCCAGCAGTCCGGTGAGCGCCATGGCGTCATGCCCGAGCCCGGCCTGGGCCGGGGCGGTGGTGGCGCCGGGGGCGACCGCCTGGGCGGCGGCCTGCGGCGGGGTGCCGGTACGGCCGTCGGTGAAGCCGGTCACCGCATAGACCACCGCAGGCAGATCGGGCAGCACCTCAATGCGCCAGCTGGCACGCTGGGCGTCGCCGAAGCGCTCGGCGACGGTGCCCGGCGGGGCGTAAGGGTGTGGCATCAAGTCCGGCCGCTCGTCCAGCCCTTGGGCGGCGAATCGTTTGCGCAGCTCCCGCATCCGGTCCTGGGTGGCCTCGGTGACCAGCAGCCCCACCGTGGTGACGGTGGTGGCCGTGGCGTCGGCATAGGTGGCCCGCAGCAGCCGTCGGCAGCCGGCCGGGGCCAGCTCCCGGGTCAGCGGCGGGTCGAAGCCCGCCGCGCAGTCGCTCTCCGGGGCCACGCCGACCCGTTCCCAGTCCCGGTCGGCGCCGCCGGGCCCGGCACCGGCGCCATGCACGGTGCGCGGGAAGAGCTCGTCCACCGGCACCTGTCGCCAGCGGGTGCCGCCGCGCTGGTACGCCTTCTGGGCCGCGGTGCGCTCGGGCGGACCGGCGGTCAGCCAACTCCCGGCCGCCGCACCGGCGATCAGCCCGAAGCCGAGCACCGCGCACACCGCCGAGGCCGTCCGCCGGCGCGTGCCCGGGCGCGTGAGGATGTCGGGCGCGGGGGTGCGCGCCGGGGGCTCACCGGTCCAGGGGGCGTACGGGGGAGGCGGCGGTACGGTCACCGGAATGTGCTCCGCCTCGGTGCTCACCGTGCGCTCCCCCTTGTGCGCTCGCCAGGACATCGCCGTACACCGGGGACATCGCTCGACTCGCCTTTCCGGGCAGGCCGGTTCGTATCCGGACATCCCCTCACCAGGCGAGTGATCCACGGCGTGCGCGCCACTTTACGGCCCGCGCGACGGCCCGGCCATCCGCCCTCCGTCGCCCCTCTACCCCCGGGTTGATCCGCTCTGGCAAGCTGCGCCCATGTCGCCCGCGATAGCTCATGCCATCGGGCCCGCGACGGACCGTGTCCGTTACGACCGGGCCACCGCCGCGCTGGACGCCCCGCTGGCGGTGGTGGATCTCGCCGCCTTCGACGCCAATGCCGCCGATCTGGTGCGCCGGGCGCACGGCAAGCCGGTTCGGGTGGCCACCAAGTCGGTGCGCTGCCGCGCCCTGTTGGAGCGGGTGCTGCGCCGGCCCGGCTTTTCGGGTCTGATGAGCCACACCCTCGCCGAATCGCTCTGGCTGGCCCGCTCCGGCTTTACGGACATCCTGCTGGCCTACCCCTCGGCCGACCGGGCCGCCTTCGCCGAACTGACCGCCGACCCGGCCCTGGCCAGGGCGGTCACCGTCACCATCGACGACCCCGCACAGCTGACACTGATCGACTCCGCCCGTACCGGTAGCGAAGTGGTCAGAGTCTGCCTGGAGTTGGACACTTCCCTTCGCCTGCTGGGGGGCAGGGTACGGATCGGCGCCCTGCGCTCCCCGCTCCATGACCCGGGCCGGCTGGCGCAGTTGGCAAGGGCGGTCAACCGGCGCCCGGGCTTCCGGGTGGTGGGCCTGATGGCCTATGAGGCCCATATCGCCGGAGTCGCCGACGCCCCGCCCGGCCGCCCCCTGCGGGCCGGGGCGGTCCGGCTGCTGCAGTCGGCCGCCCGCCGCGAACTGGCGGCCCGCCGCGCCGAGGCGGTACGGGCCGTACGGGCGGTGGCGGAGCTGGAGTTCGTCAACGGCGGCGGCACCGGCAGTGTGCAGCACACCGCCGCCGAGGCCGCGGTGACCGAGGTGGCCGCGGGCTCCGGCCTCTACCAGCCGCGGCTCTTCGACGGCTACCGCTCCTTCCGCGGCCGCCCGGCCGCCCTGTTCGCCCTGCCGGTGGTACGCCGCCCGGGTCCCGGCACCGTCACCGTGCTGGGCGGCGGCTACCCCGCCTCGGGCCCTCCCGGCACCGACCGGCTGCCCACCCCCTGCCTCCCGACCGGACTGCGCCTGACCCGCCAGGAGGCCACGGGCGAGGTACAGACGCCGCTGCTGGGCACCGTCGCCGACGATCTCTCGATCGGCGACAAGGTGTGGTTCCGGCACGCCAAGGCGGGCGAACTCTGCGAGCGCTTCGCCGCATTGCATCTGGTGGCGGGGGACCAGGTGGTGGAGACGGTGCCGACCTATCGCGGCGAGGGCCAAACGTTTCTCTGACCCATCGCACGACCACGCGGCGGAGCCGCATGCGCGCAGCCGCCCCGCGTCCCTTACGGGGCGCCCCTAGCCGAGCAGCCCCCGCAGCGAGCGGGCCATTGCCTGGGCGAAGTCCTCCCGGGTCTGCTCGTCCAGCGCGTCCAGCGAAAGATACGGGTTGAGGTCCTCCAACTCCACCAGCAGCAGCGCCCCTTCGGCCGTGCGACAGGCGTCCACCCGCTGGATGCCGTGCCGGATTCCGTTCCAGGCGATGAAGCGGCGCGCGAAGTCCAGGTCCTCGTCGGTGGGTTCATAGCGCACCAGCTCCCACCGGCGCGCCGGATCCGGGGCGTACAGGGCGTACTGGAAGTCGTCGTCCACGAAGTAAAAGGACACTTCATACCGGAAGTCGATCCGCGGCTGGACCAGCACCTCCCCGTACACCACCGCCGCCAGCCGCTCCCCGGGCAGGAACTCCATGCCTATGGAGTCCGCCCCCAGCTTGGGCTTGGCCACATACTCGGCCGCCTCGGGCAGCCGGCCGATGTCCTCGGCCCGGTCGATGGTCGGTATCACCGGGTACCCGGCAGCGGTCAGCTCCAGCAGGTACCGCTTGCCCCGCATATCGGCCCGCCCGGTCAGCTCGTTGTAGACCGGCACCGCCAGCTGCTCCGCCCGCGCACGGAACTCGCCATACGCGGCCTGGTAGTTGAGCACCGGTCCGCTGTTGCGCACCACGACCGCGTCAAAGCCCGCCATCAGCGCGGCCGCGTCCAGCGGGTGGCACAGCGCGATATCGAACTCGGCGCGGAGCCGGGAGCTGAGGAAGATGTCCTCGTCACAGTAGCGGCGGCCCTTGGCGGGATAGGCGAGGTCGGTGACATAGAGGAGGCGGTGGCGGGTGGCTGGCATTGCGAGGTTTCTCCTGCTGATCGATTGATCAACAACCTACCTTCCTGCCGATGGCTGGTTCATACCTGCCCCGGCCCGGGGTGGCCCCAGCAGGATGCTGTTGCCAGACAAACCCGGGGGGACCTCATGAAGGAATTCGATCGCCGGTTGTGGCGCCGTGCCGCGCCGAGATCCGCGGCAGGCGCCGCCTTTGCCGCCGGCGGGGTGGGCGCCGGTGCCCTGACGGCGGCGACACCGGCCGCCGCGGCCGGCGGCCTTCCGGACTGTGCGCCAGTTCCAGGGCACTTGGCGCGGCGCCGAGGACGGCCGTCACACCAGGCTCAGCGTCTGGCGAAGCTCCGAGCCGGCCAGTCCCAGGGATCCCTTCAGCCCGGCAATCGTGTCTCCCGCACCTATGGCGTCCAGTTCCAGCGGGTGTGATGTCCCGCTCCGCAGGGATAAGGAATCCGCTGAGTGAGACCCGCCCCTACAGAGGCGTGACATAGGCCCCGGAAATGCCGCCATCCACCAGAAACTCGGCGGCGTTGACAAAGGAGGCGTCATCACTGGCCAGGAAGGCCACCGCCGCGGCGATCTCCTCCGCCTCGGCGAACCGCCCCACCGGTACATGCACCAGCCGTCGCGCGGCCCGCTCCGGGTCCTTGGCGAACAGCTCCTTCAGCAAAGGGGTGTTGACCGGCCCGGGGCACAGCGCATTGACCCGGATACCCTCGCGGGCGAACTGCACACCCAGTTCCCGGGACATCGCCAGCACCCCGCCCTTGGAGGCGGTGTAGCTGATCTGGGAGGTGGCAGAGCCCAACACCGCTACAAAGGACGCGGTGTTGATGATGGAGCCCTTGCCCTGGCGCCGCATATAGGGCAAGGCCGCCTTGCAGCACAGATAGACGGAGGTGAGGTTGACCTCCTGGACCCGCTTCCAGGCGTCCAGCCCGGTGGTGAGGATGGAGTCGTCCTCGGGCGGGGAGATCCCGGCGTTGTTGAAGGCGATGTCCACCGAGCCATAGGTGTCGTCGGCGGCCTGGAACAGCGCCTCCACCTGGGCGGAGTCGGTGACATCGGTGCGTACGAAGAGACCGCCGGCCTCCTCGGCGGCGGCCTTGCCCGCCTTCTCGTCGATGTCGGCGCAGACGACATGGGCACCTTCGGAGGCCAGCCGGCGGACGGTGGCCAGGCCGATGCCGCCACCGGCTCCGGTGACCACGGCGGTACGGCCGACGAGCCGGCGGCAGACGGGGGCCTGGTCGGTCGCTTCGGTCATTTTGGTCACTTCGGTCACTTAGAACTCCTCGTTGCTGATGAAGACGTTCTTGGTCTCGGTGAAGGCGGCGAGCGCGCCCGGGCCCAGTTCCCGGCCCAGTCCGGACTGTTTGAAGCCCCCGAAGGGCGTCCAGTAGCGCACACTGCTATGGGAGTTGACGGAGAGATTGCCCGCCGCCACGGCCCGGGAGACGCGCAGCGCCCGGGAGATGTCCCTGGTCCACAGCGAGCCGGACAGCCCGTAGTCGGTGGCGTTGGCCAGCCGTACCGCCTCCGCCTCGTCCTCGAAGGGGATGACCACGGCCACCGGGCCGAAGATCTCCTCCAGAGCGGTGCGGTCGTCCGCGGTGCCCTCCAGCACGGTGGCGGGATACCAGAAGCCCTTGCCGGACGGGGCCTCGCCACGGATGGCGGCGGGGGCGGTCTCGGGGACGTAGGACCGTACCCGCTCCCGCTGGGCGGCGGAGATCAACGGGCCCATCCCGGTGGCCGGATCGGCCGGGTCGCCCACCGTGACGGCGCGTACCGCCGGTTCCAGCAGCTCCATAAAGCGGTCGTAGACGGTGCGCTGGACAAGGATGCGGCTTCGCGCGCAGCAGTCCTGGCCGGCGTTGTCCAGGAAGGAGCCGGGGGCGGTGGCGGCGGCCCGTTCCAGGTCGGCGTCGGCGAAGACGATATTGGGGCTCTTGCCGCCCAGTTCCAGGGTGACCCGCTTCACCTGCCGGGCGCAGCTGGCCATGATCCGTCTGCCCACCGCGGTGGAGCCGGTGAAGACGATCTTGGCGACGCCGGGGTGTCCGACCAGCGCGTCCCCGGCGACCGGACCGGTGCCGGGCAGCACTTGGAGCAGCCCTTCCGGAATCCCTGCCTCCAGGGCGAGTTCGGCCAGGCGCAGCGCGGTGAGCGGAGTGGTTTCGGCCGGTTTGACCAGTACGGCGTTCCCGGCGGCCAGGGCGGGGGCGAAGCCCCAGGCGGCGATGGGCATGGGGAAGTTCCAGGGCACGATCACCGCGATCACCCCCAGGGGTTCCTGGAAGGTGACGTTCAGGCCGCCGGAGACCGGGATCTGCTGTCCGGTGAGCCGTTCCACTCCCCCGGCGGCATAGTCCAGCAGGTCCCGGACGTTGCCCGCCTCCCAGCGGGCGTTGCCGATGGGGTGGCCGGCCTCGCGGACCTCCAGAAGGGCGAGTTCCTCCAGGTGTTGATCGACGGTGGCGGCGAACCGCCGGAGCAGCCGGGCGCGTTCGCCGGGGGCCAGCGCGGCCCAGGACCGCTGGGCGGTGGCGGCCCGGCGGACGGCGGCGTCCACATCCTCGGCGGTGGCGGCCGGCACGGTGGCGATGACTTCTTCGGTGGCGGGGTTGAGGATGGCAAGCTGCACTGCTGTTGGTGTCCTTACATGCGCTCGAAGGAACGGAACCGCTCCCAGTCGGTCACCGCGGTGTCGTACGCCTGCTGTTCGACCCGCGCCATATTGAGGTAGTGCTCCACCACCTCGTCGCCGAAGGCGGCCCTGGCCAGTTCGCTGTTCTCCCACAGCTCGGCCGCCTCGCGCAGGGTGGCCGGTACGTGCTGGGCGTTGCCCCGGTAGGCGTTGCCGGTGCACACCTCGGGCAGCTCCAACTCCCGTTCCACGCCGTGCAGTCCGGCGGCGACCATGCCGGCGACGGCCAGATAGGGGTTGACATCGCCGCCGGGCAGGCGGTTCTCGAAGCGGTGCGAGGGGCCATGGCCGACCACCCGCAGGGCGCAGGTGCGGTTGTCCGGCCCCCAGGCCACGGCGGTGGGGGCGAAGGAGCCGGGCCGGAAGCGCTTATAGGAGTTGATGTTGGGGGCGTAGAGCAGGGTGAACTCCCGCAGGGCGGCCAGCTGTCCGGCCAGGAAATGGCGCATCGTCCGGGACATCCCGTAGGGGCCGTCCTTGTCGGCGAGCACCGGCCGGCCCGCCGCATCGCGCAGCGAGAGATGGATATGGCAGGAGTTGCCCTCACGCTCATCGAACTTGGCCATAAAGGTGAGCGCCATGCCCTCCTGGGCGGCGATCTCCTTGGCCCCGGTCTTGTAAACCGTGTGCTGGTCACAGGTGGTGAGCGCCTCGGCATAGCGGAAGGCGATCTCATGCTGGCCCAGATTGCACTCGCCCTTGGCGGATTCCACGGTCATCCCGGCGGCGCCCATCTCATTGCGTATCCGGCGCAGCAGCGGCTCCACCCGGCCGGTGCCCAGCACCGAGTAGTCGCAGTTGTACTGGTTGGCCGGGGTGAGGTCGCGATAGGCGCTGTTCCAGGCGGATTCATAGCTGTCCCGGAAGACCATGAACTCCAGCTCGGTGCCCGCATAGGCGCTCCAGCCGCGCTCGGCCAGCCGGTCCAGCTGGCGGCGCAGTATCTGGCGGGGCGAGGCGAGCACCGGGGAGCCGTCGTGCCAGGCGAGGTCGGCGGTGAGCAGGGCGGTGCCGGGGTTCCAGGGGGTGCGGCGCAGGGTGGCCAGGTCGCCGTGCATGGCGAAGTCGCCATAGCCGCGCTCCCAGGAGGACATGGCATAGCCCTCCACGGTGTTCATCTCGGCGTCCACCGCGAGCAGATAGTTGCATCCCTCGGTGCCGTGCTCCAGGACCTCGTCCAGGAAGAACCGGGCGGCGAACCGCTTGCCCTGCAGCCGTCCCTGCATATCGGTGAAGGCCAGGACGACGGTGTCGATCTCCCCGGAGTCCACGAGCCGGCGCAGCTCTTCAATGGTGAGCGGGGGCGTACGGTCAGCCACGTGAGGTGCCTCCCTGTCGGTACGACCGGAGGCTTTAAGGTATGCCGACAAACCATTGGCTGGGAAGGGTTTGTCGATGAACGCGAGTGCGGTGGAACGGCTTTCACCGGTGCTGCGCCCGGTGCGGGCGGGCAATGGCTTTGAGGAGGCCCTGGAGCAGATACTCCAGGTCATCAGGCTCGGCCTGGTAGCCGATGGTGAACGTCTGCCTTCCGAAAGGGAGTTGGCGGAGCTGCTGCGGATCAGCCGGGTGACCTTGCGCGAGGTGCTCAAGGTACTCCAGGAGCAGGGGCTGGTGGAGAGCCGCCGGGGCCGTTACGGCGGCACCTTTGTCCATACCCCCCGAACCGCCCCGGACTCCGCGGAGTTGCGGCGCCGGGTGACGGATGTGGACGTGGAGGACGTGCTGCGCTTCCGCGAGGTGCTGGAAGTGGGAGCGGCGGAGCTCTGCGCCGCACACGAACTGACGGCTGATCAGTCCGGTCGGCTGCGGGAGGCGCTGGCCGCCACCGAGGACGCCCCGCTGGCCGACTACCGGCGGCGGGACACCCTGCTTCATCTCGCGCTGGCCGAACTGTCCGGCTCGCCCTCGCTGGCCGAGCGGTACGCGGCCGTACGCGCCACGGTCAACGAGCTGTTGGACTGCATTCCCCTGCTGGTACGCAATCTGGAGCATTCTCAGCGGCAGCACACCGCGCTGGTGGAGGCGGTGCTGGACGGCGACCCGGACGGGGCGCGCGAGATGATGCGCGAGCACTGCTCGGGCACGGCGGCGCTGCTGCGGGGGTTCCTCGGCTGAGCGCCCCCCTCACCTGTCCGTCAACCTGGCCGTCCGGCCGGGGACTTGTGCCGTGATCCCCTCGCCGCAAAGGTAGTCTCACGGACCATTGCCTCGCCGGACGAAGGGGAGCAGGACCTTGCCCAGCCAGCCGCTGATCGGCGTCACCACCTATTTCACCCGGGCCCGCTGGGGCGCCGCCTGGGATCTGCGTGCGGCGCTGCTGCCGGGCGACTATCCGCACCATATCCAGCGCGCGGGCGGGCTGGCGGTGATGCTCCCGCCGGACGATCCGGCCACCGCCGAGGCCTTGGTGCGGCGGCTGGACGGGCTGGTCCTGGCGGGCGGCGAGGACCTGGACCCGGCACTGTACGGCGCAACCCCGCACCCGCGTACCGGCCCTCCGGTCCCGGAGCGCGACCGCTGGGAACTGGCGCTGCTGGACGCGGCGTTGCGGCAGGGCGTCCCGCTGCTGGGGATCTGCCGGGGCATGCAGCTGATGAACGTCCATGCCGGTGGCGCGCTCAATCAGCATCTGCCCGAGACGGTCGGGCACAAGGACCACAACCCCCGGGTCGGTGTCTTCTCCCACCATCGGGTGGAACCGGTGGCCTGGACGCGCATGGGCCAGCTCCTGGCCGCGCCCGCCCAGGTGGCCACCCACCATCACCAGGGGGTCTCCCGGCTGGGCACGGGTCTGATCGCCTCCGCGCACGCGGAGGATGGCACGATCGAGGCGATCGAATACCCCGGCGACTGCTTCCGGGTGGGTGTCCAGTGGCACCCCGAGGCCGACGACGACCTCCGCGTCATCACCGCCCTGATCCACGCCACGACCGCCCGGTAGGGGACCCGTTCAGGCGCGCGAGGAACTGCGCGACCAGCCACGCACAGCCTGCAGCCGAACAGGGAAGGTCGTCGGCAGACGCCGTTTCATTGCCGGGTGCGGCCCGGTGGGCGTTGTGCCCACCCTCCCCCAGCTACCGCTGGGAGGTGCCCCCATCGCCCTGCGGAACGCCTGCCCACAACGCGGCGGGGCTGCTCGGCGAAGGCGCGACCAACCCAAGCGGCCCGTACCCGGAACACAACGCAACCACGAAGCGCTCACCCCCGGGTGAGGGCCAGCAATTCGCGGGCGGGCCCAACGGGCCGATGGCCCAGAGGCCAAACCGCCCGCAGATCACGACGCAACCGCAGGCCCGCGACCGGCACCTCCACCAGCCGGCGCGCCGCCAGCTCCTCCCCCACCGCCAGTTCGCTGAGCACCGACGGCCCGGCTCCGCTCACCACCGCCGCCTTGACGGCCGTGGTGGAGGCCAGTTCCAGCAGCGGCCGGGCCGGGCCGCCCCGCCCGGCCAGTGCGGCGTCCAGCACCTGCCGCGTCCCGGACCCCCGCTCCCTGAGGATCAGCGGCGCCGCGGCCAGCTCCTCCGCCTCCAGTGGTTTCCGCCGCCGGGACCAGGGCCGGCCCGGCGCGGTGACCACCACCAGCCGGTCATGGCCGATCACCGCACCGTCCAGACCGGCCGGGACCTCCAGCCCCTCCACAAAGCCCAGGTCCGCCTCCCCGGACAGCAGCCGTGCCGCGACCGCGGCGGAGTTCCCGGCGTACAGCGACACCGCCGTGCCCGGCCGCTCCATACGCAGCGCGACCAGCCACCCGGGCAGCAGGTACTCGGCGATGGTCATGCTGGCCGCCACCCGCAGCCGCGAGTCCCGCCGGGTGCGCAGCGCCTGCGCACCGGCGTCCAGCGCCTCGGCCGCCTCCACCACCCGCCGCGCCCAGTCGGTGACCAGCACCCCGGCGTCGGTGAGCCGGGAGCCGCGCGGTGAGCGCTCCACCAGGGCCACCCCGAGCAACCGCTCCATGCTGCGGATCCGGCCGCTGGCGGCGGGCTGGCTGATGCCCAGTTCCCGCGCCGCCCGCCCCAGGCTGCCCAGCCGGGCCACCGCCAGCAGCAGCTCCAGGGCGCCCAGATCGGGCACCCGGTGCGCCAGTGGGACGGTGATCGGCCGGTCCTCGCTCATAACCCCAGGTTATGCCGTCATAGGGAAGAAGGGCCTGGTGAGGGCGCTGATGGCCAGGAGACGCTGGCTGTATGACCACCCTTGTACAACCCGGTACCACCCCCCTGCCGCGAGCCGGGGAAACGCTTCGGCACTTCGGCCCCAACTGGTACGCCACCGTGATGGGCACCGCCATCGTCGCGGCCGCCGGTGCCGCACTGCCGACGCGGCCGCCGGAAAGCTTTCTGCGGGTGGTCTGGGCGCTGTCGGCACTGCTGCTGCTCGGCGTGCTGGTGGCCCGCGCCGGGCACTGGGCGCGCCACCGCGACCAGGGAGTGCGGCACCTGGCGGACCCGGCCGTCGCCCCGTTCTACGGTTGTCTGGCGATGGCCCTGCTCGCGGTGGGCGGGGCGACCCTCTCGGTGGGCTCCGCCGTGCTCGGCCGGCGGACGGCGGTGGCCGCCGACGGCGCGCTGTGGCTGACCGGCACGGTACTGGGCCTGGCCGCTGCGGCCGGTATCCCCTATCTGATGGTCACCCGGCACCGGGTCGAGCCGGGCAGCGCCTCCCCGGTGTGGCTGCTGCCGGTGGTGGCACCGATGGTGTCCGCCGCGCTGGGCCCGGCCCTGGTGGAGCACCTGCCGGCCGGGCAGTGGCGGGAGGCCCTGCTGCTGGGCTGCTATGCCCTGTTCGGCCTGAGTCTGCTGATGACGCTGCTCCTACTGCCGCTGGTGTTCTCCCGGCTGATCCACCATGGCCCGCTGCCGGCCGCCCTCACCCCCGCGCTGTTTCTGGTGCTCGGCCCGCTGGGCCAGTCCACCACGGCGGTCAACAACCTGGCGGATGCGGCGCGTTACGCGGTCGGCGCGCCCCTGGTGCGCGCGATGGGCGCCTTCGCGGTGCTCTATGGGGTGCCGGTGACCGGCTTCGCCCTGCTCTGGCTGGCTTTCGCCACCGCGATGGTGGTGCGGGCGGCGCGACGTGGAATGAGCTTCTCCATGACCTGGTGGGCCTTTACCTTCCCCCTGGGCACCTGTGTCACGGGCGCCGCGGGGCTCTCCCGCCACACCGGTTTGCATGCCTTCGGCTGGCTGGCGTTGGGGCTGTACGCACTGCTGGTGGCCGCCTGGGCCACCGCCTCGGCTCGTACCCTGTCCGGGCTGTTCAGCGGACGGCTGCTCGCAGCGCCGCGCCCAGCACCTGTGGTGCCTGCCCCAACGACGGCCCGTACCAGGTGAGATGGCGCCCGCTGACCAGCGCCGACGGGATCCCGGGAAATGCCTCGGGCCCGTCGTCCCGGCTGAAGCGGTAGGGCTCGTCGGGGAGTACCACCAAGTCGGCGCCGGACGCGGTCAACTCCGGCAGCGGAACGCGGGGATAGCGCTCGGCGTGCCCGGCGTGAACATTGGTCACCCCGAGCCGGGCCAGGACGTCCCCGGCGAAGGTGTCCCGGCCCAGCACCATCCAGGGGCGGCGCCACACCGGAACCACGGCCCGCAGCGGCGGTGTCACCGGCCGGACCTCCCGCCAGGTCTGGCGTGCCTCGTCCAGCCAGCCGGGACGGGCCAGACCGCAGCCCGTCACCAGCACCCGTTCGAGCTCTCCGAATCCCTGCTCAAGGGACCGGACTTCGGTCACCATCACCCGCACTCCGGCGGCGCGCAGCGCGGCCAGGTCGGCCGGGCGGTTCTCCTCCTCGTTGGCCACCACCAGGTCCGGCGCGAGCGCGGCGATCCGCACCACATCAGGGTTCTTGGTGCCGCCGATGCGCAGCACATCGAGCCCGGCCGGCTGCTCGCACCAGTCGGTGGCGGCGAGCAGCAGACCGGGCTCGGTGACGGCGATCGCCTCGGTGAGGGAGGGGACCAGGGAGACGACTCGGCGAACGGTCATCTGTCCACAGTACGCAGCCTCGCTGCTACCAGCCGCCGTTGCCGATCTCGGTACGGTCACCGAGACCGCCCTTGCCGGTGCCGGGGTAGAAGTAGAGCTTTCCGGTCTGGCCCGGGTCGGACTCCACGGCCGCCAAGTCACCTATGCCATCGCCGTTGAAGTCACCGCCCGCATAACCGGAGATGCCGTTCCAGCCGCCATGACCGATCTCGATACGGTCACCAAGCCCATGGCCCGTTCCGGGGTAGAGGAAGAGCTTGCCCGTGGTGGTCTCGGTGGCGATCAGATCGTCCTTGCCATCGCCATTCATGTCACCGGGGCTGACCAGCTTGTTCATCTCGTTCCAGCCACCGTTGCCGATCTCGACGGGGTCGCCAAGGGCATAGAGACCATTGCGGTTACCCCGGCCCGGGTACAGAAGCAGCTTGCCGGTGGCGATGTCCGTGGCACCGATGTCCTTCTTGCCATCACCGTTGAAGTCACCCGCGAACAGGTTCTTCAGACCGTTCCAGCCACCACGACCGATCTCGATACGGTCACCGATGCCATTGCCCGTCCCGGGGTACATAAACAGCTTGCCGGTTTCGACCTCGGTGCCGATGAGGTCGTCCTTGCCGTCACCGTCAAGGTCGGTGGCGACCAGGTCCTTCATCCCATTCCAGCCACCATTGCCGATCTCCACACGGTCACCGAGACGGCCATTGCCCTGCCCCGGATACATAAACAGCTTCCCGGAGTTGACCTCAACCGCAACCAGGTCCTTCTTGCCATCACCGTTGAAGTCACCGGCTGTGAGGCTGGTCATGCCCGGATCGGTGGGCGCGGGCGGGAAGGGGTCGGCATGGTCGTCGGCAAGGCCGGTGCCGGGGGCACAGCTCCAGGCCCCCGGTCCCTGGACGGCGAGCACCTTTTCGGCGATCCGGATCTGCTGTTCCTTGGTGGCCAGGTCGGCACGGGGTGCGTACTGTCTGCCGCCGAACCCCTCCCAGGTGCTCTGCGCGAACTGCAGGCCGCCGTAGTAGCCGTTTCCGGTGTTGATGTGCCAGTTGCCGGAACTCTCGCACTGGGCAACCTTGTCCCAGGTGGCGACCGAAGCGGCATGTGCCGTACCGGAGTTGAGAAGGGAGAGAGCAGCGACCGGAGCCAGTGCGGCGGCGAGCAGCCCGGTGCGCAGGCGTGCTGAAAGAGACATGCGTTACCTACTCTTTGAGGGGTGGTGGGGTGGTGCGGACTACCAGCCGCCGTTGCCGATTTCGGTGCGGTCGCCGAGACCGCCCTTGCCGGTGCCGGGGTAGAAGTAGAGCTTTCCGGTCTGGCCCGGGTCGGACTCCACGGCCGCGAGGTCGCCTATGCCGTCACCGTTGAAGTCGGCACCCGCATAACCGGAGATACCGTTCCAGCCGCCATGACCGATCTCCACGCGGTCGCCGAGACCGTGGCCGGTGCCCGGGTAGAGGAAGAGCTTGCCGGTGGTGGTCTCGGTGGCGATCAGATCGTCCTTGCCATCGCCATTCATGTCACCGGGGCTGACCAGCTTGTTCATCTCGTTCCAGCCACCGTTGCCGATCTCGACCGGATCGCCAAGGGCATAGAGACCATTGCGGTTACCCCGGCCCGGGTACAGAAGCAGCTTGCCGGTGGCAATGTCCGTGGCACCGATGTCCTTCTTGCCATCACCGTTGAAGTCACCCGCGAACAGGTTCTTCAGACCGTTCCAGCCACCACGACCGATCTCGATACGGTCACCAACACCGTTGCCCGTCCCGGGGTACATAAACAGCTTCCCGGTGCTCTTCTCCGTGGCGATCAGGTCATCCTTGCCATCACCATCGAGATCAGTGGCGACGAGATCCTTCATCCCGTTCCAGCCACCATTGCCGATCTCCACACGATCACCGAGACGGCCATTGCCCTGCCCCGGATACATAAACAACTTCCCGGAGTTGACCTCAACCGCAACCAGGTCCTTCTTACCATCACCGTTGAAGTCACCCGCCGTCAGGCTCGTCATGCCGGGATCCATCGGGGCTGCCGGGCCGACATCGACATAGTTGCGGTCGATCTGGATGGTGGTGCCGCCGTAGGTTTCGTAACTCTCCCCCTCGTACTGGTGCACCCGCTGGTGGTTGGCCCAGTAGCTCGCCGGGAGGACTTCCTCGTCCGTGTCGGCCTGGTGGTTCCAGTCGGCCGTCCACATCACGTCCGGGCGTTGATAGGAGTCGGAGTTGTAGACCGAGGCGAGGTCACCGGCCCCACTGGCGGCGGAGGTGTACACACCCGAGCGGAAGCCCAGCGCCTGTACCCGCTGGGTCCACGCGGACAGGTAGGTCAGCACATTTGTCCGCAGGCCGCGGTCGTTGTAGTGCTCCATATCGGAATAGAGGACGGTGCCGGGAACGAATCCCAGATCCCTCGCCTGGTTCACCGCCGCCTCGGCGTCCGCCCGGCCCTGGTCTGCGGCGCCACTGCCGGAGCGGATGTTGGCCGGCCTGGGTGCGCCGTAGATGGGGAGCAGGTGCCAGCCGGCCCGACTCTGCTCGGCGACATAGGAGGCCGAGAGGTTGGGCTGATCGCACACTCGGGTGCCGCCGATGTAGACGCCCAGTCCACGGTACGGAGAGGCGGACCAGTCCCGCATCGCGGAGGAGGACGGGGCGGAGCAGGTGTCGAATGCCTTACCGGTGTAACCGGTGGAGGGGGTAGCCGAGGAGTCGGCCGCCAGTGAACGGCGGAACTTCTTGACCGGCTTGGGCGGTACTGCCATCGGCTTCGCGGACCGGCCGATGGTTGCCGAGCGGAGTATCTTCTCCACGGTCGCCGCGGAGCTTCCGTAGTTGGCTCTCGCGTAAAGGCCCGCGCCTTCGAAGGCCACCCGGATTTCATTGCCCTGGTCGGCAGTCAGCTTGCGGGGCACCGGCTTTCCGGCCGGTACGGTGACGGTCGGGGAGCCCACGCTCGCCGCGGCGCCCGAAAAGGGTTCCACGATCAGGGAGTCGGTCCTGTCACCGGTGATATGCGCAGGGCACTTCTGGTCGGCTCCGGGGTGGCCCAGGTAAACGGTGTGCTGGTCGAAGCGGACGCAAGTCTCCGGGTGCTTCGCCAGGTCAACGGCCTTCCACCCGCTGGGAATCCGGAGATTGAGGCCGTGGTAGGAGACCGCGCTCGTAGCGGTGGCGGCGGAAGCCTCCGGGGCGAGTTGCAGCGGGGTGGCCACAACCGCGGCCGAGGCTATGAGCGTGGCCAGGCGGTGAATGTGCTGAGAAGGCATGGGTCTCTCTCGAGAGGAAGACTTGGGAGGGTGGTGGCCGGGGCGGATCGGACGAGGGACGACCCGCCCCGGGACAACGCGCCTATTACCAGCCGCCGTTGCCGATTTCGGTGCGGTCACCGAGACCGCCCTTGCCGGTGCCGGGGTAGAAGTAGAGCTTTCCGGTCTGGCCCGGGTCGGACTCCACGGCGGCCAAGTCACCTATGCCGTCACCGTTGAAGTCGGCACCCGCATAACCGGAGATACCGTTCCAGCCGCCGTGGCCGATCTCGATACGGTCACCAAGCCCATGGCCCGTTCCGGGGTAGAGGAAGAGCTTGCCCGTGGTGGTCTCGGTGGCGATCAGATCGTCCTTGCCATCGCCATTCATGTCACCGGGGCTGACCAGCTTGTTCATCTCGTTCCAGCCACCGTTGCCGATCTCGACCGGATCACCAAGGGCATAGAGACCATTGCGGTTACCCCGGCCCGGATAGAGAAGCAGCTTCCCGGTGGCGATGTCCGTGGCACCGATGTCCTTCTTGCCATCACCGTTGAAGTCACCCGCGAACAGGTTCTTCAGACCGTTCCAGCCACCACGACCAATCTCGATACGGTCACCAACACCGTTGCCCGTACCGGGGTACATAAACAGCTTCCCGGTGCTCTTCTCCGTGGCGATCAGGTCATCCTTGCCATCACCATCGAGATCAGTGGCGACGAGATCCTTCATCCCGTTCCAGCCACCGTTGCCGATCTCCACACGATCACCGAGACGGCCGTTGCCCTGCCCCGGATACATAAACAGCTTCCCGGAGTTGACCTCAACCGCAACCAGGTCTTTCTTACCGTCACCGTTGAAGTCACCCGCCGTCAGGCTCGTCATGCCCGGGTCGTCAGGAGTGTCATCGACGATGGACATGTTGCGGATCGGGTAGTAACTGTCGGCGTCGTAGCCCGGGAGGTAGGCGTAGGGGAGCGTACGGTGATGCATACCGGTCCCGGAAAGTTCATAGCCGACATACGAGGTGTGCGCGTCGTTGGCCCACTTCTCAAAGAGCACGATGTGCCCGTAGTCGCCCGCCTTGGGGTTCAACAGCGCATCGCCGGGCAGGAGTTCCTCCTTGCTGATCCGCTTGGCGACAGAGCCGTCGAATTCGGGTGTGGTCAGTGAATCCCCAAGGTTCCAGGCCATGGAGACATAGCCGGAACAGTCCGTGCGATAGCCCTGGTACTTGGCTTGCTGGTTGTACGGCAGATCAGCGTCCACCCAGGTCTGGGCTCGCCTGAGCACCTCGCTGCGAGTGATGGCGGGGGCCATGTCGCCGGCTCCGGGAGCCACCCGGGCCAGGCCCTTGGGCAACTTGGAGACATGTCTGCCGGGGACGTGCATCCTCGGGCCCTGTCCGGGGTTGGCGTGTTTCTGGGCCGAAGGCTTGGCCGATGCCTTGTGCGTGGGTGCCGGAGTGGCCGCCATCGCGCTGGTCGCGAGCGTACCGCCCGCCAGAGCGCAGGCCAGGGCTATACCGATGGCGGACTTTCGCAGATACGTGTTACTGGGCACAGGAGTCTCCCGTTGAATGGCATGCTGACATGGCGAATTGGCCGTCGTGCCAGGAAGGAATGCGGTGATCGGCTCAGCAGGCGGTGGCCGCTTCAGACACAGGGCCGCTCGCGAGCCGGGAACATGGGGAAGGCGGCACGTCCGCTAGGACGGGGGGCGGAACATCTCCGGTCGTACCTCCAAGAGCGAAGTGCCAATGCCCGCGGCCTTGATGTGGCCGCGCCGACGCAGAACAGCTTGCGCCCTCGCCGGGCCTGGGAAAAGGGAATCCGGGTGGACCGAAGTGGCCTTGGACGGATCAGTCCAGCCAGCAGTGGTCCAGCAACGGCACCTGGGCGCTGAGCAGTTCCCAGCCGGCCAGCTCCGGGGATCGTTCAATGGCCCGCCGGCAGACCCCGGCCGCCCGCAGCTCTGCGGTCCTCAGCCGGTCCGCCCGGAGAAAGAGCCCGAGCACGGGGTGTGGTTCGGCGTGGGGGTGGGCCACCACATGCTCGACACCCTCCTCGGGGCGTGCGTGGGCCATTACCAATTCCCGTACACCGTTGGGGAGTTTTACGCCCATGGGTCCGCACAGGCTGATGTGCACGAGATACATGACAGCAACCCTCCCAGCAGAAGAACGGTTCCCGCCAGCCGTCGCGCTCAGAATGGTTCGTTCTGTAACCGTTTCCGCCGGAGTGAAGGAGTACCTTCCCCCCTCCTCTCATGGGCGTGCAATGATCGCGTAAGTTCCTGGCAAGATCAGACTCAACATGGGGGGTAGTGGTGCTGGAGACACTGGGACTTGATGCCACCTCGGAGCGCGTCTACCGAGGAATGCTGGCGATGCCCGGCGCGGGCGTGACCACTCTCGCCGAGTACCTGGGAATTGCGGAAGCCGATGTACGCCGCGGACTGGATGTGCTGAGCGAGCTCGCCCTGGTGCGGCCGTCGGGGGAACGACAGGGGCGACCCGACGCGGTCTCGCCGGACATCGGGCTGGGAATTCTGCTCCATCGCCGGCAGGCCCAACTTGCCACCGCGCAACAGCAACTTGAGGAGTCGCGCGCCGCAGCCGCCCGGCTTATCGCGGAGTTCTCGGAGCGGCGCCCGGACTCCACGGGCTTCACCGGAGAACAGCTGACCGGCATGGCCGCAATCATGGACCGGCTGGCCGAACTCAGACGCTCGGCCCGTACCGAGGTGCTGACCTTCTGCCCCAGTGAGACACAGCCCGAGGAGGAATTCGAGGCCATCCGTCCCTTCCATCAGGAGCTGCTGGAACGCGGTGTGCGCCTGCGCACCGTCTTCCTGGACAGCGTGCGTAACAGCGCGCCCTGTGTGGCGTATGCGCAGTGGCTCACCGGCCTGGGCGGCCAGGTGCGCACCGTACCCTCGCTGCCGACCCGCATGGTGGTCATCGATGCGACCACCGCGCTGCTTCCGGTCTCCGGCGAGGGAAGCGAGGAGAGCGAGGCGCGCTCGGTGGTGCTCACCGGCCAGGGCGTGCTCACCGCCCTGGAGGCGCTCTTCGACCGGATCTGGGACACCGGCCAGCCGCTGGGCGGTTCCTCCTGCCGCAACTCGCTGGGACTGACCGCTCAGGAGGCGGCCACCATCGGGCTGCTGGCCGAAGGCCGTACCGATGAGGCCATTGCCAAGCGGCTGGGCGTCTCGCAGCGCACCGCGCGGCGGATAGCCACCGGGCTGATGGAACGCCTGGGGGCCCGCAGCCGGTTCGAGGCCGGGGTGCTGGCGGTCCAGGCAGGCTGGCTGCCGTGGCGGGCCACGGACGCCACCGACACCCCGGCGGAGTGAGCGCCGCGCGGTACGGCGGTGCATACGGCACGGCCCTCCCCGGGATGGGAAGGGCCGTACGAGGCCGGGTACATGGCAAGCGCGGACCTTCGCGGCCGGCCGCGCCCCCAACCGAACGCTAGCTGGTCACCGGCGCCAGCTTGTCCATCAGACCCGGCCGGGCGTCCAGCCACTTGCGGGCGGACTCCTTCTCCTTGCCCTTGCCGCCCTGCTGGATGGCCGCCTCCAGCGAGGACAGCTCCTTCTCCGACATATGGAAGTTCTTCACCCACTGGGCGACCTGTGGGAAGTCCTTGCCGAAGTCCTTCTTGCCCACCGCGTGGATCTGCTCGCCCTTGCCCCAGGCGCCCTTGGGGTCCTTGAGCTTCTTCAGCGGGTAGGTGCCATAGGCCCAGTGCGGCGACCACAGGGTGGTGACGATGGGCTCCTTCTTGTCGATGGCCCGGTGCAGTTCGGCCAGCATGGTGGCGGTGGAGGAGGACACCACCTGGTACTCGCCGTCCAGGCCGTACTCCTTGAGCACTGTGCTGTTGAGCTTGCCCATCATTCCGGCGCTGGCCTCAATGCCGATGATCTTCCCGCCGAACTGGGCGCTCTTGCCCTTGAGATCGGCGAGCGAGTCGATGCCCTTGACATAGGAGGGCACCGACAGCTCCAGCGAGGTCGGCCCGTACCAGGCGCCCAGGTCGCTCAGCTGGGACCCGTAACGGTCCATGTACTGCTTGTGCGTGGTGGGCAGCCAGGAGTCGAACTGGACGTCCATCTGCCCCTGGGCCAGGGCGGTGTAGAGCGGACCGGGGTCCAGCTGCTTGACGTCCGGCTTGTAGCCGCGCTGCTCAAGGATGTTCTCCCAGAGGTAAGTGGAGGCCACCGCCTCGTCCCAGGGGAAGTAACCGAGCTTGATGTGCTTGCCATTGCCCACATTGGGGCCGGCGGCCACGCTCTCCCGGCCTCCGCCGCCGGCCAGGTGCATACCGCCCGCGACCAGGGCGAGCACCACGATGCCGACCGTGGCGACGGCGGTGCCGGGCCGGTAACGCAGCAGGTTCACCGGGCGGTTGGCGCCCGCCTTGGCGGTGGCGCGGCGGCCGCGCGGGGAGACCCGCTTGCCCAGGGCGCCGGTCATCCGGTCCAGGTACATGGCCAGGACCACCACGGCGACACCGCTCTCCACACCGCCGCCGATGTCCACCTGGGTGACGGCCGAGTAGACGGCCTCGCCCAGGCCGCCGGCGCCGGCCATGCCCGCGATGACCACCATGGAAAGCGCCAGCATAATCACCTGGTTGACGCCCGCCATGATGGTGGGCAGCGCCAGCGGCAGCTGGACCCGGGTGAGGGTGTCGCGCGGTGTGGTGCCGAACGCCCTTGCCGCCTCGACCAGTTCGCCATCGACCTGGCGGATGCCGAGTTCGGTCATCCGTACCCCGGGCGGCATGGCGAACACAATGGTGGCGATCAGGCCCGGAATGGGACCGATCTTGAAGAACATCACGCCGGGAATGAGATAGACGAAGGCGGGCATCGTCTGCATCACATCCAGCACCGGCCGCAGTGCCCCGCTCACCCGCCGGTCGCGGGCCGCCCAGATGCCCAGCGGCACCGCCAGCAGCAGGGTGATCAGGCTGGCCACCAGCACCAGGGAGAGGGTGGCGGTGGCCTGGTCCCACAGGCCGAAGGAGTCGATCAGGGCCAGCCCCGCGAAGGCGGCCACCGCGGCCGGCAGACCGCGCAGCCACCAGGCGATCACGGCCAGGATGCCGGCCATCAGCAGCGGCTGGGGGGCGCCCAGCACGGCGTGCACCGCGTCATAGGCGCCGGTCAGCACCGTGTTGACGGCGTCGAAGAGCCAGGAGAGATGGGCATTGAGCCAACCGACCGCGCTCTCCGCCCAGTTTCCGAGTTTGATCCTGGGCATCAGGCGGTCACCTCCGTGGTGGGCTGCTCTCCGAGGGCGGCCAGCAGCCGCTCCCGGGTGACGATTCCGGCGAGTTGGCCCCGTTCATCGGTGACGGCCACCGGCGCCGTGCTGTGCGCGAAGGGGGCGAAGAGCTCGGCCAGCGGGGTGCCGGAGGGCACGGTGGCGGCGTGCTCCCCGGCGGAGCCGCCCGGCCTTTCCGGATCCAGCCTTTCCGGATCCGGCTTTTCCATGATCGAGCCGGCGGTGAGCACCCGGGTGCGGTCCACATCCTGGATGAAGGAGGCCACATAGTCATTGGCGGGCCGGACCAGGATGTCCTCGGCGGTGCCGTTCTGGACGATCCGGCCGTCGCGCATCACCGCGATCCGGTCGCCCAGCCGCATGGCCTCATTGAGGTCATGGGTGATGAAGACAATGGTCTTCTTCAGCCGCTTCTGCAGGTCCAGCAGCTGATCCTGCATATCGCGGCGGATCAGCGGGTCCAGGGCGCTGAAGGACTCGTCCATCAGCAGCAGGTCGGCGTCGGTGGCCAGCGCGCGGGCCAGGCCGACGCGCTGCTGCATACCGCCGGAGAGCTCGTCCGGCCAGGAGCGCTCCCAGCCGCCCAGCCCGGTCAGCTCCAGTGCCTCGGCGGCCCGTTCCTCGCGTTCGGCGCGCGGCACCCCGCGTACCTCAAGGCCATAGGCGGCGTTCTCCAGCACGCTGCGGTGCGGGAACAGGGCGAAGTGCTGGAAGACCATGCTGATGTTCCGCGAGCGCACCTCGCGCAGTTCGCGCGGGGAGAGGGCGGTCAGGTCGCGGCCGTCGTAGAGCACGCGTCCGGCGGTGGGGTCCAGCAGCCCGTTGAGCATGCGCAGCAGGGTGGACTTGCCGGATCCGGACAGACCCATCACCACGAAGATCTCGCCGGCCCGGACCTCGAAGGAGGCGTCGATCACGGCGGCCGTGATGCCATCGGCACGCAGTTCCTCGCGGCCGGCGCCGTCACGCAGTCGCTGGACGGCGGCTTCGGGTCGTCTGCCGAACACCTTGTACAGATGCTCGGCTCTGAGCCTGGACACATACACCTCTCGGGTCGAACTCACTACGGCCCTCCCCCGGCGCGGGCCGTGGAGTGGCACGGCATCGGACCGCCATATCCGTTATGTCGGTCTTGGACACAACGGCTTCACTCCGGCACCGCGCCTGCCCAGGCTCATTCGGGGCAAACGGAACAGTGAGCCACTTCACACCCGGGCGTCCCGGTGTCAGTGGGGTGCGGCATCATCGACCCCGTGACCCGACGCCTGATGCTCCTCGACACCGCCTCCCTGTACTTCCGCGCCTATTTCGGGGTGCCCGAGTCCGTCAAGGCTCCGGACGGCACCCCGGTGAACGCGGTGCGCGGCCTGCTGGACTTCATCGCCCGCCTGGTCCAGGACCACCGCCCCGATGACCTGGTGGCCTGCATGGACGCCGACTGGCGCCCCCAGTGGCGAGTGGCGCTGATCCCCTCCTACAAGGCGCACCGGGTGGCCGAGGAGGTGGCGGACGAGGTGGACGAGGAGGAGGTCCCGGACACCCTCTCCCCCCAGGTCCCGGTGATCGAGCAGGTGCTGGACGCCATTGGCATCGCCCGGGTGGGCGCCGCGGGATACGAGGCCGACGATGTGATCGGCACCCTGGCGGTGCGCGCCACCGGCCCGGTGGATGTGGTCACCGGCGACCGCGACCTCTACCAGCTGGTGGACGACCGGCGCGGGGTGCGGGTGCTCTATCCGGTCAAGGGAGTCGGCACGCTGCAGGCGGTGGACGAGTCCTGGCTGAAGGAGAAGTACGGGGTGGACGGACCGGGGTACGCCGATCTGGCGCTGCTGCGCGGCGACCCCAGCGACGGCCTGCCGGGTGTGCCGGGGGTCGGCGAGAAGACCGCGGCCAAGCTGCTGGCCTCCTTCGGCGACCTGGCCGGGATCATGGCGGCGGTGGACGATCCGGCGGCACGGCTCACCCCGGCGCAGCGGCAGCGGCTGACCTCGGCCCGGTCGTATCTGACGGTGGCGCCCAAGGTGGTGCGGGTGGCCACGGATGTCCCGCTGGCCCCGTTCGACGCCGCCCTGCCGTCCGCGCCCCGCGATCCGGAGACCTTGGAGGCGCTGGCGGGCCGCTGGGGCCTGGGCGGCTCCCTGCAACGCCTGCTGTCCGCACTGCCGCAATAGATGTTAGGTTAGGCAGACCTAACTTATTTTCCTGGGGGAAGCGTCATGACCGAACGTCCTGAACGTCCCGTCCGCAGCAGCAAAAACCGGGTCACCCGGGCCCGTGTGGTACGTACCGAACGGCTGACCCCGCATATGACGCGGGTGGTGCTGGGCGGGGAGGAGCTGGCGGAGTTCGGGGCGGGGGTGCACACCGACCACTACGTCAAGCTGCTGTTCCCGGTGGCGGGGGTGGACTACCCCGAGCCCTTCGACATCGAGGCCGTCCGCCGGGACTTCCCGCGCGAGCAGTGGCCCCGGACCCGTACCTATACGGTGCGCTCCTTCGACCCTGAGGCGCGCGAACTGACCCTGGATTTCGTGGTCCATGGTGACCAGGGCCTGGCCGGCCCCTGGGCGGTACGGGCCCAGCCGGGCGAGGAGATCCTCTTCCTGGGTCCCGGCGGTGCCTACTCCCCCGATCCGGCCGCCGACTGGCACCTGCTGGCCGGCGACGAGAGCGCGCTGCCCGCCATCGCCGCCTCACTGGAGCGGATCGAGGAGGGTGCCATGGTCCATGCGTTTATCGAGGTCGCCGGTGAACAGGAGCGGCAGAAGCTGGAGTTGGCGCCCGGCATCGAGGTGGTCTGGCTGCACCGGGACGGCCGGCCGGTGGGCGAGGCCCTGACCCAGGCGGTACGGGCGCTGGAGTTCCCGCCCGGCGAGGTCCATGCCTTCGTCCATGGCGAGGCCGGTTTCGTCAAGGAACTGCGCCGCCATCTCCGCCTGGAACGCGGGGTTCCGCGAGAGCGGCTGTCCATCTCCGGCTACTGGCGCCGGGGCCATGACGAGGACGGCTGGCAGGCGTCCAAGCGGGAGTGGAACCAGCGGGTGGAGGCGGAGCAGGAGGGTTCCGCGGCTTAGAGTCCCCCCTGTAAGGGGCGCGGCGGGCGGCGCCGCCGCGCCCAACAGGCTTGGCTACACCGACCGCTGGTAGGAGCGGAAGGTCCGGGTGGACAGCCAGACCGCCACCACCGCCGCCAGCAGCAGCGCCCCGCCGCGGCCGAGC
Source organism: Streptomyces orinoci (assembly GCF_003121295.1). Taxonomy (GTDB): domain Bacteria; phylum Actinomycetota; class Actinomycetes; order Streptomycetales; family Streptomycetaceae; genus Streptomyces; species Streptomyces orinoci. The sequence goes on from NZ_PHNC01000007.1 coordinate 284,906, forward strand.
ACCACGCCCCAGTCCGGGTCGGCGGACATCGCCGAACGGCCCGCGACCAGTGCCCAGTTGAGCGGGTTGAAGTCCGCGATATGCCGCATCCAGGACGGCATCAGCCCGGGCTTCATAAAGGCTGAGGACAGGAAGGTCAGCGGCAGCAGCAGAAAGCTGTTGATGCCGATGATGGACTCCCGCTGGCGCACCAGCATGCCCAGGGCGTTGGAGCCCGCCCCGATGAGGGTGCCCAGCAGCACCGAGGCGATCACCAGGATCGCCAGACCGCCCACTCCGCCGGGGTACGTGGCCCCGCCCGCCTTGCCGAGCAGCACAATCACCAGCGACTGCACCGCCGTGCTCAGCCCCTGCTGCACCACATTGGCGTTCATCAGCGCGCTGCGGCTGACCGGAGTGGTCAGAAAGCGGTTGAGCGTGCCGCGTTCGATCTCCTCCAGGGTGCCCATGCCCGCCCACATGGCGGTGGACAGAGCGCTCATGGCGACCACCCCGGGCACCAGGTAGTCCAGGTAACTGCCGCCGAAGCCGGGCAGTTCCACCACCTTGCGGAACAGCGCCCCGAAGAGGAACAGCCAGATCACCGGCTGGATCAGGGTGATCAGCAGGTAGGCGGGCTGGCGCACCATCGCCATCAGCTGACGCTGAGTCATATACCAGGTCTGACGCAGGGTCTCGCTCACCGGGCACCTCCGGCGAGCGCCGGGACGGAGTCCGCGTCGGCGAACCGGCGGCCCGCATGACGCAGATAGACGTCGTCCAGGGACGGACGGGCGACGGTGACCGAGGCGGCCCGGGCGCCCTCGCGTTGCAGTACGGCCAGTACGGCGGGCACCGCGACGCCTCCGTCGTCGGCCCGGGCGCTGAGCCGGCGGCCGTCGAGGGTGACCTCGCGGATCCCGGCGAACTCCCCCAGCGCGGTGGCCAGCAGACGCGCGTCCACCTCGCCCGGGGCCTCGTACAGCTCCACCTGGACGGTGTCGCCGCGCAGTTCGGCCTTGAGGCCGTCGGGGGTGCCGGTGGTGACCACCCGGCCGCGGTCCACGATGGCGATGCGTTCCGCCAGGCGGTCCGCCTCTTCCAGGTAGTGAGTGGTGAGCACGATGGTCAGCCCCTCGTCCCCGGCCAGCCGGCCGATCTCCTCCCACATGGCGGTGCGCGCCTCGGGGTCCAGCCCGGTGGTGGGCTCGTCCAGGAAGAGCACCTCGGGGCGGTGCACCAGGCCCAGCGCCACATCCAGCCGGCGCTGCATTCCACCGGAGTAGGTCTTCACCGGGCGGGCGGCGGCGTCCGCCAGCGCGAAGCGGTCCAGCAACTCCTGGACGCGGGCGGTCAGCCGGGCGCCGCGCAGACCGTACAGCCGCCCCTGGAGCAGCAGGTTCTCCCGGCCGGTGGCCACCGGGTCGGCGCCGGAGCGCTGGGCCACCACGCCAATGGCCCGCCGGACCCGGTCGGGGTGGCGCAGTACATCATGGCCGGCCACGGTGGCGGAGCCGGAGTCGGGCCGGGCCAGGGTGGTGAGGATCTTGACGGTGGTGGACTTTCCGGCGCCATTGGGGCCCAGCAGACCGAAGACGGTGCCGGGCCGCACGGTAAGGCTGAGCCCGTCCAGGGCGGTGACCTTGCCGGGATAGGTCTTGGTCAGTGCGCTCGCCTCGACGGCGGGCGGGGCTGTGCTCATCGGTGAGCAACCTCCGTGATCTGGGTGTTCGGTGCAGGCCGAACCGATCCACGGAAGGAAGCCGGGCTATTGTGGGTGTGCCGCACCTCGAGCGCCCGGCCTGCCTGACCGCAGGTCCGTTCGGGGTTATGGACCCCGGCGGGGCTGTTGGCGCAGCGCCGCCGGGGTTCGTCTTTTCCGGCCGGTGATGTCCCGGGTCAGCGATATCCGGGTCGGTGGTCTCCAGCCGGTGATGTCCGGTCGTGGTCTTTAGTCGGTGATGTCCTCCAGGTCCCGCAGGACGTCCGGGATCCTGCCGGTCTCGCTGATCTCGCGCCAGACCTCGGCGCCGCCGAGGGTGCCCCGGTCCAGTTCCTCCTGGAAGCCCTGGATCCAGGCAATTTCCGCCTCGATCATGTGCAGTTGGAACTCCAGCTCGATGAGCACCACTCTGGGCAGGGTGTCCGTGAGGCTGGTGAGGTCCGCGCGGATCGCGGCGGCCTGCGCCCGCCGGGTGGCCAGGCGCCGGCCGAGCAGCTCCCGGGCCTCGTCGATATGCAGGGCGGGCAGCAGCGAGAGGGCCGTCTCGAAGAGCGGGAACTCCCGCGCCGGGACGGCCACCAGCTCGGCCAGCCAGTCATGCATCTCCCGGCGCCCTTCGGCGGTGAGCGCATAGACCGTGCGCTCGGGGCGGTTGCCCTGCCGCTGGACCCCGGAGACCTCGATCAGGCCGTGCTTGCGCAGGCCATGGACGACGGTGGAGAGCGAACCGTAATTGATCTTGATGCTTTGCTCCTTGCCGCGTAGCCGCAGCAGGCGGGCGATCCCGTACTGGTGCATGGGCCGCTCCGCCAGGACGGTCAGCACAGCCAGCGCCAGGGGGTTGTTCACCTTGCGCTTGGCCACCATTACGATTCCTCGCTTCCATATACTCGTGGCCGAGCATATCGCGAGTACCATGCCGCGGTCCAGTACGCGTTATATCGCGTATCGGTAAAGAAAAAGGCCCGCCCCCCGGCAAGGGGGGGCGGGCTCTGCGGCAAGGGGCCGTCAGCCCACCGAGGAGTACGCCACCACTCCGCGCAGCAGACCGTCCACCGCCTTGCGGGCGCTGCGCGCCACCGTGCTGCCGGGCGGAGCGGCCGCCGCGATCTGGCCCAGTACGTCGATCAGTTGCTTGCACCAGCGGACGAAGTCACCGGCGGGCAGCTCCATTTCCCGGAGCACCTCGTCCAGGCTGCCGCCGGATGCCCAGCGGTGCGCGGCCCAGGCGAAGCCCAGGTCCGGCTCGCGCTGGCCGACGCCCTCGGCCTGGTTGATCTTGTGCTCCTCCTCCAGGGCGTCCAGCCGGCCCCAGATGCGCACCATCTCGGTCAGCGCCGAACGGGCCGGTCCGGAGGGCGCCTTGGGCGGCATGGCGTCGTCGGTCTGCCGGGACTCGTACACCAACGCCGAGGCACAGGCGGCCAGATCGGCCGGGCCCAGGCCCTCCCAGATGCCCTCGCGCAGGCACTCCGAGGCCAGCAGGTCCAACTCGCCATAGAGCCGGGCCAGTCGGTGACCATGCTCGGTCACCTCCTCGCCCCGCAGATAACCCAGATCGGTCAGCAAACGGCAGATCCGGTCGAAGGTGCGGGCGATGGTGTTGGTACGGCCCTCGATCCGCCGCTCCAACTGGCGGGTGTCCCGCTGCAGTCGGTGATAGCGCTCGGACCAGCGGGCGTGGTCCTCCCGCTCGTCACAGCCATGGCAGGGGTGCGCCCGCAGCTCGGCGCGCAGCCGGCTGATCTCGGTGTCGTCGGCGGCCGCCGCGCGGGAGCGGCGGTGCCGCTGGGGCACCAGATGACCGGCCTTGGTACGCAGCGCGGAGGCCAGATCCCGGCGCGACTGGGGGCTGCGCGGATTGAAGCTGCGCGGGATGCGCATCCGCTCCAGCGCCTCCACCGGAACCGGGAAGTCCATCGCGGCCAGCCGCTTGACCTGCCGCTCGGCGGTGAGCACCAGCGGCCGCGGACCGTCGAAGGAGTCATAGCCGCGGTGCCGGTCGCTGCGGCCGGGCAGGCCCGGATCCAGCACCAGCGCCAGACCGGCGTACTTGCCGGTGGGCACATGGATCACATCACCGGGCTTCAGCCGCTCCAGCGCCGCGGCCGCCTGCGCCCGGCGCTGGCTGGCGCCCTGCTTGGCCAGCTCGTTCTCGCGCTCCTTGAGTTCGCGGCGCAGCCGCATGTACTCCTCGAAGTCGCCCAGGTGACACTGGATCGCCTCGCGGTAGCCGGCCAGGCCCTCCTCGTTGCGCTGCACCTGGCGGGAGATGCCCACCACCGACTTGTCCGCCTGGAACTGGGCGAAGGAGGTCTCCAGCAGCTCCCGCGAGCGGTGCCGGCCGAACTGGGCGACCAGGTTGACCGCCATGTTGTACGAGGGCTTGAAGCTGGAGCGCAGCGGATAGGTACGGGTGCCCGCCAGGCCCGCCAGCGCCGCCGGGTCCATCCCGCGCTGCCAGAGCACCACCGCATGGCCCTCGACATCGATACCGCGCCGCCCGGCCCGTCCGGTCAGCTGGGTGTACTCGCCGGGGGTGATGTCGGCGTGGGTCTCGCCGTTCCACTTGACCAGCTTCTCCAGCACCACCGAACGAGCGGGCATATTGATGCCCAGCGCCAGGGTCTCGGTGGCGAACACCGCCTTGACCAGGCCCTGCACAAAGAGCTCCTCCACCACTTCCTTGAAGGTGGGCAGCATGCCCGCGTGGTGGGCGGCGATGCCCCGCTCCAGGCCCTCCAGCCACTCGAAGTAACCCAGGACATGCAGGTCTTCACGGGGGATGGACGCGGTGCGCTCCTCCACCAGGGCGCGCACCCGGTGGCGGGCGGCCTCGTCATTGAGCCGCAGGCCGGAGTAGAGGCACTGCTGGACGGCCGATTCACAGCCCGCCCGGCTGAAGATGAAGGTGATGGCGGGCAACAGGCCCTCGGCGTCCAGCCGTTCGATGACCTCCACCCGGCTGGGCGTCCAGATGCGGCTGCGCTGGCGGCGCTCCCGCTCCCGGTCGGCCTCGCGCAGACTGCCGCGCCGCCGGTCCCGGCCCAGCGGGCGGCTGTTCTCCAGCCGGGCCAGGCGCACCAGGTCCGGGTTGACCTCGCGCCGGGTGCCCTGGGCACCCTCCTTCTCCTCGAAGAGGTCGTACATCCGCCGGCCGGCCAGGACGTGCTGCCACAGCGGCACCGGGCGGTGCTCGGAGACGATCACCTGGGTGTCACCGCGCACGGTGTCCAGCCAGTCGCCGAACTCCTCGGCGTTGGAGACGGTGGCGGACAGGGAGACCAGGGTCACCGAGTCCGGGAGGTGGATGATGACCTCCTCCCAGACGGCGCCCCGGAAACGGTCGGAGAGGTAGTGCACCTCGTCCATCACCACATAGCCCAGCCCGGCCAGGACCTGGGAGCCGGCGTAGAGCATATTGCGCAGCACTTCGGTGGTCATCACCAGCACGGGGGCGTCCCCGTTGATGCTGTTGTCACCGGTGAGCAGGCCGACCCGGCCGGCCCCATAGCGGGCCACCAGGTCGTTGTACTTCTGGTTGGAGAGGGCCTTGATGGGGGTGGTGTAGAAGCATTTGCGGCCCTGGGTGAGGGCCAGGTGGACGGCGAACTCGCCCACGATGGTCTTGCCGGAGCCGGTCGGCGCGGCGACCAGCACTCCCTTGCCCGCCTCCAGCGCCTTGCAGGCCTCTATCTGGAAGGGGTCGAGCTCGAATTCGTACATCTCGCGGAACGGGGCCAGAGCGGTGGCCTGCTCCGCGGCGCGCTGCCGGGCCAGGGCATAGCGCTCAGCAGGGGACATGTCCTCGGTCATCTTGCTTACGAGCCTACCGGCGGGCTCTGACAAGCACCCGATCTTTATCGCCGCTCCCGGTCCTGACCGGGCTCGGGCCTTTGCGGGGCTCCCGTCGTCAGCGGGCTCCCGTCGTCAGCGGGCTCCCAGCACCCGCACCGCTCCCGGCACGGCTTCGGCGGTCAGCGGCAGCGGCCCCAGCGGCTCGCCGTCGGCGTAGCCGGTGACCGCCTCGGCGGCCAGGCTGACCCGGGCCGCCCGGTGCACGGTGACCTTGGGGTGGCCGAGATGGCTGCCCCGGTAGACCCGGGGGAAGACGGTCAGCAGGGTGCGGCGGTGGCAGGGACCGACCACGGTGATGTCGAAGAGCCCGTCGTCCAGCCGGGCGTCCGCGCAGATACGCATCCCGCCGCCGTAGCAGGAGCCGTTGCCCACCGCCACCAGGGTCGCCTCCAGTTCCTGCTCGGGCCCGTCGTCCAGCCGCATCCGGTAGCGGATGGGGCGCAGCGCGGCCAGTTCGGCCAGCAGTGCCAGGTCGTAGCGCAGCCGGCCGCGGGGGAAGCGCAGCCGGTTGCCGCGGTCGTTGACCCGGGAGTCCAGGCCGGAGGCCAGTACGGTGCCGAACCAGGTGCCGGAGCCGGTGACCAGGCCCAGGTCGCGCGGGCGTCCGCCGTCCTCCTTGAGCGAGGCGGCGATCAGCCGGGCGGCTGCCTCGCCGTCGCGTACCGGCAGGCCATTGGCGCGGGCGAAGTCGTTTCCGGTGCCCACCGCCACCACACCCAGCGGGGTGCCGGTGCCGGCCACGGCCTGCAGGGCCAGCGAGACCAGGCCGTCCCCGCCGACCGCGATCAGCGCGCCGGTGCCGGCCGCCACCGCCTCGCGGGCCCGGCGCAGCGCGTCGGGGGCGTCCATGCCCAGGACGGTACGGACCGAGTAGCCGGCCCGGCGCAGCACCCGGGCGGCGGGCAGCGCCGCGCGGGCGCCCCGGCCGCGGCCCGCCGTGGGATTGACGAAGAGCGTGAGATCGCTGGTCACCTGCGGACCTTATCGGCAGCCCGGCGATCCGCGGGCCGCGGGACCGGCGGGCGGGCCGGATCAGGTCACATCGTCATAGCCGCCGCGGTGGGCGGTGCGGTCCTCAGGGTGCTCGGGCAGCGCGGGCACCGGCTCGGCTTCGCCGATGGCCTGCGGGGTCAGGTCCAGCTGGGAGGCCTCGTCGTCGGACAGCCCGGCGTCCGGGTCGCGGCGCCGGCGGCGCTTGTCGTTGAGCAGGGCGATGCCGACCGCGATGAAGTAGAGCACCACCATCGGCCCGGCCAGGGCGAGCATGGAGAAGGCGTCGGCGGTGGGGGTGGCCACGGCCGAGAAGACCGTGACGCCCATGATCATGCCGCGCCACCAGCTGAGCATCCGGCGGCCGGTGAGCACCCCGCCGAAGTTGAGCATGATCAGCACCAGCGGCAGCTCGAAGGCCAGGCCGAAGACCACCACCAGGCGGACCACCAGGTCGATGACCTCGTCCAGCGGCAGCAGGTTGGTGACCCCGCCCGGGGTGAAGTCGATCAGCATCCGGGCCGCCTTGGGCAGGATGAGATACGCGAACCAGCCACCGGCGGCGAACAGCGGAACGCCGGCCGCCACAAAGCCCAGGGCGTACTTCTTCTCGTGCCGGTGCAGGCCGGGGGCGAGGAACGCCCACAGCTGGTAGAGCCAGATCGGGCTGGCCACCACCAGGCCGGACATCACCGAGACCTTCACCGCCAGCGAGAACGGCTTCATCAGGCCGGACATGGTGATGTTGCCGCAGGGCTTGTGGTCGCTCTTGTGGCTCAGCTGCGCCAGATCGACGTCACACTGCACCGCCTTCTGGATGGGGTGCTGGAAGAGCTGGATGATGTCCTTGTAGAAGAAGGCCGCGATGATGGCCACGACCACGATCGCGAAAACGGACTTCGCCAGCCGGTTGCGCAGCTCGCGAAGGTGCTCCACGAGCGGCATCCGCCCCTCGGGGTCCTTCTCCATCTTGCGGGCGGACTTCAGCAACCCACATCCCTATCTCGTGCGGCAGACGGTGACCGGGGACGGCCGTCTGATCGTCCTGGTCAGCCCTGCGGGGAACGGTCGGCGTTCTGGTGCACCGGGCGGGAGTTCACAGCGCCGGGAGCCGCCTTGATCGTACGTGGCGCGGGCCGCCCCGCGTCAGCGGGCGGGCCGCCGGCGGCGTCCCCGCCGTCCGGGCACGGGAGCCCGCGCGGGCCGAGCCGTCCGAACATAAGCGTGTACCTTCTCACCGAAGCGCAGGGAGGGTGCGATCGTAACGCGCGGTGGTGAACGCCTGGCAATGCCTTGACGTACACCGGGTTCCGCCCGCCCGGTCCAGGGTAACCGGCGGGCGCGGTGATCACTCCTGACGCAGGGTGCGGGCGGCCCGGGCGGCCAGCGGGGTGGCGGCCCGTTCCAGTTCCTCGGTGGCGCGGGTGATCCGCCGCGAGCTGACATCGATCTCCCGGGCCAGTCGGCGCACCTGGACCAGCACACGGGCGGTGAGCACGCCGAGCGCGGCGATCCCGCAGAAGCCGAGGGCGATGGCGGTCATGGGCCAGAACATGCGGTGAAACCTATCGGTGGCCGGGGCGGGGGTGTGATCAGGCGGTGGAGTGCAGCCGCAGGGTGCGCACCCCGCCGCCGGTGAGCAGTTCGACAATGCGCTCACCGGCCGGTTTGCGCACCGCCGAGCCGCAGTCGGGGCAGGTGAAGGAGTAGAAGGTGGTGCGGCTGCTGGCGCCGATGGCCAGCCGCAGCGCCCCCGCGTGCAGTTCGAAGCGGCCCCGGCAGTCGGGGCAGGCGGCCTTGAAGACGGCGGTGGCGGTGGCGGTCGCGTCCATGGCCGGCCCTCACTCCCCGTACGCGGCCAGGGCCGCCCGGGCCGCCTCCCGGGCGCTGTCGGCCAGGTCCGGCGGGGAGACGATCCGGCCGTCCGGGCCCAGGCGCAGCGCCAGCCGGCGCAGCGAGGCCGGGTCGGGGGTGCGCAGGGTGATGCGCAGGCCGCCGTCGGGCAGTTCCTCGGCGCTGTCATGGGGGTAGTACTCGGCCACCCAGCGGCCGCCCGGTCCGACCTCGATGATCACCTCGGGGTCCTCGGCGGCGGGCTGCACCAGCCCGGCGGACAGATCGCGCAGTTCGACCGGCGGCGGGTCGGCGGGCTCGTCCAGCAGCCGGATCTCGGCCACCCGGTCCAGGCGGAAGGTGCGCCGGGCCTCGGAGAGACGGCACCAGGCCTCCATATAGGTGTGGCCCACGGCGAAGAGCCGGATGGGGTCCACCTCGCGCTCGGTGAGCTCGTCCCGGGCGGGCGAGTAGTAGCGCAGCCACAGCCGGCGGCGCTCGGAGATGGCCCGGTCCACATCGGCGAAGACTCCGCCTTCGGACTCGAAGCTCACCGAGAGCCGGGAGCTGGCCCCGGCGGCCTCGCCGGCCGCGGCCTCGATCTTGGCGGTGGCCCGCAGCAGGGCCTGGCGGTCGCTCTCCCGGAGACCCGGCAGGGTGGCCACGGCGCGGGCGGCCACCAGCAGGGCGGTGGCCTCGTCGGCGGCCAGCCGCAGCGGCTCGCCGGTGCTGGTGCCGGAGGCGTCCGGGTTGTGCCACCAGATGCGGTCGCCGTCGGTGTCGATGTCCAGCAGATCGCCGCCGCGGAAGCTGGTGCCGCACATGGGCAGTACGTCCAGGTCGCCGATCAGCTCGTCCTCGGTGATACCGAAGGCACGCGCCACATCGGCCACCCGGGCCCCGGGACGCTCGCGAAGATAGGTGACCAGGGACAGCATCCGGCGGGTCTGGTCAATGGCGTTTCCGGCCATATGAAGTGGGTTCCGTTCCCTTCCCGTGGGAGTCCTGTGGAGCCTGCTCAGCCCTTGGCCACGGCACGCAGCCGCTCGACGACCTCGGCGCGCAGTTCGGCCGGTTCCAGCACCACCACATCCGGGCCGAACTCCACCAGCCAGGCGTCCAGCCCATGGCCGTAGGGGATTTCCAGTTCGTCCCAGCCCTCGCCCAGCTCGCGCACCTTCAGCGCGCGGGCGCGCAGCGGATAGCCGTGGCCGGCCCGTACCTTGATGCGGGCGGTGCCGGTGGCGGTCTCGCCCGCCCAGCTCTCCACCGTCTCGCGCACCGTGACATGGTCGGGGACCGGGGCGGTGAAGGGCAGCGAGCGGGAGCGGACCTTGCCGGTGATCCGGGAGAGGCGGAAGACCCGCTCGGCCTGCCGGTCGCGGTCCCAGCCGGCCAGATACCAGTGGCCGCGCCAGCACTCCAGGGTCCAGGGCTCGACCTGGCGCTGTTCCGGGCGGGCGGCGTTGGCCTTGCGGTACTCGAAGACCACCGGGCGGCGGTCACGGGCGGCCAGCATCAGCGGCTCGAAGGCGGCCTCGTGCACCGGGATACGGGGCTCCAGGGCGCTCTGGGTCCCGTACGGGTCCTCGGCCGGCGGCATTCCGGCGGCGGCCAGCTTCTGCAGCGCCCCGTTGGCGGCGGCGGCCAGCCGGGCCTGCTGCCAGACCTTGGCGGCCAGCCCCAGGGCGGCGGCCTCCGCCACATCCAGGGTGATGGGGGGCAGCCGGTTGCTGTCGCGGCGGGCGAGGTAGCCGGTCTCGCCGTCCACACCCTCCACGGTCTCGATGATCAGGCCGAGTTCGCGGAGGTCTTCCTTGTCCCGCTCGAACATGCGGTTGAAGGCGTCGTCGCTGCCCTGAGTGGTCACGCCGGACCCATTGACCGAGCCGAACGCCGCGCCGCTTCCCGGCCCGAAGGCCTCGATGTATGCCTCGATGGAGCCGCGCAGCTCCCGCTTGCTCAGCGGACGGCGCGTCCCCAGCAGGCACAGCGCCAGATTCATCAGCCGCTCGGCCTTGGCAATCGCCATCGACGCCCTCTCGCCCCGTCCTGGTGTTGTTTCAACCGATGACCGTACCGTCCGCAGCGCGCACGGCAAAAGCCGAGGGCCCGCGCAACTGCGCGGGCCCTCGGCTCCGGGATGCGGACCCCGGAAGGGGTACGGACCTCAGACGCCCATCAGGTCACAGACGAAGATCAGCGTCTCGCCGGGGGCGATGGCGTTGCCCGCGCCCCGGTCGCCGTAGGCGAGGTGGGCCGGGATGGTCAGCTTGCGCCGGCCGCCGACCTTCATGCCCTGGATGCCGCGGTCCCAGCCCTCGATGACCTGGCCGGCGCCCAGCTTGAACTCCAGCGGACGGCCCCGGTTCCAGCTGGCGTCGAACTCCTCGCCGGTGGAGAAGGCCACGCCCACGTAGTGGACCTTGACGAAGTCTCCGGCCTTGGCGACCGGGCCGTCGCCCTCCCAGATCTCGACGATCTCCAGGTCGGTCGGAACCGGACCCTCCGGGAAGTCGATCTCCGGCTTCTCGATGTTCACCTAAGTGCTCCTAGGAACGGGTGCTGCGGATAACCGTGCAAGTTTCGCAGATGACCGGTCAGACCTTGCCCACGATGTCCACCACAAAGACCAGGGTGGCTCCCTTGGGGATGCCGCTGGTCTGCGGGGGGTTGTCGCCATAGGCCAGATTGGCCGGGATCACCAGCTCCACCCGGTCCCCCACATGCTTGCCGACCAGCCCCTTGTCCCAGCCGGGGATCACCGCGCCCACCCCGATCTGGAAGGCGGTGGCGCCGGGCGGGGAGTGGTCCCAGGTGGAGTCGAACTTCTTGCCGTCGTCCCACTTGACCCCGGTGTACTGGGCGATCAGCCCGTCCCCGGTCTTGACCTCGGGGCCGCTGCCCTTGATCAGCAGCTGCTGCTTCAGATCGGCCGGCGGCTTCTCCCCCTTGGGAATGGTGATCTCCGCGGGCTTGTGGGACTCCACCATGACCTGCGGCAGACCCGCCTGGGGCGGCTGCGGCTGCCCGGAAGCCTCCGCCTTGGGGTCCACCTGCTGGGCCCCGACCACATCCAGGACCCACAGCAGACCGTCCTCGGGGTTCAGCTGGCTCTGCCCGGCCTGGTCGCCGAGCATCGACTTCACCGTGCCCTCGACCCGTACCCGGGAGCCCACCCGCTGCCCCTGCAGCGCGTCGATCACCTTGGGCGGCACCAGCTGGCCGGCCGGCAGCCCCAGCTGCTGCACCGCCTGGCGGCGCACCCCATTGCCCACCTGGGACTGCTGCGCCCAGGAACCGTCGAAGGTCTTGCCGTCCTTGAGCGTCTCGGCGGCATAGTCGGCCCGGACGAAGGCGCCCTTGGCCACCCTGGGCCCATTGCCCTGGGACACCACCGACACCGTCAGACTGTCCTTGGCCTTGGCGCCCTTGGAGGAGGAGATCACCGGCTTCTCGCCGAACTTGCCCTCCACGGTGACCTTTCCGGACCCCTCGTCGGAGCCACAGGCCGCGGCGGTGAACAGCAGCAGCGGGACGGCCAGCGCGGTGACCCGCCGGCGAATCCGCCGGGCATTCCGCGGATTCGGATTCTTCGGACAGGAAGGAAGACGGGGGATATGCACCCCGGAGAATCGCAGCATCGGTCCAACTCGGGCTAGGGGGTGGCTGAACAGTGGCCGCCACTCTATGACCTGAGTCGCTCCGGATTGCCGCGTTCGACACGGAGATACGCCGGATCCGACGAACCCGGCGCACACCCCGTCACATTCCGGCGATCAGCTTTTCCACCCGGTCGTCAACCGACCGGAAGGGGTCCTTGCACAAAACGGTGCGCTGCGCCTGGTCGTTGAGCTTGAGATGCACCCAGTCGACGGTGAAGTCCCGCCGCTGTTCCTGGGCCCGCCGGATGAAATCCCCGCGCAGCCGGGCCCGGGTGGTCTGCGGCGGCACCGACTTGCCCTCGAAGATCTTCAGGTCATTGCACACCCGGGCCGCCTGGCCGCGCCGTTCCAGCAGGTAGTACAGGCCGCGGCGGCGGTGGATGTCATGGTAGGCCAGGTCTATCTGGGCCACCCGGGGGTGCGACATGGTGATGTTGTTCTTCGCCCGGTAGCGCTCGATGAGCTGATACTTCATCACCCAGTCGATCTCGGTGGCAATACGGTCCAGGTCCTCCTCCCGCACCGCCTCCAGGGAGCGCCCCCACAGCTCCAGCACCCGCTCCACGGTGCCGGTGCGGATGCCGCGGCGCTCGCAGAAGTCCACGGCCTTCTCGTAGTACTCCTGCTGGATCTCCAGCGCGGAGGCCTCCCGCCCGCTGGCCAGCCGCACCTTGCGCCGGCCCGTTATGTCATGGCTGACCTCGCGGATGGCGCGGATGGGGTTCTCCAGGGTCAGGTCCCGCATCACGGTGCCGGCTTCGATCATGCGCAGCACCAGGTCGGTGGAGCCCACCTTGAGCAGGGTGGTGGTCTCGGACATATTGGAGTCACCGACGATCACATGCAGCCGCCGGTAGCGCTCGGCATCCGCGTGCGGCTCGTCCCGGGTGTTGATGATCGGACGCGAGCGGGTGGTCGCCGAGCTGACGCCCTCCCAGATGTGCTCGGCGCGCTGGCTGACGCAGTAGACGGCGCCGCGCGGGGTCTGCAGCACCTTGCCCGCCCCGCACAGCAGCTGCCGGGTGACCAGGAAGGGAATGAGGATGTCCGCCAGCCGGGAGAACTCCCCATGTCTGGCCACCAGATAGTTCTCATGGCAGCCGTAGGAGTTCCCGGCCGAATCGGTGTTGTTCTTGAACAGATAGACGTCGCCCGCGATCCCCTCCTCGTGCAGGCGGCGTTCGGCATCGACGAGCAGGCCCTCGAGAATGCGCTCCCCCGCCTTGTCATGGGTGACCAGCTCGATCACGTTGTCGCACTCCGGAGTTGCGTATTCCGGGTGCGAGCCCACATCGAGGTAGAGCCGGGCGCCGTTGCGCAGGAAGACATTGCTGCTGCGCCCCCAGGAAACGACTCGGCGGAAGAGGTAGCGCGCCACTTCGTCAGGGGACAGCCGGCGCTGTCCCCTGAAGGTGCATGTGACGCCGTACTCGTTCTCCAGCCCGAAAATGCGGCGGTCCATGCCTGAACACTACGCCTGATGCCCTGAGCTGAAACCGGGTTCGACGGCAGCGTTCCGATCGTTTTCCGAGCGCGCCACGACCTCCGAGCGGGTCGCGGGAGCGGTCAGCACGCGCCGGCCCAGGACCAGCACCAGCAGCGCCGCGGCACCGCCGCCCACCGCGACCCCGAACCCGGCCGGGACACCGCCCTGTTCGACGGCCGGGCCGGCGAGGGCGGTGCCGATGGAGGCGCCCACACCGAAGGAGGTCACCAGCCAGGAGAAGGCCTCGGTGACGGTGCCGCGCAGCGCATGCCGGTCCACCACCACAAAGGCACAGGCCAGCGAGGGCGCCAGGAACACACCGGCGACCCCGGCCAGCACCGTCATCCACAGCGCGCCGGGCACCAGCAGCAGCGGAAGGTAACCCAGGGCCAGCCCGGCGACCAGCACCCGCAGCCGCTGCTCGGGGCTGCCGGCCCACTGGCGGGCGCCGTAGACGCTGCCGCCGATCAGGGCGCCCACGCCCAGCGCGGAGAGCAGATAGCCGGCCACCGCGTCACCGCCGTGCTCCCCGCCGTAGGCCACCGCGGCCAGGGCGATGGAGCCCAGCGCGCAGCCTATGCAGAAGAAGGCGCCCAGCAGCACCAGCAGTCCCGGCGAGCGCAGCGCGCCCAGCCAGTGGGCCTCGCGCGGCTCGCTGCGCCACTGCCGGGAGGGCGGGGTGGTGACCACGGCCAGCGCGCCCAGCACCCCCAGCAGGCTGATGACGCCCAGCGCGGCGGCCGGGGACCACAGGCCCACCAGGCCGGTGATGATCAGCGGCCCGACCACGTACATCACTTCCTGGGCGATGGCGTCCAGGGAGTAGGCGGCGTGGATGCGCCCCTCGTCCTTGAGCACCGAGGGCCACAGGGCCCGCAGCCCGCCCTCCAGCGGCGGGGTGAAGAAACCGGAGACGATCATGGCGGCATAGGCCGCCGGCAGCGGGTCCAGGCCCAGGACGGCGAAGAGGGTCATGCCCAGCGCGGCCAGGGTGGCCGAGGGCAGCATCACCCGGGGCTGGCCATAGAGGTCCACGGCCCGGCCCAGCAGCGGCTGGCCCACCGCGTTGGCCACGCCATAGACCGCGGAGAGGGCGCTGGCCAGGCCGAGGCTGCCGCCCTCGGCGCGGACGAAGAGGACGATCGCCAGCGCGGCGGTGGCATTGGGCAGCCGCCCCACCAGGGTGCCGGTGAGCAGTCGCGCCGCATGCCGCGTCTTGAGCATTTCGACGTATCCGCCGCCGCCCGCCATCGTTTTCCTCTCGGTTTTACGTATAACCTTCGACGTTATACGTACCATGACGGCAAGCTCACGGTCCAACCGTGTGCAGGTGAGAGGGGCGGAGGGGCCGTGACCGAAGTCGAGCGTGCCGGGGAACGCTGGCCCACCGTCCGGGGCACCCGGGCCGCCCCAGCCCGCGCCACCAGCCGGGATGTCGCCCGCGCGGCCGGAGTCTCCCAGGCCACCGTCTCCCTGGTGATGGGCGAGAAATGGCGCGGCCGGGTTTCCGAGCGGCGCGCCGAGGCGGTCCGCTCGGCCGCCCGCGCCCTGGGCTACCGGCCCAACCGCGCCGCCCGCGACCTGCGGCTGGGCCGCACCCGCACCGCCCTGCTGGTGGTGCCCGCGCTCACCAATGAGTTCTTCGCCCGGGTCTACGCGGGCGCCGCCCGGGTGGCCGGCGAGCATGGCGTGGGCGTGCTGCTCTACCCCTCCCTGGAGGGCATCGGCCAGGCCCGGGACCCCTTCCCCTCGGCCCGGGCCACCCTGGACGGGGTCATCGCCTCCTCCATGGCGGCCGACGCCCTGACCGAGCTGCGCGAGGGCGACCTGCCACTGGTGATGCTGGACAGCGACCCCGGCCGGGCCGAGGCGGCGGCCACCGTCAACTTCGACATCGCCGACGGCATACGGCAGGTCACCGGACATCTGCTGGCCCTGGGCCACCGCCGGATCGCCCACCTCGCGGCCGATGTGGACTCCTGGACCTTCCGGGTACGCGCCCAGGCGCTGGCCGAGGCGGTGCGCCGGGCCCCCGGCGCCGAGCTGACGGGCACCGAGACCGCCGCCCTGACCGTGGCGGCCGGGCGGGCCGCCGCCGAGCGGGCGCTGACCGGCCCCGGGCCCCGGCCCACCGCACTGGTCTGCGATGACGACATCCTGGCCGCGGGCGCCTGCAAGGCCGCCCGCCGGCTGGGCCTGCGGGTACCGGACGAGGTCTCGGTGACCGGCTTCGACGATCTGTCGCTGGCGACCGCGGTGGACCCGGAGCTGACCACCGTGCGGCTGCCCGCGGAGGCGGTGGGCGAGGCGGGTATGCGCACCCTGATGGCCGTACTGGACCAGCGCCCGGCGCCCGGCGCCGCCCTGCCGGTGGAGCTGATAACCCGCGGCTCCACCGCCCGCCCCGCGCAGGCGAGTTGACGCCACGGCAATGCCCCGGGCCCTGAACCGCGCGGTAGGGCCGCGTGGTTCAGGGCCCGGGGCAGGCAGCGGCAGGCGCTACTCCGCGCCGGAGCCCTCCTCCGGCTCCTCGGCGACGGCCGCGTCCGCGCCCGGCCCGTCCTCCAGCAGCCGCTGGAGCTGGCGGCCCAACAGCCGCTTGAACTTGCGCTGTTGCGGCCGCGTACGGTCCAGCACGGCCACCTCCAGCTGCTCGGCGGTCAGTGTGCGCTCACCGCCGTTGGTGTCCCGGGCCAGCGACTCCACGGCCAGCTTGAGCGCCTCGGAGAGGGTCATCCCGTCCCGGTGACGCTGGCCGAGGTAGTTGCTGATCTGGTCGGCGTTGCCGCCCACCGCCACCGAGCCGTGCTCGTCCACGATGGAGCCGTCGTGCGGCAGCCGGTAGATCTGGTCGTCCTCCGGCCCCTCCCCGACCTCGGCCACGATCAGCTCGACCTCATAGGGCTTCTCCCCCGCGCTGGAGAAGATGGTGCCCAGGGTCTGCGCATAGACATTGGCCAGGCCGCGGGCGGTGACATCGCCCCGGTCGTAGGTGTAGCCGCGCAGGTCCGCATAGCGCACCCCGCCGATGCGCAGATTCTCGAACTCGTTGTACTTGCCGACCGCCGCGAAGGCGATCCGGTCATAGATCTCGCTGACCTTGTGCAGGGCGCGGGACGGGTTCTCGGCGACGAAGACCACGCCGTCGTTGTACTGGAGGACCACGACACTGCGGCCACGCGCGATGCCCTTGCGGGCGTACTCGGCGCGGTCGGCCATGGCCTGCTGGGGTGAGACGTAGAACGGCGTCGACACCGGTTATCCGTCCCTTTCTGTCAGTGGCGAATACATCCCGGAAGCCCTAGAGCAGCGCGGCCCGCGGACCGTCCGGCTCCTGGAGCCGGCGCTCATGGATCGCCCGGACGATCTCCGAGCACTGGTCCTCGGTCAGCCGCCGGAACCCCTCGTCGGTGATCACGGTGACGATCGGGAAGATCCGTCGCGCCAGATCCGGGCCGCCGGTCGCCGAGTCGTCGTCCGCGGCGTCATAGAGCGCCTGGACGACCAGGGTGGTGGCCTGCTCCTCGGTCAGGTCCTCGCGGAAGAGCTTCTTCAGCGCCCCCCGGGCGAAGAGCGAACCGGAGCCGGTGGCCGCGTAACCCTGCTCCTCGGAGCGCCCGCCGGTGACGTCATAGGAGAAGATCCGGCCCTTCTGCCGGTCCGCATCCCAGCCGGCGAACAGCGGGACCACGGCCAGGCCCTGCATCGCCATGCCCAGGTTGCTGCGGATCATCGTGGACAGCCGGTTGGCCTTGCCTTCCAGCGAGAGCGGGACGCCCTCCACCTTCTCGAAGTGCTCCAGTTCCAGCTGGAAGAGCTTGACCATCTCCACGGCGAGGCCGGCGGTGCCGGCGATGCCCACGGCCGAGTACTCATCGGCCGGGAAGACCTTCTCGATATCGCGCTGGGCGATGACATTGCCCATGGTGGCCCGCCGGTCGCCCGCCAGCACCACCCCGCCGGGGAAGGAGGCCGCGACGATGGTGGTGCCATGCGGGATCTCCAGAGCTCCCTTGACCGGCGGCAGCGGCCGGTTGCCCGGCAGCAGCTCCGGCGCGTGGCTGCCGAGGAAGTCCATAAAGGAGGACGAGCCCGGCGTCAGGAAGGCAGCTGGTAGACGCCCGGTGCTACGAGGGTTGGCTTCCACACGTTTCCTTCCAGGTAAGCGATGGCCCGGCGCAGGCGCCGGGATCGTCGTTCAACTTGCCGAGTGCCGAATTGCAGTTGAAGCACAGTACGCCACGGACCTTACCTGTCTCGTGGCAATGATCCACATGGGCTGCGGGGGCCACCAGGCGGATACGGCAGACCCCTACCTGCTCTGCGATCATCTCGTCTCGCTCGGCTTGGGTGATTCCGTAGGTGCGCCTGAGATGGCCCGAGCGGCCGGCGTCGGCCCGGCATGTCTTGCAAGCGGTTGCCAAGCCATCGGAGGCGGAGGCGTTGCGATGCCACGCGGAGTGCGGCCTGGTTACCCCGCAACGCAGGCAGTGCTTGTGCCCTTCGGACACATCCACCCTTGGGCGAACCCTTTTGCCCAGCAGTACCTGACGCTTGCGATGGTACTCAGCCACGCAGTCGCGACAGTGCCGCTGCAAGCCGTCCGGGTTCGACCTCTTGACCGCGAAGCACGTGCGCGGTTTGTCCTGGCCACAACCCGCGCACCGCTTCGTCTCCGCGCCCTTCACCCAACCCCCAGACCTTCGATTCGAAGGTGAAATCGCGATTCGGAGCCCTATTCGCCGCCCTTTTGAACGAATGACCTCACGAAGTCCTCCGCATTCTCCTCGAGGACATCATCAATCTCATCCAGCACCGAATCCACGTCGTCCGACAGTTTCTCGTGCCGCTCCTTGAGGTCCTCCGAAGCCTGCGCGTCCTGCGCCTGCTCCTCCACCTCCTCCGTCGAGCGCGTGGCCTTCTGCTGTCCGCCGCCGGTGTCCTTGGTCGCCATACCCCTCACCCCGCTCGTTCGACGTGCAAGATCGGACGTACATTTCCTGACCCTACAAGCCGGGGCCGACATCGGCTCCGTACTTGCTCCAACGCCCGGGAACCACCCTGATGATTCCCGGAACACCTCTGTCTCAGACGCTCGGCCGCCCGGCCCCTCGCCGCTCAGCCGCCCGACAGCACCCGTACCAGCTCCTCCGCCGTGCGGCAGCGGTCCAGCAGCTCCTTGACGTGGTTGCGGGTGCCGCGCAGCGGTTCCAGGGTGGGCACCCGCTGCAGGGAGTCCCGGCCGGGCAGATCGAAGATCACCGAGTCCCAGGAGGCCGCGGCCACATCGTCCGCGTACTGCTCCAGGCAGCGGCCGCGGAAATAGGCCCTGGTGTCCTCCGGGGGCGCCGTGCAGGCCCGTTCCACCTCGCTCTCGTCCAGCAGCCGCTTGATCCGGCCGCGCGCCGCCAGGCGGTTGTACAGGCCCTTGTCCGGCCGTACATCGGCGTACTGGAGATCCACCAGGTGCAGCCGGGCCGCGTCCCAGCCCAGGCCGTCCCGGCGCCGGTAGCCCTCCAGCAGCTCCCGCTTGGCCACCCAGTCCAGCTCGCCGGACAGACTCATCGGGTCGCTCTCCAGCCGGGTCAGCACATCCTCCCAGCGGGCCAGGACGTCCTTGGTCTGCTCGTCGGCGTCCGCGCCCAGCCGGTCCTCCACATGCTTGCGGGCCAGCTCGAAGTACTCCATCTGCAACTGCACCGCGGTCAGCGTGCGCCCGCTGCGCAGGGTGATCAGCCGGCGCAGCGTGGGGTCATGGCTGACCTGGTGCAGGGTGCGCACCGGCTGGTCGATGGCGAAGTCGGCGGAGATGAAGCCGTCCTCGATCATGGACAGCACCAGCGAGGTGGTGCCCAGCTTGAGGTAGGTGGAGATCTCGGAGAGATTGGCGTCGCCGATGATCACATGCAGCCGGCGGTACTTCTCGGCGTCCGCGTGCGGCTCGTCCCGGGTGTTGATGATGGGCCGCTTGAGGGTGGTCTCCAGCCCGACCTCCACCTCGAAGTAGTCGGCCCGCTGGCTGATCTGGAAGCCGTGCTCCCGGCCGTCCTGGCCGATGCCCACCCGGCCGGCGCCGGTGACCACCTGGCGGGAGACGAAGAAGGGCGTCAGATGGCGCACGATGTCCGAGAAGGGGGTGTCCCGCTTCATCAGGTAGTTCTCATGTGTGCCGTAGCTGGCGCCCTTGTTGTCGGTGTTGTTCTTGTAGAGGTGGATCGGCTGGGCACCGGGCAGCCGGGCGGCCCGCTCGGCGGCCTGCGCCATGATCCGCTCCCCCGCCTTGTCCCACAGGACCGCGTCCCGGGGATTGGTGATCTCCGGGGAGCTGTATTCGGGGTGGGCGTGGTCCACATAGAGCCGGGCGCCATTGGTGAGGATGACATTGGCCAGGCCGATGTCCTCGTCGGTGAGCTGGCTGGCGTCCGCGGCCTCACGGGCGAGGTCGAAGCCACGGGCGTCCCGCAGCGGATTCTCCTCCTCGAAGTCCCAGCGGGCACGGCGTGCCCGTTGCATCGCGGCCGCGTAGGCGTTGACGATCTGGGACGAGGTGAGCATGGCATTGGCGTTCGGGTGACCGGGGACGGAGATCCCGTACTCCGTCTCAATGCCCATTACTCGCCGTACGGTCATGCGGCCCTCCTTGCCCGGCGCCCCCTGGTGGGTTCGGCGCTCAAGTACCGCTGCGCATCCGATCCGTGTACGGTCCGCGATCCCCCACTGCGCTTCGCGGCGGTACCGCAGAGCCTAGAACGGCTTTGCGGTGGTGGGGAGATCATTACAGTCATTGCTCCGGTTCGTGCCGCTCGGCGTGGACCAACGTGTTCAACGTCTTCCCAGGCGTAAAACACGTCCGGCCGCGGAGTCCCCGGACCGGCCCGCCAGGGGCGGGTGGTCCGGGGACATCCGCAGCCGGACGGGGCTGTTACAGGTACTGGCCGGTATTGGCCACCGTGTCGATGGAACGCCCGGTGTCCGCGCCCTGCTTCCCGGTGACCAGGGTGCGGATGAAGACGATCCGCTCGCCCTTCTTTCCGGAGATACGGGCCCAGTCGTCCGGGTTGGTGGTGTTGGGCAGGTCCTCGTTCTCCTTGAACTCGTCCACGCAGGCCGCCAGCAGGTGGGAGACCCGCAGGCCCTTCTGGTCGTGGTCGAGATAGGCCTTGATCGCCATCTTCTTGGCCCGGTCCACAATGTTCTGGATCATGGCGCCGGAGTTGAAGTCCTTGAAGTAGAGCACTTCCTTGTCACCGTTGGCATAGGTGACCTCGAGGAAGCGGTTCTCCTCGGACTCGGCGTACATCTGCTCCACCACCGACTGGATCATGCCGTCCACGGTGGCCCTGGCGTCCCCGCCGTGCTCGGCGAGGTCGTCGGCGTGCAGCGGCAGGTTCTCGGTGAGGTATTTGGAGAAGATGTCCTTGGCGGCCTCGGCGTCCGGACGCTCGATCTTGATCTTCACATCGAGGCGGCCGGGGCGCAGGATCGCGGGGTCGATCATGTCCTCGCGGTTGGAGGCGCCGATGACGATGACGTTCTCCAGCCCCTCCACACCGTCGATCTCGGAGAGCAGCTGCGGGACGATGGTGTTCTCCACGTCCGAGCTGACCCCGGAGCCGCGGGTGCGGAACAGCGAGTCCATCTCGTCGAAGAAGACGATCACCGGCGTGCCCTCGCTGGCCTTCTCCCGGGCGCGCTGGAAGATCAGCCGGATGTGCCGCTCGGTCTCGCCGACGTACTTGTTGAGCAGCTCGGGGCCCTTGATGTTGAGGAAGAAGCTCTTCCCCGCGGGCTTGCCGGTGACCTCGGCGACCTTCTTGGCAAGGGAGTTGGCCACCGCCTTGGCGATCAGCGTCTTGCCGCAGCCGGGCGGGCCGTAGAGCAGAACACCCTTGGGCGGCCGGAGTTGGTGCTCCTTAAACAGGTCGGGGTAGAGGTAGGGGAGTTCGACCGCGTCGCGGATCAGCTCGATCTGGTTGCCCAGGCCGCCGATCTTTGTGTAGTCGATGTCCGGTACCTCTTCGAGGACGAGCTCCTCGACCTCGCTCTTGGGGATCACCTCGTAGACATAGCCGGAGCGGGGCTCCAGCAGCAGGGCGTCGCCGGGGCGGATGGTGGTGTCCAGCAGCGGCTCGGCGAGCCTGACCACCCGCTCCTCGTCGGTGTGCCCGATCACCAGGGCGCGTTCGCCGCCCTCCAGGATCTCCTTGAGGGTGACGATGTCCCCGGCGCGCTCGAAGGCCATGGCCTCGACCACATTGAGGGCTTCGTTGAGCATGACCTCCTGGCCGGGCCTGAGCTCGCCCGCGTCCACACTGGGGCTGACGTTCACCCGCAGCTTGCGGCCACCGGTGAAGATGTCCACCGTGCCGTCCTCGTTGTTCTGCAGGAAGACACCGAAGCCGGCGGGCGGCTGGGCGAGCCGGTCAACCTCTTCCTTGAGGGCCACGATCTGATCGCGGGCCTCACGCAGGGTGTTGGCGAGCCGCTCGTTCTGAGCGGACACCCCGGCCAGGTTGGTCTGGAGCTCGACGATCCGCTCTTCGAGAATCCTCGTGTGACGCGGAGAGTCGGCGAGCTTCCGCCGCAGGACGGCGATCTCCTGCTCGAGATAGGCAACCTGGCCCGCGGGGTCGTCGGACCCCCGCCCCGGCCGGATGCCGCGGTTGTTGTCGTCGTCGTGGGCTGCCACGGTCCTCACCTCCTCCAAGGGGAGCTGGACGCTTCCTGACCCTACCTGGGCCGGTGCAGGTTGAAACCCCTAGATCACAAACCCGGTAGGAGTGTGTCCGATCTTCACCCTTGCGCACGTCCTCACGTGAGGGGAATACCCACCCATCAACATCGGAAAGCGGGCGGTTGTATCGTCAAGACGGTCAACACCCGTCAGTGCTGGCTCTAATTGGTTCATCGCAGGGAGAGGAACGGCAGTCGAGATGACCGTGCAGAACGAAGGCCCGGCAGCCGTCGCCGAGGAAGCCCTCGAGGTGTGGATCGACCAGGATCTGTGCACCGGGGACGGCATCTGTGCGCAGTACGCGCCGGAGGTCTTCGAGCTGGACATCGACGGTCTGGCCTATGTGAAGAGCCCCGACGACGAGTTGCTGCAGGACAAGGGCGCCACCACCCCCGTTCCGCTGGCCCTGTTGACCGATGTCCGGGACTCCGCCAAGGACTGCCCGGGGGACTGCATCCACGTACGGCGCGTATCGGACAAGGTCGAGGTCTACGGCCCGGACGCCGAGTGAGGCACCGGGCGAAGCGCTGAGTGACCCCTTAGACACTCCCCGCGACCGGCGCCGCGGTCAGCGCGAACTTGCCGTCCTGCCAACGCCATTGGACCGAGCGCCGCAGGTCGGGACAGCAACGCGGCACGCTGGGCGCCGAGTAGCCGAGCAAGGTGGCCGAAATCAGGCCCTGGCGCACCGAGAAGCCGGTGACGCTCATCTTCTGCGCGGGGTCCACCAGCGTGGCGGTCAGCCGGGGCGCCCCGCCCGGTCCGGCGGCCGGGGAGAGCACATAGACACCGCTGGGCGGGGTACCGCCGCCGGAGGCGCAGCGCACCACCGCGACCGTCTCCGGCCGTCCGTCTCCGTCGAGATCGGCGACGGCCTGATGGACCACATCCAGGCCCGCCGGGCCGCAGTTGAGCGGATAGTGCGCGGTACGGGCGTCGGGCGCGGCCGCCGGGGGCGCGGAGGCGGTGGCGGTGTCGTCGCCGGGGCCGAGCAGCGCGGCGCCGGTGAGCACCGCGGCCAGGGTCAGGGCGGTGACCAGCCAGTGGACGGGGCGGGTTCGGGTGTGCGGGAGTCCTGCCGGGGGCTGCACGCGCGCTGGCTCCTGTGAGGGCGGTGGCTTCAGGGAACGGCCGCATCGTCGCACACCACTTGACGGCGGGGAACGGCGGGCTTGGGCCAACGCCCGGGCGCCGCCGCCGAGTTCGGCTCGGCGACGGCGCCCATGGTTCGGTGCTGCTCGGCGGTGGGTCAGGAAGCGCTCTGCCCGCCCGGCCCGGTGTAGTCCTCGCCGTACGCGCCCTTGGCCGGGCGGCGGCGGCGCAGCGGGGGCTCCACCCCGTCGGCCAGGCGGCGGGCGGTCAGCAGGAAGCCGGTGTGCCCGATCATGCGGTGGTCCGGGCGTACCGCCAGGCCCTCCACATGCCAGGTGCGGACCATGGTCTCCCAGGCGGAGGGCTCGGCGAAGCAGCCGATCTCCCGGATGGACTCCACGGTCCGGGCCAGCTGGGTGGTGGTGGCCACATAGCAGCACAGGATGCCGCCGGGGACCAGCGCCTTGCGGACGGCCTCCAGGCACTCCCAGGGGGCCAGCATGTCCAGGATGATGCGGTCCACATCGGTCTCGGACAGGTTGTCCTGGAGGTCGCCGACCGTGAGCTTCCAGGCGGGGTGCGGGCCGCCGAAGTAGCGCTCCACATTCTGCTGGGCGATCTCGGCGAAGTCGGCCCGGCGCTCATAGGAGTGCAGCATGCCCTGGTCGCCGATGGCGCGCAGCAGGAAGCTGCTCAGGGAGCCGGAGCCGACGCCGGCTTCCACGACGCGGGCGCCGGGGAAGATGTCGGCCATCGCCAGGATCTGCCCCGCGTCCTTGGGGTAGACCACGGCGGCTCCGCGCGGCATGGACAGGACATAGTCGGGGAGCAGGGGGCGCAGCGCGAGGTAGGCGACGTTTCCCGTGGTACGGACAACACTGCCCTCGGGAGCACCGATCAGCTCGTCGTGCGGGAAGGCACCCTTGTGGGTGTGGAACTGCTTCCCGGCTTCGAGCGTGAAGGTGTAGTGGCGTCCCTTGGGGTCGGTGAGCTGGACCTGGTCCCCGACCTGGAAGGGCCCGCGACGGCGGGCGGCACCGGTCGGTTCGGACATGTGACCAGCGTACCGGGTCGCCGCGCCGGGCTTGTACGGGTGTGGTCCCGCTCACCGCCCGGGGCGGCGTGAGTGCGGCGGCAGCCGCGGCCGGGTCAGGACGGGGTCCTGGCCATCGCGGCGACGAAGGCGCGCTCCACGTCCGAGGTGGACAGGACGCCGTACACCTCGCCCGTGTCCTCGACGACCAGGTACTCGGACGCGGGAGTGGCCCGCAGGACCTCCAGCAGTTCCTCTCCCGAGAGCTCCGCGGGAACGCGCATGCCCTCGGTGATGTCCTGGGCGAGGGATCCCACCGGCACCCAGGGCCGCCGGTGCACCGGCACCGCCACAATGGCCGCCTCCCGTACCAGCGCGGTGGGTGTGCCCTGCCCGTCCACCACCACCAGTGCCCGCGCCCCGGCCTCGTTCGCCCGGCGCAGTGCCTCGGAGAGCGGGGTGGCGGCCGGCACCGGTACCGCGCGCCGGGTGAGGGTACGGGCCCGCAGCCCGGGCAGCCGCTCCCGCAGCCGGGCCATCCGCAGGCTGTTCCCGGCCCCGGTCCAGATGATGGCGGCCAGGATCGCGGCCAGCAGCGCGTCGGTGACCGAGTCGGCGCTGCCGAAGCTCTCCTCCCGGTCGGCCCGGGTGAGCAGGGGCAGCCCGATGAGCACCGCCACGGCCAGCGCCCGGCCCACCCAGGCCGCGGCCACCGTGCCGGTCATCGGCCGGCCGCTGAGCTTCCAGACCACCGCGCGCAGCATCCGCCCGCCGTCCAGCGGCAGGCCGGGCAGCAGGTTGAAGGCGGCGACCAGCAGGTTGGAGACCATCAGCCCGGCCAGCAGCACCCCGGGCACGGTGCCGGCCTCCACGGCCTGCATGCCCAGCCAGAACAGGCCGGCCAGCACCAGGGAGAGCAGGGGTCCCACAAAGGCCAGGACGAACTCCCGGCCGGGGGTCTCGCTCTCCTTCTCGATCTCCGAGACGCCGCCGAAGAACTGCAGCTGGATCCGGCGCACCGGCAGTTTGAAGCGCAACGCGGCCACGGTGTGGGCGAGTTCATGCACCAGCACCGAGGCGTAGAAGGCCACCGCGAAGAACAGGGAGACCAGATAGCGGGCCCGGCCGAGTTCGGGCAGCACCCGGTCCAGCTGGCCGCCGAAGACCCAGGTGATCAGCGCGGCGACCAGGAACCAGCTGGGTGCCACATAGACCGGCACCCCAAAGGGGCGGCCCATCAGGATGCCGCCCCCCGTTTCGCGCGGGCGCTGCGGTTTGCGGTCCTCGCCGGCGCCCCCGCCGCCGGAACGGCCCTGCCCGCTTTTGTCCACGGTGTCCCCTCGTCGGATGCGGCCCCGCACCCGCCCGGTGCGCAGTGGTCTGCCTCGATCATGCAATGCGGGGGCCAGTGCCGTCGATGGTATGCCGCACGATGTCGGTCACGGGCCGTAGGGTTCGTGGCATGGAAACCGCTGAACAGGATGGCCCGCAGGGGCGTGCTCCGGCCCGGCCCGCTTCGCTGTCGCCCTCCCGGGCGGCCGATTTCATGCGGTGTCCGCTGCTGTACCGGTTCCGGGTGATCGACCGGCTGCCGGAGAAGCCCAGTGCCGCGGCGACCCGGGGCACGGTGGTGCACGCGGTGCTGGAGCGGCTCTTTGACGCGCCCGCCGCGGAGCGCACGCCGGAGCGGGCGCGGGCGCTGCTGCCGGGTGAGTGGGAGCGGCTGCTGGCCACCCGTCCGGAGCTGGCGGAGTTGTTCCCGGGCGAGGGCGGCGCGCTGGACGAGGAGCTGCTGGCGCGCTGGCTGGCGGAGGCGGAGCGGCTGGTCGAGCGGTGGTTCACCCTGGAGGACCCGACCCGGCTGGAGCCCGCCGAGCGGGAGCTGTTTGTCGAGACGGAGCTGGATTCCGGGCTGCTGCTGCGCGGCATTGTGGACCGGGTGGATGTGGCGCCCACCGGTGAGGTGCGGATCGTCGATTACAAGACGGGCAAGGCCCCGGCGCCGCAGTACCGGGCCGAGGCCCTGTTCCAGATGAAGTTCTACGCCCTGGTGGTCTGGCGGCTGCGCGGGGTGGTGCCGCGCCGGCTCCAGCTGGTGTACCTGGGCAGCGGCGAGGTGATCACCTACGACCCGGCCGAGGCGGAGCTGCGGCTGGTGGAGCGCAAGCTGCGGGCGCTGTGGGAGGCCATTGAGCTGGCCACCGAGACCGGGGACTGGCGGCCCCGGCCGACCAGGCTGTGCGGCTGGTGCGATCACCAGGCGCACTGCCCGGAGTTCGGCGGTACTCCCCCGCCGTATCCGCTGCCGCTGCCCGCCCAGCGTCCGGCGGTGGACGGGGCCGAACCCGCGCAGGGCAGAATGGACCCGGTCTAGCGAAGGAGTGTTCCTGTGGCGATCCGCGTCCTACTGGTCGATGACCAGCCGCTGCTGCGTACCGGCTTCCGCATGATCCTCGAGGCGGAGCCGGATCTCGCGGTGGTCGGCGAGGCCGGGGACGGTCTGCAGGCGCTCGACCAGGTGCGCGCCCTGCAGCCGGATGTGGTGCTGATGGACATCCGGATGCCCCGGATGGACGGGGTGGAGGCGACCCGGCAGATCACCGGCCCGGAGCGCAACGGCCCGGCCAAGGTGCTGGTGCTGACCACCTTCGACCTGGACGAATATGTGGTGGAGGCGCTCAAGGCGGGGGCCAGCGGGTTTCTGCTCAAGGACGCTCCGGCGCATGAACTGGTGCAGGCGATCCGGGTGGTGGCGGGCGGCGAGGCGATGCTGGCGCCCAGCATCACCCGGCGGCTGCTGGACAAGTACGCCGGCCATCTCCCCTCCGGCGAGGAGCCGCTGCCGGACACCCTGCACACCCTGACCGACCGTGAGGTCGAGGTGCTCAAGCTGGTGGCCCGGGGGCTGTCCAACGCGGAGATCGCGGCGGATCTGTTTGTCAGCGAGACCACGGTGAAGACCCATGTGGGCCATGTGCTCACCAAGTTGGGCCTGCGGGACCGGGTGCAGGCGGCGGTCTACGCCTATGAGAGCGGCCTGGTGCGCCCCGGCGCGCAGTAGAACCGGTGGAGGTGGCGGCCCCTGGAGGGCCGGGCCGCCACTCTCCGGCACCGCTCAGCTCTTGCTGATCTCCCAGAAGCGGAAGACGGTGGAGGCGTCCAGCGTCCACTGCAGGCCGTTGATCTTCTCCGCGGCCACCGCGTACTGCTTGCCCTGCCACAGCGGGAGCACCGGGACATCCTGGGCCACGGTGTTCTGGATTTTGGTGAAGTCGGCCGCGGTGGCGGCCCGGCTGGCCTCGGCGGCGGTGGCCGGCAGCCGGCTGGCGATCTCCTTGGACTCATAGGAGTTGTGCAGCTCGTTGTTGTCGCTGCCGAAGAAGGGCGCGGTGAAGTTGTCCGGGTCCGGGAAGTCGGGCACCCAGCCCTTGGCATAGACCGCGAACTTGCCCTCGTCCACGCCCTTTTCATACTCGGGCAGCGGCACGCTCTGGACGTCCACATCGAACAGCCCGCTGGCGTTGAGCTGCTTGGCTATCTCGTTGAACTCCGGTACGGTGCCCGGCCCATAGCGGATCGGGGTGGCCCACAGGGTGAACTTGACCTTGTCGTGGATGCCGGCCCCGGCCAGCGCCGCGGCGGCCTTGTCACGCTGCGGATGGTCGCCATAGGTGTCGAAGAACGGCGTGCGGTGGCCGGTGATGCCGGCCGGAACCACCGAGTACAGCGGCTCGGCGGTGCGCTTGTAGACATCGCGGACCAGGGCGCTGCGGTCCACCAGATAGGCAACGGCCTTGCGCACGGCCAGTTTTCCGGCCACCGGGTCCTTGGTGTTGAACACCAGGTGCTGGACCTCGGCGCTGCTGCCCTCGACGACCTTGATGCTGTTCTGCTTGCCGCTGGCGCTGGCGGTCTCCAGGTCGGCGATGTCCTTCATGGCCAGACCACGGTAGGCGATGTCGATATCGCCCTTCTGCAGCGCCTTCTTCAGCCCTTCCTGGTCACCGTGGAAGAGCTTCATGGTCATGCCGCTGTTGTGCGCCTTGGCGGGGCCCTTGTAGGAGCCATTGACCTTGAAAACGGCCTTGTCCTTGTCGAAGGACTCCAGCTTGTAGACGCCCGAGCCAATGGCCTTGCCATCGGTGCGCAGCTTGTCCGCCGGGTATTCCCGGTGGTCCACGATGGAGCCGGCGCCGGAGGCGATCTTCGAGGGGAAGGTCGCGTCCGGCCGCTTGAGGTGGAAGACCACGGTCTTGGCGTCCGGCGTCCTGATGTCCTTGATGGTGGACAGCATGGAGGCCGCCGGGCCGTTCTTGTCGTTGATCCGCAGCGTGCGCCGGAAGGAGAAGGCCACGTCCTCCGAGGTGAGTCCATGGCCATTGCTGAACTTCAGGCCGTCGGCCAGCGTGCACTGGAAGGTGGTGCTGGTGTTGTCCGTGAAGCCGCACTTGCGTGCGGCTTCCGGCTGGGGCTGGGTGCTTCCCTTGGGGAAGCTCAGCAACGACTGGAAGACATTGTTGAACAGCACCCAGGAACCGGGGTCGTAGCCGGAGGCCGGATCGGTGGTCACCACCTCGTCCGACATCCCCATGACCACCGACTCACCGGTGCCCGCCGCCTTGCCGTCCTCCGAACCGCACCCGCTGAGCAGGGCGGCTGCGAGCCCCGCGCCGAGCGGAGCGGCAAGCCACTGGTCACGTTTCCTCACGTGCACGTTCCTCACAGTTCTCGGATTCCGAATCGGGCCATGGCCCGCTCAAAAGGTCGTTCTGTGGAGCTGGTTGTACAGGTGGAGCGTTGTGTTGCCGTTGTGCTGTCGTTGCTGCGATATGGAGTTGTGGTCTATGGAGTTGTGGCCGGCGGCCGGTCAGGCGCCGCGCCCCAGCTCCCAGGGCTGGAGTTCGGAGCCGCCGTTGAGCGCCCACTCCGCGCCGGTGATGTTGTCGCGGGTGGCGATGTACTGCTTGCCCTGCCACAGCGGGAGCACCGGCACCTCGTCGGCGACGATGTCCTGCGCCTGCTGGAAGATCTTGGCGGCCGCGTCACGCTGGGCCAGCTGGCGGGACTGCGGGATCAGCGCCTCCAGCTTGGCGTTGCGGTAGGGCGAGTGCTGGAAGTTGTCCTTGCCGAAGAAGGGGGCGATGAAGTTGTCCGGGTCCGGGAAGTCGGGGAACCAGCCCATGCCGTAGGCGGGGAACATGCCCTTGGCCGTCTGGGCCCGGTACTGCGACCACTTCACGTCCTGCAGCTGGACGTTGAACAGACCGGTGGAGTTCAGCTGCTTCTGCAGCGCCTTGTAGGCCTTGGCCTGGGCCTGGCCGTAGTGGCTCGCGGAGTAGGCGATGGTGAACTTCACCGGAGTGCTGACGCCGGCCGACCGCAGCAGGGCCCGGGCCTTGTCGGCGCTGGGGTCCTGGTACTGGTTGGAGAAGGAGTTCTGGTGGCCCGCGATACCGCTGGGGACCATCGAGTACAGCGGGTCGGCGGTGCGGTCGTAGCCGTCGCGGGTCAGCGCCTGCCGGTCCACCAGCTGGGCGATGGCCTGGCGTACGGCCTTGGGCTTGACCGCCGGGTCGTCGGTGTTGAAGGCCAGGTAGCCGATCTCCTGACCGGTGGACTCGGTGAGCTTGACGCCCTTGCCGGAGGCGTTGCCCAGCCGGCCGATCTGCTCGGGCTCCAGGGTGCGGTTCATCACATCGATGTCACCGTCCTTGAGCGCCTTCTCCATCGCCTGGGAGTCGTCGTAGAAGCGCATCTCGATGTCGCTCTGCGGCTTGACGGCACCCTTGTAGTCGGAGTTCTTCGACAGGACCGCCTTGACCACCCGGCCGTCCTGCTCCTCCGTCTTCAGCTTGTACGGGCCCGAACCCACCGCCTCGAAGCCCTTGTTGAGCTTGTTCTTGTCATAGGCGCCGCTGTCCACGATGGCGGCGGCCGGGGTGGCCAGCTTCTGCGGGAAGGTGGCGTCGGGGGTCTTCAGCTGGAAGACGACCTCATGGTCGTTGGGCGTCTCCACCCGGTCGATGTTCTCCAGCAGCGAGGCCGGGCCGTTGTCGAAGTTGATGGCCAGGACCCGCTCGATGGAGAACTTGACGTCCTTGACGGTCACCGGGCGGCCGCTGGAGAACTTCATCCCGCTGCGCAGGGTGCACCGGAACTGTTCGCTGTTGCGGTCCACAAAGCCGCACTTGGTGGCGGCGTCCGGCACCGGGTCGGTGCCGGAGCGGGGCAGCCGCAGCAGCGTCTGGAAGGTGCTGTGGATCACATTCCACGCGGCGATGTCGTACGCGGCGGCGGGATCGAAGGGCGCGGGCGCGTCCTCGGTCTCCTCGAACCGGTCGGTGGTGCCGATGACGATGGCATCGTGCTTGCCGGACCCGCCGCTGCCGCCACAGGCGACGAGTACGGGTGCCAGCAGCCCTGCCACAGCCGGCAGCACCAGCGTCTTGCGGTTCATGGTGTGGGGTTCTCCCTGTGGTGCGATCGGCACCGCGGGCGACAGCGGCGGGGGGTGTGCCGGTCGCACGGGCAGCCGTGAAGTACTCGCGAAAGATTAGTGCGCGCGCCGGGTGGCACCGGAACGGGGCCGAGCTGATGCGTGGTCACCGTCCGGTGACGCCTCGCTACGGCCGGGGCGGCCGGGCCCGGGAACGATCCATGGCACTACCCCACCAAACGGGACACAAGGGTGCGCTTCTCCCCCTTGGAGAGCACTCCAACTTCCTCTTGGCCAGAGGGCGGTGGCATTTGCCCGGTGATGAACATCACTCGGCCAATAGCGGGAAACCGCTTGGAAATTGAAACCGTAATCGATCTCGGTGAGGTCTCGGTGAGACGAGGTTGGCCGGTCAGGCGCGGATCACCGAGCGCAGGAAGTCCAGATCGACGTGTTCCAGGGACGGGACCACGGTGCGCCCGGCGGCGGGCGGGATGACGGACACCGAGGGCACCGCCACCACCGGGCAGCCCGCCGCCTCGGCCGCGGCCACCCCGGTCAGGGAGTCCTCGATCACCGCGCACCGTCCGGGCTCGGCGCCCAGCCGGGCGGCGGCCAGCAGGTACGGGTCCGGGTGGGGCTTGTTGCGCTCGGTCTCGTCACCGGAGACGGTCAGGGTGAAGTTGGCCGGGCCCAGGGCGGGCAGCACCCGGTCGATGATGTGCCGGTGCGAGGCGGAGACCAGGGCGGTGGGCACCCGTTGCGCGGCCAGCTCGGCGAGCAGCCGCCGGGCGCCGGGCATCAGCGGGACGCCGTCGCCGAGCATCTCCGCGAAGCGGACGTTGAGCAGGGCGGTGAGCTCGGCCACAGCGATTCTGGCGCCGGTGGCCTTGATCAGGAAGTCGGCGCAGCGGGTCATCGGGCCGCCGGCCACCACTTCCCGGTACTCCTCCAGGAGCTGGTGGCCCAGCTCGGCGAAGACCGCGACCTCCACCTGCCACCAGAAACCCTCGGTGTCCACCAGGGTGCCGTCCATGTCGAGCAGCACGGCCTGCAGGGTGGGGCGTGGGCCGGGGCGGGTCGTGGTGAGGACGGGGATGCCGCTGGTCATGGGCGTACCTCCGAAAGGTCCGAAGGGGGCGAGAAGGCCGGTCCGCCCTGGAGGGCGGACCGGCCTTCACCGGACGACAAGTCTACGTCCGCGGTGCGGAATGCGCCTCTCGCTTTTACGCCCTTCCCACGGGGGTGCGCCCTCGCCCCGTCAGGGGCGCGGGGAACTGCGCGACCGGCCACGCACGACTCGCGGCCGAACGCCGACGGGAGTCGGCAGACGCCGTTTCGTGGCCGCTCGCGGCGAGTAAACCGCGTCTGCCGACGACCGTTGTCGCTCGGCCGCAGGCCGTGCGTGGCTGATCGCGCAGTTCCCCGCGCCCCTGGGGGCTCACCCGGCAATGAAACCGCGTCTGCCGACCACCCTTGCCGTCCGGCCGCAGGCCGTATGCGGCTGATCGCGCAGTTCCCCGCGCCCCTGACGGGGGCGCACCCCGGCGACGGAACGGCGTCTGCCGACGAGCGTCGTCGTTCGGCTGCGGGCCCGCCTGGGCCGGGCGCGCAGTTCCCCGCGCCCCGGACGGGGCGCACCCGGCGAAGGGGCGTGGGCGCTACCGCGCGTTGAAGTACTTTGCCTCTGGGTGGTGGATCACGATCGCGTCCGTGGACTGTTCGGGGTGGAGCTGGAACTCCTCCGAGAGGCGGACTCCGATCCGTTCGGGCCGGAGCAGGTCGGCGATCTTCGCCCGGTCCTCCAGGTCCGGGCAGGCGCCATAGCCGAGGGAGAAACGGGCCCCGCGGTACTTCAGGGCGAACATGTCCTCCACGTCGGCCGGGTCCTCCCCGCCGAAGCCCAGCTCGGCCCGTACCCGCGCGTGCCAGAACTCGGCCAGTGCCTCCGCCAACTGCACGGAGAGACCATGCAGTTCGAGGTAGTCGCGGTAGGCGTCGGCCTTGAAGAGCTCGGCGGTGGCCTCGCCGATCCTGGAGCCGACGGTCACCACCTGGAGGCCGACCACATCCCGCTCCCCCGACTCCTCCGGGCGGAAGAAGTCCGCCAGGCACAGCCGGCGCCCCCGGCGCTGCCGGGGGAAGGTGAAGCGAGTGCGCTCAGTACCGTCCTCGTGCAGCAGGATCAGGTCGTCGCCCTTGGAGTAGCACGGAAAGTAGCCGTAGACCACGGCCGCTTCCAGCAGGTTCTCCGTGTGCAGCCGGTCCAGCCAGCCGCGCAGCCGGGGCCGGCCCTCGCTCTCCACCAGTTCCTCGTAGCCGGGCCCGCCGCCGCGCGCCTGCTTCAGGCCCCACTGGCCCTTGAACAGCGCGCCCTCGTCCAGCCAGGAGGCGTAGTCGCGCAGCGGGATGCCCTTGACCACCCGGGTGCCCCAGAACGGCGGCACCGGCACCGGGTTGTCCACCGCCACATCGGAGCGCACCGAGCCGTCCTGCGGCTCCGGTTCCTCGACGACCGCCGTGGCGGCCCGTACCCGGCGCTGTTTGAGCTCCGGCAGGGCGGCGCCGGGGACTCCGCGCTTGACCGCGATCAGCGCGTCCATCAGCCGCAGGCCCTCGAACGCGTCCCGGGCGTAGCGGACTTCGCCCTCGTAGATCTCGTGCAGGTCCTGCTCCACATAGGCCCGGGTGAGCGCGGCCCCGCCCAGGATCACCGGATAAGTGGCCGCCAGCTTGCGCTGGTTGAGCTCCTCCAGGTTCTCCTTCATGATCACCGTGGACTTGACCAGCAGCCCGGACATCCCGATCACATCGGCGCGGTGTTCCTCGGCCGCCTCCAGGATCGCCGAGACGGGCTGCTTGATGCCCAGATTGACCACGTTGTAGCCGTTGTTGGACAGGATGATGTCCACCAGGTTCTTGCCGATGTCATGGACGTCACCGCGCACCGTGGCCAGCACTATGGTGCCCTTGCCCTCGGCGTCCGACTTCTCCATATGCGGTTCCAGATAGGCCACCGCGCTCTTCATCACCTCGGCGGACTGCAGCACAAAGGGCAACTGCATCTGGCCGGAGCCGAAGAGCTCGCCGACCACCTTCATGCCTTCCAGCAGGGTGTCGTTGACGATGTCCAGGGCCGGGCGCTCGGCCAGGGCCTGGTCCAGGTCGGCCTCCAGGCCGTTCTTCTCGCCGTCGATGATCCGCCGCTGCAGCCGCTCCTCCAGCGGCAGCGCGGCCAGTTCCTCGGCCTTGCCGGCCTTCAGCGACTTGGTGTCCACGCCCTCGAACAGCTCCAGCAGCCGCTGGAGCGGGTCATAGCCCTCGCGGCGCCGGTCGTAGATCAGGTCCAGGGCGGTGCGTACCTGTTCCTCGTCCAGCCGCGCGATGGGCAGGATCTTGGCGGCGTGGACGATCGCCGAGTCCAGCCCGGCCTTGACGCATTCGTCCAGAAAGACCGAGTTGAGCACCAGCCGGGCGGCCGGGTTGAGGCCGAAGGAGATATTGGACAGGCCCAGGGTGGTCTGCACCTCGGGGTGGCGGCGCTTGAGTTCGCGGATGGCCTCGATGGTGGCCAGGCCGTCCTTGCGGGACTCCTCCTGGCCGGTGCAGATGGTGAAGGTGAGGCAGTCGATGAGGATGTCGGATTTCCGCACCCCCCAGTTACCGGTGAGGTCGGTGATCAGCCGCTCGGCGATCTCGACCTTCTTCTCCGCGGTACGGGCCTGGCCCTGTTCGTCGATGGTCAGCGCGATCAGGGCGGCGCCGTGCTCCACCGCGAGCCGGGTGATCCGGGCGAACCGGGAGTCGG
Source organism: Streptomyces orinoci (assembly GCF_003121295.1). Lineage (GTDB taxonomy): Bacteria > Actinomycetota > Actinomycetes > Streptomycetales > Streptomycetaceae > Streptomyces > Streptomyces orinoci. The sequence goes on from NZ_PHNC01000007.1 coordinate 319,543, forward strand.
GGCCGTCACCGTCCTCGTAGTTGACCGAGTTGATCACCGCCCGGCCGCCCAGCTTCTCAAGTCCCGCCTGGATCACTGCCGGTTCGGTGGAGTCCAGCACAATGGGCAGGGTGGAGGCGGTGGCGAACCGTCCGGCGATCTCCGCCATATCGGCCACCCCGTCCCGGCCGACATAGTCCACGCACAGATCCAGCAGATGGGCGCCCTCGCGGATCTGCTCCCGGGCCAGTTCCACACAGTCGTCCCAGCGGCCGTCCAGCATGGCCTCGCGGAACTTCTTGGAGCCATTGGCGTTGGTGCGCTCGCCGATGGCCAGATAGGCGGTGTCCTGGCGGAAGGGCACGCTCTGGTAGAGCGAGGCGGCCCCCGGCTCGGGGCGCGGGCTGCGCTCGGCGGGCGTCATCTCCCGTACCCGTGCCACGACTTGGCGCAGATGCTCGGGGGTGGTGCCACAGCAGCCGCCGACCAGCGACAGCCCGTACTCACGGACAAAGGTCTCATGGGCGTCCGCCAGCTCGGCCGGGCTGAGCGGGTAGTGGGCGCCGTCCTTGCCCAGCACCGGCAGACCGGCGTTGGGCATGGCGGAGACCCGGACGCGGGCGTGCCGGGACAGATAGCGCAGGTGCTCGCTCATCTCGGCGGGCCCGGTGGCGCAGTTGAGGCCGATCATGTCGATGCCCAGCGGCTCCAGCGCGGTGAGCGCGGCACCGATCTCGGAGCCCAGCAGCATGGTGCCGGTGGTCTCCACGGTGACCTGCACCAGCAGCGGCAGGTCCGCCCCCAGGGCGTTCATCGCCCTCCGGGCGCCGATCACCGAGGCCTTGGTCTGCAGCAGGTCCTGGGTGGTCTCCACCAGCAGGGCGTCCACCCCGCCGGTGATCAGGCCCTCGGCGTTCTGCTGATAGGCGTCGCGCAGCACGGTGTAGGGAGCGTGGCCCAGGGTGGGCAGCTTGGTGCCGGGGCCCATGGAGCCCAGCACCCAGCGGGTGCGGCCGTCGTGGGCGGTGAAGTCATCGGCGGCCTCCCGGGCGATCCGGGCCCCCGCCTCGGAGAGTTCATGGATGCGGTGGGCGATCTCGTACTCGCCCAGCGCCGAGTGGTTGGCGCCGAAGGTGTTGGTCTCCACACAGTCCACACCCGCCTCGAAGTAGGCGGTGTGCACCGAGCGCACAATGTCCGGGCGGGTGATGTTGAGGACCTCGTTGCAGCCCTCCAGCTGCTGGAAGTCCGCCAGGCTCGGATCCTGTGCCTGGAGCATCGTGCCCATCGCACCATCGGCCACCACCACTCGGGTGGCGAGCGCCTCGCGCAGTTGCGCGGGCCTGGGGGTACGGACGGTCGATGGCTGCGGAGAGGCCATGGGTGTGCTCCCGTGATTGCGACGGCTGTCGGCTTTGCGCCCTCCGGGGGAAGGCGCACGCCGCAAGCCTAGCCGTAGCCTCCGCGGAAAGCAGGGGGTCACCTGGGGCAGTACGGCCCGGTCAGCGATCATGGGGACGTCCGGTGAGCTACCTCTGGGTCGGCATCGGCCGATACTGTTCAGCAATGCCGAACGGCATATGGAGGAGGTTGCTCGATGGCACGGACCATCCAGTCGCTCGAAAGGGCCGCCGCGATGCTGCGGCTGCTCGCGGGTGGCGAGCGGCGGCTCGGCCTGTCCGATGTGGCTTCCGCGCTGGGGCTCGCCAAGGGCACCGCGCACGGCATCCTGCGCACCCTGCAGCAGGAGGGGTTCGTCGAACAGGACCCGGCCTCCGGCCGTTACCAGCTGGGCGCCGAGCTGCTGCGGCTGGGCAACAGCTATCTGGATGTGCACGAACTGCGTGCCCGCGCCCTGGTGTGGGCGGACGACCTGGCCCGCTCCAGCGGCGAGAGCGTCTATCTGGGCGTGCTGCACCAGCAGGGCGTGCTGATCATCCACCATGTCTTCCGCCCCGACGACAGCCGCCAGGTGCTGGAGGTCGGCGCCATGCAGCCGCTGCACAGCACCGCCCTGGGCAAGGTGCTGTGCGCCTACGACCCGGTGGCCCACAGCGAGCTGGCCGACTCGGCCCGGGAGGCGTTCACCGACCGTACGGTGACCGGCCTGGCCGACCTGGAGGGCGTGCTGGACCTGACCCGGGCCCGCGGCTGGGCCTCGGATGTCGAGGAGACCTGGGCCGGACTGGCCTCCATCGCCGCCCCCATCCACGACCGGCGGCGGATGCCGGTGGGCGCGGTGGGCATCACCGGCGCGGTGGAGCGGGTCTGCGAGGAGGGCGAGCTGCGGGCCCAGCTGGTGGCCTCGGTACGGGACTGCGCCCGCGCGGTCTCCCGCGATCTGGGCGCCGGCCGGTTCTGAGCCCTTCGGGGGGTTTTGCCGGGCCATGAACGGGCCCCCGAGACCCCCTCGTTACCGGTCGGTATCCGAACGTAGATTTCCGGTCTCCTGTCCGAGAGTTTCCGGTCACACAGCCCTTGACGTGCCCTTAACCGTGCAGAAAACTGCCGGTCATCGGTCGGCATTGTCGAACATCTACCGACAATATTCGCTAAGGTGTGCAGTGCCGCGGGACCGATCACCGCTCTCACTCGAGAGCGCGGACCACCGGAGGGACCCGGGGTTCGCCTTCCCCTGGACGAAGGACAAAGGAGTCGCGGGTGTCCAGCTCCGACATCTTCACCGGCGAGACCATCGGTACCGCCGTACTGATTCTGCTCGGCGGCGGCGTCTGTGCCGCCGTCACTCTGAAGCGATCCAAGGCGCAGAACGCCGGCTGGCTGGCCATCACCTTCGGGTGGGGCTTCGCCGTCCTGGCCGGCGCGTACATCGGTACCAAGTCCGGTGCCCACCTCAACCCCGCCGTGACCCTGGGTCTGGCCATCGACGGCGCGGTCAAGTGGAGCGATGTGCCGCTCTACATCGGCTCCCAGCTGCTGGGCGCGATGATCGGCGCCACCCTGGTGTGGCTCGCCTACCACGGGCAGTTCAAGGCCCACCTCACCGATCCGGAGATCGTCGAGAGCCTCAACCCCCACGAGGGCATGGTCGATCAGACCGCCGAGCCGGAGGCAGGCCCGGTGCTGGGCATCTTCTCCACCGGCCCCGAGATCCGCAACGCGGTGCAGAACCTGGTGACCGAGATCATCGCCACCGCCGTGCTGGTGCTCTTCATCCTCACCATGGGCCTGACCAAGGGCCTGGCCACCAGCGGCACCGGCACCCTGATGGTCGCCCTGGTCGTGGTCGGCATCGGCCTCTCGCTCGGCGGCCCCACCGGCTACGCCATCAACCCCGCCCGTGACCTCGGCCCGCGCATCGTGCACGCGCTGCTGCCGCTGCCCAACAAGGGAGGCTCGGACTGGCGCTACGCCTGGATCCCGGTCGTCGGCCCGCTGGCCGGTGCGGCCCTTGCCGCCGGTATCCACAAGCTCGCATTCTGACGCCCAGCCGAGACCACAGACTTCAGGAGCACACACCACATGACCACCACCCACGGCCACGGCCCGTTCATTGCCGCGATCGACCAGGGCACCACCTCCTCCCGCTGCATCGTCTTCGACCGGGACGGCCGCATCGTCTCCGTGGACCAGAAGGAGCACGAGCAGATCTTCCCCAAGCCGGGCTGGGTCGAGCACGACGCCAAGGAGATCTGGACCAACGTCCAGCAGGTCGTCGCGGGCGCGGTGGAGAAGGCGGGCATCACCTCCGCCGACGTCAAGGCCATCGGCATCACCAACCAGCGCGAGACCACCCTGCTCTGGGACAAGAACACCGGTGAGCCGGTCCACAACGCCATCGTCTGGCAGGACACCCGCACCGACGCGCTCTGCAAGGAGCTCGGCCGCAATGTCGGCCAGGACCGCTTCCGCCGGGAGACCGGCCTGCCGCTGGCCTCCTACTTCTCCGGCCCCAAGGTCCGCTGGCTGCTGGACAATGTCGAGGGCCTGCGCGAGCGCGCGGAGCGCGGCGAGATCCTCTTCGGCACCATGGACTCCTGGGTCATCTGGAACCTCACCGGTGGTGTCAACGGCGGCGTCCATGTCACCGACGTCACCAACGCCTCGCGCACCATGCTGATGAACCTGCGCTCCCTGGCCTGGGACGAGCGCATCCTGTCCTCCATGGACATCCCGGCCGCGGTGCTGCCGGAGATCCGTTCCTCCGCCGAGGTCTACGGCACCGCCAAGGGCGGCGCCCTGGAGGGCGTCCCGGTCGCCTCCGCCCTCGGCGACCAGCAGGCGGCCCTGTTCGGCCAGACCTGTTACGACAAGGGCGAGGCCAAGTCCACTTACGGCACCGGCACGTTCATGCTGATGAACACCGGCGACGAGCCCGTCCAGTCCTACAACGGCCTGCTGACCACGGTCGGTTACCGCATCGGCGACCAGAAGCCGGTCTACGCGCTCGAGGGTTCCATCGCCGTCACCGGCTCCCTGGTGCAGTGGATGCGCGACCAGATGGGCCTGATCAACAGCGCGGCCGAGATCGAGACCCTGGCCAGCTCGGTCGAGGACAACGGCGGCGCCTACTTCGTCCCCGCCTTCTCCGGTCTGTTCGCCCCCTACTGGCGCTCCGACGCCCGTGGTGTGATCGCCGGTCTGACCCGTTATGTCACCAAGGCGCACATCGCCCGCGCCGTCCTCGAGGCCACCGCCTGGCAGACCCGCGAGATCACCGACGCCATGACCAAGGACTCCGGCGTCGAGCTGACCGCGCTCAAGGTGGACGGCGGCATGACCTCCAACAACTTGCTGATGCAGACCCTCTCGGACTTCCTGGACGCGCCCGTGGTGCGCCCGATGGTCGCCGAGACCACCTGCCTCGGCGCCGCCTACGCCGCCGGCCTGGCCGTCGGCTTCTGGCCGGACACCGACGCGCTGCGCGCCAACTGGCGCCGGGCCGCCGAGTGGACCCCCCGGATGGACTCGGACACCCGGGACCGTGAGTACAAGAACTGGCTCAAGGCCGTCGAGCGGACCATGGGCTGGATCGACGACGAGAGCTGACGAGGAGCAATCATGACTACCCCGCAGAGCGTTCCGACCCTGGGAACGCACCCGGCTGCCGGCGCCAACCCGGGACGGGCCGAGACCCGGGAGAGACTGTCCAAGGCGACATACGACCTCCTGGTGATCGGCGGCGGCATCCTGGGCACCTCGGTGGCCTGGCATGCCGCACAGTCCGGGCTGCGGGTCGCGATGGTGGACGCCGGTGACTTCGCCGGCGCCACCTCCTCCGCCTCCTCCAAGCTGGTCCACGGCGGTCTGCGCTATCTGCAGACCGGCGCGGTCAAGCTGGTGGCGGAGAACCACCATGAGCGCCGGGTGCTGGCCAAGGACGTGGCCCCGCACCTGGTCAACCCGCTCACCTTCTACCTGCCGGTCTACAAGGGCGGACCGGTGGGCGCCGCCAAGCTGGGCGCCGGTGTGTTCGCCTACTCCGCGCTCTCCGCCTTCGGCGACGGCGTGGGCAAGGTGATCTCCCCGGCCCGGGCCAAGGCCGACAACCCCGGCCTGCGCACCGACAACCTCAAGGCCGTGGCGGTCTACTACGACCACCAGATGAACGACTCCCGGGTGGCGGTGATGACGGTCCGCGCCGCCGTGGAGTCCGGCGCGGTCGTCCTCAACCACGCCGAGGTCACCGGCCTGCGCTTCACCCATGGCAAGGTCAGCGGTGCCGAGCTCAAGGACCGGATGGACGGCACCGAGTTCGGCATCGACGCCCGCGTGGTGCTCAACGCCACCGGCCCCTGGGTGGACCACCTGCGCAAGATGGAGGACAAGGGCGCCGCCCCCTCCATCCGCCTGTCCAAGGGCGCGCACATCGTGATGAAGCGCAAGTCGCCGTGGAAGGCCGCCATGGCCACCCCGATCGACAAGTACCGCATCACCTTCGCCCTGCCCTGGGAGGACCAGCTGCTGCTGGGCACCACCGACACCCAGTACGAGGGCGACCCGGCGGACGTCCGGGCCACCGAGGCCGACATCCAGCAGATCCTGGACGAGGCCGCGCACTCCATCGTCGATGCCGACCTGGACCGCTCCCTGATGACCTACGCCTTCGCCGGTCTGCGGGTGCTGCCCGGCGGCCCCGGCGACGTGGCCCAGGCCAAGCGGGAGACGGTGGTCAGCGAGGGCAAGGGCGGCATGCTCTCGGTCGCCGGCGGCAAGTGGACCACCTACCGCCACATCGGCCGCACCGTGATGAAGAAGCTGGCCCAGGTGCCGGGCAGCCCGCTGACCGAGGACATGGAGCCCGTCTCCGACCTGGTGCGCCGGGTGCCGCTGCCGGGCGTCGCCAACCCCAACGCGGTGGCCCACCGTCTGCTGATGGACCGCGAGCCGGGCAGCCGGATGGACCCGCTGACCGCCCGTCACCTGGCCACCCACTACGGCTCGCTGGCCTTCGACATCGCCCGCCTGGCCAATGACAACCCGGAGCTGGCCGAGCGCATCCACCCCGACGGCCCGGAGATCTGGGCCCAGGTGGTCTACGCCCGCGACAACGAGTGGGCCGAGACCGTGGACGATGTACTGCGCCGCCGCACCACCCTGACCATCCGCGGCCTGGACTCCGAGGACGTCCGCGCCCGGGTCAAGGAGCTGCTGAACGACAAGGGCTGACGGCCCGTCCGCTGAGCCGCTGGACCGAGGGGAGGGACGCACCGCGCGCCCCTCCCCTCGGCGCGTCCCGGCGGGCAACCGTCCGGCCCGTCATCCCGTCCCAGTCAGCAGACGAAAGGGAACAGATGAACTGGCCGGCCCTGCTGCGCCGCCGCCCCGGTAAGCGCACGGTGCGGCGGCTCACCCTCGCCCTGGCACTGGCGCTGCTGCTTCCGGTGGCGGCCGCGGCAAGCGCGCTGCGCGCCTCCTATGCCGGTGCCCCGGCTCCGGACGCGGTCAGCCGCGGCCATGACGCGCTCTGGCTGGGCCACGCCTGGGTGGACGGCCGGCGTACCGAGGCCGATCTGGCCCGGCTGAAGCGGCGCATCGCGGACACCGGGGTACGTGATCTGTACGTCCACTCCGGGCCCCTGGAGCACGACGGCACCCTGCCCGCCGCCGACTACCCCCGGGCCCGGTGGCTGATCGACGCGGTGCACCGGGAACTGCCCGGGGTGCGGATGCAGGCCTGGCTGGGCGATGTGGTGGTGCGCCAGGGCCATGGCGGGCTGCGGCTGGACTCGCCGGTCACCCGGTACCGGGTGACCGCCAGTGCCCGGCAGGTGCTGGCGGCCGGCTTCCAGGGCGTACACCTGGACGTGGAGCCGGTGCGCGACGGCGACCGCGGCTTCCTGGCCCTGCTGGAGGAGCTGCGGCCGGTGGTGAACTCCGGCGGCGGGGTGCTCTCGGTGGCGGCCCAGCAGATAGACCCGCTGCCCTCGATGCACACCGCCTCGCATCTGCTGGGCAGCCCCAAGTGGTGGTCGCAGGACTACTTCGGCGAGGTGGCCCGGCGCAGCGACCAGATCGCCCTGATGTCCTATGACACCGCGATGCCCTGGGAGAGCCTCTACGGCGGTTATGTGGCCCACCAGACCACGCTGGCCCTCAAGGCCACCCCCAAGGATGTGGACCTGCTGATGGGCATGCCCTTCTTCCATACCGAGGACATGGGCCACCAGGGCCATGCGGAGACCGCCGCGGCGGCGGTGCGCGGCGCCCGGCTGGGGCTGACCCGGCAGGACCGCCACCGTGAGCACTTCGGCCTCGGCCTGTACGCGGACTTCGCCGCCACCGACGCCGACTGGCGTGCGTACCGCGAGGGTTGGGGCGTCCGCGGGTGAGACCCCGGGGCCCGGGCCGGAGGTGGCGAGCATCCCGTCCGGGGGCTGCGAACGCCCCTCGGGGAAGTCGTAGGCTTGGGACACGCAAGGCAACTGCACGAACGGCAGCCGGAGGCGGTACTTCACCAGTGCTCCCCGGCCGGAAGGAGGCGCTGGGTGATCGAGCTTGAGGGGGTTCCCGAGCTGATCGACCCGGTCATGATCTGTGCCTTCGAGGGCTGGAACGACGCCGGTGACGCCGCCTCCAGCGCGGTGGCGCACCTGGACCGGGAGTTCAAGGGAGAGGTCTTCGCCGCGCTGGACGCGGAGGACTACTACGACTTCCAGGTCAACCGGCCCACGGTCTGGCTGGACGGCGGGGTACGCAAGATCACTTGGCCCACCACCCGGCTCTCCGTGGTACGCACCGGCGGCCCGGGCGGCGCCGGCGGCCGTGACCTGGTCCTGGTCCGGGGCATCGAACCCAGCATGCGCTGGCGGTCGTTCTGCAACGAGATCCTGGGCTTCGCCCATGAACTGGGCGTGGAACTGGTGGTGATCCTGGGCTCGCTGCTCGGCGACACCCCGCACACCCGGCCGGTGCCGATCAGCGCGGTCACCTCCGACCCGGATCTGGCGCGCACCATGGGCCTGGACGAGTCCCGTTACGAGGGCCCGACCGGGATCGTCGGCATCCTCCAGGAGGCGTGCACCCATGCCGGTGTCCCCACGGCCAGCCTGTGGGCCGCCGTGCCGCACTATGTCTCCCAGCCGCCCAACCCCAAGGCGACGCTGGCCCTCCTCAACCGCCTGGAGGACCTGATCGACCTGCGCATCCCGCAGGGCGACCTGCCGGAGGACGCCCGCGCCTGGCAGCGCGGGGTGGACCAGCTGGCGGCGGAGGACAGCGAAGTGGCCGAGTATGTCCAGTCCTTGGAGCAGGCGCGGGACACGGCGGACCTGCCGGAGGCGTCCGGCGAGGCGATTGCCCGCGAGTTCGAGCGCTATCTGCGCCGCCGGGACGGGCAGGCTCCGCCGCCGCCGGGCGGGCTGGCGGCGGAGCCGGGGGTGCCGGACGCTTCGCATCTGCGCGACAGCACGAGTGGGCGCACCCGGCCGCCCAAGCCGGCGCCGCCGGCGAAGGAGGGCGACGACACGGACGAGTCCGGCCCCTCCGAGCCGGAGGACTGACCACCGGTCCGCACCCGGCGACGATTCGGCGTCTGCCGATGACCGTTGCCGTCCGGGTGCGGGCCGTATGTGGCTCATCGCGCAGTTCCCCGCGCCCCTGGAAGGGGCGCTGCGTTGCGGGCAGTCGTGCCGCAGGGCGGCACGGGTGGGCGCAACGCGACCACCGGGTCGCACCCGGAAGCGAAACCGCCTCTGCCAGCGGCCGTTGCTGTTCGGGTGCGAGCCCGCGTGAGCTGATCGCGCAGTTCCCCGCGCCCCTGAAGGGGCGCACCCGGCGACGGACTAGCATCTGCCAAAGTCCGTCGCCGGTCGGCCGCAGGCCGTGCGTGGCCGGCCGCGCAGTTCCCCGCGCCCCTGACGGGGGCTAGCCCAGCATCACCGTGAAGGCCCGATCCGTCCTGCGGCTCGCGGTCTTGACGTGGATGACCCCGCCCCGGTCGGCGGGGTCGTACCACCAGCCCTCGGTGGCGTGATCGAAGGCGGCACGCGTCAACTGGTGCGGCAGCCTGCGGCCGTCGAGCGTGGCGAGGCGAGGCGCATGCCCGCTGTGCACCGTGAACTGGTAGGGCCGCGCCGTCTGCTGACCCTTGAAGTGGCCGTGTTCGGCGCCCACTTGGAGGAGAACCGGGCCCCCGGCCCGCGGCGCCCAGGTGGTCAGGGTCTGTTGCGCATACGCACCCCTGCGATGCTCCCGGGTCACCCCGTCGTCCTCGTAGCGGGTGAAGGAGGAACGTCCCTGCGGATAGACATCCCAGGCCAGCGGGGAGTCCGCGGTCCGGTCCCGATAGGAGCGGATCCCCGGCCACATCGGGATATTGGCCCCGCCCCTGACGAACAGCGGCAGGGTGTCCAGCGGCGCGTGATAGCCGTTGACCGTGGTCGGCCCCTGGTATGTGCGGCCGGTCCAGTAGTCGGTCCAGGTGCCCTTGGGCAGATAGATGCCGTTACGCACCTCGGTGTCCTGGTACACCGGCGCCACCAGGAAGTAACTCCCGCTCATGAACTCATACTTGGCCGCGTCCGTCGCCGCCCTGGGGTCGTCCGGGAACTCCAGCGCCAGCGGCCGCACCGGCCCCACCCCGGTATGGGTGGCCTCTGCCGCATAGCTGTACATATACGGCAGCAGTGACTCCTTGAGCTTGAGATACTTCCGGTTGATCGAGGTGTACGGCTCTCCGTACCGATAGGGCTGCTTGTCACTGGGCGCCCAGCCGTCCATGGTCATCACGGCCGGCAGAAACGCCTTCCACTGCAGATCGCGCACATAGGTCTTGGGGCTGCCGCCGAAGATGCCGTCCACATCACCGGTGGTGTACGCCAGACCGGACATGGTCGCACCCGCATAGGTCGGAATCTGCCAGCGGATGTACTCCCACGATCCCTTCTGGTCACCGGACCACTGCACCCCACACCGCTGGGCGCCGGACCAGCTCTCCGGGGCCCAAGTGAAGCCCCGCGCATCGCTGTTGTCCTCGATGCCCCGGTATGCGGCCTTGCAGCCGTCCAGTGCGAACTTGTACCCGTCCCCCACCCAGGCCACATCCAGCTTGGCGATCCGCTGCCCCGCCTTGACCTGGTCGGCGAGCTTTGCCAGGCCGTCCTCGGTCCACAGCCCCATCGCCATCTTGTCCTTGGCCAGGCCCTGGCCGGCCTGCGCCAGGTTCTCGTACCCGCACCCATAACCGTCGTTGACCAGCATCCAGCCACCCGGCATGTCATGGTCCACATAGCCGTCGGCGACCTTGAGCGCGTCCAGGGTGTGCCGCTCTCCCCGGTTCTTGTTGTGCAGATAGCAGTCCGAGTCGCCGATCTCCAGGCCGTACAGCGGCGGCAGGAAGGGCTTTCCGGTCAGCCGGGTGTACTGCCCGATGACGTCCTTCATCGACTTCCCCGCGAAGTAGTAGGCGTCGAACCGCCGTTCCTTCTCGCTGGTCGTCACCGGATCACCGAACCGATAGGTCCCCGGCGCATAGGTGTTCCGGTAGACGCCGTACCCGGCCGAGGAGAGGTAGAACGGCACCGAGTTGGGGTGCCCTCCGTCGTCCCAGTTGTAATCGACCCCCACCTCGACGGTCTTCCCCCGGTGCGAGGTGTTGCCCCGCCCGTTCTGCATCCCCGCGCCATAGAACTGCTCATCGGCGCCCCGTGCCAGGGTCTGGGTGGTCTGCTCCTTGTCCCAGCTCAGCCCCTTGGTCTCGGCCCATATACGGTGGCCGTCCGCCCGGTGGAGGGCGAACCGCAGCGGCTTCTTGTACACCCGCAAGGTCACTTCGGCGGTGCTCAGTTCATAGCGGTCGCGCTTCTCCCGCCACCAGGTGCGCGGCGCGGCGCCCTGCGGCAGCACGATGTCCTTCCCCGCCGGGTCGGCGTATGTCCCGTCCGGCGCCAGCTCCAGCCGGAACGTCTCCGCACCGGTGAACGAGACCCGGGCCTCGGCCTCCCCGGCCCGTATCCGGTAGACGGATCCACGAGCGGTGAAACCGGTGACGTCCCCCACCGTGGTCGCCCCGTCCCCATGCGCACTCCCCACGGGCCCGGCCAGCGCCGCGACCAGCCCCAGCACGGCGCCGGTGACCAAGGTTCTCAACCGAGTTGCTTTCCTTGGTTTCCTCATGCGGCGTGCTTAGCGCCCGCGACGGATGGGGGGCCATGGACAGGTGTTGCGGACTCCTGGACTTCTCGGGTCCGGTTCAGACCATCGCCTCATGGACGAAGCACCACCGCCAGTCCTCACCGGGCTCGAAGGAGCGGATAATGGGATGCTCCTCCGCATGGGCATGCGCCCTGGCATGCCGGTTCGGCGAGGAGTCACAGCACCCGACATGCCCGCAGGTGAGGCACAGCCGCAGATGCACCCAGCTGGAGCCGATCCGCAGACAGTCCTCGCAGCCCTGCGGGGTGCGGGGCGTCACCGGCCGCACCAGGGCGAGATGGGGATCTTGGGAAGTGGACATTTTTGCCTCCCCTGGGGTGCGCACGCTTCCAGGCTGACACCGCCACCCCTGATGTCAAACGCTGACGGCCGCGAAGCGATCCCCTGCGGGTGCGCCCGTCCGTACCTGATCAGCAGCCCCGTCCAAGAGCCCCCAACACCGTCGGCGAGCGGCCGTTCTCGGGACACAGTTGGAGCTGCCGGTGCAGACCGTAGCCGACGGCCCTTGGAGCGCCCCATCGCCGACTGGCCGCCCGGCCGCCCCGCGTCCCTGACCAAGGTGCACCGTGCAACCGTGGCGGAAAACCTTTGCGCCGCCAGCCGATTTCGCCACGGTTTCCCGACTGGGAGTGCGTCGCAGGCACGCAACGCCGCCAGCGATCAGAGGTTGACCGCCGCCGGACCCTGCAGCGGGGCAAGGGGCACGAAACGCAGGAGCCGCATGCGCCAAGTCGCGCTTATACCGCCGTTCCACCCTGCCGGTCGATCGGGATCTCATAGGCGATCTCCCAACGCACGTCCGGCACCACGATGTTGGCCGTCTCGACCGGGCGGCCTTCCGTGTCGAAGTAGGTGCGCTCGATCTCGGTGACGAGGTCCCCCAGGCTGATGCCCAGCAGGTTGGCCTGTGCCTGGGTGGCGCGGGCCGGGCGCGGGATCTCGACCGCCGTTTCGATGACGACGCCGATGGAGCGCATGCGCTCCACGACGCCCCGGCCCGCGAACGGCCCGAGTTCCGGGAGCACCACGGGAGTGTCACCGGTGATGGCCATCGGCTCCCAGCTTTCGGAGAGCTGTACCGGTTGGCCGTCCGCCAGGAACTCGTACACGGTCCGGACGCAGAGGTCGCCCGGCTCAATGGCGAGCCGTTGCGCGATCGGCTCCGGCGCCGGGACCCGTGCTTCCGAGTGCGATTCCCAGGAACCGCGCCGGCCTTGCTCGTTCATGTCGGAACGGAACGGGGAGTCCTGGCGCCACTCGCGATGGCGGGAACGAACCATGCGCAGGCGCTCGCGCGGGGCACGGACATCGGTGCCCGATCCGGCGCGCCCCTCCAACAGTCCTTCGATGATCAGGCGTTCCTGAGCCTTCTGCAGAACGTTGGGGCCTACGCCGTAGTCCAGGGCCAGTTGAGCCCGGGAGGGCAGTCGTTCGCCCACGGTCCACTCACCCGCGCCGATCCGGCGGCGCAGGTCATCGGCGACCCGCAGATAGGGCGGTTGTCCAGCGGCCATGAGCTCTCTTCGTGCTGCCATCGGGCGGGAAGCGGCGGCATTGACAACCTAGTGCATTAGCTGGATTCAAATGCATTAGAAATACTCAGCGCGATCAACTGCTTACCCCGGGGCACCTGTGCGCACCGCAAAAGCCCAGGCCGTGGCACTGGCCGCCCGGTTCGCCGCGGCGACCGGCCAGGAGCCGCGCACCGAGGAGGGCACCGACCGGATCCGGGTGGAGGTCGATCTGCCGTCGGCGTTGAGCGATCCGGCGCGCCGCATCGTTCTCGCCGGGCTGGCCGCCGCCGACAGATATGGACACGACTTCACCGGGCATGGCGCGGTCGTCTGGGCCGAACCGGACCTGAGGAGGGCTACTTGACCACCCCGGAATTCACGCACTGGCTGACGCCGGCGGCGTCCGATCCGCACACGGCGCTGAAGTGCCGGCAAGCGGGCGAGACCGCCACACTGCTGGTGGGCCGCCAATGGGACCTGGTGCAGCCGGAGTTCACGCTGGCCACCGCCGCGATCAGCCAACTCAAGGCGAGGGAGCGGCACATCGGGCCGTACCTGATGGGCGGCACCGAACGAGCCATGTGGTGGCCGCTCCCGCTCCGTACCGCGCACCGGCTCTCCGGTGTGCCCGGTGCCGTCGTACGCCCGCATGGCTCGGAGTTGTTCGTGCCGCCGCCCGGCAAGTACCTGGGCGACCGCGTCTGGCTCATCCGGGAGCCGTACACACTCACGGACGCGGACGAGCTGCGTACCGCGGTGTGCGCGGCGCGGGATGGGAGCCGGGTGTGACGGGGCTCCACCGCACCGGCGATGGGTACGGGCCGTCGCCGGGCACGCCCACGCCGCGGAGCAGCCCCGCACCGCTCGGGGCGAGCGCCGGTCAGGGACCGGGAGTGCCGACCGGCGAACACTCCTGCTGGTTTTCACTGGGGATGGTTCCGCAGATGGTCACCGTCTCCGGCGGGTCCTCGGAGGTGACGGCCAGCATCCGGGTGTAGGTGTCGGTCCCCACCCTGATCCGGGCGTCCTCGTTCCGGCCCCGCTTGTCCTTGATCTCCACGCCGTCGCCGACGGTGCCGTTCTCGATGCGCCCCCAGACCGCCTGACAGGACGGGCTGTAGCGCAGCTGGATCTGGAGCCCGCGCAGCCACGTCTGACGGACCGTCTCCCCGTCCAAGTGGCAGTCCATGGCCTGCGGTTCACGGGAGAGGCACAGGTCGCTCTTACAACCCACCTTGACAGTCCCGGCGACCGGGGCGGCCGCCGCGGAGGCATGCCCGCTCCCATGGTCCGTGAGAAGCAGTGTGGCGGCACTGCCGGCCGCCGCGCCCAGCCCGAGGTAGCCCAGGGCCAGCAGACGGTGCCGCCAACCATGCGGCCACCGTGGCCGTTTCACGGGCTCCGGTGCGTCCAGGGCAGGTGCCGGCCCGGTCTCCGCCGTGGCGCGCTGCCACAGGTCCCGCAGCGCGGCGGGGTCCTCCCCGGCGACGGTGGCGAGCTGCTCGACGGCGATCTCGGTCGGCATCTGCTTGCCGTTGAGGAACCGCTCCCAGGACGAGCTGCTGTAGTTGGTCCGCTCCGCCAGCCGCCCATAGCTGAGGTTCGAGGCCTCCTTGATCCGCCGCATCTCCGCCAGGAGCCGGTCCCTTGGAGCCGGGTCCTCGCCCGTGCCCCGTCTCCCGCCCTTGATCCGCTCTGCACCGCGCATGCGGCGCACCCCCTCTTGCCATCGTCCTACTGAAGCGTACCGAGTATGCACGGGAACCCCGGAGGTCTCATGCTTGCCCTGAGGCGGATGCAGCGCGAATTGCCGCCACGACGGGCACGGCCGGCCGCGGCCTTCGCCGGTGGAAATTCCGCCCCGTGGCCACGGCCACAACCGCCGGGCGCCGCAATGCGCATTTGCGTCGGGGCGATCCAGGGCGGGGAATCCCAAGTCAGAGGAATCCGCCTGGAAGAACAACGACCCGCCGTTGTCAACGGGTAAAGGGGCCGGGAGTTCAGCGGATTGCCCGCGGGTCCGGCTGCCGGTGCGGTGCGTGTGATGCGCCGGTGAGCATCGGTCATTCGTCCGGCAGGCTCAAGCCCCTCGGCGGAGGCGATGGCACGTTAGCGAACCGGAAGAGCTCACCAAGATTTCGTCCCCAGTCGGTCCTCGTCCGCTCCGGGAACCGAATATGGCGCCCGGGGATACCGAGATGCCCACTACCCGTTCTTCGGCCGCGGTGACGCCGGTTCCCCCACCCCCAATGGCAATCAGTTGGTTCGGCTTCCATCCCCTCCGGTGACGGTCCAGCCGCGGCCGACCAACACCGTCGGCGGTCGCGCCAGTTGCCTCCCCAGCCGTCCCGGCCGGTCCCGGGACGCCTCAGGGACGCCCGGGACACCGGCAACCGCGGGACACGGGGTTAGCGTGCGGTGACCTTCGATCCGGAGAGAGCCCATGCCCGCCGTCAGGGCGCACCGGTGTTCTCCGGCCAGTCCCGAAAGGAATCCCCTGTGCCCACCATGACCGTCAAACGCCGTGCCCGTATTGCCGCCGCCCTCACCGGCGCCGTGGCTGCCGTGGCACTGTCCTTCGGGGGCCCCGCGTACGCCGAGAACGACCCGACCGTGGCGATTGACTCCAATAATTCCGACAGCATCGAGTCGCCGGCAGCGTGCGACGGGCATTCGGATGACTTCCGATTCCGCTTCTACTACCACTCCAATTACCAGGGCGCATGGGTGAACGTCGGCCATCCCGTCTACGACCTCACGTCCCTCGACTTCGGCGTCGGCCACACCGCCCCGCCGCTCCGTTTCTGCCCCGGCACGGGCGACGGGAGCGGGCAGCAGGCCGCCAACAACTCGGCTTCTGTCTACAACTGGTACGACGGCTACTGCGCCAACGTCTATTACAGCGCTGGTTACCGGGGTCCTGTGGATCACTTTGGGCCGAGCAGTGGCGGCAACCTGTCCGGCACTCTCAACAACAACAACAGGTCCATCAACTTCACCCACTGCTGATGACCGCTGCCCGGGTCCCGGCCGGCCCTGCCGGGATCCGGGCCCGGGTGCGCACAACGAGGAACGACGCATGCGAAGTCCCCATCGAATCGCCCGTCGGGCAGCAGCCGCTGTGGGCCTCTTCACCCTTGCGCTGACGGGGTGTTCGCAGGGCGGGGCCGCCCCGGCGCAGTCCGCCCGTTTCTCCCTCGGGTCCCGGGCCGGCGCCGATCCCGCAACCTGGACCCTGCCGCTGCTCGCCTACCGGCCGACCGCGGAGCAGGACAAAAGCATCGCCGACGCGGAGACCACACTGGTCCGGCAGTGCATGAAGCGGCTGGGGATCGACTGGAGCCCGGCGCCCGCCCTGCCGCCGATCGGCCCCAGGAACCTGCTCGACTGGCGCTACGGCATCCATGACCCGGAGCTCACCGCGCGGCGCGGCTACCAGCCCGACGCCGCCCAACTGGCCCGCTACAACGCGGCCGTCCGCGCCCAGTCCGCCCGGCCCTCGCCGTCCATCGACACCCAAGTCGCCCTGGGCGGCACGGACATGCCCGCCGATGTGGTCAAGCAAGCGAGCCCCGAGGTCAGGAACGGCTCACTGGGCGGCCGGAAACTGCCGCCCGGCGGCTGCTTCGGCGAGGCCCGCCGGACCCTGGGCAGCGCGACCCACGGCATCAGCCCCCTGGTGCAGAAGCTGACCAACGCCTCATACGGGGAGTCGAAGAACGACCCCCGGGTCAAGGAGGTCTTCGGCCGGTGGTCCGCCTGTATGCGGGAGAAGGGACTGAAGTACGCGGCGCCCATGGACGCCAATGACGACCCCCGCTTCCGGCCGAACCCCAACGGCGTTTCACCGCTGGAGATTTCCACCGCCATGGCCGATCTGGCGTGCCGCGACACCTACCGGGTCGCCGAGGTGTGGCACGAGGCCGAGGTCCGGGTCCAGCTCGGGTACATCCAGCGGAACAAGGACGCCCTGACCGCCGACCGGCGAGCCCTCGACGGCGTCATCCGCGTGGCGGACCGGGTCAACTCCCGGGTCTGAGTTCCCTGGTGGCCGTCCGCCATCGCCCACTCGTACCCGGACACGGCGGAGCCGCGTATCGGCACCGCCCCGTGCCCCGGCGGGGCGCGGTATCCCACCATCTACAACATCGGAGATCTCCTTGAGACTTCGCAGCAGAGCCCGCGGAGCCCGGGTTCCGGTGGTCACGGCGGCAGCCCTGGCCACGGTCGCCGGGCTGTTGCAGGGCACCTTGGCCTGGGCCGGGCAGGCGCAGCCTGCCGCGGCCCGGCCCCCCTCATCCGGCCCGGCCGCGCCCAATGCCGTGGCGCCCGCACACCGCAACGACCTCCTCGGCAAGAACTGGCAGAAGTCGGCCGACCGCGCCTGGACCACGGCCGGGGACGCGACCGGCTTCCATGTGCTGGTCGCCGACGCCGGCGCCGGCTACACCTGGCGGACGGCGGCGACGCTGTCCGAGCCGGGTCTGGAAACCGACCAGTGGATCGGCAACGCCTGTGTGACCGGTTCGGGCAAGCGGGCCGTGGTGGTCTACGCCCCCAGGGCGTTCACCAATCGCGACTACCTCTTCGACCGGGGCGCCTTCACGGCGATCGTGGACCTGCGGTCGGGGAAGGTGACCAAGCTGCCGCTGAACGCGAGCCTGGCCTACTTCAACCCCGGTTGCGGTGCGGGCGAGACGGCGGTGGTCACCCAGGCCGACGCCGAGGGCAAGAGCGAACAGACCCGGCTCCAGACCGTCGATACCGCCACCGGAAGGATCGTCTCCACCGGGACGATCGACGGCCAGGCGACATCCGCGGTCCCGGTCGGCAAGGACGTCATAGCCGCCGCCGGGCCGCATCTGATCAAGGTGAGCCCGGCCGGAAAGGCCGATGCGGTGGCCACCACGCACGGCATCGCCACGCAGCTGCGCCCGGACGCCGAAGGCAATGTCGCCTTCCTGGAACCCGGCAAGGGCGGCAAGGCCGACGTCCGGCAGTTGCGCGGACGCACCGTCCAGACCCTGGCCGAAGGCAAGTTGGGCCAAATCGGCCTGGCGCAGGGCGCGGGCGGCAAGGTCTTTGTGACCGGCCGGAGCACTACGGCGCACGCCGGTCTGCCGGCGACCATGCGCCGCATCACCGGGGCACCCGCCCAGGCGGAGCTGTCGACCAATGGCGAACTGGCCATCGACCAGGCCGTTCCCCGGCACCTCGCCGACACCGTGGCCTCTCCGCTGCACCGGGCCGCGACCCGGGCCGCCGAGCCGGTCGAGATCAAGGCGACGGCCACCGGCACCAGCAAACCGGTGGCCTTCACCGTCCCCACCCGGCAGACCCCGGCCCAGGCCGGCACCGGAGGCAAGCCCTCGCCGCTGCTCCCGTTTGTCGCGGGCGGCAAGAGCACCGGCAAAAAAGCACTGGCCCGTTCCGGGGCCAAGGCCGATGACTCGGGTGGCCCCGCCACCGACCCGGTGGACGAGGACCGTTACTGCTCGGTGCCACGCAATGATGTGCACACCCAGGTCCTCCAGCCCACACCGGCGCAGGTGGAATGGGCTGCCGACATGGCCATCCGGGGTCTGCTGACTTCCGACCACATCAGCCGGCCCGCCGACTGGCACCACTCGGGCCTGCCCGCCTGGTCGCCCCAGGGCATGTTCCCCTCGCACAGTCTCGTCACCGGCGGCCGGGTCCCGGCACAGGTTCTGCTGGGCATCCTGGCCCAGGAGTCCAACCTGTGGCAGGCCACCTCGCACGCCGAGCCGGGCGAGTACGGCAACCCCCTGGTCGGCAACTTCTACGGCACCAACATCTATCCCGGCACCGACGGTTATGACCCCAACCTCGTCTGGAAGGTCAACTGGCCGAAGGCGGACTGTGGTTATGGCATCGGCCAGGCCACCGATGGCATGCGCATCTCCGGACACCCCAAGGAGCACGAGGGGCTCCTGCCCCCGGCCATGCAGCAGGCCGTCGCCCTGGACTACGCCACCAACATCGCCTACTCGATAGAGATCCTGCAGGACAAGTGGAACGAACTACACACTGCCGGCACCCAGATCAAGCTCAACGACGATGACCCGGCCCGCCCCGAGAACTGGTTCGCCGCCGTCTGGGACTACAACGGGGGCCTCAATGTCCGGGGCAGCAACCCGGATCTGCCCAACGCCTGGGGGCTGGGCTGGGCCAACAACCCGTCCAACCCCAAGTACCCGGTCCGCGGGGCGTTCCTGGACAACAATCACTATGCCGACGCGGCCAAGCCGCAGAACTGGACGTATGAGGAGAAGGTGATGGGCTGGGGCGCCTTCCCCATCGACACCGGACACTCCTACGACGACAACGGCAAGCCGAACGGCGGTAATACACACGGTTATGGGGCGGCCTGGTGGACCGACCCCATGGCACGGACCTTTGCCATCAAGCCACCGTTCGGGACCTTCTGCGACGCCACCAACGGGTGCGACCCGGGCGCCCCGCCGGTCTGCCACACCGTTGCCTGCTACAACCAGCACTGGTTCAACCACGACGTCACCTGGAAGAACTGCGGCAACAAGCCGACGGCCCCCAATGGGCCGGTCAGAGAGTGCGGCAACGAGTACCTCACCTACAAGACGGTGCGCGGCGAGCCCGGTGACGCCCACCCGCCGACCGGTCCCTGTGACTCCGGTGCGCTGCCCGGCGGCACGGTGCTCGTCGATGACGAACCCGACGACGCACCGCAGAACCGCTGCGGCTCCCATGGCTGGTCCAGCAACGGCTCGTTCTCCTGGGAGTTCCGCCCGGACGACAAGGGCAGTTACGAGGCCAAGGAGGACCTCCACCAGATGGGCGGCGGCTTCGGCGGCCACTACTGGTTCTCCCACGCACGCCAGCCCAACAACTGGGACAACTATCTGACCACGAAGGGCACTTGGACGCCTCATCTGAGCGATCACATCTACAAGGTGCAGGCGTTCATCCCCTATCCCTCGCAGACCACCAAGAGCGCTCACTACGAGATCACCACCAAGGACGGCAAGGTCCGCGAACGGGTCGTCGATCAGTCCAAGGCCAACAACGCCTGGCTGACCATCGGCTACTTCCAGCTCGGCTCGAACGCCAAGGTCTCGCTCAGCAATGTCACCAGCGACTCCACCTCCGGGGAACTGGATGTGGCCTACGACGCGCTCGCGTTCGTTCCGGTGGAGGGGACGTATGAGCACCACACCCTGGACGCAGCGGCGATCTTCGAGAGCAACCAGAACCTGGACACCGATACCCCCTGGCTGATGAAGACGCCCATGCGGACGCGTCAGACCATCTACGACTGGGCGCACTCGCGCACAGCCGGCGGTCCGGCCTTCGACGGCCATGGAGGGGTGATCGGCCTGTCGCACTTCAAGGTCTGCCCGAACGGCGAGTTCGACGACCTCTGCGTCGGCCCCAACGTCGCCA
The DNA here is from genome assembly GCF_003121295.1 of Streptomyces orinoci. Taxonomy (GTDB): domain Bacteria; phylum Actinomycetota; class Actinomycetes; order Streptomycetales; family Streptomycetaceae; genus Streptomyces; species Streptomyces orinoci. The sequence continues at coordinate 340,092 of NZ_PHNC01000007.1, forward strand.
CCGCGACAAAGGTCTGGCAGGCCGACGTCGAGGCAGCCGGGACCGACCCCAACCACCACCCCTCGGAGGCCGACTGGCTGGGATTCGCGATACCCGCCCCACCGGCGACGATCGACGAGCACACCTTCGACGACGACCGCTCCTACAAGATCAAGACGCATATCGACGCGTCGTACATCGTCGGCCCGGACGGCAAGATCATCCCGGGGTCCGAGGAGGTGGCGGACTCAAGCCGGACCGGCAACACGGAAATCGCCCCGTTCGTCCGTGAGTTCATCCAGGCGACGGTCAAGGACTACGGCTCTCTCGGTGTCACCCTGCCCGACCTGTCCTTCGACGCCAAGGACGGCAATGTCACCGGCCAGACGACCCATGTGGAAAACCCGCTGGTGACCGGTGTCACCCCCGGGCAGGCCTATCGTCCGGCCCAGAAGCCGACCAGCATCGACTCCAGTGGCAGGTGCGTGACGACCAAGTACATCAGCGGCGGCAGCATCGGATACCGCCCGCTCGACGAGGCGCCCGGCACCGACACCAATGTCAGCGCCTGGGCGGACAAGCTGAAGAGCCTGGCCGCCAAGCGGCTGATCCCCGACGACGTCGCCGACACGGCCGGCGACATCTACAGCCTGTTCTTCCGCAAGCCTGAGATCGACGTCGCCGGCACCCCCCAGGGATCGCTGTTCAATATGGCGCCCCCGATCTGGCAGGAAGTCAGCATGGGCTTCTGCGCGGGTGGAACCGTCAAGTCCACGGCTGCGGCGGACATCGACGACGACCCGGCGACCGGGATCGTGTACCAGAGCTATATGCCGAACCTCTATCTCTACCTCGACGGCCATATGGTCGACGAGAACGGCCGGCCCACCAGTGGGCCCGTGCAGCACGGCGACTTCAGGTCGTTCTCCAATGTGCCGCCCGGTGACGACCACCACACGGGCTACGGGTCGTGCGGGACGGAGATCCGGGGCAACGGAGGAAACCCGTGGAGCCTCAAGGCAATGCCATCCGGATTGCCCGGCGGCACCCCCGGTGTTCCGATGTTCTGTGACGACGGGAGCCACGCCGAGTGATTCCCGGCCCCGGCAGGACCCGTGACCACGGGCCCTGCCGGGGCTTTCGTTTTCGACGAGTGGACAATGCGGACCATGACCGCGCGGCGCCCCACCCTGCCCGAACTGACCATGGCGCTTGTCCCCCTGTTCTTTCCGCTCGCCGTGGCCCTGCCGTCCGGCCTGCCCGCCGGCCAGGTGGTCCTCACCTCCACCATCGGCATCTTCCCGGCCGCGTTCTCCTACGGGCTGGGCAGCTGGATCCTCGCCCGGCACAACCGCCTGCGCCTTGCGGCGCTCACCGGATGCCTCTCAACCTCCCTGTTCGGCTGCCTGGTTGTGGGCTCCTTCTACTACGGATTCATCTTCGCCGTCCCGCTCGCCCTCCTCTTCGGCTTCCTGGGTCTGCTGAGCCTCTGGGGTACCTGGGCCCTGGCCCTGGACAGGCGATGGGGAGCGGCGATGGCCTCCTTCCCGCTGTGCCTGATCACGGCCTTCGGGCTCAGCGTCCCCGCCGGAGGAGCAGCGGCGGCCCTTGCGCACTTGACCGGCTGGACGTGCCTGGCCGTCACCGCTCTGTTGTGCGCCCTGACTCTCTTCGCGCCCCGCGCTCCCAACCCACTGCCCCAAAACCCAACCCGGTGACCCGGGGAGCACGGCGGCCACCAACCCCTACTGCAGGCGCCGTATTTCGCCCCGCACCCGGTAGAACCCCCCGCTCGCCGGTGCCAGGGCATCGACCACGTATCGGACGCCCGGCTCCCGGATCGCCCGGGGGAACTGGACGTTCCAGGTGGGGTTGTAGCCGTCCGAGACGACATGGACGCGCAGCCGGCCGCCGTCCTGGACACATTCCACCAGCACCCCGCCCGCCGGGGCGGCGGTCACCGTTTCCACCGCCGTGGCCGGGGTGTAAGTCGGCAGCGCGGCGGCGGACTTGATGTCCACCGGTGTGGGAACCCGGCCGGAGCAGGCCGCCGCGACCGCCGGCTCGGAGGCGTCCATGCAGATCAACAGGCCGTCGGTGGTGACCATATAGAGGCGCTCGTCGCGGTACTGCATCGAGAGCGCGGCCCCGCCGCCCGTGCCCAGCTTCCACAGCCGGGTGCCGTCGGCGGCGAAGCAGTAGACGGAGGAGGCCAGGTCACCGGCGAAGACATAGCGGCCGCCGGGCGAGGTGGCGCAGGAGTAGACGGCGGAGTCGCAGCGGTAGGTGGCCTCTATGGCGCCGTCGGACTTGGCCAGGCGCTGGACAACGTTGTGTCCGGTACCGGCGTAGACGGAGTGGTTCTCCTGCCAGCCGAAGAGCACCCCGCCGGAGGTCCTGGTGTGCCACAACTCGCCGCTGCCGTCGGCCGCGTAGGCGGTGACACCCTCCCGGTGGCCGTGGTAGACGGCGCGGTCGTCCCGGCGGACCATCCAGGCGTGCTGGCCGGTGCTCTTGCGGGACCACTGGTACTCGTCCTCATGGTCGATGACGGTCAGCCGGCCTTCGCGGTCGGCGACATTGAGCACGCCCTCATGGACGTCCAGCCAGAAGATATCGACATCCGAGGCGATCTCATAGGCGGCGAAGGGGAGTTTGGCGGAGAGGTCGTAGACCGTGCCGTCATCGCACCCGGCGTAGATCCAGAAGTCGTCCTCCACCAGGCATTTGACGCCGTCCGGCAGCTGGTAGCGGGCCAGCACCTCGCCGTCGTGGCCCAGGGTGTGCACCTCACCGCGCTGGTTGCCCACCCAGCAGCGGTCCTCGCCGATATGGATGCCGAAGGCGGGGGCGCCGGTGGCGAAGCGCCACAGCACCGGGGCCACCGCACGGGCGGTGGAGGGCGCGGCGGTGACCTGGCGCCTGGTCACCGGGCGGGCCGCCCGGCCGCCGCGCACGGCGGGCTCATAGCCCTTGCGGACCTTTTCGCCGATCTTCTTGGCCGCGGCGGCCCGTGCCTTCTCCGCCGTGGGGAAGGTGGAGTGCTGGGTCTGGCCGGCCGCGCCGATCCGTCCATAACGGACCGTCACAGCGGTGCCGTCCACCGTCACCTCATAGAACTTGTGCGCCCCGCCGCCCTCTTGGGAGAGCTCCAGGTACGTGGTGTCAGCGGACATGGCACGGCCCCCTTCCTCGCCGGTCACGGTGACCGGTCGCGTCTGGGAAGAACGTTAGGGGCGACCACTGACATCGGGCCGGGGGCCGATGCGTGCGGTGCCGGAGTCCAGGTCGATGCCGGTCCGGTGCGGGGCGCCGTCCTGTTCGTCGTCGCGGAGGACGAGTTCTATGCGGCGCTGCTCCAACTGCACCCTTTTGCTCGGGTATATCAGGGCGTGCAACTCCTCGGTGGCGGTGGCGCCGAGGCCGCGCACGGGTGGGGAGCCCCGGTGCCGGGCGAGCTGAACCCCTTTGCGCAGGGCGGCCAGGACGAACAGCGGGATGACGATCAGCAGGGCGAGCCCCGGACCGGTCAGCAGACTCATCATGCGGCGCCAACGAGCGGTGACTCCGCCGCAGTTCCCGCGCTCTGACGCATGGACAATAGAGTTTCAGCCAACCCCCAATGGGAGAGCATGTGAGAACGTCCCGGATACGCACCCTGATGCGCCGCACCACGGCCGGCCTGCTCGGCGCGGTGGCCATCACCCTGACCCTGCCGGCGGACGCGGGCGCGGCGGTGGAGTCGGTGCGTGCCATGACCTGGAACATCTGCGGTGAGGCCGGCGGTCCGCCGGGAGATCCGAGCTACTGCCCGTACCGCAATGAGCCCAAGAAGAAGGCGCAGGCCATCGCCGCGGTGGTGCGGGCGCGCCGGCTCAATGTGGTGATGCTTCAGGAGGTGTGCTCGGGGCCGCCGCGGCGCGGTGCGGCCAAGGGACACAGCCAACTTGACGAAATACAGGCGGCTTTGGGCCGCGGCTGGAGCCCGGCCTGGGCGGAGAGCGTGCGCCCGGACGGCCGTTCCGACTGCCGGGGAGCGCTCTCCGGCACGCTGAGCACCGCGATCCTGGTCCGGGGGAAGATCAGCGACCGGCCCAGGCCGGTGCCGCTGCCGGTCCCGCTGCACAAGGACGCCGACCGGTCCCAGGTGCTGTGCGTGGGGGTGTCCGGCTGGAAGACCCATGTCTGCACCACCCATCTGGCCAACACCGAACCGCTGTTGGCGGCCGGGGTGTACGACAAGGAGATCGCCACCATCAAGAAGACGGTCTCCGCCTATCCCCGGGTGGTGCTGGGCGGCGACTTCAATATGGGCCTGTACAACCACAAGATCCCCGCCCGGTTGCAGCCGCTCTACCGGATGATGCCGGAGTGCGACCGGAAGTCCTACGCACCGGGTGACGCGGCCGACGAGCCCACGCACTTCAGCTTCGACCCGCGCACCGGGACCTACTTCGAGTCGAAGATCGACTACCTCTTCGGCACCGCCGGCTTCACCGGCTGCGACTCCTGGACGGAGCTGGCCGACCACGCCGACTACCGGCACACCAGGCAGCCCACCGGCATCTCCGACCACGCACCGCTGTACGGCTACACCAAGGCGAGCTGAACAGGAAGGAGGGCGCTCCCCTGGGGGAGCGCCCTCCTTTTCGCGCGGGTGGTGCGGGCCGTTACAGCGCCACACCCAGCAGCGCGTCCACGGCCCGCGAGACCAGGCCGGGCGCTCCGGTGTCGGTGCCGCCCTCGGCGGCCTGGCGGGCGGCCCAGCGGTCCACCGCGGCCAGCGCGGCCGGGGCGTCCAGGTCGTCCGCGAGGGCCTCGCGGATCTCCTCCACCAGGGCGTCGGCGGACGGCCCGTCCGGGCGGGAGACGGCGGCCCGCCAGCGGTCCAGGCGGGCCACGGCCTCGGTCAGGACCTCGTCCGTCCACTCCCAGTCGGCGCGGTAGTGGTGGGCGAGCAGGGTGAGACGGATGGCCGCCGGGTCCACGCCCTGGCGGCGCAGGGCGGAGACAAAGACCAGGTTGCCCTTGGACTTGGACATCTTCTCGCCGTGCAGGGCGACCATTCCGGCGTGCACATAGGTCTTGGCGAAGGGGTGCTCGCCGGTGAGCGCCTGGGCGTGCGAGGCACCCATCTCATGGTGCGGGAAGACCAGGTCGGAGCCGCCGCCCTGGACGTCGAAGCCCATCCCGAAGTGCTCCAGGGCGATGGCCACGCACTCGATGTGCCAGCCGGGGCGGCCGGGGCCCAGCGAGCCGCCGTCCCAGCTGGGCTCGCCCGGGCGGGCGGCCATCCAGAGCATGGGGTCCACGGGGTTCTTCTTGCCGGGGCGCTCCGGGTCGCCGCCGCGCTCGGCGGAGAGCAGGCGCATGGCCTCGGCGTCGAGGTGGGAGACCTCGCCGAAGTGCGGGTCGGAGGCGACGGAGAAGTAGATGTCGCCGTCCAGCTCATAGGCGGCGCCGGCGTCGCGGAGCCGCTCGACGATCGGAACGATCTTGGGTATGGACTCCACGGCGCCGACATAGTGCTTCGGCGGGAGCATCCGCAGGGCGGTCATGTCCTCGCGGAAGAGGGAGGTTTCGCGCTCGGCGAGGGCGGTCCAGTCGTCGCCGTTGGCGGCGGCCCGCTCCAGCAGGGGGTCGTCGATGTCCGTGACGTTCTGGACATAGTGAACCTGCCGCTTGGTGTCGAGCCACACGCGCTGCACCAGGTCGAACGCGTTGTAGGTCGCCGCGTGCCCCAGGTGGGTGGCGTCATAGGGCGTAATGCCGCAGACATAGAGGCGGGCGACGGGACCGGGGACGAGGGTCACTCGTTCACCGGTCGCGGTGTCGTGGATCCGGAGGTCGCGGCCACTGCCGGGCAGGGCGGGTACCTCTGAAGCGGGCCAGGCATGCATGTCCTGAGCGTAACCGGATGCATGTTCCGGATACGAACCGGAGGGCTTTGGTTGGCCGAATCCGTCACCTTGCGCGGAGTGCGGATGCTGTGCTTGGGCACCCCGCCTGGGCTCGGGCGCCGCATCAGGGGCCGGGTGCCCCATGGGGCGCGGGGAACTGCGCGACCGGCCACGGACAACCCGCACCCGAAAAGCGGCCCGCCCCCGGAGCGGCACCCGGCAAGCTCACACCGGCGGCCATGGAATGGCCGGCCACTGCCCACTCGGCTTGCGGTGGACGCCGGTACGGAGCAGCTCCCCCACCCGCGCCCGCAACGCGTCAATCTCCGCCGGAGTGATCAGCTCGGCCAGCCGGGCGGCCAGCGGCCGCCCCTCGGCCAGGTCGGCCGACAGCCGGCGCAGGGCGTCGAGCGCCTCCGACGGCAGCGGCTCCCCCGCCCACCCCCACAGCAGGGTCCGCAGCTTGTCGTCGGCGTTGAAGGTGACCCCGTGGTCGATGGCGTACAGCCGCCCGTCCGCGGTGGGCAGCAGATGGCTCCCCTTGCGGTCGCCGTTGTTGATGACCGCGTCCAGCACCGCCAGCCGGCGCAGCCGCTGGTCGTCGGCGTGCACCAGCAGCGCGGGCCGGTCCTCCCCCACGTCCGCGTAGCCGACCGCCTTCCAGCCCGGGCCGGGCTCGTCCCCGTCCACCAGGGCGAGCAGCGGCGGGGCGGCCTCCTCGTCGGCGGGGGCCTCGATCCACAGCTGGACCATCCCCCGCCCGTACGGCCCGTCCCGCAGTACCGTCGGCGGGATCAGCCCCCACCCCATGGCCTCGGAGAGCTCATACGCGGCCACCTCGCGCTGGGCCAGGGTGCCTTCCGGGAAGTCCCACAGCGGGCGCTCCCCGGCGACCGGCTTGTAGACACAGGCGGCGCTCACGCCCTGGTACTCCACGGTGCAGTAGAGCACCGCGTTGGACGCCTCCCGTACCCGGCCGACCACCGTCAGCTCGCCCAGGGTGAGGAGCTCCTGCGGGCTTACGCTCCGCGGCGGTATCCGTTCTGGCGCGGACATACATGTCCCTCCGGGTCGAGCGGCAGGCTGCACAGCGGGCACGGCGGGCGGCCGGCGTTGACCACCTCCAGGGCGCGCTTGGCGAATGCGCGGGCCATGGTGCCGGTGATGCGCACCCGCAGCATGGGCGGCCCGTTGAGCTCGTCCTGCAGCAGGCGCTCCTCCGCCTCGGCGAGGTCCTCGTCGGTGTCCGCCTCCAGCTCCACCAGTGCCTGGGCCTCGACGACCATGCGCTGGCTCTCGCCGTCCCAGGCCAGGGCCATGGTGCCGACCCGGAACTCCTCCTCGACGGGGGTCTGCAGGGGCTCGGTGTCGGTCAGTTCGGCGGGGGCCACCGCGGGGACCGGGGCGCTGCCTCCGGTGCGCCGCACCACCTCGTCCAGCAGTTCGTCGATGCGCTCGGCGAGCGCCTCGACCTGGGCCTTCTCCAGTTTGACGCTGGTGGTCCGGCCGCCCGCGCTGGCCTGGAGGAAGAAAGTACGGCGGCCCGGCAGCCCGACCGTACCGGCGACGAAGCGGTCCGGCGGGTCATAGAGGAACACCTGACGGGACAACGTCCTGCTCCATATGGGTTGGTGGGTCACAGGGGGAACTACCGGTGTCGCTGCACGGGTGCCGGGGACGGACCCGCGCACCCACCCTACTGCGCACCGCGATCACGGTGCTCCCGCACCGCCCCCGACCGTCGCATCCCCGCTGCCGCCGTCCGCGGGGCGTTCCGGCGGGACGAGAGCGGCGAGGTCTCCGGTGTCGCCGAGGCGCAGCAACTGGGGCCGCAGCCGGGTGTAGCGGATGGCGGTGACCGAGCAGGGGTCGGCGTGGATCCGCTGGAAGAGGTCCAGGTGCAGGCCCAGGGCGTCGGCGACCACGGACTTGATGAGGTCGCCGTGCGAGCACATCAGATAGACGGCCTCCGGGCCGTGCTCGCGCTCCACGCGCTCGTTCCAGTCCCGGACCGCCTCCACGGCGCGGGCCTGCATGGCGCGCATGGACTCGCCGCCGGGGAAGACCGCGGCCGAGGGGTGCTGCTGGACCACGGCCATCAGCGGGTCGTCGGCGAGTTCGGCGAGCTTGCGGCCGGACCAGTCGCCGTAGTGGCACTCGCCTATCCGCTCGTCGGTGTGTGCCCGGAGCTCCGGCCGGGCGGCCAGCAGCGGGGCGAGGGTCTCCTGGCAGCGCTGGAGCGGGCTGGTGACCACGGTGGCCAGCGGGATGTCCCGCAGCCGCGCGGGGAGCGCGGCCGCCTGGGCGGCGCCCCGCTCGTCCAGTGCCACGCCGGGCGTCCAGCCGGCGAGTACCGCCTTGCCGTTCGCGGTGGACCGGCCGTGCCGGACCAGGATCAGGGTGGGCATGTCCGCCAGCCTACGACGAGGCTTGGCGGGGGCTTTGCCGGATGCTGACCTTCCGGCGGCAGAATGCCCGGATGATTGTGGACTTCGCCGTATACCGCAAGGGGCGCCGCACCGAGGCGCCCGACGACTTCTCGGACGCTCTGGACCAGGCGCGGGCCGATGGTGACGCCTTTCTGTGGGTCGGTCTGTATGAGCCGACGGAGGAGGAATTCGCGCTGATCACCAGCGAGTTCCGGCTCCATCCCCTGGCGGTCGAGGATGCCCTCAAGGCCCATCAGCGGCCCAAGCTGGAGGTGTACGCGGACTCGGTGTTCGTGGTGCTCAAGCCGGTGATGTACGACGAGGCGGCGGACACCGTGAGCACCGGGGAGCTGATGCTGTTCCTGGGTGACTCCTTCGTGGTGACCGTCCGGCATGGCGAGGGCTCGCCGCTGAAGGAGCTGCGCAGGCGGCTGGAGGCCGATGAGCGGCTGCTGGCGTACGGGCCCACGGCGGTGCTCTACTCGGTGGCCGACGCGGTGGTGGACCGCTACACCGAGGTGGCGGCGGCGCTGCAGATGGATCTGGACGAGCTGGAGACCGAGGTCTTCGCCCCGGCCGGCGGAGACAACAAGAACACCGCCTCGCGGATCTACGCCTTCAAGCGCCAGGTGGTGGAGTTCCGGCGGGCGACCGTCCCGCTGGCCGATCCGCTGGACCGGCTGGCCGGGGGCACCCTGCCCTTTGTCAATGAGCAGGCGCGTCCCTTCTTCCGGGACGTCAGTGACCATCTGGCGCGGGTGAACGAGGTGGTGGAGGGGCTGGACCGGCTGCTGACCGACATCCTCTCGGCGCATCTGGCGCAGATGGGCGTTCAGCAGAACGACGATATGCGCAAGATCTCCGCCTGGGCGGCAATGGCGGCCGTGCCCACGATGATCGCCGGGATTTACGGAATGAACTTCCGGAACATGCCGGAGCTGCGGCAGCCCTGGGGCTATCCGGCGGCGCTGGTGCTGATGGCGGGGTTTGTGTTCTGGCTGCACCGGTTGTTCAAGCGGCGCGGCTGGCTGTGAGCGCTCAGGCGTACTCGGCCGCGGGGGTACCCAGGGCGTCGCGCCGCTCGGGCATCCGCAGGGTGGTCAACCGGCGCCGTCCGCCGAGCAGTTCATAGCGGTGCACGGCGTGGATGGCCGCCGTCAGGGCGGCCGACTTGGCGGCGGGCCAGCGCAGGATGCGGCCCATATGCGCCATCACCGCCAGACTGACGTCCCGGTAGACCTCGATCTCCACCCGGGCGCTGTGGCGCAGCACCGCGCGGATGGTGTGGCCGTGCCCGGCGGCGGACAGCCGCAGCAACTCCTCGTGGCAGTAGGCGAGATGGTTGGTCTCGTCATGGCGGATCATGGTGATCGCCCGGCCCACCTCGGGGTGGTCGCCGAAGTGCCGGGCCAGCAGGTCCATTTGTTCGGCGGCGCGCTGCTCGGTGACCCTGCTGTGTGCCAAGTAGATGATCAAGTCCCGTTCGGTGAGCGTTTCTTCGGCACGCAGCTTCTCATGGGGCAGGCCGATGCCGCGGCGTTCCAGGAGCATGGTGTAGTCGGTCTCCGGCGGGACTCCGGTGGGCCGCAGTCCGCGTCTGCGCAGCAGGGCGTTGAAGATCCGGCCGTGTTTGTCCTCGTCGGCGCCGTGCCGGGCGACCTTGGGGGCGAGGTGGCGGTGGCGTTCCGGCAGCAGGGCCGCGATCCGGCCGTTCTCCCAGCCGCCCTGGGCCTCGCCGCTGGCGGCGATGGAGCAGAACAGGCGGTAGGAGTCGTCGTTGTCGAGGATCTCCTGGAACAGGCTGCGTGCCGAGAGCATGGCCGTCACCTCCATGGCCACCCAGTCAACTGCCGGCGGCGGGGGCGCGCCTGCCGAGCGCGGGGGGCGCTCGGCCGAACGAAGGACAACGGCCGGGGAAGCCGGGCCCGTAACCAGGACGACGGCCGGGCCGTTGTGCTCGATGTCGGCCGTGGCGGGGAAGACACCCCCGAGCCCCCACCACGGCCGCTGATCTGCCTCCGGTTACGCCAGTCCGGCCCGCTCCAGGGCCTCGACTCCGGCACGCAGGCCCGCGATCCGCTCGTCCAGGGTGAAGCCCGCCGGGTTCAGCGACAGGGTGGTGACGCCCGCCTCGGCGTAGGCCCGCATCCGGTCGGCGATGCGGTCCACCGTGCCGAGCAGCGAGGTGGAGTCGATCAGCTCGCGGGGTACGGCCGCGGCGGCGCCCTCCTTGTCCCCGGCGAGGTACTTCTGCTGGATCTCGGCCGCTTCCTTCTCATAACCCATGCGCTGGGCGAGCTTGTTGTAGAAGTTCTGCTTGGCGCTGCCCATGCCGCCCACATACAGGGCGGTGTACGGGCGGAACATATCGGCCAGCGCGTCCACGTCCTCGCCCAGGGCCAGCGGCACGGTGGGGACCACATCGAAGCCGTCCAGTTCCTTGCCCGCCTTGGCGCGGCCGGCGCGCAGCGGGGCGAGGGTGGTCTCCTCGGCGTGCTCGGGGGCGTAGAAGAGGACCAGTGCGCCGTCGGCGATCTCGCCGGTCTGCTCCAGGTTCTTGGGGCCGATGGCGGCGATGTACAGCGGGATGTGCTCGCGCACCGGGTGCACGGTGAGCTTGATCGGCTTGCCGGGGCCGCCGGGCAGCGGCAGCGTCCAGTGCTCGCCCTGGTGGGTCAGGCGCTCCCGGGACATGGCCTTGCGGACGATCTCCACATACTCCCGGGTGCGGGCCAGCGGCTTGTCGAACTTCACCCCGTACCAGCCCTCGGAGACCTGGGGGCCGGAGACGCCCAGGCCGAGGCGGAAGCGGCCGCCGGAGAGCGAGTCCAGGGTGGCGGCGGTCATGGCGGTCATGGCCGGGGTACGGGCCGGAATCTGGAAGATGGCCGAGCCGACGTCGATCCGCTCGGTCTGGGCGGCGACCCAGGAGAGCACGGTGGGGGCGTCGGAGCCGTATGCCTCGGCGGCCCAGCACACGGCGTACCCCAGGCGGTCGGCCTCGCGGGCGACCGCGAGATTGTCCGCGTCCATCCCGGCTCCCCAGTAGCCGAGGTTGATTCCGAGGCGCATCCGGTACCCCTTACTCGTCAGTAACGTCGTCGTTGCGGGGACTCTAGCGCGCGGACCTGGGATACGTCACCGGCCGGGCGGCACATGGCCGTCCGCGGTGCCGGGCCCGGCCAGTAGTCTCAGCGCTCATGGAACGAAGGCATCTCGGCCATACGGGCCTGCGGGTATCCCGGCTCGGCCTGGGCACCCTCACCTGGGGCCGGGACACCGGCGAGCATGAGGCCGCCGAGCAGTTGAGAACCTTCCACGAGGCGGGCGGCACGCTGGTGGACACCGCGGACGTCTATGCCGACGGCGGCGCGGAGCACCTGCTGGGGCGGCTGCTGCGCAATGTGGTGCCGCGCCGGGAGCTGGTGATCGCCACCAAGGCGGGCAGTGTGCTGGAGCCGGGCCGCCGGGTGGACGGCTCCCGGGGCCATCTGCTGAACGCGCTGGATGCCTCGCTGCGGCGGCTGGGCACCGACCATGTGGACCTCTGGCAGGTGCACGCCTTCGACCCGGCCACCCCGCTGGAGGAGACCCTCCAGGCCATGGACACCGCGGTGGCCAGCGGCCGGGCCCGCTATGCCGGGGTATCCGGCTTCTGCGGCTGGCAGCTGGCCAAGGCCGCCACCTGGCAGCTGGCCGCCCCGGGCACCCGGACCCGGCTGGCCGGGACGCAGATGGAGTACTCGCTGCTGCAGCGCGGCATCGAACGCGAGGTGCTGCCCGCCGCCCTGGACCTGGGCATCGGGGTGCTGCCCTCCTCCCCGCTCGGCCGGGGCGTGCTCACCGGCAAATACCGGCGCGGCACCCCGGCCGGCTCCCGGGGCGCCACCGAGCACCTGGCCCCCTTTGTCGCCCCTTATCTGGACGAGGCGGCCCGGCGGATCGTGGACGCCGTCGCCATAGCGGCCGACGGACTGGCCACCACCCCGCTGGAGGTGGCCCTGGCCTGGGTCCGCGACCGGCCCGGGGTGACCGCCCCCATCGTCGGGGCACGCGACGCACAGCAGCTCAAGGCGGCGTTGTCAGTGGAGGCCCTTACGCTTCCGGACGAGATCTGCCAGGCGCTCGACGATGTGTCGGCGCCCGTGCACCGCTATCCCGACCAGGACTGGAGCACGCTGTGACCGCGTCTTCCCGGGGGACGAACCCCGGACCCGAAGAGGACACCCCGAATCCGCCCGAGGCGTCTGGGCCCGAGGCATCCGGCCCCGAGCCGGCGGCCCCCGCCGGGGAAGCGGCCCCCGCCGGGGAAACGGTGGACCGGCCCAAGCGGTCCGCCGTGGCTGAGGCGCTGGCCGCCGCGGTGCGTGCGGTGGAGAGCGGGGAGCGGTCCGCGGCCTCGTTCTTCACCGAGCCCGCGCGTCCCGCACCGCGCCCGGCCCCGTCCCGGCCGGCCGGTCCGCCGCCGGTGGCCGTGCCGGACGCCGGCCCGGCGCTGCCGGAGGCGGTGCTGGCGGCCGGGCTGCCCGGTGTCCGCCAGGTGCTGGCCGCCGGCGGGGCGCCGGAGCAGCTCGCCGAGCAGGCCCTGACGCTGCTCGGCGAGCAGGCCGCCGAAGTGCTGCGGGAAGACCCCTGGCAGCTGCTGGCCGTGCCCGGCGTCCGCCCCGAGCAGGCCGACGGCTTCGCCCGGGAGCTGCTGGGCGGGCAGTGCGGCCCCGGGGACGAGCGCCGGGTCCGGGCCCTGACCGGCTGGCTGCTGGAGAAGGCCGCCACCGCGGGGCACACCGTGCTGGAGTCGGCCCGGCTGCACGAGGAGCTGGCCCGCCGGGCGGTGCCCGATCCGGACCAGGCGCTGCACCAGGTCATCGCCGAGGGCGGGGTGCTGGTCTTCCAGCACACCGAGGACGCCGGGGAGGCGGCGGACGAGGAGGCACCGGTGACGGTGCTGCTCGGCCTGGACCGGTACGCCATGGCCGAGGAGAGCCTGGCGGACGGGCTGCTGCGGCTGCTCAACACCCTTGAGCCGCAAGAGACTTCGGACTGGGAGGAGCAGGCCGCCGCCGCACCCTCCCCGTCCGCCGCCGAGCTGGTGCGTGCCGTCGCGGCCAACGGCCTGGTGGCGCACAGCGGCGGGGAGAGCGCCCGGGCCGAGCCCGCCGCCGTGGTCGCCGCGGCCCGGGCGCTGGGCCTGCGGGCCTGCGCCGCGGCCCATACCGAGGACGGCCGGCGGCGCCTGGCCGAGCTGGGCGAGGAGAACGCGGTCACCCTGGCCGGTCTGCTCGCCGGCCAGGAGGGTCCCGGACGGGACGCCGAGGGCGCCCTCCGGCTGGATGTGCTGGCCGTGCTGGACGCCCCCCAGCTCGATGTGGAGACCGCGGCGGCCCTGCTGGAGTCCCTGGCCGACGGCACCCGGCTGGTGCTCAGCGGCGACCCGGCGGTGCTCGGCCCGGCCGGGCCGGGCCGGGTCTTCGCCGACCTGCTGGCCTCCCGGGCCTGCCCTGTGGTGGTCTCCCGCACCCCCGACCCCGGCCCGGTGGGCGAGCTGGTCTCCGGCATCGGGATCGGCGAGCTCAACCAGGT
>NZ_PHNC01000008.1 GCF_003121295.1 Streptomyces orinoci
GTGGGCGAGGCCAAGCACGCCTTTGTGATGGGATCCGAGGACGCCCTGGACGGGGCCGGCTTCCGGCTGGTGGACGACCGAGGACACACCGTGCGCAGCGGAAGACTCGGCCCGTCGGCCGGACGCTGGAACAAGGCCTACCCCACGGTGCGCACCGTGGACATCTCGGATGTCAATGCCCCGGGCAGCTACCGCCTGGAGCTGACCGGCGCCGCCTCCGCCGCTTCGCCCCCCTTCCGGATCGCCCCGGCCCGGGAGCTGATGACCCCGCTGGTCGAGGACAATGTGCGGTTCTTCCAGGCCCAGCGCGACGGCTCCCGGGTGCTGCCCGGCACGCCGGCCCGTAAGCCGTCCCATCTGACCGACCGCACCGCGACCGTGTACGCCGCGCCGCGCTACGACGCCGACGGCAAAGAGCTCCTGGACGACCGGCTGACCCCGCTCGGCGGCCCGGTGGACGTCTCCGGCGGCTGGTTCGACGCGGGCGACTATCTGAAGTTCACCCACACCACCTCCTACTCGGTGGCCCAGCTCCTGCTGGCCCAGCGGAGCCTGCCCGCCGCCAAGGGACTGGACGCGGAGGCCCGGCATGGGCTGGAGTGGCTGGACAGGATGTGGGACGGCACCACCAAAACCCTCTATGCCCAGGTGGGCATCGGCCAGGGCAACGCCGAGACCACCGGCACCATCCGCTCCGACCATGACGTCTGGCGGCTGCCCGAGGCGGACGACGCCCTGGACGCGCCGCCCGGCCACCGCGACCACGCCATCAAATACCGGCCGGTCTTCAGGGCCAACGCCCCCGGCGCCCGGATCAGCCCCAACCTGGCCGGGCGGATGGCGGCGGTGTTCGCCCTCGCCGCCCAGCGGGAGGCCGGGCATGACCCCGCCGCGGCCAGGCAATGGCTGGCCAAGGCGGCTGCCGTCTATGACCGGGCCGACACCGGCGGGCCCGGCCGGCTGGTGACCGTCTTCCCCGCCGCCTTCTACCCGGAGGACGTCTGGCAGGACGACATGGAGTTCGGCGCCGCCGAACTCGCCCTGGCCGCCCGTGACTTGGGCGACGGCCGCGCCGGGGACTGGCGCGGACAGGCCGCCCGCTGGGCCCGCGCCTATCTGGACGAGGACGCCAAGGGCACGCTGGGCGTGGCCGATGTCAGCGCCCTGGCCCACGCCGATCTGCTGCGGCCGGCCGACGGCGGTTTCGGCGCGGCCGTCACCCGGGACGAGCTGCTGGGCGATCTGCGCCGCCAGCTGGACGAGGGCGTGGCCCGCGCCGCCAAGGACCCGTTCCGGGCCGGCGCCGTCTACACCGAGAGCGACTCCGCACCGCACACCTTCGGCCTGGTCGCCACCGCCCTGCTCTATGCCAGGTCCTCCGGCGACCACCGCTATGACGCCTTCGCCGCCGAACAGCGCGGCTGGGCCCTGGGTGCCAACTCCTGGGGCACCTCCTTCGTGATCGGGGCGGGCCGGACCTTCCCGCACTGCCCCTCGCACCAGGTCGCCAACCTCGCGGGCAGCCGCGACGGCAAGGGCGCCATCCTGCGCGGGGCCGTGGTCAACGGCCCCAATTCCGCCAGGGAACTGACACCGGGCAACCTCAACACCTTTGACACCATGCGGACTTGTGCCGCCCGGCCGCCCGGCGGCGGTTCCTGGCAGGACTTCGACGGCCATGGCGGCGGCTATCTGGACCATGCGGGCGCCTGGCAGACCTCCGAACCCGCCCTGGACTACACCGCGACGGCCCTGCTCGCCTTCGCCCTGACGGCGGGCTGAGACGGCCCGGTTGAGCGCTCCGAGCCCCCGGCCGCCGGTCAGATGTCGGGGGAGAGACCAGGGGCCCCGTGACAGGCCCCGTACGGTTTGTGCCGCTGTGGTCTGGGCTTGGGGACTGGCTGGCGCGTTTCGCTGCTGTGCGAGCCGCGCACAACGGTCGTCTGCGGCGGAAAGGCTTCCTCGTACTCGGTCGGCGGTACGTAGCCGAGCCCGGAGTGCAGACGTTCTTCGTTGTGCCACATGACCCACTGGAAGATCGCCCGCTCGCCCTGGTCCCGCACAGCTTGCGGGTGCCCGGACCTCGTCCCCGCCCCAAGCCGCGTGTATCGTCACCGCAGTGGACTGCTTCGCCTTAGCCAAGATTCAAGTGTCCTTTCCGCTCGCCGTCGGCCTGCTGAGCCCGGCCGGGCGGTCGGCCGAGAGCGGTGCCCGGTGACCGGCCCGGAGAACGCGCCGCTGGAAGCGGCGACGGCAGACGACGCCGCTGCCTTTCTGCTGGAAAAGTTGGCCGACAAGCTCGGCAGCCGGGCTCCGGGCACCCTCGTGTTCGGTGAGCCCGTCGTGAGCCGGGACGTCACCGTGATCCCCGTGGGGCGCATCGGGTTAGGTTTCGGCGGCAACGCCGCCGGTCAGGAGGCCGGTGAGGACGGGCTGGCCGGCGGCGGGGTCGAGGCGAAGCCGCTCGGCTTCATCGAGATCAAAGAGGGCAGGACCACATACAAGCCCATCCGCGATCCCTGGGTGAACGCCCTCGTACCACTGGCGGGTGGTCTCCTGGCCGGGGCGACCGGGACGGTGATCCTGCGTCACCTGGCGCGACGCAGGAGGCGCTGAAGCGCGGTCCCAGGTGGGCCCGGCCGTGGGCAGGGTGGCGAGGGCGGTGATCCGATGGGCGTGGGATCGACTCGATCATGCGGCGACGCCCCTGCCCGTCTCCTGAGGCCGCGGCAGGATCTGCCGGACCAAGTCGGGGCGCGGACCGAAGCGTTTCCCACCCGTGGATAGCCGAGGGCCACCTCCTCGAAGGGCACGCCGTCGTGGACGGTGCTACGCGGGATGTGTAGATGCCCGTACACGACGGCCCGTCCGTCGAAGCGGGTGTGCCAGTCGGTGGTGCGCACGTACCGCACCACTGCGCGGACTTCTGATGGGTCATCACTTCGGTGGGCCGCTGCACCAACGGCCAGTGGTTGATCAGGACAAGCGTCTGCTGCCCTGGCCCGGTGACCTCGGTCGGCCGCCGCTCGGTCTCCTCGACGCGCGCCGCGCACGCTTGGCGGTCCACAGTCCGAGATGTGCAGGTCACTGATTGCTCGAAGCGCGCCCTCGACCTCGGCCATACGATCAGCACAGGCGGCGCCACAGGCTCAATGTGCTCTTAAGTTCTCCGCTAGGTGCCGTATAGGAAAGCAGGCGACGCTCGTTCCTTCTCCCCCGGAGAGGAGCGGGCATGTCCAACGATTCGAGCGAGGCCGGCGCGGCGGCGAAGGCCAGCCCGGTGGCCCTGGTGACCGGCGGGTCACGGGGGATAGGACGGGCGGTCGCGATACGGCTGGCGCGCGATGGGTTCGACGTGGCGCTGTGCTACCACTCCGACGCGGCCGCGGCCGAAGTGACCGCCAAGGAGGTGCGCGATGCCGGGCGGCGGGTGCTGGCCCGGCGCGTCGACGTCGCCGACCGCGACGGGGTCCGCGGCTTCGTCGCCGATGTCGAGGCCGGGTTCGGGCCCGTCGCGGCGGCCGTGGCATCCGCCGGGATCACCCGGGACCGACCGCTCATGCTGATGTCCGACGACGAGTGGGACACGGTGCTGCGGACCAACCTCGACGGCACCGCCAACCTGCTGCGCGCGGTGGCCCGCCCGATGGCCCGGCGCAGAGCCGGGGCGATCGTCACCCTGTCGTCGGCCGCGGGCGTGGTCGGCAATGCCGGGCAGGCCAACTACTCGGCGTCCAAGGCCGGGATCATCGCGCTCACCCAGGCGATGGCGAAGGAGTTTGCGCGGCTCGGTGTGCGTGCCAATGCCGTGGCCCCCGGCTTCATCGACACCGACATGGTCGCCTCGGTGTCCAACAGCGCTGTCGTCGACCGCATACCGCTGCGCCGCTTCGGCACACCCGAGGAGGTGGCCGGGATGGTCTCCTATCTGCTCTCGCCCCAGGCCGGATATGTCACCGGCCAGGTGTTCCGCATCGACGGCGGCGTGGCACTGTGAGCGGAGCCTCCACCCTTACGACGGGTGGAGGCCGGACGGAGAGCCGCACGGCGGCCAATATTCCAGTTGCAGTTCGCAATTCCTGCTGGTCAGAGGATGCATGGGCCAGGTAGTAGGCGGTCTCGCCGGGCCGGGCGATGCTGTGGCGGGCCATCACCCACCGGCGGTGGGAGGGCTCGTCACCGTCGAAAAACGGGACAGGCGACAGCATCGCGGCCGCCCAGTCGTCCCTTCTTGAGGAAGCCCGTCTCGTCGATCACAAGGACGCCGCCGTCCTCGCCGAGCCGTTCGGCGAGTCCCTGCACATACGCGCGCATCCGCCGCCGCAGGTCGGCCCTGCCGAACCGGTGACCGACCCGCAGCAGCACCTCCTCCAGTTCCCTCGTCCAGACATCGGGCCGGACACCGTCTTGCATGGTCAGCACGACAGCGATCACGCACCGCCAGTCACGAACTCCGGCCACATGACGGAACGTCAGCTCGCTCCACCCGGAAACAGGCTCCTGGCCAGTAGGAACAGCGAACTGCAACTGGAGTTTCAGACGGCCGAGTCCGGGATCCGGGTTCCGTCCAGGAGCCTGACGAGCAGGCCCCGAAGGGCGTTGACGGAGCGTGCCTGTTGCAGCTCGTCCAAGGGCAGTTCCACCTGGTAGTGCTTCTCGAGCTGGGCGACGATCTCGATCAGGTTGAGGGAATCCGCCCGGTAGAAGTCGATGAAGTCCTGGTCGTCGTCGATCTCGTCCGGAGCCAGGTCCAAGGTGTCGGCGACGATCGATCGGATGCGTATGACCGGGTGGTCGACGTCCTGCATGATCCGTCCTTCGTTCGAGGTTGGTCGTGGGGCGCGAGGTGCGGTCTCACGTGGGGGAGGGGCCGGGCAGTGAAGCGACCAGCAGGGAGCCGACGTCGAGCACGGTGTCGCCGTTCACGTGGGACCGGCCCGTGAACTCGCAAGCCGTGCTGGAGCTGTGCACGAGCCGGACCTGGTGTTCCAGGACGTCCCCCGGAAAGGGCGACGAGTGGAACGCCAGGTCGCTCACTCCGACCAGCAAGGGGATGCGGTCCGGCGGACCGAGACCGGCCAGCGTCCACAGAAGTGAACACGCCTGACCGAACGACTCCACCAAGAGCGCCTGCGGGTATGCGAAGCCCGCGAGGGGCGTGCCGTCCGCGAGGTCCCGGTAACAGCCTTCGGAGCCGCTGATCGCCTTCGTGGCGACGAGCGAGGTCGGCGAGAACTCCCCGACGGTGTCGAGCAGGATCATCGGAGGGCGCTGCCGCAGCAGGCCGCGCACCTGGGCATGGTCAAGCATGAGCCCCCACCGGTCCGAAAGTGGCGTCGAGTTCGACGGCCGGCCGGCGATCCGAGCGCACTATCCGGGCGTTGGCGAAGACTCCCTCACCGTCCATGGCCTGATCGTCGGGTTCGCCGGGGCGCACGCGGATGGTGAGTTCCAGTACGTCTCCCGGGAACAGGGGCCGCACGAAGCGCGCTCGGTCGAGGCGGCGCATCCGCAGGCCGGCGCCGTGCAGGCTGTCGACAGCCTGCTGCACCCAGTCCATGATGACCACTCCCGGCAGAATCGGGTAGCCCGGGTAGTGGCCGGCCATGTGATCGGCGGCGAGATCCACGGGAAGTCGCAGGACGGCATGTGTGCCGTCGGGCGCCCGCTCGCTCCACGCCAGGGGCACGGGCAGGGCGGACATGGTCGCTTTCGGCGCTGAGGCGGGCACGGTGGTCCTCAGCCCAGGCTCGGTTGTGTCAGCAGCCGTTGGGCGAGCTCCTCCACGTACTCGGTGGTCGTGATGTCGTGGTCGAGGTACGGAATCACTTCCCGGGTCCGCTCGTACAGAGCGCGGGTGGCCGAGGACAGGCCGTCGGTACCGCGGATGTCGGCCGCCTGGCAGGCGCACAGGAGCTCGAACGCCACCACGTGGGCCACGTTGTCCAGCACCTCCCGGGCACGGCGTGCCGCGACGAAGCCGAACGAGACGATGTCCTGGAAGTCCGCGGTGGTGGTCAGGGACTGGATGGACATGGGCATCGCCATCGCCCGCGTCTCCGCGGTCAGCGACGCGGTCATGAACTGCCCGCCCATCAGGCCCAGCCGCAGGCCCGGGTCCTCCCGGCACAGGAAGGGAGGCAGTCCGTTGCTGTTGCTCTTGTCCAGGTACCGGTCGATCCGGCGGTTGGAGAGGTTCATCAGGGTCGTCAGGGCGATCACCAGGTGGTCCATCGCCATGGACACGTACTGCCCGTGGAAGTGACCGTTGTGGAAGACCTCCGCCTCATCGGGGTTGATGAGCGGATTGTCGTTGGAGGAGTTCAGCTCGTCCTCGACGGTCCGCTCGATCGTGCCCAGGCTGTCCAGAACCGGTCCGAGGATCTGCGGGGTGCACCGCACGGAGTAGGCGTCCTCGATCGGCTGGGACCCGGCCTTCGCGGTGTCCGCGATCTCGTCCGCGAGCAGCTGCTCGATGTCGAGTTCGTCGACCGCGAGTTTGGAGTCGCTCAGCGTCCGCCACAAGAAGTCCGCGACCTCCCGCTGTCCGCGGTGCGGCTTGAGCTCGTGTACCCGCGGGTCGAACGGCTTGGTCTTGCCCCCCAGCGCTTCCACGGAGAGCGCCGACACCAGCAGGTACGACTGCACGAGCCGACGGGCCCGCTGCACATTGAGGGAGCCCAGGCCGACCATCCCCGATGTGCCGTTGATGAGGGCGAGGCCCTCCTTGAAGCTGAGCTCCATCGGAGCGATGCCGGCCCGGCGCAGCGCCTCGGCGCCCGGCAGGACCTCGCCGTTGAACCGGGCCTTCCACTGGCCTATGCAGACCAGCGCGATGGCGGCGAGCGGGCCGAGGTCGCCACTGGTGCCGAGGGAGCCCTTCTCCGGTACCAGGGGCACGATCCCCGCGTTCACCACCGCGATGAACTTGTCCAGGTTGGCCGGGGAGATGGCCGAGTTGCCGCGGGAGAGCGACGCGATGCGGGACACCATGATCGCGCGGACGGTGACGTCGTCCAGGCGCTCCCCCACGTTGGTCGCCACCGCGTTGAGCAGGTTCTCCTGCAACTGGCGTGCCATGGAAGCAGGGACGAGCCAGTCGACGAACCCGCCCATGCTGGTGGTGACGCCGTAGATGATCCGGCCGTCCGCCACGAACTTCTCCAGTGTGCGCCGTGAGGCGTCGACCCGCTCGCGCACGGCACCGTCCACAGCCAGCCCAGAGCCCTGTGCGGCGGCGATCGACTCGATGTCCGCCAGCCGTACGCGGCGGTCCAGGGACAGGGTGTACGTCATGCGGGGCTCCTCGGTGTCGGATCGATGTCAGTGGGCCCGTCGCGAACAGCGGTGGTCACAAGGCGTGCGAGCAGCACCCGGTCGACCTTGCCGTTCTCGGTCAGGGGAAGGTCGGCCAAGGGCCGGATCCGGCGCGGCCTCATATAGGCGGACAACTCCTGGGCGCAGAAGTCGAGCGCCGCGTCCTCGTCGAACGGCGCCGCCGCGTCGTCCAGCACGACGCCCGCCATCAGTACGTGATCGCCGCCGCGCGGCACGATGGTGGCCGCGGCCGACGTCACAGCGGGCAGTTGGGCCAGAACGCTCTCCACATCGCCCAGTTCGACCCTGTTGCCCCGGATCTGCACCTGGGAGTCGGCGCGGCCGACGAAATACAGTTCGTTCCGCTCGTCCAGGTAGGCCAGATCGCCGGTGCGGAGGACCACCTGCCCGTGCCGCGGGTCGAGCGGGTCGGGGACCAGCACCTGGGCGGTGGCCTGGGGGTCGTCCCAGTAGCCGCTGAACAGCGAGGGGCTGCGCAGGTGGATCTCCCCGACCACCCCCGGCCGCGTCACCACGCGTCCGGACGTGTCCACCAGAGTCATCTCTGCGCCGGAGTGGGCGCGCCCGATCGACAGCGACCGCTGCTCCGCGGACAGCGGGTCGGGCACGTCGGTGAATGAGGCGGCCATCGACTCGGTCGCGCCGTAGCCGTTCACCAGGCGGGCGCCGGCCAGCATCTCCTGGAGCCGACGCAGTTCGGCGAGGGGGAAGCTCTCGCCGGCGAAGACCACCGAGCGCACCTTGTCAAGCCGCTTCAGCAGTTCCGGATCGTGGCGCAGCACCGGACGCCACAGCGAGGGCACCCCATGGACCTGGGTAACGCCGGCGTCACGAAGAAAGTTGACCATGCGCCGGGGCGAGTCGAGGTTCTCGCGTCCGACCGGCACCAGCGTCGCACCGCTCCCGAGAGCGACACCGATCCCGAAGAGCGCGAAGTCGAACTGGAGCGGGGAGGTACTGGCGACCCGGTCGGTGTCGCCGACCAGTCCGTCCGCGATCACTGCGCGCAGGAACGTGACGATCGCCCGATGGCTCATCACCACGCCCTTGGGGCGCCCGGTCGACCCGGAGGTGAAGATGATGTAGGCCGTGTCGACGGCGAGGACACGCCGACGCCGCCGCGTCCGGGGCGCCGGCGGGTGTTCCGTCGTCAACCCGCTCCGCCCAAAGCGCGCGGTATCACCGGCCCACGGCAGGTCACGCCGGTCGGCGCCGTCCGCCCGGGCGTGCAGCGCCGGCTCGACCGACCGCAGAATCGCAAGGAGACGGTTGTCGGGGGTCTGCGGACTGACCGGGACGAACGGCAGCCCCAGCTTCGAGCAGGCGAGCAGCATCGCCACCGCCGCCGCGGAACTGTGTGCTTCGACAACGACCCGGTCGCCGACATCGAGGCCGAGTGGTTCCAGGGCCCGGGTGTACTCGTCCACGAGCGCGGCGAGTTGCCGGTACGAGACCTCGGTGAGCGTCCCGGTCTCGTCGGGCTCCACCACGGCGGCCTTGTCCGGTGTACGAGCGGCGGGAGCCAGGAGGTACTGGCAGAGGTTGTCCGCCGTGGGGTCATGAAGTTCCACAGTGTCTCCCCGACCGGTGCCGTCCGTGCGATGTGCGGTTCACTCCGGGACGCCGTTCAGTACCGCGACCGACAGCAGGCCGTCCGGGTCCGCCGCGACGACGACGGCAGGCAGCGCCGCCTCGTCCAGGAGCCCTGCGAGCTGAAGCAGCGCGTGGGCGCTGTAGCAGTCCCCGATCCGCTTCTCGTCGGTGACCTGTGCCGCCCCGGGCAGCGCTCTGGCCAGTCCGCTGTGCTGAGCCTCGTCCACCTCGGCGACCCCCGTGTGGCGGAAGGCCACCGCCGACACGTCCGGCGCGGACACGCCCGCCCGTCCCAGCGTCCGGGCGACCGACTCGGCGAACTGCCCGGCGGAGAAGCCGGGCACCGCCCGCACGTCCACGGCGGCGACGGCCGCCAGCGCCTTTCGGCCGGCGGCCCGGGCCGACTCCCTGCCCTCCAGCACAAAAGCGGCCGCGCCCTCGCCCTGGACCTGCTCGCCGCGGGCCGTCCGGGCGAGCCATGAGGTCGGTCCGGTGAACTCCTCCGAGGCGCCTGCGAGCACCGCGTCGGCGTGCCCGGCCCGCAGTATGACCACGGCATGGCGCAGCACGGCAAGGCCGGTCGCCGGCCCGGAGGCGACCGTCGCGTTGGCGCCCCGTAGGCCGTATGTGATGGCCGCTGCCCCCGCCGGTGAACTGAGCACGCAATGGGAGGACTTGGCGGCGGCCACCATGTGCGGACGCGGCTGGGAGAAGGTGTCCATGCCGAACTCGACCATGCCGGTGACGCTGCCCGCCGCCGTGCCCAGCGTGACGCCGATCCGGTCACGGTTCTCGTCCGTCACCTCCAGGCCCGCGTCGTCGAGCGCCCTGCCGCAGGCGACCATGGCCAGTTGGGCACTCCGGTGGTTGTACTGGGCGGTTCTGCGGCCGAGCAGCGCCTCGCCGTCGAAGGAGCCGACGGTGAAGGCCGGTCCGGACGGCGGGGTGTGCGCCTGGGGGACGGGATCCGGCCAGACGGTTCCCCGGCCCGAGATCACGATGTGCATGGAGCACTCCCGAAAAGGACGATGGCGTTGTTGCCGCCGAAACCGAAGGCGTTGTTCTGGGCGACGCGAACGGTCGCCTCCCGCGTGGTGCCGGCGACGGGATCGATGCCGTCCAGTTCCGGATCCGGGTGGCGATGGTTGATGGTGGGCGGGATGAAGCCCCTGCTCACCGCCAGCGCGCAGGCGATGCTGCCGAAGCCGCTGGCTGCCCCCATGGTGTGCCCCAGCATGGACTTGAGGGAGCTGACCGATGGCGCCGCCTCCCCGTACACACTGCGGATGGCCTGTGCCTCCACCCGGTCGTTGAGCCGGGTGCCCGTGCCGTGCGCGCAGATGTAGTCCACCTCGTCCGGCGTCACACCGGAGCGCCGCAGTGCGGTGTCCATGGTCCGGGCGATGCTCTTCGGCTCCGGCGCCGAGGGATGGTAGGCGTCGCAGCTGACCGCGTATCCGAGAATCTCGGCGTAGATGCGGGCACCTCGTCCGACCGCGCTCTCCAGGGTTTCCAGGACCAGCGCCGCACCGCCCTCCGCCGTCAGCATGCCATCGCGGTCCCGGTCGAAGGGCCGGCAGGTGTCCTTCGCGAGGGCGCCGAGCCGGTTGAACGCGGCATGGGTGAACCGGCTCACCGCGTCGGCGCCGCCGGCCACGGCGACGGGGACCTCTCCGGAGCTGACGAGGTCGTACGCGTAGCCGATGGCGCAGTTGGCCGCCGCGCACGCAGCGGAGAAGGTCATCGTCTCGCCCGTGGCACCGATCTCCTGAGCGGCCGCCAGGGCCAGGCGTCCGGCGGGCAGTTGTGCGGCGAGCGCCGGATCGGGGGCCGCCGGACCGTTCAGGTGCCAGGACTCGGTCATCGCCACGACGTTGGGAATCTCGCCCGATGTCGTCCCCATGAGGACGGCGGTGTCGTCGCCGAAGTCCTGGAGGCCGGCGTCGTCCGCCGCCAGGCGGGCGGCGGACGCGGCGAAGAGCGAGGCCCGTCCCCAGTCGGCGACGTTCAGCCGGGTGACCAGTTCCGCGGCGTCGAAGTCCGCCACCTCGCCCGCCATCTGGTGCTCGAACCCTGACACATCAAAAGAGGAGATCCGCGAGATCCCGCTCTTGCCCATCCGCACGGCGTGGGAGAAGCCGTCCGCTCCGATGCCGATGCTCGATACCGGACCGAGGCCGGTGATGACCACTCGGTGCACCGCGACTACCATCCCGCCGCGTCGGCCACGACCTTGTACGTGGAACGGAGATCTGTCATCTTCTCCAGGTCGCTCGCCTCGATCATGACGCCGTACCGCTGCTCGATCCGGCTCAGCAGTTCGACGGCCAGCAGCGAGTCGGCGCCCAGGTCTTCGGCGAAGCTGCCGGCCCGCTCTACTTCTTCGGGTTCCACGGTGAAGATGTCCGCTGCCATGTCCCGCAGCTCCGCCATTCGATCTGACAGCATGGTGTGTTCCTCCTTGGTGCCGAGAGCAGGACGCATCCGGTTCAGCGGGAGCGATAGCGGGCCGCGAGCTTCTCCAGTTCGGGGACCAGTTCGCTGGGCGTCGGCTGCGTGGCCTGTTCCCTGCGCAGCCTGTCGGCGCCCTCCCGGAACGCCGGCTCCTCCAGCAGCCGCACCAGGCACTCCCGGACCCGCTCCCCGGTCAGGTGCGGCCTTGATATGTAGAGGCCGCCCTGGGCCTTTTCCAGGAGCGGGGCACGCAGATCGATGTCACCGACAACCCGGCCGACCATCAACTGCGGAACGCCGTTGGCGATCGAATCCAGGAATGCGGGAATCCCGCCGTGATGGATCACAGCTGAGCACGTGGGGATCACCGCGTGCAAGGGGACGAACTCCGTCAGCAGCGTATTCGAGGGAACCCGCTTCAGATTTCTCCGGACCTTTTCCGGCGCTGTCACCACCAGTTCGATATCCAGATCGGCCACGGAGTCGAGTATCTGCTGCAACTGCCTGACGGAAACGGCCTGGTATTCCCGTCCCCTGTTCTGGCTGACCCCGAAGGTGGCCAGAACGCGCCGCTTCTTCGGGGTGTGGCGGGCCCATTGGGGAACGACGGCGGGCCCGTGGTAGGAGACATAGCGCAGGGGTATGTGCGGCACATCCGATTCAAGCCGCATGGAACCCAGCATGTGCTCGATGGCGAAGTGCCCGGTCACCATCTCCTCGGAGTACGACTTCCCGAACTTCTCCGCCCAACGCCCCAGCCAGTCCGCCAGCGCGTCCTCCCGCTCCTCGGGTGGCTGCTGTTCGCGCAGCTTGAGGAAGGCGCGCCGGGACCAGAGGTCGACGTCGATCTCGGAGCGAATGCGCGCGCTGGCCGCGCCGGTCGCGCGGGCCGCGATCGCGCCCGCGTGGCTCATCCACTCCCATACCACCAGGTCCGGCTTCCACCAGCGGCAGTAGTCGACCAACTCCTCGACCATCGTGTCATTCACGCCCTTGAGGATCTCCGTGAAGTACCGCGTTCTCAGGCGCAGCCGGTCCCAGGTCAGCGCCTCCTCGGTGTTCAAGGCGAAATCGAAGAAGAAATCGTCCCGTGAGCCGAGCTGCTCCAGGGTCCGCACGAGCTCTATCTGTTCCTCGGTGAACTGCTCGCGCATCGTCTTCACGACATCGGGGCGCCCGACCGGAACTGTCATCAGGCCCGACGAGGTCAGGGACTCGATCAGGTCCGGGCTGCTCGAGACACGCACCTCGTGCCCCGCGGCCTGCAATGCCCAGCCCAGCGGGACCATCGGTTGGAAGTGAGTCCTCCAGGGCCAGGACACGATGAGGACGCGCACAGCACCAACTCCTCCATCGACAGCGGGATGTCGAGAACACTCGGCGGAGTGTCTAAAGCGGGCCTTGGGCCGCTCTTGCCCGGCCGCCGGGGTCCGCCGATCTCCGGCTCCGCAAGGGCGGGCCTAGATCGGCCCAAGCCGTACCGCCCACACTCGCCGCAGGGCAGACCGATGCCGACGGCATCATCGACCTGGTGAGGAGCAGGCGTTGCAGAGTGCGAAGGACAGTCAGGTTCGGCCGCAGCTCACGGATCGCCAGGATCCCGTGCTGCCCGAGCGCATCGCGCGGTCCGCGGCCGAACTGCGCGGCGAGTCCGTGGAGGACATCACCGCGTGGGTGCAACGGCGCCGCAAGGAGGTCGGCTTCAAGGTGCGGCGCATCCCGTTCGAGGAGCTCGACGGCTGGTCCTTCTCGCCGGAGACCGGCAACCTCGTGCACCGCAGCGGGCGGTTCTTCACCGTTCAGGGGCTACGCGTCAGCGTGGGTGAGCAGCCCGACCGCACGAGCTGGCACCAGCCCGTCATCGCCCAGCCCGAGGTCGGCATCCTGGGTGTTCTCGCGCGGGAGTTCGACGGGGTTCTGCACTTTCTCATGCAGGCCAAGATGGAGCCGGGCAATCCCGGGCTGGTGCAGATCTCGCCCACCGTGCAGGCCACATACAGCAACTACACCAAGATCCACAAGGGCGCGGACGTACGCTACCTGGAATACTTCACCGACCCGTCCCGCGGCCGCATCCTGTCGGACGTGCTGCAGAGCGAGCACGGCTCGTGGTTCCGCCGCAAGCGCAACCGCAACATGGTCGTGGAGGTGACGGAGCCGGTCCCCGAGCACGAGGACTTCCGCTGGCTCACCCTGGGGCAGATCCATGAACTGCTGGGCCACGACAACACGGTGAACTTCGACGCCCGCTCGGCCCTGGCCGGCCTGTACGGGGCCGGTGCCTCCTTCGCCCTGCACTCCGACACGGAACTGCTGTCGTGGCTCGCCGCGTGGCGGTCGCTCACCCCGATCACCGGGGCGCCGGTCTCGCTCGCCGACATCCCGGGCTGGACGCGCGACGAGTACTCCATCCACCGTGACGACGAACGGTACTTCCGCGTCATGGCCGTGTCGGTGCGGGCAGGCAACCGAGAGGTGCGCGAGTGGACCCAGCCGCTCCTCGAACCGAACGGCCTGGGTGTCGTCGCGTTCCTGACCCGCACCTTCGGCGGCGTGCCGCATGTCCTGGTCAGTGCTCGCGCGGAGGCCGGCTTCTCCGACGCCGAGTTCGGTCCCACCGTGCAGTGTGTGCCGCGCAACCACGGCCACCTGCCCGCGGGGGAGCGGCCGCCCTTCCTGGACCTGGTGAGGTCCGCCGCGCCGGCGCGGATCCGCTACTCGGCGCTGCACTCGGAGGAGGGAGGCCGCTTCCTCAACGCGGTGAGCCGGTACCTCGTCATCGAGGCCACAGAGAGTGAGGCGCCCCTGAAGGAACCGCCCGGGTTCCGCTGGGTCTCCCGCGACCAGCTCGCCGCGTTCACCCGGTACAGCCACTACGTCAGCGCACAGGCTCGTACTCTGCTGTTGTGCCTGAACACGCTCGAGGTGCAGCGGGCGGGCTGTGGTGCTACTCGGAGATCTTCGTGAGGAGGATCTTCGCGATTCCCAGACCGACCGTCGGCGGGTTCTCGGGATCGACGATCAGAGTGCCTCGCGGAGAAGCGCTGTCCACCAGTGCCGGCAGCTTCTCGATCGCCTCGGCGACGATGTCGTCGACCGGAATTCCCGAGGCCTCTGCGAGGGCTTGGAGGTTGTCCAGGCCGATGCCGTTTACCACGTCCTGCCGCAGGAGCGGCGTGTTGGGGCCGGTTGAAACCCAGGACTTGGCTTGGTACACCTGTGAGAGCGGAATCATGAGCCCCTGGGATTCGGCTCGGGAGAACGCTTCTTCACTCGTCTCCGTGCTGCCCGGTTCGGGTATCACGGCGACGCAGTAATAGCCGTCGAGGTTTTCGGATGCGCCTTCTTCGCTCTGCCCGGCAGGGGTTGACAGATTCTCGGTCACGTAGACTCCATGGAGTTTGGAATGGGCGGTTCGGAGAAATCGGCCAGCCCATCGTCGGGCGGTGAACCGCCCGACGATGGTCCCACTGAGGGTCTTGTCGGGCAAGGCTGATGTTGCAGCCCCTTGCGTACGCCCCGGAGGAATTCCGCGATACACAGGACTGTCCTGGCGACCGGACACCGGGGGAGCGGGGCGGATCCGGGCCAATGGGTTCGGGGCCGACTGCATTACAGTCCGCGTAGCTGTCGCGCACAGTTGACGAATCCCGGAATCCGTTGTGATTTCCCAGTGCCAGGAAAAGGCGGGAGAACAATCGTGACCACCCTGACTGTTGAGTGCGCCGACCTTACCGACCCGCATACCTTCCTTGCGCCCGATGCCGAACTCGTGGAGATGTGGCGCGGATTCCGGTCGGCGAGTCCGGTCCACTGGCACGAGGTGGAGGGCCGTGCCGTGCCCGGCTTCTGGGTGCTTTCGCGCCACCGTGACGTGATGGAGGTCTACCGGGACAACAAGCGCTTCACCTCCGAGTCCGGCAATGTGCTGGCGACCCTGCTGGAGGGCGGGGACTCGGCCGCGGGCAGGATGCTCGCCGTCACGGACGGCCAACGCCACTCCGAACTGCGCAACTTGATGCTGAAGGCGTTCGCGCCCCGGATGCTCGAACCGGTCGTCGCCGGAGTGCGGGAGCGCACGGACCGGCTGGTGCGGAGCGCTGTCGAGGCCGGGGACTGCGACTTCGCCAGGGACGTCGCGGAGCACATACCGATGGCCACCATCGCCGACCTGCTGGGGGTGCCGGCCGGCGACCGCGACGAGCTGCTGGACCTGACGAAGAAGGCGCTCAGCGCCGAGGACGAGGGCAGCTGCGCGGACGAGGCGATCGTCGCCCGCAACGAACTGCTCTTCTACTTCGCGGAGTTGGCCGCGGTGCGGCGCAAGGACCCGCGCGACGACGTGCTGAGCGTCCTCACGACCAGCACGATCAACGGCGAGCCGCTCACTGAGCAGGAGATCATTTTCAACTGCTACAGCATCATCATCGGCGGCGACGAGACCAGCAGGCTCTCGATGATCAGCGGCATGCGCGCGTTGATGGAGCACCCGGAGCAGTGGCGGCGGCTCAAGTCCGGGGAGGTCACCGTGGAAAAGGCCGTGGAAGAGGTGCTGCGCTGGGTCAGTCCCGCCATGCACTTCGGTCGGCGGGTCCGCGAGGACGTCGAGATCGGGGGCCGGCTCCTGCGTGCCGGTGACGTCGTCACGCTCTGGAACAGTTCGGCCAACTACGACGAGGACCTCTTCGCCGACCCCAGCTCCTTCGACCTGGGCCGCACTCCCAACAGACATGTGGCGTTCGGCTACGGGCCGCACTTCTGCCCCGGCGCCTACCTGGGCCGGGCCGAGATCGCCGCCATGCTCTCCGCCCTGCGCACCCATGTCGCCGAGGCCGTGCCGAACGGCCCGGCCAGGCCCATCCACTCCAACTTCCTGCACGGATACAGCAGTCTGCCGGTCTCCTTGAGCTCAGCCGGGTAGCCCCCGATTCCCTTTGTCCAGGCAGCCCTCGATCCCCTTTATCGTCCCGAGACTCTGGAGAATTCGTGAGCGACCCACGAGGATCGTCCGCTGACGTGCCGTTCGCCGGGACGGTTGTTCCTCCGGCCACCTTCACCGAGCTGTTCGAGGCACGGGTACGGGAGGTGCCGCTGAACCCGGCTGTCGAGTGCGCCGACACGGTCTGGACATACCGGGAGCTGAACGCGTCGGCGAACAGGTTCGCACACTGGCTGATCGGCCGAGGCATCGGCCCGGAGCAGACGGTGGCCCTGGCGATGCCGCGCTCGGTCGAGCAGATCGCGGCGCTGCTCGGCATCATGAAGGCCGGCGCGGCCTATCTGCCCTGGGATCTGGGCCATCCGCAGAAGCGCATCGCGTACATGGCGGCCGATGCCGCTCCGGCGGCCGTGCTCACCACACGAGCCGCCGCCGCGGGGCTGCCCGCGAGGCTCGACGCGGACGTACTGGTCGTGGACGCGCCGGAGACCGTGGCGGCTCGGCGTGGTGCGCCGGAGTCGGACCCGGTCGACCGGGACCGGGTCGCGCCGCTGAGCGTGGCCGACGCCGCGTACGTCATCTACACCTCGGGTTCCACGGGCCGGCCCAAGGGGGTGACGGTGACGCACCTGGGGCTCGCTGCACTGCGGGCCGAGGCCGTGCGCGTCGGTGAACTCGACGCGGGTGCGGGCGCCCGAGTGCTGCAGTACGCGGCGCTCAGCTTCGACATGTCGGTGTGGGACCTGGTGACGGCACTGACCACGGGGGCCCTGCTCGTCGTCCCGGCGCAGGAGCAACTGGTGGGTGAGGAGCTGGCCGCGCTCCTGGCGGAGCGCGAGGTGACGCATGCGACGCTGCCCCCGAGCGTCCTGGCCACGCTGCCCGCAGGCACCGCGGCAGTCCTGGACCACCTGCGGGTCCTGGTGGTCGGAGGGGAGGCGAGCACCCCCGCCCTGGTGGGCGAATGGGGCGTCGGTCGGCGGCTGTTCAACGCGTACGGTCCGACCGAGGCCACCGTGTGGGCCACGTTCGGCGGACCGCTCCGCGACGGGGCGGTGCCGATCGGCACGGCGATGACGGACGCCCGTGCGTACCTGCTCGGCGAGGGACTCGCGCCGGTCGCCGATGGGCAGGCCGGTGACCTGTACCTGGCGGGCCCGGGGCTGGCCCGCGGATACCTGGGACGTCCGGCCCAGACCGCGACCCGGTTCCTGGCCGACCCGCTGGGCCCCGCGGGCGGACGGATGTACCGCACCGGCGACGTGGCCCGGGTCGGCGCCGACGGGCAGTTGGAGTATCTGGGCCGCAGCGACGACCAGGTGAAGCTGCGGGGACAGCGGATCGAACTCGGCGAGGTGGAGGCGGTCCTCGCGAGGCATCCGAGGGTCCGTCAGGCAGCCGTCGTGCTCCATGACAGCGGCACCGGGGGCAAGCAGCTGGTCGGCTTCGTGGTGCCGGCGGCCGACACCGGGACCCAGCGGTCCGAGCCCGTCGGCGGGGCCGGCCAGCTCAGCCTGGGGCCGGGACTCGGCGCGGCCGAGCTCCGCGCGTTCCTGGCCCGGCGGCTGCCGGAGGGCATGGTGCCCGGAACGATCATGGTCGTCGACGAGATGCCGCTGACGCCCAACGGCAAGGCGGACCGGGCGGCGCTGCCCCGGCCGCAGTTCCGCAGGGCGGACTACCGCGCGCCCCGCTCCCCGGTCGAGGAGGTGCTCACCGACTCCTTCGCCGAGGTGCTTTGCCTCGCCCGGGTCGGCATCGACGACGACTTCCTGTCGCTGGGCGGAGACAGCATCCAGGCCATGCGGGTTGCCACACAGGCACGGGCACGGGGAGTGGAGGTCTCCTTCCGGCAGATCTTCGAGTCCCGCACGGTGGCCGCCCTCGCCGACGCGATCGGCGCGGCGGAACCCGGCCCTGCCACGGAACCAACCGACGGGGGAGCGGGGCGGCTGCCGCACCTCCCGGCGACCCACCTCCTGCACGAGCTCGGGCTCGATGCCGCGCGACACTGCCAGGCGATGCTCCTGAACCTTCCCGACGGCATGGACCGGACCGGGCTGGCCGCCGCCCTGGCCGCGCTGATCGACCATCACGACATGCTCCGCGTCCGCCTGACGGAAACCGACGGAGGCGGGCTCGTCGTGGCCCCGCCGGGCTCGGTGACCGCGGACTCCCTGATCCACCGCGTCGCCGCGGACGCCCCGTGGGAGGCCGCTGCGGGCACCGAGCGGGCCGATGAGTGGAATCGCCTGCTGTGGACCGAACTCAAGGCCGCCGCCGCGCGGTTGGACCCGGCGGCCGGCTCGGTGGCGCGGTTCACCTGGTTCGACGCGGGCAGCCGCGGCGCGGGGCGACTGCTGATCGTCCTGCACCACCTCCTGGTGGACGCCCACTCCTGGCGTGTCCTCCTCGCCGACCTCTTCGCCGCAGGGGAACAGCTCCGGACCGGCCGGGACCCCGAACTGCCCCCGGTCTCCGCACCGTTGCAGTCAGTCGCCCGTGCCCTGACCGAGGAGGCGCACCGGCCCGCACGCGTGGCCGAGCTGGACGCGTGGCTCGCCGGCGCCGACGGGCCCGACCCCGCCGTAGGTGCGCGCCGCCCCGGCCCTGCCGACGGCGCGGCCCCCGCACCGGTCGGCGCTCGGCTCCTGCTCCCGGCCTCCGTCACCGACACCCTCCTGACCGCTCTCCCGTCCGCCTTCCGCTGCGGGGCCGAGGACGGTCTGCTGACGGCGCTCGCGCTGGCCCTGGCGAAGCGGCGGGCGGCATCCGGCGCCGACGCGTCGTCCGTGCTGATCCGCCTGGACGAGTACGGCCGGGCGGCGGCCGAGGTGGTCGGGGTCGATCCGTCCCGGACCGTCGGCCGGCTGACCGGTACCACCCCGGTACGCCTGGACGTGACCGGAATCGACCTGGAAGAGGCGTTCGCTGGCGGACCCGCCGCGGGCACCGCCGTCAAGGCCGTGAAGGAGCAGCTGCGTGCCCTGCCCGACCAGGGGATCGGCTACGGCCTTCTGCGCCACCTCAACTCCGGGACCGCTGCCGTCCTGGAGCGGTCCGCGAGCGGCCGGATCTCCTTCGCCCACCTGGGCCGCTTCCCGGCCCCCGCCGCGGACCTGCCCGGTGGGTTCACTGCGGCCGAGGGATGGACCGTGCCCGCGGCACCGGACGCCGGCGCGGATGTCGACCTCGCGGTCCGGACCGCCGTGGTCGAAACCCCCGAAGGGCCGCGCCTCGAAGCCGTGTTCACCGGCTCCGGAACCGTCCTCACCGCCGCGGAGACGCAGGAGCTGACGGACCTGTGGGGCCTGGCGCTCAACGCGATATCCGGGCATGCCGTCCGGACCGGCGCGGGCGGCCTGACACCGTCGGACGTGCTCCTGTCCGGCGTCACCCAGCAGGAACTCGACGACTGGCAGCAGCACTATCCCGGCCTGTCCGACGTCTGGCCTCTCGCGCCGCTTCCGCAGGGGCTGCTGGTGCACTCGCTGATGGAGCACGAGACATCCGCCGAGGTCGACACCTACCAGGTCCAGTACACCTTTCGCCTGTCCGGGCCGGTCGACCCCGCACAGCTGCGCGCCGCCGCACAGGCCCTGCTCGACCGGCACCCCGGCCTGCGGGCCGCCTACGCGCCGGGCCCCGACGGCACCCTCGTCCAGTTCGTCGTGGACGGCGTTGAGCTGCCCTGGCAGTACCTCGATCTGAGCAGCCTCGGCGACGCCATGCGCGACAGCGCCTACCGGCAGTTCCTGTCGAGCGATCTGACGGTCCGCTTCGACCTTGCGGTGCCACCCGTGCTGCGTATGTCGCTGCTGACGCTGGCCGAGGACCGCCATGCGCTGATCCTGTCGGGCCACCATGCCACCCTGGACGGCTGGTGCCTGCCCCTGCTGGCGCAGGACCTGATGCGGCTCTACGCCGACCGGGGCGCCGCCGCGCTGCCTCCGGCCCCCAGCTACCGCGACTACCTCGCCTGGCTGGGCCGGCAGGACACGCAGGAGGCGGCCCGGGCCTGGGCAGGGGAGCTGGCGGGCCTGACGGAGCCGTCGCTGCTCACGGCCGGCACCGTCCCCGCCGGTTCGGCGGCGGGCATCGACCGTGTCGATGTCCCGCTCTCGACGGCCGCGGCCCTGGCGCTGCCGGACCGGGCCGCCGGAATCGGGGTCACCCTCAACACCCTGGTGCAGGGGGCCTGGGCCGTCGTTCTCGGCCATCTGACCGGCCGCCGGGACGTGGTGTTCGGCGCCGCGGTGGCGGGGCGGCCCGCTGAGCTGCCCGATGCGGACCGCATGGTCGGAACCTTCATCAACACCGTGCCGGTACGGGTCACCTGCGACCCGCGGGAGACCGCTGCACAGCTGCTGGAGCAGCTGCAGCAGCGGCAGGGTACCCTGCTGGGCCGCCCTCCGTGCGGTCTCGGTGAGATCCAGAGCGCCACCGGGCTGCCGACGCTGTTCGACACCGTCATCGGCTTCGAGTCCTTCCCGCTGGACAGGGAGGCCGCGGCCGAGGCGGCCGACGCGGCGGGCTTCGCCGTCACCGGCATCGGCCTGCACTCCCTCAGCCACTTCCCCGTGACCGTGTTCGCCCACCCCGACGGTGACCGGCTGCGGCTGAACATGCAGTACCAGCGGCAACTGCTCGACCGGGAGTACGCGCAGGAGGTCGCCGCACTGTACGGGCGGGTTCTCGAACGGCTCGCCGCAGACGTACGGACGCCGCTCGGCGACCTGGTCGTCGAGGAGCCCGCAGGAGAGCTGACGGCCGACGGGGACGCCGGGCGCCCCGTCCGGAGCCGGGACCTCGACCCCGTCCTCGGCGACCGGGTCCGCAGGTGTGCGCAGCAGCTCCGGACCGACCCGGCGGCGCTCTTCCACGCGGGCTGGGCCCTGGCGGTCTCGATGTTCAGCGGGCGCGCGGACGTGAGCTTCCGCAGCACCGCGGTCGGCGAGGACCGGCCCGTGCGGGTCGAGCTGACCGGGATGGGCGTGCGGGACCTGGTGCACACCATGGACCGGGAACTGCGCGGGTCCGACCGCCCCGCTCACCCCCTGCGGTTCGACGCGATCCTCGAATTCCGGGGCCCGCACGCGAACTGGAGCGCCGTGGACGACGAGCGCGCCCAACCCGTGGAAGCGGCGATCAGCGACCGCCACGGACGCTTTGCCGTCGAGGGGCGGGCCGGCCTGCCCTACGACCCGGGGTCCGTCATCGACTACCTCGAGACCTCGGTGGCGCGACTCGCCGATGCCCTCGAATCCGACCGGACCGCGCAGCGCCCCGCTCTCGAACTGCCCGTCCTGAGCGACGACGTACGCCGCCAGGTCCTGGCGGAGCGGAACGAGGCGCCGGCGGCGGAAGGGCCGGACCGGTGCGTCCACGAATGGTTCGAGGAAGTGGCCGCCGCCACCCCGGACGCGGTCGCTGTCACCGCCGGGGACCGCAGACTGTCGTATCGGGAGCTGAACGCACGCGCCAACCGCCTGGCCCGCCATTTGCGGGACCTGGGCGTCGGGCCGGAGGTCCTGGTCGCACTGCGCCTGGACCGGACCGAGCACCTGGTGGTCGCCGTGCTCGCCGTGCTCAAGGCCGGCGGCGCGTACGTACCGATCGACCCCGCGTCCCCCGCCGACCGGACGGCCCTCGTCCTGCGCGACAGCGCGCCGCGCCTCCTGCTGACCGACGCCCCTTCGGATTCGGACCAGGACCCCGCCGCAGCGCCGATCCCGGTCGTCGACGTACGCGCGGACACCGACCGGTGGAGCGGGCTGTCGGCCGAGGACCTGCCGGGCACCGGTGTCCGGCCCGCCCATGCGGCCTACGTCATCTACACGTCGGGTTCGACGGGCACCCCGAAGGGCGTCAAGGTCGAACACCGCAACGTGGTAAGGCTGTTCACCACCACGCGGGAGTACTTCGGTTTCGACGGGCAGGACGTGTGGGCGTTGCTCCACTCGTCCGCCTTCGACTTCTCGGTGTGGGAGATGTGGGGTGCGCTGCTGCATGGCGGCACTCTGGTCGTGGTGCCGCGGGAGGTCGCCCGCAGCCCGAAGGACCTGCACCGGCTGCTGTGCTCCGAGCGTGTGACGGTGCTGAACCAGACGCCGACGGCCTTCCACCAGCTGATCGCGGCCCAGGGCGAGGACGGCGTGGAACACGCCGTGCGGGTCGTGGTGTTCGGTGGTGAGGCACTGAACCCCAAGCTGCTCAGACCGTGGATGCGGCGCGCGGTCAACCGGGACACCCGGCTGGTGAACATGTACGGCATCACCGAGACCACGGTGCACACCACCTGCCACCTCCTGACCGGCGCCGACGCGGACCGGGTCGTCAGCCCGGTCGGCCGGCGCCTGCCGGACATGCGTACCTATGTGCTCGACCGGTACCTGCGGCCCACGCCGGTCGGCGTCGTCGGTGAGCTGTACGTCGGCGGCGCGGGTGTGGCGCGCGGGTACCTGAACCGGCCGGGACTGTCCGCCCAGCGCTTCCTCGCGGACCCGTTCGCCGGGGAGCCGGGCGCACGGATGTACCGGTCCGGGGACCTGGTCCGGTGGCAGTGTGACGGAACCCTCGAATACGTGGGGCGCAACGACGACCAGGTGAAGGTCCGCGGGTTCCGGATCGAGCTGGGGGAGATCGAGGCCCGGCTCACCGAACACCCGGCGGTGCAGGACGCGCGGGTCGTGGTGCGCGACCACGGTGACGGGGACAAGCGCCTGGTGGCCTACGTCGTCCCCGCGGCGGACCGCGCACCGGCGGTGCGCGAACTGCTCCGTCTGGAACGCTCCGCGGGTGACACCCACCCGCCGCTCCGCGAACTGCCCAACGGCATGACGGTGTTCCACCACAACAAGAGCGAAACGGACTTCGTCTACGACGAGATATTCACACGCGAGGAGTACCTGCGCGGCGGCATCACCATCGACAACGGCGACACGATCGTCGACGTCGGCGCCAACATCGGCCTGTTCACCCTGTTCGCGTCGAGCCGCAACCCGGACGGCCGCCTCTACGCCTTCGAACCGCTCCCCCCGCTGCATGACTCGCTGCGCCGCAACGTCGAGCTCCACGGCCTCAATGCCAAGCTGTTCGACTGCGGGCTGGGGTCGAAGGCGCAGGAGGAGATCTTCACCTTCTATCCGCACAACACCGTCAACTCCACCCGTGCCAGGACCGCGCCCGAGGCGCGCGATCTGGTGCGCGCCTTCCTGCGCAACAAGGCGAAGCCGGCGGACGGCGCGCGGCCCGGTGCCGCTGCGGAGGACCTCATCGACGAGGTCGTCGAGTCCCGCCTGGAGAGCCGGGCGTTCACCTGCCGTGTGCGCACCTTCTCGGAGATCATCGAGCAGGAAGCCCTTGACCGGATCGACCTGATGAAGATCGACGTGGAGGGTGCCGAGCACGAGGTCCTCAAGGGCATCCGCCCGGAGCATTGGCCGAGGATCCGACAGCTCGCCATCGAACTCCACGACATCGACGGCAGGTTGGCGGAGGTCGAGGCGCTCCTGAAGGACCACGGCTTCGAGGTCGTGTGCGAACAGGCCGACAGCTTGCTGCACAACACGGTCCTCTACAACGTCTATGCCCGGCGCGATGACGGCCGCAGCGCGGACCCGGGTCCCGGAGCCGCGGCGGCGCCGGTCCCGCAACGGTGGTCCGGCCGGGAGGCACTGCTCGACGACGTGCGGACCGGGTTGCGGGAGGTTCTGCCGGAGTACATGCTGCCGTCCGCCTACACCCTGCTCGAGGCGCTGCCGCTCAATCAGAACGGCAAGCTGGACCGGAACGCGCTGCCCGAACCCGGGCGCCCGCGCGGCGACTTCACGCCCGCGCGCACCTGGGCGGAGCGGGAGCTGTGTGCCTTGATCGCGGATGTCCTGCAGATCGACCAGGTAGGTGCCGACGACAATTTCTTCGATCTGGGCGGTGATTCACTGCTGGCATCCGGCCTCACCGGCCGGATCAGTAGAAAGCTGGGGGTCAGGGTGCTCATCAACGAGGTGTACGGGGCCCCCGACGTCGCGGCGCTGGCGCGCATCGTCGAGAATGCTCCGAAGGCCCGTTCGCCGCTGTTGCGCCGGAGGAGCACGGAGAGCGGGGCCTGACTGGTCCGCCTGACTGGTCCGATCGTACGGCCCGGGCCCGAGTCGGCCCGGTGAGGTCTTGTTGTGAGAGTCTGCTCTTTGGAAGAGGTGCGGATAATTCACTTACACAACATCGGAGTTGACGGTATGGCTTCCCGGCCGAAGGACCCGAACGCACTCATCGACGAAGATGACCGAGACCGGGCCGCACAGTTACTGAAGAACGCGTATGCGAAGGGACAGCTCACGCACCAGCAGCTGGACCAGTGCCTGGAACAGGTACTGAGCTCCCAAACGCGGGGCCAGCTCGATGTGGCCGTGGCCGGGCTTCCGGTACAGAACCCGGATGACCGGTTCACGATCGCCACGGTGAGCGGAGTGATCTTCCGGCGCGGTCGCTGGCGGGTGCCCGAGGAACTCACGGTCGCCTCGCCGCTCGCCAGGGTGTACGTGGACCTGTCCCGGGCGATCATCGAGCATCCGGTCGTAGACCTCGAGGTCCTGGTCGGCGTGGGAAGCGTCCGGATCATCGTGCCGCGGCGCTCGGTCGTGGACCTCAAGGACATGGAGACCGGATGGAAGGGCCTGTCCTACAAGCCCGGAAGGTTCTCCGGTTCCGGTGGGCCGCGGATCCGGATCCATGGGACCGTCGGCATGCGGAAATTGACGGTCCGTCACGCGTTGCTCCGCTGATCCGCCTCATGGGTTCCTAGCCGAAGGGTTGGAGTAACGTGCACATCATCGGCAACGGCTTTCTCGCCCGGTGTCTGTCGGAAGCCTTCACGGAGCGGTTGCCCGAAGTCGCCGCGATCGCAGCCGGCGTCTCCAGCCATGCGACCGTCGCACCCGAGGAGTTCGTCCGGGAGGCCCGGCTGGTGCATGAGGTGCTGCGCGAGTGCAGGGACCGGCGTCGGACGGTGCTGTTCTTCTCCTCGGCCTCCTTCGCCGTGTACGGGTCCACCGGCGCCCTGTGTGCCGAAGAAGACCATCTGGTGGCTCCGCCTTCGGGCTACGGCAGAAACAAGTTGGCGCTCGAGTCGGTGATCCGCGAGTCGGGAGTCCCCTACCTGATCCTGCGGCTGAGTCATGTGGTGGGCCGGCACCAACGAGCCCACCAGCTGCTGCCCGGACTGATGCGGCAGGTACGGGCTGGTGCCGTGCGAGTGCAGAAGGGCGCTCACCGGGACCTGCTGGACGTGGACGACCTTGTCGATGCCATCGGGCGACTGTTCGACCAAGGCGTGCGGGACGAGGTTCTGAACATGGCGTCCGGGGCGCCGCAGCATGTCGAGGCGATCTTGGACGGCATCGAGAAGCGGCTGGGCACGAGCGCGGTCCGGACGTGCATTCCTGGCGACACGGCGGTCACCCGCATCTCGATCCGCCGGCTCCGGGGTTACGTTCCGGACTTCCGCCCCGGGCTGTGGAGCGCGCAGAGCTATCTGGACGACCTCCTGGACACCTATGTGCCCTACTACGCGCAGCGGCCGATTGGGGACGGATGACTCCGCGCCAACGACGAGAGTGAGGCGAGGGACGGATCCGCGGATCCGTCCCTCGCCTCACTCTCGTCGTTGGCGCGATGCCGGTCCGTCAGGATGTGGCGGTGCGCCGGTACTTCCGCACGGCCAAGGTGCGAAATACGACGATGATGACGATCGAATAGATCAGCGACGCCCCGATCGGGTGCTGCATCGGCCATGCGTCCCGTGCACCGGTACCCGGATTGCCGAACAATGTGCGGGCGGCCTGCACGGTGGCGCTGAACGGATTCCATTCGGCCATGTACCGCACGGGGGTCGACATCCGAGTGGGGTCCACGAAGGCGTTGGAGATGAACGACGCCGGCAGGAGCCACAGCATGGGAGCCGACGACGCCGTCTCCGGGGAGCGTGCGGCCAGTCCGGTCAGTGCGCCGACCCAGGTGAAGGCGTAGCCCAGCAGGAACATCAGCGCGAAGCCGGCCAGCATTTTGGGAATGCCCTCGTGGAAGCGCCAGCCGACGGCCGCTCCGACGCAGCCCAGCACCACCAGGGTGAGAGCGAGCGCCACCGCGTCGGACAGGGTGCGGCCGGTGAGCACCGCGCCGCGTGCCATCGGCAGCGAGCGGAACCGGTCTACGAGTCCCTTGCGCATGTCGTCGGCGATGCCCGCGGCGGTCGCGATGACGGAGAAGATGACGGTCTGGGCCATGATGCCGACCACGTTGAACTCACGGAAGCCCGCACGGTCCGTGGTGCCGCCGATGTTGACCGAGCCGGCGAACACGAAGGTGAACATCACGATGAAGATCGTCGGCTGGATCAGCAAGAACAAGATCATGCCCGGCGCACGCTTGACCCTGATCAGTCCGCTCTTGGCGATGATGAACGAGTCGCGGACGGATTGGCCGATGGCGCCCGCCATGGGCGGCCGGACGGCGGGCGGCGGGGACAGGACGGTCACTTGACGGACTCCTTCACTCGAACGTCCTCAGTTGCCTCGTCGGTCTCGGCGGAGCGACCGGTGAGGGCGATGAATACGTCGTCCAGGGTCGGACGGCGCAGGGCGATGTCGTCGAAGGGGACGCCCAGTTCGTCCAGCCTGCGGATGATGCCGCCCAGCGAGCGGGCACCGTCCGAGACCGGGACGATCAGTTTGCGGGCCTGCTCCTCGATGGACACGTCGCCCTGGCCCTCCGAGGCCATCACCAGGCCGGCGCCGGTGAGGTCCTCCCCCTCGGGGAGGACCAGCTCGACCCGCTCGTTCCCGACGCGCGCCTTGAGTTCGTCACTCGTGCCGTAGGCGAGCACACGGCCGTGGTCGATAACGCAGATCGAGTCGGCGAGCTGGTCGGCCTCTTCCAGGTACTGCGTGGTCAGCAGCAGCGTCGTACCGTCGGCGACCATCGCGCGGATGACGTCCCACAGCACCCGGCGGCTCGTGGGGTCCAGGCCCGAGGTCGGCTCGTCGAGGACCATCACCGCCGGCTTCATGAGCATGGCCGCCGCGAGGTCGAGACGGCGCCGCATGCCGCCGGAGTAGGTCTTGGCGGTCCGGTCGGCGGCGTCGGTGAGGTCGAACAGCGACAGCAGCTCCTCGGCGCGGGCGACCGCGTCGCGCTTCCTCAACTGATAGAGCCGGCCGATCAGTTGCAGATTCTCCCGCCCCGTGAGGAACTCGTCGACCGCGGCGAACTGCCCCGCCATGCCGAGCGAGCGGCGCACTGTGTCCGGGTCCTTGACGACATCCGCTCCGAGCACGGTCGCGTGCCCGGCGTCAGGCGTGAGCAGGGTGGTCAGGATCCGTACGGTGGTGCTTTTGCCGGCACCGTTGGGGCCGAGCAGCCCGAGCACGGTTCCCTGGGGGACGTCCAGGTCGACACCGTCCACCGCCCGTACGTCGCCGAAGTGTTTCACCAGGCCCTCGGCATGGATGGCTTCCGGCATAGAGCACTCCTGTGGTCAAAGGGTTGGGGACATGTGTGGGCACTCGGCGGCACAGGGCGGACAGATACCTGCGGTCGGACCCTACGCACGGACTGTGGCACGCGATATAACGTGTGTCAATCATCGAGATATGTCTTGAATTTGCCGAAGCTCTCCGGGTGTCCGACGGTCGGCGCGCGCGCCGGAGGGGTGGTATGTATGTCGGTGCCCGATTCGCCTTTGCGGTTGCTCAGCGAGGTCGGCACCTGGCGAGGCTGCGAGCGAGCAGAGAGGCGACGGTTCCCGCCAGGAGGCCGGCGAGCGGTACGGCGACTTTCACCCAGGGGGCCCGGAGGGGCCTGTAGGCGGCGGTGCCGTCCTTGATCTCGATGTACCCGCGGGGAAGGGCGCCGACTCCGCCCGCCGCCTTCGCCGGTGCGGGCCAAGCCGATCCGGCGACCGGAATGACGGTGATTCCGTCACTGGTGACGGGTTCGCCGAAGACGGCCGACACTTGCGGGACAGGCTGGTCCGGTGTCTCTGAGCTGGTCATCGGATACCTCCGCCCGCTCAGGCGAGGGGGTGTCGCGCCAGGCGTCGCGAGACGAAGGCGGACAGGTCCCGCAGAATGCTCCGGGCCACGTCCTGCACCTGGTCCTCGATGTAGAAATGGCCGCCCTCGAAGACCTGGACGGTGAATTCAGCCTTCGTGTGCTCGGCCCAGCGGAGGAAGCCGTCGTGAGGCACATGCGGATCGTGGTCGCCCACGTAGCCGCTGATGGGGCACTCAACCGAGCTTCCCTCCGGGTGGCGATACGTCTCCAGCGCCGTGAAGTCGGCCCGCAGGGCGGGGGCGATGGTGGCCAGGAGCTCCTTGTCCGCCAGCACGGCCGGCGGCGTGCCGGCGAGGTCCGACATCCATGTCATGAGCTCCTCGTCGTTCATCAGATGGACACCCTGGTCCCGCTGGACCGACGGTGCCATGTTGCCCGAGACTACGAGCCCGGCCGGACCGGGCCCCGGGCCCCGCTCCAGTCGCCGTGCGACCTCGTAGGCCACGACGGACCCCATGCTGTGCCCGAACAACGTCAATGGGCGGCCTGTCCAGGGCGCGAGAGCCGCGACGACCCCGTCCGCCAGCTCTCCCAGATCCTTCAGCGCGGGCTCGTCCAGGCGGTCCTGCCGTCCGGGGTACTGCACGATCAGCGCCTCGGCTCCCTCGGAGAGGGCGGCCGACAGGGCGAAGTACGCCGATGCGGAACCTCCGGCGTGCGGGAAGCAGACGAGGGTCGGGGCATCGCCCCTCGGGTGGTGGTACTGGCGTATCCAACCGCCGCGGGAGGCGGCGCCTCGGCTGCGCGTGTTCGTCACTCCATGCTCCTTCTCCGGTCGATGGATGCGGGCCAGTGCGCAGTTCTCAACATCACGTGATCGGGCCCCACTTGGCCTTCCGGCACCAGAGGGTCGGCTCCAGCGCGTCGATCAGGGGAATGAGCCAGCCGTCCAGCAGCCTGCGGACGGTGACACGTCCGGCACCCGGCACTCGCGAAGACGCTCGCGAAGCTCTTCGGGGCTTTCGGTGGTGCTGGGGTACTTGCTCGCGAAGCAGCTTACGCAGGATCAGCCAGGGCGGCTGCAAGTTCCGTGTGCTGATGTGCGCGGCTGCGGTGGTGGCGGGAGCGAGCCAAGAGCAGCGACGAACTCGCCGAGTGGGGCTCACGCGCCTCATCCACGCGGCTGGTGACCCCCGGCATCCGCCGTCATCCGCTGCAGCGTGATGGCCGGCGACGGCAGGGCACTCCAGGGCACACCTGGTCAAGGCGAACATTGCCCGGCTGGTCGAGACCAAGAAGGCGCACTCCATCGCCGTGATCAAGACCAACCGGACCACCGCCCACCACCGGCTCGCCGCCCTGCCCCGGCGGGACATTCCCGTCCAGCACACTGCCTCAAGCACCGAAACGGCCGCCGGGAGTCCCGCTCGATCAAGACCTGCGCCGTCGGCGACCACCCCGGCGGCATCGCTATTGTCCACGCGAAGCCCGCCATCCGGGTCCACCGCCGTCACAAGGAAACCGGCCGACGCGAGACCCGCGAAAGCGTCTACGAGCCCTGAGGGTCAGCCCGGAGTGGATCACGGATGTGCCGCACATGAGGCGCTGTCCTGGCGACTGGACAGCCATAGGGGGCCCCGGTATGCGGCCGCATGGGCTTCA
The DNA here is from genome assembly GCF_003121295.1 of Streptomyces orinoci. Lineage (GTDB taxonomy): Bacteria > Actinomycetota > Actinomycetes > Streptomycetales > Streptomycetaceae > Streptomyces > Streptomyces orinoci. Next base: position 30,038 of record NZ_PHNC01000008.1, read on the forward strand.
CTCGCCGACCGGGAATCCTGGTGGACGTTCCACCTCGATTCGTCAATGCGTTTCGGTCGCTGATCGGTCCGACGGTTTACCCGTCATATCCTCTGGTTGAGGGCGGGTCGTCGCGGGACACTGCGGCTGCGCCGGGTCCCACGGGCCCGGAGACTGCGGGGCGTCGAGGAACTGGATCTGCCGTCGGCCGGTCTTCTGCTCGAAGAGGGTCGGCTTCTTCAGCTGCCGCTGGGAGGGGCGGAGCCGGCGGACGATCAGCCGCATCCCTTCCGGCCGGCCGTTCAGGGTGTTCGCATCGCTCAACTCGGCGACATGGTAACGCGCTTGGAGTGCGCCGCCCTGTGTCGGTGAGGTCTCCCATGCGCTCTTGGGAAGCTGAGCGATCGCGGCCTCGTCCTCGTCGGTTCGCGCAACAGCCGGCCGGCGGATGGAACCCGAACGTGCCCTTGAAGGTGCCCGCAGCGGCCCTTCAAGCGCCGTCCGGCAACGGTGAGGTGGGGAATGCCGCCCGGCCTCAGGCGCAGCAGCGTCCACACATGGCGACGTAGCCGCCGTCCCGCCGGCCGCTCGCCAGGCCCCGCGTGAGCCCGACCCGGCCCGCGAGCTTCCGCAGCAGCACCGCTCCCGCGTGCCCCACCATGGCGCTTCGGTGCGACGGCCGGCGTCAGGACAGGTGGTACAAGTCATGCTGGTGGGGCTCCTGTTGCGCCCGCCCGGGCCGACCGATCAAGCGGGAACGTCTCGCTTGGCGATGTCAGACGAGCCCTTGCCCGGTACACATCACATGGGCTCTACTTGTCCAGGTCACAAAGGCGTCGCGCCAGGCTGGAGCCACTTTGATTAGGTCGTTCCAGCGCGGCCTGACTCGCACGTGACGTGCAAACGTTCTTAGGGGGAAGGACATGGCACTACCGCGATCCGATACACGAACCGCATTACGCCGCCAGAATGATGTAGAGGAAGTCGTGGGGCAGCAGCGGGGGCCCGCCGACAGTCCGCATCGCAGCCAGGTACTCACGACGAATGTCGGCCTTCAGATCCCCGCCGGACTGACCTTCGAGAACTGGGAGAACACCGGAAGAAAGCTTTCGGGAATCATAAATTCCTCTTCCTGGTGGCTCGGTGACTGGCTGATATACGGGAAGGACCACTATAGCGATCGTTACGAGCGGGGAATTCGCGCTGTGGGTCTTCGGTATCAGACACTGCGCAACTACGCCTGGGTGTCCCGTCGTTTCGCCATAGACCGCCGTCGGGCCTCTCTCAGCTTTCAGCACCATGCCGAGGTGGCCTCGCTGTCGATAGCGGAGCAGGAGCACTGGCTCGACCAGTGCGAGGCACACGAGTGGAGCACCAAGCAATTACGCAAGGCCGTACGTCTTGCACAGGAGAACGAAATCGCGGGCGAGGACCAGGACACCGAACCGACTCAGCGGCTCGCCGTTCCGATCGGCCGCATGCGGCGGTGGCACAGTGCCGCATCGCACGCGGGGATCGATCTCGAGGAGTGGGTGCTCGTCACGCTGGACAGCGCGGCCGAGGAGATCCTGGCGAGGTAGGCGCCGCACCGACGGGGCCCGTGGTCATCGAGGATGTCTACGCGGGCAGACCGCCGCGAGGCCTTGTGACCGCCGCCCCGTCCTTCCCGCTCGTACTCTCACGCATTCTGCCGACGCTTGATCGGTTCCCACCAGTCCCGGTTGTCGCGGTACCAGGCGAAGGTCTCGGCCAGCCCGGACTCGAAGTCGTGGCGCGGGCTGTAGCCCAGTTCGGTGCGCAGCCTGGTGCAGTCGATCGAGTAGCGCCTGTCGTGGCCCTTGCGGTCCGGGACATGGCGCACCCGTGTCCAGTCCGCGCCGCAGGCGGTGAGCAGCCGTTCGGTCAGTTCACGGTTGCTCAGTTCGATGCCGCCGCTGATGTTGTAGACACGGCCCGCGACGCCGCCGGCCCGGACCAGCTCGATGGCCGCGCAGTGGTCCTCGACGTGCAGCCAGTCGCGCCGGTTCAGGCCGTCGCCGTATAGCGGTACGTCACCGCCGTCGAGCAGACTCGTGAGGAACAGCGGGATGATCTTCTCGGGGAACTGCCGCGGCCCGTAGTTGTTGCTGCACCGGGTGACCCGCACGTCCAGGCCGTGAGTGCGGTGGTACGACAGGGCCAGCAGGTCCGAGGCCGCTTTGGAGGCGGCGTAGGGCGAATTGGGGTCGAGGGGGTCCTGCTCGGTGCGCGCGCCGCTCTCCACCGAGCCGTAGACCTCGTCCGTGGACACGTGCACGAAGCGGTCGACGTCGTATCGCAGCGCGGCGTCCAGCAGGGTCTGGGTGCCCGTGACATTGGTGCGGACGAAGGCATCGGCGGAGGCGATCGAGCGGTCCACGTGCGACTCGGCGGCGAAGTGCACCACCTGGTCGGCCTGACCCATCAGCTTGTCGACGAGGGGGGCGTCGCAGATATCGCCCCGGACGAACGTCAGCCGGTGATCGCCGAGGTCGAGATTGTCCAGGCTGCCGGCGTACGTCAGGCTGTCCAGCACCGTGATCCGGAACCCCCCGGAGTCCTGCGCCGCGCCGGGCGCGAGCAGCATCCGTACATAAGCGGAGCCGATGAAACCGGCAGCGCCGGTGACCAGGAGATTCACAGCGCCTCCGAAGGAAGCGGGGGCAGCATGCCCGCACGGCAGAGGCGGGCGCGCTCCATGACGTACTCGCCGTAGGGCGAGTTGCACATGCTCGCCCCCAGCGCTTGGCAGTCGTCCGGGTCGATGTACCCCATGTGCATGGCGATCTCCTCGATGCAGCCCAGCCGGGTGCCCTGCCGGCGCTGCGTGTCCCTTACAAATGTGCCTGCTTCGAGCAGGGATTCATGGGTGCCGGTGTCCAGCCAGGTGACGCCCCTGCCCAGCCACACCAACTCGGCGGTGCCCCTCTTCAGATAGACGCGCAGCAAGTCTGTGATTTCCAGCTCGCCCCGGGGGGATGGCTCCAGGTCTCTGGCGATGTCCGTGACCTGGGCGTCGAAAAAGTAGATCCCCGGGATGGCGAGGTTCGAGCGCGGCCGCTGCGGCTTCTCCTCGATGGAGACGAGTTCGCCCCGCGAGTCGATCTCGGCGACGCCGAACCGCTCAGGGTCGGCGACCTCGTGGCCGAACAGCACGCAGCCACCCATCTTCAGCGCGGTGCGCCGCAGCAGGGTGGGCAGGTTGGCGCCGTGGAAGAGGTTGTCCCCGAGGATCAGCGCGCACTGCTCGCCGCGGATGTGGTCCTCCCCCACGAGGAAGGCGTCAGCGATGCCGCGCGGCTCGTCCTGTGTGGCGTAGTCGATGGACAGCCCCAGCTGCCGACCGTCGCCCAGCAGGGCTTGGAAGGCGGGGAGGTCGGTCGCACGCGTGATGATGAGGATGTCCTGGATGCCCGCCAGCATGAGCACGGAGAGCGGGTAGTAGATCATCGGCTTGTCGTAGACCGGCGCGAGCTGTTTGGAACCCGCGAAGGTGAGGGGCTGCAGGCGGGTGCCGTTGCCGCCCGCGAGAATGATGCCTTTCATTCGCTCTTCAAGCCCCCTCGTGATCGGTGTGCTCGCATCTTCGGGGGACCGTCCTAAGCCGACCTAGTGCGCATCTTGGAAGGGCTGACGCCATGAGGAGCGCGGTGGGCACCGGGAGTCGGGCGGCGGGGCCCGCGTAGGGGATCTGGAGCGTGCCGCCCGGATCCGGGACACCAAGCGCGGGCCAAGACCGGCCCAAGGTGGCCGGGTGAGGGTCTCCCGTGTCCGGCTGGGTGCGGAGTTCCTGAAGGGGCTGATCGGCTTGAGAATCCTGTTCACCTGTATTCCTTGGCGGACCCACTTCCAGGCCCTGGTGCCGCTGGCCTGGGCCTTGCAGGCGGCGGGGCACGAGGTCCGCGTCGCGAGCGGCCCGGAGCTGACGGACGCCGTCACCGCCTCAGGTCTGCCGGCGGTACCCGTCGGCTCCGACGAGCCGGTCGTGGAGAAACTTGACGCGCTTCTGGTTCCGGAGGTGATGGCGAAGGTCCAGGAACTCGCGGAGCGGGGCGATCTTCTGACCGACCTGTCGGAGAACCGCGAGGAGGAGCTCACCTGGGAGCGCCTGCGGTGGGGCTACCAGATGACGCAGCGGACCCAGGCGGCCATGAACGATGCGATGGTCGAGGAGCTGGTGGAGTACTGCCGTTGGTGGCAGCCGGACCTGGTGCTCTGGGACTGGCTGAGCCACGCGGGCGCCATCGCGGCCACGGCGGTCGGAGCGCCGCACGGGCGCATGCTGCTCGAACTCGACGTGGTGGGCCGGATGCGGCGGCATTACCTGCGGGTGCGGGCGGAGCAGGCGCCCGAGAAGCGAGAGGACCCGTTGGGGGACTGGTTGGGGGAGTGGGCGGAGAAGTTCGGTGCCGAGTTCTCCGAGGAGATGGTGACCGGGCAGTTCGCGGTCGAGCAGATGGTCGGTTCGATGCGGCTGGAGTCGCCGTTGCCGCATCTTCCGTTGCGGTATATCCCCTACAACGGGCCGTCGGTCGTGCCTCACTGGGCCCGGCGCGACCCGGCCAGGCGGCGCGTGCTCGCCACCTTCGGACTCAGTCTGGAGCAGGCGGAGAGGCATCAGGCCATTTCCATGGAGCAGATGCAGGGGATGCTGGATGCGCTGGCCGATCTGGACATCGAGCTGGTGGTGACGCTGCCCGAGCGGTTCCAGCGGGAACTGGAGCGGGTGCCGGACAACACCAGGATGGTGGAGTTCGTTCCGCTGCACGCCATCGTCCCGTCGTGCTCGGCCGTGATCCACCACGGCGGCGTGCCCGGGTTCCTGGAGGCGATCGCCCATGGGGTGCCACAGCTGGCACTCGGCAGCGCCTGTCCCGACATGGGGGAGCGTGGTCCGCGGCTGGTGCGGTCCGGGGCCGGCCTGTGGATCCGGGGGGACGCCCCGGAGGACCTGGACGGGGAGCGGGTACGGGAGCGGCTGGTGCGGCTGCTGGAGGAGCCGTCGTTCCGGGAGGCCGCCGGGCGGCTCGGCGAGGAACTGGCGGCGCAGCCGTCGCCCGCCGAGGTCGTCCGGGACCTGGAGCGGATCGTGGACCGCTCCGGCTCGCGCTGAGTGCGTCCCGTAAACGGTCTTCGCTGGGTTGGTGACGCGGGTGCCCGTCGGACATGCCGGCAGCTCAGCCCGTGAGGGCGACGTTGTGCCGGCGTGCGATGCCGGGCATCGCGTGGCGGTGCGGCATTGCCGGGCCGGTGCCGGGGTGGGCGCCGGCCACGATGGCGAAGAGCGGCGCGAGCCGGCGCAGCGTCAAGTTGGTGCGCCGGCACGCCGCGACCGGCGTCCGGGACGGCTCCGACACCGTGAGCACACCAGCCGTAGCAGGAATTACCTCGCCCACGACCAGGTGCTACGGGGCATCCCTTGGCCGGCACGGCCGTCCGGAGGCGGTCAGCGGCCGTTGTCCATCAGGATCGAACGCTGGATGTCCTTCAGCGCCGGCCCGGGTTCGACGCCCAGCTGTTCCCGCAGAGTCCGCCAGGCCTGGTGGTAAGCCAGCAGGGCGTCGCCCCGGCAGTCGCTTCGATGGAGCGCCAGCATGAGTTGCCGGTGGAACACCTCCCGCAGCGGGTGCTCGGTACTGAGGAGGTAGAGGTCGCTGACGAGCTCACGGTGGTGCCCGAGGGCCATGTGCGCCTCCATCTGGCCCTCCCGGCACTCCAGTTGGATCTCGTCGAACCAGGCCTGGAACCCCCGCAGGATCGGGCCGCGTGCCGCGGTGGGCAGCGGTCCCCGGCACAGCGCGAGCGCCTCCTCGAAACTGCGGACCGCGCCCTCGTGCTCACCGTTCCTGAGCTGGACCCGGCCTTCCTTCACCAGGCGGGTGAGGTCGTGGAGGTCGAATTCGCCCGGGCCCAGCGTCAGCATGTATCCGGAGGGACTGGTGACAACGGGGCTCGCCGTCGATCCGGGCTCGCGCAGAAGTTTGCGGACCTGGGAGACATACACGTACAGGCTCCCTATCGCGCTGCGCGGCGGTTCGTCGCCCCAGATCTCGGTGATGAGCTGGTCGACGCTGACCACCTGACCGGAGCGGATGGCGAGAGTCGCCAGCAGAATCTCTACCTTCTGCGCCCCTATAGCCTTGATGGTATTTCCGTTAGCGACACGGACCGGTCCTAAGATCTCAAGCCGCATGCTGTGAACTCCTATTTCTTGAAACGGTGAAAGGAGTATAAAGATTGGTGGAAGGCGGTGCGGCAGAATGCGCTGGGGATGTGCCTGAACATACCTCACATCCCCGGGCGGTGAGTCAACGGAAACCGGTCTGCGGTGTCCTGTTGGCGGGACACCTTCGTTGCCCAGCGGCCGGTCCAACCATGGTTGACACGTTATTAGGTCGACATGGTTACCTAATGTGTGTTCCATTGCCCGGGAGATCAATTGCGGGCGAGCGGGTGAGTGCCGAAGATTTTTCCGAAGAGGTCGGGTCGAACGAGGCCTGCGGATGGTAAAGACGCAACCTCGAACCCTTCTCTGAGCCGCTGTTGATGCAGTCATGAGCCGGCCGCCGCTCGGTCATCCTGGCCTGAACGGGAATCCGAGCGGCCGCAGAAGATATTTGCATGCGCAATCAGCGATGAGTCGATCAGTCCGTGGGCAACGTAAACAGGAGTGCTGAGTGATGATTCCCTTGTCTTTCGCACAGCGGCGCCTGTGGTTCATCGACAGGATCGAGGGGCCGTCGGCGATATACACCGTGCCGTTCCTCATCCGGCTCACGGGGAAGGTCGACACCGCGGCGCTCACCGCTGCGGTGCGCGATGTGGTGGCCCGCCACGAGAGTCTGCGGACCCTGATCGTGGAGAGCGCCGAAGGCGTCCCTGCCCAGCAGGTGGTGCCGGCCGAGGAAGTGCGGCTGGACATCGCGCTGGTCGAGGTCGCTCCGGACGCGTTGGACATGGCGGTGCGCGAGGCCTCCGCGGCCACGATCACACCGTTCGAGGAGATCCCGGTACGCGCCGTTCTCTTCCGCACGGGCGCCGAGGAACATCAGCTGCTGTTGCTGATCCACCACATGGCCTGCGACGGCGAGTCCATCGCCCCGCTCGTCCGGGACCTGAGCGCCGCCTACACCGCACGCATCGAGGGCGGTACCCCGGACTGGCCCGAACTCGCCGTCCAGTACGCCGACTACACGCTCTGGCAGCGCGAACTGCTCGGTGACGAGAACGACCCGGACAGCCTCATCGCCACCCAACTCGACTACTGGCGCGACGCGCTGGCGGGTCTGGCGCAGCCGACGCGGCTGCCCATGGACCGACCGCGCGGCCCGCTGCCGAGCCGCCGCGGCGATGTCGTCGAAGGCACCGTTGACGAGGAGTTGCTGGCCAGGGCGGAGGCGGCCGCCAAGCGCACCGGGTCATCTGTGCCGATGGTGTTCCAGACGGCCCTTGCGGTACTGCTGCACCAGCTGGGCGCGGGTGAGGACATCGCGCTCGGTTCCACCGTCGCCGGCCGCCAGGACCCGGAACTGGCCGACCTGGTGGGCTTCTTCGCCAACACCTGGGTGCTGCGCACCGATCTGTCGGGCCGGCCGACCTTCGACCAACTCCTCGCGCAGGTGCGGCACAAGGCACTGACGGCGTACGACAACCAGGACGCGCCGTTCGAGCGCGTGGTGGAGGCCCTCAACCCGGAGCGCTCCAGCGCCTACCACCCGCTGTTCCAGGTGATGTTCACCTGGTCGACCGGTGCCCGCGTGGAGTTCGGCCTGCCGGGTGGCGTGCAGGCGCGCATCGCTCCGCTGTGGACATCGATGGCCAAGTTCGACCTGGAGTTCAGTTTCTTCAACGAGCCCGACACACCGGGCCTGTCCATCTATCTCGAGTACGCGACAGACCACTTCGACCGGGCCACGGCGCAGGGTTTCGTGGATCGCCTGGTGCGCCTGGTCGGTGACCTGCTCGACGCGCCGTCCCGCGCCGTCGCGCTGACGGACGTACTGACCGAGGGCGAACGGGAGTGGGCGCTGCGTGCCTTCGAGGGCGCGGCCGCCGACACCCCCGAGCTGACCGCCGCTGGACTGATTGAGCGTCAGGTGGCGGCTACCCCGGACGCGACGGCCGTGGTCGACGGCGCGGAAGAGCTGAGCTTCGCCGAGCTGGATGCGCGGGCCGAGCGCCTGGCACGGGAGCTGACCGCCCGCGGAGTCGGACCGGAGCGCCTGGTGGGCCTGGCGCTGCCGCGCTCGGCCTCGCTGATCGTGAGCATGCTCGCGATCTGGAAGTCCGGTGCCGCCTACCTGCCGATCGACCCCCGGTACCCCGGTGCGCGGCTGGGCCACATCCTGTCCGACGCGGGCCCGGACCTGGTGCTGACCGACACCGCCAACGCGAAGGTGCTCCCGGCGGTGGACATCCCCCGCCTGTGCGTCGACGACGTGGACTTCGACGCGGCCGGCCCGGCGGCGGAACCGGCCGCCGGCCTGCCCGCACACGCCGCATACGTGATGTACACCTCGGGTTCGACCGGCACGCCGAAGGGCGTGGTCATCACCCATCGGGATGTCGTCAACGGCGTGCTGCGGCTCGCCGACATCACCGGTATCGGCGCGGGCACGCGCGTTCTCGCCGGTACGTCCGTCAACTTCGACGTGTCCGTCTTCGAGACCGTCACCACCCTGTCGCACGGCGGCGTCCTCGAGGTGGTCCGCGACGTCCTTGTCATCGGCGAGCGGGGCGGCTGGACCGGCGGCGTCATCAGCACGGTCCCCTCGGTCTTCACCGAACTCCTCGACCAGGCAGGGGGGATGATCCGGGCCGAGACCGTGGTGTTCGCCGGCGAGGCCCTCCCCACCGCGCTGGTGAAGCGGGTCCAGGCCGCCATCCCGGGCGTGCGGGTGATCAACGCCTACGGGCAGACGGAGTCGTTCTACGCCACCGCCTTCACCGCCGGCGAGGCGTGGCCGGCGACGGCGGCCACGGCACCCATCGGCGTCCCGCTCGCCAACATGGGCGCGTATGTTCTCGGCCCCGGCCTCCAGCCGCTCGCCCCCGGCGTCATCGGTGAGCTGTACGTGGCGGGGAACGTGGCGCGTGGCTACCTCGGCAGGGCCCGGCTGACCGCCGAACGGTTCGTCGCCGATCCCTTCGGCCCGGCCGGCGCGCGCATGTACCGCACCGGTGATCTCGCCCGCTGGGGGGCCGACGGCCAACTGGAATGCGTCGGCCGTGACGACGAGCAGGTCAAGGTGCGCGGCTTCCGTATCGAGCCGGGCGAGGTGGAGTCCGCGCTGACCGCCCACCCTGCGGTGGCGCAGGCCCTGGTGACCACATGCCGGCACGAGGGCCGCGACCACCTGGTGGGCTATGTGGTGCCAACCGCCGGGCGGGAGCCGGGGCAGTCGGCGGTGGAGAGCCTGGGAGACCTCGACATCGACCTCACGGCCACCGTCTCACCCCGCGACCTGCGCACGTTCGTGTCGGCCAGGCTTCCCGAGTTCATGGTGCCGTCGGTCTTCGTCATGCTGGACCGGCTGCCGCTGGCCCCCAACGGCAAGCTGGACCGCAAGGCGCTGCCGGAACCGGAGTTCACAGGCTCGGCCTATCGCGCCCCCGGCACGCCGGGTGAGGAGGTACTCGCCCGTGTCTACGCCGATGTGGTCGGCGTGGACCGGGTCGGCGTGGACGACGACTTCTTCGCGCTCGGCGGCGACAGCATCCGGTCCATCCAGGTCGTCGCGCGGGCCAGGGCCCAGGGCGTCGAGGTCACTCCCCGGCAGATCTTCGAGTGCCGCACCGTGGCGGAACTCGCCCGCGTCGCCGCGAGTGGGGGCCGGACCGAGCCCGGACTGGAGGAGCTGCCGGGCGGCGGCGTGGGCTTCGTGCCCCTGCCGCCCGTCGGCCACTACCTGGAGGAACTGGGCGGGAACCCCGACCGGTTCACCATGACGATGACGGTGGACCTCCCGACGGGGATGGACCGGGGCGGCTTGGTGCGCACGCTGTCGGCGGCCTTCGACCGGCACGACATCCTGCGCTCCCGGCGGGCCGCCGGCGGGGAGGCGGGGCTGGAGGTGGCCGCGCCCGGTACCACCGACGTGCAGCCGCTCGTCCACAGGGTGGCGAGCGACGGCACATGGGACGACGCCTGGCGGCAGCGGGCCCGGAGCGAACTCGACGCTGCGGCGGGCCGGCTGGACTCCGCGAACGGGGTGATGGCGCAGTTCGTGTGGTTCGACGCGGGCACCGGGACCCCGGGACGCCTCACCATCCTGCTGCACCACCTCGTGGTGGACGGCGTGTCCTGGCGCATCCTGCTGCCCGACCTCGCCACGGCCTGGCGGCAGATCCGCGACGGCGGCACCCCGCAGCTGCCCGCGACCGCCACCTCGGTCCGCCGCTGGACGCATGCGCTCGCCGAGGCCGCGACCGGAGAGCGGGCGGCGGAACTCGGACTGTGGCGCCGGACGGTCTCCGGGCCCGACCCGAGTCTCGGCGCCAGGCCGTTCGACCCGGCCGTCGACACCATCGCCACGGTTGAGCGAGTCCGGCTGGACCTGCCGATCGAGATCACCCAGGCCCTGCTGACCAGCGTGCCCGCCGCCTACCGCGGCGGCGTCAACGACGGCCTGCTGACAGGGCTGGCCCTCGCCGTCGCCGTCTGGCGCAGGCGGCGCGGCCTCGACGAGCCCTCGACACTGGTCCGCCTGGAGGGCCACGGGCGCGAGGAGCACATCGTGCCCGGCGCCGACCTCTCCCGCACCATGGGGTGGTTCACCAGCATGTACCCCGTCCGCCTCGACGTGTCCGGGGTCGACCTGGACGAGGCGCTCACCGGCGGCGCGGCGACGGGCGCCGCGCTCAAGGCCGTCAAGGAGCAGCTGCTCGCCGTCCCGGACAAGGGCATCGGCTACGGCATGCTGCGCTACCTGAACGCCGAGACCGGCGCGGTCCTGGAGCAGTACGGATGCGGGCAGATCGTCTTCAACTACCTGGGCCGGTACACCGGTTCGGCCAACATGCCCCAGGACCTGCGCGGTCTGGGCTTCACCCAGGTCGAGGACACCGTCACGCTGACGCCCGCGCTGGACGAGGACATGTCCGCCCTCGCCTCCCTGGCCGTCAACGCGCATGTCGTCGACACCGAGCAGGGCCCGCGGCTGGAGGCGAGCCTGGACTACCCGTCCGGGCTGCTCGCCGAGGCGGACGTGCGGGAGCTCGCCGATCTGTGGCGGACCGCCCTGACCGGCGTGGCCCGGTATGCCGGGCAGCCGGATGCCGGCGGCCTCACGCCTTCGGACGTCCCCCTGGTCACAGTGGGCCAGGCCGAGCTGGACCGCTGGCAGGAGCAGTACCGGGGCATGGCCGACGTATGGCCCGTGACCGCGATGCAGGACGGGCTGCTCTTCCACGCGGAACTCGCCGGCACGGCCGTCGACGTCTACCAGATGCAGTTCGCCTTCCACCTGACGGGCGAGGTCGAACCGCAAAGGATGCGGGCGGCCGGACAGGCGTTGCTCGACCGCTATCCCAACCTGCGGACGGCGTTTGTCACCGACAGAGCCGGCGACCGGGTCCAGATCGTCCAGAACGGAGTCGAACTGCCCTGGCAGGAGCTGGACCTGGCCTCCCTGCCCGAGCCGCGACAGGAGGAGCAGCGCAGACGCTTCCTCGCCGCGGAGCACAGCACCCACTTCGACCCGGCCCGGGCGCCGCTGATGCGGTTCTCGCTCGTCAAGCTGGCAGCCGACCGCTGGGACCTGGTCCTCACCGCCCACCACGTCCTGTTCGACGGCTGGTCAGTCCCCCTCCTGATGCTGGACCTGCTGCGTCTGTACCGTTCGAACGGCGACGACGTCGAGCTGGGCAGGGCGCCCGCCTACCGCGACTTCCTGACATGGCTCTCCCACCAGGACCGTACGGCGACAGCCCGAGCCTGGGAGCGGGAGCTGGCGGGCGTTGACGAGCCCACGCTGCTCGTACCCGACGCTCCCGCCGGGAAGGGCGAATCCGTCGGGGTCGGCCAGCTGGACGTGCCGCTCACCCCGGAGCAGTCCGACCGGCTCGCCCGCCGCGCCGGTGAGCTGGGCCTGACCCTCAACACGTTGGTCCAGGGCGCCTGGGGCATGCTCCTGTCCGGCCTGACCGGACAGCGGGACGTGACCTTCGGCGCCACGGTCTCGGGTCGTCCGCCGCAGGTCGAGGGTGTCTCCGAGATGGTCGGCACATTCATCAACACCCTTGCCGTCCGCATGGACTGTGCCCCCGGCGACTCCCTGCGCACCCTCCTGACCGGACTCCAGGAACGGCAGAGCGCGCTCCTGGACCACCACCACTTCGGCCTCCTGGAAATGCACCAGCTCACCGGCGTGCGCACGCTCTTCGACACCCTGGTGGTCTACGAGTCGTACCCCATCGACAGCGCGGCACTGGACGACGCCTGCGCGGCTGCCGGGATCCGGGTGACCGGGCTGAGCCCGCTCAGCAGCACCCACTACCCGCTCGTGGTGATGGCGTCCGCCGAGCCGCGTCTGGCCATCGCCCTCCAGTACCAGCACCACCTCGTGGCCCCGGAGCAGGCCGCTGTCATCGCCCGGCGCCTGGGGCGCGTCCTCGTCCGGCTGGCCGAGGACCCGGAGCTGCCGTTCAGCAGCGTGGACATGCTGGAGCCCGCCGAGCGCGACCGCATCCTCGTGGACGTCAACCGGACCGCCGCCGAGACTCCCGATGCGACCATCCCCGACCTGTACGAGCGACAGGCCGCGACGACACCGGACCGGCCCGCGGTGAGCTGCGGCGACGTCACGCTGACCTATGCGGAGCTGAACGCCCGCGCCGACCGTCTCGCGAGCGCGCTGGCCGCACGCGGTGTCGGACCGGAGACCGTCGTCGGCCTGGCGATGCCTCGCTCGGCCGACCTCGTCACCGCCATGCTCGGCGTCTGGAAGGCCGGCGGCGCGTATCTGCCCATCGACCCGGAGAACCCCAGGTCCCGGGTGGACCACATGCTGAGCGTCGCCCGGCCCCAACTGCTGCTCACCGAGGCCGGCACCGTCAACGGGCTGCCGGGCACCGACGTCCCGACCCTGCTTCTCGACGACGTCGATCTCGTCGCCGGCCCGGTCGCGGGGCGGGCGAGGGGACTGCGGCCGCAGCACGCCGCCTATGTGATGTTCACCTCCGGCTCCACGGGCCTGCCCAAGGGAGTGGTGGTCAGCCACGGCAACGTCGTCAACGGGGTCACGCGGCTCGCCGAGCGGGTGGGGGTGGACGCGGACACCCATATGCTCGCGGGCGCCTCGGTCAACTTCGACGTGTCCGTCTTCGAGACCGTTACCACGCTGGTCCACGGCGGCCGTGTCGAGGTCGCCGGCGACGCCCTCGTGCTCGCCGAGCGCGAGACGATGACGGCGAACGTGATCAGCACGGTGCCGTCGGTCTTCGCCGCGCTGGGCGGCCGGATACCCGCCCTCCCGGACCGGGCGACGCTGGTCTTCGCAGGGGAGAAGCTGCCGACCGGGCTGGTCGACCGCATCCGGCAGGAACGCCCCGGGGTACGCATCGTCAACGCCTACGGGCAGACCGAGTCGTTCTACGCCACGACGTTCACCGTCCCGGCACAGCAGCCCGGGGCGGACACCGGCAGCGTCCCGATCGGGACGCCGATCGGCAACCTCCGCACCTACGTCCTCGGGCCCGGTCTCGCGCCCGTACCGCCCGGCGTGACGGGCGAGTTGTACGTCGCCGGGGACATCGCGCGCGGCTACCTCGGCCGGGCCGCCCTGACCGCCGAGCGCTTCGTCGCCGACCTCCACGGCCCCGCGGGCGCGCGGATGTACCGCACCGGAGACCTGGCCCGCTGGACGGCCGACGGACAGCTCGAGTACGTCGGCCGCGACGACAACCAGGTCAAGATCCGTGGTGTCCGCGTCGAACCCGCCGAGATCGAGCGCGCGTTGGCCACCCACCCGGATGTCGCGCAGGCCGTGGTCATCGCCCGCACGGCCGAGGAGGGGGACCAGCAGCTCGTCGCCTATGTCGTGCCCGCCGCCCCGCGCGCCGACGACACGGACCTGGCCGGCACCCTGCGCGGCCATCTGCGCGAGCGGCTGCCCGCACACCTGGTGCCCACCGCCGTCGTCCCCCTCGACTCGGTTCCGCTGACGGTCAACGGCAAGCTGGACCGGCAGGCGCTGCCCGCACCGCACTTCGCCGCGGCGGCCGTGGGCGGTGAGCCGCGCACTCCTCAGGAGGAGCTGCTGTGCGAGCTGTTCGCCGAGGTCCTGCATGTCGACCGGGTGGGTGTCGACGACGACTTCTTCGCTCTCGGCGGCCACTCGATCATGGCCATCAAGCTCGTCAACCGCATCCGGTCAGTGCTGCGCACCGAAGTGGAGCTGCGTACCCTCTTCACCGCTCCGACCGTGGCCGAGCTCGTCCCGCATCTGGACCGGGCCGGTGCGGCCCGCGCACCGCTGGCCCCTCCCGCACAGGTGCCCGAGCGGCTCCCGCTGTCCTTCTCCCAGCAACGGCTTTGGTTCCTGCACAAGTTCGAGGGCCGCGCGGCGACCTACAACATGCCGATCGTCCTGCGGCTCTACGGGGATCTGAACGTGCGGGCCCTGGAGGAGACGGTCAATGACCTCGTGACCAGGCACGAGATCCTGCGCACCGTCTACCGCGAGGTCGATGGGCGGCCCTACCAGCACATCCTCGGGCCGGAGGAGGCCCGCATCGCCCTGCCCGTGCGCCCGGTCGCCGACGCGGACGATCTGCCCGGGGCCATCGCCGCGGTCGCCCGCCACCCCTTCGACATCGCCGCCGAGATCCCGGTCAAGGCCGCGCTGTTCGGCACCGGCCCGGACGAGTTCGCCTTGGTCCTCGTGATCCACCACATCGCGGCCGACGGCTGGTCCGCGACACCCCTCGCCAAGGACCTGACCACCGCCTACGAGGCCCGCACCCGGGGCGAGGCCCCCCGGTGGACACCGCTGCCGCTGCAGTACGCGCACTACGCCCTGTGGCAGCGGGAGCTCCTGGGAGGCGACGACGACCCGGACAGTCTGTTCAGCCGACAGTGCCTCTACTGGTCCCGGCAGTTGGCTGGGCTGCCCGAAACGGTTACCTTCCCGACGGACCGGCCGCGCCCCGCGGAGCTCGACCGCAGCGGCGATCTGCTCGAGTTCACCCTGGACGCCACGCTCCACGAGGGCATCGCCTCGCTCGCCCGCGCCACCGGAACCACCCCCTTCATGGTGCTCCAGGCGACCATGGCCGCCCTGTTCACCCGCCTCGGCGCGGGCACCGACATCGCGCTCGGCAGCGGCATCGCGGGCCGGATCGACCAGAATCTGAACGACCTGATCGGCCTCTTTGTCAACGTGCAGGTCATGCGCATCGACACCTCGGGCGACCCGACCTTCGCGGAACTGCTCGACCAGACGCGCCGGACGAGCCTGGCCGCGTACACCCACCAGGACATCCCCTTCGAGGCCCTGGTGGAGAAGCTCAACCCGCAGCGCTCGGCATCGGTCAACCCGCTCTTCCAGGTCGCCCTGATCCTGCAGAACACCGAGGACGCGGACTTCGAACTGCCCGGTGTGCGGGTCACGAGCGAGGGCACGGGCACCGGCACGTCCCGCTACGACGTGACATTCAGCCTGACCGAGAAGTTCCACGACCGCACCACGCCGGCCGGCATCCACATCGCCGTTGAGTACTCCACGGAGCTCTTCGACGCCTCGACGATCGAGAGGGTGATCGGCCACTGGGAATGGCTGCTCGCCGCCGCCGTCCTGGACCCCACCCAGCACATCGGCGCGGGTGAGCCCACCGCTGAGGAGCGCGGTACCCTGCTCGCGGCCGAGCAGCGGACCGGGCCGGAAGTGGCAGCGGCCACCTTCCCGGACCTGTTCCGCGAACAGCTGCTGCGGGCCCCGCAGGCACCGGCCGTGGAGTTCGGCGGTGGGGCATGGTCGTACCGGGAACTGAACGAGCGGGCCAACCGGGCCGCGCACTGGCTGATCGCGCGGGGCGTCGGCCCCGAGCAGTCGGTCGGCGTCGCCATGCCGCGCGGCGCCGACCAGGTCGCCGTGGTTCTGGGCATCTTCAAGACGGGTGCGGCGTATCTGCCGGTCGATCCCGACTATCCGTCCGATCGCATCCGGTTCATGCTCGACGCCGCCGCCCCCGCCGTCCTGCTGGCCACGGCGGGCATCGCGGAGCGGCTGCCGGCGAGCCCGGGCACCGAAGTCGTGGCCGTCGATGCCCCCGAAGTGGCGAAGGCCTGGCAGGACGGCCCGGCCACGGACCCGGACGTCGCCCTGACCCCCGCGCATCCCGCGTACCTCATCTTCACCTCCGGCTCGACCGGACGGCCCAAGGGCGTCGTCGTCACCCACGCCGGTATCGCGGCCCTCAGCCGCACCACACAGGACCGCCTCGCGGTCACCCCGGACTCCCGCGTCATCCAGGTCGCGGCGCCCAGCTTCGACGCCGCCCTCTGGGAGTACATACAGACCCTCACGACCGGCGCCACCCTGGTGGTCCCGCGTGAACAGCGCCTCGTCGGCGACGACCTGGCCCGCAACCTGGCCTGCCTCGACATCACCCACGTCATGCTGCCGCCCAGCGTGCTCGCCGCGCTCCCGGCCGACGCGCCGCGCACCCTGACCGGGCTGCGGACCGTCACCGTCGGCGGCGAGGCGTGCTCACCGGCGCTGGCCGCCGCCTGGGCGCCGGGACGCCGTTTTGTGAACGCCTACGGTCCCGCCGAGACCACCGTGTGCGGCACGGTCAGCGCCCCGCTCAGCACCGGCCACACACCCATTGGCACCGCGGTGGACGGAAACCGGTTGCGGGTGCTCGACGAGCGGCTCGTCCCCGTCGAACCGGGCGTCCCCGGCGAGCTGTACATCGCGGGGCCCAGCCTGGCCCGCGGCTACCTGAACCGCCCCGATCTCACCGCCGAGCGCTTCGTCTCCGACCCGTTCGGACCCGCCGGCACCCGCATGTACCGGACCGGGGACATCGTGCGCCAGGGCGCGGACGGGCAGCTCGACTACCTCGGCCGCAGTGACGACCAGGTCAAGATCAACGGCCTGCGCATCGAACCCGGCGAGATCACCGCGGCCATGGAACAGCACCCGGGCGTCGGACAGGCTGTGGTGACGGCCCATCGGGGCAAGGACGGCCGGCAGCGCCTGGTGGGGTACGCGGTCCCCGTCCCGGCGGGGAGCCCCGGTCCGGACGCCGACGAGCTGCGCGCCTTCCTGTCCGACAGGCTGCCGGAGTTCATGGTGCCCGCCGTGTTCCTGCCGCTCGACAGCCTGCCGTTGACCGCCAACGGCAAGCTCGACAAGGCCGCCCTGCCCGCGCCGCCGACCACGGCGGAGAGCAGCTACCGGGCTCCCGGGACCGAGGCGGAGACAAAGCTCGCCGCGATCTTTGCCGAGGTCCTGGGGCACGACCGGGTCGGCATCGACGACGACTTCTTCGCGGTCGGGGGCGACAGCATCCGCTCCATCCAGGTCGTCTCGCGGGCCCGCGAGCGTGGCGTGGCGATCACGCCGCGGCTGATGTTCAAGCACCGGACCGTGGCTGCCCTCGCCGAGGCCGCCAAGGCCGGCGGGCAGCCCCGCACGGACCGCCGGGAGCCCGCCGGAGGCGGACTCGGCTGGATGCCGCTGCTCCCCGTGATGCGGCAGATACGTGAACACGTCGGACACCACGATGGATTCACCATGTCGACGGTGGTGGAGCTGCCGACGGGCATCGACGAGACCGCACTGGTCACGACGCTTGCCGTGGTCGTCGATCATCACGACATGCTGCGCTCCCGCCTCCGGGTCCACGGCGGGGAGGAGGGCCTCGACGCGGCCGCGCCCGGCACTCTCGACGCGGCGTCGCTCATCCGCCGCAGGCCCTGCGCCGGCGACTGGTCCGACCCCGCCTGGCGGCAGGAGACGCGGGCCGAGGTCACCGCCGCCGCCGGTGAACTGGACGCGGAGGCAGGCCGGATGGCCCGCTTCATCTGGTGCGACGCGGGCCCGGACACGCCCGGGCAGCTGATCGTTGTCCTGCACCACCTGGTGACCGACGGTGTCTCCTGGCACATCCTGCTGTCCGACCTCGCTCAGGTCTGGGACGCCGTGCGACAGGGCCGCCCGCCGCAGCTGCCGGCGGTGCCCACCACGATGCGCAGCTGGTCGTACGGTCTGGTGCAGGCGGCCGAGGCACCTGAGCGGGTCGCCGAACTCGACCACTGGCGGGGCGTGCTGGACCGGCCCGAGCCGCTGCTCGGTTCCCGGGCGCTCGACCCGGCCGTCGATGTGCGCGCGACCGTGGACACGGTGCGGGTCACGCTGGACCAACAGACCACCGAGGCGCTGCTGACCGCACTGCCCGCCGCCTTCCACAGCGGTGCCGACGACGGCCTGCTCACCGCGCTCGCACTGGCCCTGGCCGGGTGGTACCGGGCACGGGGCATCGACGAACGCTCGGCGCTGATCCGCCTCGAAGGACACGGCCGCGAGGAGGCGGCGGTACCCGGCGCCGACCTCACCCGCACCATCGGCTGGTTCACCAGCGTCTATCCCGTCCGGCTCGACGTCGGCGGCATCGACCTGGAGGACGCCGTCGCGGGCGGC
Organism: Streptomyces orinoci; assembly: GCF_003121295.1. Taxonomy (GTDB): domain Bacteria; phylum Actinomycetota; class Actinomycetes; order Streptomycetales; family Streptomycetaceae; genus Streptomyces; species Streptomyces orinoci. Next base: position 48,682 of record NZ_PHNC01000008.1, read on the forward strand.
CGCACCGCCGGATACGCCGTGAAGGCGGTCAAGGAGCAGCTCCACGCGATCCCGGACAAGGGCATCGGCTACGGCCTGCTGCGCCACCTCAACCCGAAGACCGCCGAGATCCTCAAGGCGTACCGCGACGGTCAGGTCGCCTTCAACTACCTCGGCCGGCTCGGCTCGGTCGCGTCCGCGCAGGAGGACAGCGCCGCGGGCTGGACGATGTCCGGCGACCTGGACGACCTCGCTCCCGCACCGAGCGCACCGGCTCTGGCCGCCGTGGACATCACCGCCTTCGCCGCCGAGACCGCGCAGGGCCCGCAGCTGACCGCCGACTTCGCCTTCCCCACCGGGCTGCTGACCCGGGAGGAGGTGCGGGAGCTCGCCGACCTGTGGCGCACGGCCCTGGAGGGCCTGGCCCGGCACGCCACCGCTCCGGGGGCGGGCGGCCTGACGCCGTCGGACGTGCCGCTGGTCCGGGTGCGCCAGCGGGACCTGGAGGTCTGGGAGGAGCGCTACCCGGACATGGTCGACGTATGGCCGTTGACCTCGCTGCAGTCCGGTCTGCTGTTCCAGAGTCAGCTGGAGGGCGCCGAGTTCGACGCCTACCAGGTGCAGCTGGTCTTCCATCTGACCGGACGGGTGGACCCGGAGCGGATGAGGGTGGCCGGCCAGGCCCTGCTCGACCGCTACGACAGCCTGCGCACCGCATTCGTGGCCACCGCCGCCGGCGAACCCGTACAGGTGCTCCTCGACCGTGTCGAGCTGCCCTGGCAGGCCATGGACTGGAGCGGCCTGCCCGAGCGGGAGCAGGAGGAGAGACTGCGGGAGCTGCGCGACCGGGACCGGGCCACGCCCTTCGACCCGGCCGCCCCGCCGCTGCTGCGCCTGACCCTCGTACAGCGATCGGCCGAGCACCACGAGCTGGTGATGACCGTCCATCACATCGTGTACGACGGCTGGTCGTCGCCGCTCGTGCTGCAGAGCCTGCTGCACCTGTACGCCACCCTCGGGGACGCCGGACGACTGAACCGGGTGCGCCCGTACCGCGACTTCCTCGACTGGCTGTCGCAGCAGGACAAGGAGGGTGCGGCACAGGCGTGGCGGACCGAGCTGGACGGGCTGGACGAGCCGACGCTGGTGGCTCCCCGCAGCCAGCAGCAGGAGGGAGGCGGACACCGCAGGACGCCGGTCGAGCTGGACCGCGGCACGGCGCGCCGTCTGTCGCAGCGCGCGGCCGAACTCGGCATCACGCTCAACACCCTGGTGCAGGGCGCCTGGGCACTACTCATCGCGAGCCACACGGGCCGCCAGGACGTGGTGTTCGGCGCCACGGTCTCGGGGCGGCCGCCGCAGGTGGCGGGCATGGACGAGATGGTGGGCCTGTTCATCAACACCCTCCCGGTCAGGGTGCGGACGGCGGCCGAACAGAGCGCGGCCGAGCTGCTGCTCGATCTCCAGGAGCGGCAGGCCGCGCTGATGGACCACCATTTCCTCGGCCTCGCCGAGATCCACCGGGCCGTCGATCTCCCCGTGCTCTTCGACTCGGTGGTGGTCTTCGAGTCCTACCCGGCCGGCGGGGACGACCTCGACGAGACGTTGAGCGCAGCCGGCATCGCGATCACCGGCATGGACTGGGAAGCGGCGGTGCACTACCCGCTCGCCCTGTTCGCCACCGCCGACCCGGATCTCCAGCTGATGCTGGGCCACCGTGACCACGCCTTCGACACCGAGACCGTAGAGCGCCTCGCGCACCGCCTGACCCGGATCCTCGGTGCCATCGCGGCGGACCCCGGCACTCCGGTGAGCGGCATCGATCCCATGGCATCGGACGAGCGCGAGCTCGTGGTGACCGGGTTCAACGACACCGCCGCCGAGGTCCCCTGGGCCACCGTGGCCGCACTGTTCGAGCAGCGGGCCGCCCACCGTCCCGACGCGGACGCCGTGCTGTGCGGTGACACCACCCTCACCTACCGGGAGCTCGACGAGCGAGCCAACCGGCTCGCGCGGGTGCTGGCGAAGAGCGGTGTGGGCCAGGAGTCGCCGGTCGGGCTCGCCCTCCCGCGCTCGCCGGAGTACATCGTCGCCGTGCTGGCCATCGCGAAGGCGGGCGGCGTGTATCTTCCCCTCGACCCGGCCTATCCGGCCGAGCGGATCGCCTTCATGCTGAGCGACGCAAAACCCGCTCTCCTGGTGACCGATACGCGGACCTCGGCCGAACTGCCCGAGAGCGACTGCCCGCACCTGGTCATCGACGGACCCGAGGCCGCCCGGGAGATCGCGGCGGCCCCGGCGCAGCCGCTCGGAGCGGGCTCGGACGGGCATCCGGAGCAGCTCTGCTACGTGGTGTACACCTCCGGCTCCACGGGCCGGCCCAAGGCGGTGGGCATCTCCCACCGGGCGCTGGCGGTCCTGTCGGCGGACCGGGGCTACGACGAGAGCCGCCTGGAGCGCGTTCTCATGCACCACACACAGGCCTTCGACACCTTCACCTACGAGCTGTGGGCCGGCCTGCTTCGCGGCGGCGCGGTCGTCATCCTTCCGGACGGCCGACTGGATCCGGCGGCACTCACGCGGATGATCGCCGAACAGGGTGTCACCGGACTCATCATGCCGGCGGGCCAGTTCATGGCCTTCGCCGACGAGGCGCCCGAGGCGTTTCGCGGCGCCCGTGAGGTGTGGACGGTCGGCGACGTGGTGACCCCGGCCGCCCTGGAGCGGGTGCTGCGCGCATGCGACGGCCTGACCATCGTGAACGGGTACGGCCCGACCGAGACCACCGCGGCCACCACCATGCATGTCATCACCGGCACGGACGGCCTCGGCGAGGCTGTACCGATCGGGCGCCCCATGGACAACACCCGCCTGTATGTGCTCGACGCGGCGCTGCGACCGGCGCCCATTGGCGTCGTCGGGGACCTGTACGTGGCCGGCGAACGGCTGGCCCGCGGATATCTGGACCGGTACGGCCTCACCGCCGAGCGCTTCGTGGCCTGCCCCTTCGGCGGGCCGGGCGAGCGGATGTACCGCACAGGCGACCTGGCGGCCTGGACGCCGGAGGGCCGCCTCCTGTTCCGGGGCCGCGTCGACAACCAGGTCAAGGTCCGGGGTTTCCGGATCGAACTCGGCGAGGTGGAGGCGGTGCTCGCCGGCCATCCGCAGGTCGCGCAGGCCGTAGTGATCACCCGGGACCAGCCGGGTATCGGCAGGCACCTCGTCGCCTACGTCACGCCGGCCGAGGGGGAGCGGCCCGACCCGGACGCCTTGCGGTCCTTCACCGGGCAGCGGCTGCCGGAGCACATGGTGCCCTCCGCGGTCCTGGTCATGGAGAGTCTGCCGCTGGCCGTGACCGGGAAGGTCGATCGCGGGCTGCTGCCCGCGCCCGAGTTCCTCAGCCACACCGCCTACCGGGCTCCCCGCAACGCCCAGGAGGAACTGCTGGCAAGCGTGTTCGCGCAGGTTCTCGGAGTGGAACGGGTTGGTGTCGACGACGACTTCTTCGCTCTCGGCGGCCACTCCCTCCTCGCCACCAGGCTCATCAGCCGGATCCGCACGGTGCTGAGCGCGGAGGTCCCGATCCGCACGGTGTTCCAGGCGCCGACCGTCGCCGAACTGGTGGAGCACCTGACCGGGGGCCTTGGGGATCCCGGCGACGGCGGCCCCTTCGACACCCTGCTGCCGTTGCGGACCGGCGGGAGCGGAACGCCCTTGTGGCTCTTCCACCCGGGATTCGGCTTGTGCTGGTCCTACCTGGGGATGGCCACCCAGGTGGGGGACCGCCCGGTGTACGGCATCCAGGCGCGCGGCTTCGACGGCGCGCCGCTGCCGGCCGGCTTCACGGCCATGGTCACCGACTACGCGGAGCAGATCCTCGCCGTGCAGCCGCAAGGTCCGTTCCAGCTGGCCGGACATTCGCTGGGCGGCTCCCTGGCCCACGCCGTCGGTGCCGAACTCCAGCGGCGCGGCTGCGAGGTGTCCCTGGTGGTGCTCCTCGACGCCGTTCCGGGCAGCGGGTTCGCGCAGCTGGCGGAGGCCCACCTCACCCGGTCGGAGGCACGCGACTTCCTGGACGACTACTTGCCGGGCGACGCCGGTGACGACGACCGCCGGAGCATCGTCGAGAACGGTGCCACGGTCATCGTCGAGCACTCCCGGATGGTCGCGGAGTTCGCTCAGCCCACCTACCGCGGCACCGTGCTGTTTTTCAGCGCGACGCAGAGCCCCGAGGCGCGGCCCGACTCCTGGGAGCCGTACGTCGACGGCGAACTGCACACCTTCGACATCGACGCCACGCACTTCGGCCTGACCGAGCCGAAGCCCGCGGCCGAGATCTGCGCCATCGTCAACCGCTACCTGTGTGACTGAGGAGACCGCGTGACCACGAACCCCTTCGACGACGAGAACGGCACGTTCTACGTCCTGGTGAACGATGAGGAACAGCACTCCCTGTGGCCGTCATTCGCGCACGTTCCGGACGGCTGGCGGATCGCCTTCGGTCCGGAGGACCGGCCGAAGTGCCTTGCCCACATAGAGGTGAACTGGACCGATCTACGGCCCAAGAGCCTGCGCCACGCCATGGGCGAGTAGGACCTGCGCCCGTGCACAACGAGAAACAGGAGGGATGGAGATGACACAGCTCGCCGATCGCTGGGGAGTGAACCCGGAGTTCTTCTGGATGTGGGGTCACCGACCGGAGGGGCCCGTCAAGGTGGATGAGAGCGGGGTGGTCCATGTCTACGGTCACGCCGAGATCCTGGAGGTCTACGGCGACCCGCGGGTGTACTCGTCCAATGTGGAGGCCCTGCTGTTCGGGGCGCCCGAGGGCGAGACCCTCAGCGAGGGCGCGTTGAGCGCGGCCGACCCGCCCAAGCACACAAAACTGCGCAAGATCGTCAGCCGCGCGTTCACCCCGAAACTGGTGGCCGGTCTGGAACCGCGGATCGCCGAGGTCACCGGTCAACTCCTCGACGAGGCGGCGGGCAAGGGGCGCCTGGAACTGGTCGGGGACCTGGCGTATCCGATGCCGGTGATGGTGATAGCCGACATGCTCGGCGTGCCGCGCAGTGACCGGGACCTCTTCAAGCAGTGGGTGGACACCATCCTCACTGCCGCGGGAGAAGTCAACGTGGAGGACGCGGTCAAGGACAGCCCGGACACGCGGCGCGAGGACGAGGATGTTGCGGCCGCCATGGGGCAAGTGCCCGAGCTGATGGAGTATCTGCGCGCGCATGCGGCGGAACGGCGCACCAAGCCGCGCGAGGATCTGCTCACCAAGCTGGTCGAGGCGGAGGTCGACGGCGAGCGCCTGAGTGACAGCCAGGTGGTGAATTTCTCCAGGGAACTCCTTGTCGCAGGACACCTCACCACCAGCGCGACGATCGCCAATATGCTGCTGTGCCTGGATGCCCACCCGGAGCAGTTCGCCCGGGTGCGGGCGAATCCGGGCCTCATCCCGGGGGCTGCCGAGGAAACCCTGCGGTTCCTCGGTCCGCTCGCGGCCTCCGTCCGCGCGACGGCCGAAGACACCGAGCTGGCCGGCGTCAAGGTGCCGAAGAAGAGCCTCGTCCGGCTCTGGCTCGGCGCCGGCAGCCGGGACGAGCGGGTATTCGAGCGGCCCGGCGAGTTCGATCCAGGCCGGGATCCCAATCCGCACCTGGGGTTCGGCCGTGGAATCCACTTCTGCATCGGCGCGCCACTCGCCCGCCTCGAGAGCAGCGTCTGCTTGCGGATGCTCCTGGACCGGTATCCCGGCTTGCGGGCGGACCCGGATGAGCGGCCGGAATTCCTGGGGCTGGACGACCTGCTGGCAGTGTCGAAACTCGAGATGCTCACCAATTGAGGCCGTTGCGGCGCAGGCTGCGAACCATGGATGGGTTCGCTCCGAAGGAGGAAAGCGCAATGCGCGTCCTGTTCGTAGTTTTTCCCTGGCGAACCCATCTGCAGCACATGGTGCCCCTGGCCTGGGCGCTGCAGTCGGCAGGGCACGAGGTCCGCGTCGCGAGCGGCCCGGAGCTGACGGACGCCGTCACCGCCTCGGGTCTGCCGGTGGTACCCGTCGGCTCCGACGAGCCTGTCATCGCGAAGGTCGAACGCGAGCAGGGGGAGATGTACCAAAAGCTCGTCGAAGCCCATGGCGAGCAGAACGACATCCTCGTCGACGTATGCGAGGACCGCGAGGAGGTACTCACCTGGGAGCGCCTGCGGTGGGGGAGCCGGTTCCTGGCCGCCACCTCCCGGGCCTCCAATGACGCGATGGTCGAGGAGCTGGTGGAGTACTGCCGTTGGTGGCAGCCGGATCTGGTGCTCTGGGACTGGCTGAGCCATGCGGGGGCGATCGCGGCCACGGCGGTCGGAGTACCGCATGGCCGCATGCGCACCGAGTTGGCCGTCGAGGACCGGGCCCGTCGGCTCTTTCTGCGGATGCGGCAGGAACAGGCGCCCGCCGACCGCGAGGACCCGTTGGGGGACTGGTTGGGGGAGTGGGCGGAGAAGTTCGGTGCCGAGTTCTCCGAGGAGATGGTGACCGGACAGTTCACGATCGAGCAGATGGTCGGTTCGATGCGGCTGGAGTCGCAGTCGCCGCATCTTCCGCTGCGCTACGTCTCCTACAACGGGCCGTCCGTCGTGCCTCATTGGGCCCGGCGCGACCCGGCCAGGCGGCGCGTCCTGGCCACCTTCGGACTCAGCCTGGCAATGGATCCGGCGACGGCCGCGTCCTCCCTGCAGCAGTTGCAGGGGATGCTGGACGCACTGGCTGATCTGGACATCGAGCTGGTGATGACGCTGCCCGAGCGGTTCCAGCGGGAACTGGAGCGGGTGCCGGACAACACCAGGATGGTGGAGTTCGTTCCGCTGCACGCCATCGTCCCGTCGTGCTCGGCCGTGATCCACCATGGCGGCGTGCCCGGGTTCCTGGAGGCGATCGCCCATGGGGTGCCGCAGCTGGTGATCGGCCGTGCCATGACGGATATCGGGGAGCGCGGCCCGCGGTTGGAGCGGTCCGGGGCCGGTCTGTGGATCCGGGGCGACGCCCCGGAGGACCTGGACGGGGAACGGGTGCGGGAGCAGCTGGTGCGGTTGCTGGAGGAGCCGTCGTTCCGGGAGGCCGCCGGGCGGCTCGGCGAGGAACTGGCGGCGCAGCCGTCGCCCGCCGAGGTCGTCCGGGACCTGGAGCGGATCGTCGACCGCCGGCGATCCTGACGTGCTGTCGGCTGCGGCCCGCTGTTGGACGACTCTCTGTATGAGCACGTAGCCGGGGAGGCGGCGGCACACGACACCGTGACCACGAGGACCCCGGCGGCCTGGCGGCCTCCGGGGTCTTTGTCGGAGTCGCTCAACACCCGCCCAGGGGTCCCGCCGGAGCGAGCAGCTCCGGGCCGAGGGACCTGACGCTGCCGCAGCCGATCTGCGTCAGCGTCAGGTCGAGCTCGGCGAGCAGGCACTGCAGGACGTGCCGCACGCCGGGACGTCCATCGAGCGCCAGTCCGTACAGATAGGGCCTGCCGAGGAGGACGGCATCCGCGCCGAGGGCCAGAGCCTTGGCGACGTCGGTGCCGGTGCGGACACCGGAGTCCATCAGCACCGGGAAGGTGTTTCCGACCGCGGTGCGCACTGCGGGCAGGCAGTCGAGGGCAGCCGCCGCGCCGTCCAGCTGGCGTCCCCCGTGATTGGAAACGATCACGCCGTCCGCCCCGTTGGCCACTGCGAGGAGCGCGTCGTCGGGGTGCAGGACCCCCTTGACGAGAAGGGGAAGCCCGGTCCATTCGCGCAGCCGGTTCAATCGGTCCCAAGTCAGCGACGGGTTGCCATTGACCTGGGCCCATTGCCTGACGACCGCCTCGGGGCCGGCATTCGGCGGCAGCGCCGCCCGGAACACGGGATCACTCGTGTAGTTGGCGAGCCCGGTGCCGCGTATCAGCGGAAGGTAGCCGTGATCGAGGTCCGCGGGCCGATAGCCGACGGAGGGATTGTCGACGGTGAGGACCAGCGCCGTGTAGCCGCTTGCCTCGGCCCGGCGGACCAGGGACGCGGCCAGTTCGTCGTCCGAGGGCCAGTACAGCTGGAACCAGCGGGGCCCCGGCCCGGCAGCCGCGGCGACCTCCTCGAGGCTGTGTGAGGAGTAGGAGGACAGCACAAACGGCAGCCCGACGTCGGCCGCGCCCCGGACAGTGGCGATCTCACCCTCGTGGTGCACGGCGGTCTGCGCGGAGATCGGTGCCAACAGGACTGGTGCGGGGAGGCGGTGGCCGAGGAGGTCCAACGTCAGGTCGCGCCGTGTGAAGCCGTGGAGTGCCCGAGGCAGCAGGCGCCACTGGTCGAAAGCGTCCCGGTTGGCGCGCCCCGTGGCTCCGGTTCCGGAGCCGCCGGCCACGAAGCCGAACACCGCGGGCGGGAGGACCGCGCGGACCGCGTCCTCCAACGCCGTGAGATCAGTGGTGAGTTGACCCTCGCGGCCGTCGGGGCCCGCCAGATATATCTCTCGCACCAGGTCGGACGCGCTCGTCGGTCCGGCCGGGGCGGCGGTGCGGATGTGCTCGGTCATGGCGTCTGGGTTCCGTTTCCGTTCTCGGTGCTGGTCCGTCCGTCGGATGGCGGCTCCTGACCGAGGACGTCGGCCAGGAGCCGGGGGGTCGGCCAGTCGAAGACGAAGGTGGCCGGAAGGCGCAGCCCCATGGTGGCCATCAGCCGGTTGCGCAGCTCCACCGCTCCCAGCGAGTCCATTCCGACGTGGTCGAAGGCGACGTCCGGGTCGATCGCGTCGGCTGAGGCGTGGCCGAGAACTCCGGCGACCTCGGCGAGGAGCCGCTCCAGCACGGTGTCGTCACCTTCCGCGGCAGCTGTGTCCCCGTTGTCGTGCGGCAGCGTGGCCGAAGGCGGATACTCCCCTCTCCCCGGCTTCCCGGCGTCGGCGGGCAGGAGGGACTCCAGGAGTCGCGGGAGGGTGCCGCCGCGGTGCTGTGCGGCCAGGGCGTCGCGATCCCAGCGTCCCGCCACGGCCACCGGCCGGTTCCCGTGCACCGCCGCGTCGAGGAAACGCAGGCCCTGTTCGATGGGTATCAGCAGAATGCCGGCCCGGGCCATGCGGTCGATCTGGGCGTTCGTGAGGGTGCTGCCCATGCCTCCCGACACGTCCCACTGACCCCATACGATGGCCACGCCGGGGTCGCCGGCGGCGTGCCGCTGCTCCATCAGGCCTTCCAGGTACGCGTTCGCGGCGGCATAGGCGCCTTGCCCCGCCGAGTTGAGCGTGCCGGCGACCGAGGAGTAGACGACGAACGCGGACAGACCCAGGCCGGCGGTCAGCTCGTGCAGATTGAACACCGCATCGACCTTGGGACGCAGCGACCGTTCGAGGTCGTCGGCCGTCAAGTCGGTCAGCAGACGGCCTTCGAGGAAACCCGCGGCATGGACGACACCGCCGATGCGGACACCGGCGCGGGCAAGCCCGTCGAGAACGCCGGCCAGTGACTCGCGGTCGGCGGCGTCACAGGCCACCGTGCGGACCCGGGCGCCCAGATCCCGCAGGTCCGCGATGACGCGCTCCGCGTCGGGGCCGGGGGCGCCACGCCCCATCAGGATCAGCTGTCGCACGCCGTGCTGCTCCACCAGGTGCCGGGCAGTGATCCGGCCGAGCCAGCCCAGGCCACCGGTGATCAGCACCGCTCTTGCGGCATCCCAGGAGCCCCCGGGGATCGGAGCGTCGGCGCCGCTGCCGAGGGCCGGCCGGTACGCGGACCCGCCACGCAGTGCGAGTTGGCTCTCGCCGGTGGCCAGCGCGGCGGCGAACGCCTCGCGGGAGGCGGCGATACCGTCCTCGTCGAGCAGGATGAACCGGCCCGGGTGCTCGGCCTGCGCGGACCGGACCAGTCCCCACACGGCACGGTGGGCGGGCCGGGTGCCGGGGTTCTGCTTGTCCTCCACGGCAATGGCGCCGCGGGTGACCACCACCAGCCGGGAGTCCTCCAACCGCTCGTCACCCAGGAAACCTTGGGCCGCGTTCAGTACCTCCAGCAGGGTCTCCCGGACGGCTGCCGGGGTCTCGTCCGTGTCGGTCCGGCACCGCAGCACGACCGTTCGCGGGACTGCTCCGGCCGCGGCGAGCGCTTTGGTGAGGTCTGTCCACGGCTCGTCCGCTGCGGCATCGGCAGGCTCGGAAACCGGTGTCCAGTGCGGCACCAAGAGGCCGTCGGCCTCCTGCGCGCCGGAAGGACCGGCGTCCGCGGCCGGGATCGGCCGCAGGACGAGAGAGCCGATCGAGGCCAGCGGCCTGCCGTCGGGGTCGGTGAGATCGGCAGAGACCACGTCGGGGCCCACGGGTGTCAGGTGGACCCGCACCCGGGCCGCGGCGGTGGCGGCGGCCCGGACCCGCACGTCCCGCCAGATGTGCGGGAGCATGCCGGGGCCCGTGGCACCCTCGGCGGCGAGCGGGTGCAGGGCGGCGTCGAGGAGCGCGGGGTGCAGGGCGTATGTGCCGGGCCGGACCCCGCCGGGGAGGGCCACATCGGCGACGGCCTCCGGGCCGGAGCTCCACATCGCGCCGACGCCGCGGAACGCCGGTCCGTAGGCCAACTCCCGGTCCGCAAGGGCACGGTAGAGCTCGTGGGGCGGCATATCGAGCGGCGCGGCCTCCACGGGGAGGCCGCGCCGCGGCTCGGTGCCGGGCTCCACGCCGTGCCGGACGATGGTGCCGTGGGCGCACTGGGTCCAGGCCGACTTCTCGGTGTCCGCCCGGCGGGCGTGCACGGTGACGGCGCTCCTGCCGTCGGCGTCGGCCGCCGCGATGAAGATCCGCAGGTCGAACTCCGCGTTGTCCGGCACGGCCAGAGGGTCCCCGTGGACGAGCTCTTCGACCGTGTCGCCGCCCGTCACGCGGGCGGCGCTCACCACTGCGTCGAGCAGGGCGGTGCCGGGCAGCAGCGTCCTGCCGGCGACCTGGTAGTCGGCCAGCCAGGGGAGCGTGGCGTGCGAGAGCCGTCCGGTGAACATGACTCCGTCCGGAGCCGGTACCTCCGCAGCGGCAGCCAGGATCGGGTGGTCGAGGTCGGTGATCCCGGCCGACCGGGCAGTTGTGCGTTGCGGCGCGTCGATCCAGTAGCGGCGCCGCTGGAAGGCATAGGTCGGCAGCGGGATCCGACGGGCGCCGCGACCTGCGAACACGGCAGCCCAACCGACGTCGGCGCCGACCGCGTGCAGCCGGGCGAGCGCGGTCACCAGCATGGTGGTCTCCGGCTCCTGGTCGCGCTGCGCCGCGATCGCCGTAGGTGCGGCCTGGCCGGCGAAGCAGTCGGCGACCATGTCCGTGAGTTCGTCCGACGGGCCGACCTCCACCAGCCGGTTGCAGCCCAGGCCGCTCAGGGAGTGCACGCCGTCCTCGAAGCGGAACGTCTCGACCGCCTGGCGGGCCCAGTAGTCGGGGTCGGCGAACTCGCTCTCCCTCATCGCCTGTCCGGTGAGGCCCGAAACCACTGTGACTTCCGGCTCACGGAAGCTCAGGTGCTTGACGACCGCGGCTCCGCTTCCGGGAAGTCCCTTCGCCGACCGGCTGTGGGCCACTGCCAGTTCGGCCGCGTCGGCAAGGGAGAGCACGCCGGCGGCATGAACGGCAGCGATCGCGCCGACGGAGTGGCCGATGACGGCCGCGGGCGCGACGCCGCAGGACTCGAGCAGGCGGAACAGGGCGACTTGGTGGGCGAAGAGCGCGAGCTGGGAGTATTCCGAGCGGTCGAGCAGTGCGGCCTCGGAGTCGAAGAGGACCGTGCGCAGGGGCTGGTCCAGGTGGGCGTCGAGTACGCGGCAGACGGCGTCGAACGCGGAGGCGAAGGCCGGGAAGGTCAGGTACAGCTCCCGGCCCGTGCCGGGCCGCTGGATGCCGTGCCCGGAGAACAGGAGGGCGGTGCGCCCCTCGGTGGCCCGGCCGCGCACCGCTGCGGCCGCATCCGGATCCGCCGCCAGGGCGTGCAGGCCGTCTAGCAGGCCGCCCTCCTCGCGGGGCAGCAGGACCGCGCGGTGCGTGAGGTGGCTGCGGGTGGTGGCAAGGGAAAAGCCGAGGTCGAGAAGGTCCGTGGGAGCAGCCGACGCCGCGGTCAGCGAGTCGAGGACCCGGCGGGCCTGGGCCTGCAGCGCGGCCGGATTGTGCCCGGACAGGAGGACGGGGACGACGGAAAGCGGTGCCGCGTCCTTGCCCTTGTCAGTGGTGGTGGGGGTGGGTTGGGGTGGTTGTTCGAGGATGAGGTGGGCGTTGGTGCCGCTGAGGCCGAAGGAGGAGATGGCGGCTCGGCGGGGGCGGGTGTGGTGGGGCCAGGGTTGTGTGTGGGTGAGGAGTGCGAGGTGTCCTTGGGACCAGTCGATGCGGGGTGATGGTTGGTCGGTGTGGAGGGTTTTGGGGAGTAGGCCGTGGTGGATGGCCATGGTCATTTTGATGATGCCGGCGACTCCGGCTGCTGCCTGGGTGTGGCCGATGTTGGATTTTATGGTTCCCAGGTGGAGGGGGTGTTGGGGGGTGCGGTTGGTGCCGTAGGTGGCGAGGAGGGCGTGTGCTTCGATGGGGTCGCCGAGGGCGGTGCCGGTGCCGTGGGCTTCGATGGCGTCGATGGTGTCGGGGGTGAGGTGGGCGTCGGTGAGTGCGGCGCGGATGACGGCTTGTTGGGAGGGGCCGTTGGGGGCGGTGAGGCCGCTGCCGGCGCCGTCGTGGTTGAGGGCTGAGCCTCGGATGACGGCGAGGATGGGGTGGTTGTGGCGGTGGGCGTCGGAGAGGCGTTCCAGGAGGAGCATGCCGACGCCTTCGGACCAGGCGGTGCCGTCCGCGGAGGCGGCGAATGCTTTGCAGCGGCCGTCGGGGGCCAGGCCGTGCTGACGGCTGAACTCGACGAACGACACGGGCGTCGCCATGGTCGTGGCACCTCCCGCCAGGGCCAGGGAGCATTCGCCCCGGCGCAGTGCCTGGGCGGCCAGATGGATGGCGACCAGCGAGGAGGAGCAGGCCGTGTCCACGGTCATGGCCGGCCCTTCGAATCCGAAGCTGTGGGCGATACGCCCGGAGGCGAAGCCACTCGCGCTGCCGAGGGCCATATAGCCCTCGTACTCGACCGGCGAAGGCAGGACACGGTAGCCGTAGTCGTCGTACATGGTGCCGACGAAGACGCCCGTGCGGCTGCCGTGCAGTGCCGCCGGAACGATTCCCGCGTTCTCGAACGCTTCCCACGCGGTCTCCAGCAGCAGTCGATGCTGAGGGTCCATCGCATGCGCCTCGCGTGGCGAGATCTGGAAGAACTCGGCATCGAAGCCCGTGGCGTTGTCGAGGAATCCGCCCTCCTTGACATACGACGTCCACGGCCGTTGCGAGTCCGGGTCGTACAGCGAGGACAGGTCCCAGCCGCGGTCCTCGGGGAACGGCCCGATCACGTCGCGCTCGTCCGCCACCAGCTGCCACAAGTCCTGCGGGGACTCGACCCCGCCGGGGTAGCGGCAGGCCATCCCAACGATGGCGATCGGGCCGGAATCGTGCTCCGCCTCTGCGGCCGCGGCACGAAGCCGCTGATTGTCCTTCAAGGCCGCCCGCAGTGCGTCGACCAGTTCGTCATGCGATGCCGTCATCGGGACTCTCCGTCGATCTCTGTCAGGGTGCGTTCACCGCGGTCCGTCCCCAAAGCCAGGCGGACCAGCTCCTCGGCGCTCATCGTGTCCAGTGAGGTGTCCTCGGACGGAGGTTCAGGGTCGGGCTCCGCCGGGCCGTGCGCCTCGCCGTTCTCGGTGGTGAGCTCCACGAGCAGGCGATCCGCGAGGGCAGCGAGGCTGCGGTGGTCGAAGACGGCTGTCGAGGTCAGTCGAACACCCGTCGCCGAGGTGATCCGGTGCTGCAGTTCGAGCGCGGTCAGGGAGTCGACGCCCAGGTCCTGGAAGCGTGCGGCGGCTGGGACCTGATCCGGGGCGGAGAGTTCGAGGACGGCGGCCACTTCGGCGCGTACCGCCTCGAGGACGAGGTGCTGCCGCGCCGTACGGGGCGCATCCGCCAGCCGGCGGCGCAACGCGGCGGCCGTGCCCGGGGCCGATGGAGCGGGCACCGAGCGGCGGGCCTTCGCGGCGGCGGGAACGAGCGCGCGCAGGAGGGGCGGGACCGACTCCGCCGTCAGTTCCCGCGTGTCGAGGCGAGTGGGCAGCAGAACGGTCGCGGTGTCCGCGACAGCGGTGTCGAAGAGGGCAAGGCCGTCCTCGACCGACAGCGCGGCAGCTCCGTGGCGGGCCAGGCGCCGCAGCTCCGTCGTACCCAGCCCGCCGCCGAGGCCGTCTCCGACGGCCCACAGCCCCCAGGCGAGTGACGTGGCCGTCAGCCCTTCGGCACGGCGCTTCAGCGCCAGTGCGTCGAGGTAGGCGTTGGCCGCCGCGTAGTTGCCCTGGCCCGGCAGGCCGAGCGTGCCGGAGAAGGAAGAGAACAGGATGAAGGCGGACAGGTCCAGATGCCGGGTCAGTTCGTGAAGATGGACGGCCGCATCGGCCTTCGGCCGCAGGACGGCATCCAGGCGCTCGGGGGTCAGCCGCTGCACGACGGTGTCGTCGAGGACGCCGGCCGCGTGCACCACCGCGGTCGGCGGCTGGTCGAGATCGTCCAGGATGGCGGCCAGGGCGGCGCGGTCCCCGGCATCACCTGCCGCGACCGTCACTCGGACGCCGGCGGTCTCGAGGTCGGAGGCGAACTCTGCTGCGCCGGGTGTGCGCGGGCCGCGCCGCCCCACGAGCACCAGCCGCCGGACTCCGTACCGGTCCACCAGATGACGGGCGACCAGTCGTCCCAAGGCGCCCAGGCCGCCGGTGACCAGGACACGGCTGTGCCTGTCGAACGGAGCGCGGCCGGAGGGGAACGGCCGGTGAGGGCGCAAGCGGGGTGAGAGAATCCGGCCGCCCCGGACGGCGAGTTGGGGTTCCTCCGAGGCGGCGGCCTTGAGAAGGCCGCGGACGGATTGCGGGGCGCCGTCGCTGTCGATCAGAGTGAATCGCCCGGGATGTTCCGACTGCGCGGCGCGGACCAGGCCCCACACTGCGGCGTGTGCCGGGTCCGAACGGGTGTCGCCGGGCGTGGACACCGCATCCCGGGTGATCAGGGCGAGCCTGCTGGTGGCCGATCGACTGTCGGAGAGCCACTGCTGGAGGAGACCGAGGACCTCCTGGGCGCCGGCCCCGGTGGTCCTGGTCGGCTCGGGACCGCCGGGCGGGGCAGCCGTGACGAAGGCAAGGACGACCTCGGGAACCGCGGCACCGTCATCGATGGAGCGGAGCAGGCCGTCGAGGTCGCTGTGGACGCGTGCCGCTGTTCCGTCCGACTGCACGAGGCCGGGCATCGCCTCGGCGCCCGGGCCCACCGCGGCCCAGGTGCCGCTCAGGAGCGGTGCGCCGGAAGCGAGATCGGTCCAGTCCAGGGCGAGCAGCGCGGAGCCGTCCGCCGGTGAAGGGGCGGGTGGCTTGAGCTCGCGCAGGACGAGCTTGTCCGCACTGAGTACGGGGGCACCCGTTTCGTCGGCGACAAGCAGGGAGCAGGAGTCGGCCGCACCACGCCGCAGATGGACGCGGAGCGGGCCATTGCCGGGCCCGTGGAGAGTCAAGCCGCGCCATGCGAAGGGCACGAGGAGCCTGGACTCGCTCCTGTCGGCGGCGGCCAGCGCGTGCAGGGCCGAGTCCAGGGCGGCGGGATGCAGCTGGAAGCCGTCACGGCTCGCCTTGGCACGCGGCCCCACGACCGCATAGAGATCGCTGCCGTCGCGCCAGAGCTCGCGCAATCCCCGGAAGGTGTAGCCGTAGGTGTAACCGCGCTCCGCAAGCTGGGAGTACAGGTCGTCGACCGGTACCGGTGAGGCCCCGCGCGGTGGCCATGACGGGAGTCCGGCCACCTCTGCGGGTACCGCGGCCGACAGCGTCCCGGTGGCATGCCGGGTCCACGCGGCACCGCGGGTGTCCGCCGGACGGGAGTAGACCGCGAGCGAACGGCTGCCCTCCTCGTCGGGAGCGCCGACGATCAGCTGTATGTCGGTGGGCTGGGCGACCGGCAGGACCTGTTCCAGGGTGAGTTCGGCCACGTGCCCCGCACCGGCCCGGTGGGCGGCACTCAGCGCAAGCTCCGCGATGCCCGCGGCGGGCAGTACCGGGGTCCCGGCGACCGTGTGGTCGGCCAGCCACGGCATGTCCTCGGCGTCGAGACGCCCCGTGAACACCAGCCCGCTTCCGTCGGCCGGTTCCAAGCCCTCATCGAGTACCGGGTGGGACCGGGCGGTGGCATCGCCCGCGGCCGGTGTGCTCAGCCAGTAGTGCTGACGCTGGAAGGGATAGGTGGGCAGCGGGATCCGGCGGCCGCCGGGGAAGGACTCTCCCGGATCCAGACGGGCGCCGTTCAGGGCGAGCCGGGCGAGGGCGGTGGTGACGGTGGCGACAGGGTCATGACCGCGGCGCATCAGGGGTGTCACGATGCCCGGCGAGCCGGGGTCCTGGCTGCGGCGCGCCAGGATGGCCAGGCCCCCGTGACCCATCTCCAGGTACTCGGTGACACCTCGGGATTCGAGGAAGCGCATGCCGTCGTGGAAGCGGACGGTGCCGCGCAGTTGGCGCACCCAGTAGTCCGGGTCCATCAGCATCGCCGCGGTGGCGAGGCGGCCGGTGAGATTGGAGACGACCGATATGCGGGGTTCGGAGTAGGTCAACCGGGCGGCGACATCCCGGAAGTCCTCCAGCAGGCCGTCCATGTGGGGGGAGTGGAAGGCATGGCTGACCTTCAGCTCGGTGGTCCTTCGTCCTCTGGTGCGCCATGCCTGCGCGAGTTCCGCGGCGGCTTCGGCGTCGCCCGTCACGACCACGTCCCTCGGCCCGTTGACGGCAGCGAGATCCAGCCGGCCGGAGTAGGGGGCGAGAGCCTGGCGGATCTCCTCCTCGGTCGCTTCGACGGCCACCATGCGGCCGCCCGCCGGGGCGCACTGCATCAGGCGGCCCCGGTGGGCGACGAGGGTGCAGGCGTCCGCCAGATCGAGGACACCCGCAACATGGGCGGCCGCTATCTCGCCGATGGAGTGGCCGAGCAGCAGGTCGGGGGCGGCCCCGTGGTGCTCGAGGAGCCGGAAGAGCGCGACTTCGAGGGCGAAGAGGGCGGGTTGGGTGTAGGCGGTCTGATCGAGCAGCGCGGATTCGGGAGTGCCGGGCCCGGCGAACATGACGTCCCGGAGGGTGTGCTCGAGGTGGGGGTCGAGATGGGCGCAGGCCTCGTCGAGGGCGTGGGCGAAGGCGGGGAAGCGGGCGTGGAGGTCACGGCCGGAACCTGGGTACTGGCTGCCCTGGCCAGGGAAGAGGTAGGCGGTCGTGTCGGCTGCCGTGGTGCTCGTACGGGTGATGACCTGTGGTGTTGCTTCCCCCCGGGCCAGGGCTTGGAGGCTGCGCAGGGCCTCGGTGCGCCCGGTGGCAAGGATGGCGGCGCGGTGGGTGTGTGTGGTGGTGCGGGTGGTGGCCAAGGAGAGGCCGATGTCGGCGATGGCCAGGTCCTGGTGGGCGGTGAGGTGGTTGTGCAGTTGTGCGGCTCGGGAACGCAGCGCCTGTTCGGTCTGACCGGACAGCAGCCAGGGAAAGGAGCCGTCCTCGTCGGTGGGGGTGATGGTGGTGGTGGGGGTGGGTTGGGGTGGTTGTTCGAGGATGAGGTGGGCGTTGGTGCCGCTGAGGCCGAAGGAGGAGATGGCGGCTCGGCGGGGGCGGGTGTGGTGGGGCCAGGGTTGTGTGTGGGTGAGGAGTGCGAGGTGTCCTTGGGACCAGTCGATGCGGGGTGATGGTTGGTCGGTGTGGAGGGTTTTGGGGAGTAGGCCGTGGTGGATGGCCATGGTCATTTTGATGATGCCGGCGACTCCGGCTGCTGCCTGGGTGTGGCCGATGTTGGATTTTATGGTTCCCAGGTGGAGGGGGTGTTGGGGGGTGCGGTTGGTGCCGTAGGTGGCGAGGAGGGCGTGTGCTTCGATGGGGTCGCCGAGGGCGGTGCCGGTGCCGTGGGCTTCGATGGCGTCGATGGTGTCGGGGGTGAGGTGGGCGTCGGTGAGTGCGGCGCGGATGACGGCTTGTTGGGAGGGGCCGTTGGGGGCGGTGAGGCCGCTGCCGGCGCCGTCGTGGTTGAGGGCTGAGCCTCGGATGACGGCGAGGATGGGGTGGTTGTGGCGGTGGGCGTCGGAGAGGCGTTCCAGGAGGAGCATGCCGACGCCTTCGGACCAGGCGGTGCCGTCCGCGGAGGCGGCGAATGCTTTGCAGCGGCCGTCGGGGGCCAGGCCGTGCTGACGGCTGAACTCGACGAAGGGCGCGGGGTTGACCATGACAGTGGCGCCGCCGGACAGGGCCAGTTCGCAGTCGCCGTTGCGCAGTGCCTGGGCGGCCAGGTGGATGGCGACCAGCGAGGAGGAGCAGGCCGTGTCCACGGTGATGGCAGGACCCACGAGGCCCAGTGCGTGGGCGACGCGGCCGGACAGCACGCTCGGCAGTCTGCCGGTGATTGCGAACGCTTCCTTCTTGTGGGTCCCGTACTCGGCGTACATGAGGCCGCAGTAGGTGCCGGTCCGGGTATCGCGCAGCACGGTGGGGTCGATGCCGGCGCGCTCGATGGCCTCCCAGCAGGTTTCGAGAACCAGGCGCTGCTGGGGATCCATTCTGATGGCTTCGCGGGGGCTGATTCCGAAGAGGGAGGGGTCGAACTCGGCGGCGTCGTAAAGGAATCCGCCCTCGCGTGTGCTGGAGGTACCGGGGTGGTCGGGGTCGGGGTGGAAGAGGTGATCGAGATCCCAGCCGCGGTCGCGCGGGAACGGGCCGATGGCGTCGATACCGTCGGCGACCAGCTGCCACAGGTCGTCCGGAGAGGTCACACCTCCGGGAAAGCGGCAGGCCATCCCGACGATCGCGATCGGTTCGCGCCGCTTGTCGCTCATCGGGTCCGGTCCGGGGACGCCGCGAGTGTCCGTGACTGACATGTCTTCCCTCATTCGGAGTCGACCAGCAGCCGTGACAGGCCGCGTATGCCCAGGCCGTCCTTCCAGACAACCGGTTCCGGAACGTCAGCGAGCCGCAGCGCGGGGAAGCGCTGCGGGAGCCGTGCGAGGACGATGCGCAGCTGGAGCCTCGCCAGTGGTGCGCCCAGACAGCGGTGCACGCCGTGCCCAAAGGTGAGAGGCGGGGAAGCGTGGCCGGAGCCGAGGTTCATGGATGCCGGCTCGGGGAACACCCCGGCGTCGCGGTTGCCGTGGAGCAGGGCCACCACGACGCCCTCGCCCTTCTGTACGGTGACGTCGCCCAGCCGCACCGGTTCGGTGGCGATGCGGACAAAGGTCAGCGGCGTGGCAGGGGTCAACCGGATCAGCTCCTCCGTCGCGCTCCCGACGTATTCGGGGTGTGCGAGGAGCTCTTCGTAGGCGCTGCGATCGGTCAGCAGCGCCAGCAGCGAGAGGCCGATCTGGCCGGTGGTGGTCTCGTAGCCCGCCATCAGCAGTGTGAGCCCCAGGGTGAGCAGTTCGTTCGTGGACAGCTCGCCCTGGTCCTGCGCGATGGTCAGGTCACTGAGCAGGTCATCGCGTGGATCGCGGCGCTTGCGGTTCAGCAACTCCGTGATGTACTCGATGAGTTCTATGCGGCGTCGGGCCTTTTCGCGAGGGCTGGTGACCTCCAGGTCGAAGAGTACGTCCACCCATCCGCGGAAGCGGGGGGTGTCCTCCTCGGGAATGCCGAGCATGGTGGTGAGTACGGACAGCGGCAGCGGCCGGGCGAGGTTCTCGATCAGGTCCGCACCGTTGCCGATCTCGGCGATCACGTCCAGCCGACGGTCTGTCAGGTCCGTCACGAAGGCGCTCATCCTGGCCATCCGGCCGGTGGAGAACGCGCCGCTGACCAGGCGCCGCAGCCGGGCGTGCCGATTGCCGTCCATGCTCATCATGGAATCCGCCGCCGGCTGGGCGTCATTGAACGTCGGGGCGCCGGGCCGGAGCGCGGCGGCCCGGCTGAATCTCTTGTCCGCAAGGACCGACCGTCCCAGCGTGTAGCCGCGCACGAGCCAGAACGGGTGGCCTGTGGCGGCGACCACACGCACGACATCCTCGGGGCCAGGACGCAGGATGCCGGGAAGCGGGCCCAACTGGTCGATCGTGGATTCGGTCATCGAGAACACCTCGTCACTGGCCGGACGGCCGGAAGCCGCGGACTCGGCGCTCCACCTCGTGCAGCAGCTCGAATTGCCGGTTGAACGCGATGCGCACGTACGATGCACCGCGGACGGGGTCGGCGAAGGAGGGGGCCGCTGGGACGACCACGACCCCGGTCGCGTCGAGGAGTTCGAGGGTGAAGGCACGGCCGTCCGCGCGTCCCCCGGTGAGCGGGCCGATGTCCGCCAGCAGGAAGCATCCCCCTTCCGGGGGAGAGATCTTCATGCCCATGCCCGTGAAGATCTCCAGGGCGAAGTCGCGGCGGCGGCTCATCTCTTCGGATGCCGTCCTCAGGTCCGCGGTGCCGGCCGCGAGGCCGACGGCCAGCTGAAGCGGGCCCGGGGCGCCGTTGGTGGTGAGTTCCTGCACGCGCCGCATCGCCGTGGTGCGCGTGGCGGACGCACGCAGGAAGCCGAGTCGCCACCCGCTGATCGCGTAGCTCTTGGAGAGCGAACCGACCAGCACGCTGCGCTCCGCGAGGCCGGGCACCTCGGCGATCGAGATGTGGTCCCGGCCGTCGAAGACAAAGCTGCTGTATACCTCGTCACAGATGACCGTTGCGTCCCATTGCTCGGCCAGTTCGGCGATCCAGTTGAGCTCCTGGCGGGTCAGCACTCGGCCCGTCGGGTTGCCGGGCGAGTTCAGGAGGACCACGCGGGTACGGGAGTTGAAGGCTGATGCCAGTTCGTCGGGGTCGAACCGCCAATCGGGCGCGTGCAGCGGGACATGCCGGGGCACGCCGCCCGCGAAGGCGATCGTCGACCTGAACTGCTCGTAGCCGGGATCAAGCAGGACGACCTCGTCGCCGGGATCGATGAGCGCGTGCAGGGCCAGGAAGAGAGCCTCGGTGCCTCCGACGGTGACGGTCAGCTCGGTCTCCGGGTCGGTCGGCACCGGGAGGGTGCCGGCGATGTGCTCCCGCAGCTGCAGATCACCCGGGGGGAAGACGTACTGATTTTTCCCTGTACGTATCGCGTCGTTGGCTGCCCCGATGATGTCGACAGCGGTCTCGGGAAATCCGGGGGTGCCGAGCGCCATATCGATTCCTTGGCGTTCGCGCGCCATGAGGAAGATTTCCCCCAAGGTATTACCCTGCAGCGCCGAAACCCTCGCCGATATCCGCGGACTATGGTTTGTGGGACGCGTCATGCCACTCCTCCGCCTGCCCTTTTGTCTGCCCCTTTTGGGGAAGTCGCCCCATGAGCTCCGCAGTTTCCCGATGTCGACTGCAAGCGCGTTGGCTGAATGACCGCTTTACCCGCTCGCGAACCTCAGGGGGCTGCTCCTGACTGAGTTTGAACATGCCTTCGGCACCTGTCACGGTGACGCGGAACGCCCCGACACCGGAAACGATACTGCGGAAGTAGTCGACTGATTCTGACTGATCCCATCCGGAACCGAAACTGCTTTCGAAGGTCCGGGCTGTGGCCCGCACGACTTCGAGAGTCTCCTCGAGCGAGTCAACCTTCTCTATCACACCGTGCACATGCACCGAAGTGAAGTTCCATGTCGGCGCGGCCGGCGTCACGTCGTACACCGCAGGCGATACGTACCCGTGCGGACCAGTGAACACCAGGAGGATGACCTCGCCGGTTCGGAGCGCATGCCAGTGGGGATTGGCCCGGTTCAAGTGCCCGAGCAGGACGGTGCCATTCGGGCTGTCCGACCAATCGATCACCGTGCCGTGAGCCGGGATAATCGGGAGATGGGTGGCAAACGGCCCATCGTCGCCACCATTGGTCACTGCCAGTGCCAATGGATTGTCCTGGATCAGATCGCTCATCCAAGAACCATCGGGTTCACGGTAGTGGCGGGGAACGAACATGTGGATGTGTCACCCTTCGAAGTCGAGTAGCGGTGGCATCGGAATAGCCGGATTCCTGTCCCGTCGGCAGGACAACCGATGGGCTTACGGGCCCTCTCGCTTGCGCCCTCGACGCTGTCAACCTTGACGCGTCGCAGGTCTTCAATGCAACGTGATTACGAAGCATGCGGGGTCGAAGTCAAACACGAAAGACCTACGTGGAACAGCCCGTCGCAGCGTGACCGTTCAGAAGCCTGATTGAGTGTGAGCGGCGGACAGGGCAACGAATGAGCCACTCCCAGATCGCACAGGGATCTGAGCAGTATCTGAGCAGTCACGTCGCAGCCACGCTAGCGGAAGAAGTGTTTCCATGGATGTCAATGCAGCTGATATATACGACGTCGTGGGCGTTGGATTCGGGCCGTCCAACCTGGCGTTCGCCATCGCTTTGGAAGAGAACGGAGCCGATTCCCCCGCCGGCCCGGTCACCTCCGCGTTCTTCGAGCGGCAGTCCTCGTTCGGCTGGCATCGCAATATGCTGCTGCCGTCGGCGACGATGCAGGTGTCGTTCCTGAAGGATCTGGCCACCCTCCGCAATCCGGTCTCGCGGTTCGGATTCATCTCCTTTCTCCATGCCTCCGGCCGGCTTGAACAGTTCATCAACACCCAGACATTCTTCCCGACCCGGGAGGAGTTCCATCAGTACCTCGACTGGGCGCAGGGGCTGTTTTCCGACCGGGTCTCGTACGGATCGGAAGTCACGGGAATTCAATTGCCCACGGAAACCACTTCCGCGACTGCCCAGTACCTCCAGGTCAATGTGCGTGACTGCGGCACGGGCGATACCAGGACCGTCGCCGCCCGCAATATCGTGATCTCCACGGGTCTCGTCCCCCAGGTGCCGGACGGCGTGGCATCCGACGAACGGGTCTGGCACAGCTCCGAATTCCTGGAGAGGTTCAAGCAGGCCTCACCCGACACCCTGAAGAAGGTGGCAGTCGTGGGGGCCGGTCAGAGCGGGGCCGAGATCGCCAGGTTTCTGTACGACAGCCTTCCGCAGGCGCAGATCTACGCGATCATTCCGTCCTACGGATATTCGATCGCGGACGACACCCCGTTCGCCAACCGGGTGTTCGACTCAGCGGCGGTCGATGACTACTACTTCGGTACCGAGCGCGGTCGGGAAGCCTTCTGGCGCTACCACAAGAACACGAACTACTCGGTTGCCGACGACGAAGTCATCCGGGACCTGTATCAGCGTATGTACATGGAGGAACTGCGCGGGACCAAGCGCCTGCACCTCCTCAACCTGGCTCGGGTCACAAACGTGAAGCGAATGGGGAACGAGTCGCGCGTCTCCATGGAGTCGCTGCTCGACGGCGGTTCCCAGGACCTCGATGTGGATGCGCTCGTCTTCGCCACCGGCTACGACTCCATGGACCCGAGCGGCGTACTCGGCGTACTCGACGACTACTGCCTGCGTGACGGTGCGGGAAGGCACCGGGTCGGTCGCGACTACCGGCTCGTGACCACACCGGATGTTTCGTGCGGCATCTACCTCCAGGGCGGCACCGAACACACCCACGGACTGACCTCGTCCCTTCTGTCGAACATCGCCGTGCGCGGCGGCGAGATCGCGGATTCCATACTGCAGCGGCGGTCCGTCGATGGGCCGGCGGCATCCGGACTGACCGCCCCCGCCTGATGAGGAATGGTTGATGGCCGCAGCACAAGGTCCCTTGCGCGTCGGCGTTCTCGGCTGCGCGGACATCGCCTGGCGCCGCACTGTGCCGGCGATAGCCGCCTGCCCCGACATCGAGGTCGCCGCCGTCGCCGGCCGCGACGAGGCGAAGGCGAGACGTTTCGCGGCGGCCTTCGACGCCCGCCGGGCGCTGGGCCACGAGGAGCTTCTCGCCGCACGTGACATCGACGCGGTCTGCATACCGCTGTCGGCGATGATGCATGCCGACTGGGTCGCGAAGGCGCTGCGGATGGGCAAGCACGTGCTCGCCGGGAAGCCGCTGACGGGGGATGCGAAGAGCGCGGAAGAGCTGTTGACGCTTTGCAAACATGCGCTATCGCCCGGATATCGGCGGCGCCCTGCTGGACATGGGTATCTATCCGATCCGCGCCGCGCTGTACTACCTTGGCCCCGCTCTCGAAGTGCTCCACGTCGTGCTGCGGGTCCGTGCCCGCACGGGTGCCGTGGTCTCCGGACGCATTCTCGCGTGCACGCCCGGGGGAGTGACGGCCGACCTGGCCTTCGGAATGGAGCACTCCTATTGAACCGGCTGCGCCTTCGCAGGCAGCAGCGGCCTGATGCAGCTCGACCGGGCGTTCACGCCGCCGCCGTCATTGCAGCCGGTGCTGCGCATCGAGCGGCAGGATCACTGTGAGGAGACAACGCTCCCAGTGGATGACCAGTTCGGCAGTATCGCGCGCTACTTCGCTAATGCGGTGCTGACGGGATCGAACATGCTCGATCAATCAGAGATGAGTCGGCGTCAGGCTCAACTGATTGACGACGTGGAACGCGTCGCAGTACGGATCGAGGTCCCTTAGGACGGTCAGCACAATGACCGGAGTTGCCGGTGGGAGTGCCTCATTGTGTCAGCCGTTCTCAGCGGCGCCACGTCAAGTCGAAAAAGGATGGAGAAGGTGATGACCCAGGAGTGCCTCGACGGGACCCTGCGCACCAAAGTCCTTCTGATCGGTGGCACCGGATTCCTCGGTCGGCATGTCCTCGACAGGCTGTCCACGGCGGGTATGGAGGTCACCGTGGTGACCAGGCGTCCGGCCGCCGTGCCCGCGGGGCACGGGGTGGCCGAGCTGCACGACAGGGCTCCGCGACGGGCTCAATTCGCCTCGATGATCAACCGGCTCGCCCCGGACTCCGTGGTCAACGCCGCCGGTGAGATCTGGCGGAACGACGCTTCCCTGCTGCGGGCAGCCAACACCGAGCTGCCGGAGCAACTGGCGCTGGCGATGGCCGACATCGGCAGCACCGCCCGGCTGGTGCACCTCGGCTCGTCATTGGAGTACGGGCCCTTGCCTCACCCGCAGGCGACCGACGAGAGCTGCCCGGAGGAGCCGCGGTCGGAGTACGGGCGGACCAAGCTGCGGGGCACCCGGAGGATCTTCGAGATCGCCCGGAAGGCGTCGCTGGACGTCGTGGTCCTCCGCATCTTCAACGCCATCGGATCGAACATGTCGCCTGCGAACCTGCTCGGCAGGACCGTGCAGACACTCGACCGGGCACGGCGGGACGGACGCCCGGCGCGGCTCACCCTGTTCGACCTGAGACAGCACCGCGACTACGCCGATGCCCGTGATCTGGCGGAGGCGGTCCTGCGCTCGACCGTGTCGCGGCGGCTCGCGGGCGTACCGGTGCTCAATCTCGGCACCGGGCGGGCCGGCAGCGCCTACGACTTGGTCCGCGGGCTCGCGTTGGCCAGCGGAGTGGAGTTCGCGATCGACGTGCTCCCGGCGCCCGAGGGCGGCGGGCGGTCTCTGGCCGCCGGCTGGCAGATCGCCGATCCGACACTGGCTCGGCGTCACCTGGACTGGTCGGCTGCTCGAACGCTACCGGAGACCCTGAGCTGGATCTGGCAGACCGCCGGAGAGGGCCAGGCCCAACCCGTTGCCGGCTGCCCCGCGGAAGGTACCTGATGAATGCCAATCTCAAGGACGAGATCCTCTCACTGGTCAACGAGTACCACGACGCGGTCGGGTCGGAGGCATCCCCATGGGTGCCCGGCGAGGACCGGGTGCTGGCATCGGGCGCCGTACTGACGGCGGCGGACCGGATGGCACTGGTGGAAGCGGCGCTGAACCTACGGATCGCATCCGGCCGCTATACGATCCGGTTCGAGCGGGCGCTGGCCGGCTATTTCGGACTGCGCAAGGCCCATCTGACCAACTCCGGGTCCTCGGCCAACCTGCTGGCGCTGTCAGCGCTGACCGCACCGGAGTTGGGCGCCCGCGCGCTGCGCCGCGGCGACGAAGTGATCACGGTGGCGGCGGGGTTCCCGACCACGGTCAACCCGATTATCCAGAACGGACTGGTGCCGGTCTTCGTCGATATCGACCTGAGCACCTACAACACCACCGCGGAGCTGGTGGAGGCGGCGATCGGCCCGAGAACGAAGGCCATCATGATCGCGCATGCGCTGGGCAACCCCTTCGAGGCCGCCGAGATCCGGGAGCTGGCCGACCGGCACAGGCTGTGGTTCGTGGAGGACAACTGCGACGCCGTCGGTTCCACCTATCGCGGCAAGAAGACGGGAACCTTCGGGCACCTCAGCACCGTCAGCTTCTACCCGGCTCACCATCTCACGACGGGAGAGGGCGGCTGCGTTCTGACGGGCAGCATGGAACTCGCGCGCCTTGTCGAGTCCTTTCGGGACTGGGGGCGGGACTGCTGGTGCGAACCGGGGGAGGACGATCGATGCAATAAGCGTTTCGGCTGGCAGCTCGGCACGCTTCCCTCTGGTTACGACCACAAATACATATTCTCCCATGTGGGATACAACCTGAAGGCGACCGATCTGCAAGCGGCCCTCGGTCTGTCTCAGCTGGAACGGCTTTCCGAGTTCTGTGAAAGTCGACGCAAGAATTGGCTCCGCATGAGATCGGGGCTGCAGAATGTGCCAGGTCTTACGCTGCCCGAACCTGCCCCGAACAGTGATCCGAGCTGGTTTGGGTTCACGCTGACGGTTCAGGATTCAGCACCGTACTCCCGCCGGGACCTGCAACTCCATCTGGAGTCAAAACGCATCAGCACCCGACTGTTGTTCAGCGGCAACCTCACCCGTCATCCCGCCTATGAACACGTCGAGTACCGAGTGTCCGGTAGCTTGTCCAGCAGTGACAAGGTCGCCAAAGACACGCTATGGATCGGGATTTACCCCGGCGTGACCGAGGAAATGATCGACTATGTGATTCGCGAAATCTGGTCGTTTGCGAAGAGGTCACCGCGCTGAATCCGGACCTGCCCCTCCGGGCCTGTTCCACGAACAAAGGTTAGAGAGGTAAGTACTCATGACCATCGCGGAGTGCCGTGTGTGCGGCAATCGGACACTGCTTCAGGTGCTGGATCTGGGAGAGCAGGCGCTGACCGGCGTATTCCCTCGCAGTCGCACGGAGGTCGTGCCAACCGCCCCACTAGAGCTGGTCAAGTGTTCGCCGGACGGATGCGGTCTCGTCCAGCTCCGGCACACCGCCGACCTCGGCCTGATGTACGGCGATCAATACGGTTACCGCTCGGGTATCCGCCCATTCATGATCAACCATCTCCGCGGCAAGGTGGACGAGCTCACCAAGCTTGTTGACATCGGACCCGACGACCTGGTCCTGGACATCGGGAGCAACGACGGGACCTTGCTGTCCGGGTATCCGGCGGACGGCCGGACTCTCGTCGGAGTGGACCCGACCGGCGAGAAATGGCGAGAGTTCTATCCCGAACACATCGACCTGATCGCGGACTTCTTCTCCCGGGAAGTCTTCGTCGCGCACTACGGCTCCCGCCGGGCCAAGGTCATCACCTCGATCGCGATGTTCTACGACCTGCCCGACCCGCTCGGGTTCATGGAGGACGTGAAGGCGACGCTGGCCGACGACGGTGTGTGGATGCTGGAAATGAGCTATCTCCCGTCCATGCTCGAGGCGACCGCCTATGACGTGATATGCCACGAGCACCTGGAGTACTACGCACTCGCTCAGATCGAGTGGATGGCCGAGCGCGCCGGCCTCGACGTCGTGAAAGCTGAGATCACCGACGTCTACGGCGGCAGCCTCTGCGTCACGCTCGCCAAGCAGGGCTCCGGGCACCGGTGTGACGAGGCGGCGCTGAACCGCTTGCGCGCCCGGGAGGCCGGACTGGGGCTCGACATCATGGCGCCCTTCGAGTCGTTCGGTGAGCGTGTTCGCGAACACCGCGACCACCTGCGTGACTTCCTCGACACCTCGCGCAAGGACGGCAAGCTGACCCTGGGCTATGGCGCATCCACCAAGGGGAACGTGATTCTCCAGTACTGCGACATCGGAGAGGAGAGCCTGCCGTGCATCGGAGAGGCCAGCCCGGAGAAGGCCGGCCGATTCACCCCCGGCACCCAGATCCCCATCGTCTCCGAGAAGGAGGCCCTCGCACAACGGCCTGACCAGCTGCTGGTGCTCCCCTGGGTCTACCGGGACGGATTCATCGAGCGGGAAGGCGAATTCCTTCTCCGCGGCGGCAAGTTGATCTTCCCGCTGCCCGCGCCACTGAGGATGGTGTAGCGGCGGCTGTCCCTCGGCATCGCGCGGGGCTGTCCGGCATCGCCCCGGGCGGCTGCCGGCGGCGGCAGCGGTCTCGCCACCGCTCTACTCCTTCGCGCGGGGTGCGCAACCGGCGGGGCGGCAAGCCGCGTACCGCCGACGGGAGTTGCCGGATGGTCTGCTGGACCCGAGCATCCGGGTCAGGGATCACGCAGTCGGCGTGGTCGTGGACCAGGCCGACCGGCAGCGGCTGGATGAGCTCGCCGCGTCTCGCCTTGGACAGCGATCCGCCCGCAGACGGGCCTTGAACAGGTACAGCTCTCCTCTGACATGGCGCCTTTGAGTCAGAACCACTCTGCCGGGCAGACCCTTTCCCGGAGTTGCCGCCGCACCCCTCCTTGGTCCGCTGAGTAGGAGGTCAGACGGATGGGGCGGCATTCGCATATTAAATATCCCGGAACGTCTCGATCTGTGCCCCGACCGAGTTCAGCCGCTCCGCCAGGTCCTCGTAACCCCGGTTGATGACATAGACATTGCGCAGCACCGAGGTGCCCTCCGCCGCCATCATCGCCAGCAGCACCACCACCGCCGGCCGCAGCGCGGGCGGGCACATCATCTCCGCCGAGCGCCAGCGGGTGGGGCCCTCGACCAACACCCGGTGCGGGTCGAGGAGTTTGACGTCCGCGCCCAGCCGGTTGAGGTCGGTGAGGTAGATGGCGCGGTTGTCATAGACCCAGTCGTGGATCAGGGTCTGCCCCTGGGCGAAGGCGGCGATGGCCGCGAAGAACGGCACATTGTCGATATTGAGGCCGGGGAACGGCATTGGATGGATCTTGTCGATCGGCGCCCGCAGCTTGGACGGCCGTACGGTCAGATCCAGCAGCCGGGTACGGCCGTTGTTCGCCCGGTACTCGGGGCTGCGCTCGTGGTCCAGCCCCATCTCCTCCAGCACCGCCAGTTCGACCTCCATGAACTCGATCGGCACCCGGCGGATGGTGAGTTCGGACTCGGTGATCACGGCGGCGGCGAGCAGGCTCATCGCCTCGACCGGGTCCTCGGAGGGGGAGTAGTCCACATCCCGGTCGATGGTGGCCACGCCATGCACGGTGAGGGTGGTGGTGCCCACGCCCTCCACCTTCACGCCCAGCTCCTCCAGGAAGAAACACAGGTCCTGGACCATGTAGTTGGAGCTGGCGTTGCGGATCACGGTCACCCCGTCATGCCGGGCGGCGGCCAGCAGGGCGTTCTCGGTGACGGTGTCCCCGCGCTCGGTGAGCACAATGGCGCGGGTGGGGCGGACCGAGCGGTCCACCGTGGCGTGGTAGGTGCCGTCGGTGGCGGCGATCTCCAGTCCGAAGTGCCGCAGCGCGGTCATATGCGGCTGTACGGTCCGGGTGCCCAGGTCGCAGCCGCCGGCATAGGGGATGCCGAACTGGTCCATACGGTGCAGCAGCGGGCCCAGGAACATGATGACGCTCCGGGTGCGGCGGGCCGCCTCGGTGTCCATGGCGGCCAGGTCCAGCTCGGCCGGCGGCACGATCTCCAGGTCGTTGCCGTCGTTGATCCAGCGGGCCCGGACGCCGATGCTGCCGAGCACCTCCAGGATCCGGTAGACCTCCTCGATCCTGGCCACCCGGCGCAGGGTGGTCCGCCCGGCGTTGAGGAGGGTGGCGCACAGCAGGGCCACGCAGGCGTTCTTGCTGGTCTTGACGTCGATGGAGCCGGAGAGACGGCGGCCGCCCACCACCCGCAGATGCATGGGCCCGGCATAGCCGAGGGAGACGATCTCGCTGTCCAGCGCTTCCCCGATACGGGCAATCATATCAAGGCTGATGTTCTGATTTCCCCGCTCAATGCGGTTGACCGCGCTCTGGCTGGTACCGAGGGCCTCGGCAAGCTGGGACTGCGTCCATCCGCGGTGCTGCCGGGCGTCACGGATGAGCTTGCCGATGCGGGCGAGGTAGGCGTCTGTCATGGGTCAGACGGTATCTCAGATATGAGATCTTGTCGCCGTGAGAACCTGATCTACAGTTGTTCTATTGCTATACGAACAATTGGAGGTGGGGGACATGGGCGTGCCTGTGCTCACGGCGGGCCGCCATTGGCGGACGGGGCTGGTCGTGACGCCCTTTCTGCTGAGTTGTGCGGTGTTCTGGGCGGTGTACTCCGCCCATCGGGACTGCCTGCCCGACCGGCTGGCCACCCACTTCTCCGGCTCCGGGCACGCGGATGGCTTCAGTTCGGCGGGCTCGCTGCCGGTGGTGGCCCTCACCCTGCTCCTGGTGGCCGGACTGCTGTTCGGTGTCTGGGCCTACGCCATTGAGGTGACCCCCAAGGGCTGGCGCGGGCAGCTGGTCTTCGCCTATGTGCTGGCCGCCTTCCTCGGCTATGTCCATATATCGGTGGTACTCGTCAACTCCGGGCATGAGAATTCCGCCGATCAAG
This sequence comes from Streptomyces orinoci, assembly GCF_003121295.1. GTDB lineage: Bacteria > Actinomycetota > Actinomycetes > Streptomycetales > Streptomycetaceae > Streptomyces > Streptomyces orinoci. Next base: position 79,360 of record NZ_PHNC01000008.1, read on the forward strand.
TGAGCTTGTCCCTGTGGGAGTTGCCAAAAGCCCTGGGGGCGGCCGCCCTGGCCGCTGCCCTGGGACTGCTGCTGGCCACCCTGGTGGCCCCGGCCCAGCGGAAGGCCGCCGCCCCGGCGGCCCCCGGCCCCCGGCTGGACCTCGGCCGGGACGAGAGCGCCGTATGGACCCGAACGGTGGGCTCTCCCGTCCTGCGGCTCACCGGATTCGCCGAGACGGTGGCGGGCCTGGCGCTGTGCGCGGCCGGCCTGCCCTTCGCGGGCGTGAGCCTCGTGCTCGTCGGCGCGCTGTCCGCGGTGGGCGGCTCAGGCGCCCGGATCACCGTGGACCGGCACGGCCTGACCGCCGTACCCGCCTGGCTGCCCTTCCCCCGCCTGCACATCCCGCTGGAGCGCATCACCTCCGCCGCCAGCCGGCGGGTCCGGCTGCTGAAGGACATAGGCGGCTGGGGCTACCGGGTACGGCCCGGCCAGAGCGCGCTGGCCATGCGCTCCGGCGACGCCCTGGTCGCCACCCTGAGCACCGGCAGCGAGTTCCTGATCACCGTCGATGACGCGGCCACCGCCGCCCGGCTGCTGAACGCCCTGATCGTCCGCGACGGCCGCCCCGCCGACCAGGGAGGCTGAGATGCTCGTCCGCCTCGACACAACCTCCCCGGTACCGCTGGGGGACCAGATAGCCGCCTGTGTCCGCGGCGCCATCGCCGAAGGCTCGGTACGCCCCGGCGAACGGCTCCCCGCCGCCCGGGCGCTGGCCCGCTCGCTCGGCGTCAATGTGCACACCGTGCTGCGCGGCTACCAGCGGCTGCGCGAGGAGGGGCTGATCGAACTCCGGCGCGGCCGGGGCGCCGTGGTCACCACCGAGGACACCGGCCCGGCCCGGGCCCGGCTGCTGGCCGGCGCCGCCCGTCTGGTCTCCGAGGCCCGCTCCTTCGGCCTGGGCGACGAGGAGATCCTGGACCTGGTCCGTACCGGCCTGAGCGGAGGCTGATGCTGATGACGCACACTGGAGGAAGGAGGCCGGGAGCGCCGAGAGGAGCCGTCTTCGATGACCGAACGCAAGCCGCCCGGAATGGACTTCGAGACCTGGGCCGACCGCCAGATCCGCGAGGCCGAGCAGCGGGGTGACTTCAAGGACCTGCCCGGCTTCGGCAAGCCGCTGCGCAGCCTCGCCGCCCCCTACTCCGATGACTGGTGGGTCAGGGAGAAGATGCGCCGGGAGCAACTCTCCTTCCTGCCGCCCGTCCTCGCCCTGCGCAAGGAGGCCGAGGACGCGCTGGAGGCCGCGTACCGGGCCCCCTCGGAACGGGCGGTGCGCGCGATCCTCGACGGGATCAATCCCAAGATAGCGGCGGCCCTGCGGATGCCGCCCGCCGGACCGCCGCTGGGCCTGAAGCCCTTTGACCCCGAAGAGGTCCTCAAGGTCTGGCGCGAACGCCGGCGCGAGCGCCCGGGCGAAGCTCAGGGCGAGGGCGTCACCAGCCCCGACTCATAGGCCAGGATGACCAGTTGCACCCGGTCCCGGGCGTTCAGCTTGGTCAGCAGCCGGCTCACATAGGTCTTGACGGTACCCACGGTGATGAACAGCGCTTCGGCTATCTCGGCGTTGGTCATCCCCCGCCCCACCAGCACCAGCACCTCCCGCTCCCGCTGGGTGACCCCGGTGAGCGCCGGGCAGTCGGGGGCGGGCCCGGGCCGGGCGGCGAACTCCGCGATCAGCCGCGCGGTCACCCCGGGGGCGATCAGCCCGTCCCCGGCGGCGACCACCCGCACCCCGTCCAGAATGGCCTCCAGGGCCATGTCCTTGACCAGGAACCCGCTGGCCCCCGCCCGCAGCGCCGCATACACATAGTCGTCATCGTCGAAGGTGGTCAGCATCAACACCTTCGCCCCACCCGGCCCTTGGGTGATCAGCCGGGTGGCCTCGATGCCGTCCATGCCCGGCATCCGGATGTCCATCACCACCACATCCGGCTCGGCGGTACGGGCCAGCCGCACCGCCTCCGCGCCGTCCGCGGCCTCCCCGGCCACCTCCAGGTCCTCGGTGTCCGTGATCACCATCTGCAGCGCGGTGCGCACCAGCGCCTGGTCGTCGGCGAGCAGCACCCGGGTGGTCATCGCACCCCCGCCGGAACCGGCAGCCGGGCCGCCACCCGGAAACCGCCCCCGGGACGCGGCGCGGCGGTGAACTCGCCATGCAGCAGGGCCACTCGCTCCCGCATCCCGGTCAGCCCGTACCCCTGGCCGCCGCCGTTCTGCGCCCGGCCCCCGGCGTCCACCACCTCGATGGCGACCTCCTCGGGCCGGCAGTCGATGGACACCCGGCAGGAACCGGAACCCGCGTGCCGCACCACATTGGTCACCGACTCCTGGACGATCCGGAACGCCGACAGATCGATCTCCGGTGGCAGCGGCCGCCGTTCGCCCCGCCACCGCACCTCCACCCTGACCCCGGCGGCCGTGGTGGCCTCGGCCAGCCGCTCCACATCCGCCAGCCCGGGCATCGACTGCCCCAAGGCCCCGTCCTCCCGCCCCGGTTCGGCCTGACGGAGCGCGCCCAGCATCCGGCGCAGCCCGGACAGGGTCTCCCGGCCGGTCAGTTCCACCTCGCGCAGCGCCTGCCGGGCGCGGGCCGGCTGGGTCTCGATGACCCGGCCCGCGGCCCCCGCCTGGAGGGCGATGATGCCGATGCTGTGCGCCACCATGTCATGCAACTCCCGGGCGATGCGCAGGCGTTCGGCAGTCACGGCCTGGGCCGCGGTGCGCTCGGCCAGCTGCCGGGCGTGCTCCTGGGACTGGCGCAGCGAGTTGCCGATCAGCCACGCCACCACCGTGCACAGCACCACCACCAGCTCGGCCGAGAGGGCGATGGGCCAGCCGCACAGCACCCGCAGCACCAGATAGGCGGCTGGCATGCCGAGGGCCGTGGCGGCGGCGATGTTCCCGGTCCGGCGTGGCTGGACCGCGGTGAGGAAGCACAGCGCCACATCGACTGGCAGGGACTGCAGCAGCGGGATCCCGCCGACGGCCAGGTTGCCGGTCACCAGGATGGCGGCGAGGAGCAGCAGCCACAGGGCCGCCAGCGGCCGTCGTCCCAGCAGGATCGAGGCCCACAGCGTCGTGCCGGCGGCCAGTGCCAGGAACAGCAGACCGTCCCAGCGGTAGAGCTGGAAGGCGGGGAAGGCTTCCGGACCCCACTCCCCGGGCAGCCTGACCCTCGCCAGATAGGTCAAAGCGGTACAGGCGCACCAGGCGAGAGCCGTCCAGGCGCCTGGCGGCACCCGTTTGATCAGGGGAAGGGGCGGTGTGACGTGCATGCGGCGGATGGTAGCCAGCTGATCGGTGACCGGTCATCGGCCCGGGGACCTACCTCCAGGGATGACATCCGGCCGCTGCGATTGCCCACGCTGGTGTGATGCCGGACCGGCCCCGCGCCGGACACCGTGGACGCCGTGATCGAAGTCCATGAACTGACCAAACGCTATGGCCGTACCACCGCCGTCAACGGCCTGACCTTCACCGTGCGCCCCGGGCATGTCACCGGGTTCCTCGGTCCCAATGGCGCCGGCAAGTCCACCACCCTGCGCATGATCCTCGGTCTGAACGCGCCCACCAGCGGCACCGTCACCGTGGGCGGCCAGGTGTTCCGGGACCGCCCGCGCGGACTGCGTCAGGTCGGCGCGCTGCTGGACGCCCACGATGTCCACGGCGGGCGGAGCGCCGCCGCCCACCTCTCGGCGCTGGCCCACAGCAACCGCATCCCGGCCGCCCGGGTGGCCCGGGTGCTGGAGGAGGTGGGCCTCACCGCCGCGGCCCGCCGCCGGATCGGCGGATTCTCACTGGGCATGAAGCAGCGGCTGGGCATCGCCACCGCGCTGCTCGGCGACCCGCCGGTGCTGCTCTTCGACGAGCCGCTCAACGGCCTCGATCCGGAAGGGGTGTTGTGGGTGCGCGGCCTGTTCCAGCGGCTGGCCGCCGAGGGGCGCACCGTGTTTGTCTCCAGCCATCTGATGAGCGAGATGGAGAACACCGCGGACCATCTGGTGGTCATCGGCCGGGGTGAACTGATCGCCGATGAGAGCCTGGCGGCGTTCTCCGCCCGGGGCAACCGGCTGAGCGTGACGGTACGCACTCCCGACGCCGAGCGGCTGGCCCCGCTGCTGACCGCAGAGGGCGCGGCGGTGCGCCACGAGGACGAGCGCACCCTCTCCGTCACCGGGCTGCCCGCCGACCGCATCGGCGAACTCGCCTTTCAGCACCGGGTGCTGCTGCAAGAACTGGCCACCCAGGCCGCCTCCCTGGAGCGCGCCTTTATGGAACTCACCGCCGACCGCGCCGAATTCCTCGCCGGAGACCCCCGATGACCCTGACCGCCGTACCCGCCGCCGCCACCGAGCCGTCCGCCCGTTTCCGGGATCTGCTGCACAGCGAGTGGATCAAGCTCTGGTCGCTGCGCTCCATCCGCTGGGCCTTTCTGCTGGGCGGGCTGGCCATCATCGGGATCAACGCCAGCGCCGCCATGGCCGACTACAACAACTGGCCGCACTACTCCCCGGCGATGCAGGCCGACCCCTGGATGTGGGGGCTGCGGGACTCCTTCACCAACGAGGGCGGCATGGTGCTGATGCTGGTCGCCGGCAGCATGGGGGCCATCACCCTGGTCGGGGAGTACGGCACCGGGCTGATCCGGACCACCTTCGGGGCCGTCCCCGACCGCCGTTCGGTGGTACTGGCCAAGACCGCCGTGGTCACCGTGGTGTTCACCGGGTTCGGTCTGGCGGTCGTCATCGCCTCCTACCTGGCCGGCAATTCCATCCTCGCCGGGCGGCATGCCGACGCCTCGCTCAGCTCGCCCGGCGCGGTCCGGGTGCTGGCGGCGTCGGTGCTGCTCTCCCCGCTGGCTGCGCTGGCCGGTCTGGGCCTTGGCGCGATCATCCGGCACAGCGCCACCACCATGGTCACCACCGCCTTCGTCCTGTTGCTGCTGCCCAACTTGTTCACCGAGCGCCGTTGGTGGTCGGCCGCCGTCAACCACGCCATGCTGTACTCGGCCTGGCGGCGGCTGGTTGACAGCAACCCCCAGTATCCGGCGGTGTTGCACCGGGCCTCCGTCGGCGGGTCCTGGACGGTGTTCGCGGTGTGGTCGCTGCTGGCGGTCGTGGTCGCGGTGGTGCTGGTGGACCGGCGCGATGTCTGAATACCTCCGTGACCTTGTTCACTTCCCTCACCGCGGAGTGAGCGAACTACGCACAACTCGACCGCAATTGCCGCGATCGATACTGCGCTGAGTGCATCCGGATCTATTGATTCCGCTCCTACTTCTTGTCATGCTCGCCACTTCGCGCTTCCGTCCGCTACGGTTCCAACCGCCTCGGCGGTGCCGTGGCGCAACGGGGCCGATGGCTTGACCAGCCATCACAAGACGGGGAGAGCCAATGAGGGGGAGAGGACAACCGGGGCGCCGGTGGGCCAGATGTCTGGCCGCGTCCGCCGGAGCCCTGATGCTGATCACGGGCACCGGCGGAGTCGCCATGGGCGCCGCCCGGCAGGCGGCCGACGGCCCCACGCCCTCCGCCTCCGCCTCTTCCTCCGCCCCGCACCTGACGTACTTCGGCCCCATGCCCAGGATCGAGGTGGGCGGAAAGGTCTGGTTCACCCTCGACGGCGCACCGGCCGGTACCGACGAGGTGACCGTCAGCTCACCCGCCCTGGTCAAGCCGATCGCGCTCACCTTGGAGAAAAAGGACGGCACCCGGTTCGTCCAGAACGGCGGGTCGGCCGACGACCACCAGGTCCGCGACGATGTGAGTCCTGGAACGTACCCGGTCACCGCCACCAGCCATGGCCACACCCTGGCCACCGCCTCGCTCGCCCTGGCCGCCAAGGGCTCGGCGGACATCGGCCGCTTTGTCATCGGCCCAAGGGGCGCGTTCCCGGGCAGTGACACCTCCGCCGCCGTACATCCCGGCGCCGAGGTCACCGTGGTGCTCACCGACCACCAGCCCGACCCGGACGAGGACTCCCTCACCGTCAAGTCTCCTGCCTTCGAGCACCCGTTGACCCTGAAGCAGGGCGCGGACGATCCCGGCTGCAAATGCGATGACGGGTCCACGCTCTATGGCGGACACACCAGGCTCCGCGATGACCTCAAGTCCGGCCGGTATCCCATGACCGTGGTCAGCCACCACGGCAAACAGACCACCACCCGGCAGTTCCAGGTGACCGGCGAGCCCGTCGCCGATGACGGCCCCGGCCCCTGGACGATCGGCGGCATCGTGGCCGCCGTGCTGGTGGTACTCGCGGCGGCCGGACTGGCCGTACGCCGGCGGCGTAAGGCCGCCGCCTCCTGACACCCACGTCCCCCACGGCGTGGTTCCCCGGCGCGGCACGCCCCCACGGTTTCCCGTGCGCCCCGCCCGGTTGTTCTCCCTCTCCCTCGGCCGGTCCCGGCCGGAGGGACAACCCCTCATGGCGAAGAAGGTTTTCCTTGCGAACCTCACGCACACGAATACGCCGGATCGCCGTCTCGGCGATCGGCGCCGCGGTGTTCCTGACCAGCGGGGCCACCCTGGCACACGCCGATGGCGGCAAGCCCGGACCCGCCCCGACGCACACCGCCGCCGCGCCGAACGGCACCAGACCCGGCGGCAAACCCGGTACCGCTCCGGCGCCGAAGAAGCCCGCGCCCACCGCGAGCAGCACCACGGCCGCCAACTCCGGCCCGGTGGACAAGGGCTTCACCGACGCGGACGCTCTCCGGTTCTGGACCCCTGAGCGGATGGCCTCGGCGGTGGACCCCGCCCGCCCCGCGGCGCCCCCCAAGGGCAAGGCCCGGCGGCCGGCGCCCAGCCGCAGTGGGGTGGCCGCCGATATGCCGACCGCCGAGCACATCCTGGGCCTGAAGTCCGTTGGCGCGCTCTTCAGTTACAAGCAGGACCCGACCACCGGCCAGATGCATGCCCACAACTGCTCCGCCAGCGTGGTGGAGAGCCCCGGGCGCGACCTGATCCTCACCGCGGGGCACTGCGCCGGCGGCAAGGCGGTCATCTTTGTTCCCTGGTACGCCACCGAAAAGCCGTTGGACCAGCAGCAGTTCGGCTTTTTCCGGGTCGCCGACTGGTTCACCGACAGCCGGTTTTCCCAGGGTCACCAGATCAAGACCAAGGAATCGGACCTGGACTTCTCCTTCGGCCGGCTGGAGCCCTCGGCGAGCGGCCAGAAGGTCCAGGACGTGGTGGGCGCCAACACCCTGGCCCGTACGCCCAGTTTCAACAACAATGTGACCATGGTCGGCTACCCGATGGCCAAGTACGAGCCCGAGGACCATCCGGTACGCTGCCCCACCCAGACCTGGGCGCTGCCCGGCTATTACCAGATCCAGGCCCTGTGCCACGGGATGTACAGCGGCACCTCCGGCGGCCCCTGGTACTCCAAGGTGGACTGGGCCAAGGGCACCGGCGAGATCATCGGCAATGTCGGCGGCTACAACGGCGGCGGCAATGACGCCAATGTGGACTGGCTGACCTACAGCCCCGTGCACGGCGACTGGTTCTTCCGCCTCTATGAGGAGGCCAAGGCCAACCAGCATGTCGGTCACGGCAGTTCCTATGAGCAGCCCCCGCTGCCGTACTCCATGGGCGGCGGCGACACCTGGAAGCACGCCAAGCTGATGGCCTCCGGCGACTTCAACGGCAACGGCCACAGCGACATGATCGTGGTGTGGACCGACGGCGAGGTCACCATGTACTACAGCGATGGCAAGGGCCACTTCACCAGTGAGCGCCAGCTGGTGGCGAAGGACTCCATCTGGAAGGACGCCGAGACCATCACCGCGGGCGACTTCACCGGCTCCAACCAGTTCGACCTGATGGTGCGCTGGGTGGACGGGGAGGTCACGCTCTATGGCGATGTGGGCTCCAACGGCCTCAACTGGGCCGGCAAGCAGCTGGTCGATCCCAAGAAGACCGACCTGTGGAAGCACGCCACCCAGATCGCCGCGGGCCGCTTCGGTTCCTCCCAGTACGTCACCGACCTGATGGTGCGCTGGTCCGACGGCGAGCTCACCCTCTACACCAATGTGGGCGCCGGCGGCTTCGGCCAGGAGCACAAGCTCAAGGACAAGAACGAGACCTGGACCCATGCCACCCTGCTCACCAGCGGTGAGTTCTCCGGCAGCGCCCGGTGGGACCTGATGGTCCAGTGGTCCGACGGTGAGCTCGACAACTACGTCAACACCAACCCCTCCGGCCTGGGCAACGAGGCCCGCATCCAGGACCCCAACGGTCTGTGGACCCACAACACGGTGATGACCACCGGCAACTTCACTGCCAATGGCCGCACCGACGATGTCGTGGTCCGCTGGTCCGACGGTGAGACCACCATGTACATGGACTCCACCACCAACCACATGGGCATCGAGGAAAACCTCGTCCCCCACGCGTAACACCCCCAGCACAGCCCGCTGCCGCCCCCGCCCTTGTCCATATGCGGGGGCGGCAGCGGCCGTCTCGGAACCCCGAGGCGTCCAGCTCCAGCTCGACCGTGCCCACGGCGCAGTCCAGCCCGGCCGCCGCCGCGAAACGGCCGTCCCCCGAACGGACCACCCATCCCGGTGAACCCCCCAACCACCGTCTCGGCCCATCGGGGCATGACCAGACCGCCCCCATGTACTAGAGTTATCTCGACATCGAGATATCTGCCGAGAGGGCGTACCGGCGTCGCGTCACTAAGGCGTACCTAAGTTAGGTGAACCTTATCGCATGGGCGTGACCATGGAACGGCAGCATTGCCGCGGTACGCGCATTCATGCACATGAAGGAGACTGTCGTGTCGGCGAACAGCTTCGACGCTCGCAGCACGCTGCAAGTAGGCGACGAGTCGTACGAAATCTTCCGGCTGGACAAGGTCGAGGGCTCCGCGCGCCTTCCCTACAGCCTCAAGGTGCTGCTGGAGAACCTGCTCCGCACCGAGGACGGCGCCAACATCACCGCCGACCACATCCGCGCCCTGGGCAACTGGGACTCCCAGGCCCAGCCCAGCCAGGAGATCCAGTTCACGCCGGCCCGCGTGATCATGCAGGACTTCACCGGCGTCCCCTGTGTCGTGGACCTCGCCACCATGCGCGAGGCCGTCAAGGAGCTCGGCGGCGACCCGGCGAAGATCAACCCGCTGGCCCCGGCCGAGCTGGTCATCGACCACTCGGTGATCGCCGACAAGTTCGGCACCCCGGACGCCTTCGCGCAGAACGTGGAGCTGGAGTACGGCCGCAACAAGGAGCGCTACCAGTTCCTGCGCTGGGGCCAGACCGCCTTTGACGAGTTCAAGGTCGTCCCGCCGGGCACCGGCATCGTCCACCAGGTGAACATCGAGCACCTGGCCCGTACCGTCATGGTCCGTAACGGCCAGGCGTACCCGGACACCCTGGTCGGCACCGACTCGCACACCACCATGGTCAACGGCCTGGGCGTGCTCGGCTGGGGCGTCGGCGGCATCGAGGCCGAGGCCGCCATGCTCGGCCAGCCGGTCTCCATGCTGATCCCGCGCGTGGTGGGCTTCAAGCTCACCGGCGAGCTGCCCACCGGCACCACCGCCACCGACCTGGTGCTCACCATCACCGAGATGCTGCGCAAGCACGGCGTCGTCGGCAAGTTCGTCGAGTTCTACGGTGAGGGCGTCGCCGCCACCTCGCTGGCCAACCGCGCCACCATCGGCAATATGTCGCCGGAGTTCGGCTCCACCGCCGCGATCTTCCCGATCGACGGTGAGACCCTCAACTACCTGCGCCTGACCGGCCGCAGCGAGCAGCAGGTCGCGCTGGTCGAGGCCTACGCCAAGGAGCAGGGCCTGTGGCTGGACCCGGCCGCCGAGCCGGACTTCTCCGAGAAGCTGGAGCTGGACCTCTCCACGGTCGTCCCCTCCATCGCCGGTCCCAAGCGCCCGCAGGACCGCATTGTGCTGGCCGACGCCGCCAAGCAGTTCGCGGCCGATGTCCTCAACTACGTTGACGCCACGGCCCAGGAGCCGGCCGCCGCCTCCGCCGCCTCCTCCGTGGTGGACGAGGCGAGCGCCGAGTCCTTCCCGGCCAGCGACGCCCCCGCCTACGGCCACGAGGACAACGGCGCCGGTGCCCCGCAGCACTCCGCCGTGGTGCCCGGCCCCGGCCCGTCCAACCCGGTGACCGTCACCGCCCCCGACGGCACCACCTACACCATCGACCACGGCGCCGTCACCGTCGCCGCGATCACCTCCTGCACCAACACCTCCAACCCCTATGTCATGGTCGCCGCCGCGCTGGTGGCCAAGAAGGCGGTGGAGAAGGGCCTGACCCGCAAGCCGTGGGTCAAGACCACCCTGGCCCCGGGCTCCAAGGTCGTCACCGACTACTTCGACAAGGCGGGCCTGACCCCCTACCTCGACAAGGTCGGCTTCAACCTGGTCGGTTACGGCTGCACCACCTGCATCGGCAACTCCGGCCCGCTGCCGGAGGAGGTCTCCAAGGCCGTCAACGACCATGACCTGGCCGTGACTTCGGTGCTCTCCGGCAACCGCAACTTCGAGGGCCGGATCAACCCCGACGTCAAGATGAACTACCTGGCCTCCCCGCCGCTGGTTGTCGCCTACGCCATCGCGGGCTCCATGAAGGTGGACATCACCCGCGACGCCCTGGGCACGGACCAGAACGGCAACCCGGTCTTCCTCAAGGACATCTGGCCCTCCGAGGCCGAGGTCAACGAGGTCGTCGCCTCCGCCATCGGCCAGGACATGTTCTCCTCGTCCTACCAGGACGTCTTCGCGGGCGACGCCCAGTGGCAGGCGCTGCCGATCCCGACCGGCAACACCTTCGAGTGGGACGCCGAGTCCACCTATGTCCGTAAGCCCCCGTACTTCGAGGGCATGACGATGGAGACCACTCCCGTCACGGACATCACCGGCGCCCGCGTCCTGGCCAAGCTGGGCGACTCGGTCACCACCGACCACATCTCCCCGGCCGGTGCGATCAAGGCCGACACCCCGGCTGGCAAGTACCTCACCGAGCACGGCGTCGAGCGCCGTGACTTCAACAGCTACGGCTCGCGCCGCGGCAACCACGAGGTCATGATCCGCGGCACCTTCGCCAACATCCGCCTGCGCAACCAGATCGCGCCGGGCACGGAGGGCGGCTTCACCCGCGACTTCACCCAGGACGGCGCCCCGGTGTCGTTCATCTACGACGCCTCCCAGAACTACCAGGCCGCCGGCATCCCGCTGGTCGTCCTGGCCGGCAAGGAGTACGGCTCCGGCTCCTCCCGCGACTGGGCCGCCAAGGGCACCGCGCTGCTCGGCGTCAAGGCCGTCATCGCCGAGTCCTACGAGCGCATCCACCGCTCCAACCTGATCGGCATGGGCGTCCTCCCCCTGCAGTTCCCCGAGGGCGCCTCGGCCGAGTCCCTTGGCCTGACCGGCGAGGAGACCTTCTCCATCGCGGGCGTCACCGAGCTCAATGAGGGCCGTACGCCGCGCACGGTGAAGGTCACCACCGACACCGGTGTGGAGTTCGACGCGGTGGTCCGCATCGACACCCCCGGTGAGGCGGACTACTACCGCAACGGCGGCATCATGCAGTACGTGCTGCGCTCGCTGATCCGCAAGTAGCCGGACCGCGCCGCGCGTTGTGCGCGGCGCCCCCGACACGACGGCGGCCCCTCGGGACCTGGTGAGGTCCGGTGGGGCCGCCGTTTGTCGTCGTTCTCGCCGTGAGGCGCTGCTATGTGGCGGGCGCCCAGCCCTCGCCGAGCCGGGCATCGATCCGGTCCAGCCGCTCCAGGACCGCGCGCCGGCCGATGACGAGCCGGCTCGTGGTTCTACCTCTGCGCGGGCGACGACTGCTGCGGGAGGCGGCGGACGAAGTCCAGCAGCAGGGTGCAGAACGCCGCGGGCCGTTCCAGCGGCGCGAGATGTCCGGCACCGGGGATGACGGTGGTCCGACCCACATCGAGGTCGCGGACCAGGCCCTCGCCGCCCTCGTGGAAGTCGGGCATGTCGTGCTCGCCGACGCCGACCAGAGCGGGCACGCCCCTGAGCGTGCGCAGCGCCGCCGGGCCCGTGCCGAGGGGATCCGCCGCCTGCGGCGGTTCGCCGTGGGTGAGCTGTTCGGTCAGCCGGCGGTGGAGCATGCGGGCGGCGTGGGCGCGTACCTCCTCGGTGGCCCCGGCCGAGGTCCACGCCTCGACGCCGGCCTTCACCGCGGCGTCCAGGTCGCCGGCGGCCAGCGCCGTCCGTTCGGCCTCCCAGGCGGCGTCCAGACGTGGGGAGGCGGGCTGGTCGTGGGGCCGGTACCCGACCAGTACCAGGCCCTCCACCCGCTCGGGTGCCGTGACGGCGGCCTGGAGTGCCACCAAGGCGCCCAGTGAATTCCCGGCGAGCACAAAGCGGTCGGCCCCGAGGTGGTCGAGCGTGTCGAGCACATCCGACCAGGGGGCCACCTCGCGGCGGTCGGGCACGGTCGCGTCGCCGTGACCGGGCAGGTCCAGGGCGATGGCCCGCACGCCCGCCTCGGCGAGCAGCGGGAGGTGGGCATCCCACATGGTGCGGTCGGTGGGCCGGGCGTGCAGCAGGACGACGGGCCGTCCCCGGCCTGCCTCGGTGGAGGGAAGCAGCATGGCTTGAGGTGCCTTCTTCGGTGAGTGGGTGGGCGAGGTCCGGCCGGCGTGGAGGGAAGCGGCCGCTGCCGCGGGGATGCGGGTCATGCAGCCTCGGTGAGTTCGCCGAGTTCCGTGCCGGTCAGGTGCAGCCTCGCCGCGGCCAGGTTCTCCTCCAGGTGCGCGACCTTGGAGGTGCCGGCGGTGCCGGCGGTGCCGGACAGGGCGGCGGTCATGAGCGGACGTCTTCTTCCTCTGCGGGGGTGTCCTGAATGGTGGGAGCCGAGCCCTGCCCGGCCAGTCGGCGGAGCAGGACCAGGGCATCGGCGCCGGCGCTGCCGGGTTCCGCGCTGTAGACGGACAGGTGCTGGCCCGGGGCGCTGGTGACGGCCAGTGCCTCGAAGTGCAGCCGCACCTCACCCACGCGGGAGTGCCGGAAGTGCTTGTCCTCCTGCGTACGGGGACGGACCTCGTAACGTGCCCACAGGCCGGTGAAGGCGGGGCTGCGCACGCTGAGTTCGCCGACGATCCGCTCGATCCGCTCGTCCCCGGGGAACTGCGAGGAGGACGCCCGCAGGTTGCCCACTGCGGTGTGCGCCGCTTTGCCCCAGTCGATGTAGAACTCGCGTGCGAACGGGTCGAGGAAGATCATTCGCAGCAGGTTGTCGTACCGGGCGAACCCGCGGTACAGCTCGCGCGCCATCGCATTGGCGGCCAGCACGTCCTGCGCCGCGCCGACCACGAAGGCCGGCACGTCGCGCATGCCGTCCATCAGCCGCACCAGCTCCGGGGCGACGGCGGGTGCGGCGGCGGCCGTGGCGAAGACGGGCAGGCCGAGCCGGAACAGGTGACCCGCCGCGGCACCGTCCAGCCGCAGTGCCGCAGCGATCGCCCGGAGCACCTGCTCGGACGGGTTCCGCTCACGGCCCTGCTCCAGGCGGATGTAGTAGTCCGTGCTCACCCCGGCCAGCAGCGCCACCTCGTCCCGCCGCAGCCCCGGCACCCGCCGGTCCCCGCCGTCGAGCAGCCCGACGTCCCGCGGCGCGATCATCGCGCGGCGAGCACGCAGATACTCACCGAGCTCGTTGTTGCTTTCCATGTCCGCCACGCTAGACCGGCCCCATGGGCCGGGGCGTGGGTGCGTTGCACCCACCCGGGACTGCGGCCACCCGGCATCCCGCATGGCACTCGACCATGCTCAACGCCCGCTTGTCCTGCGGATATCAGAAGCTGGTGCGGAGTTGACGGGCCATGGAATGACCCGTCGGTACCGAGGTCTCAGGCGGCGAAGTCGTTGACCGCCTTGGCAATGTCGTCCCCGGTCAGGGGCTGCTGGATGTGGCTGAGCAGTCGTGCCAAAGCGGGTAGGGCAGTCTCCTGGTTGGCGAGGGCCACGCTCACATGGTCCCGGTCCGGGATCACGGCCATGGCGGCCCGGTAACCGGGTAGCCGTCCATTGAGATACATCTGTCCCGAGGGGCCCAGCGCCCACCCCAACCCGTAGGCCATGGGGTCGTCGGACCGGGTGCGTGGACGACGGATCTCCTCCAGGAGAGCCCGGTCGGCGAGCAGTTCCTCGCCGGCGGCCAGGAGCTCCGACACCGACGACCACAGGCCCCCGCTGGGCCGACGGGTGCGCGGATAACCGAGCAGTGGGAGTTCGGTGCTGCCCTTCCACCCGGCGACGGACGCCGCCGGGGTCTTGAAACCTGTCCGTTCAAGGCCCCAGCGGTCGAGGAGGGCCCCCTCCAGCGCGCTCTCGAACGTCGTGCCGCTCAGGGCCGCAAGGATCGAGCCGGCCAGGAAGTAGTTGCCGTTGTAGTAGGACCACCGCTCGCCGGGCTCCCGCTCGTTCCCGGCGCGGACCACGAGCCGGGCGGCTTCCAGCAGCGCGCCGTCCCCCTCGCCCAAAGCCTTCACGGTTGCCGCGTCCACCGATTCACGCAGGCCGGAGACCTGCCCCAGGATCTGCTCGATGGTGAGGCTCTTGTCGGCCCGCCAGTCCGGCGCAAGGCCGGGAAGCAGTTCGATGACCGGTACGCCCAGCGGAACACCGTTGTCCCGCAGCACGCGGACCAGCGCCGCGGAGGTGAAGACCTTCGTCAGCGAGGCTATACGGAAACACGATTCCGCCGTCACCTCGGCTGTTCCCCGAGTCGCCGTCGTGCGTGCACCCGCCACCGATGAACCCACCGCCACCGCCGGGACATCGTGAAGACTCTTCTGTTCTTCCATGAGCTCTTGAAGATTCACAGTGGGCATCGTATTGACGGCCTTCCGGACGCTTGTCCAGGCCCGCAAGCCGCGGCCGATCAGGTTCTGCGCGAGATGACCATGATGTATTCGCAGGGAGCGTTCGTCCGGTTGGCGAAGCCGTGGTCCGCGTCGGCCTGGAAGAACAGGGAGTCGCCTGGGTGCAGGGTCTCGCTGATCCCGCCGATCGCGACGGTGAGGGCGCCTTTGAGCACCACGAGTTGTTTCTCCGTACCGGGCGGATACGCGGGCAGCAGCCCGGTGGAGACCTGCGCGGGGAGGTGGTGGAAGACCAGCTCGGCTCCTCCCGCGCCCGGGGCCGCTGACACGATGTGCCGTTCGAAGCCGGTTTCCGGGTCACGGAAAACGGGGCGTTCGTTCTTGCGCATGACAACGGCCACACCGGGCGGGGCAGCAGCGGGCGCACCCATCAGGTCCGAGAGCGACGCGTCGAGTGCGTGGGCGATCCTGGACGCGACGCCGATCGTCGGGCTCTTCTCACCGCGTTCGACCTTGGACAGCATGGCCCGGCTGACCGACGACTGTGCGGACAGCTGCTCCAGCGTCAGGCCCGCCTCCTCGCGGCGTCGCCGCACGTTACCGCCGAACGCGCCGGCCAGGTCGTCAACCTTCTGTGGTTCGGCCGCAGTTCCGTCTTGCTCGACCACCGTGCTCCTCGATCGATGGGTATCTCGCCGCCCACAGTGTAGTGTGCTTCTCCCAAAGAAGATCTGCTCTTCTATCGGAGAACTCACGATGTGCGCCCGACGACGGAGGGGTTCCATGCGTTTGATCTCAAGTGGCCGGCACCATGCCACGTTCGAATTCGGCGATCTGCAGGTGACCTCGTTGCGAGACGGGTACATCGACATGCCGCCGACACGGCTCCGCGACGAGGACGGGCGTACGCTCGATGAGCTGCCGGCTGCCGTCCCGCTGGCCGGCGACAACTTGCGGCTGTCGGTCAACGCCTTCTTCGTCACCGACGGCACGCGGTCGGTTCTCATCGACACCGGCGCGTCCAACGCCTGGCACGACCCCACCATGGGACTGATCTATGACGCGCTCGACGAAGCGGGAATCGACCGCGCGCATATCACCGATGTGGCCATCACCCACAAGCACGGAGACCATGTGAGCGGCCTGATCGCGCCGGACGGTTCAGAGGCGTTCGGCAAGCTCGAGCGCGTGTGGATCGGCGAAGGTGACACCTCGGTGTTCACGGGGCGGCTGGAGCCGATCCGCGACCGGGTCGTACCCGTTTCGGAGAAGGCCGCGATCAACGACTGGACCACCGCGATCCCGGCACCGGGTCATACGCCCGGTCACACCGTCTACGAGGTCAGGAGCGGCACCGGCCGCCTTCTCGCCTGGGGCGACACCGTTCACGTTCCCACGCTCCAATTCGGTCAGCCGAATGTGTCCTGGGAACTCGACGGCAACCAGTCCCAGGCCCGCGCCATGCGGGCGACCCTCCTCGAGCAACTGACCAGACCAGACCACTTCGTGGCCGGCGCCCACCTCGACTCACCCGGCATCGCCCGCGTAACCCCCTCCGGCGACGGCTATGCGCTGGAATACCTCGCACCACCGATCGGCTGACCGAAAGCGAACGCACGGCGGACGCGGTTCGCCCCGCCGCACAGGCGACGGGGCGAACCAAGTGCGGTTACACAGCCGGATCAGAAGATGTACTTGTACTGGTTCCAGCCCGAGCTGCCCACCTTCACACGGGACTTGAAGAGGGACGACGCCTTGCCGGTGCCCTTGTAAAGCCAGGCGGCGCCGTTCTTGTCCACGGCCAGCAGCGCATTGTGGCCGTCACCGGCGATGTTGCCCACGCCGGCGTAGCCATAGGACTTGGCGTTGGCGGCCTTGAGGGCCGTACGCCGCGCACGGTGAAGGTCACCACCGACACCGGTGTGGAGTTCGACGCGGTGGTCCGTATCGACACCCCTGGTGAGGCGGACTACTACCGCAACGGCGGCATCATGCAGTACGTGCTGCGCTCGCTGATCCGCAAGTAAGGCCTGACCCAGACCAGTTGGAGGGCCGCACCCGTTGACCGGGTCGCGGCCCGCCGCCATGTGCGGGCTGCTTCCCTTGAGGGTGACCATGTGCGGAGTCTCCAACGCCCCTGTGTCCGGTGCTGGTTGACCGGCCCGGTCGGCCCGCCGACAAGGGCATTGCGTCGGTCATGTGCGGGTGGCCCAATGGCCGGCACCAGGCCGCAGAGCGGGGCTTCTCCACGAGAAAGCTCTGTGAGGCCGAGCATCCGCCCTGGGTGACCACGACCTTCACGACAAGGGGGAGCAGGCCGGATGAGCAGCGGATACCGCACCAGCCGACAGGTGCCGCCCGGGCATCGGGAAGATCCCGAGTACCGGGCTGCCGGTCGCCCATCGAGCGGCTGGCCACGGCGCTGGAAGCCGGTGCGCGCATTGATCCAGGGGCGACGCCCGAGTTCCGCTTCGAGGGCCGGGCCGCCTGAGGCGGCCGGTGGCGTCCGCTCACACGACGGCGGCCCCTCGGGACCTGTTGCAGGTCCTGTGGGGCCGCCGTTCGTCGTGTGGCTACTCGTGGCTACTCGGCAGCGGTGCCGCTCCCGCTCGCGCAGAGCCGGGTGTCGATCCGGTCGAGCCGCTCCAGGACGGCCGTCTGGCCGGTGAGCAGCTGACTCAGCGGCTCACTGCGCTGGTTGCCGTCCCGTACCAGCTTGCCCACCGCTTCGGCCACGTTCTGCAGCGTATGACTCTGTGCGTCCAGGACCCTGGACTGCTCGGCCAGCACCAAGCCATGCTCGAACTGCCGCTCGCGCACCGAGATAAGCGCCTGGGCGGGCCCGCGCATGGCGGTACGCATCTCCGAGAACCCCCGGTCGGCCAGGGCGGCCAGGGACCGGGTGGTCGCCAGCTCCTCCCTCAGCCGCGTCATCTCCCCTTCCAGCTGATCGCAACGGAGATCCAACTCCTCTGCCATTCGCCGCAGTTCGTCGTCGCTCATCTGCACTCCTCCTTCGTTCGGTTCCAACGGACCGGTCCCGGACAGCGGTTCGCCCCGGGCCCAGCACGCACCGTAGGGCCCGACCGGCCGTTCCCGCCTTGTGCGCCGCAAACTGATCAGCGGCGCCCAGGTCTTACCGGTATATGCGAATGCCATGACGCTCTCCGTTCATTCGGGCGCCGCAAACGACGAGGTCTTGTCTTTGCGCGATTTGGTGCGCCACGGCTTGATCGGCGATTGTGTGCCCATGCTGCTGCCCCTGGCCCACGAGAAGGCCGAGTTGATCGAGGTCATCCGTATCACCGACCCCGCACGGCACCTGAACTCGGCGGACCTGATCGGTGAGCATGTCGCCATCTGGGAGGGCGAACAGGCACAATACGCTTTGGCGTTGATCAACGATCTGCCGGGCAGCGAGCCGTATCGCTGTTTCCTCCCCGGGTGGGGCATCCGCGTACACAGCGCCACGGAGCTGCTCTTTCAAGTGGCTTTCTGCTTCCGCTGTCATGGAGCCCGATTGTGGGGACCGGTCGTCCCCGTAGAGCGGACAGGGATCCATGACTTCGACCCCGACAGTGCTGCCGCCCGTGAACTGCTGCGGCGCTTCCGGGACGGATAGCCTCCATACTCCCCGGGTCATCGATCCGTGCGGACGTGGACCGGACCCGAGTGCAGTGCCCGAACGCCGCAGGGGAGCCGGCGCGGCCGGTGCCAAACCCGGGCCCAGGTGGGTTTGTCAGCCAGCCCATGGCCGATCCATGTCAGTGGAGCGCCCAACCCCCTGGAGACGCTCAGGAATTTTTATGGCCGGCGGAGGGCGGGCCCAGCCCGGGCGCGGGTCCGGATCGAGCGGGGAGACAGGGCCCTTCCCCGCTCATGTTCCCACCGCCGCTGCCACCAAGGCGCGGTGGCGCACACAAGTGCGCTGGGATCCCGTTCTGTTGGCGTCCTCACCCATGCCCAGGGTGCTCTCGGCTCACGGGGCCATGGACAGCACGCGAGTCTTCATCAACACCCAATGCTGCGCTGGCCTTCCTGGGGGGGGCTGCCCAACTCGTCATCGCGAGCTGCTGATCCGCCGCCGGGGACTGTCCGCCGACCGCCTCGCCCGGTGGCGTGCGCCTCTCCACCGTGCACTCAAGGATCTGACGCCGGCCCGCGGCTGCGTTCACCGGCTACCGGTCGGGGGAACCGTCTCCGCCGGGCCGGTTCCCAGGGGATCAGACGCCGATGCCCTGCCTCCGGGAGAGAGTGACGGTGCGTCGCTCACGGTCGATTCCGGTGACGGTCACCGTGATGTGGTCACCGACCTGAACAGCCTCGTCCGGAGAACTCACAGGCGCCGCCGTGAGCTCCCGGAGATGTACCAGCCCCTCGATTCCGTCGGCGACCCGGACGAAGACGCCGAACGGGAGCAGCTTGGTGACCCGCCCACGCAGCGTCCGACCTACAGAGACACCGTCGGCGAATGCCTGGAAGGGGTCCGGCCGTGTCGCCCGCAACGACAGCCTGGCTTCGCCGTTCCAAGTGTCGAACTGGAGAAATACGCACGAGACCTGGTCACCGACCCGAACGACATCAGCAGCCGATTCGAAGCGACACCAGGACAGTTCGGGGAAGGCGATGAAGCCGACACCGGGGAAGACCGGATGAGCGGGGCCGTGGTCCAACGCCACGAATACACCGAACGATTCGATCGCCGCGATGGCACCGGAGAGCGTCTGGCCGTAGCGAAGAGACTTCAGATACGCCCACAGTTCCGGGTGCTCGTCGGCGCTCATGGACAAGCGGGTGCGGCCCTCGACGGTGATGTGCCTGCCGACCTCATCGCCCGGTGCGCTGTCCACGCCGGTCAGCTTCTCACAAGGATTGGTCGGCGCTCAGGGAGCGGCAGCGCCGGCCCCGAGACCCGGCGGGTCTCAAGAGCCGGCGTGCCGGAGGTGAAGCGGATCAGAAGACCAGACGGTACTTGTCCCAGCCCGAGTTGGCGACCTTCACACGGGACTTGAACGGCGAGGACGCCTTGCCCGTGCCCTTGTACAGCCAGAGGGCGCCCTTCTTGTCCACGGCGAGCAGGTCGCTGCGGCCGTCGCCGTCGATGTCGCCAGTGGTGATCAGCTTGGTGTACTGGTTCCAGCCACCGCCGATCTTCGTGCGGCCCGCGAAGGGCTTGTCGGCCTTGCCGGTGCCCTTGTAGAGCCAGAGCACACCCTGCTTGTCGCGGGCGACGATGTCGGCCTTGCCATCGCCGGTCAGGTCGCCGCGGCCGACGATCTCCGTGTACTGACCCCAGCCACCGCCAACCCGCTTGCGGGCCTTGACCGAACCGTCATACTTGCCCTGGTAGTACCACATGACGCCGGACTTGTCGCGGGCGAGCAGCCCGGAGTTCTCGGAGCCGCCAAGGTCTCCGGGGGACAGCATGAGGTCGTAGTCCATGTGCGACCCGACGTTGACATAGCCGTACTTGTCGGCGAAGACGAGCAGGCCGTCCTTCCAAAGGAAGAAAAAGCCGAAGTTCCCGCCCGAGCTGGAGTGCACCTGAGCGACGGCCTTGTAGTCGTTCCAGCCGTCGTTCTTCTTGCCCTTCTTCAGGGCCTTGATGCCACCCTTGCCATTGGGGCCGTAAACATCGAGAGCGCCCTTGTAGTCGGCCGCGTTGATGGGGAGCACCGGGGCGGAGCCGGTGCGAACGGCGGCCGTGGCCGGCCCACCGGCGACCGCTGCGGCTTTGGCACTTCGCTGTGCGGCCGACGGGCCATCGGCAGCCACAGCGGTACCGGCAGTGGCGCCGAGCAGAGTGACGGCGATCGCCGAAGTGGCGAGGCGCGACAACGCGCGTCCGTGCCGACCGGCGAAATTGTTGCTCACGTAGAACTCCATACGATTCAGGGACAGAACGTACGGGGCACTCATGACAGGCGACGTGCCCCGTACGTATGTGTTGGACTCTCCGGCATGCCCGATGGTTGCAATCTCTGCCGCATATTTACGCCAGGAGGCGCTACCCGTGGTTCAGCCAGAAAAGGACGCCGGAGACAGCCAGGAGGCTGAAGGCGAATACACCACCGACACCGGGTTTGCTCCGCTTGATGCCGCACCAGCCGAGCATCGCCAGTGCTGGCACCCAGCCGCAGATGTAAAGGGACCAGCCCACTTTGGTGGCGACCGGACCGCCTATCACAACGAAGCTGCAGAAGGCGGCTGCCATGAACAGGGCAGGAGACCCCCAAAGGTTGTCGGCGACAGCCTGTTCTCGCGTTTTTTTCAACGTCCAAACTCCCAACTACCCGCACAGTGGCCCGCCCTGCTGGGAGGGGCGCCACGGAGCCAGAGAATCGAGGAAACGGTCCTACATGCCGGAGAGGTAGCGGACGAGCTCCCAGAAGATGTATTCGGGCGCACCCTTGATGGCCCACTTCACAGGGTTCCAGTCGGAGAGGGAGTTGACCCAGTGCCGGAAGGAACTGCCGCCCTTCTTGGCTGCTTTCACCGCCGACTTGTACATACCGGGGGACCGCTTCAGAAGACTGATGATCTTCTGCACCGCCTTGGCACGCCCGGCGGCCGCACCGGGCTCGTCGCCTGCGGACGGTGTGGCGGCATCTGCGGCAGCCTGAGCATCGGCGATGGCGTACATCTCGCTCAACTCAGCCTGGCTGAGGGAAGCTTCTCCGTTTTCCTCGGAGAGGCTGCCGGCGGCCTTCAGTGCCTGGAAGTCGGCCTCCGAGATCGCTGTCTCGGCGGCGGCAGCGGCATCGGCGGCCGCGTTTGCAGCAGAAGCCGTGCGCTTCGCCTCCACCGCGGTGGCCGCGGGGGTGGCCACACCAAAGGCAACCGCGACCAGAGCGGTAACGGCAGCGGTTTTCAAGTACTTGTGGTTCATGTAGTCTTCCCGTGGTTGATGGCACTCACGTCCTTGCAGGGCTCGCCAAAACCAGTCAAGGCGTGAGAGATTCAATCGCTTGAGAAGGCGGCGGTTCATAGTGAACTGTCGCCTTCTCTTCGTATGCAGGGAGGAAGAGGTCCAGTCGTCAGCAGGCAGTGCTGTCTTTGCCCGGCTTGCTGGAAAAGCCGCTCAGCGGACTTGTTGTTGGTACCCCCACCCCTGGAGCGAACGGCCTTCTCGATGACCGCTCGATCTGCGGGGTTGAATCTACGTCAGCTTCCGTAAAAGGGCAAGCAAAGCGCTGCTTTCCTCCTGTGACCTTTGGCACGTCGGCGATGGTGCACTGTGGTCGCGGTACCGAAACTTCCGGAGGTGATTGCCCGGGCAAGGGCCGGCTGCAACTTGTGCCTGGTGCCGGTGCTATGAGGGCGCCAGTACGCCGGCTCGTTCAAGCCCCAAAAGGACCGGTCGTGCGGATCGAGTGGGAACGCTAACACCCCGGCGCCGGCCAGGACGTACATCGGTCGTGTACGGCCGAAAAGAACCCCCTCGGTTACTCATCATCACCGAGGAGGTGTTGTCGGCATCGCCAGCAAGAAACATCAAGCTGCCGAAGAACCAATAACGTTGTGGACGGTCAGCGGATGCCCAGCCGCGTCAGGGCCGTGGTCCAGTCGGTGGCGATGGCCACCTGGGCCGGGCGGAGCTGGACCTGGCCGGAGCAGATGGCGGCGTGCAGCTTGTTCTCCACCACGTCCTTGGGGTTGTTGGCCCCGCTACCGGGCCGGTGGCCGGGGGACGGCGGCTCCACCCAGAGGTTGCGGGGGTCATTGGGGTCGCCGCCGAGTTCCAGGCTGACCAGGTGGTCGTACTCGGCGTCGTGCAGGGACCCGTTGTACCCATAGGACTTGGCGTTGGCGGCCTTTTCCGGCCCGGTGATGTAGACGGGCGGCCGGATGCCCTTGGTGTAGCCGGACGGCCGGCAGATGGTCGAGGTCAGGGTGGCCGGGGTGACATCCGGATTGAGCGCGCCCGGCGTGCACTTGGGGTCGGGCAGCGGCTGCTTGTCGCGGGTGTAGTGGACGTGGCAGCTGCCCGGCGCGGGCTGCTGCTGGACGGTGTAGTGGCGCTGGGGTCGGGGGCCGGTGGGCAGCGAGACCGCCTTGGCGACCGGCCGGGTGCCCAAGTCCTGCGAAGCAGCCGAGTGCTGGGTCGCGGCACCGGCGCACCCGGACATGGAGAGGGTCAGGATCGCGGCGGCGACGGTGGTTATTCGGGCATGGCGGATGTGCATGTGCTCCCCCGGTGGTCTTGTGGCGATGTGTACCTGGGGAAGCTAGTGGGGCGGAAGTGCAAGTTGGCTCTGGCCAAGGGTTGTTCAATCAGAGCTTGGGGGGCTCTTGGGGTAGCTTGGGCTGCGGTTCCGTTTCGCTAACTGAGCGCCGAAGGCTCAGAGCGCTCTGCGCTCGAAGGTGCGGATGGGCCCGCCGCCCACAGCGCGTGCGGCGGGCTCTGAGTTATGCCGCGGGTACGAGGTTCTCTTCTGTACCGAGGCCCTCGGCCTGAGTGTCGATATACATCGTCGTCTCGCCGTCGGACCAGCGGATGACGAGGTCGTCGGTGCGGCCGTTGCCGGTGAAGTTGCCGGTGGTCATCACGGTGCTGTGAGTCCAGGTGCTGAAGTTGCCCCCGTGGACGGTGTGCGTGGCGCCCAGGCCGTTGACGGTGGTGCCCACATAGCTGTTGATGGAGCCGTCCTTCCAGCGCACCAGCAGGTCCCACTTGCTGCTTCCGCTGTACTCACCGGCGGTCAGCAAAGTCGCGTCCTCCCAGGCCTTGTTGGGGTCCTTGAGCTTGTGCTCCTCCGAGAACTTCTTCTCTGCGCCGACGTTGGTATAGAGGGTCAGCTCACCGTCGGACCAGCGCACCATCAAGTCGGTGACGTATTTGTCGGCGTTGAAGCGGCCCGCGGTGATCTGGGTGGCGTGCTTCCAGGTGCTGGTCTTCTTGGGGTCGATCATTTGAGTGCCGCCCCAGTTCAGGCCATTGGAGCCGACGTCGCCGTAGAGCGTGACCTCGCCGTCGGACCAGGTCACGATCAGGTCGAACTGCGAGGATCCGGTGAAGTCACCAGCGGTGATCCCTTCCGCGTGCGTCCATACGCTGTCCTTGGGAGCCACCAGCTGCCGTTCGCCGGTGAAGTGGCCTTTGCCGTCGCTGTAGTACATGGTGACTTCGCCATCGGTCCACACCACGATCAGGTCGCTGTGCCCATTGCCGTTGAAGTCACCGGAAGCCATCAACCTGGCGTGCTGCCAAGTCTCGCCGCCATACTTGCCGCCCATGGAATAGGGAACGGCGGGCTGCTGGTAGGGATCGGGGCGCTCAACCTTGCGGTCGCTCTTGGCGTCGTCGTAGAGCCGGAAGAACTGGTCGCCGTGCATGGGGCTGTAGGTCAGCCAGTCCACATCGTCGTCATTGCCACCACCGTTGTAGCCGCCGACGTTTCCAATGATCTCGCCGGTGCCGTTGCTCCAGTCGATCTTCGAGAACCACGGGCCGCCCGAAACCCCGCCATACATGCCGTTGCACAGGGCCTGTATTTGGTAGTAGCCGGGCAGGGCCCACGTCTGGGTGGGGCAACGCACGGCTTCGTCTGCCGAGTCGTGTGAGGCCTTGGGATAGCCGACCATGGTGACGTCGTTGTTGTACTTCGGCGTGCGGGCCAGGGAGTTAGCCCCCACTACGTCCTGCACGTTCCTACCGTTCGACGACTTCGCAAGCCGGGCGAAGGCGAAGTCCAGATCCGAGGTCTTGTCCTTGGTGTTGGGCTTGTCGTATCTGGGGTCGACAAACCACTTGTCGACCCGGTAGAACCCGTACTCCTGCTTGTCCAGCGATGCCCCGGTGCGGTACCAGGGAACGAAGACCGATTTGCCGCCCGTGCAATGTGCTGCGGTGAGGATCACATTCCGGCTGGGGCTTTGCACAACACTGGCCGAGCAAGAGTGCGCTCGCATCTCACCGGTGGTCGGGTCCTGCTTGTAAGTGAAGAGGACACCAACGGACTTTGCGCCGAGGATGTGCTCCGCGGTCGGTCTGCTGGCCGCGGCTCCCGTCCCCTTGGGGGCTGCTTTCCGCGCCTTGTCCTTGCCGGGAGGCGCCACGGGGCGAGCGGGGTCCGTGGCGGTAGCCATACGCTCGGGCGTCCAGAAACGTAGGACGTCCGCATTGCTCCAGTCGCTGTCCTCAACCCCCGAGCGGAGACCGGTAGGCGGCGGAGCCGGCGTAGTCGTTGCCGGGCCGTGCGTTGAAGGCGTGCTGGGTTTCGCGCCAATGTGCAGGCCGTCTACACGTTTATGAGCTGCGCCGGTTGGCCGTGAGATGTGTTCGCTCGGGCCTTCGGCATAGGCAAGGGAGCCTGCGCTGCCCAGGAACAACGCGGTACCAACGGCAGATAAGGCGATATTCCGTATTCGTCTACATGAAGTGGGCAAGGAAATGTTTCCTTCTCGTACAGTGATTACTCCGGCCAACACGGACCAGAGGGGCATGTGAAAAGCCGCGAGCGCAGGAAGAGGTGTGCCGCGTACCGCTCAGCGGTGATCCGCCCCGGCGCACGTCGCGGCGCCTGATTTGGCGGTCAGGAAGAAGTATCGGCCGCGCGTCGCTTGTGTCGCACGATGAAGCCACCGACTGCGGCAAGGGTGATGACCCCGGTGGCGATAGCTGCGCCGATTAGCCAGGGATGCTCGTGTTGAGATACCGGCTTGCCGGCCAACGTCACCTGCTGGGTGATGCCCTGGCGCCGGTGGCGGCCGACTACCGTCATCGGGTACTGCCCGGCGGGAATGTCCTGGGCCAGTGTGGCGTGTCCCCCATAAACGGTCGCCCCGTCGTCACCCTTGCAACCGGGGTCGTCCGCGCCCTTCTTGACTGTCAACGGATGCTTGAACACCGGTGATTCGATGGTCAGCGTGTCGTCGTCCAGCCCCAGCCGACGGTCGGCGATAAGGACTTTGACACTGCTCCCCGGACGAACGGGCGCGGGGATATTGCTGCATGGCCCCGCGCTCTTGGGATGGATGACGAACCGGTCCACCGCGGCCATCCCTCTGGCGACGACGGTGAGGCGCGCGGTGGCGATGGTGTGGCCCTGGCTGGCCGCGGTGACGGGATAAGTTCCCGGCGAGACATCGTCGCGGATCGCGTACGGGGGCCTCCCCGGCCTGTCCGTCTGCACAAAGGTAGTTGAGCCCTTTTCCATCGGGCTGAGCGGAACCGGCTCGGTCAGGGCTGGTGAGGTGACGATCACCTTCTCCGCCCCCGTAGGCACGTTCCATGCGTTGAAGGCGACTTCCCCTCCCACATCGAGTTTGGGCAGCGAACCAAAATACGTCAGGCGAGGAGCGTCGGTTGCTGCGGCAGGTGATGCGACAGCCGTCAAGCCGAATAACCCAACGATCAGACAGACGCCCAAGGCCCGGTGCGGTCCTGGCATGCCCGGCTTGCCCCTACGCACAGCTCTCCCCCCAACTCACCTGCTCGGCTTTACGTGAGCAGTGAATGGATCATGCCACGTACATGCTCATCCGTACACCTCTGGTAACCGCAGGCAAGCCATGAGTGATGTTGGTTGAACCGTGCACGTCCGCGCGGACCTGCCGGACCGCCGGCATAGCGCCGTTCCGCCAGCAGGGCATCCTCCCCGCCAGCCCCTCCGTCGTCGGTGCCTTGGCTCGTGCGCTCTCGGTTTCCGTTGCCGAACTGAATGGCCGGCCTTACCTTGACGAGCTGAGGAAAGACCAGCTCGATGCGCTGATCCAGCCAATCCGGGAAGCGCTGAACGTCTACGATGTCGGCCCTGACCCCGATGTGTCCCCCCGGCCGGTCAATGAACTTGAGGCACCGGGGGATTCCCTCTGCGCTCTGGTCCGTGCGGCCAACATCAAAAGGGTTGCCTCGGAGCTTCCGGTTCTGATCCATGAGGCAACGACAACGGCCCATAGCCACCCGGACGGCCGGAACTGGCGACTCCTTGCCGGCGCCTACCGAACCGCCTTTGACGTGACTACCAAGCTCGGTTTCCCGGACCTGTGCACAGTGGCCCTCGATCGAATGGACTGGGCCGCTCAGCGTGCCTCGGACCCCATTCTCGGTGGCCTGCGGCAGTACCACCGCGCGCTGGCCTGCCTGCGGGCCGGTGATTACCGGACGGGCAAACGGCTGGTGCGCATGGGTATTTCCCTTGTCGAGCAGGCCGACTCCGGTCGTGTACGTGATGTCGTCACCGGACAGCTCCATCTGGGCGCCGCGGTGCTGGCGGGGAGAGACAAGGACAAGGACACCGCCGAGGAACATCTTGGCGTGGCAGGCCGGATCGCGGAACGCACCGGCCCAGCCGAGAGGATCCACTGGCTGTCGTTCGGTCCGACCAATGTCGGCGCACATGGCGTGAGCGTTCTCGCGGAACTGGATCAGTATCCGGAATCCGTTCAAGCCGCCAAGGAAACAGTAATTCCCGGTGGTTGGCCGCCATCTCGGATGGCGCACCACTATGCCGAGGTGGCCAGGGCGCAAATGTGGACAGGGCATACGGACGCGGCCTTCAAGAACTTGCAGCTTGCGCGGAAGCTCGCACCGCAGCAGACGCGATACCACCCCACGGTCCGCGAGACCTATGCCGGACTTGAGTCGGCAAAGCGCCGAATGCCGGACACCTTCAGCAACTTCGGGGCGTGGCTCGGCGGATAGCCGCGTAACCGCACGTGAACCACCGCGGGCGAGGGCGGTCTTCCGGCCACATGACGGGAGGGCGTGCTGATGAGTGCCGACCGTAGCGCGCTGCCCAAGAAGGGGGCGTTCGTAGTGGACACCGCCCGCGGCACGGTCGGCCAGGTCATGGACCACCTGGACGATCACATTCAACTACGGCCGTCCGGAGGCGCTTTGGAGTGGGATGCGAACCCGGCGGCGGTGCGCCCCGTGACCGCTACCGAGCTCAAGGGGGCGGAGAAGTGATCCAGCACGCCCAGTGGAGGATCGGCCCTGCCAAGGCGCCGGGCAATCCGCCCCTGGCACACGAGATGGTGTGCGTCGCCTGCACCGACAGCTCGGGTCCCCGCCGGGAGTTCGAGGCAGCCTGCGACTGGGCGTTCCGGCATTCCGGCGGTCACCTCTCCCACACCGCGTACCGCGAAGTCGTACACCGGTACTGGCGGACCGCACCGGTGGATTGACCACCGGTGAAGGGGCGTACCCGGAACCCGGTACGCCCCTTTGGGGGCCGTGCTTCCTGGAGGGTGCCTGAGAAGTCCCCTGCGGGCCAGCTGACTTGGTAGTTGCTCCTTCGGGAGCGACCAGGGCTACCGCGGCCGTGACTTCCTGGCGGGCATCCGCGAAACGCACGGGATCACCATCCAGACCGCCGGCTCGCCAAGGACTACGAGTACCGGCTCGGCATCTCCGAAAGCGCCGTCTACCTGGCCACCATCATGCTCCTGCTCCATCGGGCCTCAGCAAGAATGCACCCCTGAGCGGGACTCTCAGACACCCTCTACCGGATGCCCAGCCGCGTCAGGGCCGTGGTCCAGTCGGTGGCGATGGCCACCTGGGCCGGGCGGAGCTGGACCTGGCCGGAGCAGATGGCGGCGTGCAGCTTGTTCTCCACCACGTCCTTGGGGTTGTTGGCCCCGCTACCGGGCCGGTGGCCGGGGGACGGCGGCTCCACCCAGAGGTTGCGGGGGTCATTGGGGTCGCCGCCGAGTTCCAGGCTGACCAGGTGGTCGTACTCGGCGTCGTGCAGGGACCCGTTGTACCCATAGGACTTGGCGTTGGCGGCCTTTTCCGGCCCGGTGATGTAGACGGGCGGCCGGATGCCCTTGGTGTAGCCGGACGGCCGGCAGATGGTCGAGGTCAGGGTGGCCGGGGTGACGTCCGGGTTGAGGGCGCCCGGCGTGCACTTGGGGTCGGGCAGGGGCTGCTTGTCGCGGGTGTAGTGGACGTGGCAGCTGCCGGGCGCGGGCTGGCGCTGGACGGTGTAGTGGCGCTGAGGGCCGGGGCCGGTCGGCAGGGAGCCCGCCTTGGCGGCGGGGCGGGCCTGCGAGGCCATGGACGCGGCCGGGCCGTGGGTCGCGGCACCCGCGACGCCGGTCAGCGGCAGCGACAGGAGTGCTGCGGCGGCCGCGGTTATTCGGGCATGCCGGATGTGCATGTTCTCCCCCGTTGTTGGTGTTGTGATTGTTGTGACGGGGGGAGGCTAGTGGGGCAAGCGGCCAAGCCGACTCCAACTGAAGGAGCTTGGGGCGAGCTTGAATTGAACTTGGCGGGGGGTTGAATTCCGGTTCGGCGGCTCAGGCCGCGGTGAAGAAGGCGCCCATGCCGTCTACGTCCGACAGGTAGCTGTCGATCGCGGTGATACGGCCATGGCGGATGGTCAGCACGGTCGCCAGGTATTCGTCGAGCGTGCGGCCGTCGGGGGCGGTCGCGGTGTTGTGCAGCGAAAGGGCGGCACCATGCGCGCCGACGAGCAGGTGCAGCAACTCGGTGTGCAGCCCCCGGCCCACGATCTCCCGGGCCCGGCTCACGGCCGCGTCCGGGCCATGGATGATTCCGGAGATGGTGCCGGTTCCCGGCATGGTCCAGGTGATGTCATCCGCCAGCAGGCCGTGCAGGGCATCCCAGTCCCGTGCCCGGAACGCGGCGAGGAAGCGTTCGGCGATTGCGGCGTGGGTGTTGTTTGTGGACATGGGGGCTCCCGTTCCGAGCTGACTTCCGCCAATTCACCGGTGAGCCTAAAGGGTTGGGCCCGGCAGCACGCCCCGTCAGCCTGGTGCTCTCGCTACCCGGTTGTGCACAGCGCTTCGCGCTTGAGGGTGCGAATGAAAGAGGCCCAGCTGGTGGTGGGGAACACCAGGGCTGGGCCGGTCGGAGCCTTGCTGTCGCGGACGGGTATGGAGCCGGGGTGGTCTTCTGCCACTTCGACGCAGTTGCCGCCGTCTCCATTGGTGTAGGACGAGGTGCGCCATTCCATCGCGGCCAAGTCAGCTGTGCTGCCCATCTTTTGCCCAGTCCTTCGCCGCCGATTCGATTAGGTCCAGGGACGCCTCCGGCGACAACGCGGCAGCCCTGGCCAGATCGTAGGCCGACTGGTACCGGGCCACCACAGTCGGTTCGTCGATGACCCAGCCGTTGTACGCACTCTCGGTGTAGAGGACCGGCGGGGCGTCGCTGAACTGCATCAGCGAGACCAGGCAACCGAGGAAGGGATGTGGTCCGGCGGAGAACGGCATGACCTGGAGGACGATGTTGGGCCTGGACCGGAGCAGATGAGCGAGATGACCGAGCTGTTCCGCCATCACCGCGGCGCCGCCGGTCGGCAGGCGGAGGGCCGTCTCATGAATGATGGTCCAGTCGACCGGTGCGCTCGGTCCATCGAGCAGCTGGGTCCGCTCCATTCGGGCGCTGACGATGTCGTCGATTGTCTGCTGCGGATCAAATCGCCGCGCGGCTCGGATCAGCGCGCGTGCGTAAGCCTCCGTCTGCAGCAGACCCGGCACCAGCATCGGCGAGAACTCACTGAGCACGGTCGCCTGCCGTTCCAGATCCGCCGCATCCGCGAAGTAGTCCGCAACCTTCGACGCCCGGGCCAGCAGGCAGAGCCGCTGCAAGTGCTTCCCGCTGCCCAGGATCTCGTCGAACAGCTTCGACAACTCCAACTGCGGCCGCCGCACCGCCTTTTCGAACTGGCCGATGTAAGAGCCGGAGCAGAACGCGAGCTCGCCGAGCGCCACCTGCGTGAAGCCGGCCTCCTCACGCAGACGGCACAGCTCGGAACCGTAGAACGCTCGCGGATCCGCGTATGGGTCCTGTGTCAGGCTACTCAGCGTAGCGTCAACACCCCGCTTGGTAAGGGCGGTTGGAAGAGGTCGCGGTACTGGTTGGACCCAGTGCCGATCCGGACCCGGGACTTCGCCGGTGCGCGCGCCGACCGCACCCGTATGGGCGCCGGGAGTTGACTGTGAGGCCCATCCGGCCGGACCGTCGGCATAGGCGAGGTGTGGGTTGGGAGGGCGGTCTCGCGAGGAAGCCGCCCTGCGTCACCGGGGCGGGCGATCTCAGGCGGGGCGGCTGCCGGGGACTTTCCACCACAGGAGCCAGGCGCCGGTGGCGAGGATCAGGACATTGAAGATGAGGGGCAATGGCGCGAGGCTGAACCCGATTGTGACGTGTTCCGGTTGCATTCCGAGCAACTGGGCGACGAGCTGCTTGGTGAGGAAGAGCAGGGCCGTGTCGAGGACCACGACCGCCGCCCAGCAGGCCCCCGGGTGCCAGCCCGGTCGCGGCAAGGCGTGGAGGAGGGCGACCGCGAGCGTGAAGACGATGTCCAGCGAGAGATATCCGAACCGCACCGTGTCGGCCAGGTCGTTCCACGGCAGCGCGAGGCCCGTGATCCACAGGAGTGCCAGGCAGCCGACGAAACGCCAGGTTCGCGCCACGGCAGGGCCCGGAAGCGTTCGGGTGCCGGGCCCGACAGGAATGGCGCCCTGTGGGTAGGGGGACCCCGCCGGCGGCGGTGGGAAATGGCTGAGAGGCGGACTGCTGGGACGGGCAGGCGCGGTGATCGTGAAGGCGTCGGGCGTGGGGACGAAGGCCGGCGACGGCGCGGAATCAACCTGAGTGGGAATCGGAACGGGAACGGCCGCTCCTGTCCGTTCCGCCTGCTCCAGCGCGGCCTGCGCTTGCGCGGCCGTGGCACGTTGCGCCGGATCCTTTGTCAGCAGGGCCGCAAGCACCGGCCCCAGGCTCCCTGCACGCAGGGCAGGGCGCGGATCCTCGGTGACCACGGCGAGTACCAGTGCAGTGAAGGTCTCGGCAGTGAAGGGGGGTTGACCCTCGACCGCGCTGTAGAGCGTTGCGCCCAACGCCCACAGGTCGGTGGCGGCTGAAGGAGTCTTGCCCGCCAGCTGCTCGGGCGCCATATAGGCCGGTGTGCCGATGATCGTGCCTGTGTGGGTGAGGGCCATGGTCGAGTCCGCCATGTGCGCGATGCCGAAATCGGTGATGATGACCCGGTCGTCCATCAGCAGGACGTTGTCCGGTTTGAGGTCGCGATGGACGATGCCGGATGCGTGGGCGCGGTTCAACGCCTGCAGTATCTTCTTGCCGATCTCGGCGACGGTGCGGACCGGCAGCCCTCCGCTCTGCGCGATCAACGAGGCCAGGGAGATGCCGGTCACATATTCCATGACGATCACGGGCGCGCCCTGGTGTTCCACCACGTCGTGCACCGTGATGATCCCGGGATGGTTGAGCCGTGCTGCGGCGCGCGCCTCCCGTGTCACACGCTGGAGCAGGACCTCTCGCTGCTCGGCGGTGATGCCCTGCGGGAACGTCACTTCCTTGACCGCGACGTCCCGCCCGAGCGTCTCGTCCCGACCCCGCCAGACGCGGCCCATGCCGCCCTGGCCTATCAGCTCGATCCGTCGGTACCGGCCGCCGATCAATTCCCCGTTCACTTCTGTCACGTCGAACACCTTAGTGCTACACGTTAGTTCAAGGCAGAGCTTGCAGACGCCCCAGGGCGCCTGCTGGGGACCGTGTCAGTTGCTCCTCATGGCGGCGGCGATTCCGGACAGCAAGGCGACGTTCCGGTTCTTCCGTCCGATCCGCAGCACTGGCCTGTTCCAGAGGCCGCAAACGAGATATCCGGCGCCTTCCGGTCGGATGACCGAGGTCTCGGACCAGGGGTAGTAACGGGCAGAGGTCCGGCAGCCCTGATGGCTCCGCGCTCATCGGGGAGAGCGGCACGGGTCTGCCGTCTCGTAGACGTGCGACGGTCTCTGCCACGAGGCAATCCGCCGGCGCGAGAGGAAGAAGCGTCGGCCGCGCGTCGCTTGTGTCGCATGATGAAGCCGCCGACTGCGGCAAGGGTGATGACTCCGGCGGTGACGGTCCCGCCGATCAGTCACGAATGACCGTTCTGGGAGACCGGTTTACCGGCCACGGTCACCTGCTGGGTGCTGTCGTCCAGCCCCAACTGCCGGTCCGTGACGCCGACACGGCTCGCTGGCAGGAACTGCGACGGTACGCCGCATTCCCGGCGGCAGAAGACGCCGAGGCAGGCGGAGTGCCGGCCGAGGCCGCACTGCTGGACGCCTGCGCCCACGAAGTCCGGTGCACGGTCAGCGCCCCGGCCGGCCGGTGATCACCGGCTGAGCGGTCCGCGTGAGCCGGCTGTCAGCGAAGGACCTTGAAGCTTCCGATCGGCTGCTCGATCGTGGTGAAGGTGCCGGGAGCCAGCGTCTTGAAG
Organism: Streptomyces orinoci; assembly: GCF_003121295.1. GTDB lineage: Bacteria > Actinomycetota > Actinomycetes > Streptomycetales > Streptomycetaceae > Streptomyces > Streptomyces orinoci. The sequence continues at coordinate 112,432 of NZ_PHNC01000008.1, forward strand.
GGGTCCAGGAACTTGACGCACTGGCTGTTGCTGTAGAGCTCGACACGGCTGTTCGTGGAGTTCTCAACGTAAATCGGGGGGCGCTGGTCGAACGTCTCCCACTGGTAGCACCCGGGGGCGGGATTCCTCCAGATGACGTGATGCACCACAGGAGTGGACGAGTCGGTGGCGGCGAGGACACCGGTAGCGGCTGAGGAAGGAACGGGCGTCACCACGGTGAGCAGTGTGGTCGTGGCCAGGGCGGCGAGTGCGACAGCAGTACGTGGCACGGGCATCTCCTGTGATGGCTGCTGGTCCTCCATTTGTCCTCCGCTGCGACCTGCCCGGCAATCACCTGATCGGCTGAGTCGGGGGACGCGCGGGATTGACGGCAACGCCCTGTACAGCGCTGGCGTCGTCAGCCCGCCTCGGCGACCCGAGGTGATCATCACCCCGTGAGCGGCGGGCCTGCCTCTCCGGGCACCCGGGGAGGCGGAACAGGGGCCGGTTGGGTTCGTCTGACGGACCACGCACGAAGCCACCGGCGTATGGCCGCAACGGTCACAGTGGCGTAGAAGATGTAGGCCCGCAAACCGGTGGCCGAAGAGAAGCCGGTCGCCGAGGTTGCCGGTCGCTGACCAGTTGGGGGTGCCGCCTGGGCCGGGGGAGACTTCGGTCTCTTCACGGGTGAGATGTGCCTGTTGTGCCGTTGTCCCCTCACGGCCCCTCCTCCGTGCCCCGAAGCAGCCGAGCGCCGGCGGCTGCCGGACGAAGGCACCTGGTATCCCTCCAACCTCCGGCGTTGCCGGGCCCGGTGAGTCACCGGGCCCGGCAACGGGGCAACGCGCTTGTACGGGCGGATCAGGCAGGCGATCCGCTCGGCAGGGAGTCGCGGAGCTGGCGCGCCTCCTTCAGGCGCTCGCCGTATACGGCCGGGTTGCCCTTGGCGAGCTGTTCGTAGAGGTCTACGGCCTGCTGCGCGGCCGGGCGGGCCTCGGCCCGGCGGTTGGCCTGGACGAGGAACCCGGCCAGCAGGAGGGCGGCGTTGGCCAGTTCCGGCCGGTGGGTGGCGGGGTCGGCCTGGGCGAGCCGGTCGTAGAGGTCGCGTGCTTCGCGTTCGGCGTCCACCGCGCCGGACGGCCGGCCCGCGGCCGAGCAGCGGTACGCCAGATTCTCCAGTGCCCAGGCCAGATGCGGTGTGTCGGCGAGTTGGCGGTAGAGGTCAACACCCGCGCTGCCTGCGGCAATTGCCTCGTCGTGGCGGCCCGCCTGCTGCAGGAAGGCGCCGAGGAAGACATCGGCGTTGGCCAGTTCGGGCCGGTAGGTGGTGGGGTCGGTCTGCGCGAGTTGGGCGTAGACGTCCCGGGATTCGCGTTGGGCGTCCACAGCGGCGGCCGACTGGCCGGCGGCGGAGCAGCGGTAGGCCAGATTGAACAGGGCCCAGGCCAGATGGGGTTGGTCGGCGAGCCGGCGGTAGACATCAACTCCGGCGCGGGTCGCGGTGATCGCCTCGTCGTGCCGGCCGGCTTGCGTCAGGAAGGCGCCGAGGAAGACATCGGCGTTGGCCAGCCTGGGCTGGTATGCGTGGGGGTCGGTCTGGGCCAGCCGGTCGTAGAGGTCCCGTGCCTCGCGCTCGGCGTCCACCGCGCCGGACGGCTGGTTGGCGGCGGAGAGGCGGAACGCCAGGTTCTCCAGCGCCCAGGCCAGATCCGGCCGGTCCGCCAGCCGGCGATAGAGGGCGACGGCCTCCTGGGTCACCGTCACCGCCTCGGTCATCAGCCCGGCGTTCTGCGCATAGCCCCCGAGGAAGACCGACGCGGAGGCCAGGGCGGTGGTGTAGGAGCCGTCCGCGTCGGCCAGTTTCCGGTAGGTGTCGCGCGCCTGGCGCGCCACGGCGAGGGTCTCCGCGGCGCGTCCCGCCTCCGAGAGCCGGGCGGCTCGCACCGCGCACGCCTGGGCGAACCGCGCCATTCCCGGATGGTCGGCGGGCACCGGCCGGTACGCCGGGTCCGCGTAAGGCCGGATGGTGCCCGGTCCGGAGGCCAGCGGCCGGGCGTACACCTTGCCGTTGGACGGCCGCCATACGGCCGGTTCGTCCTTGCCGTCGCCGTCGTAGTCGGCGGGCACCGGGAAGTCCCCGGCGCGTCCCCAGGGCACGGTGACCGTGGAGCCGGTGGACAGATGCACCGTCCAGTTGCCGTTGTCGGGGTGCCACTCCGCGGTGTCGGGGTGGCCGTTGCCCTCGAAGTCGGCCTGGACGGTCATGGGGGCCGGCGGCGGGCCGGTGACCGTTCCGGCGTCGTAGTGGCGGGTGAAGAGGGACACCTTCAGCGCGCTGAGGCCGGCCAGGCTGAGGCCGGTTCGCCTGGCGTCGTCCGGGTCGATGCTGATCTGCCAGGTCGTCGCGGGACTGCGGCCCCAGAAGGAGGGCCGGGACCCCACCGGGTAGTCGGGCTCGGAGTCGTCGAGTGTCGCGTCGTCCGTGCCGCGCCGGGCCGGGGCGTGGAGATGGATCAGGGAGCCGTCGCGCAGCCGGTTGACCGCCTCGCCGCCATGCCGGACGGAGACCGGGATGTGCTTGGCGTTCCCGGTGGCGCCGACCAGGCCGATGTGCACCCCGTCGGTCTTCAACTCGCTGAGGTGGGCGGGGAAGTCGTCCAGCGTCACCTCGAAGGTGGCGGTGCCCGTGGTCCGCAGGGCGTCCAGCACGGCGGGCGTGGTGATGGTCAGCCGCAGATTGTGGCTGTCGAGCTGGTTCTCATAGGTGTTGTAGGCGTCGCGGAGGAGGACCAGCTCGGGCATCCGGGACCAGGTGGTCAGATACTCGTTCAGCAGCCCCAGCACCCGGCTGTCGTCGCCCCGGGACAGCGGCTGGTAGGCGTTCTCGACATCGTCCGGCGGCAGATGGCCGATGTCGAAGCTGAACTTGGGCGCGTAGGCGCTGAAGGTCCACAGATCCAGGGCGCGGTTGGCCATGAAGGCGAACTTGATCAGTACGTCCATGAAGACCTGGGTCTGGGCGATCACCATGCGCGCGATGGCGCTCTCCTGCCCGATGTCGGCTTCCCAGCCCTCCTGGACGTTGTGCAGGGTGGTCCGGTCCTGCTCGTTGAGGGCGATCCTGGCCTGGGCCAGGTCCACGAGCGCGTTCTTCTGAGCGAGGTCCAGCTTGGCGAGGTTGAGGTCGGCGATCAGCTCCAACTGCCGCTGTACCAACTGTTTGTGCTGCGCCGCCGTCCCGGGACTCACCTCGGCGATCCGCAGATCGTTCAGGGTCTTCCCCAGGTCCACGATGTCCTTGCCGACTCCCAGGAGATCCTTGAGACCGCCCATGTCGTCCTTCTTGTCCGCCTTGGGCGTGGGGTTGCCGGGATCGCTCCAGTCCATCCACTCCACGAGGTACTGGCCCTGGTAGGTGCCGGTCGTCAGGTCGAACTGCTGCACCGCCTCGGCCCGGCCGAGGGCCAGATGGGCCGCGGCGGCATAGCGGGCGGCGGCCTCCACATCGGCGGACGAGGACGGCATGGCGGTGCGGGTCTCCGTCTCCGCGGCCAGCAAGGCGAAGAAGGCCACCAGTCCGGCCACGGCCGTCGCGGCCGCCCCCACCGTCGAGACGACCTGCCCGATCGGGAACTCCATGCGCTCCTTGTCCATTTGGTCCAGCACGGCGTCGATCGCCGCCTGGTTGACCCGGACCCGCCGGAGAGCCTCGTCGCGCCGTGCCGTGGCCTCGGCCACGCCCAGCACGGCGGCGTTCTTCTCGTCGGCCAGCACGGTGCGCATGCCGTCGATATGGCTGATGTCCGCCAGCAGCCGCTGCTTCTTCTCGCCGGCGTCCTTCGCCTTGAGCAGAAGATTCAGACCGTTGTCGAAAAGGCTCTTCACCATGGTGTCGTAGTCGGTGACCACCTTCTCGAACTGCGGGAAGTCCGGCCGGAGATCCAGGTCGTACGGCTGCCCGATCGGGGAGAGGTTGGCGGCGACATAGCGGGAGAGTTCCGCGGCCTGCGCCTGGCCCGGCCAGAGAACGAGGGCCCGGTCGAACTCGCGCCCGGCCAGGGGCCGGTGGCCGCTCTTCTGCGGATCGCCCGGCGCGAAACCGCGGAAGTGGTACTCGCCGACCCGGGTGCGGTAGTCCGCCCAGGCTCTGGCGTTGTCGCCCAGCCGGTCGCGCACCAGCGCCCACCAGTCGCCCTCGGCATGCGCGGTCAACAGCGGTGCGACGGCAGGACCCGCGGTGCCGGGCGAACCCGGGGCGCCGTGCGGGCCGTCGTCGCCGCGCCCGTTGTTGCCGCCGCCGCCCTTGCCGCCGGCGCCGCCCGGTCCGGCGGGCCCGGCGTCTCCGCCGCTGCCGTCGGCGGTCAGGCCGGACTGGGTGATGAATTCCGCGACGATGGCCGCCCCTGGGCCGCCGGTGCTGCCGTTGCCGCCGTGGCCTCCGGCGCCGCCGTCGCCGGGATCGGTGCCATCGATGCCGCCCTTGTTGGGCCGGTGGCCGTCGAGGCCGGCGCCGCCCCTGCCGCCCGTACCACCCGCGCCGCCCCGGCCGCCGCGTGCGATCAGCCGCAGCCCGGTTACCTGGCCGGCCAGCAGCGTGATCGGCGAACCGGGGCCGCCGGGACCGGCGTCGCTGCCGCCCGGACCGCCGGGGCCGCCGTTCTGGCCGTCGATGCGGTGCCCTCCGCGGTCCCCGGTGGTGCCGGTGGTCCCGCCGGGGCCCGGCCGCCCCGAGGTGTCGATGGCGCCGCCGTTGCCGCTGTAGGTCTCGGCCACCAGCAGCAGGGGGTGGTCCTGGACGCCGAGCACATACCCCTGGTCATGGGTGATCTCCCGGGCGACCAGGGCCAGTACGGCCCCGGGCGGCAGCTTGTGGAAGGCGGTCTCGGCCTCGATCTCCTGGCGCAGCTGGTCGTTCACCTTGATGGTGTCTCTGATGTAGAGCCATTGCACGGGCAGTGACATGACCGGGCCCCTCTCTCGGGACGTCAAGTGGTGGACGGTGTGGTGGAGTTGCGGCCCGGCACATCCCCCGCTCGCGCCGGGCGGAGATCCCTCGACCGCGGACTCAGCTGCTTGAGGCCGTGGCCTCGGCGGTGAAGTAGTCGCGCATCAGGGTGATGTGACCCTGACGCGTGCGGAAGATCTGGACCAGCGACATGACCGCCGCATCGTCGGGCCCGTCGCAGGGGCTGCCGAAGACGACATCGAGCTCGGCTATGAAGACCTCCGGATCCGAGGTGGTGTGCAGAATGCGCCGGCTGCGCTCCTTGTTCACCTCGCGCAAGACCGCCGTCGATCGCCGGTAGTGGTCGGTCAACGCCTTCCGGATCTCCTCGCGTCCGGCCACCCGCCGGGGAATGGCGCCCCCGGGCGGCACCAGCGGCGCCTCGAAGACGCCATCGAGGGCGAACAAGTCGGCGAACCGGTCGGCGTCGCGGGCCAGCATGGCCCCGAGGTATTCGGCGTGGATCTCCCGTGGCTCCATGGCCCTACTCTGTGCGGCCGACGGCCCGACCCGGTATCCCCGATATTGGGGGTTGATCCGGGCCATACTCCTGGTATGGCCACAGAGGTGGAATCCCTGCGCCGGGCCCTGGTGGCCGAAGGCCAAACCGTTCGCACCGTAGGGGAGTTGGGTGCGCTGGTCTCGCACCGCGTCGGGCTGTTCATCCCGCACGACGGGTATCTGCTGACCGGGCTCGACCCGCTGACGCGGGCCGCGGGCTTCTACGCCAAGGAGCACTTCTACGGCGCCCAGGCCGCCCAGCGCCTCTATGCCGAGCGCCCGGACATCGACCCCTTCCCCTGCCCGTTCGCGAGCCTGCTCGACGGCCCCCGCCGGGTCGGGGTGCTCAACGCGGACTCGCCGGAGCACCGGCGCAGCGAGCGGCTGCACGACGTCATGGCCGGTGAGGGCTTCGGCTGCGAGCTGCGGGTGGCCCTGACCCATGGCGGCCTGCCCTGGGGGCTGCTGACACTGCTGCGGACGACGGGCAGCCGCCCGTTCACGGCGGAGGAGGAGGCGCGCGCCGAGCGCCTGGCCGGTCCGCTGGCCACCGCCTTGAAGGTCTTCGGGCGCGGCCTGTGCGCGGGGCCGAACCGGCACGCCGCCGAGCCGGGTGTGGTCGTCGTCGGCCCGGACGACACCGTCAGGATGACCCCCACCGCGGTGGACTGGCTCGCGGAGTTGAACCCCCACCCGCTCGCCACCGCCCAGGCACTGGGGACCACCGTGTGGACGGTGGTCTGGATGGCGCGGTACTCCGGCGCCCCCGCCGTGAGCCGGATTCCCACCCCCGGCGGGTGGGTGGCGGTCCAGGCCCAACTCCTCGGCGCGGAGGGCGGCGACGAGGTGGTGGTGACGATCCGGCCCGCCTCGGGGGCGGGCCTGCTGCCCACGTTCGCCGCCTGGCATGACATCACCCGGCGGGAACGGGCCGTCGCGGCACTGCTGTTGGAAGGGCTGCCCGCGAAGCGGATCGCCCGTCGGCTGGGGATGTCACCGCACACCGTCAACGACCATCTCAAGGCGGTCTACCGCAAGACCGGGGTCTCCGGCCGGGACGAACTCGTCGCCGTGCTGCTCGCAGGAGTCGCGGGGGCGTGGTGACATCGTGGAGAGAGGGCTCGGGCTCCCGGTGCCGGGAGCCCGAGGCTCAGGATCAGCGGCCGTGGAAGGTCACTTCGGGGTAGGCGGGCGATGGCCCGTTCAGCAGGGGCTCCTGGACGCCCTTGAGGTGTTCGTCGAAGAAGGCGGTCACATAGGTCCGGGTGATCTGTTCCGCGCGTGGAGCGGAAATGGTGGCGCCGGGTACGGGAATGCCCGCCTGTTCGGCCAGTGCCTGTACATCGGTGAAGCTGCCATGGACCGTGCCGGCGACGGTGAGCCAGCGCTTCCAGCCGTCCAGCCGGGACCATGCCTCCGTCCAGGACGAGTCGGTGGCACCGCCGGGCAGTGGGTGGCTCACCATGAGGAACGGGCGCCCGCCGAGCCCGCTCGCGGGAACCGCGCCATCGAAGCTGCCGTCCAGGTTGGCGCCGGCCCGTACCCGCTTGTCGGCCGCCATCGTGGCGGCGCTGGCTGCGCCGCCCATGGAGTGGCCCGCCATGCCGATCCGCTTCTTGTCGATGAGGCGAGCATGGCGCCAGGCCGGATGGTGGCCGGTCAGCTCGTCCAGGAGGAACGAGACGTCCTTGGCCCGGCTCTGCGAGACGGTCAGGACTGCCGGGTGCTTGTCGCAGATGGCGCAGGGCAGGGTCCTGCCGTCGGGGAAGGTCTCGCCCAGGTTCTCGTAGGTGTGATCGACGAGTGCCACGACATACCCGTGGCTGGCGAGTTCCGCGGCGAGGCCGGTGAGGGTGGCGCGTTGCATGGTGAAGCCGGGGGAGAGCACGACCAGTGGGAACCGCCCGTGCTCCGGGCGGGCGTTGGCACGTGCCCAGGTGCGGGTGTGGCTCAACGCCTCGGGCGGGAGCTTGGCTTGCGGCGCCTTCGTCAGCAGGGCCTGGGCTTCGGCGGTGGTCATATAGGGGGCGGGCGTGCCGGTGTGGGGGACAGCCGGGTAGTACATCGACACCATGAGCCGGCGCGGCCCGGCCGACGGGACCCAGGGGTCCTGGCGGTTCTTGTCGACGAGGTGCAGTACGTCGCGGCCGACGGCATGGGGGCCGGTGGGGCGGGGCAGCGCGAGGTGTGCGGTGGTGGACGTGGCGGCGGCGGGGCGGGATGCGGCGGAGGCCGCCCCGGCGATGGGCAGTGGCAGGACGAGGGCCAGCATGGCTGCGGCTATGGCCGTGCGACGGTTTCTGGTCATGCCCGGGACACTAGGCCGGGGGTGCGGTGCCCGGCGTCACTCCGCGGATTGACACTTTCGTCAGCTCTGAGGACTACAACTGGCCTCTGCCGATCAGACTTTGGGTACGTGGCCATGAAGGGATGCCCAGCTTCGGTTGGGCGGGGAAGGCGAGTTGGGGGCCGGACTTGAATCGCGCCGGTTCCGCAGCCGGCACGGTAGTCCTCGTAACACGCCGTGCAACTGCGTCTGACGTCGCACGCGGTTGCGACGACCCATGACTCGATGGTCTCGTCGTCCACCGGCGGCCATTACTGGTGCATGGCGATTGCCTCGGCGAAGGCGGAACTCTACGCCGTGAATCAGCGTGCCGGTCGGGCTCGCCGTGCATCCCGCTGCTCCGGCTCGGCCGCGGCCTTGATCGCATCGGTCATATGGCCGGCATCGGTTGTCGCCGCGAACCCTGTCCATCCTGTCGCATGCATGCCAACATGGCCGCGATGTCAGCGGAGATCGATGACATAAGGAGGCACCATGAAGACCGTCACCACATGGTTAACGAGAACCCTCGCCGTCGCCGCGCTGCTTCTCGGCGGGGTCACGCTGGCCGCACCGGCGGCCCAGGCGGCGCCGGCGGCACAGCTGTCCACCTGCGCCAACTCGCCGGTCCCGGCTGGCTACGTCATCTCCGCGATAACGGTGACCAACAGGTGTAACGGCTTCCGCCTCTACACCCTGAACACGCCCTACGACAACGTGATGGCATGCGCCAACTCGCCCATCCCGGACGGATGGGCCATCACCACCGTGACCATGACCAACATGTGTGACGGCTACAAGGCCTTCTCGCTGCACACGCCGGCCAACAACCTGATGGTGTGCGCCAACTCGCCCATACCATCGGGCTACGTCATCACCGCCATAACCATGACGAACATGTGTGACGGCTTCAAGGGCTTCTGGCTGAGCCGGCCGTACAACAACGTTATGGCCTGCGCCAATTCGCCCATTCCCCCCGGCTGGGTCATCGCGGCCATGACGAACACCAATATGTGCGACGGCTATCAGGGGTGGTTCCTGCAGTCCGTGTAGCGGCCTCACCGCGGCGGGCGCCGCCTGACGCGTCGGTTCTCCTCATAACAGGTGCAGGCGTAACGCGGTGCCGTGCCCAGCAACTCCGTCTCTGCCAGGGCCGCTTCGCCGCCCAGGCAGCGCAGCCGGTAGTGCCGGTAGGCGGCTGGGGTGTGCAGGGCGAAGACCCTGGTCTGGTTGTCCCAGGTGAAGGTCTCGTGGGAGCGCTGGTCGGTCGGGGTCCAGTCGTGGCCGTTGTCCGAGCCCTCCAGTACCCAGTCGTGCGGGGCCTTGGTGCGGTCGGCGGGGGAGGTGAGGGTGTAGGAGGTGATCCGGGAGCCGGGTGCCACCTCCAGGGGGGCGGTGGTGAAGGAGGCCGCGGTGCGGGAGGAGCGGTCGGTGAGGGGGGAGCCGTCCGGGACCGTGACATCGGACAGCGGGTCGGGGGCGGAGTCACCGGTGGTGATGGAGGTGGGGCCGGCGTTTTTGCCGGTGGCCCAGGAGGAGGGGCGGGGGCCCATATCGAATTCCAGAGTGCCGCCGGCCGTCACCAGCGAATGCGGAAGTGCCGTGGAACCGAAGGGTTTTCCGTTCACTTTCAGGCCCTGGACATAGATATTGCGGGCGCTGTTGTGCGGGGCCTTGATGACCAGGCTGCGGCCGTTCTCCAGGTGGAGGGTGGCCTTGGTGAAGAGGGGGGAGCCGATGGCGTATTCGGGGCGTCCCATCACCAGCGGATAGAAGCCCAGTGCGCTGAAGACATACCAGGCGGACATCTCGCCGTTGTCCTCGTCGCCGGGGTAGCCCTGGCCGATCTCGCTGCCCAGATAGAGGCGGGAGAGCACCTCGCGGACCTTTTCCTGGGTCTTCCAGGGCTGTCCGGCCGCGTCATAGAGATAGGCGATGTGGTGCGAGGGCTGGTTGCTGTGGCCGTACATGCCCATCCGGACGTCCCGGGCCTCGGTCATCTCATGGATGACGCCGCCATAGGAGCCGGCCACATCGGGGGAGCCGGTCTCGGGGGTGGCGAAGAAGGTGTCCAGCTTTTTCGCCAGGGCGGCGGGCCCGCCGTAGAGGCCGGCCAGGCCATGGGTGTCCTGGGGCACGGTGAAGGCGAAGTTCCAGCCGTTGGTCTCGGTGTAGTCATAGCCCCAGACGCGGGGGTCGTAGTCGGCGGGGGACAGCCGCCAGCTGCCGTCCTCCTTGCGCCCCTGGAAGAAGCCGATGCGCCGGTCGAAGTGGTTGACGTAGTTCTGGGCCCGGTTGAGGAAGTAGTCGGACTCCTCGCGGTAGCGGGTCCGGTGTGTCTTGGCGTAGAGGGCGCGGCCCAGCTGGGCGATGCCGAAGTCGTTGATATAGCCGTCGATGGCCCAGGACATGCCCTCGGGTGTTTTGGTGCTGGTCCAGCCCTGGAAGACGGAGGTGTCCATGCCCTTGCGGCCGGTGCCGGGGTCGGTGGGGCGTACCGTCGCGTTCTTCAGCGCCGCCTGGTAGGCGGTTTCGGCGTCCAGCGGTACGCCCTTGACATAGGCGTCGGCGAAGGCGATGTCCGAACTGGTGCCGGTCATCAGGTCGGCATAGCCGGGGGAGGACCAACGGGCCGTCCAGCCACCGTCCTTGTACTGCTGGAGGAAGCCGTCCGCCATCCTGGCCGCCTGGCCGGGAGCCAGCAGGGAGTACGCGGGCCAGGCGGTGCGATAGGTGTCCCAGAAGCCGTTGTTGACATAGACCTGGCCGTCAACGACCTTGGCGCCGGTATGCGTTGGGGTGGATTCGCCGCGGGGCGGGGAGAAGGGGCTGGCGTACTGGTAGCGGGGCCGGGCGGTGGTACCGGTGTTCTCAAAGGCCGAGTTGGGATAGAGGAAGAGCCGGTAGAGGCTGGAGTAGAGGGTGGTGAGCTGGTCATGGGTGGCGCCCTCCACCTCGATCCGGCCGAGCAGGGCGTCCCAGGCCGCCCGGGCCCGGTCCTGGACCCGGCCGAAGGAGGTACCGGCCGGAATCTCCTGCTCCAGATTGGCCCTTGCCTGGTCGGCGCTGATCAGGGAGGTGGCGATGCGCAGGGTGACGGTGTGGTCCCGGCCGGGGTCGAAGCGCAGATAGCCGGTGACATCGTCACCGCCACCGCCGCGCAGCCGCCCGCCGGCCACCACCGGACGGTCGAAGACACCATGGACGAAGAGGCGTCCGGCGCCCTTGGAGAGATCGCTCCGGACATCGGACCAGCCGCTGAACTCGCCATGGGCCGGGTCCAGGGTCAGACCGCCCTGGTTCTTGACGTTGTCCAGGATGACCGAGGCATTGGCGCCGGGAAAGGTGAAGCGCATCATCGCGGCATGGTCGGTGGGGGTGATCTCCGCCTTGAGCCCGTTGTCGAAGGTGACGCCGTAGTAGTGCGGCCGGGCCGTCTCATGTTCATGGTGGAAGGGCAGGGCGCGGCCGGTGCGGGTGGCGTCCGGCACGCCGCCCGCCGCCGAGGGCATCACCTGGAAGGTCTGCCGGTCGCCCATCCAGGGACTGGGCTGATGGCTCGCGGCGAACGCCTGGATGGTGGGCAGGTTGTCCGCGTTGTTGGCGGCCGCGTACTGGTAGAGCCAGGTGAGTGAGCCGGCGTCGGTCACCGGCGTCCAGAAGTTGAAGCCATGGGGGACGGCGGTGGCGGGGAAGGTGTTGCCCCGGGAGAAGGAGGAGCTGGAGAGGGTGCCCCGGGTGGTCAGGGCGTAGTCCGCGAGGTGGGCCGGGTGCTCCTCGGGCGGGGCGGGGGCCAGCGAGATGTCGTCGATCCAGCCCCGGAAGCTGCCCGGACCGGCGGTGGAGTCATAGGCGACCAGCACCCGGGCCACCGTCTTGCCCGCGGCGACCCGGCCGATGGGCGACTGGCGGTTGTTCCACTGGTTGACATAGAGCGTCTTGGCGTCCGCCTGGCCCTGTGGGGTCAGCGGGGCGCCGTACTGGTCCCGGGCGCCCAGCCGGCTGAGATAGGTGCCATCGGTGAAGGCCAGGTCCACGGCCACATGGGTGGCCGGATAGTGGGGGTCGCGCTCGGGCATGGCCGGGAAGACCTTGTAGGACAGCAGGGTGGTCGCGGTCACCTTGGTGTGTACCGAGAACACCTTGTTGTACGCGTAGGCGTGCCCGCCGCCGGTCTGCCGGCCCGCGTAGCGCAGGGCGTGGGCGCCGGTGAAGCCCGCCCGGGCCTTGGCCGTGGGCGAGCCGGTGGGACCGTGGTCCACATAGGTGCGCATCCCCGCCTGCGGCGGCGGGCCGCTGTCGGCGGTGGCGAACTGCACCTCGGCGAGCTGGGTGAGCCCGTCGCCGTTGTTGTGAGTTATGTCCAGCCGGTACTGCCGGTAGGCGGTGCTGTTGGTGAAGCCGAACTCCCGGGTCTGCAGGCGCTTTGGGAAGTCCTCGCCGGTGCGGGTGTCCAGGGTGGTCCAGGTGTGGCCGTCCTGGGAGCCCTTGAGGGTCCAGTCCCGGGGGTCGCGGCCGGGGGCGTCATTGGCGGAGGTCAGGGCGTACCGTACGGCCGTGACCGGCTCGGAGAGCTCGAATTCCAGCCAGGCGGTCTTTTCGAAGGTCAGCCATTTGGTGCTGATCTCGCCGTCGATCAGGTTCTCCTTGACCTCCCCGCCCGCCCGGTTCTCCCCGCTGGCCCGGACCTCGGTGATCTTGTCATTGACCGAGCCGGGGATGCCGGTGGAGTCGCCGCCGTCGATGCCCCGGGAGAGCGGGCGGCCGTCCGGGCCGGTCTCGGCGGTGTTGCGCCAGTCGGGCCGCGGCTGGCCGGGCTCGAAGGAGGAGCTGAAGCGGTCGGTGGCGGACGGGGCCGGGGAGCGGCCGCCGGAGGCCGTCAGGGCCCCGCTGGGACCGATCTGAGTGACCGTCACCATCAGGGCGGCGGTCAGTAGCGCGGTGGGGCGGGCGAGCAGGCGGCAGCCAGTTCTGAGTCGGTGTCTCATCCCTTGCCTCCCAAGGAAGCTGACAACGTTGTCACCCGAGTTGCGCAATGCCGGAGGAGTGTTGGTGGCGCCCTAAGTAGCTCGTGTGCGGCCAGTGCTGTCAAGGCTCTCGGCGGTGGTGTCGCGGGGTGTCGGCGAGGTCTCAACTAGGGAAAGGCTGAAGGTCAATGGCGCCTCGATCTTGCCCAGTTGAGGCGCGGTGGACTATACCTGTCCCACGTCCGGGGCGACTTGGCACCGTCAGGCCGGACCGGGGGAAGAAGGCGGCGGGCCACCGGGTCCGGGCGCTTCGTCCCGGCGCACACCCAGCACACCAGGCTTCAACCGACCCGCGGTGTCGGGACCTTCGTCGTCGGCGAGTGCAGCACGGGGAGACCGCCACACCGCCTGAGTCCCTCGGGAGGCGAGGACTTGAGCAGCATGGGATCCACCCCGGAATTCGGCCGCCGTGAACTGATCAGGAGGGCCGCGGCGCTCGGTGTGGCCGCGGTGCCCGCGATGGGCCTGCTGAGCGCCTGTGCCAGCGGCGGAGGCGACGACAGCGACAACAAGCAGGTCTCCAAGGGGACCAAGAGCGCCAAGAACCCGCTGGCGGTCAATGAGAAGGCCGCACTGGACGTGGTCATCTTCGACGGCGGCTTCGGCCAGCAGTACGCCAAGGACGCCGAGGCCGAGTACAAGAGGGCCTACCCCTCCGCCGAGGTCAAGCACTCCGCCACCCAGGACATCGCCCCCCAGCTCCAGCCCCGTTTCAATGGCGGCACCCCGCCGGACCTCATTGACAACTCCGGTGCCAAGCAAATGGACATGGGCACCCTGGTCGGCCAGAACCAGCTGACCGATCTCAACGCCCTGCTGGACGCGCCCTCGGTGGACGACCCCGGCAAGAAGGTGCGCGACACCCTGCGTCCGGGTGTGGTGGAGATGGGGCAGTTCGACGGCGACCAGACCTGGATCCTCTATTACGCCTACACCGTCTACGGCGTCTGGTACTCCAAGACCAATCTGGCGAAGCTGGACGCCCAGTACCCCGAGACCTGGGACGAGATGCTCAAGGTCTGTGAGGCGGCCAAGAAGAAGGGCATCGCCGGCTGGACCTACGCGGGCAAGTATCCGTACTACATCCCGTTCAGCCTCTACCCGTTCATCGGCAAGATCGGCGGAGTGGAGGTGCTCAACCGCATCGACAACCTGGAGCCCAACGCCTGGAAGGACCCGGCGGTCAAGGCCGCCTTCGAGGCCTACTACGAGCTCTACCGGAAGGGCTATATCCTCCAGGGCACCCCGGGGCTGGACCACATCCAGTCGCAGACCGCCTGGAACGAGGGCAAGGCGCTGTTCATCCCCAATGGCTCCTGGGTGGAGAACGAGTCCAAGAAGACCACCCCCAAGGACTTCCGGATGGCGGTGGGCGCCCCGTCCAGTCTTGACAAGAACGACAAGCTGCCCTTCGGCACCCTGTGGGCCTCCGGCGGTGAGCCCTTTATCGTGCCCCGGCACGCCAAGAACCCGCAGGGCGGCATGGAGTTGCTGCGCATCATGCTGGGCAGGAAGTCCTCGCAGAACTTCATCAAGGCGGTGTCCTCGCTCACCTCGTTCAATGGCGGGACCGAGGGACTGGTGCTGCCGCCGGGCCTGGCTTCCTGCCAGGAGGCGCTGGACAAGGCGGGCAAGAACGTGCTCAACCCCCGTCTGCAGGACTGGTATGTGGCCCTGGAGAAGGAGAAGATCGGGGTGGGCGCGCTGGGCGAGATGATGGCCGGCCGGCTGACTCCGGACGAGGCCATCAAGAAGATCCAGAAGTTTGCGGACGACACCGCCAGGGACAGCTCGGTCAAGAAGTACAAGCACAAGTAGGGCGGCCATGCAGCACGGTAAGTACCGCTTTATCGCGGGGTTTCTGCTCGTCCCGCTGGCGGTCTACGGAATCTTTGTCATCTCGCCCTTCGTCCAGGCCATCTACTACTCGTTCACCAACTGGACCGGTCTGAGCGGCGACTTCCGGGTGACCGGGCTGGAGAACTACCAACGGCTGTGGCACGACGAGGTGTTCTGGAAGGCCGTGGGTCACAATGTGCTGCTGCTTCTGCTGCTGCCCCTGCTGACGCTGGGTTTGGGGCTGTTCTTCGCCTTTATGCTCAACGTCGGCGGGCGGCGGCGGAAGAACGCGGCGGTGGCCGGGGTCCGCGGCTCCGGCGTCTACAAAATCATCTACTTCTTCCCGCAGGTGCTCTCGCTGGCCATCGTCGCCCTGCTCTTCCAGTTCGCCTACAACCCCAACAGCGGTGCCATCAACTCCTTTCTGAGCGCCATCGGCCTGGACTCGGTGAAGCCCGACTGGCTGGGCGATCCCAAGCTGGCGCTGTGGTGTGTCACCGCGGTGATGGTGTGGAGCAATGTCGGCTTCTATGTGGTGCTGTTCTCGGCCGGCATGGCCTCCATTCCCAAGGACTTCTACGAGGCCGCGCTGCTGGACGGCGCCAACCGGCTGCAGACCTTCTTCCGCATCACCCTGCCGCTGCTGTGGGACACCGTGCAGACCGGCTGGGTCTATATGGGCATCATGGCGCTGGACGGCTTCGCCTTCATCCAGATCATGACCATGGGGCCGGGCGGTCCGGACTACTCCACCGAGCTGCTGTCCTACTACCTCTACACCAAGGCATTCCGTGACGGGCAGGCCGGATACGCCACCACGGTGGGCGTGGCCCTGCTGATCGTCACCATGATTTTCGCGGGCATCGTGATGAAGCTCGGGCGCCGCGAACGGCTGGAGTTCTGATGCCCGTACGGGAGTTGTGATGTCCGTATCCACCGAGACCGAGGCCCCGCAGACCGGACGACCGGTGATCGACTCCCCGCGGGGGCGGCTGGGCAGCGAGGGCCGGGTCCTCAATGTCTTCTCGCACGGCGTCCTGGTGATCTGGGGCCTGATGGTGACCATGCCGCTGCTGTGGGCGGTGATGAGCGCCTTCAAGACGGACAACGAGATCTTCACCTCGCCCTGGTCGCTGCCGAAGAGCCTGCGTTTCGACGCCTGGCGGCGGGCCTGGACCACGGCGCATATGAGCGAGTACTTTCTCAACTCGCTGATTGTGGTGGCCGGTTCACTGGCGGGCACCATGCTGCTGGGGGCGATGGCCGCCTATGTACTGGCCCGTTTCGACTTCCCCGGCAACCGCCTGATCTACTTCCTGTTCATCGGCGGCATGAGCTTTCCGGTCATCCTGGCACTGGTGCCGCTGTTCTTTGTGATGAAGAACATGGAGCTGCTCAACACCTATCCCGGGCTGATCCTGGTCTATATCGCCTATTCGCTGCCCTTCACGGTGTTCTTTCTCACCGGCTTCTTCAGGACGCTGCCCACCGAGGTCGCCGAGGCGGCGCTGATCGACGGGGCCTCGCACTCCCGCACCTTCTTCCAGGTGATGCTGCCCATGGCCAAGCCGGGGCTGATCAGCGTGGGGACCTTCAACTTCCTGGGCCAGTGGAACCAGTACCTGCTGCCCACCGTGCTCAACGTGGGCGACGAGCACAAACGGCTGCTGCCCCAGGGACTGGTGGCACTGGCGGCCAGTCAGCAGTACAAGGGCGACTGGTCCGGGCTGTTCGCCGGGCTGGTGATGGCCATGCTGCCGGTGCTGGGCGCCTATGTGGTCTTCCAGCGGCAGGTGCAGGCGGGGCTGACGGCGGGGTCGCTGAAGTAGCCGGGGATCCGCGCGGGACCGGGCCGTGGTCCGGCCCCCGGGCGGGCGCTCGTACGATGAGGGAACCGCGTAGTCGCCGGGACCGTGTCAGGGCCCTTGACGCGATCTACGCCATGCGGCTGAGCTTAGCTTCAGAGGTTGTAGCAACGACTGGCTCTGCCGTGCCGACGAGGTGGGAGTGAATGGGCGTGGAGACTCCGGGTTCGCAGTCCTCGCTGCACCGGGCCAACCTGGAGCGCGTGGTCCGGGCGGTACGCATGGCGGGCGCGCTCACCCAGGCGGAGATCGCCCGGTCCACCGGGCTGTCCGCGGCCACCGTCTCCAATATCGTGCGGGAGCTGAAGGACAACGGCACCGTCGAGGTGACGCCCACCTCCGCCGGCGGCCGGCGGGCCCGCAGCGTCTCGCTCTCCGGGGACGCCGGGATCGTGGTCGGAGTGGACTTCGGCCACACCCATCTGCGGGTGGCCATCGGCAA
Source organism: Streptomyces orinoci (assembly GCF_003121295.1). Taxonomy (GTDB): domain Bacteria; phylum Actinomycetota; class Actinomycetes; order Streptomycetales; family Streptomycetaceae; genus Streptomyces; species Streptomyces orinoci. The sequence continues at coordinate 129,416 of NZ_PHNC01000008.1, forward strand.
CCTGGCCCACCGGGTGCTGGCCGAGGAGGCCGAGCCGCTGGATGTGGACGCCTCCGCCGCCCAGGGCCTGGACCGGGCGGAGTTCCTGGTCAAGAGCCTGATCTCGGGCTCGGGCATCAGCCCGCGCAAGATCGTCGGGGTGGGCCTGGGTGTGCCCGGCCCCATCGATGTGGCCTCCGGGGTGCTGGGCTCCACCGCGATCCTGCCGGGCTGGGCCGGCACCAACCCCCGCGACGACCTCGCCGCCCGCCTGGACGTCCCGGTCTACGTGGACAACGATGCCAACCTGGGCGCGCTGGGCGAGCTGGTCTGGGGAGCCGGACGGGGCGCCGCCGACCTGGCGTACATCAAGGTCGCCAGCGGTGTGGGCGCCGGACTGGTGATCAACGGCCAGATCTACCGGGGCCCGGGCGGCACCGCGGGTGAGATCGGGCACATCACCCTGGACGAGTCCGGCCCGGTCTGCCGCTGCGGCAACCGGGGCTGCCTGGAGACCTTCACCGCCAACCGCTATGTGCTGCCCCTGCTGCACTCGGCGCATGGCACCGATCTGACCGTGGCCCGGATGGTGCGCCTGGCCCAGGAGGGGGACGCGGGCTGCCGGCGGGTGATCGCCGACGTGGGACGGCACATCGGCAGCGGCGTGGCCAGCCTGTGCAACCTGCTCAACCCCAGCCGGGTGGTGCTCGGCGGCGATCTGGCGGAATCCGGCGAGCTGGTGCTGGCCCCCATCCGGGAATCGGTCTCCCGCTATGCCATCCCCAGTGCCGCACGGCAGTTGGAGGTGGTGCCCGGTGCGCTGGGCGGCCGCGCCGAGGTGCTGGGCGCGCTGGCCCTGGTGCTGAGCGAAATGGGTGATTCCTCACTGCTGGACGACAGCCTGCCGGCCTGAGACCCAAGGCCCCGACCTGCCCTGTCTCTTGAGTTCACTCAGATAACGAATGGCATCGTTGCCAACTCGAAATCGCTTCACTAGTTGACGCCTCGTTGACGTACGGCTTGACTTCCAGCCACCTCGGCCGCAAGGACGCGGCCTCGTCAGGGAGGTATCCGTAAGTGAACACCCAGTTGCGTCGTGCCCTGGTGGCCGTTGCCGCCGTATCCATGGCCACCTCTATCGCCGCCTGCGGAAAGGCCAAGGAGGCCGGCGGCGGGGAGAAGAAAACCGATGGCAAGGGCTCGCTGACCATCGGCCTGCTGCTGCCGGAGAACCAGACCGCCCGCTATGAGCGCTTCGACAAGCCGCTGATCGAAAAGAAGATCAAGGAACTGGCGGGCACCAGCACCACCGTCCTTTACGAGAACGCCAAGCAGGACGCCTCCGTCCAGCAGCAGCAGGTGGACACCATGATCACCAAGAAGGTCGATGCGCTGATCGTGGACGCGGTGGACGCCAAGTCGATAGCGAGCTCGGTGAAGAAGGCCGCCGACAAGAACATTCCGGTGATCGCCTATGACCGCCTCGCCGAGGGCCCGGTCAAGGCGTACACCTCGGTGGACAATGAGCGGGTCGGCAAGATCCAGGGCGAGGCGCTGCTCAAGGAGCTGGGCGACAACGCCGCCAAGGGCCAGATCGTGATGATGAACGGTTCCATCACCGACCCCAACGCCAAGATGTACAAGGACGGCGCCCACTCCGTGCTGGACGGCAAGGTGAAGATCGGCAAGGAGTACGACACCAAGGAGTGGAAGCCGGAGAACGCCAACGAGAACATGAAGGGCGCCATCTCCTCGCTGGGCAAGGACAACATCGTCGGCGTCTACTCCGCCAACGACGGCATGGCCGGCGGCATCATCACCGCGCTGCACGCGGCCGGCTATGACAAGCTCCCGCCGGTCACCGGCCAGGACGCCGAACTCTCCGCCGTCCAGCGGATCCTGGCGGGCGAGCAGTTCATGAGCGTCTACAAGCCGTACCAGCCGGAGGCCGACGCGGCCGCCACCATGGCCGTCGCCCTGGCCCAGGGCAAGAAGCTGGACTCCATCGCCACCTCCACCGTGGACAGCGGCTCCCAGAAGAAGATCCCCTCGATCATCGTCACCCCGCTCTCGCTGACCAAGGACGACATCGCCAAGTACGTGGGCAAGGAGGGCTTTTACCGCCTCGACGAGATCTGCACGCCCAAGTACAAGGCGCAGTGCGACCAGGCCGGGCTGAAGTAGCACCGGGAAGGAAGTGATCGACATGTCCGCTACGCCGGTACTGGCGTTGCGCGGGGTCTCCAAGCGGTTCGGTGCCGTACAGGCGCTCACCGATGTGGAGTTGGAGATCCATCCCGGTGAAGTCGTCGCCCTGGTCGGGGACAACGGCGCCGGCAAGTCCACCCTGGTCAAGACGATAGCGGGAGTGGGTCCCGCGGACGACGGCGTCATCGAGTGGGAGGGCCGCCCGGTCCGCATCGAACGGCCGCACACCGCCCAGGAGTTGGGCATCGCCACCGTCTACCAGGACCTGGCGCTGTGCGACAACCTCGATGTGGTCGGCAACCTCTTCCTGGGCCGCGAGATCGCACATGCCGGGGTGCTGGACGAGGTGGAGATGGAGCGGCGGGCCCGCGAGCTGCTGGCCACCCTCTCCATCCGGATCCCCAGTGTGCGCATCCCGGTGGCCGCGCTCTCCGGCGGCCAGCGGCAGACCGTGGCCATCGCCCGCTCGCTGCTGGGCGAGCCCAAGGTGGTCATCCTGGACGAGCCCACCGCCGCCCTGGGCGTGGAACAGACCGCCCAGGTGCTGGACCTGGTGGAGCGGCTGCGCGAGCGGGGCCTGGGGGTGATCCTCATCAGCCACAACATGGCCGACGTCAAGGCGGTCGCGGACCGGGTGGCGGTGCTGCGGCTGGGCCGTAACAACGGCACCTTCGAGGTGCGCAGCACCTCCCAGGAAGAGATCATCTCGGCCATCACCGGCGCCACCGACAACGCTGTCACCCGCCGTAAGGCCCGCACCGCGGAGGCGAGCAAGTGAGCACCGACCTGACCCCCGAGGACGCCGTGACGGTGCCCCCGGCCGACCCCCGGCTGCTGGTCCGCGAGGCCGGATTCGCCGGGTACTGGCAGGAGTTCGCCCGCAAGCTGCGCAGCGGCGAGCTGGGCTCGCTGCCGGTGGTTGTCGGGCTGATAGTGATCTGCCTGGTCTTCCAGCTCCAGGACAGTGCCTTCCTGGGCGCGGAGAACCTGTCGAATCTGTTTGTCACCGCGGCCGGCACCGGCCTGATCGCGGTCGGCATCGTCTTTGTGCTGATCCTGGGCGAGATCGACCTCTCGGTGGGCTCGGTGAGCGGGCTGGCCGCGGCGGTGTTCGCGGTGCTCAACATCAAACACGGCATGCCCGAGTGGTCGGCGCTGATCCTCGCCCTGCTCACCGGCACGGTGGCCGGCGCCCTGCACGGCTTCTTCTTCGCCCGCATCGGGGTGCCCGCCTTTGTGGTCACCCTGGCCGGCCTGCTGGGCTGGAACGGACTGATGCTCCAGGTGCTGGGCTCCAACGGCACCATCAACCTGGACGACTCCGGCCTGGTGGCGGACCTGACCAACTACTACTTCAGCGACGTCGCCGCCGCCTACGGCCTGGCCACCCTGGCCGTGCTCGGCTACTTCCTGGCCGCCCTGCGGGACGCCCGGCGGCGCGAGGCGGCCGGGGTGCCCAGCCGGGCCCCGAGCGAGCTGGCGGTGCGTACGGCGGCGCTGGCGGTGCCCGCCTATGCCGCGGCCTGGCTGTTCAACCAGTACAAGGGCCTGCCGCTGGCTGTGGTGATCTTCGTTGGTGTGGTGGTGGTCTTCGACCTGGTGCTGCGCCGCACGTCCTATGGCCGCAAGGTGTTCGCCCTGGGCGGCAGCGTGGAGGCGGCGCGCCGGGCGGGCATCAATGTCCCGCTGGTGCGGATGTCGGTGTTCGCGCTGTCGGGGACCATGGCGGCGCTCGGCGGGATGTTCCTGGCCTCGCAGATCAACGCGGCCAACCAGTCCTCGGGCGCGGGCAGCCTGCTGATGAACGCCATCGCGGCGGCGGTGATCGGCGGTACGAGCCTGTTCGGCGGCCGGGGCAAGACCTGGTCGGCGCTGCTGGGTGTGCTGGTGATCCAGTCGATCGCCTCCGGGATGGCGCTGCTGGGCATCGCCTCCGCGGTGCAGTACATGATCACGGGTGCGGTGCTGCTGGCGGCGGTGGTGATCGACTCGGTCTCGCGCCGCACGCAGAAGACGGCGGGGCGGGCGTAGCACCTCTCCGGCGGCTCGTGCCGCGCCGCCGGGTGCGTCCGGGTGGGGCGCCCCCGCGCCGCGGACACGTTTCATGTGCGGGCCGTCTTGGGCTGGTCGCGCCCACGCGGCGGAGCCGCAAATCTCATACGCCCCGCGCCCCTAAGTGGTGCGGCCCAAAAGGAAGTTGGGGCCCGGACCGTGTCAACGGTCCGGGCCCCAACCATAAGGGGCGCGGGGAACTGCGCGAACGGCCACGGACGGCCCGCAGCCGCCCAACTGCCTACCTGCTAACTCACCTTGAGCGCGGTGTCGTCGATGACAAAGCTCGTCGCACCGTTACCGTTCTCCGTGCCGGTGAACTTCAGGGTCACCTTCTGCCCCGCGTACGAGGACAGGTCCACGGTCTTCTGCACATAACCGCCGGCGTCCAGGTTGGACCAGGTGCCCGCAGAGCCGGAGTTCGCGGTGAGCTTGAGCGTGTCGTCCGCCGTGGCGGAGGACTTCTCCGTGTCCACCAGCAGCCAGAAGCTCAGCGTGGCGTGGCAGCCGGCCGGGATGGTGACGGTCTGCGCCAGGGTGTCGGTGTGCCGTGAGCCATAGCCGTCCAGCCATGCCTTCCAGCTGCCGGAGTGGGCGGGCTCCGAGGAGCTGTTGTCGATCACTCCGGAGGTGGCGGTCCAGGGGGCCGCGCTGCCGGTCTCGAAGCCGGGGTTGCCCAGCAGCTGGGCCGGGGTGCAGCCGCCGCCCTGGCCGGTGACGGTCCAGGTGAAGGACGCGCTGCCGCTGGCCTTGGTGGAGTCCTGGGCGGTCACCGTGACGTTGTAGCTGCCCGCCGTGGTGGGCTTGCCGCTGATCAGGCCGGAGGAGCTGATGGACAGCCCGGGCGGAAGCCCGGCGGCCGAGTAGGTCAGCGACTGGCCGGTGTCCGAGTCGGTGGCCTTGATCTGCAAGGACACCGTGGAGCCCACGGTGCTGGACTGGTTGCCGGGGCTGGTCACCTTGACCGTGTTGCCGCCGGTGGAGCCGCCGGCGGCGAAGGCGGCGGTGCCATTGGGGGTGCCCAGGCCGGTCGGGCCGTCATAGCCGGGGCCGGTGGTGCACAGATACGCCGGGGTGCAGCTGCCGTTGGCGCCGGTGGTGACGTCGTTGAGCGCCTCGGGGTGGGCGTAGGGGTACGAGGCCGGATAGCTGCCCGCGGCCGGGGTGCCGGCCAGGGCGTAGACGGCCGCGATGATCGGCGAGGAGGCGCTGGTACCGCCGTAGACGTTCCAGCCGCCGGACTGGTAGCTGTCGTAGACGGCCAGGCCGGTGGCCGGGTCGGCGACGGCCGAGACATCGGCGACGGTCCGCTTGGCGCAGCCGGTGTCCTTCTGCCAGGAGGGCTTGGAGTCGTACTGGGAGCAGCCGGAGCCCGCGCCCTGCCCGCCGGAGCTGGAGCCCCAGGCCGATTCGGTCCAGCCGCGGGCGTTGCTCGCCCTGCTGAGCGAGGTGCCGCCGACGGCGGTGACGTACTGCGAGGCGGCCGGGTACTCCACGCCATAGCCGCTGTCACCGGAGCTGACGGTGATGGCGACGCCGGGGTGGTCGAAGTAGCTGCTGTCCGAGGTGGGGTCGGTGGCGTCCTCGGGGCCGCCATAGCTGTTGGAGACGTACTTGGCGCCCATGGCCACCGCGCGGTTCACCGCGGCACCCAGGTCGTTCATGCTGTTGCTGTTGGCCTCGACCAGCAGGATGTGGCACTGCGGGCAGACCGCGCTGACCATGTCCACGTCCAGCGAGATCTCCCCGGCCCAGCCGGAGTCCGCGGTGGGGTAGCTGCTGCCGCCGTTCTGGTCGGCCTTGGTGAAGCAGCCGTTGGCCGTGGTGCAGGCGGGCAGGCCGTACTGGGACCGGTAGGTGGCCAGGTCCTGCTCGGCGCTGGGGTCGTCATAGGCGTCCACGATGGCGACCGTGGTGCCGGCTCCGGCTCCGGCCGGCAGCGCGTAGGCGCTCTGCAGGTCGGAGGGGCCGTAGCCGGAGGGCAGGATGTCGTGGCCCAGGCTCAGGTGCTGCCTGACGTCGGTACGGGCCAGGGCCAGGCAGGACATCCGGCGGGGCTGGGTGCTCTGGGAGCACAGGTGCCGGGCCTTGGCGCCGCCCGGGGTGGGGGCCGAGGCCGAGGCGGGGGAGGCGGCCAGCAGGCCGCCGGTCACCAGCGCGGCCAGCGACAGCAGTGCCGTCGTGGTGCCGGTGAGCCGTCTGGAGCCGAAGGATCTCTTCGTCTGCACGGAAGTGCCCTCCATGGGGGGTTGATGAAGCATGAGGGTGTCGTGCGCATGACAATCTTCGGTGGAGGAACGCCACCCCGGTGGGCGGTGGCTTTGCGTTGAACGTAGCGACGGCCGTTCCTGGCCGACAAGCGAAGGAACGGCAAAGGCTTGCTATCGCCCGGCACCGGGTGCCACTGGGCCGATCGCATGAGCCGGGCGGGCATCACCCGGACAACGGCGGGCCGGACGGAACATTAGACTCGACGGACCGGCCACGTCCGACAGCTAAAGGAGGCACGGGTGGCGCTGCTGACCCGCATCAGGGGACCGCGCGATCTCGACCGGCTGAGCCCCGAGCAGCTCGACCGGCTCGCCGCCGAGATCAGGTCCTTCCTTGTCGATGCAGTCTCCAAGACCGGCGGACACCTCGGGCCCAACCTCGGTGTGGTGGAGCTGACCATCGCGCTGCACCGGGTGTTCGACTCCCCCAAGGACAAGGTGCTCTTCGACACCGGGCACCAGGCATATGTCCACAAGCTGCTCACCGGCCGGCAGGACTTCTCCCGGCTGCGCGGCAAGGACGGCCTCTCCGGCTACCCCTCGCGCGCCGAGTCCGAGCACGACGTCATCGAGAACAGCCATGCCTCCACCGTGCTCAGCTGGGCCGACGGCCTGGCCAAGGCCAATCAGGTGCTGGGCCATGACGACCGTCATGTCGCCGCGGTGATCGGTGACGGAGCGCTCACCGGCGGCATGGCCTGGGAGGCGCTCAACAACATCGCGGTCGCCAAGGACCGTCCGCTGGTGATCGTGGTCAATGACAACGAGCGCTCCTACGCCCCCACCATCGGCGGGCTGGCCAACCATCTGGCCACCCTGCGCACCACCGACGGCTATGAGCGCTTCCTGGCCCGCGGCAAGGACCTGCTGGAGCGCACCCCGGTGGTCGGCAAGCCGCTCTATGAGACGCTGCACGGCGCCAAGAAGGGCCTCAAGGACTTCATCGCCCCCCAGGGCATGTTCGAGGATCTGGGCCTGAAGTACGTGGGCCCCATCGACGGCCATGACATCGAGGCCCTGGAGTCGGCGCTGCAGCGCGCCAAGCGCTTCAACGGCCCGGTCATCGTGCACTGCCTCACCCAGAAGGGCCGCGGCTACAAGCCCGCCGAGCAGCACGAGGGCGACCGCTTCCACGGCATCGGCGTCATCCACCCGGACACCGGCCTGCCGGTCTCGGCCGGCGGCGCCAGCTGGACCTCGGTCTTCGGCGAGGAGATGGTCAAGCTCGGGCACGAGCGCCCGGACATCGTGGCCATCACGGCCGCCATGATGCAGCCGGTAGGCCTGGGCCAGTTCGCCAAGGAGTTCCCCGACCGGGTCTATGACGTGGGCATCGCCGAGCAGCACGCGGCCACCTCGGCCGCCGGCCTGGCCACCGGCGGACTGCACCCGGTCTTCGCGGTCTACGCCACCTTCCTCAACCGTGCCTTCGACCAGGTGCTGATGGATGTCGCCCTGCACAAGTGCGGGGTGACCTTCGTCCTGGACCGGGCCGGGGTCACCGGTGACGACGGTGCCTCGCACAACGGCATGTGGGACATGTCCATCCTCCAGGTGGTGCCGGGCCTGCGGATCGCCGCCCCGCGCGACGCCGACCAGGTCCGCGCCCAGCTCCGCGAGGCCGTCGAGGTCAAGGACGCGCCCACCGTGGTGCGCTACTCCAAGGGCACCGTGGGCCCGGCGGTGGAGGCGGTCGGCCGGATCGGCGGCATGGACGTCCTGCGCCGCCCCGACGGGGAGGACGCGGACGTCCTGGTCGTCTCCGTCGGAGCCCTGGCCCCGATGTGCCTGGAGATCGCCGACCTGCTGGACAAGCAGGGCATCTCCACCACCGTGGTGGACCCGCGCTGGGTCAAGCCGGTCGATGAGGAGCTGCCGGGCCTGGCCCAGCGGCACCGGGTGGTGGTCACGGTCGAGGACAACGGCCGTACCGGAGGCGTCGGTTCGGCCATCGCCCAGGCGCTGCGCGACGCGGGCGTGGACGTCCCGCTGCGCGACTTCGGCATTCCGCAGCGTTTCCTGGACCACGCCTCCCGCAAGGAGGTCATGGCCGAGATCGGGCTCACCGCCCCCGACATCGCCCGCCAGGTCACCGGCCTGGTGGCCAGGCTGGACGGCCGCTTCGAGGAGGCCGACGAGGTGACGGCCGAGGCCGTCCGCGACTGACCCCTTACGCATCGGCCCGGGGCCGGCGGGAACACCCCTTATCAGGGTGGTCCGGCCGGCCCCTTGGCATGCGGCCGCCTGCCCTCCATCGGGTGAATCCCGCAGGGGGAGGCTGTGGCCGCCGTATCCCGGCCCGGATCATCGCGGACACTCGCTCAGTTCGGAACGAGGACCACACAGGCACGCCGAGCAGGTGGAGGTGACCCCGGTGAGCACAGAGCGATCCGCCCGGAGCGGCCGAGGCCGGAACGGGCTGTTCCGGACCAAGACGGTCGAGGAATCCATCCGTGACACCGAAGAGCCGGAACACGCGCTGAAGAAGTCCCTCTCCGCCCTCGATCTCACCGTCTTCGGGGTCGGAGTGGTCATCGGCACCGGCATCTTCGTGCTCACCGGCAAGGTGGCCAAGGAGAACGCCGGCCCCTCGGTGGCCCTGTCCTTCGTCCTGGCCGGCATTGTCTGCGCGCTGGCGGCGCTGTGCTACGCGGAGTTCGCCTCCACGGTGCCGGTGGCCGGGTCCGCCTACACCTTCTCCTATGCCTCACTGGGCGAACTGCCCGCCTGGATCATCGGCTGGGACCTGATCCTGGAACTCGCCCTGGGCTGTGCGGTGGTCTCGGTCGGCTGGTCCGGCTATATCCGCTCGCTGCTGGACACCGCGGGCTGGCATCTGCCCGCCGCGCTCAGCGGCGCGCACAACGGGAAGTTCGGCTTCGACCTGCTGGCCTGTGTGCTGGTGCTGCTGCTCACCGCCATCCTGGTGGCCGGGATGAAGCTCTCCTCCCGGGTGACCGCGGTGGTGGTCGGGGTGAAGGTCACCGTGGTGCTGATCGTGATCATCGCGGGGTCGTTCTTCATCAAGGGCGCCAACTACCATCCCTTTATTCCGCCTTCGAAGAGCAGCACCGGCGGCAATGGGCTCTCCGCACCGCTGATGCAGCTGATGTTCGGGTTCACCCCGTCCAACTTCGGGCTGATGGGCATCTTCGCGGCGGCCGCGGTGGTCTTCTTCGCCTTCATCGGTTTTGACATCGTGGCCACCGCCGCCGAGGAGACCCACAATCCCCAACGGGACGTCCCCCGCGGCATTCTGGGCTCGCTGGCCATCTGCACGGTGCTCTATGTGGCGGTGTCCATCGTGGTCACCGGCATGCAGAAGTACAGCATGCTCACCGTGGACGCCCCGCTGGCCGACGCCTTCAAGGCGGTCAACCACCCGTTCTGGGCCGGGCTGATCAGCTTTGGCGCGGTGGTCGGCCTGACCTCGGTGTGCATGATCCTGCTGCTCGGCCAGAGCCGGGTGTTCTTCGCCATGAGCCGGGACGGGCTGCTGCCCCGCTTCTTCTCCACCGTGCACCCCCGGTTCGGCACCCCCTACCGCTCCACCATCGCGCTGGGTGTGGTGGTCGCCGTGGTCGCCGGTTTCACCTCCATCGATGTACTGGCCGAACTGGTCAATATCGGCACGCTGTTCGCGTTTGTCGTGGTGGCGCTGGGGGTGGTCATCCTGCGCCGTACCCGGCCGGATCTGCCGCGGGCCTTCCGAACCCCGTTCGTTCCGGTGGTGCCGGTGCTCTCGGTGCTGGCCTCGTTCTGGCTCATGCTCAACCTGCCCGCGGAGACCTGGGTGCGGTTCGCGGTGTGGATGGTGCTGGGCGTGGTGGTCTACTTCCTCTACGGGCGGCGGCACAGCCGGGTGGGCGCCACGGATCTCCCGTAGCACAGCTCCCGTAGCGCGCAATTCGGCCGGAATTCCCGGGCGGGCGCGGAATGTTATCGTCGTGGGTCGGAAAATGTCGATGAAACGGCTCCGCGGAATGCGGAATTGGCCCGCGAGGAAGGCTGGCAGCGAGTCATGGCAGTGCGGACGGCCACCCCCACCACCGGCTGGTTGATGCGGGGAAAGGACGGCCGGCTGACGGCCTACGCGCCCGCCGAAGGCGGCCTGTTGCGCTGGACGGAGACCCGGCCCGGCGGCCCGGAATGGAGCGGGCCGGAGCAGCTGGTGGTGCCCGGCCTGGAGCCCTGTCTGTCCATATCGCAGACCTCCAAGGGCTATGTGTACCTCACCGGGGTGCGCACCCGGACCGCCGATGACGGGCGCACCATCACCGAGGTCGTCTACGCCACCCAGTTCCAGTCCGGCCGCGCGCCGACCCCCTGGCGGTCCATTGGCACCCCCTACGGCCAGGACTGGGACCGGGCCGCGAAGATCGGCGCACCCACCGCCGTGGTGGACGCCACCGGCCTGCGGGTCTTCATCCGCAACGCCGGCGGCGGGGTGTGCGGGCGGGCCCAGGACGCCAAGGGCGTCTGGGGGCCCTGGACCGATATGAAGGGCAGCAATGTCCTGGACACCCTCTCGGCGGCCGCCGATGAGAACGGCCGGGTGGAGCTGCTCGCCCTGACCGACGGCTTTGTCCAGAGCTGGCGGCAGGAGCAGCCGGGCGGGGAGCTGCGCCGGGTGCGCAATATCGCGGCCAAGCCGCTGGCTGGTTCATCGGCCGTGGCACCGGTGGGCGGCGGCCGCCTGGCGCACTTCTGGCGGGCGGCGGCGGATGGGCGGCTGTTTGTCCATACCCCCGACCCGGCGGCCGATCCGGACGCCGAGGCCCGGCCCGGCCCCGCGCCGCTGGGCTCCCTGGCACATGGCGGCACCGGGCCGGTGGCGGTGCTGCGCACCCCCATCGACGGCCAGGACTGCACCGTCCTCGCCCAGCGCGCCGCCTCCGGCCTGCCCGCTGTGGCCGCGTACCCGACCGGGGAGAGCCCGGCGCTGGCCGAGTGGTCCGAAACCGGCGAGGAGTGCGTGGGTGCTCCCGCTCTGGCCCTGGACGCGCAGGGCCTGATCGTGCTGGCGGCCCTGGGCGCCGACGGCGCCCTGCGGGTGGCCCGCCAGCGGGCGGGCGAGCGGGGGCTGTCCCTGGGGCACTGGGTACGCGCCTAGCGCCCCGGGCGCTGCCCTCGCCGGGCCGGGTGCGGGTTGTGTGTGGCTCGTCGCGCAGTTCCCCGCGCCCCTGAGAGGGCGCCACCGTCGTCTTCACAGTGCGGGCCGTGCGTGGCTGGTCGCGCAGTTCCCCGCGCCCCAACGGGGCGCCCCGTCCCTCCAGGGGCGCGAGGAACTGCGCGAGCGGCCACAGACGATCCGCACCCGGCAACGCAACGCCAAGGGCCGCTCGCCCGGGGTGCAACCCCATGGCGAGCGGCCCCGCAGAGCACTCGGCACCGTCAGGCGACCGGCACGCTCGCAACCCCCGGCTCAAGGAACCGCTTGCCGTTGACCCGCTCCGAGACACCCTCCCGATCCAGGTACGGCGTGATCCCGCCCAGGTGGAAGGGCCAGCCCGCACCCGTGATCAGGCAGAGGTCGATGTCCTGGGCCTCGGCGACGATGCCCTCGTCCAGCATCAGACCGATCTCCTGGGCCACCGCGTCCAGCACCCGGTCGCGCACCTGCTCCTCGGTGAGGACCACATCGCCCTGCTCCAGCAGCGCCAGCACCTCCGGGTCCACCTCCGGCTTGCCGGAGTCGTAGACATAGAAGCCGCGCTTGCCGGCCTTGACCACCGCCGCCAGGTTCGGCGAGACCTTGAAGCGGTCCGGGAAGGCCCCGTGCAGGGTCTCCGAGACATGCAGACCGATGGCCGGGCCGACCAGCTCCAGCAGCACCAGCGGGGACATCGGCAGACCGAGCGGCTCGATGGCCTTCTCCGCGGTCTCGATCGGCGTGCCCTCGTCGATGATGTTCTGGATCTCGCCCATGAAGCGGGTCAGGATCCGGTTGACCACAAACGCCGGGGCGTCCTTGACCAGCACCGCCGTCTTCTTCAGCGACTTGGCCACCGCGAAGGCCGTGGCCAGCGCCGCGTCATCGGTGCGCTCGCCGCGCACGATCTCCAGCAGCGGCAGCACCGCCACCGGGTTGAAGAAGTGGAAGCCCACCACCCGCTCGGGGTGCTTGAGCTTGGACGCCATCTCGGAGACCGACAGCGAGGAGGTGTTGGTGGCCAGGATGGTGTGCTCCGGCACCACCGCCTCGACCTCGGCGAACACCTGCTGCTTGACGCCCATCTCCTCGAAGACGGCCTCGATCACAAAGTCCGCGTCACCGAAGGCGGCGGCCTTGTCCAGGGAGCCGGAGACCGCGCCCTTGAGCCGGTTGGCCTTGTCCTGGTTGATCCGGCCCTTGGCCAGCAGCTTGTCGATCTCGCCGTGGACATAGCCCACGCCCTTGTCGATGCGCTCCTGGTCGATGTCGGTGAGCACCACCGGCACCTCCAGGCGGCGCAGGAACAGCAGCGCCAGCTGGGAGGCCATCAGACCGGCGCCCACCACGCCCACCTTGGTGACCGGACGGGCCAGCGACTTGTCCGGCGCCCCGGCCGGCCGCTTGGCGCGCTTCTGCACCAGGTTGAACGCATAGATGCCGCTGCGCAGTTCGCCGCCCATGATGAGGTCGGCCAGCGCCTGGTCCTCGGCGTCGAAGCCCTGGCGCAGGTCGCCGTTCTTCGCCGCGGAGATGATGTCCAGCGCGCGGTAGGCGGCGGGGGCCGCACCGTGCACCTTGGCGTCGGCGATGGCCCGGCCGCGCTCCACGGCCAGGTCCCAGGCCTCGCCGCGGTCCACCTCGGCCCGTACCACCTCGGTGTCGCCGCGGAGGACCGAGGCGGTCCAGTCCAGCGAGCGCTCCAGGAAGTCGGCGCCCTCGAACAGCGCGTCCGCGATGCCGAGTTCAAAGACCTGCTTGCCCTTGAGCTGGCGGTTCTGGTTGAGCGAGTTCTCGATGATCACGCTCACCGCGCGGTCCGCGCCGATCAGGTTGGGCAGCAGCGCACAGCCGCCCCAGCCCGGCACCAGGCCCAGGAAGACCTCGGGCAGCGAGAAGGCGGGCACCGCGGCCGAGACCGTGCGGTAGGTGCAGTGCAGACCGACCTCGACGCCGCCGCCCATGGCCGCGCCGTTGTAGTACGCGAAGGTGGGTACCGCCAGCGCGGAGAGCCGCTTGAAGACATCGTGGCCGCCCTTGCCGATGGCCAGCGCGTCCTCGTGGCGGGCCAGCAGCTCAACGCCCTTGAGGTCGGCGCCGACCGCGAAGATGAACGGCTTGCCGGTGATGCCCACACCGACGATCTCGCCGGCCTTGGCCTCCGCCTCGACCTGGTCGAGCGCGGTGTTCAGGTTGGCCAGCGACTGCGGGCCGAAGGTGGTCGGCTTGGTGTGGTCGAAGCCGTTGTCCAGCGTGATCAGCGCGAACCGGCCCGCGCCGTGCGGGAGTTCCAGGTGCCGGACATGCGCCTGGGTGACGACCTCGCCCGGGAACAGCTCGGCCGCACCCTTCAACAGCTCGGTGGTGGTGCTCACTTGGTGCCTCCGACGAAGTGGGGGTTCTCCCAGATGACCGTGCCGCCCATGCCGAAGCCGACACACATCGAGGTGATGCCATAGCGGACCTGCGGCTGCTCCTCGAACTGCCGGGCCAGCTGGGTCATCAGACGCACACCGGAGGAGGCCAGCGGGTGGCCGAAGGCGATGGCGCCGCCGTACTGGTTGACCCGGGGGTCGTCATCGGCGATCCCGTAGTGGTCCAGCAGCGAGAGCACCTGGACCGCGAAGGCCTCGTTGATCTCGAACAGGCCGATGTCCTCGATGGACAGCCCCGCCTTGGCCAGCGCCTTCTCTGTGGCCGGCACCGGGCCGATGCCCATGACCTCCGGCTCCACACCGGCGAAGGCGTACGACACCAGGCGCATCTTCACCGGCAGGCCCAGCTCGCGGGCCACGTCCTCGGCGGCGATCAGGGAGGCGGTGGCACCGTCGTTGAGACCGGCGGAGTTGCCCGCGGTGACCCGGCCGTGCGGACGGAAGGGGGTCTTCAGTGACTGCAGACCCTCCAGCGTGGTGCCCGGCCGCATCGGCTCGTCGGCGGTGGCCAGGCCCCAGCCGGTCTCCCCGCCCTCGGGGGAGGTACGGCGCACCGAGACCGGCACCAGGTCGGCCTGGATCTTGCCGTCGGCGTACGCCTTGGCGGCCTTCTCCTGGCTGCGCACCGCGTACTCGTCGGCGCGCCGCTTGGTGATGTGCGGCAGGCGGTCGTGCAGGTTCTCCGCGGTCATGCCCATGAACAGGGCCGACTCGTCCACCAGCTTCTCGGAGACAAAGCGCGGGTTGGGGTCCACGCCCTCGCCCATGGGGTGGCGGCCCATGTGCTCCACACCGCCGGCCAGCGCGATGTCGTACGCGCCCAGCGCCACCCCGCCGGAGACCGAGGTCACCGCGGTCATGGCGCCCGCGCACATACGGTCGATGGAGTAGCCGGGCACCGACTGCGGCAGGCCGGCCAGGATGCCCGCGGTACGGCCCAGGGTCAGGCCCTGGTCGCCGATCTGGGTGGTGGCGGCGATGGCGACCTCGTCGATCCGGGCCGGGTCCAGGTCCGGGTTGCGCCGCAGCAGCTCCCGGATGCACTTGACGACCAGGTCGTCGGCGCGGGTCTCGTGGTAGATGCCCTTCGGGCCCGCCTTGCCGAACGGGGTGCGGACGCCGTCGACAAAGACGACATCCCTAGCGGTACGAGGCACGTTGGCTCTCCTCCAGGTGCGGATCGCTGCGCGGGCATGCCGGAATCGGGGTACGCCACGGCGCGGGACTCACCGTCATGCTACTTACGAGTAACCATGCTGCACAGTCCCCCCGCCCCGCGGTGAAGGTCACATCCCCGGCGTACCCCCGGATACGCCGGACGCCCTGGCCGTCGCCAGGGCGTCCGGGCCGCGTCAGGCGGCCGTGGTCAGCGCTTTCACCAGTACCGGGGTCACCTGCTCCACCTGCCAGGGGCGGGCGCCATAGCCGGTGAGCGCCTCGGCCACCGTGTCGGCGGTGGGCGGGCCGGGCGGCTCCCAGCACAGCCGGCGCACCGTGTCCGGAGTGATCAGGTTCTCCTGGGGCATGGTCAGCCGCTCGGCCAGTTCGGTCACCGCGGCCCGCGCCGCGGCCAGCCGGGCGGCGGCGGCCGGGTCCTTGTCGGCCCAGGCGCGCGGCGGGGGCGGCCCGGTCAGCGGCTGGCCCGGCTGCGGCAGCTCCGACTCCGGCAGCGCCCGGGCCCGGTCGATGGCCGCCTGCCACTGCTCCAGCTGACGGCGGCCCATCCGGTGCCCGAAGCCCGGCAGCGCCGCCAGGGCGTTGACATTGGCGGGCAGGCCGAGCGCGGCCTCGATGATGGCGCCGTCCCCCAGCACCTTGCCGGGCGAGACATCCCGGCGCCGGGCGATCTGGTCCCGTACCGTCCACAGCTCGCGCACCACGGCCATCTGCCGGCGGCGGCGGACCTTGTGCATGCCGGAGGTGCGGCGCCAGGGGTCCTTGCGCGGCGGGGCGGGAGGCGCGGCGGCGATGGCCGCGAACTCCTGGCGGGCCCAGTCGAGTTTGCCCTGCCGGTCCAGCTCGGTCTCCAGCGCGTCCCGCAGGTCCACCAGCAGCTCCACGTCCAGCGCGGCATAGCGCAGCCAGGGCTCGGGCAGCGGGCGGGTGGACCAGTCCACGGCGGAGTGGCCCTTCTCCAGGGCGTAGCCCAGCACCTTCTCCACCATGGCGCCGAGCCCCACCCGGGCGAAACCGGCCAGCCGCCCGGCCAGCTCGGTGTCGAACAGCCGGGTGGGCGTCATCCCTATCTCCCGCAGACAGGGCAGATCCTGGGTGGCGGCGTGCAGCACCCACTCGGCGTCGGCGATGGCCTCGCCCAGCGTGGAGAGGTCGGGGCAGCCCACCGGGTCGATCAGGGCGGACCCGGCGCCGTCGCGGCGCAGCTGAACCAGATAGGCGCGCTGGCCGTAGCGGTAGCCGGAGGCGCGCTCGGCGTCCACGGCCACCGGGCCGGTGCCGGCCGAGAAGGCGGCCACGATATTGGCCAGGGCATTGGCGTCCGCCGCGACCGGCGGAATGCCCTCGCGTGGCTCCAGTAGCGGGATCGGCGCCGTTTCGACGTCGTCCGGGGGGCCGCCCCCGGGGGTTCGCAGTGATGGGTCTGCTGCGGTCTCTTGGGCGTCGGTCACCCGTCAAGGGTATCCGGGGATGCCGGACGCCCGCCGACGGAACGTTCCGTCGGCGGGCGTCGGGGGTGCGGCGGGCCCGGCGGGCTCAGTGGATGATGCCGGTGCGCAGGGCCACCGCCACCATGCCGGCCCGGTCGCCGGTGCCCAGCTTGCGGGCGATCCGGGCCAGGTGGCTCTTCACGGTGAGCGCGGACAGGCCCATGGAGACGCCGATGGCCTTGTTGGACTGGCCCTCCGCAACCAGCCGCAAGACCTCGACCTCCCGGCCGGACAGTTCCCGGTAGCCGCCGGGGTGGCCGGGTGCACCGGGCGGGCGGCGCTGCATCCGGGCCGCGGCGGCGCCGATGGGGGAGAGGCCGGGGCGGCCGGGGATGCCGAGGTTGGTGCGGGTGCCGGTGACGACATAGCCCTTGACGCCGCCGGCCAGGGCGTTGCGCACCGCGCCGATGTCATCGGCGGCGGACAGGGCCAGGCCGTTGGGCCAGCCCGCGGCGCGGGTCTCGGACAGCAGGGTCAGGCCGGAGCCGTCGGGGAGGTGGACATCGGCCACGCAGATGTCGCGGGGGCTGCCGATGCGGGGGCGGGCTTCGGCGATGGACGAGGCCTCGATCACATCGCGTACGCCGAGGGCCCAGAGATGGCGGGTGACGGTCGAGCGGACCCGCGGGTCGGCGACGACCACCATGGCGGTCGGTTTGGTCGGGCGGTAGGCGAGGCTCGCCGGTTGCTCGAGGAGAACGGACACCAGGCCTCCAGGGGGAGTGGCGGGGACGGGTGCCGACTTGTGGGTAAGCCGGGGCGATCCGTACAGGAAGGGTCACAAGCTCCTTCGGCAGTCAAACCGCCCGGCTTTAGGGAATGATCACGAATTAGTGAGTAACAATTCGGGCAATTCGGACCACTGTCCGGTCCGGGAGCCGGTCCCGGGTCCGGGGAAGACGCCCTGCTCAGCGGCTCTGTGGCCCCCGCCGCTGAGGGAGCGTCACAATCCCCGCCTCGGGGGCGCCGCCCGGCGGCAGCCCCGCGATCTGGCACAGCAGATCGCACCAGGCCGCCAGGTGCGCCGCGGTGTCCGGCGCGGGGTGCGTCTCGCCGATGCCCTTGGGCTCCACCGGCGACCAGGAGGCCCGGATCTCGATCTGGGTGGACGGCCGGCGCTCGCGCAGCCCGCCGAAGTAGTGCGAACCGGCCCGGGTCACCGTGCCGCTGGGCGCCGCATAGGGCACCCGGCGCGCCTCCAGCGCCCCGGTCAGCCAGGACCAGCACACCTCGGGCAGCAGCGGGTCGGCCGCCATCTCCTCCTCCAGATCGGCGTGGACCAGGGTCACCAGCCGGAAGGTCCCGCCCCAGGCCTCATGGCCGGCCGGATCGTGCAGCAGGATCAGCCGCCCGTCCGCCAGCTCCTGGTCGTCCACCACGACCGCCGCTTCCAGCGCGTAGGAGTACGGGGCGAGCCGCTGGGGCGGCGGGGTCGCGTCGAGCTCGATCTCCGGCCGCAGGAGCACACCCTGCAGACCGGCGACCGCCTGCCGGAAGACGGACGGGGAACCCTCCCCACCCACGTCGTCCGGACCGTCCGAGTGGTGTCCGTGCGCCGCAGCCATGCCCGGAAGACTAGGCGGAAGCGCCCGCGGTTCCAGGTAGGGACACCACACGGCGGGTCACTCGTTCGGCCCGTGCGAAGATTTGGGACATGAGTGAGCGCAGCCAGCAGCAGACGGGTCGCACCGCGGCACACGATTCGGCGTTTCTGAGGGCGTGCCGGCGCGAGCCCGTGCCGCACACACCGGTGTGGTTCATGCGCCAGGCCGGGCGCTCGCTGCCCGAGTTCCGCAAGGTGCGCGAGGGCATCGCGATGCTGGACTCCTGTATGCGGCCGGAGCTGGTCACCGAGATCACCCTGCAGCCGGTGCGCCGCCACAATGTGGACGCGGCGGTCTTCTACAGCGACATCGTGGTGCCGCTCAAGGCCATCGGGATCGAGCTGGACATCAAGCCGGGCGTCGGCCCGGTGGTGGAGCGGCCCTTCCGCAGCCGCGCCGACCTTGAGCGGCTGCGGCCGCTGGAGGCCGGGGATGTCTCCTATGTCACCGAGGCGGTGCGGATGCTCACCGCCGAGCTGGGGGCCACCCCGCTGATCGGCTTCGCGGGCGCGCCCTTCACGCTGGCCAGCTATCTGGTGGAGGGCGGCCCCTCGCGCAACCATGAGCACACCAAGGCGCTGATGTACGGCGATCCGGAGCTGTGGACCGAGCTGGTGGACCGGCTCGCGGACATCTCCGCCGCCTTCCTCAAGGTGCAGATCGAGGCGGGTGCCTCGGCGGTGCAGCTCTTCGACTCCTGGGCCGGGGCGCTGGCCCCCGCCGACTACCGGCGGCTGGTGATGCCCGCCTCGGCCAAGGTCTTCGACGCCGTGGCCGGGTATGACGTGCCGCGCATCCACTTCGGGGTGGGTACGGGCGAGCTGCTGGGGCTGCTGGGCGAGGCCGGCGCCGATGTGGTGGGCGTGGACTGGCGGGTTCCGCTGGACGAGGCCGCCCGGCGGGTGGGCCCGGGCAAGGCCTTGCAGGGGAACCTGGACCCGGCGGTGCTGTTCGCTCCGCGGGCCGCGGTGGAGGCCAAGACGGACGAGGTGCTCCGGGCCGCCCGCGGCCTGGAGGGGCATGTCTTCAACCTGGGGCATGGCGTACTGCCGGACACCGACCCGCAGGCGCTGACGCACCTGGTGGAGTACGTCCACGAGCGGACGGCGCGCTAGCGCGGGTCTTTTGGGGGCGCGGGGAACTGCGCGACCGGCCCCCACCGGGCCGCACCCGGCGATGAAACGGCGTCTGCCCACGACCCTTGGTGTTCGGCTGCGGGCTGTCGGTGGCTGGTCGCGCAGTTCGCCGCGCCCCTTAGGGGGCGGCCTAGTCGCGTTCCAGGATCAGGGCCTGGCCCTGGCCCACGCCGATGCAGAGGGCTGCCAGGCCGACGCCGGACCCGGCCGCGGCCAGCTGGTGGGCCAGGGCGCCCGCCAGCCGGGCGCCGGAGCAGCCCAGGGGGTGGCCGATGGCGATGGCCCCGCCGCGCTGGTTGACGATGCCGGGGTCCAGCTCCGGCCACTCGGCGAAGCAGCCCAGGGCCTGGGCGGCGAAGGCCTCGTTGAGCTCCACATGGGTCAGGTCGGAGAAGGAGCGGCCCGCCTTGGCCAGGGCGCGGCGGACCGCCTCGACCGGGCCGAGGCCGTACAGATCGGGCTCGATGCCGGTGGCCGCCGAGGCGCGGATCCGGGCCAGGGGCTCCCGGCCGGTGGCCCTCAGCCCCTCCTCGTCACAGAGCAGCAGCGCGGCCGCACCGTCGTTGAGCGGGGAGGAGTTGCCCGCGGTGACCGTGCCCCCCTCGGTGCGGAAGGCGGGCTTCAGCTTGGCCAGGGCCTCGGCGGAAGTGCTGTCGCGGATGGTCTCGTCACGCGGCAGGTCCACCCCCGGCACCGGTACCACCTCGGCCGCGTAGACGCCCTCCCGCCAGGCCCGGGCCGCCTTCTGATGGCTCGCCAGGGCGAAGGCGTCCTGCCGCTCCCGGCTGATGCCATGCTTCTCGGCGATCAGTTCGGCGCCCTCGCCCAGCGAGACCGTCCAGCGCGGCGGCATCTTGGGGTTGGTCAGCCGCCAGCCCAGAGTGGTGGAGAACAACTGCTGGTGGCCCGCGGGGAAGCCGCGCTCCGGCTTGGCCAGCACATAGGGGGCGCGGCTCATCGACTCCACGCCCCCGGCGACCACCACCGAGGCGTCGCCCAGGGCGATGGCCCGGTACGCCTGGACCACCGCCTCCAGGCCGGAGGCGCACAGCCGGTTGACGGTGGCACCGGGCACCGACACCGGAAGCCCGGCCAGCAGCACCGCCATCCGCGCCACATTGCGGTTCTCCTCGCCCGCCCCATTGGCATTGCCCAGCACCACATCGTCGATCCGGGCCGGGTCCAGCGCGGGCGACCGGCCGACCAGGGCGCCCAGGACATGCGCGGCCAGGTCGTCGGGCCGTACCGAGGCCAGCGCGCCGCCGTACTTGCCGACCGGGGTACGGACGGCATCGACGATGTACACATCCCGGATGCGGTCGTTCATGGGGTCTCCGTAAACGCTCGGGGCCGTTGATCGCGCTGGCGGCGAGTCTTTGCGCCCGGCGAGGGGCTGTCAATGGGGTGCCGACGGCCGGTTTCCGGCGGTCTGAGACAGTGGGGCCATGAACGCAGCGCACCCTCACCGGCCCCGGGTGGCCGTCATCGGCGGTGGCATCTCGGGCCTGGCGGCGGCGTACCGCCTGGTGACGGGCGGCGCCGAGGTCACCGTGCTGGAGAGCGAGACCCGCCTGGGCGGCAAGCTGCTGGCCGGCGAGATCGCGGGTGTGCCGGTGGACCTGGGCGCCGAGGCCATGCTGGCCCGCCGCCCGGAGGCGGTGGAGCTGGCCCGCGCGGTGGGCCTGGCGGACAGCCTCCAGCCGCCCGCCGCCGCCGGGGCCCGGGTGTGGACCCGGGGCGGGCTGCGGCCGCTGCCCCAGGGCCATCTGATGGGCGTCCCCGGCGACCTGGCCCCGCTGGCCGCCTCCGGAGTGATCTCCGAGGCGGGCCTGGCGCGGATGGCCCGGGAGACCGAGCTGCCGGGCACCGAGCTGGGCGAGGACGTGGCCATTGGCGCCCTGGTCGCCGAGCGGTTCGGCCGCGAGGTGGTGGACCGCCTGGTGGAGCCGCTGCTGGGCGGGGTGTACGCGGGCGACGCCTACCGGATCTCCATGCGGGCGGCGGTGCCCGCCCTGTTCGCGGCCGCCCGCCGCCACCCCTCGCTGACCGAGGCGGTACGCGCGGTGCAGGCCGCCGCGCCCGCCCGCGGCGGCCCGGTGTTCATGGGCATCGACGGCGGCGTCGGCCGGCTGCCGCTGGCGGTCGCCGAGGCGGTGCGCCGGGCGGGCGGCGAGATCCGTACCGGTGCCCCGGTACGCGCCCTCACCCGGCTCCCCGGGGGCTGGCGGCTGGACCTGGGCGACGCGTATCTGACCGCCGACGCGGTGGTGCTGGCCACCCCGGCCGGGGCCGCCGCCCGGCTGCTGGACACAACGGCCCCGGCCGCCGCCGGGGAGCTGGCCGCCGTGGAGTACGCCTCCATGGCGCTGGTCACCCTGGCCTTCCGCCGCTCCGAGGTGGCCCATCTGCTGGACGGCAGCGGCTTCCTGGTGCCCCCGGTGGACGGCCGGAAGATCAAGGCGTCCACCTTCGCCGCCAACAAGTGGGGCTGGATCGCCTCGGCCGACCCGGATGTCTTTGTGCTGCGCACTTCGCTGGGCCGCTACGGGGACGAGGCCGACCTGGAGCGGGAGGACGCCGAGCTGGTGGACCTGTCGCTGAAGGACCTGGGCGAGGCGGTGGGGCTGGCCGCCCGGCCGCTGCGCAGCCGGGTCACCCGCTGGTACGGCGGGCTGCCCCAGTACCCGGTGGGCCATCTGCGGCGGGTCGCCCGGATCCGGGACGCCGTCGCCGCACTGCCCGGCCTGCGGGTGTGCGGCGCCCACTACGACGGCGTGGGCATCCCGGCCTGTATCGCCGCCGCCCACCGTGCCGCCGATGAGCTGCTCGCCACCCTGGCGGAGGGCACCGCCGGCGAGGGAGGAGAATAGAGACCATGACTGACGCCCACAAGATCCCGAATGCCGGCAAGAAGGCCAAGGACCTCAATGAGGTCATCCGCTACACCCTCTGGTCGGTGTTCAAGCTGCGCGAGGTCCTGCCCGAGAACCGCTCGGGTTACGCCGAGGAGGTCGAGGAGCTCTTCGCGCAGCTCGCCAAGGAGGACGTCACGGTGCGCGGCACCTATGACCTCTCCGGGCTGCGGGCCGACGCCGACATCATGATCTGGTGGCACTCGGAGACCTCGGACGCGCTGCAGGAGGCGTACAACCGCTTCCGCCGCACCCGCTTCGGACGGGCGCTCGAGCCGGTGTGGTCCAACATGGCGCTGCACCGTCCGGCCGAGTTCAACAAGTCGCACATCCCGGCCTTCCTGGCCGACGAGACGCCCCGCGACTATGTCTCGGTCTATCCCTTCGTCCGCTCCTACGACTGGTACCTGCTGCCCGACGAGGACCGGCGCCGGATGCTGGCCGACCACGGCAAGATGGCCCGCGGCTACCCCGATGTGCGGGCCAACACGGTGGCCTCGTTCTCGCTGGGCGACTATGAGTGGATCCTGGCCTTCGAGGCCGATGAGCTGTACCGGATCGTGGACCTGATGCGCCATCTGCGGGCGTCGGAGGCGCGGATGCATGTCCGCGAGGAGGTGCCGTTCTTCACCGGCCGCCGCAAGCCGGTGGCCGAGCTGGTGGACTCGCTGGCCTGAGGCTTCCGAGAGGCCGACGGCAGCGCGAAGGGGCCGGTGGAAACCGGCCCCTTCGCGCTGTCTTGGCGCTGTCCGGCGCTCAGGTCGCCTTGGGCTCCGGACGGCCCGCGCAGCTCGCCCGGCGTCCGGGGAGCCTGCCATTGAGCAGGTAGTCCTCGAAGTAGCGGTTCACACAGGTGTTGGGGCCGCCGCCGATGCCATGGGTGCCCGCGTTCCGCTCGGTGACCAGTGACGATCCGGACAGCCGGCGGTGCAGTTCCAGCGCGCCCTGGTAGGGCGTGGCCGCGTCCCGTTCGGCGGCCAGCAGCAGGGTGGGCGGCAGGGCCCGGCCCGCCCTGATGTCCAGCGGGCGCTGCCGGGGCTCCTGCCAGAAGGCGCAGGGCAGGTTCATAAAGGCGTTGTTCCAGGTCTCGAAGGGCGCCCGGCGGGCGAGCCGGTCATTGTCCCGGTCCCAGACCTTCCAGGACCGCGGCCAGGGGGCGTCATTGCACTCCACGGCGGTGTAGACGGCGTTGCCGTTCTCCGCCGAGCGGGCCCCCGCCGGGTCCGGCGCGGCGGCCGCCACCAGCGCCCGGTCGTCCCCGCGCAGATAGGCGCCCAGCATCCGGGCCGCCGGGGCCCAGCCGCTGTCGGTGTAGCCGGCCCGCAGCAGGACCGACTGCAGCTGGGCCGGTCCCACCCTGCCCCCCGCCGCCCTGCGGCCCAGCCGCTCGATGGCCTTCTCATAGGACTCCAGCACCTGCCGCTCATTGCCGCCCAGGTGGTAGAGGGAGTCGTGCTTGGCCGCCCAGCGGCGCCAGTCGGCGAAGCGCCGCTCGAAGGCGGCGGACTGGTCGAGGTTGTTCTGGTACCAGATCTTGCGCGGGTCCGGGTTGACCACGCTGTCGAAGACCATCCGGCGTACGTGCCCGGGGAAGAGGGTGGCGTAGACGGCCCCGAAGTAGGTGCCGTAGGAGGCCCCGACAAAGTTCAGCTGCCGCTCGCCCAGCGCGGCCCGCAGGACGTCCAAGTCCCGGGCGTTGTTGAGGCTGTTGAAGAACCGCAGATCGTTCCCGGCCTTGCGGAGGCAGCCCCGGGCGTAGTCCCGGGCCTGGTCGCGCCGGTGCTTTTTGTAGGCGGCCGAGGGGTGTTCGGGGGAGTCGCTCGGCGCCTTGTCGATGGTGCCGGGCTCGGCGCAGTAGAGGGGGGCGGAGCGGCCGACGCCGCGCGGGGCGTAGCCGATGAAGTCATAGGCCTCGGCCAGCTTGCGCCAGGAGGAGAGCCCGGCCAGCAGTGGGAAGATCATGCCGGAGCCGCCGGGGCCGCCGGGGTTGAAGAACAGCGCGCCCTGATACTCCGAGCGGCCGCCGGTGGCCCGGCCGCGGCTGACGGTGAGGGAGATCTGCTTGCCATTGGGGCGGCTGTAGTCCAGGGGTACGGAGACGGTGCCGCACCGGACGGAGGCGGGCAGCCCCTCGGCGGCGGGGCAGGAGCGGAAGTCCACGCCCCGTTCGGCGGCCCGCTCGGCGGCCACGGCCACGCCACGGGCCTCGGCGGGGCTGTCCGGGGACAGAAAGCCGGGTTGGGTGCTGTGCACGGGAGGGGCGGTGAGGGCGGTGAGCCCGGTGAGGATCAAGGATCCGACGGTTCCGTACAGGGCTGCTGCTCTCACTGAGGGTGTCCCTTCCTGTCCGATGCGACAAAAGGGATATTTGATCGGGGGGTTGGTGAAGTAAAGCACCGCCTCGCCGGATCGGCCGCAATGGTCCGCTAACGGACACTTGCGGGTGACCGATCCGGAAACGGGTTGCGGAGCGGGCCGGGAAGCGGCTCAAATCCGTTGCCGGTGAGGCCGGGTGGCGAGTGCGGCGCGCAGTCCCGGGTCGGCTACGGCCCGGTGGCCGCGTATCGCGAGGAGGATGAGCACGTCCTGCTCGGCGTCGGTGGTACGGGGCCGGGTGGCCGCCTCGGCCAGCAGCCGCTGCCCGGCGGGGGAGGCCCAGCGGGTGTGCGGAGGGGCGTCGAACAGCGCCAGCGCCAGACAGCCGGCGGTCAGCACCAGCGGCAGTGCGAACCAGCCGGCCGCCTGGCCGCGTGCCTCGCCCGGCGGCAGGGTCAGCACCGCCGCCGCGCCGGTGGCCAGGACAAGGGCGCAGGCGCCACGCATCTGGCCGACCGCCGCGGCCTGTTCCCGGCGGTGCTGGGCGGGCACCGCGAGACCGGCCGCGGTCAGCCGGTCCGCGAGCGCCGTCATCGCCGCGGTGCGCCGGTGCTCGGCCCGTACCCGGGACACGGGGGACTGGCCGTCCGGGCCGATCGCGCGGATCAGTGAGCGCTCCAGGTCGTCCAGGTCGTCCTGGCCGTCCGGGTCGATCACGGTCGCCCAGCCGGTGTGGGCCAGCAGCAGCCGGCGCCGGCGGGACATGGCGGTCAGCAGGAGGTCGGTGACTCGTTGCGGGCCGCCGGCGAGGTATGCCGTCTCATACAGGGTCAGCGGCGGGGCGGGGGCGCGGTCGCCCGCGGTGGTTCCGGTTATGGCTGCGGCGGCGGCAGCCGCTCGGCACAGGCGTCCGCAGGAGGGCAGGACTGCCGCCCAGGCGGCCAGCAGAAGGACGACCCACATAGGGGTGTTCTACGCCGCCGGACCCGCCGGCGCAGCGGGTTCCCTCCGAATGGCGCGGCCCAACTGCCGCCGGACCGCCGGGGGTTGCGTTTCCGGGAGCGTGGTGTGGGTGGCTGGTCGTGCCCGTGCGGCGGGCCGGTTTTGCGCCTCGCGGAGGCCGGGCCCCTCAAGGGGTGCTGGTGGAATCCAGGGTGCGCAGGTTGTCCAGGAGGGTCTGGTTCGCGTCTTCGGAGAGTTCGCGGATGGCCGTGTTGTGGGTGGCGGCGCGGATGCGGCCGGTCAGGGTGAACAGCTCGCCCTGGGACCGGCGCAGGGAGGTCAGGAACTCGTGGTCGAAGGCGGCCCCGTGCGCTCCGGCCAGCCGGGCCAGGGTGGCGCGCCGGGCGGCGGAGGGACGGTCGGGAAGGGGCAGGCCCAGGCGGTCAGCGGTGCGGTCGGTGTGCCGGTCCAGGGCGTCGCCGGCCTCGGCCAGCCGCTCCCCGGCCCGCCGCACCGCGGCCGTGCCGCCCTGCCGTCCGGCCCGCCGCTCGGCGGGCAGCTGCCAGCGGCCGTCCTGGCGCAGCCGGATGACGAAGTACCGGTCGGCGGCGGACAGCGGGCCATAGCGGGTGGCCGCCGTCCGCGCGGTGAGGCCGGCGGCCGGATCGGTGCCGGTGCGGTCCCGGTAGGACCAGACGGGGAACAGCAGCGCGGCCGCGGTGGCCAGCAGGGCGATGGCGATCAGCCCGGTGCCGGCGCCGGTACGTATGCCAGAGCGCATGGGGCCTCCTAGTGCGCACCGCACGCTAGCCGCCCCGCACCGCTCCCCGGGCGGCTTTGGCGCAGCCGGCCCGGGACCGGCTCTGGTGAGGCCCCGCGATCGGGGGGACGTCGCGGGGCCTCGTACGGTGAACGGACGGCGGGCCGGGTTGGTTCCCGCTCCACTGCGGCAAGATGGCGCATGGGGGTGATGGCGTGCGAGAGCGGCCGAAGGGGAAGAGCGGCGCCAACGGCAAGGGGTACGACCCGGAACGGCTCTTCCTGCCTCCGGACGACGATCTGGCCCCCAACCGCCCCGGCGAGACCCTGCGCGTCCGGCTGGACGCCGACCCGCGCTCCCGGCCCGCCCTGGCCCTGGCCCGGCTGCTGGGCCACCGGCCGGTACAGGACCACTGGCGCCGCCTGCTGGCCGCCGAACAGCAGGTGGGTACGGCCCTGGAGGAGCTCACTCCCGGCGGCTGGGAGGTGCTGCACTCCATCGCGCTCCCCGGCGACGCGCGCATCGCCCATCTGCTGATCGGCCCCGGCGGTGTCTTCGGCATCGGCGCCGAGCCGGTGCGCCGGGCCCGGGTGAGCGTGGACGCCGAGCTGCTGTACGTCCCCGGTGAACGGGACCCACGCCCCAGCCTGCGCCGCGCCCGGCAGAACGCGGCCCGCGCGGCCCAGGTGCTCTCCCAGGGCTGCGGGTTCCCGGTGCCGGTACGGGCGGTGGTGGTGCTGGTCGGCACCGCCCGCCCGGATGTGTCGGCCGCGCCGGAGGACGTCCGGGTGCTCACCCGCCACCAGTTGCCCGCCCTGGGCACGCTGGGCGGGGTGCTGCGCCCGGAACGGGTGGACCGCATCCACACGGTGGCCCGCAACCGCCGGGTGTGGCTGTGGGGGTGACGGGCCGGGGCGGGTCGTTTGTGGCAGCCCCTCGCCCCTGAAAGCGCCCTTTGGGCGTGGGGTGCGTGGTAGTCCGCGGGGCGACGGTGGTTGCTCGCGCAGTTCCCCGCGCCCTGGGGCGCGGGGCGTACACATGGTGCGGCTCCGCCGCGGGGGCGCGACCAGCCCATGACGGCCCGGGCGTGAAGACGATGCCCGGCCCGGCCGAACGGGTGACATACCGTCAGATGAGCTGTCGGACCCCCTAGCATGACGGCCGGATCGGGCCGTCGAAAGCGGGAGGCCGGCTATGCGAGCGGGTGCCGGGAGGGTGCCGGGGTCGCCCGGGCGCCGGGCGGGCCGTCGCCGCGCCCTGGCCCTCGCCCTGCTGGCGCTCGCCACCTGCGCCGCCCCGGCCCGTCCGCCGGGCAAGCCCCCAGCCACCACGGCGGCCACGGCAGACACGACGGCCACGACAGGCACCGCACCCACGGTGGACGCCAAAGACACTGTGGACGCCCAAGACACCGTGGACATCACCCCCGGCACCTGCGGCACCGGCTGGCAGCACCCCCGCCCCGGCCCCCAGCGGTTCGCCCTGCGCAATGGCGCCGCCGTCCCGGTGGACGCCCGGCTCACCGACCCCCGCACCGGAGCGGTCTATGGCGAGGTGGAGGGCGTCGCCCCCGGCACCACCCGCCCGCTGCGCGTCCGGCTGGGGGCCGGAAGTTATGCCTTCGCCTGCCTGCCGGAGGACGGCGATGCCGTCACCGGCCCCGTGGTGCGCCTCGGCGGTCATGCCGCACCGGGCCCCGCCGCCCGCCCCGTCACCCGGGCCGAGCTCATTCCGGCCACCCTGGACTACCAGCGCTGGACCGCCCGGCAACTGGCCGGGCTCGCCCGGGCCACCGCCGCCCTGCGCACCGCGATCGACCATGGCGACCGGGCCGCCGCCCGCCGCGCCTGGCTCACCGCCCACCTCGGCTATGCCCGCCTGGGCGGCGCCTATGGCGCCTTCGGCGCGGCCGGGCGGGCCGTGGACGGCACCACGGCGGGCCTGCCCGGCGGCGTCCATGACCCCCGCTTCACCGGCTTCCACCGCCTGGAGTACGGGCTGTGGCACGGCGAGGACGGCCCTGCCCTGCGCCGCTGTGCCGCCCGGCTGGACGCCGACGTCCGGGCCCTGGGCCGGACCTGGGACCAGACCCGGCCTGCCCCGGAAGCCCTGGTGCGCCGCGTCCAGGAAATCCCGGAGGACACCCTGCACCTGGAGCTCGCCGGCCGCACCGACTACGGCAGCGGCACCGGACGGGCCACCGCTGGCGCCCAACTCGACGCCACCGAGCGGGTATTGGAGCCACTGGTGCCGCTGTTGCGCACCCGCTACCCGGGCCTTGCGGAGCTCCGGCGCCGTCTGGCCCGTACCCGCCGGGACCTGGAGCACGCCCAACACCGGCGGCTGGACGCCGACTTCGGGGATCTGGTGGAGCGGCTGGCCGAGGTCGCCGCAGTGTGCGCGGTACGGAGGGCGGCATGAGCCCGGTACCCCGCCGCGGCTTCCTCCACGGGGTGGCCGCCGCCGCGCTCCCCGCCGCGCTCCCTGACCCGGTTCCCGCCCCGCTGCCCGCCCCGCTCGCCGGGCGGCCGCCCGGCCCGCCGCCGTTCCATGGGCGGCACCAGGCGGCCGTACTCACCCCGCCCGCCCGCTGCACCGCCTTCACCGCCCTGGATGTCACCGCCGGCAACCGGGCCGAACTTGCCGAACTGCTGCGCACCTTGACCGAACGGGCCCGGCTGCTGACCGCCGGCCGGGCCCCGGACCCGGCCGGTATCACCGCCCCGCCCGCCGACTCCGGGCTGCTCGGCCCGGACCTGGCGCCGCGGACCCCGGTGTCCCTCACCCTGTCCCTGGGCGCCTCGCTGTTCGACCACCGCTTCGGACTGGCCGCCCGCGCCCCGCGCCGGCTGCGCGCCATGCCGGTCTTCCCCGATGACGATCTCGATCCCGCCTGGTGCCATGGCGACCTGGGCCTGCAACTGTGCGCCGACAGCCCGGACATCGTGCTGCACGCCCTGCGCGACCTCACCCGCCACACCCGGGGCGCCATGCAGATCCGCTGGCGCCTGGACGGCTTCACCGCCCCGCCCCGCCCCAGCGGCACCCCCCGCAACCTCTTCGGCTTCAAGGACGGCATCGCCAACCCCGAGGTGCGCGACGCCCGGCTGATGGACCGGCTGGTATGGGCCGGACCGCACTCCGGCGAGCCCGCCTGGGCGGATGGCGGCAGCTATCTGGTGGTACGGCTGATCCGGATGCGCCTGGAGTTCTGGGACCGTATCCCGCTCGCCGAACAGGAACGGATCCTGGGCCGCCAGCGGGACTCCGGCGCCCCGCTGGACGGTGACCGGGAGGACGATCCGCCGCACTACGCCCGGGACCCCAAGGGCGAGGTGATCGCGCTGGACAGCCATATCCGGCTGGCCAACCCGCGCACCCCGGCCGGCGGCGACCAGCGGCTGCTGCGCCGCTCCTACAACTACGACCGGGGCGTGGACGCGGCGGGCGAACTGGACGCGGGCATGCTCTTCTGCTGCTACCAGCAGGACCCCGAGCGGCAGTTCGCGGCCGTCCAACGCCGCCTGGCGGGCGAGCCGTTGACCGACTACATCACCCCCTTCGGCGGCGGCTACTTCTTCGCGCTGCCCGGAGTGCGGGACGGCGCCGACTGGTTCGGACGCGGCCTTGTCCACCCCACCTGACCCAGCGTCAAAGAGAGCGAGAGGGCGCATGAACGGCAGCAGAACCGGCGCGGTGCTCGCCGCCCTGGCCGTACTGGGAGCGACCGCGCTGGCCCCGGCCGACGCCCCGGCCGAGATCCCGGCCCGGACCACGACCCCGGTGAAGCACCTGGTGGTGATCTTCGGGGAGAATGTCTCCTTCGACCACTACTTCGCCACCTACCCCCGCGCCGCCAACACCGACGGCACCCCGTTCGTCCCCCGGGCCACCACCCCTGTGGAGATCGACAATCTGCGCACCGCCGGGCTGCTGGTCCGCAACCCCAACCAGTACCCGCCCCGGCGGCTGGGCGCCGGGCAGGCCATGACCTGTGACCAGAACCACTCCTACGGCCCCGAGCAGTACGCCGCGCACGGCGGGGCCGCCGACCGCTATGTGCAGAACACCGGCTCCGGCCGGTGCTCGGCCCCGCTCTTCGGCGAACCGGGGCTGGTGATGGACTACTACGACGGCAACACCGTCACCGCGCTGTGGAACTACGCCCAGCACTACGCCCTCAACGACCGTTCCTTCGGCACCACTTACGGTCCCTCCACCCCCGGCGCCGTCAACCTGGTCTCCGGCCGGACCCATGGGGTGGTCTCCACCGACCCGCGCTCGGGCACCGAACACCCCCGGCAGACCCGCCTGCCGGACCCCTCGGTGGTGGCCGCCCCCGACGCCAAGGGCACCGGCACCCTGCTGGGCGACCCCGACCCCGCCTATGACGACTGCTCCGGCGGCGACCACACCGGCCGTGGCGCGCTGGCCGCCCTGCGCGGCCGCAATATCGGAGACCTGCTCAACTCCCATGGCATCAGCTGGGGTTGGTTCCAGGGCGGGTTCCGGCCCAGCAGCCCCTGGGACGGGCGGGCCGGACATTACGCCCGCTGTTCGGGCCGTACCCACACCAACCTCGGCGGGGCCGAGGTGATCGACTACATTCCGCACCACGCGCCCTTCCAGTACTACCGCTCCACCGCCAACCCGCACCATCTGCCCCCGGCCTCCCCGGCCGAGATCGGCCACTCCGGGCCCGCCAACCACGCCTACGACCTGGCCGACTTCGACACCGCGCTGCGCGGCGGGCGGCTGCCCGCGGTGAGCTTCCTCAAGGCCGCCGCGTACCAGGACGGGCACGCGGGCTACTCGGACCCCATCGACGAACAGCACTTCCTGGTCGAGTGGCTCAACCGGATCCAGCGCTCGCCGCAGTGGCGGGACACCGCCGTGGTGATCGCCTATGACGACTCCGACGGCTGGTACGACCACGCCTATGCGCGGCCGCTGAACGGCTCCCGGATCACTTCCCGGGGGCCGGGCGGCCGGGCGCTGGACGCCCCCGCCTGCCGGACGGGTCCGGCACCGGCCGGCGGACAGCAGGGCCGCTGCGGGCCCGGGCCCCGGCTGCCGCTGCTGGTCATCTCGCCCTACAGCCGGGCCGGTGCGGTGGATCACACGCCGACCGAGCAGACCTCGGTCCTGCGCTTTATCGAGGACAACTGGGGGCTGGGGCGCCTCGGCGGGGAGTCCTTCGACGCGAGGGCCGGCACGCTGGCGAACCTCTTCGACTTCACCCGCCCCAGGGCGGGGCGGCTGTTCCTCAACCCTGACGGTTCGGTGGCCCACCAGGGGCGCGGGGCGCCCGGAACCGCTACCCGGTGCGCTCCGGCGTGCGCTCCGGCGCATACGCGTAGGACCGCCCCCGCGGCACCCGGCGCAGCACCCGCTTGCCGTGCAGGCGGGACAGGATCCGCAGCACCGTGCAGTAGGTGAGCTCCCCCGTCAGCTCGCTCTGCACCTCGCGCGGGGTGAGCGGCACCCCGGCCCGCTGCAGAGTCGCCAGCACCTCGCACTCCAGCGATCCGCTGGCGCGCCGCCGAAGCCGTGTCACCACACCGGTCGTGCCCGATCGCATCTCGTCTGGGTCCTTAGCTGTCCGGGGCGGGAAAAGTCGGTACCCGAGTGTACGGGCAGAGCGTCCCTTACCGCCGTGAGCGCAGCGCCGGGGGTGCCGCTCAGGTCACCGGGGAGCGGCGGCGGAAACGTTCCTGGCGGTGCTCCCCCTCCCGTGCCACGTCCCGCAGGGCGCACATCGCCGCCAGCACCTCGCGGTGCGAGAGGTACAGCGCGTTGATCCCGAACCGCAGCAGGTCCGGGGCGCGCATATCGCCGAGGACGCCCCGCTCGGCCAGCGCCCGCACCAGTGCGTACGCCTCCGGGTGCCGCAGCACCGCCTGGCTGCCGCGCCGCTCCGGTTCCCGGGGGGTCACCGCGGTGAAGCCCAGTCCGGCCAGCAGCGCCTCGGCGCAGTCCAGCAGGAAGCCCGTCAGGGACAGGCTCTTGGCCCGCACCCGCGCCAGGTCCACACCGTCGAAGGCGGTCAGCGCGGCTTCCAGGGCGAGCAGCGAGAGGATGGGCGGGGTGCCGATACGGGCGCGGGCGATGCCCGCCGCCGGGGTGTAGTCGCCGCCCAGGCCGAAGGGGTCGGCATGGCCGTTCCAGCCGGTCAGCGGATGGTCGAAGGCCGCCTGGTGGCGGGCGGCGACATAGAGGAACGCCGGGGCGCCGGGGCCGCCGGAGAGGAATTTGTAGCCGCAGCCCACGGCGAGGTCCACGCCCAGCCGGTCCACCTCCAGCGGCAGCGCGCCCGCCGCATGGCACAGGTCCCACACCATCAGCGCGCCCGCCTCCTGGACGGCCCCGGTGATGGCGGCCATGTCATGGAGCTCGCCGGTGCGGTAGTCCACCGGCGCGTACCCGGCCACCGCCACCCGGGAGCCTTCCGCGGCCAGAAAGCCGGGGAGTTCGCCGGGGGCGACCCGGTGGACCCGAAGGCCCAGCAGCCGGGCCACCGCGTCCGCGATGTACTGGTCGGTGGGGAAGTGTCCCGGGTCCGTCACCAGCAGCGGGCGGTCCGGACGCATCCGGGCCGCCGCCGCCAGCGCGTTGAACAGCTGGACGCTGGTGGAGTCCCCGGCCAGCGTCTGGCCGGGGGCGGCGCCGATCAGCCGGCCGATGGCGTCACCCACCCGCTGGGGCGCCTGCCACCAGGCGTTGTCGTTCCAGGACCGGATCAGACCGGTGCCCCACTGCCGGTGGACGGCGTCCGTCATCGCCTCGGGCACCGCCGCCGGCAGCGCGCCCAGCGAGTTGCCGTCCAGATAGATGACGCCCTCGGGGAGCAGAAAGCGGTCCCGCAGCGGAGCGAGGGCGTCGGCCGCGTCCAGGGCCGCCGCGCGGGCGGTGAGGGAAGTCTCGGCGGTCATGCTCACTCCTGCCAGGTCCGGGTCAGCCGGGCCAGGACCTCGATCACCGAGCGGCTCGCCTCGGAGCCCGGCTCGATCAGGGTGTAGTGGCCCGTGCCGGGCAGCACCACCGGCTCCGCGTCCCGGTGGACGGCCAGATAGTCGGCGAACTGGCCCAGCGGGACCTCCTCGTCCGCCGCGCCGTGCAGCACCACCGTGGGCACCCCGGTGGTGCCCGCGCCGCGCAGCAGGGTCAGCGGGTCCACCAGCGGCAGCCGCTCGGCCACCAGGCCCTGGCCGCCGAGGAGTTGCAGGGCGGCGTCCTCGCTCAGCCCGTCCCGGATGGTCGCGGTCAGATCGGTGAGCGGGGCCAGGGCCAGGACGGCGGACGGCAGTTGCTTGGTGAACCAGGGCGAGTCGGCCGGCAGCAGCCGGCGTGCCGCCGCCCACAGCGCCAGATGGCCGCCCGAGCAGTGGCCGGCCAGCACAAAGGGCCGGCCCTCGGGGATGGTGTCCACGGCCAGCGCAATGTCGTCAAAGGTCATCGGATAGCCGCCCGCGCCGCCGGAGCGGCGGAAACCGGGCAGCACGGTGGTGAACCCGTGCTTCGCCAAGTACGCGGCGAACGGCGTCAGATGCATCCGGTCATAGCGCCAGTAGCCGCCGTGCAGCAGCATCACCAGCGGTGCGGGCGACCCGTCGGCGTTCTCGGCCGGCCAGAGGTCGTACACCTGGTGCGGATGGTCGCCGTATTTGCCGTGCACCGGCGCCAGCACCGGCTTCAGGCTCAGCACCCGGCGCTCCTCCTCCGCCGCGAACTCCGAAATGGTGCGGGTGGTCTCAGACATGACTACGGGCCGTCCAGAGCTCGGGGAACACGGAACGCGCGGCGCGCTTCTCCAGCCACGCTACGCCGGGGGAGCCGCCGCTGCCGGACTTGGCGCCCATGGCGCGGCGGGTGGCCAGCAGGTGGTCGCTGCGCCAGCGCAGCACCGACTCGGCGATATCGGTGAGGAGTTCGGCCAGCGCCACCAGCGGATCGTGCTGCGGACCGGCGTAGATCCGCCGCCAGGCCTCCTCCACCCCGGGGTCCGGCGTATACGCCTCGGTCACATCCCGCTCAAGGACATGCTCGGGCACCGGAAGCCCGCGCCGGTGCAGATAGCGCAGCACCTCGTCATAGAGCGAGGGCTCGGCCAGGGTCTCCTCCAGGGCCTCGCGGACCGCCGTATGCCCCCGGTGCGGCTGCACCATGGAGCGGGACTTCTCCCCGAGCAGGAACTCCATCTGCCGGTACTGCGCCGACTGAAAGCCCGAGGCATGGCCGAACGCGGCCCGGAAGCCGTTGAATTGGGCGGGCGTCAGCTTCGCCAGCGGGCGCCAGGAGTCATTGAGGGCCTGGTGCGCGCTGAGGCTGCGCCGCAGGGCGTCCATGGCCGCCTCATGGTCGTCCTTGGCCAGGGCGTCCCGGGCGGCGCGCCACTCATGGACGAGCAGCCGGAGCCATAGCTCCATCACCTGGGTGGTGACCAGGAACGACATCTCATTGGGGTCATTGGTCAGCGGCTGCTGGAGCGAGGCCAGCACCGAGGCGTGGACGTACTCCTCATAGGGCGTCTTTCCCTCGAACCGCAGGTCGGGTATGTCGGTCATCGGGCCTCCGGATATCGGGGGCGCCCCTTGACTGGGGCGCGGGGCGTATGCGTCATGCGGCTCCGCCGCGTGGGCGCGGGCCGGCCCGGACCGGCCCGCGGCCACGTCACTTACACATCGAAGTCGAGGCCGATCTCGTCCGACTCCGGCCGGGCCCGGCATGCCAGCGTGTAGCCCGCCGCCAGCTCCGCCTCGCCCAGCGCGTACTGCCGGTCCAGGACGACCGAACCGCGCACCACCTTGGCGCGACAGCTGCCGCACAGCCCGTCACGGCAGGAGTAGGGGGTCTCCGGCCGGGCCCGCAGCACCGCGTCCAGCACCACCCGGTCGCCGGGTGCCATGGCCGCCACGGTGGTCCGGCCGCCCAGGCGCGCCGTGATCCGTCCCGGCCGTACCCCGGACTCCCTTGGTACGGGCGGCAGTTGGGCGTCGGCGGCGGAGAAGAGCTCAAAGCGGATATGGGCGGGGTCCGCGCCCCAGCGGGCCAGCGCCGTGCGTACCGACTCCACCAGGGCGAAGGGCCCGCAGAGATAGAAGTGGGTGTCCTCCTCCGGCTCGGCGTCGAGCAGGGCCAGCAGCCGGGGCAGCCGGTCCTCGTCGATCCGCCCGGAGAGCAGCTCGGCCTCGCGGGTCTCCCGGCTGAGGATGTGCAGCGGGAAGAATCTGCCGGTAAAGGCGTCCTTGAGGTCGGCCACCTCGTCGGCCAGCAGGGCCGAGCCGGAGGTCCGGCCGGCGTGCACCAGGGAGACCCGGCATGCGGGGTCGTCCTCCAGGGCCGCCGCCGCCATGCTCAGCAGCGGGGTGATGCCACTGCCCGCGGCGATCATCACATGGTGCGCGCCCGGCCGGTTCGCCAGCCGGAACTCGCCGATGGGCGGCGCCAGTTCAAGGGTGTCGCCGACGGCCAGCCGGGTGGTGGCGTACTCGGCGAAGCCGCCCGGACCCAGCCGTTTGACCACCAGCCGCAGCCCGGCACGGTCCCCCGGGCGCGGGCACACCGAGTAACTGCGGCGCAGTTTCCGGCCGTTGACCTGGTGCCGTACGGTGATGTGCTGCCCGGCCCGGTGGGCGAAGACCCCGGCCAGCGGCGCGGGAACCTCCAGGGTGACGGCCACGGCGTCCTCGGTGAGGTGCGCCAGCCCCGCCACCCGCAGCCGGTGCCAGCCGGTGGGGCGCCGGGTGCCGTGCTCGATACCGGCAACAGTCGTCATCGCGAACTCACATCGCCTTCAGATGCGCAAAGGTCTCCTGGCAGGCGGTGCACACCAGCACCGCCTGGCAGCGGGTGGCGCCGAACGGGCTCTGCGGCCAGGTGGCGACCGAGCCGCAGTGCGGGCAGGGCAGTCCCAGGCCGAGCCGGACGGGCAGCGGGGCGGAGGCCGGGCCCGGGGGCACGATGCCATGCCCGGCGAGCTTGCGGCGGCCCTCGGCGCTGATCCAGTCCGAGGTCCAGGCGGGCGCCAGCACCTGGCGGACGCGCCCCTGGGGATGGCCGCAGGCGGCCAGCACCTCGCGCAGCGCCCGCTCGATCGCCGGCATCGCCGGACAGCCCAGGAAGGTCGGGGTGATGACCACCTCCAGGGCGCCGTCCGCCGCCCGCTCCACCGCGCGGACCACCCCCAGATCGGCCAGGGTGACCATGGGCAGCTCCGGGTCGGGCACGGTGCTCACCCGGGCCAGGACCTCCTCGGGCGGCAGCGGGGCCGGGGCGGTCACCAGGTGCCCCCGGGGAACTGCCGGTGCACCGACTGGAGTTCGGCCACCAGGGCCCCGAAGGCCTCGGTGTGCAGCCCCTCCCGGCCGCCGGACGCCTGCCAGGACGGGGCGGGCACGGCCAGTTCGGCGTCCGCCAGCACAGCCGTCACCGCCTTCTCCCAGCTCTCCCGGATACCGGCGGGGTTGACCCCGGTGCCGGCCGCGGCCAGCCGCCGGGTCAGGGCGTCCTCCTCGAACAGCTCGCCGGTGTAGGGCCAGACCGTCTCCAGCCCGGCCCGCATCCGGCGGCGGCTCTCCGCGGTGCCCCGGGCCAGCCGCACCGTCCACCCGGTGGCGTGCATCGCGTGGTACTCCACCTCCTTGGCCGCCCGGACGGCGAAGCCGGCCAGTACCTCGTCGGCCGACGCTGCCAACTCCCCGTACAGCAGCCGGGCGTAGAGCGAGTACGCCAGCTGCCGGGCGAGGGTCACCGCGAAGTCGCCATTGGGCAGCTCCAGCAGCAGCGCATTGCGGAACTCCCGCTCGGTGCGCAGATAGGCCAGCTGGTCCTCGGTGCGCCCGGTGCCGTCCAGGGCACCGCTGTGCGCCAGCAGGGTACGGGCGTGCCCGATGAGGTCCAGGGCGATATTGGACAGCGCCAGGTCCTCCTCGATGGTGGGCGCCCGGGTCACCCAGGCACACAGCCGCTGGGCGAGCACCAGCGCGTCATCGCCCAGCCGCAGGGCGTAGGCGGCGGTGTCAGTGCTGCTCATCGCCGTCCTCATGGAGGGTCACAAAGAACTCCGGATAGCGGTAGGGCTTGTCGGCCGCGTTGGCGAACAGCGGGTCCTTCTCGGCGGGGGAGGAGGCGCGGACCGCCTCCGAGGGCACCACCCAGATGGACACCGGGTCGCCGCGCCGGGCGTACAGATCCCGGGCGTTGGCCAGCGCCATCTCGGCGTCGGCGCCGTGCACCGAGCCCACATGCTGGTGGGACAGGCCGCGCCGGGGCCGGATGAAGACCTCCCAGGGCGTCCGGATCCGCCGGGTCATGCCGCCTCCCGCCAGTCGCCGCCGCCCGCCGCATGGGCGTCCACGGCCTCGCGCACCCAGGCGCCGTCCTCATGCGCCGCCACCCGGTGGGCCAGCCGCTGCCGGGCCACCAGCGAACCGTCGCCGAGGGAGTCCCGGAACACCCGCCAGTCGATGGGGCCGAAGTCATAGTGGCCCCGCTCCTCGTTCCAGCGGATCCCCGGGTCGGGCAGGGTCAGGCCCAGCCGCTCCGCCTGGGGCACCACCTGGTCCACAAAGCGCTGCCGCAGCTCGTCATTGGTGTGCCGCTTGATGCCCCAGGCCATGGACCGCCGGGTGACCGCCGCGCCCATCGCCGCAGTCCGGGCGTCCGCCCCGCCCGCCACGGTGTCCGGCGGCCCGAACATCAGGGCCACCGCCGGCAGCCACCACCGGTTGACGGCGTCCTGGGCCATCTCCTTCTGCTGGGGCGTGCCCTGGCAGAGCGCGTGGAGCATGTCATAGCCCTGGCGGACATGGAACGCCTCCTCCTGGCACACCCGCCGCATGGCGCGGGCGTACGGGCCGTAGGAGGTCTGGCACAGCGGCACCTGGTTGACCACCGCCGCGCCATCCGTCAGCCAGGCGATGGCCCCCGCGTCGGCCCAGGTCAGTGCCGGGTGGTTGAAGGTGGCCGCATAGCGCTGGTGGCCGCTGTGCAGGGCGTCCAGCAGCTCGGCCCGGCTGACGCCCAGGGTCTCGGCCGCCGCGTACAGATACAGCCCATGACCGGCCTCGTCCTGCACCTTGGCCAGCAGCACGGCCTTGCGGTGCAGGGTGGGGGCGCGGGTCAGCCAGGCGCCCTCCGGCTGCATCCCGATGATCTCGGAGTGGGCGTGCTGGGCGATCTGGCGCAGCAGCATCCGCCGGTAGCCCTCGGGCATCCAGTCCCGCGGCTCGATCCGCTCGCCGGCGGCCAGGAGCGCCTCGAAGTGTGCGCTGAGGCGCGCCTCGTCGTACTCGGCGTCCAACCGGACCACTCCCTCGTCATCCATCACGGGTTTTGTCCGCGGGTTTTGCCTGCGGGCTTCATGGAGGGAGGAGTGCCGGGGCTGCGCCCGCAATCCCTCCGGACGGCGGCCGCCCCTGTGACGAAGGC
The DNA here is from genome assembly GCF_003121295.1 of Streptomyces orinoci. Taxonomy (GTDB): domain Bacteria; phylum Actinomycetota; class Actinomycetes; order Streptomycetales; family Streptomycetaceae; genus Streptomyces; species Streptomyces orinoci. The sequence continues at coordinate 168,277 of NZ_PHNC01000008.1, forward strand.
CACGCCGGGGGCGGGGAGTGCGGGGCGGAACAGGTGTCTCTGTACGGGGTGGGCGGCGCACATCCAAGGGCGTCCGCCCTCCCACCGCAGTCGAAGGGCAAGGGCAACGCATGAGTACCGTACGGGAGATGCTCGTCGAACTGACCGGAACGCCGGAGTTCGCCGACAGCATCGGGGACGACGCCGACCTCAGCGCCAGCGGCATCGACTCCGGCGACCTGGTGCGCCTGGTCCTGCTCATCGAGCAGCGCACCGGGGTGGAGGTCACCGCCGAGGACATGGAGCAGCTGACCACCATCGCCGACTATGAGCGCTTTGTGGCGGGCCGCGGCGGCGCGGGCGGTGCCTGATGTGGCTGACCCAGCTGGCGGACCGCAACCGCCAGTGCTTTCCCGGCCGAACGGCCCTGGTGGACGAGCACCGCTCGGTCACCTGGGCGGAGTTCCACCGGCGGACCGTGGCGCTGGCCCGGGGCCTCGCCGGGCTGGGCATCCGCCGGGGTGACCGGGTGGCCGTCCTTTCCCTGGACCGGGTGGAGGTCATGGAGACGTACTTCGCGCTGGCCCGGCTGGGCGCGCTGTTCGTCCCGCTCAACCACAGCCTCACCCCGGCCGAGGTGACCGGGATCGTCTCCCGCACCGGCGCCGCTGCGGTGCTCGGCGAGACGGCCCTGCTGGCCCGCCACCCGGACCTGCCGGTACGGCTCCAAGTCGCCCTGGACGGCCCGGAGTTCGCCGCCCTCGGCGAGAATGCCGCCGAGGACCTCCCGGTCCTGCCGGATCTCCCCGACGACACCCCGGCCGCCATCCTGCACACCTCGGCGACCACCGGCCGGGCCAAGGGCGTCACCGTGGACCATGCCTCCTTCCGGGCCATCGCCCTGGGCTGGCTGGCGGTGGCCCGGCCCGCCGACGGCATGGTGCTGGTCAACTGCTGCCCGCTGTACCACGGCAGCATGGTGGTCTCGCTGACCTATATGGCCGCCGGGGCCACCGTTGTGCTGATGCCCGGCTTCAAGCCGCAGACCGCGCTGTCCGCGATCGAGACCCACCGGGCCACCCACATCTGGCTGGTCCCGCAGATGCTGCGCTTTATGCTCCAGGCCAAGTCCGCGGCGAGCACCGACCTTTCGTCCCTGCGCGAGGTGCTCTACGGCGCCGCGCCCATGCCGGCCGCCCTCTACACCGAGGCCGCCCAGCGGCTGGGCTGCGGCTTCCGCCAGGTGTACGGGATGACGGAGGTCGGCGGCCCCTTTGTCACCCTGGGCCCCGAGGAGCACCCGGCGCCCGGGGAGGTGCCGGAGGTGATTCCCAGCGGCCGGGTCATCCCCGGGATGTCCGTCCGGGTCCTGGACGCCCGCAACCAGGAGGCGGAGCCCGGAGCCGTGGGCGAGGTGTGTGTCCGGGGGCCGGGGGTGATGCGCGGCTACTGGAACGATGAGCGGGCCACCGCGGAGATCACCGTGGACGGCTGGATACGCACCGGCGACCTGGGGTTCCTGGACCACGAGGGGCGCATCCACCTGGTGGACCGCAGCAAGGACCTGATCATCCGGGCCGGGCAGAATGTCTACCCCTCGGAGATCGAGCGGGTGTTGTGCGCGCACCCCGGGGTGAGCGACGCGGCCGTGATCGGGGTGCCGGACGCCGACTACGGCGAGGTCCCGCTGGCCTATGTGGTGGCCGCCGGGGAACCCCAGGAGCTCGGCCAGGCCGAGCTGCTGCGCCACCTGGCCGAGCATCTGGCGCCCTACAAACGGCCCCGGCGGGTGGAGTTCATCGACCGGGTGCCCCGCAACCCGGCCGGAAAGATCGTCAAAAAGCTGCTGCGTGCCTGAGAGCGTGGTGGCCGCGCTCGATGCCCTGCGTCCGCTGCTGGCGGAGCAGGGCATCGCGCTCGCCCACGCCACCACCGGGGAACCGGCGGGCCCGGGTGAACGGCGGCTGGCCCAGGCGATGTTGCCGTTCCGCCGCCGTGAATTCCTGGCCGGGCGGCGGGCGTTGCGCCAGGCGCTGGCCGCCGCTGGATGCCCGGCGGGCGAGATCCTCTATGCCACCGGGCGCCGCCCGCGACTGCCCGCCGGGGCGGCCGGTTCCCTCACCCACTCCGGCGGCCTGGCCGTCGCACTGGCCGCCGGCACCCGCCGCTTTCGCGCCCTGGGCTGCGATCTGGAGCTGCGCGGGCTGCCGTTGGCGGCCGCGCACCTGGTGCTGGGCGAGGACGAACGTGCCTGGGCGGAGGGGTCGGCGTCCGTTCTGCATGCCGCCTTCTCCGCCAAGGAGGCGGCGTTCAAGGCGTTCGGCGCCCTGCTGCCGGCGGGCCGGGCGCCCACCACGCTGCTGGGCCTGGCCGCCCGGCCCGTCCAGCACGGCTTTTTGGTGTGGCCCAGGGGACTGCCGGGGTCCGCGGTGCCGGTACGGGTGCACCGGGCCGGCGACCATGGGGTGTTCAGCTGGGTCGCCGTCGCCGCGGCGGGGCGCCCCGGCGACGGCCTGCCGGTCAGGGCAGCCGGGCGCCGGTCCGCTCCGCCTCGGTGACCGCCTCGACGATGCGCCCCACCAGCGCCGCCGGGTCCGCCAGGAAGTAGAAGTGGTCGCCCGGCAGGACATGGCAGCCCAGATAGCGTGTGGTGCAGGCCGCCCAGGTGGCCATCAGGTCCGCGGGCCCATTGGGGTCGGCGTCCGCGGCGAAGGCGGTCAGCGGCACCGGGAGCGGCCCGGTGCCGGAGCGGGGCCGCCAGCACTCGGCCAGGCGCAGATCGGAGCGGATGGCCGGCTCGATCATCGCCCAGAGCTCCGGGTCCTCCAGCACCTCCCGTGGGGTGCCGCCCATCGCCAGTACCGCCTCCCGCAGTTGGGCCGCGGGCAGGTCATGGCGGGTGGTGGCACGCGGATGGTGCTCCGGCGGGCTGATGGCGGAGACGCCCAGCCAGCGGGGCAGCGGCAGGCCGTGGTCGTTGAGGGCCTGGGTGAGCTCATAGGCGACGATGGCGCCCATGCTGTGCCCGAAGAGCGCGTAGGGCTCGTCGGTGTACGGGCGGAGGTCGTCGAGGAAGACCCGCGCCAGACCGGCGGCCGTCTCCGCCAGGGGGCCGGGCCGGGCGCCCCGCCCCGGGGCCTCGATCAGACAGAGCTCCCAGTCCGCGGGCAGCAGACTGGCCCAGGGGCGGAAGGGGATGTGCGAGCCGCCCGCGTGGTGCAGCACGAACAGCCGCAGGGCCGGGCGGGCAACGGGCCGGGGACGGATGATCAGGTCGGTGGTGCTCACTGCGGCTGCTTTCCCTCTTCCTTCGACCAGGCTTCCAGGACGCTCAGTTCGGCCTGTCTGGTCAGGGCCGGGGCGGGCTGGTCGGGCCGCTGGGGGACGTCCGCCAGGGGCTCCAGCCACCGCCAGGTGTCGGCGGCGGTCTCCCCGGCCGGCCGGCACACCAGCCCCGCCGCCCGGGCCCGCTCGGTGGAGAAGCCCCACACCGAGCGCTCCGGGCTCGCGCCCGGCGCCCACAACGGCAGGTCCAGCCACGGCCGTACGCCCCGGGCGAGCAGGAACTCGTCCGGAACCCACACCGGTTGGGGGCCGCCGGCCGCCGCCGCGCAGGCCGCCAGCCAGGCACCGTAGTCCAGGCCGCGCGGCCCGGCCACATTCCAGGCGCCGCCCTCGGTGCCCCGGGCCGCCAGCGCCAGGGCGAACCGGGCCAGATCCCGGGCGTCCACCAGCGGCAGCGGGGCATCGGGACGGCCGGGCGCCAGCACCGGCCCGCCCCCGGCGAACCGGCGCAGCCAGTAGGCGCTCAGCCCGGTGTCCTCGTACGGGCCGACGACCGCGCCGGGGCGCAGCAGGTGCACCCTGCCGGTGAAGAGCTCTTCGACGGCGCGCTCACAGCCCGCCTTGAGCATGCCGTAGTGCCCGGCGTCGGGGCCCGCGTCGGCGGGGCAGGGGTGCAGCGGCGCGGTCTCATCGCCGTCCAGCGGATCGAAGGGCCCCTTGCGCAGATAGGCGGCGACGCTGGAGACAAAGAGATAGGTGCCGGCGTGCCCGGACAGCGCGGCGGCCGAGGCGCCGACGACCCGGGGGACATAGCCGCAGGTGTCCACCACGGCGTCCCAGTGCCGGTCCGCGACCAGGGCGGCCAGATCGGCCGCCGCGGTGCGGTCACCGCGCACCGCCTCCACACCGGGGACATCCGCCCCGGTGCGGCCGCGGTTGAAGGTGGTGACGGTGTGTCCGGCGGCGAGCGCCTCGGTGGCGAGGGCACGGCCCACAAAGGCCGTACCGCCGATGATCAGGAGTTTCATGCCACGGCCTCCGGGGCGGGCTGGGAGTGGGATGCGATATGGCGCAGACACGCGGCACGCCCGGCCGGGCCGTGCACGGTGCGCCAGCCCGCCGGTACGGGGACGAAGTCCGGCCAAAGGCAGTGCTGGCCATGGTCGTTGACCAGAGCGCGGAAGCTCAGGTTCTCGTTGTCGAAGGGACTGGTGGATGTCACGCGGGGGTTCCTTCCAGGGGTTGCGTGCGTTCCATGGGGACGAGCCGGGCGTTGAGCGCCCGGGCGATCCGGGGGAGGTGCTCCGGGCGCAGGATCTCCTGGTGGACGCAGTCCAGGAGGTGATCGGTCACGGTGCCGGTCAGATACGGGCGCCAGCGCTCCGCCGGGGGCGGGGCGTCCGCGGGGTGGCTGCGGCGGGCCGTGAAGGTGAGCAGGTCTCCGTCGAAGCGGCCGGGCGTATGGCCCACCACCAGGCCGGTGTTGTGCCGCATCACATCCACCATGCGCCCCAGCGTGGCCTCGTCGATGCCTGCCAGCGCGCTTCCGCTGCCGCGCAGCGCCGCCACGGCGGCGGCCCGGTCCACGGGGCCTTCCGCCGGTGCCACCCCGGCCCCGTCCAGCAGCAGACCGAGCAGAATGCCCTCCAGCTCGCCGGGGTCGGGCAGGGCCGCCAGGTCGTCCGTACGGAGCGGGAACGCGTCCAGTACGGCCAGCAGCCGGACCTCCTCGCCCGCCCTCTGCAGGCGCCCGGCCACCGCATGGGCGACAAAGCCGCCCAGCGACCAGCCCAGCAGGGCGTAGGGCCCGCCCGGGTGCAGGGTGCGCAGCCGGCGGGCGTAGTCGTCGGCCATCTCCTCGATGGTGGCGGGCATCCGCGCCGGGTCGGTGAGCCCGCGGGCCTGGATGCCATGGACCGGGATCCGCGGGTCCAGGTGGGCGAGCAGCGGGGCGAACGGCCAGGAGATGCCGCCGCCGGGGTGGAAGCAGAACAGTGGCGGGGCTTCGCCGCCGGTGCGCAGCGGCAGATGGGGGGCGAAGGGGTCCGCGGCCGGGCCGGAGCCGTCCAGATGGGCGGCGAGGGCGGCGACGGTGGGGTGCTCGAAGAGCGCGGCCACGCCGACCTCCCGGCCCAGAGCGGTGCGCATCCGGCTGACCAGCCGGGTGGCCAGCAGCGAACGCCCGCCCAGGTCGAAGAAGTTGTCCTGCCGGCCCACCCGGTCCACGTCCAGTACCTCGCACCACAGCCCGGCCAGCGCCCGTTCGGTGCCGGGGCGCGGGGGCTCGTCCCGCCGCCCGTCGGGGGCCGGGGCCCCGGCACTGCGGCGGAGCCGGTCCCGGTCGGGGGTGCCCTCCGGGGTGAGCGGCAGCTCCGTCACGGGGATCCGGTCGCACGGGACGGGGGTGCCGAAGGCGTCCGCCGGGCCGTCGCCCGTACCGCGCCCCGGCCCGGCCGGCACCAGATGGGCCGTCAGGCGCCGCAACGGGTGGGCGGCGCCGATGAGTTGGGAGCCCACCCAGGGCATGGTGCCGTCCAGGCCCACCAGCACATACGGTGCGCCGTGCCGCAGGGCGACGTCCAGCGAGCGCACCGCCTCCCGGGGACCGAGCGAGAGATAACCACGGGCCCGGGTCAGCGGTTTGAGGGCGTAGCCACGGCTCATGCCCCGCTCGTCCCACATGCTCCAGGCGATGCTGACGGCAGGCAGTCCGGCCGCCCTGCGGCCCGCGGTAAGGGCGTCCAGACGGGCGTTGGCGGCCGAGTAGGCGGCGGCGCCCGCGCCACCGAAGTGGCCGTTGACCGAGGAGTAGGCGACAAACAGGGTGCCGGGCCGGTCCGCCAGCTCCGCCAGCAGGTGCGCGGCGCCGGTGGTCTTGGCGGCCAGCACCCGCCCCCAGTGCCCGGAATCCGCCTCGGCCAGCGGGAGTTCCTCCAGGACCCCGGCCAGGTGCAGTACCCCGTCGAGCGCTCCGCCGTGTTCCTCGCCCGCCTGCCGCAGCACCCGCCGGACGGCCGCCCGGTCGGTGACATCGGCGGCCAAGTACCGTACGTCGCCCAGGGCTTGCAGCTCCCGCAGCGATGCCGCACGCTCCGGGTCGTCCTCCGGGCGGGTACGGCCGACCAGGGTGACGGCCGCCCCGTACCCGGTGAGCAGATGCCGGGCGGTGTCCACCGCCAGCCCGCCCAGGCCGCCGGTGAGCAGATAGTGACCCCCGGTGCGCAGCACCGACTCCCCTTCCGGGGAGGCGAGTTGCTCCAGGCGCAGCACCTGGCGTACGCCGTCCCGGTAGGCGATGTCCTGGTCGGTGACCGGCGCGCTGCACTCCGCCCACAGCAGCCGGGCGGTCCGCTCCGGGGCCTGCTCCGGGACGGCGTCGATCCACCGGCCGGTCAGCCAGGGCAGTTCCTGTACGGCGCTCTTGAGCACCGGCACGGCGGCGGCCCGTGCCGGGTCCGGGGCCGTGCCCAGTCCGGCCCGTCCGCCGGTGGCCACCACATCGAGCACCAGCGGGCGGCCGCCGTCCGCGCGGGCCGCGGACTGCGCCCGCAGCAGCGAGGTCAGTTCGGTGAGCGGCTCCGGCGGCTGCCCGGGGCTGCCCAAAAGCCGCATATCCACGATGCGGTCGGCGTTCTCCAGGGCCTCGTCCTCCAGCGCCTCGCCCCCGGCCGGGTGCCGGTCCAGCACCGTGCACCGGCCGCCCGCGGCGCGGACCAGCGCGGCGAAGGCGCCCGCCACGGCGCCGCCCCGGTCCGCCAGCACCACGGTATGGGCGCGGTCCGTCACGGCGGCCGGGGTGCGCGGAAGCTCCGCGGGCCGCCACACCGGGCGGTGGAACCAGTTGCCGAGGGTGCGCTCATTGCCCAGCAGCAGGTCCGTACGGCGCACCGCCTCGTCGAACCGGCCCTCGGCCAGGGCCTGTTGGAGGGCGGTGCGCTGGATCTTGCCGATCTCCGTCTTGGGGATGTCGGCGGGGTCCACCAGCAGCACCAGCGAGGGCGCGGTGCCCGTTCCCCGGGTGACCTGGCCGATGATGTCCAGGGCGAGCCGCCGCCGGTCGGCGCCGGGCTGCGGGCAGCAGAAGACGGCCAGCCGGTCGGTGGTGTCGCCGGGGAAGCGGGCCGCGACGGCGGCGGTGAAGGACCGCTCCACCGCCGTGTTGTCCTCCACCAGCGCCTCCACCTCATGGGCGGGCAGATTGGCGCCGTTGACGATGATGACGTCCTTGCCGCGCCCGGCCAGATAGAGCTCGCCGTCGCGCAGGAAGGCCAGGTCGCCGGTGTCGAACCAGCCGTCCTCGGTGAAGGACTCGGCGTTCTTCTCCGGGTTGTCGTGGTAGCCGTCGGTGACCGCGGCGCCGCGCACCTGGAGCCGGCCGGTGCCGCCCTCCGGCAGCGGCCGGCCGTCCTCGCCGGTCACCCGGATCGCGAAGCCGGGCAGCGGGCGGCCGCAGCTGACGAAGGTGTCCTCGTCGCTGCTGTCGGCAAGGGTCAGCGCCTTGCTGGCCTCGCAGGAGCAGGTCTCCGACATGCCCCAGGCCGCGTGTACGGCGGTGCCGGGCAGGCCATGGGGGGCCAGCGCGCTCAGGAAGCGGCGCACCACCCGGGGCACCACGGCCTCCCCGCCGTTGAGGGCCAGCCGCAGACAGGACAGGTCCCAGCCGCGGGCCGGTTCCTCCGCCAGCCGCTCGCCCACCAGGCCATAGGCGAAGTTGGGGGCCCAGGTGGTGGTGGCCCGGTAGCGGTCGATGGCGTCCAGCCAGCGCAGCGGGTCCTCCAGAACCCAGCCGGGGGGCGCGATGACCTGTGAGGCCCCGGCGACCAGGTCCCGCATATGCGTCATGATCACGCCGCCGACGTGGTCCAGCGGCATCCAGTTGAAGGACCGGTCGGCCGGGGTGATCCCATGCTGCTGATGCACCGCGGCGACCTGGGTGAGGATATTGCGGTGCCGCTGCTCCACGGCCTTGGGGCGGCCGGTGCTGCCGGAGGTGAGCAGCAGCAGGACGAGGTCGTCGGGGGACGGCTGGTGCCAGTTCAAGTCCGGATCCCCGGACAGCAGTTCGTCGATCGCGGCCACCCGGGGGGCGGGCCCCCCGCCCCGGGAGAGCAGGCCGGTGATGCCCGCCCCGGCGGCCGCCGGGGCCAGGACCCAGGGCTCGCCCAGCGTCCGCCAGGCGTCGGCGAGGCGGGTGGCCTGGGCGCTGTCCACCGCATAGCCGCCGGGCGGGGCGGCGAGCGGGACGGCGGCGAAACCGCCGATCACACAGGCCCAGAAGCCGGACACATAGTCCCGGGTGCCGGGCAGTTGCAGGATCACCTTGTCGCCGGGCCGGGCGCCCAGCCGGCGCAGCCCGCCCAGCACCCGGGAGGCGTCCTCGGCGAGCCGGGCATAGCTCTGCCGGTCCTCCGAACCATCGGCCCCCAGGTGGAGCAGGTCCCCGTCACCGGCGGCGGTACGGCGCAGCGCGGCCGCGAGATCGGGCACCTCCAGCGCGCGCAGCGCGGGCCCGGTGCTCAGCGAAAGCGGACGCGCCGGGTCGCCGGCCGGTTCCCCGGCCACTGCCGGGGCGGCGTCCGGCGCGGCGGTCCCGCCCGCCGCCACCCCCGTGCCGAGGTGCAGCCGCTCCGGCGCGGGCGGCGCGGCGGGGGAGACCACCACCGCGACCCGCCCGGCCGCCGCCTCGCCGCTCTCCACCAGGTGCCGCTCCCAGGCGGCGGCCAGCTCCTCGTCCAGCACCGGCAGCCGGCGCAGGGCGGCGAGATCCACCGCCCCGTCGCCGGTGCGCGGCAGCACGGAGACGGGCACCATGCGCACCGGCGGCGCCCCCACGGGCAGCGCCTCGCCCGCGGCCACCGCCGGCCGGGCCGGGTCCAGCTCGCCGGACGGAACCACATAGGCCATTGCCGCCAGTTCACCGGCCAGGGTGCGGCGGAACTCGACATGGCACTCGCGCACCGCCTCCAGCCCCAGCAACGCCCGTTCCACACAGGCGGGTTCCACCCACTGCCCGCCCAGCACCGCACCCTCGCCGCCGTCCCCGACGGTGAACCCCCCACCGGGAACGGCGGCTCCGCCACGGCCCACCGGGTGCAGCAACACCCCCGCCTCGAACGGATCCTTGCACTCCGGCAACCCGGCGACCCGGCCATGCCCCGGCGCCGCCCACAACTCCCCGGACACGCCCCAGGGGGCGGCCCCGCGGCTCTCGTTCAGCACACACAGCGGCACCAGCGGCGCGAACTCCGCCCGCCCCGCGGCGGCCAGCGCGTACGGACCGAGCCCGGGCGCCAGCGCGACCCGCTGGTGCGCGGCCGTTGCCACGGGGGAGGGCGGGGCAAGCACAACGGTCCGGCCAATGGCCGTTCCCGCGACGCCGGCGGGCAACGGCGCCGCGCCGTCCGCCGGCGTGTCCGCCGTGAGAGTGACGGGCGCCTGTCCACCCCCCAGCAGCAGCCCGGCGCCCGCCGTCAAAGCCGCCAGGGCGCCCCGGACGAAGGCCGGGGAACCGGGCGGTGCCATAAGGGCCGTTGGGGTGCCGGGTGCGAGATCCGCCGCCTCGGCCAGCAGGGTGGTCTGGGCGGCCAGGGCGGTGGCGTCCACCGTCAGGGGGCCGTGGTCGGACCACTCGATCAGGGTGCCCGCCCGGGACGGCGGCTCCTCGGTGGCCGCCGGCTCCGGGCCGGTGAGGGGGATGCGGGGCGCGCCCCATGCCCCGTCCGCGTCCGTCAGTACCGCGTGGGCGCCGGAGCGGCGGATCAGGTCGCGATTGCGGGCCGGGGGATCGGCCGGGTCCAGGGGGACGACGGCAGCGCCGGTGCGCAGGGACGCCAGCAGGGCGGTCACACCGGCCGCGTCCGGTCCGGCGGCGAGGGCCAGCCGGCTGCCGGGGCCCACACCGGCGGCGGCCAGCCGCGCGGCCAGAGCGGCGGAATGGTCGCTCAACTGCCGCCACGAAAGGGAGGTTTGCGGGTCGGTGACGGCGGCATCGGAGGGGCGTTCGGCGGCGAGGGCCGCCAGGCGGTCCGCCAGTGGCCGGGGTTCGGGGCGGGCGGCCAGCCGGAGGCGCTCGGTCAGCGCCGTGCGCTCCTCGCCGGTGAGCATCTCCAGGGCGTTGACGGGCAGTTGGGGTGCGGCCATGGCCGACTCCAGGAGCCGGATCCAGCGGCCCGTCAGCCGGCGTACCGTCGGCGCGTCGAACAGGTCGGTGCTGTAGACGACCAGCACGCCCAGCGACTCCCCGCCGTCCTGGACATGGAACTCCAGGTCATGCCGGGTGGAATCCGCCTCGACCAGCAGCGGGCGGGCGGTCAGGCCCGGCAGTTCGGGGGCCGGCATCGCGAAGTCCTGGAGGGCGAACACCGCCTCGGTGAGCGTGCCGCGCCCGCCCTCGCGCTCGGGCGCGATCTCGGCGACGATCTGTTCCAGCCGCACCCGGTCATGCGCCCGCGCCCCCAGCACCGTGTCATGGGCGCGGCGGACCAGGGTGAGGAAGTCCGGCTCGCCGTCCAGCGGGACGCGCAGCGGCAGCACCCCGGCGAAGTAGCCGACCAGGTCCTGGGTCTGCGGGTCCTCCCGGTTGGCGAAGGGCGTGCCGACGATCACGTCCCGGCCGCCGGAGTGCCGGGAGAGGAAGGCCGCGTACCCGGCGAGCAGCGCCGTGTAGAGCGTCACCCCCTGCTCCCGGCAGAAGGCGCGCAGCGCCGAGGTCAGCGCGGCGGGCAGGGTGACGGACAACTGGGCGCCCGTATAGGAGCGCCGGCCGGTGCGCGGCCGGTCGGTGGGCAGGGCGAGCACCGGCAGGTCACCGCCGAGCCGGTCCCGCCAGTAGGCCAGGGCCCGCTCCACGGCCCCGTCGGTGGCGTCCTGTTCGCGGCGCCACTCGGACCAGTCGGCGTACTGGATGGAAAGCTCCGGCAGTCGGGGCGCCCGGCCCGCGCACCGGGCGGCGTAGGCGAGGCCCAGTTCGCGGGAGAGGATGCCCATCGACCAGCCGTCCACCACGATGTGATGGATGCACAGCACCAGCACATGGTCCCGCTCGGCCAGCCGCAACAGCTCGGCGCGGACCGGGACTTCGGCCGACAGATCGAAGGGGCGCCGGGCCGGGCGCAGGAGCGCGGCGCGCAATGCGGCCTCGTCCGCCGCACCGCCCGGCACCTCGGTCACGGTCAGCGGCACCTCCGCCCGCTCCAGGACGATCTGCTCCAGCCCGTCCCCGGAATCGGCGAAGACGGTCCGCAGCGGCTCATGCCGGTCCACCAGGTCCGCGACGGCCTGCGCCAGCGCGTCCCGGTCGAGGTCACCGGTGAGGCGGAAGGAGAGCGGGACGTTGTAGTACGGGTTGTCCGGGGCGAGTTGCTGAAGGAACCACATCTGTTCCTGGGCCAGGGACGCGGGAAACGCCAGACGGCCTACGGGGGTTGGCATGCGAGGGACTCCTGGACGGGGCGGAGGACGGTGCGGGGGTGCGCCGCGGCGGCCGGGCCGCCGCGGCGCACCCCGGGCGGGGGATCAGCCGCGCCGGGCGCTGCGCCGGATCACGGCCGGACCGTCGGCCGGGCGGTCGGCGCCGGCCTCGATGTCCTGGGCCACGGCGGCCACGGTCAGCCGCTCCAGCAGGCGCTTGACCGACAGCTCGGCCTTCAGCTCGTCGCGCAGCCGGGTGACCAGCTGGAGGGCGAGCAGTGAATCGCCGCCGAGGTCGAAGAAGTTGTCCTCGACGCCCACCGGCTCCACGCCCAGCACCTCCTGCCAGCGCGCGGCCACCTGGCGCTCCAGTTCGGTGCGCGGCTCCAGGTACTCCTGGGCCAGCGAGGGGCGCCGGTTGAAGGTCTTCGGCCGGGCGGCGGCCGGCGCGGCCTCCGGCTCCCGCGCGGGGGCGTCCGCCGGGCGCTGGCCGACGATCAGCGCATGACCGGTGAGGGACTTCTCCTGCGGCACCTTGGGATAGGAGGTGACATTGGCGAACCCGGTCTCGGTGAGCAGGCCGCGCCAGACCTCGGGGGCGACCAGCGGGGTGTGCTCGCGCAGCCCGTCCTCGAAGAACCACCAGCCCTCGAACAGCCCGGCCGTGGCCACCGCGAACCTGGGCTCCCGGGACGCCTCCAGCAGGAACAGCGCACCGCCGGGGGCGAGCAGCCGATGGACATGGCGCAGGGTGGGGCGCAGGTCCGGGGTGGCGTGCAGCACGTTGTAGGCGACCACCACATCCCAGGCGCCGGTCTCCACACCCTGCTCGCCGGGGTCCCGGGAGATGTCCAGGGTGGAGAAGGTCATCAGCCGGTCCAGGCCTTCGGCCTCGGCGCGGCGCTGGGCGCCCAGGACGAAGGCCCGGCCCAGGTCGGTGAAGCGGTACTCCACCTCCGGCAGTTCGGCCAGGGCCGCGGCCAGCGGCCAGGTCACCCCGCCCTGTCCGCCGCCGACCTCCAGGATGCGTACCGGGCGGCCCTGGACCCGGCGGGCGAGGCGGGTGACCTGCTCGGCGATCAGCGTCCGGTAGACGCCGATGTCGCTGGCCGCCACCCACTTCTCCCCGGCGGCCCGGGTGATATCGGTCTTCCCGTCCGGCAGCAGGACCTCGGTGCCCGCCAGTTCACCGCTGACCACCTGGCCGTAGCGGGTGCGGCAGTGCTCGATGACCTCCAACTCCTCCACATAGGAAGGGTGGTTCTCCCGGATCGCCCGCTCGGTCTTGGCGATCTCCTCGTCATCACCGGCGTCCCCGGTGAAGCGCAGCCGGTCGCCCTCGGCCTCGACGATGCCGTCCACTTCCAGGATGTGCAGCAGGGCCTCCACGAACTTGCGGTAGGCGGGCACGGTACGCAAGGTCCGGTGCAGCTCGTCCCGCTGGTGGACCGCGCCGACGGTGGTGTCCACGCCCTGGGCGCGCAGATAGGCGGCCACATGAAGGGCGCACAGCCGGTCCAGGAGCTCGCACACCTCCTCGGGCACCTCATCGACGGGCAGCTCCGCCCGCAGCCGCTCCTCGGCGGCGCGCAGTGCGGCGTCCTCGGCGGCGAGGTCCACCGGGAAGGCGCGGCCGGCCACGGTCCGGGACGGCGCGGCGGCCGTGGGGCGGGCGGCGCGGTCGATCCAGTGCCGGGTACGGGCGAAGGGGTAGCCGGGCAGCGGCACCCGGCGGCCCCGACCGGCGTCCGCCGCCCGGTCCCTCACGCCATGGGCCCACAGCCCGCCGACCGCCGCCAACAGCACCTGCTGGTCGGGGAGTTCGGACTTGGCGTGCCGCATCGAGGTCAGCGCGTCGGCGGGGGTGCCGGCGCGGCCGGCGGCGTACCCGGCCAGGGTGCGGCCGGGGCCGCACTCCAGCAGGACCGGGTCGCCGCCGTCGAAGGCGGCCAGGGTGGCCAGGCCGTCGGCGAACCGGACCGTGCCCCGCATATGCCGCACCCAGTAGTCCGGGTCGGTGGCCTGCTCGGCGGTGATCCAGGTGCCGGTGAGGTTGGAGACATAGGGAATGCGCGGCGCGTTGAGGGTGACCTTGGCGACGGCTGCGGCGAACTCCGGGAGCACCGGGTCCAGCAGCGGGGAGTGCGGGGCGGCGGCCAGCCGGACCCGCGAGCACTCCACACCGTCCCCGGTCAGCCGCCGCTCCAGCTCGGCGATGCCCTCCTCGCTGCCGGTGACGGTGCAGGAACCGGGCGAGTTGACGGTGGCCAGGCCCACGGTGCGGCTCTCGGCGAGGTAGGGGCGCAGCGCCGCCTCGCCCAGGTGGACGCTCAGCGTGGCGCCCCCGGCCCGGAGCATCAGCTCCTCGCGCAGGGTGACCAGCGACAGGGCGTCCTCCAGGGACATCACCCCGGCCAGCACGGCGGCGGTGTACTCGCCGAGCGAGTGGCCCAGCAGGGCGTCGGGGCGCACCCCGTGCCCGGCCAGCAGCTCGGCCAGGGCGTGCTCCACCGCCACCAGCGAGGCGAAGTCGCAGATCACCCCGGGCCGGGGGCCGTTGCCGTAGAGCAGGTCGGTCAGGTCATGGCCCAGGCGGCCGCGCAGGGCGGCCGAGGCGCGGTCCATCGCGGCCCGGAACACCGGCTCGCCGCGGTAGAGCCCGGCGCCCATGCCCGGGTACTGGGCCCCGCCGCCGGGCAGCAGGAAGGCCACCGGGCGGCCGGTGTCCGCGACCGGTCCGGTGATGCGGCCACCGGCCCGCAGCGCCTCGGCGGCCTCCGCGAGGTCCCGGGCAACGACCGTGCGGCGGAAGGGGAGTTGGACGCGTCCGGTGCGCAGGGTGTGGGCGGCGTCGGCCAGCGGCAGCCCCGGCTCGGCCGCCAGATGCCGGGCCAGCTTCTCCGACAGGGCGTCCAGGTCGCCGGGGGTACGGGCGGACAGCCGCAGCAGCTGCCATTCCGCGGCGTCCGGCTCCGGCTCCGGCTGCCGGGGCGGTTCCTCCACCACGACATGGGCGTTGGTGCCGCCGACGCCGAAGGAGCTGACCCCGGCCCGCAGCGGGATCCCCGGGCCGGGCTCCCAGGGCTCGGTCACCCCGCTGACCCGGAAGGGGGTGGCGGGGAAGTCGATGGCCGGGTTGGGGGTGCTGAAGCCCACGGTGCCGGGCAGCTGCCGGTGCCGCATGGCCAGCAGCACCTTGATCAGGCCGGTGACCCCGGCGGCGGTGTCGGTGTGGCCGACATTGGACTTCACCGAGCCCAGGGTGCAGAACCCGGTGCGGTCGGTGCCCTCCCGGAAGGCCGAGGTCAGCGCGGCGACCTCGATGGGGTCACCGACGGGGGTGGCGGTGCCGTGGGCCTCCACATAGGTGATGGTCTCCACCGGCACCCCGGCGGCGGCATGCGCCTCCCTGATCACCTCGGTCTGGCCCTGTGGGCTGGGCGCGCTGAACGCCGGTTTGCGCATGCCGTCGTTGTTGATGGCGGTGCCCCGGATGACGCCCCAGATCCGGTCGCCGTCGGCGAGGGCGTCCTCCAGGCGGCGCAGCACCACGGCGGCGACCGCGTCACCCCGGATGGTGCCCTGGGCCTTGGCGTCGAAGGCGCGGGTGTGCCCGTCGGTGGAGAAGATGCCGTGCTCCACATAGCGGAAGCCGCGGTCGGCGACCGGGTTGATGGCCGCGCCGCCCGCCAGGGCGGTGTCACAGCGGAAGTTCAGCAGCTCCTGGCAGGCCATATGGACGGCCACCAGCGAGGTGGAGCAGGTGGTCTGGACGCAGACGCTCGGCCCGGTCAGGCCGAGCTTGTAGGAGACCCGCATGGTCAGCGCGTCGGGTACGTTGCCGGCCTTGGCGGCCAGCACCTCCAGCGAGCCGGGCAGGTCCCCGTACCGGGGGTGCACATGGCTGAGGTAGTACTCGCTCTGGCTGACGCCGCCATAGACGCCGATCTGGCCGCCGCCCCGGGCCGGGTCGTAGCCGGCGTGCTCCAGGGCGTGGTGGCAGACCTCCAGGAACAGGCGCTGCTGGGGGTCGATCAGCTCGGCCTCGCCCGGAAGATAGCCGAAGAAGTCCGCGTCGAACAGCTCGATGCCGTCGATGACGGAGGCCAGCCGGATCCGGTCCGGGTCGCTCAGCCCGGCCTCGTCGCCGCCCGCCGCCCGGTAGCGGTCCTCGGGTATGGGCTTGGAACTGTGGTGCCCGGCGGCCAGATTGCGCCAGAAGGTGTCCAGATCGGGGGCGTCGGGCCAGCGGCCGGCCATGCCGACGATCGCTATGCTGCCGAACTCGTCCGCCGAGTCGCCGCTCGGCCGGGGGTTCGCCTGGGCGGTGGGCTCAGCCATGGTGAGAGGTGTCCTTCCGGGAGGAGGCGGCCCTGCGGCGGGCCAGGTGCTCGCGCCGCTGCCGGGCGCGCTGGTCGGCGTCCGAGGGGGCGGCGGGGCCGCCGGGCCGCTCGGAGTCCTGGTGGGCGGGTTCCCCGGCCGGCGGCCGGCCCGTCAGATGGGCGGCCAGCGCGGCGGGGGTCGGGTAGGTGAACAGGTCGGCGATCTCCGGCTGGTGGCCCAGCCGGTTCTCGATCAGGGTGCGCAGGGCGACCAGGAGGATGGAGTGCCCGCCGCGTGCGAAGAAGTCATCGTGCGGGCCCAGGCCATCGGTCTCCAGGACCTCGCCCCACAGCGCGGTCAGGGCGGTCACCAGCTCCGTGTCGGCCCCCTGCGCCGGCTGTCCCCCGGTGGTCTCGCGGGGCAGCGCGCCCACCGGCAGCACGGTGCAGGGTACGGGCGTGCCGAACCGGTCGGGCAGGGTGTCCGGCCGTTCCCCGGCCGGGTGCGCCGCCTCCCGGCCCGGGGTGACATGGCCGGTCAGCCGCAGCAGCGGCCGGGCCGGTGCGGACAGCCGGGCCCGGATGAACGGGGCCGCCGGGTCCAGCCCGATGAGCACCCGCGCCACGTCTTGTCCCAGCGCCGCCTGTCCCAGCGCCACCGCAAGGGAGTTGAGGGCCTCATGCCGGCCGAGTGCCCGGTAGCCCCGGGCCTCGGTGAGGGCCTTCATGGCGAAGTCACGGCTCATGCCCCGCTCGTCCCACATGCTCCAGGCCAGGCTGAACGCCCGCAGCCCCAGGGCGCGTTGATGAACGGCGAGCGCGTCCAGATGGGCGTTGGCCGCCGCGTAGGCGCCGGCCCGCGCCCCGCCGAAGAGGCCGTTGACGGAGGAGAAGGAGACAAACAAGGTGCCGGGCCGGTCGCGCAGCGCCTCGGTGAGCACGGCGGCGCCGGTCACCTTGGCGGCCAGCTCCGGCTCCCACCGCTCCACCGGGGTTCCGGCCACCGGCAGATCCGAGACCTGCCCGGCGAGATGCCAGACGCCGTCCACCGGGCCCGCCGTGTCCAGTGCGGCCCGTACCGCCGCCGGGTCGGTGACATCGACGAGGAGGTAGCGCACCTCGCCGCGCGCCGCCAACTCGGCCAGTACGGACGCCCGTTGCGGATCGTCCGCCGGTGTGCGGCCCAGCAGGGTCAGCCGGGCGCCATAGCGGGTCAGCAGATGCCGGGCCAGCTCGGTGCCGACCCCGCCGAGGCCGCCGGTGATCAGATGGTGGCCGCCCCGGGTGAGCACCGGCGGCGAGCCGGCCGGGGCCGCCTCGGTCTCCGCCAGGCGCAGCACATGCCGGCCGTCGGCCCGCAGCGCCACATCCGTCTCCACCGGCTCCCCGGCCACCTCCCCGAACAGCGCCCCGGCCGTATCGCCGCCGGGCTCCACCTCGGTCCAGCGGACCGAGAGCCAGGGCAGTTCCTGGGCCGCGCTGCGCAGCATGGCGGCCGCCGCCGCATGGGCGGGCATGGCGCCGCCGGGCGCGGCGATCTCCAGTGCCACCGGTTCGGCGCGGGCCGCGAGCACCGACACCAGCCGGGCAACCGCCTTGACCTCGCCGACCGTTGACGCCGGGTCGAAGGGGTCGCCGGGGGCGGTGCCCAGCCGGGTGAGGTCCACCACCCGCCGTACCGGGGCCGCCGCGCCGAACAGCGCCGGGTCGTCCAGCACCGTGCACCGGCCGCCCGCTCCGGCCACCAGCTCCGCGAAGCGGGCCGCCACCGTGCCGCCCGGGTCGGCGAGCACCAGGGTGTGCCCCTCCGCATACCGGCCGGGGTCCGGCTGCGGGGCCTCGGCCCGCTGCCAGACGGGGCGGGTGAACCAGTGCGGCACCGTCCGCTCATTGCCCAGCAGCAGATCCGCCTCCCGGATCACCGCCGCATACTCTCCGGCCGCGAACCGGGCCCGCAGCGCGGCCCGCTGGATCTTGCCGATCTCGGTCTTGGGGATCTCCGAGGCGGCCAGCGGCACCAGATAGCCGGGCCGTACGCCCGTCTGCCCGGTCACCTTCCCGGCGATCTCCGCCAGCGCCGCCGCCCGGTCCACGCCCGGCCGCAGGGTGAGGAAGACCGCCAGCCGGTCGGTGGTGTCGGCCGGGGTGCGCACCGCCACCGCGGCGGTGAACGACCGCTCCACGGCGGGGTGTTCCTCGGCCACCGCCTCGATGTCATGCGGGTGCAGATTGGCCCCGTTGACAATGATGGTGTCCTTGGCCCGCCCGGTCAGGGTGAGCCGGCCGCCGCGGAGGAAGCCCAGGTCGCCGCTGTCGTACCAGCCGTCGGCGGTGAACGCCTCCGCGTTGTGCTCCGGCGCCCGGTGATAGCCGTCGGTCACGGCCGGGCCGCGCAGCTGGAAGTGGCCGATGACGCCCTCCGGCACCACCGCGCCGCTGTCGTCGGTGATCCGGATCGAGCAGCCGGGGTAGGGGTGG
This sequence comes from Streptomyces orinoci, assembly GCF_003121295.1. Classification (GTDB taxonomy): domain Bacteria; phylum Actinomycetota; class Actinomycetes; order Streptomycetales; family Streptomycetaceae; genus Streptomyces; species Streptomyces orinoci. Next base: position 186,750 of record NZ_PHNC01000008.1, read on the forward strand.
CCGAGGTCCACCAGGGTGTCCTCGTCCCGGGTGTTGTCCAGGGTCAGCACCGCATGGGTCTGCCCGGAGCAGGTCTCGGCCGCGCCCCACACCGGCTGCACCGCGTCATGCGGGAGACCGTAGGGGGCCAGCGCGGTCAGGAAGCGGCGCACCACCCGGGGCACCACGGCCTCACCGGCGTTGAGGGACATCCGCAGCGTGGACAGATCCCAGGTGCGGGCCCGGTCCGCGGTCGCCAGGTGCTCGACCACCAGACCGTAGGCGAAGTTGGGCGCCCAGGTGGTGGCCGCCCGGTAGCGGTCGATGGCGTCCAGCCAGCGCAGCGGGTCCTCCAGTACCCAGGAGGTCGGGGCGTGCACCTGGCGGGCCCCGGTGATCAGGTCCCGGATATGGACATGGACGACTCCGCCCACATGGTCCAGCGGCATCCAGTTGAACGACGGGTCGCCGGCGGTCAGTTGGTTGAGCGCGATGACGCCCGCGGTCCTGGCCAGGATGTTGCGGTGCCGCAGCTCGACCGCCTTGGGGCGGCCGGTGCTGCCCGAGGTGAGCATCAGCAGCACCAGCTCATCCGGGTCCGCCGGATGCCAGTCCCGGTCCTCCGGGCCCTGAAGCAGCGTCTCCAGCGCGGCCACCCGGGCCCCGTCCAGCAGTTCCGCCACACCCCGGTCGGTGCCGGCCGAGCCGAGCACCGGCGGGCGGCCCAGCATCTCCCAGGCGTCGGCCAGCTTGGCGGTCTGCGCGCCGCCCCGCTGGTATCCGCCGGCCGGTACGGCCAGCGGCACCGCGACCAGTCCGCCCAGCGCGCACGCCCAGAAGCCGGTGACAAAGTCCCGGGTGGAGGCGAGCTGGAGCAGCACCGCGTCACCCGGGCGCAGGCCCAGGGCGCGCAGCCCGTGCAGGGCCCGGGAGGCGTCCTCGGCCAGCCGGGCATAGCTCTGGCGGTCCTCCGAGCCATCGGCCCGCAGATGCACCAGGTCGCCCGGCCCCGCCGCGGCCCGGCGCAGCGCCGCCACCAGGTCGGGGACGTCCAGCGGGACCAGCTCGGGGCCGTGCACCAGGGAGGGCGGGCCGTCCGGCGTCCGCTCCCCGTCCGTCTCCGGCGCCCGGCCGGCACCGGAACCCGGCAGGGCGTCGGTGGGCAGCGCACCGGGCACATCGGACAGATGGGTGCGGCGCGGGGCGGGCGCGGGCGCCTCCTCGATCCGTACCACGGCCTCGCCGACCCGGGGGTCGGCGGCCAGCCGCTCCCGCCAGGCGGCGGCCGTCGCCTCGTCCAGGACCGGCAGTGCCGTCAACGCGTCCTGGTCCAGGGCGCCTTGGGCGGTACGGGGCAGGGTGGAGACCAGTACGGCCTGGGCCCGCGGCGCGGCCGTCCGGGCGGCCTCGAGCACCCGCTCGGCCGTCAACGGCCCCTCGGGCACGGTGTAGACGACCGGTACGCCGTCCCGCTCCAGGGCGGCGCAGTCATGGACGCCCGGCAGGGCCCTTACCGCCGCCTCGGCCCGGGCCAGGGCATTGCGCCCGCCGGTGGCGCCACCGAGCGCGGACAGCCGGGCGCCGGGTCGGGCGGCCGCGTCCTCGGCGACCCGGCACAGCAGGTCGATGAGGCCCTCGGCGGTGGCGGCGTCGAACAGGTCGGTGCTGTACTCCAGGGCCACCTCCAGCCCGTCCGGCGCGCCCTCGGCGGTATGCCGCTCGGAGAAGTTGACGATCAGGTCGAACTTGGCCACATCCAGATGGATGCGCTCGGGCAGCACCTCCTGCCCGGCCAGCCGGATCCGTTCGCCGGCCGCGTCCTGGAGGGCCATGGACACCTGGAACAGCGGGTGCCGGGCCAGATGGCGGGGCGGGTTGAGGTGTTCGACGATCCGGTCGAAGGGCAGGTCCTGGTGGGCCTGGGCGGCGATGTCCGCCTCCCGCACCCGGTCCAGCAGCTCGGCGAAGGCCGGGTCGCCGGAGGTGTCGGTGCGCAGCACCAGGGTGTTGACGAAGAAGCCCACCAGCGGGGCCAGCGCCTCCTCCTCCCGGCCCGCCCAGGGCGTGCCCAGCGGGAGGTCGGTACCGGCGCCCGCCCGGGTCAGGGCGGTGGCCCAGGCGGCCTGGAGCACCATGAACAGCGTCGCCCGGTGCCGCTGGGCCAGCTCGGTGAACGCGCCGTGCACCGCGGCGTCCAGCCGCCGGTGCAGCAACTTGCCCTGATGGCTGGGCTGCTGGGGGCGCGGCCGGTCGTAGGGGAGCGGCAGCTCGTCCGGGATGCCGTCCAGGGTCCGCTGCCAGTAGGCGAGTTGGCGGGCGGCGGTGGAGCCGGGGTCGTTCTCGTCGCCGAGCAGCTCGCGCTGCCAGAGGGTGTAATCGGGGTACTGGACGGGCAGCGGCGCCCAGTCGGGCGCCCGCCCGGTGGCACGGGCTTCGTAGGCGGTGGCCAGATCGCGGCCCAGCGGGCCCAGCGACCAGCCGTCCGCGGCGATGTGATGGACCACCAGCACCAGCACCGAGCCACCGCCGGAGACCTTCAACAGATGGGCGCGCAGCGGGAGTTCGGTGCCCAGGTCGAAGCCCAGCCGGGCCGCCGAGCGGATCTGGTCGTCCAGCCAGCGTGCCGGTATCTCCGACACCAGCAGGTCCGGGCGGGCCTGTTCGCCCGTCACCACCTCCTGGCGCGGCCGGCCGTCCCGGTCCGGGAAGAGGGTGCGCAGCGCCTCATGGCGTCCGGCCACATCGGCCAGCGCCTCCCGCAGCGCCTCGCTGTCCACCGGGCCGTCGAAGCGCAGCACCAGGGGGATGTTGTAGGTGGCGCCGGGCCCCTCGAGGCGGTTGAGGAACCACAGCCGGGACTGGGCCAGCGACAGCGGTACCGTCTCCGGCCGGACGGCGGGCACCAGCGGCGGGCGCTGCGGCCCGTCCTGGGTGCCCGGCGCCGGGGCCAGGGCGGCCAGCCCGGCCACCGTCGGGGCGGCGAACAGGTCGGCGACGGTCAGCTCCAGGCCCAGGACGGTACGCAGCCGGCCCACCAGCCGGGTGGCCAGCAGTGAGTGGCCGCCCAGGGCGAAGAAGTCATCGGTGCGGCTGATCCGTTCGGCGCCCAGCACCTCCCGCCAGACCGCCGCGATCTCCTCCTCGGTTCCCGGCAGCGGCTCATCGCCGTCCCCGCCGGCCGCCGTCCGCCCGGCCAGCAGCTCCCGGTCGATCCGGCCGTCGGCGGTCAGCGGCAGCGCGTCCACCGTCCGCACCGTGCAGGGCACCGGAGTGCCGAAGCGGTCGGTGGGAGTGTGCGCCGGGTCCGTACCGGCGGTGGTGAAACCGGCCAGCTCCCGCAAGGGCACTGCCGGGGCGGCCAGATGGCTGCGCACCCAGGGCGCCGTGGGGTCCAGGCCCACCAGGATGTGCGGCAGCCCGTGCCGCAGTGCCACCGCCAGCGAACGCACCCCCTGGCGGCGGCCCAGCAGCCGGAAACCACGGGCCCGGGTCAGCGCCTTCAGGGCGTAGCCCCGGGAGATGCCGGTCTCCTCCCACATGCTCCAGGCCACGCTGTGCGCCCGCAGGCCCAGGGCCCGCTGGTGCTCGGCGAGCGCGTCCAGATAGGCGTTGGCGGCCGAGTAGGCACCGGCCATGGCGCCGCCGAAGTAGCCATTGACGGAGGAGAAGGAGACAAACAGGGTGCCGGGACGGTCGCGCAGCGCCTCGGTGAGCACCGCCGCGCCCACCACCTTGGCGCCCAGCACCTCGGCCCACTGCTCCTCGGTGGTGCCGGTGAGCGGCTGTTCGGCGAAGTGCCCGGCCAGGTGCAGCACACCGGCCGGTTCACCGAACCCGGCGCGGCAGTCGTCCAGCATCGAGGCCACGGCCTGGGGGTCGGTGATGTCCGCGACCCGGTAGCTCACCTCGCCCAGACCCTGCAACTCCCGCAGTACGGCGGCCCGTTCGGGGTGGTCGGTCAGCGGGGTACGGCCGATCAGGGTCAGCCGGGTGCCATGGTCGCCCAGCAGATGCCGGGCCAGCTCGGTGCCGATGCCGCCCAGGCCGCCGGTCAGCAGATAGTGGGCGCCCTCCTCGAACACCGGCCGGGCCATGGCCTGTTCGTCCGGCGCGGGCAGCGCCACCAGCCGGGCGGTCCAGCGTCCGTCGGCCCGCAGCGCCACCTCGGCGTCGGCGGCCACGGTGGCGGTCTCGGCGTGGATCCGCCGGGCGGCCGAGGCCGTGTCCGCCTCCTCGGGGCCCAGGTCGGTCCAGCGGCCCTGGAGCCAGGGCAGTTCCTGCGCCGCGCTCTTGAGCAGGGCGACGGCCGCCGCGCGCTCGGGCCGCACCGGCTCGCCGGGGCGCACCGCGCGGCTGTGCCGGGCGGCCACCTCCACGGTGATCCGGCGCTCCTCGCCGCCCTGCGGGGCGAGCGAGGCCAGCAGGGCGGCCAGCCGGGCGGTGGCCTCGGTGGCTTCCTCCGGGCGCGGCCGCCCCTCGTCCCCGGGGACGTCCAGCAGGCCCAGGTCGATGACCCGGTCGGCGTCCAGGCCGGTCACCCCGGGGGCCACGGTGACCCGGCAGCCGTCGGCGGTGAGCAGTGCCTGGAGCTCCTTGGCCACCGCGCCCCCGGCGTCCGGCAGGATCACGGTGTGCCCGGGGTGCGGCACCGGCGGGTGCACGGCGTCCTCGCGCCGCCAGACGGGGCGGTGGAACCAGTCGGGAATGGTGCGCTCATTGCCCAGCAGCAAGTCGGCCCGGCGGACGGCGTCGTTGAACCGGCCCTCCTCCAACTGCTTGCGCAGCAGCGTCCGTTGCACCTTGCCGATCTCGGTCTTGGGAATGTCGGCGGGGGTGACCGGCACCAGATAGGCGGGGGCGGTGCCGAACTCCCGGGTCACCCGGGCGGTGATCTCGGTCAGCAGCGCCCGCTCCTCGGCGCCCTCGGCCGGGCAGAAGATCAGCGCGATCCCGTCGGTGCCGGCCGAGGCCGAGGTGCGCACCGCCACGGCCGCGGTGCAGGACCGCACCACGCCCTCGACCTCCTCCACCACGGCCTCTATCTCATGGCTGGGGTGGTTGACGCCATTGACGATGATGACGTCCTTGGCGCGGCCGGTCAGATACAGCTCCCCGTCGCGCAGGAAGGCCAGGTCGCCGGTGCGGAACCAGCCGTCCTCGGTGAAGGACTCGGCGTTCTTCTCCGGGTTGTCGTGATAGCCCGGTGTCACCGAGGGGCCGCGGACCTGGAAGTGGCCCACCCGGCCCTCGGGGAGCACCCGGTCCCTGCCGTCGGTCACCCGCATCGCGAAGCCCGGATAGGGCTTGCCGCAGCTGACATAGGCGTCGTCACCCGAGGCCCCGGAGACCGACCAGTCGGCGTCGGTGGTGCCGGAGGAGGTCTCGGACATGCCCCACACCGGGTGCATCATCGAGGGCACCACGCCGAAGGGCTCCAGCTGGAGCAGCCACTGGCGCACCACCCTCGGCACCACGGCCTCACCGGCGTTCATCACCAGCTTCAGCGAGGACAGGTCCCAGCGGCGGCCGGGCTCGGCCGCCACCCGCTGACTGACCAGCCCGAAGGCGAAGTTGGGCGCCCAGGTGACGGTGGCCCGGTGCCGGTCCAGGACGTCCAGCCAGCGCAGCGGCTCCTCGGTGACCCAGCCGGGACGGGCGTGGATCTGCCGGCAGCCCAGGAACACATCGCGCAGATGGAACATCACCACGCCGCCGACATGGTCCAGCGGCATCCAGTTGAAGCTGACCTCGTCGGCGGTGAGCCCGTTGTGCTGGGCGGTGGCGGCCGAGCGGCTGAGCACCATGCGGTGGGTGACGGTGACGGCCTTGGGGGCGCCGGTGCTGCCGGAGGTGAGCATCATCAGCGCCGGTTCCGACGGGTCCGGCTGGTGCCAGTCGGTGGCCGGCTCCGCCGTGCGCAGCCGGTCCACGTCCAGGACGTCCAGGCCGTCCCAGCCTTCCGTCCCGCCCAGGGCGCGCAGCCCGGCGGCCGGGCCCGCCCCGGCGGCGATCCGGGGGCGGCCCAGGGAGCGCCAGGTGCCGGCCACCTTGTCCAGCAGCGGCGAGGTGTCCCGGTAGGAGGCGGGCACGCTCATCGGCACCACGGTCACCCCACCGGCCACACACGCCCAGAGCATGGGCAGGAAGTCCCGGTTGTCATCGCACTGGAAGATCATTTTCTCGCCGGGGCGGACACCGTGGGCCCGCAGCCCGCCGAGGATCCGGGACGCCTCCGCCACCAGCTCCGCATACGTCTGCCGGGTCTCGGTACCGTCCTGGAGCAGGTGGACGATGCCGCCCTCGCCCCGGGCGGCGGCATGCAGCGCCTGCCCGAGGTGGCGGTACGGCGGTGGGATGAGCTCGGGGCCGCGGCTGAGCGCCGGGACCAGACCGTCCAGGTCCGGCGCCCCGGTGTCCTCCACGCCGTCCGGGGCCTCGCCCCCGGCCCCGGCGGCGCCGTCCGGCAGCCCGCCCAGATGCAGCGGGGCCACCGCCGGGGGCACCGTGTCGCGGACGACCACCGCGGCGGAGCCCAGCGCCCGCTCCCAGCCGGCGGCCGACTCCTCGTCCAGCACCGGGATCCGGGTCAGCGCGGCGGTGTCCAGCGCGCCGTCCTCGGTACGCGGCAGCGCCGACACCAGGACCGGACGCAGCGGGGCGGCAGCGGGCGGCAGCGCCGGGCGGGCAGCGGCGGCCAGCCGGGCCGGGTCCACCGGGGCGCCGGGCACCACATGGGCCACCGCCTCCAGGGCGCCGGCCGTGGAACGGCGCACCGTCACCAGGCACTCGCGCACCCCGTCGGCCGCCAGCAGCAGCCGCTCGCACTCGGCGGCCCGGCCCTCCCACTCGGCCTCCTCGGCCGTGGTGAGCAGCGGCAGCCGCGACAGCGGCCGTCCCGGCTCCTCGGCGGCCCCGGCCAGCAGCCGCAGCAGCCGTGCCACCAGCCGCTCCACGGTGCTGCGGTCGAACAGCTCGGTGCTGAACTCCGCGGTACCGGCCAGCCCGTCGGGTGCCCCGCCCGCCGTCCACTGCTCGCTGAGCGAGATCATCAGGTCGAAGCGGGCGGTGCCGATGCCGCCCGGGTCCAGCACCACCCGGGTCCCGGCCAGCTCCAGTTCGGCCTCGTCGGCGTTCTGCAGCGCCAGCATCACCTGGAACAGCGGGTGCCGCCCCACCGCCCGTGCCGGGTTCAGGTGTTCCACGACCCGGTCGAAGGGCACCTGGCTGTGGGCGTGGGCTGCCAGATAGGTCTCCCGGACCCGGCCCAGCAGTTCGGTGAACTCCGGGTCGCCCGAGGTGTCGGCCCGCAGCACCAGGGTGTTGACGAAGTAGCCCACCAGATCGGTGAGCGCCTGGTCGTCCCGGCCCGCGGTGGGGGTGCCCAGCGGGATGTCCGTGCCCGCCCCGCAGCGGGTGAGGGTGGCGGCCCAGGCCGCCTGGAGCACCATGGACAGGGTGGCGCCATGCGCCCGCGCCAGCTCCGACAGCCGCCCGTGCAGCGCCGCGTCGATATGGAAGCCGATGGTGTCACCGGCGTGGCCCGGCTGCTGGGGGCGCGGCCGGTCGTAGGGGAGCGGCAGCTCGTCCGGGATGCCGTCGAGGGCCCGCTGCCAGTAGGCGAGTTGGCGGGCGGCGGTGGAGCCGGGGTCGTTCTCGTCGCCGAGCAGCTCGCGCTGCCAGAGGGTGTAGTCGGGGTACTGGACGGGCAGCGGCGTCCAGTCGGGTGCCCGCCCGGCGGCACGGGCATCGTAGGCGGTGGCCAGATCGCGGCCCAGCGGGCCCAGCGACCAGCCGTCCGCGGCAATGTGATGCACCGCCAGGACCAGGACGGAGCCGCCGTCGGGGAGGCGCAACAGGCGGGCCCGCAGCGGCAGTTCGGCGCCCAGGTCGAAGGCGTGCCGGACGGTCTCCCGGCGCAGCGCGGCCAGTTGGCTCTCGTCGGCGGCCTCGGTCACCTCCAGCACGGGGCGGGTCGCCGGGTCGTCCACCGCCAGCACCCGCTGGCAGGGCTCGCCGTCCCGGTGCGGAAAGAGGGTGCGCAGCGCCTCGTGCCGGGCCACCACATCGGCGAGCGCGTCCGCGAGTGCGGCGGCGTCCACCGGGCCGTCGAAGCGCAGCGCCAGCGGGATGTTGTAGGTGGCGCCGGGCCCCTCCATCCGGTTGAGGAACCACAGACCCGCCTGCGAGGGGCTGAGCGGCACCGTCTCCGGGCGGTCCGCGGGGACCAGCGGCGGCCGGGCCGGGGCGGTGTGCCCGTCGGCGGGCAGCCGGGCGGCGATCCCGGCGGGGGTGGGCGTGTCGAAGACCACCGCCATGGGGATCTCGGCGCCGGTCGCCGCCCGCAGGGCGGTCAGCAGCCGGGCGGCCAGCAGGGAATGCCCGCCCAGGTCGAAGAAGTTGTCACCGGCGCCCACGCTGCCCCCGGGCAGCCGCAGCACCTCCTCGTACAGCCGGCACACCAGCGCCTCCGCCTCGGTGGCCGGGGCCCGGCCGCCGGTGGCCGAGGCGAAGTCCGGGGCGGGCAGCGCCCTGGCGTCCAGCTTGCCGTTGGCGGTCAGCGGCAGGGCGTCCAGCAGCACACAGGTGCTGGGCACCATGTGCTCGGGCAGGGTGCCCGCCAAGTGGGCGCGCAGCGCGCCCGGTTGGGGCGCACACCCGGCCTCCGGCACGGCATACGCCACCAGGATCCGGCCGCCGTCCGCCTCCCGGGCCACCACGGCGGCCTGTGCCACCTCGGGGTGGGCGGCCAGCGCCGCCTCGATCTCGCCGGGCTCGATACGGAAGCCGCGGATCTTCACCTGCTGGTCGGCGCGGCCCGCGTACTCCAGGGTGCCGTCGGCGGCGCGCCGCGCCAGGTCGCCGGTGCGGTACATCCGCCCGCCCGGCTCCCCGAAGGGGTCGGCGACAAACCGCTCCGCGGTCAGCGCGGCCCGGTTCAGATAGCCCCGGGCCAGGCCGGGTCCGGCCACATACATCTCGCCCACCCGGCCGGGCGGCACCGGCTGGAGGCAGTGGTCCAGGACATACACCCGCAGATCGGGCAGCGGGGTGCCGATGACGCTGCGCGCCCCGGGGTCCGCTATGGACTCGCGGGTGACCCGGTGGTGGGTGACATGCACGGTGGTCTCGGTGATGCCGTACATATTGACCAGCGCGGGCGCCCGGTCCCCGTACCGCTCCAGCCAGGGCCGCAGCTGCGCGGGCTCCAGGGCCTCGCCGCCGAACACCACATAGCGCAGGGCGAGTTGGCCCGCCGGGCCCGCCTGGTCGGCCTGGACCAGCTGGAGGAAGGCGGAGGGCGTCTGGTTGAGGACGGTGACCCGCTCCTCGCGCAGCAGCTTCAGGAAGTCCCCGGGCGAGCGGCTGACCGTATGCGGGACGACCACCAGCCGGCCGCCGTACAGCAGCGGGCCCCACACCTCCCAGACGGAGAAGTCGAAGGCATAGGAGTGGAAGAGCGTCCACACATCCCCGGGGCCGAAGCCGAAGTGCCCGGCGGAGGTGGTGAACAGGCGCAGCACATTGGAGTGCGGGACCACCACACCCTTGGGGCGGCCGGTGGAGCCGGAGGTGTGGATGATGTACGCGGCATCGGCCGGGGTGAGCGGGGCGGTGCGCTCCGCGTCGGTGAGGTCGGCGGCGTCCTGGGCGGCGAGCAGCTCCTCGGTGGCCGCCTCGCCCAGCACCAGCGCCTCGGCGCCGGTCTCCGGCAGGGCGGCCGCGGTGGCCGCGTCGGTCACCAGCAGGGCGGGCGCGGCGTCCTCGGCCACGGCGCGGATCCGGGCCGCCGGATAGGCGGGGTCCAGCGGCAGATAGGCGGCGCCGGACTTCAGCACGGCCAGCAGGCCGGTCACCAGTTCCATGGAGCGCGGCAGGGCCAGCGCCACCACCCGGCCCGGACCGGCGCCGCGCGCCGCGAGCAGCCGGGCCAGCCGGTTGGCGCGGGCGTTGAGCTCGGCATAGCTCAGATGCCGTCCGGCCTCGGTGACCGCCGGCGCCTGGGGGGTGCGGGCGGCCTGGGCCTCGAAGCGGGCGGGCAGGGTGTCCCCGCCGTCGGACGGGGCCGGTTCGGCGGCGGGGTGCACCGGGTGCTCGCCGGGCAGCAGCAGCGACAGCCCGGCCACCGGCAGCCCGGGGCCCGCCTCGGCGAACTGCTCCAGTATCAGCAGCAACCGCCGTTCATGGTCGGCGAGTTGCTCCTCGGTGTAGAGCGCCGGGTTGGCGGCCAGGGCGATGTCCAGCCCGCTGCCGCCGGGGCCCGGACGCACGGTGACCGACAGATCCTCCACCGGGCCGCCGGACAGATGGTGGTAGGTGGTGCGGTGCCCGGCGTACTCCGGGTCATTGACGAACGGCACCAGGTTGACCACCGGCCCGTGCAGCCGCCGGTCGCCGCCCAGCAGCTTCAGGTCCCGGCGCAGGTCCTCGCCCCGGTAGCGCTGGTGCTCACGGACCTCGCGCACCTCGGCGGCCACCTGGCCGACCAGGCCGGCGAGGGTGGTGTCCGGGCGGACGGCCAGCCGCAGCGGCAGGACATTGGAGACCATGCCGGGGGTGCGCAGGGCGACCGAGCCCAGCCGGTTCATACAGGGCAGGCCCAGGGTCACCTCCTCGGCGCCGGTGACCCGGTACAGATAGGCGGCGACGGCCGCCACCAGCAGATCGGGGCGGCTGCCGCCCATCCGGGCGGCGGCCTCCGCCAGCCGGTCGGCGGTGGCGGCGGACAGCGCGGTGGAGCGGCGCAGCGTCCCGGCGGACGGGGCGGCGGTGCCCTCGGTCAGCGAGACGGCGGCCGGGGCCCCGGCGCAGCGCCCGGTCCAGAACTCCCGGTCGCGCTCGCGGCGTTCGGAGGCGCGGTAGCGGGCCTCCTCCGCCAGCAGCCGGTCCAGCGGGGCGAACGGGCTCTCGCCGGGCTCCGCACCGGTGGCCAGGGCGCTGTAGACGGCGGCCAGCCGCTGGGCGACCAGGGTGTAGCCATAGCCGTCCAGAAGGATGTGGTGCGCCCGCTGGTACCAGACCCAGTGATCCGGGGCCAGCCGGAACAGGGCCTGGGTGAACAGCGGGCCCTCGGTGAGGTCCACCGCCTCGGCCATATCGGCGTCCATCCACCGCCGCGCCATGGCCGGCGGGTCCGGCTCGTCGGCGAAGTCCCGCGAGTGCAGCGGCCATTGGCCGTCGGCGCGGAGGGTGGCGCGGGGGCCGTCGCCGGAGTCGGCCGGGCGCAGGGCGAAGGTCTGCGCCTCGGCGACCGTGCGGCGCAGCGCGGTCTCGAAGATTCCGGGGTCCACCGGGCCGTGGATCTCCACATACTCACCGGTGTTGTAGGCGGCGTTCGCGGGGTCGAGCCGCTGGGCGAACCAGACGCCCTCTTGCGCGCCCGACAGCGGGCGGCCGGCGGCCTCGTGAACAGACATGGCACCAACCCTCATGAGAAAGTACGGATTTTGCTGCCGGGCGTGGAAACACGAAAAGGCACGATCAGGTATGGACGAAGGGGCGGCGATTTCAAGTGCGCCCCGGATTTCCATACGTTGCCTTGTCGGAGAATCAACTCCTTTGTATTTTCACGTTGAACAAGTGGTCCCTGCCGATGGCGGCACAGGTCGCCGCGGGACCGCCGCGGTCCACAGAATAGGACGATTCGCGGCCTCCGCACGGGGCCGGACAAGGCACGCCGGAAGCACGCAGGACCCTCCTTGAAAGGCGGCCCGGTTCCGGCTTCACTGAAACCGGGATGCCGCACAAGCAGGGGTTTTGGCCGGTCGGGCCGTCTTCGCCCGCGCCCTCGGGCCCGCGGCCCCGTCCCCGTGATCCGCCGTCAGACAGCCGTGTTTCCAGGCCGAGTTCGGGAGCGCCTGAAGTGAGTACGTCGAAGGACCCGCACGCCTTTCCCATAGCCGCGGTACTGCCGCGTGCGCAGGCCGGGGACCGGCAGGCCATGAACGATCTGCTGGGGCACATCGCCCCCTTTGTCGGCCGGCTGTGCCTGCCCATTGCCCGCGGGCACAGCTCCGACGCCGCCCAGGAGGCGATGCTCGCCATCTACCGGGGCATCAGGGGCCTCAGGGAGCCCACCGCCTTCTACGGCTGGGTCAAGGCGGTCACCGTGCGGGAGGCTGTCCGTACCTCCCGGCGCATGGACCGGGCGCCGGCCGACGGCCTGCCCGAAGTCGCCCAGGACGCCGGGTCGCTGGACCGGGTGCATATCACCGATGTGCTGGACCGGCTCTCCGACCAGCACCGGGAGGTGCTGACCCTGCGCGCCGTCTACGGCATGAACGAGCAGGAGATGGCGGCGACCCTGGCGCTGCCGGTGGGCACCGTCCGCTCCCGGCTGCACCGCGCCCGCCGCCACTTCCAGGACGCCTGGCATCCCCGGTCCGCGTAGCGGAGCGTCACCGGCTGGAAGGCGTGCTGGACGGACCAGCCGATATGATCATAAGGTGGGGTATGTCCGGTCCAGTGCCCCGCGGCTGACGCCCCACCAGGGCAGGCCGTGGGTGCCCACGTTCACGGAAGGCGTCCCCCGATGTCACGGCCCCGACACCCCCTGGCGCAATTACGTGCCCTGACCGGCGACACCCAGCTCTCCTACGCGGAGCTCGTCGCCGACACCCATGAGGCACTCGGCTTCGGAAAGCTTCACCGACGTCGTGAGAAGGTCTCCCGCTGGGAGACCCAGGGCATACCCCCCGACCTCAATACCCAGCTCTCCATAGCCCATATCCACCAGGTGCCCGAGGAGGAGGTGCAGCGCCTGGGCTGGCCGCACTGGCTGCGGCTGGGCACCGCCGCCGCCTCCCGCGCCGCCCGCTCCCGCACCCATGAGGAAACCGTGGAGGCGGTACGGGACAAGGAACGCCCCATTGTCCGGCTGGCCCACTACCGGCTCGCGGTCACCGGCCCCGCCCTGGCCTCCTTCCTCCGGGAGACCATCGCCACCGTCACCGGCCCCGGCCCCTCGCCCGCCGAGGGCAAACTGCCGCTGACCCCCGAGGCCGTCGGCGTGGTCGAGGACCGCTCCCGCCAGCTGTACGCCCTGGTCCCGGCCGTCAACCCGGTCACCCTCTACCGGGTCGCCCGCGCCGAATACGCCCTCACCAGCGCCCTGCTGGCGGACAGCGGATACGACGCCGGGACCGGCACCCGGCTGCTCCTGGTCACCGCCCGCATCGCCCACCTCTGCGGGCTGATCAGCAAATGCCTGGGGGAGGAGGTCCGGGCCGAGCGCTACTATCTGGCCGCCGCCCGCGCCGCCGCCCGGGCCGGCTGTGCCCCCACCGTCTCCGCCTGCCTGGCCGACCTGGCCTGGAGCCATATCGACGCCGGGGAACCACAGGAGGCGCTCACCATCATCGACGCGGCCCGTATCGTCACCCCCCAGCCGCCCCCCGCGCTGGCCGCCGTCCTGCACAGCCACGCCGCCCGCGGGCACGCCCGGCGCGGCGAGATCATCGCCGCCGCCCGCGCCCTGGACCGCGCCGCCGCGGCCCTGGACGCCGCCCCCGCCGACGCGAGCCACGGCCCGTCCCCGGTCTGCGACCCGGTGGACGAGCGCTGGCTGGCCGTCGCCGCCGGCCGCGCCTGGCTGGACGCGGGCCAGCCCAAACGGGCCCTGGAACACTTCACCCCGCTGCTGGGCGACCCACCGCGCCCCGCCGCCGGACCGTCCCGCCCCACCCTGCTGGCCGCCCGCGACCTGCTGGCCGTGGTCGATGCCCAACTCGCCCTGAACGACACCGAGTCGGCGGTGCGCACCGCCCGGCGGGCAATGGCCCTGTTCGACCGGGTGCCGGCCTGCCTGGTCGCCCAGTACCGGCGGCGCTTCGCGCCCTTCACAGAGGCGCAGGAGGTACGTGACCTGATGGCCTTCCTGGCCGGGATCCCGGCGATCTGAGCGCGGCCGTGCCGCTGGGCAATGTCTGACGGCTCATGGGCCGTGCCGTCGCTGGGTCGCGTATCACGTGCGGGCCGTCGGCGGCTGGTCGCGCCCACGCGGCGGAGCCGCACGATGCAGCCGCCCCGCGCCCCTGACGGGGCGCCCCAAGAGCCATCAGGCAGGCCCCTGGCCCTAGCGCCCGCGCAGGGCGGGGTGATCCGCGACCACGGTCATCGAACCCGGGTCGATCTCGGTGAAGCCCGCGTCCCGGACGACCGGCAGCCCGCTGCCGGTCAGCTCCGCCCACCGCTCGCGGGGCGCGGTGCGCACCGCCAGCGCGTAGCCCGCCGCCCGCCAGGCGGCCCGCCCGGCCTGGTCCAGCGCCCACCAGGCCAGCTGGGCACCGTGCCCGGCCTGGGCCATGGCCTTGCCGGCCGACATCTCCAGCGCCGGGTTGAGCCACAGCACCGGCCGCCCCTGCTCCGGAGCGGCGGGCGGCCCGGGATCATCCAGCTCGGTGCCCGAGACCTGGAGCTTGACCAGCTCCCTGGGCCAGCCGTCCAGGGGCACCGGCGGGAAGACCCGCACCTCGGCGGCGGCGCCGGTCACGGTGATCCCCGGCAGCGCGGCCGCCTTGCGCCACTCGGCGCCGCGCGCCCGCCGCACCACCTTGCGGATCCGGGCGTCCTGCCAGTCGCGCACCGCCCGCGCCCACTCGCCGTCCACCCCGTCCCGGCTCAGCGACCGCTCGTCCGACAGCAGGGCGAGCACCGCCCGCGCCGCGGTCTCCAGGGCGTCGGTACGCGCCGGGGGTGCGCTCTTCTCGATGCGCACCACCAGGGGCAGCACAAACTGGGGAGCGGCGTCCCGGGGGTCGGCGGTGAGCTGGGCGGCGGTGTCCGGACTGGTCATCCGTCCAGTCTGCCAGCAGCCCCGCGACCGCCCCGCGGCCCGGTCAGCGGCCGCCGATCAGGTCCGAGACCCGCACCAGCCGGTAGCCGCGGGCGCGCAGCCGGGGCACCACGGTACGCACCGCGGCCTCGGTGGCGGGCGCCGCGCTGTGGGTACAGTGCATCACCACCACCGAGCCCGGACGCGCCTTGGCCAGCACCTCCTCGGCCACCGGGCCGGGGCGTCCGGCGAAGGCGTCGCCGCTGATCACATCCCACTGCACGGCGGTCACCTGGACCGGGCCCAGGGCCTTGAGCACCGCGTCGTCATAACAGCCGCCCGGAAAGCGGAAGTAGGGCACGGTGTGCCGCACTCCGGCCCGCCGGAAGGCATCGAAGGCACGCTCCACATCGTCCCGGACGGCGCCGGTGGAGACCTTGGGCAGGCCATAGCAGGGGGTGGCGAAGGCATGGTGGCTGTAGGAGTGGTTGGCCACCTCGAACAGCGGGTCCGCGCCTATGGACTTGGCCTCGTCCGGATACTGGTCGGCCCATCTGCCGGTCATAAAGATGGTGGCCGGAACCTTCAACTGCCTCAGCGTGGCGATGAGTTCGGGATTGTCGAACCGCTCACCGCGGGCGGCGCGCCCGCCCTCGTCCGCGGTCATATCGGCGTCGAAGGTGAGCGCGATGAGCTTGGCCCCGCGCTTGCCGTGCGCAAAGACCGGGGTGGTGCCGTCCGCTTTCGGCGGGAGGGTGGGTATGGGGGTGGCGCTCGGCGAGGCGGGGGGTGCGGCCGCGCTGTGGGTGGGGGCGGACTTGGACGCGGCCCCGCCGCCACCGCAGCCCGTCGCCGCGAGCACACAGCCCACGACAAGCGCTGCCGCGCGTTTCAGGGGTGCCCCGTAAGGGGCGCGGGGCTGATACATATGCGGCTCCGCCGCGTGGGCGCGACCAGCCACCGACGGCCCCCACCCGAACCGCACCGCTACCCCTCCACCAACCGCCGCGAATCCCGCGCCAGCGCCGTAAGCCGCGAAATAGCCCGGAAGTACTTCTTCCGGTAACCCCCCCGCAGCATCTCCTCGCTGAACAGCGCGTCAAACGGCCGCCCCGAGGCCACCACCGGCACCTCACGGTCGTAGAGCCGGTCCGCCAGCACCACCAGCCGCAGCGCCGTGGACTGGTCCGGCACCGGCTCCACTCCGGTCAGGCACACCGCCCGTACCCCGTCGCACATGGCCCCGTACCGGCTGGGGTGCACCTTGGACAGATGCCCCAGCAGCCCGGGGAAGTCGTCCAGCGAGGCGCCCGCGACCGAGTGCGCCACCCGCTTGACCGTCTCGTCCTCGTACGGATCCGGGGCCTGCGGCAGCCCCCGGTGCCGGTAGTCCTCGCCGTCGATCCGCAGCGGGCGGAAGTGCGCGGACAGGCCCTGGATCTCGCGCAGGAAGTCCGCTGCCGCGAACCGGCCCTCGCCCAGCTTGCCCGGCAGTGTGTTGGAGGTGGCGGCCAGCGCCACCCCCGCCTCCACCAGCCTGGCCAGCAGGCTGGAGACCAGCACCGTGTCGCCCGGGTCGTCCAGCTCGAACTCGTCGATGCACAGCAGCCGGTGGCCGCTGAGCGTCTGCACCGTCTGCTGGAAGCCCAGCGCCCCCACCAGATTGGTCAGCTCCACAAAGGTGCCGAAGGCCTTGCGCTCCGGCGGCGCCTGGGTGGCGTGCCACAGCGAGGCCAGCAGATGCGTCTTGCCCACGCCATAGCCGCCGTCCAGGTAGACGCCGCGCGGCCCGGCGGCCGCGGCCGCCTTGGGCTCGCGCCGGAACCAGCGCCTGCGCCCGGCCCCGTCCGCCGCCGCGCCGCCGCCCAGGCCGGCCGCGAAGGCGTCCAGCACCCGCACCGCCTCGGTCTGGCTGGGCTGGTTGGGGTCGGGCAGATAGGTGTCGAACCGGACCGAGTCGAAGCGCGGCGGCGGCACCAGCTCGGCGACCAGGCGGTCGGCCGGTACCTGGGGGGCGCGCGAGGTCAGCGCTATCGGTCCCTGGTCGGAGGGACCGGCTCCTGAGAGTGATGCGGTGGAGGACACAACGCTCCAGGGTAGTGCGTAAAAGCTGACCCGCCGCCCGGAGCGGGGCGAGGCATGTCACACTGCGGCCATGCGACGCCTGTTCCCGTCCCCGGCCCCTGCCACCGCCGCCGATTTCGAGGACCGTGAATGGGGGCTGGACGAACTGGCGGACGCCTACGCCTACCCCGACACCACCGAGGACGGTCATGGCTGGCTGCGCGCCAACATGGTCTCCTCGCTGGACGGCGCGGCCCACCACGAGGGCCGCTCCCAGCCGCTGTCCTGCCCCGCCGATATGCGGATCTTCGGCACCCTGCGCGGCCTGGCCGACGCGGTGGTGGTGGGCGCGGAGACGGCGCGGCAGGAGGGCTACCGGCCGGCCAGGGCCCGGGAGGCGTTCGCCGCCGCCCGGGCGGCGCGCGGCCAGGGGCCCGCGCCGGTGATCGCGGTGGTGAGCGCCGGGCTCGACCTGGACTTCGGTCTTCCGCTGTTCACCGAACCGCTGGTGCCCACCATCGTGCTGACCGGCTCCGCCGCCCCCGCGGACCGGCTGGACCGGGCCCGTAAAAGCGGCGCCGAGGTGATCGTCTGCGGTGAGGGGCGGATGGTGGACGTCCGGCGGATACCGGCCGTGCTGGCCGGGCGCGGCCTGACCAGGCTGCTCACCGAGGGCGGGCCCAAGCTGCTGGGCCAGTTCGCGGGCGCCGGGGTGCTGGACGAGCTGTGCCTGTCGCTGGCCCCGATGATCGCCGCGGGCACCGCGCCCAGGATCGCCGGCGGCCCACCGCTGCTGGTGCCCGAGCGCTTCGCACTGCGCTCGGTGCTGGAGGAGGAGGGCTTCCTCTTCACCACCTACCGAAGGATCTGACAATCGGCGGAATCGCCTGTTCCGCTTGCTGCCCGCTGGGCAGACTTGACTCTGACGCTCCCCCGAGGGCAGTGGGCGCAAACAAGTCCGGATACCCGAGCCGGTTCACGGGGAGCACACGCAGGATGGTTTCTGTTGGGCCGGTGGCCCACGGAGAAGAAGGGCTCCCACCGTGTTCACGAGCGTATTGATGATCGAGCAGCCGCTGTCGGCGACCGATGTCGAGTTCGTCACCGGCCTGCACGACGACGACCTGTCGTTCGTGGTGCTGATGCAGCCCAGAGGCAGGGAGGACCGGCTGCTGCGGGCCATCGACGATGTGGCGCTCGGCGAACTGGAACAGGCCGTGCACGAGGCGGACGAGCCGGAGGGCGAGGAGGCGCTGCGGCCCGCCGCGCTCGCCCTGGAGCACTCGCTGCGCGCCCTGCGGGAGGCGGGCTGTGAGGCGGTGGGCCAGATCATCGACGACCATCCGCTGGACCTGCTGCGCTCGGTGGTGGAACAGACCCATGCCGACGAGGTGATCGTGCTCACCGCCCCGCACCTGGTGGAGGAGTTCTTCCACCGCGACTGGGCGTCCAGGGCCCGGCACAAGGTGGGCGTCCCGGTGCTCAAGCTCTACGCCCACAACGACGAGGAGCCCGCGCAGGCCGGCTGAGCGCCCGCTGCCGTCAGCTCAGCCGGCCGTCGGTCATGGTCAGCACCCGGGCGGCCCGGCCGGCCGCCCGGCGGTCATGGGTGACCAGTACGGTCGCGGTGCCGTGCCGCCGGGTCACCTCGGTCAGCAACTCCACTACCTGCTCCCCGCGTTGACGGTCCAGCGCCGAGGTCGGCTCGTCCACCAGCAGCACGGACGGTCCGCCGGTCAACGCCCGGGCGATATTGACGCGTTGCCGCTCGCCCCCCGACAACTGGTGTGGGCGGCGGTGCCACTTGCCGCTCTCCAGCCCCACCGACTCCAGCAGTTGACGCGCCCGGGGCCGGGCGGCGGCCAGACGCTCGCCACGCAGCCGGGCCACCGCCAGCAGTTGCTCCTCGGCCGTCAACGAGGGGAGCAGATTGGCCTGTTGGAACACAATCCCGATCCGCTCCCGGCGCAGCCGGGTGCGCTGCCGGGCGCTGAGCGTGCTGACGTCCACCCCGGCAACGGCCACCCGCCCGGAGTCCGCGCGCAGCAGGGTGGCCGCCACCGCCAGCAGACTGGACTTCCCGGACCCCGAGGGACCGACCACGGCGACCATCTCGCCCGCCTCGACCTCCAGGGAGACCTGGTCCAGCGCGGTCAGCGGACGCTCACCATCGGGATAGCGGAGGGTGACACCCTCCAGACTCAGCGGGTTCCTCACGGGGTTCTCCGGTGCGGGTTCTTTCACGGCGGTATCCGGGCGGTGGGTCATGGCGTTCTCCTGGACGTTCGGCAAGGCGTGCTCCGCGGCGTTCACCGGGCCGCTCCCAGGGCGGTCAGCGGATCGACGGAAGTGATGCGGCGGACGGCCAGTGCCGAACCCGCCAGGCCGAGCAGCACCATGGCCACCACCGGGAGGGCCACCCCGCCCGCGTCCAGTTCGAAGGGCACCGCCCGGGCGGCCAGCCGGCCGCCCAGTGCCCCGGCCGCCCCGCCCAGCACCGTGCCCGCCAGCAGTACCGCCAGCGCCTGGGCGAGGGCGTCGCGTACCAGGTAACCCCCGCTCGCGCCAACCGCCTTGAGCACCGCGATGTCCGGGCGCCGCTGCACCGTCCACACGGTGAAGAAGGCGCCCACCACCAGGGCGCTGACCGCCAGCAGAAAGCCCTGGATCATCCGCAGGGTGCCATGCTCGGCGGCATAGCCGTCGATGCCGTCCAGCGCCTGCCCCAGGCCGACCGCCCGGGTGCCGCGGGCGGCGGGCCCGGACGGACGGCCGTCACCGGTCACCGCCAGCGCGGTGGGCTGTGGCTGGTGGGTGATCCGCTGCCAGGCGGCCAGGGTGGTCCAGGCGGCGGGCGCATGGCCGTAGCTGCGGTCGGCGGTCAGAGCGGTCACCGTCAGCCGCTCCGCCCCCACGGTGACCGCGTCGCCGACGCGCAGGCCCTGCTTGCGGGCCAGCCCCTCGCCGACCGCCAGCCCCCCGTCCCCGGGCGCGGTGCCCGAGCGCAGCGGGGGCAGCAGCCGCTCCCCGCTGCCGAAGAGGCTCACCGAGGCCGCCGTGCCCCGCGCCGTCAGCCGGTTCATGGCCACCCCGAAGGGCTCCGCCGCCGTCACCCCCGCCGCGGCGCGCCAGGCCGCGGCCTGGCGCCGGTCCACCGTGCTGTTGGTGAAGGACACCTCCGGCGTGGCCCCCTGCGGGGCGCCGAAGACGATCCGGCCGGCGGGCAGCTCGGCCACCGCCGAGGTGGCCTCCCGGGCCAGCCCGGCGGTCAGTCCATGCAGAAAGACCACCAGCAATGTGATCAGCAACACCACCGTGCCCATCAGGGCAAACCGCCCCCGGGCGAACCGGATGTCACGGAGCGCGACAAACAACGCAAACCCTCCAGGGGTCTCGAACGACAACGCCCCCAGCCTGTCCGCTTGAACGCCGGCCGCCATCGGGACAAGGAGCGGTCCCGGACCCGTCCGTACGGTGCACCCCGAAATCAATCGAACGGTTGACCAGAACGGAGGAAGGCACCCGCCGCCGTGCCCGTACGCTCGATGAGGTGAACCACCCCGCCCCGCTCACCGCGCACCCACCCGCCGCCGCGTCCCCGCTGCGGCTGGTGCGCTACGCGCTGCACGGCGCGTTCTTCGTCCTGCTGGGCGTGGGCCTGGCCACCGCCGGACTGCCCGCCCTCCCGCCCGGCCTGCTGCTGGCGGCGGTCTACGCCCTGGGCGTGGCCCGCGAGCGGCGCCGGCCGGCCGGGGCCTGGGCCGGGGCCTGGCTGGCGGCCGTCACCGGCCTGTGGCTGCTGCTCCTGCTGCTGGACCGCGGCTTCAGCTATCTGGCCTTCCCGCTGTTCTTCCTCTTTCTGCACCTGCTGCCGGTGCGCTGGGCGCACCCCGCCATCGCCGCCGCCACCGGCGCGGTGATCGCCGTCCAGGCCACCGGGCCCGGCGGCCTGACCACCGCCAAGGTGATCGGCCCGGCGGCCGGGGCCGGGGTGGCCATCCTCACCGCCTACGGCTACGCCGCCCTCTACCGGGAGAGCCGGCAGCGCCAGCGCCTGATCGACGACCTGGTACGCACCCGCGACGAGCTGGCCGCCGCCCAGCGGGAGGCCGGACGGCTGGCCGAGCGGCAGCGGCTGGCCCGCGAGATCCACGACACCCTCGCCCAGGGCCTGTCCAGCATCGTCCTGCTGGCCAGGGCGGGGGAGGGCGCCCCGCCCGGCCCGGCGGCCGACCGGCTCCGCGAGATAGGGCGCACCGCCGCCGACAACCTCGCCGAGGCCCGCCGCTTTGTGGCCGGGCTCACCCCGCCCGCGCTGGAGGAGGCGCCGCTGCCGGAGGCGCTGCGCCGGGTCACCGAGCGGACCGTGCCGGGCGCCGTCTTCCGCCTGGACGGCGAGCCCCGCAAACTGCCGGTCCAGGCCGAGGTGGCGCTGCTGCGGCTGACCCAGGAGGCGCTGGCCAATGTCGCCCGGCACGCCCGGGCCGAGCACACCGCGGTCACCCTGGCCTTCCACCGGGACCAGGTCACCCTGGACGTCTTCGACGACGGGGCCGGCTTCACCCCGGGCACCGCCACCGGCCGCTTCGGCCTGCACGGCATGCGGGAGCGGATCGCCGAGCTGGGCGGCACCCTCAGCGTGGAGTCCGCGCCCGGGGAGGGCACCGCCGTGGCGGCCGTACTGCCGGTGGCCGCGTCATGATCCGCGTACTGCTGGTGGACGACCACCCGGTGGTCCGGCGCGGCCTGCGCGCCCTGGTGGACGAGCTGCCCGAGGTCACCGCGGTCGGCGAGGCCGCCGACGGCGCCGAGGCGCTGCGCCTGCTGGAAACCGGCCCGCGCCCGGATGTGGTCCTCATGGATCTCCAGATGGGCACCGGAATGCACGGCGTGGAGGCCACCCGCCGCATCACCGCCCTGCCCCGGCCGCCCGCTGTGCTGATCCTCACCACCTACTCCACCGACGCCGACATCCTGGCCGCGGTCGAAGCGGGCGCCACCGGCTATCTGCTCAAGGACGCCCCGCCCGAGGAACTGGCCGCCGCCGTGCACGCCGCCGCCCGCGGCGAGACCGTCCTCGCCCCGCCGGTCGCCGCCCGCCTGCTGGGCCGGGTACGCACCGGCGGCCGTCCCGCCCTGACCCCGCGCGAGACCGAGATCCTGGGCCTGCTGGCCGAGGGCCTGGCCAACCGGCAGATCTCCCGCCGGCTGTTCATCAGCGAGGCCACCGTCAAGACCCACCTGGTGCACATCTACGGCAAGCTCGGCGTGGACAGCCGCACCGCGGCCATCGCGGCGGGCCTGGCGGCCGGGCTGATCCGCCCGGTCTGAGACAATCTCTCCAGCCACACCCAGGCAGCAGTCCCACCCACCGACCCAGGGAGCACCGCACATGGCACCGGCCGTCCCCGCCACGATGGACCGACCGCACTTCATCGGCATCGGCGGCGCCGGCATGTCGGGGATCGCCAAGATCCTCGCCCAGCGCGGGGCCCGGGTCGCGGGCAGCGACGCCAGGGACTCCGCCACCGCCGAGGCGCTGCGCACCCTCGGTGCCACCGTGCACATCGGCCACTCCGCCGCGCACCTGGCCGCCGACGCCACCTGTGTGGTGGTCTCCAGCGCCATCCGCCCGGACAACCCCGAGCTGGCCGCCGCCGCCGAGCGCGGCATCCCGGTGGTCCACCGCTCCGACGCGCTGGCCCGGCTGATGGACGGCCTCCGGCCGATCGCCGTGGCCGGCACCCATGGCAAGACCACCACCACCTCCATGCTGGCCGTCTCCCTGGACGCCCTGGGCCTGGCCCCCTCCTACGCCATCGGCGGCGACCTCGACGGCCCCGGCTCCAACGCCCGGCACGGCGACGGCGAGATCTTTGTCGCCGAGGCGGACGAGAGCGACCGCAGCTTCCACAAGTACGCGCCCGAGGTCGCGATCATCCTCAATGTGGAGCTGGACCACCACGCCAACTACGCCTCGATGGACGAGATCCATGAGTCCTTCGAGACCTTTGTCGGCCGGCTGCGCCCCGGCGGCACCCTGGTCATCGCCGCCGACCAGGCCGGCGCCCGCGAGCTGACCGCCCGGGTGGCCGGCCGCCCGGACATCGAGATCGTCACCTATGGCGAGGCCGAGAACGCGGATGTACGCGTCCTCAGGGTCACCCCCCGCGGCCTGACCAGCGAGGTCACCATCGACCTCAAGGGCCGCGAGCTCACCTTCGTGGTCTCCGTCCCCGGCCGCCACTACGCCCACAACGCCGTCGCCGCCCTGGCCGCCGGTATCGCCCTGGGCATCCCGGCGGACGAACTGGCCACCGCCCTCGGCAAGTTCACCGGCGTCGGCCGCCGCCTCCAGCTCAAGGGCGAGGCGGCCGGCGTCCAGGTCATCGACTCCTACGCCCACCACCCCACCGAGATGACCGCCGACCTTGAGGCCATCCGCGGCGCCGCCGGCCCCGGCTCCCGCATCCTGGTGGTCTTCCAGCCCCACCTCTTCTCCCGCACCCAGGAACTCGGCACCGAGATGGGCCAGGCCCTCGCCCTCGCCGACTCCTCCGTGGTCCTGGACATCTACCCGGCCCGCGAGGACCCGGTCCCCGGCATCACCAGCGCCCTGATCATCGACGCCGCCCGGGCGGCCGGCGCCGAGGTCCGCGCCGAGCACACCATGGCCGCCGTCCCCGAGGTCATCGCGGGAATGGCCCGCCCCGGCGATCTCGTTCTCACCATGGGCGCGGGCGATGTCACGGACCTCGGCCCGAGGATCCTCGCCCGCCTGGAGAGCTGAGAAGGGACCCGACCCGATGGCGTACGAGGTCGAGAAGACGGACGAGCAGTGGCGCGCCGAGCTGACCCCGGCGGAGTACCAGGTGCTCCGCCAGGCCGGCACCGAGCCCGCCTTCCGCGGCGAGTACACCGACACCAAGACGGCGGGCGTCTACTCCTGCCGCGCCTGCGGCGCCGAACTCTTCCGCTCCACCGAGAAGTTCGAAAGCCACTGCGGCTGGCCCAGCTTCTACGACCCCGCCGACTCCTCGGCCGTCGAACTCCTGGAAGACCGCTCCCACGGCATGGTGCGCACCGAGGTCCGCTGCGCCCGCTGCGGCTCCCACCTGGGCCATGTCTTCTCCGGCGAGGGCTACCCGACGCCGACCGACCAGCGGTACTGCATCAACTCGATCTCGCTGCGGCTGGTGCCGGAAGAGCACTGATCCGGGCTCGCTGGCAGCGCGTATGACGCTTCATACACTGGGCCGGTGGCCAAGACCAGGATCAGCATCAGCCTGGAACAGGAGCAGGCGGAGCGCATAAGGCGTCATGCGGAGCGGGCCGGTATGGACGTGTCCGCGTATCTCGTCCACGCGGCAACGCGGCAGATGGCCGAAACGGAAGCCGTTGAGAAGCAGTTCGCCGGTGTGGACTCCCTGATCGCCGAGGCCGTCGGCCTCTCCTCCCCGTCCACGCCCGGCGCGGATGAACTTACGGAGCAGGAGCGGGTGGAGGTCGAGGCGGCACTTGACCTCGTTTACGGCCGGGAGCGCCCCGGAGCGCGGCCGGGCCGCGCCGCGTGAGCGCACGGGTCCCGGTATACGACACCGGCATGCTCATCGCTCTCGCCGACCGCAAGGCCAAGACGCGGGGTCTGCCTCTTAACCCCGTCCACACCACCCACCGCGAGGTCATCCACCGCTGCCGGCGGGCCAGTCAGCCGGACACCCCGGTGAGCCGGTGCGTGCTGTCCGAGTCCGGATCCCCCACGAAGTAGTAGATACTCGGCTTCCCTTGCGTGCCGCCGATCTCCCACTGTCCTGGGGGATTCGGGTCACAGCCACGGATGTCCAGGGACAGCTTCTGGCCCCGGGCGCCGTGGCCGGCCTCATACGACCAACGGCCCGAACCGGTGCAGTGCGAAAGCCGGTCGTCGTAGTCGCGGGTGCCTTCCGAGTACACCCGCAGGTCACGCGCGTAGGCCGCCCCGTCGGACGCCAGCCGCAGCGTTCCGCCGTGACCGTCGCTCCAAGTCCGCGCCATCGCATCGGAGTCGAGCCGTGGCGGCTGGTAGGCGCGGACCGTGCCCGTGGCGAAGAGCACCGCCCCCACCACCACGACCGCCAGCACGCCCACTCCGCCGAAGGCCATCACCCTTGGTGCCGTGGCCACTTGGGCCGCCCGGGCGGTGAGCGTCGCCGGTGCCAGCAGCACCATCAGCGCCAGCCACCACACCAGGTAGGTCAGGGGCGCGGCCGGACCCATGGCCAGTGCCAGCAGCCCGCCGATCACCGCCACCGCCGTCGTGACCAGCGCCGCGACTACGCCCAGACACCAGGCCCAGCCGTCCGCCCGGCCGGCCCGGCGGGCCGTCCAGCGGGCCAGCAGCGCGGACGGCACCACCACGGCCGTTGTCAGCAGGGCGCAGACCGCGCCGAGCAGAGCCAGCAGAATACCCAGCATAAAAATCCCGAGCACACCGCCATAGCCGCCCTCGGTGTTCTCCTGCGTCAGCCCGGCGAAGATGCCCACCGTCCCGGCCAGGACGGCTTCCGCCGCCAACATGGCCATCGCCGCCGGCCACATCGTGCCGAAGCCCATCGCCTTCGCCGGTTTGGGGGGCTCATACCAGCCGGGCCATATCTGTGCCATTTCGCTCCACCTTTCCCCTCCGATGATCCCCCCTTGGGGGAAGGTGGCGGCGACCGGGGTCAGCCGACGTGCTGGAGTACCAGGCCCGGGTCGGCCCCGCCGTCTCCGCGATCCCTCACAGCGGGCGGTGCCAAAGTCCTGGCTGTGGCGAGCCCGGTGAAGCTTCTGGCTCGTCACAGCCGGCCCCCATGCCAATGCCTTTGCTAGATGCCCGAGCAGATCCCGAACCTGGACGGCTTCACGGAGTAGAAGTGCACGCCCTTTGACTCGTTGGACCGGAACTTGCTGTCATCGCCGCGGCCATTGGGCTGGCTGTAGGCACACCAGCTGGCCTGAGTCCGGTTCCAGCCCCAGACTGCTCCGTTGTGCAATCCCTGGGCCCGGACGTCGTCCGCACCCGCACGGTAGTGCGCGTAGTGGCCCTGATCGTCTCGGGCGCAGAAGGTGTCGGGCGGGCAGTCATCGTCGGACGGGTTCTGAACGGCCGTAGCACGCACGGGGCTGTGTTCCGTCGCGGAGGCATAGCCGCCGGCTGATGCCAGGGCCGCGGCGAGCGCCACCGCTGCGAGCGTCCGGCCAACGGTGCGGGTAAGCATCGGCTTCATGAGGGTCTCCTCTGACATCGTGGCCGACTCGGTGTCGGCCGGTGCGCCCTATTTCCCTGGGGCCGAGGGGTGTTCGGCAACGGGGTTGTGTTCGGCCGAACGGCATTGATGCAGGTTGCAGCGTCGCTAGGATCCGTTCGGAGACCGTCCGTGATCAGTTCGTCACGAACGGCATGGGTTCCTTGGGGCGTGAAAGTGAAGATCGCGGACAGCTTCGCCGCTGCGTTGAGGGAGCTGCGTCGTGCAGCGGGCAACCCTTCGTACCGCTCGTTATCAGGCTCGGCCAGGACGCAACGGCCTCCCGTATCACTGGGAGTTGCGACCCTGAGCGACTGGTTCAACGGCAGATGTGTGCCGAGCGATCCACAGGCTCTGCGGTTTCTGGTCGAAACGCTGGAGGCGCGGGCGGAGCGCAGGGCGCAGGGCGGTTCCTACCGGCCCCGCAACTGGCAGAGCTGGGAGCGCATGCGACAGGAGGCGCTGGCCGAGGCGCGTGCGAATGGCGCCCGGGGCAGGGTGGTGGCTCCAGCGGGGGAGGAGGTCAGGGAGCCGGACGGGCAGGGTCAGCCGGTTGGGCATGCGAGGCGATGGCGCTGCCCTCTCTGGCTGGTGCCCTGGCGCCGGTGCATCGTAGTGGTGCCCGTTGTGGTGGGCGTGCTGGCGGTTGCCGCCTGGCTGGCGGGATATTTGCACACACCGGTTCGTACTGCTGGTGTATCAGCACCCCCGGTTGCCACCTACTACCGACCTCCCGAAGTCATCGCAGCGGACGGCAAGTCCGAGTCCGCCGAGCGGCTGCCCGGCCCGAACCGGTGGTTCGTCGCTCACAACGTCAAGGGAGCCGATGCCTGCCCGCCGCACTGGGCCTGTTTCTTCAAAAACCCGGACTTCAATGCGGACCCCGGCTGGATGATTATGGTCCAGGACCTTGAGAAGACCTACGAGCTCACTGGTCAATACGAGAACGCTGTGAGTTCCTGGGTGAACAACATGCGTGTGCAAGTCGCCTGGCATCCTGTGCATGATGCCGGCGGCGACCTCTTCTACCACATGGAACCTGGTGCTCGGCGTGCGCGGCTGGGAGCGGCCGATAAGACGGCGCAATCCATTCACACGATGTCCAACGCCAATGCCTGGCCGCAGGGGACGCCGCCTTGATGCGATAACGGGCGAGCACGTAGGGGCTTTGAGCGCCTCGCCGCCTGATGGCGTCAGCGCAGAACCGCCGCCGTCTCGGCGGGCAGTTGCAGTGTGCCGTCCGGGTCGGGAGGGGCGACAGGACGCCAGGACGCGATCACCTCATGTGCTGTTACCGGGCGCAGCGCGGACGGCCGGTCCGTGAGGTTGGCCACGATGTGGTACGGGCCGCGTTGGAAGTGCACAAGGCCGTTGGTGACGGCGAGCGTGGTGTACTTCCAGTGGGGGTCGGTCAGTTCGGGCGCGGACAGCCGCAGGGCGATCAACCCGCGGTACCAGGAGAGCAGTTCGGCGTGGGGGGTCCGCTCCCGCTCGGTCCAGTTGAGGCAGGACCGCTCGCGGGTCGCCGGGTCCTGGGGATCGGGGATCTCCTCCTCCGGCCAGCCGTGGGCCGCGAACTCGCGGCGGCGGCCCTGGCGTACGGCGCGGGCCAGTTCGGGGTCCTGGTGGTCGGTGAAGTACTGCCAGGGGGTGGAGGCACCCCATTCCTCGCCCATGAAGAGCATGGGGGTGAAGGGCGCGCAGAGGACGAGCGCTGCGGCGCAGGCCAGTTGGCCGGGGGAGAGGTGGGCGGAGAGGCGGTCACCCAGGGCGCGGTTGCCGATTTGGTCGTGGGTCTGGGTGTAGGCGAGGAGACGGTGGGCGGGGGTGGTTGAGAGGTTCAAGGGGCGGCCGTGGGGGCGGCCCCGGAAGGTGGAGTACGAGCCGTCGTGGAAGTAGCCGCCGCGCAGGGTCTTGGCCAGGGCGTGAGCGGGGTCAGCGGCGAAGTCGGCGTAGTAGCCCTGGGATTCGCCGGTGAGCGCGGTATGCAGGGCGTGGTGGAAGTCGTCGTTCCATTGGGCGTGGAGGCCCAGGCCGCCCTCCGCGCGCGGGGTGATCAGGGCGGGGTCGTTGAGATCGGATTCGGCGATCAGGAAGATGGGGCGGCCGAGCGAATCAGCCAAGTCATCCACTGCGGCGGAGAGTTCGGCGAGGAAGTGGGTGGGGCCGTGGTCCACCAGGGCGTGCACCGCGTCCAGCCGGAGCCCGTCCAGCCGGTAGTCGCGCAGCCAGGCCAGCGCGCTGCCGATCAGATAGGCGCGCACCTCGGCGGATCCGGGGGCGTCCAGGTTGACGGCTGCGCCCCAGGGGGTGTGGTGGGTGTCGGTGAAGTAGGGGCCGAAGGAGGGGAGATGGTTGCCGGAGGGACCGAGGTGGTTGTGGACGACGTCCAGGACCACGCCCAGGCCGAGGCCGTGTGCGGCGTCCACGAAGCGGCGCAGGCCGTCCGGCCCGCCGTAGGGTTCATGGACGGCCCACGGCGCCACCCCGTCGTACCCCCAGCCATGCCGGCCGGGGAATGGGCAGACGGGCATCAGTTCCACATGTGTGATCCCCAACTCGGCCAGGTGACCGAGCCGTTCGGCGGCGGCGTCAAAGGTTCCCTCGCGGGTGAAGGTACCGATGTGCAGTTCGTAGAGCACCGCGCCCGGCAGCGGCCGCCCCGCCCAGTCATGCCGCCATGGGAAGGCGGGCGAGAGGGGTGCGCTCAGGCCGTCCGGCCCGTCCGGCTGGCGCCGCGACCGGGGGTCGGGGAGTACGGGGCCGTCGTCCAGGGCGAACCCGTAGCGGCCGGGGGGAGCGGAACCGCACCACCAGCCGGCGCGGGCCGGATCGCGCTCCATGCGGTACGTCCGGCCCTCCACATGCAAGGTCACTTGTGACGCGTTCGGCGCCCACACCTCGAACAGCACAGGGCAAGCCTTCCCTCACCGCCGCTGGTGCAGTCCCCGCCCGCCCAACGAGAGCATGACCTCGCCGACCGCCTCCGACAGCGTCGGGTGCGGATGGATGTGCCGGGCCATATCGGCGGCCTCGGCGTCCCAGCCGACGATCAGCTGGCTCTCCGCGATCATTTCCGAGACATGCGGGCCCACGAGGTGAACGCCCAGTACGCGGCCGTCCCGGTCGGCGACCGCCTTCACCCCGCCGGTCTGCCCATGCACCATGCCCTTGGCCACCGCCGCCAACGGCATGGTGTTGCACACCACTTCATGGCCCCGCGCCCGCGCCTCCGCCTCGGTGAGCCCCACCGATGCGGTCTGCGGGGCGGAATAGGTGACGCGCGGTACGGCCGCGTAGTCCACGGGCCATGACGCCCGGCCCGCGAGGGTCTCGGCCACCAGCAGCCCCTCGGCGAAGGAGGCGTGCGCCAGGCCCAGGGACGGCGGGGGCAGCAGATCGCCCACCACATGAATGCCGGATACGGAGGTCTCCAGGCGAGCCCAGTCGGCCGGGGCGACATAGCCGCGCCCGTCCGTGACGAGCCCCGCCGCGGCGAGGCCCAGACCGTCGGTGACGGGCACCCGGCCCACTGCCACCAGCAGTCGCTCCACATCGAGTTGGAGCGTCTCGCCCCGCGCGGTGCGGACCGTGGCCCGTACACCGTCGTGGTACGGGCGCGCATCCTCCAGCCGAGCGCCCGTATGCACCTCGATGCCCCGTTGCGTCAGCCCGCGCCGCAGCAGGCGGCTGACATGGTCGTCCTCCAGCGGCAGCAGCCGCTCGGCCGCCTCCACCAGAACCACCCGTGCCCCCATCGAACGGTGCAGCGAGGCGTACTCGACGCCGATCGCCCCGCCGCCCAGCACCAGCACCGACCCCGGCAAACCGGGCGCGAACAGCGCGTCGTCACTGGTGACAACACGCGAGCCGTCGGGCTCCAGCCCCGGCAGGGTGCGCGGGCGCGAACCGGTGGCGAGCACGATCCCGCGCCGGGCCCGCCAGCCGTCCCCGGCCTCCTCGCCGGAGTCCACCTGGACCGTCCGGGAGCCGGTGAGCGAGACCGAACCGCGCACCACACGTACACCCGCATGCGCCAAGTGGCCCTCCACACCACGGTGGTTGCGGGAGACGATGTCGTCACGGGTGGCGGTCAGCGCGGACCAGTCCACGGAATCGAGCGTCGCCCGCACCCCCACCGCTCACGGGCCTCCGCGATGCCGTCCACGAGCTCTGCCGCATGCAGCATCGCCTTGCTCGGGATGCAGCCCCGGTGCAGGCAGGTACCGCCCACGAGGTCACGTTCCGCGAGGACGACCTCCAGCCCGAGCCCTGCCGCGCGCAGCGCGGTGCCATACCCACCCGTGCCGCCGCCGATGACGATGACGTCCGTCTCATTCATGGTCCGACCCTCCGCCCACCAGGGAGGATGAGTCCAACGCAAATTCCCGATCGTGTTGATGAGTGATGTTCATGAGCTTGCGGCAGATGGAATACCTGGTCGCCGTGGTGGAGGAGCGGTCCTTTACACGCGCCGCCGAGGCGCTCAATGTCACCCAGTCCGCGCTCTCACATCAGATCAAGGCGCTGGAACGGGAGGTCGGCGGACGGCTGTTGGAGCGGCTGCCCCGGGGCGTCGGGCTCACGCCTATGGGGCGCGCGTTCCTGCCGCACGCCGAACGCGCCGTCCGCAGCGCGGCCCAGGCCCGCCGGGCCGCTCGGGCCGCGGCGGGGGCGGAGGGTGGCGAACTGCATATCGCGACCCTGCACGCGCTGGCCGTCGGCATGCTTCCGCCGGTGTTCGCCCGGTGGCGCAGGGAGTTCCCGGAGGTCCTGTTGCACCTCCATGAGTACACAACCACCGAGGAGTTGCGGGACGGCATGGAACGCGGCGTCGCGGATATCGGGGTCGGCCCCCGGCCCGAGGCGTGGTCCGGGCCGGTGGTGTCGCTCGGCGATGAGGAGATCGTGGTCGTCACCTGTGCCGGGGATCCACTGGCCGGGCGGACGGATCCCATCTGCTTGACCGATCTGGCGGACCGCGCCTGGGTGCGCTGTCAGCTGGAACCGAGAGTGCGGGGGCAGCGGTGGCTGGACTGGGCCTGCGCACAGCATGGATTCCGGCCCCTGACCGCCCTGGAGACCGAGCACTCCTCCACGGCGGTCCGCATGGCGGCGGCCGGCGTGGGCATCGTGGCCGCGCCGCTCCCGATCGCCGAGACGGTGGAGGGAGCGGTGGCGGTGCGGGTCTCCCCGGCGTGGCGGCGCGAGCAGACGGCGTTCTCACGTGACGAACTCATCGGGGCGGTACAGGAGTTCGTGCGGATGTGCGGTGGCACCTATACGGCAGCGGCGTAGGCGGGCCGCCCATCGTGCAACTCGGCGCAGCTGCCGATGCGGGAGGCGTAGAGGGCGGCGGTGATCCGGTGGGTCTGGTACGTGGAGCAGTGGCTGTGCAACTCATGCTGCGACAGCCACTTATAGGCGGCCAGTTCGGGGGTGTCGGGAAGACGGACGGCGGTGTCGTCCGGAACGGTCAGCGTCTGGTACACGAAATCGATCGTCGGCGGTGCGTAGGTGCGCGGGTCGCGCGGCGTGAAGTCGGTGAGCACAAGCCGGACGGGCGTCAGCGCCAGGCCCGTCGCCCGCCTGCCCTCGCGCACCATGGCCTGCCACGCCGGTTCGTCCTCCCAAGCGGTGCCGCCGGGTAGTTGAAAGTTCCGGCCGGCGTCCGGGGCGCCTTTGCTGTACGGCGATACCAGCAGCACTTTGCCATCACCGTTGAAGATGAGGGCCAGCGCACGGATGCGGGGTGAGGGCATGGGGGCGCCTTTCGGGTTGTGCGGGGTTTGGGCTCACTACCGAACGTCGAGATTCGGCCGCACAACCAGCGTGGTGCGTGCGAAAGTTGGCGTGCAAGCCGCAGCGACATCATCGCTGAAAGTGGCATATTCGACGTGCAGGGCACGGGTTTTTGCGCGGTGGGCAAGGGGTATCGGCCAGCAGGCACGGGTACGTGCGAGCGGGGTATTCGTGGCCCCCGAGCAGGGCACGAGCGCTGCCGAGCCCGGCACGGGAGGGTTCACGGATGGCAGTGAAGACAGGGCCAACGCTTCGGAGGGTGCAGCTCGGAAAGGAGTTGCGCAGGCTCCGGGACCGGGCCGGTATGACGCCCGCCCAGGCGGTCGAGGGGCTGGGCTTCAGCGAGACCAAGCTGTGGCGGGTGGAGCGGGGGCTGACGAGCCTGGACAAGGTCCAGGACCTCCGCAATCTGTGCGAGCGGTATGGGGTTGAGGACGAGGAGGACATCGACTTCCTGGTGCAGATTCAGCGGGATTCGCTGAGTCGGGATTGGTGGAGCCCGTACCGGAACGTGATGCCGTCGGGCATGGCCATGTTCGTTGGCCTGGAGCGGGATGCCCGGCGCCTGCGGGGCTGGCAACCGGAGGTCGTGTACGGGCTGTTGCAGACTGAGAGGTATGCGCGCGCCATGTTCGAGACCGCGAAACCGGTTGAGGAGACGACGACCGAGTTCGTGGAACAAAGCCTTGCGCTCCGTATGGAGCGGAGGCGCCTGATCACCAGGACCCAAAATCCTGTCGAACTAAGGGTCATCATGAGTGAAGCCGCCTTGCGGCTGGTCATCGGCAGCGACGAGGTGATGCGTGAACAGTACACAGAGATCGCCGAACTGGCCCAGCTGGACAATGTAACGGTGCAGATAATGCCTCTTGCGACGCCCACCTATCGAGCGTCCGGAAATTTCGTCCTCATGGACTTCGACCCTCCGATGCCAACAGTCGTGGAAATCGACGAAGCGAAGTCGGTGACTTTGGTCGACAAGCAGTCGGAAATCTGGAAGCACACTCGCAGGTTCGACGCCATGAGCGCAGGTGCGCTGGGCCCTAGTGAGACGCCCAAGTTCTTGGAAACGCTAGCAAGAGAGCGAGCACGGTGATGAACAAAACGTCCTGGTTCAAGTCCTCCTATAGCGGCCAAAACGGATCCAATTGTGTGGAGGTTGCCTGGTTCAAGTCCTCTTACAGCCGTGAGAACGGAGACGCATGCCTGGAGATCGCGCCGCTGCCCGAAAGGGTCGCCATACGCGACTCCAAGAACCCGGCCCTCCGGGCCATCACCGCCCCCGTCCCCGCCTGGAAGGCGTTCGTCGCGGATCTCCGCAATGAGTAGTGCGCTCACTCCCGCACAACAGCGCCATCAGGACTGCCCCCGGCGGCCGGCCGGCCCGGCCAGCGGGTCATGACGGACACCGTCTTCCCCCCAGCAGGCGAAGGCCACAGCAATGACCGGTCGTCCGGCCGAGCACGGGTCAGCCGCCCGGTGTCAACCCCGGCCGGCCTGGCAGCCAGTTCGGAACCGTCCGGGGCCTCGCCCGAGTCGCGCCCCGCGCGGCGCGCTCGCGTGTGAACCAAGGGGGCCTCACGGCTGAGGTTCGCAGAAGGCAACCGGGCTGCGCAGGCCGGAGCGGCTGAGCGCGCGGATGCCGAAGAAGACGTTGTCCTTGGACAAGTTGACGGTATGCCGGGTCACGTTCCCGGCCGGGACGACGTGGGTCCACTCCGGCTCCGTGGTCTCCCGCCACACCACCTCGTATCCGGCAAGGTCCGGCTCCGGGCCGCGTTCCCACACCAGCTCGGTGGAGTTGCCGAGGACGGCGGTGCGGATCTTCGCTCCGCGCGGGGTGCCGGGGGCCTGGGCGAGGGACCACAGGGCGGCCGCGTTCACCCGGGCCACCCGGGCGATGAAACCGAAGTCGCAGAACTCGGGCAGGTCCCCGTACTGCTTGCCCTCCACCACCCGCACGTCCTGGTGCTGGTGCGCGTAGTTCTCGGCGGGTTCGGTGAACCGCGCCGCCGGATAGGCTCGTTGGAGAAACGGGATGTGGTCGCCGCCGCGCAGATAGCGGTCCCGGCGGTACACCACCCGTACCCGCATCCCCGTCGCGTCGTTCTCGGCGGTGTCCCGGACGAACCGGGCCAGCTGGCGCGAGGGCGAGTCGTTCTCGCCGCCCACCGAGCGCCGCACCTCGGCCTGCTCCGGTGTCTCCGAGGTCGGTACCCCCTCGGCGAACAGCCGGATCGTGTACGGGTCGCGCGAGCCGTCCTCGGCGGTCGGGCTGCCCACGATGTCGTTGGTGAACATGCCCTGGACGTCGGCCTGCCGGTCCCGGTACGTCTGGGCCATGTGCCCGGCCCCGTACAGCCCCTGCTCCTCGCCCGCCACCGCCGCGAACACCACGGTCGCGGCCGGCCGCCGGGTCGCGAAGACCCGGGCCAGCTCCAGCGCGACGGCCACCCCGGAGGCGTCGTCGTCGGCGCCGGGCGCGTCGCCGGTCGCGTTCATCGGGTCGCTGTTCCGCGAGTCGTAGTGTCCCGAGACCACATAGATCCGGTCGGGCGTGACCGAACCCCGCAGTGTTGCAACGACGTTGGTGATCCTGGTCGCCACCGGGATACGGGACGCGGGCTGCTGTATGTACGACTGGAGCTCCACGGTCATCCGGCCACCGGAGGCCCGTGCGCAGCGGCGCAGCTCGGCGAGGAGCCAGTCGCGGGCCGCGCCGATGCCGCGTACGGGATCGTTCTGGGCGGACAGGGTGTGCCGGGTGCCGAAGGAGACCAGTTTGCGGACGGTCGCCTCGATACGGCGGGGGTCGATCTCCCGCAGCAGCGCGCGGAGTTCGTGCGAAGGGGGCTGTTCGGTGGGCCGGTGGCAGGCGGGCCCTTCGGGCCGCGCCGGCCCGGACCGTGCCGGTCCGGCCGCCGCCGATGACAGCGCCGCTTCCGACGACAGCCCGAGGGCGGCCGTACCGACCGTGGCCGCGCGGAGCAGCGTACGCCGGGCCGTACCCCGACCATCCCGCCCGCTGTTCCCGTCGTGACCGTTGTGTCTGCCGCTCGCGTCCTCGCCCGGCTGCGTCATGCCGCCATCGTCACGCCGGCCTCAACACCCCCGCAAGGTCCGGTTTCGGCCCGGTGAGAAGCAGAGACAGCTCACGACGACGCGCCATCGTCCCGTCCCCGCTCGGGGTCCGCCCCCACACTACGAGGGCACCCGCCCCCAGTGAACCGGCGCAGAACCAACCCGGGGATCACGTCCAACTCCCGGCGCAGCGTCTCGACCGGTGGCTCACCCGAAGGTGAGGAACCCCTCCCGTAGCAACGCGCGTACCAGGGTGAGGCGCCCCGGTCCGTCCAGATCGCCGGGGATCGCGTCGGCAGTGAAAGCCGCCGGCCCGCGCTCGGCGACATAGCACACCTCTTCGGCGACGGCGGCGGGCATCCGCACCGCCTTGTTGTGGAACTCCAGGGCGACCGTGTCCCCGGTGACGGTGAGGTTCCAGCGCAGGCCCGTGCGGACGCGCAGTGGAGTGGTGAGGCCGAGGCCGGCCAGGGAATCCAGGTCGGCCAGGTGCCCGTGGAGCACCGGCGTGGCGATCGAGACGGCTCGCGTGACCGACTCGTCGGCGATGTCCGCGGGGGAGAGGGCAGTCGGCAGCGTGGCGAGCAATTCGGCGACCGTCCGCTCGACCTCCCGCCGAGCCTCCGCATCGGAGGCGAACCCCATGGGCAGTCCCCGCCGGAATCGCACGTCCCGTGAGAACAGCCGGCGCAACGCATGCTCGATCACCTCGCCATAGAGCAGCGGATGGACCCCCAAGGTGACGTGTACCGACACCGTCTCGTTCGACGTCGCCGAATGCACGGCACCGCGCGGCAGATACAGCAGGTCCCCCGGTTCCAGGTCGAACTCCTGCTCAACGGCCGGTTCCGGCCGGGACTTGTCGTAAGGCTCGTTCTTCATCGGCAACTCATGCGGCTGCGAGGCGAGCTGCCAGCGTTTTGTGCCGTGGATCTGGGCCACGAAGACATCGTGTGTGTCGTAGTGGGGTACGAATCCGCGCGCGCCGGGCGGAGTGACATAGACATTGGCCTGGATACGGGCGCTCAGCTCCGTCCCCAGCGCATCGGCCAGCCGCTGTAGGCGCGGATTCCACTGCTCCAGCGCGTTCAGAACGACGGTGGAGCCGTTCCGATAGCAGGCGTATAGCTCCTCCAGCGCGTTGACGCTGCCGTTGGGCCCCCGGGAGGCGGCGAGCGAGGCGAGCCGCGTCTCCTTGCCGTCCAGTACGACGCGGAGGCCGTCCAGTCGTCCGCCGGAGAGCGAGAGCGCCGTGTCCACATCTTCCAAGGTCAGCAATTCCGCGAAATACAGGGGGTCATGGCGCCGGACGAGCAGCGGCCGGCGCTCCCAGTGCTCCCGCCGGAAGGTGTCGAGGGTGAAGGGACGAATAAGCCGTGAGAGATCAGCGCAAGGCTGCGCACGGGGCGCAGCCTCCCCCTGATCCGCGAGAAGGGTCATCAAAGGGCTCCTCACGGAAGGAAGTTGTCCTGCGGTGCGGGCGGCGGCAGCGGTGGGTCAGTCGTCCTCGTCGCCGAAGGACGGATCCCACCAGTCCCCGTCGTCCAACTGGGGGTAGGGACCGTCATAGTTGGTCCGTGGAGCCGCCGGTCCCGAAGGGCGTTCGACCGAAATCTGCGCCGGATCAAGTGACTTTGCCATGGCAAGTGCACCTCCTCAATGGTGGGGGCAAACCTAGCTCTCCGGTGTCGGCGGTCCCATACCATGGCCGATTGATTCACCGGCGAGCGTGCGACAACGGCGGTAGCCGACGGCCTCGCCTTGCCGGGGCCGGCTGGATGCGGGCGGGCGAGAACAACGCCGGACCGAGCACGAAGTACACACTGGATGCGCCTGGCGCAGCCGTAGCGTCGTGCGGCACAGGTGGAGCTTGCCGGCGGACAACCCGTCCGCTTTGTCCCGTCACTGGAGAAGCACGGCGGGCGGCCGCCGCCCCTGAGCGGCGACCTCAACCGTGATCTCATGCACCGAATTCCGCGCCCCCGGCCCCGGCTGCATTCTCCCCTCCCGGTCCGTGGCCCGGGAGCGGATCCGGTGTGTGCCAGGGGCCAGCGTCCGGGTGAGGGAGAAGGGCTGCCAGGCGAGGTCGGAGCCGCGGGGGTGCAGTGCGGCGGGCTCCCAGGGGCCGTCGTCCACCGCGACCTCCACCCCCGTCACCTCGGTCAGACTCCAGGCCCGGCCGCTGATCTCCACTCGCGGGCCGGGCAGTTGCTCCCCGTCGCGCGGGGACAGCAGCTTGCTGTTGACGTCGATCTCCCGTACCGGGATGGGAGTTGTGCTGCCCGGCAGCACCCGGTTGTACAGCCGGGTGGTGAACATATGCTCCGGCCTGTGGTCGGCGAGAACGATACGGCTGAGCCATTTCACCGAGTTGGTGCCGAACATGCCCGGGACCACGGCCCGCAGCGGGAAGCCATGGCGGGTGGGCAGGGGCTGCCCGTTCAGCAGATAGGCGAGCAGCGTGTGCTCGCGGGCGGCTTCCAGGGGGAGGTCCTTGAGGAAAGTCAGCCCGTCCTCGCCGAGGAAACTGCCCCGGTCCGCGCCCTCGAACCAGATGTGCCGCGCCGAGGCCTGCGGCGCTGCCCGGTCCAGCAGTGTGGCCAGCGGTACCCCCGTCCATTCCAGATTGGCCACCGCCCGGGTGGGCACATCGGGCGAGAAGGGGTTGCCGAAGCACTCATGGACCACGGTGCGGCGCTGGGCGGGCAGCGCCTCGATATCGGACAGGCTCAGCCGCAGTGGTTGGTCCACCAGGCCCTCCACACTGAGCGTCCAGCTCTTGGCGTCGATCTCCGGCACGCTGAGGTGCTTGCGGAAGAAGACCCGGTCAACAGGGGTTACAAAGGTGTCGGTAAGAACAGGATCCATTCCCTCATCCTGTGGACTCCCGCACCAGCAGTGCCACCGGATAACGGTGCAGCAACCGGGCCAGCAGCACTCGCTCGGGACAGGAGCGGCCGGTCAGCAGATCGCGCCAGGGTCCGCCGCCGGGCAGTTCAAGCGCCGTGTCCCGCCAACCGCCGCTGGCGAAAAGGGATTTGGAGAGACGGGTGGCCACGGCTGCCACCTGTCCGGAACGTACAAAGGCCACCGCGTGACCGGCCGACGGGCCGGTGGCCGCCAGTGGCTGGTAGGTGGCATCGGCGCCGAACCACTCGGGGTGCGCCCGCCGCAACCGCAGTGCAGTACGGGTGAGATGGAGCTTTTCCGTGGACAATCCGGCCTCCTGGCCGTCCGGCTCCTCGGGCGGCCGCCGGTTGTCCGGATCGACCAGCGCCCGGTATTCCCGTTCGCTGCCGGTATAGAGGTCCGGCACACCGGGCATGGTCAGGTGCAGCAGCGCCGCGCCCAGCACATTGGCGCGTATGGAGGGGGTCAATTCGACGGCAAAAGAATTGAGTTGAGAGAAGGACGGGCCGCAGGGGCCGGCCGTCACAAAGGACTCCACGGCCCGCTCATATGCCTCGTCCGGCTCCGTCCAGCTGGTGCGCAGCGCCGCCTCACGCACGCTTTTGACGATCGCCGGAACCAGCCGTAGTGCGTCAGGTCGGCCCAGGCCGAACGCGCTCTGCCAGGCAAGCCAGGCCAGCTGGGGGTCGGGGGCGGGCACGGACGAGGCCAGCTGTGCCAGCAAGCCGGTCCAGCGTTCCGGCACTTCGCTCAGCACGGCCAACCGGGCCCGGACATCCGCACTGCGCTTGGTGTCATGGGTGGACAGCAGGGTCCCGCCCAATGGCCGTTCGCGCTGTGCCCGGGCGCAGAAGGAGTGGAACTCCTCGGGCGAGACGGCGGGACGGTCCGGTGAGCCGCCCACCTCATTGGCGGACAGCAGCGGCACAAAACGGTAGAAGGCCGTGTCCTCCACCGACTTGGCCCGCAGCGCCGCCGCCGTCTGGGCGAACCGGGCGCAGAAGTCCCGGTGTTCCGGCCCGTCGCCGAGCCGCCCCAGCGCGGCGTCCCGCACCAGCTCCACCGCCGCCGCCTCCTCCGGCACCGCGAA
Organism: Streptomyces orinoci; assembly: GCF_003121295.1. Classification (GTDB taxonomy): domain Bacteria; phylum Actinomycetota; class Actinomycetes; order Streptomycetales; family Streptomycetaceae; genus Streptomyces; species Streptomyces orinoci. The sequence continues at coordinate 225,712 of NZ_PHNC01000008.1, forward strand.
TGCCGAACGGGCGTCCTGCGCCGCCCGGTCCAGCATGGCGCTGTCCGCCGGGCGGACGCCCTGGCCGGGCGTGACATACGGCCGGTAGACCGGCAGCCGCACCAGGATCTCGCGGAGCGCGGTGCGCAGCGCCCAGGGGGCGTGGTCCCGCAAGCGGTGCGAGGTCTCGCAGAGCCGCAGCGCGCCGCGTACCAGACGTTCGGTCTCGGTGGCCAGATCATGGGTGATCACCCGGTAGGCGGCGCGCCGCACGGTGGCCGGCCAGTCGCCGCCCCGGTCGGGCGGTGCGCCGGTGAACTCTCGGTAGGACGAGGTGAGTTCCGAGTACCCCTCACCGTCCACAAACAGGCCGTCCAGCCGGTGCAGGGCGTCGTAGCCGGTGGTGCCGGCCACCGGCCAGTCGTCGGGCAGGGTTTCGTCCCGGGCGAGGATCTTCTCCACCACCGTCCACCGTCCCCCGGTGGCCTGGTGCAGCCGCCGTAGATAGCCCGCCGGGTCGGCCAGCCCGTCCGGGTGGTCCACCCGCAGCCCGTCCAGCACCCCGTCCGCCAGCAGCCGCAGCACCGTGGCATGGGTGGCGGCGAAGACCTCGGGGTCCTCCACCCGTACCGCGATGAGTTCCGGAACGGTGAAGAAGCGGCGGTAGTTGAGCTCGGTACGGGCCAGCCGCCACCAGGCGGGCCGGTACCACTGGGCGTCCAGCAGCTCGGGCAGTGGCAGCCGTTCGGTGCCGGGCCGCAGCGGCAGGACATGGTCGTAGTAGCGCAGTTCGGCCCCGTCCACGGTGAAGTGGTCCAGCTCCTCGCCCAGTCGTCCGGCCAGGATGGGCAGCAGCAGTTTGCCGCCGTGTTCGGCCCAGTCGATGTCGAACCAGCGGGCGCAGGGGGAGGCCGGGCCGTCCCGGAGCACCTGCCACAGCGGCCCGTTGAGGCGCTGGGGCACCGGGACGGCCATATGGTTGGGCACAATGTCCGCGATCAGGCCCAGGCCATGGGCGTGCGCGGTACGGGCCAGCGTGCGTAGCCCCTCCTCGCCGCCCAGTTCGGTGCGTACGGTCGTGTGGTCGGTGATGTCATAGCCGTGGGTGGAGCCGGGCACGGCCTCCAGGACGGGGGACAGGTGCAGGTGCGAGACGCCCAGCGAGGCGAGGCGGGGCACCGCCCGTTCCGCCGCCGCGAACGGGAAGCGGGGCTGCAGCTGGAGGCGGTAGGTGGCGGTGGGCGGGGCCGAGCTGTCACGCTTCATGCTGAACATACGTACCCAGCCGAATGCCCATCCACGGGGCCTACAGGGGACGTTGGAGCACCATAAGGCTGCGGTCGGTCACCGTGAGCCGGTCGCCCGCCGCGACCTTCGGTCCGTCCTCGGTCACGCCCTCGGCACGCGCCGTGTCCACCACCAGCTGCCACTGCCTGCCGTGGTCCACCGGCACGGTGAAGTCCAGTGGCTGGTCATGGGCGTTGAACAGCAGCAGGAAGGAGTCGCCGAGCACCGGCTCGCCGCGCGGGCCGGGTTCGGAGATGGCGCCGCCGTTGAGGAAGACGGTGAGCGACTTGGCGTGCGCCGCCTGCCAGTCGTGCTCCCGCATCTCCTCTCCCTCATGGGTGAACCAGGCGATGTCGGACAGTTCATCATGAGTGCCGCGTACGGGACGCCCATGGAAGAAACGGCGCCGCCGGAAGACCGGCTGGTCCCGGCGCAGCCAGACCAGGGAGCGGGTGAAGGCCAGCATCCGGCGGGCCGCCGCCGAGCCCTCCTCATAGGGGTGCGGCCAGTGCACCCAGGACAGCTCGTTGTCCTGACAGTAGGCGTTGTTGTTGCCGTGCTGGGTACGGGCGAACTCATCGCCATGGCTGAGCATGGGCACGCCCTGGGAGAGCAGCAGGGTGGCGATGAAGTTGCGCATCTGGCGCTCGCGCAGCGCCAGGATGCCGGGGTCGTCCGTCTCGCCCTCGGCGCCGCAGTTCCAGGACCGGTTGTGGCTCTCGCCGTCCTGGTTGTTCTCGCCATTGGCCTCGTTGTGCTTGTGGTTGTAGGAGACCAGGTCGTGCAGCGTGAAGCCGTCATGGCAGGTGACGAAGTTGATGGAGGCCAACGGCCGCCTGCCGTCGCCCTGGTAGAGGTCGGAGGAGCCGGTCAGCCGGGAGGCGAACTCGGCCAGGGTGGCCGGTTCGCCGCGCCAGAGGTCCCGGGCGGTGTCCCGGAACTTGCCGTTCCATTCGGTCCAGAGCGGGGGGAAATTGCCCACCTGGTAGCCGCCCTCGCCCACATCCCAGGGCTCGGCGATCAGCTTCACCTGGCTGACCACGGGGTCCTGCTGTACCAGGTCGAAGAACGAGGAGAGCCGGTCCACCTCATGGAACTGCCGGGCCAGGGTGGCCGCCAGGTCGAAGCGGAAGCCGTCCACATGCATCTCGGTCACCCAGTAGCGCAGCGAGTCCATGATCAGCTGGAGGACGTGCGGGCTGCGCATCAGCAGGGAGTTGCCGGTGCCGGTGGTGTCCATGTAGTAGCGCGGGTCATCGGCCAGGCGGTAGTACGAGGCATTGTCCAGCCCCCGGAAGGAGAGGGTGGGCCCCAGGTGGTTGCCCTCCGCCGTGTGGTTGTAGACCACATCCAGAATGACCTCGATGCCCGCTTCATGAAGGGCGCGTACCGCCGACTTGAACTCCAGCACCTGCTGGCCCCGGTCGCCCCAGGAGGCATAGGCGTTGTGCGGGGCGAAGAAGCCAATGGTGTTGTAGCCCCAGTAGTTGGCCAGGCCGGAGTCCACCAGCCGGTGGTCCTGGACGAACTGGTGCACCGGCATCAGCTCCAGTGCGGTGACCCCCAGTTCGGTGAGGTGTTCCAGCACGGCCGGGTGGGTCAGCCCCGCATAGGTCCCGCGTACCTCCTCCGGCAGCGCCGGATGCAGCATGGTCAGGCCTTTGACATGCGCCTCATAGATCACCGTGCGGTGGTAGTCGGTACGCGGCGGACGGTCATCACCCCAGTCGAAGTACGGATTGACCACGACCGAGGTCATCATGTGCGGGGCGGAGTCCATGTCATTGCGTTTCTCCGGCCGGCCGAAGTGATAGCCGTAGACCGCCTCATCCCAATTGACCGCCCCGCTCACCGCGCGAGCGTAGGGATCCAGCAGCAGTTTGGCGGAGTTGCAGCGGTGCCCCCGCTCCGGCTCATACGGCCCGTGTACCCGGAAGCCATACCGCTGGCCGGGCATCACCCCCGGCAGATAGGCATGCCGTACAAAGGCGTCACTCTCCTTGAGTTCGACCGCCGTCTCCGAGCCGTCGTCGTGCAGCAGACACAGCTCCACACGCTCGGCGGCCTCGGAGAACACCGCGAAGTTGGTGCCGGCGCCGTCGTAAGTGGCACCGAGGGGATACGCCTGTCCGGGCCAGACCTGCATAGGAGACTCTTTCGCTCGTCCCGGTCAGACCGGGTTCCTTGGGCCTCGTCTTCCCGTTCCGCCGGGGTTCAGATCTTCCCCAAAACCGGTCCGGACCACCGCCGCTTTGCCCTCCTCCACCCGGGTGACGACCCCCGTCCGCTCCCCGGGTCACTATGAGCCGGGTCACTCACGGCCCTGAGGGCTGGCACAACCGGCCATGAGCGGGGACCAGTTCGCCGGCCGCCCCACGGCCCCATGTGCGCCGCGTCCGGCGGGCACAGTAGTCTGCGGTGATCATTGGACGGGGGCGGAAGGCGGTGTACAGGTGAGCTCGGGCGGGCTGGAGCTGCCCCCTGCGGACGGTGGGGGCGAGCCGGGGGGAGAGGGCATGGTGGAGCCCACCCCCGGTGCGGTGTCCCTGGCACGCCCGGGTGAGATCGGGGCCGAACTGGACTGGGGCGCCGCCGCCTGGAACGAGGTGCGCACCCGCGCCCGCCGGGCCGGACGCGCCTATATCTGGCTCAACCTGGTGGAACAGCGGCTGCGCGCGGTGGTCTCCGCGGTGCTGCGGCCCATCTATGAACCGGTGCACGGCGAGGAATGGGTCATCGCCGCCGCCGGACCGGCCGGGCAGGAGTGGGTACAGCGGGCGGTGGCGGTGCACGAGGTCAGCCGCCGCAAGGGCTATCTGCTGGACCCCGCCGACGACAATGTGCTCAGCTTCCTCACCCTCCCCCAGCTGCGGGAGCTGCTGGTACAGCACTGGCCCTGCTTCGAGCCCTATCTGGACGACCGCCGGGAACTCGAACTCGTCCTGGACGAGCTGGAGGTGGCGCGCAATGTGGTCTCCCGCAACCGGGCCCTGTCCCAGACCGTACTGGCCCAGGCCGAACGGGCCGCGGCCCGGCTGCTGGGGATACTGGGCGGAGGCGGCGAGATGAGCGGACGGCTGCCGGTGGATGCGGTGGAGGACCTGGTCGGCGATCGCTACGCCGATGTGGTGGGCGTCCACCCCGACCGGGTGCGGCTCCAGCGGCAGTTGCCGGTGGAGGACCTCTTCGGCGGCGCCCGGCGGCTGGACGCGGTGGGCATCGGGCTCAATCTGCTGGTGCAGAACTACTCGGGACGGCGCCTGGTGCGGCTGGCCGAGTCAGGCTGCCGGGCCCGGCTGCTCTTCCTCAACCCGGCCAGCAGCGCGGTGCGCCGCCGGGAGCGGGAACTGGGGCTGAAGAAGGGTGAGATGAGCCGCTCGGTGGAGATGAACATCATCCATCTGCGGCGGGTACGGGACCGGCTGCGCGATCCGGCCGCCTTTGAGATCCGGGTCTTCGACGAGACCCCCCGCTTCACCGCCTATCTGGTCAACGGGGACGGGGCGGACGGGGTGGCCGTGGTGCAGCCCTATCTGCGCAAGGCCCGGGGCATGGAGTCCCCGGTGCTGGTGCTGCGCGGGCACAACGGGCTGCTGAGCGAGGGCTTTGAACAGGAGCACGGCCTGTTTGATACCTATCGCGAGGAGTTCGAGGGGGTTTGGGAGGATTCGCGGCCGGTCTCCTGAGGCCGGACCGCCACTGTCAGTGGGGCATGCGAGGGTGGAACCACCAACGGGGGAAGCACCACGAAGGGGGAAACCCGCCATGTCCTGGCACGGTGAGCCGCTGACCGGATTCGACCTGGAGACCACCGGCACCGATATCGAGACCGACCGCATTGTCAGCGCCGCCCTGGTGGGGCTGGCGCCGGACGGCTCGCCGGCCTCCCGGCGGGTATGGCTGATCGACCCGGGAGTGCCCATTCCGGCCGAGGCCACGGCGATTCACGGCATTTCCACCGAATACGCCCGTGCGCATGGGGTCTTGGCGGCCACTGCCATAGCGGAGATCACCGGGGCGCTGGCCGAGTCGCTGGCCGCGGGCGTCCCGCTGGTGGTGATGAACGCCCGCTATGACCTCTCCCTGCTGGACCGCGAGTGCCGGCGGCATGGCGTCACCCCGCTCTCCGAACGGCTGGGCGGGGAGCCCGCGCCGGTGCTGGACCCGCTGGTGCTGGACAAGCACGCGGACCGCTACCGCAAGGGCCGGCGCACTCTCCAGGCGCTGTGCGCCCACTACGGGGTGCCGCTGGAGGAGGCGCACGAGGCCGCGGCCGACGCGGTGGCCGCGGCCCGGGCGGCGCGGCGGCTGGGCCAGCGACACCACCTGCTGGGCGCGGCCACCCCGGCCGAACTGCACGCCCTCCAGATACGGGCGGCGGCCGAACAGGCCGAGTCCCTCCAGCGGCATCTGCGGCGCACGGACCCCGGCGCACGGATTCCGTCGGCTTGGCCGCTGGTGCCGCCGGGTGTGGTTCCTCAGTGAGCGGCCCCCTACCCCGGGGTCACCTGTTACGTGGGGGTTGTGTGTGGCTGGTCGCGCCCACGCGGCGGAGCCGCATATCGAATAGCCGCCCCGCGCCCCTGATGGGGCGCCCCTAGCGGTAGGTCAAGAGCCGTTCCCGGGCCGGGGTCAGAACGGATACCAGCGCACCGTGGAATCCCCGTCCCGCAACGACCCTACCCGGCGGCGGAATTCCGCTGCCGCGGCCGGGTTGCCCGGTGCGTGCTGGGCCACCCAGGCACAACTGGCCGTCTCCCGGGCGCCGCGCAGCACCGCACAACCCGCCCATTCCCGGACATCCCATCCATAGGTCCGGACAAAGGAGTGGTACGCCTCCTCGCCCAAGCCATATCGGTCCCGGCTGAGGGCCATCACCACCAGATCGTGCTCCCGCAGATCCCGGGCGAAGGTCTCCAGATCCACCAGCACCGGCCCGTCCGGGGTGATGTGCACATTGCGCGGCAGTGCGTCCCCGTGCACCGGGCCCGGCGGCAGGGCGGGCACCAGCTCGGCGGCCGCGGCCTGGAAGGCGTCCCGGCGCTCGCGCAGATACTCCGCGTCGGCCGGATCGATGGCGGCTCCGGCGAGCCTCAGCCAGCGCTCCACCCCGCCGAGCAGATCCCGGGCCGGCAGCGCGAAGTCCGGTTCGGGCAGGGCGTGCACCAGGCACAGCAGCCCGGCCAGATCGGCGGGTTCGGCGGGACGCACGGGATCGGGGAGCCGGTGCCAGAGGGTGACCGGGTGCCCGTCGGCCACCAGCACCTCGCGCTCCGCGGCCCGTACCGCCGGAACTCCGCTCTCCGCCAGCCAGGAGGAGACGTGGACCTCGCGGCGGGCCCGGTCCAGCAGGGAGGGGTCCCGGCCCACCTTGGCCACCAGGCCGCCGGCGGTGAACACCGCGTTCTCGCCCAGCGCCAGCAGTTCCGCGTGGTCCGCTGTGGGGCCGGTCACACCTGCCGCCGCCAGCAGTTCGCGTGCCCTCGCCTCGGTGAATGCCGTTTCCGCCACGTATTGCCTCCCTTTCCTGGGGCCGGTCCGGTCAAGTCTCTCTTACCGGCACGATGCGGATTCGGGGTGCCCCGGTAGGGGCGCGGGGAACTGCGCGACCAGCCACCTGCGGTCCGCAGACGGAAACGTATACAGGAGCGGTGTGCCGGGGCTTGAAGTTCGGCTGCGGGCCGACTCCGGTTGCTCGCGCCCACGCGGCGGAGCCGCAAATGCAACCGCCCCGCGCCCCTACCGGGGCACCCGGTGTCGCAGCGGCGGGGCCCGACACAATGACCGTCATGACGGTCAAAACCACACACCGCTTTCAGCCGGGCGCAACCGCCATCCGCCGGGACATTTTCCAGGGCCGGGTATGGACGGCCGCCCCCCGCCGGGTCCTGGCGGACACCGGCCGCACCCTCACCCTGGCCCACTGGCCCGGCGTGGAGGGGCTGGCCCCGACCACCTATATCGACTCCCTGAACATGGCCGACCGGGCGGCCCAGGAAGCCGCCCGCGACCGCGGCTTCGCCGATCTGGCCGCCGGCACCTGGGAGCTGGGCCGCTGGCAGTGGCGCAATACCACCGTGCTCAGCCGCTTCGAAGCCGGTGAGCACTTCAGCGTCCACCTCTTCTTCGACGCCGCCCACCGCCCCCTCCACTGGTACATCAACTTCGAACTTCCCTTTGTCCGTACCGCCTTTGGCATCGACACCCGGGATCTGCTGCTGGACCTGGTCGTGGAACCGGACCTGTCCGCGCACACCTGGAAGGACGAGGACGAGTACGCCCAGGGGCGGCGGCTCGGCATCATCGACGACGCCGAGCACACCCGTATCGAGTCGGCCCGTGAACGCGCCCTCGCGTTGCTGTCGGAGCGTCAAACTGCCTATTTCGAAGGTTGGTTGAACTGGAAACCGGAATCCGGATGGCCGTTGCCGGAATTGCCGTCGTTCAGCGAGATGTGAGGGAGTCCCGCCGCAAGGGGCCCAATTTGGCGTGGTTAAAAGGCGTTTAACGGATACGCAAGTGCGTTGCGTATGTCACACCTGGCCATGGGTGTTGAAGTGGGCGTGTCAATCCTGAAAGGGTTCTGAACCACCCGGAGGCGGATCTTCCGCTGTGCCGGGTGTTGTTGCGCACCGCGCACCCCCCCACACAACCGCACGAGGAGGCAACCTCGTTATGGCAACGCACAAGCGCGCCGGCAAGAACCGACGGCTGATGCTGGCGATATCCGCCGCCACGGCCGTCACCGCCGGAGCCACTCTGCTGGCTCTGCCCGCCGACGCCTCGCCGTCCAAGGAAGGCACCGTCTATGAGGCGGACACCAAGGGTGCCATCGACGGCAGTTACATAGTGATGCTGAAGGACGGCCCCGCCGCCCGCTCCGTCTCCGCCGAGAGCAAGAGCCTCGCCGAGCGCTATGGCGGCAAGCTCAACCGCACTTACAACTCGGCCGTGCACGGCTTCTCCGCCAGCGGCCTGGACCGGGCCGACGCCAAGCGGCTGGCCGCCGACCCGGCCGTGGCCAAGGTCGTCCAGAACCACCGCTTCAGCATCAACGCCACCCAGGAGGCCCCACCCTCCTGGGGGCTTGACCGCATCGACCAGGCCGAGACCAAGGGCGACGGCAAGTACAACTACCCGGACAGCGCGGGCGAGGGCGTGACCGCCTACGTCATCGACACCGGTATCCGCATCAGCCACAAGGACTTCGGCGGCCGCGCCTCCTATGGCTTCAACGCCGTGGACAACAACGACAACGCGGACGACGGCAATGGCCATGGCACCCATGTCGCGGGCACCATCGCCGGAAGCGCCCATGGTGTCGCCAAGAAGGCCAAGGTGGTGGCCGTCAGAGTGCTCAACGCCCAGGGCCAGGGCTCCACCGAGCAGGTGGTCGCCGGAATCGACTGGGTCATCAAGAACCACAAGGGCCCCTCGGTCGCCAATATGAGCCTTGGCGGCGGCAAGGACGAGGCCCTGGACGCGGCGGTGAGCAAGGCCATCGCCTCGGGTGTCACCTTCGCGGTGGCGGCGGGCAATGAGTCCACCGACGCGGGCGAGAGTTCCCCGGCCCGGGTGAAGGAGGCGATCACCGTCGCCGCCAGCACCAAGGACGACCAGCAGGCCGAGTACTCCAACTACGGCAGTGTGGTGGACCTTTACGCGCCCGGTACGGACATCACCTCCGACTGGAACGACAGCGACTCCGGTACCAAGACCATCTCCGGTACCTCGATGGCCACCCCGCATGTGACCGGCGCCGCCGCGATCTACCTCGCCGAGCACAAGGACGCCACCCCCGCCCAGGTGGAGTCGGCCCTGGTCGCCGCCGCCACCCCGGACAAGATCTCCAACCCGGGTGCGGGCACGCCCAACAGGCTGCTGAGGATCACCACCAAGTAACCGGGTCCGCCCGGTAGCCGGGAATTCCCTTGGCCGGCCGTCGTGTCCCACCCCCACGGGACACGACGGCCGGCCATCCGCCGTCTCAGCCGCCGAAGTCCGCCGCATGGTCCTGCGCCCACTGCGCGAACGAGCGTGCCGGATGCCCCGTCAACTCCCGCACCTCATCGGTGATTTCCTGCTCCCGCCCGTCACTGTCCCGCCACAGCCCCAGCAGGGCGTCGGCCAGCGGGCCGGGTATGTACTGGGCCATCTCCCGCTTCCACTCCTCCGGGGACACCCGCTGCACCGTGACCGGCCGTCCCGCCGCCCGCCCGACCCGCTCCACCTGCTCCCGGAAGGTCAGTGACTCGGGCCCGGTGAGGACATGCGCCCCGCCCGCCTTGTCCGGCTCGGTGAGCACGGCCAGCGCGGCCTCGGCGAGGTCCCGCTCATGAATGGGGTCGGCATGTGCCTCGGGGTAGGGCAGCCGGATCACTCCACCGGAGCGGACGGCATGCGCCCAGCCCAGTGCGTTGGTGGCGAAGTGCCCGGGACGCAGCACGGTCGAGGTGACCGAGGCGGCGGCCAGCGCCTGCTCCACCCGCCAGTGCGGCCCGGCGATGGGATGGTCGGCGGCATGGGGCGCCAGCACGGAGGACGAGGAGAGCAGCACGATATGCGCCACCCCCGCCTTGGCGGCCGCCGCCAGAAAGGCGTCGATATGCTCCGGCTCCGCATAGAGGAACACCGCCCGCACACCCTCCAGCGCGGCGGCGAAGGTACCGGGATCGGCCAGCGAACAGCTCACCGCCTCGAGGCCCGCGGGGAGTTGCAGTTCCTCCGGCGCCTTGGAGGCGGCCCTTACCGGCAGCCCCCGTGCGTGCAGCAGCTCGATGAGCGTACGTCCCACGCGTCCGCGTGCTCCGGTGACCAGGGTCGTCATGGTGATGTGCTCGCCTTCCGTAAAATTGCCCGATGACGCGGATGGTGCGTCGCGAAGAGATTGTGTCGCGCAAAGATCACGTCACGCAAGGGATATATCTCTGACGATGGTCGAGGGGCGCGAGAGCGTGGAGGGCGAACGGTGCCGGAACGGGCAGAGCTGCTGAAGCGAATCAATGACGAGAGCCGGCGGCACTATGCCGTGTACACCCTGTTCAACCAGGCCATGGCCTGTCATCTGGGGCTGCATCCCACGGATTTGCAGTGCCTGAGCCTGCTGGAGATGGAGGACGGCCCGCTGAGCACCGGCGAGATCGCCCGTCTCACCGGCCTCACGCCCGGCTCCGCCACCCGCCTGGTGGACCGCCTGGAGAAGGCAGGCTTCGCCGAGCGCCGCGCCGACCCGGAGGACCGCCGGCGCACCCTGGTCGTCCTGGCCGAAGGGGCGGTGGCTCGGGTCGGCGCGGCCTGGAACGGCCCGGGCTCGGCGTTCCGGGACGTCCTGACGGGCTATACGGACGAGCAGTTGGCGGTCATCGGGGACTATCTCGTCCGTACGTCGGCGGTCGGCCGCGAACAGGCCGACCGCCTGCGGGGTTCCGGCTCCGCTACTGCTGAGCTCTGAACAGGCCGCCCAGCAGCGGGAGTCCCTCCAGCACATTGGTGAGCGGGCTCAGCGCCCCGTTCCGCTGCTGCGGCTCCTCCTCCTCGCCCTCGGCGGGCTGCGGCACGGCCTGGCCCTCCGAGGCGTTCGCCTCCGGCCCGGACTTCTCCTGAACGGCCTTCTCCGGGGCCTTCACCCCCGGCGCGGGCGCCACCGGCCCCCGCGCCGCCGGAGCCTTGGCCTCCGGTGCTTTCGCCTCCGGCGCCTTCGCCTCCGGTGCCTTCAGCAGATCGGTCCGCGGCAGATCGGTGTGCGCCGAGAAGTCCAGGGCCTCCGGCACGATCGGCCGCTCGGCGGGCGCCTCGGCCGCCGCCGCGCAGGGGGCGACGGCGGCGATCGACAGAGCGGCGGCCAAGGGGGCGACCACGGTGCGCAGACGCATGGGTGTTCTCCTTCACGACAGATGGCAGGTTTCGCAAGGAGAACGAAACGGGATAGTCCGGGTCACCGGCCGCATAAGGGATCGATGGCTCGGCGTTCGATCCGGCGCCGGGCGTACCTCGGCCACGGTCCCTGTCGGACCGGCCACTTACTCTCTCCCCAGTGCCGATGTTCTGACGATCCTGACGATCGACGAGGAGTCACCACGGCCCCTGGACATGGCCGCGCTCTTTCCCGAATTCGCACCGGCACCGTCCGACCGGCCGTACGCCTATCGCCACGACTGCTCATAGCGGCATCCGCACCCGCACGCGCACACCACCTCACCACCCGGCCGCGGCCAACAACATCTCCGCCAATTCACCCGGTTGGGAGAACATCGGCCAGTGGCCGGTGTCCATCTCGACCAGCCGCCACTGCCTGCTGGTGAGCAACCTGGCCACGTCCTCACCCGGCTCCGCGCCGGCGAGCAGGCAGAGCACATACGTCCCCGGAAGCTCCCCGAGCGATCGCGCCAGCACCGCGGGCTCGGTCAGCGTGGCACCCGGATGCGGTGTCGATCCGGCCACGATCCGAGCGATCTGCTCATCCCCGAGCCCCTGCCCCGCGTAGTGAGCCGCGCCCACCACCGGCCAGAACCCTCCGTGCTCCGCGATCGAGCCCCTCACCACCGCCCCGCCGTCCGGCCAGGCCGAGAGGAACGACTGGCCGCAATCGTGGCACCACCTCGTCCCACGCCCACGCTCCCAGCCGGGCACCCGCGACAAGCACGTAATTGGCCATGCCCGCACTGTAATTGGGCGTCATTGGCCACCGCTCCCATTAAATCGCCGCCGCGTACTCGCGCTCGGAGTCGGGAATCCGTTGCCCAATGGCCTGGTGGAGCAAAGGTTTTCCGCCGCTGAGTGCGGCTTGGTCGTAGCGCTGCCAGGCCAGGGTGGCGAGTTCGGGGGCCGGGCCCAGGACGTTGGCCAGTACATCTGCCCCGGCGGCCATGGCACCCTCGGCGATGCGGTCGGGGAGGCGGCCGGGGGCCAGGACATAGGGGGCCACGGCGACTTGGCGGGCGCCCGTGGCGCGCAGGGTGCGTACCGCGTCCTCGGTGCGGGGGGTGGAGGCGGAGGCGAACGCGGGTCGCACGGCGCACCAGCCGGTGTGCCGCCACTCCCGCGCGATTGCTGCGATCACCGCGATCGCCTCCGGGTCGGAGGAGCCCGCCGAGGCCAGCACAATGCCGGTCGAGGGGCGGTCGCCGGGGTGCAGCCCGGCTTCGGTGAGCCGCCGTTCGAGGGCAGCGGTGAGGAGGGGGGAGGGGCCCAGGACGGGGGCCTGGTGGACGGTCAGGCGGGGGAGGTGGGCGGTGGCCGTGCGGAGGACGGCGGGGAGGTCGGCCTTGGCGTGGAAGGCGTGGGTGAGCAGGAGGGGGAGGGCGACCACTTCGCGGGTGCCGGTGGCGGCCAGGCGGCCCAGGGCGCGGGGGACGCTGGGCGGGCTGAAGTCCAGGAAGGCGAGGTCCACTTGGGTGTCGGGGCGGCGGGCCGCGATGGCTCTGCGCAGGGCGGTCATGGTGGCGGCGTGGCGGGGGTCGCGGCTGCCGTGGGCGATCAGCAGCAGGGGGGTCATGAGGCCAGGCCCCGGGTGCGCAGCACCCGGCGTTCCAGCGGGGTGAAGATCAGCAGGTCGATGGCGATGCCGATGAGCAGGATGAGGATGATGCCGAGGAGTACGCCCGGCATATCGGAGTCGGTGCGGGCGTTTTCCAGGTATTGGCCCAGCCCCAGGCCCAAGTCGGGGGAGGAGGCAATGAGTTCGGCGGCCATCAGGGAGCGCCAGGAGAAGGCCCAGCCCTGTTTGAGGCCGGCCAGATAGCCGGGCAGGGCGGCGGGGAGGAGGATATGCCGGGTGCCGCGCAGGCCGGTGGCGCCCAGGGTGTGGCCGGCCCGCAGATAGAGCGGGGGCACCTGGTCGATGCCGGAGACCAGGCCATTGGCGATGGAGGGCACCGCGCCCAGCAGGATCACCGCGTACATGGCGGAGTCGGTGATGCCCAGCCAGATGACGGCGGCGGGGACCCAGGCCACCGAGGGGAGGGATTGCAGGCCGGAGAGGATGGGGCCGAGGGCGGCGCGGATGACGGGGACGCGGGCCACCAGCAGGCCCAGCGGGGTGCCGATGGCCAGGGCGGCCAGAAAGCCCAGCAGGCCACGGGAGACGCTGGTCCAGATGATGTCGAACAGGGTCCCGTTGAGCCAGAGTTGGCGCAGGCTGTGCCAGACCGCGGTGGGGTCGGGGAGCTTGTAGTCGTCGGTGATCCGGGCCAGGACCAGGAGCTTCCAGACGGCCAGGATGAGGGCGACGGCGGTGATGGGGGGCAGCGCCTTGTGGAGGAGGAGGCGGCGGAGGGGGGTGCGTGGGGGCGGGGCGCTGTCGAGCGCGTCCAGCCCGGCCTCCAGGCCCGCGATGTCCCCGGCGGAGTCCGGTTCGGTCGGGTTTGACCCAGTCGGGTTTGGCCCGGTTGTGTTCGGGACGGTCGCGTTCGGGGCGGTGGTGTGCGGCGCGGGCGCGTCCGGGGCGGCCGCATCCGGCCCGGCGGTGCCCGGGGCTGGGATACCAGGGACAGCGGCGTCCGGGGCAGCCGCATCCCGCTCGGCCGCATCCTGCCCGGCGGCCTCAGTGCTTGCCATGGCGGCGGATCTCCCTCCGCAGTTCCTCGGTGATCTCCACGGACAGGTCGGCGACCGCCGGGTCCTCGATGCGGCGCGGCTGCGGGATGTCCACCGTCCACTCCCGGGCCACCCGGCCGGGCCGGGAGGAGAGCAGCACCACCCGCTGCCCCAGCCGTACCGCCTCGCGCACGTTATGGGTGACAAAGAGGACGGAGAGGGAGGTACGGGACCAGACGCGGGTCAGTTCCTCGTGCAGGACATCGCGGGTGATGGCATCCAGGGCGGCGAAGGGCTCGTCCATCAGCAGGAGTTGGCTGTCCTGGGCCAGGGCGCGGGCGAGGGCGACGCGCTGACGCATACCGCCGGAGAGCTCATGGACGCGCTTGCGGTACGCCCCGCCGAGCCGTACCAGCTCCAGCAGCCGCTCGGCCTCCGGCCGGCGGTCCGGCCTGGGCACGCCCCGCAGGCGCAGGGCGAGTTCGATGTTCTTGCCCGCGCTCAGCCAGGGGAACAGGGCGTGTTCCTGGAACATCAGCGCCGGGCGGGTGCCGCCCAGCTCGATCCGGCCGCTGGTGGGCCGGTCCAGCCCGGCCACCAGGCCGAGCAGGGTGGACTTGCCGCAGCCGGAGGCGCCGAGCAGGCAGACGAACTCTCCCGGCCGGATCCGGAGGTTGATGTCCTCCAGTACGGGGCGGGCGGGGCCGGAGCCCGCAGAGCCGAAGCTCTTGTGGATGTGCTCGATACGGACGGCGGCCGGGAGGCCGGACGCCACGGCCGTCCGCTCGTGCCGGTCAGTGGTGGTCGTCGGGGGCATCCGGAACCTCCTGAAGGGGAGCGCCAGCACTGCTGCCATCACTGCCTGCCGAGCTTCGCGGCGGAAACCGGCGTCCTGCCCTGGGACTTGAGCACCTTGTTGAGCAGGGTGAGGTCATAGATACCGGAGAGATCGGGCTTGTCCAGCAGCCCCGCGGCGACCGCGTGGGCCGCCTCGGTGTCCAGGGTGGCGGCCAGCGGGTCATCGGTGACCTGGATGCTCCGCCAGGCGGGATCGAGGACTTCGGGGGGCAGGGCCTTGCCGGTGAGCCGCTCGAGGGCGGTGTTGGCGGCGTTTTCGGCCGGGCCGGGGTTGGCCCTGATCCAGGCGTTGGTCTTCACCGAGCCACGCAGTACGGCCTCCACCACATCGGGGTGGGCGGCCAGGAACTTCCGGGACACCACCACATTGGTGATCACGAACTTGCCGTCCGGCCATAGCGCGGACTCGTCCAGCAGCACCTTGCCGCCCTCGGCCACCAGCTTGGCAGCGGTGGGTTCGGGCACCCAGGCGCCGTCCACCGAGTGGGACTTAAACGCGTCGGGGGTGATTTTGTTGTCGATGCGGAGGACGGAGACCTCACCCTTGCCGGACTGGGGATCGGTCCGCCAGCCGCGCTGGGCCAGCCAGTTGAGGAAGGCCACGTCCTGGGTGTTGCCCTTCTGCGGGGTGGCGATCCGTTTGCCCTTCACCTCGTCCAGGGAGTGGATCCTCTTGGGGTCCACCACCAGCTTGACGCCGCCGGAGGCCGAGCCGGAGACGATCCGCAGGCTCTCGCCCTTGGACTTGGTGTAGCCATTGATGGCGGGGGAGGGGCCGATCCAGCCGATGTCGATGGATCCGGCGTTGAGCGCCTCGATCTCGGCGGGCCCGGCGTTGAAGGTGCTGGACTTCAGGACGGTGCCGCCCAGTTCCCGCTGGATGATGCCCTGTTGGTCGCCGACCAGCGCGGTGGCGTGGGTGAGGTTGGGGAAGTAGCCGATGCGCACCGTGGCGGCGGAGAGCTTGGTGCCATGGGCCACCACGGCGGCCTTGCCGGTGTCCTTCTGGGAGCCGTAGCCGCAGGCCGTTGGCCCCGTCAGCAGCAGGGCGGTGAGGGCGGCGGCGCGCAGGGAGGTCCGGCGCATATCAGAAGTCCCAGCCGTGGTCCGTGTCCGGCCGCCCGGCCGCGCCGGAGCCGAAGGCCGTGCCCGCCATGCCCGCGGTGAGGGTGGTGCCATCGGCGGGGTCGATCAGCAGAAAGGAGCCGGTGCGGCGGTTGTCGCGGTAGTCGTCCAGGGCCAGCGGTTCGGCGGTGCGCAGCAGCACTTGGCCGATGTCATTGGCCTGGAGCCCGTCGCCGACCGGGAGTTGGGCGAGGCCGGCGAGGTCGAGCCGGGAGGGCAGGGCCTTGACGATGGCCTTGACGGTGCGGGTGGTGTGCTTGAGCAGCACCCGGTCGCCGGCCCGCAGCGGCCGGTCGGCCAGATGGCAGACGGTGGCCCGGACGTCCTGGGTGGGGGTGGGCGCGTCCTCGGCGGGGGCGATCAGGTCACCGCGTGAGATGTCCAGGTCGTCGGTGAGGCGGAGGGTGACCGACTGGGGCGCCCAGGCGGTCCGTACCGGCTCGCCCAGGGCGTCGATGGCGGCGATGGTGCTGGTACGGCCGGAGGGCAGCACCCGCACCCGGTCTCCGGTACGCAGCACTCCGGAGGCCAACTGGCCCGCGTAGCCACGGTAGTCGGGGTGGTCGGCGGTACGGGGCCGGATGACGTACTGGACGGGGAAGCGGGCCGGGTCGCCGGTGGGGTCCACGGCCACGGGTACGTTCTCCAGGTGCTCCAGCACCGTGGGGCCGCCGTACCAGTCCATATGCGCGGACGGGGTGACCACATTGTCCCCGGCGAGCGCGGAGACCGGGATGGCGGTGACCTCGGGGACGCCCAGCGAGGTGGCATAGCGGGTGAACTCCTCGGCGAGCGGGGCGAACACCTCCTCCGCATAGCCGACGAGGTCCATCTTGTTGACGGCCAGGACGAGATGGGGGACGCGCAGCAGGGCGGCGACCGCGGCATGCCGGCGGGTCTGTTCCACGATGCCGTTGCGGGCGTCGAGGAGGACCACGGCCAGTTCGGCGGTGGAGGCGCCGGTGACCATATTGCGGGTGTACTGCACATGCCCGGGGGTGTCGGCCAGGATGAAGCGGCGGTGTGCGGTGGCGAAGTAGCGGTAGGCCACGTCGATGGTGATGCCCTGTTCGCGTTCGGCGCGCAGCCCGTCGGTGAGCAGGGCCAGGTCGGGGGCGTCATGGCCACGGTCGCGGGAGGCGTGCTCCACGGCCTCCAGCTGGTCGGCGAGCAGCGACTTGGAGTCATGGAGCAGCCGGCCGACCAGGGTGGACTTGCCGTCGTCCACGGAACCGGCGGTGGCGAAGCGCAGCAGCGAGGTGGCGGTCGTGGTGGTGCTCATGGTGTTCGCGGAGCTGATGGTGCTCATGGTCAGAAGTACCCTTCGCGCTTGCGGTCCTCCATGGCGGCCTCGGACAGCTTGTCGTCGGCCCTGGTCGCGCCCCGTTCGGTGAGCCGGGAGGCGGCGATCTCGGCGATCACCTGCTCCACGGTGGCCGCCTCGGAGTCCACCGCTCCGGTGCAGGACATATCGCCGACGGTGCGGTAGCGCACCATCCGCCGTTGCAGCGGCTCGTGTTCGCGGGGGCCGCCCCAGGCGCCGGGGGCCAGCCACATGCCGTCGCGGGCGAAGACCTCGCGCTCATGGGCGAAGTAGATCGCGGGCAGTTCGATCTTCTCCCGGGCGATGTACTGCCAGACATCCAGCTCGGTCCAGTTGGACAGGGGGAAGACCCGGACATGTTCGCCGGGCGCATGGCGGCCGTTGTACAGCTGCCACAGCTCCGGGCGCTGGCGGCGGGGGTCCCAGGCGCCGAACTCATCGCGCAGCGAGAACACCCGCTCCTTGGCGCGGGCCTTCTCCTCGTCCCGGCGGCCGCCGCCGAAGACCGCGTCGAAGCGGTGGCGTTCGATGGCGTCCAGCAGCGGCAGGGTCTGCAAGGGGTTGCGGGTGCCGTCGGGCCGTTCGCGCAGCCGGCCGTCGTCGATGAACTCCTGGACGGAGGCGATATGCAGGCGCAGCCCGTACTCCAGCACGGTGCGGTCCCGGTAGCCCAGCACCTCGGGGAAGTTGTGCCCGGTGTCCACATGCAGCAGCGGGAAGGGCAGGGCGGCCGGGGCGAATGCCTTACGGGCCAGGTGGAGCATGACGATGGAGTCCTTGCCGCCGGAGAACAGCAGCACCGGGCGCTCCAGTTCCCCCGCCACCTCGCGGAAGACATGCACCGCCTCGGATTCCAGGGCGTCCAGGTGGGAGAGGGTGTACGGGGCCTCGTTCACCGGTCCAGCACCCCCCGGCCGGCCAGGAGCCGGTAGACGGCCTCGGCCGACTGCGCCACGGACTGCTGATGGGCGGCGATCCGCAGATCGGGTGCGGCCGGTTCCTCATAGGGGTCGTCCACTCCGGTCAGGCCGGATATCTCGCCCGCGGCCTGGCGGGCGTAGAGGCCCTTGACGTCGCGTACCGAGCAGACTTCCACGGGGGTGGCCACATGCACCTCCAGAAATCCGGTGTCGCGCTGCTGATGGCGCTTGCGGACGGCCTCCCGGGAGTCGGCGTAGGGGGCGATCACCGGCACCAGGACGGTCACGCCATGCGCGGCGAGCAACTGGGCGACAAATCCGATGCGTTGCACATTGGTGTCGCGGTCGGCGCGGGTGAAGCCCAGGCCGGCGGAGAGGAATTCGCGGATCTCGTCGCCGTCCAGCACCTCCACCGGGCGCCCCTCGGCGCGCAGCCGGTCCGCCAGGGCGCGGGCGATTGTTGTCTTGCCCGCGCTCGGCAGGCCGGTGAGCCACACCGTGGCACCAGTCATCGGGCTACTCCCAGGGTTCGGGCGGTCAACCGGGGTTGGGTGGTCATACGGGTTCGGGCGGTCATCCGTGCAGGCCGCATTCGGTCTTGCCCCGGCCCGCCCAGCGGCCGGCCCGGGGGTCCTCGCCGGCCGTGGTACGGCGGGTGCAGGGGGCGCAGCCGATGGACGAATAGCCGTCCATCAGCAGCGGGTTGACGAGCACCTGGTGCTCGGCGATATAGGCGTCCACCTGGTCCTGGGTCCAGCGGGCGATCGGCGCGACCTTGACCTTGCCGCGCCGGGCGTCCCAGCCGACCACGGGGGTGTGGGCGCGGGTGGGGGACTCATCGCGGCGCAGCCCGGTGGCCCAGGCGTCGTAACCGGCCAGCCCCTCCTGGAGCGGACGGACCTTGCGCAGGGCGCAGCACAGGTCGGGGTCGCGGTCGTGCAGCCGGGGGCCATGGGCGGCGTCCTGTTCGGCGACGGTCTGGCGCGGGGTGAGGGTGATCACCCGTACGTCCAGCACGGCCGCCACGGCGTCGCGGGTGCCGATGGTCTCGGGGAAGTGGTAGCCGGTGTCCAGGAACACCACGTCCACGCCGGGGCGGACCCGGGAGGCGAGATGGGCGACCACGGCGTCCTCCATGGAGGAGGTGACACAGAAGCGGGAGCCGAAGGTGTCGGCGGCCCAGCGCAGGATGTCCGGCGCGGGGGCGTCCTCCAGTTCGCGGCCCGCCCGGACGGCCAGTTGCTCAAGTGCGTTCATCGCGGCGGCTCCTGGGGTGTGGTGCGGGCGAGCAGGCCGAGGAAGGAGAGCCGGAAGGCCCGGTTGCAGGCGGCGCATTCCCAGGCGCCATGGCCCTGTTCGCCGGGGCGCAGGTCCTCGTCCCCGCAGTAGGGGCAGTAGAAGGGGGCGGCGCGCTCGCTCACTGGAGATCCCCCTCGTCCGCGCGGGCCGCCCAGGCGGCGAACCGCTCGCCGTCCAGGCGCTGTTGGAGGTAGCGCCGCAGCAGGCGTTCCAGATAGTCCGGCAGCCCGGCCGAAGTGACCTTCAGGCCACGGACCTTGCGGCCGAAGCCGGGGGTCAGGCCCAGCGCACCGCCCAGGTGCACCTGGTAGCCCTCGACCTGGTTGCCGTGCTTGTCCAGGACCAGCTGGCCCTTGAGACCGATGTCCGCCACCTGGATACGGGCGCAGGCGTTGGGGCAGCCGTTGACATTGATGGTGAGGGGCTCGTCGAACTCCGGCAGGCGGCGCTCCAGTTCGTCGATGAGCGAGGCGCCGCGCGCCTTGGTCTCCACAATGGCCAGCTTGCAGAACTCGATGCCGGTGCAGGCCATGGTGCCGCGCCGGAAGGGGGAGGGGCTGACCCGCAGGTCCAGTGCCTCCAGCCCGGCCACCAGGGAGTCCACCTGCTCCTCGGCCACATCGAGCACGATCATCTTCTGCTCGGCGGTGGTGCGCAGGCGGCCGGAGCCATGGGCGGCGGCCAGTTCGGCGACCTTGGTCAGGGTGGCGCCGTCCACCCGGCCCACCCGGGGCGCGAAGCCGATGTAGTAGCGGCCGTCGCGCTGGCGGTGGACGCCCACATGGTCCCGCCAGCGCTCCACCGGCTGTCCGGGCGGCGGCCCGTCCGCCAGGGCGCGGCCCAGGTACTCCTGCTCGAGCACCCGGCGGAACTTCTCCGCGCCCCAGTCGGCGACCAGGAACTTCAGCCGGGCGCGGTTGCGCAGCCGCCGGTAGCCGTAGTCGCGGAAGATCCCGATGACCCCGGCGAACACATCCGGCACCTCGGACAGCGGGACCCAGGCGCCCAGCCGCACCCCGAGCCTGGGGTTGGTGGACAGCCCGCCGCCGGCCCAGAGGTCGAAGCCGGGGCCGAGCTCGGGGTGGCGTACGCCGACAAAGGCCACGTCATTGATCTCATGGGCCACGTCCAGCAGCGGTGAGCCCGAGATGGCGGTCTTGAACTTGCGGGGCAGGTTGGAGAATTGGGGGTTGCCGATAAAGCGGCGGTGGATCTCCTCGATGGCGGGGGTGCCGTCGATGATCTCGTCCTCGGCTATCCCGGCCACCGGGGACCCCAGGATCACCCGGGGAGTGTCACCGCAGGCTTCCGTGGTGGACAGGCCCACCGCCTCCAGCCGCCGCCAGATCTCCGGCACATCCTCGATCCGGATCCAGTGGTACTGGATGTTCTGCCGGTCGGTGATGTCCGCGGTGCCGCGGGCGAACTCCTGGGAGACCTCGCCGATCACCCTCAGCTGCTCGGTGGTCAGCCGGCCGCCGTCGATGCGCACCCGGAGCATAAAGAACTCGTCGTCCAGCTCCTCGGGGGCCAGCACCGCGGTCTTGCCGCCGTCGATGCCCGGCTTGCGCTGGGTGTACAGCCCCCACCAGCGCATCCGGCCGCGCAGATCGCTGGGGTCGATGGAGTGGAAGCCCGCCTTGGCATAGACCGTCTCAATGCGTGTCCGCACATTGAGACCGTCATCGTCCTTCTTGATCTGCTCATTGGAGTTCAGCGGGGTGAAGTGGCCAACGGCCCACTGGCCTTCGCCACGATGGCGGCCGGTCTTGCGCCCGGGCCGGGCGGTGGGGGAATCGGCGGTGGCAGCCATGGCGATCTGGTCCTTCTTCGGGTCCGGTCAAGGGCCTTGGGGCAGCGCGCGGCCATGCAAGGTCACCCCATGGATGACCTGCGGATATGCCAAATGCGCTGCCGGGCGCGGAAGGCCGGGGCGAGGCGAGGCGCGGGGAAGGGCCGCCGGTCCACGGCGATGGGGACGGCGGGCGGGAACGGCGGGGCTGAGGCTGTCAGCGCGCCGGACAGATGGCGCTGGACACGCGGACGAGATCGACGTGACGCCGACTCACCAAGGCAACTCCAGCTCGGGACATGACCGAAGCGTGGCATGGGGTGCTCCGGCCAGTCCACAGTTGTCCGTATGGTGAACGACTAAGTTTTGCAATATGAGACGGCTTACCGGTCCCGCTACCCGGCGGAGCCCTGGAAGGCGCCCGGCCATGGGCCGGGGGTGGGCGCCTGGGGCTCGTCCTCGGTCCTGATGTCGAAGACCTTGAAGCCGCGCCGCTCATAGTTGGCCAGGGCGTGCGGGCCGTCCTTGCTGCAGGTGTGCACCCAGACCCGGCGGGTGGGTGCCAACTCCGGCCAGCGCTCGGCCAGATCCCAGGCCCGGGCGGTGCCGAAGGACAGCAGCAGGCCCCCGAGACGGCGGCCGCGGAAGGCGGGCAGCAGCCCGAAGTAGGTGATTTCCACCGTCGCTTCGGGCTGGGCCTCCAACTCGATATAGCCGGCCGGGGTGCCGTGCTCATGGAGCACCCAGGTCTCCACCCCCGGCCGCCGCAGGAACTCCTGCCAGCGCGTGTATGTCCACGGCAGCCGGTCCGTCCAGTGCAGATCGCCGCCCACGGCGGTGTAGAGAAACCGGCTGAACTCCGGTGCGGGCACCTCGGCCCGGGCGATGGTGACCCCGTCCGGGGCACCGGGCCCGGCGGCCGGGGTGAACTCTTCCGGCGAGGTCATCTGCAACGACCATGTGGTCACGGCAATGGTCCTGTTACTCATGATCCTCACCCAATCACGCGGTTTCCCGGCGCCGCCCGGAACCTCCCCCACCGGCCCCGGCCGGCCGCCTGGCCTGCGGGCCGCCGGATGAACCGACCCCTTGGCGGCGGATACGGTTAGGCCGTGCAGGCAGCAAACGAACCACCCGGTCAAGGCACCGGCAGGCTCCACAGGGCACGCGCCCTGTACCGAAATGTCTCCAAACGCAGGCTGGCTTGGCTCCTGCTCAAGGACACGGTCAACTCATGCATGGAGTACCGGGTCACCGGACTCGCCGCCGAGGCCGCCTTCTTCACCCTGCTGTCACTGCCGCCACTGCTGCTGGCCCTGGTCGGCCTGCTCGGCTACCTCGACGACTGGTTCGGCACCCACACCATCACCGGCCTCCAGCAGAACATCATCAAGGCGTCCACGGCGGTGCTCTCCCAGAAGGGCGTCACCGAGATCACCCAGCCGCTGCTCAACGATGTGGAGAAGGGCAGCCGGCGGCTGGACATCGTCTCGCTGGGCTTTGTGATCGCCCTGTGGTCCGGCTCCCGGGCGGTCAATGTCTTTGTGGAGACCATCACCATCATGTACGGGCTGGAGGGCAAGCGCGGCATCGTACGCACCCGGCTGCTGGCCTTCCTGCTCTACATGGTGGCCCTGCTCATCGGCTCCCTGGTGCTGCCACTGCTGGTGGCCGGGCCCGAGACGGCGGTGACCATGGTGCCCTGGAGCGCCAATGTGATGTGGGTGCTGTACTGGCCGGTGGTCATCGGGCTGTCCATCGCCTTTCTGACCACCCTCTACCACGTCTCGGTGCCGGTCCGTTCGCCCTGGCAGGAGGACATTCCCGGGGCCTGGGTGGCGCTGGGGATGTGGGTGCTGGGCTCCTTCCTGCTGCGCGTCTACCTCACTCACACCATCGAGGGACCCACCATCTACGGCTCGCTGGCCGCGCCCATCGCGGTGCTGCTGTGGATCGGGGTCTCCGCCTTCGCGGTGCTGGTGGGGGCGGCGGTCAATGCCGCGATCGACCGGGTGTGGCCCTCGGTGGCCACCGCCGCCGCCCGCGCCGAGGTGGACCGGCGCAAGGAGGCGGTCGCCGCCCAGGCCGCGGCGGAACGGGCCGCGCTGGCCCTGGTCCATGAGCTGGAGGACGACCCCGCGGACCGCGAGCCGCCCTCCGAATTCCCCGAGCGCTGGGCCCAGTTCCTGCCCCCCGAGGACGTACGCTCGCGCATCCAGCCCGAGCGGCCACAGCCGCCGAAACGGGCCAAACACCGCAAGCGGTGAGCAGGCTGGGCGGCGGTGGCCCGCGCCGGGAAAACCGGTCGCGGGCCGCCGCCGCCCGCGCCTAGAGTCGCGCTCGCACGCACACCACCACAGGAGGTGAGAACGGGATGACTGCCGTTACCACGGGCGCCGCCCGCATTCACAAGCAGCAACTCTCACCCTCCCTCCTGAAGGATCACAGTGATCACCGAGCCGCATCCGCTCACCCCCTACGGCTGGGACGCATACTTCGCTGACCGCTTCGCGACCCACGCCGCGCCCTCCGTGTCCCCCGGCCGCATCGTCCGGGTGGACCGCGGCCGCTGCGATGTGGTCGTCGCCGACGGCCCGCGGCCACGCACCCTCCAGGCCGGCACCGCCCATGTCACCACCGGCGACCCGCTGAACATCATGTGCACCGGCGACTGGGCGGCCGTGGACCTGGCCGAGCTCCAGATCCGGGCCCTGCTGCCACGGCGGACCGCCTTCGTCCGCTCCACCTCCTCCAAGCGCTCCGAGGGCCAGGTGCTGGCCGCCAATGTGGACCGGGCGCTGATCGCGGTACCGCTCAGCGCCGACCTCGACCTTGGCCGCACCGAGCGCTTTCTCGCCCTGGCCTGGGAGTCCGGCGCGGAACCGGTCCTGGTGCTGACCAAGGCGGACCTGGTGGGGCCCCAGGTGCTGGAGCATCTGCTGGCCGACACCCGGGCCGTGGCGCCGGGCGCCCGGGTCCTCGCGGTCAGCGCCGAGACCGGCAGTGGCATCGGAGAGCTCGCCGCCGTGCTCGCCGGCGGCACCTGCGCCCTGCTGGGCGTCTCCGGCGCCGGCAAGTCCACCCTGGCCAATGCGCTGGCCGGTGCCGAGGCCCAGCAGGTACAGGCGATCCGGGACCGGGACGGCAAGGGCCGCCACACCACGACCACCCGCAACCTGCTGCTGATGCCGGGCGGGGGAGTGCTTATCGACACTCCCGGCCTGCGCGGCGTGGGGCTGTGGGACGCCCACTCCGGCGTCACCCGCACCTTTGCCGAGATCGAGGAACTCGCCGCCGGCTGCCGCTTCCACGACTGCGCGCACGAGAGCGAGCCCGGGTGCGCGGTACGGGCGGCGGTGTCCGACGGCGCCCTCGCCGAACGCCGCCTGGACAGCTACCGCAAGCTGCTCCGTGAGAACCGCCGCCTGGCCGCCCGCGCGGACGCGCGCTTGCGAGCGGAACTCCGCCGCGCCCGCAAACGCCACCAGTAACCCCCGAATTCCCCGAGCGCTGGGCCCGGTTCCTGTCGCCCGAAGACGCACGCTCGCGCATCCAGCCCGGGCGGCCACAGCCCCCGAAACGGGCCGAACACCGCAAGCAGTGAGCGCGCCGGGGGTGAGCGCGCCGGGCCGGTGGCCGTTCCCCGGTCCGGCGGCCGCCGCCCGGCACCGGGCCGGTGGCGGGTGAGCACGGTGCCGAGTGAGGGTCAGGATCGGGGCCAGCGGAAAGATCGCAACCGGTAGCGACCTGGTCAAACGCCTGGTGCGGGGCGCCGACTACGGCAACTCCGCGCGGGCGATGATGTTCGCGGTGGGCTGCATCCAGGCCCAGCGATGCCCTACCAATACCTGTCCCACCGGTGCCGCCACCCAGGACCCCTGGCGCGCCCGCGCGCTGGACGTCCGGGACAAGACGCCGCGCGTGCGGCGCTTCCAGGAAGCCACCGTGGCCGGTGCGTTGCAGATCATGGCCTCCATGGGGGTCACCGATCCCGCGCAGTTGCGCCCGCATATGCTCCGCCGGCGGGTCGGTCCCACCACCGACCGGTCCTACGCGGAGCGGTACGAGTGGCTGGAGCCCGGGCAGTTGCTCGCCGAGCCGCCCGCGGCCCGGGCGGCGGACTGGAAGGCCGCCGACCCGGATCGCTTCCAGGTGTGACGCGACCCGTGGGCCGGGCCGCGCAACCGGGAATGCGTGCGGGCGGACGGGGTAGGCAGACGCCTGCGCCGGTGAAACCGGCGCCCGGGCAAGGCTGACTGATTTGAGGGGCGCATGATGGCGACGATGACCGCGCGGGCCGCTGAGCGGATGGCGGACGTTCCGGAGATCGCGGATCCGTCCCGGATCGCGCCGAAGGACGCCCGGGAGCTGTCCAAGGTCTTCTTCGGTCAGTTGGCGGTGCTGGAGGAAGGGACGCCGGAGTACCAGTATGTGCGGAACACACTGATCGAGATGAATATGTCCCTGGTCCGGTTCGCCGCCGGCCGGTTCCGCAGCCGGGGCCCCGAGGAGATGGAGGACATCGTCCAGGTCGGCATGATCGGCATGATCAAGGCCATCGACCGGTTCGAGCTGTCCCGCGAGGTCGAGTTCACCACCCTGGCCGTGCCGTACATCGTGGGAGAGATCAAGCGGTTCTTCCGGGACACCTCGTGGGCGGTCCATGTGCCCCGGCGGCTGCAGGAGGCGCGGGTGCAACTGGCCCGTGCCAAGGAGGAGTTGAGCAGCCGGCTGGGCCGTATGCCGACGACCGCGGAGCTGGCCGAGTTGATGAGCCTGCCCGAGGAGGAGGTGGTGGAGGCCCAGTTGGCCTCCAACGGCTACCAGTCGGCTTCCCTGGACGCGGAGCTCAGCAGCAGTAAGGACGGAGAGGCCGCGCTGGCGGATTTCATCGGGGACGAGGATGCCGCCCTCGGCCTGGTGGAGGACTTCCACGCGCTGGCCCCGCTGATCGCCCAACTCGGCGAACGGGACCGCCGGATCATTCACTGGCGATTTGTCGAGGAACTCTCCCAGGCCCAGATCGCCGAGCGCCTGGGCGTCTCCCAGATGCATGTCTCCCGGCTGATCAGCCGGCTGCTGGCCGGCCTGCGCGAGGCCATGCTCAGCACCAACTGAGCGGGGGAGCCCGCCCCGCCGCAACGGGCGCCCGCCGCGGGAGCGGCGGAAGCGGGGCGCACGCCTGGGTGTCACCGGTGGGATGTCACCGTCGCGGTGTTCCGGCGAGTTCCAACGGTATTGGCACCCAGCGGTAGTTCATCCCGGTTCATGAACGGCTCGACTATCGTGTGGGACGGCGATTGCCGGTACGGCGGAACGCAGGGCTTCGGCGGTTCGAGGGTCAGGCCAGTGGGTACGCCGGGCATCGCGGGCTGGGAGATCCGGGGCCCGGGGCGGTGGGCAGGCACCAATCGGGGAGGTGGCGCATGTCGTGTGCGAACGAGGCCGGGCGCGGGGCGCCATCGGCCTCCCCGGGCGGGCTGTTCACCGGCGATCCCGAGGTCGGCGCGGATCTCCTCGCCGTGGACTGGCCGGCCACCCCGCTCGGCCCGCCGGAGGGCTGGCCGCAGAGCCTGCACACCGCCGTCAGCATTCTGCTCTCCTCCAGATTCCCCATGTGGATGGCCTGGGGCGAGGAGCTGACCTTCTTCTGCAACGCCGCCTACCGGCGGGACACACTGGGCCGGAAGTACCCCTGGGCACTGGGCCGTCCGGCGCGCGAGGTGTGGTCGGAGATCTGGGACGACATCGGCCCGCGCATCCGGACCGTCCTCAGCACCGGCCGGGCCACCTGGGACGAGGGCCTGCTGCTGTTCCTGGAGCGTTCCGGCTACACCGAGGAGACGTACCACACGTTCTCCTACAGCCCGCTCCGGGACGATGCCGGTGACATCGTGGGCATGCTGTGCGTGGTCAGCGAGGAGACCGAACGGGTCATCGGCGAGCGGCGGATGGCCACGCTCCGCGATCTCGGTTCCGACCCGAGCGTGATCCGTACCGAACAGGAGGTTCTGGCCTTCGCCGACCGGCAGCTGGACCGGAACCGGAAGGATCTGCCCTTCACCCTTACCTATCTGTTCGACGGGAGAACCGCTCGGCTCACCGGCGCGACCGGCATCGAACCGGGACACCGGGCCGCCCCGGCCGTCCTGTCGGCGGACGACCCCGGCGCGTTGTGGCCCGCCGCGGTCCCGGCCGGCGGGGAGGCGGTCGTCGTCCCGCTCGACGGGGCGGACTTCGCCGGGCTGCCCTGCGGCGACTGGTCCGAACCACCCGTGCGGGCACTCGTGGTCCCGCTGCTGCAGCAGGGCAGTGTGCCCTACGGTTTCCTCGTGGCGGCCCTCAACCGCTACCGGCTGCTGGACGACGGTTACCGCGGATTCGTCGAGCTGACGGCGGGACACATCGCCTCGGGGATCGGCAGTGCACGCAGCTATGAGGCGCAGCAGCGGAGGGCCGAGGAACTGGCCGAGCTGGACCGCGCCAAGACCGCCTTCTTCTCCAACATCAGCCATGAGTTCCGTACCCCGCTCACCCTGATCACCGGACCTCTGGAGGAGCTGCGCAACCGGTTCGCCGACCCGGACGACGAGGTGCGGCAGCAACTGGACGTCATCCACCGCAATGGGCTGCGGCTGGGCAAGCTGGTCAACACGCTGCTGGACTTCTCCCGCATCGAGGCCGGCCGCATGCAGGCCCGCTATGAACCGGTCGATCTGGCCGCGGTCACCGCCGAGTTGGCGAGCGTCTTCCGCTCGGCCGTGGAGAAGGCCGGACTCGTCTTCGACGTGGACTGCCCGCCGCTGGCCGAGCCGGTGTACATCGACCGCGGCATGTGGGAGAAGTCGGTTCTCAACCTGCTGAGCAACGCCCTGAAATTCACCTTCGACGGTTCGATCCGGGTGAGCGTGGGGGCGGCGGACGGGCACGCGGTGGTCTGTGTGGCCGACACCGGGACCGGGGTGCCGGAGGCGGAGGTGCCCCGGCTGTTCGAGCGTTTCCACCGCATCGAGAACGCCCGCTCCCGCTCGAACGAGGGCAGCGGCATCGGGCTGGCCCTGGTGCAGGAGCTGGTGGGTCTGCACGGCGGCTCGATCACGGCCGAGAGCAGCGAGGGCGTGGGGACGGCCTTCACCATCCGCCTGCCCTTCGGCAGCGCCCATCTGCCCGCCGAGTCCGTGGTGACGGAAGCGGGGAGCACCGCGGCTTCCGTCACGGCCGACCCGTATGTGGTGGAGGCCATGCGCTGGCTGCCCGGCGACGGCGGGCCGGGCGACGCCGTGGTGCGCGCCGAGACCGAGGTGACGGCGCGGGGCGCGAGTGACGCCCGGGCCCGGGTGCTGGTGGCCGACGACAATGCCGATATGCGGGAGTACCTCACCCGCATCCTCGCCGGGGCGGGCTACGAAGTCACCGCGGTCACCGACGGGGCGGAAGCCCTGCGGGCCGTTCGCCGGGAAGCCCCGGATCTCGTGGTCAGCGATGTGATGATGCCCCGGCTGAACGGGCTGGAACTGGTGTCGAGGCTGCGTGGTGACCGGCGCACGGCGTCGGTGCCCGTGCTGCTGCTGTCCGCCAGGGCCGGGCAGGAGGCGTCCATCGAGGGACTGGAGGCCGGTGCCGACGACTACCTGGTCAAGCCCTTCGCCGCGGCCGAGTTCCTGGCCCGGGTCCGCGCCAATGTCGAACTCGCCCGCCTGCGTACCCATCACGCCCGCTGGCGCAGCGCGCTCATCGACTCCCTCCAGGAGGCGTTCTTCGTCTGTGACGAGTCCGGGGCCGTGGTCGAGATCAACACGGCCTTCGCCGACATCCTCGGCTATGGCCCCGAGGGTCTGCCGTACCGGCCGACGCACCCCTGGTGGCCGGACGCCGCGACGGACCTGGAGGCGCACCGTCAGGTCAGCGATGCCTTCACCGGGTTCCTCGGCAGCGCACACGGCTCGTACACCGTCCCCGTGACCCACCGGGACGGCCACCGGGTATGGATCACCGCCACCTTCAACAAGGCCCGGGACCCCGATACCGGGCGTGAGGTGACGGTCGGCACCTTCCGCGACGTCACCGCCGAGCACTACGCCATCCAGCGCGAGTCGGCGCTGGCCGCACTGAGCACTTCCCTCTCCCGGGCCACCAGTCTGCCCGAGGCGCTGTCCGGCGCTCTCGGCCGGCTCAAGGGCCTGTGGCGGGCGCGAAGCGTGGTGGCCGCCGTATTCGGCCGGGGCGAGGTGCCCGCGGTGACGGCCACCGAGGCGGACCTGCGCTGGGAAGAGCTGCCCGCCGAGCGCCGGGAGACGCTCGCCGCCCTGCGCCATAAGGTTCCGCTCACCCCGGTCGCCCACCGCAGCGGTGCGGGAGTGCTCCTGGAGCACCCGGAGGGCCCGCTGGCCCTCTGGATCGACCTGGGAGAGAACCGGCCCTTCACCTCCGAGGACCAGCTGCTGTTGTCCCTGCTGGCCGGTCATCTCGCACAGGGACTGGTGCGGGCCCACCAGATCGACCAGCAGCGTGAGACGGCCATCGCCCTGCAGCGGGCCATCCTGGGTCCGGACCGACTCCCCGAGGGTTTCGCCGTCCGTTACGAGCCCGCCACCCCTCCGCTGGAGGTGGGCGGCGACTGGTACGACACGGTGGCGCTGCCCGACGGGCGGATCGGCATCGTCGTCGGTGACTGCGTCGGGCGGGGACTGGAGGCGGCGAGCGTAATGGGGCAGCTGCGCAGCGCGTGCCGCGCGCTGCTGTTGCAGGAGCCGGGCCCCGCACAGACGCTGATGGCCCTCGACCGGTTCGCCGCGGGCGTTCCCGGCGCCCTGTGCACCACCGTCTTCTGCGCCGTCCTGGACCCCGGCACGGGCCGGCTGACCTATGCCAGCGCGGGTCACCCGCCGGGGATCGTCGCGCAGTCCGACGGCACCACGCGGCTGCTGGACCAGGGGCGCTCGCTGCCGCTTGCGGTACGTCCGGGCAGGCAGCGTCCGGAAGGCCGGTGCACCCTGCCGCCGCGGTCCACGCTCCTGCTGTACAGCGACGGCCTCGTCGAACGCCGCCGACGCCCGCTCACGGCCGGGATCGACCAGGCCGCGGAGGCCCTGCAGGAGGGCCGCGGTGTGCCCCTCGACAACCTCGCCACCCAGGTGATGGCCCGGCTCGCGCCGCCGGAAGGGTACGACGACGATGTCGCTCTCCTGCTGTACCGCCACCCGGCGCCGCTGGAGGTGGCCTTCCCGGCCGAGTCGTCCCAGCTCGCACCGGTCCGCAAGGCACTGCGCGACTGGCTCGGCCAGTGCGCCCTCCCCCCGGACGCCCTGCAGAACGTTCTCGTCGCCGTCGGGGAGGCGTGCGCCAATGCCATCGAGCACGGACACCGGCACGCCCAGGGGGAACTTGTGCGGCTACGCGCCGAGGCGCTCGTTGACGACCTGCGCCTGACCGTCGCCGACAGTGGCCGCTGGAAGCCCCCGCAGCCCGAGCCCGGCGCCCACCGGGGGCGGGGAGTCGCGCTGATGACGGCGCTGATGGAGCACGTCACCATCAATCCCGGCCCGGGCGGCACCACCGTCCATATGCAGATGAGGATCGCCTGATGTCCACCTCTCTCACCCTTGCGCCCGGCCGGCACCCGGACGGAACACCACAGCTCACGGTCAGCGGCGAGATCGACATGAGCAATGCCGGCTCACTGGCCGAAGCCCTGCGGGCCGGTTCGGGTCCGCTGGTGCTGGACATGACGGCGGTGGAGTACCTGGACAGCGCCGGGCTGAGCGTGCTCTTCGCCCACGCGGACCGGCTCCGGCTGGTCACCACGCCGCTGCTGGAGCCCGTCCTGACCGTTTCGGGCCTCGCTGACCTGGTAACCGTCGAGTATCCGGAACCCGACCACGCGTCCGGGCCATGACCGGCCGTCCGGTGTTCTACGTTTCGGCCGGTCACCGCCGTCCGGACGGACAGAAACGCTCCGCCCTCGGCCCAGGCGTCCGACGCGCCCCGGACCGGACCGCCGGAGCCGCCACCCCCACCACCGCAGCATCAGAGCACCTCGGCCAGGAGTGATGACCGCGTGACCGACGACACCCTTGATATGACCGTGCGGTACCCCAGGGAACGCATCGCCATCGTCAGCGTCGCAGGAGATGTGGATCTGCACACGGGGTCCACGCTGCGCGGACGCGTCCTGTCCGTCGTTGACCGAGGTATTCCGCATATCGTGCTGGACCTGGCAGGAGTCGATTATGTGGACTCCACCGGGCTGAGCACCTTCATCGGACTCCTTCACTCGGCCTGCGAGGCGGACGGCTCGCTCAGCCTGGCGGCCGTTCCCGGCCGGCTGATGCGAATGTTGACCATGACCGGCATCTCCGAGCTGCTGCCCATCCACGACACGGTGGACGCGGCGTTGGCCGGCCGGACCGCCGACGGTTCTCCGGGCAGCCGCGGTGCCGGCCTGGGAACGTCCGCCTGACGCGCCGGCGGGGCCCGCCTGCGGCCTGACGCCCCGGCGGGGCCTGCCTGCGGCCGGGGGCCGCCGGAAACGGGCGTAAAACGGGCCTTCCCGAGGGGGAAGGCCCGTTTTACGCCGCTGAGGATGAGGTGACGTCAGGGCTTGAGTGCGTCCCTGACCTTCTCCTTGGCCTCCCGGAGGTCACCGGTGCTCTTCTCCGCCCGTCCCTCGGCGGCCATGCGGTCATTGCCCACAGCGTTTCCCAGGACCTTTTTGACCTTGCCCTTCGCCTGCTCGGTCTTCGCCCTTGCCTTCTCATTGGCAGTCATGGAACCCGCCTCCTCCTGCGCCCGTGTGCCGCTGTCGCGGTAACCCGCGCGTGCCCCGACTTCCCCTGCGCAAACAAGGCGATGACCCGGCATGGGAAGGAGTTCGCAGGGCACATGGGCGGTCAGGAGGTTGACAACCATGGTTCCCTTGCTGCTTGTTCTGCTTCTCGCCCTGATTCTCTTCGGTGCCGGATTCGCCATCAAGATCCTCTGGTGGGTGGCCCTGGCCGTCCTGGTGGTGTGGCTTCTGGGCTTTGTCATGCGTTCCACCGGCGCGGGCGGCGGTCGCGGCCGTTGGTACCGATGGTGACCCGGCCGAGGTCCCGTCACCCGTCCCCGGCGGCAGGCCGCCGCCGGTGACGGCCCCGGGGTCCGGGGCAGCTGCGCGGCCCGCTGCCGAACACCACGACGAGCCCCCGCTCGTCGTGGTGTTCGCATATCCGGGCGCCCGCACCGCGCCGGGCCGGGGTACGGGCCGCCCGCGCGCGGCGGCCCGTACCGTGCAGCGGACGTCACCCGGTCACCGCGCGCACAGGGCGTACCCGGGCGCGCATCCCGCACTGTGGGGGTGGAGGGGAGCGCGACGCGGCGCACCGGCGCACGAGTGAGGACGGGAAGGTACCCGTGGCGGACAAGGCGGCCGGAACGACGGCCGGGACCGGGACGAGGACCCCGGGGGCGACCTGTCTGGTCACCGGGGCCAGCGGCTATATCGGCGGCCGGCTCGTGCCCGACCTGCTGGACGCCGGATACCGGGTGCGGTGCCTGGCGCGCACGCCACGCAAGCTGCGCGACCACCCATGGGCCGGCCGGGTGGAGGTCGTCCAGGGAGACGTCCTCGACGCCGCGTCGGTGGCGCGGGCGATGGACGGCGTGGACGTGGCCTACTACCTGGTGCACGCGCTCGGCACCGGCCGCGACTTCGAACGGACCGACCGCGAGGCGGCCCGGGTCTTCGGTGAGCAGGCCCGCCGGGCCGGCGTCCGCCGCCTGGTGTATCTCGGCGGACTGACCCCGCAAGGGGTCCCGGAGCCGGATCTCTCCCCCCACCTGCGCTCCCGTGCCGAGGTGGGCCGCATCCTGCTCGACTCGGGTGTGCCGACCGCCGTTCTGCGGGCCGCCGTCATCATCGGTTCCGGCTCGGCCAGTTTCGAGATGCTGCGCTACCTCACCGAGCGGCTGCCGGTGATGGTCACGCCGCGCTGGGTGCACACCCGTCTGCAGCCCATCGCGGTGCGGGACGTCCTGCGTCTGCTGGTGGGCTGCTCCCGGCTGCCCCCCGACGTCAGCCGTGCCTTCGACATCGGCGGCCCGGAGGTGCTCACCTACCTGGAGATGATGCGGCGGTACGCGGCCGCCGCCGGACTGCCCCGGCGGCTCGTGCTGCCCGTGCCGGTGCTCACACCCGCTCTGTCAAGCCACTGGGTCGGCCTGGTCACTCCGGTGCCGGCGGCGATCGCCCGCCCGCTCACCGAGTCACTGCGCCACGAGGTGGTCTGCCGGGAACGGGACATCGAACGGTACCTGCCCAGCCCGCCCGGTCACCCGCTCGGCTTCGACCAAGCCGTCGCCCTCGCGCTGCAGCGCGTCCGGGAGGCCCGGGTCACCACCCGCTGGTCCTCGGCCTCCTGGCCGGGCGCCCCCAGCGACCCCTTGCCGACCGACCCGCACTGGGCGGGCGGCAGTCTGTACACCGACGTACGGGAACGTGAGGCGGAGGTGACGCCGGAGGCACTGTGGCAGGTCATCGAGGGCATCGGCGGGGAGAACGGCTGGTACTCCTTCCCCCTGGCCTGGGCGGTGCGCGGCTGGCTCGACCGCCTTGTCGGCGGCGTCGGCCTGCGCCGGGGCCGGCGGCACGCCCGGCGGCTGCGGATCGGTGACTCCCTCGACTTCTGGCGGGTCGAGGAGATCGAGTACGGCCGGCTGCTGCGGCTGCGCGCCGAAATGCGGCTGCCCGGCGTGGCCTGGCTGGAGATGCGGGTGGACGGCAACGCCGACGGGCCCGTGCGGTACCGGCAGCGGGCGCTGTTCCACCCGCGCGGACTCCTGGGTCACCTGTACTGGTGGAGCGTCTCGCCCTTTCACGCGGTCGTCTTCGCGGGCATGGCCCGCAATGTCGTCCGCGCCGCCGCCCGGGACCGGCCCGGCCACCCCGTACCCCGCCGGGCCGGCCGTGGCCGCCGGCCGCACCGCATCCACAAGCGCCGCGCCGACGGAGGACCGTAACGAGACGCCGCGCCCCTGCCGCGTCCCGGTAGTCCCGGTAGTCCCGGTAGTCCCGGTAGTCCCGGTCGTCCCGGTCCGTACGACCGGTCAGGAGGACCGGCCAGGTCGCGCGGCCACCCGCTTTGAGGCGATCCCCACAGTCGGGCCCCCGGCATCCCGGGGTATCAGAAGCCAAGAAGGGCCCCGACCATCCATGACCATCCATCGCCGTTGGGACAACGATGACATCAGACCGAGGAAGTACCCCTCGTACCGCATACGGAGCGATGCGGAACGTCCCGGTGGCGCAAGCCGGCGTTCAGGCCGTGCGGTCGCCGGGGTGCGTACTTTTGTCGCGCATCCGCAGCGCCGCCGCGTCGCTGAACGCCTCCAGACCCTCCAGCAGGGCCGCTCGCTTGCCGGCCGGCATAAGCCTCAGCACCGTCTGCAACTCCTGCTCCCGGCGGGCGCGCAGGTCGTCGAGGAAGGCACGGCCCCGGCTGCTGAGGTGCAGCCGGACCTCGCGCCGGTCCGTCTTGCCGATCACACGCTCGACAAAGCCGGCCGCCACCAGCCGGTCGCAGAGCCGGCTGGTGGCCGGCGGGGCGGAGGAGAGGGCGTCACACAGCGTGCGCAGGTTGATACCGTCCTGGTGCTCCAGGGTCAACAGCACCCGCATCTGCGACGCCGAGGCCGGTGCGGTGGAGGCGCGGCCCCAGAGGACTTCCAGCAACTCTCCAGCCGTCGCGGTCACTCGGGCGACCTCGACGGGTTCCGGGCGGGGACGGAAGGCGGCCACTGTCACACTCTCGCAGGCACTGGGACGGTTGCCAGCGTACTAGGCGCCCGCATCAGCTACAGATGGTTTGGTTTGGACGGCTTGGCGCGGCTCCGGCCTCGTCGCGAGCGAGGCCGGTGTGAGTGTCCGCCAAAGGATTGGTGTGTTTGCCATCATGAACAGATCCATGACCGCCGCCACGAGATATGTGGCCGCTGAGCGGGCTTTGCGCACCGCGGCCCCCCATGAGCTGCTCGACGTCGTCCGCCGGGTGCTGGCCGAGCTGTACGGGGCGCAGTCCGTCGAGCTGTTGATGGCCGATTACGGCCTGACGGTGCTCCAGCCGGTGGCGGTGCCGCCGCACACCGTGGAGCCGGTGTCCGTGCACACCACTGTGGCGGGACGTGCTTTCGGGGCGCAGGAGCCGGTCGTCGAATCCGCCCCCGGCGGCCGCCGGCGAGTGCATCTGCCGGTCAGCGTGCGCGGGGACCGGCTGGGGGTGCTGTCCGTGACCCTCCCGGAAGGCGGGGCCGAGGACCTGCTCGGCGAACTCCGCGACATCGCGCAGGTGCTGGGCCACGAAGTGATCGTCGCCGAGCGGGACACCGATGTCTATCTGCAGGCACGGCGCAAGGACCGGCTCACGCTGGCCGCCGAGATGCAGTGGCAGCTGCTGCCGGGGCGCTCCTGCTCCGGCCCCGAGTACGACCTGGGTGCGCAGCTGGAGCCGGCGTACGCGATCTTCGGCGACAACTTCGACTGGTCCGCCACGGCCGACCGCCTGACGCTGTATGTCACCAATGGCATGGGTGAGGGTATAGAGGCCTCCCTGCTGACGAACCTGGCCATCAACGCTCTGCGCAACGCCCGTCGCGCCGGGCTCGCCATTGATGACCAGGCCGCCCTTGCCGACCAGGCGGTGTACGGCCACTACCGGGGCCGCTGCCACTTGTCGGTGCTGATGATCGACTTCGATCTGGCGACGGGCCGGGCCAAGGTGGTGGACGCCGGCTCGCCGCGGCTGCTGCGGCTGCGCGGTGGCACGGTGGAACGCGTCGCCTTCGAAGCGCAGCTTCCGCTGGGCATGTTCGAGGAGACCGACTACAAGGCCCAGGATTTCCGGGCCGAGCCCGGTGACCGGCTCGTCTTCGTCAGCGACGGGGTGTACGCGGTCGCCGGCCCCAAGGGCGAGGCCTACGGCGACATGGCGCTCACCCGGGCGATCCAGGCCACTCGGCTGCTGCCGGCCGCCGAGGTCCCGCGCGCCATCCTGCGGGAATTGACCGGCTACCGCGGGGGTTCCGTGGCCGGCGATGACGCGCTCGTTGTCTGCCTCGACTGGCACGGACGCTGACCGGGGCCGGACCGCCGGTTCCCGTCGAACGATATGTGGCGATGTCGTGTGGTTTGTGCACCCTCTCGACCTTGAACGTTTGCCAATAGACAATAATTGCCGTTGGAATGTGGCCGTCCGCGGCCTGGTGCAGAGGAGGCAACGAAGGTGTCGGAGCAAGAGACGGTCGAGTCGACGGCGCGTCGGCTGGGAGCTTTTCTGGAGCTCCGCCGGGAGCAGATCGCTCAGCGTTGGGCCGATGCGCCGCTCTTCCGGACGGTCTTCACGGTCTCCCGCGAAGAAGCGGTCGAGGCGTGCAAGGCCGTTGTGGACGCGCTGGCCGGCGTCGCCTCGTCCGGACGGCTGGAGGACATCACCTCGTCGGGCTTCGACAGTGTGCGTGACCAGCTGGGACGCATGACCGACGCATGGACCCGGATGGGGGCGAGCCCGGCCCGGATCGCGGACGAGGTAGCCGCCCTGCGGTCGCCGGTCGCCGAGTTGCTGCGGGCGGAGTCCCCCGACCCCGCTGCCCCGGAGGCGGCCGAGGGCCTGCTGGCGTTCACCGCCCTGATGGGCACCTTGCGTCTGGTGGTGATGCAGACGGCCCTGACCTCGGGCGAGGAGCTGATCGAGCGGCAGCGCCAGCAGCTGCTCGAAGTCGCCACCCCGGTCATCAGCCTCTGGGAGGGCGTCGTCGCCGTACCGCTGATCGGAACCCTGGACAGCGCCCGCAGCCAGGTCGTCATGGAGTCCCTGCTGGAAGGCATCGTCGCCCGGCGTGCCCAGTACGCCATCCTGGACATCACCGGGGTGCCCACCGTCGACTCGCTGGTCGCGCAGCACCTGATGAAGACGGTGGCCGCCGCGCGGCTGATGGGCGCCGAGTGCATTGTCTCCGGCATCCGCCCGGCGATCGCGCAGACCATTGTGCAGCTCGGCATCGATCTCAGTCCGGTCCTCACCCGCGCCTCACTGGCCGACGCCCTGGCCTACGCGCTCAGCCGGCTGGGCATCGAGGTTTCTCCCCGGGCGAGCACGCGGTGACCGCACTTTTCCCGGGCCGTCCGACCGCGGTGCCGATCCTGGCACTGGGGGACACCCTGCTGGTCAGTCTGCAGGGGGAGTTGCATGACGGGATGGCCGAGCAACTCCAGCAGGACATAAGCCGCCGCATCGCCGACAGCGGGGCGGTCGGCGTGATCATCGATATCTCGGGTGTGGAGATCGTCGACTCGTTCCTCGGGCGGGTCCTTGCCGAGATCGCGGCGAGCGCCGGTCTGCTGGCGGCCGGTACGGTCGTCGCCGGTATGCGGCCGGCTGTCGCCATCACCCTGGTCGAGCTGGGGCTCACCCTGCCCGGGCTGACCACCGCGCTGGACGTCGAACGTGCCCGGGAACTCCTTGCGCAGGCGGCGGAGCCGGGCACCTGGGACCGATGCCAGAGGGGGACATGATGGCTGTCCCCGGCCCCGTGACAGCGGCGCGGCTGCCGATCCGCTCGGACGCCGACCTCGCATGGGTACGCCAGCAGGTCCGCCAGTGCGCAGCCGACCTCGGCTTCGGACTGGTGCAGCAGACGAAGCTGGTCACCGCCGCCAGTGAACTGGCCCGCAACACCCTGGTCCACGGCGGCGGCGGGCACGTGGATGTCACACCGGTGACCCGGGGCGTGACCCGGGGGCTGCGGCTGTCCTTCGCCGACAGCGGTCCCGGCATCCGGGATGTCGAGCTGGCCATGACCGACGGATACACCAGCGGAGGCGGCCTGGGGCTCGGCCTCAGCGGAGCCAGACGCCTTGTCGACGAGTTCGGGATCGACACCGTACCCGGCCGGGGCACCACCGTCACCGTCACCGCCTGGGCCCCGGGCGTACCCACCGCGCGCCCGGGGTTGTGATGGCCCGCGTCTGGGACATTCCGGTATACGACTCCACCCGCGTACGGGACGTCCGGGTGGCGGCCGAGGCGGCCGGCGCCCACCTCCGTCTCGGCCCGCACCGCACCGCGGTCGCCGCCCTGGTGGCCACCGAACTGGCCACCAACCTGGTCAAGCACGCGAGCGGCGGCCGCATCGTGATCGGCCTGCTCGACCGGCCCGGGGCCATCACGCGCACCCCCGGACTCCAGCTGACCGCCATCGACTACGGCCCCGGCATCCGCGACATCGGCGCGGCCGTCCAGGACGGCTACACCACCAGCGAGGCGTCGCTCGGCGCCGGCCTGGGTACCTGCCGGCGCATCTCCAGCGCGTTCGACCTTTACAGCACTCCCCGGGGCACGATCGCGGTCGCCCGCGTCGATCAGGAACCCGCTCCCCGCCGCGAGCGGGGACGGCCGGCGCCGAGGGCGGGAGGGATCAACGTACCGCTCGGCCGGGCGGAGCACTCGGGGGACGCCTGGAGCTGCGCCCGGACGGACACCCGCCTGACCTTGATGCTCGCCGACGGCCTCGGCCACGGTGCCCGGGCAGCGCACGCGTCCGGCGCGGCCGTCGAAGACCTGCACCGCTCGGCACACCTGCCACCGGAGGAGATCCTGCGTCATATGCACCCGGCCCTCAGGCCCACCCGTGGCGCGGCGGTGGCCGTGGCCCAGGTGGACACCGAGGCCGGCGAACTGGCATTCGCCGGCGTCGGCAATATCAGGGCCCGCCTGTACACCGGTGACTCATGGGAGTCCCTCATCTCCCACCCGGGCATCGTCGGCGCCCAGTTCCCGGCGACCGTGCCCGTGCGCCGCCTGCCCTGGCGGCCGGGCAGCCTGCTGGTCCTGCACAGTGACGGGCTGCCCAGCCGATGGGCACCGCCCGAGGACCCCGGTCTCCTCACCCGTGACCCGGCGGTGATCGCGGCCACCATCCTCCGTGATGCCAGCAGCTCCGCAAGGCCCGTGCGCGACGACACCAGCGTGGCCGTCCTGGCCTCCGACTCCGTGGACCGACCCAATGATCCCGTCTGACGCCCGGAAGATCACCACAGCCGCCGAGGCCGCCCGGGCCCGGGTCCTCGTGGGGCACCTCGCGGCCTCCCTCGGGGCGCCCGAGATCGAACGGGCCCGGTTCCTCACCGCCCTCACCGCACAGCTGCGGGAGTCTCTCGGACAAGGCGGTGCGGAGCTCGGCCTCACCGTCCGCGAACCGGGTCCCGACACGCCCGCGCGCCTAGCGGTCGTCGTACGGCCGGCCAGGCCGGCCGCGGGACGGACAGCGCCATGGCACCTCACTCTCTCCTGGCCCGGCGCGACGACCCGTCCGTCTCTCCCGGAACATCCCGACGACTCCCTGTCGGCCGAGGTCTTACTGACCGCGGACGAGGAGACGGCGGCCGTTCTGCGGAGGCTGGACGAGACGGAGGAGCTGCTCCGTCTCCACCGCGAGGAACTGCACCAGACCAACCAGGGCGTGCTTGCCATGCACGCGGAACTGGACGCCGCCGCGGTCACTCAGCGAGAGCTGCTCCACGCCGAACGGGTCGCGCGCGGCGAGGCGGAGAAGGCACGACGCCTGCTGACCTTTCTCGCCGACGCCAGCGCGGTGGTCACCGCGTCGCTCGACCACGAGGACATTCTGCGCCGTCTGCCCGGACTGCTCGTTCCGGAGTATGCGAGCCGGGTCGAGGTATGGCTCTTCGACGAGGACGAGCAGGAGTCCGGCAACGGCCGCCACTCCGCCGCTACGGTGGCCGCCGCCCGCACCGACCGCCCCCAGCACGCCGGACCGCACCCCGGCGGCCTGCCCGGCACCGACGACCTCCCACCCTCCGCCCTGTCACCGGACCGGCCCCTGCTGTGCATCCCCCTCGCCGTGCGCCGGACCCTGGGCGTGCTGACCCTTACGGCACCCGGAGACCGCTTCGACGCCGACACCAGCATCATGCTGCTGGAACTGGCCCGTCGTATCGCCATCGCCCTGGACAACGCACTGCGCTTCGAGCAACACCGGGACACCGCCGAGCAACTGCAGCGTGCCCAGCTCACCGACCTGCCCACAGCCGACGGCCTGCACCTGGCCGCCCGGTACCTGCCCGCGACCCGCGGCCTCAACATCGGCGGTGACTGGTACGACGCCTTCTTCCAGCCCGACGGCAGTCTCCTGACCGTCATAGGGGACGTCACCGGACACGGACTGCGCGCGGCAGTCATCATGGGCCAGCTGCGTACGGCCCTGCGCGCGTACGCCGTCGAGGAGACCAGCCCGGCCCGGATCCTCACCCGGCTGCACCGCATGCTCTGCCATCAACAGCCCAACCTCTACGCCACCGCCATGATCGCGCGCTTCAGGCCCGGCGACCCTCGGGTGACCTGGGCCGCCGCCGGCCACCCGCCGGCCGTGGTCCGCGCTCCCGACGGCGCCGTGCGTGTGGTGGAGGACAAGCCCGGGGTCATGCTGGGCGTGCCGGTCCCCTTCGAGTACCAGGACCGCACCACCGAGATCGCACCGGGTTCGACTCTGGTGCTCTACACCGACGGCCTGGTCGAGCGGCGTA
This sequence comes from Streptomyces orinoci, assembly GCF_003121295.1. GTDB lineage: Bacteria > Actinomycetota > Actinomycetes > Streptomycetales > Streptomycetaceae > Streptomyces > Streptomyces orinoci. The sequence continues at coordinate 266,403 of NZ_PHNC01000008.1, forward strand.
GCGACGGCATTGACGCCGGCATCGAGTTGCTCGTCCAGACCCTGGCCGCACTGCCCGACACCGGCCTGGAAGACCTGGACGCGTGCGCCGAGTCCCTGCTCAAACCCCTTGTGCACGAGTCCGAGCGGGACGACGACGTCTGCCTCCTGCTGTGCCGCACCATGCCGCCCCCGGGCTGCTGACGGGGTACGGACACGTACGGCCGATGCCGGTCGCGGCCGCGGTGGCCCTCCGGCCGGCCGAGCGCCCGTTATCCGTCCTGGCCGGGAGGGCGTTGCGGCCACACGTGGCCGGGCGGACGCGGTGCGCGCCGGCCTTCTCCGCCGACCGACGGCTGCCCCGGTGTGGGCAGCGCCCTGCTCCGGGCGAGGAACAGGGCCTTCAGCCCGCGGATCAGCGCGGACCGCTCCGCCGGTTCCAAGGCCGCCAGCACGAATGTGAGCGCCTGTGCCCGGCGCGCCGCCACTTCATCCAGCACGCGGCGGCCTTGTGCGGTCAGGCTCAGCCGGACCTCGCGGCGCCTGACCGGGTGCGGAGTGCGTTCCAGCATCCCCGCCGCCGCCAGCCGGTCGCACAGCCGGCTGGCCGTGGGCGGGCCCATGTCCAGCCGGGCGGCCAAAGCGGTGAGGTTGCAGCCGGACGCCGCCTCCAGGGCCCGCAACGCCCGCAGCTGCTGCGAGGACAGGCCCGGGGCCGCGTCCCGGGCGGCCAGCGACCAAAGGTCGCTGAGATACTCCACGGCCTGGGCGATCTCCGGCGCGACGGTGTCCGGGGCACTGCCCGGGCCGGCTACGCGGCCGTCGCCCGGGCCGTCGAGTCGGGTCACAAAGACTTCGCTTTCACTGGTTCCGGACGCTGGGAAATGGTCCCCGCCCAACGCTGGAGATGGTCCCCATCCCAACGGCTGTATCGCAGGCGGGGACGCAAGCCCGTCCCGGGGCGGCCGGACGCCGCTTCCCGGCGGGCGGGAAGCGTGCGAGCACTCCCCGGCAGCCCGGCGGACCAGGCCCGCCGGACTGCCGGAACCATGGCATCGCAAAACAAGCCGGCCATGACATCACCGGGGGAATCGGCCATGGCGTCACCGGGAGAAGGCGAGCACGGGGAGTGCCGGCCGCCGGTCGTCCCAGGGCCGCTCAGGCCGACGCGGCTCCCTTGGCCGCGGCCTCCTTCTCCGTCCGGGCCTGTGCGGTGACGAGCGTGCCGCCCGCGCTTTCCAGGTGCGCCCGCACAAACCACTGGAACTGCTCCAGGTCGCGCAACTGCCCGACGAGCAGGTCCTCGGTGGCCGTGTCGATCTCACCCGCCTCCTCGACGGCGGCCCGGACGCCTTGGATCACTCCCGTGTAAACCACGTCCAGCGCACCGAGGTGGGCGATCGCGTCGGCCCTGCCGATGGAGTAGTCGTCCCAGGTCCGCTCGGCGACGAGCGCTCCCGGCGTGCCGGGCGCGACCCCGCCGAGCGCCGCGATGCGTTCCGCCAGGTCGTCGGCCATCTGCCGGACCCGGTCCACCTGCGGGTCGATCATTTCGTGGACGGCGATGAAGTGCGGCCCGACCACATTCCAGTGCACATGCTTGAGCGTCAGGTGCAGATCGTTCAGCGCGTGCAGCCGCAGCCGCAGCGCACCGATCAGCCGGCCGGCGGCCTCGCGCTCAAGGCCGGGGACCGTGTACCTCGGGGTCGGATCCTCTGTCATGGCTCACCTCGTTTCGATGGGGAATACCTGGCTGCACCAGCGCGACTGCCCCGGTTTCCCCGGCCCAGACCCGCCCGCCGAGCCGCGGGCTCCGGCGCGGGCGAGGGGCCCATGGCCGGGGCCGCTTGCGAAGAGGCGCGGGGACCGCGTGACCGGCAGCACCCGGGCCCCCACGGCCGCGTCCGATTCCCGCCAGTACCGGGCCCGGTGCCGGCGCAGACTGGAACGCGTGAGTGACCACGCATCCTTCTGGGACGAACGCCGCTACCAAGCGGTCCGCAGCAAAGACGCCCGCTTCGACGGCGAATTCTTCTTCGCCGTCTCCAGCACCGGCATCTACTGCCGCCCCAGCTGCCCCGCCGTCACCCCCAAGCGCTCCAACGTCCGCTTCTACCCCTCCGCCGCGGCTGCCCAGGGCGCCGGATACCGGGCCTGCCGGCGCTGCCGGCCGGACGCCGTGCCCGGCTCCGCCGAGTGGAACGTCCGCGCCGACCTCGTAGGCCGCGCGATGCGGCTGATCGCGGACGGCGTGGTGGACCGCGAGGGCGTCACCGGGCTCGCGGCCCGCCTGGGATACAGCACCCGGCAGGTGCACCGGCAGCTCACCGAGGAGCTGGGCGCCGGACCGGTCGCCCTGGCCCGGGCCCAGCGCGCGCACACCGCCCGCATCCTGCTGCAGACCACCGACCTGCCGGTGACCGAAACCGCCTTTGCGGCCGGCTTCGCCAGCGTCCGGCGGTTCAACGAGACCATCCGCGAGGTCTACGCCTGCACCCCCAGCGCCCTGCGCGACCGCCCCCGCGCCAACCGTGGCGGCGGCGAGGCCACGGGAGTCCCGCTCCGGCTGGCCCACCGCGCCCCCTATGACGCCCGGCAGATCTTCGACTTCCTGCAGCGCCGGGCCATCCCCGGCATCGAGGAGGTCACCGGCCCGCCCGGCCACCGCCGCTACCGCCGCACCCTGCGCCTGCCCCATGGCACCGGCGTGGCCGAGGTCCGGGAACCGGACCCGGCGGCCCGCCGCCATGGCGCCTGGCTGGAGAGCCGGCTGCATCTGACCGATCCACGCGACCTGTCCACCGCCGTACAGCGCCTGCGCCGGCTGTTCGACCTGGACGCCGACCCGCACGCCGTCGCCGGACACCTGGCCGCCGACCCCCGCCTCGGCCCGGCGGTCACCGCCCGCCCCGGCATCCGCTCGCCCGGCGCCGCGGACGGCGAGGAACTGGCCGTACGCGCCGTGCTCGGCCAGCAGATCAGCGTGCCCGCCGCCGCCCGGCTGGCCGCCGTACTGGTGGCCGCGTACGGCAAACCGCTGCCCGCCCCGGACGGCACCCTCACCCACCTCTTCCCCGACGCCGCCACCCTGGCCGGCGCCCCGCTGGACGAGCTGGGCATGCCCGACTCCCGCCGCCGTACCCTGCGCACCCTGGCCGCCGCCCTGGCCGATGGCACCGTCCGCCTCGATCCCGGGGCGGACCGGGACGACACCGAACGCGCCCTGCTCGCCCTGCCCGGCCTCGGCCCCTGGACCGCCGGCTACATCAGGATGCGAGCCCTGGGCGACCCCGATGTCTTTCTGCCCTCGGACGCCGGAGTGCGGCACGGCCTGGCTGCCCTGGGCGCCGGCCCGGACGCCGCCGAGGGCTGGCGCCCCTGGCGCTCGTACGCCCTGCACCACCTGTGGAACCACACGATCTGAGGAAATCCCGATGCTCTACACCGAACTCGACAGCCCGCTGGGCCAATTGCTGCTCACCGGAGTGCCCTCGGGCACTGCCCCCGGCGGCACCGCGCTGGCCTCGCTGTCCGTGCCCGGCCAGCGGGGCGCCGTGACGCCGCGCCCCGAGTGGCGGCGGGAGCCGGCCGCCTTCACCGAGGCCGCCCGGCAGCTGGCTGCCTACTTCGCCGGTGAGTCCAAGGACTTCACCCTGGAACTCACCGTGCAGGGCACCGAGTTCCGCCGCCGGGTGTGGCAGGCCCTGGACACCGTCCCCTACGGCGCCACCACCAGCTATGGCGAACTCGCCCGCCGCCTGGGCGTCTCCCGGGCCGCGGTACGCGCCGTAGGCGGCGCCATCGGGGCCAATCCGCTGCTGGTGGTGCGGCCCTGCCACCGGGTGATCGGCGCGGACGGCTCGCTCACCGGCTATGCGGGCGGGCTGGAGCGCAAGCGGTTTCTGCTGGCGCTGGAGTCCGCCGCCTGACCCATGGCGGTGGTCCAGCCGCGTTCGGCGGCGGTCCAGCCCAGTTGCAGCCGGGTGGTCACCCCGGCCAGTTCCATCAGCCGCTTCACCCGCCGCTGCACCGTCCGCAGCCCCAGGCCCAGTTGCTTGGCAGCGCTGGCGTCGGTCAGTCCGGCCAGCAGCAGTGACAGCACCTGGAGATCCAGCGCGTCCGGCCCGTCCGCCGGTCTCTCCGCCGCCCCGTTCAGCAGTCCGTTCACGGCTCCGTCCGTGGGCCCGGCCGCCCGCCCGGACGGGCCGTTCGCCCGCGCCGGGCGCAGTGCCCGCCCGGCCCGCCAGACCTGTTCGAACAGTTCCAGCAGCAGTTCCAGCAGGGCGCCGTCCCGCACCATCAGCGCGGCCGGCTGATCAGGGCCCGGGGTCAGGGCCAGCAGAGCCACCCGGCGGTCGGCCACCAGCAGCCCGGTGGGCACCCGGTCCACGATCCGGGCCCGGCAGCCGGAGAGTTCACCGAGTGCGGCATCAACCGCCGCCCGCTCCAGGACGATTCGGTGCGGTGCCCCGCCCTGCGCGTCCAGCACCGCCGTCCAGGGGCCGTTCGTCAACAGCGTGCATACCTCTTGAGTGGCCGACCCGCGCAGTCCGGTCAACCGCCGGATGACGGCCTCGGGATCGGTCAGCAGCTCCACCGGAGCCCGGCCGTCCGCCCCCGCCTCACCCCCCGGCCCCGGTCCTGCCTGCACCGACTCCCCGAGGACGACCGGACCTATGGCACCGGGCACTGACATCACTCCCCACAACCGTGCTGCGTTGACGGTCATCATCTCCGGGCGGCGCCCGCCGTGCACTCTTCCCGTATGCCCCGGAGTATGGACAATAAGGGCATGAGTCAGCTGGGGGATCAGCAACAAGAGGACGCCTGGTGGGCCGAGTTGTACGGCTGGAGCGCATCCGACCTGGGCGCCGTCACCCAAGACGACACTCTCGACGACAGATTCGCCTCCGCCGCCTCGGTGGTCGGCGTCGAGCCGCCGCCCGGGGCGGAGGAGCCGCCCGCCCCGCCGCGCCCGCCGCGCGGCAAACCCCTGGGCTGGGACATCCCGCGGATCACCACCGGACTGCCGGATCCGGCCCGGTTCCCCCCGCTGCCCGATCTGGCGGGCCCGCTGGCCGGTGTCCGCCCCGTCGAACCGCCCTGGGAGCTGGGCGAACCGCCGGTGCCGCCGCCGTCGGCCCGGGCGCTGATTCCCCGGCCCCAGGCCCCCGCGCCGGTGGAGACCACCAGCGGGCCCGAGCCCCCCGCCCCGCTGGAGCCCGCCGAAGGCCCGCCGCCCCCGGCCGCCCTGGCCGCGGCTCCCGTTCCCCCGGCTCCCGTGCCCCCGGCGGCCGATGAACCCTCCCGCGCGCCCGGCTACGTCGGCCAGGGGCCGCCCACCTATGAGGCCGAGCCCACCGCCTGGCCCGCCGCCGACCCCGGCGAACTGGCCGACCTGGTACCGGACACGGTCCTGGACGGCGCCCGCTACGGTGCGATGACCCTGCGCGCCCTGTCGGTGCGCGGTGACTCGGCCCGCTACCGGGGCGAGCCCCGGCGCGACGCCCTGCTGACCGCCCGGTTCGGCGCCGGGGACGCCGCCTTGCTGCTGATCGCCGTGGCCAGTGGGGCACGAGCGGCGGAGGGGGCGCACCGGGCGGCACGGGACATCTGCTCCTGGATGGGCGCGGCGGTGGGACGCAGCCACACCCGGCTGTCCGAGGACATCCGGGCCGGCCGCCGGGGCGAGCTGAAGACCGGACTGCACCGGCTGGCCGACCGCTCCTACGGCCGGCTGCGCGCCCGCGCCGCCGAACTCGGCCTGGACCCGGCCGAGTACACCGCCGCGCTGCGCTGTCTGCTGCTGCCCGCCGATCCGGCCTGCCGCACCAGGGTGTTCTTCGGGGTGGGCGGCGGCGGACTGTTCCGGCTGCGCGAGGGCGCCTGGCAGGACCTGGAGCCCGCACCGCCCCCGGCTGAGCCGGACGGCGGTCCGGAGGGCGGGGCGGAGGACGGTGCGGCCCCCGCCGGTGACCGGATCACCGTGGACCTGGGCATCCCCACCCCCGGCACCACTCCGGTGACCGACCCGGCCGAAGTGCCCAGCGAGCCCTTCCGGTTCCGTGCCTCGGTTGCCCGCCCCGGCGATGTCCTGCTGCTGTGCAGCGCGGGGCTGGCCGACCCGCTGCGCGGTGAGCCCAGGCTGGGCGAACTGCTGGCCCGGCGGTGGAGTGCCCGCCACCAGCCGCCCGGGCTGGCCGAATTCCTCCTGGACGCCCAGACCCGGGTCAAGGGCTACGCCGACGACCGTACGGCCTGTGCGGTATGGGAGGCATAGCGCGGGCATTGACCGTGGTGCGCATTCACGGTGCCGGACGCCATTCGGCCAACCGCCTTCGGCGTACCAGGATTCCGGTCATGTTGGCCCGTTGACGCCGCGACAGGAGTCGTCCGCCCGTGCGCTGGGCATGCATGGTCGTGAGCCTGTTCGAGGTTCGAGACGGGTGCGCACGAGGGGGCGATGCGTACGGAAATGAAACGGCGGGCCGCACACCGGCCGGGCACTCAGGGCCGCGAGGCGGCGGACGGCGGCGTTCGGGGCGGAGCGGAAGAGGGGGAGTCCGAACCCGGCTGGGAAAGACCGTTACGGCCCGGCGAGTTGACCGCCGTGGCCGAAGTACGGGCCGCACTGCGGCGGTTGCTGGCCGGATGGGGCGGGCCGGGCCGGGCCGCCACCGCCGAACTGCTGGTGAGCGAACTCGTCACCAATGCCCTGGTGCACACCGACGGAGGTGCGCTGGTCTCCGCCCGGCTGACCGGCGGTCACGGAGCGTCGGTCAAGGGCCGACTGCGGGTGGAGGTAAGGGACTTCGCCGACCGGCATCCGGTGCTGAGGGCGCCCTCCGGAGCGCGGACCGCGACCTCCGGGCGCGGACTGCTGCTGGTCCACTCGCTGGCGGACGGGTGGGGGGTGCGGACTCATGGGGTGGGCAAGGCGGTCTGGTTCGAACTGGACGCCGACGGGCCGTAAGCCGACGGGCCATACGCGACGGGCCGTGCGCGACGGGCCATACGCGACAGGCCGTGCGCGACGGGCCGTGAACGGTTGCGCCCTGAGCCGCGGTGCGCCGACTCAGGGCGGTGGCATCAGCCGAACTGCCGCTCGATACGGGCGAGTTTCTCCTCCAGCGAGTCCAGCCGGCGAATCGGCTGGGTGTCGTCCTCCGCCGTGAGGTCGATGGCCTCGGCCCGCCCTATCGCCCGCGGCGGCCGGCCGCGCAGCGGGAGTGCCTCCGCCTCGGTTATGGAAGGCTCTGCCGCTGTGGACTGGGCGCCGATCTGGGGCGGTTGCGGGGCCGCGGACACGGCCGCCGCCTCCACCTGGCGCCCGCCGCGGGCGCGCCCCCACAGGAACCGGTTCTGCCGGTTGTAGGCCTTCAGCCGGGCCCGTTCCAGCTTGCCCGCCTCCCGCCTGCGCAGCCGGTTCTGCTGCCGCTGGCGCTTGTCCTCGCGTACCTCGTCCACTGCCTCGTCCAGCGTTCGTACACCCTCCAACAGCATCAGTGACCAGGCGCCGAAGGTCTCGCGCGGGGCGCGCAGCCAGCGGACCATACGGATCTGCGGCAAGGGGCGGGGCACCAGCCCCTGTTCGCGCAGTGCCGCCCGGCGGGTCTGTTTGAGCGCCCGGTCGAAGAGCACCGCCGCCGACAGCGACATCCCGGCGAAGAACTGTGGGGCGCCCGCATGGGACATCCCCCTTGGCGCGTGCACCCAGTTGAACCAGGCGGCGGCCCCGGCGAAGGTCCACACCAGCATCCGGGAACCCAGTGCCGCGTCCCCATGGCTGGCCTCGCGCACCGCCAGCACCGAACAGAACATGGCCGCCCCGTCCAGGCCGAAGGGCACCAGGTACTCCCAGCCGTCGTCCAGGCCCAGGTTCTGCCGGCCGAAGCCGACCAGGCCATGGAAGGAGAGCGCGGCGGCCACCGCGGCGCAGCAGAACAGCAGGACATAGGAGGCGCTGCCATAGACCGCTTCCTTGCGGCGCCGGCGTTCCTCGTTGCGTTCCCAGGAGTCCGTGCCGTCCGACCCGTCCGTGCCGCCGTGCCGGCCGCGTGCGTACACGGTCACCGCCACCACGGCCCCGATGAGGGCAACGGCACTGGGGAATGCCCAATTCAGTGGTATGTCGGTCACTCTCATCTTGCGTCCCTCGTATCGCGGTACGGACTATCGCGCGCCATCCTGACGGAATCCGCCGGGGCGTCACGGGGTTTCCCGGTAACTCACCGCCAATGGACGCCAACGACATACGGATAGGTGTGTGTCATTTCGAACAGCCCCTAGCGGCAAGGGAATTGGGTTCTATTCACTCCACACGATCGAGTGGATTGACGTCGATTGCCGGACGTGCTCACCGACCGGCGTGCGGCAGGCGGCGAGCGCCGTCGTACCCAGGCACACCACCCAATCAATCGAAGGCAAGCCTTGCCTTACCCGTCCTTATCCGGCTTTGCACTGTCCGAGCCGCCGCCTATGGTTCCGATGGACAAACCAGGAGGACCTCATGGAGCAGGGCAGACCCCCCGCCGGGCGGCAGCATCCCCGCCCCCCGGACGAACACGGCTACGCCCCGGCGTGCACCCAGCCCGCCCGCCGCAGGCCCCAGCGGTACTCGGTACGCGGCCAGGTGCTGGACGCCCTGCGCAAGGCCCTGGTCAGCGGGGAGCTGATACCGGGTGAGGTGTACTCGGGCCCCGCCCTGGGCGAGCGCTTCGGGGTCTCGGCCACCCCGGTGCGCGAGGCCATGCAGCAGCTGGTGCTGGAGGGCGCCGTGGAGGCGGTGCCCAACCGGGGCTTCCGGGTCACCGGCCGTACCGCCCGCGACCTCGCCGAACTGGCCGAGGTACGGGCGCTGCTGGAGGTGCCCGCCATGCTGCGGCTGGCCCGTACGGTGCCCGCCCCGCACTGGGCCGAACTGCGCCCGCTGGCCGAGGCGGCCTGCGAGGTGGCCCGGCGCGGCGACCGGGCCGGATACGCCGAGGCCGACCGGGCCTTCCACCGGGCGCTGCTCCAGCTGGGCGGAAACCGGCAACTGGTGCTGATCACCGAGGAGTTGCACCGCCGCGCCCAATGGCCCACGGTCAACGGCCCGCTTACCTCACGCACCGCCGACCTGACCGCCGACGCCGCTCAGCATCTGGCCCTGCTGGACGCACTGGCCGCCCGCGACCTGGCCGCCGTGGAAGACCTGGTGACCGGCCACCTCACCGGCGCCTGTTAACAGTTGCCCCTTCTGCCGCGCCCAGCTGCTCCTCCAGCCAGGACGGCACCCCGCCCAGCAGCCGCATCAGCCGCCGGGCCTCCCGGCGCAGCCGGTCCGCCTCGGCGGGTTCGGCCAGCACTCCGGCCAGCGAGACCAGCGCCGGGGCGATGCCCACCAGATAGCCCAGCTCCTCGCGGAGGCCCAGCGACTGGGCGTAGCCGTGCCGGGCCTCGGCCAGCCGTCCGTCGTGCTCGGCCAGCGCCGCCAGATGGCGCCAGGTGAAAGAGAGCAGCAGCCGGTGCCCATGGGCGCTCGCCCCGTCATGGGCGCGCTGGAAGGCCGCCGTGGCGTCCGAGGGGTTGTCCGACAGATGCTGGGCGATCAGCCCGCGCCGGAAGTTCAGCAGTGGACGTCTGGGTGAGCCCGGGGCCAGCAGCGCCGCCGCCCGGCCCAGCGCCGAGCGGGCCTCGTCGGCCCGGTCGTGCACCCCCAGCAGGGTGGCCGCATAGGCGAGGTACCCGCGCTCACAGGCGGCGGCCCCGCGGTCCTCGTCCCCGGCCGCCAGCGCCTCCGCGGAGCGCAGCGCGTCCTCCGCCGCCGCCCAGCCCTCCCCGGTGAACAGGCACCGTTCGATCAGCACCGCCGTCCGCTTGCGTGCCGCCCGCGGGTCCCGGGCCGCCCGCGGCGCCAGCAGCGCCGCCGCGTCCTCCCAGCAGGCCCGTGAACGCAGCCGCCATACGGCGTGCTCCAGCGGATCGTCCTGCGACTGCGGACCCTTCGGTCCTGGTGGCTCCGGCAACCTCGAATTCCGCATGGCGGTGTCCGCCACAGTGCCCTCCCCAAGCGCGCCGTCGAGCTGGAAGCCTGCTCGCATCTCAACACGAGGACCCGGGCGCGGCCAAGGGTCCGGTGTGAAGCAATTCACAAACCCCCGGCCCCTTGAAGTGCCCCTGCCACGGCGGGAGTTGCCGACCGTCCGTCACCCGATGAAGTCCCGTGATGGCGGAAGGTTACCGAAGCGCGCTCGGAAAACGACTCGAATCCGGCCCGCGTCGCTGGCAGGATGGCCGCGCCCACCGTCACTGCACAGGGAGCCGCTACGGACATGCGCCAGGCCTTCGAAAACACCCAGCACCCCTGCCGGAACCACGTTTTCGAGGACCCCACTTCGCATGTCCGCCGTACCCACCCTGAACCTCGGCATCCTGGCGCATGTAGACGCCGGTAAGACCAGCCTCACCGAGCGACTGCTCTTCGACACCGGCGCCACCGACCGCCTCGGCAGCGTCGATGAGGGCACCACCCGTACCGACACCGGCGAGCTGGAACGCCGCCGCGGCATCACCATCCGCACCGCCGTCGCCCCCTTCACCCTGGACGGTCTGCGGGTCAACCTGATCGACACCCCCGGCCACAGCGACTTCATCGCCGAGGTGGAGCGCGCCCTGGGAGTGCTGGACGGCGCCGTCCTGGTGCTCTCCGCCGTGGAGGGTGTCCAGGCCCAGACCCGGGTGCTGCTGAGGACCCTGCGCCGGCTGCGCCTGCCCACCCTGCTGTTCGTCAACAAGACCGACCGCGCCGGGGCGAGCGAGAGCGGCACCCTGGCCGCCGTGCGCGCCCGGCTCACCCCGCATTTCGCCCCCATGGCCACGGTGCGCGGCATCGGCACGCCTGACGCCCGTACCAGGCCGTTCTCCTTCGAGGACCCCGGATTCCGGGAGCGGCTGGCCGAGGTGCTGGCCGAGCATGACGAGCCGCTGCTCGCCGATCTGGTGGAGGACCGCCTCCCGGATGCCGCGCGGCTGCGGCGGCTGCTGGCCCGTAGCACCGGCCGGGGCCTGGTGCACCCGCTCTACCTGGGCTCGGCCCGCTCCGGAGAGGGCGTGCCCGCCCTGCTGGACGGCATCCGGCAATGGCTTCCGGCGCACCGGCCCGCCGGTGGCCGGGCCACCGCCCGGGGCACCGTCTTCGCCGTGGAACGTTCCCCGGGCGGCGAGAAGACCGCCTATCTGCGGCTGTTCGAGGGCGAGTTGAGCCCCCGGCAGCGGATCACCCTGCACCGCAGGGAGGAGGACGGCAGCCGCGTCGAGCACTCCGCCCGGATCACCGGGCTGACGGTGATCGGTGCCCCGCCGGGTGCCGCCGCCGCCCAGCGGCTCACCGCCGGGGGCATCGCCCGGCTGCGCGGCCTGCCCAAGGTCCGGGTGGGTGACCGGCTGGGCCCGGCCGCCCCTGAGGGCGAGCCGCACTTCGCCCCGCCCGGACTGGAGACGGTGGTACGGCCGGTGCACCCGGGCGACGCGTCCCGGCTGCACGCCGCCCTGACCGCGCTCGCCGACCAGGACCCGCTGATCGGCACCCGCGCCCTGCCGGACGGGGGCGGCACCGCCCTGCTGCTCTACGGAGAGGTGCAGAAGGAGATCATCGCCGGCACGCTGGAGGAGGAGTTCGGGCTGCGAGCCGTCTTCGAGGCCAGCAGCATCCTGCACCGGGAGCGGCCCGCCGGTACGGGGGAGGCCCATGAGGAGATCGACTACCGCCAGGACAGTCATGTCTTCTGGGCCACGGTCGGGCTGCGGGTGACACCCGGCGCGGAGGGCTCGGGCATCGTCTTCGGCCGGGACACCGAACTCGGCGCGCTGCCGCACGCTTTCGACCGCGCCATCGAGGACACGGTGCGGCGCACTCTGCGCCAGGGGCTTTATGGGTGGCCGGTTACGGACTGCGTGGTCACCCTGACGCGGTCCGGATACTGCAGTCCGGTGACCACCGCGGCGGATTTCCGTTCGCTGACGCCGCTGGTGGTGATGGCCGCCCTGGAGCGGGCCGGGACGGTGGTGTACGAGCCGTACCACGGCTTTGAACTCGAGGTGCCGGGCTGGGCGTTGGGGGCGGTGAGCGGGGCCTTGGGGGCGTCCGGTGCGCAGGTGCGGGATGCGGTGCCCGGCTCCGGCACCTGGACCTTGCGGGGTGTCGTCCCCGCCCGTCAAGTGCCCGTCCTGGAACGCGGGTTGCCCGGGCTCACCCGGGGTGAGGCGCTGTGGTGGTCGGCGCCGGCCATGGACCGGCCGGTGGGCGGCGTACCGCCGAGGCGTGTCCGGACGGATGGCAATCCGCTCAACCGGGCGGAGTATCTGCGGTACTTGGGGAGTGGGTGAGGGTCAGGGTGCGGGCGGTTGGTGGCTGGTCGCGCCCAGGCGGCGGAGCCGCATGATGCATACGCCCCGCGCCCCCTACGGTTCGGGGACCGCCAGGTCGGCGACTACCGCCGCGTGGTCGGAGGGCCAGGTGCCGTCCTCCGGGGCGTCCCCGGCCCGCCAGGCCGAGCGTACGTGTCCGAGGCCGCCCTCGCCGGGCGGCCCCACATGGATGTAGTCGATCCGCCCGGGCGGGGCGAAGGTGCGGGCCACATGGGGGTTGGCCGGATCCCAGGTGGTCCAGGGCGCGCCGGGCTCGGCGTACTCCCAGGCGTCCAGGAGCACTTGGCCGGGTACGGGGGGAGCGGTCCGGTGGCCGCCCAGCAGCCGTAGTTCGTCGGAGTCCGGCAGCGCGTTGTAGTCGCCGGTGAGCACCGGCGGGAAGGGCGTCCCTTCCCGGTGCCCGGCCACAAACCGCGCCAGCGCGCTGACCTGGGCACAGCGCACCGCCGACTCATGGGCGGCCGCGTTGAGATGGGTGGTGAAGAACGGCACGGGGTACGGGCCGCCGCCGGCGCGTACATACAGCGAGCACCGGCCGTCGTCCCGGCCGCCCTCGGCGGGCAGCCGGAGCACCTGCCGCTCGGTGAGCGGCCGGCGGCTGAGCACGGCCACGCCCACCCCGAAGGAGGAGTCGCCCAGCTTCTTGTGCCAGTGGCCGGGCCGGTCGTAGGGGGCCCAGTCCCAGTGCATTCCGAGCTCACCGGCCAGCCACCCGGCCAGATTGTGCTCCCCGGCCGCCCATACCTCCTGGAGTCCCACCAGATCGGGCCGCAGCCGGTGCAGCACCCGCAGAATGGCGGTACGCCGCCGCTCCCAGGGGCCGAACCGCCACCAGACGTTCCAGCTCACCACGCGCATCAGGGCTTCCTCACTCCCGGGGGCATATGGGGCACCCCAGGAGGATTCCATGGGCCGCCACCGGAATGCCGGATGCCGGATACTGGTATGCCGGAATGCCCGGTCCGGCCATGCTCTCAGCGCCGGGGCGCCGGCACCGGCCAGGGTCCGATGGCCGGGAGCCCTCCGTGGACGGTGGCCGCGATATCGGCCTCGCGGTAGCGGACCGGGCGCGTCCATTCGTGGTCGGCCAGCCGGGCCCGGAATGCCTCCAGCCGCTCCGGCTCCCTTGCCAGGGCGGCCCGGTGCTCCTCAGCCGTGCGCCCGGCTCCGGCGGCGAGGATGGCGTCGCTCCCCCAGCTACCGCTGGGAGGTGCCCCCATGCCGTTCCCCCCGGGTACGGCGGCACCAGCTCGCCGCGCAGCGCGTGTTCGGCGACCCGGAGATACATCCGGGCCGCGTCGGCCAGATGGGCCGGCACATGCCCGCGGGACCAGCCGGGCAGCGCGGAGGGACGGGCGATGTGGTCGTCGTCCAGGGCGGTGAGGGTGTGCCGGAGCACACGGTGGGCCTCGGCGACGGCCCCGGTCGGCGGACGCTGCGCGGGCCGCATGACCGCGATGCTGCGCAGCGGCCGCGTCGGAAGCTCAGGACAGCCGGCCGTTGTAGTCCGGCAGCTTGAAGCCCTTCTCGTAGTAGCCGCCCGCGAAGTCGGTGGCCCGGTTGCCGATGTTGGCGGTGATGGTGTAGCCGTCCTCGGTGAGCTCTTCCCGGCAGCGCTCCTTGCCCTCGTCCTTGCTCTCGCCGTGGTCGCGGGTGCAGATGGCGTCCACCGGGTAGCCCGCGTCGGTCAGTTGCTGCCGGGCGGACGAGGAGGAGGTGCGGGCGGTGACGAACAGCACCGCCATCCCATGCCGGTGTGCCCACTGGGCCACCGAGAGCACCGGCTTGTTGGCCTGCCCCGGGTGGTAGTAGGTCTCCAGCGAGGTGTTGTCGATGTCCAGCACAATGGCCGGCTTTCCGGCGTCCTCGCCCTGCTCGGCCCCCGCGCCGATCCGCTTGCTCAGCCAGGGGATCGCCGGGGCGATGGCCTTGCGCACATCGCTCTGCCAGGTCTGATAGCTCGGAGCTCCCTGTTCCGGAGCGGCCTGGGCGGTGGCGGCGGTGCTCAGCGAGGCGGCCGCCAGGGCGGCCAGTACGGCCAGGCGGCGGTACTTCACGGTCTTTGCTGCGGACATCAACTCTGATTCCTCCGATGCGCGTTGTGCCGGTGAGCAAGATGAGCACCGTGGGGGGAAGGGGAGGCAACGGGAAGGTGGGGGAGTTGTGAAGAGAGCATGGCCGCACGGCCCTTGCCTCTGCTACGGTTCCCGCATGATCAAGCGTGCCGCCATGACGACGACGCCGGAGAGTGTCCCGGCGCGCTGATCGATGCCTTTGAGTCGAAGCCCCGGGTCGAGTGCCCCGGGGCTTCGCCATGTGGTCACTCGCTCCCTTTCCACAGAGGAGACCACCATGGCCGACCACCGCAAACTGGGCCGCGAACTGGGCCTGTTCGACACCGACCCGCTGATGGGGGCGGGCCTGCCGTACTGGCTGCCGGAGGGGGCCGTGCTGCGCCACACCCTGGAGGAGTACATCCGCGAGGCCGAGCGGCAGGCCGGATACCGGCATGTGTACTCACCGGTGCTGGGCAAACGGGAGCTCTATGAGATCTCCGGGCACTGGGCGCACTACAGCGAGGACATGTTCCCGCCCATGGAACTGGGGGGAGAAGAGGTCGTCCTGCGCCCCAGCATGTGCCCGCACCATGCACTGATCTACCGTTCCCGCGCGCACAGTTACCGGGAACTGCCGCTGCGCATGGCGGAGCTGGGCGGGATGTACCGCTCGGAGCTGTCGGGGGTGCTGGGCGGGCTGACCCGGGTACGGGCCATCCAGCTCAATGACGCGCATATCTTCTGCACCGAGGAGCAGGCCGCCGAGGAGGCCCTGGCCGCCCTGGAGTTGATCCGCCGGGCCTATCGCGCGCTGGGCATCGCCCCCTCCCGCTACCGGCTGTCGCTGCCCGGCGAGGGCGGGAAGTACGCCGCCCGGCCCGGGATGTGGCGGCGTGCCGCCGCGATGCTGGCCGAGGTGCTGGACGGGGCCGGGGTGCCCTATGAGAAGGGCGAGGGGGAGGCGGCCTTCTATGGCCCCAAGATCGATGTACAGGTGGCGGACAGCGCGGGGCGGGAGGCCACCCTCTCCACCGTGCAGATCGACTTCCACCAGCCGGAGCGCTTCGGTCTGCACTACATCGGGCCGGACGGCGCCAAGCGCCGCCCGGTGATGGTGCACCGGAGTGTGATCGGCAGCGTGGAGCGGGCGGTGGCGCAGCTGATCGAGGTGCATGGCGGGGCGTTCCCGGCCTGGCTGGCCCCGGTCCAGGTGGTGGCACTCCCGGTGTCGGACGCCGAACTGCCCTGCGCCGAGCGGTTTGTCCGGCGCTGTCTGGACCAGGGCCTGCGGGCCGAGCCGGCCGGCCCGGAACGCGGCAGCCTGGGGGCCCGGATCCGCGCCGCCCGGCTGGTCCCGTACCAGGTGGTGATCGGCGCCCGGGAGGCGGCCGGCGACCTGGTCGCCCTCCGTCTCCGCGACGGCCGCCGCCCGGCCGCCCTGCCCGCCGCGGAGGCGGTCCGGCGGATCGCGGGCGTGGTGGCGGAGCGCGGTGCGCGGCTGTGGGACGGCGAGGCGGGCTGAACCAGACGCATTCCGAGCGCCCTCAGGGGCGCGGGGAACTGCGCGACAAGCCACGTACGGCCCGCACCCGAAACTCAGCCAGCGGGCCGCCTTGGGCTGGTCGCGCCCACGCGGCGGAGCCGCGCATGTTACCGCCCCGCGCCCCTGGAGGGGCCCTCAGCTCGACAGGAAGCGGGCCACCCGGTCGCCCCAAGTGCGCACATCCGCCGAGTCATTGGAGATGTGCAGCCGGGCGTTGGGCAGCAGCTCGGCCAGCTGCTCGGCCGTGGAGCGCGGGTGACTCGGGTCATCCGCGAGGGCGAGGATCAGGGTGGGCTGGGTGAGGGCGGGGAGGAGGGCGCGGTCGGGCAGGTCGGAGTCGGCCAGGCCATGGAAGAGGGCGGGCAGCAACTCGGCCGGGACGCCGACTTCGCGCGGCGGATAGCCGGGGAGACCGGAGAGCGAGGGCGGAACGGGAGCCGTGGCCAGGGCCGTTGTAAAGGCTTCCGGGCCACTGGCCGTCACAAGGTCCGCCAGCTTGCGGTAGTTGGCGGCCTGGGCAGGCCGTGTCTCCCAGGCGGTCGGCGGAATCAGCAGCACCAGCCGGTCGAACAGCCCGGGCTGGGCCACGGCCGCGTGCAGCATCGTGGCGCAGCCCAGCGAGGAGCCCATGCCGGTGACCGGCCGCTCGCCGCCGAGGTGGCCGAGGAGTTCGACCAGGTCGGCGGCGAACTGCTGGAAGCGGTAGGAGTCCGGCTCGGGCCGGCCGGTTGAGGCGCCGTGTCCACGTGCGTCATAGCGGACGAACCGCCCCCGTGGCAGCCGCTCCACCGCCTCCCAGCCGACCAGGCCCATCTTGTCCTCGACCTGGCGGCTGAGCAGCGCGCCATGGGTGTAGACCGCCAGCGGTCCGCTTCCGAGGTCGTCGTAGTCAAGGCGTACACCGTCGCCGAGTGTGAAGTCCATGGCGAGGGGAACGGGCGCCGACAGCCCGCCCATTCCGCCCGGTTGCGTTCTTGATCAAGCCTTTGCCGGGGAATTTCCCGGTACTCAGCCGAAGATGACGCTGTGCCCCAAGGTCCCGCCGAACACCACGGATTCGGTCGGCCGGACATCCGCCAGGAAATCCGTGCAGAAGAACCCCGAGTACACATGGGCCGTGGTGTCCGTCTGATTGGTGACGCTGGTGGCCGCGTCGTCGAAGACATAGCAGTTGCCATTGACCGGATTGACCACCGAGCCGTCCGAACCGTCGCGCATCCGGTAGGTCAGAAAGCCGTTGGCGGCCCGGGCTTCGGTGCTGAAGCCGGTGGTCAGGGCAAGGAGCAGGGCCGCGATCAGAGCCGGCCGGGCGGTACGCCGAAGGGCAGTACGTCGAAGGGCGGTACGTCGGAGCGAAAACATCGTGATCCCCTCTCCCGGGCGCAAAGCCCGTTCCCTGGGCGAGAGGTTCCGCTTGTGTCGAGATCCTTTGAAGACTCTTCACCCGATTGCACCCGAATGGAGCACACTTGGCGCATGGTCACCCGTATGGGTAATACACCTGGTCCGCCATCCGGGGGTATCCAAGTAGTGGCATTGCGATGGGGGCGCCATGACTGATCCCGCACCAAGTCCCGCACCAATCCGCGTTCTGCGCGGCACCGATCTCCTGGATCTCACCTTCTCCTTTCCCGGGCTGCGGATCGACGACCGATTTCCCGGGCCACGTCTTCTGGTCCCCGCCGGCCCCGGCCAGGACGCTCTGCTGGTGGTCACCTTTGGGCCGCAGCATGTGGTGGAGCACGCCTTCGCCGAGGAGCAAATCCCGCCCGAGGCAAGGGATTTGCCGGTTTCCTCGCTCATCGGCGGAAAGAGTGTGCTGGTCTTCGAGGTGGGGCCATCGGAATCGGTGGACTACTCCGAGGCGGGGCTGCTGGACGCCATGCGGCGCCTGCCGCTGCGGGTGGTGGACGCGGCCCGCGAGGCGGCGGCTCCCCGCACCCTTCGGCCGGTCCGGGTCCCGGAGCTCACTTGGGATGACCCCGCCCGTGCCCTGGCGCTGGTGCGGCTGCTGCGTATCACCGCCGAACTCACCGCCCGCGCCGGTCCGGAGGCCACCCTCGCCGCCGCCACCGCCGCCGGAGCGGTGATCGGGACGGTGGCGGACGGGCCGGGTGAGGCAGTGCAACTCCGTACCCCGGAGAACCCCTTCGCCGACCCCGCGCACCCCGCGACCGGGGTGGAACTGCCCTACCGGCTGGTGCTCTCCCCACCGGCGAGCGCCGCGTGGAGCCACACCACCGCCCTCGGCGAGCCCGCCCCGGGCGAACGCGTGGAGCTCTGGCACACCCGGCTCTCCGGCACCACCGCCCGTGTGGTGTGGAACCGCGACCGGGACCAGGACCCCGGCGCCCCCGAGGACTTCCGGATGCCACTGGACCCCGTCCACCGCGGACACCTCACCGACCTCACCGCCAATGACACCCTCACCACCCCCGAGGGGCAGCCGTATCACTCCAGCCCCGTGGGTGTGGAGAATCTGATGCTCTCGGCCGTCGGCGGCTGGCTGGACAGCCTGGGCGAGTGGCCGGTGCGCCCGGCGGGGATCGATCTCTCCCAGTGGCGGCACCGGGCCACCATGGGGCGGGACCACAGCGTACGGGTGGTGGACGAGGGATTCCTGTGCCCCTTTGGACACCGGGCGGCCCTGGTCACCGTCACCGAGCGCAAATTCACCGATGCCCGCGCCGCCTATCTCTTCCAACGGCAGTACATCCTGGTCCGCCAGCCCCTGCGCACCTATGACCCCAAGTCCCCGCTGCCCGCGGACGATTCGCCCACCGCCGACCTCACCAATCTGCTGTTCCCCTTCACCAGCGTGCGCATCGAGACCCTGGTGACACCCAATCTGCGCGATGTCCCCGCACAACCGGCCGCGTTCTTTCCCGAGACCGCCGCCGACCAGCCGTTTCCCTTCAAAGTCACGGCGGTTGACCATGCCGGGAAGCTGGTGGAGTTCCGCACCCCGCTGATGTTCGTCCCCGAGTCGCTCGGCACCGGCGATGAACTGGCCGACGTGGTCGCCGGCTACAACAACAGCTCACCCCCGCCCCTGGCAGCCGCCACCGCACCACCCCAGCTGACCAGCGCCGCCCTGGACGGCCAGACCGTGGCCCTGGCCCCGGCCGGCGCCCCCGATGACACCAGCGTCGATGTGGCCCATCTGGTGTGGCGCGTGGCCACGCCCCCGGGACTGTCCCAACCACCGCCCGGCGAGGCACGGTTCATCCCACAGCTGCACTGGGCCGAGGTCAGCCTGCCCTCCGCCGGCGCGCTCAGCGGCAGCACCACCACCGTCCCGGTGGCCTATGCCCGCCGCTACGCCCTCTCCGGCTTCGCCCAGAGCACGGTTCTCGCCCGTACCGCCAACACCGGTGAGGTCTTCCTGCAACTGCTGGCCACACAAAGCCTGGACTTCGCCGGACAGGGCGACCGCTGTGGCGCCCTGCTCAGCCCCGGCTTCGCCATCGCCGGAGTGTCCCGGCGGCTTGGACCGGTGGCCGGTACGGCCGCCGGCACCGACCCGCTGACGACCATCGCCAATGGCGCCTTCAGCCCGGCGGAGTTCTTCCGCGCGCTGGACGCCAATCTGCTGGGCGTGCTGTCGCTGGCCGATATCGTCCAGGCGGCCGGACTCGACCGGCCGCTGAGCGCCCCGCGCTTCTTCACCCAGAACGTCAGCGCCGTCACCTGCTTCCTCACCGACCTCGGACGGCTCGCCGACCAGCTCGACCGCGCGGCCGCCAACCTGCCCACCGCCGCCCGGCAGGTACGCGACACCGGACGCCAACTGGCCAGGACCATCGGCGACTATCTGGCCCAGCGACTGGCCGGCGCCACCGGCCCGGTCACCCTGGACCAGGTGGACTCCGCCTTCACCGCCTTCGCCGGCGCACTGGACACCCTGCTCAACGCCTCGCCGCCCGGGGCCGATCCGGGCCTGAGCACCCTGCTGGAGCGGGTAAGGGAACAGGTGGCCACCTGGAACGGCACGGCCGGACAGCTGATGTCCCTGCGGCAGGCGGTGCAGTCGGCGGCCTCCGGCGCCCAACTGCCGCAGACGGTCAACGCCCGGCTGGAGTGGACCCCGGACATCGGACCCTGGCCGGCCAGCGATCCGGTCTTCGCGCCCCGGCCCGACGGACGGCTGACCCTGATCGTGGACGTCCGCGGATCCCTGCGCCCCGATCTCACCGCCGGTGCCGACATCAGCTGCGCCCTGGAGAACTTCGATCTGGTACTGGTGCCGGAATTCCACGCCATGCGGCTGCACTTCCGGCATATCCGCTTCACCATGCGGGCCGGGCGCAAGCCCGATGTCGATGTGGCCTTCCAGGGCGTGGAATTCATCGGCCCGCTGGCCTTTGTGCAGACCCTGCGACAGCTGATCCCGGTGGACGGATTCAGCGATCCGCCCTCGCTCCAGGTCACCGCCGCCGGAATCACCGCCCGCTACGGTCTGCCGCTGCCCAGCCTGGCCATCGGGGTGTTCAGCCTGGAGAACCTGCGGCTGGACGCCTCCCTTGAACTCCCCTTCATCGGCGGACCGTTGAAAGTCGGCTTCGCCTTCTGCAGCCGGGAGGCGCCCTTCCGGCTGACCGTCTCCATGCTGGGCGGCGGTGGATTCTTCGGCATCGTGCTCACCGCGAAACGGGTCGCGGTCCTGGAAGCGGCCCTGGAATTCGGCGCCGAGGCCGCCATCGACTTCGGTGTGGCCAGCGGGAGTCTGTCGGTGATGGCCGGAATCTACTTCCGGCTGGAGACGGACACCGGACAGGCCCGGCTCACCGGCTACTTCCGGGCCCGGGGCGAGGTCGATGTGCTGGGCATCGTCTCCGCCTCCATCGAACTCTGCCTCGATCTCAGCTATGAACTCTCCAGCGGCACCGTCTTCGGCCGGGCCCGGATCACCATCGATGTGCATATCGGCTTCTGGTCGCAGTCCGTCACCCTGGAATGCGAAAGGCGCTTCACCGGCTCCGGCCCCGCGCCCGCCGCGCTGACCGCCGACCCCGTACGGCCGCCCGCCTACGCCGAGATGATGACCCCCTACCCCGACCCGGTCACCGGGGAACACCGGGACCCGGTCAGGGAATACTGCACCGCCTTCGCGGAAGTGAGCTGACCGCCATGCCCGAAACAATCCGCTGGACAGTGCTCCCCGACGGCATGGCGGCCGACGGCAGCCTCCGGCTGACCGTACTGGTCACCCCCCGCCTCACCGGCGCCACCACCCTGGCCGCCTTCCCCGGCTTCCTGGACTGGCCGGCCACCCTGGGCCGCTGTCTGGCCGCACTACGCCTGGAACTGCGGCCGCCGGACGCCACCGGCCCCGGCATCCAACTGCCCCTGACACCCCGGACGGACCGCTTCCCGCCCGCCGACAGCGCCCTCTGGAAGGCACTCTTCCGCGCCACCAGCACGGTGAGCCCACCGCCCCAAGCACCCGCCGCCCCGCCCGTACTGCGCTCCTTCCCGGGCCGGGCCGTACACCAGCGGACCCTCTCCCTGTACCAGGACGTGGCCACCGCCACCGCCTTCCGCCGGGCCTTCCCCGGCAGCGGCGGCGGAGGCGGCCAGGGCCTCTCCGACCCACAACCGCCGCCCAGTTGGGACCATCCCGACCCCCGTGACCTGCTGCACACCCTCACCCGGCCGCTGACCACCTTCGCCCGCCGGGTGGACGCCGCCTACCCCCGGCTGGACCCGCTGCTCACCGCCCCGCCCGGCAACCCCTTCCGCCCCAGGGTGATGCAGCGCTCCGACGCCGACTACCAGGCCAACCAGGCGGTGTTCAACCTCGCCGAGCTCTACCGCTTCTACGACCGTCCGCCCGCCCCGTCCACCGCCACCGCCGAACCGGCCCCCGCCGAACTGGCTCCCGCTGAACTGGCCCCCGCCGAATTGGACGTCCACACCGCCTGCGGACTGCTCGCCGACTACCCCGAACTGCTGCGCCGCTTCGGCCTGGCCGTGGACCTGCTGGCCGCCCCGCCACCCCAACTGTCCGACCAATGGCAGGCCCGGGCCACCTTCACCACCGCCCAGGACACCCTCAACCAGGACGAGACCCTGCGCCCCTGGACCCGGCTGCGCTACGCCGCCGGGCAGCGGTTCGAGGCATACGCCGCCGACGACGGACTCCATGGCCGCCGGATGCTGCGCCTGGGCGGCCCCGGCATCCTGCTCACCGACCTGGATATGGACGCCGCCGCCATCAAGCTGGTGGAGTTCGCCAGGACCACCACGGACCAGAGCCCGGTCACCGGCTCCGGCACCGCCACCCCCGCCCTGCACGGTGCCGGGCTCACCGTCCTGCTGGACGAGCGCGAGACCGTACTCGCCGACCAGATGGAGGCCGACGCCCGCCGGCTGGCCGGCACCTCCGCCGCCCTGCTGGACGCCCAGCACCTGGTGCGCGGCTACCGCGTCGATGTGGCAACGGTGGACGAGACCACCGGCCGGACGGCCGACTGGCACCCGCTGTGCGCCCGCACCGGCCGCTATGCCGTCCGCCGCCCCGGGGAAGCGCCCGTACCCATCACCGTGGCCCCGGACGAAGGCCAGGTGAAGGCCAGTGCGCTCAGCCACGACCGGGCCGATGACCGGCAACTCTATGTCCACCAGGCGCTGTTCGGCTGGCATGGCTGGAGCCTGGCCGCCCCGCCGCCCGGCCGCACCCTGGGCACCGACGACCGGCCCCGGGTGCCCGACCCCGAGGTATCCGCCGGCTTCCCGCTGGACGCCGCCTTCCGGCCCACCCCCGGCACCCTGCCCGCCCTGCGCTATGGCCGCACCTACCGGCTGCGCGCCCGCCTGGCCGACCTGGCGGGCAACGGACCGGACGCAGGGACCGTCACCGATGACAGCACGGCCACCGCGCCGCTGGCCTACCGGCGCTGGGAGCCCGTACCACCCCCGGCGATCGTCCCCAGGTGGCCGTTCCTGGAAGGGGAGTCGGAGCCCCGGCTGGTGATCCGCAGCACGATCCAGGACGACGGCACCCCCGTCTCCGCCACCCAGTGGGCGCTGCTGCGCAACCCCCAGGTGCCCGGCCACCAGGCGGTCACCCCGGTGGACGGCCTGGACCGGCGCTACCGCGACTTCGACGAACGCCACCTCAGCCCGCCCAAGTCCCCACTGCGCGCGGCCGAACAGCATGGCATGTTCGACACCGCCTTCGGCCCGGACAAGCCGGAGGAGGTACACCGGCGGTTCTTCGCCGCCGCCTCCCGGGAGGCCGGCAGCTATCTGGACACCGTGGTCAGCCTCCCGGAAAACCCCGATGTCACCCATGATCTGAAGTTCTTCCGGGAGATCCATGTCGCCAAGCTCGACATCCACGACCCCGAACCGCTCACCGAACTGCCGGTACCGCGCGGCAGCGGCCTCAAGCCCGGCGAATATGTGGTGCATGACGCGCCCCGGCTGCTGCTGCCCTATCTGCCCGATGTACTGGCCCGGGGCATCTCGCTGCGCGGCCTGCCGGGCGCCGCGCCCAATGAGACCTTTGACTTCCCCGGCCCCTGGCCCCAGGCCGAACCGCTGCGGCTGAGGATCGTGGAGGGCGACGGCCCACCGGAGTGGCAAGGGCCGCTGGAGCGGCAGCTCACCGTCTTCCTGCCCAAGGCGGAGACCGTCACGGTACGGATGAGCTGCCGGATGGACCCGGCGGACCTGCAACTGCTCGGCCAGTGGCGGCTGCTGACCGACTCCCCGCTGTGGAACGATCCGGCCACCGGCCTGCCGCAGGACAAGAAAGACGAACTGGCCGCCGCGGCCGCCGCCGGGGAGAACTGGATGCTCACCCCCTGGGCCGAGCTGACCCTGGTGCACGCGGTGGAAAAGCCGCTGCTGCCCCCGGAGTTGGGGCCGCTCGACTTCACCCGTGCCGAGGGACAGACCTTTGCAGGGGTCAGCGGTGTCGTCCACGCCCATGCCAAGAGCACCGGCCGGATCGATGTGGACGCCACCTGGAGTGAGTGGACCGATGACCCGGCCCAGCCCGGACCGGTCCGTACCCCCGGGCACGCCCATGCCGGCGACCTCACCCTGCAACCGGACGAGGACCAGCGGGTGTTGTTCCTGCGGCAGGAGTTCCGCGACACCCGCCACCGCGACATCACCTACACCCCGACCGCCACCACCCGCTTCCGCGAGTACTTCCACCCGGCGATCACCGACCAGCCCGCCCTTGTCACCCGAGTCGGCCCGGCCAGCCCCGGAGCGTCCGTCCGGGGCTGGCCGGTGCCCAGTTCACGCCGCCCCGAACCGCCGGTGATCAGCCACCTGGTGCCCACCTTCCGGTGGGAGCGCACCGCCGACCACGACCGGCACCAGGTCACCCATATCCGGCGGACGGCCGGAGTACGGGTCCATCTGCGACGCCCCTGGTTCTCCTCGGGCGATGACGAACTGCTGGCCGTGGTACTGGATCCCGGCGGCGGACTCCCCGACGAACTGGTCAGCCGCCGCGCCCCCGATCCGGTGTGGTCACCACCGCCCCCGCTGCCGCCGCTGACTCCCGACTCCTTCCCGGGCGCCACCCTCACCGCCACCGGCAGGCAGCTCGCCGAACCGGTGAACGGCCGGCCCGCCACCGTCTCGGTGGCCGCGTTCACCCCCGTCTACGACGCCCAACAGCGGCTATGGCACTGCGATATCGACATCGCGGCCGACCAGGGCCACAACGCGGCCTACTTCCCTTACCTCCGGCTGGCGCTGGCCCGCTACCAGCCGTACTCGGTGGACCCGCTCCATCTGTCCAAGGTGGTCCTCGCGGACTTCATCCAGCCGCTGCCGGAACGTACCGTCACCGCGGCGATGAACCCGGACGGTTCCATCGCGCTGACCCTGGACGGCCCCATGGCCTTCAACTCCCTTGGTTCCGGGGCGGGTTCCGGTCGCCGGGTCGCGGCCCGGGTGGAGATCCTGGCAGCACCCGGCGGCGACCTGGACTGGCAGGACACCGGAGCCGGAACCGAACTCACCTGTGTGCCAGCCGGTTCCGGCTTCACCTGGACCGGAACGCTGACCCCGCCCGCGCCCCCCGTGTCACCGCTGGCGCGCTACCGCCTGGTGGTGGAGGAACACGAGGTCTACGCCACGGACACGGAGACGGCCACCGCCACCGTTACGGGGCCCGGCGGCCGCCCGGTGCCGGTTGCCCACCGCCTGGTCCACGCGGACCAGTTCCCGCTGGCGGTCTCGCTGTTGGGCCGCATCGTCGTCGCGGAGGGGGCGCCCCCTCAGGGGCGCGGGACGGCTGATTGATATGCGGCGAGCGGCCCATACCCCGGGCCACGGGTTATGTGCGGGCCGTCTGTGGCTGGTCGCGCAGTTCCCCGCGCCCCTTACGGGGCGCCCCCTCAGGGCCACGGGGCATGTGCGACCAGCCCAGTGCGGCCCGCACATAACCCGCAAACAGAGGAACCCGGCAACCCCACTCAACTCATCCGCAACGCCAGGAAGAAGTCCAGCTTGTCCTCCAGCCGCGACAGATCGCGCCCGGTCAACTGCTCAATCCGCCCCACCCGGTACCGCAGCGTGTTCACATGCAGATGCAGCCGCGTCGCACAGCGCGTCCAGGACCCGTCCGACTCCAGGAACGCCTCCAGCGTGGGGATCAGTTCGGCACGGTGCCGCCGGTCATAGTCGCGCAAGGGGTCCAGCAGCCGCGCCGTGAAGGCCCGCCGTACATCGTCGGGCACAAAGGGCAGCAGCAGGACATGCGAGGCCAGTTCCTGGTGGCCCGCCGCGCTGACCCGCCCCGGCCGGGCCGCGGCCACCCGGCGGGCGTGCCGGGCCTCCTCCAGCGCACCGCGCAGCCCCTCCGCCGAGTGCACGGCGGCGCTGACGCCAATGGTCAGCCGGCCGTCGCCGTCCAGCCCCCGGGACAGCGGCTCACGGATCGCGGCCAGCAGGGTCTCCGCATGGAGCTCGGCCGTCCGCTCGCCCGCGGCGGGCCCTTCGTCCGTCCCGGTGACACCCGCGGCGTCCGGCGACGCGGCCAGCGCGTCAGAGGGCAGCGCACCCGCGGGCGACGCCCCCGCCGGCAGCGGCACCAGCGCCACCGCCTCATCCCCCGTATGCGCCACCGCGATCCGGTCGGAGGGCTCGGTGCCGGACGCGCCCGGGTCCACCAGCACCTCCTCCAGCAGGGTCTGGGCGACCGGCCCGCCGGGCAGCTCGCTGTCCGCCCACTCCACCCGGGCCACCACCACCTGCCAGTGCGGGGCGGTGCCCAGCCCGGGGAGCAGCACCGGCGCGGCCACCCGCAGCCGGGCGGCGGTCTCGGCGGGGGCGGCGCCCGCCTGCACCAGCTCCAGGACC
Source organism: Streptomyces orinoci (assembly GCF_003121295.1). Taxonomy (GTDB): domain Bacteria; phylum Actinomycetota; class Actinomycetes; order Streptomycetales; family Streptomycetaceae; genus Streptomyces; species Streptomyces orinoci. The sequence goes on from NZ_PHNC01000008.1 coordinate 292,721, forward strand.
TCCTGGGCCAGGCGGCGCCGCACGGTGCGGGCCGCGTCCCGCCGGTCCCGCTCCACGGCGATCAGCTGGGTGACGCCGTGCAGCAGGTCAAGCCGCTCGTCCGGCCAGTCCCCGGCGTCCGCCTCCACGGCCAGCAGCCAGTCGGACAGCAGGGTCTCCCGGGGGTCGCCGGAGGTGCGGCCGCCGCTGCGCACCGGGAACAGCGAATAGGTGTGGCCCTCGGCGAGAACCCGGTGCGGATCGGGCCGGCCGGCCCGTACGGCGGCCAGATGCTCGCCCGCCAGGGCCGCGCTGACCGCCGGGGGCAGCGCCGGTCCGGCGCCCGCCACCGTCGAGCCGGCGATCGGGCGGCCGGTGGGGGAGAGCACCCAGGCCCGCAGGTCCAGGTCGGAGCCCAGCAGGTCCAGCACCACCTCGGGGCCGCCGCCCGCCGGGCCGGAGGTCATCAGACGCCGGTGCCGGTCCACCACCGCCGCCAGGTCGCCGGCCCGCTCGCTGGAGACCTGGCGCACCACATGCTCGGTGATGGAGGCGAAGGAAACCGTTTCATCCACCGAGAACAGCGGCATCCGGTGCCGGGCGCAGGCCGCGATCAGATCGTCCGGGGTGGAGCTGATCTCCGCCTCACCGGCCGCCAGCCCGGCCACCCCGGCGGCGGCCAGGATGCGGACAAAGCGCTCGGAGTCCTCCGGCTCGCGCCGCCAGGCCAGCCCGGTGAGCACCAGCTCGCCGCCGGACAGATAGCGGCTGGGGTCGCGCAGATCGGTGGTCATCACGCCGCGTACGCTGCGGTCGAGTTCCTCCTCGCCGCCGAGCAGCCGAAGGCCCAGCGCGTCCGTCTCCAGCAGTGCGCGCAGCCGCATCGTGGGTCGCCGCCGATCTCTCTCGTGTTACCGGTGGGATGCCGGTGGAATGCCGTGGGGTTTCCACACCCCGTCTTTCGTTCGAATCTACAAGACCCTGCCCCTGGCCAGCCAACCGCTTCATGGTTTCGGTGACTGCACCCCCCTGCCGCGCCTGCCCTGTACTGGGCCCACGCCGCGTAGCCCCCCGCTGAGAAGAGACCAGCCATGGACTTCCTGCGCCCCGCCGGCTGGGCGGAGGCTCTGGCCGCCAAGGCAGAGCACCCCACGGCCGTGCCCATCGCGGGCGGCACGGATGTGATGGTCGAGATCAACTTCGACCACCGCAGGCCGGACCGTCTGCTGGACCTCAACCGCATCGGCGAGCTGTACACCTGGGAGACCGACGGGCCGGAGGTCCGGCTAGGCGCCGCCGTGCCCTACACCCGGATCATGCACGAGCTGCGCTCCGAGCTGCCGGGCCTGGCGCTGGCCGCGCACACCGTGGGCTCACCGCAGATCCGCAACCGCGGCAGCGTGGGCGGCAATCTGGGCGCCGCCTCCCCGGCCGGGGACTGCCACCCCGCCCTGCTGGCCGCGGGCGCCACGGTGGAGGCCGAGTCGGTGCGCGGCACCCGGCTGATCCCGGTGGAGGAGTTCTACACCGGCGTCAAACGCAACGCCCTGGCCCCGGACGAACTGATCCGGGCGATCCGCATCCAAAGGGCCACCGGGCCACAGCAGTTCGCCAAGGTCGGCACCCGCAACGCCATGGTCATCGCGGTCTGCGCGTTCGCCATGGCCCTGCACCCCGGGGAACGCACGGTGCGTACCGGCATCGGCTCCGCCGCGCCCACCCCCGTCAGGGCCCGTACCGCCGAGGACTTCCTCACCGCCGAGCTCCGGGACGGCGGCTACTGGGAGTCGGGACGGCCCCTGGAGCCGTCCCTGGCCGCGGAGTTCGGCCGGCTGGCCGCCGGGGCCTGCAATCCGATCGACGATGTACGCGGCAGTGCCGCCTACCGCAGGCACGCGGTCGGCGTGCTGGCCCGGCGCACCCTGGCCTGGGTCTGGGCGGAACACACCACGGGGGAGGAAAACCACCGATGCGCGTGAACCTCACCGTCAACGGCCGCCCACAGCAGGCCGATGACGTCTGGGAGGGCGAGAGCCTGCTGTACGTCCTGCGCGAACGGCTGGGCCTGCCGGGCTCCAAGAACGCCTGTGAACAGGGGGAGTGCGGTTCCTGTACGGTCCGCCTGGACGGCGTCCCGGTGTGTGCCTGCCTGGTGGCGGCGGGCCAGGCCGAGGGCCGGGAGGTGGTCACCGTCGAGGGACTGGGCGAGGGTGAACTGAGCGCCGTACAGCGGGCGTTCATCGACGCGGGCGCCGTACAGTGCGGCTTCTGCACCCCCGGCCTGCTGGTGGCCGCCGACGAACTGCTGGAGCACAACCCCCAGCCCTCGGACGCCGACATCCGCGAGGCGCTCTCCGGCAATCTGTGCCGCTGCACCGGCTATGAGAAGATCCTGGACGCGGTACGGCTGGCGGCCGCCCGCCGGGGAGAGGCGGGCTGAGATGAGGTCCACCGGCCTGACCCAACTCGGCGGCCGCATAGGCGAGTCCACCCCGCGCCCCGACGGCACCCTCAAGGTCACCGGAGAGTTCGCCTACGCCTCCGACCTGTGGCACGAGGACATGCTCTGGGGCTGCACCCTGCGCAGCCCGTACGCCCACGCCAGGATCCGCTCCATCGACATCGCCCCCGCCCTGGCCATGGCGGGCGTGCACACTGTGCTCACCCATGCCGACCTGCCCGCCGCCACCCGCTACGGCCTGGAGATCCAGGACACCCCCGTGCTCGCCGACGGCGTGGTGCGCCACCACGGGGAACCGGTCGCCCTGGTGGCCGCCGACCACCCGGAGACCGCCCGCCGCGCGGCCGCCAGGATCGTGGTCGAATACCAGCAACTCCCGGTGGTCACCGATGAGTCCAGTGCCACCGCCGAGGACGCGCCCGTCCTCCACCCGGACCGCACCGACCCGCACGCCGCGCATGTCCCGCACCCCAATATCGTCCACCGCCAGCCGGTGATCCGCGGCGATGTGGCGGCCGCCCGGCAGCGGGCCCATGTGATCGTCTCCGGCGACTATGAAGTCGGCATGCAGGACCAGGCGTTCCTCGGCCCCGAGTCCGGGCTGGCGGTGCCCGCCGAGGACGGCGGGGTGGACCTCTATATCGCCACCCAGTGGCTGCACGCCGACCTGCGGCAGATCGCCCCGGTGCTCGGACTGCCGGAGAACAAGGTGCGGATGACCCTCTCCGGGGTCGGCGGCGCCTTCGGCGGGCGAGAGGACCTCTCCATGCAGGCGCACGCCTGTCTGCTCGCCCTGCGCACCGGCAAACCGGTGAAGATGGTCTACAACCGCTTCGAGTCATTCTTCGGCCATGTCCACCGGCACCCGGCCAGGCTGCACTATGAGCATGGCGCCGACCGGGACGGCAGACTGCTCTTTGTCAAGGCCCGCATTGTGCTGGACGGCGGCGCCTATGCCTCCTCCTCCCCGGCCGTGGTCGGCAACGCCGCCTCCCTGGGCATCGGCCCCTATGAGGTGCCCCATGTGGACATGGAGGCGCTGGCCCTCTACACCAACAACCCGCCCTGCGGCGCCATGCGCGGCTTCGGCGCGGTACAGGCCTGCTTCGCCTACGAGGCCCAGATGGATAAGCTGGCCGCTGAACTCGGCCTGGGTCCGGTGGAGTTCCGGCGCCGCAACGCCATGTCCCAGGGCTCGGTGATGCCCACCGGGCAGCTGGTGGACTCCCCGGCACCGGTCGCCGAACTGCTGCGCAGGGTCAAGGCGCTGCCGCTGCCGCCGCCGCGCCAGTGGGAGACCGCCGGCGGCGCCCCGGATGTCCGGGCGCTGCCCGGCGGACTGTCCAACACCACCCATGGCGAAGGGGTGGTACGCGGCGTCGGCTATGCGGTCGGCATCAAGAACGTGGGCTTCTCCGAGGGCTTCGACGACTACTCCACCGCCCGGGTGCGGATGGAGGTCATCGGCGGCGAGCCGGTGGTCACCGTGCACACCGCCATGGCCGAGGTGGGCCAGGGCGGGGTGACCGTACACGCCCAGATCGCCCGTACCGAACTGGGCGTGGAACAGGTCACCATCCACCCCGCCGACACCCGGGTGGGCTCGGCCGGCTCCACCTCCGCCTCCCGGCAGACCTATGTCACCGGCGGCGCCGTCAAACACGCCTGTGAGGCGGTGCGCGAACAGGTGCTGGCGCTGGGCCGGGCCCGGTTCGGCACCTTCCACCCGGCCTGGGGCCAGGCCGAACTCCTGCTGGAGAACGGGAAGGTGGTCACCGACGGCGGCGAGGTACTGGCCCCGATCGCCGAAGTGCTGGGCGGCGAGGCGGTGGAGAGCGAACGGGAATGGCGGCACCGCCCCACCCAGCCCTTCGACCCGCACACCGGCCAGGGCTTCGGCCATGTCCAGTACTCCTTCGCCGCGCACCGCGCGGTGGTGGAGGTGGACACCGAACTCGGCCTGGTCAAGGTGATCGAACTGGCCTGTGCGCAGGATGTCGGCAAGGCGCTCAACCCGCTGTCGGTGACCGGGCAGATCCAGGGCGGGACCACCCAGGGGCTGGGGCTGGCGGTGATGGAGGAGATCGTGGTCGATCCGGCCACGGCGCGGGTGCGCAATCCCTCGTTCACGGATTACCTGATTCCCACCATCCTGGACACCCCCGCCATTCCGGTGGACGTTCTCGAACTGGCCGATGAGCATGCGCCTTACGGGCTGCGGGGGGTTGGCGAGGCGCCGACTCTCTCCTCCACTCCGGCGGTTGTGGCGGCCATCCGCCAGGCCACGGGCCTGGCGCTGAACCGGGTGCCGGTCCGGCCCGAGCACCTCACGGGCACCTGATCGCCGCCAAGGCCATCCGCAAGGAGCAGGCAGCATGCCGCAAGTGCCCGCGCTGGACCGCTACTTCCACATCACCCAACGACGCTCCACCCTCGCCCGCGAGATCCGCGGCGGCATCACCACCTTTATGGCGATGTGCTACATCCTCCTGCTCAACCCCCTGATCCTCTCCGGCAAGGACGCCCAGGGCCACACCCTCGGCCACGCCCCCCTGATCACCGCCACCGCCCTCGCCGCCGCCGTCTCCACCCTGCTGATGGGCCTGGTCGGCAAGGTCCCGCTGGCCCTGGCCGCCGGGCTGGGCGTCTCCGGAGTGCTCTCCACCCAGGTCGCCCCCCATATGACCTGGCCCCAGGCCATGGGCATGTGTGTGATCTACGGCGGCGTCATCATGCTGCTGGTGCTCACCGGGCTCCGTGAACTCATCATGAACGCCATCCCCTTGGCGCTCAAACACGCCATCACCATGGGCATCGGCATGTTCATCGCCCTCATCGGGCTGGTGAAGGCCGGCTTTGTCCACCCCTCCACCGGCGGCGGCCCGGTCTCCCTGGGCCCGGCCGGGGAACTCGCGGGCTGGCCGGTGCTGGTGTTCTGCCTCACCCTGCTGGCCGTGCTGATGCTCTACGCCCGTGCCGTCCCCGGCGCCCTCCTCATCGGCATCCTCACCGGCACCCTGGTGGCCGTACTGGTGGACCGGCTGGCCCGCCCCGCGCCCGGGGCCTGGCGCAATGGCCCGCCCCGGCTGCACGGCGGCGCCGTCGCCATGCCCGACTTCTCGCTCTTCGGCAAGGTCGCCTTCGGCGGCTGGGGCTCCATCGGCACCATGAGCGTGGTCGTGATCACCTTCACCCTGGTGCTGGCCGGCTTCTTCGACGCCATGGCCACCATCATCGGCGTGGGCGCCGAGGCCGGACTCACCGACGACCGCGGCCGGATGCCCGGACTGAGCCGGGCCCTGCTGGTGGACGGCGCGGGCGGCGCCATCGGCGGGCTCAGCGGCGCCAGCGGGCAGACGGTCTTCATCGAGTCCGCCACCGGGGTCGGCGAGGGCGCCCGCACCGGTCTGTCCGCCACCGTCACCGGACTGCTCTTCGCCGGCGCCCTCTTCCTCACCCCGCTCACCCGGATCGTCCCCGGCGAAGTCGCCGCCGCCGCACTGGTGGTGATCGGCGCCATGATGATGGGCAGCGCCCGCCATATCGACTGGAACGACCGGTCGGTGGCCATCCCGGTGTTCCTCACCGTGGTCCTGATGCCCTTCACCTACTCCATCACCGCGGGCGTCGGCGCCGGGGTGATCGCCTACACCGCCATCAGAGCCGCGGAGGGCCGCTGGCGCGAACCCGGCGCCTTTATGTGGGCGCTGACCGCCGTCTTCACCGTCTACTTCGCCCTCCACCCCATCGAGAACTGGCTGGGAGTCAAGGGGAGTTGAACCAGGATGCTGGAGCTCGCGGCCGAGCTGCGCCAATGGGCCCTGGAGGGCCGGGACTTCGCCGTGGCCACGGTTGTCGCGGTACACGGCAGCGCACCCCGCCCGCCCGGCGCCGCCCTGGCGGTCAACGACGAGGGCACCGTCATCGGTTCGGTGTCCGGCGGCTGTGTGGAGGGCGCGGTCTATGAACTGTGCCGGACCGCGCTGGACAACGGCCTCAGCACTCTGGAGCGGTTCGGCCACTCCGACCAGGACGCCTTCGCCATCGGCCTGACCTGCGGGGGAGTCATCGACATCCTGGTCACCCCGGTCACCGCCGCCCAGCGCCCCCACTACCTCGAGGCATGGGGCGCCGCCGCCGGCGGTGAGCCGGTCACCCTGGTACGCACCCTCGCCGCCCCCTTCGGCGTCCTGCTGGTACGCGCCGACGGCACCGGCAGCGGAACCCTGGCCCATGCCCCCGGACTCGACCGCACCGCCCCCGCCGAGGCGGTCGCCCTGCGGGACACCGGCTTCACCGGAGTCACCGAACTCGGCTCCCGCTGCGCCCAACGCGTCCCGGTCTTCGTCGAGTCCAGCGTCCCCGCACCCCGGATGATTGTCTTCGGGGCCATTGACTTCGCGGCGGCCCTGGTCCGGGCCGGGAAGTTCCTCGGCTACCGGGTTACGGTCTGCGACGCCCGCCCCGTCTTCGCCACCGCCGCCCGCTTCCCGGAGGCGGACGAGGTGGTGGCCGACTGGCCACACCGCTATCTGGACGCCCAACATCTGGACGGCCGGGCGGTGTTGTGCGTACTGACCCATGACGCCAAGTTCGACGTCCCGCTGCTGGAACGGGCCCTGCGGCTCCCGGTCGCCTATGTGGGGGCGATGGGCTCCCGGCGCACCCACCAGGACCGGCTCAACCGGCTGCGGGAGGCGGGGCTTTCCGTCGCCGAGCTCGCCCGGCTGCACTCCCCGATCGGGCTGGACCTGGGGGCGCGTACCCCCGAGGAGACCGCGCTGTCCATCGCCGCCGAGATTGTCGCGGTGCGGCGGGGCGGCTCGGGGGTGCCGCTGTCGGGGGCGGCGGTGCCGATCCACCATGACGGCCCGCCGTCCGCCGCCGGGCGGACCCCGGGGTCCGCTCCGGAGCTGATGCCCGGTCTGCGGTCCGCCCGATCCGGCGTCCGGGCATGAACGGCCACCTCCGCTAGGACGGGCGGGCGCCCCGCTCCTCGTAGGGGCTGTGCATGGTGAGGTAGCGGATCTCCAGGTCCTGCTCCAGGTACTCCATCCGCCGCTCCCAGAAGTCCCGGAGGTGGGGCAGCGCCAGATGGGCCTCAAGGTCCGCCTCGCTGCGCCAGGCCTCGTAGAAGACGAACACGCCCGGGGAGTCCCGGTCTTCGTGGAAGTGGTACTCCAGACAGCCGGGTTCCTGCCGCGTGGGCTCCACGAACGACAACAGCAGCCGCCGCAGTTCCTCCGTGCGCCCGGGCTTGGGGCGGGCTATGCCGACGAGAGTGAACGGCTGATCCATGAGGCCTCCCTCTATAGGTACGGTGGATTTCGTACCTGGCGGAGGCTAGCCCTCCCACAAGGTACGATGCAAGTCGTACCCAGGAGGTGGTGGCAATGCCCGACGAGGAGGGGCACCCCGAGCCGGGGGAGATGGAACTCGGCAAGGTCCTGGCCGCCCTGGCCGACCCGTTGCGGCGGCGCGTGGTAACGGAGTTGGCGGCCGGGCCCGAGGGCGAGGCGCGCACCTGCAGCTCCTTCGCCCTGCCGGTCGCCAAGGCGACCGTCACCCATCACTTCCGCACCCTCCGCGAGGCGGGGCTGATCCGCCAGGTCAACCGGGGCAACAGCCGGATGGCCACCCTCCGCCGGTCCGAGATCGAGCAGCGGTTCCCCGGCCTGCTGGCCCTGCTGCTCGCCGAGGACGCCCGGCACCGGCCGTGATGCTCCGGGCGGCCTCGATGCCGCCCATCCCGGGCCCGGCTCGTAGTGGGCACGGAATCCGCACCTCCGCGGGGCACTTGGGTGCGGTTTTCCGGCCCGGTTCACAGGGCACCCCGGACACTCGACCCCCACCGCCGGCCCGGCGTGGAGTGCCCGCTCCGCCGGCCGCGGCACCCCGCCAGTCCCTCGGCCGGAGCTTCCGCCTCCGCCCGAGGGGATCCCGGAGTCCGGCGCCACCGGCTGCCCGTGTCCCGGCGCTCCGCACCTTGCCATGGAGCACACTCCAACGACTAGCGTCCTTCACATCACGCGACGAAAGGAAACCCCAATCGTGCTGCGCTACACGCTGTTCGGCAGGACCGGTCTCCGGGTGAGCGAACTGTGCCTGGGCACCATGACCTTCGGTGAGGACTGGGGCTGGGGCACCGGCAAGGAGGCCAGTGCACGGATCTTCAATGCCTATGCCGAGGCGGGCGGCAACTTCATCGACACGGCGGACCTCTACACCGAGGGCAGCTCCGAGCGGATGCTCGGCGAACTGCTCCAGGACCGCCGGGAACGCTTCGTACTGGCCAGCAAGTACACCTGCGCCACCGACCGGCGCGAGGTCAACGCCGCGGGCAACCACCGCAAGAACCTGGTGCAGTCCGTGGAGGCCAGCCTCCGGCGGCTGGGCACCGACTACCTGGACATCCTCTGGGTGCACGCCAGGGACAACTTCACCCCGGTCCAGGAGGTCATGCGCGCCCTGGACGACCTGGTGCGCGCCGGCAAGGTGCTCCACCTCGGGGTGTCGGACTGGCCCGCCTGGGAGATCGCCCAGGCCAATACCCTCGCCGAACTCCGCGGCTGGACCTCCTTCGCCGGTTCGCAGCTGCGCTACAGCCTGCTGGAGCGCACCCCGGAGCGTGAACTCCTGCCACAGGCCCGTGCCTTCGACCAGGCGGTGCTGGCCTGGAGCCCGCTGGCGGGCGGCAAGCTCAGCGGAAAGTACCGCCGGGGCGAGACCGGCCGGCTCAACTCCGGCAACTGGCAGGACCACAAGGAGCACAACGAGGACGAGGTGATCGGCACCCTGCTGGCCGTCGCCGAGCAGGGCGGCTGGAGCCCCGCCCAGGTCGCCCTGGCCTGGCTGCGCTCCCGGCCGGGGAATGTGATCCCCATCATCGGTGCCACCAAGGAGAGCCAGCTCGCCGACAACCTGGCCGCCGCCGCGGTCACCCTGGACGCGGACGCGCTTGAGCGGCTGGACCGGGTGAGCGCCGTCCCGCTGGGATTCCCGCATGACTTCCTGCGGGAGGACGGGGTCAGGGAGAACGTCTACGGCGAGCGCTGGCCCGAGATCGACAACCGGCTGTCCACCTACCGCCGTACGGCCGACGAGGTCCTCTGAGGCCCGTACCGTTCAGGGGCAGCGCACTACCTGCCCCGCCCAGGACAGCCCGCCCCCGAAGCTCAGCAGCAACGCCGGTCCGTCGGCGGGCAGTTCGCCGCGTTCGACCAGCTTGGACAGGGCCAGCGGGACGGATGCCGCCGAGGTGTTGCCGGATTCGGTGACATCGCGGGCGACCACCGTCCCCTCGTCCAGCCCCAGTTGGCGCACCACGGCCTCGATGATGCGGAGGTTGGCCTGGTGGGTGACCACCCCCGCCAGGTCCGCCGGGGCGAGACCGGCTCGGCGGCAGGCTTCCCGGGCGAGCGCGGGGAGTTCGGCGGTGACCCAGCGGAAGACGGTCTGGCCCTCCTGGGTGAAGTACGGGTGCCAGTCGCCCTTCAGCCGGACCGCGTCGGCGCGGGTGGGGTCCGAACCCCACACCACGGGGCCGATGGCGTCCTCCCGCGGCGAGGGGCCGAGCACCGCGGCCCCGGCGCCGTCACCGAGCAGGACGCAGGTGCCGCGGTCGGTCCAGTCGGTCACATCGGACATCTTCTCGGCGCCGATGACCAGCGCGTGCCGCGCGGCACCGGCCCGTATCGCATGGTCGGCGGTGGCCAGGGCGGTACAGAAGCCCGCACAGCCGTTGTTGAGGTCATAGGTCACGGCGGAGGGAATGCCCAGCCGGGCGGCCACCTGTGCCGCGGTGGACGGGCAGCGGTCGATGGCGCTGCAGGTGGCCACGGTGACCAGCCCGATGTCGGCGGGGGACAGCCCGGCCGCGGCCAGCGCCTTGCCGGCGGCCGCCGAGGCCAGATCGGTGACCGATTCGGTGTCGGCGATGCGCCGGGTGGCGATCCCGGTGCGCCGGCGGATCCAGTCGTCACTGGTGTCCACCATGCCCGCCAGTTCGTCATTGGTGAGGACGCGCGTGGTGTGGGAACCGGCGGCCGGAGCGCGCCCGGACTGCCGCGGCTGCGCGCCGTCTGCGAGGCATGGATCGGCTACCTGGAACGGGAGCGCACCATCTTCCCCGGCGGCTGTCTGTTCGTCACCGCCGCGGTGGAGTTCGATGCCCGCGGCGGCGCGGTACGGGATGCGGTGGCCCGCCTCCTCCTGCTCTGGCGGCGCCGTCTGGCCGAAGAGGTACGGACCGCCGTGACGGCGGGTGAACTGCCGCCGGACACCGACCCGGAGCAGACCGCCTTCGAGCTCATCGGCCTGTATATGAGCCTGAACCAGGCCGTCCAGCTCTTCGGTGACACCTCGGCCCCGGAGCGCACCCGCCGGGCGCTCGGCCGGCTGCTGGCGCCCCCGCCGCGCTGACGTTTACCTGCATATGGCAGGCTTTGGCGAACCTTTGACCAGGAGTCCGGAGGATCGTTCGCCTTGCCTTCCAGATGGCCCCGCCGCCTTGCCCTGTCCCTGTGCCTGGCCGCCGTCGGCACAACCACCGCTGCCGGTACGGCCGTTGCGGCTCCGGCCGACGGACCGGATGCCGCCCGCTACTGGACCGCCGAGCGGCTGGCCGCCGCCAAACCGCTGGAGGGCAAGGGCACCCCGGCGGCACCCCGAGTGAGCGCCGCCGGACCGCCGGCCGGCACGCCGCGGGGCCGCTATGGGGACGGCATACCCATGGTGGGCACCTTCTTCGTCCGCGGCGCCGGACAGGGCAACACCTACTGCACCGCCAGTGTGATCCGCAGCCCCGGCCGCGACCTGGTGCTCACCGCCGCCCACTGCGCCAAGTCCCTGGCGGGCGGCACCGACCGGATCTTCATCCCCCAGTTCCGCCAGGGGCTGGACGCCAACCGGCAGAAGTTCGGGGCCTATCCGGTGCAGCGGGTCTTTATCGACCCCCGCTACCGGGGCGGCACCGGCCCGGCCACCGACCTGGACTTCGCCTTTGTCCGCCTGGGCGCCAACGCCCAGCACGCCAAGGTGGAGAACCGGACCGGCGGCCTCCGGCTGACCGGCACCCCGCGCTGGGTCAACACGGTTACCGTGCTGGGCTATCCGGGCACCGCCAACCCCGGGCAGCAGGCCATCTCCTGCACCGTCCCCACCGCCCGGCTGTCCACCGGCCTGCGCCAGATGCAGGTGCGGTGCGCCGGTTACTACAACGGCGTCTCCGGCGGCCCCTGGATATCCCACTACGACGCCAAGGCCCGGACCGGCGAGGTGATAGGCGTGGTGGGCGGCTACCGGGGCGGCGGCAACGACGCCAACGACGACTGGGTGAGCTACTCGCCGATACTGGGCCGCGAGGCCCAGGACCTCTACCAGGATGCGGTCTCCGGCCGCACCCCCGCGCGGGGCCCGCGGCCCGCCGGCCATGGCGCCACCCTGCCCGGTACGGCCCGGCTGTGGCGGAACGCCGCCCAGCTGGCCGCCGGTGACTTCACCGGTGACGGCCGGGAGGACCTGGTGGTGGTGTGGAGCGATGGCGAGGTCAGCCTCTACGCCGGGGACGGCCGGGGCGGCTTCGGCCGGGAGTACACCCTGGCCAGGAAAGACAGCGCCTGGCGGCGCGCGGTGGCCGTCACCGGGGGAGAGTTCGGCGGGGCCGGGCACCAAGGTCTGCTGGTCCGCTGGGACAACGGCAAGCTCAGCCTGTTCGACGGGGTGGGGCCCAAGGGGCTGGGCCGGGAAACCACTCTCGCCGAACCGGGCTCCATCTGGAAGCACGCCACCCAGATCACCGCCGGTGCCTACAACTCCGGCGCGCGCCGCGAGGATGTGGTGGTCCGCTGGTCCGACGGCGAACTGACCCTCTACTCCGGGGTCGGGCCCAAGGGGCTGGGCCGCGAGCACCGGCTCGGCAAGCACGACAACTGGAAGCGCACGGTGGCACTGACCAGCGGCCGCTTCTCCGGGCGGCCGGGCGCGGACCTGGCCGTACGCTGGAACGACGGCTCCCTGGACGTCTACGCCGGCACCGGCGCGGGCGGCCTGGGCACCCGCAGCCGGGTGCAGGCGCCCAATGCGGCCGATACCGGCAACTCCACAATGGTGGCCGGTGAGTTCACCGGCAGCGGCCGGGCCAATGATCTCATTGTGCGCTGGAGCAATGGTGAGACCTCGCGGTACGCGGGGACGACCGGCAGTGTGCTGGGGGAGTGGGCGGCCCTGGTCTCCCCTTGAGCGGACTCCCGCGCCCGACGGATCGGCCGCTACCGGTGGTGCGCGGTGGGGCGTTCGGGCCGGGGGCCGGGCCGACCGGTCGCGCGGTCCCGGGCGCCCCCCGCCGGGGCGCCCGGGCGCGTGCGCACCCAGTAGGAATGCGCGGCCAGCGCAAGTGCCGTGCCGTACAAGGCGAAAGCACCGTTGCCGATCCAGCTCACTTCCAGGCAGTCCGTCACGGACGGGAAGTCGCCCCGGGGGAAGGACACCAGCCCCGCGCTGCCCAGCGCGGTGTAGGTGGTACCCAAGAGCCCATAGGGACCCAGGGTCATGGCGCCGATCAGCGCCGGGGTGAGCGGCAGCCAGCGCGGCACCGGGCGGCCGCGCAGTGCGAGCGTCCAGTGGGGGAAGACCTGCCCCCACGGCCGGACCAGGCCCAACAGCAGAAACACCCCCAGCGCGGCGAGCACCACGGTGCCGTCGATCCCCCAGGACTCCAGGGTCAGCCAGAACTCCGAGGCGCCATTGCGCCGGGAGGCTTCCTGTAGCTCAGCCCTGCCCACCCCCGCGAACCGGCCGCCCATCGCCCAGAACATCTTCATGGCCGCATAGGGCACAAACGCCAGGGCTCCGGCCCGGGCGGCCCATTGGACGCGGGGCGGCGCCGGCGAGGGCGCCGCCGGTACCGCCGGATACCGGGTGCGGCCCTCCGGCCGCAGGGCACGGGCGTTGGCGGCCAGCAGTAACACGCCGAGCAGACCGAGCAGATGGTGCACGGCGGCAATCCCGCTGTCCAGCCGCTGATTGAAGGCCAGCTCGATCACATCCATCAGCAGGGTGAACCCGGAGACGGCGGACAGCGCACAACTCGCCCATATCAGCCCGGTGGTGAGCTGGTGGGCACGGTGGCGCCGGGCGGCCGCCACCGAGAACAGCGCCAGGACGGCGGTCCCCACCACCACCCAGTTCAGGGCGACCGGACCGGCCTGGTCGGCGTTCCGGATGAACAGCGCCCTGTCCCGCAGGGTGCAGACCAGGGCGAAGGCGCCCAGCAACAAGGCCCAGCAGACGGCCGCCGGGGCGGCCCAGCGTGCGGGCGGGTATCGGAGAGCGGTCATGCCCGCCAGCCTCCCTGCCCACGCCCGGCCCCCGAGTCAGCCGAGGGAACGACCGCCCTCCACCGGACGAATGACTGCCCGCCACCGGACGGTTGAAGCGCCCGGCCGCACACCGGGGGCGCCCCTCAACCGCGCGCAAGCCACTCCCGCCGCAGCATCGCGTAGACGAAATCGTCCCGCCAGCCACCCTTGAACAGCCCCGTCCCAATGAAGTGCGCCTCCCGGCGCATCCCCAGCCGTTCCAGCAGCCGGGCGGAGGAACCGTTATGGGCGTGGCAGCGCCCTATGACCCGGTGCAGCCCCAACTCCCCGAAGCCCAGCCCCAGTACCGCCCGCACCGCCTCGGTCGCCAGCCCCTTCCCCTGGTGGGCGGGGTTGAAGACACAGCCGATCTCGCCCTGTCGGTCCGCCCGGCTCAGCCACACCAGTTCCACCTGGCCCACCACCCTGCCGTCCTCCGGCGTGACCACCGCCAGGCTCAGACAGTCGCCCTCCCCGGCCAGCCGGTTCTCCCCGGCCATCTGCTCCACCGAGGCCCGCGACTGCTCCCGGTCCCTGGGGTCCCACCGCATATAGCGGGCCACTTCCGGTTGGCGCTGATAGGCCCATACATCATCGGTGTCCTCCGGCACAAAGGGACGAAGCAGCAGCCGGTCGGTACGGATGGGCCATTCGATACTGGTCATCAACGGAACCTTACCGCCGGCCCCCTTCGCTCCCGACGGCAATTCATTTGCCCGCACCGTTGGGGCCGCGCAGGATTCCGCCATGCCATCCACGCACAACGCGCTCACCGACGACCAGATCGAGCGCTTCATAACCGACGGTTTTATCCACCTTCCCGAGGCATTCCCCCGCGAAGTCGCCGACGAATGCCGGGACTTCCTCTGGCGAGAGACGGGCTGTGACCCGGCCGACCCAACCACCTGGCGCCAGCCGGTCATCCGGCTCCTGGGCTATGGTGACGAGCCGTTCCGGCGGGCGGCCACCACGCCCCGGCTGCATGCCGCGTTCGACCAGCTCGCCGGCCCGGGCCGTTGGGAGCCCCGCAAGGGACTGGGCACCTTCCCCATCCGGTTTCCGCACCCCGACGACCCCGGCGACGCCGGCTGGCATATGGACGCCGGCTTTACGCCCGAGGGCGAGCAGGGTTACCGGATCAACCTGCGTTCCCGGGGCCGGGCGTTGCTGATGCTCTTCCTGTTCTCCGATGTGGCCGAGGACCAGGCGCCGACCCGGATCAAGGCCGGCTCCCACCTCGACGCTCCGCGGTATCTGGAGCCCTGGGGGGAGCGCGGCATCGACTTCTTCGAGCTGTGCCGGACCATGGACGCCGACGGCGCCCTGGACTCACCCATGCGGCCAGAGGCCCTGGCCACAGGCCGGGCCGGTGATGCCTACCTCTGTCACCCCTTCCTGATCCACTCCGCCCAGCCGCACCGCGGCGGCGCCCCCAAGTTCATGGCCCAGCCCCCACTGGTGCCCACCGGCCTGCTGGACCTGGACCGCGCGGACGGGGCCTACTCCCCGGTGGAACGGGCCGTCCGGCTCGGCTTGGGCCGGTAGGCGCCCGGCCCCGGGCCGTTCGGAGTCGGATTTCCGTGCCGACACGCCGAGCGAGAACAAGGGACACCCTCCCCGGTTCAACGCTCAAACACCGGCCCGCCGACCCCGGTGATCAAGGTTTCCCGCGCCCATGCAAGGATCCGGCGAACCCAAGCCGTGAAAAGCGCGTCTTGACGAGATTGGAGAGTCGTTCGCCTTGACGTCTTCCAGATGGTCCCGGAGCCTCGCCGTAGCCGTCGCCATGGCGGCCTGCGGTGCCACCGTCACCATGACCACCGCCCAGGCCGCGCCCAAGGACGGGCCCGAGGCGGCCCATTACTGGACGGCCGAGCGGATGGCCGCGGCCAAGCCGGTCGAGGCCAAGGGAGCCCGGGGCGGGGCCGGGGCGGGAGCCGCGGCGTCCAAGGCCGTCGCGGCGCCCAAGGGGACGCCCAAGGGAACGTTCGGCGACGGCATATCCATGGTCGGGACCTTCTTCTCGCACAGCAAGGTGGCCGGCAACACCTCCTGCACCGGCAGCGTGATCCACAGCGCCGGGCATGACCTGGTGCTGACCGCCGCGCACTGTGCGCGGGGGATGCAGCAGGCCACCGACCGGATCTTCGTCCCCCAGTACCGCAAGGGACTGGACGCCGCCAAGCAGAAGTTCGGCGCCTTCCCGGTGCAGAGCGTCTTTATCGACAAGCGGTGGCTCAAGGCGGCCGACAACAAGTTCGGCCCCGAGTCCAGCCTGGACTTCGCCTTTATCCGGGTCGGCGTCAACGACCGGAAGGCGAAGATCGAGGACAGGACCGGCAGTCTGCGGCTGACCGCCACCCCGGGGCCGGTCAACACCGTCCGGGTGCTGGGCTACCCGGTGGGCTCCAGCAACCCCGGTCAGCAGGCGATCAGCTGCACCGTGCCGACCGCGCAGTACAAGGGCTGGAAGCAGCTCCAGATGCTGTGCGGGGGGTACTACGGCGGTGTCTCCGGCGGTCCTTGGATAGCCAACTGGGACGCCAAGCGCAACACCGGTGATGTGATAGGCATCGTCGGCGGATACAACGGCGGTGGCGACCGCGCCGATGACGACTGGATCAGCTACTCGCCGGTCTTCGACGGGGAGATACAGAACCTCTACCAGGCGGCGGTGGCGGGCCAGGACCCCGCCGACGGGCTGAACACCACCCCCAACCCGCGGCCGGTGCTGCGGGAGAGCTCGGGGGTGTGGCGGCACGCCAAGCAGCTGGCCGCCGGGGACTTCGGCGGCCAGGGCCGGGACGATCTACTGGTGGCCTTCGACGACGGACAGGTCAGCCTCTACCCCAATGACGGCAATGGCGGCCTGGGCAAGGACAGCACCCTCAAGGAGGAGAACAACCCCTACTGGAAGGGCGACAAGGTACGCGCCATCGCCGGTGGCCCCATCGGGGGCGGCCGTGCCAAGCTGGCGGTGCTGTGGGCCGGCGGCAAGCTCAGCCTCTTCGGGGACGTCGGCCCCTCCGGGCTCCGCAAGGAGACCATGATCGGCTCCTATGGGGAGTGGAAGAACGCCCGCAAGATCGCGATCACCGCGTCCGGGGACCTCATTGTGCTCTGGAAGGACGGCGAACTCAGCCTCTACAGCGGGGTCACCGCCACCGGCAAGGGCAAGGAAAAGCAACTCCGCCCCAAGAACAGTGAGTTCGCGGGCGCGGACGCGCTTGCCGCGGGCGGCTTCTCCGGCGGCTCGGGCACGGATCTGCTGGTGCGGCTGGCCGATGGGCAGCTCAAGGCCTACCCGGGCACGGGGCGCGGCGGCCTGGGCCCCGCCCGGGTGGTGCAGGGCGCCAATGCCTCGTACACCGGCACCGCCATGGTACTCGGCGGCTTCACTCCCGGCGGCGGCCCGGACGACCTCATAGTGCGCTGGAGCGACGGTGAGACCTCCCGCTATGACCGCCCCGCGCTGAGCGGGCTGGGGGACTGGAGCCCGCTGGTCTCCTGACAGCGGACGGGGAACAGGGGACATCGGACAGGGGACGGTTTCCGGGCCGTCCCCTTTTGTTTTTCTTGTCCGGCATCCGGTGGTGCAAGATCGGACCGGTGGGGCCGATGGAGATCCATGGCGGACACTGGAAAGAGGAGGGAAGACCATGGTCAACGAGTGGCACATGGCGGCCAATATCGGGGCCGGTCTCGGGCTGGGCGCGGTCATCGGGCTGGAACGGCAGTGGCGGGCCCGGATGGCGGGGCTGCGCACCAACGCCCTGGTGGCGGCCGGCTCCGCGCTCTTCGTTCTGCTGTCCATCTATGGCTTCTCCAGTGCCACCAGCACCACCGGTTATGACGGCTCCCGGGTGGCCGCGCAGATCGTCTCCGGCATCGGTTTCCTGGGCGCGGGCGTGATCATGCGGGACGGGCTGCGGGTACGCGGCCTCAACACCGCGGCCACCCTGTGGTGTTCGGCGGCCGTCGGTGCCCTGGCCGGTACCGGGCTGTATGTGATCGCCGTACTGGGCACGGTGGGCGTGGTGGCCGCCAACACCCTGCTGCGGCCGCTGGCCCGGCGGCTGGACCGGGAGCCGCGCGGCGGCGCCGAGGTGGCCACCGACTACCACTTCGAGGTGGTGTGCACCGAGCCGGAGGAAGCCCATGTGCGCACCCTGGTGGTCCAGGCCCTGGTCCGTCCCGGCTTCCGGCTGCGCTCGGTGCACAGCCGGGACGTGGAGGCGGAGGGCAAGGTGATGGTGGCGGCCGAGGTGACCACCGACCGGCGCGATGACAGCCTGCTGGAGGAGGCCGTCAGCCGGCTGTCCCTGGAACCGGCCGTCTCCGCGGTCAGCTGGACGGTGCTGCATGAGCCGGAGGGCGACGATGAACCGGAGGACGAGCAGCGGTCCCGGCGGCGGGTGCGCGACTTCTTCGGCGGACGGAGCCAGGGCGGAAGCTGAGCGGAAGCTGAGCGGGAGTCGAGCGGGAGTTGAGAACTGAGTTCCGGATTCGGGGGAAATTCCGTTCGGGGGTCCGGGTGGGGCCACTCGCCGAAAAGAACCACGAATAACGCGCCGGCTGTGGCGCGTTGGACCTCAGGGGCGTCCGAGTGCGGGCGCCCCGCTCCTTTGCCCGCCAACTGCCCCTTGAAACGGTTCGGTTGGGGTTACCGGTAGCGCGAGGGTGCACCGGTACGCCGTTGAGCCGGGGCGTCCGGGTCGCGTTGGATGCCGACCGCGGTCCTTCCTCATGGACGCGCCCCAATGGACGACCGGGAGGGGAATTCCCATGGCCACCGCGGTGGAACACGACCAGCCGGCCGACGACCCCAGGCTCAGCCTGAGCACCCAGGCGGCACGGAACCTCGCCACCACCACCAAGTCCGAACCACAGATGCAGGGGATCACCTCCCGCTGGCTGCTCCGTACGCTGCCCTGGGTGCAGGCGCGGGGCGGCACCTACCGGGTCAACCGCCGGCTGTCCTATGCGGTGGGACGGGGCCGGGTGAGCTTTCTCAAGACCGGCGCGGACGTCAAGGTGGTGCCGGAGACCCTGGCCGAGCTGCCCCCGCTGCGCGGCTTCCGGGACGAGGGCCTGCTGCGCGAACTGGCTTCCCGGTTCGTCCAGCGGGACTTCGACGCCGGGCATGTGCTGGTGGAGGAGGGCCGGCCGATCGAGGAGGTGTTCCTGGTCGCGCACGGCAAGCTGGACCGGATCACCACCGGAAAGTACGGCACCGTCCAGCGAGTGGGAGTGCTGGCCGACGGCGACCATCTGGGCGAAGAGGCACTGCGCCAGTCGGAGCCGGTCTGGCATGAGACCGTCACCGCCGCCACCGCCGGCACGGTGCTCGCGGTGAACTGGAGCGCCGTCCGCGAACTCCTGGACCGCTCACCGGAGTTCCGCGCCCACATCGACCACTACCTGGCCACCACCAAGCAATCGGTCAACCGCAAGGGCGAGGCCGATGTGGCCCTGGCCTCCGGGCACTCGGGCGAGCCGGTGCTGCCCGGCACCTTCGTCGATTATGAACTGGCGCCCAGGGAGTACGGGCTGAGCGTCGCCCAGACGGTGCTCCGGGTGCATACCCGGGTGGCCGACCTCTACAACGAACCGATGAACCAGGTGCAGCAGCAACTCCGGCTCACCATCGAGGCGCTGCGCGAGCGCCAGGAACACGAGATGGTCAACAACCGCGAGTTCGGGCTGCTGCACAACGCAGACTACGACCAGCGCATCTCCACCCACTCCGGTCCGCCCACCCCCGACGACCTGGACGCGCTGCTGAGCATGCGGCGCGGCACCCGGGTGCTGCTGGCGCATCCCACGGCCATCGCCGCCTTTGGGCGGCAGTGCAACAAGCGGGGCGTCTACCCCGAGCCGGTGGAGGTGGCCGGCCACCATGTGCCCGCCTGGCGCGGCGTACCGCTGTTCCCCTGCAACAAGATTCCGGTGAACGGGGGCGGATGCATCTCCTCCATCATCGCCATGCGCACCGGTGAGGAGGAGCAGGGCGTGGTGGGGCTGCACCAGACCGGGATCCCCGATGAGTACGAACCCGGCCTGAGCGTACGGTTCATGGGCATCAACGAGAAGGCCGTCATCTCCTATCTGGTGAGCACCTATTACTCGGCGGCGGTGCTGGTGCCCGATGCGATCGGGATCCTGGAGAACTGTGAGGTGGCCGCCAACCACGCGGTCTGAGCGGCGGGGCGCGCACAGGTAACGGATAAGTGGTCGGGGACCGACAGGTCCCCGACCACTTATCCGTTATGTGCGGTCGGCTCGCCTGGCTCACTGCTGGCGTCCCTGCCGGCCGCGGGGGCGCAGCAGGGCCGCGGCCAGCACGGCCGGGGCGGTGAGCAGGAGGGCGAAGGTGACGATCCTGGTGCTCTTGGCGCCCGGCTTGCGCGCCTCGGGCAGAGCGGCCCGGTAGAGGAACCGGTGCGCGGGCGAATGCGGGTGGGAGGGCGTGGGCGGGGTGGGGGGCGTGGGCGCCGGGGTGCTGGGTGCGGGCGAAGTCGGGGGAGTGGGTGGGGTGTTGGGGGCGGGAGCCGCGGCGCGGGGCGGAGCGGCCGGAGCGGGCGCACCGGGCGCGGGCGCACCCGGTGCCGGTGCGCCTGGGGCTGGCGCACCCGGGCCGGGGGCGCCAGGGCCGGGCGCGGGGGGCGCGGGCGCGGGGGGCGCGGGCGCCGGTGGGGTTGGTGCGGGCGGTGCGGGTGCTGGTGGGGCCGGTGCGGGAGGCGCCGGTGCTGGTGGAGCGGGTGCTGGTGGCGCCGGAGCCGGAGGAGCTGGAGCCGGAGGAGCTGGAGCCGGTGGTGCGGGTGCGGGTGGCGCGGGCGCAGGCGGTGCGGGTGCGGGCGGAGCCGGTGCCGGGGGAGCTGGTGCCGGTGGCGCCGGTGCGGGCGGAGCTGGAGCCGGTGGTGCGGGTGCCGGTGGGGCCGGTGCGGGTGGCGCCGGTGCGGGCGGTGCGGGCGCAGGCGGGGCCGGTGCGCCCGGTGCCGGGGTGCAGCCGGCGCTGTTGATGCCCAAGGCCACGTCCACCAGCACCGCATGAGCGCTGACACACACGCTTCCGGTACCTGTGTCGATGACGCTCGCCCGCACCGCGCCCCCCGCCAGATTGGCGGTGAGATGCGAAGGCGGGTGGTTGGGCAGGAGTCTCGGCACCCGGTGCACGGTCGCGTTCACCGCGTTCCCCGGCAGTGACGCATGCGCGTCCACATCGTCGGCGGCCGCCGTGCCCGTGAATGCCAGCACGGCGGTCGTCCCCAGCGTCACCGCATACCCGGCTTTCAGCCATCCCCTCACAAAGACACAGACTGCTCAACCAGCCGTGGAATCAGCCCGGTTAGCGCTGTGATTCCCCCGATGGCGTGAACGGCCTTGACGGGCGCCCTACTTATAGGGGAGCCGGCGCCGCTTACGCCCCCACATCGCGGCTGCGCAGATCCTCGGCCGTCTCCCGGCGCAGCAGCAGCCGGGCCCGGCCCGCAGAGACGGCGGCCAGCGGTGGGCGGCCGACCAGGTTGTAGGGGGCGGCCATGGACAACTGGTAGGCGCCGGCGGCCGGTACGGCCAGCAGGTCGCCGGGGCGGACGTCGGCGGGCAGCGGTACCTCCTCGGCCAGGATGTCCCCGGCCTCGCAGTGCCGTCCGACCACCGTCACGGTGTGGGCGGGAGCGTCGGAGGAGCGGCCCACCAGGCGGACGGTGTAGCGGGCGCCATAGAGGGCGGGGCGGGGGTTGTCGCTCATGCCGCCGTCCACGGCGACAAAGACGCGGGCGCCGGACTTCTTCACGGCCAGCACCCGGTACAGCGCCACCCCGGCCGGGCCCGCGATCCAGCGGCCGGGCTCCACCGAGAGCCGGGGCACCGGAAGGCCGTATTCCGCGCAGCGGGCGGTGAGTTCGGCCGGGACGCGCTCGGCATAGGCGGCGGGGTCGATGGCGGGTTCGCCGTCCCGGTAGGCGATGGCGAAGCCGCCGCCCAGGCCGAGTTCGGGGAAGGTGACGCCATGGACGTCCCTCACCCGGGCCAGCAGCTCCGTCATCCGCCGTACCGCGGTGACATAGGGGGAGAGCGAGGCGATCTGCGAGCCCAAGTGACAGTGCAGGCCCACCAGTTGGAGACGGGGCTGGCCCAGGACGCGGGCGATGGCCTCCTCGGCCTCGCCGCCGGCCACCGGCAGGCCGAACTTCTGGCCCTCCATTCCGGTGCGCACCGCCGCATGCGCCCCGGCCTCCACCCCGGGCACCACGCGTATCAGTACCTTCTGCCGGGCGCCGGGCGGCACCAGGGCGGCCAGCCGGGCGATCTCCCCGGTGCCGTCGATCACCACCCGGCCCACGCCCAGCCGCAGCGCGGTGCTCAGGTCCACCGGGCTCTTGGCGTTGCCGTGCAGCACGATCCGTTCGGTGGGGAACCCGGCATGCGCGGCCAGGTCCAGTTCGCCCACCGAGCAGACATCCAGGTGCAGGCCCTCCTCCTCGATCCAGCGGATCATGGCGCGGGAGAGGAAAGCCTTGCCCGCGTAGGCGATATCGGCCTCGGGCAGGGCGCCGCGCCAGGCGCGGGCTCTGGCCCGTACCTCGTCTTCGTCGATGAGGTAGCAGGGGGTGCCGAAGCGGTCGGCGAGTTCGGCCAGCGCGATCCCGCCCACCGCCAGGTCGCCCGAGGGCAGCGGATGGGTGGAGGCGGGCCAGACCGGGGCCCGTCCGGGCTCCCGGGGCAGCGGCGGGAGGGGGACGGGGGCGAGCGGAAGGGACACGGAGGGACTCCTTCTGGGGGTGCTCAAGGCGCGGAACGGGTGAGGAGTCAGCCGGGGAAGGTCGGCAGCAGGGCGGCCGGGGAGTCCATGGCCGGGGGCCGGACCGGGGGAGCGGTCAGCTGGGGGTCGATGCGTACCCCGGTGATGCCGAGCGGGGCGGCCAGGGCCCGTACCGCGGGCAGCGAGAGGCGGACGGCGGCCTGCCGGGGGCCCAGGCAGTCGGCCAGCAGCCGGCCGCTGGTGAAGGCGACGGCGGTGCGCTCGCCCAGGGGGGTGCGGAAGACGCGGAGGGTGAAACCGGAGGGGCAGGGGCGCACCGGGACGTAGAGCGCCGGTGCCGGGCCGGAGGGGAGCCGGACGGGATGGGAGGGCTCTCCGCCCGGCTCCCCGGCCTCGGTCTGCGGGCTGTTGACGGCGGCCACGGCGGCTGCTTCCGCGGGGGTTCGGCTCACGTGCATAACGGGTCCTCGAAGGTGGGAGGGAGCGTGCGACGGTCACGCTATGCCCGGTTCGCCGGTGGACGACCGTTTCCTTGACAGGGTGTTGACCCGGTCGCCGGGTCCCTTGACGGCGCATTGACATGCTGTTGATTCAGCGCACGTGTTGACGCGGCCCGTCGATGCATCCGTGCGCCGGGTGTGCGCCCCGGCCATGCGCCGGATCCCACTACCGCGATGCGCTGGGCAGTTAAAGAATTTGAAAGAATCGCGGCACGGGGCGTCATGGCCGTGTTCGCGAGGCGCGGACAGTGCGCCGTGGGGCTGGCGGCCCGGCGATCAACGTCGCACGATGCTCACAGCGGGTCGCCGACTCGCCCGGCAACCTGGAGGATCAAGTGACGGCAGCGCAACCGGCCGCGGCGGCCGCGGAATTCCGTGCGGCGAGGGACTTTCTGCTGGACCACCGCGAGGACTACGCCAAGGCCCGCGCGGGCTTCGCCTGGCCGCGCCCGGCGGAGTTCAACTGGGCGCTGGACTGGTTCGATCCCATGGCACTGGGCAATGAGCGCACCGCCCTGTGGATCGCCGAGGAGGACGGCCGCGAGACCAGGCTCTCCTTCGACGCCCTGCGCCGCCGCTCCGCGCAGGTCGCCAACTGGCTGCGCGCCCAGGGCGTACGGGCCGGTGACCGTCTGGTGGTGATGCTGGGCAACCAGGCCGAGTTGTGGGAGACCATGCTCGCCGCGATCAAACTGCGCGCGGTGGTCATCCCGGCCACCCCGCTGCTGGGCCCGGCGGACCTCACCGACCGCATCACCCGCGGGCGGGCCCGCCATGTGCTGGTACGGGCCGAGGACACCGGCAAGTTCGCCCAGGTGCCCGGCGATTACACCCGGATCGCGGTGGGTGACCGTACCCCGGTCGCCGGGGGCGGCGCACCGGCGGCGTCCTGGCGGCGCTATGCCGACAGCGCCGGGGCGTCCGAGGAGTTCACCCCCGACGGCCCCACTCGTGCCGAGGACACCCTGCTGCTCTACTTCACCTCAGGCACCACCGCCCGCCCCAAACTGGTGGAGCACACCCATCTCTCCTACCCGGTGGGCCATTTGTCCACCATGTACTGGATCGGTCTGCGCCCCGGTGACGTCCACCTCAATATCTCCTCCCCGGGCTGGGCCAAGCACGCCTGGTCCAGCCTGTTCGCCCCGTGGAACGCGGAAGCCACCGTATTCGTCCACAACTACACCCGCTTTGACGCCGCCCGGCTGATGTCCGAGATGGACCGCGCCGGGGTGAGCAGCTTCTGTGCCCCGCCCACCGTCTGGCGGATGCTCATCCAGGCCGACCTGAGCACCCTGCGCACCCCGCCCCGGGAGGCGGTCGCCGCCGGGGAGCCGCTCAACCCCGAGGTGATCGAGACCGTACGGCGCGCCTGGGGCGTCACCATCCGGGACGGCTTCGGGCAGACCGAGACCTCGGTACAGATCGCCAACTCGCCCGGCCAGCCGCTGAAAACGGGCTCCATGGGCCGTCCCGTGCCCGGCTTCGAGGTGGTGCTGCTGGACCCGGTCACCGGCCGCCCGGCCGAGGAGGGCGAGATCTGCCTGGACCTCGCCTCCGCCCCGGTCGGCCTGATGACCGGCTACGCGGGCGAGCCGGAGCGCACCGCCGAGGCCATGGCCGACGGCTACTACCGCACCGGTGACATCGCCTCCCGGGACGCCGAGGGCTACCTCACCTATATCGGCCGCACCGATGATGTCTTCAAATCCAGCGACTACAAGATCTCGCCCTTTGAGCTGGAGAGCGCCCTGCTGGAGCACGAGGCCGTCGCCGAGGCCGGAGTGGTCCCCGCCCCCGACCCGGTGCGGCTGTCGGTGCCCAAGGCCTATGTGGTGCTGGCCGAGGGCTGGGAACCGGGTCCCGGGACCGCCGCCGCGCTCTTCGCCCACTCCCGCGCCACCCTTGCCCCCTACAAGCGCATCCGCCGGCTGGAGTTCGGCGAGCTGCCCAAGACCGTATCCGGCAAGATCCGCCGCAACGTCCTGCGAGAGCACACCGCGCAGGGCGGTGGCACCGAGTACAGAGAGGAAGACCACCGGTGAGCACACCCTCGTACGCGGCAGGCCCCGCCGATGCCCCCCTGCTCCAGGAGACCATCGGCGCCAATCTGGCCCGTATCGCCGAGGAGTTCGGTGAACGCGAGGCCCTGGTGGATGTGCAGGGCGGGCGCCGATGGACGTACTCGTCGTTCGCACGGGCGGTGGAAGAGGTGGCGCTGGGCCTGCTCGCCAAGGGCGTGGCCAAGGGAGACCGGGTGGGCATCTGGGCCGTCAACTGCCCGGAGTGGGTGCTGGTCCAGTACGCCACCGCACGCATCGGCGCCGTGATGGTCACCATCAACCCGGCCTACCGCGTCCATGAACTGGCCTATGTGCTGCGCCAGGCCGGGATCTCGGTGCTGATCTCCTGCACCGAGTACAAGACCAGTGACTACCGGCGGATGGTGGAGCAGGTGCGCTCCGGCTGCCCGGCGCTGCGCGATGTGGTCTATATCGGCGACTCCACCTGGGACGGTCTGGTGCGGCTGGGCGCCGGGGTGGCCCCGGAGCGGCTGGCCGAACGGGAGAGCAAGCTGCGCTGCGAGGACCCGGTCAACATCCAGTACACCTCCGGCACCACCGGCTTCCCCAAGGGTGCCACCCTCTCCCACCGCAATATCCTCAACAATGGTTACTGGGTGGGCGAGTTGCTGGGCTACACCCAGGAGGACCGGGTCTGTCTGCCGGTGCCCTATCACCACTGCTTCGGCATGGTGATGGGCAATCTGGCGGCCACCTCGCACGGCGCCTGCACGGTCATCCCGGCCCCCACCTTCGACCCCACCGCCACCCTGCACGCCGTGGAACGCGAACGCTGCACCTCGCTCTATGGCGTGCCCACCATGTTCATCGCCGAGCTCAACCTGCCCGACTTCGCCACCTATGACCTCTCCTCGCTGCGCACCGGGATCATGGCCGGCTCGCCCTGCCCGGCGGAGGTGATGAAGCGGGTGGTCGCCGAGATGCATATGGACGAGGTGACCATCTGCTACGGCATGACCGAGACCTCCCCGGTCTCCACCCAGACCCGCCGCGACGACGACCTGGACCGCCGCACCGGCACGGTGGGCCGGGTGCTGCCGCACCTGGAGATCAAGCTGGTCGATCCGGACACCGGCGAGACGGTGCCGCGCGGCGAGCCGGGCGAGGTGTGCACCCGGGGCTATTCGGTGATGGCCGGCTACTGGAACGACCCGGAGCGCACCGCCGAGGTGGTGGACGAGGCCGGCTGGATGCACACCGGTGATCTGGGCGTCATGGACGAGGAGGACTATCTGCGGATCGTCGGCCGCAGCAAGGACATGATCATCCGGGGTGGGGAGAACGTCTATCCGCGGGAGATCGAGGAGTTCCTGCACACCCACCCCAAGATCGCCGATGTACAGGTGGTCGGGGTGCCGGACGATGAGTACGGCGAGGAGATCATGGCCTGTGTGATCCTGCGCAACCCCGCCGACATCCTCAGCCGGGACGAACTGGCCCGCTACTGCCGGGGGCGGCTGGCGCACTACAAGGTGCCGCGCTATCTGCGGATCATGGAGTCCTTCCCGATGACGGTGAGCGGGAAGGTACGCAAGGTGGAGCTGCGGGAGGAGGGGGCGGCGCTGGTGGAGGAGTTGGCGGTGGTTCGGTGAGGGTGAATTTTCCGGGTGCTCGGTCGCGGCCGGATGGAGGATTGGCTATGGTGGGCGCGGTGTCTCCTCCTGACGACACCGAGCCCTGGCTAGGCCGGTGATGCAGTAACCGTCAAGGCGACACAACCGAAGGTGGCCCCCGCCCACGGACCGGTACTCCGTAGGACGAGGGCCGATTGGAAGAGGTCGGTTACCGACCGGGAGCCCTCAGCTAGTGTGAGGGCTGCCGGTCACCGACCAATAAGCCACCTCCCGAATTCACGGATCACAGCTGCGATCCGCTCGATCAGCGGCTTCTTCCGGTGGCGCCCCATGGGCACCCCCTCCTCATCGGGTTGCCGCCCTTTACCGGTTGGGCGGCGCCGGAGGAGCCCGTAACTTCGGACTCCCAGCAGGAGAAGCCCGATGAGCGGGGCCTCCTCTAGGAGGGGGCGCCGGAAGCGCCGAGAAGAACGCTACACGCTGTAGGCGGTTGAGCGCACTTCGCGATAAGGGAGCTCAACTCTTTGGTGTTTGGGCGTACTTGTGTGCGGTTGGTTGCCGCAGCGACCGGTGGGTCGGCTCCCGCCGTGGATGACCGGCCGCGTACCGTGGGAGTGGATCAACCCGCCGTCCACGTCAGGTGTTTGCCCAAGGAGTCGTCCCATGAGCAGTGCGCGCGCACGCCGGGTGAGAGTGCCGCAGGAACTCCAACTCCCCGGAGTCGATTACGCGTCGGCCTTTGCCGTGCCCACCCGCCGGGCGCGGTCGCGGACGCCCGAGGGGTGGGCACGGGCGGTGTTCGAGGGGGCGCCGGTGCCGGTGCGGTGGGTTCTGTCCGCCGGGTGGCGGCTGGGGCTCGGCCTGCGGCTGGGGCCGAAGACCTCGCCCCGGCATGTCCTGGGCTGGCCCGTCACCCGGTCCGGGTCCGAAACCATCACCCTTGAATCGCGGTCGCGCATGCTTACCACCCGCAACGCGGTGCTGGTCCGCGAGGCGGAGGTGGTGTGGGCGACCCATGTCCGGTTCCGGACGCCAACCGGGCGTCTGTTGTGGTCCCTTGCCGCGCCGGTGCACCACCGGACGGTGCCGTTGCTACTGGAGCGGGCGGCCGGGAGGGAGGGCGGCACCGGCACCAAGTTCCGGGTGATGACCACTGTCCAGCGGCGGATCGCCAATCCGCTCGCCCGCCGGGTGCCGGGCCAGGTGCTGCTGGAAACGACCGGTCGTAAATCGGGCCTGCCGAGGCGCACTCCGGTCGGCGGGCGCCGGGTCGGAGAGGTGTTCTGGCTGGTCTCCGAGTTCGGGGAGAAGTCGCAGTATGTGCGCAATATCAAGGCGGACCCCCGGGTCCGGGTCCGTATCCGGGGCAAGTGGTACGCCGGTACGGCGTATTTGATGCCGGAGGATGACGCACGGGCGCGGCTGCGTGCGCTTCCCAGGTTCAACAGCGCGGCTGTGCGGGCCTTCGGGGATGCGTTGTTGACGGTGCGGGTGGAGCTGGATCGGGGATAGAACGTGGGGGTGCGGGTGGCGCCTCGAAGTGCGGGCCGTGCGTGGCTGATCGCGCCCACGCGGCGGAGCCGCATGCTGTCGCCGCCCCGCGCCCCTGAAGGGGCGCCCGGAACCGTTTCGCGCGCCCCCTAGAGGCGGACCAGCATCTTGCCGAGGTTGGCTCCCTTCAGCATGCCGAGGAAGGCACTGACCATGTGGTCGAAGCCCTCCACCACCGTCTCGGCCGGCACCACCCGGCCGGAGCGCAGATGGGGGACGAGGAAGTCCTCCAACTCGCCCTGCTTGTCGCGGTGGTTGCGGACCAGGAAGCCCTCCAGGCGGATGGACTTCTCCACCAGGTCATAGAGGTTGTACGGGGCGGCCGGCGGCCGGGCGGAGTTGTACTGGGCGACCGCCCCGCACCAGGCGATCCGCCCATGCGGGCGCATGGCGCCGATGGCGGCCGCCAGATGGTCGCCGCCGACGTTGTCCAGGCAGACGTCGATGCCCTCGGGGGCGGCCTGGGCGAGCTGCTCGGCCACCGGGCCGTCGTGGTAGTCGAAGGCGCCGTCAAAGCCCAAGTGGTCAATGAGATGGGCCACCTTGGCCGCTGAGCCGGCGCTGCCGATCACCCGGTCCGCGCCCAGCAGCCGGGCCAGCTGTCCGGCCGCGCTGCCCACCCCGCCGGCCGCCGCCGAGATGAACACCGTGTCACCGGGGCGGACCCGGGCCACATGGGCCAGGCCCACATAGGCGCTCAGCCCGGTGCCGCCCAGTATGCCGAGGTGGGCGGTGAGCGGCACGCCCTGGTGGCCGGGCAGGACGCGGGCCTGGTCGTTGCGGGAGACCAGGGCGTGGGTGCGCCAGCCCGCCCGGTGGAAGACCAGGGCGCCCTCGGGCAGTCGCGGGTCGCGGGAGTCCAGGACCCGGCCGACGGACCGGCCCTCCAGCGGGGCATGCAGCGGCCATCCGCCGTCCATCTGCTCGCGCATATAGGGGTCCACGGAGAGATAGAGGTTCTCCACCAGGGCGGTGCCGGGGGCCACGGCGGGCAAGGGCTCCTCGACAAAGGCGAAGTCGCCGGGGGCGGGCATGCCCTGGGGGCGGGAGATCTGGTGGATGGCGCGAAGAGTGCTGGTCATGGAAGGGACGCTAGGCGGGGGACGGGCGGTGCTCCCAGCCCCGCCGGGTGATGGATCAAGGGCTTCCATAAGCGGCGGTGATGGACGTACAGTCACCCGGTGCCCCAGGAAGAACTCTCCGTTGTGGAACTGCGCCTGCTGGTGGCCGTCGCGGAGACGGGCGGTTTCACCGCGGCCGCGTCCCGGCTCGGGCTGACCCAGCCCGCGGTCTCCCAGGCGGTACGGACCTGTGAACGCAAGCTGGGCGCGGTCCTCTTCGACCGGGGCCGCCATGGCGCCCGGCCGACCCCGGCCGGGGCGGTGGCGGTGGGGCACGCCCGCCGGGTGTTGCGGCTGCTGTCCGTGATGGCCACCGAGACCAGGGCCGCGGCCGGTGACGGGGCGCTGCGCGGGCCGTTGCGGATAGCGGCGTTCCGCAGTGCCGCCGCCCAGTTGCTGCCGGGGGTGGTGGCGCGGCTGACCGCCGCCCATCCGGAGCTGGCGCCGGAGGTGCTGATCGTCCGGGAGCTGGGCCGGGGCACGGCCGGTGAAGTCGCCGATGGCCGCGCGGACTTGGGCATCGCCACCCTGGACGGTTCCCAGGGGCTCCCCTCCGGGCTGGTGTCCGGGGCGCTGCTGGCGGAGCCGTACTTTCTGGTGCATCCGAAGGGCCATCCGGCGCCGCGCACCCTGCCGTTGGTGGACTGGGCCGAGAACTGTGGTTCGTACACCCGTGCCTGGTGGGCCGGGCAGGACTGGATGCCCGCCACCACCTTGGACGCGGCCGATGACAGTGTGGTGCTGTCACTGGTGGCCCGGGGGGTGGGCATGGCGGTGATGCCCGCCCTGGCGCTGGCCTCGGCACCGGCGGGGGTGACCGTGCGGGATCCGGGGCCGGGCCGTCCGGTGCGGAGCGTCGGCTATGTGACCACGGTGGAGGCGGCGCGCGGTGCCGCGGTCAGGGCGCTGATCCGGGAACTGCGGGCGGAGTGCTCAGCCTTGGCGGCCCCCGGTCAGCCGCTCGGCCGGGTCGTTGAGCGGGCGTGGGGCGCCAGTGAGGTCCAGGACGAACAGGGGCAGGCCCAGGGCATCGGCGCGGCAGCGGGCGTCATAGGTGTAGCCGGCCACCGAGAAGCACAGGGCGGTGGCGTCCTCGGCGAGCCCGTACAGCCATAGGCACTCGATATCGCGCACGGTGGTGGGCAGGGTGGTGGAGTCCACCCGGACCACCAGGCCCTCGGCCCGCAGGTCCACGACGGCGGACCGGGCGTGGGCGGCGCAGTTGTCCGTGCGGCGTACCCGGGCGAAGCCCAGCCAGCGCAGATAGCGTTCGGCGGCCAGCAGTGCGTCGCGTTCGGTGCGGATGGTGACCGGGCGGAAGGCCGGGCGGGTCCGGCCGTGGCGGGCCGGGGTCTCGGCGCGTGGTTCCTGGGCGCGTGGTTCCTGGGCTAGCGGCAGCTGGACCACCGCGCCGCAGGCGCAGCCGAACTCGGGCCTGGGCCACTGGCCTTGGGTGCCGCAGTCGGGGCAGCGGACGGTGACCCAGGAGTCGCGCCAGCTGCGGGAGGTCAGGACGCCGGGGCAGGCGTCGGCGGGTACGGGCAGGGTGAGGGGGGTGCCACAGGCGCACGGGAAGGTGGGCGGAGTGTAGGAGTGCTCCCGGTGGCACATCGGGCAGTGCACCGGCACGCGCTTGGCCATCGTCGCTCCAGCGAACGGGTTGCATTTTTCGGGGGGCCACCCATCGTCCAGGAAATGGGCGGCGGTTGGGGAGCGAATGGGGGAAGGCGTGGGTTTGGGATGCGGGTTGCCGGGATCGGGCGCGGCCGAGTGGCGGGACCGCATGGGGCCGCTGCCCCGCGCTACGGGGCGTCCGGCAGGGCTTCGAACTCGCGGACGGTGTCGATGTCGGGGCCGTGCGGGGTGTTGGCCTCGCGCTCGATCATGATCTCCACCAGGGCGGGACGGGAGGTACGGGCCGCCTCCTCGCGGGCCCACCGCAGGGCGGGGCGGATCCCGGCGGGGTCGGTGACCCGGCGGCCGGAGCAGCCATAGGCGTGCATCAGGGCCACATGGTCGGTGCCGGTCTCGTCATAGTGGATATCCACTTGGTAGTTGATGCCATAGCCCAGTTCCGCTTGGCGGATCAGGCCCAGATACTGGTTGTTGAGCATGATGAGCACCAGCGGGATCTCGTACTGGGCGGCCACCGCCAGCTCCTCGACCAGGTACTGGAAGCCGTAGTCGCCCACCACGCCCACCACTTCGGTGGCTTGCCGGTTCAGGCCGTCCAGTGCGGTGCGCACGCCAATGGCGGCCGGGAGCTCCCAGCCCAGGGGGCCCGCCTGCCCGCAGACCTGGTAGCGGCGGGGCAGATATGCCTTCTGGTGCTGGCCGCCCCAGATCTGGTAGAGGCCGATGGCGGTGACGAAGTAGGTGTCGGGGCCGAAGAATTCATTGATCTCCCGGTAGATCCTGGGGGCCTTGACGGGAATGTCGTCGAAGTCCTCGCGGCGGACGAGGGTGCGTTTGAGCTCCTGGCAGCGGGCCCGCCAGGGGTCGATTTCCAGCCGTGCGCCGCGCGCCCGGGCGGCCGTCAGCAGGGCGGCCAGAAAGAGCCGGGCGTCGGAGACGATGCCCAGGTCCGGGCCGATCACCCGGCCCAGTTGGCCGGGTTCCACATCCACCTGGACAAAGGTCCGTCCGCCCCGGTAGACGGAGAGGTCGGCGCCGGTGTGCCGGTCGCCGAACCGGGCGCCCACCGCCAGTATCAGATCGGCCTCCAGGAAGGAGGCGTTGGCATAGCGCTGGCAGGTCTGGATGCCGGTGGTGCCCATATGCA
>NZ_PHNC01000009.1 GCF_003121295.1 Streptomyces orinoci
CCGCCTGGACCGTCTCCGGCATCTCCTTCGGCGGCACCTGCTCGCTCCAGCTGGGCGTCAACGCACCCCAGGTGTACGGGGTGATCAATGACATCTCCGGGCAGGATGTGCCGACCCTGGGCAGCCCCGCCAAGACCGTCAAGGCGGCCTTCGGCGGAGACACCGCCGCCTTCGCCCGGGTCAACCCGCTTGATGTGATGGCCCGTCAGCGCTTTCCGGACACCAGCGCCGCCTTTGTCGCGGGCAGCAAGGACGCCACCTACCGGCCCCAGCAGCGCAGGGTCTACGAGGCCGCGGTACGGGCCGGGATGCGGGCCGAGTGGGTGCTGTTGCCCGGCGGCCACAGCTGGCAGGTCTGGCGGCCCGGCCTGGAGCGCCAACTCCCCTGGATCGCCCGGCGGACGGGGCTGACCCCATGAGCGCACCGGCCGCCGCGCCCAGGGTCGGCGACCGCCGGACCGCCTGGCGCACCACCCTGGAGAGGCTGCGGGCCCCCATCCGGCACGCCCCCTTCACCCTGGGCTTCCTGGCGGTGCTGTGGATCGTCGGCGCGGTCACCGGAACCATAGCCTCCGGCCCCCGCCCGCACCGGATGGAACGCATCGGCGTGGGACTGCCCGCCCTGGCCGGGGGCCGCTGGTGGACCCCGGCCAGCTCTCTGCTGTGGTGCCCCGGCCTCGGCGGCTACCTCAGCGCCACCGCGCTGGTCCTGCTGCTGGTGGTGCCCTCCGAGCGGCGGCTGGGCGTGGCCCGTACCGCGGGCACCCTGCTGGGCGGGCAGATCCTGGGCACCCTGCTGGGCGTCGGCGCGGTATGGCTCGGCTCGCTGGCCGGCGAACAGTGGCTGGACAGCCTCACCGGGGAGCTCACCGTCACCCCCACCGTGGGCGCCCTGGCGGCCGGCGCCGCCCTCAGCTACCGCCTCACCGCCCTCTGGCGGCGCCGGATGCGGCTGGGCGTGACCGCCTTCGCCCTGGTGATGGCCCTCTATGTCGGCCACCTCCAGGGCATCATGCGGCTGGGCGGGGCGGTGGCGGGCCTGGCCGGCGGTGCCCTGCTGTACCGCCGGCGCGGCCCGCTGCGGCTGCGGCACTCCTCGCACACCGAGGCCCGGGTGCTGGTCGCCCTGGTGGTCGCCGCCTCCGCGATCGGACCCATGGTGGCCATCCTCTACAAGGACGCCTATGGACCCCTGAACTCCTTCGGCGACCTCTATGTCAGTGTTCAGCCCACCGCCGGGGAGGTCGCCGACTCCTGTGCGGTCTCCGCCCGGCTCTGCCATGCCGTGCACGCGGTGCGCAACTTCTATCACTCGCCCGCCACCGTGCTGGCCGTACTGGTCCCCGCCCTGCTGCTGGTGCTGGCCGAGGGGCTGCGGCGCGGGCTGCGGCTGGCCTGGGCACTGGCCATGCTGGCGCAGCTGGCCTGGATGGCGCTGTTCGCCTGGTGGCTGCATGACTTCCTGGCCTCACCCGCCGACTACATCACCGCCCCCGCCGAACACACCGGTTACCTCCAGGCGCTGGCCGAACAGATGCTGCTGCCCTTCCTGGTGCTGCTGCTCCTGCTGGTCACCCGGGCCCGCTTCCCCCTGCTGCTGCCGCGTTCGGCGCTGCGCGGTCTGCTGCTGGTGGTGGGCGGTGCACTGCTGCTGTCCTGTGCCGCCTTCCTGGGCATCGGCTATGCGGTACGCGGTGAGTACGACCCCGCGGCCACCCTGCCCCGGCTGGCCGCCGGCCTGGTCTCGGAGTTCCTCCCGCCCGCCTTCCTGGGCTACTTCGCCGACTGGCCGGTGCCGGTGGGCGGCACCGCCCAGGCCCTCTACCACTACTGCGGGCTGCTGTTCTGGGCCGTCACCCTGGTCGCGCTGCTGGTCACCTTCCGGCGGCCCCGGCTGCACACCGACGCCGACGCGGCGGTACGCGCCCGGCAACTGCTGGTCTGCCACGGCGGGCCCAACCTCTCCTATCTGACCACCTGGGACGGCAACTACTACTGGTCCGACCCGGCCGGGCGGGCCGCGGTCGCCTACCGGGTGATCGCCACCGTGGCCCTGACCACCGGCGACCCCTTCGGCGCCCCCGACGCCCGCCCGCCCGCGGTGGCCGGCTTCGCCCGCTACTGCGACGAACGCGGCTGGACCCCCTGCTTCTACAGCGTCACCGCCCAAACCCGGGCGCGGGCCGAGGAGTTGGGCTGGCGCTCGGTCCAGGTGGCGGAGGAGGCGGTGGTACCGCTGCCGGACCTGGCCTTCACCGGAAAAAAGTGGCAGGACGTGCGCACCGCGCTCAACAAGGCCCGCAAGGAGGGGATCGAGGCCCAGTGGTGGTCCTTCCCCGAGGCGCCGGTGGCCCTCACCGACCAGGTGCGTTCCATCTCCGAGGAGTGGGTCGCCGACAAGGGACTGCCCGAGATGGGCTTCACCCTGGGCGGCCTGGACGAACTCGACGACCCCGCCGTGCGGTGTCTGATCGCGGTGGACGCCGAGGGCACGGTGCATGGCATCACCAGCTGGATGCCGGTGTACCAGGCGGGCCGGCCGGCGGGCTGGACCCTGGACTTCATGCGCCGGCGCAGCGATGGCTTCCGCGGGGTGATGGAGTTCCTGATCGCCTCCGCCGCCCTGGGCTTCAAGGAGGAGGGCGCCCGCTTCCTCAGCCTCTCCGGCGCCCCACTGGCCCGTACGGCCACCGAACGGCCACCGGCCGCGCTCCAGCGGATGCTGGACCAGGCGGGCCGGATGCTCGAACCGGTCTATGGCTTCCGCTCCTTGCTCAACTTCAAGGCCAAGTTCCAGCCGGAGTACCACCCGCTCTATATGACCTACCCCGACCCGGCGGCGCTGCCCGCCATCACCCGGGCCATCGGCAAGGCGTATCTGCCGCATATGACGGCGGGTCAATGGGTGCGGCTGATGCGGCAGTTCTCGGCCTGAGCGAATCAGGTGCCGGGGGGCGCCCCGTCAGGGGCGCGGGGCGACCGCGTCATGCGGCTCTGCCGCGTGAGCGCGGCCAGCCACAGACTGCCCGCCAGTCGAAGAGCAAGCTGGATCC
Organism: Streptomyces orinoci; assembly: GCF_003121295.1. Classification (GTDB taxonomy): domain Bacteria; phylum Actinomycetota; class Actinomycetes; order Streptomycetales; family Streptomycetaceae; genus Streptomyces; species Streptomyces orinoci. Next base: position 3,054 of record NZ_PHNC01000009.1, read on the forward strand.
CCGCCGCCCCTGCTGGTGAGTGCGGGCACCCAGACCGATGCCCGGTGATCAGCAACGTCGCGGCGAGGAGCGGCCCCGGGGGCCGCCAACCTCAGCACAGGTCCTCCCAAGTGATCACCGGACTCGCGGCCCGCATGCTGAAGTCCATGGCGGCATCCCGCACCGGCCACTTCAGCCGCACCCAGCCCGGCAGCGTGGCCAATGCCCCGTCGTCCCCGGCCAGTTGCCAGAACGTATTGGAGTCCCGCCCCGCGAAATAGGGGCAGAACAGCGAAATGACCAGGGTCACCCGCCGCCCCTTGGTCACCGGGGTCACCGCGTGGAAGACGCGGCTGCCATGCAGGAAGAGCGCGGCTCCGCGCTCCCCGCGGGGTGCCTCCCTGATCCTGGGGTCGTCTTCCCTTACGTCCTCGAACTCCGCGGCGCGGCCCTGGAAATAGGTGAAATGCCCGCCCTCGTACTCGTCCGAGCCGCTCAGCTGGACGGTAAACACATAGTCCATGCCGTCGCGGCGCCAGCGCACGATATCCGGACGGCCCTGGCCCTCGCAGTAGTTGATCTGCGCGGTGGGAATGCGCAGCGGATGCGGAATGAGCGGTACGCCCACCAGCCGGGAACAGGCCAGCAGAAAGGTCCGGTCCCGGATCATATTGTTGAGGAACGGCGACATCAGATCCGCGCCGCGCAGCCGCCGGGCGGCGGCGAAGCCGCTGTCACCCGCAGCCGGTTCCAGCCGGTCGCAGACCTCGGCCAGGCAGTCCAGCCCCTCCTCGGTCAGCATCCGGAACGGGCCCACCAGCGCCGTGTCATCGATCCTGCCGAAGGCCCGGCCGAGTTCCCGGGACGCGTAGCCGAATTCCTGCAACCTCAGCCGCGGGCCGGTGAATTCAGCAGCCACATACTCGCTGCGCCACCGCGGTTCGCCCGGCAGGTCCGGCGCCCGCCGGGGCTTCCTGGCCCGCAGTGCGTGAAAGACCTGGCCGATTCCGGTGGCCGTACGGGGAGGATTGAGCACCCCGTCGCCGTGTCGCATACGCACCATCGCCATGGGTCATCTCCTCCGACCCAGGCAGTATCCAACGCCCGGCCCCCGCCCGGGCAAGAACCGGATCCCGCCAGACCGGGCACATCGCGGGCCCGGCCCCGCCGGCCCGGAGCTGGTTCGCCCGGAGCGAGTTCGCTCAGAGCGTGCGGCGGTTCCCAAAACCGGCTGCCCAAAGCAAGATCGCAGCTATGAAGCTGCTGATGCTGGGCGGAACGGAATTCGTCGGCCACGCCATCACCGAAGAGGCGCTGGCCCGGGGCTGGGAGATGACGGTCTTTCATCGCGGACGGCACCAACCGCCGCCCGGCGTACGGACCTTGCTGGGGGACCGGTGCCAGGATGGCGGACTGGCCGCGCTGGAACGGGGCGAGTGGGATGTGGTTGTGGACACCTGGTCCGGGGCCCCGTCCGTGGTTCGGGCGTCGGCCCGGCTGCTGGCCGGCCGGGCCGGGCGCCATGTCTATATCTCCAGCCGCTCGGTGTACTGCGACCCCCGGCCGGCGGGCCAGAACGAGGCGGCGCCGGTGGTGGACGCCGCCCCTGATCTGGGCGAGGTGGAGTACGCCCAGGCCAAGCGGGGCGGCGAGCTGGCGGCCGAGGAGTCCTTCGGCGAGCGGGCCCTGCTGGTCCGGGCCGGGCTGGTTCTCGGCCCCCGGGAGAACATCGGCCGCCTGCCCTGGTGGCTGCTGCGCATCGCACGCGGCGGGAAGGTGATGGCCCCCGGCCCGGAGGACAGCCCGATCCGGTTTATCGATGTCCGTGACCTGGCCACCTGGACGCTGGACGCCGCGGTGCGGGGGCTGGGCGGTCCCTACGACCTGGTCTGCCCGCCCGGCCATGGCACCATGGGCGAACTGCTGCGCGCCTGCGCCGAGGTCACCGGCTCGGATGCGGAACTGTGCTGGACGGAGCCGGAGGCCGTACTGGCGGCCGGTGCCCGGCCCTGGATCGATCTGCCCGTCTGGCTGCCGCCGGGTGAGCTGCATGATGCGATCCATGGCGGTTCGGTGGACAAGGCGCTGGCCGCGGGGCTGCGGTGCCGTCCGATGCGGGAGACGGTGGCGGGCACCTGGCAGTGGCTCCGGGAGTTGGACGGGCCGCCGCCGCAGCGGCCGGACCGGCCGGTGGTCGGGCTCCAGCCGGATCTGGAGGCCCGGATTCTGCGCGGGGAGTAGCCCCGGGCCGGTTACCCGTTCACCCGTGCCCCAAAGGGGGTGCGCCGGAGCCGCGTTACGCGGGTCCCCCGCGCCCCCGGCGGAGGCCGAAGCGCTCGCGGTAGGCGGAGGGGCTCAGGCCGGTACGGCGGCGCAGCTGGGTGCGGAGATTGGCGGCGGTTCCCAGGCCGCTGGCCCGGGCGACCGCCTCCAGGGGGAGTTCGCCGAGTTCTATCAACCGCCGGGCCAGCAGGGTCCGTTCGGAGGTCAGCCAGGCCAGCGGCGTGGTGCCCAGCTCGGCGCGGAACCGGCGGTGCAGGGTGGCCGGGCTGACCGCCGCCCGGGCCGCCAGCTCGGCGACGCCCAGCGGCCGGTCCAGCCGCTGCCGGGCCCACTCCAGCACCGGTGCCAGCGAGGTGTCCGGCAGCGCCGGAAGCGGCTGCTCCACGAACTGCCGCTGTCCGCCGTCCCGGTGGGCGGCGAAGACCAGGCGGCGGCTGACCGCGTTGGCCACCTCCGCCCCATGGTCCCGGCCGATCACATACAGCCCGAGGTCCAGCGCCGCCGCGCTGCCCGCGGCGGTGAGCACCATCCCGTCGTCCACGAACAGCACATCCGGCTCCAGCCGGACCGCCGGATGGCGTTCGGCGAACTCCCGGCTCCAGAGCCAGTGCGTGGTGGCCCGGCGGCCATCCAGCACCCCGGCCGCGGCCAGCACAAAGGCGCCGGTGCAGAAGCTCATCATCCGGGCGCCGCGCCGGGCGGCGCGGGCCACCGCGTCCAGCACCGCGGGGTCCGGACCCCGCAGGGGATCCGGCCGGTTGGGGACGATCACCGTGTCGGCACCGTCCACCGCCTCCAGACCGGCCACCTGGGAGAGGGTGAAGAACCCGGCGTGCATGCTCAGCGCGGGCCGCGCCGAGCAGAGGGTGAAGTCGTACCACTGCCGCCCCAGTTCGGGGCGGCGCAGCCCGAACAGCTCGGTGGCCACACCCAGTTCAAAGGGGTTGGAGCCCTCATCGACGATGACGGCGACCCGGTGCGGACGGCCGCCGGCCGGCTGCGAGGAATCGTGCGGCATATGCGATTCCTAGCACTGTCGCCGGCCCCCGGCCAAGGTGAGGATGGCCGCATGATCAATGAACCGGTGAATCTGCGGGCCGCTCTGGACACCTTCGACTCCCTGTGGAGCCCGCGCATAGTGACCCAGGTCAACGACTATGACGTACGGCTGGCCAAGGTGGCGGGCGAGCACCTGTGGCATGTGCACGAGAACACCGATGAGTTCTTTATGGTGCTGGCGGGGGAGTTGCGGATAGCGTTGCGGGAGCCGGCCGGGGAGCGGGTGGTGACGCTGGCCAAGGGCTCGGTGTTCGTGGTCCCGCGCGGGACCGAGCACAAGCCTTCCTCGCCCGAGGGGGCCGAGCTGCTGATGTTCGAGCCCACCGGCACGCTGACGGTGGGGGACCGGCACAATGAGGTGCCGGACCATGTGGACGCCACCACCGGGCACGCGCTTTAGGCCGCACCCGCCGGCCTCAGTCCTCCTCGGTCAGCCGCCCCAGCAGCTCGATCGCTTCGATCACCACGGCCCGCTCCCGGTCGTCCAGGCGGTCGCGCAGCGCCTGGACGATCCAGCTCTCCTTGATCCGGCGGCCTTCCTCGATCTTCCGCCGCCCCTGCTCGGTGAGCGACATGATCATCTGGCGGCGGTCGCTGGGATGAGGCGAGCGCTGCACCAGCCCGGCCTCCTCCAGGGCGGCGAGCGTGGCCCCCATGGACTGCGGACGCACCCGCTCGGCGCGGGCCAGTTCCACGGTGGTGGCCGGGCCCTTGCGGACGAGCCTGCTGAGCACGGCGGCCTGGGACATGGTGATCCCGTCCCCCTCGGAGGCCGCGCGCAGCCGCCGGGTCAGCTGGCCGGACAGCGCGCGCAGTTTCGACGCCACCTCTGCAAGGTCCGGCTGGCCGGCGGAAACGGTGGTCTGCTGATCTTGGGGCCTCACATGGCCAGGGTACCTTCCGAACCGGGCGCCCATTGCCCGGTCATTCCCGCTCGCGGGCCAGTCCGCGGTCGGCCAGGGTGGCCAGCAACAGGACGCCACCCAGCACGCTCAGCACCACCGCCACCGTGTGCAGTCCGCCCGTACTGGCCCGCTGTCCGTAGAGCAGGCCGATCAGGCTGGAGGAGGCGATGGCGCCCTGATACTGCGCGGTCCGGAAGAGCCCGGCGGCGGTGCCGGTCTGCTCGGCCGGCGTCTGGACGTACATCGCCGCCTGATTGCCCACCGCGTTCAGTCCGTTGGGCAGTCCGAAGACCAGGCCGATGGCCACCAGCAGCCAGACAGGGGTGCCGGGCCCGGCGAAGACGAGCGCCGCCGAGGCCGCCACCATGGCGGCCGTACCCGCCAGCAATGGGCCCCGCACCCGCCGCCGCCGGGCCGCCAGGGCCGAACACAGCGCCGCCATCACACACATGGGCAGCATCAGCACGCCGGTCATCAGCGCCGAGTAGCCCCGGGACTCCTCCAGCCACTGGGTGTAGCCGTAGAGGATGCAGTAGATGACCAGATAGGCGGCCCCGCAGCGCAAATAGGTGCGCACCAGCGGCCGGTTGGCGGCCAGCATCCGCACATCGAGGAACGGCTGCCGGGCCCGGCGCTCCCAGAAGGTGAGCGCTGTGCCCATCACCAGCCCCAACGCCAGCAGTGGCCAGGGGAGTTGGCGCAGCCGCAGCAGGAAGAACATCACCGGCAGCAGGGTGCCGGTGAACAGCAGCACGCCCAGCGGGTCCAGTGCCGCCCAGCCGCCGCGCCGGTCCGGCCCGGTCCGCGGTGGCTCGTCCTTGGGCAGCCAGAGCAGGGTGAGGACCAGTCCGGCGGCGGCCAGTGGCAGGTTCACCCCGAAGACCGCCCGCCAGCCGGCCACCCCCACCAGCAGTCCGCCCAGTACCGGGCCGAGGGCTGCGCTGGAGAGAGCGGCGATGGTCAGCGAGCCAAGTACCCGGCCGGGGGTCTCCACCCCCAGCCGGGCCGACTGGCTGCGGATCATGGCCATGGCGGCCGGATAGGCGGCCGAGGTGCCTATGCCGATCAGCACCCGCACGGCGATCAGCTCACCCAGCGAGCGGGCCAGTAGCCCGCCGGCACCGGCCAGGCCCACCAGGACCAGCCCCGTCAGATAGACCCGGCGGGCACCCAGCCGGTCGGCCACCCTGCCCATCGCCGGCTGTGCCACCGAACTGGCCATATAGAGCCCGGCGATCAGCCAGACGGTGGCCGACGCACCGGCCTGGAAGGCGCGGCCGATGGGCACCAAAGCGGTGGAGATCATTGTGGAGTTGACCGGGTTGAGCATGGATCCGATCACCACCGGGGCCACAAAGCGGGGGCCGAAGCCGGGATTCCGGCCGGGTGGTGCCGTGCTGACGGACGCCCTGCCCCGGGTGGTCCGTGCCGCGGGGCCGTGTGCGCCTGCCGCGCCTGGTATGCCTGGTGAAAGGAAGCCCATAAAGAAAGGCTACCTGTTAAACAGGAAGCCTTACAAGTTTGCCTGTCTGGCTTTGAGGCTCTCATGTATGGAGTTGAGCGGGCCGAGGCCCGCCTGATGGCTCTTGGCCGACCGCTGAGGGCGCCCCGTAAGGGGCGCGGGGAACTGTGCGACCAGCCACCGACGACCCGCACATGACGAATGATCCGTAGGAGAACGGCACCCATTAGATGGGGCAGCCCATGAGTGTCAGCATCTGCCCGGTCGTGGCCCTCGCCACCGGGGCTCCGGTTGACCGAACCCATGACGGACAACCGGAAGGCGGCCGGCGCCGTACTGCTGCACCGCCACGGCCACCGGCCCGCCGCACACTGGGCGGCGGCCGGTACCGTGCTCTACGGGGCGGCCCTGGCCGTCACCTTCGCGGTGAGCATCCCCCTCAACGATGAACTGGCCCGGCTGGGCCACCATGCCTCGGCCGCCCAACTGGCCCATATTCACCACCGGTTCACCGGCATCTGGCAACCGGCCAACCGGACAAGGACCTTGCTCTGCACCGGCGCGCTGGGCTGTCCGGCCAGGGCCCTGGTCCTGCGCGGGCGGGGCGGCCAACAGGCGTCCGCGTACCCGCGGCGGGGTGTCGCGGCCGGGGCGTGACCGGGTCAGTGTTCCCGGCGGAGGGCCAGCAGCGCGGCGTCGTCCGACAGCACCCCGCCCGCGTACGCCAGCAGATCCGCCACCAGACGGTCCAGCACCGCATCCGGCGGACCCACCGGCAGCCGGGACAGACGCTCCGGCAGCGGGTAGAAGCGCCCGGCGGCGTCCCGGGCCTCGGTCACCCCGTCCGTGCAGAGCAGCAGGAGATCGCCGCGCCGGAGGACGAAGCGCTGGGTGTGGTACCCGCCGCCGACCAGGGCCCGCAGGGCCAGTGGCGGATCGGCCTCCGCCGCCCGCACCCCGATTTCGGACACCGTCCCGTCGGTGCGCCGCACCAGGGGCGGCAGATGGCCGCAGTTGACCAGCTCGGCCGGGGCGCCGTGCGGCGGCAGGCCGAGCAGGGCGGCGGTGACAAACTCCTCGCCCAGGCCCCGGCGCCGTACCGTCGCGTCCAGCCGCCCGGCCACCGCCGCCAGCTCGGCCTCCACCTGGGCCGCCTCCCGGAAGGTGCCCAGTACATCGGAGGCGGTCTCCACGGCGGCCAGCCCCTTGCCGCGCACATCGCCGAGCAGCACCCGGATCCCATAGGGGGTAGTGAGCACCTCATAGAGGTCACCGCCCACCCGGGCGTCCGCGGCCGCCGCCAGATAGCGCACCGCCACCCGCAGCCCGTCGATCCGCTCCGGCACCGGGCGCAGCAGGGCCAGCTGTGCCGCCTGGGCCACCGAGCGCGAACTGAGCAGTTCCCGCTCCCTGGTGGCCACCAGCACCACATTGGCGGTGCTGACGCAGGTCACCGCCAGCACGGCGAAGGCCGAGGTGAGGTGGACGGCCAGGGCGACCTGTGGATCGGCCACGATCAGCAGCGGGACCACCGCCAGCGTCAGCAGGCCCACCAGCAGCGGCACCCGGGCCCGGCGGGTGCCGATGCCGGCCAGTGCGGGGGCGGTGGCCAGCACGGGGGAGAAGGTCAGCCGGGGATTGTTGACCACATCAAGGACCACCGCCACGGTGAGCAGCGCATAGGCGGTCAGCACCAGCCCCCGCACATGGCGTGGCGGGGCCGGCGGACCGAAGGGGCTCTCACCGCGGGGGTCTCGCTTCATGGCTCGGCATCCACCCTAGGTACCGCCGGGGCGGCCGCAACCCGGCCCCGGCCGCCGCCGGCACCCCTCGCCGCCGACCGCCGGTGGCCGTCCTACACTCGCCCGGTGGACGCCTTGACCGGCCTGCTGGACGGGCCCAAGGCCCGGGGGGCCTTTCTGCTGCGGTCGGTGCTCAGCCCGCCATGGTCACTGCGGGTGGCCGACGGGGCGCCGCTCTGCCTGGTGACGGTGGTGCGCGGGCACGCCTGGATCACCCCGGGCATGGGTGAGCCGGTGCGGCTGGAGCCCGGCGCGGTGGCGCTGCTGCGCGGCCCGGATCCGTACACCGTCTCCGACGACCCCGCGACACCGGTGCAGGTGGTCATCGGCCCCGGACAGGCGTGCAGTACGGGGGACGGGCAGGACGTCAGCGAGGGCATGGCGCTGGGCGTTCGTACCTGGGGCAATGACCCGGACGGGCCGGTGATGCTGCTCACCGGCACCTATCAGCTGCGCCATGAGATCGGCCGGCGGCTGCTGGACGCCCTGCCCGGGCTGCTGGTCAGGCCGGCGCGGGACGCTCCCCGCACCCTGATCACTCTGCTCGCGGAGGAGATCGGCCGGGCCGAACCGGGGCAGACGGCGGTGCTCGACCGGATTCTGGACCTGCTGCTGGTGAGCGTGGTGCGGTCCTGGCTGGCCGAGGCGGGCAGCGGTGCGCCCGCCTGGCTCCGCGCCCAGCGGGATCCGGTGGCCGGACCGGCGCTGCGGCTGCTGCACCAGGAGCCGGCACGGCCCTGGACGGTGGCCCTGCTCGCCGCCGAGGTCGGCGTCTCCCGGGCCGCCCTGGCCCGGCGGTTCGGCACGCTGGTCGGCGAGCCGCCGATGGCCTATCTCACCCAGTGGCGGCTCGCCCTCGCCGCGGATCTGCTGCGCGAGCCGGAGGCGACCTTGGAGGCGGTGGCGCGGCGGGTGGGGTACGGCAGCGCGTTTGCGCTGAGCGCCGCGTTCAAGCGGGTCCGGGGGGTCAGCCCCCGCAGTTACCGGGAGAGTGTGCTGGAGGATGGCTGACGGACACGGCTGTCGGCCCGGCCGGGCCCGAGCCGTGCCGCCCGCCCGGCAGCCGGACGGGCGGCACGGTGAAGGACCCGTCAGGAGCCGCCGACCTCGGTGCTCGCCGCGACCGGCGCGTCACCGGAGACCGAGCAGTTGACCGTCACCCCGAAGACATGCACCGCTATGTCGCCGGGAGTGAAGGTGGTGGTCCCCGCGCTGTCCAGCTCCACCGAGGCGGTGCCCCCGGTCACCGCGACGGTGGAGCCGCTGGCGACCGCGCTGTCATTGGTGGCCCCGGTGACCTGGACGCTGCCGGAGTTCGCCCCGCCGATGGCCAGGTTCATCTCGGCCGTCACGGTGTTCGCCGGCAGGTCGATGGGCGCGGTCATCTGGGTGGTGGCGCTGACCGTGAGGTTCGCGGAGCCGCCCTGGGGCACGCTGGCCGGCGCGGTCACGGTGAGCTGGATGGGGTTGTCGCCGCTGGGCGCCCCCGGACCGGTACAGGTGTAGCTGACGGACACGGTGTCGGTGCCGCCGGCCACCGCCGAGGGGGTGGCCAGTCCGATGCCCGCGGCCGCCAGCAGGGCGGCGGCCGCGGCGCTCGCCGCCGTCCGCCTGCGGGCCGACCTCTTCGCCGTATTCATCGCCGCACTCCCTTCTGGCCTGATGTGGACACGTCATGAGTCGCACGCGGCGGCAAAGAAGTCAACAGCGATCGGGCGCTGGCCTAGAGTCGGGGCATGGTTGCAGAACAGGGGAGCGTGCGGGTGGACAGCTGGATCTGGTCCGTACGCCTGACCAAGACCCGTTCCCTGGCCGCGGCGGCCTGCCGGGCGGGCCATGTCCGGGTCAACGGGGAGCGGGTCAAGCCCGCCCAGGCCGTACGTCCCGGCGACGAGGTGCGGCTGTTCCATGCGGGGCGGGAGCGGATCGTGGTGGTCTCGCGCCTGGTGCACAAGCGGGTGGGCGCCCCGGTGGCCGCCGAGTGCTATGTGGACAACAGCCCGCCCCCGCCCCCGCGCGAGGTGCTCGCCGCCGTGGGCCTGCGGGACCGGGGCGCCGGACGGCCCACCAAGCGCGAGCGCCGGGAGATCGAGCAGCTCCGTGGACGTTCGTAAGCGGGTTCGGGTGGGTGACCGGGAAGGTATGGTGACGGGAGACCTTCGCCGGGCAGCGGCCACGGCGACCGAGGGGAAGAGGTGAGACGACATGCTGCGTAATGGCTTGGAGCCCTGGCACCTGCTCGTCGTGGCCATTGTGGTGCTCGTTGTCTTCGGCTCGAAGCGCCTTCCGGACACGGCCAGGGCGCTGGGTAAGTCCTTGCGGATTCTGAAGAGCGAGACCCGGGCGATGAAGGAGGAGAGCTCGTCGGCCGCCCCGCAGGGGCAGGCGCAGACGGAGGCGAAGCCGCACACCATCCAGGCGGCCCCCGGCGATGTGGCGTCCGCCCGTCCCGTGCACGAGAACGACACCAGTTCGCCTCGCTGACCCCAGACGCACCCCGTTCCGGCCGGGACGGTACGGCCACGCACTCATCAGGTGCGTGGCCGTCACCGTACCCGGCCGCAGCTCGTTGACGGGCTGGAAAGTCGCTCCGGTTCCCCGCAGCCGCCGCCCGCGCGCCCATGCGTCGGGCGGCGCCGGGGCCGAACGGCGGGGGACCGCCCGCCGCGAGCGAGGGTGAGCCGCGGGGAGGAGCGGGGGCGTTGGACGGTACATCGTCCGTGAGGTCCCGGCGGGTCACCAGGACGGCGGGCAGGTGTCAAGACGACAGGCGGACGCCCCCTCGATACTTGCTATATTGCGCAACCGAGCAAGTCAGGCATGGTTCTGGCGGTCTGTCTCCGCATGGCCGCAGAAGGGAAGCGCGCATGGGGGGCAGCCCACCCGGTGCCCTGGGAAACCGGATGTGGCAGGAGGACACGGGGCGCGGTTCCGTGGCTCATGGTTCGGCCGGAGTGCCCAAGCAGCCGGTCAGATCCCGGGAACCAGGCGGCAACCGCACCGGGAGACCGGCACCCAGGAGGCCACAGCCCCCGCCGGCACCGGCCACCGGGCAGAAGCTGGCCCTGGCCGGAGCGCTGCTCGCGGTGGGGGCCGCGGTGGACGAGGCCACCGGCCCCGGCCTGGGCTGGGTCTACGCCCTGGGGGCCGCCGCGGCCGCCGCCCTGCTGGCCTCGGCCTGCGCCCGCCCCGGCGGCTGGTGGGTGCCGGCGGTGCCCCCGCCCGCGGTCGCCCTGGTGGCCCTGTGCGCCCAGCTGCTGACCGATGACTCCCATGCGACGGGCAAGGCCGCCACGGCGGCGGCGATGACCCAGGCACTGCGCTGGGCCAATGACAGCTTCCCGGCCATGGCGGTGGCGGAGGCCATCGTGCTGACGGTGCTGGTGGCCCGCGCCGCCGGCGCGGGGCGGGACGGAAGGACCAAACGTGCCTGACATCACCCGCGTCCACCGCCCCCGCCCCACCACGGGCCGTACACCCGGCCGTACGGCCGGCGCCCAGCGGCGCCGCCGCCCCGGCCCGGGCGCGGCCGCCCGGATCGCGGTCTGCCTGTCCTCCGCGGCCATCATGGTGACCAGCGGCACCGGCTGGCTGGCCTACCACTGGCTGAACAACGGGCTGATCACCTCCAGCGCCCTGGACGCCCTGCGCAAGGGGGCGCCCCGAAAGCTGGACGACTCGGTCAACCTCCTGCTGATCGGCCTGGATTCGCGCAAGGACATGGACGGCAATGACCTGCCCAAGGAGTTCGTCCAGCAGGAACTGCACGCCGGATCAAGCGAGATCGGCGGCTACAACACCAACACCCTGATCCTGATGCACATTCCGGCCGACGGCGGGAAGGTGACCGCCTTCTCCATCCCACGCGACGACTATGTCCAGGTGGCCGGCGGACGCGGCGAGCACAAGATCAAGGAGGCCTATGGCATCGCCAAGGCCGAGGCCCAGGACACCCTGTCCGCGCAGGGCGTCAAGGGTGCCGAGCTGGAGCACCGCAGCCGGGAGGCGGGACGCGAGGCCACCCTGGCCACCGTGCAGGACTTCCTGGGCGTGCCCATCGACCACTTCGCCGAGGTCAACCTGCTGGGCTTCTATGACATCGCCAAGGTGGTGCAACCGGTCCCGGTCTGCCTGAAGAACGCGGTGCACGACCGCTACTCCGGCGCCGACTTCCCGGCCGGACCACAGAAGTTGAATGCCCGTCAGGCCCTGGCCTTTGTCCGCCAGCGGCATGGGCTGACCAATGGCGACCTGGACCGGACTCACCGTCAGCAGGCGTTCATCTCCTCGGTGACACACAAGCTGAAGTCGCAGGGCGTGTGGAGCGATCTGGACAAGCTCCAGGGCCTGTTCGATGTGGTGAAGAAGGATGTGGTCATCGACGACCGGTGGAACATCCTGGACTTCGCCCAGCAGGCCCCCAACCTCACCGGCGGAAACGCCGAGTTCCACACCCTGCCGATCGCCGGATTCGCCAACCGCAAGGGGGAAGCGGTCAATCTGGTCGATCCGGTGAAGGTACGGGCCCTGGTCCAGTCGATGATCGGCCAGGCCCATGCCGCGGCCGCCTCCCCGTCCCCCTCCTCCTCCTCGCCCCCCGTCCCGGCCGACGCCGCGACGACGGTGGTGGACGTACGCAATGCCTCGGGCACCCCGGGAGCCGCGGCCGCCGAGTCCAGGGCACTGTCCGCACTGGGCTACCGGCCCGGGAGGATCGCCAACGCCCCGGCGTCCGGCCATACTTCGGTGCTGCACGGCCCGGGGGCCGAGGCGGCGGCCCGGCAGATCGCCGCCGCGCTGGGGGTGGAGCCGACGGCCGGACGGGCGGTCCCGGCCGGGCATGTGGTGGTCACCCTCGGCCCCGGCTTCAAGGTCACCGCCCCCGCCAGGCCCTCGCCGAGCGCCAAGTCCAAGGCCGGGGAGCCCTCCCCCGTCTCCACGGACGACTTCCAGGGCCCCTCGGTGAAGATGGGCGGCGTCCCCTGCGTGGACTGACGGCCGCACTGTCGTCCGGCAACCGCCGCGTCCTCCGGCGGACATGGCGCGGCCCCGCCGCGGATCCCCGTGATCCGCGCACCGGAGAACGTACCGCCGCTTCCGCCGGGCCAGGCGCGGAGCCCGGTGGAAGCGGCGCGGTACGCCGCCGGTGCGCCCGGTGAGGTCCGGCCAGCCCGTCGTGCGCCCGGGCGGGGACCACAGGGGAGCGGCGGGGCCGCGCGGCCCGTATCACCTGTGGTGCGTCTGGTGGCCCATCATGCAGTCGCGGATCATGTCCAGGTGCTTGGCGATGACCGGCCGGGCCTTGCGGGCGGCGTCCCGCACCATCGAGTCCCGGCCGTGCTCGATCTCGTAGTCCACCAGGTCCAGGGCCTGGACGTGCCCGGTGTCCTGGGACCGCAGCCAGCCGTCGTCATAGCGCGGTGTGCGGGCTTTCTTCCTGAGGTCCTTCAGGTCCTGCTCCTGCTGTGCGCTGACCGAGCGCGGCAGCGTCACCCTGAGCTTGTCCGCCAGCGTCTTGGTGTCCTGGTCAAGCCGGGTGTGGTCGCGGACCAGGACCTGGCCGAGGTCCTTGACACACCGGGTGGCGCCATTGCTCTGGGCGTCGCGGCCCGCGGCGATCTCGGCCAGATTGCCCCGGTGAACGGACGTCAGAAACACCTCGTCGTGGTCGTCATTGGTGGCCAGCGCGGTCCCGGCGGAAGCCGTGGTCAGTGCGATGGCCACCAGTGCTGTGGTGATCCGGTGTCGCATGCGCATCGTTCATCGCTCCGTTTCTTCGTCGGCCCGCGGCACGCTTGCCTCTGGCGCGGGCCGGTCAGATGAAGGGCACGCCCATCGCGCCCTCGCAGGCAGATGACTGCCCCAGGGCGGCGCGCCGCCCGCTCGCGGGCGGCCCGGAGTCCCCCGAACGGAGCAATCCCCGGCCCGGGGGGAGCTCAGCGGCCGAGCAGCCCCGACTGAGTGCGCATCAGGCCGGACACCAGTCCGCCGGTGGTGTCCAGCAGCCCGGTCGCCGTTCCGGTGACGCTGCCCAGGAGGTTGAAGGCCAGGCCGGTCACCGTGTTCAGCAGGCCGCCGACCAGCGACAGCAGCCCGCTGCCGCCGTCCCGGGAGAAGTCGCCGCGGGCCCGGTCGGACTCCGCCCGGGAGCCGTCCACGGCCGCCCGGTCCGGCTGAGCGGCCGTCAGCTGGACGCGCAGCTGTGCCCGGTCCCGGTCCAGGACCGCGAGCCGGTCGCCGACCGCCTTGCACTGCCGGCCCTGCTCCTCGGTGCGGTTGCGGACGGCCGCGCACTCCGCGGCCACCTCGGAGGCCAGGCGGGTCATCCGGTCCCCCTCGATGGCCTGAAGCCCCTCCGCGGCGCTGCGGCGCAGCTGCTCGGGGCCGGCGGCCGGGACGGCGGGCGCGGGGGCCTGCCGCGGTACGACGGCGGTGGCCGGGGCGGCGGCCGGGGCGATGGTGGCCAGGGTGGCACACAGGGTGGCGGCGATACGGAGGGCGGATCTGCGTGGGGCTGCCATGACTGCTCCTTCACGGAGGGGATCTTGCCGGTCACCCTGCGTCCTGAAGCGGCGCCCCGCAATCGGAAGCGGCCGTGCGGCAGGCCGGCTGACGCACCGTCCGGCGCCATTCGATCGCAGCTGTAAGGCCGTCAGATCGGGCTCGCAGAGCACCTCTACCGGATTCACCACCGGCGGTACGCCGGACGGGTTCCAGTGGCTATCCCCGTGCCACAGAGGATATTTGGCGACCGCACAGCCTGGTCTATCTATCGACAAAGAGCTTCGGTTATTCAGAGAGCAACTGCGTGGTCAAGCGGACTGCCGCGCCCCAAAGGGGCGCGGGGCGGCTGCGGCATGCGGCTCCGCCGCGTGGGCGCGACCAGCCACCGACCGCCGGCAGCCGCATCACCTCGTATCCAGCAGAGCGCTCAGCGCCAGTCGGCCGCGAACGCCCGTGCCGGGTTGCCGGTGAAGACCTGTTCGGTGAAGGCGGTCCCCAGCTCCGCCGCCAGCCGCGGCAGCAGTCTGCGCAGCAGATAAGGCATTCCGGGGCCGCCGCCCGAAGCCGCCCGCGCCGCCGCCGTGGTGGTGTCGCCGCCGATCAGGATCCGGTCCGCGTAACCCGCCTCCGCCAGCGCGGTCAGCTGGTCCAACAGCCGCCAGTCGGTGGCGTGATGGGCGCGTGACGGGCCGTCGAAGGCGAGGAAGGCGCCCGATCCGGCGAGCTCCCGCTGGGCCCCGGTGTCCGGTGAGCGGCTCAGATGGCCCAGGATCACCCGGTGCGGCGGCACCGCCAGCCGGCCGCAGAGCAGGTCGAGTACGTCCAACGCACCGGTGCCCAGCTCCAGATGGACGGCGATCGGCGCCCCGGTGGCGTGATGGGCCTGCGCGGCCGCCGTCATCACCCGGCGGGCATGGGGACTGAGGCCGTGGAAGTCCCCGGCGACCTTGATCAGTCCGGCTCTGACCGGCGCCGTGGTGAGGTCCGCGATGAACAGCTCGGCCAGCCGCGCCGGTTCACCGGCCGGCCGCTCGGGACGGTAGTGCGCGGCCTGGTGCAGCCCGGTGGCGGCCACCACCCGCACACCGGCGGCCCGGGACACCTCGGCGAGCTCGGTGAGCCGGCGGCCCAGCCCGCGCGGGGTCCACTGGACGACCGTTCCGCCGCCCAGCTCACCGAAGGCCCGCAGCTCGGCCAGGGCGGCGTCCGGGTCGTCGAGCTCCTGCCCCGGCAGCCGGGCACTGCGGAAGAAGAGGTGGTCATGGGCGTTGGTGATGCCCAGCTCGGTGGCGGGGACATCGCCAAGTACGGTGCGCACGGCGCTCATCGGGCCTCCCGGGATGATCTAGTAACGGGCCAACCGTTACATGGATCGGCGTAACGCGCAAGGCGTTACGGCGTGGCTTCGGGAGGGAAACGGGAACCGCTCAGGGGCTCTTGTAGCCCCGCGCCCACTGCAGCCCCCAGCCATAGAGCCGGTCCAGGTCCGACTGGAAGCCATAGACATAGGTGGCCTCGCGGTGCACGGTCAGATGGCCGTCCCGGTTCTCGATCAGGGCCACCGCGCAGGAACGTGCCTGCGGATCATGGCCGTCCAGCTCCATGGCGAACTGGTGGCCGTCGGGCAGGTAGAAGGTGATGGTGCTGTCGATCCGGCCGAACACCGGAGTGCAGTCGTAGTTGTAGACAAAGACCAGGATGCGGCGGAAGGCGTCCCGCTGGTCGAGGTTGATGTACAGGGTCTCCCCGGTCGGCCCGCCGAAACGGTTGTCCCCGCTGAGCGAGATATACGGGGGATGGAACAGGTCCCCATGGAACTCGCCCAGCGACTGGACCACGCCCTTGCTGCCGTCCATCAGCTCGTACAGACAGGCGAGATCGAGATCGACCGACACCAGCGGCTGCCCATGGGCCTGGAGTTGGGCGGCGGAGGGGGAGAACAGGGCGCGCAGCAAACCGGAGTTGCGCGGGACACTCGAGCTGCCCAGCATGCGCCAGGTGAGATTGACTCTCAAGGTGCCACCGGTGGTGCTGTGATGGGTGAGCCAGTCGGTGGGATGGGTTTTGGAGAGTCGTTTGTGGTGCGGAGTGGCCCAGTCAAAGGCGTGTTGCGCCTCTCTGCGCCGGTTGCCGTTTCCCACCAGGTATGACCAGAGGCTGCTCCCGTCCTCGCTGCGTACCACGGGGCCCGTACTCTGCCCGCCGGGCACCGGGCGCCGGGGCGTGCGTACTCGTGGGCGCATCCGCCCTCCTCCTTCGCTGGATCCGGCGTTCAGCAGGATCAACGCGAGGCGGACGGACAGGACATGGGTGAAGCGGGTCAGCCGGCCCGGGCCACGGCCTTCCCGGCCTTGTCCCAGTTCTCCTTGAGGCGGTCCAGATAGGAACCGGCCGCGCTGCCGGGGGTGGCGCCCCGGGCGAAGGCCGCCATGTTCCCGGCACCGGCGTTGTAACCCAGCGCCAGCAGCTGGTCCTTGGTGTAGGGACCGGCCCAGTGGGCGGGCAGCTGGGCGGCCAGGTCGTGCAGGAACCAGGACTCGGCGGTGATCGCCAGATCGGGGTCGTCGGGCAGTTCCTGCCAGTCGCGGTGGGCGAAGGAGCGGCCCTGCTTGGTCTGGTCGAAGGCCGCCTTGTGCATATTGGCGATGCCGAACGCGGAATCCGGCTTGATCTTCTGCCAGGACCGCTCCAGGGAGGGATCGTGCGGCTTGTAGTCCTCGTTGTAGAGGATCGCCATCACCAGCCGCGGACTGACCCCGGCCTCCCGGGCGTGCTTGATCACCTGGGGTGCGTAGTGCGCGGGGTCCTGGTTGGAGGTGTCCGCCGCGGCGCTCTGCCGAGGGGCGGCGGGGGCGGCGGACGACGGCCGGCCGTCCGGGTGCGTGGCGCCGGTACCGCCGGAACACGCCGTGGCGCAGCCGGCGGTCAGCACGGCCGCCACCGCGAGCAGGCGGGCCGTACCCCGGGTCTTCCTCACGTTCTTCCTCCTGTCCGGCTGTCCGGCGCGTGCGGCATGCCGGGGTCCATCATCCCCGACCTCAGTCCACGCAGGGCACCCCGCCCATGGTCACCGAGGGCCCGGCGAACTCCCGCTGCCCCGGGCCGCCGACCGCGGAGGCGGGGCGGCCCCCCTTGCCGTCCGGTGCGGCGGACGGCGCGGCGGATGTTACGGCGGCGGATGGTGCGGTGGCGGACGGTGTGGCGGCTGGTGTGGTGCCGTCCGTTGCGCCGGGGGACGGAGCGGTGCCCTCCGGTCCGATCATCGACTGGACCGTCGCCCTGATCCGTTCCGGATCGACCAGGTTGACATCTTCCCCGCCGATGGTGGCGAAGCCGGTGATGGGCAGGGTGTGGAAGTCGGTCCGGCCGCCGGTGAGGGCGGGCGCCTGCCGGGCGAAGTCCAGTACGTCCCAGGAGCTGTCCAGCACCACATCCTTCTTCAGCACCTCGAACAGCTTCCGCAACCGGCCCAGGTCGTCAAAGGCGCCCCGGCTCTTGAGCCGGTGGGTGACCGAGGAGAGGAACGCCTGCTGGCGGTGGGTACGGTCCAGGTCGCCGTTGTCCAGGCCATGCCGCTGACGGACAAAGGCCAGCGCCTGCCGGGGGTCGAGGTCCTGGACGCCGGCCGGGAAGTCCGCCCCCGAATAGCGGTCGTGCACCGGGTGGTTGAGGCAGACCGTGACCGGCTGCAGCACCTTGGCAATGTCATAGAAACCCAGCAGATTGACCTCGGCGAAGTGGTCGATGGGAACACCCAGGAACTGCTGTACGGTCTGCAGGGTCGCCGCCCGGCCCGCCTCCCGGCTGCGGTGCTCCAGCTCGGCCCCCCTGATCCCCTGGGCGTCGAGCCTGTCGTGGGCGGCGGTGTAGGCGTAGGAGTACGCCTCCTTGATCTTGTAATGGCCCTGCGGGGAGCCGTCCCCGTTCAGGGTCTGCACATAGTCGTCCCGGGGTATCGAGAAGGCGGTCGCCCGGCCGTCGTCCGCCGGAATGTGCATCAGGATCAGCGTGTTGGTGTTGTAGTAGCCGATCTCGCTGGAACCGGCGTGCAGTTGGTCCTGGACGAACTCCCTGGGCAGGTCGTTGCCGTCCATGTCCTTGCGCGAATCCAGGCCGATCAGCAGCAGGTTGACCGAATTGTCCGGATGTCGGGGGGCGTGCCGGCGCGTGGTGTTGAGGGCGTCGGAGGTGGTCAGCCCGTCGGTGAGGGTGCGATAGGTGAACCAGGTCAGCCCGCAGGCGACCAGCACCAGGGCGGAGGCGGCCCACAGCAGGGCGCGCGCCACCCTGGCCGTCACCGGAGGACGGGGGGTGTGACGGGGGGTGTCACGCATGCCCGTGCCCTCCGCCGCCCGGCGTCCTGATGGCCCGCAGGACCAGGACGGCCAGCGCCGCGCACTGGGCGGCCACCATCACCGGGAAGCTGTGGACCGCCCAGCGGGCCGCGGCCGTCGTCAGCGGCTCGCCACGCAGCGGAGAGGCGTCGGCGAAGAGCAGTGAGCCGACGGCCGTCACCGCGAACACCACCAGCGGCGGGAGCGGAATCACCCAGCTCACCCCGCCGTGCGCGGCCGCGAAGGCGGTCGCCCACAGCGCCGCCAGCACCGCGCCCAGGGCCAGCCCCCAGGCGTGCGCCGAGCCGGTCAGCAGATCCACACCACCGCCAACGGCCGGTGGAACCAGCGCGATCGCGGCGGTGACGGCCGCCGGTGGTGCGGTCATGCGGATGCCCTCGCTTCACTGCTCCATACCCGGTTCGCTCTGTCCGGCGGTACGCCTGCCCGCCTCCGGCGCGGCTATCGCGGCCCCTGTTGGAGGACGCATGGGCCGGGGCCGGGGTTGCACACTTGCGCAATACGGCAAGTGTCCTTCCGGTGTGCGCGCCGGGCGTGCGCGCCCCGGTCAGCGGGAATGACCCGCTGCGGCAGGGGAGTTGGGCCCGGCGGGAGGAACAAGGAATGAGTGAGCGGGTCGGCGGCGTGGTCCGCTGGTTCAACCAGGCCAAAGGCTATGGCTATATCAATGGCGACGACGGGCGCGAGGTGCTGGTGCGGCGAGGAGCCATCGAGGGCGGCACCTTTGTGACCGAGGGGATGCGGGTGACCTATGTGGCGGTGACCGAGGGGGAAGAGGTGCACGCGGAACACGTCCGTCCCCTGGGATAGGCCCATCCCGACCGGATCGGCGGCCCGGCCTGGGCACATGGCATGCTGAAGAGGTGAACGGACCGAAGATCCACGTCGTTCTGGCCCCCGCCCTCCGGCTCTTCGCCGCTCCCGAGCGGCGGACCGGAGAGCTGACCCTGGTCACCGACGGCGCCTCCTCGCTGGGGCATGTGGTGGAGTCGCTGGGCGTGCCGCTGACCGAGGTCGGCGCGCTGCTGGTGGACGGCAGGGCGGTGCCGGTGTCCCATGTGCCGGGCGCGGGGGAGAGGGTGGAGGTCCGCGCGGTGGCGCGTCCGCAGCGGGTGCCGGGGGCACCTCTGCGGTTTCTGCTCGATGTCCATCTGGGCACGCTGGCCCGGCGGTTGCGGCTGCTGGGCGTGGACGCGGCCTATGAGAGCGAGGACATCGGCGACCCGGCGCTCGCCGCCCGGTCGGCCGCCGAGCGCCGGGTGCTGCTCTCCCGCGACCGGGGACTGCTGCGGCGCCGGGAGATCTGGGCGGGCGCCTATGTCTACAGCGACCGGCCGGACGAGCAACTGCGCGATGTCCTGGGCCGGTTCACCCCGCGGCTGGCGCCCTGGACCCGCTGTACGGCCTGCAACGGCGAACTCCGCGAAGCGGACAAGGACTCGGTGGGGGAGCTGCTGGAGCGCGGCACCCGGCGCAGCTATGACGTCTTCGCCCAGTGCACGGTGTGCGAGCGGGTGTACTGGCGGGGTGCGCATCATGCGCGGCTGGAGGGCATTGTGGCGGAGGCGGTAAGGGAGTTCGGCGGGGTGGGGGTCTGAACGGGTATTGCGCGGAGCCGTTGCCGGGCTTGTAGGCTCCCCGGGTGAGCAACGGCGGCACAACTCGGATCCGGTTCGCGGAGGAAGCGGACGCGGCCGTGATCGCGCGCATCCATATGGCCTCTCGGTCGGCGGCCATGCCCTACCTGCCCCCGCAGCAGCGCAGTCATGAGCAGGTGACCGGATGGGTCCAGGACGTCCTGCTCAAGCGGTGCCGCACATGGGTCGCGGTGCGTGATGCGGAGATCATCGGCTATGCGGCCCTCGACGGCGGCAGGCTCGAACACCTCTATCTGCGCCCGGACGTCCGCCGGCAGGGAGTCGGCACGCTACTGCTCGATGAGGTCAGGTGGCACAGTCCTGACGGGGTGTGCCTGCGTGTCTTTCAGCAGAACACCGATGCCCGCGCCTTCTACGAGAGCCACGGTTTCACCGTCCTCGACACCAACGATGGTGATCGCAACATGGAGAACCTGCCCGATATGACGCTTCGCTGGACGCGGCGGTAGGCCGTTCGGCAGGCGGTCGGGCTTGCCCTGCCTCGCCCGGCAGGAGCCTGCGGTGGGCCTGATCCCCGACCGGCGAGGACGACGCGTCCGTGCACCCGGCGCAGGCAGACGGCGAGACCTGTCGCAGCTGGTGCCCCTCCCTCCCGGTCGGTCTGCGCACCCGTACGGGCTCGGCCGCCCCACCTCCAGCGGTCGGAACGGACGCCACCGCCCGGCCAACCGCTCCTAGGCCAGGGTGAGGACCCGGGGGCCGTCCTCCGTGATGGCCACCGTGTGCTCGATATGAGCGGCCCGGCTGCCGTCCCGGGTGACCAGGGTCCAACCGTCGGGCGCCGTACGGTAGTTGTCGCCGCCCCCGGCCATCAGCATGGGCTCGATGGCCAGTACCAGTCCGGGCCGCAGCGGGTAACCCCGGCCCGGGCGGCCCCGGTTGGGAACCGGCGGGTCCTCGTGCATATGGCGGCCGATGCCATGGCCGCCGAAGTCGGCGGGCATTCCGCAGCGGGCCGCGCCGGCCACCGCGGCGATGGCGGCGGAGATGTCGCCCATCCGATTGCCGGGGAGGGCGGCGGTAATGCCCGCCTCCAGGGCGCGCCGGGTGGTCTCGATCAGCTCAAGGTCGCCCGGCCGGGGCGTACCGACCACAAAGCTGACGGCCGCGTCGCCGGTCCAGCCGTCGAGCCGGGCGCCGCAGTCCACGCTCAGCAGATCGCCGTCGCGCAGCCGGTAGCCGTCCGGTATCCCGTGCACCACGGCGTCATTGACCGAGGTGCAGATCACCCCGGGGAACGGGGTGGGTGCGAAGGACGGACGGTAGCCGAGGAAGGGCGAGTCCGCCCCGCAGCTGTCCAGTACCTCGCGGGCCACCTCGTCCAACTCCCTCAGCCGCACCCCCACTTGGGCCGCCTTCTCGACCTCGGCCAGGGCCTGGGCCACGATCCGCCCGGCCTCGCGCATCGCCTCGATCTGTGCGGCCGTCTTCAGTTCCACCATGCCGTCGGCACCCCCTGCTCGTTCCCATTCTTATACCGGTATTTGTATCACGGGATTAGTATTGCCCGCATGGTGAGGACCCCTCTGACTCCCGAGGAACGACGGCGCGGCGAGCTCTTCGGCACCCTGCTGCGGCAGGCCCGGGGCGAGCGCAGCATGGTGGAGGTCGCCGCGGCGGCCGGAGTGTCCGCGGAGACCCTGCGCAAGATCGAGACGGGCCGGGCGCCCACCCCGGCCTTCTTCACGGTGGCCGCCCTGGCCTCGGTACTGGGCGTATCCCTGGACGAGCTGGCCGCCGTCTGCGACCGCGAAGCGGAGCACGACCGGGCGGCGCTGTCCGCCTGAGCGGTGTGCGTGGCGCTTGGGCCGCACGGGTGGGGGGCACTGCACGGGGGTGGGTGCCCACGCGCGTACGGGCGCCAAGGCACGTACGGATGGCACTCACGCACACACTTACGGGCCGGGAACCCCGCTCCCGAGGGGGCACCGGCCCGTACGTGCCGGGAAAGCGCTCAGGACTCCGCTGCCGGGGCCTCGGCCGGAGCCTCCGCCCGCTCCTCGGCGGCCTCCTCTTCCTCCTCCTCGGGCACCTCTTCGGCCTGGGCGGCCACCACCTGCAGCACGGCGGTGTCCGGCTCCACGGCCAGTTCGGTGCCGCGCGGCAGCGGGATGTCCCCGGCCTGCACCGTGTGCCCGGCCTCCAGGCCCTCGATGGACACCGTGACCGCCTCCGGAATGTGGGTCGCCTCGGTCTCCACCGGAAGGGCGTTGAGGATGTACTCCAGCAGATTGCCGCCGGGGGCCAGGTCTCCCTCGGTGTGCACCGGTACCTCGACGGTCACCTTCTCGCCCCGCTTCACGGCCAGCAGGTCCGCATGGACCAGAAAGCCCTTCAATGGGTCGCGCTGCACCTCCTTGGGAATGCAGAGCTCGTTCTTCTCGCCCTGGATATCCAGCCGGATCAGTACATTCGGCGTCTTCAGGGCCATCCACAGCGCATGGCCCTCGACGACCACATGCTTTGGCTCGGCACCATGCCCGTAGATGACGGCGGGCACCTTGTCGTCCCGGCGGATGCGGCGCGCGGCGCCCTTGCCGAACTCCTTGCGTACCTCGGCGGACAGCTTGACCTCGGCCATGACTGCACTCCTCGTCCTTCCAGGTCCAGTGGCCGTGGGCCGGCCCTGACAGACCTGGTGTAACCGGCCGGGGAGCGCCGCGATCCGCCATTGCTCTGTACGGCGCAACCCGGACCGGCGGCCCCGGTGCCCGGCCCCGGTGCCCGGCCCGGCGAGAAGCGCGGGGTCGCGGCCGGGGCCGTCAGGCCGGGCCGAGGACCGCCGCCATCCGCTCCACCGCCTCGGTCAGCACCTCCGGTGAGGTCGCCAGATTCAGCCGGACGTGTCCGGCGCCACCGGTGCCGAAGCCGGCGCCGTCGGTCAGCGCCACCCGGCCGCGTTCCAGGAACACCGCCGCCGGATCCTCGCCCAGGCCGCCGGTCCGGCAGTCCAGCCAGGCCAGATAGGTGCCCTGCGGCGGGCGGTGGCGGATGCCCGGCAGCCGCCGGCGCACCAGCTCGGCGAGCAGCCGCCGGTTCTCGTCCAGCCCGGCCAGTACCCCGTCCAGCCAGTCGTCACAGTGCGCCAGTGCCGCGGTGTGCGCGATCACCCCCAAGTGGCTTGGTCCATGGCTGACTTCGGGCGGTATCCGCCGCAAATCCTCGGCCGCGCCCGGCCCGGCGACCGCCACCGCCGCCTTCAGCCCGGCCAGATGCCAGGCCTTGGACGCGGACAGCAGGGCGAAGGCGCGCTCCGCACCCGGCACCGAGAGATAGGGCACGAACTCGGCACCGGGCAGCACCAGCGGTGCGTGTATCTCATCGGCGACCACCCGAACCCCATAGGTGTTCGCCAGGGCGGCCACCTCGGCCAGCTCCTGCCGGGTGTGCACGGTGCCGGTGGGGTTGTGCGGACTGCACAGCAGATGGGCCGCGCGCCGCCCGCCGGCCACGGCCCGCCGGAAGGCCCGCTCCAGGGACGCCGGGTCGATCCGGTGGCCGTCGCCCAGCGGAGCCTCCACCACCCGCCGGTCCATATGCTGCACAAATGAGTAAAACGGCGGGTACACCGGGGAGTTGACCACCACCGTGTCTCCCGGCCCGGTCACCAGCTTGAGCACCTCCACGATGCCCTGCATCACATCCGGCACCACCGTGGTGCGTTCGGCGACCACCCCGTTCCAGCCCCATCTGCGGCGGGCGAAGCCGTCCAGCGCCGCGGCATAACCCTCCCCGGTCGCATAGCCGGTGTCGCCGCGCCTGACCGCCTCGGTCACCGCCCGCACCACCGGTGCGGGCAGCGGCACATCCATCTCCGCCACCCACAACGGCAGTACATCCGGCGGGTATTCGCGCCATTTGGCGCTGGTGCGGCGGCGCAGCTCGGTCAGGGACAGCCGCCGCAGCGGTGCCTTCTCCGCGGAATCCGGGTGCTCCTCTTCACAGGACATGACACCCAGTGTGCGCCCCCGCGGCCGTCCCGGCCCGGGGTCAGCCGGTGCGCTCCTCGCCCCGGTCGCCGCTCCAGCGGGTGTGGTACGAACCCCCGGCGTCCACCCGGCGATAGGTGTGCGCGCCGAAGAAGTCGCGCTGGGCCTGGGTCAGCGCGGCCGGGAGCCGCTCGGCCCGCAGCGAGTCGTAGTAGGCCAGGGCGGCGGCGAAGCCGGGGGTGGGCACGCCGTGCCCGGCCGCCGTGGTCACCACCGCCCGCCAGGCGTCCTGCGCCCGGCCCAGCTCGTCCGCGAACCTGCGGTCCGCCAGCAGCGAGGGCAGGGCGGGGTCGGCGCGGTAGGCGCCGCGGATCCGGTCCAGGAAGGCGGCCCGGATGATGCAGCCGCCACGCCAGATGGCGGCCATGGCGCCCAGGTCCAGGTTCCAGCCGTATTCGGAGCTCGCCGCGGCCATCATGTTCCAGCCCTGCGCGTAGGAGACCACCTTCGAGGCGTACAGCGCCGCCTCCACCCGGTCCGCGAACTCCTCGGCCGCCTCCGGCGACAGCCCGCCGGCCGCCGGTCCGGGCAGCCCGGCCGCGGCCTCCCGCAGATCGGTGTGCCCGGACAGCGACCGGGCGAACACGGCCTCCGCGATCCCCGACACCGGCACCCCGAGATCCAGCGCCGTCTGCACCGTCCACCGCCCGGTCCCCTTCTGCTCCGCCGCGTCCGCCACCACATCCACGAACGGCCTCCCGGTGGCGGCATCGGTATGCGCCAGCACCTCGGCGGTGATCCCGATCAGATAGGAGTCCAGCCGCCCGGTGTTCCAGCTACGGAAGGTCTCGGCGATCCGGCCCGGCTCATATCCCGCGACCGCGCGCAGCAGGTGGTACGCCTCGGCGATCAGCTGCATATCGGCGTACTCAATGCCGTTGTGCACCATCTTGACGAAGTGTCCGGCGGCGTCGGGGCCGATGTGGGTGCAACAGGGGCTGCCGTCCGGGGCCTTGGCCGCGATCGATTCGAGCAGCGGGCCAAGTGCTTTGTAGGATTCGGCGGATCCGCCGGGCATGATGGACGGCCCGTTGAGCGCGCCTTCCTCACCGCCGGAGATGCCGGTGCCGACGAAGTGGATGCCGCGTTCGCGGAGTGCCTTCTCGCGGCGGAGGGTGTCGTGGAAGTGGGCATTGCCGCCATCGACGATCATGTCGCCTTCGTCGAGGAGGGGTGCGAACTCGTCGATGACGGCGTCGGTGGGGTCGCCGGCCTTGACCATGATGATCAGGCGGCGGGGTTTGATGAGGGAGGCGACGAACTCCTCGGGAGTCTCGGCGGGGACGAAGTTTCCTTCGTGGCCGTGCTCGTCAATGAGGGCCTTGGTACGGGCCGTTGTGCGGTTGTGCACGGCGACGGTATGGCCGTGCCGGGCGAAGTTCCGGGCGAGGTTGCTGCCCATGACGGCGAGGCCGGTGACGCCGATGTGGGCGGTGGGGTGAGGGGTGGGGGTGCTGGGCATTGCGGTCTTCCACTCCTGTCACGTGCGTCGAAGACTTGTATGAGGTGTCAACGTTGAAGAGCTCGAAGATCTTTCCTTCGGGCAGCTGGACGTCGCCCGGCTATCGTTGCACGGGGCGCGCGAAGGCGGCCGGGTGCACGCTGGGGTGGGCTTTGATCTGTCACTTTCGCCTCTCAATGGGAGCCGCCATTCTCGTGACTGGATTGTGCGACTTGGACAAGGTGGGACGTGGGTGCGCAACTCGCCTGCCGGGGGTTCGGGTCCCGGATTGGCGCTACGGATATCGCCCGGCCGTTTGCGTGATCTTGACGTTGTTCATTCCGTTGATCGCCCTTCTCCGGTTGCAGGCGAGGTGATTCTTAGGGTTGATACGCACCGAGATGTTCACGTGGCTGTCGTGATTTCGATGACGGGGAAGACTCTGGCCATTGAGAGCTGCCCGGCCAGCGCGACCGGATACTGTCAACTCGCGTAATGGTCACCCCAGTCAGGTGTCGTTCGGTGTGCAGGAGTAGAGGGGTCCGGCACCTATGGGCGGCCCTGTCCAGATATCTGCTGTCGCAAGGCATCGACGTCATCGAGGCCCCTGGGCCGGGGCGTTCGGCTCGCCGCCGACAGGGAGTATCCCTCGGGTACGTACGCCGTGAATTCCAGGGGAGACAGGCCGGCTTCCCTCAGGCCGTCGATCAACGCCTGAAAGCCCCAGCCACGCGAAGGCACACGCGGGCCACCAAGGTTGATCGTGGCGGGCAGTTGCCTCTGCGGGGAAATGCCTGCTTCGGCCAGGCTTCCCCGACCGATGCGGAGATTGCACGGGCCATCAACGAGCAGGCCAGCACGACCGTCGCAACGGCGGACGACGTCCGAGCGCTGCGCACCGGCACCAAAACCTTCGCTTCCCCGGCGAGGCGTGCCGGCCTGTCGGCTGGGATGATCGCCAAGTTGAACGAACTCGTTGCCGAACTTCAGGGCAAGTTCCCCGGCGCACAAGGTGGCGCCTGACCCTGGTGCATTGTGGGCGTCTGCGTGACCGTACCGGCTGGACGCCCCGGGAGAGCCTGCCCTTCACGATCAGCTGTGTCCGGCTGTCGTCGTCGGACCCCCGACGCCCACTCCACCGACGAGGCGATCCTCGCCGCGGCACCACGCTGGGAGGAGACCTCCCGTCGCCTGCACGTGCCCTTCCACCGGGGCGGCATCAGCCAGTTCGATGGCTACGGGGAACCGGCCGAGCTGGACGGGACGCCCGTCGCGAACACTACGGCGACATCAGGCGGTTGGACCGCATCCTGGGGGCCGAGGGCGACTCAATAAACCGCTACCAGGCATCGAGGCAGGCGGACGTGCTGATGCTCGGCTACCTCTTCTCGCTCGCCGAACTGTCCGCGCTGTTCCGGCAGTTTGGGGTACGAACTCACCGACGGGACATGGCGCCGTACGGCCGGCTACTACCTTCGGCGGACTGGTCACGGTTCCACCCTCAGCTCTCCGAGTTCGGCTTCACGATCCGCTACCGCGGCCACTGGGGGATCGGGGTGCGCGTGTGCGGTGACCGGCTGACGATCAGCGTGCCGGACTCGGAGGAGTCCGCGCTCAGGGTCGTCCTGAGAGGGCGTTCGGTCACCGTCCCGCCGGGGGAGACCAGCACGTTGGTGCTGTCGGATTGAGTGTGGCGTGCGCCACTTTATTTTTATTGAACATTCAAGAACGTAGGGTGTGAGCACTACTTGAAACTTCAAGAAGGAGTTGCCGTGAAGTCCACCCGCAAGGCATGGGCCGTGGCCGTCGCAGTAGGTGTGCTCGCTACGAGCGGTGCCACCATCGCTGCCGCCGCCGCCCCCTCCGCCCGCCCCGCGTCGCAGAGTGCGAGCGAGGACGCGCAGTTGCAGAAGCTGTACAAGGAGGCCGTGGCCGAGGGCGGCCGTCTGGTCGTCTATGCAGGCGGCGACAAGCCGGGGCAGGCCGACTACCTCAAGAACGCGTTCGTCAAGCAGTTCCCGAAGATGAAGGTTGACACCGTCGTCGACTTCAGCAAGAACCATGATGCGCGTCTCGACAACCAGATAGCCGAGCACAAGGTCGTGGCCGACGTCGTCCATCTCCAGACCCTCGACGACTTCCCGCGCTGGAAGAAGGAAGGGGCCCTGGAGAAGTACAAGCCGGTCGGCTGGAACAAGGTCTACGACAAGATCAAGGACAAGGACGGCTACTACACCGGCCTGTACTTCATCGGTTTCGCCAACGTCACCGCGACGACGCTCGGCAGCAACGCCCCTGTCGAGGCCAAGGACTTCCTCAAGCCCGAGTACAAGAACAAGCTCGTCTTCACCTATCCCAATGACGACGACGCCGTCCTCTACTACTTCAAGCAGCTCACCGACAAGTACGGCTTCGACTACCTGAAGAAGCTGCGCGCCCAGAACCCCAAGTTCGTCCGCGGCACCGCCGACGCCGCCGCCCAGGTCGGCAAGGACGGCTACGTGGCGAACTTCGCCAGCTCGGGCAGCTCCAGCGGCCTGTCGAAGACGAGCATCCCCGAGAAGTCGCCCTGGGTCGCGTGGCCGCAGACCGGCGCCATCCTCAAGGACGCCCCGCACAAGGCCGCCGCCAAGCTGTATATGAGCTGGATCCTGTCGAAGCAGTACCAGCAGCACGCCTACGGCTGGAGCGCCCGTACCGACGTCCCTGCCCCGGCCGGCCGCAAGGGCATCTTCGACTACCAGAACATGAACCCGCTCGGCCTCGGCAAGTTCATGAGCGACCGCGCCGCCCTCGACCGCTACAAGGCCCGCGTCAGCCTCTACGTCGGCGACGTCAAGGGCACCGACCCGGCCGACCCCGAGGGCAGGCTCGGCCTGTACCCCGTTGACCAGAACGGCACCCAGGGCCACTGAGGCTCCCTATTAGGGTGCGGCAGTGGAGATCTTTCACCTGCGCTACTTCGTGGCGGTCGCCGAGAACCTCAGCTTCTCCCGCGCCGCGCGCCAACTGCACATGGCCACCTCGCCGTTGAGCCAGCGGATACGGGATCTGGAACGAGAACTCGACCAGCGGCTCTTCGACCGGGATTCGCACCACGTGGCACTGACCCGGGCCGGCACGGCGCTGCTGCCGATCGCGAAGGACATCCTCGGACGGTTCGACGACATTCCCTGGCAGCTGCGCCGGGCCCTGGGGCCCGAGCGGCGGGCGGCGTATGTGGGCGTGGTGCCGGCCCTGCATCCGCGGCTGCGGGAGCGGCTCGCGCAGGTCGAGGCGCGCTGCGCCGAGGAGTACGACGTCAAGCGCTGGCCCGGCAACAGCGGGAATCTCCTGAACGCCGTACAGCGCGGCGACCTCGCCATGGCGCTGGTGCATCTGCCCGTGCACGCCGAGGGGATCGAGGTGCTGGAGCTGCTGCACGAGCCGCTGGGCGCGCTGCTGCCCGCCGCCGCATTCCGCGGGCGGCGGGCAGTGTCGCTGAGCGAACTCACCGACTACACCTATGTGACCTCCGCGCCCGGCACGCTCCCCACGTATTTCGACCAGATCAAGGTGCGTCTGAAAGCCGCGGGAATTCACAAGGAGGTCAACCTCAATATCGGGGATTACGCGAGCGTACGCGAGATCGTGGCGAACGGTTCGGTTTTCGCAATTACGTTGCTCAGTGCGGGGGATCGGGAGGAAGGGGAGGGCGGGAGCGTCGTCCTGCCCTTCCAGGACTTCTCGCCCGCCATGGCGACCGGCCTGGTCTGGCGCCGGGACCGGGCCGAGCCGGACGGTGATTTGCACGGTCTGGTGCGGGAAGCGGCGGCTGCGTTCTTGGCGTGACCGCTGCGGTCACACCGTTGTTCGTGCATCGGTGTCACTGATCGCTTGGGTTCCGCCACCGCGCCGGACTAGCGTTTTCCATGCGACCCGGGAATCCCCGGGAATTCCCCGGAAGAGGGAGTGGTGATGGAATCCGCAGCAGAAACAGGCGCATGGGGCGGCCCATTGGCCGGAGTACGCGTCATCGATATGGCCACGGTGGTGATGGGGCCGTATGCCGCCCAGATCCTCGGCGATCTCGGCGCCGACGTCATCAAGATCGAGTCGCCGAACGACACCGTACGGGTCGGCGCACTGCACCGTACGCCCGGCATGACCCCCCTGAATCTCAACGTCAACCGCAACAAGCGCAGCGTGACGCTCGACCTCAAGGACGAGAGCGAGCACGCCAAGGCCCTTGAGCTCATCGGCACCGCCGACATCCTGATCACCAACATGCGCATCGACGCCCTGCGCCGCCTGGGCATGGACCACGACAGCCTCGCCGCCGCCAACCCCCGCCTCGTCCACGTCCACGCGCAAGGGTTCCGTCCGGACTCCGACCGGGCCCGGCTGGCCGCGTACGACGAGACCGTGCAGGCCGCCTCCGGGCTGCTGGACCTGGCTCAGCGCGCGGGCGACGTGGGGGCGCCCGTCGTGCTGCCGAGCATCTTCGGCGACAAGGTCGCCGCGCTGACGATCGTTTACGCGGCGCTGGCGGCCCTGGTCCACCAGCGCGCCACCGGCCGCGGACAGCGCATCGAAGTGCCCATGGTGGACACGATGCTGGCGTTCAACCTCGTCGAGCATCTGCAGGGCCGCATCTTCGAGCCGCCGATGGGACCGACCGGCTTCCCGCTGTCCATGAACAAGGGGCACCGGGCCCGCCCGACCAAGGACGGCCTGGCGATGGTCATCCCGTACAGCCCGCAGAACTTCCGTGACCTGTTCGCGGCGGCCGGACGCCCCGACCTGGCCGAGGACCCGCGCGTCAACGGCGAGTTCATCGACTCCGCGCGCGACGGCGAGGACTTGGCCGAATTGCTGGAGACGGTCACGCCCGAGCTGACCACCGCGCAATGGGCGGAGGTGTGCGCCAAGCACAGCATTCCCTTCGGCCCCGTGCTGCGGCTCGACGAGGCCGCCGAGGATCCGTATGTGCAGGGAGGCCACCTGCTGGATGTCGCCGAGCACCCCAGCGAGGGCGCCTACCGGGTGGTCGGCATACCGCTGGTGTTCTCCGCCACCCCGGCCTCGGTGCGCCGGCACGCGCCGCTGCCCGGCCAGCACACCGACGAGGTGCTCGGCGAGCTCGCCCGCGGTGAGGTGCGGCGATGAACAGCACCGTCCGCATGGACACCGTCGGCAGCGTCCTCGTCGTCACGATCGACCGGCCGCGGGCCCGCAATGCCGTGAACGCCGAGGTTGCGGAGGGCATCGCCGCCGCCGTCGATCTGCTGGAGTCCGAACCCGGCCTGCGCGTGGGCGTTCTCACCGGCGCGGGCGGCACCTTCTGCGCGGGCATGGACCTCAAGGCCGCCGCCCGCGGTGAGCAGATGACCGTGTCCGGCAGGGGCTTCGCCGGGCTCACCGAGGCCCGTGCGGCCAAGCCGCTGATCGCGGCCGTCGAGGGCTACGCCCTGGGCGGCGGCTTCGAACTCGCCCTGGCCTGCGACCTGGTGGTCGCCGCCGAGGGTGCCCGCTTCGCCCTCCCCGAGGTCAAGCGCGGCCTGATCGCCGGCGGGGGCGGGGTCGTACGGCTCCCCAAGCGCATCCCGTACCACCTGGCGATGGAGCTGCTGCTGACCGGCCGTACCGTCACCGCCGAACGCGCCCGCGAACTCGGCGTCGTGAACCACCTCACCCCCGACGGGCAGGCGCTGCACACCGCCCTGGAGCTCGCCGAGGAGATCGCGGCCAATGCGCCGCTGGCCCTGGCCGCGGTGAAGAGGGTGGTACAACTCGCCGACGGCATACCGGAGTCGGAGGCATTCGTGGTGCAGGCCGCCGAGAACGGCGCGCTGCTGCGCTCGGCCGACTTCGCCGAAGAGATACGTGCCTTCGCCGAGAAGCGCGCCCCGGAGTGGAGAGGGCAGTGAACCGCGCACAGGTCCTGCGAACCCTCAACACGCCCGCCACAGCGCCCGCGTACGCCCCGGCCGCCGTCCGCTTCACGGACCGCGAGTACCTCAGCATCGTCTACCGCACCGACCCCGAGGCGCTGCGGGCCGTGGTGCCCGAGCCGTTGCAGGTTGACTCCGGCGAACCGCTGGTGCGGTTCGAGGTGATGAAGATGGGCGACGTCACGTCCTACGGCCCGTACGTCGAGGCCGGGCAGGCGATCCCGGTGCGGTACGGGGACGAGCGCGGCGAGTATCTGCACGCGATGTACCTGGACAGCTTCGCCGCCACCGCCGCGGGCCGCGAAGTGAGCGCCTACCCCAAGGCGATGGGCACGCCCGCCCTGTACACCGACCACGCCGCGCTCGTCGGGACGCTGGACTACGGGAGCGTACGCGTGGCCACCGCCACGATGGGCTACAAGCACCAGCCGCTGGACGCCGAACTCGCCCAGGAGCAGATCGCCGTGCCCACGTACATGCTCAAGGTCGTTCCGGACTACGACGGCACCCCGCGTGTCTGCGAGCTCGTCCGTACGCGGATCACCGACCTCGTGGTCAAGGAGGCCCATACCGGGCCCGCGCGGTTGCAGCTCTTCGCGCATGTGCTGGCGCCGCTGGCGGATCTGCCGGTGCGCGAGATCGTCTCGGCGAGTCACATCGTCACGGATCTCACGCTGGACCGGGCCGTGCCCGTGCACAACTACCTGACCGAGGAGGAAGCATCATGACCACCGCTGTCGTCGGTGCCGGCACCATCGGCCTCGCGTGGGCCGCACTGTTCGCCGCGTACGGCAACGACGTGACCATCACCGATCCGCGCGAGGACCTGGACGAGGCAGTCGACGAGGCGCTGCCGATGCTCGCCGCCGGGCTGCCCGGCAGCGACGTGG
Organism: Streptomyces orinoci; assembly: GCF_003121295.1. Lineage (GTDB taxonomy): Bacteria > Actinomycetota > Actinomycetes > Streptomycetales > Streptomycetaceae > Streptomyces > Streptomyces orinoci. Next base: position 35,314 of record NZ_PHNC01000009.1, read on the forward strand.
CGGAGCTGCGCGGCCGGATCCGTACCACCCATGACCTGGCCGAGGCCGTGGCCGAAGCGCGGCTTGTGCAGGAAAACGGGCCGGAGAAGCTGGAGTTCAAGCAGCGGCTCTTCGCCGGCATCGTCCTTCACGCCCCGGCCGACGCGGTGCTCGCCACCTCGAGCTCCGGCATCGTCGCCACCCGGATCGCCGAGCGGCTTCCGGACGAGGCCGCCGCGCGGCTGCTGGTCGCGCACCCCTTCAACCCTCCGCACATCGTCCCGCTCGTGGAGATCGTGCCGGGCGAGCGCACCTCGGAGCGGACCGTGGAGACGGCCATCGCCTTCTACCGGGCGCTGGGCAGGACACCGGTGCGGCTGCACAAGGAGCTCCCCGGATTCGCGGCCAACCGGCTGCAGGGCGCGGTACTCCAGGAGGCGATCCATCTCGTCCTCAACGGTGTGGTCGACGCCGGGGAACTCGACACGCTTATGCGGTCGTCGCTGGGCGGCCGTTACGCGGCCGTCGGCCCCTTCGAGAGCTTCCACCTCGGCGGCGGCCCGGGCGGCATCCGGCACATGATGCGGCACCTGGGCCCCGGCCTCGCCGAGGGCTGGCAGCGCCTCGGCCACCCGGAGCTGGACGCCGATGCCATCGCCACGCTCGTGAGCCAGACCGAGGCCGCGTACGGCAGCGGGCCCGAGGCGTACCGGCAGCGCGCCACGCTCCGTGACCGCAAACAACTCGCGCTGGATGCGGCGTTGCGCCAGGCCGAACACGACTGAATCGCACATAAGGAGTCATCGATGCCCAAGCCCGCCAACCCCACCCCCGATTTCTTCGGCTTCGCCGAACTGCTCAGCGACGCCGAACGGGCCGAACTTGCCGCCATTCGCGACTACTTGGAAAGCGAGATCAAGCCGCTGGCCAATGCCGCCTGGGACCGGGCGGAATTCCCCTTCGAAGTGATCGAGAAGATGGCCAAGCTTCAGCTGGCCGGATACACCTATCCCGAATACGGTGACGGCCGCCCTCGCAGCGAACTGTTCTCCGGCTTCCTCACCCTGGAACTCAACCGCGTTGACCCGTCGTTGGCGGTGTTCTCCGGAGTCCACACCGGACTGGCGATGGGCAGCATTTATGGCGGCGGAAGCCAGGAACAGCGCGACCGCTGGCTGCCGGACATGGCAGCGATGAAGAAGATCGGCGCCTTCGCCCTGACCGAGCCCGAGGGCGGCTCCGACGTCGCGGGCGGCATGCGCACCACCGCCCGGCGCGAGGGCGGCACTTGGGTCCTCAACGGCGCCAAGCGGTGGATCGGCAACGGCACCTTCGCCGACCTCGTCGTGGTCTGGGCCCGCGACACGGCCGATGACCAGGTCAAGGGCTTTGTGGTGGAGAAGGGCACCCCCGGTTTCACCGCCACCAGGATCGAAGGCAAGATCGCGCTGCGGACCGTGCAGAACGCCGACATCACCCTCGACGACGTACGGGTCCCCGAGGCCAACCGCCTGCAGGGCGTCAACAGCTTCCGCGACACCGCCGCCGTCCTCGCGCGCACACGGGGCGGGGTGGCCTGGCAGGCGCTGGCAGTGGCCGTACGCTCCTACGAGCTCGCCCGCGAATACGCCGTCACCCGCGAGCAGTTCGGCAGGCCCATCGGCTCCTTCCAGCTGATCCAGGACCTGCTGGTGAAGATGCTCGGCAATATCACCGCCATGTTCGGCATGGTCGTCCGGCTCAGCCAGCTCGTCGCCGCGGGGCGTGGCAGCGCCGAACAGGCCGCCCTCGCCAAGGCGTTCACCACCACCCGGATGCGCGAATGCGTCGCCTGGGCACGTGAACTTTTCGGCGGAAACGGCATCGTTCTCGATTACGAGATCGCCAAGTTCTTCGCCGATGCCGAGGCCGTCTACTCCTTCGAGGGCAGCCGGGAGATGAACACCCTCATCGTCGGCAAGTCCATCACCGGCCACAGTGCCTTTGCGTGACGAGTGACTGTGGGCCGTGAGCGGTATCACCGGTGGCGGCCGGCCGAAGCCCGCTCACACGCTTGCGGAAGCTGCCACAAGTGACCCTGGCCTGCTGACGTCATGGGAACGGTGGTGAGAACGGGGTGACCTGCCTCGTCGGCTCCTCGAGCAACTCGCGTCTCACCGTAGGGGTTGAGGAGGAATTTCTCCTGGCCGACCCGGACTCCCGGATGCCGGCTCCCTGTGCCGAGGAAGTCATCGCCACGGCCGCTCTCGAGCTGGGCGGGCTCGTGGGGACTGAACTGACGTGTTATCAGGTCGAGGCGCGCACCGACCCGCACATCGAACTCGCTGACCTTGCCGGGCAACTGTACGCGTACCCGCGTGCAGTTGGCCCGGGCCGCCGCCGAGCACGGGGTCCGGATCGTGTCCAGCGGCGGACCTGTGCCGGCTCCCACCGGCGCACCGCCGGTGATCGGTCAGCGGGCCACCGCCGTACTTCGCCTCGCTCCAGCACTACGACAAACTGGTCGGCGCCCTCATCGGTACCGGCACCATCCTCGACCTGGCGGGCATCTACTGGGACATCCGTCCCTCCCATCATCTGCCCACCCTGGAAATCCGCGTCGTTCGATGCGGCATTGACCGTCGACGACCTCGTCGCACAGGTCCTCGCTCCGTCGGCGCCTCAACTCGCCTGACTGGCAGGATTACCTCGCTGACCTGCGTCGCTTCCCCCTGCCGGCGCAGCGGTCACACGATTTACCGAAGAGGCGGGCGCGTCAAGGGAGGTATTGCGCCACCGACCGGAAACAGCGTCCCGGATTTGTACAGCCCTTGCGACGCCGGGGACTTGGCGACCGCCGGGGCGTTGATCCCAGTGCCGGGCCGATCGTGATGAATGGGCAGCAGCCCCCCGCTGAGCGGAACCCCCGTGCCGCCGCGCAGGTCGGCGACGATCTGGGCGGCGATGGACAGAGCCGTTTCCTCCGGGGTGCGGGCACCGAGGTCGAGCCCGATCGGCGAGCGGAGCCGCGCCAGTTGCTCCTCGGAGACCCCGGCCTCGCGCAGCAGTCGGACCCGGTCGAAATGGGTTCGCCGGGAGCCCATGGCTCCCACATAGGCGACCGGAAGTTGGAGGGCGTAGGTCAGCAGCGGAATGTCGAATTTGACATCGTGGGTCAGTACGCAGAGAACCGTCCGGCCGTCGAGACGTTGCGCCTCAAGGTATCGATGTGGCCAGTCAACCACGACTTCATCCGCTTGAGGAAACCGTTCCGCCGTGGCGAAGACCGCACGGGCATCGCAGACGGTGACGTGGTAGCCGAGGAACTTTCCCAACTGCGCCAGGGCGGAAGCGAAATCGATCGCTCCAAAGATGATCAGACGTGGTGCTGGGTTACTTGTCTCTATCAGGACCCTGACGGCCTGGCCGCTCCCTGTGTCTTCGGCTCCCATGTCCAGGGCGCCGGTGTAGCCCTCATCAAGCATCCGGCGTGCCGCCTCGGCCACGGTCCGGTCGGCCGCGGGGCTGCCGCCGAGGGAACCGGTGAGCGTGCCGTCGGCCCGGATGAGGAGAGTGCGCCCCAGCTGTTCGCCGGGGCCATCGACCACGCGCACCATGGCCGCGGGCTCACCGCCCGCGGCCGCCGCCACGGCGGTCGCGACCACTTCCCGGTCGGGGGCCGTCGCGCGGACCGGCGCGACCAGTATCTCGATGGATCCGCCGCAGGTCAGCCCGGCGGCGAAGGCGTCCTCATCGCTGTAGCCGAAGCGCTCGACGGTGGCTTCGCCGGTTCTGATCGCCGTACGGCACGACTCGTACACAGCCGCTTCCACACACCCACCCGAGACCGAGCCGATCGCCATGCCCTCGGCATCGACGGCGAGGGCGGCTCCGGGCGGACGGGGAGCACTTCCCTGGGTGGCAACCACGGTGGCGACGGCGAATTCGCGCCCCTCCACGCACCATGCCCGCAACTCGTCCGCGATATCCAGCATCAGTGCCCCTGGTGGCCGGCCGGGCGGCCCATGGCCCGGCGGACGGCAGCCACGACGATGAGACGGTGGGTGAAGGACGCGTTGCGCAACTGCGCGGTCTGCGGATCGACGATTTCCTCCATCACTGGGTGCTTCGACATCGACGACACCACAGGTCACTTGATCTTTACAGGCGCCCGCCTGGTCGGTCAACCGTTACCCCAGCGGGCCAGGAGGGGTCCTGGCCGAGCAGAATCCCTGGCTTCTGTCGTGCGCATGCCTTCGCTACCATCCGGTAGGTTGATCAACCATGCTCCGTGAGAGGACAGATGATGGACGGTCACAATCGTCTGCCGCAGGAGCAGGACGAAGCCGCCCCGCACCCCCACGCGGGGGTCGGCCGTCGCAGGTTCCTCGGCTATCTCCTGGCGGCGCCGACCCTCGCCGTCGCCGCCCAGCTGGGCGAAGCGGCGGCCGGCACCGCGCCGGCACACGCCGCGCCCGCCTCGCTCCCCGAGCTGACCAAGTTGTTCGACTTCAACGACATGCTCACAGACGCGGCGCTGCCGACGTCCGGCTTCATCACCATCGAGGTACACGCCGACGGCACGGCCTCGTTCGCCCTGCCGCGTGCCGAGGTGGGCCAGGGCATCACCACCTCCACCGCGATGCTGATAGCCGAGGAACTGGACCTGCCACTGGAGAAGATCCGCGTCACCCTCGCCGACGCGCGCCCCGAACTGCTCTTCAACCAGCTCACCGGCGGCTCCAACGCCACCATCTCCACCTACACTCCGGTCCGCGTCGCCGCCGCGATCGCCAGAAAGCGCCTGCTGGAGACCGCGGCCGAAGTGCTGGACGCCGAGATGTCCACGCTGACCGTCAAGGCAGGTGTGGTCACCGCCCCCAATGGCCGGAGCGCGACCTACGGTTCGCTCGCGGAGAAGGCCGCCGCCCTGAAGACCGTAAGGGTCGCCGCCGACCTCAAACCACGCTCCGCCTTCTCGGTCATCGGCACCCCGCGCAACCGGATCGACGCGCTGGCGAGCGTCACGGGCCGCAAGAAGTTCGCCATGGACCTGCAGGTGCCGGGCGCATTCCCGGCCATGGTGTGCCGGCCGCCCACGGTCAACGGCACCGTGCGGTCCGTACAGAACCTCGACGCGGTACGGGCGATGCCCGGCGTCACCGATGTCGCGGTCATCTCCACGGGCGTGGCGGTACGCGCCCGGACCTTCGGCCAGTGCATCGACGCGGTACGCGCGCTCAAGGTGGCCTGGGGACCCGGGACGGCGGAAGGGGAATCCGATGAGACGGTCCTGCGCGAGCTGAAGGCGGCGGAAGTCCCCCTGGCAGTACCGCCGTTGCATGTGCTGGCCAAGACCGTCGAGGCCACCTTCACCTTCCACTTCGCCAGCAACAGTGCGTTGGAGCCCAACTGCGCCGTGGCCGATGTACGGCAGGACCGGGCCGAGATCTGGGCATCCCTGAAGTCACCGATCGTCGCCAAGGAGAAGATCGCGGCGAAGCTGGGGCTGCCGCCGGGTGCGGTCACGGTGCATGTCACCGAGGGCGGCGGCTCGTTCGGCCGCAAGCTGTTCTTCGACGCCGCCCTCGAAGCCGCCGAGATCTCCCGGGCGATGGGCAAGCCGGTCAAGCTCATGTGGCACCGCACCGACGAGTTCCGCCAGGGGCGTACGCACCCGATGGCCACCTCGCGCATACGGGCCACGCATGCGCTGGGCAAGGTGCTCACCTACGAACAGCGGCACACCTCCGTGTCCACCGACTTCGGCCATGGCCTCGGGGAGATCATCACCGCGTCGGCCGCCAAGCTGCCGGTCGGCGATCTCGCCTTCTCCGAGACCATCTTCACGCTCACCCAGCAGACGCCCTACGACCTCGGCCTCCACACCCAATTCCTCAACGAGGTGGACAAGGGCTTCAACACCGGCAGCATGCGTGGCATCTACTCGCCCAATGTCCGGTGCGCGCAGGAACTCGTTCTCGACCGGCTCGCGGACGAGATGGGCAAGGACCGTCTCGGCCTTCGCCGGCAGCTCATCAAGGACGACCGGGCCAGGGCCGTCCTGGACAAGGTCGCGGAACGGGGCGGCTGGGGCAGGGAGTTGCCGAGCGGCATGGCGCAGGGCATCGCCGTACACCCCGAGTACCACGGAGTCGTCGCCGTACTCGCCGAGATCGACTGCCGCCCGCAGACCACCGGCCGGCATGTTCCCGACGCCTGCACCGGACCGCGCGTCACCAGGGTCGTCTGCGCCGTCGATGTCGGCCTCGCCATCAATCCGAAGGGCCTTGAGGCCCAGATGATGGGCGGCATCATGGACGGCATCGCCCTCACCCTCACCTCGGGTCTGCACCTCAAGGACGGCGCGTTCCTGGAGGGCAGCTGGGACAACTACTTCTACACCCGTCAGTGGAACACCCCACCCGAGCTGGATATCGTGGTCATGCCCCCGAGCAGTGAAAAGCCGGGCGGTGCAGGGGAGTTGGCGGTCGGTGCCGCCTCGGCCGCGGTCGCCTGCGCCTATGGCGCGGCCACCGGCACCATGCCGACGACGTTTCCCGTCAACCACTCCGGCCCGCTCGGCTTCGAGCCGCTGCCGACCGTCCCCCCGATCCCGCAATCGCCGGCCGACGGCCTGGACCGCGCCTACTAGAAACGAGCGACCGTGCCCGAACACACCTTCATCCTCAACGGCAAGCCCGTCACGGTGGACGTCGAGGACGATGTGCGGCTGCTGTGGGTGCTGCGCGACGTCCTGGGTGTCACCGGGCCGAAGTACGGTTGCGGACTCGGCGTCTGCCAGGCATGCACCAGCCACATCAACGGCAAGGCGTTCAACCCCTGTTCCGTGCCGGTCAAGAGCATCCGGCCGGACGACGAGATCACCACCATCGAGGGGCTGCCCGCCACCGTCGGCAAGGACCTGCACCCCATGCAGGAGGCATGGCTGGAGCATGACGTCGCCCAGTGCGGCTACTGCCAGCCCGGCCAGATCATGGCCGCGGTCGCCAAGGTCAAACAGGCCCGCGCCACCGGGCGTGAGATCACCGAGGCCGACCTGGACGAGATCCGCAATGTCTGCCGCTGTGGCACCTACCACCGCATCCGCGAGGCCATCATGGCGGGGGCACAGCACTTCTAGGGCGTGTATCGGAAGTGGATTTCGCCGATGCCGAGAAGCTCATCACCTGGGACATCAACGTCGACTCCACCGTCTGCCGGGGCCGCCAGCATGCCGCCGGGGCTCGCCAAGGGGGGGCGCTGCAGAAGGAACCGCCGGGCGGGATCGGCATTGAGCCCGACGATCACGGTCTCGGGCGCTCGCGCGGCGGTCTGACCACCAGGCTGCACCTGGCCGTCGAGCAGGGCAGAAGCCGATGTCGATTGTGATCGCGGCCGGACAGCGCAGGGACTCCCCGCAGTTCGAGCCCGTCCTGAAGAAGATCCGTATGGCCCGGCTGGGTTCGGGCAGGCCCCGTACCCGCTCGGATCGGGACCGCGCCGGCAAGGCGTACGCCTCCCGCAAGAACCGCACCTGCCTGCGCCGACGCGGCATGCGTTGCGCCATTCCGGACAAGGCCGACCAGGCCCGTAACCGCAAGAAGCGCGGCTCTCGCGGTGGTCGCCCGCCGGAGTTCGACAAGGGCGACTACCGCGAGCGGCACGCGGTATGACACGCCCGCTGTCCGTTACGAAGCGACCGTGCTGGTCGCAGCCATCAACGAGTGGCTAGCGGCCTGGTGTCCCGTCACTGATGCTCCGTCTCGAATGCCTGGGCGACGGCGAGACTGTCCTCGTAGACATGGTGCCGGGTCACAAGACCGTCTTCGACGGTGAGGTGCAGGGCGAACCGGGCGCGATACGCACGTCCGGTGGGCCGGGCTGTCTGGCGGATCTCCCCGAGCACGACCGCGTCGTTTCCGTCGATGAGGATGCGCTCGACCTCGGTCGCCACGTGTTCCGGCACGTGGTGCTCGGCAAGTTCGCGATAGTGGGCAGCTGCGTCGGCCCGGGTGGACCGCTGGCGGATCCACGGCGTGGCGGGGCGACCGTGTTCGGCTTCCGGCCAAGCCAGCTTCCAATCGCCCCGCTCGGCATACAGCTCAGCGATGCGCTCGGGATCGCCCTCGCCAATCCTGTGCAGCAATTCCTCAACCACAGTGCGCGTGTCCATGGGTGCGGCTATTGACACGACTGCCCCTCCGTCTTGGTCCGCGCTTCGTCAACGCGGAGAGATCAGCAAGCTTGCCCGTGCAGACCGGCTGGGGCGATTACCTCTGAAGTAAGGCAAGCGCAGCACCAAGATCCACTTTTGATACAGGGCCCAGCCCGGCGAAGGGAGAACCGCCTCGGCCGGTCCGATGGCCGGATGCCGCCGGCCGCGATCGGTTACGGCCAAGGCGCGGGAAGCCGCGGGAGTACGACCGGCCATCAGCCCATACTGAGGTCCGCCGGAGACCGCCCCGCCCTCTGATGCGGGCAGCCCGCCATGAGTTGGGGGAGGCAAAGGGACGACCTCGGCACCCATATGTCCGTTGCCCTCGTCCCCTGGTGCCGGCGCCGCTCTCCAGGGGCGGCCCGGGGTCTTCAGTCTGTTTTCGGCTGGGTGCGTCGGGCGTAGGCGCGGGCGGCGCGGGCGCGGTCGCCGCAGCGGGTGGAGCACCAGTGGCGGCGTCCGTGGCGCAGCAGGTAGCGGTTACAGGGGGCGGAACCGCAGCTGGTGAGGCGGTCGGCGTCGGGGCCGGTGAGGAGATCGGCCGCGTTGGCCGCCAGAGTCGCGAGAGCGCGGTCGAGGATCTCGTTGGTGGGGCACGGCGCCGCGCGGTAGGGGCCGTTCTTCTCATCCCAGTACAGCAGTTCGGCCGTGGGAGCTCTGCCCAGGGCGTCGTTGACGGCGGACAGTGCCGCGGGCAGAGGGGGCAGTCCGGTGACGCGGGCGGCGAACAATGCCCTGATGTGTTCGCGCAGGGAGCGCAGCTGCGTCGCGCACATTTCCTGCACCCCGGCGTCGGCCGGCGCGAGGCCGTGTTCGGTGAGCCAGCGATTTGTGGACTCGGGGGTGCCGAGGAAATCGATGAAGTGCCCTGCGGGTAGTGCGACGGCACTGTTGACGAAGTCGAGGGCGAGGTATTCCTCCGCGCCCGGGGCGGGCGGTGGCGCGGATTCGGCGGTCGGGGTCTCGCTCATGACTCTCATGGTACGGCTTGCTTTCATCCGTGACACGCCGCTAGCGTGCTTCACGGATAATCCGCCTTCTGTCCGTGAGGTTTTGATGCCCGGTACCAGTACGACCCCTGAGCAGATCCCCATACGCGTCTTCGGCGGCCCGACCGCCCTCTTCGCATACGGTGGCCTGCGATTCCTGACCGACCCGACGTTCGACGAACCCCGCGACTACCACGTGCCGGGCGGCCGACTGACCAAGACGGCGCCCGCCTCCGCCATGCCGGCCGGCCTCGGCCGTATCGACGTGGTCCTGCTCTCCCACGATGAGCACCCCGACAATCTCGACGACTCCGGCCGGGCACTGCTCGCCGACGTCCCGCTGACCCTGACCACGCCCGGGGGCGGCCAGCGCCTGGGCGCGGGAGCCAGGGGGCTGGCCGACTGGGAGCCGATCGAGCTCGACCGCCCCGGCGGCGGAACGATCACTGTCACGGGTGTGCCGGCCGTCCACGGGCCCGGTCCGCGCGAGGAAGTCGAACCGATCACCGGCCAGGTCGTCGGATTCGTCCTGACCGGGGACGGCCTGCCCACGGTCTACGTCAGCGGCGACAACGCCTCGCTCGACCTGGTCAAGGAAATCGCCGAGCGGTTCGGCCCGGTGGACACCGCCATCCTGTTCGCCGGAGCTCCCCGCTTTCCCGTCCTCTTCGATGGCGCACTGATCGTCCTCGACAGTGCGCAGACCGCCGACGCAGCCCGGATCCTTGGTGCCCGCCGGGTGGTTCCCGTCCACTACGACAGCTGGGCGCACTTCACCGAGGGCCGTGACGAACTGATCGCCGCCTTCACCGGTGCCGGGCTGCTCGACCGCCTGGACCTCTGCGACCAGGCCTGATCGCGCAGCCGGGCAGGCCGGGACGCCGACCGATGCCTCGGCAGGGCCGGTGGGGTCCGCCTCCCCTGGCCTGGCTTGCCACGGCGCTACCCCCGCGTCCTCTTCAGACCTGCCGGACCGCCAGAGGCGCCGTCCGGCGGGTCACGCTCAGCGAAGGAACTCGATTGTCTTGACCGTCGCTCAGGTCTTCAGCGGTGCCGGACTGGCGGCAGGGGTGACCGTCGGTGCCCTGCTCGCGCAGGACATGCTTGGCTCACCGGCCGATGCGGCGGCCCGCGGCCTCGGCGACGGCGCGGGCGGCGCGTTCGGCGGTGAAGGTGCGTTCCCATCTCGGCGAACAGGGCCGGCAGCAGAAAGGCGATGCGGCCCATGCCCTCGTCGGCGGTGTTGACCGACAGCGGGTCGGCGAGCGAGCGCACTCCGATGCGTTTTTTGTTCAGGTCGTGGACGAGGTTGAGAACTTCGCGCAGATTACGGCCGAGCCGGTCGAGGGTGCGGCATCCGATGGTCAGCAGGGCGAGAAGCTGCCGCACGGTGGGCGGGTCGGTGCGGGCCATGGTGAGCGCCCCCTCGAAGGCGGCGGTGAAGTCGGGGTGCCGGTAAGAACGCTGTCACCAGCCGCAAACGACGGATGCCACGTGCCGCGACGTGCGGCGGTGTCGCGTTCCGTGACGTGCCGGGGGGGGAGGTGCCGTCCTCGACGTCGTAGGGTCAAGCCGCAATGGCGTAGCCGGTGGAGTGTCCTGTCTGCCGCCGGGCCGTTTCAGCCGCCGCCCCCGTCGCCGGGCGAAGCCCCGGTGATGGCCCGCATCTCCCGCCCGGTGATCTCCTGCAACGGAAGGCCGTCGCAGTTGCCGAGGACTACGCCGACCCAGCCGGTGTACGGGTAGATGTTCCAGTTGGCGCTGACACCGGGGTTGCTACCGCCGCACCCGAACACCCACTGGCCGTTGACGATATGGACCGGCATGTCGTAGGCCCCGAACGACGAACCGCTGTGGGGGATCTTGGCCCCGGTGAGCAACTCGGCCCAGGGCCGGTCCAGCACCGTGCCATCGCCCAGCGCGTGCGCGAACCGGACCAGATCCGGCGCGGTGGCGAAGCCGCCGTCCCCGGGGGCATCGATGAAGCTGCGGCCCGGGTTCTTGCCGAGTACGTCCGGGGACGGGCTGCCCTTGTCCAGATTGCGGACCGCGTCCACCTGGCTGCCCTCGGCCAGCGTCATATACGGGTGCGCGATGTGCTCATCGGTGAGCCACTGCGGCCTGGTGCAGAACGCCGAGCCGGTCATTCCGCAGCGCCCGAAGATGTTCTCCTGCACGTAGTCCCAGTACGTCTTGCCGCTCACGGCCTCCACGATCAACGCGGGAATGGCGATATCGGCGCCGGAGTGGCCGGTGGGAGTGCCGGGCGGGGCCACCACCTTCGACTGCCGGGCCCACTGCTCGTAATACTCGTGCACTTCCTCCCGGCTCTGGAAGGTGCGTTGCACGTCCTCATCCGGGGTGTTCAGCCCGGATGTGCCGGAGAGCAGGTGGTGGATGGTCACCTGCTCGGCGATGTCCTTGGCGTAGCCCTTCAGGTGGGTGCCCACCGTGTCCGACAGGCTCAGCTCGCCCTGCTGTGCCAGCTGCAAGATGGCCACCGCGCCGAACGGCTTGCCCGCCGAGCTGAGGCTGAACGCGATGCCTTCGTGGTTGCGGATCCCCTTCTCCTTGTCGGCCATGCCGTAGCTGCGGGACAGCACCGTCCGGCCCCGGTGCGACAACAGCACCACGCCGGAGAACTTCCCCTCGGCGGCCAGCTTCGCCACGTACTGGTCGTAGGCTCCGCCGGGACGGGTGGCCGGTGGGATGTCGGAGTCGGTTGAGGCCGGACGGTGCTGTCCCGCAGCTACGGCATGCCCGGGTCGGGCGCCCACCAGCGGCGCGCCGGCCGCCGCCACGCCGGCGGCCGCCAACCCGCTCCACCCGAGCAGCCGCCGCCGATTGAAACCACGTATGGAATCCGAGTCCATGATCACGGTCCTTTCCTGATCGACAAATCGACCGTTGCAGGTCTGCCGGAGACCGCTGTCGGCAACTGATCACCCACTCATGTGGTCCCCGTTGCCTCCACTGAAGACGGAAGACCGTTGCGGTGGCGTATGCGATTTCCGATACGCCCGCGATACGCCCGAATCCCCGGCATCAAGGAACTGGCGCATGCCGGCAGTGTGTTGGTCCTGCCGCTGGTGATCGCGCAGCCCGGGTACTGCAGGTGCTGGTGTGTATTCCCAGGGTGAGGGTGTATTCGCTCACCGTGTGTGGTCGCCGGAGGCGTAGCGGCTCCAGGGACCGGTGTGTTGAGCGGCGAGGCCGGCGACGCATCTCGTTGTGGGCGACGGGCCGTTCGGCCGCCTATTCCTGCGAACCCTGGCCCTCGCGACGCCGCCGGCGAAGTCTCCCTCGTGGAGCCGATCAACGATCTAGTGGGCCCCGCTCGGGGGACGATGTCTGCGGCGTGCCGGGGAGTCGAATCGTGACGAGGAGACCGCCGGTGGGGCGGGGCGCGAGGTCGATGGTCCCGTCGTGTGCCCGGACGATGCTGTGCACGATGGCCAGCCCGAGGCCGACCCCGGCATGTTCGTCGGTGTGTGTGCGTTCTGTTCCGCGTTGGAAGGGTTCGGTGAGGGCCGGTAGGAGTTCCGCTGGAACCCGATGGCCGGTGTTCTCGACCCGCAGCACGCTCGCGTCGCGCTGTGATTCGGTGTGGACCGTAACGGTGCCGCCGGAGGGGAGGTTGTGGACGACGGCGTTCTGGACGAGGTTGGTCACCATCCGCAGAATGAGCGCCGCGGAGCCAGGGGTCTGTGCCTTCTCGCCGGTGACTTCGAGCGTGATCTGACGCCTTTCGGCAAGGGAAAGCAGCGTTTCGGTGGCTTCTTCGGCGATGAGGGACAGGTCTACGGGCTCGCGGGTGAAGCTCTTGCGGTCGGCGCGGCTGAGCAGCAGGAGGGCCTCTGTGAGGTCGATCGCCCGCGTGTTGACGGTGTGCAGGCGTTCGATGAGTTCGCCCTGGTCCCGTGTGGGGTTGTTGCGGGCGAGGTCGAGGAGGGTCTTCGAGATCGCCAGCGGGGTGCGCAGTTCGTGGGAGGCGTTCGCAGCGAATCGTCGCTGTTCGGTGACGTGGGATTCGAGTTGTTCGAGCATGATGTCGAATATGTCGGCGAGTTCGCGGAATTCGTCTTGGCGGCCTTGCATGCGGATCCGGTGGGACAGTGATCCGTTCGCGGCCATCCGTGCCGCGTCTGCGATCCGTGTGAGCGGTGCGAGCATCCGGCCGGCGAGGATCCAACCTCCCAGGAGGCCGAACGCCAGCAGGAAGGCCAGCGCTACGGCCGCCGCGGGGGCGAACATGCGCACGAGGAGGTAGCGGTTGGGTGCGACCCCGAGAAGGCCCTGGGGGCTGTCGGGTACATAGCGCAGCAGGAACACCCATACCACGGCCAGCAGGAGGGTGCCGGCGATGAGGAGGAATCCGGCGTAGCTGATGGTGAGTTTCAGGCGGGCGCTGAGCCCTGGGCACCTATTCATGAGTGCTGCCAGGGTGGGTGGTGTCCATGCCGGTGTCGATTCGGTAGCCGACGCCGGGCACCGTGGCGATGAGCCATGGTTCGCCGAGTCGTTTGCGCAGGGCGGAGACGGTGATGCGGACGGCGTTGGTGAAGGGGTCGGCGTTGGCGTCCCAGGCCCGCTCCAAAAGTTCTTCGGCGCTGACCACACCGCCTTCGGCGGCGACGAGGACTTCGAGCACGGCGAACTGCTTGCGGGTGAGCGCGACATAGCGTCCGTCGCGGAAGACCTCCCGGCGGAAGGGGTCCAGCCGCAGGTCCGCGATCTCGCTGACCGGGGGTCGGGCGTGCACGCGTCTGCGGTCCAGCGCCCGCAGCCGCAAGACGAGCTCCCGGAGCTCGAACGGTTTGGTGAGGTAGTCATCGGCGCCGAGCCCGAACCCGGACGCCTTGTCGTCGATCCGGTCGGCAGCGGTGAGCATGAGGATCGGGATGCCGCTGCCGGAGGCGACAATTCGTCGGGCGATCTCGTCGCCGGAGGGGCCGGGGATGTCGCGGTCGAGGACCGCGAGGTCGTAGGAGTTGACGCTGAGCAGTTCCAGAGCGGAGTTGCCGTCGCCGGCGATGTCGGCGGCGATCGCTTCCAGCCGCAGACCGTCCCGGACGGCCTCGGCCAGGTAGGGCTCGTCCTCCACGATCAACACGCGCATACCTGGAGCCTAAGCGGCACGGCATATCGCCGACATATGCTTCCTCACCCAGCTCGGACTCAGCCCCGCCGTCGTCCGCCGCGACGGCGCCGCCAAACTCGCACCCGCTCCCTGGACGCCCGCCGGCAAAAGCGCTGCCTGCGCGCCGTCGAACGCCGCCACTCTCCGCGACCGCGCCATCGGCCGGCTGCTGTTCTACTCCGGGCTACGCATTGCCGAACTTGTCGCCCTGAGCGACACCGACCCCCCGCGAGGTCCCGCTCATCGACACCACTGCCCTGATCCCGCTCGCCGAACGGCGGCCCGAACGCATCTACTGGCGCGCCGCTCATGTGGCTGCCCCGGCATCGGAGGAGGTGCCACTGGTGAGCTTGGCCCGCTTGGCAGCCACGGCCTCCGGGCCGGCGGGGCCATGGGTCTTGTCGAAGTCGGCGATCAGCTCGCCCAGGTTGTCGCGGTGTTCCCTCCTTCCGCATGCGTGCGGAGAGCATCTGTGCGGGGCGTCAAGCCCGAGGGAGCTCGGTCCCGGTTGACAACGATGTGACATATCGCCGGGAGTCGTCGGATGGATAGAGCGCTGAGTCGCGCCCGGGGAAATCGTTGCGACGGCAGCGGCGAATCGGCTGTATTGCCTCCCCGGGGAAGGCGGTCAGTGCCTCAAATCATGAGAAATCAGCGGTCATGTATTGCAGAATGCCCGATTCTGGGGTGAGTTCAGGATTCTGTCAGTCCAGTGCCGGTCACAACCGGGCAACATGCTCCGTCTCCTCACAAACCGGCGGACCTGGACCCTGGACCACTGGTCCCGTTCTGTTGCGGGACCGCCTGACCTGGCTTGACACCTCGACTGTGCAGGAGGTTAGGTGGCCGAGAAGTTGATCACCGGGGCGAGCGAAGTCGGTCCTGATGGTCACCACTTCTGGCACACGGGGGCGCTGCGCGGCAGTTCTGGCGCACGCGTGCATAACGGGGATAGATATCTGGTGTCCGCAGGTGCAGTTGGCGATTCCTTGTCGTCGGACGTGCTGTCTTGTGTGATGCATTCAAAGCATTGACCCCCCGTGAATTGCGACACCCCCAACCTGAGTCATATCCGTTGAGGCATCCATCGGTTGCGGGGGCAGGAGCATGGGCGAATCGCGTTCTCAAGGACGGCTGGAAGGCGATTCGCCGGCGCTGCCCTGGGTGATTTCCGCGCCGACCGAGGATGCCCTGCGGGCACGGGCGCGGCTGCTGCGGGAGCACCTCGGCCCGCGGCCCGAGTGGGCCGTCGCCGATGTCGGCCATGCGCTGCTCGGCGTGTCCGGTGGCGCCGAGGGACGGCACCGGGCCGTGATCGTCTCCCGGGACTGCGAGGAACAGCGCCTGGGGCTGAGCGCGTTGGCGGACGGTACGGCCGCACCCAATCTCGTCCTGGGAACGGCCCGCGAAGGCACCCGACCGGTGTTTGTGTTCCCCGGGCAAGGCCCTCAGTGGCCCGGGATGGCACGTGAACTCCAGCACTCCTCGACCGTGTTCCGGCGCACCCTGCAAGAGTGCGCCGAGGCACTGAAGCCACATGCCGACTGGTCTCTCGAAGACGTCCTGACGTCCGATCAAGACTCCTCCGTCTGGGCGCGTCCGGAGGTCACGCAGCCGGCACTCGCCGCGGTGATGATCTCCCTTGCCGCGCTGTGGCGCTCCAGTGGCGTCGAGCCCGGTGCAGTGGTCGGCCACAGCATGGGCGAGTTCGCCGCCGCCCAGGTCGTCGGCGCGTTGTCGCTCCCGGACGCCATGCACGCGGTCGCCGCCTTCAGCCGGGCCCAGGCATCGCTGGTGGGCCATGGCGAGATGCTTTCCGTCCTGCTCCCCGCCGACCGGCTGCTTCCGCGACTGGAGCCATGGGGCGACCGACTGGCCATCGCCGGTGTCAACAGCCCCTCGTGGACCGTGGTTTCCGGTGACACCGAGGCGATCGAGACCCTCCGCGCCCAACTGGTCACCGAGGACATCCGGGCACAGCTCATCTCCGTCGGCTATGCGGCCCACTCCCCGCAGATCGAGAAGGTGCGCGACCGGCTGATCCGCGATCTGGCCCCGGTCACCGCCGGCCCCTCGGACATCCCCTTCTATTCGGGACTGACCGGCGGGCGGTACGACACCACGCGACTCGACGCCGAGTACTGGTACCGGATGGTCCGCAGCCCGGTCCTGTTCCAAGGCACCATCCGCGCGGCGCTGGCCCAGCGGCCCACGGCCTTTGTCGAGGTGAGCCCGCATCCGGTACTCACCCTGGGAGTTCAGCAGACCCTGGACGACGCGGGCGCCGACGCCGCCGTCGCCGGCACGCTGCGCAGGCACCACGGCGGTCGCGGGCAGTTCCTGACCAGCATGGCCGAACTCCATGTCCAGGGCGTATCGGTGGACTGGTCCACGGCATTCGCCGGGACCGACCCGCACCCCATCGAACTGCCAGCCTACGACGACCCGCGGCAGGAGCCGGACGAGACGCCGACGGCCACCACATCCCGCTTCGCCGGGCTGCCCGACACCGAACTGCCGCGCGCCCTCACCAGGTTGGTACGCACCGAACTCGCGGCGGTCCTGGGGGAGCAGGCCACGGAATTCGCCGACTCCGGCCGTGCCTTCCGCGATGCGGGCATCGACTCCGCGGCCGCCCTGGTGCTGCGCAACCGGCTGGCCGCGGCCCTGGGAGTGCGGCTGCCCGCCGCCGTGATCTTCGATCATCCGACCCCTGAGTCACTGGTCCAGCGGCTGCACTCCGAAATCCGCGGCGCCATGGCCGAGGAACCGGACGCACCGGCGGCACCGGATGCCCTCGACGGCGAACCGATCGCCATCGTCGGCATGGCATGCCGTTTCCCCGGCGGTGTGCACAGCCCCGAGCAGCTGTGGGACCTGCTGCTCACGGGCGGCGACGCCATCTCAGGCTTCCCCACCAACCGTGGCTGGGCCCTGGACGAGCTCTATCACCCGGACCCCGACCACCCCGGTACCTCGTACAGCCGGGAAGGCGGATTCCTGCACCAGGCGGACGAGTTCGACGCGGCCTTCTTCGGCATCCCGCCCCGCGAGGCCCGGGCCATGGATCCGCAGCAGCGGCTGCTGCTGGAGACCTCCTGGGAAGCCTTTGAAGCGGCCGGTATCGACCCCGGCCGGCTCAAGGGCAGCAGAACCGGGGTGTTCGTCGGAGCCATGACCCAGGACTACGGCCCACGCATGCACCAGGCGCCGGACGGAGTCGAGGGCTTCCTGCTCACCGGCAACACCGCCAGCGTCGCCTCCGGTCGCATCGCCTACACCTACGGTCTCGAAGGCCCCGCCGTCACCGTGGACACCGCCTGCTCCTCCTCGCTGGTGGCGCTGCACCTGGCCGGCCAGGCACTGCGCCAGGGCGAGTGCACGCTGGCCCTGGCCGGCGGTGTGACCATCATGCCCAACCCCGGCATGTTCGCCGAGTTCAGCCGGCAGCGCGGGCTTGCCCCGGACGGCCGCTGCAAGCCGTTCGCCGAGGCCGCGGACGGCACCAGCTGGGCCGAGGGCGTCGGGCTGCTGATCGTGGAACGGCTCTCCGACGCCCGGCGCAACGGGCACCAGGTGCTGGCGGTCGTGCGGGGCAGCGCGATCAACCAGGACGGCGCCAGCAACGGACTCTCCGCACCGAACGGACCCGCCCAGGTGCGGGTCATCCGCCAAGCCCTGGCCAACGCCCGGCTGACCGCTTCGGACATCGAGGCGGTGGAGGCGCATGGCACCGGGACCCGGCTCGGCGACCCCATCGAGGCCGAGGCACTGCTGGCCACCTATGGACGCGACCGCGCCGCCGACCGGCCGCTGCTGCTGGGCTCGCTGAAGTCCAACATCGGCCACACCCAGGCCGCCGCCGGCGTGGCCGGCGTCATCAAGATGGTCCTGGCGATGCGCCATGGCTTGCTGCCCGGGACCCTTCATGTGGACCGGCCCACCACCCATGTTGACTGGTCGGCGGGGCAGATCGAGCTCCTGACCGAGGCCGTCGCCTGGCCGGACAGCGGCCCGGTCCGCCGCGCCGCGGTCTCCGCCTTCGGCATCAGCGGCACCAACGCCCACGTGATCATCGAGTCCGAGCCCGAGCCCGTAGCGGTGCCCATGGACACGGACCCGGCATCCGCGGGCACACCTACGGCCCTCGACGGCCCGCTGCCCTGGCTGTTGTCCGCGCGCTCCGAGGCCGCGCTGCGCGACCAGGCGGCCCGGCTGCACGCCCACCTGGAGGCACACCCCGCTCTCCGTACCGCCGATGTGGGGCACACGCTGGCCACCCGGGCGGCGCTGCCGCACCGTGCCGTGCTGGCGGCCGGTGACCGGCAGCAGGCCCTGAGGGCGCTGACCGCACTGGCCGAAGGACGGGACACCGCCGGGGTGGTCCGCGGCACCGTCACCCCCGGCACGGACCGCGAGGCCGTGTTCGTCTTCCCCGGCCAAGGCTCGCAGTGGCCCGGCATGGCCGCCGAACTGCTGGACTCCTCACCGGTGTTCGCGGACCGGATACGGGAGTGCGCCGACGCGCTGGCGCCCTATGTGGACTGGTCGCTGACCGAGGTGCTGCGCGGCGCCCCCGGAGCGCCCAGGCTGGACCGCGACGACGTGGTACAGCCCGCGCTGTTCGCGGTCATGGTGGCCCTGGCCGAGGTCTGGCGCTCCCATGGAGTGCGGCCCTCGGCGGTGGTGGGACACTCCCAGGGCGAGATCGCCGCGGCCTGTGTGGCCGGCGCCCTCTCCCTGCCCGATGCCGCCAGGATCGCGGCGCTGCGCAGCCAGGCGCTGCTGGGGCTCGCCGGAACCGGCGGCATGGTCTCACTCCCGCTGCCCGCCGCACAGGCCCGTGAACTGATCGCCCCCTGGTCCGGCCGGCTGACCATAGCGGCCGTCAACGGGGCGTCCTCCAGCGTGGTCGCCGGTGACGCGGCCGCGCTCGACGAACTCCTCGCCGCCTGCGCCGAGCAGGGGCAACGGGCCCGCCGGGTGCCGATCGACTACCCGTCCCACACCACCGGCGTCGAAGCGATCCGCGAGCGGATGCTGGCGGACCTGGCGCCGGTCGCCCCACGCAGTTGTCCGGTGCCCTTCTACTCAACGGTGACCGGCGAACGGATCGACACCGCCGAACTGGACGCGGAGTACTGGTACCGCAACCTGCGCCGGCCGGTGGAGTTCGAGCGCACCACCCGCAGCCTGCTCGCCGACGGGCACCGGGTCTTCATCGAGACCAGCCCGCATCCGGTGCTCACGGTCGGGCTCCAGGAGACCCTGGACGCCGCCGGGGCCGACGACGCACTGGTCCTCGGCACCCTGCGCCGCGATGACGGCGGCGCCACCCGACTGCTGACCTCGCTGGCCGAAGCCCATGCCGCCGGAGTACCGGTGCACTGGGCGGAGGCATTCGGCGGATCCGCCGCCCGCCTCGTCCCGCTGCCCGGCTACCCCTTCCAGCGCGAGCGCTACTGGCTGCTGCCCGGTGCGGCGGAGCGGGACATCACCGCGGCCGGTCTGCTGGCCGCCGACCACCCGCTGGTGATGGCCGCCGCCGAACTCCCCGACTCCGACGGGCTGCTCTTCACCGGCAGGCTCTCCCTGGAGACCCACCCCTGGCTCGCCGACCACCTGGTGCTCGGACAGATCCTGGTACCGGGCACGGCCTTCGTGGAGATGGCGCTGCGCGCCGCCGCCGAAGCGGGCTGCGACCGCATCGCGGAGCTGACCATCGAGGCCCCCCTGGTGGTCCCCGAGCACGGCAGGGTGCGCCTCCGGCTCGCGGTGGGCGCACCCGACGAGACCGGCCACCGCCCGGTCAGCGTGCACTCCAGCCGCGAGGAGGCGGACGCCGACGCGCAGTGGACCCGGCATGCCACCGGCCTGCTGACCACCGCGCCCGGCGCCCTCCCCGAACCGCCCGCCCAGTGGCCGCCGCGGGACGCTGTCCCGGTCGCGCTGGATGGCTTCTACACCGCGCTCGCCGACCTCGGGTACGCCTATGGGCCCGAATTCCGCGGGCTGCGCACCGCATGGCGCCGGGACACCGGCTCCGGCACCACCCGGCGCACCGAGGTGTTCGCCGAGGTCGCCCTGGACGGGGCGCAGCGGGACGAGGCGGACCGCTTTGGCATCCACCCGGCGCTGCTGGACGCTGCCTTGCACGCCGGACTGCTGGACGGTTTCCGGGAGGAGAGCACGACCCCGCGGCTGCCCTTCGCCTGGACCGGCGTCACCCTGCACACCACCGGTGCCGACAGCCTGCGGATACGGATAGCGTCCGGCGACGGCACCGAAGGCGCCGGGCTGACGGTCTCCGCCACCGACGGTATGGGCCGACCGGTGGTCGCCGTCGATTCGCTGGTGATGCGCCCGGTGTCCGCGGAGCAACTGCGTTCCGCCGCGACCCGCTCGCTTTATCAGGTGGAGTGGGCGCCGCTGTCCACCACGGGCCTGCGGCAGCCCCCGGCCTCCTGGGCCGTCCTCGGCCCCGTGGCGGAGGGGCTGAGCGCCGCGCTGTCCGAGGCCGGGGCGACCGTGGTGAGCCATTCCGGCATCGCCGCCCTGCGGCAGGCCCTTGACGCCGGCGCACCGGCCCCGGACGTCCTTGTGACCTTCCGCACCGGCGGCGAAGGGCACTTGGACGGCGACGGACCCGCCGCCGCGGCACGCGCCGCCACCTCCGAGCTGCTGGCGCTGGTCCAGGACCTGCTGTCCGACGAGCGACTGGCGCACACCGGAGTGGTGGTCGTCACCCGTGGCGCGGTCGGCATCCGCGTAGCGGAGCCCGTCACCGACCTGGTGCACGCACCGCTGTGGGGTCTGATCCGCTCCGCCCAGACCGAGCACCCCGGCCGCTTTGTCCTCCTCGACCTCGACCAGGACAGCCACCTGGCGGCCGTGCTCCCGGCGGCGGTGGCATCCGGTGAGCCGCAACTGGCCGTGCGCGGCGGCAACATGACCGCCCCTCGGCTGACCGCCGTCCCGGCGGAGGCCGAGACCGAGCCCACGCCGCTGTTCGACCCGGCCGGCACGGTGCTGGTGACCGGAGCCACCGGCACCCTGGGCGGACTGATCGCCCGCCACTTGGTCACCGAGCACGGTGCCGGGCACCTGGTTCTCACCGGCCGCCGGGGCCTCGACGCCCCCGGCATGGCCGAGCTCCGCGAGGAACTGCACGCCCTGGGCGCCGAGGTCACCGTGGCCGCCTGCGATGTGGCGGACCGGGACGCACTGGCCGCACTGCTCGCCCGGATACCGGCCGCACACCCGCTGACCGCGGTGGTGCACGCCGCGGGTCTGACCGACGACGGAGTCCTCGAGGCGCTCACCCCCGAGCGCATCGACCAGGTGATGCGTCCCAAGACGGACGGCGCCTGGAACCTCCACCAGCTCACCCAGGACGCCAACCTCGCCGCCTTTGTGCTGTTCTCCTCGGTCAACGGCGTCATCGGTGGCCCCGGCCAGGCCAACTACGCCGCCGCGAACACCTTCCTCGACGCCCTCGCCCACACGCGCCATGCCCAGGGCCTCCCGGCCACGGCGGCGGCCTGGGGCCTGTGGGAACAGGCATCCGGCCTGACCGGCGACCTGGCCGACACCGATCTGACCCGGATGGCCCGCTCGGGCATCCTGCCCATGCCCACCGACCAGGGACTGGCGCTCTTCGACGCCGCCATTCGCCGGGACCGGGCCCTGCTGGTGCCTGCCCTGCTGGACATCCCCGGGCTGCGTGCCCAGGCCGCCACCCGGCCCGTGCCGGACCTGCTGCGGCGCCTTGTCC
Organism: Streptomyces orinoci; assembly: GCF_003121295.1. Lineage (GTDB taxonomy): Bacteria > Actinomycetota > Actinomycetes > Streptomycetales > Streptomycetaceae > Streptomyces > Streptomyces orinoci. Next base: position 57,393 of record NZ_PHNC01000009.1, read on the forward strand.
GGCCGGCCGCCGCATCCCGCACCGTGCTGCCCGGTGCAGCCGACGGTGCGGCGTCACTGGCCGGACGGCTGGCCACCCTGCCCGAGGCCGAACAGCACAGCGCTCTGCTCACCCTGGTACGCCGGCAGGTGGCGGCCGTTCTCGGCCATGACTCGGCCGAGGCCATTGGAGCCGATCACACCTTCAAGGACCTCGGTTATGACTCGCTGACCGCGATCGAACTGCGCAACCAGCTGGGCACCGCGGTCGGCCTGCGCCTGCCGCCCACCCTGGTTTTCGACCACCCCACGCCACTCGCCGTCGCCCGTCATCTGCACGGCGAACTCCTCCTCGGCGAGGCGCCGTCCGCCACGCCGGAGCCGCAGCCGGTCGCGGACCCGGACGAGCCGATCGCCATCGTCGGCATGGCCTGCCGCTACCCGGGGGGCGTCAACTCCCCGGAGGAGCTGTGGCAGTTGGTCACCGCCGGACTGGAGGGCATCGGCGAGTTCCCCGCCGACCGCGGCTGGGATCTGGACAACCTGTACCACCCGGACCCCGAGCACGCCGGCACCTCCTACACCCGTACCGGTGGATTCCTGTATGACGCCGGGCATTTCGACGCCGGGCTCTTTGGTATCTCGCCGCGTGAGGCGCTGGCGATGGACCCGCAGCAGCGGCTGCTGCTGGAGACCTCCTGGGAGGTCTTCGAGCGGGCGGGCATTGACCCGGCCTCCGTCAAGGGCAGCCGGACCGGCGTTTTCGCCGGGCTGATGTACCACGACTACGCGGCCCACTCCGCGGGACTCTCCGACGACGCCGAGGGCTACACCATCACCGGCACCGCCGGCAGCGTGGTGTCCGGCCGGGTGGCCTACACCTTCGGCCTCGAAGGCCCTGCCGTGACGGTGGACACCGCCTGCTCCTCCTCGCTGGTGGCCCTGCACCTCGCCGCTCAGGCGCTGCGGCAGGGTGAATGCGAGCTGGCGCTGGCCGGCGGTGTCACCGTGATGGCCACGCCCACCACCTTTGTGGAGTTCTCCCGGCAGCGCGGACTGTCGCCCGACGGGCGCTGCAAGTCCTTCGCCGCGGACGCGGACGGCACCGGCTGGTCCGAGGGTGTCGGCATGCTGCTGGTGGAGCGGTTGTCGGACGCCCAGCGGAACGGCCATCAAGTGCTGGCGGTACTCCGTGGCTCGGCGGTCAACCAGGACGGTGCGTCCAATGGTCTGACCGCGCCCAACGGACCCTCCCAACAGCGGGTGATCCGGCAGGCGTTGGCCGCGTCGGGGCTGTCCACGGCGGATGTCGATGTGGTGGAGGCGCACGGTACCGGTACGCGGCTGGGTGACCCGATCGAGGCGCAGGCGCTGCTGGCCACCTACGGCCAGGGGCGGGACACCGCCCGGCCGTTGTGGCTGGGTTCCATCAAGTCCAACATCGGGCACACCCAAGCTGCCGCCGGTGTGGCCGGTGTGATCAAGATGGTGATGGCGATGCGGCACGGCATGCTGCCGCGGACCCTCCATGCCGATGACCCCACTCCCCAGGTGGACTGGTCCATGGGCGCGGTGGAGTTGCTGACCGAGGCGCGGCCGTGGCCGGAGCTCGACCGTCCGCGCCGGGCGGCCGTGTCTTCCTTCGGTATCGGCGGCACCAACGCCCATGCCGTCATTGAGCAGGCACCGCCGAGCGCCCAGCCCGACGTCGCCGAGGCCACCGGGTCCTCCCCGGTGGTGCCCTGGCTGCTGTCGGCAAACACCGCACCGGGGCTGCGGGACCAGGCGAGGCGACTGCTCACCCACGTTGATGCTGCGGGCGCTGCGGAACCGGTCGATGTCGGCCGTACGCTGGCCACCGCTCGCACGGCGCTGGACCATCGCGCGGCCGTGGTCGCCGCCGACCGGGACGAATTCCTGGCGGCACTGGCGGCGTTGGCCGCGGGCCGTCAGGCGCCGGGACTGCTCCAGGGCGTAGCAGCTGAACAGGGCAAGCTGGCCTTCCTGTTCACGGGGCAGGGTGCGCAGCGGGTGGGGATGGGCCGGGAGTTGTATGAAACGCTCCCGGTGTTCGCCGAGGCCTTTGATGCGGTATGCGCCGAGTTCGACCGCGAGTTGGACCGTCCGCTGCGTGAGGTGGTGTTCGGCGGGGTCGGGTTGATCGACCGGACGGTTTACGCTCAGGCGGCGTTGTTCGCGGTTGAGGTGGCGTTGTTCCGTCTGGTGGAGTCGTGGGGGATTGCGCCGGATTATCTGGCGGGCCACTCGATCGGTGAGCTGGCCGCTGCTCATGTGGCGGGTGTGTGGTCGTTGGGGGATGCGTGTGTGCTGGTGGCGGCGCGTGGCCGGCTGATGCAGGCGCTGCCTGAGGGTGGTGCGATGGTGGCTGTCCAGGCCACCGAGGCCGAGGTCCTGGAGGTGCTGGCCGGCTACCGGGGCCGGGTGTCGATCGCCGCCGTCAACGGTCCGTCGTCCGTGGTGATTTCGGGTGACGAGGACGCGGTTGTCGAGTTGGCGGCCGGGTTTGTGGAGCAGGGTCGTAAGACCAAGCGCCTGACGGTGTCGCATGCGTTCCATTCGCCGCGCATGGAGCCGATGCTGGCCGACTTCCGGAAGGTCGCCGAGAGCCTGTCGTACCAGGCGCCGCGTATCCCGGTGGTATCGAATCTGACGGGTGAGCTCGCCACCGCCGAGGAGCTGTGTACTCCGGAGTACTGGGTGCGGCATGTCCGGGAGGCCGTCCGGTTCGCCGACGGCATAGGCGCGTTGGCCGGCCAGGGCGTGACCACGTTCATCGAACTGGGCCCGGACGGCGTGCTCTCCGCCCTGGGCCAGGACAGCGCCGACGCGCTGTTCGTACCGGTCCTGCGCACCGACCGCCCCGAGGCATTCACCCTGACCGCGGCGGTGGCCGAGGCTTATGCGCGCGGCGCGGCCGTGGACTGGCAGCGGTTCTTCGCCGGTCGGGGTGGCAGGCTCGTGGACTTGCCGACCTACGCTTTCCAGCGTGAGCGGTACTGGCCGGACGCGGCGCCGCTCGGCGGGCGCGCGGACCAGGTGGACGCGGCGGACGCGGCGTTCTGGGACGCGGTGGAGCGTGCCGATGTGTCGGCGGTGGCCGGTGCGCTGGAGGCTGGGGCGGCCGAACAGGCCTCGCTGACCGCGGTGTTGCCGGTGCTGTCCTCGTGGCGCAAGCGGCACCGTTCCCGCTATCTGGCGGATTCCTGGCGCTATCGGATCACTTGGCGAACGGTGGCGGACGTCCCGGGGCCGGTGCTGACGGGCACCTGGCTGGTGGTGCTTCCGGAGGGCCTGGAGGATCACGCGTGGGTGAGCGGGTGCGTTCCCGCGCTGACCGCACATGGCGCCCGGGTGCTGCCGGTTGTGGTCGGTGCGGCGGCGAGTGAGCGAGCGATGCTCGCCGAGCGCATCGCCGAGCTGATCGCTGGGACGGACGGCCCGGTCAGCGGTGTGGTGTCGCTGCTGGCGCTTGCCGAGGAACCGTACGCACCGGTGCCGGGCGTGTCATCCGGCCTGGCGGGGACGCTCGCGCTGGTGCAGGTGCTGGGCGATGCCGGTGTGGGGGCGCCGCTGTGGTGCCTGACGACCGGCGCGGTGTCCACGGGCCGTTCGGACCGCCCGGCCCATCCGGTGCAGGCTCAGCTCTGGGGCCTGGGCCGGGTGGCGGCGCTGGAACATCCCAACCGCTGGGGCGGCTTGGTGGACCTGCCCGAAACTCCGGACGAACGGTCCATGGCCCGGCTGGTGGCCACGCTGGCGGAACCTGCGGATGAGGACCAGCTGGCGGTGCGCGCCTCCGGCGTCTTTGTACGGCGACTGACTCGCGCCCCCCGTGTGGCGGCCGGGGCGGCACCGTGGCGGCCGCGCGGCACCGTGCTGGTGACCGGCGGCACGGGCGCCCTGGGTGCCGAGGTCGCGCGGTGGCTGGCCCGTCAGGGTGCCGGTCATCTGCTGCTGACCAGCCGTCGGGGTCCGGCGGCCGAGGGCGCCGCCCAACTGCGGGAAGAACTTGCGGAGTTCGGCGTCGAGGTGACGGTCGCGGCCTGTGACGCGGCCGACCGGGAGGCACTGGCCGGACTGCTGGCCTCGATACCCGCCGAACAGCCGCTGACCGCGGTGATCCATGCGGCCGGTGTGCTGGACGACGGTGTGCTGGCCGGGCAGTCGGCGGAGCGGTTCGCCGAGGTGCTGCGGTCCAAGGTGGACGCGGCACGGAACCTGCATCAACTGACCGCGGGCCAGGAGCTGTCGGCGTTTGTACTGTTCTCGTCGATCGCGGGCACGGTGGGCAATGCCGGGCAGGCCAACTACGCGGCGGCGAACGCTTATCTGGACGCGCTGGCCGAGCAGCGCAGGGCCGACGGTCTGCCCGCGACCTCCATCGCCTGGGGTCCTTGGGCCGGCGCCGGGATGGCCGCCGCCGAGAACCTCACCGGTGATGGCCTGCGACGCATCGGTCTGTCGGCGATGGACCGGGAACCGGCCCTCGACGCACTGCGCCAGGCTGTGGAGAGCGGTGCGGCGCTGACCGCCGTCGCCGATATCGACTGGAGCCGGTTCGCCGGTGTGTTCACCGCGGCACGCCCGAGCGCACTGCTGGCCGACCTCCCGGAGGCACGACGGCACACCACCGACATGGACAGGGCAGACGCGGACGCGTCCCAGCAGTGGCGGTCGCGCATCGTGGCGCTGCCTGAGGAGGAACGGGAACCGGCCCTGCTGGAGCTGGTCCGCGAACAGGTCGCCCTCGTCCTGGGACATGCCGCCTCGGCGGCGGTCCCGGCCGACAAGGCGTTCAAGGAGACCGGATTCGACTCGCTGACCGCCGTCCAACTGCGCAACCGGCTCACCGCCGGTACCGGACTGGCGCTCCCTGCCACCCTGGTGTTCGACTACCCGACCCCGGCCGCCCTGGCGCGGTTCCTGCTGGCGGAGCTGGCCGGATCGGCGGCGGTGGCCGAGCTCGCGCCGCAGGTCGCCGCCACCGAAGCGGAACCGATCGCCATCGTGGGCATGGCCTGCCGCTTCCCCGGCCGGGTGGCGTCCCCGGAGGAGCTGTGGCGGCTGATCGCCGACGGGAGTGACGCGATCTCCGGCTTTCCCACGGACCGTGGCTGGGACCTGGAGCGGCTGTACCACCCCGACCCCGACCACCAGGGCACCTCCTACGTTCGCGACGGCGGCTTTGTGCACGATGTGGCCCGGTTCGACGCCGAGTTCTTCGGCATCAGCCCGCGTGAGGCGCTGGCGATGGACCCGCAGCAGCGGCTGCTGCTGGAGACCTCCTGGGAGGTCCTGGAGCGGGCGGGCATCGACCCGAGCTCGCTCAAGGGCAGCCGGACCGGCGTCTTCGCCGGTATCAGCAACCAGGATTACGGGGTTCTGACCGGCGCCTCGTCGGACGCCGCCGAGGGCTATATCGGCACCGGGAACGCGGGCAGTGTGCTCTCCGGCCGCGTTGCCTACACCTTCGGATTCGAAGGGCCCGCTGTCACCATCGACACCGCCTGCTCCTCCTCGCTGGTGGCGCTGCATCTGGCGGCCCAGGCACTGCGCCAGGGCGAGTGCTCCATGGCGCTGGCCGGCGGAGTGACCGTACTGTCGACCCCCGGGCTGTTCATCGAGTTCTCCCGGCAGCGCGGGCTGTCGCCGGACGGACGGTGCAAGGCGTTCGCCGCGGACGCGGACGGCACCGGCTGGGGCGAAGGCATCGGCATGCTGCTGGTGGAGCGGCTCTCCGACGCCGAACGCCATGGCCACCCGGTGCTCGCGGTGCTGCGTGGCAGCGCCATCAACCAGGACGGCGCCTCCAACGGCCTGACCGCGCCCAACGGCCCCTCTCAGCAGCGGGTCATCCGGCAGGCCCTGGCCAACGCCCGGCTCACCTCCTCCGACATCGACGCGGTGGAGGCACATGGCACCGGCACCAGCCTCGGTGACCCGATCGAGGCCCAGGCACTGCTGGCCACCTACGGCCAGGACCGCGACCCCGGGCAGCCGCTGTGGCTGGGGTCGGTGAAGTCGAACATCGGCCACACCCAGGCCGCCGCGGGCGTGGCCGGTGTGATCAAGATGGTGATGGCCATGCACCACGGCGAACTGCCGCGGACCCTGCATGTGGACGAGCCCTCACCGCATATCGACTGGTCCACCGGTGCCATGGCACTGCTCACCGAGACCGTGGCATGGCCGCGGACCCAGCGGCCGCGCCGGGCCGGAGTCTCGTCCTTCGGCATCAGCGGCACCAACGCCCATGTGATCATCGAGGAGGCCGCGGGCAACCGACTGCCCGCCTCCGCCGACCCCCACCTGGCTTCGGCCCCCCAACTCCGGCCCACCGCCTGGCTGTTGTCCGCCGCGAGCAAGGCGGCGCTGCGCGATCAGGCGGCCCGTCTGCTGGAGCGGATGAGCACCGAGCCCGCTCCGTCCGTCAGGGATGTGGCGCACGCCCTGGTATCCAGCCGGACCGCCCTGGAACACCGGGCAGCGGTGGTGGCCCAGGACCGGGACGACTTCCTGCTCGGCCTGAAGACCCTCGCCGCCGGCGACAGCGCCCCCGGCCTGGTCCAGGGCACCGCCGGCCCCGGCGGCAAGGTCGTCTTCGTCTTCCCCGGCCAGGGCGCTCAGTGGGCCGGGATGGCCCGTGACCTCATGGCGGCCTCGGAGGTTTTCCGGGACCAGCTGCGGGCCTGTGAAGAAGCCCTGGCCCCGTTTGTCGACTGGTCGCTGCTGGAGGTGCTCGGCGAAGCGGAGGGAGCCCCCTCGCTGGACCGGGTCGATGTGGTCCAGCCGGTGCTGTTCGCGGTCATGGTCTCGCTCGCCGCGCTGTGGCGCTCCTGTGGAGTGCACCCCGACGCCGTGATCGGACACTCCCAGGGCGAGATCGCCGCCGCCGCGGTGGCCGGCGCGCTCAGCCTTGAGGATGCGGCCCGGGTCGTCGCCCTGCGCAGCCAGGCCCTGGTGGCGCTGGCCGGCCGGGGCGGCATGATGTCGGTGGCGCTGCCGGAGGCGGAACTCGGCCCCTGGCTGGCACCGTGGGGCGACCGGCTCGCCGTCGCCGCACTCAACGGTCCCGGATCGGTGGTGCTCTCCGGTGACCCCGAGGCGCTGGACGGCCTGCACACCGAACTGACCGCCGTCGGCATCCGGGCCCGCCGGATCCCGGTGGACTATGCCTCGCACTCCCCGCAGGTGGAATCCATCCGCGCGGAACTGCTGGAACTGCTGGCCCCGATCACGCCGGTCGCGTCCCGGGTGCCGTTCCACTCCACGGTGACCGGTGAGCGCATCGACACCACCGGCCTGGACGCAACGTACTGGTACACCAACCTCCGGCAGACCGTCCGGTTCGCACCCACCGCCCGTGCCCTGCTCGACTCCGGACACCGGGTGTTCATCGAGATCAGCCCGCACCCGGTGCTGGCCATGGGCATCCAGGAAACCCTCGACGAGGGCGACGAGCCGGTGCCGGACGGCGCGGTGGTGGGCTCCCTGCGCCGCGACCAGGGCGGCCTGGACCGCTTCCTCACCTCGCTCGGCGAGGCATATGTGCGGGGCACCGTGGTTGACTGGCCGGCCGTGTTCGGTGGCCCGAACCCCGGCCGGGTGGAACTGCCGACCTATGCCTTCCAGCGGGAACGCTTCTGGCCCACCCCCGCCGCCGCCCCGGCCCGCGCCGCGGACCCGATGGAGGCGCGCTTCTGGGCGGCCGTGGAGAAGGAGGACCTGGCGGCGCTGGCCGATGCGCTGAGGGTCGGGGGAGCGGACGACCGCTCCGCGCTGGGCGCGGTGCTGCCCGTACTGTCCTCCTGGCGGCGGCAGAGCCATGAGCTCGCCATCCTGGACGGCTGGCGCTACCGGGTCGACTGGCAGGCCCTGCCCGAACCGACGCCGCATGCCCCGTCCGGCACCTGGCTGCTGCTGGTCCCGCCGGGCCCGGCGGCCCAGCGGACCGCGGACGCCCTGGCGGACCTGGCACCCCGGACGGTCCGGGTGCCGGTGACCGTGGACGACGCCGACCGGGCGGTGCTCGCCGAGCGGCTGCGCGGCGTACTGCCCCAAGGCGGCGCGGTCGAGGGAGTGCTGTCCCTGCTCGCCCTGGACGAGTCCGCGCACCCCGCGCACCCGGAACTGCCGCTCGGTCAGCTACTCAACCTGTCCCTGATCCAGGCGCTCGGCGACCTGGAGGTCGGCGCGCCGCTGTGGTTCGCCACCCGCGGCGCCGTCCAGGCGGACCGGTCCGACCGGGTGGACAGCCCGCTCCAGGCGCTGACCTGGGGTCTGGGACGGGTGATGGGCCTGGAGCACCCCAAGCGCTGGGGTGGTCTGGTGGACCTGCCGGAGCTGATCGACGAGCGGGTACGCACCCGGCTGCGCGGCATGCTGGCCGACCCGGGGGACGAGGACCAGCTGGCGATCCGTGCCTCCGGCGTCCTCGGCTGCCGCCTGGTACCCGCCTCCGGCACCGACGCCGCCCCCGCGGCCCGGACCTGGCGGCCCAGCGGCACGGTGCTGATCACCGGTGGCACCGGCGCCCTCGGCAGCCAGGTCGCCCGCTGGCTGGCCCGCGGTGGTGCGGACCATCTGGTTCTGGTCAGCCGGGCCGGCCGTGCCGCCCCGGACGCCACCGCCCTCGAATCCGAACTGGTGGAACTCGGCGCCCGGGTGACCCTGGCGGCCTGCGATGTCGGCGACCGCTCGGCGCTGGCCGAGCTGCTGGCACAGATCCAGCGGGAACACCCGCTGACCGCCGTTTTCCACACCGCGGGCGTCAACCGGCTGTCAACGCTGGCGGAGCTCGGCCACGCCGAACTCGCCGAGGTGGTCGGCGCCAAGGTCCGCGGCGCATGCCACCTCGATGAACTGCTCCATGACCAGCCCCTTGACGCCTTCGTCCTGTTCTCCTCCATCGCCGGTGTCTGGGGCAGCGGGGAACACGCGGCGTACGCGGCGGCCAACGCGTATCTGGACGGACTGGCCCAGCAGCGCCGGGCGCGCGGACTGGCGGCCACCTCGGTGGCCTGGGGGCCGTGGGCCGAGCGCGGCATGGTCGCGGACCATGTCGCCGGAGACACCCTGGACCGGCGCGGACTGCCGCTGCTGCCGCCCAAGCTGGCGATCGAGGCACTTCAGCGGCTCCTGGACCGGGACGAGACCTACCCGGTGGTGGCGGACGTGGACTGGGAGCGGTTCGCCGCGGCCTTCACCGCCGCCCGTCCCAGCCCGCTGCTCAGCGGCGTACCCCAGGTGCGTGAGCTGCTGGCCGCCGCCGCGACACAGGACACCGACCAGGACGGCACCGCGCAGTGGCGGCAGCGCCTGACCGGGCTCACCGCATCGGAGCGCAAGCGCACCCTGGTGGAGCTGGTACGCGGCCAGGTGGCGACCGTACTGGGACGTGGCGGCGCGGAATCGGTCGAGGTCAACCGGCCGTTCAAGGACGTCGGCTTTGACTCGCTGACCTCCGTGGAACTCCGTAACCGGCTGAACGAGGCCACCGGACTCCGGCTCCCGGCCACCGCGGTGTTCGACTACCCGACACCGACGGTGCTCGCCGAGTTCCTGCGCGAACAGATCCTCGGCACCGAAGCGGAACCCAGCACCTCGGAACTCCCGGGGGACGAGGCGGAGACCAGGCGCGTCCTCACCTCCATCCCGCTGGCCCGGCTTCAGGAGGCGGGGCTGCTGGAAGCCCTGCTGAAGCTGGCCGAAGCCCCCGAGGAAACACCGCAACCGGCGGCGCAGGACGCGGCCGAGGCGATCGATCTGCTGGACGTTGACGCGCTCATCCGACTGGCGCTCGACAACCCCGACTCCTGATGACGCTCGAAGTGTGAGGCAAGGACATGACCGCATCCACCGACAAGGTCGTTGAAGCGCTCCGAGCGTCTCTCAAGGAGACCGAGCGGCTACGGCAGCAGAACCGCGAACTGACCGCGGCGGCGCATGAGCCGATCGCCATCGTCGGCATGGCCTGCCGCTACCCCGGCGGCGTGAGTTCGCCCGAAGAGCTCTGGCAGCTGGTGACCGCCGGCGGCGACGGGATCTCCGGGCTGCCCGCCGACCGGGGCTGGGACCTTGAGGGCCTGTACGACCCCGACCCCGAGACCCCCGGCACCACCTATGTCCGCGAGGGCGGCTTCCTGCACGACGCCGGGGACTTCGATCCCAAGCTGTTCGGCATCTCGCCGCGTGAGGCGCTGGCGATGGACCCCCAGCAGCGACTGGTGCTGGAGACCTCCTGGGAAGCGCTGGAGCGGGCCGGTATCGACCCCACTTCCTTGCAGGGCAGCCGCACCGGAGTGTTCGCCGGAGCCAGCCACCAGTACTACGGCCCCCGGCTCCATGAACCGACCGAGGGCGTGCAAGGACACCTGTTGACCGGCAGCGCCACCAGCGTGCTGTCCGGACGGGTGGCCTACACGCTCGGCCTCGAAGGCCCCGCCGTGACGGTGGACACCGCCTGCTCCTCTTCGCTGGTGACCCTGCATCTGGCCGCCCAGGCGCTGCGATCCGGTGAGTGCACCCTCGCCCTGGCCGGCGGTGTCGCGGTGATGGCGACGCCCGGTCCACTGGTCGAGTTCAGCCGCCAGCGCGGCCTGGCCATGGACGGCCGCTGCAAGGCCTTCTCGGCCGCCGCGGACGGTATGGGCATGGCCGAGGGCGTCGGCATGCTGCTGTTGGAGCGGTTGTCGGACGCCCAGCGGAACGGCCATCAGGTGCTGGCGGTGCTCCGTGGCTCGGCGGTCAACCAGGATGGTGCGTCCAATGGTCTGACCGCGCCCAACGGGCCCTCCCAACAGCGGGTGATCCGGCAGGCGTTGGCCGACGCCGGGCTGTCCGCCGACGAGATCGACGCCGTGGAGGCGCATGGCACCGGCACCAGGCTGGGCGATCCGATTGAGGCGCAGGCGCTGTTGGCCACTTACGGTCAGGGGCGGGAGTCGGGGCAGCCGTTGTGGCTGGGCTCGGTGAAGTCCAACATCGGCCATTCACAGGCCGCCGCGGGTGTGGCCGGTGTGATCAAGATGGTGATGGCGCTGCGGCATGGTGTGCTGCCGCGGACGTTGTATGTGGAAGAGCCGTCGCGCCAGGTGGACTGGTCGGCGGGTGCGGTGGAACTGCTGGCCGAGGCTCGTGAGTGGCCGGAGACCGGTCGTCCGCGCCGGGCGGCGGTGTCCTCGTTCGGTATCAGCGGCACCAATGCGCATACGGTGTTGGAGCAGGCGCCTGAGGCGGTTGCTTCCTCTGAGGTGAGCGAGCCGGTTGTTATCGGGTCCTCGGTGGTGCCGTGGGTGCTGTCCGGCCGGACCGAGGCGGCGCTGCGGGCTCAGGCACAGCGCCTGATCGAGCATCTGCAGGCCGGTCCCGAGGAAGGGTTGGCCGATATCGGCCTGTCGCTCGCCACCTCCCGCGCGGCGCTGGAGCACCGCGCGGCCGTGGTCGGCGCGGACCGGGAAGGACTGCTGGCGGGCCTGACCGCCTTGGCCGAGAACCGCGAGGCGCCTGCCCTGCGGAGCGGCGTGGCAACCGGGGAATCCGTGGTCGCCTTCCTGTTCACGGGGCAGGGCGCGCAGCGGGTGGGCATGGGCCGGGAGTTGTATGCGGCGTACCCGGTGTTCGCCGAGGCGTTTGACGCGGTGTGTGCCGACTTTGACGGTGAGTTGGACCGCTCGCTGCGTGAAGTGGTGTTCGGTGAGGCGGAGTTGATTGACCGCACCGTTTACGCTCAGGCGGCGTTGTTCGCGGTTGAGGTGGCGTTGTTCCGCCTGGTGGAGTCGTGGGGGATTGCGCCGGATTATCTGGCGGGTCATTCCATTGGTGAGCTGGCCGCTGCTCATGTGGCGGGTGTGTGGTCGTTGGCGGATGCGTGTGTGCTGGTGGCGGCGCGTGGCCGTCTGATGCAGGCGCTGCCCGAGGGCGGCGCGATGGTTGCGGTACAGGCCACCGAGGCCGAGGTTGTCGCGGCGCTCGCCGGGCGCGAGGGCGCGGTGTCGATCGCCGCCGTCAATGGCCCGTCGTCCGTGGTGATTTCGGGTGATGACGACGTGGTCGTGGAGATCGCTTCGGGTTTTGAGCAGCAGGGTCGTAAGACGAAGCGGCTGACGGTCTCGCATGCGTTCCATTCGCCGCGTATGGAGCCGATGCTGGACGAGTTCCGTCGGGTCGCCGAGAGCCTGTCGTACCAGGCCCCGCGTATCGCGCTGGTGTCGAATGTGACCGGTGGGCCGGCCACGGCGGACGAGGTGTGTGCTCCGGAGTACTGGGTGCGGCATGTCCGGGAGGCGGTCCGGTTTGCCGATGGCATCCGTACGTTGGCCGGTCAGGGTGTGACCACGTTCGTCGAGCTGGGCCCGGACGGGGTGCTCTCCGCCATGGGCCAGGAGTCGCTGTCCGAGGCTGTGTTCGTGCCGGTGCTGCGTGCCGACCGGCCCGAGGCACACACTCTCACCACGGCCGTCGCAACCGCTTATACGCGTGGCGTGGCCGTGGACTGGGCCCGGTTCTTCGCGGGCCGTGGTGCCCGCCGGGTGGACCTGCCCACCTATGCCTTCCAGCATGAGCGGTACTGGCTGCGGATGACCACCCGGCCGGGGGCGGGCGAACTGCCCGGTGGTATGGCCCTGTTGGACCATCCGCTGCTGGGTGCCGCCGTCAGCCTCGCCAGTGAGGACCGGCTGTTGCTGATGGGCAGGCTGGCGGTTGACATCGAGCCATGGCTGGCCGACCACGCGGTGCTGGGATCGGTGCTGCTGCCCGGTACGGCGTTTGTGGAACTGGCCATCCGCGCCGGTGACCAGGTCGGTTGCGACCGGCTGGACGAACTCGCCCTGGAGGCGCCGCTGATCGTGCCGGAGCAGGGCACGGTGGAACTCCAGCTGGAGGTGGGCGCCGCCGATGAGTCCGGCCGCAGGTCGGTGACGCTGCACTCCCGCCCCGCCACCTCCTCGCCGGACGCCCGGCCGTGGACCCGGCACGCCAGCGGGGTGCTGTCCGCTGCCGCGCGGGCCGTGGCGCTCACCGAGCCCGGCCAGGCATGGCCGCCGGCCGATGCCATGCCGGTCGGGCTGGACGGTTTCTATGAACGCCTGGCCGGCCTGGGCCTTGGATACGGCCCTGTGTTCCAGGGCCTGAGGGCCGTCTGGCGACGCGACGACGAGGTTTTCGCCGAGGTCGCGCTGGACGAGCAGACGGCCGCCGACGCCACCAGATTCGGGGTGCACCCGGCGCTGCTGGACGCCGCCCTGCACTCGCTCGGACTGGCCGACTTCATCAAGGAGCCGAACCAGGTCCAGTTGCCCTTCGAGTGGCGTGGCGTCTCGCTGCACGCCGCCGGCGCACCGGCCCTGCGGGTCCGGCTGTCCTCGGCGGGCGCCGACGCGATAGCGCTGGACGTCGCCGACACCCTGGGCCGCCCGGTGCTGACCGTGGAACAGCTGGTGCTGCGACCGGTCACCGCGGAGCAGCTGGCGCAGGCGCGCTCCGATCACCACGAGGCCCTGTTCCGGGTGGAGTGGACCGCGCTGCCGGTGGCGGACGAGCTGCCGTACGGCGGTACCGAGGGCTGGGTCGAGCTGGTCGCCGAGGACGTCGCGCCGGCCAGCACGATCGACGGTGCGGAGCGGTACCCCGACCTGGCCGCGCTCGGTGCGGCGGTAGACGCCGGCCGGCCGGCCCCCGAGGTGGTGGTCCACCGGCTCACTTCCGGTACCGCCACCGTCGCCGACGCCGGATACCAAAACGCCTGCGCCGCCCTGGAGTTGGCCCAGTCCTGGCTGGCTGACAGCCGGTTCGACTCGGCCCGGCTGGTCCTGGTGACCGCCGGCGCGGTCGCCGCGACCACCGAGGAGGACGTCCACGACCCCGCCCTGGCGACGGCGTGGGGACTGGTGCGTTCGGCACAGTCGGAGAACCCCGGCCGGTTCGTCCTGCTGGACATCGACCCGGCAGCAGACCCCGCACGCCTGGTGGCCGCCGCAGTGCGCTCCGGAGAGCCTCAACTCGCCCTACGTGACGGCAAGTTGCTGTTGCCCCGACTGGCCAGGGTGGCACGGGCCGAGGCCGGAGCGGCCCTCGTCCTGGACCCGGCCGGCACGGTGCTGATCACCGGCGCCACCGGGGCGCTGGGCGGTCTGCTCGCCCGGCATCTGATCACCGAGCACGGTGCCCGTCAGCTGCTGCTGATCAGCAGGAGCGGGGCGCGGGCCGAGGGCGCGGCCGAGCTGGCGGCGGAACTCTCCGCTCTGGGCGCCACGGTGACCCTGGCGGCCTGTGATGTGGCGGACCGGGAAGCGCTGGCCGGGCTGCTGGCACAGATTCCCGTGGAGCATCCGCTGACCGCTGTGGTGCATGCGGCGGGAGTGCTGGACGACGGCCTGGTCGAGGCCCTCACCCCGGAGCGGCTCGACCGGGTGTTCCGGCCCAAGGTGCGGGGCGCGGTCAACCTGCATGAGCTCACCCGCCACCTGAACCTGTCCGCGTTTGTGCTGTTCTCCTCCATCTCGGGAGTGGTGGGCAGCTCGGGCCAGGGCAACTATGCCGCCGCCAACGCCTTTCTGGACGCCTTGGCCGGGCACCGCCGGGCACAAGGCCTCACCGCGACCTCGCTGGCCTGGGGGCTGTGGGAAAGCGCCGAGGGCATGACGGGTGCCCTCGCCGAGAACGACCTGGCCCGGATGAACCGTGCTGGAATGCTCGGACTGACCGGCGAAGAAGGTCTGGCCCTGTTCGACGCGGCTTGCGCCGGGGCCGACGCCGCGCTGGTGCCGGTGCGCCTGGACCTGGCGGCCGTCCGCCGGACCGCGGCGCCGTCCCCGCTCCTTCGTGGCCTGGTCCGTGGCCCCGTCCGGCGCGCGGTGGAGGCCACCGGCACGGTGCCGGCCGCGGGATCCCTCGCCCACCGCCTGGCCGGGCTGCCCGCGGCGGACCGGGACCGGATGCTGCTGGACCTGGTGCGTACCGAGGCCGCCGCCGCCCTGGGCTTCGCCGGCCTCGACGAGGTGGCGTCCGGGAGAGCGTTCAAGGAACTCGGCTTTGACTCGCTGACCGCGATCGAACTCCGCAACCGGCTCAACACCGCCACCGGACTGCGGCTGCCCGCCACGCTGGTGTTCGACTACCCCACGCCCATCACACTGGCGGACTTCCTCGGCTCGGAACTCCTCGGCGGCCGGCCCGAGACCGTGCTCCACGGCCGGCCGGGTGCGGACGGCCCGGCGGCGGCCGACGACGAGCCGATTGCCATCGTGGGCATGGCCTGCCGCTACCCGGGCGGCGTCAGCTCTCCCGAGGACCTGTGGCGGCTGGTGGCCACCGGCGCCGACGGCATCGGGGAGTTCCCCGCCGACCGTGGCTGGGACCTGGAGAGTCTCTACGACCCGGACCCCGACCGCATCGGCACCTCGTATGCCCGCGAGGGCGGATTCCTCTACGACGCGCACCACTTCGATGCCGGGCTCTTCGGTATCTCGCCGCGTGAGGCGCTGGCGATGGACCCGCAGCAGCGGCTGCTGCTGGAAACCTCCTGGGAGGCCATCGAGCGGGCCGGCATCGACGCCGGTTCGCTGAAGGGCAGCCGTACCGGAGTGTTCGCCGGAGTGATGTACCACGACTATGGCGCGCGGCTGCGGACGGTACCGGACGAAGTCGAGGGCTTTATCGGCACCGGTACATCGAGCAGCGTGGTGTCCGGCCGGGTGGCCTACACCTTCGGGCTGGAGGGCCCGGCGGTCACAGTGGACACCGCATGCTCCTCGTCTCTGGTGGCGCTGCACATGGCGGTGCAGGCGCTGCGCTCCGGCGAGTGCACGCTGGCCCTGGCCGGCGGTGTGACGGTGATGTTCACCCCGGGCACCTTTGTGGAGTTCTCCCGGCAGCGTGGTCTCGCCGCGGACGGCCGGTGCAAGTCGTTCGCCGACGCGGCGGACGGCACCGGCTGGGGCGAGGGCGTCGGCATGCTCCTGGTGGAGCGGCTCTCGGACGCCCAGCGCAACGGCCATCAGGTGCTGGCCGTGGTGCGTGGTTCGGCGGTCAACCAGGACGGTGCGTCCAATGGTCTGACGGCGCCCAACGGTCCTTCCCAACAGCGGGTGATCCGGCAGGCGTTGGCCGCGTCGGGGCTGTCCGCGGCGGATGTCGATGTGGTGGAGGCGCACGGTACCGGTACGCGGCTGGGTGACCCGATCGAGGCGCAGGCGCTGCTGGCCACCTACGGTCAGGACCGGCCCGAGGACCGGCCGTTGTGGCTGGGTTCCATCAAGTCCAACATCGGGCACACCCAGGCCGCCGCGGGTGTGGCCGGTGTGATCAAGATGGTGATGGCGATGCGGCACGGTGTACTGCCGCGGACCCTGCATGTAGACGCCCCTTCCTCGCAGGTGGACTGGTCGGCGGGCGCGGTGGAGTTGCTGGCCGAAGCTCGTGACTGGCCGGAGACCGGTCGTCCGCGTCGCGCGGCGGTGTCCTCCTTCGGCATCAGCGGCACCAATGTCCACACCCTCCTGGAGCAGGCACCGGCGGTCACCCCGGTCGATGAGCCGGCACCGGCTGTGACCTCGCCGGTGGTGCCGTGGGTGCTGTCCGGCTCCACCGAGGCGGCGCTACGGGCCCAGGCGGCGCGCCTGCTGGCCCACCTGAACGACGACCCGCGGTCCGAACTCGGTGATATCGGCCTGTCCCTGGCCACCTCCCGGGTGGCACTGGAGCGGCGCGCCGCACTGATCGCCGCCGACCGCCCCGCCTTTGTCACGGGGCTGACGGCGCTGGTCAAGGGCGACCAAGCGCCGGGGGTGGTCCAGGGGACCGCCTCGGGCGAGGGTCGGACGGCCTTCCTGTTCACGGGGCAGGGTGCGCAGCGGGTGGGGATGGGCCGGGAGTTGTATGCGGCGTTCCCGGTGTTCGCCGAGGCGTTTGATGCGGTGTGTGCGGAGTTCGACCGCGAGTTGGACCGTCCTCTGCGTGAGGTGGTGTTCGGCGGGGTCGGGTTGATCGACCGGACTGTTTACGCTCAGGCGGCGTTGTTCGCGGTTGAGGTGGCGTTGTTCCGCCTGGTGGAGTCGTGGGGGATTGCGCCGGATCATCTGGCGGGTCATTCCATCGGTGAGTTGTCGGCCGCGTATGTGGCGGGTGTGTGGTCGCTGGCGGATGCGTGTGCGTTGGTGGCGGCTCGTGGCCGGCTGATGCAGGCGCTGCCCGTCGGTGGTGCGATGGTCGCGGTGCAGGCCACCGAGGCCGATGCCCTGGAGGCGTTGGCCGGTTTCCAGGACCGGGTGTCGATCGCCGCGGTCAATGGCCCGTCGTCCGTGGTGATTTCGGGTGATGAGGACGCGGTCGTGGAGATCGCGGAGGGTTTCCGGGGCGAGGGTCGTAAGACGAAGCGATTGACGGTGTCGCATGCGTTCCATTCGCCGCGTATGGAGCCGATGCTGGCCGACTTCCGGAAGGTCGCCGAGAGGCTGTCGTATCAGGCGCCGCGTATCCCGGTTGTATCGAACGTCACTGGCAAGCTCGCCACCGCCGAGGAGCTGTGTGCTCCGGAGTACTGGGTGCGGCATGTCCGCGAGGCCGTCCGATTCGCCGACGGCATCCGCACCATGGCCGGTCAGGGTGTGACCACGTTCGTCGAGCTGGGCCCGGACGGTGTGCTCTCCGCCATGGGCCAGGAGTCGCTGCCAGAGGCCGTGTTCGTGCCCGTACTGCGTGCCGACCGGCCCGAGGCGCACACCCTCACCACGGCCGTCGCCACCGCTCATACGCGTGGCGTGGCCATGGACTGGGCCCGGTTCTTCGAGGGCCGTGGTACACGCAGGGTGGACCTGCCCACCTACGCCTTCCAGCACGAGCGGTACTGGCTCGACGCCGGTGTGCAGGAGGGCGGTACCGAGTCCGCGGGCCTGGCGGCGGCGGATCACCCCTTGCTGGGTGCCACCGTGGAACTGCCCGACACCGGCGGGCTGTTGTTCGCGGGCCGGTTGTCCGTGCAGACACACCCATGGCTCGCCGACCACGCCGTGATGGGCACGGTTCCGCTCCCCGGCACGGCCTTCGTCGACCTGGCCATCTGGGCAGGGGACCAGGTCGGCTGCGGCCGGATCGCGGAGTTGACGTTCGAGACCCCGCTGGTCCTTCCGGAACAGGGCGCTGTTCAGATCCAGTTGGCCGTCGGCGATGCGGACGAGGCGGGTCGGCGGTCCCTGACCGTGTACTCCCGCCCGGCGGATACCGCCGACGGCCGGTCATGGACCCGGCACGCCGACGGCCTGCTGGCCCCGAACGGTACGGCGACCGTGGCCGAGATGCTGCCCTGGCCGCCCGCGGATGCCGAGGCGGTGCCGGTCGAGGGCCTGTACGAGGGCCTGGCGGACCGGGGCCTGGCCTACGGTCCGGTCTTCCAGGGACTTCAGGCCGCCTGGCGACGGGGCACGGAGATGTTCGTCGAGGTCGCGCTGCCGGATGACATGGCCGATGAGGCCGGTCGGTACGGTCTGCACCCGGCGCTGCTGGATGCCGCGCTGCACGCGGTGGGACTGGGGTCGCTGGTCGAGGACACCGGCCAGGCGCGGTTGCCGTTCTCCTGGTCCGGGGTGAGTCTGCATGCGGCGGGCGCCACCGCACTGCGGGTGCGGCTGTCCCGCCACACCGGTACCGATGCGCTGTCGTTGACGCTCACCGACGCCTCGGGCGTAGTGGTCGCCACTGTTGACGCGCTGACCGTACGACCGGTGAGCGCAGAGCAGTTCGCCGCCGGCCGCTCCGGGCGTCATGGGTCGTTGTTCCGGATGGAGTGGACGGCGCTGCCGGTCGCTCCGGTGGATGGGGTGACGGGTTCGTGGGCGGTGCTGGGCGACACCCCGGAGCTGACGCGGCAGTTGGGCGGTGACGGGGTCGCGGCGCCGGCGTACCGGTACCTGGCCGAGCTGGCGGGCGCCGGTGGGCGGCTGCCGGATGTGGTGCTGGCGGGTACGCCCGACCGCTTCGGCCCACTGTCCCGGCATCGGGACGGCGAGGGAATGCCCGAGGCCGTGCATGGGGCGGCCCGGTGGGCGCTGGAGCTGGTGCGGGCCTGGCTGGCTGACGACCGGTTTGGGCGGTCGCGTCTGGTGCTGGTCACCCGTGGTGCCGTGGCCGTGGGCGCGGGCGAGGATGCCGCCGATCCGGCCTCGGCCGCCGTATGGGGTCTGGTTCGTTCGGCACAGTCGGAGAATCCGGACCGGTTCGTCCTGGTTGACCTCGGCCCGGAGCAGGATGCGGCGCGGGCGCTGCCGTCGGTGCTGGCCTCCGGCGAGCCGCAGGCCGCGGTGCGGGCGGGCACCGTACGGGTGCCCAGGCTGGCGAGGGTGGCAGCACCGGCACCGGCCGCTGCCGCTTGGGATGCCGACGGCACGGTGCTCATCACCGGCGGCACGGGTGCGCTCGGCGCGGTGGTGGCCCGCCATCTGGTGGCCGAACGTGGCGTCCGCCACCTGCTGTTGACCAGCCGCCGGGGGCTTGAGGCGCCGGGTGCGGCGGAGCTGCGGGACGAATTGACCGCACTGGGTGCCCAGGTGAGCGTGGCCGCGTGCGATGTCGCCGACCGGGATGCGCTGGCGAAGGTGCTGAGGGACATCCCGGCGGAGCATCCGCTGCGGGGTGTGGTGCATACCGCCGGTGTGCTGGACGACGGCGTTCTGGGGGCGTTGACGCCGGAGCGGGTCTCGGGAGTGCTGCGGCCCAAGGCGGACGGCGCATGGAATCTGCATCTGCAGACCCGGGAGCTGGAGCTGTCGGCGTTTGTGCTGTTCTCGTCGGTGGCGGGTGTGCTGGGAGGAGCCGGTCAGGGCAACTACGCGGCGGCGAACGCTTTCCTGGACGCGCTGGCGGCGCACCGTCGCGCGGCCGGGCTGCCCGCCCAGTCCTTGGCATGGGGCCTGTGGGAGCAGGCCGGCGGCATGGCGGGCGCACTGGACGACGGGGACCTGGACCGGTTGCGGCGTGCCGGGATGGCGGCGCTGTCCGCCGCCGAGGGCATGGCGCTGTTCGACCTCGCGGGCGGGGTCGGTGAGCCGGTACTGGTGCCGATGCACCTCGACACCACCCTTCTGCCCGCGGAACCGGCCACAGCGGTCCCCGCACCGCTGCGTGGCCTGGTCCGCAGACCCGCCAGGCGGCGGCTGAGCGCCGGGTCGGCCGACGGTCAACTGTCCCTGAAGCGGCGACTGCTCGCCCTGCCGGCCGCCGACCGTAGCCGGACGCTGCTGGAGCTGGTGCGCCGCGAGGTCGCGACCGTTCTGGGCCATGTGTCCGGGGACCGGATCGAGGTCGGCCGGGCCTTCTCCGAGCTGGGCTTTGACTCGCTGACCGCGGTGGAGCTCCGTAACCGCCTCACCGCGGCCACGGAACTGTCCCTGCCCGCGACGCTGGTGTTCGACTACCCGACGCCGGCCGTGCTGGCCGACCACATACGGACCGAGCTGCTGGACGAGGAGGACGGGCACGCCACGCGGACCGTGGTGGTCGCCTCGGACGAGCCGGTGGCCATCGTCGGTATGGCCTGCCGCTACCCGGGCGGCGTCAGCTCTCCCGAGGACCTGTGGCGGCTGGTCGCCACCGGTGGCGACGGCATCGGCGGGTTCCCCACCGATCGTGGCTGGGACCTGGAGAGGCTGTACGACCCCAGTCCGGACAGCACCGGTACGTCCTATGCGCGGGAGGGCGGATTCCTCTACGACGCCGCGCAGTTCGACTCCGGATTCTTCGGTGTGGTGCCCAGCGAGGCGCTGGCGATGGACCCGCAGCAGCGCCTGTTGCTGGAGACCTCCTGGGAGGCGTTCGAGCGCGCGGGGATCGACCCCCACTCGCTGAAGGGCAGCAGCACCGGGGTGTTCGCCGGAATCATGTACCAGGACTACGCCTCCCAGGTGGGGGCCGTCCCCGAGGGCGTCGAGGGCTACCTGGGCTCGGGCACCTCCGGCAGCATCGCCTCCGGGCGGGTCGCCTACACCTTCGGGCTGGAAGGCCCCGCGGTGACCGTGGACACGGCCTGTTCCTCGTCCTTGGTGGCTCTGCATCTCGCGGCGCAGGCCCTCCGGCAGGGCGAATGCTCGCTGGCTCTGGCGGGCGGCGTCTCCGTGATGTCCACGCCCAACACCTTTGTGGAGTTCTCGCGGCAGCGTGGCCTGGCCGCCGATGGACGGGTCAAGGCGTTCTCGGCCGCCGCGGACGGCACCAGCATGGCCGAGGGCGCCGGCATGCTGCTGCTGGAGCGGCTGTCGGACGCCCGGCGCAACGGCCACCAGGTGCTGGCGGTGATCCGTGGTTCGGCGGTCAACCAGGATGGTGCGAGCAACGGGCTGAGCGCCCCCAATGGTCCGGCCCAGCAGCGGGTGATCCGGCGGGCGTTGGACAGCGCCGGACTCTCCGCGGCGGATGTCGATGTGGTGGAGGCGCACGGTACGGGTACGCGGCTGGGCGATCCGATCGAGGCGCAGGCGCTGCTGGCCACCTATGGCCAGGACCGGCCCGAGGACCGGCCGTTGTGGCTGGGGTCGGTGAAGTCCAACATCGGGCACACCCAGGCCGCCGCGGGTGTGGCCGGTGTGATCAAGATGGTGATGGCGCTGCGGCATGGTGTGCTGCCGCGGACGCTGCATGTGGACGCGCCTTCCTCGCAGGTGGACTGGTCGGCGGGTGCGGTGGAGTTGCTGGCCGAGGCTCGTGACTGGCCGGAGACCGGTCGTCCGCGCCGGGCGGCGGTGTCCTCGTTCGGTATCAGCGGCACCAATGCGCATACGGTGTTGGAGCAGGCGCCGGACGCCGGTGCGGTCGCGGCGGTCGCGCCCCTGGTGATGTCGCCCGTGGTGCCGTGGGTGCTGTCCGGCCGGACCGAGGCGGCACTGCGGGCTCAGGCACAGCGCCTGATCGAGCATCTGCGGGCCCGTCCCGAGGAGGCGTTGGCCGATATCGGCTTCTCGCTCGCGACGTCCCGCGCGGCGCTGGAGCACCGCGCGGCCGTGGTCGCGCCCGACTTGAGCGGATTCCTGGAGAACCTGGGCATGCTGGTCGAGGGCGACCATGCGCCGGGAGTGGTCCGCGGAACTGTTTCGGGCGAGGGCCGGATGGCCTTCCTGTTTACCGGGCAGGGTGCCCAGCGGGTCGGTATGGGCCGGGAGTTGTATGAGACGTTCCCGGTGTTCTCCGAGACCTTTGATGCGATATGCGCGGAGTTTGACCGTGAGTTGGATCGGTCACTGCGTGAGGTACTGTTCGGCCAGGCGGAGTTGATCAACCGGACTGTTTACGCTCAGGCGGCGTTGTTCGCGGTTGAGGTGGCGTTGTTCCGCCTGGTGGAGTCATGGGGGATTAGGCCGGATTATCTGGCGGGTCATTCCATTGGTGAGCTGGCTGCCGCCCATGTGGCGGGTGTGTGGTCGTTGGGGGATGCGTGTGCGTTGGTGGCGGCGCGTGGCCGGCTGATGCAGGCACTGCCTGAGGGTGGTGCGATGGTGGCGGTGCAGGCGAGTGAGGCCGAGGCGCTCCGGGCGTTGGCCGATTTCCGGGACCGGGTGTCGATTGCGGCGGTCAATGGTCCGTCTTCGGTGGTGATTTCGGGCGAGGAGGGCGCGGTTGCCGAGACGGTGGCCGGGTTTGTGGAGCAGGGTCGCAAGACAAAGCGGCTGACGGTCTCGCATGCGTTCCACTCGCCCTGTATGGAGCCGATGCTGGCGGATTTCCGGAAGGTCGCCGAAAGCCTGTCGTACGAGGCGCCGCGTATCCCGGTGGTATCGAATCTGACGGGTGAGCTGGCCACCGCCGAGGAGTTGTGCGCCCCGGAGTACTGGGTGCGGCATGTCCGGGAGGCGGTCCGATTCGCCGACGGGATAAGCACCTTGGCCGGCCAGGGCGTTGGGACGCTGATCGAGCTGGGCCCGGACGGGGTGCTCTCCGCCATGGGCCAGGAGTCGCTGCCCGAGGCCGTGTTCGTGCCCGTACTGCGTGCCGACCGGCCCGAGGCGCACACTCTCACCACGGCCGTCGCCACCGCTCATACGCGTGGCGTGGCCGTGGACTGGGCCCGGTTCTTCGAGGGCCGTGGTGCCCGCCGGGTGGACCTGCCCACCTACGCCTTCCAGCACGAGTCGTACTGGCTGGCCGGTGGACCGTCCACGGGCGATGTGGAACTCGCGGGTCTGGGGACGGCGGACCATCCGCTGCTGGGTGCCGCCGTGGAACTGCCCGACACCGGTGGACTGTTGTTCACCGGCCGGTTGTCCGTGCAGACACACCCATGGCTCGCCGACCACGCCGTGATGGGCTCGGTCCTGCTGCCGGGCACGGCCTTTGTCGAGCTGGCCATCCGGGCCGCGGACCGCTGCGGATGCGACGAGGTGGCGGAACTCACCATCGAAGCGCCGCTGGTGCTGCCCGAACTGGGCGGCGTACGGTTCCAGTTGCTGGTGAGCGGGCCGGACAACGACGGGCGGCGCGACTTCAGCGTCCACTCGCGCCCGGACCGCGCGGCGGACGATCAGGTGTGGACCCGGCATGCGACCGGTGTACTGGCCACCTCCGGTGGCGACACGGCCACACCGGCCGAACTGTCCGTATGGCCCCCGGTGGGGGCGACACCGCTGCCGGTCCACACGCTCTACGACCGGGCGGCCGAGGCCGGATTCGGGTACGGGCCGGTGTTCCAGGGGCTACGGGCCGCCTGGCGCCTGGACGACCAGTTGTTCGCCGAGGTCGCGCCTGCCGGTGAGACCCTGGCCGGCACGGGCCTGTTTACGCTGCATCCGGCGCTGCTGGACGCCGCCCTGCACACCCTCGGGCTGGCGGCGGACGGCGCCACCGAAGCGGGGACGGGGCGACTGCCGTACTCCTGGTCGGGGGTCCGGCTGCACAGTGCCGGAGCCGGCGCCCTGCGGGTCAGGCTGTCGGTCTCCACACCCGAAGTGGTGGCGCTGGACATCGCCGACCGGACCGGCAGGCCGGTGGCCACCGTGGAATCCCTGCGGCTGCGTCCGGTGACCCAGGAACAGCTGACGGCGGCCCGGGGCGGTCACCGGGACTCGCTGTTCCGGCTCGGCTGGGCGGCGGCGCCCGTCGCCGTGACGGCGACCCCCCGGCCGGAGAGCTGCGTGGTGCTGGGCCAGGACACCCTGGGGCTGGCGGACGGCCTGCGGGCGAACGGCGTCCACGTCTTGGCGTACCCGGACCCGGAGTCCTTGTGGAACGCCGTCGCGGCGGGTACCGCCGAGCCGGAGCTGGTGTTCCTCGATGCCTCCGGTGCGGTGGCCGGCGCCCATCCGGACATCCCCGAAGCGGTCGCCTCGGCTGTCGGCGGCGCTCTGGCCATGGCCCAGCGGTGGCTGGCCGATGACCGTCTGACCGGCGCCCGGCTGGTGCTGGTCACCCGGAACGCGGTGACCACCGGTGTTTCGGGCGAGCAGTCGCCGGACCTGGCGCAGGCGGCGGTATGGGGCCTGGTCCGGTCCGCGCAGTCGGAATACCCGGACCGGTTCCTGCTGATCGATGTGGACGAGGACGGGCTTCCGGAGTGGGGTTCGTTCGCGGGCGGTGATGAGCCGCAGATCGCGGTGCGTGGTGGCCGAGTGCTGGTGCCCAGGCTGGGGCGGGTGTCCGAGTCGATGCCGGCGGGTGGGGCATGGCGGCTGGCGGTGGGGCGTGCCGGTTCGCTGGAGGGCCTGGCGTTGCTTCCGTCCGATGGCAGCCGGCCGTTGGCCGCCGGCGAGGTGCGGGTCGAGGTACGGGCCGCGGGTGCGAACTTCCGCGATGTGCTGATCGCGCTGGGGATGTATCCGGGTGAGGCGCCGTTTGGCAGTGAGGCCGCCGGTGTGGTGCTCGAAGTGGGCGCCGAGGTAACCGACTTGAAGCCTGGCGACCGCATCTTCGGATTCGTTCCCGAGGGCTTCGGTCCGGTGGCGGTGGCCGACCGCCGGTTGATCGCCCCCATGCCGTCCGGCTGCTCGTTCGTCCGGGCGGCCGCCGTACCCCTCGTCTACCTGACCGCGTATTACGGCCTGGTCGACCTTGGCGGTCTGCGCGCCGGTGAGCGGGTGCTGGTGCACGCCGCGGCGGGTGGTGTGGGCATGGCAGCGGTGCAGCTGGCCCGTCACCTGGGCGCGGAGGTGTTTGCGACGGCGAGTTCCCACAAGTGGGATGCGGTGAGGGCGTTGGGGGTCCCGGACGGGCGGATCGCCTCCTCGCGCGAACTGACCTTCCGGGACACCTTCCTGGAGGCGACCGACGGTGCGGGCGTCGATGTGGTCCTCAACGCCCTCGCGGGCGAGTATGTCGATACCACGCTTGAACTGCTGCCCAGGGGCGGGCGGTTCCTCGAAATGGGCAAGACCGACATCCGCGACCCCGAGGTCATCGGCGCGGCGCACCCCGGCGTCCGGTACCGCGCTTACGACCTCATCGACGCGGGTCCGGACCGGATCCAGGAGATGCTGGTCGAGATCAGCGCCCTCTTCGAACGCGGCGTGATCACCAACGCGCCCATCCGCGCCTGGGATGTGCGCCGGGGCGCCGAGGCGCTGCGGTTCCTGCGCGAGGGCCGCAACATCGGCAAGGTCGTCCTCACCGTTCCGCGGACGCTCGACCCGTCCGGAACGGTCCTGATCACCGGCGGCACCGGTGGCCTCGGCGCGCTCTTCGCCAAGCACCTGGTGGAGCGTCACGGTGTCCGGGACCTGCTGCTGGTGAGCCGGCGCGGCGCGGCGGCCGAGGGTGCCGCCGAGCTGGTGGCCGAACTCGCGGCAGCTGGTGCCCTGGCGCGGGTCGAAGCCTGCGATGTCGCCGACCGGGCCCAACTGGCCGCCCTCATCGCCTCGTTGGACAAGCCGCTTACGGCGGTCGTGCACGCGGCGGGTGTGCTGGACGACGGTGTGCTGTCCTCCCTCACCGAGGACCGGCTGGCCCGGGTGCTGCGGCCCAAGGTGGATGCCGCCTGGCATCTGCATGAACTCACCCAGCACCTCGACCTGTCGGCGTTTGTGCTGTTCTCCTCCGTCGCCGGGGTCTTCGGCGGAGCGGGCCAGGCCGGATACGCCGCGGCGAACTCCTTCCTGGACGCCCTGGCCCGTCACCGCAGCGACCAGGGCCTGGTCACCACCTCGCTGGCGTGGGGGCTGTGGGACCAGGGCGGTTCGGGCATGGCCGGCGGCCTGGACGAGGCCGGTCTGGCCCGTATCCGGCGCATGGGCATGTCCCCGCTGTCCGTCGCCGAAGGCCTGGCGCTGTTCGACCTGGCGTACACCGGGGACGAGCCGGCGCCGGTGCCGGTGCGGCTGGAGCTGGCGGCACTGCGCGCCCAGGCCGCCCAAGGCGCGGCCGTACCGGCCCTGCTCCGGGGCCTGTTGCCCGCGCCGGTCCGGGCGGCGGCCGCTCAGGACGGCCCGGTGACGCCCAACAGCCTCGCCCAGCAGCTGGCCGGGCAGCCGGAGAACGAGCAGGAACACATGGTGCTGCAGGTGGTGCGCAAGGAGGCCGCGGCGGTACTCGGCCAGTTCACCCCTGAGGCGATCGAACCCGAGCGCGGGTTCATGGAATCCGGTTTCGACTCGCTCACCGCGGTGGAGCTGCGCACCCGACTCGCCTCGGTCACCGGCCTCCGACTGCCCGCCACGTTGCTCTTCGACTATCCGGCACCGGTCGGACTCGCCCGGTATCTGCGCTCCGAGCTGGCGCCCGCCGCCGAACCGCTGTCGGTCAACGACGAGCTGGACCGGCTGGAAGCCCGGCTCACGTCGATCGCCGACGACCAGGTCGAGCGGATCCGGGTCGCCCTGCGTCTGGAGAGCCTGCTGTCCAAGCTGGGCATCGAACCGGGCGGCACCGCACCTGGTGCCCAGGGACCGGACGACGGCGTCAGCGTCGTCGACCGGCTCGAATCGGCGACCGACGACGAACTCTTCGAGCTGATCGACAAAGACCTCGGCCTCTCATGAGCAGCCAGATGAACGATTCCCCACGCCTTCCGCACGTCATGAGGAGCGAACGTCAAGTGGAGAACGAGCAGAAGCTTCGGGACTACCTCAAGCGGGTCATCGCCGACCTTCACCAGACGCGCCAGCGGCTGCGCGAGGCCGAGTCCAGCGAGCAGGAGCCCATCGCCATCGTGGGGATGAGCTGCCGGTTCCCCGGTGACGTCAACTCCCCGGACGACCTGTGGCAGTTGGTCGCCTCGGGCACGGACGCCGTATCGGCGTTCCCCACCGACCGCGGCTGGGATCTGGACGGCCTGTTCGACCCCGATCCGGACCACCCGGGCACCTCCTATGTACGGGAGGGGGCCTTCCTGCACGATGCCGCCCGCTTCGACGCCGCCTTCTTCGGGATCTCGCCGCGCGAGGCGGTGGCCATGGACCCCCAGCAGCGGCTGCTGCTGGAAAGCTCCTGGGAGGCGTTCGAGCATGCCGGAATCGACCCGAGGTCGGTGCGCGGCAGCCGGACCGGGGTCTTCGCCGGCGTGATCTACCACGACTATCTGGCCCGTCTCCATGACATCCCCGAGGAGTTCGAGGGATACCTCAGCCACGGAAGCGCGGGCAGCATCGCCTCCGGCCGGGTGGCCTACACCCTCGGTCTGGAAGGGCCGGCCGTGACGGTGGACACCGCCTGCTCCTCGTCCCTGGTGGCCCTGCATCTGGCCGTCCAGGCGCTGCGCCAGGGCGAGTGCTCCCTCGCACTGGCCGGCGGCGTCACCGTGATGTCCGCGCCCAGCACCTTCCTGGAGTTCTCCCGGCAGCGCGGCCTGGCCCGGGACGGGCGCTGCAAGCCGTTCGCCGCCGCGGCGGACGGCACCGGCTGGGGCGAGGGCGTCGGCATGCTCCTGGTGGAGCGGCTCTCCGATGCCCGGCGCAACGGCCACCCGGTCCTCGCCGTGGTGCGCGGTTCCGCGGTGAACCAGGACGGTGCCAGCAGCCGGCTCACCGCCCCCAACGGCCCCGCCCAGCAGCGGGTCATCCAGCAGGCCCTGATCGCCGGCAACCTGACGCCGGAGCAGGTCGAGGTGGTGGAGGCGCACGGCACCGGCACCAAGCTGGGCGACCCGATCGAGGCGCAGGCGCTGCTGGCCGCCTATGGCCGGCACCGCCGCCACGGCCGGCCGCTGTGGCTGGGGTCGGTGAAGTCCAACATCGGACACACTCAGGCCGCCGCGGGCGTGGCCGGTGTGATCAAGATGGTGATGGCGATGCGCCATGGCGTGCTGCCGCGGACCCTGCACTTCGACCGGCCGACCCCCGAGGTGGACTGGACCGCGGGCGCCGTCGAACCGCTCACCGAGAACACCCCCTGGCCGGAGACCGGCGAACCGCGCCGGGCCGGGGTGTCCTCGTTCGGCATGAGCGGCACCAACGCCCATGTGATCCTCGAACAGCCCGAACCGGCCGGTGAGGAGACCGATGGGGAGACCGGTGGGGACGGCGCACCGGTCCATGGCGCTGCCACCCTGCCCTGGATCCTGTCCGGCCGCACCGAAGCCGCCCTGCTGGACCAGGCCGCCCGGCTGGCGGCACACCTGCGGGCCCACCCCGGGGCGCGACCGGCCGATGTGGGCCACTCGCTGGCCACCACCCGGGCGCTGTTCGAGCACCGCGCGGCCGTGATCGGAACCGACCGCGACCAGCTGCTCCAGGGCCTGGACACCCTCGCCGAAGGCGGGGCGTCGGCCGGGGTGCTGCGCGGCACGGCCACCGGCCACACCGCGGACGTCGTCTTCGTCTTTCCCGGCCAGGGCTCCCAGTGGGCCGGCATGGCGGTCGAACTGCTGGACACCTCCGAGGTGTTCGCGGCCCGGATGCGGGACTGCGCGGCGGCCCTGGAACCCTTCACCGACTGGTCGCTCCTGGATGTGGTCCGCGGCGAGCCCGGGGCACCGTCCCTGGACCGAGTCGATGTGGTCCAGCCGGTGCTGTTCGCGGTGATGGTGTCGCTGGCCGCGGTCTGGCAGGCCCATGGGGTCCGGCCGGCCGCCGTGCTCGGCCACTCCCAGGGCGAGATCGCCGCCGCCGCGGTGGCCGGCGCGCTCAGCCTCGAGGACGCGGCCCGGGTCGTCGCCCTGCGCAGCCAGGCCCTGACCGAGTTGTCCGGTCTGGGTGGCATGGTCTCGGTGGCACTGCCGGTCGCCGAGCTGGAACAGCGCCTGGCCCGTTGGGCGGACCGGCTCGCCATCGCGGCGATCAACGGCCCCGCCTCCGTGGTCGTCTCCGGAGACCCGGGGGCGCTGGACGAACTGCTGGCCGACTGCGCGGCCCAGGAGATCCGGGCACGCCGGGTCGCGGTGGACTATGCCTCGCACTCCGCCCAGGTGGAGGCCATCGAGGAACGGCTGCTGACCGCGCTCGCACCGATCGCGCCCCGGACCGCCGAGGTGACGTTCTGCTCGACGGTGACCGGCGAGGCCATCGACACCGCCGGGCTCGACGCCGCGTACTGGTACCGCAACCTGCGTCGGACGGTCCACTTCGAACAGGCCGTACGCACCCTGTCCCAGCAGGCCCGCCCGGTCTTCATCGAGGTGAGCCCGCACCCCGTACTGACCATGGGCATGCAGGAAGTCCTGTCCGGCATCGACGGCGCGGCCGCCGCCCTGGGCACCCTGCGCCGCGGCGAAGGCGGCATCGGCCGCTTCCTCACCTCGCTCGCCGAGGCCCACACCCAAGGCGTCCGGGTTGACTGGCAGACGGTGTTCGCCGGGCACGGCGCCCGCCGGGTGGAACTGCCCACCTACCCCTTTCAGCACGAGCACTACTGGATCCAGGACACCGGCCGGCCGCCGGGTGACGCCGGTGGACTCGGCCTGGGACCGGCCGAACACCCGCTGCTGGGCGCGGCGGTGACCCTGGCCGACGGGAACGGCTTCCTGCTGACCGGACGGCTGTCCCTGGCCACCCATCCCTGGCTCGCCGACCACGCGTTCCTGGGCACCGTCCTGCTGCCGGGGGCCGCGTTCGTGGAACTGGCCATCAACGCGGGCGACCAGGTCGGATGCGGCCGGGTGGCGGAGCTGACGCTACAGGCCCCGCTGCTGCTGTCCGAATCCGAGCCGGTTGACATCCAACTGCTGGTGGGTGCGCCCGACGCATCCGGACACCGCGGACTGAGCGTGCACTCCCGCCCGGCCGGCGCCCTCTCCCATGAGCCGTGGACCCTGAACGCGGAAGGCGTCCTGGCCGGGGGCGGCCGGCCGGCCCCGGCAGGCCCGGCGGCCTGGCCCCCGCCGGGAGCTGTGCCGGTGCCGATCGAGGACCTGTACCAGCGGCTGGCCGAAACGGGCCTGGAATACGGTCCCCTGTTCCAGGGGCTCCGTGCCGTATGGCGGTGCGGCGACGAACTGGCCGCCGAGGTGGAACTGCCGCGGGGAGCCGAGGCCGACGCCGGGCTGTACGGGGTCCACCCCGCGCTGCTGGACGCGGCGGTGCACGCCATCGGCGCCGGAGGTCTCATATCCGGCCCGCGGGAAACGGCCGGCACCGGGGAGGCGGCCGAGTCCCGGCTGGCGTTCTCCTGGTCGGATGTGAGCCTGTACGCCACCGGCGCCTCGGCGCTGCGGGTGCGGCTGTCCCGGGTGGGCGCGGACGCGGTGTCGCTGGCGGTGACCGATGTCTCCGGCTCGCCGGTGGCCTCGGTGGGATCGCTGACCCTGCGCCCGCTGTCGCGCGGGCAGTTGGGCGCCGCGCAGGACACCCCGAACGGTTCGCTGTTCCGGTTGGACTGGACGGCGTCCGCGCCCTCCGCTCCCCGGGACGCCGTCTCCTACGCGGTGCTGGACGACCGCTTCGGGCTGGCGGAAGGACTGGCCGGGGCGGCCGCCCCGGCCCGGACCTACCGGACGGTGGCCGAGCTGACCGCGTCCGGTGATCCGGTGCCGGACGTGGTCCTGGCGCCGGTCGAGGGCTCCGGCCCGGGCGCCGAAGCCGTACACCTGGCGGCGGACGCCGCGTTGACCCTGCTGCGGTCCTGGCTGGCCGAGGAGTCGCTGGCGGCATCCCGGCTGGTGATCGTGACCCGGGGCGCGGTGGCCGCGACCGCCGGGGACACCGTGCCGGATCCCGCCGCCGCGGCGGTGTGGGGCCTGGTGCGTTCCGCGCAGTCGGAACACCCGGACCGGTTCCTGCTGCTGGACATCGACGAGCACACCGAGTCCCCCGGCGCGGTGCCGGCGGCGATCGGCACCGGTGAGCCGCAGCTCGCGGTGCGCGGGGGAGCGGCCCTGGTGGCCAGGCTGACCCGGGCCACCACGCCGAACGTCGGCACCCGGCCCACCGAGCCCTTCGGCGCGGACGGCACTGTGCTGGTCACCGGTGGCACCGGGGCGCTGGGCAAGGTGCTGGCGCGGCACCTGGTGGCCGAACACGGGGCGCGGCGGCTGCTGTTGACCAGCCGTCGCGGTGCGGCCGCGCCGGGCGCGGCGGAGCTGGTGGCCGAGTTGACGGCGGCGGGCGCGTCGGTACGGGTGGCCGCGGTGGACGTGGCGGACCGGGAGGCGCTGGCCGAGGTGCTGGCGCAGATCCCGGCCGAGCACCCGCTGACCGCCGTGGTGCACACGGCCGGAGTGGCGGCCGGCGGTGTGGTGGCCACGCTGGAACCGGAGCGACTGGCCGAGGTGCTGCGCCCCAAGGCGGACGGAGCGTGGAACCTGCACGAGCTGACGCGGGACCTGGACCTGTCGGCGTTTGTACTGTTCTCCTCCGCCGCCGGGCTCATGGGCGGTGCCGGCCAGGGCGGTTACGCCGCGGCCAATACCGCCCTGGACGCACTGGCCGGGTACCGCAGAGCGGCCGGACTGCCCGCGCAGTCCCTGGCCTGGGGCCTGTGGGCCGAGGCGGACGGAATGCTGGGCGGCCTGAGCGAGGCCGAGGAGGAGCGGATGCGCCGCGCCGGAATGGCCGCGCTGTCCGCCACCGAGGGCATGGCCCTGTTCGACCTGGCCGGCCGGCTGGACGACACCGTGCTGGTCCCCATGCACCTGGACCCCGCCCGGCTGCGCACCGCCGCCGACCAGGAGCAGCCGCACCTGCTGCGCGGACTGCTGCGCCGCCCGGCCCGGCCCACGGCGGCCGGGACCGCTCGCGCGGACGCCGCGCGGCCGGAGGCGGCCCAGCGGCTGGCCGGGCTGTCCGAGGCCGAGCGCGAGCGCACCCTGGAGGACCTGGTCCGTACCCATGTGGCGGCGGTCCTCGGCCATGCGTCACCACAGACGATCGAGCCGGACCAGGCGTTCAAGGACCTGGGCTTCGACTCGCTGACGGCGGTGGAACTCCGTAACCGGCTGAGCACCGCCACCGGCCTGCGGCTGCCCCCCACGCTGGCCTTCGACTACCCCACCCCCGGGGGCATGGCCCGCTACCTCAGCACCGAACTGCTCGGCGAGGGCGAGCGGTTCGCGGCAGCGGTGACCGCGGTGCGCACCGATGAGCCGATCGCCATTGTGGGCATGGCCTGCCGTTACCCCGGCGGCGTACGGTCCCCCGAGGACTTGTGGCGGCTGGTCGCGAACGGCGGCGAGGGCATCGGCGCATTCCCCACCGACCGCGGCTGGGACCTGGAGAAGGTGCTGCGCGACGCCGCACCCGACAAGCCGGGCACCTCGTACACCTCCGAGGGCGGATTCCTCTACGACGCCGACCACTTCGACCCGGGCCTGTTCGGCATCTCGCCGCGCGAGGCGCGCATCATGGACCCGCAGCAGCGGCTGCTGCTGGAGACCTCCTGGGAGGTCTTCGAACGGGCCGGCATCGACTCCGCCTCGCTCAAGGGCAGCCGCACCGGCGTGTTCGCCGGTGTGATGTACCAGGGCTACGCCGCCCAGCTCGCCTCCGCCCTCGACGGTGACGAGGGCTATCTGGGCACCGGCAACTCGACCAGCGTGGCCTCCGGACGGCTCGCCTACACCTTCGGACTCGAAGGCCCGGCGGTGACCGTAGACACGGCCTGTTCGTCCTCGCTGGTGGCCCTGCACCTGGCCGCCCAGTCGCTGCGGCAGGGCGAATGCACCCTCGCCCTGGCCGGCGGGGCGACGGTGATGGCCACCCCAGGCACCTTTGTGGAGTTCTCCCGTCAGCGCGGGCTGGCCACCGACGGACGGGTCAAGGCCTTCGCCGAGGCGGCCGACGGCACCGGGCTGGCGGAGGGCGTGGGCCTGCTGCTCCTGGAGCGGCTCTCGGATGCCCGGCGCAACGGCCACCGGGTGCTGGCGCTGGTCCGCAGCAGCGCGGTCAACCAGGACGGTGCGTCCAACGGTCTGACCGCGCCCAACGGCCCATCGCAGCAGCGGGTGATCCGGCAGGCGCTGGACGGTGCCGGACTGTCCGGCGCGGACATCGACGTGGTGGAGGCGCACGGCACCGGCACCACGCTCGGTGACCCGATCGAGGCCCAGGCGCTGCTGGCCACCTACGGGCAGAACCGTGACCCCGGGCAGCCGCTGTGGCTGGGGTCGGTGAAGTCCAACATCGGCCACACCCAGGCCGCCGCGGGCGTGGCCGGTGTGATCAAGATGGTGATGGCCATGCGGCACGGTGTGTTGCCCCGCACCCTCCATGTCGATGCGCCCTCCTCCCAGGTGGACTGGTCGGCGGGCGCCGTGGAGTTGCTCACCGAGGAGCGCGACTGGCCCGCCCTGGACCGGCCGCGCCGGGCGGCCGTCTCCTCCTTCGGCATCAGCGGC
Source organism: Streptomyces orinoci (assembly GCF_003121295.1). GTDB lineage: Bacteria > Actinomycetota > Actinomycetes > Streptomycetales > Streptomycetaceae > Streptomyces > Streptomyces orinoci. Next base: position 91,062 of record NZ_PHNC01000009.1, read on the forward strand.
ACCAACGCCCACACCATCCTGGAACAGGCCCCTGTGGAACAGGCTCCCGTGGAGCAGGCTCCCGTGGACGAGGCCGCCGTGGAAGAGGCCCCCGCACCGGCCCGGACCGGCACGGCCGCCCCGGAGCTGCCGTGGCTGCTCTCGGGCCGGACCGAGGCGGCGCTGACCGCGCAGGCACAGCGGCTGTATGCCCATCTGCGGGCAGTGCCGGAGGCCGACCCCGCCGACGTCGGTCTGTCCCTGGCGGTGTCCCGGACGATGCTGGAGCACCGGGCGGCGATCGTCGCCGCGGACCGTGAGGGACTGCTCGCCGGGCTGGCCGCGCTGGCCGCCGGACGGGGTGCGCCCGGCCTGGTGCGCGGCGTGGCCGCCGGCCGGGGCCGGGTCGGCTTCCTGTTCACCGGGCAGGGTGCGCAGCGGGTGGGCATGGGCCGCGAACTGTATGCGGCGTTCCCGGTGTTCGCAGAGGCCCTCGACGAGGTGTGCGAGCGCTTCCAGGGGCGGCTGGACCGGTCACTGCGGGAGGTGGTGTTCGAGGACGCGACGGCCCTCGACCGGACCATGTACACCCAGGCGGCCCTGTTCGCGCTGGAGGTGGCGCTGTACCGGCTGGTCGAGTCCTGGGGGGTGACCCCGGACTGGCTGGCGGGCCATTCGATCGGCGAGCTGTCGGCCGCTCATGTGGCGGGCGTGCTGACCCTGGACGACGCCTGTGCGCTGGTGGCGGCTCGTGGCCGGCTGATGCAGGCGCTGCCCGCCGGTGGCGCGATGGCGGCCGTACAGGCGACCGAGGCCGAGGTGACGGCGGCTCTGGCGGGACATACCGAGCGGGTGTCGGTCGCCGCGGTCAACGGGCCGGCCTCGGTGGTGATTTCGGGCGACGAGGACCTGGTCGTGGAGATCGCGTCCCGGTTCGCGGAGCAGGGCCGCAAGACCAAGCGGCTGACGGTCTCCCACGCCTTCCACTCACCGCGCATGGAGCCGATGCTGGCCGAATTCCGCGAGGTGGCCACCCAGTTGGCGTTCCAACCGCCGCAGATCGCCCTGATCTCGAATGTGACGGGTGAGCCGGCCACGGCCGAGGAGCTGTGCTCGGCCGAGTACTGGGTACGCCAGGTGCGGCAGCCGGTCCGGTTCGCCGACGGGGTGCGGGCGCTGGCCGGACAGGGCGTGACCACACTGATCGAGCTGGGCCCGGACGGAGTGCTGTCCGCGATGGCCCAGGAGACGCTGGCCCAACGGCCGTCCGGGCAGGACGCGTTGGCCGATGGCGCCGAGATGCTGTGTGTACCCGTACTGCGGGACGGCCGTACGGAGGCACAGACCCTGATCACCGCGCTGTCCGGCGCCTACACCCATGGTGTGCCGGTGGACTGGGCGCGGTTCTTCGCCGGCCGGAGCGCCTCCCTGACGGAGCTGCCCACCTATGCCTTCCAGCACCAGCGGTACTGGCCGCAGGCGCCGGTGGACGCGGCGCCGGCACTTTCGGCGGATCCGGCGGACACCGAGTTCTGGGACGCGGTCGAGCGCGCCGATGTGGCGGCGGTGGCCGGCGCTCTGGAGGTCGGCGAGGAGCAGCGGGCCCCGCTGAGTGCGGTGCTGCCTGCCCTGTCCTCCTGGCGGCAGCGGCACCGTACCCGGTCCATGGCGGACTCCTGGCGCTACCGGACCGACTGGCAGCCCTCGACGGAGAACACCGCCCCGGTGTTGTCCGGCCGATGGCTGGTGGTGGCCCCGCAGGGCCAGGCCGGTCCGGAGTGGGCCACCGCGACGGCGGACGCGCTGGGCGCGCACGGCGCCCGGACGGTGCCGGTCGAGGCGGGGCAGGGCGGTCGTAGCGAACTGGCCGAGCGGCTGGCCGGCATCGACGGGCCGGTCGCCGGCGTGCTGTCGCTGCTCGCCCCGGACGGCCGGCAGGGTGCGCTGCGCACGATGGAGCTGGTGCAGGCACTGGGCGACGCCCGGATCACGGCACCGCTGTGGTGCCTGACGCGGGGCGCGGTGTCGGTGGGCCGCTCGGACCGGCCGGCCGCCCCGGAGCAGGCCCTGATCTGGGGCCTCGGCCGTGTCGTGGCCCTGGAGCACCCGGACCGCTGGGGCGGGCTGATCGACCTCCCCGAGACCATGGACGAGCGGGCCGCGGCGCGCCTGGCGGGCGTGCTCGCGGGCACGGGCGAGGAGAGCGAACTGGCCCTGCGGCCCTCGGGCGTCTTCGTACGCCGCCTGATCCGGGCGCCCCGGCCGGCCGGGACGAGCGCGGCGCCGCAGCTGTCCGGCTCGGTACTGGTGACCGGCGGTACCGGCGCACTGGGAGCCAGGGTCGCGCGGTGGCTGGTCCGTCATGGGGCGGAGCACCTGGTGCTGACCAGCCGCCGGGGCCCGGCGGCCGAGGGCGCGGCCCAGCTCCGCGACGAGCTGACCGCGCTCGGCGCCGAGGTCACCCTGGCCGCCTGCGATGTGGCCGACCCGCGGGCGCTGGCGGCGGTGCTGGCGGCCATCCCGGCCGAGCGGCCGCTGACCGCCGTGGTGCACACGGCGGGGGTGCTGGACGACGGTGTGCTGGACGGACTGACCCCCGACCGGTTCGAGGCCGTGCTGCGCGCCAAGGCCGAGGGCGCCCGGCACCTGCATGAGCAGACCCGGGACCTGGAGCTGTCGGCGTTTGTGCTGTTCTCCTCGATCGCCGGAGTGGTCGGCAGCGCCGGCCAGGCCAACTACGCGGCAGCCAACGCCTATCTGGACGCTCTCGCGGAGCAGCGGCGGGCCGATGGCCTGCCCGCGCTCTCCATCGCCTGGGGCGCCTGGGCCGACGCCGGGATGGCGGAGACCGAGGAGACCGCGCACCGCCTGGCGCGCGGCGGCGTGTCCGCGATGGACCCGGAAGCGGCGCTCGGCGCACTGGAGCGGTCCTGGCAGCAGGACCTGGCGCAGGTCGTCATCGCCGATGTGGACTGGGCACGTTTCGCCCCCGCCGCGAGCGCCCGGCAGCACAGGCTGCTGGCCGGCCTCCCCGAGCTCCAGCACATCGCTCAGGCACAGGCCGGAGCCGGTGCGGCCGACGCCGCCGCGACCGGCGGCGCGGCCGAGCTGGTGCGACGCCTGACCGGGCTGCCCGGGGACGAACGGCTGCGCCTGGTACAGGAGTTGGTGCTGGAGCAGGTGGCGACCGTACTAGGGCATGGTGCCCCGGACGCAGTGCCGGTCCGGACCGCCTTCCGCGAGCTGGGCTTTGACTCACTGACTGCGCTGGAGCTGCGCAACGCGCTGGCCGCCACCACCGGCTTGGCCCTGCCCGCGACCGTGGTCTTCGACTACCCCACCCCCCGTGAGCTGGCCCGGCAGCTGGCCGCGGAACTCCTCGGCGAGACCGGAACCCCCGAGGGGGAGCCGGCCGCCGCGGTGCCGCACGACGAGCCGCTGGCGATCGTGGCGATGAGCTGCCGCTTCGCCGGCGGGGTGCGATCCCCCGAGCAGCTGTGGCAGCAACTGCGCGACGGAGTCGACGCCATCGGGGAGTTCCCCACCGACCGTGGCTGGGATCTGGCGAAGCTGTACGACCCCGATCCGGACCAGCCGGGCACCAGCTATGTGCGCGAGGGCGGATTCCTGGCGGACGCCGCCCACTTCGACGCCGCGTTCTTCGGCATCAGCCCCCGGGAAGCACTGGCCATGGACCCGCAGCAGCGGTTGCTGCTGGAGACCTCATGGGAGGCGTTCGAGCGGGCCGGCATCGACCCGGACGCCCTCCGCGGCAGCCGGACCGGCGTCTATATCGGATCCAACGGCCAGGACTACGGCACCCTGCTGCTGCACTCCGCCGAGGACGTCGGCGGATACCTGGCCACCGGCAGCGCGGCCAGCGTGGTGTCCGGACGGCTCGCCTACACCTTCGGTCTGGAGGGCCCCACGGTCACCGTGGACACCGCCTGCTCCTCCTCGCTGGTGGCCCTCCACCTGGCGGCCCAGGCACTGCGCCAGGGCGAGTGCTCCATGGCGCTGGCCGGCGGGGTGACGGTGATGACCACCCCCGGCCCCTTCACCGAGTTCTCCCGGCAGCGCGGGCTGGCCCCGGACGGGCGCTGCAAGCCCTTCGCGGCCGCCGCGGACGGCACCGGCTGGGGCGAGGGCGTCGGCCTGCTGCTGGTGGAGCGGCTCTCCGACGCCGAGCGCCATGGCCACCCGGTGCTCGCGGTGCTGCGTGGCAGCGCCATCAACCAGGACGGCGCCTCCAACGGCCTCACCGCGCCCAACGGCCCCTCCCAGCAGCGGGTCATCCGGCAGGCCCTGGCCAACGCCCGGCTCACCGCCTCCGATATTGACGCGGTGGAGGCACATGGCACCGGCACCAGCCTCGGCGATCCGATCGAGGCCCAGGCGCTGCTGGCCACCTACGGCCAGGACCGTGACCCCGGGCAGCCGCTGTGGCTGGGGTCGGTGAAGTCGAACATCGGCCACACCCAGGCCGCCGCGGGCGTGGCCGGTGTGATCAAGATGGTGATGGCCATGCACCATGGCGAACTGCCGCGGACCCTGCATGTGGACGAGCCCTCACCGCATATCGACTGGTCCACCGGCACGGTGCGGCTGCTGACCGAGGACACCGCCTGGCCGGACACCGGCCGGCCGCGCCGGGCCGGTGTGTCCGCCTTCGGCATGAGCGGCACCAACGCCCATGTGATCGTGGAACAGGCACCGGACCCGGCCCCGGCGGACGTACAGCCCGCCGTGCCCGTCACGGCCGAGGGCACGCTGCTGCCCTGGCCGGTGTCGGCGAAGAGCCCCGACGCACTGCGCGAGCAGGCCGGCCGGCTGCGCGCCCACCTGGACGCCCATCCGGAGGCCGACCCTGCCGACATCGGGTACGCCCTGGCCACCTCCCGCGCCGCGTTCCCCCACCGGGCCGTGCTGCTCGCCGCCGACCGGGCCGGCTTCCAACGGGCCCTGTCCGCGCTGGCACAGGGCCACAGCGATCCCGATGTGCTCGAAACGACCGTCGAGTCCACCGGCCGTACCGTCTTCGTCTTCCCCGGCCAGGGCTCCCAGTGGGCCGGCATGGCGGCCGAACTCCTCGACGCCTCCCCGGTGTTCGCGCGGCGGTTCGCCGAATGCTCCCGGGCCCTCGGCGGTTATGTGGACTGGTCACCGGAGGAGGTGCTGCGCGGCACGCCCGGCGCGCCGCCACTGGAGCGGGTGGACGTCGTACAGCCGCTGCTGTTCGCCGTCATGGTCTCGCTGGCCGAGCTGTGGCGCGCGTACGCCATCCATCCGGCGGCGGTGGTGGGACATTCCCAGGGCGAGATAGCCGCCGCCTGTGTGGCCGGCGCCCTGTCGCTGCCGGACGCGGCGCGGGTGGTCGCGCTGCGCAGCAAGGCGCTCGGCGCGCTGTCCGGCCGCGGCGGCATGGTGTCGGTGGCACTGCCGGTGGACGAGCTGACCGAACGCCTGGAGCCCTTCGGCGGCCGCCTCTCGGTCGCCGCGGTGAATGGCCCCGGGTCGGTGGTGGTCTCGGGCGAACCCGAGGCCCTGGACGAGCTGATGACCGGCTGCGCGGCCGAGGAGATCCGGTGCCGCAGGATCCCGGTGGACTACGCCTCCCACTCCGCCCAGGTGGAATCCCTGCGCGAGGAGCTGCTCCGGGAGCTGGGGCCGATCACCCCGCGCCCGGCGGAGGTCCCCTTCATCTCGACGGTCACCGGCGACTGGCTGGACACCGAGCAGCTCGACGCCGAGTACTGGTACACCAACCTGCGCCGGCCGGTCCGCCTCGACCGGGCCACCCGGCGCCTGCTGGAGCAGGACTTCCGCCTCTTCGTCGAGGCCAGCGCGCACCCGGTGCTCACCATCGGACTGCAGGAGACCTTCGACGAGCTGGGCAGCGATGCCCGGGCGGTCGGTTCGCTGCGGCGCGACGAGGGCGGCACCGACCGCTTCCTGCGGTCGCTGGCCGAGGCCCAGATACAGGGCGCGACACCGGACTGGAACACGGTGTTCGCCGGCCGCCCCGCCCGCCGGGTGGAGCTGCCGACCTATCCGTTCCAGGGACAGCGGTACTGGCCCCAGGCCGCCGCGCCGGTGGGCGATGTGGCCGGCCTCGGCCTCGGCGCCACCGGCCACCCGCTGCTGGGCGCCGCGCTCGAACTGCCCGATTCCGATGGCCTGGTCTTCACCGGGCGCCTCTCGCTCGCGACGCACCCCTGGCTGGCGGACCATCTGGTGATGGGCTCGGCGCTGCTGCCCGGCACGGCGTTTGTGGAGCTGGCGCTGCGGGCCGGCCGGCAGGCCGGCTGTGAGCAAGTGGAAGAACTCACCCTGGAGACACCCCTGGTGGTGCCCGAACAGGGCGCGGTGGTGCTACGGCTCGCGGTCGCCGGCCCGGACGAGTCCGGGCACCGCGCACTGAGCCTGTACTCCCGGCCGGACGGCGCCGAGCCCGACGCACCCTGGACCCGGCACGCCGAGGGCTCGCTGACCGCGGCCGCCGAGGCACGGCCGGCGGGCGCGATCACCGCCTGGCCGCCCGCCGGGGCCGAACCGGTGGCCATCGACGGCTTCCATGAGCGGCTGGCCGAGACCGGCGTGGTGTACGGACCGGCTTTCCAGGGCCTGCGGTCCGTCTGGCGGCGGAGCACCACGGCAGCCGGCCCCGACACGGCGGACGGCACCGAGATCTTCGCCGAGGTCCAGCTGCCCGACGGGGTACCGGCCGACGGTTTCACCCTGCACCCGGCGCTGCTCGACGGCGCCTTGCAGGCGGCCGCCGCCGATGCCCTGATGGGCGACCCGGCCGGCGAGACCCGGGCGACCCGTCCGTTCTCCTGGCGCGGCATCCGGGTGTACGCGCCGGGGGCGGCCACCGTGCTGCGCGTCACGCTCGGCTCGGCAGGCGCGGACGCGCTGTCGGTGACCGTGGCGGACGCCACCGGGGCCCCGGTGGCCGAGGTTGACGCGGTGGTCTCGCGACCGGTCTCCCCGGCCCAGCTCCCCGCCGCCGGAACCGGCGACTCGATGTTCCGGCTCGACTGGAAGGCGCTGCCGCCGGCCACCGGACCCACGCCGGCCACCGGTGCCTGGGCGCTGCTGGGCGAGTCCGACCCCGAGCTGACCGCCGCCCTCGCCACGCCCGGCACCGTGACCTACCCCGACCTGGCCGCCCTGCTCGCGGCGAGCGAGGGCGGCACACCGCTCCCGCCGGTGGTCATCGCGCCCTGCCTGCCCCGCCCCGCCACCGTGGACCCGGCGGAGACGGCCCGGGCCACCGCCCACCAGGTGCTCGGACTGCTCCAGGGCTGGCTGGCCGACGAGCGTTCCGCCGCGTCCCGGCTGGTGGTGCTGACCCGCGGAGCGGTGTCCACCCACCCGGCGGAGGATGTGCCGGACCTGGCGAGCGCCCCGGTGTGGGGCCTGGTGCGCTCGGCGCAGTCGGAGAACCCCGACCGGTTCCTGCTGGTGGACCTCGACGGCCACCAGGACTCGTACCGGGAACTGCCGCGCGCCATCGGCTCGTCCCTCGACCCGGCCCTGGACGAGGTGCAACTCGCCCTGCGTGCCGGGCGGGTGCGGGTGCCCCGGCTGACCCGGGCGGGCGCCGTTGAACCCGGAGGACCGGCCGAGGCCGCCGCGCCCAGGCGGCTCGACCCGCAGGGCACCGTACTGATCACCGGCGCCACCGGCGGTCTCGCCATGCTGCTGGCCCGCCACCTGGTGACCGAACACGAGGTACGGCACCTGGTACTGGCCAGCCGCCGCGGCCCGGCGGGCGATGGCATGCCCGAACTCCGCGCCGAACTCGCCGGACTGGGCGCCCAGGTGACCGTGGCGGCCTGCGATATGACCGACCGCGACGCACTGAAGCGCCTGCTGGCCGAGATCCCCGCCGCACACCCGCTGACCGCCGTGATCCACACGGCGGGGGTGACCGCGGACGGCGTGATCGGCTCGCTGACCCCGGACGGGCTGGACCGGGTGCTGCGCCCGAAGGTTGACGCGGTGCTCAACCTGCACGAGCTGACCCGGTCCCTGGATCTGACGGCGTTTGTGCTCTACTCCTCCTTCTCCGGGCTCTTCGGCAGCCCCGGTGTGGGCAACTACGCCGCGGCCAACGCCTTCCTGGACGCCTTCGCCCGGCACCGCCGGGCCCAGGGGCTGCCCGCGCTGTCGCTGGCCTGGGGGCTGTGGGCGGAGAGCACGGGCATGGGCGGCCGGCTGGAGGACGTGGACCGTACCCGCATGGCACGCGGCGGAGTTCGGCCGATGCCGGCGGAGTTCGGCCTGGCCCTGTTCGACGCCGCCTTCCGGCGGGCCGAAGCGGTGCTGGTACCGGCCCGGCTGGAACTGGGGGCCCTGCAGATGCAGGCCCGGGCCGCCGGAGTCCCGGTGCCCGTGGTCCTGCGCGACCTGGTCCGAGGCGCCGCCCGGCCGCGGCCCGAGCAGGCCTCGGAGACCACCGGCACCCTGCAAGGCCGCCTCGAGGGGCTGTCGGAGGAGGAGCGGGAACGCCTGCTCCTGGACCTGGTACGGACCCATGTCGCCACCGTGCTCGGCTATGCCGGACCGGAGGCGGTCGGCCCGCGACAGACCTTCAAGGAGTCCGGCTTCGACTCGCTGACCGCGGTTGACCTGCGGAACCGGCTGAACGCGGCCACCGGTCAACGGCTGCCGGCCACCTTGGTGTTCGACTTCCCCACCCCGACCGCCCTGGCCCGCTACCTGCTCGCGGAACTGGCCCCGGCGCCCTCGGCACCGGCCGTCCCGCTGCTGGAGGACATCGGCAAGCTCGAATCCGCGTTCTCCGCCATGACCCCGGACGTACTCGCCGGGACGGCCCTGGACGAGGCCGCCCTGGACAGCATCACGGAGCGTCTGCGAACCCTGCTCTCGACGTGGAGCGACACCCGTGCCGAGGCGCGGGGCGAAGCCGCCCCGTATGAACTCGACTCGGCCACCGACGACGACATCTTCGACTACATCGACAAGAAATTCGGAAAAGGCTGACCACGTGCCCGGCCATATCCCACCCCGCGACGTGCCCGCCCAGTTCCCTGCAAGTGCGAATGGATGCTGCTCCCATGGCGAATGAAGACAAGCTTCGCGCATACCTCCGGCGAGTGACCGCCGAGCTCGACGAGGCGCACGACCGGCTGCGCGAGGCCACCGACAAGGAGCAGGAGCCGATCGCGATCGTGGCGATGAGCTGCCGCTTCCCCGGGGGCATCAGCTCCCCGGAGGAGCTGTGGCGACTCCTCGTCACCGGCTCGGACGCCATCACCCCGCTGCCCGCGGACCGCGGCTGGGATCTGGACGGCCTCTACGACCCGGACCCGGACGCCTCGGGCAAGTCCTATGTCCGCAGCGGCGGATTCCTGCACGACGCAGGGGAGTTCGATGCCGGATTCTTTGGGATCAGCCCGCGTGAGGCGCTGGCGATGGACCCGCAGCAGCGGCTGCTGCTGGAAACCTCCTGGGAGGTCATCGAACGGGCGGGAATCGACCCCGCCGCACTCAAGGGCAGCCAGACCGCCGTATTCGCCGGAATCAGCAGCCAGGACTATGCGGCACTCTTCGGGACGGCGCCCGGCGAGGCAGAAGGCTATGTGGGCACCGGCACTTCGGGCAGTGTGCTCTCCGGCCGGGTCGCCTACACCCTCGGCCTGGAAGGCCCGGCGGTCACCGTGGACACGGCGTGCTCGTCCTCGCTGGTGGCCCTCCATCTGGCCGCCCACGCGCTGCGGAAGGGCGAATGCTCGCTCGCCCTGGCGGGCGGTGTGACGGTCATGGCAACCCCCGGTGGGCTGGTGGAGTTCTCCCGGCAGCGCGGTGTCGCGGCGGACGGCCGGTCCAAGGCGTTCGCCGCCGCCGCGGACGGTATGGGCATGGCCGAGGGCGTCGGCATGCTGCTGCTGGAGCGGCTCTCCGACGCCCGGCGCAACGGCCATCAGGTGCTGGCCGTGGTGCGCGGCTCGGCGGTCAACCAGGACGGTGCGTCCAACGGTCTGACGGCCCCCAACGGCCCCTCTCAACAGCGGGTGATCCGGCAGGCGTTGGCCAACGCCCGGCTCACCGCCTCCGACATCGACGCGGTGGAGGCGCATGGCACCGGCACCAAGCTGGGCGACCCGATCGAGGCGCAGGCACTGCAGGCCACCTATGGCCAGGACCGGCCCGAGGACCGGCCGGTGTGGCTGGGCTCGGTGAAGTCCAACATCGGTCACACCCAGGGTGCCGCGGGCGTGGCCGGTGTGATCAAGATGGTGATGGCGATGCGGCACGGAGTACTGCCGCAGACCCTGCACATCGATGAGCCCACACCACAGGTGGACTGGTCGGCGGGCAGGATGGAACTGTTGACCAAGGCCCGTCAGTGGCCGGCGTCGGATCGTCCGCGCCGGGCGGCGGTGTCCTCGTTCGGCATCAGCGGCACCAACGCCCATGTGGTGCTTGAGCAGGCGCAGGACGAGCCCGCTTCCGAGGCGGCGCCGGTGACGGTGGGGACACCGGTGGTGCCATGGGTGCTGTCCGGCAGGACCGAAGACGCGCTGAGGGCGCAGGCGCGGCGGCTGCGCGCCCATCTGCTGGACACGCCGGGGCCGAACCCCGCAAGCGTGGGATTGTCCCTGGCCGCCTCGCGCACGGCCATGGAACACCGGGCCGCCGTGGTCGGCGGGGGGCGGGACGAACTCCTCGCCGGACTGGCGGCGTTGGCCGAAGGCCAGGGGGCGCCGGGCCTGTTCCAGGGCGTGGCCACCGAAGACGGCCGGGCCGCCTTCCTGTTCACCGGCCAGGGCGCCCAGCGGGCCGGTATGGGACGGGAGTTGTACACGGCGTTCCCGGTGTTCGCCGCCGCCTTCGACGCGGTGTGCGCGGAGTTCGACGGCACCTTGGACCGGCCACTGCGCGAGGTGGTGTTCGCCGGGGACGGCCAGGACCCGCTCAACCGCACGGAGTTCACCCAGGCGGCGCTGTTCGCCCTGGAGGTGGCCCTCTACCGGCTCCTGGAGTCCTGGGGCGTCCGGCCGCAGGCGCTCCTCGGCCACTCGATCGGCGAGTTGGCCGCTGCGCATGTGGCGGGAGTGTGGTCGCTGGCGGATGCGTGTGTGCTGGTGGCGGCGCGTGGCCGTCTGATGCAGGCGCTGCCGGCCGGTGGTGCGATGGTCGCCGTCCAGGCAACGGAGGCAGAAGCTCTCCAGGCGCTGGACGCCTACGAGGACCGGGTGTCGGTTGCTGCGGTCAACGGTCCGTCGTCCGTGGTGATTTCGGGTGACGAGGACGCGGTCGTGGAGATCGCGGAGGGTTTCCGGGCCGAGGGTCGTAAGACGAAGCGGCTGACAGTCTCGCATGCGTTCCATTCGCCGCGTATGGAGCCGATGCTGGCCGACTTCCGTCGGGTCGCCGAGAGCCTGTCGTACCAGGCGCCACGTATCCCGGTCGTATCCAACGTCACCGGCAAGCTCGCCACCGCCGAGGAGTTGTGCGCTCCCGAGTACTGGGTGCGGCATGTCCGCGAGGCCGTCCGATTCGCCGACGGCATCCGCACCTTGGCCGACCAGGGTGTGACCACGTTCATCGAACTGGGCCCGGACGGCGTGCTCTCCGCCATGGGACAGGACAGCGCCGACGCGCTGTTCGTACCGGTCCTGCGCACCGACCGCGCCGAGGCGTTCACCCTGACCGCCGCCGTCGCGCAGGCCCACACACAGGGCGTCCAGGTGGACTGGACGCGGCTGTTCGCCGGGCGCGGAGCGGTACAGGTCGATTTGCCCACCTACGCCTTCCAACGCGCCCGTTACTGGCCCGAAGCCACCGTGGAGACGGGCACGGCCGACCTTGCGGACGCCGCGTTCTGGGATGCCGTGGAGCGTGCCGATGTGGCGGCGTTCGCCGATGCACTGGAGGTCGGTGAGGAAGAGCGGTCCTCGCTGAGCGCCATGCTGCCGGTGCTGTCCTCCTGGCGGCAGCGGCATCGCACTCAGTCCGTGGTGGACTCCTGGCGCTACCGCATCGTCTGGAAGCCGGTGACGCACGCCACCGAACCGGTACAGCTCGCGGGAAGTTGGATCGTGCTGCTGCCGCAGGACCGGCCCGAGGTGGCCGCCGCGGTCCTGGACGCACTGAGTGTCTCCGGCGCCGAGCCGATACCGGTCGAGGTCGCCATGGCCGACTGCACCGTCACCTCGCTGCTCCCGCACCTGCGCGCGATGGCCGCCGAAACCCCTTCGGTCACCGGTGTGTTGTCCTTCCTGGCACTGGACGAAACCCCGCACCCGGAGCACCCCGAGGTCGCCTCCGGCCTGGCGGCCACGATGGAGCTGGTACGGGCCCTCGGCGCCGCCGAGATCACGGCGCCACTGTGGTGCCTGACCCAGGGCGCGGTGTCGGTGGGCCGGGCCGACCGGCCGGCCGGCCCGGCACAGGCCCAGACGTGGGGACTCGGCCGGGTGGTGGCCCTGGAACACCCCGACCGCTGGGGCGGCCTGCTCGACCTGCCCGAAGCACTGGACGAGCGGTCGCTGACCCGGGTGCTGCGGATACTGGCCGAGCACGGCACCGAGGACCAGGTCGCGGTGCGCGCCTCGGGCGTGTTCGTCCGACGGCTGGCCCGCGCCCCCCGCTCCGAGTCGGCCGTCACCCCATGGCGGCCGCGCGGCACCGTACTGGTGACCGGCGGTACCGGGGCGCTGGGCGCGCACTTCGCCCGCTGGCTCGCCCGCAACGGCGCCGAACACCTGATCCTCACCAGCCGCCGGGGACTCGCCGCGGCCGGCGCGGAGGAACTGCGCCAGGAGCTGACCGAGCTCGGCGCGGCGGTGACCGTGGCGGCCTGCGATGTGGCCGACCGCGACGCGCTGGCGCGGCTGCTCGCCGCGGTGCCCGCCGAGCTGCCGCTCAGCGCGGTGGTGCACGCCGCGGGCGCCGGCCAGTTCACCCAGGTCGCCGACACCGACCTGGCCGAGCTCGCCGATGTGCTGCGTGCCAAGGTGGCCGGTGCCCGCAACCTGGACGAACTGCTCGGTGATACACCACTGGACGCCTTTGTCCTGTACTCCTCCATCTCCGCCGTCTGGGGCAGTGGTGGCAACGGCGCCTATGCGGCCGCCAACGCCTACCTGGACGCCCTCGCCGAGCAGCGCCGGGACCGCGGCCTCAACGCCACCTCGGTGGCCTGGGGTCCATGGAGCGGCGGTGGCATGGCCGAGGGAGGGGCCGAGGACCATCTGCGCCGCCGCGGCCTGCCCGCGCTCGACCCCGAACTGGGCGTCGCCGCGCTGCGCCAGGCCGTCGAGCACGGTGACCTGGCGGTGGCCGTCGCCGATGTCCACTGGGACCGCTTCCTGACCGGCTTCACCGCAGTACGCCCCAGCCCCCTCCTCGGTGACCTGCCCGAGGTCCGCGGTGCCGTGGTCACGGATGTCGCACCGGAAGACGACGACTCGGACCTGCTGCGGCGCCTGACCGCGCTCCCCGAGGCCGAACAGCGCCGCCTGCTGCTGGACTTGGTGCGCACCGAGACGGCCGGCGTCCTGGGCCATGCCTCGGCGGACGCGGTGGATCAGGGGCGCGCCTTCCGGGAGCTCGGCTTTGACTCGCTGACCGCGGTGGAACTCCGCAACCGGCTGAACACCCACACCGGGCTGCGGCTCTCCGCCACCCTGGTCTTCGACCATCCGACCCCCACCGTGCTGGCCGCGCACATCCACGATGAGCTGCTCGGCCGCGCGGACCAGGTACACACCGCTCTGCCCGCGACCGCCGCGCACACCGATGAGCCGATCGCCATCGTGGGCATGGCCTGCCGCTACCCGGGCGGTGTCAGCTCTCCCGAGGACCTGTGGCGGCTGGTGGCCGCCGGCCTGGACGGCATCGGGGAGTTCCCCACCGACCGTGGCTGGGACCTGGACGCGGTGTACCACCCGGACCCCGAACACCCCGGGACCTCATACGCCCGCGAGGGCGGCTTCCTCTATGACGCCGGGGACTTCGACCCCGGAATGTTCGGCATCTCGCCGCGCGAGGCGGCGGCGATGGACCCCCAGCAGCGGCTGCTGCTGGAAGCCTCCTGGGAGGCCGTGGAACGGGCGGGCATCGACCCGACCTCGCTCAAGGGCAGTCAGGGCGGCGTATTCGTCGGCTCCAGCTACCAGGGGTACGGCATCGGCGGCCGCCAGGGCGACGACTCGGCCGAGTACTCGCTCACCGACATCTCGACCAGCGTCGCCTCCGGCCGGATCGCCTACGCCCTCGGGCTGGAAGGCCCCGCGGTGACCGTGGACACGGCCTGCTCCTCCTCCCTGGTGGCACTGCATCTGGCCGCGCAGGCGCTGCGGTCGGGGGAGTGCTCGCTGGCACTGGTCGGTGGCGTCGCGGTGATGCCGACCGCCGGCAGCTTTGTGGAGTTCTCCCGGCAGCGTGGTCTCGCCGCGGACGGCCGGTGCAAGTCGTTCGCCGACGCGGCGGACGGCACCGGCTGGGGCGAGGGCGTCGGCATGCTCCTGGTGGAGCGGCTCTCGGACGCCCAGCGCAACGGCCACCGGGTACTGGCGGTGGTACGCGGCAGCGCCGTCAACCAGGATGGTGCGAGCAACGGGCTGAGCGCCCCCAATGGTCCGGCCCAGCAGCGGGTGATCCGGCGGGCGTTGGACAGCGCCGGACTGTCCACGGCGGACGTCGATGTGGTGGAGGCGCATGGCACCGGCACGCGGCTGGGCGATCCGATCGAGGCGCAGGCGCTGCTGGCCACCTATGGCCAGGACCGGCCCGAGGACCGGCCGTTGTGGCTGGGTTCCATCAAGTCCAACATCGGGCACACCCAAGCCGCTTCGGGCGTGGCCGGTGTCATCAAGATGGTGATGGCGCTGCGGCACGGCATGCTGCCACGGACTCTCCATGTGGACGCGCCTTCCTCGCAGGTGGACTGGTCGGCGGGTGCGGTGGAGTTGCTGACCGAGGCCCGTGACTGGCCGGAGACCGGCCGTCCGCGTCGCGCGGCGGTGTCCTCCTTCGGCATCAGTGGCACCAATGCGCACACCATCATCGAGCAGGCACCGGACGCCGCGACGACCGCACCGGTCGCACCCGTGGTGACCTCGCCGGTGATCCCCTGGGTACTGTCCGGCCGGACCGAGGCCGCCCTGCGCGCACAGGCACAGCGGCTGACGGAGTGGCTGGAGACACACCCTGAGGACGAACTCGTCGATGTGGGCCATGCGTTGGCCACCTCACGGGCGGCGCTGGAACACCGGGCCGGTCTGGTCGCGACCAACCGGGACGATTTCCTCGCCGCACTGACGGAACTGGCCGAGGGCCGGAACACGCCGAGGCTGGCGCGAGGCTCGATATCCGACGGTGGTCGGGTCGCCTTCCTGTTCACGGGGCAGGGTGCGCAGCGGGTGGGGATGGGCCGGGAGTTGTATGCGGCGTTCCCGGTGTTCGCCGAGGCGTTTGACGCGGTGTGTGCGGAGTTCGACCGCGAGTTGGACCGTCCGTTGCGTGAGGTGGTGTTCGGCGAGGCGGAGTTGATCGACCGGACTGTTTACGCTCAGGCGGCGTTGTTCGCGGTTGAGGTGGCGTTGTTCCGCCTGGTGGAGTCGTGGGGGATTAGGCCGGATTATCTGGCGGGTCATTCCATCGGTGAGTTGTCGGCCGCGTATGTGGCGGGTGTGTGGTCGCTGGCTGATGCGTGTGCGTTGGTGGCGGCGCGTGGCCGTCTGATGCAGGCGCTGCCCGAGGGCGGCGCGATGGTTGCGGTACAGGCCACCGAGGCCGAGGTTGTCGCGGCGCTTGCCGGGCGCGAGGGCGCGGTGTCGATCGCCGCCGTCAATGGCCCGTCGTCCGTGGTGATTTCGGGTGATGACGACGTGGTCGTGGAGATCGCGTCGGGTTTTGAGCAGCAGGGTCGTAAGACGAAGCGGCTGACGGTCTCGCATGCGTTCCATTCGCCGCGTATGGAGCCGATGCTGGACGAGTTCCGTCGGGTCGCCGAGAGCCTGTCGTATCAGGCGCCGCGTATCCCGGTCGTATCGAACGTCACCGGCAAGCTCGCCACCGCCGAGGAGGTGTGTGCTCCGGAGTACTGGGTGCGGCATGTCCGGGAGGCGGTCCGATTCGCCGACGGAATAGGCATGTTGGCCGCCCATGGCGTTGGGACGCTGATCGAGCTGGGCCCGGACGGGGTGCTCTCCGCCATGGGCCAGGAGTCGCTGCCCGAGGCCGTGTTCGTGCCCGTACTTCGTGCCGACCGGCCCGAGGCTCATACCCTCACCACCGCGGTCACCCGGGCCCACGTCCGGGGCATTCCCGTTGACTGGGCACAGGTCTTCGCGGGCCGGGGCGCCCGGTCGGTGGAGCTGCCGACCTATGCCTTCCAACGGCAGCGGTATTGGACGGCATTGGAGGCGGCCGGAGTCGTCGACCGGGTGGATCCGGTAGATGCCGCCTTCTGGGACGCCGTCGAGCGGGCCGATGTGGCCACCGTCGCCGGGACCCTGCAGATCGACGCGGCCGAGCGGGACTCGCTGAGCGCGGTACTGCCGGTGCTGTCCGCCTGGCGCAAGCGGCACCGTACCCAGTCGGTCGTGGACTCCTGGCGCTACCGGATCACTTGGAAGCCGGTGCCGGAGGCTGCCGCCGCCGCGCTGTCCGGAACCTGGATCGTGGTGGTGCCCGAGGGCCGGCAGAGCCATCAGTGGGTTGAGGCGGTTGTGCCCGCGATGAACGCGCGCGGGGCGCGGAGCGTGGTCCTGACCGTCGGCGAGGCCGAGACCGATCGTGCGGGGCTGGCCCGACGGCTGTCCGAGACCGACGGGCCGGTCGCCGGAGTGCTGTCGTTCCTCGCGTTGGACGAGACCGCCCAGTCGCGCCACCCCGGGGTGACCGCGGGCCTGTGGTCCACCCTGGAACTGGTCAGGGCCCTCGGCGACGCGGACATCGCGGCACCGCTGTGGTGTCTGACCCGTGGCGCGGTCTCGGTGGGCCGCTCCGACCGGCTGGCGAGTGTGGCGCAGGCACAGACCTGGGGGCTCGGCAGGGTGGTGGGACTTGAACACCCCGACCGCTGGGGCGGTCTGGTTGACGTTCCCGAGACGGTGGACGAGTACGCGCTGCGGCGGCTGGTCGGTGTGCTGGCCGGGATCGGTGACGAGGACCAGCTGGCGGTGCGCGCCTCGGGCGTGTTCGTCCGACGGCTCGGCCACGCTCCCCGGCCGGAGACGGCCGAGACCCCGTGGCGGCCGCGTGGCACCGTGCTGGTGACCGGCGGTACCGGCGCGCTGGGCGCCGAGGTCGCCCGCTGGCTGGCCCGTAACGGAGCCGAACGCCTCCTCCTGACCAGCCGCCGGGGCATCGCGGCCGAGGGCGCGGTGGAACTATGCGAGGAGTTGACCGGGCTCGGTGCCCAGGTGACGGTGGCGGCCTGCGATGTCGCAGATCGGGACGCGCTGGCGAGCCTGCTGGCCGAACTGCCCGCCGACCAGCCGGTGCGGGCGGTCGTACACGCCGCCGGTATCGGCCAGTTCACCCCGCTCGCCGAAATGGGCGGCGAGGAATTCGCGGACGTGGTGACCGGTAAGGTCGCCGGCGCCCGCAACCTGGACGAGCTGCTGTACGACACGCCGCTGGACGCGTTCATTCTGTTCTCCTCCATCTCCGGCATCTGGGGCAGCGGAGGCCAGGGCGCCTATGCCGCGGCCAATGCCTACCTGGACGCCCTGGCCCAGCAGCGCCGGGAACGTGGACAGGCCGCGACCGCGCTCGCCTGGGGGCCATGGGCGGAGGTGGGCCTGGCAGCGGCCAACGCGGTCAGCGAGGCGCACCTGCGACGGGGCGGGCTGCTGCCGCTGTCCCCGCAACTGGCCATCGCCGCGCTCCAGCAGGCCATGGATGCCGACGATGCCGCGCTGGCCATCGCCGACGTGGTGTGGGAGCAGTTCCTGCCCGGCTTCGCCGTCGCCCGGCCCCGTCCGCTCATCGGCGATCTGCCGGATGTCCGGAAGGCGCTGGACGCCGAAGCACGGCAGCACAGCCCGGCCACCGAGGACTCGGCACTGCTACGCCGACTGCGCGGCCTGTCCGAGGCGGAGCGCGGCCGGGCGCTGTCCGAGCTGGTACGTACCGAAGTGGCGGGCGTGCTGGGACACACGTCGCCGAACGAGGTGGCGGCCGAGCGCCCGTTCAAGGAGCTCGGCTTCGACTCGCTGACCGCGGTCGAATTCCGTAACCGGCTGAACTCCGCCACCGGCCTGAGCCTCCCCTCGACCCTGGTGTACGACTTCCCCACCGCGGCCGTACTGGCCGAGCATCTGGGGCGGGAACTCCAGGGCACCGACGCGGCGGCCGCCGCCCCCGAGACGGTCGTCGCCGTACAGTCCGACGAGCCGATCGCCATCGTGGGCATGGCCTGCCGCTACCCGGGCGGCGTCAGCTCTCCCGAGGACCTGTGGCGACTGGTGGCCAACGGCGCCGACGGCATCGGTGAATTCCCCACCGACCGTGGCTGGGACCTGGACGGGCTCTACGACCCGGACCCCGACCACCCCGGGACCGCCTATGTCCGCAAGGGCGGCTTCCTCTACCGGGCGGGGGACTTCGACGCCGGAATGTTCGGCATCTCGCCGCGTGAGGCGACGGCGATGGACCCACAGCAGCGACTGCTGCTGGAAACCTCCTGGGAGGCCATCGAGAACGCCGGCATCGCCCCGTCCACCCTGAAGGGCAGCCGGACCGGAGTATTCGCCGGATCCGGATACCAGGGCTATGGCGCCGGCTTCGACAACGCCGCGGAGGGCGTTGAGGGCTACGCCATGACCGGCACCTCGGCCAGTGTGGTCTCCGGCCGGGTGGCCTACACCTTCGGCCTCGAAGGCCCTGCCGTGACGGTGGACACCGCCTGCTCCTCCTCGCTGGTGGCGCTGCACCTGGCGGTGCAGGCGCTGCGCTCGGGCGAGTGCACGCTGGCGCTGGCGGGTGGTGTGACGGTGATGCCGACCGCGGGCACCTTTGTGGAGTTCTCCCGGCAGCGTGGTCTCGCCGCGGACGGCCGGTGCAAGTCGTTCGCCGACGCGGCGGACGGCACCGGCTGGGGCGAGGGCGTCGGCGTACTGCTGGTGGAGCGCCTGTCCGATGCGCGACGCCATGGCCACCGGGTGCTGGCCGTGGTGCGTGGTTCGGCGGTCAACCAGGACGGTGCGTCCAACGGTCTGACGGCGCCCAACGGCCCCTCTCAACAGCGGGTGATCCGCCAGGCGTTGGCCGGTGCGGGCTTGTCCACGGCGGATATCGACGCGGTGGAGGCGCACGGTACGGGTACCCGGCTGGGCGACCCGATCGAGGCGCAGGCGCTGTTGGCCACCTATGGCCAGGACCGGCCCGAGGGCCGGCCGTTGTGGCTGGGGTCGGTGAAGTCCAACATCGGCCATGCGCAGGCCGCCGCGGGTGTGGCCGGTGTGATCAAGATGGTGATGGCGATGCGGCACGGAGTACTGCCGCGGACCCTGCATGTGGACGCCCCTTCCTCGCAGGTGGACTGGTCGGCGGGTGCGGTGGAGTTGCTGACCGAGGCCCGTGACTGGCCGGAGACCGGCCGTCCGCGTCGCGCGGCGGTGTCCTCCTTCGGCATCAGTGGCACCAATGCGCACACGGTGCTGGAGCAGGCGCCGCAGGAAGAGCCCGCCGACGCGCCGGAACCGGTGACGGTGATGTCGCCGGTGGTGCCCTGGGTCCTTTCCGGCAAGACCGGCAAGGCCCTTGGGGCCCAGGCCGAGCGGCTGCGTGCCCATGTACTGGACCAGCCCGAGCTCGAGCCGATCGATGTGGCACTGTCCCTGGCGACCTCCCGGGCAGCCCTGGAACACCGGGCCGCGGTGGTCGCCTCAAGCCGGGACGAACTTCTGGCCGGCCTGACCTCACTGATCGAGGACGGGTCCGCGCCGGGGCTGATCCAGGGAACTGCCTCGGGCGAGGGCCGGGTTGGGTTCTTGTTCACGGGGCAGGGTGCGCAGCGGGTGGGGATGGGCCGGGAGTTGTATGAAACGTTCCCGGTGTTCGCCGAGGCCTTTGACGCGGTGTGTGCGGAGTTCGACCGCGAGTTGGACCGTCCGCTGCGTGAGGTGGTGTTCGGCGGGGTCGGGTTGATCGACCGGACGGTTTACGCTCAGGCGGCGTTGTTCGCGGTTGAGGTGGCGTTGTTCCGCCTGGTGGAGTCGTGGGGGATTGCGCCGGATTATCTGGCGGGCCACTCGATCGGTGAGCTGGCCGCTGCTCATGTGGCGGGTGTGTGGTCGTTGGCGGATGCGTGTGTGCTGGTGGCGGCGCGTGGCCGGCTGATGCAGGCGCTGCCTGAGGGTGGTGCGATGGTGGCTGTCCAGGCCACCGAGGCCGAGGTCCTGGAGGTGCTGGCCGGCTACCAGGGCCGGGTGTCGATCGCCGCCGTCAATGGCCCGTCGTCCGTGGTGATTTCGGGTGACGAGGACGCGGTTGTCGAGTTGGCGGCCGGGTTTGTGGAGCAGGGTCGTAAGACCAAGCGCCTGACGGTGTCGCATGCGTTCCATTCGCCCCGTATGGAGCCGATGCTGGCCGAGTTCCGCCGGGTCGCCGAAAGCCTGTCGTACGAGGCGCCGCGTATCCCGGTCGTATCCAACGTCACCGGCAAGCTCGCCACCGCCGAGGAGTTGTGCGCTCCGGAGTACTGGGTGCGGCATGTCCGCGAGGCCGTCCGGTTCGCCGACGGCATACGCGCGTTGGCCGGCCAGGGCGTGACCACGTTCATCGAACTGGGCCCGGACGGCGTGCTCTCGGCGATGAGCCAGGAGTCCCTGCCCGATGACATCGACACGCTGAGTGTGCCGCTGTTGCGCGCCGGCCGTCCGGAGGCCGAGAGCCTGACCGCCGCCGTCGCCACCGCCCATGTGCGGGGCCTGCGGGTGGACTGGGCGGAGTTCTTCGCGGGCCGGGGCGGCAACCAGGTGGAGTTGCCGACCTACGCCTTCCAGCACCAGCGGTACTGGCTGGAAGTCGGGGTGTCGGCGAGCAATGTCGAGCTGGCGGGCATGAGCGCGGCGGACCACCCGCTGCTGGGTGCCGCGGTGGAGATCCCCGGCACCGGTGGGCTGTTGCTGACCGGTCGGTTGTCGCTGGACACCCACCCGTGGCTCGCCGACCATGGAGTGCTGGGCTCGGTGCTGCTGCCCGGTACGGCCTTTGTGGAGCTGGCCATCCGGGCCGGTGACCAGGTTGACTGCGGCCGCCTGGAGGAACTGACCCTGGAAGCACCGCTGCTGCTCCCCGAACGGGGCGCGGTACAGGTGCAGTTGGCGGTCGGCGAGGTGGACGGCTCGGGCCGCCGCTCGCTGAGCATCCACTCCCGGACGGTGGGGCAGCCGTGGACGCGGCACGCCAGTGGCCGGCTGGCTCCGGCCGGTCCGGCGCCGCACATGATGTCCCCGGCCTGGCCGCCGGCGGACGCGGTCCCGGTGGCGATCGAGGGCCTCTACGACGGGTTCGCCGCCGCGGGGCTGACCTATGGGCCCGCGTTCCAGGGCGTACGTGCGGTGTGGGTGCGTGCCGGTGAGGTGTTCGCCGATGTCGCGCTGGACGAGGATGTCGCCGAGGCCGCCGGTCAGTTCGGTCTGCATCCGGCGCTGCTGGACGCGGCGCTGCACGCGGTCGGGCTGGGGGACCTGATCGAGGGCACCGGTCAGGCCCGGCTGCCCTTCGCCTGGTCTGGGGTCAGCCTGCACGCCGCGGGCGCGCGGGCGGTGCGGGTGCGGCTGTCCCGCTCCGGCACGGGTGCGGACACGGTGTCGCTGACGGTCACCGATCCCGCGGGCGTCCCGGTGGCGAGCGTGGACTCGCTGTCGCTGCGACCGGTGAGCGCCGGGCAGCTGGCGGCGGCCCGGGGCGGTTTCGAGGAGTCCCTGTTCCGGCTGGAGTGGGTCCCGTTGCCCGGGCGGGCTTCCGATGCGCGGGGCGGCTCCTGGGCAATCCTGGGCGCCGATGTGTTCGGCGTCGGTACGGCCCTCGGTCCGGATGGACAGGGCCTTGCCACATACCCGGACCTGGCCGCGCTGGACGGTCCGGTGCCGGACGTGGTGTTCGCGTGTGTTGCCGGTTCCGGCGCCGCGGCCGGAGCGGTGCACCAAAGCGCGGTCACCGCACTGGAGTTGGTGCGGTCCTGGCTGGCCGATGCGCGGTTGGCGTCCGCGCGCCTGGTACTGGTGACGCGGGGCGCGGTGGCCGCCGACGCCGGGGACGGGGTGTCGGACCTGGCAGGTGCGGCGGTATGGGGACTGGTGCGCTCGGCGCAGTCGGAGAACCCGGGCCGGTTCGTCCTGCTGGATCTGGCCGGGGAAGCCATCCCGGCCGGGCTGCTGACCGCCGCCCTCGCCGCCGACGAACCCCAGCTGGCGGTGGGCCGCGATGGGGTCCGGGTGCCCAGGCTGGCCCGGGTGCCGGCCGCCGCCGATGCGACGCCGGTCGCACCGGAGGCGCCGGAGACGGATGGCACGGTGCTGGTGACCGGTGGCACCGGCGCGCTGGGCGCGGTGCTGGCCCGGCACCTGGTGACCGAGCGCGGGGTGCGCCGGCTGCTGCTGACCAGCCGCCGCGGCGAGGCATCGCCGGGCGCGGCCGAGCTGACGGCCGAACTGGCGGCGCTGGGCGCGTCGGTGCGGGTGGCCGCCGTGGACGTCGCGGACCGGGAGGCGCTGGCCGAGGTCCTGGCGGCGGTACCGGCCGAGCATCCGCTGACCGCGGTGGTGCACGCCGCCGGTATCACCGACGACGGTGTGGTCGGTTCGCTGACCCCGGAGCGGATGGCCGCGGTGCTGCGTCCCAAGGTGGACGGGGCCTGGAACCTGCATGAGCTGACCTTGGAGCTGAACCTCACCTCCTTTGTGCTGTTCTCCTCGGTCGCCGGGGTCATGGGCGGCGCCGGGCAGGGCAATTACGCGGCGGCCAACGCCTTCCTGGACGGACTGGCCCAGCACCGCGCGGCAGCCGGCCTGCCGGCCCAGTCCCTGGCCTGGGGGCCATGGGACCAGGCCGGCGGCATGGCCGATGCGCTGAGCGAGAACGACCGGCAGCGGCTGGCCCGCTCGGGCATGCACGCGCTGTCCGCCCGGCAGGGCACCACGCTGTTCGACAGCGCGACCGCGAGGGACGAGACCGTACTGGTGCCCATGCGCCTGGACCTCGGCACGCCGCCCAGCCGGCCGGACACCACTGCTGTCCCGGCCCTGCTGCGCGGTCTGGTACGGACCCCGGCCCGGCGCCTGCTGACCGCCGAGGAGCCCGTCCCGGGATCGGGCCTGGCGCAGCGGCTGGCCGGGCTCGCCCCGGCCGACCAGGAACAGCGGCTGCTGGATCTGGTGTGCACCCATGTGGCCGCGGTACTGGGCCATGCCTCCGCGGACGCGGTCGATGCCGACCAGGCGTTCCGGGAAGCCGGATTCGACTCCCTGACCGCCGTAGAGCTGCGCAACCGGCTCAACAAGGTCACCGGGCTGCGGCTGCCCGCCACCCTGGTCTTCGACTACCCCACACCACTGGTGCTGGTCCGCTTCCTGCGGGATGAACTGGTCGGTACCGATCCGGAGTTGGCGGTGACCGCCACCACTTCGGCCCCGGTGACCGACGAGCCCATCGCGATTATCGGTATGGCCTGCCGCTACCCGGGCGGGGTGGCATCCCCGGACGACCTGTGGCGGCTGGTGGCCACCGGCGGCGACGGCGTCGGTGTCTTCCCCACCGACCGGGGCTGGGACGTCGAGTACGACCCGGAGCTGTCGCGCCCCGGCACCTCGTACACCAACGAGGGCGGTTTCCTCTATGACGCGCCCCAGTTCGACCCGGCGTTCTTCGGTATCAGCCCGCGCGAGGCGCTGGTGATGGACCCGCATCAGCGGCTGCTGCTGGAAACCTCCTGGGAGGCCATCGAGCAGGCGGGCATCGACCCGACCTCGCTCAAGGGCAGCCGCACCGGTGTGTTCGCCGGAGTGATGTACCACGACTACGGGGTGCTGGTGGCGCAGGCCACCAGCGAGGACACCGAGGGCGACAACAGCATCGGCGGCACCGGCAACTCGGGCAGTGTCGCCTCCGGCCGGGTGTCCTATGTCCTCGGGCTGGAGGGCCCGGCGGTGACGATCGACACCGCGTGCTCGTCCTCGCTGGTGACCCTGCATCTGGCCGCGCAGGCGCTGCGGTCGGGGGAGTGCTCGATGGCGCTGGCCGGCGGTGTCACCGTGATGTCCACCCCCGGTACGTTTGTCGAGTTCTCCCGGCAGCGGGCGCTGTCCCCGGACGGGCGGAGCAAGGCGTTCTCCGACGCCGCCAATGGCACCGGCTGGGGCGAGGGCGTCGGCATGCTGCTGGTGGAGCGGCTGTCCGATGCCCGCCGCAACGGTCACCAGGTGCTGGCGATCGTGCGCGGCAGCGCGGTCAACCAGGACGGCGCCTCCAATGGGCTCACCGCCCCGAACGGACCGGCCCAGCAGCGGGTGATCCGCCAGGCGCTCGACAGCGCCGGACTGTCCACGGCGGACGTGGACGTGGTGGAGGCGCATGGCACCGGCACCAGGCTGGGCGACCCGATCGAGGCCCAGGCGCTGCTGGCCACCTACGGCCGGCGCGAGGCGGACACCGAGCCGCTGTTCCTCGGCTCCATCAAGTCCAACATCGGTCACACCCAGGCCGCCGCGGGCGCGGCCGGAGTGATCAAGATGGTGATGGCGATGCGGCACGGTGTACTGCCGAAGACCCTGCATGTGGACAAGCCCTCGACACAGGTTGACTGGACCGCGGGCCAGGTGTCGTTGCTGACCGAGGCCCGGGACTGGCCCGTCCTGGACCGGCCGCGCCGCGCCGCCGTCTCCTCCTTCGGCATCAGCGGCACCAACGCCCACATCATCCTGGAACAGCCCGACGCACCGGATCGGCGCCCGGCCGACGGCGAAGGGCAGGAGGACGCCACCTCGGTGGTGCCCTGGCTGCTGTCCGCGAAGACCGCGGCAGGCGTCCGCTCCCAGGCCGCCCGGCTGCGCGCCCATCTGGAGCGCCACCCGGACACCCGCCCGCTCGACCTGGGCCATTCGCTGCGCACCACCAGGACGCTGTTCGACCACCGTGCGGTCCTGATCGCCGGTGAACGGGCCGTGTTTATGGACCAGTTGGCAGCGCTCGCCGAAGGCCGGGAACTGCCCGGTCTGGTCCGGGGCGGCCCGGTGACCGCGACCCGCAACGGCCCGGTGTTCGTCTTCCCCGGCCAGGGCTCCCAGTGGCTCGGCATGGGCCTGGAACTGATGGACACCTCCCCGGCGTTCGCCGAGCGGATGACGGAGTGCGCCGCCGCGTTCACAGAGTTCCTCGACTGGTCGGTCATGGCGGTGCTGCGTGGCGAGCCCGGAGCACCGGGCCTCGACCGGGTGGACGTGGTCCAGCCGGTGCTGTTCTCGGTGATGGTCTCGCTGGCCGAACTGTGGCGCTCCTATGGGGTGCGGCCCTCGGCAGTGATCGGCCACTCCCAGGGCGAGATCGCCGCCGCCTGCTTCGCAGGCGCGCTCTCGCTGGAGGACGCGGCCCGCATCGTGGCGCTGCGCAGCCGCATGCTGGCGGAGAACCTGACCGGCCGGGGCGGCGTGGCCTCCGTGATGATCTCCGCCGAGGAGGCGGCCAGGCGCATCGCCCCCTGGGGCGAGGCACTGTCGGTGGCCGGCATCAACGGCCCCTCGCTGGTCACACTGGCGGGCGACGAAGAGGCACTGACCCAGGTCGTCGCCGAATGCGAGGCGGAGGGAATCCGGGCGCGGGTCCTCGCCGCGTCCGTCCCCAGCCACTGCCCCCAGGTCGAACCGCTCCGGGACCGGCTGCTGGAACTGCTCGCCCCGGTGTCACCCAGGTCGACCGAGATCCCGTTCTACTCGACGGTCACCGGCGAGGTCATCGACACCGCCGAGCTGAACGCCGACTACTGGTACCGCAATATGCGTGGCACGGTGCTGTTCGAGCCCACCATCCGCCGTCTGCTGGCGGACGGGCACCGGGCCTTCCTGGAATCCAGCCCGCATCCGGTGCTGACCGTCGCCCTGCAACAGATCGTGGAGCAGGCCGACACCGAGGTGGCCGTGTTCGGCACGCTCCGCCGCGACGAGGGCGGACCGGCCCGCTTCCTGACCTCGCTGGCCGAGGCCCATGTCGGCGGTGTCCCCGTCGACTGGGAACCGGTGTTCGCCGGTCGGGGCGCCCGCCAGGTCGCCCTGCCCACCTACGCCTTCCAGCACCAGCCGTACTGGCCGCAGTTGCGTCCGGCCGGCGTCGGCGATGTCACCTCGGCCGGACTGGCCGCCGCCGGCCACCCATTGCTGGGTGCCACGGTGGAACTGCCCGACTCCGGAAGCCTGTTGTTCACCGGGCGCCTGTCGCTGGAAACCCACCCCTGGCTCGCCGACCATGCCGTCGCCGGTGTGGCGCTGCTGCCCGGAACCGCCTTTGTGGAGCTGGCGATCCGCGCCGGCGACCAGGTCGGCTGCGACCGGCTGGAGGAACTGACACTGGAGAGCCCGCTGTTGCTGCCGCAGCGCGGTGCCGTCCAGGTGAGACTCACCGTCGGGGACGCCGACTCCGCGGGGCGGCGCCCGCTGAGCGTCCACTCCCGGCCCGTGGACGGCCCGGACACCGTGGCCGCCGGACCCTGGATCCGCCATGCCAACGGCCTGCTGGCGGTCGGCGGCGGGGCGGCCCCGGCCGGCACCGGTGTCTGGCCGCCCGCCGGCGCCGTCCCCATCCCGGTGGACGACCTGTATGAGCGGCTGGCGCTGACCGGCGTCAACTACGGCCCGGTGTTCCAGGGCCTGCGGGCCGTCTGGCAGGACGGCCGGGACGTGGTGGCCGAGGTGGCGCTGGACCAGGAAACCGCCGGTGACGCCGGGCTGTTCGGTCTGCACCCGGCGCTGCTGGACGCGGCGCTGCACGCCATCGGACTGGGCAGCCTGGTGGCCGACACCGGCCAGGTCCGGCTGCCGTTCTCCTGGTCCGGTGTGTCGCTGTACGCGACCGGCGCCACCGCACTGCGGGTCCGTCTGTCGTCCGCCGGCCCGGACACGGTGTCCCTCACGGTCGCCGACGGTTCGGGCGCGCCGGTCGCCTCGGTGGAGTCGCTGGTGCTGCGGCCGGTATCGGCCGAAGCGTTCGCCGGCGCACGCGGCGGTCACCACGACAAGCTGTACCGGCTCAACTGGGCCGCCCTTCCCACCCCGTCCGCGTCACCGGCCCCGGGCTCCTGGGCGGTGCTGGGCTCCGACGAACTCGGCCTGGCCGAGGGGCTCAAGGCCGCGGGCGCCCCGCCCGCTTGCTACCCGGATCTGGCCGCGCTCGGCGAGGCCATCGCCGCCGGCACCCCGGTACCGGACGTGGTGCTGGTATCCGCCGGCGGGCAGCGGACGCCGGACGCGGTACATACCGCCACGCACCACATGCTGGACCTGGTCCAGTCCTGGCTGGCGGACGCCCGCTTGGACACCGCCCGCCTGGTGGTGACGACCCGCGGCGCGGTGGCCGCGCACCCCGAGGACACCGTGCCGGACCTGTCCGGCGCCGCGGTCTGGGGGCTCGTCCGGTCGGCACAGACCGAGAACCCGGAGCGGTTTATGCTGCTGGACATCGACGACCGGGACGCGTCCTGGCGGGTGCTGCCCGCCGCGGCCACGGGCGGCGAACCCCAACTGGCCCTGCGCGACGGCACCCTGCACGCCGCCCGCCTGGGCCGGGCCGCCGCGGCCGGCGACACCGGAGCCGGCCACTCGGCCCGGCCCGACGGCACCGTCCTGATCACCGGCGGCACCGGCGCCCTCGGCAGCCTGGTGGCCCGCCACCTGGTGACCACCCGCGGTGTACGCAGCCTGCTGCTCACCAGCCGACGCGGACCGGCAGCCGACGGCGCCGCCGAACTGGCGGCGGAACTCACCGAATTGGGCGCGGCCGTGACCATCGCCGCCTGCGACACGGCCGACCGGGAAGCGCTGGCCGAACTGCTGGCGGGCATCCCGCGGGAGCATCCGCTGACCGCCGTGGTGCACGCCGCGGGCGTGCTCGACGACGGAGTGATCGGCTCGCTCACCCCGGAGCGGATGGACCGGGTGCTGCGCCCCAAGGTGGACGCGGCATGGAACCTGCATGAGCTGACCCGGGAACTTGAGCTGTCGGCCTTTGTCCTGTTCTCCTCGGCGGCCGGTGTCTTCGGTGGACCGGGCCAGGGCAACTACGCGGCGGCCAACGCCTTCCTGGACGGCCTGGCCCACCACCGCCGGGCCCAGGGGCTGGCGGCCACCTCGCTCGCCTGGGGCCTGTGGGCGGACGAGACCGGTGTCAACAGCGGCATGGCCGACAGCATCGGCGATGCCGATGTACGGCGGATGGCCCGGTCCGGCATGACCGGCCTGTCGGCCGACGAGGGCCTGGCGCTGCTGGACATGGCGGAGGCGATGGACGAGGCCCTGCTGATGCCGACCCGCCTGGACCTGGTGCCGGGCGGCGCGGCGGCGGTGCCGCCGCTGTTGCGCGATCTGGTCCGTGGACCGGTACGGCGTACCGCGCAGGCACGGACCGAGACGGACGGCACACCGCTGCGCGGCCGTCTGCTGAACGTGCCCACGGCGGACCGGATCACCGTGCTGCTGGATGTGATCCGCGCTCAGGTCGCCGACGTCCTGGGGCACACCTCCGTGGACGCCATCGAACCCGATCAGGCGTTCAATGAGCTCGGCTTCGACTCGCTGACCGCGGTGGAACTGCGCAACCGGCTCAACCAGGCCACCGGTCTCCGGCTCCCCGCCACCCTGGTCTTCGACCACCCCACCCCCGTCCGGCTCGCGGCCCAGCTACTGACCGACCTGGACCTCGAAGAGCCCACCGCCACGGCACCGCTGCTGGCGGAACTGGCCCGGATGGAAACGGCCCTCTCCGCGATCACCCCGGACGGCCTGACCGAGGTCGCCCCGGACGACACCGCATACGAGGAGGTCACCGTGCGGCTGCAGACCCTGCTCGCCAAGTGGAGCCGATTCCGCACCGAGCCGGACGACGCGGAACGCGCACGCGACCTCGAAATGGCCACCGCCGATGAGCTCTTCGACTTCATCGACGGCGAACTCGGGGAGCTGTGACCAGATGGCCCCGCAACCTAGACGACAACCCGCGAGGAGCGATGAGTCTGTGATGAACGAGGAAAAGCTCCTCAGCTATCTCCGCCGTGTGACCGCCGACCTCCAGGAGGCGCGGCTGCGGCTGCGCGAGCTGGAGTCCGGTGACCAGGAGCCCATCGCCATCGTGGGCATGGCCTGCCGCTACCCCGGTGGCGTCGGCTCCCCGGAGGACCTGTGGCGGCTGGTGTCCAACGGCACCGACGCGGTGTCCGCGCTGCCGGAGGACCGCGGCTGGGACGTGGCGAAGCTCTACGACCCCGACCCGGACCGGGTCGGTACCGCATACACACGGGAGGGCGGATTCCTCTACGACGCGGGGGAGTTCGACCCCGTACCGTTCGGCATCTCCCCGCGTGAGGCGCTGGCCACCGACCCGCAGCACCGCCTGCTGCTGGAAACCGCCTGGGAGGCGTTCGAGCGGGCCGGCCTGGACCCGACCTCGCTCAAGGGCAGCCGCACCGGCGTGTTCGCCGGGGTGATGTACCACGACTACGCGGCCCGGCTGCGCGCCGTACCGGACGATGTGGCCGGCTACATCGGCAACGGCAACTCGGGCAGCATCGCCTCCGGGCGTCTGTCGTACACCTACGGGCTGGAAGGCCCCGCCGTCACCCTCGACACCGCCTGCTCGTCCTCGCTGGTGGCGCTGCACCTCGCCGTCCAGTCACTGCGCTCCGGCGAGTGCTCGATGGCACTGGCCGGCGGGGTCTCGGTGATGTCCTCTCCGGTGACCCTGCTGGAGTTCTCCCGGCAGCGGGGACTGGCGGCGGACGGCCGGTGCAAGGCGTTCGCCGCCGCCGCGGACGGCACCGGACTGGGCGAGGGAGTGGGCATGCTGCTGCTGGAGCGGCTGTCCGACGCCCAGCGCAACGGCCGCCCGGTACTGGCCGTGGTCCGCGGCACCGCGGTCAACCAGGACGGTGCGTCCAACGGTCTGACCGCGCCCAACGGCCCCTCCCAGCAACGGGTGATCCGGCAGGCGCTGGCCGACGCCCGGCTGTCCGCCGACGAGATCGACGCCGTGGAGGCGCATGGCACCGGCACCAGGCTGGGCGATCCGATCGAGGCACAGGCGCTGCTGGCCACCTATGGTCAGGAGCGCCCGGCGGACCGTCCGCTGTGGCTCGGCTCGCTCAAGTCGAACATCGGGCACACCCAGGCGGCCGCGGGTGTGGCCGGTGTGATCAAGATGGTGATGGCGATGCGGCACGGTGCGCTGCCGCGGACCCTGCACATCGACGAGCCCTCACCGCAGGTGGACTGGTCGGCGGGCGCGGTGGAGTTGCTGACCGAGGCCCGTGACTGGCCGGAGACCGGCCGCCCGCGCCGCGCTGGCATCTCCTCGTTCGGCATCAGCGGCACCAACGCACACGCCATCGTGGAACAGGCACCGGCCGTCGCCCCCGGCGCCTCCCCGGAGCCCACCGTGCGGACCGACACGGTGCCCTGGGTGCTGACCGCCAGGTCCGAGGGCGCCCTGCGCGCCCAGGCACACCGCCTCCACACCCATCTCGCCGCCCAGCCGGACAGCGAAACCCACAACATCGGTCTGTCCCTGGTGACTTCCCGTGCCCTGATGGACCACCGCGCCGCGGTGGTGGCAGCGGACCAGGAGGCTTTCGCCGCCGCACTGGCCGCGCTCGCCGAAGGCCGGGACGTACCCGGTGTGGTACGAGGGGTCGCTTCCCGCCGCAGCAAACTGGCCGTGCTCTTTACCGGTCAGGGTGCGCAGCGGGTGGGGATGGGCCGGGAGTTGTATGCGGCGTTCCCGGTGTTCGCCGAGGCCTTTGATGCGGTGTGTGCCGAGTTCGACCGTGAGTTGGACCGTCCGCTGCGTGAGGTGGTGTTCGGCGGGGTCGGGTTGATCGACCGGACTGTTTACGCTCAGGCGGCGTTGTTCGCGGTTGAGGTGGCGTTGTTCCGCCTGGTGGAGTCGTGGGGGATTGCGCCGGATTATCTGGCGGGCCACTCGATCGGTGAGCTGGCCGCCGCGTATGTGGCGGGTGTGTGGTCGTTGGCGGATGTGTGTGTGCTGGTGGCGGCGCGTGGCCGGCTGATGCAGGCGCTGCCTGAGGGTGGTGCGATGGTGGCTGTCCAGGCCACCGAGGCCGAGGTCCTGGAGGTGCTGGCCGGCTACCGGGGCCGGGTGTCGATCGCCGCCGTCAATGGCCCGTTGTCCGTGGTGATTTCGGGTGACGAGGACGCGGTTGTCGAGTTGGCGGCCGGGTTTGTGGAGCAGGGTCGTAAGACCAAGCGCCTGACGGTGTCGCATGCGTTCCATTCGCCGCGCATGGAGCCGATGCTGGCCGACTTCCGGAAGGTCGCCGAGAGCCTGTCGTACCAGGCGCCGCGTATCCCGGTGGTATCGAATCTGACGGGTGAGCTCGCCACCGCCGAGGCGCTGTGCGCTCCGGAGTACTGGGTGCGGCATGTCCGGGAGGCTGTCCGGTTCGCCGACGGCATAGGCGCGTTGGCCGGCCAGGGCGTGACCACGTTCATCGAACTGGGCCCGGACGGCGTGCTCTCCGCCATGGGCCAGGACAGCGCCGACGCGCTGTTCGTACCGGTCCTGCGCGCCGACCGCCCCGAGGCGCACACCCTCACCACCGCGATCGCCCAGGCCCATGTGCGGGGCGCGGCCGTGGACTGGGCCCGGTTCTTCGCGGGCCGTGGTGCCCGCCGGGTGGACCTGCCCACCTACGCCTTCCAGCACGAGCGGTACTGGCTGGATGGTGGGGTTCCGGCGGGGGATGTCGAGTTCGCCGGGCTGGGACCGGCCGGTCACCCGCTGCTGGGTGCCGTCGTGGAACTGCCCGACTCCGACGGGCTGCTGCTCACCGGCCGCTTGTCGCTGAACACCCACCCGTGGCTCGCCGACCATGCCGTGGCCGGTGTGGTCCTGCTTCCCGGTACGGCCCTGGTGGACCTGGCCCTGTGCGCCGGAGACCGGCTGGGCTGCGGCCAGTTGGCCGAGCTGACCCTGCACGCTCCGCTGATCCTGCCGGAACAGGGCGCGGTCGCCCTGCAGTTGGTGGTGGGCGCGGCCGACGAGGAGGGCCGTCGGCCGGTGCGGGTGTACTCCCGTCCGGCCGGTGCCGAGACGGACCCGGAGTGGACGCTCAACGCCGAAGGGGCGCTCGCCGGCACGCCGGACGCCGCGCCCCCGTGGAGCCCGGAGGTCTGGCCGCCCATCGGAGCCGAGCCGGTGCCGCTGGACGGTTTCTATGAGCGGCTGGCCGACTCGGGGTTCGGCTACGGACCGGCCTTCCAGGGCCTGCGGGCAGCCTGGCGGCTCGGTGACGAGGTCTTCGCCGAGGTGGAGCAGCCGGACCGGACGCGGGACGCGGCCGACGGCTTTGGTATCCATCCGGCGCTGCTGGATGCGGCGATGCACGGTCTGAACCTGGGCGGGCTGTTGGCCGACACCGGCCAGGGACGGCTGCCCTTCTCCTGGAGCGGGGTGCGGCTGCACCACGTGGCCGCCACCACGCTGCGGGTGCGACTGGCCCCGGCCGGAACGGATGCGGTCTCGTTCGCGGCCGCCGACACCTCGGGCGCTCCGGTGGCGTCCGTGGCGTCACTGGTGCTGCGGCCGGTCAGCGCCGGGCAGTTGCAGGCCGGTGCCTACCGGCGGTCGCTGTTCCGGCTGGAGTGGACGCCGCTTCCGGCCGCGGACGCCGGCCCGGCCCGCGCCGGCCGGTGTGCCCTGGTAGGCCCGGAGCAGTCAGGGCTGCGCCAGGCGTTCGCGGGTGCGGGTATCCCCATCGACAGCCACCAGGACCTGGCGGCGCTGCGGGAGTCCGGCGCTACGGTCCCGGACCTGGTGCTGGCAGCAGTGCCGGGCCCGGTGGACGCCCTGGGCCCGGCGGACCGCGCGCACCGGCTGACCGGTGCCGTACTCGGCCTGTTGCAGTCCTGGCTGGCGGATGAGAGGTTCGCCTCGGCGCGGCTGGTGGTCGTCACCCAGGGCGCGATGGCCCCGGCCGTGACGGACCCGGCGGCCGCCGCCGTGTGGGGTCTGGTGCGTTCCGCGCAGGCCGAACACCCCGGTCGCTTTGCGCTGTTGGACCTGGACGGTACGGAGGAGTCCCGCGCCGCGGTGCCGTCCGCCCTCGGCCCGGACGAGCCACAGCTGATCATCCGCCGGGGCGTGGTGTCCGCCGCCCGGCTGGTACGGGCCGCGGTGGCCGCCCCGTCCGAGTCCCAGCCCGACGCGGCCGGCACCGTACTCGTCACCGGTGGCACCGGAACGCTGGGTGCCCTGGTGGCCCGGCATCTGGTCGCCGACCGTGGCGTGCGGCATCTGGTGCTCACCAGCAGGCAGGGCACCGCCGCCCCGGGCGCCGCCGGGCTGACCGCCGAACTGGCCGCGCTCGGCGCCTCGGTGACGATCGCCGCGGTCGATGTCGCCGACCGGGACGCGTTGGCGCGGGTCCTGGCCGCCATACCGGACGAGCATCCGCTGACCGGTGTGGTGCACGCCGCCGGGATCACCGACGACGGGGTGATCGGCTCGCTGACCCCGCAGCGGATGGCCGCGGTGCTGCGTCCCAAGGTGGACGGGGCCTGGAACCTGCATGAGCTGACCGCCGACGCGGACCTGTCCATGTTCGTACTGTTCTCGTCGCTGGCGGGCACGCTGGGCGGGGCCGGACAGGGCAACTACGCGGCGGCGAACGCGTTTCTGGACGCGCTGGCCCACCAACGGCGGGCGGCCGGCCGTCCCGCGGTCTCCCTGGCCTGGGGCATGTGGGCCCGGCTCAGCGGCATGACCGAAGGACTCGGCGCGGCCGAACTGCGACGGTTGCGCCGGTCGGGTCTGGGGGCGCTCTCGGACCAGGAGGGTCTGGCGCTCTTCGACGCCGCCATCGCCGGCCAGGACGCCACCCTGGTGCCCATGCGGCTCGAACTCGCCGAATCCAGCGGCGACTTGGTGCCGCCGCTGCTGCGAGACCTGGTACGGGCCCCGGTGCGCCGTACCCGGCCCGCCGCCGAGGGCGGCACCGGCGGCCTGCGGCGCGCTCTGCTGGAGCTGCCGGAGACCGAGTGGGACCGGTTCCTCGGTACGGCGGTACGCGACCAGGTGGCCGCGGTACTCGGCCATACCTCCGGGGCGGCGATCGAGGCCGACCAGCCCTTCACCGACCTGGGGTTCGACTCGCTGGCCGCCATCGAGTTGCGCAACCGGCTGATGGCGGCGGGCGGGTTCCGGCTGTCGGCGACGCTGATCTTCGATCATCCGACGCCGGGCGCGGTCGCCGCGCACCTGCGCCAACTGCTGGCGGATTCCGGTGTGCAGGACGCCGCCGACCAGGGCGGGAAGCCGACCGGTACCTCGTCCGCTCCGGCGCCGGCCGGGTCCATCGAGGCCCTGTTCCGCCAGGCATGTGACGCCGGCCAGTACCAGGACGGCGTGGAACTCCTGATGGCGGCGTCCAGGATCCGCCCCGCCTTCGACGCGGCGGACGGCGCCCGGCACGCCCCGAAACCGGTGCGGCTCTCCCGGGGCCCGGGGCGGCCGTCGCTGGTCTGCTTTGCCGCCCCGGTGGCGCTGTCCAGCGTCCACCAGTACGCGCGCTTCGCGGCGGCCTTCCAGGGCGTCTGTGATGTCTCGGTGCTGGTGCCCCCCGGCTTCGCCGAAGGGGAGGCACTGCCGCGCTCGCCCGAAGCTCTCATCGCCGCCCAGGCGGAGGCGGTGCTGGCCTGCGCCGAAGGGGGACCGGTCGCACTGGCCGGGCACTCCTCCGGAGGCTGGCTCGCCCATGCCGTGGCCGCCCGGCTGGAGAGCCTCGGGGAGAAGCTCGCCGGTGTGGTGCTGCTGGACACCTATCTGCCCGGCAACGACGCCATCCACGGCTTCGCGTCGGTCTTTATGGACAGCATGTTCGACCGGGAGGGGGTGGTGGACGGAGTGGACTTCACCAGGCTGACCGGCATGGGCGGCTACTTCCGGGTCTTCGCTGACTGGGAGCCGACCGACCTCCTCGCTCCCACCCTGTTTGTGCGCGCCGGTGAACGGATCGTCAACAAGGACCAGGCCCATGCCCCCGCCATGCAGGCCACCTGGCAACTGCCGCACACCGCGGTCGAGGTACCGGGGAACCACTGGACGATGATGGAGGAACACGCCGCCTCGGCGGCCCGGCCGGTCCTCGACTGGCTCGGCCACCCCGCCTCCTGAAGGCGCCCGGCCCTGATGAGTGCCCCGCCCCGGCATCCATACGATGCCGGGGCGGGGGCCATTCAAGAAGCCGGCACCGCGATGGCCGACGCGCTTTACTAACGCGGCGTTTATCCCTGCGGCCATATTCCATGAATTCCCGCCGTCACCGCCCCATGTGGCATGTGGGGCATATCACAGGCGGTGGATGGTGGATGTTCGTACAGGTTATGTCCCAAATCAGTGTGCTGCGCCGGGATGTGATAGCGATTCAGAAGTTGTGGGTGGCGTCCAATCGATCTAGTGTGATGACCACTGCAAGACGCTTTCAAGACGCCCCGGTGGCATGTGATATCCATTGATATCGCCTGGGTGCGGCAGGAGTTGCTCACGCGCAGCCTGCACACGGGGTTTCTTAATTCATGGGGGAATCATGAACGCCGGTCGCTGTCTCTGGTGTGCCGATATCGCGCTTTCCGGACCGGCTGCGAACCGCGACATGCAGTAGCCGCTGCCGGTTGCCTTCGGTGGCATTTCCCTTGCGCGACCGGAACCTCCCCCTCAACCACATGCCCTGCCGCGGTCCTTCGACCCCGCATGATTCGCAGGGCCTCTCATACGCGCTGTATCAGCAAACAGGGAGTGTCATGGATTCCTTGACCGAGGCCGTACTTGCAGGGGCATCCCCCGCCGAACTGCTGCGGGAGCCGGTGCCGGACTCCTACCTCGCCGCCCACACCCGGGTGGACGACGTCGGGATGTTCGAGGACGTCGCGGACAAGGATGTACGCAAATCGATGCGGGTCGGCGAGGTGCCGATGCCCGAACTCGCCCCGGACGAGGTGCTGGTCGCCGTCATGGCGAGCTCCATCAACTACAACACCGTCTGGTCGGCGACGTTCGAGCCGATGCCCACCTTCAACTTCCTCAAGCGGTACGGCAAGCGCGGCGGCTTCGCCACCCGGCATGACCGTCCGTACCACGTCCTGGGCTCCGACGGCACCGGCGTGGTGGTCAGGGCGGGCATCGGCGTCAGTCGCTGGAACGTCGGCGACCACGTCATGATGAGCTGCATCCAGGTGGACGACCATGAGCCGGCCACCCATGCGGACGGCATGCTGGGCGCCGAGCAGCGCGCCTGGGGCTATGAGACCAACTTCGGCGGCCTGGCGCACTACGCGGTCGTCAAGGCGAACCAGCTGATGGCCAAGCCGGGCCATCTGACCTGGGAGGAAGCGGGAAGCAGCATGCTGACCGCGGCCACCTCGTACCGCATGCTGATCAGTGACAAGGGCGCCCGCATCAAGCTCGGTGATGTGGTGCTCATCTGGGGCGCCACCGGAGGACTGGGCGCCTTCGCCGTGCAGATGGTCAAGAACGCCGGTGGCATCGCGGTAGGTGTGGTCAGCTCGGAGGCCAAGGCGCGCCAACTGCGCGAGCTGGGCTGCGATGTGGTTATCAACCGCTCCGAGATCGGGCTCGGCGGCGAACTCACTCCCGAGCGCACCATCGAGTACGGAAAGCGGCTGGGGCGGATCATCCGCGACCAGGTGGGGGAGGACCCCCATGTCGCCTTCGACTATGTCGGCCGGGCCACCTTCGGGATATCGGTGTTCGTGGTAAGGCGCGGTGGCACCGTGGTCACCTGCGGCTCCAGCACCGGATACCAGCACGACTACGACAACCGCTATCTGTGGATGAACTCCAAGCGCATCCTGGGCAGTCATGGCGCGAACCTGAATGAGCAGGTCGAATGCAGCCGGCTCTTCGGCATCGGCAAGCTCCGGCCGATCGTCTCCCGGGTGTATCCGCTTGCCGAGGTCGGTGAAGCCACCCGACTGGTGCAGATGAACCAGCACATAGGCAAGGTCGGTGTGCGCTGTCTGGCCCCCGCCGACGGGCTGGGCGTCACCAACCGCGAACTGCGCGACAAGCTGGGCGAGCGGTATCTGAACCCGCTCCGCGAGAACTGAGCTGTCGAGCACGGGCAGTTGAGCGGTTTTCATCGACGAAAGGTGCAAGTGCCGATGTCAAGGCAGTCCATTGGAATCCTGGGTACCGGGTCGTATCTGCCCAAGGAGGAAGTCGGCAACGCCGAGGTCGCGGCCCGGGTGGGGGTGCCCACCGAGTGGATCGAGAACAAGACGCAGATCCTCGGGCGGCGTTACGCCGCACCGGACGAGGCCACGTCCGACCTCGCGACAAGGGCGGCCGCCGGCGCGCTGGAGCAGGCCGGGACAGCCGCGGAGCGGATCGACTACCTCATCGTCTCCACCTCGACCCCCGACTCCCCGCAACCGCCCACCGCTTACCATGTGCAGCGGGCGCTGGACGCCCACGCGGCGGCTTGCTTTGACATCAATGTGGTGTGCAGCGGATTCGTCTACGGCCTGGCACTGGCCCGCAGCCTGGTGGCCCAGCGGCCGGGCAGCCACGCCCTGGTCGTTGGCGCCGATGTCTACTCCAGGATCCTGGACTTCTCCGACCGCAGGACCGCGGTGCTGCTCGGTGACGGCGCGGGTGCGGCGGTGGTCGGACCGGTCCCCGAGGGGCGTGGCTTCATCGACTTCGAGCTGGGCAGCCGGGGAGACGCGCACCGGCTTATCCGGGTCGAAGCGGGCGGCAGCCGGCTGCCCGCCTCCGCGGAGACGATCGCCGAGGGCGGCCACTACTTCCGGATGGAGGGCCGGGGCGTCCGGGACTTTGTGATGGACAATTTCCCCCCGTTCCTGCGGAAGTTCTCCGACCGGACCGGTGTCGCCATCGACCGGATCCAGCACTTCGTGCCCCACCAGCCCAATGGCGTGATGCTCTCCGAACTGGTGACACGTGCCGGTCTGGCGGGAGCGCATACCCACCGGACCCTGGAGCGCTACGGCAACACCGGCAGCGCCTCCATCCCGGTGACACTGGACGAGGCCAACCGGGCCGGCCGTCTCAAGGACGGAGACCTGGTGCTGCTCGGCGGCTTCGGCGGCGGGATGTCCCTGGGCGTCGGCCTGATGCACTGGGCGGTGACGGCATGAGCGAGCCGGACATCCGACGGGTCGGCATCGTCGGCTGCGGACTGATGGGCTCGGGCATCGCCGAGGTGTGTGCCAAGGCCGGACTGGAGGTGACGGTCGCCGTCTCCCGGTCCGCCTCCGCCACCGCGGGCCTGAAGCGGATTCGCGGCTCGCTGGACCGCGCCGTCCACAAGGGCAAGCTCAGCGAGACGGACCGGGACGCGGCGCTCGGCCGGATCTCGTTCACCGTGGACCTCATCGACCTCGCCGACCGCCAGCTGGTCGTCGAGGCCATCAAGGAGGACGAACCGGCCAAGACCGAGCTGTTCAGCACCCTGGACAAGATCGTCGAAGATCCGGACGCGATCCTGGCGTCGAACACCTCCTCCATCCCCATCATCCGCATCGCCCGCGCCACCAACCGGCCGGAACGCGTGCTGGGCGTCCACTTCTTCAGCCCGGTACCCGTCCTCCCGCTGGTGGAGCTGGTCGGCTCGCTCCTCACCGACCAGCGGGTCTATGACCGTACCCGGACACTGGTCACCGAGACCCTCGGCAAGCAGGTGATCCGCTCGCCCGACCGGGCCGGGTTCGTGGTCAACTCCCTGCTCATTCCCTATCTGCTCTCGGCCATCCGGATGGTGGACTCCGGCATGGCTCCCGCCGAGGTCATCGACCAGGGGATGACGGTCGGCTGTGCGCACCCGGTCGGTCCGCTGAGGCTCGCCGACATGATCGGCCTGGACATCGTGGCCTCGGTCGCCGACGCCCTCTACGAGGAGTACAAGGAACCGCTTTACGCACCGCCGCCCCTGCTGGTCCGGCTGGTGGAAGCGGGGCTGTTGGGCCGGAAAACCGGCCGGGGGTTCTACACCTACCGCTGACGCGTGTGAGACATGCACACTCCTGGACCGTAGGGCGGCTGCCGCCGCCCTACGGCTCCGCGCTTTGGCCGGCGGCTACGAGTGTCAGGCCTCGTGCACCAAGCCCGGCGGGGGCAGCAGATTGGCCGCGCCGGCCTGGAACCCGATCAGCGAAAGGTGGCTGTGCGCATCGACAAAACCGGGCAGCAGCGCCCGTCCGTACAGGTTGGCCGTCCGGGTGCCTTCATCGGCCAGATCCAGCACATGGGCCAGGTCGCCGACGGCGGCGATCCGGCCGTCCTTGACGGCCACCGCCTCGGCCGTGGGCCGGGCGTCGTCAACGGTCACGATGTCGCCGCCGAAGCAGATCGGATCCACTGCCCCGATCGGACCGGATCCCGCCATGGGCCCCACCCGACAGGCAGGTTGTGTGGATGGAGTTCTCTTTCCGGCACCGTGACCGCCGCGGGTACCCGTCGGCGGGCCGCCCCAGCAGTCTGCCCGTGTGCGTATCGAAGGGAAACGGCCGAGGCCGGTCCCATGGCCGGATGCCGCCGGCCACAAGCGGTTTACGGCCAAGGCGCGGGAAACCATGGGAGTGTGGCCGGCCGCCAGCCCATACTGGGGTCCGCCGGAGACCGCCCCGCCCTCTGATGCGGGCAGCCGGCCGGCAGCCCGGTGTAACTGCCCTCGTCACCACGTGGGTTGGACACCTGGCGGTTTCTGTTCGCTGCCTTGCTCGTCGGTTTGAACGCCGAGCGCTTTGCCATGTACATATCTCGCCGTGCCTCGAACGTCGGGCGATGTGCTGCCCTCGTCGCGTCGGCACGGAACTTCCGCAACCTCCCGCCGCCGCCTATGAGAGAGACGCCTTCCCGTGCCCTTATCCGTTGACGATCTCCTGGAACACTTCCCGGACGAATAGCCGTTCCGGCTTCCGGTGATCCGAAATCGCCGACTCGCATCCCCGATCACCGCGAAGACACAGAGTCGCCCAGCGCGCCGCGCGTTCGGCCAGTTCAGCGCTGCGTTCCCCCAAAGGAGCGCCAT
Organism: Streptomyces orinoci; assembly: GCF_003121295.1. Lineage (GTDB taxonomy): Bacteria > Actinomycetota > Actinomycetes > Streptomycetales > Streptomycetaceae > Streptomyces > Streptomyces orinoci. The sequence goes on from NZ_PHNC01000009.1 coordinate 131,320, forward strand.
GTCAGGCCACTTCATCCTCAGCAACATATCCACGATCGAAATGAACGATGCCCTCGCACACGGCGCCACCTGGAGCCCCCCCAGCACGCCGCCATCGGATGGACCGACGCCTCCCGGAGGTTGTTGAGCCAGGCGCTCAACAACCAGGCCATTCCCAACCGCAATGGCCTCCCGCCCCACCGCTACCTCTCGTTCGACCAGGCGGGAAACCCCAACAAGGACCGGACGGCCGAATTCCTCCGTACCACCAGGGCCTCGTGGGTGGACCAGAACAGGCTGCGCAGGCCCACCGGGGCCGGCCTGGGCTTGAAGGAGCTGTGCCAGAAGGCCCGGGACGCCTGGTCCCGCAACAAGCTCAACGAGGCGTTGGTGGAGCAATTCCTGGACCCCCAGGCCGCGCGGGTGACGATCGAGATCTACCACCTGGACGGGCATGAGATGAGTTGACCCTCGCGGAGGCGCGACGCCACCGGTCTCGCCATGGCGGCGGTCGCCGGGGTGGGGGGCCAGGTACTACGGACGCGGCAGTCCGGTCTGGTGACGAATCCGGTGAACCGCCACGCGCCGGAACCTGAAGGGACCTGGACGCTCGGACGGCTCTGAGTCGGCCTACTGCGGCGCCGTGCCGCCACCTGTTACGACAGCCGCTCCCCGCGTGCCATTCCCAGTGGCTCATCCGGGGGGGAGGGGGGCGGCTGCGGCCAGTTCCCCTCGGCAGTCGCCACCGCCCCCTAATCGCCTACGCACTTCGGCACACCGCATGTCACCGTACGGGTGACGGGAACATCCCAGATCAGCGCAGGGATCGAAACTCCCACGACGGCCTTGTCAGCCACTCTCGGAGCGTTCGCTTCTGCAGACCGCCTCGTCGGCGGGCTTCAGGGCCGGGCGCGGCACTCCCCGGCCCACGGTCTGTCCGCTGGTGCGGTAGGGGGGCCGGGCAGCCCGGTCCCCCTACCCTGTTCTGTCAGGGCCAGCCCTGCTCGACCTTGGCGGGGGCGGTGTTCCAACTCCTGGGTATAAACGCGATCATGTAGGTTCCGCGGTCGAAGTCCTCGTACCCTGCGGACCAGTTCCGGAACCTGCTTTCGTAGACGTGCATCGGGCCCAGGTCGCCATTGGGCGCGTGATAGTGGTCGGCGTGGGTCCAGATGGTCTTGTCGGCATCCGCCTCTGCTTGGGCACCGAACCAGCCGTAGTCGAAATTGACCCAGCGTTCACCGGGGTTGGCGGGGCTGCGCGGGACGTTTCTGTCCTTCGACATGTCGACCAGGCCGGTCTCCTGGTCGGGCCGGAAGGCGTCCGGGTCGCCGTACTTCCTCTTGTCGGAGGAGCCCCACTGGTCCTGCCCGCTCCAGAAGTGCTTCGAGTAGATCACCGCTTTCATCCGGGACGGGTCGTAGTTGCCTCCGTCCCTTTCCTTGAAGGACGGTGTATTCCGCAGTGCCGAGTAGAAGTTCGAGCGGCTGTCCTCGTGGAGCAGAGCGTCATTGTGGTTCATGAGTTCTGTCTTGAGGTTGTCGATGTAAGTGCCCTCGTCGTGCGCGTTTTCCAGGGCCTTGTTCATGATGGACGCCACTTCACGCGCCCGCCTGAAACCCTTCTCCTCGTCGAAGCCGGCCTTGGCGGTGCGGCCTTCGAACTCCGCTCGCGTTTCACCGGGCCGGGGCCTGGTGTTCCTCAGGTCGTTCTTGTACTTGTTCTCGTCGAAGAACGCGAACGCCAACTTGTTCGTCGGGTAGGGGCCCGAGTTGAGCCAGGTGACGCCGACGCAGCCATAGGACAGCTTTTCTCGCTGCTCTTCAGTCATCTGCTGCTTCTTGCCGTCGCGGTGGCTGTAGACCTGCTGCCACTTGCGTATGTAGTTGTTGACGACCGTAGTGGCCCTTCCCGCGTAGGCCCGGTATGCGTCGGGCATCCTGTCGAGCGGCTCGGCGGGAGGGGTTTCCCGGTCATCGGAGAAGCTGGGGGACCGGAATGACGGCGCGGCGCCGGGCCGGCCCAGAGCCAGGGCTCTTTCGTTGAGTGCATTGATGTTCTCGACATCGTTCGCCGTCAGGCCGTGCGTTTCGGCATAGGACCGCTTCTCTTCCCCGCTGCCGTTGCCGGCGGCCTGGCTGACCGACGGCATCAATCCGGCGGTGCATATGACCGCACTCACCGTGGCGAACGCGAAGAATCTCCGACTTTTACGCATGGAAATCAATGACTCCCTTGGATGAAATCTCGTGAACGAGGGCATGCGAATGCGGCCAGCCGCCGCGCGGTTGTACGCTGCCGCGCCGGCGGGGGGTGCGGTTGTTGCGGGCCATGACCGTGGTGGCCGCCTGGCATGCTGGGCGCGACTCTCTCGCCCGGGTCGGGCGGGGCCGTTGATCGGCTACACCAGGGTCGTCGCCGATGCGACTACGCGGGCCCGGTCCGGTTGGCCGGGGTCGCCGTAGCGGATCTCCACGCGCGGGTGGGAGCGCATGAACTCGGTACCGATCAGGCGGACTTGGCCGGGGCGTTCGACCGTGCGCACGGCGATGTCCGTGTCGAGGAAGAAGCCGAACTCACCCGTCGCCGGGGCGTAGACGAAGAACTTGCCGCCAGTGAAGTCCTGCTGTGCGACGTCCTCTGTCAGGACCAGGGACCAGAAGCCCACACAGTGGCCAGTGGGGCACATGAACTGGAAGTCGGCCCGCAGGCCGTCCAGTTCCATCCGGCTGAAGGGGTTGTCGTCGTCCGAGTTGCCCGTGGCAGCCGTGGTAACGGCCGCCGGGGCGGCCATGTCCGGCGTGGCCGCCTGCGTCTCCTGAATGAGCGGCAGGGTCAGGGCCGCGGTCACGGCGACGGTGGTGAGGGCACGAAGAGCGGTTCTGCGTATCACTTCTCGGCTCCTGGATGAGTGATCAGGTCGATACGAGCAGTGATCATGTACTCGGGTTAACTCCCCGGCAATATCGTGGCTTTAAAACCGGCCAACCTGTTACATGGGGCGATATCCAGCCATGCATCCGCTCTGGCCCAGCTTGGGGATGTGCTGCGACAGCGTTCTCCCGCTCCTGGCGTGTGGCGAGGCTGGGGCCGATGTGACGGGAATCCCGCGGTGGGCTCAATGACGCCGTTGCAGGCCGGGGATGAAGATTCCCGTCCGGCGGCGGTGGTCCGGCTGCGGGGGATCCAGTGAGCCTGCCGTGGCAGACGCGATAACACCGGCCCTGGACTGCTGCCAGGTCTACCGGCGGTTGCGGAACTTCGCTTGAGGTATGTCCCGCATTGGGGTTCGGTGACCGCGGCCTGACCCGGCGAGCCCGTGTGCGCCCAACTCGCGGGAAGTGCAGGGGGAGAACGCTGCTCGAGGGAGATTGCCGAGAAAGAGGCCGCTGACATCTCAGGGTTGTTCCCGGCACGCAAGCTCTTCACAGAATGCCGGCTGCGGGCTCCGAAGCCGTGCTCCCGGCAACGACGATCGTGTCCAACGGCCACCGACGGGAGGTCCTGGACACCAGGAGTCCTGCTTCACCGCCTGCTACCGCACACCGGTGAGGCGCCGCACAGGAGACTGGCTGGGGCGGGCAGGAAGGCGGTCGCATCGTGTGTGACCGCCCCTGGGCCGGGCGGCGTGTCACTGGCACGGGCGCGTCCGCGTACTAGCGGGGGCCCACATCGTGTGCAGGCTTCTCCTCCCTCGGAGCAGGCACCGCCCCCGCGCGCTTGGCGGACTTGAGTTCAAGCAGCTCGCTTACCGAGGGTGCGCTGGTGTAGGTGAAGGGTCCGCAGACGTGAGGGCTGTGATGGCCGGCTGCGGTGAGGGCGGCGGTCAGGCGGCCGGGTGCCCTCAGGTTCGCGGCCGCGGTGGCATGGAGGGCGCTTGGGCGCTTTGAAAGCGTGCTGCAGCAGCTGACCCATGCGGAAACTGCCGCAGAAACCCAGGGCGTATGGACCATTGCGGAACACCTTCGGGTCTTTGCGGATGGTGAGCCTGCATCCGGAGATGCCGGCGGAGTCCCCGCCGATATGCACTCGGCCTTGGTCTGTGAGCCCGACGATCACGGTCAAGATGCGTTCTCCCCTCGGTCCAGACTGAGTTCGTAGAGTTCCTGGAAGAGCCCGCCGCCCTTGGCCAGTTGGTCGAAGGTGCCGTGCTCGACGATATGCCCCTTGTCCATGACGACGATCCGGTCGGCCACCTTGGTGTTGGCCAGGCGGTGCGTGACCACCACCGTGATCCGGCCCGGGGCGATCTCGCGCAGCAGCTTGAACATCTGGTGCTCACCGCGCGGGTCCATATCCGAGGTCGGTTCGTCCATGACGACCACGGCCGGCCGCCGGTACAGCACGCGGGCGCAGGCGATGCGCTGCCACTGCCCGCCTGACAGTGATACTCCGCCCCACAACTCTGCCGCGAGCAAGGTGTCCAGGCCATGCGGCAGTTCCTCGAAGGCACCCCGCATCCCCACCGCGGCGACGGCTTCCCAGACCCGCTCGTCGTCGAAGGAGACGGGCTGGCCCATGGTGATGTTGTCGCGTGCGGAGAGTGGCCAGTAGCCGAACTGCTGGGTGACGAACCCCGTTCGCTCCCATACCTCGTTGACATCGACACGGGACAAGTCGGTGCCGTTCCAGAGGACTTGTCCTTTGTCGGGGGTGTAGAGGCCGGTCATCAGACGGGTGAGGGTTGATTTGCCCGACCCGTTCTCGCCCAGCACCGCCACCAGTTCGCCCCGGCGCAGCGTCAGCGAGACCCCGTTGACCGCGGGGCGGTCCTTGTTCGGGTAGGTGAAGACCACGTCGCGGATCTGGATGGTCTCCGGCTCGCGCGGTGCAGGTACGGTGCCGGCCGCGGGCATCAGGGCCTTGGACCGTTCGATGAACTGCTTCCAGTCCCCGAGGAACAGTGAGGAGTGGAACAAGGAGGCCGCGTAGTGCACCACGTTGGTCAGGTTCCCCAGTGCGGTGCGTACGGCGAGGACGGCGGTCGCCGCGATGGCCAGGGACATACGGCCGGACACGGTGAGCCATAGCAGCGTGCCCCAGGCCAACGACAGGCACAGGCCGCCGAAGACGGCCGCGATGAGGTTTGCGCGCAGCTGCCGCCCGGCCCCGGTCAGGGTCCGGTCGTCCAGGCGCTGGGAGAGGGTCCGGTACCAGTACGACAGATACCCGGCCATGCTCATCCCGCGGACCTCGTCGGCGAGCTTGCCCGAGGTCACAAACCAGCGCATCATGCCGCGCACATTGCGGCCGGTGCTGTTGGCGTGGTGCACCTGGTGCTCGATCCGCGCCTCCGCCATCGCCCCCACCCCCGACGGCAGTACCGCCAGGACCAGCACAGGGAGCATCAGCGGGTGCAGGGCGGTCAGCACACCGAACGCCGCCACCAGCTTGATCAGCGCCGACATAAACGACTGCACGTCGTAGATCAGCCGGTCACAGCGCACCGAACCGGTCTCGGCCGCCTCATGCTCTTCGGAGAATTCCGGGCGCAGAAACGCGGCCAACTCCACTTTCAGCATTGACTCGACCACCGCGATGTCCGCCGCCGTCATCAACCGCGGCTTCAGCCGCCCGACCGACCATGACGCCAGCCCATAGGCGACCCTGCCCACACCGGCCGCGACCGCGATCACAACCAGGGCCGGCAGCGCCTGGTGCACCCGGTACGAGACCGGACCGGAGCCGAGCACCGGCCCCATCGCCCGGGCCGTCGCCGCCAGCGCCGCCGCCGACCCGATCCCATAGACCACCTGCGCGCCGACCATGATGAGCACATCGCGGCGGTCGATCCGCCAGGCCATCTTGAACACCTGTGCAAGCACGGCCGGGATCGTCGTCACCAACTGCCAGACGCCGTACCGGTCGAACGCCGACTTTGTCCACTGCGCCTTGCGCTCGATGTCCACCGGCTCCGGATACGGCGGCCGCGTCCGGGCCTGTGTGTCCCCCCGAGAACCACCCACTGATTTCGCTCCCTCCCTGGTTGATGACAACGCGATGCTCAACGCACCTGAGATCCAGCGTCTTGGCGGGGCAGGGAACACGGGCCGTACCGGGCGGAGGAAGCCCCGGTGAACAGCGCCCAGTACCGGTCCCCGTACGACCAGTGCCACCACTCGCTCGGGTAGTTGACCAGGCCGGCGGAGGTGAGGGCCGTGCCGAGGACCTGCCTCAGTTCGCGTGAGCGGGGGCTGATGTTCGTCGCGGCGGTGTAGCAGGCACCGTCGCTCTCCTCGGGCGTGGCGTTTGTGCTGGTGCCCAGATCCAGCTCCCGGCCGCCCGTATCGGCGAGGGTGATGTCAACGGCGGCCCCGGCGGTGTGCGGGCCGATCTCCGGCGGGGCGACATACCGTGACGCCCCCGCACGCACCTGGTCATCCGACCAGGCCGGGTTCAGGGTCCGCAGGTCGGCGGCATACTCCTCGAAATACCGGGCTTGCAGGGCGGGCGGCCGGTAGCCCTCGACTACCAGCAGCCGCAGACCCGCGGGGAGTTGGGCCTGGGCGGTCAGCAGCCGCTCCAGCACACTCCGGCGCAGATGCGCGAACGCCCCCGCTGCATCGCTCCTGCTGTTGTCCACCAGCAGCGTGGACCGACGCACATCCAGCAGCGGTTCGCCGCACTCCTGGACACCGATGGCCGCGACCCGCGGGTCGCTCATCAGAACGATCTCGTTCATGTTCCCCTCCTCAGCCGTTCTTCTCGCCTGGCGCGGTGGCCGCCCGTTTCCGCTTGGTCGTCTTCACGCTGTCCCTCCGGCCGGCCAGCCGTGCTCGGACAGCAGTCCTCCGCCGCAGAACTGCTTCAGGACGGCGGCGGTGTACGGCATGCAGTCCGCCGGCGGCTGTGTGGGCTCGGCCCACACCAACTGCGAGCACTTATCCGGCTCCCGGATCGATGGCTGGCCCGCCCACCGCTGGGCGGTGAACACCATCCCCATGCGGCCCTCGCTTTCGGGGCTGCGGTGGTGGATGGCGTGGCAGAACTCCAGGTCCCGGCGGGCGATCGTGACGCCGACTTCCTCGGCGACCTCGCGCAGGGCGCCGGCGGTGACTGTCTCGCCGTCTTCCAGGTGGCCACCGGGCGGGCACAACAGCCCGGAGGCATAGACGTTCCCGGCCCGGCGGAGCAGCAGGACCCGCCCGTCATCGCGGACCATCAGCACCAGCACATGGACCATGAGCCGGTAGCGCGGCGGCTGCCTCACGCACACCTCCCGGTGGCCGTGCCGGCGCGGTGGTGGCCAGGTTCCGCCTGGCCGTGTTCGAATCGCAACCACACCCCCGTGGTGCTTGCAAGCCGATCCTGACGGTGATGCACGATGCCTCCTCATTGACGAGCGGGTCGGACGCGCGATCGGAAGAACGGCCCCCGGATGGGTGTGGTCACGGCCTCCCGGGGCCGTTTTGTCGCGCAGAAATTCGAATGACCGTCAACTGGCCTGCGGCCGCTGGGCAGGCGGGCCGCCGAGTGGTGAGCGATTCACTCGGGCGTGGTCGCTCACCCGTTCCGGTACTTGCGTTGCTGCCGGAAACGGCCGATGGCCACCGCGATTCAGGTATCGCCGGGGCCGGGGCGGCAGGCGCTTTGCAGACAACCGGGTGACGGCCCCTGCCGAGACGGAACCCGGTGTCCTACAGCGGACTTCTTCGCCGAAGGCTTCTTCTGCCGGGCGGCGCTCGCGCCACCGGCGAGGCCGCTGTGCCGCCGAGATCCTCGCCGGTCCGGACCTGCTGTACGAGGACGACGATCCGGGTCTTCGGCGATGGAGCGCCGGCTCACCCTCCGCGGAGTCAGCCTCGCCCGCATCCGCGCCGACCCGGTGCTGGGCGAGGCCTTCGCCACTGGGGCGGATCCCCTGCACCTGGGCGTGCTCTTCGATCTTCCCGGCCACTGCCGTGAAGTACGCAGAGAGCTCGCCTGTCGAGTCCTCTACGACCCTTTCGGCCAGAAGCCGATCTGCGAGCGCGAGAAGCGTGACCGACTTCGCCGCGAGCGATGGGGCTGCCGCGCCCTCGAACCGGTGTCTGCTCCCTGATGGCGGCCGGGCTGTCGGCACCGTCAGCGAGCCGGTGCAGGTTCCTGCACCAGGTTGAGTGCTGCCTCGCTGAAGGCGCGAACGCGGGCTGTTGCGTCGTCGGCGAGCCATACCAGGCCCCATTCCACTGGCGCGGCATCCTCGAAGGGGACGTAGACGACGTCGGGGCGGGCGAAGTAGCGCCTTGTGTGGGCGCCGACAGCGAAGACGCCCTCCCCGGCGCCGACGAGCGTCAGCATCTCGTTGAACGTCATAGCCGACGGGCCGAGTGCGATGGGCTTCCCAGCCGGTGTCCGGCGTGGCGCGCGGTCCTCGCGCAGGGATTCCGGCAATGTCTCGGGAATCTGCAGCACGGTCACGCGAGCCAGATCTTCGACGGAGACGGTCGTGCGGCGGGCGAACGGGTGCCCAGTCGGTACGGCGAGCATGCGTGCCTCCCGCACCAGGACCGGTCCCATGACGACGCCCTCCTCGTGCATCGGATGGCAGGTCAGCGCGATGTCCACCTCGCCACTGCGTAGCCACGGCAGGACTTCCGGCAGGCGTGCTTCACGGATCTGGACGTCACAGTCGGGGTGCCGGGTGCGGAACGTCTGCGTGGCCCCGACCAGCAACTGGCCCGCCGCCGGCCCGTTGAAGGCAACCCGTAGTAGCCCGGTCAGGCCACGTCCAGCGTTGACGGCCCGCTCGAACGCGCCGGTGATCCGGGACCATGCGGGGCGTATCTCTTCATACAGCTGCCGCCCCACCAGGGACAGCTCCACTCGGCGGCTGGTGCGATTGAACAGCTGGACTCCGATGCGGCGCTCCAGTTTGGCAATGGTCTGGCTGACCCGGGCCGTGGAAACATGCAGCCGCTCGGCGGTGCGGCCGAAGTGCAGCTCCTCGGCGAGCGTCAAGAACGCCTCCAGCTCGTGTCGCTCCAGCATCCCCGCCCCCTCTCATCGTTAATCGAGGCTTCAGGATCGTTGCCCAGGTGCGCATTGATGCCCCATCCGGACCACAGCAGGATCAGAGGCACTGAAAGACCACCTGACCTGCCCAGGAGAACATCATGTACGTCACCCGCGACCGCGCCCTGACCGCCCCCGCGCACGACACCGCCAAGGTCGTCGCCGAGCTCAGGGACCGAGCGGAGATCACCGACGCGCTCTACCGCTTCGGCCTGGGGCAGGACCTCAAGGACAAGGAGCTGTTCGCCTCGGCCTTCGCCGCCGACGCCGAGCTGGACTTCCGCCCGGCCGCCTCCAAGTGGGGGGCCAAGCCGCCGCTCATGTCCGGGCGCGACACCATCGTCACCACCATCCTGGCCATGTTCACCGGCCGGGTGGACACCACCCACCAGATCACCAACGTGCGGATCACCATCGACGGCGACACCGCCCGGCTCACCGCCCTGGTGGAAGCACAGCACCTGCTCACCGCCGACCGCACCACGCACGCCCTGCTGAAGAACCCCTACGACGTCGACCTGGTCCGCGACGGTGACCGCTGGGTCATCCGCCGACTTCGCATCGACAACACCTGGTACACCGGCAACCCCGCCGCGATCTTCAGCTGATCCCAACCTGCAGAACCACACGAGGGCCCCTGATTCCTGACCTCATGGCCCTCGCAAACCTCCACAACTCCCTTCAGAAAGGTGCGACATGAAGTTCGCAGTGATCGGCGGAACCGGACGGATCGGCTCCAAGGTCGTGGAAACCCTCACGGCGGCCGGGCACAAAGCAGTACCGCACGCACGATCCACCGGCGTGGACCTCCTCACGGGCGAGGGCCTCGCCCCGGCGCTGGCAGGCGTCGATGCCGTCATCGACGCAACGCAGTCGCCCACCGCCGCCGACGCCTCCGCCGACTTCTTCCGTGCCGCGACGGGCAACCTCCTCACCGCCGCCAAGGAGGCCGACGTCCGTCACGCCGTCCTGCTGTCCATCGTCGGCGTGGACCGGGTACCCGACCTCGGCTACTACCGGGCCAAGGTGCTCCAGGAGGAGCTGTTCAGGACCGGACCGGTCCCGTACTCCATCGTCCGCGCCACCCAGTTCTTCGAGTACATCGAAGAGATCATGTCCTGGACGACGGAGGGCGATACCGTCCGGCTGCCCACCACTTTGCTGCAGCCCATAGCTGCCGCCGATGCCGCCCGCGCCGTCGCGGACATCGCCGTCGGAGCCCCCCTTCACGGTGTCTGTGACGTCGCCGGCCCAGATGTCCTGCCTCTGGACGAACTCGGCAGGATCACCCTCGCCGCCCGTGGCGACGGCCGCACCGTCATCACCGATGACACCGCAGGCCCCTTCGCCGCCGCATCCGGGAACGCCCTCACCGCGACAGACGGCTCGCACATCGCCCCCACGCGCTACCACGGCTGGCTCGCCGGCTGATCACGATCTGATTCCGGCTGATGCCGCGGCTGCCGGGCACGACAACGAGCAGACCGCGCCCGGCCAACTGGCCGCAGATGACCGGTATCCCGCGAACGGATCAGCCGCCATCGCGGCCGGCGGCGCGATGTCGTCCTCATCGAACGCCGCAGCCCCACAGTGCTGTAACCGCCTTCACCTGCTCGGCAAAACAGACCGGTGCCGCCGAGCCGCTGGCCCGGCGGAGCAGTAGGCGTCGTACACCGGCATGCCGGGCAGCGCGGCGGCCAACTGCCGTACCACCGCCAGGGTTCCATCATTGCCATTGCGGCCGGCTCGGCCCCGCGCCGGCCACCACTACGGGGTCGCCGGCCCCGCTTGCCGCCGCCGGCAGTCGCTGGTGCACGGCGGGGCCGAGGCCGGGGTCGGCGCACGGACCCGGAGTGCGGTTCGGCTGTACCGGGCCGCCACGTGGGGGGACATCGATGGTCCGCTGGTAGTCCTGGCGGCAGTTGGACCACCATGGCGCCGGGGCCGATGACAACGGCAGAGAAGCGGATGGCCCCGGCCTCCGCCCCGGCGTTGCCGCTTGCCGGGGACGGGACCGGGACCCGCGGCCCGCGGGCGGTCGGGGGATGGTGAGGGAGCGCCGCCCGCACACAGAATCCAGCCCCGCCCAATAGGCGGCCGCAGCCGCCGACCGGCCCTGCCATGGGGGCCGAACGGCCCTGACCCAGGCCCGGACGGCCTCGGCGCGCCGACAGGCGGCATGGCGCGGGAGCCGGGAGTGGCACCGGCGGTCAAAAGGGACCATCGGCCCTGGTGAAGGGCCTGTTCGCCCCTCCTCCGAACCTTGCTCCCGCAACCGATCATGAGACGCCGGGCGGGAGGCGCGGCTCCCCCTCGAACTCTGCCCTCCCGCCTGGCCCTTGGCACAGGCACTGAGCACGAGCAGGAGGTCACCGACCAGTGGACGTGGTGCGTACGACAGGGAGGGGGCCCGTGGGCGGGCACCCCAAGGCCGATGAGGGGCCCGTACGGGCGCCCAGGAGCCCGCTGGTGGAGTGGCTGACGACCACCGACCACAAGAAGATCGGAACGCTCTATCTGGTTTCCGCGTTCGCGTTCTTTCTCGTCGGTGGTGTGATGGCGTTGCTGATGCGCGCCGAACTGGCCCGCCCCGGCCGGCAGATAATGACCAACGAGCAGTTCAACCAGGCGTTCACCATGCATGGCTCGATCATGCTGCTGCTCTTCGCCATGCCCTTGTTCACCGGATTCGCCAACTGGATCATGCCGTTGCAGATCGGCGCACCCGATGTGGCCTTCCCCCGGCTGAATATGCTGTCCACTGGCTGTTCCTGTTCGGTTCGCTGATAGCGGCGGGCGGCTTCCTCACCCCGCAAGGAGCCGCGGACTTCGGCTGGTTCGCCTATGCGCCGCTGTCCGACGCGGTGCACTCGCCCGGCATCGGCTCCGATCTATGGATCCTGGGCGTGACCATGTCCGGCTTCGGTTCCATTCTGGGTGCGGTCAACTTCGTCACCACCATCTGCTGTATGCGGGCCCCCGGCATGACGATGTTCCGGATGCCGATCTTCACCTGGAATGTGCTGCTCACCGCCGTGTTGGTCCTGATGGTCTTCCCGGTGCTGGCGGCCGCGCTGCTGGCGCTGGAAATGGACCGGAAGTTCGGCTCCCATATCTTCGACCCGGCCAACGGCGGCCCGCTGCTGTGGCAGCACCTGTTCTGGTTCTTCGGCCATCCCGAGGTCTATATCCTCGCCCTGCCGTTCTTCGGCATTGTCTCCGAGGTCATTCCGGTCTTCTCCCGTAAGCCGATGTTCGGTTACTGGGGACTGATCGCGGCGACCATCTCCATCGCGGGTCTCTCGGTGACGGTGTGGGCGCACCATATGTATGTCACCGGCGGTGTCCTGCTGCCGTTCTTCTCCTTTATGACCTTCCTTATCGCGGTCCCCACCGGGGTGAAGTTCTTCAACTGGATCGGCACGATGTGGAAGGGCTCGCTGTCCTTCGAGACCCCGATGCTCTGGGCCACCGGCTTTCTGGTCACCTTTGTCTTCGGCGGCCTCACCGGCGTCATCCTGGCCTCACCGCCGATGGACTTCCATCTCTCCGACTCGTACTTCGTCGTCGCCCACTTCCACTACACCCTGTTCGGCACCGTGGTCTATGCGATGTTCGCCGGATTCCACTTCTGGTGGCCCAAGTTCACCGGCAGAATGCTCGACGAACGGCTTGGCAGAATCACCTTCTGGACGCTGACCGTCGGCTTCCACCTCACCTTCCTGGTGCAGCACTGGCTGGGCGTCGAGGGCATGCCCCGCCGTTACGCCGACTACCTCGCCGCCGATGGTTTCACCGCGCTCAACACCCTCGCGACCATTGGTTCGTTCCTGCTCGGCCTGTCCTTTCTGCCGTTCTTCTACAACGTCTGGAAGACCGCCAAGCACGGCAAGAAGGCCGAGGTGGACGACCCCTGGGGATATGGCCGTTCGCTGGAGTGGGCCACCACCTGCCCGCCGCCGCGGCACAACTTCACCAGCCTGCCCCGAATCCGTTCCGAGTCCCCCGCCTTTGACCTGCACCACCCCGAGGTCACCGCACTCGAGGGCATCCAGGGCTGAGGCGGCGGCCATGCTCCCGCACCGGGCCCGTGCAGCAACCCAACGTGGCGGGCGTTGGGCGCCACCGCGCCCACCACCGCGCCCCGGACGCCGTCGGGCGTCTTCGCGGGGGCCACCGCGGTCACCGTCACCTCCCTGGTGATCGCGATTGCACACAACCGGCGGTCCATGATGCCTCGGTGACCCGCGGTTTCTTGTTGTGCCTGCAAGGCATGAGGGCACCATGTTCCGCCCGCACGCCTCGCCGTACTCGCAACTCGGCCTGTGCGGCGATGGTTTGGGGGTGCGCGATCACATGGTTGGTTAGGGTGGCGCGTAGCTGATGGCCCCCGCGCGGGCCAAGCCGGATACAAAGGGGGGCGCTTGGTGGGGAGTCGGCCTGGCAGAAGCCGAAGGCGCGTCGCATCCGCTGGACGGTCCCGGCAGGCTAGCGCGCGCCGACCACGCGCGGTGAGGGTGTGACCGGCCGGCCGGCGCCCGGGGTGTTGCCCCCAACGCTGCGTGCGCCGCTCGGGCTGGTCGCGGTGTTTGCCGCGCTGGTGGTCGTCGTGCTCGGGGTCCGGTACGCGGATGACGGCAAGCCCGGCTTGGTGGACGGATGGGTCCAGCCGGCGGTGGACGGTGTGCGGCCGCCGTGGCGGCAAGTCGCCCTGGTCCTGGATTTCTTGGGGGAGCCCGCCGGGTCGGTGCTGCCGGTCGTGGCCACCGTGGCGGGCTGCCTGCTGCTTCGGCGGCCTCGTCTGGCGGTGCTCGGCGTTGCCGGTGCCGGCCTGACCGTGGGGGCGACGACGCTGCTCAAGCATCTGGCGGGACGCACCATCCACGGTGGCTACCTGTCCTATCCCAGCGGGCACACCGCCTTCGCCACCGCGCTCGCCCTTGTGGTGGCGCTGCTGGTGAGCGGCCGGCTCGGCCTCGGCGGGACGGCCGGCACGCTGCTCGTGCTTGCCGCGGCGCTGGTTGCCGGCGCCGCCATGGGCTGGGCGGAGGTCGCCCTGGGCGCGCACTATCCGACCGACGTCCTCGGCGGCTGGTGCACCGCGCTGGCGGTGATACCGCCCACCGCGTGGCTGGTGGACCGGCTGGCGGAGCACCGCTGATGTGACGTCAGGCCAGGCGGCGGAATACGGGCTTCACCGGTCGCCCGGCCAGCCAGGGGGTGGGGTCGGCGGCGTCCAGTGCCTTCCGGTACACCGCACAGGCCTGGGCCACCACCTCGATGGTGCGGTCGATGTCGGCGTCGTCCAGTGCGCTGCTCACCACGAACGACGGGGCCAGCACCCCGCCCGCGAGGAGCCGGCGCAGAAACAGGGTGCGGTACCGCTGGGACGGCTGCCCATTCTCGTCGAGGGTGGCGAAGACCAGGTTGCTGGCCCGGCCCCGGACAAGGATGTGGTCGCCGACGCCCATGGCGGCCGCGGCGGCGCGGACACCGGTGGCCAGCCGCTCACCGAGGGCGTGCAGCCGGGCGGTGATGCCCTCCTCGGAGTAGGTGGTGAGCACGGCCATCGCGGCGGCCAGCGAGTGCGTTTCCGCACCATGCGTGGTGGACAGCAGGAACACCCGGTCGCCGGAGTGACGCAGTCCGCCCAGCTCCATCAGTTCGCGGCGCCCGGCCAGCGCGGAGACGGCGAATCCATTGCCCAGCGCCTTGCCGAAGGTGGAGAGGTCGGGGACGACGCCGTACAGGCCCTGGGCGCCCGCCTCGGACCAGCGGAAACCGGTGATCATCTCATCGAAGATCAGTAAGCAGCCATGCCGGTCGGCCAGTTGGCGCAGGCCGGCCAGGTACCCGGGCGGGGGCTCGGTGTGGGTGGCGGGTTCGAGGATCAGGCAGGCGATCTCGCCCTGGTACCGGGTGAGCAGCTCCGCCGTGGCGGTCAGGTCCCCGTAGGGGAACGCCAGGGTGAGCTCGGTGGTCGCCGCCGGGACACCGGCGGACATCGGCGTGGTGCCGATAAACCAGTCGTCCACGGAGAAGAACGGATGGTCGGCGCAGATGGCCACCCGGGGGCGCCCGGTGGCGGCGCGGGCCAGGCGCACCGCGGCGGTGGTGGCGTCGGAGCCGTTCTTGGCGAACTTCACCATCTCGGCGGTCGGCACCGTGGCCAGGAAGCGTTCCGCGGCCTCCACCTCCACGATGGACGGCCGGACGAAGTTGCTGCCGCGGTCGAGTTCCCGCCGCACCGCCTCCAGCACGCGTGGGTGGGCGTGGCCGAGGCTGACCGACCGCAGCCCGGAGCCGTACTCGATATAGCGGTTGCCGTCGATGTCCCACACATGGGCACCGCGGCCATGACTGATGACCGGGGCCAGATTCTCGGGGTACTGGTCGTCGCCCTTGGCGTAGGTGTGGGCGCCACCGGGGATCATCGTGTGCAGCCGCTCATTGGCCAGCCGCGACCGGGGCAGGAGGAACTCTTCGGTGTTTTCGGTGACTTCGGGGTTTTGGGGGATTTCGGGGTTTTCGGTGGCCATGGCCTACATCAACTCCCCAACCGCTGGAGGACCTTGGCGAGGCTCGGCGCCTCCCGGTCCCGCTGGGACATCGAGGTGACCGGCAGCGGCCATGGAATGGCGAGCTCCGGGTCGTCGAAGGCGATCGTCACATCCTCGGCCGGATCGTGCGGGCGGTCGATCCGGTAGGACGTGTCAGCGGTTTCGGTCAGCGCCTGGAAGCCGTGCGCGCACCCCGCCGGGATGTACAGGGTCGTCTGCGTCTCACCGGACAGTTCAAAGGAGGCCACAGTGCGGTAGGTCGGGGAGCCGGGCCGCAGGTCCACGACGACATCGAAGATGCTTCCGTAGGAGCAGCGCACCAGCTTGGCCTCGCCGGCGCCGGAGCGCAGATGCAGGCCGCGCAGTACTCCCCGGGCCGAGCGGGACACGCTGTCCTGGACAAAGGCATCCGGGTCGAGGCCCACCGAGCGGGCCACCTCGGCGTCGAAGGTGCGGCAGAAGAAGCCGCGTTCATCGCCGTATGGCGTCGGCTCGAAAAGGAATGCGCCGTCGATCGCCGGGACTTGGGTCACTTTCATCGAACCTCCTGCAGGGTTTTGCCGGCCGTCGGGAAGAGCGCGGCGGTCAAGGCGGTGAACTGGTCCTGGAGTTGCCGGGCGGCGGCCAGGTTCCGTTCGGCGAGGGTCCGCCGCAGCTCGGCCGATCGCTTCTCCAGCGACCGGAACTGTGCGAGCAGTTGGCCCGCGTCGATCTGGCGCGCCGGGTGGCAGTACGCGCCCAGACCCATCCGCTCCATGAGCGCGTCGCTCTTCGCCGCATAGCTGAGTGCCAGCGTCGGTGTGCCGGTCTTCAGCGCGCAGATCAGGTTGTGATAGCGGGTCGCCACCACGGTTTCGGCGGCCGCCATCTCCTTCATCAGGTCGGCCAGCGAGGCCGTCTCGGCGGCGGTGACCAGCGGCGAGTCCACCGCGTCGAGGATCGCGGCGACCACCGGCGCATCGCACTTGTCGCCGGTGAGCAGCCGGACCGGCCTGCCCTCGTCAACCAGCGTGCGGACGAACCGAGTTGTCCCGTCGAGGTAGCGACGGTGGATCTCCTCGGCCCGGGCGCGGTCGTCGTCGCCCCCGTGGAAGGCCATGACGCCGACGCAGACCAATCCCGGCGGACCTGGGGGCGCGGTCGTCCGCGGCGTGGGCAGGGCGAAGGCGAGGTCCGGATAGACCTCGTCCTGCGTGGTGTCCACGCCCATCGCCCGGATCGCCTCGCGGGACAGGGCGTCCCGGTACGACCGATAGGCGGCCAGCCGCGCCGACCAGCGCACCAGGGCCCGGGTCGGCCGGTTGCCGATGGCGTCGGCGCCCACACCGACCAGCGCGACCCGGGTGCCGAACAGCCGGCCGGCCGCGCAGAGCAGAAACTGCGAATACGGAAAGCCCCATGGCCGCAGCGGCAGCGTGGCCTCCAGGACGCCCATGCCCGGCACGATCACCACATCGTGCCGGCGCACCCAGGCGGCGGTACGGACGGCATCGACGAGCTTGCCCAGAGCCTTGGCCGCGATCGCTCCCGCGCCCGACGCGGTCCGGTACTCCCCGCGGTACCAGTGCAGCCGTGTCGCCGGGATCCGGTACCGGGCCATGACGACCTCGGGTCCGCCGCACAGTGCGTCCACGACCGCCTCCGGGTGCTCGGCGCGCAGGTACCCGAGCACGGCCTCCAACGACCCGTCATTGCCGAGGTTGCCGGAGCCGAGCAGGCCGAACACCCCTACCCGCGGCGCGGTCTTCATGCCTTCCGCCTCTCCCGGCCCGCGACCAGGGTGTCCACCGGGACGGTGAGCCGGCCCGGGTCCACGGGGGCGCGGTCCTCGACCCGCTCGCCGGCACCCGGCCGGAGGCGGCTGGCCAGCCATGCGGCCAGGTGGCCGTAGCATGCGCGCCGGTCGGCCGGGGACAGCGGCGCCCGCCGGACCGCCGCGACAAAGCCCCAGACATACTCGGCGAGCAGCCGGGGCACCGGATGCAGCGGGCCCGCCCGGCGCGGGTCCAGGTTGACGCACCGGGAGCGCTTGGAAGGGTTTGCCCGCTCGGCACGGGTGGGGTGGTCGCGGCGGAAGTACAGCAGCTCCGGCACCTGGTGGAAGGGACCGTGCAGGGCGATCTCGGCGACAAAGGTGCGGTCCGCGTGGTGGTAGCTGTCGTGCGGCTTCACCCGGCGCAGCACATCGGCGCGTATCACCCCGTAGAAGTCGTCGCCACCGGGCTCGAACAGCAGACTGCGGAAGCGTTCCGGCGCAGACGGCGAGTCGGTGGCGAGCCCGTACTCATAGGGGACCTTCACCCGGCCCTCGCCGTCGATGACCGCCTGGCCGGAGTGCGCCAGGATCACCTCCGGCCGCTCGTCCAGCGCCTCCACACAGCGCCTCAGCAGGTCCCGGGCGTAGAGGTCGTCGTGCGAGGCCCACTTGAACAGCTCGCCGCGGCACTCGGTGAACACATGGTTGTGGTTGGGTGCGGCGCCGATGTTCCGGTGCAGCCGGAGGTAGCGGATGCGGGAGTCCCGCGCGGCGTACTCGCGGCAGATCGCCTGGGTTCCGTCGGTGGAGGCGTTGTCGGAGATGACCAGCTCGAAGTCCTCATAGGTCTGGCCGAGCAGGGCGTCGAGCGCCTCGGCGAGGTACTCCTCACCGTTGTAGACGGGCAGGCCGATGCTCAGCCGGGGAAGGGCGGTCATGGCGTCCTCACTTCGGGGATGGGGTTCAGGGGGTGTCTGATGGATCTCGGCGGCGCCCGCGCAGGGCGGACCGCAGTTGCAGCCACCACACGGCCGAGCCGCAGGCGGTGGCGGCGGCTACGCCCCAGGCCGAGCCGGCCGTGCCGGCCAGGGCCGCCCCGCCGAGCCCGCCGCCGGCATAGCAGGTGGAGGCGAAGAGCTGGCTGCGCAGGCTGCGCCGGGCCGCGCCGAGCGCGCGCAGCCCGGCCGCCGCGCCGGTGCCCAGGCCGGCGCCCGCGACGCCGAGGGTGGCGGGCACGATGAGCCCCGAGGCGGAGCCCCAGACATCGCCCAGCACCAGCTCGCCGAGCCGGTCCGGCACCAGCAGCAGCGTCGCGCCCCAGAGCAGCGCGGCGACGGCCTGTCCGCCGCCCAGCAGAAGGCAGAAGGCGCCCAGCCGGTGCGGGGCCCGTCGCAGCACCCGGGCCGCCTCCGCCACGGTGACCAGCGACAGCCCCATCAGCACGGCGAGGAAGGGGCCGAGCAGGAGCTCGGCGCCCCGGATCACCCCCACCGCGCTGACCCCGACGATCGCGCCGAGACCATACGCCCGCAGTTGGCCGGCGCCGCTGACGCAGGTGTTCTCGGCCAGGTACCGGTAGCCGAGGTCGCGGTGTTCGCGAAGCCACCGGCGCGCTCCGGCCGGCTGTGGCCGGATCCCGGACTGGAGGCAGCCATAGCCCGCGGCCACCGCGGCGGACCCGCCCCAGGCGAGCACAAAGGCGGCCACGCTGCCCACCCGGGCCGCCACCACCATGGCCGGGACGAGCGCGACGCCCCACACCAGGTCGTTGACGAACGCCTTCCGCCCGGAGCCGGCGGCGAAGAACGCGTACCGCCAGGCGTCCTGGAGCAGCAGCCCCGGCAGCATCACGCCCAGGCAGCCGAAGGCGGGCCCCACCCGGCCGCCGAGAGCCGGCCCGGCCACCATGCACACCGCGCCGATGACGGCGCCCACGCCCAGCGCGGTACCCGAGGACCGGGCCACCGCCCCGCGCCAGGACGCCTCCGGCACACCGCTGAAGCGCACCACCAGCGGGTCGGTGGCCAGCCCGCGGGAGACGCTGAGCACCACGCCATAGGTCACCCAGGCCAGGCTGAACGCCCCGAACGCGGCCAGCCCCAGCGAGCAGGCCACATAGATCCCCACCGCGAAGTTGCTCAGGCTGGAGGCCGCCTGGTCGGCCAGTCCCCAGGACAGCCGGCCGGCCATGGCCCGCCCGGCGGTCGGCCGGGCGCCTCCGGCCCGGGGCTGTCTCCCGGCGGTCATCGGCGTCATGCCTTGATCAGCCCGGCGCCGTGCAGGGCGTCGGCCGCGGCGGCGACGGTGTCGAACGGCAGGGCGGACCGCTCGGCGATGTCCAGCAGACTGTGCTCGCCGTCGGAGAGGCTGAGCACCCAGAGCATGGCCATCTCGGCCTGCTTGGCGTCGCTGCGCCCGCCGAGCGAGTCATACAACCCCCGCCGGCCCAGCTGCGGTTCGCCATACGGGCTGAGGTTGGCATACCGCCGGTTGCGGTCCAGCACGGCGAATGCCTCACGGCAGACGGCGAGCGTGTCCGCCATCGCCTCCGGGGAGACAAAGTCCGGGTTGTCCGCCGAGGTGTGGTACTCGGGGTAGCCGGCGTACGGGGTCCGGCTGAGCGAGCCCACGCCGAGATCGAACCCGGGCGAGCAGAACTGCCGCTCGTCATAGCCGTACGGGGTGAACTCGACGATGCGGTGCGGGCGTTGGGATGCGCGCAGCACATGCCGCAGCACCCGGTCGATCTCCGCGTCGCCGCGTCTGCTCTGTTTGTACGTCAGCTGTCCCCGGTCACCGGCACAGGCCAGCACCAGCCCGTGCTTGACCCGGTCGATCCGCTCCGCGTTCCGGGCCAGCCAGGTGACCGCCCCGATGGTGCCGGGTGCGAACAGGAACCGGTAGGTGTAGTAGGGGGTTTGCTCCGCCAGCGCCCGGGCCAGGAATGCCGCCACCGCGATGCCGGCCAGGTTGTCGTTGGCCAGCGATGGATGGCAGACATGGCAGGAGACGAGCACTTCGTCGGCGACCTGCCCGGGAACGAGGTGTTCGGCGTAGGTGAGGTGGCCATCGGCGAGTGTGGAGTCGATGCGGACCTGGTACTCGCCGTCCGGCAGCGCGTCCAAGGTCTCCTGGGCCAGGCAGAACCCCCAGGCCGGCTGGTAGTAGCTGGTGCGGTACGGCACCCACGCCGGGTGGTCCGGCAGGGTGTGCAGGTGGCCGCGCAGCTCGGCCAGCGGCATGGTCGCCGACACCGGCACGCTGTAGCCGAGCACATGAAGGCTGGACGCGGCGAAGTCAACGACCCGGTTGCCCGCGC
Source organism: Streptomyces orinoci (assembly GCF_003121295.1). Classification (GTDB taxonomy): domain Bacteria; phylum Actinomycetota; class Actinomycetes; order Streptomycetales; family Streptomycetaceae; genus Streptomyces; species Streptomyces orinoci. The sequence goes on from NZ_PHNC01000009.1 coordinate 151,928, forward strand.
TGTCGGCGATATAGGCGTCCCGGATGTTCCACTCCTGGGGCACCGTCCAGTCGAGCACCTGAGTCCCGGTGGGCACTTCATGCACCCGCAAGGGGACATACTCGCCGACGATCTCCAGGGTGGCGCGCACCCCGTCGCCGGTGATGCTCCGGCACAGCGGGTACAACCGCTCCACCAGGGCGTGCATTTGGTGGCCTACGGTCGTCATCCACGCCGCCGCAGGGTGTCGTCCACGGTGCCGGCCTCGGACGCCGCGCGCAGCACGGCCAGCCGGGTGAAGCGCCGCTCGAAGTCCTCCCGGGTCAGCCCGTATTTCCGGTAGGCATCGGCCAGTTCGAGCGCGCCCTGCTTTACCGTCCACTCGCATGCGAAGCCGGGCACCGCGGCGCGGAACCGGGAGAAGTCCACCCGGTACGACCGTGGATCGGCGCCGGTCTCCCCGGTGATCACCACTCGGGAGCCGGATACCGCCTCGGCGACCTGCCCGGCGATCTCGGCGACCGTGACGTTGTTGATCTCGCTGCCGATGTTGAAGGCCCGGTCGTGCACCGCTTCCCGGGGCGCGGTCAGCGCGGCCGCGAAGGCCCGGGCGATATCGGCGGCGTGCACCAGCGGGCGCCAGGGGGTGCCGTCGGAGAGCACCAGCACCTCGCCGGACAGCAGCGCATGGCCCACCAGGTTGTTGAGCACAATGTCGGCGCGCAGCCGGGGGGAGTAGCCGAAGGCGGTGGCATTGCGCATATACACCGGGCTGAAGTCGCCATCGGCCAGCGCATGCAGCTCGTCCTCCACCCGTACCTTGGACTCCGCGTAGGGCGTCACCGGGCGCAGCGGGGCGTCCTCGGTCACCAGCTCATCGCCGCCGGCGGCGCCGTAGACCGAGCAGGTGGACGCGTACAGGAAGCGCCGTACGCCCTCCTCGCGGGCCAGTTTGGCCAGCCGTACGGACGCATGGTGGTTGATGTCATAGGTGAGCTCCGGCGCCAGCGATCCCAAGGGGTCGTTGGACAGGGCGGCCAGATGGATCACCGCGTCAACTCCGGCCAGCTCCTTGGCCGTTGTATCGCGCAGGTCCATCTGCCGTCCCGGCGGGTCCATGGGCGCCGGGCCCAGTACACAGTCGGCGAACAGGCCCGCGTCCAGCCCGGTGACTTCATGCCCGGCGGCCGCGAGGACCGGGGCCATCACGGTGCCCAGATAGCCCTGGTGTCCGGTCAGCAGTACGCGCAAGGTTCAACCCCCCAGGTTGAGAGTGAGTTTGGTGGCGGCGAAGGCCTCGGCGTAGCGCGCATGGCATTCGATGCCACGGATCCGCGCCAGCCCCAGGAATGCCTCCCGGTCGTACCAGGGCCGGTGCCGCTGCGAGGGGTAGTGCTCCTGCAGCAGCCGCACCTTCTCCTCGGCGATCTCCGGCGACAGCGGCTGGTACGCCGCCGGACGGCCGAGATCGCCGTCCCACTTGACGATCTCGTAGCCGAGCACCAGGTGGTCGCGGAACGCGGTGGACACCAGCTTCGCCAGGCCACGGTGATCCTGGTGCGCGTCATCGGTGCGCGGGGCCAGCACGAGATCCGGCTCGGTCCGGATGCGCAGTTCCTCGATGGCGGCCTTGGCCTCGTCCCAGCGCGCGGGCAGCCGGCCGTCCGGCAACTTGTCCACGGTCAGCAGCAGTTCGGCGCCCGGGCAGAAGGCGGCGAGCGCGGCCCGCTCCTCCTGCTCCCGCTCGCTGCCACCGCCGGAGAGCACCAGCGCGTCAACGCGGATACCCGGCCGTGCCAGGCACAGGGTCAGCAGTGTGCCGCCGGCGCCGATGGCGATGTCATCGCAGTGCGCGCCCACCGCGACAAGCCGGTCCAGGCGCCCGGCCCCGAGCCGGATCACGCCCTCGCTCCGGCGGCGTCCCGTTCCCAGACGGCCCATGGGCGATCGCCCCGGGCGTAGGCGGCGTCAAGCGCGGCCCGCTCCTTCACCGTGTCGGTAGGCTTCCAGAAGCCACGGTGCTGGTGCGCCAACAGCCTGCCTTGCTTGGCCAGTTGGGCGCAGCCGTCGGCGACCAGGTCTCCGCCCTCGGGGATGTGGTCGAAGATTTCCTGGCGGAGCACAAAGTAGCCGCCGTTCTCCCACAGCGGCAGTTCGCTCACCGCGGTGATGCCCCCCACCAGGCCGTCCTCGCCCAGGTCCACGCAGTGGAACGAGGACTGCGGCGGCACCACCATCATCGACGCACCGGCGTCGCGCCGGGCGAAGGAGTCGATCATCTGCGGCAGCGGGGCGTCGGTGAGCACATCGGCGTAGTTGGCGAGGAACATCTCCTCGCCGTCCAGGTGGTGCCGTACCCGGCGCAGCCGCTCGCCGATCGGTGACTCGATGCCGGTCTGCGCAAAGGTGATGGTCCAGTCGGCTATATCGGTGGACAGCAACTCGGTCCGCCCATTGCGCAGTACAAAGTCGTTGGAGGTGGTCTCCTCGTAGTTGAGGAAGAAATTCTTGATGTGGTGGGCCCCATAGCCGAGGCAGAGGATGAACTCCGTGTGCCCGAAGTACGCGTAGTAGCGCATCACATGCCAGATCAGCGGCCGGGGGCCGACCATCGCCATCGGCTTGGGCATATCGTCGGCGGCGCCATTGCGCATACGCAGCCCATAACCGCCGCAGAACAGAACGACCTTCATGCTGCAACCCCTTTCAGGACGTGGCCTCGACAATGGTCAGTTCCGGGATGGGAAAGACCAGCCGGCCGCCCCAGTCGTGCACAAAGGACAACTGCTCGGTCAGCTCGGCCCGCAGATTCCATGGGAGGACGAGGATGTAGTCCGGCTTGTCGGCGGCTATCCGTTCGGGCGGCAGGACCGGGATACGGGTGCCCGGGGTGAACCTGCCGTGTTTGTAGGGGTTGCGGTCCACCGTGTAAGGGAGCAGGTCGGGCCGGATGCCGCAGTGGTTGAGCAGGGTGTTGCCCTTGCCCGGGGCGCCATAGCCGACCACCGTCTCGCCGCGCTCGGCCGCCTCGATCAGGAACCGCAGGAGGTCCCGGCGTACCTTGGCCACCCGGGCGGAGAACTCGGTGTACCCGGACAACTCCCGCAGCCCGGCGGCCTTTTCCCGGTCCAGCACCTCGGCCACGGACCGGCTTGGCTCGCCGGCCGCCTCGGCCGGCCGGGCCCACAGCCGGATGGAGCCGCCATGTGTGGGCAGCAACTCGACGTCCACCAGGGTGAGTCCGCCGGCGGCCAGCGCCCGGATCGCGGACCCGACCGTGTAGTACTGGAAGTGCTCGTGATAGATCGTGTCGTACTGGTTCTGCTCGATCAGGGTCAGCAGATGCTGGACCTCGATGGAGACCCAGCCGTCGTCGGCGACCAGGGCGCGCAGCCCCTGGGTGAACCCGACCACATCGGGGATGTGGGCATACACATTGTTGGCCACCACCAGGTCCGCCGGGCCGTGCTCGGCGCGGACGGCCGAGCCGGTGGCCGGGGTGAGGAACTCCGTGAGCGTGGGCACTCCCGCGTCCCGCGCCGCGGCACCGACATTCACCGACGGCTCGATGCCCAGACAGCGGATCCCGCGGTCCACCACATGTTTCAGCAAGTACCCGTCATTGCTGGCGACTTCGACCACAAAGGCGTCGGGGCCGAGGCCCACCCGCGGTACGGCGTCGGCGACAAAGGTGCGCGCATGCTCGACCCAGGAGGTCGAATAGGAGGAGAAGTACGCGTACTGAGTGAAGGTTTCCTCCGGCGTGATCAGCGGAGGGATCTGCGCCAGCCAGCAGTCGGTGCAGACCCGCAGATGCAGCGGGTACGCCGGCTCCGGCCGGTCCAGTTGGTCCGCGGCGAGAAAGCTCTCACAGGGCGGTGTCGCCCCGAGATCGACCACGCTCGCCATCGCTTCCGAGTCGCAGAGCCGGCATCGTGTCATCTATTGCCCCCCATTGATTCCAGCCGCCCCGCGATCGCGGTGCGGTATCCGTCCACCAGGCGCTCCAGCCCGACGGCCGGGCTGAATGCCTGCTCATAGCGGCGCCGGGCCGCCCGGCCCAGCTCCCGGTTGGCGGCCGGACCGGCGGTGATCCGGCGCAGACAGGACGCCAGCGAGGCGGATTCGCCCGGCCGGTGCAGCAGTCCGGTCACCCCGTCCTCGACGAGTTCGGTGAAGGCGCCATGACCGGCGGCGACGGCCGGGACCCCCGCCGCCATCGCCTCCACCACCACCAGGCCGAAGGCCTCCAGCCAGGTCGAGGGGGCCACCACGGCGACCGATCGCGCGATGGCCTCCCGGCACTGCTCCGGGCCGTACAGCCCGGCGTACCGCACGTCCTCCCGGCCTGCCGCCCAGGCCGTCACCTCCGGTGCCAGCGGCCCCGCGCCGGCGATCACCAGCGGCACGCCCACACCGCCGTTGGCGGCGATCTCGTCCCAGGCGGCCATCAGCAGCCGTACGCCCTTGGCCTCCGCGAGGCGGCCGAGGTAGAGCAGATGCTCACCGGTGCCCGACCGGCGGGCGCCCGGTTCGGGAACGAAGTTGTGCTTCACCGCCAGCCGCCCGGGTGGCATACCGGCCCGCACCAGGACATCGCGCTGCGCCGCCGAGATACAGAAGAACCGCTCCACACCCGACCACCACCGGCGACGGTTGACCGACAGGCTGACCGCCAACGGCACCGTGGCCAGCCGGGAGTTCCGGTAGCAGCCGTGCCGCACGGCGGGCAGCGGCGCCGACCCGACGCATTCGGCACACGGCCGGCCGTCCCGTTGCAGGGTGCCGGGCGGGCAGATCTGGGTGTAGTTGTGCAGGGTGGCCACGGCGGTCACCCCGGTGTCGGCGCAGGCGGCCAGCACCGCGGGCGACAGCAGCGGGAAGACATTGTGGATATGCACCACATCCGGCCGCTCCGCGCGCAGCCGGGCGGCGAGCTTGGTGCGGACCGCCGGGTTCCATGGCACCAGCAGCGGCACCGCGGCCTTGCCCGGCAGGGAGCGGGCGGCGATGTCATCGCTGCGCCGCTCGAACATCTCGACCCGGTGGCCGGCCGCCCGCAGCAGCTCCACCTCCTGATCGACGACCTTGTTCTCCCCGCTCGGCTGTGCCGAGGAGTAGCGGTTGTGCACCACCAGGATGTGCATGCTCAAGGTGACCTCCGATCCAGGGCCCGGCCCGGGAGATGCCGGCGGGGGAGAGCGGGCGCCGGGAGGGGCGTGGCCGTGTCAGGCGCCGTCAGCAGAGCGGCGGCCACGGCAAGGTGCAGCAGATAGGGCGAGGCATCGCCCAGCCCGGCCTCGGTGTACGAGGCGATCGCGCAGTAGCCGATCAGGAAGATCGCGCAGGCCCTCGACAGCGACGGCGGCCGTAGCAGCGCCACCCCGCCCAGTACGACGAAGACCGCCGCCACCAGGGCGATACCGGTCAGGCCCTGCTCGTTGTAGACGGCCAGCCAGCTGTTGTCGATGGGCAGCCCGCCGAAGGACTTGTCGCCCAGGCCCACGCCGAAGGCCTGCTGCACTCCCGTCCGGGGCGCGGCCAGCAGGGCGTCCCAGACCTTGGCCCGCCCGGTGAGGTTGGAGAAGTTCTCCTGGCTCTGCCCGCGCAGGAACCATGCCTGGAGCGCGGAGGCGAACGCCACCGCGGCCACCACGGCGCACAGCACCGCCCAGGTGAAGAACCGGCGGGCCGCGGCGCTGGTCAGCAGGAGCGAGCCGATCGCCAAGGCCAGCCCGATGAACAGGCCGAGGGTGGCCGTCCGGGTATGGGTCAGCGCGAGCAGGATGAGTGACGGCACGATGACCACCGCCGCGCTCGCCCGGTCCGTCCGCCGGCCCAGCAGGAGCAGCACGGTGAGTCCGGTGATCACCGCCGCGTACTGGCCGATCTGCGGCGGCGTCAGCGGCCACAGCGCGCCGACCAGCCGCCCGCCATAGAGGTCGGGCATGGCCGCGCCCGGTGAGACGGCCAGCCCGGCGGCCACCGACCCGAGCACCGCGAAGTACATCCGGATGTGGTGCCGGACAAAGGTCTGGCCGTCGTCCCACCAGCGGCTGAGCAGCCATAGCGTGCCGGTGAAGAGGGCCAGCCGGGCGCACCGGAACAGGGCGCCCAGGCCGGACTCCAGGTTCACGCTGGAGATCACGCTCGGCACCAGCAGCAGGGTGAGCAGGAACAGGAAGGCGCCGGCCTTGATGCGCAGCCGGGGATTGAGCGCGAGCGCCAGCGTGAACGCGGCCACCAGCGAGCCCATGGTGACCAGCTGGATGAGGGAGCGGGGCAGCGGGACGATGGTCTTCGCCCCGGCGGAGCCGAGCGTATTGAGGATCAGCAATCCCCAGACCAGGCCGGCCATCCTCGGTGTGCCGTGCGGTGTGCCCATCTCAGCCACCGGCCCGTGGGTCGAGGGTGCTGCCCGGGTCCTGCTGGTACGGGGTGCCCTGCCACTGCCCGAAGTCGAGCACCCGGGCCGGGTCATGGGCGACGAACTTCCATGGCCCGGTATAGACGTTGTCATGCCAGCGGTTGTGCTGCTCCAGGGTGATCGCCTCGGCCACCCGCTCGCCCTGGTACGGCGACCAGTCGGGATAGGTGCCGTAGTTGGCCAGCACCGCCATGCGGTCGCACTTCGCCGTGCACTTGACGACGGAAGTGTCCAGCAGGAAGCGGTTGTTGTGGATGTCCACCCGCTGGGTCTTCCACCGGCAGTCGGCATAGAGCGGTGCGCTGGCGATCGTCGGCCGCGCACAGCGGTCGGAGTGCCGCACCAGCAAGGTGCAGTCACCGGACGAGGTGTTGGCCGGGCTGTTGCAGAACCGGTCGGCGTTCTCCCACAGGGTGATTCCGGACCAGTTGTTCTCCAGCGTATTCCGGTAGATATCGATTTTGTCCGTGCGGGCCCGGATCCGTGGTTCACCGCCGGACTCGGACAAGTAGACGGTGGCGAAAGGGAAGTTGTCGCCCCGGTCGGCGTATTTGCGGCCCTCGACCCAGTTGTTCCGCCGGATCGTGTTGTTCCGGATGACCGCGTTATAGCTGGTCTCATAGATCAGCGCGGCACCGTCATTGGCCTCCAGCACATTGTCCTCGATGCGGAAGTCATTGTTGTTGGTGTCCGCCCACAACCCGGTGCCACGGTTGTCGTGCACCCAATTGCCGCGAATATCGGCGCCGTTGACCGCCCAGAACTTGACGCCCCCGGTGCAGCCGCAGCCCGGCTTCCGCCGCTCCCAGTCCTCGGTGTTGTTGGCCGTGATCTCATTGCCCTCCAGCACCAGGCCGCTGATGGGGTCGCCGGCCTTGTAGGCGTTCATTCCGTACTGCCCATTGCCGCGCAGGCAACTGGCGCTGACCCGCTGGCGGGCACCGGCCATCAGCCCGGCGCCGGAGTTGTACTGGATGGTCGAGTGCTCGATCACCCATCCGTCGGCCGAATCATGGTTGACCACGCCCTCGTTCTGCGGCGCGGCGAATCCCTGCACGGTCAGATGGCCGATGGTGACATCGCGGGCGGTGCCGCCGAACGCGTACTGGTTGGTCTTGTTGCCGTCCAGCACCGCGCCCGGCGCGCCGAGGTAGCGGTCCCCCTCCTTGGGGATGACCTGGGAGTAGCGGTCCGGGTCGAGCCGGTGTTTGCCCGGCCGAAGCCAGAAGGTGGTGTTCGGGGGGCTGCTCTTGGTCTTCGCGGCCAGGTCACCGGCCACCGCGGGGTCCACCGTCACCGCGCCCGCCGGCGCCTTCGCCGGCCCGGCCGGGGGCTGGGCGCACACCCGGGCCACGGACCGGGCCGGGGACGCCGATGGCCGGGCGGTCGGCTCCGTACCGGCACCCGAGGTGCCCGCACAGCCGGCCGCCAGCAGGGCCAGCGCCGGCGGTGCCGCCGCCCAGGCCCGGTGCCGCCACTTGATCCCCACGCGTCCTCCCTAGCCGTGGAACCCGAGTACGGTGGTGAACCCCTCGACGCCGTCGGTGAAGCCGGTGCCGACCAGCGTTGTGGTGGGTTCCTTGCGCCCGAAGCCGGCGGAGTACCAGCCCAGCGGCGGGTCGCTTTCGCCGCGGTGCGCCCGCCAGCACAGCCGCCCGGGCAGGTCGAGCACCGCCGAGCGGTCCTCGCCGTCCCGGGTCCAGGTGAGCACCGCCCGGTTCCCCACCAGCTCCGCGGCGATCGCCGGGCCGAGGTGGAAGGCCAGGCGCACGGTCCGGCGCGGGCCGCGTACCTCGTCGATGACCCTCAGCTCCCGGCTCGCGGCCGTCAGTTCCACCCGGCGGCGGTGCACCGAGTGCCGGTAGCCGTAGTGCTCGGCACACCAGCGGGCCGGGGTGCCGGAGGTGTCCACGGCCAGCACCCGGCTGCGGGCATGCCGGGTCCACAGAAACGGGCCGCCGGAGACGGACTGGTCGGCGCCGTCCAGTTGCAGGGTGTTGTGGCCGAGGGTGGACCGGAAGTACCGCCGCCACTCGGGCTGCCCGTGGTAGCAGAACGTCCCCGGGTCGGCGAGCACATCGACCCCGTCGTGCCGGACCTCCAGGGACAGCGCGTCCGCGTGGGCATGCGCGGCGATCGACAGAAAGCCGTGCGGGCCACCGTCACAGCGGCACCAGATCCCCGCCGGACCACGCAGGATGGTCATGCCCGCGTCGGCGAAGTGGCCCGGCCGGCTCGTCGGGCGGGCCACCGCCGCCGCGGTTCCCTCGTCCGGGTACGGCCGGATGAGCGCGGCCAGCAGCCCGGTGCGCAGATCGGTGCCGGTCACCACCGGCCACCAGGGGAGCCGGCCGAACACGGCGTCCCCGGTGGCCAGCAGCGAGGCCCAGCGGTCGGTGCCCGCGCCGTCCAGGACCAGACCGTGCCCGTCGTCCGAGTCCCCCTGGCGCGGCGGCCGTAACCGGCCGTCCACGATGGCCGCCAGCGCGTCGGTCATCCGCAGCAGCACCAGCCGGACGGACGCGGGAACCGGCACCCCGGCGGCATCCGCCTCGGCCACCGCGGCCAGGCCGAGCTCCAGCACCAGTCCGTGGTACTCGGTGGCCAGCTCGCGGTTGAGGCCGGAGGCGAAGGTGTTGCCCCGCAGCTGCCGCTCCAGCGACCGCAGCGCGCCGGCCCGCCAGTGCGCCGAGGAGGGGAACCAGCCGAAGGCGCAGGCCGCCGCCAACTGCCCGGCGGCCTCGGCGATGACATGGTTGTTGGCCGAAGAGCCCCGGCTGGGGAAGGCGGCCAGCCAGCGCTGGTGGTGCCAGATCTGGCGCAGTGCCACCGGGTTGTCCTCGAACAGCCCGGCCGCGCCCGGCCAGCCGTCGAGCAGCCGGCGGATCCACACCCAGGACAGCAGCCGGATGCCCAGCTCTATGCCGCTGGTCCAGTGCACGCCGCGCAGCGGCGGGTTGGCCGCCCACCATGACCGCAGATGCCCGGCCACGCGCTCGGCGTACCGCTCGTCCCCGGTGATCGCGTAGGCGGCGGCCAGCACGGTGAGGTACTGATGCCGGGACAGCTCCCAGATCTGCTTGATGTCCCCGACGGCGTCCTCGTCGCGGTACGGCATATCGAAGGCATGGCCCCAGGGGGCCCGGCGCCCGGTCTTCGGGTCGTACCACCAGTCCGGGTCGGCCAGGTCGTCGCGGTCCACGCCGAAATACCCGGCGTGCCCGTCCATCAGCCGGTCCGCCTCCGCGACAAGACGTTTCGCGGCGTCCGGTGGCAGTGCGGCGATCGTCCCGGCGGGCAGTACCGCGGTGAACCGGGCGCCGGTGACCCTCGGGCAGTGCGGCGGCGCCGACCGCCACCGCCGTCTGCGCACCGCGTCGCCCACCCGGCCGGCGGCCTCCAGCGGCCCCATCCGGGACAGCCGCCGCAGATACCAGCCCGCGTTCATGGTCATCGCGCCCTCGCCAAGGTCACCGGCGCGCCGCCCGCCAGGCTCGCCCGCACGGCGAGGGTGGCCGTCGTGGTGGCGACCAGCGACTGAAGCGGCACCGGCATCGGCCCGCCGGTCCGTACCGCCTTGACAAACGCGGCCAGTTCGGCGTTCTGGCCCTTGTCCCGGGCCTGGGGCAGCCGCGAACTGACCCACCGTTTGCGGCCGGCCGTGCCTTCGAAATACACCGAGGCACGGACGAAGTCGTCGAGCCGCAGCACCCTGCCGTCCGCGACCACGTCCAGCGTCTCCTTGGGGAAGCCGGGCGCGCCGGTGGTGACATAGCTGATGGTGGCGGTGGATCCGTCCGGGTAGCCCAGCACGACCTGCAGGTCCTCGTTGCCGGGCGTGGCGATGGCATACACCGAGACCGGGTCGGCCGCGAGCAGCCAGCTCGCGGTGTCGATGAAGTGCCCGCCCTCACCGGCGAACCGGGAGCCCTCGGTGTCCTGTTGGAGGTACCAGCTGCCGTGCCCCAGCCGGCCCGCGTTGACCAGGTAGCGCAGGCTCGCCGGACCCCTGCGGGCGCCGAACCGCTCGCCGGCCTCCCGCAGCAGCGGCGCAAACCGGCGGTTGAAGCCCACCTGCAGCCGGTCGTTGCCGGACTCCTCCACCGCCGTGAGCACCGCGGCCAGTTCGTCCTCGCTGAGCGCCAGCGGCTTCTCCACGAACACCGCCTTGCCCGACAGCAGTGCTTTCCGGGTCAGTTGGGCGTGTGAGCTGTGCCGGGTGACCACGAACACCGCGTCGATGGACGGGTCGCCGAGCACGGCGTCGAGATCGGTGGTCGCCCTGCCGAAGCCGAACTTCCGCTTGGCGTTGGCCGCGGACAGCGCCGTGGTGGTGACGACCGCCGACAACTCGACGCCGTCGCGCTGGGCCAGGTGCGGCAGCAGCATCGAGGTCGCGTAGTTCCCCGCGCCGACGAACGCCAGCCGCACCGGCCCCTTGGCGGCCCGGGCCGGACTCCGCCGCACCGTCACCGTGGGCACCGTGACCGCCGGGGCCTTGGCTTCCGGCGCCTGTCCGGGGTACCGGAACAGCACGGCCACGGCCTTCAACTCGCCGTCCTTCAGGCGCTGATAGGTCTCCACGGCGTCCTCGAAGTCGGCTATGTGGGAGACCAGCGGTTCCACGTCCACCCGGCCACGGGCCAGGAGATCGAGGAAACAGGCCAGGTTGCGGCGCTCGGTCCAGCGCACATGACCGATCGGATAGTCCCGCCCCTCGAGTTCGTACTCCGGGTCATAGCGCCCGGGGCCGTAGGAGCGGGAGAACCGGACGTCGAGCTCCTTCTCGTAGTACGCGTTCCACGGCAGGTCCAGGCGGCACTTGCCGATGTCCACGACCCGGCCACGGTCCCGGCTCAGCCGGGCGGCCAGCTCGACGGGCTGGTTGCTGGCGCCGCCGGCGGCCAGATACACCTGGTCCACCCCATGCCCGCCGGTGAGCTTGGCGACGGCGGCCTCCACGGCCGCGGACCCGGGATCGCCGCAGGCCGCGGCGCCCAGCCGCTCGGCGAGCTCACAGCGCACCGGGTCGGGGTCGGCCCCCACGACGCGGACCCCCGAGGCGGCCAGCAGCTGCACCACCAGCTGCCCGATCAGCCCCAGGCCGATGACCAGCGCCACATCGCCCAGCTGGGACTCGCCGCGGCGGACACCCTGTAACGCGATGGACCCGACGGTGCCAAAGGCCGCGTGCCGTGAGGCGAGGCCGTCCGGCACCGGGGTGTAGAGGTTCTTCGGCACCCAGTTCAGCTCGGCGTGCAGGGCGTGCTCATTGCCGGCGCAGGCCACCAGGTCGCCGGCCTTCACATCGTCGATCCCGGTGCCGACCTGCTCGACCACCCCGCACAGCGAATAGCCCAGCGGCGTATAGGAGTCCAGCTTGCCCATCACCTTGCGGTAGGTGGCGGGCACCCCCTGGGTGGCCACGCTCTGCATGACCTTGGCCACCTGGTCCGGACGGGAACGGGCCTTGCCCAGCATCGACATGCCGGCCTCGGAGACCTTCATCAGCTCGGTCCCGGTGGATATCAGCGAGTAGGCGCTGCGGACCAGCACACCGCCCGGCTTGCACCCGGGCACCGGCACCTCGAGCACCGCCAGTTCGCCGCTCTTGTAGTTCTGCACAACCTGTTTCACCCGAGCTCCTCTTGTTTCCACTCCGTCAGGCCGCCTGGCTCTGGCCGGAGCCAGAGGTCGCGCCGCGATACCAGTACTCGAGGGTCAGCACATGCCATAGATGTTTGGAGAAGTCCCGCTGCCCGGCGGCGTCCTCGGCGACCAGCCGTGCCAGCGCCTCACGCCGCAGCAACCCGGAACGGACCAGCTCGCCGTCGTGCACCACCTCGCGCACCAGCGGTGCCAGATCCCGGCTGATCCAGGCCCGCAGCGGGGCGCTGAACAGGCCCTTGGGCCGGTACACAATCTCCCGGGGCAGCACCGAGGCGGCCGCCTCCTTCAGTACGGCCTTGCCCTGCCGCCCGACGATCTTGCGGTCGCCGGGCACGGCGAATGCCGCCTTGACCACCTCGATGTCCACATAGGGCACCCGCACCTCGGTCGAGGCGGCCATGCTCGACCGGTCCGTATAGGCGAGGTTCAGCCCCGGCAGGAACATCCGGGCGTCGCCCAGGCACATCCGGTTGACGAAGTCGTCCAGGTCGTTGTCCTGATAGATGTCCGCGTGCTCGGTCAGCACATCCCCGACCGCCGGCGCCAGGTCCGGATGGACCAGGGCGAGCAGCTCGTCCTGGTCGTACATGGTGTAGCTGCGCCGGAAGGCGGTCTCCTCCGGCAGCTCGGCGAAGGAGAGAAACCGCTTGGCGAAGCGCACCGACCGGTAGCCCCGGCGGGAGGTGGCGACCGGCAGCCGGTCCACGGTGGCGGACAGGCCGCGCCGCAGGGGACGCGGGACGCGCTGGTAGCGCAGCGCCAGCAGATTGGCCAGGTGCTTGCGGTAACCGGCGAACAGCTCATCGGCGCCCATCCCGGAGAGCATCACCTTGACCCCGGCCTCCCGGGCGGCCGAGCAGATCAGAAAGGTGTTGATCGCGGCGGGGTCGCCGATCGGCTCGTCCAGGTGGTATGTCATCCGCGGCAGCAGATCGAGCACATTGGGAGCGATCTCGATCTCATGCAGATCGACGCCGAACCGCTCGGCCACCTGCCGGGCATAGCGCAGATCGTCCGGCATCGCCTCGAATCTGGCGTCCTCGGCCCGGAACCCGATGGTGTAAGCGGAGATCCCGCCCTGGTGACGGGCCGCCAGCGCGGTCAGATAGCTGGAGTCCAGCCCGCCGGAGAGAAAGGCCGCCACGGGTACATCGGAGAGCAGGTGCCGCCGGGCCGACTCCTCCACGATGGCGGCCAGGTCAGGCTGCCCGCCGCCCCGGGCCCGCTCCCGGGCCCCGGCGGCCACCTCACGGAGGTTCCAGAACCGGCCGCGCTCCACCCGGCCGTCGGCCCGGCACCGCAGCCAGCTCCCCGGCGGCAGCTTCTCCGCCTCCCGGAAGGCGCAGCGCGAGTCCGGCACCCAGTAGTACAGCAGCGAGGCCACCAGCGCCGCATGGTCCACCTCCAGCGATCCACCGGTCACAGCGGCCAGCGCCTTGAGCTCGGAGGCGAACACCAGGCCCGTACCGCGCCGCAGCAGGAACAGCGGCTTGATGCCGAGCTGGTCGCGGGCGAGCACCAGGTCACCGGTCCGCTCGTCGAAGACGGCGAAGGCGAACATGCCGCGCAGCCGGGGCAGACAGTCCGTGCCCCAGCGCCGCCAGGACTCCAGCAGCACCTCGGTGTCGGAGGTGCCCCGGAAGCGCACCCCGGCGGCCGCCAGCTCGGCACGCAGTTCGGGCGCGTTGTACAGCTCGCCGTTGTAGGTCAGGGCGAGACCGCCCGAGACCATTGGCTGGGCGCCGGACGGGGACAGGTCGATGACGGCCAGCCGGCGGTGCCCCAGGTGCACTTCGCCGTCACCGGCGGGGTGGCTGTACCGGCCCGCCCCGTCCGGACCGCGGTGGGCGAGGATATCGGTGAGCCGGCCGGTGACGGCCCGACCGTCCGGCCATCGGTAACTGCCTGCGATGCCACACATCTGCTAGCGCGCCTCCTGGTCGCTGTCCGGGACCCTTCCCCGAGCTCTCAACTCCGTTCGAGCAGGGGAGGCCCCACTGGCCGGCCTCGGCGGCCGCCCCGTCCGCGCCCGCCCTTCCCCCACTGCCGGAACGGCGTGGGAGGCACCCCCACCGTTCTGCCGGGCCGCCCGCTCGTCATGGCCGCGCGGGGCGGTGCGCGGCCCGTCCCAGAGCGTGCCGTCGGTCCGGTCACCCGGATCGGGGTCGATCAGCACCACACCGATCACCACGATGTGCTGGTCCGCCAGGTGCCGTGCCACGGTGTGCAGCCAGGCGGCGCTGCCGTGCCCGGCACGCACGACCAGCACGGTCCGGCTGCCGAGATACCGGAGGTCCGTCCACGCCGTGCCGGGCGCGACCGAACCGACGCCCAGCCGGCGCGCCTGCTGCGGCACGGCCGCCACCCGCTCGCCGCTGACCACGGTCAGACCGCCCGGCTTCTCACGGCTGCCGGTGAGCTCCGGGCCGGGCAGACCATCGACGATGACCACCGGCCCGTCCGCCGCCAAGGCCCTGGCCACATTCAGGGCGATCACGGCGGTGCTGCGCGCACAGCCCAGTTCCAGCAGCGACACCGGTTCCGCAGGGCCGCGCACGGTGCGGGCCAGGGTCGTGGTGAGCCGTTCATAGGCCGCCCTGGTCCGTCGGCGCTGCCACCGCCCGGCCGGCCGGCGGGGCGCACGGGGCAGCTCGGCGATGACCGAGGCGCCCAGGTTCGCCGCGATCTCCCGGCGCAGCACCGGACGGTCCGCCACCACCGCGCCGACCGCGGCCACCGCGAGCCCGAGGACAAGCCCGAGGACCAGCCCGATGGCGGCGTTGGTGGCAGCGGCTTTGGGCAGGGAGTGCCGCACCGCGCTCGGGCCGTCCACGATCTGGGTGCCGGCGATGAGCCTGGGCGCGCCGGTGCGTGCCTCCGCGGCGCGCTGGTCGAAATCGGAGATCCGCGAGTTGAGCTCGGCCCGGCGGGCGAAGAGCGACTCAAAGCTGGCCGACGCCTTTGGGTCGCTTCCCGGCGACCGGTCCCCGATCGCCTTGTTGACCTGGGCGAGCTCCTCCCGCATCCGGTCCCGCTGGTCCAGCAGGGCCTTGGCCTCGGCCTGCGCGGTCTCCCGCATCCGTCGCAGATGGTCCGCGACGAAGGCATCGGCCAGCGCCTTGGCCCGGGCCAAGGCCTGGGCGTCGCTGTCGCCCGTCACATCGATCCGCAGCAGATTGTTGGTCAAGCCGGTACCCCGGTAGTCCCGTATGAAGTCCTCCGGTTTTTCCGGGGAGTTGAGGGACCGCAGGGCCTCGCCGGCTATCCGCGTGGTCCGCAGCAGCTCGACATCGGTGCGGATCAGCGTTCCGGTGTCATTCGGCTGGTCCGCCTGATGCGCCACCAGCACCTTGGTCACCGCGGCCGGCCGCGACGGCAGCAGGACCGCCATCGCCGCGCCGGCCAGCAGCCCCAGCAGCGCCATGGCGCACCACAAGCGGCGGCGCCTGCGCACCGCCACCACCAGCGCCTGCAGGTCCAGCAGCGGAGCGGCGGCCGACGGCTCCGAAGACTTGCCGGTCGTCACACAGAACCTCCCGCCGCGTGGCCGCGAACCGCGAGCGCCCCGGTGGCGTTGTCCGGCGCATGGCCGTTGTCCGGGGAATGGCCGGCGGACCGCCTGGCACGGGCCCGGACCGGCCCGGCGAGGACAATGCCGACGACCTCATGCCCGCCATCCGCACACGCCTCCGCGATACCGGCGAGCTCCTCCGCGGTCCGGCTGCCCGCGCTGAGTACGACCAGGGCACCGGACTCGGTGTCGCGGTCCGGCACCATCGGCTGGGACACCGGAACCCCCACCACCCGCAGCAGGGAATCGCCCCCGGCCTCGGCGACGAGCTGCCCGGCGGCCCGGCGGGCGATCTCATCGCCGTCCGGTACGACCACCAACAGGCACCCGTCCGCGGGCAGTTGGTCCCGGAGGCGGGCACACACCCGCCGGCAGCGGATCCGTCTGCCGGCCTCGTCGCCGGACGCCGGCGGGACCGGTATCTCCCAGCGGGTGTCCACGCCCAGCAGCCGGCGGATCCGGGCCCGCGCGCCGCGCCCTTCCGGCCCGTGCGCGGACCGTTCGGCAACTACCTCGACCGTACCCAGCACCACCGAGCCCAGCGCCGCGGCGATCTCCGCTTCGGTGCGCAGCCGGCGGTTCACCCGCGCGGCGATGAGATGGCCGACGACCGCCAGCAGGAAGAACAGCAGCGCTCCGGCGGCGATGAGCTGCGTCCTGGTCGGCGGCGCCGCGCCGGCCGGCCGGGCCGCCGGACCCATGACCACCATGCCGGCCTTGTTGGCCGCCGGACCGGCCTGGTCCAGCTTCTTTATCGCCTCCTCCAGCCCGGTACGCAGCTTCTCCAGCTCGGTACGGGCCTGTACGCCCTCCACGGTCTGCCCGGGATTGGCTGAATTGGCCAGGTCGGTGATCCGCCGGCCGGCCTCCGCCACCTTCTGCCGCAGCGCCTCGGGCCCGGTGGCCGCGTCCGGGTCGGTGCTGTCACCGCCGGCGCCCGCGATCCGCGCGGCGAAGGTGACGAATTGCTGGGCCACCTGGTCGGAGAGCCGCTGCGCGCGCTCCGGGGTGTCGGCCGTCCCCGAGATCTTGATGATGTTGCCGTCGGCGGCCTTGGCGCTCACCCGGTTGTGCAGCTCACGGCCGCTGACGCCCCGCCAGCCGAGCGCGGCGGCCGCGCGGTCGGCCACCGCGGAACTGGTCGCGATCTCCGCCTGGGTCAGCAGCGCCCGCTCCTCCCACTGCCCCGGCAGCAGTACCGATGCCGAAGCGGTGTAGCGCGGCGGATACAGCAGCGAGGTGCCATAGCCGGCGAGCGCGCCCACCACGGCGAGGACGGCGAGCAGCCGCCAGCGCCGACGGAGAATCCGCCCGATGGTGACCAGGCGTATCGGATCATCGCTCAATGGCGCGGCCTCTTCCGTGCGGGGACCGGGCGGCCCGCCGGCCCCGCGGAGCGGTCGCGGCAGGCGGCGGCATAGGCGGCAAGCAGCGACGCTTGCGAGTTCCGCCAGGAAAGCCGCCCGTTGATCCGCTCCTGACCGATCCTGCCCATCCGGGCCCGCTGCTCCGGATCGTCCAGCAACAGCGCGATCAGCCCGGCGAATTGGGCCTCGTCATTGGCGGGTGCGTACACGGCAGCGTCACCGGCGGAGACGCGCGCCTCCCGGAGGTCGAACGAGACGATCGGCCGGCCCATCGCCATGTACTCCAGGACCTTGTTCATGGTGGACACATCGTTGAGCGGATTGCGCGGGTCGGGGGAGAGGCATACATCCGCGGTGGACAGATAGCGCACCAGATCGGCGTCCGGAATGCGCCCGGTGAACTGCACCTGTTCACCGAGCCCCAGCCGCCCCGATAGCTCCCTCATCGCCTCGAAGGCGTCCCCGGCACCGATGAACACCGCATGCCAGTCGTCCCGTTTGAGCTCGTCGCGCAGCTTCGCAAGGGCCCGCAAGGCGTAGTCCACGCCGTCCTGTGGGCCCATCACACCGAGATAGCACAGCAGATGAGGCTTGCCGCGCTTGAACTCCGGCTCCGGCGGCACCGGTTGGAACCGGTCTGTCTGGGGCGCGCTGCGCACCACGAAGACGTCCTCCGGCCGCCGGCCGCCACGGCATACCGCGACATCCCGGTAGCTCTCATTGGTGGCGAGCACAACATCCGCGGCCCGGTAGGTCAGCCGTTCCAGCGCGCATACGCCGCGGTAGAGCAGGTCCTCGCCACGGCCGAACCGGGAGAGATACAGCTCGGGCACCAGGTCGTGCTGGTCGAAGACAAACCGCGCACCGCGCCGCTTCAGCAAAAGGGCCGTCAGGAACAGCAGATCGGGCGGGTTGCAGGCGTGCACCACATCGACCGGGCCGACCTTGCGGGCCAGCCGGGCCGTATGCCACAACGCCGCCCCGTACTCCCGCAGATAGCCGGCCGGCCCTCCGGTGGCCGCGCGCAAGGGGTAGCGGTGGATCCGCACCCCGTCGATCTCCGCCTCCGGCTCCGTGTCCCGGTTGCGCCCCCGGGGACAGATGACATGCACTTCCCAGCCCGCATCGCGCAGCGTTGTGCACTCCTGCCACACCCGCCGGTCGAAGGGCACCGACAGGTTCTCCACCAGGATCAGCGCGCGCCGCCCGCCGCCGGCTGTGTCACCGAATTCACCGAACGATGTGTCACCAAATGCCGTGTCACCAAGCAAGGCCCATATACCCCGGTTCGGCCCGGCGCGCCTCGGCGTCGGGAAGGCGGACGAGGTCGATGAGCACCGGGCCGTCGCCATGGGGCAGCGCCGACAGCACGGCCGGATCCCTGGTCCCGACCAGGCACACCTCGGCGTGGTCGAGCACCTCCTCGACGGAATCCGCGAGCAGCTGCGCCAGGTGCGGCAGCCGGGTCTCGATGTACTCGCGGTTGGCGCCGAGCAGCCGGGACAGGCTCACATTGGCGTCATAGATCCGCAGGTCGTAACCCTTGCCGAAGAGCCGTTCCGCCAGCTCCACAAGCGGGCTCTCGCGGAGGTCGTCGGTGCCGGGCTTGAAGGACAGCCCGAACAGCCCCGCCCGGCGCTTGCCGGTACGCTCCACCAGCTCCACCGCGCGCTGCAGATGCGCGGAGTTGGAGGGCAGCACATGGGCCAGGATGGGCACCGAGACATCGGCCCGCTGCGCCGCGTGGACCAGGCTGCGCAGGTCCTTGGGCAGGCAGGAGCCGCCGAAGGCGAAGCCCGGCCGCAGATAGGCGGGGCTGATGTTCAGCTTGCGGTCGGCCAGGAAGACATCCATCACCTGGTGTGAGTCCACCCCGAGCGCCTGGCACACCGCGCCCAGCTCATTGGCGAAGCCGATCTTGAGGCCATGGAACGCGTTGTCCGCGTATTTGACCGCCTCGGCGGTCGGGACCGGCACCCGGAACACCTCGCCGGGCAAGCCGTCGTACAGCGCCAGCACCGTGTCCCCGCTTGCCGGGTCGAGCTCGCCGATGACGGTCTTGGGCGGGTCGAAGAAGTCCCGCACGCTGGTGCCCTCGCGCAGGAACTCCGGGTTGACCGCGACCCCGAAGTCCACCCCGGCCGTGCCGCCGGTGTACTTCTCCAGGATCGGCACCAGCAGGTTCAGGCAGGTGCCCGGGAGCATGGTGCTGCGGAAGACAATGGTGTGTCGCCCGCTGCGCCCATGACGATCCGCCAGCACGGCGCCGATCTGCTCGGTGACCCGCTCCAGATAAGTGGTGCACAGGCTGCCATTGGGCTCCGATGGCGTGCCCACGCAGACCAGCGACACCTCGCTGCCCATGACCGCCTCACGGACGTCGCCGGTGGCGCGTAACGCTCCCGTCCGCACGGCCTCGGCGATCAGCTCGCCGATCCGCTCCTCGACCACCGGGGTCTTGCCGTCGTTGACCAGGCCGACCTTCACCTGGTTGACGTCCACCCCGATGACCTGGTGCCCCATCCCGGCCAGGCACGCGGCCGATACACAGCCCACATAGCCGAGCCCGAAAACGCTGACCCTCATGACCCGTTCCTCCCCCCGGGCAGGCCCTGACGGCCTGCGATCCGCGCGCCGGCCGGCTGACGACCCCCGCGCATCAATAGGCCCCCTGCCCATGGACCACCGCACGCAGCGTCTTCCACAAGATCACTGTGTCCAGGGCGAGCGACCAGTCCTCCACGTACCGCAGGTCCAGCCGGACCGCCTCCTCCCATGGCAGATCGCTGCGTCCGCTGATCTGCCACAGGCCGGTGAGCCCGGGCTTGACCAGCAGCCGGCGCCGGATGTCCGGGCCGTACGCGGCGGACTCCTCCGGCAGCGGAGGCCGTGGACCGACGAGCGACATCGATCCGGTGAGCACATTGAAAAGCTGCGGGAGCTCGTCGATCGAGTAGCGGCGCAGCACCGCTCCCACCCGGGTCACCCGCGGATCCCGGCGGAGCTTGAACAGCAGGCCGGCGCCCTCGTTGCGGTCGGCCAGTTCGGCCCGTGCGCGGTCGGCCCCGGCGACCATGGTGCGGAACTTGAGAATGGTGAACTCGCGGCCGTCCTTGCCGACCCTGCGCTGGCGGTAGAACGCCCCGCCCCGGCTGTCCACCAGCACCAGCAGCCCGACGAGCACCATCAGCGGCGCGAACAGCAGCAGCAGGATCGCCGCGCCCACCCGGTCCACGACCTCTTTGACCGCCCGGCGGCCCCCGGTGAAGGCCGGCATGCTGACCCGCAGCAGCGGGATCCCCAGCACCGCGTCAATGTGCAGCCGCGGGCCGGCCACCTCCATCAGCACCGGTGCCACCACCATCTCGGCGTCGCTGCCCTCGAGGTTCCAGGCCAGCCGCTGCAGCCGGTCCGGTGACCAGTGCGGGTCCGGGGTGACCGCGACCACCCGGTAGCCGTCGCGCCGGACATGGCCGGCGACCTCCGCCAGCGGGCCGACGACCGGCACTCCGTCCAGTTGGTCACCGTCGAGTCCTGGACCGTCCGTGGTGCACACCGCGTCCACCCGCCAGCCGAGATGCGGGAACTTACGGGTCCGGGCGATCAGATCGCGCACGGTGGCCGGGCTCCCGGCGGCGAGCACCGGCCGCAGGCACCGTCCCTCTTTCCGCTGTTTATGCAGCCAGAGGCGCAGCAGATACCGCGCGGTCATGGTGACGAGCGCGATCGCGGGAATCGCGGCGAAGATCCAGAGTTTGATATTGCGCGAGGTGAGGGCGATCCCCCCGAGCGCCAATACGACGGCCGCCGTGGACAGTGAGCGTCCGAGCCGGCGGAATTCCTCGGCCCCCTGGCCCAGCACGGCCGGAGCCCACGCCCGGCTCACCGCGAGCGCTCCCAGCACCAGCAGTTCGGTGCCGAAGGCGAGAATTCCCCACTTCTCATGCCAGTTGGTCGCGTCCCGGGCCCCGAAGAAGATCCCGATCGACGCCACCACAAAGGCGGTGGCCAGAGTATCGCTGGTGATCACGGTACGGCGGTACCGCTGTTCCCAGTCGATCTCCGGCTGGCTGATTGTCCCGTTCCCCAGGCGTCTTCGCTCCGACGGAAACGGGCTGACTAATTCCCCCTGCCGCACAAGTCCCCCCAGGTCGCCAGTGGTTCGACGTGTTCGCCTGGCACTGTTGCTCCCCCCTCGGGAGGCCCCCGCCTCCCGCACATGAAACCCCGGCTATTTCAGGGCTACTTGGAAAACCGCCACTTTGGCAGCAGCGACCTCGCACATCCCGCCGGCCTCTTGAGCGCACGGGAACCCGTCGAGTCCTCGGGTGCTCCCCGTACCCAAGGCCCCCCCCCGGGCGCCAAGAATTGATCACCCCCACGTCTGGCACCGGGACGCGACTGATGGATCTCCGGCAGCGCCGGCCCCATAGATCATTACTGGTCGCCTCGTACCCGAGCGGCTGAAGCACGCACAATCTAGACCAGGGAAGCCAAGTATGTAGAGGGGTCGTGTGAAATTTGTGTTCAGCGTTGAGAATTCATCAATCGATCATTCGCCGCCTAGGGGCCTGAGGCGGGCGGGGGGTGATCGAATTGGTAGCCGGGCGGCGCGACTTGATCGGGGCGGTCCGGCACACGTCATCGGCCGCCCCCTGACGGTCAGGGGGCGGCCGATGCAAGAAGCGAAGCAGCGGCCTCAGCCGGCGGCGAGCTCCGCGAGCCGGCGCTTGTCCGGCTTGCCATTGCGGTTGAGGGGGAAGCGCTCAAGGACAACAACGCGGTCCGGGCGCTCATAGGCGGAGAGCATTCCGTTGAGCCGCTCGCGCCAGTACGCCTCCGGCCGCTGCTCCTCGTCCTCGATGAAGAACACCAGCTGGGCACCGCGCCGTTCATCGGGCAGCGGGACGATCCGCGCCGAGCAGCCGCCCTTGGCGACCTGACGTTCAATCACCTCCGGGTAGAGGGTGTAACCCATCCGGTGCACCGCGGACTTGCGGCCCAGGACGAAGAGATTGTCCCCCTCGTCCAGATACCCCAGGTCACCGGTGCGCTGCCAGCCGGTGGGGGTAGGCAGCAGGGTGCCGTCCTCGGCGAGGTGCCCCTCGAGCCCGTCGGGGGTGTCCACCTCGATCTCCCCGATCGCGCCCGGCGGCACCGGGTGCCCGGAGTCGTCCACGATCCGCAGCTTGATGCCGTCCATGACCTGCCCGCAGGCCACCGGGTTCTCCAGGGTGGCGAAGGCGATATTGCCCAGTTCGGTGGAGCCATAGCTGTCCAGCAGCGGCTGCCCGAACTCCTCGCGGTAACGCTCCACCAGCGGATCGTCCAGCGGCGCGGCGCCCACACAGAACATCCGCACCCGCTCCATGCTGCGCCTCAACTCCGGCTTGCGAGCTGCCAGGTTGAGCATGCTGCGGTAACTGGCCGGGGTGGCGTCGATCACCGTGGCGCCGGTCTGGTCCGCCATCAGCAGCGCCCGGTCCAGCCGGCGGTAGGGGGCGATCACCAGGGAGCAGCGGCTCTGCCAGGCGATCAGCACCATGGACAGGCCGTACTGGTGCGGGAAGGGCAGCAGCGGCAGCAGCACATCGTCCGGCCGGTGCCCCACCTGCGCGGCATTGCGCTCCAGGTTCTTCAGGAACTTCCGGCCCGACTTCACCACGCCCTTGGGCGTTCCCGTGGAGCCGGAGGTCCACATGATCAGCCCGTCCGGCAGAGCACACCAGGTGTCCACCGACAGCCGCTCCCCGCCGGTTTCCCGCCCGGCGGCGGCCACCAGCAGCGAATACAGGAGGATGGGACGCTGTTCCTTGTCGAGCGGGGCTTCCTCATCGGCCAGCACCACTCGGGCGCCGGTGCGCAGGATGATCTCCCGGGTGTCCCGGGCGTGTTCCTGCTGGTCGATCAGGACGATCGAGGCGCCGGCGTGCATCAGGGCGAGCAGAGTCACCACCCACGCCGTGGAGTTGCCGGCCTTGAGCACCACCCGGTCGCCGGGGACGATGCCGTGTTCACGGAGCACCTGGGCGACACGTACGGCCTCGTCCTCGGCTTCGAGGAGGGTCCGCACGGAGTCAGCCGCAAAGATCTTCGCGGTCACCTGTCGCACGCTTCCTTTGTCTGCGGGTGTTTGCGGAGCTTGCTGCCCTGCCCAGTCTGCTGAGACGGATGGGGGCACAGAACCCTTAAGGCCCCCGTAGGGGCCCCTGGTACGGCAATGGAGGCGGGTGCGAGCCACCCGAGCGCTCTGGCTACCATCCGGAGAATGGCCCGACAACAACCGCTCCTGGACCGCCTTGCGCCCAGCTGGCTGGTGGTCCAGCTGCTGGGGACCGTCGTCCTGTCCGTCATCCTCGCCGTCTCCGGAGAGGACAAGCCCTGGGTGTGGGCGCTGTACGCGGCGTCCTGTCTGGGCTGGCTGTTGTTCGTCGGCTGCGGACGGATCCTGCCGGACCTGGCACACGCCGCGCTGATCGGCAGCACCCTGCTGGCCTCGGCCGCGATCGGCTTCGCCGCCGACCCCGCGGCGACCGCCATGTGCAGCGTGCTGCTGGGCCGGCTGTGCGCCCTGGATGAAATCCCCGTCCGGCGGCTGTCCTTGACCGTCGGCCTGGTCCTGGCACTGCCCCTGGTGACCCAGACGGCCCATGGACTCCCGCTGTCCACGGTGCTGTTCACCTTTGTGCTGCTGGTGGTCGCCGTGCTGCTGGGCCTCAACCGCCGCCAGTACGCGGTACAGATCCGCCAGGCCCGGCAACTGCTGGAACAGACCGAGTGCGCCAATGCCGAACAGGCCCGCGCCGCCGCGCTGGCCGAACGCTCCCGCATCGCCCGGGAGATCCACGATGTGCTGGCCCACTCCCTGGGCGCCCTCAGCGTCCAACTGGAGGTCGCCGACGCCCTGTTGAGCGAACACGACGATGTGGACCAGGCGCTGGCGCGGGTGCGCCGCTCCCGGCGGCTGGTCCAGGAAGGCCTGCGCGAGGCCAGACGGGCCGTCGCCGCCCTGCGCGGCGATGTGCCCTCCCTCCAGGAGGCGCTGGCCGAACTCGGCCAGGAGCATCAGCGCGACCACCGGGTCGCGGTGGCCTTCCAGGTCGAGGGCGAGCAGCACCCGATATCGTCCGCGGCCACCGTCTCCCTGCTCCAGGCAGCCCGGGAAGCACTCACCAACGCCGGACGGCACGCCCCTTGGGAACGGGTGGAGATGACCCTTCGCTACCGGCAGGACTCGGTGGGCATCGAGATACGCAACCGGCTGCCCGAGGAGCCGCCGGTCCAGCCGGAGATCCATGTTCCCGGCTATGGCCTGACCGGCATGCACGAACGGCTGGCACTGGTCGGCGGCACGCTGGCCGCCGGACCGCAGGAGAAAGGAGCGGACGGCGGCGAGTGGTGGCTGGTGACCGCCACGGTGCCGAAGTGAGCGGCCGGGCAGGTCAGTCGGTGGTCAGGCCCTGGGTGATGGCGTAGCGCACGGCGTCGGCGCGGTTCTGCAGCCCGGTCTTGGAGTAGATGTTGTTCAGATGCGTCTTGACCGTGGCCTCGCTGATGAACAGCGCGGCGGCGATCTCCGCGTTGTTCAGGGTCCGCGCCACCAGCCGCAGCACCTCCACCTCCCGCCGGGTCAGCCCGTCCGGCCCCGGCGGGCACTGCCGTGCCTCGTCCTCACCGCCCTTCGCGGACAGGGCGTTGACCAGATACCGGGTCACCCGCGCGTCCAGGGTGAGATTGCCGGAGACCGCCGAACGCACCGCGGCCGCGATCTCGGCACGGCCCGCGTCCTTGGTCAGATAGCCCCGGGCTCCCGCCCGCAGCGCCTCGATGACCAGCTTGTCCTCGGCATAGGTGGACAGCGCCAGCACCGCCACCCGGGGATGGTCACGGGTGATGCGGCGGGTCGCCTCGATGCCGTCCATCACCGGCATCCGCATGTCCATCAGCACCACATCGGGGGAACGCTCGGCGACCAGCCGCAGCGCGGCCTGCCCGTCACTGGCGTCGCCGACCACCTCGATGCCCTCCAACAACCCGGCCAGCGCGGTCAGTCCCTCCCGCACGATCTCCTGATCGTCCACCACGGCCACTCGGATCGGCCGCTGGGCCGGACGGTCTTTCATCTTCTGGGGAACCTCCGCTGTCTCGGCCGGACGGCGGCGGTCAGTCCGGCATCCCGGGCAGCGAGATTAACTGGTCATGGATGAGGTTGACGACCTGGCGCCGGTCGGAGTCGAGAAAGCCGCGCGCGCCGGGGAACACCTCCAGGTCGAAGCGACCGCCGGTGCACAACGCCCAACCTCCCATGTCCGCCGGCGAAATACGCGGGTCACTCCCGCTCATCAGCGCCACCACATCGCAGGACAACGGGGGTTCGGCCGGGACGGTACGGCAGGGCTGCGGAGCGCTCTGCGAGGAGACGAACAGGGTGCAGGGCACCCGCCCGGTCTCGCGCTCCAGCCGCTGGGCGACCCGGTAGGCCAGATATGCGCCCGAGCGGTGCCCGAACAGGGCCAGCGGCCGGTCGGTGTGGTCCGCCAGTGCCTCGAAACAGCCGGCCACCAGCGCCTCGGTGCGGGCGATGTGGGAGGGCGCCGGAGATCCGTCCCAGTGCGGATACTGGAAGGCCAGCACCTCCACGGTGGGCAGCAGCAGTTCCGACATTCCCAGGAAGGCCGCCGCCGAGCCGATGAAATGCGGAAAACAGGCCATTTTGAATTTACTGGGAGTAAGGAGGTGGCTGATGCTGATCACCTCGACGTCTTCAGCAACTGCCAAGGACACCGCCACGTCCCTTCATGGAGATTTGGTGACTACTGCTTGAACACAGCCATCACACTATGCCCGGACCTGCAGGGCCATACACCCACAGGCTGATTTTTCGATACGGAGAACGGCCGCGGAAGCCGCGGGCCGCCTTCCGGAGTGGGGGTTCCGACAGGGGCGACTAGGGGTTGCCCGGCCAATTCCCCTTCTCTACCTTGCCCTTTAATGCCGCAATTGTGACCTGATCGAATGAGGGCCAGTCGATGCTCAAGGTGAGGGGTCTTACCAAGACCTTCCGAAGCCGGAGAAACACTGTAAAAGCCGTACAGGGTGTTGATTTCGACGTGGCGGAGGGGGAACTGGTGGGCTTCCTCGGCCCCAACGGCGCCGGAAAGTCCACCACGCTGCGGATGCTCTCCACGCTCCTGCGCCCGACCAGCGGCGAGGCCGTCGTCGCGGGCTGCGACCTGCTGGCGGACCCCAACGGGGTGCGCAACCGCATAGGTTATGTGGGCCAGGGCAATGGGGCCGGCGCCGGCCTGCGGGTCGGCGAGGAACTCGTCATGCAGGCACGGCTGTACGGGATGCCCGCCGCCGAGGCCAGGAGCCAAGTGACGGATCTGCTCAAACAGTTCGACCTGGAGGGGATGGACAACCGCACGGTCTCCACCCTCTCCGGAGGCCAGCGCCGCCGCCTGGACATCGTGATGGGCATTGTGCACCGGCCCGGTCTGGTCTTCCTGGACGAGCCCTCCACCGCCCTGGACCCGCAGAGCCGCAGCAATCTGTGGGAGCACATCCGGTCCCTGCGCGACCGGCACGGCACCACCGTGTTCCTCACCACGCACTACCTGGACGAGGTGGACGCGCTGTGTGAGCGCATCCTCGTCATCGACGACGGCAGGATCATCACCGAGGGCACCCCGGACTCCCTCAAGACGGAGGTCTCGGGTGACCTGGTGACCCTGCACACCGGCGCCCCCGCCGAGGCCGCCACGGTGATCGGCCACCTTCCCGGCGCCCGCGAGGTGACCACGGACGCCACCTCGGTACGGTTCCGGGTGCCCCGCGGCGACGCGGCGGTGCCCGTACTGGTCCGCGAACTGGACCGCATCGGGGCACCGGTTGAGGCCGTCAGCACCCAACGACCCACTCTCGATGATGTGTTCCTCACCCTGACCGGCCGCAGCCTCAGGGATGCCGAGGCCGGTGCCGGCGACGGCGCGGAACAGGAGTAGACCCATGACACGTACCCTGCGACTGTTCCGGCACACCCGTCTGGTGTTCGTCCGCTCCGCCCAGCCGTGGCTGCGCAGCCCGGCACTCCATATCGTCGCCGTTTTCAGCCCGTTGCTGTATCTGGTGCTGTTCGGGCCGCTGGTGAAGAACGCCCTGCCGCCGAAGGTGGACGCCTGGCAGTGGTTCGTTCCCGGCATGCTGATGCAGCTCACCCTGTTCGGCGCCGCCTACGCCGGCTTCGCCATCACCCCCGAACTGCGCAGCGGCGTCACCGAACGGCTCCGGGTCACCCCGGTCAGCCGGCTGGCCCTGCTGCTGGGCCGCGTCCTGGGCGACATGGCCCAACTGGTCATCCAGGGCGGCGTGCTGCTCGCGGCCGCCACCGCCTTCGGTTTCCGCACCCCGGTGCTCGCCGTGGTGCTCGCCCTGGCCCTGGCCGCCGTTCTCGGCGCCGCCATCAGCTCGCTCTCCTATGCGCTGGCCCTGACGGTCAAGGAGGAGAACAAGTTCGCACCGCTGCTGAACATGATGCTGGTGCCGCTGATGCTGCTGTCCGGGGTGCTGCTGCCGATGGACAACGCGCCCGGCTGGCTGCACACCCTGTCCAGGATCAATCCGCTGTCCCATGTGGTCGAGGCGCTGCGGGCCATCACCGCCGGACACTACGGCTCCACCGCCGCCGTCCAGGGCACGCTGATCACCGTGGTGATGGCGGTGGTATGCGGGCTGCTGGGCTGGCGCACCATGGCCCGTAACCAGGCCTGAGGGCCAACACCGAAGGGCCCGGGGCCGCTTGTGCGGCCCCGGGCCCTTTGTCCGTGCGGCGGGAGCGGCCCGGTCAGTCCTTGATCTCGCACAGGACGAAGCCGGAGGTCACCGCGGCCCCCGCGGTCACGGCCAGGTCCTTGACGGTGCCCGCGCGGTGGGCGTTGATGGGCTGCTCCATCTTCATGGCCTCCACCACGACCACCAGATCGCCCTCGGCCACCTGGTCGCCGTCGGCCACCGCGACCTTCACCACGGTGCCCTGCATGGGGGAGACCACCGCGTCACCGGAGGCGGCCGAGGGGGAGCGGCGGGCGGTCTCCCGCCGCGGGCGGGGCCTGGGCCGGGCCCCGCCCGGCGCGGCCGCCCCGCCCAGCGAGGAGGGCAGCGAGACCTCCAGGCGCTTGCCGCCGACCTCCACCACCACCGTCCGGCGCTCCTCCTCCGCCTGGCCGTCCTGACCGCCCGCGCCGGTGAAGGGCTGGATGGTGTTGTTGAACTCGGTTTCGATCCACCGGGTGTGGATCCGGAAGGGCTCGGCGGTGAAGTCGGGGTCGGCGACCACGGCGCGGTGGAAGGGGATGGCGGTGGCCATGCCCTCGACCTCGAACTCGGCCAGGGCGCGGGCGGCGCGCTGCAGGGCCTGTTCCCGGGTGGCGCCGGTGACGATCAGCTTGGCCAGCAGGGAGTCCCAGGCCGGGCCGATGACCGAGCCGGACTCCACACCGGCGTCCAGGCGCACGCCCGGGCCGGTGGGCGGGCTGAACTTGGTGACGGTGCCGGGGGCGGGCAGGAAGTTGCGGCCGGGGTCCTCGCCGTTGATGCGGAACTCAAAGGAGTGACCGCGCGCCGGCGGGTCGTCGTAGCCGAGCTCCTCGCCGTCGGCGATGCGGAACATCTCCCGCACCAGGTCGATGCCGGTGACCTCCTCGGTGACCGGGTGCTCCACCTGAAGACGGGTGTTGACCTCCAGGAAGGAGATGGTGCCGTCCTGGCCGACCAGGAACTCCACGGTGCCCGCGCCGACATAGCCGGCCTCCTTGAGGATGGCCTTGGAGGCGCGGTACAGCTCGGCGTTCTGCTCCGCGGACAAAAACGGGGCCGGGGCCTCCTCCACCAGCTTCTGGTGGCGGCGCTGCAGGGAGCAGTCACGGGTGGAGACCACGACCACATTGCCGTGCTGGTCCGCCAGGCACTGGGTTTCCACATGCCGGGGACGGTCCAGGTAGCGCTCCACAAAGCACTCGCCGCGGCCGAAGGCGGCCACCGCCTCGCGCACCGCGGAGTCATACAGCTCCGGGACCTCTTCCATGGTGCGGGCGACCTTCAGGCCACGCCCGCCGCCGCCGAAGGCGGCCTTGATGGCGATCGGCAGCCCGTGCTGCTCGGCGAAGGCCACGACCTCCTCGGCACCGGACACCGGGTCGGGGGTACCCGCCACCAGCGGCGCGCCCGCGCGCTGGGCGATATGACGGGCCGCCACCTTGTCGCCGAGGTCGCGGATGGCCTGCGGCGGGGGGCCGATCCAGATCAGCCCGGCGTCCAGCACGGCCTGGGCGAACTCGGCGTTCTCGGACAGGAAGCCATAGCCGGGGTGGACGGCGTCGGCCCCCGACTCGGCCGCCGCGGCGAGCACCTTGGAGATATCGAGGTAGCTGGTCGCGGGGGTGTCACCGCCCAGCGCGTACGCCTCGTCTGCCACCCGGACATGCAATGCGTCACGGTCCGGGTCGGCGTAGACCGCCACACTGCCGATCCCGGCATCCCGGCACGCACGAGCGACGCGGACAGCGATTTCGCCACGGTTGGCGATGAGCACCTTATACACGATGCATTTCCTCAATCATCACTCGATGGACATGTCCATGGTTGCTCTGTCGCCGCCCTCACCGGGGCCTGCCGCTGTTGCGCCAGGCGCCCGGACCGCGCGGAACCGGCCAGGCGGTCAGCCGCTCGGCGGGCGCGGACCAGGTACGGGGGGACGGCGGCCGCCCGGACTGCCCCGTGTCCTCCCCGCCGGCCTCGCGGGCCAGCAGGGTGCGTACCACCACCACGGCCGCGGCCAGCTCCTCCGGCGTGGCGTCGCCCCGCACCACCCGCAGGTCGAACGCTTCCCCGCTGCCGGTCACAGCGGGATGTTCCCGTGCTTGCGGGGCAGCCGGGAGGTGCGCTTGCCGCGCAGCGACCGAAGGGCGCGGGCCACGCTCTCCCGGGTCTCATGCGGCATGATCACGGCGTCCACATAGCCGCGTTCGGCCGCCACATAGGGGTTGCACAGCGCGTCCTCGTACTCCCGGCGCAGCCGGGCCCGTTCCGCCTGCGGGTCGTCCGCCGCGGCGATCTGCCGCCGGTGCAGCACGGTCACCGCGCTCTCCCCGCCCATCACCGCGATCTCCGCGGTCGGCCAGGCGAGATTGACGTCCACGCCGGTGTGCTTGGAGCCCAGCACGCCATAACCGCCGCCGTAGGCCTTGCGCGTGACCACGGTGACCGTGGGCACGGTGGTCTCACAGTAGGAGTACAGCAGCTTGGCGCCGCGCCGGATGATGCCGTGATGCTCCTGGTCCAGGCCCGGCAGAAAGCCGGGGACGTCCGCGAAGGTGACCACCGGCACATGGAAGCTGTCGCAGGTGCGCAGGAAACGCGAGGCCTTCTCACTGGCGTTGATGTCCAGCACCCCGGCGTTGACCGTCGGCTGGCTGGCGATCACCCCGACGCTGTGCCCCTCGATCCGGCCGAAACCACAGATGATGTTCTGCGCGAACAGCGGGTGCACCTCCAGCAGTTCGCCGTCGTCGAGCACGGCGCTGATCACCCGGTGCATGTCATAGGGCTGGTTGGGGTTGTCCGGGATCAGCCGGTCCAGCGCCAGGTCCGCCTCGGTCGGCCCGGCCGGCTGGTCCGAGTCGAAAACCGGCGGGTCCTCAAGGTTGTTGGACGGCAGGAAGGACAGCAGCTGACGGGCGTAGTCGATGGCGTCCTTCTCGTCCTGCGCCATGTAGTGGGCGTTGCCGGTGATGGTGTTCTGGGCCCGGGCCCCGCCCAGCTCCTCCCGGTTGACATCCTGGCCGAGCACGGTGCGCAGCACATCCGGGCCGGTGACAAACATATGGGACAGCCCATCCACCATGATCACAAAGTCGGTGAGTGCCGGGGTGTACACCGCGCCGCCCGCGCACGGGCCCAGCACCAGCGAGATCTGGGGAATCACCCCCGAGGCCTGGACATGGCGGCCGGCCAGCTGGGTGTAGTACGCCAGCGCCGTCACACCCTCCTGGATACGGGCCCCGCCACCGTCGTTGAGGCCCACCACGGGGCAGCCGGTGCTCAGCGCAAAGTCCATCAGCTTGAGCATCTTCTCGCCGTGGGCCTCGCCCATGCTGCCCCCGAGCACGGTGAAGTCATGGGCGAAGACACATATCCGGCGGCCGTCCACCGTGCCATGGCCGGTGATCACACCGTCGCCCAGCGGGCGGTGGTCCGCCATGCCGAACTCCTGGCTGCGGTGCCGCACCAGGGCGTCCAGCTCGGTGAACGACCCTGGGTCCAACAGCAGTTCGATCCGTTCCCGGGCACTGAGCTTGCCCCGTTCGTGCTGGCGGCGGATCGCGTCGGAGTCGGCGTGCGCCGCCAACTCCTCCCGGCGCCTTTGCAGTTCGGTCAGCCGATCGGCGGTGGTACGCACCGGTTCTCCCTTTGTGCTTGTCATGACGCATGCTCCGGCGCGGGCGCCGCCGGCCTCAGCTCACCGTCCAGGTAGAGCTTGCGGCAGGCCCGGCGCTGGATCTTGCCGCTGGTGGTGCGGGGCAGGGCGCCACGCCGCACCAGCACGATCTCCTCTGCCGTCAGCCGCTGCCCCTCATGGACGGCCGCCCGCAGCAGCCCGGCCAGTTCCTCGGCAGTGGTGCCGCGCAGCACCTTGCCGTCCACCTCCACGGCCACCACCAGCCGTTCGGCGGTGCCGTCGTCGACCGAGAAGGCCGCGGCGCAGTTGGGCCGCAGTCCGGGCACCGCCGACTCCACGGACAACTCGATGTCCTGCGGGTAGTAGTTGCGGCCCTTGCGGATGATGACATCCTTCAGCCGGCCGGTGACATACAGCTCACCGTCGTACAGAAAACCCAGATCCCCGGTGCGCAGATGGGGCGGGCCGGAGTGTTCCCCGGCGACCCGGGCGCGGAAGGTCCGCTCGCTCTCCGCCTCCCGCCCCAGATAGCCGTCCGCCACGCAGGGGCCGTCGATCCAGATCTCGCCCACCCGGCCCGGAGGGCACTCCCCGAGGGTGTCCGGGTCCACGATCCGCACCCGGGTGCCGCGCACGGCCACGCCCGAACTCACCAGCGGCTGCGCCCCGTCCGCCGGTCCGCCGGCCGGCTCGATGACCCCGGCCGCAAGCGCCCGGGAGGACACCCACAGCACCTTCGGTTCGGTGTCGGCGGGGCTGCCGGTGGCCTTGAGGGTGTTCTCGGCCAGCCCGTATCCCGGGCACATCGCCTCCGGCCGGAAACCGGCGGGCGCGAAGGTGTCGGTGAACGACCGTATGGTGCGCCGGCGCACCGGCTCCGCCCCATTGGCGGCGATCCGCCACGAGGACAGATCCAGATCCCCGGCGGACTTGCCGGCATAGGCCTGAACGCACAGTTCGTAGGCGAAGTTCGGCGCCGCGGCATGGGTGCCGCGGAAGCGGGAGACGGCCTCCAGCCAGCGTCCCGGGCGGCGGACAAACGCGTCGGGGGCCATCAGATAGGCGGGGACCCCCGAGCACAGCGGCAGCATGACGCCGAAGAGCATGCCCATGTCGTGGAAGAGCGGCAGCCAGGACACCACCACCGCGTCCGGCCCCGAAGGCCACAACTCCTCGGTTTCCGCGACGTTTTCCAGGAAGTTCCGGTGGGTGACCCGCACGCCCTTGGGATCGCCGGTGGAGCCGGAGGTGTACTGCAGCAGCGCGATGTCCTCCGGCGCGGGCCGCCCGCCGCGAAAGCCGTCGCCCGCCCCGGCCGGTAGCTCGTCGGTGGCCACCAGGGTCAGCCCGGCCAACTCCGGCAGCCGCCCGAAGCGTTCCTGCAGGTCCCGTGCGACCTCACCGGTGGTCAGCACGGTGGTGGTGCCCGCGTCGTCGGCGATCCGGCGCAGCCGGGCCAGTCCGCGCTGCCGGGTGGGCAGTTGCACCGGGGCGGCGGCCACTCCGGCATACAGGCAGCCCAGCAGGGTGCGGACGAATTCCAGGCCGGAGGGGTAGAGCAGTACCACCGCGCGGCCGGACAGGCCCGCCGCCGCCAGGGCCGCCGCCCGGTCCAGGGCATCGCGGTCCAACTGGCGGTAGGAGAGCGACTCCTCGGGCTCCTCGCCGTCCCGCAGGAACACAAAGGCCGTCGCGTCCGGCTCCTTCTCCACGCGCAGCCGCAGCGCATCCGTCACGGTCTCGGGAACGCCCGGCGGAGAACCGAGCTGGGTGATGGTCATTGTCGTGAATACCCGTTCTTTAAGGGGAGGGGAACTGGGAATACGAAAAATCACAGACAAAAGGTCTTCGGGGGTGGATTCGGTCAGCCCTCGGGCAGCTCCACCGGGGCGAGCGAGGCGAACAGGTCACCGGGGCCCGGATTGTCGGGCGGGCACGCCCCGCCCAGGTGGCGCAGCACACCCCACACCGCGTTGAGCGCGGTGGTCACGGCGCCCTCGGCGAACCCGGCCGTCCAGGACACATCGTCACCGCACAGAAAGAGACCGCGGTGGCGCGGATCCATGCCCGACTGCATGAAATGGGTGAACAGCCGCCGCTGGTAACGGTAGTGGCCGGGCAGGTTCGCCTTGAAGGCGCCCATGAAATGCGGCTCGTTCTCCCAGGTGACCGTCACCGGGGCGCCCACGATATGCGAGGCGATGTCCACCCCCGGATAGATCCCGTCCAGGGTGCGCAGCAGCACCCGCAGCCGTTCGTCGGGGGTGAGCGTGGAGAACTTCGCCGAGTCGTCGTTCCAGGTGTAGGACAGGCACATCACCCCTGGCCGGCCGGGCCCGTCGTCGAAGAGATACACCCCACGCGCCAGCCGGTCGGTCAGGGTCATCCCCATCCGCTCCCGCCCGGTCACCGGGTCCGCATCCCGCCAGAACGGGCGGTCGGTCAGCACGAACAGCTTGGAGGAGCCCATGTAATGGGTGCGTTCCACCGCTATCCAGTGCTCGGTGGGCAACAGATCCGGATCGCACTCGATGTGATTCAGCAGCGCCCACACATGCGGGGTGAACACCACCGCCGGGTACTCGGCCCGCCGCCCCGCGGCGTCCACCACCGTGAACCTCTCACCCGACCGTCGCAGGGCCGTCACCCCGGGCCGCGGCCGGCCGCCGTGCAGCGAGGACAGCGAGGTGCCACGCGGCCAGTGCGCCAGGCGCTCCGGACGGTGCTCCCACAGCCCCTCCGGCACCTGCTGCGCCCCGCCCCTGATCAGCATCTGGTTGTCGTCCGCGTCGGTGGCCACCACCCGCAGGATCTCCAGCACCGAGTTGGGGAAGTCGGTGTCCCAGCCGCCGGTACCAAAGCCGACCTGCCCGAACAGCTCCCGGTGCCGGAACGAGGCGAACGCCGGGGAATCGGCGAGGAATCCATAGAAGGACTCATCGTCGAAGGCCGCCACCAGCCGGTTCCATACCGCCTTGAGCGTCTCCAGGTCCCGGTCCCGGATGGCGCTGCGCAGCGTGGACAGTCCGGCCCGCTCCTGGAGTGTCTTCTCCCAGGCCTCGGCCACCTGCTGATAGGGCTCCGGAAGATCCTCGGTACAACGCGCCCATTCTCTGCGGCCGTTGAGGTCGATCAGGGTGGCAGGGGTCGCCCGGGCCAGCGGGTTGGGGAACGGACGGGTGGTCAGCCCCAGCAGATCGATGTAGTGGAACAGTGCCCGCGCCGATATCGGAAAGCGCATCGCCCCCAGGTCCGCGACATAGGCCGGATCGGCGTCGAAGGGCACCGACCGCATACGGCCGCCGAGCCGCCCCGCCTCGTACACCACCGGCCGAAGGCCCAGCCGCATCAGCTCATAGGCCGCCGTCAGCCCGGCCATGCCCCCGCCGACCACGGCCACCTCGGTACCCGCATGCCGGGCGGGCAATGCCCCCAGACCGGATGGATGAGAGAGCCAACTGTCGTACGAGAAGGGGAAATCCGGCACGAGCATGGTTACCGGAGCCGGAATGGCTGACGTCATTTGGAAAACCCCTCGAACCCGTCGCGATGCTGCCGCGAAGGTATTTTTGGCCCACCACGGGCCGCAACCCCTACCCACCCTGTTACCGGTGGATACGGGTTCCCGGCGGCCGCGGCCGCACCAGGGATGCGGGGTCCCGGTAGGGGGCCTATGGGGTGGCCCGGCCGTGCCCGCCTGACCTAGCGTGAGGGCTTGTTCTGTCGTCCGCCGACCGGTTGTGGTGAAGCTCAATATGGAAGAGAAGGCAGCTGTCGTATTCCCGGGGATGGCGCCGTCAGACTTTTCCGCGGCGGGCAAGTTCATGGTGCTCGACGAGTATGTGCGAAGGCGCCTGCCCATTGCCGACAAGGTCCTCGGCTACTCGCTCCTCGACCGCTTCTACGAGTCCGGCGACGAGTACTCCGAGGCCGCCCAGGCCGCGTTCCTGGTCAACTCCCTTGCCCTGGCCGACCGGGCCGTTCAGCGGCTGGGTATGCGCGCCGACTATTGCACCGGCCCCAGCTTCGGACAGAAGGCCGCCGCGGTCTTCACCGGCGCCATGGACTTCGCCGACGCCCTGCGCATGACCGTCGAACACGCCCGCTGCGAAGAGGAGTTCTTCGCCACCGAATACTCCGACGTGGTCACCCACACCGCGGTCCGGGTGCCCGAGGACGCCCTGCGCGAATACCTGGACTCCCTCACCGCCCAGGGCCACTGGTACGACATCTCCGGCCGTCTGGACGACGGCTTCCTGATGGTGTCACTGCGCGAACCCCTGCTCGACGGCCTCAAAAAGGCCATCAGCGCCATGGGCGGCTACTCCATGTCCACCATGCGCCCGCCGGTGCACGCCAGGGCCTTCGCCGGCCTGCGGGCCAAGGCCGAGGCGGAGTTCATGTCCGGCCACACCATCGGCGCGCCCGGCCTGCCGGTCATCGCCGACCAGGACGGGCGGATCGTGGAGACCGCCGACGACCTGCGCGCCATGATGATGGACACCTTCGACCGGCCCCTCGACTGGCCCGCAGTGGTACGGACCCTCAAGGACCTGGGCGTTGCCAAGGTCTACATCCCCGGACCGGAGAATCTCTTCCGCCGGGTGCGGTGCACCGTACGCAACTTCGAGGTCGTCTCCGTGGACCCCAAGAGCACCCTGCGAGAGATCCTCCGCCCGGTGCGCACCGCCCGGGAAACCGCCGGCACCCGCTGAACCCCCGATGCCCGGCGCGCGATTCGGGGGCGAATAGGGGTGTAGCCGGGCCCAGGGCTCCCCGTAGCGTCGCATGGCATCCGCCATTCCTCTCTCTCGTCAGCAATAGCCCTGCCAGTAAAGTTGTGGAGCAAGCGATGGTTAGCCAGGCCGGGGAATTCCGTTCGCCGAACGAAAAGCCTTCCCAGACTTCACTGCTCGACCTGATCTCCCGGCTGGCCGCGGATGTGCTGCACGACGCCGAACGCGGCACCTCCGGGCCCATCGCACCCGACAACTCCTTTGTGGAGCTGGGCTTCCACTCGCTGGCCGTGGTGGAATTCCACCGCCGCCTGACCGAGGCGCTCGGCCACGACCTCCCGGTCACGCTGGCCTATGACCACCCCACCCCCCGCGCGCTCGCCGGCCATCTGCACCGGCTGCTCAACGGCACCCCCGATCCGGACCCCGAGACCCCGCCCGCCACCACCGGCGAGGCCGCGCTCCATGAGCCGGTCGCCATCGTCGGCATGGCCTGCCGGCTGCCCGGCGGCATCACCACCCCCGAGCAGCTGTGGGACCTGCTCACCGAGGGACGGGACGCCATCACCGACTTCCCCGCCAACCGCGGCTGGGACCTGGACCGCATCTACTCAGCCGACCCCGAGCAGCCCGGCACCAGCTACACCCGCAAGGGCGGATTCCTGCACGACGCCGACGAATTCGACCCCGCGTTCTTCGGGATCTCCCCGCGCGAGGCGCTGGCGATGGACCCCCAGCAGCGGCTGCTGCTGGAGACCTCCTGGGAGGCCCTGGAGTCGGCCGGCCTCGACCCCACCACCCTGCGCGGCAGCCGCACCGGCGTCTTCGCCGGCGTGGAGAACCATGAGTACGGGCCGCACCTGCACCACGCCGCCGACGGTCTGGAGGGCTATCTGCTGACCGGCACCGCCGCCAGCGTGGCCTCCGGCCGCATCTCCTACACCCTCGCCTTCGAGGGCCCCACCATCACCGTGGACACCGCCTGCTCCGGCTCCCTGGTCGCCCTCCACCTGGCCGTCCAGGCGCTGCGCCGCGGTGACTGCCCGCTGGCCCTGGCCGGCGGCGCCGCCGTGATGGCCGCCCCCGGCGGCTTCCTCGCTTTCAGCCGGCAACGCGGCCTGTCCGAGGACGGCCGCTGCAAGGCGTTCTCCGCCGACGCGGACGGCACCGGCTGGGCCGAGGGCGCCGGAATGCTGCTGCTGGAACGGCTCTCCGACGCCCAGCGCAACGGCCACCGCATCCTCGGCGTCATACGCGGCACCGCCATCAACTCCGACGGCGCCAGCAACGGCCTCACCGCCCCCAACGGCCCCGCCCAGCAAAGGGTCATCCGCCAGGCCCTGGCCGATGCCGGCCTGTCCACCACGGACGTGGACGCGGTCGAGGCGCATGGCACCGGTACCCGCCTGGGCGACCCCATCGAAGCCCAGGCACTGATCGACACCTATGGACAGGGCCGGGACGGCGGGCAGCCGCTCTGGCTCGGCTCGGTCAAGTCCAACATCGGGCACGCCCAGGCCGCCGCCGGCATCGCCGGTGTGATCAAGATGGTGCTCGCCCTGCACCACGCCACCCTGCCCCGCACCCTGCACATCGACCAGCCCACCCCGCATGTCGACTGGAGCGCCGGTACCGTCCGCCTGCTCGACGAGGCCCGCGACTGGCCGGACACCGAACGCCCCCGCCGGGCCGCCGTCTCCTCCTTCGGCATGAGCGGCACCAACGCCCATGTCGTCCTGGAACAGGCCCCCGCCACCGAGCCGGCCCCCGCTGCCCAGCCCACCGTCACCGCCCCCCTGCCGTGGGTGCTGTCCGCCAACTCCGAGGCCGCACTGCGCGCCCAGGCCCAACGGCTCGCCACCCACCTCGACGCCCACCCCGAGCCGTCCCCCGCCGACATCGGCTACTCCCTCGCCGTCACCCGCGCCCGCTTCGAACACCGCGCGGTCATCACCGGCACCGACCGCCCCGGACTCCGTGCCGCCCTTCAGGCCCTGGCCGACGGCACCACAACCCCCGCCGTCACCACGGCAACCGCCCAACCGGCCGCACTGGCCGTGCTGTTCACCGGGCAGGGCAGCCAGCGCGCCGGCATGGGACGCGAACTCCACGCCACCCACCCGGTCTTCGCCGAAGCCTTCGACGAGGCCTGCGCCCACCTCGACATCCACCTCGAACGGCCCCTGAAGGACATCGTCTTCGGCACCGACCAGGCACTGCTGGACGAAACCGTCCACACCCAGGCCGCGCTCTTCGCCACCGAGGTCGCCCTCTACCGGCTGGTGGAATCCTGGGGCATCACCCCCGACTATCTCGCCGGACACTCGGTCGGCGAGATCGCCGCCGCCCATGTCGCCGGAGTCCTCTCCCTCTCCGACGCCGCCATCCTGGTCACCGCCCGCGGCCGCCTGATGCAGGCCCTGCCGGCCGGCGGTGCCATGGCGGCCCTGGAAGCCACCGAAGCCGAGGCCACCGCCTGGCTCGACGGCAAGGACACCAGGGCCTCCATCGCCGCCGTCAACGGCCCCCGCTCCGTGGTCGTCTCCGGCGACGAGGACACCGTCCGGCAGGTCATGGAACAGGCCCGCACGGCCGGCCGCCGGGTACACCGGCTGCGCGTCAGCCACGCCTTCCACTCGCCCCGCATGGACGCCATGCTGGACGAATTCCGGCGGTACGCCCGGGTACTGGACTACTCGCCGCCCGCCATCCCCATCGTCTCCAATGTCACCGGCGCCATCGCCACCACCGAGGAACTGTGCTCGCCCGACTACTGGGTGCGCCATGTCCGCCAGGCCGTCCGCTTCGCCGACGGCATGGCCACCCTGGAACGCCAGGGCGCCCGCCACTACCTGGAGCTCGGCCCGGACGGCGTGCTGTCCGGCATGGGGCAGCAGTGTGTCGGCGACGGCGCGGTCTTCGCCTCCGCCCTCCGCAAGGACCGCCCCGAACCCCACACCCTCACCACTGCCGTCGGCACCCTCCACGTCCATGGCGTGGACCTCGACTGGGAAGGCGTCTTCGCCGGCCGCGCCGCCCGGCGCGTCGAACTGCCCCACTACGCCTTCCAGCGGCAGCGCTACTGGCTGGAACCCGCCACCACCGGGGACGCCACCGGACTCGGCCAGGACGTCAGCGGCCACCCACTGCTGGGCGCCGTGGTCACCGTCCCCCAGCCGGACACCGTGGTGCTCACCGGCAGGCTCACCGTCCAGTCCCACCCCTGGCTCGCAGGCCACACGGTGCACGGCACCCCCGTGATCCCCGGCGCCGCGCTGGCCGAACTGGCGGTCCACGCCGCCGACCAGGTGGGCCTGAGCACCGTCGAAAACCTCACCCTGCACAGCCCGTTGACCACCGGCACCACCGGTGCCACGGCCCTGCGGGTCACCGCAGGAGCCGCCGAGAACGACGGCCGGCGCCACCTGTGGATCCACTCCCGCCCGCAGGACGCCCCCGACGCCCCCTGGACCCTGCACGCCACCGGCGTGCTCACCGCCACTGCGGCCGTCCCCGGGCCCGCCCCCGAACCCTCGCCCTGGCCGCCTCGTGGTGCCCGGCCGGTGGACCTCGACTCCCTCTACACCCAACTCGCCGACGCCGGCTGGGAGTACGGCCCAACCGCCCGCGCCCTCACCGCCGCCTGGCGCCTGAAGGACGAGGTGTTCGCCGAGACCACCCTCCCCGAGGGCACCACCGCCGACGACTTCGCTCTGCACCCGGTCCTCGCCGACGCCGCCCTGCACGCCGTCGCCCTCCAGGACGGCACCGCCCGGGCCCCCTTCACCTGGGACCGGCTCAACCTGCACGCCACCGGCGCCACCACTTTGCGCATCCGGCTGACACCCAACGCCGGATCGGTCGAGATCAACGCCACCGACACCACCGGCGAACCGGTCCTCACCGCCCACACCGGCGACTGGCGCCCCATAACCGCCGAGGAACTCGCCCAGGGGCACAACGGGCTCCAGCGCGCTCTCTTCCAGGTCCAGTGGACCCAGCAGACCGTCGCCGCCCCCGCCGCCGCCCCCGGCACCCACGCCACCATCACCGACCCGGCCGGCCTCGCCGGTGCCGCAGGTGCCCGGCTCCTCCTCGCCCCGCTCACCACCAGCGGCAACAACGGCGAGAACGCTGACGGGAACACCGGCCTGCCCGGCGCCGTACACACCGCCACCGAGCGCGCCCTCGCCCTCATCCAGGCATTCCTGGCCGACGACCGATTCGCCGACTCCCGGCTGGTCTTCCTCAGCCACGGCGCGGTCGCCGTATCGGACCAGGACGACACCACCGACCTGGTGCACGCCCCGGTATGGGGCCTGGTACGCGCCGCCCAGTCGGAGAACCCCGACCGTTTCGTCCTGATCGACACCGACGCCGACCTCGACGCCGACCAGCTCTGGCCGCTGGCCATGGGCGAGGAACCCCAACTCGCCGTACGCGGCGGCATGGTGTACACACCGCGCTTGGCCCGGGTCACAACCGCTGCCACCGACGGCTTCACCCCCGGCGACGGCACGGTCCTGATCACCGGCGGCACCGGCGGCCTGGGCTCCCTCTTCGCCCGCCACCTGGTGACCGAACACGGGGTTCGAAGCCTGCTGTTGACCAGCCGACGCGGCCTTGAGGCCGAGGGTGCCGCCGAGTTGGTGGCCGAGCTGGCCGAGCAGGGCGCCGAGGTGGAGGTCGCGGCCTGTGACGTCTCCGACCGGGACGCGGTGGCAAACCTGCTCCAGGGGCGCCGGCTGACGGCCGTCATCCACACCGCCGGGGTACTCGACGACGGCACCGTGGGCTCCCTCACCCCCGAGCGCCTGGCGACCGTACTGCGCCCCAAGGCCGACGCCGCCTGGCACCTCCATGAACTCACCCGCGACCAGCAGCTGTCCGCCTTCGTCCTGTTCTCCTCCTCGGCCGGCCTCTTCGGCGACGCCGGGCAGGGCAACTACGCCGCGGCCAATACCTTCCTGGACGCCCTCGCCACCCACCGCAGGGC
This sequence comes from Streptomyces orinoci, assembly GCF_003121295.1. Classification (GTDB taxonomy): domain Bacteria; phylum Actinomycetota; class Actinomycetes; order Streptomycetales; family Streptomycetaceae; genus Streptomyces; species Streptomyces orinoci. The sequence continues at coordinate 193,129 of NZ_PHNC01000009.1, forward strand.
ACACGGCCTGCCCGGCCTCTCCCTCCAGTGGGGACTGTGGGAGCCCTCCGCGGGCATGGGCAGCCGCCTGACCGACGCCGACATCGAGCGCATCCGGCGCAACGGCATGGCCCCGCTCACCGCCGAACTGGGCCTCGCCCTGCTCTCCGCCGCGGCCACGGCCGGCGGCACCCCGGTGCTCGCACCGATGAACCTCGACCTGCCCGCACTGCGCAGCGCCAACGCCCCTGTGCCCGCCCTGCTGCGCGGCCTCCTCGGCGCACCGGCACGCCGCACCGCCGCCGCCAAGACAGGCACCCACGCCTCGTCCCTCGCCCGCGGCCTCGCCGGACTCCCGCCCGAGCAGCGTGAGAACACCCTGCTCGACCTGGTGCGCGGCCATGTCGCGGCCGTACTGGGCCACCAGGACGGCAACGCCATCGAGCCCGGACGCGCCTTCGCGGAACTCGGCTTCGACTCCCTGACCGCCGTTGAACTGCGCAACCGCATCAACGCCGCGACCGGCCTGCGCCTGCCCACCACCCTGGTCTTCGACTACCCCAACTCCGCGGCCCTGGTGCGCCATCTGCTCACCGAACTGTCCGGAGAACCGCTTGGGGAACTGCCCGGAGGACTGCCCGCGGACACGGAGCGCTCAGCCCGCTCCGACGAGGAGCCGATCGCCATCGTGGGCATGGCCTGCCGCTACCCCGGCGATATCAACTCGCCGGACGACCTGTGGCGCCTGGTCCTGAACGGCGCCGAGGGGAACTCCCCCTTCCCGGCCGACCGCGGCTGGGATGTGGAGCGCCTGTACGACCCCAACCCCGAGCGGACCGGCACCACTTATGTCCGCGAGGGCGGGTTCGTACCGGCGGCGGAGTTCGACGCCGACTTCTTCGGGATCTCGCCGCGTGAGGCGCTGGCGATGGACCCGCAGCAGCGGCTGCTGCTGGAAGCGTCCTGGGAGGCGCTGGAATCCGCGGGTATCGACCCCGCCGTCCTGCGCGGCAGCCGGACCGGTGTCTTCGCCGGCATCATGAACACCGACTACTTCCCCGGACTGGCCTCCGTCCCCCAGGACTTGGAGGGCTACCTCAGCACCGGCACCTCAGGAAGCGTGGCTTCCGGGCGGATTTCCTACACCCTGGGCCTTGAAGGCCCGGCTGTCAGCGTGGACACCGCCTGCTCCTCCTCACTGGTCGCCCTGCACCTGGCCGTGCAGTCACTGCGCCGCGGCGAGTGCGAACTGGCCCTGGCCGGCGGTGTGACCGTGATGGCGACCCCGGACACCTTCGTCGACTTCTCGCGCCAGCGGGGCCTGGCCGCCGATGGCCGCTGCAAGGCCTTCGCGGCCGCGGCGGACGGCACCATCTGGGGCGAGGGCGTCGGCATGCTGCTGGTGGAGCGGCTGTCGGACGCGGTGCGCAAGGGGCACCGGGTGCTGGGCGTGGTGCGGGGTACGGCCGTCAACCAGGACGGTGCCAGCAATGGCCTGACGGCGCCCAATGGCCCGTCCCAGCAGCGCGTCATCCGCCAGGCCCTGGCCGACGCCGGACTGCGGACCGACCAGATCGACGCGGTGGAAGCGCATGGCACGGGTACGCGGCTGGGTGACCCGATCGAGGCGCAGGCGCTGCTGGCGACCTATGGGCAAGGACGGTCGGAGGACCGGCCGTTGTGGCTGGGTTCGATCAAGTCCAATATCGGCCACAGTCAGGCGGCTGCGGGTGTGGCCGGTGTGATCAAGATGGTTCAGGCGATGCGGCACGGTGTGCTGCCGAAGACGTTGCATGTGGATGCGCCGACGCCTGAGGTGGACTGGTCGGCGGGTGCGGTGGAGTTGCTGACCGAGGCGCGGGAGTGGCCGGAGGTGGGTCGTCCGCGGCGGGCCGCGGTGTCCTCGTTCGGTATCAGTGGCACCAATGCGCATGTGGTGCTGGAACAGGCGCCGGAGCCGGCTGTTGCTGCTGTGGAGCCGGTGGTTGACACGGTGCTGCCATGGGTGCTGTCGGCGAAGTCGGAGGCGGCGGTTCGCTCTCAGGCTGATCGGCTGGTGGCGTTCCTGGAGGAGCGTGCCGGCCTGTCGCCGGTGGATGTGGGCTACTCGTTGGCGGTGGCGCGGTCGCGGTTCGAGCACCGGGCGGTGGTCGTTGGTGCGGATCGTGACGAACTGCTCGCAAGTGTGAGGGCGTTGGCGGCCGGTGAGGCGTCGGGGGCCGTGGTTTCCGGTAGCGCTGTTTCCGGTGCCAGGCTGGCGTTGTTGTTCACGGGGCAGGGCAGTCAGCGGGCCGGTATGGGCCGTGAGCTGTATGAGACCTTCCCGGTCTTCGCGGATGCGTTCAACGAGGTCTGCGCTCACCTGGACGAGCAGTTGGACCGTTCACTGAAGGACGTTGTCTTCGGGGATGGGTCGTCTCTGCTGGATCAGACGGTGTTTACTCAGGCGGCGTTGTTCGCTCTGGAAGTTGCTCTGTTCCGGTTGGTGGAGTCGTGGGGGGTGCGGCCGGACTTCCTGATCGGTCACTCGGTCGGGGAGATCGTCGCCGCGCATGTTGCCGGTGTGCTGTCGCTTGCCGACGCGGCAACCCTTGTCGCGGCCCGTGGGCGGTTGATGCAGGCCCTGCCGACCGGTGGTGCCATGGCGGCCGTGGAGGCCACCGAGCTCGAGGTCGCCGGGTGGATTGCCGGCCGTGACTCCGAGATCGCGATCGCGGCGGTCAACGGCCCGTCGTCAGTCGTGGTTTCCGGTGACGAGGCAGCGGTTGAGGCGGTTGTCGTCCAGGCCCGTGCGGCGGGCCGGCGGGTGCGTCGTCTGACGGTGAGCCATGCGTTCCACTCGCCGCGTATGGAGCCGATGCTGGAGGACTTCCGCGCGGTGCTCACCGGGCTGTCCTTCAACGCGCCGCAGATCCCGGTGGTTTCGAACGTCACCGGCACCCTGGCCACGGCCGAGGAGCTGTGCTCGCCGGACTACTGGGTGCGTCATGTCCGTCAGGCGGTCCGTTTCGCCGATGGCATGGCCTACCTCTCCGGTCAGGGAGTTGACAAGTTCCTGGAGCTGGGCCCGGACGGCATCCTCTCCGGCATGGGTCAGGCGTGCGTCAGCGAGGGCGCGGTCTTCGCCTCTGTCCTGCGCAAGGACCGCCCTGAAGCCCAGACCTTCACCACGGTCATCGGCACCATGCACGCCCATGGCACCGACCTCGACTGGGAAGGTGTGTTCGCGGGCCGCGCCGCCAAGCGCGTGGACCTGCCCACCTACGCCTTCCAGCACCAGCGTTACTGGCTCGAACTCTCGGTCTCCACCGGCGATCTCACGCCCGTGGGCCAGACTCCCTTGGACCACCCGCTCCTTGGCGCCGTGGTGGCGCTGCCCGAAGCCAACGCCCTGGTCCTGACCGGCAGTCTGTCGCTGCGCTCGCATCCATGGCTGGCCGACAGCATGCTGATGGGCTCGGTCGTGGTGCCCGCCACCGCACTGGTCGAGCTGGCCTTCAAGGCCGGTGACCGGGTGGCATGCGGGGCCATTGAGCGGCTGACGCTCCAGGAACCGCTGGTGCTGGCCGAGGACGATGGCGTTGATCTGCGGGTTTCTGTAAGTGCCTTGGACGAGTCCGGCCGCCGGACAGTGGCCGTTCACTCCCGCCCGCGGGGCGCGATGGACGTGGCCCCATGGACCCTCCACGCCACCGGGACCCTGGTCGAAACGCCACCGCATTCGTCCTTCGACCTGTCCGACTGGCCGCCGCGTGGCGCCAAGCGCCTGGAGCCGGCCCTGGTCCGCGACCGGCTGGCAGCAGTGGGCTGGGACCTTGGGCCGGCCCTCCGCGGTCTGCGCGCCGCGTGGCGGCACCGCGACGAGGTGTACGCGGAGGTCGCTCTTCCGGAAGGCCTGGAGAACGAGGGCTATGCCCTGCACCCCGCCCTGCTGGACGCCGCCTTGCACGCCGTCGCCGTGGACGGCGAAACCGCGCGGATTCCCTCGTGCTGGGACCAGGTCGCCCTGCACGCGACCGGGGCCTCGGTGCTGCGTATGCGCTTCGTCCTGGGCGAGGACACCATGTCGGTGGAGGCGGCCGACGAGTCCGGTGGCCCGGTGTTCTCGGCACGCGCCCTGAAGTGGCGCCCGGTGTCCGCCGAGGAGTTGGCCAAGGCCCAGGGCGGCTTCCGCGATGCCCTGTTCCGGGTGGAGTGGATGGCGCTGCCGCTTCCGGCACCGGAGCGACCGCGGCCCGCCACCACCGTGATCACCGATTCCACCGGCCTGGACGAGGCGGTCGGCGCCGAACTGATCTTTGTGCCGTTCGGCCCCGTGATGGGGGACGCACAGACCCTGGCCGCCGAGGTGCGATCCGCGACGCACCGTGCACTGGAGCTGATGCAGACATTCCTGGCCGATGAGCGGTTCACCGGCTCCCGGCTGGTGTTCGTCACCAGAGGCGCCGTTTCGGTGGCGGACGGCGAAGACGTGATCGACCTGATGCGCGCCCCCGTGTGGGGCCTGGTGCGCGCTGCCCAGTCGGAGAACCCGGACAGGTTCGTCCTGATCGACGCCGAAGGGGAGCCCAACACCGACGAGTTGTGGCCGCTGGCCGTCTGCGGGGAGCCCGAACTGGCGGTGCGGGACGGCGGCGTGCGAATACCGCGCCTGGCGCGCGTACCCTCCCTCGACACCACGGCCCGCTTCGACTTGGGCGACGGCACCGTACTGATCACCGGTGGCACCGGCACGCTGGGCGGCCTGATCGCCCGTCACTTGGTCACCCGGCATGGCGTCCGCCGGCTGCTGCTGGTCAGCCGCCGGGGACTCGCGGCCGAAGGCGCCGAGGAGCTGGTGGCCGAACTGTCGGAACTCGGCGCCCAGGCGGAGGTGGCCGCTTGTGATGTGGCCGACCGCGAGGCGCTGAGTGCGCTGCTGGCCGGACACCCGCTCACCGCGGTGTTCCACACCGCCGGTGTGCTGGACGACGGCACCATCGACTCCCTCACCCCCGAGCGGCTGGACAATGTGCTGCGTCCCAAGATGGACGCGGCCTGGCATCTGCATGAGCTGACCCGGGACATGGAACTGTCGGCGTTTGTGATGTTCTCCTCCGCCGCCGGAGTGTTCGGCGTGGCGGGCCAGGGGAACTACGCGACCGCCAACACCTTCCTGGACGCCCTGGCCGCCCACCGGCGCGCCCATGGCCTGCCGGCCACCTCGCTCGCCTGGGGATTCTGGGAACTCCGCAGCGGGTTCACCGCCCATCTCTCCGATGGCGACCTGAACCGGATCAGACGCGACGGAGTGCTGCCGCTCACCGCCGACCAAGGGCTCGCCCTGCTGGACGTGGCCGCGGGCCGGGCGGAGGACGCCCTGCTCGTCCCCATGCCGCTCGATCTGGCCGCGCTCCGTGCCCATGGAGCCGCGTTGCACTCGCTGCTGCGAGGACTGGTGGGCGTACCCACCTCCCGGCGTTCGGTACTGGGCGGTGCAGGGCAACCGGAGGCGTCCTCGCTGGCCCGCCGGCTTGAGGCGCTGCCCGAGCAGGAGCAACTGGAGCTGCTGCTCGACCTGGTACGCACCCAGGTCGCGGCGGCGCTCGGCCACGACGGCGCCGGGGCGGTCGAGCCGGCCCGGGCGTTCAAGGATCTGGGCTTCGACTCGTTGACCGCGGTGGAGCTGCGCAACCGGCTCAACGCGGCGACCGGCCTCCGGCTGCCGGCGACGCTGGTCTACGACTACCCCAGCCCGATCACCCTCGCCGAGTTCCTGCGCGACGAGGCGACAGGCGCGCTCTCCCGTACGGAGGCGCCGGAGCCTGCGGTCGGCCGGGCCGCGTTGGACGACGACCCGGTGGTGATCGTGGGCATGGCCTGCCGCTACCCGGGCGGGGTCACCTCGCCCGAGGAGCTGTGGCGGCTGCTGTTGGACGGTCGTGAGGGGCTGAGTGAGTTCCCGGCCGATCGTGGCTGGGATCTGGACTCTCTTTTCGACCCGGACCCGGACCGTCCTGGCACCACCTATGCGCGAGTGGGCGGATTCCTCGACGGTGCCGGGGAGTTCGATGCCGACTTCTTCGGGATCTCGCCGCGTGAGGCGTTGGCGATGGACCCGCAGCAGCGGCTGTTGCTGGAGGCGTCCTGGGAGGCGCTGGAGTCCGCGGGCATCGACCCCGCATCCCTGCGCGGCAGTCAGACCGGTGTGTTCACCGGAGTGCTGGGCACCGACTATTTCCCCGGACTGGGCACGGTCCCCGATGAGTTCGAGGGCTATCTGAGCACCGGCACCTCGGCAAGCGTGGCCTCGGGCCGGGTGTCCTACACGCTCGGCCTTGAGGGCCCGGCGATGAGCGTGGACACGGCCTGTTCGTCCTCGCTGGTCGCCCTGCACCTGGCCATGCAGGCACTGCGCCAGGGGGACTGCGACCTGGCGCTGGTGGGCGGCGTGACGGTCATCGCCGGACCCGACACCTTTATCGACTTCTCGCGTCAGCGGGGTCTGGCTGCCGATGGGCGTTGTAAGGCGTTTGCGGCGGGGGCGGATGGTACGGGTTGGGCTGAGGGTGTGGGCATGCTGCTGGTGGAGCGGCTGTCGGATGCCCGGCGTCTGGGGCATGAGGTGTTGGCGGTTGTTCGTGGTTCGGCGGTGAATCAGGACGGTGCGAGTAATGGTTTGACGGCGCCGAATGGTCCGTCGCAGCGGCGGGTGATTGAGCGGGCGCTGGCTGGTGCGGGTTTGTCGGCGGCGGATGTGGATGCGGTGGAGGCGCATGGTACGGGTACGCGGCTGGGTGACCCGATCGAGGCGCAGGCGTTGCTGGCGACCTATGGGCAAGGGCGGCCGGGGGAGCGGCCGTTGTGGCTGGGTTCGATCAAGTCGAATATTGGTCATAGCCTGGCGGCTGCTGGTGTGGCCGGTGTGATCAAGATGGTTCAGGCGATGCGGTATGGACTGCTGCCGAAGACGCTGCATGTCGATGCGCCGTCGCCTGAGGTGGACTGGTCGGCGGGTGCGGTGGAGTTGCTGACGGAGGCGCGGGAGTGGCCGGAGGTGGGTCGTCCGCGTCGGGCGGGTGTCTCGTCCTTCGGTATGAGCGGCACCAATGCGCATGTGGTGCTGGAACAGGCGCCGGAGGCGGCTGTTGAGGTGGCTGAGCCGGTTGTTGGTGCGGCTCCGGTGGCGTGGGTGGTGTCGGCGAAGTCGGAGGCGGGGGTCCGCTCCCAGGCTGAGCGGTTGGTGGCGTTCCTGGAGGAGCGTGTCGGCCTGTCGCCGGTGGATGTGGGTTATTCGCTTGCGGTGGCGCGGTCGCGGTTCGAGCACCGGGCGGTGGTCGTTGGTGCGGATCGTGACGAACTGCTGGCGGGTGTTAAGGCGTTGGCGTCCGGTGAGGCGTCGGGGGCCGTGGTTTCCGGTAGCGCTGTTTCCGGTGCCAGGCTGGCGTTGTTGTTCACTGGGCAGGGCAGTCAGCGGGCTGGTATGGGCCGTGAGCTGTATGAGACGTTCCCGGTCTTCGCGGATACGTTCAACGAGGTCTGCGCTCATCTGGATGAGCGGCTGGGTCGTTCGCTGAAGGATGTTGTCTTCGGGGATGGGTCTGCTCTGCTGGATCAGACGGCGTTTACTCAGGCGGCGTTGTTCGCGCTTGAGGTGGCGTTGTTCCGGTTGGTGGAGTCGTGGGGGGTGCGGCCGGACTTCCTGATCGGTCACTCGGTCGGGGAGATCGTCGCCGCGCATGTGTCGGGTGTGCTGTCGCTCGCCGACGCGGCTGTGTTGGTCGCGGCTCGTGGCCGGTTGATGCAGGCCCTGCCGGCCGGTGGTGCCATGGCTGCTGTCGAGGCCACCGAGGCCGAGGTCGCCGGGTGGATCGCCGGCCGTGACTCCGAGGTTGCGATCGCGGCGGTCAACGGCCCGTCTTCCGTGGTGGTTTCCGGTGACGAGGCAGCGGTTGAGGCGGTTGTCGCGCAGGCCCAGGAGCTGGGCCGACGGGTACGCCGCCTGACCGTCAGCCATGCGTTCCATTCCCCCCGTATGGAGCCGATGCTGGAGGACTTCCGCGCAGTACTCACCGGCCTGTCCTTCAACGCCCCGCAGATCCCGGTGGTGTCGAACGTCACCGGCACCCTGGCCACGGCCGACGAACTGTGCTCGCCCGACTACTGGGTGCGTCATGTCCGCCAGGCGGTCCGTTTCGCCGATGGCATGACGTACCTGTCCGGTCAGGGCGTAGCCAAGTTCCTGGAGCTGGGTCCGGACGGGATTCTCTCCGGCATGGGCCAGCAGTCCGTGCCCGAGGGCGCGGTGTTCGCCTCCGTCCTGCGCAAGGACCGCCCCGAGGCCCAGACCCTCACCACGGCCATCGGCACGATGCACGCCCATGGCACCGACCTTGACTGGGACGGTGTGTTCGCGGGCCGAGCCGCCAAGCGCGTTGCCCTGCCCACCTACGCCTTCCAGCACCAGCGTTACTGGCTGGAGGCATCCGCCTCCGCCGGTGATGTGACCAGCCTGGGTCTGGGGTCTGCCGGTCATGCCCTGCTGGGTGCGGCGGTGGAGCTTCCGGACAGTGGTGGGGTCGTTCTCACCGGGCGTCTGTCCGTCCAGGCCCAGCCATGGCTGGCCGATCATGTACTGCTGGGTACGGTGGCCGTTCCCGCAGCCGCCTTGGTGGATCTGGCCATTCATGCGGGCGACCAGGTCGGCTGTGGAACGCTGGACGAGCTGGCGCTCCAGGCACCGCTCGTCCTCCCCGAGCGCGGCGGAATCACCCTCAGGGTGACCGTTGGCAGCGCGGACGCCACTGGTCGCCGCAGGGTCGCCATCCACTCGCGTGCCGAGGCGGACGACTCGTGGACCGTGCACGCCGCAGGTGCCCTCGTGCCCGCCGCCACCCGGCCCGAGCCAGCCGTCAACGACTGGCCGCCCATGGGCGCACAGCCGGTCGCGAGCGATGGGCTCTACGCCGCGCTGGCCGACGCCGGGCTGTCGTATGGAGCCGCCTTCCAGGGAGTTCGGGCCGTATGGCGGCTCGGTGACGAGGTGTTCGCCGAGATCGCTCTTCCTGAGGGCATCCCGACCGATGGCTTCGGTATTCACCCCGCGCTGCTGGACGCCGCCCTGCATGGCGTCGCTCTTGAAGAGGGCAACGTCCAACTGCCCTCCGTGCTGCGCGGAGTGACCCTCCACGCGACCGGTGCCACCGCGCTGCGGGTGCGGCTGTCCCATGCCGGCGGCCCTCTGTCCGTCCAGGCCGCCGACGAGTCCGGCGCCCCGGTGTTCTCCCTCCGGGCGCTCGACCGTACGCCGCTCTCCGCCGAGGAACTGGCCAAGTCGCAGGGGCACTTCTACGACGAGCTGTTCCAGGTCGAGTGGGTTTCCAGCCCGTTGCCGGAGACACACCCCGATGCCCGCGCCGATGCGCGTGTGGCGCACGGTCTGACCGCCGCCCGGGAAGCGCTCGGCGAACTGGCCATGGCCGACTCGGTGCCGCGGACGGTGGTGGTGATGCTGCCGCCGAACCCGGATGGCGATGTCGTCTCCGGAATACACGAGGTCACTCACCGAGTGCTGGAACTGGTCCATCTGTGGCTGGCCGAGCCGAAGTTCGACGCTTCCCGGCTGGTGTTCGTCACCTGTGGCGCGGTGGCCACCGGCCCCGACACGGGCGTTGACGACCTGGTGCACGCACCCGTGTGGGGCCTGGTGCGCTCGGCGCAGTCGGAGAACCCGGACCGCTTTGTGCTGTGCGACCTGGACTCCCCGGAACCGGACGCGGACGGCCAGGGCAGTGGGACCGACCGGTTGCTGGCCGCGGTGTCCACCGACGAGGCCCAGCTCGCCCTGCGCGGTACCACCGTCCTGGTGCCCCGCCTGGTCCGGCTGCCGGTGCACGGCAGCGTCATCGGAGACACCCGCATCGACACCGAAGGCACCGTGCTGGTGACCGGCGGTACCGGCGGGCTGGGGTCCATGCTCGCCCGCCACCTGGTCACCCAACACGGCGTGCGCAAGCTGCTGCTGACCAGCCGCCGCGGCCTCGCGGCCAATGGCGCGCAGGAGCTGGTGGCGGAACTGTCCGCGCTCGGCGCCCTGGTGGAGGTCGCCGCCTGTGACGCGGGTGACCGTGAGCAACTGGCCGAGTTGCTGGCGGACCGTCGTCTGACGGCCGTGGTGCACACCGCCGGTGTGCTGGACGACGGCACCATCGACTCCCTCACCCCGGAGCGGCTGGACACCGTGCTGCGCCCCAAGGCCGACGCGGCCTGGCATCTGCACGAGTTGACCCGGGACATGGAACTGTCGGCGTTTGTGATGTTCTCCTCCGCCGCCGGTGTGTTCGGCGAGGGCGGTCAGGGCAACTACGCGACCGCCAACACCTTCCTGGACGCCCTGGCCGCCCACCGCAGGGCCCAGGGCCTTCCGGCGACCGCCCTTGCATGGGGCCTGTGGGAACAGCGCAGCGGCATCACCGCGCACCTCACCGAGGCCGACATCCAGCGCATGCGGCGCGCGGGAACCATCCCGCTGCCGACCGATACCGGCCTCGCCCTCTTCGACGCGGCGGTGACGCGCGCCGTCGATCAGGCGCTGCTGGTCCCGATACCGCTGGACGTGGCCGCCCTCCGCGCCCAGGGCGCCGCCGCTGTTCCGCCCCTGTTGCACAAGCTCGTCGGCGCTCCGGCCCGGCGGGTGGCGCACGCGGGTTCGGGCGGCAGCGCAGCCGCCGGCGGCTCCGCGCTCGCCCAGCGCTTGTCCGTGCTGCCGGCCCGCGAGCGGGACGCCGCGCTCCTGGAGCTGGTGCGTACACATGTGGCCGTCGTACTCGGCCACGGCGGCACCGATGGCATCACGGCCGACCGGGCCTTCAAGGAACTGGGCTTCGACTCGCTGACCGCGGTGGAACTGCGCAACCGGCTCAATGCCGAGACGGGGCTGCGTCTGCCCACCACGCTGGTCTTCGACTACCCGACCCCCGAAGACCTTTCCGCTTACCTGAGGACCGAACTCCTCGGCGACGGCCTGGTGGAGGAGCAGGAGCCCGTACCGTCACAGGCCGCGACGGCGATGGCGGTCCACGACGACCCGCTGGCGATCGTGGGCATGGCCTGCCGCTACCCGGGCGGTGCCGGCTCTCCGGAGGAGCTGTGGCGGCTGCTGTTGGACGGTCGTGAGGGGCTGAGCGAGTTCCCGGCCGATCGTGGCTGGGATCTGGACTCTCTTTTCGACTCCGACCCGGACCGTCCTGGCACCACCTATGCGCGAGTGGGCGGATTCCTCGACGGTGCCGGGGAGTTCGATGCCGACTTCTTCGGGATCTCGCCGCGTGAGGCGTTGGCGATGGACCCGCAGCAGCGGCTGTTGCTGGAGGCGTCCTGGGAGGCGCTGGAGTCCGCGGGCATCGACCCCGCATCCCTGCGCGGCACCAAGACCGGTGTCTTCACCGGAGTGATGAGTTCCGACTACCACACCGGCCGCGGCACCACACCCGAGGGCGTCGAGGGCTACCTTGGCACCGGCAACTCCGGCAGTGTCGCCTCCGGGCGCGTCGCCTATGTGCTGGGCCTGAGCGGCCCCGCGCTGAGTGTGGACACCGCTTGCTCGTCCTCGCTGGTCGCCCTGCATCTGGCCATGCAGTCGCTGCGCAGCGGCGAGTGCTCGCTTGCCTTGGTCGGCGGTGTGACCGTGATGGCCAGCCCGGACACCTTCGTCGATTTCTCGCGTCAGCGGGGCCTGGCCGCCGATGGCCGGTGCAAGGCGTTCGCGGCCGCGGCGGATGGTACTGGCTGGGCCGAGGGTGTGGGCATGCTGCTGGTGGAGCGGCTGTCGGACGCCCGGCGCAACGGGCACCAGGTGCTCGGCCTGGTGCGCGGCACGGCTGTCAACTCCGATGGCGCGAGCAATGGCCTGACCGCCCCCAACGGCCCCGCGCAGCAGCGGGTGATCCGCCAGGCCCTGGCCGACGCCGGTCTCTCGGCGGCGGATGTGGATGCGGTGGAGGCGCATGGTACGGGTACGCGGCTGGGTGACCCGATCGAGGCACAGGCCCTGCTGGCCACGTACGGGCGCGGACGCGCACCGGAACTGCCGTTGCTGCTCGGCTCTTTGAAGTCCAACATCGGCCATAGCCAGGCGGCTGCCGGTGTGGCCGGTGTGATCAAGATGGTGCTGGCGATGCGGCATGGGGTACTGCCGAAGACGCTGCATGTGGATGCGCCGACTCCTGAGGTGGACTGGTCGGCGGGTGCGGTGGAGTTGCTGACGGAGGCCAGGGAGTGGCCGGAGGTGGGTCGTCCGCGGCGGGCCGCGGTGTCCTCGTTCGGCATCGGTGGCACCAATGCGCATGTGGTGCTGGAGCAGGCGCCTCCGGAGCCGGTTGTTGAGGTGGCTGAGCCGGTTGTCGGCACGGTGCTGCCATGGGTGGTGTCGGCGAAGTCCGAGGCCGGGGTCCGGGCTCAGGCTGAGCGGCTGGTGGCGTTCCTGGAGGAGCGTGCCGACCTTTCGCCGATCGATATCGGTTATTCGCTGGCGGTGGCGCGGTCGCGGTTTGAGCACCGGGCGGTGGTCGTTGGCGCGGATCGTGGCGAACTGCTCGCTGGTGTGAGGGCTTTGGCGTCCGGTGAGGCGTCGGGGGCCGTGGTTTCCGGTAGCGCTGCTTCTGGTGCCAGGCTGGCGTTGTTGTTCACGGGGCAGGGCAGTCAGCGGGCCGGGATGGGCCGTGAGCTGTATGAGACCTTCCCGGTCTTCGCGGCGGCCTTCAACGAGGTCTGTGCTCATCTGGATGAGCAGCTGGGGCGTTCGCTGAAGGATGTCGTCTTCGGCGATGAGCCCTCCCTGGATCAGACGGCGTTCACTCAGACGGCCCTGTTCGCCCTGGAAGTTGCTCTGTTCCGGTTGGTGGAGTCGTGGGGGGTGCGGCCGGACTTCCTGATCGGTCACTCGGTTGGGGAGATCGTCGCCGCGCATGTTGCCGGTGTGCTGTCGCTTGCCGACGCGGCCGAGTTGGTGGCGGCTCGTGGGCGGTTGATGCAGGCCCTGCCGAACGGTGGCGCCATGGCTGCTATCGAGGCCACCGAGGCCGAGGTCGCCGAGTGGATTGCCGGTCGCGAGGCTGAGGTTGCGATCGCGGCGGTCAACGGCCCGTCGTCCGTGGTGGTTTCCGGTGACGAGGATGCGGTTGAGGCGGCTGTTGCCCAGGCCCAGGAGCTGGGCCGACGGGTACGCCGCCTGACCGTCAGCCATGCGTTCCACTCGCCGCGTATGGAGCCGATGCTGGAGGACTTCCGCGCGGTGCTCACCGGGCTGTCCTTCAACGCGCCGCAGATTCCGGTGGTTTCGAATGTCACCGGCACCCTGGCTACGGCCGAGGAACTGTGCTCGCCCGACTACTGGGTGCGTCATGTCCGTCAGGCGGTCCGATTCGCCGATGGCATGACGTACCTCTCCGCTCAGGGCGTGGCCAAGTTCCTGGAGCTGGGTCCGGACGGGATTCTCTCCGGCATGGGCCAGCAGTCCGTATCCGAGAGTGCGGTCTTCGCCTCCGTCCTGCGCAAGGACCGCCCGGAGGCCCAGACCCTCACCACCGCTCTCGGCACGATGCACGCCCATGGCACCGACCTCGACTGGGAGGGCATCTTCGACGGCCGCGCCGCCAAACGCGTTGCCCTGCCGACCTATGCCTTCCAGCACCAGCGTTACTGGCTGGAGGCATCCGCCTCCGCCGGTGATGTGACCAGCCTGGGTCTGGGGTCTGCCGGTCATGCCCTGCTGGGTGCGGCGGTTGAGCTTCCGGACAGTGGTGGGGTCGTTCTTACCGGGCGTCTGTCCGTTCAGGCCCAGCCATGGCTGGCCGATCATGTACTGCTGGGTACGGTGGCCGTTCCCGCGGCCGCCTTGGTGGATCTGGCCATTCACGCGGGCGACCAGGTCGGCTGTGGCACGCTGGACGAGCTGGCGCTCCAGGCACCGCTTGTCCTCCCCGAGCGCGGCGGAATCACCCTCAGGGTGACCGTGGACGGCGTGACCGAGACCGGCACCGCCGCCTTCCACCTCCACTCGCGCCGCGAGGGTGCCGTGCGCGAGGAGCCGTGGACGCTCAACGCAAGTGGAACGCTGTCCCGCGCGTCCGTCGCACAGAGCTCGGGCGGCGACCTGGCCGTCTGGCCGCCGAAGGACGCCGAGCCGCTGGACACCGGCCTGCTCTACCAGGCCCTGGCCGATTCCGGCTTTGTCCCCGGTCCGGTCTTCCAGGGCCTGCGCTCGGCCTGGCGCCGTGGCGACGAGGTGTTCGCCGAGATCGTCCTTCCCGAGGGCGTCCCGACCGATGGCTTCGGAATTCACCCCGCGCTGCTGGACGCCGCCCTGCACACCCTGGGCGGTGAGCACGGCAGCGCCCAACTCGCCCACCTCTGGCGGGGAGTGACCCTGTACGCCACCGGCGCCTCCGCGCTGCGGGCGCGCCTGGTGCCCACCGGTGCCGACGAAGTGTCGGTGACTCTTGCCGATGCCACGGGCGCACCGGTGGCATCCCTGGGCGCGGTCGCCGTACGAGCCGTAGTGGCAGAGGAGTTGGGTTCGGCCGGGGAGATGTTCCACGATCCGCTCTACCACTCGGAGTGGGTCCCGCTGGAATTGTCCAAGGCGGCCACGGCCACCGACCCATCCGCCCAATGGGCCGTTGTGGGCGACGACTCCTTCGGCCTGCCCTGCCCGGCGGCTGCCCGTGGCACCGAGCTGGCGGAGCTGGCCACCGTGCCGGACGTCCCGTCCGTGGTGTTCGCGCCGATGGCACCGGGCGCGTCCGATGCCATCGACTCCACCGACCTCGCGGACGCGGTGCATGCTGCGGCCCGGCGCCTGCTCGCCCTGGTGCAGGGCTGGCTGAGCGACGACCGCTACGCCGATTCCCGGCTGGTGGTCGTCACACGTGGCGCCATGGCCACCCGGCCCGGCGAGGAGGTCACCGACCTGGTCAATGCGGCGGCATGGGGCCTGATCCGGTCGGCGCAGACGGAGAACCCGGACCGGTTTGTGCTCCTGGACGTCGATGTCCTCGACCACTCCGACCGGCACCCCGACGACCGGCTGACCACCGAGGCCCTGGCCGCGGCTCTGGCCGCCAAGGAGCCCGAACTGGCCGTACGCGGCGGTGCCTTCACCGCACGCCGGCTGGCCCGGGTGCCGTCCTCCCCGGCGGAGGCGGCCCCGGCCAAGGCCGGCCCGGCGGGCGCCGACGGAGCGGGTACCGCCCTGATCACCGGCGGTACCGGCGTACTGGCCTCCCAAATCGCCCGGCACCTGGTGACCCGGTACGGCGTCCGGCATCTGCTGCTCACCAGCCGGCGCGGTATGCGAGCGGAGGGCGCGGCAGAGCTGGTGGCCGAGCTGTCCGGGCTGGGCGCTCGGGCGGAGGTCGTCGCCTGCGATGTGGCGGACCGTTCCGCCGTGGAGGCGCTGCTGAAGTCGATCCCGGCGGAGCACCCGCTGACCACGGTGGTCCACACCGCGGCCGTACTGGACGACGCGACCGTTGGCTCGCTCACCCCCGCCCAGCTGGAAAGAGTGCTGCGGCCCAAGGTCGATGCCGCCCTGCACCTGCATGAGCTGACCCAGGACATGGAACTGGCGGAGTTCATGCTGTTCTCCTCGGCCGCCGCCATGTTCGGCGAGGCCGGGCAGGCCAACTATGTCGCCGCCAACACCTTCCTGGATGCCCTCGCCCAGCACCGGCACGCCCTCGGTCTCGCCGGAACGTCACTGCAGTGGGGCTCCTGGGAGCAGCGCAGCGGCATCGCGGCCAATATGACCGACGCCGACATCCAGCGCCTCCAGCGCGGTGGCATGGTGCTCATCCCCACGGCCCGCGGCCTGGCGTTCTTCGACCGGGCCCGGCTGGCCGGGCTGCCCCTGGTGGCGCCGATGCGGCTCAACCTCCCGGTGCTGCTGTCCCGCGATGGCATGGACGACGCCCTGCTGCGAACCATGCGCGCCACCATGCCGTACGGCCGCCGCAGCGCCGCCTCCGCCACCCCGGACGCCGGCCGCCAGGGACTGGCCGAGCGGCTGGCCGCCACGCCCGCCGAGGAGCGCGAACGGCTGGTGCTGGACCTGGTGCGCGGCGACATCGCCGCGGTGCTGGGCCACAGTGACCCGTCGAGCCTCGAACCCGCGCGCTCCTTCACCGAGTTGGGCTTTGATTCGCTGACCGCGGTGGAGCTGCGCAACCGGCTCAACGCCGCCACCGGGCTGAAGCTCCCGGCGACCCTGGTGTTCGACTACCCGACGCCCAAGGCGCTGGTCGCCTATCTGCTGGCCGAGGTGATGCCGGACGAGCCCGGGACCGGCGGGCCGGCCGCCGACCCGGAGGAGATCCAGCTCCGCGAGGCGCTGGCGGCCATTCCGATGGCCCGCTTCCGCGAGGCCGGCGTCCTGGACCTCCTGCGCGACCTGGCCGGCCTCGGCGAAGGCCCGGCTCCGGTGGCCGAGACCGGCGACACCGACGCCATCGACATCGATGCGATGGACACCGAGCACCTGATCCGCTGGGCGCTCGGCGACACCGACCTCAACTCCGACTCCTGATGTTCGACGTGTGGAGCACTTGATGACTACCCCTCAGGACAAACTCGTCGAGGCACTGCGTGCGTCGATCAAGGAAACCGAGCAGCTGAAGCAGCAGAACCGCCAGCTGGTGAGCGCGGCCACCGAGCCGATCGCCATCGTCGGCATGGCCTGCCGCTACCCCGGCGGGGTCAACTCGCCCGAGGACCTCTGGCGACTGGTGTCCAATGGTGTGGACGCCATCGCCGAGTTCCCCACCGACCGAGGCTGGGACCTGGAAGGTCTGTTCACCTCCGACCACCCGGAGCGGCCCGCCAAGGTCACGGCCAAGGAGGGCGGATTCCTTTATGACGCGGGCGAGTTCGATGCCGACTTCTTCGGCGTCTCGCCGCGTGAGGCGCTGGCGATGGACCCGCAGCAGCGGCTGCTGCTGGAGGCTTCGTACTCGGTGCTGGAGTCGGCCGGCATCAACCCCGCATCCCTGCATGGCAGTCAGACCGGTGTGTTCGTCGGCGTCCTCAGCTCGGACTACTTCCCCGGCTCCGACGCTGTGCCGGAGAACATCGCGGGCTATCTGAGCACCGGGAACTCGGGCAGCGTGGCCTCGGGCCGGGTGTCCTACACGCTTGGCCTTGAGGGCCCGGCGGTGAGTGTGGACACGGCGTGTTCGTCCTCGCTGGTCGCCCTGCACCTGGCCGTCCAGTCGCTGCGCCGGGGCGAGTGCGATCTGGCGCTCGCCGGTGGTGCCACCGTGATGTCCACCCCGGACACCTTTATCGACTTCTCGCGCCAGGGCGGTCTGGCTGCCGATGGGCGTTGTAAGGCGTTTGCGGCGGGGGCGGATGGTACGGGTTGGGCTGAGGGTGTGGGCATGCTGCTGGTGGAGCGGCTGTCGGATGCCCGGCGTCTGGGGCATGAGGTGTTGGCGGTTGTTCGTGGTTCGGCGGTGAATCAGGACGGTGCGAGTAATGGTTTGACGGCGCCGAATGGTCCGTCGCAGCGGCGGGTGATTGAGCGGGCGCTGGCTGGTGCGGGTTTGTCGGCGGCGGATGTGGATGCGGTGGAGGCGCATGGTACGGGTACGCGGCTGGGTGACCCGATCGAGGCGCAGGCGTTGCTGGCGACCTATGGTCAGGGGCGGCCGGGGGAGCGGCCGTTGTGGCTGGGTTCGATCAAGTCGAATATTGGTCATAGCCTGGCGGCTGCGGGTGTGGCCGGTGTGATCAAGATGGTGCTGGCGATGCGGCATGGGGTACTGCCGAAGACGCTGCATGTCGATGCGCCGTCGCCTGAGGTGGACTGGTCGGCGGGTGCGGTGGAGTTGCTGACCGAGGCGCGGGAGTGGCCGGAGGTGGGTCGTCCGCGTCGGGCGGGTGTCTCGTCCTTCGGTATGAGCGGTACCAACGCACATGTCGTGCTGGAACAGGCCCCAGCCATCGAACAGGCGCCGGCGGTCAAACCGGTTGTCGGGGACACCGCCGTACCGTGGGTGGTCTCCGCCAAGACCGAGGCCGCGCTTCGGGACCAGCTGGAGAACCTCGCCGCCTTTGCAGGGGAGCGGCCTGAGCTGTCGCCGGTGGATGTGGGGTACTCGCTGGCCGTTGTACGCGACCGGTTCGAGCATCGGGCGGTGGTGACCGGCGCGGACCGGGACGAATTGCTGGCAGGCGTAAAGGCGTTGGCCTCCGGTGAGGTGTCCGGTGCCGTGGTGAGCGGCAGTGTGACGCGTGGCCGGCTGGCGGTGTTGTTCACGGGGCAGGGCAGTCAGCGGGCCGGTATGGGCCGTGAGCTGTATGAGACGTTCCCGGTCTTCGCGGCCGCGTTTGACGAGGTGTGCGCTCACCTTGATGAGCGGCTGGGGCGTTCGCTGAAGGATGTTGTCTTCGGCGATGAGGCCTCTCTGGATCAGACGGCGTTTACTCAGGCGGCCCTGTTCGCTCTGGAAGTTGCTCTGTTCCGGTTGGTGGAGTCGTGGGGGGTGCGGCCGGACTTCCTGATCGGTCACTCGGTCGGGGAGATCGTCGCCGCGCATGTTGCCGGTGTGCTGTCGCTTGAGGATGCGGCGACGCTGGTCGCGGCCCGTGGGCGGTTGATGCAGGCTCTGCCGGCCGGTGGTGCCATGGCGGCCGTGGAGGCCACCGAGGCCGAGGTCGCCGAGTGGATTGCCGGGCGTGAGGCTGAGGTTGCGATCGCGGCGGTCAACGGGCCGTCGTCCGTGGTGGTTTCGGGTGACGAGGATGCGGTTGAGGCGGTTGTCGCCCAGGCCCAGGAGCTGGGCCGACGGGTGCGTCGCCTGACGGTGAGCCATGCGTTCCATTCCCCCCGTATGGAGCCGATGCTGGAGGATTTCCGCAGCGCCATCGCGGAGCTGTCCTTCAACGCGCCGCAGATACCGGTCGTTTCGAACGTGACCGGCACCCTGGCCACGGCCGAGGAGCTGTGCTCGCCCGATTACTGGGTGCGCCACGTCCGCCAGGCCGTCCGCTTCGCCGATGGCATGGCCTACCTCTCCGGTCAGGGCGTGGGCAAGTTCCTGGAGCTGGGCCCGGACGGCATCCTCTCCGGTATGGGACAGCAGTGCGTCAGCGACGACGCGGTGTTCGCCTCCGTCCTGCGCAAGGACCGCCCCGAAGCCCGGACGCTCACCATGGCCGTAGGCGCGATGCACGCCCACGGCACCGAACTTGACTGGGAAGGCGTATTCGCGGGCCGAGCCGCCAAACGCGTCGCCCTGCCCACCTACGCCTTCCAGCGCAAGCGCTACTGGCTGGAAGTCGTGTCATCGGCGGGCGATGTCAACAGCCTTGGGCTTGAGCCGACCGGACATGGACTGCTGGGCGCGGCCGTCGAGGTGCCCAACACCGAGTCGCTGGTCCTCACGGGCCGTCTCTCGCTCCAGACTCATGGCTGGCTCGCCGACCACGCCATCGGTGGTGTTCCGGTGCTGCCCGCCGCCGCGCTGGTGGAGCTGGCGGTCCATGCCGGTGACCAGGTCGGCTGTGACGGACTGGAAGCGCTGACCATCGAGGCACCGCTCGTCCTGCCCGAACGCGGGGGCGTCGCCGTGCGGGTGGGCGTAACCGCCGCGGACGAGCAGGGGGCCCGTGAGGTCACCGTGCATTCCCGGGCCGACGATGTGGCGCCCGACTCCCCGTGGACGCTCAACGCCATTGGCACACTCGCCATGGCCACCATGGGTGTGTCACCCGAGAGCTCTGAGTTGTCGGCCTGGCCGCCGGCCGACGCCGAGCCGGTCGATGTCGGCGCCGTCTATGACGAATTGGCGGGCGCCGGGCTGTCCCACGGTCCGGTCTTCCGCGGCCTGCGAGCCGCCTGGCGCCGGGGCGAGGAGATCTTCGCCGAGGTGACGCTCCCGGAGGGCACCGCGACCGACGGCTATGGCCTTCACCCGGCCCTGCTGGACGCCGCCCTGCACGCCGTCGCCGCGGAGAACGGCGCCGCCCAACTCGCCTTCCGCTGGGAAGGGGTACGGCTGTACGCCACCGGTGCCGACGCGCTGCGGGTGCGCCTCACCCATGCCGACGGCACGCTGAGCGTGCTGGCCGCCGATGAATCCGGCGCAGCCGTGCTCACGGCCCGGGCCGTGGAACAGCGGCCGGCGGAGATCGATGGCCCTGCCACGGCGCGCGTCCGTACCCGCGACTCGCTGTTCCAGGTGGACTGGGTTCCGCTTCCGGCGGGCACCATGACCTCCGGCACGGCCGACACCCACCAAGTGCTCGGCGTCCAGGCGGGGCTGGAGAGCTGCGAAGGCGCCGATGTGGTGTTCGCACCGTTCGAGGCCGTCGTTCAGAACGCCGGTGACGATATGGTCGCCGCTGCCCATGCCGCCACCCACCGGGCGCTGGCGCTCCTCCAGGAGTTCCTGGCCGATGAGCGGTTCGCCGACTCCCGCCTGGTCTTTGTGACCCGGGGCGCGGTGGCCGCCGGCACCGACCCGGGGGTGCGCAACCTGGCGCATGCGCCGGTGTGGGGCCTGGTGCGCGCCGCCCAGTCGGAGAACCCCGACCGTTTTCTCCTTATCGACCTCGACCTCGACCTTGACCTCGACCTCGACCTCGATACCGACCCGGACGCCGGCGCCGGTATGGAGCCGGACTTCGCCGGATTGGTGCCGCTCGCAGACCTCGGGGAGCCGGAGTTCGCGGTCCGTGACGGTGCGGTACTGGTGCCGCGCCTGGCGCGGGTTCCGGCGGCCGGTTCCGGTGAGGGCTTTGCCGCCGGGGACGGTACGGTGCTGGTCACCGGTGGTACGGGTGGCCTGGGTTCGTTGTTCGCTCGTCATCTGGTGGCCGAACACGGGGTGCGCAGCCTGTTGTTGACCAGCCGTCGTGGTCTTGAGGCGGAAGGCGCCAAGGAGTTGGTGGCGGAGCTTTCCGGGCTGGGCGCCGAGGTGGAGGTCGCGGCCTGTGATGTCTCCGACCGGGACGCGGTGGCGGGCCTGCTTCAGGGGCGCCGGCTGACGGCCGTCATCCACACCGCCGGTGTACTCGACGACGGCACCGTGGGTTCGCTCACCCCCGAGCGTCTGGACAAGGTGCTCGGCCCCAAGGCGGACGCCGCCTGGCATCTGCATGAGCTCACCCGGGGCCAGGACCTGTCGGCCTTTGTGGTCTTCTCCTCCTCGGCCGCGCTGTTCGGCGAGGCGGGGCAGGGCAACTATGTGGCCGCCAATACCTTCCTGGACGCCCTGGCCGGATACCGCAGGGCGCAGGGGCTGCCGGGGCTGTCGCTCCAGTGGGGCCTTTGGGAGCCCTCCGCGGGCATGGGCAGCCGGCTGACCGACGCCGATGTGGAGCGCATCAAGCGCAATGGCATGACACCGCTGACCATCGAGCTTGGCCTGTCCCTGTTCCAGGCGGCTTTCGCCCTTGACCGGGCCGTGGTCTCACCCATGGGACTGCGGCTGGCCGTCATCCAGCCCGAGTACGGCCCTGGTGCGGCGCTGCTCCGCGGGCTGGTGCGCGCCCCCGCGCGCCGGGCGGTGACCACCGGCGGCACCCAGGGCGCGTCGCTTGGGGCACGACTCTCCGGCCTGCCCGCCGAGCAGCAGGAAGCCCTGCTGCTGGGACTGGTGCGTTCCCATGTCGCTGCCGTACTCGGCCATGACGGAGTGGACGCCATCGAGCCCGAGCGGGCCTTCAAGGAACTGGGCTTCGACTCGCTGACCGCGGTTGATCTGCGCAACCGGCTGGCCGCCGAGACCGGCCTGCGCCTGCCCACCACACTGGTCTTCGACTACCCCAGCGCCGTGGCGCTGGCCCGGTATCTGCGCACCGAGCTGCTGGGCACCGCCGAGGCGCCTGCACCGGTGTCCGCGGTGGCGCAGCCGTCCCTGGACAACGACCCGATCGCCATCGTCGGCATGGCCTGCCGTTACCCCGGCGATGTCACCTCCCCCGAGGAACTGTGGCGGATGGTGGTCAACGGCGTCGATGCCATCACCGGTTTCCCGACCGACCGCGACTGGGACCTGGAGGCCCTTTACGACCCCGAGCCCGGCCGCGTCGGCAAGACCTATGTCCGTGAGGGCGGATTCGTACCCGCCGCCGCCTTCGACCCGGCGTTCTTCGGGATCTCGCCGCGTGAGGCGCTGGCGATGGACCCGCAGCAGCGGCTGATCCTGGAATCCTCCTGGGAGGCGCTGGAATCCGCCGGGCTGGACCCGGCGACCCTGCGCGGCAGCCAGACCGGCGTGTTCGTCGGTGTGCTGAACTCCGACTACTACCCGGGCGCCGCCAACGCCCCCGAGGGAGTGCACAGCTTCCTGGGCACCGGCAACACCAGCAGTGTGGTCTCCGGCCGGGTCTCCTACCTGCTGGGCCTGAGCGGTCCGTCGCTCAGCGTGGACACTGCCTGTTCCTCCTCGCTGGTCGCCCTGCATCTGGCCATCCAGTCGCTGCGCCGGGGGGAGTGCTCCATGGCACTCGCCGGTGGTGTCACCGTGATGACCAGCCCCGACACCTATATCGACTTCGCCCAGCAGAGCGCTCTGGCCATGGACGGCCGGTGCAAGGCCTTCTCCGCGGCGGCGGACGGCACCGTCTGGGGTGAAGGTGCCGGCATGGTGCTGGTGGAGCGGCTGTCGGACGCCCTGCGCCATGGACACCAGGTGCTGGCGGTCGTCCGTGGCACGGCGGTCAATCAGGACGGTGCCAGCAATGGCCTGACCGCCCCCAACGGCCCCGCGCAGCAGCGGGTGATCCGCCAGGCCCTGGCGGATGCCGGACTGTCGGCGGGGGACGTGGATGCGGTGGAGGCGCATGGTACGGGTACGCGGCTGGGTGACCCGATCGAGGCGCAGGCGTTGCTGGCGACCTATGGGCAGGAGCGCCCCGAGGACCGTCCCTTGTGGCTGGGCTCGTTGAAGTCCAATATCGGCCACAGTCAGGCGGCCGCAGGCGTCGGCGGCGTGATCAAGATGGTTCAGGCGATGCGGTATGGACTGCTGCCGAAGACGCTGCATGTCGATGCGCCGACTCCTGAGGTGGACTGGTCGGCGGGTGCGGTGGAGTTGCTGACCGAGACGCGGGAATGGCCGGAGGCCGGTCGTCCGCGGCGGGCCGCGGTGTCCTCGTTCGGTATCAGTGGCACCAATGCGCATGTGGTGCTGGAGCAGGCGCCGGAGCCGGCTGTTGCTGCTGTGGAGCCGGTGGTTGACACGGTGCTGCCATGGGTGCTGTCGGCGAAGTCGGAGGCGGCGGTTCGCTCTCAGGCGGAGCGGCTGGTGGCGTTCCTGGAGGAGCGTGCCGACCTGTCGCCGGTGGATGTGGGCTACTCGTTGGCGGTTGCGCGGTCGCGGTTCGAGCACCGGGCGGTGATCGCTGGCGCGGATCGTGACGAACTGCTCGCGGGTGTCCGGGCGTTGGCGTCCGGTGAGATATCTGGTGCTGTGACCATGGGCAGTGCGTCGCGTTCGAAGCTGGCGTTGTTGTTCACGGGGCAGGGCAGTCAGCGGGCCGGTATGGGCCGTGAGCTGTATGAGACCTTCCCGGTCTTCGCGGCCGCCTTCAACGAGGTCTGCGCTCATCTGGACGAGCAGTTGGACCGTTCACTGAAGGACGTTGTCTTCGGGGATGGGTCGTCTCTGTTGGATCAGACGGCGTTTACTCAGGCGGCGTTGTTCGCGCTTGAGGTGGCGTTGTTCCGGTTGGTGGAGTCGTGGGGGATGCGGCCGGACTTCCTGATCGGTCATTCGGTCGGGGAGATCGTCGCGGCTCATGTTGCCGGTGTGCTGTCGCTCGCCGATGCGGCCAAGTTGGTGGCGGCTCGTGGCCGGTTGATGCAGGCTCTGCCGGCCGGTGGTGCCATGGCGGCCGTGGAGGCCACCGAGGCCGAGGTCGCCGAGTGGATTGCCGGCCGTGAGGCTGAGGTTGCGACCGCGGCGGTCAACGGCCCGTCGTCCGTGGTGGTTTCGGGTGACGAGGATGCGGTTGAGGCGGCTGTCGCGCAGGCCCAGGAGCTGGGCCGGCGGGTGCGCCGCCTAACCGTCAGCCATGCGTTCCACTCGCCGCGTATGGAGCCGATGCTGGAGGACTTCCGTAGTGCGATCGCGGAGCTGTCCTTCAACGCGCCGCAGATCCCGGTGGTTTCGAATGTGACCGGCACGCTGGCTACCGCCGAGGAGCTGTGCTCGCCGGACTACTGGGTGCGTCATGTCCGTCAGGCGGTCCGTTTCGCCGATGGCATGGCCTACCTCTCCGCTCAGGGCGTGGCCAAGTTCCTGGAGCTGGGCCCGGACGGGATTCTCTCCGGCATGGGCCAGCAGTGCATCAGCGAGGGCACCGTCTTCGCGTCCGTCCTGCGCAAGGACCGCCCGGAGGCCCAGACCTTCACCACGGCCATCGGCACGATGCACGCCCATGGCACGGACCTTGACTGGGAGGGTGTGTTCGCCGGCCGTGCCGCCAAGCGTGTGGAACTGCCCACCTACGCCTTCCAGCACCAGCGCTACTGGCTGGAGACCGCCGCCAAGTCCGGTGACGCCACCGGGCTGGGCCAGATGGCGGCCGAACACCCGCTGCTGTCGGCCGTGGTCAACATTCCGACCACCGACACCACCGTCTTCACCGGCAGATTGTCGGTGCAGTCCCACCCCTGGCTGGGGCAGCGGACCGTCTCGGGTGAGGTGGTGGTCTCGGGGGCCGCGCTGGTGGAACTCGCCATCCACGCCGCCGACCAGGTGGGCTGCGGCAGGCTGGAGGAGCTGGTGCTCCAGGCGCCGCTGGTACTGCCGCAGCGCGGTGGTGTCGCCCTGCGGATGACCGTGGACGGTACGGAGAACGCCGGCCGCCCCGAACTGACCGTGTTCTCCCGCCCGGAGTCCGCCGCCGACGACGAGCCATGGGTTCTGCACGCCACCGGTGTGCTGGCCCTGGCCGCGTCCGTGCCGCCCGCCTCGGTGGCCACCGAACTCGCCGTGTGGCCCCCGGCGGACGCCATGGCGATCGATACCGACGTCCTCTACCAGGAGCTCGCGGAGATGGGTTTGGCCCACGGCCGGCTCTTCCGGGGCGTACAGGCGGCCTGGCAGCGCGGTGCGGACGTCTTCGCCGAGGTCGTCCTGCCCAGGGGCACCGCGACCGCCGGCTTCGGTGTTCACCCCGCCCTGTTGGACGCGGCCCTGCACCCGGCCGCGCTGGACGAACAAGCCGTGCTGCTCCCCACTGTTTGGCGCGAGGTCAGCCTGTATGCCACCGGCGCGTCCATGCTGCGGGTCCGGCTGCGGCGGACGGCCGACGAGGCCGAGCTGATCGCCGCGGACGGTTCCGGCGCGGCGGTCCTCACCGCTCGGACCGCCCAGTGGCAGGCGCCCGTCGCCGGCGCTCAGGGCGGCGAGCGGGACCGGGTGCGGGACGCCCTGTTCCAGATGGAGTGGAAGCCCGTGGAGGTGCCCGCCACCGCGGTCGGCCCCTTCGCGGTGGTGGGGAAGGACCCCTTCGGCACCGGCGGCCCGGCCTTCTCCTCCCTGGATGCGCTGGTGGACGCGGTGTCGGCGGGCACGGTGCCGCAGCCGGAGCTGGTGTTTGTGGAGTTCGCCGAACCGGACGCCGCCCATGCCCGGGGCGAGGAGAAGGATGCCGGGGAGAAGGATGTGGTGGCCGCGACCCATGCGGCCACTCACCGGGCCCTCGGCCTGCTTCAGCAGTGGCTGGGTCACCCGCAGTTCGTCAACGCCCGCCTGGTCCTGGTGACCCGGGGCGCGGTGGCCACCGGGCCCAAGGACGCCGTCCGGGACCTGCCCAACGCCCCGGTACGGGGTCTGGTGCGCGCGGCGCAGGCGGAGAACCCCGACCAGCTGGTGCTGCTGGACCTGGAGCCCGGCGCGGACCCGGAGCTGTCCACACTGTGGTCGGCGCTGGTGTCGAGCACCGAGTCGGAACTCGCCGTCCGTGACGCGGTGGTGCACGGGGCCCGCCTGGCGCGGGTTCCGGCGGCCGGTTCCGGTGAGGGCTTTGCCGCCGGGGACGGTACGGTGCTGGTCACCGGTGGTACGGGTGGCCTGGGTTCGTTGTTCGCCCGTCATCTGGTGGCCGAACACGGGGTGCGCAGCCTGCTGTTGACCAGCCGTCGTGGTCTTGAGGCGGAAGGTGCCAAGGAGTTGGTGGCGGAGCTTTCCGGGCTGGGCGCCGAGGTGGAGGTCGCGGCCTGTGATGTCTCCGACCGGGACGCGGTGGCGGGCCTGCTTCAGGGGCGTCGGCTGACGGCCGTCATCCACACCGCCGGTGTCATCAGCGATGGCACGGTGGGTTCGCTCACTCCCGGGCACCTGGACAAGGTGCTCGGCCCCAAGGCGGATGCCGCCTGGTATCTGCATGAGCTGACCCGCGAGATGGAGCTGTCGGCGTTTGTGATGTTCTCCTCCT
Source organism: Streptomyces orinoci (assembly GCF_003121295.1). Lineage (GTDB taxonomy): Bacteria > Actinomycetota > Actinomycetes > Streptomycetales > Streptomycetaceae > Streptomyces > Streptomyces orinoci. The sequence goes on from NZ_PHNC01000009.1 coordinate 219,535, forward strand.
CGGCCGCGCTGTTCGGCGAGGCGGGTCAGGGCAACTACACGGCCGCCAATACCTTCCTGGACGCGCTGGCCGGATACCGCAGGGCGCAGGGGCTGCCGGGGCTGTCGCTCCAGTGGGGTCTGTGGGAATCGACCGTGGGCATCGGCAGCCGGCTGACCGAGGCGGACATCGAACGGATCAAGCGCAATGGCATGACCCCGGTGACCGCCGAACTGGGCCGCGCCCTGTTCGACCTGGCGGCCGGCCTGGAAAGCCCGGTTGTCGCGCCCATGGTGTTCCGGCCGTCCGCGGTGCAGCTCGACGGCGGGCCCGGCTCGGCACTGCTGCTGGGCCTGGTGCGGGCCCCGATGCGTCGCACGGTGCGCGCGGACGGCGGTGCCGCGGCCCAGGCCGGGGCTTCCGGCGGGGCCTCGGGCGGCTCGGCGCTGCGGGCCAGGCTCGCGGAGAGCCCGGCCGCCGCGCAGGAGGCCCTGGTGCTGGCCCTGGTGCGTTCCCATGTGGCCGCGGTACTCGGCTACTCGGGCACCGATGCGGTGGAACCCGAGCGTGCCTTCCGCGAGTTGGGCTTTGACTCGCTGACCGCCGTGGAACTGCGCAACCGGCTGACCGGCGAGACCGGCCTGCGGCTGCCCGCGACCGTCGTCTTCGACTATCCCTCGCCCGCCCTCCTGGCCGAGTACCTGCTCGCCGGGCTGGTGGCGGACGCCAAGCCCACCGAACCGGGCGCCGGTTCGGTGCTGGCGGAGCTGGAGCGGCTGGAGTCCGCGCTCACCCGGGTGCCCGACGGCTGGGCGCAGCAGAGCGACGAGGCCGCCCAGGTGGCCTCCCGGCTGCGGGCGGTGCTGGCCAAGTGGGACGAACTGCGGAGCACCACCAGCGGGAGCGGTGGCGAAGCGGACGATCTGGAATCGGCGACCGCCGACGAGATCCTGGACATCATTCAGCGGGAGTTCGGAAAGTCCTGACCCTTCCCAGGGGCCTGACCTCTCCCAGCGCCCTGACCCTTCCCAGGAAAGGTCAGGGCCGTCAACTCCCGTGAAAAGACCGACCCGACAGGTGGTGCACTCCTCCCCATGACGCAAAACGACAAGATCCTGGAAAACCTCAAGTTCGTCACCGCCGAATTGCGTCGAACCCGCAATCGCCTGATCGAGGTCGAGGAGGCGGCACACGAGCCGATCGCCATCGTCGGCATGGCGTGCCGCTTCCCGGGCGGCGTGGACTCGCCGGACGAACTGTGGCGGGTGGTTTCGGAGGGCATTGACACGCTCTCCGAATTCCCGGCGGACCGTGGCTGGAACCTTGAGAAGCTGTACGACCCGGACCCGGACCGCCCGGGAACCACCTATGTCCGCGAGGGTGGATTCCTGGACGGGGTGGGCGACTTCGACCCCGCCTTCTTCGGTATCTCGCCCCGCGAGGCGGTCGCCATGGACCCCCAGCAGCGGCTGCTGCTGGAGACCTCCTATACGGCCATCGAGAACGCCGGTATCGACCCGGCCCGGCTGAAGGGGACGCCGACCGGCGTCTATGTCGGGATGATCCACACCGACTATGCCTGGTCCGTGCCGACGATCCCGCCGGAGCTGGAGCCGTTCATCTCCAACGGCAATATCAGCAGCGTCGCCTCCGGCCGGATCTCCTACACCCTCGGTCTGCAGGGCCCGGCCCTGACCATGGACACCGCCTGCTCCTCCTCCCTGGTGGCCGTGCATGTCGCCAAGCAGGCGCTGTTGCGCGGCGAGTGCTCGCTGGCCCTGGCGGGCGGCGCCACGGTGATGTCCACCCCGGTGGCGTTCACCGACTTCAGCCGGCAGCGCGGCCTGGCCCGGAACGGGCGGATCAAGGCGTTCGCCGATGCCGCGGACGGCACCGGCTGGGGCGAGGGCGTCGGCATGCTGGTGCTGGAGCGGCTGTCGGACGCGGTGCGCAACGGCCATCAGGTGCTGGCCGTGATCAAGGGTTCGGCGGTCAACCAGGACGGCGCCAGCAACGGCCTGACCGCTCCCAACGGCCCGTCCCAGCAGCGGGTCATCCGGCAGGCCCTGGCCGACGCCCAGGTGGCGGCCGCCCAGGTGGATGTGGTGGAGGCGCATGGCACCGGCACCACGCTCGGTGACCCGATCGAGGCACAGGCCATCCTGGCGACCTACGGCCAGGACCGGGACGCCGGCCACCCGCTGTGGCTGGGCTCGTTGAAGTCCAACACCGGCCATACCCAGGCGGCCGCGGGTGTGGGCAGCATCATCAAGGTGGTGCAGGCGCTGCGGCATGCGGTGATGCCCATGACCCTGCATGTGGACAAGCCGTCCACCAAGGTGGACTGGAGCGCGGGTGAAGTCCGGCTGCTGACACACACCCAGCCCTGGCCGGAGCGCGAACACGCCCGCCGGGCCGCCGTCTCCTCCTTCGGCATCAGCGGCACCAACGCCCATGTGGTGCTGGAGGAGGCGCCGGCCGCCCCCGAACGGGAGGCCGTTGAGACGGGGCCGCGCGAGGGCGTGGCCGTGCCCTGGGTGGTGTCGGCCAAGTCCGAGGCGGCGCTGCGCGAACAACTGCGCAGACTCTCGGGGTTCGTCGAGGAACGACTCGGGCTGTCGCCCGTGGATGTGGGCTACTCGCTGGCGGTCTCGCGTACGGCGTTCGAGCACCGTGCGGTGGTCACGGGCGCCGGCCGGGAGGAACTGCTCTCGGGCGTACGGGCGTTGGCCGCCGACGAGGGCTCCGCGGGCATGGCCCGCGGCGCGGCCAAGGCGGTGTTCGTCTTCCCCGGCCAGGGAGCGCAGTGGGAGGGAATGGCCGCCGAACTGCTGGACACCTCAACGGTTTTCGCCGGGCACATCCATGCGTGCGAACAGGCGCTGAAGCCCTGGGTGGACTGGTCCCTCACCGAAGTGCTGAGGACCGGTGAGGGCCTGGAGCGGGTCGATGTGGTGCAGCCGGCGTTGTGGGCGGTGATGGTGTCGTTGGCCGAGGTATGGCGGTCGGTGGGTGTGGTGCCGGCCGCGGTGGTGGGGCACTCGCAGGGTGAGCTGGCGGCCGCCGTGGTGGCGGGCGCGGTGTCGCTGGAGGCGGGCGCGCGTGCGGCGGCGCTGCGGGCGCGTGCGGTGCTGGCCCTGTCGGGGCTGGGCGGCATGGTGTCGGTGGTGGCGCCGGTGGCCGAGGTACGGCGGCGGTTGGAGCGGTTCGAGGGCCGGGTGTCGGTGGCGGCGGTGAATGGGCCGTTGTCGGTGGTGGTGTCGGGTGAGTCGGGGGCGCTGGAGGAGTTTTTCGCCGAGTGCGAGGACGACGGCGTGCGGGTGCGGCGAATCGCGGTGGACTACGCGGCGCACTCGGTGCAGGTGGCTGCGATCCAGGCCGAATTGGGCGAGGCATTCGACGGTCTGGGTGCGGTGTCGTCGCCGGTGCCGCTGTATTCGACGGTGACCGGCGGGCCGTTGGATACCGGGTTGATGAACGTGGGTTACTGGTTCCGCAATGCGCGGGAGACGGTGGAGTTCGAGTCCGCCGTGCGTTCGGCACTGGGAGATGTGGGGCCGTGTGTGGTGGTGGAGGTCTCGCCGCATCCGGTGGTGTCAATGGCGGTGCAGGACATCATCGAGGACGCCGGTGCGCCGGCGTCGGTGGTGGGGACGCTACGGCGGGGCGAGGGCGGCTGGGACCGGTTTGTGGCCTCGTTGGGTGAGGCGGTGTCGGGCGGTGTGCTGCCGGACTGGGAGGCGGTGTTCGCCGGCCCGGACCGCGAACATCCCATCCGCCCGGCCCGGGTCGAGCTGCCCACCTACGCCTTCCAGCGCCGGCGCTACTGGCTGGACGCCCAGACCGCACCCGCCGACGCCCATGGCCTGGGCCTGACCCCGGCCGACCACCCGCTGCTCGGCGCGGCGGTCCCGCTGGCCGACCTGGACGGCCAGGTGCTCACCGGACGCATCTCCCTGGCCACCCACCCCTGGCTGGCCGACCACGCGGTGATGGGCACCGTCCTGCTGCCGGGAACCGGACTGGTGGAAATGGCCATCCAAGCCGGGGACCGGGCCGGCTGCCGCACCGTGGAGGAGCTGACCCTCCAGGAACCCCTGATCCTGCCCGCCACCGGCGGCCTGCACCTCCAGGTGAGCGTGAGCGCCGCCGACGACAGCGGGCGGCGCGGCGTGGCCATCCACACCCGCCGGGACACCGACGACGACGAGCCCTGGACCTGCCATGCCATCGGCACCCTCGCCGAGGCGCCGGTGGAACCGGCGGACGCGGGCCTGGCCACCTGGCCCCCGCAGGACGCCGAACGCCTTCCGCTGGAGGGCACCTACCGGGAACTGTCCGAGCAGGGCTATGAATACGGCCCCGCCTTCCAGGGCCTGCGCGCGCTGTGGGTGCGCGAGAAGGAGCTCTTCGCCGAGGTCGCGCTGCCCGAGGACATGGACGGCGGACGGTTCGCCATCCACCCGGCGCTGCTGGACGCCGCCCTGCACTCCGTCATCGTCGGCGGGGACCGCCTCACCGGCACCGCGCCCGCCGACGACGCCCCGGTGAGCCTGCCCTTCTCCTGGGGCGGCGTGGCCCTGCACGCCACCGGCGCCACCCGCCTGCGGGTCCGCCTCACCCTGGACGCCGACAAGCGCATCGTGCTGCACGCGGCCGACACCACCGGCGCCCCCGTGGTCTCCGTGACCGGCCTGACCACCCGCCCGGTCGCCGCCGACCGCCTCGCGCCCCCGGCCTCCGGCGGCGCCCTGCACGACGCCCTGTACCGGGTGGAGTGGACGGCGGCGGACCGAACGGCCGTCGAACGGGCCGGGCATGCGCTGCCCGCCGCCGGCTGGGCCGTACTCACCGGGGACGGCGAGGACACCGCGCTGCTCACCGCCTTGAAGGAACTGGGCGTCCAGGCCGACACCCACCAGGGGCTCGACGGGCTGTCCAAGGCACTGGACGGGGGTGTCCCGGCCCCCGCCATCGTCTGCCTGCCCTGGGATCCGTCCCCGGCCGGGGACGCCGACGGCGCGGCCGAGGCGTCCCGTGACGGAGCCGCCCGGGCGCTGGCTCTCCTCCAGCGGTGGCTGGCCGACGAACGACTGGCCGGATCCCGGCTGTTGCTCCTCACCCGGGGCGCCATGGCCGCCGGAACCCCCGGCGACCTGCGCGATCCGGCCGGAGCCGCGGTATGGGGCCTGGTCCGCTCGGCCGAGAGCGAGAACCCGGGCCGCTTCGTCCTGCTGGACCTGGACCCCGAGAGTCCGGCCGTCACGCCGTCCGTGCTGGCCCTCGCCGCCACCGGTGACGAGCCCGAACTCGCCGAACGCCGGGGAGCGCCCACCGTGGCACGGCTGGCCCGGGTGCCGGCCTCGGCCCATACCGGCCGCCCCCCGCTCGACCCGGACGGCACCGTACTGATCACCGGAGGCACCGGCACCCTGGGCGCCCTGCTGGCCCGCCGCCTGGTGACCGAGCACGGGGTGCGGCACCTGCTGCTCACCAGCCGCAGCGGACCGGCCGCCCCGGGCGCCGCCGAACTGGCCGGTGAACTCACCGGCCTGGGCGCCCAGGTGTCCGTCGCCGCCTGCGACGCCGCCGACCGTGACGCGCTGGCCGCCGTCCTGGCCGGCATCCCGGCCGGTCACCCGCTCACCGCGGTGATCCACGCCGCGGGCACCCTGGACGACGGGGTGATCGGCTCGCTGACCGCCGAGCGGCTGGAAACGGTGATGCGCCCCAAGGTGGACGCGGCCGTCAACCTGCACCAGCTCACCCGGCAGCAGAACCTGGCGGCCTTTGTGATGTTCTCCTCGGCCGCCGGCGTCTTCGGCGGGCCCGGGCAGGGCAACTACGCCGCGGCCAACACCTTCCTCGACGCCCTGGCCCAACTGCGCGCCGGCCAGGGGCTGCCCGCCCACTCACTCGCCTGGGGACTGTGGGAGGAACGCTCCACGCTGACCTCCCGGCTCGGTGACGCGGACGTCGATCGCATCGCCCAGGGCGGCGTGCTCACCCTGGACTCGGCGGCGGGCCTGGAGCTGTTCGACACCGCCTGGGCGACCGGGGAACCGGCCACCGTCCCGGTCCGCCTGGACCTGGCCGCGCTGCGCCGGCAGGCGGCCGGCGGCGAACTGCCGCCCCTGCTGCGCGGCCTGGTCCGCACCCCGCCGCGCCGCACCGCGCACAGCGCCCAGGCCGGCGCGGCCGACCGCAATGCGCTGGCCGAGCGGCTGGCCGGGCTGGCCGGCCCCGAGCGGGCCGCCGTCCTGCTGGAGTCGGTCCGGAACAACGCCGCCCAGGTGCTGGGCTTCGCCGGGGGACACCTGGTGGAACCCCACCGCGGTTTCCTGGACATGGGCATCACCTCGCTGACCGCCCTGGAGCTGCGCAACCGCCTCAACGCGGTCACCGGCCTCCAGCTGCCGGCCACGCTGATCTTCGACTACCCCTCCGCGCAGGCGGTGGCCGACTTCCTCGCCACCCGCTTCGGCGGCGGCAGCACCAAGTCCGCGGCCTCCGCGGTGCATGGTGAGATCGGCCGGCTGGAATCGGCCCTCGCCCAGACCGAACTCCCCGAAGAAGAACGGGCGAAGGTGGTCAGCCGCCTGCAGACCGTCCTCGCCACCCTCACCCGCGACAGCGGCGGCCCCGAGGCGGCCGCGCCGGTGACGGACTTCGAGGACGTCAGCGACGACGAGATGTTCGCCATGATCGACGAGCAACTCGGCTAGCGGAAAAACCCCTTGCCCAACCCCGGGCAATAACACTCACAGCGAAGGCCGTCCCACCCCTCCACCAGGGGCGGGGCGGCCTTCGAACCCTTAGGGGGCGGTTAGGGAGGGCTAGGGGTGGCCCCGGATCAGGGGGCCTCCTAGCGTCGCTGGTGACTCATATCGACGCCCCGGCGGATTGCCCATGACTTCCCGGGCGCGCCCGTTTCCCACGAGGTCTTGACATGCAAAATGAGCAGAAGCTTCGCGACTACCTCAAGCGGGTCATGGCCGATCTGCAGCAGACCCGGCAGCGGCTCGGCGAAGCGGACGCCCGGGCCCATGAGCCCATCGCCATCATCGGTATGAGCTGCCGCTACCCCGGCGGCGTGACCTCACCCGAGGAGCTGTGGCGGCTCGTCGCCGAGGAGCGGGACGCGGTATCGGCCTTCCCCACCGACCGCGGCTGGGACCTGGAACGCCTTTACAGCCCCGACCGTTCCCAGCCCGGCACCTTCTACTGCCGGGAAAGCGGATTCCTTTATGACGCCGCCGAGTTCGACCCGGCGTTCTTCGGTATTTCCCCCCGCGAGGCGCTGGCGATGGACCCGCAGCAGCGGCTGCTGCTGGAAATCGCCTGGGAAGCCTTCGAACGGGCGGGAATGGACCCGCTTTCCATGCGCGGCACCAAGACCGGCGTCTTCGCCGGGGTGATGTACCAGGACTATGTCGCCCGGCTGGACACCATCCCGGACGAGGTGGAGGGCTACCTCGGCGTCGGCAACGCCTACAGCGTCACCTCCGGGCGCATCTCCTACACCCTGGGCCTGGAGGGCCCGGCCATCAGCGTGGACACCGCCTGCTCCTCCTCGCTGGTGGCGCTCCATCTGGCCGTTCAGGCGCTGCGCACCGGTGACTGCACCCTCGCCCTGGCCGGCGGCACCACCGTGATGTCCACCCCGGACACCTTTATCGACCTCGGCCGGCAGGGCGGCCTGGCCCCCGACGGCCGGTGCAAGGCCTTCGCCGACGCCGCCGATGGCGCCGGCTTCTCCGAGGGCGTCGGCATGCTGGTGCTGGAGCGGCTGTCGGACGCGGTGCGCAACGGCCATCAGGTGCTGGCCGTGATCAAGGGTTCGGCGGTCAACCAGGACGGCGCCAGCAGCGGCCTGACCGCCCCCAACGGCCCGTCCCAGCAGCGGGTGATCCAGCAGGCTCTGGCCAACGCCCAGCTCACCGCCGACCAGGTGGATGTGGTGGAGGCGCATGGCACCGGCACCACGCTGGGCGACCCGATCGAGGCACAGGCCATCCTGGCGACCTACGGCCAGGACCGGGACGCCGAACACCCGCTGTGGCTCGGCTCGTTGAAGTCCAACGTCGGCCACACCCAGGCCGCGGCCGGCGTCGGCGGCGTCATCAAGATGGTGATGGCGCTGCGCAATGGCCTGATGCCCAGGACCCTGCATGTGGACAAGCCGTCCACCAAGGTGGACTGGAGCGCGGGCGAGGTCCGGCTGCTGACCGAGGCCCGCCGGTGGCCCGCCCAGGGCCGTCCGCGGCGTGCGGGCGTCTCCTCCTTCGGCATCAGCGGCACCAACGCCCATGTGCTGCTGGAGGAGGCCCCGGCCGCCCCCGAGCCGGAGGCCGCGCAGCCGGAGACGGCACCGCACCAGGATGTGACGGTGCCCTGGGTGGTCTCCGCCCGTACCGGTACGGCGCTGCGCGCCCAACTGGAGCGGCTGGCCGACTTCGTCGAGGAGCGGCCCGGGCTGTCCCCGGCGGACGTGGGCTACTCGCTGGCCGTGTCGCGTTCCGGGTTCGAGCACCGCGCTGTCGTCACGGGCGCCGGCCGTGAGGAACTGCTCACCGGCATACGGGCGTTGGCGGCGGGCGAGGATGCCGCCGAAGGTGTGGCGCTCGGCGCGGCCCAGCCGGTGTTCGTCTTCCCCGGACAGGGGTCGCAGTGGGCCGGGATGGCCGCCGGACTGCTGGAGAGCTCTCCGGTGTTCGCCCAGCGCATCAGCGAATGCGGACAGGCCCTTGAGCCGTGGGTGGACTGGTCGCTGACCGAGGTGCTCACAAACGGGGACGGCCTGGACCGCGTCGATGTGGTGCAGCCCGCTCTATGGGCGGTGATGGTGTCGCTGGCCGCGGTGTGGGACGCGTACGGGGTGCGGCCCGCCGCGGTCGTCGGTCACTCCCAGGGCGAGATCGCTGCCGCGGTGGTCGCGGGCGCGCTGTCGCTGGAGGACGGCGCCCGGGTGGTGGCCCTGCGCAGCCAGGCCATCACGGCCCTGTCCGGCCAGGGCGGCATGGTGTCGCTGGCCGAGCCGGTGGCCGAGGCCCGTGAGCGGCTGGCCGTCTGGGACGGCAGGCTGTCGGTCGCCGCCGTCAACGGCCCGCGCTCCGTGGTGGTTTCCGGCGACGCCGACGCACTCGACGAGCTGCTGGCCGCCTGTGAGGCAGCCCAGGTACGGGCGCGCCGGGTGCCGGTGGACTACGCCTCGCACTCGGCCCATGTGGAGCGCATCCAGGCCGAGTTGCAGAAGACTCTGGCTCCGATCCAGCCGGTTCCGAGCGGTGTTCCGTTCTATTCCACCGTGACGGCCGAGCCGGTTGACACCGCCGGCCTGGACGCCGACTACTGGTACCGGAATCTGCGGCAGACGGTCGAGTTCGAGCAGACCACCCGCAAGCTCCTCGCCGACGGGCACCGGCTGTTCATCGAGGTCAGCGCACACCCGGTCGTGACCGTGGGCGTGCAGGAGACCATCGACGACACCGGGCTCCCCGCCGCCGCGATCGGCACCCTGCGCCGTGACGAGGGAGGCCTGGAGCGGTTCCTGCGCTCCCTGGGCGAGGCCTACACCCATGGCGCCACCGTTGACTGGCAGGTGTGCTTCGCCGGGACCGGCGCCCGGCGGGTCGATCTGCCCACCTACGCCTTCCAGCGCAGCCGCTACTGGCTGGAGTCCACCGCCCCCGAGGAACTGGCCGCCGCCTATGCTGCGGTCCCCGAGGAGCTCCGGTTCTGGGACGCCGTGGACAGCGCCGACCACAGCGCGCTGGCCACCGCCCTGGACATCCAGGACGAGGCCGAACACCCCTGGCTGGCCAAGGCCGTTGAGGCGCTCTCCGCCTGGCGTCGCCAGTACCGCCGGCAGTCCACCATCGACGGCTGGCGCTATCGCGTCACCTGGAAGCCCATCGCCCCCAAGCCGGGCCGCGCCGACGGCACCTGGCTGCTGGTCGTCCCCGCCGAGGCCGGCGACAGCCCCTGGCTCACCGCCGCCCAGCAGGCCCTGGCCACCGCCGGCGCCCGGACCGTCCTGCTCACCTGCGACCCGGCCGCCACCGACCGGGCCTCGCTCACCCAGGCGCTCCAGCACACCGCCGAGGCCCAAGAAGCCCCGCTGAGCGGCGTGTTGTCGCTGCTCGCCCTCGACCGGCGGCAGCACCCCGGGCACCCCGCCGTCACCACCGGCCTGGCCGCCACCGTCACCCTGGTCCAGGCGCTCGGCGACACGGGCATCGACGCCCCGCTGTGGCTGGCCACCCAGGGCGCCGTCGCCACCGGCCGCTCCGACCGGCCGGCCGACACCGCCCAGGCACAGATATGGGGACTGGGCCGGGTCATCGGCCTGGAACACCCCGAGCGCTGGGGCGGCCTGATCGACCTGACCGCCACCGCGGACGACCGTGCCCAGACCCGCCTGGTCACCGCGCTCACCGGACCGGACGGCGAAGAAGAACTCGCCGTCCGCACCTCCGGCATCTTCGCCCGGCGCCTGGTCCGCGCCACCCTCGCCGACTCCGCCGGCGGCGCCTGGACGCCCAGCGGCACCATCCTGATCACCGGCGGCACCGGTGCCCTCGGCGGCCATGTCGCCCGCTGGGCCGCCGCCAACGGCGCCCGGCACCTCGTCCTCACCAGCCGCCGTGGCGAACAGGCCCCCGGCGCCACCGAACTCGCCGCCGAACTCCGCGAATCGGGCGCCGAGGTCACCATCGCCGCCTGCGACGCCGCCGACCGGGAGGCGCTGGCCGAGGTCCTTGACGCCGTCCCGGCCGAGCACCCGCTCACCGCCGTGGTCCACGCCGCCGGCGTCGGCGACACCGGCGCGCTCGCCGACACCACCGTAGAAGAGCTCGCCGCCATCGTCGCCGCCAAGGCCGAAGGCGCCCGTCACCTCGACGAACTCCTCGGCGACAGGCCACTGGACGCCTTTGTCCTCTTCTCCTCCAACGCCGCCGTCTGGGGCGGCGCCAACCAGGGCGCCTACGCCGCGGCCAACGCCGCGCTCGACGCCCTCGCCGAACAGCGCCGCGCCCGCGGACTCACCGCCACCTCCGTTGCCTGGGGCCTCTGGGCCGGCGAGGGCATGGGCAGCGACAGCGGAGAACTGCTCCGGCTGGGCCTGAAGGCCATGGACCCCGAACTGGCGGTCGCCGCCCTGGTCGGAGCCGTCGGACACGAGGAGACCAGCGTCTCCATCGCCGACATGGACTGGGAGCGCTTCGCCCCCGCCTACACCTCCGTCCGGCAGCGCCCCCTCATCGCGGACCTGCCCGAGGTCCGCCGCGCCCTGGACGCCGCCGAGGCCACCGCGCCCGCCGACGAGGCCGCCACCCATGGCCTGGCCGCCCGTCTGCAGGCCATGACCGAGGCCGAACAGCAGCAAACCGTCCTGGAACTGGTGCGCGCCCAGGCCGCGGCGGCGCTCGGACACCCCGACGCCTCGGCCATCGCGCCCACCGCCGCCTTCCGGGAGCTGGGCTTCGACTCGCTGACCGCCGTCGAGGTCCGTAACCGCCTCAACACCGCGACCGGCCTCAAGCTGCCCACCACCCTGGTCTTCGACCACCCCACGGCCGGCGCCGTCACCGAACTGATCCTCGGCCAACTGCTGGGCGCCACCCGCCCGGCCGCCGCCACACCCACGGCCACCACCGTGGCCGCCGCTGACGAGCCCATCGCCATCGTCGCCATGAGCTGCCGCTACCCCGGAGGCATCGACACCCCCGAGGACATGTGGCGGCTGGTCCTGGACGGCCGCGACGCCATCGTCCCCTTCCCCACCGACCGCGGCTGGCCGCTGGACGACCTCTACGACAGCGACCCCGGCCACAGCGGCACCTCCTACACCCGCGAGGGCGGCTTCCTGCAGGCCGCCAGCGGGTTCGACGCCGCCTTCTTCGGCATCTCGCCCCGCGAGGCGCTGGCCATGGA